>JAHZIX010000049.1 GCA_022601195.1 Deltaproteobacteria bacterium
TCATCGTCGTCGTCGTCATCGTCATCATCGTCGTCGTCGTCATCGTCATCATCGTCGTCGTCATCGTCGTCGTCGTCATCGTCGTCATCGTCGTCGTCATCATCGTCGTCATCGTCATCGCCGTCACCGGGAGTCGGCTCATCGCGACTGGCAATGCCCACGTCGATCCAATTGGGGATGCCCGGCGAGGCAAAGGTGTCGAGCTCGTTCAAAATGCCGTCACCGTCCTCGTCGGCGTCAGCGGCGTTGCTCAGTCCATCGCCGTCGATGTCGTCGTCGTCGGGGTTGATGATGCCGTCACCGTCCACGTCATCGTCGAAGATATTGTCGAAGCCATCGCCGTCTACGTCGATGTCGAGGCCATTTTCCACACCGTCTCCATCCACGTCATCGTCCAATCCGTTGATCAGACCATCCTGATCTGCGTCCGGGTCCATCAAATTCGGCGTGCCGTCCTCATCCGTATCGGGTGCTCCCTTGAGGACCAGGTAGAAATATTGATTGAGCGCCGTGTTCAGGTAGTTGATGCGGTAGAGAGAGGTCTGGGGGTCGATCTCGGAGGCGAGCACGATCTGTTCGACCGTCTCCCCACCCGCAACTCGAGCGCGAATTTCTCCCAGGGGAACATTGAGCAATCGAGACGCCATGGCTTCGGCGGCTATTCTCTGTAGCGGTTGCCCAGTGGAGGTCACCTCTTCCGGTGTCAGATCCGCATGAGTTGCCACCAGGTAAACGATGGAGTTGAAGCCTACCTCTTGCCGCAAGCTGCGAGTAGCTCGGGTCACCCGGAGCCGTAGATCCCTGACGACGGAATCGAGGTTGGTAATACAGGCGATCACTTCGGGGTCTTCCTGGGCGCCAACAGAAGGGGTCCAGACGGTAGGCATGCCACTCAGTACTAGAAAAACCAGTGCTGCCACTCCCACTAGGACCATGAATGAATCCTTCGAGAATAGGCTTCGATCTTGCTTGGGCTTCATTCTTGTTTCCTCCGTCTGCTGCGTCTATTCTAGAGACGCTCCCGAATCAGATGACGTTCCTATGCCATATTGCCAAGGCATCTCAGATGATATTCCCCGCTGGATTAACACAACATGACCGACCTGGAGACCGATCCATCTCAGGCCTTGTCCTGGTCCTTCTGATCGCCCTAGGCGCCTCCATGGGGTCGCCCGCGTCGGCCTTGGACCCGGAAACCCTACCGACCCAGTACCTCTTTGCCAACTGGCAGGACGATCTCCCCCAGAATACAGTGCAGGCCATTGCCCAGACCGCTGACGGCTATTTGTGGATCGGTACCCAGGGGGGCTTGAGTCGTTTCGACGGAATCCGTTTCACCGAAATGACTCCACAGGCACCCAATGAAGTCGCTGCTATGGACGTGCGCGATCTTCTACGGGATTCCCAGGGGCGCCTGTGGGTGGGAACCCGCGGCGATGGTTTGTTCGTCGTCGAAAACGGTCGCTTGCGAGGCGAAAGGGCTTTGGACGCCATACCGTCCCGGGTGGTCTTCTCCCTCGCCGAGGGAGCTGGAGGGAATCTATGGATCGGGACTCGCAACTCTGGGGTCGTGCGCCTCAAAGAGGATCGGGCGGAGAGCTTCAGCTTGTCCCTAGGCCTGCCTAGCGAGCGGGTTTTTTCCGTTCTCGAGGATCGACAGGGCACTCTCTGGGCGGGCGCTTCCGAGGGCGGTCTGAGCCGTTTCGATGGAACCCGCTTCGCGGCTGTGGGGGAAGCCACCCTGAAAGGGGTCACCGTTCTCAGCCTGCTGGAAGATTCCACGGACCATCTGTGGGTTGGGACTCGCCGCTCCGGGCTGTTCCGTCTCGACCCGAGTCGCGAGCTTGCCCCGGAGCCCATCCTCGGACCCACCGGGCAGCCCTTTTCGGAAGGCATCATGGATCTCGGAGAGGATCGCCAAGGCAACGTCTGGGCAGCGACCTACGGCGGTGGTCTATTACGCATTCGCGACGGCCGCACTCGAGCGGTCACCGCCGCCTCCGGGCTAAGCGCCGAAGCGGTCATGGCGGTCTTCGAGGACCGAGAAGGCAACCTCTGGGCGGGCACCGAAGGCGGTGGCCTGAACCAGCTTCGGGACGGTACCTTTCGTACCTTCGGCCAGCCGGAAGGCCTCGGCAGCGAACAGGTTTGGACCGTCCTGGAAGATCGTCGAGGAGCTCTCTGGGTCGGCACTGAAGGAAGCGGCCTAGCTCGGCTCGAAGAGGACCACGTCTCCCTCTTCGGCACCTCCCAAGGTTTGTCTAGTGACTCGGTGACCGCCATCTTGGAGGATTCCAGGGGTGACCTTTGGGTCGGTAGCCGGGGCCAGGGCCTCAACCGAATCAGAGACGGCAAGGTGCGGATCTATGACCAATCCGACGGCCTCTCCAACAACACGATTCTCGCCATGGCGGAAGGTCCGGATGGTGTTCTGTGGCTCGGGACTCCAGGGAGTGGCCTGAATCGCTTCGCAGATCCTCACTTCGAGAGCCTGACCCAATACCCGGAGCTGGTCGATAACCTCATTCTCGCCCTGGCTTTGGGCTCCCAGGGAGAACTGCTCATCGGTACGGACTCGGGCTTGAAGATTCTTCGGGAAACAGGGGTCGAAGTGTATTCGACGGACCAAGGACTCCCGAACAACACCGTCTTTTCTCTTCTCGCCGAGGAAGACGGGAGCGTTTGGCTCGGCACCTACGGCGGTGGTCTCAGTCTCCTGAGAGACGGACAGTTCGCCAACTTCGACCGCCGCCATGGCCTAGCCAGCGATGTCGTCCTGCAGATTCTCGATGACGATCAGGGAAACCTCTGGCTAGGGTCGAACCAGGGAATCTCGCGCCTCGCCAAGGAAGATCTGAAGGCCTTGGCCCGCGGCGAAAGACAAACCGTAGACGCTGTGTCCTATGGCAAAGCAGATGGCATGAGAGCCGCCGAGTGCAACGGTGGCTACCAACCCGCGGCTTTCAAGGATTCAAGGGGTCGGTTGTGGTTCTCGACCATTCGCGGCGTGGTCACCGTCGACCCAGCCCGGCTGAGAACCAATGAGGTTCCTCCCGGCGTGGTGATCGAAGCCATCACGGTGGATGGCCAGGACCTCTTGTCGGTCGGTGACGGGGGCCACGAAGAGGCCACCGAGGCCCGGTTGCCGGCAGGGCGCCAGCGCTTCGAGATCACCTACTCCGGGTTGAGCTTCTCAGACCCCGAAGCGGTCCGCTTCCGCTACCGCCTGGAAGGGTACGACCGCGACTGGATCGACGTCGGATCCGAACGACGAGCCACCTACACCAACCTCCCCACCGGCCAATCCTACCGATTCCAAGTCTCGGCAGCCAACGAAGCCGGAGTTTGGAATGAGCAGGGAGCGGCCTACTCCTTCTACATCGAGCCCTTCTTCTACCAGCAGCCCTGGTTTCTCGCCCTACTGGCGGCTGTACTCTTCCTCACCGCCTGGCTCGCCTATCGACTCCGGGTAAGACATCTGGTTCGCCGGACAGCTCATTTGGAGGCCGTTGTCTCCGATAGGACCCGCGAAGTCGTCGAGCAACGGGACCAGTTGAGAGAAGCCAACGTGCAGCTCACCAGTCTCAACAACTTCAAGAGTGAATTCTTGGGGATCGCAGCTCACGATCTCAAGAACCCTCTGAGTGTGATCTATGCCTATGCAGGAGTGATCGCCGAAAAAGCCGGCGACAACCCACGGCTGGTGCGCATCGCTCGACGCATCTCCACCTCCACCAATCAGATGCTCAACATCGTCTCTGACCTCCTGGACACTACGGCCATGGAAAGTGGCAAGCTGCGTTTCGAGCCGGAGCCGGTCAACGTGTCTGCCACGATCACCGATATCTTGGAACGCTACCAGTTGGCAGCTGCGGAACGAGGGGTGGAGCTTCGACTCACAGCCGAAGAAGACGTTCAGGCCTGCGTTGATCTGGAGAAGGTTACGCGCATCGTCGAAAATCTACTCAGCAACGCCATTCGTTACACGGAAGATAGCTCCACGGTCGAAGTGCGTCTGGAACAGCTTGGCGAGGCTCCGGAGCAACGTATTCGCTTGGCTGTCATCGACGAGGGACCAGGCCTGTCCGAGGACCAGATCTCGAGAATTTTCGATCGCTTCGAAAGGTTGGCCGCCAAACACGGCGTCGAAGAGAGGTCCGTCGGCCTGGGCCTCTCCATCGTCAAGCAATTCGTCGAGATTCATCAGGGGACAGTGTGGGTGGACAGCACCCCGGGGAGGGGATCGACCTTTTACGTCGAGCTTCCCAGGGAAGCCTCGCCGCAGGGAGTAGGCTCCTAACCGCTAAAGCGGTAGCCCACTCCTTTGACCGTCTCAATCAAGGCTTGGTCGCTGTGTTCCGCTAGTTTGCGGCGTAGTCGATGTATGAAGACCTGCAGGACATTGGTCTGGAGCTCCAAGTCCTCTTCCCACACTTGGTTCACCAACTCCTGCCGGGGGATGACCTCACCGGGCTTCTGCGCCAGGCACTCCAGAATGCTGAATTCCTTGGCGGATAGGTCCAGTGAATTCCCGGCTATTTTCGCCAAGCGTCGGGCCGGGTCCATGGAGAGCTCTCCTGACCGAATCCAAGCGGCTCCGCTTCGCGGGCTTCTGCGCAACAGACTTCGCAAACGAGCCTTCAGCTCGGAGAACTGAAAGGGCTTGGCGAGATAGTCATCGGCCCCAGCGTCGAGGCCGCCAACTCTGTCGTCGACGGAAGACTGTGCGGTCAGCATCAGCACTGGAGTCGCGACTCCATCTTGGCGCCACCGGCTGAGTAGCTCCAAGCCGCTGGGGGGTGGAATCTGGCGATCGAGCACAACCGCATCGTACTCGTTGATGTCCATCAGCTCAGCCGCCCCTTCGCCGTCACGAGCCAAGTCCACGGCATAGAGCTCGTCCCGAAGCTCCTCGGCTACCGCATCACCCAGAACTCTCTCGTCTTCGACCAATAGAATTCTCATCGTAAAAGCCTCGTTAGAAAAGTCCTCTATGGCTGACCGTCATCTCAGATTCATCTCGCTGTTGACACAATAGGTTCATTGGAAGCTTCCGTCCGGGATTCTAATTAGGTCTCTAGGAGATCAAGCCTTGGATGAACCGAACATGACGCCCCAGGAGAACCACGTCGCGCCATGAATAGAGCTCAACGCAATCGCATCGTCCTGCTGACCGGTTTCTTGATCGCCGCTGGTGTCTTCGCCAGGGAGGTCACCCTACGAGGCTCTGCCATCTCTACCGCGAGGCACCAGCCATCTCCGTCCCAAAAGGCATCTCGACTCGGGGGCCCGCCATCCGGGCAATTCGAGGTCGACTCAGCTTTGCCAAAGCTACCACCGGAGAGACTCGAAAGAGCCCTTCTCTTAGCTCGAAGCTCTCTCTCCCGGACCGTTGACGAAGGACACCAGAAGAAGAAAGCCAAGGCCTACGATCCCCAGCAACCCACAGCCCTGGTCAGCCTATCAAGGCATCGTTCATCCGCCCTTCTAGCCCGCGGCCAAGGCCCCACCCTCGAAGAAGCGGTGAAACAGGCAGCCTCAGAGCTGGCGACCAGAGCGACTGCAGACGACATCCGGACAGGTCATTTGAAGGTCGATCTGGCATTCTGGCAGGGAGAAGAGGAACGCTTTGACAGCGAGGGGCAGAGTACTGCCCAGAGCCTTCTGGATGGGATTTGGCTCCCCAAGCCAGACGTCACCCTCCTGCCGGAGGAGATGCTCTCTCGGCGCATGCTGGATGATCGGGGAGACCTCCATTCCGGACGACTGGCCCGCTATTTGACCGAAAAGGGGAGATCTCTGGAAGCGCTCAATGGCAACCCCAGTAAATCCGGTTCCCCCTTTCGCCGGCTACGGTTTCAATCGATCGCTGAAGGTCCTGATGGCGAGGCCATGCCTCTGTTCCGAGGCAATTCGACTGCACCATCGATCACCCCCGATTCCCTCCTCGAAGCAGCTCGGGCCGGCGGCGAATATCTGCTGCGCCACCACCAACCGAACGGTCTGTTCGACTACAGCTATCGAGCCAAGAGAGATAAATACGACGACTCCTACAATCTTCTGCGCCACGCAGGGACCTGCTATGCCCTCCTGGAGCTCTACGAGGCCACCGGCGACGCGCGCTACCGGGCCGCCGCCCGTCTCGGCCTCGAGAAACTACTGACCAAGGCACGCCCTCCAAAACCGGAGCATCGGGAGGCTCATTTCGAAGCTATCGTGTCTCCCGGCGAAGAGGCGAAACTCGGAGGTGCGGCTCTCACGATTCTCGCCTTGATGCGCTACCGGGAGGCCAGCGGCGAGAGCCTTTGGTTGGATCGAGCTCGCAACCTCGCCACCTTTCTCGTCTTTCAACAGGAGCCCTCCGGGCACTTCTTCAGCAAATATTTCTACGGTCCTCCAGACCCAGAGCCCTTCGAGTCCATTTACTACCCCGGTGAGGCCATCCTTTCTCTAATGCGCCTATACCGGGAGGATCCAGACCCCCGCTGGCTGGAAACTGCCCGCAAGGGCGCCGATTGGCTGATGGATGTTCGCGATACCGGCAAGGCCGTGAAGGATCTACCTCATGATCACTGGCTCCTCATGGGCCTCAACGAGCTGCACCAAGTGACCGAGGATCCCCGCTACGCCCAGCACGGCGCCCGCATCGCTCAAGCCATCATCGAAGCCCAGCGCACCGCAGGGCCACCCCTCGATTGGGTGGGCAGCTACTACACCCCTCCCCGATCGACCCCCACTGCGACTCGATCCGAGGCCCTAGTGGCGATGGTTCACTTGGCGAAACGAGTCCGCATGGACCCTACTCCCTACCTGGAAGCACTGCGCAGGGCCGCCTCGTTCCAGCTACGATGTCAGCTGACGGAGCAGAACTCTCTCTACTTGCCCCGACCGGATCTCGCCCTTGGTGGCTTCCGCCGCAGCCTCACCAACTGGGAGGTGCGCATCGACTATGTGCAACACAACCTTTCCGCACTCTTGGGTCTGCGGACGCTCCTGGAAACCGAAGCGAGGGCAGGTTCGTCATGATTCATTCATCTTGATTGCGCCATCCTTCTCAACGTTCGCTCTTTCGATTCTGAAGAGATGAGGCCCACCGGATTCCTCCGGAGCCCAGAAAAGGAGATCTCACCATGTTGCACCCAAAGAAAACCCAGCGAGCCAAACTTGCTCAGCAGAGCGGTTTCATTCGTCTCTCCCTCGCGGTGATGGCTGTCGCCGCATTGGTCCTGGTCGCCGTCGGCCCCGCGATCTTCGGCTCCGGTAGCCAAGAGGCAAGCCAGACCGTCGCTCTGACCCGTCTCCACCAACAAATTGGCCTCGCCATCGAGTCCCTGTCCCAGCAACAGGGGGAAGGAGCCGCCCTTCACCTTGTTTTGACCCACTCGGGAGTCACCCTCAGTGAGCTCACCAACAGTGGCCGCTCCCTAGAGGAAGTCGCGGGATCAGCCCTCGTCGCCACTGCCGCTCATACTTCCCTATCGAACGTCGAAGCTCAGCGAAGCTTGGGCAAGTCCTTGCACGAGATCTTGAAGACCGCCAATGTGGACTCCCGCGTAGTCATTGCCAAACTGAACGACCTTCTCATCGCGATTCGAAAGGAAACCGGCATCCCACCTTCTCAGGGCGACGGTGACGATGACGACGATGACGATGATGACGACGATGACGATGATGACGACGATGACGATGATGACGACGATGACGATGATGACGATGATGACGATGATGACGATGATGACGATGATGATGATGACGACGATGACGACGATGACGACGATGACGACGATGACGATGATGATGATGACGACGATGACGACGATGACGACGATGACGACGACGACGACGACGACGACGACAGCCCCATCACCGGACGCTTCACTGTTGACCCCTTCGTTTGCGTTCCCAACTCAACGACGGCCTGTTTACGGGATGGTCGCTTCCAAGTCAGCCTTACCTGGCGCGATCGCAACAACCGCACCGGTGACGGCACGGTGGTCTCCCTTCCCGCGGAGGACTCGGCTCTATTCTGGTTCTTCAATCCCAACAACTATGAGGTCCTAGCCAAAGTGCTCAACGGCTGTACCTTCAACCAGCGCTTCTGGACCTTTTCCGCTGCGACCACCAATCTGGAATACACCTTGAGAGTGGTCGATGCAGATACTGGCTCCGGCAAGTTCTTCCGCAATCGTCAGGGAGTTTCTGCTCCAGCAGTTACAGATACTTCCGCCTTCGATACCTGTCCCTAAATCGGAGCCGTAGAGCGAAAACACCGATAGGAGGGCGCCGCCCCAGAGCTGGCGACGTCCTCCATCGCCTTCCAGAACCATGACCAAGCCGACTGAAAACCGACCCCTCCTGGCCAAGCTTGCGTGGCGATATGGAGCCCCTTTGGCGGCCTTGATAGCGGCAATCGTCGCAGCCAAGGCAGGGGACGGAACCACGGTTCGACTGGTTCTCGTAGGCCTTGCCATTGCTTTGCTGGCCCTTCCCTTGGTGGCTACCGAGAGGCTGCGAATCTCCCGGACGCGCCAAACCCAGCTCCTCGCCATCCTCGCTTTGGCGGCCTGGGGACACGCCTCAGCTCTACAGATATGGCAGCTCACCACCTCCCCTTGGGTTCGAGTGTGGAATGTCTTCCACTACTACCTGGGGGCCGAGTACTTCGAAGAATTGGGGTTTGTCGAGCTCTACGACGCTGCCCTCGAGGCGGACAAGCAGGGGGACGATTATTGGAACAACATCACCGAGGTCCGAAATCTGCGGACCTATGAGGTCGAACCGCGTTCCGTTGGCGAAGCCCGATTCGACCCCGCCGAGGTTTTCACTCCCCAGCGTTGGGAAGAATTCCGAGCCGACGTGGCGGCTCTTCAAGTCCATCGATCACCTGATCGATGGAAAAACATCTTCATCGATCGCGGCTATAATCCGCCGCCGTTTTGGACCTTCGTCGGTCAGCGCCTGACGGCACTTCTCCCGGCGACCTCCCTGGTTTCCCTGAAGCTCCTGGTCAGCCTCGACCTCCTATTGATGGCCGCTATCTTCTGGCTCATTCGCCGTACCTTCGGCCTCCGTCCAGCCGTCTTGGTTTTCCTCTTTATCGCTCTATCACCAGTGAATGGGAATCGCCTGGCGGGAGGATTCCTCCAATACGATTGGTTCTGCGCCATTGCCGCAGCAATCTGCTTTGTCAAGCGGGAAAAGCCCATCGCCTCGGCGGCCTGTCTGGCCTATGCGGTGCTGACCCGAGTTTTCCCCGCCGTCCTGGTGGCTGCCGCACTGGTTCCGGTGGTGGTTTTCTGGGTACGAACCGGCAGGATCCGCCAGTTCCAGCTGCGCTTCTTCGTAGCTCTCGGCCTATTTGGATTGGTAGGTCTAGGACTGGGAAGCCTCACCGGTCGTGGGCCCACCGCCTGGGTGGAGTTCACCAGCAATATCGGCCACCACTCGGAGGCTCACACTTGGGGCCAGCGGCGCGTGGGTCTCAAACATTGGTTCATCCACGATCAGAGATCCTTCGCCTTCGATGAAGGAGGTCGAGAGCGTCGGGCGATCTTCGCCCAGCAACTGCCCCTTTACCAAGGTACGGCCGCTCTTGGCTTTGCCGCTTTCGCCCTCGTCGCTTACCGTCGCCGCCGACAGGATGCGCTGCTCCTGGGCTTGGTGCCGTTCTTCCTGATCGCAGTGAGCTCGCGGTACTACTGGGCAGTTCTAGCCCTGGTGCCCCTGCTCCGTGCTCCCGGAGCACCCGGTCACCGGCAAAGGGATCGACTGGCCTTGGCTCAGGCCGGCATCTATGGCGCGTTCTATGCCTTCGAATTCTTCCGGCCGAGCCCCTTCGGGGCTTACAGCATCCTCAACCTGTCCATTACCGCCTTCCTGACCTGGATGATGGCAGGTTTCCTGATTCGCGAGGTCCGGGCTCGAAAGCGGTTGAGAGAGCGCCGGGGGCTACCTTGGTTTCACTCCGGAGCCCTTCGGATCGGCTTCTTTGCTCTGCTGTTCGTGGTTCTCTGTCTACTGCGCATGCCACACCAAGATCGTCCCATCCGCGATGTCGACGAGTCGGTGAGCGCCATCATCGCCACCACCTGGCTCGAAGGGGGCATCCCCTACCGGGACGCTATCGATCAACGAGGCCCGGTGACCTATCTTCTCTATGCCTTGACCTTCCTGGTAGCCGGCGCCAACAACATGTACGCCGTCCACTGGCTGCTGCTACTGCTCATCCTGGTTTCGGCTTGGGTGGTGTTTCAGCTGGCGAAAGAGCTACGCCCAGGCCCCAGTGGCTGGGCCATGGCCTTCGTAGCCGCTGCTTTCCTCACCATCGCCACCTATACCTACAAACGCAGCCAGCTGCTGGCCTTCCATACGGAATGGCCCGGAATGTTGGCGAGTGCCATCGGCATGCTGTTGTTGTGGCGTGGCATCCACAGGCAGCGCACTCGGGAGCTGTGGCTTTCAGGAATCTCCTTCGGAGCTGCTTTTCTCAGCAAACAACCGGCCGTATTCGATGGGGCGGCAGCTGGGATCTTCCTGCTACTCCTAGCCTGGTCCCGGGGCCGCCTGTTCCATAAGGATCACTTTGTAACCACCTTGAAGCATGCCGTGGCCTTAGCTGGTGGCTTCTTCGCTGCGGTACTGGCCTGCGCAGCTTATTTCGCTGCCTACGGGGCCCTGGGAGACTTTTACCTCTACTACTGGCAATACAACGTCGAGCACTACACCGCGGTGGTTCCTCTCCGAGACAAGCTCTCTGCTCTCAATCCCTGGGACCATAGCCGGCACTACCTACGCTCCAACCCACTGCTCTTCGTCGCTGGCACCCTGAGTTGCCTAGCCGCACTGAAGGCCTCCTTAGGGGCCTCGCTGCACAAACGGTCACTAGACGGCCGATTTCTCCTTTTCCTCTGGCTGCTCTTCTCCTACTTCGGAGCTTCCTACAGCGGCAGAAATTTTGGCCACTATTTCATTCAGATCCTTCCACCCCTGTGCCTGCTCAGCGCTTGGTTCGTGGTCGACCTTTGGCAAAAAGCGAGGGAATTCGCCCCCTCCCGCCTAGGTACCTGGATTTTCCGCGAGGCCTTGGTGTGGGTGTTGATCCTAGGCCTCGGCAGCTCCGTCTATCGGTACCGCCGGGATATCGCTCTGACCAACATTTGGCAGCCCGCCCGTACCAAGGTGGAACGCCAGGGCCTGTTGGATTACATTCGCGCCACAACGGACTCCGAGGACACGATCTTCGTTTGGGGCTACAACCCGGAGATCTACATGCTCACTCCCCGGCGCTCCGCCACTCGTTACAGCAACACCAACTACCTCACCGGCATGCTTCCCTGGGAGAACCACCGGCCAGGAGTCGACACCTCGGAGCACATTGTCGAAGGGGCCTGGGACATTCTCTTCGAGGAGCTCGACGCCAACCCGCCAAGCCTGATCATCGACACCGTCCCGGGCAACCACCGCGCCTACATCAAGTACCCGATAGAAAAGTTTCCCCGCCTCGAAGGCTATCTCCAGGAGCACTATCAGCGCACCGCGATCATCCCCGATCGCAAGGGACAGCCCTACTACCAGGTATATCGACGAGAGCTGTGAAGGTAACGGCTCCTAGCGGTGAGGAGAGCTCCCCCGCAGCGCCCCCTCAAGGGAAAGGGGCCGCGGTCAACGGCGATGGAAACATCAGTGGCCAAGCGGAGATATCACCGCTCTCGAAGCCATCGGCGAAGAGGAGATCTTCCACCACCGTCAGGTACTGATCAACCGCCAGATTGGTGAGAACTTGAACGTGGCCACTGGGCCACTGAATGCGGACCGTGTCGACCAGAGTGGCCGGCCCCAACCCAAACTCCACCGGCAAGCTATTCTGGGAACCGCGCCCCGCTCCCCCACTGACCTCCTTGACTCGGGTGCCCAATTGGGTCGATACCTCGATGCGGGCGCCTAGGGCGCTGCGGTTGCTGGCGGAGCCTTGCAGGTCGAGGGTGATCCAATGGTTGTCGTTCACCGTATCGTTGCGCCATAGGCGAGTCTCGGCGTCTGGCCCACCGGTCACACAGAGGTCGAGATCACCGTCTTCGTCGTAGTCCGCGAAGGCCACGCCTCGGCCGTCGAAATCTGCGCCGCCAAGCACGGAGGTCCCATCGCTGAAAGTTCCGTCTGCGTTGTTCACGAAAAGAACATTGGCCGAGCTATCAGCGGAAAAGCCGTTGGTGATGAAAAAGTCTTCCCAACCATCGTTGTCGATATCGCCCGCATTGCAGCTAATCCCCCAACCGTCGGGGTCGGTCGTGCCGGTGACGGCAGCGACCTCCATAAAGCCGGTACCGGCGCCGAGATTCTCGTAAAAGGCGTTGGGCTGGGGGTCCTCGCCGTCTCCCGGCCAAACGGTCCAGTAGAGGTCGAAATCCAAGTCGTTGTCGTAGTCGAAGGACAACACTCCCATGCCCAGACCAACGTCATCGATTCCCGCTGAAACGGTCACATCCGTAAAGGAGCCTTGGGTATTGAGGTAGAGGCGATTGAGGTCGCCGCTGCGATTGCCCGTGAACAGGTCGACCCAGCCATTGCCATCTAAGTCGGTCGCTACGGCTCCCACCCCTTGACCAACGGTGGCGACACCCAGGGAAGCCGCAACGTTGGCGAACTGAAAACCTCCCAAGTTGCGGTAGAGGATGTCCGGGCCGATGGCGTTGACGTAGATGTCGAGCCAGCCATCGTGGTCATAGTCCAGCAGCGCGACGCCGCGGCTACTGGATTCCTCGGTCGTTCCGGCAAGGGCAGTCCGATCCGTGAACACCTGCTGTCCACCTGCACCGATAGGGCCGTCATTGCGATAGAGCACATCCGGGCCCGTACCAAAGGACACCACGTAGAGATCGAGATCCCCATCGTTGTCGAGGTCGCCAAAGGCGGCTCCGACGCTAAAACCACCGTGATCGACCCCAGCCGCGGCAGCAACCTCGGTGAAAAGATCACCGCCGTCGTTGCGAAACAGCTTGTTGGGACCGTCGTTGGTGAGGTAAAGATCCTGGTCACCGTCGCCATCAAAGTCCCCCCAAGCGAGAGACTCGTTGAGCGTGCCTGGCAGACCTATCCCAGCTGTCGCCGTCACATCGGTAAAGACCAAGCCCGGGCCGGCAGTCGCCGCTCCGGCGCCGAGGCTGAGGAGAACCCAAACCGACAATGAGGAAAGCTGGAGGAGAGAAGAGGACTCGGGAAGTTGAGAAATATTTTGCATGGTGCCCAAGCTTACCGCCATATGAGCTCATTCAAAAGCATCAATCAAAGGAAGTGGGTTCTGGTAAGCAGATTGGGTTCTTCGAGAACGCCATCCATGAACGAATGAAGGGAACAGATACTAAGGATCAGGCTCAGCCTCTCCTTTTCCAAGTCTCTGGATCGCGAGCTAGGTGCATTACACCGATCACGAAGACTTCCTGCGGACGAATCACGTAGAACACTCCTTAGGGAAATTTCCGTAGCGGCGCCCGGTGAATCTCTTCTTCTATCTTTGGATATATTTGAGGGCCATTCTGGATCCGACGGAGGGTCAGATCCAGATCTGCCTCGAAGCGTCGACCAAGGCCGATCTGAGCGTCGGCATACCAAGAGGCAATTTGGGTAAGGTCGCGCTTCGCTATCGAAGCGAAGCGAATCGCTATCATTCCGACGGTGGCCAGACCTCAGAGCGAACCTCATCCCAAAGTTGCCCCGACTCGGAACCATATTTCTTCATACGGTCCTGTAATTCCCTGAGCTGCCAATTCGGAACCGGAATGGTTTCTCCGCGGAGACTCTCCATCAGATCCTCTACAAGCTCTAGCTTTTCGGGAACGGGAAGATCCAGCACTTCTTTTTGGAGTTCTGCCCTGGTCATTGTTTCAGTCTGCCCTTCGCTGGCTATGCGTGTCAAGCGGGGACCACTGTAGGCCAGCCGCCGATAAACAACACAGTAGCTGGCATCTCAGATGGCCTGCTGCTTCGACTTCTGGGTCTATGAAGCAGGGAACCAGATAGAGTGAGCCATCACTTCTTCGACCAAATCTCCGGGAGATGTCGACATGGCAACGCGCACCCACTACCGAGCTTGCAACCTCTGCGAAGCTATTTGTGGATTGGTCATCGAAGCAGACGGGGATCGAATCCTCTCCATCCGTGGCGATCGAGAGGATCCTCTGAGCCGGGGCCATATTTGCCCCAAGGCGGTGGCCCTGCAGGACATCCAGAATGATCCGGATCGTTTGAAGCGGCCAATGCGGCGACAAGGGAAGGAATGGCAGGAGATTTCCTGGAACGAGGCTTTCGACCAGACAGCCCAAGGGCTCAAGGGCGTTCAAGAACGGCACGGCCGGGATTCGGTTGCCGTCTACGCCGGAAATCCTACGGTCCACAGTTATGGTTCGCTCCTCTATGGCCCCGCTTTCGTTCGCACCCTCGGTACCCGCAGCCGGTTCTCGGCCACCTCCGTGGACCAACTCCCCCACCAATTCGTCGCTCACCAGATGTTCGGGCATCAGCTCTTACTGCCCATTCCAGACCTCGATCGGACGGATTTTCTGCTCATCCTGGGAGCCAACCCTCTCGCCTCCAACGGCAGTCTGATGACCGCACCGGACGTCAAGAAACGACTCCAAGCGATCCGCCGAAGCGATGGGGAAATCGTCGTCGTCGACCCCCGGCGGACGGAAACAGCCAAGCTCGCCAATCATCATTTCTTTATCCGGCCGGGAGCAGACGCGCTCTTTCTGGCGGCACTGCTGCACACTCTCTTTACAGAAGGACTCACGGATCTGGGCCATTTGGAGGCCCACACTGCAGGGCTGGACTCGTTGCAAGATTGGGTCTCGGCCTTCCCGCCGCAGCGAGTTGCCGGTGCC
Organism: Deltaproteobacteria bacterium; assembly: GCA_022601195.1. Taxonomy (GTDB): domain Bacteria; phylum Acidobacteriota; class Thermoanaerobaculia; order Multivoradales; family JAHZIX01; genus JAHZIX01. The sequence goes on from JAHZIX010000049.1 coordinate 14,877, forward strand.
ACCGGAATCGACGCCGAGGACATTCGCCAGCTGGCGCAGCGTTTCGCCGCTGCCGATTCCGCGGCTTGCTATGGCCGCCTGGGAGTTTCCGTCCATGAGTTCGGATCCCTTTGCCAGTGGTTGATCACAGCTCTCAACCTGGTGACTGGCAACCTCGACTCCCGCGGCGGGGCCATGTTCACTCTGCCAGCGGTCGACCTCGTCGGCGCCGGTCGGAGCCGGGGTCACTACGGGCGATGGAGTAGCCGGGTCCGGGATCTACCGGAATTCGCTGGCGAGCTACCGGTAGCCGTCTTGGCGGAAGAGATGCTCACCGAAGGGCCGGGGCAAATCAAGGCCCTGGTCACTTCCGCCGGCAACCCCGTCCTGTCGACCCCCAATGGGCGCCAACTAGAAGGAGCTCTCGAGGGGCTGGAGTTCATGGTCTCGGTGGACCTCTATCTCAACGAAACGACCCGCCATGCCGACCTCATCCTCCCCCCGACGCCCCCTCTGGAACGGGATCACTACGACCTCGCTTTTCACGCCTTGTCGATTCGCAACACAGCCAAATACTCTCCCCCTCTGTTCGAGCCCGCTGAGGACGCCCGTCACGACTGGCAAATCTTCTATGCCCTGCAACAGCGCCTGGAAAACAAGGTCTCCCCTTTGACCAGAGTCCGTCGTCATTTTCTCGAACGACGCGGCCCCAGCACTCTTCTGGACCACGCCCTGCGCCGTGGCCCCAGGGGCTCCGGCTTTCGGCCCTTCGGCAAAGGCCTGACCTTGAAACGACTGAAAGAGCAGGTCCACGGCGTAGACTTTGGTTTCCTGGAACCTTGCTTACCCCAGCGCCTGGCAACGAAGTCCCGCAAGATTGAGCTCGCTCCGGAAGTGCTGCTGAAAGACCGGGACCGCCTCGGCGACTTCCTCGAGGCTCGGAGCACCTCTCCGCAATCGGAGCAAGGGCCCTTCTTGCTCATCGGGCGGCGTCAGGTGCGCAGCAACAACTCCTGGATGCACAACTACCCGAGGCTGATGCGTGGCAAGGCGCGCTGCACGCTCCTGATTCATCCACAGGATGCTGAGAATCTGGGTCTTGGCGGGGGGGAATCCGCCAAGGTTACTTCCCGCACCGGCTCCATCGTGGTTCCCGTGGAAGTTTCCGACGAGGTCATGCCCGGTGTGGTTAGCCTGCCCCACGGTTGGGGCCACTCTCGCCCCGAGACTCGCCTCCAAGTCGCCTCCAAGAGGCCCGGAGCCAGCCTCAACGACATCACCGATGAGCATCGGGTCGACCCCCTGTGTGGCAATGCGGCTCTGACCGGCGTGCCGGTGGATATCGAGAGGATGCCGCAAGCTGGCGCCGTCAGGACACCCCTAACAGAGCCTCCTAGGCAGCAGAGCGGGACTGAAACAATCTCAGGGTAGGCCAGGTAGATCTCCTAGGGACCCGAATCTCTCAGCATAATCTGACCTCCTGGCTCCGGCTGCTAGGATTGTCTTTCCGAACCCAAACCAGAAGCCATCGGCTAGACCCAGATAGTTGCCAAGCGGAACGAGAACGATGCACAGAACCTTCTTTTCCAAGCTTCTCGAGCGCCGGGTGCCGCAAATCATGGGTGGCTATATCGGCATCTGTTGGGGCCTCATCAGCTTTACGGTCTTCCTGACAAAACACTACTCGCTGTCGAAACATCTCATCGACGCCGTAGTGCTTCTGGCAGTCACCTTGGTTCCCAGCGCCCTATTGTTGGCCTACACCCACGGCAAGCCTGGCAGAGACCGGTGGGGTAAGGCAGAGAAGGTATTAGTTCCCCTGAATCTCCTATTGGTGATCGGCCTTTTGGGCTTCCAATTTCAAGGCAAGAACCTCGGTCGCACCACCGAAATCGTCACTGCCGTGGATGACGGCGGGAACTCCATCGAACGCCTGGTGGCCAAGGAGACTTTTCGGCGCAGAGTGGGGCTCTTCGCCTGGACCAACACCACCGGAAATGAGGACCTAGACTGGTTGCAGCGGGGCCTTCCGCTGATGCTGGAACGGGACCTGCGGCAGAACATCTTCATTGCCGGAAGAAGTCCCTACGATGGGGCTCTTCGCTCCCATCTCAAAAGATCTGGCCATGGCAACAAAATTGGAGTGCCGATAGCCCTGGCCAGAAAGATCTCTGAGGCTCTTTCCTTAGATTTCTTCGTCACCGGTGACTTGGACTATGACGGCACGCTGTTCCAAGCTCGCCTCAAGATCTACCGATCAGAGTCAGCCAACCTGATTGCTGAAGTAGATGTCAAAGCCACGACTCCCCAGAACCTGGTCGACGAAGCGAGTCTCGGCCTGACCCCTCACCTCGATCTACAAGCCCTCAGCGACAAGGAAGTGATCGACTATCCCGTGGCAGAACAGCTGACGAGATCTCCAGTTGCTCTGGAGGCTTTCGTCAAGGGCATAGATCTCGTGAACTACGAAAACGACTATCGAGGTGCAGCGAATTTTTTCCGGAAGGCGGTAGGTGAGGATCCGGACTTCGCTGCGGCATATTTGCGGTTGGGACTCACTCTCACCTCCAGTGGTGAGATGGAGCCGGCTCGCGATGCCTTTACCGAAGCCCTACGGCGAGACTATCGGCTCACCCCAGCCGAGACCTTCTATGCCAAGGGAACCCGCTATTTCATCGACCAGGATACCGAGAAGATCGTTCCCCTGTACGAGACCTGGACCGAACTCTACCCCCAGGACATCAATGCCCACTACCGTTTGGCCGGGGCCTACCAACAGTATGCTAACCAAGCGGACGAGGCGATTGCTACCTATCGGAGAATCCTCAAAATTGACCCGACTTCCACAGCGGCATTGTTCGAGCTGGCTCGACTCCTCAGAATGCAGGGGAAAGTGGAAGAATCTCTACGCCTCTTCCGACCCTATTTGGAAAGCCATCCGGAGGATGCAGCGGGCCAGCTATTTTTAGGAGCCGCCAGCTGGTCAGTAGGGAATTTGAGCGAAGCCAGGCAGTGCTTCGAAAAGGCCGTCCATCTAAGCTCAGAAGATGAGCGACCCATCTTGAATCTAGCCTTTCTCGATATGGCCGAAGGGGATTTGGTCGAAGTGGAAGAGCGCCTCCGGGCAGCTGCGGCTCGCTATCCAAGCCAACAAGCGCAAGTGCGTCTCCTGAACGCGCAGGCCGAGTTGTTGAGCCTCAGCGGTCGCTTTCAGGATGCGGCACTCGAGCATCGCCGAATGGTTGCCCTGAATGCTGGACGCAGGAACCCCATCGACGGGCTGGTGGACGAGATGTTCGGTGTTGACCGGGAGGTGAAAGCTGGGAACCTTGGGGGTACCCTGATTCGGCTGGAGGAGATCAAGAGCTCCCTTGAACCTCCGCTAGATCGACTGGCTAGTATTGGCTTCATGCTGGCCTATTCTGCTGCCGAGGACCCGGAAAAGACCGAGCCCCACTTGCTCGCCAGTGAGAAGCTGTTTCAGGAAGATTTTCAACGCAACGACATGCTTTACCTGATCACCGAGGTTCGGGGGCACATGTTGCTGCAAAGAAATCAGATCCAAGAAGCAGTGCGGACTTTTGCCGAAGCCTTGGCTCAAGCAAAAGACTCGACCAACCTCCGGGACAACCTGACGAAGGAGAGTCAAATGCTGAGCCAGTTGGGTCGGGCTCAGCGACTCGCTGGCGACCTCGAGGGAGCTGAAAAGAACCTGAATCAGGCGCAGGTCCGAAGCCCAGCTCTACCGACCGCTCACCTAGACTTGGCTCTCCTCTACCGACAGCAGAACCAAATCGACTTAGCGAAAGAACACCTGAGCCAAACCCTGGCCATTTGGGTCGAAGCAGATTCCAGCTTCGATCTAGCGCAGGAGGCTCGCGACCTCGCCGTGGATCTCGGAGTTACCCAACCCGCCTCCCGCCGGTAGGCCCTCCCCAGGTCATCGCCGGGCTGCCCGGAGCCAGGCTCAACGACATCACCGATGAGCATCGGGTCGACCCCCTGTGTGGCAACGCGACTCTGACCGGCGTGCCGGTGGATATCGAGAGGATCCCGACTTCCACCCCCTAAGCATCGCCCTGAACAGCTGGACCGGCCCTCAATGGATCGGAATCACCGGGAATAGCTCGTGCAGAATGACTCTCTGGTAACGGGGAGATCGAGGCGAGCCATATATAGGAGCCAGTGATACTGGTCACCCACATGAAGACCACTCTCAACCTCGATGGTGCCCTTACTCCAGGAAGCGAAAAAACGAGCTAGCCTCTCAGGGAGTACCCTCAAAGCCTTTGTGGAAAGAGTACTGCGAGCCTGCCTGCTACCCAGGCCGGAAGCAGAAGAAGCCTTCGAGCCCAACCTACCGGTGACCGACAGATCCGCTCCTCCAGCCGTAGAGGTTGCTGACCGGCGGGTCCTCTACGACTTCATGAGCGAGCACTCTTGATCGCGGTCGACAGCAACGTTCTGATCGCGGCCCATCGCTCGGAGCACCCTCAGCACTCTCTCTCAGCGGCGTTTCTGACCGAAATCGCTGAAGGCAGCATCCCTTGGACCTTGCCTGTCTTTTGCCTCGGTGAGTTCCTGCGAGTCGTGACCCACCCACGGGTCTTGACGCCCCCCTCGAACCAAGAAGTCGCGGTCCTATTCCTAGATCGTCTGTTGGCGAGCCCCACCGCCCGGTTCTTGGTACCTGGCCCTCGGTTCTGGCCTCTCCTCAAAGAGTCCTCCCAGGCAGCCACGGCGACGGGCAACGTGCTCTTCGGTGCCCAGATCGCTGCCTTGTGCCAGGAACACGGGGCATTGGATCTCGTCACCTTCGATCGAGACTTTGCCCTTTTCCCTCGGCTGAGTCCTCGACCTCCCACTGTAGAGTGAAGCTGCCCGCGTCCAAGTAGATCCTGACCTCGCCATCTCGATTTCGATTCCAACTCCACTCGTCAGCGACCCTACAACCCAGATTCCAACCGGGTCGGATAGAATCGAGCCAGTTCTTCCCCCCAAAGTGTGAGCAGTACCTGGGAACGATTGCAGGAAGCGATCTGCCCAGCAGTCCTAGCCCTGTCTCGGTGGAAGTTTTTATCGACCTATACCGACCCGAAGGAGAAGAGAAGTGAAGATATCCCTGGCCAAGAAACTCAGCGCCCTATCCCTGAGCCTCGCCTTGGTGGCAGTCTGGTCTCCCGACGCCCTGGCGAAGAAAAAGAAGAAGAAGGCGGGAAAGACTCCTCAGGTCATGACCGGAACCCTCGACGATGGCAAACTGGTCACTTCCTGGTTCTCACCAGACGGGCTGGCCTTCGTGGAAACGGATGAAGTGGACTATTTCTGGGCTCGAGAAGGGTTCTCTCTGGACGGTCAGAGCTTCCACTTCGAAACCTGGCCGGAACATGAATTTCTGGCCGAAGCTGCCGAGGAACGAGACGAAAACGACCACCGCCTGGCCCGGCAGATGAACTCGGATATGGCCCGTTCCTTCTCGGATGTCCTAGGCAGGGTCTTCGGTGACCGCGCCACCACTTCCACCACAGAGGGAGACATCCTGGTGGAAGGGCGCATCGTCGATTGCAGCACGGGAAACACTGCCGCCAAGATGTTCGTCGGCTTCGGCGCTGGCGCCGGCTACACCACCATCGACTTGAAGTTCACCGACCAGAGTAGTGGTGAGCTCGTGGCTGCTGTCCATCACCGCGTGGTCAGCGGAACGACCTGGTCGACAACGGACAGCAAGTTTTTCAAGTGGATCAAGAAGATGGGCAACGCCTTGGAGGAAGATGACTTCGGCGGAGTGTATCGAGACGGTGATCCGGTCAAGGAATAAAGAAAATTGAGGGTTTCACTGGCGGGATCAGGGGTGGGCTTCCGTATACATCAATAAGCATCCAAGATAAATCGGGTGCATTATTTAGTACCTACCAATATCCCACCCCAAACCCTCGCAGACCCTACCTCCTGCCCCCTCCCCCAATCGGGGAGGGGAGCCTGCCTTTTCCCCGGCTCGAAAGAACGACTTTTTCCTTCCCTCGTCTTATACCGGCTGGTCTCTTGGGGACTCGGCCCCTAGCTCCGGATCCCATTTCCAGACCCCGTCAGGCCTGCCAGCACAACGGTCGATGACTTCTGGACTCTTGCGCTTATACTGTAGGTTCGACAGCCTTTTCACCACTTACCAGCAAGAGGGTTTCCATGATCTCTAAGTCCGCTTTCAGCGCTTTCTCCATCTGCCTGGCCTTGTCCTTCATTTTCGCTCTTTCGGCCCTAGTTCCTTCCCCTCTCCAGGCTGGCTCTGCTAGCTCAGAGATGATCGTGGATGCCATGGTCGAAGCCCATGGCGGCATGACAGCTTGGGCAGAAGCACCTACGGTCAGCTGGCAGGATGCTTTTCTCCCCCCCGGTGCCCCAGCCCCCATCACCGCCCAAATCACCGTCGAGCAAGGCCTCCGGCGGGCTTATGCGGACTTTCCAGGGACCGAGATGAGCTTCGCCTGGGACGGCGAGAAGGCTTGGAGTCAGAATTGGGGCTTGCCGTTTCCGCCCCGTTTCATGGCCCTACTCAACTATCACTTCCTCAACCTCCCCTGGCTCGCCAAGGACCCTGGGGTCCACCTCGGAGCACCGGGAGTCGGGAAGTTGAAGGGAGATCCAACGGAGTACATCACCGTCAAGATCACCTATGGGGATGGAGTCGGAGATACCCCGAAGGACTACTACATCCTCTACATTCACCCCAAGACCCACCAGCTCAAAGCCTGTAGCTACATCGTGACCTATCGCGCCATCCTGCCGGAAGGCATGGAAACCAGCCCCCAGAACACTCTGATCTATGACGACTTCGCCGACGTAGGCGGTCTTCTGGTACCGACCCAATACACGATCTACCAGGCAGACCATTCCGTCTACGCCAGCGCGACGATCCAAGATTGGTCCTTCGAAAAGACCTTCGATGAGGCTCGCATGGAGATGGCCGAAGGCGCGGTCGTCGATACCTCCCAACCTTGAGCCTCGACCGAGTGAGACCAGCCCCGAGAGACTAGCCCGAGGTGGCTGCCGCCTCAGCTCGAGCCTCGGAGAGTAACTCCAGGACCTCGGGCTGGGCTGCGGCCGCTGTTTCCACTCTTGCCAAGAGAGTGGCTGCCGCCTCGGGTCGCCCCACTCCACGGTAGGCCTTGATCAGCGGCAGGACGGTCTTGACGGAAGCTTCCGAGTCGAGACCTTGGGTTGTTTCCAGAATCACCAAAGCTCTTTCCAGCAGGGGAATTGCCGCAGCGGCGCCGACTTCCTCGAGGCGCAGGTCTCCCCAGCGGCGGAGGACCAGGGCGACCTTTGGATGATCGGGATGATTGAGTCGCTCGGTCATCCCCAAGGCCCTCTCAAAGGCCTGCTCAGCTTCGTCGAAACGCCCCTGCTTTCTGCGTAGGGCAGCTATGTTGTTCAGGGAGTCGCAAATCCGCGGGTGATCTCCCTCAAAGAACTCATCCCAGATCTGAAACGCCTTCTCGAAGTACTCGGCAGCGCCATCGATGTCCTGGTTCAGATAACGAATCGCCCCGATGTTGTTGTAGCTCTGAGCCGTATCTGGATGGACTTCACCGAAAACGGCGCGGCGCTGTTCCAGGGCCTCGCGATAGAGCCCTTCGGCCTCATCCAGCTCTCCTTGCCCACGCACCACGCGGGCCAGATTGTTGACGCAGGTCGCAATGTCCGCATGGGGCTCCGACAGCCTAATGCGAAGACTTCTCAGCACACCTCGGAGCAGATCCTCCGCCTCTTCCAGCTCTCCCTGTCCCCGCAAGGACACCGCGAGATTGTTGCGCAGGCGGATCCCATGCTGGCTCTCCAAATCTCCGAGCTTTCGTCGCAGGCTCATGGCTTCCCGATAGAATTCTTCCGAGCGCTCAAAGTCACTTTTCTCGCTCAACAAGACACCGAAATCATTGGCGACCCTCGCCCGCAGGGCTTTCTCCTTGGGATGCTGCGCCAGCTCGACCCACAACTCTTCGTAGAGCTCCTCCGCCTCGCGGAGTCTCCCCATGGTGGCCCAAATCCGCCCCTGCAAGCTCTTGGTCGCCACGGTTTCCGGAGCGAACTCTCCTCGACTCTCACCCCATAGCCGAACACTCTCCGCCACATTTTCATCGGCTCGCTGGTAGTCACCGATCCCCAGGAAGGATTCACCGATCGCCTCTGCGAGGCGAGCTCGCACCTCAGGATCTGCCTGCCGGTCCTGCTGAATCCGCTCGGCCGCCTGAGTGAGCAGCTCGGTGGCTGAAATCTGCCCGCCGGGACGATGGGTGGTCGGGTCCGGCGTCCGAAAGGTCTCCACGAGGAAGCGGGAGAGACGATCCGAGATCTCAGCCTCTCGACGCGCCTGATCCCACCCCGCGATAGCCACCCCAAGAGCGCCAAGCAAGGAGGTCGCCACGAGGATGCCCGCCGCCACCGCCTTGAAGTGACGCCGGACGAAGCGGTCCAGGTTGTAGCTCCAGGACTCGGGTCTGGCCCGAATGGGCATTTGGGCCAAATACCGCTGCAGGTCATCCCGCAGCGCCTCCACCGATCCATAGCGCCTTTCCGGTTGATGACGCAGGGCCTTGAGGACGATGGTGTCGAGATCTCCCTGAAGCCGTCTCACTAGTTTGGAAACCGTGGTCGACCGCAACCGGGATCTCTCCTCCGGAGGCAACTCGGTGGTCTTCGGGTCATCGCTCTCCCCAGCGGTCGTCAACAACCTCTGGGAAGGCCGCTGGGGATCTCTTTCCAACTTCTTGCGGGTCTGCTCCAGGGGAGTTCGGCCGGACCGGGCCAAAGCCCGCAACCCGGTGAGCAACTCGTAGAGAACTAGGCCGAGGGAGTAGACATCCGTCGCCGTAGTCACTCCCTCACCATCGAGTTGCTCCGGCGCTGCATAGGCGGGGGTTAGAGGCACCCCGAAAAGAGAGGTCAGATCGTCGCGAGCACCGGCTTGATCCATGGGCTCCAGAAGTTTGGCGACGCCGAAGTCGAGGATCTTCACCTCTCCCTCGGCAGAGACCAGGATATTGCTGGGCTTGAGGTCTCGATGCACCACCAATTTTCCATGGGCATATTCGATGGCTTCGCAAACCTGACAAAAGAGGCGAAGCCGTGCTTCCAAGTCGAGCTCGTTGGCGTCGCAATAGCGATCGAGAGGCAATCCCTCCACCACCTCCATGACAATGTAAGGCTGCCCATCGGAGGCGGCTCCGCCGTCGAAGAGGCGCGCGATACTCGGGTGGCTCAAGGAAGCGAGAATCCGCTGCTCGTCTCGAAACCTCTCGACCATGGCAGAATCGGCTCGGTCCATACGCACGAGCTTGATGGCCACCGGGTGGTCGAAGGCCGCATCCTGTCTTTCTCCCAGATAGACAGTGGCCATGCCCCCTTCGCCGAGTCGCTGCAACAACCGGTAGCCACCGATGACCGAGCCCAAACGGGGATCCGTGGCGTCCTCCTCACCCGGATCCGGATGGGAGTCCCCAGCGGGGGAATCCCCAGAAACGGAAGTTCCGGTGCGAGGAGAGGTGTCCTGCTCTTCGTGGTGAGAGTCGAGGAGGTCCTCGAGAGCCATCCGCAAGGCGAAATCGCCCCGCCCCAGCTCCTCGAGTCGCAGGACGCGCTGCGCCGGTTCCAAGTCCAGCAACTCGTCCACCAAGGGGGCGAGGCGATTCCAGCGGTCCAGGTCCGCGGTCATGAAAGCAACCCCGTTGGCCCGGACCCACCACTGAAAGAGATTCTTCCACCGGCCACGGTGGTAGTCATGAGATTGAGGAAAAGAGTATCGAGGGTGTTGAAGGAAGTCTGCAGGAGTAGGGCGAGCTTACTTTGGCCTTTTGTCTTCCCCACCCACACCAGATGCTCGACCTCGGCCATCCAACCATACTCCCTACCCGGCAACGACCACCCAGCTGTGGAACCCTCAAGGTGATGTTGCCAGAGAGATGCTACTACGAGGCAGGCCGTCCCTCGCCGGATTCTGAAGCGAAAAGAAAAATCCGTCGACCGCTAAGCCCAGAACGACCGGCGACGTGCCTCCTATTCAACATTCTCCGGTAGGACTGCTACTCTTGCCAAGTTCGAATCAAGACTGAGAAGGGGACCTTTACCGATGGCTGAGCAGAACCTCTATTTCCGCCAACTCCTGGCCGGCCAGGAAGTGGCCAAAACCAACCCGGTAGCCGGGCAGATGCGCAATTTCATGTATTTGATCGGTGACCCAGAGAAGCGCGAGGCCCTGGTGGTCGATCCAGCTTGGGATGTGGACAGCATCCTGAAAGTCGCTGAGGAAGACGACTACAAAGTGGTGGGGGCTCTGGTCACCCATTACCACCCGGATCACTGCGGAGGCACCATGTTCGGCTACACCGTCGAAGGTCTGGCTCGCCTCCTCGAAAAAGGCGGAGTGCCCATCTTCGTCAACAAACACGAGGCCGAAGGCCTCAAGAAAATCACCGGCGTTTCCGATAGTGACCTACGCAAAGTCGACGATGGAGACACCACCCGCGTCGGCAGTGTGGAAGTGAAATTCCTCCACACCCCTGGGCACACCCCCGGCAGCCAATGCTTTCTCCTCGGCAACCGATTGGTGGCCGGAGACACCCTCTTCGTCCAAGGCTGCGGCCGCGTCGACCTCCCCGGCGGCGACCCGGAAACCATGTACCACACCCTCACCGGCAAGCTGGCCAAATTGCCAGCCGACACCATCCTCTACCCCGGCCACCACTACGGCCCCACCCCCACCTCCACCATCGGCGACGAGCTGGCTCAGAACCACTATTTGCGCATTCGATCTCTGGAGGATTGGCGGCGGTTGATGGGGATTGGGTAGGCGCTTCAACTCAAATCCAAACGAATCGAAGCAACCTAGAGTCTCTCTCGTCTTAGTTCGAGCGTTTTTCGGAGCACCGGGAGCACGGCCTTGTCCTTGTCCCGATTCGCTAGCTCTTTGCTTTCAATAACCTTGGAGAGAGTTAGGACTCGGAGACGGAGTTTACCGAGTTGGAGAGTCCTCACCGAATCGAGAAGATCTTCGAACCCAGAGCTGCCGATGGCTCTCATCACATCGAGTGGGCCGAGTTGAGTTAGGAGGAGGTTTGTGCGGATCGTCAATGAACTCGACCTCATGCTGATCAAGAAGCTCGAGAATCTGAAGAAACTTAGGAGACATCGGCAGCTTCTCGCAGCAGCCACACCGTATCGATCATGTCCTGAGCCGCTTCCAGCCGCTCGAGGGGGCTCAGCTCCAGCATCCAAAGGATCAGGCTCACATCGACACCCTCCTTTGAATACGCTTCCGCCGGCTCGATTCCCTCGGGTAGATCAGCCGAGGGCACTGTCCTTGGAGTCGCCATATAGTGAGCCTAGCACGGGACATGAAAGAGGGCTGGAACCGAGCGGAGGCAGCGCTTCTTCAACCGTAGAACTTGTCCGGCGAAAGTCCCAGACAGCTGAGCAAAGCCTCACCGGACGGCTCGATAGCAGAGCAGTGAAACCACACCGACCTGTTCTGACGGTGGAACAGTAGAGTTTCGTCAAAAACGGCCAGCTGACCGGTGGGGAAGATTCCTTGGCCTGCGTCGCCGCGATGAATGCTGAGCTACTCGGCGAAAGGTATCGATAGGGTTCGTTGTCATGCATTCATCCCTCTGTGCTCTCTCAGGCGGTTCGCAGGAGATCCCTCTAACGCCACTCCAGGAAATCCAAACCACCCACGAACAGCGCCTCTCCCGCTGAGACAATGAACCTTGCGGGAATCACTGCGTATGTCGTCGCAGATCTATTTTTGGAGGAACGATGTACCGTTTGACCCGACTCTTTGTTGCCATCTCAATGATCGTCGCTAGCCAGGGTTCAGCCTTTGGCGATAGCTCCGATACCCTTCCGTCCCACTTGGCTGCCCTTCCTCCCCACCTAGCGGCCCTACGTCTCCACGGGCCAGTGCTCATCGAGGGCCAGGCCGGCTCTCCCTTGGAGCAGCGTATGGGGGACCTCAACGTCCACGGAGTGTCGGTTGCCGTGTGCGGTGAAGGGACGGTCCATTGGGCTGAAGGGTGGGGTTTCGCTGACACCGACAGCGAGCAGCGGGTCACACCCAAGACTCTTTTCCAGGCCGCCTCGATCAGCAAACCGGTCTCCGCGGCAGGGGTGTTGCTTCAGGCCCAGGCGGGCAAGCTGGCCCTGGATCGCGATGTCAACGAATACCTCACCTCGTGGCGGTTGCCCGACAGTGAATTCAACCGCAACCAGGCGGTCACCCTGGAACGGATCCTCTCCCACGGTGGCGGCCTCACGGTGCACGGTTTCAGGGGATATGCAGCGGACGAGGCACTGCCGACGGTTGTTCAAGTCCTCGATGGCGTCGAGCCTGCCAATAGCGCTCCGGTGCGGGTGGACCTCGAGCCCGGCAGCCGGTTCCGGTACTCCGGCGGCGGCTTCACCGTCGCCCAACTGGCTCTCAGCAATGCCCTCGGCGAGCCATTTCCAAAGCTCCTCGAGCGAACGGTGCTGCGGCCAGCAAGCATGAACGACAGCACTTTCGAACAGCCCTTACCGGCCGCCAAGCGGCCCCAAGCCGCCACAGGCTACCGTGGCGACGGCGCTCGGCTGCCGGGCAAGCACCACACCTACCCGGAGATGGCGGCGGCGGGCCTGTGGACGACACCCTCGGATCTGTGCAGCTTCGCCATGAGCGTTCAGAGCTCCCGAGCCGGTGAAGATGGGGCCCTACTCGGTAAGGCCATGGCCGAGCGGATGACCACGCCGGTCAATGGAGATGCAGGCCTCGGCTTCTTCATCCGCACCCTGGGCGACGAAATGTACTTTGCCCACGGCGGCGCCAACGAGGGCTTTCGATCGATGCTCATCGCCAGCCGCGACGGAGGCTTTGCCGCGGCGGTCATGGTCAACTCGGACAACGGTAGCCAGCTGGCCGACGAGATCCTTCGCGGCATCGCCCAACGAAAGAACTGGCCCGGCTACCTACCGGAGCCTCTGCCGAATCTGCCGCTCTCAGAAAAAAAGCTAGCGGCGATCACTGGCCGCTACCGGGTCCACGGCGACGAAGCCTTCGCCATCGACACGGCTGACGGTCAGCTCACGATGCGATCCTCCGACGGCAATGCCGTACCGCTGTTTCAAGTCGCCCCCGGCACCCTGGCCAGGATGGATCGAGAATGGAGCTATCGGGTCGAGCGGGAGGACGCACGGGTGACTGGAATCCTGCAAATCATGCCCGGTCGGGGGGGCGAAGAGGAGAGGACCCTTCTGGCGGGTCGCATGGGCGAGCAGGAGCGACTCCCCATGGACTGGCTGATAGAAGGCAATCGGGACAAGGCGGTGGCGGCGTATCGGAACCTCCATAGGGAGCATCCCGACGACCGGGGAGTGGCTGAGGACCGCCTCAACCAACTGGGTTACCGGCTCGCTGGGAGCGGCGAAATCGAGCAAGCTCTAGCGGTCCTCGAGGCCAATACTCAACTCTATCCCATGTCCGCCAACGCCTACGACAGCCTGGCCGAGATCACCCTGGCCAGTGGCAACCGCGAACGGGCCCTCCAGCTGTACCGCAAGGTGCTTCAAGTGCTGCCGAGAGACTCGAAAGCCAGTGAGGACTTGGGGCACCAGCTCAGGGTGAATGCGGAAAGAAAGCTTCGCGAGCTCGGTAGTAAAAAGTAGCGGACCCCGAGGTGGCCTCGACCACCTTCCGTTTGAGGCATCTCTCCCAACAAATCACCACGCTTCAGGGCCTCCTTTACGGCAGGCTGCGGCGCTCCAGGAGATCGAAATCGTGGATGATAAAGTCGGTGTATTCCAAGGGTGAAAAGGTCGGAGTCGCTTCGAGGGGAGCTGTCGTCATCGCTGAAATCACTGAGCTACTCGACCGTTGCCGAGAAGGGGATCGGGCGGCAAGTGACGCCGTGTTCGCACAACTCTACCCAGAGCTGCGACGCATAGCCGCCGGCAAGTTGTTCGGTTCCGACGCGACGGTCACGCCGACCGTATTGGTACACGAGGTCTATCTTCGCTTAACGGCGGGCACAGCCCTCGATGTCGAGAGCCGGCGACACTTCTACACCAGCGCGGCCAAAGCGATGCGCCATGTGTTGATCGATCAGGCCCGTCGGAAGGCGGCCTCGAAGCGTGGTGGCGACGAGCAGCGGGTGACCTTCACGGAAGGCGTCGCGGATCGACTGTTCGACGATGGCTCTTTCCTCGATCTCGATCGCGCCCTCAAAGAACTCGCGACGATCAACGGCCAGGGGCGCCAGGTGGTGGAGCTGCGATATTTTGCCGGCCTGACAGCCATTGAGACGGCGGAGCTACTGGGCATTTCGGAAAGCACGGTCAAACGTCAGTGGAAACGAGCTCGAGCCTTCCTGGTTGCGCGCTTACGGGAGGGTAGCTGACCAGCGGCATGGGGGAGTTGGACGAGAAACAGCAAGCCCTCTGGCAGCGAGCGGACGAGGTCTTCGACGCTTTGCTCGATGTAGAGCAGGAAGCACGTCACACCGCCCTCGAGGCCATGGCCCTCGAAGATACCTTGCGCCGGAGGGTAGAGATGCTCTTGGCAGCGAACGAAGAATCCGCGGCCGTCCTCGATGCTGGTCCAAAGACACTCTTTGAGGCGATCGAAGACGATGTAGTGGGCTTGGCAAAGGGCACGGTTGTTGGCGGCTGGACCGTCGGCGAGCTGCTCGGCCGCGGTGGCATGGGCCTCGTGTACCAGGCCACTCGCCAGGGCGTCGACTTCCACCAGCAGGCAGCTCTCAAGCTGCTGCGGGTAGCGATGCGGGATCGCGAAGGTCTGTCCCGATTCCGTCGCGAACAGCAGATCCTCGCCAAGCTCGAACATCCAAGTATCGCTCGCTTGATCGACGGCGGTGTGACTTCTGACGGCTCGCCGTACTTGGTGATCGAAGAGGTGACCGGCGCGCCCATCGATTCCTACTGTCGAGATCACGATCTCGAAGCGCGCGGAGTTGTTGAGCTCTTTCTCGAGGTCGCCGACGGCATCGCCTTCGCCCACCGCAACCTGATCGTCCACCGTGACCTGAAGCCGGCCAACATCATGGTCGACGGCGGCGGTCGGGTGCGCCTGCTCGATTTCGGCATCGCCAAGCTTCTCGGTGACGAAGCGATAGATCCTGGGACACGCGTGTTGACTCCCGGCTTTGGTGCCCCCGAGCAAATGACTGGTGCACCGGTTTCGACGGCAACCGATGTCTTCGCCATGGGCGTGGTGCTCTACGATCTGCTCGCCCACACCCGACCATTCGATTCGGCGGATCCGGCTGCGGCGCACCGCCCCGAGGCACCATCCAGCAGCGCTAAGTGCGTCAGCGGCATCAATTCCGATCTCGACAACGTCGTGATGATGGCGCTCCGTCCCGAGCCCGAACGACGGTATCCGAGCGCGGAAGCCATGGCCGACGACTTACGCAAATGGCTTGGAGGCCATCCCCTCCGGGCAACGCCGGACAGCTTCGGGTACCGGCTGGGCAAATCGGTGGCCCGCCATCGGATCGCCGCTTTGTTCAGCACCATCGCGGCCCTTGGCCTGGTCATCGGTGCCAGTGTCGCCACGTGGCAAGCGCGGGTCGCCCGTCAAGAATCGACCGAGGCCAAACGCCAGCTGGCGCGAGCGGAGGCCGTGACTGAGTTCATCGTCGACACCTTCAAGGCCGCAGACCCGAACGCCAGCGGTGGCAACGAGGTCACTGCGCGAGAAATTCTCGACCAAGGCATCACCCGAATCGATCGCGAGCTCGACGATGCACCCGATGTTCGTCGCCGCCTGCGCTCCGTTCTCGGGGAGATCTCTTACTACCTCGGGGATCTCGAAAGGGCGGAGTCGCTGCTGAGCAGCAATCTCCACGGCGTCGATGAATCTCTTGCCGCACGGATCCGTAACCTTCGCTTCGCGGCCCGTACAGCCTCCAAAGCCGGCAACTTTGAGATTGCCGATCAGCGGTATGAAGAGGCTGAGCGTTTGGCCCGGAACGCCGATGCCACGACCCGAGCCGATGTCGAGCTTTTCTACGCCGCCTACGCGGTGGAGCGGCGGCGCTACGCCGAAGTCGCCGAGCGCCTCGAATCTGCTGTCGACAGCGGCTGGCTCGAGGGCGCATCGCCGAAGACTCGTGCCGCTATTCTCGGCACCCTAGCGTCAGCCCTCAACAGCCTGGGCCGCTTCGCAGAAGCCAAGGAGCACTCGCAAGTCGGGCTCGCATTGTTCGAGGAAATGGGTGGATCAGCCACAGTGGAATATGCGGGCGGCTTGGGCATCCAAGCAAATATAGAGGCCAACCTCGGCAACATCGAGGGCGCGGAGGCTCTCAAACGACGTTCCCTCGAAATCCAGCTCGAGCGCCTCGGGCCACGCCACCCGGACAGCCTCACGACCCGCAACGACCTCGCGACCCTGCTCAAGAACCTGGGCCGATTCAGCGACTCAGCTGTCCTGCTCGAGGCCCTGCTGGTGGAGCAGCTAGAGGTCCTTGGCGACCATCATCCGAACGTTGCGATCACTTACTTCAACCTCGCCGAGGCGCGTTTTCGAGCTGGAGAGCTCGAAGCCGCCCTGGAAGATTATCGAGAGACCCTCCGCCGGGTGGACGCTGCTCCGACAAACTTCGGTGCCACCGGCGGCATCTTTCGTGCCATCTACGGTCGTGCACTGGCCCGGTCCGGCGAATTCGAAAACGGAGAGGCCGAGCTGCGCCGGGGTCTCGAGGTGCTCACTTCCGGAGAGGCTGAATATCCCCTGGCCGCGCGGGTGCGGGTCGAACTCGCGGCGATGCTCAATGAGCGGGGTCGTTTCCCCGAAGCCCTCGAAGAGCTCGAACGATCGGTCGAAACCCTCGAGTCGACCTATGGCAGCGATTCGAGGGAGCTCGCGCTCGCCCACATCGAACGCGGCCGAGCCCTCCAGCAAGCTCGACCGGAGCGTGCTATCGAGGATCTCCACCACGGCCTCCAGGTCCTCGAGGCCAGTCCGTTTCGCGCCCAATACCGACATGAGATCGCCTCCGCCACTGCACTGGTCGGCAGACTTACCAACGCGCAGCGTTTTTAGGGGATCGCCAGGGTCCACCGGCTCAGATCGCCGGATTCGAAACCGTCGGCGAAAATCTCCGGCGAGGCAGCTGGGTGCTCGGCTGCGCCGAGATCGTAGGGACCGATAAAGTCCGCCACAGTGGGATCGTCGATGCCACGCTCGTCGCCAAAGATGTCGGTATCGACGGGAAAGTAGGTCAGCGCATCGCAGTAATCGATGGCGATCGCGGTCGGCACTAACGTCGGATCACCGACGCTAGGATTCTTCCAGATGAATGCCGGGTTGGTCACCATCGTCGCCGTAGGAACCCCTGCGGCGGGCAAGGAATCGAATTCGTGGACGATCGTGCAATCCGCGCGGTGAAGACCGCCAACGCCCGGCGGGCCGAAAACCCTGTCGAGGCCACCTAGGCCGTTACCCTCGATGACGATGCTTGAATACAGGTCGATTCGACTGCTGTCCAGGGCCTGCGCTAGGGCCATCACGCCGGCCTCTTCTGAGCTTCCCCAAGCGGATACGAATCCCATCCGAGCATGACCACCGTTCTCCGCTAGAACATGGACACCGACGGAGTTGTTGTTGAAGAGCGCGCTACCTTCGATCAGCAAGAAGCTGTCAGAGCCATCGACCCAAGCGACATTGCCGTCTTCTGCACTGTTTCCAGTCACCAGAGTTTGCCGAATCTCAGCTCGTCCACCCGTGGTCACAGCGATTCCGCCACCTTCAGTGGAATCCTCGGAGGTCGAGGTAGTGAAGTTCGTATCCAAGAGCGAACAGCGGATACCGCGATCGCAGACTTCGAGATCGTGGTCCATGGTCAGCTCGGCGCCATTGGCGACATAGAAGCCGCCGCCGTCGAGGCGTCCATGGTTCTTTGAAACTTCAGCTGCGATGAGAGTGCCAGTCGTCCCAATCCCATTCAAATAGATTCCACCACCTCGTCGGCGGGCGAGATTGTCGTGGACCCGCGCCGGAGCATGACGGTTGCCCAACATCACCACCTCGGCACCAGAGGTGGCATAGACACCACCGCCATCGTTGTTGGCATCGTTGTCCTTGATACCAGCATTGTTGGCGTTTACGCCGCCTGTATCGTTCGCTGTGACATGGAGAGCACAGCCGGACGTCAAGTAGAAGCCACCGCCGTTGAAGTCGGCATGATTGAGGAAAATGGCACTGGTATCCGAGACGGATATCAGACCCGGGCCGGAGCAGAAGACACCGCCGCCGTTGAAGATGGCACTACCGGCGCTGATCGTCGAAGACCCTCCAAGGGCGAGGGAAGCTCCCTCGCTCAGATGCACGTTGCCGCCTTCATCCGCCACGCCACCGACGACCCTCGCCCCCACGAGGGTGATCAGGCTGGTACCGGAAGCGGTCAGGGGTCGACCGCCACCAGTGGCGGTTTCAAGGGTCACTCGGTCGATCGTAAGGTCTGTGTCGATGAGTCGAAAGAGGTCGCCGCGGGTAGCCTCGATGGTTCGGATCCAAGTCGTATCGTTGGAACAATCCCGGATACCTCGGATGGTCACCCGGCTCGCACCGGTGAGCGTCAGGGGTGTCGATAGGGTATGAGACTGGTCAGCAGCCAAGAGAATGGTATCGGCCTCCGGCGTCACCGCGGCTCGAACCCAGGCAAGAGAAAGCTGATCGAAGTCGCATCCCTCCGCGAGAGCACCGACCGTGATCGTTTCAGCGGTGATGGTCACGGGCAGCATGGCCAACATGGCCACGGTAAAGATGATGCGGAGCGTGCCGCCTGAAAATCTACGACGGTTGTGGCGTGAGGCTGAGTACATGGTCTATCTCCTCGACAGGCTTGTTTTCAGATTCGTTTTTCTCGTTCGATGAGGCGTACGCAGTAACTGAGAAAAACGGGTCAGGACCTGACTGACCCGGCACCTTCGATGGGGAGAGAGGGAGGCAGCACGGCAATATGGGATTCGGCGAAAGGGGTTTTCGTCTACGGTTTTCAAGGGGGTGGTAGGATCTTCCCAACATCAATGATGACAGGGGTTTCCATCGAATTCTGTGGACCGCAAGCACCACCTAAATACCGCTGAGATCACCGAGCTCCTGGACCGCTGCCGCATCGGTGACGAGGCCGCCCGGGATGCCGTCTTCGAGCGCCTCTATCCGGAGCTGCGCAAGATCGCCATAGGCAAACTTTTCGGTGCCCAGGTGGGAGGCACCGTGACTCCCACGGTCTTGGTCCATGAGGCCTATCTACGCCTGGTCTCCAGCGACCGCCTCGACGTCGAGAGCCGGCGCCACTTTTTCACCAGCGCCGCTCGGGCCATGCGCCACATTCTCATCGATCACGCTCGGCGGGCCGGAGCGGAGAAACGGGGCGGTAGCGGACAGCGGGTGGATTGGACGGAGAGCCTGGGGGGCGAGCTGGCCGGCCTCGACTGGATCGACCTGGACCGAGCCCTGGGAGAGTTAGCCCGGATCGATCAACGGAGTCACCGCATTGTCGAGCTGCGTTTCTTCGCTGGCCTGAAAGCCGAGGAGACTGCGGAGCTACTGGAAATCTCCTCCTCCACCCTCCACCGTGACTGGCAACGGGCTCGGGCCTTCCTCCACACCCGCATGAGTCCATGACGTCCCCACTCATCCTCCGGGAACACCATGAACACCGCTGACGAAAAAAACTGGAAGCTGGCCTACGAGGTGTTGGGGGAACTTCTCGATCTCGACGAGGAGAAGCGGGCGGGTCACCTCGTTGGCCTGGACCTCGAAACCTCGGTAAGGGACCGGGTCTTGACGCTCCTGCAAGCCGCCGCTACCGGTGGCCCTCTGGATCATGAAGTAGTAGAGCTGGCCGCCCCGCTCTTTCCCGCCAACGGACCCGCTCTACGCCCGGAACGCATGGGCGATTGGGTACTCGGCCCGGAGCTCGGACGGGGTGGCATGGGAGTGGTGTACCAGGCGACCCGCCGCACTGCAGGTTTCGAGCAAAAGGCGGCTCTGAAGCTGCTGCACCTGGGCATGACGGACCCCGCCTCCATCGCCCGTTTCGAGAGAGAGCAGCAAATTCTTGCCCGCCTCGAGCACCCTCACATCGCGGGTCTCATCGACGGTGGCGTCTCTCCGGAGGGAACACCCTATCTCGTCCTCCAGCAAGTGGATGGGGTGCCCATCGACCGCGCCGCCAAGGAGGGCGGTTCGAGCGCTCTCAAGATCGTCGATTGGATCTTGGAAGTCTGCCACGCCGTGGCCTATGCCCACGGCAATCTGATCGTCCACCGGGACCTCAAGCCCGCCAACATCCTGGTGGATGGGGACGACCATGTCCGCCTCCTCGACTTCGGGGTCGCCAAACTCCTGGGAGAAGAAGCATCCCAAAGCGCCAATACCCGCATCCTCACCCCAGGCTACGGCGCTCCGGAGCAACGCAGCGGTAGCGCCATTACCACTGCGACGGACGTTTTCGGCATCGGCGCCGTGCTCTACCGACTCCTTTCGGGACAAACAGCTCCTGAGGAAGCACCGCCCCCCCCTCCTCCCTCTTCCACCTCCAATGCCCTACCGGACCTGGACGGAGATCTGGACAACATCGTCCTCATGGCTCTCCGACCGGAGCCGGAGCGGCGCTACGGCAGCGTCGAAGCACTTGCAGAGGATCTGCGCCGCTGGCGCCGCAACCTTCCCGTAGCGGCGACCCCGGACCGTCTCACCTACCGGCTCCGCAAGTTGGTCCAACGCCATCGGGGCACCGTGGCAGCGAGTCTCGTCGCCGTTCTCGCCCTGCTCGCTGGCAGCAGCATCGCCTTGTGGCAGGCCACCATCGCTCGACAGGAGGCCCAGAGGGCCCGGACTGCGGCGGCGGATGCATCGCAACATCTAGAGCGGGCCCAGGCGGTGACCGACTTCCTCCTCTCCACCTTCCTAGGCGCCGACCCGGCTGCCAACGAAAGCGAAGAGGTCACTGCCCGAGACATCCTCGATGCCGGCATCGAGAGATTGGAGACGAACCCGCAGATGGCACCGGAGGTGCGCCGAGAGCTGCGCTCGGTGCTCGGCGAAGTTTCTTTCCGGCTCGGCGATCTGGACCATACGGAGACTCTCCTGGCCCCGAACCTGGTCGCTCCCGAGGATCCCGTCACCCTCTCTCAGGAGGACATCGATCGTAGAGTGCGGGACCTCCGGTTCGCCGCCCGGGCCGCCCTTCGGGAGGGCCAGCCGGAAGTAACGGAGGAGCG
This sequence comes from Deltaproteobacteria bacterium, assembly GCA_022601195.1. Taxonomy (GTDB): domain Bacteria; phylum Acidobacteriota; class Thermoanaerobaculia; order Multivoradales; family JAHZIX01; genus JAHZIX01. Next base: position 36,129 of record JAHZIX010000049.1, read on the forward strand.
ATTTGCCCAGGCCATCGCCTTGGCAGCCAAAGCTAGCCTTGTGGAGCGGCTCGACTTGGAAGCCTTCTACGCCACCACTCTCGTCGAGATGGGACGAGCGGAAGAAGCCCTGGAGCGCATCGAGGCCGTTGCCAGCCCGCAGGCCGAGAGGGTCGCCTCCCGGGCTCAATGGGCAGGCCTCCTCAGCACCCGCGCCACCGCTGAGCTCCGCTCCGGTCGCCTGAAAGGCGCTAAGGCATCTGCCGAGGAAGCCCTCGGCTTCTACCGATCCCTGGAGGGTTCCGTTCTCGAAGGCCACGACTGGATCGGCCCCAGAGTGGAACAAGGCAAGACAGAAGCCTTGCTCGCCGGTATCGAGGCGGATCTGGGAAACCTCGACCGAGCTATCACCCTGGGGGAAACCGCATTGGCCACCCTCGAGCCCATTCTCGGCTCCCAGCATCCCCGCTTGCTGGCGGTACGCAATGACCTGGCTACCTTTCTCAAAAACCAAGGCCGCTTCGCCGAGTCGGCGTCCCGGCTCGAGGGCATTCTGGGGGATCAGTCGGCTGTCCTGGGCCCCGACCACCCCTTCCTGGCCGATACTCGCTTCAATCTCGCCCGAGCCCTCGACCGGGCAGCGGACTCGGCTCCGGATCTCGACGCAGATCTGGTCGCCGCCCTACTGCTCTATCGCCAGTGCCTGGAGCGAGCCCTCGCCACTCCGAAAGCTTTCGGGGGCCGCCTGGCCCTCTTCGAAGTGGTCTACGGTGAGGCCCTCGGCCGGGCCGGCCGGTTCCAGGAAGCCGAGGCTCAGATCCGTTCCGGCCTCGACCGCCTGGGAGACCGACCCACCAGCTCCACCGTCGCCAAGCTCCGGGTGCTCTATGCCAGTTTCCTCAACGACCGTGGTCGCCACGGCAAAGCCCAGAATCTCGCCGAGCAAGCCGAGAAAGTTCTCTCGGAGAAGCAGGGGGAAACGAATCGGTGGCACCCTCTAGCCGAGCTCCAGCTGGGGCGCTCCCTGGCCCCCACCCGGCCAGGAGAAGCTCAACAGCTCCTCCTGGGAGCCCTAGAAGCCCTGCGTTCCGGTACCTTTCACCGCCAATACGCCAGGGAGATCGCCCAGGGGGATTCAGAGCTGGCTCGCTTAGACCGCGCCGGAGCTCCCCAAGGTCAGCCTCCCTAGAGACACCGGGTTCAAGGCACCGTCAAGGTCCAAGCGCTGGTGTTTCCGGACTCGAAGCCGTCCGCGAAGATCTCCGGCGGCAGGATGCCTGGGGATTCGTCAGCACCGATATCGAAGGGGCCCAAGAAGTTGGAGATGGGGGCATCGATGCCGCGGGCTTCGAGGTCGAGGTCGCTACCGACCGGAGTGTAGATGACGGTGTCGCAGTAGTCGACGGCGTCACCGGCCGGCAGCAGGTGGGGATCTCCCGCCGCGGGATTGGCCCAGATAGAGGCCGGATCCGTGCGGGCCATCATGGTGCCCCGGCCTGTCGGCAGAGAAGCGATCTCGTGCCCGAAGACGCAATCGGCTTGGTAAATGCCACCGGTACCGGGAGGACCGAAGACCCGATCCGGTGGGCCGCCAGTAGGAGAGGTGCCATTGCCTTCGATCACCAGACTGGAGAAGAGACCCACCGTTCCCCCCGCCTCCGCCTGAGCGAAGATCATCCCATTACCCGACACCGAGCTACCCCAGGCAGAGATGAAAGCCAGGCGGGCAACGCCGCCATTGCTGGCCAAAACATGGGTGCCCCGGGAGCTGTTGTCGTAGAAGACCGAGCTCTCTACCAAGACAAAGGAGCCTGTCCCATCCACCCAGATCACATTGCCGGCATCGGCAGCGTCGTTCAAGGTTAGGTAGGTCTGTAGAATCTCCGCCTGGCCACCACCTTCTACGGCGAGGGCTCCCCCAAAATTGATTGCTCCTATCGGCCCTCCCGAAGTGTTGCGCCCCAGGAACGAACAGCGGTCGTCACGGTTACAGTTGCCCAGAGTCCGCTCCATCGTCAGCATGGCGTTGCTGAAAACGAAGAGGCCTCCCCCTAGCCCAAAGGCCTCGTTATCCATCACTTCCGAGTCCTGAATCGTCACCACCGTGGAAGCTCCCCCCAATGCCACGCCGCCCCCTTCGCCCCGTGCCCGGTTGCCGGCAATGGTCGCGGGGGTCGTGCTGGTCCCCGCAACGATGACGTCCGCTCCGGCCCGGGCATAAATGCCCCCACCATCACCTTCGGCGGTGTTGTCCGAGACGCCGAGGAAAACCCCACCGGCACCGGTGCCCCCGGAAAGCACGTTGACGGCACAACCCGAGGCGTAGATACCCCCACCGTTGTTGGCGGCGGTGTTGCTGTCGACCACCGCTCCCTGCAACAGAGCTACCGTGCCGCCCCCAGAGCAGTGAATCCCTCCACCGTTAAAGGTCGCATTCCCCAAGGCAACCCGGGCGTCCCCCTCGATCAACAGGGAGGCACCGTCCGTGAGCAGAATATTGCCTCCATCGACGGCCATACCGTTGTCGATTTGGGAATCGTCAAGGGTCACCAGCATCCCTCCATCGGCCGTGATCAACCGGTCACCATCCAGATCAGCGGTCAGCCGCAGCGCCTCGATGGTGAGATTAGTGCTCCTGAAGTCCAGTAGATCTCCCCGCGTCGCCGTGATCGTGCGCCGAAACCTCGCGGTGTTGCTACAGCTCTGTACACCGCGCATCGTCACGTTGGCTTCATTGCTGAGGATCAGCGCCGTGGAGCTGGTAAAGGTGCGATTGGTAGCGATGGCGATGGTATCCCCCTCCGGGGTCAACGCGGCTCGTACGATGGCCCCGACGAGGTTGTCGAAATCGCAACCGTTGGCCAACGGCCCCACGGTAATCAGCTCTGCCCCGGCTGCGGAGGCAAGAGAGCAGGTGAGAAGAAAGGCTGCAGCACGGCGAGGGAAGAGCCTAAGGGGGGTATCGAGCATGATCGCGTCTCCTGAGAATTCATGAACAGAAAGCCGTCGTGCGGGTGAGCACTAGGGGCTAGCACAGGGGGCTGCACAGGGGCCAAACATGGAGACGTACGCAAAAGAGCGGGAAAACCTCCCACGGAGATTCTGCGACCTGTCGCATTTCTATATCTGCAGCGGTTGGGGGGAGTCCCCGGGGATCCCCGTTCAAGAAGATGCCGGGAGCTGGGGGCTAGAAGCTGAGGGCTGGGGAGTCATCTCCGTGGCGCAGTTCTCCGGAAGAAGTCGCATTCCCAGGTGAACTCATCGATTCACACCTGAGGAGCTTCCATGGAACTTCACGACCCAGTCTCAACCCAGCGTCCCCGAACCCAACCTCCGACAGCTCTCGCCCGGAGCCTTATGGGGGTATTCATCGCCACCTTCCTGCTCGGGCTTCTCTCCACTCCCCTGAGTGCTCAGATCGTTTTGGACTCACCGGTCGAAGAGTTTCCCCCGACCTCGGAGGATCTCAACGGTGTCGCTAGCGCTCCCAGTGGCGAGATCATTGCTATTGGGAACGGCGCTACGGTCCTGCGCCGCACCACGGATCCCGATGGCAACCCCATGTGGTCCTCTCTCGCCGCCTGGTCTGCTGGCTTCTTCACCGCTGAGCTCTTCGACATCGCCCACTCGCCGGTTTCGTATCCCGACGGCCCAGCTTGGGTCATCGCTGGCCGCGGGGGCGTCGTCGAGACAGATTTCACCAACACGATGGAGGTCGACCTAGTTCCAGGCTCCAACAAGATCTTCACCCCGGTACTGCCGACGGAAGACGAGATCTGGTACGGCGTGCCCGACCTGGGTACCTTCCCAAGCTTTCTCCATCGTTACGACCGCTCTACTCAAGAAGCCCCGGGAATTGCCTTCCCGGTGGGAGCTGTGCTGGCTATGTGTCAGGTTCCCGGCGGGGATTTACGTTACGTCACCACCGATGGAGACATCGAAGAGATCGACGACGGCTTGCAAGTCACCACCCTTTTCGACCAGCCCGTCGGCCAGCCCCTAGAGCTCAACGCGGCTTCTTTCTCAGAAGATTGCGAAGTCATCAGCGCTGGCGACGCTGGACCCGAATCGCGTATTTACGCCGGGTTCATAGAAGCCCTGAGCAATCCTCGGGAACCCGAACAGGGCCCCTCCTTCGTGCCGTGGCGCCACGTCAGCCGCCCAGGCGAACCCGCCGTCACCTCCACCTCCTTCCTGTCACCAAACGAGCACCGCCGACTGGTTGGCTACTTTTCCATTCTGATGAGGTGTAACGACAACGTCCCGACTGGTGACGAGGCGACGATGTCAGCCTTCGCCGACTTCCTCGACTCCCATATCGACGACATCCTCCCTTTCAACTCCCAAACGAAATGCCAACGCGGCGCTACCACTCGCCCGGTGACCTCACTGCGCCGGGAATCCCACGTATCCCTGGCACCGACCTTCGTCACAGACTTCGAAGTCATTACTGTGGGGACTCAGGGCCGGGTTCAGCGAATCGCCGGAGGTCGGAAGATACTCTTCAGCGATGATTTCGAGACCGGAGATGTCTCCCGCTGGTCCTTCTCCACACCCTAGAAAGGAATCTTAGGAGTTCGGTACCGAACAAAGTAAGGGTTGTTTCAACTCGGTGTTGTGGGGTGAGCCAGAGGCTGTCTTCGGGCCAAGCTGGCTGAAGAGAACCTTTGCGCAAGGGATATCCCGGAGACCGGAAGGGGATGAAGATCGGCTAGTAGTTCAAGGAACTGGAAGGCTACCCGGCGGACCTTCCTCCCACCTCCAGTTCGTCGAACTGACGAACCAGCTACAGCTGCTCCCGCGCAATCCAGCGCTGAATGACTAGGTGCATCCACACCTGGTCACTGACCGCGTGCTTCTTGGCCACCTCGGTGACCGTGCCTCGATCGGCTTCTCTGAGGATCCCGACCATCTGCTCTTCGCTGAATCTTACTTTTTTCATAGCTCCCTCTTGGTTCGAGGAGGCCATTCTGTCAAGAAACTACTGGTCCAAAATTCTCAGAGCAGTCGGTCAAGCATCCGGAGCGCTACCCGCCGGCTCGACCTCCTACCTCCGCCTCTTCGAAATGACGAACCAGTTCCGGTTGCTCTCGCGCGATCCTCCGCTGAATGACCAAGTGCATCCACACCAGGCAGATGATCGAGACCAGACACATGAACATCCAACAGCTGGTCCAGAGCCCTGTGACCTCCAGCAGATAGCCGAAGATGATGGGACAGACGAAGCCGCCGAGGCCTCCGAGCACCCCGACCATGCCTCCCACGACCCCGACCTCTTCGGGGAAATAGTCCGGGATGTGTTTATAAACGGCCGCCTTGCCAACTCCCCAAATGCTACCCAGCAAAATGACCAGGACGGCGAAGATCCAAACATTCGCTTGGAAGAAAATCCCGGTCTTCCCCTCAGCAAGAAGTTGCTTGCGCCGAACCTCCTGCCCGACCTCCACGACCGGCTGCTGCCAAACCTGCTTGGTCGGGAACACCAGGATGCCGCTATCGATCTCTTCCGACTCCGGGTCCTTCGCCTGCAGACAATAGACCTTCGAGCTCACCACGATCTCATTCTCCGTCACCGAGGTGACCGTGCCGTTTGCCTTTGCCATGACACCGCGCCCAGGCGAGAGTATTTCCATCCTCGGGGTAATGAGTAGGAAGCTGACGAGGACTGAAGAGCCGAGCACCCAATACATCACTCGGCGTGCCCCCTGCTTGTCTGAGAGCCAGCCCCCAGCTGCCCGAATCACTCCGGAAGGAAAACTGAAAGCCGCCGCCAGATAGCCAGCCCAGATCAAGTCGAAATGGTAGACATTGACGAAGTACGGCACCAGCCACTGAGAGAAAGCCACGAAGCAGCCAAAGACTAAGAAATAGTAAAGGCCAAATCGCCACACTCGAATCCGCTTGAGGGGGCGGAGCATCTGGCCCAGAGTCCGCCCTGAGGACTCTGGCTTCTTATTCTCCGAAAACACGAAGAAGGCGATGCCCATGGCAGCCAATACCCCAGCGTAGAGCATCGGCAATGTCCGCCAAGCTTCCAGATCGGCCCCGTCGTGGGTCAACCATTTCAACAAAGTGGGCGCCGCCACTGTAGTGAGGGCCGCACCGGCGTTACCCGCCCCAAAAATGCCGAGAGCCGTCCCTTGCAACCGCTGTGGGTACCACACGGAAGTGAAAGCAATGCCGATTGCAAAGCTGACACCGGTCAGGCCAAAGCCAAAACCACAGAGAGCAAACTCGAGAAAGCTGTCGGCATAGGAAACCAGAAACATAGGGATCGCACTCAGTAGCAAGAGTCCCGTATAGATGGGTTTGCCGCCATACTTATCCGTCAGGATTCCTGCCGGAAGGCGAAAGATCGAACCGGTCAAGACCGGAATCCCCATCAACCAACCGAGCTCCACCGGTCCCCAATCGAACAACTGGTTACTCGACAGAAAAGTGATCAGCACTCCGTTGAGCATCCAGGCTGCAAAGCAAATTGTGAACGCGACCGTATTGAGAAAAAGAGCCTTGTGAGATCTGGCTGTGGCTTCGTGTTCCATCTGAGTTCCTTTTCAGTGAATCACTGGTGGTTATCAGCTCCCCGGCGGAACGCTGGAGAGCTCACGGACCCTGGGCTCAGCTGTGGTAGTGGAGACTTTCCTCGAGATATGGATCTCCCAGCGGAACCAGTGCTGCTTGCCGCAACTGCCGCAGAGAAACGAGAAACAGCAGGGCCACGACCAGCAACCCGGCGCCGACTTCCGCCAACCCGAAGGAGGGCTTGCCCCCGACCACAGGAGGAAGAATCTCCACGAAAAGGTCCAGGGCGTGACCGACCAGGACCACCATGGAGACTCGAACCAAAATCATTTGACTTCGTTTGGCACGCCGCGACATCAGGACGAAGAAGGGAACGACCCAGTTGAGCAGCACGCTCACCACCATCATCGGCCCCCATCCGAGGGAAAGCCGGTCGGTGAAATAGATCGCTTCTTCGGCCAGGTTGCTGTACCAGATGAGCATCGCCTGGCTGAACCAGATGTACATCCAGAAGGTCGACATGGCGAAGAGCAACTTGCCGAGATCGAAGAGGTGTTCCCGGTTGACCACGGAATAGCCGTGGTGATCCAACCAGGCAGCGAGCAACAGCAGGGCCGCGAGGCCCGCGGCAAATAGGTTGGCGAACTCGTAGACCCCCCACATGGTGCTGAACCAATGGGGCTCAAGGGATTGCAGCCAATCTACCGAAGCCAGCGTCAGGGTGACGGAACCCAACAGTAGAAAGGCGGCAGCCAGCCCCCGCCCAGGCTTCGAACCGACTCCGGAAGGAGACTCCGTCCGGCGGTGGGAGCTGCGCCGCACCGCCCAGCCGAAGAACCCGAAAACCGCCAAATAGATCACCGAGCGCAAGTAGAAGAATCCGGATTGAAGCCACAAGCCTTTGAAGCCCTCGCCACCAAATCCGTCCGGGAGCCAGGAATAGAGATGCCGTCCACCCAACGTGATCGCCAGGAGGATGAAGAGGGAGCCCACCGGAATCAGCCCCATCATCGCTTCCGGTATGCGCCGAAACGCCGTCGCCCACCCGGCATCCGCGGCGTCATGGATGGCGATGAAATAGAGCCCGGCAAGGCCTAGGCCCAGCAGACTGACACCACAGAAAAGCACACTGGCCCAACCTCTTTGGGGATCCATCACAGCTCCCAAGGCGAGGCTCAGAGCGCCGAGCACAGCCAACCAACGAAGCCCCCGGGTCGATGAACCCGTCAGGTTAATCCCTGCCACTGCAACAGCGGAGGCCGAGGTGGTTTGCCCGATCATGGCCCTTCTCCTTGAACAGTCTCGGTCGATGGCGCCGCCGCCTGAAGCTGCCGGATGCGGAGCACGGCTCGCCAACGGTCGAGGGGGTCGATCTGCCCCGCGTGGCCGGGCATATTTCCCTGCCCGACGCTAGCGATGTGAAACAGCTGGCCGTCAGACATCTGCCGAGCTTGAGGAGCCAACAGGGAGGGAGGCGCAGGAAAACCCCGCTGAGCTACCAGCCCATCGCCTTTCCCTCCGGGTCCGTGACACAGCTGGCAATAGGTGAGGAAGATCTCCCCACCCCGCTTCAAGGAAGCCTGGTCGCTCTCATCGAGAGGGTTGGTCAGCTCCACAGCAGCCTTCGCAGCTCCTTCGACTCCGGGCTCGAGGTGAAGGGGCATCCTGCCCCGGGCGATGGTTCCCGCCACCGGCTTCTGCTGAACCATGCCACCGGGTAGCGCCTCGGCGCGCGAGTAGGACTCCGCGGACACGGCATAGATCATCTCGGGCAAGAACTCGACGGCTCTGTGGTCTTTCCGCTGCCCTAGCGAATAGGTCAGCCAGAGGATGCCCCCGAGGATCAATAAGAGAAAGACGTTGAGCCCACCGCGATCCTTCATCGTAGCCACCTCATAGCTGCCAGGGGCCGGCGAGGAGAGGCCTTCGGCGGGTCCACCAGGCACCAGCTATCTGCCCCGTAGGTTCGGCTGATCTCCTCGGCCCTAGACTCGTCGAAGCTCTGGTCGGCCGCAGAAAGGACCACCGCGAATCGGTCATCGGTAACCCCATCGAGCAGGGGAAAGGCCCTCTTGCCCGGATACAATCGGCTCACCACAAAGAAAGCCAAGACCGAGCCCAAGCCCGCTGCCAACACACCGACCTCGAAGGTCACCGGCACGAATGCCGGGATCGAAGACAGGGGTTTTCCGCCGACGTTGAGGGGCCAATCGACTGCCGAAACCCAATCTTGAAACGCCATCATCGAGGCTGCGCCGCCCAATCCCAGAACGGCGGCAACCCAGCCCAAGCGAGTGCGGCGTACCCCAGCTGCCTCATCGAGGCCGTGGACGGCGTAGGGAGTGTAGGCGTCATCGATCTCGAAGCCGCTGGCCCGAAACTTCTTCACCGCTCCCAGAAGATCCTCCTCACAGCTGAAACTGGCTCGAAAATGACGGCTCACAACTCGGGCCCTCCGGTACTCGCTACTCTGCTCACCGCTTTGCTCGGCCGGCCGACCCCCAAGACACCCTTGACCTCCGCCACGGCAATCACCGGCAAGAAGCGGCAGAAGAGGAGAAATAGGGTGAAGAACAGGCCGAAGCTCCCCAACAAAGTCGCCACCTCGACGGAAGTCGGCACATAGCTGGCCCAACTGGACGGCAGGAAGTCTCGGTGTAGCGAGGTAACGATGATCACAAAACGCTCGAACCACATGCCGATGTTGATGAAAATCGTCGCAACGAAAACCACTGCCAGGTTGCGACGGCAACGGCGAAACCAGAAGAGTTGGGGAACCAGGACGTTACAGCTCACCATGATCCAATAGGCCCAGGCCATCGGCCCCATGGCACGGTTGAGAAAGACGAAGCGCTCGTACTCACTCCCGGAATAGAGGGCCGTAAAGAACTCGGTTCCATAAGCCAGCATCACCATGCCGGAGGTCACCAGCACCAACTTGGTCATGGCGTCGATGTGATTGAGGGTCAGGTAATCCTCGATGCGCATTGTCTTGCGAGCGATGATCATCAGGGTAAGCACCATCGACATCCCTGAAAAAATGGCACCGGCAACGAAATAGGGGGGGAAAATCGTCGCGTGCCAACCGGGCAAGACCGAAGTGGCAAAGTCGAAGCTGACGATGGAGTGCACCGACAACACCAGAGGGGTCGCCAGGCCGGCGAGCAGCAGATAGACCAACTCATAGCGGTGCCAGGTCCGCATGGAGCCGTTCCAACCGAAACTCATGACTCGAAAGGCCCTCTTGCGCCAACCCTTGCGGAATCGGTCCCGCAGGGTCGCCAGATCGGGAATCAAGCCGAAGTACCAGAACACCGCCGAGATGATGAAGTAGACGCTGATGGCGAAAACGTCCCATAGCAGCGGGGAGCGGAAATTGACCCACAGACTGCCCCGGGAGTTGGCATACGGCAACATCCAAAAGGCCAACCACGGACGCCCCATGTGGATCACCGGAAAGATGCCGGCACAAATCACTGCGAACAGAGTCATCGCTTCCGCGGCACGGTTAACCGAGGTGCGCCATCGCTGCCGAAAGAGGAACAAGACCGCCGAAATCAACGTACCGGCATGGCCAATGCCGACCCAGAAAACGAAATTGGTGATGTCGAAGGCCCAGCCAATGGTCTTGTTGAGCCCCCAGGTGCCGATTCCCGTGGCGATCTGGTAGCTCACCGCGACGACCCCGAGGCCGAGAAACGCCAACGAGACCAGGAATGCCCCCCACCAAAGCGGGGTGGCTTTCCCCTCGAGGGGACGGGAAACATCAGCGGTGACCTGTCCCGGGGTTTTCTCCCCGGCAATCAATGGCGGCCGAACCGGCTGCTCAAGCATGAGAGTCGACATGACCCTCCTCCTCTTCCTGCCGGTCGTGACTCGGCTGGTCGTGACTCGGCTGGTCGTGACTCGGCTGGTTGCGAATCAGCCGCTGATACCCGACCGACGGCTGAATATTGAGCTCCTCGAAGAGCCGATAATGACGAGGGTCGGCAACGGATTTAACGATTTCGCTGTCGGGGTTCGCCAGGTCCCCGAAGACGATGGCCCCCGCCGGGCAACTCTGTTGACAGGCGGTCTCCACCGCCCCCGCCGCGAGCTCTTCTCCACGGCTCCCGGCCGATATCTTGGCTTCCTGAATGCGCTGCACACAGAAGGAACACTTCTCCATGACACCCCGGGAGCGCACCGTTACATCGGGATTCAGAACCAAGTTCGCGGTGGCGTCTTCTCGTGAGTACTCGAACCAATTGAAGCGACGCACCTTGAGGGGACAGTTGTTGGCGCAGTAACGAGTCCCGACACAACGGTTGTAGACCTGTTGGTTGAGCCCTTCCTCGCTATGCACCGTGGCCAGAACCGGGCAAACGGACTCGCACGGAGCGTTGTCACAGTGGTGGCAGAGCATGGGCTGGTGGGACACCTGGAGGTCATCGCCATCCTGCGAGTAATAGCGGTCGATGCGCATCCAATAAAGATCGCGGCGGCGGCGCACCTCGTCGCGGCCCACCACCGGTATGTTGTTTTCTACCTGGCAAGCGATGACGCAGGCCGAACAGCCGGTACAGGCCGTCAGGTCGATGGCCATGCCCCAATGGTGCTTACCCGCAGCAAAGTCCGGCCACAGATTCGCCTCTGGGAAGTGACCGTGGGGCGTCCCAGCAGTGCGGTCTGCACGGTAGGCAGCCAGCGACGCCTGCTGCACGATAGGCCGAGGATGACCGTCCGCGGCGCGCAGCTTTTCCGGAACCTCCAGATCGTTGTAGACCTGACTCTTGGCCAACTGCTGGTGGCCGCCGGCGAGCTCGACCTTCACTCCATGAACGACGGTTTCGAGCTCTCCGCCGCGGCGGTTCAGCCAGCCGGCAGCCCGCACTCCAACGGTGCCGCCCTCCTCCACCGTCGGCTGCCCTTCGACCCACACGGGACCAACATCTGCAAAACGATCCGTACCGGCCCGACCGTAGCCCACGGCTACCGCCACCACGGCATCGTGCTGTCCGGGCTGAAGGAAAGTGGGCAACACCAAATCTTGGTCACCGTCCGACCCGGAGATTCTCACCAGGTCCCCCTCTTCGATACCGAGCCTGGAAGCCGCCGCCGGAGACAGGCAAGCGTAATTGTCCCAACTGACCTTGCTCACCGGATCCGGCAGTTCTTGCAACCAACCGTTGTGGGCGTGGCGGCCATCGAGCATTCCAGCCTTCGGATAAAGGAGGAGCGATAGGGAGTCCCCGGAGGAGTCCCCAGAGGAATGCCCCGCACCGTCCTCGTTCAGGGCCGTCAACACCGCCGGGTCGAAGGAGCCGGGCGTGAGAGCTGCCCTTTCCACCCGGGTAAAGCCATCGTGCAAAGCTCGATCCCAGAAGGCCCGAAAGCCAGAATCTGAGGAATCGGAATCCGGCGATCCTGGAACCTCCGCCTCTGCTTCTTCGCCACTGCCCTCACTTCCCCACACCTGCCGCTTCCACGTCTCCTGCAGCCACTCCAGCTCGCTGTGGGGATCACCGCTCCAGGCCAGCAGGGAGCTGGCGAAGCCGCGAGCTTGGCCCAGGTGTCGGACCAGTGGCTGAGTCAAGCTGAACATTCCTAGAACCGGCTCGGCATCTCGCCAATCCGCCAGGAAGTGAGGTTCCGGACAGACCGCCCCTGCCACGGAAGCGGTCTCGTCCAAGGACTGGGAAAAGCTCACGGAGAGGGGTACCCGGGCGATCAGCTCCGCCCATTCCTCGCCACCGGGGAGGTCGTAGACCGGGTTGACGCCGCGAATCAGAAGCGCCTCCACCTGACCTTCGGCAAGCTCCTGACGCAACTCTGCGAGAGCCTTGTCACTCCCCTGCTTCTGTTGGGACGGGTGCTCCAAATCGAGGCATCGGCCGTAGCCATCCAAGAGGTGGTTGAGTAGATTGCAGAGGATCTGCGCCTCCAAATCCTGGCTGCCGCAAACCACCAAGGCATGGCCCCGGGCCTGCCACAGTCGCTCGGCGGCCGCGGCCACGGGTGGCGGTACGGGCCCCGCCACCGCGAAGGGAGGCTCGATGGCTTCGCTGGAGCGGTGGGCCAGCTCAGCCGCCAAATGACTCATCCAAGTCGTTTGCTCCGCCGGATGTACCGTCACCCGCTGATCCGCGTTGCTGCCCGTCAAGGACACCCGCGATTCGAACTGCAGGTGATAGGACATGCGCGGCGGGTCACCGGACAAGTCCCGGGCCGCACTGTAGCCCGCGGTGAACTCCACCGGAGAGATCCAGGTCGCCAGGAAATCGGCGTCGAAGCTGACCACGACTTCCGCCGCCTCGAAACGATAGTGAGGCAACACCCGCGAGCCGTGAGTTTCGGCGTGGGCATCGAGGATCGCTGAACAGGACAATGGGTCATAGACGACGTGGCGGAAGTCTTCGAACCTCTCCCCAAAGCGGGTGATCGCCGCCAACTCGCTGGGGCTATGAATCGTCTCGGTGAGCAGGCGAATCGCCCGACCGGCCCCGGAGTTCAAGGCTCCCTCGATGCGAGGATCGATATCTCGGAGAGCGGTGGCTTCTCCCTTCCACAGGGGCTGCGGCAGCCGTTGTGAGTCGTAGAGCTCCAATAGGGAAGCTTGGCCGACGGCACACAACCCGCCACGAGACAGGGCGTGGAGGGAATTGCCCTCCAGCTTCAGGGGACGGCCGTCCCGGCTCCTTACCACTGCCCCACAGGCAGCACTGCAAGCTCCGCAGGTGGAGGCGTACCAGTTCGACTGCCCCGGAACCATCTCCGGAGACCCTTCGAGTAGAGGGATCGCCTCCGGAGCCGGCCCCCGGGAACAACCCACGGCAGCACCGGCAACCAGAAAGCCGCTGGCCTTCAGGAAATCCCGGCGCGGGAAACCCTGCAGCTGTTCGGCGCCTCGACGAGCCTTCTCCTGCCGCAAACTATCCGTCATCCCCTCCGCGGGGCTCCGTTCCTGTCGCTTTGCCTTGATGGACATCACACCCTCAGTAGTGACAGCTCACGCAATCGGTTGACGCCACCGGAGTCGCCGCGTTCTTCCCCTTGCCGAAGGGATCGCGATGACAATCGATGCACCACCCCATAGATAGGCTCTCCATCTGGCGAACCCTCTCCATGGTCTCAATGGGGCCGTGGCATTTCTGGCATCGAACATCTGCCGCAAGGTGAGGCCGATGATCGAAGTAGACGAAGTCCGGGAGCTGGTGAATCCGCTCCCACTGGATCGGCTGCGGCTCACCCCCTGCCACTGGCAAGAGGCTCTCGTCGAGAGCCAGGGCCTGATAGAGCTTGGCCAACTCCGGCGAGACCACTTTTTCCGGGTCACGGCCTTGTGCTTCTGCAGCCAGCTCCTCGGCGCGTACCTGACTGCGCGGAGCTTTGATGAAGCGGTGGCAGTTCATGCACACATCCGCCGAAGGAATGCCGGCGTATCGGCTGCGCTGGGCTCCGGAATGGCAGTATTGGCAATCGATCTGAAGCTCGCCGGCGTGCAGTCGGTGCGAGTAGGCCACGGGTTGAACCGGCTCGTAGCCCTGATTGTTTCCCGGCCCACGCATCTCAGCAGCTCGCGGCAGCAATGCCAGCGACGCCAAGGCAATGCCAGTGGCGAGGATGAGGGTCAGAATTCGCGAGCGCATCCCACTACTCCCACCTTCCAAGAGTTATCGCTGCACCAACCGGGCCGTTCTCGGATCCCGGTTCCACCGCACGACCTGTCGCTTTCGCCAAAGATAGGGATTCGGTACGACCAGGATGTGAACGAGCCGCGTGAACGGGAAAAATCCGATGAGCAACCAAGCGTTGAGAATGTGCAGCTTCACCGCCCAGGGCAAAGCGGCAACCCAATCCACTTGAGGACTGAGCTTGGCGAGAGACCACAAGTAAGGGCTGGCCGTGGTGGCGAACCAGGCCGATCCCCAAGGATGGAAAACCGCAACATAAACACCGCTCGCCAGCTGGAATAGCAAGAGTGCGTAGAGCACCCAATCTGCCTTCGAAGTGACCCGCAGGAGTTTGCTGTTCGATCTTCGCCGTGCCAAGATCGCCAAGAATCCCACCAACGTCATGACGCCAAAGGCCAGCGCCGATACCTCGAGGATGTAAAGGCGCAAGGGGCGAGTATTCCAAGCCAGGATGCTGCTCGGAACGAGAAAGGCTATGGCATGCCCCGCCAGCACCGTCAAGATCCCGTAGTGAAAAGGAACCATGCCCCAAAAATGTTGTCGATTCTCGAGGAACTGGGACGAGAGACTCGAATAGGAAAAAGTCTCGGCCCGATAGCGGTAGATCGTTCCGAGAAAAAACAGCACTAAAGCTACATAGGGGACTGCCACGAACAGCAGCTGGTCCAAGTAGTGAGAAAGTTGTGTCATGCCACCGGCCTCCCGGCAGGAGCCGGTCCACGAGGTGGTCTTGGCGCCGTGCCTGCCGTTCCAATCTGTACCAAGTCCGCATCGATCCGTTGCCGCGGCTGCGCCACGGGAAGATCCCCCTTCTTCTCTTCGGTGAGAATCACCAGCGTGTCCAGCAAACCCGCGAAGTCGCTCTGCTTGTCGCGCAGGGCCTGCCGCATCACTAGCAAAGCCGGCAATAAAAACCGCGCGGCGAAAGGTGCCGCGAGCTCGTTCGAAAGGCGCCCCTGGGCAGCAACTAGCGAGCTCAGATGGTCCGGCAGCTCACCGTCTTCGTCGATGTTCAGCTCTTCCAGAAGATCCCGGCACCGAACTAGGAACCGCCCCCGCTCGTATTGCTCGCCATAAAGATGCCAACCGATCTCCAGGGAGCAGGTTGGGTTCAGGTCGAACGTCCGGGTATATAGCTCCTCTAGCTCCGACACGCTCCGGCCGGCCAGCTCCTCTTCGACCTCGAGCAGCCCTGCGGCGGCGCTAGAACAGCTGACCGCCAAGGCTTGCCGGCATTGGTGTAGGCGTTGGCGATAGCTGCCATCTGGGTAGCGCAACAGCTTCCCCAGCTCGCTCCAGATTGCGGGGTGAGTACTCATAGCCCCCTCTTCGGCCCTGCGGTAAAACCAAAGCCAACACTTTGGCGATGGCCATGGGGCTCCTCGATCATCTGAATCGCCTCCTCGCGATGCATCGGCGGGATCACGAAGCGGTCATCAAAGGTACATAGAGCGGTGAGGCGGTAAATCGCCTCGGCCTCTTCCACCGAACAGTTCGCTTCTCGCAGGGCCCGAGCTGCACTTTCTTCGTCCACATCCCCTACGGTCAACGCTCGGCGATAGAGCCTCACGGCCTTCTGCTTGCGCAGGGCGTAGCGCACCAACCCCTCGTTGCCGGCGCCGAGCAGTTTGGCCAAGTAGGCGATCGGTACGCGGGATTGGTCGATGTCGTGAAAAAGATTTCCATCGGTAAAGTGATAGACACTGTCGCCTTCCTTGCCGGCCATCACGGGAGACATGGGCGGGACATAGAAGAGCATCGGAAGCGTCCGGTACTCGAGATGGGGAGGCAAAGCGATCTTCCACTCCTTGACAAAGCGGTAGACAGGAGATTTGCGAGCCGATTCAATGACATCGTCCGGGATGCCATTCGCCTTGGCGGCCGCCACCACCTCCGGGTCCCAGGGATCGAGAATCATTGAGCGATGCCCTTCGACAATCTCCTCGTCCGGGAGCTTCGCCACTTCTTCGATGCGTTCGGCATCGTAGAGCAGAACCCCCAGGTAGCGGATGCGCCCCACACAGGAATGAAAACAAGCCGGCGCCTGCCCTGTCTCGAGGCGCGGGTAGCAGAGAATGCACTTCTCCGATTTTCCCGTGTGCCAGTTGTAATAGGTTTTTTTGTACGGGCAGGCTGCGATGCAGGAACGCCAGGCTCGGCAACGTTTTTGGTCGATGAGAACGATGCCATCCTCACCACGCTTGTACAGAGCCCCGGAAGGACAGGACGCCACACAGGAAGGGTTGAGGCAGTGATTACAGATACGGGGAAAGTAGAACATCACGAGGCGTTCCACCGCGGACAACTGCTGACGTTGCTCTTCGGTCAGTGCATCCAGGTTCGGGTCGTTCGCCGCGTAGATCTCGGAGCCGCCTAGATCGTCATCCCAATTCGGCCCTGCCTCGACTTCCATATACTCACCGGTAACCCTCGACACCGGTCGCGCAACCGGCTGGTCATCGCCTTCCGGTGCATCGAAAAGATTTTCGTAATCGTAGGTCCACGGCTCGTAGTAATCGTCCATGCTGGGCTGATGCGGGTTGTGAAAGATATTCGCCATGACCTTTGCCGGCCCTGTCGACTTGAGCTTCAACTCACCTTTCTTGACCTCCCAACCTCCCTGGTATTTCTCCTGGTCCTCCCAGGCGGTAGGAAACCCCGTCCCCGGCTTGGTTTCGACGTTGTTCCACCACATATATTCGGTACCCTGTCGATCCGTCCACACGTTCTTGCAGGCGATCGAGCAGGTATGGCAACCGATGCACTTGTCCAAGTGAAACACCATCGAAACTTGAGATCGCACGTCCATATTGAGTCTCCCCTGGTCGATTTCCGGCTTACCACTCGAGCGTCGGTAGCTTACGGACCAAGATGTGGGTATCCCGGTTGCAGCCGGTGGGACCCCAATAGTTGAAATGAAAGGTGAACTGCCCATAGCCGCCCGCCATCAGATTGGGCTTGAGCCGGGTCCGAGTCAGACTGTTGTGTCCTCCCGCCCGACGGCGGCCCCGTAGGGGAGACTTAGGCACCGAGATGGTGCGTTCCGGAGAGTGATATTGGATGCAGATTCCGTTGGGGATGCGTGCCGAGACCGCTGCCCGCGTCACCACCACGCCGTTGTCATTGAAGACCTCTACCCAATCGTTGTCGACCACTCCAATATCCTTGGCATCCTGAACACTCATCCAAAACGGCTCGCAACCCCGGGAGAGCACAGTCATCCGCTCGTTGTCGCCGTAGGTGGAATGGATATGCCATTTGCCGTGAGGCGTCAGGTAGTTGAGCATCTTGGTCTCACCGGGATCGCCGGTGAACTTCAGATCCGCGTATTGGGTCGGCAGGGGTTTCGGCTTGTAGGTAGGTACGTGTTCTCCGAACTCCAGATACAACGGATGATCCAGATAGAAGTGCTGCCGACCGGTCAGCGTCCGCCAGGGCACCAAAGCCTCGACGTTATAAGTAAAGGGTGAGTAAGCTCGGCCATTTTCCGTCAGGCCAGACCACATGGGGCTGTTGATCAGACGGTGGGGTTGGGCTTGCAGATCCGAGTAAGAGGTCCGCACCGACCGTGCCTTTTCTGCCAAGTGAGCCAGGGGCAAACCGGTCTTCTCTTCCATATTGAGATAGGAGCGGTAAGCGAGCTCTCCATTGGTAACCGATGCCAGCTGGAGGATCAAGTTGCAAGCGTCCACATCCTCTTTGATGGAAGGATAGCTCTCCCCGTTCCACCCCTCCGCGGGCTGGGTCTGGGCCAAGTCGTCGTAGACGTCTTCGATGTTGTAGTGGGTACCGTGGGCGCCCAGGCCGCCGCTGCGTGCTGCGGGACCAAAGGTGCAAAACTGTTTGTACAGGTTGGCGTAATCACGGCGCACCACTTTCATACCTGGCATGGTCACACCGGGAATGGCCTCCACTTCACCGTTGATCCAATCACCAATTTGAGCCTGAGCGATCTCCGCTGGCGAGTCGTGAGCCAGAGGCGAGGCGACCAGGTCCTCCACCGGTTCCGGGAAATGGCGCGCCGCCAACTCGGAGAATTTCTCCGCCACGGCTCGAAAGATCTGCCAGTCGCTTTTCGATTCCCAGCACGGCGGAACCGCTTGAGAAAGGGGATGGATAAAACTGTGCATATCCGTCGAGTTGAGATCCGCCTTCTCGTACCAGGTGGCTGCCGGTAAGACGATGTCGGAGTAGAGAGCTGAAGTATCCATACGGAAGTTGAGATCGACCACCAGATCCATCTTGCCGTCCGGAGCGGGCCGCCAGTTCACTTCCTTGACGGAATCTTCCGCCAGCTCCTCCGCGCAGGAATTGGAGTGGGTTCCCAGGTAGTGCTTGAGGAAGTACTCATGCCCCTTGGCACTCGCCATGAGGGCATTGCCGCGCCAGATGTACCAGACCCGGGGCCAGTTCTCTTCCGCGTCGGGGTCCTCCACCGAGAACTTGAGCTTGCGCTCTTTCAGTTGTTCCACAACCCAAGCGATGATCTCTTCATCGCTCTCGGCCCCTTGCTCCCGGGCCTGTTTCACCAAGTCCAAGGTGTTGCGGTCGAATTGCGGATAGAAGGGCAGCCAACCATTGCGCACCGCTTTGACCTGCAGGTCCATAGTGTGGCCCTGAGCATGCTTTTGCGGCGGCTGGGGCACGGTGTGGTAGTCCGTGAAAGACTTCTCATAGCGCCATTGATCGGTATTGACGTAGTGCCAACTGGGAGCGTTCTGGAGGCGAGGCGCACCCCCCCAATCCTTTCCAAAAGCCACCGCCCCCCAGGATTCCCCAGGAGCCAGCTTTTCCTGACCGACGTAATGGGCCAGACCACCGCCATTGACTCCTATACAGCCGCAGAACATCAGGGCGTGGATGCCAGCGCGATACATCAGGTTGGCGTGGTACCAGTGATTGATGCCGGCGCCGATGATGATGGTGCATTTCCCCTCGGTTTTTTCGGCAGTCACCACCCACTCCCGAGCGAAACGAATCACCATCTCGCGACTCATTCCCGTGTAGCTCTCGGCCCAAGCCGGCGTATAGGGCACGTCCGCAGTGTCGTAGTCTTCCGCATAGGCTCCCGGCAGACCTCTGCCGACTCCGTACTGCGCCATCAGAACGTCGTAGATGGTGGCGACCGGCACTCGGCCGCCGTCTTCCGTCTCCACCCACCGCATCGGCACCCCTCGGAGCATCGAGGAGCCCTCGGCGAAGTCGTCGAAGCTGACCTGGTAGACCTCGTCGTGGCGGTCTAGAAAGGTCAGCTCCGGAGCTATTTCGGAACCGTCCTTGCCGTCTTCGAGCTTGAGAT
This sequence comes from Deltaproteobacteria bacterium, assembly GCA_022601195.1. Taxonomy (GTDB): domain Bacteria; phylum Acidobacteriota; class Thermoanaerobaculia; order Multivoradales; family JAHZIX01; genus JAHZIX01. Next base: position 55,602 of record JAHZIX010000049.1, read on the forward strand.
TCCACTTGCCCTTAGCACCCCAACGGAAGCCGGAGCTCCCCAGGGGCATCTTCGGCCGGTCCGCTCCCTCGTCCCACATGAGGAACTTCCACTCGCCGTTTTCCTCCTCGGAGTACCGAGCCAACCGACCGGCGCGCAGCATCTGGCCGGGGCGGTAATGGTCTCCCTCGGGAGTCAACTCGACCAGGTAGGGAGCGTCGGTGTATTTCTTGGTGTAGTCGATGAAATAGGGCACCTGTTTCTCGTGGTGCGCCTCTTTCAGAATCACGTGGTTGACCGCCATCCACCAGGCACCGTCCTGGCCGGCGTTGATGGACACCCACTCGTCGGCGTATTTGGCAACCTGGTTGAAGTCCGGAGCGAAGACCCACATTTTGGTACCGTTGTGCCGCGCCTCGGCCGCAAAATGGGTGTCCGGGGTGCGAGTCATATTGAGGTTCGAGCCCACCACCGCCAGCAGCTTTGAGTTGTACCAATCGGCACTCTCGTTGACGTCGGTTTGTTCGCCCCAGGTCTCCGGGGAAGCGTTGGGCAAATCGCAATACCAGTCATAAAAGGACAGCGCGACACCGCCCATCAATTGCAGCATTCGGGCGCCGCTGGCATAACTGATCATCGACATGGCGGGAATCGGTGAGAAACCGACCACCCGATCCGGACCATGCTTCTTGATGGTATGAATATTGGCCGCCGCCATGATCTCCAGGACGGTGTCCCAATCGGTACGGCGGAAGCCCCCCTTACCCCGGGAGCGCTGATAGCGCTGCCGCGACTCGGGATTGGACATCAGGCTCTGCCAAGCTTCCACCGGGTCTTCATACTGCTTCCGAGCCGCTTGCCACAGATCGATTAGAGAGCCCCGAATGTAGGGATACTTCACCCTCAATGGGCTGTAGAGATACCAAGAGTAGGAAATGCCCCGTTGGCAGCCGCGCGGTTCATAGGGAGGTAGACCGGCCTCCAGGGAGGGGTAGTCGAGACCTTGCATTTCCCAGGTGACGATGCCGTTCTTGACGTGAATATTCCAGGTACAACTTCCCGTGCAGTTGACACCATGGGTGGATCGCACGACTTTGTCGTGCTGCCACCGGTTGCGGTAGAACTCCTCCCAGCTCCGTCCCTGGGGGTCGACCTCGTCCTGGATCCAGCCGAGCTTGCTTTTCAATTTCATCGTCTACCTCGCACCAGCTCTCGGCGCACACCGCGAAAGCGGCGCCGCCATAGTCCATCTGCCAAAAGAAAACCGAGGGCAGCGCCCGCCAAACCCAGGATGAGAAAGAGCAGCTGGGAGGTCCCACCGTCTTCGCTCCGTTGCCGGGCCGAGTCCTCGAAGAAAGCCACCAGGGGCACGATTTCGTCTTGGGTCATGGCCCTCCCTGCAAATACTGGGCGCATGGTCTCGGTGGCCGGAGCCAACAGCCAGGACGCCAGGTTCTTGCGCCCCTGTAGGCGCTCGAAAACTCGCGATAGATCCGGCCCCAAGGTGCCGCCACTGAGCTGCGGCAGGCCACCCACCGTGTGACAAGCCAGGCAGGCAGGCCCCCCATTGACGAGCTTCCGATGCCCCATGAAGATCTCCTCGCCCCGCTCAATATCGAGGGCTGTGAAGGGCTCGTCTCCGAGGTCCAGGCCGGCGAATTGCGACGCCTCGAGAAGCGATTCGGCAGCGATGAGATCGAGCAGCGCCTCCGCCTGTGTGTGGCTCATCCCGGGCACTGCCGTCATCACTGCTCCGCCAGCCTCTTCCCGAAGCTGCAGAGCATAGGCATCTCCCGAGGCGAGCACCCCCATGGGATCGAGAATGAAGTCCGCCAACCACTCTCGGTCCTTGCGTTCCTCGACGTCCTTCAGGTCGGGACCCACCAGGCGACCGCCGCCGATGGTGTGGCAACTGATGCAACTCTGACGAAAGATCTCGGCTGCTTCCTGGGCTCCCGCCGAACTCGCTCCCAGAGCCAAGAGAACCAGCCCGAGAATCGAGCTAGGGACAAACCAGCGGCACGCGTTCTTCATCGCCGAATCTCCAGGAGGTATCCCTTTCTGGCAGCTTTCCTTGGGAGTCTTCACGACGGTGGCTCCAATAGATTTCCCAAAGTGGTTTCCTCCAGAAGGGCCACAAAAGTGCCCGTGCGACTGCGCCAACTGCGGTGAATGGCAGAAGAGATCCGGCCCCCATAACCGCCGGCCTCGTCCAGAGCCTCTCGCTTGAGGGCTGAAGGAGACACCAAAGCAGCCACCTGGGCGAGCGTCACCTGATCAGCGGGTCGCGCCAGTCGATAGCCACCACCGCTCCCCCTTACCGCTTCCACCAGACCGCCCCGCTTGAGCTCGAGGAGAATCTTGGTTAAGTAGCTTCCGGAGATTGCGGTCCGATTCGCCAACTCTTTGCCGCTGACCACCTCGGGCGAGCTTTCGGCCAAGCAGCCCAGGGCTCTCAATGCGTATTCGATCGTGACTGGAAACAATTCCTCACCTCTTACTCAGGTATTTGCAGAGAGAGCATAGATAGGCCCTTTAAACCGCCTTATGACAACCGTCATATGTCATCGAGATCAGATGACAATGAGGTCATCTATTGCATGACAACGGTCATGGGCAGACTGCCCGAAGCTCCCTATGCTCAGCCTCGGTGAACCACAAATAGATGAGGAAAGGTAGGTTGGGGTGGGCAAGATCAATCAATCTCGCTGGGATATCGAGGAAGCTGGGTTCTGGGAATTCTCCGGCCGTAGCGTCGCCCGTCGTAACCTATGGATTTCCATTCCATGCCTGCTGTGCGCCTTTGCGGTATGGCTTTATTGGAGCATCATCACAACCCAGATGCTCGAGTTGGGATTTCCCTTCGCCAAGGCAGATCTTTTTACCTTGACCGCCATCGCCGGGCTCACCGGGGCGACCCTGCGCATTCCCAGTTCCTTTCTAATCCGTATCTCCGGTGGCCGTAATGTGATCTCCCTTTCCACTGCGTTACTGATTCTCCCGGCTCTGGGTACCGGGCTAGCCCTTCGCAACCCGGACACTTCCCTCTTGACCTTCCAGATCCTCGCCGCCCTCTCCGGGATTGGTGGAGGCAACTTTGCCTCTTCCATGTCGAATATCAGTTTTTTCTTTCCAAAGCGGATCCAAGGCGCCTCTCTCGGCCTGAACGCCGGGTTGGGGAACCTCGGGGTCAGCCTGATGCAGGTGCTGATTCCCTTCGTCATGACGTTCGGTTTGTTTGGCGCCCTCGGCGGTGCTGGCAGGGCAGTCGCGGGAAGTCCGGAGAAGCTTAGTTTTATTCAGAACGCCGGATTCGTATGGGTACCGATTCTCGTCGCCCTCGCCGTCGTCGCCTTTTTCGGTATGAACAACATCACCACCGAATGGGTCTCGCCCCGACTCGGCTCGACCTCCGGCGCCATGCTGAAGACCCTCAGCCTGCTACTGATCGGTTTTCTCTGCGCCGCCGGAGGTCTCTACTTGCTGCTCGAGGTAGGGACTTCGAAATGGCTCGTTCTACCCCTAGTGATCGCTGCAACCGTCTTCACCATGCGACTGATTCCTGGAGATCTCCAACAGGATCTCCGGCGCCAATTCGCGATCTTTGAAAACAAGCACACCTGGGTGATGACGATCATCTACACCATGACCTTCGGCTCGTTCATCGGCTTCTCCGCCGCCTTCCCTTTATCCATCAAAGTGATCTTCGGCTTTGTTCACGATGCCACGGGCGCCGACCTGGGAGCCAACCCCAACGCTCCAAACCCCTTCACCTACGCCTGGCTCGGCCCACTGGTGGGTTCCCTCCTACGCCCGGTAGGGGGTTGGATTTCCGACATGAAAATTGGTGGCGCGAAGGTCACCCAGATCATCACCGTGGTGATGATCCTCTCCACTCTGGGCGTCGCCCATCTCCTCGTCCAGGCCTACCACTCCCCCATGCCGGAACAGTTCTTCATGCCCTTTCTCATCCTCTTCCTGGTTCTCTTCGCCGCCACCGGCATCGGCAACGGCTCGACCTTCCGCTCCATGGGAGTCATGTTCAACAAAGAACAAGCCGGCCCCGTCCTCGGTTGGACCTCCGCCATCGCCGCCTACGGCGCCTTCATCATTCCCAAAGTGCTCGGCGAGCAAGTCCAAGCCGGTACGCCGGAACGGGCCTTGTGGGGGTTCGCGGTCTTCTATGCGGTTTGCCTAGTGCTCAACTGGTGGTACTACGCGCGTCGGGGGGCGGAGATTGATTGTTGAGGGATGGGGAGGTTCTTGCGCTGAGGCCACGCCTCCGGCCCCCACTTCTGTTGCAGTAAGACCTAGATGCCCTAAGTCATTGACGCACTACGCCAATGACTTATATGCTCCCTGTGTGCACATCGAGTGGGATGAGGCGAAGAATCTCGCCAATCAGCGTAACCACCGGATCTCATTCGAGGAGGCAAGAGTTCTCTTCGAATCTGGCGTTGACTATCTGGAGATCTTCGATGCGACTCACTCCGTCGAGGAAGACCGCTTCGTAGCGATCGGCCAGATTCGCAGAGGTCTGGTCCTCGTCGTTTGGACGGAACGTCAAGAAGATGTGGTCAGAATCATCAGCGCCAGAATGGCCACTCGGCACGAGACGAAGCTCTACACCGAGAGAATGAGAGATCTATCATGAGCGAGATTCCAGAGGTTTCAGCTACAGCCATGAAGTCGGCGATTCCGGCAAAGCAACGTCGACGCTTGATGCAGGGAAAATTCGAGACGGGCGCGGACATCTCGGCCCTTCGGCAATTCGTGGGCCTATCACAGACACGCTTCGCGATAGCTCTAGGAATCAGTGTGCACACGCTCCGGAACTGGGAGCAAGGCCGCCGCTGCCCAGAAGGACCGGCTCTGGCTCTCCTCCGAATCGCCGCGCGGCATCCTCGGATCATCCGGGAGAACCTAGAAGAAGCGGCGTAAGGGTTGGGGCGGTCAACGGTCCGACCGAACGACTTCAGTCCATCGCCCCCATCAGCAGACCTCTCTACCCCAACAGATATACCAACCAGGAGCGAGACCCAATGAAAGACATCCCTGGAATCGATGAAGACGGCAATCCTAAAAACGGCCCCTTTGAACTGTTCTTCAAGAACGGCCTTGTCTCTTGCCAGGGTGAATTCGACAACGGAAAGAAATTAGGAAAGTGGAAGTACTTTCTCAACAATGGCCAGATGCAGTCCTCCGGCAGCTTCAAGGACGGAAAGATCGTTGGTCGGTGGAAATGGTTCTTCAAGACTGGCGAACCGCGGGGGACGGGCGGCTTCGACGATGAAGAGCAGAAGCACGGTGAATGGAAGCGATACCATGCCAACGGCCGACTTTGGGACGAAGGCCGCTTCGAACACGGCAAGAAGAGGGGCACTTGGAAGGTTTACGATGAAGCGGGCGAGCTCCTAAAGACCCAAGCCTTCAAGTAACGGAGCGGGCGCCTCCATCTATCCACACGGCTCCCCAACAGGCGCTTCAAGCAGTCGGCGCAGCTTCAGCAGGCGTTCTACATTAAGAGAACTGGCGCTTCCCCACCTTACGTGGAATCGCGGCGAGGAATCCAGTGGCGCTTGGAAATGCAAGACACCACGCTGTAGGAAGCTGAGTACGGGCTGAAACCCCCTTGGCAGGTCGACAAGGTGAGCCGCAAGCCTCACTGAAAAGACCGTCGAAATCCAGACCTCCACCTCCGGCCATAGGACGGCCGTGCCCGGTCTGCGGGGAAGCAAACCGTCACCCGGTCCGGGGGTATCAAATACACCTCCCTCGGCTTCCGAGACTGAGATCGGTTTCGCAAAACAATCAACTCCCATCTAAGGGGCCTGGACATGACGTCGGAGGCACTGAAGCCGACTCGATTCCACATGAATTGATGAAGAGTCGCAGCAACTTTACAGCTACAGGAACTCATGGCACACTCAGTTCCAAACACTCAACACAGGAGAAATATAGTGGCCAAGAAGATTTTTATCGGCGAGCTAAGTGGAATCACGACCGTTGCCTCGCTGAAACAGGCGTTCGCCGTATTCGGTGAGATCGTTGATATCGGTATCGACGCCGATGGTGGACGTATTGAGTATGCCACTGAAGCCGCAGGAGACTTAGCCGTCCATGAAATGAACGGCGCCACTTTGGATAGGGCGGTCATTCGTGTATTTGCGGATCAAGCTGAGGCTCCTGAGGGTCCGCTTGGCAGCAAACCGGATGACGAGAGGGATGACGACGACGAAGGATAGGCGGCGGGAAGCTAGCTCACTACAACTATCGCCCCGGCCCAAAGACAGCAATGAGTAGGAGCAACTAATGACTAGCGTTCGGATCAAGGTGGCACTAGGTACCATGGCTGTGCTCTTTCTTGGAGCGCTACCGGCTGCGGCCGCATTCAGAACCACAGTGACGAAATCCGATGATTTCAAGCAGGTCGAACTTTCTCGCGTAGCGGTCGTCACAGCTGAGTGCTACAAGACGGTCGATTGCTCGGCTATTGAGCGTAAAGTCTACGCCGAGGCTCTAAAAATGAAGGTTAGATTCAAGGTGGTTCCTGAGAGCAGGGTTAGGGACTCGCTATTCTCGCAAGGACACACGAAGTACAACATCGACCTCAGGCAAGCTCTTGCTGACAGCCTAGACCTTGATGGCTTAATCGAGTTGAGGATTCCGTTCGCGGAAAAAGGAGATGGCTACGGCGGAAGAAAAGGTTCTGAGGTCAAAGTCGAGCTACTTCTCATCCGACCGGATGGCGGAATCCTGATACACGGCGTTGGCACTGGGAGACCGGCGAACGTGGTTACTTCACCCGAAAGAGTGGCAGGTAACTTGGTAGAGAAGATCTTGAAGAAGGCATTCGAATGATGAGGCTTCTGGAGCAGTCGTCGACGTGAAGATTCTCGACTAGGATACAGGTAACGCCGGTTCAGGGCAGAAAAGCATCGATAAGCGGCTTGGGTTTGAGGGGAGCAGTACACGAGCTTGTGGATGCAGGTTCTGGCGAACTCGGATACTCCACGGCATGGACGAGGAGGTCGGGGAGCCGATCAAACGAAAGGGATCGAAGGCTTCAGGCGACTTGCGGCCTCACCCGGAAACCGGGATCATCCTACGGGGACTTCGGCAACCCCTCTGGATGGAGTCTTCAGTGGGGGGCTGTGCTGGCTGAGAGCCTGTCGGCTTCATCAGCCACAGTCCGTTAGGAGAGATATACAAAGTGGTCACTGAGATGGCCCTGACAAGGAGAAAAGAAATTGGCTTCCCTATCGGCGGAGAGGATCGCATCCGAACTTAGCGGCAAGAGCACGAAGTTTGGAGACATCAAGAAACGTGGCAAAGAGATCAAGAAGGACCACGATCTGGCCATGGAACTCTGGTCGATTGGTGGCTATCACCCTCGCCTACTTTCTACTTTAATCTTCGACAAAATGCTCCTGAGTCAAGACGTTCTCGAGAAGCTAGTCGCTGACATGCTCGACCACGATGCGACTGAGCGAAACCAGTTGGCTGATTGGCTTTTGGCCAACCAGCTTATGAAGGCCAAGAAGACCGTTACGCTCATCGGCTCGTGGCAAGAGAGTCCTTCTCCCATTCTCCGCCGCCTCTTTTGGTACCACCAGGCACGTTTGCGCTGGACCGGCCAGACTCCTCCGGAGAACAGCAGCGAGCTTCTTGACTCCTTAGAACGGGACATCGCGGATGCTCCACCGGAAGTGCAGTGGGCGATGAACTTTTGCGCGGGCCAGATCGGGGTTCATGAACCTAAGTTCCGTTCAAGGTGCATCAAGCTTGGCAAGAAGATCGGGTTGTACAAAGACGACCCCGTCGCCAAGAACTGCACACCTTCATACCTCCCAGAATTCATTCGAATTGAAGTTGCGAAACGACAATGAGAAGTTGCCTCTTCCTGACGACTCCACCGGCAACTTGGAGCTGAATCGACTTTTTTCGGGCGCCGGAATCGCCGGATCCTCTGCGAGCGCAGGGTGCGCGGAAATTCGCCCCTGTTTCGGAAGGAATGGTCTCGATGTACCGTGCCGGTGAACAAGCCCTTGCTGCGGACGCAGCTTTGCAGCAACACTGATCGGCAAGGTGCTGGACAGACGCAGCGAGGCCAAATCGAACGAGGCCAAATCGAACGATGCCAAATCGAACGATGCCAAATGTGACCATGAAAGGCGTTCCCATCCTGCGGGTGGGAGATGTCCAGACAGCCAAGCAGTTCTACGGTGAGTTCCTAGGCTTCGATCTCGACTGGGAGCACTACTACGAAGCCGGAGCCCCGGTCTACATGCAGATGTCCCGTGACGGTCTCGTCCTCCACCTGTCTCAGAACAACCGCTTCAAAGAGGCCACAACCGTCTTCGTGGAAACGACTGGCCTTGATCAGCTTCTAGCTGAGCTATCTCGCAGGAACAGCCCCTGGGAAGTACCAAAGATCTCTGTTACACCTTGGAAAACGAAGCAGATGGAAATCCCCGACCCCTTCGGCAACGTGCTGCGATCCAACGAGCCTCAGGGATAGTGCCGACCGGGACGAGGGAAGACGGGATCCAATCTCCATAGAAGCATGCCCCAAGGCCAACACTTCTCTGGCTGTCCCTGCAGAGGGGTCTGGGGTTCTATCTTGCTCGGCGGGATCACGATGACGAGCTTGGGCTGAGGAGCCTGAGCGGGGACTCTTCGCCGCGAATGAGGTCGAGAGGGCCGATGGGCTCGAACGAATCCAAGCCTGCCCCGAATCCTCCGTAGCCGAACAAAGAAAATCCCGAACCAGAAACTTTCGCCACAGCCTCCTAAGGAACGGTCGTCCCCCACGCCGCGGTGTCGCCCGACTCGAAGCCATCTGCAAAGAGAGACGGATCGAGAACCTCGCCCAATGCGACGCTGGTAGATGGGAAGGCTGTGCCACCGGTCGAAGCGTCACTGCAGGTGAAACCGCCGGCACCGTCGCCCAGGCAGATCTGATCGGGGTCGCCTGCGAAGACCGCGTCCAGGTGCGAGTCGGCGTCGAAGAGGCCGAGCGCCACGCCGAGGGTCGGGTAGGCAGCCGAGCTGACGCTTCCACACGAGAAATTGCCGGCGCCGTCCCCAAGGCAGACCCGATTGACCTGGCCGTCATTGGAAAACACGGCGTCGAGGTTGCCGTCGGCGTCGACGAAGCCGAGCGCGACGTCCGTCGAGTCGCTGCCGCCTGGCTCGATGGTCGAGCAGCTCGTGAACCCGCCCAGGCCGTTCCCAAGACAGAGGCGGTTTGGGCCGTTGAGGTTGGCGAAGACTGCATCGATCGCATTATCCAAGTCGACTCGGCCTAGGGCGACGCCCTGCGATTCGTTGGTGTCGGTGCTCACCGAGCTACAGGCAGAAAAGCCTCCAGACTGATCGTTGAGGCAAACGCGATTCTCGTTGTCCGAGGTCGCGACGACCATATCCGCGAAGGCATCCCCATCGAGGAATCCGAGTTTGACATCAAAGGAAGAGAGGAACGGAACGATGTCGATGATCACTGAACAGGTCTGAAAGAGGCCTCCCCCATCGCCGTAGCAAGCAGTATTCGTTCCCATGTCGGAGGCGGACACGAAGTCCAATTCGAAGCCATCGTCCAGGTAGCCGGCGGTGATCGCACGCGTGGTCGCCACGACGGAGCCTGCGTCGGTGCACAAGGTGAAACCGGCGCTTCCTCCGCCGCACACCCGGTCACGGTCGGCGTTGACTCCGAGGAGAAGCTCCATGTGACGATTGGACGTGACGTACCCGAAGGCGGTGTCCCGGGTGTCGCGGGTCCCCGTTTCGAGGTCGGAGCAGGAAGCGATTCCGCCTGCGCCGTCGGGCCGGCAAACCCGGTCCGCGCCGCCGGATCGCGAGAAGACCGCGCCCAGCTCCTCCTGACAGAACTCCACCCCCTCGAGAGCGATGACGTAGTTGCCGAACTGCGTCGAGCCCGCCTCCCACTCGTCGAACCGTCCAGCCGCCGCATCGCGAAAATGCACGAGATCCTGTCCGCTAGCAAAATCGAACAGACTGTCCCCACCAGGATCGAGTGGATCGTCCCCTTCGCCTCCGATCACCAGCGTGTAGACACCCCGCTGATCCAGAACGAAGCCGGAGCCGTCAGTTGCTGTCGAAGTCAGCGTCGAAAGATTGGGTGCTCCACCGGTTGAAGTATTGTTGTTGGCGAGAATCGGCGCCCCATAGGCATCGAAAAGAAAGAGCTGCGTGTCGAATCCGGCATCGGAACCCGGTAGGGTTGCCGGGTCGGTTGTCGCTACGAAGAAAAACGGCTCGACGATGCGGATGCAATAGGCGTCGAAGAGGTCACTTCCTGCCGTCTCTCCGATGATCTGAGCCAGCGAGCTACTTCCCCGAGTTACTTGATGAGCGATATCGGGAAAGCTGGGCGCGTCACCAGCTTCACTCCATACCTGGGAACTGACGTTTGAAGGGAGCAGAAGCAGCAGGATGGCCGGAGTGAAAAGACGATTCATGGGAACCTCGTTTCTGCTCGGTCGCGAGCTTCGATCATGGAGAGATGAAGAGGCAATTGTAGCAACGGCGCCAACCCCGTACCCAAACCGTGAGGTTTCAATCTGGCCCGCCCCCCCGACGGCCTCTGCAGAGCATCTGGAAGTCGGTTCTCGCTAGGGACCGATGAGGCGAGACTCCGGATTCCCATTCGCCGAATCAATCACGACGCCTGATCCAGAAGCCCTGGCAAACATTTCCGTGGCTCTCTCGGCAAGCCCTCCTGGAGAAAGAGGCTCGACAGAGCAAGAGAGAAGAACCACGACCTCAAATATAGGCCTCCAACGGCATGGGAACGGGATTTTCATTCTGCAACTCGCCCTCACGCGCCCTAGGTACAGGAGTCTCACTCTGCAAGTGGGTGCCACAAGGGGCGTGAACAGGAGATTTTCCGGTAGGCCACCTTCACGGGGCAGGTGAAGGGTCGGTTCCCTTTTCACCACGGCTTCGCTGGATAGTTGAAGGGTAACTCGTGTTCGCACCTCGCCTTCACGCGACTCTCGAAGGGTCCTTTCGTTAGCAACCCGCCTTCACCGGAAGCGTGAAGGGTAGATTGAGTTTGCAACCCCCCTCCAGAGAGTGCGTGACGAAGTGTTTTTCCGGCAAGTCGGCTCGACCGGAGGTGGGACGAGGAGTTCTTCTGCAAAGTCGGCTCGACATAGCGTGAGCAGGGGAGGGTCACCTTGCAGCGACATTTGATCGAGCCGGGAATGGCGGTACCGGAACGGGCAGGTGCTCAGTCTCCGCAAAGCCGGGCCAGGGGGGCTTGATCGCGGATCAGGAACCCACCGGGGATGGTTTCGACGACTCCTTCTTTCCCCCACCGACTGAGGATACGAATACTGGTTTCGATGGTCGTGCCCGCCATATCCGCCAGGTCCTGTCGCGACAGGCGAACGGGAATGAACGTGGCACCATCCCGGGGCTGACCGACGGATTCGGCGAGCCTCAGGAACAGTCGGGCGAAACGGGGCTCGACCCGGAAGAAAGTGGCTTCCACCGCGCAGTTATTACATTCCGCTACCCGCCGGGTCAGGATGGGAAGCAGCTCTCCAAGAAACTGAGGCCGCTCACCCATTGCGGTCAGCAGGCTCTGACGGGACACTTCCAGACAGAGAGAACTTTCCAGAGCCTCGACCGTGGAATCGCTCGGCCCGCCGCCCAAGCCTGGGGCGATGCCAACCAAATCGCCGGGGTTGAAAAGCGCCAGGAGGACGGATCTTCCATTGCTCAAGCTGCGGGTCATCTTGAGGCGACCGGAGAGGACGATAAAAAGAGAGGGGGAAGGCTCCCCCTGCTGCAGGACTGACTCGTCTTGCCGGACAAAGCGGGGAACGCCCGATCCGGCGAGGCGCGACAGGCTCTCCGGTGGCAGGCCGGCAAAAAGCGGAAATGCCGCTAACTGCTCGTTGAGAGCTCGATCGACAACCGGCTCTGTTGCATTTTCGGCCTGGTCCATAAAGTCGGCTCGCTGCCCCATCGCGCCCCTTCCACTCCGCACCGATGGCAGTATCGATTCGAAGACATGGATCCGGGCCGGTTTGCCCGTCTCTACAGCTGCTCCACAGATTGTGGGAGGGTCTCGGGACCTCATCGCGAGCATACCCCACCAACGAGACCGAAGGCAGGGCCTGCCCTCCCAACTCGCTTCTTCAACTCGCCAATGCCCGTGGAAAGAGGATGTTGTTTTCCAAATGAATATGGCGATGCAAAGAGCCCTCCAATTCCGCTAGGCCATGCCACAAAGCCCGCCAGGTGTTACAAGCATCCTCCGGCACTCGGTAGTCGTCGGCCAACTCCCGCAGACGAGCCAACGACGCTCCTGCGCTCTCATGGTCAGCTTCCATCATGTCGATGGGGACGGCGGTCATGCTGCCCTTGCCGTGGCGGATCAGCGGAAAGAGAACCTGTTCTTCTTTCATCATGTGCTCTTCTAGCTCCGCCTTGAGATCGAGAAAGGTCGTCAGAAGCCCCTTGAACATCTCCGGATCGCGATCACCATGAACACCAGCCACCTTCCGGGCCATCCCTTCGAGGCGCGGCAGCTCTTCCGCTAGCGGTTCGTGATAGTTGGAGAGAATGTGATCGATCAGCTCAGCGAGGGGTGCCTGTTCCCAGCTCCGAGACTCGTCCTTCGATGGGTCATCCAAGGCTAGATGCTCTTGTTCGATCTCGCCCAAGATTTCCTCCGCTTCGAGGCCACGGATCTTGCAGGCCTCTTCCAAGGTCTTGCCGCCACCACAGCAGAAATCGATGCCATGCCGCGCGAAGACTCTTGTCGCCAATGGAAGGGCAGTGGCAATTTGCCCAACTCGGGTGCCAGCTTGAATACTCATTTCTGTTCTCCTTAGTTAGCAGGCTGTTTGGTTCAAGCGACCCGCGGCTGTTCCATGTCTTTTAACTGGCGAGCGAATCGCCGGCCATAGATCTTCTTCATCGCCTTGAGCTTCAGGCTCTGCCAGGGGTAGCGCCGTTGGCTCAAGCCCCTACACTCCTCCGGCAACATCACCAGGCTGACATGAACGTTCGGCGCGCAGCCGATGGGCAAACCCCTTTCCATACAGGCTTCGTACAACCGGCTGAAGATCGGAATCATCTCTTCCGTTTGTGGTGGCGGATAGTGCTCGAGATCCGTCCCCTTGAGCGGCCGAAAGACGCAGACCGTGGGAATGCCTCCCACCGAGGTAATCCAATCGATGGCTCGTATGGAAGATTCCGGCGGCTCGAGACCCGCGATGATCTCTCCATTGGACACCCACGGTTCGTGGCGGGGCCCACGGTCACCCAGGGTGGCGCAATAGCGAATCGCCTCGAGATAGAAGTCCAGGCCGTACTCCTGGTGCTTCCCTGGGCAGATCTCCTCGAATAGTTTCTGGTCGAAGATTTCGAAACAGAAAGAAACTCGGTTGACCCCGATCTCCCGAAGGTGGTCGTAGCGCTTGAGGTCTCGATGGGGCGGTGTTTGAACACCTACCAACAGCCCTAGTTCCTGCTTGATGCGAACGATGTAGGGTTCCAGAATGTCGAGGTAGGTGTCTCCCTCGTAGTGGCCGGTGTTGAAGTCCACGTAGGTGATCCCCGACTCTCGGCGGGCGGCGTGAATTACCTCCATCACCTCGTCGACACTCTTGTCGTCGGCGTCGTCTATTCCCAGGTTCAAGCCCACGGAGCAGAACTTGCAATTGACTCGCTGCGGTTTCTGGGTCCAGTACTCACAGACCTTGGCCTGATAGATTCCCAAGTAGGTGCCTTGCAAAGTACCGACCCGAGTCATCGACTTTCCTGTGGCCGTCTCCTGGTCGTACCACTCCGGGCGCGGAGAAAGCTGCGGTTCCACTACCGTTTTCCCTTCCCAACAAAGCTCATAGCTACCATTTCTTCGGCGCCGAAGGAGGTAAGGAGAATTGGCAGCGAAATCTTCACTCACCGGTGCATTCGTCCAAAGATTGCCCGGCAGAATGAGCTCCAGGCCACTACCTAGACCAGCCCGGGTGCGCAGAATGGGCCGACCGCCATCGTCAGTAACGAAACAGGAATCGTCCAGCCGTACCCCCTTGCAGTAGAGGTCCAGTTTCAGAAGGGAGCTATTGGTCCGCAGGTCAGCCAGCATGGAATGGTCTCCTCATGTTGCTCAAGTTGCCGCGGGCAAGCTCTCAAGTATCACCTCAGCAGGGTGATTGAGAATTTCGAAAACGGCACTGAAGTGTCGTAGCCGCCGCGGTTGCTCCACGATCCTCACTCCGGAAATTCGGTGGCGATCGGCGAAGGTATCGAGAACGACCTCGACCACGTAGTCGATCTGACTCTGGGTGTAGACCCGGCGCGGAATCGCCAGGCGTAAGAGCTCATGACGAGCTGGGATCTCCTCTCCGGTATCCGGATGCCGGGAACCGAACATCACCGAACCCGTCTCGACGCTGCGAATGCCTCCCCGTCGAAACAGCTCCAAGGCAAGAGCCTGGCCCGGAAACTGGCCACGGGGGATATGCGCCAACATGGCTGCCGCGTCGATATAGATCGCGTGCCCGCCAGGCGGTTGGATGATCGGCACTCCGCCCTCGGCCAAATGGTCGCCGAGATAGCGCGTAGAGGCATGCCGGTAGGTCTGGTAGTCGAGATCCAGCGCTTCGTAGAGGCCAACGGAAATCGCTTCCAGGTCGCGGCCAGCCAACCCGCCGTAAGTGGGAAAGCCCTCGGTCAGGATCAGTAATTCCTCTTCCTGCCGGGCTACTTCCCGATCGTTGGTGCACAGGAAGCCACCGATGTTGGCCATGCCGTCTTTCTTGGCGCTCATGGTGCAGCCATCCGCGTAGGAGAACATCTCCCGAGCAATGTCGATCAACGACAGGTCTTCGTAGCCCGGCTCACGCCGCTTGATAAAGAAGGCGTTCTCTGCAAATCGACAGGCATCCAGATAAAAGGGGACTCCCTGTCCTCGGCAAAGCTGCGACGCGTGGCGAATATTCTCCATAGAAACCGGCTGCCCGCCGCCGCCGTTATTGGTGACCGTCACCATCACGAAGGGGACGTTCCCTGCCTGTTCCACCAACACCCTCGCCAGGGTCTCGAGGTCGATATTTCCTTTGAAAAGGAAAGGTTGCTGCAGATCGGCAGATTCGGTACAAGGCAGATCGAGGGCGGTCGCGCCCGCTGCCTCAATGTTGGCGCGGGTGGTGTCAAAATGGGTGTTGTTCGGGACCACATGGCCGGGTCTGCAGAGAGTCGAGGCAAGAATCCGTTCGGCTGCCCGACCCTGGTGCGTAGGGATGACCCGCTCGAAGCCAAAGATGTCTTTGACCGCCTCCTCGAAGCGCCAGAAACTCGCCCCACCGGCATAGGATTCGTCTCCCACCATCATCGCCGCCCACTGGCGGGCGCTCATCGCCCCCGTACCGCTGTCGGTCAGCAGGTCGATGAGGATCGCCTCGGCGGGAACAGCAAAGAGGTTATTGCCGGCCTTCTGGAGAGCCGCCTCCCGCTCGGCCCGGGTGGTCATGCGAATCGGCTCCACCATCTTGATGCGGAAAGGCTCGATGATGACCGGCATCAGCTGGCTCCGGGGCTGAGCCCCGCCTCCGTCACCCCTCGGTCCACCCAGCGCACCGCCTTCGAACACGGGCAAACGCCTCCGACCCGACTCAGGTTCGGAGTCTTCCGGGCCGCCTCCTGGGCTTCCAATTTCCCGCTGTGCACCTGCCGCAAGAGATCTGCGTAGCCCTTGAAATCGCGGCCTGCTGCGTAGGTTTCCGGCATATGACCAAGGACGTGGCGCAAGTAGAGATCCGGGTCTTCGAAAACTTCGCCGGAAAAGCCCACCAGGGCGAACGCGGGCTCTCCCCGGCGCCGGTAGAAATCCATGTGAGGTTGCCGCAGCAGGTCTTCCGGCCCCATGCCCTGAACCACTTCTCCCTCATCCAGTACTCGACGACGCAGCTCGAGGGCTTCGCCGTGGCTGAGCTCGGGGAACCGGCTACGAATGAAGCGAAGATTGAGATCGCTCAAGACTCTGCCGACTTCCCGGTAATAGGCCTGCTGAGCCTCGGCGTTGACCATGGGCTTGAATCCGTAACGGACGTTGGTGGCGCCGCCCTTCTCGTGCCCGAACATCTCCAGGCCTCGAGGCAACCACTTGTTGATCACCTTTTGCATCAGAGGCATGCTGACGTAGACCGAATCCTGCGCTGCCTGCTCCGCCCAGCGGCGCAGCGGCAAGACACCCGCGGCTAGGTGGAAGGCTTCCTCCCGCAGCATCTCGGGCATGCTCTCGGCCATAGGCCGATAGGCACTCACCTTCTGCATCGAGAGCTGGTATTTGCCCACCCGGTCGATCAAGGCACAGAAAACGATGTTGTCGACGAAGGAGTCGAAATCGACATTGAAGGTCCCCAGGATGTGGGAGCCGGTGCGCATGGAGAGGATCTCCTCCACCATATCCGCTCCACTGCGCGAGGTCGCCTTGGACCAATCGTCATTCAGGAGCAGATGAAGCATCTGATAGCCATGGCGCAACTCCTCGGCCATCATTCGGAGGATCCAGAACTGATCCTGTTCGTCCTGGGCGCGACTGAGGGTTAATTGGTGCTGCTGAATGGAACCGAATTCAGTGCTGGCCTGGGCACGAACGGCGCTAAGAAGGTGAGTGGCCTGATCCGGCCCCATTTCCCCGACCTGAACAAATTTCTCTTCTCCCTTGCGCTCGCCGCATTCGATTTTCCCGCAAGGGCCACACTCCCGGTAGGCACAGAGACGAAAGGGACGATCCTTGGGGAAGAACTGGTCCCAACGCTCTACAAGCAGGCCGAAGTCGGGCAGATAGGTGTCCCTCCACCGCTCCACCGCCTGGTGGTAAGCCTTGGGAAGCTCCGTGGCACGGACGCTCATGAGCTCTCCCCAGAGGTCGGTTCGGGGGACAAGTCGAGACTCAGGCTCCGCAGGTCCGAGGCCTCGAAGCCCAGAGCCCCAAAGAACCTCATCAACCCCTCCCGCTGCTCGCTGACCAGGGTGCAAACTCTCTCGACGCCACGCTCACGGAAATGGCTGAGCATCGCCTCGGCGAGGTGCCGGCCGATGGCTTGCCCGCGAAAATCCGGGTCGACCCCCAGCACCTCGATCCAACCGGTGGCACGTTCCAGACCGAACTCCCCGGAGCGCACCTCACCGAGCATGAAGCCGACTAACTGGCCTCCGGACTCCGCCACGAAGGAGCCTTCCGGGTCGCGCCGGATGTAGTACATGACTCTCTTTTCCCAGGTCTCCGGTGAGTAGGTGCCAGAGATTTTCTCGTCCAGGGCGGCGATACCGCTCACCGACAACTCATCTAAGGGGTGAATATCGAGGTCTTTCGTCATTCGCTCCGATCCTCCGGTAATCCTACGAATCAAGACGTTAGCAACCCTTCTTTCACCCACCTATGACGGCTGTCATAAACCCTGGCCGGACGACTGGATCGACTCGCTAGCAACCGCTACGGCCTCTCCAATTCCCAGGGCGCCCAGGAGCGAGCTTCCCGGACGCAGGCGTTGAGGGCGAGGCCTCGATAGCTGGAGCCGGCGAGCCGAAGATGGGGTGGGCAGCGGGATTCGATCTCCCGCAGCAGCGAGGAGTGGCCGCGTTCGTATTGAGCGATGCCGAGGCGGTGGCGAAAGACGCCGTGGGCGGTTGGGGCAGGGAGTGGACCCCAGGCCCGCTCCAGGTTGGCAAACGCCAAGTCGATGAGGCGGTGATCTTGGAGCTCCACGGCGGCGGCGTTGCGCCTCCCCCCGATGAGCACCCTCACCAGGTGCTTGCCGGCTGGAGCTCGGCCAGGGAAAATGGCGGAGTCGCACAGAGCCCCAAGGATCTCCAATCCCTGGCCGTGGGGGGACAGAAAGCCGAAAGCCTGGGGCACCGGCGCTGAGGCTTCGAAGACCAGCGCCACCACCACCACCGGAGCCGTGGAGATGCGGCGCAGAAGACTCCCCAACTCGCCGGTCACAAGGTCGGCAGCACGAGTGGCGGGGAGCGTGCAAAGGACGTGATCAAAGCCTTCCGCTAGCAACTCGGAAAGGTCGTCCACGACAGTGCCAAAGCGCACGTCGAGGCGCCTGGTGAGCGCCTCCACCAAGACCTGCAGACCGTCGTCGAAGGAGGTCAGATGCCCCACCGGCCCAAAGCCGCGACCGCGGGCACCGCGGATCAACGAACCGTGCTCGGCCTCCAAGGCGTGGAGGCGAGGGAAAGCGGCGGCGACCGATAGACGCCGAGGGTCGCCGGCAAAGACCCCGGTCACCATGCCGTCGACCAGAGTCTCGGCGATACCGCGGCCGAGGCGGCGGCGGGCGAATTCGAACACCGACTCATCACCCACCGACTTCGAGCGAACAAAAGGTTCGGCCAGGGCGCGCAGCCGTGCCGCCAAGGGAAGGCAGGAACTGGCGAGAAAACCCTGGGGCTTCGAGGGAATCTCCCGAAGCCGACCCTCGCGCCACAAGAAACGGCGGGCAGCCGCTCCATCAGCCGGTTGTAGCCGCGCCGTTAAACCCAACTCGGTAACCAGCTCCAGAGTCGCCGGTTCGTTGTCGAGAAAACCGTTCGGTCCCCACTCCACCCGGCAACCGTCGAGATCACCCGTGTGAATATTTCCCCCCGCCCGATCCCGCGCTTCGAATACCACCACCTCGGCTCGCGACGCCAGAGAGTGCGCCGCGGCGAGGCCGGAGATGCCAGCCCCTAGGACGGCAATCCTCATACCGTGCGGGAGAACCGGCGTTGAGAGCCAGCACGGCTCAGATAGGTGTCGAAAGCCATGCACACGTTGCGCACGAACAGGCGACCGTCCCCCACCACCCGAATGCCGCCGCCGCCGATCTCGACGAAACCATCCTCCACGAAGGGTTTGAGAGCCTCGACCTCGGAAGCGAAGGTGGTAGCGAAATCGATTCTGAAGCGAGCCTCGACTTCCGCCGTATCCACCTCGAAGCGGCACATCAGGGAGGTAATAACGAAGCGTCGCAAGCGATCCTCTGCCGACAGCACCACGCCGCGACGGGTCGCGAACCGGCCCGCGTCCATCGCCCGTTGATAGCGAATGAGCTTGGCATCATTTTGGAACAACCCGCCGGACACGTCACTGATGGCACTCATGCCACAGCCGATCAAATCGTTCGCCTGACGTACCGTATAGCCCATGAAGTTGCGCCACAGAGTACCCTCGTCGAGAGCCCGATCCAGCTCGTCCTCCGGCAGGGCGAAATGGTCCATTCCGATGGCTCGGTAACCGGCGCCCCGGAAGACATCGATGGCCCGGGCGATCAGCTCCAGTTTGACCTCAGGAATCGGCAGATCCTGCTCTCGGATGCGCTTTTGCTGCACCCTCATCCAAGGTACGTGAGCATAGCTGTAGGCCGCCACCCGCTCGGGTCTCAGGCTCTTCACTAAGTCGAGGGTCTCGGCGAACGTCTCAACCGTCTGGTGCGGCAAACCGTAGATCAAATCGATATTGATGGAGGGAAAACCGAGGCCGCGAGCGGCAGCAACCAACTCCGCGGTGGGCTCGAAGGGCTGAACCCGATTGACGGCCCGCTGCACCTCAGGAGTGAAATCCTGTACGCCTAGGGACAGGCGATTGAAACCCAACTCCCGCAGGGCCTCGAGCTGCTCGACGGTGGTGACCCGCGGATCGATCTCGATGGCCATCTCGGCATCCGCCTCTAGCTCGAAGGAGCCGCGCACCACCTCACCGAGGCGGCGCAACTCTGCCACGGTCAGATAGGTCGGAGTGCCGCCTCCCCAATGCAGCTGCCGCAGCCGGCGGCGGTGCCCCAAACAACCTGCGGCGGCTCGAATCTCTCTTTCGAGGCCATCGAGATAGCGCTCCGCCACTTCTCGCTTGCGGGTGATCACCACGTTGCAACCACAGTAGTGACATCGCTCGGCGCAAAAGGGCAAATGGAGGTAAAGGCTGAGGGTATCGCCGGTCGCCTCGGCCGCCCTGCGCAAATGCCCTTCGTAGACTTCGGCATCTGCGCCCGGGTGAAATTCCGCGGCCGTAGGGTAAGAGGTATAGCGCGGCCCGGGGCGGTCGTAGCGGCGAATCCTCTCGGCGGTGATGGCCGAGATGTTCTCCGGAGTCTTCATGGGCCCAAGATCGGGAAGTACGGGGTCGGGAGGCATGGGCAGTTCTCCTACACCACCGGTTGATGCTCGAACGGACAACTACCCGGCTCGCAGTGCGCCAAACCCCTGGAGACGTATCGCCCATAGCTATCCGGGAAGACCGTGACCACGGTTCGGTATCGCAGCGCGAGCCGTTGGGCGGCCAAGAAGTTGGCGCCGGAGGAGATACCAACACAGGCGAAGTGGTCCCGTCCGAGGAAGATCGACGCCTGACGAGCCGAATCGCTGTCGACGACAATAACCTCATCGATCAGCGGGTGGCGGCCTCCCTGGCCATCCCCGGCGATCGCTGGGATGAAGCCATCGCCAATACCGTAAATGCCGTGCGCCCCAGGTTGTCCGCCACTCAGGACCGGCGACTCGACCGGCTCGACGGCAACCAGGCGCAAGTGGGGATTGTCACGTTTCAGGCGCTGGCCGACCCCCATCAAAGTACCTCCGGTGCCCACACCGGCGACGAAAGCATCGATGGGCCGATCCGGAAAACGAGCCTGGAAACCGCGAGCGATCTCTTCTCCGGTGGTGCGCTCATGACACTCCACGTTGAGGGGATTCGAAAACTGGTCCGGACTGAACCAGCCCTGTTCTAGAGCCAGTCGATCCCTAATTTCGGCCGCCTCGGCGAAGCTGCCCTCCGCGGAGCACAGAATGAGGTTTGCCCCCAGGTCTCGGATCTTCTGCTTGCGCTCCTCGGTCATGTTCTCGGGCATCACGATGGTGACGTCGTGGCCAGCCCGGCGGCCAAAGTAGGAGAGAGCAATGCCGGTATTACCGCTGGTCGCTTCGACGATGGTCATGCCCGGAGCGAGCAGCCCTTGCCGAGCGCTCTTGCGAAGAATGTAGCTGGCGATGCGATCCTTGACACTGCCGCAGGGATTGGTGCACTCGAGCTTTGCGAAGATCCCCTCAACCTCGATCAAGGGAGTTTCGCCCACGGAAACCTTCGGTGGCCCCGGCGGGCAGGTTGGAGGTTCGCTGCGATTCATCTGCATGATGCTTCTCCTATCTTCGGTCTTCTCGGAGCTTGACCTTGTACTGCGGCCATAGACAACCCCAGCAGGGTGGCCTGTAGCTGCCCTTTTGGCCGGCTATCGATCAAATAGGCTCCTTGGATGGGTAGTCCACGGTGATGCGCTGAGAAGGGGGCACGTCGAGATGCTCGCTTCGGCGACCATCCGCCCACTCGACGAGCAAATCCACATTTCCGGCCCCGGGGCCAAGACCAAAGACGGCTTCCGGCGCGTGACCAGACGCGAAGGAGACATCGCTCCCCCACCACATCACTTGACGCAGCTCACCGCTGGTCAGCTCTAGGCGGGCCCCGAAAGCCCTGGCTGCCGGAGCATCGAGGCGTACCGCCAGCCAATCGTGGCCGGTGGCGGTGTCGTTGCGCAGCAGCAGCGGGCTGCCACGGTTGATCGAGATCGCCAGGTCCACGTCGCCATCGCCATCGTAGTCAGCGGCAGCCAGGCCACGAGCGTTGTGAGGAGCGGCGAAAGTCGGGCCGGACACCCGAGCGAGATCGGCGAAGCCATCGCCGGTGTTCCAGAAAAGAAACAGTGGCTGAGGTGCCAGTCCCGGTGGCTTCTCCCCATCTTCAAGGGTGCTGCCGTTGGCCACCGCCAGGTCCCCCCGACCATCCAGGTCAAAATCGGCAAAGACGGCTCCCCAGCCCACCCGCTCGGTAGAAATCTCTCCCAATCCCAGGTGCCGCGTCTTGTCTCGGTATTCGAGCTGATGCCCGTCGGCCAGTACCGCCTGGTAGAGAGCGTTCTCCTGAGCGACCCAATGGGTGACGAAGAGATCCGGCAAGCCGTCGGGACTGCCACCCTCTTGCTGCAGGTCAGTGACCGCGATTCCCATGGAGCCCCGCGGGTCAGCGGTGCCCGTGGACGAGCTGGCATCTTCGAAAAGGGCTTCGCCGAGCTGGGCGCCGAGATTGCGCAGCAAAACGTTGGGAGAAACATCGTTGGCCACGTAAAGATCCAACCAACCATCGCCATCGAGGTCGACGGCGGTGGCGGCAAGGCTTCGCCCCAGGGGATTGCTGGCACCAGAGGTCAAAGCCACGTCCTCGAAGCTGCCGTCTTCCCGCTGGCGGTAGAGCCGATTGGGCTCAGGGTCGAAGGCGTTCGGGTTGAGGGCCAGGGGAATCCCCTGCCAGCTCGGATCGAAGCTCGCCTCATCCCTCGCCAGCTCCTCGATGCCAGTATCGATGGCGACATAGTTGGTAACGTAAAGGTCGAGGCGGCCGTCCCGATCGAAGTCTCCCCAGAGGCTGGCAACGGACCACAGGGGATCCGCGACGCCCAACTTCGCGGCGACCTCTTCGAAGGTACCGTCGCCGCGGTTGCGAAAAAGACGATTCGGCCCCCAGTTGGTGACGTACAAATCGACGTCCCCGTCGTCATCGAAATCAGCGAAGCTGGCACCCATGCCAAACCCCTCCGGGTCGGCCGTGCCCGAGACCGCCGTCAGGTCAGAAAAGCGATCGCCATCATTGCGGAAAAGACGGTTCCATTCCGCCTCGCCGGAAGGACTTGATGATCCCCCTTGAGCAGGGAAATTGACCACATAGAGGTCGAAATCCCCGTCGCCATCGATGTCACCCCAGGCGAGGCCAGACCCCGTGTCCTCGGGAAGGATTCGGCTGCGGGGCCCGGGCCCGTGACGCATGCGGATGCCGAGCTGGTCGGCGACGTCGACGAAGGGCAGCTCTGGCGCGCTAGCAGGCACCTCGGCCACCGAGAGAACGGTCACGGAGTCAGACGTGTCACGAAGGTCCGCTTCACGGCCCTGCTGCAATCGATAGCCGACGGCGGCCACCGCCAAGAAGCCGGATACTGTGATGACCATGGAGCGGCGGATTCGCTGCAGGCGACGGTTCGGGCGGTTCTTCGAGGTCGCCGAGGGGAGCGAAGTGCTCACGGAGCGCCTCCGCCTCCGGCCACTCCACCGGCGGTGCCCTCGAGACTGATCTCTCTGGTTGTCTCGGCCTGGACCACGGTCGGCTGGTACACACCAGTGGTCTCTTCCAAGTCTGGTAGCACCGAGTCCAAGAAGGCCTGGCGATAGCGGCGGTAGTTGAGGCGGGCGATGAGAGTCACGGGACCTACAGCGTCCTCGGGCAGCGCTAGGCTGTAGCGATGAGAGTCCGAGTAGGTCGGAAAGACGACTCGCGTGCCCTTGCCGCCGGCCTTCTTCCATAGCTCGTGGCGCTCGAGGGCAGCCCCGGTCTCGTCCACCGGCATCGACTCGAGCACCAGGGTGCCTCCTTCCCGAGGGCTGTCGATGGTGTGGGGCCGCCCAGCGCTATCGAGGATGCGGCGGCTCTCGGGATCGATGGCTCCCCACTCGCCGAGCAGACGGCCCTCCGCGTCAGTGGCCCTCAGATGGACCCAGGAGCGAATAAAGTCGAGAGGGCCAGTAATAAAATTGTGGCCGGCTTTGCGATTGGTGATCAGCACCCGGACGTCGATGGTCTCTCCCGGCAAGGCCCGCGCCGGTGCCAGTACCTGGAAGCCCGCCACCGGCCCCTCCGGCCACAGGTGGGCGATCTCGGGAATCACCGTTTCGCCGCGCACCCACTCTTCGGTCAAGCGTGTTTGTTCCTCCCAGCCCGGTAGCCGTAGTAGTGCCGGTATGAAGTTATTGGTGGCGATAAAGCCGTGGTGACGATGGGCACCATCTCCCTCGGAGCGTCGGCGATCCACGACCTCGCCATGGGATGGATCGCTGGAATCCGCTACCAGGCGCATGTGACAGTCGCGGCAAGCTAGATCGAGATCCGGATTCTCGGAATGCCAACGGCTGTTCTTCCACTCGTCGTATTGATTCTGCCCGGCGACCAGACCGAAACGATTGAGAGCCTCGGGAATGAATTGTTTGTGACAAGTGCCGCAGAACTCGGGCGTCTGCAGCACCCCGCGGTCATAGTCCGCCAGGTGCTGGCGAGGGTAAGCACGGATCAGGAAGTCGGCCACCCATTTCTTGGCTCCGGCATCCAGCTCGCCCAGGTACTTGGCCGGCGGGGTCAGAACGTAATCAGCATTGCCCCGTTGATCGACTTTCGAGATGGCGTGGCAGGCGACACAGGAGATGCCTTCGTCCACTCCCGGCGCCGAAAGATCCTGATGGCTCATGTCTTTGGCCCCAGCGAAGAGCGAGATGGGGTCGTGACAACCGGCGCAATAGCGCGTCTCCATGGGCCCCCGCTCCTCGGCAAAGAGCTTCTGCACCGCCTGAAACGGCGGATTCATGGCCGCGAAACGGTGCGCACTGGGCTCCCACTCCTCGAGGATTTCCTGGTGACAACCGCTGCTGCCGCAGGAAGCGGAATGAGCCAGAAGCTCCGGCTGCACTAGATCGAGGCCTTCGGTTCGGGCGTAGGTGGGGGCGAAGGGGTTTCCCCGGTATTCGTCGAATTGTTGGGCATAGGCCGGTAGGCCGTAGCCTTCCGGCACCGGGTGCTGGAAGGTTGCGCGGGGCCACAACACCGCCACCAGAGCAACGGCAATCCCGCCACCGATCAGCGGGTAGGCGATTCGCTGGGGAAAAGCCACGAGTGCCAGCCGCAGCGCTCCATCTCGGTGGGTCGCCGGCCAGCGTCGCAGGAAAGCGAGCAGTACATGGGCTACCAACAGAGCGAGCAACGAGAGGCCCGAGATCAGGTGCACCAGATCCCACCATCGCGATAGGCGCGGCCCCAGGGCCGCGTGGGCAGTATTGACCAGGCCGCTGACCAGGGCAGCCAACATCACTGCCAACAGGGCGTAGCCAAGCACCATCTCTGCCGTCGCCTTCTGGCGCCACCAATCAGCGACATGGCGCCAGAGGTAGCGGGGAATCGCAATGAGAACAGCCACCCCCAACACCGTGTGCACGACGATCAGGAGCTGGGCGAAGACCGAGAAGGGCGCCAGAAACAACCACAAACCGGAGAGGCCGAGAAAAGCCAAGCTAGTGCCGACTGCAGTGGCCAGCCACCAACTCCAGCCGCGCAGGGACCGCACAGCCGAGGGGAGGGAGCTTGGAGTTCGGAGATCCTTTGGCATTCGTTTCCCTCACTCGGCGCCGAGAAGTTCGCCCCAGGCCGATCCAGCAGAAGATTACCGATGTGACAAAACCTTCCCTATGATCGTTGTCATGTGAATGCGCGACTCTTCGCGAAGGTCCGAGCCAGGGTTCTGTTGGAAGAGGGCTGGCCGGTGATTTCCCCAAGTCTTCCTCTCGGCGATCTGCTCCCAGGAAAACCGGTGGAGATCAGTGGGGATCGGTTGATGGACCGAGAGGAAACGAATCGTTCCTTCCTTCGCCCATTGGATAGAATAGGCGAGTTCGCTTCCACGTATTCGCCAAGAACTCGCCGCGGGAATCCTTTTGCGCCTCACTCGAGCCGCGCCTATTCCTTCGGCAGATAGCATTTTCGTGCTGCCCTCAACGGGCGGCCAGGGCACAGAAAGGTTCAGAAACATGGCAGAGGAATCGACCACCGCTTGGCTCCCCAAGGAAGTTGCAGAGCACTACGGATATCCCCTCGAGAAGACGGGTAAGGGGCAGAGTATTGCCGTCATTTCTCTCGGCGGGAAAGTTGATCTGGAGGAGCTCTCGAAGGATTTCGAGGATATGGGCATGGAGATGCCTGACATCAGCTTGGTCGATGTGGATGCGGAAAATATCCCCGCTAGTCAGGATAGCTGGCCGACCCAGGAAAGCCATTTGGATCTCGAGGTGGTCGGCTGTATTTGCCCGGACTCCAAGATCACTCTCTACCGGGGACCCAACCCCAGTGGCATGGCTGCCTGTGTCAACAAGGCAATCGAAGACGAGAATACGGTGATCTCTATCTCCTGGGGCAGTACGGAAAAATCCAGCAGCCCGACGTCGGATCTGGAAAAGGCCCTGGAAGCCGCCCGGGAAGCCAACATCACCGTGTGTGCCGCCTCCGGAGACGGTGGATCTTCGGACACCCGAGCCTCGACCGGTGGTGCCGGTCCCGCCAAGGACGGTAAGGCCCACGTGGACTACCCGGCCAGCAGCCCCAACGTGCTGGGATGCGGTGGCACCAAAGAGGTGCAGGACGACGACGGCCAGTGCAGCGAGATCGTCTGGAACGTCGACGGGAAGCTCGGCGGCACCTCCGGCGGAGGGGTCAGTGAGTATTTCCCTCCACCGAGCTGGCAGACCAAGGCGGGCATCGACATTCGCTGTGTCAACGACGGGAGTACCGGCAGGATCGTTCCGGATGTCTCCGCCGTGGCCTCTGCTGCGGATTGGAGAATCTACGATGAAGGCAAGGAGCAAGTGACCGGCGGTACCAGTGCCACGGCGCCTCTGTGGGCCTCCCTCTTCGTGCTCATCAACGAGATGCGCGGCGAGCAGGGCAAGAAGAACCTGGGCTTCGTCAACGAAGAGCTTTACAAAATTGCTGCCCAAGGCGGCTACACCATCGACATTACCGAAGGGAACAACCGTCCGGATCCCGACTACCCCGGCTACGACGCCGGCCCGGGCTTCGATGCTTGCAGCGGTTGGGGCAGCCCCGTGGGGGCCAAGCTCACAGAGGCGTTGGTGGCGCTGGACTGACGGCCAACCCTCGATCGAGAGATCTGCCATCTCGGCTTCCATCTAGCTCGCCCAAGAGAAATTTCGGCAGGCGGAGGCCGCCCTGCTCAGGATCCCGACCAGGTCCTGACCTCTCCGCCATTCTGCTCGACCAGATCGAGTTATAGTGAGCAGGAACCAGATGGAGAAATTGAGATGGCGGTCGACCTTGCACGGAAGGTTCCGCTGGCACTGCTGGTGCTGGGCCAATGGGCCTGGACCGCCGGGGCGAAAGATCCCGGCCTCGAGGCGGTAGCCGGTTCGGTAGCTCCACCGATGCTGTGCATCGGCGAGGAGGACTTGAGCCTTCTTCTAAGGGCGGAACCTCAAGACAAGCTGGTAATCGGTCAGACCGTAGTCCGGGTCGGCAATGTTTTCGATCCGGAAGACCCGGAGGAAAACCACCTCGCGTTCCGTACCGCCAATCGGCTGCACCGGAAAACCCGCGACCAGGTGATCCACCAGCAGCTCCTATTCCAACCCGGAGCCCCCTTCTCGAGCCGCCTTCTCGAGGAATCGGAAAGGCTTCTGCGCTCCAATCGCTACCTTTACGAAGCCGAGATTTGTCCTTTTCGCGTCCGCGGTAACGAGGTGGACTTGCTCATCACGACCCGCGACGTGTGGACTCTGATCCCAAGCATCAGCTACAAACGAGCCGGCGGCGCCAGCTCGACCCGCTTTGAGGTCGAGGACTACAACTTTCTCGGCACCGGAAGCGAGATCGTTCTCAAATACCAGACTTCCATCGACCGAGACATCTCTCTCTACCGCTACCGAGACCCCAGCCTGCGAGGCAGCCGGACAAAGTTGGAAGTCGCCTTCGAAGACAATAGTGACGGCGGCTTGCTGAGCCTGGACCTACACCGCCCTTTCTATTCTCTCGACTCCCGGTGGACCAGCGGTCTAACGGCCTATTCGGAGGAAAGAGTCGATTCTCTTTACCAGAGCGGAGAGATCGTCGACCAACTCGCCCACGAAATCGACTTTGTGGAAGCGTTCTTCGGGCGCTCTTCCGGATTGCGCCAAGGATGGGTGCAGCGCTGGACCAGTGGGTTCTCCTTAGAGCGCCACCAATTTTCGCCACCTGAAGATTCCACCTTCACCGCGCCTCCACCGCCAGGTCGCACCTTGGCCTATCCATGGATCGGCTTCGAAGCTCTCCAAGACAAGTTCGTCGAAACCACTCAATTGGAGAAGATCGGCCGAACCGAAGATCTCAATATTGGGATGTCGTTCCAGGGCCGGCTGGGCTGGTCTTCTTCCGCCTTCGGTGCAGACCAAGACATGGCGGTGTTCTCTTTGCAAGCCCGCCGGGGCTGGACACCTGGAGAATCGGTGTTGATTTTGACTGGAGCCGGTGCCGGTGGCCGTGTCGGCAGCGATGGGTTCGAGAACTTCCGTCTCCAAGGAGACGCTCGCCTCTTCTGGCGCAACCTGGGCCGTCACCTCTTCTTCGTTCGCCTCGGTTTGGACGCCAGCCGGAAGTTGGATCCGGAGAGGCAGCTCCTACTCGGCGGTGACAACGGGTTGCGAGGCTATCCTCTGCGCTTTCAGGATGGAGATCGACGCTTTCTACTGACCTTGGAGCAGCGATTCTTCAGCAAGCGGCATATCTTCAAGCTGTTACGGGTCGGGGGAGCTGTATTCTTTGACCTGGGACGCGCCTGGTTTCACGGTGATGAAAGTCATTCGAATAGCTCCCCAATTCTCAAAGATCTCGGCTTGGGGCTCCGGTTCAGCTCCAGCCGCTCCGGCACGGCCAATGTCATTCACCTGGATGTCGCGTTTCCTCTCGACGCCAACAGCTCCATCGATCGAGTGCAGTGGCTGGTATCGACCAAGGAGACCTTTTGAGCTCCACCGGATCCCACCTTCCCGGGCCGCCGGAAGATCCCGCGAGGCAGCCATCGCGATGGCGGAAATGGCGCCGTCTTTCAGCTTGGGCTCTGTTCATCCTAACAATCTTCGTCAGCTTGGGAATCTTTCGTCTCACCAAGGATCCAGAGCCCACTTTCGCTCACCGCCACGGTAGCCTCTCTACTCTCGAGGTGCAGTCCAGCAAGGGATCGGTGGACTACCGCTCGGAGCTCCTTCGGCTCACCTCCAGCAGCGGCCTGAGTTTCGAGATGGCCCTGCGTGTCCCTCTGCGGCCTCCGGGGCGCCTACCGTTGGTGGTGGTTCTTGGTGGCCACCGCACGGGGCGGGATGCCATCGACCTCATTCCGGAACTGGAAACGGCCGCGGTCGCCGCTCTGTCCTATCCCTTCGACGGAGAACACCGCCTGAAGGGGCTGGAGGTGGTGGCTGCCCTGCCAAAAATTCGCCGTGCACTGCTCGATTCCCCCATCGCCCTCTCCTTGGCCCTGGATCACCTGCTGGCTCAGCCCTGGGTAGACCCGAGTCGAGTGGAACTGGTGGGCATCAGCCTGGGCGCTCCCGTGGCCTGCGTCGCTGGCGCTAGAGACCAGCGGTTTTCCCGCGTCTGGTCCATTCACGGCGGCGCGCGGCTGCGCGCCATGATCGACTTCAATCTCCGGGAGGACTTCCCTTCTTCCCTACTTCGAACCCCGTTGAGCGCCTTCGGCGGCCTTCTCGTGGCACAGCTCGAACCGACGAAATTCGTCCACCGCATCTCCCCCCGGCCTTTCGTCATGATCAACGCCGAAGAGGACGAGAAGATCCCCTTGGAGAGCGTCGAGGCCCTGTTCCAGGCAGCCCGTGAGCCCAAGGAGGAGATCTGGCTTCCGGGAGCTCACATCCGCCCGGGTCGGAAAGAAGTGGTGCGAGAGTTGTTGGGGTTGGTAATGGAGCGGATGGAGCGATCTACATCTGCAGACTCCTACGGCGTCTCGTAACTCATTGCCTCCCCATCCCGGGGAGCACCCGCACTTCCTTATGACCCCCAACCGGGGCCAGAGAGATGGGCGGGGGCACCTCCGAGGTCCTTGATCTCCGCATCCGCTCCCGCGGCCAGTAGCGCTAGGGGCGTTTCGCCCCAACGGCAAGCATCCGGCCCTGTCTCAGAGTCAGGTATCCCGCACCCCAATGAAGAACCAGACCGGCCACTGCTCAGCAGATCGTCGGGTCACAGGTCGACGATCGCACCGACATTGTGTCGGTGGAGATGAGCTGGCCGGTGCCATTGTCCGTCACTCGCAGCTCGAAGACATAGGTCTCACCGAAACCGTAGGCCCGGAACGATGCCAGAGCGCTCGTCGGGTTGCTCAACACCACTGTCGGTCCAAGGATCTGAGTCCAGGAATACTGGATCCCATCACCATCCGGATCGAAGCTCTGGCGGCCGTCGAGGCTGATCATGGTGCCAAACCTGAAGTAGAAGCGATCCGGACCGGCCGAGGCGGATGGCCGATTGTTGCCCTTCGCCGCATCCCCCGGATTGCGAGTGCGGAATTGGGTGACAAAAACTCGAGCCGGATAGATCGAGGGGTCGGAATTTATTGGATCCCGCTCTGTGGCCATGAAACGGCGATGGGTATTGGCTCCGGTGGACGCCCCGGAAAACACCAACGCGAATTTGCTGGAACCGCGGGTCCAATCGGGCCGATCGACGATCTCTTGCAGAATCGCCCGCAGATTTGGGGTCTCGCGAGTGTTGCGCCAGTCCCATGGGTCGGAAATCGACCAGCGGGTCTTAGCGCTGGTCAGGTTGCCGAGCCGATCCGATGGCATCGACCCAGGGCCGAAGGCCTGGGCGAAGCTGTTTTTCTCACCACGGATGTCGACGTTGATAACGTTGTTGTAATGGCCATCCGTTTGTACCACCAGCGACGAGGCCGAGACCCACTCCCCCTGATTAGCCGGCAGGTGTTGAAAACGCAAGCCGGAATGGATTTTCGAGCCCCCCGAGCAGTTGCCCAGATAGATCTCGTTGTAACTGATCGCTTCACTGCAGCCGGAGGGCTGCATGCCGGCGTCTTCGCTGTCTAAGTTGGTGATCAGGTACGAGAGGCCCGTTCCGAAGTAGTGATTGCGGTAGGACTCGCCTTGCGCTGAGTACGGCCGCAAGTCAGGTAGATCAGGCACTCCAAAGAATTTGTACTCTCCCTCGAAGGGTTCCGCCGCCGCTGAGCCACCGGTACAGTCGTCACTGCTGTA
Organism: Deltaproteobacteria bacterium; assembly: GCA_022601195.1. Taxonomy (GTDB): domain Bacteria; phylum Acidobacteriota; class Thermoanaerobaculia; order Multivoradales; family JAHZIX01; genus JAHZIX01. The sequence continues at coordinate 86,472 of JAHZIX010000049.1, forward strand.
GGCCTGGATGTGAATGTGGGAGTAGTCGCCGTTATCGACGCCGCCGGCACCGGTCGAGGGCCCGGCCAGCAGACCCAGGATTTCCTGCGAGTCTACCCGACCCTGGCCAGTGAGGGAGTCGGGATCGAGATGTCCAATGAGTAGACTGCCGCCAGCGTCGAGATCGAGGCACACCAAATCATCCACCGAAACGCCGTAGAAGCTCAGCACTCCAGGTCCGGGGGCAAACACCGGTTCGCCTTCGGAATAATCTTGGTCTCCATAACAGGCGCTCGAGCCCAGGCCATCCGGGTCACGAGTCAGGTCCAGGGCAAAACTGTTGTTGTGAGTATTGGAGGTGGTCGCGCGGTAACCCTGGCAGACATACCAGGTCTCATTGGGAGCGAAGGGCAGAAAGATCCCCTCACCCGCGATTTCGCTCTCCTGAGCGATCAACGAAGCCCCAGGCAGAGCTAGGATTACCAGTAGAAGCCCGCGGTAGGCGATCAACAAGGAAGTTCGAGATTTCATGTGTGTCCTCCATCAAGTGTGATCGGCTCCGCAGAACCGGAGCCCGTGGTTGTCCATCAAAGTCCTTCTGATCCTCAGTAAGAGGTGCGGTAAGCGTCAGAAAAAGACCTCATGGCCCGCCAACCTCGATGGCGTCCCTGGCCGGGGATCTCCAGAAGGAGGGTAGCTATTCTGCTGTCAGTCCAGACCACGACGAGGGCAGCGGCTGGGGGTCACCCATTGGGGCGAAGCTCACGGGAGTTCGCGTGGTGCTGCATTGACCGCACGCTCCTTTGTCCCCTGCCGACGAAGATCGAGTGATGGTGAGAAGGAATCAGACGGAGAGACCGTCGACAGATTTGCCCATCGGATCGAAGTTGTGGGAGCGTTTTGGGGACGCTTCCGCGGATTGCGCCGAGGATAGGTTCGGCGTTGAGTTAGCAGACCTTCTTATCGACGCTACTGATTTTAGGAACCTGAAGTTACCGCTCGAGCTACGGCAAAACCGACTGGTTGGTCCCTCTGAGTATGACCGATTCCCGCCAGCCGAAGCACTCGAAGCACCCACCACTGAGATCCGGTCGGCGGCGACTCGCCTCCGCACTTTCTAGTCACCAGACTATTTCCTGTCCCGGAGCTCGTTTTCAGTCTCCTCCGAAATAATCTTGAATCCGTGAGAACAACTCTCCATCCCCGTCGGAGCCGCCCTCCAATTCCTCGCCATCCAAATCTTCCTCATCCCCGGAATAGAAAGTCTGTTCTACCTTTTCATCGAAGCCGTCGATCTCTTCCAACAACTCACTGACCTCGGCAAAGGTGTTGGAATAGGGACCTCGGGTGGGGAGCTCTTCCGGGCGCAATAGGAAAAGGTTTCTTTTGGCCCGAGTTGCCGCCACATAGAAAAGACGGCGCTCCTCTTCCAGGCCATCTTCTTCCATCAAGCTTCGCTGGCTGGGAAAGTGGCCGGAGTTCAGATTGATCACGAAAACCGAGTGCCACTCCAACCCCTTAGCGGAGTGCACCGTAGAGATCGTCATCCACTCATCCTCGGTCGACTCGCCTCGCCCTTGCTGGGCCAATTCGGGAGGATCGATGGCAATATCGGTGAGAAAGCGCTCCAGGCTCGTGTAGCGCTGCGCGATGCCTTCCAAAGCCTCGAGGTCTCGTTGGCGACGCGGGGCATCGTCAAAGCGGCGAGCTAGCAGAGGTCGGTAGTAGGTGATGGCAGCGACGACTCGTTCGGCTACGGAAGGCCCATCGTCCGCCAAGACGTCCAGCAGTCGAGCCAACCGCACCAGGTCGGTTCCATAGCGCTTTCCTTTGAAGGGTACCTCGCCGATGGCACTCCAACGCCCTCCGGCATCCGCCACCGCTCGGGTGATCTTCTGAGCCGTCTTGGGGCCAACGCCCTCGAAGAGCTGCAACACCCGAAACCAGGCGGCAGAGTCCAAGGGATTGGCAACGATTTTCAGGAAAGCCGATACGTCTTTGACATGAGCTGCCTCCACGAAACGAAGGCCACCAAATTTGCGAAATGGAATATTGGCGTTGTTGAGCTCCACCTCCAAGCTATTGGTATGCCAGGAAGCTCGGCTCAGAACAGCGATGTCTTGGAGAGGCACCCCTTCTTCCCTCAGTTCCAAGACCTGGCGGCGAATGAAGTTGGCCTGGGCATAGTCGTCCGCGGCCACCACGAGGCGCGGCTTGACGTCTCCCTCGACCCGAGTGAAAAGGCTCTTCGAGAACTTCTCACGAGCGTTGGCGAGGATACCATTGGCCAGATCTAGGATCGGCTGGGTGCTGCGATAGCTCTGTTCCAGGAGGGTCGTTTTCGTGTTGGGAAAGAGCTTGGGGAAATCGATGATGTTTTTGAAACTAGCGCCGCGAAAGGAGTAGATGCTCTGGGCCTCGTCTCCCACCACCATGAGGTTGCCATGACCGGAAGCCAGCAGTGCAGCGATATGCGCCTGCAAGTGATTGGTGTCCTGGTATTCATCCACCATGACGTAGCGATAGGTCGCCGAGAGCTTGCGGCGCACCCCCTCGTGCTGCGAAAGCAGCTGCCGTAGCAAGACCAGAAGATCGTCATAGTCGACTACGTTTTGCGCCTTTTTTCGCTGCGCATATTTGGTAGCCAATTCCGTAAGGGCTTCGAGCTCCTCCGAGAAATGGGGATAGTCCTCGAGCACCAACTCCTCGAGACTGCGCTTGGTGTTGGCGAGTTTGGAAAAAAGATCGAGCAAGGTGCTCTTGCGGGGGAACCGCCGCTGGCCACGATCATAGCCACCCTCGGTGCGCAGCACGCCGATGACGTCCGCAGCATCGGACCGATCGAGGATGGTGAAGCCCTCTTTGTAACCCAACAAAGGAGCATGGCGGCGCAGCACTCGATTGGCGAAGGAGTGAAAGGTTCCGCCGGCGACTCGTCGGCATCGCTGGTCGAGAATCCCACTGGCACGCCGCAACATCTCCTGGGCCGACTTGCGAGTGAAGGTCAGTAGCAGTATCGATTCAGGAGGAACCCCCTTCAGGACCAGGTTCGCGACCCGATAGACCAAAGTCCGAGTCTTGCCACTGCCGGGACCAGCAATCACCAAGTGGGCGCCATCCACAGCTTCTACTGCGGCTAGCTGTCTAGGATTGAGGGCCTCTTCGAAGTCGATGGGGGGAGTGGGAGAGGACGACATACCAGTAGTGTAATCGTTCAACTCTGAGCCTCGTCGCTGATCGTGGGACTCAGCTCATTCTCTGCACTCAACAATTCTGCCAGACGCCGCAATCGCTGCTGCGAATCCTGCAAACCGCCGGGCCGATTCCGAACCGACCAGATTTCTGAATGACGCTCCAAGAGCGGCTCGAGCCGAGAGGCTAGAGTTCTGCGAACCTCAGCCGGAACCGCCTCGAGGGGCTGGTCTCGGCCAGCTTGCAAACGGGCCGTCCCAAGGTCGGCACCCAGAGTGAGAAGATCCGAAACCCAAAGCAGCTCGGCCTGCACGAGAGCCCCTCGAGAAGAACCCGTTTGGAGCTCGCGAAGACGCCCGGAAATTTCTGCCAGCACTGTCCGGGACTTCTGCAGCCCCTCCTCACTCAACCCATCGAATCGGCGATGCTCCAAGGTCTCCTGGGAAAAAATCAGCAAAAAGAACAAGGCCGAGCCGTTCTTGGGAACAGCACCGGGAAGTTTGTAGACGTTGCCGAGGTCGTAGAGGATCCTACCCAGCCCAGGCGCCTCTCCATGGAAGACTTGGAGGTCCAGCAGGGCCGCTAGGTGTTCTTTCTCCAAGGGAGCCCTGGGTTCCGCATTCCACGCCAAGGCAGCGCCAACGGCAAACCCCAGGTAGCTGGCCGAGAGGGGTTGGAGGTGCCCGAAATCTCCCCAATCGGTAATCAGATAACCGGCCGCACCGTGAGCTCGGCCTTGTCGGGCCGCTGAGACTAGATTGGCAACGGTGTTGTCACTACGGCCAGCCAGGCTATTCCAGCTACTGGTACCCGGGCAGACATAGAACTCCAGACCCGAGGCAGCAAATTGGGCACCGTGCTCAGCGAAAGGATGATCGCTCTCATAACCCCATTCCAGGGCAATGGCCTCTTTCGGCAACTCTGCAAAGAGCTCGGGCCTTTGGACGATGATGTCGCCCCAAAACTGCATCCGATGCCCCCGCTCCTGGACTAACCGATCAACGCGATGCAAGAACTCCAGGTAGACCCTTTCTTTCCCCTTCTCCTCACAGGCCTCGGCCGAGCGACCGAGCCCTAGATCAAAGGTCTCGTCGCAACCGACGTTGACCAGCCGACTCCGAAAGTTCGGAAGCAGCTGATCGTAGAGATCTCCCAGAAGCTCCAGGCTTCCGGGATCCCCCGGGCAGAGGCTGAAAGGTTCGATCTCTTCTCCGAAAGGATGCTTGACCCCTTCCGGTACCTCGGACAGCTGCCGGTAAGGCTCATGGCGAAGCCATCGATGAAAATGACCGAAACTATTTTGATTGGGAACCAACTCGATACACCGTTGGCGGCAATAGTCATCCAGCTGGCGAAAGTCCTCAGCCGAGTAGGGAGACGCATCCTTCCAAACCACCTCGTGCCCTCGATAGGCGAAGGTGTGTTCCAGATAGAGCTGAAGCTGGTTGATCTTCCAGCCGGCGAAGCGGTCGATCAGAGAGAACAGCGTCTCGAGGGTAGGAACTTTGTCGCGACTGACGTCCAACATGACGCCTCGGGCCGAAAAGCTAGGAGCGTCTTCGACGGTCAACCCGGGGACTCGAAGAGTGCCTTCCTCCAATGGCTCGCTTCCATGGCTCCACCACTGGGCCAAGGTCACAGCGCCGTAGAACAAACCGTGGGTATCTGCCCCCTCCACCCTCATCCCGGCACCGGAAACCCTCAGCCGGTAGCTCTCGGGGTCCTTCAAACTCGCGTCCAAGACCAGCTCGATCCCCGGCCCAACTCCGTCGGTCACTGGCCGAAGCCCATGGGAGCGAAGCTGCGTCTCGAGCCAAGCTACGGCAGGCGCGGAGGAAGAGGAAGACTCGCTTCGAATCGGCACCTCTCCAGAGAGTGTCAAACCTCCCGGCTGGCGGCTCCATTTTTGAGGCGAGGGAAGAAAAACGTCCTGGTTTCTGACCATGACTCCATGATGCCACTGTTGGTTACCTTCTTGCGAGAGGGCCGTCCTAAAAGGAATGTGGAAGAGCAGATTCCCATTTTCGGGGCCCTCCACCGCACGCCGGGTCAGGATGAGTCGCCGGAAGGCATAGGCAGAAAGGTCTCGGGAGGGTATCCTCCTTCCCTACCCCTTGGAGAAACGACAGCATGGACCGAACCCTTCGCCGACGCCTTACCTGGATCACCATTGTGCTCCTCCTCGCCTTCTTCGCCTTTCAGGTCTTCCACGCCTACCGACAAGGGGTCCGCGTTGGCTTCTACCGGGTAGCCGGGGGCCCCACTCCGGCGCACCATGAACCGGTCCCCCTCGATTTCTCCCCTCGGTCCGAGCAGCGGTTGAGGCAAGACTTTGCCAAAGATGCCCCAGTCCGAAACGTCATTTTCCTGATCGCCGACGGCATGAGCTTTGCCCAGCTCACCGCGGCTCGCTACCACTATGCCGGCATCAATGGTCGCCTCGTCATGGAACGGTTCCCGGTAGCCGGCTGGGTCTCCACCCACGCCATCAACAGCCTCTACACGGACTCGGCAGCCAGCGCCTCGGCCCTGGCCACGGGCTTCAAGACGGAACCGCTGATGCTCAGCCAGACTCCGGCTGGAGAACCCCAAAAGACCATCTTGGAAGCGGCGATAGAAAGAGGCCTCCGGGCCGGCATGATTACCAGCTCGGTCATTTTCGATGCGACTCCCGCGGCCTTTGCCTCCCATGCCGCCTACCGGCGAGACTACGCGGTGGTCACGGCTCAAATGGCTACCTCCGGCGTGGAGTTCCTGGCCAGTGAGCTCCTAGAGACCACCAGTGACGAGCGCAGAGCCCTCGTCGCTGAAAGCTTGGCCAACTTCGAGGCCGCAGGCTTTCGGCGAGTCACCACCCGAGAAGAATTGGCAGCCGCCACTGGGAGTCAAGACAAGGTTCTGGCCTGGCTCGAACCAGGAACGATCACTGGCCGGGAGCCCGAAATCTCCCTAGCCGACCTCACCGACATGGCCCTTCAGCGCCTATCCAATAGCGATGCCGGCTTCTTCTTGCTGATCGAAGACGAAGAGGTCGACACGGGCAGCCACACCAGTGATCTACCGAGAGTTCTGCGGGGGATCAAGTCCTTGGACGAGGCGGCGGCGCGGGCGGTGGAGTTCGCCCAGCGCAACGGCAACACTTTGGTACTGGTCACAGCAGATCACGAGACCGGCGGCCTGCTGCTGGAAAGCGATCGCCACTCCAACAAGGAGCTTCCTCCGACTCTGCCCTTTCGCTGGAGCAGCACCGGGCATACAACCATACCGGTCCCTCTCTTGGCCTACGGGCCAGGAGCGGAACGCCTCGGCGGCGTCCTCGACAACACGGAAGTCCCCCGCATTCTCAGCGAGCTCATGGGTTTGGAGATGTTTTCACCGAGGCATGAGGAGAGTACCGTAGGGACCTCTGATACCAATCCAGCAGAGTCGCCTCGTTCTGCACCATGAGGCGAGTATGAACTTCGAGCTTCACTCCCATGGCTTGCAAGGCGATTTGGGGGTCGGCTTCCTCTCCCAACAACAATGCCAGGGTTTGGGCCTCAAATAGGCGACGCATCAAATCCAAATAGGTTTCCTGGAATTGGTAGACCTGGGCAATGGAGAGAATCGTGCCGTACTCCACGTTGCCAAGGGCACCGGATTCCCGAGCTGCCTCCCAAGCGGTGCTCTGAAGCCCCCAAGCGGCCTGAAACTCCGGTCCGCTAGAATCTCCTTCCGAGACCTCATCCATGGCCGCGAGATAGGCTGAGTTGTTGCGATGAACTTCAGTGAGATGGGCCTGGTTCGCTTCGATCTCTCGGGTAATATTGACCAATGCTTGACGAGCCCGACTGCGATTGTTGCGGTCTTCCCGCCACTCATTGACCCCCAGAGCCAGGAGCACACCCACTACGATGGACAAGAACTCGAAAAGGAGACGAGACCAGCGAAATTCCTGACCACCCTTGCCACGAGGCTCGACCTGCGCGCTCCTGGCGAATTCCACGGGGCTATCGGTCTCGGTCTCGGTCTCGGTCAAATGTCTCTCGTTCATGATGGTTTCCAGCATACCCGAGTTGCACCTAAGAAGCGGACCCGGAACCCTCTCGGCGAAACTCCGTAGAAGAATCAACACTACCTAGCCCAGACCCACGAGGACACCTCACCATGCGCGTTAGAACTCTCATCCTAGCCTTCCTTGTCACCTTCCCTCTGGTCGCTCTGAGCCAGGAACCGGCAGCGGAGCCCGAGCCCACCATGTCTTTCGAGGAGTATGAGCCTCGTTCAACTCTGGTGGTTCCGGAAAACCTGGTGACCCGAGCCAAATATCCATTCATCGATGTCCACAGCCATCAACGGGGCTCCACCATGACCCAGGAAGATGCCGACGAGCTGGTACGGCAAATGGACGAGATCAATCTGGCCGTCATGGTCAATCTCTCCGGCGGTGGCGGCGAGGATTCCATCTCGGAGAACCTGGTCAAGGCCGTCGCCAATATGAAGGGGCGCTACCCCAAACGCTTCGTGCTCTTCACCAATATCTCTTTCGAAGGCATAGATGACCCAGACTACGGCGAGCGCACCGCTCAGCAAATCGAGAAGGACGTTGCCAACGGCGCTCAAGGCCTCAAAATCTACAAAAACCTCGGCATGTTCAGCAAAGATGCTTCCGGCAAACGGATTCCCACCGACGACCCTCGCCTGGACCCCATTTGGGCCAAATGCGGCGAGCTGGGGATTCCCGTGCTCATCCACACCGGAGAACCGGCCTCCTTCCATGAGCCCCACGACCGCTTCAACGAACGCTGGTTGGAGCTCAAGCAACGACCCAACCGCAAGCGACCACCCAGTGAATTTCCCCCCTGGGAAGAGATCATGGGCGAGCAGCACAACCTGTTCCGTAAGCATCCGAGCACGATCTTCATCAACGCTCACTTGGGCTGGATGGGCAACGACCTGGGCCGCCTCGGAAAGCTCTTGGATGACCTACCCAACGTCACCACGGAGTTGGGGGCCGTCATCGCCGAGCTCGGTCGCCAGCCTCGAGCCGCCCGCCAATTCCTGATCCGCTACCAGGACCGCGTGATGATGGGAAAAGACTCTTGGAGACCCGAGGAATTCCACGTCTACTTCCGGGTTTTCGAGACCGCCGATGAGTACTTCCCCTACTACCGCAAACGCCATGCCCATTGGAAAATGTACGGCCTTGACCTCCCCGACGAGGTGCTCAAGAAAATCTATTACAAGAACGCTCTGCGAGTGATTCCTGGTATCGATAGCACCCAATTCCCATGATCCCAGCGACCCTCCTCTGAGAGGGTTCCAAACCATCAATACTCTATTTACTCTTTATCTATAAATAATTTAGGGAATACTGCGTAGCCTTATCTTGTTAGGGAATGCAAGATGCTCATGCTTTCTTCAGTTCCCGTCTTCGCTGTTGCCTTGGGTCGACGCTCTCCCTCAAAGTATCTTGAACCAGTAGGTCTCCGGTCTCGTCCCCCTCCCCTAGCTCTCCTCCGGTTCCATTGAGCTAGCTGGGCAGAGCCGCGCTTCTGTTCGAGTAGGCAGTCCCCCTGTTTACTCCTCATTCTCCCCTGATTTCAGCCCTCCCCTTCAGTCCCCATAGTTCTCTTCGCTTCAAGATCGCCTGGATCGCAGCACTAAGGTGCTCCTCTCCCTTTTCCTCTCCTGATCTCCCAGGTGTAACAACCCAATGGCGTTGCGTACTAGCACAGTAGGAGTAAGAAGTTGAAAGCGAAAAGATACGATCCATCAAGGAGCGAGCTCCTTACAACAACCTTTATTGGCTCGCATCTCAAACCGTCTATTCACGGCCAACCTTCTTCGCCTCCGCCTTCAAAAAGCTCCCCCAAGGCGAGGCAAGAGCACCCCCACCCCATCTCCCCTGCCTGCTCCAATCCGGCCCCGAAAAAATCTCCTCCTCCAACCCCTGCTGCGAAGACCCTCGCGCACCTACTCATGGAGACTTGAAATCATGCCGCAGAAACCAGGCCACTCCGACCCTCCCCATACCAGCCGCAACACGATTATCGAGAAAGACATCCTTACTCTCATCCGCAAAGAGCCAGAGAGCATCTATGGATGGACCCAAGTTCTCGAGTCTTCCCGGAAATGGACTGCGACCTTGAAACCACACCTGAAGACCGAGGATCATCAAGACATCGTTCAAACGGCAATCCTTGAGACAATACCTATCATTCGTGACTCGCGATACTCACTCAATGCCACCAATCTCGCCCTCCGAAGGTCTCTCAACAAGAATCGATCGAAGACCGATAGGGTGGTCACCAAACACTCTCCCCTGTTTCAGAACACAGAAACAAACGTAGGCCGGACCAGCGCTCAAGGCAGCATGGCACGAGACCACCTCATGGATCTTGCTAGAAACCTCAAGGGATTCATCAGCCTGTCCTTCGAAAGCCTCAGCGCTCGTGACCAAACAATACTCAAGAACGAGTACCAATTTCATTGGATTCTCATCGACCAAGAAGTACAGCTCGAGTTCCCCACCGATGGCGCACGCCGTGTCGCCCTTCACAGGGCCCGAGAACGATTCGCAAGAGCTCTTGGCAGCGTCCTCGAAGAAGCTATCGGAAGTGGAGAATTAGACCGAGAGGACCTGCAGAGGGTACTGGACTGTACCAAGGGGAAAGAACCTCTATCTGCTATCCGCGACATGGAAGAAGCCGGCCTCCTTCCGGACTGACCCTATCGAGGCGCCCTCAAAACAACAGAACACCATCTAGTCAATCAGACATCAACAGTAAACATAAAACTAATAAACCAGGCGATCACCCAGCCACATCAACTACCTGTAACAAACTAATCCGGAAACGTACTAAAGATTATGAAGCAGTCATCTAACTACCTGAACGGGAGGCAACAATGATCACTGACATCTCGACAGAACCTCAACGCGAACACGGCTTCAACATTTCACTAGATCATGTCGAACACCAGACTCTTCCCTTCGCCTGCCCTACGGCTGAATCTCCCCAGGAAGATCACTCGATGACCTCCCACCACCAGAAGCCAAAACATGACCGGGACTCCCATGACCCTCACCACAAAGGCAACCCGGATAAGACCCCGCATGAGAAGAACCACCCCTCGAAACACCCGGGAGCTCACGTTCCTCCTTCCCACGGCCGAACTGGGGATCACAGTTTTCCTCATGACTCCCATGGTTCCCACAGCTCCCATGCATCCCCCGGCTCCAGCCGGACTTCTTGGTCCTGCCACGACTTCGACCCTTCCTAATTAGGAGACAGCCGTGAAAAGCAAAGGTCATAAACATCTAGCCGAGAGATCTCTCCTCGTCTCACCGCAAGACCTTGATTCTCTACGGAAGGGAGAGTGTCACGAAGAAGCCTTTTCCCGGCTCCATGACCGGTGTCTCTCACTCACCGAATCCATCAAACCCTTCCTATCGAGGGCCGACCGTGAAGACATCGTGTCAGAGTCGATCATTGGGGTTCTCGACAGTCTCTTCAAAAGTGAGCGACCTGCTGAGGAGGTTGACCGTCAGTTGAGGTCAGCCATTAGACAGAGAGCCTCCGCCTTACGAGAGATACTCAATACGGAAGAAGAACTGGTCCGGCGACTCCAAGAGAAAATGTCTCAACGGCAGTTCTCCCACATGCTCGACCTTCAGTACCTGGCTGAGATTGCGGTTGCAGCCAGAAACTTCATCGAAATTGCACTAGAGAGAATCCCTCAACAATCTAGGGACCTTCTGATCGAAGAGCTTGCGCTAGATGAACTCGGGCTCGCGCTGGGCGAGTCCGCCGCTTGCTTCCTAGCCAGTGACGCTAGAGAAGAGGCTGTCTTCCAGGCTTACGAGGTATTTCTGGATGAGCTTCTCGGCATCTTTCAGGCGGCCCGAGCGGACCGAAACATGGATCATGACGTCATTGAAAGCGCTATATCCCTTATAGAAGGAGCACGTCCGGAGCAGATCTCCACGGTAATCAGAGAAATGGAGAAGTACAGATAATGACTATCTCGTTCCCATACTATGCTGACAGTAGCGGGCTCACCGCCCGAACATGTCTATGCGTTCGTTTTTTTCGACGACCTCTCAATACTCAGAGGCTGTCTCTTTTTAACCCCCGAATGCACATCGACCAAGCAACACAAGCCCCCTCCCCTTCTCACGGTCACGCCCACCCTCATTCAGTTGCGGCAGCTACGGTGTGAGCTGAGACTCTGATCTAAATCGATTCAGAAATTTCCAACAGCCAGAGCCGAGCCCGCTAGGCCTTGAAACATAGCGGGATCGGCTCTATTCGTCGAGAAGGGGCAATAGATGAAGAAGATCAAACCGAGGGTTAAGGCAACACGCGACGGTAAATTTATCGCTGAATCAATCATCCCTAGGGTGAGAAATAAGAGTGGAGAGGCAACAGAGATCAAGCAAGTCACCAAAGACACCAAGGAAATCAAGGAGATCAACGTCGAAGGATTGGAAGGGAGGCGACGCCAGAGAGTCATCAATGCTCACTTACTTCTCAGTGGCTGGAAACTTGTCAAAGAAGCCGAGCAGGAACTCGGCACGGAGCGTGAGCTAGAGGCAGAATCTTTCTAAGACGAGGGCTGGCTCTTCACCCATTCGGCATGTTCTCCTCCTGGAGATCGACAGCTCCCAGCTGTACCGAAGCCTTCTAGCCCTTCCTTCTCACCGACTTCATTGGGAGGAGCCGGAGAGGATGGAGAATCCAAGACAGGGGGTGAATTCTGCAACTCATGGTGAATGACACGCCATCGAGGAGCAGAGTCGCCTTCTGCCCTGGAGATCTCACCAGCTACCAAACCACCTTAGAAGCTTGGTGAGAAGGAAGGGCTAGGTAAACGGAGCCTACTCCCCAACATGCACCCCTGGCGACGCCTAACCTCCTTCGACCGGGGGTGCAGCTTTTTTGGAAAGATGCACGGCCCCGATCTCCCCGACCCGGTGCTTGCCAAGATCTACTACAAAAGCCCCCTCCGAGTGACCCCAGGTCTCGATAGCAGTCGGCTTCCTGAGTAGGAATGAATCCGCAAACTCACCTCCGCGATGATCTACTTTGATCAAGAAGACGCCACCTTCACTGACGGGATATTCTGCAGGAGTCTGCTTACCCCGGATCAATCGAGCCCATGTCGTGGGTGTTCGAGAGCAGGGATCGGCACCACTCATGGAGGGGCATTGCTTTGAAACCCGACGAGACTTCCAATATCGCACCTCTACACCACGGCGAATTTACCCGCCGGGCCCTGATCACCGCAGCTCTTTTGGCAATTTATTGGTGGCTCCACCAGGTGCTCACCCTGCCTTTTGTAGAGTCCGCAACTTTGGAGAATTTTGCCGATATAGGCGCCTCCCGATTGGGCCCCTTCTACGGCAGTCTCTCGGCCCTGACGATGGGGTTTCTGGGAGTCGAGATCCTTTCCCTAGTGCTTCCCGCTGGCCGCCGACTGCGTCGCCAGGGAGTGACCGGTCGCCGCCGACTGAACCTCTTCGCGCTTCGCTTGGTCATCGTAATCAGTGCCGCCATCGGCATCAACACCTGCATCTACCTTCGAGGCGCTCCGAGCCCCTTCGTCGAACCACTGCTACGCCCAGGACGGCTCCCCATGCTTCTCGTCGTGCTCACCGGCATGGCCGCAACCATGGCCCTCTACATCCTGGCCAAAGCGATCTCTCGCTGGGGTTGGGGCAATGGCTTTTGTTGGCTGCTCCTCTTCTTCCCGGGAATCGACCTCGCCAAAACTCTGCCGAGGTATCTCTCCTTCAATGGTCCGGTTGCCGGTACCCCACTGGCCCTGACGACTCCGCTGCTGCTGCTTCTGGTGGCAGCCTTGAGCGCCTTCTTCTTGCGCTCCGGGCATCAGGATCTCGAATTGAAACAGGGAAAGTCACTCGAGACGAAGCTTCCCGCCTTTCCCCAAGGCATTGTTCCCGTGGTCATCCCACTGATCCTGTTGCCATCTCTTCCTCTGTCTTTCTACCCTTGGCTTAGCCTCGTTGCGTCGATTGTCTGCGTACTCAGCCTGCTGATGTTTCGTCTGTTCAGCGGCGCTAGGCAACTCGAAACGAGCTTGACTCCCTTCGCGACTCTTGCTCCTGGCAATGGCCATGGCACTGGTACTGGCACCGGCAAGGCACTGCGGCGCCAGAGCTGGAAGGGTCTACTCGTTCTTCTGGTCGCATTTACCGTTTTGGAGTTGGACGTGGAATTCGTCCTCTCGAGCTTAGCCAGCCATTTCAGCTTCGCTCTGCCCTTTCTGTTGGTCGCTTTTTCTCTCGACCTGTTCTTCGAAGCTCGCCTCTGGCTTCGACAGGGCCCTTCCACGGCCTTGTTGGAGCTCGACAGCCCCTACCTGGCAACCTTCCTTCAGGCCCGGTTGCAGCAGCAGGGGATCCAGGCCCAAATCCGAGGTCTGCGCTATCGCCAGCTCTATTTCTTTCTGGAGCCACTCACCAAAATGGAGTTATTGGTGCCGCTGGAACAAGTAGAGAGGGCCCTGACCGTGGTACAGATCGACCAGATTCAGACCGTGTAACGGGCCGCTCCTAGGGGAGCCTCGAGAGGGATGGGAAACCCGGAATGAGCCCTCAACGACCGCCTAGGTGGCTGGAAAAGAAGGCCAGAGTTCTTTCCCAAGCCTGGTCGGCAGCTTCTTCGTTATAGCGGGTCCCGGAAGGGTTGGCGAAGGCATGGTCGGCGTTTTCGTAGACGTGAAGCTCGGCCTCTTTACCGAGAGATTCCAGGTTCTTCTCCAACTGTTCAATGGAAGCGAGAGGTATTCCCTGGTCGAGACTTCCGTAGTGCCCCAACACGGGAGATTCGAGCTGCGCCAGCTTCTCCGTATCGTCTTCCGGGCGGCCATAGTAGATCACCGAAGCCTGGACGTCCTCTTGCCCCAGGAGAGCCGTTTGCAGGGACCAATAGCCACCGAAACACCAACCGATACTCCCTACCTTGGAGGCCCCCTGCTGATCCCGTAGGAAAGAAATCGCCTGGCGAAGATTGTCTTGAGCCGCCGCGGGGTTGCCCATGGCAGCGCTCATCAGAGACCGAGCTTCGTCGCGAGTGGTTCCCACTTCCCCACCGTAGAGATCGACAGCGAGAGCTGTATAGCCCTCTCCCGCTAGTTGGCGAGCCATGGAGCGAATATTGTCGTTGAGGCCCCACCACTCCTGGATCACCACGATACCGGGAAGGTTTGCACCGCCGGAGGGCCGCGCCAAAAAGCCTCGCACGGCTTTGCCTTCGATCTCAGCATAGGTCACCGCGGACTCTTCCACCTCTCCCTTCGCTTCACCAGTAGCGGCGGGGGAGGCCACCGGCGTGTCTCCTTCGTGCTCCTTGGCCATCTTCTCTGTGTAGGAATCTCCTCCATTAGAGCTCCCGCAGGCTCCTAGAAAGAGAAGGAGAGAGAGAATGGAAAACAAGGAGAATTTCGAGAGACCGTGGTGCGCCATAGTGAACTCCTAAGGGGAAAGGGCCGCGACTTTTCGTGGCTCTAGCTTTTCTGGGGGTTGAAAATTCTGTACATAGTGAGCTACAAAAGGACCTCGGCGGATCGCCTTTTCCGTCACTTCGAGATACACCGGTATCTTCCCCCAATTGTCTGCTCCGTCGTGAAAACTGACCGAGAAGGTGGCGCGTCCATCTTCAGTTCTCTCAAACTCTCGAACGAACGGTGCGTGAGTGATCGAGGTCTCCAGACCTGCTACCTGATCCACCGCTCGGCCGGTTACACGAATCCCGAATTGTAGATCATCCGGGTGAACTTGGGTCGGGAATAGGGGGTGCATCTCCCACCGGGGAGGCGTTGTGTCGCCGTAGACCAGGACCGTTCGATCCTGGCTCTCCGTGGGAACCCGGAGGAAATTCCAGCCCTCCTTGAGATCCACCGGCGGGGCTTGTAGGAACTGGTCCTCTTGGTTTCTCACCACCGGCACATAGCCATCCAGGACGTTGGCAAAACGCAGGGACTCCAGTTGGAGCATCGGCTCGGTATCGGCTGGCTCTCCCACCAATCCCCAGATCCTGTGCTTGACTCGGGCCCCCTTGGGTGCCTGCGAGCCTCCGAAGGCGACTTGCTGGTTATGCCAGACGTAATGACTGCTCTTCCCCTCCAGCTCCGGAACCCCCAACCCGTTGTAGGGAAATGCGTTCCATGCTTGCTCTCGAAAGTAGATTTGCTTGCCGTCCAAACCTGGCTTTGTACCTTTGACGATCACCCGAGCCCGCTCGAACAGACCGCTCAGGTCAGCCCGGTGAGGCGTTTCCCCCGACTCGGCGGACCACCCTTCCATGAAGATGTCGAATTGGCGGGGCACATCGAGAGTGCCGAACTCGAGATTCTCCAAAGTGGCATCGAAGCCCCGATTTCGCAGCAACCGGACGCGAATATTGCGGTGATTGTTGAGGTAGCTATTGCGCACCGCGTTGTCGCCACGGGTCGGTAGATCGATGCCGATGCGGAAGCCCTCGACGTGAACGTTGTCGAAGGTAAGGCTGCCCGTGGTCGAGTTGACCCCACCGAACCCCTTGGCTTCCAAGCGCTGCGGATTGCCGTAGAGGCGAACGTTGCGAAAGGCGATGTTGCGACTGTACGTCAACACCACTGCATCGCCGCGCACGCCCCAGAAAGTGGAGTCTTCCACCCGGCTCACCCGATCCGGCTGCGGTTCCAGATACCTCTGGTGCCTCCAGATCTCGAGACCTGCATGGCTGGCCGCCGCGTAGTTACCGTAGAACTCGAAGGGCACATTGCGGATATCCAGAGCCTTTGCCCCTCGAGAGCGCATCTCGCGGCCTAGGTTCGCAGCCTGAAACTCGACCTTGCCGCCGCCCTCCTCCATGGGAATGGAATAAATGGAGAAGCCGGCTCCCTGGTGCCCGAAAGCATAGTTCCCCTTCATGACGATGCCAGCACCCTGAGTCCAGAAGCCGTGACCGCCATGACCGAAGTCGAACATATACATTCTCGACTTCAGACCAAAGCCTTTGTACCCCTCCGGGGAGCCTCCGGAGCGCACCGCCAGGTTGCCCTCGAAGGTGCCGATCTCACTGCCGTTTTCACCGAAGAAATGGGAACCATCTACTCGGTAGGTGACGTTCTCTTGTGCCAACACATGGCCGCCATGATTGACCAAACCATGCTTGGGGCTATCGACGATGACGCTGCGGCGAAAAATGTGAGGATCTACCTCACGGTCCGCTCCGGCGCGCACGTGAAAATGAACCGCATACCGGGCAATGGTGTTGGCGTCGGTACCTGGCACCAACTTCTCTCGCCCATCCAGGCGGGGAAAAGTATGGGCGATGCGAGTGTCCGTCCGCCCTAGGTTGCGAAAGGCCACCCCATCGATCACCACACCGGTCTGTTGATGCATGAACATGACATGGCCGCGACGGGAGATATCCCGGTAGCTTTCGGACGAGATGACAATATTTCGCGTCAAGTTGCCGATCGGCACTTGCACCCCCTGGGGAGCTGGATGATCGAACTCCAAGGGGCGATCGAAGCGCAACCGGCCCTGCTTGGCGGAAACCCTGCTCAGAGTCAGAACCTCGTCCTGTTCTCCATCCGGTGCCGTTCCCGGAATCAAAACTTCGTCACCGGCCTGCCACCCCTCGGGGAAGTCTCCCACCGAGACTTCTCGAACCCCCTTGGTCAGCCCTCCCTGAGGAAGTACCCAAGCCGTCTTGGTCGCGCCGTAGAGCTCTACCCGGCCGGAAGCGAGCAGACCGCCGGATAGGTCCATTGGGTCTCGGTGAGAGTCGCGCTCTCCGCGATCCGCAAAGATCAGCCGAGCCCTTTTGCCCACCGCCACTCGCTGGTCAGCGCTGCCAATTTGAAACCGCCCCGACTCGCTGATCACCAGCGTCACCACTTTCAGGGCCGTTGTTCGATCCGGTGCGAAGG
Source organism: Deltaproteobacteria bacterium (assembly GCA_022601195.1). GTDB lineage: Bacteria > Acidobacteriota > Thermoanaerobaculia > Multivoradales > JAHZIX01 > JAHZIX01. The sequence goes on from JAHZIX010000049.1 coordinate 103,569, forward strand.
CCAGTTCCCCGTCTACCAGGATCCAATCCAAAGCCGCCGAGCCATGATCCCGCGTCACCTCGACCCGAGCCCCCGTGGGAATCCAGACTTCAGCCCCAGCCTTGGGAACCCGACCGTCCTTCCAGGTGCTCGGGTCCGACCAATCCCCGGAAGCCAAGGCTTGGTGGCTGGCTCGACTAGAAAGCACCAGGCGGTGAAGCTGGTGCTGCTCGTGAGCCTTGACCTCTGCGATCTCCTGCGCCGTCTTCTCATAGGACGGCGGCATGGCAATGGCAGTGACTGATAGAAGAATAGTGGTGGCCCCGAGGAGGATCCCCGTGAGCGTTCTTGTCGATAAGGATGAAAATGAAACTTGAAAGATTGGTCGATTCGTACGAGAAGCCTTGAAAAAGAACATTGCAGATCCTCCTGAGGAGAGAAGGTCCAACAGAGAGAAGACGCAAATCCGCCTTCTTTGAATACATCAGATTTTCACTCTAAAGTTTAAGCCTAGAAGCACTCCATGTCAATAACCCATACAGAGCCGACACCAAGGGAAGTTTGAAAAGTTAGGGCGCGCCGCCGAGGGGAGTCGCAAAAGCGGCGGGCCCCAGGTCAGCGATTTAGGGAGGATCCTGAGATACCCAGGAATCTTCAGTAGCCTCCTTAGCGCCAGAAAGTGGCTCGCCAGGGGCTCCTGGGTTGTCGGGTTCGGAGGTTTCGGGTACGGAGGTCAGATGGGAAAAGAGGTTTCGCAGATCTTCGGCTGCGGCTAAGAAGAGGGCCTGGTGAGCTGGCGGCAAGGTGTCGAGACCGAGCAACTCGACCAACCGTTGACGCCGAGGCCGGGGACCGGGAAACAGCCGGCGAAACCTAACCGGTGGCCGGCCATTGACGAGCTCCAAGTGGTTGAGGAATTCGAAGAGACTACAGCCGAGAGCATCTAAGATCATCTGCAAAGAGTCGAGGCGAGGCAGGTTTCGCCCCGTCTCGATGCTGTTGACGACCCTTCGGACGGAGCCACAAGCCTCGGCCAGCTGGCGTTGGGTGAGACCCCGGTCCTGGCGCAGCCGGCGCAATGCCTGGCCCAGACCGGCAAATTCGTTCATGGCCCCAGTCTACCGAAGTTCAAACGACCGCAGTCGAAGCTATCGGGACCCAGGTCTCTAACCGGGAGCGCTGCCACCGAACCAGCGCAGGGGACGGTATCTACGTTGTTGTCGCTGCCTCAGCATCCTAGGCATCCCACCCTTGGCGATGCTCGGAGACGATCAAGCCATCCTTGAGCTCGATGCGGCGACTAGCGTGCTGGGCCACTTCGTCTTCGTGAGTCACGAGAAGGACGGTGACGCCAGCGGCGTTGAGGTCGTCTAACACCGTCATGATCTCCCGGGAAGTGGCGGAATCGAGATTGCCGGTGGGTTCGTCGGCCAGTAGCAGAGATGGGTCATTGACCAAGGCACGGGCGATGGCGACTCGCTGGCGCTGGCCTCCGGAGAGCTCGTTGGGTCGGTGCTGAGCCCGGTCGGCGAGACCGACCTTTTCGAGGGCTGCTTGGGCGCGCTGACTGCGTACGGTAGAAGATACCCCCGCGTAGAGCAGTGGCAACTCCACATTGACCTGCGCTGTGGCCCGAGGCATCAGGTTAAAGCTCTGAAAAACGAAACCGATCTCTCGGTTGCGTAGGGCAGCCAATTGGTCGTCCGTGAGCTCTTGCACCGCCGTATTCGCCAGCTCGTAGGTGCCGGATGTCGGTGTGTCCAGGCAACCGAGGAGGTTCATCAAGGTGGATTTGCCACTCCCGGAAGAACCCATGATCGCCAGGTAGTCCCCCGAGTCCACAGATAGATCGACCCCTGCCAGGGCACGTACCTCGGTGTTGCCCACCTGGTAGGTTCGCCGGATGTTGCTCAGCTTGATCAATGCCATGGGAAGCCCCCCCTCCAAGCCTTAAGCCCTCGAGACTCACTCATAGCGCAGGGATTCGATGGGATCCAGCTCGGCAGCCCGACGGGCTGGATAGATGCCGGAGGCGAGGCCCACGGTAATGGCGACGCCAGTGGCGAGAAGGATCGAAGACGGTGTCACGACCGTGGGCCAGCCGGCGGAAGCGGCGATCCCCTTGGCGATCAGCAGTCCCATGACGATACCCGCCAACCCACCCACCGCGCTGATGGTGAACGACTCCACCATGAACTGCACCAACACATCTCGCTTGCGAGCTCCCACGGCGCGGCGAATACCGATCTCCCGCGTGCGCTCCATGACCGTCGCCAACATGATGTTCATGATACCGATCCCCCCCACCAGGAGAGAGATACCGGCGATGCAACCCATGACCAGGTTGAATAGCTTCTGAGTGCGCCGACTCTGTTCCAACAGCGCTTCCGGAACCACCAATTGGTAGTCGTCCACCCCAGCGTGCAACCTTTCCAACAATCCACCGATGACCCGGGCCGTCGAAGGCCCCTCCGAAGCCTCGTCGAGGCGCACGATGAGCTCGGTCAGAGGAGATTCCAGGGCATCGCGGTCGAATTTGCGCAAGGCGGTGGTCACCGGCACATAGATGGCTCGAGAGCTTCCCCCCAAGGGGACTCCTTCGAAGGAGTCGGCCTCTCCACCAGAGGCCGTCAGGATCCCAACGACTCGCAACCAAACGTCGTTGACCTTCACCCAACTGCCCAAAGGATCGGTAAAGCCAAATAGTTCTTCAGCCAGGCCCTTCCCCACTACGCACACCTGGGCGTGATCTCGCACGTCCCAAGCATCGAGGAACCGCCCGCGGCTCAGCCGCAAGCCTGCGAGCTCTCCATGGGATTCGGAGACACCGTAGACGAGTCCTTCAGCCGTAGTGGTGCCAGCTACGATGGCGTAGGGATCGATCTCTACCTTGGGAGCCACCCCAGCGACCCCGGGCACCGCGTCCAAGATGGCTTCGCTGTCCCGGAAGGAAAGACCCGCGGACTTCTTGCGGGCTTCCTGGAGCTGATCCCCGGCAAGGGTTTCGGCGCGAATCAAAACATTCTTCAGGCCGAGACGTTCGATCATGCCTTGAGCTTGCAGCTCGGCTCCAGCACCGATCGATAGCATGGCTATGACGGCTCCGACGCCAAAAACGACACCGAGAGTGGTTAGGGCGGAACGCAACTTATGAGAAGCCAGGTGGCTGAGAGCCGAAAGAAATGCCTCGTGATAGTTCATCCTCCGCTCCCCATCCGGCCCTCACTTACAGCGGCCTGGCCTTTTGAAGAGCTTTCCGGCCCGGCCAGGGAGGCTGTCGACGGCAGTGCGGACGGCGCTTCCAGGGCCACTCTTTCGCCCTCCTGAAGACCTGAATCGACCACAGCGAGGCCGGCGGATGAGGTGGCGATGACGACGCTTCGGGCCTCAAATTGGTCCCGTTCCCGGACGTAGACCTGTGGGCCGGTGGGGCCTTGAAAAACCGCCTGCCGGGGAATGACCAGAGCGTCGGAACGACGATCCAAGATCAGCCTAGCTCGCACCCGCTGCCCGGGCTTCATGACTTCCGGATCGGTAGTGTCCAAAGCGATGGTGGCGCCGAAATACTGCACCGGTGATCCTCGGGAACGGCGCTTGGCAACCGAGTCGACTCGGCGAATCTTGCCCTGGTAGGAGATCCCCGGATGTGCCTCCACGATAACTTCCGCGGCGCAGCCAACCACCAGCCCCGCCGCATCCGCTTCCAGCACGTAGACCTCGGCCTCCATCGAGGAAAGGTCTGGCACCTGAGCCATCTCGTGGCCCTTCCAAACCTGCCCGCCCACCGTGGGCGGATCCCCTTGCCAATCCCGAGTCCAGGACAGCACTCCCGCTACTGGAGATCGTACCTCCAAGGAGGCGAGGCCACCCTGGGCGGTGTCGACTTCCAGCTTGGCCTTGCGCCGCTCGATCTCCAAGAGTTCCATCTCGGACCTAGAGAGAGACTGCTGAATACTCGCCAGCTGGGTTGCATGATCCCGCCTCTCCCCGGCTAGCTGTTGGTCGATTTCCGACTCGATGATCTCGTAGCGGGAAAACAGATTCTCATCCGTTTTCTGACCTTGTTGGGCGAGATCCAATTCCAGCTCAGCCAGCTGCTGATCGGCCTCGATCTCGTTGCGCCGAGTTGCGCCTTCCACCTTCGCTTTGGAGATCTCTAGCCCCCGGGTCTCAAGGTCCGCTTCTCCCTTGGCCAGTTGGACCTTCATCTCGGACGGGTCGAAGCGAGCGATCAGGTCTCCTTCTTTCAGCAATGTTCCCTCGGGGGCCAACCAAGCGATGCGAGCAGCGCCCTCGATCTGTGAAGGGGCCGCTACGGTCACCGAACGCTCGGCGACCAGAAGCCCCTCGGCACTGACTGTATTGACAAAATCACGACGTTCTACCGTCAAGGTCGAGACCGTCTCCGGGGTGGAACAGGCCAGCCCACCGACTGCCAACAGCAGAGCGATCCCGCCGCGGCTGATCCACCTTCCTCGGTCACGGAACCGACACCTCCGGAGTCTCTTCAAGAAGCCTCCCTTACCCAGACTCGATCGCCCTCCGAGAGACCCTCGACCACTTCGACCCAATCTCCACTGCGTCGACCCAGCTCGACCCTCTGCCAGCGGCTTCCAAAAGCCGCCTCGAGACGCGCCTCGGTGCCCTCGGGGCCGGATCGAACCGCCGCCACGGGAATGACCAAGGCCCCTTCGAGGCGCCCCGTTTCCACATGGCCCCGAAAACGCATACCAGGCCTCATGCGCAGAGGGTCCGACTCTTGCAGCTCGATGCTCAGACGCACCACCTTGCGGCGATCCGACCTGGAACGTTGCTGCACCGTTCGAGAGACGTCGTGAACTGTTCCAAAGTATTCCTCATCCGGGTAGGAGTCCAGCCGAAGAGAAACCGGCATGCCTATCGCCAGCCCTCCTGCAGCCGCCTCATCCACCTCGCCATCGGCTTCCATCTTCTCCAAGTCCGGTAGTTCGACGATTTTCTCTGCCTTCCAGCAGGAATCACCGACCTTCTTTTTCTGGCCCTGCCAGTTCGCCCGGTAGATCACTGTTCCCCCCTTGGGGGCTTTGACGGTCATCGCCTCGATCATTCCCTCCAGCTCAGCAACCCCCGCCGCGGCTCGTAGCTTGTCTTCCTGGAGGAATTGCAAGCGAGATTGGGTTCGACGAGTGATGTGTTCGAGTCGGTTTCGGCGATAGGCGATCTCTTTCTCCGCTAGGTCCAAATCAACCTGAGCTGCCAGGGCCTCGTTGTTGGCCACTAGACCTTCCGGAACGTCGATCTTGAGACTCGCCCGTCGTTGCCGAGCTTGAGCCTCCAAAAAGGCCAAGTTCTCTTCTCGGAGTTCCTTGTCGATGTCGCTGCGCTCTTTCTCCAGGGTCGTGTCAGCGGAATCTCTCGCTGCCACAGCCTCTTCGAGACGGCGAGCTAGCTCCGAAGTATCGAACCGCAGAACCGTGTCCCCCGCTTCCACTTGGGCCCCTTCTGGGGCCATGAAGGAGATCTTGAAATCCCATAGGCTCGAGCCCTGGGGAGGTCCCAACTGTTCACTCGTTTGTGCCCGCAGCTCTCCCACTGCTGGAACGGTGAAGCGAACCTCCTGGAGTCTTGCACTGACCCACCGCCCGTCGGTTCCTTCCTCCGGGCGAGCCGAGGCGGCCTGCCACAACCAAACGCCCCCAAGGACTACCACCACCAGACTCAGCAGAAACCGCCACCTCGTGTTCATGGATTTGCCTCCGACCGCAGCCCCAGCGACTGCCCTTCCGATAAACCTTCGGTCAATACACAATGCCACTCGTTGCAGGGGCCCAGAACGACGGGCTTCTGGGTTCCATTGGCCAGCACAGCCTGTGCGGAAGCGGTAAGGGCATCTATTTCCAGACTGATCCGGGGCACCAGAAGTACATCCTCGGCGACGAGCTCAGCAGCAACCACCCGAACAGACATGCCCGGGAGCATGAAGCTCTTCTCCACCCCTGCCGACTCCCCATCCTGGAAATCGATCGTCACACCAAAGAATCGACGCGAAGAGGTGTTGTCGGCTTCTCGGGCGAGTTTGTCTATTTTCCGGATCCGGCCCTGTAACTCCTGGTCCGGAAACGGGTCGAGGCTTAGGGTTACCGGCATGCCGAGAGCAATCCTCCCGTCGTCGACGTCGAAAAGAGAAGCCTGGACCACCAAGGTCGAAAGATCCGGGAGGCGCGCCAAAGTCTGTCCTGGCCAGATCGAGTCTCCCACCTGCCAAGACCGCCCCTCACGGCGCTTCTTCTCGACCAGAAAAATTCCATCCCGGGGTGCACGGACGGTGAGTAACTCCAGACCGTCGAGGGACCGTTGGTACTCCACCTGAGCCTTGCGCAGGGCCACTTGTTGAATCTCGATGTCTGCTGCTCCACTCAGCTGGCGGGCCTCAAACTGAGCCTCGGCTTCTTCCAGCTCCAACAGAGCTTTCTTCGCGTCCACTTGCTTTCGTTGGAATTCCAGAGCCGCCACGAGCTCTTCGGGCACCTCGGCGTCGAGCAGTGCCTTGGCCTGGGCGGCCTTCTTCTCTTCTAGATTGAAACGCGCTTGGGCCAGTGCCGCCGCTGCTTCGGATCGCGCGCTGGCCAGCTTATTGGCCGCTTGCAACACACCGGCGCGACGGTCTTCGAGGCTGGAGATCAGCGTGGAGTTGTCGAACTCGATGAGGCGGTCTCCTTGCTGGACTTCAGCCCCCTCCTGAGCCAACCAACGAATCTCGAGAGGCCGAACTCCAGCTTGAGGAGCCACCAGCTCGTAGGCATCTTCTGCTTGGAGCTCTCCGGTCAAGACATGCTGCCGGATCAGAGACCCCTTTCGGACCGATAGGACCTCTTCTGACTCCGACCCACCGGCCCCAGGATCGGCTGGTGCGGCCTGACAGCCGGCGAGAAAAACCAGTGACAAGGAAAGCGCGAAGATTCCAAAGCGGTCCATAGCTATCTATCTTACGCTTCCCAGGAGCGATTCGTTGCGCCATTGGGCTCGAACCGCTGAACAAGGGAGACCAGAGGATCTATGGACACGGTGCAGAAGGGAACTTATAGTTAGTTTCCGGTGCCTCCAGATCAGCCTGGGCACTCCCCCAAAATCTGCAGGAAACCCTAGATTTTCCAGTAATATTGCCACCCTGAAGCGAAGCGAGACATGCAATCACCAGAGAATAGCCGTTCCCAGCGGAGCCTCCAACAGAGCTTCGGAATAAGGGAACCACGAGGAGTCTGGTCATGACGGAGAATTTCCCCCGATCCCGTGCCCCCTTCAAGGCCCTGGCGTTGGGACTTGCGCTACTACTATCGATGGCTTGCAGCAAAGCTCCCGAGTTCGTCGGCACTCTTCAAGAACCTCTCCTACCGGGGCCGAGCTTGGAAAGTACCAATTGGGATGGTCAACCCTTTCAAATCGATGACGTTAGGGGCAAGGTAGCGATCGTGTTCTTTGGCTACACCTACTGTCCAGATGTTTGTCCCTTCGCCTTGGCCAAGATGAAGCAGCTCTACAGCAAATTGGGTGACCGAGCCGAAGAGGTCGCGATCGTATTCGTCTCCGTAGACCCTCACCGGGATAGTGTCGAGAAATTGTCCCGATACGTGCCGAATTTCGACCGGCGATTTTATGGTCTACATATGAGCTTCGACCAGCTCGACAACGCCATCGAGGCCCTGACCCTGACCGTTCAGTACGGCCAGCCCAAGGATGGGCCCGGGAGTGATTCTTTCTACTACGTCGACCACACCGGCAGCTATTTCTTGATCGACCGGGAGGGAAGACTCCACGTCAAACACCCCCCCAACGCCACGGTAGCTCAGTTACTGCCGGACGTAGAGATCCTGCTGGCAAGCAAGGAGTAAAGGCTATGTTTTTGTCGAGAGCTCAGGATACGAGTCGCCACCCTGATCACCTCATCCATTTTCTGCCCCACCCCAAGGCTCGGGCTCTCGTCACACTGGTCCTCCTGGCCTTGGCCCTGGGTACTTCAGCCTGCGGAACTCAGGAATCACCACCGCCACGATCGGAGGAGGTGGCCAAGGCGGCCCCCAAATTGGAGATCCTTCAACCGAGCGCCCACCTGATGCCGAACATGGGTGCGGTTTACATGACCATTGTCAACAACGGCACAGCTGCGGACCGTCTGGTGCGCATCGAATCTCCCCTTGCTACCGGCGCCGAGACCCACGAGACCCTCGAACAGGACGGCGTCATGCGCATGGTTCCCCGACCGGAGGGATTCGAGATTCCCGCCGGAGGTACGGTGACCTTGGAGCCCAGTGGCAAGCACATCATGCTCCTGGAACCGAGCCCGGCGGAGGAAGGTGCTTCCACTTTACCCGTAACGCTACACTTCGAAACCTCGGGACCTCTCGAGGTGGAAGCGCGACTCAGAGCTCTGACCGAGTAGGACTTGATAAGACCCATGACTGACAACGAACCATCCTCCGACCCTAGCCGCGGCAGCGCCCGCCGCCAACAGAACCGCGAGCTTCGCCAACAGCGAGAGGCGCTCGAATGGTGGAGCAAGCCGGGCATCTGGATCTTTCTGGCAGCCGTCGCCGTCGCTGCCCTAGGCTGGGGGTTGGTGATTCGAGAAGGTAAGAAGATTCCGGTGGAGCAAGCGGAAGTGGACGGGCTTCACATAGAGCTATCTCGGGCTCGGTGGATCCTCGACCAGATGGATCATGGAGAGAACTTCCAAAAGCCGTCGGTCATGATGCCCGACATGCCGGAATGGGGCGCCCAGCGAGTGACCCTCGATCTATCGTTCCAAAATCGGTCAAAAGAAAAAAGAAACTACGCTGGGGAGGAGTTTTTCCTAGTCCCTGAGATTGGCGACGAGGTCCCTCCCATCGGTGCCCAAATCGGCCAGGCTCCCATCGCTCCAGGACAGACCCTCAACACGGCTCTCCATTTCGATTTTGATACCAGAGAGCCTCACGGCAAGCTTCGGGTAGCGTGGCGCCACAAAGGTGAAACGGTCTACCTCCCCATACCGGAGCCAGCTGAGCACTACCACTTGCGACCCCGCGGTGGCGAGGTAGCGCTGCCCCAGGATGCCCGGCTTCTATTACCCATCGGCAAATCTGCCCGAGGCAAGGGTCTCTACGACAACGTTCTGGGTTGCGGTGCCTGTCACGGAGACCCGGCGATCCCGGATAGCAATAATATTGGCCCCCATTTGGGCCGCATTGCTCTCGAGGCCGAAAGCCGTATCGAAGGGCTGCCGGGGCCCCAGTATCTCTACGATTCCATTCGCGATCCGGCAGCTTTCATCGCTCCGGAGTGCAAAGGGGGAGTCCCCTGTGAAACCCCCACGGCCATGCCCGAATATGCCAGTCTGATGAACCTGCAAGACTTCGCCGATGTCATCGCCTACCTGCTGGAGCAGGATGGGTAGGGATAGCGCGCCGCCCCGTTGATCAGCTCTCGGCTCGGGCGGTTTCCACGCTAGCCAGAGCTTCTTCCGAGGTACTCCGGAGCACCAGCACGGGACAGTCCGCCCACCGCACCACCCGCTCGCTGACGCTACCCATGAGGAAACGGCGGAGCCCCGTCAGGCCGTGGCTGCCCAGGACGATCAAATCCGTCCCGATGGCCTCGGCCTCCTCGACCAACCGCATAGCGGCTGGCCCCTCTAGAACCCGGGTGACGATCTGTGGCTTGCCGGGGGAGCCGGCGGAATCGTATTCGCGGAGGACTTCCCGAGCCTGCTCCGCCATGGGCAAATGGACTGGAACCGCCACGGGCAACCCCGACCCCATCGCCGCCGCCGGCACCGGCGCTACATGGAGGACCTCGATGCGCTCGCTGCCGTAGGCAACAGCCAACTCCTTGGCGACTTCGAGAGCCCTCTCGCTATCGGAGGAGAAATCGAAGGGAACTAGCATCTTGCCCAATCCACCACGTCCCCCTTCCGGCTGTTCCCGTAAGGTCAGCACGGAACAGGGCGCCGTTTTCACAACTTCCTCCGCAACGCTTCCGAGAAGAAACCGGCGCAGACCTCGGCGACCGTGTGTCCCCATAACGATGAGGTCAATTTCTTCCTCTTGCGCATACTCGATGATGGCAGGACCTGCAGCAAAAGCTCTGCGGAGCACCCGATGAATGATCACCGCATCGGCCCGATGGTCGTCCAATAGACTCTTCATCGCATCGGTAGCCTTTTGCTCGATGGACTCGAAGTGCTCCTCCAGGTCTGGCATGACCGACCGGAGGGAATAGGGAGCTCCGCCATCGAGCTCCAGCACATGCAGAATATGAAGCTCGATGCTGCCTGGGCCAGCCAGGAAGGCCGCGTAGTCTAGGGCTGCGGTAGCGAATTCCGAGAAGTCGGTGGGAACCAGAATCTTTTGGAGTTTCATAGTGGCACCTCTTTGGAAGGGAACGATCTCTACCTTCGATGCATCTCCATTCTTGCCCCCGGGCCTCCCCCTGTAACCGCCCATTCAGGTAGTTCGCACCAACTCCATGGATAGGTAACCGATTCCCTCCGCGGAACGAGGAGCTGGGATTCGTTTGTGATCTGAGCTGCCGGGAGGTCACGACATTGATCGGAGGTTCAACTTGGCCAGAAGAAGAAGAGAGCTAGTCCCAAGGCGATGGCCAGGGCAAAGAAGCGGAATAGACGACGGAACAATCGCTTGCCTCCCAGGAGGCGCACGATCCCAAGCTTGAAGGCCAAGTTCGACAAGGAAGCTAAAAGAATCAGCCGAAAGCCCGTGGCAAAAGGCAACTCGCCAGATTGCATCAGCTTCCCTGTAGACAGAGTGATGGCGTCCATATCCGTCAACCCGGAAAGGAGTGCAACTCCGTAGAGAGCTCGGTCGCCGAACTTTTCGTTGACGGTTGCCACCGCCAGCAGAATCAATGCGTAGAGCGCCGCAAAGCCCAAAGCGCTGCGAAGCTCGGAAGGGTTTCCATGATCGGCTAGCTCTTGAGAGGAATCATTCCTTCCTCGAGCCTCGACCAAGGCCAGGAGCACCATCCACCCCAGCAGTATCACCAGGGGAGGCCCTGCTGCCGAGAGGGTCTTCGGAGCGACCACCGCCAACTCCAACAAAACGCGCAGAAACACCACCGAAGACGCCATGAGAATGACCCCGGAACCCAGGCGTAGGGATGAGGGCGCGCTCTGTGCATAGCGCGCGTAGCTCACGGTGGTTGCAGTGCTTGAAATCAAACCTCCCAAGATTCCGGTCAGCACCGTCCCCTTACCCGTTCCCAGAACACGGTAGGCGAGATAACCCGCCATACCTATCCCGACAATGAGCACCACCATCCACCAGATCTCTCGCAAGTTGAACACCCCATAGGGCCCAAACGATCGATCCGGGAGTACCGGCAAGATAACCAGCGAAATCAGGACGAATTGAATGATCGATCGAAAGTCCCTATCACCGATGCGTCGAGCTGCCCGATGAAGAGGCTTTTTCAACTGTAGTAGGACCGCCAAACCACCGGCGACGGCGACGGCAACGGCTTGGGAACCAACGACCAAATAGGCACCCACCGCATACATGAGAAGAAGAGCTACCTCGGTGGTAAGCCCTGGGTCTACGGACTCTGCCGTCGCAGCAGCGGCCAAGTTGGCCATCACGGCTAGGCCTGCCACGGCTACCAAGCCAGCTCCGAGCACCCAGCCGCCAAAACTGATGGACAGATGAGCGGCGAGAGCTCCAAGAACCGTTACCAAAGGGAAGGTACGCACTCCCGCCATGCTGGATTCTGTCCGTTGGCGTTGCAATCCCACCAACAAGCCAAGGCCCAGGGCTACCGCTAGCTGAGTGAATACGATCGCAGTCTCTTCCATGAGCGTGCTTACTTACCGACCAGCAAGAGGTTGTTCCGACTCGCTAAGAAGGTGTTTCTCTGGGTTGAACGATCCCATGCCGCAAGGCGTGACTCACCACTTGGGCCCGGTTGTGAAGATGCAATTTATCGAGGATATTGCGCACGTGAAATTTGATCGTATTCTCACTCACCCCCAGGTTCAGGGCTAAGGAACGATTGGTTGTTACCCCTTCCACCATCGCCTCGAGAACCTCCCGCTCGCGGGGGGTAAACGCATCTACCTCTTTCTCCTTGGAAGCCTCAGCTTTCGGCCGAGCGAATTCTTGGAGCACCTTCTTGGCGAGGAGAGGAGTGAGCCCTGGCTCGCCTCTGGCCACTCCCTTCAGCATCGAGAGAAAACGACTCGCTTCGAGATCTTTGAGAAGGTAGCCCTCGGCACCGGACTTAATGGCCTCGAACAAATCGGAGTCTTCCAGAGAAGCGGTCAGAATCACTACTTTGATATTCGGCAACTCAGCGCTGAGGCACCGAGTCGCTGTCAGACCATCCATTTTGGGCATCGCTAGGTCCATCAGGACGATGTCCGGATTGATCTGCCGAGCCAATCGAATCGCCTGCTCCCCATCCCCAGCCTCTGCAACGACTTGGACATCATGTGCTTCCAGCAGGCTCTTGAGCCCATCCCGAAACAAAACGTGATCATCGACAATCATCAATCTCATGCGGCTCCTTTCATTTCGGTGACCACTCCAGCTCAACTCGAGTCCCACCTCCTGGCTGCGAACGAATCTCCAGGGTCGCTCCAATCGCTTCCGCGCGCTCCTTCATCGTAGCCAAGCCAAATCGGGGCCGAGACCTGGCCACGGGACTCGGCGAGTCAAACCCCACGCCGTCATCCTCGACCCGTAGAAGGAGACGTTCCTGAAGGAAGGATGCTTCGACTTTGACTCGAGTGGCTCGGGCGTGTTTTCGCACGTTTGCCAAGGCCTCCTGGAGGATGCGGATCAGTTGCAGCTCCACTTCGTTCCCCAACTCCGGGATTTCCCCTATCTCCCCATTTACCTTCAATCCGGCTTGGTCTTCCCAAACCTCGATGAAGGCTTCTATCGCTTTGCCTAGGCCACCTTCCCCATCCACGGGAGTGCGCATTCCGAGGATCCCCTCCCGAACATCCGCGTAGGCCTCTCTCGCCGCTGTCGACAAGCTCTGCAAATGTTGCTGCGCCTCTTCTACACGCCCACCAGCCAAGAGCCCTTCGATGGCCTGGGTCTTCGTATTGACATACGCCAGGATCTGAGCTTGCACATCGTGAAGCTCCCGTCCCAAACGCAACCGCTCCTCAGCCACCGCCAGCCCTTTCACCTGGGAGTGAAGGTAGGAGTTGTCCATGGCGATGCCGGTCTGGCTGGCCAAGCGCATCAATACCTGCTGATCTTCTTCGGTGAAGTCAGTGTCATCGACCTTTTCCGAGACGTACAGGTTTCCGCGGATGGGGCTGTGGCAACTCAAAGGGACCGCCAAAAGCGAATTCATCGGCGGATGATTTTCAGGAAAACCGCAGGAACGTGAATCGGCAGAGACCTGAGGCACTCGGAGGCATTGCCCTTCTCTCAGAACGAAACCGAGCAGTCCTCTCCCGACCGGTAGCGAGCCGATGCTGGCTGCCTCTGTATTGTCGATACCCGAGGTGACGAAATTCTGGATGGATCCATCCTCGTTGTAGATCGCCAACGCTCCGTAGCGCGTTGAGAGCAGGTTCCTGGCGAGGTCCACAACACGCTGCAGGAGCTCTTCCGGTGCAAGGACAGAGGTCAAATCTAGCCCCGTCGAATACAAAGCCGAGAGCTCTCGGTTTTTCCTCTCAAGGCTTTTTTCGATGTAAGCGATCAGGGTGAAGATCGCTCCATAAAAGAAGATCGCTCCTACAGCCACCACTCCCGTGATCAGAAGACGGCCCTGTAGAGAGGCAAACACCGGTGCCAAGGCGTAGCGGGAATACTCCAGAACACCGATAAAGCCGATCGGAGCCAAAACAGCGATCCACTTGAGGCGTTTCAGATTCATCAGCCCCTCACGCTTCAAATTGGGAAGTTCGTTGTTCCCAAGCCAACCTGTCGGGTGAGCCTCGAAAGGCTACTTGCATCCGTATGATAGCCCCCCAACTGCAAGCCTCCCCTACCTATTGAGGTAGTCCGGAGCCACCCTCCGGTGGAGAGCTTCCCCTCCTGTGAGATCGGGACGACCTGCTCACAGAGCCTCTAGGCTTCTCAGTCAAGAGTCAGGACTTACCGAGCAAGAGGCAATCTACCAGGAATCCCTACCTCGAGACCGCTCGCGCCGAGAACCAAGACCGATGACGCTTCAGAACACGAAAGCTATCGAACGGTACCTTCGAGTTGCCATAGCGGTTTTCATGCTCGCCTACGGCTGGTCCGGCTCTTCGGGCGCCTTCTCGGCCCCCTTACGGGTACTCGCTCTTTACCCGCTGATCACTGGCCTCGTCGGTTGGTGTCCCATCCGTGCTCTTTGGCGTCTTCTTCGCAGACACCCTTGACCCGTTCTCTTCAGCCAGACTCATTGGACAGGCTTAGCCTGGCACCAAGGATAGCTATCGCACTCCGGTGGGCTCACGAAGGGCCTATGGAATATTCAGTACGGTCCGAAAACCAATGTAGGGTGTCCGGTCCTTCTCCAGCAGCCGGTAGCGGTAGGCGCTACGCATGTCTTCTACTTCCAGGACGAGAGCTCCACCTCTCAACACTCGGTAGATTCCTGGTGCGTCGCCCTTCGTGGGAGGTTCCAAATTGACGGGGTTTCTCTTGGGAGAACGAGCATAGAAGGTCTTGTCGTAGACGTCTTCGCACCACTCGTAGATATTTCCCGCCATATTGAAAACACCATAGGGAGAGGCTCCAGCGGCGCAGCAATCAACCGTTCCTGTGGAGGTTTGCCCCATGGGGTGATGCCGCCAGATGGCGTGGTCAAAAGTCGGATCCTGATCCCCCCATGGAAACTCTCTGCCGTCGGTACCCCGAGCAGCCTTCTCCCATTGGGCTTCTGTGGGCAAGCTCTTACCCGCCCAGGAGGAGTAGTTCTTGGCATCCTTCCAGGTGACATTGAGCATCGGATGGTTGTCGATGATGCCCCAATCCGGTGGTTTGGGTAGGGGATCCCGAGACTGGATGGAATCGCTATAGGGCAGCTTGGAGGCTTTCCATTGGCCCCAGGAGACCTCGTACTTATCGATGTAGTAAGCATCGAGGTGGACTTCGTGAACGGGTTTTTCGTCTCGGCTACCCTTCTCACTTCCCATAGGGAAAGACCCTGCCGGGATATAGACCATGACCGCCTGGTCTTTTCCCCAAAGATAGTCCCCCTCGGCCTCGGCCCGTTCGAGTCCCTCGGGAAGGGTCTCGCCATGCCAGCCGGTTCGCTTCGCCGTAGCTGCGAAGAGCGGCACGGCCGTCAGAAGCCATACGGTGATCAAAAGACAGGCACCGATCAGAGGGTACCTAGCCGCCCCTTGACGCCTGGGGAATGCTGAGCAAAGCCAAGAACTAGACACCAGAAGACGCGGAAAAATCGGACCTCTGTATTCCTGCGGCTGCGACATCATTCATCCCTTCCAGCGAACGACTCGGAGTGAATTTCTTCCTGGCTACCAACAAAGAGGGCGGTCCGCAGACCGCCCTCCCGCTATCCGAACTGGCTCCGCGACTCTATCGAGAAGCCAATCCTTCGAGAGCACCGCCGGCGGGCGACTGAACACAGATTCTGCCCGGTGAACCAGCCAGCTCCGCCTCCAACTCCCACTCGCCGCTTCCTGGATCCACGGGGACCCGTGCCAGGACCTTACCGCGACAACCCGCTGCGGTTTGCGCCCCTTCGTGAATCGTCACGTAGGGTACCGTATCGCCAGCTGGACGGGGGCTCACAGTGCCCTTGATGGACAGTGAGCTGCCGCCGGTGGCATTGGCAAGCTGGTTCATCTCCCGTACTCGGACCCGATCTCCGCCACCGGAGGAGCCATCCTCCGTCACCCGGAGAATGTTCCACAAACCAGCTTCCATGAACGGCTGACGCCGGTCGAGGAAGAGGTAGTCGCCGGGAGCAGAGATATCCCCACCGGCTCCGCCCACCACGTGCATATCGATACTCATACCTGGTCCAAGCACATCGTTGAAGACCTGCTCGGATCCGGGCATACCCGGCTCCAGATAATAGCGGTGACCCTCGAGGGTCGGGACATGCATCTGGTTACCCCACGGTTGAGATACCCGATATCGCAAAGGAGTCCCTGCCGGTACCGTCACGACGTGACGTGGGTCTCCCCACAGACTCGTCTTGAAGACACCCGTCGGGTTATTGCCCATGTCCCTCAGGGCCAAAGGCTCCGCCGAGTAGTTGATACCGGTGAACTTCTCTACCCGGTCGGGGTAGGGCATAGCGCTCTGGCCGATACGGCGATCCTGGTCATTGAACAAGGCGACGAACTCTCGAAAGCCCTCGCTATTGCCGGAGACCACGTCCGCCTGAACTCCGATTCCGCCCTGAGGCAATAAACCGGAACCACCGGGGCGGGTGTAGGTGGAGCCTTCCGGCTCGACCACGACCCCAGCGAAAGCACCGCGCTCGACCGAGTCGATATCGGCCAGGTTCAACCCCACCACGATGCCCAATTCCCGGTCCGCGTAGTACCGATAGGTACGGCCGCTACGGGCTGGAATAGTGGAATCGTAGTTGTACCCAATGGCAGAGCCGTAGGACCGCTGCGGATCGAATACCAACTCACCGAGACTGATGGAAGACCTCACATCCCGAAGGTTGCGCAACTTCACGACCAGACACTCGCCGTTGTTCACCCGCATGACGATAGGCGTCCGAGCTTTCTTACTCGGTTTCCGGTTCTCTCGGTAGACGACTCCAGCGCGATCCGAAGCACTCAGCTCGTTGTAGATCACTTCGGAGTCATCGATCACCAAAGAGTATTCCCGCATCGGTACATTCGCCGGACAGGCATTGTCTGTTCCGGCAAACAACCTTGGCGGCGCAGATCCGGTCTCCCCCAATTGAGGGAAGCCGGCTCCGCCGGAAGGAGTTCGACCCGGCAGCGGCTGTAGATCCGGCTGAGCTGTGTCGTGAGCTCGCAGGATTCCCCAACCGCCCGACTCGAAGTCCTTACCGAGGGTGCTGTAGTAGAGGTAATCCCCGGGATACCCACCGGTACCACCAGCGCCACCTTCGAGGGAGACGTCGAACCGTTCCGAGATTCCGATGAACTGTGCATCTCGAGTATCACTAGCGTCCGTATAGCGCTCCGAGTTGAAGCGGTGACCGGTGAATCGAATACCTCCGACTCGCTCCACCAAGCCCACACCCCGCACCACAACCGGGTCTCCTACATACGCCTTGACAGTTTGGGTATGAGGGTCACCGTGCATGACGGAAGAGAAGCGATAGGCTGAGTCCCCTTCTCGCAAGCGCCAAGGCTCGGCTCGAAGATTGATCGTGCTACCGCCTCGAGTGAAGCGCCCCTCCACTGGGTTGTTGTTGTGGAGGAAGAGCATGAACTCCCGGAACGAACCCTCAACCCCGGAGGCAACTGGGTTGCCGCCGGCAGATGGGTCGACTCGAATATCCACCAAGGTTCCAGCTCTGACTGGGGCACCCGTCACCGGATCGTGATAGGTCGAGCCCTTCGGTTCCACGATATGAGTACCGAAGAGGCCGTGATCCCAATCCTTGAACTCGACGTGCTGATGGTAGAAAACGGTGCCGAAGTCGACATCCGAGAACCAGTGATAGCGCACGAACTCGACCCCAACGGCTTCTCCGGAACCGTGGTTCTTGGAAAGCGGTTGGTCGAGAGTGATGGAGGTTGCTGTCAGATCAGTGATCTTCCGAATCTCCGTACAGCGCTCCGGCTGCCCCTGAGCGGTAGTGCCGCAGGTTCCCTCACCCAAACCGATGCCGAGCCAGATCCCTTCTCGCAGGCGATCCGTGTGGTTCACCGCAAGGGTCGTGGCACCGGCGGTCGCTGGCGCCGTCAGACGACGGTCCTCGTTAGCGAAGGGCCGCACCGATTGCTCGTAGGAGAAACCGGTGATCACGCCATCGGATGCCTGAGGGTCGAACTGCACAAAATGGGAATGGATATTCACCTTCGAGAAGTTCTTGTTGATGGGACGATCCGGGATCTGATTGGTGAACAGAATCTCCACACAATCCCCGACATTAGAGCGGATAGCCAAAGGCTCAACCGCCTTGCTGCCATTGCGGATTGCTTGTTCTTCCTCGTTGAGGACGAAGATCATGCCATCAGGGTCCTGCCTATCTGGCGATACCTGGATCGGCAGCGTGATGGAGCTGACCGGGTAGAAGCGCTTCTGCGCCGGGGCTGGCCCCAGATCCACTCCGCCGACACCGTTGACCGCACACAGACCATCGAGGCGGCCTTCCTTCATTTCCTCGCCGAGCCAAGGGGCGCCCGAGTGGCGAGCCGTGAAAGGCGGTCGTTGTGCTGGCTGAGGCCGGAAAAGAGGCCAGACATAGCGACCGTTCTTCGGATTGAACAGGACCTCAGGCCTTTCCCCTGGAGTGTCCGGGATATACCCCGGGAAGGGCTCCGAGATCTCCGGCTCACCCCAGATCTGCAAGGTATCGCCGGAACCGGTGGACACCCAATTCCAAACCGTCGCGTCGCTGTTGTCCAACGGCACTCCAGGAGGAGGCAGCATTTCGGAGATCCAAGCCTCCAAGTTCTTGGTGGAATCTGTGGTCGGCCCAGTGCTCAGCACCCGGCCTCCGTCGACGACTAGCCCAAGGAGGCCACCCGCAGATACGCCATCCGCAGGCGGGGTCGCCTCCATCAACGGACTCTCCGATTGGAAGAGATCCGGAACGGCCGCCAAGGGAACTCCGTTGACATTGGTTTCTGCCGTCTGGGTCGTGCCGAAGACACGCCAGAAGGACCACATTCCAGCGATGTAGTGATGGCCGATATGGCAGTGGAAGAGGAAATCTCCCACACTCTGCTGACAGCCACCGGCACCACATTCGTGCTCCAGGTTGTAGCTCGTGCCAGGCCCGATGGACTGACTATCCAAGTGGATGGAGGTCAAATTCGGATCCGGAACCTTGGTTAGGCCCTTCCAGAAATCGTTATTGGGATCCGCATTGGGATTCCGCCGCCAGCGATCGCCACCACCGTGCAAATGATGCACGTGGAAGACTTCGGAACCGCCATGCATGACGCGGGTCTTGACTCCCTCACCGACGTAGGACCGTGGTATCGGTGTCGGCGGATCGCCGAAAGGATAGGAGCTATAGCCCAGGCTCTTTCCGTGACCGGACTGATCTCCATTGATGGCTTTGTCCAACTCCATACGCCGACGGAAGGGCTCACTCCGATAGTTGATGGCCCTTGCCGCTGGGCGGTAGACCCCAGCGATATCGTCGATCAGGGGAAGCTTCTTGTCCTCCCGATCCCTTAGGTCGGTAAAGCCCTCATCGCCGATCTCGTGATACATGATGATGAATTCCCGGAAGCTCTTGCCGTCGGGACGATTGTCGAGGTTGGGGTCGACGATGATCGCTTCCCAGTTGCTACCGGTCACCGTATCCAGGGGCGCACCGGTCTCTACATCCAAGTAGGTGGCGCCCCGAGGTTCCGCCACGATGGCCCCGAACAGGCCCATGTTCTGGCGCTGCCTTCCCGCTCCGTGATCGTGGAAGTAGTAGGCTCTTTCCGCATCCGGGTCGAGGGGCATGGGGATTTCGTAGGTCACCGTCTCGCCATGAGCGGCGAAGGTATCCGGGTTGTTACCCACCGCGCTACCCGCGTTCGTCACCGAGTGAGGTAGACCAAGGATGTGCATGGAAGCCGGACGGTCGTCATCGATGGCGTTGGTGAAATTGATCCGCAAGCAATCTCCTAGATTGGCGCGGATCACCAACGGCTGAATCAAGTCCTTCCGGAGACCCAACGACACTCGAGCTACACCTGGTCCTTCCGGAGCTTCGCGGTCTCGATCGAGAGCTTCTTGGGCAGCAATGATGGCAGGAATGTTGGCATCAAGAGCGTACATAGCAGCGCCCTTGACGTGATCACCCCAGCGATTGAGGGTCATAGTGACGTCGATGGCGGAGACGTTGTATTCCTTGACCTCGCCTCCATCCGTACAAGCATTGAACCCACCAGATTGGATTCCAGCCTCGGCGGCATTCCACTGATTCACACCGGAACCGGAGCTGAATGCGAAAGCCAACGCTCCCACCAAAAGGAGGGCGAGGCCGAAACGTACCGGCTTGAGTCTCCAAAGAGCCGCAGCCGGTGCCAAGCCAAAACTCGAGGCCCGGCGTCGCGAGTAGAGAAAAAAGCTAACGATGAGGAGCGGAAGAAAAGCGGCTTGCTGGACCAAGACGTCTTCGAAGCCGGCAGCCGCTCGAGCCATGAGGGTTTGAGCGTAGAGTTGGTAGCCGTCTCGGGCCAAGCTGGGGTTGCGCAACGAACCGAAGGAACACAGCTGGGTCGATTCCTGCACCGTCAGGTCCGAGGTAACAACGGTGGTTTGCACCTCCGCCAAGGCCAAGCCGTACTGCTGTCCGACCCACTCGTGAGCCATGTCACGGCTACTGGTCAGTGGCAAGGCCATGGCCATGACGAGAAAGCAGACGACTCCAGCGGTCCCCAAGAGGCCCGCCGAGTCCCTGAGATCCAAGTCAAGGCGCTTGGCCCACCGGAGACCTAGCCCAAGAGCCAAGACGACGACGGGGACGAAGAAAATGATGTCGAGGGTCATGTGGCTCGCCACTCCCACAGGGCTCCAGTCGACCCCAGGGTTCATGATGGCGTTCAGTAGATATTCCCAACCCACGACCCCCAGCGTCAGGACGGCTGCGAAGCCGAACCGATGCCGGAGCCTTGAGAGGCGGTCCGTCGAAGTCTCCGCTCTTTCCATGCTTCTACTCCTCAAATTCAAGGTAAATACAACCTAGTTCTCAATATTGACTTCGCGGAAAGCGCCGACGTTGGTCTGCACACAGACCGTTGAGCCGGGAACGCCGGAAGAGACGAGGGTCTGCCCAAGCGGCGAGCTGCACCCCGTCGCGCCGCAGCGGAAGAGAAAGAAGCCATCCGATTGACGCACCGGACCGCTGGTCAGGGCCGTGCCCGTACACCCCTCTTCGCCAGCTGTTCCGTTGTAGAGAGTGATCCAATTGGCGTACTCCCCGAAAGAGAGCTGTGAAACAGTGCCACGCACCTTCAGCGGCCCATCGCGAAACGCCACCAGCCGCTCAACGGCATCGGACTCATTGTCCGATCCAGATCCGGTAGAAGCCGCCACCGGGTGAGGGGAGAAAATGCTGTTGTCATGGAACAGATCGTCGAATTGGTAGAAGACCTGACCGGAGGAACGAGGTAGCTCAATGTTTGCGGACACCGCTTGACCGGCGGTCACGGGTCGGCCATGAGCGTAGGTCAGATCAGCCCAGTAGCCCTGACTTGGGTCATCTGGGTCGATGTAGAGGGTGCCATTGTTGGGATTCGTCCACAGGAATGGCCGCCAGGCTCCGGTGGGAGGGATGATGTCGCCAGCTCCCTCCTGCCCCTGAGCAGGGTTACGGAGGAAGGGAGGGAAGAGCAACACATCGTTGATTCCATCGCCGTCCGAATCTCTATTCAGAGCGCCATTGGGGTTATAGGCGCTGATGTCGTTGGAGCAGAAGCCCGCCGGGTCGTTGGGGCACATCTGCCCGACTCCGAAACCTTCCGTGAACTGGCCGATTACGAAGCCCTCATCGCCGTCGGCGCCCTTCAAACGCTGGGAAGAAGGATCGGCTGCGTCGAATCCGATAATGAACTCCGGAGGATTGAAGCGGAAGTCTCCTTGACGGGCCGCTTCAGACCATTGGTAGCCGTAGAAGGTTCCGCCCTCGCCGCCGGTAAAAGGCTTCAACTTCACTCGGTCCTGGCCTCGCGAGAAAACCTCCGACTGTTGGATGACGTCATAGTGAGGCCGGAAGCCCCAACCGGCCCGCCATTGCATCTCCGCCACCTTTGGGATCCCGTAAGTGCCTTTGAAATTCAACACTTCGAAGCTGGTTTCGCCGCCACCACAGCAATTCTGAATGTCGTCGTTGAGGCGCGGTCCAAAGTCCACGTTGCGGAAGTAGTGAGTGTGGTTGTCCAGGTTGATCAACTTGATCTTGAAGGTATCGCCCTGGTTCCACTGCCGAATCTCGTTGAGAAACGGGCCGTCGCCGTACATCTCGTTGTTCAGGAACACCGAGACCATGTCGTAGTCCCCAAAGCCGCCCCGAGCAATACCTTCTGCCTCGAGGACTTCCCAGGCTTCCCCAGGCAGTTGGGTCTGGTTCTTGACCAAATCCGCCCATTCGATCCAGGTGCCTTCAGGGCCCCGGTTCCTGCGCGTCATCCAGCGCTCGATAGCTTGCGGGCTGGCTCCCAGAAGGACCGCCTGCGCCAGCTGGAACATTTTCTTCTCGGGCGCGGCATCGCCGATATTGTCGAGGGTCAAGTTCTCTCGATTACGGGTAGCGTAAGAGTTTCCCTGAGGACCGAGCTCGATCTCGCCGGTATTTTGGTTCTGAATCTCATAGACCGGCTGGAGGAACTGAATCCGCGGCGGATGCTCGCGCCAGCCCCAAGTGTAGACGCCGCGAACCTGGCCCGCAGGCGGGTACTCGACGGTCAAGTTGGTGACCTGGCCCGGCTCGAAAGCGACCCAAACGGAATCGAAGGCCTTGTAGGGAAACTGCACCGAGTTCAGCGCTTGGCGACGGTCGAGTGCTGCCAAGGTTGGGGAAAAGTCTTCCCGCACCAAGGAGTAAATCCGGTAGTTGACCCGTACCGTGTCATCCTGCCCAGGAAGGCCCACGACTCCAACCCCAAAGGGGAATCGCAGCAGGTAGGTGTCGGAATCGATCTGCCCATCGTAGTAGAGCATGTTGATGTCGACTTCCCAGATTTTCGCATTCCCACCCTCCGGGTCATAGGGATTGAGAGCAGTCTCCCCGGTATCCGTAGCGACCTTCATCTTGTACTCGCCGGCAATATGGTCGTGAACATAGGCCCCGCGGTTGTAGTTGAGCATGGCGAAACCATCGTAAATACGGCCCTGGGTGGTTCCCAAGAGAATGTCGCGCAGCTCGCGGGCCCCGGCTCTCATGCCGTCGGAATCACGATCGACAGCTTTCGCCAGGATGTCTGCCAGAGCCAACCGCATATCGTCGTTGGGGCTCGAGACCCTGGTAATGGTGTGACCGAGGATGCTGGTCGTCTCCGTCGCCTGCTCGTAGACGATGGGGCCGTGGATCGTCGATTTCTCGTTGCCGTCTACCGACTGGTCCGTGTTCGGGATGCGAATCTCCCGTCCCTGGACAGCCGTCGACACCGGCTCCATGATGCCCGGGTTGTTGTTATCCACGGCGGCGGCTGGCAAGGAAAAGGCAGCCAACAGAGCCAGGCTCGTGAACGTAAAAGCAATGAGGCCTGTCAGCCGAAAGCTGAAGTCTCTAGGCGCGGGACTACGGAAACTCATGGCATTCCTCCTTAAGTTCTTGGGGGAAAACAGAAAAAGCTGATCAAACATCGAATCCAACCATCCAACCACTTTCGTATCAACAAACAGAAAGGCGACATAGGGCCCAAGAAGTTACAGGCTTTCGAGGTCTTACTACGTCTTCAGCCCTGAGACTCCGAGGTTCTCTTGCCCAGGCTTTTCAGCGGCTCGTTCTAACCCATGGGGCTTAAGCCCCAAGGTACTCCTGTACCTTCGAGACTTTCCCAGGGTGAGAACAGCAGCTTCGCGCTGGACCAACCAGCACCGCTTTCTGTGACTGGCGCGACTGCCATACCCTTTTCAGATTTGCCGGCAACTTCCGCACGTGACGGAGACTTGGCAGCAAAAAAGATCAGAAGCTTTCGCGCTCGTCCTATTTCAACAAACCGTCGCCAGGCTCTCGTTCCGGTGAGTGTAGGCCTCGGCGACGCCATTCATATTTAACGATATCTCTAACGACCTATCGCGAATTCTTAGCCCAAAGTAGCATGGGCTACGAAGAGGCACCATAGATCTTAAGACCCAATCCCTGAACCTATCGCTTCAAGAGTGCCCTCTTTCCACCAGAATACACGAAATTTTGGGGCAAGAAAGAGCAATCGTGTAACAAATACCGTAAAAACGACTACTCGAGCCATCTTGCAGATTTATCTCGATATTGCGTATCGTCAAACAGTATAAATAGCTCCTCTAAACTACCATCCCTAATTCTATCGTGACCTGGACTGATCTCGGCGGGACAACTTTTCTCAAAGGCTTTGCTTTTTCCCCTCCCAAATCATCCCGATCGGCACCGGCCTCTCCGAGTTCCAAGCACTTCTACGCTCCCTTCGCTGCAAGAGTTTCCTTCTGCTCGAGGCCACTTTGCTGCAAAGGACTCTAGAAAGGCACCTCGAGAGCAGCGCAGAGATATCGCACCAAAGGAGCCCCTGCTTCGCAGCAGGCCGTGAAGTCGTCCAGGAAATCTGGCGCCAAGACTCGCTTTTGGCTAAGGTTCGTGACACCAATGAAGTCCTTGCGCTTGAGATCCTCCATCAAGGGGTGGTCTCCGGGCACTCCTCTTGGCGGTCTTTTCAGAGATTCACCGCCGAAGGTAAAGGCTTCCGCGAATCGGGAATCTCCCACAACCTCCTTCCAGCCTGCCGGGTCCGCCATCAAGCTCTGGCGAATCTTTTTCAAGCTGGGTCCGTCGGGGCGCCAGATTCCAAGTCCGATGAAGGAGCCACTGGGTTGGAGATGTAAATAGAATCCCGGCGCGTGAGCGTCCTTGCACTGCTTGTGCCGAAATTGAATACCCGCATGGGTTTTGTAGGGAGTCTTATCCTTGGAGAAGCGAGTGTCTCGGTAGATGCGAAAAAGGGAGCCGCCCGTGGCCTTCGGGATGGCATTGAAATGAGGACTGATTCTTCGAAGGTTCGGGCCGAAATCATTGATGAAGCGAAGAGCAGGTTCTTTGAGGGCATCTTCGTAGCGCTGCTTGTGAGCCTGAAACCAATCTCTCTGGTTGTTGGCCTCGAGATCCCTCAAAAAGCTGAATAGCTGCGCTTTCAGTGGATTGTTCGAGATCTTCTGCGCCATGGCACCCTCCCTTACGAATAACGGTTGCACTCTTCTCGGTGGATTCTATCCTCCTGGCTGGAGGCTAAATGCTCTCGCTGGCGGCGAAAAATCACGACCATCGTTGACCGCACCGCTGCACTTTGTTATCTAAGAGTTCCCTCTTCTTGCAATCGAGTAGCAAAAACGCAACTAGTCCGACCAGCAAATATCTCCCGATACAACTTTCATGAGCCCCCCGCCCAGACATGATGACCCTGACAAGGGCAACGGTGCGCAAGGAGCCGCGGAATCTCAGCTGCGGTGGTTCATGGAACAAATTCCCTCCCTTCTATGGGCCACGGACCGAGACCTTCGTCTCACGACTTTCCTCAGTGCTGGCCTCGAGCAACTTCCCGCAGTAGAGGGGGGGCGCCAGGGACAGGACCTCCATCAGCTCTTCGCCACCGACTCCAAGACCTTTCCGCCGATCCAGGCCGCCTTCCAGGCTCTCGAAGGAACAACCCAAAGCCTGGAATTCGAATGGCTCGGCCGTGTCTTCGAAAGCCGAGTGGAACCCGTGCGAAGCTCCACCTCAGCCATCACCGGCTGCCTTGGAGTCGCCCTCGACATCACAGAGCGGCGACAGGCGGAGCAGGCTCTTGGGCTCCAGGAGGCCTACTTTCAACAGCTTTTCGAGAATTCACCCCAGGGAATCCTTGTCCTGGATCCGTCGGACCGGGTCATCAAGGTCAATCGAGGGTTCGAGGAACTCTTCGGGTACGGAGCTGAAGAGGTCTGCGGCCGCCCCCTTACCGAGGCGATCGTCCCCTTAGAGCGCCGCGACGAGGCCACCGCTCTTTCCCGGGCAGTGCTCTACGGCGAAGTGGTGAGAATGGAGACGGAGCGGCGGCACCGTGATGGGCGGTTGATCGCGGTTTCGATCATCGGCTATCCGATTCGTTTCGATGGCGACATGATCGGCGTCTACGGAATCTACAACGACATCACCGAACGGAAACGGGCGGAGGAGCGGCTCCTTCACGATGCCCTCCACGATTCTCTAACCGGTCTCCCGAATCGTAGTTACTTCACCAACCGGGTCCGGCACTGCCTACAGTTACAGCGCCACAAACCAGGCTTTCTCTTCGCCATTCTCTTCCTGGACCTCGACCGATTCAAACTGGTCAACGACAGCTTGGGCCACGGACTCGGCGACCGATTATTGATCGCCTTCGCCAAACGGCTGCGCGGCTCTCTGGCTGCCAAAGATGTGCTCGCCCGACTGGGAGGCGATGAATTCGTGATTCTGCTCGAAGGGATTCAGGACGCTTCGGAGGCCGAGGTGGTTGCCCACCAGATTCAACGGGAGCTCGTGACTCCCTTCGATTTGGAAGGGATCGAGGTATTCACGGCTACCAGCATTGGCATCTCGATCTCTAGCAGTGACTACCAGCACCCGGAAGAACCGATCCGGGACGCCGATACGGCGATGTACCGCGCCAAGGCCAAAGGGCGTGCTTGCCACGCCGTTTTCGATACCGAAATGCATGCCCAAGCCATGAACCGGCTGCAACTCGAAACCGATCTCCGGCGCGCCATGGCTCGCAGGGAGTTTCGGGTGTTCTACCAACCTATCGTCGACTTGAAGTCAGGGGCGATCTCCGGCTTCGAAGCCCTATTGAGGTGGCATCATCCCATCCGAGGTCTGCTCCTGCCAGGGCAGTTCTTCGCGGTGGCAGAAGAGACCGGCCTAACCGTCAAGCTCAGCGAGTTCGTCTTGAATGCAGCATGCCGGCAACTTCATACGTGGCAGCAGCGAGAGCAGCCTGTCGGCATTAGTGTCAACCTCTCCACCAAGCAGTTTCTACAGCAGGATCTGATCCGCCAATTGGATGCTTTGGTAGAAGACTACGCCTTGGAACCCGGGGGATTGGGGTTAGAGATCACCGAAGGAGTCATCCTCCACGGCTCGGAGTCCGCAGTGGACATTCTCAACACCCTCAAGTCCAGTGCCGTACGCCTTTACCTGGACGACTTTGGAACGGGCTACTCTTCACTGAGCTATCTACAGAACTTCCCCATCGATACTCTCAAGATCGATCGGTCCTTCATCTCCGGCAAGGCAGGCCGTGGTGGCCGGCCGGAAATCGTCCGGGCCATCATCAACCTGGCTCACAGCCTTGGAATCGATGTTGTGGCGGAAGGGATCGAAACCAGCGGCCAGCTAGCGGATTTGCGGGCGCTCGGTTGTGAGTACGGTCAGGGGTTTCTGTTCGCCCCGGCCCTCGACGCCGAAGGCGCCTCAGCGCTCCTGGAGGAAGGCAGGACCTGGTAAGGAGGGTCCTCAGTGCGATCGGGACTTCTGCCGAAGCCCTTCTTGCCAACCACTGAGTCGAGCCTGGACGGATTTGGTCTCGTGACGCGGGAAACCAGTGATCTTCTGGTCGCGAGCCTATTTCGAGCCCTTTTTCTCCTGGACCTCTCCGGTCATTTCCGGCAATCGGACCGGCGCTACAGCCTTCTTGGAAACGCCGTACTCTTCTTTGGTAATGACCAATAGATCCTGGAGGAAACCACCCAACGGCACCACCATCTTGCCTCCAACCTTGAGTTGCCTGATCAGAGGCTCCGGGATGCGAGGCGGCGCAGTGGTGAGAATGATGGCATCGAAGGGCGCCTCACCGGGCCAGCCTTGGTAACCATCGCCTTGGCGAGTTTCGACGTTGGTATAGCCCAAACGGGCCAAGTTTCGTTTCGCCCTATCGGCCAACTTTCGATCGATTTCAATAGTGTAAACATCTCGGGCGACCTGGGCTAAAACAGCCGAGTGATACCCGGAGCCAGTACCAATTTCCAACACTTTTTCGTCACCATCTAACTCCAGACATTCGGTCATCAGAGCAACGATATAAGGCTGGGAAATACTCGTCGCCTCATCGATGGCCACCGGGCTGTCCTCGTAGGCTCTATCGCGGACTTCTCGGGGCACGAACTCGTGACGAGGCACCTCGTTCATCGCTTCCAGAACTCGAATCTGGCGAATGCCCCGGCGCTTTATCTGCCGACTGACCATGGTACGGCGCTGTACCGCGTAGACGTCGAGGGAGGTCTTCTGACCTAGGGAGCCGCCGCCGAGCAGCAGACCGCTATCCTCAGATCGAAGCGTGATGCCAGTCCTAGAATCCGCCCGAGGCTCCGTCACCTGTGCTTCGGCAACCGGAGTGAGCCCGGGCCCCCAGGAGCTCTCCCACAGCACCAGGCCTCCGACTCCAGCTAGCAGCACTCCCCCCAAGGCTACGCTCAGGGGGGCTGCGGACCAGATGAATTGTCGTTGCATTTTAGGCATGGTTCACTAAGGGTGTCTGGAGAGGGTTAAGCCAGGCGTTAGCCGCCAGCTCCCTCGAGTATTTCACCTGTCATAGGCACGAAACGGACCGGCGCAATGACCTGTCTCTCGAGCCCGCTTTCGGTTTTTGTGAGAACTTGCAAGTCCTGAGAAGTCTCTCCCAAGGGCAAAACGAGCCGCCCCCCTAGCCGTAACTGGGCGACCAGAGGCTCCGGCACTCGAGCTGGAGCGGCAGTCAGAATGATGGCGTCGAAGGGTGCTGCTTCTTGCCAGCCGCGATATCCGTCACCTATACGGGAGTGAATATTGTCATAGCCAAGCTCTGCCAGTACCCGGGAAGCCCTGACACCCAACTCCTCGACGATCTCGATACTGTAGACCTCCTCGACAACTCTCGAGAGTACCGCCGCATGGTACCCGGATCCGGTGCCAATCTCGAGAACCCGCTCGTTCCCTTTCGGATCTAGCAACTCGGCCATTAGAGCCACGATGTAGGGCTGAGAGATGGTCTGATCGTACCCGATGGGCAGAGGATGATCTCGGTAGGCCTCCGCCTGCAAATCATCCGGGACGAAACGATGACGAGGCACTTCTGCCATCGCCGCCAAGACCCGCGGGTTGTCGACTCCCCTATTGGCGAGCTGTTGCTCGACCATTCCGGACCGTGCCGTCTGCCAAGCGAGGGTCTGAAGTTGTTCTTTTTGGTGAGAAGCCATCCATGCTGCCAATGCGGTCGTACCCAGAACCAACAGGGCCGCCAAAATAAGCCAGCGGTTCTGTTCTTCCAGCTTTCGCAACCAAGGTGCACCTAAGAGTCTCCGAAAAGGCCTTGGCTGCCCCGATGCCGATGCGGCCACTGAGTCTATCCTCATCGGAGCCGGAAAGCCCATCCGCCTGGGATTGAGGTCGCCACCGTCCTCTCTAAGGGATGTCCGCAATCCAGATTCGACCCCACCAAGACCATTGGAAGTGGCGAGAGGCGTGTTCTGTGGGGTTTCTTCCTTGCGCATCGTGATCATCGTTCCCATCCGTTACCCATTCTCTGCAAAGAGCGGGCCAGATCCTGACCCCTGCATCTAGATGCACTCCACTCCGTCGAGAGATATCATTCTTCCTGATCGCCACTGCGACACAATGCCCAATCAACACTCCAAAGGGAGAGCCATGGCAAGACCCCCGATGATGCATCTCGAGAAAACCTTAGGCCTTCTCGAGAAAGTCGTCGCTACCTCGCCTGCAGATTTCACTGAAATCCTCTGGATCGAGCAGCGAAATTGCCAAGCCACCACCTCTCCTCGAAGGAGTCAAGGGGAAGAAATCACCTCCGGAACCCTGGTCGCCACGGTTCAAGAGAGAGGCAGGTTCGGCATGCACCGAACTGACTCGTTGAGTCCGAGTCACCTCCAAGATGCCCTCCGCCACGCCCTCGCTCAGGCCAAGGTATCCGTGGCCACCCACACGAAAGAAGCCAAGGGAAGAGGAAAATCTCCCAAGATCCCTCGGGAACTGCTCTTCGATCCAAACTTGGCCCATTTGGAAGGGGACCGGGCCCGGGAGCTACTAGGCGAGTTAGTGGAGCGTCACGAGCGGGCCCACCTGGACTGGATCGAGGGTCGAGTCGCCATCGCCAATTCCCAAGGGCTGCGGAAGAAAGCTCGAGCCACCCAGGCGACTCTATTCGTCACCTCGGGTCGAGGTGCCGAGGCAGGAACGGCTAGGGCCTCAGCTAGGTCTCTCAAGGGACTCGAAGCTCCTAATTTGATGCGGCGGGCGCGGCAGCGGCGGGCAACACCTGGGGTAACCACATCACCCGAACGGGCCGCTCCAGGTTCACGCAGGTTGGTCTTTTCTCCTGAGGCAGCCGCTTCACTCCTCGAGGAGTGGTGCCGAATCGGCTTTCTCCCCTTACCCGAACTCGAAGGCAAGAGCTTTCACGAACACCATGAAGGGAGAGCTATCTTCTCCCCTTGGCTGAATCTTGTCGACGATGCAGGAGCGGAAGGCAAGTTGCCGTTTCCTTTCGACCTCCGAGGTAGAAACAAGCGAGCTCGCACGGTGGTGACAGCTGGAGTACCTCAGCCCCTAGACGGTCTTCCCCAGAACTACGCTTCCTCCCAAGGCCTACCGGAAGAGCTGGCGCTCCAACACCTTAGTCTTCAACCAGGAGACAGTGGCGAAGAAGATCTGTTGGCGATGGCGGAGGACGGCCTCTGGATCGGTTCTATCCAGCGCATCGGCATTCACGACCCTGTTGGGTTGGGCTGCCACGCCCAACTACGGGGATTACGTAGAATCCATCGAGGGCGTCTCGCAGAGGTGTTGCCGGACAGGGAGTGGGAAACCAATCTAATGCGGGTGCTGGCTGGGATTCAATCGCTTAGCAATGAGGTCACTTGCCGCGCATCTCGAGGCAGCTTCCTAGGGGGATTCACAGCCCCCAGCTTCATGACTCTGCCTCAGGAGAACCCGACAAGCTCCTCCTGAGGAGGACCACCGTCTGGTCGTCCCCTTGAGATTCGCCGCGAGCAAATTGAACACAAGCCTCGACCATCTCTTGCTCCAACCTCTCCAGAGCAAGATTCCTATTTTCCAGCAGGAACTCACTCAGCCTCTGTTCTCCGAATTCGTCTCCTTCCGGAGAGGCACATTCGGTAATACCGTCGCTATAGAGGCACAGCACCGCACCTTCTCCTAACTCTAGCTCCGACTGCTGGTACTGACTCGATGGCAGGAGACCCAAGGGAAGTCCCCCCGCCTCCAGCCGTTCGAAGCCTCCGTCGAGCCGGACTAAAAGACCAGGATTGTGACCGGCGTTGAGATAGCGTAGCCGGCCCGTCGCGGGCTCGATTTCCACCAGCAACAGGGTAATGAACTTATTCGGCAGGCTGAGATCGAGGATGTGGCGATTCAAGCGCTCCAGCAGCTCCGCTTTGACGCCAGTCTGGTCCAGCATCAGTCGCAAGGCCGAGTGCAGGGTCGAAACCATCAAGGCTGCCGGCATGCCCTTACCGGAAACGTCGGCTACGACGAGGACCAAATTGCCGTTCGCTAGAGTCAACACATCGTAGTAGTCCCCTCCGACCTGACGCGCTGGGCGATTCCAGCCGAACACTTCGTAGCCCTGGGTCACCGGTAACCGGTCGGGGAGAATCTGCCGCTGGATCTGCGCGGCCAGCTCCATTTCTCGTTCCAGTCTTTCCTTCTCCAAGGCCTGCTGGTGGAGATGGGCATTTTCCAAAGCGATGGCGGCCTGGTAGCCGAACAAGGCGAGAGTTTGCCGATCCTGAGAAGAAAATGGCCCCACGCCGTGTCGGCTCTCTTTGTCCCCAACCACCAGCAGACCCCGAGGAGCTCCACTGTTGAGGATTGGCACCACAAGAGCATGATCCGCCCCTGGCAAGGCACCCCAGTCGTCCCCGGCTGGCTCCTCCCCTTCGTTCAGACCTTGCTGCCCTGCTCTGCCGACCTGCTCCGATGGAATCGAGGGTACCGCTTCACCACCGATGGCACTCCGCAACTGAAAACCTTCACCATGGGCCTCGTAGAATGCCCCACGACGAGCATCCAGCAGAGAGACGGCCCGCAGGAGAACATCTTCCCAGAGTCTCTCGAGATCTAAGGTAGAAGAGATCGCCAGCCCCACTTCGTAGAGCGCCTCCAGCTCCACACCGCGGTATTTCGCCTGAAAAGTCTGCTCCTTTAGGTCCCCCATCAACCGATGAATGCGGAGAACTGCCGACAGGAGTTGGGAGGGGAGCCGGGCCTCTTGAGCCTCCATCGAACCAGGGTCTGCAGAGGGGAACACAACTGCCCCTCCGCCGATGGCCTGCACCATGAAGCCCTCGAAGGGAGCCTTGTCGAGCATCGACGGGAATGGGGCCGAGCCAGCGCTAGGGGGAGAGCCGACGGTAGCGACCAGAGCCTGACCGCAAGGTTCATCTTGGTAGAGCGCCGCCGAAGCTAGGCCAACCTCGCTACACCACCAGGTCAGGGCGCGGGAAAAAATCTCGGGATCTGAAGACCCTGGAAGAGAGGGAAATAGCTCTTCGAGGCTTGGTGGAGGAGTGGAGAGTGGCTTCAAGTCTCGGCTCTAACCTGCTGATCTATAGGTGTCCGACAAAATTTCTTGCCGCTCCCGAGGGAACGATCAGCTCACCAGTAGGTACTGGAAACCAGCGATCCCTAGGAGCTAGCAGCAAAACCCTCCAGCGCAGCCGGTTCGTCGGAGTAGATTCCTGCGTATTGGGCGATGCCCATAATGTGGAAAGTCTTTTCAATAGTCGGAGTCAGCGAGCAAAAACCAAGTCGTCCGTCGATCTTGATGATCTTCTCGATGATCTCGATGAGAATCGAAATCCCGATGGAATTGACGATCTTGGTGCCCCCGAGGTGGAGCAGGAGATTCTTCTGGCCCTGCTCCATCAGCTCATAGGCCACCCGAGCGATCTCCTCGCCGCCCTGATTGTTGATATAGCCTTCCGTATAGATCACCGCCACTTCTTCGCGGCGATCCAAGGTCAGCTTCAGAGTCTCCGTCATCGCTTAGCTCTCTCCTTCACCGCAACTTGCACATCACTACGGTGGTGCCGCTCTTGGAAGAGCGGATCTCGACCTCGTCCATCAATCCACGGATGATCTTCAACCCCCAACCCCGTTTTCGCTCCGCCTTGAGCTTGCGCTCCAGGGAAGGTTCCTCAACGGAGTCCGGTTCGAACCCGCCGCCTGAGTCTTGCACAGTGATGCACAATTTTTCTGCCGCACTTTTGCCGAGGACGGCCACGTTGAGCGTGACCTCTCGATGGACGGCGCCGCTGTGCTCGAAGGCGTTGATGCAGGCTTCCACCACTGCCATCCTAACCTCATCGACTTTGTCGGGACTCATTTCGATGGCTTCCGCCATGGAGGTCGCCGCCTTACTAGCTTCGATCTCCATGTCGGGTAACATCGGAAGTTTCAAAGTCACTTCCTGTAGAGGCGCGCCTCGAACCATCGTCACACCTATCGAGGATAGCCTAGAATGCGAGATAAAGCTGCAGAAGGAAGATCATGACTGGATGAATCAGGTCATGTGCTAGCAGCCAGCCGAAGGCTGTCAGGCTCACCGCCGGGAACCATACCCGTATGGGGAGCTGGGGAACTGCTACATGTTTACGAAGAGAGCTTAGCATAGGCGGCCTCCTTGTCACGCCTAATACATAGAGCAAGGCTCTTGCCAACCTCAGAAGATTTCCAAAAAAACATGATAACTCACTTATTACCAGATACTTACAACCGAGAGATAGTGTTCATGATCTCTTTCAGCGCTGGCAGCAAAGTGAGGCATTTCGCCCCATCCAAGGAAATGAAACGATCCTATCTCTAACGGCTGGAAGCACTTAGCGCGAGAGTCACACCCCACTGGGGCGCTTTGCCCCAATTGAGACAAAATGCCCCAGGGATGAAAAAGTTCTCAAAAACCTTTGCGGGCGAGAGTTCGTCGGTCAATTCCTAGCAGACGGGCAGCGGCACTCTTATTGCCATCGGTTAGGCGTAAGATCCGGCCGATGTGATTCCGCTCGAGGGTCGCCAGATCCAGGAGCTGAGGAGAAGGCGGGGGCTGAGAGGAAGAACCGATGAGAGACAGCACGAGATCCCGGTCGATTTCACCCTCGCAAATCGACACAGCACTTTCCACAAGATTGCGAAGCTCGCGAACGTTCCCAGGATAGTCATAGGCCAGCAAAAGGCCCGCCGCCTCGGTCCGGATGGGAGGGACCTCGATTCCTTCCTGCAGACAGAAGGCCTCCGCGAAGAAGCGGATCAAATGGGGAATGTCTCCTCTTCTCTCCCGCAGAGGAGGCAGCTCTATCTCGACCCCCTTGAGCCGATAATAGAGGTCCTGCCGAAATGAACCCTCCCGCACCAACTTCTCCAGCTGGCGATGGGTTGCGGTCACCACCCGCACATCCACCTCAATGGTCTTTTGGCCTCCCACCTTGATGACTTCTCTCTCCTGCAAAGCTCTCAAGAGCTTCACCTGAACAGAAGGACGCATATCGCCGATCTCGTCGAGAAAGAGCGTCCCACCATCCGCAAGCTCAAACTTCCCCTGGCGAGCGTCGACTCCGGTTGCTACTCCTCTTTCGATCCCGAACAGCTCACTCTCCAACAGGCTTTCTGGAATGGCCGCACAATTGACCGCAACGAGCGCTCCGGAGCGACCGGATCGGTTATGGAGAAGGCGGGCCACCAATTCCTTGCCAGTGCCACTTTCTCCTTTGACCAACACATTGACTGCCCGGGGAGCAACTCGCTCCACCAAGTCGAGAATTCTGGTCATCTCCGGTGCATGGGCAACGATCTTTCCTTGAGCTGGGTCCTGTCGAAGGCGTTCACGAAGAGCTTTGTTCTCCTCCTCCAACCGTTCCAAGTGGCGAACGTTGTCCAGAGAAACCGAGGCAAGAGCCACTACGGACTCTAGGAAGCGCCGGTCCCCTTCGGAGAACGACGGATCAGAAGAGCCACGGCCTTCTTTGTCGACCACTGCCAAGTAGCCGAGGAAGTTATCCCGGTATACCAGTGGTGCCGCGAGAAGTTGACGATAGGCGCGGCCAGCTAGAGATCCCTCCAGCAGCAAGAGAGAGCCATCTTGCCGCAACAAATCTTCCACCAAGGGGTCCGAGAGCAACTCTGAGCCTTCCACCGAAGCAGAGGACCAACCGACGCTAGCGACAGATCGAGCAGCTCCATAGCCATCTCGAGTCACTGCCACGGCTGCCGTCGGGTCGAGAACGGAGCACACCTGTTGCAGCAGCTCGTCTACCAACTCTGGTTCGGGACGAAAAGCCTGCAAGGCCACGGCCAAATCATGGAGGGTCTCCAACTGGAGAATGCGGCGCTTCTCGGCCAGGCTGGGGAGCTCAGAGGACATGAGAACTCATTCTAACTCCAAGGCCTTGCCAAGAGAATTTGACAATAGTGTGTGGCACACACTATTATTTCTCTCATGGTACTGAATAAGGAACAGCTCACGGCCTTAGACCAGAAACTCACCCTGGAACTTCGTCGGGGAATGTTGACCCTCGCGGTGCTCGGCGCCTTGAGGTCCCCTTCCTACGGCTATGCCCTCAAGCAACGCTTAGCAGGGCGTCACCTGGAAATCGACCAGGGAACTCTCTACCCATTGCTGCGCAGATTAGAGGCCGACGGGCTGCTCACCAGTGAGTGGATCGTCGACGGTTCCCGGCCACGCAAGTACTACCGCCTCAGCCCTGACGGAGAGAAGACTTTGAAGGCGCTCAGGGCGAAATGGAAAAGCCTGGTCGGCGTGGTCGAGGCCCTTTTGGACGAAACGACTCAAGGAACGGCCGATGACGAAGAGACTCAAGGAGAAACAAAATGAAACACCATTGGATAGATCGATATATCAGTGAAGTGGCTCGCCACCTTCCCAAGAATCAACGGGGCGAGGTCCAGAGGGAACTCGAGTCCACCCTCCTCGACGAGCTAGAGGACCGCCATGGGCCGGACGCGACGGAAGACGACGTACTCGGCGTACTCAAAGAGATGGGCTCACCATCGAAGGTCGCAGAGAGCTATCGGCCTTCGAACCAATACCTCATCGGTCCGGAGTGGTACCCGATATTCCGTAAGGTTCTCCTGACCGTGCTGTCGATTCATGTGGGCTTGCTCGTCCTCGCCTGCGCGGTGAGTCTTTTCTGGCCTGGAGCCTCCGTGGAACCGGGCCAGGCAATCCTCTACTTTCTCAATGCCGCCCTGGAAAGTGCCACCTTCGCCTTCGGCATCATTCTGCTGATCTTCTTCCTATTGGAACGATCTGGGGCCGTGGAAGAGAAGCCCAAAGAGGTGTGGGATCCAGCCTCCCTCCCCGAATCGCCCGCTCCCGGCGATTTGGTGGGCAAAGGAGAATCGATTCTGGCCCTCTCCTTGGTAGCCATCTTTCTCGCCTTGCTGCAAATTTTTCGTGACTCCATTGGCATTCCTTTCACCGGGGCGGAGGAACTCCCTTTCAACGACACCTATAAAAAATATCTGCCCTGGATCAGCTTCGCCCTCGTCCTGGATATGGCTGTCTATGCTTGGCTCTTTTGGCGCGGCCGCTGGGAATGGTTCAGCCGGGCCTGCCATTTCGCCTTCGACCTTTTTGGACTTGGGGTTCTCTTTATGCTGATCCAAGAAGTCGCTATCGAGTGGTCCTCCCGTTTACAGATCCACCTTCCGGACCTTGCCACCAAATTCGATAGCCGGCAGCTCTATTGGATCCCCATTTCTGCAGCTGTGGTCCTCGCAATTGAACATGGTCGAGTCCTTTGGCGGGCTCGCCGGAAGGAAAGAAGAGGCATCTCGACTCTGTGAGGTTGGGCCAATACCAATCCCTAGGGAGCCAGGGAGCGGCCCGCAGGTGTCCCGAGTCCCCCCCTCCCACCAAGCTTCTGTTGCGGCTCCGAAGCTACCGGGAACTCCGGCGTCGGAAAACGACTCTGCTCTGGGGCTGACCGAGTGGGGGGACTACCTAGGTGACGCCGAGCCGACGGAGAAGCTCCGGACGCCGGCTGTCGCTGACATCCAATTGATGACCATTCTCGAGCAACACCCGGCAACTCCCATCCCGACCATTGCGCAGCTCCTTGATTCGGTCGAGGCGAACCAGGCTCGAGCGGTGGATGCGCAAGTAGCGGTCTCCCGGTAGCCGATCTTCTAAGGCCTTCATGGAGTCTCGGAGCAGGTGTGAGTCGCCAGCCGTATGGAGGCGCACGTAGCTTCCCTGAGCCTCTACCCACTCGATCTCCTCGAGGTCGAGAAAAACGATCCGCCCTGCTGAACGCACGACCAAGCGGCGAGGCTCTTGCTCGGACTCGGACTCTGCATCGAGAAAGCGCCGTAAAGCCGTTCGCAGATTTTTGTCGGCAGGCAAGTGTAGGCGGGTCAGAGCCCGGCTCAGAGCCTCTTCGAATCGTTCGTCATCGAAGGGCTTGAGCAGATAGTCCAGGGCGTGTACCTCAAAAGCCTCGAGGGCATAACGATCGTAGGCAGTGGCAAAAATGATCGCCGGCATCGCCCCGGGGTCGAGGCTTCGCAAGACAGCAAAACCATTCATATCGGGAAGTTGGACATCCAGGAAAACGAGATCAGGGGAGCTCTCGCGAATCGCCTCGGAAGCTGCTGCACCGCTCGCCGCCTCGGCGACCACTTCGACCCCCTCTCGCCCGACCAACAACTTACGGATCCGTCGACGGGCCAACACTTCGTCATCGACGATCAGCACTCTGGCCACACTCACGGCTTCCTCCTCCCCTCACCTGCCAGACGCCTAGCAGGAAGGGACACCATCACCCGCAAACCTCCACTGGCACGATTCTCCATCTTCAGCTCGAAGCCTTCCGCCCCGTAGAGGTGCTGGAGACGGGCCCGTACATTGGAAAGCCCGATCCCGGCTCTCTGTAGCTGACTCTCTGCGCCCTCGAGGCCCGGCCCTTCGTCTGCCACTTCGAGCTCGAGCCGGCCAGCCTCTACCACCGCCTGCAACCGGACCCGTCCCCCCTTTTCTAGAGGCTCCACTCCATGGCGCACAGCGTTCTCCGCCAAGGGCTGCAGCAGCAAGCTGGGCACTTGACAATCGAGAGCCTCCCGGGAAATCACCTGCTCCACCGTCAAGCGGTCCTGAAAACGAATCTGCTCGATGGCAAGGTACTGCTCGACGATCTCCAGCTCCTCAGCCAAGGAGATTTCCTGCTTCTTCCCTTTTTCTAGAGTCAGCCGCAGCAAGTCACCGAGACGCGCCACCATGCGCCGAGCTCCCACGACATCCTCGTCCATGAGAGAAGAGATGGCATGCAAGGTATTGAATAGAAAATGAGGCTGAATTTGTAGCCGGAGGGCTTCCAGTTGCGCCTCTGCAAGCCTCTGAGCCAGGTGGGCTGCTTCCAGAGATCGTTCCCGGAACCGGTCGTAGTAGCTCAGGGTGTGGCCGATCCCGAGAACTCCGAAATAGATCAGAAAGTCGAAATGAAAAAACAGGCCCAGCCCCAAGAGGAAATCTTCCCGGAATGGATCGACCCCGCGGTCCGGTAGGGGATCCAGACGCAGCAGGAACATGAAATAGGCCACCATGAGCACCGCCACCACAGAGGCCAGAAAGACGTGGGCGATGAGAGGGGGGAGCCAACGCCCCCTCTCGATGGGAAGCCACCGGCTTAGGCGAATGATCCCCAGCGTCACTAGCGCCCACATCCACCAATAAGCTAGACGTAAGACGACCAGGGACGACCAAGACAGGCCTGCCGAATCCGGCCGGGCTCCGAGATAGGTTTGGGTGGTCACCAGCAGACAGATCATCGTCCACGCGGCAAAAACGACCGTGACCCGCACCCACGGTCTCACCATCGATTCTCCTCCTGGGGCAGTAGCGACATTCACAGTCATCTCGACATCTCCCTCGGGTCCAGGCACTTCTTTGACTCATTCTAGGCGGCGAGGCGAATTTTTCGCCTCTCAAATCCGCTGCTTCACAACACCAGCGCCCCCACTCACGTCATCCCACCCCAAATCCCCCGCGGTCCTGCCTACGATCACCAGGAAGGAATCGACTTTTCACAGCTCGAAGGAGGTCATCACTATGTTCCGAGCCCTCATTCTCACCTACCTCTTCCTCCTCCCATTGACCATGACAGTTCAAGGGGAATCCGTTTCGGCGGCCGGAGATAGAGAACGCGACACCCAGTTGATCCGAGACCACATCGACAGCATCTTCCAAGCCTATGCCGACAAAGACGCCCCTCGAGTTCGTGCCACCCACAGCGAGCACTGGAGAGGATTCCTACGCAGCTCCCCAACGATCCTCAAAGGAGTCGACGAATACATGGCTTTCGCCAATGTTGGTCTGCGTTCTCCCGGTGGCCTCACCGGCTATGAGATGTTGGAGTTCGACGTCGTCTTCTATGGCGACGACCTCGCTGTCGTGCCCTACGTAGCAGATATGTTCGTAGCCCAGGGGGACCAGAGCGGAGCGATCAAGATTCGTGCCCTAGACGTCTATGCACGCCTCGAGGGTGAGTGGATTCAGGTCGCCTCGAACACCGCCAACCACCCGGAGTCGGAAGGCCTCTTCCGCTTCGCCTTTCCCAACGAAAAACAGTCGATCCTCGAAGCCCAGGAAGCGGTGTGGCGTGCCTACTTCGCCAACGATCAGATTGCTCTCCAGGCTCTCCTTCCGGAAGGCACGATCGCTCTACCGGCGGAGGAGAAGGGCTGGAAAGAGACTCCTGAGATCCTCACTGCTGCCAGCGACCTAGCCCGCCGTGGTGCCAAGTTGGTTCGTCTAGAGTTCCCGGAAACAGAGGTCCAGATGTACGGTCGCAACACTGCCGTCGTCTACACCACCTACGCCCTCGAATTGGAAATCCAAGGAGAGCGCCAGGATCTCTCCGGCCGTGGAACCGAAATATTCTCTTTTCAAGACGGTCGCTGGAAGAACACCGGTTGGCATCTGGATCGAGAAGACTGAGGATCTGCGCTCCCTAAGCGGCCGCCTCCACGCCTCAGGAACCTACCCCTCCCGGGCGGTAGGTTCCAATGCTCCAGAAATGGCCTTCCGGATCCCGGACGGTGAACTCTCTGGACCCATATTCCATCTCTTGGAGCTCGATGGCGATTTCGGCGCCGGCGGCTTGGACTCGCTGGTAGAGAGAATCGACATCCTCGGCCACAAGGTAGGTCAATTGGTTGATGCCAGCCAAATCCAAGGGGCTCTTCCAGCCCCTGTCCTGCTGGCTCGTACCGAGCATGATGACCGCACCCTCGAAGCTCAACTCCGCATGGGCCACCGAGCTCTCGGGCCCTGGCACGACCAAGCGCTCCTCAAAACCGAGAACTTCCTTCAGCCAAGCGATCGCCGCCAGGGCGTCCCGATAGAAGAGGGCCGAGTAGATCGTCTGAGATGAGGGCGTTGCGTCGACACTCATGAGCACCTCCTGAATTGCATTGAGCCTAGATAGCAACAGGGCTAGACATTTCCTGCAGGCAAGCCGCCCCTCACGACTTCCTCTTCCGTCACCACCAAGGCCACCGGTAGATCGTGCACCTCGCTGGGAACCCTGTCCAAGAGCTGGCAATGAAACGCCAGACCGATGGCAGGAAAAGCCCGGCCTTGGAGGAAACGGTCGAAATAGCCGCGACCGTAGCCCAGACGGAATCCACGACGATCAAAAGCCAGGCCGAGAAGAAGGGCAGCATCCAAAGTGGCATCGATGGCCTTTGGCGGAACCTCTCTCGCTGTTGGAATCGGCTGTTTCAAGCCGAAGGAAAGAGTCGTTAGCTCGCATGGATAGGGATAGACGTGGAGCTGGCTACCTCTAGGGTCCGCTCGAGGAACGTAGACCTCCTTACCCAGGTCGATGAGAGTCTCCAAGAGTCTCCACGTGTCGGGCTCCGCACCGAAGGAGAGGCAGGTGAGGATGCGCTGAGCCTGTTCGATCTCTGGACAGCTGAGCAATCGCTCGGCCATCTTGCGGGAGAAGTGATCCCTTTCCTGGCTCCCTAAGGATGTCAGGAGTGCTTTCATCTCCCGCCGCAGCTGAGCTTTGCTTTCGCCGGGCGCTGACCTGGAACCTTTGACCATAGCGGCGAGACTAGCAGGATCTCCACGGCAGCTCGGCCACCGAGAAGGGTGTCTCACCCGGTGGGCCTATCCGACGGTTGCCACAGCCTCCAGGATAGCGTGAGCCACCTCCGCCTTGGCGATATCCGAGTGGCTGGAGATGTGATCATCCGCCTGAAGGTTATGGATCTTCCCGGCTTGGAATGAGTAGTTGCCGCTGACCTCGAGCAAGGCCTCATCGAGGGCTTCCGGGGTTTTCTGGGCACCGTTTCGCCCAATACCCCCGAAAGGATCCTTCTCGTCTCCCAAACCCGCCGCCTGCTGACCGGCGATACGGGAAGCGAGAGGGTAGGCGATGCCCACCGCCTTATCG
Source organism: Deltaproteobacteria bacterium (assembly GCA_022601195.1). Lineage (GTDB taxonomy): Bacteria > Acidobacteriota > Thermoanaerobaculia > Multivoradales > JAHZIX01 > JAHZIX01. Next base: position 144,788 of record JAHZIX010000049.1, read on the forward strand.
TTCTTGGTGTGGGACACCAGAATGGGTCCCTTGACTCGCCGGTCTGTCACCACCAACCGGAAGAAGCCATCATTTTCGCCGTCAAACTTCTGAGAGAAACCATTGTGAGAAAAAGCCGCTTGCAGAAGGGTCAGCGAATCGAGAACGATTGCCGATGCTCCTTCGGGCCCTTTCGCCGCTGCTGCGACGAGTCTTCCCCCGAAACTATGGCCGACGAGATGGAGCTTGACCTCAGGGCTGCTGTCGCGAATTTGGGCCAGAGTCTCATGCACTCCGGCCCGGGCCACCACACCCGCTCGCTTTTTCATCTGATAGTAGGTCAGGTAGTTGAGAAAATTGCGCGCTCCGGCCCGGACACCACCGAAGAAACCTCCGAGGCCAGCAGCTCCCCCAGGGGAGGCTGATACACCCGCGGCCCCGCCGCCAGCGGCCAAGGAAGCACCTACGGTCGCCTGGCCGAACTTCTTTAGTAGGTCACTTCCGTCCAGGTCAAAAAAGGGGTCCGGTAACTCTTCCCGGATCTCCTCATCCAAGCTTTCCACACCTCCGAGGGCACCTCTCAGCAAGTCCACAAACTGACGGCGAGCGGAAGCACGATCTTCTAGGTCGGGAATCAGATCCTTCGCCTCGAGGAGTCGTCCACTCTCATCCTCAGCGTCGAAAACTCCTTCGAGCTCCGCAAGTTGCTCTTCCAGATCCCGGTCCCTCAACCCACCATCCGCGCTGGCAGCGCCACTGGGAATGAGCTCCTTGTCAGCAAATTTCTTGGAGGGCCAAAAGACCCCGAGGACAGCAAGCTTCCGGCCCGGCAGGCCGCCCCCAGAGCCAGCACCCCGGCGTTCCTTCAACTGAAGGCAGAGGTTCCCATAGAGCTCTCGAGCCTCGGCCAGGTCGTTGTTCCAGCCATGGGAAAAGACGAATAGATCCGTGACCTCCCCACTGGCAACGAAATCCACCACCGCCTGGGCTTGCTGCGGGTCATCCACTGCACCCTTCTTGTCGAACTCGACCTCGAAGAAAGGAAATCCGGAAAGCTCTGTCATGGTGTTCTCCTTAACCCTATTCCGAGCCATCAAGGCTCGAATCCACTGGAAAAACCGGCGCCAACTCATCTCACCTGCTCCCGCTCCCTGGTCCTCTAAACCGATTGGATCGCCCGCATCAGATCCACCAGTCCATGCCCCTGGAAATAGCGCTCCCGCTTTAGGTCTGTCGCGGTGGAGAGAAAGATCTCTTTCACCTTCTCTGGCTCGCCGATGAATTCCCGGCGCAAGGACAAGAAGGCAGCGATCGCTCCTGAAACATGGGGCGCGGCCATCGAGGTGCCACTCTCCTGGCGATAATGACAAGTCGTATGAGCCGCGCCGGCACGGGCCAACTTTTTCTCGATCTCCACTTTCTTTGCCCCAGCGGCACAAGAAAGAACCTTTTCTCCCGGCGCCACCAGATCCGGTTTGAACCGTCCATCCCCAGTGGGCCCCTTGGAGGAGAAGTAGGACACCCCATAAATATGAGGTGCCGAGCGGTGAGTCGCACCGACGGTGATGGCCAACTCGGCGTTGCCCGGGTCGTTGATGGTTAGGTCCAACCCGGTCTTGCTTTGGCCCTGATCACTCAACACAGTGCCGTATCCGGTGTTGCCAGCGGCAGCCACCACCACGACTCCGGAGCGCACCAACCGGTTGACCTCGACACATAGGGGGCTCTGACCACAGGCGAACCATTCCGCATCGAATTCATAGCCGACACTTAAGTTGACCCCATGAATGTGACGCCACCTATCGTTAACTTGAAGTACGTAGCCGATCGCTGCCATGAGATTGCTGACCGGCCCCCGACCGTTTTCGTCCAGCACCTTGAGGCTAACCAATTTGGCCCTGGGAGCAATGCCACTGATAGAGCGAAGCGACCAACTGTCGTAAATGGCATCGCCAGCATTGTCCCGCTCCCGAGAAGACCCAAAAACTTCCTTGACGACCGGCTCTCCCTCCTCCCCAGGAGTGTCCTCCGGCTGCCGCCTCCGTTGCCCCAGAGCAGGAATCTCCCCAGCGATGATGCCCGCCACATGAGTGCCGTGACCAAAGTCGTCTTTGGGATTCTTGAGGGGGCTGCCGGTACCAACGAAATCCCGATGACTCAGGGGATCCTTGAGAGTCAGATTCTCATGTTCTTTGAAATGCTCGTGGGTGCCGTCGATGCCGGAGTCGATCACTGCCCACACCTGACCATCCCCCGCAGCGCCAAAAGCCGCTCGCGCTGCATCTGCCTTAACGGTACTGACGGAGTCCGTGAGATGAGCTTCTACCTCGAAGTCCGGCCAGATCTTGTAGATCGCTCCTCGGCTGCTACCGGAATGAGTCTGACAATCCAGGCGCACCAGCTCTTCGATCTCCCCCTTGCTCAGATGGGCGAAGACGTACTGAGGACAATACTTATTCTTCCCGGAATCTAGACCACTGCCCTTCGAGGAGTCACCTCGTTGGGCCACCAACTGCTTGATCAGCTTCCGAACCATCGTCCGAGCTCCCTTGCGACCCTTTGGGTAGAGCAAATTGAGATCGATGATGACCGGCATCAGGTCGCTGCCGCTCGTCCGCTGCATCTCCTCGACCATCGGCACAGCGACCGTCGAGCTGTCGAGAGCTTTTGAATCGAATTTGGGTCGCTTCTTTTCAGTCTTGCCGGCGGTTTTCTTCTTGGCCATGGAACCTTCCTGAGCCGGTCTTACCGATCAGCGACAAGCTGATCCGGTGCCCCTGACTCTGCATAAATCATCAAAAGGCTACCCCCTCAGGATTTGGCCTTCTGCTGCTTCTTCAGCTTCTTGACCGCCTGTTTGACCCGAGCTGTCACTTCCCGTTCAATACTCGGGGACCAACCGGACCTGCGAAATACGATTCGCCCCTCGTGGTCCACCAGGATGTAGGTGGGAAAACTCGTCACCTTGAACGCTCGCTTCGAAACGGCCCCCCGATCATCGTGCACCTGAGGCCAAACCATGGCTTCCTCTTCAATGAAGTCCAGGAGAGTCTGCTTTTCCCGATCGCTGCTCACTCCAAGGAGAACGAACGGCGAATCCTCGAAGGCCCTGTTGAGCCTACGTAGCTGGGGTAATGATGCACGACAAGGGGCACACCAGGTGGCCCAAAAGTCGAATAGGACGACCTTCCCCTCCAGGTCTTGGTCCGATATCAACCGGCCATCCAGAGTGGCAGCAGAGAAGGGAGGGATGAGATCCTCCCGGGCTCGCCGGGGCTTGTCGATGAAAGCACGGGCTTGGTCGACCTGGCTGCCCTCCGGCTCGAGTTCCACGAACCTCTCGAGGGCCACGACGCCTTCTTCATCTCTGCTGAGTTTCAGGAGAACAACTCCCAGGTTGAAGAAGAGAATCGGCACCTGGCCCTGGGAAACTTCCGCCGCCTGGCGAAAATGCTTCGCCGCCTCTGCAAGAGAAGCGCTGTCTCCCCCCGCCATCAGCGCTAGCCCAGCCTCCGAGTGGGCCACCACCAACCTTCCCGAAGAGTCTCCAACAACAAGAGCGTTCCGAGCGTGCTCGAGGCTGTCTTTGTGAGCTCCGAGCCGACGATAGACCCGGGCGAGGCCCAACTGGCAGTCGAAACATTGGAGGCCACCCAGATCCGCAGCCTTCTTGAAGAGCTTCAACGAGGCCCGATGATCTCGTTGCTCTAGGAGGGCCTCCGCTTCATCGAGTAGGCCCATGACCCGGTCCGTAGCCGTACCAGCGTTCTCAGAAGCCACGTTTGCGGTCGCTGTTCTCTCAGGAGCTGCCAGAGCACTCCCCCATCCCCAGATCGAGAAAGCCAGCACCCCAATCCACTTGATGCCTGTCTCCACGTCGAGCTCCTCTCTACCTACTTCTTGAAAGATACACTTATCCGTTATTTTATCAGACGGCCTTTTTCCGAGCGAATTCCCCAGTGCCCCCTAGAGCCGGGTGTACACTTATCGATGGACCTAGCTATTAGAGTCAACCCTTCGGAAGGATCCATCGTCATGTCGAATCGGTCTAAGACCATCGCCCCTACCCTTGCCCTCCTGATCACTGTTGGCAGTCCCCCCGCCCAGGGCGATACTGCGGCGATCTACCGAGCCCTCGCCGATCGGGCCGACGCTCCAGCGGCGCGAGCCTCCGAAGCAGGAGCCAAGGAGAAAGCACTGCTCGGGCCCGCCACTCCCGAAGAAATTTTCTCCATGGATGGCGCAGACAATTCTCCAGCGGTGCGCTCCTTTCCGGATATCAATAGCGACGGCCGAGACGAGATCTTGGTGGGCATCGACGAATCCGGCACCGATAATATTTTCCTTCTAGACGGCGCAAGTACGGGTACCGCGACGGTCTTGTGGAGCGTCGAAACCATGGACGGCGTCTCTGGCGGCTCTCCCTACGGAGACCTTTCCCTGACCGTCGTTCCAGACGCCGACGGCAACGGCATCGCCGACGTGCTGGCGGGAACCGCCTGGGGTGGACGCACCGCCTACCGAATGGATGGCGCCTCCGGTGCTATCCAATGGCGTCTCGACACCTACCTGGAGGCGGACTCCGGCTGGGTGTATTCCCTGGCCGAAGTGGGAGATGTCGCGGGAGACTCCAAGCCCGAGGTGGCGTTTGGTGCCGGCTCCGATAACGACCGCGTCTACCTCATCGACGGTAGCTCGACCGGCGGCGCCCAGGGCACCGTTCGCTGGCGCTATTCCGCCGCCGATGGCGTGCTCGCACTAGCCTCCCCGGGAGACCTCAGTGGGGATGGACTAGGAGATGTCGTAGCGGCGGTTGGTGATCAGGGCCAGGCGGTGGTGGCTCTGAACGGAGCGACCGCTTCGCCGTCCGGGGAGGTGCTATGGCAATACTCCGTAGGAGCATCGCCATTTGCTCTCGGCGTCCTGCCGGATATCACTGGAGACGGCATCGACGAGATCCTTGCCGCTGTTTGGGTCAGTACCGGCGATGCCATTCGCTGCCTCAACGGAGCCACCGGGGCTCTCGAATGGGCTAGCACCACCGTATTTGCACCGGGCATGCTGGTCGACCTTCTTGAAGATGTTACCGGCGATGGAATACCGGAAGTGATTGCCAGCTCCTGGGAAAACGCGGTCTCGGTGCTCAATGGCGCCGATGGCACGGAAGTTTGGAAAACGACCGTAGGAAACCTCAACGGCGGAGACGTGTGGACCGCCCGCGCCATCGGTGATTTGAACGCGGATGGCAAAGAAGACGTCATTGCCGGCTCCTTCGACTACAACGTCTATGCCATGGATGGTGATTCCGGAGACATTCTCTGGGCCTTCGATACAGCCAACCGAGTCTTCAGCGTCCATGCGGTGGGAGATCTCAACAACGATGGCTGGCCAGAGGTTGTAGCGGGAACCCAGGACACCAACAACAACACGGTGATCCACGTGCTCAGCGGCATCGCTGCCTTCGGCATTTTTGGCGACGGCTTCGAGAGTGGAGATTCCAGCGCCTGGTCCATGACGTTTCCCTAGGAAGCGAAAGCGAGGGCTCTTCGAGGGGCCCACACTGGAACCCAGACGAACGGCCAGCGGGGAAGCTAGTACCTGGGTAGGTAATTCTTGACGGCAGACCCAGATTTGGTTGCCGCTCGAAGCCGGGGCCGCCTGTACTGAGCCCCGGGGCGAACCCGGACTGCAGGCGCCCTACAGACGTTCCTACCGTCAACCCAATGCGACGTCCAATACCATCATGACGGTGAACCCCAGAACTGTACTTACCGTGGCTAGATCCGTATCCCCGGAGGCTTGAGACTCTGGAATCAACTCTTCGACCACCACAAAAATCATCGCTCCAGCGGCAAAGCCCAGCGCGTAAGGCAATATCGGGCGGGCCATCAACACCGCTGCAGCTCCAATGACCCCTGCCACCGGTTCCACGAATCCGGAGAGTTGGCCATACCAAAAGCTCTTTAGGCGGCTCAAACCTCGACCCCGCAAGGGCATAGCTACCGCGATTCCTTCTGGGAAATTCTGTAAGCCAATTCCCACCGCCAAAGCGATAGCGGCAGCAAAAGTCGCCGCAGGCAGTCCCGCCGCTGCAGCCCCGAAAGCCACTCCAACGGCCAACCCCTCAGGAATATTGTGCAGTGTGATCGCTAACACCAAAAGCGTGCTGCGTCGCCAAGCTGTCTGGGGCCCCTCCGCCTGAGACTTGGCGAGTCCCGGATGTAGATGAGGCAACATCTTGTCCGCCGCCCATAGAAATCCGCAGCCCAAAAGAAAGCCAACAGTAGGCGCAAACCAGGACGATCCACCGGCAGCCTCAGACATCTCAATGGCGGGCGCCAACAGAGACCAATAGCTAGCTGCCAGCATCACCCCGGCTGCGAAACCGTTCATGGACGCCAGTAATCTCTTACTCACGGTTCGGGTAACGAAAACTACCGAAGCTCCTAGAGCCGTAACGCCCCAAGTAAATAGGGTCGCCAGAAGAGCCTGGACGACCGGGTGAAGACTCTTAAAACCTTCCAACATAGTGGTAAGTACCTTACTCCCATTGGGTTCTTCTATGTCTACGCTGCTGACCTTGCTGCTACGATCTCAAGGGGAGAGCTTCCAAGATGAAAGAAACTCACAACCACTTCCGACCTCAGCTAATTCTCCGCCATGCTCTTTGTGGAGCTCTCTTGGCCGGTTTCTGTTGGGGAGCCATCTGCGAGCCCCCTGAATCCCCTCTCGATCGTGGAGTCGAGTTGTTCCAGAATCGGCAATTCTCCGACGCCCAAACCGTTTTCTCTTCCCTGAAAGACCAACCTAGAGCACAGTTTTTCCTCGGTCGGCTGGCCTTCCTGGAGCGCAATCTGGAGACAGCTGAAGACTGGTTCTCTCAGGCCGCGAAAGGTGCCCCGAAGGAGAGTGAATTCCACTTCTGGCTGGCGAGAACCTACGGCGCGCTGGCTCTCGATGGCAATGCTCTCGGTCGAAGCTTGTCCGCTCGACGATCCAGAGTCCACTTCGAACGAGCTGTCGAACTCGACCCCAACCACCTCGAAGCTCGCTACGGCCTGCTACGTTTCCACTTGATCGCCCCGCGCATGCTGGGAGGAAATCACCAGGAAGCAATTCGCCAGGCCAAGGCCATCGCAGCGATGGATACCTACTCCGGCCAGCTGGCTTGGGCAGCTATTCATGAGAAAAACGAAGATTGGGCAACAGCAGAAAAAGCCTATCGACGGGCGATCGAGCTTCGGCCAACAGAATCAGACGGGGTACTGCGGTGGGTCTGGCTGTTGCAAAGCCAAGGGAGGTTCGAGACCGCGTTTTCCGTCCTGGGGGACTTCCTCCAGCACCACCCGAAACATCCCAAAGCCCTCTATGAATTGGGCAGGACCAGCGCCTTCTCCGGCCTTCAGACGGAGCGAGGAAAAAGCGCTCTCCAGAGCTACCTAGGCTACTCCCCTGTCGGCACCGAGCCAACCTTGGCTCTCGCCCACTTTCATCTGGGAATGATCCACCGCCACGAACAGCTGAACGCCAGCGCGGCCACCGCCTTTCGGAAAGCCCTGGTCCTCGACCCAAATCTAGAAGAGGCGCGGCGAAATCTGCAGGAAACAGAATCCGCTGCCCCCTAAGAGTCGGCCCCTAGGAGCCGGCCCATAAGCCGTCTCTCCATGAAGACGTTCGAGCCTACTTCTGGCGAGAGAGCTGGAACTCCACGTCCATGGCCGCTTTGCCCTCATTCCAGGAGCTCCAATGACTCCCTAGGCTGTTCTCACCTTTTAGCTCGAGGCGGGCAGAGTGAATGTGGGGGTCTTTCGTGGGGTCCAGGTTGGTGCCACCGGTAAAATCGAAGATCAAATTCTCGGCGGTCGAGGTCTCCCGATCCAAGCGCATCTGCGGCTGATTGCCACCGGCGCAGTAGTGGGTGAGCATGAGATCTTCACCATCCAGATGGTACATATTGATCATCTCGTGGACGGTTCCCGGAGCCATGGTTTCCATCACGACGGTTCCTGCAGCTGAAACCTCGAAGACATGGATTGCCTCCATCTTGCTTCCAGTCTCCGTGTTGTCGAAGTCCCCGGACCAGGTCCCCTCCATACCTTTGAGGGTTTCGAACACAGCCTGAGCTTCTAGGCCCATGGCCTTTTCACTCGCCTCCCCACTGGCACTCGCATCCTCTCCAAAGCTTGGGCCAGTCGTCGTGACCCATAGTAGGCCTACCAACAGTCCATAGGACAGGGTTCGCAGGGGTTGTCTTTTCATGGCGCTATAACCTCCTCGTCGAAAAACCAAATATTTATCTCATCGCTTGATCGTTCATTTTACACCTATCGACGCCCACCAGCCCGCAGCGCAAGTCTCTGGTCAGCGAGACAGCTGGATCTAACAGTGGCTTCTGGTCAAGAACCGGAAGCGAACCCGAAGCGAACCCGAAGCTTGTCCGTGGAACTTCAAGGCCAGCCACCATCAGAATTCCGTTGGGAGCTAGGAAGGTCCACAGGAGATTGCTAACCCAACTCCTTCTTGAACAACCGAGTGGCCAAAGCCAGCGTCACCAGAAGAAAAAGAAGCAGGGCTCCTACCTCCAACAGATGATCCCCAAGCCCCGAACCACGCAACAATATGCCTCGGGCAATGCGAATGAAATGAGTCAGGGGAAGCAGCTGCCCCAACCATTGAGCCGGCGCTGGCATGGCTTCGAAGGGAAACATGAAGCCGGAAAGAAGAACGGACGGTAGAAAGAAAAAGAAACACATCTGTGTTGCCTGAAGCTGATTTCGCGTCACAGAAGAAATCACCAGACCCAAGGTCAGGTTGGCACCAATGAACAATAACGAAGCAACACTCATATGAAGTAGGGAGCCCACCACCGGTACTCGAAATAGCAATAGACCCGTAACTAGTACGACCGCCACTTGCAGAAGGCCAATCCCAACATAGGGCGACAGCTTGCCGACCATTAACTCAAAGCGGTGCACCGGTGTGCCGATCAAGAACTCGAAGGTACCCCGCTCACGTTCGCGAACCAGGGACAGGGCCGTCATCAGCAACATGGTCGTGGTGAGAATGACTCCGAGAAGAGCCGGTACGACAAACACCGGGGTACGAAGCTCCGGGTTGTAGTAGGTGAGCACCGAAAATCGCCATTGCTGGCTATGGATCAGCTCCGATTCCACCCCAAAGGTGCGGCGGCGCCGTGGCGCCCGGTAGGCGCCATCTTCCTGCCCCCCCATGAAAACCTGAGAACGGCGATTGAGATGATCGACCAAACCGTTGGCAGAGGCCCGAACCGCCCTTGCCAAGGTAGGGTCTGTGGCGTCCACCCGCACCGATATCTCCGCCCCACGACCGCGATAATAGGACCGTGCCAAATCGTGAGGCACCACGACCACGACCTTGACCTCCCCTTCTTGGAGCAGCTTCAGGGCCTCCGCCTCCGTAGTGGGTTGAAAACGAATATCGAAGGTCTGGGTGGCGACTAACTCCCCTGCCAGGCGCCGGGAGATCTCCGTATTGCTCTGGTCCACCAGGGCGGTTTCCACGTGGCGAATGTCCTGGTTGATGGCGTATCCAAACAGCAGTAGCTGCACCACCGGTACGAAGGCGACGAACCCCAAGGTCAGGGTATCTCGCATCAATTGACGCAGTTCCTTGCGAGCTACCGTCGCAATGCGGCCCCATCTGCGACGAAGTCGTTCCGAAGCCTTCTTGGGGATCGTCACGAGGTCGCCTCTATCAACTTCTCTCCCAAGCTCAAGGCAACGAATACATCTTCGAGGTTGGGCTCAGCGGCTTGAGCAGAGACGTTGCCAATCCCCCTGCTTTGCAAGGCCCGCAGCAGGGCTTCGCAGGCCTGGTCTGAGGTCGGTCCGGTAGGTTCCAAGAGAATGTGGGCGCGTCTTCCCAGTTGAGTCACGCTGCTCACTCCAGGTTGAACCCGTAGGGCACCGATGGCGGCTTCCATGGAGTCCGCTTGAACCTCTACGACACGACCCTCCAGAGCCGCTGCCAGGGCTAGCGGAGCCCCCACCGCCACCCGACGCCCCCGGCGAACCATGCACAGGCGGTGGCAACGAACAGCCTCATCCATGTAGTGGGTAGAAACGAGAATGGTGGTGCCTTCGGCGGCAAATTCGAACAGCTTCTCCCAGAAAGCTCGTCGCCGATCCGGGTCCACCCCCGCGGTCGGCTCGTCCAGAACCAAGAGCCTCGGCCGGTGAATCGTGGCGGCGGCGAGAGCCAAGCGCTGCTTCCAACCTCCCGAAAGGGTCGCTGGCCGCTGCCCCCGGCGCTCCTCCAGGTCGTGCTCCGCCAACACTTCTTCCACCCGCAGGCGACCTTCCTGCCGGCCCAAGCCGAAGATCTCAGCGGCGAACTCCAGGTTCTCCTCCACCGTGAGGTCCTCGTAGAGAGAGAATTTCTGAGTCATATAGCCAATGTGAGACCTTAGATCTTCCGCCTCAGCGGGCAGCTGAAAACCCAGCACCGTCGCCGACCCGGTCGATGGAGGCAGGAGCCCCACCAGCATCCGGATGAGGGTCGACTTTCCAGCCCCATTGGGTCCCAGAAAACCGAACACCTCGCCGCGACGCACCCGTAGGTCGAAATCCTCAACGGCCACCAAGGAACCGAAGCGGCGGCTCAAGCCCCTCGCTTCGATCACGACCTCGTCGTTCATGGCGTATCGGTCTCGGGCTGAGAGCTCTGCGCCGGTGAAGGTTCCGTCTGAGGTTTCACGGGAACCTCGGCCTGGGGGCTTCCAGAAGGACCCGGCGCGGAGGTCGATGAAGCCTCAGGAAGAATGAGCCGCACTCTGGCCGACAAACCCGGTCGCAGCTGAGGAGGCGCATCCTCCAGCAAGATCCTCGCTTGGTACACCAGGTGAGAGCTCTCCCGCTCCGTGAGGGCGTAGTGGGGAGTAAATTCCGGCTCCCGGGCAACATCCTCCAGGCGGCCCCGACAGGGCTCATCCAAGCCCTCGACTTCAACTTCCGCCCAGGCTTCTGAGCTGATCCTCGCCACGGCTCGGGCCGGAATCCAGACGCGTACCCAAGGAGCCAAGTCCGCCTGGACCACCGCCACCACTCCACCGGTAGGAACGCGCTCCCCCTCCTCGAAGGGGATCTGGTCGACAACCCCCGCTGCATGGGACCGAATGGTCAAGTCTTCCAGACGCTTTGTGGCCTGAGCCAGGCGGGCTTGCCGCTCCGCGAGGCCGGCCAAGGCCTCGTCGCGCCCCCGTTTGGCCTGGTCGTAGTCTTGCGGGGTGGCGATCTTGCGGCGGCGCAGCTCGTTGAAGCGGTTGAACCTCGTCGTCTGCTCCGCCACCCAAGCTTCAGCGGCAGCAATGGCCGCTTCACCGGCCCGGAGCTCAGCCTCCGCCACCGCCGTATCGAGGCGAACCACGACCTCGCCGGCGTTCACTCGTTGCCCGCGGGTGACGGGAATCTCCACGATGACCTCGGAGACCGGTGCCGCCAGCTCTAGGTTCTTGCGCTCAACGGTACCGACCAATTCAAAAACGTCAGCACCCCCACAGCCCATCAGCGGCAGTAGCATTCCCACTCCCAGCCGAAGAATCGGGGATCCAAGCTTCGTTTTCATGGCGCTCTCCAGCACTGGGGAAACCGATCTCCAATGCAGCGGTTTCCGTGGCGAATAGGGGTTCGAAAATCGAATGCTAGCACGGGGGTGCTGCCAACAACCCTACCCGTAAGACACTGGAGATTTCGAGAATGGGAGGGTTCGAAGGCTTGGAAAAACGCCCATGACCCAATCGCCTGCTATCAGCGGAGACGCCTGCCTTCAACCGAGAGGACTACCCTCAACCAAGACGACTACGGGGGGCAGGACGCTCCGGCACATCTTCCAACAGGCCCCCATGCCCCAAGGCAGCAATCTCCTTGGGCCCTAGGCACTCTCCCGTCAGAATCCGCGGCAGGACTAAATCGATGACATTGCGTTTCGGGCTGCGAGCACAACCGGGCGCTCCCACTACGGGCAGGCCACATTTCAAGTAGCCCACCAATAGGAGATTTCCCGGATCCACCGGTGCCCCAAAACTCGAAACCGTGCCCCCTGCCAGCTCCACAGCGCGAGGTGCAATATCGAAGCGGTCCATGATCGCTGTATCCCCGGCCAACAGCAACACTTCGATACCCCGATCTCGTTCGCCCTGAATGGCCATGGCCAGCTGCTCTTCGGCTCCCTCTTCTTCCAAGGGGAGGAACACCGGTTCTTGCAACGTCGCTCCCAGGGCACTCAACCGAGGTGCCAAGGCATTGCGGAAACTCGACACGATGCGCTCTTGGGCTCCAGCCGCACCGCTCAGAATCAGCCCGACCCGGTGAAGCACCATCGGCGATAGGGTGACCAGGGGTGCCGGACGGGCAGCGATTTCCTCCGCTGTCTCCACCACCTCCTTACCGAGGGCGTAGGGGATCACCTTGAGAGTCGCGACCATTTTCCCCGCTGCCACCCCAGAACGTTCGGGCAACGTCGCGAGGGTCACCCCAGGCAGGCTGTTGAGAGCGACTAGGCGGCCCAACTCGAGCCTCAGAACGCCAGGCTGTTCAGCATAGAAATTGACTCGACCCGTTCTCGCTGCGGAAAGACGGCAGCCGGGCGCTGCCAGGGCCAGGGAAATCCGGCCGGCAGCTTCGTCCTCGGGTAGATCGCCCTGCTCCAGGCGGGCCACATAGACGGAAGTGCGGCCCAAAGCCCGCAGCTTGGCAATGTCATCGGTGCCCAACGGCCTTCCCTTGCGCAGGACTCGGCGCCCCGAGCCACCGGTGATGTTATGGCCAAGAATTTGGTCTTCCGCCTCCTCCAGGGGCACCGCTTCGAACTTCACCCATAGACTCCGAGTCGGTTCGCCGAAGAGAAACTCAGGACGAGCTCCGGCGAGAAGAGAGATAGGTATCCGGCTCCGCCGCGAAGCGCTCCCGACACCCGAGGCAGCAAAAATAGTAGGAATCTTCCCCGAGTTGGTGGGTATGGAGGGCAGTGGCGATCTCCACTTTCATATGGCAAACCGGGTCGATGGCGGTTTGAGTATCGCGATCCTCCTCGCTGGGCTCTTCTCCAGACCAATCCACCGACTCGAGAGCTCGCCGCCGCTCGATGATTTCCGCCAAAATGGACAGAGCGATCTCATCTCCCCGAACGGCGCCAATATCCAATCCGGCGGGCACTTTGAGGCGCGCCCGTTGAGCTTCCTCAAACCCCTCCAAGGCTAGATAACTGCGGATGGCCTCTCCTCGCTTCGGGCTGGCTACCAGCCCCACATAGGGAGCAGCAGTGGACAAGGCTCGAGAAGCCGCTTCTTCGTCGAAATGACCATGGGTAGCGATCACCACATAGGTGAGTGGGTGTACCCATTTAGCCAGCTCCCCTAGGTCCGTCAACCGTTGATCCGCATGGGCCATGGCAGCGCTAGATTCTTTGGAATCGATGGTTCCTTCGGGATCGATGGCAACGACGTGGAAGCTCATGGCCTTTCCCAAATGGGCCAGAGCTTGAGCCAAAGGCAGGTTTCCGACGATCAACAACCGCGCCTGGGGTTGCTGGGGCTCGATGTAGATGTCCAAGGTACCTCCCGAAAAGCAGGTCATGGGCACCTCTTTGATGCCATCTCGCGGTCCCGCATCGGCGGGCTCCGGGGAAAGGCGAATGAGCTGACCGACATCCGCAGCGATGGCTTCTAGGGCTTCCCGAACCACCGCCGGCTGGGCGCAACTGCCGCCGATCCAGCCGTACATCACTCCATCCAAAGTAATGATCGCTTTGTCTCCAGGTTTGGCGGAAGTCGGCTTCTCCGCCCGCACCACTGTCGCGGTGGCAAAGGGCCTTCCCTGGCGCCTTAGCTCTAGGGCTTTGGAAAAAAATTCGTCAAACATGAAGATGGCTCGGTTGCTTGGAGCTCAGAATACCGCCTTTAGAAAACTAGCGTGAACGACTCTGCGGCAGGTCACGAACTTTGAGTTAAGGTTCTAGGCTTGAAACCCTCACGGCAGTAGAAAGGAATATTCGATTCCAATGCCCCCAAAAGGACTCAGCACAACGGAACAATCTCCTCCGGACCCGCCCAAGCTTACTTGGCGATGGCTGATCGGCCTTCTAGGAATCCTGGTGCTCTTCTGGACGCTGGCTTCCCGACGCTCTCCAGAAGCCCCACGACCAGAAGGGACTCGATCGGAGCTTGGCGAGAAGATCTCTTTCAAGCCACCGTTCAGCGACAGCGATCTACAGCGCCATCCACTAACCCCGAACTCCCGCATCTCGAAGTGCCTTCCACACTTTCTGCGGTGAAATGGGAATGTCCAGATGTCTCACTCCCAAATGCCACAGGGCATCCACTACCGCATTGGCGATGGCCGGCGGTGCGCCGACGGTGGGCGACTCACCAACGCCCTTCGCACCGATGGGATGATGGGGTGAAGGAGTGATCGTCTTGCCGAGCTCCCATTTCGGTGATTCCACCGCAGTTGGCACAAGGTAGTCGGCCAGGGTTCCCGAGAGGTTCTGGCCCTGGTCGTCGTAGACGATCTCTTCGAAGAGAGCCGGCGCCAAGCCCATGGTGAGCCCGCCTTCGATCTGCCCTTCCACGATCATCGGGTTGATGATGTTTCCGCAGTCATCCACCGCCACGAACCGGCGGACCTTCACCTCTCCCGTACCTTTATCGATATCCACTACGCAGATATAGCTGCCAAAGGGAAAGGTGAGATTGGGAGGATCGTAGTAGTCGGTGGCTTCCAGCCCCGCTTCCATGCCGGGGGGATGGTTGGTATAGGCCGCAAAGGCGATGTCTTGAATGGTCTTTGCCTGCTCCGGCGAGCCTTTCACCTGCCAACGGTCAACATTCCACTCCAAGTCGTCTTCTCCCACCTCCAGTAGATAGGCAGCAATCTTCTTGGCTTTGGCCTTGATCTTACGCGCAGCCATCGCGCCGGCAGCCCCCGCTGTGGGCGTGGATCGACTGGCGTAGGTGCCCAGACCATAGGGAGCGGTATCCGTATCCCCCTCCTCCACCTGAATATCGCTGGCTGGTAGACCCAGCTCCTCCGCGAGGATCTGAGCGTAAGTCGTCTCATGGCCTTGGCCCTGGGATTTGGTGCCGAATCGGGCGATGGCCTTGCCGGTGGGGTGGATCCGAACCTCCGCCGAATCGAACATCTTGATGCCGAGGATGTCGTAGTCTTTGGATGGGCCAGCTCCCACCACCTCGGTAAAACTCGAAATGCCGATGCCCATCAATTCACCACGAGCCCGCTTCTCCAGCTGCTCCCGCCGCAGCTCGTCGTAGCCGATCATTTCCTTCGCTTTGTCCAAAGCGGCCTGATAGTTGCCGCTGTCGTACTCCCAGCCGGTGGGAGAACGGTAGGGAAACTGATCCGGCCGGATGAAATTGCGACTGCGGAGATCGGCTGGATCTTCGCCCAGGTCGTGGGCCAGGATGTCCGTCATACGCTCGATCATGTGCACCGCTTCGGTGACCCGGAAGGAACAACGATAGGCCACCCCCCCGGGTGGTTTGTTGGTGTAGACGCCGTCGACGGCCACGTGAGCCGCCTTCATGTCGTAGGAGCCGGTGCAAATGGAGTACAGACCGGCGGGAAATTTAGACGGATTGGCTGCAGCGTCCGCGGCCCCGTGATCCGCCAAGGTCTCTACTTTGAGGGCGGTGATCCGACCGGAAGCATCCGAGGCCATCTTCGCTTTGATGTGGTAGTCCCGAGCGAAACTATCCGCTTGAAGGTTCTCACTGCGATCTTCGATCCACTTGACCGGTTTGCCGGTGACCAGGCTGGCCACCGCGCAGCACACATACCCCGGATAGACCGGCACTTTGCCACCGAAGCCGCCGCCGATATCCGGCGAGATGATCTGGATCTTGTGCTCCGGCAAGCCCGACACCAAGGCAAACACCGTGCGATGAGCATGGGGAGCCTGGGAGGTCATGTAGATCTGCATGTGCTCCTGAATCTTGTCGTAATTGGCCACCATGCCGCAGGTTTCGATGGACGAAACGTGGATGCGCGGGATGTGCATGCTCTCTTCCACCACGTGGGCCGCCTCGGCGAAGGCTTGGTCCGTGGCTTCCTTGTCCCCCGCCTCCCAATGCCAGATGTGGTTTGTTTTCGCCTCTTTATCGTCCCGCACGATGACTTCGTCTTTCATTGCCTCGAAGGGGTCTACCACTGGGTCTAAGGGCTCATAGTCCACATACACCTTCTCGATCGCGTCCGCAGCAATGTAGCGGTCCGTCGCGATGACCACGCACACCTCTTGGGCCGCGTAGACCACCTTTTCGATGGGCAACACCATCTGCGTATCGGACATCAGGGTCGGCATCCAGTGGAGGTTGCCGGCCTCCTTGAGGTCCTCTCCGGTGATCACCGCCAAAACCCCTTCCGTCGCCAACGCTTCGGTGGCATCGATGGAAAGAATCTTGGCGTGGGCGTAGGGGCTGCGAACGATGTCCATGTAAAGCATGCCCGGCAGCTTGACGTCATCCACATAGCGGCCTCGGCCCTGAATGAAGCGTGGATCTTCCTTGCGCTTCATGCGATGCCCCATGCCGCAAATCTTGGCCGGCGTCGAGACTTGAACGTCGTGGGAAGTCTCTACCTGGGCAGAGACACCCGCTGGCTTCTCACTGTGGTGTTCGAAGCGATCCTCTACGTGAGTGGTCATGCGCTCACCTCCTGCCGGGCCTCTTCAGTCTCTGCGTTGCGGAGCTTTTCAGCGGCGTATTGAATCGCCTCGACGATCTTGTTGTAACCGGTGCACCGACAGAGGTTGCCGGAAATGCCCCAGCGGATCTCTTCCTCGGTGGGGTTGGGGTTCTTGGCCAGCAGGTGCTTGGCACTCAGAATCATGCCGGGCGTGCAGTAGCCGCATTGCAAGCCGTGCTTCTCCCAGAAGCCCTCCTGCAAGGGGTGGAGACCTTCCTCCGTCGCCACCCCTTCGATCGTTTCCACCTCAGCGCCGTCGGCTTGAACGGCAAAAACCGTGCAGCTCTTTACCGCCTTGCCATTCAGGATCACCGTGCAAGCTCCGCAGCTCGTGGTGTCGCAGCCGATGTGGGTCCCGGTCAGATCGAGATCTTCGCGCAGAAAATGCACCAGGAGGAGGCGCGCTTCGACCTCACCTTTGGCTTCAGCTCCGTTGACGGTCAAGGAAATCTCGTGGCGACTCACTGGCTACCTCCTTTCGCTCGCGCGATGGCCTGAGTGACCGCTCGCTGGGTCAGAACCCGAGTCAGATCTCGCTTGTATTCCACCGATCCCCGCAGATCCGCCGAAGGGTCGCACTGGCCAGCGGCCGCCTGCCCAACCGCTTCTAGAACCTCCTCGCTGAGAGCCTTGCCCTCGAGGCAACTCTCCGCCTCCGTGGCTCGAAAAGGCACCGCGCTGACATTGGTGAGGCCGATGCGCACGTCGGAACAAATTTCCCCGTGAAGCCTCAATTGCACGGCTACGGCAGAAATGGCGTAGTCCCCCACTTTCCGTTCGACTTTGATGTAGGCCCCGCCGGAACCTGGTTGGGGTTCGGGAATCCGGACCTCGGTCAGCAACTCGTCGCTGGCCAGGGCATTCTCGAAGAGATCTGTGAAGAAATCGTCAATGGAGAGAACGCGGCTCCCCCCGGGCCCCTGGGCGACCACGGAAGCTCCGTAGGCCAGCATGGTGGCGGGATGGTCGTTCGCCGGGTCAGCGTGAGCGAGATTGCCTCCCACCGTCGCCAAATTGCGCACCAGAGGATCGGCGATAACGCGAGCCGTGTCTGCTAGAAGGGGGTAGCGTTGCTGCACGACGGGAGACTCTTCCAGAGCTGACTCCCTGGTCAGTCCGCCGATAGCTAGATAGCCATTCTCTTCGCGGATGTACTGCAAGCCCTCGAGGCGGTTGATATCGATCAGCACCTCTGGTGCCGCCAGTCTGAAACGCATGGCGGGGATAAGGCTCTGCCCCCCAGCCAAGATCTTTGCCTCGTCGCCATGACGAGCCAACAAAGCGACTGCCTCCTCCAAAGTAGAGGGCGAGTGGTAGTCGAAGGCCCCTGGAATCATGGTCCCTCCTCTCAAAACCGTCGGGTGAATCGTACCCGGCAGTGTACCCCAGCCGGCCCGGGTCCCTTCCGGGTGACTCCCCAGGAAAAGTGAGACCGCATTTGGTAACTTTCTAGACCGTGAAACGCCCCATTCTAGTAGAACCAAATTGTCAACTTTGACGGGCGGATTCCTGGGAGCTCTTCGGGCCCCTAGCCGCTCCTGTTCAGAGCCTGACTACCTATGTACAAACCGTGAAGGCTACGGCCTGACCAAAACCTCAGGAGACCCGAATCATGGCAGATCCAGGAGTGATGATCGTCAACAATGCCTCGAACCAACAGGCCACCTACCGGATTACCCCTAAGGGCTTTGAGCCCATCGAGGGCGACCTTCCCCCTTTGAGCTATAGCAATTTGAATGTCCCCATTTCAACGCTCTATCAGATCGCTTGGAACAGGACGGTGGAAGGAGAAACCCGCAGCCCGTTGGCCCTGGTGACCTTCGATGGTCACAAGATCGTCTCCACGGCTCCCTTCTAGGAACTCGAGACCAGGGCTGGACTCTCCATTCGCCCAACCCGCCTCCGTGTATCATGGAGAATCTCCCAGCAAGTAATAGGAAGGAGGTTCGATCGTGGCGGCCGACTCGAGACCGGAGTCCAGCCGGGTCCCCATCATGGTATTTGGAGCTGTCCTGGTAGCCCTCATCCTCCTCCTGCTTTTCGCCCAATGGATGAGCCGGAGAGAGGGGGAGACTCAGAGCCCCGAGGCCTTGACAGAGCTGGCATTGCGTCTCGGCCTGGAGGTTCAAACCCCATACCCTGAGGCCGACCGGTTGCTCCAGGTGACACGGCGTTTCGAGAGGCTTCTTCCGCCAGCGAGCAGCATCGGTACCGCTTTGGTCCGCGAAGATGCCCAGCACCGCTTGACCGTCTATGAGCACCGGTACGAGGTGGAGGAAGCCGTGCCCGGTGACTCCAGCGGCCGACGCCGGAACTTCCCCGTAGAGCTGGCCGTCATCTTGATCGAGGTTCCGGGGGAGGATCTTCCCTACTGGGAGGTTCAGCCGGGGACTCCTCGCGAAGGAGGGGTGGGGATGCCTGGCGCCGGGCTGGACCGCCTGGAAACGAGAGCCCCCTTGGCCGCTGTTAGCCGGGACGCGAAGAGGGCCACCACCGTTCTCTCGGAGCGGGCCCTGGAACGCCTAGCCACTTGGCCCGACGTTCGCGTGGCCGCTGAGGGACCCTTTCTTTTTTTCGCGCCACCGCCACCGAGCTCTGCCTTCTACGACATGGTGAAACGAAAGACGAGCCCTCAGCTGGTTCCTTCCTTGCTCACCTCCGGCCTCGAAATCGATATCCAGCGCGCCCTGGACATCGTCAACCTGCTCGACCTCGACCGAGAACCCCTGCCACCGGTCTACAGGATTGATGTTCCAAAGCCCAAGATCGATCTTCCCAAGCTCCAGTTGAACATCTCCACACCGCAGGACCAAGATCTGGAGAAGCTGCCCGAGCCCCCTCAGTGGGATGACGAAAGTAGCTAGGGCAGGTCTCGCTAGGGGCAGATCGCTAGGGGCAGGTCGCCAGGGCCATGGTGTCGGTCACCGCCGGAGCCGGTGGTCCCGGATAGTTGAAATACACCTTGTTGACTCCATCCAGCTGA
Source organism: Deltaproteobacteria bacterium (assembly GCA_022601195.1). GTDB lineage: Bacteria > Acidobacteriota > Thermoanaerobaculia > Multivoradales > JAHZIX01 > JAHZIX01. Next base: position 164,486 of record JAHZIX010000049.1, read on the forward strand.
TCAAAGACCTCTAAGCGATAGAACACGTTGGTGGTGGCGGCACTGAACAGCCACCAATGGTTAGTGCTGGCGCAACCGTTGAGAACTTTCACCATCACTTCCCAATTGGTGGGATTGAAGAACCAGAAAATCCCCGATTGCACGGTAGTAATAGGGGCCACCATCGCCTGACCGGAGTCCGAGCCGGTTCTCCAGTTTCCGGAAATCACGAAGCGGTCGTGCAAGCAGAGACTCGTTGCCGTTGTGGTGCAAGGATCGGAGGTCACAGGAAAGGTCAAGCCAGGGACCGAACCCACCACCGAGGCGTCGTGGGGACCGACGAGATCTGTTCCAAAGCCGGACCAGGAGGCGACCAGGCCAGGCCGAGGCGACGAGATGGACTCGTTGATGGTCTCTCGCAGCTGCAGTGTGCTCCGAGGTACATCCCAAAGGCGGATTTCGTTAATCGTGCCCTCTACAGTGAATCCCTCGAAGTCTACGTCCGAACCGATACGCACAGGCTGTGAGTTGGTTGTCAGCGAGTCACCTTCGAGCCAGCTGTTAGCGAGCTCACCATTGATGTAGTGGAGGCGCCGGACCCCATCATAAGTAACGGCAAAATGGTTCCAACCTCCAGCGAGCTCGCCACCAGTGCGACCCGAGCCTGCACCCCGCAGGTAGCTACGAAGAGACGTGCCACATATTCCGACCCACCAGGCACTCTGAAACCCCTTGCCAATGATCGTCGAGCAAGCCCCTGGGTCTCGGACATTGACCCACCCTTCAATGGTGATTTCCCCGGTGGGATTGAGAGCTTGGCTATGGGGGACCTCCAAGAATCCCTGTGGAGGCCGGCTGTAGATGCCCCAACCTCCAAAGGGCTGAGCTTGCAACGAGCTAGCCGTTGAACACAGCGTTGCCAGGGCAAACAAACAAAGGCCGGCGAGGCGAGCAAGTTTGGATTCATTGTTCGGAACTCTACTTTCGAGCTTCATGACAGACCCTCCTTTTCCCATGTTTCTCGGTAGTGCCGCATTCAGCGACGCTCAACGGGAGGGTCAGCTGACCGACTCCCCTCTAGCCAGTCGCCAGAGCAGTGGGTCCGTTACAGTCGAAAGTGATATCCCAGATGGATCGAGAGGGATCTTGTTGACGCCCGCAGGTAGGTCAGAAGAAGAAAAGAGCACTGCTGAGAGGCTCTTCGGGGATGCGTAGCCAGAAGCGGAGAGACGAAGGATTCCGGCGGAGTGGCCTGCGAGGCCAGGTCACTGGCTTACCTGACTGCTCTGCCGGAGCCCGAATCCACGGTTCCTCCCTTCAACATGGACATCTCCGGTTGAGAGGAAGAGTCAGAGAAGAGAGAAACCGTTCCGAGACGAAACCTAGCCCTTACCTCTCTTAGGGACAGGTCGCCAGAGCCATGGTGTCGGTCACTGCCGGAGCCGGTGGTCCCGGATAGTTGAAATACACCTTGTTGACTCCATCCAGCTGATCAAAGACCTCTAAGCGATAAAACACGTTGGTGGTGGCGGCGCTGAACAGCCACCAATGGTTGGTGCTGGCGCAACCGTTGAGAACTTTCACCATCACTTCCCAATTGGTGGGATTGAAGAACCAGAAAATCCCCGATTGCACGGTGGTAATAGGGGCCACCATGGCCTGGCCGGAACCCGAACCGGTTCTCCAGTTTCCGGAAATCACGAAGCGGTCGTGCAAGCAGAGGCTCGTCGCCGTCGTGGTACAGGGTTCGTTGGTGACCGGAAAGGTCAAACCGGGCACCGATCCCACCACCGAGGCATCGTGGGGACCGACCAGATCCGTTCCAAAGCCGGTCCAGGAGGCGACCAAGCCCGGCATGGGCGAAGTCAAAGCCTCGTTGATGGTCTCTCGTAGCTGCAAGGTAGAGCGGGAAACGTTCCAAAGCCGAATGTGATTGATCAAGCCTTCCGGGCTGCTGCCAAGAAAATCCACATCGGAACCGATCCGCACCGGACTCGTGTTGGTGGGCAAAGGACCCGCCTCGAGCCAGCTATTGGTGAGCTCACCATTGATGAAATGCCGCCGGCGGACGCCATCGAAAGTAACGGCGAAGTGGTTCCAGCCTCCAGCGAGAACGCCGCCAGTGCGAGCCGAGCCATTGCCCCGAAGGTAGGACCGTAGCGAGCCGTTGCAGATCCCTACCCACCAAGTGCTCTGAAAGCCCTTACCGATGATGTTCGAGCAGATGGTCGGCTGGAGGTCTAAATTGACCCACCCCTCGATGGTGATCAGCCCCGTCGGGTTGAGGGCCGAACTGTGGGGAATCTCCAGAAATCCAGTTTCCGGCCGGCTGTAGATGCCCCAACCGCCAAAGGGTTGAGCCTGCACCGAATGAGCCACCGAAACCAATGCCACCAAGCCCAGCAAGAGCAAGCCGCAGAGGCGAAGGCCTCCCCCAAACCGAGTCATAACCGATTCTTCGAGCTTCATGAAAGAGCCTCCTTGTCGAGTGATTTTGAGGGCAGACGAGCTTCTCTCGGGGTTATCTCCCCCCTCTTCGAGAGTACCTAAATAACCGCCACGGAGAAATAGATCAATAGGGCTAATCCAGCAAACCATGAACTCTCAGAGGCCAGATTCAATAGGGGTCCTTGCCAAAGTGGAGCTCCAGACCTACGCCGACCAAAGCCGATCCGCGGCGGTGCCTACTAGCGTCCTCCTGAGGCCAGCTGTAGCCGGTAATGATCTCCCCGAAGAGCCATCGGCGATGCAGGGTGTGGCGAAACACGGAGCGCACCCCGTACTCCCGGAGCTTCTCTTCGCGCTCCGTGGCTCCCCGGACAAACCCCTCGACGGCCAAGGCAGCACCGGAGTAGAGGTTGCGGTAGAAAAGCAGGGAAGAACGCCATTCAAAGCCATCACTCTCCTCCGAGATGGTGCCAACATTGCCCCAGCGCACCAGTTGCTGCTTCCCAAAGAGGTGATCGAGATCGATCCTGGTCGTCGAGCCCAGACCATCTCGGTTCTCCCAGAAAACGGTCTCCTTGAGCCGCAGAACAGACCGTTGACCAAGAAATAGATTTCTACGCCAGCGCCCCTTGACGAATACCTCCGGAGCGGAGCGCAATTCACCACCGACGCTAAAGTCCAACCGCTGGGTCCATTTGCCGGGGGGACGGTATCCAAGGCCAGCGAGCCAGCGATCCTCAGAGTCGATATCGAAAAAAGAGGAGCGAATGGCGAAAGTCTCTTGTCGATCCTGGATGAACTTCTCCTCGTCCTCCTTGCCCAAGAAAACACTGAGTCTCCGCTCTAGGGTGGGAAGGTCATAGTTCACCCTCAAACGAATCTTCTCCTCAAATTTCTCATGGCGGCTATAGAGAGCAGTGATGTGAAGGCGCCCCGATACGGCTCGAGCATTGGCCACATCCGGCTCCCCTCCCAGCAAACCATCGAGCCACAAGGTAGCGCAGCAACAGAGTTCCTGAAGCCTACGCCGGGACTCGTCGAAAAAGGCTTCCTCTTCCGGAGGTGTTTCTTGGCGGCATAACTTGAGTAGGGAAACCGACTCCTTCGAGTCCGCCTCTTCTTCTGAAGGAACTTCTGACTCTTCGGGAGTTGAATCTGAGCCGATTGGATCGGAAGCACTCGCAGGAGAAGGTTCTTCCTGACCTGGGTCAGAAGGGAGAGGTTGCGGTTCCGGCTCCTTCTCCCCGTTCTGGTCTCGGCGGGCAGCCTCATGGAGGTCGTCGAGAACTCGCTGCTCCGTGGTGGCCGGGAGACGGTTCCCGGAGCACCCGACGAGGGTCATGGCGACGAACCAGATGACGAGGACACGAACGAAGTTGAAGCCCCGTCGCGGATAGCGACTTTTCACCTTGGTCTTATGGATCCCAAACATGAAGGTTAACGTTACTGAAACCGTATTACTCCAACCACGGAAAAGACTCTGCCAAGAGTCTCGCCGAGCAGCGACAACTCGCACAGGTAGTGGGCGTCTCGCAGGGTGAGGCGGTAGCCGCTCCTCCCTTGAAACCTGCCTCCCAGTTGATCATTGAGCGAATGCGATCCATCGAAAACTTACCCTCATCGGCATTCGGCCTTGCTTGTTTTTTCAAACACAATGAGCTTTTGCTGTCACGACCCCGCTCTGGGAACGCACTACCCATACGGAATTGTCACACAGCATGAGGTGAGGAAGGAAACCCGACCCGGAGATCCAGGTGGGGAATCTCCACTTCGTGGGTGGCCATTCCAGTAAGCCTAAGAGGCTTGAAAGCAGTCGATAGACGGCCAGAGAGAGGGATCAGGCGTTGTAGTGAGTGGAATCCCAGGCGAGCTTTGAGCTCGGACTCAGGGTTCCCCCCCAAAAAAACGACCGCCAGGTACCGGCCGCTTGTATGAGAAGGCTCCTTCAAGAATCTTAGACACAGTTCTACCTACCCCCATTCAAAACTATTTTTTGAAAAAGGCGGGTAAAAGGAGGCTCTCTTAATGAAGCGTTGGTATGTATTCGCCCTCATCGCCTTAAGCGTCACCCTAGTCTCGGACTTACCCTCTGTTTTTACTGAGCAAGACCCTAATAGTGCCGACACGGCGCACCCCTACAGCCGGGTTGCCTCACCGGAAAAGCTCGAGGAAGCCTATAAAAACTGGACGGTCAAGTTCGAAGAAAATGGTGGCACGAACAACCTATTGCTTCGACTCGGCGAAGCTCCCGGACTCTCCGCCGAGCGCTCCTACGCCAACGGTCTGGTCACGGTGAACCTTGCCGCCAGCACCATCGATGTTGCCGTAGCAAACCTCGAGCCAGGCGATTGGGAAGTGTGGCTAGTGGACAACCAGCCCGGCGAGAACAGAAGCACTCTTCCAGAGACCGGGGACCTGATTCGCAGCCTCGGGCAGTTAGAGCAGGGTGAGGATCAGGCGATCCTGCAGGCTCAGCTGGACTCCGACATTGGCAAGACCTTCGACATCGACCGGATCGTCGTGACCCGCGCCGGAGATCGTCCGGAAGATCGCCCGGTCTTGTTCGGTGCAGCCACCCTTTTCGAGCGCCTCTACATGCGCTCCGCCGGCCAGGCTCCGCAGCAAGCTAGAGCGGCGCTACCCTGGTTCGCGCCGCCGGTTGCCTTCGCGGATTCGCCCTTCAACAGCTCTGATCCCTTGGTTGCCATGGGCGCGGATCTGTTCTTCAATGAGACGTTCAACGGCAATGGTCGCACCTGCGGTACCTGCCACCCGGCGGAAAACAACTTCACCATCGACCCCCGCTTCGTAGCGCAGCTGGCCGACGATGATCCCCTCTTCGTCTCCGAGTTCATTCCCGAGTTGGCAGACCTCGAGAACCCGGTGCTACTGCGGAGCTTGGGACTCATTAGCGTGCCCATCGACGGCTTCGAGAATCCCGTCGTTCAACGCGCCGTGCCCCACCTCCTAGGCCTATCTCGCTACCTCGAGCCCGGCAACCAATCTGTGCCTCCTCTGCAGCGTACCGGTTGGAGTGGCGATGGCGCCCCGGGCAGTGGCACCCTCAGAGAGTTTGCCCTAGGGGCCGTTACCGCCCACTACACCCAGACCCTCGACCGCATCCCAGGGGTCGACTTTCGCCTACCCTCTGATGAGGAATTGGACGCCATCGAGGCGTTTCTCCTCGTGCTGGGCCGCCAGGATTTCCCTGACATCAGCGAAATCACCATGCTGGGCCCCGTTCCGGAGGCCGGACGGCAGCTGTTCAACGTCTTTGCGGCGGATGCCTCCCTTTGCACTTTCTGCCACCAGGAAGGTGGTGCCAACGGCCCCAACACGGGTCTCAACAACAATTTCGACATTGGCATCTCGTCCCTCAAATTTCATCCTGCAGACGTCATCGACCCGGGCAGCCTGACTCCCGATGGTGGGTTCGGAACCGACCCCTTGGTCGACCCCGACACCAATGAATTCCTGGGCTTCGGTACCTTCAATGCGGAAGAAAACGTCAATGAGAGACGCTTCAACTCGTTCCCGGCCATCGAAGCGGTAGACACCGCGCCGTTTTTCCACAATCACGCCGTGGCGACCATCGAAGAGGCAGTGGACTACTACAACAGCGAGGCCTTTCTCACTGCACCTAGCGCCCTGCCCATCAAGATGTCGACCACCGAAGTTGAGGCCATCGCTGCCTTTCTTCGGGTCATGAACACCCTCGAGAACATCCGCTCATCGAATCTCGTCGCGACCGCGGCCATCGAAGAATCGAACCGCGGAATGTCCAAGAGGTTGGCCGAGCTGGCCGCATTCGACACTGAGGATGGCTACCAGGTCCTCGACGAGCGCTTCTTGCACCCGTCGGCGATCTCCAAGCTGAAGGAGGCTTACTACAAAGAGAGGCTGGCCTCGCGAGTCAACTCGCGAGTGATCCGCAACCGCCTTCTGACTCGTGCCATCGAGCTCAAAGAAGCGGCTAGAGCTGAGCTGGTGATCGACTCCTGAGGCCGCCCAGCGGCTGAGTTTCTGAATCGATGAGAAAACGGGCGAGGAGGATTCCCTTCTCGCCCGTTACTTATTTCGCCGCTATCCACCTCTTCAACCCCAGGCCAGGGATCAAAGCAGAAAATACAGCAGAGCGAGGATCACCAAGATGACGGCGCCGATCAGGACCGGCTTGGGAATGAGGTCTTTGGCGACCTCCTTGGCAATGGTGGCGGCAAATTCCGCCTGGGACGGCGGCTGAGGAGCTGCAGGGGCCGCTGGCGCCGCCTCGGCTTCACCTGCCTCGGGAACCGCCAGTCGCGCCGCTAACATTCCATTCAGACCATCCAAGCTCTGCTTGATAACGGCTTTGGCAGAGCTGTCTACCAGGCGCTGGCCGACGCTGGCGATCCGTCCGCCGACTTGGGCATCACTATCGTAGGAGAGTTGGGTTCGCTGACCGTCCTCCTGCAAATTGAGCTTGGCGGTCGCCTTGACGAATCCCTGGGCTCCTCGGCCATTGACCTGCATAGTGTAGCCCACCGGAGGCTCCATATCCTCCAGCTTGATCTTGCCCTGAAACTTCCCCTGCACCGGTCCGATCTTGATATTCAGAGCGCCCTCGTACTCATCGTCACCAATCTTCTCCAGCTTCTCGCAACCGGGAAGCACTGAGGTCAGCATGGTCGGGTCCTGAAGAGCCTCCCAGACCATCTTCCGGGGCGCTTCGAAGGTGTATTCACCAGAAACCTTCATGGGGCAATCTCCTTGTTCAAAAAACCGGTATTGACCCTTACCCTATCGCGTTTCCAGCGACCCAGGGCAAAGGCCCATCTAGGAACGGGGACGAGGCTCCGCAGTCTCCAAGACAGAAGAATTCCGGTAGTGTCCTATTTTGAAATGAGCGCAGGCTCGGAGTGCCCAATTCTGGCTAGCCTCTTGGCGGAAGCAAGCGGGCACGGGTTTGAGCGCATGCGAGTTCGTGCCCGTGCCGCCAGGTAACGGTGCCAGAGTTGGTTCTCTACACCGACCCGACGGAGCGAATTCAGAATAGGGCACTACCGAAAATCCCCTTGTGAGAGCCCTCACCTTCGACGGGGAAGGTCTTGGAGACGCTCGGCAAGCTGTTCCAGGCTGTGAAAGTTGTGCACCGGCAGGAAGTCATCGACATAGGGCAAGGCAGCCTGCATCCCCTCTACCAAGGGTTGGTAGGAGGATTTGCCCAAGTGGGGGTTGAGCCAAATCAGCCGATGGCAACGATGCTGAAGAAATCGCATCGCGGCGCCGAGCTCGGCACTCTCGCCCCGGTCCCACCCATCGCTCACCACGATGACCACAGCTCCCCGCCTTAGCACTCGGCGGCTCCACTGCCGGTTGAAGCTCTCCAGAGACTCTCCGATGCGGGTCCCGCCGGACCAGTCGACGACCTCCAGAGCTGCTTCCTCCAAGGCTCGGTCGATGTTTCGCAAGGCCAACTGGGGAGTGATCCTGGACAGCCGGGTCCCGAAGACAAAGCTCTCCACCTGTCCCAGGCTCTGGGAAACGCAGTAGAAAAACTGTAGAACCAGTCGAGAGTATTTCTCCATGGAACCGCTGATATCAGCTAACAGAACCAGCGGGCGCTGCTTCACCTTGGGCCCCCGGCGAGGTACCGAGAGGGCAACGCCTCCCCACTGGCTCGCCTGCCGCAACGTCTTGCGAAAGTCGACTCGGCGGCCTCGCCGGGCACTCACCCAACGCCGAGTCCGTCGCTGACTCAATTTCCAACGCAACTGGGAAAGTAGCCGACGCACCTCGGCGAGCTCCTCCTCGGACATGCGGGAGAACTCTTTTCGCTGCAGCACTTCCTGATCACTGAAAGACCCCGACCGGTCGGTCACCTCGATCTCCGGATCGAATAGCCGGGCCTTATGAGCCAAATAATTGGCAATAGTGAAGGGGACCGGCTTCAAGTCGTGGCGTGGTGCCCGAGGTGCTTTCTGGCCTCGAGGCGAATCCAATGGGTGCTCGCTGCGCCAGAACTTCAGGAAGATGGCTTCGAAGAGCGACAAGTCCTCCCGCCGATACACCAATAGGGAGCGAGCTGTATGAAAGAAATGCTGCCGGTCGGTGATCCCCACCCACTCCAGAGCTTCGAGAAAGGTCAGCATCTGCCCCAAAGAAACCGGCAGTCCAGCTCGCCGAAGGACCCGACCGAAGAGGAGAACGTTGGCCAGCAGAGGCGCTGGAGCCTCGGAGCGACCACTCGCTGGGCGGAACCCTGGACCACTACCCTGACTCATCCTCTTCCTTCGCCAGGACCTCCCTCACCAACTGAGCCCCAACCCCACTCTTCACCTTCTCGACGTCATCCTGGTATTTGAGCAAAAATCCCAGGGTCGCCTCGACGGTCGCCAGCTCCAAGCGCTGTACCTGGAGGTGGCTCAGAGCCTCCGCCCAATCCAAAGTCTCCGCAACGCCCGGCAACTTGACCCATTCCTGCCGCCGCAGACCTTGGACGAAGGCCACTACCTGCCGAGCCAGAGACTCCGCCACCTCCGGCAACTTGAGCCTGACAATCTCCAACTCCCGCTCTGGGGAGGGATAGTCGATCCAATGGTAGATGCAGCGGCGCTTGAGGGCGTCGTGCACTTCCCGGGTCCGGTTGGAAGTAATCAGAGTCATGGGCCGGTGGACAGCTCGAAGGGTTCCCATTTCCGGAATGGTGATCTGAAAGTCCGACAACAGCTCGAGAAGAAAGCTCTCGAACTCCTCGTCGGCCCGATCCAACTCATCGATGAGTAGCACTGGCGGCTTGTCCTGGCTGGCGTCAATCGCCTGAAGCAGCGGTCTCTTGAGGAGGAAGGGTTCGCTGAAAATGTCCTCGAGAACCTCCCCGGAAGCATCGCTACCGGTCGGCCGCGCTTGGATTGCCAACAGCTGCCGAGGGTAGTTCCACTCATATACCGCTTGCTGCAAATCGAGCCCTTCGTAGCACTGCAAACGAATCAGAGGGGTCTCGAAGACACGGCTCAAGACCTTTGCCACCTCGGTCTTCCCCACCCCCGGCTCCCCTTCTAGAAAAAGGGGCTTTCCCATCTTCAAGGCGAGAAACAGGCTGGTGCCGAGAGCCGGGTCGGCCAAATAGGACTGCCCGCCGAGGGCTTCCAGAGTGCTTTCGATGGAGTCGAGCATAGATGGATCCTGCATTGGTAGATTGGAGAGCTAACAACCTATCCGGAGAGTCACTGATTCACGACTGCGAGAGATCGGCTGATGAGCCCAGAAGGGCCAGCATCGGCAAACCCAGGCCTTGATGAATCGTCCGCGACGCCGAGTCATCAATAGGGACTCGCTCGCCCACGGCAAAAACCTGTTCAGGGTCAGAAAGAGTTTCACCACAGGCTGGTAAAGCTATCAGACGGAAGGGAGGGAGCAGGAAAACCGATGATCGCCAAGGCGTGCGAGGTCAAACCGGAGGGTCGGCTCGAGCAGGAACGAGATGATACGAAATGGCTCCTTCTCTCGCTATACTGAAAAAGATCTCTCACAAGGTTGTGCCAAACGCAGCGCTTCCGAGCGTAGGGCGCAGAAGGAGGCTAGGATGAGTTCAGGGGCTCGAAAAGTACTCATGGGAGTGGTCGTAGTGGGTCTCTTCTTGGGGAGTAAGCTCTACAATAAAACAAAGACACAGAAAGAAGTTCAAGAGCTACTCATATTTGGTTGCGACAGAGAAGTCGCTTGCCAGGAAGCCGTGACGAACCACTTTGAGGCTTGTTTCAAGGAGAGCTTTCGAATGGGGGGACGCCGTACTAGCTCCAAACTTGACTATGACAAGCTTGTGACTTGTATCAACGGCAAAGGCGGCGCCGACTACTTTCTGTCGGAGACTAGTTGACGAGCCCGAGGCGAGATCCTCTCTGGCAGCGAATGGGGCTTGGAGGATGCCTCGGCGTCGCACAGCTCCCGACCGACCTCGGTTTTGCCAACTATTTTGTCCCTCCATGCACCGAAGGGTTTTTGTCTCCAGGAGACAAGCACCTTTCGCCAAAGGTTTTCAGAGAGAGGAGTCACTGAAATGAAGGCATGGCTTCGACTGTGGTTTGGTTTTCAGATGCCCGTTGGCCGCAGAGCTTACGCCCTGAGTGGCTTTGCCTTGATGGCCTTGAAATACGGCGTCGATGCGGCAGCCGTGTACTGGGCAACCGATCGGTTCTGGTGGCCTTGGTCCTACTTTCAGCCGCTGATCTCGGCGCGCATGAATTACTTGGACTCGCTGCCGGCTTGGTTAATAGCTTGCCTCTTCTTGTGGATGCTCCCCTTCCTGTGGATTGGCGCTTCCATGACCATTCGCCGTTCCATTGACGCTGGCTTGAGTCCGTGGTTCGGCCTCGCTTTCTTTGTACCGGCGGTCAACTACCTCGTCCTGCTCATTCTTTGCGTCGTCCCACAACGTCCCCCGTCTCAGGCTCCTCTGCTCCGAACCCCTTCCCAAACGGCTGCGGTGGCCCCAGCGGCCGGTATTGGAGCCTTCCTCGGTCTCGCCGTGGCTTTGCTAGGCGTAGAGCTGGCGGAGAGTTATGGCGCCGCCCTCTTTTTGGGAGCCCCCTTCCTGGTCGGCCTCACCAGCGCATACCTCTACAACCGCCACGGTGACCGCTCCGTCTCGGGCAGTCTTGGAGTTGCTAGCCTAAGCCTCGCCGTCGCTTTCGGCTGTCTCTTGCTCCTCGCCTTGGAAGGCTTGGTGTGCATCGCCATGACCGTCCCTATCGCCCTGCCCATCACCCTGGTTGGGGCTCTGTTCGGCCGCAGCTTGGCCAGTGTTTTTCGCGCTGAATCGGTCCAAGTGTCCCTCTGGTTCCTCGCCCTTCCCCTGCTCTTTGGGGCGGAAGCCCTGGCACCAACCCCACCTCTGAGGGAAGTGGTGACCACGGTCGAGATAGATGCAACCCCAGAAGAAGTCTGGGACTACGTCATCCACTTCCCTCCTCTACCAGCCCCCACCGATCTGTGGTTTCGCCTGGGAGTGGCCTTTCCCCAGAAGGCGAGAATCGAAGGAACCGGCGTGGGAGCGGTTCGGTATTGCGAATTCTCTACCGGTCCTTTCGTCGAACCCATCACGATCTGGGAACCACCCCATCGCCTGGCTTTTGATGTTTCTTCTCAGCCGGATCCCATGCAGGAGCTCAGCCCCTACCGAAACCTGCGCCCGCCCCATCTGGCGGAGGGCCTGATTTCTCGGCGAGGAGAGTTCCGTCTCGTTCCCTTACCCGGCGGCCGAACCCGCCTGGAAGGCAGCACCTGGTACACCCTCAAATTCGAGCCCATCCCCTATTGGGGCCTGTGGTCCGATGCCATCATTCACCGAATCCATGGGCGTGTTCTCGACCATATTCGAGACTTGGCAGAAGCCGACGGAAGCACAGCAAAGCCTTCTTGAGCTATCCTCCGTTGCCAGGAGGACAGGGGGAATGACGATTCTCATCGGGTTGCTGGTTGGATTGGGACTAGCCGTTATCGGCGTAGGCATTTATGACCTCTTCCAGCGAAAACACGCCATCCTGCGGAACTTTCCGCTCATTGGCCACTTTCGCTATTGGATCGAAGCTCTCGGCCCTGAGCTGCGTCAATACATCGTCACGGGAAATGACGAGGAACGTCCTTTCACCCGCGATCAGCGCCGTTTCGTCTACGCTTCCGCCAAGAAACAGAACAACTACTTCGGCTTTGGCTCCGACAATCGCTTCGATACCGCCACCAACTACCCGATTCTCAAGCAGGCCACTTTCGCTTACCCGTCACACTTACCGGGAGAGCCAGGGTACGATCCAACCTATCCCTTGCCCGTTGCGAAAATCCTCGGAGCTCCCCGACAGCGACGCCACGCCTTTCGCCCACCCTCCGTGGTGAATATTTCCGCCATGAGCTTCGGATCTCTGAGCGGCCCCGCCGTCGAGGCTCTCAACCGGGGCGCCCACATCTGCGGCTGCCTTCACAACACCGGCGAAGGAGGCATTTCCCCCCATCACCTCCACGGCGGAGATCTGATTTGGCAACTGGGAACCGGATACTTCGGAGCACGCAATGATCAGGGCCGCTTCGACCTGGACTGCTTCCGGGAGCAAATCGAGGCCCACCCCGTTCGAGCGGTCGAGGTCAAGCTCAGCCAGGGTGCCAAGCCAGGGCGCGGGGGCATTCTTCCCGGAGCCAAAGTCACTGCGGAGATCGCCGCGATTCGCCGCATTCCTCAAGGTAAGAGCTGTATTAGCCCAGCGGCCCACACCGAGTTCCATGACGCCGATAGCCTGTTGGACTTCGTGGAGTCTCTAGCGGACGCCACCGGGCGACCCATCGGCATCAAGTCGGCGGTCGGCGACTTGGAATTCTGGAAGGATCTCGCCGGTCTCATGGAGACGGGCAACCGAGGGGTCGACTTCATTGCTATCGATGGTGGAGAGGGAGGCACGGGAGCTGCTCCTTTGGCCTTCTCAGATCACGTCTCCCTACCCTTCCGATTGGGGATGGGGAGGGTCTTCCCGATCTTCGCGGAGCGGGGGCTGGACCGGAAAATCCTCTTTATGGGAGCCGGCAAGCTCGGTTTCGCAGAGAACGCCCTGGTGGCCTTCACCCTCGGCTGCGACATGATCAACATTGCCCGAGAAGCCATGCTGGCCGTTGGCTGCATCCAGGCCCAACGTTGCCACACGGGTCATTGCCCAACGGGGGTCGCAACTCAGAACAAATGGCTCATGCGGGGCCTCGACCCCACCGACAAAGCTGCCCGCTTCGCCAACTACGTCGTCACCCTGCGCCACGAGATCCTCTCCTTGGCCCATGCCGCCGGTCACCCTCACCCGGCTTTCCTCCATTTCGACCAAATGGATATCGTCGACGCCGGCAACTCAGCCCGCACCTTGGGGGAGGTCTTCAAATATCGGGAGGATTGGGGTCTACCAAGCGCCGAAGACTTGGCCAAGGTTCGGGAAATCATGGACCAGGGACCGACCCACCAAAGTTCTTGACCGTCTTTGGAGCTCCGAGAGATCTCGAAGGAGGCTCTCAGCCCACCTTGCGGCGTTTCTTGCGAACCGGCTTCGGGAGCACCTTCTTTAGGTATTGGCCGGTATAGCTCCCTTTCACCTTGGAGACCTCCTCTGGGGTACCAGAAGCCACCAACTGCCCTCCTCCATCGCCACCTTCCGGTCCCAGGTCGACAATCCAGTCGGCAGCCCGGATGACGTCCAGGTTGTGCTCGATGATGAGCACCGTATTGCCCAGATCCACGAGGCGCTGCAACAGGGAGAGAAGCTTGCCCACATCGTCGAAATGAAGACCCGTGGTGGGTTCGTCGAGGAGGTAAAGAGTCTGTCCGGTGGACCGTTTGCACAGCTCCCGCGCCAGCTTGACCCGCTGCGCCTCACCCCCGGAAAGAGTTGTCGCCGGCTGACCGAGACGGATGTACCCGAGGCCCACTTCGTTCAGCGTCCCCAGCACCCGGGCGATGGGGGGAATATTGGTGAACGTCTCCAAAGCCTGTTCGACGGTGAGGTCTAAAATGTCCGCGATACTGAGGCCCTTATAACGAACCGTTAGCGTTTCCCGCCCGTAGCGCTTGCCACCGCAAACCTCACAGGTAACGTAGATGTCCGGCAGGAAATGCATCTCGATCTTGATCTGCCCATCGCCGCTACAAGCCTCGCAACGCCCACCTTTGACATTGAAACTAAACCGGCCCGGTTTGTAGCCCCGCATACGCGCTTCCGGCGTTTTCGCCATGAGGTTGCGAATGTGGTTGAAGACGTTGGTATAGGTCGCGGGATTGGAGCGCGGGGTACGACCGATGGGACTCTGGTCGATGGCGATTACCTTGTCGAGCCCCTCCAGCCCCAGCAGACGATCGTGCTCCCCGGGGCGATCTCCGGCCCGATAAAAATGCTTGGCCAGAGCCTTGTAGAGGATGTCGTTGATCAAGGTGCTCTTGCCGGAGCCGCTAACCCCAGTCACCACCGTGAGAATCCCGGTGGGAATCTCCACCCGTAGATTCTTCAAATTGTTCTGGCGAGCCCCTTCGATGACGATGGGCTCACTCTTGGCAGCGCGGCGCTCCGCCGGCATGGGAACCGAAAGGTCGCCGTTCAAGTACCTAGCGGTGAGGGACTCCCCCCGGCGGCAGATGTCTTCGGCAGAACCCTGTGCCACCACTTCGCCACCGTGGACTCCTGCGCCAGGACCTAGGTCGATAACCCAATCCGCAGCTCGAATGGTCTCCTCATCGTGCTCCACCACCAGCACTGAATTGCCCAGGTCGCGCATCTCCTGCAAGGTCGAGATCAGCTTGGCGTTGTCCCGCTGATGAAGCCCGATGGAAGGCTCGTCCAGCACGTAGAGGACCCCCATGAGCTTCGAGCCGATCTGCGTCGCCAAACGAATGCGCTGGCTCTCTCCTCCCGACAGGGTTCCGGAGGAGCGCTCCAGAGTCAGGTAACCAACCCCGACGTCATGGAGAAAAGTAAGCCGATCGATAATCTCCTGCACCACTTTGTTGGCGATCTTCCGATCCCGATCGCTGAGCAGAAGGTCGGCCATCCAATCTTTGAATTGGCTCACCGGCAACTGTCCGAGCTGATCGATGGGAACCTCGCCGACGGTCACCGCGAGAGCTTCCGGACGCAGCCGCCGCCCCAGGCAGGAGGGGCAACGATCGATGGACATGTACTTCTCGATCTCCGTCCGAATCGTGGCGGAGTCCGTTTCCCGGTACCGGCGCTGCAAGGTCGGAATCACTCCTTCGTAGGAGCCCTCCCACTCGTAGCTCGACTTCTTCCCCTCGAAACGGAAGGTCATCTCTTTTCCTTCCGTGCCCTGGAGAATGGCGTGACGGGCCTTTTTCGGCAGCTTCTTCCAGGGGTCGTCGAGGGAAAAGCCCATCTCTTCGGCGAGGGTTTCCACCATGCGCATGCGCCAGGACTTGCTTCCCGTAGGCCACGGGGCCACCGCACCTTGATTGATGGATAGCGCCGGGTCCGGGAGAATCTTGTCGTCGTCGATGGACATGAGGGTGCCCAACCCGGAACAGTCCGGGCAGGCGCCATAGGGGCTGTTGAAAGAAAACAGCCGCGGCGTCACTTCCGCCAGACCCCCGCCGCAGTCGGAACAAGAGTAGTTCTGGGATAGGGTTTCTTCTTCCCCTCCCTGGGGCGCCAGAACGACCAAGCCTCCCGCCACCTTGAGGGCCGTCTCCAAGGAGTCCGCCAGCCGCTTGGCGATCCCCTCCTTGACCACCAGCCGGTCCACGACAATGTCGATATCGTGCTTCTTCTTTTTGTCCAAAGCCGGCGGCTCGCCGCCCAGCTCTACTTGTTCCCCATCGATCCGGGCTCGAATGAAGCCTTCCCGACTCATCTGCTCCAGCTGCTTCTTATACTCGCCCTTCTTGCCACGAACGAACGGGGCGTAGATCACCAGGCGGGTTTTCTCCGGCATCTCCAAGACTCGATCCACCATCTGCTGCACCGTCTGGGGGCGGATCGTCTGGCCGCACTCCGGGCAATGGGGCACGCCGATGGAAGCGTAGAGCAGACGCAGATAGTCGTGAATCTCCGTAATCGTGCCGACGGTAGAGCGGGGATTGCGGGAAACAGATTTCTGTTCGATGGAGATGGCCGGCGACAGGCCCTCGATGGAATCGACGTCTGGTTTCTCCATTTGCTGGAGAAACTGTCGAGCGTAGGAGGACAGCGATTCCACATAGCGCCGCTGCCCCTCGGCGAAGAGGGTGTCGAAAGCCAGAGAAGACTTGCCGCTTCCCGAAACCCCGGTGATCACCACCAACTGGTTGCGGGGGATGGCGACCTCGATGTTGCGTAGATTGTGCTCGCGGGCTCCGCGGACGGTAATGGAATCCATGGTAGCGGCGAACTGTACCAGAGCCGACGCACTAGCTGCATACCAAAGCCCGCAACGGAAAAGGCCCACAACGGAAAAAGAGCGGAACCTTGCGGCCCGCCCTTTTTCCTGAATGCTGCCTCTGCCCCGAAAGGCAGGTCGGAGTTGCCTATTCGAAGATCGGGTCTATTTCCCACCGATCTTCCGGAAGCTCGTCCTCGATATCCGGGGTGTCGTCGTCATCGTTGGCATTGCCCTGGGGCTGATCGCCGCCATCGGACTGGTCGCCATCCTCTGCCGTGTCGTTGCCGTTACCCTGCTCGCCAACGTCACCACCACCGCCACCGGGGGTGGTCGTCGAAGTGGTTTGGATAGCTGGGATGTTCATGCCGAGAAAGCGCAGGTTGTCCCAAACCTCGCCCTTGATCTTGACCTGAGACACAGCGCGGACCGCCTGCCCCAAAGCACCCCTCGGGTCGAGCTGGTTGGGACCGAAGACATAGGGTCCCAAGCCCACTCGAGGGATCTCAGCCCCAAAGGAATCGTTGATCACCTCGATCATTTCGTTGGCAACGAAGGCGTATCCAAAGGGAGAGGCATGAACGCCGTCATAGGAGAACAACCCTCCGGTGAGGAAATCGAAGCCATAGTCGATACCTCCGACCACCGTGCCTTCGGCACCGAGCTGCCGGAAAGAGCGATTGAGGTCGTAGAAGGCGGCGCCCACTTCGTTGGCGACGGTCTGAATGATCGAGTTGAAAGCTGCGATGCGGTTGGTGATGGTGGCCGTCTCCGCGGCGTCGAGAATCACCTGCCCGGGCAATGGCTGGCCGTTACCGCCGAGGAAGGTCGGGATTCCGAAGCCTTGGGCGAGAAGCCCACCGGCAGTCAGCAGCACGTGATCATTGAGAGCCAACGGGCCGTTGGGGCCGAGCAGGGGAATCAAATTTCCTGCCGGGTCCGTCACGGGCTGATTGGTGGCCGGGTTGATCACCACCGGAGCCAGGGTGGTAACGAAGGGAATGGCCGTCACCTCTGGAAGGTTTGCGATCATCAATCCAGCGCCGGTGGCCGCCAGGCTACTGACGATGGCCCGATAATCCGCTTCGAAACTGGCCGCGGTGGTCAAGGTCACCCCGTCGATCACCGTACCGCTGGTGGCAGCTCCCAAGGCGTCGTTGCTGCCGATCCAAATGGTAATGAAGGTCGGCTGCAGGGCGAGAGCTTGTTGCAGAGCTGTTCCCTGTCCCCGAAGAACCAGATCGAAGGGCCCCATGCCGTCCGTCACCGTACGCAGCAAGTCTCCCGCGTCCGCACCTGGAATGCCCAGGTTGTTGTAGGGCCGCGGCAGATTCAAATTGGTCGGAACTCCGAGGCCCGGCAAGGCTCCGAAGATCGGTGGCACCAGGTTGGCGAGAAACATGGGCGGGGTGATTCCGGGAGCTCCTAGCAGAGGCTGCTCGAATCCGGCATCGCCGCCGGTAGCTTGCCGATGGATCAGCGCCGGATAGCTGTTGATCTGAAAGGTATCGAGCCAACCACCGCTGACGATGGCTGCGGTGAGACTGTCACCCATGGACACGTAGCGGGAAAAGTCCGCACTTCCGGTATCGACCTGAGCGGCCACCGGAGCACCGACAAAGAGGGTCGCTACCAAGGCGACCACAGCGAGAAGGCTTGTCGTCTGTTTCATCTTCATCTCTCCTTCTCGCCTTACCAGTTGTAGGTCGCGCCAAACAGGACGGCGCTAGTCTGGTAGGTACCGAAGAACCCATCCAGGTTGTTGGTAGTGGTGCGATCATCGGAATCCAAGTACATGAGCGCTAGATCCACCTTGCCACCGGCAGTGCCGTATCCCAGGGTAAACACCGTGCGGTCCGAGTCGGGGAGCAGAGGTCCGACCCCTTCTTCGGGCTGGGGGCTCTCGTCGAAACCAACTCCGAAACGCCATTCAGAGCCGCTTCCGGTGGAGTAATTGAATCCGAGCCGATAGTTGTTGGCGTCCTCGTAGTCCTGAGGAATGATGCTACTCAGGCCGGGAAAACCGACGAAGGTCAAGGGCAGCTGATCGAAACTGCTCCAACCGGTCCAGTTGATGTCGACCTCGGTGAGCAGCTTTTCGGTGAGATTGAAAGCGAATCCCAGGCTGGCCATGTCCGGAAACTCGATGGTGGTGGTAATCGGTACTGTCGAACCAAAAGGTAGCAACCCCGCGACAACGGCATCGAATTGAGGAATGCCCGTCAGGATCTGGGTGAAATGGCCGTCACCGGAGTAATCCACCTCGACCTTGGAGCGATAGGAAAGCCCCCAGGAAAAGGCGCTACCTACCTTGTGGAGAATGCCGGCATTCCAGCCGAATCCGGAATCCATGTCACTCTCCAGGTCTACGGCTGCGATGTCCGCTACCCCGCCGGTGAAAGGGTTGATGGAAGGCACGGCACGCTCCAGCTCAACCGTAGTGAAACGACCGATCAAACCGACACCAATGCCGAAGTTCTGGGTCAGCAGAACGCCGATGGTCGGGTTGAGGTCCACCACTTGCAACTCGGCACGCTGAGAGATGAACCGACCAGTGAACGTACTCGGGTTCTCCCATTCGGTAGCCAGGCCGAAGGGGCTGGTCAAACCGATGCCAAATTTCCATGTCTGATTGATGGGTCGGACCCAGTAGAGGTGAGGAGGAAACGCATCGAGGTCCTTGAGATCCTCGCGAACTCCATCCCCCGGGAAGGGTGAGGCACCGGTAAACTCGCTACCATTGACGTGGATCCAAGTGAAACCCGTGGTGATTTGCTGCTTTTCAACGAAAGCAAGACCGCCCGCGTTGTGAAAAAGAAGAGAGGGATCATCCGCTTGCGCGGTGAAAGCGCCGGCCATCCCCATCCCCTTGCTGCCCTGCTCGAAGATGCCAAATGCCGCACCGTAGGCAGTAGCTGGAACCAGCAACGCCAGCACCAACAAGACGGCCCAATTTGCCGAAGATCTCTGCCACTTTTTCATTCCCAATGCCTCCTAGAAGCTGTGGACGTATGGAATATCTATTGAAGGAAGAGTTAGCAATCTGCTACAAACAATGACGATAGAAGAAGGTCTACTAGCTGTCAACGATACGCTGTATGAGAGTATGCTACTCGATAGCAACCCCTGGAGTACCATGGAACCTGAGCACAAGACCCAACGAGCCACTCATGACGAGGTCGGCGAATATCTCGCAGAACTCTTCGATTCTCCTTACCACGACGACGAAAACGGCCATTTCTATGTCCGTTACGGTAGCACGGTGCTCGAAATTGCCGTCGAGCCCTACGGTCCGGAAGAAACGGTCGTTCTGATCATGGCCTACTGCGTTCAAGGGGTCGATCTCAGAGAGAATCTGCTCCTTGGTCTGTTGGAAGTCAATCACCAACTCCCCTTTGGTGCTTTCTCCTTGGTGGGCAACGATATTTTCTTTTCCCACTCTCTCTTCGGCCGTAGCCTGGATGCCCGCACCCTGCTCCAAGCCATCGAAGCCGTAGCCACCATCTCGGACGAATACGATGGCCGCATCGTCGCCCGCTACGAAGGCCAGACTGCCCTGGAACGCATTCACGACACCGGAGGCCGCAAACGCCGACGCCAGGGTGGCACGATGGATCCATAGCTCCTGTAGGAGCCATCGGCGGGACACCTACCGAGGCCCCTCCCCAGGAACTAGGAACGTATCGAGACGCCTCGCCCCCTGGCAGGATCAGGTGATGTCCTGGTCTGAAGTGAGAGGAATCTCTGAGGCGCCCTCTTTCCCGGGATCTCCTGGAGCGCCCTGAGTCATGAATAAGCACGACACCAAGAAAAAAGATGATGCTGTGCGGGTTCTCGCCCGCAACCGGCGAGCTCGCCACGAGTACCACATTCTCGAAGTCTTCGAGGCGGGCCTCGCCTTGACGGGAACCGAAGTCAAGGCCATGCGGGACGGCAAGATTCAACTCAAAGACAGCTTTATCGACTTCAATAACAACGAAGCTTGGCTAACCGCGACTCATGTCAGCCCCTACAGCCACGGGAATCGCGAGAATCACCTGCCCGAGCGGCCACGGAAACTCCTGCTGAGTCGTCGGGAGATCGATCGACTCTTCGGCCAGACGCAGGCCAAGGGCCTGACAGTCGTTCCTCTGTCCATCTACCTCAAGGGCCCCTGGATCAAAACCGAGATCGCCTTGGTTCAAGGCAAGAAGCTCCACGACAAGCGAGAGACCGAGCGCCGCAGGGAATTGGATCGGGAAGCCCAGGAAGCCATGAAGCAGCAGCGCTGGTAAGCCGGGAACCGAATCAACTGCATCCGAGTCGAACCCCTTTGAATAGGAGGTTTGACCATGGAATACAAAGTCACGTTTCTGGACATCATGCACCAGGGAGGTCCCCTCATGTGGGTCCTTCTCGGCTTCTCCGTCATCGCCCTGGCTATCATTGCTGAGAAGAGCCTCACTCTTGCCATCGCCCGATCTCGGGACCGAAAATTTGCCGCCAGAGTCCGCAAGGCACTGGCGGAAAAGGAGAGCGGTGCCACGGTCTGGGATCTCGGTCTTCAAGAGCTTGGCGCTCAGGAAAAAGGGCCCCTGGCGGCGGTGGCCGCGGACAGCCTCTCCCGACCGAACCTAAGCCGAGATGAAGTCGACGAGGCAATGACCTCCGCCGCTCATCGAGAGCTCAAACGACTCCGTCGTGGCCTCGGTGTTCTGTCGACAACCGCCAACCTCGCCCCCCTACTCGGCTTTCTGGGGACCGTCACTGGCATGATGATCTCCTTCGGCGCCATTTCCACCGCTGGCCTCCAAGATCCCGGGCTGGTCGCCAACGGCATCAAGGAAGCTCTCACCACGACTGCCGCCGGCCTCACCGTAGCGATCCCTGTCCAGTTGGCCTACAACATATTTCTGGGCCAATTGGAGGACCTTGCGGACCGGCTGGAGAACACCGGTGAGCTCCTCTTGCGCACCATCAGGAGTGAGCCGTGACCGCTTCTACGGGGTGGGGGGACGACCCTCCGCCCTGAGTCGAGGCTCTCGATCCCCAGCGGGTAGAGGCCTCTCTTGGAAGCGACAGATGTCATCGAGGCAGGAGGGGTTCTCCGTGCCACCTGCCCCCCTCCGCAGGGCTAGCTCGAAGGGGCTAGCCCCATCGAGCTAGCCCAACCGGCCTTCCCTCACCGGCCCGGTTCCTGGAGTGTTAGAGTAGCGGGTTCTATGAGAGCGCTCGCCGCCCTCGTTGGGCTCGTCCTGACGTCGCTGCTGTGGACCTTGCCATCCACCGCTGCCGATGCCCCGAAACCGCGAATAGCTGGACTTTCGGTGAGCTTCGAGGGTCCCCAAGTCATCGTCAGCTTTGGTCTTCGCCACGCCTTTCAGTCGGGCCTGAGGGAACGTATCGAATCCGGATTGTCGACTTCGGTCATTTACGACATTCAGCTCGTGCGAGACCGCAAGTGGTGGCTGAATCGCAAGGTCCTCTCGAGCCAACTGGAAGTGACCGCGAAATACGATGTCCTGACCCTGGAATACCGTCTCAATTTCAAGCTCAACGGTAAGTTGATCGACAGTAAAATCTTCCAGGATCTCGGCCTCCTGGAGCGGGCCATGTCTCAAGTGGTCGACCTGCCGGCTTTCGTCGTCGAGCGAGGTGAAAACCGCCGTGAGATCACCCTGCGAGTGCGGGCAGACCTCGGTTCGCGCACCATTATGTCCCTCATCCCGACCCGGATTACCACCGATTGGGCGGAGAGCCGGCGCTTCGTGCCGCCGACCTAAGGCAACACCATGGGGCTGAAACAACGCATTCTCAAGTATCGTCGAGATACCCGGCTGATCGTCGGAGGATTGGGAGCTCTCTTCTTGCTCCTGGGCGGACTCTTTTACCTGCAGCTCTACGATCAGGAGCTGCCCGCCCGCATGATCAACAACCGCATCCTCCTCTTCGCTCTCTGGTACATCAATGTCGTCCTGATCCTGGCGGTGCTCCTGGTTCTGTTTCGCACCGTCTTCAAAATGATGGTGGAACGGCGCTATCGGTTGCTCGGTTCCAAGTTCAAGACCAAGCTGATCGCCACTTACATCGGCCTCTCCCTATTCCCGGTCCTGCTGCTGTTCTTCTTCGCCAACCAATTGCTTCACGGTTCCATCGAGCGATGGTTCAACGAGCCGCTGCGGGAAGAGGTCGTGCTGAAGGCCCGAGACGTGGCGGTGGCCCTCAATTTGCGAATCGAGAGGGACAACCTACGCAACGCCGCCCAAGTCCTGGGGGAGGTGAGCTCGTTGTCCTCCGCCGGCTTGATCGACGGCCCGCAACTCGGCTTGCGGCTGCAAGAGCTCCTCGATGAGTCCGACGTCGATATTCTCGCCGTCTATGAGGGCACCGAGTTTCTTCGCGCGGTGATCAGTCCTCGCACCGGTCTGGCGGATCTACCGGAGCTGGAGTGGAACCTGCTGAGCCGCGCAGCCCGAGAGGGCAAAGCGGTCAAAATCACTCCTCTCCCCGGGCTTCAGGGCAGATTGATGCTCGCCGCCGTCTCCTACGGCACCACCGACGATTCCACCAGCAACCCACTGGTGGTGGTCTCCGGCACTCTGGTAGACCAACCGGTGGCGGGCCAATTGGCCGACCTGGTCCAGCTCTACCAGACCCATCAGCAGCTGCGGGTGGAAAAGGACTCCATTCGGGCCAGCTACTTGCTGATCTTCCTCATGGCCACCTTGCTGATTCTCCTCGCCTCCTCCTGGGTAGGTCTCTATCTCGCCCGGCGAGTGACCGTGCCGATCCAGGCCCTGGCAGCGGGAACCCGCCGCATCATGACCGGTGACTTAGCCTATCGAGTGGACGTCGATGCGGACGACGAGCTTGGCGTGCTGGTCGAGTCCTTCAACATGATGACTCACGAGTTGGAGCACAACCGGAAAGCCCTCGAGCTGAGCAACCAGGAGCTCCAGGAAACCAGCCGCGAACAAGCAGAGGAGCGGGCACTGATCGCAGCGGTGCTGCAAAACGTCGCCGCTGGGGTCATCTCCATCGACAGCGAAGGCCGCATCTTTACCTGCAACGGCGCAGCCCGAACCATGCTGCGCTTGCGAGGTACCGTGCTAGGTCAGCCGACGACGGAAGTTTTCGACGACCCCAAACGCTCGAAGTTAGCTGGTCTACTGGAGAAGATCTCTCCTGAAGAGGGGCGGTTCAGCGAGCAGGTAGATATGGTCTTGGGGGGGGAATGGCGTACCTTTGAGGTCACTCTCACCCCATTTCGGGATGCCGACGACGCTTTCCGGGGTCACGTCATGGTGCTGGAGGATCTTTCGGATCTCATCAAAGCTCAGAAACTGGCTGCCTGGAACGAGGCAGCTCGCCGAGTTGCCCATGAGATCAAGAATCCTCTGACCCCCATCAAACTGTCCGCCGAACGCCTGCTGCGCAAATATAAAGCCGACCAGGAGGGCTTTGGCCCAGCACTGGAAGAATCCGTAGAAATCATCGGCCGGGAGGTCGCCGCCATGCAGCATATGGTGGATGAGTTTTCCCGATTCGCCCGCATGCCCTCGCCTCAGCCCAGTGAGGTGGATCTAGACAAGCTGCTTCACGACACCTTGAGCCTGTACCAAGACCTCAAGCCCGGCGTGGAAGTGAGCGGCAAGGTGGCTCCCGAGGTCCAGAAAATCTGGTTGGATGGCGAGCAGATCAAGCGAGTCCTGATCAACTTGTTGGACAACGCCTTGGAAGCTACCGAGTCCCCGGGCACCGTTCGGGTGGCAGCCGAAAAATCCAACGGGCACTTACGCCTGCACGTTTCAGATACGGGCAGCGGCATCCCAGATGCCGACAAAGAAAAGCTCTTCCTGCCCTACTATTCCACCAAGGGTCGGGGCACCGGCCTCGGTTTGGCCATCGTGCAACGCATCGTCACCGACCACCACGGTCGCATTCGGGTCAAGGCCAACCAACCCTCCGGAACGGTCTTCACTCTCGAGCTACCGACTAGCTAGTTGCGCTACTCGTCTACGTCCTGACCAGAAACCAGGCACTCTACAAGAAACCCGCCGCCGACGATCTACCGGTTAGCGGGTTAGAGACCAGCGGATGGGGAACCCGGTCTGTTCGGTACCACTTGTCTCGCTGTCGGGAGACGCACCCGGCCTGTTCGGGACTGTTCATCGCGCTGTCGGGAGGGGCACCCTGCGTGCGGTACTCGCTACGCTGCGTTCCGTACTCGGATACCCCACCCTCCTTGCACCGACCCTTCGAATCAGAGCTTGGAGCAAAGTTTCTTCCCTGAACGATCCACAGATCCTCCTGTAATGCCGAAACGACTCTGCGCCCAGCTCCGAATCTGGCCCAGCGGGTCGACGCGGTTAGCGACTCAGCTCTCAGATGACGAAACAAGCTGTTACCGGGGCACCTCACACGGCCAGAAAGACCCCGCAACCCAGGTGCTGCAAGATCGCCTCGGTCATTTCCCCAGTGGTTAGAGGGGGGCTGGAATTCGGCCCATGGAGCAACAGATCCTGGGTCAGTCGATCGCTGTCCAAAGCCCTCGCCACGGCGGTTTCGATGCAGAGGGCCAAGTCTTCCAGGCCGAGGCTGTGGCGCACCAACATGGCGGCGCTCAGAATTGCTCCCACCGGGTTGGCGACCCCTTGACCGGCTAGGTCCGGTGCGGAGCCGTGCACTGGCTCGTAGACCCCGAAGCGCTCCCCTCCCAGGCTCGCCGAAGGCAAGAGCCCCAAGGAGCCGGAGAGCACCGAGGCTCCGTCGCTGAGAATGTCTCCAAAGAGGTTCCCCGCCAGCACCACGTCGAAGGCAGCCGGGGTGCGCAGCAAATGCATGGCCGCCGCATCCACCAGCATGTGCTCACAGTGAACGTCGGGGTATTGCTTCGCCACCCCATCTACGGTGCTTCGCCACAGGCGCATGCTGGCGAGCACATTCGCCTTGTCTACGGAAGTCACCCGACGACGGCGGCGACGAGCTGCCCGAAAAGCGACGTGGGCGATGCGCTCGACCTCTTGTACCGAGTACTCCATGGTGTCGAAGGCCCGTTCTCCTTCTCCGTTGGCTCCTTCCCCTTGTTCTTGACGAGGGCCAAAGTAGAGTCCGCTGGTGAGCTCCCTCACGAAGAGAAGATCCACTCCGGAGAGGATCTCTGCCCGTACCGGAGCCAATGCGGCCAGGGGTGGGAATACAGGGATCGGCCTCAGGTTCGCAAAGAGGCCAAAATGCTTGCGCAGACGTAGCAACCCCTCTTCTGGTCTTGTTTCGGAGGCCGCCCATTGGGGACCACCGACGGCGCCTAGAAAAGCCGCATCCGAGGCTTGGCAGGTTTCCAAGGTGTCTGCCGGCAGCGGATCTCCCAATGCGTCGATGGCAGCGCCCCCGATCAGGGCTTGGCGAAACTCCAACCGATGACCGAACTGGCCAAAGGCCTCTTCCAAAACCGCCTGGGCAGCAGCGGTGACTTCGGGACCGATACCGTCGCCGGGCAACAATGCGATGGTGGCTTTCATGATTCGCTCCTAGCCGAGCTTCCGGAATCCCCGTCTCCGGAGTCGGCAATTTTCAACAAAGTTCGAGGTCGAAAGGGATGATTCACTTCGAAGGCGTCGATGGCAGATGCTTGCGCCAGGAGGTAACCGAGGCGATCTTCTCCCCGCAGCAGGCAGCCGCGGGCAAAGGGGTCGATTTGGAACGAAAACCGGCCTCCCTCCGCCCACTGCAGCTCTTGATTGGAGAGATCGACCCGGCAGGAGAACGGCGCCTCGGCGAGGGCCCTGCGGGACAGCTCCTGGTGACTCTCCGCCGAGAGATCGATCACCAGCAGGCCGTTCCCTAGGGCGTTGGTGCGGAAAATGTCGGCGAACCGAGGAGCCAGCACGACCCGGAATCCCTGCTCCATGAGGGCCCACACGGCATGCTCTCGAGAGCTCCCGCAGCCAAAGTTGTCGCCCCCCAAGAGAATCTGTCCACCCTGGAAATGAGGCTGATGGAGCTCGAATTCCGGATCCTTCTGCCCTTCTGACAAGTAGCGCCAACCGGCGAATAGCCCTTCTCCCAGGCCTGTTCTCTCCGTGCCCTTGAGATAGCGGGCAGGAATGATCTGATCCGTATCCACGTCGTCCCGCAGGAGAGGCACGACGGTGCTTTCGAAAGGTCGGGCGAAGAGGGCTTGCCGAGAGGCGGAGGCGTCAGGAGCCTTCATTTCAAACAACCTCCTTGCCGGCCTGGACTGCTCGGTCCGAGGTACTCGCCCCAGTCGAAGTCCCTAGCCCTGGATCGAGATGGCCCAGCTCCCGCGGATCCGCCACTCGTCCGGCCACCGCGCTGGCAGCTGCGGTCAAGGGGCTCGCTAAAAAGGTACGCGCTCCCGGCCCTTGGCGCCCTTCGAAGTTGCGATTGGAGGTGCTGACGGAATAGTGGCCGGGGGCCACCCGGTCACCGTTCATAGCTAAGCACATGGAGCAGCCGGACTCTCGCCACTGGGCTCCAGCGGAGCGAAAGACCTCATCCAGCCCCTCGGCCTCGGCCTGCTGCTTGACTTGTTGGGAACCCGGCACCACCAGCATTTGTACCCCCGGGGCCACCCGGCGCCCCTTGAGCAGGGACGCGGCAGCGGAGAGGTCGGACAAGCGAGAGTTGGTGCAGCTCCCCAGAAAGACGACGTCGATGGCTTGGCCCAATAGCGGTCGCCCCGGCTCCAACTCCATGTAGGCCATCGCCTTGTCCAAGGAGGAACGCTGGCGAGGCTCCAGACCTTCCGGCGTAGGGATGGCACTGCGAATCGGGATCGCCATCCCCGGGTGAGTGCCATAGGTGATCATGGGTTCGAGAGTCGAAGCATCGAGCACCACCTGGCGATCGAAGGAGGCCCCTGGGTCGGAAGGCAGCCGGCGCCATGCCTCCACGGCCCGATCCCAGTCCTCACCGCGAGGGGCGTAGGGCCTTCCCCGCAAATATTCGTAGGTCGTCTCGTCGGGAGCGATGAGCCCCGCCCGAGCGCCCGCCTCGATGGACATATTGCACACCGTCATGCGCTCTTCCATGGACAGAGACCGGATCGCCGAACCGGAGTACTCGAGGACGTGGCCGGTCCCCCCATCGACACCGATCTTGGCGATCACCGCAAGCACCAGATCCTTCGCTGTCACCGATTTCGGCAAACGCCCCTCGACCCGAATCTCGAAACTCTTGGGGCGGCTCCGCAACAGGCATTGAGTCGCCAGAACATGAGCCACTTCACTGGTCCCTATGCCGAAAGCGAGAGCACCGAAGGCACCGTGGGTACTGGTGTGGCTGTCACCGCAAACGATGGTGGTGCCCGGTTGGGTCACCCCCAACTCCGGACCGATGACGTGAACGATGCCCCGCTTCGAGCTGTCCAGGCCAAAGAGGGGGATTCCGTGGCGCTGGCAATTTCCCTCCAAATGTTCCAATTGGCGCGCCGCCTGGGGATCCTTCTTGCCCAAGGAAACGAGATTCAGCCCCGGCTCCGTGGGGGTGGAGTGATCCATGGTCGCCAGAGTCTGATCCGGTCGGCGCACTCCCAAACCCCGTTCGTCCAGTTCTGCGAAAGCCTGGGGAGAGGTCACCTCGTGAACCAAGTGAAGGTCCACATAAAGGGTCGAAGGAACGCCCTCTGCCTCCGGGAGCACCAGGTGGGAATCCCAAATCTTGTCCAATAGGGTGCGAGGCTTCGAGGCAGCCTGGCCGCCGGAGGAGCTCATGCCTGGGAGCCCCCGGGCACTTCGCTAGCGCCTCCACCGGTCGGAGAAGCTAGAGGAATCTCGCCCACCGCCGGATTCCCGACCCCGCTCCCTACGGCCAAGCCCCGCTGACCCAGCATGCGGTTGACGGCAGCAAGATATGCCTGGGTGCTGGCAACGACCACATCCGCATCGACTCCAAAACCACTGAAAGTACTGTCCGGTTCTCCCTTGGGGGCAATGCGCACGGTCACCCCTCCCAAGGCGTCGAGGCCCGGGGTGACGCTGTCCACGAAGTAATCCAGCAGCCGGCAGGGCTCCGCGACGATGCGGTCGATGGCTCCAAAGGCAGCTTCCACCGGCCCGGTCCCGACTTCCGCCGCCACGGCTTCTTCCCCGTCCGCCGATTGCAGCCGCACCGTCGCCGTGGGCATACCCGGCCGGCCACAGGTCACCTGCAGATCACAGAGACGATAAATCTCTTCCGGTCCTTCCACCTGCTCGTGGAGTAGAGCCAGTAGATCCGCATCGGTGAGGGTCTTTTTCCGATCCGCCAGTTCCTTGAAGCGACGAAACGTCTCCGCCAACTCCTCGTCTTGGAGCTCGAATCCCAACTGACGCAAGCGAACCTGAAAAGCGTGGCGGCCGCTGTGCTTGCCGAGCACCAATTGAGTGTCGTCCCAACCGACATCGGCGGGGGTCATGATCTCGTAAGTGCGGCGATCCTTGAGCATTCCATCCTGGTGAATGCCCGCCTCGTGGGCGAAGGCGTTGGCTCCTACGATCGCTTTGTTGGCGGGCACCTTGAGACCCGTGAAGCTCTCCACCAAGCGGCTGCTGCGCACCAATTGAGCCGGGTCGATGCCGCAGCCCAGGCCCCAGGAATCCCGCCGGGTGGCCAGCGCCATGACGACTTCCTCGAGGCTCGTGTTGCCGGCTCGCTCGCCGATTCCGTTGATGGTGACTTCCGCCTGGCGCGCTCCTGCTGCCAGGCCGGCCAAGGTGTTGGCGGTCGCCATCCCTAAGTCATCGTGGCAATGGACGGACCAAGTGACGTCCCCCCCTCCGGGGGTTTCGGCAATCAACCGCGCCATCAAAGCGCCGTAGTCCGCTGGCATACCGTAGCCGACGGTATCCGGAATGTTGAGGGTGGTGGCTCCCGCCTCGATGGCCTTGGCCAGGACTTCGATGAGAAATTCCGGTTCGGAGCGAGAAGCATCCTCCGGCGAGAACTCCACGTCATCACAGAGGGAGCGGGCATAGGCCACCATCTCCGCGACTCGCTCTACCACCTGGGCCGGAGTCATCTGGAGTTTGCGGGCCATGTGGAGCTCGGAGGTGGCCAGAAAGGTGTGAATGCGCGGCCGCTCCGCGGCTCGAACCGCCTGCCAGGCCTGGTCGATGTCACCTCGATGGGCTCGAGCCAAACCAGCGATGACCGGCCCTCCAGGCCCTCCCACCTCTTCGGCGATGCGCTGCACCGCCTCCAGGTCCCCAGGGCTCGCTGCCGGGAAGCCCGCCTCGATGATGTCGACCTTGAGGCGCCGCAGCTGACGAGCGATCTCCAGCTTCTCGTCCCCGGTGAGGCTGGCCCCGGGAGATTGCTCTCCGTCTCGCAACGTCGTATCGAAAACCTTGATGGCCGAATCGACGGTCGAGGGAGGGGATTTTTCGGTGGATGCGGACATATTTGGAGCTCCTTGAATGCAAAAAGCCCCCAGCGAGGTAATCGCCGGGGGCCGTATTCTGCTCGATTGATTGCTCTCGAATCTGGCTACACGGTCCCCACGATGAACTTCATAAGGAGGAGGCTAAGAATGAGGCCGGTAAGAATGAGAGACGAGGGATCTCCAATAAGGAAAATATTCCTTCCACCCACGGTGGCAAAGCGTCTGGAGGTCCTGTCCAAGGCAGTCATCATAAGTTCGGCGGACGATAGGCGACTCCATGGAGCCCTGTCAACCCTAGGAGCTTCTTTTTCCCACAAAAGTGATCGATTCACGCCGTTTTCCCTCCTTGGGTCGACCGGGCCCATATAATCTCGCCCCATGACTACACCCCAAGAACGAGTCCAAGACGACCTCAAACAAGCGATGAAGGCTGGCGACAAGATTCGGGTCGGCTGCCTGCGTATGCTTTTGACCGAAATCAAGAACGAAAAGATCCGGGCAGGAGAAGAAGTGAGCGACGATCGCTTTCTTGGTCTGGTGAGAAAAGGCATCAAGCAACGACAGGAATCTGCCGAACAATTCCACCGTGGAGACCGTCAGGAGCAGGCGGAAAAAGAGGAGCAAGAAGCTGCCATGCTCGAGGCCTACCTCCCGGCTCAGGTGAGTGAGGAGGATCTCACGGCTGCCATCCGCGAGCTCGTGGCTGCGGAAGGCCTTTCCGGCCCCGCCGCCATGGGACAGGTCATGAAAGCCATGATGGCCCGCTTCGGTGCCGCTGCCGATGGCCGCGTGCTGAGCCGCATCGCTCGCGAGGTCCTGGCCGGAAATCCTTGATGCAGCGCGTCATCGTCGGTACGGCTGGTCATATCGATCACGGCAAAACGACTCTGGTCAAGGCCCTCACGGGCATCGACTGCGATCGTTGGAAAGAGGAGAAGGCTCGGGGGATCACCATCGACCTGGGCTTTGCCCATCTATTGATTCCCGCCGAGGAGGGAGACCTTCAGGTGGGGTTCGTGGATGTGCCCGGCCACGAGCGATTCCTTCACAACGCCCTCGCCGGCCTGGGAGGCATCCGCGTGCTGCTCTTGGTGGTGGCGGCGGATGAAGGCGTCAAGCCTCAGACCCGGGAGCACCTGGACATCTGCTCCCTGCTGGACATCCCCGCCGCTCTGGTGGCCCTGACCAAGAGTGATCTGGCCGAACCCGATCTTCGGGAGCTGGCAGAGCTTGAGGTCTCAGATTTGCTGGCCGACGGTCCCTTCGCCGATGCAGAGATCGTTCCGGTCTCCAGCCACACGGGTGATGGCATCGAAACCCTGCGAGACAAGCTGCTCACCTTGGCCAGGTCCCATGCTCTCGATGACCAGCCTTCCCAAGACAGCGAAGTCCCCCAACCGGTTCGCCTTCCCATAGACCGAGCATTTCACCTCAAGGGAGTCGGGGTGGTGGTCACTGGCACCTTGACCAGCGGAACCATCTCCACTGGGGCGGCGCTCCAACTCCTACCCAGCGACTCGGCTTCCAAAGCCCAGACGGTCCGGGTCCGAGCCATTCAGGTACACGGTGACAGCCGGGAGCAAGCCCGAGCCGGGGAACGCACGTCCCTACAACTTTCCGGCACCGCCTTAGAGGAGCTGGAACGAGGCCAGCAACTGGTTTCCGCTGGCGCCTTTCGAGAAACCCGCGAGCTGTGCGGCCGCCTGCGTTGGCTGCCGGATGCTCCCGAAGCGGGGGGTGGGTTCTTGCCGGTGCGGCTGCACCATTTTTCCAGCGAAGTAGTCGGCAAGATGCGTCCCTTGAACCGGGAAGATCTCCAGCCCGGAGAAGAAGCGGTGGTGGAGATCCGCCTCTCCGAACCCATCGTCGCGGTGCGGGGGGATCGATTCATCCTAAGACGGCCCTCGCCTCCGACGACCTTGGGAGGCGGCGAGATTCTCGACCCGATTTGGCAGCGCCGACGGGGCCGAGCTTTGAGAAACGCGGTGGAAGCTCGCCTAGGGGACGAAGGCTCCCTGCTCCATGCCTGGATCTCGGAGAACGGCGAAGGGGGAGCCGCCGTTGGGGATTTGGCTCAACGCTTGGGCCAACCCATGAACAAGGTTCGTACCCTATTGGATGGCCTGCGAGGTGAGGGACGCCTACTGGCCATCCCAGGAAACGCGAAACAGGCGGCAAGAGGCTCGGCAGACCCAAGCAGCACCACCCAGGCTTCGCAGAGCCACAGCCCCACGGATCGCTGGCTCGCTGCCGGAGTCCTGAAGCGAGTGACCTTGAGGGCTGGACGAGTCTTGAAAAGCTATTTCAAGGCCAATCGCCTCGCCCTAGGGATGCCGAAAGCGGAAGCCGTGCAACGCATTCTCCCAGGCCGCGGCCGAGAGCTCGCCGCCACCTACTTGCCCTGGCTGGAAGCCCAGGGGACCCTGGAGGTGGATGGCGAGTTGGTCCGCCTTCCCGGTAGGAAGGCTCAGCTCTCCGGCGAGGAGTCCAAACTCGCCCAGGCGGTCGAAGCCGCCTACGCCCAAGGGGGCCTCACGCCGCCATCCCCACAGGAGGTAGCCCGCAATCTCTCCGCCAAACCACAGATCTTGGAGGGAGTGGTGGGATATCTGGTCGAACGGCGACGGCTGACTCGTCTCCACAACGGCCTCATCTTGGCATCCTCCCAGGTGAGTTCCTTGGAGGAGAGCCTACGGACAACGGGATGGGAACGCTTTAACGTCGCCACCTTCAAAGATCACTTTGGTCTGAGCCGCAAATGGGCCATCCCTCTCCTGGAGCATTTGGACTCCACCGGAGTCACCCGGCGCTTGGGAGACGACCGGATGATCGTTCCCCCGGCTTCCTAATGGAAGCTCATCTCGGCACCGCCGCGGCTAGGTTGGGTGGTGAAAGGCTACCGGCTGCTAAACTCCTACTGGCCACCGAGAACCGCCAACCGGCTCTCCGGAGTTCGGCACACTGGGTCTTGGAGCTATAAGGTCCGACACAGTACGGTCCGCGAATGGACCTTGTCAGCAGCTCAAGCCGCCGCTCGCGGTAGCTTGGTACTAGATACGAGGAAGAAAAGGAGTCCTACCATGAGATCAACTTCCCGCGGCCCCAACAGCATCATTGCCGCTCTGACCCTACGGGCCGTCGCTACCACGACCCTTTTCTTCGTCGCCATGGCCATTCTCTCCCCGAGCCCGGTCTTCGCCGGTAAGGAAGCTCGCATCTACGGCAAGGTCTTGGACCAGGACGGCAAACCCATTCCCCACGCCTCCATCCACCTGACCACTCGGGACCAGGATCTCTTCAAACAGACTCTCAAAGTGAACAAGAAGGGCCGCTACTCCGCCCTGATTGCCGATTCCACCTTCCGGTATACCTTCGCCATCTCCAAGGAAGGCTTCGAGACCGCTGAGGTGCAAGTCAGCCTGCCCCTCGATGGCACCGTGGAACGGGACTTCACCTTGCAAAAAGCAGGCGCATCCGCTGCCGCCGCCCACCAGCCGGCTGCGCCGGTAGGTGGAGCTGCCGCCATTAAGCTCTACAATGAGGGAATCGCAGCCTACCAAGAGGGAGACAAGGCCACCGCCCGCACCAAGCTCGAAGCTGCCATCGAGAAAGAAGCTGACCTCGCCCAGGCCCATGGCGTTCTAGCACTGCTACTGCGGGACCAGGGAGACCAGGAAGGCGCCCTTGCCGCAGCGGATCGCGCCCTGGCTCTCAAACCCCAAGAAGCCACCGCCCTACAGGCTCGCTACGATGCCCTCAAAGCTCTTGGCAGGGGCGACGACGCTAAGGCCGCCGCAGAAGCCCTGGCTGCCGCCGGCCAGAATGCCGATGCCGCAAAACGCGTCTACAACGACGGCGTCGCCGCCGTCCACGCCGAGGACCCGGCCACCGCCTTAGCCAAGTTCGAAGAAGCCGGCCGCCTCGACCCCAACCTCACCCAAGCCCACGTCGCCGTCGCCGGCCTCTACTTCTCCCAGCAGCGGTACGAAGAAGCCGCCCAAGCCGCCGAACGCACCCTCGACCTCGACCCCGCCAACCTCAAGGCCCTCAAAGTTCGCTACGAGTCCTATCGCTCCCTCAAGAACACCGAAAAGGCCCAAGAAGCCCTCACCGCTCTCGCCGCCAACGACCCCGAAATCGGCCCCCAAGCCTTCCGCTCCCAAGGAGTCAGCCTCTTCAACCAAAACCAAATGCCCGCCGCCATCGAAGCCTTCGAACAAGCCGTCGCCATCGACCCCAACGACGCCAAAAGCTACTACCACCTAGGACTGGCTTATGTGAACACGGGAGAAACGGCGAAGGCGAAGGAGAACTTTACGAAGTTCCTGGAACTGGCTCCGGAGGACCCGGATGCGGGAACGGCTCGGGAGATGGTGGGTTTTTTGTAGGGGGGTAGGTGCTAGGTGATCTTCTGTATCTAGGTTTGCTCGTCGGGACTGGGTTGGCCACTGATGAGTGGATCAGAGAAGTCAGACCCTCGGACATTGAGGCACAGTCCAAATCAGGATAGACAAGTGTTAAGGGGTAACTTCGCCTAAAGGTGCCACTCCACCCATGAGTTCTTGCACAGGAGAATCAGACCCGCAATCTCCCGGCTGCGGACCTTCAGCTGTAGTCGCAGAGGCCCCGCCTTCGAACCGATTAGATGCTGCTGGTGTTGACTCCCTCGCTGCATAGGATAGAAAGAAAGCTACGCCGACTTGAAGTATCGTACAAACCACCAGGGCACGAGTGAGATTAACAATAGCCCTATTGTGTTGCTCTTGAGTTTCACTCCTTCGGAACTCCAGAACCGCTTTGGCCGCTTGGTAGTCACTAGTTTTCGTACTAGTCACATAGAGTCTTCTCAGATCCTCGCTTGACCAATCTAGATATTCCTCAGTTGCCACCTAGAACCTCCTTGTCTACACATCAAAGATTGACCTAACTCCGCGGGGGAAGCCCCATGAGGTGCCGAAAATCCGAAGTTGGATCTAACCCGTTCTCGAGCAATCGGAGTGAATCCTCATAGAGTCCTTTCAAGGTAGATATACCCCCTTCTCCCGGAGCATGGCGTTTCACGTATGCTTCGACGCTGGCAACCAGTGCTTCAAATAGCATTGCCATATAGACCCCGTGATTCTGATCCCCTGCTTCAGTAATGCGAAATCGTCTATCAAGCCTGACACCAAAGAGCCTTCGATATTCTTGAACCCACGAAGCTCCAAGCTGTCCGAAAGGATTCCTTCCACGCAGCCTAGTTAGTTCTTCGATGTGCATTTCGGCGATATCGCACAAAAATGGCAGAACTCTCTCCATAGCAACCCTGGTACTCGGAAGCGATAGTCCCTTACCGTTAGCGACATTGGTCAGTCGCTCTACGCACTCGTAGATATATCCGAATGAATTACAGGTTGAGCTAGACAAGCATTGAGCTCTGTACGTCACCAAACATGGAAGACCATTCACAATTTTTTCTGGCGCCGTTATTTCTTCCGGAGCGTGAAAGTCGATAATATGACCTGATTCACCATCGTGTTCATACAGCTCAAACAAGGCAACTCTTATTTCACTATCACCCTGATAACCAAGCAAGCCTATGCGATCTATTACTTCACCGACAGTGGGATATCGAATCCGTACTCCGTCTTGAAATCGCTCCATCTCGAGATTCCATGTCGAGGTAATTATCACATGCTTCAAGAAACAACCAACCCCTGGCTTCCCTCTCTTAAACCAATCGTGAGCAGCTTGAATTATGTCGTATATCCCAACCTGGAAGTGGTTAATCCAAGACCGAGAAAAGCGCAGAAAGAGCGTGTCCAGGTACCATCTGTTTTCATCAGAGAGCAGCTTTTCGGCTTCACCTTTCGGAGCTTTCCTCCAAATTGCATGAAGATGCCTCGTAAACTCACGATGAAGGGCGAGAAACCCCCTCAAAGATCCGTTGGCCAAATAGATTGCATTCTGACGCTCACACACGTCAAGAGATATTTCAGAAATTACCCGAAGATCCTCAGCCTCTTTCGCAGAAAGAACTGCTCCATAGCGAGCCATTAGACGCTGTATCTCAGGAATGTTTGCAGAGTCGTCAGGAGATCTAGCCTTGATACGCTGTTTCAGTTCGGCAATACGACTCTGTTGAAAGCGTTGCGCGAATTCAAATCGCTTCCTTATGATTCCCTTCAGCTCTGGCACTTGAGCGGGAGGCACTCTGAGAGTGGGGATTTTGGTACTTGGCTCAGTGGGATCGATCAGAACAAGCTCAAAGGCTGGAGGTGCTCCCTGTTCCAATAGATCATACTTTTTTATATTTTCAGCTCGAACAGAAATCAGGACTCGAGCGTACTCAGAAATAGTGAGCTGTAAACGCCTAAGAATATGAAATATTTCAGCCTGAAGTCTCCCAACAAGAGCATCAGCATTATCGAACCAAATCAACTGATGATCATAGCCGTACAGCTCTGTTGCCGCATAGATTACATGCTGTACCCTAATCTTTGACACTATCTCTTTCTCAATATTGTCAAACTCACCCTCTTCCTCGGAAATCGCAAGAAGCCAATCGTAGTAGGTAGCATCTCTTCGCGCCTTTTGCCCCTTCCTGAAGGCTCGCATCGCTCGAAGACATGTATTTCGAAGCGTGGAGAACGCCTCAAAAAGATATTGAGGCCTGGAACTATCAAGGGATGAGTCTAGTAGATAAGAATAGAGAGCCAGCTGGGGATTTCTCCCGCCAAGCAGATTCCATAGCCGAAGCTTTTCTCTTTGAGCTTCCGGGGGCAAACTGCCCGCGAAGCTGTCATGGGTGTAGTACGGAAACAGCTGATCCATGTACTTGTGATAAACTTCTAACTCTAGAGATTCACCAAGGGCCTGGCCATCCGTAATTGGTCGTCCGTCAAACCGGAGAACCAATCCCTCTCGCGTTCTGGCCCTGAGATCGAACCTTGCAGTAAACGCATGACCTTTATGGTTACTCTCAAACCGTCGAAGCACCTTTTGTCCCGTTGAAGTCTTTCCGCTGCCTAGTGGCCCTGCAATGCACATAAGCCCAGGGTCTCGGTCAAGTCGATCGAGAATCCGTTTTTCTAGTCGACCACGCTCTACATAGAGGTCCTTGAAGAAGTTGTCTTGGCTGACATGGAAGAATCTCGGAATTCGCCTTAGCTTAGACCGCTCCTCGTGAATATCAGTACTGAACTTGCATACCGCATCATAGAGATCTAGAAAGGTTTCGACCTGATCTTGGTCCTTCTGCACGATATTTCTCCAGCTGAAAATTCCACTCAAATCTCAAGTGAGGCCTTCAAAGAGAGCGTAGTTGTCGAGAACGTTCGCCTATTTTTCCGATAGCAGCCAAGGCTTAACAAGCGTGGACACTTAACAAACTTAGGTACAGGCAGTCCTAAAACGTAGCCCTCTCTGCCGCTGCACTCGAAAAAGAACGAGTTTCCGCCCCAAGTCAGGGCTTCTCCTCCTCCGGCCGACCAACCACTAACCCTAATAACAGAATATGCGTCATGCCTCGATTTCCCAAATTCTACCTCGAAACTAGCAGCACAATCAAGCATGCATGTATCTAGCAATTTGACCGGTCTGGAACCTGCTTCCGAGGCACTTTTGCAGCAGTTACTACCTACTTCCATCAGTTGGCTTACGCAGCCTGAGACTCCACATCTCTAGAGAGCGCATTCAGGCTCAAAAGGGGACCAGAGATCCAAAAGCAATCTTGTCTCTGGGGTCTTGCTGTTGAGCCAGTAACCTACTATTCAGGAGAGGCTAACGCCCCCAAGCTCCCCCTTCTCAACCTTCTTCAACATCGATTTTTGGAGAGTAATCTGGGTATTGCTGTTATTTTCCCAGAATACCCGTGCGATCGATTGCGTTCGCCTCCGCCTGGATCAAATAGTCAAGCAAGACCTTCAGTTTGAATGGGAAGATGCTCGCGGCGAACGACCTAGACTGACACTTCGATCGTGGCCAGAATCGAGCCCTATCTCCGTGCCGATAGCCCCGCAGGCCATTTTGAATTAGACCCAGCTCTATTGCGGGGTTAGAACCGATATTGCCAAAAGAGAGGGAGAGATCTGCGTCTGGCTGAAGGAACCAGTCAAGTTGTGGCCCTGATGAGTGAGGTAGATCGGGGCACAAAGGCAGAGACCTCCATTCCTTTGCGGTGGCAGAAAAGGTCCCAGCTTCCTAAACTGGCGGAACAACGTAGCTCGCAGCGACAAACTCTCACCGACAGCGACCTCAACTCGGCCCCATCAAACCTAGCCTCCAAGCAACGCCTTTCCCCCACTCCCTCCCAAAGAATCTCCCCCTCCCTCCCAAAAAACACTTGACACCATCGCTATCTATTTATATCTTCCGCGGTCCTCTGTGCGGCATCCCCGTTCAGTGAGCGATTCCCCCGGTTCCTTCGTTCTTGCTTGGCGAGATCCTGACGCGAAGGACTAGGGGAGAGATGCGTATGGAAGTCGCGAACGTGGCGGCGGAAGTGCGGGGTAGTTGCGATTCAGGCGTGGCTGTGGAGAGCTCATGGCGGAGGTGGACGGACGGAAAGAGAAATGTTCGAACCTATGGAGATGAGAGACATGCCTTCTAAGATGGTCACTGACCGACAGAAGACTGCCCTCGCCCTCCAGGCTGCGGCCCGGCGTCACGCTGGGTCGATCGCTGAGGCTTTCGGTGAGAAGCTTGCTTCCACCGCAAGCGAGGGGGCGACGGGCATTGACATCACTAACCTACTCATTGGAGTTGGCGACTACCTGGCTGGTATTGCAGAAGCGATGGTCCAGGCGGATGAAGCCAAATTCGGTGAGGTTCACGAAGACCGGTCCCTACGGAAACGCCACGATGAGCTGGCGGCGAAGTTGGGCCCGGAGCTCAGCAAGGTGCGCTCGGCCGTCGATGCGGCCTTTGGTACCGGCGCCAGCGTGAGGGTGCTGGGGCTCGAAGGGCCCATGGGCCGGGATCCCCTGGTTCTCCACCGTAAGGCTCAGCGAGCCATCGAACGGTTGGGGGAGGGTTCCCTCGATGGGCTCTCGCCTCTCATCCAGGGGCTAACCCTGGAGCCAGAGGCGTTGGTGGCTCAGTTCGAACCCACGACGGAGGCTCTCGGGGCAATCCTCGAGAGCATCTCTGAGGGCAACCGTGACGTAGAGGCGCGGCTGGGTGAGAAGTCCGCTTCCCTGGAGGGTTTCGACCAACAGGTGAAGTGGGCGGCTCGACTGCTCGAAGGTGCCTTCGGCTTCGCTGGTCGGGAAGACCTGGCCCGGCGGGCCAGGCGGGCTGTTCGCCAGGGTCGAAGTGGCCGGATCGTGATCGAGGTTCCCGAAGGGGATCTGGTTGCGCCTCCAGAGGCGCCGGAGCCCGTTCTCGCATGATGGGCGCCGCCCTGGCAACTAGCGCCTACACCTACGGCCCCTGGGGTTCGCCCTAGGGGCTTTTTTCGTGGCGGAGTTCACCACCGCCACTGCCACTGCCATCGCCCGAGTCCTCCAAACACCGCAGTGAATGGCCGTCACCCCGCGCTCGAGATCAATAACTTGCTCTCCCGAGAGCCGGAAACAGGAGTGGGGAAGTGGGATTCCTCTTCACAACACTTGTTGGGGCGATTCCAAAAGTGGGAATCGTCTTCGCAGCACTTGTTGGAGCGATTTGAAAAATGGGATCCGCCCCAACAACACCTGCAGAGACGATTTGAAAAGTGGGAATCGCCTTCCCGACACTTGTTGAGCCGATTTGCGGAAATAAAATCGGTTCGACAACCCCTGTGACAACGATTTTCATTTTCCAACTCAGCTCGACAAGCCTCGGGAGAGGATGCCTCGAACTCGCCACCAGACCCAGCCACCGAATTGAGATCCCTTGATGTTCCAGGAAGATCCCTGCCCTGGCCTGCTCTGCCCAACCCTGGCCAACTCTGCTCTGGCCTGGCCTGGCCTGTTGACGTAGCCAATTTCTTTCCTTTATCGAAGAGGTGTCAAGGAAGAGTCGTGCACACCACTTCCTGAGTATCGATCACCTGCTCGAGCTTCACGACCTGGCCGTCTTCCAAGGTCCATATGGGAATAGCGAGGGATTCCATGCCTTTTCCGGTGGCACGGAAGGTGCCCCCATCCCGTTGCCGGACGATGACCCGATCGCCAGCGGCGACGAAGGTCTCGACGACGGTGAAGTCACCCCATTCGGCAGCGATCTTCCCGGCGATCTTCCCAAAGACACCTTCGAAGACGGCATCGCGGCCGATGAACGTGCCGCCGTAGGGCGGTGCTCTCCGACTCGATCCAGATCAGGTCCTCGCGAAGGATGGCGAGAACCGTGCCGAGGTCTCAGGAGGCAAAGGCAGCGTAGAGGCTCTCGATGGTCTCAACATTGCCACTGTGCTATCTCGCTGTTGGAGTCAGAGAAGGCCTCTTCTCACCTTTTCTGAGGGAGTTTCGGTGCTCTCTTCGATAGACCCAGGAGAGAAGTCGCATCGCGGAGCCGCGCTCGCCGGGGCTCCCATGCTGGGTCAACGAACGCCGAAGGGAGGTCTCGAAATGTGGAGAACTAGAGTTTGGATCTTGCCGTTGTTGCTGGGAATCTGGGCCGGCGGGGTCGGTGCCTCGGACCGCGAAACCGAAGTTCGTATGCCGGTGGTGGAGCTGGACATGTTGTCTTTCGAAGACAAGGTTCACTTCGACGCGGTGTATCAACAGCTCACGACGGAGCAGGCCACTGCCGACGAGGTGGTCACCCCGGGAGAGGATTTTCGCGAACATGGCGTGTTCCTGGACTTCGCCGCCGACCTGGGGTTCGAATCTCTGCTGAGTCACCTCGAATCCGTGGAGGCCGCCATCGATGCCGGGAGAGAGGATGTAGAGGGCATCTACGATCCGACCGAGCCCTCCAATCACTTCATTCCTTCGCCACGTTTTCGGGCCGTGCTGAATCCCCAGAGTGAGATCCTCGTGGGCTCGACCTTCTATCGCTACCATCCCCACGGCTACCACCAAATCTCCAACCGAGATCTGGATGCCTTGGCCCGGCTACGCCGCGGCGACAAGATCGATGATCACCCCAACGTGACCTTCAACGCCTATTCGATCTCCCACCAGAGCTGCTGCGTCAAGAACGACGTCATCAGCCGCTACGATGTCTATCGCTGGGGTACCCGTCGCTTGAAATCCACAATTTGGGTGACCAACTCTGGCCTCACCTATGAGATTGGGGTCTCAACCCAGAACCAGCGGAAGAAGAACAACGGAGCCTGGATCCGCAGGAAGGCGGACACCATCGGGCACTATGGTTCGTCCCGCGGGGCCCACCACGGCTGCAACACCTTCGGGGAACACAACGGGTACAACAAAGAGAGGCACAACCGGCGGCAGATCGACGACTACGACTCCCCCTACAACAACATTAACTACTTCGTTAAAGATTACTTTTCCACTCATCACTACGCGGAAACCGGCAACAGCCAGGCGAGCCGGACTCTGACCATGTGTGTCTGCGACCCGGCAGTACCCTCCTTCACCCTGCCGGAGACGGCCACGGTTAGCTCCTCCATCGTTCTGGACGGGTCGGCCAGCGAGCACGAGAGCCTCTACACCATCATCGCTCGCCAGGAAGGGACGAACCGGAGCCATCAATGGTGGGGAAATGGGGAGATCGGGGAGATCGATCTCGCCGCGGAATTCAACTTCACAGACCCCGGAGGCAACGGCACCAACTATACGGTGACCCTGGCGGTTTCCAACGGCTGCACCACTCTGGAAGAGATGACCCGCACCATCACTATCTACGGCAGCACCACCGAGGTCACCTACCGGGCCCATGTCAAAAAGCTGGGCTGGATGAGGTGGGTGTGGGATGGCAGCACCGCCGGTACCACGAAGGTGAACCAGCGGATGGAGGCTGTGGAGATCAAGCTGGCGAATCAGCCCTCCGACATGAAGATCTGCTACCAAGCCTACGTCCGGGGGCCAGGCTGGCAGCCCGAAGTGAGCTGTGACGGCGAAACCGCTGGCACCACGGGCGAGAGCCGGCGCATGGAGAGAATCAAGATCTGGCTGGAAAACCAACCAGACGGGTGTAGCGTCGAGTATCAGGTCTTCATCGGGAACTCGTGGCAAGACTGGGTCTCCGACGGGGAAGTGGCCTATCTGGAGGCGGGCCCCATCGCCCTCAAGGCCCTGCGGGTGCGCTTGGTGGGGTGCCCGTGAGGTCGCCCGACGTTCTCCCCATCCTGGTCGTCGCCCGTGACTCGCCCGGAAAGGACCGTCGCTGGTGAGGTGCTGTGTACTCCTGAGGACGAGGGTTAACCTCCATAGCCTGGCCTAGAATCGAGTTCTCCATCTAGGAAGCAAGCTGACCTCCCGGGCGGCGTTCGAGGCGACGAACTCCTTAAAAGAGGAGGTCTGTTTCTGGCTACCGGCGTTGATCAGGACGTGTCCATAGTTGCTCAGAGAAGAGCAGCCGTGGACGCGGACCCTGTGTTTGCATTGAGCCCTGGCCAGAGCTCCGAGGACGATAGCGTTGAGCCGATTTGAAGGGCGTAGGAGGAACAGGCCGGCCAAGCAGCGATGGGCGATTTCGACGAAGGTTTCGCCGTTTGGCCGCGGGGGCACATGGCAGAGTCGATAGGACATGCCTTCTAAGAACGTAAAGAAGGTCGCAATCCCTGCAGATTAGAAAGATTTTCTTAAGATTTTGCCCTCTGGCCCTCTGGCCACTTCTGCTTCTCACTGTGAAGCAGAAGTGGGGACCTGCCCGGAAGGCTCTCCGGGATTTCTGCAGACGTTATTGCGCTGTAAAAGCAGGCGTTAAGGAAGAGTCGCGCTGACCACTTCCTGAGTATCGATCACCTGCTCGAACTGCACGACTTGGCCATCTTCCAAAG
Organism: Deltaproteobacteria bacterium; assembly: GCA_022601195.1. Taxonomy (GTDB): domain Bacteria; phylum Acidobacteriota; class Thermoanaerobaculia; order Multivoradales; family JAHZIX01; genus JAHZIX01. The sequence goes on from JAHZIX010000049.1 coordinate 207,013, forward strand.
TCCAGATGGAGATGGCGGGGGCTTCCATGCTTTTGCCGGTGGCGCGGAAGGTGCCCCCATCCCGTTGCCGAACGACGACCCGATCGCCAGCGGCGGCGAAGGTCTCGTCGACGATGGCAGTGAAATTGTCCCACTCGGCAGCGATCTTTCCGAAGACGCCCTCGAACACGGCGTCTCGGCCGATAAAGGTGCCACCGTAGGGGATGCCTTCCGACTCGATCCAGATCACGTCCTCGCGAAGGATGGCGAGAATGGTGTCGAGGTCTCCGGAGGCAAAGGCGGCGTACAAGCTCTCGATGATTTCGACGTTGTCCAAGTCGGAGTCGGAGTCCGAGTCGGAGTCCGAATCTGAATCCGAATCCGAGTCCCGTGCACTACCGATCACATTTAGATGATAAGTGACATCCACCGGCCCGAAATCTTCATGATCGGCGAGGCTGCCGGGTTGGCAGAGTCGGCCGCCGAAATGCAGTGTGTGCTGACCAGGAGAGAGGGGCGGCAGCATGACCCAGAAGCCCGCGGAGATCGCCTCGGGATCGACCAGATTGGGATGGAAACCAAACGGGCCGTCGCCGGTGTCGATGGCGAAGGGTGGCGATTGGGCATAGGCGTTCGGTGTAAAGCGAGCAGCAGGCTGGCCGTCTATGGTGGCGAAGAGGTCGCAGGCCTGAGCGCCTTCCGGAGCCGAACCAACGGTCGGCCGAAGCTCCCCCACTCCCAGGAAGGCGTCGAGCTGATCCCGCTTGTCGGCGACGGTCAGGCTCTCCCCAGGATTGTTGAAAAGCAGCAGATTGAGCACTGGAAAGAAGAGCTTCTTGCCCGTCGGGACATGGCAGCTGCGCACCGTCGGGACACCGACATCGCCGCCAGCGAGAAACCATACCGGGCCGGCTTGGTTTACCTTGCAATCGACTTCCCCCTGGGCATCCTGCGGGTTCTGAGCCGCCGGGATCGCCAACATCCATTCCCACCAGCTTGCCGACCATTCTCCATAGCTCTTGCCGGCGGTGGTCCCGATCTCCTGCAGACCGGCCTGCGTGGTGGGCGACAAGATGACGAGGCAGAGGAGGACAGCGGGAAACATTCTGTGCATTGACTTCTCCTTGACCTGAGATGGCCTGGTGGCCATGGAATGAAAGCAGCAACCTTCGAAGGCATGCGCACCACTCAAAGGAATTCGACTATCTAGGGATACGCAGAGACCACGCCCATCCCGCCAACAAAGAGCTCCCAACAAAGAAATAGAAAAGCCACCACCGGCGCCTCCCCTCCCCCACGAACAAACGGCCAGGGTCGAGCCCATGAAGCTCTCACCTGGCCGCTCTTAGACCACCGGGGCTATTTCTGAAACCCGGGCCTACTGCAGAATCGCGGGTCTATTGCTGAATCAAGGTGAAGGAATCCAGCTGGGTGCCGTCTTCCCTTAGCAGGATATCCAGCGTGTGCTCTCCAGTGGTGAGGAAGAACTCAACGGGGTCGACGACGGTACTGCCTCGGGTATCGTTGACCCAGTCCGTGGTCCAGTTCCCCAGGGGCCTGGGAACCCAGAGGGATTCGCTCTGGCCATCGAACCGCACGTAGAAGGAATCCGCCGCAAAGCCCGGGGCTCGCACCTGACCTTCAACACGATAAGTACCCATCGTCGGCACCGTCACGCAGTAGGAGGCTTTTTGGTGATCGCGGGGAGGTTGGGGGCCGCCGACGGAGAGGTCGGGGACCTCAATGTAGGTGCGGCTTCCCTCGGTTTGGATTTGGAAAACCGGTGACAACTCACCGTCTTCGGCTTCCTGGGTGAGGCCTCCGCAGTCGGAGGGTGGTGTGACTTCCACTAGCTGAAAGGAGTCCAACTGGGTCCCGTCCTCTCGGAGAAGAATGTCCAGCGTGTGCTCTCCAGCGGTGAGAAAGTACTCGACAGGATCGACAACGGAGCCAACCCGCGTATCGTTGACCAAATCCGTAACCCAATTCCCCAAGGGTCTGGGGATCCAAAGGGACTCCCCTTGGCCGTCGAACCGGACGTAGAAGGAATCCGCCGCAAAGCCCGGGGCTCGTACTTGACCTTCGACGCGGTAGGTTCCCGTAGTGGGCACCGTGACGCAATAGGAGGCCTTCTGGGTGTCGCGAGGGGGCTGCGCACCACCGACGGAGAGGTCCGGAACTTCGATATAGGTGCGACTACCCTCCGTATCGATTACAAAGCCCCCGACCAGATCTCCGTTCTCAGCTTCCTGGAACAAGCCGCCACAGGCTGGGTCGATGAGCTGGAAAGTGGCGATACAACTGCGATTTCCGGTCATCGTCAAATTGCCACCGGCGCAGTCCGGGTCGCCACCCCACCCAACAAAAGTCGAGCCGGCTCCAGCCACCGCTTGGAGGCTCACTGCTGTGCCCTCTGCATAGTCCTCAGTGCAATCATTGCCACAGCTGATTCCCCCGGGGGAGCTAGTGACGGTTCCCGAGCCACTACCGACTCGCTGCACCGTGAGAGTGTGGCTGGGAATCACCACTTCCACTTCGAACCGTTCCCAGGCGGCGACCATGATGGGAGCTCCGCTCGGTAAGGGGCGGTCCGCCATCACGAAGGGAGGAGTCAGGTTGTAGTTGGCGGTAACAAAATGCCAGTTGGATTTCGCTTGCAGAACCACTTGGCCATCGGGCAAATCAATCCATTCAAAAGCCGCCGGGGAAGCCGAGTTGGCCCGCAGACGATTGTCCGAACCCCGCTGAACATATTGGCCATTCGCCTTGGACTTCAAGGAGATATAACGGCCCATGGCCTCGACTTCGAATATGGATGCCGAAGTCACGGTGTTGGCGTCCGCAATCAGTTGACGGCTCCCTAGGTCGACTCGAAGGTAGGCACCACTGCCGACTGGGGAACGAATGGCGACTTCCGAACCGATAGGAGGCGCCGAAGTGCCGGGCCAATCTCCTTCGTCGGCAGCCCAGACAACAAAGGCAGCATTCAGCACGTTGTCCCAAAAGGTGTCATTCAGCTTATTCCATGGCAAAAACGAGAACCAGGAAGTCCGCGTCGTCTCATAGGCGATGACCAGGGGGATTTCCAGGTCTCCACCGCAGGAAGGGCAGGGCTGCAACTCGGTTTCCACCAGGCCGTAGCCGTGGGGAGTCACTTGCCGCAGGGCGTTTTCGGTCGTTACCGCTCCCGTATAGCCGTGAAAAGCGATCCCGGCCTTTGCCCAATCGATGCCGACCTGCCCTTTGTTAGAAAGGCGCTGTTCGAGCCCGGCAATATCTGTAAGGACTCCGGAACCGCTGTGGAGAAATGCGTAGCTAAAAAAGAGGATGGGAGTTTGGGGGGCCGCAGTCCGGGCGATGCGATAGGCGTCAGCCTCGAAGTCGAGAATGTTCGAAGGCGAAGGCTGAGCCGTACAGGAAGAGGTATCGCACTCGAACCAAGCCTCGTTCTGCAGCTCGAAAATCACATGAGAGTGCTGGCTGTAACGAGGCCCATAGAAGGTCCAAAAATCCAACGCAAACTGCTCCCAGTCTGCCGTCAGAGGGAAGCCACCAACCGTGATCACAACGTAGATATCGCTGGCAGCAGCTCTAGCGATGATGTCGTCCAGGCCCGCAACATTGTCGCCGACAGCGGCCGTAAACAAGGTCGATTCGGCGTAGACGTGAAGGGCATTGATGCCGCGGCTTGGCAAGCCTTCGATCCATCCCGCTGGAGGGGGCGATCCCTGAAAGAAATCCAAGGCATAGCGCGGGCCCCGCAATGGGGAACCGTTGTCGCTGAGTAGCGTCCCTTCACTGAAAGCCGCCCAGCCTCGGGTGGCGAAAGCGGTGTCGGCTAAAGTCGGTGAGAGGCCTAACAAACAGGCGATGGCGAGCCCCGTGGCAAAACGCCGTTGTCGCCGAAAGCCAGCAAACCTCTGCGGTACATTCAGAAAATAAGATCGTAGACCTCGGGCAATAGTGATGAATCCCATCAGCTTCCTCTTGGTAGTTGAGTGTTGACTCTCTGTCGGTTTCCCCGACGTTGTAATAACGACTCGATTCGATTTGAGGCCAGGGCAAGCCCCGGCCTCGGGCAGTTAACCGATAATCACGATTCCAGCCTTCATTCCGACCTTGATCTGGCTTTGGACTTTCAGGATGCGCCTCCTTTCCGGGTTGATGGGAGAACTATCCCCATCGACTTTCAGCAGCCGGAGACAACCCAACGACAGGTCGCTCCTCCAGCCTTCACCTCGTTCGGCGGAAAAGAAGCCGGGACTGTCTCATGGAAGTTGGAGGGGCTTTCATCTCAGAGGCGTCTCTTCCCCCATCCCATAAACCGCTACAATTGCCAGGCGTCAAAAACAAATAGAGGAGAGAGAGCATGAACGGTAGAGTTTGCAAGGGCCTGTTGATGTTCTCGTGCTGGCTTGGCCTGGTCGTTCTTCCGCTGAAAGCCCAACAACCGCCGCCACCACCACAACCGAGGCCCTTACCGGAGCTCAGCGGTTTTTCCGTGGTGCCCTTTAGCTTCGGCCCTCCCGGAGCGCGCTCCCAGGGGATGGGAGGCACCTTCATCGCTCTCGCCGACGACGCCACGGCGGCGGAAGCCAATCCAGCCGGCTTGACTCAATTGAGTCGGCCGGAAATCTCTGTCCATGGCCGGTATTCCAAATCCGAAGTCGAAGTTCTCGATATCAACGCCGTGACAGCTCTCGACGCCCTCAACCGAGAGCGCAGGGGCGTCCCGGAGCTACGACCGAATATGAGGATTGGCAACGCGTTCGCCGACGACACGCGAACTCGTTTCAAGTCTTCTTCCACCGATGTGAGCTTCGCCAGCTTCGTCAAGCCCTACCAGAAGGCGACTTTTTCGATCTTCTACCAACAGGCGGCCAACTTCAGTGGAATGAATACCTTCGAGGCCTACGACGACTCGGTTCTCGACGCCTACCAAACCCGGCAGCAACTCGACTTGGTGCTCGACAATTTCGGCGCCTCTGTGGCCTACAAATTCGGCCCGAGGGTTTCCATCGGTGCTTCCCTGCGCTACAGCAGACTGACCATCGACGCTTTTCAGGATCTTCGCCTGGACTACCCCAACGATCTGGAGCTGGATCGCCTCGCCGCCGGGGCGAGCCTCGAGGAGCTCAATGCCCTCGGCTTCATCGACCAGAGAATCCAGCGGGAGGATCTGGATGATCAGCAGGGGGAGCTCACCTACAACGTTGGATTGCTGGTCAACCCCTCCGGTCGGTGGTCTCTCGGCTTGGTCTACAAATCCGGCGGCGACTTTTCCATCGACGGCACCAACGAGACCTTCAGCTGCCAAGCGGAAGGGATAGAGGGCATCTTCCGCTGTGAGCCTCCCCGCCGTGGCCGCAGAACCACAAGCCAATTCAAGGTTCCGGATTTTCTGGGAATCGGTCTCGCTTGGCGAGCGACGGGGCGATTTCGGCTGGCGCTGGACGCCAATCGCATCACCTACTCGGACCTGACCATTGCCCCCCGAGCCAACCCGAACGCCGGCCCGGGCGTGGGAGGCCAGTTTCGGAGCAACAAAGACACCACCTCCCTCCACTTTGGCCTCGAGTACATACTTTTTCTCGGCCCGAACCGGCTGCCCGTGACGCTACGGGCAGGAGCCCTCAACGAGCCCGATCACGATTCGTTTCGGGGGATCGACTCGGAGGTCACCATGACCACTTTCGGCTTCGGCTTGGTTTTCATGGAGAGTCTCCAGGTCGACGCTGCGATTCAATTTGGCGGCGATACCGACGCTGGCATTCTGTCTATGGTGTATCGATTCTGATCGCGGAATGGATCACCGGAAGGGTCACTGGACGGATCAGCGAATAGATCACGGCGCGGCAGCGAGAAAGAGCCGCCGAAATGCAGGGGAGAACAACCCTCCGTCGAGGGTTCGGGCTGGCACGGAGAGGTGACTCTGTCGGGCCGCCGCAGCCGCTTGCTCTCGAGACCTGGTGTCGGTCTCGCCGCTGCGTCGAAACAGGGCAAAACGGGCGGCGGACAAGAAGAGGTAGGCCTCTCCGGCGAGGCGAGGGTCGCCGTACTCCCCATCCTCGAGAATCTCAATGCAGTGCTCTGGCTCCGACGACAGAAAAGCCCTGGCCCCGGCGATCACTCGCAGCGCAGCCATTGATTCGACGAGTCGGCGGCGAAGCCCGTCATCCTCGGTGGTATCGGCCTGATTGGCCACCTCGCCGACGGAGACCACGAGCCCTTCGAGGCGCGACCTCTGCAGAGAGAAGAGCCGCCCCCCCTGGTCTCCAGCCAATCGCCGCAATAATTCACGAGCTGCTTCGAGCTCCCGCCCTACCGCCCCAGAATCACGACCTCTCGATTCAGCCCCTAACTGGGTGGACGCAATGACTGGGTCTTCGGTTGCTAGGTCCTCGGTGGCTGAGTCCCCAGTGGCCCGCTCCGGCGAGACCGGAGCTAGGTCAGCGATCACCTCCCCCTCCTGCCCCTGCCTGCTGCCGTTCCAGGCAGTAAACCTCTGGCGGGCCAAATCGTGCATCTGCCTGACCTGCTCCGCCGCTGCCAAGGCGTCTCGACGCGCCGCCTCCACCGTCACCGGAGATTCCCGCGAAGCAACCTTCTCTTTTGCTTCACGGATCAGAGCCCGAGCCTCTAAAGGAAACCTGACTTCCGGAAGCGCTCGGCGGGCCTCAGCCCAGCCGGGATCCGTTAGATAGGCGTCGAGTTCCTGCGCAGCTACCTCGGCAGCAGAAATGGCCACGGAGGCGGCGCGGACCAACCCGTCCATCCGAAGAGTCTCCTCAGCAGCTGGATCAACAGTGGTGGATGGGGTTTCCGCCGCTGGTGGTCCTTCCGATCCAGTCTCTTGCGGTCGGAGGCCAGTCCCTTGAGTCTCGGTATCTTGGAGTGCAGCCTCTTGAAGACCAGCCCCTTGAAGACCGGCCCCTTGAAGACTAGCCAGGCGGCGATCGAGGGCCGCGAGACGCTCCCTCGCTGAATCCGCCTGGCTCTCGGCTCGGCGGTAGTCCTGAATGCGGGCCGAGGCCTGGGCCGCCTGGTAGGTTCCGCGGGCGGCGTCCAGCTCTGTTCTGGCGGACTGCCGTTCCGCTTCCAGGCTGGCATCAGCGAGTACTTGCCCCAGGCCTTCGGCAAGGGTCATGGCCCTTTGGACCGCCTGCGCTGCGGCAGCGGCAGCGGCGGGCAAGAGCCGTCCGTTGCAGGCCTCTTTGGCATCCTCTAGCTCCTTGAGTTGGCGCCGAAAGCGGCGGACGACCCCTTGCTGTTGGGAGATCTCCAGCTCCCGCAGGGCTTCCTCGCAATGAGCCAGATCGGCTTTGTAGAGGGCCCACCCCAGATAGAAATGAGGCAGATAGGGATAAGAGAACACTCCCGAAACAAAGACCCGCTTCTCCGACTCTTGGCTCTCTTCCGCCAATGCTTCACGGAATCGCTGGGCGGCGACAGCCCATTGGCCACGATCCACCGCCTCCAGACCTCGGCGAAAGATTTCTCGAGGCTCTGCGTGGGTTGCACCGGTAAGCAAAACAAGAGTGATCAAAACGAGAAGCCCCTGCAGGACCCCTCGCCGCCAACTGGCTGGTAGCGCCTCGAAGGAGAAGCTATGGAAATCCTTCAGAATCCTGCCCCCTCGAGCACGGAGCTCAGGCCCGTACGGTCAAAGTAGCTATCGGCGTCGACCACTTCCAAATCCACCGTTCGCCGAACCACGGACGCTGCCTCCACCTCGATGGTCTCGATGCGCGGTGCCGACAACTCCGGATGCTCGAAAACGACCTCATAGCTTCCCGGTGGAAGGGCCAGGGCTAGAGGCGTATGGCCGTCTCCCTCCAAAGGCTGGGGCTGTCCTGAGGCGTCGACAACCGAGGTCACCTCTGCCCACGGTCGAGCGTCGAGAATCGCTTCTCCCGCGCTATGGGGAGCTCGACCTCCGGAGGTCCACCACCATCGCCCCAGCAGGCTCATCACGGGAACCAGCACCAGCAGCAGCACCGCGACCAACGCCCACCGGGGAACCGAGAGACTCCCAGGACGAAGAGTGGGGCGGCGCTTGGGAGGTCGATGGGACGAGGCACCTGCCAACTCGGTCTCTGCGCTCGCGTCCCGAGGCGAGGGCGCCGTATCGGTCCCCTCCCTCATGTCCTTCGGTGGCGCAGATGTATCCTTCCGAGTCTGCACTTCCCGGATCGTCTCGAAGGACGGCGCCTTTGCAGTATGGAACGGCCGCAGCAAAGCACTCAGTTCTTCTGCCGAGGCCAACCGGTCGTCGGGCCTCTTCGCCAGGGTGCTCAGTACGGCTTCTCGAACACCGGCAGGAATTCGCCCACTCGGGTCGGTCTCGGCGAAATCTGGGATGGGGTCCAGAAGGTGGCAAGCGATGATTTCTTCGAAGCTCTCCCCCTTGATGGGGCACACCCCGGTCAACAGCTCATAGAGCACGACTCCGAAGGAATAGAGATCGCTCCGAGGATCGGACTCGACGCCGGTGCGGCGAAATTGCTCCGGGCTGGCATAGCGCACCTTACCGACGAAAGTACCCGTCACCGTCAGGTCACCACCGCTTCCGACTTCCTTGGCCAATCCGAGATCGATGAGCTTGACGAGAACTCCCCCATCGAGACGGCGAGCCAGCATCAAGTTGTCGGGAGCGACATCCCGGTGCAGGTAGCCCTGACTATGGAGATACTCGAGGGCTGCGAGGCTTTGAATGGCGATCTCCAGAGCCAGCTCCAGGGGTGGCGGATCGCCGAGGAGCAACTCCTTCAGGGTCAGGCCATCGATGAACTCCATGACCAGGCAGGCCGCATCGGATCGATCCACGGAGAAATCGTGAACCTGGGCAATGTTGGGGTGCCGCAGGCGGGTCGCCGCTTTGGCTTCCAAGTGAAATCGGGCTCGGGAGCGTTCATTGGTGGCGTAGTGGGGCTGCATCACCTTGATGACTCGCAGCTCGTCGAGCAGGCGATGCCGGACCTTGTAGACGGCGCCCATGCCACCAGCGCCCAGCTGGCCGAGAACTTCGTATTTGTCTTCGATATCTGCAGGAAGGGTCAAGATGCTCTCCTGGTACTCACTTCGGAGCACCTTTTCGCCTGACAGCATACGTGTGGGGCCGGTCGGTTCGCAATCGATAGGGGTCTGGGGACTGCGGGTCCGGGGACTGCCCGCTCGGTCAGCGGGACCGATTGTCGAGCTGCGCAAGGGGCTCCTTCGACCAGAGGAGGCAAAGAGTTCGCTCTCACATCGACGCTACCGGGTTGTCGATACCCACCGGAGGTGTCCCCAGCGAGGGGCCCAAGGCCAGAACCTTTCCCAGGGGCTCTCCGTAAGCTACTGTTGACCACCACCTACCAACAGCCCTAGCTTCAGGAGAGCCACGGTCATGAAACGCCTTCGCAACTTTGCCATTCTCATCTCTGCCCTACTGGTAACAGGGGCCGTCTTCGCCGAAACGATTACCCTCGGGGAGCGGGAGACTCTCTTTTCGAAGATCCTCGATGAAGAACGAACTCTGTCGGTTTACCTCCCAGCCAGCTACGCTGGATCTCAGGCCGCCTACCCGGTGGTCTACGTCCTCGACTCCGGAACCCGCTTTCTTCACACTGTCGGCGCTCTCGAAGCGTTAGCGAACAGCGGGCACATTCCGGCCCTGATCGTGGTGGGGGTCCACAACACCAATCGAACACGAGACCTCACCCCCCCTTGGACCCAGGGAAACGGACCGGAGGATTGGCCCGAGGGTCGCGAGCAAGTCATCACTGCCGGAGGCGGCGCCAATACCTTTCTCGACTTCTTTGAGGAAGAGCTGATTCCCCACGTGGACAAGACCTACCGAACCGCTCCCTTTCGGGTTCTGGTGGGCCATTCCTTCGGCGGACTCTTCGCAGTCAACGCCTTTGTCACGAAGCCGGACCTATTCGGCGCCACCCTAGCCATTAGCCCCAGTCTCTGGTGGGACGAAGGCCGCTCTGTGGAGCAGGCCCAGGAGCTCTTCGAGGACAGTCCCGAGTTGTCTGGGAATCTCTACCTCACCCTCGCTGACGAGGGAGGGGATATGCTCGAACAATTCCGCAACATGACAACCCTTCTGCAATATCGGGCTCCCGGGGCACTGCGATGGGAAGCTCATCTTCTCGATGGCGAAGACCACGGTTCAATCCCCATTCCCAGCGTCTATTCCGGCTTTCGCTTCTTTTTTCCTCGCTGGCGAGTGCCCCCCTTCGCTCAGCAAGAAGGGCTAGAAGCGGTCGACCAGCACTACACCTCCCTCTCCAACGAATATGGCTATGACATCTCCACTCCGGAAGGCACGATCAACAACCTCGGCTACCAAGCTTTAGGTACCGACGAGATCGAGAGAGCTATCGAGATTTTCCAGACCAATGTGGATCGATTTCCAAGCTCCGCCAATGTTTATGACAGTCTCGGGGAAGCGGTCGAAGCGGCTGGCCGTCTCGAAGAAGCACTGAAGCTGTACCAAAAGGCTTACGAAATCGGAGCAGAGAAGAGCGACCGAAACCTCTCCGCCTACGAAGGGCATATCGATGCCGTCAAGAGTAAGTTGTCCGACTCGAAGTAGCTTCGCCAGGATCGGTTTGGAGATGGGAACCTAAGGGGAAACTCGGGGAGCCTTCGAGAACAAGCTGCGAAGGCCCCCTGTTTTTTCTACAAGAATCTCAGAGAGCAAAAAGACCTAATCGAATTCAGCCCAGCACTTTCTTCCTCGTTTGTCGCACATGAGCACGACTACGGAGACCTCACAAAGATCGACCGCTGTCCACTCGATGGAGTCATCCTCCTCGTCCACCGCCATGATGTCCCAAAGGCACGCTTTTCGCCCCCGAAAGGTCATGTCCAACCGGTCACCGTCTTCTAGGATGTCTTCTCCCAGCACATCTTCTTCCCAATCGTCATCTCGGGTTTCTGAAATATAGACTTCGTAGATATCGAATCCCGTGTCGTTGACGAGTACGAAATCTTGAGTGCCAGCTGACGCTGGCAGGGATACGATCATGAGAGCCGCGAAGGCGAAGGAAGCCATGACTCGACCAAGATATCTGCGCATTTAAACCTCTCTCCTATATTGAGTTATAGGTCTGCACCTAGCTATTGTTCCTTGGGGGACGGGGCTAATCTCATTGTGATCGCAACGCCCCTAAAATTGCAAGTCTGGGTTTCCCTGCCGGGAAGTCAGTAGGGCTGCCTGGCCTGGCCAGAGGGTTGGATTGTTGACAAGCGAAGAGGGCACTCAATCAACGAGAGGACCTGCGACCCGCCAACCACCAACTTCGCTAGAGATTCGCTAGAAACAAGAATGGAAAGCTGTTGTATCTTGAATCGGCTGAAACGGAGTTTGGGGGGGATTGCGGTAGATCGTCTGGAGCCCTGTCTCGAGATCCCGAATCAAGATCTCCACTTCGACGTTGGTGAGCCCCCCAGCCAGGACCCAGAAGCTCCCCGTGACCGAACAACCATCGAGTACCTTGATGACCAATTCGACGTTCTCCGGACGAAAAAACCAGAAATAGCCACTGTCTGCCGATAGTGGCACCCCAACCCCAGCCCCGAAACTGCCGTTGGGCCTCCTCCAAGCAGCGGTGACCTCAAAACGGTCGGCCAAGCTACCGAGGGGCACGCCTTGGCCGACAGAATTCAGAAGATGCTGCCACACCGGGCGAAAGAGGGGCTCGCCCTGGGAATCCAGAGGCACCGCGGCGTCCACCGCAACGCTTCCGTGCTGCCGATTGGGAAGGGCCGGCTCGGCTCTGGTAGAGAGCAAGTGACTTCCTTCGTAGGGAGCGCTGATCGAGTCCACGGTGACGACTTCTCCAAAAGCGTCGACTTCAAGAGCCCTCCAAACAGCGAGCATTCTCTCTCGGTTGTCGTCCTCGTGGGCGAAGCCAAAATAACGGCTAGCCGGGGTACGCCGGGAGTCTCTGGGCCATTGAGCCACCCGCTCGTAGCGCCGGCTGAAGTCCACCGGTGCCCCGAACATCAAGACCCCGGCCAATAACTTATCTCTGCCCCAGAGAGCTGCATGCCCGCCTCCCTGGGAATGCCCCGCCATCACCGTTCTCGTCCATTCCACCGCACCGTCTGCGGTCAGGTATTGCCCCCAACCTCCTTGAGGAAATTCCCTATCCAGATATTCCAGCAATTTCTCGAGCCGATTCTCCACCGAATTGATTCGACTGACATCCACCAAGTTGCTTCGATCCCTACCGCTGAGAATCTCTGATCGAACCTGATCGAAGCAGCGGCGGTTCGCGTTGTTCCCGCACAGCCCACCTACAGTCCAGCGATTCGGGTATCGGAGCCCGATGACGTGATAGCCGACCAGAGCCGCCTCCCGAAGCAGAAGTCGGTTTCCATCCGGCCTACCGAAAGAACCTGGCAGGAAAACAAACAACCTCTCGCGCAGGTTGAGGCTTTCGCCTCGAGCTACCAGATGGTTCTCGAAAAAATCGTCGATGCGATTATCCGTTTCCACTGGAGGGACTTCGAGAAAGGTCAAGGCCTCGCCTTCGATCGCCAAGGTGGGGGAAGAAACCAGAGTGAGCAAAACACCGAGGAAACTCCACGAGATCGTAGCTGGTAGGGGCCTTGGAAACATGATGAATCTCCTTCGTCTCCGTGAAACCCACCCGAGGCTCATCTCTTGCGGTCTCGATCCAGAAGTCCCTCGGAGCTCACTCCGAACAGGAAACTATCCCTTGAGAATCTCTCTCGAATCTCCCCGAAAAAGACGCTTCGATGAGCTAGCAAATGAATGCATTTAGATTCCCCTAAACCATTCATTTATAGTTGTTTACCTTGACCACACGGCTGCTCATTGCTATCTTGAGCCAGCGTAAAACCAGGATGAAACCAAGTCGCTTCAGGCTGCAAGCCAGCGTCGAAAAGGCTACCGCAGCTGCACAGTGATCGAAAGCACATCCCAGGAGAACCCATCGTGAGCGCCGACGAAGCCATCAAACAAGCCATGGCAGAGATTCCCAAGGCCGTCGCTGCCGGAGTCGTCGATCTGGCCAGCGGAATGATGCTCTCCATCAAGACCGTCGACAGCCACCCTCAGGAAGTGCTCGATCTATTGGGACCCGCCACTCAGGAGATGTTCGAAGGGGCGATGGTCGACAAGATCGAAACTCTGTTCAAGAAGGCACGGGGCGTCGAGTCGGACGAACACTACTTCCAGGAAATCCTGATCTCTTCGACTCATTTGTGGCACTACTTTGGTCGGATGAAAAAAATGCCTCAAGCGGTACTCACGGTGGTGGCACGGGGAGACGTAACCTTGGGTGTTTTAGTAACAAAGGCACGGCAGATCACCGAGACGCTAGAGATCTAAGCCGAGCCTCAGGAGAATTCTCGCCTTTTGAGTGTCAATCCCGCTCTGGAAGCTCAACTCGCCCTGGCCCGCGCCGTCCTTCTGGTGAGGGCTATCGATTTCGAACCCTACGAGGTCTCGGACAGAGAGAAGCTTCGCCTCCAGCTGCTACCAGAGATCAGCAACTTCTTGGAGCGAGCAGCGAAGGCCTTGATGCTCGTGGAAGATCTCGCCGAGAATACCGAAGCTTTTTCTTCCTGCCCAAAACCAGTCTCACAGGGATTCATCGAGGAGCTCTCGGACCTGTGCTTCGTCGTCTCCAGCGAGGTCTTTGCTCGCACCTCCGACTTAGATCAATTGGGGGAAAAAGCTCTTCCTTGGACCATGCTGGTGGCTGCTGAGCGTGCCAGTATCGAAGTGACCCGTGGGCTCTGCGTCATAGAGAAGGAACTTTCCTTGGTGACCCAGGTCGATAGCCAGTTGGAGCAAGTTGACCTCCTGGATGACTCCATACGAAGCCGGGTGGCGGTGGCAAAGTTTCGCAGGGCCGTTTGCCGCGATCTTTCCGGGCCTGTGGCGCCGGTCCTGCGGTCCGCCGGAACCTCCCTAGCTCGGTTGATCGGGCGCAACGAGTTTCGACATCTCTTCGTTTCAGATCGGATCTCTGCTCGAGAGCTTCATTCTCGAGCGGCAACGCTGTTGCGAGACCCCAGCTCCGAGGAACAGGACTTGCGAAGAGTGCTCGAAGACATCCGAGCCTTCGCTATCCTGTTGGAAGAGGTCAACCAGCGGGAAGAGCTCATCGTCCATGATTCCGCGGTGATTCTCAGGTCCATCGAGGAGCTAACACCCCTGGACCAACACGGCGCAGTGCCCAACTCGACGACCCGAACGCTGCACTCTATTTTCGGCCGAGACCAAGACCTCGATCAGCTCTTGATCTCAGGTGCAGATGTGGGAACCGTGCTGGCTAGGCTCTTACTCTTGCACCAACTGTTGGGATTGCGAGGCGGCGCTGCAGCCCCTTTGGGTAAGGACCCTTTCGTTTCGGAGCTGCAGGAATCCATGGGCAGATAGAAGATGGGCCCTAGGTGACAGCAAAGACTCAGGAGCATCCTTCGGTTGGAGTGAGCGTTGCAAATCTGAGGGCAGGGTACCCCGGTAGGCTCGTCCTCAAGGACGTGCAACTTTGCCTTCCAGCAAGGCAAGTCTCGGTGATCCTGGGACCTGGTGGTAGCGGAAAGACCACCCTTCTGAGAGCCATCGAAGGCGAAGAGGAGAAGGGCTTTTGGTGGCAAGGGCAGATCGATTTCTGGGCCGAATCGAAAATTACCACTCAGTGGCAAGAAAAGGATCTGAGCAAGGCGACTATGGCTGGCTGGATCTTGCCGAACCAAGCTCGACCGAGGCTCCAGCAAGCTCGCACCAGGGTGCAGAAAATCTGGAGCTCGGTGCCAGCGGCGGCAGCCTGTCTGCTGGCTGCCCTCGATAAAGGCGAGTCCAAGATCGAACCATGGCACCTTGCTCTGGCCCGCTTCACTGGCACCCTAGCGACGCCCGAGGAATTGGTTCTGCTGGACGAACCGGGATTCGGCCTCCCCTCCATGGCCCTCTCTTGGTTGGCGACCTTGGTTCGAGAAACCGCTCGAGCGGCCACGGTTATTTTGGTCACCCACAACCTAGCCTTGGCACGCCGGGTAGGTGACTTTATGGTGCTCATGGTCGATGGAGAGGCCATCGAAACGGGGGCGGCTGAGGCCTTTCTCAACCGCCCCCAGCGGCAGCGAACTCGGCACTTCGTACAACTGGGCTGCTAGGAATAGCGGCCTCAAGAAACTCATCCTAGGGAGAACACTCGATGGCGCTACCGGACTGGTCTAACGTCCTTACACCTGCTCTGCAGCAGGTCAGCAACGGCGTTACCGTCGTCGATATCAGCCATCCCGACCAGCCCCTGGTCTTCGTCAACCGAGCCTTCGAGAGAATCACCGGCTACACCGCGGCTGAATCTCTTGGCCGCAACTGTCGTTTTCTGCAGGGCCCAAACACGGACCCGGCCAGTGTCGAGAGCCTTCGCAAGGCACTTCGTCTCGGTGAGTCCATTCAGGTCGTACTGCGCAACTACCGGAAGGATGGAACGGGCTTCCTCAATGAGCTCAAGATCTTTCCGGTTGCCAACCCCGAGGGTTCCCCTACTCAATTCATCGGCATCCAGAACGACGTCACCGCTCAGTTCGTTTCGTTGGCCCTCCAGCAACAAATTCGCCTGCCGTCCCAAATGCTCGACCAGGTCGACACGGTTAGTGGCCCGGACCTTCACCTAGCTCTCGATCTCAATGATCTACAGGTCGGCCTCGAGACCATAGGGGTGATCGTCGCGACAGCGCGAGGCAAGATTCTTTACCGAGATTCCGCCGCCCGGGACTTGCTGGCCACCGGAGGTCCAGAAAACGTTGGCGATTCGGTATTTGGGGTCTTCGAAGGCTCCGGACTCATCGAATCTCTACGCCCTAGCCTCAAGTCGAACCCGAGTTGGATCTCTGCTCGAGTCCGCGGTTCAGAGCCGGCGACAAAGGTTCTTTTGAGATGCCATCGAACAGAGCTACCCGAACTAGAAAGGGAGTTGATGGTCGTCCTGACTCGAGTTCGGGGTGGCGATAGCCGTCCAGCATCGGCCAGTCGAGCATCGGCCAGGAAAAGCGCAGACGAGTAGAACGAAGTACCAAGCAAAAAGGCCCCCCTTAGACAACCTCTTTCCTCTTTCCTCTTTCCCCTGGCCCCTGGTCCCCTCTAGCCTCGCTCTTCGGCTCCCAGCTGCGAACCAAGGGTTAGCCCTTTCTGCCGATTTCACGGTGGCAGGGGCGGAATTCGGTCATCTCATTGTCAGGAAATCTCGACTCTTCTCGTGTCTGGATCTGGAGAGGAAATCACCTTGGGACTCCGCCGGAGCCCCAAGGGTTTCTAGTCCGTCCCATATTTTTCCAGGAGAGAAACCCATGTTGATGAGATGGCTTCCAAGAAAACCTCGCATTCTTTGTCACTGCGCAGCCTTGATCGTAGGGGTCGTTCTGGTTCCTCTGGGAAGCCCCACCAGGGCGGCCTCGCCGGAGGTTTGTTCCACTCACGCATCGAGCTATTCCTTCGTCAACAACACCCAACAACCAACCCATGGGATCCACCTCAACCTCCTCGGCCCCCAATCGATCTCCCAGGTCTACCTAGGCGACAGAAACCCCTTCGGGGAGCCCGAGTGGCAAGCACTTGGCCCGAATGGGATCTATCGATTTCGATTCGCCAGCTCCACCATTGCGCCGGAGGACACCGTGCAGATCGCCTTCTGTGGGGTCGGAGCCCGGGTAGAGGCTGTCCCACTGGGTAACTCCAATGCCGCCAGCTGGCTGGCCGAAGGGGAAGGGCTCCCCCAGGCCCGTCCAGTCCCCATCGCAGGGCATCGCCTGGTGGCGGAATCTCGAGGAGGTGGAACCTTCCACCTGACCTTCGAGGTGAATCAGTCAGAGGCTCTCGACCTTCGCCTCGAAGAGGTTGAAATCGCTTTCGGTGAGCCACGTAGTCTCGCGGATCTGAGCTACCAGACCAGCTCCGACCTGAGCTGGAACAGGGCTGAGCCCTCGGCCATAAACCTGCCGGGAAAACCCTCTAATGGAGATCCTTCTCGAATCTTCTGGGACACCTTTGAAACGGTCCGTTGGGATGACCCGCGAGCTTTTTTCCTTCGTTTCCAAACAACGGTCGCAGGCGAACCGGAAGGCCCCACAGAAACCGTTCTACAGGTCGATCTAGATACTTTCCTGCAGCCCATTTTCTTCCGAGAGCAAGCCGTCGCGGCAGCAAACTCGAGGTTCGGCAGGGGGGATCTAGAAGTGGTCCACAATGCTCCGATGCATCTCCCCTTAACGGGCCGTGATGCCATCGCCTTCAAGCTGCAAGACGGGGACGGGAAGATCTATTCGGTGACCCTAGACAGGGATGGGGCAGAGGTTTCCGGAGAGGAGCTGATACAGGCAGAGGGAGAGTTAGAGGAGCAAACCTTCGGGAAGCTAGAGTCCCTGCTCTGGACCCAACTGTCCGCAGCGGAGCCAGACGAACCCCTAAGGGTTTCCTTTTGGCTCAAGCTCCCGGAGCCCAATCTCGCCTCCTCTCCTCAACGCCCCCATTCCTCGACCACGCTGACCGAAAGAGAACTCGATCTCCTCCAGGTAGAAATTGACCACTTTCAGGCCCAGCGCGTGGCCGCCGTAACCGCCCCATTCCTGGACCGTCTCACCACCTTCGCCCCCGAGGCGGTGTCCACGGGAACCGATCTGGCTCCCCTGGTCCACACTTCCCTCCTACCCGCCGCAATCAAAACCGTCGCGACTTGGGAAGAGGTCGATCGGGTCTACGGTGAGCAGATTCACCGGCCCGACCTGAACGGCGTCCGCACTTCCGTTCAGTCTTTCGTTCCCCATGGTCTAGGGATCGATGGGACCGGCCAGGTCCTCGGCGTTCTCGAAGTGGGAGGCGCCATTAGTAGTAGCAACCCCTTTCTTCCCAATGTCGTTCAGAATTCCTCCTTCGCCTGCCTCGAAGAGCACGGGACCGGGGTCGCGGGCGTCATCGCCAGCAACCATGGAACCCATACAGGCATGGCCCCGGGAGCCTCCCTACGAGTAGCCGGCTCCTGCGGCGGATTCGACTCTGAGCTGGAAGCCGGTGCTGCCTGGCAGGTGAGCCAGGGAGCTAGGGCCCTTAACCTGAGCTTCGGTGCCAATGGCGGTACCCATCCCGGTAGCTCAGATCGCTTCTACGACAGCCTCTCGATCAACAACGCCCGCACCATCGTAACTTCGGCGGGAAACAATGGAGGCGACTATGGGGATGGCTCCGGGCAAGTCAGCTCTCCGGCTCGAGGTTACAACTTGATCAGCGTAGGGAACTACAACGATCGAAATAACGGTGCTCCGAACAAGATGAGTGAGTCCTCGAGTTTCGTCGACCCGGCTTCGACCCTGGGTGACCGGGAAAAACCTGAACTGGCCGCTCCCGGCAATAACCTGACCTCCACCACCAACTCGAGCCCCTGGGTGGATAGCGGTTTCTCCGGAACCAGCTTCTCGGCCCCAGTGGTCACTGGCGCCGCTGGCTTGTTGTTCGACGCCAACCCTTCCCTACAGATTTGGCCGGAAGCAGTGAAAGCCATCCTCATGGCCACCGCGACCAACAACATCGAAGGCAACACTCGACTCTCCGACCAGGATGGCGCAGGCGGGATCCGCCTCGACCAGGCGGTCGCCGCAGCGGGTTTCGGCCAAAATTCTCAGTGGATCGCCAGCAGCCTGAATTGCGACATTGCCGCAGATCAGACCATCCACACCATCGATCTGATCGGCGGACGATGGACCCGAGTGGTCTTCTCGTGGGGGCAACCGACGAACTATATCGATTACGAAAAGCACCCTAGTGCGGATTTCGACCTGAAGATCCTAGCTCCGAACGCCACTATCCAGGCGAAATCTACCTCCTTCGATAACAACTACGAGATCGTCGAGTTCCTGGCGCCAATGGATGGCGCCTATTTGGTTCAGATCGACCCAGTTCGCTGTGATCAGTCCCCCCAGACCATGGGTCTCGCCTGGTGGCAAAACCCGATTCTGCGAACCGACGGTCTAGGCCACGACGGTGAAGGGGCCGGCATGGCGCTCGTCGACCTCAACAGCAACGGTCAACCGGACATGATCTTGATGGCCTACGACGCACCGAACGGCGTCAACCAATTCAAATACAAGATTGGCTGGGACCTCGACAGCCTGGGCCAGGCTAGCTCCTGGTCCGGGTCCCATGCCGAGGCCGGAGTCGGACATACTGGGGAAGGAGCTGGGGCGGAAGTAGCCTACATCGATGCCAACCTTCAAGCGGATCTGATCCTTGTTGCCTACGATGCGCCGTCCGGGGTCAACGAATTTCGCTACAAGATCGGCTGGAACCTCGACAGCAACGGCAAGGCTTCTTCTTGGAGCGGGATCTATCACGTTGGAGGCGTCGGCTTCGACGGAGATGGCGCTAGCCTCGAAATAGGAGATCTCAACAACAACGGGATCCCAGACCTGATTCTGATGGCTTACGACGACCCTGCCGGCCAAAACGAATTTCGCTATCAGGTCGGCCTCGACCTGAATCCGGACGGCAAGGCGACTTCCTGGACACCGGTGATCCATGTCGGTGGCGTCGGTCACACCGGCCACGGAGCCGGGGTGACTCTCGGCAACCTGGACAACGATAGCCGTCCGGAGATGATCCTCATGGCCTACGATGCCCCCCCGGGACTCAACAGTTTCCGCTACCGGATCGGCTGGAACATCAATCCTGACGGCCAAACAGTGTCCTGGTCACCGTCCCGATACGTCTCCGGCCTCGGTTGGGAAGGTGACGGCGCCGACCTGGAGCTATTCGACATCGACAGCGATGGCCTTTTGGACCTCTTGTTGATGGCTTACGATGATCCGCCGGGAAATAACGTCTTCAAATACGTCGTAGTCGACCCCTAGCCTTCAGCAGAACTCTCCCAAGTACCTTGGGGGCCTTGGGAGAGGAGCTCATCGCTTCGAACCGTTCAGCCCGACCTCGTAAGGATGGTGCGGAGCTTCGAAGCGACCCTTTCTCGCACTGCGAATCTGTGCCGCCGTCGAGTGCACCGCCCAGGGCCGTTGGTTCGACCAGCGGGCTACCCCTGCTTGAAGCACCAACAGCAGACCGTTGGGATCACCGTAGGCCCGGAACCGGTCTCCGCCGGCGTAGTAGAGATCCAAATCCGTGCCGGCCTGCAGTCCCTTGCCAAACTCAGGTACGTCTTCGGCGACGAAGCCGATTTCACTGGCATAGAGGATGTCCTTGGAAGCGAACGGGCCGGTCTCGCCGTTCTTCAAGTCGTGGCGAGCAATGTACTCCAGTAAATTTCCGGCGGGATCTTCAAAAAAAACCGAGTGGGCGTTCCAATGCCAAAAGTCCGTGACGTCTTCCAATTCCGAGTGACTGTAGGCATCCGGAGGTCGCTTGAGCAGCGGGGTCCGTGCCAGCTGCCACTCTCGAGCTTGGAACAACTTGTTTTCAGGAATGTTGAAGGCGAAATGATAGGCCGGTGCGGGCCCCTCGGCAGCGGTCTGACGGAAAGTGATCGTGGTGCGCCCGGCGTGAACCGTTAGGACTCCAAGCTCACCTCGCTCGGTTTCCAATCCTAGAAGGCCGGCGTAATAGTCCTCTAGCTCTTCGAGGGGAGCTGCTGTTCTTAGGTAGAGGCTGAGAATTCGTGGATCCTCTGCCCCATGGAAGGCCGGCGCCTTCGGTGCTCTGCGCCGAGCCCTTGCTGACCGGGTCGCAGGGAAAGCAGGAAAGGCATGGGCCGCTGCGAAGAAAGCTGCTGCGCTCGTGCCCGTCAAGAACTGGCGACGGTCGATCATTTTCGTACCTCCAACTCGGTTTGAGTCTCGGAACATCTCTACTACAGACGTAGTATAACTCCGAGGAAGAAGACAGAAGAAGAGATTCGACCTAAAGGACCTTGTCGAAATAGTCTCGAGCGAAGTCGACCAGGCTGGTCATAGAAAAGAGAATTGCCTGCGCAGATCCTACGGAGCCCACGACCGCCTCCCCTTGCTCCAGATATCGATCTCCGACAACCGGGAAATGGGTATCGTTGTCATCGGCCACGTTGGCGACTTCCACCCAAGTGCGTCCACCGGGCTCCATTACATGGAAACCAATTTTCATCGTCCGCCGACGGGCTACCAGAGATTCGGCAAAGTGAAGCGCTGTACAACGGTTGAAGCCCACTCCCAAAAGCAACACCCGAGCCCCCGATTGGTAGAGCTTGTCGAACGGGCTGCCAGGCCCCTCTGAGAAGGCCAGCGGGTGATCCCTCACGATCCTCTGGGCGATGGGGCCCCGAGCACAAATCGACTCCAGGGGATGGTGGCTCCGTAAGGTGCCCGGCCAGGTGCGAAATGTCTCGGGTATGGCTCCTAGGGAAGTCGGAGTGGTCTGGGGATCAAAGACCGGTAGATGGTCCCGCACCTCGCCCAGGTGGGATTCGTCCGCCGATCGGTCCGGCCCCATCGTTGGCTCTCCGCACTGGGGAGTCGCGGCCGGCATCACTAAGGTGCCGGTGCTTCCCAAGGCTCCGAGCACCGCTCTGACTACGGTAGGCGCACCCCCCAAAACCCACCCCAGGGAGCTCAGAGAGGAATGCACTACCAGCATGTCCCCCTCTTTGACACCGAGCCCCTCTAGGTCGGAACGCAGTCGCTGCTCGGTGATCGAAGGGCCTTTCGTCGTCTCTCTCGTCATCGCCTAGTCTCCCTGCTCTCTTCCAAGACCTCACCCAACTGGGATGATACGGCCTCCGCTTGATGCCTCCTCGCTCAGCCCTTAGAATAAGGGACGACGGCTCAAAGCCGCCTGCGAGTCTTTTCCCCCCTCTTGAAAATTCTCTATCCGAATGATGTTGCTACCATGCCAGGGAGAAAATCAGCACATGCTCATGAGTCTATGTAATTCCAAAACGACTTGCCTTCTTTCTCTTCTCCTAGCAACGCTGCTACTGGCTCAGCAAACCGAGGCTGCAACTTTTACGGTCAACCAAACGGGGGATAGCGGTGCCGGCTCTTTTCGGCAAGCGATCTTGGATTCCAACGCCGCCGCAGGCCTCGACACTATCGCCTTCAATATCCCCGGCGCAGGGCCGCGAATCATTCTGCCCACCTCGGGGCTTCCAGCGTTCTTCCAACCGGTGATCGTCGATGGCACCACCCAACCCGGGTTCGCCGGAGTGCCCCTCATCGTCATCGACGGCAGCTCCGCCGGCGTCGGCATCAACGGTCTGCGATTCATTGGCGGAAGCAGCACTCTGCGCTCTGTGGTGGTCAACAATTGGGACCGCAACGGTATCCGCTTCGACACCGTCGGCGGCAACACCTTGGAAGGCTGTTATGTGGGCACCAATCCCACCGGTACCGGGCCGGCCTCCAACGGCATCAACGGAGTGGTCATCTCGAACGTCGCCGATAACCTCATCGGCGGCACGACGGTCGCTGCCCGCAACGTCATCTCCGGCAATACCGCCTCGGGTCTGCGAATTACCGGCAATGCTTCTTCCAACAATCGCGTCGAGGGGAACTACTTCGGCATCAACGCTGCGGGCAATGCAGTCTTGGCCAATGGCCTCCCCGCCGGCAGCTCCAATATTCTGATAGACGATGCTCCCAACAACATCGTCGGCGGCCCGACTGCGAGCCACCGCAACATCATTTCCGGCTCGACCTTGGGCCATGGCATGTCGATTCTGAATGCCGGTTCGGTAGGAAATCGGGTTCAGAACAACTACATCGGTACGAACGCTGCGGGCAATGCCAGCCTGCCCAGCGTCGATGGTGGCCTGGTGATCTCCAATTCAGCCTCCGATACCGTCGTGGAAGACAACGTCATCTCTGGCAACTTGGCCGACGGCGGTGGCGTCAAGATCGAGTTTTCAGCGACCAATACACTGGTGCGGCGAAACCTCATTGGAGTCGACGCCACGGGCACCTTTGCCATTCCCAACTTCCGGGGAGTGCTCATTCAAACCGCTAGCGGCAACACGGTGGGCGGCTCCGACCCGGCGGATCGCAACATCATCTCCGGTAACCAGACCAATGGAGTGGCGATTCAGAACAATGGCTCCACCAACAACCTCGTAGAAGGCAATTGGATCGGTACCGACATCACCGGTACCGCCGCCATTGGCAATGGCAACAACGGAGTGCAGATCCTCGACGTGCCGGGCAATACCATCCGTGGCAACGTCATTGCCGGCAGCACCTTCAACGGGGTGCAGATCCTCAATGCTCCTGGATCCGGAAACCGCATTCTGTCGAACTTCATCGGTACCAACGCTGCGGGCACAGCCCCTTTGCCCAACCTCACCAACGGAGTTAGCCTCAGCAGCGCCCCCAACAACATCATCGGCCTACCGAATCAAGGCAATGTGATCTCCGGCAATGGCCCAGGAGAAGGCGGCAATGGGGTCCGCATCGACGGCGCCGGTGCCGACGGCAATTCCATTCAAGGAAACTTCATCGGTACCCGTGCGGATGGCGTGACTCCCATGGAGAACGGCTCGCGAGGCATCTTCATTTCCAATGGCGCCAACAACAGCACCATTGGCGGCTTGGCCGCCGGAGAGGGCAACATCATCGCCCTCAACGCCCGGGACGGCATCGGCATCCAGACCGGCACCGGTCATTTGGTGAGTGGAAATCGTATTTTTGACAACGGTGGTGTGGGCATCGATGTTTGGCCCATCGGCATCGCCAACAACGACGCTGGGGATCCGGACGGTGGGGTCAACCTTGGACAAAACCACCCGGTGGTGGATTCAGCCATCACCAACGGCGTCACCACCATGGTGGAAGGCAGCCTCAACAGCACCGCCAACACGAGCTTCCAAGTGGAGTTCTTTTCGGTTCCGGATTGCGATGTCTCTGGCCGGGGAGAGGGTCGGGTCTTCCTCGGTGCTACCTCCGTCAATACCAACGGCTCCGGCGATGCCACCTACTCCATTCCCGTCGATGCCACCACCGCCCTCCATTGGGTCTCAGCCACGGCCAGCGACCCCCAGGGCAATACTTCGGAGTTCTCCCCCTGTCGTCAGATCCAGACCGGAGGGTGCGCCAACTGTATTTTTTCTGACGGATTTGAGTCGGGCAATACCTCCGAGTGGCCGACTTCCGTCGGCGAGTAGACAGCCCCGGAATCCCTTCTTCTCGCCGGAAACCCACTCCGGCTAGCCCTTCCGTACCTACAGTCATGAAAGTTATTCTGTAACGCCGGCCACAGAAGTCACTCTGTACCTGACAGAAGCTCGATAAAGCACGCCGGAGGTGTTCTCCTGCGTAGCTACTCCTAGGCCCTTTTTGCTCCTGGGTCGATCTGCGAACGCCGATGGCCAGCGAACTACCGCTGGAGGAGGCGGACAAGGAGTGTCGTCATGACTCAACTGCCTTACCTATTCCCGGAACCCTCGCAACAGCTACCGGACGAGGAGATCGTGACCCGGGTCCTCAATGGCGAACCTAGCCTGTTCGAGATTCTGATCCGCCGCTACAACCAGCGCCTCTATCGAGTCGCCCGTTCCATCATCCGCAATGAGGACGAAGCGGAGGACATCATGCAGGACGCTTACGTCCGCGCCTTCGACAAGCTAGATCAATTCCAAGGCCGGTCGGAATTCTCCACCTGGCTCACCCGCATCGCGGTCTACGAGGCCTTAGCACGGCGCCGCAAGGGCAATCGGTGGGTCTCCCTTGGCGAGGGAGAAGACCACGGAGGGCTGGACCTGGAAAGCTTTTCGCCCCCCACCAAGAGCCCGGAGGATCAAGCCGGGGACCGGGAGCTTCTCTCGTTCCTCACCGAGGCCGTAGATGCCCTACCGGAGAGCCACCGAGCGGTGGTGATGCTCCGGGCGGTGGAAGGGATGAGCACCGCCGACACCAGCTACTGCCTGGGAATTAGCTCCGAGAACGTCCGGGTGCGCATGCACCGGGCTCGTAGCCAGCTCAAATCCTCTCTGGAACGTCGTCTAGGCGGTTCCATGGAGAAGCTCTTCGAATTCCATCTCCGCCGCTGTGACCGTATCGTCGCCGCCGTTCAGCAGCGCATTGCTAAGAAGACGGCTCGCTGACAACACCTACTGCTGAAAACAGTCACTGCTGAAAACAACTACAGACCGCCTCGCCTCCAGTAACCGAGAAAGGAAGATGTCTCTCATGCCGCCAACCGAAGACTCCCCCCGACATAGCTCGAACGTATCGCGGAACTGGCTCCTCGGCCTATCGGTCCTGACCCTGGCCGCTCTCTCGTCTATGATCGTTTACAACAGCTCAGCCATCGATCTCGTGGTGGACCCCAACGCCATCACTGACCTCGACGCCGAGCTTGGCCTCGAGACCGACGCCGAGCCCGTGGTGACGGCCTCCACCGAAAGTCTCTTGGCTCAGGGGCGCGCCGCCTTTCGCCACAATCGCCTTGGCAGCCATACCTGGTTCAGCCGCACCTTGAAACTGCATCACGCGATCCAGACTCTTCCCCCAGCCACTGCCCTAGCGGTGGGCTTGAAAGTCGACTCGGATGCTCTACCGGCATCGGTGATCACCGATATCCAGCAAGGCAATGTCGATCTCAACGACCCAGCGGTCACTCAGGTCCTGATCAGTTTGCGGGCCGTGGTGGGCGTCAACGGCAAGTTTTCCGATAGTGGTGAGCTTTTCGAGGTCGGTATCACCTGCGCCCTCTGTCATTCGACGGTGGACGATTCCATCGCTCCCGGGATCGGCCGCAGACTAGATGGCTGGGCCAACCGCGACTTGGATGTAGGCACCATCGTTTCCCTGGCTCCCCGTCTACGGGTCTTAGCCAACCTCTTAGGGGTCGACGAGGAGACCGCCCGCGCCGTGCTGCTCAGCTGGGGACCGGGAAAGTTCGACGCCCACATCAACTTGGACGGCAAGGCTTTTCGCCCGGACGGTGGCTCCGGTGCGGTGCTGATCCCTCCGGCCTTCGGTCTCGCTGGAGTCAACCTAGCCACCTACACCGGGTGGGGTTCGGTCCCCTACTGGAACGCCTTCGTAGGTAATCTGGAGATGAGCGGCACGGGAACCTTCTACGACCCTCGACTCGAGGATGCGGAGAGGTTTCCCATCGCGGCCCGGGAAGGCTTTGGCAATGTCCGTGACAACCCCGACCTGATCAGCCGACGACTCGCCGGCCTTCATTTCTACCAGCTCTCCATACCCGCACCGCCTGCTCCGGAAGGTAGCTACGACGTGGAGGCAGCAGCGAGGGGCGAAGCTATTTTCCTCGGCCGAGCGCAATGTGGGACCTGCCACGTGCCTCCCCTCTACACGGATCCCGGCTATAACCTTCACACTCCCGAAGAGATCGGCATCGACGGCTTTCAAGCCCAGCGCTCCCCTACCGGGGCCTATCGCACAACTCCTCTCAAGGGCCTTTGGACCCACACCAAAGGCGGCTTTTACCACGATGGTCGTTTCGCGACTCTCGGCGATGTGATCGACCACTATGACGGTCACTTCGAGCTCCAGCTCACTACCAGCGAGAAGCAGGATCTGTCCGAGTTCTTGATGAGCCTCTGAGTCCGGCCTGGACTCTCGGCACTAAGGAGGGTGCTGAAAGCCTCTTCAGCACCCTCCTGCAAGTTTGAATTGGTTCGCCCGCGCAGCGTAGTGGCTCGAGATGTGAAAAAACGCGTGGCACCTACCTGGGACTGGTTGCGTAACCGCTCCAACACCTTGTCACCGCTGTCGTCTTAATAGGTCTGCGGGTGGTCCGACCGCTGCTGCCTCACCATTCCCTGGACTAGTTGATTGACAGGGTCATCGACAAACCGCCCTGCTCTTACCCCAGCTGGTCGTAAACCCAGCTGGTAACAAGATCCCGCCCAACCTGCACCCCGAGACCCAGAGGGACCACGTGGATATCCCTCCTCCGCCGGCACGCCGGCCTCAAACCGTCCCCCAATAGTTTCCTTCCGTCACTTTGGCGGCCGTCTGACCAGCAAGTATTGATCCAAGATTTGTGTAGAGAGCATTGCGCGCTCCGCTCTCATCCGTGGCCAGCCTTCCGCTGAACTACGGCGCCTGACGCTGCCATAGCGTGGCATTCTGCACCTTGCCCGGAATCCCTAGATCTTTCAGAAAAACTCTTTTTCATAACGCGATCTAAGCGTGTATACTAAAACAGTTCCTTCACGAAACGCATATTTAAATGCAAGCATTTCCCAACAGAGAGCTTGGCTCGAGGAGTAGTGTATGAAGCGCAACCTAGTAGTTCTGGGTGAGAGCAAATCCGACCTTGCCAGCAAGATCACGGATCACTTCCAAGTTTCAGAGAAACTCGAAGTGGACGAAAAGCGACGCGGCACCAGGCAGGTCGACCCTGCCAACGTATTGTTTGTCGACACGCCCTCTTTCGGCGAATCCAACGTCAAAGAGAACTCACAGGTGAGAACAGCAATGGAGAATGGTGTTCCTATCGTAGTTGCCGGTATCACCGCTGACTTGCAGCGAGATCTGATCGGTTGCGGCGCGGCGGACTCCGAGGCTGTTTTGATCGTCAAGGGAGTCGGCCCGATTTACTACTGCAAGTCCTACAGCAGGCAGGACGCGATGGCCTCCGAAGCCCGTTCGATCTTGTTGGACCTGGAGTCGAAGCAAATCACAAGAAAGGCGTCTGGCGCTCCTGCGGCTTCCGGAGCATTACCGAGCCTCGCAGAGGCTGTCCTAGAGGACCTGAGGGATCTGAAAGAAGCCGAAGAGCGTCTCCAGGCTCTTTCCGACAGTCCATTCCAGAGAGACGCTGTGCCTGACAATAGAAAGTGGACTCTCTACTACACGTTTCCCTGGACATCCGTGGTGAAGGATGACCCCTACGGGGAGTATAGCGGCACACAGGATCTACGCTACCACTTCAGTGTGACTTTCAATTTGCTTGCAGCGGATGATCCCGCGAAGGTCAAGGTCCTGAGTGTTGCCGTCAGCGGTTCGGGATTCGAGCCGAACGACACGATTCACTACGGGGACCACTACAAGGGATGGGGGCAGACGATGACTTACGTCCAATTCACTCCCCAAGACAACGTCTTTAGCCCAGTGGAAGACTATGTCCCCATCAACCAAGCTGACGACATAACCGTCAGCGCCGGTTTTAGCTGGAATGTTAGTTTCACGGGTTCTACGGGAAAAGGGGGACAGGGAAGTGTGAGTGTTGGCTACAGCCAAGATCAGAGCCACACCAAGTCCACGACTTCCTTCCGGACACTAACCGAAACTATTGGCAACAATGGGATGCGCTTTTATCACAACGCCAACATCTTTGGTGAAAAAGATCCTACCGAAGTAGATATGGTGAGAATCATAGATGCTCTGTATGACTCAAGCAACGAATGGGACAGTGAGCTGGACAAGCTATTCAAAGGCTTCGAGACCCGAAAGTTCCCGAATCTCTCCTTGTCGCTGCTGAAGCCCGACTCCGAATGTATCTGGTACCTTGACTCCTCTGAGGATAGAATCTCCAACCTGGAGGTGAAGGGCCTTCAGGCTGCGCTCTTCAATCACGGGAATTCGGCCATCAGGGAAGTGCAGGGAACTCGACATTGGAACACAAGGCTGTTCCTCATCGATTTCAGCGTCGTCGACTACAGCCAGTAGTAAACGAGGAGTCTGCGCGGCAGAAATCCTTCTTATCCGCGCAGACTACCGATTAGTAGCCAGCAAAAAATTGAGTACCTTTCTTCGCTAAGGACAGCTCGATATTTCCGAAGTAAAACGGGCGGAGGAGTTGCGACTTCCTGCCTGCTGTATGTGCCTATACCCAGGCGCTTCATCCGACGACATCCAAGACGGCTACGCCAGTCTTGGATGTCGTCGTGCACCTCGCTTTCATGCTCTCAAAAACCACTCTATAGCCAAACTCAAACGGAGCCCTAATCGAACTCTACCTTGAAATTACCAGCTGAGTATTCGTACTCTCCCACGGATCCCCGCCTCTTCCCGCTATTGTGGAAATTAATATAGATGCCATCATCCTTCTCGATTATCGAAAACTGTGCTTCGGTCGAATCACGGGAAGACTTTGACACCGTCGCACAAATATCTTGATGTTTGACATCTGCACCCAGAACGATCTCCTCGAAGGTGTCCGCGTAGCCTCGATTGGCACCCCCTCCACTTTCCTCACAGAGGTAAGATCTGTCGCCGTTGTGAGATCTAACCTCGTATATCATTGTACTTTCGGCAGGCCGATAGTATTGTCAGTAAAGACCTTGACCTGCATCGCCTCCCCATCTCGAATAATGCACTCGAGACCACTAGTGATTGGTTCATGGTTCCCATCGACACAGCGCATCGTGGCCCCGTAGTCGTCTGAATTATTGATATATTTTTCGGGCGAGACGTGGGTATCTGCCTTGCCGTCTCTTGCATCCCGCGTAGTCGTCTTCGAGACCGTGGCTCCGCTGCACGCCGCCAAGACAGGAAGGGCAAACAAAAGCACATAGTCGAGACTCTCACCAGAGACTTGACGGTTATGCTCCATTGTCAGCATTTTCTCCTCGACTTCCTTGAATATGCCCAGCCTAAGCATGTGCTCGTGAGGTTGCGCTCGCTTGTCCAAAAACCTTCTTTAACTGCCCTAAGAGGCTGTGTCGTCTCCCGGGACAAGCGTGGAGTGAAAACGCTCGGCTCCCCTCTCAGAATTGGGTACAGGCGACCACACTCGCCCAAAGCTCCTTTGTGAATCGACTGCCTGATTAATACACTTGCAGGAAATCTACTTTTTATAGGCTAAGAAACAAGACTTAAAGCTTCGCCTTGCTCTTGGTACCGCTGGTGAGCGAGATACTTGGCACCTCTCACCGCCGCCAGTAGTCCGGGTCTCAAAAAGCAGGAAAGCGAAGTTACGGTGACTGGAGGAGGCCCCTTGGAAAACGCAGCCCTTTTCTCACCGCTCCCATAGGAGAGGCGGTGAGTGGACGAAGACGAGAAAAGTCAGCTCTGAGAAGAGCGAGCTTCCTCTTGCGGAACCTGAAACGGCCAACTCCCTTGCCTTCCCCAGCCTGCCACCGCTGCCAAACTCCGTGTATCCTCCCATCTACCATAGAATCATCCGCATAGGCGGAGGAGTGAGCCGTGGCAAAATCGCAAGCGAATCGAGTTCTGGTCGTCGACGACGAAGAAGCCATGAGAGAAGTCTTGGAGCTGCGACTCCAGGAATGGGGCTTCGAGGTCTATCTTGCCGGTGATGGCGAGGAGGCTCGCCGCCAGGTACAGGAAAAGGTTCCGGATCTGGTGATCTCCGATGTCGTACTGCCTGACCTATCCGGCCTGGATCTACTGAAACAACTCAAGGAGGGGGACCCCAAACGCCCCGTCCTCCTGATCACGGCTCACGGTACCGTGGAGCTCGCCGTCGAAGCCATGAAGCAAGGCGCTCGGGATTTCCTCACTAAGCCTCTGGATACCGCCAAGCTCAAGTCTGTTCTGGAAGCCCTCGAAGCGGATTTGCTGGCTCAACGCAAGACGCGCCAGCGGGTGGCAGAGGTCGGCGCCGACCGCAATCGATTCGGCCCATTCGTTGGCTCCAGCAAGGCCATGAACGAGGTCTACTCCCTGATCAGCGAAGTTGCCGCTACCGAGGCCTCGGTCCTGATTACCGGGGAGAGCGGCACCGGTAAGGAGCTCGCCGCGAGAACGGTCCACGCCCTGAGCCCCCGCAGCGATGAGACCTTCGTCGCCATCAACGCAGCGGCCATTGCCCGAGAGCTCATGGAGAGTGAGATCTTCGGTCACGAGAAAGGAGCCTTCACCGGAGCTACAGGAGTGCGGCAGGGCTGTTTCGAGCTCGCTCACGGCGGAACCTTATTCCTCGATGAGGTCGCGGAGATGCCCATCTCCTTGCAACCGAAACTCCTCCGCGTTTTGGAAGACGGACGAGTCCGCCGCCTCGGCGGCTCCCGAGAATTTCAATTCGATACCCGAGTTCTGGCTGCCACCAACCAGGAGCCACGCCTCGCCGTGGAGGAAGGGCGCCTGCGCAGCGATCTCTATTACCGCCTCAACGTCTTTACCCTCGTCATGCCGCCTCTTCGGGACCGGGGCCGAGACCTGGAGCTCCTGGTGCAACACTTCGCCGACAACTTCAACGTCAAACATGGGTCCCGGGTGGAGGGTCCCCGGGACGAGACTCTGGAACTGCTCCGCACCTATACCTGGCCAGGAAATGTTCGCGAGCTGCGCAACGTCATGGAGCGGGCCGTCGTTCTCGCCAAAGGGCCTTGGATCGAACCGGCTCACTTGCCCCCCTACATCCGAAAACCGGATTCCGCGTCCGGCGCCAACATCGTTTTGGCAGCTGGCACGAGCCTCGCAGACGCAGAAAAGGAAGTGATTCTGAAAACCTTGGAGCAAACCAAGAACAACAAAGCAGAAGCTGCGAGGCGATTGGGCTTGGACGTCAAAACTATCCGCAACAAATTGAAGGCCTACGGGGTTCGCTAACGATGCCTCTGGCTATCCGCATCGCCGCAGGCTTCCTTCTGCTTCTGGCCGTCATGCTGGCAGTAGTGGGGTATCACCTGACCTTGATCGACCGGCTTCAGGAGGACCTGGAGACCATCCCTACCTCCTCTCTGGTCGTCGGTAGCCTAACCTTGGGTCTCGAGAAGAAGCTCTCTCAGTTGAGCGACTCCACCGAGAAATATCTGGTTTTCAGCGAGCTGCAAAATCAGGGAGTCCTGGCTGCATCGGTCTCTGAAGATTCCCTCTCCGATGCATCTCCCGAGGTTAGCTCGGAGCCGGAAAAGCCAGCGAAAGAAGAGGCGGCAGGAACCCACCGGGGCCAGGATCTGGCTGACCTACCCGGCAGAGCTCCCGGAGAGGTCGATCAAGCCTGGGAAGAAAAGATCGCAACCCTGCGGATCGAAATCGGCGAGGACCTGGTGCGGCTCACCGACGAGAAACTCAACGTTTCCTTGGAAGAAAAGGCGGCCATTTCCGACTTCTCTTCCCTCTGGGTAGGCTATCTGCGGCGAGCTGAGTTGACCCTGACCATCTTGCTCAACGAGGAATCAAGCGACCCAGAGGCCCCTCGTGAGGATCTGACCCTGGTCTTCGACCCGATGGTCGATCAACTTCAGGAGATTCGCCGAATTTCCCAGCAAACTCTGCATCAGAAGGGCGAAGAGAACGCCCAGCGGGCCGAAGGGGCAGCGCTGGTAGCCCGGGTGGCCGCCTTCGCCGGCCTGTTCGCTGCCCTGCTCACAACCCTCGCCGTGGGCCGCTCGGTAATGCTCCCCCTTCGTCGCCTTACCCGAGGCACCCGAGAGCTCTCGAAAGGGGACTTCAACCACCGGGTGGAGACCATCGGCAGCCCGGAGTTCGTCGCCCTCGCCGAAGATTTCAACTTCATGGCAGAAAAGCTCAGTGATCTGGACCGTCTCAAGAAGGATTTGATCTCCAATGTTTCCCATGATCTCAAGGCCCCTTTGGCCTCCATGCAAGAAACGACTCGCTTGATTCTCGATCGTCTGCCGGGAGAATTGACCGAGAAGCAGGAACGCCTCCTTGGCATGAACCTGCGCTGTGGTGAGCGTTTGTCGACCATGATCTCGAACCTGTTGGATCTTTCCCGACTCGAAGGGGAAGGGGAACGGGAAGACTTTCGCCCTGTGGAGCTAGGAAGCGTTTTGGAAACAGCCTTGGACGAGTTGGAGAACCTGATCGCCGAGCGGGGGGTTTCCGTACAGCGGGATATCCCCACCAAAGCAGTGACCGTCGAATGCGCCGCCGCCGCCATGCTCCAGGTGATGGCCAATCTCCTCTCCAATGCCGCCAAGTTCACCCCCCGA
Source organism: Deltaproteobacteria bacterium (assembly GCA_022601195.1). GTDB lineage: Bacteria > Acidobacteriota > Thermoanaerobaculia > Multivoradales > JAHZIX01 > JAHZIX01. The sequence continues at coordinate 239,775 of JAHZIX010000049.1, forward strand.
GGAGGATCCCTCGGAGTACGCCTGCAATCTCTAGCCAAGCTCACGGCGGGCGAGCTCAAAAAGCTGCCCATCACCCTGCCCGGCCGCCGCTCGAAGGAGCCCATTGAAGGGGCTCTGGTGGAAGTTTGGGATTCGGGACCGGGCGTCCCCGATGCCCACAAAGAGAGAATCTTTCAGCGATTCCACCGCGTGGACCCTCACCGGCGGGGCAATCAAGGCAACGGACTCGGCTTGGCCATCGCTCGAAACATCGTCGATCGACACCGGGGAGCACTTTGGGTCGAAGATCACATCGAGGGAGGCAGTAATTTCCGGCTCCTCCTTTGGGAGCGAGTCCCCACGGCGTCTATGGACGGAGCGCCGGCTTACGGAGGGCCAGCTGAAGTTCGTGAAGAACCTATCGGGCAGCACTGAAGCCTTCCGAACTGGAGGGGAGCGTCCTGGTGTGAAGTGAGAGGTGTCTCTGAGGCACCCCATCTAGACCGGAACCTGGCAGAAGTTAGCGGATACGTGCCTGATCGAATGGGAGTTGGACCCGCGCCGTCGAGATGCGCCGTCAAGATGCACTGTCAAGATCGATCGTTAGCGCCGATTCGACGGATCGAAGTCAGACCACGACGTCGACCTGATCAGAGGCTACCCAATCAAAGACTAGGCGGCGTTCTCGATGTGCAGTCTACGAACATCCTGCAGCAGGGGGAGGACGTCCATGAAGGCGTCGAAGACCGTGGGATCGAAGGCGGCGCCTCGCTCACTGGCCATGAACGCCAAAGCCTCTTCTTCGACCATGGACGGACGGTAGCTTCGTGGGTGAAGTAGCGCATCGTAGACATCCACAACGGCCACGATTCGAGCTGAGAGGGGAATTTCTTCGCCTTCGAGGCGCCGGGGATAACCTTTTCCATCCCAACGCTCGTGGTGACTGAGAGCGATGTCTCGGGCGAGCTTGAGGAACGGAATATCCGCCGTACCGAACAGAGTGGCACCGAGCTCAGCATGGGTCTGCATTTGTTGGAGGTCTCCGAGGGTTAGAGATCCAGACTTGTCCAGTAGCTCCTGGGACAGGCAGATCTTACCGAGATCGTGAAGCTCTGCAGCCAAGCGAAGCTCTTCCAGGGACCCCGTGGGCCAACCCAACTCGCAGCCAAGATCGGCCGCATAGAGCCCGATTCGCTGCAAATGGCCCGCACTTTCGATCCCTCTGGCCTCGAGAAGGTTGCTCAGCGGTATCGCGATCTCTAGAGCCCTGCTACAAAGCTCGTCTTCCTGCGCTTCCAAATCTGCTCGCAGAGCCAGCTGCTCCAGACGAAGGGTCTCTAGGCGACGAGCCAACAGGCCCTGGCGCCGAGCTTGGGCGATCAGGAGAGTGAATTCTTCTGGCAGCACCGGTTTTAGGGCGTAACTCAGAGCTCCTAAACGAAGCGCATGAACCGCCATGGTTCGCCGACCTTCGTTAGCGAGAGCAATCACAGATGTGTCAGGACGGGTTTTTCCTAGAAAAGCCAGAAGGCCCATAAGAGGAGTGCCGAGATCCAAGTCGGCGACAATCAAAGAAAAGACCCGGCCGGACAGCGCCCTCCAAGCGCCTTCAGAGCTTCGCGCCTGCTCGAACTCGACGCCCTCGATGGCAAGAGTGGTAGCCAGGGTTTTGGCAAACTCTCGATCCGCCGAGACCACCAAAGCCGAAAATCGGCGCCCCTCGTGCTCCTGAGGCACCGGGGGAGAGGGATGAAGGGCAACGTCGGCCGGGTCCAAAAAAATCAAAGAAAAACCTCCGGGGCACGGGCCAGAGAGGAAAAAAAAGAAAGCGGTGGACCCCCTTAAGGGGAAAGTTAGTTTCAACTGTGGCTCGCTCTGGGATGGGGATCAGCGACGAGAAGAGCAGGGGAACGTCCCAGACCGAGCCACGGGAATCTATAGAGCAAGAGCCATGCCTACTTAGGTCAGCCCCATGAAAACCAACGGAGAAGCCCTCCTAGCCCCTTCCCCCAGGTCTTCCTTCGACATCCGTAAGTAGGGAATCGAGGAAAATTTCCCTAGTTCACCCTCCGGCTCCTGTTCAATTCGGTGGACGACCTCGAGGCTGCCGGAGACTCGGCAGAAACATCTCAGGGACAAGCGACACGCTCGGGCCAAGCGAGACCAGTCTCCCCCAGCACTGCGATAGGCTTCCGCAACATTCAGCTCTGAACGGTGACGATGCCGAAGATGATGCCGAAGGAAGCTTTCGCCTTCTTCGGCACGCCAAGAAACGAGAGGAGACGGTTGATGAAAGGTGACAAGCGTTGGCAGCACTTCAGGAGCAGCCTATGCCACCGCCAGGAGCTAGGCTTGACCTTGGACATCAGCCGGATGGGGTTTCCGGAAGACTTCCTTCCCTCCATGAGTGAAGCCATGGCCGACGCTTTCAGGTCCATGGAGCAATTGGAGCAGGGGGCCATTGCCAACCCGGATGAAGAGCGCCGGGTGGGCCACTACTGGTTGCGATCCCCCGGTCATGCTCCTGACCCGGAGATCTCAACAGCCATCACAGAGGCCGTCGAGAAGATTCGCACTTTTGCCCGACGAGTCCATGAAGGCGAGATCGTTCCAAAGCCCGGGAAACGATTTTCGGAAATTTTGGTCATCGGCATCGGAGGCTCTGCCCTGGGGCCCCAACTGCTGGCAGATGCTCTCGGGAAACCGGGAAAAGACGCCCTGGGTGTCCATTTCTTCGACAATACGGATCCCGATGGCATGGCCCGCTGTCTCGCCCAGATCGGATCAGCTCTGCCCCAAACTCTCTGCCTAGTGATCTCGAAGTCTGGGGGCACCGCAGAGACCCGCAACGGGATGGAGGTCGCGCGACGAGCTTTCCAGGCCCTCGAGCTGCCCTTTGGCGCCCATGCCGTGGCGATTACCGGCGAGGGCTCAGCTCTGGATCGCCGTGCTCAGGAGGAAGGCTGGCTGGAACGCTTTCCCATGTGGTCTTGGGTCGGAGGCCGGACCAGTATCACCAGCGCCGTCGGCCTTCTCCCGGCGGCCCTCCAAGGGCTCGATATCGACGGCCTGCTAGGTGGGGCGGCCGCCTGTGACGAGGCGACCCGAGATCGACAGATAAGCCAGAACCCTGCGGCGCTGCTCGCACTGATGTGGTACTTCGCCACCCAGGGGCGAGGTGAGAAAGACATGGTGATCCTGCCCTACAAGGATCGCCTGGTGACCTTCAGTCGGTATTTGCAGCAGTTGATCATGGAATCCCTCGGCAAAGAAAAGAACCTCCACGGAGCCATCGTGGAGCAGGGAATCGCGGTGTACGGCAACAAGGGCTCCACGGACCAACATGCCTATGTTCAGCAGCTGAGAGAGGGAGTCAACAACTTCTTTGCCACCTTCATCCAGGTCCTCGAAGACGGTGGTGAGCCCTGGGAGGTCGAACCTGGCATCACGAGTGGCGACTATCTGCGCGGTTTCTTCCTGGGCACCCGGCAGGCCCTCAGCGAGAAGGGTCGACCCTCCATTACATTGACCCTGGAACGGCTGAATGCCAGAAGCCTCGGCGTCCTCATTGCCCTCTATGAACGGGCGGTGGGACTCTACGCCTGCTTGATTGAAGTCAACGCCTATCACCAACCGGGCGTTGAGGCGGGCAAAAAAGCTGCCGCAGCCGTGCTCTCCTTACAACGACGGCTCACCCCGTTCCTGGCGAGCCTCTCCGGGAGTGCCACTTGCGAAGAGATCGCCCAGGCCTTGGGCCAGCCGGAGGAGACGGAAACCCTATTCCACCTACTCCAGGCCCTCGCCGCCAATAGCCGGGGAGTCAAGGCCATCCCCCATGAGGACCCGGCAAAGATCCGCTGGACCTCGACCCAACCCGAAACCGCCTCTGGAGAAGCTTGATCGATGAAGAAAAAGACCCTTGTAGATATCGACGCCCAGGGCCTTCGAGCCCTGGTTCGTGTGGACTTCAATGTTCCCCTAGACGACGGCAAGGTTTCCGATGACCAACGGATTCGCGCTGCTCTGCCCACCCTGGAGAGGCTCCTCGATCAGGGGGCTAGCTTGATTCTCATGAGTCACCTGGGCAGACCCAAGGGCAAACCCAACGAGGCTTTGCGGATGGATCCCGTGGCCGCTCACCTGGCACAGCTTCTCCATCGCCCGGTTCGCAAGCTCGATGACTGCGTCGGCCCGGATGTCGAAGCCGCCGCCAAGTCCTTGAAAGCCGGCGAAATCCTATTACTGGAGAATCTTCGCTTCCACCCCCAAGAGAAGGCCAACGAACCGGCCTTTGCAGCAGCTCTGGCGTCCCTGGGAGAGGTTTTCGTCAACGACGCCTTCGGTACCGCTCACCGCGCCCATGCGTCTACCGCAGGAGTACCGGAGCGGCTCAAACCTGCCGTCGCTGGTCTACTGATGGAAAAGGAGATCACCTACCTGGGAAGGACTCTCGCGGACCCCGAAAAGCCCTTTGTGGCCATCCTCGGCGGCGCCAAAGTAGGAGACAAGATCGGTGTCATCGACAACCTCCTACCGAAGGTGGAAGCCTTACTCATCGGCGGCGGGATGGCCAATACCTTCCTCGCAGCGCAAGGCCACGACATGGCGGATAGCTTGGTGGAAGAAGATGCCCTCGACAATGCCAAGACCCTCTTGGACCAGGCGGGAAGTCGGCTGCATTTGCCAGTGGACGCCGTCGTTGCAGACTCCTTTGCCGCCGAGGCCCGGAGCCAGGTCGTGCCGGTGGATCAAATTCCCCAGGGTTGGCGCATGCTCGACGTAGGACCAGCGACCCTGAAAAATTTCTCCCAGCACCTCGAGTCTTCCAAGACCGTCGTGTGGAATGGCCCTATGGGGGTCTTCGAATTCCCTGCCTTCGCCGCCGGTACGTTCGGTTTGGCGGAGACTCTGGGCCGCCTCACCCGCAACGGGGTGACTACCATCATCGGCGGAGGCGACAGCGCCGCCGCGGTTCACCAAGCCGGTCTCGCCAACGCCATGAGTCATATTTCCACCGGCGGCGGAGCCAGCCTCGAGTTCATGGAAGGAAAGTCCCTTCCGGGAGTCGCCGCTTTGGAAGACGGCGACTGATCTTGGCCTTACGCCTGACCAGGTATGACTTCCAAGAAAAGGCGGCTATTCCACACTCGCCTTCGGCAGGGCTCGGTGCAGAATGACCAACCCGAGAAGCGCAGCGGTCACCGAGGCGGAGAGAACTCCCAGCTTCGCCTCATCCAGGGCCTGGGCATCGCTGAAGGCCAATGTGGCAATAAACAAAGACATGGTGAAACCGATGCCCGCCAAAAGCCCCGTACCGACCATGCTGGGCCAGGTCACCCCGCGGGGCAGCTGAGCCACTCCGCTGCGCACCGCCAGCCAAGCCGCGCCAGTAACGCCAAATAACTTGCCGACCACCAACCCCAGAAATGCCCCGACGGTCACCGCACCGAGACCGGAGCCGCCAGATACTTCGAAGCCCGCATTGAAGATGGCGAACACCGGCATGACAAAGAAAGCCACCCAAGGGGTTAGGCTGTGCTCCAACTCATGGAGGGGACTGTGAGCAGCATGGGTGAGCCTCTCCAAGTGCTCCAGCTCCGCCTCCTCCGTTTCAAATTTCTCGCTTTGGAAGAGAGTCGCGATGGCCTCTTTCACTTGCTGGGGACGCATCTTGCGGCGCCGAGGAATGGTAAATGCCAGGAGCACCCCGGCCACCGAGGCGTGCATGCCCGACTTGAGCATGAAGTACCACATCACTATGCCGAGCACCAAAAAGACCCTCAACCGCCGACCGCCTCGGTTCTTGTACAGCGCTGCGACAGCCCAAGCTCCCAAGGAGATCCCCAACATGCCTAGATAGATGCCCTTGGAATAGAACAAGGCGATGATCAGCACGGCGCCGAGATCATCCACGATGGCCAAGGCGGTCAGGAATACCTTCAAGCCTATCGGCACCCGCTTGCCCAACAGGGCCAGGATTCCCAAGGCGAAGGCGATATCTGTCGCCGTCGGAATCGCCCAGCCGTGGAGGGCCTCTGAACCCTGATTCAGCAAGGCATAGACCGTCGCCGGCACGACCATGCCTCCGATGGCTGCAAAGATCGGGAGAGCAGCGGCCCGCCGATCTTTGAGCTCACCGACCGCCAACTCGCGCTTGATCTCCAGGCCGACCAAGAGGAAAAAGACCGCCATCAGGCCATCGTTTACCCAATGAATCAGGTCTTTTTCGAGATGAAAGAAGTCTCCCAAATGAAGCCCAAAAGTTGTCTCCTTCATGAGCTCGTAGGAGTCTCGCCAAGGAGAGTTGGCCCAGGCGAAAGCCACAGCGGCACAGATCACCAGCAGCATGCCCCCGAAGCTCTCTTTGCGAACAAACTCTTGAAACGGAGAAAGGAGGGGCTTTTGTTTCTTCTTCATCGTCTCTCCCAACAATCAAATTATCGCGACGGTACCCGGGGAGCCCTCCAGGGATCTCTTCGGGAGGCTCTGCCAGACAACCTTCCGCTACCTCCAGGGGTTGGCCCAATCAGGATCGATGGAGTCTAGCAGCCTCATGAAATCAACGACTTCGCTCCCAGAGAAGATGCGGTAACTCCGGAAGAATCAACCGGTGAAGGGCTAAACCAACAGCTTTGGGAGAGCCGGGCATGGCGAATAGAAAGGTCTCTCCGGAAAGACCAGCCAGGGCTCGGCTCAGCATGGCGGCACTTCCCACCTGCTCGAAACTCAACATGCGGAAGAGCTCGCCAAAGCCAGTCAGCTGCTTGTCGAGGAGAGAGGCGACCACTTCTATGGTGGTGTCCCGGCTGGAAATTCCGGTACCTCCGGTAGTGAGCACCACTTGTAGATCATCGCGATCCAACCATCGTCGCAACAATCCATCGATCTCGGCGGGATCATCCGGAACGATGTCCCGAACCACGACGGCATGGCCGGCAGCTTCCAGCTCCTTTGAGATCAGTTGCCCCCCGGTATCGGTTTCCCGAGTTCGGCTATCGCTCACCGTCAACACTCCACAGGTGGCCACTTTTCCCTTTGCAGCCTGGCGGTGCCGTGCCGAAGAAGGACTGCTCGGAGGGGCGTGATCGGCAGCTTCTTTCCCAGTCAAGATGGGCTCCTTTCCCAAGGGTTGCGAGTCTCGCGGTGGCGACCATCCTATCCGGATAGGAGGTTCGTTGACGGCCACCGGTTTCGGGAAGATGGTTGACCTACAGGATTTTTTTGACCATGCTCTTGAACCTCGTATCGTCTTTTTGGTCTCCAATTCGGGCTCGAAGCTGCGGATTGCGACAGCCAGACAGGCGAATTCCAGGGTCCTCGCCTATTCTCCAGAGAGTAGGTCTTAGCGTTCAGGATAGAGATTCATGAGCTCATTGGTCATCGTAGAGTCGCCGGCAAAAGCCAAAACCATCTCCAGAATTCTTGGTGCCAGCTATGCCGTAGAAGCAAGCTATGGCCATGTGCGTGATCTTCCCGAAAAAGCGGATCAGATCCCCGAGAAAATCAAGAAGGAATCCTGGGCGCGGCTGGGCGTCAACGTGGATCAAGACTTCGACCCCATCTATGTCATCCCGAGCGACAAGAAAAAGCACATCAAGAAACTCAAGGATGCCCTCAAAGGAGCCGACGAGCTCCTCCTCGCTACGGATGAAGACCGCGAAGGCGAAAGTATCTCCTGGCATGTGCTGGAGGTCCTGAAACCCAAGGTACCGGTACGGCGCATCGCCTTCCACGAAATCACCGACGAGGCCATTCACGCCGCGATCAACAAACCTCGGGAAATCGACGTCAACCTGGTGCGGGCTCAGGAGAGCCGAAGGATCCTCGACCGCCTGTTCGGCTACCAACTCTCTCCGGTGCTGTGGAAAAAAGTCCGTTCGGGACTCTCGGCGGGCCGGGTTCAGAGTGTTGCGGTGCGCCTGTGCGTCATGCGGGAACGAGATCGTCGGCGATTTCAGGCTGCCGGTTACTGGAGCGCAGAAGCCCAATTCAGCAAAGACGGCCAGAGCTTCACGGGCAAATTGGTCCGCCTAGATGGCCAACGCCTCGCCACCGGCAAGGATTTCGATCCCGAATCGGGCCGACTCAACGAGAAATCTTCTGTTCTGTGGCTCCGGACCCAGGCTGAGGTGGAGAAAGCAATCGACGGATGGCAGAAGCCCTGGACCATCTCCTCGGTGGAAGAGAAACCCCAGAAACGCCGCCCCGCTCCCCCCTTCACCACTTCTTCCTTGCAACAGGAGGCCAATCGCAAGTTGCGCTTCGCTGCCCGCCACACCATGCGGGTCGCTCAACGCCTCTACGAGGGCATCGAGCTCAGCGGCGAACGGGAAGGTCTGATCACCTACATGCGGACGGACTCAGTCACCTTGTCTAACAAAGCTCTCGGTGACGCAGCGACGATGATTCGAGAACGCTATGGGGACGCCTTCACCGGTGGACCTCGGGTCTACACCACCAAAGCCAAGGGCGCCCAAGAGGCCCATGAGGCGATTCGGCCCACGGAGATCTCCCGCACTCCGGAGCAGGTGAGTCGCTTCCTGTCCAGCGATGAGCTAAAGCTCTACGAATTGATTTGGAAGCGAACAGTTGCCAGCCAGATGTCCGATGCCCGGCTTCTCCGGACCTCGGTGGAGATCACCGCGCCAGCAGGCCCTGGAGGCAAAGGGAAGGGAACCTTCTCGGCCACCGGCACCACCATCCAATTCCCCGGTTTCTTGCGGGCCTACGTCGAGGGATCCGATGACCCTAGTGCCGATTTGGCGGATCGGGAAGTGATTCTGCCGGCCCTCAGCCAGGGTGCTGACTGCAATCCCACCCAGGTGGATCCAAAGGGTCACGAAACGTCTCCTCCGGCCCGGTACACGGAAGCGAGTCTGGTCAAGAAGCTCGAGGCCGAGGGTATCGGTCGACCTTCGACCTACGCTTCCATCATTGACACCATCCAAAACCGTGGCTACGTCTTCAAACAGGGCAATGCCCTGGTTCCCACCTTTACGGCCTACGCCGTCACCAAGCTTCTGGAGGCTCATTTCGGCGACTACGTGAATACCGATTTCACGGCTCGCATGGAGCAACAACTGGACGATATCGCCGAAGGTAGCCTGGATTGGAAGACTCACCTGCACCAGTTTTATTTCGGTGAAGGTGAGGAACGAGAAGGTCTTCAAGGGCAGATCGACAGTCAGCAGGAGAAGATCGAATACCCCAGCATCCACATTGGCGACCACCCCAAATCAGGGCGGCCGATCATCGTCAAAGTCGGGCGATTCGGCCCCTACCTCCAATTGGAAACGGAGGAGGGGGAGCGCCTGGCGGCATCCCTGGCCGAAGACATCGCTCCCGCGGATCTGGATCTCGATGAGGCGATCAAGCTATTGGATCAGGCCAAGGAGGGCGCCCGGAGAGTGGGAACGGACCCCGCTACCGAGCTTCCCGTACTCTTGGCTCGGGGCCGCTTCGGGCCCTACGTGCAATTGGGCGAGTCGCCAGAAAAGGGGACCAAGGCACCGAAGCCGAAGCGCGCATCCCTCCCCAAGGGAGTGAGCGAAGAAGAGGTCAACCTGGAGTCGGCTCTGCTCTGGCTGTCCCTACCCCGCACCCTCGGAGTTCACCCTGAGAACAAAGAGGAGGTGGTCGCCGCCTCAGGCCGCTTCGGCCCCTTCATCAAATGCGGCAAAGACACTCGCTCTCTCAAGAAGGAAGACGACGTCTACACCGTGGGCCTAGATCGCGCCCTGGAACTGCTGGCCCAGCCCAAAGCCGCCCGTGGTCGCGCTGCCCGTACCGTCCTGAAGGAATTCCCCGCCGTTGGCAAGAGCCCCGCCATCGAGCTCCTCGATGGCCGCTATGGACCCTACATCACCAATGGTGAGCTCAATGCTTCCCTGCCCAAAGGAACCGACCCGGAAACCTTCACTACCGAAGCCGCTGCAGCCCTTCTCGCCGACCGAGGCAAAGCCCCCAAGAGACGTAAATCGACGGCTCGAAAGAAGAAGTAGCCGCGCCCCCAGCCCGGTACCCGGAAACGGCACCGAGCCTTCTCAGCGATGGCCTCACCGCCCGGGTGACTCTCGAGAAAACTGGACCAGGGCGCCCCGACGGAGGAGGCCCCAAAATGCCTTCTGGCGTTGGATGGTTAGCCCCTCGAACTAGGCCCCACTCCTTTCACCTTTCCTGGACCACGGCTCTCTCCCTAGAAACCCGCGGCACCCATCGCACTGGAAACTTGGGGTTCACTCTAGGAACTCGTTATAGCGAAGAAGGTCCGCTTCCGCTCTTCTAGGACCGGAAGCCCAGGAACCTGGACCGATTGCTGTTACCATTTGCTCTTCACTCTTCTGGGGGATCGAAGACGATGTTGGGACGACTGCTCTCTTTCGGGCTCGTACTGGGACTGCTGGCGACTCTGCCTTTGAATAGGGTCGAGGCGGTTGAGTTGCGGGACTACCTTCCCGCAGAAACTTCCTACGATGAAGGGATCCCGAAGCCTGCTTCCGTACTGGGCTTCGAGGTCGGTGAGTGGCACGCTCGCCACGATCAGCTGGTGCGTTACATGGAAGCCTTGGCCGGATCCTCGAATCGGGTCGCCTTGAGCATCCAAGGGAGGACCCACGAAGGGCGGCTACAAGCGTTGCTGACCATCACCTCCCCCGCCAATCACCAGCGCCTGGACGAGATCCGCCGTCGCCACGTGGAACGAGTCGACGAGGAAGACGGACCGGTGGTGGTGTGGCTGGGCTATAGCATTCACGGCGATGAGGCCAGCGGCTCCAACGCTTCCATGCTCATGGCCTACCACCTAGCTGCCGGACAAGGGCCGGCCATGGATCGGCTACTGGATCGGTCCATCATTCTCATCGACCCGAGCCTCAACCCGGATGGGATGGGTCGTTTCGCCCAATGGGCCAATGGGCATCGCGGCAAGCAACCCGCGGCCGCAACCCTTCATCGAGAACATCAACAAGTATGGCCGGGAGGACGCACCAACCATTACTGGTTCGACTTGAATCGGGACTGGCTGCTGCAACAACATCCCGAGTCTCAAGCCCGTCTACGTACCCTGCGAGCCTGGCGGCCTCACCTCTTGGGCGACTATCACGAGATGGGTTCGGATCGCACCTACTTCTTCCAGCCCGGGGTGCCTCAGCGGGTCAACCCTCTTTCGCCACCTGCCAATCTCGAGCTCACCCGGCGTATCGCCACCTACCATGCAGCTGCCCTGAACCAAGACAAGGCCCTCTACTTCAGTGAGGAGAGCTTTGACGACTTCTACCCGGGGAAAGGCTCTACCTACCCGGACCTCACCGGCGGCATCGGCGTGCTGTTCGAGCAGGGCAGCGCCCGCGGCCACCGTCACGAGACCCCTTATGGTGTTCGAAACTTCTCGGAGGGGGTCAAGAACCACTTCCTCACTTCTCTTTCCATGGTGAAGGCAGCGGATGAGTTGAGAGACGACCTGCGGGCCTACCAAAAGCAATTCTTCGAGAGCGCCCGTACCGAAGGACGCAACGACCCCCAGGGAGGTTGGGTGTTCGAGACCTCCGGTGACCCGGCCCGGGGCTATCACCTACGCGAGATACTCGCCCGCCATGGTCTCCAGGTTCATGCCCTCAGCCGCGATCTCGAAGTCGCAGATGAAGCTTTTGAGGCCGCTTCGGCTTTTGTCGTTCCAGCGGACCAAGAGGGGTACCGCTTGGCGAAATCTCTATTCGAAATCCGCAAAGAGTTCGCTGACTCTACCTTCTACGATGTGTCGACTTGGAATCTCCCCCTGGCCTTTGGTGCTCGCTGGGCAGCCCTACCCCGGAAGACCTTGGCGACCCTCTCTCTAGGCGAACCGCTGGCTCCTCCCAAATCAGCCCCGGGAGCTTTCTCCAGCGCCAATGCAGACTCCGCCTATGCTTTCCTGATCGAAGGCTCTAACTACTATGTTCACCGCACCGCTTACCGCCTGCTCGCCAACGGCTTCCGCCCCATGGTGTCAACTCGTCCCTTCGAGGCGGAGGTCGAAGACGGAGTTCAAGCTTTCAACTACGGTACTCTGGTGGTTCCTGCCCCACCCGCCAACGAAGCCGGTGGCCTCGTGGCCTTGCTACGCACCAGCGCCGCCAAGGATTCCCTGGCCATCCATCAGGTGTCTACCGGCCTGACTCCGTCGGGAATCGATCTGGGCAGCCCCAACCTAAAGCCCCTGCGTCAGCCAAAGCCATTTCTCCTGGTTGGCTCTGGCATCTCCCCCTATGAAGCGGGAGAGGTCTGGCATTTGTTGGACTACCGATTCGGTGTCGAGCTACCCCTGGTGGAAAAAACAAAGCTGGAGACTCTGGATCTGAATGCCTTCAGCCACCTCCTCATGGTCAATGGTGACTACAAGGATTTGACCGAAAAGACAGTGCAAAAGCTCTCCGCCTGGATCGAGCGGGGTGGCATTGTCATCGCCAGCAAACGAGCCGCCCAATGGGCCGAGAAAAACCTTCAGCCTCCGCAAGAAGAGCCCTCGGAAACCGGCTCCTCTGAATCGGCCACGATGACAACGGCGGACCCCAAAGAACCTCCGGCTCCCCGAACGCCCTATGCGGAGTTCGAGGTTCAACGCCAAGCGCAGCGCATCTCCGGTGCCGCCTTCGAGGTAGAGCTAGACCTCAGCCACCCCCTAGCGTTCGGCTATCAGCAAACTCACCTACCGGTTTTCCGTAACAGCAACAAAGTGCTAACAGCGAGCTCCAATCCCTTTGAAAACCTCTTTTTCTACAGTTCCTCTCCCTTGCTCGCCGGTTTTTCTTCGCCGGAGAACCTAGAAAAAATCGCCGGAACTCCCAGCGCCGTGGTCCATCGGCAAGGGAAGGGAGCGGTAATTCTCTTCGCCGACAATCCCAACTTCCGTGGTTATTGGTTCGGCACCAACAAGCTCTATTTGAACGCTGTTTTCTATGGCCATGCGATTCAGGAGACGCCTGCTCGAGAAAAATGGAATTGACCCGCCGTGAAAAACCCCAGCAGACATGGGATACTTCTATCCATAATCTGAATAGGAATCCGATGGGGATAAAAGTGACCGGAAATCTCGCCCGTTTCTCGTGGCTCCTAGTAGGGGTGTGGCTCTTGGCCTCGCCTGGCCACAGCCAAAGCCTCGACCGCATGGACTTCCTCGGCAGCGCTACCCTGCCTACGGCCATGGACTTCGATGACACTCGAGTCGGAGGTCTTTCTGGCATCGTCTACTACCCATCCGCAAACCTCTACTTCGCCATTAGCGACGACCGCAGCGAGCGGGCACCAGCTCGTTTCTACTCCTTGCGGATCGGTCTAGAGGATGGAAGGCTTGCTCCCGGGGGCGTATCCATCACCGGTGTCACCCGTCTCCAGGATGAGGGCGACAGACTGTTTCGCCCCCTGACCATCGATGCGGAAGGCATCGCTTTGGCTCCCTCAGGTTCTCTCTTTATTTCCTCGGAAGGCTTCGCCCGGGAGCAGGAACCTCCCTTTGTGCGAGAGTTTTCCTCCAATGGAACCTCCCTGGGCCGCCTACCGATTCCCCGGCGATTTCGACCGACCCGGGGTGAAAACTCGGGTATCTACCACAACCTGGGATTCGAGAGTCTGGCCCTCACTCCGGACGGGGCTTTTCTCTTTACCGCTACCGAGAATGGTCTGATCCAAGACGGCCCCAAAGCCGACCTCTCCGTGGCGAGCCCGAGCCGAATTCTCAGATTCGACTTGGCGCGGCGGAAGTTGGTCAATGAGTATCTCTATTGGGTCGAACCGGTAAACGCAGAATCGGTCCCCCCAGGAGGACTCCAGACCCGAGGTCTGGTCGAGCTCATCGCAATCTCTTCAAACCGACTCCTCGCCCTGGAAAGGGCTTATTCCGCAGGTGTCGGTCACACCGTAGCTCTCTACAATGTGGCCCTGGATGACGCCGACGACATTAGCGAGCGGTTTCAAGTAGACCCCCTCAGCATCCGCCCGGTGCGCAAAGAACTTCTCTTCGATTTCGCTGATCTGAACATTCCCTTGGACAACATCGAGGGAATGACCTTCGGCCCAGATCTACCCGATGGCCGTAAGACCCTGCTCTTCATCAGCGACGACAACTTCAGCGACGAGCAGAAGAATCTCTTCTTGGCTTTCGCTGTCTCTTCCGGCTCGACGAGCCTTCCGGAGCTTCACGGTAGCGGGCACAGCACAGCGATGGAGGATTCTCTGCTCCTCGACATCCGCGGCATCGTTACCGCCGTCGAGAACAGGGAACCGGGAGGGTTTTGGATCCAGGGACCCGAGTCTTCCAATAGCGAGAGAAGCCCGAACGGGATCTTCGTGTCGCCCCAAGGCCTCGAGGTAGACCTCAAAATCGGCGACCAGGTTCGGGTTGGTGGCAGAATTCAGGAAAGAGGCTCGGAGGGCCGCCTGAGTACAACCATCTTGGACGCGTCTCGCATCGATACCCTTACGCGAGGCAACGTTCTGCCCCCGGCAGCCGTTATCGGAGTCGGAGGGCGAGCCATTCCTTCAGGCATCGTCGACGACGACGGAATGACTCGCTACGAGCCCCAGGAGGATCCCCTCGACTTCTTCGAGAGCCTGGAAGGAATGCGGGTCGAAGTTCGCGAAGCGGTCGTAGTGGGCCCCACCGACTCCTACGGTACTTTCACCGTAGTCAGTGGCGCTGGCCCAGGAGCATCGACTCGAACCCCTCGGGGCGGGTTGCTTCTGGAGGCAAAGGATGTCAACCCGGAACGACTCATGGTGGATAGTCGCCTGCTGGGAGAAGCTCCTTCTCTTCACGTGGGAGACCGGTTCTCGGCTCCCTTGACGGGAGTGGTCAGCTATGAGTACGGCACCTACCGGATCCTCCCCACGGGCCCCTTACCCCCGATCGTTCGCAGCTCTCCGAGCCCGGATAGGACTACCTTGAAAGCGGACGAAAACCACCTCACTGCGGCAACCTTCAACGTCCTGAACCTCGACGCCCAAGACGATGCTAGCGTGTTCGAGGAGCTTGCTCGCACCATCGTCGAGGATCTAGCAAGCCCTGATCTGCTGGGGCTCCAGGAGATCCAGGACGACTCCGGTCCCGCTGACGATGGCGTCGTCACCGCTAACGAGACCTTGACCCGTCTGCTCAACGCCATAGCGGCAGCCGGAGGACCGACCTATCTCTATCGACAGATCGATCCGGAGAACGGCGCGGAAGGCGGACAGCCGGGAAGCAATATCCGCGTCGCTCTACTCTTCAACCCAGCCCGAATCGCCTTCTTTGACCGAGGCGAGGCAACAGCTCAAGACCCAGCGGAGATCGTGGTTCAAGACGGCTACCCACAGCTCTCCTTGAGCCCCGGTCGCCTCGCCCCAAAGGCCCCGGCTTTCGTCGGGGATAGCACCCTCGGGTTTGCCCCCAGCCGCAAGCCTCTCGCCGCAGAGCTTGCCTTCCAAGGGCACCGAATATTCGTGGTGGTTGCCCATCTAAAATCAAAAGGAGGGGACGATGCTGTTTTTGGGTCCCGTCAACCTCCAGTGGCCCGGACAGAGCCACAACGCTTGCAACAGGCTCGCCTCATCCAAAGCTTTACCGACAAAATTCTTGCCGCCGAACCAGCCGCCAACGTGATCGTGTTGGGAGACATGAACGAGCACGAGTTCCGCCCACCCCTGGCGCAGCTGACCACGGTGGGAGAATCGCAGATGTCCCTGACCAACCTGATGGAATGGGTTCCCATCACGGACCGATACAGCTTTAACTACCAGGGAAACTCGCAGCTTCTGGATCACATCCTGATCAGCCCCAACCTGGTGGTCAACGCCGCTCCGGAGATCGATATAGTCCATGTCAATGCAGACGTCTCCGCTAGCTCGAGCTCCAGTGATCACGATCCGGTAGTTGTGCGACTGGAGCTCCCCCCAACGAATTGAGGGCCGGGTTTCCAAGACCGGGACGGATGGTCAAAAGTGAATAGAAGCGAGCTTCTTCAGCGCATCCGAGATGGCCTCAGCAGCGAGCTTTTTCAGGTAGCTGGCACTCCCATCACCGGCGCGACGCTGCTGCTGTTCCTGGTCATCGTTCTGAGCACTCTCTGGCTCGCCAGCTTTCTGCAACGGGCCGTCGAACGGCTTCTCTCCCGTCGAGACAGCCTGGACGCCGGCACCGTGGGAGTGCTCAGTAGGCTGCTGCGCTACCTGGTTCTCATCCTCGGCCTCAGCATCGGCCTCCATACGGTGGGCATCAACCTGAGCGCTCTGTTCGCTGCTGGTGCCCTCTTCGCCGTCGCCCTGGGTTTCGCCATGCAGAACGTCGTAGCGAACTTTGTCTCCGGCATCATCCTGCTCGGCGAACGGGTCATCAAGCCAGGCGACTTACTCGAAGTGGACGGCAACATGGTGCGAGTCACGGATATGCGAATCCGAGCGACAGTGGTGCGCACCTTGGACGATGAGAATCTGGTCATCCCCAACTCCCAATTAGTCCAGTCGACGGTCAAGAATTTCACTCTCCGGGACCGCCTCTACCGACTCCGGGTCTCGGTCGGTGTGGCCTACGAGTCGGATCTGAACCTCGTCAAGGCCACTCTGGATAGTGCCTGCCGGAGCCTCTCCTGGCGTACCCAAACGAAGGATCCAGTGATCTTGCTGAGGGATTTTGCAAATTCTTCGGTCATTTTCGAAGCCTCCGTCTGGGTGGACGACCCTTGGCTGAGCCGGTCTGGACGGTCGGACCTCCGAGAAGCCATTTGGTGGGCCTTCAAGGAGGCAGGAATCACCATTGCTTTCCCCCAGTTGGACGTCCACCTAGACGGCAGCCTCTCTCCCTTCCCCGAAGCGGAGATCAGCTCTAAGATTGAAACTTAGCCACCCCGGGTAAAGTCTCCGCCCGGCAACGGAGCACACCCTCGAGGGCCGCAGTGAGGGCCGCAGTGAGGACCACCGGGAGCCCCTTTTCCTCCTCTCCCTCGAAGGCTGGAAAGAGTGAAGTCATCGAAGAAAAACGTCCTCTCCTCTTCCCTTTCTTCGCCCAGGGGAAGGCCGTAGACGGTAGATCCAGCACCCTGGAAACGCAAAGAAGTCCGCAGGGACGCATCTTCTAAAATTCAGGTCACCCTATTTGACCTCCTACGAGGCGGTAGGACAAACTCCTACCCTCCCCTCATTCGACTTGAATACGTTTGATTATTTCCTGAGATTCAACAGGACCTGGCTCGGCTGGAGGCAGAGGAGAAGCCTCGTCTCCAGCGCCGGTAGAGGAGATCAACTATGTTTCATCGCGTTGGGACGGGGCGGGCAATCGCTGCACACGGAAAACCTGGTTGGGCTCGACTCCTGAGCCTCGCGATCCTCTGCTTCGCTTCTTTCTTCTCTCTGGCGGTACCGACCTTCGCTCAAGAGGTCAGCATCACAACCTCGTTGCTCGATGCTCCGGGCAGCACGGTGCCCACGGGCCAGGCTTTCCGCTACCGAGTCACGTACTCCTGTAATTTGGTGGTCGGCGACTGCATGAATGCCACCGTGACCGTCGATCTTCCCCCGGAGGTGGAGTTTCTCTCCCCCTTCTTTCCTCCCGGCGACGTGGCTTCCGGAGTTCACGATGGCTCGCCCACCGGCGGCACTGTGACCTTCACCTTCCAACCTGTGGTGACCGCCGGAAACACTGGCGACCTGGACATCACGGTTCGGTTCCCCAACGGCTCGACTCCAGATGGCACCACCACCACGATGAACACGGACGCGGCGATGTCCATGGGTGACCCGCCCTTGATAGATCAGATGGCGGACCTGCCACCGGTAACCGCTATTGCAGACCCCCTGGCGGAGCTGGATGTGAGTCTCCAGGACGCCTTTCTGGACAGCTGCCAATCCCCTGGCCCCCCGGGAGCCTTTCCCAGTACCTACCAGGTCACCATCGGCCCGGGCAGCGCCAACGGAAGTCTCGACTTCGTCGATGTCGACACGCTCATCCTCACCCTTCCCTTAGGTGTCGACATGGTCGTCCCCATGGACGGAGGCATTTTTGATGGGGGGGCCAATACGGTTACTTGGAACAACCTTGGAGCTGTTCCGGTGGGAGGTGCCCTCACAGTCAGTGTAGAGCTCAACTTTCCCCAACCACCTTTTAATGATGGCCAAGTTGTCACCGCAACCGCCGAAGCTCTTGTCGATGTTCTGGATATGCCGGTGGACCCAACCCTGGAGAGTTTCGGCCCTCTCGACTTTTTGGACACTCTGCAGGTTTTTGAAGAAACCACTGGCACGACGGTTTCCAAGGCCTTTGCCGACGGCCGCCCCGCTGGCTTGCCGCCGGCGGAAGGCCAGGCTTTCGCCTACAACGTCACCATTGCCAACAGCGGCAATCTCGACCTCGACACCCTCTCGGTGATCGACGATGGGGATGGCGCCGGCGCCGACATCGACCCCGGCATCGACATCACCGCCGTTTCCACCGGCACTTACAGTCCGCCTCCAACCAGTGTGACCATCAATGTCCTCGGTGACATGGGTTCCACCCCGTCGATAACCTCCCCTGACGGCTCGACCAACACCACCCTCGATCTCACCGGTGGCACCCTCATGCCCGGCGAACGGGCCATTCGGATCGAGTGGGTATTCAATGGCGGTGCTCCGGCAGGTATGTCTCCAACCGCTCCCGCGAGCGTCGATGCAGTGGTCAACATCGGCTTTCCGGAAGGCACCACCATCGACAATCACGTCTCTTCTAGCTGGACCGCCACGCCGACAGATCCGAGCCCCTGTGGAGGCGTTGTACCGCCTCCTACAGGGGGAGAGACCGGCAACAGCCCCTTGGACGTCAACGGCTCCTATGTCTATCTGAGACCTCAGAAGATCGAAACTTCTACCGGCCCCTATTTCCCCGGCGATACCGCCAGCTTCACCTTGGAAGCTTCCAATGATCCCCTCGCCAACGATCCGGCGACGGGAGTCATCCTCACCGACTTGCTGCCCGCAGCCCTGGAGTTTCAGAGCGGCAGCGAGAGCTTCGCCGGTGGCACAACCGGGGTCTCGCTCTCGACCTTCGAAGCCATCGACAACTACAACGGTACCGGCAGAACCCTGCTGCGTTGGACCCTCTCCGGCGACCTGGACCCCAGCGAGACCGTGTCGGTCAGTTTCGATACCGAGGTGTTGTTGGGGGTCACCTTCGGCAACCTGACCAACGAGATGGGAATGACCTTCCCCGGCGGGCCCACCGCCCAAGAATGCGCTGTCGGTGATCCAGCCGGCACTGTAGATATCGGGGATTTGGATGGCGACGGGGATTCCACCGACCGACTGTGCACCGCCTCCGAGGACATCGCCATCGGAGCCGTCGCGCAGGTTTCTTCCCGAAAACTGGTTCGAGGACAGTGCGACCGAGCCTTCCTCGACGTGACCTTCGCTCCGGGAACGTCTCTACCGGGTGGTGTCGTAGATTGGCAAGTCGAAATTCAAAATGTGCAAACGGTGCCCATGGAGAACTTCGTCATCGTCGATATCTTTCCTTTTGTCGGCGACACCGGCGTCAAAGATCCAACCCCTCGGTTGAGCCTGTTCCGGCCTCTGCTCATCGAGCCCATCTCCCCACCACCGGGAGGCACGGTGTTCTACAGCCTGTCCGGCAACCCCTGTCGACCGGAGGTCGGTGGCCCCACCAGTGGCTGTGACGCCCCCAATTGGACGACCATTCCGCCGACTCCCATCACCGCTGCTCAAGCCATCAAGGTGGAATTCACGGGCCGAGTGCTCAATCCCCTCGACCTGCTCACCTTCGAGTGGCGCATGGTTCTGCCGGCGGATGCTCCCATCGACGGCAGCGAAGCCTTTAACTCCTTCGCCTTCGGGGCGAACCGACAGGACGATGGCGGTTTCTTGAGCGCTGAGCCCAACAAAGTAGGGATCGACGCCACCTGCTCCCCCATCGCCCCTAACGACGCCATGCTCGGCAACTTCGTCTGGCTCGATGGCGACGGCAACGGCCTCCAAGAAATCGGCGAGGCCGGCGTCAACGATGTGCCGGTCCAACTCTTCAATCCGGGACCGGACGGTCTACCGCGAACCGGCGACGACATCCTGGTGCTCTCCAGCATCACCGCCGACGATGCCCTCGGCAATCCCGGCTGGTACAAATTCAGCGCCCTAACACCCGGGAACTATTACGTTCAATTCACCCCCCCGGCCAACTTCGAGGTGACCGTCCAGGACAACCCCACTGACGAAGCCCTCGACTCCGACGCGGATCCCGAGTCCGCTTGCACCGACGTCGTGACCCTTGGGCCGTCGGAGAACAACCCGGACATCGACATGGGGCTTCTGGCTCCCGTCACGGCTTCCCTCGGCAACTACGTCTGGTTCGACACCGACGGCGACGGAGTCCAAAACGAAGCGTCCACCAACGGCGTCAACGGGGTCGCGGTGAAGCTCTTCGTCGACGACGGCGATGGAACTCCGGAACCCGGTGGCCAGGATGGCGTGCCCCTTCAGATCACCGTCACGGCCAACGATGAATTCGGCAATCCCGGGTTCTACCTCTTCGAAGACCTGATTCCCGGTACGCCCTACTTTGTCCAGTTCATGCTGCCGCCAACGGCAACGGGTTTCACCACTCGTAACGCCGGAGGCAACGACACGGTCGACTCCGACGCCAACACGGGCAACGGCACCACCCCGGTGGTCACCCTGACGCCAGGGGAACACAACCCCACCCTGGATGCAGGTCTGGTGCCTCAGTCGGGCACCCTCAGCCTGGGTAACCTGGTCTGGTGCGACGACGACGGCAACGGTGTCATCGATGCCGCCGGAGACAATGACGGCATCTACGATCCGCTGGTTCCCGAGGCGCCCATCAACGGCGTGCTCCTCAACCTCTACTTGGATGCCAGTGGGGACGGTCTGCCGCAAGTCAACGAGTTCTTTGGTTCCACCATGACCTCCGTGCTGGCAGGCAAGGCTGGCCGCTACCGCTTCGACAATCTCCCCGCCGGGGACTACATCGTCGAGGTGGACTCCTCCAATTTCGTCGTCAACGGCCCTTTTCAAGGAACTTGTGTTCCCCCGGGCATGCAGGCGGTCACCGTTACCGGCAACGAACCGACCCCGGATCCTGACGACGATCAAGACAATGACGACAGCGGTGACCCAGCAGCCACCTCGGTGATAAGCCAAGCGGTAACCCTGGCCGTAGGCTCCGAGCCCACGGTGGACGCCGACGACGACTTGGAAGCCGACGGCGACATTCACTTCGCTCTGGACTTTGGTTTCATCCCCGGAATAGTTACCAGCTTCGACTTTGGAGACGCTCCGGACTCCGGAGCGGGTACCGCCCAAGGGAACTACCAAACCGTCGCCCTCGACGGTGGTGCTTTCCATGGCTTACTCGATCCCATGGGGCCCTACTTGGGAAGGTGTGTCGATTCCGACGACGGCCAACAACAAAATTTCACCTCTGACGCCGACGACTCCGGCGGTGCCCTGACCATCACCCTCGGCAGCTGCTCGGATGCCGGTGACGACGAAGACGGAGTCGCTTTCAGCACCCTGGTGCTGGCCATGGGCGGAACCTACGATCTGACTCTGACGTCGTCCAGCCCGGTCCCTTGCCTGATCAGCGGATGGATCGACTGGAACCGAGATGGTGAATTCGATGACTTCGCCCCTGAAAAGGTCGTGACCGACGTTGCGGCGGGAGCGTTCCCTGCCCTAGCAGTGCCCGGAACTGCGGTTCCCGGTTTCACTTACGCCCGCTTTCGCTGTTCCACAGCGGGGGGTGACGGCCCCATCGGACTTTCCCCGGACGGAGAAGTGGAGGACTATCTTCTCCAGGTTACCGGCGCGGATCTCGGCGACGCCCCGGACCTTCCCTACGGCACCCTCATCGGATCAGCGGGCCCCTCCCACCAGACCAATCCTGCGGTCGAGCTTTACCTAGGGAGTTGTGTCGACACGGACCTCGATGGCCAGCCCTCACCGTTGGCCGATGGAGACGACCTCGGCCTCGGCGCTAGCCGCATTGGTGACTGCATCGACGATGAGGACGGTGTCACCTTCGACACCATGTTGGTTCGCGGCCAAATGGCGACCATCACGGTGACCTCTTCTATGGCAGCTCGCCTAGACGGTTGGGTGGATTTGGACGGGGCCGGCGGTTTCGCTGGCGCGGATCAGATCATCACGGATCAGCCGGTGACCTCTGGAGCCAACACTTTCAACTTCGCCGTACCGGCGAATGCGGCAGTAGGCCGGTCCTACGCCCGATTCCGCCTCAGTACAGCCGGCGGCCTCGGCGCCACCGGGCCTGCGGCAGATGGTGAAGTGGAAGATTACGTCGTCACCATCAAGGGCTTCGACTTCGGTGACTTGCCCAATCCGACCTACCCGACCTTGCTGGCCTCGGGAGGCGCTCAGCACATCGTCGACCCGACGAGCACTCTCTTCCTGGGCGCTTGCGTCGACCCGGAAAACGACGGGCAACCCTCTAGTGGAGCGAACGGCGACGATCTAGGGGCCGCAAATAGCACCTCCGGTTCCGCCGGTACCTGCGCCGGAAACGACGACGAGGACGGCGTCACCTTCGACACCATGTTGATCGCTTGCCAAGCAGCCCAGATCACCGTGAGCTCCAATGCTGCCGGACGCCTGGATGCCTGGATCGACTTCAATCCAACCACCGCCCCGGGCTTTGGTGCCGGGGATCAGATCGCCACCAACATGGCCCTGGGATCGGGCTCCAACGTACTGAGCTTCACGGTGCCATGCACCGCTGACGCCGGCACGACCTCCTACGCTCGATTCCGCCTCAGCTCCGCTGGCGGCTTGGCCGCGGGAGGCCTCACCATGGACGGTGAAGTCGAAGACTACCCGGTCTTTCTCAAGGGTGTGGATTTCGGTGATGCACCGAACACCTATGACACCACTTTCGGCAGTGCCGGGCCGAACCACGGGATCGATTCTCGCTCCGGCAATGAATTCGTTCTCGGCGCCTGCGGGGATACCGAGGTGGACGGCCCTGCCGGTGGTACGGCGACCCAAGATGACGGTGCTCCCGGTACCTCTACCGCTGGCACCTGCGCAGCCACCAACGACGACGAGGATGGCATCACTTTCGGTGGCGGCATGGCCATGGCCGCGGCTTGTAGCACGGGCAACAGCCTGACGGTGGCTTTGCTCAACAATGCTGGGGTCACCACCCCGAGGCTGGATGCCTGGATCGACTGGAACGGCGATGGGGATTTCGATCACCCTGCGGAGCACCTCTTCGCAGGTACCAGCGCTGCCCTTACGGGGCCATCCACCAGCCTGACCTACGATGTTCCTTGTAACGCCGTCGCCCAGGGGACCAGCTACAGCCGATTCCGGTTGAGCTCCACCGGAGGTCTTCTCCCGGGTGGTTCTGCCATGAACGGCGAGGTGGAAGACTACGCCTTCCTGGTCAAGGGAGTGGATTTCGGCGACGCGCCGGATCCCTATCCCACTACTTTTGGAGCCTCTGGCCCCTTCCACAACTTGGATCCCGGTGTTGGCCTCTTCCTCGGCGCCTGCGTGGATGGCGAATCGGACGGTCCGCCGACGGCCGGCGCGGATGGCGATGACCTGGCCACTAGCACCAACACCCTCGGCACTTGTACCGGCAATGACGACGAAGACGGTGTCACCTTCGACACGGAAGTCACGGCCTGCAAATCGGCGGACATCACCGTGACTGCTTCCGTAGCAGGAATTCTCGACGCCTGGGTAGACTTCGACGACGATGGCGGATTTGGCGAAAGCGGAGATCAGATTTTTGTCTCCCAGCCCCTTGCTGCCGGACCCAATAGCTTGTCCTTTTCCACCCCCTGTACCGCGGCTTCGGGCAACCTCATTTCACGGTTCCGAGTGAGCACGGCCGGCGGCCTGACCTTCACCGGACCAGCTGCCGATGGTGAGGTAGAAGATCACCTGGTGGTGGCCAACGAGTCGGACTTCGGCGACGCACCGGATTCCTACGGCACGACGGAGGGCGCCAACGGTGCCTCCCATGGAGTGATTCCCAGCGCCAATCTCTTCCTCGGATCCTGTGTCGATACGGAGGATGACGGGGCTCCTTCTCCGGCCACGGGAGACGACATCGCCGCAGGAACGGTCACCGTCGGCACCTGCAGCGCGGCCAACGATGACGAAGACGGCGTCACCTTCGACACCATGATCTTCACCTGTCACCAAGCCACGTTGACCGTGACGGCTTCGACAGCGGGGGTCTTGGATGCCTGGCTCGACTTCGACGGCGATAACACCTTCGCCGGCCCATCGGACCAGATTTTCGCTTCCCAAGCGCTGGCGGCGGGCGCCAATGTGCTGAACTTCACCGCTCCTTGTGACGCGGTGCCAAGGGATACCTTCGCTCGCTTCCGGTTCAGCTCCGCGGGCGGCCTCGGAGCCACCGGTACGGCGTCGGACGGTGAAGTGGAAGACTACGCCGTCCTGATCAAACCAGTGGACTTCGGCGATGCACCGGATACCTACGGCACGGTGTTCACCAGCGGTGGCCCCTACCACGGTATCGATTTCAACGGCTTCCTACTCGGTGTCTCCGAGGACGGTGAGCCCAACGGCTTCCCGACCCCAGGAGCGGATGGTGACGACACCACCGGTGCGATCCCCGACGACGAGGACGGCATCACCTTCGCGGGCGGCATGGCCATGGGCCACGCTTGTGAGTTGACGACCCTGACCGCCTTTCTGACCAACACCGCCGGACGGCCAACGGCATTCTTGGATGCCTGGATCGATTGGAACGGCAACGACGTATTCGATGCCAATGAGCATCTCTTCAACGGCACCAGCGCCGCTCTGGCCGCCGGCATCAACACCCTCGCCTACGAGGTGCCTTGTTCGGCGGAGCCGGGAGATTCCTACGCCCGTTTCCGTTTGTCGACCCTCGGAGGATTGGGCCCCAACGGCTCGTCCCTGGACGGTGAAGTCGAGGACTATCCCTTTCTCCTGAAAGGTCTCGATTGGGGTGATGCCCCGGCGCCGTACCCGACGCTCTCCGCCGACGATGGTCCCCGCCACATCCTCTTGCCCACCGGCAACCCCACCTTGGGTCCCTTGGTAGACGATGAGGCGGATGGACAACCCAATGCCACCCACACCGGGGATGACGCGACGGACTCGGACGACGAGGACGGTGTGACTCTCCCGGCACAGATCATTCCGGGCTCCCCCTTCGACATCACTGTCGATGCCGGGACCGCCGGAGTGCTCAACGCTTGGATCGACTACAACGGCAATGGCATCTTCGGTGACACACCGGAAGAGCAGGTCGCCACTGACCTGGCCCTGGGTGCTGGAACGGCGACGGTGAGCTCCAATGCTCCGCCGACCTCCCCACCGGGTACGGTCTGCGCTCGTTTCCGGTACAGCTCAGCGACGGGTCTACCGCCCAGGGGCATGGCTCCGGACGGTGAGGTCGAGGACTACGGCGTGGAAGTCCTGCCGGAAGATCCCAGCATCGGAGTTTCCAAGGAGTTGGTCTCGATCACCGACAACGAAGACGGCACGTTCCTGGTGCTCTACACCATGAGGGTGCAGAATTTTGGGAATATTCAACTGGATTCCATCCAGGTGACCACCGACTTGGCCGAGGCTTACCAGACAGCGGTCCTCTACACGGTGGACTCGGTTCTCACTAGCACCAATCTGACCCCAAACCTCAGCTTCGACGGCGACGGGGACCAGAATCTTCTCACCGGCTCTGACCTGTTGGCGGTTGGAGAGGAAGGCTTCATCGACCTGGCTGTCCTGGTCTCGCCAGGAAACAACCCGGGACCCTACGAGTGCTCGGCAGTGGCCATGGGGACCAGCACAGCGGGCACCCCGGTGATGGACGAGTCTCAGGACGGCAGCGACCCGGACGAGAACGGCAATGGTGACCCCAACGACGATGAGGAACCGACCGTGGTGACCTTCGACCTCTTCGAGACGGTCGAAATTCCCACCCTCGGCGAATGGGGTTTGATCATCATGACCCTAATGCTGATGGTTTCCGCTGCCGGCCTGCTGCGCCGACGGCGGATCTAGGAAACCTGGGACCTCCCCGCCTCCGGGGAGGAAATTCTCGATGGAAGGGCCGAGCCTGTTCACGTTTCGTCCGGGAATCGGGAGATGCGCGGCCCCACGGTCAAGTGGCCGATTTCGCAGAGTCAGCTTTCTCCGATAGCCGGGCGAGTTCCCTGCGAGCCGACCAGGGTCCAACCAAGAGTCGATCGGCGCCGGAGGGTAGAATTTGCACTGCTTCTTCGAACAGGGTCAAGGCTTCTTCTTGGCGCCCCTGGTCTTCCAAGGCGAGGGCAAGAGCGAGCTTGGCACGTCCCGCTGCGGGACTCACTCCGCCGGCACCTTCGAGGGCCACTTCCAGGGCCTGGCGCGCCGTCTCCACTGCTCCAGGCCCTTCTCGAATCAGCAACTGCAAGGCGGCCCGGGTAGAGAGGAGGTCGGCGCGACTCGGGTGCCGGGGGCTTTGGGTTTCCAGCTGAAGAGCGATGGCTTCGTCGATCAGTCGGGAGGCTTCCGCATAGCGCTGCTGGCCCGCGGCAATACGTCCTCGCGCTTGAAGGATGGGCACAGAGTGTCGATGATGCCGGTTGGAATTGCTTTCTTTGATAGCAGCACATTCCTCGATGAGGATATCTGCCGCGGAGAAATCTCCCAGATCGATGAGCAAGGCTGCCAACTCCCGCGATGCGGTGGCGATACGAGGGTTGTTCGACGGCAGGCTGCGGCGAAGGATGGAGAGACCCTGGCGAAGCGAGGCCTCTGCCTCTGTGACTCGGCCTAGAGCTCTTTGGACCATGCCGCGGAGAACATAGGATATCCCCGTTTCTTGGTGTTCCTCGCCCTCCGCTTCGAGAAAGAGCCTGAGGCAATCTTCAGCGGTCTCCAGGGCGGTCCCTAGCTTGCCCTGGGAGAGTTGGA
Source organism: Deltaproteobacteria bacterium (assembly GCA_022601195.1). Lineage (GTDB taxonomy): Bacteria > Acidobacteriota > Thermoanaerobaculia > Multivoradales > JAHZIX01 > JAHZIX01. The sequence goes on from JAHZIX010000049.1 coordinate 266,685, forward strand.
TTACGGTAAGAAACTGCAGGTTGACGCCGATGGCACTGTGGTTGTTCTCCCTGGTCTTCCGAATGCCTGCTAGCGCCTTGCTGATCGCTGCTTCGGCCGCAGGAAAGTGGGCGAGCTTCAGCTCACTGGCTGCCAGGTTGCTGTAGATAATGGTCAGCATGGGATGATTCTCTCCGAGTACCCTTCGTTGCATATTCAGAATCTGCACATAAGTATCCCGCGCTGCTTCGGAATCCCCTGAACGGTTGAAGGCGAGGGCCTGAGTACCCATGATCGCGAGCACGTCCGGGTGGTCTGAGCCCTGGAACCGAATCCTCGACGCTACCACTTGCTCTAGAATCTCTCCGGCTTCTCGATGAGCTCCCTGTTCTAGCAGAGTCTTAGCCATCTCACCTTCCGCGCGGGCAAGTGCAACGCTTTCTCCTAGCTCCGTGCGGGCGACCTTGATAGCCTCCAAGGCGGCGGCTTCAGAATGCTGAAAATCCCCTTGGTTTCGGTAGGATCTTGCCAGGAGGGCCAGAGTGTCCACGATCGGCTCCGGATCGAGTGGGACCATCTGTTGATAGTGGTCGAGCGCATTCTCGAGCGAGGCCTGGGCTTGGTCGAGTTCGCCGAACCAGAGGTGACACCAGCCCAGCCTCTCGAGGATCATGCCTCGCTCTCTGTGGGCCGCCGAGGGCGTCGCGCTCATGATCTTTTGGGCTTGCTCGAAATAGGCTAGGCCCTCCTTGATCTGGCCGAGGTTGGAGAACACTTCCCCGATGGTGGTGAGGAGGCTGGCCTTGAGGATCGGTTGGTCTTCCAGACTCTGTTGCAACTCCTCCGCCCCCTTTTCGAGGATCTCTTGAGCGGTGAGAGTTTGCCCCCGGTTTTCGCCGGGGTCGCTCACTTCGAAGAGGCTCTTGAGAAAAGTGGTGACCGCTTGCTCTCGCTGCCGTTGCTGGAGAATTCTGCGCTTTTCTTCTTCTTGCCGAATGATGAAGCCGGCCGTCACCAGGACGATGGAAGCTGCAATCGCCACGCTCAGGCGGTGGCGTCTCAGGAACTTCCCGGTGCGATAGAACAGGGAATCTCGTTGGGCCTGTACGGGTAAGTTCTTGCGGTGCCGCTCGAGATCCTCTGCGAGGTCCTTCGCGGAGCCATAGCGCTGGGTTCCCTCCTTGCGCAGGGCCGTCGAGACGATGACGTCGATGTCCCCTCGAAGGAGCTTGCGCAGGGGCTTGATTCGTGTACTCCGCCTAAGGGCGATTTCCCCCGGAGAAAGGCTCTCTTCTCCTTCTATCGAGTCTTTTAGAGCCAGGCTACTGCTGGGCCGCAGAGGCTCTTGTTCGAGAATCGCCTTCTCCAACTCGTGAGGTAGGTTTGACTCCAGTCGATAAGGGCTGCGGCCGGTGAGGAGACGGTAAAGCAGAACCCCCAGGGCGTAGACGTCTGTGGCCGTGGTCACCGCACCGCCGCGAATCTGCTCCGGACTGGAGTAGGAAGGAGTTCGCGGGCTAGGACCGGTGAGGGTGGTGTCGAAGGGAAAGGGGTGGCTGTGCGCATCGAGCAGTTTGGCGATGCCAAAGTCCAGCAGCTTGGGATTGCCGTCTTCTGTCACCAGGATATTGGCGGGCTTTAGATCCCGGTGAACGACCAGGCTACGGTGAGCGAATTGGACGGCCTCGCAGACCTTTGCGAAGAGCTCGAGTCGATCACCGATGGAGAGGCGGTGCTCATCACAGTAGCGGTCGATGGGCAGGCCGTCGACTAGCTCCATGACCAGGTACGGCTGGCCCGCCTCGGTGGTACCGCCGTCGTAGAGGCGGGCAACGTACGGGTGTTCTAGGCCGGCAAGAATCTGCCGCTCGACGATGAACCGGCGGCGGGCGGCGGCGCTTTCGAGCCCTCGGCGAATGAGCTTGACGGCGACCAGGCGTTGAAATTCTTGATCTTCTCGAGCAGCAATGAAGACGGAGCCCATGCCCCCGGAGCCGAGGGGTTCGAGGATCCGGTAGGGGCCCAACCGCTGGAGAGTGGCCACACTCTCTTCTTCCACATCGGTGTCGGGGGTGGAGGTAACTCGTGCCACCGGGCGTTCCAGAAAGCGCTGCGCTGCCTGGTCGGCGCCAAGCAAGGCTTCGACCTGCTTGCGCAATTCCAGGTCTCCGGCACAGGCCTGGTCCAGATAGCTCTGGCGACCTTTCCCCTGCCTTTCGACGGCGGCATCAAAGATCTCGTCGATTCGTTTCCTCTCGTTCGACAACTCTTTCCTCCTGACAGAATTTATCTGTTCCTGTCGGTTGCCGAACATCCGGCGTTTCGAGTCCAGTTTCGAAGATCTTTTCGGGCTCAAGGGCCACCCTCGGTGGCACTAGTCATCTACCGAGTTTCGTTTTCGAAGGGCGAACAGAGCCAGCTAGCTGCCCGTGGCAGAAGTCCGTTCCCCCAGTTTCCGGCAGTCGCCAGTTGGACTGAGCCAGGACAGCTTGGCCACCCGACATCTGGAACTTCGGGAGATCCAATACGGATAGGCCCCCGCAGTGGCCGCCACAATGCCTGCTGGAACTCCTGAAGTAGAAAAAAGAGGGCCAGGGGGCGGGCTCGCGGCTCCCGTGGCGTGCCGGAACCGAGCAATTTACGCATCACGGTCCCATCGCCGTGATCAGATCTCTTAGAGTGCTGCGGCGAGGGTATCGGCTCCGGGCCAGCGGCTCAAGAGCGCTAGCCCTAATAAAGAACGAATCCGGTCCGGCTAGATAGAAAAATGAAGAGCCGCTCCCAATGAATGAGAGCGGCTCTTCGGCGAAAGGCGCCTCCTACGGAGGCCCTCCCCAGCCATTCCTTTTTCCTTGCGTCCAGTACTCCACAGCTTCAGCGTTCGTCATAGAGACACCAAGCATGATGCCAAGCTCGCTCTGAGCATCCGGGCCACCGATGTTTCGCATATTCCATTCGAGGTTTGCAGTGGAATCTGCAGCCCACTTGTTAAGCTCGGTATTCACCGCAAACATGGCATATCCCACCCCGAGGGTCACCCCCGAAAATGTCAGCGCTCTCGAGGCAGCTTGGAGCGATTGGTAGTTTGCATTCAACAACCTGAGAGCACCCCCAGAAGGATGGGGCGGTGCCTTTGTGCCAATTAGATGCCTAAGCTTCATGCCTTTAGAATATGTCTGAACAAACCTAAGGGTCTTTTCAAGAGCTACGTACGAGTCAAGAAATGCTGTACGGGCAGCCGCGACACCGTCCATGGCCTTAATGGTTTTTAATAGATGTACCGTATTTTGAAGCGCGAGCACGATATCCTCCGGGTCGATACCAGGTGGACTAGGAGTCGCACCACCACTCGGGATCGCACCGCCGCCTCCACCGCTACTCCCGCCTCCTGGACCTCCTGGACCGCCCCGCCGGCCTCCTTCATTTCCTCCAACAGAGGTTGCTCCTCCACCGTTGCCACCGCCTCCGTTACTCCCTGGTATGCCAGAGCTTGGCCTGTCTCCCAATCCCGGAATACCGTAGACAGGTCCGCTCGGGGGATAAGCGTAGACAGTAATCTCGTCGTTGTACCTGGGATGATCAGATATGAAAAAGCCGTCGGGGTCATAGAATTTGATCGGGTTTCCAGAAACGTATGCATAGCGATTCAGTGTTTGGGGCTGATCGGGGAACCCTTGAAAGGGATCTACGCTCATGAAGCGAGCGGATTTCGAGAAGTAATGGCGGGCGTGCATATAGTCCGTACCCGTTGAAGCGTCTCTCTCGTGTCCGGCAAGCTTCCGGTTGTCGTAGTTGTCTTGGTAGGGATACTCCTCACCGTAGGGTAGCAAGAAGGGCTCCTTGTCGATCCCACCTGCGCTCGTTGTCAGCAAGCGCGGTGATCCTAGGTGATCCACATGGTAATGGTATTTTGTCTCGTCTGGTTTGACGCGAGCGACGAGCCTCCGACCTGCGTAGATCGTGTCATGGTGACGGTCGAAATCACCGGAGTTGAAATTTACCTCGCTGACCAGATTGTTCCCGAGATCTCGCAGGTCATACCGCATGTTTCGACTAGGTGCGTTGGCCACTGCACCGGCACGTTGGTCGAAAGCGTCATAGAGATAGCGCATCCAAGCTTGGCTGGTGAGATTGTTCAGGATGTCGTAAGCAAACTGGTAGTTGAAGCCGTTCGCCTGCTGAGTAGTCACGTTACCGGCAGAGTCGTAGGTAGCACCACTAGTTAGCCTATTGGTGGCGGTGCTGATGGTGAAGTTCTCCGAGGTTGTGAATCCGTTCAGCGTCGTACTCCGCTGAATAAGGTTCCCAAAGACATCATAATTGAAGTTCTGAGAAACACCCTTGGTGGTGAAACTCGCATCGACCAGTCGGTTGGCAGAGTCATAGGCGAAGGAGTCGGTTCCCATAGACTTGATGTTTCCGGCACCATCGAAGCTCATAGTTCCGCTGTCGTAGTAAGTTGTGGGGTTTTGACCAGGACCTGTGGTCCACAAACGCTGACTCTTGGCCTGCACCTGAGGATGACGATCCCGGTGATCGGTCACTCCGTTGGAGTGGTTGATCTGAGACCAACTGCCATCGTCGTTGTAATCGATACTGCTGATCCATCCGGGAATACTGGCGAGCTTGCCAAGAGAGTAATTAAGGGTGACTGTACGACCTGTTGCGGCAGTCGTGCCGGCGCAGGCCGGTGTCGTACAGCGAGGATAGTTGAACGTCTTGATCTTTCCGAGATCATCATATTGATAGTTTTGACGGAAGCGATCGAAGCCATCCGGCCAACCATAGACAGTGTCCTTCTGGGAGACTGCGCCGCCAATCCCCTGATACGTGTAGATATGCTCAACTTTGACTGTTTCTTCCGCTCCTGGGAGCCAAGGAAGGTCGAGGTAGTTGAATCGGGCCGCCTTCCAGGGCTTTCCAAGACCTAAGCCCAATCCGTTGTCGTAGGAGAGGATCGTCACCGCGCGATTGCCATGGTTACGGTCGAAGACCTGGATCGTTCGACCGAGGTAGTCGTGACTGAGTCCCAAATCGTTGGGTCCGTCAACAACCCGGTTGGGGTTGCCCAAGGGGTCGTATCCCGAGAACGTAACCCAGTCGTTGCCATTGACCCCCTTCTCCGGATGACGCTCCCGAAGCATGAAGCCGCGGTTGTCGTAGTCGGTGCGCCTGATCTGCTGAGGGCTGCTTCCGTGGGTGACACGAGTGAGGTTGCTGCCGACGTCGTAGTCGTAAACCGTGGGGATCATTGCCCCGCCAGGGCCAGCACCCTCCAAGACCCGCCGCACGCGGCCGTATAGGTCGTTCTCGACTTCTCTAGTGGCGGACGATTCCGCGCCGACTAGAGTCTTCTGAATTTTGAAAGTAGAAATCGTCTTGCGATTCCCGATGTAGGAGATGGTGACATCGTGAGCGCTACCGTCAGCTGGACGGATCCGTCCTGGTCTGCCAAAAGCGTCGAGCTCCAGGAACTGGGTCTTGAGGCCCAGGTTGCCCCACTCGGAGACCGACTTCTGCCAGCCTCGGGCGTTGATCAGCGTCTCTCGTTCTACCCAAACGTTACCGGTAGTCCCTGGCCGCCATACCCGCTCCTGAACAGATCGGCCGAACGAATCGCTAACGACCTCGCTCTTTCCGAATGTCAGGAATCCCTGGGAACTCCTGAGAGTGGTGGTCACCTTGGCCGGACTCGTCCCAAGAGCATTGGTATAAGTGATCGAGGTGTAGGCGCCGTCCTGCGGAGTGACCTGGGTCACACGGCCAAAGGGGTCATAGTCAATCGTGGTTTCATAGCCCGAAGAATCCCGGGATTTGACGACCAGGCCAGTCGAAGGATCCAGGTCTACGTCGTGATTGAAGATGGTTCCCAAAGCCCCTCCAGATAGCCGGAAGCGACTGGTTTCGAGCACGCCATACAAGTAGGTCTGTGTCCTCCAATACAGAGGAAGTGTTGAAGCGGTAAGGGTGCCGCAACCGGCGCCGGTGATGGGCAGGTCTTGAAGATCCGAACCATAGTTCTTGACGTCCGTCACAGATCCAACGCCGTCATAGGTCAGGGTCGTGAGGAGGTCATTCGGGGAACGGCTGGTGCCGGATTCGAGCTGCCGCAAGCACTGCAGGGCACCTGTCGTCCCATCAACGGCAAACTCGGTTCGACTCGATGTCTCACCCAAGGCGTCGTTCTCGGTGACTTGAACGGCGCTCGACAGGCCCAACAGCCAAGGGGTGGTGGTGGAGGGAGGTGCATATCCGGCAACGCCGTAGGTACCGGCGACGCGATCGAATTCCGTGCGGGTATGGCGTCGCTCCTGGCTCAGCGATTGAGCCCTGAAGTTGCCCGTCGTTTCTGTCTCTCGGAAGTTACCGAGGCCATCGAAATCAGTGTTCTCTGTTTCGCTGAAACGATTGCCATCATCATGAAAGACCGTCCGAGTGGCCTCTACTGTACGGTTGCTGTCGTAGAAGGCTCCTTGGCGGGCACAGTTCGGCGCGGTCTGCGCATCGTAGACACAACCTGGAATCGCATCCTTCCGGAAGCGCAGATAGTTGGACCTCAACTTGGTACCAGAACACAAGCCCGTGCCGTCGTTCGAGGAATACAACTCGGTAGAGAGGTATTTCCCCGCGCTGGAATCGGTGTACGTGAAAGGCAGACCGAGCTCCCATCCTTTCTGCTGGGAAGGCAGTACATAGTAGATCGCGTTGAAATAGTGGCGAGTGCAGTCGCCCTCCGGCAGAGCCACGACATCAAGACGCATCTCCGGATCGTTCCCTCCGGTAGCGCCAATGCTTTGCGTCTTGTACGTCCAGCTACCAGCTACCGTGCCGTCTGCTTCGACCATCTCGCGAGTGGCGACGCCGGCTGCGGTATTGAAGACAGAGTGGTTGTCGCCGGGGGGGAACTCAAACCGTTGGAAGGTCCAGCGCAGAGCGCCGCCCGAGGGAAGATTCACGCGCTGCAGCGCTCCGGGCACATCGTCCATGTTGCCCTGGCACGTGTTGTAGTAGGTCGGCGTGGCCCCGTCGAGCATGGTGTAGGCGGTACCGTCCGCCATCTGGATCTCAGTGAGGTGAGGTACACGAATGCGGCTGGGGCCGGCAGCGTCCTGCTTACAACTCACATCCACGAGAATATTGCGGTACTCGAGATCGTACAGATTGCGCTGTCCGCCAAAACCCTCAGCATCGATCTGGGTGATCACGCGGATCATCCAACTCACTGGATACCCGTCGATCTGATCCGTATCTTTGGCGAGGTGGATGTAGTGATTTCGGCCGTAGCGATCAGTGACGGTACGTAGAGTATCGTCGACGTTATAAGTCACTTCCATATCGGGATCACTGGCGGAGGTGAAGGGTGTCCAGGCGCTTGCCAGGCGGAAGGGTTTGCTGGAAAGGGATCCCTCGTTCTCGAAACGGCGGGTGCTGCCGTCGGGGAATTCGATGTCGTACACCCAGGTGCTTTCCCGGCGCAGGCGCAGGTAACTGTTGTCCCGGGTGTAGTGCACGTTGGTATCACCGTCCGGCGCATCGTCATAGTGCAAACGGTCATAGAAGAAGCGGCGCGAGCCGTCTCGTCCGACGAACATCCACTGTCCGGTTTCGGAGGGGTTGTACCAATGGTCAGCGTGATACAACTCGCCCCAACCGACATGCCAACCAAGGCCCGCCGTGGTCAGGCGGTCTGGGATCGCCTTGGTGCGGTATTCCTTGCCCTCGGGGACATTCTCGTAACGCCATACGTTATTGTTGTAATACAGCGTAAAGGGACCGACAGGGATGGTGAGACTCAGCCGACCTGAGTAAAGGTCTACCTGATCAATCCCTCCTAGGCCGGTTTGATAGGAACGCTCGGAAGAGAAGCCTTGCGGTTGGTTGGGGTGCTGAGCGAGAAGAGGCGCTGTCCATGCGACGAGAAGGGCGACCATCGCCGCAGCGATGCTCCCGACCGGGCTCGTTCCCTTTGAGACCAGACATCGCGGGATTCTCGATGAATGTAAGAGTCTTGTGCTGTGAGGCGGTGAGCATTCTTGCTGGGGGTTTTCTTGGCTGGAATCCAGCCGCTGCACGTTGTGCATTCCGTTCTCCCTATTTCTGTCAATAGAAGGGTCTACAGGCACCGCTCTGTCGGCGCCTCATCAAACATCGGTAGCGGATCGGTGGAATTTCTGACACCGTTTTCTGTCGGTGCCGACGGACTAGGCGCCGTTCCTGAGCTCGGCTCCACGGTTCACTCTGCTGAAGTCCTGCCAAAGACTCTCAACTTGGGCAAAAAATTTGGTAGCTGATTGAGCGATTGAAAACAAAACAGTCATCCTTTCTAAACTGTTGAAAACAATGGACACTTAAGATGTTGCGACCTCCGTCGAAGCTCGCTCCATCTCTTGTTTCCCTTACCTGCGCCATCTCAGCAGCGGAAAGGACAGCTCTCAGCGAGATTTCTCGAAAAGGAAACTAAGGGGAAGAAAAAGGGGGCATCCTCCGCGCTCCCTGGAGTCACGGAAGATTCCCTAAGATGCCCGAGAAAGGCGGAGCACTCGTAGATCAACTAGGCTCTCGTTAACCCCGGTTGGTGATCGACCCACCGCTCATCGGTGAGAGGGCGATAGGTGGATAGGTGAGGTGGATAGGGCGATAGGGCCAGGAATCGAGAGCTCTTTGCCTCGGCTCGCTAGAAGGAAGGATCGAACATTCCAGGATCGCAAGACTTGCATTTATATTGCAAAGTCAACGATGCATTGTAGGAGTTCGGTGGGCAGGGCCCCGGGAAACAGCTGGGGGTCGAACAACTCATTGGACCTGCGGAGGTCTGACACGGGAGACAAGCAGGCAAATCGGCAAAGGCCTTCTGGTTCGCGTCTGCTTCCGCTCGCTGCCCGGCCTCGGTGCAGCTATTGCCCGATCCCTGGCCGACCACGGTTCGTGTCGGGCCACCGCAGGAAGAGCAGCCACCAGCCTCCACAGGTGGGACGATCAGAGTGGCGGCGGCAATGACGGCCAAAACCGCGACACCGAGGACAAGGAAGGTGAAGTTTCTGTGATTCATTTGCGTCTCCTAAGTTTTAGGTTGATCTATCGAGGACCATTCAGCGGTGACATCAGTGCGCTGAGTGGTTCTGTCAACTTCAGCAAAGCGCTTGGGAAGAGGGTTCCCGGAAAGCGCCTTTGAAATCAGCAACCTGACTTCACTGCTCCAATAGGCCGACGATTCACTCTGCTGACGTCCTGCCAGGAACTCTCAACTTGGCAGAACCGTTTGGCGGCTGTGCGAGCGATTGAAGTAAAAATGGTCATCCTTTCTGAATTCATGAAATTGCCGATTTCCGGGACAGTGCGACCTGCGTCGAGGCTCGCTCCATCCCTTGTTTCCCTTACCTGCGCCATCTCAGAGGCGAGAAGGACAGCTTTCAGCGAGATTTCTCGAAATATGAATTGGCAGACTGAGCAACGAAGACCGGGGAAGAGGAGCGAGGAAAGGAGATCTTCGAACTCTCCCAGTAGACCCAAAGACCCAGAGACCTAGAGACCTAGAGACCTAGAGACCTAGAGACCTAGAGACCAAGAAACGGCCATGTTAAAATGAAAACTTGGCCACCATAAGCGATCCGAACTCTTCCGAAATCACCCTTCTTCTCCGCCGGTGGAGTCAGGGGGAAGAGAGCGCAGCGGAAGAAGTCCTGCCACTGATCTATGATCAACTCCACAGCATCGCCACCGCCTATTTCAGCCGCGAACGAGGCGGCCACACCTTGCAACCCACCGGGGTGGTACACGAGGCCTTCCTGCGCTTGGTCAAAGGGCCTGTGAACGAGTGGGAGGATAGGAGCCATTTCTTCGGCATCGCGGCACGCCTGATGCGTCAGGTCTTGGTGGACCATGCTCGTCAACGCAATCGGGAAAAGCGAGGAGGGGGAGTCAAGCCCATCTCCCTCACCGATACTCCAGAGCATTTCGCTCATACAGCGCAGGGAGTTCTCGCAGTAGATCAAGCACTCACAAAGCTTCGCCTCGAAGACCCTCAGAAAGCCTCCGTGGTGGAGATGCGTTTTTTCGGCGGCCTCACTAACGAGGAGATCGCTGGCGCTTTGAGAATTTCCACGAAAACCGTTAGCCGGGAGTGGCGTAGGGCTCGGGCCCACCTCTTTCTTCAGCTGTCCGCGGAGACTTGAGACCAAGACCAAGCCTTCGACATTCAGTAGCCCAGAGAATCAAAAGTCTCGCCTGGGACTCGGCAAATGCGGTTTTTCGTTCGTTGAGTGGCAACTTCAGCCGCTGCATCAGGTCTCGCATTGCTTCCAGCGCCTCGTCGGCACTGTGCTGGCAACAGACCACCAGGTCAACGGTCGCACCTCGGCAACCTTGAGACCGAGCCCAATCCGCCCAGCCCCGAAAAGCTTCGAGCGGCGACGAGCAGAATGCTGCCACGAGTCGACCTCCCGGAGGTTCTCCTAGAAGTCGCGGACTGGACTGGCTAGATGGGATCGACCCTGGGGAAGATCCGATGACACTGGCCCGACATGTTGCGAATCATCGGGTCAATTCACGCCGGGTCCGTCCGAGTTCACAACGTCATCCGAATCCTTCACCGGGACGGCAAACGCACCGCGCTCGGATATTCCATCGCACACCTCGGACGAGTTCAGAAGACCTTTCAGGTACTCCGGCTCGCCGATGACGAAGCCTACCGTTGGCTCATCAAGGCGCAGACGAATCTCCAGGAAGGGCGGCACTCCTTTGCCCGTAAGATCTTCCATGGCCACCGCGGCGAGTTGCGGCAGCGCCATCGGGAGGCCAGGAGGATCAGATCGGCGCGCTCGGCCTAGTCCTCAGCTTCGTTGTCCTCTTCAATACGCGCTACCTGCAGGCCGTGGTACTCGAACTCACGCGCCGGGGACGCCTAGGCAGCTATGAAGACATCGCGAGGCTCTTGCCGCTTGTCCGGGCTCATGTGAACACCCAAGGACGCTACAACTTTGCGCGACCACTGCTCGAGGGAAGCTACGCACCCTCAATAATCCCGACGAGAATGCGAATGGCTAAAGGTGGTTCAAAAGGATGTACGGAGAAGGTCGCGCTGCCCCCTAGCCTTGAAGGCTCCACGCGACATCGACAAGGTAATTCAAAAGGAGTACCTTTAGAACCGTGATTCACGTAGCGCTTTACATCAGGATCTCCACGGATCGGCAGGAGGTTGAGACTCAACGGAGCCGGCGTCGTGGAGGCTCACGAAGGGTGGCAGCTTGTCGAGGAATATTTGGACGAAGAAGCTGGAGTCAACGGCGGGCGAGCGCGATTTCAGCCCCTCTTCAATGACGTTGTCCGCGCCTGTCTTCTTGGCGCAGCAGCTACCGGGCGTCGATCCCATGAACACCCTAGCTCGGATTGAGCGAGCCGTTCTTCTCAGCCTCTTGTTATCAAGTTGCGGCTGTGGTCCGTCGGCTGATTTTGTTTCCCCGATGCTGGCTGGGCCGATCATCATTTTCGATATTGACACCTTGCGGGCCGATCACCTGGGTTGCTATGGCTACAACCGTCCCACCAGCCCGAATATCGACCGGTTGGCTCGCGAGTCTTTCCGATTCGAATGGGCCTTTAGCCAGGCTCCCGACACAGGCCCATCCCACAGCTCGATCTTCACGGGGCTGTATCCCTCCACTCACGGGGTTAGACACAACGGCACGGAGCTACCGCAAGAGGCAAATACTCTGGCGGAAGCCCTGCAAGAGGCCGGCTATCGCACGGCAGCCTTTGTTGATGGCGGCTACATGCGGTCAATTTTCGGCATGGATCAAGGATTTGAGTACTACCAGTCCTATAGAGGTGAGGGATTGGAATCTTCGGGACCAGAGGTGCTCGACTTCCTCAGGAAATACAGCCATCTAAAATTCTTCCTCCTCATTCATACCTATGATGTTCATGCTCCCTATTCCTCCCCGGAGCCGTTTTGCTCTAGGTTCTCCGGCGATTCTCAACCTTCTCCAGGATTTGTCCCGACAATGCGCCAGCTCGACCAAGTTCGCAAATCGGCCTGGACACACCGGCCGATAAGACTCTCTGAGTCAGATCTGGAATTCACCAAAGCCCGTTATGACGGCGCCATTCGTTTCGTGGATCATTGGATCGGCCAATTCTTCGATGAGATCAAAAAGCTTGGCCTGGATCAACGCGCGACAATCGTTTTGCTGTCCGACCACGGCGAGGCGTTTCAAGAGCAGGGGTTCCTACAACACGACCGGCTGTTCGCGCCGGTAACGCGAATTCCGTTCATCATTCGTCCGCCTGGAGGCGTCAACGAAACGGTCGTTTCATCCAGTATCCAGAGCATTGATCTCATGCCTACTCTGCTCGAAGGTGCGGGGATTTCAGCAATGTCTCACCTTCAAGGTCGTAGCCTCATGCCGCTGTTGCGTGGTGGGACAATGAGAGAACGGCCCGCAATCTCGGAATCGCCGTACTATTACGAAGGCGAAGGTTCGATCGTATGGGAGGGGCATCAGCTCACGACTACATTTGAAGATCGACACCCCGGCGGGCAGATGCTTTTTGATCTCGAACAGGATCCGCGCGCTCTGCGCAACGTGCTCACGGAATCGCCGCAAACGGCGGCGACCCTCAGTGCTCTATTGGCAGAATGGAAAACCATGGTCGACCAGCGTGGTCGAACGACGTCGGAGACTGCAGCTACTCTTGATGAAACAGCGGAGAGGGAGCTTCGAGCTTTAGGCTACATCAATTGATCGAGAAGTCTCTGTCTAGGGGTTCGGGGAACAACCGAGGGAAAGCGTACTCTAACGTCCTGATCGGACCAGGAATATCAAGCGGCGAGATGCTAGAAGCACCACGGTGCAGGGACTTTCGAGGAATCGAGAATCTCTACAGATTGGGAATTGTCGGTGCCGGTCCGCAAGCCCTCTTGAGGGGCTGTGACGCGAGAGAACCGTCGAAACCGATCTAGGAGAGGCTGGCCAGGGGCCTTAGGGTGCATTTCCGTTCGGTTGTTCCTCGACCCCCGACTCCCAGAGCTATTTCTAGACCTTGTCGCCCTGACACCGCTTACTGTCAAAGAAGGAAGGACATAACCATGAAGAAAACTCCACTTCCCATGCATCTTCTCCTGGTCGCGGCTCTCTTCCTAGGAAGTTCCGCCGAAGCCGGGGACGTAAAAAGGGAGATCCTGGTACCGGAAGGCTGGGAGGGTGCTTACGATTTCGGCTACGCACCGGCCATTCGGGTCGGAGATCAGATCATCCTCTCAGGCATCCCCAACGGTGGCTCCGGTGACTACGAGGAGAGAACTCGACGTATGTATCAGCGCGCCGTAGAGCTCCTGGAGGCGGCAGGTGCGTCCCTTGACGATGTGATCGAGCTCACCACGTTTCATACCGAATCCAAAACCTCCGCCGCCTTCCGCGAGGAATTCGCTCGATACATGCCCATTCACCGTGAGTTCTTCGGAGAACACCGGCCGGTCTGGACGGCTGTGGGCACCTCCGTTCTCCTATCCCCCAACGCGACCGTCGAGATGCGAGTCATGGCCATTGCCGGCTCTGGCGCTCAGAGCGAAGTCGTCCGCCCCAAGAGAGACCAGCCGGAGCAGCCCTCCGAGTCCGCCGACCCACCAAAAGATGCGAAGGAAAAGCCATAGGGGTACAATACGGCGCAAATTCCCCCCCCGGAGGGCCTAGAGCCCCCCTAATCCCATAGAATCATGCACTACACTCTATTGATCATTACCATGACTGGAGGGTTCAAACCGTGAAGATCCTGATGCCGTACTCAACGAACATCTACCGCTTTCTCGTCGCATCCCTGGCGGTTGTCGCCATTGGGGCAGTAGCCCCGGCTGCCTGGGCGGCTACCAGCTGCTTCAATGTCTCCTGTGGCCAGTCCTGCACCCCCACCGCTCCGGCGACGACCAGCAACCTGGTCACCGCGGGCGATTTCCCCAGCGGTGCCACCACACCGATCGCCATGGTGGACCCCAACGATGGCCGTGATCGCATGTTCATCGCCACCCAACAGGGCAGTATTCTGGTGTGGGATAGCACCAACCAGACCATTCTTGCCACTCCCTTCATCGATCTCCGGGACGACGTCGGCGGGCCGGTTCTAGCGGGCGGTGAGCGCGGCTTACTGGCGATGGTCGCCGACCCGGACTATGCAGCCACGGGCCAGTTTTATGTCTTCTATACCCGCGCCAACCAAGGGGCTGGCACCACTGGTGACATCGTCATCGAGCGCTATCAGCGCTCCGCCGGCAATCCGGATGTCGCCAATCCGGCGGGGACGGAGATCATGGTCATCGATCATCCGGCCAGCAACCACAACGGTGGTTGGCTCGCATTCGGACCGGATGGTTTTCTCTACATCTCCACCGGTGACGGTGGGGGCGGCTGCGATAGCGGTGCCGGCAGCAATGGCGATGGCCAACGAAGCGACACTCTGGCCGGGAAGCTGCTGCGGATCGACGTGCGCGGCATCGACGGCAGTGCTACCGCCCCGGACGACTGTGGCGTTGGGGCCACCAACTACATGGTGCCCTCTACCAATCCTTTTTCCGGCATGGAGCCGGCTTGCGACGAGGTCTGGACTCTCGGTCTGCGCAATCCCTTCCGGTTCAGCTTCGACAGCATGACCGGAGATATCTACATCGGCGATGTGGGTCAGTTGAAGTGGGAAGAAATCAATATCCTCCAAGCTTCGACCCCGGCCCCTGCCAACTTCGGCTGGGTTTGTCGCGAAGGCTGTGAGACCGCCAACAACGACGAGTCCGGCTGTTCGACCACGGGCTGCGCAACCGACACCGGAAACACCTGCGAGTTCCCGCGTACCACCACCGGTTTTTGGGACCCGGCTCTGTGCCACCACAATGGTGGTTGGGGCTCCATCATGGGCGGCTATAGGTACCGCGGTAGCGCAGTCCCTTCCATCGCTGGAGACTATTTCTACGGTGATGCCGCCTGCGGCCAGATCTGGAAAACGACCACCCTGGACCCATCCAACCAAGCCGCCATCGACGCCGAGTGTTGGGCCAGTGGCTTTGGTGGAACCTTTGGTTTCGCGGAAGACCGTAATGGTGAGCTCTACGTCATCGTCGGCGGTGCCGGACGTATCGCTTGTATCCACAACGGCGACGGCTGTCCCGCCCTCACCGGTGAAGGCGTTTTCGACGATGGCTTCGAGACCGGAGACACCACCGAGTGGACGGCGACGTTTCCCTAACCTGACCTTGACTCAAAGAGGCCGCCCGTTCACCCAATGGGCGGGCGGCCCTGCCAGCCACTAGCTCCCCTGACAATACCTCGCCTGACAAAAGCTCGCCTGGCAAAAGCTCGCCCGAAATTTTCGAGGTAGCCAGCAAGGCCTGCTTCGACTTGAACAACCCCTAGGCCCCTCACAACTAGTCCGAACTTCTCACCGAGTTCGTCGCGAGACACCGAAGATGCCTGGGAACCCAAGGAAGAGGATGCTTTCTGCGCCTTGAGCGCTAGTGACACTCTGCCCTGAAGCAGCATCGCCTTCTGACGCAGGAGTTCTAGACAGATCCGGTGTCGCAGCAGAAGGTTGATGAGA
Source organism: Deltaproteobacteria bacterium (assembly GCA_022601195.1). Classification (GTDB taxonomy): domain Bacteria; phylum Acidobacteriota; class Thermoanaerobaculia; order Multivoradales; family JAHZIX01; genus JAHZIX01. The sequence continues at coordinate 282,240 of JAHZIX010000049.1, forward strand.
AGTTCGGGCTAGGAGCCTTCCTTTTCAAGGAGCCTCTAGGGGGCTAAATCCCGACAGTGAATCTCCGGCCGGAGCCGTCTTCCTCGTCCTTCAGGACCCTCACAAGAAAGACCGCAGCCAGGAGAGCCCCTATAGGAGCTGCTAACAGATTCTCTGAGAGAAGCTCCGAAAGCCGAATCGACCACATGGCGGGCACTGGATCGAGAGCCGCAGACCACTGAATCGCGAAACCGGCGATGGTTGTTCCGAGGAGCAGGAGCCGCAGCCAACGCCGAGAGCTGGCCTCTTGCCACAAGCGAGCCAAAGGCAACGCCAGAGCCGGGAGAACAGGCAATAGCAGCCGAGTTCCGAAGGACGAACCGCCGGTTGGGTCGATCCAGCAAGCGGTGAGACCAAAATAGCTCGCGAAAATCACCAAAGATAGCGCCAAGAATAAAGTGGCGGGATTCCCTTGCCAGTTCCTTGTGGCCGAGCCAGGCCAATAGCCGACCAGGGCCACCACCGCCAGAGGAGCGAAGGGAAGCAGGCCAAAGGTGAAGCTCAATAGCAACCCCACTGCCCCAGCCACGGGATCGCCGACCTGAAACGGATAGGCCGAAACCCAAGGCTCTCCGTAGACAGCGTAGTTCTTGAATGCATAAACCGCGACGGCTGTAGCCAGGCCAACACTGGCCTGGGCGCAGCGCTTCACCCCTCGGTGCAGGAGCACACCGAGGAGCAAGGGCAACAAGATCAGAACCGCTATCTCTTTGATCAGGAAAGTCATTCCCAACAAGATTCCAGACGCCAGCCAGCGTTGCCGGCCCATGAGCCAAAGCCCGAGCACCGGGAGAGCCCACAGATAGGGCTCAGTAAAAAAAGTGCGGCTGTAGTACCAAATGGGAGTGGAGAAATAGAGGCTGAAGGTCACCAGGTTGGCCCGGCGCTGGTCTTGAAGGTGCCCGGTCAGCAGATCACGACCGGCGAGCAATGCCGCGAAGGTCAGTCCCAGAGAAAGCAGGCCGAGAAGCAAGTCCGGCGCCGCTCCGGGAGCCAAGACCTGCTGCAACCAGAGCAGGGGAGCCGCCAACCACGGAAGCCCCAACGGGTGGGAAAGCACTTGCCTCTCTCCAAAAGGGAGTAGATGACGCTCGAGCTTCTCTCCCGCCCGCTTTCGGCCTGCTGCGAACGAGCCTTGCTCCACCGCTTGGTAGTTATTCTCGAGGTCGATGTCTCCATCCACTGCCATGGAATGAGCCATCAGGGCGTAGTGGGGCTCGTCGCCGCCAATCAAGGCTGGACGAACGGCGAAGGGCAGGATGTGCAGGAATAAGAGGCCTGCAAAGAAAAAGCGGCGCTTTCGACTCAAGACGATCCCTCTCTAGACCCCTTTGGTAGAACCTGCTTCACGAAAAGAGAGGTACATCTCTGAGCCGGGCGAGTCACGGAACGAAGGGTGGTGTCATAGCGGGTTGGAGCTCGCCTCTATCGGGCCGACACTTCTAACCCATCGACGATCCCCACCACGACCGTCCTCACCGGCGCCTCCGGCGCCTCCAGTACCTGACGCGCCCCTGTACCTTCATCCAGCAGCAAGACGGTTTCCCCGACTCCGGCTCCCACCGTATCGACAGCAATGAGGTATTTCCCGGTGGCTTCCTCATCGAGGTCCAGGAGATCACAGAGCAAAAGGCTACGCCCTTCGAAGACCGGTGAGCTGATGGTCGAAACCACCGTCCCGGAGACCCTCGCGAGCTTCAAGAATCACCTCCCGGGCTGGAAGGTTGGACCGTTAGCTGGTCGACGATGCCGGTGATGGCGTGGTCCACCGGCACGAAGGTTTGTGGGCAAGCCAGAGCGGCCTCGCGGCTGGCAACGAAAGTCACCAGCTCTCCGGGACCCGCCATGGCGACGCCATCCGCCGCCACGACCGGCGTACCGATAGGCTTCTTCTCTCGGTCCAGGGGCTGGACTATCAGGAGCTTCACCCCTTCCAGTCCCGGCGACTTCACGGTCGCTACCACGGTACCGATGACCCGGGCCAAATGCACCCCCTCAGCCTCCTTCCAAAGCGGGCAAGCGACCGGCAAATTCACCGGCGGCCACGAGGTTGGACATCATGACGGGATCCATCCGGGAGATGAGCTCACTGGCGACCAGAGCCGAGGGATCGGCTCGCTCTTCCCCCACTTCCAGAGCCGCCTCCACATCGACCATTTCTCCGCTCAGCAAAGCGTAGCCTTTGCCTCCCAACCCATCCGCCAGCTGAATCTTCAGCAGCTCCACCTGAGCCCCCTTGAGAGCGGCATCCGCAAAAGCCAGGACCGTAGCAACGGTTCTCGTTTCTATGACCCCCACCGCCTCGCCCTGAGGCTCTCGTCGGTCTCCACAAAGGCCCCGAACCAACTGAGGGTGAACGGAAGGCAAGAAAATCTCGGCGACGAGCCCCTCCGCAACAGCCTCTCTGGCAGCAAGGAGCGCTTCTTCCACCTCGGCAACCTCACCAGCAGCGAGCACCAGGTACTTGCCAGGCTGAACGGTGCCGCAATGAAGAGCGCTCAGGGGTGTCCTCTTGGCCATGACATTCCCGGTGCGAATACCCAAGGCGATGGAGTCGAATTCCAAAAGTGCGAGGGCGGGCTCCATCAGATCCCCTGCAAGGCTCCGGCGATGGTCACGCGGCGAATCCGGCTAAAGGTACGAGGACTGGTCAACCCTTCACCGGTGGGACTGGCGATGGAAAAGGAGGTGTGCCCCTCTCCCCCCTGCCCCAAACCCGCTAAGTTGGGACCGTTGGCCACAAAGATACTGACGTTCATGGCCTGAGACATGCGGGTGATGGTCGCCAGGTTCCGAGAGTAGATGGAAGCGGTGTGCCCAAACCCATGTTCCGCCCGAACAGCCAGGGCAATCGCTTCGTCGACATCCCTCACCCGGACCAGGGGAAGCACCGGCATGAGCTGCTCGGTCCATACCAGGCTATGCTCTCGAGGCACCTCGGCCACCACCAGACGAACTTCTTCCCCTACTTGCACCCCAATTTGGGCCAAGATCACCGAAGGGCTCTTGCCGATCCACCGGGGATCGATCTTGCCAGGCTTTCCAGGAGGTCCCAACTGGCGGAAAATGACTCGCTCCAGCTTCTTTAACTCATGCTCCTTGAGGAGATAGGCGCCGCTCTTGCCCAGAGCCTCGAGCAGGGAGTCTGCAATAGAGGCTACGGCGAAAATCTCCTTCTCATCGGTACAGATGACGTTGTTATCGAAGGAAGCGCCGCGGACAATCTCTCTCCCGGCCAGCTCCAGGTCCGCCGTTTCATCGACGACCACCGGGGGATTGCCAGGGCCGGCGGTAATCGCCTTCTTGTCCGTCTTCAAGGCTTCCTTGACCACGCCGGGACCACCGGTGACGAGAAGCACCCGGACCCGGGGGTGCCGCATGAGCTGCTGAGCCGACTCGATGGTGGGCTCGGCCACGGCGGTGACCAGATTCGCCGGACCGCCTCCTTGGACAATGGCTCGATTCAGGAGGCGAACATTTTCTAGGGAAACCTGACGAGCATTGGGATGAACGTTGAAGACCACCGCATTGCCGGCGGAGAGGGTACTAATGGTGTTGTTGATGATCGTCGCCGTGGGATTGGTGGTGGGGGTAATGGCACCGATGACCCCATAGGGAGAGTACTCCGTCCAAGTCTTTCCTAAATCTCCGCTCACCGTACGGGTCTCGAGCTCCTCCGGGCCGGGAGTTTTCTCCACGACCAGAAGATTCTTCAGGCGCTTGTCCGCCGCTCGCCCCAGGCCGGTCTCTTCGTGGGCCATACGGCCGAGATTCTCCGCCTGCTCTCGCATCGACTGCCGAATGGAGGCGATGACCGCCACACGAACCGCAGAACCCTGTTCCCGATAGAGGTGGAATGCCTCCCAAGCGGCCTCGACAGCTCCGTCCACGGAGGAGAAAACCCCTTCCCCTTGGCCGGGCTTTCCCGAGGAGAAAGTTGCCGCGGGCGAGGAAGCCGTCGGCGCTACCGGTGGCATGGGTTCTCCCAGGCGCGCCTTGACCCGACGGATCGTCGCGTCGATCTCAGCCGGATCGAAATCAGTGGGGTTGAATCGGCTCATCTACCCCTCACTCCTTTCGATAGACCTCTTCACCTTCGACCTCCCAGGTATCAACAATGGCCATCACCACCGCATCACAGGGTCGATCGCGGGTGACTTCCGTCTGCCGCGCAGAGCTGCCGCTGGCATAGAGCACGACCTCGCCGACCCCGGCCCCGACAGCGTCGTTGGCGATCACAAAGCCACCGGTTTCCTTACCGTCGGTGCCCAACTGGCGGACCACTAGAAACTTCAGACCTTCTAAGGACTCTTCTTTCCGGCTCGCCACGAGGGTGCCGGCTACCCGTCCGAGAAGCATGGTAGACGACGCCTACTTTCGGCTCGAGGCAGCGCGGGTCTTTCCTGCGCGGCCCAGAGGGAGAACCTGGTCTACATTCTCGTGGGGCCGGGCGATGACGTGAACCGAAACCACTTCGCCGACCTTTTCGGCGCCTCGAACTCCCGCTTCCACCGCAGCTTTTACCGCCGCGACATCACCCCGGACGATCGCTGTCACGTAACCGCCACCGATCTTCTCGCTGCCCACCAACTCCACTTTCGCGGCTTTCACCATCGCGTCCGACGCCTCCACCATGGCAGCGAATCCCCGCGTCTCAATCATGCCTAGTGCTTCGGCCATTGCTCTTATCTCCTTTTCCCAAATTCTTCGGCCGGGACATCGCCGCGACCGTTGTTGCTATCCCTATTTGCCAGGTCTTCCCTACTTGGAAACCTCGCGACCGCCGAGGCCCTCGATAGAGGCTACGGCAGCGCGCCAGCCAACATCCACATCACTTTCTTCACCACCTAGGTAGACGCGTCCGAAGGAACCGTGAGACCGAACTTCGAGCACGTTGATGCCAGAAGCTTTCTCCGCCTCATTGGCCGCCAGCGCAGCGTAGGGAGCCGGTTCGACCTCCAAAACGTAGAGCGTCTGCCCTGCCAATAGCATTTGCCCATGACGCATGCGGTTGATGAGCTGTACTTGGTGGTCGGCGACCCGGCGAATGATCTGGCTGCTCAAAATGCGAGGTTTGATGCGGTCGACCTCCGTCTTCCCGATGTCTTCTAGAATCGCTTCCCCCGCAGCCCGGGTCTCTGCCTGGGAGTGAGAGTGAATCTCCAGAAGGCCGTAGTAACGCTCGACGATCTGCATGCCCGGACGTACATCCGTGGCCTTTAGGGCGACATCGGTCAAGCGGTTGATCTCAATTCCGGGAGAGACCTCCACGAAGAGGGACGCATCCCCCCCTAGCGGCAAGAAACCATGGGCTACCGTGCCCAGAAAAGCCGCGTACTGAGGTTGCAGACTATCTAGAAAAACGTAGGATCTCAGGTCAATATCCGCCACTCTTTTCCCCTTCCTTGTCCGGGCTCGACTCGATGCCCTTGACGATCTGAATTCCCGCTGAAGCGCCGAGACGAGTAGCGCCAGCGTCGATCATGCGCCGGGCGTCCTCGGTCGTTTTGATGCCACCGGAAGCCTTGACGCCAATCTCCGGCCCCACCACTTCGCGCATGAGAGCGACATCGAAGAGGGTCGCGCCTCCGCTACTGAAACCGGTAGACGTCTTGACGTAGTGAGCCCGCCCCGCCAAAGCGAGACGGCAAGCAATCACCTTTTCTTGGTCGTTCAACAACGCCGTCTCGATAATCACTTTGTTGAGAGCGCCCACTTCTTTGCAGGCATCCGAAACTCTGGCGATGTCCTTTTCGACGAGATCGTACTCGCCACCCTTGAGGGCTCCGATGTTGATCACCATATCGATCTCCCGGGCGCCATCACGAATAGCCCGGCGAGCTTCCATGGCCTTGATCTCCGGGGCCGAGGCTCCCAGAGGGAAACCCACTACCGAAGCCACTTGCACCGACGAGCCACGCAATCGCTGGGAGGCCCGCTTCACCCACACCGGGTTGACGCAGACGGCGCTGAAGCCGAATTCCAAGGCCTCGTCACAGAGTTGGTCGATATCTGCCGGTGTCGTCTCCGGTTTGAGCAAGGTATGGTCGATGAACTGCCCCAGGTCTGAAGGTACCTTGCCGCCGTTGCCGCAATAGCTGATGCGGCACGCTCCCGCTCCCACCACACTGCGCACTTCCTCGGAACAACAGGCGGCACAGCCGCCGGCGCAATCTGAACAACACCCACCGTGCTGATGCTCGAGAGCCTCCAGCACCCGTCGGGTCACCGCCTCGATGATCTCCTGGCGATCCATCATCTCTGCTCAGCCCTTCTTTTCAACGCCGCAGGTAGCGGCTTTCAACTTCAGTGATCTTGTCGACTCGTCGGGCGTGACGATCCGGCCCCCAAGGCGTGGCTAACCAGGTGTCCAGGATCTGCTTGGCCAAGCTCTCCCCGATCAAGCCAGCCCCCAATGTCAATACATTGGCATGATTGTGCTCCCGGCTGTTGCGAGCTGAAGACAGGTCATAGCACAGCGCCGCCCGCACCCCGGGCACTTTGTTGGCCGTCATCGCTGATCCGATCCCAGCCCCGTCGACGATGACTCCCCAGCGACATAGGCCTTCTCCAACCCGGCGAGCCACTTCGTGGGCAAAATCCGGGTAATCGCAGGCATCGGTCGAAAACGTTCCACAGTCCGTGACCGAGACTCCAGCAGCTCGCAAGTGCGCCATGAGCTTCTCTTTGAGTCCGAAACCGCCGTGATCGGAACCGATGGCGATGGAGTCACCAACTCCCCCTGGAGCCACTTGGGAGGCTGAGGAACCAGAAGGGCTTGCCGCACCGCTACCGTGCCCCTGCCGGCTGGAAGCCCCTGTAGATTCCGCGGCTCCCCCGAGGGCTCGGTCCACCTCCTGGCGGATCAACTCATAGATGTCTTCCTGAGTGGCCATATCTTCTCTTCAGCTTATTCTGGATTCTTGCCGAGTCTGAAAGAGAGTTCTACCACAACTCCAAGCCCATCTCATGGACCGGCATCCTTCACGGACGAGGTCCTCGCTAGGTCATGGAGGTGTTGCACTCCTGTTCCAGGATAGTAATGGGAGAGAATCTCCTGGTAGCTATGGCCGCGCTGAGCCATGCCAAAGGCACCTTCTTGACACATACCCACTCCGTGGCCCCAACCACGGCCTCGAAACAGCCATCCGGGAGCTCGACCTCGAGGTTTCTGGCGACTCGCCGTAAACAGGGTCTCGGGAACATCCAAAGTCCACCGCACGGCCAGACCTTCGACTTCCACCGACCGCCCTCCATTGCCGAGCAGACGAATCTTGCCGACCCGCCCTGAGTCACCCTGCGACAGCACTTCGAATCCCTGGAATCCCAAGCCCGGATATCGCTCCTGAACTTGCTTTCCCAACTTGGTATCGCTATGAAACCGCGTCCAGACCGCCCTATCATTGCGCCTGTCGAAACCAGCCTTTCGTGGCTCTACCGGCTGAACGAGGGCTTCTAAACGATCTCCCTGCCAGATGAGAGAGAGCTTGTCCCCGGCAACCAGCCTCAATGGCGCCGTTGAGAGTTCACCCCGCTGGCGGCGAAAGGTAGGCACTCCTGCCGGAAGCTCAACGAGGTGGGTACCGTGTTCGTTCCGGTACTTCAACTGCCCGTCCTCCAGGTCCAAAAAACGAGTTTCCGTCGCCTTCAAGACGTAGAGTAGTTGAGCTAGCTGAAAAAGGAGATTCTCTCGTTCTACCTCCGGGAGGACCTCCTTGTCGCCACCGGAAAACAGACCTGTCTCTGCAAGGTAAGACGCTTGCCGAAGGGACTCCGCTCCCCAACTTGCGGGGGGATTCCGAAGCCTTTGCTCCAGCTCTTTCGACCTGGCAAGAAGACGCGGATCCAAAGCCAGATCGAAGGCCGAGGCAACAAAACGCCGGATTTCTCCTCGCCGTAGAGAATCCAAGCCATCTCGAGGAGCGGGAAGATCGACTCGGCTGGCCAGAGCTAGGAGGCGTTGTTCGAAGACCTCGGCCCCTTTCTCTCCGGATCGTTTGGCTCCCGCCGCCGACGGAAAGACTCTGCTAGTCACTGCAGCGGGAAAAGGCAGTCCCCGAACCTGCCCTCCTTGCAGACTCGCCGGCCCTGCCTCGCCACAGCGAACCCCATCCAAATAGGGACGATCGAGAAGGGTCGGAAAGACCACTTCGACGTCCTCCGTATGACCTCCGCAACTAGCGGTGTACAGGGTGTCAGCGATGCTGTTCCCGTAGGCCACCACTTGACCGGTGGTTTGCTCGAGAATTCGATCGGTAATGGGGTGTTCAGCCGTCACCCCGCCGTAGACATGGCAACGGGGAGTCGCGCAAATGTCATAGCCCTCGGCAGCGTGCTCACCGAGGTGGAAGACCGTGTAGGTACGTGCCGCCACCGCTTGGGCCTTCAGGGCCTCCTCTTCGTTATAGACCAGAGGCCCCATTTCCTTGGGCACCACACCGCGCAGATATTCTTCCAGAGGAACCTCGTTGATCACATTGAGGCGCCCGCGATCGTTTAGAAAGACTCCCAGCTTGCCTCGATACCGGTGGGAGCCATAGCTCACCCCCGTGTCTCCGGCCTTCAGCAGCGTCACCCATCTGCCGTGAACCAAATAGGCTTTTCCACCCTGACGGACCTTCATGGCGGGCTCGGCGAGTCCAGCCCCCTCGCTGATCACCCAAGATCCCAACAGGCCCAGCGCTTCCAGGGATCTCTTTCCGAGCTCCGCCTCTTCTCGGGTCGAATACCGACCGACACGGACCTTGTAGAGTCCGGATTCGGCATCGAAACGGGAATCCACCGGTTGGCTGAGCTCGCCCTCGAGACGAAGCGCTAGCTGCTGAGCCTGCCCTTCGTCCTTCAGAGCCGAAACTTGAAGGCGAAAGAATCCTCTCTGGTCGCTCGAGAAGGCAGGTTCGATTCGAAGGGGGGCCGTGTTCGTGAGATCGAAGCGCCCCAACCGCGCCGTCACACCGGAGTCACAGCAGGGAAACGTCACTTCTTCTAGGTCCGTCGCCAGCCCGACGCGAACGAGTCGTGGCAACGCTGCATCGGCAGACTCGGATGCTGGAGCTGGTACCGGTTCCACACCCCTGGGATCGGAACTTGGTGGCTCGGCTTGCCGGGGAACGGCTTCTTCCCGGACCGCCGGTTCTTCTACTGGCTGAGGGGACTCTCCTGAATGCTTCTCCGAGGACTTCACTGAGGCTGGAGATTCTGGATCCACCGGTGGCGCGTGGCGGCAGCTCAACGCCCCCGCCGCAACAGCCACGGTCAGACACAGAGCTAGTGTTCTGCAAGCCAGGCTTCTGCAAGCCAGGGTCAAGGGTCGATGGGAGAGCTTCTGCTTGAGCCAACGACGGATGGAAGATGGCCACCCCATCCCGCGCCGGGACGACCTCGAAGGCCGCCTACCTCGAAACTTCGGAGAGCGCAAGATCACTCAGATCCGGTTGGAGGGCATTTTGACTTCGCGCCGATGATCCGACACGGAGTCCAACAGGATCGGTCTCGCCATCTCGCACAGACGGCTCACCAGACGAGCCTCGATGCGTCGGCTGAGTGGTTCTCCCACAGGCACTAGATCCGCACCGCGGTCCAAGCTGCGGGCCGAGGTACGAGGGGTGTCGAGAGCATAGTTGGTGGTAAAGAAGGTCGGGCGCCGCTCGTTGTACCGAGTGTTGATGATGAGGTAGAGAATGTCCTGCACCCAAGGAGTTGGCTTCTGTGAACCCAACTCGTCCAACACCAGCAGTGGAGCGTTGATCACAGGATCAAGAACCTCGCGCTTCGACTCCGGTGACTTGGGATCAAAGCTCGATTGGATCTGATGAATGAGGGAGGTGAAGTCTGCGAAACGACCCGAGATCCGATAGGACTGAATGAGCTCCACCAGCACCGCCGCTGCCAAATGAGTCTTCCCCGCTCCCGGGGGCCCCACGTAAATCAACCCTGCGGAGCGAAAAGTACCGTCTTCTCGCAGAAAGCCATCGACATATCGTTGGCTGTCAGCAAGCGCTTTTTGCAATTGGCTACGGACCCCGGGGTTGGGATGCCGGGTATCAAAACTCGCCAGGCGACAACCAGCGTACCGCCTCGGCAACCGAGCCGCTTCCAGCAGAGTTCCCGCTAGGCCTTTCTTGAAGCAGTCGCAGCGGCGTGCAGTCCCAGCGCCGCCATCCTTGACGACTTCCCAGCCTCGCCCTTCGCAGCGAGGGCAGATGGCGTCCGAAACGGCCTCTTTTTCCATAGCGAAATGCTAGCACGGAAGCGATCCGTGGCTCGCCCCGACCACCCTAGGTTTCCAACTGTTGCGAGAGTCCGGAAGGGAGGCCTTCCGGGGACCGAACCCAGACCGCGTCAGGGCACTTTGATCAGCGGTCCACCGGTAATCTTGACGAGGGCGCGACTGCGATCTACCCCCGCTCGGCGATCGATCATCTGCTGGCGAACGACATCGAGCAAGCGATCGACTTCCTGGTGAAGATCCTCCATCTGCTCCCGCATATTGAGGATCACCTCAACCCCTGCCAAGTTGACTCCCAAATCGCGGGTCAGGGTGAGAATCACCTCCAGGCGCCGCAGAGCTTCCTCATCGTAGAGACGGGTGTTGCCCTCGCTCCTATGGGGAGAGATCAAACCTTCCCGCTCGTACATACGGAGAGTTTGGGGATGAATCTCGAAGCGCTCCGCTACCGTGCTGATCATCACGTAGCGAACTGCTCCTTTGCCTCCCTTTCGCCTTGCCACGAATGCCTCCTCTTTAGGCTTCCATGAATCCTGTACCGAGTTACCAGCGAGAGTCTACCAGCCCCTAGATGGAACGGCGAACGTCGACTTGGAACACAACCAAAAGCTGCCCCACCCCCTCGAGGAGGGATAGGGCAGCTGGATTGGACTAGCTATCCTGATCGTCCGCTTCGACGTACTCGGCATCGATGACATCGTCACCGCCAGCGCTATCGGCCTCAGGCGCGCCTTCTGCGGCACCTTCGCCAGGAGTCCCCGTGGCAGCTTGCTGCTGATAGACCGCTTCCGCCAGCTTGTGGGATGCCTGGGTCAGACGCTGCTCAGCTGCTTCCAGAGTAGCCTGATCAGCATCTTCTTCCAATGCCTTTCGAGCTGCCGTGAGAGCTTCTTCTAGCTCACCCAAGGCGTCTGCGTCGAGCTTGTCCTTGTTCTCGTCCAGAGTTTTCTGGGTCGAGTAGACCAGACCATCGAGGCGGTTGCGAGTCTCCACGGCCTTGCGGCGCTCTTTATCTTCATCGCCGTGCTGTTCGGCTTCCTGAACCATCCGCTCGATCTCCCCTTCGGCGAGCCCGCTGGAGGAGGTGATGGTGATCTTCTGCTCCTTACCGGTACCCATGTCCTTCGCCGAAACGTTGACGATGCCATTCGCGTCGATGTCGAAAGCAACCTCGATCTGCGGCACGCCTCGGGGAGCCGCAGGAATGCCGTCCAAGTGGAACTTCCCGAGGGTTCTGTTGTCCCGGGCCATCTGTCGCTCACCTTGTAGCACGTGAACTTCGACGGAAGTCTGGTTGTCGGCCGCCGTGGAGAACGTCTCACTCTTGCGAGCAGGAATCGTCGTGTTGCGCTCGATCAACTGAGTAAAGACACCTCCCAAGGTCTCGATGCCGAGAGACAGGGGAGTGACATCTAGCAGCAGGACGTCTTTGACGTCTCCAGCCAAAACCCCACCCTGAATGGCCGCGCCAACCGCGACCACCTCATCGGGATTCACGCCCTTGTGAGGCTCCTTACCGAAGAACTCCTGAACTTTGGCTTGGATCAGGGGCATACGAGTCTGGCCACCGACCATGACCACTTCATCCACCTCTCCAGGCTTCATGCCGGCATCCTTCAACGCTTGCTGGCAAGGCGCCAGGGAACGACCGACCAGGTCCTCCACCAACTGCTCCAACTTGCTGCGACTCAGGCGAAGATTCATATGCTTTGGACCGGAAGCGTCTGCGGTAATAAAGGGCAGATTCAAGTCTGTGTCCTGGGCAGACGAGAGCTCGATCTTGGCCTTCTCTGCAGCCTCCTTGAGACGTTGCACAGCCATTGCATCCTGAGACAGATCAATGCCCTGATCCTTCTTGAATTCAGCCAACAGCCACTCGATAATCCGCTGATCGATGTTGTCGCCACCGAGATGGGTGTCGCCATTGGTCGCCTTGACCTCGACCACTCCTTCCCCCACTTCGAGAATGGAGATATCGAAGGTACCGCCACCAAAGTCGTAAACGGCGATCGTCTGATCTTTCTTCTTGTCGAGACCGTAGGCCAAGGCCGCGGCGGTGGGTTCGTTGACCAAGCGCTCGACTGTCAGGCCGGCGATTCGTCCCGCATCTTTGGTGGCCTGCCGCTGGGAGTCATTGAAGTAAGCCGGAACGGTAATGACCGCCTTCTCGACCTTCTCGCCCAAATAGTCTTCAGCGGCCTGCTTGAGTTTCTGCAGGATCATTGCGGAGATCTCCGGCGGCGAGTACTTTTTGCCCTCGAGACCGATGCGGACATCACCGTTCTCAGCCTTGGCGACCTCATAGGGCACCATCTTCATCTCCTCGCTCACCTCGTCGAAGCGGCGTCCCATGAAGCGCTTGGCGGAAAAGACCGTGTTGGTTGGGTTCGTTACGGATTGGCGCTTGGCTACCTGTCCTACGAGCCGCTCTCCACTGGGAGTAAAAGCCACCACAGAGGCGGTCGTGCGGCTCCCTTCGGAGTTGGGGAGGACCTTCGCCTCCGTTCCTTCCATGACCGCCACCACACTGTTGGTGGTTCCGAGATCAATGCCGATGATCTTGCCCACTGCTATATCTCCTTACTTGCTTGGTATTCCAAATTCACTCAACTTTGCGAGTATCGGATATTAGCGGCCGCCTGTCAAGGGTAAAATATCTAAAATCTAACTCGAACACACTCAGATATGTATCAACACACCTGGCCGTCCGAAAAAAACCGCTGACAAAGATAGCTAGATGGGGTTAGTCGAGAAGGACGAGGGGCTGTTCGACTTCCCGGTCGTCGATGGAGTAGAAGTCGAGATCTAGGAGAAAATCGCCAGTGATGGCCTCATCCGCCGCTAGTTCGGCGATGGGCTCTCCCTGTTCGACCGGCGCCAGCTCATAGCGAATGTCACTGGGCTCATAGCGCAACGGCCGACTGCGAGGATCCCGTAGATCGTTGACTCCGATCAGGTGTCGTCCAGCAAGGCTCTGCAACCTCTCCGGGAACTGCCCATCCAACAGGAAGAACGTCTTTGCCCCTCGATCGACCTTGAGATAAAGCGCCGCCCGCTGCTGCCCCTCGAACGCCGCCCGCTCCTTACCTTGCCAGGGGAACGGCAGCAGGAAGGAGCCGGGGAAGCTTGCAAAGGCCCCCAGCAACCAGGCCAACGCCACAAACGCTAGCAGTACCGAACCCAGTGCAAGAGTCGAGTCCATGCTGAACACCACGGCACGCCGCCCATGGGTCTCGTGATGACCACCTTCCCCCAAGAAGGCATCATCCAAGGGCGGAGGCTCGAAGACCTCCTCCGCTAACTCCTCTTCCGGCTGCCGAAACTGGCGGCGGCGAACTAGGGCTAGCCCTTCGAGGCTTTCGGCAGTACTGACAGCCGTTTGCCAGTCTAGGCTGCCGTCTTTCATGAGATCTCGAATGGTCCGACGACCATCGATCCGGCTCAGGAGCTGCTGCTCCGTAGGCGACAAGAAAATGTAGTCGCCCTCTTCCTCGCCGGGCATTCCGCTGCGGACCCGGATCGGTCGCGCTGAAGGGACCCTCTCGAAAACTGCCTCGAGATCAACATCCTCGGGAGGGGATTGGGGTGGCTGCAAAACGGGATCTTCAGCAAACTCCCCGAAGTCAGCCTCGCTCAGTCCCTCAGCCGGGGAACCCTCCATGGACAATTCCGACTCTTGGGAGGCAGCTCCCAGGAGAAGACCTTGCACCTCGATGGCCTCTAGTCCCTCTTCGAAGGAAACTTCATCATTGGCGTAGAATTTGAAGTCCCCCTCCTGCCATCCGAGCACTCGATGCAATAGCCCCAAGTACTGCATCCGCAAGGCCGAGAGCAGCTGGGAACGGTCGAGAAACCGCTTCTCCACCAGCACTGAATGGAGCTGTTCTCCGGAAACACTGACCTCATTGAGGGCTTCCGACACCTCGGAAGGCGCCAGCAAACCTTCCTCTACGAGCAAAGCCGCTAGAGCCTCTTCACCGGTTTGATTCAAGGAATCTGCGCCGACGACGTCACCCTTGAGAAAAGTCACTGCGACGATATCGTTCTCGCCTTGGACGGTGAGGATCCCCGTCTTCCTTTGCTGGGCGATGATCTGCAGGATCTCTGGCAGCTGAAATAGATCGAGACTCCCCTCAACGCTCATGGGTGGCCTCCCCCTGGGTATTCCCTTGCCTGTTCACCCTCGGGATTGGCACCCCCGGAGCTGGCATCTCCAAGAGGAAACCTCCCTGCCTCCCCGACCAGGATCTCCTCATTCCAGCCCCCGCTGCCGCAGCAGTCGAAACACCAGGAGAGCCACCAGGCCCAGGGTCGCTATCACCCAAGGCAAGGCGCTCCCGGATTCGTACCCCCAAGGTAGGCGATAACCCCATTTCCAGGAGAGAGGCAACAGCAGCAGCCCCACTACAGGTACGAACGCAAAGTAACTAGCAAAGCCCATTCCGACTTGAGCCGATGGCAGCCCAGGAACCAAGACCCGCAACAAGAGATCCCCAGCACTACCGGACCGAATCAGCCCTGCTGAAGGTTCGCTGTAGCCAAAGCCCCGGCGAGCCAAGTGGAGGGCACCAGCGATGAGAATGAGTGCAAAACCCACCAGGAGCGAAAAACCCCGGCGCACTTCGCCAACCACCGGCAACACCACTTCTTCCGAGGAACTGGTGGTCTCCAACAAAGCCTGGCGAACCTCACCAATACGCGCCACCCCTCCCTGCACCAGAAGCACCGGCCGGGTCTCCGCCTCCTGAATCCAACTCCCGACGCTCACCGGGTCAATGCGCTGCGCTTCTCGCAGAGCGCGCCGAGAGTCTTGGTAGAGGTAAGCGGCACTGTAGGCCTGACTCAAATTGAAGAACGCCTCGGCGGTATCCAGCTCCACGTCCGAGGCCTTTTCGAAACTCCTGGCAGCACCACCGTTGTCGCCATGAAGGAAAAGGTGCACTCCCAGATTGTTGCGAGCAGCAGGGTTCTGAGGCTCATCCGACAGCACCTGACCATAGAGGGAGCGAGCCACGTCCCACTGCCCCAGGTTCGCGTGCAGGTCCGCCTCTAAGTGCTGGACTGCCGTGCTTTGCGGCAGCACTGCTCGCAGCACACTGAGATCGGTAAAGAGACTTCCACTGAGCCGGCCCTGCTCGAGGCCGTGAAGGGCCCTGACTGCGGGCGAGTAGGCCACCGACACCCGACGCTCGAGCTCCGCTAGCCCGATGGGAACGGTTCCCGAAAGCAACCAGATCAGCATCAATACGACGCGCTCTTGAGCCGAACCGTAGCCCCACAGCAAGACCGACCAGAGGATAAAGAACCACAGCAGGCCGAAGGGCAGAAAGAAGGGGCCAGCGAGGATCACCAGAGTCACCACCAAGGCGAGCCATTTGGGCAAGGGACGGGCCAGAAGCTCCGCGAGATCGATCATCACTACCTGACCACGGAGGGCGATCATCAGCACCAAATAGAGTGCGGCGCTGAGCAGGAGCGTGAACAAAGCCCAGAGAATCAAGTTGTGGAGCCAGACAGCGCGATCCACAGGAAATTTCAGGACCCGAGAGTACCCGACCAAAGAGTCAGCAAAGCTCTTGAAATAGGAACCGCGAAGACGATTTACGGTGGCCCAAGCAAAGGCTGTTTCCGGTCGGGCCGGGTCGAGCTTTTCAGCAGCCTCCAAGGCCCAAACGGCGCGGGGAAAATCCCCCGCTTCGGCGGCTTCCACAGCGCGAGCCACAACGGCCAGGCTCAAATCTGGCAGGGCCTTCATCCCTAGGCCTCGAACCAATTCCAGCACACCCTCCAGCTCCCGCTCGGCACCCGGTCGGTCCTCTTGCTGAAAAGAGGTATTCCACTGCACTGCCCTTTCCCCCAGCTGCTGGAGGCTCCGTTGAGTGGCCGTAGAGAGCTCGATACCGGTCTGATGAACTGGCGAAACGTCGGCAAAGACGGAAGGCGCAAAGATGGAAGATACGAAGATACAGGGCACGACGACCACAGCCGCCAGCAGGCTCACCAGCCAGTGAAGACCGCTAAATTCTGGTGCCCTCATCTCCCCTATCCCCGCTTCTGAACGTACCGCATGCGAAGCCGGTAGAGAAGGTCCTCGAGCAGGCCGGCTTCTTGCGCTGAGAGGTTCCCCTGGGTTTTCTGCCGTAACAGGTCGAGTAGATCGATGTGCAGACGAGCCATGTGCAGATCTTCCTGGTGGCTGCCGTCGGGAAGGGTGGCGTCACCGAGAAAGATCGCAATGGGCTCCGCCAGCATGGAGACTAAATCGAGGAAGGTGGGTCCACCCATGGATTCCGCCGGCATGGGAATCTCGAATCGACCTTCATTGGGAGCCCCGTCTGGAGCTCCGACCGGAGGTCCAGCAGAAGCCTCACCAGTGTCGGCCCCAGTACCAGCGCCCGAACCAGTCCCGGTACTAGCCGACGAAGACGAGGCACTTACAGGCTCTCCCGGAGAGTTGCTGCCGGATCCCGCCAAAGGGACTGCCTCTTCCTGTGGCGGTTGAACACCCTCCTCTTCGAGAAATCGATACTCCTCCCGGAGAGTCCCGTCCGCACTGAACATCCGCTTGTCGGTAACTTTCAACCTCTCTTTGCTCACGACACGACGACCCTTTTCTCTCTTTCCTGCTGAGTTACCTGGAGATGAGATGGCTTCCATGAACCTGGCGCTAATTCTCGCCGAGTAGAATAGCGAAACACTTGGACCAGTCTGGAGGTCCGCCGAGAGTTTCCCGGTAGCCCAGAACTAGAAAAATTCGCTCGCCCTTTGGAGAAACTTCACCACAGACTCATAGGGCTATCGTAGCAAGCGTAAATCCAGCAGAGCAAGGAAGTTCCGCGATCTGTTGCGACCTGCCGGAAAAAGGAGCGAGAGGGACCCTAAGATCCCTTGAGGAGGTGAGGTTGGTCGACGAGAACAAGAAACCGGACCTGGGTAAATTGGTCACCCTAGTGGCGCGCTTGCGGGCTCCCGACGGCTGCCCTTGGGACCAAAAGCAAACTCTACCGGACATGAGAGCTTACCTACTGGAGGAGGCTCACGAAGTCGCTGCAGCCATCGACCGAGGTGATTGGAACGACTTGGCCGACGAAATGGGGGACCTGCTCTTTCAGATCGTCTTTCTAGGTCAGCTCGGCCAAGAAAACGACGCCTTCGACCTGCAGCAAGTGATCGACCGGATTCACCAAAAAATGATTGACCGCCATCCCCACGTTTTTGGTGGCAACGCCCTCGCCAATGCCGAAGAGGTCAAAAAGAGCTGGGAGTTACGCAAAGCCCGTAAGGCCTCCGGGACTCGCGCTCTACTGGCCGGCGTGGAAACGTCTTTACCCGCCCTCCTGGCGGCCTATCGCATGACCCAAAAAGCCTCCGGAGTGGGGTTCGACTGGCCGGACCTGGCGGGAGTCGAAGCCAAGATAGCCGAAGAGCTTCAAGAGCTGAGCGAAGCTATCCACCCTCCGGAACCAACATCGGAAACCAAGGCCCAAAAGGACGCGATCCGAGAAGAAATCGGCGACGTTCTTTTCTCCATCGTCAACCTCGCCCGCAAATTGGAGATCGACCCGGAAGCCGCCCTGGCTGCCACCAATCTCAAGTTCCGACGCCGTTTCGGCGCCGTTGAGGAAGGCCTCCAACAACAGGGCATCCCTTTTGAAAAAGCTAGCTTGGAAGATATGGACGCGTTATGGAACAAGGCCAAGGCACGAGAGCGAGAGATTTAGCAACTTGAACCTGTTGCCTTCCCCCCACTAGGGTGTCGATAGCGGTATCCCGGCCGCTTCTGAGGTCAGCTCCGGAGCCATCTCCCGAACCAGAGGTTCCAGATAGGGAAATAACTTCTCTGCGAGAATCTCGTGGCCAGCAGCATTGGGATGGATGCCATCCGGAAGGTTGAGGTCCGGCTGAGCGGCAACACCCTCGAGGAGGAATGGCATCAAAGGGAGATTAAGCTCCTCGGCTAGCTTCGGGAACAAAGCCGCAAACGCCGAGGAGTACTCGGGGCCATAGTTGGGAGGAATCATCATTCCCAGAAGGAGTACCTTGGCTCCATGACTCCGCACCTGCTCAAAAATCTGCCGAAGATTATCTTCCGTAGCTTCGAGGGAGAGACCGCGCAGACCATCGTTGGCTCCCAATTCCACGACGACCAGAGCCGGATCCTGCTGCAAGAGCCAGGAAAGGCGGCGTAACCCTCCGGCAGAAGTATCTCCACTGACTCCTGCGTTGATGACCTCCACTGCGAATCCCGCCTCCTGAAGGCGCTTCCCAACCAAATAGGGAAAAGCTTGCTCTTCATTCAAAGAAAGGCCGGCAGTCAAGCTGTCACCCAAAAAGACGATCCTAGAACTAGCCTTTGGGGGTGCCTCGACCTCGAGCCCTCTGGCCATCGCGTCCGCGCCCTCCACGGCCGAGGCTTCTCCGAGCGCTGAGGCCGACTCCCCAGGGGTGACCTGTCCGGACTCTGCCAGAGAAGCAGACTTCGGCGCAGAAGCCTCGCCACCACAGCCACCCAACAACCAAGAAAAACTCAGGATCGCGATGACTCCGGGCAACGAAAAGGTGGGATTTGCGTAACTCAAGACCCATGGAGTGTATCGTAGGTACCCACTTGAACCCATGACCTCGGAGACCCCAGAAAAAATGCCCGCCGTACCCCACATCGAGCTCCGCAACCTAAGTCGGCGACTCCCCTCCGGAGGGCGTTCCCTGACCATTCTCGACGAAGTCGAGCTCACCATCGAGAGGGGCGAATTCGTTGCTGTTCTGGGCCCCTCCGGGAGCGGAAAATCCACCCTCTTGGCCCTCATGGCCGGCCTCGACCGCCCCTCCCAAGGCGAAGTCCTCCTGAACGGCAAGGCCATTCACGACCTCTCTGAAGACCAGCTTGCAAGACTTCGCCTCCAGGAGATCGGCTTTGTTTTCCAATCCTTCCAGCTGCTGGGAAACCTGACGGCCCGGGAGAACGTCCTACTGCCCCTGGAGTTGGCAGGCGTCCGTGACGCGGACCAGCGAGTAGCGGATCTTCTGAAAAATGTCGGATTGGGGCAGAGAGGGCATCACTACCCTTCCCAACTATCCGGCGGAGAACAGCAGCGGGTAGCCGTCGCTCGAGCTTTCGCCTGCCACCCTCCCTTATTGCTCGCCGATGAGCCAACGGGAAACCTGGATAGCGCCACGGGATCCCTTTTGTTGGAACTGCTCATGGACCTCCGTCGACGCCACGGCACCACCTTGGTCCTGGTCACTCACGATGCGGCGGTAGCCTCCTCCGCTGACCGCCGAATCTTCCTCCGAGACGGTCGGCTGGACCGCCAAGAGACAGACGAGACGGAGATTGCCCCCTTGGAACCACCCTCTCCCTTGGACCCTGCCAAGCCTTTGAGCCCGGTAGCTGGCTAGAGCTGGCGAAGGAAACCCACCCAGATGTCTCCCAAAGTCTACCTTCGCGCCCTTCTGAGAGAGTCCCGAGGATCTCGGGGACGGTTGTTGTTCTTCATTGCCTGCTTGGCGGTCGGAGTGGCCGCAGTGGTCGCTGTTTCAGCCCTCGCCGCCAGCCTCGAAGCGGCGATTCGCTCCGAGGCCCGCCAGCTGCTGGCCGCAGACCTCAAGGTCTCTGGTCGTCAACCCCTACCCACAGAGCTGGATGCCTTCCTCCAATCGAAAGAAGGGGTTGAGCGCACCGACCTCAAAGAGCTCGTGACCATCGTCGCCGCGCAGGCGACCGAGGAAGAGGTCACAAGCGGCACCGCGGCGCCTAGCCAACTGGTCGAGCTCAAGGTGGTCGAGGAAGCCTACCCGTTTTTCGGCGAAATCGAAGTCCATCCAGCGGCTACTCTCAGCTCACTTCTCCACCGAGGTGTCGTGGTCGCCCCAGACCTTCTGACTCGTCTCGGCCTGGCCGTAGGAGACCCGCTGCGCATCGGATCGGCAAACTTCCAAATCTCAGGAACCGTTCTCTCCGAACCAGACCGAATCTCTTTCAACCTGACGATGGGACCACGGGTATTTCTCTCCGCCCAAGCCTTTGACCAAACCGGCCTCGAGACCTTTGGCAGCCGCATTGGCTACCGCGCCCTCCTGAAGCTGCCCGAAGGGACGACTCAAAAACTTCTGAAGAGCTTTGCCGAAGACCTAGAGGCCTCCCTTCCCAACGCCGCCTACTACAACGTGGAAACCTACACAGAAGCACAGCCGGCGATGCGGCAAGGCTTGCGGCAGGTGGAGCGATTCCTGGCTTTGGTCGCCCTTGTGGCCCTCTTGACGGGAGGGATCGGAGTGGCTCAGACGGTGCGCGCCTGGCTCGCCGGGCGGCTCCAGGCCATCGCCATCCTGAAGTGCCTGGGAATGCGGCCCAGAGAGGTTCTCACTCTCTACCTAGGCCAAACGACTCTACTCGGCGCCGCTGGAAGTCTCGCCGGGGGAGCCCTCGGCCTGATGGTTCCCCAAGTTGCCCCCATCCTCCTGGGAGATCTGATCCCAGCAAGTGCCGTGAGCTCCTGGCAACCCCTAGCTCTCTTTCAAGGAGTCGCCCTGGGAATCGGCATCGCGATCATCTTTAGCGTTCCGCCCCTGCTGGCCCTGTTGAGGGTTCCCCCAGTGCGGGTGCTTCGCCATCAGGCAGAGTCTCTACCGGCCAACCGTCGCGCCAACTGGGCAGCGGCCGCCCTTCTTCTGCTTGGCATCGCTCTCGCCAGCCTGGTCCAGACCCGCTCTCCCTGGTTAGCAGCTCAATTCACCGGTGGAGTCATTGTGGTGACGGCCGTTTTGATGGCAGTTGCCGCCGGCACGATTCGGTTGGTCGGGCGCCTTCCTCGGGACCTTGGACGCCCCTGGCTGCGCTATGGCTTGGCCAACCTCGGTCGCCCAGGCAGCGCTACCACCGGAGCCATTGTTGCCCTCGGCCTGGGAGTCATGGTGGTCTTGGCCATGTCTCTCGTGGAAACTCATCTCAGTCACCAGTTGCGAGCCGATCTTCCGGAAGACTCCCCTACGGGCTTCTTGGTGGACATTCAGCAGGATCAATGGGAGGGAGTACAAAACCTACTACAGCAGCAGGAAGCTAAAGCTGTCGACTCGGTTCCCGTCGTCATGGCCCGACTGAGCAGCATCGACGGCACGTCGATCCAAAAGCTTGCCGAGGAGAACCCGGAGGACCGCGACCGCCGATGGGCCCTCACCCGAGAACAAAGGCTGACCTACCTGGACGAGCTCGGCGACGACAACGAGGTCGTCGAAGGCGCCCTGTGGAGCGACCCTACCCTGGCTGAAGTGAGCGTCGAAACAGAGTTTGCCAAAGAGCTCGGCATCGGCATCGGCTCCCGCTTGGGCTTCGACATCCAAGGTGTCCCCCTGGAGCTTGCCGTCACCAGTCTCCGAACGGTGCGCTGGGAGACCTTTCGCATCAACTTCTTTCTCGTCGTGGAGCCGGGGGTCTTGGATACGGCACCGCAATTTCGAGTTGCCGCTGCTCGCCTACCGCGGGACCGTGAACAAAGCTTCCAAGACCTCCTTTCCGCCCAGTATCCCAACATCACCCTACTCCGCATTCGGGAAATCCTGGAGAAAATCGCTGGAGTGCTCGGCCGCTTGGGAGTGGGCGTTCGCTTTCTTGGCGGCTTTACGGTTCTCGCTGGGCTGGCGATCCTTGCCGGCGCTGTCAGCGCAGGGGCTTCCCGGAGAGGCCGAGAGGTCGCTCTCCTCAAGACCCTGGGTTTGACCCGAATAGGGGTCTTAGCGGCTTTCACCGTCGAGTATGCCTGCCTTGGCCTGGCCGCTGGAATCATCGGGGCAGCGGCCGGAGGAGTTCTAGCTTGGGCCGTTGTGACCCAGGGCATGGAAATCGATTGGGTCTTCCTCCCCAAACCCTTCTTTTTCACCATCCTAGGAAGCGCAGCACTCACGGCTCTAGCGGGCAACGCAGCGAGTCTGAGAGCTCTCGCTCAGCGTCCCATCACAGTACTGAGAAGGCAGGATTCCTAGCTCGCGGCCCTACCTGGGGGAATCGAAGCAGCCACCGGAGGGCTCGATTGAGCCACCGGAGCGGAAGCGCAACCTATTCTTCGAGATCGCCGGAACGGTCGAGGAGAAAGCTAACGGGGACGAAGTCATAGCCTAGCTGGAGTGCTCGCGGGACTTCCTCTCCCAGCACCGCCAAGGTCTCTGGATAGGGATGGCCGATCGCCACAGCCGCGCCGCGGCGACGGGCGATCTCCAGGGTTCGCCGAAACTGCTCTCGAATCACCTCCGGAGCTGGGTCCCCATCCAAGAAGACCTGGCGCTCTGCAGCAGGAATCCCCGCTTCTACCGCTGCCTTGTACCCAACACTCTGGGCGCTCGTCCGGGAATCGAGGAAAAAGAGCCGCCGCTCTTTCAGAACCTCTACGATAGCGGTCATCCGAAGGATATCCGTCGTGAGCCCCGACCCCATATGGTTGTTGACGCCCACAGAGCCCGGAACCGCCGCCAAAGCTTTCCTGGTACCAGCGATCAAGTCCTCGTCGGACATCGAACCACGCAAGGCTCCAGGTCCAGGATTTGCTCCATTACTGGGCTCCATGGGCAGATGGCAGAGGATCTCCTCCCGCCTGCGTCGCAACTCTGCCACGACCTCCGGAGTTCGGCTTTCAAAAGGCAATACAGCGTAGGTCAGATCGATGCCTAGGCTCCCCAGCGTCTTCAAATCCTGAAGACTGCGCCCCAGGTCATCAATCACCAAAGCTACCCTGACTCCTCTGCCTGGAGGAGGATTCGGCAAGCTCTCGGATGCGACGGTTGCTACCGCTTCCGGATCCCTTGGCACTGAGCTGGGCTCCCCAGTCTGCTCGGGCTCGGAGGGCGCGGATCTCGGCATCGGGGAAGAACCCGGGGAAGAGCCCTTGGTCGGTGGAGGCGAGAAAGGTGGCGTCTGCTCCTCGAGCGTGGCTCCCTGCCCTAGCCCCTTCGAACCGTCTGGTGAAATCGCTTTGGATGGATCGGGGGACCAATAACCGAGGTAATAACTAAGAGCAAAAATAGCCAGTACGATACCGATGAACACGAGCAGGACACCCGTGGGCGAGGCAGTGAATCCGGGCCGTCGATGACGGCGGCGTCCAGGCATCAGATCTAGCCGCGGAAGGCAAGCCTAGGCGGCAGCTTTCTCTTCCTGCTCGTCGGTCATTAGGTGATCGAGGCCACGTTCGAGAATGAGGTCCTTTTCCTCGCCTTCTGACTCCTCGACATCCCAGGACCGAGAGGAGACCATGAGATCCGGGAGAAGGCTTCCCCGAAGGGGCTCCCCATCCGGGCCCGTGTAGAAAGCATCGGTAATCCAGAGGTGTCCCCCCGACGACAGCTCGACTCGGCGAGCCCTGCCGGCATAGCCGAAGCTACGTTCCCCAACCAAGTCTGCACTTAGTTTTTGGCGCAGCACCGTAGCCAGAACTTCCGCGGCCCCGAGAGTCCCGCGGTCGATCAGAACGACCAACTTACTGCCCTGCCAACGAGCTTTGGAACCCTCGAAACTCTGGATCTGATCGTCTCGGTTCTTGAGACTACCCAGGTCTCCCTCAGCGAAGAGGCCAGCGATCTCGTAGGCGACTTCCGCGTCACCCGCGGAAACTCCCCTTAGGTCGAGTAGAAGCCTTTCGCCTCCGCGGGTTCTCTCGGCCTCCAGAGCTCGAGCCACTTCCAAGACCGTGGATGCACCGACTTGAAAGAACTTCAGCACCCCGGCTTGATCGGCCACCGAATAGTCCAGAGCGGGCACTTCGAAGGTACCTAGGGAGAAGTTGAGATCGAGGGTTTCCTGGTTTCGGTAGACCTTCAGCGAGACCTCATTGCCCGCCTCTCCGGCCAAAGTCGTCTGGATCTTCCACAGGGGCATCAGGCGAGTCGCTTCCCCCTGGACTTCCGCGACCATATCCCCAACCTGTACTCCCGCCTCTGAGGCCGGACTGCCGTCCGAGACGCCCACGACATAGACGACCCCCCTCTCCCGCAACAACAACACACCGCTGCGGCGATCTCCGACCTGTCTGGCAGCTTCGTAGGCACGAGTCCCCTCCTCTGGCACGTAGAGGGAGAACGGGTCCAAGGCATCGGTAGCACCGTCCAAAGCACCGGCCATCAAGATTTCGTCGTTCGGAGGCTCCACATAGGCCTGGTTCACAAGACCAAAAACCTCGGTAAAAACGGCCAAATGTTTGAAGAAAGAATCTTCGTCTGAGGCTTCATCCCGTGCGCTGAGGTTACCTGCAACCAAGGGGAGAATCAGAACCATGGAGGCGAGAAAGAAGAGCAAGCGGCTTCGGTTCATCGGTAGCCTTCCGGGTGGGTTTCTTGGCGTTTCATCTCAACCATTCAAGGGGGTCCTGGGGCCGGTTCTCGAGGCGTATCTCGAAGTAGAGCCGTTCGTCAACGGACCCAACGACATCCTCCAACGATAGCACATCCTCTGTGTTCACAAGGAGTTGTTGGAGCCCCGTGTAGATCGAGAAGACCCGCCCCGGGTGGTGCATCACAACCATGGAACCGTAGCCCTCGAACGGCCCGGCGAACAACACCTTACCTGGATATACGGCGCGAACAGGAGAAGGGTTCTCCACTTCGATATCGATACCGTTGTGGGGAATCTCGGTGCGGTAGCGTGGATCTTGGACCGAACCGAAGCCGAGGATCACTCGGCCGGTGACGGGCCAATCGAGGACCCCCCGGAAATCCTGTACCTGCCGGCCCTCCAGTTGAAGATCCTCCGGAACCACCAGACTCTCGACCAGAGCGGAGAGCTTGCGAGCCTTCTCCGCAAGGCGCCCCGCTTCGGCAGCGACCTCAGCTCGTTCGGCTTCCGCTTGACGCAACAGCCCAGCCTGCCTGCGGCGTAGTCCCGCCAACTCTCGCTGCCTCTTCTCCTGCTCCAGGACCCACCTCTCGACCTCCTCCTGCTCCACCACTAGAGCAGCTCGATCGGCAACCAGCTCCTCTCGAGTTTCCACAAAGCGATCGATGGTGACCGCATCCCTCTTGGCCAGAAACCGCAGAACCCGAAACGCTTCCAGAGGATCCGACCCGGGCTCGATGGAAAGAACGAGGCGAAGATAGCCGAAGCTTCCTAGACGATAGAGCCCTCGCAGGCGATGGCGTAAGTCGAGACGAACCTCATGGAGATGAGCTTCCAGCGAGGTGACTCGACTCTCCAGAGTGGTCACTCGCTCCGCGGCCAGATCCCGAGCAGCCTGAGCTTCCAAGACCCTGGTTTCTTGAAGTTGAAGCTCTAGCTCCGTTTCCGCCAGCCGCCCTTCGAGCCCTTGAACCGTATCCTTGAGCTCACCGAGTCGAGCTTCCAGACCAGCGACTTCCCGCTGTAGCCTCTCGAGAGCCGCCTCCCGGCTGTCGACCGCACCCCAACCCGCACTCGCCCCTACTAGCCCCAAGACAAAGGCCAACACCCACAACCTCCACACTCCGCCCCTCTTGGAACCTATTTCGGTGTCAGGCATGCGCTTCATGCGTTCCTAAAATGCCTTCCTGAAAAATGTCTCGCACAACTCCTGGAACTACGACCAAAGCACCGAGAGAGACTACTTCTCGAACCCATTGCTCCTGGGTCATCACTGCCTCTCAAGAAGCACTACCTCCCAAGAGGCAATACCTCCCAAGAAGCACTGCCATCAGAAGCCGCTGCCATTCAGGAGTCACAGCGAACAACCCCTAGGCAAGACAGCGCTTTCGCAACACATGAAGCGCATGCCTGACACCCCGGCCGCTGGTCGATTTTAGAGGAGGCTCTTGCCGTCGAGCTCCACCGGGGCCGCTACGTCGTAGATATCAAGCAGAGTCGGCATGACGTCTGCCATATAGGGCTGGCGATCTTTTAGGTCTAGAGTGCTGAAGAAAATCCCCTCCACCAGCGGCGGGTAGACCGAACAATGGTCTCCACTCCAGATGCGGGTATTGGGCTCGACGATCTCTTGACCAAAGCCACCCAGGCTGTCCTGCCAACCCACTCGATAGCCGTCGTTGTTGGACGGAATCAAGTCGGAAACATGGGCGGGATCATAGGCTCCAAAGGCTTCGTCTCGAGTGAATACATAAGCCACCGGATTCTCCCCGGTTTCCGGATCCACATAGCTTTCGAGCCCCGCCTTGATCTCCGCAGCCACGGCCGCATAGTCCTCCGGCTGAACGATTCCCTGGGCTTCTCGCCCCGCCAGGTTGATGTAGATCTGCCCCAATCCCAGGGCGTACGCCTTGGTCTTGCTCCAATCCACATTGACCAGGAACTCGCCTTCGTCGAAGAGGTCTTCCAAACTCTTCCTACCGGTTTCCTGCCCGGTCAAAGTCATGAAACCGTTCTTCACCAACCAAGTGTTGTAGTTCATAGACCTTCTAAAGCTAGAAAAGCCGTGATCAGAGGCGACGACTAGGTGGGCACCTTCTGGCTTGCGGCCCAAAGCCTCACCGACGATGCGGTCCATATCCTGGTAGGCCTGGAGAATTGTCCCCGACCATTTCTCCGCACCTTCCTCGGTGTACAAGGGATGTTCCGGATCAAAGAAGCGGAACATCATGTGCTGGACCCGATCGGTAAACTCGAAGTAGTACATCAGGACGTCCCAATCGTCATCCTCGAGCATGCCGTAAAACATCTCCTCATCCTTCTTCACGGTGAAGGCGACGTCTTCCATGAAAACTTCTTCGTCGATGGTGCCGTCGGTGAGGGACCAAGTGTCAATGGTCCAACCGATCGTCTTGAAAAGGCCGAAGCGATCCGCCAACTCTCCGGCGTAATCCCCTGGGGTAGTGATCTCCAAGGAAGGAGGCAGGCTAGTGGGATCGAATTGGATCGGTGAAAGATAGAGCCGCACCTCCGGCTCCAGCGACAGCAGGCGGAACCGGCCGATCCCTTGAATCTTGACCACCTCGTTGAAGGGGAAAGTGAAACTCACCCAATCACTCCAATCCCCCGGTTTCATACTGAGCTGGCTACCGGAGACGTCGATGTGGAGCTGAGAGCGATCTTCCGACACGGTGAGATTCATCGGAATGTTGACGTAGTCTCCCTGGTCCGGAAACAGCTCGTTGGGGGGTCCCTTGATTTCCGTGGGGATCTCTCCTCGGTTGTCGAATAGCTCGACGACTTCGATGGAGAAATCGCCGCCGTTTCGAGGGGTGAAGAACAGCTCCGAGGTGAAGTAGAAGGGCTTTCCGATGCGCGCCGAGAGGTCCGGAGTTCCCATTCCCGAAAGGAGATGGCCGTGAGCAAATGGCTCCGGAGGAAAGGTCACCGGCATGCGGACGACCTTGGTCCTGACTCCCGCGTCGCCGAGAACCTCCCAAAAAGTTGCGCCTTGCTGAAAGTTCACTGGCTTTGGCTGGGATTCGGGCAACAAGCGGTCCGCTGCCAGATGGGTTCCCACGCCAGCCAGAAGCCCCAAAGTGCCGGCGACCCACACCGCCCGGCCCGTGCGCATGCGGAGAAGCTTGAGCACCAACCACAGCAGAAGAGTCAGTCCCAGGGCGACGAGCCCACCGAGTACCCAGGGAGTCTTTTTTCCCCACAGAAAAGGGACGGTTACTTTGTCCATGAAACCAAAGCTCGGCTGGTAGTTGTCGGCATTGCGACGCAGAAAGTCGAAGACGCCGTGGCGCCCGGGATTCAGGCCCGTGGAGAAAGTGGACCAAGAAACCGGCGTTTGGGACGGAATCGTCACTCGCATAGGTGAGAAGGTCCCCTGCTCGGCCAGGCGGCTCAGATTGGGGAGTTTCCCCTCCTCCATCCATTGCTGGGTTAGGTCACCATCGACACCGTCGAAGCCAAGAATGACGACCTTCGGCCGCTCCTCGGCAGAGACCTCGGAAGAAAAACCAATGGATAGGATCGAGGAGGAAACAACGACGAAAACCAGGGAGAGAAATCGCTTCATGGGGTGGATCATCCTTGTCAGCGGAAAGCACATCAATGGGCGAAGTGCTTTCGAGTATCTCTAGCTCAAAGCCCGTGGGCGATGGGGTGCGATCAAAACGGTTGAGTGGGTATCACGTGTTAGGATGGCGCTATGCGCTAACTCGATGGCGGTAGTCTACCAGACCACGACAGCGCTCTCGCTCGCCCCTGAATGGGCACTGCCTCGGCAACAGACTGCGTACACTTCAAGACCTCTGCTTAAAGGCCATTTCTCGACCGTTGAGCCAACCTCCGCTGCCCTGGATTTGCCTCTTTCCAAAAGCTCTCCCAACTAGAGCTCTCTTGTGTGGTGCCCTGCTAGGGGCAAGTCTCTCTTGCGGTGAAACCAGGGCTCCAAAATGGCCCTCCACAGACAGCCTCGTTGTGGCTCTGGAAAACGCTCCAGTCAATCTCGACCCAAGAATCGGCACTGACCAGGCATCCGGCAAGGTCTTTCAATTGATCCTCAATGGACTGGTCACAACGGACCCGGATGGAAACATCATTCCAGACCTGGCCGAGTCCTGGGAAGTTCTCGAAGACGGTGGCCGCTATCGTTTCCACCTCCGCCCACAGGTCGTCTTTCACGATGGCCGCCCCATGACCTCTCGGGATGTTGCTTGGACCTTCGGCACCATCATCGATGGCTCGGTGACGACCGCCAAAGGTGCCGCCTTTGCCGTCATCGACCGCATCGAAACCCCGGATCCAGCCACCGTGGAGCTGGTTCTCCACCACCCGTTTGGGGCTCTTCTGGTCGATTTGACCCCGGCTCAGGGCATCATCCCTTTCGGCACGACTCCAGAGGAGATGAACCGCTCTCCCATCGGCACGGGCCCCTTTCGCTTCTTAGGCCGTACTCCGGAGACCGTCACCCTATCCGCCAACCCGGACTATTGGGGTGAACCTCCCTCGCTCCAGAAAGTGGTCTTTAAGGAAGTTCCCGATTCCACTGTTCGCGCTTTGGAGCTTCTCAACGGCTCGGTCCAGCTGGTGGTCAACGATCTGGCCCCGGATGTCGTCAGCCTATTCCGCAAGAATCAATATTTTCAGGTGGTCGAGAAACCCGGCGCCAACTATGCCTACCTCGGGCTCAACTTAGAAGATCCCCTTCTCTCGGACTTACGGGTGCGCCGGGCCCTGGCCATGAGCATCGATCGGCAGCGACTGGTCAGCACCCTTTGGCAAGGCCTCGGCGTAGTAACGGAGACCATGCTTCCGCCAGGGCTTTGGGCTCGCCACAACGACCTGGAGGAAATTCCCTACGACCCACAGGCCGCTGCTCGTTTACTCGAGGAAGCCGGCTATCCGGACCCGGACGGCGATGGCCCCCTTCCTCGAATCTCTCTGACCTATAAATGCTCCACCAGCGAAGCCTATGTGCTGCAAGCCCAGGTGATTCAGGATATGGCCAAGGCAGCCGGAATCCACCTAGAGATTCGGTCCTACGAGTTCGCTACCTTCTATGCTGATGTCCGCAAGGGAAACTTCCAGATGTTCTCTTCCATCCGCACCGGCATCATCGAGCCCAATATCTACCGGTTGGTGCTGCACTCCACCGCAACTCCCCCGGGCGGGCAGAACCGTGGGCGATACAACAACCCGGAGTTTGACCGCCTCATCGACCAAGGAGCCCGATTCAGCACTCCCGAGGATCGCTACCCTTATTATCGGCGAGCCCAGGAGATTTTTGCCGAAGACCTTCCCTACCTCAGTCTTTTCACGCGGATCAATTACGCTGTCATGCCGCAGCCCCTGGAAGGTTATGTGAGCTACCCGAGTGGCGAGCTCTACAGCTTGGCGCAAGTCCGCTGGGTTCGGTAACAACCAGCCGAGGCTAGGCCAAGCACCCCAAGACGCAAGCCCCTACAGCCCGAGTCGCTCCCGCACGGTCTCCTCGAGACTGGTGAGCCCCGAGCTCATACCGAACGCGAGAGCTTCCTCTGGCGGCAAACCATCGACGAAATGAGCCTTGAGGGCGAGGAGCCCACCGACTCGATTCCCGCTACCGCAGTGCAACAAGATCGGTTGAGCCTGTGGGTCGTTCAAGAGATTTCCTAGGGATCGTGCATTCGCTTCGTTGAGGGCTTCCTTTCCAGAGATCGGAAGCGCCTGGAAGACCATGCCCAGCTCCTCCACTTCTCTTTCTTCATCTCGATCGGCTAGCTCACCCTCTCCCCGCAGAGTGATCACCGTTCGGTAGCCAGCCTGGGCGGCAGCTGCCAGTTGCTCCGTAGTCGGCTGGCCTCCCGACAGTAGCCCGGGCATTGGCTGCTTGGCGTTGAGGAGGTCTACCAAAGGAACCGACTCATCGGTGTCGCTCCCAAGCTTCGCCTCCGGTGCCTTCGTCACTTCTGGTTCTGGAACCTCCGAGGCTGGGGGAGCGCAAGCCACGAGCAGAGAAAACAAAGCTAGACCGAATACAGAAGAGATGGATTCCATTGGAGAGTTCCTTCTAGAAAATCTTAGCGATGGGAAACCGCTCGCCAGGAAAGCTCAAAGATAGCCTAGCGAGCGCAGGTTCTCGAGGTATTCACCACCATCCCGACCTATATCCCTCGTCGGCTGACGGGAACCAAAGCCGTCCACAACATCTGCCGCTGAGGGCCACTGGCAAAGAGCTGGAGGGAGGGGAAGCTCTCGGCTTTGGGGCAGGCCAAGCGCTCGCAGCAGCCCAGCCCCCAGCTCTTGCGGAGTCAGCGTTGGCAGGGCAATCGAGCCCGTCAGCGCAGATTCTCGGCCAGTCTCTTGGACACTCTCTTGGGCGGGCCCTTGAGCACCGGTACAACCGGAGCGACGCCACAGCAGCACCCGGCCTTCGAAACCTGGCCTGCGGCCGGGATCGAAAACCACAGCGATGGTGTCAAAATCTTCCGTCGTGGAAGCGACCAAGGCCTCGACTTTGGCTAATTCGCTGCGAACCAGGTCCGCAAAAGCAACTCCTCCTCCTTGCCAGCCATCTGCTGCCAAATCCAAAGCAGGAAGGTAGAGGGCCACCGCCCAAGGCTCAAAGTCGCGGGCCAGATCAAAAACAGAGGAGGCAAAATCATCCGGTAACAGCGCCCGGCTCACCAAATCCAAGGCCCCTTCCGGGGGATAAGCCCAAAGGGAATCAGCAGGCCTCTCTCGGGAGGTGGCTCGCGCCAACTCGGCAACTCGGTGCGTTAGCTCCGGCCTCGACTCGGCCTCCACGGCTCCCTCTGTGCCCTCGAGCAGCAACTGGTAGGCACCGTGGGCTACCACGAGACCCGGCAATGGGTCTGCCGGAAAGGTAGACCACCAATTGATGGCTGCCACCGGCTGGCCACCCCGAGACGCCAGCTCCCAAAAAGTGTAGGCACGGCGACGAGCAGCTAAGACAGGCCGATATTCAGCCAAACCTAGAGGTACGGCGACGGAGCGCCAGTAGGCTCGAAGAGGGCCGTTAATGGCCAAGGGAGTAGACAGCCCTACCGGAAGAAAGCTATCCAGCGCTACGACGCCATGGTCCGGCGCCGCCAGGCCTGTCGCGATGGAAGTCCAGAAGGTTGCTGGCGCCACCACCGGGCGAACGTAGCGGCCAACCCTCCCTCCGGTATCCAAGAGAGCTTGCAACGATGGCAACTCACCGCGGCTCAGAAGGTACTCCAGCTCGGACGCCAGGACACCATCGACCCCCACCAAGAGGACCCGATCTCCAGCTTTGCTAGGTAGATTCGTAGCCACTGACACCGGGTCCTGGCTGACCGCCAGAACCGCTGGGAGGGTAATCAGAGCCATGGCTACCAGTACCGCTGCTGCAATCCATCGACGAGAAAAGATGCGCTGAACTGGCGTCTGCTCCGTGAGCCGGATCGCCAAGCCGAGCAAACCACTCTCGACCACTTTGATCAAAAGATAGGCCACCACCGGCGCCGCTATCAGGAGAGGCGCCAAGAGCCACGGGGAGGAGCGGGGTAACAAGTCGACGAATCGCCACAACACCAAGGCGGCGGCGGCCAACCCAGCGACCAAAGCAACGGCGAAGGCAACGACTTCGATACGGCGTGCATGGTAGAACCGCAACACGACCACCAGAAGGCCACTGAGGAGCAGGAAGGTGGTGCCCAGCGCTGCGGCTGCCAGGGGAAAGAGGTGAAGGAACAGGGGTAGTAGGTCGAAGGGACTGGAAGCCAAATTGCCATTGACGGCAGCCAAGGCGAAGCTCAGTACCAGGGAGACCAAAACTCCGCCGGCTACCGCAATCTTGGCAGGCACCCACAAGAGAGTCCGCAACGGTTGGTTCGGACGCAGGGCGTCTTGAAGTAGAAAACGCCCGAAGCCATCGTTGAGGTAACCCAGCCGCTGTAGTTCCGAGCGAGCCCCTGCCAGGTCCTTTCGAGGAGTACCCGGCGTCTCCGGCCGGAGATCCATCATCGCCCCCGATCGCGCACGAACAATGCAATCTGGCGCAGGGGATCCGCGCGGCGGCCCAGAGGGTCCAGAGAGCTGACGGCGAATTCCAGGAGCTCGGAGGCCAGAGCTTGCGCTCCTTCGACTCCCAGGAGCTTCACGAAAGTGGCCTTCTCCTCGTCCTGACCAGAGTCTTTCCCGGTTTCCTCACTGGTCGCCAAGACATCGAGAAGGTCGTCAGAGATCTGAAAAGCTAGGCCCAGGTTCTTGGCGAAGCGACTAATCACTTCTAGATCCCGACGGCGAGCATCTGCTGCCATCGCTCCTAGCTCGCCGGCGGCCAGGAAGAGAGCTCCGGTCTTGTGGCTATGGATGTACTCCATCAACTCCAGATCCAGATCCTCCGGCCGACTCTCGAGATCCAGTGCTTGCCCCCCGATGAGTCCTCCGCTGCCAATCGCCGCGGCCAAATGGTGCACCATATCCTCGGTGCCATAGCGCCGCATCTTCAGCTCCTGCCCGCGCTCGGCAACCGTTGCGAAAGCCAAGTTGAGCAACCCAAAGGACGCCAATAGAGCTACCGACTCACCAAATCGCCGATGAGTGGTTTCTCTACCGCGCCGCAAAGCGGCATCATCCATACAGGGTAAGTCGTCGAGAATCAGGGAGGAGGCGTGGACCATTTCAACCGCACAGGCGATCTCCAATACCCGCCGCTGGCGAAGTCCGAATATTTCTGCGACCACCAAAGTCAGCACCGGCCGAAGCCTCTTACCCGGACTAGTCAGGGCGTACCCCATAGCCCGGTGGACACTTTCCGGACGTTCAGAAGAGGGCGGTAGAAGGCGACCAAGGGCCTCTTCCACCACCGCTCCCAGTTGTCCGAGCTTTCCGGGCAAAGCCGGCTTTTCAGCCGTAACCAAAGGTGATTCTCCAAATCTCGACAGCCCAACGACCTCTACTGGCTCAGCCGTCGTGCCGTCGATCGAGAGCGGACTCAGGAAAAGGAGTTGATCGCCTCTTGTTCGTCATCGAAAGTTTCGAAGACGGTAATCAGTTGGGTGATCTGTAGGACGTCCGCCACCTTCGAGGGTAGATCTACCAATTTGAGCTTGCCCCCTCGATTGGTGACCGTCGTGTAGGTGCTGACCATCTCGCCGATACCAGAGGAGTCAACCGTCGATACTTCTTTCATGTTGAGCAGAATATTTCTGGCTCCCGCGTCGAGAGCCTCGTGGACCGCTTCGCGCAGCGCCACATCACCGACGCCAATGGTAATTTTGCCCTTCAAGTCCAAAATGGTGACACCGTCCTGGTGCCTCGCGGCGATCTTCATGACTATTTCTCCTCTTTGAGCTCTCGATGCGGCTCCTCGGTTTCCTTTTCCACAGGAGCCAACCGCTTACGCATCTCCACTTCCGTTCCACCCTCCGGGTGCCGGCGATGGTGAACTGTGTCCATGCAGGTGCGCATATAAAGAATCCCCCGGCCTCCCGGCTTGAGGAGGTTCTCTCGACTCATCGGGTCGGCAACCTGCGAAGGCTCAAAGCCCTCGCCGTCATCCCGAACCCGAATGACTACCTCGTCTCCTTCGACCCCGAAGTCTATTCGCACGGTCCTATCGGGTTCTTCCGAATTTCCGTGCTTGATGGCATTGGCCACCGCTTCACGAACTGCAAGGTCAGCCTGATGGCGATAGTCCTCTCCCGCACCCAGCCTCTCCAAGGCATCGCCCAACACTTCTTGTACCAAATCGATATTCTCGAATTGGCTCGCTATGGACAAATGAAAGTCGTTACGGTCCGAGGACATTTCCCCTACTCCAGCGAAGTCTAGCAGATCCATAGTGCAGCGACGGCAACGACCTCCGAGCCTACCTCGGGCTCCGGGTTCGTCTTCAGCTGTGCTGGGACAAACCATAGCAATTGCACCGCATCGAAAACAAAATGAGCGGCAATGGCGGGCAGTACGTTTCTGCGGACCAACGTCAACCAGGCAAACGTTAGGGACAGCAGAGTGATTCCCACCAGCATCATGGGCTGGTCATAGCTCAGATGCGCCAGAACAAATAGGAGAGTAGAAAAGAAGACTCCAACTCTTCTCTGCAAAAAACCACGGAAGAAGATCTCCTCGACAACTCCGGCAGAAAGGCTCAGCGCTGCGCGGACCAAGAACGGTAGCCCGGCGAGGAAACCCACCATGGGCGGTAGCTCTTGGGGCAGCAACTCACTCGATCCGGTCGCTTGCAGGAAAAGCGCTAGCAACGCCATCAAAACGACCACAGAAATCCACAACGCGGGCCCCACACACAGGCCAAAGGCGATCTCTCGCCCAGGATGGGCGGTCCGAAGGCCACATTGAGACAGTAACTCTTGCCAAGGAGTGCCGAAAGTTGGTGGTGCTGTCGTCGCTGCTTCGAGCTCCTCTAAGCCTTGGGGCGCCTCCTCGACTGGCCCCAGAGAACCGGCGCTCCCGGCTTCAGGACCATCTAGCCGCCCTTTAGCAGCTTCGAGGGGGCCTTCCATCCTCGAGAGCTCTAGATCCGCTTGCGGTACTGGGGCTGTCTCCCGCTGAGTCACGCCGGGAACTCTCCCATAGCCGAGGGAAAACCACACCAGCAGAGCCATCATGAGTACACCGTGGAGAAAGAAGAGGTCTGGAATCCGCACCGCTTCCAAGTCGATGGCCGGGCCGGCGCCCAGCCAAGCGGCTGGCGAGAAAACCCCCAAATAGAACACCACAGCCAAAAGCGCTGCCATTGACCATCGGCGCTCCGGTTGAGCAAACCCCGGTGGCTCGAGTCCTTTCGAGATCGACCACCGATGCACAGCCATCGCCGTCATTGCGGCAGGTAGGACCGGCAGAAGTGCCCGCAGCAGCAGGCCCGAAGCCACTAGCCGCGCAGCCTCGTCAGATATCCTCGCAGCATCATGCGAGAAGTGGTCAGCCGTTGCAACGTCCTATGCCTCTTCTGAATCGCTTGTAAATCTTCTTGAGGAGGCTGCTCGGAGCGAGCCTGAATCACAAACCGATCCAGCTCGAAGCTCAACTTGCGCAGCTGATCCGGCGAAAAACGCTTGAAGGTGCGCTCGGTGACGAGCAGAAAGCCTCCAGCTATCTCACGGACCATCGCGTAGGGGCTTCCGCCAGGAAAAGAAGGCATTCACGCATCTTAGCAGGGGGGTGGAAGCACCGAAAGGCGGTAGGGGCTTAGGGCGGTGAGCTTGCCACCTTTGGGAAGGGCAATCTTCTCGCCGTTGCGCTCAAGGTAGGTACCGTCCAAGCGTGTGATGCCGAACGGTACCTACTTCATCGAGGAGGGTCGCTAACCGGAGCTCACGCGAAAAGTGACAGCGTGGGAGCCACGCTGGACCGAGAACCCCTGATCTATCACACGAGGGCGCCCGCTACCCTGAACGAGACTCTACCCTCAATTTTCGACGAATTCTCCGGCGGTGTGGCCGGACGGAGAGTCAGTTGCAGTAGATCCCGGTATTTTCCCAACCCGTCGATGTGCAATCCCACATTCTCGAATTGGTCCCGCAGACGCGATAACCGCAATGTTTCATCGAGTCGGGAATGGGTCGTCCATCCTTGAAGAGTCCACCCGGACAGCTGCAAGATCCGTCGCAAGACCCGGGACCACGGACCTTTTCCCACCGTTGCCTACCGGTACAATTCCAGAGTTCGTTGGTAATGCCGCAAACCCGGTGGCCACAATCGGTATCAGTGACCGGCAC
Organism: Deltaproteobacteria bacterium; assembly: GCA_022601195.1. GTDB lineage: Bacteria > Acidobacteriota > Thermoanaerobaculia > Multivoradales > JAHZIX01 > JAHZIX01. Next base: position 318,541 of record JAHZIX010000049.1, read on the forward strand.
TCGGTTCCAATCGACGTTGATGCCGTTGAGGCAGCTACAGAAGTTACCGCTCTTGCAGGCGGTATTCTCGACGCCGAAAAGACTCGGATGGGGGTCGATGCCGTCTGTGTAGGTTCCAGGGTAGACGGAGTAATGGAGATGGGGCGCGGTATTGGTGGCGCCGGTGTTCCCCAACTCACCGAGAAGAGTGCCTGCTGCGACGTAGTCTCCAATATTGAGACTAGGCTCTCGAGAGTCGAGATGAGCATAGTAGTGCCACCAACCGCAATCATCGACGATATAGACGACGTTTCCTCCTGAGCTATTCCAGAAGTTAAGGCTAATGGTGCCGGATTGGGCTGCGACGACGGGGGTGTTCTTGGCTGCAAAGATGTCATTACCGTAGTGCCCAGGAAAGAAGTCACTGCCGCTATTCGCTCTACCGCAACCCCAGTGATTCCAATTAGCGTCATAGCCATTGTTGTGTGGCCCTGCGACGGGGTAGCGGGTAAAGACCGGGTCGCAAGTCGTGTTCCTATGAGTGCCTAAAGGTGCATCCTCACCCATGACATCCAAGGTTAGGTAGGGAGGGTCGATCTCTACGTACTCAGGCTTTTCGGACATCATGAAGACATCCTCTTGAAACTCGCTGTCCCCCATTCCTTCTGCCGTCGCAGGAAGCGGATTAAGTCCAAAAATCGACCAAGCCCATAGGCTTGCACACGCGATGGCGCTTCTTCCAAAGGTTCCGTTCATCATGTCTGGGTCCTCCCAATCTCAATTAATTCGTCCATGGTTCCGGGAAGCTAGCTCCCGGTCCCTATATGGGTATCGGCGCAGGCCATGGGAGGAACCCTTCAAAAAAAGAAGAAAAATCTCAGGAGGCCCAAGACCACAGGTTTCGAATTCGAATGCCAAACTCAAGAATCCTGGTACAGGTCGGCTTTCTCGTCCTTGCCCTGCTGGAGGTAGAGATCACGGAGACGACGGCGGGCCTTGTGGGTCTCGACAGCGTTTTCCCCTCGCAGGTCGAGAACCATCTCATAGCTGTGCAGGAGCAAGGGCTCCGCCTCTTCAAAGCGGAGCCGGGCGGCGAGGATAGCCCCATGGACTCCTTCTGCGTCGATGATCCGCCAATGCTCTTCTGAGAAGTTCTGGCGGAGAATCTCGAGGGTTTCACGAATCGATGCTTCAGCTCCCATGGGATCACCTCGAAGAAGCTGGACCTCGGCAAGGTGCTTGAGACCTCGGGCCACGTGGGGACTACTCGACTCGACGACTTTTCGGCGGATCGAGACAGACTCCCGATAGGCCTCTTCGGCACGATCCAGCTCGAGACGTCCCAAGTGAAGACGCCCGACATTGGCCAAGGTGAAAGCTACGAAGAGGTGTTCTTCTCCAAAGCACTTTCGGCTCACCGCCAAGGCTTCCTCTAAAAGGGGCTCCGCTTCGTCGTATTGCTGCTGTTCCATGAGCAGCAGCGCGAGGTTGTTTGCCGCTCGCCCCAGGGATGGGTGGTTAGGCCCCAAGAGCCGGCGTTTCGCTTCCAGTGCTTGCCGGAAGTAGGATTCGGCCTCCTGGTAGCGTCCTTGATCTTGAAGGAGGCTCGCTAGATTGTTGATGGTGGCGAGCTTTTCAATTTCTTGACCATGCTTGGCGGGGTCCAATGCCAGGGCTTCCTTGAGAAGCTGCTCCCCTTTCTCTAGGTCGCCCCGCTGACGGGCGATCAAGCCCAGATCGTTGAGAGCCTGAGCGATCAGCGGAGAATCAGGCTTTAGGTGAAGGCGCCGGATTCGCAGAGCCTCTGTTTCCAATTCCCAAGCTCGGTCGAGATCACGGTCCAGGACAATGAGCAGAGAAGCGACACTTCCCAAGCTCGTGGCGACGTCCAAATGACCCGCTCCGAGCTCTTCCCGACGCAGGGCCAAGGCTTCTTCGGCAAACTCTGCCGCATCCTCCAGGAGGCCGAGATTGCGATAGACCTGCTGCATGGTCTCCATGAGGGTGGCCCTTACCAGGGGAGCGTCGTCGAGCTCGGTACGAATTCGCAAGGCTCCTCGGTCCAAAACTTCTCGGGCTGAAATGGCGTTGCCCTGGGACTCGTTCGGACTGGAAACTGAAAAGATCTCGACCAAAAAATCTGAGACCCGTTGTGCCCGGTCTCGCTCTCGCAAGGTCTCTCGCTGCAGAATCGACCGGTCGATGGCAACCCATGTGAGGCCGCAGATGAGGAAGGTTAGGAACGTAATTCCTCGCCAGTGCCGCTTCAGCAGTATTCCCAACCGGTAACGAAGGGTACCGCGACGCGCTCGAATCGGCAGACCGTCAAGGTACCTCCGCAGATCCTCGAGGAGCTCCTGGATAGAGGCATACCTTTGCTCCGGCTCCTTACAAAGGGCCTTCAAGACGATGGTGTCGAGGTCTCCTCGCAGTTGGCGGCGCAGGCGATTCGGGGTCGTTTTACGCTTCTGGCTGATCCTTTCGCCTTCGGCCCCTCCCAGGACGGCACCGCTGGGTCGCGGTGGTGCAAGGGTGTAGATCGCCCGCTGTATTTCCAGCGAAGATCGCCGTTCGTCGTCCCATCGACTGGGCCTTTTGCCGATCAACAGCTCGTAAAGAAGAACGCCAAGGGAATAGACATCGCTTGCCGTGGTCACCGGATCCCCCAAGATCTGTTCGGGGCTCGCATATTCGGGGGTGAGAGCACGGTTTTCCAGAGCGGTCACGGTTTGCGCCAGGCGGGAGGAAGGGTTCAGAACCTTGGAGATTCCGAAATCCAAGAGTTTCGGCTCGCCATCAGGGCTGACGAGAATATTCGAGGGCTTGAGGTCTCGGTGAACGACCAACTTCTGGTGGGCAAAATGGACCGCTGCGCCGACTTTGAGAAAGAGACGGAGGCGTTTCCGGACCGAGAGGTGGTGACGATCACAGAAGGAATCGATGGGAGCACCGTCAACGAATTCCATTACAAAGTAGGGCCGACCAGCTTCCGTTGTACCACCCTCGTGGAGTCGAGCAATGTTGGGATGCTCCAAACTCGCTAGAATTTGGCGCTCGGATCGAAACCGCTCCAGGAGAGGAGCTGTTTCCAGACCCGGTTTGATGATCTTGATGGCGGCTTCTCGTTGGTACTCTTGATCTGCCCGCCGGGCGCGGTAGACCTCTCCCATCCCTCCACCACCGATCTTCTCGACGATCTGGTAGGGACCAATACGTTCTCCGGGCTCGAGGTTAGGGGCTTGGGCCTCTTCTTCGAGGGCTCGACCGTCCAGCCGGGCAGCTAGTCGTGAATCTACGGCCAGTAACGAATCTACCTCTCGTCGTACTTCCGGAGCTCCAGCACAAGCCTCTGAGAGGAAAGAGCTGCGCTCCTCGCCGACTCTCTCCAAGGCCTCTTCGAGAACCTCGTGAGCTCGGCGTTGGAGTTGGGTATCCATCAAGAAGACCGGGCAAGCTCACGGGCCAGCCAGCGACGGGCCGCACTCCAACTTCGTTCCACCGTCGCCAGAGAAACCCCTTGGATCGCAGCAATGTCCTTCATCGAAAATCCCGAGAAGTAGCGGAGCTCCACGATCTTGCGCCAGGCCGGATTGAGGTGCTCGAGTTTCCCGAGAGCCTGGTCGACGGCCAGAATGTCGGCGGCGTCATCCGCTTCAACCGCCAGTGCCTCGTGCCCCTGAGTCAGTTGCTCCAGGACCAAATGACCGCCTCGTTTTAGAGCTAGGCGCCGACGTGCATGGTCTACAAGAATCTCGCGCATGAGGCGAGCAACGTGAGCGAAGAAGTGACTTCGCTTCTTTATGCCTTCAACCTGGCGCCTGTCCAAACGGAGGTAGACCTCGTGGATCAAGGCCGTGGGCTGCAGGGTGTGGTTGGGTTTCTCTCTGACGAAATACCCTCGGGCAAGGCGGTGCAGGCACCTCTGAGTCCTCCCGAAAAGCTCGTGGAAGGCCTCCTGATCTCCTTCCTCCCACGCTTTCAGGAGGGGAGTGATATGCCCCATATCCGTTGCCATGTCCCTCGCCTAACGGACCCGTGCATTCAAGGCAAGAAATAGTATTTCGCGCATATTATACTCGATTTCAGGAATTGAGCCAGTTCTCCTAGAGGGAGTCATGCGCACATGCGTGTAATAAAGTTACATCCAGATGACTTCTCACTGGAGGGCCTGTTTTCACCTGTTCCCTAGCCTGCCCAAGGGAGGCGCGCTGGTGCCTTCATCAAGGTCGACGTTGCACTTTCGAGTACGAGCCGAGCCACCGTCCGCTCCCGGATCAGTTGGAGATCCGAGGGAGATTGGAACGACAGCGCGAGCCAAGCGCCGGTGAGTATCTCGTTTCTTTGCTGCTGGCACCCGCTGGCCCTTCCTCGACCGTATCCTTCTCAGGGCCCCAGGTTGTGGATCGTGAGGCCAAACGGGACAGGTGGTGAGCTCCTCGCCGCAGGAGAGATATTGCTTGGACCCACCAACCATTTACCCTGTTGAAGTCGCGACCCGGCTAGGGAGACCCAGGGAGTCGAGGGGGAAGCTCTTGAGCTCGCCGTTCGTAACTCCTGCGTAGCCGGAAGCTCCGGACCTAGGGATGGGGTTCCCTCGGGAATGTCGGCTTCGTCGCCATGTGCCTTAGCCGCCTGGGAACCCAAGAAAAAAGTTAATCTCTGCTCTAGGGCAGAGTCGCCTTCTGACACGGGAGTTCCCAGGAGATACGGACTCGCAGCAAGAGACGGGAGCAGAGAATGCTCTTCGTAGCCGACCAAAGGAAGAGGATGCTTTCAAGGATGAGCAGATCAAGAAGCAGAAGCAGAAAGTCGGCGAACTCGTTCTGGACATCGACATCCTGAAGGAGGGGATGAAGGGGCGCCCTTTCGTCCCGAGGATGTCCGACGAGTGAGGCAACAGCTACCGGGCACTTCTGAGCGTCGTGTTTGCTCTGTACTCGAGGTGTCTCGTTCGGCGGTGCGGCTACGTCCGGTTCGTTCCGAGAGAAAGCCCCAGATTGACCCAGTTCTTGCTGAACGGATTCGCGAACTGATTCATGAGCATCCTACCTTCGGGTACCGTCGCACCTGGGCTCTTCTGCGGTTTCGGGAAGACTGGAAGGTCAATCGAAAGAAGGTTTATCGGATTCTCAGACTGAAAGGCTGCATGGTTCACCAGAGATGTACGAGGCCGAAACCTCGGGTCCAACACAGCCGAAGCCGAGCAGAACAGAGTGAGGAGAGATGGGCCATGGATCTCACTCATATTCCCTGTGGAATGGATGGTTGGGGTCACCCCGTTGCGACCCTGGACTGGCATGATCGAGAAATCGTCGGCTGGGAGTTTGCATTGCGAGGACGATCCAAAGAAGCCGAACGTGCCCTGGAAGAAGCCTGCCTTCGCCGCTTTGGCACTCTTTGTCCAACTAGCAGAGAACAAACGGTGAGAAGTGACAATGGTCTGGTCTTCCAGAGCCGTCGCTTTCGAGCGGCCTGCCGTTTCTACGGACTGGGACAGGAGTTCATCACTCCTTACACTCCTCAGCAGAATGGGATGGTGGAACGCTTCTTTCGCAGCTTGAAAGAAGAGTGCACCTGGCAGCACAGCTTTGCCTCGTTTCAAGAAGCGAAGTCAGCGATCGCCAAGTGGATTCGCTGGTACAACAACGAACGGCCTCACCAGGCCCTCGGATACCGAAGCCCGGCCCAGTTCAGGGCCGAGAAACATCAACAGGTGGCTTGACTGGAGGGGAGCACTACAAGCTGGTCCCGCGGTCGGCCCTAAGAACCGGAAGGCTACCAGCGAGACTGCGCCTGATGTCAATCCTGCGATTACGAACGGAATCACGGAACCAAGTCACTACCTCAGCAACCACAAGGAAGGCTGCGCTCGAAACGCTTGCACAAGCTACTCCTCAACCGTCAGGTGGGGATAGACTGATTCTAAATCACTCCAGACGAGGGAAAAGTCCCCACAATACACTTCAATACAGAGTTCCCCAAAGATTTCCAAACGCCAAAGCCCTGGCATCTCCTCATCCCTCATCAAGAACCCGTACCCTACAGGAACTGCCTCCTTGCCACTAACTCTCGTAGACCTCGCGTCGAAAACTGTAGAGACATCTGAACCCTGGCCTGCTCTGAGAATTTTGGACCATTAGTTTCTTGACAGAATGGCCCCCTCGAACCAAGAGGGAGCTATGAAAAAAGGAAGATTCAGCGAAGAACAGATGGTCAAGATTCTCAGGGAGGCTGACCGGGGTACGGTCGCA
>JAHZIX010000050.1 GCA_022601195.1 Deltaproteobacteria bacterium
AACTTCCGGGTCCGGATCCCGCGAGGCTCGCGAGGGGGTGGTTTCGTCTACCGAATCTGTTAGATCCACAGTATTTCCTGACTCGCCCTTGCTCCTTAATTTCATGGGACCTTAGTGTCTCACTTACATTGGCACAGCGGGTCGCGGCGTCAGGCTTTCAAGGTGCCCCAGGCTAGCAATAGCCAACCACCTTCGACCATCCAGGAGACCTCGAGGAGAGAATGGTGGCAACCGATCTCTAAACCCTACTCAAAAACAGACACGTGGAGGACCCGGATATCTTCGACGATGCGTTGCCCGACTCTACCGTTCAGCTCTTTCAGGAACATTCCTCTAGTTTTGTCATTCTTGAGATCGACGAGGTTCCAGCCAAAAGACCTCACTGCGAGTTCTGTCGATTCGCGCAGTATTCGAAGATCGCTATGAGTCATCCTCTGGGCGTTGGCCAAGCAGATCCCTAGTTCGAATCTCCATTGCATTGTTACGAGCCCTTGCTCTGAGACGACTTCTCCTGGCCCGCCTGACGGTGGATCCAGGATCCACTTGGTGTCCACTGGCTTGCAACTTTCTACGTTTGTGATGGAAAAATCCGCTTGCAACTCGGCTGTCCCACTTTCCTTCTCATCGCCTCCATTGATTCGGCCGCAAGCGAGTGCCAACAGCAGTAGGATCGGTCCAAGTTTCACGAGCTGAGTTCTCATAGCGTCTTCTATCTTTCTGGCAGTAAGCGTTCCAGGCAGCTGCGCCCGAAGTCGTAGGCAGCGCATTCCTTTTGCTGGATAGTGGTTGTCGCTCCTCGGGCTCGATCTGCCAAGATCTGTCTCAGATGAAGGGTCTCGTGGGCGCAGATACAGTAGTTAACGCACTTATCGTCAGTTGGGAGAATCCAGGTTTCTCCGGAGTCTGGGTCTATCCACCCTCCGCGAGGATTTCCGGTCCCGTCGCTGAAGGGCTCGTCGCTAGATAGGTTGCTACAGGCCAAATCCGCTTTCATGCCAGATCGCCTGGCAGCCGCAGAGACTGCTTGGGAGTCGCAGTCTTTGGGGCAAGGTTTGTTGAGACGACCAAAGCCAGGATCGTCTAGGCTAGTTCCGCACCTTCGTGCCTTGCTGTCGCAGGGTACCTTGATCCACTTGAGAGGTCCTCCGGGAACCTGAATGGCTTGTTGTTTGAAGCAAAGACCTAAAGGGTCTGTGCCCCCGACTGGATTCTGCGGGTAGAGAAAATGGAAGAAGGCTCTTCGACTGACAATTGGATCCACCCTCCCATACCTTCCCGCTCCCGGTCCGTACCACCTATGCACATTCTGGTACTGCTTACTCCCAAAACTCGCTTCTTCCCAACTCCGATCATCCCATTGCCCTGGAAAACGCAAGTCCATTCCTGCGCCACTCGCGCCCGAGAAATCTCCGCCAAACGGCTCAAACCCCCCGCTCCAAGCGTCTACCCCTGCCGCAGTCGTTGCCGCTACAGGTGTACCCAGGTGATCAGTAGTCAACCAGTTGTAGGTCGCGGAACCCCCGCTATCGACACCGAGCTGTGCCACCGGCCGGCCAGCAAAGTAGAGGTAGGTTTTTGCCAGTTCCGTTGCCTGGCTTTCATCCTTCGACACCGCCATTAGAAGACCATCAGAGCTGTAGCTCGGTCGCGTGAGCGGTTGCGGGTCGCATTTGATCGGCCCCGGGCCGGGGTCGCCGCCGACGGAGGAGGTCCAGCACCGGATGTCCCCGGTTTCGAAGTCGTCGGCGAAGATGCCGGTGGCGGTGTTGGCGGCGGAAAGAGTTAGATAGCTCCTGCCGTCATAGAGAAAGTCGGTTCGAGCATCACCGGCTGCGCGGGTGATAGTGGAGAGTCGACCTTCGGCGTCGGAGGTGTAAAGGATTTCGTTGGCACCGGCGGTGACACGCTCCAGGTGACCGGCGATGCCGTATTGGTATTCGCGGAGGGTTACGTCGTTGATCTTGATCTCATCTAGCACGGCTGTGTTTTTACCGGAACCATTTTGCAGGTAGACGTAGTCCTCCTGAGGAAGAGCGTCTCGGACCTCGCTGAGGCGGTTGCCGATCTGATCGTAGGTCCAGGTACGGGTGCCCCAGGGGCCAGTGCCGTTGGTCAGGAAGTATTGGAAGTCCTGGTAGGCGTAGCCCCGGTTGTTGGCGGGGGCCTGGTTGTCGGTGATGCTGAGAATATTACCGACGTTGTCGGTGGCGTAGGTCCAGTCGAGAAGGACGGTTCCTCCAGCTAGAGGAGGGCCGCCCGCTAGGTCGATGTCCGTGGGGAAGTAGCGCTGATTGAAGGCACGGGTTTCCGTCAGGCCATTGCCGAAGGTCAGGCTCGCCAAGGGGCCGGAGGGCTCATAGCTAGCCCCTGAGGCAATGGGTTGAATCGGCTGACCGGAGCGTTCGACTTCGAGAGTCAGCTCTCGGTCGGCGAAGTCATGTGTGTAGTTGGCCATGACTCCACCAGGATAACCGATATTTGCGCGATTGCCGTTATCGTCATATCCGAACATGAGATCTCCATCCTGGGTTAGGCGGCCGAAGCGGTCGTAGGTGTAGTCGATGTCGAAGCCGTGGCGAGAGATCTGGGTGAGGCGGCCTTTGGCGAAAATCACCGCTGGGTCGTCGTAAGTGTAGGTGGTGTTGAGGTTGGTAGTTGGGTAGCTGACCTCGGTGACCCGGTCGAGCTCGTCGAGGCGGCGGGTGGTGACGATCTGCCGGGCGTCTTTGGTCTCGATCAACTCGCCATGCTCGTTGTATTTGTGGTCGGTGGACCCGGAGACGATTGAGGTCTCTTGGGTGAGGAGGTCTCGGTCGCTGTATTGGTAGACCGTGGGGGTGTTTTCGGCGTCGATGACTTGGGTTAGGTGGTCTTGGACGTCGTATAGATACTGGGTAGTGGCGAGGCCACCGCCGGTACCTCCCCAACGCTGACTGACTTGGGTGAGGCGATCAAGGGCATCGTAGGTGTACATGGTAGAGGGGATTTCTGTTTGGTTGGAGCTGGGGTGGTTGGCGTCCCAGACCTTTTCGAGATTGCCTTCGCAATCGTAGGCGTACTCGGTGGCGCTGCCACCGGGGTAGAGCACTTTGTCGAGTTGGCAGCGGTTGGTGTAGAGGAATTCAGTGGTGGAACGGTCTTCCCAGGCGGCGCCATCCCAGCGCTGGAGGTCTTCGCGGATGCGGTTGCCGATGGCGTCCAGCGTGTAGAAGGTGCGCTCTTTCGGCGTGGCGGCATCGGGCTTGCGCTCGATGCTGATGAGGCGCCCGGCGAAGTCGTAGGCGTATTCAATGACGTTGGCTTTGGGAAGGATGGTGCGTTCCAGATCTCCGAACTCGTTGTACTCGTTATTTGTTGTGAGCAACGCAGGATTGGGATCGTTGGGATCAGGGGCGCCGTGCTGGATCACGGAGGTAACCCTATTGGCGTCGTCGAAGGCGGTTTCGGTCTTGCCGCCGTTGGGGTCCATGATTTCGGTTCGGCGGTTGTAGTCGTCGTAGATGAAGAGGGTGGTGCCAACCAGGGGGTCAGTGCGGGATTGGGCGAGGAGGGAGCCTCGGGCCGGGTCGTAGACGAAGGTGGTGACGTCGTCGGTACTGTAGCCGGGAGGATCGATGGTGAGGGTCTGGCCTTCCGGGCTTGGAGTGAAGTCGGTGGGTAGGGAGAAGGAAGTCACCATGCCGTCGACGGTTTCGAATCCCTCGATGCGCCGCTGGGTAAGGGCTCCCTCAGCGTTGTAGGTCATGTCGGTGATGCGCTCGTTGGGAGCGCCCTCTACCGATTCCTGGATGATGCGGTCCACCAGAGCGGGAAAGGTCGAATTGTAGACCCAAGTGGTGGTGCGCTCTTCCGGTTCGCCGAGGGCTTCGGTGCGGGTGAGGACTTGGCCGTTGGTGTCGTAGGTCATCACCTTCTCATGGCCGTTGGCGTCGGTTTCCTTGGTGGCCCGCAAGGGGTGGTCCATGTCGTCGTAGGCGATGGTGGTGTTGGGTCCCGTGCCGCAACTAGGACAGTCTCCACTGAGGCCTTCGAGGCGAGGCTTGTTGGAGTTCTCATCGCGGCCAATGGTGTGGGTCGCGGAGTTTCCCAGGGGATCGATGACCGTGGTGACGGTGGGACTGAGGGGATTGTCGAAGACGTACTCCCAGAGATCGATGGCGTTGGCTCCCAAGCGGTCCACGTCGCCACGCCAGAGGTAGGCGACGTTGCCGACGGCGTCATATTCCCAAGCGCTTTCGACTCGACGGCCACCTAGAGTTCCGACTTTTTCGACCCGGGTTAGGTAGCCTGAAAAATTCAGATCTTCGTAGAAGAACTCCAGAGCCGTGCCGTCCGGATGGTCGATGCGGTCCAGGAGGTCATCGGTCCAGGTGTAAGTCCAGGTGCGGGAGTCCGCAGCGGTGACGCCGACTTCGGTAATGGTTTCCAACCTCCCGGTTGGGTAGTAGGTAAAGGTTTCGGAACGGTCGTCTGGGAATTCCACGGTTGCCAGCTGCCCCATGACGTTGTAGAAGGCATTTTTGGCGTTGCCGAAGCGATCGGTGGTGGAAGTCCAACGGCCAAGGTTGTTGAAAGCTTGAATAGTGCCATCTAGGCTTTCCAGTTCCCAGCCCCCGGCGGTCTTGCTCAAGGTGCGGTATTCGTCGGAAGGAGAGTTGGTTTGGTAAACGCCACCGGAGAGGTCCGAGAATTTCCGAAAGGTGGCAAACTTGGTGATTAGCCAGGCCCGAGAATTGCTGGCATCTTCAATGATGCGTTCGGCGTAGTCGTGGGACCAGTAGAGTCCCAGCTCGGTGCGCCACGCAGCAGTGCCGGGCCAGCCATCGCCGCCGGCTCCTCCGGCCAGGTAGCGCAGCTCTGCTCCCGGGCCGGTGTTGCCCTTGCCGCCGCCACTGAAGGCGCCCCCATTGCCACTTGGGCTCGCAGCCCCACCGGGGCCGCAGGTATTGCACATCTTGCAGCCGAGGTCTCCCCCGCAGCCGGCGGGCGGTGGATCTTTGCAGCCCAGCTCCCGTTTGAGGGTTTGGGCGGTGAGGCTTAGGCTGGGTATGTCGAGACGCCGCTCACAACCGGTGGCTCCTTTGCAGCGGTAGACGCTCAAGGAATAGAGCTGGTGTTCCGGTTGGTCGAGGGTGTCGCAGGTCAGATCGGAAACCTGGATGAAAGTCTGACCGGTATCTTCATCGATCCCACCGCCGAACAAGCCGCAGGTGGAGATGGGGGCGGGATCACAGCCGGGATTGCAAGGAACGGTGGGAGTCGGACCCTGGAACCAGAAGAATTGGGCTGGGGCAAAGATGTTGAACTCTTGGTGAAGGCCGGGCATCTCCAAAGCTACGTTGAGGCGCAGGGCACAGCTCTGGGCACTGGCATCGCAGCCCGGAGGGATGACCTCATAGGAAACCCCATTGTTGACGGCTTGTTCGCAGTGAAACAAACCCAGGCATAGGTTGTTGTCGTCGGGAAGGTTGGGACCGGGAGTCCATTCGATGAAGGTACCCGCTACCGTGCTATCGGTACAGAAAACCCCTGCATCGGCGGTCTGCGGGGAGAGAAAAGAGAAAAGGACCAAGAAGAAGAGTCCCACAAGTAAGATGGCTTTTCTTTTCTGAGCTGGTCGAGATGGCGTTTGTCTCATGGCGGCTCTCTCCATTCTGATCTTCTCCAGAGAAGCCTTTTTCTGGGGGGGCTTCTTCATGCTCATATTCCTACTCCAAAGGAGTCACTTCCCTATCAGACACCTACGGAGCTGCTGGAATTCCCGTCACACCTTTCATAGCGTGGTAACTAAGAACGCGACAAAGGTGGTCTAGTTGAGCTCATCGATAGAGAAATATCGCTGAAATGTGGAGAGATTCTCACCACAATGAGGACATATCAGTTTCATGCCTTCAACGAAGGAGTTGCCAGCGAAGAGAAATAGGAGACAGGAAATCTGAAAGTGGCCTCTACCAGGTCAGCAGGTCAGCGAGGCGGCATCCAGAAAACTACTTCGACAGGACGTACTTTTCTCAGGTCTTGAGATCCTGGTAGGCACCGTTAGCCTTCTTTCTTACCTCGGCATGGTCTCGCTGGTAGCACTCCCTCAAGTCGGTCATGAAAGGCAAGTTCTCCTCGACTTCTTTCCCGGCTATCGGGTCTTCTCCCTGTCGAGCCCGAAAGAGAGTTCCCATCGCCCGGGTCCTGGCCTGATCGGGAGTCATCTCACCAAAGCGCTCCTGAGTGACGAAGCGCTGACGCCCCTTAACCCGAAAGGTTCCGATGAAGGATTTCCTACCGCTCGCATAGACCCGAATCCCAAAGCGCACCAACACGTCGTCCCCCCATAGTGTCCCCCTCCCTCTTTGTACCGAAACCCATCAAGACCCCTCTCGGAGAGCCTCATGGGGAATCTCTAGGCCAATCGAGCAAACAAGTTGGATCGAAAACCAGCCTAGTTGTTGGTTTGGGAAGCCCTCGTGGACCTCGAATCTAGGGCTCTGTGTCCCCCTGAGGCTGCTCTGATTCGTTGACACCTCGCCCTCGTCGGCCTTGGTGGTGGGCCCCACCTCGGGCTGGCCATCTCCGGTTCCCAAAGAGCCGGATGGCGAAGGCCCGGGGACGGAAACGAAAACCCACGGCGGGCTCCATCAGCCGCGTAGCTCGAAGATCGCGAGACCGTGCTGTTCGTCGCGGAAGGCTGGGACGAGCTGGATCGGTGCGTGGGGATCGGGGGGTGGTGAGTTCTCGATCAGCCGCCGGTGGACGATGCAGTAACGCACACCGGCGTCGTGGAGAGCCTGAAGCGCCTCGGGTGCGGGGAAGGTCTCCATGGATTTCTTCAGCGATCGGAACGTGGCCGGGAAGAAGCCGGAATAGCCGTTGACCATTGGCCGCCAATGACGCATCTGCCAGTACATCCACTGACTAGTGCCTAGGTAGGCCCGGGCACTGCGGCCCTGGGGGAACGGCACGAAGGCAAGTACCTCATTGGCGGTGGTCTCGCGCTCGACCCAACTCACCCACGGTAGCTCGAGGCTCAGCGGCGGCACGGGCTCGATGGGTCCCATGGTCGGCCGTAGGTCGAGCAGGACCAGGACCACTGCCGAGGCCACCAGCAGGCGCGACCACCATTTGGCCGAAAACCCTTCGGTACGCTCGAGGAGCAGCTGCAAAGCCCCGGCCGAAAGCCCCACAACCGCCAGTTGGGCAAGCAAAGCGAAGCGGAAAAAGCTCCGGATCTGTGCCAGGCCTGGGATGGGGCGCAAGGCGTCTAGCAGAGAGAGGTCACCGATTCCGAGATGGGCACCGAAAGACCAGAGCACGCTGGAAAGGAGGAGCGTAGCTCCGGCCACCGCCAACCGTCGCCAGCGAGGCCGCGACCATGCCAGCACCAAGCCAGCGAAGGCCATCAGCACCCGCAGGGTTCCGGGCCAGAAAGCGCGGCCGGATGGCTTCTCGGCAACCTCGATCCCGGGAGTGGGCACTAATGTGGGCCACGGGCTCGTCAGGTAGTGAGTCGGCTGAGCGCTTTGCTTCAGCACGGTCTCGGTGGAGCGTGTGAAGCCAGCGTCGGCCGTGGCTCTCATCTGGTTGATGACCAGCGGAGAGACGAAGAGCAAGAAGAGCCCAGCGCCGACAGCAACGCCCCCCCAAGCTCGGCGACATCGACGGTGCGGCCACCACAGGCACAGGATCGCTGGTGCTGCGGCCAGGGCGGTAAACACGGCGATCTGCGCGCTCAGGCCGTAGGCCAAGGCCAAACCGGCCCCCACTCCCGCACCCGCACCAAGACCTGGGCGGCAGGCAAAACGCAGCACCGCCAGGGCAAAGAGCAAGACCCCGGCTAGAGGTACCAGTTGGAGAACACCCAGCTCCTGGTGGGTAAAGGGCAACAGCACCACTAGGGCACCGCCGGTGATCGCCGGCAGCCATCTCATCCCTGCTTGGCGAAACAGCGCCGCCGCGAGCAAACCGTTGAGGGCCAGTGCACTGATCAGAATGAGGTTGTAGGCCACCAGGTTCGATCCACCCAAACCGGTGATGGCAGCTGCCACCAGCCCGGCAACGGGCTGCGGCTCGGAGAGGGCAAAGGTGTCGGTGGCGGGATGAAAGATGGGAGCTTGCCAGTAGCCTTCGTAGCCCCGATGCAGGCTCTCGACGTTCCAGGCCAGAGTCCATAAATTGAATAGCGGCACCGTGGCGACGGCCTCGGTGCCGAGAGGAATGCCTTGGTCGATGTCACTCGCCAACGGCCAGGTCGAGCCGATGGCACCGAGGCCAAAGAGCAAGGCGAGCCCGAGCCATCGCAGCATCGATGCTCGCCAATGCTCTTTCAGCACCACGGATCAGAATCGGAGCTTCGCCGACAGGGTGAAGTTGCGACCGGGCAGCGGCGCAACGTTCTTGAGGAAGGACGTGTGACTTCTCGCTTCTTCGTCGGTCAGGTTCCTACCGCGCAGGTGCAGGTCTACGACCTGGTTCCCGAAGATCAATCGATACCCCAGGTTGAGGTTCAGCAGGGTGTAGCCTTCGGTCGCCGATTCGTTCACCGCCACGTCGTCCTGATCGTCGATCCAACGGACCTCGGTGGAGGCGTCCCAGCGATTGCCATGGTAGTGGATTCCAGCGCCCAGGCGGAACGGCGAGATGCGAGGCAGGTTGCCCCCCGCATCGAGCTCGGCGTCGACCAGGTCGCCCATCACGCTCAGGTGAACGTGGTGGTTATCGCGCTCGAAGAGCTCGATGCGCCCCTTGAGCTCGGCACCTGCGAAGGTCGCGTCTTCCTGAGAGTAGAGCACCACTGGGAAGCCTTCGTCTTCCAAGCCCGTGAAGGCCTGAAAGATGAAGTCGGAGAACTCTTGCCGGAAAAGGGTCAACTCGCCGGAGACGACCTCTCCCTCGGCACGCAACGAGACGTCGAGGCCCAATCCGACCTCTTCGTCCAGATTTGGATCTCCGATCTCGAAGGCTTGAGTGGCGACGTGGAGGCCGTTGGCGAACAGCTCTTCGGCCGCGGGAAGGCGTACTGACCGCGCCGCCGATACGGCCAGCGAAAAGATGTCATTGGCCTTCCAGACGAGGCCGAGAGAGGCACTCAAGCCATCGTGGGATCGGCTGGCTAAGCCGGTGGGGTCTGCGTCCTGACTCTCGAACCGGCCACCGAACTGCCAGGTCACCGGACCCGCTTCGAGCTCTTGTAGCGTGAAGATCGCGTACCGTTGGGTCGTCGTGGCCGGGAGGAAAGCCTCGGCCCCCACGGCCTCTAGGTCAGCATCGAGAAATTGGACGCCGATGGACCCACTGTGGCGACCTCGGCGACTCTGTACAAGCTCGAAACGCGTCTCTAAGAATTCGTTGAAGAAGAACGTACCGGCTTCCTCGCCTTCGAGCTCCAGGTGTTCGTAGTCGGTGGCGCCGAGCCGCACATTGAGCGCTTCGAAGCCGGCAAAGGGCTGGTTGATCTGCCCACGCAAATCGAATCGGCGCTGTTCCATGTCGATGCGTACCGGTACGCCCTCTTCTTCCTCGTGCTCGTCATCGTCATGCTCGTCATCGTCGTGCTCATCGTCATCGTGCTCGTCGTCGTGCTCGCCTTCCTCGCCGTGCTCAGCATGCTCGAGGCCGCCCGGCAGGCCGTAATCGGTGTCGAAACCGCTTATGGATACACCAAGGAATCCCTTGTCGCCGAAGAAATAGGTGGCTCCCGCACGCACGCTCTGGCTATCGAGATCCGTGTTGGGGACAATGCCGAAAGGGTTCTCCTCTTCTTCGTGCTCGTCATCGTCATGCTCGTCGTCGTCGTGCTCATCGTCGTCGTCGTGCTCATCGTCATCGTCATCGTCATGCTCGTCGTCGTCGTGCTCATCGTCATCGTGCTCGTCGCCTTCTTCGAGGCGAGCGAATCCGGGGACCTCATAGTCGTCGGTTTCACGGACGGTCGCCGCAACGTTCCAGGCCCAACTATCGTTGCCGCCTTCGAGGGTCAAAGTGCCCTGGCGTTCGTCGGCGGCGGTGCCGCCGCGCAGCGCGACGCTACCGTGGATTCCCCCCGTACCCCGCACCGTTGGGATACGCTCGTCGATCACGTTGACGACCCCGCCGATGGCGCTGGAACCGTAGAGCAACGTGCCCGGGCCGCGCAGGACCTCGATCCGTTCCGCCTGGGCGGGCTCCGTCGTCACCGCGTGGTCGGCGCTGACACCGGAAGCATCCCCGGTCCCGATGCCGCCTTCGAGGGTGCGGATCCGCCCTCCGGTCAGACCTCGAATGACGGGTCGACTGGCACCGGGCCCAAAGTAGGTCGAATGAATCCCTGGCTCCTGGGCCAGCGTTTCGCCAAGACTCGATTCGAGCCGGAGCTCCAGCTGATGACCACTCAGACTGGTTGTCGAAGTAGCGAGCTCGAGAGGGCTCCGAGCGATGGCCGACGCGGACACCACGATTTCCTCGGAGTGGCTTCCGGCCTGTAGCTCGATCGAGATCGAAGTCTCTTCAGTGGCGTTAATCGTGACCCGCTCGGCAACGACGCCGAGGTTCGGTACGCGAATCTCCAGCAAGTAGGAGCCCGGCCGAACATCGTCGAAGCGGAAGCTCCCATCTTCGGCGATCTCGACCGCCAGGCCGAGGTCCGGGATACGGGCGCTTGCGAGCACAAAGCGCTGCTCGTCGTTTGGCGTGATCGTCCCCGAGAGGGAGCCCGTGTCTTGGGCCTGATCTTGGGCCAGGGATTCGCCAGGTGGCAAGAGGAGTAGAACGAGACTGAATAGAAGGACAGGGGAGCACCGCAGAAACGGCCGGAGTCCTCGGGCAGCCGAGGAACGAGGAATAAACATTACTGAATCCTTTCTAGAAACCGCCGCGGTGTCCGCGGTTGGACCTAATTACTGAATACGAAACATGTCACCGGCCTGAAAAAGACCAGTCGAGGGTGCGCCTCCTAAGAGGCGGACAGACAGGGATCGGAAGGATTCAGCTTGCGGGGGGGCCGCGATTCGTCCGGCTAGACGGAAGAAGCAGGGACCGAGGGGAGGTATCTGGGAATCTAGCGGCCTGGGCCACCAAAAGCGAGGACCCGGTCAATTGCGGTTTGGCCAGGGACCACCGCTGACTACCCAGACGGCAGCCGAGACACTCGTGCTCGTGCTCTTCGGCTCCATGACTCAGCCGTGGCACCGAGGACTGTTGCTGACCCTCGTGCGCGGCGTCGTGGTCGACGACGCAAGGTCCCGCATCCTGGTCGGGACGCCCCACATGATCGTGGCCCGTCGCTGCCAACAGCATTGTCAGCGCGAGCAGTAGGTGGAGCGCTAGAGCGCCAGTGTCTCGGATTCTCATTTGACGTTTCACTCTACGAGCAACGACCTCGGGGCAGCTCTACGTAATTGAGAAGAACTTATCATCTGCGCGATTCTCGTGTCTATAGACCTGGGGCTACTCCTCTCCTTCGCAGCCGGCCCTCCGCGAAGGCCCAGCAACTCGCCGGGTTCCTCAAAAACGGCAACGCCAACCTAGGCAAGACAACGCCGCCAAGTCACTCTGAACCGCCAACCGAATGAGGGACACTTCAGCCCCAAATCCGACTCTTCTAAAGATTTAAGACCCAAACTCATCGCTATACTGCTAAGGAACAATGCAACGTCCCGAGGAGCCGAGGAGAAACAGCTAGGAGTGCCCGGTACCTGACCTGGAGAAGGATCTGAGCGACTCTGCTGGCACTCTGTCGCTGCAACTTGTGGCTAAAAACCTACGGCTCCCCTCACTCAACAAGGAGAACCTCGTGATTCACCTCGCTAGAAGCCTCGCTCTTGCCATAATCGCTGTCCTGGCCCTTGCCACGGTACTTCCAGCTCTCGCGATCGACGACCAGCTCCAACAGAATCAGGAGGCGAGCCAGTCCAGCAAGAGGCTGAAAAAGGAAGCTCTGACCAACCCCCGGCTCCCCGACTTCACCAGTATCTTCAACTGGGGCCTCAAGCTTCGCAATATCAAGGATCTCTACCTCTTCGCAGGAATTGCCGCCCAGCGACCCGACCTCACCATCGTCGACCCGATGAACTACATCAGCCAGACCAACTTCATCCTGGAAGAACTCGACCTCTTCCTAGCAGAGAACGATCTTGACCGGGACGACATCATCCGAATCGAATTCACTTTGGTGGAGGGCTACACACCAGAAGATTTCGGCGCCATTTTGGGCCGGTTCGCAGACTACTTCCAAGAGGTTAGTGTCAAGCCCGCAGCCGGGACCCTGCGAGTGGTCAGCGCTCTCGCTTTCCCCGGTCTCGTCGTGGAGTACGAAGTGTGGTGTGCGGCCTAGGAGCCTGTCGCGGATTGACGGTTCGCGGCTGGCGGAGCGCCGCGGGAGATCCCTCAAGGCGCTCTTGCAGGCGAAACCTGGTTGGTGTCGTCAATACAGCAACCCCGAGGAGGCCCCGTGCCGTCCGTCTGACGCTGGGCGATTCAATGCGCGACAGGCTCCTAGCGCTGCGGGTCGGCCAGAACTTCCAGCCGCTAGGTCGCTCTGGCTAGCGCGAAGGCCGCTCTTAGCGACGCCAAGCCAGCACGGTAGGCACGGCAGACCCAGTGGAAACCTAGCGGAGACCTAGTGGCGGGCGATCGGACTCACCGAGGAGGCTGCCACGGGGGTTGCTCCAGATTCGGTCACGGTTCCACTAGACGGAGGTGAAAAGCGCTCTATCCGCTTTCCCTCGAAGCCAAGGGGAACCACCCAGCACCTCATTCCTGGGGAAGATCTGCCCAGGAATGAGTCTGCTGCCCTCCAAGCGGTTCACACAAACCTGTCTCGAGCCGGGGGTCGCGAGAGGTTCTTGGAGGCCTACCAAAGCTTCTTCCAACGCAGTGGGTCTGCGGCAGAACCCCGGGAGGCCCTCGTAGTTCGTCACGAGAGAACAACCTGGTCAAAGGAGCCCGGCACCTCGGCAAGCCACAGATAGGTGCTTCCTAACTTGGCGCCACAGTCTAGAATGGCCCCGACTCCTTGAGGCGTCCCTTTCGAGCCTGGCCCGGGACTCCTTTTCTTCGCACCCAAGCGACCCCGTTGCACGACAAACCTAAGGCCCATTCCCTCGAAGATCACCATGGCACAGATCACCAACATCGCCTCCTACAAATTCGTTCAAATCGACGACCTTCCCGCTGCTCGAGAGCAGCTGCGCAGCTTATGCAGATCGTTGGGTCTCAAAGGGACGATCCTCCTGGCCCACGAAGGCATCAACCTCTTCGTTGCGGGCCAGGACGGGAACGTCGAAACCTTCATGGAGGAAATCCGCCGGGATCAGCGTTTCTCGGATCTGGAGTTCAAGCAGAGCCCCAGCGATCACCAACCGTTCCAACGGATGTTGGTGCGCTTAAAGCGAGAGATCATCGCCTTTGGTGTCGACGGAATCGCGCCCCAGGAACAAACGTCCCCCAAGTTGTCCCCTCGGGAGCTCAAGAAGTGGCTCGACGAAGGCCGCCCCTTCGCTTTGCTGGACGTCCGGAATGAATACGAAGTGGAGCTGGGAACCTTCAAGAACGCGGTGCCCATCGGCGTCGAAAACTTCCGCGACTTTCCAAAGGCCGTGGAAGAGCTTCCCGCCCCGATGAAAGAGCAACCAGTGGTCATTTTCTGTACCGGTGGCATTCGCTGCGAGAAAGCGGGCCCCTTCCTGGAGCGGGAGGGATTTCAGCAGATCCTTCAACTCGACGGGGGGATCCTCAAGTATTTCGAGGAATGCGGCGGTGACCACTATTCCGGCGAGTGTTTCGTCTTTGACCGCCGGGTTGCCGTGGATGCATCCTTGTCGGAAACCGAAACGACTCAATGTTTCGCCTGCCTAGCGCCATTGACTGCCGAGCAGCAACAATCGCCTTTGTACGTGTTCGGCGAGCATTGCCCCCAGTGTTTTACTCAACCAGCAGACGCCCTCAGCGAGTTGCTGTCGGAGCGCCAGAGCAAATTGCTGCAGCTCACGACGCCGTTGCCGGGAAGCGAGCCGTACCTCAACCACCGACCGGTCAATGTACCGCAACGCTGCGATGGCTTTACGGTTCTCGATGTCCTCGATCACCTGCTGCCTCACAAGGGTCGAGATTTTTGGCAACAGGTGTGCCAAGAAGGGCGAATGCACTATGACCATGCGCCCATCGCCGCCGAGGAGACGGTCCGCGCCGGGCAACGCCTCGAACACCTGCTGCCGGGAACCGTCGAGCCCGACGTCAACGCCGGAATCCATTTCCTCTACGAAGACTCGGCCATCATCGTGATCGACAAACCTGCGCCTCTCCCCATGCACCCTTGTGGTCGATTCAACCGCAATACCGTCTCCTACCTGCTCGGGCAGGTTTACCATCCCATCAAACCCCGGGTCGCCCATCGCCTCGACGCCAACACCTCCGGCATAGTCATCCTCACCAAAACAAGGGCCATCGCACCTTTGGTGCAATCACAATTTGAACGAGGAGAAGTCGAGAAAACCTACTTGGCTCGCGTTCACGGGCACCCGGAGCAAGACGAATTCATCTGCAACGCGTCCATCGCGAACCAACCGAGCCAAGCCGGCGGACGGGAGATCGACCCGACAGGTCTCTCCGCGCGAACTAGTTTTGAGGTGGTCGCCCGGCTCGACGACGAGACCGCCATCGTCAGGGTCCGACCGCTCACCGGACGAACCAACCAGATTCGTCTCCATCTATGGCATCTCGGATGGCCAATCTGTGGAGACACGGTCTACTTGCCCAACCGGGAACGGGGGCGAGTGCAAACTCGAGACGTCAACGACGAGCCCCTCTGCCTCCACGCGTTTCAAATCGCCTTTACCCACCCCAAGACGGGCGAGCGCATCGAGTTCAAATCGCCCCCTCCATCCTGGTTCGTTACAGCCGATTGACTCGAACGTGACCTTGCCCCGAAAAACCCCACGGCCCTCGCGACGAAAGCCGTTGCTTTTCAACTACCTAGCTCTCCATTCGTAGTTTCTTGACCGCGCAGCGCAGTCACCGACTGCTCCACCCATTCGTTGGCCAAGAGTCCTCCAACGGCGGCGGCATCAGCGGCGATCTCAGCCTGTTGGCCCTGTTTCGTAGCGAAGACTCCGGTACATCACCGCTTAATGGTAGACGGTGCGCCGCGAGAGAGTCCTCAAGGCCCTTCTCCAGGCGAGACCTGGTTGGTTTCGTCAAAAAAGCAGCGCCGAGGGAACCCCGTGTCACCCGTCCGATTCTCAACGCTTCGAAGCGAGACAGGCTCTTAGTGATTATTCCCTTGAATCTGGCGGTCAATCGGTACAGTCAGCGGAATACTCGTCTTTCTTGCCCGCCGCTTCTTCGTAGTAGGAGACAAGATCATGTGCAAAATGCTCTGCCCACCGCTCCGGGTCAGCCGAATTTTCGATGTCCACTAAACCGTCGACTGCACGCCGCTGCCAACCCTCCAGATAGCCGCGAGCCTTCCCAAGGCTTGAGCTACTAAACCCACTCCCATCCAGAACCGTCTCGGGAAAGCCTGGACTCGTCGCTGGTGGATCAACATTGGGAAACCGGAATCTATAAATATCGCCGCCCTTTGCTTCCATAATATTTTCTTCGAAGAAAACCCAATCAGATACTCGGCAACGTCCTGTCTCTAGCTCGAGCCGTTTTTCAGGGCAATATAGGACAACCATGAACCGGCAGGCTCTGACGAGTTTTAGGACTTGATCGCGAAGCGCAGCCTTGGGAAGAGATCGGTCGACGTTGACGGGCCTAAAACCATAACCTTCTAGCAGTCTGCAAAGCTCCGCTGCCGCTCTGGCACCCTCTCCGGTCTTGGCGTTCGTCGACACAAAGCACGGCGCGCCTACCCCTCTGGGCCGAGACAGCTGGAACCTAGATACCTGTACCGCATCGCCTCGCGGGGAGGCAACGACACCGAATGCTTTTTGCAGACGTTTCGTCCAGGTACCCCTAAGCCATCCCAGGTCGTAGCCGACATCATGGGTTCCACGATAATCCAGCACAAAATGAAAATGCGCTTCTTCAAATGGCGGCAGCTCTGTCTTTGAAATTATCAAGTTGTGGGCCAGGTAGATGGAATAGCCCCATTTCCCCAATTCATCCAGGGCTGATTGCCAGTAGCCAGCGAAACTATTGTCGTGACTGTCTATCTTGAGATTGAACGACATTCGACAAAGTCGAGAATGCTCGGAAATGGGAGTTACGCGTAGTAGAGCCTCCTCCGTATCGGGCGTGAGGATGCAGGATGCACAGTGTTTGATGTCGCCGGCGCTCTGCAAGATGTCCCAAAGAGATCTTTGCGACTGCGAAGGCACCAGGCTGACAGAGTCACTGAGAGTCATGCTGTGTTGATTTACAGGAATGGAGAATTTTGGATTAGACGCTAGAGATCGGGAATATGCAGAGAGTATCGAGAGAGGAGTTACACGCACTTTCAGAAGGCTTCCGTCTTCGAGGACCCGCAAGTCACTGAGACTCGCTTGTACTTGTTCGGAAAGATGCGCCACGATCCCCGATTCATCTCCAAGGCGATCCAGCGCTGCCGGATCGGCCACCACGATCGAAGTGCTGCAAAGATGCCCTGAGAAGCTCGCGTTTGAGGCCCAACTAGATATTGTGTCAAGCTTGAGGCTGGCGATTGCTTTGGCTACCGCTGCCAGCGAGCCCGGCAGGTGCTTAGTTTGTACGATGATTTTGAGTGCGCTTTCCCAATACCTTGGCGGAATTGGCGAGAGAATAGCCGTCTGCTCGTCAGGACAGAGGGTGCCGTAAAGTACTCCCTCTGGCCCCATGCCAAGCTGACTTAAAACCTCTCTGCGGAGTACAACACGGCCACGGGTAGCTGAAGTAAAGTACGATCTGAGCATGGGCGAGATCTCCGAATTCCAGTTGGTAAATTCTTTCCGTCCAATATGGCTACGAGAGGCTGGAATCCTTCGGCACTTCTAGAAAGATAGTTGCAGGGATTCGCAGTAGTTTCCCAAATATTTTTCCGAGGGGACGCTCTATCCCTTGCTACACTTCACAAACCCGACGAGAGGACCTGTCTGTTCCATTCAAACGACCAACTTCAGGCTGGGCTGATGGAGGCAATGATCGCTTGCCGAACACAAATTCCCCAACTCTCCTCTTATCTCGAAATACTCGATAGATCAGAAAAGGCAAAGATCAGAAAATTTCCTACCTCCTTGGCGCCTCCTTTAGTCTTCTCAAAACCATCGGCCATCAGATTTAACCTGAAGAATTGATTCCACGACCCTACAACCCCAAAATCTCCAAGAGAGGCTCGCCCGCGGTCTGTAGTCGCTGAATCTCTACTTCTCTACGACGTAAATTCCTAACGTATTTCATCGGCCGCCATATCGCAGCTACCGCATCCACCCTTCGACATAATTCGCTGCTCCTACTGGCCTACCTGAAGAAAAGTGGAACATTTACACGTGTATCTACCTGGGTAGGCGCTCCTTTCCCGGACTCTTGCTTGTGAGAGCCCTCCTATCTATACAAGCGAGAAAGCCTCTGATCAGAGACCAAATCTTGGAACGGACGACTACCCTTCCTTGGTTCTGCCAATGATTCGCTCTTCTGCCCAAAGGTTCAGAAGAACCTGACCCCCGATACTCTTCCCTACTCGTTCCTCTTCAGTGCCATTCCCGGCGTCGTCACCCAGTCATCACAAGCTCCCGACCAAAAGACCCTCCATCGATAAGTAACCTTCTCGTCCACCCGCATCTCAGAGTCGAGGCCCTCTTTAGCCAAGGTCTCGGCGTCAAGAGGGCGTCCGGGGTGATTGTTGAGCCAGGCAGTTCCTGGGCACCTCGGCAGGGATTCGCCACTCCGTACCACCGACGCCTTCCCAGTGCATTTGCCGAGTCTGCTCGTACCGTTGAGCGGTCAATTGACTGCAGGCCTCCTTCATCTCCTGTCCACTGCTAGTCGAGTTTCAACGGTGCATCAGACCGAGTATCCCTGCAGATCAGTAGCTTCTCGACAGATCGTTGCTTGGCCGTAGCGATGAATCGCCTCGAGGGCCTGCACTCGGCCAAGGTCGTTTGCCGATCGCCAAGGAAACAAATTTGAGCCCCCGATCGTAAGAGGAAATAGATCAACCTTCACGACCAAGGGGCCTCCATGACAGATCTGCTGACTCAACTGCGATTCTCGTTCCGACTGCTGCGCAAGAACGCCTCGACCACCGCCCTGGCGGTGTTGGCGCTGGCGCTGGGCATTGGCCTCACGGCCGCCATGTACTCGCTGATCTACACCCTAGTGATCAAAGATCTGCCCTTCGAAGACGGCCATCGCCTCCTCCACTTGGAGCGCAGTCACCTGTCTCAGGGCATTCGCAGCATGGAGGTTACCCAACATGACTTCGTCGACTGGAAGCAGCAGCAGACCTCCTTCGAAGACCTCGCTGCCTTCGACACCGACTCCCTCAATTTGAGTGGCGGCGACCGGACGGAGCGCTACTCCGCCGCCTTGGTGACCCCCAACTTCTTCCAGCTGATGCGGGTGCAACCGCACCTGGGCCGGGACCTCGTCGAGGCCGACGCCGAACCCGGCGCTCCGGAAGTGGCCCTGTTGGGCTACCAGCTCTGGCAGACGCGCTACGGCGGGCGCAGCGACATTCTTGGCACCTCCATCCGCGTCGACGGCACGCCCACCACCATCATCGGGATCATGCCCGAGGGCTTCGAATTCCCTCTAAAAGAATCCATTTGGACTCCCTTCAAGCTTCAGCTCCATGAGCTCGAACGGGGAGACGGACGCACTCTGGAAGTGATCGGTCGCCTGGCCGAGGGCCGCAGCATGGCCCAGGCCCGGGACGAATTCTCCGGTATTGCCGCTCGTCTGGCGGAGCAATTCCCCGAATCCAACGCGGGGATCGACTCCCTCATCAAACCCTATAAAGAAGAATTCGTCGACGAGGGCACCCGGACCCTCCTCTGGGTCATGCTCGGTGCCGTCTCCTTGGTATTGCTGATCGCCTGCGCCAACGTCGCCAACCTACTCCTCGCCCGAGCCTCCGCCCGCTCCAAAGAGCTGGCCATCCGTAGTGCCCTGGGCTCCAGCCGCGGACGGGTGATCTCTCAGCTGCTGACCGACAGCCTGCTCATCGCCCTCATCGGCGGCACCTTGGGCCTCGTCGTCCTCCAAGGCTCCATCGCCTGGCTCAACCGGGTGATTGCGGTGCTCGATCCTCCCTTTTGGTTCCGCATCGAGATCGACGCTGGGATTCTGGCCTTCGTATTCGCCATCGCCCTGGCCAGCTCCGTTCTCGCCGGGCTCATCCCGGCCCTCCAGGCGACTCGTCCGAATCTCAACGAAATCCTCAGCGACAGCGCTCGGGGAGGCACCAGCCTCCGCCTCGGCGTCCTCAGCCGCTCCCTGGTGGTCGCCGAGATCGCCTTCGCCACAGCGTTGCTACTGTGCGCCGGGCTGACCATCCGAACCGTCATCAACCTTCAAGACCTCGACCTCGCCTTCGAACCGAGCGGCATCCTCACGGCGAATATCTACCCCGCCGACACGGCCGTCGCCGACGAAGAAGGATTGGAGATCTTCTATCGCCGCCTGGTCGAAAACCTCGCCGCCCGCCCCGAAGTGAAGCTCGCCAGCCTCGGCACCTCCTTGCCGACCACGGGAACGCCCCGAGGTCGATACGCCGTGGACGACGAGGTCTTCCCGGACGAAGAGGTCATGCCTCGCAGCCGCTTCTTCATGGTCACCCCGAACTACTTCGAGACCTTCCGGATTCCGGCTCAGGACGGTCGCCTTTTGGACGACCGCGACACCAGCAGCAGCCTCCCCGTGGCCCTGGTCAATCACAGCTTCGCCGCGCGGGAATGGCCCGGTGAATCTGCCCTTGGCCGCCGCGTCCGCTTCGGCCGCGAAGAGGAAAACGACTGGCGCACGGTCGTCGGCGTGGTGCCCGACCAACTGGTCAATAGCCTAGACGACGACACCGACCTCTCCGGCGTCTACATTCCCTTCGACCAAAGCCCCCGGCGCGGTATGACCCTTGTCCTCAACGGCCAGACCGGAACCCAAAACCTCGCTCAGGCCGTCCGCGAAGAGCTTTCTAGCCTGGCCCCGGACGAGGCCCCCTTCAATGTCTACACGATGCAGGAGGTCCTCGACCTCAACACCTTTCAGAATCGTGTGCTCGGCGTCATCTTCTCGGCCTTTGCCATCGCCGCACTGCTGCTCACCGCCGTCGGCCTCTACGGAGTCATGGCCTTCGCCGTCGGCCAGCGCACCCAGGAGATCGGCGTCCGCATGGCCTTCGGCGCCCGCCGCGATCAGGTCCTCGGTCTGGTGCTCCGCCAGGGCTTACGCCAGACCGTCATCGGCTTGGCCATGGGCTGGGTCCTCGCCTACTTCCTGGCCCGCCTCATGAGCGTCGCCCTTTACCAGGTCTCCCCTTCCGACCCCCAGTCCTACGTCGGAACCACCCTGCTCCTGGGCCTCATCGCCATGCTCGCCTGCGCCATACCCGCCCGCCGCGCCGCCATCCTCGACCCCGTGGTGGCGCTGCGCCAAAGCTGACTGCCTTTGGAGCCCGGACCCACCCCACCTCGGCGGCCTCCGATGGTGAATGGGTCCGGGCTCTGATTTGGTTTGGGGACTCTAAGTTCCGGCAGATCGCCTGTGGTTTTCGCAGCCAGGCTCTTCAGAAGAGGATTCTCTTCAGAAAAGCCTCTTCCAAGCTTCTAAAGATAGGAATCCACCGCTTCCCGGACGAGACTCGTCATAGGAGACTCCGTTCCAGCTTGAGTTGGCAAAAGGAGCGAATCCTACGGTGACCTCTCGACGCTGTGCCTCCAAAGCAACGTTCGCCCCAGCCGTTAGCTCCCCATTTTCAAGCGGCTCACTCCATAGGGGGGTGAGTCGCTGGCGCGGTGAGACGTCGAACCACTAACGTACAGGCACAGCAAGCTTCGAACCTAGCCCTGGTCTTGGCTACAGGTACGTTCATCGCCAACCCACTGACGTACTAGCTCTTCGTCAATCCTCTCTAGGTCCAGTCTAAGACCCTCATGGCAAAGCCCTTCGGGCCCTACAGCCCAGTTAGCTCTAGGCTACCTAAGCGTCAAATTCGCGACGTATAGCCGCCGAATTAACAGTATTGCCGCAATTGACACTCATATTCATTCCTCATACCCTGATGCAAGACCTTGAAGGCAAAAAAGTTGGAGAACAAAAAACAACCAGAGGATTGCTGCCTAGGCGTCAATCTTGACGTTGAAACTAAGGTTAGAGCGATGACCTAATGTTCATCGGGGATGAAAACTACAACCTGGGAAACGAAGCGATGGCGTGGGTGCTATTGCTGTACTTCCACTTGGCACAAGAAGGTGGCTTTTCGCACGCTGAGACCGTCTATGTCGACGCTAAGCGCCTCAATGGTTACGATTTCTTGAGAACCAAGGTCGACGAAAGACACAAAATAGAAATTGATGAAGACTTGATTCGACAAGGCGCTGTAATATTCTTGATCTGCGACTTAAACGACATGATTTCAGATCACGAAGATGATTTCCTTTCACAGGAACTCACGAAGAAAATTTTAAGATCGTACGACTGTGGAGATTTTGATTCAATTCCAGAATCTAAGGAGCTAATTGAAACAATTCGAGCATCAGAAAGCAAGATGAACTATGAAATATACCGTGGAGTGCTCGACAAAATATACACAAAATATGTGCTTGGAGTTTTCAAGAAAATTGCTACCGAAAAATCGCTCTAACAATCGCATATAGTCGGACAAATTGCTGCGCTACACTCCGCAACTTGCCGCTGATGCGGGGCGTTCGCCAGCTTTGTGGACTGCAACGACTAGCTTGACTTCGGAAGCCAGCTAATGAGCTCGCCAATCCTCACGACTCAGTACCTCAGGAATCGCCTCCGCTGGCCGGAGGTTAGACGCCGAGAGACGCAGGATGGTTGCGAATTCTGTGTTCTCCCAACTGCTCCGGGATGCGAAAGCATCGATTTCGTCTTTGATCACGAGGTTCAGTGTCTGCACAGTGTCCGCTTCTTCTCGTGGAAGGCCCATGCTCACTTCGAGCAGTGGGGGTGCGAATTACGCAACATTGTTGATGCCGTACGTGAGGTTTACTCATTCGTGCACCGGCAGCATTACCTGGCCGAAGGTCTGGATGTTACAGGGGAGTACGTTCAGTCAGACCGTGTCCGTCCAGGCGAGTCTCCGAATATGCTCGTCAAAACCGTCAAGTCTCTCCGTCGCGTGTATTTCAATCGCCCGCCGTCCCAAGAGCGAGTCAACTTCTCCAGCTACGTCGAGGAGGAGTACCATTTCGTCAGGAAGAGCTATCGGGAAGAGCTCAACCGTTTGAACCGGGAACATGGGAGCGGTAGGTGATTCGGTGGCTGCGTTTCCGAGCAACAAGCAGATGCACGTGGACTGGAGGCCGGGTTTGCCTCGCTCGTTCGGGCATGAGCCAGTGATGCTCGTCTATTGCTGAATGAGACCGCTCCGAGGTAGCTTTCTGAACCTCCGGGACTTGCCCCGGCGGTAGCACTCGGTCAGCCGTTCTCAAGTAATCGGTGGTCCAGAGAAATCAGGTAAGCCAATCCCCTCGAGGTGCTTCATGTTCAAACGCGCACTCAGGCTCGCCGCCTTGCCGGTGCTTATTTCTCTCGTCATCACGCCGGTTCGCGTGTTCCTCGAACTGGCCGGCGTCCCCACGGTGTTCGTCTTTCCGTTGGGTTTGCTCTGGCTGGCCTTGGGGTTCGCTGTCTTCTTGGGCACGAGACTGGGCGAGGAAGAACATCCATATCTGCTCCTGCTTCTGAGTCTCGTCATCTTCTCTCCACCTTCTCGGTTCCCCGTCTTCGTAATGTGGTGGGTGGACACTACGTGGGGACTGGGCACTCACTACAACATCTTCGACAGCCGGGGGCAGGCCCTGTTCTCGCAGCTCTTCTGGGGCTCCGTCATCCAGGTGATCCCAGGCTTCTTGCTGGGATCGGTGGTACTCGGCATCAAGAGGACCCGGGCGACCGCCGCCTAACAAGGAATTTCTGCTGTCGCGGATGGGTTGGAGGGTCACGCGGTCACTCGGCTTGCACCTCGCGACCGGTGGGAAGCATTGTAGTCGCGCAGCAGAATTCCAAAGTCTTTAGGCGGCTGGTTATGAGGCACCTCGCCAAAGTACTGGGCGTCCTCTTTCTCGTATCACTGTGCGCGGTCGCACTTGCCCCGCTGTTCCTCTACCACGAGGGCCTGTCCCACATCCCGCGTGGCAACTTCGAAGCCGAAGTTCCAGCAGTCAGCGAAGTGGTGCGCTCTCTAGTCTGGGCTGAGCTCGGGGGCGAAGGCGCACCCGTTCTCGAACCGCTCAACCCGTACAGCTATTTCTCCATCGCCTTGAACCCAATCGAGCATGCCGAGGCCTCGGGCAGCCCGATCCATATGGCTTCGCCTCATCGGCTCGCCGCCCGTGCGGGTCGCACTCTCGTACCCTCGGCCCCAGAGCTAGGCGGGGGTATGGGTCGCTGGCACCTCACGAACGTCGCTGCGACGATCTGGGTCAGCCGAAACTGGTCTGCAAGTCGCGCAATCGACCACGTCGCAGGCACCGACTACTACGGCCACGGCTTCGTTGGGCTCCCGGCCGCATCGGCCGGGTACTTCGGCCTTGAGCCAACTCAGCTTTCCCCACCGCACGCTGCGATGCTCGTCGTCATTCCGAAGCGCCCAGGGCGCTTCAGCCCCTGGTGCTTCTACCATGCGAACATCGAGCAGGCATCGCGGCTAGTGGTAGGCCCATGGCCTGAGCTGAAGCCTGCGCCGCCCGACACTTGTCGGAGTTTCGCAGCCGCCCAACAAGAACCTACAGCGGACGCACCCTAGGCCTTGGTCGGTTTCGGTAGACTCAGCTCTAACGAATCTCTGGCTCGCCCCACGCTGGACGCCGGTGTCCCGCCGGGCGCGACGCTGTAGGTGCTTGTTGGGCAGCGAAGTTGAGAGAGAAAAATTCACATGTTTGAGCTTCTTCTTTTTGCAAACGCTATTTGGTTTGGCCTTGGCTTCCACCTGTTCGCGATACGCAGCAAGATCTTCGCCAAAACTCTGGTCCCGAAGGAGCATCGCGAAACACCAGTATTCGACGTCCTGGCCGAATCAGGGAAGTTTCTGGGTGGTTTCAACTTTGCTCTCTGTGCCTTCAACCTTCTGGTGGCCTTGAAGTCGGCCGTTTTCCCTACATCAGAACAGAGGTTGGTTCTCTGCCTATTTTTTGCAATCGCACACGGATCGCAGTTCTTCTTCAACGTTCCCATAGCGATAGAGAATCGAAAAGGAAGAGGAGCATGGCGAGTAGAGGGGAAAATGCGATTTATTTTCGCCACGGACTTTGTCTTAATGGTTGCGAATGCCCTAGCCGCCGCGATATACGCATAAGGACAGGTGTTCGAAGTAATACTGGGATTTCCACCCCTTCACCTCTTGTACTATAGGGCCGCCCTGGGTCCAGTCGACACGCCGTGCCGCCTAGCTCAATCGTCTCCTCGACCGACACTCAGATGGGTATTGGAGATCGTAAAAAGATGCCCTCAACCTTCAGGACCTTCAGCTTCCAACCGGCCCAACGGCCTTGGCGACGGTCTTATAGGTGGGTTCAGCGATTAGGGTAGTAAGATACGGCTTCCTCAGCCGAGCACGCTAAACAGGCTCGGATCAGCAAGGCATATCTGAGGTCGCTGCGACCGGAGCAGATTGCGGCTTATAGCATGAACATCTCGGCTGAAAACCCAAACAATCCCTCAATCAGACCCGATAGATCTTTGCCTCAAACCAAGACCGTCACCTTGGGCTCGGCGCAAACCACTTCGGGCACCGGTGCGCCCCATTGGGCCGTTAGTTCCCATCGTCAGGCAAGGCTACCCCGCTCCTCAAAGTTTCTTTCCCTGAGGCCTTACCTTCGAACCCCAAATGGTCTCCCGGTGCCTGTGTTCGCTCGGATATAACGGTTTCTTGGCAGGCCACTGAAACCTTGTCCTGGGCTTCGTCAGCCTCCATAAAGAGCTCACCTGTATCTGGCGTTGCATCACCCAGCCATCCGGTGTGCTCTACTCCCGACTAGGCTAGACTTCTCACAAAACGAGTCACCCGCTACTTCCAACGCCCGCCGACTAGGCAAGTTCCAACAGGGCCAGCTGTTAGTAGGCGAGACAACGGAAAGTCTCCTTGGGGTGCCGAAGGGAGGAGCCTTGATGGCTGAAACCAAACGGAATTTCACTACCTTTGTCGTCCACGGAGTTGGGGCGGTTCACGGTGATGGTAGTGGTCTGGACCCGGCGACACGAGATTTTGCCGAGACCTGGGCGAGCCGGGCAAAGTCCAGCCTTCGCTGGCAGCGCCGGACGATCGCAGCCGGGAGCGGGGCCTCGACCGACTACTGGACCCTAACCGGGCCGACTTCCGAGGGTGGCCAGCATCGCATTGTCCAGTTGCAATGGGCTGACCTTTCCAGCGCCCCTCACGGTCCCTTTGCCGCCGTGACCAGCTTCTTCCTGCTCCTCTTCGGACTCCGAAGGGTCAGTCGGGCGGCGGGGCTCGCCGCAGCCGAGCAACCCTCCAGATTCTCCCGGCTTACGGATTGGGCCCTCGGATGGATTGAAGGGCCTCTCCTCGGCCTCAACGCTCTGCTGCTTTCCGTCTTTCTGATGTACGCCTACTGGCCTTGGAAAATTGAGGCGGAGTTTGCGATGCCCCTAGCTGGCCTGTTCACCATCGCTATCGCCGGCATCGCTAGCCGTGTCTGGCAGGACCTACGAATCGCCGCCTTGCCGTGGGCAGCTCTCTCCGGAGCCTTGGCCATGGTGATGCCCCTTCTTCCCACGACATGGATGCCCTGGGTAACTGGCCATCGTTATGAGGACTACCTAAAGGTCCTGCGAAATGTCATCCAAGGGTTCTGGTTCGCTACGGTTCTCGCCGTTGCTGTAGCGACGATTTGGTGGCTCCTGACACGTTGGCGGCTGAAAAGGCCAGAGGTCAGTAGCTACGACATTCAGATTTTTACTTCTGTCCTAGCCTTGAGAATATGGGTCTTGATCATTCCCGCTCTGTGGTACCTGATTCTTCTAGGCACACCGGATCATGCTCCCTCGGAGCTTCTCACGAAGGAACAGGTCATAGAGATCAGGAATCTCTTCGTGCCTTCCCTGGCCCTCGGGTGGATCGTCATCTTGTGCACCTTCCTCGCCCTGCTCTGGAGCGTCAAGGCATTCGAGAGAAGGACAAAGAAGGACTACGCCGAAGAGATGGGACAAGACAAGAAGCGAAGCCCGGAGGCCGCCACCAAGCAAGATCCGCCCAAGGAGAAGATTGAGGCCCGCATCTTTGCTTCGGCTCCACTCATTTGGACCCTCAACATCGTCTCCTTGGTAGCCGCCGGGATCATCCTCGGCTACGTGATCCGCGGGAGCCTTTGCCAGGACCAGCCCTTGGAGCAGCTAGGACAGCAGGAGTATCTCCGCGGCTTGGCTTGGGGCCTGACTGGGCTCTCGGCCTTGGCAGGGCTCTATTTGCAAGGTCCACTTCGCACCGCGATCGATTTTCTCCTGGACGTCACCAACTATTTCGAGACTCCGAAGGATCCCGGACGAGCAGACATCACAGCCCGTTTCCGTGCCGTGGTAGAGAATGTCCTGAGGGAGTCTTCTCCGAAGGAGTCGGTACTCTTCCTCACCCACAGCCAAGGGTCGGTGCTGGTGGGAGACTTCCTCATGGCCCACACGAAACCAGAAGCCACTTGGGTGAGTATGGGGTCGCCCATCGGGCACCTCTATGGGGAGTATTTCCAGCGTATCTTTTGGCCAGATGGGGCACCTGAAAAGGGCCGAGATATAAGTGCTTGGTGGAATCTCTACCGGGCTCAAGACTACATCGGGAGGGACATTCCAGAGGACTTCACCGTCGTTAACCACTGCCTTGGCCCGGGGGGCCACCGAAACTACTTTGGCGACCCCAAAGTCTTCGAAAAACTGGCGCAGCAAGGCTTCCTTCCCCCTCCCGTAGGTGACAAGAAAGTCGCTGCCCCGTAACGAAAGGGCGAGCCATTCGAAGTGGTCTCAGTTCAAACTGTCGGCGACCTGCTACGGCAGCGGTAGGAATCGACTGTCCAGGGTTTCCTGCTCCTCCACCGCGCCGACCCAAGGAGCTGCTCAGCAGAAGATCCGACTATTTCCCGGTTGCATTGACATGACAAATCGAATCTCGAACCGCCACAAACAGGCCAAGGCCAATGATCCGGATGAGCCGCCGAGGCGATTCTTCAAGAACAAGGCGGCTCGCGCCCTCCGCAGAGAACCCTTCTCCTCGGAGGTCGATGTCCAGGTGGAGAGAAATCACTCCGTGGGTTCCCTAGACAAACGAGCCTCCCGAAAACGCTCCGGAAGATGCCCGGTTTGCACGGCGACTCTTCTCAAGAATTCGAAAGGGACTCGCTACGAGCGCCGGTGCAGAGAATGTCAGGCGGTCTTTCAAAAGACATCACCCTCAGAGATCTACGCAATCATGGCGGCGACATGGTTGATCGAGTCCTGGCCGGCGAAGGCCTGACCGTGACCCGGGCGGGCAGACCTGTGGCCGAATTGCCGCCTCGGCCGAAGTCTGGGTTTGATGCTGCGACGCCTCTATAGCGATGGCAGCGGCTCCCGCCGGTGGATGAGGTGAGTTTCCGTGACGACGTCGATGCACTGTTGGATTCTGCGGCTTGAATGCCGCGGGAATCCTCGACACGAACACGGTGATTCTTCTGCCACGCTTCGGTGACCTGGCTGTTCTTCCAAGGATTCCGGCAATCACAGCGATCACGCTGGCAGAGCTATGCGTCGGGCTGCTGGTGGCTCGAGTCGCTGGCGGGATTAGACGTCGTACTACTGACCTATAGGCACACCAAGCCCTGAGCCTAGCCCTTGTCCTAGCCACCGGGTACGTTCAACACCAAGCCATTAACGCATCCCCTCTTCGTCAATCCTCTCTGGACCAAGCCTAAGTCCAACATTGCAAGGCCTTTCCGGCCCTGCCGTCCAGATGTCTCTCTGCTGCCTAGGGGTCAAACTCGCGGCGTACAGCCGCCAGCACGTCACTATTCACGCAATTGACACTCACCTTCGATTCTCATATCCTTATGCAAAATTATGAAGATTCACGACTTAGGAAACAGAGAGTGAGCAGAGGGTAGTTGTCTATGCGTCAGCCTTGACCTTGAAACTCAGGCTCTGCGACCGAAACCTTTACTGCACAGAAAGACTAGAACCACTTGCGATTCAGGACGTTCGGAGGCCCTACTTTGGCTATGGGCACGGCTCAAAAGGTGCCGTGCTGACACACACCAGCTTCGTGATTCCCCATAAATTGAATCACTGCCTCGCTACACACCTAACCACTGAAAGGAATCAGTATGCTTGAGAGATTCAAATGGCCAGCGATTTCATTGTCGGCAGTCCTAGCCCTGATGTTCGCAGTTCTCTCAGTGCCTGCCTCGGGCGGCACCTGCCCCTGCGAAGGTACCTTGTTTGAGTACTTCAACCTACAGGATGAGCAAACCGGCTCCAAGGTAGTTTGCCCCGGGTTTCCAGATCAACACGACGGCGTTCCAAGCAGAATTTTTACGACTTCGACTATCGAGTGTCCCTGCCCTTAGATGCTGGCCATGGTCCCTTCGTCGACCTGGCCCTCGGGCTGGTAATCGACGCCCGAGGCAATCCCTTGGCCCTCGACACCCGGGACGGCGTGTCGAGGGCCTGGATTGCCGCCACCTGGTTCCCACCGTTTCTCCTCTAGGAATAGATCGAATCAATCTTTGGACAAGTGAAGGCGACCTCCAGAGGACCATCGAAATTGCCCCTGATGCCGAAATTCTCAAGGGCTTCTTCCATGGCAAGCGGCTATCGATCATCAGGTCGAAGTACGACACTGGAATGACGTTTGAGGCTGCCCTCAGGGAACTACGATCCCCCGACTACAGAGCTGAAAAGGGACCGGGGTGAGCGACCGCGCTTGCCGGTTCGGACATCGAACTGTCCCGACACCTCGAAAGGCCCCGGGCTAGAATTAGGTGAAGCACTTGGTTCCTCCGCAGAACCCGTAGTTCCAGGCGCAAGTGCTGCGCGCTGAGCTGAGCTGCCGCGCGTTATTCAAACTTCGACATCGTCAGGAGAACGACCTCGCGGAAATCAAAGCCGTCCTTCGCCGGGGCAGACATCGAGTGCAACCTCGTCTACGAAATCTTGAAGCGGGAGGACTGACCTTCCCCCGAAAAAGTGGACAGTTTCGTTAGGCGGCTAGAGCTGCGGCTCCCTAAGCCTCTTCGCAGTCAGCCGGGCTCTGAAAACCCAGCCAAGAGTGATGGCGATGCCGGTTGTAAAAGAATTCCATATATTCACCGATGGCGGCTCCGACCTCCCGGGAGTCGGCCGAAGGCGTCGCTGGGTCAGAATAGTCAAGGCTCAGGCCAGGCCGCCACAACGTCGTCAGATCGGAGACATCCTCATCGCCGCTACCGCAGTCTCCCGCCACCTCCCCCTGGTCACCCGCAATCGACGAGACTTCGAACCCCTGGCAACCGCCGTCGGTGGCCGCCTCCAGCTCGGGGATTGGACTCAACCCAAGGCCCCCTGCTAGAAGACTCTGTGATTCCCCCACTTTCCTTTCCCTAAGACTCGACGACTATGACCAAGGACTTACCGAAGAAGATTTAGCGCTGGACCGCGAAGCGACGATCTGCTCTCGTGCTGAGTCTCCTGCGGGGGGAGACTTCGAGCCAAGAAGCCGCCCGTCAGCATGGCCTCACCGTGGCTGAGATTGAACAGTGGAAAGTGCACTTCTTGTCAGGAGCAGAGAATGCCCTCCGCAGCCGACCGAAGGAAGAGGATGCCTTCAAGAACGAGCAGATCAAGAAGCTGAAGCAGAAAGTTGGTGAACTCGTTCTGGACATCGAGATCCTGAAGGAGGGGATGAAGGGGCGCCCTTTCGCGCCAAGGATGTCCGACGAGTGAGACAACAGCTACCGGGTACTTCTGAGCGCCGTGTTTGCTCTGTACTCGAGGTGTCTCGTTCGGCGGTGCGACCCCGTCCAGTTCGTTCTGAGAGAAAGCCCCCGATCGACCCAGTTCTTGTAGAACGGTTCCGCGAAATGATTCATGAGCATCCTACGTTCGGATACCGTCGCATTTGGGCTCTTCTGAAGTTTTGAGAGGGCCGGAAAGTCAACAGAAAGAAGGTTTGTCGGATTCTCAGGCTGAACGCCTGGATGGTTCACCAGAGACGTACCCGGCCGAAACCCCGGATCCAACATAGCCGAAGCCGAGCGGAGAAAAGTGATGAGAGGTGGGCCTTGGATCTCACTCATATTCCCTGCAGAGTGGATGGTTGGGGCCACCTCGTTGCGACCCTGGACTGCCATGATCGAGAGATCGTCGGCTGGGAGTTTGCATTACGCGGAAGATCCAAAGAAGCCGAACGTGCCCTGGAAGAAGCCTGCCTTCGCCGCTTCGGCACTCTTCGTCCAACTGGCCGAAAACCTACTGTAAGAAGTGACAATGGCCTGGTCTTCCAGAGTCGTCGCTTTCGAGCGGCCTGTCGCTTCTATGGGTTGGAACAGGAGTTCATTACTCCCTACACTCCTCAGCAGAATGGAATGGTGGAACGCTTCTTTCGCAACCTGAAGGAAGAGTGCACCTGGCAGCACAACTTTGCCTCGTTTCAAGAAGCGAAATCAGCCATCGCGGAGTGGATTCGCTTGTACAACAACGAACGGCCTCACCAGGCCCTCGGATATCGAAGCCCGGTCCAATTCAGGGCCGAGAAACATCAACAGGTGGCTTGTCTTGAGGTGAGCACTACAAATCCTCAATATTAGGCCCGCTTTCGGCGGTAACACCCCGTCAGCGAGTCTGGAGGGTGAGGTTGCTCTCATGTATCACCGGTGATACCTTGAGCGCATGAAAGACATCACCATCAGAGATCTGCGCAATCATGGCGGCGACGTGGTTGATCGCGTCCTGGCCGGGGAGTGCCTGACCGTGACTCGGGCGGGCAGACCTGTGGCCGAGTTACGGCCTCTGCCGAAGTCTGGGTTTGATGCTGCGACGCTTCTAAAGCGATGGCAGAGCCTTCCGACAGTGGATGAGGCAAGTTTCCGTGACGACATCGATGCATTGTTGGACTCCACGGTTTGAATGCCACGGGAATCCTCGACACAAACACGGTGATTCTTTTGCCGCGATTCGGCGACCCCTCTGTGCTGCCAAGGATTCCAACAATCACAGCGATCACGCTGGCGGAGCTATCCGTGGGGCCGTTGGTGGCTATCTCGGCTTCGGAGAGGGCGGCCCGCCAGGCATACCTTCAGCAGGCCGAGGCTGACTTTGAGCCCCTTCCCTTCGATGCGGCGGCAGCTCGAGCGTTCGGTGAAGTTGCGGCAGATATCCGATCTTTAGGCCGCAAGACGAAAGCTCGTTCGTATGATGCATTGATTGCAGCCATCGCCATCTCGAACCGTCTCCCGCTGTATACAGTCAATCCTTCCGATTTTGTTGGCATCAACAGGCTTGAGCTCGTGGCAATCGAGCATCCCGGCTAAGGGGAACTACCCGTCGCCTAACCAACACCTGAGATCGGACAGGGGAGAGCGTTATCTACGGGAGAACCCAACTCCACAAGCGTGGCATCATCTATCACTTTGACTGGTCGTTCACGGATCTTCCGTGGGAACCGCTACAATAAACAGAATCCGGCAAGCACCAATCACAAAGGAAAGGGTATAAAGATGAAAAGGTATGCAGCAGAGCTCGTTGGTACTTTCTGGCTGGTTCTTGGCGGATGTGGCAGCGCCGTGATTTCGGCAGCGTTTCCGGAACTTGGTATAGGACTCCTGGGCGTGTCCTTTGCCTTTGGTCTAACGGTGCTCACCATGGCCTACGCGATCGGCCATATTTCCGGCTGTCACCTCAACCCAGCTGTTTCCGTCGGGCTTTGGGCTGGAGGGCGATTTCCTGCGAAGGATCTCTTTCCTTATATCGTGGCTTAAGTGCTTGGCGGTATCGTGGCTGGGGGCGTCCTTTATTTGATTGCCACTGGAAAAGCTGGCTTTGACGTTGCCGGCGGCTTCGCCTCAAACGGCTACGGTGCGCACTCCCCTGGGGGCTACTCCATGCAGGCTGCGCTTCTCACCGAGATCGTCATGACCATGATGTTTGTTCTCATCATCCTGGGGGCCACGGACAAGCGAGCGCCGGCCGGATTCGCCCCCATCGCCATCGGTTTGGGCCTCACCTTGATCCATCTGATCAGTATTCCGGTCACCAACACCTCTGTGAATCCCGCCCGCAGCACAGGAGTGGCGCTCTTCGTGGGAGACTGGGCGATCGCGCAACTGTGGCTCTTCTGGGTGGCGCCCCTGGTCGGCGGTGCTCTCGGGGCAGTCGTTTATCGTTTCATAGGCAATTCTGACGACTGAAGGGTCTAGGCCTAACGCTTCAGCTGCAGCGGACGGGCTGAAGCCCGCCGCTGAGCCTGGCGATATGCGGCACCAGCCCAGCTCAGGCACAACTAGAATAGGAAGACCTGAGCCTGCTGTACTCATTGAAAAGCCGGTTCTTTCCGCCGGAGCTAAGCCAAGCCAGCCGGTCTGGCGAGGCGAAGGTGATTTCTGAGTGCCTTTCTCGCACTTCAGTGGTGGTCACCGGGGCAGACTTGGGAAAAATGGTATCAAAAATAAGAGTCACTAGGCTTGACGGATCACCCACTAGCCTAGAGCAAAGAACTATTCGCTCCTGCGTTGATATCGGACTCGCAATACTCTCATCTATTTCACAAAAAGTGGCTATTTCAAATGCCAAGCAGGAAGAACATCTTACGGCTGGTTGGCTTGAGCGGTTTGACTACATTGCACCCAGTTTTCCACTCTGGAACGGCTTAGTCACCACTAGTGGTTTTGCTTGGGTTTGGGGCGAACTCTAGGTGGTACTCCTAGACAAGAGAAAGAGGGCAATTCAGGATTTCATTACAGGAACAGTAGGTATCAACCGAGAATACGCAGAACAAGACGCTCAGGCATCACAAGGTGCTGCGCAGTGCGCCCTTAACTAAACGATACATGGGAGCAACTTGAGACCCTTCGATAGGCCTTGAAATCCGGACACTAAGAATCCAGGTGACTCCCCTACCAATTGCTGAGCCAGGAGAAGAATCCTCGCTCTCAAGAGCCTTGAGCCACCCAAGCGGATCAAACTTTCGAACTGAGACGATAGAATTACAATCAACTAAGGAGTGAGGTATGAATAGAAGCGTTACGACATTTGCTGCGACCGTGATGGCCCTGACCCTTGGCTTCCAGGCCGAGGTAATAAGCAACATCGATTTCCCCATCACGCCGGAATGGGCAAGGACGAACTACGGAGTCTACGACAACTGTATGAACGAGTGCTTGGGCCAGCCTGGGGCAGACTTCATTCAGTGCGACATCGACTGCATTGAATCCGACAGGAATCCCCCACCCCCCACTGGAAGCGGAGGAAGTGGTGGAGGCAGTGGAAGCGGAGGCGAGGGCGAGTAGGGAGCCGTTAGCGCCACGATATCCGCATATCCTATTCTAAAGACTTGAAGGAGGACGACTTGGAGCGCAAGAAGCGAACAGCATACTGCTGTCTAGGCGTCATTCGTGACCCTGAAACTGAGGTCGGGAAAGTATGGTCTGGACACCAATTACTCTCGTAGAACTACGGTTGCTTGTCATGGAGGAGCTCGCCGAATGTTCAGACGAACAACGGACCTTTTTCGATAGCGTGCGAGTTCCGCCTACTAAGTGGTCCCAGTCTCCGTGGGGTGACGAGGGCAATGGCTTCTGGGTCGTGGCACTGCATCAGAAAAACGTACTGTGGTACAACGATATTGAAGGAGGATTCAACGTTTCAGAATTCCGAGCCCATGGGACCATTCCTGATGCTGGCTACTGGTGTAACCAGGACCCGCTAAAGTGGGCCCTGCAACGTTTGCAAGGTGAACCCGGTCCATCTGTTGGTCAACCAGAACCCCTATCAACACCGTAAGCACCGCCCAACAAGCGGTTGCAGCTGTGGCCGGCAGGCGCCCATGGCGAGAGCGGACTTGATTGGCGGCGCAGCTGAACCGCAGCGGTGCTCTCGGGGCAGTCGTTTATCGTTTCATAGGCAATTCTGACGACTGAAGGGTCTAGGCCTAACGCTCCAGCTGCAGCGGACGGGCTGAGGCCCGCCGCTGAGCAGGGCGATATGGGGCGCTCGCCCACCTCGGGGCCAACTAGAATAGGAAAACATGAGCCTACTGTGCTCCCTGAAAAACCGATTCTTTCCGCCGGAAAAAAACTATTCGACATCGGCCAACCGACCGAGAAGTTTCGAAGCCGGTGAGTCCCCCGGGCTCCAAAGATCATCACCCGATTTCCGCAGTCATAACATTGGAGTCGTTATCTCGATGTGGCGCACCTGGCTGACTCTTGCAGCTGCCTGGCTCCTACCGCTTGCGGCCTGGTCCCAGGAGCTGCCCTTTCCATTTGTCCAGGAGACTGTATTCAGTGGGCTCGACCAGCCGACCGTGGTTCGGTTCGCCCAAGATGGAACAGTCTTTGTCGCTCAGAAGGACGGCTTGGTACTGAAGTTCGAAAGTCTCGACGACCCCGACTCCGAAATCGTCATCGACCTGACAGCGGAGGTGAACTCGTACTGGGATCGCGGTCTGCTCGGGCTGGCGATCCACCCGGATTTTCCGGTTACTGCCAGCGTTTTCGCTTTCTACACCTACGACGCGCCTCCCGGCGGCACCGCACCGGTGTGGAATGACCAATGCCCGAGTCCCCCCGGCGGGCACGTCGACGGTTGCGTGGTCAGCGCTCGTTTGTCGCGTTTTGATTTGACCGGAAAGGAAGGTGGCACCGAGCAGGTGCTGATCCAGGACGGTTGGTGCCAGCAGTTTCCGAGCCATTCCGTTGGCACCCTCGCCTTCGGCAGCGACGGCGCCCTCTACGCCAGCGCTGGAGACGGCGCCAACTTCCGGCCGGCCAATGGCGAGTTCGAGGGCGTCGACTTTGGCCAACTGGGAGGCAGTCTCTCCGCAACGCCGACGCCGGAGAATCCCTGCGGCGATCCACCTGTTGCCATAGGCGGAGACCAGGTCCTACCGGACGCGGAGGGTGGCGCTCTGCGCAGTCAGGACTTGCTCACGCCGGGGGATCCGGTCAGCTTCGACGGTACGATCCTGCGCATCGATCCGCAGACCGGAGCAGCCCTGCCGGATAACCCGCTGTTCGGCGGTGCAACCCTCGAAGACGACCGGGTGATTGCCTACGGCTTGAGAAATCCTTTTCGGTTCCAAATCCATCCGCAGACCGGCGAGGTCTGGATCGGAGATGTCGGCTGGAACGGTTGGGAGGAGATCAACCGAATCGTCGATCCTACCGACTCTCTGGTGGAGAACTTCGGCTGGCCTTGCTATGAAGGCGGCGCCAGGCAACCGAAGTACGATGCGGTAGACCTGACCCTGTGCGAGGCCCTCTACGACGTGCCCGGCTCTGTGCAGCCCCCCTACTTCGCCTATCCGCGGGACGCCGCACCTGACCCGGATCGATGCGGCTCCGGCGCCAACGCGGCCATTTCCGGCATTGCCATCTACCAGAAGGGAGCCTATCCACCGCAATACGAAGGCGCCCTCTTCTTCGCCGATTTTTCCAACTCCTGCATCTGGGCCATGCTCGCTGACACCGAGGGCCTGCCAGATCCAACCACCATCGTCACCCTGGTCGCCGGCTCGGTCCTACCCGTTCACCTGGAGATCGGCCCCCAGGGGGATCTCTTCTATGTCGACATCAGCGCCGGAGAAGTTCGCCGAGTGAAGGTCGACCCCAGCGCCTTGTTTGGGGACGGATTCGAAAGCGGCGACACCTCGGCCTGGTCGGCTGTCGTGCCGGAGTAGAACGCGGCGAATGGCAGTGGCACTGGCGAATGGCAGTGGCACTGGCGAATGGCAGTGGCACTGGCGAATGGCAGTGGCACTGGCGATGGGAATGGCGATGTCAGTGCCTTGCCAAAAGGGAGCTGCTCGCCGAGCTCTTGGATCTTCGATGCCCCATCAAGTCTCTTCTCTCGCGGGTGATACCCCACGAAGCCTTTAAGGCCTGCCCTCGCTCGATCGTTGCAATCCCTACCTGGCGCCCCATAGACTGAGAGCTCACTCAGATTTGTGAAACCGTAATCATCTCAGTACGCCAGGAGGATCGATGGACTATGCTGACCCCCGGCAGACCTCTGGCCCCGACCTACAGCACCTACCTCCAGCTCTCTGGCCCAGCAACGACCCCGCTAGGACGAACCAGGCCGGACCCCATCGGGTTAGCTCTCGACTGATTTCGGACTATCGCCTCAGCGCCGCGATCACCGGCGATTCGGAACTGGTCACCACCCAAGGGCCGGACCGGGAAACGGAGCTGCTCGCCCTAGGCCCCAAGGGAACTATCTACAGCCTCCAACGGACGCCCTCTAGTGACACCGGCTGGGAGCAAGAATCCCTCGGCAACGACTTCCAAGCCAGCGGCCTCGCCCTCGCCAGCACTCCAACCGAGCTGATGGCTTTCGTCATCGGGCCGGACCAAGCCAATCCGGAAATCCACTATGCCACCCGTCAGCCGGCCGGTGCATGGTCGCAACTGAAGCAGATTCCCCTCGACCCGAACCTACCCCCGAATCTCTCCGCCCAACGCCTTGTGCCGGCGAGAATCAAGGACTCCATCGAGCTCTTCGCTTTCCTTCAGGGGGGTCCTACCGGAGCACTGACTCTGTGGCACATTCCCTGGAGCACACCAGGAAACTGGACGAATCTGGGGCAGGTGGCCAGTACCTTGGGGGGTGCAGCGGTATTCAAGTCGGCGGGCGAAGGCATCCTGGCCTTCACACGCTCGGAAAAGAACCCCTCGACCTTTGACCTCGGCCTCTTTCCCTTCCCTCTACAACCCCAAGCCAAGACCATCGTGGCCGAGACCTCCGCCACCAAGATCACCGTAGGCAGTCAAGCCAATGGATACTCGGGTATCTTTCTTTACAGCGAATCCTGGGCTGCCGGCACCCACGGGCTTACCTTCGTTGATGCCAGTGCCGCGAAGCCGACCGCGACCGTCATCGATCAAAAGACGGTGTGCGCGCAGATCCTCGCTCTGAGCGCAGGGCAGAGCCCCCTACGCCTTCTTTACCTCAACTCCCACCAGGAACTGGGGGTCCTGCACCGACAAGGGGAAGGCTGGAGCGACCCCTTCACTCTGGGAACCCAA
The DNA here is from genome assembly GCA_022601195.1 of Deltaproteobacteria bacterium. Taxonomy (GTDB): domain Bacteria; phylum Acidobacteriota; class Thermoanaerobaculia; order Multivoradales; family JAHZIX01; genus JAHZIX01. The sequence continues at coordinate 37,308 of JAHZIX010000050.1, forward strand.
TTCCAATCCATCACAACGGCTCAAGATTCTCAGGGCCTTAGCGAGATCTTTGGCCTTGACTTGTCCGACCAACTCTGGCGGATGGAAGAACAGTCGTCGAAATCGGACGATCCATCATCTTGGAGGCGCGAGCCCATCGACCTACCGGTGGATCAAATCTCGGAGGTCCCGAGCTTTGCGACCGAAATAACGATCCTGAGCGACCAGGGAAACCGTCTGCCCAACCACCCCATCACCCTCTATGCGGGGGAGGTGATCGAGGTGCTGATCGGAGGCAAGAGCCTGGTGCTCGGACCGAAGACTGGGGTGACGGTCTCGACCGATGCCCGAAGTGTGGTCACCGCCTACACCCGCGCTGAGGCGTTGAACACGACGACGCTCCGGGTCTCCACTGGAGGGGACCCCGAAGCCGACGTTCATATACAGCCGAACGCCCACCTTCAAACTCAACTCGAGAGACTCAGTCCGTCCGACGTTTCGAAACTCTTACCGCAGAAATACAAATCGGACAGCGCTCAGGTTTTCAAAGCCATTCAGGCCATCACAACCCTGGTGAGCACCGCGCGGCAAGGCCCGACCAGCTACCGGGAATGTCTCGACCCCAAGAAACTCCCCGACATAGCCTTCTGCTTCCGCGTCGAAGGCGGGCGATCCACCTACGTAGAGCTGACCGAGTCAGAAGCGGAGAGTCGGCGGCAAACCTACCTGAACGCCCCACAGGTCGACGGCCTAACGGATTTCTGGAGTTGGCTCGGCGATCTCGTCGAGGGCGCAGCCAACGACCTCGAATCGTCCTTCACGTTCCTTGTGACGGCCGCTGCGGACAGCCTGCACGTCGTCGTCGATTTTGTTGTTGCAGGAGTCACCTATGTTTTCCAAGGGGTTATCTCAGCGGTAGAAGAAGCGCTAGGCTTGCTCGAATCGATCTTCAACTCCGTCGCCGTCTTCTTCGCAAAGCTCTTCGGATTCTTCGCCTGGCTCATTTTCGATTCTGCAGAAGATATCTGGAACACAAAGAACGCCATTGCTAGCACGGTTCGAAATGTCATCCCCACCGTGACCTCCCTCAACCAGAAGGCGATCCCGAAAATCGAAGGGTTTTTCCAGGAACTGGAGGCGGGGCTCGACACCTACCTCGAGCAAGTGCTGAAAGCGGTCGGCTCCGACACGCTGGGTACCGCGAATGCCGAATCGACGGCGACGGCGACGGAAAGCGGTGATGACCTGCTCTCGGTGATTCAAGATGTCAGCTCCATTGCCAACTGGTTGCTCGACAAAATCCTCTCCGAGGTTCTCGACTTTGAGTTTCCTGTCTTGCTCACCACGATCGCCCAGGCGGGCATGGACTTTCTGAAACAGGTCGAAGAGCTCATAGAGCGATCCGGTGACTTCCTCAAACAGGAGTATGACAACCTGACCTCCTTCTTCGAACAGGTCGCTGCTCATCCGGAACGTCTTCAACAGGAAGCCCTCAGGGCTCTCATCCTGTCCCTACGCAGCTTGATGCATTGGGCCATCGAGAACATCGAAGCTCTCGTGGTCGCCCTGATGGAGGCCCTGAGCAGCGTGTTAGAAGTCTTCCAATCCGACGTGTTGGACGCTGAGATCAGTGGGTTCTTCATTGAGGGCCTCTACAACTTGATGAACCCAGGTGAAGCTGAGACGCCGACGGTGCTCGATCTCATCTCCCTTCTCTGCGCCCTTCCCGCAACGGTTGTTTTCTATGCTGCCAACGGCTTCCCGCCGATCACAGCTTCATTGGCCGAAGCGCTGGAAGAGTCCAAGTTGACTCTGCCTGAGTATGTTCGTCGACATGGTCTCGGCGCCGACCACCCTTTCCGAGATCAGGCGGCCTACGTACCGGGTATGTTGGCCTCTATTTTGACCATCATCCCCTGGATGCCCTGGGAGGTTGCCGATGATGCTATGTCCCAACTCGACTCGCCATCGGATGAAGCCAGCGGCTTCGACCTCTTCAAGAACGTCGGCATGTCCATCGGTGTACCCTTGGTCATTCTCGGTTTGGGTCATCCAAACTTTGCCGACACCTGCAAAAAGAATATTGCCCTCATCGTGACCTGGTCTAGCTACATGGGATGGGTAGCGACTCAACTCCTATACACCGCGTCGCAACGGGGAGCCAAGACGATTACAGACGATTCGGTAGGAGTGGCCTTTGCCGGAGTGGCGGGTGGTTTCCTATTCGTCACCTCGTTCATTACCCTCATGATGCAGCCAGAACCCGGCAAGCTCAACAACATACTGCTCGCCGTCGCCTCTCCCCTACCTACGACCTGTAAGGTTCTTTTGCTAGCCGAGAACCCCTACGCGAAAGCAGCCCTTCTGGTCGTCGACTGGGCCGCAGACACGGCGGTGGGGTTTGCCGGCTACAAGATCGCCAGCGGCAACTCAGAATCTCTAGCCCCTACCACCGCGATCACGACTACTTGAAGCCCTCCTGAGGAATTCTAATGATGGAACAACCAGCAGTCATCGAACAGAAAAACCCTACCTTTCAGCAGAGTGGAATCACCCGCATTTTCTGCATCAATCGTTCGAACGGTACACTGGGCATCAACTACTTCCCCCCGGGCTTGACCTATTCACCCCCGTCGACACCCCCCTGGACCGAAGGCAAACAGTGGGTCGACTTACGCAGCGGAAAAACTGCAAAACTCGCCCCATTCCCAACTGGTGGTGCCCTCCCTGTGCTCGAGCTGAGCGACCGCAGCAATCAGTCCGTGATCGAAAACGACACCTACCTTTTCCACTACACTTTTTCCTCCTGTAGGATCTACCTAGAGCTCCATGGTGTCGACGGAGGCTCCGTCATCAAACCGGGCATCGGCTTGTACAATCTGAAAGATGCACCACAGGCTTGGACGTACATTACTCCCCAGATCTTCGAAGGATCCTGGGAGATTCAGTGGATAAACCCCTATTATGTAACGCCAATTTCCATGACGATCGCTTATGTTCCGCAGAGGTATCACGTCTTTGATCCACACAATTTTTCAGTTCTGACTTACACCTTCTCCGCTGTGGGCCCCGGGATTCCTATGGAGGAAGTCCGTGAAGTCCCCGAGTCCGACGAAGATTCTGAAAATGGCATCGTCGAAACCTCCTCCCCATACGATTTGGTTGACCAGGGATAGTCCCATGAACCCTGCATCCCATGGGCTGGAATCCTCCCCAGTTCATCGACTCAATCTTCGCTCTCGAGCTTCTCCACAGAAGAGGACGATGGGGATGGATGACGCCAGTGCAGCCAAAGAATCATCGCCGCCGACAACGAAAGGGTCATCGCCGTGCTGGCCGCTGCGCCTTCCATGCCGTAACGGGGGATGAGAAGTAGGTTCAAGAGGGAGTCGAGAGCCAAAGTGAGGATCGACACCACCAAGACAACGACACCGCGCCGCTGGTATTGGAGCCACAGGCTCGACAGTGCGGCGAGGGCCCAACTGACGTTGCCGAGCACCAGCGCTATGAGGGTGCCGAGGCTGTCGCGGTAGGAGGGTCCGAAGAGGCCGAGGATGGGCCCGGCGAAGAGCACCAGAACGGCTGCCACCGGCAGGACCGAGGCGAGGATCAGAGTCAGCCCCTGACGAAAGAGCGTGCGGGAGGCCTCCGCTCCCCGGTCCAGGGCCGGTCGAATGAAGGGGGCGATCAAGCCCACCGTGGCCACCTGCAACAGCGGCACGAAGTGTGCTGCCATGGCAGCCGCCGCGTAGTGACCCACGTCATTCTCATTGCCCAGTAGCTCGAGGAAGAAAAGATCCGACTGATTGAGGGCCAGAGCCACGAGAAAGGCTCCCATCATGGGCAGAGACGCCTTCAACCAGACTCGGGGCTCGCTAGCGGCTCGGTCACGGCGGACCTCGACCAAGCCAAGGCGACGAATGTCGCGCCATTGCCACCAGGTCAGACCTGCCGTCGCCACAACGGCGATGAAAACGGCCTCATAGACGGTCAGCTGGCCACGCCAAGCCACCACCAAGGCAAAGAGGGCCAGTTGAAACAGCGGCAAGCCCACTCGCCAGGGCAACGACGCCCTGACTTGCAATTGAGCGGATTGCAGCGTGCGACTCACCATGGCGGCGGCGGCGTTGAGGGGGACAGCGACTACAGCCCAGGCGAGGACGTGGTGATCTTCCGGGTCGACGCCACCCACATGCAGTGCGCTGAGCACCCAAGTCAGGAGGATGGCCAACCCGCCGAGCAGAGAGGCGGTCTTGAAATAAAAGAGCAGGTACTCCCAGACCTTGCGGGGACGGCCCTCTTGGATGGCCGGAGACAGCATCAGGGGCGCCGCGCGGTCGCCACCGAGCAACACCGCCAAGCCGAGAAAGAAGGCGAAGGAAAAGGCGACTTTGTAGTCACCATAGGCATGGGGCGTAAGAAACCGAGTCAACCCCAAATTGAAGCCGTAGTCGACCGCGTAGCCAGCCAGGGACACCCCTCCCATGGCTAGCGCAAGGCGTCGCAGTTCTTTTGGTTGCTGTGGCATCACTTCGGCTCCAGCCCGACCGATGGAACATCGCCCCCAGAGCCGATAAACCTACCGGCCTTCACCCCTGAAACGAAATCACCGTTGGACTCTTCCGCAGGATACCAAGTTCCGCCAGGGGCGGCTCGTCCCATGACTGGGGCCCAGATCGATAGGACTCGATATGTACGTTCTCAACGCTACGAGCCAGCGATCAACGATCCTTGATCTGCTCCAGGACCGCCCTAGCATTCTCGTTGTCCGGGTTGAGGGTCAGAGATCGTTGGTAGCTGGCTCTGGCCCTGTCGATCTCCCCACTCTCCAGTAGAGCTTCTCCCAAGCTGTCGTAGACATTGAAAGAATCCGGATAGGATTCGACATTGAGCTCGAAGATCGCCACCGCTAAGGAGACCTGCCCTTGAAACAAAAAATGGTATCCCAGCTCATTGAGCCTCTCTTCCCTGAAATCATAGTCCTCTGCCCCTGTGCGCCGAACGGCTCGGTACCTAGCAGCCGCCGCTTCGACACCTTCCTTGTCAATCCAAACCTCCATCGCTTCTGCAATATTCGGAAGATGGAAGAAATGCAGAAGCCCACCTCTCAACCCTTGAAACAGAGCCGAGATATCATGACCTACCTCAGTGATCGTTTCTGCCTCCAACTCGAGGCCTTCATATGGACTCTTCTGCAGACGGCTGACCAGACCGGGAACATGCTCCATCCTTTCGTCTTCCGCCCCCATCGCTAGGTAGAGGCGGGCAGGCAGGCTCTTGTGCTTCCGAGCGTATTCGGCTTCGGTCTCTATCACCGACCAGCCCTCGTAGTTCAAGCGGGGCGCCAGGCTCACATAGTTTCGAAACAGAGTCGGGTCCTGAAATAGAGTCATCAAGGTAAAGGTTGCCCCTCGCGACCATCCGACGAGGGTGCGGTTCTGTGGATCCAATCGATACTGTTTTTCCAGACTCGGGATGAGCTCCCGACGGAGAAAATCCCGAAATCTCGTCGCCCCTCCGGTGTCTTCTTTGCCCCCTTGCGCCCGAAAGTCTCGGTCTCGTTTCTCATCGTTCAAATGACGCGTCCCATACGCCACTCCCACCAAGACAACGTCGATGTCGTTTCGGGACAACTCCTCATAGACCAGATCCGCAGCAAGCCCAAAGTATCGATCACCATCGGTCAGGTAGATCACCGGATAGGTCGAGCTCGTGGACTCGTAGTAGCTATCCGGCAGGTAGATCTTGGCTACGAAGGTGTCCCCTACAATGCGGGAAGTCACCTCGACCTGAACGCTGTGGTCGAGGGTCACCTCAGCCGGTATGACTGGCGTCCCTTCGGTCTGAGCGGTCGCTGAGGTAGAGCTCAGCGATAAGAGCAACATCCCCAGACCCAGTGCCCCTAAACCCAGTACCTCGAGTTTCATTTTCGACTCCTCTTCCTAGATGGCGACCTCACGAGATGGATTCCACTAGCTACGGTCTGCCGAAAGAGAAGTTGCGACTCCTAGATACACTGAGACTCTGGCGGGTACCCGGAGCGGCCCATCAGGATCTACTTCGGTTTACTCCGGAGAGGAATTCCCATCACTTGGCCCCTCGGCCTTCGAACTCACTCAACAAATCCAGGGTCAGCTCATCCACCGCGGCGCGGTCGATGTCGGCGGGGAGAGAGGTCTCCTGGACCGCCGCCCGGATTCGTGCCTGAAGCCCCTCCGCCTGCTCCAACAACCGGTCGTATTCCCAGGCGCCTTGCCGAATCGAGTTGAGCTCCTCCGCATCTGGCCGACGAATGAGGAGGTCGCCGGTCTGCAAGGCCTCGAGTCCCATGCGCATGAGGCGGACGAGGTGCATGGCATGTTTGGTGTCGTAGCCAAACTTTCTTTCCAGCTCGGCTCGATCTCGATTCCGGTGGCCCTTCCACGCCTGGTAGGACTGCCAGTGCTTCAGCGCCGCTCGGTACTTCCGCTCGGCGTTCAGGGTGGAGATGACTTCCGGCGGCAGACTCACGGCCCGGCCGGCCACCGCGCGAATTCTTTCTTCCAGCTCCTCCTCCTTGGCCCCCAGGGAGTCGACCCAGAATGCCCGAAGGTTCTGCTTGAGCGCGCTTCGGTCCGGCCCCGGGAGATCCGTGGCATCGAAACCATAATCGCGCAGCTTCTCCTCAATGCCCTGCCCGATGCGCCGCTGGTCGTCCTGGTTCAGGGTCGAGGTTTCCGGAAGACCGAAGTCCTGCCTGGAGGGCTTGGCCTTGGGCGGAGTCAGCAGCCAACCCCGGTGAGTTTTGATGCGCTTCAACTGCGCCAGGGCGTAGCCCAGGAAGGTCTGTTGAACCTTCTGGGTCAGGAACCGATGCCGCTGTTCATGGAGACGCCGCCACCAGGGCGTCTCGAACACCCAATCCCTCTCGTCCGCAAAGAGGATCTCCAGAAAATTCGGGTTGGCCACCGCCAGCAGCCCAACAAACTTCCCCAGGTCGAAGACCACGGACTCCACTTTCGTTTCCAGCGCCGCCGATGCCGTGGGATGGCGGAGGAGTCTCTCCCGAACGGTGGTCCACAACTCCCCTTCCAAAGGAGCCTCCGACTGCTCGAACTTCTCGAATAGGGAGAGGCGAACCTTCAGGGGAGCGATGCACACCCCGCGCAAATCCACATCGGACCCAGCCCGGGCCGTGCCATGGGCTTGGCTCCCGGCCAAGGTCACGAAAATCGTATGAGCCGCCACATCGAACATCAGCCGCGAGCCTCCTGCCATGTCTCGAACCGAGCCCGCAAAACGAGATCCTCCAAAGCCGCCACGGTGGTCGGCTCCTCCGGTAGGGCGCTACGGGCATGAGCCTCTTGCAACAGGTCATCCAGGCCCCTCAGAGCCTTGAGATGGCTCTCCAATTCCGACTCCTCCAGCAGCATCTTCTCGGTCCCCTGCTGTTTTCGCTGGATCAGCTCCTCCACCATGGGCAATGGGAAGGCGTCGAGCAGGGCCGAGATATTCGAGCAAACCTCACCGGATCGCATCAGGTGGATTCCCGTCAGCAGCACCCGGTAGGCATAGAGGAGATGCTTCACCGTCGCCCCGGGCTCCCCCAACCGCTCCACGCGGCCCCGGGCAAACCCCCGGTAATGGCGCACCGTGGGCCGGGTCAGGCAACCCTTGCCAATCTCCTTGAGCTCCTCGAAGATGGGAGTCTCAACAACCACCAGTGGGGAGTAGAGCTGCTCCAGGACGTAGCCATTGTGATTCGTCATCAGCCGCGCGAACTTCCGCAGGTCATGGGCCACCCAATCCAGCTCGATGGCTCCAACGTCTTCGATGGTGATGGTCTCGGCAGGCGGGTCCAATCCCAACAGGGCCGCCGCTGGCAGCAGAAACGCGCCGCGCAGGTCGACGTCGCTGTCAGGAGAGGCAAAGCCGTAGAGATGCGCTCCGCTGATGGTGGCGAAGACCGGCTCCGGCCCTTTGCGGGCGATGGCGGCCAGGGAGTCGCGGTCGAGGGATTGCCAGATGGTGGAGATGTGGTGGGGGTGCATGGGGGGGATTGTGTCACTGCTGGCGGACTCCGTTTGTCGGATGCTGCGGAGAATCAACGCGAGACAGGAGTATCTTAGGGATACTCTCTGCCAGAAGGCCTTGCCTGCTGATTCTCGATTCTAGACCTGGACCAGGCACTCCTAACGAAAGAGAGATGCCGAGGTACTCGGCCAAGTAGTGAGCATTCGAGGCGGCAAACAAAATCAACCGTGCCTTCCGCTCTAGCACCAGATCATCCCTTCTAGATGAATGCTCTCCCCAGAGGTTTGCCCCAATCGGGCAAACTCGTTCCTGCGCTCGAACATCTTGAGGGCGGAGACTGCGGCATCGAACGCATCGTCGGAACAGGTTGCTTTGGTTCGGTGCAAGTCCTCAAGCTCTGAGTACTTCTCCAGGTGATTCATCCGGTCCTCGAGAGAAGATTTCGTAACTCCTGGATAGAAAAGTCGCGGGTAGATCTCGACGACGAATGGCATGCTCGGCTCGTCAAAGGGCCAAATCTTGAATCCTGCTTCCCTAAGGTCGTGGAGTATTGGCATTCCTCGTATTGACCCAGGCCCGACTTGGGTTGCACCAACGAGTTTGAAAACAGTTTCCGGCCTCTGGCCTTCTTTCCTGAGTGCCTCTTCGGTGGCTCGGTATGCCTTCTGGGCCTCACTGTTCCACCCTCCCTTGGTAAAGAAAGGGCGCCGTAGCTCGGTGAGCCAAGCTTCTCCTTCTCTGCTGACGTATTCCCAGAACTCGGGAGCATTGGAGCACCCCTTGCTTTGGACGAACCAGGAAGGGAAGGAAAAGGCGAAGTCCAAACCAACAACGAAGTTGGGGTCCTTCTCGCGCTCTTCGATGAGCCAATCGCGGACCTGTTCACGACTTCGACCATCCTCGAGAGTGGTCAGTCCGGTAGGTCCGACCACCGCAGCCCAGATCTTCTTCCTGAATTGCCTCTTCGCTCCCGACCAATCGACTGCGATCACTCGTTGAGGAATCCCGCGCATTCTCTGCTCCTCTCTGCTCTTCGCCGACTTGCCTCACCTAGGCCTTCGTTCGAAGTCATTCAACCGATGGACACACTCTCACTTCGTAGTTCCTCGGGCGAAGGGCTTCCGGAGGGAGCTCCTTGGCTGGAAACTCATGAATGCATGGGCCTTCTGAATCCAAGCCGGTCACCAAAGCGAAGGTGTAGTTCTTCAGCCTGGTGCTCCAATACAGCTCGTTCTCGGACAGGAAGAACTTCAGGCCTCTCTTGCGGGTTGCTGCGGCTTTGACTTCGATGGGTTTGGGTTCGCCATCGGCAGTGAAGGATGCAATGTCATATCCAAGCGCCGGTCGATTGCTCACATCTTTCACGTCGGCTGCGAGATCTTCTCGGCCACCTTCTTTCAGCCTCCTCTGCTCTGCTTCCAGTACGACTAGCTGTGCAAGAGCTCCAATTCGCTGTCGACCAAGATTGAGACGTTCAAAGTCCACTACCTCTGCTGGGCGTTCTGAACTACGTTCGCGTGGGGGAAAGTCTGCGGCTTCCGGCGCGATACGGATGTAGGTGGCTTCGCCCACTCGCTCTTGCTCAAATCCTTTGGCCCTAGCGAGCATCCAACAGAAGGAGTGTGCGTCGATGAGCCGAGCCACGGGAGCATCGACCTGAGCTAAACAAGCCTGAACAGCTCGGAGCCTCCGCAGATAGCTCTGGTAGTTCTCCCAACTGCATTGATGGGAAAGCCTTAGAGGAATCTCAAGCAGGTCGAAGGCTTTCTCGAACGTCTCTGCTCTTGCCGGCATGAACTGATCCCAGTCACGGATGAAAAAGAAGTAAGAGACAATGTCGTACCGCTTACCGAGCAGTTGTACAAATCGGCCGAAAGCTTCCGCCAGAGAAGAGCCCTCGCAATAGAACTCGTAGAAGAGCTGCTCCGCTGTCTTCAGAGTCGCGGGGTCTTCCTTCGCGAGGTAGAGCTTCTGGTGGGAGCGAGATGCTTCTCCTCGGCGAGAGTCCCATTCGACCAAGTTATTGCGGTTGTCTTTGCCCTCGTTGATCTCGACGGCCTCTAGGACTCTGCGAAGAATTTTCCCAGTCCCGATGTCAAACTTCTGCCAAGTTCCGCTAGCGAGTCTACGTCTCGCCTCGTGGAAAACGTATTCCTTGTAGCCTTCCTCACGGTGAGCATGGCCAGATTGAAAGTTTTCGAATGGCCCCTCGGAGTCAGGATGCTCCTCCACGATTTGGAGGAAGCGTTCATACTGACGGACAAAGGTGCTAATCGGCAGTTCAAACTCTGCTGACATGTCTTTTTCCTATGTCTTGATTTGATTCGGGGCCAAAGGAAACAGATAGGCCTTCCTATTCATCATCCTTCACTGCTACGGCCCAGATGCGCTTCAGAGGCAACTCGGCTTTGAGCTCTTCGTCCAGGCGGTCGTAGACAGCGAAGAGAGCTTCGAGTAGCTCTTTCTGGGACCAGAGTCGCATGCGGAAGAAGCTAGAGGCCAGCTCCTTCTGAACGTTGCTCTTGAAACCGCTCCAAGAGACGAAGAGGCCTTCTTGGGCGCCGAATTTGGTGACAGCACCAATGAGTTTGTCGACAGTGGGGCGGTCGATGGGTGTGCTTTCGGACTTCACTTCGACACAGAGCCGGGGGCTGCCAAAGCCTAAGGGACCAGCGCCAGCTAGGATATCGACACCACCGTCGGCCCCTTCCGGGCTGCGGTAGGTCGTGTAGCCCTGGGCCTGGAGGATGCCGTCGACAAGACGGGCTAGCTGGTGACCCTTGAAGCGGGCGTTGATGAGCTGGGCGATCTGATCGCCGGCCAGCTCTTCCACGTCGGTGTCATCCGTCTCACTATCGCCGGAGGCGGCCACGGCTGGAGTCGGGCTGCGGATGACGGAGCGCATGGTCTCCGGTTTCCAATCGTTGGCACGCATGGCCTCGATGCGGGCTTCGGCGTTATTGCGTTGGACGCGACAGAGGGTGAGAAAGGCGCCGAAGGTATGAAGCAGGTCCTGGCCGAAGTGGGAGCGAGGGATGGCCTCGCCGATCCACCGAACCGGACGCCAGTGGAAGTAGGGGTCCGGTCCGTCCGGCTCGAAGTGATAGCCGCCGGTTATCTCTCCGATCTGGAGTGCCCGCTGGGTCTTCAGCGGCAGAACGACGAGGTCCCCCGCCTGCATGTTGTTGACAAACGGCCAGATCTGGCTGACCCAGTTAAGGATCCGCTTGGGCTTGGAGTCCGGATTCCGGGCGTTGAGAGCATCCGTCAGCTCGGCCCGGTCTTCTAGCTTCGAGAGGTCCACGTCAAGCTCGTCCCAGGTGACGTACACCCGGTTTTCTTGGATGAACTTCTGTTCGTATTCTCCGTGCGAACCGGCACGGACTAGCCAGACTGCCATAGGGTTCTCCTAAGCCTTATCGGGTTGCGAGAGAAGGCGGGAATTCTTCTTCGATGGAGTGCCCCCTCCCACGGTTGCCTTCTTCCTCCGGCCGCGGCCTTTCTTCACGGGGAAAGCGGCTTCACCCTCGCAACCGATCCGTTCGAGGAGGACAGAGGCGGACTCTTCGTTGGGATCTTGATTGACAAGCCTTCCTTTGAAGGCTCTATAGAGTACGGCTGAATCAAGTTCCTTTAGCAGCGCAGACGTCCTCCCCATTTGGTCTGACTTAGCCCTCGATACTCCCAAACTCCTATCAAGACGCTGGATTACAGCCTCCTGCTCCGATTCAGGTGCCAATGCGACGGGAGTAGCTAGAAGATCTGGCTTGAGTATTCTTGGGACAGTCGATCCACGGGTTCCAAATCTTTCGAGGTGCCGTCGCGCGTGATTCCCATAAAGGGCATGCATCACATAACGGTTGTCAGAAATAGCAGTTTGACAAGCAAAGACACGGCGACTCAGGAGATAAGTTTGATCGGCTGGAAAGATCGCTGACTCACCAACTGGTGCTTCTGTGGTCACAACTAGGTCTCCGGCGCACGGCAATCCCCTGGTAGTCCATTGATCGAAAGTCTCCTGGGTGACGAAGCCAGATGCTCCAACTTTCACCCAATCATGTTTGATAGCAGCAGATGACAAGAGAGGAATGCCCGACTCAGATTTCGGAGGAGTTCTCCCTCGATAATCAATAACGGAGAAAGTAACCGCTCCAAGGGTAGTCCAACACCATCCCTCCGGCAGCTCAGGAAGGTCTTCGACATTTGGGGCGAAAGGCTCCTTGTACCTCGACTTCCACTTATCGTTCTTCGGAACCTTGCCCTTCGCCTTCATTTTCTCCAGCTCAGCCTGCTCCCAACGCTTGCGGCGTTCATCAAGAATGCGTTCGAGGAGGACAGAGGCAGGCTCGACACCTGAGTTCTGGGCGCGCCAGTCGGCCGTGAGGTCGCCGCGAAAAGCCGCGGCCAAGACGGATCGGCGGAATTTGTCGAGGAGAGGTGGAATGGCTTCCAGAGCTGTGCGGGCGCGCTGGCTGCGTTCCTGGAGGGATTCGATCTTGGCGACAATGCGGCGTTGTTCGTTGAGGGGAGGGACCGGGATCTCTAGATCGGCGAATCGACCGGCACCAAGGTGTGCAATATTTGTCGTCCACTTCGCTATCTCTTGAAAACGTCCTGATCTCAGGTAGTGCTGGAAGACCACAATCGCAAACTGGGACAGCATGCCAGGAAAAGCTCTAAACCGTACCAACGTATTCTGAAAACATGCACCAGGAACCTCACCGCGGTAAATCGCCGGTCTCCCGACCAAATCCAGACTCTGTCCTTCATTGAGAAGAATGTCTCCAGGAATCAATCGATATCTCTCGAATTCCACGGGATCGAAGTTCATTTCGAGAATATCGCTCGTATCGATCCGGGCTTCATAGACATTGGCAACTCGAAGGTATGGCCTCATATGAGGACCTGAATGGTATTTTGGAGACCGCTGGCGCCCCAACTTCACCTGCCCAACCTCTTTGACTCTTGCCCAAGCCCAACCCTCGGGCACACTAGTGCACGAAGTGCTCAAGCCGGGACCTCCCCGCCGTCAAGCAACTCGCCCAAAGCCTCCATCTCCTCCATCGCCACCCGAAGATTCGCCATGATCTCCGCCGCGATTTCTTCCGGTTCAGGCAAGTCCTCAGCGTGGTCAGCTTTGTCGTCCCGGAGCCAAGAAAGGTCGAGGTTATCGCCACGAGCGGCGATAACCTTTCTCGTGAACGACCGGAAGCGTCCTTCCTCACCCTGGTCCACCCGAGGGCTCTGCCCTAACGGGTCGTCACCAAATGCCACCTCGAAGTCGGCGAAGTACTGACGCTTGAGGGGATTGCGTTTGCCAAAACTCTCCATGTTGGTGCGAAGGTCGTATACCCAGACTGTTTTGGTATTGCCCTTGTCCTTTTTCTCGCCTCGGCGAAAAAAGAGAACGTTGGTCTTGACACCCTGCGCGTAGAAGATCCCAGTAGGCAAGCGCAGGATAGTGTGAAGATCACACTTGTCCATCAGGTCGGCGCGAATCTTCGCTCCAACGCCCTCTTCAAAAAGCACATTATCCGGCAGTACCACTGCTGCCCTTCCACCGGGTTTGAGTCCACGGTAGATGTGCTGCAGGAAAGCGAGCTGTTTGTTACTCGTCGGAAACGTGAAGTCGTCCCGGGTTGGCCGACCGCCGCCACGTTTCGTACCGAAAGGGGGATTAGTGAGAATCACGTCAGCGTCGCCCAGACGGGCGCCCAGGGGCGCAAGGCTATCCCCCAGGAGGATATCTCCTTCGATTCCGTGGAGCAGGGCGTTCATCAGGCATAGCCGGTGGGCTCCTGGCACCAACTCGACCCCATAGAAGGCCTCGCGGCGCTGGAAGTTCTGCTGCGGCACCTTCAAATCAAAGAGGCCACTGGTGTTCTCCTTGACGTAGCGGTCCGCAGCAATCAGAAAACCGCCGGTGCCGCAGGCCGGATCCTGCACCCTCTCCCCAGCCTGAGGCTGAACACAGGCCACCATGCAATCGATCAAAGGCCGAGGCGTGAAGTATTGCCCCGCTCCGGACTTCTTCTCACTGGCGTTGCGTTCCAGAAGGCCCTCGTACATGTCGCCGAGGCCCTCCTCGCGGGCGCTGTACCAATCAAGGGCATCGATGTCTGTAACAAGCTTCCCTAAGTTGCGGGCCTGGCGTAGGGAGGTCGAGGCGTCGGCGAAGATGGACTGCACCCGCCCTTTCGTCTCAGTACCCAAATGGAGAAGCAAACCCTTGTAGAAGTTCAGCTGCTCGACACCGTCTTTGGACTCGAGATCCCGCCAGCGGTAGCCCTTCGGCAGGCGTTCTTCCTGGTCCGTCTCTTCCATCATCTTGAGGAAGAGCAGCCAGGTGAGCTCAGTCACGTAATCCTGGTAGGTGATGCCGTCGTCTCGTAGGACGTGGCAAAGGGACCAGAGCTTCTTGACGATATCTTGGGTCGTGGACATGCTCAGGCGGACTCCTCCCAGACGAAATCGTGCAGGTCGGCCAGGATCGTTGCCATCTGGCCGTCAAATAACTTGTTCAAACGCTGGAAGCCCCCTTGGGCGCCAAACTGGCCGCGGTCCAGGGCCTCCCGGTCGACGATGGTCTCCTGGACCAGCTGCTTTCCGATGCGCTCCAGCCAGCTCCGTTGCGGCGGCGTCCACGAGCGACGGGCGAGCAATCGGCGCAAGGCGTTGGCGACCCGCTGATCATAGGGCATCAGAGGCGTGCCCAGAGCTCGCTGGCGAATGTAGCCGATAATCGAGGCAGCGATGTCTTGGTTCGTGGACTCGCGATAGGCGGTGCGCAGATTGATCTCGCTAAAACCCTCTCGGTCGAGGGCAAGCTTCAACTCCCGGAGCTGCTGTCGAGTCAGGCTCCGAGGACGGGTGGTGACGATCTGCAGGGCCTCGATCTCGTTGACGTGTTCGGCAATGAACTGCCCGAAGGATTCGAGATAGTCCTCCGGCCGGGTCGATTCGCCATAGCCTCGCTCAACCTCAAGGAGCTCGTCTGGGTGGTGGGAGATCAAAAGAGGATACCCGGCCCGCGGTAAGCGGCGGCCGAGCAGCTCGACCAAGTGCTCTCGCCCTTCAAAGTACTCAGCAACTTCCTGTGGCGTCTGCGTTCGGAGCTGTTCGATCAACGCCCGCGGGGTCATGCCTGCGGCGGTCTCGAACTCTTCCGGCCATCCCTCTTCGATGGGACGGCGGATGCGCTGAAGCTTGACGATCAGCTGGTCGAGGACCTGCTGGCGGAACTCCTCGTCCCGGAGGGTAGTCAGTTCCTGAACCAATTGGCCGAAAGTCTGCGTTGGGTTCTGGACCACCGGTTTCATTTCCGTGTGGTCTTTCAGGGTCTCGTAGAGGCCAACGGCGTCGAAGATCTGGAAGACTTCTTTGTCCCGGTCCCCGAAAAGCCCAGGGCAGAGGCGGGTCGCCCGGCCAATCATTTGATCGTAGAGGATCCGGCTCTTCACCCTGCGAATGAAGACCAGATTGACGATCTCTGCCACGTCAATGCCGGTGGTCAGCAGGTCGACCGTCACCGCGACGGATGGAAGTCGCTCGTTCTTGAAATGGCGGATTTTTTCCCGGGGCCGATCCACAGAACCGGTGATCTTCTGCACGGCGTCGTCCTCAACCGTACCGTAGATCTGGGTAAACGCCTCTTTGAAAAGGCGAACGACTAGGTCAGCGTGGGCGTCGGTCACACAGTAGACAAGCGTCTTGCCCGGTAGGCTCGGGTCGATGTGCTGGGCCACGGACTCGCAGACCGTGCGGTTGAAGTTCTCGGTGACCACCCGCTTGTTAAAGCCCTCGACCTCTATTTCGATCTCGTCCGGCGTATTGAAGAGCTCCACCTGCCCCTTGGAGTGGTCATAAGCCTCCACTTGCTCCCCTGGTTCCCAGCGGATGCCCTCCACAGCGAGTTTCGTCTTTACTTGGATGGGCGGTTCGTGATCGATGAGATAGCCATCGATAACCGCGCGACGGTATCCGTAAGTAGTTACCGGCTTGCCGAAGATCTCGGTGGTATGAAGGGCTGGAGTCGCGGTCAGACCGATCTTGACCGCGTCGAAATGCTCCAAAACGCGCCGATATTTGGAGATGTAGTCGGCCTCGTCTCGAAATGCCAGCTCTGCGTCGCTCATTTCCCGATCCAAGGTGTAGCCCCGGTGGCATTCGTCGACGACGATACAATCGTAGGTATCCACCGAAAGCGGCGATGCATCGTCGCTGGAATAAAGCAGCCGCTTCACCATCCCTTGAATGGTCGCGACGTGAAGGCGGGTGTCTGCGTCGGGCCGCAGGTCTTCCAAGAACTTCACGTCGTAATGATCGGTAAAGGCCTGCTGCTGCTCCAGGCGAACGTCCTTGAGGGCTCCCTCGGCTTGGTCACCGAGGGCACTGCGGTCCACCAGGAACAGTACCCGACGAAAGCGACCCGCCTTGATCAGGCGGTAGATAAGGGCGATAGCCGTTCGGGTCTTCCCCGTGCCGGTGGCCATGGCGAGCAGGATCTCGCGACGCCCCGCACGAATCGCCTCTTCTGTCTTACGGACGGCCCTGTACTGGTAGTCGCGCAGGGGCAAGTCATCGGTGGGCGTCATTTCGAGTTTGCGGTCAGCTGCCTGGATGTCCTGCTTCACCATGGCGCCAAGGTCGTCCGGGGTCGGCCAGCCGTCGCGAGCTCTAGGGTGGTTGGTCGGGTGGCGGGCATCCAAGAACCAAATACCGCTCATCTCTACCAACTGCCGAAGATAGGGGCGGCCGTTGGTAGAAAAGAGGAAGGGCACCATGAACTCCTCCCAAGGGCCGCCTTCCGGAGGTTTCTCGTCGCCACTGGATAGGTATCCACGGCTATAGCGCTTGGCCTGCTCGATCTCCGCTGCGACTCTCCTGTTGCGTCGCTTCGCTTCGATGATGGCTAACGGGGTGAGGCCACGGAATAGAACGTAATCAGCGGGGCCGCTGGCCGTAGGCCACTCAGCGATAGCGAGGTTCCGGCCACGGGCGGGACGAACGCCACGGCTGTGGCGCAGGACTACAGAGTCCACTTCCCAGCCCTCGGCGCGAAGCTGCCCATCGATGAGATGCCGAGTCTCAGCCTCGTCCGGGTTGTAATCCTTAGCCGCTCCGGCCGCACTCTCGACGACGCGCTGGATTTCCACGGGCGCAGCGTCGGCGGCCTTTCTCGACACATCGGCCAGCTCGGCGGAGTAGCGAGCCTGTTCTACCGCGAGGAGTCGCTCCGCCTCCTCCCCCAGTTCCAAAGCTGCTGCGATTTCGTCCTCAGCAGCCCGAGCACGCGTTTCCGCAGCACGGCGAAGTTCTGCTTCGATTTTGGTCTTCTCTTTTTCCTCGGCCGTGCGAGCGCGCAGCGCCTTAAGGTCATCTTCGAGAGCCTGCACCTGCTGCAACAGGGCGTCGGTGGGATTCGGTAGCGCCGTGGGCCTGAGAAAAGGGCCAGCCTTGAAATCCCGTCGCCCACCGAAGGCGCGGTGAAACCAGACCCCGAGTTGGCGAGCATGCTTCAGGAGATGAATGGCCTCACCGGTCGAGCCCAGGAAGGCATGGTTGGCCTGGTTACCAGATTTGCGGACCGCATGAAAAACGTCGGCCAACCGGCGATCGATGGCACCGCGGTCTTCCATGGAACGAATCACGTCGATCTGGTTCAGCTCAGGACCAGCCTCGAGGCCCAAACGCGCAGCCGCCTGCCGCGCCAACAGCTCGGCGAACTGTCTGAGCTTGAGAATTGCAGTATTGGGATCTTCGTGAACGTAGCGTTCAGCCAGGGACGGCAAGCGAACGAATAGCGTGCCGTGGGGTTTGAGAAAACCAAAGTTAGGACTGGCCTGATCAGTCGTCATCACCAGACTCCAGCAGAAACCCTTGAGACGAAACACTCGGAGACGAGAGGTCCCTGGATTCGCCCCAAAACCTCGCGAGAGCCGTGGACGTCAGGGACAGATCTACCCAGGTTCGCGGTCATCTCCACCCACCGCACTTGCCTGAGTACCGCGATGGGAAGCCGATAGGGCTTCGCCGAGGATTTTTTGGTGTAGTCACGAAATCACAGTTTAGCATTGAAAGGGAAGGCTCGAGTTGATGCCAACCCCTTGACTGGAATTCCCCCTTTGTCCTCCTGTGTCTGATGGATCACCCACACCAGTTCCTCATAGGAGCCATCTCTTCTCGCGCCGACCCGTCGACACCCGAATCGCCACCGCCAGCGCCCAAATAGCCATCAACGAGGAGACCGTCTCCCCGGCTCCACTCCCTCTGGAACGAGCTTGAGACCGCAACACACTTTCCCACCCCCTGTCGAAGCGAGCCTTGATCTTGAACTCCCCTTCGCACCCCCTGTCGAAGGGACCTTTCACCTGAACCTTCCCTTCACACCCCCTGTCGACACCAGCTTGGAAGTGAAACTCCTCTTCCCAACACCTGTCAACACGAGTTACAAAACGAAACTCCTCTTCACAGCACCTGTCAACACGAGTTGCAAAGTGAAACTCCTCTTCGCAGCACCTGTCAACACGAGTTGCAAACTCAAACTCCCCTTCGCAGCACCTGTCAACACGAGTTGCAAAGTGAAACTCCCCTCCACAGCACCTGTCAAGGCGAGTTGCAAAACGAAACTACCCTTCGCAGCACCTGTCAAAGCGAGTTGCAAAACGAAACTCCCCTCCGCAGCGCCTGTCAAAGCGAGTTGCTAGAAAAACTCCTACCTACATGCCCTGCAGAGCTATTTCTCTCACCTCTACAGCCCCAGACAAGAGCCGGTGCCCCGCTTCCACCTTTATCCTGGTTACTTTTTGGGCCAGCAAGGCGCCCAGTGTAGATCTCGTTCTCTGCCTTTCTGGGCCTTTCCTGGTTTTGACGTTCCACCGCGTCCCAAGCCTCAACACCGCAGACAATTCTTCACAAACCTTGCGGTAATGAAGCGGTATTTCTGGTAGAATCTTAGCGAAGACAAGCCCTACTGGTTCGGCCTTCCGGCACACCCATGGAGGTTCTTTCGAGGACCCCAACGAGGTGCCGCCGAGCCAAAACCAAAACGGGCACGACGGAGTTGGCGCTCCACCGTGCCCTAGCCAACACAGGAGACAAGACTCCATGTGCAGACCTACCCGTAAGTTTAGCAGCGTCTCGAAGCAGTCCAACCCGGTAGAAGCCCCCGCAGAAAGAACCTCTGCCTGCCTACTCACCCGAGAGGGCAAGAAGATTCTCGCCCGGCACCAGGCTGCCAATGGAAGGCCTCTCTTCCACGAAGCCTCTGCCAGCTCTGTTTCCGAAGGGTCCGTACCTACCGCCGGGGCCATCCCCTCCCCCACCCAAAACCGGCGAGAAGCCAAGCGGCAGCGGCGGCAGGAAGCCAAGGAGCGAGGTCGCCGCCTCCTCACGGTGGGCGGCCGGTGGCGAGAGGGCAAGCTAGGGGGCAGCCGAATCCCGGACCTGCGCATCACCGGCCTGTGGCTCGAGAAGGCTGGTTTTGGCCTGGGGCAGGAGGTGGAGATCGAGATCGAGGAAGGAAGGCTGACGATCCAGGCGGTCTGAGGGCTCGGAGAGTCGCCAGCTCAGGGGTTCGCCGGGCTAGCCGCTCTGGCCATCTAGAACGGCGATGGCTCGCTTCGGAGCCACGAGGCGGTAGCCTTCTTCTAAGATCTCTTCCACGAATGCCCAATCGGGCTCTCGGTCGAGGCGCATGGCTACCCAGCCTCGGGGCCCCAGGTAGGGGGGCACGAAGAAGAGTTCCGGGGCGGCCTCGACTCGGTCCTGCTGTTCACTAAAGGTCGATTTCACCCAAATAGCCACCCGGCCGTCACCATGGTGGTTGTCGGCGAAAGTGGCGAAGGTCTTGGCGCCGCCCCACCAGGTAGGCGCTCCGTGGGAGAGCTTCTCCCGCGTTTCGGGCCACGCCTCGATAACTGCCCGCAGTCGTTCCAGCAAGACTTTCGATTCGTTCACCAGAAAACTCCCATGGCCACTCCCCTGTTTCTACCGCCGGCACGAAGCCGGTCCCTTTTTCCGAAGAAGGTATACGAAAAGGATATAGGAAGCGTGGGGCCTAGTCGCGAATCCAGGGCACCCAGAGGAAGCTGCGCCGCTACTTAGAAGCCTCGATGTCGCGGCGACAGGGAAGGACCGAACCCGGCGGTTCAGCCCCCGGAGATGCGGGAATCGCTGCCAAAGTCACGGCGGATCGACTCGACGTCCCAGCCGGCGTCGCGGTCCTCGTCGACCGTCTCGAGCTCGCTGATCAAAAGCCGCTCCAGGTCGTGGACCTTCTGCTTTGCGGTATTCATATAGAGCTTCTCGTCGTGGCGCAGGTCATAGAGCTCCTTGAAACTCTCCACCTCGTAGCAGCGGAACTTGCGAGCCGAGCGCATGGCCTGGTGGGACCGGAAACCCAGGGCGCCAAGGGCGTCGACGCCGAGCCGCAGGGCCGAATCCAGGGCTTCCCGGTAGACGTCTTCGACGCCGGTATCGAGGATCTCGTAGGCGTCGTGGCGAGTCGCCACGGTGGCCATGACCCGCAGGTTTGGGAAGTGCTTGCGGGCCGTCTCGGCGATGAGGTGGGTCTTCTCGACGCTGTCGATGGCCAAAATCAGCAGGCGCGCCTTGTCCGCTCCCGCGGCACTGAGGAGGTCCAGGCGGCAGGCATCGCCGTAGAACACCTTGATTCCGACCTTGCGCAGCACCTCGACTTTCTCCGAATTGATGTCGAGAATCGTCGGGCGGACGCCGTTGGCCCGCAAGAAGCGCCCCACGACGGCCCCCGTGCGGCCGAAGCCGGCGATGATCACCGGATTCTCCTCGTCGATGGCGTCCGGCTCTCGGGCGTCGGTTTCTTCGAGGGTTCCGAAGCGCGGTAAGAGCACCTTCTCGGCCAGCATGAGAAGGAGGGGCGTGAGGGCCATGGAAACCGCGACGGCCGCGATGAGAGGCGCCGAGACGTCGGCCCCGAAGATGTGGTTCTGAGTGGCGAAGGAAACCAACACGAAAGCAAATTCGCCGCCTTGGGCGAGGGCGAAGGCGAACAGCAGGCCCTGGTCGAGGCTCATCTTGAAGCCCTTGGCCAAACCGAGGAGCACCGCCAGCTTGAGGCCGACGAGCCCCACCACGAGCATGGCGATGAGGCCCGGGGCGTCGCCGATCAGCTGGAAGTCGATGGCCGCGCCAACGGAGATAAAGAAGAGCCCGAGCAGCAGCCCCTTGAAGGGCTCGATATCCCCCTCGAGCTCGTGGCGATACTCACTGTTGGCCAATACGACGCCGGCCAGGAAGGTGCCGAGGGCGGGGGAAAGGCCCACTCGGGTCATTAGCAGGGCGATGCCGATCACCAGAAGTAGGGCGGCGGCCGTGAAGACCTCGCGCAGTCGGGCGGAAGCGATAAAGCGGAAGAGCGGTGAGGTCAGAAAGCGGCCACCGACGATCACCACCGCCACGGCGCCGAGCACGGCGAGACCTTGTCCCCAGGGAGGCAGGGTCTCCACCCAGGGCGTATGGCCTCCACCGTGGCCCCCGGTGGCGTCGGCGGCGCCTTGACTGGAGCCGATGGCCAACAGGGGCATCAGAGCCAGCATGGGAATCACCGCCATGTCCTGGAAAAGCAGGACGGCGAAGGCGTTCTGCCCCGCCTCCGTTTTCATCAATCCCTTCTCCGCCAAGGTCTGAAGCACGATCGCGGTCGACGACAGGGCCAAGATGAGGCCCACCGCCAGTGCCTGGTTCCATGGCAGACCGGCTGCGAAAACGGCGATGCCACCGACCAGCAAGGTGGTCAGGCCGACCTGAAGGCCACCGAGACCGAGAATCGGCCCCCGCAAGCGCCAAAGCAAACTCGGTTCGAGCTCGAGCCCGATGAGGAAGAGCATCATCACGACGCCGAACTCGGCGAAGTGCATGACGTCCTGCCCCTCCTCGCCGATCAGGTGGAGACCGAAGGGGCCGATGACGATGCCGGCCAGTAAGTAGCCGAGCACCGATCCGAGACCGAGGCGTTTCGCGATCGGCACCGAGACCACCGCCGCCATCAGATAGACGAAGGCCTGGAAGAAAAAGCCCTCACCGTGCATGGCTGTCTCCTTCCTCTGCTTCACCCAGGCCTTCTTCTGTTTCAGCCAGGAGAGCGTCGAGGTTCTCGTTGAGCCGAGACAGCTGGGCCACTCCGGGATCACCGACGTCGATCCGTCCATCCCGCAACGCCTCGAGGACGCGCTGGTAGTCCGCGGCGTGCTCTTCGATGGCCCGGGGCGACATGGAGTGGGTCCCATGTACGACGAAGGGCGGCAGGCAGGCGATGCCGCAGAGGCTACAGGTCTGGTAAAGGGAAGCGAGGAATTGGCGCATGGTGTGACGGTTGAAACCGTCCACCTGGTAGGCCTCCTCGCTGGCTCCGGTGCTGACGACGAAGAGCGCGGTCTTGCCCTTGAGGGCGTTGCCCTCGGATCCGTAGGCCCAGCCGTGCTCGAGGACGATGTCCTGCCATTCCTTGAGCATCGCCGGCGTCGAATACCAGAAGAAAGGGAATTGGAAGACGAAGACGTCGTGAGCGGTTAATAGCTCCTGCTCCCGATCCGCCCGGATGTGAAAATCCGGGTAGGCCTCGTAGAGGTCGTGAAACGTCACTCCCGGAACTGCGTCCACGGAAGCGGCCAGGCGGCGGTTGACACGGGACTTTTCGAGGGCTGGATGGGCGAATAGAACCAGCAGCCGCTGAGCGGAAGTGTCGTTCATTCGAGGGAGGTCGTCCTCAGAAAGTTTGCGGTGAGTTCCGGCTAGGGGCGACTAGCTTAATTCGGATCAGAGCCCGCGGCAAGGACACGGCCGCAGCTGCCCCTGACGAGGGGGCAGCCGAATCCCCGGGTGGGTGCAGGATCTGATCTGGTCAGTTCTTGGACGGTTTGGAGACGAACGCCTGGAGACACGCCTGGAGGACTTTGGTGTCAACAGCTGGGGAGTGACAACCGATCAATTGCAAACCCTCTGGTCTGATGCCAAGGCAGAGCTGGGCATCCCAGAAGTGTCACCGGCCAAGATCGACCTGGAACGCTACCTCCCCGTCGGAGGCCAGACCGCGGACTGAACCCGTCCCGCGAGTTGGTAGATGAGCCGTTGGAGGTACGGTGGATGGACTGGGGAAACTCTGAGAAGACTCGGCTGCGACTTGCTTTTAGCCCCCCTTCCGCCGGCAGTCCAGACCTCTCGGAGGCCCGATCGCAGCTGAAGCGATTTTCACCACGGGCTGCTAGACTCTCGATATGGAAGAAGAACGCTTGGTAGAGATCGAGACGCGGTTAGCGTATCAAGGGAAGCTGCTCAGTGATCTCGACGAGGTCATGCAGGGTTTTACCGACCACATAGCGAAGCTCGAAAGGAAAATTCGCCTGCTTGAAGGCGCGCTGCTCGAGTCTCGAGAAGAGATGGAGCCCCACAATACGCCGCCGCCTCACTACTAAGCCTCGAGACGACTGCGGGAACGAACAGGCTGCTATCGCATGAAGAAGCTGCTTTCGATCTGCCGTGCCCGAAGAGAATGCACTCTACCAATTCGAGATACTCGATGCATCGCAATGAATTCACAGGAAAGCGCACTGCGGTAGCTCCCGTGTGTGCTCGGGAAGAACCGTGTCGACACTCCAGAACCTGACGGATCGTGTCATCACACTGCTTGGACTCGACCTGGATTTCTCGATCGATATTGGTACGGACCCCCTCAACCAGATCACCGAGGACCTCTACCTCGGTGCCCGACCCGATCAACAGCAAGTCCCGGCCCTCGAGAAAATCGGAATCACCCACGTCGTCAGCTGTCTGCGAGAGGGCGAACGGGCCAAGGTAGCGTTTCTAAGGTCAAGCTTCGATTCGCTTTTCATCCCGATGCACGATGGAATGCATGAGGATATCGCAAGCGTCTTTCCTATCTTCTTTGACTTTGTGCAAACCGCACGGGGACAGGAAGTCGCACCGAAGATCTTCGTTCATTGCGAGGCCGGGGTCAGTCGTTCGGCCACGCTCGCCACCGCGCTCCTGATGCAACAATCAGGAAAGCGATTCTTCCCCGCCTATTGCGACGTCCGCGCCAAACGGGGAGCGGTACTTCTCAACATCGGCTTCGCAACACAGCTTCAGAAGCTCGAATTCGACCTTCATCCGAAAGCAAACCATGACCAGAGCGTGTCATCGTTGGCCCGCTACCTCCGGGAGGTATGCAAGGTTCCCATCAAACTCGAGGTTCTCCACAGCGAGCTCCACCACCACGACTACGATGCGGTCGAAACCCTTCAGTCGATTTTCGGCGATGAGATACCCCGCGTCATCCAGGGTGTGCGCCGGTGAGCTCGATGGGAAGTCCTCCGAACCGGCGAGGGGGCAGCCGAATCCCCGGAACCTCTGGTCGGAGGCCCGGTCGGAGCTGGGCATTCCGAAAGTTGCCGCCGCGGAGATCGAGCTCGAGGGCTAGCTGTCGGCCGGCGACCAAACCCCGGACTGAGGCGGCAAATCCTGCCCTTTCGCTGGAGAGCCACCCTCGACCGAGGTTGGCGCCCCTAGCTGGATGGAGATAGTGACACCGCGAGCGAGGCCTTAGACAGCACCGTCCGCGGGTGGGTCATTGGCGTGGGAGGAGGAGACGCCGCCCGCGGGCCTTCCCCAGCAGGCAGAGGGCGATGGACCACAGGACGATCCAGCTGTGGAGGCAGAGGCCGCGCCGCCTGCGGTAGAGGCGGTCAACGCCACGAGTCCAGCCGGCCCCGGCACCGGCGAGCAGCTGCGCCAGGCCGGTGACTCCGGGTTTGATGCGGAACCGTGGGTCGTGCTGCGATCGGTGCCAACCGAGGCGAGTCAGGTCCGCCGGAGTCAGCGGCCGCGGCCCGATCCAGCTCATGTCGCCCCGCAGAACGTTGAGCCATTGGACTGTTTCGTCCAGGCCGGTGTGGCGTAGCCAGGCGCCGGCTCGCGTCACCTGCCCTTTGTGCATGGTGCGAAATTTGAAGATCGAGAATGTCTGCCGGTGGTGCCCCACCCGCTGCTGGCGAAATAGGATCGGCGAGCCGTCCAGGCACCACACCACCAGGGCGACGCAGGACACCAGGGGTAGGAATAGGGGTGCGGAAAGGAAGCACCAGAGAAGGTCGCCCGCCCGCGTCACAGCGGCTCCGGCTTGGCCGCCTCCCGAGCCGGGGCCGCTGCAAGGGCCGCAACCGGCTCCTCCTCTACACCTCGGTCCGGCCGGTTGAGGATCCCTTCCAACAACGGCAGCATCCAGGCCAGCCGACGGGTTCGAATCACCAGATCCCACACCGGCTCGAACTTCTTCCAGCCGGTGGCGTAGAGGAATCGGCGCAAGCGGTGAGGCACCGTTCCCCCCATGCTGGCCGCCCGCGCGATATTCGACCAGCGATAGAAGTCCCGATAGGCACGTCCGTATCCGGCTTCGAGGGTCGCGGTGCTCATGTGCCGAGGGGCGAACACCGCGTGGCGCGTATCGTAGAGTCGCCAGTCCCGGTGCAACAATCGGCCTTCCGCCTCGAGGCGGGCGTAGTAGGCGGTACCGGGATAAGGCGTGGCAATGTGAAAGGTCGCCGTGGTCAGTCCTTGGGAAACCGCCCAGGATACGGTGCGCTCGAAGACATCCTCGCGGTCGTCGTCCAGCCCGAAAACGAAGCTACCGTTGACTGAGATCCCTAGCTCGTGGAGCCGGGCAATGGCCGCCTCGTAACTGCGCTTCAGATTCTGCGTCTTGTTGGCGGCTTGGAGGTTGGCCTCCGAAAGGGTCTCGAAGCCGATGAAGATGCTGCGCAAGCCTGCGTTCGCCGCCTCTTCGATGAGATCACCCCGCAGGATCGCGTCCACCGTGGAGGCGCCCTGGAACAACCGCCCCATGCCGCGCAGGCCCGAGAACAGGGCGCTAGCGAACCGTCGATGCCCCAGCAGGTGGTCGTCGAGAAAGTACAGGTGCCGCCCCGGTAGGCGATCGATCTCCGCCAGGGCGTCATCGACCGTCTGGGTGTAAAAACCCTTTCCACCGGTGAAAAAGGCGTCTTTGTAGCAGAAGTCACAGTGGTGCGGGCAGCCGCGGCTAACGACCAACGAATTGGGCACGAGATACCGCGAGCGCCGGATCAGATCCCGTCGCACCGGCGGCACACCCAGGAGAGTCCTCGTCGTGCCGACATACCGGGGCAACAACCGGCCAGCACGCAGGTCGGCGAGCAGTCGAGGAAAGGCCTCTTCCCCCGGTCCCAGGCAGATCGTGTCCCCATGCCGCGCCGCCTCCTCCGGCAGCGCCGTCA
The DNA here is from genome assembly GCA_022601195.1 of Deltaproteobacteria bacterium. Classification (GTDB taxonomy): domain Bacteria; phylum Acidobacteriota; class Thermoanaerobaculia; order Multivoradales; family JAHZIX01; genus JAHZIX01. The sequence goes on from JAHZIX010000050.1 coordinate 63,587, forward strand.
CATGCAGCCCACCCAGCGCCACCGTGCATCCTCGCGAACGGTAAAGGTCAGCGATCTCGTAGGCTCGGTGAGCATTGGTGATGTACACCTGAATCACCACCAGCTCCGGCTCGTCGTCGAAGCGAACTCTCTCCACGTGCTCATCCACCAGCGTTACCTCGTCCCTCGGTGAACAGTAGGCGGCCAGAGTCGCCAGGCCCAGGGGTGGAAATAGGGAGTACTTGATCGGTCGAAACAACGGACTCGTCGCCTCGGTCAACGCCGGCAGGATGAACTTGATCCGCATGCCGAGGACGGTAGGGGTGAACTGTGGCAGCCATCGGGCGAGGAAGGGGCAAATTCGGGATCGATTCTGCCCATGTACAGCACCGACCGCCTTTTCCCTCACCCACCAAACCACCAGAGGCGGCAGCCGAATCCCGAAAGACTCACCGGAGGCGGCAGCCGAATCCCGAGGAGCTCAAGCCATCGATGCGAAATTGGCCGTATCGAAGCGTCAAAGCAGCCGAGGCAAACCGCCGTTGCCCTCGATTCCGCTCACGGCCAGCCTGGCAACCCCCGATCGTGGGCCAGATTTCCATCAGCAGGCACACCTCACCTCTGATCACCCGAATGGGTGACTATCCCTTCACGAGAACAAGCGGAGTCGCCTTCCTCGGAGCTTACTTTGAAGCTTCAACGAACGGCAGAGCCGGGGGAAAGCTCCCCTCGGGAAAGTTTACCGACAGGTCGCCCTCCCGAAAGCCTTCTGCAGCTACCCGATAGGCCCGAGAAAAGAATCGATAGGCTGCGAGGAAGGCTTCTCGGCTCGCCCTGGATGCAGCGTGAACATAAGGTTGGGGCGATGACTGGATAGAGCCTGGCCGATGGAGTGGGTCTTTCCGCAGCACACTTCGCCTTCCCAATACTTGGCTGCCCTCTGTAGCGTGCATCGACTGGGTTTCTTCTTCGATGTTTTCCACCAGGTAGCGGATATTGGATTGGTATTGCTGTGGAGACAAGTGAGCCCAGCAAGGGAGAGGAACAAGTTGCAAGGCAACGGCTTCATCAAAGTCGATCCGGCGGACTGGGTTCCCGTTCTTTTTGCGGCGGGCATTGTAGTAGGCCGTGCGGTTGACCCAGATCCCCTTCAAGGGCTCACCCGAGAGCATTTCCCGAATGCCGTTCAAGCCGGGCCAGTGCTTGGGGCTGGAGACGAGTCCCTCTTTACAGCCCTGCTCCAAAATGTACTTGAGACGCCCCACCTGGGCCTTTTCCTCATCCGTGATGGGAATGCAGGCGAACCGCCGGGCCCAAAGTCGACCAGGCCAGCCGTGCAGCCGACCGGCTTCTCGAGCTAGATTGGAGGAGAAAAAGTTCATGAAGGAGGATAGTTCCTTGTGCGTTTTGCAGGTGATGAGCAGGTGGTAGTGGTTGCTCATGAACGAGACAGCGACGATCCCAACGGGATATTTCTCCTGGGCCTTTGCCAGGACTCCAACAATGATCTGGTTGAGCCTTTCAGAGGGTCTGAGGAGATAGATACCGAGGAGGGTCCGCTGGGAGATTTCAGCGAGGATTTCGCCATTAGGATTGGGTGGAGCGAATCGAATTCTATTCTTCATACCTAGCAAGAACGTGGGCTGAGGTGGAAATCGCTCATTCGAGCCAAATTTTCTCCAGAGGAGACACTACGGCAGCACCACCCTTGGGTCGAATTCCTCGGTTCGGCAGCCGAATAGTTGGGCCGAGAATGCTGGCTTTGGGCTGGGGCAGGTAGTGAAGATCGAGATCGAGGAGGGAAGGCTAACGATCCTGGCAGGCTAAGTTGTAGCGAGAGAGTGGGCTCACCCCAAGAAAGGTCACCTAGAAACGCTGACACACTCTTCAAGGGGCCGAGGCTCGGAGCCGCAGCGAACCTGCGAAAGGCTGTGGGAGGGGTGAGTCCCAAAAAGCCCAGAGATCTACCGAAATACTGATCCCAGTGGGTCCTTCTGAAGGTCTTTCTGAGCTAGTTCACATCCGTCAAAGCCTTTTCCGGCATGTCTTCGTTGGCTTCTCGAACGGCGAGAATCTTCTCGGCTGCTTCGGTGTCCGTTAGAGCTCCCTCTTTCTTCAGCCATTCGAATCTCGCGATCTCCCTCGCTGGATCCGCTTCGAAGTCGATCTCTCCAAAAACCTCCCGCAGCCGGCCCCTGCGACGAGAGGTCAACTCTCGAAGAATCGACTCTATCTTTCCGTTGTTGATCAAAACGATCCTGCCCTCATTGCCGATGGAGTGGCGGGTAAAGGAAGTCCTCCCAAAACGGTAGACCGCCAGACACGCGAGACCGAGGTAAAACCACAGGGAAACGCGGAAGCCTTCTTCGCCGGCCAGCCGTAGCCCAGTGGAAATCATCCCAAGGGCGATCCAGGCCACCCCAACATTCCGCCACCAGGGATTGGACTCCTCCATCTCCGATTGGACTGTCGGGTCGAAATCGATGTAATCCACCGAGAACTTATTCTTCGACCCAGCGCTCTTCAGGGTGTAAACGAACTCCGTTTCGCCCAAGTCTAGCTCGACCGTCTCGAAGAAATGTCTCTGAAAAATTTTCACGCCGCCCTCCTATGGTTCATAGCTACTCCCCGTGAAGGGAAACTCTACCAATCGGCCCTAGGGCGCGACAAGAACCGGAAGCCCCAGCTTTCCTGCGGTCCTCGGAGGAAGCTTTGGGGCGAATGAGCGAGCGTTCGGCAATCTTCCCTCTGCTTTGCAATGGCCCTTCCTTCTCACCGACTTCGTGGCGATGAACCCTAGATGCCTGAAAATCCCAGGAAGAAGGTGATTTCTGCGCCGCAGGCAGAGTCGCAGTCTGCCCTAGAGCAGAATCGTCATCTGACGCCAGAGCTTCAGGTAGATCCGGAGCCGCAGCAGAAGGTCAGTGAGAAGGAAGGGTTCGTACTCACAGACCCAAAATCGCTCTTCGTCACCTATGCGTGAGGTTTGGGACGCGTAGGCATCAAATAACCGGCTCTGACGCAATTGACACCAACATTCCTTCCGCATACCCTCCCCTTAAGGATCTGAAGAAAGAGGATTTGGTAGGCAAAAGGCGCACAGAAGGCTGCTATCGATGCGTCAATTCGGACGTTGGGAACATGGAACGGAGCTGACAATCAAGCGCTCAATCATCATCGCCATCTCAATATGCGTGGTTCTTCTACTCGCCTATTACTTAGCATTTCTCTTGGTAGACCCGACGATGAGTGTGGACCTGGAACGCTCACAAAATGGAGACGTTTGGGTTCAGCTAAGACCCAACTTTGTGGTCAACTCTGCTAGAGATACCGTCATAGAACAGGGCGACCTTGTTCTATTGAAAATCCCTATTTTTAGCGACAGTCATGAGTTCGTTTTGAATCAAACAGAGCTCAAGACTGGTGACAAGCTAAACGTTCGCTCCTCCCTTCAACATGACCGTCTCGTTCCATCCACGACATCTTTTGAGCAAACAGTTACCCTTCCTTAGGTTGACACCTAACGGAGGGAAACCGCAGATAGATCTCTATGCTGCGATCTCTCCCCCTTCAGTCAAGGTAACCTTCATGGCAAGCACACCAGTCGCCGTTCATCTAAAGCGTTCTGATCCTGCCAGGGATACCGTGAAACCATGATTGATGAGTCGAGAGCCCTCACTCGCGAAAAATCTACAAGTGCTTTGCTGCGGCACCCCTTGTCGCAGCCGTATTAATGGTCGGCGGCGAACAGCCTCACCCGGCCACCACTCCCACACCAACCGAGAACCTGAGCAATCTGGGCTAGGGAAGCGGCAGCCGAATCCCAGACCTTTCTTCGACCTCCCCAAAACCTCTGTGATCGGTGATGGCGGGCGGCAAGCTGACCCTCGGTAGCAGAGGTTTGGAGTGATATCTTCTGGCTATGATCCAACGACATTCCAAGTCGACCCGACCCCTCATCCTGGGAGCAACGAAGTGGCTGGCCATCAGCCTCCTTCTCGTACCTGTTGACGCTTCGGCACAGACCTACGGCTTCCATAGCTTCGAGGTCCCCGATGCACCGATCACGGGGGGTCGAGGTCTCGACGATGGCTCCTGCCAGGTGGGCTACTACCAGACCGACGCAGCAGACTTCTCCACGGCTCATGCCATTCGCCGCTGCGATGGGCAGATCGAAACGATCGATCCTCCCACTTCGATCTCGGACCGCCGTGCCTTTGATATCAGGTCCACCGGCGAGGTGGTTGGCTCTGCTCAACGAGCCACGGGTTCGGACGGGTTCCAGCTCAACGGTGAAGTCTACTCCTGGTTCGAATTCCCTGGCGCCGACCAGACCGTTTTGCGGGGCATCAACGACGCCGGGCACACCGTTGGGGAGTACGCAGTGAGCGACGGCACCCACCGCGGGTTCGCTCGCATCAGTGGCCTTTTGCTGAACGTCAATGTGCCCTTGGCCATCGATACGAGAGCCCGGGGTATCAACAACGACGTCGACATCGTTGGGTTCTGGGAAGATTCCTCGGGCCTGCGCCATGGTTTCCTGCGCGAGGTCTCCGGTATCTACACGACCTTCGACTTCCCAGGGGCCACCGAAACCCTTCTCGGCGACATCAACGATACCGGCGAGATCGTCGGCACCTACTTCGACAGCAGCGGCACACCTCATGGTTTCTTGAGGACGGCTCCTCTCGTGAGGTTTGTCACCGTCGATATGCCCGGAAGCGTCGGTACCATCGCCACCGGAATCAACGAAGCCGGTGAGCTGACCGGCGAGTGGATCGACGACGCCGGCATACACCGTGGATTCGTGGCGATCCCACACCTTTTTGCCGACGGTTTCGAGTCGGGCAATCTGGAAGCTTGGACAAGTGTGGCGCCGTAGATGGCGGGTGAAGCGGGATGTTGCCCTGGCTCCAAGATTGGGACCAAGAGAAAAGGGTCGAGGAACTGAATTCCCCGACCCCTGGCTGTCTTCAAGTCGCCGTGTCTAGTTCGCTGTGCCTATTCCAGAGCGCCTAGTCCAGAGCGCCTAGCTCACTGCATCCAGCCACATCAGCTTCGATCTTCGAAGCCTGTTCGGAAAAGCCTAGTTACAGACGAAATAGCCGTTAATGCAAGCGCAGGGCACCTTGCGGGCGCTACTGCCGCTGGTGTCGATGCAACCGCCGCCGGGAGGGCCGGTGCAAGGGTCACCGCAATGAGGGCGTGGTCCCGGGCCCCGAAAAGCTAGGGGCTCAGCTTCGCATTGGTCTAGTTGCAGAGCTGGAATTTCGGCCGGGGCCTGTTCCGTGCTCGGCGCTTCCACATTCGCCACCGGCGCTTCCGGCGTGGCAGCCACTGCCACCAGACTCAAAGCAAAGAAGGCTAAAGCAAGGGGCAAAATCATCTTCTTGGGCATTTCTATCACTCCTCCCAATTACGACCCCTAAAGGGCCTGCGAACCATCGTTGACCTCTTGGCTTCCACCCCTGCGTGCAGAAGTTGCGCCAAGCTGCCTAGACCCTCATACAAAAGTCAACACATAAGAAGAAACAGATTCTATAGACTCTTAAGAAAGACAGCAAACATAGAGCCCCTCCTTCTCCCGCAATCGCCTCCCGCCCTGGGGGAATCGAGGACTCCGGTTCATCCTTCTTTCTTCGTTAAGTAGAGCTCTTTTGCCGCCCAGAGGCTGTGGAGGCCATCCCTTCCTATTCTCGATTCGGTGGGAGGAGGGCCAAACCGAGGGCCACCGAAAACCCTCGAGCCAAGTACGAGATCCAGCGTTAGACTCGGAGGGCATGACCAGGACCAAGACAACTTCCCGATTCGGGTTACTCCAGGCTAGAGCGAGGCGGTACGTGCTTCCCGGGTTCCTTCTTGGGGCGGTGATGGCCGGTGGCCTCTACTTCTGGGTCGGCTCTCTTCTCTCCGCCCCCGCCCTTCGGCCCGTCGGGCCACCTCCGGAGTTTCTGAAGGCAGAGAAGGTAGAGATTCCTAGCGAGTCCGGCTCTGTTCTCTCAGCATGGTTTTCTGCACCGCCTCAAGCCAAGGCGGGAGTCGTCCTCCTTCATTGCGTTCGCTGCAACCGGCTCGACATGCTTCCCCGAGCGGAGCTTCTGTGGCGAGCCGGCTACGCCATCTTGCTGCCGGACCTTCAGGCTCACGGGGAGTCTCCGGGAGAGGCCATCACCTTCGGCCATCTCGAATCTCGAGACGCGGTGGCCTCCATCGCCTACCTCCGAAGGCGCATTCCAGGCCTACCGGTGGCCGGCCTCGGAGCCTCTCTTGGCGGCGCAGCTTTTCTCCTCGCTCCCGGAGGACCCCAGGTCGACGCCCTGATCCTCGAATCCGTTTATCCCACCATCGAGGAAGCGGTCTCGAACCGGATCGCCATCCGCCTCGGCCCTCTCTCCAAACCCCTCACCCCGTTACTGCTCGCCCAACTAGGGCCGAGACTGGGATTAGACCCAGGCGACCTCCGCCCCATCGATCACATCGGCACCCTCCGTTGCCCGGTTTTACTCCTCTCCGGCACAGAAGACCTTCACACCCCACGAGCCGAAACCGAGCGCCTCTACGCTGCCGCCTCAGAACCCAAACAGCTCTGGCTCGTACCCGGAGCCGCCCACCAGGACCTCCTCCGGTTCTCCCCCGAGGCGTATTCCCAGAAAATCCTCTCGTTTCTAGACGAGCACCTGCTGCCTCGCCGGCCAGGAGTTTCTAATCCCACTCCCCCTTTGGAACCATAGGTCTTAGGCTGTTTTCAACTGAACCTTGGACCCCGGCTATCAGCCTGGATCTGTGCGCCTTGTAGTCATCATCGCGTGTGCTCAAGGGTCCTGGGCCTGGGGCCTCAATGCCAAAGCTGTGAGCGGGGCCTTCTAGGTCGAGTAGCCCCCGCTTTCAGCTCCCGCAACCGAGGGAGACAGCAACCATTTATCTTCCGGCAGTGGGACGCCTCTGCCTGGCACTCCTCTTCACTTAGCCGATTCTTCGCATTGATTCCTAGGCCCTCTCCTCCAGCGAGAAGTAGGCACGGGCCCCTCCCCAACTCAAGGCCTGGGAGGCTCTTCTATGACGACCTCCTCGGACAAGACCCCCGCCGGGCTCCCTTCCCCACCTTCCCATACCAGGCTCTCCAGTCGCAGCTCCCGGAATCCTGCAGCCAGCAGGGCCAGTCCTCCGAGGTAGATCGGCACGCCCCAAAGAAACTCATCCAGGGAACCAGCCATAGAGGTCAAAAAGAAAAGAGAGATCCAGGCGCCCACCGCCCAAAAGGCCCCTACCCTGCGCCTTCTAACGGCATCTCCACCCTCGGTGGGAAGACCCTTGAATCGCAGCGGAATGAGCCAGAGGGCAACGAGAATCAGTAGCACCACACCACCAGCCAAGACTCCCCGATGATCGGATGTGTAATCTAGATACTCAAAGGCTTCCTCTACTCCATGGATAACAGGGAATCCAAATCCGAACTCTAAGAGGGCTAACCTCACTGCCACAGAGTAGGTCACCCCCATCCAACCGACTAGCTTTGGCCATCGTTTTCGATAAGTGGAGAAGAGCAACATCGTACTGACGGGCACGAGGCACAACAAGAAAGAGTAAAGCAGGATCGAGAAGAGATCCGGTCTGCCCAGAAACGGAAGAATAGGTGTGCTCTCCTCGCTCGAGTCACTGTCGAAATCGAAATATTCATCCTTCAACACCAGAGAGGTTGTGAACAGTGTCGATTCTGTATTCGTTAGAGCTTCATACCCCGTGGCCAGGTCTCCGCAGCCCGTGCAGGACATGGGCAGCATTAGGGTTAGAAGAATGCAAGCGTTGCCAAGGGAAATCTTCGGCAGCGGCTTGGTGAAGCGGCGAGCTAGCCCTCGCAAGGCGGGGAACCTCTTGACGGAACTGAGAGAGTCAAGACTAGAACCGGTAACCTCTCCCACTTTTGCTGCGTAGAAGGCCTCTACGTTCTTTAAGTACACCCAACCCAAAAAGGCCAGGAAGAGCCAGAAATTCACCCAAATATAGAGCTCTGCATCGGGAAACGTTCGCAGGATCAGAAAGACACCGTAGCCGATCAGTCCACAGGTGGCCCAATAATAACCTTTCGAGACCATGCCTTCCGGGTGAGTCCTGAGAGCCTTGTCTAATAGATCTTGCCGACTCAAATCCCCGCTACCGGGATCGTCACCAAGGCGTTCAAAAATACGTTCACAGAAGCGGCGCTTCAAGCGGGCAACCAGGATGAGGATTTCTATTCCGAACACCAAGAAGGGAAGAAACCAAATACTCAGTCGAAGATCGATGGGCAGAGTATTTCCGAGGATCTTCAGGTTGAGGCTGAAGATAGAGTCATACCTCTCTTTGATGGCCGTCTCCAGCACAGAGGTGACTAGGTCTATCTCCCTTTGAGTGGTGCTATTGACCAGCTCCACCTTCCACGCCGGCGCACCCGGGCTCTCGTCCACCTGCCTCCGAAAATCCTTGTACCTATTGGTCACCTGGGGGTGCAGGGTCGCAGAAAAAGTCAGTCTCAACAGCCGGTTCTGCTCGATGGCCAGCTTCGGGTCATTCGGTAAGACATCTTCAATGCGTTGGCCGGCCAGGTTGAGGCTCCACAACGAGAGGGCCAGCAATAGAAGCCGCAGCACGAGCAAGCGCTGGACTAGCTTGGAGCTTTCCGAACGCTTGGTGCTGATCCACTCGTGATCAATCTTCATGAACTCTCTCCAGTTGGGTGTCCCTTCCCTATAGATGGACGAATTTTCAACGTTTCCACCGCCGGGCGGGATCTTTGGCCGGAAAACGCTCGTGGATCGAGGACCTGCGGCGAAGCTCTACTCTTGGATGAGGCCAAGCTTTCGCAATTCCACCCGGGGCGGCTGGCGGCATTACCCCTCCCTTCTCTGGAAGTTTCGTAGGTTCAGTACCCGACAAAGAAACTCTTCCTTACCTCACCGCTCCAGGCAACCATTCATTGATATTCACTAGTTAAAGATCCTCAAGGCACCCTGAGGCTCTCGCCGCAGGGTCACCACCAACCCCTTTTTCTTTGCCTCTACTAAGGCGAGCCGCTTTTTCGAGGGATCTGTTGAGTCTCTAGAAAAAGAATTCGGAAAGGCTTTCTAGCCTAGGCTCCTCGTCGAGCTCCCGGCGAAGCACCGAGGATGGCTAGAAAACCCGAGAAGCGAGGCGATTTCTGGAACGCGAGCACCGCCGCCCTCTGCCCTGGGCCAGAACCGACTTCGGACGCTGGGAGATCTAAGCGGAAGCGGTGTCGCTGTAGAAGGCCGGTGAGAAGAATCGACTAGGAGCTTTCCGAAGGGGACGGCGGACTGGGCGCCTCGGGGGTGGCGTTTTGTTGAGCGAGGAGCTCCTCCACATGGGCGTTCCACTGGCGGGCGACCTCATCCTCCGGATCCTGGCCTAAGGCCCGCCGAAAGCTGGCGAGGGCCTCCTCAAGCTTCCCTTGCTTGGCGAGGCAAACACCGAGGTTGGTGTGGGCTTCTGGGTACTCCGGCTCCAGCTCGAGGACCCGGCGGAAGCTGGCCGCCGCTTCCTCCACCTGTTTCTTGGCGGCGAGGGCTAGACCGAGGTTGTTATGCGGTGCGGCGGATTTCGGATTCAGCTCAATGGCTCGGCGGTAGCCATCGATCGCTTCCCAAAACTTCCCTTGGGCAGCGAGGCAAAGTCCGAGTTGGGCATGGGCATGCGCGTTCTCCGGATCCAACTCGATGGATTGGAGGTAGCCGGCCGCCGCTTCCTCGAATTTGCCTTGGGCAGCGAGGGAAGAGCTGAGGCCCGTATGCGCTTCCACCAACTCCGGGTCCAGCTCGATGGCTCGGCGGTAGCTAGCCTCCGCTTCCTCAAATTTCCTTTGGTCGGCAAAGACGACTCCAAGGTTGATGTGGGCTACCTCGTACTCCGAATCCAGCTCAAGGGCTCGGCGGTAGCTAGCCTCCGCCTCCTCAGGATTCCCCTGGGCGGCGAGGGCAACTCCCAGGTTGGTGTAAGGAACTGCGTTCTCCGGGTCCAGCTCGATGGCTCTGGAGTAGCTAGCCATCGCTTTCCTAAAATTCCCTCGACTCCACCAGTAGGTACCCAGATAGCGATGCCCCCGGGAAGACTGCGGGGCCTTCACCAGCACCAGGTCTTGGAGGAGGTGGCGCGCTCTCTTCAGCTGCGCCTTATCTCGATTCCTCTTAGTAATGGCCTCGAGACCGGGCTTTCCCCCCAGAAGGTCCCAAGTCTCTGCCAGCCATTGGTTCACCTCCACCAATGTCTGCCGCCTCTCCAGCTCTAGCTCCCTCTCCCTTTTTCGCTGCGCATCGCGCCGGTTGAGGATGCCCAGCACGAGACCTGAGATACCGATCAGGGTAGAGATGAGGTATGGCCAGGTCAGCCAAGGAGCCCAAGGAGCCTCTTGGTCCGATGCCGAGGCTGAAGACACAACCTCTCCCGGCCCCACCGGCGCTGCCCCAGCGGCCGGCAAAGCTGGCTCGGCTTGAGGCTCGATTGCATTCGCAGCAGGAGATGCTGCTGGCCCCTGGGCAGGTTCCTGCGCTAAGGCAAAGGCACAGAAAGTGGCCGCAAGGATGGAGGCGGCGAATGGGCCGAAAGGTTTCTTCATCAGGCTTCAGGAAGTTGAAGCCTTAGTGTACTAGAAAGAGCTTGGGGGATGATGGACCGGTACCCTCAATCGAAGCTGGATGGTCAGCACCTGAATGTCCCGGGTAGTCCGGGTAGTCCGGGTAGTCAGCACCCGAATATCCGGGATGGTCAGTATTCGAAGGTTCGGGCTTTCCACGGCAGCTATTCTGTCCAGGAACCGTCACGACTCACTCGTGTAACTTACACATACGACAAAAATCGCCAACAAAGGCATCCAAACCCATCTCCTACAAGCCAAAGAAGCCCTTAGGACCCGAGTCAACACCGGGAATTTGGAAGGTGGAATTCGCGATGCCAGGAGCCGGTGCCACAACCCCCAGAGTTGAAGGCCCTCGAGCCTGGATCACTTGCCACCCTTTTGTGTAGACTAAACAAGCCAGTTGTGGACGATTTCTTTCGTTTCACTCAAGTTCTCTAAGCCCTCTTTCAGGGCACCCAGAAGGATTAGAGAGCCTCTCTTCATCAAGGAACAACAAGTTTTGCCCCCTCCCACCAAGCAAGCCAATGCCTCGGAACCCAAGGATCACAGAATCGCACCGGCTGCTGCCAAGGCCCTACGGACCTCAGAGAAAGAGCTTTCGAGGCTAAGGACATCAGAACGCATCACTATCCTGGTGATGGTTGTTGGCTTGCTAGCCCTCCCCTTCTCGTACCATTGGGGCCGCGATTGGCTGGCATTTCTTTCTATCCTGGTGCTCTTTCAAGCACTAAGGCTCGTGAACTGGAGGAAGCAGATTCGATTGGGTGAGCGTTCCGTCGAACTCAGCCGCGATTCTCTCGCTTCAGCAACCCGTACCGACGAAGAGCTTCAACCTTTTTGGGAAGAGTGGGAAAGACAAAGCGAGGAGTTGAGACTCTTTGCCAAACAGTTGATTTCGGAGCTGGCTGACCAGCAACAGGCAACTTTATGGGCATTGCCAGGAGAGGACGCCCGGCTGAGTCTGGTGAAGGAAATCGAGCGAGCTCAGGAAGTATACGATCAGAGAGTCCTGCGCTTGGAACCGATCATGCAGTCACTGCCAGACCATTTCTTAGAGCAGCTAGAGAGTACTCTTGGAGTCACTCGCTTCGGGTACCGAATCCCTTCCACGGCCCCCTAGCAGGGTGGTCAGTACCCGAGTGTCCAGGTCTGGGTAGGCTGGATAGGCAGTACCCGAGTGTCCGGCGCCTGGTCCGTCACCTTCCTTGAAACTACAGGCAAGGCTTGAAGGCCCTGGGAGGCATACAAGTCCTTCACGCCGACCCCTCGCTCCCACCCCCAGGCGTATTTCTCACGTCCTGCTGTCCTCATTCTCTTTCCTGAGGCAACTTCTCAACAGCGGGAAATGAACGACTCTCTCCACAGCGGGGTGAGAGTTTCGCCACATTTGAGAGATATCTCTCTATCCATGAGCCCACCTAGACCACCTTTGTCGCGTTCTTAGTTACCGCGTTATGAAAGGTGTGACGGGAATTCCAGCCGCTCCGTAGGTGTCTAATAGGGAAGTGACTCTTTTGGAGTAGGAAGATGAGCATGAAGAAGCCCCCCCAGAAAAGGCTTCTCTGAAGAAAAGCAGAATGGAGAGAGCCGCCATGAGACAAACGCCATCTCAACCAGCTCAGAAAAGAAAAACCATCGTACTCATGGGACTCTTCTTCTTGGTCCTTTTCTCTTCTCTCTCCCCGCAGACCGCCGATGCAGGGGTTTTCTGTACCGATAGCACGGTATCGGGAACTTTCATTGAATGGACCCCCGGTCCCAACCTGCCCGACGACAACAACCTATGTCTGGGTTTATTTCATTGCGAACAGGCCGTCAACAATGGGATTTCCTACGAGGTCGTTCCACCGGGCTGCGATGCCAGTGCCAAAACCTGTGCCCTGCGCCTCAACGTGGCCCTGGAAATGCCCGGCCTACACCAGGAGTTCAACATCTTCGCCCCGGCTCAATTCTTTTGGTTCCAGGGGCCGACTCCCACCGTACCTTGCAATCCCGGCTGCGACCCCGCGCCCATCTCCACCTGCGGCTTGTTCGGCGGTGGAATCGACGAAGATACCGGTCAGGCTTTCATTCAGGTTTCTGACCTGACTTGCGACACCCTCGACCAACCGGAGCACCAGCTCTATTCCCTGAGCGTCTATCGCTGCAAAGGAGCTACCGGCTGCGAGCGCCGTCTCGACGTACCCAGCCTGAGCCTCACCGCCCAAACCCTCAAACGGGAGCTGGGCTGCAAAGACCCGCCACCCGCCGGCTGCGGGGGAGACCTCGGCTGCAAGATGTGCAACTCCTGCGGCCCCGGCGGGGCTGCTAGCCCCAGTGGCAATGGGGGTGCTTTCAGTGGCGGTGGCAAGGGAAACACCGGTCCCGGAGCCGAGCTGCGCTACTTGGCCGGCGGAGCCGGTGGCGATGGCTGGCCCGGCACCGCTGCCTGGCGGACGGAGCTGGGCCTCTATTGGTCCCACGACTACGCCGAACGGATCATCGAGGACGCCGCCAACTCTCGGGCCTGGCTGATCACCAAATTCTCCACCTTCCGGAAATTCTCGAACCTCTCCGGCGGCGTCTACCAAACCAACTCCCCCTCCGACGAATACCGCACCCTGAGTAAAACCGCCGGTGGCTGGGAGCTGGAAAGCCTCGATGGCACCATTCAAGCCTTCAACAGCCTTGGCCGCTGGATTTCCACCACCGACAGATTCGGCAATGCCAAAAATGCTTTCTACAACGCTATGGGCCAGCTGGAAATCGTCACCTTTCCTGATGACCGTTCCGAAACCTTTTCGTACTATCCAACCGGCAAGTTGAGAACCATTACGGAAGTCGGCGTGACTGCCATGGATTCCCGCACCTGGACCTACACCTGGACCGATGACCTATTGGACCGCATTGACCATCCGGACGGCACCGCCCTGGAGTTCTTCTACGAAGACCTGAATTTCTTAGGCTATCTAACCCGGGTGGAGAAGGTCGGCACCCTCGGTGGCCGCCGAGTCGAAAGCTCCTGGGAATATGACGCTGTCGGAAACGTCGCCTACCTGTGGCGGGGCGACGCGGATCGCTTGGGAGCCAATGCCATCGATCTTTGGGAGTACGTCTTCGACAACCCCGTCAGTCCTACCGTGACCACGGTCATCGATCCCTTGGGGAACTCCGCTACCCACACCATTGGCCGTGACGAAAACTCTAACAAACCTCGCTTAGAAGGCCTTGACGGCGACTGCCCCAGTTGCGGCACGGGACCCAACACCACCATCGCTTACGACGACATGGATCACCCCTTGCGGGCGACCAAAGAAACCGACGCCAACGGCCACGAGACGGTGATGACCTACGACGCCAACGGCCAAGTCCTCACCCGCACCGAAGCTCTCGGCGAGCCGGAAGAGCGCACCACCACCTGGGTCTACAACACGACCTTCCCAGCTTTGGTTGACCGCATCATCCAGGAATCCGTAGAGGGAGCTCCTAACGAACGCATCACCGCTATGACCTACAACTCCGAAGGGGCCCTCACTCAGCGGCGTATTGAAGGCTTCGAATCCATTGACGGCCTAGTCACTTCCTTCTCCTTGCCCACCAACTACACGCCGAGCCCAGAGGGTCAGACCTTGGCCATTGATCCTCCCGGCTACAGCACCGACGACGTCACCACCTTCATCTACGACCCAGCCCGAGGCTCTCTCCTCGCTGAATCTCGCACCGACCCCTTGGTCGGCACCACCTTCTTCACCTACGACGACTACAACCGCCGCACCGAAATCATGGACCCCAATGGCGCTAAAACCGAAACCACCTTCGACGACGCCAACCGAGTCCTCTCCGTCATCCAACACGGCGCTCCTGATCCCGTGGCCTCTTCTTCACCCTCTCTCCTTGGAGCCACCCACTCCCAACCCACCACCCCCGGAGCTGGCCCGGGCCGGGCCAGAGCGCAGACTCAGCGGCGCCCGGCAGCGGCCAGGGAAGCCGCGGAAATGAGCGGGCAGCTGTCTGAGGCCGGCCCCGGCCGAGTTCTGCCCGCGCCGCGGCATCCCGACGCCGATGCCGGCTCCCGCGCCGCTGCGGCGAAGCGAAGCCCAGCCCGGGCCAGCGGCCCGTCCAATCATGCCGGCCCTAGCACCCTCACCACCACCAACGAATACAACGAATTCGGCGACCTCTTCCGCACCACCCAGCCCAAAGGAAACATCATCGAATACACCTACGACTTCGCCGGGCGCCTCATCAGCATCGAACGCAAGCCCGACGCCTCCACCCCCAAAGAGCGCACCTTCTACATCCTAGACGCCATCGGCAACCGCATCCGCGAGGACCTCCAACGCTGGGACGGCGCCGCCTGGGAAAACCGCTCCACCACCGAATTCACCTACACCAACCGCTGCCAGCTGGACAAAGTCCTCTACCCCGGCGGCAGCGCCACCGAGTACGCCTACGATTGCGAAGGCAACCTGGAAAAGATCTGGGACGCCAACCACCCCAGCCTCGGTCAAACCGAAATCCCCTCCACCATGTACACCTACGATGCCCTCGATCGCCTCACCCAAGTCAGCCAGCGCTGGGGAGGTACCGGTGGTGGCCTCGCCACTACCCAGTATCTCTACGACGTCCAAGACCACCTCACCCAAGTCATCGACGCCGAGGACACTCCCACGGTCTACAAATACAGTGATCGGGACCTCCTCACCCAGGAAACTTCCATCGTCTCCGGATCCACCGACCACAAATACAACGAGCACGGCGAGCTCATCGAGACCAAAGACGCCCGGCAGATCGTCACCACCCGCCGCCTCGACGAGCTCGACCGGGTGACCGAGGTCAGCTACCCCACCACCAATCTCAACACCACCTACACCTACGACGATCCAGCAGTAGACTTCTCCAAAGGTCGCCTCACCCAGATTTCCCGCCACAGCTCCGACATCGACTACGCCTACGACCGCTTCGGCCGCCTAACCCAGGATGGAGATCTCACGTTCGGATATGACGATAACGGCAATCGCGCAAATATCGGTTATCCTGGAGGAGTCATGGCCAACTACACACATGACTTCGCCGACCGAGAACTGACTCTCGAAGTCGATCGCTCCGGCCAGCCAACTCAACCCATTGCCTCAGGGGCTAGCTATGAGCCCTCCGGCCCTCTGGCGAGCCTCACCCTCGGCAATGGCCTCACTGAAACCCGCGGCTTCAATCAGCGCTATTTCCCCACGCACATCGACCTTGCGGGTGCCTCTACACTCCTGGACTGGACCTACGCCACCGACAATGTTGGCAACATCCTCAGCATCACCGACAACCAGACCCCCGCCAACAACCGGGGCTACGCCTACCAAGACTTTCAATACTTTCTGACCTCCGGCACTGGCCCCTGGGGCACCCGCACTTGGACCTATGACCAGATCGGCAATCGCCTCTCCGAAGTCCGAGATGCCCTCCCCCAGGAAGACTATGTCTACCTCCAGAACGGCTCTGGCAAAAACACCGCCGTGTTAGATGAGATCCAGATCAACGGAGTCACCCTTCGCGACTACCAATACGGCATCGCCGGTCATTTGGAGCGCGTCACCGCAGGTGCCAACGAGATCCTGTACACCTCCGACGCCGAAGGCCGACTGGCCACCATCACCCGTCAAGCCGGCGATGCTCGAACCGACTTTCTCTACGATGGCCGAAGCTTCCTCACCCTCTCCGCCGCCAACACCGCCACCGGCATCTTTGCCGATGACTTCGAAACCGGCGACATCCGCTGCTGGACCGCCTCCGTCGGCGGTGACCCCGGCCCGGGCCCTATAAAATGTGATCCGCAACCGTTGACCCGGCCGACCTACAGCTCTGATGGTCTACTGATGGCGGTGTCGAAGGATGAGAGCCAGGCAACGGAGCTGGCAAAGACCTATCTCTATTTTGCTGGCAGACCTGTGGCGCAGCTCAGTGTGGATAGCGGGGGATCCGCGTCGTCTACCTGGTTGACCACGGATCATCTGGGTACGCCCGTAGTGGCGACGAATGATGCCGGGGTAGAAGGTTGGAGCGGAGGCTTTGAACCGTTTGGTGGGGATTTCTCAGCCGCAAGCGACTCCGATGTGGACTTGCGCTTTCCCGGTCAGTGGGACGACTCCAGCTGGAAAGAGTCAAACTTTGGTAGCGAGCAATATTACAACGTTCATCGCTGGTACTTGACCGGCGCCGGCCGCTATGAGAAGTCAGACCCTCTAGGACTAAGTGCAGACATCAACCTTATGAGCTATGCACGAAGTAACCCGGCTGTCTTTGTTGACAGCCTTGGTCTCGCGGTTCAGGTGTGTTGCAAGAAAATACCCTTTACGTTCGGGCGCCTACACTGCTACGTCAAGATCCTTAAGGGAGAAGGGACAGCGCCCCAAGTGTGGACCTGGGGGCTTCATCCCCCCAATCGAGACCGGACCCTTCGAGGCGCCAGGAAATCACGTCGTTGTGCTACTAGCTCCATCATTGCTAGCGTCGAGTCCAATGACTGGTTCGATCTATCCAAAGATCACCCCGACACACACTGCGGGCCAGTCCAAGAAGATCCTTGCCTTGACAAAGAGAGGTGCGTAGATCGAGAAGCGCTCGCCTATCCTCAGGTAACGACGTACTGTCTATTTGGCCCAAATAGCAATACCTTTGCAGCAACCTTAACCAATCGGTGCGGGCTGCAACCTCCCAGCGCTGCTCGTGCCTACAAAGCCCCAGGGTGGAACGATTCACCTCCAAGACAATGAGACTAATTACCATCGGACTAGTGTTTCTCGTTGCAGCTGGATGCTCTTCGGCCGGCAAACGTCTTGAGTTCGAGTCAAGCCTGAGCTGCGGTCTAGACACCGACGAAGTGGAGACTCTTGCGGAGAAGTCTGGGGCGAAGACCTTCGGGTGCTTTCGCCCAGGAAACGGACCCTTGGTGTGTAGCGCCGGCTGGGGCCGCGTCGGTTACGAATGCGAGTTTGATTCGAAGGGAACCCTTCGGGGGTACTGGGTAACCAGGCTGAGACCCCTGACCTACGTAGAACTGCTCAAGTCCGAGAACCTCTGCAAGACCGGACCTCTGGAGTTGCAGTTGAAATTAGATGTGGCCAACTGACCTGCCAAGGTAGTGGTTGGTCATTGCTAGCCTGGGTCATCTCAAAAGGCTGACGCAGCGGTCTGTCAACCTAAGGATTGCATAGCGAATCTACAACAATAGTGACAGTTCTGCCGCGTCCCTAGGAAGTACGAGCCAGATCGATGGCTACTACCGATCGGCGGAATTCTGGCCCCTGACGGGCGAATGCGAACCTCAAAGTCGGAAGTCGGTCTCCTAGGGAGAGCAGAGAGTAATTGAGATAGTGACTCAAAGTTCATATGGCAGGAAACGAGACACACCGCAAAGATCACCCTTCTCCGACGGTTCCTTCCGAAAGCGAAAAACCTCATGAGACTCCACCTACTGACGGTACTTCTTATCGCTGGTTGCATAGCAGGTTGCTCAACCTCTCTGGAGGGGTCGAAATGCTCAAAGCCTCAGCTCTCTCGGGCGGAAATCATTAGAATCGTCGACGAGGAGTTCCCAGAACTGAAGACGGAGTCTACTCAAGACCGGAGGAGCAAGATCACTATTAAACGAGATGGCTGCGACTATCTTTACAGAGAGGTCGGGCTTCCGAAAAGACCAGGAGATCACCTATTTGTACGTATCTCGCCCCTGGGGGAGGTACTTTACTCTCTACCAGGCGCCTGAGTTTTCAACTTTGGTCGTTTCCAAGAGCGGCTGAAATTCCCAGGGAATCAATGATTCTACTCCCCTTGCAGCCAATGATCGACGGCAGGACCAATGAGCCGAAACAAACCTCAACTCCTTGCCCTGATATTCGCTGCGACCTTAGGTAGCTTAACAAGCGCTGGAGCCTGTTCATTTGCGACAAGAGCGCCTTATATAGAGTCAGGGAGCCGCTTTGAAGTGGACAGATTTTAAGACCTGGAAAAGGACTCTCACGGGCAGAGCTCACCACCATATTCGGATCCCCGCAGCATGAATGTTCTGTTGACGGAGTCCAAACTCTCACCTACTTCTTCACGGAGCGGAAGGACGAAATCACCTATTTCCTTGGCCTCTTCCCCTCTAGAGATCCCCTTTATATTTTGACCTGGGAAGGTGTCGCTACTTTCAGGAATGAGCATCTCGAGGAATCGTCAGTCTCAGGGTATGACGGGCAGCAGGGAGAATAGGACTATTCTTCGACAGAGGACTGATCGTTGATCGGTGGGAATTGAGATCCGAATGTTCGGCACCCGAATCTCCGAACAAATGCGCCTCCTCATGGGGCCGGATCCCGGAGACTTGCCAGCGGAATAACTTCAGAACTGGAAGCCTCTTCGAGATCACCGTCTACCTTGCCATTGGGAAAGGAGTAGAGTTCACCTTCCACCCCTCTTGCTAGATAGAAATCCCCAGCGCGGACCTCGATGGCTCCTTCACGGGTGTGAATCCTGACCACCGCATCCGAATCTCCCGTGATCTCTACCAGTGGGATCATCTCGATGACGACTTTCTTGCGGAACAGACCCTTCTCAAGATTCTCGTAGGTCTTCTCGAAAATCTCCCGATTGACCGGCCAACGCCGCTTGGGATTGCCAACCTCGGAGACGATGTAGTCGCCTGCCATCACTGCGAGGACTCCTCCCCACGGAGTTCGAATCTCAGAGACCTGAGGCTCGTTTGGGGTCGGGAGAAATGGCTCTGCCCGCCGAGCTACCTTGCTGCGATATTTCACGAACTCGAGTGCCGCAACTTCGGCATCACCCTCCCGCAGCTCCATTGCAGGTGGTGTCTTGAGAGGAATCCCATTCCCTATCTCTGATTGTTCATTCGACTGCCGCAAAGTCTTCTTCCTCTCACCAACAGTGCACGACTCTACAGCAACTGAAAAGGAGATCGCACTCAACAGTTCCCCCATCAAACCGGTCTGCCTCAGGCTGAGCCAGAACCAGAGGTCTGGCTGCTCGGAACTTCCGCCATCATCAATGAGTCGCAGTGAACACCCGAAGATCTGTCACCCGCAGGTTCGCATCACGGTGGACGTCGTCTCGAATCCCTCGGCGTCGCAATCCCACCCTCAAATTCTGGGACATTCCGCTTCCCTTAGTTGTCAAAGACCGATTAGGTAGCCTCGAAGCTCCTCAGAGCCGTGAACACCACTGCCTCGTTTCTGGATCCTCTATACCTGTTAGTTGGTTTTCCAGCGGATTTATTGAGCCTTGCGGGGAAATACTTTCCAAAAAGACCTTCCAGGCGCGGCGCGCGCGCTGCCTACAAAGGATCTCGGCCCTCCCTTCTCCACAGAAATCATAGACCTGGTAAAATAATCAATAAAGCCACAAAACCCGTCCCTAAACAGCCAAAGGAGCCCCCATGACCCGAGTCATCACCTGGAATATGGAAGGCGGAACTCACGACCATCAGAGTAAATGGCACACCGGTGTTCTCGGATTGTTCAACTAAGCAAAGGCAGATGTGCTTTGCCTTCAGGAGGCCGGGCCTTTGCCTCCCATCGCCGTTCCCGCTCCTCCGCCCCCCATCCCGCCTTGGTTGGCGGCTCCTCCGGCCGGGTTCGTTTGGAGTTTTTCCACCTGGAAGCCAGGCAAGACGACCTACAACATTTTCTGGGCACAGACCGATCCTGCTGGAAATCGAGTTAATCTGGCCATTGTCTCGGAAGCTGTGCCGGCGGGATTGTGGTACGTTGCGCCGGGTTTGCCCGCCGGTCGCCCTGCCATCGGAGTGGCGGAGGCTGGCACCAACATCTTCTCCATCCATGCCTTGAGCGGTGGAGGCGGTGACGCCCCGGGCCTGGTAACCAACATCGCGGCAGCCATTGGCGCTGGCCCTTGGGATGCTGCCGGGGACTACAACCGGGAGCCCCCTTCTTGGGTGCCTCCGGCAGGCAACCTCTGTCCTCCCGACAAGCCGACTCGTTGGAAGTCGAAAAAGAAGTTGGACTACATGGTTAGAAGTGGCGCAGCCTTCACCTGTATTGTGATCGATAGCTTGGTTTTGAGCGACCACTTCCCGGTGGTCTTCGATATTTGACCTAGCTCTCCTCGAATCCCCCCATGGAGAACCTGGAACGATGAACCCATCCCTCTTCCGCCTTCGCCTTGTCCGCCAGTATTGGTCCTCCGGCTCGACGGACCCGAGGGCTGACCGGGAAGACGCCACGAGCCACGGCAAGGTCGAGCTGTTGGTCCATGGCGAGGACCTGTCCGGATGTGACGACCCGGACACCGACTATGGAATCAACCAAAGCTCGGTGCGGCTCCTCCAGACTCTTTTTGGAGACCACAGCCCTACCCTGTACCGACCGAGCTCCCCGCATCGTTCCTTCGATCCGGTCTTTTACCACGGCTGTACTCTCTTCGGCACCTGTCCCAATTGCGTTCTGGACTACCGCGTCCGGCACCGGCCGGAAGGCCTGGTTTGCCTAGATAGCTTCCACGTTTCCGGCGGCCTTTCGCCAGCTGATCCCGATAGATTTGCCGACCGCTCGGTAGAGGTGCCTCTGCTCCAATACGCCAATGAGGTCATCCCCTTTGCGGAACAGGCTCTCTCCTTCCTACCGGTTTCCCGAGGTGCCGACTTCGAACGAGAGATGTTCGACAGCTTACGGAAAGAACACGACTTCCTCTTGTCGATGGCTCGGAAGCTAGCAGCAGGTGCCTCCCTCTCGGTGGCGGATAGGGCCAGAGGCACCGCCTTTGAGGTGGAGACCTGCCAGCTCCCTTCGGAGTAGAGATCCGCGCGACCCGGAACTCCCTCGCCTAAGAAGACTGCGCCCCTCCCCCAAGAAGACCGTCCTCAGGGTTACCCAGCATGGAAGATGGGAAGGGTGCTCTCTAGAGATTCTGCCAAAACCCATCAACTTCCGGCCAAATTGCAACTTCTCTCCCCTATTTCACGTTAGGTTACTTAAGTCCAAATGCAGCGGTGGCTCCCAGCGACTCTGGTCAAGAAGACACCATCGGCCTTGGAGCGCTGCTCGTGGATCACCAAAAACAGCTGAGAAAGGGAAGTCATCATGGGGGATTGGACGAAAGACTTTCAGCAGGCGCTCCGCTCTCTGGTTCGGACACCAGGATTTCTGATCCTGGCAGTGCTTTCCCTAGGCCTCGCCATCGGGGCCAACGCTGGCATCTTCAGCGTCGTCGACACGGTGCTCCTCGACCCGCTCCCCTTTGAGAACACTGACCGCTTGGTCCACATAGCCGGTTCCGCTCCCGGCACAGATATGCCCGCACAGTTTCCCTTGGCGATCGAGTTCCTGCTGCAATTCCGTGAGAAATCCCAGCTGCTGGAAAATATTTCGACCTTCAATTCCTTCACCAGCACCTTGCGAGCCGGCGACCGCATCGAACGGGTGCGAATGTCAGCCCCCACTGCCTCCCTCTTCGGCACCCTCGGCGCCAAGCCCGTTCTAGGCCGGCTGCCGGTTGCTGAGGACGAAGGGCAAGTGGCGGTGATCAGCCATACGTTGTGGAAGACCTGGTTCGGGTCCGACCCGGAGGTCCTCGGCCAAAGTTACTCGGTGGCCGGCGAGGATCGCACCATCATCGGGGTCATGGGTGCCGACTTTTGGTTTCCCAACGATGAAACTCTTCTGTGGTTCCCCAACGTGGTGCGGAGCGAGGAGCTCCGGACGGGGCGATTCGGCCAACCTTTCGTGGGCCTTCTGGCACCGGGTGTCAAACCCGAGCAGCTCGCCGCCGAGCTCCAGGGCTTGGCTCAGCAGTTGCCGGAACGGTTCGGTGGCTCCGCCAATTACGCTCGCATCATCGAACAGTTCCGCCCGGTGATCCAACCCCTCGAAGAACGGCTCCTGGGCTCCGTTGCCGGCCCCTTGTGGGTCCTTCTAGGGGCCATGGCCATCGTTCTCATCATCGCCTGTGCCAACGTCGCCAACCTCTTCATGGTTCGAGCTGAACGGCGCCATGGAGAGCTGGCCGTTCGTCGGGCCCTCGGCGCCCCTCGGGGACGCCTGATCTTCTCGCAACTGGCTGAGGCCGGGGTGGTCGCTGGCCTCTCCGGAGGCCTGGCGGTGGCTCTCGCCTCCGTGGGCATTCCCCTGCTGTTGAGCGCTGCTCCGGGCAACGTCCCTCGCTTGGGAAATGTTGCCGTCCAGCCTGCCACCCTGTGGTTCACTTTTGGAATCTGTGTGGTTTCTGCTTTTCTTTGTGGCTTGGTGCCCGCCATTCGCTCCTCGGCTCCTAGGCTGGCCCGGCTGCGGGAAGGCGGACGGGGATCGAGTCGGCGTTCCCACCTGGGCCGCAACGCTCTTGTGGTCGGCCAGACGGCCCTGGCCTTGGTGCTGTTGGTCGGCTCAGCCCTGCTGCTGCGAAGCTTCGACCGGCTCCGCCAAGTTGACCCGGGATACGACACCAAAGACATCTTCACTTTTCAGATCGCTCCGGAAGGGGCGGACCTCACGGATGCCCCCTCCTATGCTCGATTCCATTGGAACTTCATGGAACGGCTAGCAGCGCTGCCCGGGGTGGAGCGGGTCGGAATCATCAAGAATGTGCCCCTCAACGAAAGCGTCCGAAGCCAGAGATTTCGGACCCAAGCGACAGTCCAGGAAGAGGACGCAGGAACCCTGTTGAGCTTCACCTTTTCCGCCGGCGACTACTTCCAGACCATGGGCATCGAAGTTCAAAAGGGTAGGACCTTCGTCAAGGAAGACCATATCTCCCAATTGGGCAATGTCGTGATCAGCCGCTCGGCGGCCAATCTCCTGTGGCCCGATGGAGACCCCATCGGACAGAGCCTCCAGATAGAAGGTGCTGAAACTTGGGAAAAAGTGGTGGGTGTGGTCGACGACGTTCTCCAAGATGACTTCCGCCAAGCCCCCGAGCCGACGGTTTACTTTCCCCTGGTGGGCAATCCGGAGGATCGTTGGGTTCTCTCCTCGCCGGCCTACGTCGTCAAGACTCCCCGGGCAGATCGGATCGCCTCCGACATTCGCTCCCTGGTGCGTCAGGTCGCTCCCACCGCCCCCATGTACCGCATGTACACCATGGAGGACCTGGCGGCGGGGTCCATGGAGCAGCTCTCTTTCACCATGCTGACGTTAGGGATCGCCTCGGTGCTAGCGCTCATTCTGGGTGTCATCGGCCTCTACGGGGTTCTCTCCTTCGCGGTCGCTGAACGCACTCGCGAGATCGGCGTGAGGATGGCCTTGGGTGCAGCAGCGTCTCGGGTGAGACTCATGGTGGTCGGCCAAGGCGCCAAGGTTCTGGCAGTGGGCATCGCCATCGGTACTATTTTCGCTCTGCTGGCGACGCGTACCTTGGGCAGCCTGCTCTTTGGGGTCGATGCCTTTGACTTCGGCACATATCTGGCCGTCGCCTTGATCATGGTGCTGGTGGGCCTCGCGGCTTGCTACCTACCGGCCAGGCGAGCCTCGAAGGTCGACCCCATGGTCTCCTTGCGGGCTGAATAGGCTTTCTGGGGCGTATCGAGAGGGAGGCCGGGGTCCAATCGAAGGGATGGAATTAGGTTCTTTGATCAAAACCTGATACTGTCTAGACACGGTCTGGTCCGACGGACTACCTGCTACTCCCCCCGCCTGAAGCGACAAGTCACATCCGTCCCTTCCCGCAGTCGAGTATCTGACGCTCCCTAGGAGGTCATTCCGTAAATTTCGGCTATGTAGCCGAACACAAAATGTACCTTTCCCCGCAAACTACGCGGGACAGGAGATGTCAATTATGTCGAAGAAAATTTATGTCGGTAACCTTCCTTTTAGCGCTTCCGATGACGAGATCCGAGCGATGTTCGGTGAGTTCGGGACCGTCGAGTCGGTCAACCTGATCACCGATCGGGAAACCGGACGCCCTCGGGGCTTCGGTTTCGTGGAAATGACCGACGGCGCTGACGAAGCGATCCAAGCCCTCAATCAGAAGGACATGGGTGGCCGAGCTCTCAATGTGAACGAAGCTCGCCCTCGTACCGACCGATAACTAGGTAGCCCGCCAGCCCGGCGGGTAAAAACTCCTCCGGGGGCCCTCCAAAAGGGTCCCCGGAGAGCCTTCTTCCCTACCTCCCTCCTCCCTTTCTAGCTCTTCCCCTCTCGTCGACCTGACAGAGTAAATCTAAAAACGAACACCTCCAGCAATCCAGCTGGCTCCTTGCGCCGACCTGACGAAGCGAATTCGAAATAGGGCACCACGGCCCATGCGGTTGGGTCCTACTTTGAAATGAGCGTAGGCTCGGAGGTACCCAACTCTGGCGAGGAAGCAGGCGGAAAGAAACGGGCACCTGTTTGAGCGAATGCGAGTTCGTGACCGTGCCGCCAGCTTCTGTTGCCAGAGTTGGCTCCTTGCACCGACCCGACGGAGCGAATTCGAAGTAGGACCCAACCGCATGGCCAGAACGACCAGTTCAGTTGAGAATCCTTCCCCATCCCACTAGAGTGTGGCCGTGTCCGCCTCGACCTCGAGACCTCCCCTACAAAATCAGCCTCAGTGGCTGTCGACTATCGCCCTACTCGCTGTTCTGGGCCTGGCTGGCTTTCTCCGTTTCGACGGCCTCGCTGAGCCTTCTCTCTGGCTCGACGAAATCTTGCATGTCAAGAAGGCCCAAGAAGCCGCCGGTGAGCCGTGGCACGCTTGGCTGACCGGGGTCTCCGTCGACCGGGAAAACGGCAGCCTCTACTACGCTAGTCAGCTCTTGGCTCTCGAGCTCTTCGACGGCGAATTCGCCGTCCGCCTCATGCCCGCTTTATCGGGTCTGACCACCGTGGGAGTCCTCTTCCTGGTCGGCCTGTGGGCCACCGGCAGCCGCAAGGTCGCAGTGGTTGCCGGGGTGCTCCTGGCGATATCCCCTCTGCACGTTTATTACTCGAGGGAAGGCCGCCCCTATGCTGCGGTGATGCTCGTGGCCACTCTGTTGATGTTGCTTGCTCTCAAGGGGCACAAGAATCAGAACCAGGATGGGAATCAGAAACGGAATCAGCGCCGCCTCTGGATCCGGGTCGGCGTCTACGGCCTGTGCATGGCAACAGCATTTTGGGGAGCCGTGGCCACTCCGGTGCTGATCTCCTGCGTCGGCCTTGCCATTCTCGAAGGCCTTGGAAGCAAGCTCCTCAGCTCCCGGACGCCCCAAAGAGAAGCCTCAGGGCGACTCGACCACAAAGGTTGGCGTCACTTCGCCCTGGCAGCAACCACAGGCCTGGCCCTCAGTTGGATGCTCTTCCCGCAGGTCCAGGAGCTCCGCGGCTCCATCGCCGCCAGCCCGGCCGATGGCGAATATGTCGCCCAGTGGAATATTACCCAACCCCTCTCCCCGGAGGCCTTCGACCGACTGCTGGCGAGCCTTTCGGTTTCGGGAACGGATCGAGGCTCTACCAATGGCCTCACTTTCCTCTTCCTGGCCTTGGCAGCCTGGGGAGGAATTCGGTTGGCGCGCCTGGCTCCCCGCAAAGCTCTTTGGACGATAGGACTGTGCCTCCTCCCCATCGCTGGCTCCCTCGCCGCACTAGTGCTTTGGAAGCATTGGTACAACGTGCGCTACACCTCAGCGGGCTTACCAGCCTTCCTACTTCTGGTCGCCGTGGGTCTGGTGGATCTATGGGATCGCTCATGGAAACTCGGCGCCAGGCTCCGGGGCCGTCCCTACCCGAGCAAACATCTTCCCTGGGTTGCCAACCTTCTCCTCTTGGGGATTCTGGTGTTTCTGCTGACTCCCATTTGGCAGACCGCCCGGGCCGAATCCCTGGAGAAACCCGATTGGCGCGGCGTCGCCGAGCTCATCGATACCCTGGGATCTCCCCCTGAGGCAGTGATCACCCGAGGGAATTGGGGACTGACCTGTCTGGGCTACTACCTGGAGCAAATGGGGTCGGACATCGAAATTGCATCGGCCAACTATGACCTCGACCAAGCGACCCAATTACTGGCCCGGTGGCCCCAAGCCTGGGTGCTCTCCGCCGGCTTCAGAAAAACTCCTGATCTGCAAGCCTGGATACAGAGTTTCGACCCAGTTCTCCGGAGCCGACTGGCCAACCTTCAGCTCTACTACGCTCCCAGCTTCGAAGCCCTGCTGGAACAACCGGGCCGACCGGATAAATTGGCCTCTGTGGTGAGGAAACGGCGGGAATCGACCACTCGCCAAGAATTTACCGGCTCGGAGCTGCTACTCGGGAAAGGCTGGTCTTACCCGGAGAAAACCCCCGACGGCAGAACCTTTCGCTGGGCCATGGCAGCGCGGGCAGAGATCGCCGTGGTGCCTCCGCCGAAGTGGAAATCCCGGCGCCTCGTGCTGCGGCTGATGCCCTTTCCCAGCCCTGACCAGCCGGCCCAGTCCGTAGCCATCGAGGTCAACTCCCGGCCGTTTGCCCAGGTTAGCCTCGATCCCGGATGGAACGAAATCTCCCTGCCTGCGATGACCGATGGTCGGGAAATCTATCTGGTGGCCTTCGACTTCGCCTGGCGCCAATCTCCAAGCGCCCCCGACCAAGGAGTCGGAGATTCTCGCCAACTAGCCGCGGCCTTCGATTTCGTCGACCTGACCCCGACTCCGGAGGATCCGCCTCGAAATCCAGGCTCGTCGGCACCGGGGCACTAGAAGCCGGGCCATAAGAAGCAGAAACACTAGAAGCAGGAACACTAGAAGCAGGAACACTAGAAGCGCTTATGTAATATGCTCTCGCGGCGTTTGGCGTTTCGCGCGGTTGGCCAGCACCGACCCGGAGACAGCCTTCCGCCCCCGATAACCCCTAGAAGAGTGAATGGCCCTGGAAGAGTGAATGAACTTCGACTGGACCGAAGACCAACTGGAATTGCGCCGTGGCGCCGTGGAATTTGCTTCCCAGCACCTGGTGGAAGGTACGACCCAGCGAGACCGTGACCAGGCCTTCTCCCGGGACCTTTGGGATGCCTGCGGGCAATTCGGTTTGCAAGGCCTGCTGGTACCCGCCGAGTGGGCAGGGGGCGGCCGAGATCTGCTGTCCGCGATCGCGGTGCTGGAAGGCATCGGCTATGGAGCCCGGGACAATGGCCTCGTCTTCTCCGTCGCCGCCCATGCCGCATCCTGCGAGGGACCCCTCGCTTCTTTCGGCAGCCAAGCCCAGAAAGAAGAGTGGCTGGCGCGCCTCGCCACTGGCCGTTCCATCGGCGCTACCGGCATCACGGAGCCCGATTCCGGCTCTAGTGCCCTCGCCCTGACCACCACCGCCGAGGAGAGCCGCGGCGATTGGATTCTCAACGGCACCAAGACTTTCGTCACCAACGGGCCCATGGCGGACTTGTTCATCCTCTACGCTCGCACCGGCGGCACGGGCTTCGCCGGCCTCTCCTGCTTCCTGGTTCCAGCGGATACACCGGGGCTGCGGGTAGGGCCTCCCATGGAAAAGATGGGCTTGCGCACCAGCCCCATTTCGCAAGTCTTCCTGGAGGACTGCCGGGTCCCGGCATCTGCGGTTGTGGGAGGAGTGGGTTCCGGAGCGATGGTCTTCAACCACACCATGGACGTCGAACGGTTGCTGGTCATGGCTCCGGCCATCGGCGTCATGGAGCGGATCCTCGAGCGCTGCGTCGCCCACGCCCGGCAGCGCACCGTGGGTGGGCGGCCCATCGGCAAGAACCAATCCATTTCCCACCGCCTCGCCGACATGGAGTTGGAGCTCGAAGCTGCTCGACTGCTGCTCTACCGAGCTGCCTGGAAACGGATGAAACGCGGTACCGCCACCCGAGAGTCGGCCCTTGCCAAACTCGCCGTCAGCGAGGCCTACGTCGCCAGCTGTCGCAACGCCGTGCAGATTTTTGGTGCCTACGGCTATCTGGTGGACACTCAGCTCGAACGAGAGCTTCGGGACGCCCTCGCAACGACTCTCTACGTGGGTACATCGGAAATTCAGAGGAACCTCATCGCCGGGCTGCGAGGCCTAGGGTAGGGAATGAGCAGACGGCCCCCGGAAGATGGAAACATTGAAGACGGCCACACCAAGATGACGAAATCAGGCAGGGTGAAATCGACCATGATGAGACTAGAAGAGCCGGCAACCACGGGTGCCTCTGAGACCCGGAAATCGAATCCACCAGGGCTTCAGCAGTCGACGACGAGACTGATTCGCCCTCTCCGGGGAGTCCTCTTGGCTGCTCTTTGGGTGATCTTCGCTTTGACCTCGGTGAAAGCTGCTCACGCCCACAACATCGGTGAGAGCTATCTCTATCTCCAAGTCTACCAGGACACCGTCACCGGTCGATTCGAAGTCGCTCTCTCGGATTTCAATCACGCCCTGGAACTTACCGGTACGGAGCTCGAAATCACGCCCGCCAACCTGGACCAGAAGATCGGTTTCTTGCAGGATTACTATCTCCAGCACGTCCGTATCTCCCAACCCCAAGGCCCCCTTTCCATCGACTTCACCGAGCATCGGGTTCTCGACGCCAACGGCGGCTATGCCTTGCTATCGTTCGATCTGGGGGGGCTCCAGGGAGTACCAAAAACCCTGACCTTCGACTACTCGGTCTTGCTCGACGAAGAGCCGGACCATCGCGGTTTTCTCCTCGTGGAGCACAACTGGGCCACCGGCACCTTCGCCAACGAGAACCGTATCTCCGCCGTATTCGGCCCCGACTCCCGGCGGCAGGAATTCGATCTCACCACCACCGGGCGCCTCAAGGGATTCCTCGCCGTCGTTCGCCTAGGGATCGAGCACATATGGGAAGGGGTGGACCACATTCTCTTCCTGGTCGCCTTGCTGCTTCCCGCGGTGCTGAGACGGGAAGACGGGAAATGGCAGCCGGTGGAGAGATTCACTCCGGCGTTGGTCAATGTGGTGAAAATCGTCACCGCCTTCACGGTGGCTCACAGCGTCACCCTCAGCTTGGCCTCCTTAGGAGTCGTGGACCTCCCAGGGCGGCTGGTGGAGGTGATCATCGCTGGCTCCATCGCCATCGCCGCAGCGGACCTCCTATTTCCGGTATTCCGCGGCAGAGTTTGGTTGATAGTGGTGGGTTTCGGTCTGTTTCACGGCTTCGGATTCGCCGGAGCCCTCTCGGAAATGGGCATCCTGCGGGAGCATCTCGGTCTCTCCCTGCTGGCCTTCAACCTCGGGGTCGAAATCGGCCAGATCGTCATCGTGGCGGCCCTGGTCCCCATCCTCTTTCTCCTTCGGCGCCAAGGGTTCTACCGCAAGCTCGTGCTACCCGTCGCCGCGGTCCTGATGATCCTGGTCTCCAGCGCCTGGGTGATCGAAAGGGCCTTTGATGTGGACTTGCCGATCCGTGAGCTGCTGCCTTCCGCCGTGCAGAAAGTGATCCCTTGATGGGGTTGGAGGAACCCGTCGGGAGAGGGCCATGGCGCGGCTGCTGAACCACCTCGTCGACGAAGCGGCCCTGCGCGCCCCGGAAGCCGTGGCGGTGCGTTGCGGTGGCGAATCGCTGCTCTACCAGCAGCTCGCCCGCCGCTCCAACGGTCTCGCTCGGGTACTGCTGGAAACCGGCCTCCGGAAGCGAGACCGGGTCGCGGTGCTGCTGACCAGAACCTTCCAGGTCCCCATCAGCTTCTATGGCATCGCCGCCGCCGGAGGGATCTTGGTGCCTATCGATCCAAAATCTCCCGCGCAGCAGGTGATCCGCATCCTCCGAGCCACGGGAGCCCAGAGGCTGATCACCGAACCGAGGAAGGGCGCCGTCGCCCGGGAGGCTCTCGCCGCCTGCCCAGAGGTGAGCCACATCGTCGGTCTCGAGCCCCAGGACGAGGAGATGGAAGGCCAGTCAGAACTAGCAAGTCGCCACTACATTCCTTGGCCGACGGTGCTCGAAGAAGCTTGCGACCAGCCACCGCCGGTGGACGTCATCGACCTCGACCCGGCCTACATCCTCCACACCTCCGGCTCCACGGGAGAGCCAAAGCTCATTCAGCACACCCATCGCAGCGCCCTGAGCTTCGTGGAATGGGCAGCGGCCGAGTACTCCTTGACCGCCGAGGATCGCCTCAGCAACCACTCCTCTCACCACACTTGCTTCGCTACCTTTGACTACTATGCCGCCGCCCGGGCCGGCGCCGCCACCGTCCTCCTGACGCCGGCGGTCCTGATGATGCCCGGAAGCCTCTCCACTCTCTTGGAACAGGAGCGGGTCTCCGTTTGGTACTCGGTACCGACGGCCCTGGTTCAGCTCTCCCTGCGCGGCAGCCTCGAGGCCCGAGACCTCAGCGCCCTGAGGTGGGTTCTTTTCGCTGGCGAGACCTTTCCCGAAAAGCACCTACGACGCCTCCAGAAGCAGCTGCCCGGCGCCCGCTTCAGCCACGTCTACGGCTCCACTGAAGTCAACGTCTGCACCTACTACCACCTGCCCCAGCCCCGCGACTTGGAAACAGGTGACTTGGAAACAGGTGACTTCGAAACAGACGATTTAGAAACAGGTGACTTGGAAACAAGCGATTTGGGTACAAGCGACTTGGGTACAACCGTGACGGAAGATCCTCTTCCAGGAGACCCTCTTCCCATCGGGCGAGCCTGCTCGACTTCGGGGACCCTCGTGGTCGACGAACAGCTGCGGCCGGTGCCGAGGGGAGAGACCGGTGAGCTCTTGGTTCGGGGGTCGACCCTCATGTCCGGCTATTGGGGCGACCCGGAGAGAAATCTCACCGCCTTGGTACGCCAGACCCAAGCCGGCGACCTCGAAGAGATCTACTTTCGCACCGGAGATCGCGTCCGGGAGAGCGAAGACGGCCAGCTGGCTTTCGTCGCCCGCACCGACCGTCAGGTCAAGGTTCGGGGGTTTCGGGTCGAGCTAGAGGAAGTCGAGGCAGCACTGCTATCCCTCGATGGAGTGAATGAAGGAGCCGTGGTGACGGTCCCCGACGGCGAGGGCAGCTTGGCGATCCAGGCGGCCGTGGTGCTGTCTTCCCGCCGACCCGAGGGGATGGACGCACCGGCCGGTGATGCCGGTGATGGCGGTGAGCGGGAGCTCCTATCCCAGCTGAAGAAGGCCCTCCCCATGCAGGCGATCCCTTCCCGTATCGCCATCCTCGACTCCTTACCTCGAACCCCTACCGGAAAAACTGACCGCAACACGCTGCGACAACGGCTGACGACATAGGATAGAGGACCATCGTGACGGACCACCGAACAGGCCTTAGCCCTCAGGAAATCGAAGCACGGATCCTGGAGTTCATCCAGACCGAATTGCTCAGCCCTCCCGTCACCGCGCACCGGGAGGATGACTTACTGTCCGGGGAGATCCTCGACTCGGTGGCGGTATTGCGTCTGGCAACCTATGTTGCGGAAGAGTTCCGCATCCACATCCAGCCAACTGACTTCGTGATCGAGAACTTCCAAAACGCCGTCGTGTTGACGGAATATGTCCTCCGATCCATCGCGTCTAGGGACCCGGGATCGACAGACTCGGCACTCGCTAGTCCGGAATCAGCAGAAACACGAGGATAGCCAGCCTGGAAATCGGCGGACCACCGAAGCGGCAGACGGGAAGGCGAGATGGCTCATTTCGAATCTACAGGCTCCAGTTTGGACTCTAAAAGCCCTCGGCAAGAGAGTGCCTTGGCCCAAGGCGAAGTTCCCCTAAAGGGCGGCGGCTTCCCGAAGGGGCTGACCCACAGCCAGATGCAAATCTGGGTCGGTCAGCAGCTCCAGGGGGAAAACCCTCTCTACAACATGGCCTTCGCCTTTGTCTTCCCGGCGGAGCTCCACGGGGACACCTTCTGCCAAGCCTGGCAGCGAGTCGCCGATGGCAGCGATGCCTTGAGAACTCGCATTCTCGAGCCCGCGGAGGGTGAAGCGGGGCAGGTCTTGGCAGGAGCTGGGCTCACAGAAACCAAGCTAACAGGGACCGGACCAGCCACGGCGGTTCTCGACTTTGCCTCGAGAGCCGACCCAGAGGCAGAGTTTCGCCAGTGGTGCCAGGAACGCAGTGCCCAAGCCCTCCCCCTCACCGGAGAGCTGGTCGATAGCGTTCTCGTTCACCTGGGAGACGGAAAAACCGGCTGGTACCTCAACCAACACCATCTGGTCACGGACGCTTGGTCGACGCTGCTGCTCTACACCGCAGTGGGGAAGGAATACCAAGCTCTGCTCGCTTCTGGTCCCCCCACAGGCAGCTCCCCTGGCGACCTCGGGAAAAATCCGTCAAAACCTCTTCAGCCTCCTGTCGAGTCCTACTACGCCACGGCAGCCGGAGTGCTCACGAGAAGCCAACAAACGAGACCTGGGGACCGTCAAAAGGCTAGCGAGCACTGGAAAACGCGGCAAGAAGGGCCCACGCAAGAAGGGCCCACGCAAGAAGAGCTAGGGAGGCGACTTCCCCTCTACGGTCATGGCAAGGAAGGCAATCAGACCGCAAGCAGTCACACGGCAAGCAGTCACACGGCGAGCACTCGCTACACCGTCCAGCTGACCGAATCCCAGGCCCGAGCTTTTGATTCGTTAGCTCAGCAAAAAGGTTTTTCGAGCCTTTCCCCGGACCTCTCCCGATTCTCCTTGTGGGCGACTGTTTTGGTGAGCTGGCTCCACCGAATCAGCGGCTACCACCAGCTGGGCTTCGACACCCCGGTGGCGAGCCGTCCCACCGCGGAGGCCAAGGCTGCCCTCGGTCTCTTCATCGAGGTGTTTCCCTTCGCCATCACCGTCGACTCCCAGGACACCTTTCGATCCTTGGGAGCCAAATGTCTCGAGGAGTCGATGCTGCTGCTGCGTCATGGCCTCCCGGGCATGAGCTCCCCTTCCGGTTCTACCGCGAGCAATATCGTACTGAACTATTTCCCTGGCTCCTTCGGGCCGTTTGCGGGCCTCCCCGCGGAGGTGGATTGGGTCCACCCTGGCCACGGAGACAGCGTTCACGACCTACGACTTCAGGTCCACGACTTTTCTGGCTCAGGTCGTTATACATTGCACTTCGACCTCAACCAAGCAGCCCTTCCACAAGGGTTTCGGATTCGGGCCCAAAAGCACTTCCAAAAGATCCTCGAGGCGCTCCTAGAAGACCCGGACCAAAGGGTTGCCGCGGTGGAAATGCTGCTCCCGGAAGAACAGCAAGGGCTGATTTCCCTCCACCGGGCGTCTTCCCCGCCGGGTAGATCCATGCCCACGCCGGACCGCTCCGTCATCGCCCTGATAGACGCTCAGGTGAATCTCACCCCTGACCGAGTGGCACTGCGAGAGGGGAATGAAGAGCTTCGCTTTGCGGCGTTCTGGGAGCAAACCGAAGCTCTGGCGGCCAAGCTCATCGAACAGGGGGTGGAGCCCGGGGACCGAGTCGCGATCCTCAGCCGGCGATCCATCCACGCCGTTGTCGCTATCGTCGCCACGCTGCGGGCCCGGGCTGCCTATGTACCCATCGCCCCCTCCCTCCCTCAGGCCCGCCTGGATCACCTCCTGCGGGACTCCGGTGCTCGCCTGGTACTCACCGGAGAGGGATTGGCAGACTCCGCCGCAATGACCAGCGTCCCCACCCTGGTCATTGCCGAGACGGTTCAGCGAGGTTCGGAGCGGGCAGCACAAGGGGGTGCTGGCCTTCCGGGTGCCGGCCTTCCGGGTGCCGGCCTATCGGGTGATGGCCTTCTGGGCCCGGGCCTGGAGGACCTGGCCTACCTGATCTACACCTCCGGATCCACCGGCCAGCCCAAGGGAGTCCTCATCGAGCACGGTGGCCTCGCCGACTATCTAGGTTGGGCGGCCCGTCAATACGTTCGAGGGGACCAGCTGACCTTTCCCCTATTCACCTCTCTAGCCTTCGACCTCACCGTGACCAGCCTCTTTCTGCCCCTGATCACCGGAGGCACCCTGGAGATCTACCCGGAATCCCCAGGACCGGTAGACACCGCGCTGGTAGATGTCGCTCAGGCCAACGCCGTGGACTTCATCAAGCTCACTCCCTCCCATCTTTCCCTGCTGTTGGGCTTGGGCCTCGAAGGCTCGCGAATCCGCCGCATGGTGGTGGGAGGGGAAAACCTCCGTTCCCAGCTAGCGGCGGCCATCACTGCTCGCCTCGGGAACCAGGTGGAGGTCACCAACGAGTACGGCCCAACGGAAGCCGTGGTGGGTTGCGTTGCCCATCGCTTCGATCCGAGGCGGGATACCGCCCCCAGCGTGCCCATCGGCTTACCGGCGGAACACGTCCAGGTGGAGATCCTCAACGAGGCTCTGTCCCCGGTTCCGGAAGGGGTACCCGGAGAGCTGTGGATCTCCCGTTACGGCCTCGCCCGGGGCTATCACCGCCTCGACCGGCTCACCGCGGAACGGTTTCTGCCGAGGTCGCTGGGGTCGCTAGGGCCGCCGGGGTCGCTGGGGCCGCCGGGGTCGCTGGGGCCGGAACAGCGCCGATACCGCACCGGGGATCTGGTTCGGCTGTTACCAGCCCCTGAAGAATTCCCCGAGGAAAACCCCGAGGAAGCCTCGACGGAGACTTCTCCTGGATTGGAGTTCCTCGGTCGCCTCGATCGGCAACTCAAGATCTCTGGCTTCCGCATCGAGCCCGGCGAGATCGAGTCGGCGTTGCTCTCTCTACCGGGCATCGAGCACTGCGCCGTCGTGGCCAGACGTGACTTAGGTCGTGGCTTAGGGCGCAGCTCTCAACGGGCAACGGCCCAGCCAGCAGCCGAGATTCACTGCTGTACCCGATGTGGCCTGCCTTCCAACTACCCCCGAGCCACCTTCGACTCCGCTGGCGTCTGCAGCGTTTGCCATTCCTATGAGTCCATCAAAGAAAAGGCCCAGGCCTACTTCAGGACGATGGACGATCTGGTTGCCCTTTTCGAGCAATCTTCCCGCGCTCACCAGCCCAAATTCGATTGCATGATGCTGTTCAGCGGCGGCAAGGACAGCACCTACGCCCTTTGCCAATTGGTCGAAATGGGCCTGTCCGTCTACGCCTTCACCCTCGATAACGGTTACATCGCCGAGGGAGCCAAAGAGAATATTCGCAAAGTAGCCGGCCAGCTCGGAGTGCCGGTGGAGTTCGCCTCCACACCCGCCATGAGCGCTATCTTTCGAGACAGCCTGATGCGCTTTTCCAATGTCTGTAACGGCTGCTTCAAGACCATCTACACCTTGAGCCTGAAGCGGGCCAAAGAGCTGGAGATCCCCATCATCGTCACCGGCCTGTCCCGGGGGCAGATGTTCGAAACCCGATTGACGGAAGAGGTCTTTCTCCAGGATCGCCACAGCGTGGAGGACATCGACGCCACTGTTCTGGCCGCCAGGAAGGCTTACCATCGGGTCGAGGACGAAGTTTTCCGTTCTTTGGATGTAGAAATCTTTCGGGACGATGGAATCTTCGACCAGATCCAATTCGTCGACTTCTATCGCTACCACGATGTCGGTCTCGAGGAAGTGCTCACCTACCTACGCCGGGAAGTCCCCTGGGTGAGGCCGGAGGACACCGGCCGATCCACCAATTGCCTGATCAACGACGCCGGCATCTACATCCACAAACGAGAACGGGGCTTCCATAACTATGCCCTTCCCTATAGTTGGGATGTGCGTCTCGGTCACAAGACCCGACAGGAAGCCCTGGCTGAGCTCGACGACAACATCGACCTCGATTATGTGCGTCAAACCATGGCCGAGGTGGGCTATGCCCCCAATCGCCCCGCCTCAGAAACTCCCACCTTCGACGGAATGGCCCCGAGGGAATCACATCCAGCAACTTCGGGAGGGCCAAAACCTGTGGCCCTCGAGGCCTTCTACGTTGCCTCCCAGGAGGTATCCCAAGAACAGCTCCTGGAGCATCTACGAGAACACCTTCCTCCCCATTTGATCCCAGCCCAGTTGCGGAAAGTCGAAACAATCCCTCTTTCCATCAGCGGCAAGGTCGACGAAAAGGCGTTGCTCCAACAAACCAGCCAAGAAGCCACCAAGCGACCCTATCGCCCCCCGGAAGGGCCCGTAGAGGAATATCTCATCGAAACCTGGCAGCGCGAGCTATGGGCCCAGAAGGTGGGCGCCGACGACAACTTCTTCGAGCTCGGCGGCACCTCCCTCGCTGCCATCCAAGTCATGCTCCACCTGTGCCAAGAATTCGACATCGCCCTCCCCCTAGACAGCATGTTCTCTCACCCAACCCTCGCCGAACTCGCCCGAGTCGCCGAGGACCAGATCCTGGCGGATGCTGAAGAACTACTAGAAGACGAACCGTAGGCCCCACCTCCAAGACCTCCGAGGCAGTCCTGACATTCGGCTGCCGCAGGGGCGAGAGATCCACTTTCTCCCCGACATTCGGCTGCCGAAGGGGCGAGAGACCCACTTTTTCAACAATCTTCTCGCCCCTTGCAGGATTCCCTATCCGTTCTCCGTTCTTAGTAGGCATGCCCCATAAACTACGCTTTGCACCCACAGGTCCCAACGGCACAGCCCTCGTAGAGATTTCTCACCGATGTCTCGGAGGCCGCCGCCTCCTTCGCCCTTCGAAGCGCCTCAATGCAATCGTGATCGGCGTTCTGGCCATGGCTCAACGCAAATATGGCGTCCGCGTACATGCCTGTTCCTACCTCAGCAACCATGGACACCTATTGATCAGCGCTCGAAACCAAAAAGAAATCTCTTCCTTCATGGAATTCGTCGGATCCAACGTGGCCCGGGAGGTAGGTCTGTTACACGATTGGCCGGCCAGGCTGTGGGCTCGTCCCTATTCCGGCATTTCAGTCAATGGGGACGAGGAAATCCAAATCCCGCGTTTGAAGTACCTCCTGAGTCAAGGCACCAAAGAAGGGCTCGTCGACAGCCCCATGAAGTGGCCAGGAATCAATGCCGCGAAGGCCCTAGCCAATGGCAACAACCTCCACGGTGTCTGGGTCGACCGAACGGCTGTGCACAAAGCCCGGCGCAAACTTCCCCCCGAGAAAGTCCACCTCGTGGACTTCGAAGAAGCCATGACTCTCGAGCTCTCTCCACTCCCCTGCTGGACCAATCTAGCGCCGGAAAAGCGTCAGGAAGAGATTCTCGCGTTGATCAAAGAAATCGAAAGGGAAGCAGCCGCTTCCCGCCGCAAGGAACGAACCCGTCTCCTGGGCCGCCGCGCCGTCCTCCGTCAACATCCCCACAGCCGCTCCAAAGAATTAGAGGCCTCCCCAGCACCCAAGGTCCACACCGTTTCCCAAGAACTCCGACGCTGTTTCATGGAAGCCTACCGACTCTTCACGGAAGCCTTTCGCATCGCCGCTGAACGCCTCCGAAGTGGTGACCTGACCGTTGAATTTCCCTTGGGAAGTTTCCCGCCAGGGCTCCCCTTTGTGGAAATAGACCAGTACAGAGAACCTGGGTAAGAATCTTAGCTCCAGACCTTCCAAAACAACGATTTCCGATAACGGTCTTCGGTGCCGAAGTGTGCCCAGATGCCTTCAAAGGCAGAATTTTCCTCTCAGATAACCCGACAGCAACGTCTCTCGAGACCCAAACTCGGGGAAAACACCCCCTAGTTCGCCCCACCAGGAGACCACCAAGCCCTCCCGAAGTTCGATCTCCGCCACTCACCTTCGACCTTCGCCACTCGGTTACGACTTATTAGAAAAGGTTTCCTAGGAGATGTCCGGCCAGGCCCAATCGCTGCCCGAAGCTCAGCTCTCGGAAGGTCTCGATCTTCGAATTGGTGTGGGTGTAGAGCGACAACCGGCGGGTCCGATCCCGAGCGCTCAGAAATTCCAAGTGAGTCACCCCCATGGACGGAAAGAAGTTCAATTTCAAGTCCGGGCGTTTCGAGGCCAACCGATGAACCAGCTCACTATCGGCTGCTCGCTTCCACTCTTTGAATAGACCGATCTCCTCGAATACGGAGGTCCGCACCGCCATGTTGTTGGCGTAGGCGAAGTGGTTTGCGGATCCACAGCGTTCCACCACGTATCGAGTCTTGGCGTTCTCGTAGATTCCCAGAAGTAGTAAGGGCCAGGAGGCCTGCGGGTGATACCGGCAATGGCCGAGCAGGATGCCCGTGGCCGAGTCCTCCATTCCCTCCCGGATGGATCGCAACCAATGGCGATCGACCACGCAGTCTGCGTCCGTCAGAGCGATCAAAGGGGCCCGGGCTCTACGAATTCCAGTGTTGCGAGCGGCATAGGCTCCAGGCTTTTCCTCTTTCAGGAGAATGAGATCTCCGTAGGGCTTCACCAGGGACGCCGAGTCGTCTTGAGAGCCGTTGTCGATCAGGATGACCTCGAAGATCCCTCCAACATCTTCCTGACTCAGCAATGACTCGACGCAGGCGGCAATGTGGCGCTCACTGTTAAAAAACGGCACCACAACTGAAATGAGAGGATCTGTACTCACGATCGTCGGGTTCCTATCCCTGAGCTAAGACCCGCTCGACAAGTTCTTCGTAGTGTTCATGACGGAGCGAACGGAGAGCCCTGGCTCGCTGCTCTTCGGTTAGCGATTGTTGGGAAGTCGCCGATGGCCTGATGCTGCGGTCGATGCCTGCCTTCCAAGTTTCATCCCGGGTGACCAGGCCTTGGGATTCATCACCTTGGCGTTGAAGGATCTCTGGTTCCCACTCTAATCCGAGCTGGCTCAGGAGCTGCCGCAAGGTTTCTTCCGGTCGAGCGGTGAGCTCTTCATAGAAGACAAAGTGATCCGTCAAATTACCGGCTCGGCGGAGGGAAAAATGAACATCGGCGTTCCACCGATCGACACAGGTGGTCACATCGTAGGAGCGCTCCCAATGCTGAGAAGCCTTGTGAAGGGAGGCCACCACTTCCAAACCCTTGCGAATGACATGAACGAAGTCGACTCGGCTGCAGGTGGAGGAAGTCGTATCGACCAACCTTTTTAGAAACGGTATATAACGCAAGTGTCTCGGCGTCTTCTCAACCCAACCGCTCTGGCCCCGGCGTAGCGCCAATTCATCCAAGACCCCGAGGAGCTTCCGCCCCACCGACCGGGTTTGGAGTGGCAGGAAGGGCTTGACAGCAAGAGGCCATCGATCTTGCAACCAACCCGCCGCCTCGGTTGGATCCTCGTCATTCTCTCCTAGAAACTCTTGCACTCTCGATGTGGGATTGCGCACCAGAATCGGCATCGTCGCCCCAGGGAAAAGAGTAAAGTACCGATCAAAAAAATGGCTTTCCGTAAAGGAGGTCAGCTCGCTGTGAGCTGCTAGGAGGCTCTGGACCAACGTCGTTCCCGACCGAGGAACACCGACGATGAAAATTCGCCGCTCGATCTGTTTAGAAAGCGGAGAGGGAGTCACGGAATCTCGACTTTCTCAGCCACCAGGGAGAAGAACGGCCGAAGGCTGGGGGCTAACCGTTCTGCGACCCCCACCAGGCCTTTGCCGTGGCCGCCTCGAAAAATCACTCGAACGATCCGAAAGCCAATGCGGGTCAGGAAGTCGGCGACCTCCCGGGTCGTGTACTCCCGCACATGGCCCATGTGACCCAAGGACTCCAACTTCTCGTACTGCTCATAGACGCCGGCAGAGACCGCATGACCCTGGTTACGAAACACCAGATTTCGAATCCCCCTTAGGGAGCGGAGGTTGGGAGTCGAGAGCAGTAGCAGCCCGCCGGGCCGCAACACTCGATGGACCTCCCTCAGAGTGAAAACCGGGTTGATTCTCAAATGCTCGAAGAGCTCATGGAAGAGGACTACGTCGAAGAATTCGTCGGCAAAGGGCACCGCCTCGGTTTCCACATCGCATTGGGCAACCCGTAGGTTTAGATGTGCGATGGCTCGGGAAAAGCGCCCGGGAGCTACATCCACAGCGCTGACGTCATATTCGAGAGCACTGAGGGCGCCGGTCATCAGGAGCGGAATGGCACCGTACTCGAGAATGCGAGCCCCCGCTTCGACGTGATTTTCGACGATGTGTAAATCGGCGGCAAACCGGTGTCGGTGCTGGCGGCAGTAGTTCGAGCACCACTCCTCCAAGGCAGGATCGTCCGGCTGAATCAGATTAGCGACTCGGTCGAGAAGATCGAAGCTTTGCTGGGAAAAATCCCAAGGTTCTGCCTGCCGTTCCACTGAAGGTCTCACGGTGCCTCCAGATCTTTCAGATGACGAAGTATCACTTTCCGCGCCGCCTCCGCAGAGGCTTCCCCGAGGTGAGGGTCGGGAGTTTCCTGAATCGTGAAGGGGCCCTCAAAATAGGGCCGCCAGGTGGCGGCAGCCTGGGGACTGGGACTGGGACTGGGCCCTGAAGTGGGATTTGCACCGGCGCTGGCATCGTTCTGGGCTTCCGGGGCATCAAAGATGATCGTCGGGGTTCGAATCACCTCAGGACGATACCGTGAGTGCAGGCGAAACCGCTCCAAGCGGACGTCGGCATGGAGAATCTGCGGCGTCAAGGGCAGCCCGAGCCACCCTCGAATCTCCCCAACCAGGCAAAGCAACCAACGCCAGGGTTGCACGGTGAGCCAGAAGCGAAGGCGGGCATAAAAGGGCCGGGTGAGCAAGTTGTTCCCCTGTAGGAAAAGCCGTAAGGCTTGCCATCCCGTAAGATCTTTCTTCGGGCCGGGAAGACGATCCAAGGGTATCCGAAAGGGGCCGAAGCGATAGAGGTCGATGGGCATAGGAGCAATGAGATAGAGGGAGTGTACCGGCAGACCCTGCTCCTCCATCACCCGAACGGCTTCGACGGCCATGGAGGCACCGAAGGAGTATCCGGCGATGATCACAGGCTGGTTGGGAAACCTCCGGCGGATCTCCTCCATCAGCTCCTGGCCTAGATCCTTCATCGTGCGCCAGCGACCCCGATTCCCCTCCGGTCGCAGACTGACCCCTCGCAGACCGTAGACCGGTCGCTGGCCTCGAAATCTCGCTGCAAACATCGCCGAGAAAAAATGCGGCACGGCGATGATAAAGGGGATGCCGTCACCGGAAGGCTGGATCGGAAAAAGATGCTGGTAGGCAGCTCCCTTCCTTCCTCCTGGCGACTCGGCCTTCTCCTCGATATACCTGGCCAACTCTTCCACAGTAGGGTTTTCGAAGACCTCGTTCGCTGACAAGGTCACCTCGAAATCCCTTTCGATGGCCAGAGTCATCTCCACCACCAGCAGGGAATGTCCACCGAGAAGGAAGAAGTTGTCCTTCACGGAAAGACCCGATCGCCCGAGGAGGCCTTCCCACAGGGAGATCAGCCCTTGTTCTTGAAGGGTCCGTGGAGAGTCGCCTGGCCCGGCACCGTCCCTTCCGAAGCCGGAGACCTCCTCCCCATGGTCGAGCGGGTGTTCACGAAGCGCTTCCCGATCGACCTTGCCGTTGGGCAACGTCGGCAGCTCGGGAAGCTCGACGAGGCGGCTCGGGATCATGTGAGCCGGCAGGCGGTCGGCCAGCGTGCTTGCCAAGTCCTGGAGTCCCTTCGAGGGCTGAATGAGCCCATCGGCCTCCCGTCCGGACCCTCCATCAGATACCCGAACGAAAGCCACCAGCTGAGTCTCCCCATTGGCGTTCCCTCCCTGCGGTGTGCGAGCCACCACGGCGGCCTCCTCGATGACGGCAGACTCCATCAACGCGGCCTCCACTTCCCCGGGCTCGATGCGAAAGCCCCGCAAGCTGATTTGCTCGTCCGTACGTCCCAGGAAGAGCAAGCGGCCGTCGAGCTCCCACAGGACCCGATCTCCGGTACCGAAGCGCCGCCGTCGCTGGTCCGCTCCGCCAGCCTCCTGGAACCGCTCCTGGGTGAGGCCCTCCTGGCGCCAGTAGCCCTGGGCCACGGTGGGCCCTTCGATCCACAACTGCCCCGGTACGCCCGCCGGTACCCGCCGTCCCAGGGAATCCAAGACATCGACCTGCACTCCCGGAATGGGCTGCCCGATGGCCACGGGACGGTGGCTATCCAAGGGGGTCATTTCATGGACCGTCGCCCAAACCGTCCCTTCCGTGGGTCCATACTCGTTGAACAAACGCACCCCGGGAAGGACCCGAAAGTGACTCTCCACCAATGAAGAGGAGCAGGCCTCTCCGGCCACGATGACCGTTTCGAGCCCTTCCAGCAATCCGCCCTCGCCCCTGAGCAATTCCCCGTAAAGGGAGGGCACACACAAAAGGCCGGAGACTCTCTCTTCGGCCACCAAACCCGCCAACCGCCGGGGGTCTCGGGCCTCCTCATCGACGGGGACCACCAAGGTTTTCGCCGCCGCCAAGGTCCAAAAGATCCCAGCCACCGAGCTGTCGAAAGCGATGCTGGGGATCAGCAGGAACCGATCCAGAGCAGCCTCATAGACAGGAGATCGCGCACCAGTAGAGGCTCTCAAGTTGTCGTGACTGATCACCACACCCTTGGGACGGCCGGTGGAGCCAGATGTGTAGAGAAGATAGGCCGGGGCATCCGACGA
Source organism: Deltaproteobacteria bacterium (assembly GCA_022601195.1). Classification (GTDB taxonomy): domain Bacteria; phylum Acidobacteriota; class Thermoanaerobaculia; order Multivoradales; family JAHZIX01; genus JAHZIX01. The sequence goes on from JAHZIX010000050.1 coordinate 106,465, forward strand.
CAGATCGACAGGCTTCCCGGAGTACGGCTCGTCGCCGCTGGAATCACCGAGGGAATCCACCGCGATCACCGACCACGGACCCGCCGGCAAACGCCCTTGGAGCTCCCCCGTCGTGATCACCGCTGCCACTTCTGCATCTTCGAGAACCAGACGATTGCGCCCTTCGGGATAGGTGGGATCCAAGGGAACATAGGCCCCTCCAGCCCAGTGGGTCCCGACGATGGCCGCGATCATCTCGGCAGAACGCTGGAGGAAGATGCCGACTCGATCCCCGCTCCCCACGCCAACCGCCGCCAGCTCCTGGGAGAGGGCCCCGGCTGCCCGTCCCAGATCTCCATAGCTCCAGTGGACACCCCCACAAACCACCGCAGGGGAGTCCGGTAGCTGGCGTATCCGATCGAAGATGAGTTGCGGCAGGAAGCCCCCCTCGATCTGGGTCCCGTCAGATTTCAAATCTGAGCCCCGGCTCTGGGCGATCAAGTGCTGCTGCTCTTGCGGCCCGAGAAGAGAGATCTCTGCAATAGCCCCCTTGGATCTCTCGGGCAGCTGCTCCAGAAGATTTCCATAGTGACGGAGAAGAGCTTCCATCCAGCCTCTCCGGAATCGATCGACCCGGTACTCGACGGCCACCTCCCCATCCCCATCCCCTTCGGCCAGGAACAGAGTCAGGTCGAATTTGGAAGCTCCCAAATCCAGGACCACCGGGTCGAGGCGAGCCGCACCGAGGCGGGGAAGCGGCTGGTATTCCTGATAGACGAACATCGCCTGAAAGAGAGGGTGGCGGCCCGGAGACCGAGGAGGAGCCAGCTCCTCCACCAGCCTTTGAAAGGACAGGGAGGCATGAGCCAGAACCTCTCGGACTTCCCCACTAAAATTGCCAATCCCCGGGGCGACAGCCTGATCCTCGTCGAGAGAGGTAGAAATCACCACCGGGTTCGAGAAATACCCAACCATGCCAGCGGTAGCTACCTGAGTGCGAGTGGAAACCGGGGTTGCGAAGGCGATGGGCCGCCCTTCCGAGTACCGGTGTAGCAACAGACGAAAGGCAAAAGCGTAGATGGCAAAGGGGGTGGTGCCGGTGTCCACCGCGAGCCGCCGTATCCCCTCTTTCACCGATGGGCTCATGACCTGCCTCAATAGGCGCCCCGGGGACTTCTCTCCCGGGCGCCTCTCGACCACCGGGTCCGCCTTGACCCTTGGCCCCGCCGAGGAATGCTCTTGGGCAGCTGCTTCCTCGAGAACCCGTGCCTCGACGGACCGAGTCTCAAAAGCCAGCTGAAGGTTCTCCGGTAGTGGATCCAGCCGGTGCCGCCAAAAGTCGAGCTCCTTGGAGACCACCTCCTCGCCCCGCTGGCTCTGTAGATGGACCCTTTGTCGATGAGCCCTCTGCCAATGAACATAATCGTCGTATTGAAGATCAACCCTGGGACCTGGAGCCCCAGAGGTCGTCGCTTCGCCGTTGTAGCCTGCAGCTAGCTCCTGCCAGAGAATTCCCAGGGATCTCTCATCGGCCAGAATGTGGTGAAGTACGAGGATGAGGAGCGGGTCCTCCTTCGCAACCTCCTCGTCACCGCCCTGCTCCACCAACAGCAAACGGACCAGCGGCCCGGTCGACAAATCGAAGGGCAATCGCGCCTGCCGGATGGCAGCTTCCAAATGACCTCCATCGCTGGCGACGATTCTCTCGATGGCCAGTGGGGAGGGGGAATGCTCGATCTGGAGCACCGAGCCAGCCTCGGCGCGAAAGGTCGAGCGCAAAAGGCGGTGTCGGGCTACCAGCTGGTCAAAAGCCTGCTGGAGCTTTCCGAGATGCAGCTCGCCCTGAACCCGAAAACCGCTGGCGAGGTTATAGGCCGACGAGTCGGGATCCACCTGATGGGCCAACCACAGACTGCGCTGCATCTCCCCCAGGTGGGCGGCTTCTCCCGCCGGCCTCGGTGGTAGGTCCGACGGCCGCGGGCTGGACTTGGCCCCTTTCCCCTTTGCGGCTCGTTTCTTCTCGATGGCTCGGCGGAGCCGCTCGGCGCGATTGTCAGTGGTCATGGCGGATTAGGTCTGGTCTAGAGGTGTTCAGTAAGGAGCATTCAAAATTCAGTAGGAGCCGAGCGACAGGCTTCGGATCGGCGTAGAGAGGTTATTCCTCGCGGCTGGAATTCGCGAAACGAGTCTGTGAGCTCTGGCTGTCAAGGTGGCAATCCTGGCCTCAAAAGTTACGGTCGTTCTACCCCAAGGGGCCTCGTCTCGGATGTTCCCGGCGATGGTACGATCCTCACGACCCATCACTTCTCTGAGTTTCCCCCCGATCATGCAAAGCCAACCTTAGAGAGCCGTGCCGGAAGAGACTCCATGAGGCAAAAACACCTATCTAGCTCAGAGCCCGGAGAGCTCAGCACTGGGCCAACTCACGACTGGGCTAGCTCAGGACCGGGCCAACCCAGAACCGGGCCAACCCAGAACCAACCCCGTGCCGTGCCCTGAGTTGTTGATCTCCTGCCCATGAACATCCTCGAAATCGAAACTTTTGGTCGCGGTGGGCTCATTCACTACGCCTACAATCTCTCCTGCGCTCTGGCAGAAAGAGGCCACCAAGTCACTCTCGTTACCACCGCTGCCTATGAGCTCGAAGACCAGCTTCCGTCGGCCCATACAAAAGCTCAAGGGGAAGCCAGTGTGGAGGCCAAGGTGCAGATCGTCAAGGCCATCGGTCGCACCAGTAACAGACTCGGGGCTAGGGGGCCCGCTCTGCTCCGGAACCTCACCCGAAAGGCCGAAGCCATCTTCGACGCCTGCCAGGTGGCCGCCAGGGCCCGGGCCCTTCGTCCGGACGTGGTTCACTTTCATTGTACGAATCCCATTTCCCTGCTGTATATCCTGCTCCTCCGACTCCTGAGAGTACCCTTGGTGGTCACCGCCCACGTGGTCACCCCTCACGAAAGGATTCGTTGCCAGAGCACCATCTACCGTTGGGTTCATCGTCTGAGCCCGCGCATCATTGCCCATTCCGACTTCGACCGGAATCGCCTGCTCCAGGAATTTTCCGTCGACCCGGAGCGAGTCTCCGTCATCCCCCACGGCGAATACGGTTTCTTCGAGCAGCAGGGGGAAACGGGCCAAGAAGACCTCGATTCCCTCGTAGGTTCGACAGCGGCCCGCCACACTCTGGGTCTGGAGCCTCACCATCAGGTGGCTCTTTTCTTTGGCTACATTCGCGAGTACAAAGGGCTAGACTTGCTCTTCGAGGCTTGGAGCGCGGTTCTCGAAGCTCGCCCGGAAGCTCGCCTGGTGGTGGCGGGGGACCCGGTGCAGTTGGCGGCGGCCCGTCGTTCGGAGCTGGAAGACTGGGCGACGCGCCTTGGGGTCCACCACCACTTCGACTACATTCCCTTCTCCCAGGTGGCCCGCTACTTCCAGGCGGCGGATGTTCTGGTGATGCCCTACCGGCACATCAGCCAATCGGGAGTCCTCTACCTTGCCCTCTCCCTAGGGGTTCCCGTGTTAGCGACCCGAGTGGGTGCCCTGCCGGAAGTACTCGAGGACGGCGAGAGCGCTCTGTTGGTCGAACCGGAATCACCAGCTGCCTTGGCGCAGGCTCTCATCCGATTGCTCGGTGACTCCGAGCTCCAGGAACGCCTGGCCCAAGGGGGACTCCGGGTAGCTGAAGCCCACTCCTGGCCCGCCATAGCAGCGCGCACTGAAGGCGCCTTTCGAGAACTTGCGAGCTCTGATCGGGGCGTACTCGAAGACCAAAGCTAGCGAGATCGCAGCTGGAGCAGCCGCTGCTCGATCCCTGCAGGCCGACCTTGCCACCGCCAAAGGGCATACAAAGTGCTACAGAAGACCACTCCCCCGACCCCAACCTGAGCGAGCAAACGCCACCAGGAAGTAGCCGATGCAGCAAACCCTGACGAAGCCGGTTCGGAAAGGAGGCTGGGAGGAAGCACAGCGCCCAGAGCCAGAACAGCCCCGACCATCAAGGCCGAGGCGCAGAGAGGTCTCAGCAGCTGGGCTAGAATCTCGCTCAGGGAGATACTCAAGGTCCTATTCAACAGCCAGGCGTTCAAATAGGAATACAGCACACCGGCTACCACCAGACTCCAGATCGCTCCCGGCAATCCGTAGAAGGCCGTCGCGGCGATGAAGGCCGGGACGTGGAAAAGAGAGTATGCCAGGCTGACCCAAAACAGCAGGCGGACCTGACCGAGAGCCATCACGCAGGGCAAAGTCATAGAAAGGGTCGCCCGCAAACTGAGGTAGGGAACCAGAATCTGCAGGAGTGGGATGATCCCGTCCCATTGGGGCCCCAAAGCCAGGGGAACAAAGTCCCCTGCTACCAGGGCAAACCCGAACCCCGCCGGCAAGCTGAGGCTACCGATCACATTGATGGACTCGCCCACCACTCTGCGGAGCCGGCCCGTGTCAGCAGTGAGCTCACTGAAGGATGGAAACAGGATCCGCTGAAGGGGACTCACCAACTCTCGGGTAGGAAGAACACCCACTCGCTGGGTCATGAAGTAACGACCAGCGTCCGCGACTCCCAACCACTTCCCGACGATCAACTTATCCGTCTCCATGGCCAGGGTCGTCACCATGGTGGTCAAGGAGAGCCAGCCGCTGAAGGCGAAAATGTCTGAAAAGCGGGCCAGGGTCAGTCTCGGCCGATAGGGCCTTAGGGCATAGCTCAGGACGAGGCTGGTCAGGTGACCGGCGACCATCCCAATGACCAGAGCCCAATAACTCCGGTAGACGAAGGCTAGGCCCAGAGTCAGGCCGAAAGAGACTCCTCTAGCCCCCAAGGTCAAAACCGCCAACTTGGAGTAGATCAAATCCCGTTCGAAGAGAACGAACCGTGGATTCGATAGGCCCATCAGTACCGGGCTCAGGGCCAGGACCGCTAACACAGCGGCGAGGCGGGGGTCGCTCAAGAAGGGAGCGATAACGATCATGCACAGGGCAGAAGCCAGCCCTCGTAGGGCTGACAAGGTCCAAGCACTGTCATAGAGGTCGCGATCTTCGCATCGAGTCCGAATCAACGCCTTGTTGACGTCGAAGGCCGAGAGCCCTTCGACGATGGCGACAATGGACACGGCGATGGCAACGATGCCGAAATCCTCTGGAGAGAGGATGCGGGCCAACACGATGATGGAGAGAAGATCCAACAGCCGTTCGAGCCAACGGTAGGTGTACAACCAACCCACTCCACGCGCTACCCGCTTGGCCATTCCGGCCCCATCGGTCCTTCCCGTCTCGACTTCGGTCCCCGTCTCGGCCCCAGATTCAGGCCCTGGCTCGTTCCCGACCCCGGTCATGAGGGCGGCCTTTCAAGGTCCTCGAAGCTCTGCGGAACGGATCTGCCCTCCTCTGTCCGAGGTAGGGACGGAGGCGGGGCCAGAGGAGTAGATAGCGAACCCAGCAGAGATTTCACGGCCCCTTCTGCGACCTGGTTTTCCACATACCTCTGGTAGCTGCGGCGCAGACGGGCCAAGCTCGCCCGGAAGCTGGGCGCGGTGAGTAGGCGGTCGATATGCCCCTGGATCGTCTCCGTCGTATCCCCCTCCCGGTCCCCGGCGATGCCGATGCCATGGTGGAGGACCCGGGCCGTGTTCCCCGCCATATCTGTCTCCGAGCCGCAGTAGATCAGTACCGGTACCCCACCCCTCGAACCACCGACGACACATTCGTCGAGGGTGTTGATGCCGCCGTGGGTCACCACGACATCAGCTTGCCTCACCACCTCCAACTGGGGCACCCAAGGGAAGACGTGGACCCTCTCCGGCAGCGGCCCCAGGTCCGCGGGGGCGACTCGATCGCTGAGACTGACCACCAGGTCCCATTCCGGGCGCCCAGCAACGACGCCCAGGAGACGTTTCAAAAAGGCCAGGTCCGCCGAAAACATCGAGCCGAAACCCGCATAGATCAGCTTGGCTCCACGGCGACGACGCTGAAAGATCGCCTCGAGCCTCGCGCGGTCTTCCGGCGGCAGTTGGCGGTCGGGGCGAGATTCCAAGAGTAAAGGGCCCACATAGTGAACCCTCTTGGGTGGCTGGTGGGGGAAGTCGAACTCCAGGGCGTGCAGGCTCAAGACCGGGAACCGCCGGTAGGTGAAGGGAATCAACCATTGGCTGGCGTCAATTTCCCGGTGCCAATCGAACCCCTGTTCCGCAGCGAGGCGGCGCAGAACGGACAAGCGATCACAGCCGACCCATCGCCCCCATTGGGAGACGGCCTTGCGCCATTTTCGAAGCCGCAAAGCCCGCCACAAGAGCCAGATTCCACCCCTAGAACCCCAGAAACCAACATCGGGCTGCACTTGGCAATGAGGAGGCGGTAGGCCGGGTCGCCGCCAAATCGAAGCGAAGGAATTGAGTAAGACGAGAGGAATCCCGACGGTCGAGGCAGTGATGATGTGCTCGTGCATCTCCCCGTCGATGAGGATGAGATCCGGATTTAGCTGGCGAACATCTCGCGAAAAGCCTTCCGTCGCCAATGAGTCCACCGCCCGATCGACCCTCTCTCCCCGCTTCGAGAGGCGGTGCCAGTAACTCTCCTTGGCGTCGCCTTCGAGAAAGGCCTCGTAGCGGCTCGCCTCCAGGGGCAGAAAGGCCAGGCCCTGCCGTTCCACCAGCTCTCGACACGCTGGCAGACCGGCGAAAGTCACCTGATGGCCGACCACCGCCAAGCGCCGAGCCAGCTCCACACTGGGATAGAGAATGCTAGGAAAACCACTCGTCACGCTGAGGATGCTAGCCATCTCTTCTCAACTTCCGGTCCAGCCCCTTCCCCACGAACGGCTAGTCCGCCGGGTAGCCGAGCTGCTTGACCAGCCCGGCGTACTTAGCATCGAAGGCCTTCCTGACCGCTGGTGTGAAGTGCTCTCTCCATTGCCCGGAAGCCGGGTTGCGGATGTGGGGATCGGGTTTGCGATTGCCGAGGGAGTATCGGCGAGCGAACCAATTGCCCAATCGCCGCTCCAGGGGGGAAAGCCCGTAGAAGTCGAAGAGCTGCTGAAAAACTGCCGGCCCATCAGCCACCACGTCTTCGTAGCGATAGACGGCGATGTGCGGGTGCTCCGCTGGCCATAGCGCCATGGACTCGAGGTGATGGGTGCGAAACTCCATCTCCGCCAGCAAGCCTTCCTCCTGGGGGATCGACTGCAGCAGCTCGGTAAAAGAAGTGCTCTTCCCCGCGAGCTCACTGGGAACCCGGCCGTTGGCGAAATACCAATCTGACGCGGTCGGCGATGAGATCTTCATCCAGTCTTCTGCGCCCCGCTTATGGTAGAAGTATCCGGAAACGATCAGGTCCCGGGGATCGCGAATGAAGCGCGAGATTCGAAAGGGGCCGAGGCGTTGGAGGTCGAGGGCCCGATTGTTGACGGAGGCGACCCGCTGGGCATCAAAACCGGCGTAAAAATCGTCCAAATGACTGTTGTAATGACGGTAGCCGCTGCTCCAGGGGAGACACCTATTGAACACCGCTTTCATGACCCGACCGAAATAGACCGTCAAGCATTTATGGTAAGCACAATGGATCAGCCGAGGAGCGCCTTGGCGACCACGGGAAACGGATTCTTTCGCAGGTTGGCTCATCGGAGCGTATGATACGCCACCTAGCCGACGCCTCATCGCGACGCCTTAATCCATATGACCATCTACCCCAAGCAAACTCAAAAGCGAGCCCAGATCGTGATGCCCTGGTCGCTATCTCCACAGGCAACCTCCTGGGTAGCCTCCGTTGGGGGGCCCGGCCTAGCGACCCACCCAGCGACCTACACAGCTAGCGAGACCGCCCGGGACGGTAGAAAGCCCCTCCGGAGCCTGCCGCACAGAGACGGGAGATGGACGTTGCCATGAGCTCTTCACCGGCCAGCGAGCGAACCATCATCATCGGTGCGGGCCCTGCCGGCCTGACAGCTGCCTTGGAGCTCGGCAAACTCGGTCGCAAAGGGGTCGTTTTCGAAGCCGACACCCAAGTCGGGGGCATTTCTCGCAGCGTCGTTTTCGAAGGCTGCCGGATGGATATCGGAGGCCATCGCTTCTTCACGAAGGCAGCGGAGGTCGAAGCCCTCTGGCACGAGATCCTCGGGGAGGATCTGCTGGTTCGCCAGCGAATGTCCCGGATCTATTACCGCGACACCTTTTTCGATTACCCCCTCAAGCCCATGAACGCCCTCCGCGGACTGGGCCTTTTCGAAGCCGCGAGGGTGGCCCTGAGCTATCTACACGCTCAGGTTTTCCCTATCGCCGACGAGACCACCTTCGATGCCTGGGTCAGCAACCGCTTCGGGCGCCGACTATTCGAAATATTTTTCAAGACATACACCGAAAAAGTGTGGGGAATGCCCTGTTCGGAGATCAGTGCGGCTTGGGCGGCCCAGCGCATCAAGAACCTGGATCTGATGACCGCTCTCAAGAACGCCTTCCTACGCAATGGCACCGGTGGAGGCGAGGTCGTCACCAGTCTGATCGAACAATTCCTCTACCCGCGCCTCGGTCCAGGCATGATGTGGGAGAGGTGCCAGGAACTGGCCGCCTCCCACGGCCTCGAAACCCACCTGGAAAGTCGCGTTGTGAAGGTCCATCACTGCGACCGCAAGGTCAGCGCGGTGGCGGTTCAGGGAGCCAACGGTGAACTGCGTCGGGAACCCTGCACGGCACTCATTTCCTCCATGCCCATCGGCACTCTGGTCTGCTCCATGGACCCTCCAGCTCCCCAGCCGGTACGAGAAGCTGCAGAGAGCCTGCGCTACCGCGACTTTCTCATCGTCGGCCTGATCGTCAAACGCCAAGAGCTGTTCCCGGACAATTGGATCTACATCCATTCTCCCGAGGTGCAGGTCGGCCGAGTCCAAAATTTCAGAAATTGGAGCCCGGAAATGGTCTCCGACCCCGAGTTGTCGTTTATCGGCCTCGAGTACTTTGCCAACCAGGGGGACGATCTGTGGGCCATGGCCGACGACAAACTCCTCGAGCTGGGAGCCGTGGAAGCGAAGAAAATAGGTCTCTTCGAGCCCAACGAAGTCCTGTCCGGCACCGTGGTGCGCAGTCCCAAGGCCTACCCGGTCTACGACGGTGAATACGAAACTCACCTCCAAGTCCTGCGAGATTGGCTCGATGGCTTCGATAACCTCTACACCGTCGGCCGCAATGGTCAGCATCGCTACAACAACCAAGACCATTCCATGCTCGCCGGCCTTTTCGCCGCCAGAAACGTCGCTGGGGCGAACCTCGACCTGTGGTCCATCAACGAAGAATTAACCTTCCATGAAGAAGTACGGAGCGACGAAGCCGAGGCACAACCGAGCGAGGGCGAAGCTGCGAAGAGCCGTGGTGTCCAGGATCGCTTGACTCCCTCCCGGGTCGAGAGTCGAGCTGAGGACCTACTGCGGGCGGCCTTTGCTACCTACGACGAAGTCGCTCTCGGTGGCGCTGTAGGAATCACCGCGAGCCTCGCCCTCGCGGCGGTTACAGTCATTCTTCTCCTGGGAGCCAACGAGAGCTTCGTACCCATGCTGTCCCTCCTGGGAAACTACTTCTTTGGCTACCAAGTATCCTGGCCCGGCTTGGCCATCGGCATGATCGAAGTGGGTGGCCTGGGCTTTGGTCTCGGGTGGATCGGTGCCAAATGCATCAATCTCCTGATCTCCGTCTCCCAAAGAAACCTGGAACGAAAGCTCGCGACTCTAACCACCCTCGAAGCCATGGATGGAGGCGAATTTGAAACAAGGTGATCCGGAACTGCTTCTCGTCACCAAAACCATCGCCCGTCTGCGAGCCGGCATCGTTGCCATCGTCACGGGTATGGTCACCGGGGTCGGGCTGTTTGCGGCGACGCTATGGTTGGTGATCAAAGGTGGCCCCAATGTCGGCCAGAATCTGGGCCTGCTGCGGGCCTACTACCCTGGCTACTCGGTCACCTGGGGGGGATCCTTTCTCGGCCTCCTCTACGGCGCCATCACCGGCGCGCTACTCGGCTGGTGCGTGGCCTGGCTGTACAACTTTCTGGCCACTCGCCGCTCCAACAGCCAGCGCTCCAACAACCAGCCCTCCCACAACCCTTGAGCCCATCCCGAGGACCCGCCTCCCCTTCTAGGATCTCGTTGATCGTCCCCGTTGGCGGGGCTGCTCCTGCCTGGAGCCGATCCGCCAAGAGCCTGGCGAGCCTTCATCCTCCACCAGGGGAAGTCATTGTCGTCATCGACGGCCCCAACGACGACTTCGCTCGGCAAGCCACCGAAATCGGCGCTCGAGTGATCATCCTGGAAGAACCCGGTGGCCCGGCCAAAGCTCGCAATCGCGGTGCCCAGGAGGCCAGCGGGGACATTCTCTTCTTCATCGACTCGGACATCCAAGTCCCTCCCCACCTCATCCACCAACTCGGCTGCCTCTTCTCGGCGGAAGACAAGCCCAGTGCCGTCATCGGCTCCTATGACGACTCCCCCGGCGACCCGGCATTTCTCTCCCAGTACCGCAATCTCCTCCACCACTTTGTTCACCAAACGGGTCGCGAACAGGCCTCGACCTTTTGGTCTGGCTGCGGGGCGATCCGCCGCCAGGCCTTTCAAGATGTTGGGGGTTTTGACGAGAGCTACAGCCAACCCAGTATCGAAGACATCGAGCTTGGATCGAGACTCCTTCGAGCAGGTCACACGATTCAGCTGGCCAAAGAGCTCCAGGTGAAACACCTGAAACAATGGCGGTTAGGGGACATGCTCAAGACAGATCTCTGGCGCCGAGCCGTACCCTGGACCAAGCTGATGTTGAAGGACGGCGCATTGGTGAACGACCTCAACGTAAAGAAACGGGATCGTTTCGGCGTGGTGATGGCATTCCTAATATTAGGAACGCTCCTAGCAAGCGGAGCGCCACTACCGATCGAAACTCGGCTGCCAATCATTGGTTTGGGATTGGCAGCAGGACTGGCCCTTGTGGCCCTCAACCGCCAATTCTTCCAGTTTCTGAGCCAGTCGAGGGGGCTGCTGTTTGCGGCAAAGGTCGTCCCCTTCTACTGGGTGTATCTGCTGATTTGTGGCTTGGGATTTAGCTTGGGGTATCTACAACATCTGTCATCCTCGGGAAAGGACGCAGCCGAGTTACAAAAAAAATCCTGAAGAGATCCTTCAGAGCTCAAAATGGTTTCAATGGCCCTCCCGAGATTCCTTCTCCGGAAAGACAGGCGGCGATTCCTCCCTTGAACTGCCTTCCAGCGCTACTCACAGAGGCCCATCTTCGTCACCATGCGCAGGAATCCCCAGACTCATCAAGAAAAGGTAGAGTCACCCAGCCACGGCGGCGGTAAGCGCTCCCCTAGCCAGGTTTCAAACCTTGAATTGCCTCTACGAATGGACGAGCTGGTGGAAAGCTCCCAACGGGAAACTCTACCGTCAGGTCGCCATCTCGTTGCCTCTCGACAGCCGCCCGGAAAGCTCTCACAAAAAGACGGTAGGCCTCCAAGAAAGCCAGCCTTACCTTCCGAGAGGAAGCATGGACAATGGGTGCCGGCGAGGTGACCAGGCGAGGTAGTCTCGTGTGAGGGTCCTGGCGCAAGACGGCCTGTGTACCAGCAACAGCAGCGCCTTTGCGAGCCTGGCGAGCAGAATCTTCTATCTGGCGAACCAGACCTCGAATTCTCACTTGGTGCTCGGCAGCCGGAAGATCTTCCCAACAAGGAAGAGGAGACAACACGAGAGTCAGTCTTTCTTCAAACTCAATGGAGCGAATCTGCTTCTTGGGGTGTCTACGGCGGGCTTTGTTGAGAGCTGTGCGGTTCACCCAGATGCCCTGGAGGTTCCTACCGTTAGAGAGCGCCTCTGCCGCGTTGATTCCCGGCCATCGCAGGGGGCTATCCACCAAGCCCTCTTTCGTGCCTTGGCTGAGGAGATATTCGAGGTGAGCCACTTCGATCGATTCACCGCCCACCACCGGGATTGAGCTGTATCTCCGAGCCCAGACTTTTCCATCCCACTCCTGCAACAGATTCACTTCCCGGGCGATATTGGAGCCCACGAAGTTCATGAAAGAGGAGAGATCTTTCTGGGACGCAACACTCAACAACAAATGCGCATGATTGGTCATGAAAGAGCAAGCGTGGACCCGAACCTGGAAGGCGGCCTGGGCACGAGCCAGAACACCGATGACGAGGCTATTGAGCCGCTTGGAAGGACGCAGGAGATAGCGACCTTGGATGCAGCGTAGGGTGACCTCGGTGAGAATCTCACCGGTGGGGCCGGGCGGAGCGAATCGAAGTCGGTGGGTCATACACACTAAGAACGTAGATGGTGCTTCCAATCGCCTAGAAGATCTCGGAATTCTTGAAGAAAACGAATAGGCAGCCGAGTTTCGAAAGTTGGGGCCAAGGGAAACCTGACAGTGAAACAGCGATAAACTAACCCTACCCACCCAGACAGGAGGGCCTTTCCGGATGACTGATGGCAATCCCACCAGCGAGGTCAGTCGCTTACTCAGTTCCTGGCGTCGAGGCGACTCGGCCGCTCGAGACCAGCTCATGGGCTTGCTCTACGATGAGCTCCATCGCCTCGCACAGCGCTCCATGCGCTCCGAGCGCCAGATCACCTTACAGCCCACCGCCCTCGTCAACGAGGCCTATATGCGCCTCGCTGATGCGGAGATTTCCTGGACCGATAGAGCCCATTTCTTCGCTGTTGCCGCCACCACCATGCGGCGTATCCTGGTCGACGAAGCCCGACGACGACTGGCCGAAAAACGCGGCGGAGGGGAAGCTCCCATGGCCCTCGACGAGGCGTTGGCAGGAGACGAATCTATGTTTGGCCAACCCACTCACCAGCTCCTCGCCCTCGACGAAGCCCTCCGGGAGCTCGCCACCCTCGACCCCCGCAAGAGCAAAGCTCTCGAGCTGCGTCTCTTTGCCGGGTTGACCATCGAAGAAACAGCTCAAGCCCTAGAGGTCTCCCACGCCACGGTAGAAAGGGACCTAAAAATGGCCCGAGCGTGGCTCGCCAACACTCTCAACCCAGCGGCGAGTTAGCGGATTGCAGCCCGAAACCTTCGCTCGACTCGAGGAGCTCTTCCATCGAGCCTCGGCCCTCCAGGGACCGAACCGCCAGGCTTTCCTAGATCGCGAGTGCCAGGACGACGAGTCCCTAAGGCGCCAAATCGAGGCACTCCTGAACGCTGAAACCACTAAGGTCGAAGGCATTCAGGAATCGATTCAGCAAGGTCTGCAATGGATGGCTACGGCTCCTCAACCGAAGCACATCGGCCCCTACCGGGTGCTCCGAGAGCTCGGCCGCGGTGGCTTCTCCACAGTTTATTTAGCGCGGCGGGACGATGGTCATTTCGATATGCAGGTGGCCATCAAACGGGTCCATCGACATCTGCGATCCCCAGAGGTCTTACGTCGCCTACGGCGGGAGCGGCAGATATTGGCTCTCCTCGACCACCCCAATATCGGCCGGATTTTCGATGGCGGCAGCACCGAAGATGGCACCCCCTATGTGGTCATGGAATACATCGTCGGTGAGCCCATCGACCAATACTGCCGCCATCACGATCTGGATATGGCAGACCGGCTACGGCTGTTTCGCCAAGTCTGTGAGGCGGTGCAATATGCCCATCGAAACCTGGTTCTGCATCGCGACCTCAAGCCTTCGAATATCCTCGTCAACCGGACCGGGGCCGTCAAATTGGTGGACTTTGGCATCGCCAAGTTGCTTCAAGAAAACGGAGAAGGGAAAGGAGAAGGGAAAGAGGAAGGAGAAGTCGAAAAAGAAGAAGGCTCTGCTTCCCCATCTCCCGATCTCGTCGGCATCCTCACCCAACCTGGAGGACGCGCTCTGACTCCCGAATATGCTAGTCCGGAACAGGTGCTCGGTAGCCCCCTCACCACCGCCACAGATGTCTACTCCCTGGGCGTGGTGCTCTACGGATTGGTCTGTGGTCAACGCCCCTACGCTTTCCAGGAAGCCAATTGGTCCCACCTGGAACAGGTTGTTAGTCAGTCCATTCCCCTCCCCCCCAGCCAAGTGCTGGCTAGCGCCGGTAGCCCCCGAGGAAGCTACCTGGGGGAGCTCGACGCCATCCTGGCAAAGACCCTCAACAAGGAACCGGACCGCCGCTACGCTTCCGTCGAGGCCTTGGAGGAAGATCTGCGGCGAACCCTAGAAGGGCTACCCATTGAAGCCCACCCGGACTCCTTCACCTATCGAGCCAGAAAGTTCGTTGCCCGCCACGCCACCGCCGTCGGCACCTTGGCCCTGCTCTTCGCAACCTTGGTGGTTGCTGTCGTCATCACCCAATGGCAGGCCCGGGAGGCTCACCAGGCCCGGCAACAGGCGGAACAGCAGAAGGTCCGCGCGGAGCACGAGAGCAAGCGGGCCGAGCAGGTGGCGCTCTTTCTCGAAGAGCTCTTCGAGGATACCGACCCTTACGCCAACCAGGGTCGACAACTCACCGCCCGCGAAGTCCTGGAAAGAGGCTCTCTGAGAATCCGCCGAGAGCTGCACCACGACCAACCCCTGAGCGCTGAATTGATGGCCACTCTGGGTCGGGTCTACCGGCGCATGTCTTTGTACGATGAATCAGAAGACTTGCTTCAGATGGCTTTGGAAACCCACCGCAGGAGAGAGGGGCCCAGGACCGAGCGGGAAGGAGAGACTCTCCGGGACCTGGGTATCCTATTCAGTGATCGAGGCCTCTGTGAGAAAGCCGAGGAGACCTTTCAAAGCGCGGCGGACCTCCAAAGAGAGCTCGGAGAGAAACACCAGGGGGGCTTGGCCACCACTTTCCACTACATGGGCCGCAATGCCATGAAATGCGACGAGGCGCAACGGGCCGAGGATCTGATCCTCCGTTCCTTGGAGCTTTACGAAGGCTATCTGGAGGCGGACGCCGAAAAGGTCGTGGACTCAAAAAGCCTTTTGGCGGAGCTGTGGTTTTCCCAGGGTGACTACGGCCGAGCCGGCCCCGCTTTCCAACAAATCCTGGAACTTCGACGCACCTTCTTGGGGGAGGACCACCCGAAAGTAGCGATCAGTCTGAGCGATGTGGCAGCGGTCCATCAGGCCAACGGAGAGACCGCCACCGCCATTCGGTTCTACACTCAAGCGTTGGAAGTCCAACGCCGTGGCCTAGGTGATCGACACTTCTCCGTAGCCCAAACTCAGTACAACCTGGCAACGGCCCATGGCAACTTGGGCCAGTGGGAAGAGGCACAAAACTTACTCCAGGAATCCATCACCATTACCCGGCAGGTTTTTGGTGACGAGCATCCCTGGGTCGCCGACTGTCTCCAGGAACTTGGCCATGGCTACCGCTATCTCGGGGACCTGGAGGCGGCCGAGGCTTCGTTTCGCCAGAGCTTCGAGCTACGCCGACGGCTCTTGGGAGAAAAGCATCCCTTGGTGGCCCAATCCCTCCTCTCCCTGGCCGCCTTGACCGCCAAGCAGGACCCGGAACGAGGCTTGAACCTGTACCGCGAGATCCTCGCTTCTCAGGAACAGACCCTGGCGCCGGACGACTTTCGTTTGTCCTATACCTTGACCCGCCTCGGCCGGCTTTTGGTCCGCCTCGAACGGCCCAAGCTGGCAACCCCCTATTTGCGCCGAGCTTTGACCCTACGCCGCCAGGGCCTTTCCGAGGACCACTGGGAGACGGGCCTCTCCGAGTACTACCTAGGCCAATGCCTGCGAAAGCTAGTACCGGCAAACCGGGAGGATCTCGAAGAAGCCCAACGTCTCCTGCAATCTAGCTACGATCACCTGCGTAGCGCTTTGGGTAGCGAGGACCGCCGAACCCAACGAGCCGAGAAAGCCCTCAGGGAGCTGGCCTCCTCGAAGCGCTGATCGCCCTAGCCACTGACCTTCTCTACCCTTCCGGCCTCGCGGCCTGAGTAGAGCGACTCACTCATCATCGTCATCCCGATAGGGCCGAATCCTCAAGCCCTTGGTAGCGCTGTGGATCTCGGCATCTGAGTCGAAACAGATCTCCCACCCAGAGGGCGCTACGAGATGGTCGGTGACTTCCAAACCTTCGGAAGCAGATTCCACATCCGGCCGTAGCACGCCTCCGTAGACTTGCTCCTCGAAAGAGTGACTGAACACGAAAGCCTCGTCTACCGGTTCGAGAAGACTCCAAGTGGCACCTCGATGAACTCCCAGGACCTGGGGTTCGCCCTTGTATTCTTCCCGGACCTCCAGTAAAGGCATCCCGACGAAAGGGGGCTGTTGGATCTCAGGGATCATGAAGAAGCTCATCTTCTCGATCTCTTCCGGCAAGTGGTAGACCGCCACCAACACCGTCTCCTCCGGACCGTAGACGGTGCGCAGACAACCCGTGGCGTCACTGAAATAGTGGATCGTTCCTATCGACTCGAATTTGACCTCGGCAGACTCCAGCATTTCGCCATCGGTGCCGTAAGCCCGGACCTCAAATACGTGGCTCGGAAGCAACGCTTCCGCCATCTCGAATCGATGAAAGCGAAAGCCGTCGATATCCGCTACGGTTTCCGGATCGCAGCCGGCGACTCCGGTCCACTCCCACAACAGCTCGGGGCTCAAGATTCCATCAATATCGGCTACGGCCTCCGTCTTCGCGACGATCTGCCCGAGTTCATCGACGAGATCTAGAGTCAACTCTTTACCCACGGGAGCATCCTGCCATTGCACATAGATATGGCTTCCCACCGGAACGGAGATCTCCGCCTCTTCTCCCAGGCTGACAACGATTCCCCCAGCTGCCGCCGGGGCCGCAGCCAAGAGCCAGGCACTGCCGCACCCAAACACCAAGATCATCTGAATGACTCCCCAACCGGTCTTCCGCAAGCTATTCACTAACATCTCCATCAACATCTCGACCCTCCAAGAAATTAGCTGTCTTTCTCTGAATAGCGCAGCCGTCACCAACTCTCCCTCATCGCCAATTCCAAAACCGCTTCTAGGGCCTAACAAAAGGACGGTAGGACAGAGAAAACCGATCCCGGGAGGCCGCATCAATGTAAAGATCGGATCATTGTCAGGTCGAGCTGAGATCTCCCAGGGCCTCGGCAGCTCTCTAGTCGGCACCCTTCAGTAGCCAAATCCAGCAGTCAGATCCAGTAGTCAGATCTAGCAGTCAGATCCAGCAGTCAGATCCAATCGCCAAGCCCGGGCAGGCAGACTGCAGCCACCAAACGGGGAACAGCCTTGGGCCAATCCCTACTCCGCATAGCCAAGAGATTTCAGTCTGCGTCGCAGTGCCTCGTCGATCTCAGGCTCCTTCGCCTCTTCCCCCGCCGTTGCAGCTTGCGCCGCGGCGTCGCGGATCCTGCCCCGGAGCTGGCTCAACAGCCACAACGCCTCCTCCTGGTTCCCCACCGGCAAGGGGAGCATCTCCATCGGGTCCTCCTCGAGATCGTAGACTTCTACGGAATCCCGGCGGCGGCCGGTGCCCTGCCCTTGGCCCCAGGCGTTGCCCCTCCGAGGAGCCCAAATGACCTTCCAGCGGCCCCTTTGCAACGAAAATATTCCACCCTTCACACTCGCTGCTGCAGCGAAGTGCTGCGCCGGGCCGTCCGCGGCCAGCAGTCTCTTGGACAGCCACTCCAACCTGCCCGCAGGAAGGCCCCCTGGCGTCACCGCGCCCGGCGTCTTCGCTGACTCGGCTACCTCTGCCAGAAAGCCATGAACATCCAGGGTGCTGGTCGGGCGGCTGATTCGGCCAACCCCAATTCGCCCCGGCGCCCAAACCACCAAAGGGATGCGGATCATCTCTTCGAAAAGGGTGTAGCCGTGCAGCACCCCGCGGTGCTCGAAGAGCTCTTCCCCATGGTCAGAAGTGGCGACCACCAGAGTCTCGTGATCTTCGAAGCGATTTCCAAGCCCCTTCAGGAACTCTCCCAACTGGGCGTCCGCGTATTCGAGGCTAGCTCGGTAGAGGCAAACGATCCGAGCTCGGTCACTGGCCTGGGGACGAATCCTGCCCCGACGGATCTCCGCCAGAGTCTCCGTCGTCCCATCCATAGTGGAGGGGATGCCACTGCAATTCTTGCCAACCAATGGGGGCGGTGGACGATAAGGATTGTGGGGATGGAGCACGTGGACGTAGAGGAACACCGAGTCTTCGGGAGCCAAGGTCGAGACCCAGCTCAGGGCGGCCTCATGGAGGCGCTCCGCATCATCGAAGTATCGATCGCCCTCCTGTTCCGGCGAGGCCTCCGCAGCCACCTCGAATCCCTGGCCGAGACCGTATTTGGTGTTGACCCAAGGATTGTTGGAAAACAACCCGGTTCGGTAGCCGGCATCACGAAACCTCTCCGCCAGAGTCGTCTCCTCCTCCCCAAGGCTCCATCCACCCTGCTGGTTCCAGACCCGTCCGACGTGCAGGGCCTTGGTGGAAGGCAGCGTATTGGGTGCTACAGCGCGGTGACTGCCGAAGCTCAAGCCCTGGGAGCCGAGGGTGCCCCAGGTAGACTCCGGGGCCAGATTGTCCACCGCCTCAGCGCGCAGGGCATCCATCACATAGACGAGAACCAGGCGAGGCCTCTCGAGACCGACCCCGTCCGGGGTTCCTGGAACGCCTTGAGCCTCCGAGGCTTCCGGGGTAACCGGGTCATCTTGGTCGGTGACCTTTTCCCTCTCTCCACTCTTTACCAAAGCAAGATCCGTCGATTCCCTCCGTTGGAGAGAGAGACGGAGTCGTGCCCCCTCTGGGTGACGGAGCCGGAGCCGCGACCAGCTCCCGCCTTTTAAGACCAAGCTCTGCGCGGCACCGTCCTTCGAGCTCGAGAGGGGCTCCTGGGAAGAAGAATCCCACAGGCTCCAAGGGACACCTGGTTCTGCCTGGATCTCAACCACCGAGGACATCTCCGAGTCGAGAGCCAAAGAACATTCCGTGACTCGCATCGGCGAATCCTGCAAGGGGAGAAAACGCCCTCCCTGAACGGAGAAGGGCTCCTCGCCACCGATCTCGAGGTAGCGAATTCCAGGTGGGCCGTACGGGATTTCTATGCGTTGGCGGCTGTCTTGGGCCTCCACCGCAGCTGCCTGGCCGTCGATCTTCGCTCTCAAGACCGGAGCCTCCGTCGCCAGAACCAAGGAACCGCCACGACCATCCGTGGCCAAAGCGATAGAAGCACTCCCCGTTGGGGCACGCAGCCACCCCTTCTGGTCGTGGTCCGGCCACCAGCCATTGAGGAAACGGGTCGCGGAGTGGGAATTGGGGCGAGCTACTTGCGTTGCCAGGTCGAGGTCCTCACAAACCGCTCCTGGGCCGAGCTCCAAACTCACTCCTTGCGGGAGCCGCCGAACCTCCCCACCTCCACAGGCCACCAGAAGGAAGCTGAAAACAAACAACCTCCCCGCCACCATGGGGCTGGCTAGGAATCGAGACCGCCAGCTACCCGCTGACAGCCTTGACTGGCCCTGTCCTCCCTTCCTCACTCCGGCTCTCGAAGGAACCCGCCCTGAGAACCGAGACTCCAATTGCCGATCGCGAAGACCTACCATGCGCGTTCCTGGCCCCCCTCAGTCCTTTCGGACACAGAGCGCCCTCCCTTCTTTTGGCTGTTTCAAAGCCAAATACTAACCCCTAGGTCGAGCCGTGTCCTACTTTGAAGGGAGCCCAAGCTTGGAGGTGCCCTACTCCGGCCAGGCTCCTGGCGAGAACGCTGCCAGAGTTGGTTCTCCGCGCCGACCCGAAGGAGCGATTTCAAGATAGGACACTACCCTAGCTCAAGGGAGGGCGAGCCCCTGACCACGGATGGGAGAGAAGGCCAGGAACCCTGCCGGCAAGGCATCGGCTCGCCCTCGGCATCACCGTGCCGGCCAGCGACTTCTCATCCTCGACAGACTCTCCCTATTGGCGCAAGGCCCGGCAAGCATGAAAGTCATCGGGAACCTCTTCCTTGGCGGGAAAGCAACAGAAATTTCCCGTTGGGACCTCCCCCCCATCGGCACGGAGCAAGCACCACTCCACACAGACTTCTTGGTCGAGGCAGGCGGAATTGTCCCCACTGGGCACCCACACCCCTCGCGGAACCCTTCCATCGAGCACAGCCATCGCACTCCAAGCCACCCCACTGAACAACACCACGGTACCCACTAGAACGAGCCAAGGCCTTAGATACTTCTTTCTCATGGAGTTCTCCTTTCTCAACGAGATAAAAATGGCGACACAACGACGCCCTTATTTCCTCAAGCGAGAACGAATGGAGAGGCTGCTCAGTGATGTCGGAAGCTCGGTGAGGAGGATCCGGCGAGAAATGTAGAGAGGTAGGTCCTCTAGGAGAGCTCAAGGCCCTCGGAAGCCCCTAATGCCCGGCTCCGACCAGCCGTCAGGGCAATTGAGCCGTCCAGGCTCCGGTGTCCCCGGATTCGAAGCCATCAGCGAAGATCATGTCGGAAGGTAGGCCTGGCATGATCGTCAGGTCGGTCTCGCTGATGTCGTAGTAGTCCATCCCGAGATTGTCCTGGCGAACTCGCACGCGAACCTGCTCCGAGTCCTCACCGGGGACTGTCCAGAAATGATTGTGCATCGCTCCTTCGGTACCATCTCCAGCCGGCAGATCGGTGGCGATGGGAATCCATGGGCCGTCATCGCCGGTGGTCGAGTACCACAGGTCCCAATTGTCGAGGTTGTGTTCGATGAGCACTTGCCAGCGAATTTCCACCTGATCTCCTTCGACGAAGACCTCGCCGCCGTCCGGCGCGTCCAATTGAACATGGGCGGATGCTGCCGAGGCGAGAAGAAAAAGCAAGGGCAGGAGAGTCAACGATAAAAGGCTCTGGCGCAGACCTCTTGAAAGGTCGCAGGAGGGGACCGGCATCGTTTTGTTTAGCAGGGTCTGGTCTTGAAGAGTCTGCTTTTGACAAGTCATGATCGCCTCCGCATAGCTATGTTCGGATGTTTCTATAAATTCCCGCCATGATTCACCACGCTAGAGAAGAAGTCAAGCGCCCTACTCCTTTGGGAGATCGCTGCTAAGCTGCGCCAACATCACTCATCGAGGAGACAGCCATGGCCGCACCCACCGAACCTTCCAAGCTCGACTCCCCTTCTCCGGATGTCCCCGACCTGCCGGCGATCGTCCGCCGGGCCGACTCGGTTCCCGCCCAGGAAGTGGCTGTCGGCAACCAGGCCAAGGTTCAGGTGCTTCTTGGACCGGAAGACGGCATGCCCAACTTTGCCCTGCGGCGGTTTCTCATGGCCGAAGGCGGCGGAATGCCTCTCCACACCAACACGGTAGAGCACGAGCAATTCGTCCTTCGGGGCCGAGCTCGGGTGCTCATCGGAGATCAGACCCTTGAGGTCTCAGCGGGAAACGTCCTGTTCATTCCCGGCGGCGTTCCCCACTCCTACAGCGTTGTGGAGGGCCCCTTCGAATTTCTCTGCATCGTGCCAAACTCTCCGGATCGCCTGGAAATCCTCGACTCCTCCTGCTGAGCCGGAGATCTCTGACCGCTGACAAGCCACTCAGGGCTCTCGCCCAGAGGTCGAACCTAGGGGGGATTCGGCCTTGTTGAAGCGTCTTTTTCGGTGTTCCGCACTAGATCTATGTCAGAATAGAGCGTTCGCTCAGAATCGAGGGCTCCCGACGAGCCTGATCGATGGATCGCCACTCCAACTTTTCGACGAAGTTCGACGCCTAGTTTTCTGCGAATCCGCGGCTATTTTTTGAATGTCGCTGGTTCCGAGGGAAACACTATCCGCTGTGACGATCCCCTCCGATGATCCACCGCGAGATCGTCTCGCCGGGATCTGAATCGCTGATTCAGGTTTGCTAAGTCAGCGTCACTGAATTTGAGTTCTCGCGGTGCCCTTCGCCGCGCTGGTATCTATAAGGAAACGGGTCCCAAACATGTCCACTGAAACACCTCCGAGCTTCTCCTCCCTTGGCTTGGCCGCGCCGGTCCTCGAGGCGGTCAATGCCGCCGGTTACGAAGCGCCCTCGCCAATCCAGGCGGCGGCTATTCCGCCGCTGGTCGAGGGCCGCGATGTCCTCGGCCAAGCCCAGACGGGGACGGGTAAGACGGCTGCCTTTGCCCTGCCCACCCTCAGCCGCTTGGACCTGGCCGTCAAGCAACCTCAGGTCTTGGTTCTCACCCCCACCCGGGAACTGGCCATCCAGGTGGCCGAAGCCATGCAAAGCTACGCCCGGGGTCTCAAGGGATTCCATGTGCTACCCGTGTATGGGGGCCAAAGTTTGGAGCCGCAATTGCGCCAGCTGAAGCGCGGTGTCCATGCTGTCGTGGGAACTCCGGGCCGCATTCAGGATCACCTGCGCCGCGGCACTCTGAAGCTCGACGGGCTGAAGACCGTGGTCTTGGACGAGGCGGATGAAATGCTGCGCATGGGATTCATCGACGACGTCGACGAAATCCTGCAACAAACCCCCATCGAGAAGCAGGTCGCCTTGTTCTCCGCCACCATGCCCACTGCGATCCGCAAGGTCGCTCAACGGCATTTGCGAGATCCCATCGAGATTCGCATCAAGTCGAAGACCACCACCGTCTCCACGGTCAATCAGCGCTATTGGCGCGTCGCCGGGGCCACCAAGCTCGAAGCCCTCACTCGCATTCTCGAAGTAGAAGACTTCGACGGCATGCTGATCTTTGTGCGCACCAAGACCGCCACTGTGGAGCTCTCGGAAAAACTCGAAGCGCGGGGCTTTACCAGCGCGCCCTTGAACGGAGACCTCAACCAAACCCTTCGCGAACGCACCGTAGGGCGTCTGCGCAGCGGCAAGTTGGACATTGTCGTCGCCACCGATGTGGCTGCCCGAGGTCTCGACGTGGAGCGCATCAGCCACGTAGTCAACTTTGATATTCCCTACGATGTCGAAGCCTACGTGCACCGCATTGGCCGCACCGGCCGGGCGGGCCGTGAGGGCCAGGCGATCCTCTTCGTATCATCTCGGGAAAGACATCTGCTTCTGGCCATCGAAAGGTCTACCCGACAGCAGATCGAGAAGATGTATCTACCCAGCCAGGAGGACGTCGCCAGTCGGCGCATCAATCAATTCAAACAGAGCATCTCCGAAACCATCGATTCCCAGGATCTGACGTTTTTCAAGAGCATCCTCGATAAATATGGCCAGGAGCAGGAAGCTGAGATCTTGGACGTAGCGGCGGCCCTAGCCTTTCTGCTACAAAAGGAACGGCCCTTACAGCCTCGATTTCCCACTCCTCGGCCACCCCGGTCACCGCGACCTCAAGAGGGACGACCACCCCACCGCCCTCCCTTCCCGGGAACCAAACGCTCAGAATACCCACCAGCAGGAGCTCCCAAGGCCAACAAACCGCCGGGCTCGCCTCCAGCCAGGCCTTCCTACGATCCTTCCGAGCCCAAACCATCCCCGAACCGAGATTTCCCCTCCGGGCCGAGAACACCAGCCCGCTCCCTTCCCGGGGGAATCTCAACCGCTCGGTACCGCATCGAAGTGGGTAGTGAGCATGGGGTCCAGACCAAGAACGTCGTCGGTGCGATCGCCAATGAGGCGGGATTGGACAGCCGAAACATTGGCCGCATCGAGATCTACTCGGATTTCTCGACGGTAGATCTCCCGGAGGGCATGCCCCGAGAGATTCTTCGCCACCTCAAATCCGTTCGTATTTTCGGCCAAGAGCTCAAGATCAGCCTGGTCAAAGGAGCCCCTGGGCGACCGGCTCACAAGGCGCACAAACCCTCCTCCCCCAGCAAGCCGCGGGCACCTCGGTCCGGCGGCCCCCCCATGGATCCCAAAAAGCTCAAGGGAAAAAAGCTCAAGGCCAAGAAACTCAAGGCCAAGAAGCTCAAGGGAAAGAAAAAATCACGCAAGTTTAGCTCCTGAGGAACCGTGACCCGGCTCCCGGGAGTCGCTATACTGACTTCCTATGAAGTCCTATCCCTTTTCCGCAATGAAGTGCTTGATTCCCTCCCTTCTCGGGGCTTTCCTAGTCGCTCCCATCGCCGGAGCCCAAACGGGAGGCAAAACAGGGAGCCAGCCCCCTGCAGAGCAACCGCCAAGCCAGGCTGAAACCGGCGAAGAGAAAACCAGCGCCGGCAAGGACGTCACTGCTCCTCGCCGCCCTTCCTCGGCCCCCACGTGAAGCGGCTGACCCGGTGAAGGGGCGCCGCTCCGGGGGAGCGGCATTGACAAAAAATTCAGTCTCTCTTTGCGTTGGGTCGATGTCGACTTGGATCGCCCGAGGTGGCGCTCTACCTTCTATTACCGACTCCACCAACGCTTCCAGGTAGGCGTCGAGTACAACCCGGCAGCATCGGAGTTCAGTCCCTTGGGAACTCTCTTTCTCCTCACCGAGACAGAGCAGCGCCCGGCGCTTTTCCTAGGCACCAGCTCGGATCGCATCGGCTCTCCCGAGGGAACCCAGTCAACCTATCTGACCGCTTCCAAGCACCATCCGAGATGGCCCATTTCCGCCTACATCAGTATCAACTACTCCGAGTGGGACGGAGGAGTCAACATTCCCTTCGGCATCGAGGTCGAGCTTCCCAAGGGATTCTCCGTTCGCCCCATGTACGATGGACAAAGAACCCATCTGACCTTCAACTACGGAGGTCAGCACATCGGCGCTTCCCTCCTTTGGGTCTGGTTGGAAAGAGTCGGCGTCGCCGTCTCCTGGAGATTTTAAGATGACCAAATCTTTCACTGATTGGCTACTTGTTTTTTCACTGCTGATTTTTTTGCTACCGATGACTTCCACCAGTGCGGTGGCCGCGGATGCCCTCGCTGAACCGGGAGAAAACGCTGCCGACAAAGCGATCTGCCCGGTCTGCCGGGTCCACGAAGGAGAGACCGAGCTGGAGGAGATTCTGGCGACAAGCCAATTCGGAGGAGACACCTATGGCTTCTGCTCGGAAGGCTGCCGTGAGTCCTTCGAAGAGCTACCTCAGGCCTATATACCTCCCGTCTTCCCCCGCCCGGCCCCGGCATTTTCGGCCCGCAGCCTGGAGGGAGAGATCGTCTCTACCGAAGGCCTCCAGGGCAAACTCACCCTGGTCGATTTCTGGGCGACCTGGTGCCTCCCCTGCGTCAAAGACCTACCCAAGCTCAGTAGCCTCGACGCCCGCTACCGCAAGGACGGGTTCCAAGTGATGGGAATCTCCATTGACGAGGGGGAGCAGGGCGCGAAGAAAGTCCAGAAGATGATCCGAAAGAAAAAGGCCGGGCACTCCATCTACATGGACAGCGAAGAAGATTCGGCCTGGGTCGCCTTCCAGGTGCGGGTCGTTCCGAGCCAATTCCTAGTCGACGAGCAAGGCAGCAT
Organism: Deltaproteobacteria bacterium; assembly: GCA_022601195.1. GTDB lineage: Bacteria > Acidobacteriota > Thermoanaerobaculia > Multivoradales > JAHZIX01 > JAHZIX01. Next base: position 131,681 of record JAHZIX010000050.1, read on the forward strand.
CATCGCCCAATGGACCGGAGCGATCGATCTCGAAGAGGTAGAGAACGCCATCGTCGAGCACCTCTCCCGTAAGGAAGCCGCTGCCTCCAGCTCGACCTCACCGCTGGAGACCCTGCCCCTGGGGACGCGACCGCTGGAGACCCTGCCCACGCCAACCTCGCGCCAAGCCCGGAGCTTCTGATGCCGACCAGGGGCCTCCTGGTGGCCCTCCTCCTAGCTCTGGCACTCCCCGCCACCCTAGGAGCTGCGGGCTCGAGCCACGAACCAGGACCTCTGCGGAAGGCCGAAATCTTCTCGGCGATTCCCCAGCTCCTGGAAGTCGAAGCCCGCCTCGAGCCTGGCGAGAAGATCGAAGTGTTTCTGCTCAGCACCGTCAGAAACTCGCAGGGAGATCTCCGATTTCGCGAGGAGCACCTTTCCTTGGGCTCCACTAGGCCCCCGGGCCAAAGTAAGGGGTCCCCGGGCCAAGGTAAGGGCTTGCTGACTCCGGATGCCTGGCCTGGAGGAGTCGTCGAGTGGTTTTCCTACGGCGACCTGCCGTCTATCCCCGGGCCACAAGCGGCAAGAGAGGCGCAAACCGCCTATGGCCTTTGGGCCCCCATGGCGCCCCAGCTCGAACACCGCTACCGCGGCGAGCTCACGGGAGAGATCGATTCGACGATCATTCCTCTCTCCGACGGTCGGAACGAAGCTTTTTTTGCCCCCCTTCCGGGCTTCCCGAATCCCTTTGACTGCACTACCGCAGAAATCGTTGGCATGGCCTTGTATCGCACTTCCGGCACCCACATGGTGGAAGATCGCCAGCTCGAGACCATCCAAGAATCCGTTTTCTGGATCCGCCCCGGCGTTGACGAATGCGCCCCACCCTTTCTGTTCCAGACTCTCTTCGCCCACGAGGTCGGCCACACCTATGGCCTGCGCCATTCCTGCGGTGAGACGGACCTCCCCCCGTGCCAGCCGGGAACCAGTGCTTTCGACGCCGTCATGAACCCGTCGATCTTCGGCACCGCTCTTCCTCGAGCGGCCGATCGCGACCAAATGGAATTTCGCTACGGCGTCAGCTCCGCTTTGCCCTACTGCCCAGCAGCCATCACCTTTCAAGAGGTTCCCCTAGAAGTCTCGGTGGCCTGGCAACGACAAGACGGCACCACTGGCTGCGCCGCCGCCGTCGACAGCGAGCTACCCAACAACTCCGCCAACCTATATTTTTTTCAACCGGACAACTGGGAGCTGACCCTCAAGGGCCTGGACGGTTGTTCCAATAACCAGCACTCGTGGCTCTTCCTATCGGGGCTCACCAACCTAGCCACCGAGATCACCGTCCGAGACACCGAGCGCAACACCTTCAAGAAATACACCAGCTCTCTGGGAGAACCCTTCCCGCCCATCCTGGATACCACCGCTTTCCGCAACTGCCCTTGATCTTCCCAAAAGGTTGGGGAGGATGCACTCCATACCACCCTGAACGACGTGCCCGGTTCGGGCCAGAGTCAACGTTGAACTAGGAAGCCTTAGATTTGGCCTTCTTGGACTTCGGTGCGACAAGTACGAAGACCAGGGCCGAACCGATCAAGGCGACGACCACTTGCACGACGACAAGCTGCCCTATCCAAGCCTGGCTATTCTCAGCTGAAAAATTGAATAGAAGAATAAATAGATTGAGGGCAGATACGCTGCCCATCGGAAGTGCCATTTGACGGCTCCATTGCCTACGACGCGCTTGTAGAATCTTGCCCCGCCCCATGGGCAGACGTAAAACCAACAGATCCCTACGACGAAAAGAGTCCAACAGCTCCTTAGTCTTTTGGATCATATAAATAGTCGCGAGTACACTGAGCACGATGGCCGCGAAGAGAATCCAGAAGGGAGCTCCAAGGCTTTGAGCCCGTTGCAAGTCTTCCCCGAGCTCTCCTCGGATAGGGCTGTAACTCGTACAGAACTCAATAAAGCGATAGAGTCCGAGTCCCACAGACAAGAGGCCCCAGCCTAGATAAAGAGCTGCTGGCCTGTAGTCAAAGGTGGTGCCCGGACCGCAGCTTCGATGGATCTCTCGTAGAATCCATTGAGAACGGAGGTTCGACCCAGACCACGCGACAGCTATTGACAACCACAGCACAAGCAGGAGCGACTTGCCCCCCCATAGGGCCTCAATGTGTACGTAGGCGATTAGAGCCGAATATCTTGGCCACCACCAGAACCTGCCTGATTGCGCTGCATTGAGACCCAGGGCACTGACTTGAGCCACTTGTTTTGCCCACCGCCACGAAATGGCCGCTGAGACACAACAGAAAACCATCACGACGCCTTCAAGAAGGTTGGGTGACGGCCATTGCGCTTCGACGAGACGCAGGAGCCCAAAGAGAGAAAAAAGACCGTAGGTCCACAAGTTGATTACATGTTCAGGGTCTTGAGACCGCTTTGTGAAAGCCCCTATTAGAGATGTAACTGCGACCAGCGTGGCGGAGAAGACCCCAGTGGCAGCCAGAGCCCAAGGCAAGATGAGTTTGGCTGGTAAGCCCAATGTCAATATGAACGAGACGATGAGCCACAGCGGTAGACCGAACATAAGGGCCAGAGATATTCTCGCTCGCAAGACCTCCACTGCCTCGACAGGCATTCGGTCCAACAAAGCTTCTGTCTGCTTTCTACCGGTTAAGCTAACCCAGCCTAGAGCCATTCCCATGAGAACCGGAATCACTGCAATCCTCAGAAGACTCCAAATCCAGTTCGGCCTCGAGAGATCCATTAACCAGATCTCCTGAAAAAGCTCTCGAAGCAAGACCCCCAGAAAGATCGAAAGCACAACGCTTGCCAATATGGGGCCACGGGCACGGTTCCAAAACTGATTTCTCAGAATCTGATCTTCCCGGCGCCGAGACGTCACCTGTCGTGCCGTAGTTTGAACTATTCCTTTCGACACCACTCAGCTCCGCATCAGGTCGACGAAGATCGAGTCGAGATTCGACTCTCCAACTTCCACAACCTCGCCTCCGGAGGCTTTGAGGCGCTGTTTCACCACCTCAACCTCACCCGAATCGTCATTCCACATAGCCAGATATAAGGTGTTACCGACGCGATACTGGCTCAGTACATCCGGAAGCTCTACCTCCTCCGCATGCTCAGGCATGGTCACTTCCAGGCGTACCAACTTTTCTTTCAAATCGTCGAGAGGCGCCGCCAACAACTGCCTCCCCTCTTCGAGGACAATCACATAGTCCACCAAACGTTCGATATCATTCAGCAAATGTGAGGACAAAACGACGGTCCGGTTTCCGATCGACATATATTCCACCACCGCTTCGGCGAAGTCGCGACGCACGATCGCGTCGAGTCCCGCCGTCGGCTCATCGAGTAGCAACAGCTCTGGTTCGGGAGCCAAGGTGATCGCCAGGGCCAGGCGCTGCCGCATTCCGACAGATAGGAATTCGACCTCCAGATCGGCCAGGTCAACCAAATTAAAGCGTGTCAATTGGCGCTGAAATTCAGTTTCATTCCAATGGTCGCCGTAGAGTGGCCGAATAAAGTCGATCGTCTGTTGGACCGTCATCGCCGGGTCGTAGTCGGATTCTTGAGGCATATAGCCTACCCGCAGCCGAATCTCGACAGCGTCTCGAAGAGGATCCAAGCCCAACACACGACTGGAACCTTGGCGTGGATACAGCATGCCGATCAACAAGCGAAATAAGGTCGTCTTACCGCAGCCGTTGGAACCCAACAGGCCACAGATCGCCCCCCGAGGCACCTCCATTGATAGATCCCTCAACACGTCCAGAGAGCCGAACCTGTGGCTCAGGGCCTCTGTCTGGATGGCCGGTTCATCGATCTGTTGCATCGTCCCTTTCCTCCGTCCTTGAAGACTCCGTCATGGCAAACTCGTCAGCTCGTTGTTGCAGCTCGGCGATCACTTCATCGACATCGATCTCGGCTTTCCATGCCGCGATCAGGAGCTCTTCAATGGGTTGTCGTAACACGGCGCGGCGCTCCTCCTTTGATAAGTCCTTTTGACGTGAGGAGACAAAGACACCCCGCCCTTGCTGCCGGGTGACCACCCCCTGTCGTTCCAACTCGCTGTAGGCCCGGCCTACGGTGTTGGGGTTGATCCGCAAATTCATCGCCAGCTCTCGCACCGATGGCAGGCGGTCCCCCGGAGAAAACTCTCCAGCCACTAGCGAGCGTTCGATCTGCTCCGTTAGCTGACGGTAGATAGGGACTTTGCTGCCTGGGTCAAGGTGAAACCGCATCATCAACTGTATTAAGACACATGAAACAGTTGATCGTCAAGAGCCTAGCCGAACTTCTCACCGACTCCGTCGCGCCCAGCTTCGTTGCTCCTCCTCGCCATGGCTACGGCCATGACTGTGTCGGTGCGCCTCCCTCGATCCCGCGGACCGTCGCTCTCAATGTTCAAGAGACTTCCAGCACAGGGCACTAGCTATCGAAATCACCGTCCGAGACACCGAGCGCAACACCTTCAAGAAATACACCAGCTCTCTGGGAGAACCCTTCCCGCCCATCCTGGATACCACCGCTTTCCGCAACTGCCCTTGAATTCTTCCGGGGCCCATCGGCGCCGCCCTGACCAACGTTTCCCCTTCGGCCCTCGTATCCTCTTCTGACGACCTAATAATCAGGAGAGGCATCATGACATCACCTCCGTTTCTAGCCCCGTCCGCCGCCGCGACCCTTCTGGTGGCGATGCTCGGATTCACCTTAGCCTGTACCTCGGAGACCCCTACTCCATCAAAAGACATGGAACCGTCGGCGCAGGAAATCGAGCTCCCATTGGGAATTTGGCAACGAATCCCTGGGGAGGGCACGGAGAGCGCACCGGACTGGGAGACCGTCCTCGCGATCTTCCCTGATGAACTCATCTGGGCGTCACCACAGAAGGTTCATCGAGTCAGCCCCATTATTGAGCTCGGAGAAACCTTCATCCTGGCCAGCTCTTGGGGAGATCGGCTGCATATAAAAACTGAGCTAAAGGAGGACCGCACTTTGCAGCTCTCCTGGACCTCGACGGTGACTCCCTTTCAATTGGAAGCGAACGAAAAGAATTACCGATACCGAAGACTGAACCGAAGGCCGGCTTGCCTCGATACCGATCCCCTCCCCATACCTACTCCCACCGCTTTGGAACCGCTGCAGCTAAGCAACCTCCAACAGGAGCTACTGGCACGAGGTGAGCGAGACCAAGAGGTCCGGGCCTTCGCTCAATCCGACCAACCAATAACCCCTGAGCACCTGGCAGAAATGCGCCAGGTCGACCAGGACAACACCTCCTGGATCAAAGAGGTGATTTCTCGAGTCGGCTGGATCGACTCGGAGCGATTCGGAAAGGAAGCTTCCAGCAAAGCGTTTCTATTGGTACAACACAGTGGCGACCTGCCCCTCATGCAGGGGGTGCTCCCACTGATTCTTCTCGACGTGGAGGCGGGGCGCCAAAGCGGCCAATACTACGCCCTACTCTACGACCGGACCGAGCTGAACCTCGGCCGCTTGCAGCGCTATGGCAGCCAATTGAGCTGGAACCAAGACGGGCCTTACGTCGCTCCTTTGGAAGATCCCAGCAAGGTCGATGAGCGGCGCGCTGCCCTTGGAATGTCTACCCTGGTCGACTACGTCAGCTTTGCAGCCTCACAAGGGAGCGACGGCAACACCATGCCCCCAGTCCTCAGCCACTTCTAGAAAATTCAGGCAAAAAGGCCCTGACTCGAAGAGGGCGCCGCCCCTGCGACGAGACGCCTCCGAATCAGGGCCTATCTAGAAAGAGCTTCCAGTGAAGCTATCCCTATTGCACGAAGATCGGCTGCCAACCTCCGGAGCCCAAGGTACCGTCCGCGTTGACCACCTGAATGAAATGGAAATTCCAATTCAAGGGGTCGAAGAAGGCGGGAGGTGGTGGCTCGGAAATGGTATTGAACCAATCATTGAAAGTCGCCGCGACACCCGGAGCGGCGCCGCCACCGAGCATCATGGCATAGTAGAAGAACGGCTCTAACTCCACTGCTGTCTGCCAAACCGGTAAGTTGCCGTTGGTGGGATCCCTCTCGGTGGTTGGGTAGAGGGGAATCGCCAGATCGATGGTGTTGATCTGGTCCTGTGGACCATTGGGATTGGGAGGTCCCAGGACATCGTTGGGAATGAACACGTGGAGCTCCGCACCATGGCGAATGTTGTTCCCGGAGACCCGGAACCGTCGTGGCGAATCGTGGCGCAGTGGTGTTCCAGGGAGACCCAAACCGAAGCCATTCTGGGGCACCGCATTCTGGATCAAACCATGCTGAAACACCTTGAGGATATGTGGAAATATCGCCTGGGGCTGTGATGGATTGAAGGGCGGGTTGGTGTAGGGCCAGGTGAAGTTATTCCAGTTGGCCGTGAGCGTCTGCACTCGCTGATAGGAAGTATCCGGAACCATCGGCAGTAGGCTCAGACTGGCGGGGGCGACCCCTGGAATGGGTACAGTCGTACCCCGGATGCCAGCGATGCGTCGCTCGTCCCCCAAGGGAACGGACTGAAACACCAACTGATCTCCCGGATTCGTCACCAGACCCAACAAGCCGGCGCGAGTGATGGAAAAACCCGTGAAGGGTTCCAACCAGTAGACCGGAGGAAGCTGAGTCGGGTCGTACCACAGGCCCGCCTGAAAACCGGAAATATTCACTTGCACCGCAACCCCTGCGTTGGCGATATCCGCCTGCGCCTCCATACACAAAATGGCATTGAAGGAGGCAGAAGCCGGGTTAGCGCAGTCGAGGGGAGGGGTAAAGTTCAGCGCATTGGCCACGTTACCGGGATTGACGGTCTGAGGCACACCGATCATGGGACCGACTCCCCAATCCATCTCGTGGACGAATTGGTTGAGGTCCGTCAGCTCGGTGGCGGTGAAAAAGGGAGTGAACACCAAATTGAAGGCGTTGATGCTCGCACTACCACCGGTGTGACTGAGGCCTTCCAGCCCCGTCCTGATCGGTGAGACTCCGAAAGCCGTCTTATCCAAAACAGCTTGCTTCTGAATCAAGCCGCGCAGCGCTGCGGTCTCCAAGGCCACCACGTCGGAACTGGGTCCCGTGGGACCGAGTTTATTGTTGGCGAGAAATTCCGTAGCGCGGTTGTTGCTGCCCTCTGGTAGCGAGTGACAGTGAACACAGCTGCGGTTCGCTTCGAGCTCAGGAAAGCAGTTCACGCTCAAGCAGAGAGGTCGGACATGAAACATCTCCAAGCCCGACTGAGCCAAGGTCGACGGGTTTCCCCCGGTGCCCACGGTACCGCTGTACACCCTGTCCTTGGGTTGTTCGGGGTTCGGTGGGTAGTGAATCGTATTGATGAACTCGTGGTAGGCGGCCATATCGGGGGGCGACAAACCTGGCCCAAGCATGAGGTTTTGAAAGCCACCATTGAAGTCAGGAAAATCGAAGCGAGTTCCCCGCCAATAATAGGGAGCATTGGAAGTAAAAAGACGGTTGGACATGTCCAACTCGAAATTCAACAACCCTTGCAGGGATTGGCTGACCATGAGTCCCTTGTCGTCAGAGAAACCATTGTTCAGGTTATCCAGCAGCTCGGTGAAGTCGAGGCCCACGGCGTTGAACATAACGATGCCATCGGCAAAGTTGAGGTTGAATGCGGATTGGGGTTGTCCAGGAGAACCTAAGTCCCAAGCGAAGCCATCCGTGCGGCCGTAGGGGTGGCAGGTAGAACAAGCTGAAAAGCCATTGCCGGATTGTTCCGCGTCGTAGAGAAAGTGCTGCCCAGCGATAATGTGCGCTGGCCGCGGATCAACGGCGAGGTCCATCTCCCCGACCACGGTTTCGGCGACGGGATCGATGATAGTGACCGATGAGTCGAAGCGGTTGAGCACGTAGAGCCGAGCTCCCGGATCTGTGGAGACTCCGCCGTTGGCGGCCTTCAGAGCCAAGGCCACCGGCCCTGCTTTGGGGCTCACCGAACCCACAATGGGGGAGATATTGATCACCCGTCGAGGCCAGTTGATAGGGGTTGCGGAGTTGGGATCGATGACGCCGATGCGGTCGCTGGACAAAGCACTGACAAAGACCTTGCTGACCGATCCTCCGACCTCGAACAGGGCCAAGTCCGTGGGTTGAGTCAGAGCGATGGTTTTGCCCACCGAGTTGCAGGTGCCGCTTCCCGCTACGGAATTGAGGTCTCGTCTGAGAATCGTCGGATTCGCCGACGACGGATTCTGTACCCAGCTCAACACGCTGGGAGCAAAGCCGGTGCAGGCGCCGGCGACCATGGGTTCCGGGAACAACAGCCGATTGAGAGCATCCTGGCTCACCACGAATAGGTCCCCATTGCTGGCAGCGGCCATATTGAAATTGGTGGCTCCCACCCCAGCGATGGAGCGAAACGTACTGGTCGCTAAATCGAACATCCAGATGTCGAGGTCATAGGTAGGAGTATTACCACCTTTTCCGCCCAAGATGTAGAGACCCTGGGCGTTACTAAGAGTCGTCCGGGGCTCCTTGAGGGCAAAGGTCGTATTGCCGATGACGACACTGGCGTCGAGTCGCTCACTGAGTCCCGGAATGACCGGTGCCAGGGTGACCGCATCGCGCCAGCTAAAGGAGTCCGGGCTCATATGGGTAATGACCACCGTCGGCGTCCCCTGGTTGTCGAAAAATGACACGTCCAGAGGCTCGTCTCCAACAAATGTCGTTTGCTCCAATTGAGCGCTCAGAGAGCCTGGTCCATTCGGCGCCGTGATGCCGACGACGGAAATGGAATCGCCGAGGAAGTTGGCGGTGTAGAACCGCTCTAGGGCGGCACTGTAGCGAACCGAAACCGGTTCCTGGCCCACCGGGATCCGAGCCAATAAGCGGTTCTGGGGCAAGATGTTTTCGTTGGTGTCTAGGACCTCCACCGTGCCATCCGGCGTATTGCAAACCAAAAGGTAATCGTAGCCACTGATGCGGGCGACTTCGATGGGATGCAGGTGGGGACTCTCCACATTCATGTAATCCGTTCGCCCTTGAGCTCCCAATGGAGTTCCCAAGGCGACCCACAACACCGCTAGCCAGAGACTGACAGCGACCGTGGATCGAAAATACTTTTCTCTCATAACAGACATCCTCCAAAGCAAGCTGCAGACAAAAGGCAAGCTGCAGACTGGGTGAACGGTACGGAGCGGAGTTGCGCCCCTGACAGCCCGGGAGGAAAGTCTCTGATCGGCGAGAACGAGGAACCTGGCGATGGGTCGAGGGGAGGAACCGAAGGGAAAACCCAAAGTCCGCCTTCGATGACTCAACGACCACAGCCACCATCGGAGCACCGTTCGGAGCCGGATAGAGCTCCACCTCAGGCTGCTAACGTCCTTCTAGACAGCAATGCTCTGTAGTAGGAGTGCCGTGGAGCTCAAATCTCCCCTCGGCAGCGTCACCTTTTGGATTTCTTTCAGAGCCACGAAGGAGGCTCTCTGAGAAGGGTTCTTAAGGACTCTGCTCTGCCAGATAGAGCAACCGCCAACCGACCTCGGAACTAGCTTCCGAAGCCACGAAGAGGTGGTTTCCGGAGCTATCGAAGGCTACCGCCTCCCGCTGGGGCAAAATCAACTGCGCAGAGACCCCACGAGGATAGTCGTCACCCTTGAAGCGAAACGGTAAAGGAATTTGTCGAGGGTCCTGTTGGAGAGCCTCTGACCACGGTTGGTTCGAGCCCCGGGAAAAAAGGTAGGCGTGGCGGTAGGTGAGCAGGACCGCTCGAGCTGTAGGGCCTACGGAGTGGAGATCCAATCCGGTCGGGCTGGTGCGAAATCGATACTGAAAGCCCGGCCTCCCGGCCTCATCTGGCTTCGGCGCTGGAAGGCGGAGATCAGACCATGGCAGCTCGGCGATGGAGGGCAAATCCACTACCTGCCTCGATTTGTCCTTGGGAAAACCTTCGGGCAGATCGACCACAGCGACCTGCTGATCCTTCTTCCGCTTGCGGATCAACAAGATTTCCCAGCGTTGACTATCGACGGCAACGGCTTCGATATCGTTAGCTTCTTTGAACTCCTTCGAATCCTCGAGCTCCTGAGTTCGGATCCGCCCCTCCCACAGGACTGGAATTCCCCCCATTTTCTGGGCCATCTCTGGCAGCGGCTCAGGGACGATCAATAGCCTCAAATACCGGGGAGGCGGATTCGTATTGGCACCGGTATCGGCGATCAGGAGAAAACCCTCCCCGCCGTGCTCGAAAGAAGCCAACGCTTCCCAATCGAAGGCCTTGGGATCATCGACCTGGAATTCTTGGATCCGTTCTATTTCCTCAGCCTGGACGAGGTAGTGAATCCCAAACAACCTTCCCTCACCACCATCGGCGATCGCCCACAGCAGATCGGAGCGAATTGGAGAATGGGTCAAACCGCTGATCTCTGCCAGCTTCTTTCGCTTCTTAGATCCTCCATCGAGGAGCACCGGCGTGGCGAACGGCAGGACCTCGAGGCCCTTGCCGTCGATGGCGTCGCGAATTCGGCTGCTCTGCCGGGAAATCTTCTCGTCGCCTTCGCCGCTGCGCCCCGACACCTCCGCCGAGCCGTCCAAATCTTGGCTAGGGAATTCTGCGTCGGCTGTGGTCTGAACCGCAGACGCTGTGGTCTGGGCCGCGGACGAGGTGGCCTGTTCCGCGGGGACTGTACTCTGGGCTGAAGATGGCAGGGAGGCCTTGACCGTGTAAAGCACGACCAGAATCGCTCCGGCGACCCAAAGAAATTTCCGCATCATGAGCTCCGTTTTCCTGATTCACCGAGGGCTCCTTGGGGCCCAGAAGGAGACTCCGGGCGCCAGCAGCACTGTGGAGAGCAGTATAGCGGTCAGCTGTGATGCCATGGCGGCTCTCGAGGTCCGTTCCCGTAGTGACTATCGAGGGGAGACTCCCTCGTCCGGTTTGCGAAAGGTAACGAAAATGGTCGCTTCTAGAACCACCCCTACCGCCCTTCTACTACTCGTCCTTCTCAACCCACTCCTCCAGGCATCTCCCTCCCTCGAGGTTCAGCGGAGTTCGCTCCCCCATCCCGTCGAAGAGGCTCTCACGGTGGAGCTTCTCTCCCTAGCACCGGCTGGCCAGGGACCCTGGCCGGCCGTGCTCTTCGTCCACGGGCACCAATGGCCCGAACGACCTGGGGCAGAAGTCTATTTGGAACGGGGAGTCCTAGAAGCCATGGCCCGTCTCGGTTATCTGGCCGCCGCGGTCTCCCAACCGGGCTATGGTGCCAGTGACGGGGCGCCGGACTTTTGCGGGCCGCGCAGCCAGCAGGCGGTGCGGGCAGCCCTCGAGGCCCTGCGGGAGGATCCACGAGTCGACCCGAACCGCATCGTGCTCTATGGCGCCAGCCGCGGCGCCATCATCGCCAGCATGGTTGCCACGAAAGAGCCGGCTCTGGCGGGTTTAGTCCTCAGAGGAGGAATCTATGACTTGGAAGATGCCTACCAGCGCATGGCCGACGACTTCGGCGGCAAGCACAATCTGGAGAAGGAAGCTGGTACCTCCCCTGGTACGTTCCTAGAGCGCTCCGCTCTTCGAGTCGAGGAAGAGATTCTGGTCCCCACTCTCTTTTTCCACGGCGAGGCAGACCCTATCTCACCGGTCCACCAAGCCCGTAAACTCGCCCAGCGTATTCACCGAACCGGTACCCCGGTGGATTTGATGATCTTCCGTGGAATTGGCCATCGCATTCCCTGGGAAAGCCGCCGAGAAAGATTGGAGAGCTTTCTCGAGGAGGTCTTCACTCTTTCGGAATGACCGGGGCCGAAGGCCGCTCCCCCTCAGCCTTGCCCCGAACTGCCTTGGGAGTCGCCTTGGGAGTCGCTAGACAGTAGAGATGGCGCTCGCCGCGCAAATAGAGCTCATCTTCCGCCACGGCAGGGGAAGCAGAAAAGGAGTCGTTGAGGCGATTGACAGCCAACACCTCAAAACGATCCGAGGCCTCGAGTACGGTGGTGAGGCCGTTGCGACCGACGACGTAAACACGACCGCCAGCCCCGATAGGAGAGGCAAAGATCATCCCACTCACCGGCAGGCGGGAGGGCCCGAAGAGAGACGCACCGGTCTCAGCATCGACGGCGTTGAGGAAGCTCTGAAGGTGTTTGACGAAATACAGCCGACCATCGTAGAGCAGTGGTGTCGGCACATAGGGGGTGTGGCGCTTCAGCGTCCAGGCGACCGCATCGGTGCCGGTGATGTCCCCCTTCGCCTTGTCGAGACGAATCGCCAGCAGAGCTCGATCATCGTAGCTATTCGTCACGTAAACGAGCCCCTCGGCAGCGACAGGGGACGCGACCACATTGCGGGACAGGCCACCGCACTGCCAAATCACCTCTCCGGACTCGAGGTCATAGGCCCGAACCCGGCCCGTTGCCGCGATCACCACTTGAGCCCGCCCCTGGTGCTCGACGATAACCGGACTAGACCAGGAAGTGATCTCCTCCCGAGGCTTTCTCCACCGGTCCTTGCCCGTGGCTTTGTCCAGGGCGACCACGAAGGAGTCTCCCTGGTGATCCCAGTTGACTACCAAGGTGTTGCCATGAAGAGCCGGAGAGCTCCCCTCGCCGTGGCTGTGGCGAATGTGCATATCCCCTAGATCCCGGCTCCAAACCTCTTTCCCTTCCACCGTGAGGGCATAGATTCCTTGAGAACCGAAAGAAGCGAAGACCAGCTTGCCGTCGGTCACTGGGGAAGCGGAGGCCCAACTTCCGGTGGTGTGCGTCGCTTCGTGAGGCGGCCCACTGCGAACGATTCGCTGCCAGAGGATCTTTCCGGACTTGCGGCTCACGGCCAGAACAGCGAAGTGCAGTCGGCGGCTCGGGGCGACGTTGTCGTGAGCTCCATGATCCTCCGGGTGGGACACCTCAACGGGCTCCCCAAAAGGAATGGCTGCGGTGAGGAACACTCGGTCGCCCCAAATCACCGGAGTCGAGTGCCCCACCCCTGGTAGGGGCAACTTCCACCGCACATGGCGGTCCTCGCTCCACTCCACCGGTGGTTTGCTGCCAACCGACACACCGGTACCCAAGGGGCCCCGCCATTGAGGCCAATGGGCCTCTCCTGCTCCGATCTCTTGCCCACCGAGTAACAGCCCTGGGATCGAAACGACGAAAAGAGCGAGGCAGAAACCTTTTCTCACTGTTCAACACCTCCATTCAGAAGGCTCAATGTACACCAACCCGATGTCATCTATGGTGAAACCAAGACGGCCCAAGGTGCGGCAGGAACATCTTAAATCCTTGCACAAGGAAGAGAGAGACAGTCAAGTTGTATACTTTCCAACCCGACACAAAACACCAGTGGCAGGACCTCGAAGGGTGCGGTAGGAAACCCTCGCCACGGGATCAACCCACTCTGGGAGACGACCCGAAGATGACCGGGACACCACCGGAGCACACTCGAGAGCTGACCCAACTCCTTCGCGCTTGGAGAGGCGGTAGTCAAGAAGCCGAGGCCGAACTCTGGCCAATTCTCTACCGAGAGCTCAAGGGCTTGGCGCGAGCCGTGCTCCGCGGCCGCCGCCACTCGGCGGGCCCTCAAACCACCACCCTGGTGCACGAAGCCTGCCTGCGGCTCATGGGCTCCGAGGTAGATTGGAACGACCGTCGCCATTTCTTCGCCGTCGCCGCCCGCGCCATGCGCTTCGTATTGGTGGACGAGGCCCGCCATCGCCTGGCCCAGAAACGAGGGGCTGAGCAAGGTGCTGGAGAGCTGGCGGAAGAAGTGATCGATCCGGCGACTCTTCGCTCTCCGGAGGTTTTGGCTGTTCATCAGGCTCTGGATCGCCTCGGTGAGATCAACCCTCGCCACGTCAAGATGGTCGAATTACGGTATTTCGCGGGATTGTCGTTGGAGGAAACCGCCGATGTCTTGGAGGTTTCGAGACCGACGGTAGTGAGAGATTGGAGGGCAGCGCGGGTCTGGCTTCACGGCCAGCTGCAGCCAACCGCACCCCTATGAAGGACCCCATGTGAGAGAACCGGCGCTCCAAGATCCTCATCCGTGGACTCCCCCGGAGCTTCACCGCATCGATCGGCTGGTCCTGGAGGCAGCCGCTCTCGAGGCGGCTCACCGCGATTCCTTCCTGGCTCGCCAAGCGGCCTCGGAAAAGCGACTGGTCGAAGAGGTCCAACGTCGATTGACCGCCGCACAGAACCTGCCGGAGAATTTCTTAGCCTCCCCCGCTAGTCTCTTCATCGGGGATCTGACCCTGGAAGGTGCCCCTGGAGAAAGCCTTCCCTTCAACAATCCCCCGGATCTCAACTTCCCTGGCAGCAGCGGCGAAGCGCGCTATGCCCTGAAAGAACGCCTCGGTAGCGGCGGCATGGCTAGCGTCTACCGGGCTTTCGATCGCCAACTGGACCGCCACGTAGCCCTGAAGCTCTTTCGAGCCGGAGACGCCTCGATTCCCATCCGCCTGTTGACCGAAGCCCGGGCTCAAGCGCGAATTCGCCACGACCACGTGCTCGAGATCTATGAGACCGGCTCCTTCCAAGGTAGACCGTTCATCACCATGCGCTTGGTGGTCGGCGCCACTCTGGCCGAGAAGGCGACGGAACTGTCTTTGGAGCAGAAAATCCGCCTCCTCGAGCAAACAGCCCGAGGCCTCCACGCTGCGCACCGCCAAGGGTTATTGCACCGCGACGTCAAGCCCTCGAACATCTTGGTGGAAACTTCCCCGGAAGGGGACCTCAAGGCCTGGGTCAGCGATTTCGGCATCGCCACCGAGCTCCAGGGGGCACGAGCCGCCTCGGACCTCTTCGGCACTCCCCACTACATGGCTCCGGAACGTTTCGCCGCAACACCGACCACCCTCGACCGAAGATCCGATGTCTTCAGCTTTGGAGTCACCCTCTATCAACTGCTGAGCGGTCGCCTCCCCTTCGCCGGCGAAGACCTGGTTGAAATCCGCCGGAATCTCCTCCACTCCCCATCCCCCTCCCTGGAAAACACCGCTCCTCCGATCCCCGCCGACCTACGAGCCATCGTGCTCAAATGTCTCGCCAAGAATCCCCAGGAACGCTATCCCACGGCTCGAGCCGTAGCCCTGGACCTCCAGCGTTTTCTCGACGGCGAGATTGTCGAGGCCCATACCGCTAGCCTCGCCTATCGCCTGACCCGTTTTGCTCAACGACACCGCTCCGCGGTCGCCGTGGCAGGCACTCTCGCAGTCTTATTGGTGCTGGCCCTGATGGTCGCAGCTGGATTGGGGCTTCGAGCCGTCCAGGCCCAAGCCCGCGAAGAACAGCGGCGAGCCCAGGCCGAGGAGCTCATCCGCTTCATGGTGCTGGATTTGCGTCAACGCCTCGAACCTCTCGGACGCTTGGAGGTTCTCGACGCGGTGGGCCAGAAGGCCTTGGACTATTTCGCCGCCGTCCCCGAGGAGAGGTTGACGGAGACCGAGTTAGGTCGGCGTTCCACGGCGCTTTACCAAATCGGCGAGGTGTATCTGCAACAAGGGAGTCTCGCCAAGGCGGTCCCACCTCTCCTCGAATCCCTCGAGCTTTCCCAGCGTTTGGCGGATCGCGCTCCCCACCAAACGGACCGCCTCTTTGGTCTCGGCCAAAGCCATTTCTGGGTCGGGTTTGCCCACTGGGAGGCCGGCAACGGGTCCGCTGCCAGGCCTCATTTCGAGGCCTACCTCGACCTGTCCCGGCGTCTGGTGGACGCTGAGCCTGGCAACAACGGCTTTCTCTTGGAGCTAGCGTATGCCGAAAGCAACCTGGCTGCCCTCCTGGAACGGGCCGGTGAAATCCAAGCAGCTCGGCGCCGCTATGCCAATGTCCTCGGGATCATGGCCGACCTGGTGACCCGGGAACCGACCAACTCGGAGTGGAAATTCGAGCTAGCAGCGGCCCACAACAGCCTTGGCGAGGCCCTGCGAGCCCTCGGCGAGTTAGAAGCAGCCACACAGCACTTCCGCCAAGAGCTTGGGTTGCGTCAGGAATTAGCGAGCCTAGACCCTGCCCACCGCCCCTGGGAAGATTTTCTCGGCACGAGCCATCAACACTTAGGAACTCTGCTGCTCTACCGGGGCAGGTGGGAGGAGGCTCGAGAGCATCTCTCGGCAGGCTTTGAGATCTTCACCCGGCTCACTGCCGAAGACCCGACCAACGCCATTTGGCAATACAAGGAAGTCTGGTCTCGCCTCCGACTGGGAGAATTGTTGTGGGCCCAGGAGGAACGAGACGACGCCCTGGCCTTGTGGCAGCTGGCCGCTGACCTCACCGCTCCCTGGGTGAACCAGCAACCTCCTCAGGAAGGCTGGCAACGAACCTCCGGGGTGGTCGCCCTTCACTTGAGCCAAGGAGAGGAGGATCCCTCCCCAGGGCTGGTCAAAGCCATTGGCAAGCTCCGCGCACACATCAGAGTCTTTCCAGACGATCGCCGAGCTCGAACCTGGTTAGGAACCGCCCTCCTCCGCCTGGCTGAAGAGACGAATCCGCCCGAGCTCAACGAAGCGCTTCTGATTCTCGAATCCTTGGCTGAGAATTCATCAGATTTCCATCACCTCGCACCCTGGGCTCGCGCCCTCTTGAGGGCTCACCGCCTAGAACGGGCACGACCGGTGCTCGAGAGGCTCTGGGCCGTGGGCTATCGCGACCGAGAACTCGAGGCTCTGAGCCAAGAGAAGGGCTTGCCGGTGCCGCTCAGCGAGCAGTGATCCTCTACTCGGGCCGTTTACGAGGGTAGAAGCAGACGACGAAACTAGATCCTATTTTCTTCAGGAGAACCATCATGCCTACCATCAAGCTCGAGCTGACCTTCGATAAGACGAAGGACCAAGTGGGGTTTCAGCTGATCTCTGCAGACGGATTCGACCTCGACCCTGCCGGCAACATTCACATGAAGGAACCCCTTGCTCCTGGCGAGCAGGCCTGGGTCACCTTTGTCCTCGGCAAGCTGGCCGAATCCCACTCCATTCTCGGCGTGCGTCTCTCCGGAACCTCCGCGGAGGATGCCGCCGCGGCGCCGGTGTCTCTCGATACCGCCAACATGTTCTACGGAGTCACCCCATTCAAGGTGAGCCATGTCAGTGATGCAGCCCGTGTCCTCGAGCTGACTCTCGTGGACGTCCACCAGCCGGGCTGGCCTTTTGACGGCCCGTGGCACTTCCTCGTGGGCCTACAGGATGCAGACCAAAAACCTCATTGGCTGGATCCCCGCATCTACAATCGCGGCGACGGATCCGGAGAGCACTGAGCTCGCCAACACCTGGCTGGCGAACCAAGGCCAGGGCCAGGGAGGGGGACCCGAAGCTAACAGCAAGCCCGCGACAAGCTGTCAGCGAGTGGCTGTCAGCGAGTGGCCGTCAGCGGGAGCTCAGCAACACCAACGCCAAAGCGAGGGCTGCCGGGAGGGCCTGAACGTAGAAGATTCGCTTCGAAACGCTCCAGGCACCATAGATTCCAGCCACCAGGACGCAGATCAGAAAGAAGATGACGATCTGAAACCCCGCGGAGCCCAAATACAGTCCCCACAACAGGCCCGCGGCGAGGAAGCCGTTGTAGAGGCCCTGGTTGGCGGCCAAAGGGGCCGTCGCCTGGGCCATCTCCGGCTTGAAACCGTGTAGACGGCGGCCTTGACGACCGGTCCACAGGAACATTTCTAGGACCAGAAAATAGAGGTGAAGCAACGCGACGAGAACAACGAGTACATTGGCTAGCATAGTCATGAGTCCAGGATACAGTAAGCGGCACGGCCTTTCGGCATTCGTCTTTCGCCTTGCAACCCCCCTTCAGAAGCCTCCTATGCACCGTTGGCGATTCCTCACGGCGAGAGCGAATGCTAGGCTGTCTACCCTTCAGCTATTTCTTGTTCATCCAAAATGACACCTGGAACCCAACTCTTCTCCCCCGGCAACCCTTCCTCGGACAACCGTCCACCGAGAGCGGGGCGGTTGACCGCCCTGTACCGGGCCTGCCCACCGCCCCTGGATCCTCGATATCTCTGGACGGCCCGCTTTACCTTCGCCGCGGTCCGGATTCAGGTGTTACTGCTGGTCGCCCTGAGCCTGTCTGCCTGGTTTCTGGGAGCTCGCCCCCTCATCCCTCTGTTCCTCGGTTGGGCCGGCCTTGCGATTCTTCCCTGGCGGGCCCTTCAGCGAGGTAAACCTCTGTGGGCGGGAGCCGTCTGGAGCCTCATCTGTTGGGTCAGCTCGTTGTCTCTGGTGCTCCTCTGCGGAGGCCAGGAACGGGATACCTTCTACACCTTCCTGATTGTCCACATCGTCGCCATCCTGGTGCTGGGGACCCGCTTCACCCCCAGCGTGATCGCCCTGGCTGCCATCTCGACAAGTCTCGTCGCCGGCGCTCAGGCTCTGCAGCTTCTGCCGCAGCCCTGGATACCCAACCTGCCCCTAGCCTTCGAGACTGCCCTGAGTATCAGCAACGTCATGCTGGCTGGTTTAGTCGTCTGGCTGATGATCGATAGCGTCGAAGAGATGGTCGGTACCGCGGACCGGCGAGGGCGAGACTTAGCGGATCGAAATCGAACTCTGGAAGAAATCCGCCAGGGCCTGGAGACCTCGATTCAAGATCGCACCCGAAGCTTGCAAGACATCAACTTATCGCTCCAACGGGAGATCGAAGAACGGCGGCAAACGGAGCAGCGGCTCGCCACCACCCTGGAAGCTGCCAAAGCAGCGGCGGAAGCGAAGAGCGCCTTTCTCGCTAACATGAGCCATGAGATCCGTACCCCTCTCAACGGCGTTTTGGGTTTGGCGGATGTACTGCTCTCGGGGCGGGTTCCCGCCGCAGAACAGAAGTTTCTGGTACGAGCCCTTCAATCCAGTGGCCGCTCCCTGCAAAGAATTCTCGACGACATCCTGGACCTGTCCAAGCTCGAAGCCGACAAGGTCGAGGTCGAAAACCGGGCCTTTGACCTCCATGAATTGGTGGAAGACGTCCTGGACTCTTTCGCTCGAGACGCCCTGAATCGGAAGCTCGAGTTGGTAGCAGAGCTGGACCAGGCACCGAAACACATTCGTAGCGACCCGACCCGATTGCGGCAAATTCTCGTCAACCTGGTGGGGAATTCCCTCAAATTCACTCAGATCGGCAGCATCACCATCACCATCACTCCGGACCGAGAATCGGGCCTGCTACGGTTCTCGGTGCGAGATACGGGAATCGGCATCGCTGCCGGACAGATGGACCGGCTCTTCGAGGCTTTCACCCAGAGCGACACCTCGACGACCCGAGAATTCGGTGGGACCGGTTTGGGTCTCGCCATTTGCCAACGGCTCACCGCCCTTCTCGGCGGCCGCTTGTGGGTAGAGAGCGAAATAGACCGGGGTTCCACCTTCTTTTTTTCTGCCCGCGCAGAGCTCGTCGAGAAAACGGCTGCCAAACAGATTCACCAAGGCCAAGGCCGAGCCGTGATTCTGGCTCCTTGGTCCGCCAACCGGGGGATCGCCGCTGGGTTGCTGGAAAAGTGGCATTATCAGGTGGAGGTGGGAGAAGTGTATTGGGAAGGTCTCTCGTCCATCGCACCGCTAGAGATCCTGGTGGTTGACCTGAGCTACGCTGAGAGCCTGCCTACCCAACAGCTCCAAGAGCTAACCCGGATCTCCCGGATCTGCTTGATATCCGCCTCGGTAGCGGAGAGTCGAGCGCTCGCCCAATGCCCAAAACTCGGCTTTGATGGTGTGCTCGCTCATCCCGTGACTCCAGATCGCCTGCTGGGTGCTATTGCGGAGCGAGAGCCACCTTCGGGCCCCCTCACGGTTCCCACCGGGCCCTCGGAGCTCCTCGCCACCACCGCTCCCCTCTCGATCCTGCTCGCGGAGGACAACGAGATCAACCGCCTGGTCGCCCTCAATATCCTCAAAGTGCTGGGCTACGAAGCTGCCGTTGCCCGCAATGGCCTAGAAGTGCTCGAGGCACTCCAACGAAACCCCTACGACGTCGTCCTCATGGACCTCATGATGCCTCGCATGGACGGCATTCAGGCGACCCGCCGGATCCGGAACGACCTTCCCAAAGCGAGCCAACCACGCATCGTCGCCGTCACCGCCAGCGTACTGGCGGAACAACGGCAGCAATGCCGAGAAGCCGGCATGGATGACTTTCTTGGAAAGCCTCTCAAGCTCGAAACAACTGGGGAAGTGCTACTGGCAAGTTTCCGGGCCCTCCATCCCACCCTAGAGCCCCCTGGTATATTCTCTTCGCTGGAGCCACGGCTCTCGGTGGGAGGTTCGAGGGCAGACTGATCTCCCATCACACATCCGCTCCGTTGCGCCGGCAGTAGAATCTGTCTCGAACACCAGCAGTAGACAGTGGCTCAGCTCCCGAGGAAGGGAAGATAGGCGCATAGTTTTGGAGCTCAATCTCAAAGACATCGAAGACAAGTTCGAGATCCTTCACAAGATCAGTGAAGGAGGAATGGGCGCCGTCTACAAGGTACGCCACCGACTGCTAGACGAAATCAGCGTCATCAAAGTCATTCGTCCCCAACATGCTGACGATGAAGAGTTGCGACAGCGCTTCCTTCAGGAAGCCCGCATCGCAAGCCGTCTGCGCCACCCGAATATTGCTGCCATCCGTGACTTCTTCGTCGGTGGGGAGGGAACTTCCTACCTGGTCATGGAGCATATTAAAGGGACGACTCTCAAACAAAAGCTAGCCCGAGAAGGTCCTCTAGCTCTTCCTTTCACCCTCGATATCGCCCGTCAGACCCTCGAAGCCCTTAGCTACCTCCATCGTCAAGGCTTCGTGCATCGCGACGTTTCACCGGATAATGTGATGGTCTCCCGGGACTTCGAGGGTCGGCCCTTGGCCAAGCTCATCGATTTGGGGATCGTCAAGCACCTGGATCCCGGTGCCGGCAGCGATCTGACCTCCACGGGGATGTTCCTGGGCAAGGCCCGCTATTCTTCACCGGAGCAGATCAGCGCCAAGGGAGATTTGGACCAGCGTACCGATATCTACTCCTTCGGCGTGATGTTCTACGAAATGCTCACCGGGCACTCCCCCATCGAAGGTGACGACATCTCGTCCCTGGTGGCGGGTCATTTGTTCCGGCCTCCGATCCCTTTCGAAACCAACGATCCCAACGGGCTGGTGCCGGCGGAGTTGCGGCGTATCTCTCTCTGGTTGCTCGAAAAGAAGGTGGACCAGAGGGCTGGTAGCGCCCGAGAGGTCTTGGCAGCTCTGGAACCCCAACTAGGGTCCGTTGCTTCGTCATCACCGCCCTCCGCGGCGGTCACGGTGATGGCCGAGAGCAACAGCGCAGCCGCCGTCGAAGAAAGGGACATCCCTTACCCCCAGGCTTCTCCGGGGCCGGTGGCGCCATCCTCCCCTCCCCCTTCTTCTCCGGCGGCGGTCAGCCATCGCTCCCTCGCTCAGGAGCCCGTAGCTACCGTTACCGCCGGTAGCGGGGAACGGAGGCTTTTTCCAGGCCTCGCTATCGCTACCCTCCTTTTGGCTGCTGGTGGAATTTGGTGGTTCGTCTCCCAGGCCTCGTCGCCGGACCCGCTCCCGGCTACCGGAGCTGACGGAAGAGAGCTGGCTCAACAAGAGTCACCGGAAGAACTTCCGGTAGAGACCCAGGGGAGATCAGATGCTGACGACGACGGCCTGCTAGCCGAGTCGAGAACGGTGGCGTCGGGAACGGTGGCGTCGAAGCTGCCCGCTGGAGGGAGCTCCGGATCGACTCCCGGAGATTCCCAAGGATCCCCATCCGGTGCTTCCTCCCAGGAAGGCACCGCTCAAAGCGGAGCCGGCGCCTCCGGGCTTTCTGCTGCGATCACCCAAAATTTTCGCTCCGGCCTGGTCGCTCTGAACCAAAAGAACTGGCCGGAAGCCGCCCGACGCCTGCGCCAGGCAGCTCTTGACCGACCGGACGAAAGCGCCCAACAGGTGGACATCGCCAATGGCGAGAGTCGATCCTATCTTCCTCATTTCTACCTGGGTATCGCCCTCTACAAGATGAATAACTATGTCTTCGCTCTGGATTCCTGGCAGACCTCCGAGCGGCAAGGAGTCATCCAGAGGACCCAGGAATATGCTCATCTACAGCGGCTTCAGACGGAGTGCGACACTCTGGTCATCCAACCAGCCATCGACAAAGCGACCAAGATTCTCTCGGCGGCCCAGGAATACGGCACCATCGTTGCGGATCTATTAGAGGACGCCAGCCTGCGACCGGTGTGGCAAGACTCGCCAGCGGTGGTCGAAGGAGGTCGGCGCCTCGGGCTCATTTTGGAAGAGGTCACCAGTCGATTCGAGACGGCAAGACGTCGGCGCAACCTGAGGGGCATCACCGAGGCCACCCAGCGAGGCTCCAAACTGAAAGACCAACTGGTGGACTTGGCCAACCGGATGCTGGATCTCAGCGACGGCAGTGGTCAAGCCAGGACTCCTAACGCCGGCCCTCAACCCCGGAGACGCGGGGCCCGGTCTGGCGAGGCACTAAGGCAAAATCGCCGGCTTCGTGACCCGCGAAACGGATCGGAGCGTAATCTGGCCGCTGATCGACCCCCAGGGAACGCGCTGCAAAGCGCACCCTAGCGGCAACCTCCCGGTATAGGTCGACTCCTAACAGGACATCTTCGTTCTGCTCCAACACGCTGAGAAATGCCTTGGCGAAGAGGGAATGTTGTCCTCCTCCCTGGTCGAGAACCGGTTGCAATCCTCCGGACGTGAGCACCGTGCGGGATCGCTTGGCAGCGATCCCCTCGACCTGGCGTTGCCGCTGGTCGGCCGGTAACTGGGATGTCAGACGAGCCACCCCAGAGCGGGTCAGAGTGCCGGAGTAGCAGGAATCTGAAACCACCAGGACGTGTTTGGCTGCCAGAATATCCAACATGTCACTGATCGCTTCGTTGGGAATCCACTTGGCGTTGTCTTGGGCGTCGCCGTCCGAAGGGATCCAAAATCCCTTGGCGCCATCCGCAGCGATCTTGCCGTGGCCGGCATAGTAGATCAGTAGATTCTCCTCTGGCCCTAGGCTACGGCGCAGATCATCCAATTTGAGAAAAATCTCGACGCTGGTGGGGTCTTCCAACAGGGTGACCGCAAAACCATATTTCGTTTGCAGCAGCCGGCGCACCTCCAGAGAGTCTGCCGAAGCGGTGCGTAGATTGGGAAAATTCTGGTAGTCGGAGACGCTGATCACGAGGGCGTGATTCTTGCCCGAGGAAGCCTTGGACAGTCGCTTGCGCAGCGCCAAATCCGCGCTTTGTACAGCCGGCCGGGGCGTAGGCCCAGTCACCAGAACCAGAGTGGCCTCAACGCTCTGGCCACGGCGGTCAGTAGCCTGGAAGACCAGCTCATCGGAGCCCTCTACGGGGACTCGGGTGCGAAAGAAGCCACTGCCGTCCGGCTCCAAAGACAGATCTCCGAGAGTCAGGCTCTCGAGCCCCGCCGGGGCGGCGACCCGTCCGGAGATTTCCATCTCGGCGGCGCCCTCCGGAACGGTTACCAGCGCTGGCCCACGGGTCGTCAACACGTCCGGGCGAACGATTTCCAGAGTTGGGCCAGCGATCTCGACGCTAGCGAATCGTTCCCCCTGTTCGACCCGAGCCAGGCGTTGGCGATAGCCCGCCAAGCGATCGTTCAGACTCTCTACCGCCGTTTCCTGATGGGCGACCCGCTGCTGCCTCTCCTGAAGCTCCCTGGCCAACCGCGAGATCCGAGCGTCCGCATCTCCCTGAGCTGAGGCGCTGCTGCTGCGCGCCTCCTCCAACTGCCGGCGCAGCTCCTCGGCCTCTCGCCGGGAGCCTTCCAGCTCCTGCTGCGCTGCTTCCAAGCCTTCCTGAGCAGAACCCAGCTGCTGACGTAGCTCCAGGAGCTCGCTGCCGGTCTGTTCGACTTCGGAGCGTAGGGCCGCGACTTCTTCCGCCTGATCCAGGACCACCGCCTCGGAAATACCCGCCGCCTGTCGATAGAGGTGAAGTGCCTTCTCTTTGTCTTCTGCCACTCCCAAACCCCGCTCGTAGAGGTGGCCCAGGTTGATCTGACCGCGGGAATATCCTTGGGCCGCTGCCTTCTCGTACCATTGAGCCGCCCCCTCGTAGTCGGCTTTTGCCGCCAACCCCTTTTCGAAGATCTCCCCGACGTAGGTTTGAGCCGCCGGATCCCCTGCCTCCGCAGCCGGGAGCCAAGTGGCGAGAGCAGAGGCGTAGGAGCTGCGGTCATAAGTGGTGTACTCGCCGCCGCGAATCTCGCAGTCCATAGTGGTGGTACGGATGGGTCTCCGGGCGGTGACATAGCTGGCCTGCCGGCCCAGCTGGCGAAGTTGCCCGGGCAGCAAACAGTCGACGATCTGCAGGTCCTCGAGGGAACGGGCTTGCGGCGCCTTTTTCTTCTTCTTTTTGGCTTCCACCGGGGAGACCATCATTGCCATGACCATGGCAGCCACACCCGCCGCCCGAAGCCAAGGGAAGGGAAACCGGCTGGGTCGCGTCATGACGAAGCTCCTTTTACTGCTCAGGCCTTGGAAGGTCGGTCCTAGAATTCCAGCCGCAAACCTACGGCCACGGACTGGTTGTCTAGGTCGTCCCGACTGAGATCCCGGTCATAGGTCAGATAGATGGTCTTGCCCCGCACCAAAGTGGCCGAGACTCCCGCCGTCAGGTTGAAATAGTCCCGATCCGGCTCCGCCGTGGGCAGAGCGAACTCCACCGCCGAGCGGTCCTGGGAAAATCGCGCCCGAATCAAGCGGGCATCATCCTCGAACTCGTGTAGATAAGAGAAACGAATCAAGGGCCGCAACACCCCACGGGAAAAGCTCACCACGTAGGCCGCTTCGAGGCCAGCTTCCCCGAGCAGGGACTCGGCATCCTGTTGACCGAAGGTGAGGTTGAATGGTCCTCCCCCCTGCTCGGCGTAGCCGTCTACCTCGGCGTCCACCGAGGAAAGATCGCCGAAACCTTGGAGGGTGGTGGCTCCCCTGCGCCATTCATATCCCGCCCACAGCCCCATCGAGAGCTGGTCCCCATCCACGTCACCTCGAGCCACGAATCGGCGCTGCCCCTGGAAGGGCTGGGGCAAATCGACGTTGCGGGAAAGTTGGTACTCATTGCGCCCAAAGCCCACCGTGGCATCGACATAAAAGCGCTCCCCATAGTAGGAGGCATAGCCCAGCAGGCTGGTGCCTCGGGTATCCAGGGCACCTCCATCGGCGGCGATACTGGAATCCGTCTTCAGGTAACCGAGGGCGCCCCCAAAGAAGAAGTGATCCCGGAGGCGATAGTCCACCCCCACCGTCAGCCCCTGAGTATCGAAGTCAAAGCCGGCTTCCTCTTCCGTCGTTGGGCGATCCCCGAAGGAGACTCGACCGTTGATGAAAAAGCCGAATCGGGAAGTCCCCAGGGCTTCGGAGATCTCCTTCGCCTTGGCGGCTGCTTCCCCCTCTTCCTCCTGGGAAGTGCCCGGCCCTGCCGCTGTCTCCAGAGTCGCTGCCTCCGGAGTGGCCTCGTCCAGAGCTGTCACAAGCATCGCCGCGATCTCGTAGGGACTGCGGTAGGACTGCCAGGAAGAGCGCCCCAGGGAGGACACCGTCAAAGTCTCTCCTCCCAGGCTGGCGGACAGATTTCCCACTCCACGGGAAGCTCCCCCGGCCCGCAAGGCCCTGACCCTCTCACCGACATTCCTCAGCTGGACCCGGCCGGCATTGAGGCCCATGGTGGTCTGTGCGGCGACTTCTTCCGGGGTTATCTCCCCCAGGGTCGCGATCTGGTCGCCGGAGTCATCGAGATTGAGGAGGTAGTCACAGAGGAGGCGGAACTCCCCATCGGCATCGACACAGGCTTGGTCCAGGGCTGCGGCAACCGCCGCCTCCCCCGGGTTGGCCCGGGAATCCAGCAAGGAGGTTAGGTCGCCGGTGACTCGAATCTCGAAGGACACGAACCGGTCCGTCTGCCCCAACCGGGCCGTCACCACCACCACGCCAGCGGTGCCTCCCAAGCTGACCCGTTGCCGAGCCACACCGTCCCCATCCGTGGTCGACAGCACTTCTTCTAGAAGCTCACCATCCCCTTCGATGGACCATTCCACCGGTGCCCCGGGCACGGGTTGCCCGTCCCCTCGGCTCAACCGCACTTCCAGATCCAGGCGGTCTCCAACCGTCGCCGAGAGGGAGAAACCATCCGGACTCTCCACCTCCAAAGGCGCGTCATCGTCGAAAATCACCACCTCTAGCAGGTTCGGATCTCCCAACGTTGCCCCTTCCGGAGCCCTCAGGCGCACCGAGAAAGTCTCGTCGACCTCCACCTCGCCGTCGTCCGTGAGGGCTACCTCGAAGCGGCGCAGGCCAGACTCGCCGGCAGCCCAACTCAACGTCTTTGACGCCGCCACAAAGTCTTTCCCAGCGGAGGCGCTGCCGGAAACAGCCTCCACCTGGACCGAAGCAGCATTATTCCCGGCTTCGACTCGCTCCACTTGGAAGACGATGGTGCCTTCGTTCTCGACCACCGCGGCATGGCTCAGCAGCCGGAAGCTACCGCTTTCCATTTCGACTTCGACGTCGTCATTGTCGATAGTGCCCTCACCGGTGCCGTCAGCGATCGTGGCGTTGACCGGCTGAGTGAGGTCCACAAAGAAGGTCTCGTCCCGCTCCGGGCGACCATCTCCCAATACCTCTATGGTCACGGTCTGCAGGGTTTGCCCCGGCGGGAAGGTGAGCTCTCCGGAGTTGACCCGGTAGTCGTTACCGGAACGGGCCGAGCCGTTGCGCGTGGCAAAGCTCACCGACACGGGCAGGGCCGAAGCCTGAGCCAGGGAGACCTGAAAGACCGCCGCGGTCGTTCCCCGATCTCCCTCCGCTACGGTCACGTCTGCGATCCTTACCACGGCCAAGTCATCGTCCCGAATGGTGCCGATGCCCAGCCCGTCCTCCAAGGTCACCCCAGGAGGGGCACTGAGCTCGACCCGGAAGGTCTCGTCGAGCTCCGGACGGGTGTCTCCAAAAACCGTGGCGGCGATCGTCTTGGAGGTCTCTCCGGGGCGGAAAACCAGGGCACCCGTCTGAGCCTGAAAGTCGCCCTCCCCTGAACTCGCTGAGCCGTCTCGAATTCTTATGCCTACCGTGACCGAGGTCTGCGATGCCGGCACTAGCTGCAGCGTGAACACGGCCTGGACCGAACCCCCATCCCCTTCGTCCACGGTAGCGTCGCCGATGCTGAGAGCTGGGACGACCGGCGCATCGTCGTCGTTACGGATGGTGCCGGTACCTTCGGAACGGCCGAGGGTAGCCCCCTGGGGCTCCGAAAGGCGTAAGGAGAAGGTCTCGTCTTCTTCCACCCGGGTATCTCCCAGGACGGCCACGGGAATCATCTGAGAGGTCACCCCAGGCTCGAATACCACCTGGCCCTCGGCGGCGAGGTAATCACCGTCTTCTACGGTAGCGGAACCATCGAGAGTCTCGAAGGCCACCGTCACCGGCTCCGTCGACGGAGAGGAAAGGGTGACTGCAAACGCCGCCGCCACCTCACCCTCATTTCCCTCCACCACCGCAACGTCCCCGATGGACAGCGCTGGCAAGGGAACCTCTTCTTCGTCGTCGTTGACAATGGTTCCCTGGCCCTGGGCATCTCCCAAGGTCGCCCCCTGAGGTGCAGAGAGCACCACCGAGAAAGTCTCGTCCAGCTCCACTCGGGTATCCCCGGAAACCGCCAGAGAAATCTGACTCGTGCGGCTTCCTTCGATGAAGGTCACGACACCGGTCGCTTGAACGTAGTCGCCGTCCGCAACCGTAGCCGTCCCGTCTTGAGTTTGATAGGTGGCGGTTACATTCACCGGGCTCGCCTCCGAAAGCGTCGCCGTGAAAACGATCTGTTGGAGGTTGCTATCTCCTTCCAGGACCGTCGCATCACCGATGGAAAGTACTGGCGAGTTCGCGTCATCGTTGAAGATGGTCCCTTGGCCTTGGCCATCCACCAGCAGCGCATTGACCGGGTTGGAAAGATTGACCAAGAAGGCCTCGTCCGGCTCCACATCGGTATCTCCGATGACCTCCACCGCTACCGTGGCGGACAAGACCCCTGGGGGAATGGTCAGGGTTCCGAAAGCCGGTAGGTAGTCCTCACCCCCCGCGGTAGCCGTGCCATCCTGAGTCGCGAAGGCGACCTGCACGGTCATTGCCGAAGCGAAAGAGAGAGTGACGTTGAACAGCGCCATGGTCTGGCCGCTATCCCCTTCCTGGAGGCCCACATCTCCGATCGACAAATCCGGTACACCGGCAACGTCGTCGTTGAGGATTGTGGCCACTCCCACCGGATCCGGCAACATCGCGTCTACCGGATTGAAGAGAATGACCTGGAACATCTCATCCGGCTCAACATTGGTGTCCCCTAGAACCGGCACCGAAATCACCTGGGGATTCGGCATGGCAAAATTCAACAACCCCGAGAAGGGCTGGTAGTCCTGGTCCCCAGCACTCGCGGTGCCGTCCATGGTCATGAACTCGACGCTCGCCGGAATCCCGTCCGGTTGGTCCAAGGTGACCGTGAAGACGGCGTTGACCGTCCCGGCGTCCCCTTCCACCACGACCGCGTCGGTGATGTTGAACTCCTGGAGCACCCCCGCACTGGCGGCGGAGACGGTGAGAAGAGCCGTCGACGAGAGAGCCACCGCCAAGAGGGCCAATGCCAGCCGGGTGGGAAAGAGCTGCTGAAAGCGAACACCAGGGGAGGAGCTGTGCATTTGATGCTGTCCTCTCATAGAGCCTTTTGGGCTCGAGCAAGGGCAAGGGAGTACCCTGGAAGGCTTTGGCGGCAGGTAGAAGCCACTCACCTTTCCGACAGGGCGACCGCGTTTCATGATCCGTCCTAGTTTGGCATGGTTTGCGGGACGGGTAAAGGCTGCCGCTCCATCACTATGGCATAACCACATTCCAAGCATCTCTCGAGCCTAGAAAGTGGCGAGAGACCGACCTCTGATCCTCTTCTCTCCCTGGATTCATTTCTAGCTGCGTATTCGGAGTCGCAATCCGGGTCGTTTTCCAAGTCCTCTCCGACACCCGCCCGGGCCTCCTCTCCCAGGTCACCGCGAGACGGCGTAGTTGCCGGTAGTTAGGCGAGGACTTTGCTTGGATTGGGTTTACAATAGGCCTTGCGTCTCTCCTACCAATGACCCGAGGACAACCCCGTGAAACCAACCCTCAAGAGCTCGCTTCTCTGTTTCGCCCTGGTGGCCGCCCTCTCCCCTACCGCTCCCGCTGCAGCTGAGGAATCATCCTCCGCTGTTCAACGAGTGGCCGTGGGGGACCCGGCTCCTGCAATCGCCCTCCCAGACTCGACGGGCCAGGTTCATCGATCAGAAGATTTGATCGGCAAGAAGAATCTCGTCGCGGTCTTCTTCCGCGGAGCTTGGTGACCGTACTGCCGCACGCAGCTAGTTGAGCTGCAAAAGCACTCGGAAACCTTCGCCTCTCTCCATACGGAAGTCTGGGGTATCAGCCCCGACGGCGCTGAAGGCGTCGCAAAGATGGTCGAGAAAGAAAAATTGACCATCCCGGTTCTCATCGAGGCCGAGCTGGAAGCCACCAAAGCCTTCGGCATCCTCAATGAAAAGAACTCCAAAGTGCCCCACCCGACGGTGGTGGTGATCGACCAGGAAGGAACCGTTCGTTTCTTCCACCTGGATGAGAACTTCCGCAAACGCCCGGCACCGGAAGTCATCCTCGAAGCGGTGCGACAAATTCCCGCCGCAGAGTAGCCCCGAGGCAGGAAGGCCCCCTCGAGGGCCTCTTTTTCGATGGCGAATGGCCGGAAAATCGCCGAAGAGATATGCAGCAGATTGCCACGCCCCGGCTGGGACGTGGCTTTTTCTTGGCCTATCGGTTCCCCCTCAGCAACCACCCCACCAAGCGGGGAGGCCTCCACCACCAATGGGCGAACCCGGGGGTGGATCCAGAGGAGCTGGAGCCGGTTTTGCGGCGCTATGGGGCCGTTGGAGATATCGACGAATCTGCCCCGCCAGCCAGCGCCTATGAGCCGCTTCACCGACTTCCGGAGCCCGCTTGCCCTCGCCCTCGGCGTCGCCGAGGAGATGGCCCAGTCGCTCCAGGGCAGCTTCCGCCTCGGCTCGAACGGCCGGGGCAGCCTGGCGGTCGGAAGCGAGATCCACGAGGGCCGTCACTACGGTACCCTGCACTCGCTGGGAGATCCCTCGGTGGCGCAACTCAGGAGTTGAGGACGGGTAGAAGGTGCGATCAATCAGAGTGCGCACCACTTCCTGAAATCCCGGATAGCGGGGATCACGTCGATGAAAATCCATCAGTCGCGCAGCCCTTTCCCGCTGCAACAGAGCCCGCACCGTCAGGTCCGCCGCGCTGGCCGCAGCCGCCAGAGGGTCGAAGGTCGGCGCTGTTTGGCCGGCGAAGAGCTCTCGATTCGGCGGTGAGCCAAAGGGCCGCGGTAAGAGCAGAGCGAGAACTCCCTCCGGTATATCCAACTGTCGCGGCTCCAAGGTCCCCAACAGCACTTCGAGGCCCCGGCGCTGGTCCTCCGGGGATATGGGAGCAGCCGGCGGACGACCATCCCCACGATGAGCATGTCCATAGCTCAAACCACCGATCACCTTGGCGGCGGCATCCACCTGAAAACGGTGGTGAAAATAGACCGGGGCCAGTACTTCCTGCAGAAAAGCCAGAGGTTGCCCCTCCGCCAAGTTCCCCAGCCCAAAATGCTGCAAGCCGTAGGAGCGCACCGCCATGGATTGCTCCAGAGCCTGCACCGGATCGGCTCCATTGTCCCAGAGATTCCCCAGGGGTTGGGCCGCCCCCGGGAGGCGCGCATCTTCGTCGGAGAGAAAGAGCAAACCTCGGTCTCGATTCTCTTGGAGAACGGAAGCCAGGAAAATGTCCTCTCGCTCCTCTGGCACCACCGTATAGCCATAGCGAACCGCTTGGAGGTCCCAGGCGCCTACTCCCACTCCGTAGGCTCGAGACACATCCAGCCCACCGTCTGCGGCCATCTCGATGAGAGGGGCCGGATAGTCCATCACCGAAGCCCGGCCATAGGTGGAGGCTGCAAAGTTGTGCGCTATCCCAAGGGCGTGCCCAACCTCGTGGGCGGCTAGTTGGCGGAGACGTGCCAGGGCCAGCTCCACCGGATCGTCCGCCCGACCACTACCGGTGTTCTCGACCCCCAAAAGCCCTTCGAAGAGCAGTCGATCCTGGCGCACCCGAAGGGATCCCAAAGTGACGTGGCCCTTGAGGATCTCACCGGTTCGAGGGTCGATGACGCCACCGCCGTAGGACCATCCCCGGGTGGAACGGTGGACCCACTGAATGACGTTGTAACGCACATCCAAGGGGTGCGCTCCCGGTGGCAGCATTTCGACTCGAAAGGCATCTTCGAAACCGGCCGCCTCGAAGGCCTTGGCCCACCAACCAGCTCCATCCAACAGAGCGCTCCGCACCGGCTCCGGAGTTCCTGGATCGAGGTAGAACACGATGGGCTCCACCACCGGCGAGAGCTCCGCTGTGGGGTCGGTTTTGGTCAGGCGATGGCGAGGGATGTGAAGGCGACGCAGCGCTGCATCCAGCGGCTGACCGTAGTCTTGAAAGGGAAGCGGCGAAAAACCACTCTCCGCGTGGAACACCCGCGGTCGGTAGCCATCATCCGGCAATCGAATCAGCGAATGGTGTTGGGTCAGGGAGATGGCCTGTGCCGCTGGAACCGTCGAGAACACATGGGCTCCGGCCTCGTCCCCTTTGAGAGCGAAAGTGAGAAGGCCTTCTAACTCCACATTGTCGGGAAAGGCCAGACAAGCCTCCAGATCGACAGCGCTGAGCTGGGTCTCGAAAGAGTAGCTTCCTTGCCCCCGGGCTTTGAGTTTGCGGGAAACTTGGTGCGCGTCCCTCAGAACGAAACTGGTGAAATCGACGAGAAAGGAACCATCGGCATCCTCAGCCCCTACCGGCCCCGCCCAGAGGACGGAGGTGGCAAAGGACTCCTCTACCGCCAGCCTCTCGGCTTCATCGGGGCTTTCGGCTCGAAACCGCGTATTGAGGACTTCCATCAGAAGACGCCCTCCGAGACGGCGCAGGCGCACCAACCGAGTGTCCCCCAGTTGGCCCCGGTCGAGGCCTACGGGATTCGAGCCCATACCCTGGGAAAGGGCCTCCACATAGAGGTACCTGCCGACTTCACCTTTCCTGCCGGGGGCAGGTAGCTGAAGCCACAATTTTCCAGCAGCTGGGTCCAGGTAGACGTCTAATAGGCCGGCCCGGCGTTCCAGACCTGTCGTCACCGAGGCGACGGTGGGAAGCGCTGAGGAGGACACCACCGGAGCGGCCGATTTCTTGGCCTCAGCCGGCTCGGTGACCGCGAAAAGGCTCAATCCCGTGAGAACTACCATCAACCTGTGGATTCGGCGCATCAATCTCCTCCATCGGGGCGGTGACTTCCACCGCTAAGGTTTGAGGGCACAGGATATCGCGGTCGCCCCTTGAGTGAATCGTGGTTTCTTCGCCCCCTCTACCAGGCCTCTGCTCCTGGTCGAGGGTGAGTCGGTGGTTTGGGAGCAGGACCAGGCTCCCCTTCCTGAATGAGCTTCATCTCTCCGCCAGAATAAAGCCAGATGCGGTCGCGGCGCGTCATCCTCGGTAGGCGAAACCGGCTCTTGAAGGCGCCGGACTTGATTTCCTTGACCATCTTGCGACCCTTACCGAAATAGCGAAAACGGCCCCGGCATTGGCGATCCTTGAAGAAAATAGTCCCCTCCCTGCCCTGCCAGCGTGTCTCTAACTGGCAATCCCCTCGCGGCAGCATCACACGGTGCACGAGAAACGTTTTGTCGCTCTTCGCCCCCTCGAGGCGCAGAGCGGAACCGATGCCGATCCGAAAAACATAGGCTCCGCGGATCGAATCCGGAACCCCCAGCAAATAGGTATTGGCTGGGCCCTCGTCTTTGACGATCGTCTCGACCACCGTTGCAGCAGCTCTTCCCGCCTGTCGCCAGGGCTCCATGGCAAAGGCCGTCTGGAGGGTGAGAGGTAGGCAAATCGCCGCCACCACCAACCAACGACGGCCAGAGCTCGCCACGGCAAGCTGTAGAAGTACTGCTAGCAAAATCAAAGAGAACGCCGAAGGGAGGTATAGCAGACGCTCGGAGGACGTGGAGTTTTCTGAGATGCGAATGCTCAGGGTCGGCACCGCTGTCACCGAAAACAGCAGCAGGCAGAGCCCGGGAAGAGCGACTGCTGGCCGCCCCCCAAACTCCCCCGGCACGCCGATCCGCCGCCACAACATCCAAATCACCGCGGACGCCAAGATCACAGCCACCACTCCTTCCGGCAACTGCTTCCCGGCGATCATCGGAATCAAGGACCGGGAAAAATCGACGAAAAGAGTATCCAGCAACTCGATCGGATCTGTCTTGAAGTGAGCCTTGGTGCCATAGCCTCCCACCCAGGTCCCCAAAACCCAAGCTCGCAAACCAATATAGGCCGGAAGGGCTGCCAGGAAGGGCCCTGCGGCCTTGAGGCTCTCCAGAAGGCGCTGTGTGAAGGTTCGGCTTTCTCCTCCACGCCCCCGAGCCACCCATTCCAGGGTCAAGACCGCAAAGGGCAGGGTGACCGCCGCCTCCTTGGAACCGAGAGCCAGCACCAGAGCTGCCAGAGCAGCCCAGCGCCACCGGCGACGGCCCCCTTGGAGGCCCCCCGTCGCTACCCACTGTCCATGGCAAGCCAAACAGGTGAGGGCAAACAAAGCCGCCTGAAGATCCCCCCGGCAGGAAATCCACACCACCGCTTCCACATGGCTGGGATGGCAAAGGTAGAGCAAACCGGCAGCGCCTCCCACCTGCCAACGCTCGCGCTGCCCCCAGTTGGTGAATCGAGCGACGAGCTGCGCCGCAACCACGGCTACTCCCACTCCCACCAACAGGTGAATCAGCAGATTGACCAGATGAAAAGCCCAGGCCGTCAGACCCCACAGCTGAAGCTCGACAAAGTAGGACCACACCGTAAAGGGGCGCAGGAAAGGCTGTCCCTGGGAGGCCCAGCGACTGAGGGGACCGAGGGTTAGGAGGTCTTCCAGGATGTTGAAGTCGTCGGCGAGAAAGCCGACCGAGAGACCACGGCCGTAGGCCACGGCGACGACCAGTACGGCCAAGGCCAGGCCACCAGCCAGGAACCCGGTTGGTGGCCTAGAGACCCGCAAAGACGCAGACGAGTCTGGCGTTTCCGCCGAAGGGCGATCAGACATATTTCAAGATGATAAGCCCCGGCCGCCTTTCGCGCTCCGTCCTGGCCAGAAGTCTGGCGGAAGGAAACGGCCCCGCTCCATCACTTCCCAAGGAAGTCCTGCTCTTCTTAGCCGGAACCCTCAACCAGGGGAAAAAACGCCCGCAGCCAGTCGTCTGTGCGGCCCCGCCAGAAGGTCCAGCCAAACCCCTCCGGAGCTTCTCCACCGGTGGGCCGATAGCCCCGCTGGCGAAGGACTTGAAAGATCTGGCGATTGTTATCTCCCATATCCCAGGCTTCGTGGGGAGAGCGCAAATCATAGGTGCCCCAGGCGTGGTAAATCACCAAGTCCTGCTCCTGGGGGTTTCCGATCAGGGATTCACCATCGGCCACGTTGAGAAAGGAAGGGGATTGGGCCGCCAGCTTTCCGAATACCTCCGAGTGGTTGAAGGCGATGTAATAGGCAGTGTTGGCGGCGGAGTCGACACCCGCCAAGGCTCGGGAGAATCGATCCGGCCGGGTTCGGAACGTCTTATCCACCAGAGAGACCAACTCCTGAGCGACGATCTTGCCGTTGCCTTCCCTGTCCCTTCGCGACTCTCTGGTAGCTTCTTCCGGAGGCAAGACGAACACGGCGACCAGGGGTTCCACGGATTTGCCGAGGAGGTTGTCCAGAGCGACCGGCACCTGTCCCGCCTCGATAGCTCCTTTGCCCCCCAGGAAATAGGCGGTAGGAAAACGGCGTTCCGGCTCCCCATCGTAGACGGCAGGGAGGTAGACCTGAACCTGATGCTTTTCTCCCTCGTGGACCTCACTCTCCCACTCCAAGGTCTCCAGTCGCCCTCGATAGGGGACCGCGGCTTCCTCCAAAAAGTCCGGCGCCCTCCAGCCGGGCATGGAAAACCATGAGACCTCACCGAACAACCCTTCGGTTTGCTTGGAGTTCCGAGGATCCGGTACGGCAGACTCGTAGTTGGGAATGAAACCGTAGGTCACAGCAGCATCCGGCTCGAAACGGCTGGAGAAATAGAAAAGGTCCGTCCCCTCCACCCGAGTCATGGGATCTTCTCGGCGAAAACCGATCATGTCACCGACGATCCCCACATCTTCGGCTTCGCCGCGGTAGATGAAATGTACCGCCCCGGAGGGCTCTACCAGAGGAAAGGACTCCTGACCGGCCAGATACTCATCGACAGCTTTCTTCTTGTCCGGTGCGGTCTCCAGCCCCTCCAGGAACTGGCCAAAGGCTGTCGCGGCGACCCAGGAGGGTGCCTCGGCTGCCTGGCGATCCCCTCTCACCGGGTCGACTCTGGCCAACCGGGCCATGCTGCGGGCAAATAGATGGCCATCCGCATAGGCAACGGCAGACCAAGAGTGCTCGCTAAATAGATCCAAGCTCGCCACCTCCTGGTAGGCCTCCGGCGAAGCCTCGATGACGTGCAGACTGCCCGGTTTGGTGATCATCACCAAGTGGTTCCCCACCAGGGTTGGAAAACCATCTCCCGGCTCTCGAGATTTCCATTGGGCTTCGCCGGTAGCGGCGTCGATGCAGGTGAAAATTCGGCCGACCATACCGTAGATATAGCCTTCGTGGACCACTGGATGAGCGAAGGTGCGGCCGATGGACTTCCCGGACCACAGCTCAGTCGCCTCTAGAGTTTTTCCCTTTTTGGAGACCTGCACCATGACCGAGGAGCTCCCCCTATTGAGGAGAAGAACTCGGTCGTCCCCGGCCGGCACCGGAATGATGGCCCCGCCTCCGGGGCAGTGCTCGTCGCCATCGTGGACATAGCTCCACAGGGCAGTGCCAGTCTTGGCGTCAATGCCGTAGAGAGTGCTCGAGCTGGCGGCCAAGACCGTCTCACGGCCGCCGATCTCAGCAACCACTGGGGATTGGTAGTGAATCGGCCCCTCTCCCAAGGTCCACTTGAGATCCCCGGTCGCCGCATCGATGCCAGCGAAGGCCTTGTCGTCTCCACCTCCCAGGGCGATCACCAAAACGTCCCCGGCCAGGGCCGGCGAACTGGTGAAACCGTAGTAGGGCTTTTCCCCGCCATAGTCCTCGACCATATGGCGGGTCCACAACGGTTTGCCGGTCTTCGCATCGAGGGCGAAGATCTCCCCCCGGGGGGCTAGACCGAAGACTCGACCGCCCGCCAGCAACGGAGTGGAAATGGGGCCATCGTGGGAGCCGTCGTGGCCGGCGTAGGTCTCCGCCATGGGATACCGCCACAGCTCATCTCCGGACTCGGCATCATAGGCCGCCAATACGTCCATCTCCCCCACCGCAAACATGGTCACGGCTCGACCTTCGCCCACGGCAACGGCTGAATAGCCGGAGCCCAATTGCCGGTTCCATTGCGTCTTCAAGGTAGCTTGGGTCCCCTCGAAAAGCTCGACGTTGCGCACTCCACCATCGAAATCCGGCCCGCGCAGCCCAGGCCAACCTTCATCTCCCCAAGCCTGCGAAGCCACCAGAGCCGCTATCCCCAGAAAGCTCGAGGCTATCCTTCCTTGCCAACGTCGCAACAACATCCCGTCTCCTTTTCGTTTTGACCTTTTCACCACAGGTACGAGAAATGGGAAGGGAAGGTTTTCTCCACTCCCAGATTCACCAGCCTGTGGTGCTTACCGGGCTAGAATCACATACTTCCTTCGTCAGCGGAGGGGCCATAGAGGGCCGGCACCGGCAAGTCGTTGAGGCGTAAATACACCCCCAACTGGGCCCGGTGATGAATGAGGTGATTGAGAATCATGCTGCGTATCACCGCTGCTCGGGGCATGGTGAAAAGCTCCTTTCCTCCCGCCAGCAGCGTCCAGGCCACCGAGAAATCTTCATCACTGGCTCCTTCGATGGCAGCGCGGGCCGCGGCAACATTCTTGTCGAAGCGCTCCACCAACTCCCCACCGGAGGTAGCCTGTTCTTCCCTATACGGTTCCTCTCCCGGCGGGGCGACGTCCAAAGACTCCTGCTCGAGGGTGTAAACGGTCCAGCTGGGAAGATTGGCGACATGAGTCCCCAGCTCGCCCACGGACCAGGACTTCTCGTGAGGCTTCCAATTCAGCTTGTCGTCGGGAATCCGCTCTAGGGTCTTTCTGGTATTCGCCATCTCATGGTCGAACTCTGATAGGAAAATCTGGCTCATGGACATAACCGGCCTCCTCTGTTCTATCTTTCTGTTTGAGCTTTCTGCTTGAGATTCACGGGTTTTCTGGTGAAGATTCGCTAGAGTCTTCTACAGCACCGTCTTCTACAGCACCGCCTTCGAGAGCATCGCCTTCGAGAAGATCAATATAGGAAACCGCGATGAGATCCTTCGAGGAAATCTCCAGTCGACTGAGAAGCTCCCGAGCGATCCTGTCTCCGCCTTCTATCGTTTGATCTTCCCTCAAAACCACTTCTAGCTCCAAGAAGCTGCCGAGGCCTACCACTTCATCGAGATGAACCCGGGTTTGGCCTACGAGGAACACCTCCCGACGCTTCTCGACTACCCCCCGGACTCCCAAAGCGAGGCTGAGGGTTCTCTCGACAGCAGCCGGATCGGCGCAGGCCACCTTCTGAAAAGCGGACTCCTTGGGACCGGCTGAATCCGTCCGGGAGTAGGCGATAATTTCTCCGGACC
This sequence comes from Deltaproteobacteria bacterium, assembly GCA_022601195.1. Taxonomy (GTDB): domain Bacteria; phylum Acidobacteriota; class Thermoanaerobaculia; order Multivoradales; family JAHZIX01; genus JAHZIX01. The sequence continues at coordinate 169,426 of JAHZIX010000050.1, forward strand.
CGTCACCGAAGCACCGTAGCTTGAGGCGCCCTTCCAGGGCCGGAAAGAAGGTATCCCTTTGCGCCAGCCGTTGCTGGCTCCGGGGAGCCAGGGTCAAGACCTTGGAACGCAACTTCACCAAGTCGGCGACTCGGGCTTTGATTTCAATATTCCGCGGCACTGGATCTCGAGAGAGGGGAGGAAACGTTCAAAGAGAGGCCACCCTAGGATGGCTCAGGGCGACGGCAGAGAAAGCCGCTGCGAATTTCTTCGAGACGCAACCAGACCCGGTGTCCTGGCGCTTGAGGCGATACAGCGAAGAAGGCGGCCATCTTCTTGTGAGATGGACATTGCAGCAACTCAATGCGGGAATAGAGGGAGATCGGCCGCAGGGTGGTGAACGCATCGAAGGCCTGCATCTCCGCCGAAAACCGCGGGGGCCTATCGGCATCGGCACCCATTCGGCGAACCTTGGATCGAAATTCGACGCCCTCGAAATCGATTCCCTTGGCCTCCCCAACCGCCTTGGCGAGGCCTTCGAAATAAGCCGTCAAACTCGTCTCCAGCATCTCTTCCTGAATCTTTGAGTCTTCCGGCACCCACCAAATGAAAGCATAGGTCCAGAAATCTTCCGCCCCTTCTTTGAACATTCCTGGAGAAAAGCGTAACTCCTCCAGCCCGGCTAGCTCGATCTCCGGAGCGAAGGACAAAGGCATCGGGATGGTCTCCGTTCGCCAACCTTCCGGGGTTGGCAAAAAGAAGGGCAGCTCTGGCTTCGGCACTTCTGCCGTAGTGGGCTCTTCTTCGGCTGTCAGGAGACAAGGAAGTAGCAAGAGGGTGGCGAGAACGAGAAAGCCCAGGCGAACGTTCATTCAGTGTCCCTCGAAACATCAGTTCTAGAAGAGGCGGGGGAATCTTCTTGGGCCGGCGCCGGGTCGCCAGCAATCGGGTCGCCAGCAATCAGGTCACCAGCGTTTGGAATCACAGTCTTTGGAATCACAGTCTTTGGAATCACAGTCTTTGGAATCACAGTCTTTGGAATGACCGCGATCTCATTACCCAACCGCACCGGCCCTCCGGAGACGATCTGAGCTCGGAGCCCGGCTCGATGCCTCATCCCTGGCAACAGGCTAGGTTCTACCAGGCGGCTCAAATGAGCACAAGGCTCGCACAAGCGAATCCCCTTCAACTGGACTCCACCTACCTGAAAGCGTTTTCCCACCAGGTCGTTGAGGCGCACTCCCCGAGTCACCAAATTTCGCCGCAGATCCCCCAAACCGAGGCCGAGACCCGCCACTTCGTTGAAACGAAACACCTCTTCTTCTTCGACCAGAGTCAGTTCGACGTCCGGCGTTCCCTCCAACTTCTCGGAGAAGGTTCCTACACCGTGGTAGTACCGGTCTCCCACCAATCCCTTGCCGGTTTCCAACACCGCCTCGGTCAAGGGTTCCATCGCCTCTCCGGCTCTTGCGGAAGTGAAAATTCCTACCAATTCGCCCGTCATTTCCGCTCCTTTGTCTCTTCCCGTAGGTGGGAGTCTACCGGAGCTCGGAAAAGCGGTCGATTCCCTACCCGAAAAAACCACCCAGAATGGTCTTCCCCTTTTGCCAACAGACGGTTCGAGGGCCGACTACCCGGAGCTTCGTCACCCCTGGCAACCGGCCCATGCCCATCGCGGGACCGAAGTAGACCTAACCGTTAGCAGTCCCTACGCAAGGATCTCTAGCACCCGGGAGGAGGGGTCGTCAGCACATTCTTGCAAGTACGGGGAACCCAGGACCCAAGCCAAGAGATATGCCCGCACTCATCGGGGAAAAAATAGGAAGAAGTGCCGCCGCCGCTACCGGAGGCCGGAGCATCTCCGGGGTAGGCATTCCAGATCTTGTCTCCATCGGGCCCGCCCAGGTAGAGATCTCCTCCAACGCCATCGCACAGAGTGTCCGCACCAGCTCCCCCGGAAAGCTCATCGGCTCCGGCTCCACCCAAGATAAGGTCATCCCCATCGTCCCCTTTGAGATCGTCTTCTCCAAGGCCCCCATAAAGCATGTCGTTGCCGGGGCCGCCGAAGACCTGATCGTTGCCAGCACCGCCCTCGAGAGTGTCCGCGCCATCCTCGCCATAAAGGAAATCTCGCGCCCCATCGCCATTGAGCTGGTCATTGCCAGCTCCACCGTAGAGGCGATCCACTCCAAAGGAACCGGAGAGAATGTCGTTCCCGTCATCTCCGTGCAGCTCGTCGCGATAACTGCCGCTCAGCTCCAGGGAGCCCAAGCCGACGTCCACACCGGCTAGCCCCCTCATCTCGCCGATCATCACCGACGCCAGGTTGGCCGGAGGGTTGTACAACCAGCTACCCGGATCCTGAAAATGTAAGAGATCGTTCTGGTCCGTGCCGATCAGGGCGACCCGGTCGATGGCCTCTGCAGTACCGATCTCGAAAGTGCAGCAAAACGAATCCATTCCCCCCAGCCCCCAAGCCGAGAAAGTCGGACCTCCATGAGAGAAATGGGTCACTACCTTGGCGTCCGTCAGGAAATTATCCCCACCGGAAGAGCCCACTCCGTTCGCCGCCAGATCACAAACCCAAGCGCTTCCGATCTGCTCGCAGGTGAGGTTCGAAAACCCCTGATCACAAGGGAAGCCAACGAAGGGAAGAGGAGCATCCCCGACACTGCAATTCCCGGTGGTCCCAGCGAAAAGCAACGTCGGTTGTAAGAACAGAAAAGAGAGGGCCATCGCCACAGCCACTCGGGAGCGATAGAATGAACGTTCAGTATGCATCGTGATTCCTCCAACAGAGTTTCGGTCTCGCGCGCAGTGCCTTACGGAGGGAATCCCCGGAGGCTCGAATGCGCGCCCTTACTCTCCTTTCTCGACCTTCTTCGAGATTCGTTACGGTTCCGTTGGCTTTTCTGCCTCCTCGGCCTCGCCCTCTTGACTTTGGCTGGGGATTCGTCTGCTGCGGATTCGAGCCCCATAGGCCCGGTCCTGAATCCCCGGCTCAAAGCCCAAGGCTTCGAGCCCATTTGGAAGTTGAAGCGGGAAGGGAGCTATCGGGAAGCCCAGCGGCGCATCGACGCCTTGCTCCCCAAGCTCGAGAAGGAATACGGTCCCCTTTCTTTCGAAGTGGCCGTGGCACTGGACGAGATCGTTTCGGTGGGCTACTACACCGGCCGTATCAGCGAGCCCCGGACCGAGAGCAACATCGATCGCGCCCTGGCCATCAAGAGGGAGCTCTTGGGCCCGGACCACCCGGAGATCGCCTTGAGCCTCAACCTCAAGGCGATCTTGCTCGGGGTCTCGGGACGACGGCAGGAAGCTCGGCCTTTGTACGAGGAAGCCCTGCGAATCCGTCAGAAGTCCCTGGGTCGGAGAGCCAGGCAGACTGCGGAAAGTCTCATGAACCTATCGACCCTCCACACCAACCTGGGGGACTACGAGAAAGCCCTGCCCCTGGCGGAGGAAGCCCTCGACATCAATCGGGAAGTCTTGGGACCCGACAACTTTCAAACCGCCAATACGGCCAACTCCGTGGCCTTGCTCGCCTTGCTCACCGGAGACTACGGCCGCGCCCGGGAAAGATTGGAAGAGAGCCTCTCGGCGATCCTCCAAGCCCACGGGCCGGACCACCCGTTTTTGGCGACGATTCTAACCAACCTCATGACCCTGGTCCGGCGCCAAGGGGACCGCCGAGAGGCCCTGGAGCAGGGCCAGGAAGCTCTCCGCATCGCCCTTTCCGGCTATGGTTCAGACCATTCCAAGGTAGCCACCCTACGGGGTCACCTCGCCGAGCTTTACCTGGAAGAGGGCCTTACGGAGAAGGCCGGCGAGTTAGCCCGGGCCAGCATCGCTGGGCTGGAAGAGGCCTATGGTGCTGAGTTCGTCGGCCTGGAAGAGCCCCTGGCTATCCAAGGGCAAGTCGAGGCCAGCCGTGGGAATCTAGAGAAGGCAAGAGAGACGCTCCAACGAGCCTTGGCGATCGGGCGAAAGGCCCACCCTCGGGGGCACCCGAATACCGCGGAGACTCTCTTTCATCTGGGTCTATTGGAGGCCAGCGCAACACACCTGGCGATCGGCAGAGACTACTTGGCCGAGGCCCTGGAGCAACAGCGAAAATTCCTCGGAGATCATCACCCGAAGGTCGCTTCCACCCTGGTCGGGCTAGGAACCGTAGTCCGCCAGCTGGGCGACCCGGAGACCGCCCTTGGCATTGCCTTCCTGGCCGAAGCCATCGGTCGACAGCACCTGCTGGGAACTCTGCGATCTCTACCGGAGCGGGAAGCCCTGTCCTACGCCGCCTCCCGCGCTTCGGGCCTCGACCTCTTGCTGACCCTATCGGTGGAAACTACTGCTTCCAAGACTACTGCTTCCAAGACTACTGCTTCCAAGAACACCGCTTCCAAGAACACTGCTTCCAACAACGCGGCTCTGGAAAACCTCGGACCTTTCCCCCAACGAATCTGGGAGGCGGTGGCCCGGTCTCGGGCCCTGGTCCTCGATGAGATGGCTCAGCGCCACCGCCATCCGGAAGACCCAGCGACGGCCCAGGCCTTTTCCCACCTGGCGACGGCACGAAATCGTCTCGCTCGGCTGGTCATGGGAGGACCGAACCCGAAACATCCGGAACGCTACTTGGAACGACTCGACCGAGACATCGCCGCCAAAGAGTCCGCCGAACGGGCCCTCGCCAAGGCCAACTCGGACTTTCGCCAGGAACAGGAGACTCGACAGATCACCTGGCCCGCGGTGGCCGCCAAGCTGCCCCGAGGGACGGCCCTGGTTTCCTGGGTCCGATTCCGCAGGCTCTCCATGGACCCCAAGGGCAATCCCTCCCTACCCCGAGGAGAGCTCGCCTACTTGGCCCTGGTGGGTACGGTCTCAGAGGCCGGCGCCAGCAAAATCGAGCTCGTCCCCTTTGGCAACGGCACCCAGTTGGAAGCTGCCATCACCGCCTGGAGAGCCGAGGTGGCAACCCCTCCCCCGATCCTCAAGCCAGCAGCTGAGGCCGCTTTGGTGCGCTACCGAAAAGCTGCCGAAGAGCTCCGGCGACAGCTCTGGGACCCTCTGGTTCCCCACCTAGGAAACTCCCAGCAGGTGTTCCTGGTACCGGATGGGCTGATCTTTCAGCTCAGCCTCCCTACCCTGGCCACGGACAGCGGCGCTTTCCTGGTAGAAAGTGGCCCGCAGATTCACCTCCTATCGGCGGAGAGAGAGATCTTGGCTCGGCCCAAACGCCCCACCAATCAGGGCCTCTTAGCTCTCGCCGCACCGGATTTCGATAGCCTCCAGAGCCCTTCCCCATCGCTCGCCGCTTCCCTGGCCGATCTCCCGCTCAACTCTCGAGCCAGCCAGCAGGGCGAAGAGCCAGCCTTCCATCGGGCGAGCTCCATCTGGCAAAGCAATCGGTCGACTTGCAGAGAATTCCAAGACCTCGGCCTAGCCCCCTTGCCGGCCTCTCGGGAGGAGGCCCAGCGAATTTCTCAGCTCTGGGATCAACTACAGGGAGAAGTGGTTTCTCCGTTGCAGCGAGCCCATCGGCTCCTCGGCTCGTCCGCCCACGAGGCCAATTTCAAGGCCCTGGCCCCAAAATTCCGCGCCCTCCATCTGGCAACCCACGGATTTTTCGTTGGAGAGAATTGCTCGCCTCTCTTTGCCAGCGGCGGGAAGGGGCAGCCGCTCTCGCCTTCCGACGGCGACCGGCGCCTCGCAGAGAACCCCCTCCTGCTCTCCGGCCTTGCATTGGCAGGGTTCAATCGTCGGGAGGAGGCCCGCCCCGGCGATGAAGATGGCGTGCTCACGGCGGAGGAAATTGCTTCCCTCGACCTCAGTGGAGTGGAGCGGGTGGTGCTCTCCGCCTGCGGCACAGGACTGGGACCGGTACAAGGCGGCGAAGGAGTTCTCGGCTTGCAGCGAGCCTTCGAGATCGCCGGTGTCTCGACCTTGGTCATGAGCCTTTGGGAAGTCGAAGATGCCCCCACCCGGGGCTGGATGGAGGAGCTCTACCAAGCCTGGGGGCTAGGCTTCGACACCTCCCGAGCCGTCCAGGAAGCGAGCCTAAGATCCCTGCAGTCTCGGCGCCGAGCCGGTCTTTCTCCTCACCCTTTCTACTGGGGAGCCTTCGTCGGAGTTGGTGATTGGCGCTGACTCTGCGGGAAGAATCCTGCGAGGTCGGGGAACCCTAGAACGGTCCTCGAGAGCCACCTCTCGAGGCTAGCGCCGAACGATCTCCAGACGATAAGTCATCACCGCCTCCCCCCCGGCACCTGCAACCACCAGCTGGGCGGGTCCCTCCTCGAGTTTCTCCACCGGAAGAGCTACCGTGACGACACCATTGCTGGCCAGCTCTCTCTCGAGCCGCAATCGCTCAGCTCTCGTCTGCCAATACAACCGACCATCCGGTGCGACTGAAGAGTCCTCCGCCGCCACCATCGAAAAGGTGACAGATTCTTCCAGCGGGTCCAGGGTTCTCAAATCTAGACTCAGCCCAAGGAGTAGGAAAGGAGCTGCCTCGGGGATCTCGAGGCGAGTCGGTCTCTCGCTGCCTCGAAGAGGAGCTTCCAACAAATGCAGATCGACGATCCCCAGGGGCGGTGCCGACGAGTACTGGCTGCCGAGCCAGAAACCCAGCCCGAGCACCAAGAACCCGAGAGCTGCCGCCGCGGATCGGGCGGGCCACCAGCGATGAGCTGAGAAGGAGGACCTCTCCCTCGCGTTCTCCCTTGTCGGCTCTTCTTTGGACAACTTTTCAATCGCTGGTCCTTCTTTGGCCGGCTCATTCGAGGCCACCGCCTGGCGACTGAGGTGAGCTTCCTCGACGCATGCAGCGCATTCTTCGAGATGCGCTGCCACCGCTAGGCGCTCCGGTTCCGGTAATTCTCCTGGAGCCAAGGCGTACCAAGTCAAGGCCTCGCTATCGCAATGCTCTCCGGCGCCGATCTTCGGAGCCCATTGAGTCTGCAGCAGACGGTAGGTCTCACACCAATGGCGGCAACGTTGGCAGCGGCTCAGGTGCTCCTCGAGCCGTGAATGCAGTGGGTCCTGGAGGTGACCTTGCAGAAAATCTCCCAGCCACAAACGAGCTTCTGAATGCTTCACCTTCGATCCCCCCCTTCACTAGCCTCAGCCACCAGGAAACGTAGCAGGGCTCGTGCCCTCTTCACACAGCGGTACATTTGAATACGAAGAGCCCCTTCACTTTTTCCCTGTAGAGCACCAATGACTGAGTAGCTCTTCCCCTGGATCACATGAAGCCGCACCAACTCGCGGCAGGGCGCCCCCAGCTTTCCTAGAGCTTTGTGGGCCAGATTGCGACGCTCGGTACTGAGCAAGAAGCCCAAGGGGCCGGGGCGATCATCGGGGGTGTCCTCTTCCACCGGTTTCGACGACCGATGGGCTCGCCGCCAATCGATAACTCTCCGACAGGTAATCACCTCTAGAAGCTTCCAAAAGCCAGGCCCGTCATCGAAGCTCCGGCGGTTCACCAAACGCCACAGTTGGACCACGACTTCCTGCTCTAGATCGTCTCGATCCACCATGGGAATCTTCCAACTGGAGCTGCCGAGGATCCGACGAACCCGGCGACGGACCTGATGCAGGAAAGCCGGTTCACACTGCCGCAGGAGCACCGCTGGCGGGGAAGGCGAAGGAGTTGCTTGGCGACGAGACATCTTTGCCCTTTCCGGTACAAGCCCGAGCGTTGTGAGGGGGGGAACTGCCGACCTGCGTCAATGCCCTCTCTACTTTCCTCGGGTCTTCGGGACCGACGTTACGGCATTTTTCGAATAAATCCAGATGGCCTCCGCCTCACTTCCTGGAAGCCGGGAAAAATTCCCCGGCAGTTGAACAGGAGGGCCCTCGCCAGTTGTCTCAGTTTCCATACCTTCTGTTGCAACTCTGAGACAGATCTATTCTCGCCATCGGCGAGATGTAGATAAAACTGCATTTTCTACAATTCATGCTTATTGTTTTTCCCCTACCTGTCTCTCGGGCTTGAGATCTGTCGGCTGGCACGAGCATTGCGGTACCCCATGGCAGCGTATTTCTTTGGATCGACCAGAGCCAAAGAGAATTCCATTGTTGTTTTCTGAGAAGGAGGTTCCCATGAAATCTTTCCTATCATCGAGAGCTACTCGCACGGCTACGGCGGTAGCACTGGTGTGCGCTCTCGGCTATGTCACCGGCGCGGCAGCGAACTATCTGGGCAGTGGCAAGCACCCCTCCCGCTTCCTCCGCTGGACCTACTTCGGCGCAACTTCCGGTGGTGGGGGCAGCTACATCACTCCTGCTACCCGCGCCATGAACACCTGGTCCAACAACACTGACCTGAGCCTGTCTCGCAACAGCAATAACTTCGATGTCGGCTTCGTGACCGGCTTTTACTCCGGCACCAATTGGGCAGGACTCGCTCTGTGTTTCGACAACCAGGGCCGCAACTGGTTGTCGGACCCGGGAGTGTTCAATCGCACTCTCAACTTTTGCTATGCCTATAACGACCGCTTCGACATGGACAGCGGTAGTCAGAACCGACGCCAAAACCTCTTCACCCACGAAGCGGGCCACTGCTGGTCTCTGGCACACCGCAACACGACCTCCAGCATCATGTATCCGTTCGTTCAGTCCAAGACCACCCTCGACAACGGGGACCGATCCAACATCAACAACCGCTACTAGCCCCAGTTGAGCTTTCATCCAAGAACGAACGGATTTTCAAAGAGGTATTAGGACTATGCGCAAAGTAAGAACCGTTTCCGGCTTCGTTGCCCTTTTCGCCGCCTCGGCGGCTTTCGGATACTTCAGTCAAGCTCCCAGCAGTCAGCTGGACCGGGTGCACGGTGGACCGGAATCCACCGCCATCTGGAATCACTCAGCGCTAGCTCCCGCCGAGCTGGCGAAGCAGGCCGAAGTGGTGGTCCGCGCCCAGGTCGTAGACCAGGCGGAACCCTTTATCGTCACTCCAGAGCCCTTTCTGGACCCCGCCGTCGCCAACTCGGTCATCGCTCAGGGCCGCCCTATCCCCCAACTCCCCTTCACCGCGTCGGAATTCGAGATCCTCGAAGTCTATTCCGGAAAGGTGAGTGTGGGAGATCGCATACAGCTGATGCAGACCGGAGGCATCATCAAGGGAGAGAAGAGCGAAATCTCTGATGACCCCCTGTACCAAGTGGGAACCGAGCACGTGCTCTTCCTGCGCGATGTTTCCAGCGAAATGAAGCAGCCTCAGGCCCTGCCGGTCCTCGTGACCCTCAACCCCGCTAGCCGCTACCGGGTCATCGGCAGCCAGCTGGAGGCCCAAAGCTCCTTCTTTGCTCAGGACCCTGCTGCCGCTCCCCTCGAGTTGGCGAGCCTGGAGGCGGAAATTCGCGCTGCCATCACCAAGCCCAGCGACCTGACCCAGCCCTAGGCCGCCTTTTCGGGACCGAGTCGGAAGTCAAAGCGGGAGCCCCTTGGTCTGGGCTCCCGTTTTGCTTTTCCCGGCCCCGGCTAGGGGGTAAGCTTAGGGTGAAAGGAATCTTCCATGAGTATTCGCTTCGCCGTTTTCGGTTCGGGAGGGGTCGGCGGCTATTTCGGTGGCCGGCTGGCCCAGACAGGCCACGACGTGACTTTCATCGCCCGCGGCGCCCATCTGACCGCGATGAAGCAGCAGGGCTTGAGGGTCAAAAGCCCCCTGGGGGACTTCCACCTACAACCGGTGAAAGCCAGCTCATCTGCTCAGGAAGTAGGGCCCGTCGATGTGGTCCTGGTAGCGGTCAAAGCCTGGCAGGTACCCGCAGCCGCAGAGACCATCCAGCCCCTCTTGGGAAAGAACACCTTTGTCCTGCCTCTGCAGAATGGGGTGGAGGCACCGAGCCAGTTGGCCTCGGTCCTCGGAGAGCAGCGAATCCTCGGAGGGCTTTGCAAGATCATCAGCCTCGTGGCAGAGCCAGGAACAATTCATCACCTAGGCGCGGAGCCCTATATTGCCCTTGGGGAGCTGAGCGGAGACCTTACCCCTCGGTGCGAGAAGCTCGCTGCAGCCCTCAGAGGTGCCGGTATCAAAGTGGATATCCCCGTTGGCGGCGACGACACCAGCGGTATCGAAGCAGCCATGTGGCAGAAGTTCCTTTTCATCGCCGCGGTCAGCGGCATCGGGGCCGTCACTAGAGCCCCTCTGGGCACGGTGCGAGAGCTGCCCGAGACCCGAGCCCTTCTGGTGGCCGCCATGCAGGAAATCGTTCAGGTGGCGCGGGCTTTGAAGATCCCTCTAGCGGATGGGATCATCGAGAAGACCCTTGCGTTCCTCGATTCCCTCCCCCCGGAAACCACGGCTTCCATGCAGCGGGACTTGATGGAAGGCCGCCCCTCGGAGCTGGAACACCAAAACGGCGCCGTGGTTCGATTGGGCCTTCAAACGGGGGTCAAGACCCCAGTGAACACCACCCTCTACGCTAGCCTACTACCCATGGAGCGGCAGGCAAGAGCTCGTCAGGAAGGATCCCCCTCAGATCCCACTCCTAGGACCTGAGCCACCACTCAATCCCCCTGACCCAAAGATTGCCCTCTCTCGACTTCCCCAAGGGTCCAACAGAAAAACCGGGCCCTACCCACCAACGATTCGCGGCATCGCCGGAGAACCAGCGGCTCGTTCCCCCAAGAACCTTCGCCCCAAGCCCCCGACCAGAGAAGACGGTGCAGGGAGGGTGAGGTATCCGAGCACGGAACGCAGCACCGCGAGTACCGCGCGCAGGGTGCACCACCCGACTGCTCGAATAACGGCCCAAGAGTCCCCAGTTCCCCCGCCGACTACCTCAGCTGATGGCCAGTGCATCCGGCAACGCCTCTCACTCCAAGCCCCAACCAGAGAAGACGGTGCAAGGAGGGTGAGGTATCCGAGCACGGAACGCAGCACCGCGAGTACCGCGCGCAGGATGCACCACCCGACAGCCCGCACAACGGTCCAAGAATGGCCAGTTCCCCTTCCCACTGCCTTGGCTGTTCGCCAGTGATGCTGATGGCTGGCGAGACCTAAACAGAAGACCTGACTGCTCCGGGTATGCCCAAAATAAACAAATAGGGCACGTCCTCCGAAAAGGAACGTGCCCTATGAGTCGCCTTGAGGCGAGCCGTCTAGAACTTGAGTTCTAGGCGTTGCTGCGGCGGCGCATCAGGAAGAAGGCCGCTGCGGAAATACCCAGGAGCAGGACCAACATGCCCTGCCAACCCAAGGTCGGAACGACCTGAGCCGCCACCAAGGGGCTGGTGGCCGTGGTGCCCGTCGGATCGCCTAGACCAGTGACGGTCGCCACGTTGGTGGTGTCCGAAGGGTCGATGATGTCAACCGTGACGTTACACACCGCGGAAGCACCGAAAGCCAGCGCGCCGACGTTCCAGGTGAGGACCGGGTCGGCGAAAGCTGCGCCACAGTCATCGCTGACGTAGGTCACACCAGCGGGCAGGCTGTCGACCACCGTCGCGTTGGGCTCGTCGTCCGGGCCGTTGTTGGTCACGGTCAGGGTGTAGACGCCGGTGCCGTCACCGTTGTCAACGCCGGTCTTGCCCATCATGAGCTGGGTCATTGCGGTGACGCAGGAACCAAACTCCATCAAGCTGAAGAGCTCACCGTTTCCGGCCGGGTCGGCCATAGCGATGCGGCCAATGGGAACGGTAGAGGTGACGCCCCAGAAGACGGAGGGCAGGCCGATGGCGGAGGTCGTCGAGCCGATCAGCATGTCCGCCTCGTCAAAGATATCGATGTTGATATTGAAGTTGGCAAGAGGGCCGATCAGGTTGGATCCAAAACCAGTGATGGCTGGGCTGAAGAGAATTTCAACATCTTCCACGAAAGTGTTCGGGCCAACGCCAACATCTGCAGTTCCGAGGAAAGGAGGCGTCGTAACCACCAAATCTTCCGCCGCGACCGGAGCGGACTGCATAGTGAAGCCATCGATCACTCCGCCGGTAGCGAAACAGTTGTTGTTGGTGCTGCTGTTGAGAGGACCGGGAGTGCAGGCCAGAACACCATTTGGTGGCACCAGGGTGTTCGAAAAGTCTTCCAAAGGCAGATCCGGGCAGTCACCTTGAAAAGTAGCCCGATCGGTGTAAAAAGTCAGACCATCGCCGGTGACCGTCGGCTGGCCGGGATTCTCTCCCGCAGGTGGCAGGACCGGGTTGGACGCATCCGCGTACTCTTGGAAGCTCTCAACGACCTGCTGGCTGGAAGCCGGCACAGTCGCCATGATTCCCAGAAGCAAGATGCTCCCGAGAGACAACATTTTTACGTTCTTGTTTAGCATTGATTTCCCTTCAGGTTCAGTGAAGTCGGTCAAACTGAGATCGAAAAGACCGCTAGTTTCCTACGAGATCGGCCTGCGTGGTATTTGTTGGCACAATTCGGGCTGGATTTTAGCCCTACAGACCCCTGGCGGTCAAATTTTACCTCAGGACCCCGGGTCCCTGGCTTCTCCACCCAGGGCGGTATTTTGAGCAGGCAAGGGCTGCCCCCGAAGGTCCTCAGCTAGGTCGTACACCGTCACCCAATGGGAGAGAAGGCGTTCTTCCTCGAGGGGCAAGCGTAGCTTTCTGCATTGAACTCGGCGCCGATGAGACTTCTTGGGAAACCCGATGCACTTGCCTTTGACGAAGGAGAGCCCTTCCCCAAGGGCGATCTTGCCGTTCCAAGTACCAGCCCTTCCCACCACTCCGTCGAGGAGAGGCCGCCCGAGAAAACTCCTCGGCCTCTCGATACCCAACAGATGCTGCAAGGTGGGCCCCACATCCAGCAGGCCTCCTACCATCTCGACTCGGCCGTTCCACTTCTCCTGGGGTCGACTGTCGTCGGGGTAACGCAGGAAAAAGGGGACGAGCTGAAAGGCGGCAGGCCACCCGACAACATCTTCCCGGCCCGCAACCGCAGCCCCCACTTCCTTCCGGCTAAGGCCTCCAGCGGTATGGTCACCATATAGAGCGACCACCGTGTTACGGAGCAGTCCTCTCACTTCCAACAGGTCGAAGAACTCCCGCAGGGCACCATCGAAATAGTGAGTCAGCTCCAGATATCCCCCCAACTCGGTCCCTTCCCAATCTCCCAGCTCGAGCTTTTCCTGCGACGGTGGCAGCACTTGATAGGGAGGATGCATGGAGAGGGTGATGAGGAATGCCATGAACGGTTCCGGCAACGCTTCCAGCTCAGGGACCATGCGCCGAAAAAAGTCGCCATCCCGCAAGCCCCAGCCCAACCTTTGGCCGAACCCCAACTCCCTTTCAAAAAGGGAGCTCTCGAAGCCGTACTTCGGATGAAGGATGGCGCGGTTCCAAAAGCCTCGTTTGTAGGCATGGGCACTGAGAGTCTGGTAGCCCGCCTCTTTCAAAATCGCCGGCAAAGCGACGAAACGGTTCTTTCGATGTAGGTAGGAAACCGCCCCCTGGGGCAAGGAATGCTGGGAGTTGAGGACCAGATACTCCGCATCAGAGGTCCGACCCTCCTTCGTCTGATCCAGAATATAGGGATAGACGACCGCCTGGTCGGAGAGGGAATTGAGGAATGGGGTGACTTCCTTACCGCCGACCTCGAGGCCCAGGACCCAGGAGCTCAGCGCCTCCACTTGGATCAGCAGGAGATTCTTCCCCTCCACCACACCGAAAGATTCCGCTAGCTGCGCCTCCCGAGCTCGGGCATCGTGCAGCTGTTCGATCTTGATGCGATCCTCCGGCAACAAGGGAGGGCGAGCCACCGTGTCCCGAAGACTTCGGCTGGCTTCGATCAGATGGGCGTTGAGGAAACCGCCGTCGAGACGCTTCGAGACGTGGGTGAGGCTCCGACCGGCGCGACTGGCCAAGGCTTCTCGAATCTCACCGACGACTGGCCAACCAGCGGCGACCAGGGCCAGAACCACAGCCCCATAGGTGGCCACCCTCACCCATCGCCGACCCCACGCCCCAGAGCCCGTGCCAGTGCCAGTGCCAGTGCCAGTGCCAGTGCCAGTGCCAGTGCCAGAATCAGCGCCAGAACCAGTGCCGCTCCGACGCCAACCGAAATACATCGCTAGCGCCGCTGCCGGCACCAAGAGCAGCCAGGCATCTTGAGCCTCCGAGAGATCGACGATCAGGGAGCGAAGATCCCACAGCTGATGGGCTTCCCGGCTCGCTTCGAGGGTCACCAAGGAACCGAAAAAACGAAGGTAGAGGAGATCTGCAAAGGCCAGCAGAGCCAAGAAGCTCCCCCAAGCTGCAGCGAACCCGATGCGCCACCGGGATGGAGTCAGAGCCACCGGCAAAGCGACGATGGCCAGGCCCGACAGAACCTGCCATGCCATGCTCTCCGCTACCGGCTGAACCGCACTCGTCCCCACGAAATGGATCAAGGAGAAACCAACGCCCCCCACCCATACCAGCGGCCCCAAGGAACGGACCCAGCCCAATAGCTTGGACGGGCCAAGACGAGCAGCGGCAGCGATGGCCAAGGTGACGCCCAAACAGAGAAGCAACATGGTCGTGGGACCCATCTCGATCATAAGGAAGCTCTCAGAAAGAAGCAGGCAGCCTGCCGCGAGGTACCGGATGAAAATAAAGTGGACTCAACAAAGCAAAACATTCCAAACTTACCATAATTGAGGCCGTCCAGCGGGTAACTGGGGCACCTCGGAAAGTTCAAAATTAGAACCGGCTTCTCTAAACACTACAAGGCCCCTTCCGTATTCCCAAAGGACGAATCTCCTCGGCCCAAGCGCTGCAGGACCCAACCCAATCAATGAGGAAAGCCCTATGAAACTCGGCATTCGTCCCCAGCACAAATTGGCTCCGTGGCCGTGGAAGAGACTCAGAACTGCCCCGTCCAGAGGATCCAAGACATGGCTCGCACCTCCCCTCCTCGGGAGCCTTGCCTGCCTGGCGGCCACCCTCAGTCCCGCCACAGCTGCCGAGGTGAGGCTGGGAAAGCTCGTCAGCCCCACCTCTCAAGCGATTCGGCTGACCCTGAACCCGGCCGAGGAACGCTATCGAGGAACGGTAGAAATCGAGATCGAAGCAAAAGAGGGAGTGAAGACTTTCCGCCTTCATTCCGAAGGCCACGAAATTCACCGTTTGAGCTTGCGAGGAAAGACCGGAAGGATCCCGGTGAGTTACCGCCCAGTGGATGAGGGACAACTCGAAATCACCGCCAAGACTCCTCTATCTGCCGGGCCCTACGCCCTAGAGATCGACTTCGACAGCGCTTTCAACACCGAAGCTCTCAGCCTTTTTCGCATGGAGATGGAAGGGAATAGCTACGCTTTCACTCAATTTGAAGCGGACGAAGCTCGCGCCGCCTTCCCCTGCTGGGATGAACCGGAATTCAAGATCCCTTACCAAATGACCCTGACCGTCCCTTCGGCCCTCATGGCCGTCAGCAACACGCCGGTCCAGTCTGAAAGCGAGCAGGAAGGCTGGCGAACCACCCGTTTCCGGCCGACTCCTCCCCTCCCTTCCTATCTCCTCGCCCTGGCTGTCGGACCTCTGGAAACGGTCCCCATCCCTGGCCTCGGCATCCCTGGCCGGGTGATCACCATCGCCGGTCAGAGCCATCTGGCAACTCTGGCAGTCCAAGCCACGGGCCCCATTCTCGAAGCCCTGGAAAGCTACTTCGACGGTCCTTACCCGTTTGCCAAACTGGACCTCATCGCTGCGCCGGAGTTTCTCCCGGGAGCGATGGAGAATCCGGGTGCAGTGATTTTCGCAGATCGAATACTTCTTCTCGATCCGGCTACCGCCAGCATTTCCCAGCAGCGCACCCAGGCGAGGGTGATCGCCCACGAGCTAGCCCACATGTGGTTTGGCAACTTGGTCACCATGCAGTGGTGGGACGACCTGTGGCTCAACGAAGCCTTCGCTGATTGGATGGGAGACAAGATCACCCACCAAGTCTTCCCGGAGTTCGATCAGGATCTCGCTACCGCCCAGAATTCTCAAGGCATCATGGCGCGGGACGCCCTCAGTACCGCCCAAGCGATTCGGCGTCCATTGGAATCAACCGCTCAGATGATGCAGAGCGTCGGCGTGACCTACAACAAAGGTAAGACCGTCTTGGGCATGTTCGAGAACTGGATGGGAGAACAGACTTTCCGAAAAGGGGTGTTGGCCTACCTCAGCGCTCACGCTCGCAGCAACGCCACTGCGGAAGATCTCTGGAAAGCCCTCGACAAAGCGGCCGGCTCCCCCATCTCCCCGGCGATGACGACCTTCCTCGAACAAGCCGGAATCCCCATCGTCAGCGTCGAGACCTTGGCGGGCGGTCGAGTCCGACTCTCCCAGAAACGATTCGCGAACTTTGGTAGCCAATTACCACCCCAGCTGTGGCAGATCCCCGTTTCGGTCAAATTCGCCACAGAAAAGGGAGTCGAGACGCGGACCCTGATGCTGCGCTCCGCCAGCCAAGTAGAGACTCTTACCGAGAGCGGACAGATCGACTGGATCTTTCCCAATGCCGAAGGACGGGGCTACTACCACTGGCAACTCCCCGACGATGAGCTTGGCCGCCTCTCGGAACGGGCCGGGGAATGGCTCAACGCCAGGGAGCGCATCGCCCTGGCGGGAAACATCTCGACCCTTCTCGATGCCGGAGAAATCACCGGGGCCGCTTTCATGGCGTCCCTGGGAAGGCTCGCTGGAGACTCCGAGGCGCAGGTTATCCGGTCGGCCCTGCGGGGGCTCCAGAAAGTCAAAGTGGCTTTTGTGCCGGAGGACCTGGAAGACCGCTTCGCCGTTTTCGTTCGTTCCTCTCTGACCCCAGGACTGGAACGCATCGGCTGGAGCCAGCAGGCGGGTGAGAAAGCAACCGTAGCCACGGCCCGCGCTAATTTGATGACCTGGTTGGGTTCCGAAGGGCGAGACCCGAAAGTGAAAGATTTCGCCCGCCGGCAGGCCCTAGCCTACCTGGAGAACCCTACCTCCGTTGAGCCGGCCCTGGTGATCCCGGCTCTTCGACTAGCCGCCCATCAAGGAGACGAAGCTCTCTTCAAGAAGTACCGGGAAGGATTCGAAGCAGCCAAGAATCCCACAGAGCGGTCGAACTTTCTCATCGCCCTAGGCTCATTTCACCATCCGGCCTTGAGAAGTCAAGCTCTCGAATATGCTCTTTCCGGCCCGCTGCGACCCAACGAGGTATCGATCGTCTTCCAGGGAGCCCCCAATACCAAGGCCGGTCGCGACTCCTTCTTCCATTGGTTTACCGAGAACTACGACCGGATTGCCGAACGCCTGCCAGAGATTTTCATGGGTTTCCTTCCCTACGTCGCTTCCGGCTGCTCCCAGGAGCGCTTAGACAAGGCCAAAGTATTTTTTGCCGCGCCGGAGCACCAAGCACCGGGTACGGAAAGAACGCTCCTTCTGGTCAGCGAGACCGTTACCGATTGCCTTCGGTTGCGACAGAGGGAAGAGGCGTCGGCCAGGGCCTTTCTGGCCAACTATGGGTCTGGGGACGAATCGGAGGAGTCGGCAAGGGAATCGGCTGGCGAACCTGGGGCTTCGTAAAGAATCTCCTCCAAGGTCTCGACCAACTGCTGACCTAGGTCCTCTCCCTTCGGGAGCATCGCCCGCACTCCTTGCTCGACCAGGAGTGTTTCTTTGGCAGACAAGTCTCGAGCCGTAACCACGACCACAGGCAGGCCGTGAAACCGGGGATCCCGACGGGCCTGGCGTAGGAAGGCGGTGCCGTCCATCTCCGGCATGAGGAGGTCCAGGAGAACCAGGTCCGGCCGCCGTCGCCGCATCAATTCCAGCGCCTCGGTGCCACTGGAAGCCGTGGTCACCTGGAAACCCTGGGCCTCCAATTCAGCGGCCACCAGCTTGCGCTGGGACTCCTCGTCATCGAGGACCAAAATCTCCCCTTTGGCTTCCAGGCAGTAGCGCTTCACCACCGCCAGGAGCTCTTGGGAAGCGACGGGTTTGTGCAATACGTCCACCGCCCCGAAGATGGCTCCACGGCCCTCCGCCGCCTCGATGCTCACCACCACCACCGGGATAGACGCTAGCTTCTCCTCGCTCTTGAGGTTGGCCAGTACCTCCCAACCCGTCATGTGGGGCATTCGGAGATCCAACGTGATCAAGTCCGGCTGATGCCGGCGAGCCATTCGCAGTCCCTCTTCCCCAGAGGCCGCCACGAGAGCTTGGGCTCCGGTTTCCTCGACTAGGTTGACCAGCAGAATCCGAGAGTCTGCGCCATCGTCGACGACGAGAATCTTGCGCCCTACCAGGCTACCGGCCCGGGAACTAGGAAGAGGATTGACCACCGTGTCGATCTCGGCGGAATCGAAGAGCTGATCTTGGTGGGACTCCACCTCCACCAAGCCGGCATCCGCCGTGAGGTGGACAAAAAACACCGAGCCTTCTCCCTCTTGGCTACTCACTCCCAAGGTGTATCCCATGAGGTCGCAAAGGGATCTGGAAATGCTCAGGCCCAAGCCGGTGCCACCGAAGCGCCGAGCCGTCCCCGCGTCTCCTTGCTCGAAGGCCTCGAAGATGTTCTCCAGCCGGTCGGGAGCGATGCCCACTCCCGTGTCTCTCACCTCGAGAGTGAGAGGCCGATAACTTCCCCGCTCCACCCTCAGGGCCACGGAGATTTCGCCACGCTGAGTGAATTTCACGGCATTGCTGACCAAGTTGATCAACACCTGCTTCAGTTTGACTGGGTCGGTATAAAGAGGCGCCGACCGCATCGGCAACCGAGCCCGTAGCAGGACCTTCCCCTCTGCAACCTGCCCTTTGAGCTGGGCGAGGGTCTCGTGAACCAGAATACGCGGGTCGATGGACATCTGAGCCAGCTCGACCCGGCCCGACTCGACCTTGGACAGGTCCAAAATCTCGTTGATGAGAATGAGGAGGTGTTCACCGTTGGCCCGAATCCGATCCAGAAAACGAAGATCTTCCGGCCGAAGATTCTCGGCTTTGTTCTTCAGTAGCACGTTGGAGAACCCGATGACCGCATTCAAAGGGCTTCTCAGCTCGTGGCTCATATTGGCCAGAAACTGACTCTTGGCTCGGTTGGCCTCTTCCGCCACTTCTTTTGCAAAGCGCAGATCGTCCTGGATCTTCTTTCGTTCCGAAATTTCCAACTCGAGTTGTTCCGAGCGCTCCGACAGCTCGTGAGTCCGCTCCTCGACCCGGCGCTCCAACTCGTCGTGAGCCCGGCGCAGCTCCTTCTCAGCCTTCCTCCGAGCCGCGATGTGGGGCAACCAGCGATTGAGTCCAATGGCTATGAAGAGAAACCCGCCGATGAACCCAACGACCTTCTCCATCAAGGACTGTACGCCTGTTCGGCCCAGGATGACGAAGCGGGAGAGGCTATCGAAATGGTCGGTGACATCCACCACTGTCCCCAGGAGCAGGAGCAAGAAGCCGATGAGGATTGCGTTCCAGCCACGCTCCTCCTGGAGCCCCGAGGAGCGACCGAGGCGCCAATACAGAGTCGTCACGCCCAAGACCACGAGGACGGCCAAGATCTCGAGAACCAAACTGAACGGGATCATCACTGAGAACCGACGCTCCTTTCCACTACTGAGGGTGCGGTGGGATTATACTCCGCGTCCCAGGTCTTTAAGGCCAACAAGCAAATTATGAAACGGAGGCGGCGATGACGGACTCACCCAACCAGAACTCTGCAGAGGGCCCCCAGGGCACCCTCCAGGGCAAAGTAGCCTTGGTCACTGGAGGCAGCTCTGGAATCGGCCGAGCCATCGCCGAGGCCCTGGTGGGAGCTGGCGCATCCGTGGCCATTTCGGGACGCCGTCCAGCCCCCGTTGAGAAAACTGCTGCCGAGTTGCGAGCCAGCGGCGGCCAAGCGGTGGGAATCGCCGGTGACGTTTCGGATCCAGCCGGTGCTCAGAAAATGGTGACGACCACCGTGGAAGCCCTCGGAGGTCTAGATATTCTGGTCAACAACGCAGGAATAGCTCGCGGCGGGCCCCTGGGCTCTATGCCTCGGGAAGAGATCGACGCAGTTGTAGACATCGACCTCAAGGGCCCCATCTATGTCACCCAAGCAGCACTCCCCCACCTGAGTAAGAATGGAGAATCCGGCGGGGCCAGCGTGATCAACATCTCGTCCTCCGTCACCTTCATGGCGACTCGGAACTTCTCGGTATACTCCGCCGCCAAGGCGGGCCTGGAAATGCTCACGCGGTGCTGGGCGCTGGATTACTCAGCGGACCAGATTCGCTTCAATGCCATCAGCCCCGGGGTGGTGGAGACCCCTATTTTCGAAACCATGATGCCCGCTGCGGCGGTTGCCGGAGCCCTGGAACAATTCTCCTCTGCCACGCCCCTGGGGCGAGTCGGGCAACCGGCGGACATCGGCCACCTAGCTCTCTTCCTGGCCAGCCCGGCCAGCGCTTGGCTTACCGGTGCGGTGATTCCTTTGGATGGTGGCCTAAGTCTCGGTAGCTAGCTGCCCCGGAGATAGTTCTCGAGGGGCAAGTAGAAGATTTTTCTCGCTTACAAGGATGGAAGACTCATGGGCCTACTCTCTGGTTCCGTCAGCGTGACTCGATTCAATGTTCCTAGCCGACCGGAAGAACTGGATTTCGAATCGGCTCGCTTCTTCGCGATTCAACCCGGTTCGGAAGTCAAGGAGCGGGTCGGATTCGTTCCCATGGAGCCGGAAGCGCCCTACCAGATCGGCCACAGCCGCTTTGCCTTCCGAGTCCGTATCGACAAACTGAGCGCCGACCCCACCGCGGTCCGCGAGCGCCTCAAGGAGTTGATCAAAACCGAGTTGGAGACGACCGGCGCTTCCTCGGTGGGAGCCCGCAAACGCAAGATGCTTCGGGAGTTGGCGGAAGAGGAACTATTGGTGCAGGCGACACCCCGCTCCAAGATCATCGAGGGGGTTCTCGATGACCGACTGCTCTACGTGGCCAGCACCGCGAAGAGCTATCTTGGAACGGTCCTTCTCCTGCTCCGTCAGATCGGCGTCGTCGCCGAGCCCAAAGCCCCCTGGCTGGACGCCGGTGACGGCGACATCGAGAGCGACATTCTCGAAACCAGTGAGCCCGGTCAGTCCATCTTGGGAAGTCGATTCGTCAAAGCCCTGGTGGGAGACTCCGTGCTGACTCTCGAGCCCGCCTCGGGGAATATTCGACTCCAAACCCGGGAAGCTCGGGTCACCCTGGCCGGCGTGGTCCTACCGGACCTCTTGCGCTACATGGAACGCGGCGCTGAGATCCTCTCCGCCCGCCTCACTACCGGCGAAATCGGTTTCCGGTTTGATGCCTTGGACTACCGCATCAATGGTCTCAAGGTAGAATCCGGCCGACACGACCATTGGGCGGAGCTTCTCGACGAACGACTCGAGGGAATTTCTGCCGCCTGGGAATTGTTAGATAGAAAGTTCGAAGAATTGAAACCACGACTGCTCACTGAGGGGTGATGCACTCGGATCCACTCCGTTGCGTATACTAGGGAGCGTCTTTTCCAAACTTGCCCCGGCAAGGGAATGAGGACGCCCTGTAGAAGATCCCATTTTTTTGGAGGATACTCATGCAATTTTCTATTCCAGGATTCCATTTACCCAGACTCGTCCATCAAGGCTCCCTAGCAGCACTCCTGGCCCTGTGCGCTTTTGGCAGCGTTGGTCTCAGCGCCTTGTCCGCTCAGGATGCCGAGACAGATCCTCTCAATGAAGGCCGCAACTTCGACGCCCGAGTGAGCCTCAATTCGGCCCGGGCGGTCACTCCCCAACCAGCCCAACTCAAGGCGGAAGCGGCGCTCCGCAGAGCTGTTTCCGACGCGGCGGTGACCTACGACAGCACCACCGGCGCCGCGCGAACTCTGATGCACCGCACCGCATACTTGACGGATGGCGGTTCTCCCCCAGCCTCCTATAGAGACGCTCTCCAAGTAGGCATGGACTTCGCCCACGAGCATCGTCTCCTCCTGGGACTGACAGAGCTCGATATGGCCGATACGGAAATCACCGATGAAGTGCTCTCCCAACCCACCGGGGCCTGGCACATCTATCTGGGGCAAGCTCACGACGGCCTAATGGTCTACAACGGGCAACTCCAATTCAACGTCAATCGCGACGGCAAGATCATCAGCGTCAACAACACCTTTCTGCCCGACCTGGCCTCGGCCATCAACACCTCCCAGCCAGCTCTCACCGCCATCCAAGCGGTGGAACGGGCCGCTGAGATCCTCGACCTAGACACCGAGGGTGAGATCTCGGTGGAGCAGGAAGCCAGTGGAAGACGCCAGAAAGGTCTGCTGAGGGCACCAGGAATCTCTTCCGAAGACATTTCCACGGAACTGATGTGGCTGCCGATTCAATCTGGTGAAGCGCGGCTAGTATGGAATTTCCAGATCGCCACCCCGGACGGGGAGCATTGGTTCGACCTGACGGTGGACGCCGTCAGCGGGCAGCTCTGGACCCGCTTCGACTGGATAGCTTCCGCGGACTATCGAGTCTACCCCCGACCGGTGGAGAGCCCCCACTTCACGACTCCTCTGCCGCCGGCCGATGCCCGCACCGTGGAAACGGACCCCCATGACACCACCGCTTCCCCCTTCGGCTGGCACGACACGGACGGTGTAGCGGGTAACGAGTTCACGATCCCGAGGGGTAACAACACTCACACCTATGAGGATCGGGACGCCAATAACGTTCCTCCCGCCGTCCAACCCGACTGCGGCGCCTCCATCGACTGCGACTTTCCCATGGACCTGAGCATGGAGCCGTCCACCTACACCGACGCCACCGTCATCAACCTTTTCTACTGGACCAACGTCGTCCACGACGTGCAGTACCAATACGGATTCGACGAAGTCGGCGGAAACTTCCAGGTCAACAACTATGGCAACGGCGGCCTGGGCAACGATGACGTTCAGGCGGAAGCTCAGGACGGCCTTGGGGTCAACAACGCCAACTTCGGGACTCCCCCGGACGGCGGTCGGCCTCGCATGCAAATGTTCGAGTTCACCCTTTCCACCCCCCGAAGGGACGGCAGCCTGGACCATGGAGTGGTGGTTCACGAGATTGGCCACGGCATCTCCAACCGACAGGTCGGCGGCCCCTCTAACGTCAGCTGCTTGGGGAACACTCAGCAGCCGGGAGAAGGCTGGAGTGACTGGCTCGGCTTGGCCTACACAGGCAAGGTCGGAGACGCCGGAACAGACATCCGAGGCGCCGGTACCTATGTCCTCAATCAGCCGACCGACGGCCCCGGAGTGCGCCCGCAGCCCTACAGCACCGACCCGGCGGTCAACAGCTACACCTACGAGAGTATTGCTGGTCTCAGTATCCCGCACGGCCTCGGCTCGGTTTGGGCTCAAGCCATCTGGGAGGTCTATTGGGCCCTCGTCGATACCCATGGATTCGACCTCAACATCTATGATGCCCTCGGTGGTGCCGGCAACCAGCGAGCCATGCTCTACGTCAACGAAGGTCTCAAGAACACCGTTTGTGGCCCCTCATTCCTGGATACCCGGGACGCCATCCTGCAAGCGGCCGCGGACAACTACGGCGGCGTCGATGTCTGCCTAGTGTGGGGAGCCTTCGCCGACTTCGGCTTGGGAGCCAACGCCTCGACCCCAGGTCCGGGAAGCGCCTCCTCCACCAATGGCTTCGATCTGCCGGCTTCCTGTGGAAGCCTGTTCTCTGATGGATTCGAATCCGGAGACACTACCGCCTGGAGTCTGACCTTCCCCTAGGTCCCTGGTCCCTAGCTTCGCCCCGACCACCCTTGCGTCGGGGCGAAGTCTGTTGCTCTCCCTCCCCCTCCGCTCTTTCGGCCGCCAATAGAGTCTCCCTCCCTTTTTCAAGGACGGTTAACTGAGGTAAGTCTCCTGCGAGGCCGGGTTTTGTCGTTCGAGCTTGGCGGGACTTAGATATCCCAATGCTGAGTGGTGCAGCTGGCGATTGGCAAGGACTTCCAGTATTCAAAGATAACGGTTCCAGGATCTTCATCGCTTGATAGAGCTAGCCCTGCCGAGTCCAGACATAGGTGACATCCACCCCCCAGCTCTTGTCCGGGTCTTCCTTCTCAAGGACCCGGTTCAACACATTCTCGACCATGCGATGCCGACCTACGGGGTCTCTACCAACCGGCTGCGCATTTCAAGATCCTTTCGAACTGGAGGCGGTTCCCCTTCGTCATGGACGCCTTCAATGGGGGAACTGGACCTGACGGGCCGGTCTGGGACACCCTCAAGCCACTTGACATCCCCAACAGGTAACTCCATATAAACAAGAGCTTTGGCCCTGGGGGCGGAATATATCTACTGCGGCTAGGCGTTGGATCGCTGACATATTGGCGCAGGAAGCTAAGAGCCGTAGGCACCAGATCAAGGTGTCAGTCAGTTCAATGCCACCCCATTGACGTATTGCCTCAGTGCAGATTTTCCTCGGGGCATAGCCAACTCACTGAAACTAAGGAATCGATTTCTCCCAGAATCACGGTCGTTCTTTGCGACCTATGCGTCGAGTTCTCGACGTGTAGGCAACAAGAAGTCAATGTTGACGCAATTGACACCACTATTCATTCCGCCTATCCTAATCTAAAGACTTGAGAGTAGACGACTTGGAGCGCAAGGGGCGCACTGAAGACTGCTGCCTATGCGTCCATCGTGACGTTGAAACTAAGGTTGCGCGAACCTCACGCCTAGGGTATTAGGGCGGCAATTCTGTTGAAGCACCAGAGCGCGAGCGGAAGGAATCAGACTGTGAAGAAGGAAATCCTTATCAATGTGATTAGTGCGGTAGTCGGCGGCACACTTGTAGCATTCGCTCTCCAGATAGGCATAGAGTTTGATGCGCACAGGGCAGCCACTGCGATTGTCGAGGACGACGACCTCCGGGGATATTTGATCGACAAACTGGCTGACGATCCTCAGCAGCGTTTTCGAGGTCAGCCTGGCAAAAATGGGGCTTCGGTCGCCACCCCTAAATCTGGGGCATTGGTTGAGTCGATTTTTGTGAATGGTAGAGATGTTGTGAAGGAAGGAGTCCCTAAGGATTGGTTTCCGGTCCCACGTGCCCAGACGACAAACATGGAGATCGCACTAGCTGTGGATGAGTCGACAGATGCGTTCTTGGTTAGCTATGTTTACCGTGTGAGTGGCCTTACACCGACAGGGCATGCTTGGAGTGGGATTGAGGTCTTGGGTAACAACGGAGAGCAATTTCGCTTCTACCATGGCGAGGGCTCAGCTCCAGGGAGGAGCGACGGAGGCTTCTCCGGTAGCGTTGTCGTAGAGTCACTGCCAAACGGTGACTACACCTTGCGTCTGATGGATCATGCGATACGGTCCGGAACCAGGCGCTACACGCATCAGAGGCAACTTTCGGTGGTCAGGATCCGGTAATGACTCGCGTTCTAGAAGATCAGGCCATTTCGTCCAGCGGCACCTTTCGCGCAACCCTGCGCCCAAGCGGACGGCTGGCGCCGCCGCTTGGCTATAGTCGTTCGGCGGCAGTCCGAGCATGGCAAGTTGCTTGCCGTTCGAGGAGGCAAAGTTTCGGTCAACACTGCGTGAATAGGGAGAACTGAATATGACGCGAATGTTAGTCGATGATCTGAATCCGGCCCTTCCGAAAGATGTCCTCGAAGCAGTGGATGTGGGGCGCAACTATAGCTGGGCGCCAAGCGATATCGACATGCTGCTCTGGAAGCATGGTGCGAAACAAGAGCTCGACATCGACGAACTCGTAAAGAAGTACACTTCCAGCGCCGCTGATGCTTTGGGCGAGGACGCGCTAGAGGTGGGAGGGACCGTGCCGCCCGAACCTCCAAGCCTAACATTGCTAAAGGCCAGCGCACTCTCCAACAGCCCGGTCAAGTACCCACTTGAAAGGTGGCTGATTCAAGCGCACGCCTACGAGGAAGGCCAGGCTGCGAAGATCGGAATTCTCGGCCGCCTGTTCTCAGGACAACTAGAGCGTGTGAAGGCCGGCGTCATCCACGATGCTAAGCGCTTCTCGGTCATAGAAACGAGTGAAGGGCGCAGTGTGGAGTTCGGGGTTGCCATCCGGCTGTCCGTCGCCACCTCGAAGGTGACAGGCGAGATGGAGCTAACGCTCCCAAACCTCGCGGCAGAGGCCCAACTCCACAACACTGATACCCGCATCGGAATTACGGTGACCGGGTACGTTGGCCCATTGGGAGCTCTCCTGCCAGCGCCAAGGAAACTCAACGTAGAAACCTGCATCGAATATACGGAGGCTTTCCGGAAGATCCAAGCTCTGGTGTTCGGAGAGGCTGGTTGGCCGCATGTCTCTCCAACCATACTATCCTATGAAACGAGCGAGTAGTGTTCGATAACTTCACAGGGGCCGCACAACCAAGCGGCTCCAGGGGCACGCGCTCCGCGCGGCGCTGAGCCGCGAGGCGTTAGACGGCAGCACAGCTAAGAAGGGAGGTAAAACTTGGGAAGTCGAAAGCCAAGCGTAGCTCTCTTGGTCATTTCGCTCATCAGTCTGGCCCTAGTAGTACTATCTGACCTTCCCCCGGTTTCGTAGACGGTCAACTGAGGTCTACCTCCTTCGAGGCCGAGTTCTGTAATTCAAGCTAGACCGGGTTCAAATACCCTAACGACGAGTAGCGCCGCTAGCGCTTGTAGAAAACCCCCAGCATTCAAAGAGGAAGGTTCCAGGATCTTCATCGGCAGATGCCCCCCCCTGCCGAGTCCAGATATAGGTGATACCCGCCACCCAGCTCTTGTCCGGGTCTTCCTTCTCAAAGACCTGGTTCAAGACATCCTCAGCCACAGGAATCTTTTGGTTCGAGTCCGGTGGGCAGCGGAAGAGCTCGGGTTGTAGGCTTTCTTCTCTGGGGTAGATTTCCTTCGTTCTCTACCACTAGAGGCCTCTTCCTCAGGGCACTCTGCCCCTCGCCTACCCCCCTGAATCAAGAAAACCAAAAAGACTTGGCGGGAATTTCCTGCTCAAGGCATAGATAGGAGCGCGGCGCGATTGACGCGCCCAGCAGCCACCTAGGAAAGCGAAGACCTTCGTGCGATTCGGTTTCCCAGGCAAACTCTACTTCGACCGCTAGCCAATTGGTTAGCAAGGAGAGCTCCTTTCATGTTCCCTCTTCCCAAAGCCCTCTTCTGCAGCCTTGTTCTCTTTCTGGCTCTGATACCAGAGCTGGCTTTCGCCCAAGCTTGCCCCGTCCATTCCGATTCTGTCGAGATTCGCCTGCGGACTCCAAGCTCTTCCGTCGGTGCTACGACGCGACGCGAGCACATTCGTATCTCTCAGGGTCTGCTCGAGGCCCTTTGCATCGATAGCAACCAAATTCACAGCAACGGTGACAATAGCCCTCAGGTTCGCGTAGTGATCACCAGTGACACCAACGCCGGGGCTCCCAGCAACCCCAAGAGCACGGGTCTTTTCACCATTGTCGGGGTCGATACGTCTAGCTCTGCCAGATGGGTCGAAATCTACACTCGGCGAAATAGCTCAGACAAGAACAACGGATTGCTCAAACTTTTCCCTTACCTCGGCAATGGTGGCACCTTGGATGCAACGAAAGTGACTGCGGAGGTCTATAGCATTGCTCCTCACGCCACTTCCTATGTTGACTATCAATTTTTCTGGACCAGGGTTCAGGGAACAACCACCCATTACAGCAACCCCAATACCTCCGGTCAGCAATTTGAGGAATATTTGCAGCTGGAGACTTCCAAGGAGCTAGCTCTCCTGCTGCCCCACGGAGACAATATCGAAACCCACTTGGATGAACAGATCGGCCGCTTCGAGGTGGGTACCAACAGTCACAACCTTGATGCCAATATTTGGGAAGGTCGGGGTCGGTGGGGCAATAACGAGACCTTCCGCCGATGGCACATCACCTCGAGCGATTTCAACCCGGTCTCTTTCCCTGGGCTTCAGGATCTCTTCGATGCTCCGGACTACGCTTCCGGCCGCCCCTTCCGTTGGGCGGTAGGCCTCCACGGTTTCACCGGAAGGAAGCTCACGACCCACCCCGACAGCATCCCCTCTTCCGATCAAGGAGGGGCCTACTACGGGGTGATCCTCGGTGGCCGCTCCCACGCCGACACCAAATGCTATCTGGCTCATCGCCTCCAGGATAGCTATCTGAGCCGCAGAGATCAGGTGGCGATCACGATCATCTATCACGACTCCAACAACATACGACAAACGATCGAGATACCCGGCATAGGCGGCGTCATCGACGACACCGACGACCTTGGAGGCGTCGACCGGGAAAACATTGCCAACCGTCTCGCTCCCTGGTCCAGTGGGCAGATGGATCGCGGAGCTGTTCAGGTGGAGCTCTCCCAATCCCTCCGGTTCGACGAGCACTTCTCCGCTCCTCATACTTCCAACCCCAAGAGCCAACTCCTCGAGAGGACAATCTCAGCGCTGGCCAAAGGTATGGGTCAGCTCAACAGCTTTCCGAACGGTGCTCTAGGCGCCTGCGCGGAGCTCAAAAGCCGCAACAACATCTAGTGATGGCTAGACGGTACTGAAGATCTAACCCTTCCTTCTCAGAAAATCTGGCGGGTTTCTCCGCCCTCTGCATATTTGAACATTGAAGGCTCTCGACGAGCCCTGAATCGGCCGCGAGATGCGGCTCTAATCCACGAACTGAATGACGACTCAAGGAGACAGACAATGGCAACCCCACGAACCCGTCCGGAGGTGGAACGCGAGATCAAGCGGACCCTCGGAATCGTTCCCTCGTTTTTTGACCGGATGCCCGACGCCACCCTCGATTTCGAATGGACTCTCTTCCAACGCTTCGAAATGCAAGAAGAGGGCATGGCCATCCCGGCCAAATACCGGCAACTGCTAGGTGTAGGAATCCACTCGGAGACGAAGTGCGAGTACTGCACTCTCTTTCACTCCGAGTTCGCCAAACTTCTCGGTGCTACCGACGAGGAGGTGCAGGAGGCGGTGCACTACGCCAAGCACACCGTCGGCTTGAGCGTCTACCTCAACGGCATTCGGGAGCCCCTGGATCAGTTCACCAACGAGGTGGAAGAGATCATCGATTTCCTCGGCAACACGACTGCGGCAAAGGCGGTGTGACGATGTTCGTCGAGCGACTGCGGCCAATGACCTTTCAGGTAACTCTCCATGCCATGGAACTGGCAACCCTGATATCAGCGGCCAGATGCGTGGTGGAGGGCCGGCAGGGTGAGTTGACGCCTGAGGCTCGAGGGCAGATGAAGCGGGTCCTCGAAGGTTACGACCGGCAACACCGTCGTCTAGCGGTTACCGACCAAAGTCGTTAGCGGCTCGGCTCGGTCGGATAGCTCGGCGAACTGGCGGCTCGGGAGGCGTTCCTCCCGGGCCTTTCTGCCTTTCTGCCCAGGATCGCTGCCGTCCTGCTTTCTCCCTCCGTCCGTCTCCCTCTCCCCCCTCGAGCAAAGGTGCCGTTTCCGGCGCCTCGACAGAGTCTTCCGAAAGGCCCACGGTACAATCCGCCAATCAATGAATTGGGATGTGCCTCTAAGAGGAATAGAGCCGTGAGCGAAAACAAAGACATCACGCGGATTCTCGAATTGCTCAGCGACGGAGAAGAAGGGGCCTTCGAACGCCTGGTGCCGTTGGTCTATGACGACCTTCGGCGCATAGCCCGTGGCCACCTGCGTCGAGGGCCCAGTGGACGCACCCTGGGAGCTACAGGTGTGGTCCACGAGGCCTATCTGAAACTTGCCGGCCAAGCGGGCGCCGGTTGGCAGAACCGCAGTCATTTCTTCGCGGTCGCCGCCCGCGCCATGCGTCAGGTGATCATCGCCTACGCTCGTCGCGGATCCGCGGCCAAGCGAGGCGGGAAAGAGGTGCCCGTCACCCTAGACGAGGAACGGATCGCTGTAGAACAACAGGCCGACAGTCTGCTCGACCTGGAGCGGGCCCTGGAGCGCCTGGCGGAGCGGGACGAGCGGTTGGTGCGAACCGTGGAATGCCGCTACTTCGCCGGCTTGAGCGAAGAGGAGACGGCTGAAGCCCTGGGGACCTCCCTGCGCACGGTCCAACGAGATTGGGCGCGAGCTCGGGCCTGGCTGCGGGAGGAGCTCTCCCAACGAGATTCGGGGCGCTAGGGTGGATGACGATCTCTGGCAGAGGGCCGACAAGATTCTCTCGGCGGCCCTGGATCTGCCGCCGGAGAGTCGCACCGCCTTCGTTCAGCAGGCAGCCCCGGGGGACGGTGAGCTAGGAACCCTGGTTCGACGGCTGCTCAAACACTCCCAGGAGAGCGAAGAGGAGTTGGTTCCGGGGCTGGGTCTGCCCGTGGCCCCGGCGTTAGGCCTGCCGGCGCCGGAAGCGGAGGAATCGGTCTCGGTGCCGGGCACCGTGGTGGGGCGGTATCGACTGCTGGGGGAGCTCGGCCGGGGCGGTATGGCTGTGGTCTACCGTGCCGAGCGCATCGACGGCGATTTCGAGCACCAGGTGGCTCTCAAGCAGCTTCACCGAGCCCACAGCGAGGAGTTGGCCCGCCGTCTGGAGCAGGAGAGACAAATTCTGGCTCGGGCGACTCATCCGGACCTGGCTCGGCTGTTGGATGGCGGTGTCGATGCGGCGGGCCGGCCGTATCTGGTCATGGAATTGGTGGATGGGATTCCCATCGACCAATACTGCGATCGGCATCGATTGGGGGTCAGCGCACGTCTGGCCCTGTTCCTGCGCATCGCCCGAGCGGTCCAATACGCCCATCGCAACCTGGTGATTCATCGGGACATCAAGCCCTCCAACATCCTAGTCACCGCCGATGGGCATCCCAAGCTATTGGACTTTGGTATCGCCCGGCTGCTGACCGAAGCTTCGGAGGGTTCGAGCCTGGCTTTGACCGCTACGGGGCTGCGCCCTATGACACCGGCCTATGCGAGCCCGGAGCAGGTCCGCAGTGAGCCGGTGACGACGTTGTCGGATATCTACCAGTTGGGCCTCCTCTTATACCTCCTGCTCAGCGGGCGGACTCCCTACCGGGAAGCAAGCTCCCGATCTCCGCTCAACCTCGCCCAGGCGATCAGCGAACAACCGCCGACTCATCCGACTCGAGCCTTGCTCGACCCGCCGGAGGAAGATTCCGGCAGCTCGGAGACCACCGCCGAGGCCATCGCCCATTTGCGCGGTACCACTCCGGTGCGCCTCGCTCGACAGCTGGACGGTGACCTCGGCTTCATCGTCCTGATGGCGTTGCGCAAGGAACCGGAGCGGCGCTATAGCTCGGTCGAGTTGATGGCCGCAGACCTGGAGCGCTATCTCTCCGGGCGCACAGTGGTGGCTAGGCCGGACTCCTTCTGGTACCGAAGCTCCACCTTTTGCCGCCGTCACCGCATTGCGGTCCTCCTAGCCGGCCTGCTGGCCATAGCCCTGATGGTGTTCAGCGTTGTCAGCAACGTCCAGTCGCGGCGACTCGCCTCCGAGCGAGACCGAGCCAACCGAGAGGCGGAGATCTCCGGTGAAGTCTCGGGCTTTCTGTCGAATCTGTTCAGGGTCTCCGATCCCAGCGAGGCACGGGGAAACTCGATCACAGCACGGGAAATCCTCGACCGGGGCATTGAGGACATCGACCTCCGCATGCCGGAACCCTCTCTGGCCCGGGCCCGGTTGAAGGGAACCATGGGAAGCGTCTACCAGAATCTCGGCCTCTATCAAGAGGCACTTCCTCTATTCGAAAGCGCCCTGGCCACGGCGATCACGGTGGCTGGCGTGGGAAGTCCCGAAGCGGCGTCGGCTCAGGCGAACCTGGCCCGCCTTCTGATGGACCTGGGACGATACGAGGAGTCGGAAGCTCTGATCCGGTCGTCCCTGAGCCAGGCTCGGGACAGCCTCGGTGAGGAGCACCCCGGTAGCCTCCTATTGGCCAACAGCCTGGCTGCGGTTCGCCATCTCCAGGGAGATCCGGAGGAAGCCGAAGCGACCAGCAGGAAAGTCTTGGAAGCTCGGCGCCGAATCCTCGGGCCCCGGCATCCGGAGACTCTCCGGGTAGCCAACAGTCAGGCGTCGATCCTCTTTGGCCTCGGGCGGTTGGAGGAAGCAGAGGCTCTATATCGCCAAGTCCTCGAAGGCTTCGAGAAGAGCCTCGGGGCGGATCACCCGGCAACCCTGAAGGTGGCCAGCAATCTGGGGAGTGTGTGGGTCCAGCTCGGGAAATTCGATGAGGCAGAGCCGCTGCTGCGCTCCACCATCGAACAGCGTCGCAGAGTCCTCGGGGCAGACCATCCCGGCACTCTCAGCGCCGAGACCAATCTCGCAGGCTTGCTGGCGGACCGGGGTGATCTGGCCCCGGCAGAGGAGATGTATCGCCGGGTGTACGAGCGACGCCTGGTCAACTCCGGGCCCGAGCACCCACGCACCTTCGACGCCCTCTATGACCTTGCCTGGGTGCTCTCTCTGGACCCTGAACGTCAGCAGCAATCCGCCGCTCTCTATCGTGAGGTCTTGGTCGGTTATGAGAAAACCAGAGGCCCCGAACACCCCTATGTGCCCGACACTCTCTACAACCTCGCCGTCCTAGAGGCCAAAGGCGGCCGCCCGGAGCTCGCCCTCGCTTACCTGAAAGACGCTGTCGGAGCGGGCTACAGATCGAAAGCCCTGTTCCATGAGCCTGCTTTCGAGCCCCTCGCCGAGCAGCCCGAGATGCAGGATCTCCTAGAAGTGGTTCGAGAGCGCCGGGAGGCCCGTTAGTCCTCGCAGGACGACAAGTTTGCCTCCCGGCAAGGTCTCTTTTGATTCCGGCTTCGTGGAGTCACTGCCCACCATGGAGTCCGCTGCCCACGGCCAGCAAAGTGGCTCTCCGCACCGAGATGGCTAGAGCCCCAACTCGGCTCCCCCAGATCGCTACAAATCCAGAAAAAGAAGGGCTTGGGCCACCCGATAGAAGAGTGGGCTCACACTTCCCTGTCCTTTCTGCGAGATTCCGCTGTACAATTAGGCTTTGCTATTGCACCTTACTTTTACGTTGTACCTTCACACTGTGCTTTCACACCGTCCATTCGGTCGCCCCGCGGGGACCGTTCTCTAGGAGGCTCATCGTGTTCAGATCGTTCACTTCGTCTCAGGTCGCAGCTGATAATGCTAGCGGCAGCACTGTTCGTCACCGGCTGGTTCTTTTCCTGGCCATTCTTCTCCTACCAGCCAGTCTCGCCCTCGCGACTCAGCCGGACAACCCCGAAGCGGCCGAAGGCCGAAACTTCGATGCCCGAGAGCTCCTCACCGCTAACTTGGTCCCCCAACCGACTGCGGCTCAGAGTGCCGCCGAGCAGCGGCTGCGGGCCGACATCCCCAACCTTGCTGTGACCTACTCCGCAGCTACCGGCGTCGCTCGAACTGCCTACAACCAGGTGGGCTACCTGACCGACCCGGCCAACGGCGAACCCTTGACCATCGGCATGGATTTCGTCCGCCAGAACTTGGACCTCTTTGGCCTCTCCCTCGCAGATCTGGAAGGCTTCGAGATCACGGACTCTGTGTTCTCCAAGGTGAGCGGCGCGACCCATATCTACCTGCGCCAGACCCATGCGGGCCTGCCTCTCTATAACGGTCAATTGCACCTCAACATCAATCGCGACGGCCGGGTTCTCGGCGTCAACAACGCCTTTCTCCCCAACCTTGCGGCGGCTGCCAATGACCTCGTTCCCGCCCTTTCCGCTGCCCAGGCAGTCGAAGCGGCTGCGAGCCATTTGGGCCTGACTTCAGATATCCCTCCCCGGGCCACCGCGGGTCCGGACGGCATTGCCCAGGTCACCCCGGTATCTGCCAAGGGAATCTCCACTGAACCGTTGGTTGCCCGTCTCATGTGGCTGCCGATCCAATCGGGAGAAGCTCGGCTGGTGTGGAACTTCCAAATCGCTACTCTCGATGGCAACCGCCACGTGGACCTCACCGTGGACGGAGAGTCCGGGCAGATTTGGACCCGCATCGACTGGACTAACGACGCCAACTACAAGGTCTATGAGCAGCCCGTCGCAGACCCGGACCACACCACACCGGCACCCCCAGCGGATGCCCGAACGGTGGCTGTGGACCCCAACGACCTCACCGCCTCGCCCTTTGGTTGGCATGACACCAACGGCGCCGCCGGCGCGGAATTCACCATTCATCGCGGAAATAACGCCCACGCCTACGAAGACTCCAACGCCAGTAACGGCCCGCCAGCCGTCGAGCCCGACTGTGGCGCCACCCTGGACTGCGATTTTCCCCTCGACCTCTCTATGGCGCCTTCCACTTACCGACCGGCCGCAGTCACCAACGTCTTCTACTGGACCAATATCCTCCACGACGTGCAATACCAATACGGTTTCGATGAAGCCGGCGGTAACTTCCAAGTCAATAACTACGGCAATGGTGGCCTCGGCAACGACGATGTCCGAGCGGAGGCACAGGATGGTCTCGGCACCTGCAACGCCAACTTCAGCACCCCGCCGGACGGTAGCCGGGCGCGCATGCAGATGTTCATCTGTGGCAACGTCTCTCCGGCCCGGGATGGCGATCTGGACAATGTAGTGATCGCCCATGAGTACGGCCACGGCATCTCCACCCGCCAGGTCGGCGGCCCCTCCAACTCCGGCTGCCTGGGCAACTCGCAAAGGCCCAGCGAAGGTTGGAGTGATTGGTTTGGTCTGGCCTACACGGCCGTCCCATCGGATGTCGGCACCGACGGCAGAGGTATCGCCACCTACCTGTTCGGTCAGGCTCCCAATGGACCTGGCATTCGGGGCCAGCTCTACAGCACCGACCCGGCGATCAATACCTGGACCTACGAAGACATCGCCGGCGCTAGTGTTCCCCACGGCGTGGGATCCCGCTGGGCTCAGGCTACCTGGGAAGTCTATTGGGCATTGGTAGACGAACACGGCTTCGACGCCGATCTCTACAACGCCCTCGGCGGCTCCGGAAACCAGCGGGCCATGCTCTACATCAACGAAGGGCTCAAGGAAACCGCCTGCGGTCCTTCCTTCATCGACGCCCGGGACGGCATCATCCAGGCCGTCACAGACAACTATGGCGGAGTCGATGTGTGCCGAGTCTGGGAAGCCTTCGCCGGCTTCGGACTGGGTACCGACGCCTCCACCCCCGGCCCAGGCAGCACCACCGCCACCAACGGGTTCTCCGTTCCCCCGGGCTGCTTGGTAGGCCCGTCGATCTTCGCCGACGGCTTCGAGTCCGGTGATACTTCGGCCTGGAGCTTGACTTTTCCCTAAGCTCCCCCAATGAGCTTTCCCCTGGGAAAGCGATGAGGGGCAGGTAGCTCCTTCGACAAAAGCCCCGGTGCAACTTGGCCGGGGCTTTTTCTCGTTCGCTTCAAATCACAGATTCCGTCTATACCGACCTGGTCAGCATCTACAGCGGAGGTGTCCTCCGTCTCCATAGGTGGATTAGGACGAGCTAGGCTGCCGAAATTTGCCGAATTCGCAGGGAATTCCAGCTTCCGGGAGGCAAGAAAGTAGAGAATCCAGGGAAATTTGAGGGGCTAACTCAGAAGTTGCGAAAATCAGGCTATCATCTTTGCAACTGTGCCACCTTGGCTGCATTATTTTTGTTTCTTGACCGTAGGAGGACTCCCCATTGTCTAAAGAGGGATCTCGGCTCCGGCCCACACTTCGTTTGTCTACCTGGCTGCCCAGAACATCCGTTCTGATGGCCCTGGCGATACTTTTCGCCGCCGGCAGCGCTTTTGCGATCCAAAACTCCGGCGATATCAAGCCCGAAGGTCGTAACTTCGATGCTCGCAACGCTGAGAACGCCAACTTGCAAGTCACCGTCACCGAGGCCCAACGCTCTGCGGAAGAGCGCCTGCGAGTTCGAGTGCCCGAGCTGGACGTGCGCTACTCCAACGCCACCGGCGCTGCTCGTACCGTCTACAATCGGGTCGGCTATCTGACCGACCCCTCCACGGCGGCACCTCTGAACATCGGCCTGAATTTCACCCAGCAGAACCTCGACCTCTTCGGGTTGACCACTGCGGATCTCGCAGACTACGAGATCACCGATTCCGTCTTCACCCAGGTCACTGGCGCCCATCACATCTATCTTCGCCAAACCCATGCCGGAATTCCGCTGTACAACGGTCAGATGCAATTCAACGTCAACCGCAACGGTCACATCATCAGCATCAACAATAACTTTCTGCCGGATCTGGCCTCCGCCATCAATACTCAAACGCCGGCCACCGGTGCCGGCCTAGCGGTTGAGCAGGCAGCCCAGCAACTGGGACTCGACATCACCAAGCCACCGCGTGCCATATCGACTCCGGAAGGTGTCCGTCAGGTGACCCACGTCGACGCTAGCGGTTTGTCCACCGAGCCGGTGGTCGCTCAGCTCATGTGGATGCCCATTCGCCAAGGGGAAGCTCGCCTGACTTGGAACTTCCAGCTTTCCCTCTTGGACGGTAGCCATTGGTACGACCTCACCGTCGACGCCGTCACGGGTCAGATCTGGACGGCCTTAGATTGGATTGCCGACGACCAATACAAAGTTTACGAACAGCCCATCGTCGACCCGGACCACACGACTCCGGCGCCGCCAGCGGATGCTCGCACCATCGCGGTAGACCCTCATGACACCACGGCTTCCCCTTTCGGTTGGCACGATACGGACGGAGTCGCAGGAGCGGAGTTCACCATTCCCCGGGGTAATAACGTCCATGCCTATGAGGACTCCAACACCTCCAATGGACCACCGGCAGTGGAACCGGATTGTGGGGCAGGCATCGACTGTGATTTCCCCCTCGACCTGACCATGGCTCCCTCCACCTATCGGGACGCCGCCGCCGCCAATCTCTTTTACTGGAACAACATCATCCACGACATCCTCTACTTCTATGGCTTTGACGAGGCGGGTGGAAACTTCCAGGTCAACAACTACGGCAACGGCGGCCTCGGCAACGACGACGTTCAAGCGGAAGCTCAAGACGGTGGCGGCAACTGCAACGCCAACTTCGGCACTCCACCGGATGGCAGTCGCCCGAGAATGCAAATGTTCACCTGCACCAACGTCACTCCTGCCCGGGACGGCGACCTGGACCATATGGTGATCGTTCACGAGTACGGCCACGGTATCTCCAACCGCCAAGTCGGCGGCCCCAGCAACACCAGTTGCCTCGGCAACACCCAGCAAGCGGGAGAAGGTTGGAGCGATTGGTACGGATTGGTCTACACCGCTGATGCGTCGGACCTCGGTACGGACGCCCGCGGCGTGGGAACCTGGCTCTTCGGACAAGCTTCGGACGGCCCCGGTATCCGCGATCAGCCCTACAGCACCGACCCGGCGGTCAACACCTGGACCTATGAGGATATCGCCGGAGCCGCTGTTCCTCACGGAGTCGGTTCCCGCTGGGCTCAGGCCACCTGGGATGTCTATTGGGCCTTGGTGGACGAGCACGGCTTCGACGCCGACCTTTACAACGCTTTGGGGGGAAGTGGCAACCAGCGCGCCCTGCTCTACATCAACGAAGGCTTGAAGGACACCGCTTGCGGACCTTCCTTCCTGGATAGCCGCGATGGCGTGATTCAGGCCGCTATGGACAACTACGGCGGTGAGGACGTCTGCCTGGTCTGGGAGGCTTTCGCCGCCTTCGGCCTCGGTGTAGACGCCACGACTCCAGGTCCCAATTCCACGTCCGCGACCAACGGTTTCAACGTCCCTGGGGCGTGTTCCTTCCTGGGAGCAGATACTACGGAGCGCAACATCTGCGCTGGCGACGACGCGGTCTTCCCGGTTGTTCTGGGCACTGCCTGGACACCTCCGGTCAACCTGAGCGCCAGCGGCAATCCCGGCGGCACGACCACGGCCTTTAGCCTCAATCCAGTGCCCACCGTACCCAACAACAGCGAGCTAACCGTCGGCAGCACCGGTGGTGCTGCAGCTGGTTCCTACGTCGTAACGGTCAACGGTGACGACACCACCAACACCATCGACTTGGATCTCGACCTCAACGTCTTCGCTGGATCCCCCGGCGCAGCTTCGTTGACTGCTCCAACGGATGGCGCGACCGGCGTGGCCGTTTCGCCCCAGCTGGAGTGGGCCGCGGTCGCCGATACGGTGGACTACCTAGTCGAAGTCGCCACCGATAGTGGCTTCGCGAACATCATCTACAGTGCTACCGAAAGTGGCACCAGCAACACTCTCGACATCACCCTCGATCCGGTGACCGAGTACTTCTGGCGGGTAACGGCCAATAACCCTTGCGGAGCGGGAGCGGCGTCCTCGACGTTTAGCTTCACCACCGCCAACCTGATCTGTTCCAGTCCTAGCCTGGCGATTCCCGATAGCCCGGGAGCCCCTGCTGTGGATACCTTGGTGGTCTCCCAGACCGGCACCATCGATGGCTTGACGGTGCAGATTCGCGCCGATCACACCTGGGTGGGCGATCTGATCTTCACCCTCACTCACTCGGACACCGGAACCGCGGCGGCGCTCATCGATCGCCCGGGCCGGGTCGGCTCTGGTTTCGGCTGTAGCGGCAACGATATCGATGCCACCATGGACGACAACGGTGCTTCCCCGGTGGAAGACGAGTGTGATTCGGGTGTTCCGACCATCAACGGAACCTTCAGCCCGAACAACCCCCTAGCGGCCTTCGACGGTGAGGACATCTCCGGAACCTGGACGATGTCTGTGGAAGACGAAGCGGGTGGCGACACCGGTGATCTAGTGGAATGGTGTCTCGTCGGCGGTGGGGCTGTCAGCGGTGACAGCATCTTTGCCGATGGCTTCGAGAGCGGCGACACCTCCGCCTGGTCCCTGACCTTCCCCTAGGAGGTTCATCACGGGGCGGGAGACACCATCTCCCGCCGCTTCAAAGGCCCTGGTACCTGCGGTGCTGGGGCCTTTTCTGATGCCCCCAAATTCCCCTCAAACCCTCCCCGTCCGACTCTGCGGTCTTGGCTTCCTTGGCCACTCCCTCGCCCATTTGAACTCTTGTAGGACTCGACCTTAGCCCCGAGTAGTCGGAGTCCGACCGCAGAATGGGCCCGAATACCGCTAGTTTCGAAGCTTCGAGACCTAGAGAATTTCCCTATCCATCAACTTCTGCCGACGACTTGGGTCATGAGCTCGGAGCCATGAGCTCGGGGCTCGGTACCAAAACCAACGACAAGGTCGATTTCCTCCTTTGGGTGGGCTTCCGAGTCACGTGGATCTTCAGACAGAAAAGGTAATTTGGAAAGGAACTCCTCATGCGAATCGCCCCCTCAAGCTCTCTTGCCGTCCTACTTCTCCTGTTCAGCTGGAACCTGCCGGCTCCGGTTCCGGCAGCAGAAGAACCAGCCTTCGAAGCTCGGGCTTCCCGGGGCCAAGGTGGAGGACAAGGGGAGTTCAGATGCCTGCCTTCCTGTGCGACCGACGACGGACTCTTTCT
Organism: Deltaproteobacteria bacterium; assembly: GCA_022601195.1. Classification (GTDB taxonomy): domain Bacteria; phylum Acidobacteriota; class Thermoanaerobaculia; order Multivoradales; family JAHZIX01; genus JAHZIX01. The sequence goes on from JAHZIX010000050.1 coordinate 208,677, forward strand.
CTTCATTTCTTCGGGAGCTCCCCTGGCCTCGCTGACCGACCAAAGACTCACTCTCCGCATCCTGGCCAGGCCTGGAGGCTCTACTTTTGAGGTAGGTCTGTTCGATGGAGACAGCGGCAATGCCGACATCAACGGCGACCTCCATTGGGATCGGCTAGCAGCGAATTTTCGCTACTCCGTCCTTACGGATGCCGACGGCGATGGGGTTGGCGACGCCACTGCCGCCGGTCCTTTTGACTCGGCTTCCCTTCCCGACAACGCCTGGTTCTCCATGCAGGTGCCGCGTCTGCCGGAAGCCCGCAGCTCGAGTGGCCTGTATTCCTACGTCCTGCTAATCGAAAACCTGGAACCAGAGAAAACGGTTCTCAACTCCTTCAAAGTACGAACCAAGACCTTCGTCTCAATCCCTCCGGGCCAACCGTTTGGCATCCTTCCAGTCATCACCACTCTCGCCGACGCCGGCATCATCTACCCCAACTTCCCGGAAACCCTTCCAACCACCTACGATGGCTCCTTTTCGCTTTACCTGGAGGTCCCTGAAGATCCAACGGAGATGGTGATTTGGGATGGAGACTTTGATTTTGGATCCTTTGACGGCTCCCTCATCGACACAGACGATCCATCCACTCCCAATGCTCCCTTCCTACCGGTCTGGGCCACCAACGACCCTCTCTCCCTCCCGGAAGGGGTAGCCATGGGCCTAGCGGGCACCACCGGCAACCCTGCCGACGACGGTGATACTCAGGGACCCGGGGTCTTCCTGGTGAGGTCACCGAACCCGACCTACCACCTAGTGACCCCCGACGGGGAGACCTTTACCAATCTCAATCCATCCGGCAACCGGGAATGGGAACAATTCCGTATCTCCGCCCAAACGGGAGACCCGAATCCCTTCGATTTCTCGAGCTCCCAGTTGACCGCAGGCCTGTATTCTCTAGAGATCGAGGGGATCGACCTTCAGAACAGTCTCTCTTTTCGCCTCGATCACCCGGTTATCTGTGTCAAGCACAACGGTCAACCCTGCATCGTCCCGCGGTAAGAGCACGGCCGCCTGTCGAGCCCACCCGACCAACCGGGGTCCGCTCGCACCAAGAGCCGCCCCCGGTTGAGCCTTCCTTCGCCGATCCTGGAGCTCCTGGCGCAGCGGACCCTCCCAGGGTAGGGGCTGAGTCCGAAGGACGCCAAACTCCGGCGAGATACCTCAACGCCCTAACTAGCCTGCAATCGATTCTCGAAGGCTCCCCCCGCCCCCCTCTCCATCTGCTACTCTCCACCCGGCCTAACAATCCTTAGGCACTCAAACTCATTCGGGAGGTCGACAATGACGCGCTTTTGGCATCTCTCCGCTCTGCTTTCTCTAACTGTTCTCCTCGCTTCTCCAACCCTGGCCCAGCAGGATCTCACCCAAGTGGAGATCGAAACTGTCACCGTGGCGAGCGGCATCTCTATGCTGGTGGGCGCCGGGGGCAATATCGGCGTCTCCTACGGAGAAGACGGCGTGATTCTCATCGACGATCAGTACGCTCCCTTGACCGCCAAAATCCAAGCAGCCGTCGGCAAGCTCAGCCAGGAGCCGACGCGTTTCGTGCTCAATACCCATTGGCATGGTGATCACTCTGGCGGCAACGAGAACCTGGGGAAAGCAGGAGCTGTCATCGTGGCTCATGACAATGTCCGGGTTCGCATGAGCACCGATCAGCTGATCGAAGCCTTGGAATGGGAGGTACCCGCCTCTCCTAAAGGGGCTCTCCCGGAAGTTACCTTTACTGAAAATGTAACTTTTCACCTCAACGGCGACGCCATTCATGCCTACCACGTCGAGCATGCCCATACGGATGGAGATGCCATCGTCATCTTTTCGAAGGCCAACGTGGTGCACATGGGAGATATCTATTTCAATGGACTCTACCCCTTCATCGATGTCTCCTCCGGGGGCTCCATCGATGGAATGATCGAGGCTGTCGAAGGTGTCCTGTCGAAAATCGATGGCGAGACCAAGATCATTCCCGGCCACGGCCCGCTGTCGAATCAGGCCGAGCTGCAGAGCTATCTATCGATGCTCAAGAAGACCCGCGCCAACGTCGCCGCTCTCATCGCCGCGGGCAAGACCGTCGAAGAAGCCATCGCCGCCAAACCCAATGCGGAATTCGATGAGTCTCTGAGCTCGTTTATCGATGCGGAAAAATACATCCGGATCCTCTACAGCGATCTAGCCCGGTAGATAGGCCCGTAGGCCCATTAGGTAGGTAGGCCAAGCCCCGACAGATACGGCCTAGCCACGGCTTTCACCCCAAGAAAAAGACCCGGTCCAAGGACCGGGTCAAGGAAAGATCATCTCAAAATCCAGTGGGGCAGCCGAGGCTACGAGGGGAGGGTGCCCCCCGAGGGAGGAGGAGGTAGATGAGTCAGCCTCACTGCCACCCCATTGGACACAGACTCTAATTCACCACGATTTGACGGTTTGGACTGAAGGCTCCGAACCACTGAACCCCGTCCTGCACCATTCTCCATTGGAAGTTGTAGGTTCCCGGACTCGAAGGTGCCCGGATAGTAAATACAAAGGTTCGCTGCTGCCCCGGAGCCACCGAGACATTGCTCGGCAGCCAGACCCGATTGAGATTCCAGATCCGGTTGTCTCGAGGGTTCTCACTACCCAATTTATGACCTGCCGACCGAGTCCAAGTCCGAGTTCCATTGTTCCTCATCGTGACTCTCACGACAGCCGTCTGCCCCCTCGTCATGGTGGTGGGCACGCCTACGTAGGAAACGAACTCGGCGTTGTTTGTGGCAGCCTGCACCTGTATCTGGCGGTTGGGAGAAAAGGCTCCGAACCAGGCCACACCTTCTTTCACCATGCGCCAACGGAAATTGTAAGTTCCCACAGCCGAAGGCGCAGTGATGTTGAAAGTAAAGGTTCGCTGCTGCCCAGGAGCTACCGAGACGTTACTGGGCAGCCACACTCGAGTGAGGCCCCAGGTGGTATTCCCTTGCAGACTCTGGCTACCCAATTTGAACCCAGCCGCACGAGTCCAGGTACTGGTGCCCGTATTCTTCATGGTCACCGAAACCGTCCTCGTTTCACCGGGTAGGAGAGTGGTGGGAACGGATTGACTGATGTATTGGGCGTTGTTGGTTCCTCCACCGCTGGTAACGGCGATCTGGCGGTTCTGTGAGAAGGCTCCAAACCAAGCGACTCCTTCCTTCACCATACGCCACTGGAAGTTGTAGGTAGCCGGCGCCGCAGGGGCACGAATGGTAAACGTGAACGTCCACTGCTGTCCCGGAGCTATCGAGGCGTTACTGGGCAGATCCACCCGACCGATTCCCCACCGCAAGTTATCTTGTGGATTCTGGCTCCCAAGACGGTAGTTTCCAGCGCGGGTCCAGGTTGTGGTTCCCGTATTCTTTATGGTTACCGAGACCGTGGTGGTCTGATTCGGGGTCATGGAGGTCGGTACGGATTGAGTGATGTACTGGGAATTGTTGGTACCCGCTGTGGGGCAACTGCCAACCCCAACCGCACACCATGCCGTGTAAATGTTGTCCCGATAGGTCGCGCCGAATAGATCCATCGCGGCCTGGCCAGTAGCCGAGCGAGCCGATGCGAAATTCGAGCTCGGGGTCAAATAGGTGGTCTGAGCGCGGTAAAAGATCGCCTCCGCGTCAGCGCCGATGCTGGGAACCACCACATTGGTCTTGCCGCGGGGGTGTTGACCACCCTCTACAGCCAGGTAAAAGGCCAGGTTGGCGATGCCCGAATTCCAATGCACGCCACCATTGTCAGCACTGCCGGTATATCGCTCCGGATAGTAGTCCTGCGAGACTCCGTCCAGAGTTGGATTGTTCATGTAGCGCAAGGCGTCCCCAGCAGTTCCGGGAGTGTAGACATCTTCGCCGAGCTTCCAGATGTCGGCGCTATAGCCGTCCTTCCAGAACTCTGCACCGGCAGCGAAAATATCGGACCAGGCCTCGTTCAAGGCACCGGACTCATTGCGGTAAATCAATCCCGACTCGTTCTCCGTCACCGCGTGAGTGAACTCGTGAGCCACGATGTCGAAGGCATTGCCCAGGGGGCCAAATTGCACCCCATTGCCATCTCCGTACACCAGGTAGGAGCCGTTCCAAAAAGCATTGTTGTAATTCGACAGGTGGTGCCCCACAGAGTTGATCGTAATGTCGGAGCCGTTGTAGGACTTACGGCCAAATCTTGCGTTGTAATAGTCATAGACCAAGCTGGAACCGTTGTGAATATTTTGCAAGATGCCATCACCACAGCTCTGATTGTTGGTGCATCTCAAAGTGCCGGGAAGCGACCCAGTGTTGTTGCTGGAGTGAGTGCGCCAATTCTTGGCACGGTGAATCCGAGGGTGCCGGGCGACCAAAAACCCGGTAGCGGCATCGGCGAAGAGATCGTCGACCTCGAGGCCGTCCTTGCTTTCATACTCGACTCGGTTTCGCCAGGCGAGATGGGGATGAGAATTTTCCCCAAGAACGTAAACCAATTCTGGCTCATCGGTCGCCTTGCCTGAGATTCCAGCAGACTCTGCGGCGATCTCTAGAGCCTCGATGGCCGGCATAGTGGCCGTCGCGGGCAACTCCGTAGCAGAGACAAAACGTCCCGAAACGGCATAGACCTCACCGGTGAGATCGTCCGCATGGACGATGACCCGACTTCCCAGAACTCGAAGGCCATTGATCTTCTGGTCCATGCGTACATGGACGTAGCCCAGCTCGTCTCGATCGACCCTCCGCACCAGGAGCTCTTCTGCCCCAGTGGCCTGGAGATCCTCTCGCGCCATCTCACGCAAATAGGATACAGCTGCTTCACCGCGGTCCAGATCCATGTCGAGGGCACCTAACTGACCTTCCAGGAAGGTCGGCACCCCGGCTTGATCCCAACTCAGAACATTGTCTTGAATCGTAGATGCTGCGGTGAGCGCGCTGGAGCTCAGAACCACAATAGAAAACATCGCAAGGAGGGAGACTCGCCAATTCATCAAATGAAACCCTTTGGGCATCGAAAACATTGATTCTCCTTTCTCTCGTCAGCAACAACATCTCTTGTCCCCAGTCGGCTCATCGACCGGGTGCTTGAATGAGTAGGCGACAAAAAGCAGAAAAACAGATCGTAAACAATCAAAAAAATGCAGCACACAGGATGAGAGCAGCAGCAATAGACAGAACTCTAGGTAACTAGGTAGGCGAAGAGAGAGGAAGGAGGGCACAGGCCGGGGATATAGGCAACACTTTAGACCGGGAGCATGGGTAACAGTCTCGCCGGGTCCACACTGGGCACCAAGGAAGTGCCTGGATGCCTTGGGGAGACCTGTGCCACCGCGATCGTCGCCTCGAACCGTGAGCGAGTCTGAAACCGGCCTGCGAAAAGCCTCGGCTGAGCCGAGAGCCAGACAGAAAATAGGCTGAGAGAAAGGGCTGCCTCCGGCCTCCAAGAGCCCATCGTGGGCTCCGGAAGCCTATGAAAAGATTCACCAGAGGCCGGGTAAGCGTTACCTTTATCCCCAGCCATTCAGGGAAGAATCAGCCTCACCGCCAGCCCAATGGATACGGACCCTAATTCACCACAATCTGACGATTAGGACTAAAGTCACCAAACCACTGCACCCCTTCCCGCACCATTCTCCATCGGAAGTTGTAGATCCCTGGAACTGCAGGTGCCGTGATATTGAAGGTGAAAGTCCGCTGCTGCCCAGGAGCTACCGAGACGTTACTTGGCAGGAGCACCCGACCGATTCCCCAGAGCAAGCTGTCCTGAGAATTCTGACTTCCAAGACGGTACTTTCCAGCGCGGGTCCAGGTGCTTGTACCCGTATTCTTCATGGTCACCGAGACCGTCCTCGTCTGCCCTGCCAAGAGAGTCGTTGGAACGGACTGAGTGATGTACTGAGAGTTGTTGACCCCTCCGCCGCCGGTAACAGTGATCTGCCGGTTCTGAGAGAAGTCACCAAACCACTGCACTCCTTCCTGCACCATTCTCCAACGGAAGTTGTAGGTTCCCATTTCTGAAGGCGCCGTGACGTTGAAGGTGAAAGTCCGTTGTTGCCCAGGAGCTACTGAGACGTTACTTGGCAGGAGCACCCGACCGATTCCCCAGAGCAGATTGTCCTGAGAATTCTGACTTCCAAGACGATACTTTCCAGCGCGGGTCCAGGTGCTTGTACCCGTATTCTTCATGGTCACCGAAACCGTCCTCGTCTGTCCTGCTAAGAGTGTGGTAGGAACGGATTGAGTGATGTACTGAGCGTTATTGGTCCCTCCGCCGTTGGAAACAGTGATCTGGCGGTTTTGAGAGAACGCACCAAACCAGGCCACTCCTTCCTTTACCATGCGCCATTGAAAGTTGTAGGTAGCCGGTGTCGCCGGCGCACGAATGGTAAAAGTGAAGGTCCGCTGCTGCCCAGGGGCTACTGAGACGTTACTCGGCAGGAGCACCCGACCGATTCCCCAGAGCTGGTTGTCCTGTGGGTTCTGACTTCCAAGACGGTACTTTCCAGCGCGGGTCCAGGTTGTGGTTCCCGTATTCTTCATAGTCACCGAGACCGTGGTGGTCTGATTCGGGGTCATGGAGGTCGGTACGGATTGAGTGATGTACTGGGAATTGTTGGTACCCGCTGTGGGGCAACTGCCAACCCCAACCGCGCACCATGCCGTGTAGATGTTGTCCCGATAGGTCGCGCCGAAGAGATCCATCGCGGCCTGGCCGGTCGCCGAGCGAGCCGATGCGAAATTCGAACTCGGGGTCAAATAGGTGGTCTGAGCGCGGTAAAAGATCGCCTCCGCGTCAGCGCCGATGCTGGGAACCACCACATTGGTCTTGCCGCGGGGGTGTTGACCACCCTCTACAGCCAGGTA
>JAHZIX010000051.1 GCA_022601195.1 Deltaproteobacteria bacterium
ACGACGACGATGACGACGACGACGATGACGACGACGACGATGACGACGACGACGACGACGAGTCTGGCGTCTTCAAATTCGACCAGCGTGGTTTCATCACGATGGAAGACTCGAGCTTCGCAGTCATTTCTGTGGAGCGTTCCCGTGGCGAGACCGGTGCGGTTACCGTGGACTACAACACGGCGGACGGCTCAGCTGTCGAGGGCAGCGACTACGAAGGGGCCTTCGGAACTCTGGCCTGGGAAAATGGCGATGGCAGCCTGAAAACCTTCATGGTCGCCGTCCTCAATGACGAAGTCGATGAGTCTTCCGAGACGGTGAATCTCAATCTCAGCAACCCCACCGGGGGTGCAGTATTGGACTCGGAACGCAGCACCGCGGTGCTCACCATTCTGGATGATGACGAAGGCGGCGGTGGTAGCGATGACGACCCCGGCGTTTTCAAGTTCGACGAGCTGGACACCCAGATCGTCGAAGGAGATGTCATGGCCACCGTTCGGGTCGAGCGATCCATGGGTGGCGCCGGTGCCGTCAGTGTTGACTACGGCACAGCGGATGGGTCGGCTACCGATGGCATGGACTACGAGGGCACCTCCGGGACTCTCTTCTGGGCCGACGGGGACGAGACAGACCAGACCTTTCAAGTGCTCATCTTCGAGGATGACATGGAAGAAGGAAACGAGACGGTCCTGCTCGAGCTTTCTAATCCCACTGGGGGGGCCGTGCTCGATGGAGCCCGTAGTAGTGCCTCTTTGACCCTATTGGACAACGACGGTCAGACCGTGGCTTGCCAGCCCGGCCCGACGACTCACTGTCTTCTCGATGGCCGCTTCAAGGTCGAGGTGAATTGGAGGACTCGTAGCGGATTGAGCGACCGGGGCAACGCCCTGAACCTGAGCCAGAACTCGGGGCTGTTCTGGTTCTTCAACCAGAATAACGTCGAGATGCTGGTCAAGGTGCTGGATGCTTGCAGTGCGCCAGGATTCGAAAACTACTGGGTTTTCTTTTCCGCCACCACTAACGTCGATTTCACCCTAACGGTGACGGATACGGTCTCGGGCATTACCAAGCAATACCAGAACCCATTGGGGCAGGCGGCGGCGCCGGTGCAGGACACGTTTACTTTTGATACCTGTCCCTAGCACAGTCCTTTGGTAGGGCCGAAGCCTTCGGGCTGAACCCATCCGTGAGCCCTGGCAGGATCGGACCTGCCAGGGCTCTATCTTTATGTTGAATGGGATTCTGAGGCTTTCTCTTCTCCCTCCTTGGGCCGATGCCGGAGAGGATGTAGAATCGCGGCTCGCACCATGGGGCAATGAGGCCCTCGAGGTATTCTGGAGCAAGCCGCCGCCCATGACTGAGATCGCAGCTGACTTGTCCGGTTTGGCGCGTCGCATCATTCCTTGCCTGGATGTTGCCGATGGGCGTGTCGTCAAAGGCATCCAATTTCAAAATCTCATCGACCAAGGGGACCCTGCGGAATGCGCCTTGCGCTATGCCCGCCAGGGTGCGGATGAGATTGTCTTTCTGGATATCTCGGCGGCTCCCGAGCATCGCGGTACGGACCTAGATTGGGTACAGCGGGCCGCAGAGCAGGTGTTCGTTCCCTTGACCGTGGGAGGTGGGGTGCGCGAAGTGGAAGATGCCCGGCAGCTACTACTCGCCGGCGCGGACAAAGTAGCCATCAATAGTGCTGCCGTTCGTCGCCCTTCCCTGCTGAAGGATTTGGCGGAGCAGTTTGGCAGCCAATGCGTGGTGCTCTCGGTGGATGCCCGGCGACGGGCAGGCGGTGAGTCGGGATGGGAAGTGGTGACCCACGGTGGTCGCCAGGCGGCTGGTTTGGATGCTCTGGAATGGGTGGCCCGTGGAGTCGAGCTCGGTGCTGGGGAAGTTCTCCTCACTTCCATCGACAGCGACGGCATGCGCCATGGCTATGACCTCCCCTTGCTCGAAGCGGCGACGCAGGTGGTTCCCGTGCCGGTCATCGCTTCCGGTGGCGCCGGAACCTTGGAGCACCTGGCAGAGGCTCTGGGAGCCGGGGCAGCTGCGGTCCTGGCCGCTTCGATCTTTCACCAGGGAGTCTTCACTGTGGGCCAGGTGAAAGAATTTCTTCGCACCAGAAATTTCCCCATGCGAGAAGAGTGGGCGGCATGAGTGGCCTTCTGGAGATCAGCAACCTGGACTCTCTCACCTACGACCACCGCGGTCTGGTGCCGGTAGTGGTGCAGGATGCCGTCGGGGGGGCCGTGTTGATGCTTGCCTATGCCAACCAGGAGTCCCTATCCCTGACCCTGGGAACTGGCTACGCTCATTTTTGGAGTCGTTCCAGGCAGGAACTCTGGAAGAAAGGGGAGACTTCCGGCAATCTACTGGAAGTGGTCGAGATTTTGGTCGACTGCGATCGCGACGCTCTCTTGATGCGGGCCCACCCGGCCGGCCCGACCTGTCATCAGAACACTCGGAGCTGCTTCGAGCCCAATCCCGTCGGTCTCGAGTTGGGCTGGCTTCGTCGAGTTCTCGAAGAGCGCTCCAAGGCTTCACCGGAAGACAGCTATACGGCTCGATTGTTGGCTCGTGGGTTGCCTCGCATCGCCCAGAAAGTGGGGGAGGAAGCTGTCGAATCGGTGATTGCGGCTCTGACCCAGGAAGGGGAGGAGCGGGGCGAGTTGGTGGGAGAAGTCAGCGACCTGCTTTATCACCTAAATTTACTTCTGCTGGCCAAGGGGGTCGAGCCCCAGGAGGTGGCAGAGGAGCTACGGCGACGTCATCGGAAAGAGCCTTCATGACCCATTCAAATACCCGTCGAGCTCGCCCTCATGTGCGAGAGTTTCTGGCGGACAGCTCGACTCCATTGGGCGTCTACCGCCGGTTGGCGGAGACCTCCCCGAGTCGGTTTCTTTTTGAGAGCGTCACCGGCGGGGAGCAGGTTTCCCGTTTCTCCTTCTTAGGAGCGGCTCCCAAACGACTGTACCGTCTCTACGAAGACCGCCTCGAAATGGAGGAAGGCGGGGAACGACGGGCTCTTCCCGGCCCACCTCTCGATGCGCTGCGCCGAGTGGTCTCCTCAGTGCGGGCGGAGCCCGGTTCGGTGCCTTTCATGGGTGGATTCGTGGGCTATTTCGGTTACGATCTGATTCGCTTGGTGGAACGCCTTCCCTCCCGCCCGCCGGACCCCTTCGATCTTCCCGTAGCTTTGCTGGCGCGCTTCGATGACCTGGTGGTTTTCGATCATGCTCGGCAGCGAGTTCTAGCCATTGCCAACGAGGTGGAAGGGGAAGTCTCCGAAGAGCAGGCGAAGCAGAGTCTCGATGAGCTAACAACTCTTCTCACCCGTTCGGGAGATGGCGCTGCGGTAGCCACGCCGGAGCACGGGCAAGCCGACCGACCGACCCCGGAGCCCAGTCTGGATGGCGAGTCCTTTCGTCGAGCGGTGCGCCAGGCGAAGGACTACATTACTGCCGGGGATATTTTTCAAGTGGTCCTGGCGCGGCGCTTCAAGGCCGCTCGTGCGATTGACCCGGTAGCCCTGTATCGGGCCCTGAGGTTGGTGAATCCGAGCCCCTATATGGTCTTGTTGGAGTCGCCGGAGGCGGCTTTGGTGGGGGCGTCCCCGGAAATGTTGGTGCGCAAGACCGGTCGCCGCCTGGAGACCCGGCCCATCGCCGGCACCCGACCCCGGGGCGCGGATGCGGAAGGGGACCGCCGCCTTGCGGAGGAGCTCTTGGCGGATGCCAAGGAGAGGGCGGAACACGTCATGTTGGTGGACCTGGGGCGAAACGATTTGGGACGGGTCGGTGAGCCCGGCTCGGTCTCCGTGGAGAGCTTCATGGAGATCGAACGCTACAGTCACGTCATGCACATGGTGTCGAGCGTCGAGGCGGATCTCGACGAAAACCTGGACGGCCTGGACGCTCTGTTGGCCTGCTTTCCTGCCGGCACCGTCTCCGGTGCGCCGAAGATCCGCGCCATGGAGATCATCGACGAGTTGGAGCCGGAGGCCCGGGGGCCCTATGCTGGTGCGGTGGGCTATTTTTCCTTCACGGGAGATGTCGATACCTGCATTACCATCCGCACTCTGGTGGTGCGCAATGGGGAAACCTCGGTGACCGCCGGCGCCGGAATCGTGGCGGACTCGGATCCGGCTCGAGAGCAGGAGGAAACGGAGAATAAAGCCGCCGCCCTCTTGGTGGCCGTCGACTTGGCGCGGCAGTTGGAGAAGCTGGAGGCCCCACGGTGATCCTGGTGATCGACAACTATGACTCCTTCACCTATAACTTGGTTCAGATGCTAGAAAGCTCTGTGGCCGGAAGGAAACAAGGGATCGAGGTCCTTCGCAACGATGCGGCGACGGTGGACGAAGTGTTGGGCCTCAAACCGGCCGGCATTCTGCTTTCACCGGGCCCGGGGCGCCCCGAGTCGGCCGGCATTTGTGTCGACCTCCTGCGTCGTTGCGCCGCCGTACCTATCTTGGGCGTTTGCCTGGGACACCAAGCTCTCGGTGCCGCTTTCGGAGCGCGCATCCAGGCCGCGTCGCGCTTGATGCACGGTAAGACATCGAAGCTTCGCCACCTAGGAAAGGGGCCCTTCGAGGATCTGCCGCTGCCCTTCGAGGCGACCCGGTACCACAGCCTGGTGGTCGCTGAAGAAAGCTTGCCGGAAGATCTCGAAGCTCTCGCCTGGAGCGAGGGAGGAACCTTGATGGGGATGCGGCACCGCAAATACCCCTATTGGGGAGTGCAGTTTCACCCGGAGTCGATTCTGACTCTGGAGGGGCCGCGCTTGATGAGCAACTTTCTTCGCCTTTGCTCGGCTGGCCCTTCCCGGATAGCGCCCGCATCGAGCCAAGGAGAGGCATCCCGTGCTGGAAACGGGGCCAGTAAGGGAGCCAGTGGAGAGGCCCATCAACAGGCTCATCAACAGGAAGGTGCCTAAGGATGGATATCACCACAGCTCTCCAGCAGATGCTCGCCGGGGGCAGTCTCGGTCGCAGTGAAACCGAAAGCCTCTTCGGTAGCCTCATGGATGGCGACCTCAATGAAGCTCACAAGGCGGCTCTACTGATCGTGCTGCGAATGAAAGGCGAAACGGCGGACGAGATTGCTGGCGCAGCGACGGCCATGCGCCAGCGGGTTCTGGCGATTCCTCACTCTCGGGACCAGGTGGTGGATACCTGCGGTACCGGTGGCGACGGCAAGGGAACCTTCAATATTTCCACCGCCGCTGCCTTCGTCGCCGCCGCCGCCGGAGTGCCCATCGCAAAGCATGGCAACCGCTCCGTGTCGAGCCTGTGTGGTAGCGCTGATGTGTTGTCCCGCCTGGGTCTCGATGTCGAGGTGACCCCGGAGGAGGCCGGACGCGCCCTGGATGCTTTGGGGATCGCCTTCCTCTTCGCTCCCAAGTTGCACCCGGCCATGCGAGAGGTCATGCCGGTGCGAAAGCAGCTGGGTTTGCGCACCGTCTTCAACATCTTGGGGCCGCTGACCAACCCGGCTGGGGCTCGCCGGCAGGTGATGGGGGTGTACGCTCCGGAGTTGGTGGATCTGGTCGCCCAGGTGCTGGCTCGCCTGGGGAGTGAGCACGCCTTGGTGGTCCACGGAGATGGGTTGGACGAAATCACCACCACGGGAGAGACTCTGGTCTCCGAAGTGCGGGCGGGGGAAGTTCGTAGATATACCGTTGAGCCGACGGCCTTGGGAGTCCAAGTCGCGCCTCAGGAGGCTCTCGCTGGTGGAGACCCGCAAACCAATGCGCAGCTGCTATCGGGAGTCCTGGCTGGTGAGGTCGGCCCCTTAGCGGATGTGACGGTATTGAATGCCGGTGCTGCCATTTACGTGGCCGGCCTGGTGGGGAGCCTCCAAGAGGGAGTCGATGCGGCTCGCCAAGTTCAACGTTCCGGAGCTGCCGCTGCCAAGCTTTCGGAGCTCGTTCAATTTCATAGCGGGAGAAGCACATGAGTACTCCAGAGGGATCGCCTCCAAAGAGAAAGCTAGCCGGAACCCTGGCGCGCATCGTCGCTGGCCGCCGTCGCCGCATCGCTCCGGAGGCTCGAACTCCGGAAAGCATGGCGCCCCTCGAAGGAACTCCCGCTGAGTTGCAGCGCAGCGATGAAAATAACTCCTTCCTGAGCAAGCTCAATGAGGTGAAGAGTCACCGACCGGCGATTATCGCCGAGGTGAAAATGGGTTCTCCGCGAATCGGCTCTCTGATGCATCGCCTCAACCCTCTGGATCAGGCCCGCCTGTATGGCAACCACGGTGCCGCTGCCCTGTCGGTGGTGGTCGAACCGGACTTTTTCTACGGTAGCTATGAGCTTTTGGAGCGGTGCCGGCGCATTTCCGGCCTGCCGGTCATCGCCAAGGATTTCGTCGTCAACCCGGTCCAGCTGTATTGGGCACGGGAGGCGGGAGCCGACGCTGTCTTGTTGATTGCAGCCCTCTATGAGGCTGAAGAGCTGCTGGACTTGGCCCAACGTACCCGATCCCTGGGCATGGTTCCCTTGATCGAGACCCATGATCAGGAAGATCTCGCCATGCTCACCGGGCAGCCATGGGAGCTGGTGGGGGTCAACAATCGCAACTTGCGGACTTTTGAGGTGGATCTTGCCAACTCCGAAACGCTGGCGCCCCAGCTTCCTACCGGTGCCCTGCGAGTCGCTGAGAGCGGAATATCCAGCGCCGCCGAGATCGAGCGGCTGTCCCGGGCAGGATTCGACGCCTTTCTGATTGGCGAAGCTCTCCTGCTGGCCGACAACCCAGGGGCCCAGTTATCGCAGTTTCTCGATGCTCAGGTCACCCCTCGGGGAGATTGAAAGAGAAGTGGCAGCAGTCAAGATCTGCGGCCTGACGCGGCCGCGAGACGCAGAGTTGGCGGTGCAGCTCGGGGCCGGATATCTCGGACTGAATTTTTGGCCTGGGAGCCCTCGCCATATCTCCGTAGAGGCAGCTCGAGAGATCGCTTCGGTCGTGGGTGGGCGAGCCAAACTGGTCGGTGTCTTCGTGGCCCAACCCCCCCAGGAAGTCGCCGAGATCGAACGCTCCGTCGGTCTGGACTACCTTCAGTTCCATGGGGACGAGCCCGCGCAGCAGTTAGCTCCTTGGGGCAACCGGGCGATCAAGGTGATTCGCGTCGAAGGAGAGCCCGATTCGTCCTCCCTCACCGGCTTTCAGGATGTCTGGGGTTTCCTCTTCGACATCAAGCATCCGGCCTATGGGGGGACTGGGGAGAAGTGGAATTATCGCTCTCTCCGCAAGCTCGACCTGAGCCGCCCCTATTGGGTAGCCGGGGGGATCGGCCCCGACAATGCTCGGGAGGCTTTGGAAGTGAGTGGAGCTTTTGGGATCGATGTTTGCTCCGGAGTGGAAGCGTCGCCGGGAATCAAGAGTCGAGGGTCCATGACTCAGCTGTTCGAAGGGATATTCAAGGAGAGATCAGATGGCCAAAGTTAGCCTGCTCAAGCAACGGGCCGCTGCGGATCGAATCGGCCGCTTTGGGGATTACGGGGGGCGCTACGTTCCCGAGACCCTGATGGCGCCGCTGGACGAGCTCACCCGAGCCTACGATAAGCACCGCACCAAAAGAGCTTTCAAGCGTCGGTTGACCGATCTGCTTCAGGATTATTGCGGCAGGCCGACGCCGCTTTACCATGCGAAACGTCTGTCGGAACGCCTCGGTGGCGCGCAGATCTATCTCAAGCGGGAAGACCTGCTCCATACCGGAGCCCACAAGATCAACAACGCCGTGGGGCAAGCGCTATTGGCCGTGGAGATGGGCAAGGAGCGGGTGATCGCCGAAACCGGCGCCGGTCAGCATGGGGTGGCCACGGCCACGGCAGCTGCTCTCCTGGGGCTTCAGTGTTGCGTGTTCATGGGCTCTGAAGACATGCGTCGCCAGCGCCTCAATGTTCACCGCATGCGCCTCCTCGGTGCGGAAGTCCGGCCGGTGGAGTCGGGCAGCCGGACTTTGAAAGATGCCACCAACGAAGCCCTGCGGGATTGGGTGACCCATGTGCGCAATACTCACTACATCATCGGCTCGGTTCTTGGGCCGAACCCTTTTCCACGGATGGTGCGGGATTTTCACAGTGTGATCGGTATCGAAGCGAGCCGCCAGCTGAAGAAGAAAATCCGCCGGGCCTACCCGGATGTGGCCATCGCCTGCGTTGGGGGCGGCAGCAACTCCATCGGCTTGTTCAGTGCTTTTCTCGATGAGCCGAGGACTCGCCTCATCGGCGTCGAAGGGGGAGGCCGGGGCCAGCAGCTCGGAGATCATGCGGCCCGCTTTGACGGCGGTACTTTGGGAGTGCTGCACGGCACTCGAACTCTGGTACTCCAGGATTCGGACGGGCAGGTGATGGAGACCCACTCCGTCTCCGCCGGTTTGGACTATCCGGCGGTCGGTCCGGAACACGTGTTCCTTCACGATGCCGGTCGGGTGGAATACACCTCGGCGACGGACGACGAGGCCCTCGCCGGTTTTCACCTCCTGGCGGAAACCGAGGGAATTCTTCCGGCTCTGGAAAGCTCCCACGCCATCGCCGAGGTGATGGAGCGAGCCCCTCGACTGACCTCGGACAAGGTCGTGCTGGTCAACCTTTCCGGCCGCGGCGACAAGGACGTGGAGTCCATCTTGGAGGAAGAAGAGAAACGTCGAGCCCAGGGAACGGAAGCGGAGCCTCCCCGGCCTCGACCCCATGGAGATCCGTCATGAGTGCCATTAGCGAAGTTTTCGAGCGCTGCCGCCGGGAGAAGAGAGCTGCTTTCATTCCCTACATAACCGCGGGGGATCCGGATCTCGAGACCACGGGAGAGCTCTTGGGGGCATTGGCCAGTGGTGGCGCGGACCTGATCGAATTAGGAGTTCCCTTTAGCGATCCCATCGCGGATGGGCCGGCGAACCAGCGCGCTGCCTCTCGAGCCCTGGCTTCGGGGACTCATCTATCGGGGATCTTTGAGGTCGTGGCACGACATCGGGCTGCGGTTGGCGTTCCGATTCTCCTGTTTACCTACTTCAACCCGATCCATGCCCGGGGCCTCGAGCGTTTCGCAGAGCAGGCTCGGGATTCCGGTGTCGACGGAGTTCTGTGCCTCGATTTGCCTCCGGAAGAGGCGGAGGCGGAGTACCTGCCGGTGATGAGAAAGAGCGGTCTCGATACGATCTTTCTGCTCGCCCCGACCAGCACCCGCCAGCGCATCAAGAAGGCCGCGGCAGCCTCGACGGGTTTCGTCTACTACGTTTCTCGAACCGGGGTGACCGGAACTCAGGGGGAGCTGCCAGAGAACCTCATGAAGGAAGCCAAGGCTGTTCGTAGGAAGGTGAAGATGCCCCTCGCTGTGGGCTTTGGGGTCACCACTCCGGAGCAGGTGGCGACCATCGCCAAAGTTGCCGATGGGGTGGTGGTGGGCAGCGCCTTGGTTCGCCTGGTAGAAGAGCATGGCGGCACGCCGGAGCTACCAGGGATCTTGGAGCAGCGGGTCAAAGAGCTGACGGCACCTCTCCACGGAGGAGGCTGAAACGATGTCGCCCGGAGTGCTCGAACCGTTGTCTGCTGAAGTGGAGAGCCGCAAGCTTCCCATAACCCTGCACGGTCACTACCGATTGCAGAAGGCTACGGGGGGGCAAGGCCTCCTGGTGGGTTTTCATGGCTATGGGGAAACCGCAAAAGTTCATTTGGAAGCCCTGAAGAACATTCCCGGAGCGGACCGGTGGACCCTCTGCGCAGTCCAGGGGCCCCACGTCTTCTATCGTCAAAGCACGGGAGAAGTGGTCGCTAGTTGGATGACGAAGTTCGACCGGGAGCAAGCCATTGCCGACAACGTCCGCTTCGTCTCTCAAGTGGTCGAGGTGCTCCGAGAAGAGGTAGGGCGGGACCTGCCTCTGGTGTATGCGGGGTTCTCCCAGGGGGTTGCCATGGCTTATAGGGCGGCGGCTCTGGCCGGTCATAGGGCTCAGGGACTGATCTCTCTAGCCGGTGACGTTCCACCGGATCTCGAGGAGTCTCAGGTACGGCAGGTGCCGGCCGCGCTTCTGGGCCGTGGGTTGAAAGACAAGTGGTACGACTCAGCGAAGCTGGAAGCGGATCTTCAGCGTTTGCGATCCGCTGCAGTGCCGGTAGAAGACTGTGTCTTCCCCGGTGGCCATGAGTGGCACGAAGCTTTTCTCGATGCCTGCGGCGGGTTTCTTTCTAAGCTGGCCCGGCCAAGGGGATAGCGCTTAGTGGTAGAGGTTCCGGCTCTCCCCCGGTGGCAGGGTCGGTACGTCGAAAGATCCGTGTTGGCGAGCCCAGGCTAGCCGCATCTCTAGCTTTCCGATCCAGCGAGTTTCTAACCGCGTTCCCCTTGGGCTGGCTGCCCGCTCCACGAGAACTGGAGCCGCGGGATCACTGCGGTCGGCGACCCAATAGAGCTCCCGACCCTCGGACCAAAAGTGAATTCCCACCCTGGGCTGCGAGCCTTGGCGTTGTAGGGCTGAGGTGAGAGCAGCAGCTGCCTCGAAGGTAGAGACCTTACCGGCTTCCTCCACGATGACGTCCGGCAGCGGTGCCAGGATGGCTCCAGCCACCTCGTCCGGCTGGGCGTTGCCCAGTTGGGAGACGAAAAACTTTCCAAAGCCGAAGAGAACCAGGGAGGCGAGCAGTAGAAAGGCGAGAGCCTTGGCGATCTTCACCGGCCCAGTCTACCTCCATAGCAGCTGGATACAGCAGGGATCTGGTGGGGAGGAGCTGCCGGAGGGCTTCCAACCCCCTCTAGTTGAGGTGCTGGCAGCGATCCTCCCTGAGAAAGGGAGGGCAGCAATTCTGTACCGGTGGTCTCATGGGGGCTGGGACCGGTTGAAAGTCAACAAAAAAGCCGCGGCTCGAAAGATCCGCGGCTTTTTTGCCTCAAAGGAGCCACCCTCTAGGGAAGCTCCCAATGTGAGGTCTATGGGGACGAAGACCTATTGGTCGGAATCTTTGCTGTGGTCGGCATCGTCGTCGCTCATCGCGTTTTCGATCTTGTCACCGGCCTCGTCGAGCATTTCGCCGGCTTTATCTGCGGCGTCATCGATTTTCTCGCCGGCCTTGTCGGCCATTTCACCGGCCTTGTCGACAGCACCATCGACCATCTCTCCGGCGTCATCGGCCATTTCACCAGCGGCATCGGCGGCATCGTTGGCCATTTCACCAGCGGCATCGGCAGCATCACCGGCCACCTCACCGGCCTTGTCCGCGGCATCCTTGGCGGCGTCTCCAACAGCAGATCCGGCGTCTTTCACCTTGTCGCCGAGGGATTCACCGTGGCCTTCGCCACCGCCTCCACAAGCCACGAGGGGAAGAACCAAGACCGAGACGAGTAGGACGAGGCTAAGAGAACCGAGAGTCTTCTTCATTTCGCGAAATCTCCCTAAATATGCGCCAATTCGAATGTTTCGACTGGCAGTCTATCGCGTAGGAGCTCGACGCTGCGAACAACGTTGGATCTCCTAGGGTGCGGCTAGATACGACAATCCACGGATTCCAAAGCCGCAGGAAGTGCGGAAATGCATTGCAGGCGGCTTGTGGTCCGGATCGGCGCAGTATAGACCACTGTACAGCCGGCCTCAAGGGATACGGGTCGGCCGGTGAGGCACCGAGAACCTCCCGCTAGTCCGCCGACAGTAACCCCAGGGGCCATTGGGGAGGAAGCGGCTCTCTCCTGTCCCGTTCAGCCTGAGTTCCGTCCATCCTCAAGGAAAAGTGAGACTCTCGGCTGAGGTGTCACCGGATTCGAAGCCGTCGGCCGAGGGTTCTCGAGCTTGGGTCTTCAACCCGATCGCAGGTTGGCCTCAGGGAGCGAGTCGTCGGGAGAGCGGTAGAAAAGGCGGTGGGTGACCTAGGGGGCTCTAGGTCCGGGGGATCAACTCACCAGGTCGTGGGCTGTGAGCAACTCCAGGAAGGCCGCTTCATCAAGAATCTCGACTCCGAGATCTTGGGCTTTTTTGTATTTGGAGCCCGGGTCGGCGCCGACGACTACGTAGCCGGTCTTGCGACTGACGGAAGACACCACCTTGCCGCCCCCCTTTTCCACCGCGGCAGCTGCCTGGGGGCGAGAGAAGCGTTCCATGCCTCCGGTGAAGACGAAGGTTTTTGCTTCGAAAGGGGCGTTGCCGTCAGCCGTTTCGGCAGTTTGAGGCATGGCTTGCAAGTGCAATCGGCCATCCAAGAGCTCGTCTAGAACCTTTTGATTGCTGGCCTGGTCGAAAAAGGCGCGAATTTCCTCGGCCATGCGGGGTCCGACGCCGGAGATCTCTTGCAGCTCTTCGTCGGTCGCTTGGCGAAAGGCTTCGAGAGTTCGAAAGTGGCGCGCCAACTCCCGGGCGACGGTCACCCCGACCTCAGGAATACCGAGGCCAAACAAGAAGCGCGGCAACTCGGCGTGGGCAGCCTTGGCGATGGCGGCCACCAGGTTGGTGGCGGACTTTTCCGCAAAGCCTTCGAGCTCCAGCAACTGTAGGGGGCGCAGATCGAAGAGCTGTGGCAACTGCCGAACCAAGCCCTGGTCGATGAGGGCCTTCGCAGTCTCTTCCCCCAGCCCCTCGATGTCGAGGGCATTGCGGGAACCGAAATGAGTCAATCGAGCCGCCAGTTGAGCCGGGCACTCGAAGCTGTTGGGACACACCGTGAAAGGGCCCCTCTCCACGAGGACAGTGGAACAGGAGGGGCAGGTTTCCGGCATGCGAAAGGGCTCCCCCCGATCGCGGTCCGGCTCTTCCACCCGTTCGATGACTTGGGGAATGACATCGCCCGCTCTCTGGACTCGAACCAGGTCTCCCGGTCGAACATCCTTGCGAGCCACCTCTTCGCGATTGTGGAGGGTCGCTCGGCTCACCGTGACTCCCCCCAACAGCACGGGCTCCAGGACGGCTACGGGAGTGATAACCCCAGTGCGGCCGACTCCTGCGATGATGTCCTCGATGCGGGTGGCTTCCTGGCGGGGCGGAAATTTGAAGGCGTAGGCCCAGCGAGGGAAGCGGCTGGTCATGCCGACCCGCTCTCGGGCCGTGAGGGCATCGAGTTTGATGACGATGCCATCGATCTCGTAGGGCAAGTCGTCTCGGGCCGCCCCAATCTCCCGGTGGTACTGGAGAATGTCCTCTACCGAGGTGCCCCGGCGAGGACGATCGTTGACTCGAAGGCCCCAATCCCTTAGCGCTTCGAGTACTTGCCACTGGCTGGTGATCTCCGAGGGAGCTGCTGACTCTTCAGCAGGTTCCATGGCCAGAATGTCGTAGACATAGACGTCCAAAGGGCGGGACGCGGTGATCTGGGGGTCGAGTTGGCGCATGGTGCCGGCGGCGGCATTGCGGGGGTTGGCGAAGGGATCTTTGCCGGCTGCCACCAAGCTCTCGTTGAGTTTCTCGAAGCCCGCCAGCTGGAGGATGATCTCGCCCCGCACGGCCAACAGTTTTGGCACTGGACGGTCTGTGTTGCGCAGGCGCAGGGGCACCGCGGCAATGGTTCGGACGTTTTCCGTGATCGCCTCTCCCTTGCGGCCATCGCCACGGGTAGCTGCCCGAAGGAAGACACCATCTTGGTAGACCAATTCCACTGAAAGGCCATCGAGCTTGGGGTCGATGACGTACTCCACGGGAGTCGAGTCGCCTTCCTTGAGAAGACTTTTGCGAAGTCGATCGTCAAAGCGGCGCAGGGCCGCTTCATCCTGGGAGGAATCGAGGCTCAACATGGGGGCTGTGTGCTGAACCGATTCAAAGCCTTCGAGAAGCTCCCCTCCTACCCGCAGGGTAGGGGAGTCCGGGGTCACCAAATGGGGGAAGGTCTCTTCGAGCTGCTTGAGCTCCTCGAATAGCCGGTCGTAGGCAGCGTCGTCGAGGGTAGGGGAATCTCGGACGTAGTAGAGATAGTCGTGGCGGCGGATCTCGGTGCGCAAAGACGCCACTCGGGTTGCCGCCTCCTCAGGGCTCATCTTGCTGATCTCCACGAGAGTCGGTGGGGGGAGCTGGTTTTTTGGGGGTTATGGATTCTTCTTCTGGACAGTGGAGATCTCGACGGCGCTCGAGATCTCGTTTGATGGCATCTCGGAAACCTTCTTCTCCGGCCTTCTCGAGCCACTCCTGGCGGTATTTGACCAGGTCGATGTTTTCCAGATTCATACGGATGGTTTTGAACAGACGGGGGAAAGTCTCTCCCGGGTGCTGAACGTGGTGCAAACCACCGCTGTAGGCGATCAAGAATCGCCCGGGCTGGCTGGAGTGGATAACGTCTGCGATGCCTCGCCGCAGGGTCATGGGACGACCGTGGAGATCGAGGCCCGTAGAACGCTTCATGCGCCCTTCTGGAAGCAGGATGACCATGGCGTCTTTTTCGATGCGGCCCAGCACCTCCGACCAGGTGTGATCTCTCTTCCGGGTGATCGGCACCACGTGGCGGGCGATCATGCCGTAGAAGCGGCCGATGAATTGGCGCTTCGCCGTTTTCTCGGCGATGGGCACGACCCCGTGCCAGGCCAGCTGATGAATCATCCGGTTGGGGACTACGCCGGCGAACAGCCATTCGTAGAGGCTGGTGTGGTTGAGCACCGCGACCACCCGCAGGTCGACCCATGGATCTTCCGGTGGGTCGCCGATCCAATTCACTTCGAAGCGGTAGAAGATCCTGCTGATCAGGCGGAGAACCTGGATGAGCAGGTAGGTGAAATAGGGCTGCATGGATGATTTTTCCCTACCAGGGATTCTTTCTCTGCATAGATTGAGGGTTATTCCTACCACATTTTCGGCTGCCGCCAGAAGCCTTCCTCGGGGTGGGGTGTGCCCGAATTTGTTCGAGGGGAGTCTCCTCAGGGTCCACCATCGGCCAGAAACCCACCTTCGCTGTGGGCCCTTGACTCCTGGGCGAAGAGAAGCGCCTCTCAGTCCAGGATGAAACTCCCGTTGGTTCTCGTCGGCCCGTGACTTTCACCACAAGCTCTTAGGACTGGTAGGATGGGCCGCATCGGAGGAGCTATGGAAGAGTCGTCAAAAAGCACCGGCCCGCAAGCGGTCAGCGAGGAAGCCCCTGGGCGGACCAAACTGTCTGCCATCGTCACGACCTTTAACGAGGAGCGACACATCGCTGCCTGCCTCGAATCGCTCACCTGGTGTGACGAAATCCTGGTCGTGGATTCCTTTTCCACGGATAGGACTCCGGAGATCGCCCGGAGTTTCGAGAAGGTTCGTTTCGAGCAGCGCACCTATTACGGGTCCGCCTCCCAGAAGAACTGGGCCATGGATCAAGTCCAGCACGACTGGTTCCTGATCTTCGACGCCGACGAGCGCTGTACAGCGGATCTGCAGAAGGAGGTCGAAACCCTATTGGCTTCGGGGCCCACCCATGAGGCCTACACGATCCGACGGACGGTCTATTTCATGGATCATTTGATCCGCTTTTCCGGCTGGCAACACGATCAAGTGGTGCGACTGGTCAAGCAGGGCAGTGGGCGATATCCCAATCGACGCGTCCATGCGGACATGGTGACTCGAGGTCCCGCGCCGCTGTTGCGAAATCCCATGCTCCACTACATGGCGGACTCTTTCGACGAGTACTTTCCGCGCATCCAGAAATACAGCGTCTGGGGAGCTTCTCAGGCTTGGAAAGAAGGCAAACGAGCCGGCTTCGCAGAGGTCTTCGGCCGGTCCGTTTGGAGGTTCATTCGCACCTATATGATTCAGGGCGGTTTCCTGGATGGCATGTATGGGTTGGTTTTCTGCATGCTCCAGGCCTACGGGACGTATCTCAAATGGGCCATTCTCTGGGGCTGGCGAGTCAACGAAGCTCGTGGCCGAAAGCCGAACCTACCCATCTTCGACGATGATGAGAACACCTGGCGGGGGCTCGAGGGCGAGAGCCCGGATTCTGCCAGCCCAGCCGCCGGCTAGCGTCTATTCCGTCGTTTCCCAGCTCGAATAGGATCCGTCGCCCCGTTGGGGGGCTCGAGAGCGGCCCATGGGTTTCCTCAAGGGGGCTGGCGGGAGGGCCATTGGAGCGTGGCGGCTAGATTCTCGAAATTCTTCCAACCTTCTCGGACGATCCGTTCCCCGTCCCGTTGCCACAGGTCTAGCGGTTTCTCTAAGGCCTCTAAGGCTCGGTCCGCAAAGTCATCGAAGGAGGCACACCCGCTGGGTTGTTGGGAATCCCAAGTGCGCAGAAAAAGATCGAGCTTTCTGATTCCTGGGCCTAGCCCGACCCGGGGAACGCCGTAAGCCAGGGCGGTGAGATTGCCGTGCAAAGAGGTACCGGCGAACAACCGACTTCCAGCGATGAGGGAGAGGATGTCGATGATCGTTGTCGCTGAGGCCAAGGTGACGGGGAGGCCCACAAGGCGCTTTTGAAGAGCCGCCAGAGCTCGTTGGTCCTCGTGGCCGGCGGCCTGCCCGAGAGGGACCAATACCAGGTTCAGACCGCTGACTCTTTGCAGCCGAATCAGCTGCTCGGCGACCGCAGGCCCGGCACCCCGGGCGGCGTAATATCCCAATTGAACGACTCCATAGCCGTTTTCCTCGTAGCCAGCTCGGAGATCTCGTGTCTCTTGGCTCTGCTGGTCCTCTAGGTGGGGTCTGGGGAAGATCTCTGCCATCAGGGCCGCCGGATCCGGTGCCAGGTGGATCGGGCAGTGGAGATTCCACCGGTTGAGAATTTCCAGGGTTCTGGGATCTCGCACCGAGAGAAAGGCTGCCCTGTCCAACCGTCGCCGTAGAGCTTCCTGGAGCTTCGGCGGTAGGCCATCGATCCCCGATCCTCCGACCCCGTTGTAGGCAATCCCCATGGGAGAGGCGAAGTCCTCTTTCCCAAGAACCCAGGGCAAGGGGCGGCGGGTGCCGAGGATGGCGCCGGTGAGAGCGCGTTGGCTGAGGGCGTCGGCCATGGCCGGAAATCCCTTGGCAAGCACCTTGAGCCCGAAGGCCCGCCGTGGAGAGGTGAGGGCGGCGAGAGTACCTGACCACCGAGCATCGAGAATCTCGCCTCCCGCTAAGAGGAGCGTGTCTCCTGGACCCGGAGGGTGTTGAGAGAGCTTTCCAAGGGGTGCCGTGGGTAACGCCCCGGCCTCCTTCAGATCGCTCCATCGGCTGGCCAGAACCTCGAAGTTGGCCTCGATACCCAGGCGCTCGAAGGCTTGCCGAGTGATCAACGGAAACAACAGATCGCCGAAGTTGAAACGGTCGAAGGCTCCCGCCAGAAAAATGGATGGTTTCACGGTAAGCCTCCTGAGCCAGGCTGGTTGGCTTCTGCGGCAAGGCCTCGTGGCGAAATGATGCGGCGAGCCAAAAAGCTGAGGGCGAGACAGGAGAAGGTCACTCGCAAAAGAGCGGCGGTCGCCGTTCCCACGATGCCGAAGTGAAGGGTCAGGGGGAGGAGGTAGAGCAGATAGAGGGGCGCCTCCAGAAGATGGAGCAAGGCGGTCGTTTTCGGCCTTCCGGCTGCCTGAAGGAGGTGAAACGATGGCTGTGCCAAGCCATGAACGACCGCGCTCACGGCGAAGATCTGAGCGACTCGGTAGCTGGCCTGGGCGAATTCTTCCCCGAGCCAAAGGGTTAGAGCAGGGCGAGCGAAGATCACCACCAGTGCCGCCAGCGGCAGCAGGGCTACCAAGAGGATCTGTTGGCTCCGGTGGTAGAGGCGGCGAGCTTCTCCAGGAGCGGTGGCGAGGGTAGAGCTAAAGGCCGGGAAGAGGACCCCCATGAGAGCTGCAGGCACGATGCCCAGCCGGCTGACGACTTCGAAAGGAGTCGCATAAAAGGCCACTGCAGCCACCGGCAAGAGAGCCGCGATGACGAAACGATCCAAGTAGAGCAGCAATGGGCTGACCAGGTTGCTGACGGTCATCCAACCACCGAGGTGAAGGGCTTGCAAGCTGAGGGAGCGGTTCCAGGAGGTCCATTGAGGGAGGCGAGGTAGCCAATGGCGACAGCTGAAGAGATAAGCGACGAATCCGACGATGCGGGCGACGACCAATACCGCCAGCACCGCTGCGAGGCGGGAGGAGTAGGGAAGCACGATCAGGGGGCCCGCGAAAGCTAGCACTCCCATGGGGATTCGAATGGCGGTGATGCGGGCGAATTTCTGGTGAGCTTCCAGGAGCCCTCTGAGGCCGGTGCTAGGGAGAACCACCGGCAGAGAGAGGGCGAGAATTCTCAGTCCTTCGCGGGTCTCCTGGTGCAGGTGAGAAGGAAGGCTCAAGCCTCGGGTGGCGATCCAAGGCGCCGCTCCATAGAGCAGGGCGCCGGTTCCCAGGCCGAGAAGAACCAGCCAAGTGAGGCTGCTGGAGATCAGTCCCGGCAACTCTTGCTCGTCCCGGGACCCGATCCGCTCCGCTACCAATTTGGTCAACGCGCGACCCAGACCGAGGTCGAAGACTCCAAAATAGCTCACCAGAGCCCAGGCCAGGGTGAGAACGCCAAAGCGGTCCTGGCCGAGAGCGCGCAGCAGGATAGGCACAGCTACCAGGGCTGCGCAGAGAGGCAGGCCGAGGCCAGCCAGATTGAGCAGGGCGTTGCGTTTCCACAGGCCCCCCGGTAACGGGTGTGGTTCCTGCTGCATGAAGGCAGGATTGTACGCTACCTGGCCGAGAGGGGCACGGAGGGGAGAGGCCCTAGCCTTTCCTTGGCATCAGCGGGTCGGGCCACCCCTCTCGATTGCAAATAGGGGGTAGAAATAGGTTCCTAGGCGGCTCGCACCCGTGACATTTGGCTCGTTTTGGGCATCAACATCCACAGGACGATATAGACCAGCGCTCCGGGAAACCCGGCGGATAGAACCGAGACCAGGAAATAGGCGACTCGAACCAGGGTCGGGTTCCAATCCAGCCATTCGGCGATTCCACCGCAGACACCGCCGAGGACTCTGTTGTTGCGGGATCGATGAAGGGACATGCTTTACTCCTTTGCTGAGCCGGTCCATCCGGTTCACTAGGCCCTACGGTTGTCAGTGCCTTTTTGTTCCATCGGCAAGGCTCGACGACTGCAGTTGGCTGCCTGAGGGTACAATCTGACCATGAGTCAATCACCCGTTGGGAAAACGGTTTTGGCTGCCGCTCTGGTGGCCGCCCTGCTGGAGTGGGTTCCCTGGCTCCATTGGCCAGCCTATCCTTTTCGCTTGTTGCTGACCCTGGTTCACGAGTTGAGCCACGGTGTGATGGCGCTGGTGACCGGCGGCCATTTCCGGAACTTCGTAGTCTTCGCGGACGGCTCCGGCCTTGCCTACACGGCCGGGGGCTGGCGCTGGGCAGTGATCGCAGCTGGTTACCTGGGCGCTGCCGCCTTCGGTGCTGTCTTGATCCTATTGGGGCGCCACCCCCGCTCCAGTCGATGGGCCTTGGGAGTGGTGGGAGTGTCCATGGTGCTCCTATCGCTTCGCTACGGCGTTCCCAGTCTGTTGACCGAGCACGTCCTGGCCGGCCTGCTGGCCTTGGTCACCGGATGTTTGCTCGGGGGAGCACTGCTCTGGGTCGCGCTGAAGGCCGGCGGTATGGCGACAGTCTTTACTCTCCACCTGGTGGCTTTCATGGGAGCCATCACCGCCACTCAGGATCTTCTGACTCTGATCGGTTTGTCTTCTCATGCCACGGTCTTGGCCACGGACGCTCGTTCCATGGCAGATCTCACGGGCTTGCCGGCAATGTTCTGGGCGATTTTGTGGGCCTTCTTCTCAGCCCTGGTGATGGTTCTAGCAGCACGTTTTGCCTGGCGCTCGCGGCGGTAAGCCGTTCCTGGCTCCCTTCATTCGAAATTGATCTCTCGATATACCTCGGCGGGCATTTCAGAATTCAAGTGTCGATAGCTGAATGTTCTATTTACATTAAAGCTTTCTATTCTTTTCCTGGATCGCGCAGATGCGACTTTTTCTATGGTTAGTCGGGCCTTCGATCTTGTAGGTCGATGACACATTTCTCGAGAGTTGTGGAACCAGGGCTGAGGCCCAAAAAAATGTTTCCGGGTGGCTGGTTTTCTGATCCTGGAGAGGCGCTCGCGTTATAACATCTAGGGGTGGTGGGGGAGGATCTTCCATTTTTTATTGAGAGGCCAACAGCTTGAGTGATAGTAGCTCCCAACTACCAGATCACGGCGAACAGATCGCTACCCGTGAGCGAACGGTCACGAAACGTCCACGGCGATATCGAGTCGTACTGCACAACGACGATTTCACCAGTATGGAGTTCGTAATACACGTTCTCAAGGAGTATTTCCATCGATCAGACTCTGAGGCAAATCGCATCATGCTAGAGGTTCACCACAAGGGGGCTGGGACCGCAGGAATCTATACCTATGACGTCGCCGAGACGAAGGTGGCACAGGTAACCAGTGAGGCGCGTGAAAATGGAATGCCCCTCATGCTGAGTGTGGAGGCCGAGTGAAAATTTCCGCGGACCTACAAGTTTCTTTATCCCTGGCCCTTGCGGAAGCGAGTCATCGTGGTCATGAGTTCTCGGGCCTCGAGCACCTGCTCTACGCCCTGACGCTGGAGACTGGAACCGCTCGGGTTCTCCACCATGCGGGAGCTGATCTAAAGACACTGAAGCAGAGGCTCGAAACCTTCTTGGACGAGGAATGTGAAAGCCTACCGGAGGAGGCTCGCACCGACCCTCGCCCCACCTTGGGTTTTCAACGAGCGGTGGCTCGGGCGGCAGCTCAGATGGATGGGGCGGGCAAGGAGGAAGTCCAGGGATTCAATGTTCTGGTTTCCATGTTCGACGAGCCCGAAAGCTTCGCGGTCTTTTTCCTCCAGGAGCAAGGGGTCAGCCGCCTGGACGTGGTCAGCTATATCGCCCACGGAGTCTCCCGGGTCGATCCGGCAGCTCCGGGTCTGCCGGTGGGGTCCGAGCCCGATGGACCGGAAGAGGCCCCGTCGTCTCCCCTAGGCAATCCCCTGGAATCGTTTACCCAAGATTTGGTGGCCTTGGCCGAGGCGGGACGCATCGACCCCCTGATCGGCCGTAAGGGTGAAATCCAGCGCACCTTGCACATCCTGGTGCGTCGGCGGAAGAACAACCCGATTTTCGTAGGCGATCCTGGAGTGGGAAAGACAGCTTTGGTGGAAGGACTAGCTCTCGAGCTGGCCGCCGACCGGGTTCCGGAGACCTTGAAGCAGGCCAGCTTGCATCGTCTCGACTTGGGAGCGCTCTTGGCGGGCACTCGCTACCGGGGAGACTTCGAGAATCGTCTGAAGGCGGTTCTCAAAGCTTTGGAAGAGCTGCCCAAGCCCATCCTGTTCATCGATGAGATTCACACGGTCATCGGTGCTGGCGCCGCCGGGAACAGCACCTTGGATGCCTCGAACTTGCTCAAGCCGGCTCTTGCGGACGGCAGCCTCCGGGTCATCGGTGCCACCACCTGGACCGAATTTCGGCAAGTCTTCGAACGGGACAACGCCCTGGCACGGCGCTTCCAGAAAGTTGAAGTGGCAGAGCCTAGCCAAGAGGAGACAGTCAAGATCCTCCAAGGCTTGAGGAAGCGCTACGAGGAGCATCACGGTGTTCGCTATACCCGAAAGGCGTTGGTGGCCGCAGCGGATCTCGCCGCTCGCTACCTCCGCGACCGCCGCCTCCCGGACAAGGCCATCGACCTCCTGGACGAGGCGGGCGCCGCCGCTCACCTAGCTGGTCGGAAACGAGTCACCGAGGGGGCCATTGAGAAGGTCCTCGCAACCATGGCCCAAATTCCTCCCCGCCGAATCCAGGGAGGCGACCTGGAGCGGTTGAGAAATCTTGCTACGGAGCTCCAAGGAGTTGTTTTTGGCCAGGATGCGGCCCTCGACCAACTGGCCGCCGCGGTCCGGGTCGCCAGGGCTGGGTTGAGGCAGCCGGAAAAGCCAGTGGGCGCATTTCTTCTCACCGGGCCTACGGGAGTTGGCAAGACGGAAACCGCTCGGCAGCTAGCGGAGATTCTCGGAATCGCTTTCCTGCGCTTCGATATGAGCGAGTACATGGAGCGTCACAGTGTCTCCCGCTTGGTGGGGGCGCCCCCGGGCTACGTCGGTTTCGACCAGGGCGGTTTGCTGACAGAGGCGGTGAGCAAGAGTCCCTATGCGGTACTCCTACTCGACGAGATCGAGAAGGCTCATCCGGATGTCTTCAACATGCTCTTGCAGATCATGGACCATGGCACGCTCACCGACAGCAATGGCAAGAAGGCTGACTTCCGCCATGTGATCTTGCTCATGAGCAGCAATGTCGGAGCCCGCGAGTTGTCTGGCCGATCGGTCGGCTACGACGATACCCCCGGCCTGGGGCAAGACCAAAGGGCCTTCGAGCGTCTGTTCAGCCCCGAATTCAGAAATCGTCTCGACGCCCGAATTTCTTTCGGCCCTCTGAGCCCGGAAGTGATGGAGCAAATCGTCGAAAAATTCCTCGACGAGCTCCGAGAGCAGCTAAAAAGCAAGGGAGTCCGGCTGCTGGTCAGCGCCAAGGCTCGGGCCTGGTTGGCGGAAGAAGGTCATGACTCCGCCTTCGGTGCCCGGCCTCTAACCCGGGTGATTGACGACGTCCTCAAGGTGCCCCTGACCGACGAGATCCTATTTGGAGCCCTATCTCGAGGCGGCACGTGCCGGGTCGAAGTCAGATCAGGGAAAATCTCGTTGCGATTCAAAGCGGGGGCCTAAGCTCCGGCTTTGAAGCGGCGGCTGACAACCAAGGCCAGCGAATCAGCGCCAGCGAAGCAGTGCCAGCGAAGCAGTGCCATCGAATTGGCGCCAGCGAACGGTCCCAAGGAAACAGCGCGAGGGAATCAACGCCGGAGGATGGCCAACGAGCTTCGACCTTGGTTCTTGTAGGCCCAAGTTCTTGGAGACTCTAGTTTTTCGAGAGAGGACTAGCCCAACCTAGGGAAGGGAGAGGAGCAATCCTAGGCTGCCTGATGTATGATTGGAGCAGCGAACGCAGCCTTTCGAGAACGAGGGATCAGGGCTTGGCGGTTTCGAGTAGATGACTCGTCGCGGCGGCGATCAGCTCGAGGCATTCGCGAAAAAAATCATTCGCAAGACAGCGTAAGAGGGCTCCTTTGACCACCATGATTGCCGTCGAACCAGAGACGGAACGCGGGATCGATCGCGTAATTGGCAGCCTCCGAGGCGACCGGTCAGGGCCTACCCTGATCTGCATTGGTGGTCTCCACGGTAACGAACCGGCAGGCTCCAAAGCGCTGCAGCGGGTATTCGCCAAATTGGCGAACCGTGGCATCGAGATCAAGGGTGAGTTCCTGGGGCTCGTGGGGAACCGACAGGCTCTCGCTTCTGGCCATCGCTTCCTTTCCGGAGATCTCAATCGCCATTGGTTACCGCACCGCATCGAAGCTAGCCGAGCGGGAGAGCTCGCCTCGAGCAGCGTCGCCGAAGATCGGGAATTGGACGAGCTACGAGTGACTCTGGAGGAGTCTTTCGCTCGGGCCAGAGGAACCGTCTACCTGTTAGATATTCACACTACCTCAGGAGATGCCGCTTCCTTTGCCGTCATGTCGGACACCTTGAGGAACCGGCGGTTTGCCATGCGATTTCCGGTGCCGGTCATCGTCGGGTTGGAAGAAGAGCTCGAAGGCACGGTGACGGAGTTTGTCGGTGGCCTCGGGCACGTGACGATCGGCTTTGAGGGGGGGCAGCACGACGACCCGAAGTCCGTTGACCTCAGTGAGGCGGCGATTTGGATCGCATTGACCTCCTCGGGTGTGATCGATGCTGGGGAAACTCCCGAGCTGGAGGACAGCCTAGAGCTACTGCGGCGCCGCAGCCGAGGTTTGCCGCGAGTTTTCGAGGTGCGGTTTCGACATCCGGTGAAGCCGGAGGATGAATTCCGCATGGAGCCTGGATTCCATAGCTTCGATCAGATTCGCCGGGGCCAGCTCTTGGCTCAGGACCGTCACGGGGAGCATCGGGCGAGAGAAAACGGGCGCATTCTCATGCCCCTCTACCAATCCCAAGGGGAGGACGGCTATTTCGAGGTGCGGCACTTCAGCCCGTTCTGGCTCAAGATTTCGACCTTATTGCGTCGGGTCCGCCTCGACCGAGTCGTCCACTGGCTGCCTGGGGTAAACCGTCATCCAGATTCTCCGGACATGCTCATCATCAACCGCCGCATCGCCCGGTTTTACTCGCTACAGATATTTCATCTGTTGGGATTCCGCCGCCATCGCGGTGCCGGCAAAAAGCTCGTCATGACTCGCCAGCAGCGAGATTTTCCCCTCTCTAGCGATCCAACCTCTCTCTAACGTCCCGACCTCTCCCTAACAGCCCCGCGCCTCTTTCTAGCGACCCGGGCATCGGCTCCTGTTGGACGACTCTTTCGTCTTCCACCTCCATTGGCCCTTCCATTCGAGGTGCCGTGCTAGAGCTGGTCATAGACCTGCGGTCGGCGATCCGCCAAGAATCCAAATGTACTGCGGATCGTCGAGACCCTCTCTCGGTCCACCGGACCACCAAAGGAGGCGCTTTGCTGGGCTACCGAGGCGAGGGTCTCCCCCATAGGGTCCACGAGCGCTGAGCAGCCACTGTGGCTCAGACCGTCGACTTCTCCCACACGGTTCACTCCCAAAACGTAAGCTTGGTTCTCGATGGCTCGGGCTCGCAAAAGAGTCGACCAAGCGGCAATGCGGGGGTCCGGCCAGTTGGCGATGACGACAAAGAGGTCGGTGCCTTGGGCGGCGGCCCGAAAGGGTTCTGGGAAGCGGAGGTCGTAGCAAATGAGTGGGGTGACCCGGACGCCGTGGACCTCCGCGGTACTCAGGCTCTGCCCGGGCTGATAGTGGTTTGACTCATCTCCCAGAGTGAAGGGGTGGAGTTTCTGGTAGTGAAGGCAAGCTTTCCCGTCGGGCTGATACAAGGAGCAGGAGTTGAAGGGCTTCCCGGTAGGATCGGTCGCAGCCTTGCCATAGCCCCCCAGTACCCAGACTCCCTGTCGCCGGGCCAAGTCTGACAATCCTGTCTGAATCGTTTGCCCGTATTCCGCTACTTTGGGTCCGTTCATGGAGAAGCCCGTGGCAAACATTTCCGGAAGCACCAACAGTTGCGCTCCGGAAGCCACTGCGCTGGCGGCTAAGGGCTCGACCCTGCGGAAGTTCTCGGAGGGGTTCTCCCAAGCGATGTCGAACTGAATACCTGCCACGTGAAGGGGGCTCATGGTTGGGTTCTCCTCACAACCTGCGGTGAAACTCTCTCTGTCTCCCACCGGGCCTCGGGCTACAGCTCGTCGTTGAAGCGTCATCGGCAAGCCTCTGGCTCGGTCTCCGATTCTTCCCCTGAACCGGTCGATATTGGCTTCGTTGTCAGCAACGAGTGGCTTTCGCCGCAGGCCAGGAGGCGGCTATTTTTTGCCTTTGGCGGTTCTCCTGGAAAGTATAGCGCCTGTCGCTTTTGCGCGGCGCTTTTGTCCCAGGCATTGCGGGAAAACTGAATAAAAAGATCTATACATATTTATGAAATTATCGGGAAAGAAAGGAGAAGTGTCTCGTTTCGTCTTGCGTTGAACACTATGAAACCAAGGGAAAAGGGTGGGGAACTAGATCTCTGGCCTATTGAGTCCAAGACTTTCGAGTTACTCTATGGAAGCCGAGAAAAATCAAGAAAATGGTTCTAAGGGCAAGAGGTTGCCATTTCCGGTCCCTGCGGTATCGAGAAACCCAACCGAAGTCTTCGACTATACCGAGGTCCTCGAGCGGGCACGGATTCTGGTGCGGGAAAAAGCGGCAGACCTAGCTCGTGAGCGGCTCGAAGCGCCGGCACTATTGGAGGGGCTTCTGGCCACCGAGGCCAAGGGGCGTCGGTTGTGGATCGACAACAGCCCTCGCTTTCGCTCTTTGGTATTGGGGAATCGTCTTCTGAGCTATTGCGAGAAGGAATGGCTCAACTCTGCTGCTTCCGCCGAAGATCTGGCTTCCCTAGCTGGTTACATGGCGCAGAGGTTAGATTCCGCTGCTTATAGTCAGGGGATGATCTTTGACCTTCGGGCTCTCGCAGCAGCCTATGAAGGCAACTGCCAACGGCTTCAGGGGCATTTGGATCAAGCCGCAGACTCCATGGCGAGGGCCCTGGAGCTGGTAGGGCACGGTACCGGTGATCTGGAGCTGGAGCCGCGAATTCTTGGGCTGAGGGCGGTTCTATATGGGGCCCAGCAGCGTTTCCCGGAGGCTCTAGCGCTTTTGGAGAGGGTCGAGGCTCAATATCGCACTTCTGGTGATCGGCGCCGGTTGGCTCGCACCTTGATCAGTCGGGGCAAGCTGTTGATCGATAGTGGAGCTCCCGCTCGGGCAGAGTGGGCTCTCCATCGAGCCCAACAGCTGATTCAGCCTTTGGAAGAACCGCGCCTTTTGGAAGTTCTCGAGCACAACTTGATTTGCTGCTCTCTGGCCAAAGGAGAGCTCTTGCGCGCCAAACAAATGCTCGCGAGGGCTGGTGATCGGCGCGAATTCTCAGACGCGACTCTGGAAGAGAATCGTCTCCGTCTCGAGGAGTTGCTCCAACAGAGCTTGGACTCGAAAGTTGGGGCTGGGCCTGCCGATCGGGAGGTGCCGGTGGGAGCTTCTCCTTTTCTAGCCTTGGCGGCAGAGGACGATGGCAGAATTCTGTTTTGCCACCTTCCTTTTGGGCCGAGGCAGCTCGCCGACGGCGATTCTTCCGACACGGCCGACCAGGCGGGCTGAACCGGCTCGAGGGCTTCGAGCTGCCAGGTTTCGGCGACTCCTGGGGCGCCTAGGCAACAGCATTTACACTCTTGAGGGTTCCGCGTAGCCGTCGTAGGATGGAGCGGTTCTCGCAAGGAGATGGCCGTCCCCCAAGATCCTCTTTCCCACTTTCATCCGCTCGTCCGAGACTGGTTCTTGGAGTGTGTGGGCACCCCTACTCAGGTGCAGGCCCAGGCCTGGCCGCTGATCGCCCAGGGGCGACACACCCTGTTGACGGCTCCCACGGGAAGTGGCAAGACCCTCACAGCCTTCCTATGGGCGATCCAGCAGCTGCTCTGCGGTGAATGGCCCACCGGTGCGGTGCGAGTGTTGTACATCTCGCCCCTCAAGGCCCTCAACTACGATATCGAGCGCAACTTGGCGGGGCCCCTTCGAGAGCTCCAGAGCCGTTTCCAGGCAGCTGGAGAGAAGCTACCGGAGGTGCGGGTACAAACCCGCAGTGGAGACACTTCCTCTCGAGAGCGGCAGCGGATGATCCGCCGACCGCCAGAGATTCTCATCACCACTCCGGAAAGCCTCAATATTCTGTTGACTTCGAAAAATGGCCGGAAAATCTTAGGCGGCCTAGCGACGGTGATTCTCGATGAGGTCCACGCGGTGGTGGGAAGTAAGCGGGGGACTCACCTGATGACCGCGGTGGATCGCCTGGTGCCCCTAAGCGGTGAATTTCAGCGTGTTGCCATCTCGGCGACGATCCGGCCTCTGGAGCGCATTGCCCAATGGGTCGGGGGCTACCAACTCTTGAACGGAGGGCTTCACGATGCGGAGGGTAGCGCCGGTGATGAGCGCTACCGGCAGCGAGCCATGGCTATCGTTCGAGCTCGGGGACAGAAGGACTATCGGCTTCGCGTCAACGCCCGGCCACAACCCGACGACCCACAGGAGGCCCTGGGGGCCGGGCGACCAGGAGCCCCCGATGACAATCTCTGGACCCGCCTGGCAGCGGAGTTCCGGCAGATCATCTACTCCAACCGTTCCACTCTATTTTTCGCCAACAGCCGGCGAATGACGGAGAAGATCACTCGCTTCATCAACGAGGGGCAGCATCGCGACCTAGCCTACTCCCACCACGGCTCTTTGTCTCGAGAGATCCGTTCCGTGGTGGAGAAGCGGCTCAAGGCCGGAGAGCTTCCTGCCCTCGTCGCCACCAATTCTTTGGAGCTGGGAATCGATATTGGAGACCTGGACGAGGTGGTTCTGATTCAGACTCCACCCACTGTTTCTTCCGCGGTACAGCGTCTCGGGCGAGCTGGTCACGGCGTGGGACAGACCAGCCACGGTCGCCTCTACCCGACCCACGCCCGGGACTTCTTGGAAGCGGCGGTGGTGGCACGCTGCGTTCTCGACCAGGACATCGAGGAAATGAGACCGGTCGAATGTCCTTTGGATGTTCTGGCGCAAGTGATCGTTTCGATGGTCGCTGCAGAGCCCTGGGACATCCATCGCCTCTACGACGCCTTGCGAACCAGCTATCCCTATCGCAGACTGCCTCGCCGGTCTTTTGAGCTGGTCTTGGAAATGCTGGCGGGGCGCTACGCGGACAGCCGGTTGAGGGAGCTCAAGCCACGGATCTCCATCGATCGGGTCGAAGGGGTCGTCCGAGCCCGGGACGGGGTCGCTCGAATTCTCTACCTGGGCGGTGGGACCATTCCAGATCGCGGCTATTTTGCTCTTCGGCTGGCGGATACTCAGGCAAAGTTGGGGGAGCTCGACGAAGAGTTCGTCTGGGAGCGCTCCATAGGAGACACCTTCGCCCTCGGTGCTCAGAGTTGGCGAATCGAGAGAATTACTCACAACGATGTGCTGGTGGCTCCTTCTTCCGGAGGGGCCAGTCTGGCTCCCTTCTGGCGAGCCGATGAACGAGATCGGGATTCTCATCTCAGCGACCGCCTGGGAGCTTTTCTAGCTCGAGCGGACGGGCTCTTGGAGAGTGAAGACTTTGCCCAGGAATTGACCGATCGCTACTGCATGAGCTCGGCTGCGGCGCGAGAGTTACTGGAGTTGTTGCAACAGCAGAAAGCGAGCACTGACTGTTCGCTACCGCATCGCCAGCACTTGGTGGTGGAGCATTTCGCTGACCCCTTTGGCGGTGGCCGACGTCCCCAGTTGATTCTGCAGACCTTCTGGGGAGGAAAAGTGAATCGGCCCTTCGCCATGGCTCTCGGTCAGGCTTGGGAGGAACGTTACGGGTTCTCCCCGGAGCTGATACAGGACAACGATTGCATCAATCTGGTACTGCCAGAGGATGGAGAGACGGCGGAAGTTCTCTCCTTGGTGACCGCTGCGAACCTCGAGAGTCTACTGCGGCGGGGCCTCGAAAAGACTGGGTTTTTCGGGGCTCGATTCCGTCATAACGCGGCTTGTGCCCTGCTCCTTCCCCGCTCAGATTTCCGCCGCCGCATGCCGCTGTGGCTCAGTCGCCTCCGATCGAAGAAGCTGCTGCAATCGGTGCGTCGCTATGAGGACTTTCCAATCCTGATGGAGACCTGGAGGACCTGCTTGGGAGATGAGTTCGAGCTCGACGCCCTGCGGCGGCGCCTGGATGAACTCCAGCGGGGAGAGATCCAAGTCAGCCACGTCTTCACCACAGCGCCGTCGCCCTTTGCGGAGGGGTTGATCTGGAAGCAGACCAACAAGCTCATGTATGAGGACGACACCCCGGAAGACTCGGAAGCTTCCCGGTTGCGCCAGGACCTGCTCAAGGAACTGGTTTTTTCCTCTCATCTCAGGCCGAAGCTGGAGAGGGGGCTGGTGCTCCGGTTTGAAGCGAAGCTGCAGCGGCTTCATCCGGACTACGCTCCCAAGCCCGGGAACGAGTTGCTGGAGTGGGTCAAGGATCGGGTCTTGATGCCGGAGAAGGAGTGGCAGGCCCTCATCGCTGCCTCCAAGCGAGATCACCCGGAAGCTTGGAACGCCCCCGCCGAGGAGGTCACCGACCGCCTTGTGACCGTTCAGCTACCCGGGGCGGAAGCAGCGGTTTGTGCCATTGAAAGGCTACCTCGAGTTTTGAAAGGGCTGGCCTTGAAGCTCGATCAGATAGAGGTTCTACCAGTGTCTTGGCCTGGGGATGGCGAGGGCTCGGCAAATCTCACGGCGACTCTCACGGCGGCTCGATCAGCGAACCTGGACCGGGCTTTCGCTGCCTGGGTCGCGGCAAACCCCGATCAGGGAGGGGAGAGGGGAGAGCCGGAGGGTGCCGCGGACCCAGCCCTGGACCTGGTCGCTGAATGGCTCCGCTTCTACGGGCCTCAATACCGGGCCCAGCTGCGAGGAGCCTTTGGTTTGGAGTCTGGGCGGTTGGAAGAGATCCTGCAAGTTCTGAGGGCTGAAGGCCGCATCGTGGTCGACCGCATCAGCCGCAGCGCCACAGAGGTGGAAGTCTGTGATGGCGAGAATCTGGAGATGCTACTGCGTCTCCTGAGAGCACAAGCTAGACCGACTTTCGAGCCCCTTCCCATCGAAGACCTACCTCTGTTCTTGGCTCGGCAACAGGGTTTGGTGGAACCGGGATCCGGGGTGGAAGATCTCAAACAGCGGTTGGAGAAGTTGTTGGGATTTCCGGCCCCGGCGGAGGCCTGGGAGAGCGAGATCCTGCCAGCCCGGCTCGAGGCGTATTTTCCCGCCTGGCTGGATGGCCTGTTGGCTGAGAGTGGCCTGCTGTGGCTTGGCTGTGGCCAAAAGCGTCTCACTTTCGCCTTTGAGTCGGACCTCGAGCTCCATCCAGTCGAGGACTCCGAAGACTCATCCTCCAGCGAGAAGGGGGATGGGGAGTCGCCTCCCCTGGAGACGGTATTCCAGGTCTCCCGAGGCAAATTCTCCTTCGAAGATCTAACGGCGCAGCTTTCTCTGTCTCCGACTCGGCTTCACGACCTCCTGTGGCAGTGGGCTTGGCAAGGCGAAGTCACCAACGATTCCTTCCAGGTCGTGCGCCGAGGGGTAGAAAATCGATTTGCCTCTCCGGCCCGGGTCCTTTCTCGCTCTCCTGGGCGAGGGGTAGCTTCACGACGTCGGGGCGGAAGCCGGTGGCGAGTTCCCCGTCCCTTCGCTGGCCATTGGTACCGTCTCGAGAGAGTCGAGGGGATCGACGATGCTCTGGATCTGGAAGAGGTCAACAAGGAACGCGCGCGAATCCTCCTCGACCGCTATGGGATCCTCTTCCGGGAGCTCCTGCAGCGGGAGCTTCCAGCTCTTCGCTGGGGCCGTCTGTTCCGGGCCCTTCGTCTCATGGAGTTGTCGGGAGAAATCCTGGCCGGTTGTTTCTTTGCGGGAATCAGTGGTCTACAGTTCATGCCCCACGCGACCTTTCGCAATCTGTCGAAAGGCCTTCCTCGAGAAGCCGTTTATTGGTTGGGAGCTCCGGATCCGGCCTCGGTTTGCGGTCTCGACTTAGCGCCCCTCAAGGCAAAGTTTCCGGCTCGGCGTCGCGGCAACCATCTGGTCTTTCAGGGCTCCCGGCTGGTGGTCACGAGTTTCGGTAACGGTCGCCGGCTGGAGATTCGGCCATCGGCCAGGGATCCTCGAATAGGAGAGTATTTGAGCTTCCTGAAAACTCTGGTGAGTCGAGAGGTCCGGCCGGTGAAATTTGTTGAGATTCAGGAGATCAATGGGCAGCCGGCGGTGGACAGCGACTACGCCGAGGTCTTGACGAAAACCTTCGGTGCTACTCGAGAACCCTCCGGGTTGCGCTTGAGGAAGCGCTACAGCTCGGGCCAATCAGGAGAGGGCCCATGAAGTGCGGAATAGTAGAGTTCGGGTTAGGAACCCTCATGGAGATCGAAATATGAGTTTGTGGAGCATTTCCCATCGGCTGGGCGAGGAGGTGGCGAATCTTCAGTTCGCCTCTCCTGTGACTCACGTCTATAACCCCTTGGCCTACGCGGCAGATCCCCATCGGCAATACCTGGATCGCTACGGAAAGGGGACCCCGGAAGTCCTGCTGCTAGGGATGAACCCAGGGCCTTGGGGAATGGCGCAAACCGGAGTGCCCTTTGGGGAAGTGAACGCAGTGCAGGATTGGTTGGCGATCGACGGCCAGGTTGGGCGACCTTCCCAAGAGCATCCCAAACGACCGGTGACAGGATTCGCCTGCGCTCGAAGCGAAGTCAGTGGACGGCGGGTCTGGGGGTGGGCAGCAGATCGCTTCAAGACTCCGGAGCGCTTTTTCGAGCGCTTCTTCATCGGCAACTACTGTCCTCTTATTTTTCTCGAGGAGTCCGGCCGGAACCGCACTCCCGATCGTTTGTCCAAGACCGAGCGGTCCTCTCTGTTTGAAATTTGCGATCGGGCCCTGGTAGATCTGGTGACCCACCTCTCTCCAAAGAAGGTGATTGGTTTCGGTAGATTTGCGGAGAACCGAGCTCTGGCAGCCTTAGCCGACGCTCCGGTTGGTGCACAGATCGAAATCGGCCGAATTCTCCATCCTAGTCCAGCCAGTCCGGCCGCCAACGCCGGCTGGGCCGAGCAGATAGAGAAGCAGCTGGTCGATCAGGGGATTCGACTCTGATCTCGAGGCAACCGCGAGCCCGAAATTCTAACTCGCTTGCGGTCGCGCACCCTATCTGCCTGGATTTCCTACCTCAGGCTTCGGTTCTGCTTCCAGGCAGAGAGCGCCTCCTTCCCTGGGTTTCGACGCATTTTCGGTGCCTCGCCTCGAAATCGGAGAGAAGGGCTGGCTAGAAGTTTTTCTTTTGAGAAATTTCTTGTCCCAAGATTCTCGATGCCTCACACAGGGAATTGTGGAAGGTAGAGGAATAAACGAGGTGCTACCGAAGGTCCGCTGAAAGGGGACTAGCAGCCAGAGGCGGCTGGAAACCAAGGATAGTGGGATTTCGGCATATGGGAATGCCTCGGAATTTTCTGTACCGTTCATTTGTTTACCCGAAAGGAATCAACCAATGAGGTCAGTTCGGACGATGCGACTAGGCGTGTCCTCTGGGACCGTTTCGAATCATGGGCTGTGTTTGGCGGGCGTCATACTCGACCCGCACGGATAGTTTCAGCCTGGGCTCTGGGTGTTGAGGAGCACTCAGAATAGCCAAGATTTTGCCCTGTTTCTGGATTTAAGGCAGTGAGTTCGGGCCTGAGAGTTCGGGCCTGAGAGTCTGGTCTAGTGGCTCATGCGGGGCTGGAAGAGATTGGCCTAGAAAAGAGGGTCGGGAGGAAGAGGTTTCGGGACGAGGCTCTAAGGAGCCTCCGGTCCGGAGACCACGGAGTTTTCAAGGGGGGATCGAAGATGGATGGTGAGGGGTACTCCGAAGTCGAAGAGCTTTTGAAGCTTGGCGAAAAGGGCTCGGATTCTAAAGGCAGCGATTTCGAAGCTAGTAGTCGGTCCGTCGCTTTTCTGCTGTCTCGGCAGCGAGAGGTGAAGGCCGGTGAAGAAAGGGAGCGGGATCCACTCGGATTTCCCTGGAATCGAGAGCAGGTCAGCTACGACTCTGCTTGGTCCGCTGCCTGTAAAAGTGTGCAGGCTGTGAATGCTCAGGCCTTCAAGGGTGAAAAGGATTCCCCGGCTCTGCTTCAAGAGTTACTTGACGGATCTCCTGCCCGGAGGCGGTTGAAGATTTGCCAAGAAAGCCGCTTTCAGAGCTGGTCCCTTTGCGAAGCTCTTTTGGCGGCGGCTCGAAGTGCCTGCTTCGACCAACCCTCTGAAGCCCTCGAGCTATCGGAACTAGCGGTCAGCGTTGCTGCAGAGTTGAGGGACAGCGATCGTTCGCCGGCCCTCCTTGCTGACCTCAAAGCGGAAGCCTGGGCGGTCCTCGGCAATGCACGGCGGGTTTCTTCGGATCTCCGAGGCTCGGAAAAGGCCTTCGAGCTGGCTGAGTCTCTTTCGGAGCGAGGCAGCCGCGAGCCGGTGTTGATGAGTCGCATCGCAGAGCTCAAGTCTTCCCTTTGTATCGATCTGAACCAATGGGAAGAAGCGGATCGTCTCTTGCGCCTGGCTCAGCGCTCCTATCGCCGCACGGGTCTCCGTCATGGAGAAGGTCGTGTCCTGATCAGCCGGGCGGCCTTGGTGGGACGCCAGGAGAAACCAGCCCAGGCCTTAGCTCTTCTACGGCAGGGCCTGGAGCGAGTAGATGCGGAGAAAGAGCCACGGTTGCGCCTGGTAGCGCTCCACAACTTTTGCTATTACCTCGCCGAGACGGGAGATCTCACCGAGGCAGAGCGTTTTCTCCGAGAAGCTCGGGAGCTCAACGACCAACTCGGAAACCAATTGGATGGTATTCGTCTTCGCTGGCTGGAAGGCCGCCTGGCTCTAGCTGCCGGCGACGACGCAGTGGCTGAGAAGGCCTTTTGGGAGACTCGGGAAGCGTTCATTCAACAAGAGATTGGATACGACGCGGCTCTGGTGTCCCTGGATCTTGCTGGGGTCTATGCCCGCCAGGGGCGAGCCCCGGAGATGCGTAAGCTAGCGGAAGAAATGTTGCCGATTTTTCAATCTAGAGATTTAGGTCGGGAAGTGATGGCAGCTCTGATCGTGTTGCAAAACGCCAGCCGTTTGGAAAACGCCTCGGCAGGTCTCATCGATGAGCTTTCGACCCTGCTCAAGGCCTCACGGGAAGATTCCGACAGTCACCTGCGACCCTGAGTCAGGCCTGGGTTCAGCCCTAGGCTCGACCCTGTCAGACCTAGGCCCCGGCGGCCTTTGGCGATAGCAGCCTGCCAGGGCTCATACCTACCATGAGACTCTCTCTGGCCCCGAGGGGGCCCCGGGTACGGTGAGGAAATCTCCCCGTACCTTGGTTTTTGCCACCGCTGCTTAACTCAGGTTTGTCGTCAGCACTCGCCGCCAGATCCCTGAGTAGCCGCTGAGAGGGATGCGTTAGGTGAGTTTCCACTGAGTGGTGTCTGCACCTTCGAGAATTTCCTCCGGGGTGAGCTCCACGCTGAGGGTTTTTTCTACCCGCTCTTCGATCACATCGTTGACTTTGGCCCACAACTCTGCCCCAGAGACCTCCGGTGGCAATGCATCGAGCACCGCTCCCACTAGCCGTGCATTGCGGCTGGTGATGATCTCCAGGGTTAGGTCACGAATTTTCTGAGTGCTTGCTTTCCGTCCTTGGCTACGGGTCAGGATGCCAATGACGGCCAGAGTCCAACCGCCGCCACTGGTCGCAGGGTCCGGCCATGCCCAGCCGCCGGAATCGAAGATACGGCTTCGGGATTTTTCTTCAGTCTTGACTTCCAAGTAGTTGTTGGCTCCGCCAGTAAAGAGTCGAACTCCTGCATTTAGAAGGCTTTGCACGTAACTGGGCTTGGTGTTGTCCCCCTCACCATTGTTGACCCAGACGTCGTAGCTTTTGCCGTTGCGCACTTCCTCCGGCAATCGCACGTCGTAGAAGTCGGATTGGGGCAAGGTGATGGCATTGACCAGGAACTTCTCCGCCACCATGCGGGCAGCAGCTTCTTGGCGATCGAAGACCGTAATGTTTTCCGGAGGGACTCCATACCGTTGGACCAAAGACTCCACGGTGTTGCGACCGACTCCTCCCGCTGCCTCTAGGAGAAACTTCAGTTGAGTCAGGTCGCGGCCTCGAGGCTCGAAATAGCGGCGAGCCAGCTCCACAGTAGTGGTGGCGACCCCATAGCCGGTGGGGCGAGCCGAAGAGTCCAGGGTGCCTCCCAGATTGGCAGGTAAGCAGGTGAACTGGGAAAGGTCGACATGGCGACGGTGCCAGGCGTCGCACATATTGATGTACTTATCCTTCCGTTCTCCTCGCCAATAGACCCCGGACAAGACATCTGGGGAGCCACTGTCGGGCTTGATGTAGTTCCGCTCTGGGAAGCTTTCATAGATACCTTCACGAATCGCCTGCTGTTCCTTGTAGCGATTCAAGAATCGAATCCCTTTGGGGATGATCGAAGAGCCGAGGGCGATGATGGCCTGCTCGGAGATGCCGTCGATCTTGCGACCCCGTCGATCGAGGATGATCCACTCTCCCTTCTTGCCGCCGTGGAGAGCCGGTAGGTCCGGGAAAATCATCACGGCCTTCTTGAGCATGGCTTCCGCCAAGTCACGAGTGCGGGAGAGGATGGATTGCAGGTCTTTGATAGCGCTGCCGGTACGGTGGCAGTCGCCGCCAATATTGACCGTCAGCGGACCATAGGGTTTTTGGGCCGGGTTGTAGTGGGTGATGACGTAGACCACGTAGACATCTCGCTGGTACTCGAGGAGGGTGTGTAGCTCGGCGATGATTCGATAGCGATTTTCGAAATGACCGGTGGACTCTTCGATCAGATCGCGATCGACTTTCAGGACCGTCATGGTGATGGAGTAGACGCTCTCGTTGCGCCGACAGGCCGCCAATGGCTCGAGACCTTTGGCCTCGTGCATGTCGCCGGGCTCCAGGCTCGTCGAGACCATCACTTTGTCTTCCAGGGGAGCGGAACTGAAAAGGACGGCTTGGCGGGCGTTTAGGGTCTCGAGAATAGCGTGGGGGATCTGATTGATTTCGATACTCAAATGCGAGTCCTCCGGAACAAGGGATAAGAAGTGACGTTAGCGATAGCCGCCCGGAAGCCGCTCGGCGAAAGCCATTCCACGGCGACTTCAAAATCACAGCGTCCGAGTCTCTTGGCGGCCCCTGGGACAGAAGTCAGCTACGCTGAAGTAGTGGCTGGCAAGACGGTCGAAAAAGGCCGGTGCTGCGGCGTTAGATATTCGACGACTAGGTGTCCGATACCTAGGTATTCCATCCCTAGGTATCGGACCGCTCTAGGTACCAGGCGGTGGACGCGAACGATCGTTTTCCAGGAGGCAGCTTAGCATGTCGCTCTCTCTCATCGAGGACAGCGGGGGCGGGAAGTGTGAGGCGTGAAGACTCGGGAAGGCGCCAGCTCTGGCCTCACCCCAAAGAGATTCTTCCTAGGG
Organism: Deltaproteobacteria bacterium; assembly: GCA_022601195.1. GTDB lineage: Bacteria > Acidobacteriota > Thermoanaerobaculia > Multivoradales > JAHZIX01 > JAHZIX01. The sequence continues at coordinate 36,536 of JAHZIX010000051.1, forward strand.
AGAATCGAGGGCTCGGCGAACTTCGAAGGCGAGGACCTCTAGGCCGAAGGGTTTGCAGAGAAGAGCGGTGGCTCCCGCCTGCAGGAGAGTCTTGGCGAGATGGTCCTGGTGGTGCCCGCTACATAGCAGGATCTGGATCTCGGGCCGTGCTTCCACCAGGTTGGTGAAGGTCTGGCGGCTGCCGGGAGCAGCCATGTTGACGTCCAGCAGGGCAAGGGGGATTTTCCCCGGGTAGTCTTGGGCCAGGCGTTTGGCTTCGGTGCCGTTGACGGCTTCCAGGACCCGGTAGCCGAGGAATTCCAGAAGCTCCTTGGCGACGTTGCGAAAGACCTCCTCCTCGTCCACCAGGAGGACCGTTTCCTTACCGCGAGGGAGGGCGCGTTTTTCCGGTAGTTTCGAGGCGGAAGCCAGCGGCGGTTCCATGGCGGGAAGATGGACTTCTACGGCGGTACCTTGGCCCTCGGTGCTGCGAACTTCGATGGCGCCGTTATGACTCTGGGTAATGCCCCACACGGCCGCCAAGCCCAGGCCCCGGCCACTGAATTTGGTAGTGAAAAAGGGGGTGTAGATTTTCGCCAGCACATCCGGGCTCATGCCACAGCCGTCGTCGGTGACAGAGAGGCGCACATAGCGTCCTGGTTTCAGTTTGGCATTGAGGCGATGTCGGCTATCCACCTTGGCATTGGCAAATTCGAGGCGGACGTTGCCCTGGTCCTCTAACGCCTCGAGGGCGTTGTTGGATAGATTCATGATCAGCTGTGCCATCTGGGTCGGGTCGGCGAAGATGGGCCATAGCTCCGCATCAACCTTACGGTGTAGCGCCACCCCCTCGGGGAGCTCCCCTTCCCACGCCAAGGTCACTTCCTTGAGGGTGTCATTGAGGTTCATTAGCACCGGGTGATAGTGGCCTCGGCGAGCAAAGGCCAGCATCTGCTGGACCAACTCGCTGGCCCGCTCCGCCTGTTGACGCAAGGCTTGGAGGCGCCCCGTGGCGTCCGGCCTATCCTCCAGGCGCATGAGAAGAAGCTCCGTGTTGCCGAGAACGCCGAATAGAAGGTTGTTGAATTGGTGGGCGATACCGCCGGCCAGAGTCGCTGTGGCATCGAGGCGAGCGGCCTCTTGCTGGGCTTGCTGCGTTTGCAGTCGGCTGGTGATGTCTCGCAAGATACAGGTCGTCAGAAGGCCGCTGGAAGTTTTGGAGGCGGACAGGGACATTTCCACTGAGACTTCGTGGCCGGCCCGGTGCAGAACGACGACTTCCAAGGGCTTGCCGACGCGCTGGCCGGACCACATTTCCTCCAGGCGTCGAGCGAAGTCGTCGCGGAACCGATCTCCCACGAGATTCTCCATGAGGAGGTCCGCGGACTCCTCCGCCCGGTAGCCCAGGAGGGCTTCGGCACTACTGTTCCACAAGACGATCTTTCCCGCTTCGGAGAAGCTAATGATGGCATCGGTGGCTGACTCGGTGATTTCTCGCAGCCTCTCCTCGCTCAGCCGTAGGGCCTCCTGAGCGCGCTGCCGTCCTTCTTCTAGTCGATGCTTCTCCAGCAGCCTCTCGATGACCGAAGGGAGCAGGCGGATATAGCCCCCTGCCGTGTCCTTGACGATGTAATCGCTGGCTCCCAATTTCAGAGCTTCCACCGCCAGGGCCTCATCTCCGTTGGCCGTTAGCATGATGGTTGGAGGGAGCTTGCCGAGAGAGGACAGATGAGTGATGACGTCGAGACCGTCCTGCACCGGCATTTTGTAGTCCACGGCGAGCACGTCGTACTGACCGGTTTCGTAGAGGGCCAGGCCGGAGCTGCCATCGGCGGCTAGATCGACTTGGTAGCCGAACCTCTCCAGATGTTTCTGGAATAGGCGCGCTAGCCCCGAGTCGTCTTCCATGTAGAGAACCCGGGTGGGTCGGTCAGCCAATGGCGCTACCGCTTGAGGGTAGGAGGTCTTGGGTTTCGGTAGGGCGCTCATACCGCCATCGGTACCTTGAGAATGGGGAGTACTTGGCCCAGCCGACGTAGGGTGTCCGTGAGGTCGGCATAGTCCACCGGTTTGGTTACAAAGAGGCTACAACCCAATTCGTAGCAGCGATCCACTTCCTGGCGATCTTCGGTGGTCGTCAGGACGACGATGGGAATGCGCCGGGTCGACGGATCTTCTTTGACCCGCCTCAGAACCTGGTAGCCATCGAGCCCGGGAAGATTGAGATCTAGGAGCATCAAGAGACGCGGTACGCCTCGGCGGTGAGAGTAGTCTCCCCGGCGAAACAGAAAGTCCACCGCGGACTGCCCATCAGAGATCTGGACGATGGAATTGGTCACCGAGGAGCGCCGCAGATTCTTTTCGATCAGCCGGGCATGGCCCGGATCGTCCTCTACCAGCAGAATCGTTACGTCCTCGAATTCAGGCATTACAGCTGATTCTATCTTTTCTCGGAACTTTCTGCAGCGAAACTTGGAATCAGGCTCTTCCGGGCCTGGGGTGAGACTCGGTCTGGCGCCGAGGGGATCTCTTTCGATAGCAGGTCGTCGCGAAGCCATTCCCAGATCTCAAGGGCCACCGGGGTGGAAAGTCTCCCAAGAGGTAAACGCCCGAGATGGAAATGGGACCCAACCTTTATACCGTCGCGATGGTCACCTGGGGAGGAAACGTTCTCGCTCGACGACGATTCTCAGTAGAGATGATTCCTTTTGGTGGCTTTTGTCGCCTGCTTTACTGGACGGTTGTGCGTTTATCAGCATCTACAAAGGATCAATGGATCGGTACAGGGCTGGCTTTGGGCAGAGTCTGGGCAACAGGCTCCTACGGGAAGGCCTTGCTCTGATGCCTGGCCGAGCCACTGAATGGAGAAAACTACGAATGTTGAAGTCGACTTTTGGCCGGTATCGAGTGATTCAGTACCGGGCGTTTCTGTTCTGTGCGTTTCTCGTCGTTGCTGGGAGTCTCCAGGCCTCGGCTTGGAAAGAGGTTCCCCAAGCTCATTGGGAGCTCACGGAGGTCCCCGGCTCTCCCGGTGCCCCGGCTGTAGTGCTCTTGGATCAAGGGATCCTGAGGATCGATGACAAGGCTGTCTCGTCTTCCTTCGAGATTTATACCCGCATCAAGATTCTCACCGAGGAAGGTCGCGAATATGGAACTTTGTCCATTGCGGAGGACCGGTTCCGTCGCATGCGAGACCTCAAGGCTCGAACCTTGCTGCCCGATGGCCGCATCATCGAGATGGACAAGAGTGCCAAATTCGAGAAGAAGTACTCCTCCTATTTCAACTACACCCTCAATACCGTCGCCCTATCCGCAGTGGAGCCCGGGGCGATCGTGGAATGGCGCTATCGGCTGTATTTCGACTCAATCCTGAACGCGGATCCCTGGTATTTTCAATCCAGCTTGCCTACTTTGCGCAGTGAGATCATTTGTGAGTACCCGGGGACCTTCGGCTTTTCCGAGGTCAAGCTGTCTCCCCTGGGCTATCCCATCGAACACACGACGGAGAGGAGCCCCAAAGCGCAGCGGGCTGTCTACAGCATGAGCAATGTGCCCGCGGTTCCGGACGAGCCTCTTCGTTTCCCCTTTGAAGATTTGTCCGCGTGGGTTCTCTTCCTGCCGCAGACGCAGGTCTTTTCCGGCCAGAACTACCAGTGGTTGACCAGTTGGGAGAGGGCCGTGGAGATCATGGAAGGGGATGGTGATGGTGGCTACGTGCGGGCTCGAAGGAAGTCAGGGAACGGTCGGTCCAAGGTGAAGACCCTGATCGCCGGCCTGAAGGGAGATGAGGAGAAAGCTAGAGCCATCTACCGATTCGTGCGAGACGAGATCGACAGCTACGACTGGTCCGGCATCAACGTAGGAACCCGCACTGGCGACCAGGTTCTCAAGGACGGTGGGGGAGACTCGGCGGATAAGGCCGTCCTGCTTCAATCGATGCTCAAGGCTGCGAAGATCGATTCCAAGCTAGGGTGGATTCGGACTCGAGACAAGGGAACGACCCACCAGAATGTACCGACGCCTTTTCAGTTTACGGACGCCGTCACCGTCGCTCAAATCGATGGCAGAAGTGTTTTCTTGGACCCCACCGGACCGGACCTACCTTTTGGCACCCTGCGGCCCTATCTGGAGAATCTTCCCTGCCTGCTGGTGGACGGCAAGAAGCCGGAATGGGTGACCACCCCTTATCTGCCCATCGATGGCAATCACCGCCAGGGGACGATTCATTGGCAAGTGAGCCCGGAGGGAGCATTGACCGCTACCGGGGATCTCCTGTTTACCGGTCACTGGGGTCGTTCGGCCGCGGCCTCCGGGAAGTCGGAGGACGATCCAGAGGACCATTGGCAGGAGTGGCTGGAGGGCAGGTTCTCGGGATTCGAAGTCTCCAATGTGAAGTGCACGGAAACCAAAGAAGAGATGAAGGTGGCGGTTTCCTGGCAGCTGAAGCAGCGCGAAGAAGAGGTGCTTGGAGACGAGGTGTCCCTGAATCTGGCCGCTCCCATCGGGCTCACGAGCAACATCTTCAGCCTACCGCCGGGAAAACGTCTCACCCCGGTGCTGCTGAGTTACGCTTCTTCTTCCGCGGTCGAAGTACACCTAAAGTGGCCGGAGGGTTGGGAATTGGATGGGCAGCCCCGGCTCAAGAAACTCACCAACGGTGCAGGCACCCTGAGCACGGCCCTACAAACCGCTGAAAGAGGCCAGGGACTGGTGGCCAGCCGCACTCTCGCTTTGGCCAAACGGGAGTTCGTTGGCGGCGGGGCGTATGGAGAGCTCCATCAATTGTGGTCAGCAGCGGCTGCCAACGACGCCGAGACTGTGGTTTTGGTGCGTCAATGAGGTTGGGCCGGCTCTGTAGGAAGAGCTTTCCTGACCAGGGGATCTCTAGACTGGGGGTTCTTCTGGCTGGGCTCCTGGTCGTCCAGTTATTGATCATCGAGTTTTTGGGAATCTCCACGAGCTTCGCTGCCACGGTCGAATACCGAACGGTGACTCTGGAGCTCCAGGCGGCGAGCTATCTAGAGACCGAGGAGCTCCAGGTTCGCCTCGACAGGGAAGGGGATTTGGAGTCTTGGGATCGGTACCCCATCTACCTCGATGACCACATCAAGCTGGAAGAGGTGAAAGCCGAGGTGTTAGACGCCTCCGGTGGGGTGCTGGAGCGCGTACCTCGACGCCGTTTCGAAACCTCTGATTCCCCCGGGAGCAGCCTCTATAGCTCCGGGAAGCTCGAAGTGATTCCCTTTGCCAAGCTGAAGGTGGGGCAGCGGTTACGGATTCGAGTCGTGACTCGAAATCACTCTTTGTTCCCAGCTACCTGGATTCCATTGGCAATGGAAGATGAGCAACTGCGGCTCCAGGTCCAAGTCCGTGGTGGAGGCGAGAGACTTCGCTGGCATTTGCGGGGGGACTCGGGTGCTTTTAGGGCCCAACAAACCGGCGATGGTTTGGAGGTGACGGGGGAGGGAGTGGCGGGCTTCGAGAGGGGCGCTTTCGCTCCATCTTCCGGGTCCGGTGTACCGGCCCTGCAACTGTCCTGGGACGAGGGGGGGACTTGGGCGGCGGTGGGAGATTGGTATCTGGACCTGACGGCAGGGGTGCCCCGAAACCGCAGTGAGCTGAAGAGTGTGGCGAATCGGCTCACGGAGGGACTCTCCAGCAATCGGCAAAAGGTCGAAGCACTGTCGACCTACGTCAAGAGCAAAGTTCGTTATGAGGCTGTGGAGATTGGCGCAGGTCGCCTGGTGCCGAGCCCCTCCTCTGAGGTTTTGAATCGGGGATGGGGAGACTGTAAGGACAAGGCGGAGCTCCTTGTCGGACTTCTGGGCGAGATCGGCATTCCCAGTCACATCGCCTTGCTGAGGGCAGGCCGTGGCGAACGGATTGAGCCGAATTTTCCTTCCCCTTACCAATTCAACCATGCCATCGTCGCCGTTTCGGCACGAGCTGCGGAGCCCGAGGCCGATGATCCGGTTTCGGAGGGGCTCCTTTTTGTGGATCCGACCAGTGCCTGGGGAGAGATCGACTGGCTCCATAGCGCGAGTCAGGGGCATCACGCCCTGGTGGTGGACCCCGCCGGCAGTCGATTGGTGAGGACCCCGGAGCAGCTCGAGGCAGAGAACAGCCGTTTGGCCATTGACGGCGAGGTGGATGATTTCGGGGGGTTCTCTGGAAAGCTCACTTTTCGAGTCGACGGCAACCGCGCGATTCCATGGATTCGCGACGTAGCTTCTCGGCCTCGGGAGGCGACCTTGAGCGATTTTCTCAGCATCGTTCATTGGGTAGCTCCTGGTGCAAAGATGATGCAGGCTGGTTGGAAAGACTTGGAGACGGCGGTCCCCGGATTCATCCTGCAGGGAGATATGCGCCTACCAGACGCCATCCGAGGTGAGGCTGGGCGGCGATGGCTGAGGGCAGCAGCCCTCGGGCGGTTCCCGAAACCGAGTGTTCTGGATGAGCGCAGCCAGCCGGTGGTGCTGCGTCTCGGTTCCTCCACGACTCATTGGCGATTGCGGGTACCTGAAGGCTGGTGCCCACCGGTGGACTCCCTGGAGGAGGTGAGCAACGAAGTCGGCCGATTTTCCCGGCGGATCAGCTCATCTCAGGCTGGGGTGGTAGATATTCAGCAGACGGTAACTGTGGAGCAGGCCTGGGTGGAGGAAGAACAATTTCAGTCCCTGAAGGAATTGGCCTTGGCGGAGGCCCGCTCCAAACAGCGGCGGATCCGTCTACGCTGCATTTCCGATGTTTCTGCGGCGTCGAATTCGTCGACTCGCTAGCTGGCCCATCGATCCGGTGGGCTTCCCGGCTAGGCCGCTAGACCTTTAGGGCGTCCAGGTAGGCCTTCACCGCTGGCTCCCAGCCTATGCGCAGGGCATCGCATGTGAGAGCGTGGCCGATGGAGACCTCGGCGAGGCCCGGTAGCTGTCGAAAAAGGGTCAGATTGGCCAGGTTGAGATCGTGGCCAGCATTGAGCCCGAAACCCAGGCCCGTGGCGTGGAGGGCTGCTTGGGAGTAGGGGGCGAAGGCGGTGATTCCCTCTCCTCGAGCGAAGGCTTCCGCGAAGGGGCCGGTGTAGAGCTCGATTCGGTCCGCTCCGGTCTCTCGGGCTGCATCGATCGTTTTGAGATCCGTTTCCATGAACAAAGACACCCTAGAGCCTACGGATTGGAGTTCTTGTACCGCATCTTTCAGGAAATCCAAATGCTCCGAGGCTTTCCAGCCGGCATTGCTGGTGAGAACGCCGGGAGGGTCCGGCACTAGGGTGGCCTGCGCTGGTTTTACCTCCCGCACCAGGGCCCGATAGCGCTCGTCCGGGTAGCCCTCGAGGTTGTATTCGACCCCTTGGACGACCTCTACCAGGTCGTAGACGTCCTGGGTCGTGATGTGACGTTCATCGGGTCGGGGATGCACCGTAATTCCATAGGCTCCGGCGTCGATGGCTTTTTGGGCAAAATCTCGCACCGAGGGTTCCAGGCCTCCTCGGGCGTTGCGCAGGGTAGCGATTTTGTTGACGTTGACGCTCAACTGAATCATCTGGTCATTCCTTCAAATACGGGCCACGAGATACGGGCCTTGAGATCTTGGCAAACCTGCGGGACTACAGGGAAGGCATGCCTCGAGACGAAGTTGGTGCCGAGGGGACCTTGGGTACCTCTGGCTGTTGGGAGAAATCTTCGCCCGGATTGATGAAGCGGTTCAACTCCAGGCGGTATTGCTTGTCGTAGAGGGACTTGTAACGGCCGTCAGCAGCCAGTAGCTCCTCGTGACTTCCCCGTTCGACGATTTCACCTCCATCGAGGACCAAGATCTGGTCAGCGTTGCGGATCGTCGAGAGGCGATGAGCGATCACAAAGGTGGTTCGACCCTGGAGCAAGACGTCGAGACCTGCCTGAATCTTCTCTTCACTTTCGCTATCGAGGCTGGAAGTGGCCTCATCGAGAATCAGGATTCGGGGGTCCGCGAGAATGGCTCGAGCGATGGCGATGCGCTGGCGCTGGCCACCGGAGAGCTTGATGCCCCGCTCTCCGACCACCGTGTCGTAGCCTTCCGGAAAGCCCTCGATGAACTCCTCGCAGTGGGCGATGCGGCTCGCTTCTTGAACCTCCTCGAAGGTCGCCCTGGGACGGCTATAGGAGATGTTTTCGCGAACCGTACCAGCGAATAGAAAATTCTCTTGCAGCACGATGCCGAGCTGGGACCGGAAGTCGCGAAGCCGAGTCTCGCGAAGATCCTGGCCATCGATGGTGATACGACCCTGGTTGGGATGGTTGAAGGCCATGACCAGGGAGATCAAAGTGCTCTTGCCGGATCCGCTCGGCCCCACGAGGGCGGTCGTGGTTCCGGCTGGGGCGTCGAAGCTGATTCCCTTGAGTACGGGGATTCCCGAGGTGTATTCGAATCCCACCTCTTCGAAGTGGACTTCCCCGCGGACCCTCGCGAGGGGACTTCTCTCGGCGTCGCCGGCATCTTCCGGGGCCTCGTTGAGAACTTCGCGAATGCGATCCAGACCTGCGAAGGCTTCACTGAATTGAGTGCCGATGGCGCTGATTTGAATCAATGGGGTGACCACCAAGCCGGTGAAGACCAGGTACATGAAGATATCGCCCAGGCTCATGCGCCCGGCCATCACCTCCCGGGCGCCGATCACGCTCATCCCGAGGCCGACGAGGCCAAAGAGCAGGCTCGACAGGGAGGTCACGGAAGCCACGCCCACCATCGTCTTGACGACATTGCGGAGTAGCTTGTGGGCTCCATGAGCAAAGATGCGTTGTTCGCGTTTCTCGGCGGTATAGGCCTTGACCACCCGAAGGCCGTTGATGGCTTCCACGAGACGGCCGTTGAGATCGGCGGAGAGGCGACTCCGTTCCCGGAAAATAGGCCGTAGACGGCTGAAACCCACCGCCATCACCGCAGCGAAGAGCAGCAGCAATACGAGGGTCACGGAGGTCAGGCGCCAGTTGAGCCAGAACAAGACCGAAAGGGCGACTCCGGCGGTGAACAAGCCACCGATCAATTGCACGAACCCCGTGCCGACGAGATTTCGGATCCCTTCCGCGTCGCTCATGATGCGGGTGACCATCTCTCCGGTTTTGTGGGTGTCGAAGTAGGAAACCGGCAGTCGGCTGACGTGCTGCTGAACCTTGATGCGTAGCTCGTTGATGGCTTTCTGTCCCGCCACCCCAAGCACCATGGAGAGGCTAAAGGAGGTCGCAGCTGAGACCAGGGTGGCGATACCCGCAATCAGCGCGATCCAGGGCAGTAGGTTGTTGGGATCTACAAAACTCGGCAACCACTCGATGGGCTTCTGGCCGATGACATTATCGATGAGGAACTTGGTGGAAGCGGGAAGAACCATGCCCGAAAGGCGCCCGAGCACCAGGAGCCCCAAGCCTAGGAGCAGCCGATAGCGCCTGGCCCAGAGCAGATCCTTTGACTCTCTCCAAACCCCGGCGAGACTCAAGCGTTTCTTCTTTTCTTCGCTTTTCTTCTTCGAATCTGACGAGGAGGGAGAATTCTTCGAAGTTTCACTCATTTCTCAACTCTATCTCAGGACGTGCCTGAGGCAATGGGAAAAGGCCAACGGAGGGGAGGCCAGATCGGGAAAGGCCGAACCGGGAAAAATCAGGGTGTGCGGGGAAGCAGCTTCGCGGTTGAGGCCAGGTAGCTGTCTACAGATCCCAAGACCGGTGTAGGGCAGCTATATCTCTCTTTCGGGGGCGGCCCTTGACCACTGGTTTGGCCCCAGGGGTGGTGCCGGGGAGATACTCCAGGGCTCCAATGGTGAGGTCCGGGTCTAGAGTCTCATCACGCCAGGCGTTGCATTCCAGAAAGTCCAATCGGCCATGGCGAATGAACAGCAGGAAACCACAGTCGATACCGTCGATCCAGCCACGGACATCTCCAACCACCAAATTCGGCTGTCCGGGTACCGACACCGACGATGGGTCGAGGTGGAAATGGAGAAAAAAGCCTGTGTCGCTCTTTTCTCGCCGTACCAACTCAGCGGTTTTCCATTGGGCACGGAGGATCTCCAAGACGGGAGAATCTCCGGCCAGGAGGAAATCGAGGAGGCGAATTTCGCCGTTGGATAGAGTGAGTTCCTTAATCATGATTCAACCTATTGTTGCATCCATTGTAGATGATGCAACAAAAAGAGGCCTTCCCGCGGTCCTGGAGGAGGTAGCATTCGTCCCATACTATCCTTCCCCCAAGGAGCGCGCGAAAAACTCTTTCACCTCCTTCCGGCGAGTCCAGGGGCTCGCCCGCCAAGAGGACTATGGGGGTGCGGCACGAGAATTCCTATTTTCTCGTGCCGCTGGGGCTAGGACGATTACCCGGAGAACGAAGAGGAATCAGAGCTATGAAGCGTCTCTTTCTCATTGCCTTCTGGTCTGTGTTGGCAGCTGCCTTCATCGGACCTGGAACCGTGACTACAGCGGCCAAAGCGGGGGCCAGCTTTGGTCTTGATCTGCTCTGGGCTCTCACTTTTTCTACTCTTGCTTGCCTGCTCTTACAGGAGGCCAGCGCTCGGTTGACGGTGGTGACCGGTCACAGCCTAGCGGAAGCTCTCGGGGGCGGTTACCGAGGAGCAGGGGGCGCTTTCGTGTTGGTTCTGGTCCTAGGGGCGGTGGTACTGGGATGCGCTGCCTACGAGGCCGGGAACATTCTTGGAGCGGTAGCCGGGGCCGGCTTGGTGTGGTCTCTTTCTCCAGCGGTGTTGACGGCCATCTTGGGCTTGGCGGCGGCGGGGTTACTTTGGGTTGGCTCTCCGCGCACCGTAGCGCTCGTCTTGAGCTTTTTGGTGGCTCTCATGGGGGCCGTCTTTCTGATCACCGCCTGGCGCCTAGCACCGGAATGGGCAGGTCTCCTTCGAGGGGCCTGGGTGCCCAGTTTGCCCACCGGCTCCGGCGTTCTGGCCTTAGGCCTGGTGGGCACAACGGTGGTGCCCTATAACCTTTTCCTGGGCTCAGGGTTGGCTCGGGGGCAGGAGATCTCCGAAACGCGTTTCGGATTAGGGGTGGCGGTCTTACTCGGCGGGCTGATCTCCATGGCGGTTCTAGTGGTCGGTACCGCCGTAGTGGGCGAGTTTGGGTTTGCCGCTCTTGCAGATGTGCTGCGTCAGCGATTGGGCGCCTGGAGCGGCCCTCTTTTTGCAGCCGGCCTTTTTGCCGCTGGTTTTTCGTCGGCGGTGACGGCGCCTTTGGCGGCAGCCTTGACCGCCCGCGGACTATTTGCTTCCCAAGATCAACCGGAGCTTTGGAGCCACCGTAGCTGGCGGTACCGCGGCATCTGGCTAGCGGTGCTCGGCACCGGCGTTACCTTTGGTTTGGTGGGGGCCTCTCCCATTCCCGTGATTCTCTTGGCTCAGGCCTTCAACGGTATCTTGCTCCCTTTTGTCGCGGTGTTTCTCCTCCTGGCGGTCAATGACCGAAAACTCATGGGGGCGGACAATCTCAACGGTCTTTGGGTCAACTTGGCCTCCGCTCTGGTGGTCGTGGTGAGCCTGGCTCTCGGGTTGACCAACGTAGCTCGAGCCGGGGCGAAGGCGCTGGGATTCGCAACACCCGGGGAAGGAAATCTCTTGCTTCTCAGTTTGGGAGTCGCCTTGGTGTTGGCGGTGCCCCTATCCCTCCGTATTCGCCGTTCCCGCAGCCAGCGCTGAACGCTTCGTTTTCCGAGTCGCAGGTCCCTTGGGCTTGCTGTCTCGGAGAGTCGTTCCGAAGCGAAATGATTCGAATTCCCGGGAATTCGCGCTAACTATGAGTGAGAGGCCTTTGGAATGGCGTTTGAACATCTTAGCCAGTTGGCTCGGGGTCTTTCATCTCGAGACTTTTGAGTCCGACCGGAACCTGGTTTCGCTTCTGTGAGTGAAGTAGGCTTGACGGTTGGACGTTCCATGTAAGGCGATGGTTCAAATAGATTTTGTTAACGACAACGGGAGGGTTTCATGCAGCAGAGATTCCGATGGGCATTGTTGATCGTGGTTGGTTTGCCGGTCCTTTTCACTTGTCTAGCGGCGCCAGTCGTTCTTGCCCAGCCAGGTTCAGACCACCTGACCTATTTGGAATACGGTTCTCACCTGCTAGATGATCTGGGTGGAGTCGAAGGGTTGAACGGCGCCAATTCCGCCGTGGTCAGCCCAGACGGCCGTTTCACCTACGTGGTCTCCTCCCGGGACAACGCGCTGATTCAGTATCAGAGAAACCCAGCCAATGGCCTGCTGACCCAGCAGAGCATTCGTCGTGCGGGCCTTGGGGAAGACGGTACTTTAGATGGCATCTTCTTGTTGGAGTTCGGTCCCGGCGGAGAGCAGCTCTATGCTTTGACTGCGGGGAGCAGGCTGTTGGTCTTCCAACGAGATTCCGTTTCCGGAGACTTGACCTTGACCCAAACCTTGGTGGACCAGGAGAACGAGGTGCAGGGTATCGGGTCGCCCATCGACATGGCAGTGTCGGCGGATGGTCGGCACGTCTACGTCATCTCAGGTTTCAGCGGTATCTTGGTCACCTTCCAGCGCGACCCATCGGACGGCCATCTGACGTTCCTTTCCCTGGCCTTTGACCCCTTTGACGTTCCGGGGAGCGAATTCCCGGAGAATATCCTCAACCGTCCCTCCCGGATCATTGCTTCCGCCGACAGTCGATTTCTCTATCTGGCAAGCTTTCTCGGCGGCGTCACGACCTTTGAGCGCAATGCCCAAACCGGTGAGCTCCAGGTTTTACAGAACTTAGAATTCTTTGACGATGACATCGGCCTCCCCTTCGATTTGGAATTCAGCCCAGGAGAAGAACACGCCTACGTGGTCGACCTCAGTGGCCAATTTGAAGAGGACCCCTCGGATCCACCAGGAATTCGCATCTTGGAGAGGAATAGCGAGACGGGCCTTCTGACTCGTATTGGGGAATGCTGCGTCGAGGCGACCGGCCCCCCCTTATTTCAGAGTGGAGCCTCGCTGCAGTTTCATCCGGATGGGGAGCAGGTCTATGTGGTCGGTTTTCACGAAAGTAGGGTGAGCCGCTTTGATCGCGACCCCGGCACGGGCCTTCTGGAATGGGCAGGGGAGATTTCTGAATTCTCTCCCGGAGCACCGAAACTTCTCGGCATCACTCGCTTTGGGATGGACCCGAGCGGTAGCTCTCTCTATGTGCCCAGCAACATCGACGATTCCCTGACTGTGATTACCACTTCGCCGCCCAACGGTCCCATGGCGGTCGTTCAGCAGTGGATAGACGGTGAAGGGGCTCAGGTCACCGGCCTGGATCGGCCTCGAGATCTGTCGGTCAGTGTCGATGGTCGTTTCGTCTACAGCTCCTCCTTCTGGGATGACGCCATTTCCGTGCAAGAGGTCTCTCCGGACGGCCGGAGCCTGACCCAGGTGCAGATCATTGACCCGAACGACTCCGAGACACTCAGCAACTTGGGCTGGATGACGATCAGCCCCGACAGCCGGTTCCTCTATCTGCGAAGAAACGGGGTCACGATCTACTCCAGAGATGAATCTTCCGGATTGTTGAGTTTCCAAGAAGAGGCGGGCGGGGAGCGCTTGCACCGTTCCATGGGTATCTCCCCGCAAGGGGATCGCGCTTATGCCGGGGTCAATGAGGGCCAGGGGCCGGGTCTGAGATCCTATGCGCGAGATACCTCGACCGGCGCCCTGACCCAGATCGACTCTTTTATCGAGTACGACTCCGGGAACGACTTTCCTGGCTATTTCGATCGCATTGAAGAGATCGTGGTCAGCCCGGACGGGCGGCATATCTACTTGATCGACCCTCGTCACCCTTTGGTCGTCTTCGCTCGACCGGAAGAAGGGGACCGGCCGGTTTTCGTCCAGGAAGTGCCTTTCGATGTCGTTCCCAGACAGTTCGGCATGTCCACCCCGAGAGCTTTCGCCTTTGACCCCCTGGGGCAATATCTCTACGTGGTGGCGGACCGGGGCGGGGTGATCGTCTTCGAGCGCGATGAGAGCACCGGCAGATTGACCTACCAGGAGCATCTCGAGGACGAGCCCGATGTGAATTTCCCTTCCTTCCGACCAACGGCAGTCGCCGTGTCCCCGGACGGGTTTCACGTCTATGTCACCGATACCTGGGAAGACTCTCTCAACGTCTTCGTGCGCAATCCTGTGAATGGTCGTCTCAAGTTGTTGGAGAAGAGGCGCAACGGGTTCGGTGGGGTCGATGGCTTGCTCAATCCGGAGGCCTTTGCTCTCAGCGCCGATGGGGAAAGGGTTTTCGTAGGCACCGAGGTGGGCGGCATCCTCTCTTTTACCAAGCGGGATCTCGTCTGCGAGCCGGGTGAGGAAAAGCTCTGTTTGAACCAGGGGCGGTTTCACGTCGAGATGGACTGGCTGACCCAGCGGGGGAATATGGGGCCAGGCAAGTCG
>JAHZIX010000052.1 GCA_022601195.1 Deltaproteobacteria bacterium
CGGCGCCATTACAATGAAGTCCGCCCTCACTCAAGCCTTGGGTATCGGACCCCGAATGAGTACAAAGCAGATCTAGATCGAGCAAATCTGGGAGCCGTTCTCAAGTAACTGGTGGTCCAGAGAAATCAGGCAAGCCAGGCCAAGAAATAAGTTCCATTGTTCAAGCATTGATTGAAGGAATTGTTCGCTGCCTGTTCACATTGCTACCTTGCATTGTCACAGTCACCAAGGCAGGTTGCTTCTGCCGATATGAAAGGTAAAGCCAATAGAATGGTACCGAAGACCATCACCATCACTCTGATTTTCCCAACTCTCATTTCATCTTCCCTTTCGAGTGTAAAGGCTGTCCTCTCGGTAGCCGGTTTTCGGAGCCACCGCGAGTCTCTCCAGCTTGTTCAAAGTACTATCTCGAGGCCGGAACTTGCTGAATTCTTGCAAGTTCGAGAAACCTATGACAGGTCGTTCTTGAGATCTTCAAGGTCCGACACAGATGTTCGGCCAACCCCATACACAGTTAGGTGAAAAAGCGCCATCTACTGGATCAACAAAGCTAATATTTCTCCAGAAATCTCAGATGCAGGTAGCAGGCTATATTCGTGAACCCCTGACCCTAAGGGCAGATTCTCACGCTACCCGTCCAGCAGCCTGTGGTGAAAATCGCTTGGCGACGAAAACGAGGACTCTATTGATGGATCGAGGCGAAGAACCGGAGGCAAACCCGAGGTTTCTCGAAGATTCTCAAACGAAGAGCCGTCACTTGAGAACCGACTAGAGCCAGGGAGGTTTTCGCCACAGGCTGCTAGAGGTCGGAAGGCACATAGACCTGTAGCTCTTCCACTCTTTGGAAGTCTCGATCTCCCGTCGCCAAGGTGGAGATTCCATGGTGCAGAGCGGTCGCGGCGAGCAGAGAATCGTTGGTGAGCACACCGTATTTCTGGCGTAGCCAGGAGGAGCGCAGGAGAAGCTGTAGATCTAACTCCAAAATTCTGATCCCCATGAGGGGAATCCGCTCCACCTGTTCCTGATAACGATGAAGCTGCATCACCTCCGCGGGCTTGCGAGCCAATTTCCGCGACAAGTTGCCGGTGCTCACCAAGCCCTTGTTGGCAGCTTCGATCATCATTAGCCGATGGGAAGCCTCCACTAATCCAAGAACCGAAGTCGAGCCTCGTAGCTCACCGGCCTGGCAGCGCTGCAACAATCTTTGGCATTGGCGGGAGGCTTGGCTGGAGTAGAAAATGAAAATGGAGGAATCGATGAACACCGCAGCACCGGCGGGGATATCATCCAGGCTCTGGCTAGTGGCTTTTTCCTGGTGATCTTCCCGCTTCTTCCCTGCGCCTCTTCCTTTGGCCCTGGAGGGATTCTCAGCCATCGCGCAGGAAATCCTCTTGGAGGACGGCGCTCAGAGTTTCTGAATCCGTGCTCAAGGCGCCCCACCCGGAAGCCACGGGGTCTTCTTCGACTCGCCTTCCTTGGGACTCGAGGTAGTTGGTCACGGCCTCGCTGACTAAGTCTCCCAAGCCTCTACCCTGTCGGAAGGCTTCCAACTGGGCTTGGCGAAACGCACCTTCCGCTCCCGATGGCAGCACCGAGCCGTGCTCTCCTTCTCCAAGGTTTGTGGGCTCTCGAAGCTCCGAGGTCAACCTCGAACCTATGGACCGGGTGCTCAGGTCGTAAACATCGTCGTTGCCGGCCAAGAAGGAAGCGATGGCTCTGCGTACCCAGGCCGACCGGCTCGAGCCTTCCTGGCGCGAGGCTTCATCCACCCTGCGGGCCGTAGTTTCATCGAGGTAAAGGGCAAGTTGAGGCATAGCATCGCCTTTCCGTAGAATATATCCAAATATACTTGGTAATAATCACAACGGCAAGCGAACACACCCAAGCCTCCTCACCGGAGCCTTGGTATTCACCCAGGATTTCCGTGAATCCGGAAATGAGGCCGAGCTTCTGCGGTCGTCAGCTGGAGCTCGATCGAGGCCGACGCTGGGAGGCCCCATCTAGACTCTGCCGCATTCCCAGATGGCCTGCCTGGGCGGCTCGGTGAAAGGCCTCGAAAGGCCCTTTGGCGCTGAGCAAGGACTCATTGGATCGGCGAAGTTGGCAGAAGAAGCCGCTCCGACTGGTCGCTCTCTCCTCGATCTCTTTGGCACCACAGATCGGGCAGGAGGCTCCCTGGCGAGAGTATTCTGCTGGGATCTCTCGATAAAAGCCGCAGTTGGTGCAAGTGAAGCAGGTCACTTGAGACAGCCAGACCCGGATCGGTCTCGTTGTCTCCACCCTCTCGTCAGACCCTTGGTGCCCCCAGAGCAAAACCGTCACGTTACCTCCCCCTCCCCTTCCAGTTTCTCAGGTGGGACTCGCTCTCCTGATGACCACAGCTCTGCTCAGACTGATTTGGACCCACTGCAACCGGAATAATGTCGAACAATGTTTTAATATTGTACTCCTAGAGAACAACCAATACAAGTAGCGGGCCGGCTTCCTCACCTAGGCCTCCCCCTGCCCGTATACCGAATGCCAGTCGGCCCAATCAGGGCAAGCTCCCCAAAGATCTCCCCAGCCCAGTCGAGTAGAATCACCACTTCCCAGCTGTCCGGGAGTCGCCGGATTGGCTAGCCATCGAACCGGCGAGAAGAGGCGAATTTACCGATGAAACGAAACCAAACCCTGCTCCTCTCGGTTCTCGCAACCGCTTGCCACCTCCCAGCGGTAACCACACCGCGCAGCCCAGGCTTGCCCAACTTCGACCGAGTCCTCTTTCTCGAGTCCACCGCGGAGACCTCCGCCAACGTCAGCCTTGGGGATCTCAATGGAGATGGTCACCTGGACATCGTGCTCGCCAAGGGGCGACATTGGCCGCTGGTGAATCGGGTGTTCTTGGGAGATGGCGAGGGGGAGTTTTCGAGCGGGCAGAATCTTGATGAGATAGCAGACCGGTCCTATTCCGGATCCCTGGTCGATCTAGACCGAGACGGGGACCTGGATGTCGTCATCAGCAACGATGCTCCGGACCTGAAACAGGTGTATCTGAACGATGGCGACGGGCAGTTCCATCCCGGGTCGACCTACGGTCATGGGGAATGGAAGACGAGGAATGCTGACGTTGCCGATGTCGATGGCGACGGGCGGCCGGACATCATCGTCGCCAATCGCACCGGTCGTCAGCCTGGAGCTAGCTATATCTGTCTGAACCGGGGCCAGGGAGAATTCGATGGCGACTGCGTCGCTTTCACTCACCAAACGGCCACCACCATCACTCCAGCCGATTTTGATAGCGATGGCCTTGTCGACCTAGCGGTCCCGTACCGGGATGGAGGCCAGAGTTTCGTCTATCTGAACGCTCCCGGGGCGGACCTGGCGAAGTTGGAGCGAGTCCCCTTCGGTCCTCCCGATGCCGCCATTCGAATGGCAAAAGCAGCGGACCTCGATGGTGACGGCCTCCTCGATCTCGTCACCGTCGAACGACATCGGGGAGTGACGGCCTACTTCAACCAAGGCCATCGGGATTTCTCCCCAGGCCAGGAGATAGCCGGCCCGGCTGTCGTTCCCTATGCCCTCTCGGTAGGAGACCTCAACCTCGACGGCGCCATGGATCTTATCGTCGGGCATGTCGAAGCGCTGTCGGTCCTCTATCTCAACGACGGCTCCGGCCAAGGCTTTACCCCGGTGCCTTTCGGGAATGCCCAAGGCACGGTTTACGGCTTTGCCGTCGGCGACCTCGACCAGGACGGCCTACCGGACATTGCGGTCGCCAAGTCCGGCGGACGCAACGCCGTGTACTTCGGCTCGGTTCGATGACTTCCTCAAATCGGTAGTTTTCTCCCTATTTGGGGATCGCTACAAATGCCCTCTCGGGGTTCTGGGAGACCGGAAGAAAGAGAGGGAAATGGCTGCTGCCAACCTCTCTCCTACTTCGTGCCTCGTCCAGCCCACCGGTGCAAAGAAAGATGCGCCGGCCAGAGAAGCAAAAGTGGGTAGGCGACCATGCAAACCCCCAAGTATAGGAGAGGAGGCAGCCAAACCTGCTCCAGCCCGAAGGGCCGAAAGACCCAGTTGATGTTACGGGAAGGATCCGTTAGGAAGTAGGAGAGAGGCAACAACACCGCCGCTAGGACCCCCTGAAAACGTAGAGCCCGACGGTCGTAGCCGAGACGATGAACGCCCCACAAAAGAACTACCGGTACGAAGATATGGAATAGGGAATGGGATCGAACCACCATGGGCTTGGCAGCATCGAACATGTATTCAGTGCCTCCCACGGGGTGAAAACCCAAGGCGAGACGCCCCACAAAGTCCACGTTCCAAACCAGCTGAATCAACAACACTCCGATGGCCTGGGAAGACAATAGCAAACGACTTTCCTTCCACAGCCCGACGAGGACGATGAAATTCGCCAGGTCGCAGAACCAGAGGAAATTCTGCCATCCATTGTGCCGCCAGTAGGTCGGCACCCAGGTGACAAACCAAAGGGTGTAGAGCACCTTGACGAGAAGTGAGATATGTTTGGCACGCACCTTGCCTATTATCGCCCAGTCAGAGTGGCTCGGAGCCGCTTTGACGCGATCTAAGGACGTTCATTGGCCCTTAGAGGGTGTCAATTTGACGCCCACGAGGTCGATTTGACGACCGAAGCTTGGATTTCGATCGGCTTGACCGCCAAAACCTGGAGAGCACGAAACGCCCGTGGCCAGTAACCGAGAAACCAACAACCGAAGACTTAGCAACCGAGGCACCAGTCACCGAGCACTGCTTCGCCCCATCGGCATCCCCGGTAAGAAGGCTCTTGCCCCGCTGGCTGTGTTGTTGGTAGCTGCGTCCCAGGTACTGGCCCAACAACCGGATGTCGGCGAGATCGTGAGTCGATACGGTCTGCGCCCGGTCTCTCCACCCTCCCCTGCTGCAAATTTCAGTCTTCCAGACCTGTCCGGGGGCCAAGGTGCGCTTTCGGACTACCAAGGCAATTGGGTGCTGCTCACCTTCTGGGCTACCTGGTGTGGCCCTTGCCGCACCGAGATGCCGAGCCTCGAAGAAGTCCACCGACAACGCGCTGACTCTGGCCTGACGGTGCTCGGGGTGTCCATCGATTCGGACCGAGCTCCCGTAGCGCCCTTCGTCGATAATATGGGCCTCACTTTTCCGATGCTGTGGGACTCCAAAGGACAGATGGCGAGCGCCTACCGGGCTACCAGCATTCCATTGAGTTACTTGATCGATCCCCAAGGCCGCATTGTCGGCGTCTCCAGGGGGGCTCGCAATTGGACCGCCCTGCTGCCGATGATCGACGCCATGATCGCCACCCAACCCGTAGACGGCAGCACCCCTCCCCCGGAGCCCGTCTATGCCCAGGACGACGGCCCCGTGGATCTGCCCTCGGTGCTCGACCCGCCTACCGCGGAGATCGTCCTCTCGGAACCTCATCCCCAACCCGGCAAAGGCTTTTTTCTCGAAGTTCAACTGCAGTGGGCCGGCAACTTTGAGGAGTACCTACCTCATCCTCCAGAGGTCTTTCTCCCCGAGGGCATCACCCCGGGCAGGATGACCGCCGCTAGCAGTAGCCGAGATGGCAGCAATCTGGTGACCTACCGGCTCGCCCTGGAGGCGAGCTCTCCAGGCTCCTATGCTCTGGACCCGGTGGAATTGCGCTACACCCCCCGCTTCGAGTCGGTCCCGGTGGCCAGTCGATTGACCGGTCCGACGGTAGAAGTGCGCCCTCTCCGAGTGATGGGGGCCAAGGCCCTTGCCTTGACCCTCGGCGGCGGGGGATTGGGAGCCATCGCTCTGCTCGCTCTACTTTGGTTTCGCCGCCGGCGAGCCATCCCATCCGGTTCCAGCGACGACCCTCATTATGAGAATCTCAGGAGCCGATTCGAACAAGCCAGGGCCCATCGTCTCAAAGGGGAAGGTCCTGCCTATGCAACGGCTCTAGGATTGTTGGAGCTAGAGTTGGGGCCAGAGAGTGAATCCCAGGGCGCAGCCCTTCAACAGATGGTCGAACAGGCCCGCTACGGAGGGCGCGTTCCACCCAACGAAGAAATGACCCGTCTGGAGCGCCGTATCGAACGCCGCCTAGCGGAGCTTCGGCCAGACCCCAGGAAAACAGAACGCCAAGCGTTGCGGCTGCGCGACGAATAGATCTAGAAACGAGTCGGGATCGTCGGACGAGATTCTGAAGTAAGGAGGAGAGATGAGCGCCACCGCGCAAGAGTTGACGCCGGAGATCGAGGCCCAATCCCATCGCCTCGAAACCCTGCGACAAGAGGTTTCGAAAGTGATCGTCGGCCAGAGCTACATGATCGACCGCCTGCTCATGGCTTTGATTGCAGATGGCCACGTGCTCCTGGAGGGCATTCCTGGCCTGGCCAAGACCACGGCCATCAAAACCCTAGCGGAAGCCATCGATACGGGCTTTTCTCGCATCTCCTTTACTCCGGACTTACTGCCCGCTGACCTCATCGGCACCGAGATCTACCGGCCCCAAAGCCTCGATTTCGTTGTCAAAAAAGGGCCCATGTTCACCAACTTGCTGCTCGCCGACGAGATCAATCGTGCTCCGGCCAAAGTGCAGAGCGCCCTTTTGGAAGCCATGCAAGAGCGGCAGGTAACCATCGGCGACCAGACTCACACCCTGCCGGATCCCTTTTTGGTATTGGCCACCCAGAACCCCATCGAGCAGGAAGGCACTTATCCCCTCCCGGAAGCTCAGGTGGACCGCTTCATGCTCAAATTGAAGGTGGGTTATCCGGATAAGCCGCAGGAGAAAGAGATCATGCGGCGCATGGCCAACCGCCATCAGCCAAAGGTCGAGTCGATTCTCACTCCGGATGAGATCAAGGCTATGCGGGAAGTAGCCGACCAGGTCTACTTGGACGAGAAGATCGAGGACTACATCGTCGACATCGTATTTGCCACCCGCGAACCCGCCGCCTACCGGCTGGAAAAACTCGAGAAGCTCATCGACTACGGCGCCTCTCCTCGCGCCAGTATCTTTCTCGCCAGAGCCGCCAAGGTACAAGCCTTTCTCGCTGGACGGGCCTACGTCACTCCGCAGGACGTCAAGACCGTGGGACCGGATGTCCTGCGCCACCGGCTCCTGGTCTCCTACGAAGCGGAAGCCCAGGACCTGAGCTCCGACGATTTGATCCAAGAGATCTTCAACACTGTCGACGTGCCCTAGAGACCATGTCCAAGTTGTCGTTCAATGAAGCTGCTTTTCCTGGAAGGCCGCTCGGAGCTAGCTCGAGGTCTACCCTATGAAACCGGTGGAAACAGGTCATCATGAGGTAGACCTGGATGCGGCCCTCTCCCCGGAGCTGTTCCAGAAAATCAAGGCGATTCAGATCCGTACCCAACGGGTCGTCAACGAGGTCTTCGCTGGCGAATACGAGAGTGCCTTCAAGGGTAGAGGTATGGAGTTCGAGGAGGTACGAGAGTACCAACCCGGAGACGATATTCGCCACATCGACTGGAACGTCACTGCTCGCATGAGCGCTCCCTTCGTCAAAGTTCACCGGGAAGAACGTGAGCTCACCGTCATGCTGTTGGTCGACGTTTCGTCCTCCGGCGCCTTCGGCAGTGGCACCAAGCTCAAGAACGAAGTCGCCGCAGAGGTGGCAGCGCTCTTGGCCTACACCGCGATCAAGAGCAATGACCGAGTCGGCCTGATCATCTTTTCTGATCGCATCGAGCACTATATTCCGCCCAAGAAAGGCCGCGCCCATGTTTGGCGGGTCATCCGGGACATCCTGACTTTCCGCCCCAGCCGGCGAGCCACGGATCTGGAAGGGGCTCTCGAATATATGAGCAAAGTCACTCGCCGCCGGGCAGTGGCTTTTATCATTTCGGATTTCCTCGACGAGGGCTTCTCGGACCGCTTGCGAGTCGTTTCTCGCCGCCATGACGTCACCGCGGTCACCATCGGAGATCAGCGGGAGATGGAGATGCCTCGTATCGGTATCCTCGAGTTGGAGGACGCCGAGACCGGTGAGACCATTCTGATCGACACCTACGACAAGAATGTCACCGACGGATTCCGCCTCTTGAGCCACGACCAGCGCACCAACCGCAACGATTTCTTTCGCTCCGCAGGTGCCGGTGAAGTGGCGGTGAGAGCTGACGACCCCGACTACGTGGAGTCCTTGGTGCGGTATTTCCATTCAAGGGAGCGAAGGAGATGACCCTCTCTCGCTCAGTGCCCCCGGCCTCCCCCAGGCTCACGCTACCGACTCTTCGAAGGAATTGCTTGCCGTGATGGAGCTTAGACGTCCACCCCATACCGACGAGGGCCCCCGGCCCGACCGCACCGTACGGATTCTCCTGGTGCTCAACCTTCTCCTGCTCTTGGGGCTCGGTGCCTGGTTGTACTCGCGCTCCGAGGGCGGGACGTCCCCTGCGGAAGCGGAGAGAGATCGTCAAGTAGCCAGCAAGCTCAAGGCGGCCGGCGCCTTTGATGAAGCGGCGAGCCTCTTCGAGAAATACTTGGGATCCGGCCAATCGTCCGGCGAAGCCCGCGCCAAGATCGCCTATTCCCTAGGGACCACCTACCTCGATCGGGGCCAGTACGAAAGGGCTCTGAGGTGGTATTACGAAGCGGAAGCCCTCGGCGCCGGGAGTCTCGCCGGAGAAGTTGGACAGAAGATTGTCCACTGCCTGGAGCGACTCGGTCGCCACCACGCCGCCAAGGCGGCCTTGAGCTCCCGGGTTCAACTCGCCGCGGATCCGGTCCAACGCTCTGAAGCAGACCCCATCGTGGCCCGCATCGGTGAAAATGAGATTCGCCGCTCCGAGGTCGAGAGGACTCTCGATGACCTGCCTCCGGAAGCGGCCCGGGCCTTTGCTGACCCAGCCCGGCGTGGCGAGTTACTCAAGAAATATGTTGCCGATGAGCTGATCTGGCGGAAGGCGACCCGACTCCAATACGACGATGACCCGGAAGTGCGTCAACGTCATGCGGCCTTGCTCAAACAATTAGCGGTGAGTCGCTTCGTAGAACGAGAAGTCCTGGGCAAGATCGAAGTGGATGAGGCGGACCTCAAGACTTATTTCGAAGCCAATGCGGCCCGCTACCAAGAGAGCTCCGGAGGACCTGATGGGCCTAACCAAGCGGGCCAAGGGGCCGGTGATCGGCCTCCCCTGAGCTTTGAGCAAATGCGCTCGGCAGTGGAACGGGATTACCGGATCTTCAAAATGCAGGCCGCCTACAACTCAATGATCGAAGCGGAGCTGGCCACCGACGACGTAGAGCTCTTCCCGGAACGCATGACGAGCCCGGAGGGCAAAGATGCTCCCTAAGACCAGAGGATTTCAAAACCTCCTGGTGGTGGCTCTCGCCATGGTCGTCGCCTGCGCGGAGGCCCCAGCCCCCGTCGCCGTCGAGGAACCCAAGGCTCCCGTGGAGACCCAGGCTGCTGTGGATCGGGCCGTAGCCACCACGGGGGACATCATCACCTACACCGTGACGGTCGACTACGACGCTTCTTTGGAGGTCGACATACCGGAGCCTGGAGCCGAAATTGCCGGGTTTCGTATCACCGACCTGGGCAAGGAAGACACTAGGGAGGCGGAAGGACGGATCGTGGAGGAACGCTGGTACAAGCTGCGAGCGGACCTGGTTGGCTCCTATGTCTTGCCTCCAGTAGCCGTGAGCTACTCCCCGATCGTCGCAGCAGCGCCCCTGGAAGAGCAGCAGGCAGCTGAGACTGAGGCAGCTGAGACTGAGGCAGAAGAGGAGGTCACAATGAGACCTCGAACCGTGGAAACGGTGGAGACCTCGGCCATCTTCGTAGAAGTAGAATCCGTGCTTCCGGAAGACGGCGTCGAGTCGGCCGACATCCGCGACGTCAAACCCTTACGCCAGGTGAAGGACCAGCAGCCTTGGGGCTGGATCGGCGCTGGCATTCTCGCTCTATCAGCAGCCATAGCCCTCTTCCTCTGGTGGCGGCGACGCCCCGCTAAGGTCGTGCCTCCGGTACCGGCTCACGAGCTGGCCTTTCGGGCCCTCGATGAGCTGAGAGACACCAACTTCGAAGATGCCGAGGCCGTTCGTAGGTTCTATTTTCAGATTTCGGAGGTGGTTCGCAACTACGTGGAGGGGCGCTTCGGACTCAATGCCACCGACCTCACCACCGAAGAAATTCTTCCTGCTCTCGAGCTCCTGCCACAGCTTTCCCAACAGCCGGCAGAGGATCTCCGCAGCTTCCTGCTTCACACGGATCAGGTCAAATTTGCCGACCAGACCCCGACCGAAGAAGACATCAAGAACACCTACGAGAGCGCCCTCGGCTTTGTCGAAGCGACTCGGCCGACGGAGAGCGAGCTCGAGATGGCTGCAGAAGATTCGTCGGGCACCACCGAGTCCGAGCCACCGACCAAAGACGACAACTCCTCCCGGGAACAGGCGGCATGAGCGACCTTTTCTTCTCCGATTTCGGGCTCCTGTGGTTTCTCGTTCCGGCTTATTTGCTGTGGGTTGCTGCCTGGTTGGTCCTTCCTTGGCTGGCCACAAAACGGCGGCGGGCTGCTGCCGTTCGCTTCTCCAATATTCAGCCTCTGCAGCGGCTGAAACCATCTCGTTCCCTCCTACTGCGGCGACTGGTCATGGGACTGCGCTTGGTCACTGTGGCCCTATTGGTCCTGGCCATTGCTCGCCCTCAAACGGGCCGCAAGCAAACTCACGTGCGCACCGAGGGCATCGATATCGTTCTGGTGCTGGACACCTCCGAGAGCATGCTGGCTCTCGATTTGGATGCGGAGAGAGCCATCGCTCAGAGACGCAACCGATTGGAAGTCGCCAAATCGGTGGTCGTCGACTTCGTCAAGAAGCGGGAGAATGATCAAGTCGGTCTCGTGGTGTTCGGCAACGAAGCCTTCACTCAATGTCCCCTGACGCTAGATCACGGCATCGTCGCTACCTTCTTGGAGCGGGTCGAGATCGCCATGGCAGGTGCGGGAACAGCCATCGGCTCCGCTCTGGGCACGGCGGTCAAACGCCTGAAGGACTCCGAAGCCAAATCGAAGGTCATCATTCTGCTGACCGATGGACGCAACAACGCCGGTTCCCTCAGCCCCCTCAAAGCGGCGGAAGTCGCCAAGACTTTCGGTATCAAGATCTACGCCATCGCCGCGGGCACCCGAGGCAAAGCGCCATTCCTGGTGGACTCCTTCTTCGGCAAACAGGTGGTCTACGAACACGTGGAGATCGACGAGGAAACTCTGACCAAGGTGGCGGAAACCACCGGAGGCTTGTACCAACGGGCCGAGGACAAGAACGCCTTGGCAGCCATCTACGACCAGATCGATGAGTTGGAGAAGACCGAGATCACCATGGACACCTACATGGAGTACAACGAGCGCTTTCGCTGGTTCGTGATTCCGGCCCTAGTACTCCTCCTACTGGAGGTGCTGCTCTTGGGAACCCGCTTCAGGAAGCTGCCATGATGAGAACGGAAAAGATCGAGCCGATCGAAAAAGGCCGGCAACAGGGTCGCGGAAGGGCTGTGCTACGAGCTGGACAGAAGGCTCTTCCAATGCTCCTCCTAACTGGCTGCTCGGAAGTTCAGGTAGGAGACCCACCGTCTTTGTGGGCTCTGTGGTTGGTGCCGGCATTATTGGCCTTCTACATCTATTCCTTTCGCACCAAGACTCGGCTGCTGCGCCGATTTGCTTCGGCGGAAATGTTGGCTCGGCTGACCTCGGGCGTGAGCCGGCCGCGGCAGTATTTCAAGGCTGCCCTCGTGCTCCTCGGCCTCACCGCAGGCATTCTCGCCTTGGCCGGACTGCGCTATGGATTCACCTGGGAAGAGGTGAAACGAGAAGGGGTAGACATCGTCGTAGCACTAGATGTCTCGGACAGTATGCTGGTGGAGGACGCGGAGTCCGGCGGCAAATTGAGCCGTCTCGAGAGAGCCAAACGAGAGATCACCGACCTGCTGCGCCTCATGGAGGGCGACCGCATCGGATTGATTGCCTTTGCCGGCACCGCCTTCATCGAGTGCCCTTTGACCCTCGATTACAGCGCCGCAGAGATTTTCCTCGACGCCATTTCCACGGACCTCATCCCGGTCAAGGGTACGAATTTGGGCGATGCCATCGACTCGTCTCTGGAAGCCTTCGAAGGAGCTTCGCATCCGTCTCGCGCGGTGGTGTTGATCACCGACGGCGAAGATCACACGAATAGCGCCCTGACTGCCGCCAAGAAGGCGAAGGTCGCTGGAGTCCGCATCTTCACCATTGGCATCGGTCGTGACGAAGGAGCCCCCATTCCTGCTCCAGGCGGTGGATTTCGCCGCGATCGGCAAGGCAACATCGTGCTCTCCAGACTCGATGAGACAACCCTGCAAAAGGTCGCCTTGGAAACCGGCGGTAGCTATGTCCGGTCGGTCACCGGGGATGTCGACCTGGAACAGATCTATTCCCAAGGCATCAAGGCGACCTTGGAAGATCAGGAGCTTGGCTCCAAACGCCGGCAACGTTGGGAAGAAAGATTCCAGTGGGTCCTAGCACTCGCTTTGATGGCTCTCATGCTGGAACCGCTGATTTCCGAAAGGTGGCGCCGTGGAGGAACGACCCGTGCTTGAGATTCTTCACCACCGTGCAGGGCCCTCGCCAGGAACTCGCCGCCGAATCGGCAAGCCAACTAGAGGCCTAGCGCTGATCGTGATGGCGGCGGTCTGCTCTTCTCTCGGGGCGCCGATCTGGGCTCAGACCGCTCCCCCGGAGCCGGCCTCAGCAGATCAAGGAGCCCCGCCGGAAGCTTCCAGCGATCCGGCGCCAGCAATCACCAATACGTCTCCCCAGCAATTCGACAGTCCCTATGAAGCTTACGAAGCGGCGATCTACGACCAGGCTCTGCAAGGTTTTATCGACGACCAGGTGGAACGGCCAGAAGACCCCGAGCTGGCTCTCAACATCGGCAATAGCCACTACAAGATGAAAAACTACCCGGAGGCCGAGAAGGCCTTTGGTAGCGCAGCCTTGGCTGGAGACCCGGTCGTTCGAGAGCAAGCCCTTTACAGCCTCGGTAATTGTGCCTTCCGTCAAGGGAAGCTAGAAGACGCCGTAGAGCTCTACAAAGGAGCTCTCGATCTCGACCCGGATGATGAGGATGCCAAGTTCAACCTGGAATTCGTCCGCAACGAAATCCGCCGCCGCCACGAAGAGAACCAGAAACGCCAGGAAGAGCAACAGCAGCAACAGCAGGACGGCGAGCAGCAGCAGGACCAGCAGGGGGAACAAGGGGAACAGGGAGACCAACCCCAAGACCAGAATCAACAGGGCGAGCAGCAACAGCAAGGCGGTCAAGATAGCGATCAGGATGGACTTCCAGACCAAGTCGAAAAAGACGCCGAGAATCCGACGGATCCTCAGAACCCTGATACCGATGGAGACGGCCTACCTGACGGTCAGGAGGACGAGAATCGCAACGGGAGAGTCGACGAAGGCGAGACCGACCCCAACCAGCAGGATACCGACGGTGATGGAGTTCCCGATGCCCAAGACCAGCAGCCTACCGATGGTCAGCAGCCACCACAGCCCCAGGAGGGAGAAGAGGCTCAGGCCCAGGAAGCTCCCGAGGGGCTGACTCCGGAAGAGGCGGAGCGCTATCTCCAGGGGCTGGAAGAAGGTCGTCCTGAAAAAGGAAAACCGGATCAGCGAGGCCGTCGCAGCCGGCCGGCGAAGGATTGGTAGAGATGAGCCCAGGGCAAAAACACCCGTCAGGAGCGGCATACCTTAACCGCAGCCTTGTTCGCCTCGCACTTCCTCGTCTCACCGGAGCAGCCGGTCACGGTCACAGGACCCAGGTCTGGTGGCAGCCTTGGGTCGTGCTCGCTTTCGCCTTGGCTGTCCTCGCCCCTGCCGCCGAAGGGCAAGGGCTGAAGGCAAATATCAGCCGGACCCAAGCGACGACCCAAGACCAGCTTCTTCTAACCCTCACCGTTTCTGAATCCAGTGGCTCCGTACCCGTTCTACCGGAACTGCCGGACTTTTCCGTCATCCCTCGTAGATCCTCCAGCCAGGTGAGTATCACCAACGGAAGGAGAAGCTCGAGCATCTCCCACAACTACATCCTGGTTCCCAAAAGAACCGGCACCTTCACCATTGGACCCGCCACCGTAGAGATCAGCGGCAAGACCTACCAGAGCAACACCATCCGAGTGAGAATTCTGGACGCTGCTGCTCAACCGCAGGATAGCCGCGACGTCTTCGTCACCGCAAAGGTGTCCGACGACAAACCCTATGTGGGTCAGCAGATCCTTTACACCTGGCGCTTCTACCGGAAGGTGCAAGTTGGAGATGCTCAACTAGGGCCGCAGGACTTCAGTGGCTTTCTCAGCGAAGACTTAGGCGAGGCCAAGCAGTATCAAACCACCGTCAACGGCCAACAATATGTCGTCCACGAGATTCGTAAGGCCCTTTTCCCCCAAGAAGCGGGCCAGCTGACAATTCCCGCTTCCGAGCTCACTTGTCAGGTCATGGTACGCAGCCGAAGGCGCTCCCGAAGCCTGTTCGACGACTTCTTCGGGGCCACAAATGCCCAGACGAAGGTGCTGCGCACCAAGCCCATTGGCATCGAAGTCCGTCCCTTACCCGCAGCAGCTTCCGGTTTCTCCGGCTTGGTAGGCCAGTTTCAAGTCTCCACGAAAATCAACAAGAACCAGCTTCGGGTGGGAGAATCCGCGACCTTGAGTCTCACCGTTTCTGGACGTGGCAATGTTCAAATGATCGGTGAGCCTTCCCTCGGAGAGCTGTCCGGTTTCAAAATCTACGATGACAAACCCACGAGCTCGACGAGCCGCACCGACTCTGGCCTCTCCGGGCGAAGGCTGTTCAGCAAGGCGATGGTGCCCCTCGAGGTCGGAGAGCTCACTATTCCCAGCGCTCGCCTGGTCTATTTCGATCCGGAGGCCGGCTCCTACCGCACCGCTGCTTCCTCCGCCATCACCCTTCAAGTCAGCCCAGCGGAAGGCGAGGAAGACCTTCGCCTTACCGAATCGGTAGCCCCGACCACGGGAAAGGTCGCAGTGAAGATCTTGGCGGACGATATTCTGCCGCTGCACAAGGGTCTCGATGCAGTCGCTCGCCCGCCCTTCGGAGCCACTACCCCCACCCTCACGGTGGGCCTCGCAGTCCCCATGGTGGCCTTTCTAGGCTTGTTCGCCGCGCAGAGGCAACGACGCAAGTTTGCGCTGGATAGTGGCCTGAAACGCCGCAAACGAGCCCTAAAAACCGCTCAGAAAAACCTCGGTGAGATGGACGCGGGAACGGCTTCAGCTCCGCAAGCATCCCTCATCCTGAGGACCTACATCGGCGACAAACTCAATATTGAGGGCAGCGCTCTGACTCCCCAGGAAGCCCAGAACCACCTCACTGCAAAAGGAGTGAACGAGGAGCTCGCTACGCAAACCCGTCAGCTTCTGGAAGGGTTCGAAGCGTCTCAATATGGCGCCGGTGATGTAGAAACCGGTACTCTCCGGGAGCGCATCGAAAGCCTCGTCAAGCAGCTGGAAGGACATCTATGATGAACCGAGTGTTGCTCCTCGCAGCCCTGATCGTCTCGGCCAGCTGCTGGGGTCTGTTCCCTCTCCAAGCCTCCTCCTTCGACTCCGATGCTTCCTCCTTGCAGGAAGAGTCGCCCCCTATCGAGGCGAGGGAAGAGATGGAAGAAACACCTCTCCTCTCCATAGACGATTCCGAAGAATCGAAGGTTCGGACCGAGCCAACGCAGGAATCGGGGGAAATTTTCATCAACGCCAATGCTGCCTATGAAGCGGGAAACCCTGCGGAAGCCATCGCTGGGTACAACGAGCTCCTCAGTCGGGACTCACAGGCCGGACACCTCCTCTACAATTTGGGGAACGCCTACCTACGCAACGGTGAATTGGGCCGGGCAGTCGCCTCTTACCGCCGAAGTCTGGCGGTCCTGCCTCGAGACCAAGATGTCAAAGCGAATCTCTCCTTCGCCCGCAAGAGCAGCCGCGACGCCATCGCCCCCCCGGAGCCCTCTGCTGTGCAGTCGACCTTGCTCTTCTGGCACTACGGGCTCAGTCGAGGGGAGCTAGCTCGGGTTGTCTTGTTGATCAACCTGCTTTTCTGGACGGCACTGGCCTTCAGGCTCACCCGATCCGAATCCGAGATTCTGCGCTGGCTGGTGATTTCGCTACTGATCGTGCTTCTTGTCACGGGTAGCTCCTTGCTAATACGTCAATTCCTTCCGCGGCAAATTGCCGTCATCGTGCCTCAACAAGTCGATGTCTTCAACGGTCCAAACCTCGAAGAGGCGGTCCGCTTCAAACTACATGCAGGCACCGAAGTTCGACTCGAAGACCAGCGCCCCGAGTGGCTGCGGATCTCCCTTCCCGATGGTCAGCAGGGCTGGATACAGAAATCGTGGGCTGAGCTGATCGACCTTTGAGGGCTCGAACTTCCCCCCTTGCCTGCCAGATCCTGATCGAATCAGAAAAAAGCCGTGGGCCGCAACAACACGGAACCACGGCCTAAACTGAAATAGATTCCCAAAAAAACGGATTCGTCAGCAGTTGACGTCGTTGTAGCAAGCGTTTTCCGTTGCGTGCTGTGTGCCACCATCGGCAGCGCACTCGACGGGATCAACCTTCGAACAGTTCCCGGTGGGCTTGCAGCACCACTCGATTTGCACACATCTCGAGGCTCCTTCTCGCCCTTCTTCACAAGGAACCCGCCCAGGGTCGCCATGCTGTTCGAGGGCACCCAGAAAATCTTGGTGCAACCACGGTAAGTCGACAGACTCGCCTTGCGCTGGCTCCAATTGGGTTTCAGCCGGCTCGATCGCGGCTTCTGCCGGTGCCTCGGCACCGGCGTGCCCAGCAGAGGTCATCACAAAGACGGCCCACAAGACTGCGATCAATACCTTTGTTCTCATGCCCATTCTCCCATTGAGTACCTCTTCAAGAGGTCTTGCAATCAGTTCCGGGCCAGAGGTCGAATAACCCGAGATCACCCCAGGGACAACACCGCTACTCAGCGACCTCGCCCCTGTCGACAGGTTCCATCTATCTGGTCTCCTGGGAGTACCTTCAGACGGAACTTGCCCTCACTTAGGAGAAGATCGCTCCATCCAGTCTTTAAATAAGGAAGTGTCTGGCACCAACCATGTACAGGTCAAAGGCGAGCGGGGAGACTCGAGCCATCGAAAGCTCCTCCCCTGCCAATCTTCCCTGAGCTACCGGTAGGGCTAGCTGCTGGCCAAGAAACGCTCGATGCCATCGAAAGCTTGTTCCAAAACATCGACTTGAGGCAGAAAAACAAGGCGCACGAAGCCCGTACCATATTGCTGGCTGAAGCCGGAGCCATGGACCAACAGGACCTTCTCTTGGTGGAGGAGATCGAGGACGAAGGTCTTGTCGTCGGTAGCCCAGCGGGGATGCGTGAGCCTGGGGAACATATAGAAAGATCCGCCGGGCTCCTCGACTTCCATCCCGTCCAGGGCGGCGATGCGCTCCATGCAATAGTCCCGCTGCTGCAGCAACCGGTGCCGGTATTCCAGCATCCAATCCTTCGGCCCCGTCAAACCAGCCAGGTACCCCAGTTGGGCAGGCGTGGAAGCACACAAACGGCTTCTCAGGAGCTTCTCGAGGGCGTCCCGCACCTTTTCGAGGCGTCCGCGGGGATCGTGCAACGCGAGATAGCCAATGCGCCAACCCGGGGCATAGTAGACCTTTGAAACCCCATTGCATGTAATCACCGGTACATCAGGAGATAGAGACGCCAGGGAGACATGAGAGTCGGAGTAGTTGAGACCGTCGTAGATTTCGTCCGAGATGATGGTGCACTGGGGCCATTGACGAACGATTTCCAACAACTCCATCAAGGTCTCGCGGCTGGCTATGCCGCCGGTCGGGTTGTTGGGATTGATCACCACCAACAACTTGACCTTTTCGTCCATCTTGGCCCGCACATCCTCGAGATCCAGCCGCCAACCGTGGTCTGGGTCCAAACGATACTCGACGGTCGAACCTTGAAACATCTGCGGATAAGCCATATACGGAGGGTAGTGGGGCCCTGGTGCCAAGACCTTGTCTCCTGGATGGAGAAACGCAGAAAACAGCAGCTGCAACCCTTCCGTGACACCCGTGGTCACATAAACATCCTCTTCCCTGCAGCTCCAGCCACCATTCGCCTTGTTCTGCTCGTCTGCAGCGATCGCCTGCCTCAGGGCCGGCAGACCGTAGGAAGGAGAATAACCATTCTCTTGGTGCCGCAAAGCTGCTGCATAGGCTTCGATCATAGGCTCGGGGGTGGGTAGCCCTGGGTAAGCGAGGGGATCACCGATATTGAGTTTGAGGATGCGGTGCCCCTTCGCCTCGAGCTCGGTCGCTGGCACGACCACATCACGAATAGCGTATTCAATACAGGCAGCTCGCTCGGCCGGTTCGATCACTGCGTTCTGTGCGGCAGTGTTTCTACCAGCATTGTTATCAGCGGCGGTGCCGCTAGAGGCCTTGGCTTGGGCCGGCAGGGATTCGCTGGACGGCGCAGGAACCGATGCCCCTGCAGGCGCTGGCACTTCATCGTCAGCCGAGCGAGGAGAGGATTTCGTAGCGTTGATCATGGGCGTTCTCCGGTGTCTATGAGCGAAGCAGAATACCACGGCGCACAGCCCAGCAGAGCTTCCTACCCTGCCAGCCCTCGCTCTTTCCGAACCGCTTGGTGAAGTCGTAGGAAATCAGCCAGGTCGAGCTCTTCGGCCCTGACTTTTGGCGGCAGGTTCGCAGTGACAGCAGCTGCCAAAGGTTTCCCCAAGCCTGCCGCCAGGGAATTCCGCAGGACTTTGCGACGCTGGCCAAAGGCGAAGCGAACCAGGCGAGCCAACTCGGGCATCTCCTCTTCCGGAAGAGGCGGAGAGCGAAGAGTCAATCCAACGAAGGCACTGTCGACCTTGGGCGGAGGCCGAAAGCTCCCCGGCTTGAGGTGTCCGAGAATTCTCACCTCCGCACGCGCCTGAACCAGGATCGACAAGGCGCCATAGTCACTGCTGCGGGGGGTCGCGGCGAGTCTCTCTGCGACCTCTCTCTGCACCAAAAAACCGGCTCGAGGCACCCGGAGATGCTGCTCAATGACCCGCTGAATAATCGCGGTACTCACCTGGTAGGGAAGATTTCCAGCAACGAGGGTGCCTTCGGGCAGGAATTCCCAGGGTAACGCCAGCGCATCTCCGATCACCACGGGCACCGCTGCGCCCAACCTCCGCCTCAACTCGAAGGCCCAGGCCGGATCCAGCTCCCAGGCCCAGGTCTTAGCACCTGATTCCTGCAAGACCTCTGTCAAGACTCCTCCGCCCGGACCAATTTCCAACACGGAAGAATTCGCTGGCTGTAGAAATCTGACCAGAGGAGCGCACAAACCGCCGTGAATCAGATGGTGTTGGCCTAAAGCCTTGAGAAGACGTGGCATAGCGCGGCAAACGGTATCAGGAATCAAGACCCAACAGAAAATATTCGCCGCAGGCGAAGGCATCGCCCCCCCCAAGAAGATTTACCAGCCGTTGCTCTCTAGGGAGTTTCTACCCGACTTTCTACCCAACTGACTATTCAAGCCACGGATCTACTGGTATCTGTGGCGTCCTTCTCCTCGAATCCATCTCTCGTCGTACTGAGACACCTCTTCGTCGGTCTCAGAGCGAAGTCCTCGAATCCACAGGCAGCTACGCCGTCTCGTAACGATTCCGGTAGCGAATCCGGTGAGAAACCAAGGCCAAGTTACCGACGCCCTTGGCCGTCACCACTTCCTTCTGATATCTTGAAGCTTAATCAGTATTGGTGAATTTCCTTTGGCTCAGCGAACTTCTGAATTGCCGCCTTCTTTGTCTACCGAGGCTTCGGCTCGGGCACAAGGAAACTCGGACACGTTTCATTGC
This sequence comes from Deltaproteobacteria bacterium, assembly GCA_022601195.1. Taxonomy (GTDB): domain Bacteria; phylum Acidobacteriota; class Thermoanaerobaculia; order Multivoradales; family JAHZIX01; genus JAHZIX01. The sequence continues at coordinate 19,892 of JAHZIX010000052.1, forward strand.
TTGGAACCCGAGCAATTGGAGAGCTTTCTCAAGCGACTCCGTGTGCGGCCCTACTTCCCCTTAGAACTGAATCTTGTGGAGAATCTCATTGAGGTTCTTCGCAAAGCCAACGAATTCGTTCCCTCTGCAGCGGGCTCGATCCTTCTCGACGACCCGATGGTCAAAGCCGTCGATCGGCGAAAGGGCCGCCTTACTTTCATCGCGGCCTTCGGCGACAAGTCCTCTGGCCTGGTGGGCACCCGTATCCCTGCGGCCCAGGGCATTGCCGGCCATGTGTACCTCACTGGCAATACCTACTGCACGCCGGATGTCCGCAGCGACCGATTTTTCTATTCGCGCATCGATGAGACCACCCAGTACACCACCGAGTCACTGATCGCCATTCCAATTCGCATCGAAAAGGAAGTCTGTGGCGTTCTGGAGCTCATCAATCGCAAGGGAGCGACCGGCTACGGTGAAGCGGATCGGAACCTGCTGGAGATTTTTGCTGGGTATATCTCCATATCCATCCAGAACGTCCTCGACGGACGACAAGCCCAAGAGATCGCCAAACGGGATAATCTAACCGGCCTCCACAATGACCGGTTTCTCCACATAGCCCTCTCTCAAGCCATCAAGTCCTGCGTCGCCAGCGGCGATGATCTCTCCGTCCTTTTCATCGATCTGGACTATTTCAAGAGGGTCAACGACACCCATGGCCACCTCGCCGGAAGCCAGGTTCTGCAGGAAGTCGGCGAGCTGTTGAGGAGGTTGATCTCCGGGCAAAACAAGATTGCTGCCCGCTATGGGGGCGACGAGTTCGTTCTCGTCCTTCAGGGTACCGATCTCGATGAAGCGGTCGACGTTGCCGAGAAGCTCCGACGGGAGATGCCGGAGACTCTCTTTTGCACAGCACCGGGAGAGATCCAACCAGAGACCCTCAATCTATCTGGTCTGACCTGTTCTGTGGGCGTCGCTACCTTGCATCGGCACATCGATGACGCCATGACTCCAGACCAGACCAAGAGTACCCTCTTGCGTCTGGCCGATGCTGCAATGTATGTTGCCAAAGAAACGGGAAGAAACCGAACGGCCATCGCTGGCGAGCCCGTTAGGCGCCGCGACTAGGGTCGCGTTTCTTCACGATGCCGAAAGGTTCTCACAACGAGTAGAATTGAGAGACTCTGAGTCTTCAGCAGCCTTTCCTTCCTAGCGAAGATCACTCCGAGTTCCCAGCAATCGGATTCTTAGCAACCGGATTCGCAGTCACCGAACCCGCAGCCACCGAATCCGCAGTAACGCTATCCCTCGGAGAGCTTCGCGATGGAAAAGGCAGAAGACCCTCGAGATATCAAACAAATAACCCTGTGGAGTGGATGGTCCAGCATGAATTCCGGACTGCTTCCGCTGCACGGGTCAAAGCGACGAGAATAGGACCAGGAGAGATTCCAATGAATCAACGCACCAACGACGAAGTACTCCAGTTGCTACAAGCTTTTCAGCTAACCTCCGATAACCACGGCGCCTACGCCGGCGAGTGGATCGAAACCACCGGGCCCCGCATCGAATCCATCAACCCGACCACCGGAGAAGCCATCGCCTCTGTCCGAATGGCCTCCGCCGATGAATACGAACGAGTCGCCCAGGTGACCATAGAGGCCTTCGAGGCGTGGCGTACCTGGCCGGCCCCTCAGCGAGGAGAGGTCGTTCGCCAGTTGGGAGACGCCCTGAGGAAGCAAAAGGATGAGCTCGGTCGTCTAGTGACTCTCGAGGTTGGCAAGACACTGAGCGAGGGCTTGGGGGAAGTCCAAGAGATGATCGATATGGCGGACCTCGCCGTGGGGATGTCTCGCCAGCTGTTCGGCAAGAGCATGCACTCGGAAAGGCCGCAGCACCGCATGTACGAGCAATGGCACCCCATGGGACCGACGGGGATCATTACCGCCTTCAACTTTCCAGTGGCTGTTTGGGCCTGGAATGCCATGGTGGCCGCGGTTTGCGGAAACTCCATGATCTGGAAACCCTCACCAGAAGCTCCCCTGACTTCCCTTGCGGTGACCCGCATCGCTCAGAGGGTACTCGAAGAGAACGACGCTCCGGCAATTTTCAATCTAGCCATCGGCGGTGTGGAGCAGGTGGGAGAGGCCTTGGTGGCCGACACCCGCTTCCCGCTCATCTCGGCCACCGGGTCGGTGCGTATGGGCAAACAGGTCGGCGCCGCGGTGGCAGCTCGAATGGGTCGCTCCCTCCTGGAGCTTGGCGGCAACAACGGCCTCTTGGTGATGGATGATGCAGATCTCGACCTGGCCCTTCGTGGAGTGCTTTTTGGAGCTGCCGGCACTGCTGGTCAGCGCTGCACGACCACCCGCCGCCTCTTTCTACAGAAGGGCATCGCTCAGGAAATGAAAGAGCGCTTGGTGCAGGCCTATGGTTCTGTCCGGATCGGAGATCCCCTCGAGGACAACGTCCTCATGGGCCCACTGATCAATCAAAAAGCAGTGGACGGCATGCTAGAGGCCTTGGAGCGGGTTCAGGAGCAGGGAGGCCGAATTCTCTGCGGTGGCAAAAGCCTCGATGGCCCCGGGTTCTTCGTGGAGCCAACTCTGGTCGAGATCGACCAACAAACTCCCATGGTCTGCGATGAAACCTTCGCTCCCATTCTTTACATCATGGAGTTCGATGACCTCGATGAGGCCATCGCCATCCACAACGCGGTCCCCCAGGGGTTGTCGTCGGCAATTTTCACGCTAAATATGCGTTCCGCCGAGAGGTTCCTAGCAGCGACTGGTAGCGACTGCGGCATCGCCAACGTCAACATCGGCACCTCCGGAGCCGAAATCGGTGGAGCTTTTGGAGGCGAGAAAGACACCGGCGGTGGCCGAGAAGCCGGATCCGACTCGTGGAAGGCGTATATGCGCCGCCAGACCTGCACCCTCAACTGGGGAACGGAGCTTCCCCTAGCTCAGGGAGTCGAGTTCGAGGTCTGACTCGGAGAGCAGTCCCGACTCTATCCGCCTCGAGGCGGTTCACATTTCCATCACTTCTCGAACGGCGGGGTCCTGGACCTCGCCGTTTTCCGTTCCCTGCCACCAGCTCACAGCCAGGAGAACCGTGAAAGAGGCCGCCAAGGAGACCGCGGTGGGCAAGACTCCGGGAGCGAAGGGAATCGCCGGAAGGGAAGGAAATAACGACTGGCGCTGCAGGAGCTCGAGAGCGATATTGAGACTCATGCCGGTAAGAATCGATGCAGAAGCAGCGCCCGCCGTCACCCTTTTCCAATTTAGGCCAATCGCCAAGGCAGGCCCCAGGGCAGCCCCAAAAGTCCCAAAGGCGAACGTCCCCAACAAGGCGATGAGGTCGCCGTAGAAGTAGGCCACCACAGCGGCGAGACCCGCCGTACCGATCGTCGCCACGCGCCCCCAAGCGAGTTCGTTGGCGATTGGCCGACCCAAGGCACGAGGTAAATCCCGCACCCAGGCAGCCGAGGCTATATTGACGAAAGAATCGGCGCTCGACATGATGGCTGCTAACACGCCGGCGAATACTAGACCCGCCAGCATTTCGGGAACAAAATTCAGTAGAAAGGCTGGTGCTGCGTCATCCGGACGCTCTAGAGGCGCCAAACGACCTCCCACGACTAGCGCCGGTACCGCCAGGCCGATGCCGAGCCAAATCAGCACGCAGGCGGATTGGGTGAAACCCAGTAGCAGAGGAAACCACTTCAGCTTGCGAGGGTCGTCCAGCATATAGAACTTGTGCAACATATGAGGTTGACCGAGGTTTCCCAGTCCGAAGACAAAGAAAAAGCCGAGAGCGGTAAAAATCGGTACGCTACCGAGAGGGTCTAAGAACTCGGGGCCGAACCGATCTGATCCGGCGATGGTCTCGGCGATCGAGCCCAGACCTCCCCCCGCCTTCATGGCGTAGTAGAAAACCCCTCCCGCCGCCACGACCATCAGGGCTCCTTGAAAGAGGTCCGTATAGACTCCCGCGACCATGCCTCCGGCAACCGAATAGGTCAAGACAACCACCAGGCCTAGGGTCATGGCGATAGCTAGACTCCAGTGCCCAAAAAGCTCCCGTGTCCCAAAGATCGCCTCGATCAGCCGCCCCATGGCCAGCAGCTGAGCTCCCAAGTAGGCCACCGTGCCAAAGACAATGGCGACTGCCGCCAGACCACTGGTACGCCGACACTGGAACCGATAGAAGAAGGCATCCGGGATCGTGAAGACCTCCCGAACGCCGGCTAGGAGCCGCAGCCGCTTGGCAACCGACCAACAGAGGAGACCCGCGGTGAAACTGACCGGAATACAGATAAAGAGGGAAGCCACGCCCATTCGGTAAGTGAGGCCAGGGCCCCCGATAAAAACAAAGCCGCTGAAGGCAGCGGACATGGTGGCGAGCCCGGTGACTAGCAGACCGACTCGCTGCCCAGCAATGAAAAAATCTTTTGCGCTTTGGGTCCGCCGGGCAGCCCAGAACCCAATCAAGAGAACCGCTGCCAAATACAGCGACGCCCACAACACGATAAAGGGCTTTTCTAGAATCGGCATGGAGCTAAGGGTCCTGACACTGCTCTCGGCGCAGCTCTTCGTAACGCTCCAGATCCTTCTCAGTGAGAGTGAAACTCTCGAAGGTAGCAGCATAGGCCCAGCCCACCAGAACCAGCGGTGCTAGCCAAAGAAGCCCCAGCATGACGGCGGTGGCGGGGGGTAGGCCACCGAGAAATCCAACTTGCCTACCGGACCCTGAGAGCACCAACATCGCCGTAGCACTACCCAGAAGCAGTAGCCATAGAGCGGCCAAGGGAGCTCTCAGAGGACCAAGGTGCCCCTGTCTCTGACCTCCCAGGGCGATGAGGGCAATCGGAAAGGTCATCGAGACGAGAGTAAAGATCCAAAAAGAAGCACGATGCTCGATAAAAAAGCAGCCCAGGACCATCGGCGAAGCCAGGGTCAGGAACACGAGGGCGACACGTTTGCTCATGACGAAAACTCCCACTACAACTTGGACGGCACCGTTCTATGGCTACTGCTTCTGGGACTTGTTCGGCACCTCGAGATTCGTACGGCAAATTTGCACGGTATCCGCGGCTCGGCGAGCCGGTGTCGAATGGCGAATGCAGATAGAATAGCGAACAACATGGCGAAACCGGAGTTTCAAGTTCTCGTCTGCCTCAATGAGCGTGGAGAAGGTGCCCGCAAACCGAGCTGTGGCCACCGGAACGCCTTGGCCGTCTATCACCGGTTCAAGGACCACGTCCGCAGCCAAGGCCTTCGGGACCGGGTCATGGTCAACCGAACCGGGTGCCTCAAGCACTGTAGCCAAGGCGTCGTGGTCGCCATTTGGCCTCACAACCTTTGGCTTCGGGGAGTGGAAGAGGCGGATGTCGAAGAGATCCTCTCGACCAGCGTGTTAGGAGGGAAAGAGCTTCAGCGCCTCGAGATGCCTGATATTCCCTGGGAATAGGAACGCACTAGGAAACTAGGAAATGTACCGGAGTGGTTGGACCGTCGTCATCAATCCTAGCCGATTCGCCCTCCGGTAAAATTCTTCCAGGCCCGCAAGCTCTCCTGCCCGCAGTAAATAGCGAACGCTTTTTTCCAAAGAATCTTTCACGTCGGCAACCTCCACATCGATCTGGGCGGCATACTCCCGCACGAGGCTATCCATGGCGGCAAGGCCGAATCGCAGGCTGCTCTTGAAATAGAAGGTGACATCGTTGAGGGCCACCTCTTCCCGGCAGGCCCAAAAAGACGCCACCCAGGGGTGGCCGGTCAGCTGGGACCAGCGCTGAGCTAGGTCGAGAGTTTGAACTTTTGGATCGTCGAGCCTTAGAGCCGCATCGCCGGTCACCAAGGCGGCATCGTGGCTCTCAAGCATGCGGCTCGCTATGGGTTGGTGAGGAACGAGGGGCGGCACCTGCCCAAGATCCTCCAAGAGGACTATTCGGAGTAAGGCTTCGGTAGCTCCACCGTTCGGCTCGACAGCGATGCTCTCGACTTCCTCTAATGGCCGATTCATCGCCAGCACCACGGAACGACTGGGTCCAGCCAAGGCAACGCAAAGGTTAGGAATGACCTTCAGGTGTTCCAGCTCTTGGTAATCCAGAGGGGAAACCAAGCCAACATCCAGGTTTCTCTGACGCAGTAGTTGAGCGATCACCGCTGGAGGGTGCAGACTGGGTGTAATTAGCCCTTCGTAGTGACCCTTGAGAAAGCCCCAGGCCAGAGGTCGGCTGTAGAGCTCGCCGGGAATACCGACCCGCAGCTTGCCCAAGGTATCGACTACCTCGACATGGCGTCGAGAAACTCCTGATTAGCCTTGGTCTTGGAGAGTTTGTCGAGCAACAGTTCCATACTTTCCACTGTGGAGAGAGGATTGAGCACCTTGCGTAGCACCCATACCCGTCGTAGCTCGTCGTCAGGCATCAGAAGCTCTTCTTTTCGAGTCCCTGAGCGGTTGATGTCGATGGCCGGGAACACTCGCTTGTCCACCAGCTTCCGGTCCAGGTGAATCTCGCAGTTACCAGTGCCCTTGAACTCTTCGAAAATAACATCATCCATTCGACTGCCGGTATCCACCAGAGCCGTAGCGATGATCGTCAAGGATCCACCTTCTTCAATATTGCGAGCGGCACCGAAGAATCTCTTGGGGCGATGTAGAGCATTGGCATCGATACCACCGGAAAGCACCTTGCCAGACGGTGGCTGAACCGTGTTGTAGGCACGGGCCAGGCGAGTGATGGAGTCCAAGAGGATCACTACATCCTTTTTATGCTCGACCAATCGTTTCGCCTTCTCGATGACCATCTCCGCGACCTGGACGTGGCGGGTCGCCGGCTCATCAAAAGTCGAGGAAACGACCTCGCCCTGAACCGACCGCTGCATGTCCGTCACCTCTTCTGGCCGCTCATCGATCAGAAGCACAATCAGGAGAACTTCCGGGTGATTGGTGGCGATGGAGTGAGCCAGAGACTGCAACAACATCGTCTTACCGGTGCGGGGAGGAGCCACGATCAAGGCTCGTTGCCCCTTGCCCATGGGCGTCGCTAAGTCCATGACTCGAGACGACATATCGCCGGAGACTTCCAGTTTGATCCGCTCCAAGGGATAGAGAGGAGTCAGGTTGTCGAAGAAAATCTTGTTCCGAGACACCTCAGGGTGCTCGAAATTGACGGCTTCGACTTTGATCAGAGCAAAGTAGCGCTCGCCTTCCTTGGGCTGCCGAACCTGGCCGGAAACCGTATCGCCAGTTCGAAGATCGAACCGTCGGATCTGGCTCGGGCTGACGTAGATATCATCCGGCCCAGGCAAGTAGTTGTACTCGGGCGCCCGAAGAAAGCCGAAGCCGTCCGGCAGGCACTCGAGCACGCCCTCAGCAAAGATCAGTCCGCTCTTCTCGGTCTGCGCCTGCAGGATCTTGAAGATCAGCTCCTGCTTCCGCATTCCCGCGACACCCTCAACCCCTAGATTCTTCGCAACCTCGGTAAGCTCCGAGATGCTCATCTCTTTGAGGGTTCTGATGTCGAGCGCGTCGGAGTTCTCTCGCTTCGGCTTGCGGTGTGTCGCTCTTGGCATCTTTTTCCTCATTTAGGCCATCCGTTTCCTTAACTCACCGGAGATAGCGATCGATCTCTCTCCAGAGCTCATTCATGCCATTCCCTGTTTTTGCCGAGACCGCGATTGCCTTTTCATCTTCTTGCAGGCTCAATCTGAGATTGATGCCTTTCAACGCGGTCAAGACTTTCCCTCGTGACAGACGATCCGATTTCGTAGCAACGACCACGATACGCGGGTCGAAGCTTGCCAGATACTCGAAAGCTTCTACATCCAGGTCAGTGGCCCCGACTTTCGTATCGACGAGGTGAACCACCATCGCGGAAGAAAGGGCTGCCTGACAATAGTCGTCAACCAGTTCAGCCCAGGCTTGCCGATCCTTCTTCCCAGCCTTGGCGTAACCGTAGCCGGGCAAATCTACGAAGTAGCAGTTCCGGTTGACCTGAAACAGATTCACGGCCCGCGTCCGACCCGGTGTCGAACTGATTCTGGCCAAGCCTTTTCGCCCCAAGAGACGGTTGAGCAAGCTCGACTTTCCGACGTTGGACCGGCCGACAAATGCGACCTGCGGCAGCCCATCCCGGGGAAAGTCCCGCGGCGACATGGCCGAGCGCATGAATTCCACTGCCTCGATCTTCAAGAGGTTCGCTCTCAAGCCACTACCTCCCTAGGAAAGCAGCGGCAGCTGGTTGCCAATGATCTAGGGTGTCTGGGTAAGGTTCCGAGAGGACAAAGTCTCCCGGTCTTGCCGGACCCGATGGGTCACCACCTGGATGTTCATTGATCGCATTTACTGCCCAGGCCCCGCGAGTTCAAGGATTCCAAGAAGTCTAGGATTCCAGGAATTCGAGGATTCCAACTCGGTTACGAGGTCAATGGGCCAGGGAATCTGATGCTACCGGCGGTTTTGCGGGAGATTCTTCAAATCCCCCTTCCCCCTTCGCTGACAACGGGGATAGCTCCCCATCCAGCGCGACGCGTAGTACTTCGTCCATCGACTCTACGAGATGGGGGACTAGAAGTTCCCTGACTTCCTCAGGAATGTCGTCCAAGTCCTTCTCATTCTCGCTCGGAAGAATGATTTCGGTGATTCCTGCGCGATGCGCTGCGAGTACCTTATCCTTGATTCCGCCTACGGGCAAGACTTTCCCACGTAGGGTAATCTCGCCGGTCATGGCAACATCCTTCCGCACGGGCACCTGGGTCAGTGCGGACACCAAGGCTGTAGCCATAGTGATCCCCGCGGAAGGACCGTCCTTCGGTATGGCGCCCTCCGGTACGTGGATGTGCAAATCCGTCGTCTCCGAGAAGTCTGGGTCCACACCCAAAATCTCCGTCCGGCTGCGCAGGTAAGACACGGCTGCCCGCGCCGACTCCTGCATCACATCGCCGAGCTTTCCGGTCAGGGTCAGCTTCCCCTTACCTTTCATGAGGCCGACTTCCGTTTCGAGAATCTCGCCACCGGTCTGGGTCCACGCCAAGCCGATACTGACTCCTACTTCGGGCTTTTCATTCTGGCGCCAGGGGCGATACTTAGGCTTGCCGAGGGAGTCGATCACCAAATCGGGGGTAATCTCGACCTCCAACTCCGGCCCTTCAGCGACGACTCTGCGGGCCACTTTGCGGCACATGGAGGCAATCTCTCGCTCCAAATTCCGAACTCCCGCTTCGCGAGTGTATTTCTCGACCAGCGTCCGCAGGGCCTCATCTTCGAAGGTGACCTTCTCCGCTTCCAAACCGTGATTGCCGAGTTGCTTTTCGACCAGGAAGTGTCTCGCAATGTTCAACTTCTCGTTGAGCGTATAGCCCGTCAGCTGAATGACTTCCATACGATCCCGGAGAGCCGGAGGAATCGTATGGGAAACGTTCGCTGTGGCGATAAACATCACCTTGGATAGGTCGAACTCTACATCCAGGTAGTGATCCACGAAGGCGCTGTTCTGCTCGGGATCCAAGACTTCCAAGAGCGCTGAAGAAGGATCACCGCGAAAGTCCGTAGACATCTTGTCCACTTCGTCCAGGAGAAACACCGGGTTCACGGAGCCAGCTTTCTTCATCTGCTGGATGATCTGCCCCGGGAAGGCGCCAATATAGGTACGTCGGTGGCCACGGATTTCTGCCTCGTCTCGAACTCCGCCAAGAGAGAGCCGGGCGAATTTCCGTCCTGTCGCCCTGGCAATGGACTTGGCGAGAGAAGATTTCCCCACTCCTGGAGGTCCGACAAAGCAAATGATGGAACTCTTCGTCTGACCGACCAGTTGGCGGACTGCCAGGAACTCCAGAATCCGGTCTTTTATCTTCTCCAAGCCGTAGTGATCCTCGTTGAGAACCGACTCTGCCTGTTGAAGATCTTTCTGTTCCCGAGTCTTTTTCTTCCAGGGAACACTCACCAGCCAGTCGATGTAATTCCTGGAAACGGTAGCCTCAGCGGACACCGGTGGCATGGATTCCAGGCGTTTGAGCTCCTGCTCCGCCTTCTCCTTTGCCTCCTTCGGCATACCCGCCTTCTCTACCTTCTCCTTGAGCTCAGCGACTTCATCGGAGCGATCGTCTTTCCGTCCCAACTCCTGGTGAATGGCCTTCACCTTCTCGTTGAGGTAATACTCCTTCTGCGCCTTCTCCATCTGCTTTTTGACTTTGACGTTGATCCGCTTGTCGATGTTGATTTTTTCGACCTCGACATCTAACAGATCGTGCAAACTCTGGAGTCGCTCGTAGGGATTGATGAGCTCCAGCAGGCGTTGTTTGTCGGCTGTATTGACCACCAGATGGGCCGACAGGGTATCGGCAAAGCGATCGGGATCGTCCAATTTGAGGGTCGACATCAACCCTTCGAAAGCAAGGTGGTGAGACATCTTCGCGTATTGTTCGAAGATGCCGAGCACTTTGGCCATGTACTGCTTCAGCTCATCGCTGACCGGATATTCGACCTCGTAAGTCTCCACCTCCGCATTGAGGGCGCTATCGACCTCTTCCACGGAGATAACTCGAGCCCGCTTGACCCCCTCCACCATCACCTTGACGTTGCCGTTGGGCAGCTTCAGGTTCTGAATGATGGTAGCGATGACACCCATATCGTGAGTGTCTCCCAGGTCCGGCTCATCTACTTTCGGATCTTTCTGGGCGACCAGGAAAATCCGCTTCGATGAGGAGGAAAGGGTCTGTTCCAGAGCCCGTACTGAACTTTCCCGGCCGACGATAAAGGGGGCCATCATGTGGGGAAAGACCACCATATCCCTCAATGGGACGACTGGAACGGTCTCTCGGCTTGATTTAACGAAGGTAGATCCCATGACTCGGTACTCTCTCCCCCAGCTCTCTAACTTTCGGCGCTAGCCGGCTTTCTTGAACAGCTCGACTGGCTGCATTCGCTTAGCCACCAGCTCTTCATCGACAACCAACTGCTCGATTTCATGGTCTGACGGCACGGTGTACATCAGATCCAACATCATCTCTTCCAGAATGATCCGCAGGCCCCGAGCCCCGACTCCCCGCTTGATGGCCTCTGTGGCAATGGCCGTGATGGCCTCGGGGGTGAAGGAGAGCTCCACGCCCTCGAATTCAAAAATGGTCTGGTATTGACGGATCAGGCTGTTCTTCGGCTCCTGGAGAATGCGCTCGAGGGCATGGGCATCCAGGGTCTCGAGAGTTGCCATCACCGGCAAACGCCCAACAAACTCCGGGATCAGACCGTACTTGATCAGATCTTCCGGGAGAGCATGCTCCAAGAGGACGTTGCCTTCCCGCTCCTTCTTACTCCTCACCTCTGCACCAAACCCGAGACTCTTTTCGTTCAAGCGTCGGCCGATTGCCTCTTCCAAGCCCACAAAGGCCCCACCACAGATGAACAGAATGTTGGTGGTGTCGATCTGCAGGAACTCCTGATGCGGATGCTTTCTTCCCCCTTGAGGAGGCACATTGCATTGGGTTCCCTCGAGAATTTTCAGCAGAGCTTGCTGAACGCCTTCCCCGGAAACATCGCGAGTGATCGATGGATTGTCGCCTTTACGACAGATCTTGTCGACCTCATCGATATACACGATTCCCCGTTGAGTCTTCTCTTTGTCATTCCCAGAAGCCTGGTAGAGCTTGAGGATGATGTTCTCCACATCTTCCCCTACGTAACCCGCTTCCGTGAGGGTCGTGGCATCGGCGATGGTGAAGGGTACGGAGAGAAGCTTGGCGAGAGTCTGAGCTAGCAAAGTCTTGCCGGTTCCTGTTGGACCGATCAACATGATGTTCGACTTGTGCAACTCGATATCGTCGCCGTGAGCCTTCTCTGCATAGTCGATCCGCTTGTAGTGGTTGTAGACCGCCACAGCAAGCTTCTTTTTGGCTTGTTCCTGCCCAATTACATACTCGTCGAGCAGAGCCTTGATTTCCATCGGCTTCGGCAGCGTCGTGTCCTGCTGCTGCTCGAGCATGCGGTCCTCAGCGATGATGTCGAGACAGATGTCTACACATTCGTCGCAAATGAAGACCGTTGGTCCAGCGATGAGTTTTTTCACCTCCCGCTGGCTCTTGTTGCAAAAAGAGCACCTCAGGACTTCATCGCCGCTATCTTTCTTGGGCATTTTTCCTCCCTGGCTGGTCGGGACGGGCTAAAGCGATCGTAGGTGTGATCCCAGCCCGTGTCAACCTTCCCTTTCGTGAAACGGTCGCAGCTACCGGAGTATTCCTTATCGGGGCCTTAGGCTGCCCCTCGGCGCTCCATTAGGCGATCCGCCAAGCCGTATTCTACGGCCTCTTGAGCTGTCAAGATCTTATCGCGTTCCGTGTCCTGATGAATCTCTTCCTTTGTTTTGCCGGTATGAGAGGCGAGTAATTCGTCCAAAACATCCCGCATCGCCAGCATGTCACGAGCATGGATCTCAATATCCGTCTGCTGTCCGCCGATACTGCGAATAGACGGCTGGTGGATGAGGACGCGACTGTTTGGGAGCACGATTCGCTTGCCCTTCGCCCCGGCCGCCAATAGGACAGCAGCCATGGAGGCGGCCTGGCCGACGCAGTAGGTCGCGATATCCGGCTTGATGTACTGCATGGTGTCGTAAATCGCCAGACCTGCGGTTACGGAACCACCGGGAGAGTTGATGTAGAGCGCGATGTCTCTCTCTGGGTTCTCCGCTTCGAGAAATAGCAACTGGGCGATAATCAGTGTCGCTACATCATCGTCCACGGGTCGAGCCAGGAAGATGATGTTGTCTTTGAGCAGCCTGGAATAAATATCGTAGGGGCGCTCACCGCGACTAGTTTGATCGATTACCGTAGGGAAAAAATTCATATCTTGCTCTCCTCCTTGGGAGGGAGAGCACGGCAGAAGCAGAAACCGCCGCGCTCCATTCTTGGCGAAGCCTAGTCCTCGCCGGAGTCTTCACCCATAAGGTGCTTCAGAGCCTTATCCCGAGACAACTGACCCCGAAGTTGTGCCAGCCGCCCCGAACGGTCCAAAGCCTGCCGAACCGCCATGGTCGAACTTTTTTGGGCCCGAGCGATCTCGCTCAAGGCGGTCTCGAACTCCTGCTCGCTCACCTCGATCTCGCGATCCTTGGCTACCGCATCTAGAAGGAGACGAGCGTGAACCCGCTTTTCCGCCTGCGGCTTGGCCTGATCCATCAGAGCGGCCCAATCGATGTCCGCCTTGTCGAGATCTAGGCCCTGCTGGGCCAGACGTTCAGCCTGCTGAGTTACCAGCTCCTCGACGTCTTTCTGAACAACTCTTTCGGGCAAATCCAGAGGAAAACGCTCCCGCAATTGATCGAGAAGGCTGGTCTCTCGCTCCCGACTCCGGGTCGTCGCTTTGCCGCCGGAAATCTGTTTGCCAATTTCCTGGCGCAATTCTTCCAGGGTCTCGAACTCTCCTACGGATTTGGCAAAGTCATCGTCTAGAGACCGAAGCTCTTTTTCCTTGACAGCCTTGACCCGTACTTCGAATTTCTGTGGCTCGGCCTCGTCGCCTTCTCCTAGGGTCTTGGTGAAGTCAGACCGTTGACCTTCAGCAAGGCCCGTTACGGCCATGGAAAGTTCTTCCCAGACTCTCTCATCCCCGACCTCGATGGAAAGATCTTGAGGCTCTTTGGGCCCTTCCTCGTCGGCCGCCTCACCTTCGGCAGGCGGGGCACCGGAAGTGCGGAGAATCTCGAGATCGACAAGATCTCCCACCGCGGCGGAGCGTTCCACTGGAACCCAATCCCCTCCCCGGCGGCGCAGGTCATCCAGCGCTTCGGTAATTTCGTCGTCCGTCGCTTCGACGGGAGGGTCCGGCAGCTGAAACTCTCCGAGGCCAGACAGCTCGACCTCTGGGCGAATTTCGACTGTGGCGCGAAAGGTAAAGGGTTCGCCCGGCTTGAGCTCTACTTCGTCCACCTGAGGGGGTAGGAGAGGCTCGAGGCCGGATTCCGCTTCTGCCTGGCGCCAATAGCGCGGTAGCAGGCGCTCCACGACCTCTTTTTCGATCTCATCCTTGAAGCGTCTTTGGACGACCCCCTTAGGTACCTTCCCTTTACGAAATCCCGGTAGGTGAACTTCCTTACCAAACTCTTGGAGGACACGTTGATGCTCTGCATCGACGGCTGGAGCGGGAATTTCGATGACGAGCTGTTTCTGGCAGGGGCCAGTATCTTCGGTTGAAACGACAACGCTCATGGGAGATTTGTCCTAGGAATGAAGGCGATTGGCGGTGCCGAATCCGTTAGATACCTGCTGCTCAAAGCAACGGTCCTCGGTCTTCGGCGGCAAAAATCTACACCTCTCAGCTTGAACCTCGGGCCTGGTGCGAAAGGGGGGACTCGAACCCCCAACCCGTTTCCGAGACTAGATCCTAAATCTAGCGCGTATACCAATTCCGCCACTTTCGCTGGGAGGCCTCACCTGCCCGGGAACCACCGAGGCGTTCCAGGAGGGGAGAGCAGAGAAGTGGTGAGCCGCCTAGGAATCGAACCTAGAACCCACAGATTAAGAGTCTGTTGCTCTGCCAATTGAGCTAGCGGCCCAACTCAGAACGCGCATGATACCCAAAGCAACCTAAAAATGACAAGCCTCGCCTTCTTGTGAAGGAGACTCGCCCTCTGATTGCGAGAGACCTAGGGAGCCCCTCATCCATCCGGAAGAGCTTGGCCGCCCGTCCCCCTTACCCCCCCTGGACGAAGTGAACCACTTCGACCCGGTCGTCGGATCGCAGGATCGTCTCGGAGTAGCGAGGCCGCCGGACGATCTCTCCGTTGACCTCGATGGCGACCATGCGGGCATCCTTGCCGAGGCTTTCGAGGAGGCCAAATAAATCTGCCCCGGAAGGGAGAGTACGGCGTTCTCCATTGAGCTGAATATCAATCTCTGACTCGGAACGAGACATTCGTATTCCTTTGGTTGGCTTATCGAGACAAAGCGAGAATCAAAGCAGGTGCTTGATCTCCGCCGTGCCGATTTCGCTATCAGCAACGACGATCAAGGCTGCGGTCCCGCGTTCGAGTTGCGGAATCGTGAAAGACAGCTGTAGGAAGCCTTCTTCGTCGGTCCTCCCGGAAACGAGAGTGCGAGGTTCAGCGACCGTCGAGATCATTTTGACAGCCACTTGAGCTTGAGGGACGGCAGCGCCATCCTTACTGGAGCTGGTTCGCACTCCCAGCACGGCTTGCCTACCCAGACCCAGCTGGGCTTCCCCATCGACCATCAAAACCAGTTGTTCTTGATCGGCCTCGCAAGTGAGGTAGTCGAGAATGACCTGATCCAGTGAACGATCCGAGTTCCCGATCGGCACTTCCGCTGGCGGTCTAACCTCAGTAGATGCGCCCTTCGCAGCCTTCGGGACCACCGGCACAGGTTGAGAACCCGTGGTGGCTCCCCCACTCTGGCGAAATTTCTCGTCCAGCTTGCCGCTTCGAATGGCAGCAATGGTCTTCCGGTGCTGGACCTCCATCAAGGCGACAATTTCTTTTTCGCCATGACCCTCGGCAAGCAGATCCGCATATCCGGAACGGCGGGCAGCCAACACTCGACCGCCGACGTAGACCAACGTCTCGATCTGGGGATTGGAAAGTCCCTTGTCTTCTGTTTGGACATGAAAGACGACATCATCGTGTCGTATGTCCGTGTTATAGCCGGTAATCATCCGCCGTGCCGCAATTCTCTTAGATTCAAATCTGGAAACCCAAGTGCTGGATTCTATGGAGACGTGTCCTCAGGGGTCAAGGTGGGGACTACACACCGTACCAGCCTTGCCGCCCCAATCGGCTCATGCGACAATGAATTCCTGCCGCCCCGTCGGGGCCGGCACCCGAAGCCAATGCCAGAATCCAACAAGACACTCGTTGGGAGGAGACAGAATGTCTGCTGAAGATACCGCCGCCCAAAACACGCTCGTCCACTATGAAAGCCGCGAAGGCGTCGCTTACCTGATCCTAGACGACCCACCGGCCAATACCTACACCCACGAGATGATGCGACAACTCGATGAGGCGATCCTGAAAGCGCGCTTCGATGCTGAGGTCCACGTTATCGTGCTGACCGGTCGAGGTGAGAAATTTTTCTGCGCCGGAGCAGATATCTCCATGCTGCAAGGAGCCGACCCCACTTTCAAGTACTACTTTTGCCTCCATGCCAACGAAACCCTCAATCGCCTCGAGCACACCCCAAAGCTCGTGATTGCGGCCCTCAACGGCCACACTGTTGGCGGTGGTCTTGAGATCGCAATGGCTGCTGACTTGCGCATTGCCAAGAAATCCGGTGGCAAAGTTGGGCTCCCGGAGATCAACCTAGGCGTGCTGCCCGGTACCGGCGGGACACAGCGCTTCGCTCGAGTGGTCGGCAAGAGCAAGGCCATCGAGCTGATGGTCACGGGCTCCAATTTCGGTTTCGAAGAAGCGATGGCCTTGGGCCTCGTCAACCAAATCATCGACGCCGATGACCATGCCTCCTTCCTGGGGAAGGTGCATGAGTATGCTCGCCAGTTCTGTCCCCCGAACCGTGCTTCCAAGGCTGCCGGGCGCATCAAGCGGTCCGTCCAGTCGGGCATGGAAGTACCCTTCGAGTGCGGCCTCACCCTGGAACGGGAGCTACAGCAGCAACTGTTTGAGAGCTCCGATGCCCGGGAAGGCCTCGACGCCTACATCGAGAAGCGGAGACCGGTCTTCAAGGGCGCCTAACGGCAGCTAGAGGGTCTATCTCCTATGCCTTCCCCTACGCCCAAACGTTTCGACAAGAGGAGCTCCCAGGGCATTGTCTTGGTCGCTCCGACGAGGACGCCCATTGGGAAGTTCGGCGGTGGCCTGGCTTCGCTGACCGCAGCGCAGCTCGGCACCGCCGCAGCCCGCGCCTGCTTGGAGCGATCCGGTTGCCCGCCGGACCGAGTCGACCAAGCGGTATTCGGGCATGGCAGGCAGGCCGGTGGAGGCCCCAACACGGCGCGTCAGATCTCGGTGAAGGCAGGAATCCCAGAGGATCGTCCTGCCTTCACCATCAATCAAGCTTGCGCCTCCGGGCTTCAAGCCGTCTTTTGTGCGGCTCGATCCATCCTGCTCGGAGAAGCCCAAGTCGTCTTGGCCGGCGGTACGGAAAGCATGTCGAACACTCCCTACCTTTTGCCTCGAGCCCGGTGGGGCCACCGCCTCGGCCACGGCGAGCTCACCGATGGAATGTATCGGGACGGGTTCGACGACCCCCTTTCTGAACGAGTCATGGGAGAGACGGCAGAGGAATTAGCAGACCAGGAAGATATCTCCAGGAGCGAGGCGGACGCATGGGCTGTCGAGAGCCAACACCGGTGCCAGAAGGCCCGTCAGGCCCATCTCTTTGAGGCGGAGATTAGCCCTGTCACGGTCCCCCATCGCCGAGGAGACAAGATCGTCAGCCTAGACGAGCACCCGCGGGAAGGAGTCACTGCGGAATCCCTAGGTCGACTAAAGCCAGTATTTCGCCAGCAGGGTACCGTTACTGCAGGAAATGCCTCCGGGATCACCGATGGAGCGGCAGCCCTTCTGGTGGCCAGCGAAGAAGCTGCGACGGAGCTAGGCCTGGAACCCATTGCCCGGTTGATCGATTGGTCGGTCGTCGGGGTCGAGCCTCGAATCATGGGCATTGGCCCGGTTCCAGCCGTTGAAGCTCTACGGGAGAGGCATTCCCTCACTTGGGATGATGTCGATCAAATCGAGCTCAACGAAGCCTTTGCTAGCCAAGTCCTGGCCTGCCTGAAACATTGGGACTGCGACTCCAAGAAGGTGAACCCCGACGGCGGAGCGATCGCGTTGGGCCACCCCATCGGATGTACGGGAGCCCGCTTACTGGTCACCCTGACGCATGCCCTGGCCCGGCGAGGAGGGGGCAGAGGCCTCGCCACCCTATGCGTTTCCGGCGGCATGGGCGTTGCGGCCCTCGTGGAGACTTGAACATGCCGGTGCGCCTGACACGAAGCGGCCGCACCGCGACGCTCACCCTCGACCGACCCCCTTTGAATATTCTCGACATCCCGATGCTCGAGGAGCTGGCTACCCAGCTAGAGGGGCTGCGCCAAGATCCCAGTCTCCACATTTTGATTCTCGAAGGAGCGGGGACACGGGCATTCTCTGCTGGAGTCGCTATCGAAGACCATGTCCCAGAAAAGCTCCAAGCGATGCTCGAGACCTTTCATCGGGCTCTTCGCACCCTCCGGGAGTTGCCGGCGATTAGCCTGGCGGTCGTCCAGGGCCATTGCCTAGGTGGCGGCATGGAATTGGCGACCTGTTGCGATCTTCTACTGGCCTCGGAAGACGCCGGATTTGGCCTACCGGAAGTCGAGCTCGGCTGCTTTCCTCCCGCCGCTGCTGCCCTTTACCCCCGCCGCCTAGGAGTTGGCCGGAGTCTCGACCTCCTCTTGACCGGACGGCGCCTGGGCGGCCGAGAAGCCCATGAACTTGGTCTCGCCACTTGGATAGCAGCCAGCGAAGACTTGCAGGAGAGGCGGCGCACCCTACTCGCCAACTTGAACACCCGCAGTGCAGCCGTTGCTCGCTTGATCAAAGAAGCCGTCCGCCAAGGAGAACAACTCCCCTTCGACGAAGCCCTGAGGGCCAATGAAGATATCTATCTAGAAAAGCTCGCAAGCACTGCCGACATGCAAGAAGGCCTGGACGCCTTTGAGCAACGACGCCCTGCGGAATGGAAACATCGATAGACCGCCATCCTTAGAAAAACACTGACGACTGGAGATACCAACATGACCGAGACCATTCTCAAGGCCCGCGAGGGAGCGGTTGCCATCCTCACGATCAATCGCCCGGACAAGCTCAACGCCCTGAACGACCAGGTGCGCGACGACATGCTCGCCCACCTCAACGCGATCGAGAGCGATGATGAAATCCGAGTCGTTGTGATTACTGGAGCAGGTGACAAGTCTTTCATCGCTGGAGCCGATATCGGCGAATTTGCCGGCCGCAGCCCCTTCGACCAACGGCAGGCCATGCGGTTCCCCCGGATCTTCGATGTCATGGGTCAATTCCCCAAGCCCGTCATCGCCATGATCAACGGTTTCTGTCTTGGCGGAGGCTGTGAGCTGGCGATGTCCTGCGACATTCGAATCGCCTCAGAAAAAGCCCGCTTCGGCCAGCCGGAAATCAAATTGGGCCTCATCCCCGGAGGAGGGGGCACCCAGAGGATGCCTCGCTTAGTGGGACTTGGGAACGCTCTGCGCATGATGCTGACTGGCGACATGATCGGCGCTGACGAAGCTCAGAGAATGGGATTGGTGGAACAGGTCGTTCCCCATGATGAGCTCCGTAGCCAAACCCTCGAGCTCGCCAACCGCATGGCCGCATGGAGCCCGCTGACTCTGAAAATCGCTAAAGAAGCCGTTAGAGCCAGCCAGCGCTTGCCCATCGAGGAGGGAATTCTCTACGAGCGGGACCTGTTCTGCCTAGCCTTTTCGACCGAGGACAAAGCCGAAGGAGTCGCCGCCTTCTTAGAGAAACGAAAAGCCTCCTGGCAAGGAAAATAGACGCTGGCTCTGAAATCTGTGGCGATACAGCTTGACTAACGCCGCGGACCACGCTCGACAACTTTGATCCGGGGCGGCTGGGGAGGAGCACCTTCCGGCTCCTCGAGCCAATGCTCCCAGGAGAGCACCGCCTCGAGGAGGCTCCCCAAAGCGATTCCTTCGGAAGTCGGCAGCAGAGACTCTAGGCGCCGACGGCCCTTGCTCAGGAGACGGGCTGCCGGAGCGGCGTTGCCGCGCACGGAATAGTGATGCATGCCAGCCGCCAGCTGAACCAGCCCTTGGTAGAGCTCGCGAGGCTCTGGCGTCGTCGAACGCCAAATTTCCTCCCATGGCTCATGGGCGGCAAAGAACTCCTGGTCATTGAAGAGCTCAATGCCCTTCAGAAAAAGGCTTTGGCGGTGCTGGGGCACCAATTCTGGTCTTAGTGGTTTCTTTTTCTTCATCTCAAGGCTCAGGGAATCCCTAATCGACGCCGCTTTTGCCAAAGGGCCTTGCGACTGATGCCCAGGAGAGAGGCAGCTCTCCCTTGGTGCCCTCGGGTAAAAGCGAGGGTTGTACGAATCTGTTCTTCTTCGACCTCCGCCAAAGATCGCGGGGCACCTTGGGAGACCTCAGAAGGGCGAGGCGGATCGAGAATTCCCTCGCCCTGTAAAACGATCTCCCGCTCCAAAAGATTGCGGAGCTGGCGAAGATTTCCAGGCCAAGAGTACTCGACCATCCATGACTTCGCCTGCGGCGACAGCTGCAAATGAGGTCGATTCAGTCGCGCTCCCAAGTCCTCGAGGACCCTAGCTGCCAGCCTCGGCAGCTCTTCGAGACGTTCTCTCAAAGGCGGTAGACGAAAGGCTAGCACCTCGAGACGATAGAACAGATCGGCTCGAAAAGCCCCCCTTTCAGCCCGCCACGCTAGATCCGGAGAAGCGACGGCCAAGAAACGAAGATCCGCCGAGACTTCTGTTCCTCCAAGAGGAGAATACTTCTTCTCTGCGATTAATCGTAGCAGCTTGGACTGGGTTGTCAGAGGAAGCTCTTCGACATGGTCGAAGAGTAAGGCGCCTCCCTCGGCACGGCCTAACCTTCCGGGACTATCCTCGGTAGCACCAGTAAAGGCCCCCCGCTTGAAGCCAAAGAGGTCTCCTTCGAAAAGATCCGCTGGCACTACACCGGGGTCTACCTCCACCAGAGGACCCGAGGAGCGAGGCGAAACTGAATGCAGAGAGCGAGCTAGAGTTGAGCGCCCTGTTCCACTCTCTCCGAGAATCAGTACCGGCGCATCCGAAACCGCTGCCCGATCGATGCCAAAAAGGTATTGCGGAAAGGAGCCATCGGAGTCGAGCCACCGATCGAGAGCTCCTCCCTCGGTCACTGGCAGAGCTCGTCCGTCACATCAGCGGCATCCGCCCAGAGGCGCTCGAGGCCGTAGAACTTCCTTCGTTCGTGGTCAAAAATGTGGACCAAGAAAGTGCCGTAGTCCAGCAGTACCCATTGAGCGTTCTTCAAGCCTTCGATGTGCATGGGCCGCACCTTCAAGGGACGTAGAACCTTTTCGATACTCGAGGCGATGGCCTGCACTTGGCGATCATTCGTAGCGCTACACACCATGAAATAGTCGGTGAAGTCGCTAACGGGTTCCAGGTCCAGGATCCGAAGATCGACCGCCTTACGATCGAGAGCAGCCTTAGCCGCGAGACGAACGCACTCTTGGGTCTCTGGGGCAGTTGTAGTCGTAGAAGTCATCATTCTTTCAACGGTAGAGAGCATACTTGGAGATGTACCTTTGCACCAAATCTGAAAAATAGCCCACGGGCATTTGTCCACGAGCCAATAAGCCTCGAAGCTCTGTCGAGGAAGTGTCCACCAACCGATTCTCGACTCGCCGCACCCGGTTGCTCATCGCCAACTCGCGAAGCTGCGGAGGGGTCCCGGACGGCAGGTCATCCACCCGCCAGCCAGGACGAGCCAGAACGATAATCTCTACCAGCTCGCCAATTTCCTGCCATCGTTTCCAAGTGTGAAGAGTGGCCAGGGAGTCCATGCCGATAAGAAGAAAGAATTCATCCTCTGGCTGAGCTTTGCGAAAAAATTCGATCGTCTCGACCGTGTAGGCCCTAAGCCCCAGGGTCAGCTCGTGATCACAGGTGAAACAGCCCTCTTCTTCGAGTAACGCCAACTCCACCATGGCGAAGCGCGTCAGGGCCGGAGCAAAGCTCTGCCCGGGCTTATGAGGAGGCTGAGCCGTCGGGAGAAAGAGCACCCGATCGAGATCGAGCTGACGGCGCGCCTCCTGAACTGGCTCTACGTGCCCCCGGTGAATGGGGTCAAAGCTGCCCCCGAAGAGACCTATCCTCACGGATCGACCACCGCTGGAGCCGCCTCCAGCTCCCGCTGTACCCGACGCACCAACTCATCGACACCTTGCCCCGTCACCGCGCTGATCTCAAAGTAGGGCAACCCTCTTTCCAGTGCGGCTTGCCGGAGACCCTCTTGACGTTCCGGCCGAACCGAGTCCAATTTGCTGCCGACCAGAATCCGCGGCCGAGTCAGCAAACTTTCACTAAAATCACCTAGTTCCTTCTCGATGGTGATCAGGTCGGCCAGAGCATCACTCTGATCGTCAAAAGCAGAAAGATCCACCAGGTGAAGCAACACCCGGCACCTCTCCGTATGCCTCAGGAAGCGGATCCCTAGCCCAGCTCCATGGGCTGCACCGGAGATCAAGCCGGGAAGGTCGGCAATCACAAATGGATGGCTAGAGAGGTCCGGAGCAACTACGCCGAGCTGGGGAACCAAAGTGGTAAAAGGATAGTCCGCAACCTTGGGGCGAGCCGCCGAGATACGGCTGATCAGGGTGGATTTTCCAGCATTGGGTAGCCCCACCACCCCGACGTCGGCCAGCAGCTTCAATTCCAAACGGAGCTTGCGAACCTGCCCTTCCCAACCCTTCTCACAGCGCCGAGGAGCTCGATTGGTAGCGGTCATGAAGCGGGCATTTCCCCGGCCTCCGTCCCCGCCTGCAGCAACCAGGAGTCGCTGACCATCAGCGAGAAGCTCGCCGATCAACTCTCCCGAATCACTATCGATGACCTGCGTCCCCAAAGGGACGGGAATCTCCAGACCTGCGCCTCGGGCTCCGGTCTTATTAGAACCTTCGCCATGATGACCACGCTTTCCGGCGAACTGGGAGGGGAATTTCAGGTGATAGAGAGTGTTGCGCCCCTTTTCTCCAATGAGAAAGACCGATCCACCCTTGCCGCCATCGCCACCGGCTGGCCCCCCTTTGGGGACAAATTTCTCTCGCCGAAAGGCAATGCAACCATCACCCCCACGGCCGCCCTCGACCGGGATGACCGCCTCGTCAATAAAGGTCACGGTGGCTCTTCGATTTCGAAAGGGGAATTGTGAGCCGGCAGGAAAGCTCGAAGCCTACACCCGCCGCCACGTAGACCGTCGCGACGGGCATCTGTACGAAGACTACTCGACCGGCAGAACGTTGATGAATTTGCCACGCCGGCCACGGTCCTGGAATTGAACCACGCCGTCGATCCTGGAATAGAGGGTGTCGTCCTTGCCTCGTCCAACATTGTGCCCGGGAAAGAACTTCGTTCCACGCTGCCGAATGAGAATCGAACCGCCGGTGACTTTCTCGCCACCGAAACGCTTGACACCCAGGCGCTGGGCATTGGAGTCTCTGCCATTGCGACTCGACCCCTGTCCTTTCTTATGTGCCATGAGCTTGTTGCCTCCCTGATCTTGACTTGAATCTTGAAATTTCTCGCCGCCCCAGCGCGACCTTCTGGGAATCCTTCACCTTGGAACCGCTGCCATCTCGGGACTGTTGCGAGAAAAAGTTCTCACCACCGTCGAAACTTGACCGAGGCTCAGGCCTCGATTCCTTGAATGCGGACTCGCATCAAGTCCTGACGATGCCCACGAGTCCGGCGATACTGCTTACGGCGCTTTTTCTTGAAAACGATCACCTTGGGGCCACGCACTCGGTTGAGTAGAACTCCGTTGACTCGAGCTCCTTCTACGACCGGAGCGCCCACCTTGGCGCCGTCTTCTCCGCCAACCATGAGAACTCGGTCGAAAGCGATATCGCTACCCCGATGTCCGACCTCGGAGAGCAACTCGATATCGATAACATCGCCGGCCTGCACCCGGTATTGCTTCCCGCCGGTCTCTATAACTGCGTACATACGACACACTCCTACTTTCAACCCACGTTATCGTGGGCAGGCGAACCTATCACGACGGATTCCTCTCGGTCAATGAAGTCGCCCACTGGATCTCTCTTTAGAAATTGGCTGCCAGAGGAGGGGATAGCTCGAGAGCCAAAACCTCGTCCCTCGAGAAGCCTGTCCCCGTAGAATACCCTAGACTTGAAGACATGCGCCTGACGAAACGAGGAAACGACGATGGCAGCCCCTGAGTATCTGATTTGCCTGGAATGTGAGTCCCCCAGCTA
The DNA here is from genome assembly GCA_022601195.1 of Deltaproteobacteria bacterium. Lineage (GTDB taxonomy): Bacteria > Acidobacteriota > Thermoanaerobaculia > Multivoradales > JAHZIX01 > JAHZIX01. The sequence goes on from JAHZIX010000052.1 coordinate 43,857, forward strand.
CACCTTTGAGTGGGAGGATGGGAAGCTGAAAGAGATCCTTTGCGAGACCTGCGGCAACGAGGAAATGGAGACTTTCTTATCCCAAGAAGACCTCGACGTGCTCGAGGGCGGGGAGTAGAGACAGAAGATCTGCCGGCTTAGGCGGGAGCTGTCAAAGGAGTGCTTTGACGGCCCAGCTGCTTGTTGCGCTGCCAAGGCAGAAGCAGCCGCACCCGAGCTCCGGCTCCTGGTTCGCTTTCTACCTCCAACTCGCCATCATGATTCTGGGCGATTCGCTGCACAATGGAAAGGCCAAGGCCAGTTCCCCCTCTTCGAGTGGAGAAAAAGAGGTCGAACATCTTCTCTCGAGCCTCTCTCTCCATCCCCACTCCATTATCGGCGACTTCGAGAAAGACTTGATTGGCCCGCCGGCCCGCCGTCAACTGGATAGAAGCAGGTATAGAGAGATCTGCAGTAGCCGCCATCGCGTTCTTCATCAGATTCAGCAGCAACTGCTTAATCTGATCAGGATCCACAGCGACAACCGCCCCTTCGCTCAAATCGATAACTTCTAGCTGCCCTCCCCAAAGCTCCAGCTCCCCAGCCAGGACCTCAGCGGCTTCCTGAAAAAGGTCCACCGCCAGCATATCTTTTCTCTCTAGAGGCCGACTTTTCGCGTAGGAGAGAAAATCTGTTGCCAAATGCTCTAGACGCAAAATCTCATTGCGAGTAATAGCCAGCAGCCGCTGGCTCGACCCGGACTTTGTGGGCGACTCATTCAACTCCTCCTCGAGCATCTGCATATTTAGACTGAGGGAGTTGAGGGGATTGCGAATCTCGTGAGCTAGTCCTGCCGCCAGGGTACCGATGTAGGCCATTCTCTCCGAGTCGGCAGCTGCCTTCTCCAGGCGACGAGCTCGCCGAAAAAGGAGCCACACCCCCAGATAGGCCGACAGCAACATGACGAGGGTGACCCCAGCGATGAGAGCAGATCGCTTGATCAGATCTGTCCTCAACTCAGCAACCCGCTTCTCCAACTCGATGCGATCGATGCGAATTCGGAGAAAGCCTAGGTCTCCGATCTGTTCCTCCACCTCCCAGGTGGTCGTACTCTCTACAACCTCCCGCTTCAATTCACCGCCAAATTCCGGCCCTCCCTGGCCAAGGTGAAACCCACTCTCAGCCTCAGGAATGGTCGTCTGAGTCTGGCTCTTGAAGACGACGATCCCGTCGCGGTCGGTGACTTCCACCTGCTCAACGATGTCTCTTTGAGCCAAAACCGAATCGATGAGGGTACGCGTCTCCTTGGAGGAGATCGCGACCGCCGTGTATAGGTTCCGATCCTGACTCTCCGCAGTCCGAGCCAATATGTCCGCCAGATCACTCGCTTCTTCCCGGGCGCTCAGAAGAATCCGATCCACCTCTCTCTGAGACAGCGAGCGGAGGATCAACCAAGAAAAAAGCCCTAGTTGAAAAACGACAAAAACGGCAAAAGCAACGGAAGCGATGAGAAACCAGCGCTGAAAGCGTGAAGAGTTAGGACGAGTCACAGGGGAAGAATACCACCCAGGCCCATCGCAAAGCCGCAAAGCTCTAGCCCCTTGACAAATCTTAGTAAGTAAAACTAAGATCTCGACATGACTTGGAGACACTCAAATCATAAACAATCAAGCCTTAGTCGACAAGAATCAAACTTCGCTTGCGATGGCAGGACAACGCACTCAGAACTCATTTACCAGGAATTCCTACAGCTGGAATTCCCCGACCCTCTTGGAGGAAAAACACTATGACCTTAGGACTCACCCGCTGGACCCCAACCTCTGATCTGTTTCGGGATCGCTTCAGTCGGCTCCTGGAACACGCCATGGACGACTCCATCGCCACCAGCGACCCAACCAAGGCCCTCGGTTCTCGCCATTGGATGCCCGCTGTGGACATCAAGGAGTCCGACGAAGCCCTCACCCTGAGCGCTGAGCTTCCCGGCTTGGGGAAGGGTGACATCTCGCTGACGGTCGAGGACAACGTCCTGACCCTGACTGGGGAACGCGTCTTCGAGAAGGACGCTGAGAAGGAGAGCTACCACCGCATCGAGCGGGCATACGGCGCTTTCTCCCGGTCCTTCACTCTTCCAAGCAACGTCAGAACCGACTCGGTGGAAGCCACATTCATCGACGGTGTTGTCACCATAGTGATCCCGAAGGCTGACGAGGCAAAGGCGAGAAACATCGAGATTCAGTAGAGCAAGTGCTGAAAAACACGGGTTTCCGCACGAGTTTCACCCAATCTGCAAATCCCCATCTCTTGTGAGGTGGGGATTTCGTCTTTTCTGGCTTCATTGACCCCTGGCCGAGGCTCAGATACGATCAGGCACATTGCCTGGCTGTTGTATGATGCCCTATTCAAGCTACCGAATATCCATCGCCCTAACTCTCATCCTGTTAGGAACTGGGACCTACCTGGTTTTTCGGGGAAATCCGGTCTCCGTGGGACAACCCCAGGAGGTCGCTCTGCCTTCGGAGCCAGAACCGGGGGGCACCCTCGTACTGGGATTCACGAGCGACCTCTCGAACCTCAACGAAATCGCCGCGAGTAGCTCCCAGGCCACTTCAGAGATATTGCAGCGCCTCTTTGTTCGTCTCCTCGACGAACAACCGGACTTTCAGGACCATCCTCCGACCTTCAAACCCAGGCTGGCTGAGTCCTACGAATGGTCCGACGATCACAAAAAGGTGACTTTTCACCTGAGAAAAGATGCCGTCTGGAGCGATGGAGTCCCCATTACGGCGGCTGACGTCCGGTGGACCTGGCAGGCTCAAACCGACCCGCTGGTGGCGTGGGACAACGCCGCCATGAAGGAGTCCATCACTGAGGTTGAAGTGATCGACCCGCACACGGTGCGGTTTCATTTCACCCATGCTTATCCGGGCCAGATGGTCCATGCCAACGAAGGCGTGATCCTGCCGAAGCATGCTTGGAGCGAGCTACCTTTCTCCGACTGGGTCAAGAACGCCCAATGGTTTCAAGACAACCTGGTGGTCAGCGGTCCTTTCCAGCTGGAGTCCTGGAAACCACAGGAACAGATCGTCCTGAGCCGCAACGAGCGGTACTTCGAAGCAGGGCTTCCCCTGGTGGATCGAGTGGTGATCAAGGTCGTCCCAGACCTGGCGGCCCAACTCACTCTCTTCCAGGGGGGTACCCTCGACTACCTCCGGCAAGTTCCAGCCTCCTTGGCAGATCAGGTAGCCCAAAGCCCCCAAACTCGCCTCGTCACCTACTGGCCGGCCCAGTTCACGACTCTGATGTGGAACCTGCGTCGAGATCTCTTTAACACCGCCCAAGTGCGCCGAGCCTTGACCTTGGCTATCGACCGAAAAACAATCGTCGACACCATTTGGCATGGCTACGCGCGCACCGCTAATTCTCCTATCATCTCTTCGGTTTGGGGCCACAACAGAGACCTCGAACACTACCCCTATTCACCGGAGCAAGCCAGGAACCTCTTGGCTGCGGAAGGCTGGCAGGATACGGACGGAAACGGTATCTTGGACCGGGGCGGAGTCGATTTCTCCTTCGAGATTCTGGTCAATTCGGGAAATCAGGAGCGCATTGACACGGCGGTGATGATTCAAAACCAACTGCAAAAAGTCGGCATTGCAGTCCAACCGAGAGTCCTTGAGTGGAGCACTATCGACGCCCGCATGAGCAGCGGCGAGTTCGGGGCCCTCATCATGGGTCTCAGCGTAGAAACGAGCCTGGACGTGAGCTCCTATTTTCACTCTAAGAAAATGACTTCCGGCCTCAACTCCGGTGGATACTCAAATCCTGACGCGGACCAGCTGATGACCGACATTCGCAATCAGATTGACCAGCAGACAGCTCAGCCACTCCTGAACCGCCTCCAAGAGATCTTGCACGAAGACCAGCCACAGACTTTTCTCTGGGAACCTCAGCGCCTTGTAGGCCTCAGTAACCGGGTGCAAGACGCATCGCCAAATGTCATGGGAACACTCGACAACCTGAGACACTGGTGGATCTTCCCGAAAAACTGACTCGGCCCGGTCGATGACCCACTTCTTGTTGCGTCGCCTGGTAGCGGCGCTCTTCCTACTCCTTATCGTTCTCTCGCTCACTTTCTTTATTCTTCAGCTCGCACCCGGCGACCCCATCTCGCGCTTCAACAACCCTCGATTGACCGTCGAGCAGGTCGAGCACATGCGCCGTGCTTGGGGGCTCGATCGCCCGATACACATCCAATATCTCTCCTGGATGAAACGGGTGATCTTCCATTGGGATTGGGGAATCTCATTTATCCATCGCCGGCCAGCAGCCTCGGTCATTGCTCAGGCTCTCCCCCTAACCCTTCTTCTGGGAACGACCGCCCTCGTTCTTCAGTACTGCTTCGGCCTGCTACTGGGAGCCTTTTCGGCCCGTCGCGCAGGAAGCCCAGAGGATGCCGTCGTTCGGCTCAGCTCATTGGTGGTCTATTCGATTCCGAACTTCTGGCTGGCTTTGATGGCGATCCTTGTATTCCACATCCGATGGAATATTTTCCCTGGGAGTGGTTCGGGATCCATCGGTGCGGAGACCCTGGACTTTCTACCCAGAACGCTGGATCGGCTGCATCACTTAGCCTTGCCCGCGTTGGTCTTGGCTATCTCCAGCGCCGCTGGTATCTCGCGATTTGTTCGCAACAGCCTGTTGGACGTACTCAAACAGGACTACATTCAGACAGCTCGATCTACTGGCGCTTCTCAAGATCGAGTTCTCTGGGTCCATGCGCTACGCAACACAGTTGTTCCCCTAGCCCAACTCGTTGGCCTGTCCTTGCCGACCATGCTCAATGGCGTCCTCATGATCGAGGTCGTCTTTGGTTGGCCGGGGTTAGGTTTCGCCATCTTCCAGGCATGCCTTTCGCGAGACTATCCAATGATCCTGGCGGGAACCGCCTACGGAGCCGTCTTGGTCATCTGCGGCAGCCTCCTAGCGGACTTACTACATCGCTGGGCAGACCCCCGCCTTCGAGTGGAGGCTTGAGGGGGAATGGATTGGAACCTCAAGATCGGCCTTGCTCTCCTCGCCTTCCTCACAGCCTTGGCGTTCACCCCACCGCCATTTGATCCCACAGCTCAGGTAGACCCGGTGAGCAGCCGTAACTTGCCTCCGGCAACTCGCCTTCTCGAAGTCGAGCTGAACAACGGAGACCTTTTGTTGGCAGCAGCCTTGGATCACGACTCCCAGGACCTCGTGCTCACGGGCCAAGGGCCCCAACGTACCGTCCCCCTGAAAAACATCGCCAATCTCACTGCTCATGGCATCGAAGACAGTCGCCTCTTTCTAATGGGTACCGACAAATTCGGCCGCGACATCTGGTCTCGAGTGATCGCCGGCGCCCGCATCTCGTTGTCCATCGGCCTACTCTCCGTCATGCTAGCTATGACCCTGGGAGTCCTCATTGGCACCTTAGCCGCCGTTGGACCTTCGTGGCTCGACAGCGTTCTCATGCGCCTCGTGGACGGCCTCCTCGCCTTCCCCGCTTTCTTCTTGGTGCTAGCGCTGTCCGCTCTCTTAGAGCCGACTCTTGGCCAGGTCATTCTGATCCTCGGTAGCACCAGCTGGATGACCATCACGCGACTTTGCCGGGCGGAGATCTTGAGCATCAAACACAGAGATTTCATCATCGCCAGCCGAAGCCTGGGAATCCCCACCTGGCGAATCGCCCTGCGCCACATGCTCCCCAACGCACTCACCCCTCTGGTGGTCCAAGCCACACTTTTGGTAGGTGACCTGATTCTGGCGGAAGCGGCTCTGTCCTACTTTGGGCTCGGAGTTCAGCCACCAACTCCCAGCTGGGGCAATATGATCTCGGACAGTCAAGAAGCCCTCGGAACCACCTGGTGGATAGCCCTCTTCCCGGGCATTGCTGTCGCCATTACCGTCATCGCCTTCAATCTCCTCGGAGACGGCCTTCGAACCGCTCTCGATCCCAAACGGCGCACCGCCGACCCCAAGACCATCCTCCCTTCGAGCACCGCTTCTCCCCTTTAGCTTCTTCATCCGAACCCAAGCTCCAAACTCACCGCCCCAACTCAGGGTCTTAGATCAGAGCACTCAGCAAGGGAAGTTCTTCAGGCCACGAGCTCGAAGCGCTGGCCTCCGGCCCTGGGGCACGACTCGCGGGTTGCCTGTTAGAATGGCGCCGGCTCAGCTGAGCCGGTTCGCGATCTCCCTTGCCTGACCAAATCCAATTTCTTGAACCCACTCCCTAGCCCTCCATGCTGACCCGTCATTTCGACTTTCATCTCCCTCAGGAATCGATCGCCCAGGAACCTTCTCCTCGGGGACAAAGTCGCCTGCTTCACCTCGATGCTGAGGGCCCGCAGCGGCATCGTCGGGTATCGGATCTCCCGTTCCTACTCCGCGCCGGAGATCTGGTCGTCGTCAACGACACTCGGGTCATTCCCGCCCGCCTCTTTGCCAAGCGCGAGGACACCGGTGGCCGGATCGAAGTCCTCCTCGTAGAGCGGGAAGACGATCTTCATTGGCAGGCGCTCCTCAAGCCGGGAAAGAAGGCCAGGCAGGGCCGCCGCTTCGTCCTGGAAGGAGGAGACGCTCCGGGAACGACCTCCGTGTCCTTCCAAGCCGAGGAGTCCCTGGAGGATGGACGTTACCGCCTTCGGTTTAGCACCCCGGTGGACCCGCACCTGGATCGTCTCGGCCATATTCCTCTCCCCCCGTACATCAAGCGACCGGACGACGAACGGGATCGACAGCGCTATCAGACCGTCTTTGCGAATCAGCCTGGAGCCATCGCCGCTCCCACCGCAGGCCTCCATTTCACCGAAGAGATTCTCGACCGACTAGTGATAGAGGGAGTCGGCCTCACGACCGTCACTCTCCATGTAGGGATCGGAACCTTCAAACCGGTCACCGCAGAGCTCGCTCACGAGCACCGTATGGACCGAGAGCGGTTCCACATCTCTGCCGAGGCAGCCGAGAAGATTCGCTCCACCCGAGCCAAAAGAGGACGTATCGTCGCCATTGGTACGACCGTCGTGAGGACTCTCGAGACAGCTGCCCTGGAAGGAGATGGAGAGGTCCGATGTGGCCCGGGTTCCTCGGAGCTGTTCATCCGGCCCGGTTTCTCTTTTCGAGCGGTCGACCTGCTGGTGACCAACTTTCACCTGCCCCGGTCGACCCTCCTGATGCTGGTAAGTGCCTTTGCCGGTAGAGAGCGGACACTGGCCGCCTACCGAGAAGCGGTCGACAAGGGCTACCGCTTCTACTCCTATGGCGACGCGATGCTGGTGGAGAGAACTTGACCCAGCTCACCCCTGAACCGCTAGCTAGCGGTCCGAGGAGGTAGGAGCGAGGTGCCCCGAGACCCGTGCGTCACTAGCCCGGCCAGCGGCGTAGGACAATAGGCACCAGAAAAAGAATCGAAGAGACCCCAACGGCGTAAAGGGGAACTAGAGGCGCCTGAGCTTGAGTGATCTCCGGCCCCATGGCCCACAGGAGAAAAAACAGTCCCGGGGGACCGAGTAGATAAGCGACGAGGAAACGCCATCTCAAGGTCTGGGGAACCTGCTGCCGACGACGCAAATATAGGTTGCCCGAGAGCCAACCGGTCGCGACAGCGATCATGTACAGGGAGCGGGGCTCGAGAAAGAGACTCCCGGACAACGGGCTGAGCCCCAGGACAGGAAGCAGGACCGCCAACCAACAGGCGAAGAAAAATGCCAGCAGTACGGGTTCCAGGCGGTTCACAGAACCTACTTAGCCCTTGCTTCCCACCGGGTCAGACTGCCTCAGGAGTCCATCGAAGCCGCGGCTGACGAGCTGCTCGAGCCTCATCGCAACGTAAGACCGGCGTCGAGTAGGGAGCCCCCCGGACCATTTCTGGATCGGTCTCAGCCTCTTCCGCAATGGCCAACATCGCTTCGATGAAAGCATCCATGTCCTCTCGAGCAACCGTTTCCGTAGGCTCGATCATCAACGCTCCCGATACGATCGTCGGGAAGTAGATGGTCGGGGGATGGAAGCCGTAATCCATGAGGCGCTTGGCGATATCCAGGGTCGTTACTCCATGCTTGGCTTGGTTCTTGTCGGAAAAAACCACCTCATGCATGCTGTCGCTGACATAGGGGAGGTGATATTTCCCCTCCAGTGCCTTGCGCAAGTAGTTGGCGTTGAGCACGGCATTCTCGCTCACCTGCCTGATCCCCTTGCCTCCCATGGCCAAGATATAGGCCAGGGCCCGAATCAGCATTCCGAATTGACCATTGAAGGTTCTCACCCGTCCAATGGAAAGAGGGCGATCCATATCCAAGCGATACCCGTGAGCGGTCTTCTCCACCATGGGAGCCGGTAGAAAGGGCACCAACTCACTGCAGACACCAACCGGCCCAGACCCCGGACCACCACCTCCGTGGGGAGTGGTGAAAGTCTTGTGAAGGTTCATGTGGAGGACATCGACGCCCATCGCTCCCGGTGAGGCTTTGCCCACGAAAGCATTGAAGTTGGCACCATCGCAGTACAGAAATCCGCCCTTGCTATGGACGATTCGCGCGATGTCGAGAATTTGATTCTCAAAGACTCCGAGGGTGTTGGGAACGGTCAGCATCAAAGCCGCCACATCCTCGGTCATTTCTCGTTCGAGATCTGCGAGATCGAGGGTACCTCGGTCATTGGAGAGAAGCTCTTTGACATCGAAGCCGGCAAAACGGGCAGAGGCGGGGTTGGTTCCATGAGCCGAGTCCGGAATCAGGATGTACTTGCGCTTCTCCCCCCGGTGGTTCAGGGCAGCCTTGGCCATGAGGATACCGGCGAACTCTCCCTGTGCCCCTGCAGCCGGCTGAAGACTAACCCGTTCGAGTCCGGTCAGCCGAATCAGAATCTGCTCCAAGGCCCAGCACAACTCTAGATTCCCCTGCACGGTGGATTCTGGTTGCAAAGGGTGACTGTGGGCCAGACCGGGCAGACGGGCGAGCTCCTCATTGACCCGGGGGTTGTACTTCATCGTGCAGCTACCCAAGGGGTAGAGACCCAAGTCCGGAGCGAAGTTGCGCCGCGATAGGCGAGAAAAATGCCTCAGGACGTCGACTTCCGAGACCTCCGGCATCCCTTCCACTTCTCCCCTGCGAACCTCCTCCGGCAGGAGATCCTCCAAGGAGGCATCCTCGACCCCGACCGGCGGCAGCTCGACGCCGATACGGCCAGGCTTGCTCAACTCGAACAAGAGAGACGGGTTTCTCCAACTAACCTTTGGGGTTCTACGATCTTGCTGCTCTTCGGCCATTCCTTGAGCCTCCATCTGAACCGAGACGATAGCCCCGGAGTCCTGCGAATCTGCTAAAGCGTGATGGGAAGGGTGTCGTCTTTGACGGACCGTCGCTGTAGAAGATCTACCAGACGATCCAACTCTTCCGGTGGGTTGCACTCCGTGGTTGTTACCAGGAAGGAATCTTCCAATTCAGGATAGTCCGGTCCGAGGGGCACTCCTGCTAGCACCCCATCTTCCTCGAGGCTTTTCAACAACACCGACACGGACCCTTTCGAGCGAAGGGCAAACTCATTGAAACAAGGAGCGTCAAAACGCGAATCGAAGCCTTCGATGGCGGCCAAGCGGCGACGCAAGGAAGCCGCTCTCTTGAGATTGATCTCTGCTAGTCGGCGTAAGCCCTTCTTGCCATGAAGGCTCAAATACACCGTAGCTGCCAGAGCGCAAAGGGCTTGATTTGTACAGATATTCGAAGTGGCTTTCTCTCGGCGAATATGCTGCTCACGGGTAGCCAGGGTCAGCACGAAAGCTCGGTCCCCGTTTCGGTCCACCGTCTCCCCTGCCAAGCGACCTGGCAGAGAACGCTTGTGGCGATCCGTTGCCGCCATGAAGCCGAGCAGAGGTCCCCCGAAAGAGACGGGTAACCCGAAGGAATGAGCCTCTCCCACGGCGATGTCGCACCCACCAGCCCCTGGGCTTTTCAGCAAGGCCAAGCTGAGAGCTTCGGTCACCACCCCCAAGGTCAAGGCTCCGCAGCTCTTGGCGAGCCCCGAGACCGGAGCCCAATCCTCGACGACGCCAAAGTAGTTCGGGCTCTGTAGGCCGATGCAGATCGTGTCCTCTCCGACCTCTTGCTCCAACTGAGCCAGATCCACTGTGCCGTCTTCCTGCCAACCCACTTCGACGACCTCGAGGTCCAGATTCTGGGCATAGGTCATGAGGGTGGCCCGATACTGAGGATGAATGGAGCGGGCCACGACGACTTTTCGCCGCTTGCGCTGAATCCGCGAGGCCATCAGCACTCCTTCAGCGAAGGCGGAAGCCCCCTCATACATAGAAGCATTGGCCACCGGTAGCCCGGTCAGCAAGGAGATGAAGGTCTGAAATTCGAAAATACTCTGCAGAGTCCCCTGACTGACTTCAGGCTGATAAGGGGTGTAGACGGTAAGAAATTCAGAACGAGTCAGGAACGAATCGATCAGGGCAGGCGTTTCGTGCCGATAGGCTCCCCCACCCAGAAAGCACGCAAGATCTCGCCCCCCAACCTTGTTCTTGCGATCCAGCTCGCCAAAATACCGTCGCAGCTGTTGATCGGAAAGAGGGCCGCCTATCTCAGGATCGGAGGGAAGAAGGATTTGTTCCGGCAGCGCCCGAAACAAATCGTCGACGGATTCGATGCCGATCATTTCGAGCATCTCTCGACGATCTTCAGTACCGGTGGGCAAATAGCGGTGCCCGTCCTGCTGCCCCGATTCAGTCACTGGCTTCGTCCACGTATTGCGTGTATTGCTCGGCGGACATCAACTCCTGGAGGTCCTCTTTGTTGGCCACTTGGATGCGCAGCAACCAGCCATCGGTGTGGGGGTCATCATTCAAGACGGCGGGATCATCGATCAATGCCTCGTTGATCTCGAGTATCTCCCCGGAGACGGGAGTGTAGAGCTCCGCGACAGCTTTCACCGATTCGATGGTTCCTATCTCGTCGTGGGATTCGAACTTCTGACCGACCTCTGGCAACTCGACAAAGACCACGTCACCAAGCTCGTGCTGCGCGAACTGGGTGATTCCCAATACGCCGCTGTCGCCTTCTACCCGGATCCATTCGTGCTCTTTGGTATAAAGGTACTCACTCGGATACATCGAACTCACCCTCCAAGGTTCCCAACGCCGACGACTCCTCGCCGGTCGCTATTTCTCACGTCGATAGAAAGGAGTCTCAGCCACTTTGGCCTCTAGTCGCTTGCCCCGGACATCCAGGACCAAAGGCTGCCCTGGCTCGGACAGATTCAAGGGCACGTAGGCCATGCCCAACGCTTTCTTGAAAGTTGGGCTATAGGTCCCACTGGTCACCCGACCAACCTCCTGGTCCCCGAGCAGGACCAGGTGGCCCTCCCGAGCGATTCCTCGCCCTTCGATTTCGAAGCCAACGAGACGTCGATCCGCTCCTCGTTGCTGTTGCTCCAGAAGAGCGTCTCTCCCCAGAAAATCGCCAGAAGCCATCTTGACCGTCCAATCAAGGCCAGCCTCCCAAGGGGTGGTGGTGTCGTCGATCTCGTGACCATAGAGAGCCATAGAAGCTTCCAAACGAAGGGTATCGCGGGCGCCGAGACCTGCCGGTTGAAGTCCCAAGGGAGCCCCCACCTCCATCAGACTCCGCCAGACATTGGGGCTCTGAGACGGAGGCACATAGAGCTCGAAACCATCTTCTCCGGTATACCCAGTGCGGGAAATCAGCGCATGCACGCCAGCTACATCCCCCCACTTGAAGCGGTAGTAGCGGATCGGATTCAGGTCGACATCCGTAAGTTTGGCCAGGATCTCCGGAGCCTTGGGGCCTTGCAGTGCGATCAGGGCAAAGTCGTCTGACTGATTCTCCAGCTGACAATCTTCCGTGAGGTGAGAGCTCAGCCAGTCGAAGTCTTTATCGATATTGGCAGCGTTGACCACCACCAGGAACTCTTCTTGCCCAAGCCGATAGATGAGCAGATCATCCACATAAGTCCCCCGCTGGGTGAGGAGCGCGCTGTAGTGAGCCCTGCCGATCTTCAACTTGGCAACGTTGTTCGGTGTCATCCGCTGCAGAAAAGCCTCGGCACCCGGCCCGGATACCCGAAACTCGCCCATGTGGGAGACATCGAAAAGACCGGCTGCGGTGCGAACCGCTTCGTGTTCGGCCATCAGACCGGCATACTGCACGGGCATCTCCCAGCCGGCGAAATCTACCAGTCGGGCACCCGCTTCTTGATGACAGGGGAATAGGGGACTCCGTCGGAGTCCTTCTTCTTGTTTCATGATCGCCTCATCGCGGTCGGTATTAGCTCTGTCGGGCAAGGCCAGATTGAGCCGGAACGGTATCACAATCCTCAGCAAGACCTAGCTCCACCGGGACGACCTCAGGTCCCCAGCAAAGAAAAAGAGGTTGCCCCAGTGAACCCTCGACCTCGAAGAGACCCTTGAGCAAGCGGAGTATAGAATCAGTCGCCGGAAATGATTCAGGCCGCTTGGCTGAGGGGAGCAAGACGATGAGACTGACGAGAGCGAAGCGCGCCGGGCTTGTTTGGTGGGGCCTTTGTGGCTTCGCCACTGCCATAGTTTGTGGGGACCGGTCGAACGCGCAGCCGAACCCCAAACCGGAAGCCACGCCCTTCGAGGTGGCCAGCAATCGTTTACAGGAGGCGATCGACCAGGGCCTTGCGCCAGGGGCAGCTCTATGGTTTTCCGAGCCAGGCACCGACGCGAAGGCAGCTTATTTCGGGCAATACCACGCCGAGACAAGAATCTCCATTGGCTCTTCTTCCCAATGGTTGGTGGCTGCGACGTTGATGACCTTGGTCGACGACGAGAAAATCTCTCTGGACGAGCCGATAAGTCAGTTCTTCCCTGATCTGGAATCAGCGACAGCAGCCCTCACTCTTCGTCAACTCCTCGCCCACAGTTCCGGCTTGCCAGCCCATCATCCCTGTATTGCCAATAACACCTCTCTCCTCGCCCAATGTGCCCAACAGATACTCGAGACATCTCCCAGCAACAAACCCGGTACCGAGGTACGGTTCGGCTTTGGCTCCTTTCAGATCGCCGGTCGCATCGCAGAAATTCTCACCGAGTCCAGTTGGGAAGATACTTTTCAAGCCCGCCTAGCGAAACCTCTGGAGATGGCTTCGACGAGCTTCGGAGACCACTCCAATCCCAGCGTTGGGACTGGGGCCTCCTCGACTCTAGAGGACTATGGGAAATTCCTTACCGAGCTGCTAGCTGCCCGAGCGGGGCGCGGCAAGGTCTTGTCCGCCCGATCTGCAGGAGAGATGCTCTCTAACCAGATGGGGGACGCCGTGCTGATTCCGGAATCGAGGCTCGCTGCCGGCCACCCTGCTATAGGAAGCTGGATCTACGCTTCCCCTCAACCCGTCGAAGGAGAGCGATTCTCCAGCCCAGCCATCTTTGGCTTTACCCCGTGGCTCGAAGTCTCCGAAAAGACGGCGGGGATCGTTCTTCTCCTCGCCGAACCGGACGAGGCCCGCGTCTTGGCCGAGCAAATTCACGCCGACTTGACCCTACCGGCTCCTTCGGAAGCGGATTCCGAATCTGCAAACCCATAGGAGAGGTGGCCAGGAGAAAGGCCTAAACTTCGAGGGTGGATTGCTGGAGTGGAGGAGCATCCACCTCGATGGGCTTCAAGCCAACCGCTTCCAGGAGTCTTTGAAATCTTGGATTCGAACGTAGAGGATCGAAAGCCGGTTTGACAGCCAACCAGATGAGATCCGTACTTCGGCCAGCCAAGCCCTCGTCCAAAGCCTCCAACGCTTGCCGGGTGCGCCCCATCCCGACCTGCACCAATGCCATCAAGACCGGCGACACATAACGAAACTGAGCTAGTTCCCGCAGCTCCGCCAAAGCCCCTTCCGCCTTATCCCCTCGCCCAGCTTTGGCCGATAGGTAACCGAGTACCGCCGTCATCTCTGGGCTCCCACCGGAAAGCTGAATCGCCAGCTCCACTTCCCGGAGGGCATCTTCATGCTGCCCCAACTCACCGAGAGCCTGCCCGAGAAAGAGGTGGGCAATCGCGAAGCCCCCCTCCATCTCCAAGGCTTGCTCAAATTCCTTGACCGCCCGCTGGTAAGCCCGAGAGTAAAAAAAGCAAAGCCCAACGCTGACATTGATGGCCAGGGACAATGGGTCGAGACGCAAGGCTCTGCGCAGCTGGGTCAGCGCTTCGTCGAAGCGCCCAGCGGGAATGAGACAGTGGTTGGCGTACCAGTGGTAGGCCGTCGGATAGCTGGGCCGAAGTCGAATTGCATGGCGAAAGAGCTCTGCGGCGCCAAGATAGTCCCAGTCGTAGGCCGCCCGCACACTGGCTTGCGCCGCGTACACTTCCGCCAAACTGGCGTCGAGTTGTAGTGCCTGCTCCGCCGCCGCCGAGGACTTCGGCATGACTTCCCCCGGCGACTTCGCACCATAGACCCCTAGCACGGCGAAAGAATCGGCCAAACCAGCCAGTGCCCGAGCGTAGGTCGGATCTTCGTCGAGAGCTGCCTGAAAAAAGCCGATCCCCTTTTCGAGCTGACTCTCGGTTCTCTTGCTCCAGTGGTATCTCCCTTTGAGATAGAGGTGATAGGCATTCAGATTTCCCGGTTTGTCCACCTCGAGAACCAGCGATCGCTCTCCGCTCAGAGTCACTTCCAACGACTCCACGACCATGCGAGCGATATCGTCCTGAACTTCGAAGAGATCCTTGGCCTCCCGGTCATATCGCTCCGACCAGAGGTGATAGCCATCCGAAACCTTGGAGAGCTTGACCGTAATCCTGAGTCGCTCTACGGCCTTTCGAACACTCCCTTCGAGAACCGTATCGACATTGAGCTCCCGGCCAATCTTTCGGATATCCACCGCTTTGCCCAAGAACTGGGCTGCTGAGGTTCGGGAGACCACCCGCAGACCTGGAACTCGGGTCAGAAGATGAATGAGCTCTTCCGCCAAGCCACAACAAAAATAGTCCTGATCCTGGTCAGCGCTGAGGTCCGAAAACGGCAACACTGCGATGGAGGTCGGTTGACTGACAACCTCGGGGACACCTCGTAAGGAAAGAGTCTCGGAAGCCGGCCTCCAGGCAGGAGACTGAAGCTGGCCCGCCATCTCGGGGATCGTCTGGTACCTCGCCGCGGGATCTTTCTGTAGAGCTCTCTCCAGGACCGCCTCGATGTGATTCGATTCCGGTCTCCGATGCTCTCTCATGGGTGACGGCGTGTCGGTGAGAATGGAGAGAATCATCTCTCCCTGGCTCTCACCGGAAAACGGCAGGGAGCCGTTGATCATCTCGTAGAGCACAACACCCAACGACCAAATATCCCCACGCAGGTCAATACCTTGCCCCCGCAGGGCCTCCGGAGGCATGTAGCTGGTCGTCCCGAGGGCCTTCCCCGCCTGAGTCAGCCCCTTGGTCCCCGCTGCCTTGGCGACTCCGAAATCCAGGATCTTGACCACCCCGTCGGGGGTAAGCATGAGATTTTCCGGCTTGATATCCCGATGAATGATCCCTTGTCGGTGAGCTTCCTCCAGACCCCGAGCCACTTGCAGTGAAATCTCGATGGCTTCTTGGATGGTCAGCGGTAGACGATCGATCCGCTCTCGAAGAGTTTCCCCCTCGTAGTACCCCATGGCAAAGAAAGGCCGCCCGGAGGGCAACTCGTCAACGGCAAAAATCGTGCAGATATTGGGGTGATCGAGCACGGAAGCGGATTGTGCTTCCTGAAGGAAACGCTCGCGAGCGGACTCATCGTCGAGACGTTCGATGGGAAGAAATTTGAGGGCCACCCAGCGTTTGAGACGCAAATCCTCAGCTCGGTAGACGACCCCCATGCCTCCGTGGCCGATTTTCTCGACGACCTTGAAATGTGAAACCGTCTCGCCGATCAAAAGGTACGCCCTCCGAGCATCCTCCGGTTTACCCACTGCCAACAGCCTGGAGAGGAGCCTCCCAAGGCTCCGGGCAAGGCTTTGACGGCGGCTTTTCGTCGAAAAGTGCTAGACAAACCTAGTTGTGTATCTGGCCTAGGTGTGCTTCTGGATCTTCGCCTAGACTCACCGCCGGACGCATCGCCCTCGTCGCCGAGGGACTCTCGTTACTGGCTGCTGAAATTCCCGAAGTCAACAAAGAGTATACCGTCACCGTGTCGGAGCCTCTTGGAACTGAGAATTTTCCTGCCACAATAACCGAAGCCAAGGGCATAGCGCCGACTTCCTCTGGCAACTGATTTCCAAGGCCGAGCCGCAACCGCCCCTGGGACTCTGCAACCCGTCGTCTCTCTGGCAGTGAGGTAGTTTCAACTCGGCTTAGAAATTCCAGATCCAAGGGACGGATAGGCCTTCCCTCAGACCCTATTGGGCCGAAGCTATTCTCGGTAACTCAAGGCTGAGTAAGCGTTTAACGGTCTCACGGGTGGTTTCGCCCAGCAGCTTTGTGGAAATCTAGGTTCTCGTCCCTCGTCCATTTCTCTCAAAGCTAGACACCGTCAAGCTAAACAACTGAAAACAAAACACTTACAACAATGCACAATTTACAGGTCAAAACGCAAAAAGTCCCATAAAGAAGCAGGTTTATGGGACTATGGCACCCCTTTTCCACAAAGTTTTCCACAATCTCTGTGGAGAACTGGAAAGTGGTCGAAACTACCCTTCTTCACAGCGAGATCCCGAGCCCAGCACATGGTAGAATCTGTGCCGTCCCGCTGCCCATCGGAGGAGGCTCCGGCTCTTGGCAATGGCTCCCAATGATTCTCAGCGAGTGTGTCGCGGGAGGCGAGTTCAAGGCCATTGGATCGATCCGTGACGGAGTCAACATCTTCAGAGACGTTCGACTAGTACAGGAAACTGCATGCGAATCTCGATCATCACCCTAGTCTTCGCACTGTTCGCACCGCTCGTTGCGACTGCAGCTTCTCCCCAGCTCGACGCCATCCGCGAGCAAGCTGAGAACGGTCAACCCAGACAAGCGCTACAGCGTCTCAATACCTATCTGTCTCAACATCCCGGGGAATTTGACGGCTTGCTGCTCAAGGGAAACCTATTGATCGAAGCCAAGGCTCCCAACAAAGCTGAGGAGATCTACCAGCGCTTGATCCGCGACTTCCCTCAACAGCCGGAGCCCTACAACAACCTGGCGGTGCTCCATGCCACCGAGGGTCGTTACGAGGACGCAGCGGAGGTCCTTCAGCAAGCCCTGTTCACCCACCCTAGCTATCGAGCCGCCTATGAGAATTTGGGCAAGGTCTATGGCCGCTTTGCCAGTCAGGCCTACACCGAAGCGTTAGGAGTCAGGCCGCCGGAGGACACCGAGCCCATTAACCTGGTCCTACTGGCAAAGGCGGAACCATCGGGACCGACGAGTCCCCAGGGAACGAGTCCCCAGATGGCTAGGGCACAGGTCGCGAGGCCACAGGCAGCTTCCAACTCTAGGCTCCCGCAACCGGGCCAACCCCCTGCCAGACCCACCGTCTCTCGACCTAGCGAAACCTCTCGGCCAAGTGAAAGCCAGCGCCCGAAACCCGCCGGCCCGCAGGCAACCCAAGAGACCCCCACAACCCACTCTCGGAGCAGTGGGGCAGCCGAACCGGCAGCAGCAGTCCCGAGCACCTCGGAAGAAGCGACGATGGAAGCCACCCGGCCCGCCAGCAGTCCCGAGATCGCCTCCTCCACCGACCCAGATTTCGATTCCAATGCCATCACTCAAATGGTCAGAGCCTGGGCCCGGGCTTGGTCGGAGCAGCGAGTTTCCGACTACCTAGACTTCTACTCCAGGTCGTTTCGGCCGGAGTCAGGAGCTTCTCGGGAGGCCTGGGCGGCGCTGCGGCGCAGAAGAGTTCAGGGACCCAAATCGATTCGAGTGGTCGTGAACGAATTTACTCCACCGGTGCTGCGGGAGGAGACTGCATCCATTACCTTCACTCAGATCTACAGCTCTGACAACTTCTCCGACACGATGAGAAAAAGTCTAGTACTAGGCTGGGAAGAGGGTGCCTGGAGGATCCTCGCTGAAGGGGAGCAGCCTTGAGCATTCGACCCACCGAGCTCATCGCTTGGGGTTGCCTCGCGTTCTCGGTTCTGGGAGCCTCGCAGACCTCTGGATTGGATGTCGCTGAGCCCCTTCCAAAGGACGAGTATCTACCCCCTTCCATACAAGAACGCAGCTTGGTCACGGGACTTCTAGAGATCCGGCGAGGCCGCCTCGATACCGCTATGACGAACCTGGCTTCTCTGGTCAAGGAGCAGCCGGACTTTCGATTGGCCAAACTGGTGTATGCCGACCTTCTCATGGTCAAGGCAGGGCGCTTTCATGGCTTTGGCAACGGCGGCCCCCGGGAGCTCGTCAGTGACCTTCGCCACGAAGCACAGGTCCGCCTACAGCGGTACATGGAGACTCCTCCGCCTGCCTCCATGCCCTCCAACATCATTCGACTACCAGAAGATATCGAGGCGGCTCTGGTTTTCGATGTGGACGGCCACCGCCTCTATATCGTTGGTCAGCAGCAAGGATCTCTGGTGCGAAGTGACGACTTCTACACCTCCATCGGCAAGGGAGGCATCGAGAAACAGGTAGAGGGAGACGAGAAGACCCCCCTGGGGGTCTACCACGTCGCCTCCTACCGATCTGCAAACAGTCTTCCGGATCTCTACGGAGCGGGAGCTTTTCCCATCAGCTACCCCAATAATTGGGATCGCCAGATGGGGCGAACCGGTAGCGGTATTTGGATACACGGCACGGAGTCCAACACCTTCAGTCGCCCCCCTCTCTCGAGCCGGGGATGTCTGACCCTCAGCAACCAGGACTTCGTAGAGCTACGAGAGGATGTCCGGGTAGGGCGCACTCCGGTCATCGTCAGCAGCGGCCTCCAGTGGTCCTCCAGCGAAGAGTTAGAGAACGCCAGACTTTCCATTACCTCTGCCCTGGAGTCCTGGAGACTCGACTGGGAAAGCCTCGACACGGAGCGATACCTTTCTCACTACTCCCGGACCTTTCGCAGTCGAAGCAGCAGGTTCCCTCAATTTGCTGCCCACAAGAGGAGAGTCAACCGGAGCAAGACCTTTGTTCAAGTTGACTTGAGCCAAGTTGGGATCTATCGCTATCCCGGGGAAGAAGAGACGATCCTGGTGGAGTTTCTTCAGGACTATAAGAGCTCAAACTTGAACGCGCAGCGCCGCAAGCATCAGTACTGGCGGCAAGAGGAAGGGGTCTGGAAAATCATCTTTGAGGGTGGCGCCTAGAAAACGTCACCTAGCGAGTCTTTCCGGTTGGCGCAGCTCTGAGAGATGCTTCCTGATCCACCTCACCAGATCGACCCAAATCGCACTGCTTTCCTCACGACTTGGTAGCGAAACCGCACTGGGTAATTCGAGAGTCACCACCGGAAGTCCGTTGTGAACACCCGCGTAGCGGCCCAAAGATCCGGGGTAGGTCCCTAGGAGCTTCAAATGGAGAGATCCCAACCGGTGTGGTGGGTCCTGGGGATCATCGAAATCCAAGATGTTGTGAGGAGCGTGAACGGAAACGATGACATCTGGACGAAAGCGGTCGATTTCCTCAGCGAGCCAGCGACTCTCGGGCTCACTCAAAGGGTCTGGACCTGGGTATCGGCGAGGATTGCGGCTGGTGCGCCGGACCCAATAGTCCCGGGTAGCTTCATGCCAGTCCGGACTCGGAAAGTTCCGGTTCAAATCGACACCGTTCTCGTTCATTCGTCGAGAAACGCCGCGCAATAGTCCGTCCGGGTTCAAGACCGGGACGATCCGCCAGTGGAAGAGGCCCGAATGATGACGATCTAGGGTCGACATCCACCGAAAGACAATGCTGGTCGAAGAGTACTCATCTCCATGAATCCCTCCTACCAGAAGGACTCGCCCCATGGGCTCCCGAGTTGCCAGCGGTGGGAATTCCCGCACCAGAATCGGTATCCCTTTGACGGATGTAGCCTCGGATAGGTGCAGCCCGGAGCTAGTGCAATCCCGTTCCGAAACGCTATCTAGTTTCTCGGCCAACCGGGAACAAGTATTTTGGAAGCTCTGGACCGACTCCTCCGAGAGACGAAGAAGGGGAGCACGAAAGGCCGCAGCTTCCCAGGCGGGGACCAGGGTCAAACCCACCAAGATGACTCCCACGGAACACCCCCGAACACACCTCATTCCACTCGCTCCCATGAGCCAGAGAGTACCAAAACCAAGCCTTCAGAGAGAAGAGTCGTGTCTTAGATTGAAATGAGAGGAGTCTGAAAACAAGGCCCCATTCTGCCTAGAGACCCAGTTGGTTTCGTCCAGAAAACAACCCTCAGGAACCTCGTACCGCCCGTCCGACCATGGGCGACTGATTCCTAACTGATTCCTAGATCTATTTGCGTTCAGGCTTCTTCGTCACCGTGCCGGATCCGGTCGTAGGGTTGCACGACGGAGGAGGCGATGTTGCTGAGATGGGCGCCGGTGCGCCGCAGAATGCGCGCCGCACCGCTATAGACCACTGCCATGTCTGCGCTCTGACTACTGGATGCCAGATCTCTCACTAGATCCTTCAGCTGCTGCTTGCAAGCCGCTGCCTCCGCAACCACCTCTCGCCCCTTGTCCGGTGATTCCTCTTGAAAAGCCTCGCTACACAAGTCGAACAAAGGCCTTATTCGCCCGGCGATCTTCTTGAGTCGATCGGCAAATTCCCCACCCCGCGAGCTGCCCGCCAATGGGATCAGCTCGGCAAGGCCACGAGCAGAGTCGCCAATCCGCTCCGCATCTTGCACCATGCTGACCAACACCAGAGACGCCACCAGATCCTGCTGCGGATTGAAGCTGAGATGCTCCAGAACACTTCGGCGTACCATGCGTTCGCTGTTGTCCACAGAATCATCCATCTGTTCGAGATCTACCGAGAGCTCCTGGTTGTCTAGGAGAGACGCCAAGGAATAATCCAGCATCTTTCCGGATTGCTCGAGCATGTCACGGACGTCATTGAAGGCCGCATCGATGAGGGTCGAGGACGATGGTTCTAGGCCGAGGAGTTTCTTAAGCATGATTGGTCTCTACCTTCTCGGTGCAGTCGTCAAGGCACCAACAAAATTCACCGCAGGGGCCGGGGAGTCGATGACAGTCGGAGCTGTCACCGGAGGCACCTCAGGGACTTCTCTTTTCTCACCTCCCGTGAACAGCAACATAGAGGCTGGGAGGCCGAAAAACATCACTAATATATAGACCCCGGCCAAGACTCGACTTCGAACGGCCAGATTCCCCATCGCCCGAGCCAGAGTCAGAGGAATAGCTCGTAGAAACGGTACCGGATAGATCAAGAGCGTTCCGGTCAGGTTGAAGAAAAGATGAGAAAGGGCAACGGTGATTGCTGCTGGATTCCCAGTGGCTAGCGCCGCTAACAATGCGGTCACGGTGGTGCCGATGTTGGCTCCGATGGTGAACGGAAAAAGCCTCTCGAGGGTCACCACTCCTGCTCCCACCAGGGGGATGACCACAGATGTTGTGATGGAGCTACTTTGCACCATCACCGTCATGACAGCACCGGCCACCAGAGCGGAAAAGGCAGATCTGAAGAGGGTCCGGTTGAGTAACCTCTCCGCTCGCCCAGTAAAGACCTGCTTGAGCACCACGACCAGAAAGCGCAGCGCAAAGATCATCGCCAAGATGCCTAGGATCAGCACCAAGACGCCGGATTTTCCCACTCCATCCCGGATGCCTTCCGCCACAGGTCGAACGATCGCTTTGAGGGGGTTGAAGAGCTTTCCTCCCCCACTGCCAATCAACACCTCCGTCGCCGCTTCCGCCGAATGCCTCAAAAAACCCGTCACGATCTCCAGAGGAAGCAGGATCAGCACACTCATCCAGTTAAAGAAATCGTGGAGAGTCGCACCGGCAAAAGCTCTTCGAAATTCCTCCGGCCGGGTCACGTGGGCCAGAGAGACCAAGGTATTGGTCACCGAGGTGCCGATATTGGCCCCCATGATCATGGGGATGGCTCCCTGAATATTGAGAGCGCCAGCAGCGACCAACCCAACGATCATCGAAGTGGTGGTGGAAGAACTCTGGACGAGGCTGGTGGCCAGAATCCCGAAGAGGAGACCCACAAAGGGGTTTGCAGTCGTGGCGATAAGCTGCTCCGCAAAGCCTTTGCCAAACAGCTTGAAGGCTAGGCCCATCAGGTCCAGACCGACCAGGAAACAGTAGAGCAAACCGAGTAAGATCGCGACACGGCGAAAAGACGCCCAGGGGCTCGCGCTGGAAGTACTCTCACTAGAGGGGCGAAGTTGTTGATTCATTGTTCGTCGAACGTAACATGAATGAGAATAATTTCCAGCCCCTTTTGGGTCCAAAAAACGACCCCAGGTCGTTCCGAACGAAAAGGAGTCCCGCTGTGGAAACTCGAGCACCTCTGAAAATTCTCTTCCTTTGTACCGGTAACTCAGCCCGCAGCATTCTCGGCGAATTCCTGCTGCGAGACCTAGGTGGTGGACGCTTCGACACCTTTAGTGCAGGGGCCGCGCCAACCGGCCAGGTGCACCCTCTCGCTGTGGAGGTATTGGCCCAGGATTATGGCCTCGAGACTCCCGAAGCCCGCAGCAAGTCTCTTACCGAGCTCGAGGGTGTCGTTTTCGACCTGGTCTTTACCGTTTGTGACAACGCCCGGGAGAGTTGTCCTCTCTGGCCCCATGGCACTCGAGTCGTGCATTGGGGGTTTCCGGACCCAGCGGCAGCAGCCGGTAGCCTAGACCTGCAGCGCCAGGCCTTTCGAAACGTAGCCAGAGAGCTCCAGCGAAGACTCCGGCTGCTTTGTAGCCGCCCCCTGGAGGACCTGGAGCCGGAGGATCTCGAGAGCTGGGCATCGAGCTTGTCGACTCCCCATCGCCATCAAACCACGGCCAACCTGGAGCAACAGTCATGAGAAGAATCACCACGGGTATCGTGGCGACGGTAACCCTAGTGGGGCACCTCGGCTGTGCCCCCTCTCCAACGCCTTCGGACTCTTCACCGGCTGAATTCCGGGAAATCGCCAATGCACAGGAAATCGCGGTTGCACAGGAAATTGCCAGCGCGGAAGATCAACGACTTCCAGCCTCCGAGATTCTTCTTTCAGCCCTGTCCGGTGGAGAGAGCGAAGAACGGGTGCGCGCCGCTCTGGCCATGGGGAGGATTCAATCCCCCTCCTATCAGGAAGCCCTCGCTGCCGCGACCGAAGATCCGGATCGAGAAGTGCGCGCCAGCGCCTTTTTCGCTTTGGGTCAAATGGGCCTTGCAGAGGGTGTCGAGGCCAACCCGGAAGCCCTCCGCGCCGTGCGGGAAGGACTGAGTCAACCGGACCCGGAGATGCTCTCTTTGGCTGTCGAGGCCTGGGGGAAATTGGCCCCTCCGGAAGGTGCTCCGGTTCTGCTCCCACTGCTCACCCACCCCGAGGCGATGGTTCGTGCAGAGACGGTGACGGCCCTGTTTCGGCAACGGTTCGCCCCCGTCTGGCGGCAGCAAACCTCTACACCTCCCGAGCTTCCCGATAGCGCCCGGGAGGCCTTAGCTCGAGCCCTTGGAGATCCCGCCCCGGAAGTTCGCCGCGCCGCTGCCCATGCCTTTTCCCGGTATGGAGAGAGTGAAGCCATCGAAGGGCTAACCCGTCTGCTCCAAGACCCCGATGAATGGACTCGCGTCTTCGCAGCTCGCGGCCTGGCCCGTAGCGGAGAGGTGGATTCGGAGAAGGAGAGCAAAGAAGCCATCGGAGCCTCAGGGACAGCCTTGGTCACGGCCCCCCTCCTGGCGGCCCTCAAGGACCCGGCCCCTTCGGTGCGTTCCGAGGTCGTGCGAGCCATGACAGCTCTGGGCCTGGCAACCCATTTGCCCGCTTCTCTAGCCACAGACTCCTCTGTCCAGGTCCGCAAATCCTATGTAGATGGCATGGGCTCCCTAGATTCCACAGACACCTTGCAGGCTCTTCGAGAGTTGAGTCAGGACCCGTCGACGACGGTTCGAGCCGCTTCTTTGGAAGCCCTGGCTCGTCGCCTTGGCAGCGCCTTCAAGGAGGACCTCACCCGCTATCTCAACAACGACAGCTGGATTCTCCGAGCCCAAGCAGCACGCAGCCTGGAGCACCTGGACCCTGTTGAGCTACCACTTCTCGACGCCGCCCTGGCTGACTCGGACAGTCGGGTAAAGGCCGCAGCCCTCGAAGCACTGGAAGCCCTGCCCGAAGATCCAGCCCTGACCGAGAGAATTGCCTCGCTCCTGCCGTCGGAGGATTCCGCCGTCCGGGGCACAGCTGTAGATGCCCTCGAGCAACGGCGGCACGAGGAGAAGCTACCCTGGCTCGAAGCAACCTATGAGAGCTCGCCGGGCGTCGACTGGGTGGAGATTCGGGAGAGTGTGGTCCGGGCTCTAGCCGAGACCGACGGTTCCCAGGACCTCTTGTTCCAAATCGCCCAGGACGATCCCGCCGTCAGCGTCCGCAGTCGAGCTCGAACCACCCTGGAGACCCTGGGTAGCAAGTTGCCGGAAGAATCCACCGGACCTCCGGAACCAAACACCACGGGAAGCGAAGCGGAACATGGGTTTCGGGACCAGCTCTTGGCGAAAAATCCTACGGTGCTCTTGGAGACATCCAAAGGAGCTCTCGAGATCGAAGTCTTCGCAGATCGAGCTCCCCTTCACGCGGCTAGCTTTGTCAACCTCGTAGATCGTGGCTTCTACGATGGTTTGATTTGGCATCGCGTCGTCCCCAACTTCGTCATTCAAGGAGGCGACCCCCATGGCAATGGCTGGGGAGGCCCAGGGTACTCCCTGCGGGACGAGATTCATCGCTATCGGTTCCAGCGGGGCAGCGTCGGCATGCCCAAGGCTGGCAAAGACACGGGAGGCTGCCAGATTTTCATCTGCCACCTCCCCACCCCTCATTTGGACGGCAACTACACCATCTTCGGCCAAGTGACCTCCGGCCTCGAAGTCATCGATGCGATCGAGGTCGGAGACCTCATCGAACGAGCGACTGTGAAAAATTAAATCGTAGGCAGATGAGCCGAGAGACGAGCCCCCCGGGGTGACCTGCTCCCGTCTCCGGGCCCGGGAAGCCTGCGGTAGATCGGCAAAACGCAGGAACCAGCCGCGGAGGCGTACTCCGGTACGCCGCACAAGCCGAGAGACGAGTACTCGGCGAGATGACGTGCGATCCCCGCGCCCCTAGGTTTCATCGAGCCCGACCAACGCCAGAAGCCGCAAAGCATTGGTAGTCGTGGCGACTCCAGGGCGGGCTTTGTAATCAAAAGTCATCACCGCTCCTTCCGAATCGGGAGCATGGACTGTTTCGCGAAAATGGATGGGTTGAGCAGCCTGGTCCAGACCGGGCAAATTGGCCAGTTCCAAATCATGGGTCGAAACAGCTCCGATGGCGCCTTTGGCGAGAAGATGGGAGAGCACTTTCTGTACTGCGATCTGCCGTTCCCGCGAATTGGTTCCTCGCAACACTTCATCGAGCAGGTAAAAGAGTCGACGCTCCTGAGAGCCCTCCAGGTCATCAGCGCTGTCGACCACCATTTTCAGGCGCTTGAGCTCCGCCATGAAGAAGGAAGTGCCCTCCTCCAAGGAATCCTCTACCTGAATGCTAGTCGCCAACCTCAGCGGTGGCAGCTGAAAAAACGAAGCGCACACCGGCCCCCCGGCTTGAGCCAAGACGATGTTGACTCCGAGAGACCGGAGCAAAGTACTCTTCCCGGACATATTCGATCCGGTGACGAGAAGGAAGCTCCCGCTCGGGCCTACTTCTACATCGTTCGTCACCCGTTGAGTAGACGAGAGTAAGGGGTGGCCAAGATCCTTGGCCACCACCGTCGTTCCCTCCTGAGAGACGATTTCCGGAAAAGTCCAGTCCGGGTTATCGAAGGCCAGGCCACCCAAGGCGCCTAAGGCTTCGACGTCTCCCAGCACCCGAAGCCAATGCCGAATATGATTGCCCGCTCTCAGCTGCCACTTCTCGATCTTCTCTAAGACATGAAAATCCCACAGGAGGATCCCTTGCGGTACGAAATGGAAACTCGACAGACGGGTATCGGAGGCTTCCACAAGCCGGTGCAGACGCTTCATCTCCTGGTGCACGGACAGGCCAGTGGCCTCTAGGGTCTCCACCAGCTCTTTCAACCGCGGGCTTTCGAACCGGCGTC
Organism: Deltaproteobacteria bacterium; assembly: GCA_022601195.1. Lineage (GTDB taxonomy): Bacteria > Acidobacteriota > Thermoanaerobaculia > Multivoradales > JAHZIX01 > JAHZIX01. Next base: position 69,996 of record JAHZIX010000052.1, read on the forward strand.
CCTCCAGTATCTCGAAGATCGCTCCGTAAGCCGCGAACTGGCCTTCTCTTGCGGAAGCTTGGGCAAAAATGGGGTGAATCCAGCGCGCCGCGCCGTAGCCCACGAGAAGATTGATGAGCCAAAGCAGAAGCAAGGCTTGGATGGGTAGCTTTCCTAGACTGACCACTACCAGGAGCAACAGAGAAGCCGCGGTCAGGCCCCGCGCAAGCCATCTCAACCCAGTTCTTTTCCTCAACCAAACGGGGCCCTCCGCCCAGCGGAAAAAGAGCTCCGGATCCTGCTTTTCCTGCCCCATTTCCCAACCAGCTACTTCGAGAGCCTGACGAAGCTCCAGTAGAGGGGCCAACTCCCTGACCGATTCCTGGCGGGCACCGATTTCGTCGGCGCTGGCCTCCGAGCTGAGCCATTGGCCGAGCCGCTTCCGGCCCGGTGGCGAAGAAGCTCCGCCGAGCAGATGAGCCAACGAAGCTCGTCCGAAAAGCCCCAGATCACGTGCGTAGGGGCAAGGAGGTTCGGATGGCGGCAAAGAGGGCACTGGGACTTGCTCCCAGCGCCTCTCCAGCCGCTGCAGGGCGCGATGATTCAGCAGCCGAAACCGCTCCCCCTGGTCTCGGCGCCGTAGGACTCCGTCATGGGCCACTACCAATGCCACGAAAACCCCAAAACACAGGACCGCCGCCAGGTACCAGAGCAGGTTGGGGGCACCGGCTCGGAGGAGAATCATCAACAGGCATATGGCTCCGGCCCCAAACACCACAAAACGCGCCACCGAGAAGCGTTTCGAGCTCGCCTCGAGGGCCTGCACCACCGCTGCAAAGCGCTCCTGTCTTTTCACATAGGCTTCGGTCGGGCCCTCGCTGCCAGCGATTTGAGATGGCTCGTTCATGAGAAAATTTCTCCGCTCCTCTTATCTACAGGTAGGTCCGCTATGGGTGTTCCGTCGTATCTTCTATGAGAGAGCCGAAGGAAACGGATTTCTATCGGCTTATTCAGGGAGCCCAATCTGCCCCATGATGAAACAAAAGCGCCCCCCGACTTGGTCCAAGGCGATTCTGGGCCTGGCAGCTATGCTGGCCATAGGTGTTGCCATCTGGCCCTTCACTTCCTCACATTCAGAGGAAAACAGCGATTCTAGGGCCCCGAGCTTCCCTGAAGCTCCTGTGGTCGTAGAGCTCTTTACTTCCCAGGGCTGCTCCAGTTGCCCTGCGGCGGACCGGATATTGTCTCAACTGGGGAGAGCCAGCTCGAAGAGCCCTGGTCCTGGCACTCGCACCGGAAGTGGCACCGTCATTCCCCTTTCCTACCACGTCGACTACTGGAATTACATCGGCTGGCAGGACCCTTTCTCCCAAGCTCGCTGGTCCCAGCGCCAGGAACGGTATGCCAAAGCCCTCGAGTCTCGGCGACTGTATACACCTCAGGCGATTGTACAGGGTCAGGAAGACTGTGTCGGCTCCCGATCAACCTGCGTCCTCGAAGCCATCGCCCGTGCTCGAAAAGTAAGACCGAAAGCACGCCTCGAAGGACATCTGCGAAAAACAGCCTCTCCAACCCGGCTCTCCCTCGACCTCCAAGGCGTTCTGAACGAGGAGCTGAGTTCGACCCAGCTAGAAGCCGTTGCCATCGTCTTCGAAACCGGACTTCGTACCGAAATCGACAGTGGTGAGAACGCTCGCAGGACCCTCGAAAACGACTTCGTCGTGCGTTCCTTGAGCCCCGTGTTCACTCTTGCCGAAGCCGGCGCTGAAGTCGGTACCGAGAGTAGGCCCGCTACGGCTGAAGGATCCGTCACTCTCCACATCGACCCTAGTTGGGACCGCCGAGAGCTAGGCGTGGCAGCGCTGCTCCAGGACTCGGAGACTCTCGAGATTCATGCGTCCTGGTCGGTGAGAGGGATCCCCCAATAGGAAACCCCGTTTGCTAGCGCAAATGTCTCCACACAAATCTGCTAGACGGATTTGCCACAGAGCCTGCCCCGGACGAGGTGCCCTACCCTTGAGCCACAAGACCGCGAAAGCCCGAGGCAGAGGCAGAGACTGCCTGGAAGAGAAGCTGAAAAAGGCGTGTTGATTCAGTAGGACCGGCGTCGACGAAGAACGATACCAGCAGCTGCACCAATCACCATGGTGAGGGCAATCAGGCCTGCCGTATCGAGAGTCGGGATCGATGGTGCTGGCGTGGGGCCTCCGACAGGAGGGTCGAAGTCCACCACCAATTGGGGCCGCAACATGGCATCCACTCCCTCACGGCTGACGATCCGTTTCGAGGTAGGAGGGGAAGACGCTTCGTCCCCGACCACGACCCACCCAAAATTCCCCGCCGGGTCATCCAACCAACTCTGCACATCGGCGACCATCTCGGGGGTCGTCCCCCAGGTGTAGGGACCTGAGCCTCCAACCATCATGGAAGCGCTGGCTACCGGCTCGAAGTCACCCCCGACAGTGGCCCAAAACTGGCTATTGAAGAAGGTGTGAAGCCAAGTGGCATCTCCTGAAACAGCTGGCGCTCCACCCCCACCTCCGCCCATGCCATTGGCATTGGAAGAACCCTCTCCCCAATCGCTCAGAGCAGTGTGTAGGGAGATGGGAACATCTCCAACCCCGGTCATGTCGACATTGAGGGTCAAGCTGACGGAATTGACCGTCGAACCCGCGGGCAAACTCCCCGCCAGGTCAAAGGAAAGAAGGCCTCGGCGCGCGGATCCGTTTCCGACCAAGCCGACGAAAAGACCCGCTCCCTGGCCGTTGCTAGTCTGCCCACCCCCTCCGGTAGCGGTGTCGTCGAAAAGAGTGTTGTCCTTCTCTGGCTGCAACACCACCATATCTCCCATCGCAGCAGGTCCCCCTAGAAGAACCACAGCGACCATCAGAGAGCAGATCAGAAGGCGTGCCATCTCGTTCCCTCACCAAGCCATCATCGAGTTTCAATTTCAGTAAGCTGAAGGATATTAGCACAGCGACCGAATCTCGCCCCTCCACCTCTCCGGGCTACCCTGGGGAGGCCTGGAATGAAAGTGCAGGTCGGAAAAATCTAAGACCGCCGAGGAGGAAGTCGAAGGTGGGTCTGGGACTAGGTCTGGATCGAATCGAGGCCGAATCTCCTTAGCGCGCTTCTTTCGATTGCTCAAGCCACTGAGAGATCCCTTGACTCGGCCAGGCTGGAGCCAGAAACTGGACCGTCATGTACCGGATCGGCCCATTTTCTGCCCCAGCTCCCTTTACCTTGGGGCCTCCTTTCATAGCGCCGCTCCTGAATGCCCAACCATGAACCGCCCCCTCCGGGTCCTGGAGCTATTCAGTGGAATCGGTGGTTGCGCCGCTGCCCTCCAGCCAGCTTGCGCTGAGGGAACTGCGGAGGTTGTCGCTGCGGTCGAAATCAGCCCCTTGGGGCGACTCGCCTACGAAGCCAATTTCTCCCACCCGGTGTTCGGAGACAATCTGGAGTTTGTTAGCCAGGAAAAACTACGAGCCTGGGCAGCGGACCTTTGGTGGATGTCCCCCCCCTGCCAGCCCTACACCCGCCGAGGGCATCGCCGCGATGAAGAGGACCCCAGGAGCCGTCCCCTATTTGCTTTGCTGGCCCACTTCCTCGAGATCCAGCCAAGATACCTGGCGATCGAGAATGTCCCGGGCTTCGCTCAGTCCCGGAGCCTCCAGAAGCTCCGGAAGGGCCTGAGCGATAGCGGCTATCGAATTCAGGATGCCTTGCTCTGCCCCTCCGAGCTCGGAATTCCCAACCGCCGTCGGCGCTTCTTTTTGCTGGCTTCGAGGCCTACTGGTGAGACCGGACCAACGTTACCTCTCGAGACCAAAAAGGCACCGCCATGGCCTTTGTCGCGTTATCTGGACTCCAACCCTGCCCAGGACCTCTACCTCGCTTCCTCGATCCACCAGAGGTACACAGAAGCCCTTCACATCGTCGAGCCGAAGTCCCCGGGTGCTCTCAGCGCCTGTTTTACCTCGGCCTACGGCCGTTCCTTCGTTCGAAGCGGCTCCTATTTGATGGACGACGAGGGGATTCGCCGATTCTCCCCGGCAGAAATATTGCGCCTTCTCGGCTATCCATCGACCTACCACCTCCCGGAACCTCTGAGTCGAGAGCAAGCCTGGCGATTGGTGGGCAATAGCCTGTCCATACCTGTGGTGCGACGAGTTCTATCCGCGCTTCCGGAGCTGAGAGATTGTCTTGGTCACGGACTCTCGGAGCCGGGTCTCCCAATGCCCGAAGGTCTACCGGGCTAGAATGTCGAGATAGCTCCGGCACAGATCTGTAATCACAGCCCATCGCAGGAACCCAGCTGCCTCGAATAGACTCGGAACCGTAAATCCTTCTAGAGACGAATAGATGTTCCCTTTGCGCGACACCATTCCGGCCCGGCGATTCCCCGTCGTGACGGTTACCTTGATCGCCCTCAACACCGCCGTCTTCCTCTTCCAGCTGACTCTCTCCGAGACCGGCCTCCAGGCGCTCTTTCTCCAATATGGCATCGTCCCAGCTCGCTGGACAGACACGGTCTGGGCCAACCAGCACGGCCTCGGTTTCAGCCTGATTCCGTTTCTCACGACCCAATTTCTCCATGGTGGTTGGCTCCACCTGCTAGGCAATATGTGGATGCTGTGGGTGTTTGGTGACAACGTGGAGGACCGTTTCGGCAGGTGGCGCTTTCTCGCCTTCTATCTGGTTGCCGGTGGCATTGCTGGACTCGCCCATTTCTTGTCCGGGCCGCAATCAGAGATTCCCGCGGTCGGAGCTTCCGGAGCTATCGCGGGCGTTCTCGGCGCCTACTTTCTCCTCTTCCCCACCTCTCGTGTCCTGACTCTGATTCCCATCTTCTTTTATCCCCTCCTCGTTGAGCTAAGAGCGTTCATTTTCCTCGGCATTTGGTTTCTCATGCAACTGTTCAGCGGCACGGTCAGCCTGTTTGGCAGCCTCCTCGGCAGCGGTGCCACAGGCATCGCCTGGTGGGCCCATATCGGTGGCTTTGTGGCAGGCCTTCTGTCCCTGCGTTTGTTCCGGCTCTCGAGACCTCGAGGCCAGGGCAAGCCAAGCCCTAGAGTGATCCGTCCTTGGGGGCCGGAAGGACCTGCGCTCATTGATCCAGCCTCCCCAACCACCCAACGACGCCCCCGCTTCAGAGATCCCCGTAACCCCTTCGAGAGGTAGACCGCCATGGTGATTGAAATACAGATCTCGGTTTCCGGCCAGGGGCTCCACGAGATAACTCGAGAGATCCAACGTAGGGTTGCAGACGCGGAGATGGACGCGGGGCTCTGCACCCTGTTCCTTCGCCACACCTCCGCAAGCCTGACCATTCAGGAGAATGCCGATCCATCCGCTCGGCGAGATCTGGAAGCGTGGCTGAACCGCTTGGTTCCGGAGAACGATCCTCTCTACACCCACACTTCTGAAGGGCCAGACGATATGCCCTCCCACATCAAGGCCATCCTGACGGCCACCTCTTTGACCATCCCAATCCTCCAGGGCCGACTCGCCCTAGGCACCTGGCAAGGAATTTATCTGTGGGAGCACCGACGGCGTACCGGAAGCCGCAACCTCGTTCTTCATCTCTGCCCCTGAAGATTTTTCGTCCCTTCGAGGGAAATCTTTCGGACCTGAAATCCGTTGAAAAGATATGATCTACGGGTCGCACGAGAACTGCCTTCATCGGTGTAGGGGATGCAAAAATGGCTTCGAATCGTTCTTTTGGCAATGGCGTGTTGTTCGCGCTGGCGTTGGTAGTGGTGGGAGTGGCCGTTTCGGCCCAGGAAGAGTTAGTACAGCCGGAAGAGGTCGCAAAGGACTACCACCTCGACTCGGATCTATTTCCGGTACCGAAGATCCTCGAACCTCAGGTCACCTTTTGGACCGATATTTTCTCTCGGTACGACAGCAACAAGGTCGTGCTCCACGACGAGAAATATCTCCAGGTCATCTACGCTGTTCTCGACTTCACAGCGTTAGAGGAAGCCGACCTCTCTGACCTCCAAAAGAAGAAAAAGCGACAAGAGGCGGCCCGCAAGGCAGAACAGAAGTACCGAACGATCCTTCTGGAGATCGCCGGCAAGGGCCTCTCCGCAGACCCGGAAATCCAACGAAGGTTGGAGAGCCTCTTCTCCACCGTTCCCGGCGGCCGCGAGAAGTATCGGCAAGCCACCGAGCGCTTCCGCACCCAGACGGGACTGAAGGATCGCTTCGAGACGGCCATTGGGCGGGCCGGGCGCTACTTGCCTGCTATGGAAGAGACCTTTCGCCGCATCGGAGTGCCCGTCGAGCTCACGCGCATGGCATTTGTCGAGTCGATGTTCCAAGAGGGAGCTCGCTCGAAGGTTGGTGCGGGAGGAATTTGGCAAATCATGCCTTCGACTGGCCGTCGGTTTCTCAACATCGGTCTGGAAGCCGATGAGCGCTTCGACCCCCTGACGGCAGCTGATGCAGCCGCACGCATCCTCAAGGGCGACCACCGATCCCTGAAAGCGTGGCCCCTAGCGATCACTGCCTACAATTCGGGAGCCAATGGGATGAGGCGCGCAGTCAAGAAGTTCGGTACTCGAGATCCCGGCGTCATCTTCACTCGACACAAGACCCGAACCTTCGGCTTCGCGTCTCGGAATTTCTATACCGAATTCATCGCAGCAGCAACGGTGTATGGCAATCGTTCGTACTACTTTCCAAATGCGAAACCGGAGTCACCTTGGGAATTCGACGAGTTCGAACCGGATCAATTTGTTTCGATCAAAAGACTGGCCGAAGCAGCTGAGTTGTCCTTGGACGAGATCAAAGATTTCAACCCCGCCCTCAACCGGGAGGTGTGGAACGATAGTGTGCGAGTCCCCAAAGGATACCGCCTTCGCCTTCCGGCGGGGACCGGAGACCGAGTCGCCCAGGCCTACGGGGAACTGGATTCGAATAGCAAGAGCCCCCATCAAGTCGGACGTCGTCACCGAGTCCGAAGAGGGGAAACCTTAGGCACCATCGCTCGACGATACGGAAGCTCCGTTGGCGCTCTCCAGAGGGCCAACCGAATTCGGCGGGCAAATTTGATTCGGACGGGTCAAGTGCTGTTGATCCCCTCTACGAAAGCCTACTCCCCGCCCAAGAGGGTTGCAGTCGCCTCGACCCCAACTCCTACCCCAAAGCGAGCAGCTGCCTTACCCGCAACTCCCACGCCCTCGACGGCCTCTGCGGAAGCAACTCACATCGTCCGATCCGGGGACACCTTGTCGACCATTGCCAGGCTTTACGGAACGACTGTTGCCTCGCTGGTACTCAGCAATCGGCTAGCCAGTTCCCACAAGATCTTCCCCGGCCAAAAACTGACGATTCCTGAAGGTTCGAGATCAGCACAGAGTCGGCACACGGTCGCCTCCGGAGAAACACTGGAACGCATCGCCCAGCTCTACGGAACTACGGTGACCGCCCTCAAGAAGGTCAACCGACTTAGAAATCACCTGATCTATCCAAAACAAGTGCTGGTCATCCCGTGATGAGGCCGGTGGTTCTGTGACGAATTTGGCCCCAGGCACCCTCTGTTCATCCTCGAGCACTACCCTCGAGCTCCGATTGGGAGAATTGTCATGCGCCTGCCACGCCCTCTGACTGCCACTGAAATCCGAGTCCTCGGCGCTCTCCTGGAGAAGGCCCAAACGACTCCGGAATATTACCCCCTGACTCTCAACGCTTTGCGGAGCGCCTGCAACCAAAAGAGCAATCGTGACCCAGTCATGAGCCTCTCCGAGACCGAAATCTGGGACGCTCTCGAGAGGCTCCGTAAGGACGTTCTCGCCTGGCGCAGTGACGGTGCCCGAAGCGAGCGCTGGAATGAAAGCGTCACTCGCCGTCTAGGTCTTCAAGCCCCTGCCCGAGCCATCCTGACCGTGCTCTTGCTGCGCGGCCCCCAAACCCCTGGAGAGTTACGCATCCGCACGGACCGCATGCATTCCTTCTCGAGCTTGCAGGAGGTGGAAGAGAGCCTACAAGGCTTAGCCGAAGGTGCTGAGCCGGTGGTCACTGAGCTGGGCCGACGCCCTGGTCAGAAGGAGACTCGTTGGGCTCATCTCATCGGTGGCCCCATAGATGAGGAGGCCCAAGAGATCGAACCTGAATCTCCTCCTCCAACCCCTACAACGAACGATTCTGAGAGCCGTCTCGAGAAATTGGAGAAGCAGGTTGCCTGGCTAACGGAGACCGTCCGGAAGCTCCAGGAGGATCTTGGCAGCGAGCCCGGATCCGATTGATTCCTTCGAACAAGAGACCTCCACCGCCCGTTTTAGACCGGCCGGCTCACAAAGCAAGTCTGTTCGAATGTATCGACAACTCTTCCACAAGGAAGGAAAGCTTTCCTATGGAAGTCTCTAGTTTCTATCAGCACTGAAAACACACATCCCTTAAGGATGTACTCCCCATCTCATCAATGACTCAGAAATAGGGCTAGCCTGGACCTTTAGAAGGCTTTCTGAGCTGCTAGAAATTCTTCAAGGTTGCTTGGCATCTCATCCGAGAGAAGAACAAATTCCTTTTTTCCCAGCTGCCCGGTCGGCACTGCGTTTCTGCAGGATTTTCCACTTCTTCATTCTTGCTTCGTACTTTAAAGGCGAACATCCCTTTGACAGCTCGCAACCTCTCATAGGCGCACAGCTCCTAGAGGATCGCCCGTCTCCAGTGATCAGACAGCCTCAGCCACCAACCTTTTTCCCATAGGTAGCACATCCTCTTTCGTTCGGAGGCGAAGCCTATTTCCACTCTCCATGAGACATCCCCGAACCTGCAACCTTCTGTGTAAACTACCTGAGCCGCCACAGAAAACTCGTGAAGTCGCAAGACTAGAGAATGGATAATTTGCACTTAGAGATAAGTCAATCCCTGGCATTCCGACCCAATTCTTTGATAAGAATCTAGCAAATCGTTGCAGGGTAGCCAAAAACGGGTCTTAGGGTAGGTTTTGTCCCGTTGACGCGAAAGCGTGACACTTTGGGGTTACCCTCTCAGACAAAAACCGTTTTGCTAGGGAGACTTTGCCCAGGGTGGGCTGGAGTTTGCTCGGCAAGCAAGGAGGACATCATGTTGAAGTCTATCGTTAGCTCCATCGCCGTTTTTTCTTTCGTCACCGCCCTGTCTCTCAATTCTGCCGCTGGAGACAGTGGCTCTGCCTATGACCCGAATGGCGGTGGAGTTGCCTATAGCCAACAGGTCAGCTAGAAGCAGGCAGCCTGCAGTGCAGAGGACAGAGCTTGAACTTGCCGCTCTTACTCCCAAATCTTGTATGAGAAAAGTAGGCTTTCACAAAATTCCTCCAGGACTAATATTCCTGGAGGAACTTTCTAATTCCTAAGTTCCAAGAGAGGTTTAGGTCGCAGAATCAGAAAGGCAAGGTAGTGAGCGGACTCAGACTACCGGTGAAAAGAGGTCTGGCAGCTAGTCGGCTTGGGGTGGGTCGAAGCGAACTAGCGGTTTTTTCCCCTCAGCTCTGAGGAACTCCGTGACCGACTTGGTGAGAGAAGCTGTTATCTGAGCAGCCTCAGCGGCCTTCACAAGGATAGAAAGTGCAGCGAGTGCCTCTTTTTCGGCACCGTTGTCCCTGAAGATCTGGTGAGCCTCTGTGGTAAGCCTCAGCACATCCTCGCCCGAATCGCTCTCCATGGAGAGAACAGCCAGCTCGAGGTTGATAAGTGCTACTGAAATCTCTAGGCCAACTTTCGAAAAGGCGGCCTGCACCTCTTCGTATACAGAGCGGGCGCCGTTAAATTTGCCCAAACCATGGAGAATGTTTGCCTCCAGCCATCTGAGCATGAGTAGACCTTTGGTGTCCCTCGCGTCTTCCCACATTTTCCGTAGAATTGGGAGACGAAGTTCAGCCTCCTCAAAATAGCCCGCTCGGGTGAGGCAACCCAATAGGAAATGCTGGCAGTGAGAATAGAGCCGCTGGTCCTTTTCGGGAGAGATCAAAGACTGAGCCTCGGTGAGATAAGAGACTGCTCCTTCGGTATTGCCACGGAGTTCTTCGACCATTCCCAGCATTAGTTGGACTTTTCCGACCAAACTGGATTGACCGGTTGCCTCATAGAGTTTGGCTGCATGTCCTAGGACCTCTATCGCCTCCTCATACTGCCCCTGGTCTTTGCGAAGTGACCCCAACAGGTCAAGGAAGACAGCCCGCGAGAGCAGGGTCCCCGTTCCTTTCTGTAAATAGGCCTGAGCCCGCTCGAAAGCCCTATCGGCAAGATTGAGGTCTCCACGAACCCGCTGAGCATTCCCCAGATAAGCCCAAACTCGGGCATCCATGTCCTTGAGGAGCCTAGGGGTGTAGTAATTCGGATCTAGAAGACTAGAAACCGCTACGGCAATCTGAGCCAACTCCAAACAACGATCAGAGGAGTTTCTAGCGGCCTCGACGGATTTCTTGGGCAGCAGAAAAGCCATCGCCCAAAAGCAATGCTCCTCCCCAATCCGGTCTGCCAATTCTTCTGTTGGTACGGCTTTGAGCTCTTCCCACATCTGGAGAGCTCGGTTGCGCTCATCGGCAACCACGGCAAGATCCGGATAACCGACTTCCTCTTGCCAGGATTCCAGGGTTGCGAGTCCTTGGTGACATTGGGGGCAGGATTCCACCCAGGCAAGAATCTCTTCCACTGAGTGCTCGGACTCCACAAGAAGATCCTCGGCCCTCGGTGAAAGGCCCAGTCCAAGCAAGCCCGCAAGCTCAACGAGGTCTGGGCAGCGCTGTGGGTGACCACCCTTCATCTACCATCCCCTTTGTCGTCTTAGTTCCTGATCAGCCACTATCCTAACACCCGCCAAAAGGCATTTCACAATTACAACAAGTGTTGATTGTACATAGCTCGACTATGGAACATTGACTCTTAACTCCTCCAACCAAACTTCCGCTTCTGCATCACTAGGTGCTCGCCAGTCGCCTCTGGGGGACAAAGATCCGCCAGATCCTACCTTTGGTGCGTTGGGCATTGCAGACCGTTTGAATTGACTCGCCTTAAAAAATCGAAACAGAAACACCTCTAGCCATTTTCCTATCACCTTAATATCATAACTACGCTGCTCAGCCTTCGGCATGGTTTCGGGCCAATATCCCCGTTCGAGATCGCCCCAGGCCTGGTAAGCCAGAAAGGCAACCTTGCTCGGACGGAACCCGTAACGGCTGATGAAAAACAGATGAAAATCCTGCAATTCATAGGGTCCGATGACCGACTCGGTGCTTTGAATCGGTTGCTCCGAATCTTCTCCCGGTATTAGCTCTGGAGATATTTCTGTATCGACGATTGATTGCAATAATTTGCGAGTTTCCTGCGAAAATCGAGCCGTCTCAATAATCCATCGAAGCAAATGCTGAATAAAAGTCTTCGCAACCGAGGCATTTACGTTGTAATGACTCATTTGGTCGCCGACGCCATAGGTGTTCCACCCCAAGGCCAACTCACTCAGATCCCCTGTACCAACCACCAGGGCACCATTTAGGTTCGCTAGACGGAAAAGATGGGAAGTTCTCTCCCCTGCCTGGACGTTCTCGAAGGTCACATCGTGAACGGCCTCTCCAGCGGCAAAGGGATGTCCAATGTCCTTCAACATCTGAAGGCACGAAGGGCGAATGTCTATTTCACTAGCACTCACCCCCAATGCCTTCATGAGGCCCCAGGCGTTGGAGTAGGTGCGGCTACCGGTAGCGAAGCCCGGCATGGTGTAGGCCAGTACATTGGACCTTGGCAGACCGAGACGATCCATGGCACGTACCGCGACGATCAGGGCCTGAGTAGAGTCCAAACCTCCCGAAACCCCAATGACCACTTTCTTGATGGATGCCGCCCGTAGGCGCTGAACCAATCCGTGCACCTGAATCTGGTAAGCCTCATAGCAGCGAGCCCCTCGCTGCTCGCTATCCCTAGGGACAAATGGAAATCGCTCCACTTCCCTGCGTAGCCCACTAACCGCTGGCGGTAACGCGAAATCAAATTTGACCTTGCGCAGCGAACTAACCACATTCCTGTGCTGCTGGGCACAATCGTGAAAACTGGTCAGACGCATCCGCTCCTGCACCAATCTCTCCAGATCGATGTCGGCGATGACCAACTGTCGGTGCTCAGAGAACCGTTCGGACTCGGCCAACAACTCCCCGTTCTCGTAGACCAAGGCTTGGCCGTCCCAAGCTAGATCGGTGGTCGACTCGCCGGAGCCAGCGGCAGAATAGAGGTACGCCGCTACGCAACGCCCGGAATGGCCCGCCGCCAGAGTTTTCCGGTACGCAGCCTTGCCAATCGTGACATTGCTCGCGGAAAGATTGCAGAGCACTTTGGCCCCGGCCATGGCAGCGATGCTGCTCGGAGGAACGGGCACCCACAGGTCCTCACAGATCTCTACATGAAAAGCAAAGGGATCCATTTCACGGGCCTGAAAGATCAGGTCCGAGCCAAAGGGAACCTGCTGTCCCAGGAGCTCTACAGTTCCTTCCCGGGCATGGGTAGCCGGAGCGAACTGACGCCGCTCATAGAACTCTCGATAGTTGGGAAGGTAGCTCTTTGGAGCGACCCCCAGAATACCTCCCCGGTAGAGGACGACGGCGCAGTTGAAGAGTTTCCCTTCAAATCGAAGGGGCACACCGACGATGATCACCGGAGAAAGATCCCGACTGGCTTCGGCAACCTCTCCCAGGGCCTCCCGACTGGCTTCGAGAAGAGCATCCTGGTGAAAGAGGTCTTCGTTGGTATATGCGGACAAGCCCAGCTCTGGAAACAATGCCAGGCCGACCCCATCCGCCGAGGCCTGCCGAGCAAGATCCACCGTCTGGGCGGCGTTGAACCGAGGGTCTGCGACCCGCACCTGGGGTACGCAAAGAGCAACGCGAAGAAATCCATGAGAATAGGCTGAGAAAAAATCCATTTCGGGCCATTTTGCCATACTCCTGAAGCTACCGACCGAGGCGAGTCCATCCCGAGCTGTGGCACCATAGGCTCATGGCTCTTCTCTGCCCCGACGAGATCACCCAACTCGACTCAGCCGACCCATTGGCCTCCTTTCGAAACCGCTTCGCGTTGCCGGAAGGAATTGTCTATCTCGATGGCAACTCCTTGGGCCCTTTGCCCAGGGAAACCCCCCAGCGATTGCAGCAGGTGGTAGAGGACCAGTGGGGACGGGATCTCATTCGATCCTGGAATACCCACGGATGGATCGACCTGCCCAACCGGGTGGGAGCCAAGATCGCTCGACTCCTCGGAGCCTCCGAAGACGAAGTCATCGTGGCAGATTCCACTTCCGTCAACCTCTTCAAGCTCGCAGCTGCTGCTCTTCGAGAGATGCCCCACCGGCGAGTCATACTGACCGAGGCCTCCAACTTTCCAACGGACCTCTACATGCTCCAGGGTTTGGCCAATTTCCTTGGCGACGGTCACCAAGTGCGCCTGGTCCCTCCTCAGGACATTGAGAAAGCCCTGAGCGAGGAAGTCGCTCTGCTCTGCCTGAGCCAGGTCAATTTTCGTACCGGTGCGCTCCATGACGTAGCGTCCGTCACTCGAGCCGCTCACCGGCACGGCTGTCTCGTGCTCTGGGACCTGGCCCACAGCGCCGGAGCTCTCCCGGTAGAGCTCACGGCCTGGAAGGTCGACCTAGCGGTCGGCTGTGGCTACAAATTTCTCAACGGGGGGCCCGGTGCCCCTTCTTTTGCCTATGTGAGGCGAGAGCTGCAGGACAGATTGGAGCAGCCCCTCCAAGGCTGGCTCGGACATCGTGCCCCTTTCGCCTTTGAGCCCACCTACCGACCCGCTCCAGGAATTCAGCGCATCCTCTGCGGCACCCCTCCCATCCTGAGCCTGGTGGCCCTGGAGTCCGGAGTCGACCTCCTACTGGAGGCTGATTTGACGGAGATTCGGGCCAAGTCCATGGCCATGGGTGATTTTTTCATCCGCCTAGTGAAACAGCGCTGCGGAGACCTCGCCCCCGGCCTCGCAAGTCCCTCGGAGGCATCTCACCGAGGTAGCCAGATCTCCCTGCGGCATCCCCAGGCCTTCGCCATTTGCCAAGCCTGGATCGCCCGGGGGGTCATCGCAGATTTTCGTGCTCCAGACATCCTCCGCTGCGGCCTGGCTCCCCTCTACCTGAGCTTCGGCGATCTGTGGCGAGCATCGCAGCTCCTTGGCGAGATTCTCGAAAGCGAAGCCTGGAATCGTCCCGCCTTTTTTCGCCGATCTTCCGTGACCTGAAGACGAGAGTTCCCACCTCCCCCTCCCCAGCTCTACGACCCACTGTCCTTTGACACCGGAGGTCTAGGTAAATCCGGTGTCGCAGTAGATGGCCGGAGAGAAGTTCGGGCTAGAATAATCTTCGCAGGGCGCCGAGTGTCGGCGACTCACCAGAACCCAAGCCAGCGAAAGGACCAGCCAACCGATGCGTATCTACGCTTTCAAAGGGACCCGTTTCGTCACCGACTCGGCCAATGCCGGAAAACTGGCGGCTCCCCCCTTCGACCAGATCGATCCCACCTTGCGAGACCGCCTATACGGCGAGTCCCCTCATCAATTCGCCCGGCTCACTCGACCGGTCGCACCCGACGATGGCGACATCTACCTTCAAGCAAGTTCGGTTCACAGTGCCTGGCTGAGCCAAGGAGTGATCGCTTCTGACTCGGAGCCATCCCTCTACCCCTACTCCATCGAACTGCCCGACAAGAGTTTTCGCCTCGGACTCTGTACCTTGGTGGGAGTGGAAGATCCTTCCTCCGGGATCATTCGACCTCACGAGCAGACCTTGGACAAGCCATTTGCAGATCGCCTCAACCTGGTTCGTGCTACGGGAGTGGATCTGGAACCGGTGATGTTTCTCAGCGATGACCCAGGGACCCTCGAGGAACTTCTTCGCGCTGACATGAGGAGCCAAGCGCCCCTCGTAGAGCACCTAGATCTCAGAGGAAACACCCACCGCCTGTACCGGGTCGCTGGAGCCGACCGCATCGCTCAGTACCGCGAGGTACTCGGTTCTTGCTCCGCTGCCATCGCTGATGGCCACCACCGTTACAAGGTGGGGCGGACCCACGCGGAGCAGACCGGTGCCAAACCGGGAACTGCGGCGGGAGCCAAGATGGCTGTGATCTTCAGCCTCGCTTCCGAGAATCTGGTGATCGATCCCATTCACCGAGGCTTCGAGAAAATGCTGGACCTGACCCCGCTCCGCTCCTTGACGGCTTCCCAGCAGACTCTGACTGCCAGTAGTGGTGAAGAGGTCGCTAGAGCTGTCGCTGCGGCGCCTGGGCCCGCTCTAGCGGTTGCTCTTCGAGGCGGTGAAACAGAAATCTGGAACTTGGATCCGGCCCGCATGCCCACCGGTACACCACCGGGATCGGACCGCCTAGCAGTGATTCACCTACATCAGGTTCTCCTACCAGCGGTCGGCTTCGAACCGGCGAATTACCTGGATGGAACGGTCAGCTACCGCTCTGACCCAACGGTCCTCTGGCGCGAGGTCCAGGCCGGGGAGCTGGCGCTAGGAGTCTTTCTACCGCCGATGACCGCGGAGCTCTTTGGGCAAGCGATCTCCAAGGGAGATCTTCTCCCAGCCAAATCCACCCGATTCCTCCCCAAATTGGCTTCTGGCATGGTTTGGTCGAGGCACGATACGGAGGTCAGCTAACTCGGCATTCCGCGAGAGACCATTTTGCATCGACTGGCAGGAAACCTATCCACCGACGCGGGCGGCCGGCAACCCTACCCCGGGAGCGGGACGCTCGCGCAGTGCTTCTCGGCGAAATCGAAACAACTCTGCCGGCCGGCCTCCGGTGTGAGGCTCGAGGCGACCCGTGCCTTCCACGAGCCCGCCTTTGTCCACCAGACGGCGGAAATTCTGCTTATGAAGCCGCACTCCGGATAGTGCTTCTACAACTCGCTGCAACTGGAACAGAGTAAAAGTCGGGGGAAGGAGCTCGAAGACCACGGGGCGGTATTTCAATTTGCCCCGTAGGCGACCGAGGGCCGTCGCCAAGATCCGGCGGTGGTCGAAGGCCATCGGTTCCCCTAGAGGAAGAGCCTGCTGGGCCCTCAGAGAGGCGGCTATCAAGGAGTCGTCCCGCAGGGCCTCCTCGACCATCCCCGCCTCATAGAGAAGCTCATAGCGCTCCAAAACCCTTTCTTCGTCCCACAGGACCCCTCCATATCCAAAGGCGATCTCGCAGCGCTCCCGCCGGAGCCGCTGCAAGCCCAAGCTTTCAGAAGCATCGATCCACCTCTCTAACCCAGGACCGATGGCGTCGGCCAGTAGAGAAGGTCGGCCCTCTCGCCAGTCCTCCCAAGGTAGGAAGCGGTATCCGTCCTGCCAACGGGCTGGGCTATCACCGGTAGGTTCCGCTTCGCGGACCAGCGCCAGGTAGGCGACGGAAATCACTCTCTGCCGGCTCAGATCACTCTGGAGCCCGCCCTCGGACCCGTCAGGGTTCTCCATTCCCGGAGCGCCCACTCCGAGGCCTCTATTTCGATCACCAAAGGTATAGAGCTGCTCGACATACCCTAGACCGAGTCCGGTCTGCTCTCGAACCCAACCCCTTAGCTCCAACTCGAGGGTCCGCCCTCCGCCGGGGTCCAATGGGCCCGATGCCAAGGCATCGAGGGGAGCTCTAGCCTGGGCCCCGGAGGTCGGTTCGATAGATTCACCGGGAAGCTGTACGGTGAGGATCCGAGGTACTTCCTTCGTGACGGCGACGATCACCGCGTGAAGGTCGATGGCGACGGTTTTCGGCAAGCTCATGAAGTCGCCACCGGAGAAGCGGCGCTCGGTGAAATGGGTACCAAGGGCACCTGACTCCGCACCAGGCGGCGTCCGAAGACTCGGCCAAAGTACCCTGCGCACACCGCTGCGACATCGGACAAGGGTGGACAGGTACTCGAGAGCGCTGCCATAGAAGTCATTTTCACGGAGGGTAGCCCACAAGCCACGATGCCAGAAAACTGCCCCAGATCCGTAGAGACATTCAAGGCAAAGCCGTGGGTGGTAATCCAACGGCTCAAATGGACTCCGATGGAAGCGATCTTCTCCTCACCGACCCAGACGCCAATATTCTCCTGTCCTTCTCGCACCCGAGCAACGATTCCAAAATCTGCCAGCGTGAGAATCAGAATCTCTTGGAGATCCCGCACGTAACGCCGAATGTCTCTGCGGTCGGGGCTGAGATTGAGAATCGGGTAGCCCACCAGCTGGCCTGGCCCATGGTAGGTGACCTGGCCACCTCGATCGCACTCATGGACATCGATCCCACAAGCCTCTAAGGCTGAGTCGGAAAGCAGGATGTCACTACGATCAGCGTTGCGGCCGAGAGTGTAGACGTGGGGGTGGGAAAGCAGCAGCAGGTGCTCTTGCCCCTCTCCGTGACGAAGGGCCTGGCGTAGGTGGCGCTGGAGGGACTCCGCCTCCCCATAGGGAAGAGAAGGAAAGTAGTCCCAATGGAGGGCTCGCTGGTTCGACGCATCCATGGCCCGATTCTATCGAATCGGCAACTTCATGCCTCTTACCCGAAGATCAAGAAATTGATTTTCTTTTTTTGGCCAAAAAAAGAGCGGAAACCCGAGAACGGGCCCGCACATACCAAGGGTCCACTTACGCAATAAATAGTGCGCTCGCCCGGCGCTACCGGGACAGCTACCGCCAGAGAAGTTGTCTTTCTTTCTAAAAACGACCCAGAAAGTTCTGTCCCCGCAGTTGGAGACACGGAGAGCCACACCGTATGGCCGAGGGAAGGTACGAGAAAGGGAAAAGGGGAATTTGCTGAAGCCAATGATCAGTAGACAAAAAAAGAGCGGGATCCCGAGGAACGGGCCCGCACATACCAAGGGTCCACTTACGCAATGAATAGTGCGTTCGCCAGCAAAAAGCGTGACACCATCCTCATTCTTACCGCCTCTGGCAAGCTCCCCCACCGCGCGATGATGTATCCCTCACCATAGACCCTTAGAGATAGGTCTCCAGCTCTTTCCAAGGATCCGTCTCCAATGCCTTCTTGATGTGAACCATAAAATGGTCCGCATCTGAACCATCGATAAGGCGATGATCGAAGGTAAGGGCGAAATAACACATGGTTCGGATCGCCAAGGCGTCTGCACCATCCGGATCGGTGACCACGATCGGTCTCTTCTCCACCGCTCCGATACCCAGAATCGCCACTTGAGGCTGATTGATCACAGGGGTCCCAAAGAGACTTCCGAAGACTCCTGGATTTGTAATAGTGAAGGTACCTTTCTGAATCTCATCCGGCTTCATACGTTTCGTGCGAGCTCGATCCGCCAAGTCGTTGGCTTGCTGAGCCAGGCCGGAGAGGCTCAATTGGTCCGCATTGCGAAGCACCGGTACGATGAGACCATGATCCAGAGCCACGGCCATGCCGAGGTTGATGTCTTTTTTGTAGACGATATTGGTCCCGTCAATGGCCGCATTGAGCTGAGGAAAAGCACGCAGCGCACCACAAACCGCTTTGAAAATAAAGGGCATATAGGTCAGCTTCGTACCATTCGCCTCGAGAAACCTCTTCTTGACCCGGTTTCGAACCGAGGCGACGCGGGTCATATCTACGTGGAACACCGATGTCACGTGAGCCGAGGTGGCCTTGGAGTAGGCCATGTGTGCCGCCGTGATCTGGCGGATCTTGCTCATCGGCTCGATGGTGACATTCTCATCGGCACCATAGGCGGCAACCTGAAAACCTCCGACCGGTCGCCCTTGGCCCGCTGGCGGAACGGCGCTGGGAGCCGCCGCCGGAGTGCTCGACCGCGTCTCTAAGTAGGCGAGTATGTCCGTTTTGGTCACCCGCCCATGAATTCCCGTACCGGTGAGCTGGGCCAGGTCGACTCCCTCTTTCGCGGCAATGTTCCGTACCAAAGGGCTAGAAAACCGTCGCAGCCTATCCTCCAGGGGGGACAGGGAAGTGCTCTCTGAAGCTGCTGCGTCCGCAACGGCGGCGGCCTCAGAGGCCTCCGGGGCTGCGGTCGATGCTGGGGAGGCAGGTTCCGACGCCGAGCCCGCCCCAGGGGAAGCAGCAGTGGCCGAGCCACCCCCAACCTGCTCTCCCGGCTCACCAACATAGGCCACGACTTGGTTGACCGGTACCGTTTCCCCTCCCTGACTGTCCACCTGAATGAGGACTCCCGTCGCCGGGCTGGGGATCTCGGCATCCACCTTGTCAGTGGAAATTTCAAAAAGGGGTTGGTCCCGCTCGATCTTCTCGCCTACCTTCACTAACCAGCGAGTAATAGTGCCTTCAGCAATGGACTCCCCCATCTGGGGCATGACGACTTCGGTAGCCATGAATCTCTCCTAAATATGAATCGGGTGACCAAAGGCTGCATGAGCTGCTTCCACTACCGCTTCCGACAAGGTCGGATGGGCGTGCATGGAGCGGAAGAGCTCTTCCGTGGTGGACTCGACCCGCAAGGCCACACAGGCCTCGGCGATGAGGTCCGTTGCATGAGCACCAATGATGTGGACCCCCAAGAGCTCATCGTATTGAGTCTCCCGGACGACCTTGACGAAACCTTCTGCCTTGCCCAGGATCACCGCCTTGGCCAAGGCGGTGAACGGGAACTTGCCGACGGCAACTTCGTACCCACGCTGACGAGCTTCCGCCTCGGTCAAACCAACGCTTGCCACTTCCGGCTCGCAGTAGGTACAGGACGGTACGTGGTCGTAATTGAGAGGCCTCGCTTCCTCGCCGGCCATATGCTCCACAGCAAGAATGCCCTCGCTGGAGGCGACGTGAGCCAACCAGGGGGTATCCACGACATCACCGATGGCGTAGACGTTGGGTACCGCGGTCTGCATGTACTCATTGACCTGCAAATATCCCTTTTCGAGACCGACCCCCAGATCCTCGAGACCGAGATCCTGGGATACCGGCGCTCTCCCCACCGCTACCAATAGGGTCTCCGCCTCCAACTCCCGGGTCTCGCCGTCTTGGCCCTTGATGGCCAAACGCAATAGCTCGCCGGAGGTATCCACCGCCATCAGCTGAGAGCTGGTGCGGACGTCGACCCCCCGTTTCTTGAGCACTCGGCCCAATTCCTTGGAGACCTCTTCGTCTTCGATCGGCAGGACTCTCGGGAGCATCTCCAACAAGGTCACCTTCGAGCCGAAGGAGGTGAAAATCGAAGCAAACTCAGTTCCTACCGCTCCAGCCCCCAACACCACGAGGGATTCGGGCACCCGATCGAGGCTCAGGATGTGATCTGAGTTGAGAATGCGCTGACCATCCGACGGAGCGAGACCGATCTCCCGGGGCACGGAGCCCGTAGCGATCAAGATGTGTCGCGTCGAGACGCTACGGCGCTCCCCATCTTTCTCGATCTCGACCCGATTGGCCCCCACCAAGCGACCTCGACCGGTGAGAATTTGCACTTTGTTCTTCTTGAACAGGTACTCGATTCCCCGAGCATTCTTGTCCACGACCTTTTGTTTTCGAGCCTGTGCCCGGACCATATCGAGAGCGGGAGAAGCCACTTCGATGCCCAGCTTGGAAGCAGAGCGAATGCCATCCAGCACTTCTGCAGTATGGAGCAGCGCCTTGGTGGGAATACAACCGCGATGCAGGCAGGTTCCCCCCAGCTTCGGGTCCTTCTCCACCACTGCGGTCTTGAGACCTAGTTGAGCAGCACGGATCGCCGCCACGTATCCCCCCGGACCACTGCCGAGGACGACGAGATCGAACTCCGTCTCAGCCATCGAAGCTCCTGTCTATCGGTTGGTTGTTTTCAAGGTCTGTCTTCATGATCTATCTTCACATCCAAAATTCGGTGTCGACTTTTGCTGTCTATTCTCACTGTTATTCGAGCCGTACTTTCCATGATGGCTACCTGGATGCCACCAGGACGTCACCGGCAGGCTAGCTTCACCGAGACGACCCTATGCCGAGTTCTCATGCCGTTGGCGTCCATCGCCTTCGAGAGGTACCGCCGCAAGCCGTCCGGGCTTCGCCTCCACGAGATGTCCCCAAGGCAACTCCGGATCGTGCTCGAAAATACACAGCCATTTCTCTTCGGCCGCCTGAGGAAGCAACTTGCGCTTGTTCTCCAGAGTCCTCAAGGGGTAAAGATCGTAGCCCATGACCCAAGGAAAGGGGACGTGGGCCGAGGTTGGCACTAAGTCTGCCAAGAAAATCCCCTTGTCTCCCTCTCCCCCGTCGAGGAAAACCACGCACATATCCGCATTGTGACCGGGAGTAGGGACCGCTCGGACTCCGTCGAATGGGATCCCCTCATCATCGAAGAGCTCGACGACGCCGGCCTCGAAAAGCGGTTCCCAATTGCGCGGATCGTAGCTCGCTCGGTCCCGCTCGTTGGGATGTCTAGCGTGTTCCACCTCTCCCCTCTGCAACCAGTAGCGGGCCTTGGGAAAGGTGGGCACCAACTTCCCGCCAGCCTCTCGAGCGTTCCATCCACTGTGGTCGAAATGGAGATGGCTGAGCAGGACATGAGTGATGTCGCCCAGCTCATAACCAGCCTGGCGAATCTGCTCCGGCAAACGGCTTGCGTTTTCCTCTAAACCAAAGATTTTGCGGAACTTAGCGTCGTTCTTGTCGCCGATACCGGTGTCTACCAGTAGCAACTCGTTGCCCTTCTCCACCAGGAGACAATTCGTCACCATGGAGATCCGATTTAGCTCGTCGGCGGGTTTTTTCCTCTCCCAAAGCGGTTTCGGAACGACCCCGAACATGGCTCCGCCATCGAGACGAAAACCACCGTCGTTGACGAGGCGGAGCTCGAGATTTCCGAGCTGATGAGTATCCACGGCCATAAGGGACGAAGTGTACCCGATCGGCTCTCACCGGTCGAGACTGGTAGGATCTCCCCACTCCAGGCCAGAAACCACCAATCGCGACACCCAACTATGAGCCCCAAAAAGAATTCAGAGAAGCCTGCCCTCACCGAACAAACTTCGCCCGCCGACCTCGCTGTCGTGCTCAGCGGTGGCGGTGCGAGAGCGGCCTACCAAGTGGGCCTTCTGCGAGGCCTCGGCAGAATCTTGCCCAAAGCTCGCATTCCCATTGTCACCGGCGTTTCCGCCGGCGGCATCAACGCTGCCTTCCTGGCCGCACACCCGGGGCCCATTTCCGAAGCGGCGGAAGACCTGACGGAGATCTGGTCGCAGCTGCAAGTGGAAGATGTCTTCCGGGTCGACACGGCGACTCTCTCCGCCAACTTCGCCCGTTGGATTGGGCAACTCACCACCGGGGGATCCCGTATCGCACCCAAGGTGAGAGGACTGGTGAACACCAGCCCCTTAGACTCCCTGCTGCGGCGCATGCTCAAGACCGTGGATGGTGAAATCATCGGGATCGAGCGAAATCTCGATCGGGGACACCTTCAAGCCCTCGCTTTGACGACCATCTCCTACAACACGGGACAAACCCTCACCTGGGTCGAAGGGTCCGATATCCGCACCTGGGAACGGCCCATGAGGCAAAGTCGCCAGATACGGATGACCGTCGACCACGTCATGGCGTCCGCAGCCCTGCCGCTGCTTTTTCCCGCTATCCAGCTCGGTCGGCAATGGCATGGGGATGGGGGAATTCGACTCTCGGCTCCCCTCTCTCCAGCGATTCATCTAGGCGCCCGAAGGATCCTCGTCGTGTCGACCCGATACCAGGCTTCCTCTCAGGAAGCGTCGGAATCGACCATTACCGGCTATCCACCACCGGCTCAAATTCTCGGTAAGTTACTCAATTCCGTCTTTCTGGACCTCATCGACCAGGATGTCAGCCGCCTGCGGCGAGTCAACGAGCTCATCGAGCGTATTCCCGAGGAAGATCGGAAGCCGTTCAAGCTGATCGAGACACTGATCTTGCGTCCATCAGAAGATCTCGGCCGGTTGGCGGGAGAGTTCGAGCCAAAGTTGCCGAGGGCCTTCCGGTTCCTCACCCGTAGCCTGGGCACCCGCGAGACGTCGAGCCCGGACTTTCTCAGCATGCTGATGTTCCAGCCGGACTACCTGAGCCGCCTGATCGCCATTGGAGAGCGGGATGCCGAAGCAAAAAAGGCCGAGATCATTGCCTTGATGACCCCCTGAGCCTCGCTGGATCTCGATTTTCCCGCCACCCAGATGTGCTTGCGGTGATCGAAGATAGCCAACTAAACTTAGCGCGCCAAAGAACAAGCAATTCCAAGGAGTTTCCATATGAAAAGCATCGGCTACGACAAACCTCTCTTTGTTCAGCCCTTTGACCACCGAGGTAGCTTTACCAAGAAATTTTTTCAACTAGCCGGAGCCCCGGTGATCTCCGCGACCCAAGACCAACGAAGCAACATCGCCGAGGTCAAGATGCTGATCTACCGAGGCTTGCTCCGCGCCATCGAAATGGGAGTACCCCGAGAAACGGTCGGTATTCTGGTCGATTCGGAATTTGGCAACCAAGTGCATCTAGATGCCCGAGCGCAAGGCATCAACCGGTCCGTTTGCGTCGAGAAGAGTGGCCAGAAGCTATTTGATTTCGAATACGGAAGCCGTTGGCAAGACCATCTCCGCTTCGTCGACCCGGACATCGTCAAGTGCCTGGTGCGGTTCCACCCCAAAGACGATCCCGTCGCCAACCGAGAACAGGCAACCCGCCTCAGGATGCTCTCCGACTTCATCCACGCCAGTAACGATGCCTACTTGATGTTCGAGCTTCTGGTGCCAGCCTTGACGGCGGAAGAGGCTGCCATGGGCTCTCGCTACGATACGGAGGTCCGGCCTCAACGGATGATCGAGGCCATTCATCAGCTGCAGGACTTCGGAGTCGAGCCGGACATCTGGAAGATCGAGGGCCTCGAGACCCGCGAGCAAGCAACCGCTGTCGCTGCCGCTACCCGTCGCGGCGAAGAGCGCAGCCGAGTCGGCAACATTCTCCTCGGCCGTGGCTCCAATAAGGAACAGGTACACAAATGGCTCGCCGTGGCAGCACCGGTGGAAAGCTATATCGGCTTTGCCGTCGGCCGGACCAACTTCGCTCAGCCAGTCAAGGAATTCATCGCCGACCCCTCGAAAGAGGAAGCAGCCATCGAGACCATTGCCGCCAATTACAAGGGATGCGTCGACGTCTGGCAGGCCGCCAAGGGATAGCGAGCCCCAAGGAGAAATCAGCCCCAGGGAGAAAGCAACAACGAGCGGGTCCGTTGGACCGTTTCTAGCCGTTCCCGGCGATCTGGAGATCGGGTCGACCTTGACACCTCTGGGTGAAGCGGATAGCTTCGTCTTACCGAGTTCTTACCGCTCTCATCAGGGGTATCCGGAAAGGCATCGACCATGACTTACACCAAGCTCTCCACCAAAGGCCAGCTGGTTCTACCCAAAGAAGTCCGAGAACGGCATGGGTGGGCACCTGGCACCGCCTTCGAGATCGAAGATCAGGGGAGTTGCATCGTCCTACGGCCAGCACCATTCGTGGCCGAAGTGAGCCTCGATGAGCTCTTCGGTTGTGCTGGCTATGGGGGGCCGCCCAAGAGTCTCGAGGAGATGGACGAGGCGATCGCCGAGGGAGCCCGCCAGAGACCGTGATCGCCCTCGATACCAATGTCGTCGTCCGGGTAGTGACCGAGGATGACCCAGAGCAAGCTCGAGCTGCTCGGGAAGCCATGGCCGGGCAAAGCCTCTGGGTGGCGAAAACCGTGCTACTCGAAACCGAGTGGGTTCTCCGCTACTGCTACAAGCTCGGTAGGAATCCGATCCTCCAAGTCTTCCAGCACCTGTTAGGTTACCCAAAGCTCGAGGTCGAAGATCGACCGGCGGTCCTCCAAGCCCTCGGTTGGTATGAAGAAGGGCTCGACTTCGCCGATGCTCTTCACCTCTCAGCGAGCCCTCCTCTACATCGACTCGCCACCTTCGACAAAGATCTGGTTCGACGAGCCTCCCAGGTAGAGGGCTGTCGGCCCACCGAGTTATTGAATCCGTAGCGCTGTGAGCCGGTGGCAAGAAAACAGCCCGGTCCTAGGAAGCCGCAACGCTCAGGATGTGGTTTTTCCGAGACGCAAAAATCCCGAGACGAAGAATTCCCAACCGCAGGGCCAACAAGACACGGTCTTCCAAAGACACGGTACTCCTAAGACGCGGCATTCCTGGGACCCGGCGCCTGCCAGTCACAGTGAGCCCAAAGTACAGTGAGCCCAAAGTACAGTGAGCCCAAAGTACAGTGAGCCCAAAGTACAGTGAGCCCAAAGTACAGTGAGCCCAAGGTACAGTGAGCCGAAGAGCCCCTGAGTCGTCGACACCTATGAAACCAGATAGATTTCATCGTCTGAAAGCGGTCCTGGACCGGCGCCAGCCGGATCTGACGGTGTTGATGGAGAATGTCCACAAAGGGCACAACTTTGCTGCTGTGCTGCGCTCCTGCGATGCCGTCGGCATGCTTTCGGCCCACGCCGTCCTGCCCACCGGTCACCTGCCATCCCATAGAAGAATGTCCGCCGCTGGTGCGAAGCGTTGGATTGAAGTTCATACCCACACTCGGTTGGAGCAGGGAGTGGAAGTGGTCCGAGGCCGAGGGATGCAGTTGCTCGCTGCCCACCTCTCCCCTCGAGCCGTCGACTACCGGGAGGTGGACTACACTCAACCGACAGCGATCCTACTGGGCCAGGAAAAGGATGGGGTTACCCAAGAGGCCATCGAATCTTGCGATGGCGAGATCGTCATTCCCATGGAGGGCATGGTCGGTTCTCTCAACGTCTCCGTGGCTGCGGCAGTGATCCTATTCGAGGCCCAGCGGCAGCGGAGTCAGGCCGGTCTTTATGAGACCCAACGCCTAGAGGAATCAAACTACCAACGGATTCTCTTCGAGTGGGCTTATCCTCGCCTGGCTTCCCTTTGCCAACGCCGAGGCGAACCCTACCCACCTCTAGGACCCGATGGCGAGCTGCTGGGGCCGGTCCCCAGATAAAGACCTTTCGAAACGGTTGCTACGCTCCTGTTCAGGCTCGCGGGGAAGCGTTGAATAGATCGTTCAGGAGGCTCCTGTAGAAATTTCTTAGCGAATTTGTCGCGAGGCATCGAAGATACCTGGAGGCCCCCTGGGAGAAGGCGATTCGAAAGCACAGACGGATTCACACTCTGGCGAGGAGCAGAATCGCCATCCGCCAACAGAGTTCCTGTAGGTACGGAGGCGGAGTAGTAGCTCAGTCAGAAGGAAAGGCAGACGCTCGGTGGAGCGGTCGCGACACCAGGCCTGTTCAACCGACCGATTCGAGCCCTAGGCGCTCGAGCAGATTCTTCAGGATCCCAGCGGTCAAGCCCCAGATCTGGCGGGAACCCACATGGTAGACCCGCAGAACCTTTTCAGCGCCCTCGATGAGCACCGTCCGGTCTTCCACCATGCGCGGGTTGGCAAAGGCCGTGAGGGGAACGCGAAAGGCCTCGGCAATCTCTCCCGGATCGATTCGAGGTTCGAAATCCGCCGGCACGGCCCCGACACAAGGAGTGACCCGAAAACCACTGCTCGCTCCCTTTTCATCCAACGTACCAAGACGCAGCACTCGGTTCGGCTCGAACCCCAGCTCTTCCTGGCTCTCCCGTAAGGCTGTGCCCCAGGACTCTTCCCCATCTTCCGCGCCACCGCCAGGAAAAGCGATCTGGCTGCGGTGAGTGGGCATCTGGTCGGTGCGGCGAGTCAGCCAGGTCCAAAGCTCTCCGGCGTCCACGAAAAGGGGCACCAAGACCGCCGCTCGACGCCCCTCCGAAGGCGCCAAGCGCTGGGCTGGAGGTGAGTCGAGGCAGTCGCGGATCTGAGTGATCCAGCTGGTTCGGGGATCAGCAGTTTTCACGGCGGCTAGGTTACCATCTCTAAGCTCTTTGCAGCCTCGAATTCACTCTCCCCCGGCCTCAAGTCACCTTTCCTCAGGCGGCTCAGTCCCCTCCGAACCCCGACAGGGAGCGAAGGAAGCGTGAGCCATGGGTGGCACTTCCACTGGGTAGACCACACTCTCGAGGTCAGAGCCCGAGCCGTGGTTTTCGAACTAGTCGCCAGGGATCCCCGTGCCACCGTGGCCACCACCCGGTCGATGGCCATCAAAAATGCAAACGCAACCGTCACAGTAGGCGATTCCCGCGGAGGGGCAGGCATCCTGGCACTCGCTATCGGACTGGCAATCCATGTCACCACAGAAGCTCCGAGCTTCAGGAGCCAGGTTGAAGAAGTTCAGTCCCTCGAGGACGAAGGGTTCGCCGTGGTCGGCGGTTTGGCCGTTCTCTAAGGGTAAGGGCAACTCGGTAGCTGGTGCGGAGTCCGCTACCGCAAACCCCGTGCTGGCCAAAGAGAGGATGAGGATGGATAAGACACAGAGAATGAACTTCATGGCGATTTTTCTCCCAAAGGAAGGTTCGAGAAAGGGATGATCACATCCGCTCTATCGAAAAGTGAAAAGAAAATACTCTAAATTAAGCATATCTCTTCTATCACTTCTCATACTAATCAGCAAGCCACCCCGTGGGCCTCTAACTGCTCCGGCTGGGCTCCGGCTGGGCTCCGTCAGATCACTGGTTTGCGTTAGATTTGGAACAAGGAGACCCTCTCCTACCTCGCTGAAGATGGCGATCGAGAGAACATTTACCCCGTGAAACGCCAAAAGAAAAACCGCCCACGCCAGCTGCGTCGCGGACGATCTCCGAAGCTCACCAGAAAGCTGCTGGCCGCCGCTCTGGCGATTGGCCTTCTCACGGTTCTCACCTTCCGGTGGCTGGAGTCGCCCCCCAAGGACCCCAACGATGCCTGCGCCATTTTCAAAGAAAAACCTTCCTGGTACACCAGCCTAGGGAAGTCGGAAGAGCTCTGGGGTACTCCCAAGGAAGTTCAACTCGCCATCCTCTTTCAGGAATCGAGTTTTCGGGCCAGAATCCGCCCGCCCCGCACCAAGATTCTTTGGGTCATACCTTGGCGGCGCCCCTCTTCCGCCTATGGTTACGGGCAAATTCTGGACGGCACCTGGCAAGATTACCGGCGCCGGAGAGGCCGAACGAGAGGCTGGCCGGGAAGCTGGGTAGGACCCCAGCGAAGCTCCTTCCACGACGTGGCGGACTTCGTCGGCTGGTACACCGACCAAATCCATCAAACGGCAGGAATCGAGAAAAACGACGCCGCCCACCTCTACCTCGCCTACCACGAGGGGCCCGGAGGATACTCTCGAGGATCTCACCGAAAGAAAGCCTGGTTGTTGGCCGTCGCAGATCAGGTCGCTCAACGAGCCCAGCGGTACCGGCAACAACTCTCTCACTGTGAGGATGCCCTGTGGTGGAGCGCCCTCCGACACCGTCTCGCGAAAGGGGCGGCGGCATTGATCCTCCTGGCTCTCACGGTGCTTTTTCTGAGGCGACTCTTTCGGCGCAGGTTCTCCTCCAAGCAGAGGCGAAGGCGGAAGAGATAGTCTTCTGGACGGCAGGTTTCTAGAGAGCCTGTTCCCAGTTCTGCCCGCCCAGAGCTTCGAATCCGGCAGCTCCTAGCACGTGCCCCGCGATCTTCAGCTGGGCAGCCCCAGGTGGGCGGCGAATCGGCACTGTCAGGCGGCGACTCTCGCCGGGCTCGAGGGCCACGGGTAAGGGAATCCAAGGACGATCCCGAAGAAGGTCTTCGCCAGCGCTGAGAAGCTCCACCTGGAAAACTACCCCTCCGGCGCCCGCAGGCCCCGCCAACCAGCGGCTGGATCCCTGGTTGGTCACCGTCAACGAAAGCTCTCGCCGCTCTCCTGGTGGCCAGGGAAGATCTGCTCCAGCGACTTCGAAGCCTCCACGGACCGCCCCCCAGGTCAGCGTCGAGGGCACCTCCGGAGGCGCACAGGTCGCCTGCAGGGGGGATAGAGGTGCGAGCTCCCGACAAGCTTCCACAAGAGATTCGGCCGCCTTTCCCGGATCGTGAACCTCGGCGACGTAGGAGCGAGCTGCCCTTCCCATAGCCTGCAATTTCTCCGGCGCCCCCAACAACTGCTTCACCGCGGCTGCCAAAGCCGCTACCTCCTCGGTACCGAGAAGGACCTTGACGGCGATTCGACTGGGCAACTCGGCGGATTGGGCGAAATCGGAAACGATGGCAGGGCGCCCCATGGCGAGCACCCGTAGCAAGGAAGCCGAGGTCTCTCCCGCGGTCGGATACCGCAAGTTGAGACATAGATCTGTCGCTGCAATCGCCGATTCGAACTCCCCGTAGGGCAAGAAGCCCGTAACGTGGACCCGTTCCGCAACTCCTCCCCGGCGTGCCTCCGCCAGGAGGTCGCTCGCCTCTGAGGCTTGCCCGACGATCAGCAGATGGGCTTCCTCCAAACCCGGCTGGGCGAGCATTTCAACCGCCTTCTCGGTGCGCTTGATGGGAGTTTGAAAACCAAAGGAGCCGAGAACCACCGAGTGCTCCGGAAGCCCCAACCGCTGCCGAAAAACAGCCCTCTGGTCCTCGTCCGCCGCCGGAGGCAGAGGAACCCCCATGGGAATGACGCGCACCGCCAGGGCGGGCTCTTCGTCTCGCAGCATCTCTGCGGCCCACTGGCTGTGTACCAGTACTCCCCGCTGAGCTAGCAATAGGCTGCGGTGCGCCGGTAGGGCAAAGAGAGAGGCATCGCTGTAGGCTCCCCAACGCCGCGCCCAGGCCACCGCTCTCCCCAACAGACCGTGATCCGCCTCCAGGCGGTGAAGGTAGGGATCCAATTCACCATGGGCCAGGGTCCGCTCCATCAACAGGTGGTGAAGAACCAGATCGTGTAGGACCAAAACCCCCGGAAAAGACTCCGCCAAGTCGGCTACCGCGGCATGATGAAGGTTGTTGCCCATGTGGTAGACGGGCAACCTCGGGTTCTCCCCAGGCTCGACCTCTTCCTGCTGAGCTTCGAGAGCTTCGAGGGCCGGCTGGGGATGCCAACGCTTCTCGACCTCTTCGCTCACCGCCTGACCCGGCAGCCGTAACACTCGGAGATCGCAACGGCTCTCCAGATGGGGAAGCAGATCGACGCTGTAGTCTGAAATCCCGGACCGCACCGGTGGTAGCGGTGAGATGTAGTCCAAAGGTAAGGGAGCCATCGAGAACCTGGAAGAGGGTCTAGGATTCCGCGCCGGCGTTCAGGTTCCCCGACAGGAAACCTTGAATAAAAGGCTCCAGGTCACCATCGAGCACCCGATCTGCGTCTCCCACCTCGACCCCGGTGCGGTGGTCCTTGACCATCCGGTAAGGATGAAGGACATAGCTGCGAATCTGGCTGCCCCAGCCGATCTCCAGCTTCTCCCCTTCTTTGACCGCTTGCTCCTGGGCCCGGCGCTCAATTTCCATTTGATAGAGACGAGATTTCAGCACCTTCATGGCGGTGGAGCGGTTCTTGATCTGGCTGCGCTCGTTCTGACAAGAAACCACGATATTGGTCGGCAAGTGCGTGATCCGAACCGCCGAGTCCGTCTTGTTGACATGCTGCCCTCCCGCACCGGAGGCCCGAAAAGTGTCGATCCGCAAATCCTTATCGAGAATTTCGACCTCCACCGTGTCGTCGATCTCCGGGTAGATGTAGACCGAAGCAAAGGAGGTATGTCGACGCTTCGCCGCATCGAATGGACTGATTCGCACCAAGCGGTGAACGCCATTGCCTTCCTTGAGGTAGCCATAGGCAAAGGCTCCTCGCACAGCGAAGGTCACGCTCTTGATACCCGCTTCCTCTCCATCCAGTCGGTCGAGCATTTCGATGCTGTAGCCACTCTGCTCAGACCAGCGCAAATACATGCGCAGCAGCATCTCCGCCCAATCCTGAGATTCGGTGCCGCCAGCTCCCGGGTGCAGGGTCACAATGGCGTTTTTCTCGTCGTCTTCCCCGGATAGCTTGAGTTGAAGATCGAGGCGAGGCAGGTGATCTTCCAGACGGTCCAGAAAAGCTCCTAGCTGGTCATCTACCTCACCTTCGGCCAGTAGCTCACGCCACAACTCGATCTCTTCCGCATCGTCGAGGAGATTCTTCAGGGTTTCCTGTTGCCGTTCCAGGCCACGGCGCTCGCGCAGGACGGTAGCGCTGTGTTCGTTGTTATCCCAGAAACCGGGCTGGCCCATTTCGTGGTCGATCTCGGCGAGTTTGTCTGCTAGAGGAACCCGTTCAAAGATACCCCCGAAGGTTCTCGATCTGGTGACTGTAGCGGTCTAATCTCTGCTGCGATTCAGCTGGATTCATGTCTCCCTCCTAGAGCGGCGGACTATAGCAAATGCTAGGAACAAGCCGCAGAGCACTGGCGTCAAACCCGGAAATCGAGTGTAGGGACTCAAGTCCCGCCGGCCTGCTACGGAAATGGCTAGAGCTCCTTCTTCGTCCTCACCTAGCCGGGCCAAAACTTCCCCTTCCGGACCGATCAGGCCAGAGATTCCCGTAATCGCCGATCGCAATAGGAGCCGGCGGTTTTCCGCTGCTCGAAAGCGGGCGGCGCGAAATAGTTGAGCGCGAGCTGCCGAATTACCGTACCAGGCGTCATTGCTGCCGGAAGCGAGCAAAGTCGCTCCAGCTCTCACCGCGGCAGCCGTTTCCTGAGGAAAGACCACCTCGTAGCAAATCCCCACGGCGATGCGCTCCTGCCCCCAAGTCAATAGCGAGTGGCTCTTCCCGGCCCGGAAGTCGCCAGCGCTGCGGGCTAACCTCCCGACCCAAGGGAACAGATCTCTGAGGGGTACGAACTCCCCCCACGGTACCAGCTTTCGCTTGTCATAGCGCTCCACCTTTCCCCCGGGGGAAAGCAGAAAGGCAGAGTTGAAAATGCCCCCATCTGCTGCGGTATGAGGAGAATTGAACAGCACCGGACAGCCGGCTCGATTGAGAGCTTCCAGATCACTGCGCAACCGCTGGTCCCCGGTGGGGGAATCAAATTCGAAGGGCCAGGCAGCACTCTCCGGCCACAGAAGAAGGGCTCCCGGCTCGTCGCAGGCTTCATAGGACTGGGAAAGCACCTTGTTGTAGTTGCGGAAAATTTCCTCCCATTGGAGGTCGATGGCATTGGTGATGTTGGGTTGCAGGAGGCGAACCGGCGACGCTGTCGTCGACGTTGCGGTCGAGGATTCGGGCTCGGTTCCGCCCTTCAGCTGAATGGCCACCATGGGGCTCAGGGAAACGAGCAGAGCTGCCAGGAACCACTTCCACCGCTTCTCCGCAATCGCCAGGGCGCAGCCGACCTGAAAAAACAGCAGCAGGAAAGAGACTCCCAAAGCCCCCCCGAAAGCCGAAAAAGGCAGCGCCCCGGGGAGGTCCGTCCAAGCGTAAGCAGCCAGGTTCCAAGGAAAACCCTCGAGAAACCAGGTCCTCAGCCACTCCACCGCCACCCAGGCCGCGGGCACTCCCAGCAACGCCCTCCAGCCTCCCCGTCGCCAAGCGATGGCACCGAGGACACCGAACAGGGCACGGTAGAGGCCCAAATACAAAGCGACTCCCAACAAGAGCGCGAACGAGACGGGGCCCGGCAGGCCGCCGTAGGATTGCAGGGTGTGGGCGATCCAAGGAATGGAAGTCAACCAGGCGGCCACCCCATGGACCCAACCCAACATCCCAGGACGCAAAATCCCAGATCGCCAAATCCCAGAGACCGAGCTCCCCGGGCGACCGAGAACCAAGAAAAATGGAATCAGAGAGACGAAAGAGAAAAAGAGCCAGGGCTCCCGGGAGAAGGACAACCCCCAGAGAATCCCACTCCCAGCTGCCGAGGCTATCGCGACGGGGAAGCGAATTCCTGTGGGGGTGGAGGGCGCTGGCTCAGAGAGGTTCTGACCCACCGTCAGCTGGTTATCCAGGATTCCAGCTTGAAAACCTGTCGAACTCGCTCCGCCACTTCCGCAGCAGCCGGACGAGTCGTAAAAGGGCCGATCCGGACACGATACATCGTTTGGTCTTCAACCTGGATAGGCGAGAGAAAAGCGCCATAACCGGCGTCGAGGAGCTGCTGGAGCACTTTTCTGGCCTGCCTCCGTTCACGAACGGAGAGCACCTGAACGAAGAGATCACCAGCGGATGGAGCAGCGGGCTGGCGGGCTGTGGCCCGGGGAATCGCCGGGTTCGTCTGTCGAGCCGGGTCCTCCTGCACCTTCTTTTTTCGAGCCGGGGCAGGTGGTGGTGGCGCCGGCTCCGCCCTAGCAGGCGGGTCCCCCCCTAAATCTTCATTGAGGGTCGTCTCAGGGTCTGCCCCGAGAACCACTTCCTGCAAATCTTCCGCTTCTTGACTCTCGGAGTCGGAGAAGAAGGTGAATTCCTCTAGACCATCCTCGGTAGGTGGCGTCTCTTCAGCAAGCATGGCCATGGGATCTGGCGGTACCGCCAGCTGTCCTCCTCGACCGGCCCAAAGGCCGGCGAAGAAGGCGCTCAGCATGCACACTAGAAGAATGACAAAAGCGACCAGGACTTGACGGTTGGTCAGAGCAATCTCGTAATAACTGGCTTCGTCCGGTTCGTGCACAGGGATCTTTCCTTTCGCCAACGGCCCGCAATTATCTGGATTGGTTTGTCGTCGGAGAAATCGAGGGGCGGGCCGCCTGCCTCGAGCTAAGTATAGATCGGCATTGGCTTTTCTTCCAACCAGAGAACCCATCCGAAGGGAAAATGAAGGGAGAAGGGCTCCCCAGGAGGCAAGCTACACAGGTAGTGGGGGTAAGAGAACTTCCTGAGAGGTCGCCGTTCCCGTGGGAGAGAGAACCGCCAAGCTGACATCGTCGTGAGCGGCCTCCTCTCCTAGGTGCCGATCCAGGGCGGCCAGCACCCTCTGGGCCACCTCTTGGGGCGAGCCCCCTTCGGCCAGGAGAGCCCCTACCTGATCAAACCCAAAGGCTTCCCCACTCTTCTCGTCGACGGCTTCCGCTAGCCCATCCGTGTAAAGCAAGAGTAGATCACCGGCTCCCAAGGTGACTGTGGAGCTTTCCACCTCGAGATCTGCTTTGAGCCCCAAGGGCAGCCCCCCTTTCCCCAACTCCTCCAGACTCCCATTCGGGCGGCGCAGCCAGGGAAAAGGATGGCCGGCACAAACCCATTCCAACACACCGGTAGAAGGGTCGTAGACACTGAAAAACAGCGTCATGAAAGCGCGTCGATCCGCCGTGAGGCAAAGGCGACGGTTGAGCAAAGAAACCACCTTTACCGGGTCCGGATCCAGGTCCATGGCGACCCCTAGAGTGGCTTTGGCGGTGGCCATGAGGAGCCCGGCGGCCATGCCATGGCCGCTAGCGTCGCCGATGATGAAAGCCATGCGGCCATCGGGAAGGCTCGAGAAATCGTAGAAATCACCTCCGACGGCCGTGGCGGTGCGATAGCTGTGGCTCACTTCTACGCCGGCTAGGGAGATCTCGCCGTCGGGCAGCAAGTCCCGCTGCAACTGCCGCGCCACAGCCAGCTCATCCCTGACCCGTACTCGATCCACCAACTCCAAAATCAGTAGAAAGACCAATAGGCCAATCGAGGTGAGAAACCAAACCGGAGAAAAATCGAGGTAAAAGACCGGAGTCAACTGCAGCTCGGCCGAAAAATCGAACATCCCTAGAAGGACCGCGATCATCGATGCAGCGAAAAGCATCCGCCGCACGGGAGAGAGCTTGAAAGACAAACCCAAGAAGAGGTCTCGAGCGGTACACCACAAACCCCTCGAAGCTTCGGGCGACTCCCGGCCGCCACTTTGCTCGCGGATCAGCAGGCTAATGGCTTCCCCCGCATCCCGCTGAAACAGGCGGCGGACATCTTCTCCCCGCACATTGCCAGCGTAGGCGGAGGCGAAGCGACGGAGGCCGCTTACTCGTTTGCCGATCGGCTGAGACTTCTTCTCGGGGTGACTCACGATGACTGATACGAGTCTACACCCTCGCAAGTTCCACAGAATTCACCCCACGCCGGGAGAATCTCACCGGATCCCTGCTGCGGATCTCTACTCCGGATCTCTGCTACGGAATCCTATTCCCGGACGCGACACCCTTCGGGGGAAAAAATGCTAGGCGAAGTGGAGGGCAGAATCGAAGCTGGAGGAATCTGAATCAGACCTAGGACACTCGACGACCCGGTGATCTCGACGATGGCAGCGGGCCAGGGCCGGCGGCGAAAGGTCAGCAGAGAGGCGGGAAACTCCCAGCTTTTGTCGAAACCAACCCGGAGGAGAAAATCCTCTTCGGCGGATTCAGCTCCCATCTCAGCAGCCGGCAAAGGCCACTGGGAAACCGATTCCGCCGCCGCTGCGAAGGCCGTCCGCCACCCAGGCTCTAATCCTGGCTCGGCCAGCACTGCGTCGACGATCTCCTCGAGAAGCTCCGGCCGCCGTCGCCAGATGGGCGCAGCCAGCAAGCGCGGTGCAGCCAGCAGAGACCTCCGACACAAATCCCATCGGGCAGGATCGTCTGCGGACTCTAGACAGAGCAAAAATGGAGCGGTGGGGCTCAGCGGAGCCAGGACGCAGCTTTGTTCCAAGGCAGAGACCGACCAGGAGGCACCTTGCTGAAGACTCTCCACTCCAGCGGCCAACCACAGGGAGGAGACCCCAGCCGCGCTATCGGCACTGGCTAGCATTCGCAGCGCCGCTCCCTTCACGTCACCGCGGTGCCCATCCCCTAGCAAATCTCTTTGCAGCCAGGCAGCTCGAGCTGTGTAGAGGGGAAAATGGGGATCGAGGCTCACCGCGGCCTCCATATGGAGTCCTTGTTCCTGGCGGCTTTCGGCTTCAGAAGCTCGTTCGTAATGCCATTGAGCTCTCAGCAAAGGCAGAAGGGTGACCACCACCAACACCCCATAGAACAGCCAAAGAGGACCGCTCTTCTGGGTACCGTCCTGCCTTTCCCAGATTGCGGTTTGGGGCCAAGCGGCCAAATAACCTCCGAGAGCCACGGCAAGGGCTATGGGCAGCGCCGTCACGGAGAAGGGAGCCCCTCCCAAGCTCGCGACCCCAAAACCAGCCAGACCCAACAGGGCTGCGCAGCCTAGAGAGCGATCCTTCGCAGAAGCCAGAGACCTCCTCACCGTCAACCCAGAGATCACGATCACTAGAATTAGCGCCGGCAGACCGAGCTCGTAGCCGAGATGCAGGGGTAGGCTATGCAGATCCCCGACAATTTCCCCAGGTGGATTGATACCCGGCTGGGGCCTCAAGTGCTCGGCGAGAGTCCAGGGCACCGAGCCGGGCCCCCAGCCTACCCAAGGCTTCTCCAGAAGGCCCTGAAGTCCTCCCTGCCAGTAGGTCCAGCGAGCCAACAGGGAGCTATCCTGAAAGTGAACCAAGTCCCGCCATCGAGGCAAAGCGGCCACTGTGGCCAGCAATAGGAAGGGACCCAGGCCCCTGCCTAGGCGGCGAAGGCGGCTCATGGCAAGTCCTCGGTTCTGGCTCGGCCCTGGCTCTGGCCCTTGACCTCGCCCTTGAGCCTCTCCCTTTCCCTTGAGAGAGGCTTTTCCCACAGGAGAGGATCGGGATTCCCCAGCCAGGGCGTAGGCGGCTACACCCACTTCCAGAGCCAAGCCCAGACCACCGAGGAGCGATCGGCTCGCCGCCACCGCTGCTGCCCCTAAAACCGCAGCTGCTGCCGCCCACCAACGTCCGGCGCCGGGACGCCGGACCCCCAGAACCGCCAAGGGCAGGAGCAGAACCAACCAAGCGGCCAGGTAGGTGTGGTGCCCCAGCGGAGCCCCGGCTCGCGGAGAACCGACCCCGTAGTAGTCCCACAAACACCACCCGGCAATACCGGCAACCACTGCACTCACAGCTGCCAGACCTCGCCGTCGACTCGCCTCCCCGCGCCAGCAATGGGCCACGGCCGCCGGTAGCAGAAGAAAGCTCGGTAGCAGGATCAAAGCCAGTCGCCCGGCCCGTTGCACCGGCGAAAGCCACCAACTGATAGCGACCGCCAGGAGTAGCAGTGCCACTAGCCAACGATAAGGAGGCCCTAGGCCCAGAGGATCCCGCCAGTGATGACGGCCGAGACAAGAAAACAGCACAACGGCAACAGAGGCCCCTGCTGCCCCGGCCCAACTGCCGCCCCCGGAGAAGGTACCCGCCCAGGCGGCGAAGAGCCCCAGCAGGAGAGCCGGTAGCAGTGGCGTGATCCAAGACCTCACCGGGGAGATTTCTCCTCGGTTTGCGGTGGGATTTGCTGCAAGACCCGCTGCCACTGACGGCGCTGGCGCAACGGTTCGAGCTCAGGATCTTCCTCGAGGCTGCGGGGGTCCGTCGGGCCACTCGCCACCGCCCTTTCCAGAACCTCGAAGGCGGGCTCATAGCGTCCCCATCGAGTAAAGGCCTTGGCGAGTTTGAACTGGGCGCCGCGGTGGCGAGGGTTGATCTCCACAGCGATTTGCAGCAGGGCCACCTCCCGTTCGAAGTCCCGGCGATCCCGAAACCTCTGGGCGAGAGAAGCATGTATCTGAACGAAGGCATGGGAGAGACGCCGGCGGGCCGAACGGGCCACTTCGGGATCGTCCCCCTGGGCCAGGCGACGGAGATTCTCCACTTTCAATTCCGCCAGGGATCTTCCAGGAAGGGAAACGAGCTCACTATTGCGCCATTTCTCGAACCAATGGTCGAATCGTTTGTCGAAGACCTCCTCTTGCCGAGCCAACTTCTGTTGCTGGGCGCGAGCCTCGGTGACTTCCTTGGAAGGCCTCAAGGCGGCTGCCGCCTGGCTCGGAACTGCGACATCCAGCCAGGGAGAAAAGTCCTGGGCAATCTCTTCGAACCGAAGCAGGGCAGCCAAGGAGTCTTCTTCCTGGCGGAGCACCTCGGCCTCTCCCTGAGCCGCCTCGAAGCGTTCCTGGAGCCATGAGGGCTCAGGGGGTTGGAGTCCTTCCTCCATGGCCTTGAGACGCATCCAAATCAATGCTTTGGTGGCCACCTCCGGCGGCATCCACTGATGCCCTCCTTCGAACTGGGCCAGGCGGTGGGTCGCCCCCACCTTCTCCAGCTCTCGGTCCAAAGTGCGCATTTCTTGATAGTTGAAATCTGTCGTACCGGCAACGCCGAAATAAGCGAAGGGGAGATCCTCTTGGAGCCCGGGACCAACTTCCGGCAGACCTCCACCGCAGCCGATGATCCCAGCGACATTCCCCTCGAGGGCCAACCCGAAAATCCAAGCGACCCGGGAAGTCCCGGAAAAGCCCGCCAGGTAGAGCCTCGGTGGGTGGACCGAAACCAAACGGGGAAGGTCCTTGAGGATGGCGTCCACCGCCGCCTGATTCCGCAAGAAGGCATCCGAGCTATCACTGAGGGTGCCGTAGGAGCTCACCAAGACGTAGCCGAGCTCCTCGGCTCCTGGGCGAAAATTTTCCAATGCGGACACGGCACGGCCCCGGGGATCCATAATCACCACCACGGGCCACTGGCGATCCGCTCGGTAGGAGGAGGGAAGGTAGAGGGCATAGCGCTGCCCGGGATCGCTCACACTGACGATCTCCGGATTCACTCGGCCAAGAGCCAGCTTGAGCTGCTTTTTCTGGGTCTGCTCTTCTGGGGCCGAGGATGCCGCAGCCTGCTGCGCTGTGGGTTGCGACACTGTGTACTGCGGCAGGGGAGACTGTGGAACTGTGATTTGCGACACCGTGAAATCGACAGCGTCGGAGCTGTGAGCCAGGGAGAGCATCGACAGACAGCACAAAGAGAGAACGAAGCCTACGGCGCGATTCATCATGAGGGACCTCCAGCTTAAACTTCTGCCGGTGGCGCCTGGAACAGATGATATCGATTCAACTGCTCACTGCGACCGTCCGCCAGAAAGCGATCTTTCGAGCGCAAGCCCAAATGTCCCTCCCAGGCTTCTTGCTCCGCTTCGGACACTGCATGACAATAACGAAAGACCCCTGGTTCATTCCCCCAGCGCAGAAGAACATCCCCCTCTTCTAGGCTCTCCAGGGGGATGGGCCTTTCCGCATCACGATTGAACTCTTCCCATGGGAGGATTCGCCGCTGAAAGCGCTCGTCGAGACCGAATCGCCACACCGACACGGCGAGCAGTCCTCCTGGTTCCAGACAACGGCTCAAGGACCGCAGCAAGCGAAGGCGAAGGTCCGCCCCGGGGACGTGGTGCATCAACCCGAAGACGACGACCAAGGAAAAGCGCTCCGACGACCAAAGCGGATCGCCATCTTCCTCCAGCAGATTCCACGGACTCAGCCGCAGGTCTTGAAGCCCGTCGAGACGATCCGCCGCCGTCGCCAGCAACTCCTCACTGGCGTCGACACCCCAATAGAAAAAAGGAGCCCTCCACCGCTCCTCCAATAGAGTGCCAAAGCGGCCATTGCCGCAGCCGACATCCAGCACTCCTAGGCGGTCTGATGCGCAAGAACGGCCTCGCGCCGGAGGACGGTCCGGCGGGGAAGCTGGGTCCCCCGGAGGCTCGGACCGAGCCCCCGTTCGAAACGGCCCCTCCAGCGCCTCCAGAACTCGGGACCACCCACCCCAGGGGGCACTGCGAGTGTTGCTAAATCCCTCCGCCTGGCGACGGTAGAACCGGCGGTTGATCTCGCCGAGAGCTTGTCGAGTCTGTTCGTCCATGGCCCGAGCATCCTATGCGACGACCACTCCCTAGCCCGAACTTTCACAGGAGAAATCAAACACAAGCCCCAGCCCGTTGCTACAATCCGCCGGGGAAGCCCATCGCCATGAGCCATTTCAACTATGAATTTCAACCGGAGCTCTATCTACCGGAGCTCAAAGCGGTCATCCGTGAGGTCGAAGCACTCGAGACCCTCGAGCCGAAGCTCCTCGACCGCATTGTGCGGCGGCATCCGAAAGGGGGAAAGGCGGTCTTCTCCAAGAGCGAGATCATCCGCGGCTACCGATGGTTGGCGCTCCAGGAGGGCCGTGACCCGGAAGCAGGCAATTTTATTGCTCGGCTGCGAAAAAAACCAATCCGCACCCTCAGTGGAGTCGCCCCGGTCACCGTGCTCACCAAGCCTTTTCCCTGCCCGGGAAAATGCATCTTCTGCCCCAACGATGTGCGGATGCCCAAGAGCTACCTGTCCAACGAACCCGGTGCTCAGCGCGCTGCCAATCACGCTTTCGACCCCTACCTACAGACTTACTTCCGCCTCCGCACTTTTCACAACACGGGCCACCGTGTCGACAAGGTGGAGCTCATCGTCCTCGGCGGCACCTGGTCCTTCTATCCCGAGGAGTACCAGGTCTGGTTCATCAAGAGGTGCTTCGATGCCCTCAACGATTTCGGCTCCCGAGAGGATCCGGAAGCGATCCGCGACGCCAGTGCTCTAGGTTTCGAAGAGCTCGACGAAGAGATTGACGGCTCGGTATTGCAACAGACCTACAACCAGGTGGTCTCCGGATATTTGCGGGAACGCCAGGAAGGGCAACTCCTACCGCCGGAGGAAACCGCCTCCTGGGGGGATCTGAAGGCCGTTCAAGAGATCAACGAGGGGCGCCCAGCGCGCTGCGTCGGCCTGGTGCTCGAAACCCGGCCAGACCACATCTCTCCGGAAGAGGTCATCCGTCTTCGTCGCCTGGGAGCCACCAAAGTGCAGATCGGGTTCCAAAGCTTGTCCGACGAGGTGCTCGCCGCCAACAAACGCGGCCACGATGTCGCTGCCACCCGCCGAGCCATGGTGTTGCTACGCCAAGGCGGCTTCAAATTGCACGCCCATTGGATGCCCAACCTCTACGGCTCCTCACCGGGCGCCGATGTAGAAGACTTCCAGCGTCTCTTCGGTGACCCGGACTTTCGCCCGGACGAGCTCAAGGTCTATCCCTGCAGCCTCATCGAGAGTGCCGAGCTGATGAGCTACTACCGCAACGGCTCGTGGCAGCCCTACAGCGAACAGGAGCTGCTGGAAGTTCTGGTTCGCTGCCTGGAGCTCACTCCGGAATACTGCCGGCTAACGCGGATCATTCGCGACATCCCCTCCCAAGACATTCTGGTGGGCAACAAGCTCACGAACTTCCGTCAGCTGGCGGAACAAGAGCTGGCCCGCCGCGGCGGCAGGTCCCGGGACATCCGCAGCCGGGAAGTGCGCGGTCGGCCCGTGGAAGACGGGGATCTCTCCCTCCGGGCGGTGGAATACGAAACCCCCGTCGGGCGAGAGATCTTTCTGCAATTCGTCACCACCGATGACTATCTTGCCGGTTTCCTTCGCCTGTCCTTGCCGCAGCAGCCCTCTTTCATCGAGGAGATCGCCGCCAGCGCCATGATTCGAGAGATTCATGTCTACGGCGCTTTGGCGGGGCTGGGCAAAGAAGCCGGCGTCAAAGCCCAACACCGAGGTCTGGGCCGGCGTCTCACGGACGAAGCGCTGCGCCGGGCCGCTGCCGCCGGCTTCAACGATCTGGCCGTGATCTCTTCCGTGGGAACCCGTCACTATTACCGTGGCCTCGGCTTCGAGGACGGCGAGCTTTACCAACACCGGAGGATTGGCCGTGAAAACGCTCCTCCGACGGTTGCAGGAGAAGATCCCAAGGGCTAGAAATCCGACCCAAAGCTGCGGGCGAAAAGTTCCCCGGAAGTCTCCCCCCTTTGATCCGAGAGTCCGGGTTTTGTATCCTTAGCCTTCCGGCAGAGCCGTGGACCTGGCAAAGCGAGGCGCGCCAGTCACGGATCGATTTGTGCGGATCGCGGATTCGGACTAACATCCCAGCGGCATAGGGTCGCCGAAGCGGTAATTATTTGGCTTATCGCCTAGGGCCCAGGCACCGAAAAGACTCCCACAGCGAAGGACAAGACTTCCAAGATGTGTGCGCATATTCTCGTTACTGGCGGGGCTGGGTTCATTGGCTCCCACCTAAGTCGTCGCCTCCTCGGTCGCGGCGACCGCGTGACGGTTCTCGACAACTTCAACGACTTCTACGATCCGCAGCTCAAGCGCCGCAATGTCTCGGCCTTCCTAGACAACGGAAACTACCGCCTGGTCGAGGGAGATATCCGGGATGCCGCCTTGGTCGATCAGCTATTCGCTGACAGCGGATTCGATGGCGTCGTTCACTTGGCT
Source organism: Deltaproteobacteria bacterium (assembly GCA_022601195.1). Lineage (GTDB taxonomy): Bacteria > Acidobacteriota > Thermoanaerobaculia > Multivoradales > JAHZIX01 > JAHZIX01. Next base: position 111,851 of record JAHZIX010000052.1, read on the forward strand.
GCGAGAGCTGGCGTTCGCCCCAGCCTGGAACAACCCATCCTCTATGAGCAGGTCAACTGCATCGGTACCTTGAATCTTCTGGAAGCCGCCCGGCGCCACGGTCCGGAGGTCTTCACTTTCGGCTCGTCTTCGTCGGTCTATGGCATCAACGAGAAGGTGCCCTTCTCGGAAGAAGATGAGGTCAACCTGCCCATCAGTCCCTACGCCACCACCAAGCGAGCTGGCGAGCTGATGTGCTTCAACTATCACCACCTCTATGGCATGCGCATCTCCTGTCTGCGCTTTTTCACCGTCTACGGCCCCGGACAGAGGCCGGAGATGGCGATTCACAAATTCACCAATTTGCTGGCCAAGGGAGAGACCATCCCTATGTTTGGGGATGGCTCCAGCCGGCGCGACTACACCTTCATCGACGACATTATCGATGGAGTGGTGGCTGCTCTCGACCAGGCCCCCGGCTTTGAGATTTTCAACCTCGGAGGGGCGGAGACCACCTCTTTGGCGGACCTGGTCAGCTGGTTGGCGGAAGACCTGAAGGTGGAAGCTCAAATCGAGCGTTTCCCGGATCAACCAGGAGACGTCCCTATCACCTATGCGGAAGTCAGCAAGGCGGCGAAGCTGTTGGGGTATTCCCCAAAAGTTCCGATTCGGGAAGGTCTACGTCGCTTCGTGAACTGGTACCGCTCCAACGAATCGCCAGCCCCGCTGCCGGGCCCTTCAAAGCAGGGAAGTTCTGATTGATGCAGGCTTGCGAGTACCCGTTCTCCCGAACCGGTATTTCTTTGCCTCGCAGGGCACCGATCTCAGCACCGAATAACAACGACCTGGGGAATGACGGCTAGAAGATGAATATCTGCGTTATTGGTAGCGGTTACGTCGGCTTGGTCACAGGCGCGTGTCTCGCCGACTTCGGAATGAACGTCGTCGGCGTCGACAAGGATGTGGCAAAGGTCGAGGCTCTCAACAGAGGGGAGATCCCCATTTACGAGCCGGGGCTCGCCTCCATTGTGCGAAAGAACATGGAAGCGGGACGGCTCAGCTTCACCACGGATCTGGGTCCATCCATCCAGGCCGCAGAGGTGATTTTCATTGCCGTCGGAACTCCTTCCCAGGAGGATGGCTCTGCCGACCTACGATTCGTACGCCAGGTGGCCACCTCCATCGGTGAATTCCTCAACGGCTACAAGGTCATCGTCACGAAAAGCACCGTACCCATCGGTACAGGAAAGATCGTCGAGACCCTGGTCCGCAAGGAGGCGGGACCGGACTCCCGGTTCGCTGTCGTCAGCAACCCGGAATTCCTGCGGGAAGGTTCGGCCATCGAAGATTTCATGAATCCCGACCGGGTCGTGGTGGGTACCCGGGATCCTCGGGCCGCAGAGATCATGCTGGCTCTGTACTCTCCCCTACGCGTCGCGGATGTTCCCTTCGTCCTCACCGATGTAGAGAGCGCGGAGCTGATCAAGTACGCCTCCAACGGCTTCCTCGCCACCAAGATTTCCTTCATCAATGAGATCGCCCACCTCTGTGAAGCCTTGGGTGCCAACGTCGAAGTGGTGGCTCGGGGCATGGGCCTGGACCAGCGAATCGGCCCCCGATTCCTCCACCCGGGACCGGGGTTCGGCGGTTCCTGCTTCCCCAAAGACACTCGGGCCGTGGCCCAGATCGCCCAAGATCACGGTCTCAAATTCCGCATCATCGACGCGGTTCTAGAAGCCAACGATGCCACCACTCAGCGCATGGTCACCAAAATCGACCAGGCTTTCGGAGGCCTCGAAGGCAAAACCATCGCTGTGCTCGGCCTGTCCTTCAAACCGGAGACAGACGATATTCGAGAGTCTCCGGCGTTGACGATCATTCGGGGCCTGCTCGATCAAGGGGCGCAGATTCGGGCCTTCGACCCCGCGGCCATGGACGCTACCCGAGAAGAGATTCCGGAGATCACCTACTGTGACGGCTCCTACGAAGCCGCCGAGGGCTCCGACGGACTCGTGATCCTGACGGAGTGGAACCAGTTCCGCGCTCTCGAGATGGATCGACTCGCCGCAGTGCTGCGCCGGCCGCTCATCGTCGATCTGCGCAATATCTACGAATCAGAAAAGGTCGCCGCCGCGGGCTTTGACTACATTTCCATCGGCCGCCCGGCGGGAGAGCCGTCCGTCGAGAATGTGGCCCCTGCCACAGAAGCTCGAATAGAAGAGGTGAATTCGTGACCACTACCCTGATCACCGGTGGCGCCGGCTTTCTCGGCTCACATCTATGCGACCGCTTCCTCGCTGAAGGTCATCGTGTGATCTGTGTCGACAACTTCGTCACCGGCCGGAAAGCGAATATTCAGCACCTGCTGGACCGGGAGGACTTCCGTTTCCTCGAGCACGACGTCTCGAACCCCTTCGAGATCGACGAGCCGATTCGTTACGTCTTGCACTTTGCTTCTCCGGCCAGCCCCATCGATTACCTCGAGCTGCCCATCCAGACCCTCAAGGTCGGCTCCCTGGGTACCCACAATACTCTCGGCCTGGCGCGAGCCCATGGCGCGAGCTACCTGCTCGCTTCTACCTCTGAGGTCTACGGTGACCCGCTGGTCCACCCCCAGCCGGAAACCTATTGGGGCAACGTCAACCCGGTCGGACCCAGAGGGGTTTACGACGAAGCCAAGCGTTTCGCCGAAGCCATGGTGACGGCCTACCACCGTGTCCACGGGCTCGACATCCGCATCATTCGTATCTTCAACACCTATGGCCCGCGCATGCGACTGCGGGATGGCAGAGTGGTGCCGGCCTTCGTCCAGCAAGCCCTGGAAGGGAGCCCCCTGACCGTTTTCGGAGATGGTCAACAAACCCGCTCCTTCTGTTACGTCTCGGATCTGGTCGAGGGCATTTTTCGTCTACTCATGAGCGGTGTGACCGAGCCGGTGAATATTGGCAACCCTCAAGAAATGACCATCCTCGACTTCGCTGAGACCATCGTGCGGTGTACCGATTCTTCCAGCGAGGTGAGCTTTCACGATCTGCCGGTGGACGATCCCAAAACTCGGCAGCCGGACATCACCAAGGCGCGGCAACTACTCGGTTGGGAACCCAAGGTCGACCTAGCGGAAGGTCTCGGCAAGACGATTCGCTTCTTCCAAGGAGTCATCGAGGCAGGAAAACCGGAGGTCTCATGACGACGTCCATCAAGTGCGCTCGCTGCCTGAAGGACACTCCACCGCTGGCCAGAGCTCCTATGCCGGGTCCTCTAGGGGAAGAAATCCTGGCTCGCACCTGCGGCGAGTGTTGGGCCGAATGGCAGAATATGGAAGTCATGGTGATCAACGAGCTGCGGCTCAATTTCATGGACCCCAAGGCCCAGGACATTCTGGCCCAGCACCTTCGGGAGTTTCTCCAGTTGGGCTCAGAGAGCGACCCCGGAAAAGAAATAGGAGAAGGAACGAGCGATAGCTCGTCGTGAGCCACTCCGAAGACCCCGCCCCTTCTGCGCCAGGCCTGAGCCGCGCCATTCTCCGTTTCTCCCTTTTCATCCTGGTTCTGGTCGGCGGCTTCGTGGCCCTTCGGTGGACCCCTTTGGCGGAATACGCCAACAAGGAGTGGATCATCTCCACTCTCCAGCAGCTGCGACAAAGCTGGTGGGCACCCTTGGTCTTCTTGGGGATCTACGGGGCTCTTTGCCCCCTAGGTATGCCCACGACTCCTCTCATGGCGGCCGGAGCGATCGTCTTTGGCTTGGGCCTCGGCTCCCTGTACAACTTCCTCGGCTCCATTCTCGGCGCCGCTACCAGCTTCTTTCTCGCCCGGGGGCTAGGTCACGACCTGGTGGTCCATCTTTTTGGAGATCGCCTGAAGCGTTTCGAAAAGACTCTGGCCCGCCATGGTTTTTGGTCCATCGTGCGAGTGCGTTTCTTGCCGGTCCCCTTCCCCATCGTCAACTTTGGCTCGGCCCTCATGGGAATCAACGCGGGAACTTTCCTGCTGGCCACCGCCCTGGGAATGCTCCTGCCAGTGCCCTTGTGGACCTATTTCTGGGCCACCATCTTCGGCGCCGCGGCGGGAGAAGCCAGCCATGCGGGCAGAAACGTTGTCGTAGCCCTGGGTCTTTTCCTGTTTCTGAGCTTTGCACCCAGACTGTGGAGCGGCTATCGGCGTAAGAAACGCCTCCAGGATCTTCGCCAGAAAAGGCAGCGTAAGTAGTCTGAGCAGGGGTTCCGTCCTAGGCCGAGGTTCTCAGGCTAGCTTCCGTGGGCTTCCAAATAGGCCTTCAAAGCAACAGCGTTGTTGTGGAGCACGTCTTTGGCGGCAAACAAGAAGATCACCTCCCTTTGCCGGGCCTCCTCGGCGAGGCTCTCGAGAACCTCAGCCTGCTCCTGATTGGCTTCTAGCTCAGAAAAGTAACGGCGCTGAAACTCCTCCCACTTTTCCGGATCGTGTCCGAACCAGGCCCTCAGGGCATCACTGGGACCGAGACCTCGACACCAAAGGTCGAGGGCGGCGGTCTGCTTGTTGATCCCTCGTGGCCACAGGCGATCCACCAAGACCCGAAAGCCAGGCTTGTGGGGAGGCGGGTCGTAGATTCTCTGCAGTTGAATCGCCATGTCGGGCCCATCTTTCTCGGTTTCAGAGACCAGCTCCAGAGTTCAGTGCTAGAACCCAGCTCCAGAAACTAGAAGCCAGAATTTCTATTCCTGTAATAAGTTCTCACCTCGAACGTACCTTCATTCTAGAGTCTATTCTGCCCAGACTTCACCAGGAGGTTATTCCCGTTGCCCAAGCTGCTCTTCTCCTCTCCCCGTAGCCGCCGAGTCCTGCAAAACTGCGCCCTGGCCGTTCTTCTAGGTCTCACCGCCAACTCGGCCAGCGGTCGAGAGAAACTCGAGCTTCGCCACCAGGCAATAGAGCTTCCCGGCCCCCCGGCTGCGATCGTTGCTGCGGATGTCAACCAAGACGGCCTCCAGGACTTGGTGGTCGTGGTGGTCTACACCGTTTGGGATGAGATCGGTATCGAGGAAACCACAGAGATGGACCAGGTCGAAGGCTTGGTCGAGGTCTTGACCATCGTTCCGGCGCTGCTCGATCATCGGGAGCTGTTCGTTTTCTTGGGCACGGAGAACGGCAGCTACCGCTCTGCGGGCCGTCCCCTCCCCTTGGACTCGTCGGTCTTGTCCATCGAAGCGGGCCCCACGGCAGCGCCCATCGTCGTATTAACGGATACCGGGATATCCCTCCTGCGACCTGCTGACTTCGAAGGAGCCGAGCCCCAAAGCCAGACTGCCCTCGATGACCCGGTTGACCAGGGCCCGGAGTCGGAGGATTCCGGCGCACCAAACCAACCCACTCCTTTCGTATTGCAGCCCCATATCGCCTCGAGGCCCGTCCTCGCGGGCACCTCGGCCTTCATTCCCCGTCTCGGGTTGATGCGAGACTTGAATGGCGACGGCGAGTTGGACCTGCTTTTCCCAGCTCCTCATGCCTTCGAGATTTATCTGACCACCGAAGACGGCCTGGCTTCTACCCCCTCCTCCCGATGGTCTCTCCCCAGCGACCCCACGGATGCTTCTCCCCGGCAACGCCACTACCCTTTGCCCAAAGTACGAGATACCGATGGGGACGGGCAGCCAGAGCTACTGCTACTCCATCCCGATCGGGGCTGGAGAGAGTTTTACCTGGCTCAAAACTCCGGGAACGGCCAATTTTCTCCTGCTCTGCAGCCCCTGGGAGACCCTGACACCCGGAACTGGCTGGAAGAGGATCCTCCTGGGGCGGGAGGGAACCCAGGAGAGAGCCAGAACAGGAACGGCTCTGGCGAAGACGGTAGCGAGGAAAGTAGCGAAAACAGTAGCGACGACTCCAGCGATGCCGAGGATTCCTTCGAGATCGTCCTTTTCGACGACATCGATGGGGATGGCCGAGCCGAATTCCTGGCCCAACGTCAGATTGATCAGGAATCGGAGGGGATGCGGCAGGAGCTGGCGGAAGCGAAACGCCCCAACTTTGCCTATCGAGTGCACCAGCAGGGAGCGGACAAGACACCTGCCACCGAGCCTTCTCTGGAATTCAGTGCGGAGGGGTACGCCTTCGATGGCGGCGACGAGGTTGCTCTTCCCGGAGGGTTTCAGGACTTGGATGGTGATGGCGACCAAGACCTGGTCACCATCACCCTAGATTTCTCTCTTCTCCAAGCGGTGAAGATACTCGCCACCCGACAGATCGGCATCGGCCTCGATTTTCATATCTGGTGTCAGGAGGGCTCTGGGGGCCTGGGGGGCTTGGGGGGCTCCGGGAGCTTTCGGAGAGTCTCCGGTCTAGACCTCTCCGGAAAATTCAACCTGGACCTCAACCATCTGAGAATCCAGCAACTCTCCCAGTTCAAGGGAGATTTTGACGGCGACGGTCGCCAAGATTTCTTACAGATGGGAAGGGGCAAGAAGATATCCATTCACCGTGGCCGGGAAGGCTGTGCCTACCCCCCTTCGCCGGATCTCACTCTCACCTTGGAAGAGCCACCTCGCGACTTGAGCCTGGTGCAAGTGAGGGATTTGGACGCCGACTCTCTTTCGGATCTGTTGGTGATTCATCCCCTCGAAACGAGCAACCCAGGGGTGACCTCACCGGTTCGCCTCGATCTCTATCTGAGCGGGGGTGGAAAATGAGTCGGCAAGGCATGGAGACGAAGCTCCAGGCGGTGCTCTCGGCGGGGCTTTGGGTACTCCTCTGGATCGGTGTCCTCGCGGCACCTCCCTCAATGGCTGATTCTGGGGAAAAAGCCAAGGCAGCAACCCCATCGGGGCCTCTCCCTCCGGAGGTTGGCATCCAACACGAGACCGGCGAGGGATACCGCCGCCTACAGGCCGTCGTCCCGGGAAGAATCCTCTCCCTCCGAACCCTTCAGCAGCCCCAAGGCGGCTCTTCGCTCCTCCTCTTAGTGGCACCGGAGGGGGACGACCAAGAGGCTCCCCGGGCCCTCTTCCGGCTCTCCTCCTCCGGGGAAGGAGAACTCGTCGAATTGTCCCGAACGATCCCTCCAGAAACGACCTCCTGGCAAGGCTTGTTTGCAGAGACTGCTTCGGGGCCGGCGTTTCTCGATGGCCCCGAAGGACTTTCCCGTCTCGAGATGGGTACCGGCGAGGTGACTCTCCACGCCGTGACTGGAGACCTGGCGGAGGGTGGGAAGACTCGGGCTCGGCGAGCCCTGGCCGGGCCCTCGGTGGCAGCTGGAGAGAGGCTCGCTAATTTCCTTCCCATGGTGGAAGTGGGAAGGTTGAGCCTCTTTCAGTTGCGCGACGACAGGGAGCTAGGTCTCACCCGGGAGATGGCTCTTCCCATAGCCGCTCAGAGAAAGGCCCGCAGCCTTCTCCTCACCAGTCCGCCCGTCACGGAGCTACCGCGGGCCGGCCAGGAGCCTTCTCTCTTTCTAGTGGGCCCTGAGCCCCACGGCGACCGGCGCCTGCGCACTCTCTTCTTGGATCCTGCCTTGGAAGAGGGGGAGGGCCAAGCCGTCGAAGCCTGGTCGCAACTTCCTGGACCGGAGGCCGTGGATCGAAGCTGGTACGCCTGGCTGGACGATCGCCCCGTCCTGCTCGTCACGACTTTGCGCTCGGACAAGCTGGGCCTGTTGGAGAAACAGAAACTGCGCCTTTTTCGGCTCGCCGCGGACCGCACCCGAGCCGGCCGGAAACCAACCCTGGAGGTGCTCACGGAGACCCGCCATTGGTACCAAATCGAGCCGCAAATTCTAGATATTACTGGTGATGGGCGAGACGATCTGGTGGTGATTCAACCGGAAGGCCTCGGCGCGGGTAAGTTAGTCGTCGAGGCTTTCATTGGCCTGGGTGGGGGTCTGTTTCGTCAATCCAGCCGTCGGTCGGTGATCGGTGCCGAAGACGGGATCTGGCATTTCGGCAAGGATCTCAATGGCGATGGCGCTGCCGATCTCGTGGTTCTGGCGGAAGACGAAATCCGCATCTTCACGGGAACGCCGGCACACCAACGGAGAGTGGTGGACAGAAAGGCCTGGAGAAGCTTCCCCCTAGAGGGCTCCTCCAGCGATCGAACCGTCGAGATTTCCGTTGGGATGAGCGATGGCGAGAACCAGAGCGAGGTGAACGGCTTCTCCAATACCCAGCTGAGACTCCAAGACACCGATGGAGATGGACGCAGCGAGATTCTCCTGAGCCGTACATCCCAGCTAGGGCGCGACATCGTGCAGATCTATTGGTTGGGTAGCTAGGAGAGACTCCCGGGGGAGTCCGGGGTGATACACCCCAAGTCAAATTTCGATGATGAAGATCGTCCCCCGAGGCGAATTGCTCTCCACTCGAATGGAGCCCCCATGGGCCTCGACCACTTGCTTGGCGAAGGTTAGGCCCAATCCGTGGCGGGGACCTCTCCGCTCCGCCCGCTCGACGCTTTGGAAACGCTCAAAGATGACCTCTCGCTGATCTTCCGGAATACCTGGCCCCTGGTCGAGTACCTGGATCACGACCTCAGGACCAACTCCCGATGATTCCTCTTTCCGAGAAGCCTGGTAAGCCTTGAGAGTGACCGTATCCCCTCGCTTCGAGACACTCAGGGCATTGGTCAGAAGGTTGTCCAGAACGCGCCCAAAAAGATTGCTATCGAGGACGAGCACCGGCAGACCTTGGGCCAACTCCAAGTCGAGGTTGACCTCTCTCGAACGGGCCACGGCCCGATGCACTTGGGCAACTTCCTCGAAGAAGGCGTCTAAGTTCACGGAGCCGCCGCGCAACACCATCCGCCCTTCTTCCATCTTCGCCAGGGTCAACAGATCATTGACGAAGGAATCCAGGCGGCGGCCTTGACGGGCGATCACCTCGAGATCTTCTCGATCTTTTGGGTCGAGGCTTTCCCGACTCTCCATGAGGTGGCAGTAGAGCAGGATCGCCGACAAAGGCACTCGGATGTCGTGAACGATCATGTGGGCCAGGTCCTCACGGATCTTGACGGCCTCCTGTAACTGATCGTACTGCTGCTTGATACGCAGCATGCTCCGCACCCGCGCTCTCAGCTCCGGTCCGTTGACAGGCTTGGCGAGAAACTCATCCGCCCCAGCGTTGAGGCCACGAATCAGATCTTCCCGCCCGTCCAACGCTGTCACCAGAACGATGGGAATGTGGCGCCAACTAGGATCAGACTTGAGTAGCTGGCAAATCTCGAAGCCATCCATACCGGGCATCATGACGTCCAGCAGGAGAACGTCCGGCCGCAGCTCAGGCAAACGCTCCAGCAAGTCCGGAGCATGGTCGACAAAAAGCAGCTCGTAGCCTTCCGGAAACAGCAATCCAGCCGCCGTCTCCCGGGCGATTCGATCATCATCTACGATGCAGATGCGGCGGGGCTCGGTCATCAGCTCAGACCACAGAGGAAGAGGTTGGTTGCCGGGAACCAGGGCTTTTGATCGACTCTTTCAGTCGGCTCCTATGGCCCAGGAAATTTGTCAACACGGATCTCACTAGGTCACGAGACCATGACGGATCGCATAGAGCATCAATTCGGCGTTGTTCTTGAGATTCATCTTTTCGAGAATCCGCGACCGGTAGGTGCTGATGGTCTTGATGCTCAAGCTGAGCTCCTCCGCGATCTCTCGTGAGGGCATTCCTTTGGCGATCAGCAGCATGACCTGAAACTCTCGATCGGACAGCTTCTGATGCGGTAGGTGATCGTGATCCGGATCTAACGAAAAAACCAATGTCTCGGCGAGGGCTTCACTCACATAGCGCCCGCCAGCGGCAAGCCTTCGGATCGCTTCGATCAACTCGGTGGTGAGGGAGGCCTTACTCAAATACCCGGCCGCCCCCTCTTTGAGACAACGCAACGCGAAGTGGTCTTCCGGCTGCCCGGTGAGCATCAGGATGCGGACATCCGGGACTTTCCGGCGCAAGCCCTGAATGGTCTCGACGGGCCCCCGCCCTGGCATGACCACATCGCACAGCACGACATCCGGCTTCACCTTGCCCGCGACCTCTAGAGTCTCGCTGCTACTACCGGCCTCTCCCACCACTTCCATTCCGGGAGCTTCCTCGATCAAGCGCTTGAGACCATCTCGGAAAATCGAGTGATCATCGGCGATGAGTACCTGAATCATCTCCACCCTACCCTTTCAAACCAGATACATACATAACAGATAATGACCGACTCCAGATCCTGGTTTCAAGACCCTACCATAACATTTAACCATTAGCGTTAATACGACATTCTCTTATCGAATCTCGGTATCTACGGCCGCGATCTCTAATCACCCAAAGGTCGCGGGAGGGCCCTACGATGGTTGCGGCTACTGTGGCAGCGGACTCAGAGGAGTTGGCGAGATGCGTACTAAAAAGCCTACTGAAGTCACCTGCACATCAACGTCATTGCTCGCATCCGGTCCGAGGTCCATCACGACCCGAAGCTTGTCGGGATGTTTACCGATTCGGACCTGCTTGGCAAGGTGGTGCCCGAGGACATGCTTTGAAGCCACTAAAACCTGCCAGTTTCCAAGAAGATCCACCACGAAGCGACGTGGCCGTTGAGCCGAGAAACTTCGGTAGTCCGATACCTTGCCCGACATCCGGAACTGAATCTCCAAAGCCCCCTCCGATTCACGGAGCTCCAGCTTATGAAGAGTCTGCGAAGGTGGCCTGGACGATCCCAGAGGTTCGACCCTGATCGGGCGAGGTGAATCAAGGGAACTATCTACTGGCTGGTTTGGCGGTAAGCCCAGCTCTTCTACGGTTCGCTCTAGGGAAGACGGAGGGAGCGAAGCTCCAGCTGGAATGGACCTGTCTTCCTGAGAGGGCCTCTCCTCTTCAGGGAAAATCGACGGGGCGCTCTCCGGTGTCGTTTGCTGAGGAAGAAGCTCCTCGGGGGTCTGCTCTGCAGTTTGTGGGAGGTCGAGTGATTCGGGGGAATCTACCTCTAGAGCCGGATCTTGTAGCGTCTGCTCCTCGGGCGAGAAGCTCGATGCTCCTCGGGCAGCCGGCCGAGGAGAGTTCTCTGCTGCAGAGATGCCCGACGGCCAGGTTCCCGTGACTCGCAGAGCAAACAAGCCCCCCAAAAGAACCACCAGACTCAACAACACGGCCCGGGGCAGATTCAAGAAAGGGCGCATGGGAACCCAAAAGCGCCTCTGACAAGCACGGCACCGAACGGGAGCCACCGGCAGCAGTATGCCCACAGCTTTCTCCGTCAAGCTTCGATGGGAGCGGCGAATTTCCATGTTCTTACACTTCGGACATCTCATAGCGCAAAACAAACAAAGCTCTCCACCTGGGTCAGCTTTGCTTGCCCTCTCCTCTTGTAGCCCCTTCCCTAACGGGGTCACTCGCTCTTCTCACCAAGACCCCAAAGGCCCGGTTGCTCAATGTATGTGGGGGGGGATGTCTATCGACATGTAGACCCGACAGAGTCGGGCAAAACAACCTGTTTAAGCTAGCATGCCCGCCAAGGATTTTCCAGACACGGGTCCTTCGGGCAGTCTCCCAGCGCGAATTTTCCACCGACTTCGAGGCACTCGATCTTGCCCAAAATCCTGGAAGGTGAGAGCGGGTACGGATCCGAGGGCAAGGGAGCCATGGGCGCCGTCGGGAGTCGTGGTCAAGTGGGGTCGGTGGTGGCGAGAGGGCGAATCGAATCCAACCGAAGGCAGGACCGTCAGTCCCGAGAGAGAATCTGAATCACCTCTGGCTCGTCGAGCATGAGCGCACCGCCTGCTGCGACGGCCTTGGAAGGATCGAATTCGTAGTCACGAATCACCCTCCGAAACACCTCATTCAGAGCCCGCGCTCCCATGCGGGGCTGGGCAGCTGCTTCCCTGGCAATGCGCCGCACGGCGGAAGGGGAGATAGCCAGTTGCAAGCCTTGGGAGACAAAGTACTCTTGGGCGTGGCGAAGGCCGGAATCCGGCGTTTCCATGAAAATCCTCATGAGCTCGTCCGGACCCAAATCCTCTAGCAGCACCAACGAGTCGAAACGAGCCAGAAATTGGGGGCTCATGCCGTAGTCAAAAAGATCGTCGAAGCTCAGCCAATCCCGCAGCCGAAATTGGAGCTCCTCTCTCACTTTATCCCCTTCGACCACGGTGACTGCCTTGAGGGCCCCTTTGTCGGCACCGATGGTCACGCGGTCATAAACCGAGCTGTAGAGGCCCTCGAAGGCACCGCCAGCTACAAAGAGAAGGCCGCTCGAGTCGATCTCGATGGTCTGACCTCCGGCCCAATCCGGAAGGGTGAAAGGCATCGCTTCGTTTTCGATCAGGGTCAAGAGAGCTTCTTGAGCCCGGATGCCGGCAGCATGGAGCTCCCGCCCCACGTGAGAACGAATCTTGTCGACCTCGTCCACGAAGACGATGCCGTGGCGGATCCGCTCCAATAGGTCCTCGATGGATGCATCCGGCTTCATACGCTCCCGGGCCCGGTCGAGGAGCTGCCTCAGAACGACCTCGCCGGGCCGCTGGGTCTCCGCCGCTTCCGCCAGCACCTTGGCGTGAAATCGCACCACCGTCGAACGGCTGGCCAGGGAAGGCTGACTCGACAAATACCCTTCTACGGCCCTCATGAGAGTCGTCTTGCCGGTACCGGAAGCGCCAATGAGCAGAAGATTGCCACTGCGAAGGCCCGCCAAATGTTTGGTCAAAGCCACTGCCATTTCACGAACGGCTCCGCTCTGACCGATCATCTTCTTGCTCAGAGCACGGGCGATCTCAATGGGGGTCGGCACTCGGGAATTCATGGCTGCATTGTAGCGGTTTCCGATAAACTTGGCGCCATGGATGGACCCTACGAACACCACAGCCCGAAACCCGCCCGATGGCTCCCCTCTCGAGCCTCACTGTCCTCTCAAGCCTCACTGTCCTCTCAAACTTTGCCGGGACAGCGCACAGGTTCTCGCCGAGGCCCCAGCTTCGCTTTCGCCATCGGGTTCCTCTTGGCCATCTGGATGTTCACCGGGGCGGCTCGAGCAGATGGGCGAGCCGACTTGGCCAGAGCCCAGGAGCTGCTGGATTCCAATCAACCGGAAGCCGCCCTGGCTCTGTTGAAAAACCTGGGAAAAAAGAACCCGCGAGATGCCGAGGCCCTGTTGACTCGCAGCACGGCCCATTTCATGGTGGGTCACCACTTTCGCGGCGTCGCTGACCTGGACAGCGCCCTGGCCCTGGACCCAAACCTGCGGCAAGGCTGGCTCAACAAAGCGGCCCTAGCCATCGCTGACCGCCGCTACCCAGAGGCACAGATCGCTCTCGAGAAGGCGAAGAAGCTAGACCCGAAGGCAGCGGACAACTATCTCAACCTGGGAGCGGTGCTCCTGTTCCAAGGAAAGCTGTCGGAAGCTACGGAGAACTTCGAAACCTATTTGGCCACCCAGCCGGATTCCGCCGAGGCCCACTACCTCGTTGCTTCGAACTACGCCCTGGAAGGCTACATCAACCTGACCATCAAGAATCTCCAGAAGGCTTTCTCCCTGGCGGAACGCTACCGCCTTCGCGCCCGGACCGATCCGAACTTCGACCCCTTAGCCAATCAGAGTTCCTTCCAAGAACTTCTCACCCAGGATTTCTACCGCCTTCCGGCGGGGGCTTACCAAGCTCACCGAACCTACCCCCTGGCCTACAACCGGGAAAACGGCAAGCTCCTGGGGCACGTCATCGATGCCTTGAGGGATGCCCATATCCGCTTCGACCCGCGCATCGAGGCCACCGAAGGTTGGGCCCTCATCTGGGGCGATCTTCGAATCAAAGTCAAGCCAGGGAAACGTGCTGGGGCCAATGCTGGGGCCAATGCTGGGGCAAGTGGTGGGGCCAGCGTTGGAGACCGGGAAAGCGGCACGATCGAGGTCAGCGCTCCCGCCGAGCGCTTTTCTCCGGGGCAATGGCGCCAGCTCACCGACAACTTTTTCAGCCACTTGGACCTCCGCCTGGGCTCCTAAGTGTCTCACTCCCCAATCCCCTTGATCGTGCTCGGTGGGCGCGATCGCCATACCACTGTCTTGCCGAAGCAGGGCGAGGGAAAGCACCTGCTCAAGGGGTACAAGGCGGTCGATTTTCGCATCAACGACCGGCCGATGATTCACCTACTGGTCGACCGCATGAAAGCTTGCGGTCGTTTCGACCCGATTCTCATTGCCGGCCCCAAAGCCATCTATGACCCCCTCGACACCGGTGCGGAGGTGGTCGACACGGACGGCGATTTCGGTCAGAACATCCGGGCCGGAGTCGAAGCGGCCATGGCACGATATCCATCCCAACAGATCGCCGTAGTGACTTGCGATGTCCTACCGGAAGAGGCGGAGCTTCGCGCCTTGCTCGAGGACTTCGAGAGCCACCAACCCTGCGACTTTTGGATGCCTCAATTCCGGGCTCCGGCCAACGCGGACAAGCTCGGGGCATCCCAATGGAAACCCCGCTACCGCATCGCCCCGGAGGAGGGCCTCGAACCCGTTGAAACTCTCCCCGGCCACTTGCTCATCGTCGACCCACAAGCCACCCGCTTGGAGCTGGTCTACTTTCTTTTCGAGCTCAGTTACCGCACCCGAAACCGATCGATTCTCCAGCGCCGAGCGATCATTGCCCGCCACGCCATGAGCGCCTTGATCAAACACGACCTTCGGCTCCTGCTGGCCGGTGAGCTTCCCACCGTCACCTGGGATATCGTCACCAACGGACTGGCCATCGCAAAGCGACTTCGCTCCGGCCGGGTGAGTGCTCCGGAACTGGCGCGCCGCGTGTCTCGCATCTACATTCACCGCCGCCACCGCAAGGCCCACCCGGAACGTCAGGGCAGGTTTCCGGTGCTGGAGGGGCTGTCCCTAGCCAAAGACATCGATACCGCTGAGGAAGCCAACGAAGCCGCACGACTGCTCGAGCAGCGTGGAAGAAAGGAAGTCCCATGAGCACCAACAGCCAACTGGTCGAGATCTTTCAACAGACCGCGGCAGCCTTGGAGCTACTCGGCTCCAACCCTTTCAAGATCAACGCCAATACGCGAGTGGCTCGCCTGCTCAAAGAGATGACCACCGATGTTGGCGAGCTGGTCACGGAGGATCCATCCACGGCGCTGGGTCGCCTCACCGCCATCTCGGGGATTGGCAAAGGCACCGCGGAGCGCATCTTCGAATTCGTCGACACGGGCCAGGTGACGGAGCATCGAGAGTTGATGGAGCGCATCCCCAAAGGCCTCTTCGAGCTATTGGACATTCCTGGTCTGGGTCCGAAAGCGGTCAAGCTCCTGTGGCAGGAGCTCGAGATCACCAACCTGGAAGGCCTCAAGGCCAAGTTGGACTCCCCGGAGCTCGCCGCTCTTCCCCGCATGGGGGCAAAGACCATCCAGAACCTCAAGAAAGCCATCGAGTTCGCCGAAAAGACTCAGGACCGCATCCCTCTCGGTGTCGCTCGCCCCATCGCCCTGGAGATGCTGGCCCACTTGGAAGCCCTCGATTCCGTCCAGAAGGTGGTCTACGCCGGCAGCCTCCGCCGTGGCCGGGAGACCATCGGCGACTTGGACTTCCTGGTTGCCTGCGGCGACCCGGAAGCGGTGCGGGAACACTTCACCACCCTCCCGTCGGTCACCCAGATCCTGGCCCGGGGAGAGACCAAATCCTCCGTTCGCCTCGAGGTTCGGGGAGTTGCCCTCCAGGCGGACCTACGCATTGTCGACCTGGAGGCCTTCGGGGCTGCCCTGATGTATTTCACCGGTTCCAAAGAACACAATGTGCGGCTGCGGGAAATCGCCATCAAGAAGGGCTTGCGACTCAACGAATACGGCCTCTTCGAGGGAAAGGAAGAGCGCCCTCAGGACCGCGGTGCCAAACCCCTCGCTGCCAAGACCGAAGCCGAGATCTACCAGGTCCTCGGACTACCCTTGATCGAGCCGGAGATGCGAGAAGACCGGGGCGAGCTGGAGAACCGTCCTGACGAGCTCATCGAAGTGAGCCATATCCGTGCCGAGCTTCACTCCCATACGGTCGCCAGCGACGGCAAGCTCACCATCGACGAATTGGCCCAATGCGCCATCGACCGGGGCTTCCACACCCTCGCCATTACCGACCACTCCCAAAGCTCGGTGATCGCCAACGGCCTCAAACCGGATCGCCTGCTGCGCCACATCGATGCCATCCACGAAGCCAACGACAGGATCTCCGAAATCACCCTCCTGGCCGGAGCTGAAGTCGATATTCTCACCGACGGCCGGCTGGACTACGAGGACGATATCCTGGCCCGCTTGGACGTCGTCGTCGCGTCTCCCCACGCCAGCCTTCGTCAAACGCCCGAAGTGGCCACGGAGCGCCTGCTGAAAGCCATCGCGCACCCCCTGGTGCACATCATCGGCCACCCTACGGGGCGCATCATCAATCGGCGCGAAGGCCTGTCTCCCAACATGGATGCCCTCTTCGCCGCCGCCGTCGAGCACGACACCGCTCTAGAGCTCAACGCCAACTGGCACCGCCTCGACCTACGAGACAGCCACTTGCGCGCCGCCCTCGCCCAGGGAGTCAAAATCGCCATCGACACCGACGCCCACGACGGCCCTCACTTAGATTTTCTGATCTACGGCGTCCTCACGGCGCGGCGGGCGGGGCTGCCTCCTCAAGCCTGTATCAACACCTGGTCGGCGGAGAAGCTCCACGGATGGTTGAAATCGAAGCGCTAGCCAGATTCTCCAGGTCGTTGGGTTCAGTGAGTTCAGAGTTCTCTGGCCCCAGTTTCTGGGGGCTATTCCGATGACTAGGCCATTCCAATGAACGAGCCATCCGGACGAACGCCCCGCAGCCTTCGGCCTGGGGTCCCGTTCGCCGACCTCACCACCCTGGCGGTGGGTGGACCGGCGACCTATCTCGCTGCCTGTTCCTCCACCGAGGAGCTTGTCGAGACCCTCACTTGGGCTCAGGGCAAAAGCCTCCCCCTCTTTATCCTCGGCGGTGGCTCCAACCTCCTGGTGGCGGATGAAGGATTCCAGGGTGTCGCCATTGAGTTGCTCGACCAAAGTCTCCACTTCGAGGCGGCTGGATCCGCCTGGAGAGTCCGGGCTGGGGCAGGCCTGCCATGGGATCGGCTGGTGGCCGCCACCGTGGAAAGGGGCCTGACCGGTATCGAAGCCTTGAGCGGCATCCCCGGGCGAGTCGGCGCCGCACCGATTCAGAACATCGGAGCCTACGGCCAAGAACTGGCAACCCACTTGGAAAACGTCCAGGTGATCGACACTCGAACCGGCAGCCAACGGAGCTGGACCGCCGCCGAGTGCCAGTTCGGCTATCGAACCAGCATTTTCAAAGGAGCCGAGCATCGACACCTCTGGGTGACGGGCATCACCCTCCTGCTGAGCGCCGGAAATCCGACTCTCGCCTATGGAGAGCTACAGCGTCGGTTCTCGGCCAACGACCTCACTCCCTCAGCCGAGCCCACACCAGAGAACGTGCGCCACCAGGTCCTGGACATTCGACGCAGTAAATCTATGCTCCTGGGGGGCGACGATCCCAATCGCCGCAGCGCCGGCTCCTTCTTCGTCAACCCGGTCATCCAGCCGGACGAGGCCCAGCTGACCCAGCAAAAAGTGGAGAACCTCCGGGGGCCATCCGCCGCGAAAACCATGCCCCAATATCCCCAACCGGATGGCCGCATCAAGCTCTCCGCCGCCTGGCTCATCGAAGCTGCTGGGTTCCACAAAGGATATTGCCTCGGGGCTGCTGGCCTCTCGACGCGCCATTGCCTGGCTCTGGTCAACCGCGGCGGAGCCACCGCCGAGGAGCTCGTCGCCTTGGCCGCCAGAATTCGCCAGCGGGTGCGCCACGCCTTTGGCGTCACCCTCGTTCCCGAACCGGTTTTCCTCGGCTTCGCCAGCACCGTGGACGAGCTGTTGGGATGACAGACCACCACCTCCAACTCAATCCAGCCTCAATCCCTGGAGATCCTTCATGAAACGCCTCGAAAAAGCAGAGAAGATTCAGCAGATCCTCGACCGGCTCCACCCGGAAGTGCCCATTCCCTTGGATCACGTCGACCCGTTCACCCTGCTGATCGCGGTGCTCCTATCGGCCCAAACAACCGACAAGAAGGTCAACGAGGTCACCCCAGCACTCTTTGCCCGGGCCTCTACCCCACAAGCCATGGCTGGCCTCGAGGTCGAAGAAATCCACTCGCTGATTCGGCAAATCGGCCTGGCCAACACCAAAGCCAAGAACATCCGGCGCCTGAGCGAGATGCTCACCGCCGCGGGAGGAGCCGTGCCTCAGGACTTCGCCGGATTGGAAGCCCTACCGGGAGTCGGCCACAAAACCGCCTCCGTGGTCATGTCCCAGGCCTTCGGCTACCCAGCCTTCCCGGTGGACACCCACATTCACCGACTGGCTGCCCGCTGGGGCCTCTCCGATGGCAAAAACGTCGAAAAAACAGAGCGGGACCTCAAACGAATCTTCCAGGAAGAAGCTTGGAACAAATTACACCTTCAGATCATCTACTTCGGTAGAGAACATTGCCCTGCCCTCTACCACGACCTGGACACTTGCCCCATCTGCTCCTGGGCGGCCACGAAGAAACGGAAGGAAGAAGAAAAGGCCCGAAGAGGAAGAAAAAAGCGCTGATCCATCTCGTCCCGAACCACCTTCTAGCTAGAATGTAGAACGCTGAGGGAGAACGACCTTCTGCTTCTCCGGGTCCTTCTGCTGCCGGAAAAACGTTGCCGTATGGCCCACCATGCTGACCAGACCCGCCTCCAGGCGCTCCTCGATCTGCCCAGCTAGCTCCTTCCTTTCCTCCTTGAAATCGACAAACCGCACCTTGATCAACTCATGGTGCTTGAGCGCCTCGTCGATCATCCCTACCGCCGACTCACTGAGCCCTTGCTTGCCAATATGCACCAAGGGCTTCAGACCATGAGCCTGCCCCCGCAAAAACCGACGCTGAAATCCCTTCAACTCACTCATCAACATTCCCCTCCTGGGGTGTCAGGCATGCACTCCATGCACCGCTAAAGTAAAAATCCCTCACTCCCCAACCATGATGGGTGTCACATGAGCGGTGTCAGGCATGCACTCCTTGCGTTCCTAAAATAACGATCACTACCCCGCACCGCCCGATAGCGCCCCGGCGGCGGCCCAAAGGTAATCCGCTCTCGGTCGGGAACAGCTCCCTAGGTCCCCTTCGAAGGGCTACCTGGCGAGCTCGCTGGGGGAGGAAGTCGTATTTTAGTGGTGCACGGAACGCATGCCTGACACCCTCAGGAGAAGAGGGGGTATTTCTGAGGAGCCGACTCATGCATCAGCTCGTAAATGACGTCGAAGATCTCCTCCGCATTGGGCTTGGAAAAGTAGTCGCCATCGGACCCATAGGGCGGGCGGTGGGCCTTGGCGGCGAGAGCTCGAGGAGGAGAGTCCAGCCAGGCGAAGGCTCCCTGGTTCTCGACGATTTCCCCCATCATGTAGGCCGTCGTTCCTCCGGGAACGTCTTCATCTACCACCACCAGGCGATTGGTCTTCTGCACCGATTCCGAAATCCGTCCGTCGATGTCGAAGGGCAGCAGGGTCTGTACATCGATGATCTCGACTTCGATGCCCACCGTGCTGAGGGTCTCCGCAGCAGCCTCGGCGATGCGGCAACAGGCACCGTAGGTCACCAGGGTTACATCGCTGCCGGAACGCAGGACCTCCGGCTGTCCCAGGGCGACGGTGAAGTCCGCGATGTTCTCCGGCAGAGCTTCCTTGAGACGATACCCATTGAGGACTTCCACCACCAGCGCCGGCTCGTCTCCTCGCAGGAGAGTGTTGTAGAAACCTGCCGCCTGGGTCATGTTTCGAGGCACACAGATATGCATCCCCCGCAGCAGATGAACCGCCGATGCCATCGGTGAGCCGCTATGCCAAATACCTTCCAGGCGATGCCCACGGGTACGGATGATCACCGGCGCCTTTTGACCACCCTTGGTGCGGTATTGCAGCGTCGCCAGGTCGTCGGAAAGGATCTGCACGCCGTAGAGGAGATAGTCCAGGTATTGAATCTCCGCCAGGGGCCGCAAACCTCTCATGGCCATGCCGATGGCTTGGCCCATGATGGTGCACTCACGGATGCCCGTATCGGCGACCCGTAGCGCTCCATATTTGTCCTGGAGACCGGTGAATCCTTTGTTGACATCTCCCAGCTGGCCGAGGTCCTCACCGAAAGCGACGAGGTGAGGGTGACGGCTCAAGTTGGCATCGAAGCAAGCATTGAGAACTTCGAAACCGTTGACCCGACGAGCCTTTTCTTCATAGCGAGGCGCCACGGTGGGCACCTTCATCGCCGAAGAGGAAGATTCGCTGTAGAGATGGGAGCTGTAGCGACTGAGAGCGACTTCTTCCTGGGCCTTCTTCCAACGAACGATTTCCTGGCGAGCTGGCGTGTCTTCGTCGCGAGTCGCCAACAAGATTTTGTGGGCCCCCGCCAAGAGATCCCGACGCAAAGGGCTTTTGCGAGTCGCGAGATGATTCCCCGTGCTGTCGATGAGCTCTTTTTTGGCAGAGGTCTCGGCCATGGCCTCGGTGAGGGCGACAAAGGATTTGACATCCTTGCGGATCGGGGAAAGGTAGCCTTCCCACGCTCGATCCCGCGCCTCTGCCACCGTCTTCTTGTCTTCCGCTTCGTACTCGGCAAGCTCGGCGTCTTCCGCCAGGCCTTCCGCCAGCATCCAAGCGCGCATGCGAACCAGGCCGTCGAACTCCTTCTCCCATTCCAATCTTTCCGCCGTCTTGTAGCGCTCGTGGCTGCCCGAGGTCGAGTGCCCCTGAGGCTGCGTCAACTCGACGACGTGAACCACCGTGGGAACGTGTTCCCGGCGAACGATCTCCGAGGACATGAGGTAGGCCTCACAAAGGGCAGGATAGTCCCAGCCCTTGACGGTGTAGAGGTCGATACCCCGAGGCTCCTGCTCGTTGCGCTGGAAGCCCCGCAGCAGAGCTGAGAGATCCTGTTTGGCGACCTGAAAGAGATTGGGAACGGAAATACCGAAGCCATCGTCCCAGATGGACAGCAGCATGGGCACCTGCAGCACGGCGCTGGCGTTGATGGTCTCCCAGAACATCCCCTCGGCGCAGCTGGCGTTGCCGATGGTGCCCCAAGCGATCTCATCACCGCCTTTCGAAAAACCATCGAGCCCCTCTAGGCCTTCCAACTCCCGGTACATCTTGGAGGCTTGGGCCAGGCCCAGCAGCCGCGGCATCTGGGACCCCGTGGGGGAGACGTCGGCAGAGGAGTTTTTCATCTCCACGAGCCGTTTCCAGCTGCCATCCGCTTCGAGACTGCGAGTGGCGAAGTGGGCGTTCATGCAGCGCCCGCCGGTGGCCGGCTCGGCTTCCAGATCAGCATGGGCATAGAGCTGGGCGAAGAATTGCTCGAGAGTCAGCATGCCCGCCGCCATCATGAAAGTCTGGTCTCGGTAGTATCCGGAACGGAAGTCCCCGGTGCGAAACGCTCGGGCCATGGCCACCTGGGCCACCTCTTTACCGTCACCGAAAATCCCGAACTTGGCCTTGCCGGAAAACACTTCATTCCAACCCAACAGGCTGGCCTCACGGCTCCGAACGGCGATCCGAAAATCACCAATGACTTCTTCTCTCTTGATCTCCAAAACGAAACCTTCCTAGGAACTGATGAATCGGGGTTGGGAAGCTCGCGGCGTCAGCCGGGCCGGGTCCGAAAAGCTATCGAGATCCTAGCATACGCCCCACACACCCTCGCCGGGGCCGGGCTCGCCGGAATCAGTAGGCAGGGACTGGGGAACGTCGCCGCCGATGACGACGAGCTTCCAGGGAAAAGATCACCAGAGCCACCCAGATGCAGCCAAAGCAGCGAAGCTGCAGGGAAGAAAACGGCTCACCATAGACCCCAACAGCAATCAAGAACTGCAAGGTGGGAGCCAAGTACTGAAAGAAACCCAAGGTGGTCAAAGGCAATCGCCTTGCTGCATTCGAAAACCACAGCAAGGGCAACGCAGTCATCAGCCCGGTAGCTACCAGGAGCAGCAGCCGGCCGGGAGACGCCTGGAGAAAATACGCTTCGCCCCGAAACCCGAGCCAAACCAGAAAGCCCGCCGCAAGAGGCACCAGGAGAGACGTCTCTAGATTGGACCCAACCAGAGCATCCACGGGCGAAACCTTCCTCACCAGCCCGTAAAAGCCAAAGCTCACCATGAGAGCGATGGCGATCCATGGGAAGGTCTCGGAACGGATGGCCAGCTGCATGACACCGGCCGCTGCCAGCGCTACCGCCACCCATTGCCAAGGGCGCAAACGCTCCCCCAGGAAAACCATCCCTAGGACGACGTTGAACAGAGGATTCATGAAGTAGCCGAGACTCCCTTGGAGGATGTTCCCCGTGGCCACCGCATAGACGTACAGGTACCAGTTGAACCCGATCAGCAGAGCCGCCAAGACGAAAAAGCGTAGAGTTCGAAGATCCCGGTAGCCCCGTTGAAGCTCTCGGAAACGACCACGCCAGACAAGCAGGAGCAGGAACACCACCATCGCCGCCACGATTCGGTAAGCCAGGAGCTCTCCCGACGGTATGGTGGTGAGAAGCTTCCAGAATAGGGGAGCGAACCCCCAGGTGCCATAGGCAGCCAGGGCGTAGAGAACGCCAGCCGTGGTCGTTTTGGAATCAGCCATGAAAGAGGAACAGAAAGGAAAAGGGGGGAATACTAGGCCATGACAGCGAAGGTCACTGCGGCCTTGGCGACCAATTTGTCGTCTTGATAGACCTCGCCTTCGGCGAAGATCAAAGTTCGCCCGGCCTTGAGCACCCGTCCCTTGGCGACGAGCTTCCCGGCTACCGCCCGGCGCATCAAACTGAGGTTGACGTTGGTCGGCACCACGGAACGATTCGCCGCCTGAGCAGCGGAAACTTCCACCAGAGTCGCCAGAACGGCAAAGTGGATGGTCCCCGGCATCACCTCGTGCTCGGGTCGAGTCTCCAGCTCCACCCCGTCATCGGTCGCCACCATGCCCAGCTCTCGATTGAAATTCGCCATGGCGGGCACTATAGCTCACCGGCTCGGAAGTGTCCCCTTCGAGAGGGGGCCGAGCGCGGCCAGTCCGAAAGTAGCCGGTCCCAAGAACCGGTCCTAAGAGGCGGTCCGAAAGCTGTACGCCGGCTTCTTGCAACTCCCCCTACCCCAGCCACGTATCTAGAAACCAAACCGACCTTCGCGCCTCGAGATAGGGCCCCGCAGAAAGACCCCGACAAAGGGACCTTTTGCGGCGACTAGAATAGCTCTTTCGCCGGCCTAGATTTCTCGCCGTTGGAAGCGTTGGCCCCAAAAGCCAGGTACCAGATAAACTCGACCGCGGAGCGTCGAAGTACTCAATCCGCGAAACTGTAGGGAGAAACCATGAAGCCGACTTACCGACCGAGGCTTGCTGCCATCGCGTTGCTCTCCTTTCTCGTTACCGCTACCCCCTCGGTAGCTGCCGAGAAGGAAGCCGGGTGGCCCCAATTTCGCGGTCCTGACCGCAACGGCGTCTCTGCCGAGCAAGGCCTGCTGGCGGCTTGGCCGGAAGCCGGCCCCAAGGAGCTTTGGCGCGTCCCTCTGGGTGCCGGGTACTCTGCCGTCGTTGCCCAGGGAAATCGGCTCTTCACTCAATTCGCCGCCGGCGAAGAGGAAGTCATTGCCAGCTTCAACCCCTCCGATGGCAGCGAGGTTTGGAGGGTCAGCCTAGGCAAGACCCTGGAGACGGAAATGGGCAATGGCCCCCGTTCGACCCCCACCGTCGCGGGAGACACCATTTTCGCCGTGGGCTCGGCGGCAGTGCTCATGGCCTTGCGCACCAAGGATGGCAAAGTCCAATGGCAAGTGGATCTACAGAAGCGGTTTCCGGGCCGCCTGCCCAATTGGGGTCTTTCCACCTCCCCGCTGGTCGACGGTGACCTGGTGATCTTCGAAGTTGGCAGCGAAGAGGCCTCCATCGCAGCCTTCGACCGGAAGACCGGTGAGACCCGGTGGACCACCACCGAGAAGTCTGCCGGCTATAACTCTCCCCTGGCAGCGACTCTCGATGGAGTCCGCCAGTACATCTTCGCCCCCAGCTCAGCTCCCAAGGTCATCTCCCTGCTCCCGGACGGCACCCTCTACTGGACCCACGAATGGCACGGCGGCACCATCGCCATGCCGGTGCAAGTGGGGGATGACGGCATTTTCGTCTCCGCCTCCTCAGATGTCGGGGGCATGCTGCTGCGAGTTCGCTCCGAGGGAGGTCAGGCCAAGGTGGAAGAAGTCTGGCGCAACCGCGAAATGAAAAATCACTTCTCTTCTTCGGTCGCCTATGATGGACACATCTACGGCTTCGACAACGGCTCCCTGAAGTGCATCGACGCGACCAGTGGGGAGCGGAAATGGACCAAGCGGGGCCTCGGCAAAGGGACCCTGATCGTGGCGGAGGGAAAGCTCTTCTTACTCAGTGAACGCGGCCAACTGGTCATGGCTCGGGCGACCCCCGAGGCCTACGACGAGCTCGGGCGCAAGCAGGTTCTCTCCGGTAAGACCTGGACTTCCCCCTCCCTCGCCGATGGCAGGCTCTACCTGCGCGACTTGGAGGATTTGGTATGTCTCGATGTGAGGGCTCAAGGATCATGAAGACGACGACTCGCTTCGGTAGAACTTTTCTCGCCAGCCTTTGTGGGCTTGTCCTATTCGCCGCCACCGCTGAACAAGCCACGGCGGAAAAGGCCGCCGCTGAAAAAAACCTGACCGTAGAAGAAGTGCTGGCCAAGCACCTCGAAGCAAAAGGGGGCCAGGCGGCCTGGGATGCCATGACCAGCTTGCGAGTCGCCGGCACTCACACGGCCTTTGGGGAAACCGGGTCGTTCACCCTCCATCGCCAACGGCCGACCTCTTACCTCTTTCAATTTCAATCCCCCAATGGCCCTTCGGTGATCGGTTATGACGGCGAGACCGCCTGGGCCATCGAACCCGTCGCCGGCCACGATTGGGCTCTCCCCGCTGGGCAGGTGGATGCCAGCGTGATCGTTCCCGAAGCGGACTTTGCAGGAGCCCTACTGGATGCGAAGACGCTGGGCCATCGCGTCGAGCTGGTCGGACGCGGGGACTTCGATGGCGAGGACACCTATCAGCTCGCCGTTCATCGCAAGGATGGCGGAATGGAAACCTGGCATATCTCTTCCGACACCTTTCTAGAGTTCGCCCGCGTCGCCCCCGCCTCCGACTACGGCAGCCCCATCGCCGAGGGCCGCACCTACTTCTTGGACTTCCGCCGCATCGGCGACCTCATGCTCCCCCACCACATCGAAAAGGAGTACGGCACTCGCCTGCGCATTTCGGACATCGATACCGTCACGATCAACCCGGGTGCTCCGAAAGGTTTTTTTGAGCTCGCGTTGCCGCCCGGTCAAAAGAAGTTAGCTTCTTTGGCCGGCGACTGGAAGGTCAAGGTAGAAACCCGTTCTCATCCGAGAGCTCCCTGGCAGGAAACCACCACCACCACCACGATCAACTCGCGCTTTCACGGTGCCCTGCTGGAAGAAAATCTCCAATTCGAAGCCGACGGTCGCCTCCAGGAGCTTTCCCACCGCCGCACCTTCGACCGATACACTGGCCTCTACGGCCAAACCCTCTTCGATAACTACTCCCTGCACCAGGATCGTCTAGAGGGAAGTTTAGAAGAGGGGAAAATCGTCGCCACAAATCTGGACACCGGCACAGCCTGGAAGCTCGATGGCAAGACGGTCCACACCCGATTGACCACCTACGACATCGAAAAAGACAGCTTCAAGGTGGACAGTGAGTCCTCCACGAATGGCGGGGAGAAATGGTTTCTGAACCTACGACTGACCTATACACGGGAGCCCTAAATGTTCCAGGAGCCCCACTGCCCACTGTGCTCTGCCGACCTCGTCAAGGAAACCGATGTTTGGACTCAGAGAAGCGGCCAGATGGCGCCGAGCTACGCCCAGGCCTGGGTTTGCAAGAACTGTGGCACAGCGTGGCCAATCGGACTCAAAGGCGGGAGCGCCTTAAGGCCGAAGGCATGGAAGGCGATATGGGCCAAGGGTAAGAGATACAAGTAGCTGCTGGCTGCCCGGTGGCGCCACAGAGGCGGGCATTCGAGGAATCGCTACCAGTTACGAGACTCCTCTGCTAATCATCTCAACACTCGGCCCAGATATACTCCAGCCGAGGCAGGCTCGTCATGGGAATCTTCAATCGAAATCAGCATGGGAAGTGGAAAGGTAGCGAGATTGTTCGCCGTTACCGGGAATACGCGCAGCAGTTTCGAGTAGGCAAGCGGCGCCCACTCAATGCTGCCACTTACGGAGAAGATCCCAACCATTGGGGGCATCTCGTGATGAATCGGGTCATTCAAGGAATCGACGCCCACGACCCGGCCTGTGCGCAGATCGGCATCGAGCTCATCGAAGAAGATCGTGGGTTTCTCTTTGGTGCGATCTACAAGGCAAATACGGCGAAGGCTCTTCGTCGGTGTGAATCCTTGACCCATGGGCAAATCTCTCGCATCCGTAGCCGCGTTGTCGGAATGCTCCAATCCGGCGAGGTCCCACGGGAATATCGAGAATACGCGAAGCTGCTGCGAGCTGTCGGGATCGGCCCGTATAGGAAGGAAATCGAGGATGCGGTTCCACGGAATCGATTTGCGACTCGCGCGAAAGCCTACTTCTTGAACCACTGTTTTCCGGTAGATGAAACACGGGCCAAATCTCCGAGCGGAGAGAGCTAGTCGTCCTGATCGTCTGACCTTTCCCCTTCACAGCACTGCATTTCCTTGAAGTCGAGGTCTACTCAGACGCGGTGACCTTTCTAGCGAAGGCTCGGCTAACGTGGGTGTGCTGAATTCCTCCAGGGCCAGGGAGATTTTCCCAGCAGCCAGGCTAAGCGGTATAGTGGCCCCAGAGTATCCATACAATTTGGTACAGAGGCAGGCCACCCGAAGAGTGCCCGCGCGAGCAAAGCACTACTTTCAGCGGCTTGCCAGGAGGAGGATTTATGTCTCTCAACGCTCCTAAGCAAATCACTTTCGTGATTTCCCTGATCCTGGTCATTATTGCAGCCTTGGTCGTCGCCGGGGTGGTCCCATCCCTGCCAATCGCCGCATTCTGGATTGCATTCATTGGCTATGCCCTCCTGGCCTTGGGGTGCCTCCTACCAAATCTATAAGCGGCCCTGAGAACAAGACGAGACATGAAATCAGCGATGGCTAGAAGATCGTCTCGTGAAACGGTCTCCGCCCCTAGCAAGGGCGGAGCCGATTGTCCGTCAACAGCCAGCCCTTCCTTCCCGCCAGCTTCGGTGCGAAACGGCGTAGAGGCCGCGAGATCCAAGGAAAAGAAGAGTGTGATTTCTGTGACTTGACGCACCGTGACACTCTGCCTTGGAGGAGAACCACCTTCTAGCGCCAAGGACCTTGGACAGATACGAAGCCACACCAGAGGGATGGTGAGAAACGCGGCGACGGCCGCATAGCTAAGTTGTCCGCTTTTTCAGGGGAAGGTCAACTACCGTTCGGCAAGTCTTAGTTCTCCAAAACCTCAACCCGCCACTTCCGTCGATCCTCAACAACTTCACGAACACTTTCGATCACTGCATCGGTCACCTCCTCAGCATCAGCTGCCTGTTTAAAAAGAAACAGTGCCGCCCATATCTCCTGAGGAATTGCCATCGGTTGGAGCAGAGGCAAGGTCTCTTCGGCTAACTGCTTGACTTGCTGTGCCATCCCCTTCTCAACGAAGATGAGCGCCAAGTCCAGACTCACCAAAGCCGTGCTCACCGCATCACCAACTTCCGCAAACTCCTCTCGAATATTCGCAAGGGTCGCCCCGGCCTCAACAGTCTCACCGAGTGCCGTCTGAATCCTCGCTTCAATCCAGTCACGCTTCAACAGAGATCGACGATTCCGCCGTGGATCAAGAGGGTGCTGTCCAAGAACCTCTAATGCCTTGGCCGGATCACCAGCCTCGGCAAGATACAGCGCGAGATTCTCGTGCACCAAGATCTCAAGCCTAGGCTCTTTTGAGAAATCCAAATTCTGGGTAGCGGTCTGCAAGACCTCGACAGCCTGCTGTGCATTCCCAGCTTCGGAGTGAATCAAGGACAGTTTCATCAGTGCCTTCCCGGCCTTGTGCTCCTCCCCGCATTTGCCATACACCCGCACCGCAAGCTTCGCCTCCCGAATCGCATCCTCATGCTTGTATTGATCCAGAAGAAGGGAAGCCCGGTAGAATGAAAGGTCTGCAAAAACGATGGGATCTCCCGACCCTTCATCGAGAATGCGACGAGCAAAGTCAAGACGATCGTTCGCCTCTGCATATTTCCCTTGGAGCCTCAAGGCATTTGCCTGAAGTGTCATTGCAAGTGCATGAAGGTCTGTAGCAAAGGGTTGCCATTCCTTCTTCAACTCACGAGCCCGTAGAGCAACTAATTCCGCCCGTTCAGCGGAGTCAGCCATCTCTTCTGATGTTGTGCCGTACGCAACCTCACAGCGGAGGAGGAGCTTTTCAGCGAGCCGAGGATGGACAAACTTCGTCCTCGATTTCCCCACGGCTTCAATGGCCTCATCCATCGGCAGCCGGAGCAGCTCTTGAAGCCGTTTCTCCATGAGTTCATCAGAAACACTCTGGAGAACATCATCTTTCATCGAGAGCACCAGCGCGATGGTCTTAGCAATAGCATCCTCCCCACTCATCCCTTCCTGGCTGTACTTGTGCTGTAGCTCGGCAAACAATCCTCTGCCAGGAACACGTCCGCGACTTCCCTCTCTCCAGGCCATGTCGCAGATGGGGCAATCCAGCACCACATGCGAGAGAAGAACCCAGAAAAACTCCCGTGTATCGACCTTTTGCTCAATCCACTGTCTTACCAGCTCGATGGTCAGGTGCCTTGTCGCCATTCATGCCCCTTAATGCGTCTTCGTTAATACTGTGATGCTAGCACGAGAATCGTAGAAGACTTGAAAATTGCGCTCGGCCGCAACTGTTGGCGACCGAGCACAGATGCTAGAGACTAGCCGCTGGGGTCATGACCAGGCCCTTTGTCCTCCGGTCCCTTGATCCCTAGAAGCTGCATAAGGACTCTCACGAAGTCCGACATGGCAGCACCTCCATTTCGAGCGGATCGGCGTTCGGCTCCATTGTCGGCGCCGTCCGCTCGATTCCTCACCCTTGTGAGCGTCTCTCAACCATATCGGAGCTGGCCAAACCGTCAGATGGCGCCTCCTCATGGTAAGAGCTGGAATCGCTGAGATCGGAATCCAACAGGCAAGAGAGCAGCTGACGGCCTAACCGCTCTCCCCCGCTTCGCCCGCTATTCCTTCATGAAATACATCCGCCGCTCGTAGGCGACGCCATCGATGATGAACTCGATCCACATCCAATGCAGCACTCCTGGGAGCGCATGCGCGGTGGTGGGTGAGAACTCTTGGCAGGCAGGGTCGGGGACGTAGATGAAATCCTCGGTTCTGATCAATAGTGAACGATCATTTCTCGGATGGTTCAGTACGTCGAGGATCGCCTGAGAGCAGGAGTGTTGCCCACCATCCCACGAAGCCTGGAAGGTGCAGGCTTGCACCGGTTTTCCGGTCAGATTAAAGAGAGCCAGGCGGAAGTTGGTGGGATTGACGTCTCCGTCGAAGCACGGGAGGGTGGGCTGCTCGGACCAGTAGCCGAAGGATTCATCGTAGACGTAGTCGGCGATGAAGGTTGGGAAGGGCATGTAGGAGTACTCGGCGCTGCGGGGTGCAATGCCGTTGGAGTCAGGTCCCGCGGTGGCGAAGGACGCCTTCAGGGCGACCGGCGAAGGGTACTCGATAGTGACCACGAAGTCGCCGTCGTAGCTCGCCGTGCAGCCGACGCACCCCACTCCCGGGCTCTGGTTGAGGGACTCCCAAAAGTAAAAGCCGTCGGTCTCGAGCTCGAGGGAGCCATCAAAGAGGTGCGTCACGTCGGTTTGGGTTGGGCCGAAGGTGCCCTGGCCGGACCAGCCAAGGTCCTCGCCGGTAACGCTCCAGCTGATGCCCCGCTCCAGGTCGATGAGGGAGAAACGAGCCTCGGCGGCGTCCATGGCGTCCTGGTTTGTTTTTACGGAGCCGGAGAAGTGAACACCGACCACTGTTCCGGTTGCCGGTGAGGCGGCGAGAAGGAAAAGGACGTTTCCGACCCTGACCCGGAAACTGCGGCGAAAGGCCTGGCCGCTGACCAACCCGGGCTGAATGGGATTCAGAGCTTGGTCACCGACAAAGCCAAGGAGATCGGATTCGCGGACACCGCCATCCTCTGGCCTCGAGGCATAGTCGATCCACGGCGGATCGACACCTGAAGGTTCTGCGGCCTGGACGGGAACGGGTTCCGAATCCAGCGGCTCGAGCCCCCGGGCTGGCGACAGCGCCGTGACCAACGCCACGACCGAAAGAGCGGTGATGATGTGACGGAACCTGGATCTTTCTAAGTGGATTCTAGGCATGTTTTACTCCTGATCTTCATGAGGGTGGCCCTGGCACAGCCATAGTCGACCTGTCCCAGGAACTTCGCCGAATTTGTTCTCAGATAAATGGAGAGATTCGCTTGCCGACGACCCTCTGGCCGGTGACCCTCTGGCCGTCACTCAGACCTTGGATCTGTCGGCACCAGACTCCGGAAAGGCGGCGGGTGGCGTGGCGCCCGATAAGAAGCGGCACCGATGCCAGACCCTTCGAGACGGAACATCACGAAGGGCCCGACATCTAGAGCACCGACTGGACTTGTCCTAGGAGCCACCCCCTCCAGCCGCTCTCGCTCGGCCCTGAGCTCTCAGGGCGTTTGCCCGGGCGGCTTGAGCGTCGAGCTCCGGAGTACTGGTGACGATGGAGTGAATCCCGCTGTCCAAATGGGAGCTCACTCCCCAGAGAACAAGCTCGCCGGCGATCGCGACAGCCGTCCCGATACCCGAACCGTAGGTGGCCGTCCGACCGATTCCAACGACGACAGCACGATGCCCGGCCGCAAGGTTGTATCGACTGACCGCCGATCCAAAAGCCCTTCGGGACGCCGTTGAGGCCTTCGCAACCTTCTCAGCCTCAACGGCCTTGCTGGTAGAAGCAACCAGTTTTTCCGCTTGGTCTGCAAGGTAGAGAGCCGTCCCAGCGGTGCCCCCGACAAAGTGCGACAGCCACTTCCCCATGGAGCTCGTGTTGATGTTCAAGTCGACATTAGGGTGCCCGCCAAGCCTCCCGCCCAGCTGGCCGTAGGCCCTGGCTACCCCGCCGATGGGACCGCTGAATCCAGTACAACCGGCGAGGCATCCCACGGCGACCTGGGTGAACTCATAGATCCCTCCGGGTTCGCCATTGAGAGTGACGGTAACGGAAAAGCCAGAGGTAACTTCCAGGAACCTTTGAACGTGCAGGTTCTGGGGGATCACTCCACCCGCGCTTCCACCCAACCCAATAGCGCCCCAGAAACTCGGCATCGTAAAGTTAGGTTCTCCGGCTCCGGGCCTATGTTCCTCCTCTTGAAACATGCCGGTCGGATCCGTCGCGTTCAGGGGATTCCCCATCACGTAGGCGTAGCGATTCAGGCTCTGCGGTGCGCTCGGCGAACCGAGAACTGGGTCGACGCTCGTGAAGCGACCCATTTGCCATTGGTAGTGGCGGGCGTGCATATAGTCCCCACCGGTGGCGCGGTCGCGCTCGTGGCCGGTGAAAAGTAGCGGGTCCGCCGCGAAGGGTCCGGACGCATTCTCTCCGTAGGGCCGAAAGAAGTGCTCCTCGAGGGAGGTACCGTCCGCCGCAGTGATGAGGCGCACGCTCTCCAGATGGTCGAGATGGAAGTGTCGATCGGAAGCCGTGGGCGTCGCGCGCCCGAGCAGCCGATCGCCGGCGTAGATGAAGTCCTTGTTCTTGCTCCAAACCCCTCGGTTCATCCGGATCTCCGCAAGAAGCCGTTGATCGAGACCCCGAAGGTGAAAAGTCGCCGCCTCGGGGGGAATAGGGCCGATGGAATGGCCGATGGTCACGGTCCGCTCCCCATTGGCGTCGTAGAGATATTTCATGCCGGCCTGGCTGGTGACCCGGTTGCTGGTGTCATAGGTCGACAGCCACGGCATGGTGAGGGAAGGCACCCTCAGCAGGTTACCGGCGGCATCATAGGTGCCGAAGAGCAGCCGATTGGTCGACGAGTTGACCGGCGGAGCACCCATGCCCGAGGTAGAGCCAGTAACCCCGGTCAGGTTGCCGTAGGGGTCGTAGCTATAGCCCTGGTTGAAAGCTCCGCTGAGGTACGAGGCGTCGACGAGTCGGCTGACGCTGTCGTAGGTGAAGGAGTGAGTGTCCATGGCCTTGAGATTGCCGGATCCGTCGTAGCTCATCAGGCCGGTGTCGAAACCCGCCGGAGCGCCGCTGGAAAAGATCGAACGAAGCCGTTTGGGGCGGGTCGAGAAATTGTCGTCCCGGTCCTGGCGGTCCCAGACGCCATTGACGTGACGAATCTCCTTCCACAGACCGCTGGAGTGATAGGTGATGCCGTTGGTCCAGCCGGTGACGCCGGTCAACAACCCTTGATCGAAGGTCTGACGGACCAGCCGGCCACTCCCGGCGTTGCTGCTATTGCAGGTTAGGGGTACCTCGCAATAGGGGTAGCGAGTCGCCGTCACGTTGCCGAGATCGTCATAGGCATAGCGCTGGGTCACACGGAGGTCATCCGACTTGCCGTTCCAGAAGACGTTCGTATTCTTCGTGGTCGGTGCGCCGCCGGGGCCGTTGTAGAGGTAGTCCTGCCGGATGATCACACTGTCCTCCCCGGGGGCGTCCCAGGGGAGCTCGAGGTAGTTGTGGCGTTGGTTGAACCACAGCTTGCCGTTGCCGAACCCGATCCCTTGGTCCCAACCGGTCTCTGTAACCAGGCGCATGCCGCGATTGCGGTCTCGGGTTGCCAGGGGTCGCCCCATGAAGTCGTAGGTAAAGGCAAGACTGTGGGGCCCATCCACCATTCCGTGGGCGAATCCGGCGGCGTCGTAGCCGTCGTAGGTGACCCAGCCATTGCCGGTGGCGCCCTTCTCCGGATGCCTCTCGCTGAGCAGGAAGCCCCGGTTGTCAAAGGTGAACCAACGCGTCTGGGCCAAGGAAGACGTCCGGGTCAAGCGACTGCCGACGTCGTAGTAGGAGGTCGTGGTCGTCACAGCACCGTTCGACCCGGAATTCTCTTTGACTTGCCGCAAACGCCCGTGGCCGTCGTTGACGTAGGTGCGGGTTGCGTAGGCCTCTCCGCCTGCCTGCGCCACCTTCGATCGCTCCGACCGCACCCGGTCCCCCTGGTAGCTGATCAGCACGTCGTGGGCCGCCCCGTCCGGAGGGCGGATGGTGGTCGGACGGCCAAAGGGGTCGAAACCCAGATATTGAGTCGTCTGAGTCAGATCCCCCCGCTGGGAAACCGAGGTCACCCAACCACGGGCGTTGGTGAGGGTCTCTTGCTCCGACCAGACTCCGCCAGGGAGCCTTCGGCGCTGCTTCCAAAGGCGGCCGAGGTCATCGAAAATGACCTCAGATTCCGCCAGCACGGAGCCCCTTGCAGAGAGAGATTTGGTGTTGACCTTGGTTTCATTCGCCGCCGGGCGATGGGTGTAGGTGAAGACGCTGCGGGCACCGCTCTGTGGAGTGCTGGAGAGGATCCGCCCGGCGTTGTCGTAGTGATGGGTCACCCGAAAACCCGCCGCGTCGCGCTCTTCGACCACCCAACCGGTCCACGGGTCCACATCCACATCGTAGGAGTAGAAGGGAGCGAAGCCACCCGACGGCGTCCGCGCGCGCTTGCGAACCAAGGCTCCGGACATGGAATCGTATTCGTTGGTCGCCCAGTAGGCTGGCTGCGGAAGGGAGATGCCGCAGCCGGCGGTGGTCGGCAATCCCTGGAGGTCGCCGCCGTACTGCTTGACGTCGGTAACGCGACCTCGCAGATCGGGAACCTGAACGGTTAGGAGGTCCTGAGACTGGCGACTCGCTCCCGACGCCAGCACCCGCGTGCAGTTCAAGAATCCTGTAGTCCGATCGACTCCGAACTCGACTCTGGAGGTGGTTTCGCCGGTCCCGTCGGGCTCGGTTGTTTGGATGGCGTCTACGATCCCAAGGACCCAGGGTTCGCTGGGCGCCAGGGGCGTGTAGGTTCCCGGATAGGTCCCCACCGAGCGACTGAAGTCGGTGAAGCTCTCGCGCCGCTCGAGATTGGCGGTAGCCCAGAGGTTGGAGGTCGTCACCGTGCGTCGAAAATGGCCCAAGCCGTCGAACTCGGAGGATTCGCTATCGACCCAGCGGCCACCATCGTCGTTGTAGACCAGCCGGGTCGCCTCCACTTGGCGGTTGGTGTCCATGAAGGCGGTTTGGGGGCTGCTGCCGCTGCCCGGGGTGGCGTCATGGCGGAAGCGCAGGTAGGTCGAGCGGCGTTTGGTGCCAGCGCAGGACCCGGCGCCATTATTCGAGCTGTAGATCTGGGAGGAGAGGTACTTGCCCTCACTTTGCGCCGAATAAACGAAGGGCAAGCCCCGCTCCCAGCCCCAGGGAGAGCCGGAGCTGTTGACGGGATCGACCCAGTAGATGGCGTCGAAGAAATGCTTGCTGCAATCGCCGGTAGGGGCCACCACCTCGGTGTGCACCTCCGGGTGGGCGAATTCGCCCGGGTGGTCGTCGTCGGGAATCCTTGGAATCACCGTCCGCTTGTAAGTCCACACTCCCAGGATCGAAGAGCTCGGGTCGGTCACAAAGGTAGCATCCGCCACCAGCCGTGTAGATACCGCAGCTGAGGTGGTGAACACCGAGTTGGTATCGCCGGGAGGAAACTCTATCTCCTCCCAAGACCAACCGATCCCTCCTCCGGTGGGCAGAAGGAGGCCCGTCAATACCCCCGGAGCGTCATCGACTTCGTTGCCATGGGCGTCCGTGAAGCAGCCCACCTGATAGAGAGGAGTCGACGGCAGCTTCATGCGAAAGTTGGTGCCATCGGGCTGATCGATCTGAGTGAGGAGCTGGACGCTCAGGTTCCGTTCAGCGGAGAAATTATCCTTGCAATTCCGCTCGATGAGTTGGGTTTGGTAGGTGAAGTCATAGGGTGCGATCTGCCCATTGAAGCTCTGGACCTCGATCCGCGTGACCTTCAGGTTGATCCAGGAATCTCCGCCGCTGAGGTAGACCCGGTGGCTGCGCCCGTAGCGGTCCGTCACGTTCCACAGCTCGGGATTCTCATCAGCGTTGAATTGGTCGTAGGCCACTTCGACATCCGGATCCGAGAAGGACCCGTAGCGGTCCCAGCTCTTGTGCAATCGAAAGGTGGTCCCCAGGGAGCAGGCCGCCCCGGGCACAGACGACCGGAAACAGGTGAAGCGGCTCGTGATGCCGTCCGGGAATTCGATCTCGACCGCCTGATTGCTCAGCTTCTTCATGCGCAAGTAGCTGTTGTCGCGAGTGTAAAAAACGTTGGCAACGACCGGCTCACTTCTGTGCAAAGTCGGATAGAAGAAGTGCCGGCTGCCATCCCTCCCGACGTACAACCATTGGTTGGAGGTGGTTTGGTTGTACCAATGGGACGGGCTGTACACCTCGCCCCAGCCGAGATGCCAACCGAGACCGGCATTGTTCTCTTTGTCGGGGACGGCTTTGACTTTGCCGGGACCGGGCTCGTCGAAGCGCCACACCGAGCTGCTGTAGTTGAGGGTGAAAGGCCCGATAGGGATGCCGAGGGAGAGAGCCCCCGAGAAAAGATCTACCCGATCAATGCCTTCAGCACTGCTCGAATAGGCCCGTTCCGGATCGGAACCGACCGGATGGTTCGGGTGAATGGCAGCGGCGGGAGCCGCTAGGCCACTCGCGAGGATTGCAGCAAGAGCCATGCTGGCGAGGGAACCTTGGCTGCACAACTTGAACGAAAAAGAATTGACCATGTCTAACTCATCTCCTACGGCTTGAAGTTCGTCGAGCCCTTCCGCCCGTGGTCCGTGCGGGATCAGCTCGCTTTGGAATCGCTTCCGTCTATCCGCATCTACCCCCTGACGCGCCATTGCCTGGCGAATCCGCTCAGGGAACCTTGTCTTTCTGAATCGAGACCTCCGCTCAGAAAACTTCCCTGAGCTCTTTGAGCGCCACTGCCCACCGGGACTTAAACCTTTAGGTAGAGATGGAGAAAACAGCGGGGAGAGTCGAGAGGATCTGAACGGCCATGCAGTAACCTTGTGCGGATGGGATCACCCACTACCTACAGCGTGAGCTCGGTCGTTGCGGAGCTGATCGAGTCCTTGGGCCGCAGCAGGACCGTCATCTTCGCGGGAGCGGGAATCTCCTTCCATTCCGGACTGCCGCTGGTGAACGGACGATGGGAGAAAGATGACGGCACCGTGGAGTACACGGGACTGGTGGAATCCGTTCTGGAGAGGCTGTCGATGCCGGATGCGGAGATTCAGGCCCTGACCGGATCCGAGCTTCCCTTCGAAGCCTTTATGGAAACTCTCCAGAACAACAGCGATATGCAACCGATCTACGAAATCTTTGAGTTGGGACAGCCAAACACGACCCACAAAATGCTGGCCAAGTTGATCTCGCAAGGTGCCGTGAAGCTCCTGTGCACCGCGAACTTCGATCGCCTGATCGAAAAAGCACTCCTGGAAGAAGGTTGGGAAGAGGGACAAGAGTATGAGGTGATCTACCGGGAAGAGGACATGGTCACCATACCCTGGGCTGATGGTCGACCGCGCCTGGTCAAGATTCACGGCGGCGTCCAAGACCCGCAAGGAATGGCCATCACCCTCGGCCAGATTGCCCAGAAGCGCCTCTCTGAAGCCCGATTGCAGGTGGTGAAACACCTATTCGAAACCGGAGGTCACGATCAAGTACTGGTTTTGGGATACAGCAGCTCGGATGTCTTCGACCTCACCCCGCAAATCCAGAGCATCGAGCAGAACCACAAACGGGTGATCTATCTCGAACATTCCACGGAGGAGTCGAGGGTCGAAAGCCTCGAGACCAGAGAATGGAAAAATCCCTTCGGCCGATTCTCCGACAGCCTGCGGGTCTATGCCAATACAGACGAGGTGATCGAGCAGCTCTGGGCCGTGTTCGAAAAGCGCGAACCTTATGAGCTCAGGCATCAGAAGACTTCTTGGATGGGCCACGTAGATGAGTGGTACGAAACCATGAGGAAAGAGCGCGGCGACTCGGCCTCGGCGGGCGTGGCGGCGATCTTGTTCTTGCAGATTGCTGACTATGGGAAGGCAGAGAAATACTTTCAAAAGGGCCTGTCGATCGCACAGGCGACGGAAAACCTGCGCGGAGAAGAAGACCACCTGACGGGCCTTGGAATCGTGCGCCTAAGTCAAGGCTTCTTCAGACGAGGCCGGAAGGCCTTCGAGCGGGCTCTGCTCATCGCTCGGGAGGCTGGCAATCGATCCAGCGAGGGAGCGTTGCTCGGCAACCTGGGAAACTCCTATTCCCATCAAGGAATGTATGACCAAGCCATAGAGCACTACTCGGCGGCGCTGCGCCTGGCGCAGGACCTCGGTGAAGTGGGCGCCGAAGGGTCGAGACTGGGAAACCTGGGTGGAGTGTATTTGAACCAGGGGGATTTCGATCGGGGGAGAGATCTGGTCAATCGGGCACTCGAGATCAGCAAGGAGACCGGGAACAAGTCCGAAGAGGCGATCTGGCTTGGAAATCTCGGGTCGTCTTTCAGGGCTCAAGGAGACTATGGTCGAGCCGCAGAGGCTTTCCAGAAGGCTCTGGAGATCGCCCGACGAATCGGCGACCGCGACCAAGAGGCGGCCAACCTGGGAAGTCTGGGGCGCGTCCTCAACAGTCAAGGAAACTACGATCGAGCCGGCGGCCTCTACCAAGAAGCCCTAGACATCTGCCAAGAGATCGGCAGCCGGGGTGGCGAGGGGAGGTGGCTAGCCAACCTCGGGAGTCTGTGGATCGAGCGGGGAGATTCGGTACGCGCCACCGCCTACTATCGCCAAGCATTGGAAATCGCTCAGTCCTCCGGAAGCGCGGCCGATGAAGCAGAGCTGCTGGGCAATCTCGGCATCGTTGAGATGAACCGAGGGGATACGGACCAGGCCATGGCCTTCTACACCCAGGCCCTGGAAATCGCCCGACGAATCGGCGATCGAGTGAAGGAAGGAAACCATCTGAGATCGATCGGCACCGTACTCGATCTCCAGGGTGACCGGGAACTGGCTCTGAAATATTTCGAAGAGGCCTTGGAAATCGCTCGGCAGACCGGAGATCGATCCGCCGAGGTCGGACACCTACGGACCCTTGGAAACGCTTTCGTCAGCCTGGGAGAGATGGACCGAGCCCAGAACCACTTCTTGCGGGCTCTCGAGCTCTCGCGACAGATTGGGGACCGAGCCTGGGAGGCGAAGACCCTGGGGAATGTGGGAAACCTCTCCGAGAATCGAGGTGACTTTTCCGAGGCGCAGCGCTGCTACGAAGAAGGATTGCGTCTGGCTCGACTCATTGGCAGCAGGCCTGAAGAAGGGAGCCACCTGGGAAGCCTGGGAAACCTATACGCACGGCAGGGAAACTATGATTCGGCTCATGACTATTATCAAGAAGCCTTGAAGATCGCCCGGGCGATCAGGTATCGAGAAGGGGAAGCCAGACACTTAGGGAACCTCGGGAATCTGTGGATGGGACGGGGAGATCTGAAGCGGGCCCGGAAGCACTACGAGCAAGCCTTAGATATCGCTCGGGCCACCAGGAATCGGTCCGGAGAGGCAGCCCATTTGGGGAATCTGGGAAACGTTTTCTTTGAATCCAAGGACGACGACCAGGCTCGAATCCACTACCAACAGGCTCTAGAACTCGCTCGGGCCATCGGTGACAAGGCCGGGCAGAGCCATCACCTGGGGAATCTCGGGAATCTCTACGAACGCCAGGGCGACTACGATCAAGCTGAACACAACCTCGAGCAGGGGCTAAGGATCGCTCGAGAGCTGGGCGATCCCTTTGGGGAAGGGTTTCACCTGGGTAATTTGGGCTGTGTGGCTCTGTCGCGGAAAGCCTTCCTGCAGGCGGCCGATCTCAGCGAACGATCCTTGGCCATTCTGAAGCCTATGCTGGGCGACCAGCACAAAGACATCCAAGAAATCGAAGCGCAACTCCACCGGGCTCGAGAAAAGTTGGAGTGAATACGGATGCAGGCTGGTCACCGCACTAGAAAGAACTGACAACGAGGCAAAGAAGGGAGCCCAATGGCATCAGAATTCCGGGCTGCTCCTCGACTCCGGACGCAGCACAGCTTACTCACTTCACCTCAGCTCAGAGGGTCCCACCCGGCTCCCCGGTCGATGGGGAGCACTCTTCCAAGTCGGATCAAGAGCCGCATTTCTGGCCGATTGCCGAGTCGCTCATGTACACAGTTCCACTGGGTTCCCCAATCAACTCCAGAACACCCTGACGGACCTCTGTAGGAGAGTCCATGATGTGTAGGTTGCCCGTGTCGTAGGCCTGGGCTGACCCGGTGCGGGTGACCCGGATTCCGGGAGCGGGTGGGTTGCCGAGAACCGACGGCGTCCTCTCGACCCAGAAGCAATCGGCACCGCCCACCGATTCCCCCAGCGGCAACGAACCGACGAGACCCGCGGAAATCGTGTAGTCGAGGCTGAGAGCCAAGCCGCCCTGACCAGGTTGGGGCACTCGCTCTGCTTTGATTCGAAAGAGGTCTTCTCCCTGATCGTTGAGAACGTCTAGAAACACGAAACCCGTCCCCATGGGAACGGTGACCTCGTCAAAGTTGATAGAAAAAGAAAAGAGAAGAGCCGATTCTGCTGGCTGCACAACCGGAGTCGCCCGAGGCAAGGTATGTGGGTCGCAGGATGATCCAACGCAGAAGCCACGAAACTCGCCCTCGAGTTCATCTTGAACGAGAGCCGCGTTGGCGGGTGTGACCAAGTTTAGGACGACCAAAATCACGGCGATCGAGGTTGAGGCGATTGAGGCCACGGCGATCGAGGTTGAGGCGAGCCTCGGCAAAGTCATGACCAGAAGGTTATTCCGCCGGTACTTTCTATTGCTTTCAATCATCGAAATTCCTTTCCAAACTGGGTCGGTTTGATATGGACCTCACACGGGTTCAACTCTATACGCGTCATTTTTGGGCGGAATGCATCATGACCTATCGCGCCCCAGGGCGCAGCTTGCGATTCCTTTTCACCAGAATCGTCGCGAGCCGGTGTAAGCGGTTTGTCGATACGTCGAGAAAGAAGTCCAAGTGAACGACGAAGCAGAAGCCGTCAGATACGACAGAGCAGAAGAAAGTTGGGCCGAAGGAACGGCTAGGAATAGGCCTGTTCCCTCGCTATACTCGAAGGTCTCTATGAGGAGTTCCAAGAACGAAACCGAACGAATCACAGAGCTGCTCGGGCGGTGGCGGTGCGGTGACGAAAGAGCCGAACATTCGCTCCTCGACCTCATCTATCCCCATCTCAAAGCCATGGCAGCGAATCGGCTGCGCAACGAGCAATCCGACGGAGCCTTGGAGACCACCGACCTGGTTCAGGAAGTATTCGTCAAGCTCCTGGGACAGCGACAGGCTAACTGGAAGGATCGTACCCACTTCTTCGCCATCGCAGCGCGTCTGATGCGCCGCATCGTCGTCGACCATGCCCGACAACGACACCGCATCAAACGCGGTGCTAACTTCATCAAAGTCGCCTTCGATGCGGTCCCTGAGATCGCCGCGGAGGCGTCGCCGGATTTGGTGTCCCTCCATGAATCCATGACTGCGTTGGGAGCCATCGACCCCCTCGCGGAACGCGTCGTCGAGCTGCGGTTTTTCGGCGGTCTCACCGAAGAGGAAGCCGGAGAGGTTCTCGGCATTAGCCGGGCCACGATCGGCCGCAAATGGCGCTTCGCCCGCGCCTGGCTGGAGCAGGAACTCTCAAAGGACAGCCTTTGAACCCTTCTCGCTGGCGGCGAGCGGAAGAGCTCTTCGGGCGGCTCGTCGAGATGCCTCAAGAGGTGCGGCAGGGGGTGCTCCGGACCGAATGCGGCGAAGATCACGAGCTCTTCGAGGCTGTCAACAGCCTTCTCGAAGCGGATGAGCAAAGCCGCGCCCTGATCGACGACGCTCCGGTCAGCGAATTCCGTCAGGCTCTGGACGCCGAAGTCGGCAAGCGCTGGCTGGGACGATCTTTGGGCTCCTACCGTTTGCTCGAGAAAATCGGCCAGGGAGGGATGGGGCAGGTCTTCCTGGCAGAGCGGGAAGATCAGGCTTTCGACAAAAAGGTAGCCATCAAGGTCATGTCCTCCGTGACCCAAACGGCCCTGGAGCGCTTCCACCGGGAACGGCAGATTCTCGCCAACCTGGAGCACGAGGGGATCGCTCGCCTTCTCGACGGCGGCACGACACCGGACGGACTGCCCTACCTGGTCATGGAGTTGGTGGACGGTGTTCCCCTGACCCAGTTCTGCGATGCCCGAAACTCGAATCTGGAGGAACGGCTTCACCTCTTTTTGCAAATCTGCGACGCCGTGCAATTTGCCCACCGCAACCTGGTCGTGCATCGCGATCTCAAGCCCAGCAACATTCTGGTCAACTCCGAAGGCCGCCCCAAGCTGCTGGACTTCGGCATCGCCAAGCTGCTGGACCATTCCGACCGGGCGGCGTCCCAAACCCTCGCCAATGATCGGATGTTGACTCCCGACTACGCCAGCCCGGAGCAGCTTCACGGCTCAATGATCACCACCGCCTCCGATGTCTACTCCCTGGGAATCCTGCTGCACCAGATCCTCACCGGAGCACTGCCGGAGCGCAAGTCCCGGCCCTCCTCCGAGCCACCCTCTCCAGGGACAGTTGGAGGGCTACCAAGACCGCCAAGCGCCGTCGCCATGGACCGGTCACGGCTATCCCCATCGGGAGTCCCATCCTCAATGGCACCGCCTTCTGGGCCAGCTACCTCTCCTCCCATACCGCCTCGCCGACTCCAAGGCGATCTCGACAATATTGTGCTCAAAGCCTTGAATCCGGAACCCGGCGGGCGCTACTCCTCGGTGGAACGCCTGGCAGCAGATCTCACCAATCACCTAGCCGGTCTCCCGGTGGAAGCACAGCCTCCCCGCTTCCTATATCGGGCTTCAAAATTCATCCGCCGCAACGCCGTCGGCGTCACCGTGGCAGCGGCAATCATGGCCCTCCTGGTGACCTTCTCCACCTTCACCCTACTGCAGGCACGAAACCTCCAAAAGGAGCGAGACGTCTCGACCCAGGCCCTGGAATTCCTGGTCCATGCCTTTCGCGGAGCCGATCCGCAAATCAACCTTGGCCAGGAAGCCACCGCAAGGGATGTCCTCCAGCGGGGTGCCGAGGGCTTGGCTCAGGAACGCGGTCCGGCCAGTGAGTTTCGAGCTGTCCTCAGCCGCACCTTGGGGCAGGTCTACCGCAACCTCGGCTCTCCGGAGGAGGGCAAGGTGTGGCTCGAAGAGGCGGCTGCCCTCGAAACCGAGCTCCACGGCCCGGAGAGCGAACATCTCGGTCTGGTGCTGCTGGATCTCGCCGACGTACTTCTCCAAACGGTGGACTACAACCAAGCGGAGGCGACCATCCAACAAGCCCTTCCCCTGATACCCGAGCACCGCGCCACGGCTCGAGTGCAGGCTCTCCGCACCCTGGGAGAGGTCAAAGCGGCCTTGAATCAGTGGCGAGAATCCGCCGAGGTCCATGAGGATGCCCTGGCCCTGGCTCGAAACACCTTCCAGCAGTCCGATCCGGAATTGGTCGACAGCCTCGCCGCCGCAGCCCAAGCGGCGCGCCGGCTACGAGACTTCGAACGGACCCGGGAGCTATTGGAGGAAGGCCTCCGTATTCAGGAGCTTCATCGCCCGGGAGACAGCCGAGTCACCTCCCGCCTGCTTGCCGGTTCCGGGGGAGCCTTCATGCGAGCCGGAGACTTCGACCAGGGGCGGGTTGCGATACGGCAAGCTCTCGAGATGAACCGGCGCATCTACGGCAGCGAACACTCCATCGTCGCCGCGAGCCTCGGCAGCCTGGCGCAACTCGAGAAACACGCCGGGAATCCAAGCCTAGCGGCGGACCTCTTCGCCCAGAGTCTGGCCATTTTCGAAGGCACCCTGGGCCCGGACCATCCGCAAACCGTCGGTGCCCGCTACGAGTTCGCCCTTTTTGTTCATCATGAGTTGGAGGATCCTGCGAGGGCGGAACCCATGTACCGGAGCTCCGTGGAAAGCTACGAGACGGTGGAAGGGAGTGAGAACCATTCCAACCTCGCCTTCCTTCTAGCAGATCACGGCAGCGCCTTGAACGACCTTGGCCGCTACGCCGAAGCCGAACCCCCTTGGCGACGTTCCCTCGAGATCCGCTTGAAGCGCGGCGTCGGCGCCACCAAAACCGGTGCCCAGGTGCGCCTGGGCCTCGCCGACGCATTGGTCGGCCAGGGAAAAGACTCCCTGGCGGAGATTCAGTACCAGGAAGCTTGGAAGGTCCTCATGGAGAAAGAAGGCATCGAAGATGCAGAGACTCGGCGGGCCGGAGAAGGGCTCATGGCGGTCTATCAACGGACCCAACAGCTGGAGGCGGCTGCGGAAATCGAAGAACTCTTGACGAGCTCCCCATGAGGAAAACTCAAGAGTGAGACTCTGACCTGACCACGAATCCCGCTGAGGAAGACAGGACCTCGGTCCGCCAACACACTCCCCCCTCCAGACCTAGCTTGGACCTGCTGCCCTGAACCCGGCAACTCGGTCCACTCTGGGATGAGAATCAGGACCTACGCTGAGGAGCCACAGAGAGGGAATCACAATGCCCCACTGACAAGCCCACAGATAGGCCCAACGAAGAAACCAAGGGCAGTGAATCCCTGC
This sequence comes from Deltaproteobacteria bacterium, assembly GCA_022601195.1. Taxonomy (GTDB): domain Bacteria; phylum Acidobacteriota; class Thermoanaerobaculia; order Multivoradales; family JAHZIX01; genus JAHZIX01. The sequence goes on from JAHZIX010000052.1 coordinate 155,650, forward strand.
GATGTGGAATGCTAAAATCCGTGGATGAAATTTCTGGGACTGAATGGGAGTCTGCGAGCTGACTCAACGAATCGTCAGCTCCTATTGGCTGCCATCGCGATGTGCCCTCCGGGCCATGAAATCGAGGTTTTCGAGAATCTGGGAGGCCTGCCCCATTTCAATCCTGACGACTCTATCGATTCATCTGCAGAGCTAGCTCGTTTTGTTCGCGAGGTGAGAAGCAGCGACGGCATCATTATCTCGTCCCCCGTTTACGCTCGGGGTTACCCAGGGACTCTGAAAAACGCCCTGGATTGGCTAGTAGGGGTCGATGCTTTTGTCGATAAGCCGTTCATGATGCTGAGTGCATCGAATCGGATGCCCGAAATTGAATTAACCCTTGTCACCGTTCTCGAGACGATGTCTGGTTTTCATGTAGATAAAGCTTCTATTGCCGTCCCTTTACTGGGCACTCGCCTCTCGGCCGACGAGATCACCGCCAACTCTGAATGGGCAACGTCGATCCGTGGAGCTCTCCAGCGATTTGCAGAAACGGTTTCGGCTCGACAGACGCCTCCACTAGACTAGTCTTGTCGATTTCCTGAGAGAGGTTGCGGAGCGGTAGCTTGGTGCCAACTAAGAACCGGAAGCAACAGTCATTTGACCTGACCCTACGCCTGATCACCCAGGACCTATCTCGATTTCCTAAACACTTGAGACACGCAAGGGCGAGCGGGGAGGCCCAGGGCTTTCGGCACAACTACGACACTCTGCTGACGAACCCACAGCCGAAGCGGCGGGTCGAGAAAGGTTCCCCGACAATCGCTGCATCGCAAAGACTGGAAAATTGCTTTTGGAGCCCCTGTGATCGGAATCCCCAGCCACCCACCGGAGATATCGATGGCTTCAAGGAAAATCATCCCTGAGACAGCGCAGGAAGTGGAAAGGTTGTGAAAAGGCTAGGGGCAGACCTCCCATGGAACTTCGGAGAATCAAGAGAGAATCCCATCGAGCCGGAGGCAGGCGAAAAATCAGCTCAGAATCCCCGATTCCGATTCACATCGATCGAGTCCAGCAACGTACCGCACCAAGAGCTGTGCCGAAAGGACGGCCTGACCAACCGCTACACCGAGCGCGCCCCCTTCGAGGGTGCTGATGATCTTCAATAAGGCTAGGTGCCAAATTACCGAAGGAGCCCATGATGGCCGTGAAACGCATATGGCATGGCTGGACAACCCTGGAGAACGCAGACAATTACCGCAAACTTCTTCACGACGAAGTCTTCCCGGGAATCGAGGCGAAGAGAATTCCCGGTTACATGAGTATCGAACTGCTTCGTAGGGACCTCGAAGATGAAGTGGAATTTATTACGATCATGACCTTCCAGTCGCTGCAGAATGTGATCGACTTTCAGGGGGAAGACTACTCCCGCTGCTACGTACCAAATGAGGCCCAGAAACTGCTGAAACGTTGGGACCAATTCTCGTCACACTATGAAGCAGTAGAATGTAGAAGCTATGAGCGAGACACCTAGCACATCGTCTGCGATCAGACCCTGGATCCTCCTCGAGTTCGCTGACGTTCTCGATTGACTGACCCTGCGTAGGGAGGCCACGAATGCCTAAGGGACAACGACAAAGCCTCAGAGAAAAATTCAAGGCCGAATCGGAGAAGCGAAGGCCTTTTGCCCACCTGTGCCGCCGGGCCAAGACCGGCAAAGTAGCTCTAGGGACCTTGGTGATCGGAAGCCTCTTCCTTCCGATGGAGCCAGCGGTGGCTTCCCAGCAAATCGTTCCGGGCACAGATCAGAAAGTGGAAGGACTCGTGGCAGATCTCCCATGGAGCTTCGAGATAACACAGGAGAACTCGATCGATTCGAAGGCTAGCGAAGAGCCGACTCAGATGACCCGCTTCCGTTTCAAATCGACAGAGCCTTACGAGGAAACGTCAGACGGAAAGATCTATCTGCGGTTGCGATTGTCGACGTTTGAACACGACACCGCCTTGGCTGCTGAATCCGCCTTCGATGAGCTCCTAGGAAATGCTGATCCTGGATTTGGGATTAGCTACGCCTGGGATCAGATCTTTGTGAGCGGTACGATGGTCTATCATTTGCACGCTCCTTGTCTATTCTCGAAAGACAGGTTCCGCCAGATAGTGACTATCCTTGAAGGGTCGATACGGCGAAGGTCCGCGAACAATTTGCGAGTCATGACTTGCTGGTGTGGATCAGGCTGTGAGGAAAAACCGGCAGAACAGAACCAAGTGACTCATGACAAACCATCTCTCGCGGGACTACCCAGAATCCCAACCCTGACCGATACGCTAAACCACGCAGGCAGAAACTTTTCCTCCCCACCAGGGGCAAGATCGACAAAACCTCCCCTTGCGAAGTCTTCGTCCAAGAGGCCTCAGGGAGAGCGAGCTGAAGAGCCATGAGAGAAGAGAGAGCTGCTGCCCTGAAAACAACCGTGACATTGAAACCAGGTTTGGACCACGTGAGAGAAATACCTGCAATCGACTCTCCAGCGATTCTGCCGCGACTGAGTCGTGTACTCGTCGTTGCCCTCCTAGTCCCATTACTTGGGGGCTGCTATTTCTCTCGATCCAGCGAGCTGGTCTGCGAGTGCGAGATGGCGAAACAACTCGACAGAGGGGAGCTCAAGGAACTCTCAGCCGCCCCTAGAAATTATTCCGGTCTGGGAACCTGGCCGAGCTCCCTCGACCTACCAGAGGAATTTGAAATTCAGAGCAAGTTGGAACAGGCAGAGGTTCATTGGTTTGAAGTTGAATCCGGAGAATCTTTGGGTTGTTATGTCTTCAAAGGCTCGGATCGAGTGAATGTGATTCTGACTTTGAGCTCCGATGAATCCGGTGCGGAACCAGTGGAGGCACTAGTATTGGGACCGCCTTTCGGAACCCCTAGAAGGCCTTGGGAAAAGTGCTAGAGGCTCGATCCTCAAGCTGCGAGACACGGGCGACCTAATGAAACACCTCACTCCCTGCCCCGGCCCAAGCTGTCACATCGCGTGTCTATTTCTGATTTCTGCTTCGCACGAAATGGTCAGCTACTAGAGCCAGTAAGCTATGATGTCCAGCCGCAGAAGAAACGCCCCCAGAAAAATCACCACACCTCGGAGGTTCCCATGAAGCGAGTCACTGGCATCGGCGGCATCTTTTTCAAGGCGAAGGATGCCCCTGCGCTCCAAGCTTGGTACAAGCGTCATCTCGGAATCGATGTCCAGGAGTGGGGCGGTACGGCCTTTTCCTGGTCCGACTCGGAAGGCAAGCCCACTGGTGGAATGACTGTCTGGTCTGTGAGCCCGGAGGAAAGCGAGCAATTTGCTCCCAGCAAGGCGTCGTTCATGGTCAACTACCGAGTGGTAGACCTTCACGCGGTGGTCGCGGTGCTCCAGGAGGAAGGTTGCAACGTCCTCGACAAGATCGATGAATCCGAGTACGGCAAGTTTGCCTGGGTGATCGATCCTGAGGGCAACAAGGTCGAGTTGTGGCAGCCGCCTGACGGTCAATGAACACGACAACGCTCTGTACGGCCAGCTGCTGCCGAACCTCTCGCAGCAGTGGACAAAGCCATCCGTTGGCGTCCTGGTAGGCTCCCAGGGCATCCCGCTCCTCAACTTTTTTTGAGGTAGGCTCCCGTCTTTGTACCCCTCTCCGGCACCTTAGAACGCTAGGATCGTCAACCTCCCCTCTCCCTCTTCGACTTCAAGCCCCAAACTAAAGGCTGCTGGCTTGTGGCTTGCGAGGCGGGCGGAAGAGACTGCAGCCCGCAAGCCGCGTGCAGCCCCTCGGCATCTGATACACTCGCATCATCGCAATCAAGAAATAATAGGTACTCAATCTAAAAAGAGGCAATGGGTCCTTTCGCTCTTTCGATGCCCGAAGAGGAACTAGAAAGGCCATGAAAATAAGATACATAGGGCACCCTAAGGAGCTCCGTATGCCAGCGCAGGCCAAGTATCTCGATGGTACCGAGTTAAGACAGGTCACACTACATCCGTACGTGACGACCAATTGCGCCCTTGGAGCCATCGCCGCCTACAAGGATTTTGCTGGAAAGGCTTGGAACCCTCCTCCTGAATTCAAGCTCTTACAGCGCTTCTCGGGCTGGAACCGGTATCTCGTGCACACGGGCCAGGAAGAGAAATTCGGCCTGATCTTGGAGGGCAAGGAAGAGGACTCCAAAACCTGGCTCGTCGCGTTTCGAGGAACAGCCTCGAAGGCCAATATCTACCAGGATATGTGGGTAAATACGGTCCCCTTCAAGCCTCATAGGGCCCGGGGCCCTTTTCCAGACAACGTTGCGGTTGCCTCGGGCTTCAACAGCCTCTACACCGACAAGGGTGGTTCGATGAAGTTGTCGATGCAGGAGCAGCTATTCAAAGCTATGGAGATCGGCAAGCCTTCGATAGTCTATGTCACCGGTCATAGCCTCGGCGGTGCACTGGCAAGCTTGTTCGCCTTGGATGTCGCTTCGAGTCGGCCCGGAGGTGTGAGAGTGGTCAGCACCACATTTGCCAGCCCTCGCGTTGGCAAATCAGGGTGGCAAAGCACCTACGATAAGAAGGTCGACGATTCATTCCGTATTGCCAACTTTTGGGACTCCGTGCCTGCTCTTCCTCCAGAGAGCTTTGTGGGCTACAAGCATGTCGGACAACAGTTCCTCGTGTCGTTCTATGTCAAGGATGCGAGAGTGATTCATCCGATTTCGAGGCACGCCATGGCGAACTATCTATGGGTAGTGCGCAAGGCCGTTCTAGCCACCCCCCAGGTGTGGGAGGGAGAGTTCCCTGACCAGACCGACTCGGAGTGGACCATGCAGAGCACCCTTCCGCCGTCTAAGGAAGTTCCCGCCTGGGAAGAGCTCCAGCATAGGGTTCCCGGCGACTTCGCCTGAGAACCCCGACGGCCTGGTCACGGGGTGTAGTCAGCGTAGCCCTGCCCCAACTTCCTGAGTACCCCGAAATGCGAGACAATGTGCAGGGAGGCTCCGAATGGCAAAGTGGCAACGAAGGGAATACACGGACGAGAACAAGGCCGAGTAGGCTCAGGCTGCGGCAGCCTCTCTCTTGAGGGATAAGAGCACCGACGCAACCTCCGGGGGATTCTCTGGCGTCGCTGACATCGACACTGGGACTCCTGCGCGTCCAATCGCAAAAGGATCGGGCTAGCAGGGTTGGGAGCCCTATTCTGAATGGACCACCCCTGCAGCGCGTCAACGACGTCATTGACGAGGAGTAAGAACGTTTTGCCGAATAGGAGTTTTCACCATGGGTGCACGGGCTGACATCAGCACAATGATCTCTTATCGCAGCACCGATCTTGGATTTGCGGAAGAGTTATTGGGCCTATTGCGTGATCAAGGCATCTTCACCTGGATCGATCGTGAGGGAATTAAGCCGGGAACACAGTGGCGGGACGAACTATTTCGCGCACTCAAGCAATGCCGCGCCCTTGTTGTCGTGCTTTCCAGGGATTACTTGTCCAGCGATAACTGCCGAATGGAAGTCTTCATTGCTCGCAGTCTGGGTCACCGAATTGTGCCAGTGATGATTGAAGACTGCTTCTCAGTGCTCTCTGAGCATGAAGAGACCAAAGGATTGGAAGATACCTTCATGATGAGGCTTCATTCCCTGAATGTTGTTGGACTCCAGATTGACAGATCAGAAGCGCTAAGGCGGGTCGTCAATGGCGTCTTGGCTACGAGCGGAGTCGAACCCTCACTCCACGAAGCTTACGTATCCTATTCCGGAAACACAGACGGCGAATTCGCCACAGAAGTTGCAAGGGACTTTTCGAACGCTGGCATCTCTTCTTGGGTCGCTACTCAGAATGTCCATGTCGGAGATAACTGGAGAGATGCCCAGGCAAGAGCAATGATGGGCGCGTCTTCACATGTAGTCGTGCTTGATGAAAATATTGTGCGTTCTCCAGTCCTTAGGACCGAAATTCTTCTTTCTGAGGCCCTGGGACTGAGCACCTATACTGTTCTTCCTCCGCGACTCGAAGGGGAGTACGAGAAAATTGAGGCAATGATGCACGATCTGGACTCTGGCGATCAAACCTATCGTCGGCTGACCCAAGTGCAGTATGTACCAAGAAATAGACTTACCGAATTGCACCCGCTTCTGAGCGCGGATATACAGAACCGCACAACAAAGGACTGATCCGATGAGCTCGCACCCGCCTGCGCTGAGGTCAATACTTTCCTTCGACCTCGGCTAACTCGAACTTTTCGTGCCACCACCAAATGAACCTCCAAACCGCTCTAGCCAACTGGGATGGCAAATCCGCTGGGGAGATTCGGTCGATCCATGATCGACATCGGGGCGAGCCCGGGTATCCGTCCCTCTTGATTGCGTTGATGGCCGTTGAGGCCTTCAGAACCGGTGCGACTTGGTTGCTCAAGGCGTTGCTCGAGGGGGGTGCAGAGATCTCGCCGGGAGAGATCGAGACCATCTATGACCAGCTACCTGAACTGGACCACTGGGAACAAAAACTCCACTTACTTCAATGCATGGAGTACTTGCCGATCCCTGATGCTCAGAAACGGAGTGTCCGGCGTTTCCTGCGGGAGAGCTTGGAGTCCGAGAACAAGTTCGTCCGGGCGTGGGCGCATAACGGCTACTACCACTTGGCGAAGCAGTATCCGGAATTTCAAGGAGAGGCCGAAGGGCTCTTTGCCAAGGCTCTTCGTGATGAAGCGCCATCGGTCAAGGCGCGGATCCGCAAAGTGATTCTGAAAGGCTTCTAGTCGGTACTTCTCGAGAGGTGCTCCTCGAGGGACGCCTGACAGCGCGCCCCCCGAGAATCTTCCCCTCTTCTAATCTCACCAAGAAACCCCGGCTGGAGAGCCCCGGTTCTAACCTGTCACAGGTCAGCGTTCGGAGTTCCAGCCGAGGGCGAGATCCACTCCAGGTCTTAGAAACTCACCGGAATTTCTGCCGGATCGTCTTCGCTGTTGACGCTGCCTTGCGCCCAATTCCCGTTGATCTCGGCATCGGAGAGCTGGATGAGTGCGGTCCACAGCTCCATTTCAACGGCTTCCCCGGAAGCCCTGTAAGCGCCGAGGCCCGTCATCTCGTCTTGCCATTGGGCGAAGTAGGCATCGGCGTTGTAGGAGACGTCGCTTTGAGTGGCTGAGTAGACAATCGACTTCACCCGAACCGCCGTTTCGTACATGTGGTAGTCGGAGTCGAGGTTGAGCTGGAAGCCCCGGATGCCCACCGTTCCATGATCGAAGGTCGCTGTGGCGGTGGAGTTGATGGTGTCTGACATCTGGACTTGCCCAAGAGTGACCTCTGTCCCACCGCCGAATATATCGCCGTCCCAATCGTAGTCGTGCTGAGGATTCGAGTTGCTAAAGGCGACTTCCCCGGCGTCCCCAGCGATGAGGAAAAATCGAACCTGAAGACGGTAATCCCAGTCGTTGCCCCCCACGCACTCGGGTGAAGTGAAGAAGGGGCAATCCATCTTCAGAGCCCACTCAATATCAAACTCGAGATTGCCGTTGACGTATTCGAGGTTCTTGAGCAGGATCTTCAATCGATCGAGCTTCTTTGACTCTCCGCTCAGTCTCTCCAGATGGAACCCGTTCAGGAAGGCTCTGTAGCGATCTCGGTTCTGCATGTCCGCCGGTGCGGTCACAACGATGTGCCGGATGTCGTTGCTCAACTGGCCGTCGGTTCCAGGGACCGGAAACTGGATCAGACCGGTTTTTATGGCAGCGGACGAGGTGCTCAATTCGGTGTAGGCAGTGATGAAATCCGCATCATCTACCGCGGTCCCAGTGGACGCCGAGTGATGGGCATCCCCATCGCAGCCGTTGCTGTCGCAGTTCATCGTCATCCAGCTACCCAGCCGATCGATGCGGTGATTGCGGGTGTCCCACTCGTGGGTGAACCCACGCCACAGGAAGGCATGGTCCTCCGCGGGTCGGGGGGCGACCACCTGGGCTGTGGCGGCCAAAGCAGACAGAAGTAAGAGGGCAAGGCTAAGCAGTGATATTCTGTGACGTTGTGGTTGCTTCATTTGGGTTTCTCCCGTGTTTCCGTCGAGCTGGCTTGAGTGCCGATCACCGCAGTGTCCCTTGCACGGCTGGTGACTTTGCTCACTCAAACCGTAGCCATCCGGCCCGTTGAAAAGGGTCATGAAACCCTAAGCAAGGGGTGAACGTTGTGTGAATGACTCGCGAATTCATGAACGAATCGTGAAATCCGCCCCGGGAGCCTCGAGAGGAGAGAAGATGCCTTACCAGTTTGAAGCCTTTGAATTTGACGGGAAGCTAGGCACACTGAATGGGCCCGAGGGGGAGATTCATCTCCGCCCCCAGACTTTCCGCGTCTTGGCGACTCTCATCGAAGAAGCTCCTAGGGTCGTCAGTGGCGACGAGCTCGTCGAAAGAGCTTGGGATGTCCCCTTCGTCTCTTCCGATTCGATTCGCCAAGCCCTCAGCGAGCTGCGGCGGGCCCTGGGGGACGACGCTCAGAATTCGAGGATCATCCAAACGGTTCACCGGAGGGGTTACCGCTTCATCGCTTCTCTCTCCGAGCTGCCGAAAGACGACTTCGAAGAGACTCCAGCCGCCGAAGCCGGATTACCCGCCGAACCCATTGAAAAGGCTTCAGCCAATGGATCTCGATTTCCCCTCAAAAGGGCTTTGGCTGCATCCGCACTTCTGGCCCTGTCTCTATTCTTGTTTGCGCGGCTAGCTCCTAGCTCTTCCCCACCCCTGGAACAGCAGATGGTGGAGCAACAGCTCGCACCGAGCCCCAATGAGCTGCCGCCAGCCGCGGAGGCCGATCCCCCGGCCCGCAACTCCGAAGACTTGGCTCTGCGCCCCGGAAATCGGCGCAGGGGTAACCGGCCGGCGGGGAGGAGAAACGGAGGCCGACAGAACAAGGGACAGCTGATGGAGCTCACTGCGCTCCGATTGAAAACGATCGATGCGCTTTTGGAGTCCGGCACCTCGGTCCCAGAAATCGCTCGCCAACTGGAAATCTCTGAACGCAGTGTCCACCAAGCCGCCAAGCTCTTGGAGGAGATGGCGGATCCTTAGTGCACCAGGTGCGAGGTGCCGGGCGAGATAAGTCAGTGAAATCCGGAGAACCTTACGAGACCGCCTTCGCTTTACGAATGCCTTTGGAACCAATGCCCTCCGGTACGGAACTCTTTCATTTCCCTCGGCGCCCGGTGGAGGCGAATTCTCAGTACGCAGGGAACTGCGCCCTAGGTAGGTGAGGTTGGGGCCGACCTTTTCTCAGATCCTCTGGCCGCTCCAGAACCAAAACCCAGCGTCGCCTAGGCAATTCCTCTGAGTCCTTGCCAGCAGAGCCTCTGCCTGCTCCGAAACAATCACCGATCTGACCCGGTAGGGCCTGAGCATGAATACCAAGTTCCACCGAAAGGTCATCCTAATTCTCATCCTCTCTGCTCTTCCATCTTGGGGTTCAGGTCGGGCCTTGGCCACGAACCTCGACCCCGACGATGCGGATGCTTCACCGCCAAGCATGACATTGGAAGAGCTAGGTCTAGTTCTGGACAACGCTCTTTCTGATGCCTTCAACCGCCATGACCTGCCTGCCCTGCTCGATCTCTTTGCCGAGGACCTGGAGTTCTTTCACGATACTGGAGGACTGCAGGATTTCGCCAAGGTTAGCGAGGGGTTCAAGGGTCTTTTCTCCAAAGATAACGGCCTTCGGCGGGAGCTGGTGGCCGATTCCCTCAAGGTTTATCCCCTACCAGGCTATGGCTTGCTCGAGGTTGGACGTCATCGCTTCTGTCACGAGGAAGGTGAGGTCACTGACTGTGGCACCTTCGAGTTCTCTCATGTCTGGCGACAGCAGGGGGAGGATTGGAAGATCAGTCGGGTGCTGAGCTACGGTCACTGATTTCCTTACACCGCGTCATGGGAATTGTTAGCCTTCTCGGGTGAATCAGAGCAGACCATCCAGAGTTCGATCTTGAAAAGAGCCTTCGGGAATGTCCTTGCCTTTGTTGTTGTTTCTATTGCCAGAATACGAGTATCAGCGATCGGTCGGAGAATAGGGAGAGGCTCAACTTGAAAAGAGAGACACTGTGATCAGATCGAGGCAGTCCGTGCTGATTTTGATGGCCCAGGTACTTGGGTTGGTATCGATTCCATCTGACTCGGTGCGCGCCGAGCCGCCCTTCCCAGTGGTAGCACAGCCTTCACTGCCCGACGATCTGGATGTATTGCACGGGGACTTCCGACTCGATAGGAAATCGCCCTCGGTTCATATCTCGTTTGTGGGAACCGGTGCAAGAATCGATGCAGGTGCGGTTCGTTTCCTTGAGATTGGAGAAACCGATCTCTCGACGCAGGCAGGCGACCATATCTGGCTTCGGATCTCCAATAACTCCATCTGGACTATCTCGTTTCGTACCTATGGTACCTATACGGGGCCATCACCAGAGATGGTCGAAGTCTCTGAGGGAAAGTTCACCTTCGCCTTGCCAGACGGGGCCGAAGCGGGCGTCAGCTACTCCGTGCGGAAAGAGAATGGAGAGTACCTTCCGTCGGGCTCGCACTCGGCGATCTTGTCGTGGCTCCCTTCGGGAAGGTCGGTAATATTCAGTGTAGACCGGAAGCACCTGAAGAAAGGTCGAGTGGTCTTCGTTGACTTCCAATATCAATGGGAAGCCGACGAGTCCTATTCCTATAACCGAGAACCGATTCATCGCACCCAGTTTCACTCCTACCGACTACCCGATTAATGGAGTAGTTCAGCGAGGCTGCCGCTAATCGGCAAGACGTTGACCGAAGCTCTCATGACAAATCATCACCATTTCTTCGTTCTCTACTGTTCGTGCTCACCTCGATCCTTGTCTGCCATCGAAAAAGGAAAAGCGAGCCGGAACCGCCTTTTGGCACAGGGCAAGGAGAGGTTCGGCAATCAAATGATTGAAAAACAGACTGTAAGCTTCGAAGAAACCGTGAGCTTCAAAGACCCTGAGAGGGTCGATCGCTCAATATCTCGGCTCGGCTGACCTGACCTCCAGAACCCGACCCGTTCTCGAGTGAGAGATGAGACCCCATGACCCGCTCCCGCGAGGATCAATACATGGCCCCAGGAATACATCGCCCCCAGGAAGCACTCCCAGACTTCAGCCCTGCCGACTCACCATTTCGTTGATCCAGATGGGCGCGAAGGGTGAGGTCCACCCTTTGGAAACGGGATAGTCACGGTAGATCCCCAACTCCTCTCCGATAGCGAGGGCCCGCTTTCGATGATCAGGGAAATGGATGCCGATCTCCGCGAGATTGAAGTTCATCGCCCCTTACGCTTCCGGAGCGGCATTCCCCATTTCGGACTCGATGCGGTCCAGCAGCGCCGGGAGGTCGGGGCCCTCGGGACGCTTCACCACCCGCTCGGTGGTGAGTGTCCAGCCGGCGCGGGCGGCCATGGGGTCGTCGGTGGCCAACTACGGTTGGCGAAGACTCTCCCTGTCGGAGTGCTTCTTACAGACATAGGAACTGAACCCATCCGCCACAAAGACCTGATCCGTTAGCTATACTGGGCGCCCGAAAGGTAGCTGAAAGACCCATCGAGAATGCGCCGAATTGCCATCAACTTGACGATCATCCTAGGGTTTCTCTTTGCACCCTTTTTCGTCCTTTTACCGTGGATCGACTTTCGAGGAGCTGTGTCTCTCCAACTGGGAGTCGTCTTGGCTCATATTCTTTGGTGGGCTGGCCGCTTGCTTCCACTCATCGGCCTTTATGTACTGCTCATCGAGGCACTACCTGCTCAGCTCGGCAACAGGGTGTTTCGCTCGATCGCTTTGGCATTGGCGTTCCTGTTTACGACCGTGGCTTTCTTTAGCTTTCTCACGCCACTGTTCCATCCTCTCCAGGTGTTACCTGTTCCCATCGCAGGCCTTCTGATGATTCGTGCACCGACAGCTTCTACAGGCAAGGAAGGGCCAGCACCTTTCATTGTCGGCGGTACCCTCCTCCTCTTGGGTCTTGCTTTGCTATTCCTGACCTTTGACCCAACCAAGGCAAGGTACGCTTCCTGGAAACCCAACGGACCTTTGTCCCTCGAAAACATCCTCTATCACCAACCGGTTTACGACTTCGAGCTTGCCTTGGCCTCCGGCGACCTGAAGGCCATCTGCCTCTCTGGTGTCGGCCTTGTCTGCCCGCCCTACACGAGAGACGAGGGATACCTCGGCTACAAGGCCATGGACCACTTCGGCTACCGTGGTGTTGCTGGCTACAGCGATGCCATCATGAACGGCCCGCAGAGGTTTCTACAGAAACAGGCCTATAAATACGCCGAGACTTTCAATGCTCTGCTACTGGATCACCTTGAACAGTCCGGCGGCTCTCGACGAAGCCCTGAAGAAGGAGACTCAGGGCACTGAGGTGCTCCAAGCGCTGGTGTCCCCGGTTTCGAATCCGTCGGAGAAAATCTCTTCCCGGACCAAGAAACTCTCGATTCTCGGGGTGACCAGGGAGGGGCAGCGGTAGGACTGTCGTTGGCAGAACGCTGCAGCTGGGTGACTTCTGGCCACAGAAGCAGAAGGCCTTACCCAGTGGGGGCCACAAGCCAAGAACTCCAAGGTTCGCCTCGCAGTTCTTGGCTTGCCGTGATCTCTATCGAGGTCTTAGAACGCCTCGGTATCACCAACGCTGGCAAAGTTGCCTTGAGGGTTGGTGTACACCGTAACCAGGTCGGTGAAGGTGTCTGTGACTTTCAGATCGAAGGACACGTTGGTCAAGGAACCATAGAACACCCACCAATGGCCGTTGTTCTGCCTCCCGTCGAGCATTTTGACGGTTAGCTCGATGTTGTCTGGGCTAAAAAACCAAAATCCACTAGAGCGGCCATCGAGATCGACCTTCTGCCCATCGCCGGTTCGGCCCTGCCGGTCCTGCCAATTGACATCGAAGGCAAAGCGGTCGCCGTCTCCCAAGCACAGGGTTTGCTCACCGGCCACACAAGTCGTCCGCCGCCTAACCCGAACGTCCAGATCCGGCACCTGAAAACCCGGGTCGATTCGACAAGGCCCGCTAACTCCCCCCGCCTCCACCGCTTGGCAGGTCGTCTGTAAATCGGTCGCCGTGGGCTGCGGGAGGCCAGCTACCCAGCCTCGCAGAAGTTCCCAGGCCGAAAGTAACTCGGCCTCTGTGAACCCACAATGGCTCGGTTCTTCTTCGACAACGATGCCCAAGGTGAAATTCCCCGGTGGGACGACGGAAGCATAGGAGCTTTCGTTCTCGACGAGCACGAGGCCGTCTTTGTCCGTGTGTAGAGAGATAATTTTCGTGTCCCCCACTTTGCCGCTCGGCGTGTAGTGATCAAAGAAGAAGCGGCGAGCGTCCTGATCCGCTGTGATCCGTGCGATATCCGCATCGACTTCCGCATCTCCGTAGACGACTTTGGAATTGGAGAAGGGGTTCTCGCCGTTGAGTTTCCGCGGGTCGTGGACCAAATCGGCGAGGCCAAAGGTGGAAAAGCCCATATCGGTGAGTAGAAAGCTCTCCGGCAAGCCAGTGACAGCCAAGATCTTGGCGAGTCGTGCCGCTTGGTCGGGAGATCTGGTGCCGGCGGGCTGCAGAACTCCAGTGCAAGTATTGACGGCCAATGCCATGGCGGCTTGATCAAAACTGGGGTCGGGAGGAAAGGGAAGTCCTTGCGCTCCTCCGGGAATGGCAGCTCCGGGGACAGCGCCGCAAACGGCGTCGTAGATCAATCGTAGGTCAACGCCACCGTCCCAGATGCGGCTTCCACCCACGGCGCCACAAATCGGCAGAGCTCCCACGACATTGGGGACTCTGGCCTGCTCAACGAGCTGAGCCGTGACGATTCCACCCAGGGAGGCTCCATAGATCAGAATCTGTTCTGGGGTTTGAAATTCCTGCTCGAAAGCACTGACCATCTCCTCTACGTCCGTAACGGTTTCGAACAAGGCCCAACCCGTGAGGCTGTAGCTCGAGGCGGCAACGGCATAGCCTTCCGCCAGCTGCACCGCTACCAGCGGGCCCAGGTCATCCACCGGGCCTACCGGAGACAAGTCAAAGCCATGATTCCAGATGACGAGGCCGTCTTCTGCCTGCCAACCGTCAGGAACGCGGACCGTATAGTGCGCTCCCCCAGAGGTCTGGCCGGTGAGGTCGGAGGTTTGAGCCTGGACTTCGGCGGTGGTCCCAAAAGCCATGAGTGCAACCAATACAGCCCACGGCGAAGCAAGGCGGAGATTCAGACGCATCGTACGTCTCCTTCCCGGGCTCTCAGCCCGTCACTGAGTCCGCAGTCCGGCTTGGACTGCGGATCGTTGAATGAATGCTGAAAGAACCTATCACCAGCACCGGAGAGTGGGAGCGGATATCCGAAGAAAATCCGAGTTGTGACGGGTTTCGAGGAAGCAGAGGCGGTCTAGCCCTTCCTTCTCACCAATCTTCTGCTGCGGCCCCGTATCTACCTGAATCTCCAGCGTCAGAAGGCGATTCTGCTCCTCGACAGAGTGTCACTATGCCTGCGTCGCAGAAATCACCTTCTTCCTTGGATCTCCCGGCATCTCCAGTGCCTCGCGACGAATTCGGTGAGAAGGTAAGGGCTAGGAAGGTTCGTAGATGGCCCGGTAGAAAGAGACTCAGTCCGTTCACAGCACCCTTTGTAGGGGACGGTAGAATCAAAGAGGGATGAGATCGCCACTTACAGAGGAGCGAGGAAGGGTGGCGCAACGCCTAGACGAGCCCCCGGTCTAAGAGAGGTCGGCAAGGAACCATCTCCAACACCATTCGATGGACCCTGAGGCTCCTCAAGCGTCATACTGTGCCGTTAAGGAGCCACGAATGGTAGTCGCTTTCTAGGAGGATATGTCATGAAAGGGAATGCTGAGCACGAGACTCGCCGCCACCTCGAATCCGGTGAGTCACTGTTGTGGAGCGGTGTTCCCAAACAGGGAATCTTTCTGAGAGCCTCAGACTCCTTCATGATTCCCTTCAGTCTCCTCTGGGGAGGTTTCGCATTCTTCTGGGAATACGTCGTGATAACAAAAGGAGCTTCACTCCTCTTTGTCTTATTTGGAGTTCCCTTCGTTCTCATCGGCCTCTACATCATCGCCGGCCGATTCTTCGTCGACGCCAAGATGCGAGCCAATACCTACTACGCACTCACCGACCGCCGAGCGATCATTGTCTCTGGGCTGTTCACCCAATCAACCAATTCCATCCCTTTACGAACTCTCCACGACATATCTCTCAAGGAGCGCAGGGATCGAACCGGCACCGTCATCCTAGGGCGCTCAAATCCACTGAATGATCTGTACTCGGGAATCCAATGGCCCGACATGAGTCAGTTTCGGGTTCCGAGCTTCGAACGGATCGACAATGCAAAGTACGTTCACGACCAAATTCTCCAAGCCCACAGAGCCGAGAACCAGAAGGCCGCATCTTAGAAGGCCGAAATCCAGAAACCTGAAAACCACAGATTGGGCCCATTGGTAACCGGCGAAACGACCCGGAGGACCCCTCCCATGCCCAAACTCGAACGCAGCCACGGCAGCGACATCCAAGATCCATCCCCAGCACAGATAGATGCTGCGCTGGAGGACATTGAAGATGACAACGGAAGCTTCCTCATTCTGGCAACCGAACGAGGCTTCATTCAGACGGCGCTCGCCGCGGACGGTGTCTTCCATCTGGAGTACAAGCTCGAGGGCTCCGACACCCTTTACCAAATGAGAAACGACTCCCTTTCTGCAGAGGAAGTAGCCGAGGTGTTCGAACGCTTCCAAGAGAATCATCTCGACTGGTCATCCAGATACTCTTGGAGTCAGGAGAGCTTGGAGGGTGGAGGTAGACTTGGATGCATCGGCGCACTTCTCTTGCTGGTGCTCACCGCTGTCGCTACTTGGACCGTATGACCCAAACCTTGCTCAGGTAGTCCGCTCGGAATCCTTGACTGGCAACCATCGTCAGCGACCCTGCGCCAATTCGATGGAAGAGCTGCTCTGGGGAATCAACCACTTCGATTCAGGCATTGATGAGAAACAATGAGCTACCTATGATCCACCACATCTCCCTATCCGCCCGCAAACCCCTCGAAGTCGCAAAGGTACTCGTCGAGATATTGGATGGCCAGTTAACGAGATTCGGGCCCCATAGTGGTTCTTACATAGCCTGGGCTGGCGACGAGTACGGCACGGCCATCGAGGTATACCCACTCGGCACCGAGTTGCTCCCTGGCCCAGCCGATGAACCGACACGCTTCCAACCCAATGATCAGTCGTCAACCTACTCCGCCACCCATGCGGCCCTTTCTATCGCCCGGAGCACGGACGAAGTGTTGTCCATCGCCCAACGAGCAGGCTGGCGGGCTGTGGAGTTGTCCCGGGGGTCCTTTCGAGTCATCGAGCTGTGGATCGAGAACCGGCTCTTGATCGAAATCCTGACGGAAGAGATGAAACAAGAATACCTGGAGGCCACCGCGAATCTGAGGAGACCGGCGAGGCAGATCAGGAAGGAATCCAGCGGTGGCGCTCCGAAGTCTTGAGCAGGAATCGGCATTGCACGAAAGGCAGGGGCCAGGGCCCCGCCGCTTCCTCCGCGATGACTCGTCGACTTCCTTCTGTGGTACCTTGCCGGGATTCATTCTCTGAACGACGAAGGATCAATACCTATGCCGGACACCAATCCCATTCGCGTGCTCTTTGTTTGTATGGGCAATATCTGCCGCTCGCCGGCAGCGGAGGCCGTGTTGCGGCAGCTGGTGGAGGATCGAGGGTTGGAAGAGGTCGTGGAGATCGATTCCGCCGGGACGATCGGTTACCACGCCGGGAACCCGCCAGACTCACGGATGAGTCAATCGGGAGAAGAGCGAGGCATCGAGATCCATGGCCAAGCGCGGCAAGTGACCTTTGAAGACCTCCGCCTCTTCGACCGGGTGATCGCCCTCGACCAGGAGAACCTCGCCGATCTCGAATCCCTGGCAGGGGGCTCCAGCTCCCACATCCGGCTGCTGTCCTCCTATCTGCCGGTGGGCTCATTGGTGGATGTGCCAGACCCTTACTACGGCGGCGAAGCGGGATTTCGTCAAGTTCTGGACATGCTCGAGGAAGCAGCTCCCGCCATCCTTCAGGACCTCGAGTCCGCCTTCGAGCAGAGCTTCGACTCCTAAGATCTATGGATTCGTCCTTCCGCCAAGCCGTTGGCCGCTGCCTCTCCGAGAAATCCGGAAAGCCCCTCGAAGTCCAACGTCTCGTACCGGTGAGCGGTGGTTCGATTCACAGTGCATTTCGCGCCGATCTCTCAGACGGACGACAGGCCTTTGTCAAAGGAGGCTCTGAGGTCTCTCTGGAGGTCTTCGAGCGAGAAGCCGAAGGGCTCTCGGCCCTGGCGGAACCAGGGATCCTCCGTGTCCCCAAGGTCCTCCTCTCAGCGAAGGAAGCGGGCAAGTCCTTTTTAGCCCTGGAATGGGTAGAGACCGGCAGGAAAGGACCCAACTTCTTCGAGACCTTTGGCCGAGATCTGGCACGGTTTCATCGCCGAACCGCGGAAGAAGCCACGCATGGTGGCCGCTTTGGCTTCTCCCAAGACAATTGGCTCGGATCGACTCCCCAGCCGAATCGTTGGGAGAACGACTGGACCGAGTTCTGGAGAAGGCACCGCCTCGGCCATCAGCTCCAGCTAGCCCGCCACGACGGCCACTCGGACCCTCAATTGGAAAAACTCGGCAACCGATTAGCAGATCGTCTGGAAGAGTGGACCGATGTCCCCGAGGAGCCTCCTTGCCTGCTCCACGGAGACCTCTGTGGAGGCAACTACCTGGTGGATGAATCCGGGCAAGCCGTCCTCATCGACCCCGCCACCTACTATGGCCACCGAGAAGCCGACCTGGCCATGACCCGCCTCTTCGGAGGTTTCGCTCCAGCCTTCTACTCGGCCTATGAGGAAGAGTGGCCATTACCGCCCGGAAGCGCCGAACGCCTCGCCATCTACGAGCTCTACCACCTCCTCAACCACCTTCACCTCTTTGGTACCTCCTACCGCGATTCGTGCTTGGGGATTCTCGAACGTCTCGTGGGCCGGAAGTAACCCTGCCAGGGTTCTTCTCCTAAATGGGATGAGAGGGGCCGATACCCCGACCAGCCAGAACCGCTTAAGCAGCCGAGGCCCTCCAAGTAGCTTAGCCAAGAGAACCAACCGCCCAAAAAGCATGGGTCGCTCTTGCGAACTAGGCGTCAAGTCCATGACATGTAGGCAGCGGAGAGCCGCCCAGGACGCAATTGACACTGCTACTTCTTCCGCATATCCTCTCCTAAAGACTTGAAGGAAGGCGACTTAAGGTGTAAAGGGTGAACAGAAAGTCGTTGCCTATACCTCCGACTTGGGGTTGAAACAAAGGTTCGACGCCTCAAGAATGCTCACCTGCACTTCAACCAATGACTGACTTGAAAAGTCTTCGACAAATAGAGAGCTTCCTTGAGACGCTTCCAGGAATTTCCAACGCCAGTCTTGATCCTTCTGAATCCAGCGGTGCTGTCGTCGGAGTGGTTCACTTTGCGGCACTTCCTCTCCACCCAACAGATAATCTAACCAGGAGCGAGACCCAATGAAAGACATCCCTGGAATCGATGAAGACGGTAATCCTAAGAATGGCCCATTTGAGCTGTTCTTCAAGAACGGCCTTGTCTCTTGTCAGGGTGAATTCGACAACGGAAAGAAATAAGGAAAGTGGAAGTACTTTCTAAATAATGGCCAGATGCAGTCCTCCGGCAGCTTCAAGGACGGAAAGATCGTTGGTCGGTGGAAATGGTTCTTCAAGACTGGCGAACCGCGAGGGACGGGCGGCTTCGATGATGAAGAACAGAAGCACGGTGTGTGGAAGCGATACCATGCCAATGGTCAACTCTGGGACGAAGGTCGCTTCGAACACGGGAAGAAGAAGGGCACTTGGAAGGTTTACGATAAAGCGGGCGAGCTCCTAAAGACGCAAACATTCAAGTAGCGGAGCGGACGCCCGGCTAACTCCTCATTGCAGCAGACGGTCTGCTGCGCGACTCGGCGCTGAATCTGAGCGTTAGGCCAACCTATTGGAATCGGAGAAACGATGCTGGATATGGAGATCATCGCAGACCAGATCAGCCGAGCCTTTCGGGGTAAGTCCTGGCATGGGCCTTCGGTGCGCGAAGTGCTAGCGGATGTTTCGGCGGAAGACGCCGCAGCTCATCCAATACCCGGCGCTCACAGCATTTGGGAGATCGTTGTTCACCTGATCAGCGGGTACAACCTGGTTCTTCGGCGGGTTCGCGGAGAGCCTCTGCAATTCTCGCCGGAGAAAGCGTGGCCTCCAGTGACAGAGTTGAGTGCGGCGGCCTGGCGCGAGAGCCAGGACACCTTGGAGCGGCTGAATCAGCAGCTCGAGAGCGCCGTGCGCGCCTTCCCCGTCCAGCGCCTTTCGGAGGAGCTGGGTTCCGAATACCCGGCATACATTCAGTTCTGCGGCGCGCCTCAGCACGACCTGTACCATGCGGGCCAGATCGTCATGCTCAAGAAGGCACTCTCGGCGTCGTGAGAGGCGGCCTAACAAGGCCATCAACGCGGACCAAGGGCAACACGGTTTGCGCGTTGCTCCTTCGCTGGTGCCTCCATAACTTCAACCAACCACCAACCCCGCCCTTGGCCGGAAAAGGCCGGGGCGTTATGCGCCGGTTTTACTTCTGAGGTTTTCCAATGACTCGTAACTCCGGGAGCCACCCAGAGATTCATGTTGAAGGTCTCCTTGGCGAGGAGGCCGTGCGCGCACGTCGACCGATGGTCGTACTATCTGGGATAGCACTCGCCGTCGGAACAGGACTGGTAGAGCTCGACGCAATCTCTGCCGCTGGAGTCTCGGTGAGATTAGCCGACAATGCACTTCCACTGATTTTCGGCATCAGCACGCTCTATCTGTTGTGTTCCTTCCTCGCGCATTCATTCGCTGACTGGCAACGGTTTCGGGCACGAGTAGCCGCTGGCGAGCTTTCGGAGGCTTCTGAGGTGCATGAAGCGATAATGAGGAGGTTTGAACAAGTTGATCGCCATCGCACACTTCGAAGTGAAGCAGAAGCCCTAACGCGGGACAAGAAGGAGCAGCTCCAGCACCAGCTCGAGAAGCTTCTAGCGGAACGAGAACGCATGGCAGCCCTGACAGAGGCGCTGGGATATGCTGGCGAACATGGTTCTCGCTTTACCCAGCATGCCCATGAGCATCGTATGCTAAGAGGTGACCTTGCGGCCCTTCAGCAGCGAATCCAAGTGATCGAAGCCGATATGGAGAAACTTGAGACCGGCACTGTTCCTGAGGATGTGTCCAAGGATGGCATTGAGTTCAGACACTATATTGAGCAGGTAGAGGCGGCGACTTCAAGGCTCAGAGAGCTGGGTAGATCGAGCGGTCTTGCGGCTGGCCGTCGTCTTCGAATCACATTCGAGTTCTTCGTACCAGCTGCGCTCGCAGTCATTGCACTACTTTCCCTACTTCTAGATGGCAAAAGCGTATAACACAGTGCCTACAGAAGGACGTGCTCCTCCCGCCTCTGATGCATACTCCATTATGCGACGAAAGAGTCAGCGTTAGTGATCGGAACTCGCCGTTGCGGCTAAAGCTCCGGCCATTTCGTAGAAGTCAAACCCGACCAAGCATGGATGATTCGAAGGAGCGACAAATGCCAAGCGCAAACAGTTGGAATGTGTACCTATCCGGCGAGATCCACTCCGATTGGCGCGAAGTAATCGCCAACGGTGTTGAGTCCTCCGGTATTCCTGTCACATTAACCTCTCCAGTAACAGACCATGATGCCAGCGATCATTGTGGAGTGCGGATTCTCGGTAACGAGGAAAACGATTTCTGGAAGGACCGGAAGGGGAGTCGAATCAACGCGATTCGTATCCGCACCTTGATCGAGCGAGCTGATATCGTTGTGGTGAATTTTGGTGAGAAGTTCCGACAATGGAATGCTGCCTTCGACGCTGGCTACGCGGCTGCCCTCGGGAAACCCCTGATCATCGTGCATCCCCCTGAGTTCAATCACGCACTCAAAGAAATTGATGGAGCGGCGAATGCAACCGCCGAAACTCCTGAGCAGGTAGTTCAGATCTTGGAGTATGTGGTCGCGGGTCGCCTCGCCTGAGATTGGTTAATCGTTCTTCCCGTAAATCCACATTCCCGTGCTGTGTCATGGAATTTCGGGGCGGTTCTAGTAGGTAGCAAGTTGTTCGGCGGAGATGGAGCTGTAGAAGTAAACAAGACTGCCAGCCAGGCTGGCCGTCGGACTGCGAGGCTATTGAACAACCTCGCAGCGAGGAATAATAGCGGGCTTGACACAACTTCAACTAGTCACCGCGCAGGATCTTAACCACTTCGACGTACTCCTTCTCCTGGGCGTAGTCGAGTGCTGTTTTTCCGCGACCATCGCGCAAGTTAGGATCGGCACCAGCCTCGAGCAAGGCCGTGATGATCTCTCGATAGTCCCGAAGGGCCGCGATCATGAGCGGAGTCAGCCCAACCAAGTTCTTTTGATTGGGGTTGGCTCCGGCTTCCAAGAGGAGAGAAAGGCATTCCGTTCTTCCCAGTTTGGCGGCGACAAGCAGAGGAGTCGAGTTAACTCGGTTCTTTGCCTCGACCTTAGCCTCGGCGGCCAGCAAGGATCGGACAGCCTCAGTTCTTCCTAGTTCAGCAGCCCAATGGAGCGGTGCCTGGCCATCGCCCGGCTTCGCCGCTTGAATATCGGCGCCCTGCTCGATCAACCAGTCGACTGCTGCAGATCCACGATTGGTGATCGCCATGAAGATCGGTGTGAGCCCCATCGAGTCAGGGGAGTGCAGAAGCTCGGAAGTCTCCAAAAGTGGCCATAGGTCTTGCTGCGACTTCATGATTGCCCAATGAAAGGGCGCCCGGCCGTTTTCATCTCTCAGCTCCCGCAAGGCAGGATCTAAAGCCAGAAGGTCTCGCACCCGCTCCACGTCGCCATCGGAAACCGCATCAAAGATCTCGTGACTCTCTGCCCCAGCCATGGGCGACATGGTGATCACAAGACCGAGAATAGTAGTGGTCAAGAAGGTGACTCGGCACATAGATGTTTCTCCAAGTTTAGGACGCGGGGGAAGTCAACTCTATCCGATTTTGTTTTGTCCATCCCCAGGGTCGGACGAAACGGTTCCGTTCCTGCTCCGATCCGTCGACTGCCGGACCGAACAATCGGCCGCCGGGGCTTTCAGCTCATTTTGGCGCACCGGGGTGCTATCACCCTTTCCCAACGCAAAACGGCCGCCCTTAGGCGACCGTTTTCTATTCAACGCTCTTCTGCTCAGCGCAGAATCAACCCCACCTACGGGAAGGTCAAGCTCCAGGCGGTGGTGTCACCGGATTCAAAGCCGTCGATAAACAGAGAAGGCACCGTCGCCGTGTTCATGAAGATGGCGTTACCGTCGCAGGTTCCCATCCAAACATCCGGCACTCCATTGCCATCGATATCCATTACCTCGATGTCGAAGACCCCGGTGGGGGTCCAGGAGCGGGCGGCACCGGCCAGAGGATCTGAGTAGGAGATATTCGGCAACTCACCTTGGCCCTGCAGCACCGCGAGTTTGCGATCACAGCCAGCGATATCGGTGTCTACATCGGCCACCAGAATGTCCAGTAAGCCATCCAGGTCCATGTCGGCGATTTTGGTATTGCCACCGAAGCCCTGGGTGGTGGGGCTGCCCGTCACCGACTGATCGGTAAAGATGGCGTTGCCGCTGCCGTCGTTGCCGGTGTTGTAGAGCACCGCGTCCTGGCCGTCGTCCACCACATAGACGTCCGGGCGACCGTTCTTGTCGAGGTCAGCCACTTCGATCATGTAGGGAGCGTCCGAGTAGATCTCATCTACACGGGTGAAGTTTCCGGTTCCGTCGTTGTACATCACTCGGACGTCCGCAGAGGCACCGGAGGTACCGCTGGCGTTGTTCTTGATGATGTCTTCGAAGGTGTCTCCGTTGATGTCCAAGATGTGGGCATCGGTGCCGAAGGCGGAGTCCACCATGGCGGCGGTCAGCCGAGTCTCGGTTTCGTCGGTAAAGAAGCCGGAGCCGTCGTTGATCAGTAGACGATCTTCCAGGGTGTTGGCGTAGTCGACGAAATAAAGATCCGGAGCACCGTTGCCGGTGACGTCACCAATTCCCACCGCGCAAAACTTCGGACCCGGGCTGAAGACCGGAAGGCGCCCATCCGTGGCGTCGTAGCCGAAGCCCAACCAGGTTCCCGAGCCGTCCTCTCCCAGATTCATATAGAGACGAGGCTGCTCGGAAAACGTCGTCACCGTGATGACATCGAGCCAGGTATCTCCATCCACATCCACCAGCCGAATATCCCGGTCGTCGGTTTCATCCAGCATGGCCGGAGCCAGGGTCGCAGTGCGGTCCGTCATGACACCGTTCTCGTTCATGAACAAGACGTTCGCCTTGCCACCCGCGGTGGAAAAGCGCACCTTACGGGCGATGAGCATGTCCGGATCGCCATCCTTGTCCACATCACCGGAAATCAGATCCTTCTCGAAGGTATCTTCCGCGCCAACGGAGACATCCGCCACCAAGCGGGTCGGGGTCTCGTCGACCAAGGTCAGCCAATCTCCCGCCTGGGCGGACGTGACGAGGCCGGCTGCGGCCAATACCGCTGTCAACGACCACAACCAAGATCTAGTTGGAATTCGAATGGTTTTGCTCATGGGATCTCCTTCTCAGGATGCGCGAACGCGCGTCTGGACCTCTTTACAGAGAGATGAGAGCGGCTACCTGGAGGAGGTTGCAGCTCAAAAATACATAAACGACGCCAAACTGTACCACGCAGCAAGGGGACGGATCGGTAGGGCCTGTCGCTGATCTCGGGAGCCTAGGGATCGCCTAAGTGGTGCTGACTGAACCGGAGCGCAGGCAGGCCTCCTCAGAGGGAGACCTGCCTGCGATACCCCCGTGGAGCAACAGCGATCTTAGGGTAGAGGGATCTTGTCGAAGAAACCAAACTCCCCCGCTAGAGGACGAAACTGAAAACGCTGGCCAACGGCGTCGCTGACCTCCCCCACGATGACCTCGCCGAAGGCTCCCGGTCCACTCACCGACACCGGAACCAGGAAAAGACCCACTGCCGTCCCAGAGGAGTTGGTGGGGCCGGCCTGGAGATTCCCATTCACCGTGTGGCCAGAGGTTCCATCGGACCACTGAATCACGTCGAAATTCACCATGGCTCCGGTGACCGGGTCGCCCTTCCCGTCGACCACCACAAAGCTCGCCCGCAGCCGGTTCTCACCGGGCAAAGGCCCACTGACCAATTGGAGCCTCGTTTGCTCCACGTGCACCGATTCGAAGACCTGACCGTCCGTGGTCAGCTGAAACGTCTCGCTATGGGAGTTGCCGACCCCGGTTCCAGCCGGGTCCGCCGGGTCCTCGGTGGTTACCCGCAGAGTTACGGTTTTCCCCACTGGCAGGTTGCGAGCCACCATGACGTGCTCCTTTTTGAACTGGCTCTCGAGGCCGGTCCACAGCACCGTTCCACCATCGAGCACCTCCAAAAGGGTGGTGGACTCTTCGTCGGTGCTCCATTCCACTTTGGCGATGCTGCCATTCCTCCAGCGCACCGACGGACCGCTCACCGGCAACGGTGCCACGACCTCCACTGCCGGAGTGTTCCCTGGCGCCGTGGGAACGGAGCCGAGGCGGACTTCATAGCCATCGGGAAAGCCATCCCCATCCGAGTCCGGGTTCGACGCCGTCGTATTCCACACCCGGACCTCCTCCCCATCCGGCAAGAAATCCATATCCCGGTCCAGCCCCAGGCGATAGCCGGTCTTGACTGGGGTACCCATGAGGACCACCCCTCCCTCGCCACCGTTCACCCGACTAATCAGGCTCGCCAGATTCGTTGCCGGGAAGCGGCCTGGATCGTTGGAGACGAAAGTGCCTGCTCCGGCGGGCTGATATAGCACACCGAAGTTCTCCTCACGGCCCAGGCTATCCGTAGCCCAACCCCTCCCAATGACATCGTTGTGGCCCGCGGCAGCTCCGTTCAACAAGGCCGTTAGAAGGCTGGGTAGGGCACCCACGACCTCGGTGCCGGTCAAGCGGTAGGCTAGCGCCGTGGTCGGGGCCATACCCGTGTCGAATTCCACCAAGAAACGGCCGATCGGGGGGCGCATCGGTACGGGTAGATCGTCAAATTCATCTGGGAAGGTGGCAATATTCAGGGAATCAGCACCGGTGTTTCCCAATCCGTAGCCGGAAGCTGGAAACTCAAACGCGGCGCCGCCAACCTGCACACTGTAAATATCAGTCTCTTTGTCCCACAGCCCCCTCAGCTGGGTGGCATCCCCGAGCAAATTTGCGCCAGCGTTGACGACCTGGTTGTTGGTACCGGAGGACCCTGCCATGCCATGGCATTGGGAACAGGAGAGATTCGCTCGAGTCCCCGCTTCATCCAGGTCTACCGTTTCAGCTGTCTGGTTGACGAAACAGGCGAGTCCGGTCCTGGCCTGCACCCGGTAGTCTCGAGAAAGTTTCTGGCGCGGATTGGCCGGGTAGGACAAAGAGAACACGAAGGCATCGAGCTCCTCGAGCTCAGAGGCAGAGAGCTCTTCACCACCCAACAACCCCTCGAAGGCGGGATTGAAGTCTGCCAGGTCCGCCCGGTCTCCCCGCCAATGGAAGGGTGGGGTTTCCTCGATGCCCCGCAAAGACATCGTGACCTTCAATCGCTTGTCGTTGCGGGGGAAATCAGGAAACTCAGGGGCTACGTCGCCTTGCCCAGTAAAAGCACCGAGATCCCAAGCAATACCATCCAAGTGCCCATCCATATGACAGGTGTTGCAACTGCCGGTGCCGAAGGTGGAATTCTTGGCGTTGATGAGGTGAAAACGGCCATTCCGCACCGCTTGGGTCGTGATGTCGAAGCCCATGGAGCGAAGGTCCGTGGCCAGCCGCAGCTCTCCGCTGGTGAGGGAGGAGACATCGAAGGTGACCAACTGGTTATTTCCCCGAAAATAGGTATAGAGCCAGGACTGGCCCTCCCCTTCCAGCAAGGCCACTCCGCGGGCTCCAAAGGCCAGATCGGGGTTCGGTTGGCCGGCTGGCGGGCCCGTGTTGGGCTCACCTCGCAGCTCTGCCATCACCTGTGGACCTCCTGGGGAAACCAGGTCGATCACCGCGATGTTGTGAGTCTCGTAGCAAGCCACGAACAATCGGCTGCCATCTACCGAAAGAGCCATTTGGGTGGGCACCGAGCAAGAGTAGCCCGCCGTTAGTAGAGCACTCGCGACTTGCGTCGGTTCGTTGAGATCGATGAGCTGCGCCGGACCTCCGCTGTTGGGAACAGCGCCACCAGCCAACGGCGGTTGGATGGAGATTCGGTGGACAGCGAAACCATTCGCCTTGAAATTGTGCTCGCCACAAGTATCTGGTGGGCAGCGTTCCCGTTGGTTGAGCAAATCCACGTTAGAAACCAGCATCTGGCCGGCGTCATCGAAGAGGAGATCGAAATTGAGGGTGCCGAGACGCCACGCAGCGTCCTCTCCCGGGTCCGAAGGCTCGGCCGGATCGAAACGCAGCACGTCGCGATCTGGAGGGAGATTCACTGCGCCCCAAGCGTCGAAAATCACGTGGGAGTTCAGACTCGAAGACGGTGCGCCTGGAAGGACCAAGGTACCGTTGGAGCTCTGGTAGGAAAGCACGAAGATGCGCTCCCCGGCCTCTCCGTCAAGACTTCGCACCACCCGCGGCTCGTCGATGTGGATTTCCCTCTGCCCGGCTAGGGGGCCGGCTAGGGGGAATGTCGAAGCCGTCTCGATGCGACCCGTCTCGGCAAGAGTCGCGGCGTTCAGGATCACCACTTGATGGTTCGCCGCCAGGGTCACATAGGCATGGGTGAGGTCAGCGCTGAATTCGAGGCCCGTGGGCTCCCCCACCAAGCGCTTGACACCCGTCACCTCTCGGCTCGCCCGATCAATCACAAAGAGGCTGTTGGAGCTTTGACAGAGCACCCACATCTCTTCGTTCCCGGCAGAGGGATTGCGGCTCCGGATGGAAACCGGACCCAGCCCCACGGCCACCTCCGCCACCAGAGCCGGCGCCGCTGGGTTTTGCAGATCAAACACCGAAACTCGAGCGTCTGGAATGTTGACGGCCCACAGCTCGGAACCATCTGTAGATAGCTCCAGAGGGTGAACCGGCGCCTCCTCCAGGTTAACGAAATAACCGTCCCGGTTGTCCACTGCATCTGCCGGTGCAGGACCACATACGAGCTGGGTTTGCTTGGCCCAGGCCTGGGTAGCCCAGCTACCTACTATCAGTAGACAGAAAAGACCGGTGATGATCACGGGGGTCGGCCTACGGGTCAGTGCATTGCGATATCGACACCTCAAATCAAACATGAAGATCCTCCTTTCCTAGTAGAGAAGCGGATAAGAGGAGAAAAAGCTGTAACTCCGAGAGAAGGTTTGGGCGAGCGCCTCTTCTCGAGCCATCCTCAGTCAGCCTGGAAACTCCGCCTCTGGACCTTGCCCCGGGAAGGTGGAGGTAGTCGAAAAAGAGCACGGCGACCGCAAAGCCGCCGTGCCCTAGAACCCCCGGGTGAGGAAGGGACTCGTTCAGGGTAGAGGGATCTTGTCGAAGAACCCGAATTCGCCAGAGAGGGGGCGAAAGTGAAGGTGGCTATCCACGGGATCCGTGACATCCCGCACCATCGCCTCGGCGAAAGCGCCGGGACCGCTCACGGCCACAGGAACCAGGAATGTGCTCACGATCACACCGGAGGAGTTGGTGGGACCGATTTGAAGCCCCGCATTGACCACGTTGCCGGAGCTACCGTCGGACCATTGCACCAAGTCGTAGGTCACGGTGGCCCCGGAGACCGGATCGCCGCGTCCATCTACCACCAGGAATTGGGCCCGTAGGCGCTGCTGCCCAGGGAGGGGCCCCGTGACCATCTGCAGGGTCGTCGCCTCGACATGCACCGATTGAAAGACCTGGCCATCCGTGGTCAGCTGAAAGGTCTCGCTGTGAGTGTTGCCCATCCCGACCCCCTGCGGACCTGATGGGTCCTCCGTGGTCAGTCGAATGGTCACCGTCCGGCCCACCGGCAAGTTGCGAGCCACCATGATGTGCTCCTTCTTGAACTGGTTCTCGATGCCGGTCCACAACACCGCTCCGCCGTCGAGCACCTCCAACATAGTGGTGGACTCTTCGTCGGTGGTCCATTCAACTTTGGCGACGCTGCCATTCTTCCAGCGCACCGAAGGACCGCTCACCGGTACTGGCGCCACGACGTCCCCGGTCGGTGTGTTGGTCGTTACGGAGGGAAGGGAGCCCAAGCGGACCTCGTAGCCATCTGGAAAGCCGTCATTGTCCGAGTCGGGATCGGAGCTGGAAGTGCTCCACACCCGAACTTCCTCCCCATCCGGTAGGAAGTCCATATCCCGATCGAGGCCCAGTCGGTAGCCACTCTCGACCGGTGTCCCCATGAGCACCAGCCCTCCGTTACCGGCGTTCACCCGCAGGATGAGACCGGCCAAATTGGAGGTTGCGAACCGGCTGGGGTCATTGGAGACAAAGAGCCCCGAATTGGGTTGATAGAGAACTCCGAAGTTCTCTTCGCGGCCCAGGCCATCCTGCGCCCAGCCCCTTCCGATGACGTCGTTGTGACCGGCGGCGGCACCATCCAGCAGGGCTGCCAGGAGAGTCGGCAATGCGGATACGACCTCGCTGCCGGTGAGCCGATATGCCAAAGCTGTAGTAGGAGCCAGGCCGGTATCGAACTCCACCATGAAACGAGTGATCTGCGTTCTTTGCGCTGCGTTCAGGAACGAGAAATTATCCTGGAAGGTCACGATATCCAAGGAGTCCGCCCCAGTGTTTCCCAGCCCATAGCCAGAGGCCGGAAAGCGAGCCAGGCCGCCAAACTCTTGCACTACGTCAGTCTCCTTATCCCACAGGGCCCGCAGCTGAGTGGCGTCCCCGAGTAGCTCCGGCCCGGCGTTGTTGATCTGGTTATTGGTGGCAGAGAGACCCGCCATACCGTGACATTGAGCGCAGGTAAAGTCCTGTTGAGTTCCCGCCGCGTCGATATCGACCGAATGGGCGGGCAGGTTGACGAAGCAGGCGAATCCGGCGTTGGCCTGAAATCGGTATTGACGATTCAGTTTCTGAAAGGGGTTCGCCGGATAGGACAGTGAAAAGACGAAGGCATCGAGTTCATCCAGCTGCGCCGACGAGAGTTGAACACCTCCTAGAAGATTCTCGAAGGCGGGATTGAAGTCCTCCAGGTCAGCGCGATCCCCCCGCCAGTGAAAGGGCGGAGTCTCTTCGATTCCCCGTAGAGACATGGTCACCTTCATCCGCTTGTCGAAACGTTCGAAAGTCTCGTCCTGACCGGTGAATCCTCCAAGCTCCCAAGCGATGGCGTCCAAGTGGCCGTCCATGTGGCAGGTGTTGCAACTCCCTGTCCCGAAGGTGGAGTTTTTGGCATTGATGAGATGAAACCGGCCGCTTTGCACCGCCTCCGTGGTGACGTCGAAGCCCACGGAACCCAGAGTCGTGGGTAGGCGCGACTCACCGCTGCTCAAAGAGGAGACGTTGAAGGTCACTAGCTGATTGTTGCCGCGAAAATAAGTGTAGAGCCATTCCTGTCCGGCCGCCTCCCGTAGCGCCAGACCTCGGGCTCCGAAGGGCACCCCTGGTCCCACGGCCGGGGCTCCTCGGAGCTCCGCCATCACCTCCGGTCCACCGGTGGTTACGAGATCCACCACGGCTACGTTGTGGGTCTCGTAACAGGCCACGAACAAACGGCTGCCGTCTGCCGAGAGGGCCATCTGGTTGGGGACCGCGCAGGTATAGCCCAGGCCCTCCAAAGCATCCGCCACCTGGGCCGGGTCGTTGAGGTCGATAACCTGTGCTGGGCCACCGCTATTGGGAGAGGCGCCACCTGCTAAAGGTGGCTGGATGGAGATGCGATGGGTAGCAAAGCCATCTTCCTTGAGCTCGTGCTCGCCGAATCGGTCCATATTGAGCATGTCGACATTGGAGACCAGCATCTGGCCGGAACTGTCGAATAGCAAGTCGAAGTTGAGGGTTCCCATGCGCCAGGCTGCGTCCTGCCCGAGGGCGGAAGGGGTCGACGGGTCAAAACGCAACACGTCCCGGTCCGGTGGCAAGATCGGACTGCCCGAAGCCCACAGGTCCACAATGTCGTGATCCGGCTCGGTGCCGGTGGGAGCCAGGGGAAAAACCACGGTGCCATTACTACTTTGGTACGAGAGCACGAAGAGCCTCTCCCCCGCCCCTTCATCGTGCACCCGCACCACTCTTGGCTCATCGATGTGGGTGGCCCCCGCCGGGTTCCCGAAGCTCGAAGCCGTCTCGATGCGGCCGGTCTCTGCGAGAGTCGTGGCATTGAGAATCACCACCTGATGCTTCGCCGCCAGGGTCACGTAGGCGGTGGAAAGGTCGTCGCTAAAGTCGAGGCCCGTGGGCTCCCCCACCAGCCTCACAACGCCGGTCACCGCCCGGCTGGTCCGATCCACCACGAAGAGGCTGTTGGAGGACTGGCACAGGACCCACATCTCCTCGGCCAAACCCACTGGGTTGCGGCTGCGCACGGAAACCGGCCCTAGCCCCACGGGTACCTCGGCCACCAAGACGGGAGCTGCCGGGTTGACCAAGTCGAAGACCGAGACGCGAGCGTCCGGAATGTTCACCGCCCACAGCTCAGAGCCATCCGCGGACAGCTCCAAGGGGTGAACCGGAGCCTCCTCGAGATTGACGAAATAGCCGTCCCGGTTGTCGGTGGTTTGCTGGGGAGCTAGTCCACAGGCTGGGGCGGGTTGAGTCTGCTTTGCCCAAGCCTCGTTCGCCAAACCCCCGACAGTCAAGGCCCCGAAGAGACCAGTGAATAGCACTCTGGACGGCCAACTGCCCCCCGAGACGTGACGTCGACACATCAAATCAAACATAAAAATTCTCCTTTCCTGTTGGAGAAGCGGAAACGAGAAAGGAAACCTGTAAAAGGGGGCCAGGAAGCAAGGCCTGGAAACGGTAAGGGGACGTTTCTGTTGAAGGGAGCCAATGCCTCATCCGCGGAATCAGACCGTCTTGATCTCGGGAGGCTCCTCACCCGGGGAACCTGTCCAACGGTGCAGGACTCCATTGACACTAGTTTGCTTTCGCCTATATGCTTCTTTAACTTCAGACGGGATCCCCCGAAGCCTTCGGCGCCATGGGTAGCTCTTTTCGGGCTAGTACAGGCACCGAAACACGTTAACGATGTTTGGGTAATCGGCCGAGGTTGGCCGGTGGGCAGCAGGAGTTGCGCCTAGCGATAGCTGCGCCCAAATCTCCCGGGAATGGCTTCTCTTGGACTGCAGTCCTCGTGGAGCTGCGCTAGGTCTCGATGATGGTTTGAGTTGGCCCGCTAGGGGTCTTGGCTCGCTAGTGGATGGCCTGCTTTTCGATAGCTAAGGGACTTCGCTGACAGCGTTTGCCGCAGACAATGTGTTTTTCTGCAGATGATTTTTGATGACACAAAGGAGTCAATCCCATGACCACGCGTTTTTCGACCACCCCCTTCTCAAAGGCCTTGAGCCTCGTGCTGCTGGCATTCCTAGCCCTGGTTCCCGTCACGACCAGCGCTTCCCAAGACCAAGACGCCAACCCCCTCTTCGTGGCCCATGGCAAGCTGAGCGCACAGGAGGTACAGGCCGCCCTCGACGATGAATTCTTCGCCTATCAGGTCTTCGAGCTGGACCTACCGGCGATCGATCAACAGGTGCGTACCCATGGCCGCCTCAGCCTCCACTTGGGGAACCGTGTTCTCGACCTCGAGTTGGAAGAGAACGACCTCCGTAGCCCAGATTTTCGCTGGGTCGAGCTCAGCCAAAAGGGTGTTCGGGATCTCGATCCTGGCCCGGTGACGACTTTCAAAGGAACCGTAGACGGGGACTCCGAGAGCGTGGTTCGCCTATCGGTGACTCCGGAGCTTTTTTCCGGCTTCATTTTTGCCAACACGGAGATGCTCTTCATCGATCCCGTGGTGGACTTCATCCGCGACTCCAGCCTGCCCGGAGGAGAGCTTCCGGCCAACGGAGATGTCGTCGTCTACCGTGAGATCGACCAGCGTCACCTCATCGGTGGAACCTGTGAAACCGGTGGCAGCCACGGCTTCGGTGATCTCCTCGGTAGCCTGCCCGGTTCCCGTCACGACGCTCTGGGAAGCCTAGGTTTCGACCTCTCCTCGGAGGCACAGCCAGGTATCTCCTTCCGCACCCTCGAAGTGGCCCTGGAATGCGACGGTCAGTACCGCGCCCGCTTCGGCCAGTCCGGCGCCATCAACCGCATGCAGGGCATCATGAATGACGTCGATGGCTTCATTTATCGGAGCGAGCTCAACATTGGCATCAACGTCGTCTTCGCAGGCTGCTGGCCCAATGCGGGCACCGACCCTTATACCTCCCTCAACGCCAGTACGACGCTGAGCCAGATGGCGACTTTCTGGAGCACCGGCGGTGGCGGCGGCATCGCTACCAATCGCGACGTGGTACACCAGTTTTCCGGTAAGAACTTCTCCGGCTCGACCATCGGCATCGCCTACGTGGGAGTGATCTGCCGCAACCGCACCCTCTCCGTGGGCATTTCCCAGGACGTCTCCGGTAGTGCCTCCCGCCGCCGCCTGACCGCCCACGAGATCGGGCACAATCTTTCCGCCAACCACGATACCGGGGTCAACTGCAGTGGCAACGGACCGGTCATGTGTCCGAGCATCCAATCCGGTGGCTCCAGCGCCGCGGACGACTTCTCGAATGCCTCCTTCAACTCCATCGAAAATTTCGTCACCAGCTTTGGCGGCTGCATCTAGCCCCAAAATTCAGCGTTCATCCCGAGGCGGGCTTCGCCTCCCGCCTCGGGATCTTGTCGGTAGGCTCAGAATGGCGCACTCTCGGCCAGGGACGACTCGTCGCTTCCTTCCTCCAGCTGCGAATCCTCCAACTGCGAGTCCTCCAGCTGCAGAATCATCGGTAGACCCAAGCCGATACATCCCATCACCAGGCAAGTCACTCCCCCGGCCAGGTACCACGAGGTAATGCCCGCAAAGTCAGCGATAGGCGCAGCTAGCAGCAAGCCCAGAGGGGCCGCTAGGGTCGCCAGGCTGCCGTAGAGAGTAAACACCCGCCCCTGAAACTCCGGCGCCACGGTGGCCTGGAGCACCGCCTGAATGGGGCCATTGACCAACGGCACCATGAAACCGACGGCGAAGATCGCGGCCAAGGAAGCCGCGCTATTCCCGGCTGGCGCCGCGCTCAAGGCTAGCGTCGCCAGCCCTAAGCCCAAGAGAAAGGTCATTGAAGTCAGCATCCGCCGCTGGAAGCCTCCCCAGGTGGCGAGGACGGTGCCTCCCACCAACATTCCAACCCCAAACAATGCCGTCATCCAACCCAACAGACCGGCATCCCCTCCCCTCTCCTGAACCAATAGGGGTAAGAGCGAGAAGGCCGGCACCATACAAAGATTGATCATCGTGGCGAGTCCCAATAGAGCGAGGTGGCCTCCCCTTTCCCGCAAATAGCTGAAGCCAGCCGCCATTTCCGCGAGCAGAGAGCGGACGGCCCCTTGCCCATTCGACTCCTTGCTGCCAGGAGACAAATTGCTGGCAGGCTGCGGCACCCGAATGAAAATCAAGGGGATCAGGGCGAAAGCTGCCGTGGCGACATCGACCACCATCACCCCTGCCATGGGCACCCAGCTCACCAGAAACGCCCCCAGGGGAGCGGAGAGGATTAGCAGACCTCCTTGGAGACCTTGATTCAAGCCTTGGATCTTGGCTAGTAGATCCTCACGAACCATCAAGCTCGTGGAGGCCAGCATGGCTGGGCCATGAAATGCTGCTCCCATCGCTCGCACCAGGAGTAGGGCGAGGACATGCCCGGTGCTCGCCACCCCGAAAGCAAAGAGCCCCGCGAGGGTCACCGACGCCAAGGCCACCGAGGCATCCGCCCAGAACAGAATCCGTTTCCGGTTCCAACGATCCACGAGGACTCCGATCACCGGCCCCAAGACTGCTTGAGGCAGCAGACCCAACAACGTCGCCGTTGCCAACATAGCGGCAGAACCGGTTTCGAGGGTCAACCACCAGATCAGAGCGAACTGAACCGCCTGGCTTCCCAGGAGAGACAGCGCTTGTCCTGTCCAAAGAACGAAAAAGGCCCGCTGGGACGCTTCTGAGTCATCAAAACTTTTGTGGGGTTTGCTCTCTGACATTGTTCAATCTCCATTGATTATCCATGATCGACCGATTATTCAAATTAACATGAATAATCACCATCCGTCTAGTAACCGCTATACTTAATGTGGATGGAGGCGAGAAAGGCCGCTCGAAGGTAGTGAGGACAAGGCATGGCGAAGAAGAAGAAGAAGGATCCCGAAACAGCTCCCGGGCCTAGTCAGGAGACCTACACCCTCTCGGACCTAGAGCAGGTCAAGGTGCTGGCCCAGCCCTTACGGATTCGCCTCCTGGAAAACTTTTGCCAGGAGCGCACGACCAAACAAGTAGCTGATCTCTTAGGCGAGAAACCCACCCGCCTCTACCACCACGTGGAGGCTCTCGAACGAGTTGGGCTAATTCGCCAAACCAAGACTCGACCCAATCGAGGCACCGTGGAGAAGTACTTTCAGGCCGTAGCCCGGACCTTCCGGGCGGACTCGGCCCTGTTTTCTGCCAACTCCTCCGACGAGGATGTCCAAGCTCTCCAGTCGGTCGTCGATACCCTCATGGATACGACTGCCGGCGAGTTGCGGCAGCTGGTGGGAAGCGGTAGTGGTGCGGCCCTGGAAGAGGAAGGCCTACTCAGCATGGTTGAGATTCGAGCCACCTCCGCCGAGATCACCGAAATAAGGGATCGCCTCGAAGGACTCATACGTGGCCTCGGCCAGGTAGGAGACGAAGATCGCCCAGAGGATTCGGCAGAAGAGGCGGGAGGGGTCGAGCGGCGGTTTCGACTCATGTTGGCTCTCTTCCCGTTGGACAGCCAACCGGAGCCCCCTTCGTCTTCGTGAGCACAGATCGAATCTGATTGGACCTGCTCAGACCAGGCCCCCCTCTAGCGAAGCTACGAAAGCCCTATCTCTCGAGGGCACCCGGAAAGCCGCTACACGGACTCCAGACTGCTGTGCCTCCCGGTCGTGGAGCACTGGAGAGAAACTCTAGGGCACTGACAGTGTTTCCAAAGGAGACAAGTCCATCACCGATCAGAGACATTCCCAATCGGAACATTCTTCAAGTTCAATGTCTTGGAACCAGCAGACGAACGAGCTATCTACATGAACAGAATAGACTTAAGGGGATCATTGAGAGAGATTCAAGACACCGCCCCAGGAATCTACCTCGCAGCTCCTAGATTCTAGGAGGTGTTCTTCCTCCAAGCCCAACTTCAGCCGCTTCAATCCCTCGCCATTCCCCTCCGATTTGCTAACATAAGCTGTCCGCTACAGCTCTGAAACCCAGCAGTCTCCCCGGGAGATGCATTGCCCGACAGGACGGATACTTCATGCCGTATGCACATCGTTCTTCCCAGTTCAAAGTCTTTCTTGGCGCCACCACTCTACTGGCCCTGACCTGTCTCGCAGCGGTACCAGCCTTCGCCCAGCCGGCCTTCTCCAAGAGCTTCGCGCCCGACAGCATCGCTCCGGGCGGCACGACTCTGCTGAGTTTCGTCATCGATAACACGGGCTCCGGGACCCCGGTCACGGACCTGGCCTTCACGGATGTACTGCCCGCTGGGGTAACTCTGGCCACCCCTGCCAATCCACAAACGAACTGCGTAGACGGCACCCTGAGCGCGCCGGATGGCGGTGGGACCATCACCTATAGCGATGGCCGCTTGGCAGCGGGGCAAGCCTGCACGGTAACGGTTCAGGTCACCAGCAGTACCGTCGGGACCCACATGAATGTCTCCGGCGACCTGACTTCCAGTGCCGGCAACAGCGGCACCGCCACCGATGACCTCACCGTGGCGTGGGACCGCCCAGCCTTTTCCAAGAGCTTCTCCCCCTCTTCCATTAGCCTCGGCAGCCGCAGCACCCTGACCTTCACCATCGACAACACCGGAAACCTCAGCCAGGCCCAGAATATGATCTTCACGGACAACCTACCCACGGGCATGGTAGTTGCCGATCCCCCCAATGCCAGCAATACCTGTGAAGCAGGTATTTTTATCGGCGGTGTCTTCGCTCCCGTCCCCGGGAGCAGTACGGTCACCCTCACTTTTGGCGGCGGTATCAATGTCGCAGCCGTCGCAGCAGGAATGACCTGCACTCTGACCGTTGACGTCATCGGCTCGGGAATCGGCCTGCTCGTCAACAGCACGGGTGAGCTCACCTCGAGCCCAGGAGGACCCTCCGTTTCTAGTGGCATCGCCACGGCAAGCTTAGAAGTCACCGCCAGCGAGGTCGCTCTGACGAAGTCGTTTACCGACGACCCGGTGCCTCCCGGTGGGACGGTCGACTTAGATTTCACCATCTCCAACCGCAACCGCTTGGAGATGGCCACCGCGATTGGCTTTTCCGACGACTTGGACGCGACTCTGAGTGGCTTGGTGGTGAGCGGCGCGCTGCCGACGGACCCCTGCGGCCCCGGCTCCAGCTTGAGCGGCACCAGCACACTGACGCTGAGCGATGGCGTTCTGGCCCCGGAAGGCGTCTGCACTTTCAGCGTGACACTGGCGGTGCCCGCTGGCGCCGTCTCGGGAATCTACCCCAACACCACCAGCCCGATCAGCTATAGCTTCGGCAGCCCCGAGATGGGGGCAGCGGCCTCCGACAGCCTCTTCGTCTTCCCCATCCCGCTACTCACCAAAACCTTTCTCGATTCCCCGGTGAACCCCGGAGACACCACTCGCATGGAGTTCACCATCACGAACACCAGCGCGACGTCCCCGGCCACCGATATCTCTTTTCTCGACGATCTCACCGCCTTTCTCCCCTTCCCCATCGTTGCCACTTTGCCGGCAACTCCTTGTGGAGCGGGTTCTTCGGCCGCCCTCATCGGGCTCGGTATTGGTGAGCAGGGCCTCCTGCTGTCTTCAGGAACGCTCGCAGCAGGAGCCTCCTGCACCTTCGAAGTCACCCTCACCCTACCGATAGACGTACCCTCGGGCCTCTACACCAATACCACCGACCCCATCACCGCCACGGTAGATGCCCAGACGGTCACGGGTCGGCCGGCCTCGGCAGATTTTCTGGTGGTCGCCGCTCCTTTGCTGTTCAAGGACTTCACCGACGATCCGGTGGCTCCCGGTGGAACGGTCACTCTCGAGTTCACCCTCGACCACAACGCCAACTCTCCGACGGACGCCACGGGAATCACTTTCACGGACGACTTGAACGCCGCGGTGGCGGGTCTTGCCGCCATCGGCTTGCCCTTGAACGACGTCTGCGGTGTAGGCTCTGTGCTCTCTGGCACCACCAACTTGACTCTCACCGGCGGCACCCTGACTCCGGGCTCGTCTTGCACTTTCAGCGTGACGCTGCAGGTGCCCGCCGGCGCCATGGCTGGCACCTTCACCAATACAACATCGAGCGTGGTCGCCACCGTAGGAGGAGCCTCCGTAACCGGTCGCAGCGCTTCCGCCGATCTATTAGTAACTGGGCTCACTTTCAGCAAGGCCTTCACCGACGATCCGGTCATCCCCGGCGAATCCGTGACCCTCGAGTTCACTCTAGACAACACGGCAGGCACCTTAGATGCCACCGGTATGGTCTTCACCGACACTCTCAATACCAACCTACCTGGGCTGGCCGCCAGTGGCCTACCGTTGATGGACATCTGCGGCACCGGCTCGCAAATTTC
Organism: Deltaproteobacteria bacterium; assembly: GCA_022601195.1. Lineage (GTDB taxonomy): Bacteria > Acidobacteriota > Thermoanaerobaculia > Multivoradales > JAHZIX01 > JAHZIX01. Next base: position 193,518 of record JAHZIX010000052.1, read on the forward strand.
CGGAACGACCTTCTTGGTCTTCACCGGGGGCAATCTCACGGCGGGCACCTCCTGCACCTTTAGCGTCACCGTAGATGTGCCTCCTGGAGCTGCTTCAGGGGAATACGGCAACCTCACATCTAATCTGGTAGCTACCATCGATGGTTCTTCGGTGGTTCTTCCCCCGGCGGCAGACGCCCTCACCGTGTCGTCGGAAGTCCTTCTGCTCGCCAAGAGCTTCACCGACGACCCGGTGACTCCCGGCTCCATGGTCACCCTCGAGTTCACGGTCAGCAATGCGGACGCGACGGAGACCGTGACAGACATCACTTTCACCGATGATCTCGACGCAGCCCTGACGGGCCTAACGGCCCTCGGCCTCCCCGCCATGGATGTTTGCGGCACTGGTTCCATGCTGACGGGAACAAGTCTCTTGACCCTGACCGGTGGGACCATACCCGGGGGCGGCTCCTGTACCTTCAGTGTCACCCTGATGGTTCCTGCATCGGTGGCGCTGGGTACCGTGGCGACGAACACCACCAGCGCAGCCACCGGCATGGTCAGTGGCCTTCCGGTGAATGGCTCCCCCGCCAGCGACGACCTATTGATCGACTTCCTGACCTTTTCCAAGAGCTTCGACGGCCCCTCGGTCGCCGGCGGCACAGCGGTTCTGACCTTCAACATTGAGAACCTCAGCGCGACGGATACGGTGAACGACATTTCGTTTACCGACGACCTCGACGCCGTCATCACGGGCCTGGTTGCCACAGGTCTTCCTCTCAGCGATGTCTGTGGAGTTGGCTCGGTGCTAGCGGGTACGTCCTTCCTTACCTTGAGCGGTGGCACACTGCTGCCCAGCGGAACCTGTACCATCATGGTGAATGTCACGGTTCCCGCAGGCGCAGCGCCGGGAACTTCTCCCAATACCACTAGCGACCTACTCCTCAATGGCCTCTCAGCCGCCAACCCGGCCACCGCCGATCTCACCATCGAGCCACCGCCGGTCTTCCTCAAGGCCTTTGCACCGAATTTCATCGGTCTCGGCCAGAGTTCGACTCTGACCTTTACCATCGACAACTCCGCCAGCTCTTTGACCGCCACCGCTCTAGACTTCACCGACAACCTACCGGCGGGAGTCTTGGTGGCCACGCCGGCCAACGCCTCCACCACTTGCCCCAGCGGAACCATCACAGCGGCTTCCGGAACCGGCGTGGTGAGCTTCACCGGCGGCACGGTCCTGGCAAGCTCCAGTTGCACCCTCCAGGTTGACGTCACCGCAGGGGCGGTGGGTGCCTTGGTCAATACCACCGGCGACCTGACCTCCTCTAACGGCAATAGCGGAGCGGCGACGGCAACCCTGACCGTCAACCCGCAGCCGGGCTTTGCCAAGGTCTTCGCCCCCGACATGATCGCCATCGGCGGAGTGAGCACCCTGACCTTCACCATCGACAACTCCGCCAGCACGGTGGCAGCTACGAGCCTGGCCTTTACCGATAACCTCCCGGCGGCCCTGACCGTGGCGACCCCGGCCATCGCCTCCACCACTTGTACCGGCGGGACCATCACAGCAGCTTCTGGTACTGGGGTCATTTCCTACACCGGCGGCTCCGTGGCAGCAGCGGCCAGTTGCACTCTCCAGGTGGACGTCACCGGCTCGACCGTCGGCAGCCACGTCAACCTTTCCCTAAACCTCACTTCAAGCTTGGGTACCAGTGGGACAGCAACAGATACCTTGACCATCAACCCACCACCGACCTTTGCCAAGGTGTTTGCTCCGGACGTCATCTTGTCGGGAGCGGTGAGCACCCTGACTTTCACCATCGACAACTCCGCCAGCACCGCAGCGGCCACCGCTGTCGACTTCACCGACAACTTGCCAGCGGCACTCGTCGTGGCGACTCCCGCCAACGCTTCCACCACTTGCACCGGCGGGACGATCACCGCAGCCAGTGGTACCAGCGCGGTGTCCTACACCGGCGGCACCGTGGCAGCTTCTGCCAGCTGTACCCTGCAGGTGGACATCACCAGCACGACCCAAGGAATGCACGTCAACCTCACCGGAGACCTGACCTCGTCCCTGGGCAATAGCGGCACGGCCACGGACACCCTGACGGTGGATACGCCGCCGACATTCGTCAAGACCTTTTCCCCGGACTCCATCGGCGTCGGGCCATCGTCCCTGTCGACCCTGGTTTTCGACATCGACAACACCGGCAACACGGTTGCAGCCACCGCCCTTGATTTCACTGACAACCTCCCCGCCAACGTCGTGGTGGCCACTCCCCCAACAGCCTCCACCACTTGCACCGGCGGGACGATTACCGCAACGGCCGGTTCTGGAGTGATCTCCTACTCCGGTGGCACCCTGGCTGCTGGAGCTACCTGCCAGGTGCGCGTCAACGTCATCGCGACGATGACGGGTGTTTTCGTCAACACAACGGGAGATCTCACTTCCTCTTCCGGCAATAGCGGCACCGCGACGGATACCCTCACGGTCAACCCACAGCCCTTGTTCTCCAAGGTGTTTGCCCCCGACAACATCATCGTGACCGGCACGACGACTCTGACCTTTACCATCGACAACACGGCCAGCACGGTCGATGCCACCAGTCTGAGTCTGGTTGACGTGATCAGCCTAGACGTCACCATAGGAGCCAGTAGCACCACCTGTATTGGCGGTACCATCGACCCGCAGGACACCTTCCGCTATTTCGATGGGACCGTTGCAGCCGGCACCTCCTGTACCGTCCAGGTCGACATCACCGTCAACAGTGGAGCCGGTACCTTCGTCAACGTCACCCAGGATCTCTTGTCCTCCCTGGGAAGCAGCGGCACCGCGACCGACACGTTGACGATCAATGGCCCTCCGGCTTTCGATAAGGCTTTCGCCCCGACCGTCATCGGGCTCGGCAGCGCTAGTACCCTGACTTTCACCATCGACAACTCCGCTAGCGCTCTGGCGGCTACGAACCTGGACTTTACGGACAACTTGCCCGCCGGCACGGAAGTGGCGACACCAGCCACCGCTTCCACGAACTGTACCGGTGGCACTCTCACCGCCGCGTCCGGATCGGCAGTCGTGTCCTACACAGGAGGTTCGGTGGCAGCAGCGGTTACTTGCTCGATCCAGGTGGACATCGAGGGTACGACTACCGGTAACAAGCTCAATACAACTGGAGATCTGACTTCTTCGAACGGTAATAGCGGCACGGCGTTCTCTCAGATGACCGTGAGCGCTCTGCCCTTGTTCTCGAAGGTGTTTTCCCCGGATGCCATCGCGGTCGGGGGAGTCAGTACTCTCACCTTCACCATCGACCACCTCGCCGGTGACGCCTTAGCGGACAATCTCGACTTCACCGACAACTTGCCCGCCTCGGTCACGGTGGCCACTCCAGCCAATGCTTCTACCACCTGCATCGGAGGAACCTTGACCGCCGCTGCGGGCTCGGCGGTCATCTCCTACACCGGAGGCGTTGTCGGAGCCGGCACCGTGTGCACCGTGCAAGCGGATGTCACCAGCTCCACCCAGGGAGATCACTTCAATCTCAGTAGTGATTTGACCTCCGATCTGGGCAACAGCGGCCCAGCCACGGATACCCTGACGGTCAACCTGCCTCCCACTTTCACCAAGGCGTTCCTACCGGACTTCATCGTCCCGGATGGAATCAGCACCTTGACGTTCACCATCGACAACACCGGCAGCACGGTGGCCGCGACCAGCCTGGCCTTCACGGACAACCTGCCGGGCTCGGTGGTGGTGGCGAACCCGGCGAACCCGGCGACGACCTGTACCGGCGGAGTCATTACGGCTCCTTCCGGGGCGAGCGGCATCTCCTATAGCGGCGGCTCGGTGGCCGCGGCAGCGGCCTGTACCGTGAGCGTGGATGTCACGGACGCTACGCCAGGCGTGCGAGTCAACGTCAGTAGTGCTCTGACCTCTTCTTTGGGTGATAGCGGTACTTCCACGGACACCCTGACGGTGTTCGAGAACGCCATGTTCACCAAGCAGTTCATCCAGAGCCCCGTGCTGCCCGGCGGCACGATCCTGCTGGAGTACACCATCACCAACCCGTCGACCACGGTGGCGCTCGACCAGATCGCCTTTACGGACGACCTCGATGCTGCGCTGACAGGCTTGGCGGCCACCGGCCTTCCCGTAACGGATGTTTGTGGACCCGGCTCCCAGATCAGCGGCACGACGGTACTCTCGATGACCGCAGGTAGTCTCTCGCCTGGAGGCTCCTGTCTCTTCCAAATCTCCCTGGTGGTGCCCGGCGATGCACCTCTGGGCATGGTCACCAGCACCAGTAGCTTGCTGACCTTCGAAGGCACCGCCCCAATCCTTGGAGGGAGCCAGCAGGGCCCCGCCGCCACGGCGACCTTCGAAGTCGAGTACTTCGACTTCTTCAAGGAATTCAGTGAGGAATCGGTCCTGGCTGGGGAGATCGTGCTGCTGAGCTTTACCCTCACCAACCCGGATCCCGTCAACGAAGCCACCGGCGTGACCTTCACCGACGATCTGGAAGCGGTGCTCCCCGGCATGGTCGCTCTCGACCTACCGGTGAACGACCTATGTGGCGCCGGCTCGGTGGTCAGCGGGTCTTCCGTCATCACCCTGACCGGAGGCATCTTGCCGGCGGGCGGTGGTTGTTCTTTCACCGTGGCCGTTCAAGTGCCCGCTTCCGCAAGCTCCGGTCCGGTCACCAACGTCACCAGTGGCATCGATGCCACCGTCGGCGGCAACCCAGTTACCGGCGACGGTGGCATCACGGCGGTCGCCGTCCTCAACGTCGTGGGGAATATCGTCGAAGTGCCGACACTGCCGGGCTGGGGATTGATGCTACTGGCAGCGATTCTGGCGCTGGTCGCGCTACGGCGGGTGGCAACCCAGCAGCGGGTAAGGTAAGTCGAGGGCCTGGAAGGCTCGCTACAGCGAAACAACTAGGCCCAAGAAAGCAGGAGATCCATCCGCCTCGAGAATCCACCCCTCAAGGGTGAGCTCTCGAGGCAGACAGCCTCTCTATTGCCAGCTCTTTTCCAGGACGTCCAGAGGGCTTTCCGGTTTGCCCTCAGCCTGCCGGGGATGGCGGCGTTAGCCCTACCGACTGCCAAAGAAAATCGAAACTCAAAGGCTTCCGCCCATCCTCTTCAGCGGCGGCCTGGGCCATCTCTTGGTAGGCCTCTAATAGAGCGATCACCGCCGGGCGCCCCCTCTTGGTATGAACCGTCTGGCGCGGCGTGTTGCCACCCAATTCCTCAATGGGTTGGTCTGCCCAATCCCGATAGCTCCAGCGCTCCAGGGTCGCCTCCAGATCCCAAATCTCCTGGCGAGGGATTTGCGGCAACGCCTGACGGGGCTCTGGATCCTCCGTAGACCGGCCCATCACCGCCAATTGGCGCATCCAAGCATCCACGATGGTGCGGCCGGTGACTGCCCGGGCCTCCGCCGGGTCGGAAACGTTACCGAGCTTTTCCAGAAGCTCCTGGCAAAGAGCCTCGTGACAGGAGGGCGTGAAGGGCATCAAGCCGCCATCGAATCGCCCCGGGTCTCCCGGCACACCGCCGCCGGGAACCACGCGAGTCGCCAATAGCAACCCCTGAGGAAACTCCTCGGCCCCCTCCACCTCCGCCACCCAAAGGCGCTCCGGCTTCTCTCGACCCAGGGTGTCTTGTAACCAAGTCCCTTCTCCTCGACGAGATTCTTCGACCCGATAGAGCCCCAAGGGCCGACTGAATAGCTCCTCCATCCGTCGCCGCTCTGCCGGCTCCATCTGGGGACCTCCAGCCCCCAGCAACAACTCCTGGGTGGTCCGCTGCTCCCCATCGACCTCCAGAGTCCCCTCGGCGAGGAAAAACTCGTAGGTATTCCTCTCCAGAGTCTCCAAAAGATAAACCGGCAACTGAGGTATGTCCGACCGAGCCTCGTCCTCGAGGGCAGCGTAAAACTGCTCCTCCCGAGCCTCGTCCATCGCGCCATGAAAGTTGTCGGCCAGCCACTCGAAGGAACGCATGGTGGCCTCTCCCTCCGCCTTCGCCTCCCGGGCAGCGTCCCTCTCCTTCGCCAGACAACATTTCTTGTACTTCTTCCCGCTGCCGCACGGACAAGGATCGTTTCGGCCCACTCTACTCATGACTCATCTCCAAGGTTTCGAATTCCGGTGGATTGTAACGCGGAGCCTGCGAGCTCCGGTACTTGATCTAGAACGAGTTTTGACCTCGCTCTAGCTCGAAGCCGGCGAGAAAAAGCCGCCACCGCTTCTCGATGAGTCTGTGGGCAGGGGAAATCTTAGCGACTCGAGATGGGGGAATCGAAGGGCCCGGCAAGGGCGAACGGCTGACCCAACATCATGTACTTGTTCTGCCGAAATGCCACTTTCGGGTTGGTTCGCTTACTCAGACATTCGTGGTCAAGCGGCGTCAAATTGAGACCAGGGTTCAGGTAAGTAACGACCTTGCCTCCGACAAGGGCGCTAGCAGAGATACCGCTCTATATCCAAGGCTCCGTGGAAGACTCCGAGCACATCGATATTGCCGCCTGACTTGACTCGGTAAGCTATTCGGTAGTGGCCGTAGAGCAGGATCCGGATCTCGTGACCTCTGTGCCCCTCGTATCGATAGCCCATCTTTGGATGCTGTTCTAGAAGCTGCACTTTCGAGTAGATACCCAGAGCCGTCCGCCGCGCGGCTGATGGGTTGTCTTGCGCGATGTAATCGTGGATTTCTTTAACCCAGAGCTCCGCTTCCGAGGTCCAAGCTACTTCACCCATGAAGCGATCCGCTGGCCCATCTCCTCATGACCAATCGTGCGATCGGCTTCCGAGTCTGCCAGACCTCGCTCGATCATCCGGGCGAAGGCCATCTCACGCAGGATTTCTTCATAACTACTGTCGTCCGGAAGGTCTTGGATGGTCCGAATCATGTGATCTTTCGGGGTCGTTGCTTCTGCTGTAGCCACGCTTGCCTCCTTGGTTGGTCGTCTGATTCTACCCCCTCTGCTCCTGCTAGCTCCACCGGCCCTGGCGCCGACGGGGCCGGAGCACAGACATCTGCAGCCGCAGACACTAGCCCTAACGAAGCGGCAACACCGGAGGCAGCAGCTCATCGGAGAGGGCAGGCGAGCGTAGTAGAGGATGGAAGCCGACGGGCGCACCCCTAGAAGGAAGAGCATCTCGACCCTCGTTACGGATCAACGACGGGAAACTTCGGCGATCGCACAAGAATCGAGATGGTTACGGGGGCCTCATCGGGGAGGAATCCGACCGGGGCAAAATGGGAGCCTCTAGAAGGGCGGTTCAGAACTCTTCTTCCAACACCCACAGCTGCCAATCCCCTGAGGGCGCGGGATAGGCAGCAGCTATTTCGAGGTACCCGGAGGTTGCTCTCAATGACGGTTCAGAGGAGATCAGGAGCCTCATCTTAGTTTCTCCCTCCGGCGGAGCAACAATGCGCACCGTGGCCCCGCCCCGAGCATCTTCCCCCTGCACGGAGAGGTTCCCCACCGGTTCCACGGCCCAGCCCTGGAGACTCTGGCGATGTGGCAAGTGGATGGAGACAAAGGCGGGGGTCTGATCGTAGGACAGAGTCACATCCACGGCGCTGCGAGAAACTCCCTTTTGGTCTCGGCCAGGGCGATAGAGGACTTTGCTAGAAAGAGGGGAGGATTCCACCTGCTTCAAGGGTTCTCCTCGAAGAGGCTCTGGGCAAGGGATGGTCTCGGAGGATTGAGCTACTTCCGGCCACTGGCGCCAGGGGGTCGACACTGGCAAGCAGGTTGCCTCCGCGGCGGTTTGGCCGCTGAAGATAGTGCGCACCCAAGGTGTCTCTGGTTCCTGCGGCTCTCGTGCCCCTCCTTGGAATGAATCAGTGGTCGACGACAGGCTAGAGCTGAAGAAAACGGCGACCAAGCAGGCGGCTGTCACAGTCGCAACGACACCGACCAGTCGGCGGGAGGACTGCCCTAGGCTCATGAAAGGAGCCCCCAGGAGCCCCGCAAAAGGCAACGCCAATAGGAGGCCGAGGAGCGGCAGGCGGGAAGGTGACATTAGAGACGCCGCCGGCACCACCAGGGGAGCCCACAAGAGCCCCAGCAACAACGCGAGCAAGACAAGTCCGATGCGCCCCAGGGCCGTGCTCCCGAGAGGGGAATAAGGAGGCTTTTCAGGAGAGACCCTTGCCAAGAAAAGCAGCCAACAGCCCCAGAACAGGGACGCTGGAAACAGGGGCAGAACGAAGAGATAGCTGGCACTGGGAGCGACCAAGGAAACGGCTACCGTCAAGGCGGCCCACAGCCAGAGACCCGCCAAGCTGAAGGGAACGACTTCCTGTCGGCTTTCGGCCTTGGCACCGAACCAGGCGGCGAGAGCCGCACAACAGGATGCCGCTACCACCACGGCTACCAACGATCCACTGGGATATGCCGTGCCTAACCGACTGCCAATCCACAGCACCAGGCTACTTAGAGAACCACCCAGAGCGATCATCTGGACCAGAGCCACGAGACTACGCAGAAGGGCTCTGCGGTGCTCCCACTGGCGCACGGTGACCATCACGAGCAGTAGGAGCGAGATCACCAACAGAGCCCTCATTGCCTTCATAGGGATCACCTGAAAGCCGACCACCGGCACAGTGAAGAACACACTCTGCCCCGGAGAAGATGTGGGTGGAGGGAGCTTCGGGGCATGGGCCAAGTCGGAAGCGAGGGCCAAGACGGAGCTTCCGAGCCGTCCCAAGGTCTCTGCATCGAGGTCGTCAACGGCGTCCCCAGCGCCGTGATAGACCTCCCCTCCTCCCACCCAGGCGAAGTTGAGGCCGGAGATCTCCGGCTCCCCGAGAACGGCGAAGTCGGTGGCGTTGGGCAGCCAGGGGGCCAGGGCGTTGCCGAAGGAATACCCCTGGCAGCCGGGGCAGGCTTCCTGAACTCGTCGCAGTACGCCTAGGTCGGCACCACTCGTCTGGTAGAGCAAGGGGGAGCCGCGGTTGCCGCGAGCATCCAGATTGATCACCACCGCCGTCTTGGTCAAGCCGGCAGCGCGGGCGTAAGCCTCGGCCCCCAGCAGGCCGTATTCCTCCAGGTCGCTAAACAGAACGGTCACCGGACTAAGAGGAGGAGGGCCCGCAGCGAGATGGCGTAGGGCTTGGAGCAGCACGGCAATTCCGGCCCCATCGTCCGCAGCTCCAGGGCTTCCAGGAACGGTGTCGTAGTGGGCTGCCAGGAGAAGCTCCGACCGGGGCGCTAGACCCCGCTGGGGCTTAGCATCGACCCCAGGCTCCGGCCCATGGCCTTCAGCTTGCAGCCGCCCCACGACGTTATGAACCTGTCCCACCCACACTTCTCCCGGCAAAGCCGGCACAGCGATCCACTCCTGTTGCACCGAGACTTCCAGGCGGGGAGCTAGCTGGACCAGATTCTCCAGCAGCATCTCTCGGGCTCGAATATGGTGGACCGTCCCGGGCACCCTGGGTTGGGAAGCGAAGGGGCGGAGAAAATCCAAGGCTTCCCCCACGGAGAAGGCACCCGCTTCGAAGGAGGTGCTGGAATTGGAGGCCTCCACAGGAGGAGTCTCCCGTAGGCTCGCGATTCCAGAAAGGCCGAGCCAGCCCCCGAATGCCAAGGCAGCTAGGGTCGCCCAGGCAGTGAGACCTCTCAAGGCTGCCGCACCCCTGATCCTTCGCCTTCTACACGCCGAAACCACTCCAGCAGCTCTGGCTTCAAGGGAATTCCATTCTGACCTCGATGGGCCGCGACTCGAGCTTCCTGGGCTCCTGGGGTCGACACCGATTCATCTCCCGACGGCTCTGAACCATAGAACTGGCGTAACCAACTGCTGAGACGGCTTCGAAAGCGCTCTTCATCGCTGAAAGCCCCGATGTTGAGGGCAAGAAAGAAGTGGGAAACTCGGCGGCCTCGATCATAGGGAGGCGCAAAAAGGTGGCTGAGCTCATCGTCCAAAGGCTCCTGGGCCAGCAAGGCACAGAGCAAGGACACCGCCATGCCCAGGCCCTGCCCTTTGTAGCCCCCCAAAGGCAGCAGAGCCGAGGGCGACCCGGCTTCAGTGGATGCACAATCTTGGCCGGTGGCATCTACCGCCCACCGAGGTTCCAGGGGCCGGCCCTCCTCGCGGAAGATCTTGGTACAGGAATAGGAAACTTGACTGGTAGCCATATCGAGGCAGAAGACGTCGTCCCCTTCCCCGGCCACAGCGCAGCTAATGGGATTGGTGCCGAGCAGCGCCTCGACGCCCTGAAAAGGAGCCACCAGAGCATCGCTGTTGGTGCAGCACAGACCGATCAACCCCTGCCTGGCCAGCCATAGGGTGAAGGCCGAAGCAGGCCCGAAGTGATTGGAGTTACGCACCACGACAGCTCCGACCCCGTGATTCCGGGCCAGCTCTGTGGCTCGCTGGCAGGCCGTCCGCCCAGCCACCAGGCCCAAGGCGCTACCTGCGTCCAGCAGGTGGGCACTGGAATAGTTCTCCTGCCAAGTCATTTGAGGGCGCACCGCCGCCCGGCCGCCGTCGAGCTCTTTCAAGTAGGTGGGAAAGAGCCGCACACCATGGGTATCGACGCCGCGCAGAGATGCCTCCAACAAGCCCTCGACCACCGCTGCCTGATGTTCCGGAGACAATCCCCGACTGGCAAGGGCTCGGGTCATCACCGCCTCGAGCCAGTCCGCACCCACCGCCGTGGCACCCGCCGGTTCCCCCACAGGCATTAGCTTTCCTCCAAACGAGACCGTAGGAAGCGGGAGAAGCGATCGATGGCGGTATCGATTTGGGCCGGGGTCACGTAGCTGAAGGAGAAACGCACTTGGTGATGGGCGCTACCGGCGCGAGAAAAGAAGGACATGGGGCAACAGATCAGCCCGTATTGGTCGGCACAAACCTCCAGGCAACTCAAATCGAAGGGGAAAGGCAATTCCACCGTCATGAAAAATCCACCACCGGGACGGTTCCAACTCACCCCTGGCAGATCTCCCAGGTAGCGATCCAGACTTTTCAGCAAGGCATCCCGGTTGCGCCGGTAGAACTCGACCTTCGGCGCCACCACCGGTTTCAAAGAGCCCTCGTGGCGCAGAAGAATCCCCCCCGCCACCGCTTGCATGAGAGGGGAGGTGGTGACCGTGGTCAAGCTTTTTACCTTGGACATCTGCTCCGCCAGAAGCCCTCCCCCGGATTCTTCCGCTACCGGCTGATCGGCCACCAGATACCCCACCCGCAGCCCAGGGAAAAGGGTCTTGGAGAAGGTCCCGAGGTAAATGACCGTGGCCTCCTGGTCGAGGGATTTCAAGGTCGGTGCCGGGTCATCGTCGAAAGAAAATTGGCCGTAGGGATTGTCCTCGAAAATCAACAAATCTTGTTCCCGGGCGGCAGTCAACAGACGGTGACGATCCGCCAGACTAAGGCGGGTTCCCAAGGGATTGTTGAAGTCCGGAATGTCGTACAGGGCCCGAGGCCGCAGACCTTCCCGCCGCAGCTTCTCCGCTGCCGCCACCACCTTCTCCGCCTGAAGGCCCTGGCCACCGGTGAGCACCGGTTCGACTCGGATGCCGAGAATGTCCGCTAGACCGGTGATGCCGATGTAGGTCGGATCGCTGGCCAGAAGCACATCCTTGCCGGGCTCGAAGAGGGAGAGCAACAGCACCAACATCGCTTCCTGGCAGCCAGCGGTAACGGCGATAGAAGCCTCGGGCACCCGGATCCCTTCATCGACTTCCAAATGACTGGCAATGAGATCCCGGATGATGCCGTTGGTCTTGTTGTATTGGCCTAGATCGTCCCGTACTCGCCCCTCGGAAAGACCTGTCTGTTGGCTCCGATACGCCACGTAGCGATCCATCTCGGCCAAGCTGGCGGACAGGTCAAAGAGCTCCTCCGCCGGACGACCCGGAGCCAGGGAAATGGCTTCGGGGTACTGCATGACCACCTCGTTGAGGAAGTTCATGACGTTGAGGGAAGGCAATTGGAAACAATCCTTGACGACCATACCCGGTACCTCAGCAAGTTCGACGGCAGGTTTTTCAGTGACTTTCATAGCGATCTCAGAAGATCCAGGTTCCGGACCTAGGCCCCAAACCCCAACCTCCGACTCAGGCTTTGGCCAACTCCCGGTCCATCATGGTGGCGAGGCGTTCCAGGCCTCCCTCCAGATTCTTCCGCGAACCACCGAAGCCAAGGCGCACGTGGGAAGGGTGACGAAAGCAAATACCCGGCACCAACAGCACCCGGTATTCCAGAGCCAGCTTGTGACACAAAGCCTCAACATCCAGTTCCTCGGGAAAGCGTGGAAAACCGGACACCCCTCCGCGCGGCAGGGTCCACTGAATCCAATCCCTATGCTCGCTGATCCAGGAGTCCAACACCGCACGGTTCTGGCGCGCCTGCTCGCGGCGCGGAGCGAGGAGCTTGTCGGGGTTTTCGAACACCTTGCGGGCCACGAACTCCACCAGAGGTGACAGATGTAGAAGGGTGTAGTCCCGCAGCAGCACGAACTTTTCTAAGACTTCCGGCGCCGCCAGGCACCAACCCACCCGCAATCCAGGCAATCCATAGGCCTTTGACATGGTACCCATGGAAATGACTCGTTCGTATTCCAGAACCGGCTCCGGTAGCTTCGGTTGATCATAGACCAGCTCGGTGAAGGCACCGTCCCACACCAGGTAAGCTCCGACCTCTCGGCAGCGCCCAATGAGCTCCTGCTGCTCGGCTGCGTCAAGGGTCGCCCCGGTGGGATTGTGAGGGAAGTTAACCACCACCATCTTGGTGTTGGGAGTCAGCAGATGATCTAAATCTGCCAAGTCCGGCTGGAAACCGTTCTCGCTGCGCATGGGCCAACGTTTGAGCTGGCAGCCGACAGCGGCAGCCACGGCGTAGAGCTGTTGGTAGAAGGGATCCAGCACCAACACCTCGTCACCGGCCTCCAACAATCCCGTCATGATGAGGAAATTGGCTTCCGTGGAACCATGGGTGACCATCACCCGCTGCGAATCTCCCCCGGTGTAGAGGTTGGCGAGGGATTGGCGAACCGTGCTGCCGCCGAGGGTCTCGCTATCGTGAAAGACGATGTCATCCAGCTCCTCCAGGTCGATGCCCAGGAGGCCGCGGATCTCTGCCATGGAAAAATCTTCTACGCCACTGCTACCGATGTCGAAATCGACCTCAAAATAATATTTCCGCATCCAATCTTCCAACAGCGCCTGCTCGAATTTCATCGTCTCTCCCCACCTTCCGTCGTCTCCGGAGTTTCTTGTGATGTCGAGGACACCGATGTCGAGGGCACTGCTGGTGAAGACTCGGGCGCCTCGAGCCCCTGCTCCACTAGCTGGCCATATTCCAGCTTGATGATTCGATCCGCCACGCCGTAGTAGCGATCGTCATGGCTGATCACCAACACCAATTTGCCACGCTCTTTGAGAGCCGGCAACAGGCGGTGGTAGAAAACCCTCTTGAATTCCGGATCTTGGTCCGCCGCCCATTCGTCGAAGAGAAAGATGGGCGCATCTTCCAAATAAGCATTGAGCAGGGCGAGACGCTTCCGTTGTCCCTGGGAGAGATCGATGGTGGAGAGCTGCCCCTGCTCCACTCGAACCTTGTGCTGCAAGCGCAGCAGCTCCAGATATTCGCTAGCGCGGGCGTCCAGGTCTGGGGAGTCGACTCCCAACAACTTCTCGAATAGATGGAAGTCAGAAAAGACCGGCGAGAACATCTGGCGATAGTCGTCCAGATCCTCCTTCGTTTGCACCTTTCCATCCACCAGAATTCGCCCCCCTTCCGGTGGATAGAGCCCGAGGATCAGCTTGGCCAGAGTGGTCTTGCCACTGCCGTTGCCACCGACGATGAACACCAGCTCCCCCGCCTCGAAGCTCAAATTCAAGGGACCGAGGCTGAAGGCATGTTCCTCCCCCTCCACCTGATAGGTGTGATGCAGGTGGTCCAGTTGGAGGGTCTTCAAAGGCGTCTGGAGCGAACGGCCCCCCTCCGGGCTCAGCTCTTCCGGATCCTTGGAAAGGGAGATCCCCAGGCGCTCGACCTTGCGCACCGCCACATCCGCTTCGGTCAGCGTAGGCATACCGTTGAGCACCGCCTGGAGGGGAGTCAACATGTAGAGCAGCACCATGGAGATACTGGCGTAGGTCTGCTCCGGCAGACCGGGCATGCGACCGGGAACCCAGAAGGCGAGAATTCCCAAGACGACGAAGAACAGCAGGCTGCCCCAGCTGGCGGCGGCGATGAAGATCTTCATGGCGGAGAGGCGGAAGTCCCGCAGGTTCACCGCGCTGGTCTCCAAGCCGGACTCGAAGCCGGCCCTCTTGATGCGGTTCATTTTCAGCTCCTTAGTGCCCTGGGTGGCCCCTTCGAAGAAACTGAACAATTCATCTTCTACTTCCCGGGCCAACTCCTGGCGCTTGATGCCCGCCAGCATGGGTAGTTGGTAGGACAGCGCTCCGATGACCACGAAGACCAGAACCAGAATCAGCAAGGGCCAGGAGAGCCAGCCTATATAGGCCAGGGAAGCGATCACCACGGCGAAGTTGATGAAGAATACCGGCACCGCCGTCAGGGCATCCGTCACCGAACCGATGTCCTCCGTCAACGCCACCAATAGGCGATGGGACCCCAGCTCCTCCAGCTGCCGCAAGGGGGAGCGGAGAATCCTCTGGGTCAGCTGCACCTGAAGCTGGCAGGAAGCGTAGGCACCGAGCTTGGTCAGGGTGTAGGAGGCGACGAACCTCATCACCGCTGCCAACGGCAACAGCAACACAAAGGCGATAACCGCCCGGCGATCGTTCCACACCCCTTCCCCAAAGAGTGCCTCGTTGACCAAGAAGAGCAGCGTGGTGCTCAGCAGCCCTCCAAGGCATCCGAAGAGGATGGCGTAGCCGAGAATGCCTCGACTGGAATATTTCTTTAGTACCGCGAACAATCTCATTTGAACTCACCCATCTGGATTCACTCCCACATTTCCGTGACTACCGCTTCCGTGCCTACTGTTTCCGCACCTATTGCTTCCGAACCTGCTACTTCCGTGCCTGCTACTTGCCTGTCCGCTGCTTCGATGCCCACTGCTCCAGAGCCTGCTGTAAAGCCTCGCCGAGGCGGGCAGCGAGGGCCTCGACGTGCTCAGAAGACAGCATATTGAAATGATGGCCTTCGACCCGTTGAACAGCCACACCGGCCCCCGTCGCCTTGCCCCAACCCAAATCCTTGCGCCAATAGCGCTCCCACACCCTGACCCGCAAACGATTGCCCCAAGTGTGGGCCCAAACACGCAATTTGTCGGCCCAGGTTTCGTCCCGCAGACGCATCAGCACCGGCAGGGCTTCCTGCGCCTTGAACAGCGAGATAGGCGCCGGCGAGCGGCCCGGGCGATGCTTCGGTACCGCCTGCATATTGGCCCGAAAGACTTGAAAGAAATTCCACATCTCCTCCGGTGGCAGCCCTGGGGGGGCAGCCCCTTGGCGCTGCGCATGCCCCATGACGTGAGCCAGGCGCTGACGACTAGAAAGCTCCTGGAACTCCTCGTAGGGGATGGAGATCTCTAAGGGAAGGCCGAAGTGGAGAGCAAAGTTTTTCAGCAGCTCCATATCGTTGCCGATGCCCAACCGATCGAAGATGTCCGGCACTCGGGAGTCCACCAGGCCAAGGAATGCGGTCTCCTCCCCTTGCTCCTTCAGCCGACGAGCCATCTCTACCGCAATGACCCCACCCATGGACCAGCCGGCCAGCAGGTAGGGACCGGAAGGTTGGACGGTGCGAATCTCCTTTATATAGTGCTCCGCCATGCCTTCGATGGTGGCGAGGGGCGCCACACGGCCGCCGAGGCCCTGGGATTGGAGAGCATAGAAGGGCCGTGATGGCTCCAGGTGGCTCGCTAGCTCCCGGTAGAGGAAGATCGTGCCGTTACCCGGGTGAACCCAGAACAACGGGCTTCCTTCCCCCTGCTTGCGTAAAGGCACCAGGGAGGCGCTGAGCACCCGGCGATCGTCACCCCGGAGGATCTCCGCCAACTCGGCGATGGTGGGAGCCCGGAAGAGAGCGGCCACGGGCAACTCTTCGCCGGTCAGACGACTCACTGCGGAGACCAGCTGCACCGCGAGGAGAGAATGCCCTCCCAACTCGAAGAAGTTGGCCTCCACCCCGATGCGTCCGGCGTCCAAGAGCCCTTCCCAGATCCCTACCAGCTGCCGTTCCAGGTCATCCCGAGGCGCCACGTAGGCTCCAGAGGCCTCTCCTTCCGGGGCCGGCAGGGCAGCCAGATCAACTTTCCCACTGGCTTGGCGCGGGATCTCCTCCAGGGCCAGGAAGGTAGACGGCACTAGGTGGCTCGGTAGCCGCTTGGCAAGGAAGGCCCGTAGCTCTTCGCTGCCAAGATCCGCATCTGCCAAATCGGCTGTAGCGACCCAATAGGCCACGAGGCGTCGAAGATCGGAGCGTTGCGCCTGTCCCCCGCCTCGGACGACCACTACCGCGGTTCGCACATGGGGATGCTGCTCCAGGGCGGTCTCGACCTCCCCGGGCTCGATGCGAAAACCCCGCAGCTTGATCTGCTGGTCCCTACGGCCCAGGAAGTCCAAGCGGCCATCCGCTCGCCAGCGAACCTGATCACCGGTGCGATAGACCCTCTGGCCGGGGGCTTCGCTGAAGGGATCCGGCACGAAACGAGCCGCCGTCAGCGCCGCCTGACCACGATAGCCACGTCCGACACAAATTCCCCCCAACAGCAACTCGCCCCCCACTCCCGGAGGTACGGGCCGCAGCCCCTGGTCCACCACCCGGGCGGAAACTCCATGGAAAGGGCGCCCCAAGGAGGGCTGTATCTCATCGACCGAACATTCGCCCATCAAGGTTGTGCTGGTCGCCTCCGTAGGGCCATAAGCATTGAACAGACGGCGCACCGGCTTGGCGGAGGAGCTCCACCGCTCGACCACAGCTTGGTTCAGCGGTTCCGCACCGCAGGTCAAGACTCTCAGTCGGGGATAGTCCTCCAGCGGCAGCACCGACAACGCCGAAGGGGTCATGGTCAAGTGAGTGATGCTCGCCCCGCGGAGTAGAGCCGCCATTTCCGGCCCGGGGAGTGCCGCTTCCTTAAAGGGAAGGTGAAGCGCCGCTCCGGTCACCAGGGCGGAAGCCATGTCGAAGATGGAAACATCGAACGACAGGGCCGCCACTTGCAACACCCGGTCCGTGGAGCCTAAATCCAGCCGCCGGGCCCAGGAACGAGCCAGGCTCGCCAGAGCCCCGTGGGTCAACACAGCGCCCTTGGGCTGCCCCGTGGAGCCGGAGGTGTAGATGGAGTAGGCCGCGGAGTCCCCCGAGAGGTCGACCGCTGTGCCGGATTCTCCTGATCCTTCCGCCGTCTCCGCCGCGGCACGAGGTGAAATCACCTGGAATTCTCTCTGCCCTTGATCGAGAGCCCTTTGCTGGAGATCCAGGAATTGGGCCGTCTCGTCATCCGCAATCACCCAGTGCACCTGAGAGTCCCGCAGCATGAAGTCGATGCGTCGTCGCGGATAAGTGGGGTCGAGGGGTAGGTAGCAGCCCCCCGCTTTGAGCACGGCCAGGAAGGCGGTCACCGAGGCGGCCGATTTCTCCAGGGCCACTCCCACGACCACTTCCGGACCGACTCCCAGGCTCACCAGATGGGCTGCCAAGGCATCGGACTTCCGATCCAGCTGCTGGTAGCTGAGAGTCGCCGCGGGCCGCCGCGGATCTTCCGAGCCTTGTACCAGGGCGGTGGCAGTGGGAGCCTTGACCACCTGATTCTGGAAGAGATCGACCAACAGCGCCGGAGTCGAAGCGGAAACCTCCCTGCCTGGCCATTCCGGCCACTCGGCCGCCAGCTGGTGACGTTGAGCCGGGGTCAGCATCGAGGCCTCGAACACCGATCCTTGGGGATCGAGAAGCAACTCCTCGGTCAGCACTCCCCAGGCTTCCACCCACCGTTGCACCGTCGTAGCATCGAAGAACTCGGCGGCGTACTCCACCTCGCCACTGATCTCCCCGTCCCGTTCCTCCAGGGCCAGGTGAAGGTCGAATTTGGCCGTACCGACGCCTTCGCTTTCGAAGGGTTCCAAGCGCAAGCCCTGCAAATCCAAGGGCTCCTTACCGAGATTCTGCAAAGCGAAGCTGACCTGAAAAATGGGAGAGAAGTTTCGACTCCGCTCCGGGCGCAGCTCTTCGACCAACTTCTCGAAAGGAATATCCTGATGGGCCTGGGCGTCGAGAGCAGCCTCCCGAGTACGGGCCACGATTTGGCGGAAACTGGGCTGGCGGCTCGGATCGCTGCCCTCCGCATCACGGTTCCCAAGATCGCCGCTGCCAAGATCACACCGCAGAGCCAGAGTGTTGACGAAGAAGCCGATCAGCTCCTCCACCTCCAAGACGTGGCGACCGGCCACCGGGGTTCCTACCACCACGTCCCGTTGCCCGGAAAGGCGGGCCAGCAGTACCTGGAAAGCCGCCAGAAGCACCATGAAGAGAGTCGAACCTTCCTGGCGGCCAAAACGCTCTGCCAACTTGCCGACCTCCGGCCCCAGCTGGACGCCGAGGTTCGCCGCTTCCATGGTGGGCTCCGCGGGCCGCGGTCGATCCAGTGGCAGGGTGAGGAGCGGCGGTGCCCCGGCGAGGGCTTGACGCCAGAAGTCGATCTCCGCTTCGAGCACATCTCCCTGGAGCCATTGTCGTTGCCAGGCAGCGAAATCGCCGTATTGCACCGGCAGCTCCACCAAGTCTGGTTTCCGCCCGGCCAGCTGAGCTTGGTAGAGCTCGGAAACCTCGTCCACCAGCAGGCCCAAGGACCAGGCGTCGGCGACCACATGATGCAAAGTGAAGAGCCCCACGTGCTCCTGCGAGGCGAGGCGCAAGAGAGCTGCCCGCAGCACCGGCCCGCGGGCCAGATCGAAAGGCAGGTGGGCTTCGTCGTCCACCAGGACCTTGACCACCTCCTGCTGACTCTCGGGCTTCAAGGAGGATAGGTCGACCACCGGTAGAGGGAAGGCAGAGGGTGGGTCCACCACTTGCCAGGCTTCCCCATCGCGGCTCTCGAGGCGGCTTCGCAGCACCTCATGGCGGGCCACGATGCGGGTCAGGCTACGGCGCAGGATCCCCACCTTCAACTCTCCCATCATGCGCATGGGCATGGGCATGTTGAAGGCCAAGTTCCCCGGTACCAACTGATCCAAGAACCACAAGCGCTGCTGGCCGAAGGAGAGGGGCAATGGCTCAACCCGACTCACCGGTTCCAGCGGCGGCCTGGGAGCCAAGACCCCTTGGCGGCGGGCCGCATCGGCGTCGGCGGCAAACCCTCCCAAAGTGGGGCTTTCGAACAAAGCTCGCAACGGCACTTCCGCCCCCAAGGCTTGGCGCAGCCGGGAAATCACCTGAGTGGCCAACAAGCTGTGGCCTCCCAGGGCAAAGAAATCGTCGGCAACACCGACCCGTTCGACTCCCAATACCTCGGTCCAGATCCCGGCCACCAACGCCTCCGTGTCGGTACGGGGAGCCAGGTAGGACGAGCCGGAGTCTCCCGCAGAATTCGATGGGGCTGGCAGAGCACTCCGATCCACCTTGCCATTGGGAGTTCGTGGCAAAGCCTCCAGGGGAACCCACAGGGAGGGAACCATATAAGCCGGTAGTCTCTCCAACAGAGCTTGGCGCAAGGGGGCGGATTCGAAGACCTCTTCCGGCGCCTCCTCGAAGGCGACGTAGGCGACCAAGCGGGCATCTTCGGCACCGGATTTCGGGTCCCTGGGCTGCCAAACTCGAACCACCGCCTCCCGCACCGACTCCAGGCTTTCCAGCACGGCGGCGATCTCTTCCAACTCGATGCGGTATCCCCGCACCTTGACCTGATGATCGAGGCGCCCCAAGTACTCCAACTCGCCCCGCCGCCGCCAGCGCACCCCATCTCCGGTGCGATAGAGGCGCTCCCCACCGCTGACAGAAAAGGGATTGGGCACGAATCGATCCGCTGTCAAAGCGGGCCTGCCCAGGTAGCCTCGCGCCAGGCCACCGCCGGCCAGAAAAAGCTCTCCCCGGGCACCCAGGGGAAGGGCCCGTAGACGACGGTCGCAAACAAAGGCTCGAGCACCGGCCAGCGGTACGCCGATGAGGGGCTTTTCCGAGCCATCGACCCGGGCCCCGGTGGAATAGGTGGTGTCTTCGGAAGGACCGTAGAGGTTGTAGACCTGGCGGCCGCGAACAGGATCCATTTGAGCGTCGCTTTCGGGCTCCCTTGCAGCCTCTCCCCCCGGCTCTTTCCCCGCCTCCTTCAAGAGTTCTCGCACTAGGCCCGCAGGCAGCGCTTCCCCCGCTAGATTGATGGTCCGGACCCCCTCCGGAATCGCCTTCAAGCGCAGCAATTCGGCGGCGGCGGAAGGCACCGTATTGAGCAGTCGCACCTGGTCCCGGGCCGGCAGATCCACCAAGGCCAGGGCATCGTCGGCGAGAATCACCGTGCCCCCCCAAGCCAAGGGCACAAAGAGCTCCCACACCGACAGGTCGAAATTCAATGAGGTGGCTGCGAGGACTCCGGAAAGCTCCTCCGGTGAGTAAGCCTGGCGAGCCCAATGCACCAACGCCACCGCACTGCGGTGCTCGATGGCCACCCCTTTGGGAAGACCGGTGGAACCGGAGGTATAGATCACATAGGCCAGATTGCCCGCCGCGATGGGCTGGATCGCAGCCTCAGGCACCGAGTCAGCGGCTTGATGAGACGGGGAGCTCGAACTCAGCCGGTCCACCAAGAGGCGGGGAACAGCAACCTCGGGCAGGCGGGCTTCCAGCTCACTATGGATCACCATCGCGGTCAGGGCCGAATCTTCCACCAGGAATCGCAACCGCTCCTCCGGGTAGGCCGGGTCAAGAGGAACGTAGGCGGCGCCCGCCCGCAACACCGCCAACACGGCGACGGGGAGATCCACCCTACGGGGCAGGCAGATACCCACCCGGGTTTCGGCACCGACGCCCAGCGCTGCCAGGGCAGCAGCGAGACGAGCCGAGGCTTCCTCCAGCTGAGTGTAGGTGAGCTCTTCTTCCCCGCTCACCACCGCCACCTCCTGAGGGCTACGCCGCACCTGAGCCAAGACCAGGTCGTGCAGTGTCTCTGGGGTAGTGCTCGCCGACTCAGGGCCCAGCATCCCAGGGCTCGGTGTACCAAGGCTGAGTGTTCCAGGGCTCGGTGTTCCAGGGCTGAGTGTTCCAGGACTCGGGGCCGGATCGTTCCACTCCACCAGCAGCTGATGACGCTCTGCGGCAGCGAGGCCCGGCAGGTCTCCCAAGAGGAGATCCGGCTGCTGCAAAAGAACCCCAAGGGTCGACTGGAAGGAGGCTAGGAGACGCTGGATCGTGGTGTTGTCGAACAACTCGGTGGCATATTCGAGCCCTCCCTCGATCCTCTCTCCTTCTCCCCGCAACCCTAAATTGAGATCGAATTTGGCCACCGATTCCTCGGCTTCCAAGGGAGATAGCCGCAGCCCCGGTAACTCCATGCCGGAGGACTCGGGGAAGTTCTGGAAGGCGAACATCACCTGAAATAGAGGGGAGTAGTCGAGGGTGCGGTCTTCCACCAACTCCTCCACCAGCCGCTCGAAGGGCAACTCCTGGTGGGAATGGGCCTCCAGAGAGGCCTCTCGCACCTGACTCAGGAGATCCAGAAACGTTTCCTGGGGCCGCACCACCGATCGCACCACCAAAGTGTTGACGAAGAAGCCGATGAGGTCCTCCACCTCGAGGCGGGTGCGTCCGGCCACGGGAGTGCCCACCAACACATCCGCCTGGCCGCAATAGCGCCACAGGGTGACGCTCCAGGCGCTGAGCAGAGCCATGAAGGAAGTGACGCTGTGCTGCCGGCAAACCTCCCCTAGGCGGCGGCTAAGAGGCAGTTCGAGCTCGAAGTTTTCCGTCGCCCCGCGCAGGGTCGGTTCCTCGGGTCTCGGTCGATCCAGGGGCAATTCCAGGAGAGGTGGAGCGCCGGCTAGGTGCTGACGCCAGAAGTCCAGCTCCCGTTCCAATACCTCACCCTGCAACCAACCGCGCTGCCAGGCAGCGAAATCACCATATTGAATGGGGAGCTCCACCAAATCCGCGGCTCGCCCTGCTTCAGCGGCGCTATAGAGCTCGGAAACTTCATCCACCAAAAGCCCTAAAGACCAGCCGTCGCTGGCGATGTGGTGCATGGAAAAAAGGCTCACATGCTCCTCATCGCCAAGGCGCAACAGGGCACAACGCAGCAGCGGGCCGGTGGCCAGGTCGAAGGACAGGAACGCATCCTTCTCGACCCAGCGGCGAGCCTCCCCTTCCGCAGCTTCCTTTTCCAAGGCCCGTAGGTCGATGACGGGCAGAGGAAAGGGGGCCGGTGGGTCGATCACCTGATAGGGCAAGCCCTCCTGGGAGAGGAAGCGGGTGCGCAAGACTTCGTGGCGCTCCACCAGGCGATTGAGGCTCTTCTCCATGCGCTGGACATTGAGGGGCCCCTCGGCCCGCATCGGCAAGGGCATGTTGTAGGCCGGGCTGTCCGGCTCCAATTGATCGATGAACCACAGGCGTTGTTGGGCGAAGGAGAGGGGGAGATTCCCCTCCCGGGACGCTACCTCGAGAGGTGGCAAGGCCTCGCCGCGGCCCTCCAATAGAGCCGTCTGGGCGGCCGCTGCCAAGCCCGCGACGGTGGGGCTCTCGAAGAGCTCCCGTAATGGAACTTCCACCCCCAAGGCACCCCGCAACCGCGACATGACCTGAGTGGCCAGCAAGCTATGGCCACCGAGAACAAAGAAGTCGTCGCCCGACCCCACCCGGTCGACCCCCAAGACCTCTTCCCAGATCCCCGCGACCAACTGCTCGGTTTCCGTGCGGGGTGCCCGGTAGGCCACCAGGGCTTCGCCACCCACCGCTTCCGGAACGGGAAGAGCTTGACGATCGACTTTGCCGTTGGCGGTCAGGGGCAGAGCCTCCAACACCACCACCGCCTGAGGCACCAAGTGAGGAGGTA
Source organism: Deltaproteobacteria bacterium (assembly GCA_022601195.1). Lineage (GTDB taxonomy): Bacteria > Acidobacteriota > Thermoanaerobaculia > Multivoradales > JAHZIX01 > JAHZIX01. The sequence goes on from JAHZIX010000052.1 coordinate 216,477, forward strand.
AGCGATCGGCGAGCCAGGTGCGCAATCGCTGGCCAGCTTCTTGGTGGCCAGCTTCTTGAGGGCTCGCTTCTTCATGACCCGCTTCCTGACCACCCGCCCCTTCCCGGTGGTCCTCCCCTTCGTTCCCCTCGGCCTGGTCACCCGGCAGTTCTTCAGAGGTTAACCCTGCATTGGTCAACACTGCATCGGCCAAAACCGCGTAGGCCACCAAGCGAAGATCTCCTCTCGTCTCCCCAGCTGCCGGCAATACCAGAGCTACCGAGGAATCCACCTCCGGGTGTTCTCCGAGGGCCGCGGCCACCTCGCCGGGCTCGACGCGATAGCCTCGAATCTTCACTTGGTCGTCGAAGCGTCCCTCGAAGCGCAGCACACCCGCAGCGCTCCAGCGCACCCGGTCGCCGCTGCCGTAGAGGCGACCCCCAAAGGCACCGAAGGGATCCGGCACGAAACGCTCAGCAGTCAAAGCTGGCTGGGCCCAATACCCCCGCGCCAAGCCCTCCCCGGCAATGCGCAACTCGCCAGCGACACCGAGGGGCTGAAGCTGTAACCTCCCGTCGGTGACGTACACCTGAGTATTGGCCACCGGACGGCCGATGGGCACGGCAGCCTCCGAGGACGAACCGCACTCCACTCTATGGCACGCCGTGAAGGTCGTTCCTTCGGTGGGGCCGTAACCGTTGATCAACCGCGGCCCCGCCTCCAACTCCAAGACCTTGCGAGCCCGACTCGGCGACAGCACGTCTCCCCCGGCCAACAACTGACGCAGCGGAGCCAGGGCTTGGAGCTGTTCGTCCACCATGAGGTGAAAGAGCCCCGCGGTGAGCCACAAGCTCGTGACGCCATGACGAGCGAGGGTCTCCCCTAGGCTCTCCAAGCTGGGAGCACCGGGGGGAGCCAACACCAAGCGACCACCGTTGAGGAGCGGACCCCACAGCTCCAAGGTAGCGGCGTCGAAGGAGATGGGGGCCAATTGCAGGAAAGTCTCGGCTCCATCCAAGTTCATGAAATTCGTCTGGCGAACCAACCGCACCACCGCGTGATGAGGAATGGCGACTCCCTTGGGCCGACCCGTGGAACCGCTGGTGTACATCAGGTAGGCGAGCTGCTCGGCGCGCACTGGCAAGGGCGGTAACTCGTCCGCCTCGAATATGTCGCTCCCTGCTTCGTCGCCCGCAGGAACCTCTTCGAGAGGCTCCAAACGCAGCCCCGGAATTCCCTCCAACCGCTCTCCCAGCTCGGTCGCCAGCTGCGCTGCCACCAATACGACGGCAAGCCTCGAGTCTTCGGCCATGAAACGCAGCCGCTCGCGGGGATACTCCGGATCCAAAGGCACGTAGGCGGCACCCGCCTTGAGAATGCCCAAAGTGGCTACCACCATCTCCAGGCTGCGACCGGCGCACAGACCGACCCGATCCTCCACCCCGACTCCCAACTCCACCAGCTGCCGAGCTAACCCATTGGCTCGCCGATCCAGCTCCTCATAGGTGAGCCGCCCTTCACCGCAGACCAGAGCCACAGCCCCCGGCCGAGCCGCCGCCTGCTGGGAAAAGAGATCCGGCACAGAGGCATCCCGGGGATAGTCCGTGACGGTTCCGGACCACTCTGTGATCAGCTGATGCCGCTGCGCCGCGCTGGTCGTGGCCAGGTCTACCAACGGACGATCCGGTGCCTCGGCAAGCTGCTCCAGCAGATACTGGTAGTGATCCAGCAGGCGACGTACCGTAGTGGCATCGAAGAGATCCGTGTCGTATTCCACCCCTCCGGATATGGTCTCGCCGTCGTCCGCCATCATCATGTTGAGGTCGAACTTGGCGACTCCACCCCCTTCTTCCAGGGGCTCCAATTGCAGCTCGCCGAGCTCCAACTGGCCCTCCCGAGTGTTCTGCAACGCGAACATCACCCGGAACAAGGGAGGGTGATCCAGGTCCCGTTGGGGTTGCAGCTCCTCCACCAACCGCTCGAAGGGCAAGTGTTGGTGAGCCTGGGCTTCCAGCACGGTCTCTCGCACCCTTTCCAGCAGGGAAAGGAAGGTATCCCCCGGCAGGAACCGCGCCCGCAGCACCAGTGTATTGACGAAGAACCCGATGAGATTCTCCACCTCTTCCAAGGTACGGCCAGCGGTGGGGGTGCCCACGCTGACATCGTCCTGGCTGCTCAGACGACCGAGCAGCCATTGGAGAGCCGCCGTCAGAGTCATGAACAGGGTTGCGCTGCCCCGGCGGCTGAGTTGCCGGAGGCCGGCGGAGAGCTGTTCGGAAAGCTCCAGATCCACCGAGGCGGCCCGCCGCTGGGGGTCTTCCGGTCGGGGCCGGTCGGTGGGCAGCTCCAGCACCGGGGGAGCCCCCGCCAAGCTGTCCCGCCAGTATTGAAGCTGCCCCTCCAAAACCTCCCCTTGCAACCAACCCCGCTGCCAATGGGCGAAGTCGGCGTATTGAATGGGCAAGGGATCGAGATCCGGCTCCGTCCCCTTGCGCAGCGCCCCGTAGAGCTCCGAAACCTCGTCCACCAACACCCCCATAGACCAGCCATCGCTGGCGATGTGGTGCATGGAGAACAGGACCATGTGGTCCTGGGGAGCGAGGCGCAGCAGCCAACCCCGCATCATAGGACCGGAGGTCAGATCGAAGGGGCGCGCTCCTTCTCGGCGCACCCAATGCATCATCTCGGTTTGACGATCAGCCTCCTCGAGACCACTCAGCTCCACCACCGGCAAGATCATCGGCGTCGGCGCTGCGATCTCCTGCACCGGCTCGCCGCCTCGGTCCACATAGCGGCTGCGCAGAACCTCGTGGCGGCCTAGCATGACGCTCAGGCCCGCCTCGAGAATGTCGATGTCCAGGTGACCTTTAGCGCGCAAAGGCATAGGCATGTTGTAGGCCGGGCTTCCCGGATCCAATTGCTCGATGAACCACAGGCGCTGCTGGGCAAAGGAGAGAGGGAAGGTGCCTTCCCGCGGCATCGCCTCGATCTTCGGCACCACCACGCCGCGCCCTTCTTCCAAGGTCTTCTGGGCCGCCGATGCGAGGCCAGCCACGGTCGGGTGATCGAAGATCTCCCGCAGGGGAACCTCGACCCCCAGGGCTCCTCGCAACCTGGCCATGACTTGGGTGGCCAACAAGCTGTGCCCCCCCAAGGCGAAAAAGTCATCTCGGGAACCGACTCGTTCGAGGCCCAAAACCTCGGCCCAAATGCCCGCCACCAATTCTTCTGCCTGATCTCGGGGAGCCAGATAGCCGCCGCCCTCCCCGGCGAGCTGGGCCGGGTCCGGGAGAGCGTCCCGATCCAATTTGCTGTTGGCGGTCAGGGGTAGGGAGTCCAACAGCAGGACTCTCCACGGCACCAAATGCCCCGGCAGGCGCTCTTCCAACCAATCCCGCACCGCGTCGCCATCCACCGATGAGCCATCCACCGATGGTCTGCCCCCCCCTTCGCCCTTGGCCGGCACCGCGTATCCCACCAGCCGCTTGTCTCCTTGGGGGTCCGTGCGTACCACCACCGCCGAAGCCTCCAAAGCTGGGTGCTCCGCCAAGGCAGCGGAAACCTCTCCCGGCTCGATGCGGTAACCGCGAATCTTCACCTGGTCATCGAAACGCCCCTCGAAGCGCAGCACGCCTTGAGCCGTCCAGCGGGCTCGGTCCCCGGTGCGGTACAAACGCCCACCCCCCGAAGCAGACCCGTTCTGGGGAAAGGGATCCGGTACGAAGCGTTCCGCGGTCAGGGCCGGTCGGCCCCAATATCCCCGCGCCAAGCCGTCGCCACCGATCACCAACTCGCCGCTAACCCCCATGGGCCCGAGCTCCAAGTGGCGGTCCACCAGATAGATGCGGGTGTCGGCGATGGGTCGGCCCAAGGGCACCGTACCTTCCACCACCTCGCCGCGACGAAAACGGTGACAAGCGGCAAAGGTAGTGCTCTCGGTAGGGCCATAGCAGGCGATCTGCTGGGGCCCCGACTCCATCTCCACCACCCGCCGAACCCGCGCTGGCGACAACAGATCTCCCCCCGCTAGCAGGTTGCGCAGTCCCGACAAATCCTCGAGGCGCTCGTCCACCATGAGGTGAAACAAGCCCGCGGTGAGATGCAACGTCGTGACGCCGTGGTCGGCGACGGCGGAGGCGATGGAATCGAGACTCGGGGTGGAGGGCGGGGCCAAAACCAAGCGGGCGCCATGGAGCAGAGGAGCCCACAGCTCCAGAGTCGCCGCATCGAAGGAGGTCGGAGCCAATTGGAGAAACACTTCGTCCGGCAAGATCTCCAGATAATCGGCCTGGCGCACCAGGCGAATGACTCCCCGATGAGGGATGGCCACCCCCTTGGGACGGCCCGTAGAACCGGAGGTGTACATGACGTAGGCCAGTTGGTGAGCCTCCCTGTTGATCGCTGGCGGAGCCTCCGATGCGTCAGAAAGGGAGTCTGAGTCCGATGAGCCTTCCCTGGACGGCTCCAATAGCTCCAACTCGAGCCCCTTCAAACCTTCCAGGCGGGGTGCCAGATCCGCTGTCACCAGCGCCAGCCGGACCCCGCCGTCGGCGGCCATGAACTGCAACCGATCCTGGGGATACTCCGGATCCAAAGGAAGGTAAGCACCGCCGGCCTTGAGGATCCCCAGGGTCGCCACCACCATCTCCAGACTGCGCTCCAAACACAGGCCGACCCGGTCCTCGGTCTCCACACCAAGGGCCACCAGGCGATGAGCCAAGGCGTTGGCGCGGCGATCCAAATCACCATAGGTCAGCTGCTCCTGCCCAATGACCAAGGCCACCGCTTCCGGCTGCCGTCGCGCTTGCTCCTCGAAGAGCTCCGGCAAAGTGGCCTCCCGGGGATAGGCGGAGTCGGTCCCGGCCCATTCCAAAGTCAATTGCTGACGTTGAGCCGCGCTGCCGAAGCGCAGGGCCTTCAGGGGCAGGTCCGGCCGCTCCAAGCCGGCGTGCAGCAGCTCGCCCCAATGACCGAGCAGACGCTCTATGGACGTCGCATCGAACAGGGCCTTCTTATATTCGGCTGCCAGTTCCAGCACGCCGTGCTGCTCCCGAGCCAGCAGCGACAAATTGAATTTCGCCGTGCCCTCTTCCGCCTCCAGCGGCGAGAGGCGCAGGTCCGGCAGGTCCAGGGGCTCGCTCTCGGAGGCTTCCGCCGTGAACATGACTTGAAACAGCGGAGATTCCTCTGCTTCCCGGTCCTGGTGAAACTCCTCGACCAATTTCTCGAAGGGAATGTCCTGGTGAGCTTGGGCATCCAAGGTGCGTTCTCGAACCTGTTCGAGAAGATCCCCGAAGGTGGCCGCGGCGGCGACGTCCGTGGAGACCACCAAGGTATTGACGAAGAAACCGATCAGGTCTTCCGTTCCCAGCTCTCCTCGTCCGGCGATGGGAGTGCCGACGGGAATCTTGCCTTGGCCACAGATGCGGCTCAGCAATAATTGTGCTGCCGCCAGGGTCATCATGAACGGGGTCAACCCCAATTCCCGGCCCCGGCGGTGGACCAGCTGTCGGACCTCTTCTGCCAGGGAGTGAGTGCGATCTCCCGCTGCTGGCGAAGTCTCCGCGGCGAGGCTCCGATCGAAGGGTAGATCCAGCACCGCTGGGGATCCCTCGAGCTGCCCGCGCCAATATTCCAACTCCTTTTGCAGCACCTCATCCCTCAACCAGCTCCGCTGCCAGACGGCAAAATCCGGGTATTGCACCGGCAGATCCGGTAGATCCGGCTGACGATCTTCCAGGCTCGCCCGGTAGATCTCTGAGACCTCCTCCACCAGGAGGCCCATGGACCAACCGTCACCGACGATGTGGTGCATGTTGAAGAGCACCGCGTGCTCTTGAGGGGACAGGCGCAGCAAGGAAGCCCGCAGTAGCGGCCCCTCCTGAAGATCGAACCCAGCGGCGGCGTCTCGCTCCACAAAGGTCCGCACCCGAGCCTGTGCCACATCTTCGGGGAGGCCGCTGAGATCGACCACCGGCAGAGCCCAGCTCGCTGGCGGCGCCATCACTTCCTGACGAGGCTGGCCATCGCGAATCAAGAAGCGGGTGCGAAGGCTCTGGTGACGGCGGATCACCGTTCCGAGGCTCTCTTCCACGGCGCGAGGGTCCAGGGGGCCCTCGGCGCGCAGCGGCAAGGGCATGTTGTAGGCCGCCGTTCCCGGTTCCAGCTGGTCGATGAACCACAACCGCTGTTGAGCGAAGGAAAGGGGGAGCTCACCGTCCCGCGGCGCCGCTTCCAAAGCCGGTTTCTCGAAGCCCTGGCCCGAGCGCAGTGCCGCCTCCACCACCGGTGCCAGGGAAGCGACCGTGGGGTTCTCGAACAGCGCCCGCAATGGCACTTCGGCGCGCAGCGCGTGGCGCAGGCGGGAAACCACCTTGGTAGCCAGTAGGGAGTGGCCCCCCAACTCGAAGAAGTTCTCTTCCATTCCCAGCTCCTCGAGGCCCAGAACTTCCTGCCAAGTGGCGGCCAGGATCTGCTCTGTCTGGGTCCGCGGGGCCAAGGCTCCCTGGCCGTGGCGTTCCGGCGCCGGGAGAGCTCGCCGATCCACTTTGCCGTTGGCGGTCAGGGGCAAGGCGTCCAGCAAGACGAAAGCGGTGGGCACCATGTAGGCGGGCAGGCGCTCGGAGAGAAAGCTGCGCAGATCCTCCACCGTGACTGGCTGGTCTGACGGGCCTGGCTGGCCGGGCTGGTCTGGCTGCTCTGGCTGGGGGACTGCATAGGCCACCAGGCGACGATCCCCCGGCGTGTCCTGGCGCACCAGAACGACCGCTTCGGCGAGCTGAGGACAATCGCCAAGCACCGCTTCCACCTCTCCCGGCTCGATGCGGAAACCTCGAATCTTCACCTGGTCGTCGAACCGGCCGAGGAATTCCACCGCGCCATCGGTCAAGAGCCGTACCCGGTCGCCGGTGCGGTAGAGACGCCCTCCCGCTGGCCCCCGGCCTCCAGCTTCTGCATCCGGAACGAAGCGCTGGGCGGTGAGAGCCGGGCGCCCCAGATATCCCACCGCCAAACCGTCCCCACCCAGGCAGAGCTCACCATGGACCCCCTGGGGCACGGCCTCCAATCGGGGGTCCAAAACCCGGTGCCAGCTATTGGCGACCGGGCCACCGATGGGCACCGTCCAGGCTTCCTTGGGGCTCTCCTGCACCACTTGCCAAGTGCTGAAAGTGGTGTTCTCCGTCGGGCCGTAGACGTGCAACAACCGCTGGGGGGCTCCGTGTTCCAACACCCGCCGCACCGCCGCTGGGTCCACCTGTTCCCCACCAAACAACACGTAGCGAGCGCTGCGGAAAGCGTCCGGCGCTTCCCGGGCCAGCTGATTGAAGAGAGCGGTGGTGAGAAAGAGAGAGCTGATCTTCTCCTCCCCGAGGGCTCGGCCCAAGGCTTCGGGACTGAGGGTGAGGTCCCGGGGTAGGACGACCAATCGGGCACCGTTGAGCAGGGCTCCCCAAATCTCGAAGGTGGCCGCATCGAAGGAGATGTTGGCAATTTGGGCCACCCGGTCCGCGGCGGTCAAATGGACGTAGTCCGTCCCGAGAACCAGACGACTCACGGCCCGATGGGGAATGCCGATGCCCTTGGGACGCCCCGTGGAACCGGAGGTGTACATGACGTAGGCCAGGTCGCCGCCATAGCTGGTGGCCATGCCTGGGAGAGAAGAGGGCTCGCTGGCAGCTCCCAAGCTCCCATCCTTGACGAGAATCTCTTCCAGAGAGACCACCGGCACCCCTTGGGGAAACGCGCCTTCCAACTCCTCTTCCCCGTGACGCAGGACCAGACAGAGCTCCGCGTCGTCGCTCATGGTGCGCAGGCGCTCCACCGGGTAGGCCGGGTCCAAGGGCACGTACACGGCCCCCGCTTCCACCACGCCGAGAATCGCCGCCACCATCTCGGCCCCTCGCTGGAAGCACAGGCCGACTCGCTGACCGCGCTGAACGCCCCGGGCCGATAGAGCCAGGGCCAAGCCCCGGGCCTTGTGGCGCAACTCTTCGTAGCTCCACTCCACTGCCCCTTCGCTGACCGCCACCGCCAGCGGAGTCGCGACGGCCTGTTTAGCAAAGAGCTCCGCCAGGGAGGCTTCCCGGGGATAGGGCCGCTCCGATTCGGTCCATTCCACCAGCAGCTGGTGACGTTCCACGGCACCCAGGGTCGGCAATTGGGAGAGCCGCAGCCCCGGTTCGGCGGCCAGGGTCGACAGCAAATTGCCGAATCGGCGCAACAAGCGCTCCATGGTGGTGCCATCGAAGAGGGCGCGACGGAAATCCAAGAAGAGATCCAGCCCCGGCTCGGTCTCCTCCGCTTGGAGCACCAGGTCGAATTTGGCCGTGCGCTCCTCGTCTTCCAAGGGAGTCAACTCCAGATCCGGAATCTTCAGCGGCTGCTCCGGCGCGTTCTGCAAGGTAAACATCACCTGAAACAGAGGCGAGTGCTCTTCCTCTCGACTGGGCGCCAATTCCTCGACCAACTTCTCGAAGGGCATGTCCTGATGAGCGTAGGCGCCGAGACAGACCTTCCGGGCTCGATCTACCAACTCCAGGAAGGTGGGATCGCCGGAAAGGTCCGTGGACAGCACCTGGGTGTTGACGAAAAAGCCGATGAGCCCCTCCGTGGCCAAATGGTTGCGGCCGGCGATGGGAGAGCCGACGGCGATACGCCGCTGCCCGGAGAGCTGGGAGAGAAGGGCCTGAAAAGCGCTCAGGAGGGTCATGAACAGAGTCGCCCCCCGCTTGCGTCCGATGCCCTGGAGACGAGCCGACAACTCTGCCGGGAGCAGAGTGGAACGATCTCCGGCGGCAAAATCTTCGGCCTGGGAGCGGGGCCGGTCGGTGGGCAGCTCGAGCACCGGTAGATCCGCAGAGGGCAGATCCGGTTCGTCCTCTCCCGCCGGCGAGGCTCCCAGCTGCTGGCGCCAATAGCCGAGCTCCGCGGCCAGCACATCGCCTTTCAACCAGCCACGCTGCCAAGCTGCAAAATCGGCGTATTGAATCGGCAGCTGGGGCAGCTCCCGGGGGTTGCCGTCCGGTCCTACCAAGGAACCCGGAGCCTCACTGAGGGCCTCGCCGTAGAAGTAAGCCACCTCGTCCACCAGAATGCCCATGGACCACCCGTCGGTGACGATGTGGTGCAGCGTGGCCAGAATCCAGCACTCCTCCGGGCCGAAGCGCAACACCGAGGCGCGCAGCAGGGGGCCCCGGGCCAGGTCGAAGGGCAACTGAGCTTCCGTCTCCAGGAGCCTGCGGGCCTCGGGCTCCCGGCGGGCCTCCGGCAGGTCCGAAAGATCCACCACGGGTACCGGCACCGGCCTGGGGGGATCGACCACTTGGCGAGCTTCGTCGCCGTCGACTTCCGCCCCGCTTACGAAGCGAGTGCGCAGGATTTCGTGGCGCTCGACGACGCCGCTGAGAGCAGCAGCCACCGCTGAGAGCTCTAAGGGTCCCCGAGCCCGCATGGGCATGGGCATGTTGTAGGCGGCACTGCCCGGCGATAGCTGATCCAGGAACCACAGGCGGCGCTGGGGAAAGGAGAGGGGCAACACTCCTTCCCGGGAAGTAGGTACCAAGGCCGGGACGGAGCGGCCCTGAGAGGAACGCTGCACCGCCTCCACCGCCGCCGCTTGGTCCAGGAGCAGGGGCGCCTCGAAAAGGTCCCGCAGGGGCAAGTCCACCTGAAAGCTCTTGCGGATGCGGGACACCAGCTGGGTGGCTAGTAGCGAATGACCGCCGAGGACGAAGAAGTCATCTTTCCGCCCCACCTGCTCCACCTTCAGGACGTCTTCCCACAACCCCGCCAAGATCTGCTCCGTGGGGGTTCGGGGGGCAGCGCCACCGCGGCCCAATACCTCCGGTTCCGGCAGAGCATCCCGATCCACCTTGCCGTTGGGAGTGAGGGGGAGTTGGGCGATCTCCACCAGAGCCGCCGGCACCATGTAGTCGGGCAACTGACCGCGAGCGTGTTCCAGCAGCTGGTCGACCCCTGGCTGGGTCTCCCCATCCGCCCCCTTGGCAACCACGAAATAGCCCACCAAACGACTGCGCCCCCCCGACTCGGAAAAGGCACGTACAGCGGCCTGGGAGAGGGCCGGATGGGAGGCGAGGACGTTCTCGATCTCCCCCAACTCGATGCGAAAACCGCGAATCTTCACCTGGTGATCCAAGCGACCATGGAAGCGAAGCTGGCCGTCGGGTCTCCAGGAAACCCGGTCTCCGGATCGATAGAGGCGAGCTCCCGCCCGGCCGGAGAAGAGATCCGGCACGAACTTCTCGGCGGTCACGGCGGGCCGACGAGCATAGCCCCGACCGACTCCGGCGCCGCCAATGAACAATTCCCCAGCACCGCCCACGGGCAGGGGACGCAAACCTTGGTCCAGCACATAGCAGCTCACCCCTGCCAAGGGGCGCCCAATGGCGGGAGTGGGCTCCTGGGAATCCTCCGCACCGAAAGACACCGTTCCCCAGGTGGCGCACACCGTCGCTTCCGTGGGGCCGTAGGCGTTGAGCATGCGGCGACGATCCGCCCAAGCCTTCGCCTGAGCCGCCAATAGGGGCTCACCCGCAGAAACCAGTACCCGAATGCCCTCCACTTCCTCCGCTGGAATCACCGCCAAGGCCGAGGGCGGCAAGGTCACGTGAGTGATCTCCAAACGCCTCAACAGGGCGGGGAAGGAAGGCCCTGGAAGAACATCGTCACCGGTAGCGATGCATAGGGCTGCGCCGGAGGCCAGGGTGACCGCCATCTCCGAAATGGACGCGTCGAAGGAGAGGGAGGCAAATTGCAGCACTCGGCTCGTCGGCTGCAGCTCGAAGGCCTCCCCCTGGGCTAGCACCAGGTGGGCCAAGCCTCCGTGGGTCAACACCACCGCCTTGGGTTGCCCGGTGGAGCCGGAGGTGTAGATGGTGTAAGCCGCCTGCCTGGCATCCGGCGGCACCCTCTCGGAGCCCTGGTGCCGACCTCGCCAGGAGGCGCTCAAGTTGTCATCCGGACACGGGTCCTCATCCAAGCACGGGTCGTCATCCAAACATAGGGCCTGGGTGGCCTCGGAGGACGTCTCCTCCAGACCGAGCTCACCGGCCAAGCTGCGCAGGGTGAGCACCCAGCGAGCCTGGGAGTCTCGCAGCATGAATTGGATGCGCTCCGCCGGATAGGCGGGATCGATGGGCAGGTAGCAGCCTCCCGCTTCCAACACTGCCAGAAAAGCCATGACTGCCTGGGGCCCCTTGGGCAGGGAGACCGCCACGGTGACCTCCGGTCCCACGCCCAGAGCTTTCAGATCTGCCCCTAGGGCCTGCCACTCCTGGAGCAAGGTTCCATAGGTCCAAATCTCCGCTTCTCCCTGATGCTCGAAGACCAAGGCGGTCTCGCCTTTCCGCTCCGCCACTTGGCCAGAGATGAGCTCCAAGAGATTCTTCGTTCTGGTCGTTTCACCAGATAGAACGACCTTTCCCGGCGGAGAAATGTCGTTCCACTGATGTAGCAGCTGGCCCCGTTCCGCCGCCGAGAGCATCGCCACCTGCCCCAAGGGAGAGCTTTTGCCTGCCGCTGACAGACCCAAAAGGAGATTGCAGAAATGACTCAGAGCTCGATCCACGGAAACCTGGGAGAGATGGGAGCGTGAGTAGGAAGCGGTGAGCTCCAACTCCTCCCCGGGCTCGATGGCGAAGGAAAGCTCGTAGCCCACTCTCTCTTCGCTGTGCATGCCGCGGATGCGCAGACTGGGCTCCTCGCCGCCCTGCACTGGATCGCTGGCTTGCTCTGGATCGCCGTCATCCCCCACCGCCGGTGCGTTCTGAAAGGCGATGATGTTTTCGAACAGAGGCTCTCCCGGAGGAATGCTGCTCCAGCGCTGGATATCCGTCAGGGCCGAGTGCTCGAATTGGCGCATCTCCGCAAGATGAGATTGCAGACCTTCTAACCATTCCCCGACCAGATACCTCGGCGCGATGCCGACGCGAAAGGGCAAGGTGTTGATGAACAGCCCGAGAATGTCATCGACCCCTTGCAACTGGGCCGGTCGACCGGAGACCACCACCCCGTAGATCACTTCCCGGCGATCCGTGTAGCGACTGAGTAAGAGGGCGAAGGCTCCCTGCACCAAGGTGTTGACGGTAAGGCCGAGGCGTCGGGCAGAAGCGCTGAGATCCTCCGTCTCCTGCTGCGACAGAACCAGGCTCCCTTCACCGTGATCCGCCTTGGGGGTATTCGATTCCTGCGGTTCTTCCTCTCCCCTGTCTTCCGGATCTGCTTCTTGGACCCCACCTTGGTGGGGCGCCGAGAGCAAGCCGGGGACCACTTCTTCGAAGCCCTCGAGACGACGGCTCCAATAGGTCTCTGCGGCGGCGGCGTCCTGCTCCTGCAACCAGGCGATGTAGTTCTTGTAGGGAGGGGGCTCGTCCAGATGTACTTTGTGACCCCGGCGCCCCGCTTCGTAAAGGATCTGCAACTCTTCCAGCAACACCGACAGGCACCAGCCGTCCAGCAGGATGTGGTGGGAGGTCCACAGGCAGCGATGCAGCTCCGCGTCGACCTGAAACAGGGCGAAACGCATCAGCGGCGCCTTGGTGAGATCGAAGCCATGCTTGCGGTCCGCGGCCACGAACCGCCGCCAACGATCTTCCCTCTCCCCTTCCGAATAGGGGCGCCAATCCTCGTGGCGTACCTTGAGACGGGCTTTGCGACGCACCACCTGCAGAGGCTCTTCCAGGCCATCCACGGCGAAGCCGGTGCGCAAGATGGCATGGCGTTCGATGACCCGAGCCCAGGCTCCTTTGAGCACCTCCAGATCCAAATCCCCCACCAGCTCGCAGCTCATCTGGGTGACATAGACCCCTTCCCCAGGGGAGTACAGGGAGTGGAAGAGCATCCCCCGCTGCATCGGTGACAGCGGGTAGACGTCCTCCACATTCTTCATCGCCATAGCCGTTCTAACCCTTCTACCTTCCCGTCCCTACCGTCAGTAATCGAAATCATCATCATCGTCGTCGTCATCCTCGTCGGCATCCCCCAGGGCGTCCGATAAGACATCCAATTTCTCGTCGTCCAAATTCGCTAACTCGAAGTCGGCAGCCGACACCGCTCCCGCCGAGGGCAGCAAGCAGTGGGCGATGAGAGCTTCCAGGGCGGCCATGAAGGCATCCGCCAGCGTTTCTACGGTTTGGCGCCGGTGCAGCGACGGGCTGAACACCCACTCCACCTCGAGCCGTCCTTTTCGAACCTCTGCCAAGACCTCCAAGGAGTGCTCCCGCCGCGCTTCGGGGCTGCGCTCCGCACCAGCATCTTCCCGGGCGATGAGAAAGACCGGCTCTTCCCCGCCGGCGGCTTCCGGTTCCTCCCCTTCTCCCTGCTGTTGACCGGCGTAGTTGAAGAGCACCTCGGCGGCGGGCAGCTGGGCTAGCTGCTGCTGCAGATCTACCGGCCCCAGGTAGCGCATCAGGCCATAGCCCAAACCACGGTTGGGGATCGCCCGTAACTGTTCCTTGACCGCCAGCAGCCCGGCTCCCAGATCTCCCTCCCCAGCCAGCTCCCGAGACAGCTCAGGAGCCAGCTCAGGAGGCAACGCGACAAGAGCCGGGTAGGCCGCGGTGAACCAACCGACGGTGCGGGTCAAATCGACGTCGTCGAAGATCTCTTCGCGGCCATGGCCTTCGATGTCCACCAGGAGGCTTCGGCTACCGGTCCACGGAGCGAAGGCCGTCGCCAAGGCAGCGAGCAAGATCTCGTCGATGCGAGTGCGGTAGACCGGCGGTACATCGTGGAGCAGGGAACCGGTGGGCTCTTCTCCCAAAGACCGTTCCACGGTTTCAGCAGCTCCCAGGGAAGCCTCTCCCGGAGATGTCGTGGCGGCGCCGTCCCTGGGCAGCGGCGGCACCTGACGACGCCCCTCCTCCAGCCACAGGTCCCGTTCCTCAGCCCAGGCCTCGGTAGCGGCGAGCTCTGCCAACTTCGCCGACCAGGCAGCGAAGCTGGTGGTCTTCGGCGGCAATTCCACAGCCTTTCCGGCGGCGCTCAGCTCATAGGCTTGCTGAAGATCTTCCAGGAGGGCGTCCCAGGAGACGTCGTCCACCACCAGGTGATGAGCCGTCACCAATAGCCGTGCCGGCGCCGCCCCGAGGTTCATGAGGGTGACTGTGAACAACTCCCCTCCGGTCAAGCTCAAGCTCTTCTGCATGGCTGCTGCGACCTGCTCCACCTGGGCTGCTTGGTGTTCTTCTTGGAGGGCCGAGAGGTCCACTCCATAGAGAGGCAGTTGGGCAGGCATTCCCTGCCCCACAGCGGACCAGCCGTTCTCGGTGGCCTCGAAGCGCAGGCGCAGGGCGTCGTGCTGACGGAGCACCGCTGCCACCACCGCCGCAGCGTCTCTAGGCTCCAGAGTGCGGCGCACCTCCAGCAACACCCGCTGGGTGAAATGGTGCGGGGCCACCGGTGCGGCTTCCAGAAAGGAGCGCTGGATGGGTAGGAGGGTGACCGGTCCTTCCACCAGCCCCTGCTCCGCCTCGATGGCGGCACTGCCCGCCACCCGCGCCAGGGCAGCCACCGTGGGGTGCTCGAAGATCTGCCGTGGGGTGATGTGAATACCCGCCCGGGCGGCCCGGGAAGAAATCTGAATGCTGAGGATGGAATCCCCACCGAGCTCGAAGTAGTTGTCCCGGAGGCCAACTTGCTCCGCCTTGAGCACCGATTTCCAGACCTCCGCCAGGGCTTGCTCCCGCTCCGTACGGGGAGCCTCGTAGTCGGCGATAGTCTGGTCGGCTCCTACCTGGGGCTCCGGCAAACGGCGCCGATCCACCTTACCGGTGGGGGACAGGGGTAGGCTGTCCAAAGGCACGAAGAGAGCCGGTACCAGGTGAGCCGGGAGATGAGCTTCCAGGTAGGTCCGCAGCTCGCCAGGGGTTGGCCGGTTTCCCCCGTCTACCCCTTGTGGCGGCGCCACATAGGCCACCAGGCGTAGGTCGCCCGTCTCGCTACCGGCCTCACGACCGGAAGAAGAATCAAAGCGGTGGGCGACCACCACACTCTGGCCCACGCTTCCATGGGCTTCCAACTGGGCTTCGATCTCGCCGGGCTCGATGCGGAAACCGCGAATCTTCACCTGCTCGTCCACCCGGCCCAGGAACTCCAACCCACCGCACCCATTCCAGCGAACTTTGTCCCCGGTGCGATAGAACCGCCGTCCGCGAATCTCGACGAAGCTTTCGGCACTCAGCTCCGGCCGGCCCAAATAGCCCCGAGCCACACCGGGACCGGCGACGGCCAACTCACCGGGAACTCCCAAGGCCACCGGCGAGCGGTGGGCGTCGAGGATCTCCAGGTGGGAACCGGGGAGGGGGCGGCCAATGGGGTTGGCAGCAAACCCAACGCCGCCCTCCCAGGGCCGGGGCACCGGGAAGCTAGCGCAAATGATGGTCGCCTCGGTGGGGCCGTAGAGAACCTCCACTCGGGCGGAGGGAAAGGCTCGTTGGAGATCTCCCAGGAGAGGAGAAGGCACTCGATCTCCACCGACGAAGATCCGCCGCAGGGACTCCAGGGAAGGGGGCTCCAGAGAGCCCACCGCATCCACTAACTGGCGCATGAGAGTGGGCACCGCATGGAGAACCGTGGCCTCCCGAAGCCGGCCCAAGAGCCGATCCATCTCGAGAATCTCCTGCCGCTCCAGGATGCGCACGGTGCCTCCCGCGGCGAGCACCGCCAGGGACTCGAACAAGGAGATGTCGAAGGAGAAAGGAGCCAAATAGAGGATGCGGTCATCGCCGCGGAAACCGAACCGCTGCTGGGCCGCTGCCAAGGTGTGGGTGAGACTGCCCCGCTCCACCAAGACTCCCTTGGGGGTTCCCGTGGTGCCGGAGGTATAGATGACGTAAGCCAGGTCTCCAGGGCTGACCTCGGGAGTCTCCACATCTCCCGCCGCCTCGAGCTCAGTCTGCGAGGTGGGCATCGCCGGTGGGGGTGCGTCGAGGTCCAGGAGCTGGATCGCCGGAGTGGACTCTTCAGCGGCTTGTTCGGCTGTCCTCTCCGAGTCCCCCGAATCAACTGAGTCCTCTAAACCGAAACCAAGATCGAGGTCGAGGCCGTCCAGGAGACTCTTGCGGGAGATCAAGGCCGTTAGGCCCGAGTCCCGCACCAAAAACTCCAGGCGCTGCTGTGGATAGGCCGGATCCAGAGGCACGAAGGCGGCGCCAGCTCGCAGGGTAGCTAGGGTGGCCACGACCATGTCGAAGGAGCGTTCCAGGCAGATCCCCACCAGCCTCTCCGTCGGCTCTTGATCTGAACCAATGCCTGCACCTGCATCTACCTCTATCTCCATCTCTCGGGACGCCAAGATGGCTACCAGACGACCCGTCAGCTGTGCCACGCGGCCTTCCAACTCGCCATAGGTCAGGCTCTCATCGCCAAATTCCAGGGCCACAGCGCTGGGTTGTTGGAAACTGTGATGGCTCAACCGGTCCGTGATGAAGGCCTCGCCGTCCTGCTGAGAAGGCACCGATGGCCGCACAGGAACCGAAGAGTCCATCGAACCGGCTGCCACTTCGCCGGCCCCCTCAACGGACCATTCGACGGTGAGCTGGTGCCGTTGGGCGGCGCTGAGCACGGAGAGCTCGGCTAAGGTGCGGTCACTTTCCAGGAGTTGGTCGAGGAGGGACTCCAGAGATTCCAAGGCCCTTGCCAAGGTGGTGTTCTCAAAGCTCCCGGAGTCGTAGGCGAGCTCCAGATTGAGCTCCTCACCGGGATTGACCACCAGAGTGAGAGCGAAGTTCGAGCGCTCCTCCGTCGAGGCTTCGCCAACGGAAATGGCTGCCTCCGAGGGCTGCGCCGGAGCCCCTTCCTCACCACCCCCAGTGCGGGCCCCCGGGTGGTTTTGAAACACCATGAGGCTGTGGAAAAGGCTCTCCGCCTGCGGCACTTCGCTGCAACGCTGAATCTCCCCAAGGGAGCTGTACTCATATTGCTGTAGCCGGGAAGTGCGTTCCTGCTGGCCTTCCAGCCAAGCACCGACCTTCTCCAGCGGGGGCAGTGGTACCCGTACCGGCAAGGTGTTGATAAAGGCACCCACCATGTCCTCCACGCCCACTAATTCCGGCGGCCGGCCGGAAACCGTCGCGCCGAAGACCACCTCATCGGCCATAGCCTGACGCCCCAGCCACAGGGCCCAGGCTCCCTGCACAAAGGTGTTGAGAGTCATGCGCTGACGGCGCACATGGGCATCGATGCGACGACTCAACTCGGCCGGCAGGTCCCGGGATAGCTCCAGGTGCTCTCCCTCCCGAGCACCGCTGCCGCTGGCGGGAAAATCGGCCGCCAGGGGCGTCGGCGACGCGAAGCCCGCCAACTCCTGGCGCCAGAACTCTTCCGCCCCGTCGCGATCCTGGCTTTCCAACCAGGCGATGAAGTCCCGGAAGGGCGGTGGCTCCGGCAAGGCTAGGTCCTTGCCCTGGCGCGCCGCCTCGTAGAGGGCGTAGAACTCCTCGAACACCAAGCCGAGGCTCCAGCCGTCTAAAAGCATTTGATGGAAGCTCCACACCAGTTGGTAGAGCTCGTCTTCTACTCGCACCAATAACACCCGCATGAGGGGCGCCCGCTGCAAGTCGAAGCCCTCGGCTCGATCGGTGCGCAAATAGTCTTGGAGCTTCTCCCCCCGCTGCTCCGCTTCGAGATCACGCCAGTCCTCGACCCGGAAAGGGATCTGGGGATCCTCGTGGACCACTTGCAGTGGCGCCTCCAACTCCTGCCAGCGAAAGGTGCTCCGCAGGGCCGTGTGACGACGCAGCAGTCGTTGCCAAGTTTGGCGGAAGGCCTCGTGGTCGAGCTGCCCTTGAAAGCCAGTGCTCAACTGACCGATGTAAAAGCCTTCCTCGGGCTCGTAGAGGGCGTGGAATAGCATGCCCTGCTGCAGGGGCGATAGGGGATAAACATCTTCCAGGTCCGGCGCCGATGCCGCCAGCTGGTCCACTTGCTGTTGACTGAGGAGAGCCCGACTGGGGCCGCCCTGACTGGAGGAACCTTGACCGGGGCGAGCCCGATCCAGACGAGCCCGATCCAGACGAGCCCGATCCAAACGAGCCAGTGGAAAGTCCGAAGGCGTAAAGCCTCCCGCCTGGGGAGACAGACAATGAGCGATGAGCTGGCGCAACTGGGAACGAAAATTCTCCGCGAGGGCTTCGATGGTCTCGCCCCGATGAAGATTGGCGCTGTAGTCCCAGGTCACTTGGAGGCGATCCCCACTCACCGCCGCTTCGATCTCCAGCAAGTGGGTACGAAGGGCATCGTCCCCGGAAGACCGGCCGGTGGCCTCGCCGCTCCGGTGGAAGAGGGGTCCTTCGTTCGCTGGAATCTCCGGTGTCGGGGCCTTCTCTCCTGCCGTTCCGGCGTCGCCTGCCGCATCCGGAGCCCCATCCTGGACCCTCTCGATAGCGCCGCCCTCCAGCTCGGCCCCACCCTGGGGACCGCCATCGATGCGGCCCAGATTGTTGTAAAGAATGGGGGCCGCCGCGAGGGACCCAAAAGTCTCCCGAATGGCTTCGGAGCCGTAGTCTCGCAGTAGGCCATGGCTGAGACCACGGTCCGGGACGCTGCGCAGCTGCTCCTTGGCGAGCTTGAGGGCCTCCCCGTACTCCCGTGTCCTCCCTCGCTCCTCTGGCTCGTCTGACTTCTCTGGTTCCCATGACGACCGAAGATCCAGCAGCACCGGATAGAGAGTGGCCAACCAACCAACGGTGCGTGCTAGGCTGATGTCCGAGAAACCCTCTTCCTCGCGCCCGTGGCCCTCTCGGTCCACCAGAGCCAAGGGAGAACCGGTCCAGGAACCAACAGCCCAGGAACCGAGGGCAAGGGTGACGGCGGTGAGCAGCACTTCGTCGAGCTGAGTGCGGTAGGCCTTGGGCACCTCCTGGAGTAGCTGGCGGGTCTCCTCCGCTTCCAGGGTCACGGTGACGGTACGGGTGGAGGCCTCACTGTTGACACCGGATTCGAAGTCCACCGGCAGGGGGGCCACGGCGCGGCGGGCCTCAGCAGCCCAATAGGCCAGGGAAGGATCGAAAGCCCCAGCTCGAGTCTCTGCCACCAAGCGCTCCGCCCACTGGCGAATCGAGGTCGTCTTCGGGGCGGCCTCCAGGGCGCCCCCGGCCAGCAAGCCACGGCAGCCCCGTTCCAGATCCTCCGCCAGGACGTCCATGGAGACGTTGTCCATGATCAGGTGATGCATGACCAGGAAGAGACGCTGCCCGCGCTCCTCGCCGAGCTCCACCAAGGCAGCGCGCCACAGGGGAGGTGCCCCCACCTGGAGGCTCCCCTGGAGGCGGTCGCACAGGCGCTCCAGAGCCTCGTCTTGAGCAGTAGGGTTCTTTTCAGAAGCGAGATGGCTCAAATCGACTCGAGTCAGCGGCAGCTTCGTCTCCTCCGGGGCGAGAGCAAACCCTGCCCAACCGTCCTCTTCTTCCCGGAATCCCAATCGCAGGGCTTCGTGCTGAGCGGTCAGGGAAGCCAGTACCCGCTCGATGACGGAGTAAGGAACGGTGTGGGGCAAAGCCTGCCCCACCTGGAGCATCACCGGTAGGTTGGTGTGGTGACGGGACTCTAGGCCCGCCTCCAGGAACCAGCGCTGGATGGGCAATAGAGCCACCGGCCCAGCATAGGGATGCTCCTCGGTGAGGATCTGTAGCGCCAGAGCCAGAGTCCCGGCGAGCTCTTCCACCGTGGGGAACTCGAAAATCTGCCGAGGCGTCAGGTGAAAGCCCGCCCGTAGCACCCGAGAAGCGATCTGGAGGCTGAGGATGGAGTCCCCACCCAACTCGAAGAAGTCGTCGTCCAATCCCACCCGGTCGACCCCGAGAACATCCGCGAACGCCTCAGCCAGGGCCTGTTCCGCCGCCGTCCTCGGTGGCCGGTAGCTGCGCTCCACCTCGCTGGCGGAAAGCTCTCGCTGCCCCAACTCTCGGCGGTCTACCTTGCCGTGGGAGGTCAAGGGTAGGTGGGGGAGAAACTCCCAAATGGCCGGGGCCATATAGTCCGGCACCAACTCCTTGAGGTGAGAACGGAGGGCGGAGCCTTCCGGCTTTCGAGCCTCCGGGCCTCCTTCCACCACGACGAAGGCCACTAGCCTGAGATTGCCGGAAGCCTGCTCCCGGGGCACCACGGCGACTTCTTTCACCGCCTCGTGGCTCAGCAGGGCGGCTTCCACTTCACCGGGCTCCACCCGGAAGCCACGAATTTTCACCTGATCGTCCTGACGCCCCAGGAACTCCAAGCTGCCATCCCAAAGCCACCGAGCCCGGTCGCCAGTGCGATAGGAGCGATAGGAGCGATAGGAGCGGTCGGCGCGATGGGGGGATGCCGCCATCGGAACGAAGCGCGAAGCGGTCAGCCCCGGACGGCCCAGGTAGCCTTGAGCCACCCCTTCTCCGCCGACGTAGAGCTCTCCCACCACCCCGACCGGCACCGAGCGTCGATCTCGGTCGACCACCGACAAGTGAGTGTTGGCCACCGGTCGGCCAATGGGAAGCTCTCGCAGACCATCCCAGCGGTCGACCTCCCAACGGTGCAAGGTGTTGGTGATGGTGGTCTCCGTCAAGCCGAACACCACTCGCACATCGACTCGGGACCCCACCGCCTGGCGCCATTGGGAGAGGCGCCGGGGGGATGGTTTTTCGCAACCCAAGAGCAGCAATCGCAGGCTCTCCGGCACCCGGGACTCGCCGGTCTCGACCTGGGAAACCCACTCCTGCCAGTAGGCCGACGGTAGCTCGGCGCAAGTCACCCCTTGGGTTTCCATCACCTCCACCAGAGAACCCAAGGCGAGCAACAGATCTCCCTCCGGCACCACCACGCTGCCCCCCGCCTCCAGCACCGGAAAGACCTCTTCCACCACCACGTCGAAACTCAGAGAAGCGAATTGTAGGAAGCGATCCACCGGGCTCAAACGCCATTGGCGAACCATCTCTTCGCAGTAGGCCGCCAAGGAGCCATGGCTCACCACCACCCCCTTGGGCTGCCCCGTGGAACCAGAGGTGTAGATCACATAGGCGGCTTGGTGGCGGCTGATCGTGGCACTGGGAGAGGCGAGAACGGCCGCCGGCTCCTTGGCCGGCGCCTCTAGAGACAACGTCTCTACGGGGGTCCTCCCGATCGCCGAATCCGCCTCTGGATCGGTCTCCGACTCACTTCTAAAATCTGGCGCCTCCGGGCCCCGCAGCACCAGCCGAGCGCAAGAATCCTGCACCATCCATTGGAGTCGATCGAGGGGATAGTCCGGGTCCAAAGGCAGGTAAGCGGCACCGGCCTGGAGGATGCCCAACAGCCCCACCACCATGCCCAGACTGCGCTCGGTACAAAGACCCACCACATCTCCGGGGCGAACTCCCGCTGCCTCCAGCCGCACCGCCAAGGAAGTGCTGGCCGCTGCCAACTGGCGATAGGTCAGGCGACCGCTGCCACAAGTGACCGCCAAGGCCTCGGGAGCCTCCTCGACTCGACGGGCGAAGCGGTCTAAGAATAGGCCCGGAGCCGGAGCCCTTTCCGTAGCAGCCCACTCCACTTCCAGCTGATGACTCTCCGCCGCGGTTAGCAGAGGCAACTCCGTCACCGGTCGCGAAGCATCTTCCGCCATGCCGTTGAGCAAGACCTCCAGATGCCGCAGCATGCGCTCGATGGTGGTCGAATCGTGGCGTTGGGCATCGTATTCCAGGTCCAGACCCAACCGGGTTCCAGGGTAAGCCACCAAGGTGAGGGCGAAATTACTTCGCTCCTCGGTGCCCGTACCTTGGGCGCCCAGATCCGTGTCGCCGTTCGCGGCAGCCTCCTCCGGAGAGCCTTCCGAAGCTTCATTGGCGCCGCCGTCCAAGGGATAGTTCTGGAAGACTAGAAAGCTGTCGAACAAGGCCTCTCCGGCGGGCAAGGCACTCCAGCGCTGAATCTCCGCCAAGGGGGTGTATTCAAAGCGCCCCATCTCCATCTGCTGGTCCTGGAGCTCCTCCAACCACGAGCCCACGGTCTGGTGCTGCCAACGAGCCCGGAAGGGAAGGGTGTTGATAAACAGCCCCACCATGTCCTCGACCCCTTGGAGCTCCGCCGGGCGACCGGAGACGGTGACTCCGAAGACCACGTCCCGAAGCCCACTGTAGCGACCCAGGAGCAGGCCCCAGGCACCTTGGACCAGGGAATTTTGGGTCAGCCGCTGGGCCCGAGCGAAGGCTTGAAGCTTCGCCGTGGCACCTCGATCCACCTCCCGGGTCGTCTCGCCGTAAACCCTCACCTCCCCAGGGCCCCGGTCGAAAGCGATGGGTGTCTCTTCGGAGAAGCCCTCGAGGCGAGCCGTCCAATACTCCTCGGCGGCTGCCATATCCTGCCGGCGTAGCCAGGCGATGTAATCGCGAAACGGCGGTGGCGCCGGTAGCTGGACCGGTTCTGGATGTGCTGTCTCTGGCTGGTCGAGCTCTTTTCGGCGATGAGCCTGGTAGGAGAGGGAGAACTCCTCGAATAGGCGCGGCAGGCTCCAACCGTCCACCAGCAATTGGTGATAGCTCCACACCAGGCGAAAGCGAGCTTCGGCCAAGCGCAGCACTTGCAGGCGCATGAGAGGAGGCTGCCCGAGGTCGAAGCCGCGCCGCCGGTCCTCCGCCAGATAGGTCTCCAGGCGCTGGTCCTGCTGCTCAGCGGCGAGATGGCCCCAATCCTCAAAACCCACCTGGGAGTCGACCTCTCCATGAACCATCTGAAGTGGCTCATCCAGGCCCTGCCAATGAAAGGAGGTTCGCAGCACCGGATGCCGCAGGAGCAGCTGGCGCCAGGCATTGGCGAAAGCGTCCAAATCCACCTCCGAATGAAAGACACTGCCCAGCTGGCCCACATAGGTGCCTTCGTCCGGCTCGTAGAGGGTGTGGAAAAGCATCCCCTGCTGCAAGGGAGAGAGGGGGTAGGCGTCTTCCAGATGGGGGGCTGCCGCGGCCAACTCGTCCACCGTCTCCTGCTTCAGCGTCGCCAAGGGGAAGTCCGAAGGAGTAAAGCCCCCCGCCTCAGGCGACAGACAATGCTCGATCAATCGCCGCAGACTGCCCTGGAAGGATTTGGCGAGGGCTTCCACGGTCTCGGGCCGGTGGAGGTTCGGGCTGTAGTCCCAAGTCACCCGCAGGCGACCACCACTCACCGCCGCCTCGACTTCGAGGAGGTGCGTGCGCAGGGCATCCGCGCCGCTGGATCGACCGCTCGCCTCGCTGCTAGGACGGAACAGCCGCTGGGCTTGGGGTTCTGGTGCCTCGGCATCCGGCTGATCGGCACCTGGCTGATCGGTATCCGGTTGCCCCCCATCCAGCAGGCCAAGATTGTTGTAGAGAATGGGTGGCGTTTTCGCGGTCCCGGCTGTTGCCCCGCTCGCTGAACCCAAAGCTTCCCGAGCCTCGGTGGAGCCGTGGTCTCGCAACAAGCCGTAGCTGAGACCTCGGTCAGGAACCCCTCGCAGCTGCTCCTTGACCCGTTTCAAGATCTCGCCGGGGCCTTCGCCTTGGCGGGCGTCCAGGAGCACCGGATAGAGGGTCGCCAACCAACCCACGGTGCGGGCGAGGCTGATATCGGCGAAGCCCTCCTCTTCCCGGCCATGACCTTCGCGATCGACCACGGTGACGGCGGAGCCGGTCCAACCGCCGATGGAATCCACCACCGCCGCCAACAGCACTTCGTCCAGTCGGGTGCGGTAGGCCTTGGGAACCTCTTGGAGTAGCTGGCGCGTCTCTTCCGTCGTGAGCTCCACGGTCACCGTTTTCGTCGAAGCCTCGCTGTTGACTCCATCTTCAAAGTCCAGAGGCAAGGCGGCGCCTTCCGGGTTCGCCGCCGCGATCCAATAGGGCAGGGAAGCTTCGTAGCCCCCGGCCTCCGTGTGCTCCACCAGTCGCTCGGCCCACTGGCGCACCGAAGTCGTTTTCGGCGGGGTTTCCAGTCGGCCTCCCGCCAGCAAGCTTTGGCAGCCCGCTTCCAAGTCCTCCGCCAGGACGTTCATGGAAACGTTGTCCATGATGAGGTGATGGAGGACGAGGAAGAGCCGCTGCCCACCGTCGCCCAAGTTCACCAGAGCCGCGCGCCACAGGGGCGCCACAGCAACATCCAAGCTTCCTTGAAGGTCGTCGCACACTTTTTCCAGGGCTGGGCCGTGTTGCGCTTTCGGCAGCTGGGAAAGATCGACTTGAGTCAGAGGCACCGGAGTGGCCTCGGGAGCTTGGGCAAAGCCTCCCCAACCGTGTTCCTGGACCTCAAACCGGAGTCGGAGAGCTTCGTGTTGGGCGGTCAGAGCGGCGAGAACTCGTTGCACTACGGTGAACGGCAAGGGGCGGCTCAGTTCGAGCAGCACTGGCAAATTGGTGTGGTGACGAGATTCCAACCCTACTTCCAAGAACCAACGCTGGATGGGCAACAAGGTCACCGCCCCAACGTAGGGCTTGTCCTCGGTGAGGATTTGCCGGGCGGAAGCGGCCACCGCTGCCAACTCTTCCACGGTGGAATGTTCGAAGATCTGCCGCGGAGTCAAATGCAACCCTTCCCGCAGAGCTCGGGAAGCGATTTGCAGGCTGAGAATCGAGTCCCCCCCCAGCTCGAAGAAGTCGTCGCCGAGGCTCACTCGCTCCACTCCCAAAACCTCTTCGAAGGCCCGCGCCAGGACTTTCTCCACTTCGCTGCGAGGCGGCCGGTAGGCTTCCGAGGGCTGCGTCGAGGAGGTCTTTCGGGCCGCCAAGGCTGCCCGGTCCACCTTGCCGTTGGCGGTGAGGGGTAGTTGGTCCAAAAAGTCCCAGGAAGCCGGGGTCATGTAGTCCGGCAGGCGCTCTTTGAGGTAGGCCCGCAAGGCCCCAGCGTCAGGAGATGGCCCGGCAGCCGGCTCAGCGAGTGGCTCAGGAACCAAGAAAGCTGCCAAGCGGTATCCCCCGGCTTCCATCGCCTGGGGAACCACCGCCACCGCCTTCACCATCCGGTGGCCGGCCAGCACTGCCTCCACCTCTCCGGGCTCCACGCGGAAACCCCGAATCTTGATCTGGGCATCCTGGCGACCGAGAAACTCCAAGCGGCCATCCGCCAGCCACCGAGCCCGATCACCGGTGCGGTACACCCGGCCGCCGCCCGTCTTGTCTCCAACGGCCGAGTCGCCACTCACCGCGTCGCTCCAGCCATCGGGGACGAACCGAGACGCCGTCAACGCCGGCCGGCCCAGATAGCCTTGAGCCACTCCGGAGCCTCCCACGTAGAGCTCGCCCACCACTCCCAGAGGTACCGGCCGCTGCGTCCCTCCCGATGCCTCGCCGGACGATTCCTCGACTACCCACAAGCGGGTGTTCGACACCGGTGGGCCGATGGGAAGCTCTGTAACGCCATCCCACCGGGCCGGCTGCCAGCGTTCCAAGGTGTTCGTGATGGTGGTTTCCGTGAGACCGAAAACCACCCGCACATCCACCCGAGAACCCACCGCCTCGCGCCATTGAGCAAGCCGTCCTACCGCCGGCTTCTCGCACCCCAGGAGCAGCAAGCGCAAGCTCTCCGGCACCCGCGACTCCCCAGCCGTTATTTGAGCTACCCATTCCTGCCAATAGGCCGCGGGCAACTCGGCACAGGTCACTCCATGTTCTTCCAACACCGCCACCAGGGATTCCACCGACAGCAGCAGATCTCCCTGGGGCACCACCACTGCTCCGCCGGACTCGAGAGCCGGGAAGATCTCCTCCACCACCACATCGAAGGAGAGAGAGGCGAATTGGAGGAAACGGTCGGAAGCTCCCAGGCGCCATTGGCGCACCATCTCCGTGGTATAGGAAGCCAAGGAAGCGTGGCTTACCACCACTCCTTTGGGGGTCCCCGTGGAGCCGGAGGTGTAGATGACGTAGGCGGGTTGGTGCGGCGAAAGGACCGCCGAATCGAGGCCCCTTGATAGGTTCGGGTCTCCAGCTTCCAGATCCGATTCCCGGCCCGCCTTCAGGTCCAAAGCGATGCTCTGGACGGAAGGGAAATCCGCCGCGCCGGGGCCCGCAACCACCATCGCTGCCGCCGAATCTTGCACCATGAATTGGAGTCGGTCCTCGGGGTAAGAGGGATCCAAGGGTAAGTAGGCGCCACCGGCCTGGAGGATGCCCAGCAGCCCCACCACCATCTCGCGGCTGCGCTCGGTGCAAAGGCCCACCACGGAGCCCGGCCCGACTCCCGCTGCCTGGAGGCGCAACGCTAGGCGCTGAGCTTGGTCCTGAAGCTGGCCGAAAGTGAGCTGCTGGTCGCCGCAAAGCACCGCCGTCGCCGCCGGGGTCGCTGCCGTCTGAGCGGCGAAGCGATCGAGAAAAAGCCCAGCCGGGTTGGCCCTATCGGTGGCGGTCCATTCCCAACGCAGCTGATGAGCCTCGGCGGTGCTCAGCAGAGGAAGGTCCGCCACCGACCGATCCGGCTGGGCTGCCATGGCCGACAGCAGCACTTCCATGTGTCCCAACATGCGATGAATCGTCGTGGCGTCGTGGCGGGAAGCGTCGTACTCCAAGTCCAAGACCAGCTCCGACCCCGGGTAGACCACCAAGGTCAGGGCGTAGCTGCTGCGCTCCTCCGTATCGGTGCCCCCGGCCCCCAAAGAGGAAGCCTCCGGCTCTTCGGATTTGCCGGTATCCAGGGGGTAGTTCTGGAATACCAGAAAGCTGTCGAAGAGGGTCTCTCCAGCGGGCAACTCACTCCACTTCTGGATCTCCGCCAGAGGCGTGTATTCAACCTGCCCCATGTCTATCTGCTGGCTCTGAAGCTCTTCCAACCAGGTGGCTACGGCTCTTTGAGGAGCCGGGACCTGAGGAGCCGGGACCTGAGGAGCCGGGACCTGGTGGGCTGTAGCCTGCTGAGGCTGGCCCTGCCAACGAGCCCGAAAGGGAAGGGTGTTGATAAACAGCCCCACCATATCTTCCACCCCATCGAGCTCCGCCGGCCGGCCGGAGACGGTGACTCCAAAGATCACGTCCTGGTTCCCGGCGTAGCGTCCCAACAGGACTCCCCAAGCTCCCTGAACCAGAGTGTTCTGGGTCAGTCGATGGCTCCGGGCGAAGCTCTGCACCGCGTGGGTCTGCTCCACGGACAGGACTCGAAGCTCCTCGGCGTAAATTCGGCCTTCCGACTGCCGGCGATCGAAGGTAATGGGGGTCGCTTCGCTAAAGCCTTCCAAACGACCCCGCCAGTATTTCTCTGCCAGGGGGAGATCCTGACGCTGCAACCAGGCGATGTACTCCCGGAAGGGGGGCGGCGATGGCAGCTCCAGGACTTTCCCTTTGCGGGCCGCTTCGTAGGAGGCCAGGAACTCCTCGAACAACCGAGGCAGGCTCCAACCGTCCACCAACATCTGGTGGTAGCTCCACACCAGCCGGAAAGAAGCTTCCCCGAGGCGAGCCACCATGAGGCGCATGAGGGGAGCTTGGCCCATGTCGAAGCCCCGGGACCGGTCCGCAGCCAGGTAGGCCAAGCGCCGCTGCTCTTGCTCTTCCTCTTCGAAGGTGCTCCAGTCTTCGAAGGCCACCGCCGAGCTCACCTGGGAGTGCACCAGCTGGAGGGGCTCGTCCAGACCTTGCCAGCAGAAGGAGGTGCGCAATACTCCGTGCCGGGCCAGGAGCCCCTGCCATGCTGTTTCGAAGGCCTCTCGGCTCACCTCTTGATGGAAAACGCTGCCCAGCTGGCCCACATAGGTGCCCTCATCCGGGTCGTAGAGGGTGTGAAACAACATTCCCTGCTGCAAGGGGGAGAGGGGGTAGATATCTTCCACCAGCTCTCCGGAACCGGTCAGCTCATCCACTTGCCCCTGGGTCAACGTCGCTAGAGGGAAGTCGGAGGGAGTCCAGCCGCCCGCCTCGGGGGAGACGCAATGGGCGATGAGCCCCACCAATCGAGAGCGAAAATCCTCCGCCAGCTTCTCCACCGTGGAGGCTTTGTGGAGGTTGGCGCTGTAGTCCCAGCTGACCCTCAGGCGGCCATCGCTCACCGCCACTTCCACTTCCAAGGGGTGGGTGCGCAGGGCGTCGGCACCACTGGATCGGCCCGGGGCCTCGTCACTCAAACGAAACAGCTGCTGGTTTGCTTCAGAAGCAGCGAGATCCGGCTGGGCACCCGGCTCGGCGGCTGTCGGGGAGGCGCCGTCCAACTGACCGAGGTTGTTGTAGAGCAGAGGAGCTGCCGGCAGCGCGGCCAACGCCTGGCGAGCTTCCGGCGGGCCATAGTCCCGCAGCAGGCCATGGCTGAGGCCCCGATGGGGAACTCCCCGCAACTGCTCCTTCACCGCCTTGATGGCTTCCCCGGGGCCGTCCGCTGACCGCAGGTCCAAGAGCACCGGATAGAGAGTCGCCAACCAACCCACGGTGCGGGCCAAGCTGACGTCGCCAAACTCTTCTTCCTCTCGACCGTGCCCTTCCCGATCCACCACCGTCGCCGCCGACCCTGTCCAGGCGGCGAGAGCTTCCGCAATGGCGGTGAGCAGAACCTCGTCCAGCTGCGTGCGATACGCCCCGGGCACTTCTTGCAGCAGCTGGCGAGTCTCCTCTTGGTCGAGGGTCACGGTGAGGGTGCGGCCGGAAGCTTCGCTGTTGACCCCATGGGGAAAATCCAGGGGCAAGGCTGCCACCTGCTGCCGCGCCTCGGAGCTCCAATAGGGCAATGCCGAGGCGTAGCCTCCCGCCTGAGTCCGCTCCACCAGACGCTCGGCCCACTGGCGGGGAGAGGTGCTTGGGGGAGAAGTCTCCAGGTCGCCACCGGCTAGCAAACCTCGGCAGCTCGCTTCCAGATCCTCCGCCAGGAGATTCAAGGAGACGTTGTCCATGATCAGGTGGTGCATCACCAGGAAGAGTCGCTGGCCGCCGTCTCCCAGGTCCACCAAAGCGGCGCGCCACAGGGGCGCCTGGCCGACCTGGAGGCTACTTTGGAGGTCGTCGCAAACCTGTTCCAGAGCACCCGCGCGCTTTTCCGGGAACAGGTCCGCCGAGGACAAGTGGGAAAGATCTACCGCGGTGAGGGGAACCGGCACGGTTTTCGGCGCTTCGGCAAAACCTCTCCAACCATCGTCTCCTTCCTCGAAACGCAGTCGTAGAGCTTGATGTTGGGTCATGAGGCCAACCAACGCTCGCTCCACCAGAGAGTGGGACAGGGGCTCCCGAACCGCCAGCATCACCGGCAAGTTGGTGTGGTGCCGGGACTCCAAGCCCGCCTCCAGGAACCAGCGCTGAATGGGTAGCAGCGCCACCGGGCCGGCATAGGCCTCGGCCTCCGTTAGGATCTGGCGCGCGGAAGCCGCCATTCGGGCCAACTCCTCTACCGTGGAGTTTTCGAACACCTGCCGAGGAGTCAAGTGCAAGCCTTGTTTCAGAGCCCTGGAAGTGATCTGAAGGCTGAGAATGGAGTCGCCGCCAAGCTCGAAGAAGTCGTCGTCCAGACCGACCCGTTCGACCCCCAGCACCTCTCCAAAGGCCGCTGCCAAAATCTGCTCCGCCGGGGTTCGGGGCGGGCGGTAGCCTCTCTCTGCATCACTGCCGGCGAGCTCCCGGGCCCCCAACGCCGCCCGGTCCACCTTGCCGTTGGCGGTGAGAGGCAGACCGTGGAGGAATTCCCAGAAGGAGGGAATCATGTACTCCGGCAGACGCTCCCCGAGGTGAGAGCGTAGGGCGGTCACTTCCAGAGTCTGCTCGTTCTCGGAAACGACGAAGGCCACTAGCCGGTGACCGCCGGAAGCCACCGCCCGGGCCATCACGGCGACTTCCTTCACTTGGTCGTGGATCAGCAGGGCCGCTTCCACCTCGCCCGGCTCGACGCGAAAGCCGCGAATCTTGATCTGAGCGTCCTGGCGACCGAGAAATTCCAAACGACCGTCGGCCCGCCAGCGGGCTCGATCTCCGGTGCGATAAGCCCTCTCCCCCCCTTGGGCTTTCGGATCCTGGCTCCAGGTATCCGGCACGAAGCGGGAGGCGGTCAACCCGGACCGGCCCCAATAACCTTGAGCGATGCCGCTACCACCGACATAGAGCTCACCGACCACCCCGGCGGGCACCGGGCGCAAGGCTTCGTCCACCACCCAAAGCTGACTGTGGGCCACCGGCCGACCGATGGGAAGCTCGCTGGCGCCGTCCCAGACCTCCGGCTCCCAGCGGTGCAAGGTGTTGGTAATGGTGGTTTCCGTGAGACCGAAGACAATGCGCAAATCCACCTGGGAACCCACCGCTTGTCGCCACTGATCGAGGCGACGGGCCGAGGGCTTCTCGCAACCAAGGAGCAGCAGCCGCAGGCTCTCCGGAACCCGCGACTCACCTTCGGCAATCTGCCCCACCCACTCCTGCCAATAGGCTGCCGGCAGCTCGGCGCAGGTGGCCCCGTGGCGCTCCAGAATGTCGATCAGGTCAGGCACCGAGAGGAGCAAATCCCCCTGGGGCACGACCACCGCACCCCCCGCTTCGAGAGCCGGGAAGACCTCTTCCACCACCACATCGAAGGACAGGGAGGCGAATTGCAGGAAGCGATCCCGAGCCGAGAGGCGCCACTGCCTCACCATCTCCCCGGTGTAGGTCGCCATGGAGCCGTGACTGACCACCACCCCCTTGGGCAGGCCCGTAGAACCGGAGGTGTAAATCAAGTAGGCCGGCTGCCGCGGATCCATCGAACGGCGAGAGCCGGCAGGAACGCTCTCGGATATCGAATCCTCCGAGGTCAGCCCGACGGTCTGGACATTCGGGAAGTCGATGCTCCCCGGCCCAGCCACCACCCAGCTAGCCGCGCAATCCGCCACCATCCAGCGCAGTCGATCCGCCGGATAGGCCGGATCCAAGGGCAAATAAGCGCCTCCAGCCTGGAGAA
Organism: Deltaproteobacteria bacterium; assembly: GCA_022601195.1. Lineage (GTDB taxonomy): Bacteria > Acidobacteriota > Thermoanaerobaculia > Multivoradales > JAHZIX01 > JAHZIX01. Next base: position 247,257 of record JAHZIX010000052.1, read on the forward strand.
TGCCCAACAGCCCCACCACCATTTCCACGCTGCGTTCGGTACACAGACCGACCACCGAGCCCTGTCCCACCCCCGCCGCTTCGAGGCGATGAGCGAGGCTTCGGGAGCGCTCCGTCAACTGGGCGAAGGTCAATTCCCGTTCGCCGCACAGGACCGCGGTGGCGTCCGGCTGCTGAGTCACCTGGGCGGAAAAACGATCCAAGAACAGACCCGGCACCACCGGCCCCTCGGTGGTGCTCCACTCCACCAGGAGTTGGTGCGTCTCCGCGGCGGTGGTGAGGGGCAGCTGATCCACGGGAAGCTGCGGCTTCTCTGCCAAAGCCCCCAAGAGGACTTCCAAGTGACGCAACAAGCGTTGGATGGTCGTGGTGTCGTGGCGGGCCAGATCGTATTCCACGTCGAGCACCAACTGGGCCCCCGGGAAGACCACCAGAGTCAGAGCGTAGTTGCTACGCTCCTCCGTCTCGGTGCCGCCGGCTCCCAGCGAAGAAGCCTCTTGGGCTTCGCCTCCACCGCCGTCGAAGGGATAGTTCTGGAACACCAGAAAGCTGTCGAACAGCGTCTTACCCTGGCCCAACTCGCTCCACCGCTGGATCTCCGCCAAGGGCGTGTATTCGTAGCGGCCCATCTCCACCTGCTGGCTTTGCAACTCCGGCAACCAATCCCCTACCGCCTGGTGTCCCCAATGGGCACGGAAAGGCAAGGTGTTGATAAAAAGGCCGACCATGTCTTCGACGCCGTCGAGCTCCGCCGGGCGGCCGGAGACGGTGACCCCGAAGACCACATCCCTCAAGCCCCCGTAGCGCCCTAGGAGGACGCCCCAAGCCGCCTGCACCAGGGTGTTGAGGGTGACCCGCTGGCGGCGGGCGGCAGCTTGGATCGCCGAAGTCGACTCCGGTGCCAGGCTGTGAAACGCCTCGGCGTGCCGCCGCTGGTCGGCGAAGGGGCGGTCGAAGGGGATCGGCGTCTCTTGGGAGAAGCCTTCCAGAAGACCCCGCCAATAAGCCTCCGCCGCCACCAAATCCTGATCGCGCAGCCAAGCGATGTATTCCCGGAATGGAGGCGGAGCGGGCAGCTGCCCCAGCTGATCCTGCTGGCCCGACTCCTGCTGCCCGACCTTCTGGTGGTGAGACGATTGCTGCCGCAGAGCTTCATAGGAGGTCAGGAATTCCTGGAATAAGCGAGGCAGACTCCAGCCATCCACCAACATTTGGTGGTAGCTCCAAACCAGGCGGTGGGAAGCTTCCGCCAGACGGATCAGCTGCAATCGAACCAGGGGAGCTTCGGTGAGGGAAAAGCCCCGGCGGCGATCGCGGGCCAGAAACTCCTGCCGTTTGTCCTCTTGCTGAGCCGCCGCCAGGCCGCTCCAATCCTCGAAGCCCACCGGCGAGGTGACTCGCTCATGCACCACCTGCAAGGGCTCCTCGAGACCCTCGTAGTGGAACGAAGTTCGCAGCACCGGATGGCGTTGGAGCAGAGCTTGCCAAGCAGCCTCGAAGGCCTCGCGGTCCACCCGGGAGGCCAGCTCACTGCCCAGCTGCCCAACGTAGGTGCCCTCCTCCGGCTCGTAGACGGTGTGAAATAGCATGCCCTGCTGCAGGGGTGAGAGAGGATAGATATCTTCCAGCCTCGGTGCCGCCGCTACCAGGGTCGCCAGGGAAGCTTCCTCGAGGTTTGCCAGGGGAAAGTCTGATGGGGTCCAGCCCCCCGCCTGGGGCGACAGGCAGTGAGTGATCAACCCCCGCAACTGGCTGCCAAAGGCCTCCGCCAAGCTCTCCAGAGTCTGCGGTCGGTGAACCTCCAAGCTATAGACCCAACTGACTTTGAGTCGCCCTTCCACCAGGGCAGCGTCCACCTGGATCAGGTGGGTCCGTTGGGCGTCCGGGCCGCTCGCCAAGCCGACCTTTTCCGTGGCCATGCGGAAGGGGAGATCGTCGCTTCCTCCCTCTTCCAAGCGCCCCTGATAGTTGAACAGGATCTGCGGCGGCGACGCGGTCGCCAAGGGCGTCGCGGTGGCGTCGTCCCCCATCCACCGCAGCACACCATGGCCGATTCCCTTGCCCGGTAAGCGGCGCATCTCCTCTTTCACCGCCTTGAGGCCAGCGGCGAAGTCCTGGCCTTCGTCTGAGACATCACCAGGGGCGTCACCGATGTCCAACAGCAAGGGATAGAGGGTGCTGAACCAACCGACGGTGCGGGACAGGTCGACGTCCTCGAAGAGCTGTTCCCGGCCATGACCTTCCAAGTCCACCACCAACCGGCCACTGCCGCTCCAGTCCCGAGCCGCCCGAGCCAAGGCAGTGACCAACATCTCCTCCACCCGGGTGCGATAAGGGAGCTGGGCCGGCGCCAGTAAGTTGTCCGTCTCCTCCACCGTGAGCTCCGCCGTGGCGACGCGAGAGGAAGTCTCAGACCCGGCTCCTTCGATCTCAAAGTCGGTGGGCAAGGGCGGTACATCGAGGCGCCGTGAATCGCTCCAATAAGCTCCTTCTTGGAGAGCTATCTCGCCGCGGGCAAGGCCCTGGAGTCGTTCTCCCCACTCCTTGAAGGAAGTGGTCTTGGCGGGAAGCTCTACCTTTTTCCCCGCTGCCACTGCCGGATAGATAGCGGCCAAATCTTCCACCACGATCTGCCAGGAGAGGTTGTCCACCACCAAGTGGTGGGCGACCAATAGCAGCCGTTGGCCCCGAGCTTCCCCAAGGTCCGCCAGAAGCCCTCGAAACAACCCTCCGTCCTCGACCTGAAAGCTGCCCTGGATCTGTTCTCCCAGGGCCAGGAGCATTCCATCCTGAGCCTCCGGGGAGAGGGCGGAGAGGTCCACCGCTAGAAAATGGGGTGTGGCGCCCGGTGCTTCAAAGTGTTGCCGCCATCGCCCTCGCTCTCGTCGAAAGGAAGCTCGCAGGGCGTCGTGTTGGTGGCTCAACAGATGCAGAGAGCGCCCCAAGGGCCCTGGGGCCAAGTCCTGGGCGGGCTCGAGAAGCAGGGGCAAATTGGTGTGGTGGCGAGATTCAAGGCCGGCTTCCAAGAACCATCGCTGAATCGGCAAAAGAGGCCCTTCGCCCTCCACCAGGCCTTGCTCGGCAGCGATCTTCACCGTTCCCACGAGCAACGCCAGGGCCCCCACCGTGGGAGATTCGAAAACCTGCCGCGGGGTCAGGCTCAGCCCCGCCCGCTTGGCCCGGGAGACGATTTGCAGGCTGAGAATCGAATCGCCGCCGAGGGCAAAGAAATCATCGTCGAGACCGACTCGCGGGACTCCCAAAACCTCGGCGAAGATAGTCGCTAGGCTCTCCTCATGGGGACTGCGGGGAGCCCGGTAGCTGGCTGAGGAAGCCTCGCCGGAAACCTCCTGCTGACCTGCCCGCTCCCTCAAAGCCGCCCGATCCACCTTGCCGTTGGCGGTGAGGGGAAGTTGGTCCAACAGCTCCCAGGACGCGGGAGTCATGTAGTCCGGCAGACTCTCTTTGAGGTAGGCCCGCAAGGTCGCACTTTCCAAGACCGGAGTTTGTGCCGCATCCGGCGACGACTCGGCGACATAGAAGGCCGCCAGGCGGTAGCCCCCGGCTTCCAGAGCCTGGGGAACCACCGCCACCGCCTTCACCATCCGGTGGCCGGCCAACGCTGCCTCCACCTCTCCGGGCTCCACGCGGAAACCCCGAATCTTGATCTGGGCATCCTGGCGACCGAGAAACTCCAAGCGGCCATCCGCCAGCCACCGAGCCCGATCACCGGTGCGGTACACTCGGCCGCCGCCCGTCTGGTCTCCAACGGCCGAATCGCCACCCACCGCGTTGCTCCAGCCATCGGGGACGAAGCGAGACGC
>JAHZIX010000005.1 GCA_022601195.1 Deltaproteobacteria bacterium
CTTCCGGGTCCGGATCCCGCGAGGCTCGCGAGGGGGTGGTTTCGTCTACCGAATCTGTTAGATCCACAGTATTTCCTGACTCGCCCTTGCTCCTTAATTTCATGGGACCTTAGTGTCTCACTTACATTGGCACAGCGGGCTACGAAGGCCAGGAGGGGCGGCTCTCTGACCGCCGCACGACCCTTTCCAGCCAGAGTGAGCTGAGCACCGGCAGCCAGAGCTTCACTCAGGACTTTAGCTACGATCAGCTGGGTAACCTGACTAGCCAGAACTATCCCAGCTGCCACCACTACGGCTGCCCCAATGAGGAGCCAAACCGTCAGGTAAGTTACAGCTACAACAACGGCTTTCTGGTCGGTGTCCCCGGCTACGCCTCGGAGCTGGCCTACCACGGCAACGGAGCCCTCGCAGCAGTGGAGCACGCCAACGGCCTCACCGACACCATCGAGCGGGATCCGGACTGGATGCAGCGCCCGGCGAGCCTCGCAACCGCCCTCGGCAGCTCCTCTCCTCTGTGGACCTCCGGCCCTTTTTCCTATGATGCTGCGGGCAAAATCACCGCCATGGGAGGGGACAAGTTCTTCTACGACGAAGTCAGCCGCCTCACCAAGGCCGAGGTGAAACTGGGTACCGCCACAACCACCGAAACCTACAGCTACGACCGCTTCGGCAATCTCATTTCAATTGGGTCCCGCATCAATACCATCGACCAGCGCACCAACCGGCTTGACGACTTGGGTTACAGCTACGACCTATCTTGCTCCCTTAAAAGCTGAGTCCACCCATAGCTCAACGGTGAAGTGGCGATACACCTGTAAACATCCACTACTTCCGGGGTGAAGAGTCGTCTCCCATTTCACCTCGCCGCCACCAGTCCGTTGACGGGTCATTTTCGTCTTCATCAATTCCCGACCAGCCCGGTGAAGGGGCGTTCCGCTTTGCACCTTGCTCTTATCAGGCTGTTGATGGGAAGTTTCCTTTCGTGACACGGCCCGATCAGGCTGTTGAAGGGGAGTTTTGTTTTGAAACAGGCCTTGAACAGGCTGTTGAAGAGGTGTCTGTTTCTGCAGACCCCATTGAGCAGGCTGAGTAAGGGTCGTTCCGGTTTAGACCTTGCCTCGATCTGTCTGTTGATGGGTCATTCCCCTTTGGGCCTAGCCTCGATCAATCTGTTGCAGGGGTGTCGTACTGGGAGACTCGGCTGCGAAGGGTGTGAGAGCCGGTGATTGGCTAGTGGGGGAGGGCTTCCGCAGGTGGTTGCGCTGTTTTCTTCTTGGGGGGCCTAGTTCCGGGTGCAGCTGGCCCGGCTTTTCTAGCGTGCCGGTCCTAGCCAGGCATTACTAGGCAGGCATCGTTATCCAGGCATCGTTATCCAGGGAGTGTCCGCACTACATCCATGACCTCTTTGGCGGAACCGTAGCGCTCTTCGGGCTTCTTGGCCAGAAGGCCTTTGAGGAAGCTGATCCATGGCAAGGGGGTGTCGGGGCGGAAATCTCTCACGTCCGGTGGCTCTTCGCTTAACTGGGCGAGAAAGATCGCGGAGATTTGGCGGCCGAGAAAGGGCTCCTGGCCGGCCAGCAGGGCGTAGGTGAGTGTACCGAGGGAGTAGAGATCGGAGCGGCCATCGAGCTCGGAGCCCTGGAGCTGCTCCGGGGACATATAGAGAGGGGAGCCGATGGCGGTGCCGGTCTGGGTCAGCTTGGCGCCGACATTGTCCATGCGGGCAATACCGAAGTCGAGAATTTTGAGGCGTCCCGAGGTTAGGAAGACATTTCCGGGTTTGAGGTCCCGATGCACCACTCCTAGAGAGTGGGCCTCTTCCAGCCCCGCCAGGAGTTCCATGAGGATGCCCTTGATCTGGGCGAAGGGGAGCTGTCGACCGTTCTCCAGAAGAGAGTCCAGAGGCTGACCTTCGAGCAGTTCCATGGTGACAAAGATGCCACCTTCGAAACGGCCCAGGTCGTAGACTCGGACGATGTTGGGGTGAGTGATCTTGCGGCAGATCTGCACTTCTCGCAGTAGCCGGGCTTCCTCTTCTTTGTCGCTATCCACCGGTTGCAGAAGAGTCTTGAGGGCGACGACTTCGCCGAGCTCACGGTCCAGGGCTCGATAGACTCTCCCCATACCTCCCCGGGCGACCTCTCCCTGAATCTCGTATCTCTCGGCCAACAGGATTCCCTTGGCGAAAGTACCTTTGGAGGACACCGTGGGGGTGGCGGCCTCAGCGGGAGCCTGGGAAGAGATTTCCAGCCGGGTAGTACCGGCAATGTGAGCGAGAGCGGCGAGGCGGTCGGTAGCCTCTCGATGCTTCGGTTCCAGAGTCAGGATCTTGAGATAACAATTCCGTGCTTCGTCCGCTCGGGCCAAGCCCTCGAAGGCCCGCCCTCCCCAGAGTAGGGCCTCGATGGCGATAGGGCCGGAAGCTCGGCGGCTGGCAGGAATGCGGGCGAGGCGTTCTAGAGCCTTCTCGAATTGCTCCTGCTGGACCAAGATACGAATCAACAAAAGGTTGGCGGCATCGAAGGACGGGTGGTTCGGGTCTACCCCCAGAAGGGTGACGGTGGCCTTGGCGGTCTTGTTGGCGTCGATCAACACCGTCGCCGCTTCGAGGGGCTTGCCCGCCTTGAGCCGGCAATCCGCTGCTGCTTCCGGCTCGCCAGCTCGGAGGTAGGTTTCCGTGGCCCGGTCAAAAAGCCCACCGGAGGCCAAGCAACGGGCGGCCACGGAGAGCCGTCCGGCCTTCTCGTAGGCTCCAGCCGCTTTGATGTGCTCCCGGGCGGCCTCCCAATTGGTGGCGGCACGCACCCAATCTTCAGCGCTTTCAAAGGCCTGGGCGGCTTGTTTCGAGTAGCCGCCTGCAGCGAAGAGTCGTCCCGCCTCGGCGGGCTTGCCGCATTTTAGGTAGATCTCTGCGGCGCTCTGCTTGTCGAGCTCCGGTACCTTGGGCAGTAGGCGTAGCGCTTCCCGGGGCGAGCCAACTTTGAGGTAGGAGTCCAAGGCTTCCCGGTAGTTGCCTCCTTTTTCCAGCAGCCGTGCTCCCTGAAGACTGGGGCCAGCATCTAGGACTTGGGTGGCCGCTTCGCCGCTTCTTCCGAGCTTTTGGAGCAATTCGGCTTTTTTGATCTCGACTTCTTGTAGTTGGCGCTCGTTGTCCAGGGCTCCCGTGGGTCTCTTCTCCCGCTTCAACCGACCGGCTTCGTGTTGGAGCGCCGTGAGGGCATTCTCGAGCTTGCCGCTGCGCTCGTAGTAGAGGGCCGCCGATGCCCAGTCTTTCGCCTGTTCGAAGTAGCGGGCTGCCCGACCCGTTTGCCTTAACTTCAAGGCGGTCTGAGCTGCTTGAGCGTAGGCGCCGCCGATCTCGAACAGGGCGAAGGCTTCCAGATGGTGTCCGGCGGTTGCCAGGAGCTCTCCGGCCTGGAGGGGAGTCGCTTCCGTGTCCGCTTCTTCACCGAGCACTGCTCGCATGGCGTATTTGACAGCTGCGCTTTGGTTGCGTAGCTCCGCGGCAAGGCGAGTCGCTCGGCGGAAGTCACCGCCCTTGGCAAATAGCTCCATGGCTTCTTCCAGGCGACCCGCCTTGAGGCGATCCTGTGCCCGTTTGATGGGATCAAAGGAAAGCTTGGAGAGCCAACTGGTCTTTTGTGCCACGGCGGTCCTGGAACTCCTATGGGATCTTTAGCCCTTCCTTCTCCCCAAACTTCTGCTGCGGCAGCGTATTTACCGGGATCTTCGGCGTCAGAATGCAATTTTTCTTGTCGACAGAGTGTCACTCTGCCTGCGTCGCAGAAATCGCCTTCTTCCTTGGATCTCCCGACATCTACGCTGCCTCGCGACGAAGTCGTCGAGAACGAAGGGCTTTAGGGGAGATCCTTTGCAGTATACCGAAATTCCGTCCGGCTTCGGTTTCTCAGGCAGCACGGCTGTCTTGGTCACGGAATCTGCTGGGATCAGCCTCCCGAACCATGCACAGAACCTCCACCCAGGTGGCGCTTTGACTCTGCAGAAGCTGCAAGACGGTATCCGGGTCGAGGAGGCCGCGGCCATCCGCTTCATCAATGCCGTCAGCGAGAGCCTCCAGCAACTTCAGGGCTGTGTTCCAACTGCTTTCGGCAGCCTCCCGGTGGTGACGGGCGCAACCATCGAGGATGCTATCGGTGATGTTGGAGGTCAGCTGGCGCAGTCGATGGACCAGGGCTGGGGGAGCTTGCTTGGGGAAGCGGTCGGTCGCTTGGAAGATTTGTAGGGTTAGGGATTCACTGCGGCGAAAAGCGAGAATCTCGTGATTCAGGGTCATTGTAGCTAACTCCTTTTTGCGTTGAATTCTCCGGTTGGATATCTAAGACGCAAAAGGACCTGCCAATCTTGCACTCGGGATGAGGAAACATTGGCACACCTATTCCCACAATCCCTAAATGAGCGTGGACTTTTTCCGAGGAATAGAGGTATCAGCATGGGGGAATGTGAGATCTAGGACCGCTTCGGGTGCCTCGATCCGAAATCTGAAATCGTTTTTTAGCCTCTTGAAGGCTCTTGGAACGGCGACCCCTGAAAGGAAATTCACTCGCTAAGTGCTGCGTTTTCAGGTGTTTGACGAGCTCGTTTTGAGAAGGGAGTCCCCCCAAGCGCTGCGAGAACGCCTGCCGGGAGGAAAATAGACAAGGGAAAGTATCGAAGGCCTGGCACGAGGCTTGCTTACTATGAAGGGCAACAAGGGCCGAGAGGCCCGAACGAAGTGCCTACCAAGCAGTAGCGGAGTGATAGTCCGCTATCTTGTCCCAAAGGCCTACCAACTACCCTACCAAAACAGCCTACCCGCCGGCCACCCCACAAGATGGGGTGGTCCCGCCGTTTATGGAAGTGCGACAAATCCCTTCTACCGGGACATTTCGGCATTCGAGTCGAACTCTCCATGGAGACACCTGTCTGACCTCAATAAGTGACACTCAAGTTTCGGCTCGATCTAACGGACTCACTCTGGCTGGCTCCTTCTGGCAGGTTCGCCCTAGAAGAATGAGCCTGCTAACTGGGGCAGGGGCTGTGGCTGGGGCGAACCCGGGAGCAGGTGCGACAGATTGGCCGGGTGGCGCAGGTGAGGCAAGCGAGTCGGGGGAACAGGTCGGCTCTGCCCGAGTGGAATCTGCTATAACTCAGTTATGTCTAGGAAATACAGCCAGCCTGGCTATGGCGACAGCTCCCGTTCTGAAACACCACGATCCGAACCGACCGGTCCCCGACCGCAGCGAGAAGGGCCCCGGGGTAAGGGCTTTGGAGCCCAACGCGAGGACGTCTTTCGCTGTCGCGATTGCAGTACCCAGCGCCGGATCAGTGATGAAGTTGCCTTCGACACGGAGTGCAGGAAATGCGGAAATCCTCTTCACAGTTGCGTCAACTGCCGCTTTTTTGACAGCAGCGCCCGGTTTCAGTGCCGTCAGACCCTCCCGGCGGAGGTGTCCAGCAAGACCAAGGCGAACCAATGCGAGCTCTTCGATCCCAAGGTGGTTCAGGAATTCGCTTCCGACGTCAATCGGTCCTCCGATGCCCGGGCGGCCTTCGACGCTCTCTTCAAGATGTAGCTCGAGTCTCTGGATGGGGCATCGCCCCTTGCCTGCGTAGGGCTCCCGGGTTGATCCTGAAATGTCTCTTGAAGGCTCGGCCAAAGGCTCCCTCGGAGGCAAAGCCGACGTCTCCGGCGATGGCAGACAGGGGGAGCTCCGTATCGCGAAGTAGTTCTCTCGCCCGTTGCAGCCTCCATTGGCCCAGGTATTTCATCGGTGGCATGCCCACCAACCGAGAGAAGCGATCGGCGAAGCTCGAACGGGACATTCCGCTGAGGGAGGCCAGGGTCGGCAGGGACCAACTGTCCCCGGGGCTGTCGTGGATGGCGCCGAGAGCCCGGCTGAGTCGGCGATCCGCCAGGGCCGCGAAGTACCCCTCTTTGCCCCGGTTGCGAAGAATGAAGGCGCGCAGCAATAGAATGAAAAGCCCCTCCGCCAGGCGATTTACCAAGGCCTCGGACCCGGGTTCGCCACTGCCCATTTCATCGATCAATAGAGTGGTCGAGGTCTCTAGCCAGGTGGCCTGACGGCGTTCGCTGGCGGGCACCAGAATCCATTGGGGAAGAGACTCGATCAATGGGTGATCGAGGCCCCGGTCGAGCTCGAAATGGCCGCAGATCAGAGTGGTGGAGTCTTCTCCCGGAGGGAGATCCTCAACGCTGCCCGAGGAGAAGGCCGCGGTTCCCGGAAGGCGAGGAGCGGTGGCTTCGCTCGCTAACCAATGGGCCTGTCCATGGGGGAGAAGAATGGCATCGCCGGCGTTGACTTGGTGAATCACCTCGGCCCCATCCACTTTGAAGAAGCACCGCCCGCGGGCGACCAGATGAAATTGGGAGACCTCATTGGCAGCCATGTCGAATCCCCAAGGGGAAGGGAAGTCCTTGCGGAAATAGATCTGACTTCGCAACCGGATCGATCTCAGAACGGGGCTCAGGGAATCCATCTAAAAGTGTCTCCTATCTCGCCTCTCATGCCTCTCAGGGCTGACTGCTTTCTGAAGGCTCGAAGAATGACTCTAGCCTACTCGTAGTCCATCCCTGCGTGGCGCTTTCGGACGAATTGGTGAAAAGACTGGATTTTCAGGCATTGAGTGTCCAGCAATGCTGCCTCAGTATCTGCAGCCAGAGAAAACATCGATCGTCTGGAGCTCGGAATCTCCGAGGCCCAGGGTCGACCAGACAGGAGAGGCTATGAACAGATTGCAGAGACGTTTGATCGGTTGTGTCGTGGTGGCAGGGGCCTGCTGGGCGGGTATGGGAGCCAGCGCGGAAGCTGGTCCCAAGCTTTTCGCCACCGATGACGGAGTGGCCATTGCAGGCTACGACCTAGTGGCCTATTTCACCACCAATACGGCCATGGAAGGGAAACCCGGTACCACGGCTCGGTACGCCGGTCTGACCTTTCGATTCTCCACTGAGGAGAACCGGGACCTATTCCAAAAGGACCCGAAAGCCTATTTGCCTCAGTACGGTGGCTGGTGTGCCTACGGCATGGGAGCCAAAGACACCCAGTACCCTGCCGATCCCAAGACCTTCAAGATTGTCGAAGGAAAGCTCTACCTGTTCTACAACGGCGAGCATGGCAACACTTCGGTGCCCTGGAATGCCGATGAGCGAGCTTTGCGCCAGCAGGCGGATGCCCATTGGAAGCAGAGGGGTGGTTGATCGAGAGCGATGGGAGGAATCTCTCTGGCGCCCGTGAACAAGGAACGGCGCAGAGGGAACAGTAGAGAAAGAAAAAGAGCCGGAGTGGAAGCCCCGGCTCTTTTTCTTTCTCAGGGAAGCCTTCTCATCAGTGGGCGCAGCGGCTGGTGGCCGGGGCGTTGCAGGCTGAGGTGCTACAGCCAGCAGTGACCCCTCCCTCAGAGAAATAGAATGGTTCGACGGTGGTCTCCTTGCCGCCGACCTCCTTCATGGTGGCGGCTTCGAAGAGGCGGCCACCGACCATGACCCAATGCACCGACTCGGAATGGCGAATGTTCTCTAGGGGATCCCGGTCCAGCACCATCAGGTCCGCCAGCTTGCCGGCTTCCAAAGAGCCCAGGTCCCGTTCCATTCCCAGGTATTGAGCCCCATCGAGGGTCGCTGAGCGCAGAGCTCGCCAGGGGCTCATGCCCCCCTGCACCAACATCCAGATCTCCCAGTGGGCGGCTAGGCCCTCCCGCTGGCCGTGGGCGCCAATCTGGACGCCGACTCCCAGCTCCGCTAGCTCATGGGCGATCCGGGCGTTGGCGATGTGGTTGTACTCCTCCAAAGGAGCTTTGGTGGGGCGGCGGGAACGCGCGTCGAGCTGCGCTCGAGGTACGAAGGTGAGTAGGCGCTGGTTGTTCCACACGTCGGTGTGCTCGTACCAATAGTTCTCCCCAAAAATTCCTCCATAGCCGACTCCGAGGGTCGGGGTGTAGGCGGTTTCGCTCTGGGACCAGAACTGGCGCACGTCGTCGTAAATCCGGGCCACGGGGATAGAGTGCTCGATGCCGGTATGTCCGTCAGCGATCATGGTGAGATTGTGTTGTAGCAGGGAGCCGCCCTCTGGAACTACCAACATATCGAGCTCTCGGGCTGCCTTGAGCACCTGCTGGCGTTGTTCCCGACGGGGCTGGTTGTAGCTCTTGACACTAAAGGCCCCAGCGGCCTTCATGCGCCTCAGATGAGTCTCGGCGCTTTTCAGGTCGTCCACCACGGCAGTGAATCCGGTCTCGGCTCCGTAGAGGATGGTGCCCGTGGAGAAGATTCGCGGTGCGACGATCTCACCTGCCCTCGCCATCTCGGCGGCGGCAAAGATTTCGCTGGTGTCATTGGAAGGGTCGTGGAGAGTCGTGACACCAAAGGTGAGAGAGGCGTAGTTGGTCCAATTCTGCTGGGGGATGATCTCGTCCTGTCCTTGAGAGCCATGCCAATGGACATCGATGATGCCGGGCAGAACGGTTCTCCCTTCGAGGTCGATGACCCGAGCTCCGCGGGGAATGGTGACACTGTCCCGAGGGCCCGCAGCGAGAATTCGATCTCCCTCGATGACCAGGGCGCCGTCTTCGATGACCTCCTCACCTTTCATGGTGATCAGGCGTCCGCCCACCAAGGCAACGGTGGCGTCAGGGACGTAGGTGGGCACTTCAAAACTCAGGTCGATGCCGCTCTCGGGGGGATCCAGGGCCTCTTCCGGAGCACCCTCGAGAAAGGTGAAGACCTCCGGCAGGCTGCGCTGGTACAGCTCTGAGCCCAGAGACCAATAGAGGGTCTCTCCGTCGCCAGACCAGTGGAGGTACTCCCCGGCGTCGCGGCTGACTTGGTGCAGGGGAAGGCTCTTGGACTTCGGTCCAAGATGATGCTCTTTACCGCTCCGAGGGAGGGGAGCTATGTAGGCTTGGAAACGTTCTTGAAAGGCCACCCAACTTTCGTCTGGCGAGACTTTGAACTCGGCGGCCCAGTCGGTGAGCAGGTGAGTCCTCACCTCGGTTCCGTCTAGGCCCACGGAGATCAAGGCGGGTTTTCTCTCGCCCCGGATGGCGCGCAAATAGACTCGATCGCTAGAGGCGCCGAATTGAGGCGAGGATCCCTCGTCGAGGACTAGCTGGGCGGGGTTGCTCTCGTCGCTGCCTGCGATGGGAACTCGGTAGATCCCCGGCTCCGCAGACCAGGTCGGCGGCCGCAACCAGCCTCCTTGGAGCTTGTTGTAGACCACCGTGGCGCCGTCCGGAGAGATCGCCGGTTCGCTGTAGTGGCCCGGCTCTGAGGTCAGGACCCGGCCTTTGCCACCGCTGGCGGCAACGACTCGGACCGTGCCGAGCTGTTGGTCCTGCCAGGTGGTGTAGACGATCCACTTGCCGTCCCGGGAGAAGGAGGGGAAGAACTCGTAGTGATCCTGCTGATCCGTGAGGCGCTTCGCCTTGCCGTTGGGCAGGGAGCGCACATAGAGATGCCCCAAGGCTTGGAATACCACTTGGTTGCCATTGGGAGACACCTGGACCCAGCGCAGCAGGTGAGTGCGGAAGTTCTCAGTGGTGGCCTCCTGGGGGAAGCGAGCCGCCTGGAGCATGGTGTGCTGGGCTCGCACCCGAAAGGGAATCTCTACAGCTTCTTTGGTGGCGATGTCGAGGCGGCGAATTTTTCCTCGAGACCAAAAGACCAGGCTAGCGCTGTCGGGAGTCCACTCCATGGAAGGGTAGACTCCGTGAATGGCCCAGGTCTCCTGCATATCTCTTTCCAAAGGGGAGTAGATGGGGAACTCGGCTCCGGAGCGCAGGTCCTTCAGGAAGAGAGTGGAAACGAAACGCACCCGCCGGACGAAGGCCAAGTAGCGTCCGTCGGGAGAGGGTGTGGGACGAATGGCGCCGCCGGGGCCGGTGACGAAGTTCTCGACCTCACCGGTCTCGCGATCGACCCGGCGAATGGCGTAGATCTGGCCGTTGGAGTCTTTGCTGTATTGGAAGACCTCGCCGGGAGTGACGTCTTGGCTGAAGTAGAGGTAGCGTCCGTCGGGAGAAAAGGCCGGTTCTCCGACGTCCTTCTGCTCGTTGGGCTTGACGGTCATCTGGACTCCTGCGCCACCGCTGCGATGGTAGAGCCAGATTTCTCCGGACCCCAGAGAACGCCGCGAAGAGAAGTGTTTGTGAGCGGCGATGAAATCTCCTTCGGGGGCCCAGGTGGGGCTGTTGAGGAGCCGAAAACTCTCCTCGGAGACCGCCTGGGGATCGGAGCCGTCGCGGGCCATGGTCCAGATGTTGTCCCCGCCTCCACGGTCGCTGGTGAAGGCGATGCTCTTGCCATCCGGGCTGTAGCTGGGCTGCATATCCCAGGCTAGGCCTTGAGTTAAGGGCTCGGCGTCCCCGCCGTCGATGGGAAGGCGGTAGATATCTCCCAGCAGGTCGAAGACGATCTCATCGCCCTCCGGACTGACATCCAGTGACATCCAAGTGCCCTCTTCGGTGTCGATGTCGATCTCGTAGGTGGGCAAGGGGGGCTCGGAAACATCCCACTCGTCTTTTTCTTCTTCCGTCTCATTCTCGGTCCCTTCCTGGTCGGGCTGTTGCTTCTCCATGGCGACGGGGCTCTGGGCGGCAACGAATCCAGGAGAGGAGAAACAGACCATGGCAAATGCCAACAGCCAGGAAATAGATAGATGTTTCATGGGACGGACCTCTTCTTTGTAGTTGGGTTCAGGTCTTCGGGTTCAGGTCTTCGAACGTGATTACGGGAGATGGGCTCTCAGGTTCTTCCGGCAGCCTTGGCCGTCTGGCTTAGCCTGCGCCGGGCACCTGAGCGGTTGCGCTGAAACACGGGGCGTGGGGCACAGCGGGGCTCTTCGCCCTGGCTTCGTACCTGGTAACGGGCTAGGACTTCTTCCGCCAGCTTTGTGTAGGCGGTAGCACCGGTGGATTCGGGAGCGTATTGATAGATGGTCTGACCGAAACTGGGTGCCTCGGCGAGGCGCACGTTGATGCGAATCTCCGTCTCGAAGACTTCATCCCCATGGGCCTGCTTTAGATCTGTCACGTAGGGGCGCGTGGTCTTGGTTCGATAGTCGACCTGGGTCAGGAGCATGCCTAGCCGGCGGCTGCGGCTGCCCAAGCGGTAGCGCAGCCGCTCCACCCCGTCGAGGAAATTCTGCAGGCCATCGAGGACGAGGAATTGTGGAGTCAGGGCAACCAGGTGCGCGTCCGAGGCGACCAACGCGGCGGTGGCCAGGAGAGCAAGCCCCGAGGGACTGTCCAGGAGAACGACATCGTAGGGGGACTGTATTTCTTCCAAGGGGCGGCGCAGGCATTGCTCTCGGTGTCGTACCGGCGCCAAGGTGCTCTCCACAGCAGATAGATCCGCGGATCCGGTCACCAGGTCGAGCCCTTCGACTCCCGTGGTGCGGATGGCTTTTTCCAGGGGTAGATGGGAGAGCAAGACGTCAGCCATGGAAGGCGCCAATTGGCCTCGCTCGACTCCCAGGGAACGGGAGGCAGCTCCCTGGGCATCCAGGTCGATCAGCAGCACCCGCTTGCCCGCAGCCGCCAAGGCGGCGCCCATATTGACTGCGGTGGTCGTCCTAGCGACACTCCCTTTGCGACTGATGAGGGCGATGTTCAAGTTTCGCTGCTCCCATTTGCAAGTTCCGAAGGCCCACCAGGCCTGGCTCAGGTCGGTGAGGGGGTCCGGAGAAAGTCTGAACTCGGGACGGCTATTATAGACCCGGAATCCGGTGGTGGAACGGTCCCCGACCGGGATCTCTAAGACTCCCGGGAGAAGATCATCATGATTCGCCTAGAGACCCTAACGCTCCGAGAGATTCGGCTGCCTCTGCGCCAACCCTTCGTCAGTTCCGCTGGGACCGTCGAGGTGCGCCGCTCCGTGCTGACGGAACTGGTGACCGACACCGGCGTCATCGCTTGGGGCGAGTGTGTGGCGTTGGAGGAACCCAGTTATCTTCCTGAGACCTTAGAGGCCGCCTGGCATGCTCTCGGGGAATGGATCGGACCTCTGGTTCTCGGCTCCAATTTTCGGCAACCGGAGGAAGTGGGCGAGCTTCTGCAACGGAAAATTCGCGGTCACCGCATGGCAAGGGCGGCCGTGGAAATGCCCTGTTGGGTTGTCGAGGCGCTGCAGCAGAGGAAATCCCTGGCAGCTCTCCTGGGGGGAGAGCGCTCCCGGGTGGCAACCGGAGTCGCTCTGGGGCTAGCGGGAGGTATCCCGGAGACCGTGGCCCAGGCTCAGCAGGCGGTTCAAGAAGGCTACCAGCGGATCAAATTGAAAATTACCCCGGGGATGGATTTCGATCTGGTTGCCGCTGTACGGGAGGCGGTTGGCCCCGAGGTGATGCTCACGGTGGACGCCAACGCCGCCTACACTCCTGATTCCGCTGCAGCTCTCGAGCGTCTCGATACCTTGCATCTCGGCATGATCGAGCAGCCCCTGAGCTGGGAGGACCTGGCTCGCCATGCGGAGCTTCGAGATCAGCTCGAAACGCCTCTCTGTCTGGATGAATCTGTGACCAGTGTGGAGAGGGCTCGGCGCATGGTGGAGTTGGGGAGTGCCACCGTTCTCAACCTCAAGGCGGGGCGCGTCGGTGGCCTGGGCCCCGCCCTGGAGATTCACCAGCTGTGTCGGGATCACGGCATCCCGCTGTGGTGTGGTGGCATGCTGGAGAGCGGTATCGGGCGGGCCTACAACGTCGCTCTGGCCTCCCTTCCCGGTTTCGACTTGCCGGGAGATCTTTCCCCCAGCGCGAGATACTGGCGTCGAGACGTGGTGACGCCCCCGTGGACCATGGACGCCGAGGGCTGGGTTCAGGTTCCAAGGCACCAGCCGGGCCTGGGAGTCGAGGTCGACCGGGACTACATCGACGATCTCACGGTCCGGAAGAAGGTGCTTGCTCCTTAGAGGGCCCTGTCGACCCAAATAAGATTGCCCGCCCCTTCCTCTCAACCATCTACGGATCCTGCCAAGTGGCCTGCGTATCTAGCATCAAGTCCCTTCCCTTCAGGGCTCTCTTTCTGCCGGGTCGTTTAGTACGGAGTAGCTTCCCTTCTCGCCGACATGGCAAGCGAGGTGTCCTGGATTCAGGGTATCAAGAAGAAGGTGAATACTGTGGCGCAGGAGTAAGGGGGCCCATTTAGCCACAGAACTAGGTACTTTGGCTGGAGGGTCAAACAAATACGGGGCAGGGTCAGATCAGGTTGGCGAGGCAAAAGGATTGATCGATGTTGGAATAGGCAATAGCAAGTCCTAGGCACTGTGAATTTGGTCGAGACAAGACTCGCAATCCCGCGATCGCTAGGTAGCAAGAAGCTATTCGATTAACTCGGTTTCCAGGCGCTTTAGAGGTGTAGATGAACATGATAACCTGCAATAGATTTTCGATGTCTGCCTGGCAAACATCATTGGCTAGTCATATCACTGGTCCAGGGTCTGATGGCGTGAAGAAATGAAGTGAACTGGCCGGATTTAGATCTGTTCAGCAGACGAGTCGATACTCGTGGGTAGGTAATATGGCGACATCGGTTACACGTGCCCTGTCGAGGCCAGGAGCCGACAGGATTCTGGGAGAGGTAATTACTTTTCCCCCAACGGAGTCAGTGTCTTGCCGAGTATTTCCGGGTAGCGACTCGATGAAACTCCTGGGCACAGCCTTCGACTACTCTATCCGATTTGGAATAGAGAATAGGAGGTGGGCTAGACATCACGAGGTAGTCGCATCCAAGGGAGTGGAGGTTTCAGAGAGCCAGGATTTCGAGCGAGGAGTCTGTTTAAGGAGGCTCTACAATCAAGCAGCAGCCTGTGCTTCCTGTGAGAGGGAACTGCATACTTACTCGGATGAGCTATTGGATGCGTATCTTGTGATGGCTGAGCTAGACCTCCTTTGGAGGGAGAGTCCAGGACACCGACCGAGGAGAGAGTTTTCGGAGATCCTTCGGGAGGATTTGCGGTCGTATCTTCGTATTGTCCCCTGGAGAGCGTTTAAACCCCACGACAGAGCCCTTTTGAATCCTCAGTTTCGAGTCCGTAGCTCATGGCCCGATATTCTCAAGGCTGACCCTGACCTAGTTGTTGACTCAAGCATAATCGAAGTGAAGGTCGGGACAGTGAAGAATCGAGCCCGTTATTCCCCTACAAATCTAGAAATTCTGCAGTTGATTGCTTACGCTGTATGCGCCAACCTAATGGGTTTTGCGGCTGATTCAGCTCTTGTTCGGGTGGAAAAGATCGGAGTATTTTATGCTGGAGCTGGAGCGATAGTAGAGGTGGCCTTAGCCGATTGCCTTCCTCAAGAGTTCGAGAGGCGCGTGCTAGAAGTGATTCTTCTACTTGCTGAAGGAGATCCCGGTATTCGGATTGATTCGAGGGAGGCAACGAAGTTAAATGCTATACTGGGAAAGTTCTAGGTAGGGCCTTAGGACTTCGGAATTAGAGACCCAATCGATTGGCTGAAATTATTGAGGTCGAAAGGTTTCAGTCTTGGCGCGGCAAAGACATCGGAACTACGGTCGGCCATAGTGTGAGCTGTTTTTGAAGCAACAGTCAGGAAACGAACCACCTCAGTGAGGTCAATTTTTCTGGAGATATCGCTCTGCGTCGCATGCCAGTGGCTGATGGCCGGGAATGAAAGCCCACTGAGCTCACTCAATTTTCTAGAATTGACAACCTCGAGAACTTCTCGTTCGAAATGTACTCGCTGGCGGAACCGAGATCGACGCCCTGTGATGATCCGCGGGCTTTCCATCTCTGCTAAGAAAACCCACTTGATGGAGCGGATAGCCCAATCGGCTGCTCTTTCAATGGCCTCCAAGGTCACCTCCGGTTCTGGTGTCAACTCAGTCAACTTAGGTCGCATTCGGCAGGCGCGAGCTGCGAACAAACCGCGGTAGGTACTCCTGGATAGAGGGAAGGAATGAGGTAACCAGTAATCGAGGTCGAAAGGTGCTAGGCGAGAAAAAATGAGACCTCCTGGAGCTTTGCAACTTAGGTGAATGGCAATGTTTCGAATGCATATGAAGCCAATTCCTGCGTCATAGATTTCGGTGCGGACCTTGGATTTCAAGCGCTCAAGTACAGTTTGTAAATCTATTGCTAGTTCTCGTGCTTCGTGAGCAGCGTCGCGCCATGGTCCTGGCTTTCCCAGGCGATCAATGAAATCTTCTTTCTCAGTTAAGCGAAGGCTTTCTAGCCAAACGTGCCAGGTAAATAGATGTCCTTCGCGAGACATTTTTTGATACCGGTTGATGCCGTAAACCGAAACTTCA
The DNA here is from genome assembly GCA_022601195.1 of Deltaproteobacteria bacterium. Taxonomy (GTDB): domain Bacteria; phylum Acidobacteriota; class Thermoanaerobaculia; order Multivoradales; family JAHZIX01; genus JAHZIX01. Next base: position 15,280 of record JAHZIX010000005.1, read on the forward strand.
ACCCTGGTACCAAATCTGTGCTCATATTCAGTAGTAATTTTTTTCCGGGCTCCTTGAGTGAGAGGGGCGTCAGAGATGAGCAAGACGTCCAGGTCACTTAGTCCGTCCGCTTCTCCTCGCGCATGTGAGCCGATCAGCCGCTGAGCTACAATTGTCACTACCACCTCGATAGAGTTCGGTACATCGATGCGATGATCAATCCCAGAGATAAAAGCCCCAAGAAACCGACCACAATTGTTAAGAACTGAGCCCTCGCTGTTGTAGGTTCCATAGTGAAGGACAGGCCCAAAAAGGTCGTCGAGACGTAGAAAGCACAGCTACCAATCGTTCCGATCATTTGGGCTACGCTGTCATCATACGGTGACGCTCCAATCTCTTGCGGGATAGTTGCGACGAGTCCAGTAATTATGAGCAATATAAGAGCGATCCATGCTACTAAGCGTCCAGGTTTAAGCCCATGACCCCAGGTATAGGCGGAGAACTCATGCCTAAGACTAGCGAGCCGATAGTCCAGTCGGGCGGGATATTTTGACGAAAATTCAGGCTTGGTATAGTAGGCCTCAGTAGCACTGGCTGCTTCCTTTTTATGTTTTGAATCGGCAGCCATCTCGAGCGCAAAAAAAAGACGCGAAGAGTCATGGTCGCCAAGGCCATCATAGTTGGATCTCAAGCTCATGCAGAGTTCTGACCGGAGATTGATCCAGCCAGGTAAGTTCTTAGCCATCTGTTCTGAGGGAATAAGAGTTCGATGAAATGAAGCGTACTCAAATTTACAGTTGTCGATGAATTCCGCGCTTCTGAAATTACTATTGTTGAAGCGAGCGCCAGTGAAGTCGCAGCCCTTGAAGGTTGCTTTTCGGAAGTAAGTTCGTTCAAAAAATGCGTACTTGAAGCTGCAGTTGATGAAGGTCGAGTTTGCGCCGCTGAAATCAACCAGTTCTGAATGGTCCATGTTGAGGTCGGAGTAGGTGTCTGAAGGAAGGTACTCGTTCTCGTGACGGGTAGTTGTTTTCTGCAATGCTGGTATTTCTTGAGGCATCTGTAGTCCTTAGTTTTTGGCGCAGGAAGTTATGACTTCGGGGCGAGTCAGGTTGCCCCTGAAGGAGTTAAACAGTCTCCGTTTTTGGGTGCGTCTATTGAATCCTGGGCTGGCACTGGATTCCTTCCAGCCCAAAAAGTGCAGTATCGAATGAGTTAGGAGATTATTCGAAGTTAAGGTGGCATTTCAACACTCTATTAAATCATAGGGGCGTCAGGATCTTGATGAGAATCTGGATCTAGGAGAAACTCGTCTTGATCTCGGCTTCCGGATAGGCCTCGGCTAGCAATTGGATCAGTCGTTGTTGTATCCACTGGCCAAGCTCTTCGGTCTCGGCTGGATCTGGCGCTGGACCGGCGCTGCCCAAGGCCTTCCAGCGACGCCGTAACTCGGCGTCTTCCGGAAAGGTTCGAGCGACCGCTTCTTGCCAATGTTCCGGGTGCTCCTGATCTTCGAAGTTGCCTCTGCCACGGCCAAAATGGGCCACGGCGAGGTAGCGCAGCATCGTTTGGCGAGTCAGCTCGTCGAGAAATTCCGGGGACCAGCTGACCACCGGTTCACCCCCCAGGCGGATCAACTCGTGGGCCCGGCTCAGGCCGGCACCTCCCAGGGCTCCCAGAATGGCTCCGGCTACCAAGCCGCCACCGAAGGTGAGGCCTCCGGCCAGCATGTCCGCCGCCAGGCCGCCGAGGGCGCCGCTAACGGCTCCTCCCAGAATGGCCCCTTTCTCGGCGGTGAGGTCCGTGGTGCCCTGGACCAGGAAATGCTCCAGCCGTTTCTCCAGCGCACCACTGGAGCGGCCGGCGAGGCCGTGGTCGGCAATCAAGGCGTCGGTGAGTCGTTGGGTTTCGGTTTCCAGGCGCTCTCCGAGAGAGGTCATGGCTTCCTTCTTCTCGGAGCGGGAGGCGCGACTGCCGCTCAGGGCCTCGTGGTCCGACGCGGCTCGAGCCAGGTAGGTTGCCATGCGTTCGGTGGCGAGGCGGAAGACCTCCAGATTCCGTTCCCGCCAGGCGTTGGCGAGGTGCTCCATGGCTTCGCTTTTGGCCCCTTCGAGCACCGTGGCGAGGCGCCGCAAGAGGTAGCCCTCTTGGGCCCAGCAGCGAGTGAAAGCATCTAGAGAAAGAACCCCCTTGACCACCGACCAGGGGGCGCCGTGTTCGCTCCAGGCCTGCTCGATTTCCTCGGCTTGCCGAGAACCGGGGGCTACGCCGCCGGTCTGGTTGAGCAGGATCAGCACCGGTTTTCCGATCCACTCCAGCAGCTCCAATTCGAGGCGAGCGTAGCCGGCGTCCTCCGGGCTTTCACTGGCGTTCACCAGGTAGAGCACCGCATCGGTCTGATTCTGAATGTTGTGCACCGCTTGCTGGCTGCTCCACAGAGGGCGGTCGGCGAGGCGATCCCAGACTTGGTGCAGGAACCACCCCACGGGGTTCTTCTCGACCTTCAAGCGTCGCAACAGACGGGCGGAGTCTCCAAAGCCCGGGGTGTCCCAAAGCTCTAGGCGTTGGGCTTCGGTTTCCAAAAGGACGAAGGCCTCGTTCTCCTCGGTAACGTGGGCCTGATCCAGGACTTGGCCGACATCCTGGCGTAGCAGGGTGCGGGCCAGGGTCGTCTTGCCGACGTTGGTGTGGGAGATCAGGCTGAGGTGAATGGTGATCATAGGAATCGATCTGGATGGGGCATCCGACAGTCGCTCAAGGGGACGGGGAGCTGCCGCCGTCGGTCACGGCTTGAGTCAACCGGTCGTGCAATTCGATGGCTTCCATGGATTCCAGGTCGACCCAAGCGCAGCCTGCCTTACCCAAGGTGCGTTGCCAGGTCTTGCGTCGCGATTCTAGCCGTTCTTGAGCGCTACCGCCGCCGCCCGGGGATTGGCTGAGTAGTCGTTGACGGTAGGAGCTGGCATCGACAACGACCAGGAGGCTCTCGGCGTCGGCCTCCTTGCTGCTCTGGTATCGACGGACCAATTCGCCATGAACTTCCGCCTCCGGTGTTTGCGCCAGGTTGAAGACCACCACTCGGGCGCGTTCGGTCCCAGGGCCAGCGTCGCCATCCGTTTCCGGAAGCTCTTCGGCTCCGTAGTCCACGGAGGGCCTCAAGCGGAGGGCTGCCCGGCTGCCGAACAGGTCGAGCAACGCGGATTGGAGGCGGTCCGCTTTGGAGCCATCTAGCTGATAACTATAGGAGAAGACTTCCACCAGCAGCCGGTCGCCTCGCCCCGCAGCCAAGACTCGGCGATAGTAGGCCCCCGCCAGGTCGAGGGGCACCCGGCGCCGCAGGCGGCTCAGCCGCAGGGTTTCCACCACCGCGAGGACTCCCCGGGGCAGAATCACGAACAGAAAAGCGGTGGCGGCAAAGAGATGAATCCACGGGGCGGCGTCGCCAGAGCCAGCGGGACCTTGGGCCGCTTCGAACAGGGCTCGGGAGGGGATGTCGACACCGGTGAGGCGAGAGGCCGGCCCCAGTAGTGTCGATAGCAGCTTCCAAGCCCCGGAGCTGTCCAAGAAGGTGCTTTCCCAAGTGGCTTGGTAGCGGAATGCCAGCCCTCGGCCATACATGCCTGCCACCATTCCGGCCATTAGAGCCGCGGAGCCACTGTGGAGCAGGCGCCGGGCTCGCGCTTCTACCAGGAGAGCAGAAATGCGCCGCCAGGCGGTGAGATAACCGGAGATCGCGCGGCCAGCGATGGCGGCGTCTCGAGGCAGGTGACCCTTGAGCCGGCGGAGGGCTCGCTTGAGGTAGCCGAGAGTCAGAATGGGGGCGATGATGCGGCCCAGACCTTGTCCCGGTGCACCTCCCTTGCCGCCTTTGACCAACCAGACCAAAACGAAGACCAGATACATGACGAGATTCCAAGCGATATAGCCGAGCAGGGGCAAGGAGAGAAGGTTGATGTGCCGGGCCGGGCCGAGGGCGCTGGTGGAAAGGCCGAGAAGAAAGGGAAGGACCAGGGCCAGAGGGAGCAGGCCAGCCCCGAGGCGGGTGATGCGCCGCGCTCTCGGTAGCATGGGGATGCCTTCGTCGAGCTGGGATTGAAGAGCCTGGCTACGCTCTCGGAGAGCTTCCCGGGAGCTTTCCGGAGAGGTCAGGGAGGTACCGGACGGTAGCACCGCTGAGGTCGCTCGTTGGCGATCCCCCAAGGGCAGCAGCTTTCCTTCCGGGTCCGCCTCCTCGAAGGCTCGAACCATCAGGATCCTCTGCGCATCCTCCTCTCCCAGCTCCACCAGCGTACTCACGATGCAGCGATTGTAGCGCGGACCGCAGCGGTGGGCACCGGTTTTCCGATGCCCACCGCTCGGCAGAGGAGGAGGAGGAACTACTGCAGGGTGAATCTAACGGTCAGGTTGAAGTACACCGCTACGGGTTTTCCCCGCAAGGTGGCCGGGACGAAGCGCCATCGACTCACGGCCTCGACGGCACTTTCATCGAGGCCAAATCCCAATCCCTTGAGGACGGTCACATCGTGAACCTTGCCCTCGGGACCGATTTCTGCCTGGACGATAACGATCCCTTCTTTCAGGGCCCAGCGTGCGGCTTTGGTGTATTGAGGCAGGATCTTTTCCAATGCCACGGGAGCTTGGACATCCCCGGTGACATAGATGGGGCTGTCCTGCGGCAGTGGGGGAGGAGCGGAGGGCAGCACGAAGGTGTCGAAGAGATCGTCCTGCTGGAAATCCAGATCCACCTGGAGGTCCTGGTCGTGAATCATCGGTTCCGGATCGTCCGGGGTGGGGTCCGGGATGAACTTCTTCACTGCCTTCGGCTTTCGGACCTCTTCAGGGGGAAGGTCGGGGGGCCGGATCGGAGTTTGCTGGATGACGTAGATGGGCTGTTTGACCGCATCGGCGGCCTCGACCTCCGATGACGCGGGCAGTTGAAGGGCCAAGAGGACCAGGTGAAACAACACAGCGACGGCATAAGCCCAGCGCAGGGAAGATCCGTCCTTGCGGGTTTGCAGCTCCCAGATCTGGGTCGCATCGCTGGGCATTTCCTTTTGGTGGTTGGCTGGAACTGGTGGCTGTTGTTTCATGGTCGCCTCCCTTTCGGTCGTTGCGTGAATAGGAAGTTCGACCCCGGGGGCGGAAAATAGGTTCCCGCTGCAGAGGTTGTGGGGAGCGCTGCCTGGTGGTGGAAAACCTTGTGGAGGCCGAGAAACCGCCTCGTCTTCGCCACATTTGCCCGACAGGATCGGGTCTGACGAAAAGATACGAAGGCTGGCTTTGACCCGTGGGCTGAGGAGAGGTAACCTGCAGACATCCTTGTTCCCGAGGTCTTTTCCTAGGGTCTGCCGTCGGCCCAATGACCCGCTCCGGAAGGAATCCGTTGAGAATGATTGCACCGCCAACAAATGAAGCTGGAGTGCGGCCTGCTCCCCAACCCACCTCCTGGGTTCGGGCCCTGTGGGGTGCGATCAAGTACCTCATCAAGTGGCCCTTCTACTTCGTCTACAAGCGGTATTTGCAAGCGAAGGTGGGAACCTGGCGGCTTCCCCGGCACATCGGCATCATCATGGATGGCAACCGTCGTTTCGCTCGGCGAAGCGGGTTGGGCAGCGCCAGCCGCGGCCATGCCTTGGGGGCCGAGAAGCTCATGGATGTGTTGTCCTGGTGCTACGAGATGGGCATTTCGGTAGTCACCGTGTGGAGCTTCTCCCTGGACAACTTCAACCGCGACACCTCCGAAGTGGCTGCACTGCTTCAGTTGTTCGAAGACAAGACCCGGCAGATGGTCAACGATTCAGAGGTGCACGACAACGAGGTCCGGGTCCGCTACATCGGCGAGCTGGAGATGCTTCCGGAGGGCTTGCGCAAGGAGATCCAGGCCGTCGAGGAAGCGACCGCCGACTACCAGAGATTTCAGCTCAATATCGCCATGGCTTACGGCGGCAGAGAAGAGATCACCGAAGCGTTTCGAGCCTTTCTCAAGGATGAAGCGAGCCAGGGGCGGGACTTGGAAGCGGTGATCTCAGGCTTCAAAGGTAGCGCCATCGAACCCTATCTCTATACCTCGGGACAGCCGGAGCCCGACCTCATTCTGCGGACCAGTGGGGAAGTGCGCCTGTCGGGATTCCTGCTCTGGCAGAGCGCCTACTCCGAGTACTATTTCTGTGATGCAACTTGGCCCGCAATTCGCAAGATCGACTTTCTGCGCGCCCTGCGCACCTACCACGACCGTCAGCGACGCTTCGGGCGCTGATCGGGCATTCCAGACCTGCAGCCTCGGATCGAGCGTTCTTTAACTGACAAGCCCCGGACCCGTGGATCCGGGGCTGTATACAGGGAGGATCGACAGCATTACCTTCCTAGTTGCCGTCTTCCTAGTTACGGCCTTTCTAGTTACGGTCCCTCTAGTTACAGTGCATCGCTAAGCAGAAGGCCATGTCCTGACCTTGGTTAATGCAATCATGATAGTCCTCGAGGCAGTACTGGATTTGGGTGGTGGTGCCGTCCAACACCGGGATGCCGGTGGGGAAGTGCAGCCCGAGAGAAGCGAGCGGTGTGGCGATCGTCGACTCGGAGACGATCTCGGCCTCCACGGAGGCCTCCGGAGCGACCGCGGCCCAGGCGAAGCCGGTCGTGCTGAAAAGGGCGACCAGGGACAGGGCGATGAGAATCTTCTTCATGGGATTTTCCTTCCGAGAGAACGAATCAGTAAAAGGGGGAGCCACCAGTGGTTGTCTGGTGAGATTCCTTCCGAGGTTCGAAGCGCCCGGTTCTCTCTATTTCGGGCGACTCGTTAGGGAAGGTCCAGGAATCGGCGCAAAGGTTTAGTTTTTTTCTGGGAGAAAGGCGAAAGTCAGCATTCCATAGCGGTCGGGTAGAGCTCTGCTGGTTGCTGAGGGATCTGGACGACACGGGTCTATGTCGTAGTAACATGTCAAGTGCGAGGAGCACTGGAGCAGAGAATTCTCTCGTAGATTCAACAGCTTGGGCTGCTTTTCAACTACAGACTTTGGCTAGAGATTTTTTGGGTACAGAATAGGGATCGAAAACCTCAGATAGGAGCTCCATTCATGTCGCATAGGGATCGATCCACTTTCTCAGGGCCTCGTCTCCAAACCAGTGATACCTTCGTTTCGCGGGTGTGGCTCCACCGGGGCCAGGCTCACACGGGTCGACCTAGTTCAGGCTTAGGCTTGCTACTCGTGTCTTGGCTGTTGGTCGGAATGCTCTGCATGGCCGGCTCCGTCCAGGCGGAGACGATTACAGGGTTGGTGGTCGATGATGCCACCGGAGACCCCCTTCCCAACGTCACTGTCATCGTCGATGGGGAGAGTGAAGGCGTTACGGACGAGAATGGCCGCTACCGCGCCGAAGTGGCGAGCGCCGGTACCTACTTCCTGCTAATCGAGTCCCCTCCAGCCGGCTACCTTGGCCAGCTATATGCGGGGATCGCTTGTTTTTCCCGACGCACTTTTACCGCCTGCCCAGTCAACCAAGGCACACCGGTGGTCGTGGGAGCTGGGGAAACCGTGACGGATATCGACTTTTCCCTGCTGGCGGAAGCTCAGATCACCGGTAGGATCACCGACGAAGCAGACGACGCGCCTTTGGCGGTAGAGGTCAATTTGTATTGGGCTCCCGAACCCCCTTTCGGAACCGAAGCCGTGCTCACAACGGTTTCGGAGGCGGATGGAACCTACCGTTTCAGTGCCTTGCCAGCGGCTGAGTTCTTCGTCGCCACCAACGCCAGCCCCTACCTGGACGAGATCTACGATGACCTTCCTTGCGGTTTGTTCTGCGACCCAGGCAATGGCACCCCCATCACCACGGTAGCGGGAGAGACGAGCTCGGGGATCGACCTGGCTCTCAGCTTGGAGAATCGCATCGAAGGGAAGGTGACCGTGCCTGGAGGTGGACCTCTTCCGGGAGGAGCTCTGTGGCTCCACGGTGCCACGGGAAGTTTTCGGTTTTTTACTTTGGTTGATAGCGTCGGCGACTACTCCTTCGAGGGTTTGGAGTCGGGAACCTACTACGTCAGAACGGCGGTGGGCCGAGAGTGGGTCGACGAGGTTTACCAGGATCGTCTCTGCCCCCAAGCGGATGGCACCTGCGATGTGACAGAAGGAACACCCTTGGTCCTGGCTGGAGGTGAAACGCGATCCGGGGTCGATTTCGCTCTGGCGGTGGGAGCGCGGATTTCCGGGGAAGTGAGAGCAGCGGACGACGAGGACGGCCTTTTTGCCTCGGTGGATGCCTACACGGTCACCGGAGAGCGCGTGCGAACCGCTGCCAGTAGCGACACTGGATCCTACCAACTCAGTGGCTTGGCCCCGGGAACCTACTATCTTGCTACTCGCTCCGCTTTTGGCTTCTTGCCCCAGCTCTATGATGGTCTACCCTGCGGCGACGAGCCCGAGCCCACTTGCGATGTTACCCAGGGGACCCCCATCACGGTGGGATTCGGAGATGCGGTGGGGGGCATCGATTTTGCCCTGGAACGAGAAGGGGCCTGCATCGCCTCAGAGACCCGTCTGTGTCTCAATGGAGGGCGGTTCGCCGTCGATATCGACTGGATGACCCGCGCCGGCAATACCGGCCAAGGTCAAGCGGTGGACCTGACCTTTGCCGACGATTCAGGCTACTTCTGGTTTTTCAACGCCAGCAACGTGGAAGTGATCGTCAAGGTACTGGACGCCTGTGATTCTTCCTTCAATAGTTTCTGGGTTTTCGCTGCAGGCCTCACCAATGTGGAAGTCAACCTAACCGTGACGGATACCCTGACCGGCGAGATCCAGACCTATCTCAATCCCCTCCAAACCCCCTTTGAGCCAATTCTCGACACGGCTGCCTTCGACACCTGTGATGCCACTCCCCAAGAAGAGCCAGTGAGCTCTGAATCAGGTTCTGCGGCGGCATTGCCGGAACGGTTAGAGATGCAGCGGTGGGTTTCCGAACGGGTTGCCGAACTGGCTACCGAGTCTAGGGCGACAACCGGTATCGGAGCTTGTCAGCCCGGAGAACAGATCCTTTGCCTGCGGGATGGTCGGTTTCAGGTAGAGGCCGTTTGGGAGCAACCCAATGGCAATACCGGTCCGGCGTCGGCGGAAGTGCTCACGGACGACACCGGTTTCTTCTGGTTCTTCAACCCCAACAACGTGGAGATGGTGGTCAAGGTTTTGGATGCCTGCACCAGCGATACGAGTCGCTTCTGGGTGTTTGCTGGCGGGCAGACCAACCTTGGAGTGACCCTGCGGGTGACAGACACGGAATCTGGGGAAGTAAACACCTACGTCAATCCCATACAGACTCCCTTCCAGCCGGTGCAGGATACCGACGCCTTCGACACTTGCCCGAATAGCTAACCGCTACCGGTGCCCAGATAAGCCCTGGCTCCTCCAGAGAAAACTCTTCTGGGGGAGCTCTAGCGCCCCGATATTTTTGGTTCGTCGCTAGCCTTTCCAGGCCCTAGGCTGAGCTTCACGAACGTCTGGAGTGCCTCCTTTGGCGTCCTGTTCCCACTCTCGATCAAGAGAATCCCAGATTTCAGCCGCACCTTCTAGACAGGGAAACGACTCATGCCGTACTTACATTTAAGTGTTGCAGGAAGGGACTGTGTCTGGGCATTGGCTGGCTCGCAGCCTGCTACGAGGAGCCTGTCCCTAGTTGGGTAGAACGATCGAATAGGAGCGAGTTTCCATGCCGGAATTGTGGTTGGGATCTGGTGAAGATTCTCCGGTCTGCCTCGGTTCGCCGGAGGGTCCAGTTGTCGATGCTCTGTGGAACTCTCGCTGTCGTCAGTCCGTCCTAGGCTGGGACCTGAAAGGAAGGGTGGCCGGGATACGGGCGCCTTCGACACCTGCCGGGGCCCCTAGGGGGGTGAAGGTAGGCCCATTTCGGGGGCTTTGTGGAGAGGACTCCAGCCCTTTGGTGAGGCATTTCTCGCCCAGCTTGCGATATCCCTTGTAGCCGTCTCGAAGCTCCATTGGAGAGTCGACTTCACCGTTGAGACTGAAGAAAGAAGCGTGGGGCCTATCGCTGTCCTCGTGAGTCGAGGATGCTGGCAGGGCCGTGTCCTGTAGCAGAAGGAGATTCTTACCATGATTGAGGATTGCCGTATCGATTTCAGAAAGCTCGAGCTGGGACATCAGGCACATCTGGGACATCAAGCACATCAGATCCATCGTGCCCGCATTCTCGGATCTTCCCTTCGAAGGCCTGCCCTTGATCTGGCCCTTGGGGTAGTCACGCTCTGCCTTTCGCTGGTCGGCCCAGCCACTGCTGGAGAGAACACTGCTGGCGAGATCACGGGCCAAATCATGGACGGGGAATCCGGTGAGCCAATCGCTGGTGTCCCAGTGACCGACGAGTCTCGGCAACACTCTAGTGTCAGCGCAGAAGACGGTGTCTACCGGATGGAGGTCCCAGCGGGTGACTACCGGTTGTTTATTGGTCCTGGGGTGTCCGGCTATGTGGGACAGGTCTTCGGGGGCGATGCCTGTTTTTCCGACTCGAGCCCCCTCGCCTGTCGGGTTTTCGAAGGGACTTTGATTCATGTGGAGGAGGGAGAAACCGTGTCTCACATCGATTTTTCACTCCCTAGGGAAGCGACCGTCACGGGAAGAGTGACTTGCCAGGCAACCGGTGAACCGCTGGAGGTTTCGGTAGGCCTGTATTGGGATCCGTTTCCTCCCATCCAGGTCCAGACGGTTCGGTCCGCGGTCACCGCAGCAGACGGCACCTTCACTTTTCGAGGGTTGCCTGCCAGCACCTTCTTCTCGGCGGTTTTTCATGCCGATCCCTATCTCGAGGAACTCTACGACGATCTGCCCTGGGGACCCGAGTCTCCCGTGGAGCCTAGCTCCGGCACCCCCATTCTCACGACGATGGGTGAGGTGACCGCTGGGATCGATTTTGTGTTGGTCCAGGGGAGTCGCGTCGAAGGTCGGTTGACTGCGGTTGGTGGCGAACCGATCTCAGGGGGCGGGGTCGAGCTCAGGAGCGGCTCGGAACTATCCGGCTACGTCGAATCGGATTCCAACGGGAACTACTCCTTTGAGGGCTTGGAAGCCGGAACCTATTTCGTCAGAACGAATATCCGCCGAACCTGGGCCGACGAGTTGTTTGATGATCGCCTCTGTGCGCAGAGTGAAACCCAGTGCGATGTCACCGAAGGGACGCCCGTGACGGTAGGGATCGGGGAGACCCGCTCCGAGATCAACTTCGAGCTCGAAGTAGGAGGGACCCTTTCCGGAGAAGTTCTTGCCGCCCACGATGGAGCACCGCTGGTCTCCGAAGTGTTCACCTATGGAGTCGATGGAGGCTTGGAACGGATAGTCTCCAGCGAGCCGGATGGCAGCTACGAAGTCTCTGGATTGACGCCGGGTACCTATTTCGTTGTCGCCCGCCCACCGGAGGGCGCTTTTCCCCAGATCTATGACGGCATTCCGTGTGGCCCCGGGCCCCCCGATTCTTGTGATCCCACCGAGGGAACACCTATTCCTTTGGAGCTAGGAGACTCGGTCGAGAATGTGGATTTCCTCATCGAGGGCACTCCCCTCTGTGTCCCCTCTTCGACGCGTCTCTGCCTTCGGGACGGTCGTTTCGCCGTCGAGATCGATTGGTTGTCACAGGGGGGCAACACCGGAGCGGGACAGGCGAGGGATCTCCTTTTTTCCGACGACTCGGGCTATTTCTTCTTCTTCGACGAGAACAATGTAGAGGTGATCGTCAAGATTCTGGATGCTTGTTCTACGGAGTTCAACAGCTATTGGGTGTTCGCCGCCGGCCTGACGAATGTGGAGATCAACTTGACGGTGCGGGACAATCTCACAGGTGATGTTCAAACTTACATCAACCCACTACGGACTCCCTTCCAGCCCATCCTCGATACAAGAGCCTTTTCGGCCTGCGACTCGGCGGTGGCTTCAGTCCCCGAGGAGGTCAAAGCCCAAGCGAAGAGGGTCTCCCCGGGCCCTGTCCGGAGAAGCGCGGAATCGTGGACGCCAGCGGTGGCCAACGGGGGCGTTGGTTGCCAACCGGGTCCAACGGTTCTCTGCCTGCAGAACGGCAGATTCCAGGTGGAAGCGGAATGGGAGAAGGCGAATGGACAGAGTGGGTCAGCTATTCCCGTAGGCCTGACTCCAGATACCGGCCTCTTCTGGTTCTTTCGCGAGAGCAATGTGGAACTGGTCGTGAAAGTGCTCGATGCCTGTGACGGTCCAGATCGTTTTTGGGTCTTCGCTGGAGGTCAGACGAACCTAGCCGTGACTCTACGGGTTACGGATACTCAAACTGGCGAAGTGAAGATCTACTTCAACCCTCAGGGTAGCCCCTTCCAGCCGATTCAAGATACCGACGCCTTCGACACCTGCACCGGTAACTGAGGTTTTTCGGTTCAGAGATAGCCTCACTCCCTTAGGAGAAGAATCTCCTGGGGGAGCTTTCCTCTTCTTTTGCATCAGCTCAGAGTCGTTCCGAGGGGCTCGGTTCGCCCCTCGGCTTGGTGGATTCCTGGGCGGAGTCCCGTAAAGGCTTGGAATGCCTCCTGTGGATTCTGGTTCCATCCTCGATCAAGAGTATTCCGGATTTCTGTTAGATCCTTCTAGACGGGAAAATGACTCATGTCGTAATAACATTTAAGTGTTGCGAAATAAGAGCTAGGCTCAGGGTTATCGCCGGCCCTTAAGTGGGTCCGCAAGCTGTGCCGGGTTGGGTAGAACGATCGAATAGGAGCTAGTTTCCATGATGAATTGTGGTTGGGATGTGTTGAAGACTCTCGGCTGTGCCTCTGTGCACCGAGTGGTTTATTTGTTGATGTTCTGTGGAACTCTCGCTTTCGCTAGCCCGCTATGGGCTGGGACCCTAAGTGGCAGAGTGATCGACGGGCCTACCGGCGAGCCCATCGCCGGTGCGACCGTTCGAACAGTCGGTGGGCAAACCGGTGTCACCGACGATGATGGCAACTACCAGATTGGAGACTTGCCCGCTGGAGATTATTTTCTGTTCATCTCGCCAGCCCCGGAGGGCTACGTGGTCAAGGTCTTCGGAGGTTTGGATTGCCCCGAGATACGACCCTTCGGTGATTGCTCGGCAAACTCCGGCGAACGGGTCACTCTAGGAGAGGGGGAGACTCGGGACGGGCTCGATTTTTCATTGTTGCCGGAGGGAGAAATTCGGGGGCGGGTAGCCGCCACCTCCACGGGAGAGCCTCTCGAAGTGGGAGTGCAGTTGTTTTGGACCACCGATCCCATTGCTGGCCCCACGTTAGCGACCTCGATGGTCTCTGAACCGGATGGAACATACCGTTTGCGGGGCTTGCCGCCGGGAGTCTTTCAACTAGGGACCGCCAATGCTTCTCCCTATTTCGACGAGATCTATGAAGACCTTCACTGTAGCAACCTCTGTGACCCCTACTTCGGCCGCGAAGTGGCGGTCGGGCAGGGGCAAGTGACCGGCGGTATCGATTTTGACCTCGATCTTCCCGCTCGCATCGAGGGGCGCATTTCCTCGACCACTGGGGTACCGATTCAGGGCGAAGTGTTGGGCCTCCTGTTCGAGCCAGAGATGGAGAGCAACCCTAACTTTGCTACCTTTTCCGACGAAAATGGTGATTATTTTTTGGGCGGTTTAGTCCCCGGGACTTATTTCGTCAGAACTTTCTTGAATGAAGAGTGGGTAGACGAGGTTTTTGACGATCGCCTCTGCCCCCAGAGTGACGGTACCTGCGTCATCACGGACGGCATGCCTTTGGAATTGACGGAAGGTCAGACCCTCTCCAGTATTGATTTCGTTTTGGAAGAAGGGGCGCGCATCTCCGGCTTCGTGCGTGACGCTGAAGACCAAGCGCCCCTGGACTCGAGGGTCTACGCCCTCAACGGCAACGGAGACGTCTTCAGATCGACGCCAAGTGCCAGTGACGGCAGCTACCAGCTCTCCGGGCTGGCTCCGGGGACCTATTACCTCCTTAGCAACCACAGCTTAGGCTACTTACCTCAACTCTACGAGGGGCTGCGCTGCGGTCGGGATGATGCTGTTCCCGGCTGTGATGTCACCGCGGGAACCGCCATCACCGTCGGTTTCGGTGATTCGGTGCAGAATATCGACTTCGCCTTGGAGAAGGCCGGAGAATGCGTGCCTTTCTCCACCCGCCTATGCCTCAATGGTGGTCGTTTCGCCGTCGACATGGATTGGCGGGTGCAAAATGGCAATAGTGGAGTGGGGCAAGCGGTGGACCTTACCTTTGCGGATGACTCCGGCTATTTCTGGTTCTTCAATCAAGACAATGTGGAGGTCATCGTCAAGGTGTTGGATGCCTGCGAAACATCCTTTAACTCCTTCTGGGTTTTCGCCGCTGGCCTCACCAACGTCGGCGTTGACATGACCGTGACCGATACGCTCACCGGAGCGGTTCAGGTCTATAACAGCCCTCTGTCGATGCCTTTCCAGCCGATTCTCGATACCCGTGCCTTTTCTACCTGTGAGGCCTCCGAAGCTCGGGAAGTCAGCGAGGCCGCCAGTCACGGTCGCTCACCGTGGCCGGTCGAGTCCTCTCACTTATTGGGGAGAGGCCAGAGGACCACCGGAGATGGCGGTTGTGTCCCTAGCGCGACCGGCCTGTGTTTGCAGGACAACCGATTTCTGGTGGAAGCCATCTGGCAGAAGCCCAATGGCGAGCAAGGGCCCGCCTTGGCGGAGGGCCTGACGGGAGACACGGGTTTCTTCTGGTTCTTTCGGGAGAGCAACGTAGAGCTGGTTGTCAAGGTTCTCGATGCCTGCAACGGCCCCGAGCGCTTTTGGGTATTCGCAGGCGGCCAAACCAATCTAGCGGTTACCCTGCGGGTGACAGACACAGTGACCGGGGAGGTCAATACCTATGTCAACCCCCAGAGCACTCCTTTCCAGCCGATCCAAGATACCCAGGCCTTTGCCACCTGCGCGGAGGGCGCCGAGTTGGACTAGACCCGAGTTGGACTAGAGCCGGCTCCTAGTGGAGTCGAGATAAGTGCTCGGTGGGTGGAGAAGGACACGGTTGTTGACGGCCAAGTCGTTCTCCACCCGATCGGTTCGTCGACTCTCAGACTCGTCCCTGGAATTCGGTCGGCTCCCAATTTCACTTTTTTTGATCCCTTTTCTCTCCCTTTGAGGCGTTGAGCTTCAGAACCCATGAATGGGCACCCGTTGGGGTGCTGGTCGATTCTCGGAGGAGAGAAAGGAAAGCTCTATGCGGAGCAAGATTGGATCTGTTGTGTTTGCTTTGGGGTTGGTGCTGGGAGTGTACTCCGCCGGTGGAGAAGAGGAACCACCGGTCATTCAGCACGGCAAGAATATGAGATCGGTTCCGGACACCAGTCTGAAACTACTGGAAGAGGAAACTCACGGTCCGACGGATTGCGGCTGTAAGTTGATCATCAAGCGGCTCGGGTATCCCGCTCAGGAGGGGGACGAAGAAGAACAGCCTTTCAGCTATTCCTATGATTCCAACGGCGATGGTGCCGTGGACGGGAACGACATCAGCATCACTTCCACCAATCTCAAGGATAATTTCACCCCTGAAAGCCCGGTACGTTGGGTGGCCCATTGGAAGATCGGCGAGGGGCTACCGACTTGGGCCCATGGTCACCCTTGGGTCACTTCGACCTCAGCTCTCTTGGACCGCCGGAAGAGTGAAATGTCCGGGAATCACGTGGTGACGACCGAATCGACCGAGTTGGTGAAATACCAGGTGAAATGTGATCGCCCCTGCAACGGCAAGATCAAAGTGACCAGTGTTTTCACTCTCGATGATCTTTCGGCCTACGCGAACGGTGGCTTGGCGGTGACCCGCCGCCACGCTAGTGGCACCTATCACGATGAGCCGGATACCTATCCTTCGGTTGGCAATGGAACCTCGAGTAGTGGTTTTAAACGCCAAAAGGCCGAGGCTTGGTATGGCGACGGCAGCTGGTTGGGAGGCTCAGTCCCCGGTGGACGGCAACGTTGGGACGAAGGGACTTTTACCCCTGGCTCGGACTCTGCTACCGCCATGGCCCATGTGAACTTTCTCGGCCACAACGCTGAATGCCGCTGGGAAGGCTGGGTTGTCTCGAACTCCAACGAGGCTTGCCTGGATCCCAGCGACATGGAAGACGTGGCCAAGGTTGCCAAAGGTCTCAAGTCTGCGGCGAGTGTCGGCCTCAAGGCCAAGAAATTCATCGATACCCTTCGCCAGACAACGGATTCGATTCCCCTCGTCGGCACAGTGGCGACTTGGACCAAACGGGTGGCGACGCTGGTGGGGAGCCTGGTCGATGGCCAACGCAAAGACAGGACCCTCGGAGGCCGTGGGGCGGGGTGCTCCGCGGATTCCTCCGGTTCGGTGAAATACAAGCGGGGCAAAGATCCCTGGCCGAGGCAGGCCACCCAATCGAGCGAAGGGAGCTTCGTCAAGAAAGGAGGGCCTCGTAGCCTTGCGGGGCAGACGGAAGAGCAGGCCTATCAAGTTGAGTCTTCTGTGAAGACTCAACTCAAATGCAAGATCTTGCTGCCCTGTAGCAATCACGAGGTGATCGAGAAAGCGACCAGCGATACGTTGATCGCGGTGGCCTACAGCGGAGGATTCCTGCCGGGCGAAGCCAAAGGGCGGGTTCAGGCCTCCCTTTCCTGGGAGGATATTGGATTGGGTAGCTGCACCCAAGATATTACTCAGACCGGCGATGGCGTGCCGGACCCGGTCAGGACTCCTGTGACCACCCCTTCCGGTGGTGTTCCCCGGGTGGTGACCCCTTCGACTCCGACCACCCCACCGGTCACCGGGACGGGCAAGGACGTGGTTCCAGGCCCCTCGAGCACGGAGGAAGACGGTTCCGATCCCAGTCCTTCCCGCCGCAAGCGTCTCAAGCGCATCGCCGGTATCGCGCCGCCTCAACCTCCACGCCAAGAGCAGGAGTCCCAGTTGGTTGTCTGCCATTTCGACAGCCCAGGGCCCTTGGCTTTCGATCCGGAAATGCCTTCCATGGGGTACGCCGTGGGAGTGACAGCTGCAGAATGCCAATGGGCGGGAGGCGAGCCGGGAGGCTTGTTCAGTGGCCGGCCAATGCTTCCTCCGAGCATGTTTGGCGCCGCGGGCACCGAGGGAGATTGCACCCTGCCCCATGAAGAAGCTTGCCATGAAGCTGCCCTGAACGCCCTGTGGATCGATGGGGCCTGCCAGTTTGCAGATCTGGTACATCCCCGAGCTTGCGAGCTCCTCGGAGGGGTGCCTGGAGATGGGCCAGCCCTGGCGGATCTGGAGCCTTGGCAGTATGTGCCAGGCCTCGAGGATTACGAGATCACTTTTGAGGATCTCGATCTGGATGGAGATGGTGAATTTGAGGACGACCTCGAAGGCAACCACAACGGCAACCACCTGATGGACGAGCTGGAGCTGGATGTCGATGGGGACGGCTTTCTCGACTCCTTTGTGGAAGAGGCGGATTGCCTCGACTCCTGCGTCTCGGGTTGTACGGCGGTCAGCGGTGGCTTCACCTGTGACGACCCGCCCCTGGCTAGTGAAGAACAGGAGATCGCTGAGCTGAACGCATTGTTCGAGCGTGAGGAATCACCGGTCGCTCCCGGCACTTTTCCGGTTCGCGCCGAATGCCTCGAGGTGTGCGGCTACCCAAACCACTGTGCCGGCAACGAGGCCTCGGGGTTCCAATGCCATCCCCCGGAGGGACTGCCCGAAGAGCCTTGATCTCGGCGGTTGTCCCGCTTCGTGACGGGTATCAGAAGAGGGCCGCTTCCTATCCTCGGGGAGCGGTCCTCGCTGTTGGTTGGCGAGAAGGGGGAGTCGGGGAGGGAGTGGAAGGCGAGCCTGTCATCTCTCTTGGGTTTCCCCCAGCTAGCCCTTTAGTGTCTGTCCTTGGGTTCCCTGAAGGGGCTTGTGGCGGATAGCGACTTTGCTATAGTTCCCGTCGCAGCCCCCCTCCAGATGGACTAGCCTGGAGAATTCACGATGTTGGGACTCGGTCGTTTTTCCTCAGAATCTATCCCTGAAACCGTCGAGCCAGTAAGCCTTGGTGCTACAAAGCACAGTTCGGTCCACCTAGCCCGGAGTTTCTCGGGGGTATTCAGTATCTTCTTGCCGAGTGCCTTCTTGTTGATGGCTTTCCTCCTGCCTCTGAATCCACTCTTCGGAGCCGAGTTTCATGTCGCCCCGGGAGGGGACGACTCGAACCCCGGTTCTGCCGCTGAGCCTTGGGAAACCCTTGCCAAGGCCAACGCCACTTTGAATCCCGGAGATATGGTTTGGATTCACGCCGGAACCTACTCAGATGCGATTCGCCCGGCCCGTAGCGGTACCAGCGATACCAATCGCATCGTCTACCGAGCCTTCGGGGACGGCGACGTGGTCCTGGTGGGCTTCCCGGGCAACGGTGGTCCCGAGGAAGGGGCTTTGGCGTTGGGGGAGAGGTCTTACGTCACAGTCAACGGCAGGGCTCCCGGGGACCCACCGACCTCCCGGAGGATTCGTTTGGTGCCGCAGGGTTTCGTCAATTCTCTGGGCAACGTCTGCGGCAGTGAAGGGGTCGTGGTCGAGAATATTCATGGGGATTGTGGCGCCGCCGGGGGAGTTTGTGGCCGGGGCTTTGGGTTTTGCATCAATTATTGGGAGGGAGACTACGAGAGCCGTTTCAATGTTTTGAGGGGTTCCTACTTGCGAGGAGTTTCCAGCACCAGCCAGGATCCCCTGGACTACACCGAGGACATCGTGACCATCGCCCATCGGGCCCACCATAATTTGATCGAAGACAACATCCTCACCACTTGTCGGCATACCAGCTTGTACGCGGACTGGCCGACCTCCCACAGCAACGTGGTCCGCAACAACCACATCGAGAATCCCCAGCACACGGCCCTGTCGATTTGGTCGGCAGGGGTGAGCCTGCCGGAGGGAGCTCGGTTTCTGGTGGAGGGCAATGTGCTCAGTGCTTCCGGAGGCACCTCGGATCCGGACGGCTTCCCCGGCAACGCCCTGCAATGGGGTTCGGACGAGCTCATCATCCGTTTCAACGAGATTACCGACGGCGGCTCGGCAAATCAACAATCGACCTCCATTGGCGGCCTTGCTGGGGCGACCAGCACCAGCTTTGGATCTCCCTACTTCGCTACCGACGGCCGCGTCTATAACAACACTGTGGCGAGAAATCGCGGCGTGGCCGTGGGCATGATGGACTTCGGAATCGAATCCGTCGACCTGGGGCGCCACCGGTTTGTCAACAACATTTTCTATGACTCTCTGGCGGATCCTACCGATCGTCTTCTCGCGGTGTATTGGGATGCGGACTTCGACACCGCTGATCGCTACATCAACAATTTGTGGGGCAATCCTGGGAGTGCGACGGACCAGCTGATTTTCAGCTCCTCCAAACGGGGCAGTGCAAACTTGGCCGATGCGATCGCCCTTTGGCGAAATCCGGAGGATCCGGAATTCACGGCTTGGCATGGTTGGGTGAATCAATTCGACGCCACTCCTGGGTTTCGTGACTACGGCGCTGGCGATCTGAGGCTGGCGGCGGGAAATCCCTACTCGGATGCCGGGGCCCCGTTGACCCGGGTCGACCCTGGAGATCTGGGATCGGGCCTTTCCCTTGCCGTGGAGGATGCTCGCTTCTTTTTTGCCGAGGCCGCTGAGTTTCCTGCTTGGATGGGAGTGCAGGGAGAGCAGGTCGCTATCGGCTCCGACTTGGGGACCGCCGAGCGGGCGCAGGTCACTGCCGTTGACGATGCCACCGGTGTGCTCACCCTGGACCGGGACCTCAACCGAGAGGCCGGGGACTTCGTCTGGTTGATCCGGGATAGCTCCGGACGCTCCCGCCTTTCCGGCCAAGCTCCGGCTCTAGGCGCTCACGATACGGACGAGGTCTTTTCCGATGGCTTCGAGAGTGGCGACACCTCCGGCTGGTCCCTCACCGCCCCTGTACCGACCCTGGTTGCCCTGCCCATCCCACTCCCGGCCGGTCGCTAGTCAGGCTAGTAGCTCTCGTTTCGGAGGCTTCGTTCCGGGCCGGGGGCTTCGATCAGATTCGATTTCCAAGAAGGTAAGTAAGACCCTGGGGCCGGGCTGCGTCCAAGTTTCTGTGGCCTGAGTTCTTCTGCGCTGGGCCACACCCCTCTCGACACCGTTCGAGACCTCTTTGTTCAGCCTCTCGGGACCTCCCCGAGGAGGTGTGCCGAGAGGGTGGGGCGTTGGAAATGAACGCGGAAATCAAGGACGATGAATATGTCACTCAAACGATCTAACGCACCTGGGCTGGCCGCCTGGGTCCTCACTGTTTTTCTCATGATGTTTTCTCTTCCGGTCGTCGCCGAGTTGCCTTTCCTCACCGAGGAGGCGGAGACCTTGCGCCCGGGAGCCTTTTCTTTGGACATAGGGGTGGCTTTCCGCAGTCAGCCAGTCAATTTCGGGACCGAGGATCGGGATCGACAGCTGGATTTAGGGGTAACGCGCTTCAGCTTTGGTTTGGGCAAGTTTGCCGAGCTCCAGGTCAGTGGCGTCGTACAAGCGGTGATCGAAGACCAAGGGGAGACTTCCACAAACAGTGGAGATTGGGTCTTCGGCACCAAGATCTGGTTGTTGCAGGAAAAGGGACACAGGCCAGCCCTAGCCTTCCTCTATCAGGTCAAGCTTCCCAACGGTTCCGACGAAGACGGTGGTGCTACCGACGAAACAGACTTCTTTGGCTTCTTGGTGGCTACCAAGGCGATAGGGAAGAGAGATCTTCTGCACGGAAACCTCGGTTTGGGGATCTTGGGCAACCCTTTCGCCAACTCAGCCCAGAACGATATTTTCATTCTTCGCTTGGCTTGGGAGCGCAAGCTCTCTGAGAATCGTTTGTTCGGCATCGAAGGGATGGTCGAGGGAGGGCCCGAGGAAGGAGACGATCCGGCTTTCGTCGGCGCAGTCTTTGCCCAGAAGGTAGGAAAATGGGCCTTCTATACCAGCGCCGCTTTGGGGCTCAACGAAGACTCCGACAACTTTCGTACGGCGCTAGGCTTTCGCCGAGAGCTTCGGCTGTGGAGGCCGGGAGAACCCACCCGTCGAAATGCTTGGTGATGGGGAGCCCAATGATGGGATGCCCAAAGAGAGGAAAACCCTAAGGAGAATCTGAGGTTCGGATCTTCTCCTGACACGAACTCTGTGACCTACCCATCAGAGAAGGGAACGCTGGCTTCCGGTTCCCCACCGTCTCAGGTAGCCATCCAGGCGGATCTTTCTCTTCGTGTTGGCGCTGGACATGTAGCGAATTTTTCCAAAGATGGGTCGCTCCGGACCCCAAGCTCGATCGAAGCGACCGAGGATCCAGAAAATTCCGGAATAGGAATTCGGGTTTCGGCCGTCGAGGCTGTAGCGGTTGTTGAGCTCGATCATGATTTCCAACGCTTGTTGGGGAGACCTCGACCAGTGGAGGATCTTCTTGCCCCACAACATCCGCAAATAACCGTGAATGGCTCCCCGTTCCCGAAGCTCGTTTTGGGCTGCGTTCCAGATAGGGTCGTGGGTGGAGGAAGCGTCGAACTCCTCGAGAGTGTAAAGGTACGGTCTTTCGTCCCCCGCGTGTTCAGCGAGGGAGTGGCGAGCCCAGTCTGGAAGGGAAGAATAGGCTGTGTGGTCGGGCCTCTTCGCACAATATTGATATCCCAGCTCCCGCCACGTGATGATTTGATCCAAAAACGACTCGGCGGCAGACGACATACCCCACCATCCCGTTCTCTTACCGGAGGTGCTATCCGCCAAGCGGCTGGGGTTCCAATCTTCCCGGCGCGTCAGCTGCTGAAAGACCTCGTGGACGCTGATGTGACCGAAATGAAGATAGGGAGACAGGCCACTCGTGGTTTCCACCTCCGGCTGATTGCGGCTTTCCTCGTATCGACTCAGGCGGTGGTCTAGAAACTCCACTACTCGGCTCCGGGATGGGATCTCGCCCCCGACCAAGTCGGTCGGACGAACCTGTTGATCGATAGGGATCCTCGACAACAACTCCTCCGTCTCCTTTCTCTCTTTAGGCAACGGAGGCCAGCGCGTCGTCACCTCAGCGGGCACGGTGGCACCGCGGGCTACGGGACAGGAGCTCAGAGGGGTAGCGTCCGGAGATTCGAGGAGGTGAGTGGGTAGGTGCTTTTGAAGAAATCGACGGAAATCATAGGCCCGGTGAAAATTGCGGTCAGTGCCGGCCAGGGGGAAGAGACCGTTGCTATCGACGGCTTCCATCAGTACGGAGACTTTGGTGCCGGCAGCCTTCACCATGCGAGGAAGAAAGAAACATGGGAATTCGTCCGCTACGACCACGGCAGCTCGGTGGGCAAGAGCCTCGAGAAGACCGGAGGCGGCGCCTTTCTGCTCTTCCAGGTAGGGGTAGTAGGCAACGCCATGCCCAGCCAGAGCCTCGGCATGCTCCATCATGCCGTCCACGACGAATTTGTGCATCCGCAGGCTCGCCCAGGGATAGTCGATTCGCAGAGGCTCTAGGAGGAGCAAGGGTTTGTTGAGCTCGCGGCACCATTCCAGAGCTCGATCGAGGGAGTAATTCCACCTCAGCCGCCGGTTCGCCGTCATCCAGTAGAGAACGAAATCTCCACTTCCTTGGGCTTCTTTCCGATTCACACTACGGATTCGCTCCGTTGGGACCAACGGTACCTCGATTCTTCGTGGTTGGGTTGCTCGATCACAAGGGGACAGGAGTCTGCCGGCACTATACCCGAGGAGCCAACGAATCTAGGCCCTCCCAAAGAAAGGAGCCATTGGCGAGCCTATCGGCTGCAACTTGTCATGTTTACGTTTTTTAGTGAGGATGCAGTTTTCACTTCAAATTTGCATCCGTGCAGAAGATGAGGTATTTTCTCATGTGCATAGAGGTGTTTCGGTATTGTTTTTTAATGTTCATTTAGGTTTTGCCTTCTTCGGCTTTAATGAGCAGGCAGGAAGGGCCTAGGAACAATTTATGGAGGACCGTGAGATGAAGAAACATCGTTTTTTTGGATGGCTTTCGGGAGCCTTGGCCGTGGCCCTGCTGATGACGGCAACGAGCTTGGCGGCATCCGGTGACAGCGACAGTGATAGCGACAGCGATAGTGACAGCGATAGCGATAGCCACAGTTCTTGGCGCGGGGACGGCCCCGGACTGTGGTTGATGGGTGGTCAAAACCTTCACAACACCCGGTATCAATTCTTTGGTAGTCGTTTGCGGCCGAGACACCTGGATGATCTCGACGTGAAATGGGTCTACGAGACGGACGGCAACATTTCCGCAACCGCGAGCGTAGATCGCCGGTTCGTCTACGTTCCGGATTGGGGTGGCTCCCTTCATAAGGTCAGCCGCCGGACGGGATTGGCGGAGTGGAAGGTCTCCATCGGCGATCTCACTGGGGTGCCGGGTAACTTCAGCCGCAACTCCCCAGCTCTCTATAAGGATTTGTTGATCATCGGGGACATGGGTGGTTTTGCCGTGGGAGCCGGTGCTCGCATGATGGCTCTGGATAGAAAGACCGGAGCCCTTCGGTGGCTGAAGGTCGTCGACGATCATCCGGCGGCGATCATCACTCAGTCGCCCATCGTTCACCGGGGAATCATCTATGTCGGCATTTCCTCGGTGGAAACCGCCTTCGCCAGTTTTCCTGGCTATCCTTGCTGTACCTTCCGGGGCAGTGTGATCGCCATGGACGCCAGGACCGGGGACCTGCTTTGGCAGAAATTCTTTACCCCAGAGCCTCCTCCCGGTTACGACATCAACGTAGACGGCCCTTGGTTTAGTGGCACTGCCGTGTGGGGGAGCACCATCGCTGTGGATCGGCGCCGCGACTCTCTCTACGTGGCCACCGGGCAGAATTACTCTCTGCCCCAGCCAGTGCTCGATTGCATTGACGAAGCCAATCAGAACGATGGCGACCCCCGTTTGTGCAATGACGATGAGAATCTCTTCGACACCATCGCCTCCATCGACATGTACACCGGAGAAACCAATTGGGGGCGCCCAGCACTACCTTTTGATGCCTGGACGGTGGCTTGCCTTTTCGGTCCGGCAGAGAACTGCCCCATGCCTACTGGGCCTGACTACGACTTCGGTCAGGGTCCGGCGCTCTACCACACTCGCCACGGGCAGCAATTGGTCGGAGCGGGCCAGAAGAGTGGTACCTACTGGGCTCACGACCCGGATACCGGGGATGTGGTGTGGTCGACTCAGGTGGGTCCGGGAGGCCTCGGCGGCGGTTTGCAATGGGGTTCGGCTGTCGATGGGCGCAGAGTCTACGTGGCGGAAGCCAACAGTGGCGGCGAGATTTGGGACCTCACCAACCCTTCGCCGGATAGCCCTGTGACCTCGACCACCGCTGGCGGTTGGGGAGCCATGGATGCGCGCACCGGTGAGATTCTCTGGCAGACGGCAGATCCCGGAAATGGAGTGGCTTGGTCGCCCGTGACCGCAGCGCGCCATGGTCTGGTTTTCACCTGCTCCATGGACGATGTCGGCAATATGTACATTCTCGACGGAGCTACGGGGGAGCGCCTGTGGAGCTTCGCCAGTGGTGGTTCCTGCGTTGCTGGAGCTGCAGTGGTCGGCAAGAACATCTATTGGGGCTCCGGCTATGTGGGCCCTGGTGGTGTTGGGGTGAGCAACAACAAGCTCTACGCCTTTGGCCGGTAATTCGTAGCTAGCCTCGAGCAGAGAGTCGAATTCAACCCTTGGATTCGGCTACCTTACCCGAAAACAGCCCGGAGTGACATCCGGGCTGTTTTTCTTTTGGTCCGCACTCCCTCGCCAAGATGTCACTGGTCCTATCTTCAAGGCTTGAGGGGCTCAGAAGGGAGAGCGGCCGGGAGCCAATTTCCAGCCCTTGGGGTAGAGGCTTTCGAGGTGGTGTTGGCCCTCGTCACGACGATAGGAACCGATTCCCAATCCAACCCCTTCGTGGCGAGTCAAAACGTAGCCGTTGCTGTCGCAGAGAGAGGCCTGTTCCGTGCTCAAGGCGAAGTTGTGCCGGTGAAAGAATTCCGTCGTTTGCTCGCGGGTCAAATCCACGATGTTGCGATGGGCCAGAGCTGCAAAGTGCATGGCGGCACTGCTGGTGAGCTTGGGTTGCTTCATGTTCCAGTACAGGAAGGGGAGTCCGGCAGTGTGCTCCCGGGGGCGATGGGGAAGAGCGAGGCTCTCCGTCGCCAAAGCGAGACAGCGCCGGTTGGGACGCAGGACCACCAGACCTTCGAAGACTTCCGGTGGTAGACCGAATCGCTCCTCTAGAAAACCGAACCAGGGAGTTGGGTCCTCACCTTCCGGGGGCCTTCCGCTGCCTTCGGCGTCGCGGCCGACGGGTTGGCACTTTTCCAGCACGGCGACGAAGAAGCCACCGGTATCGTTGAGATGGGGATAGACCCTCATGGCCAAACCCATATCCGGGGAGAAGGTCTGCCCCTGCCAAGCCTCGAGGCCCGGGGCGTTGCGGAAGTTGGGGATGCGAGCCGGGAGCAGTTTCAAGGCACCTGGCTCGAAGCTGTCGAGAATCTTTTGGACCACCGCCTCGTTTTCTTCCGGTGCGTAGGTGCAGGTGGAATAGACGATTCGCCCTCCTACCTTGCATAGCTGAACGGCTTTGCGCAGGATCCCAGCCTGCAAACCGGCTAGCTTGCCCGGCTCCATGGGGCGAGGGCGCTCGAAGAGCCCGGGGAATTTTCGAGTCGTCCCTTCGCAACCGCAGGGTACATCGGCCAAGACCCGGTCGAAGGCGCCGCTCTGGGCGGGGAAGCCCGTGGCGTCCTTGACAGTGGTGGCACAGTGGGCGATGCCCAATCGGCTGACGTTGCGTCGCAGGATGCTGATGCGCTCGAGGCTGCGGTCGTTAGCGATCACCGTGCCCCGAGGGCCGACTCTTTGGGCGATCTGTGCGGTCTTGTTACCCGGCGCGGCGCACAGGTCGAGTATTCGTTCTCCCGGCTGGGGATCGAGGAGCACCACCGGTAGCAGAGAGACTTCCTCTTGCACATAGGACAGACCTGAAAGGTATTCGAATCGGTTGCCCGGGCTGGCTTCCGCAGCCAGGCGAAAGGCCCCTGGATACCAAGGCAGCTCGTGGCGGAGGGAGCCACTGTCCTCGAGCCATTTCTTTAGCTCTTGGGGAGTGGTTCGAGTCGTGTTGGTCCACACACATACCGGTAAGGGCTGGGCCAGGGCTTGGCAAAAGGCTGTTGGGTCGTCCACTAGGGGGCGATAGCGCTCGAGGGTCCCGAAGTCCATGTTGTTGTTGATCCTTTGCAGCGCGGAAGCCAGAGATCTGAGATCCAGTTCTGGCGAGCCAAGAACTCTGGTAGCAGTGTTGGGAGGGTCGTTCCTATCGCTCGAGGAAGAGGCATCAGCAGGCATCGACATCGAGAGGTCCGGACCGATTCTACCTCTACTGACCCACTGCCCACAAAAACGCTCAGCCTCCAGGGGCCATTCAAGGCTTGCCTGGAAGCTGAGGGAGGTCGTCTTAGTTGGTTCCCCTAGTCTTCGATCAGCACGGTGAACTTTTCCGCCGGCCCGACTAGGGTGGCGTTGTCCAGGAGGCGTGGATGGGCTGGTCCCGACTCGACGGACACGAAGCGCCAGCTCGGTTTCAGGGTGGCGTCTCGGAAGGCGTAGTGAGGTGCCCGCAGAACGACGGAGTTATCCGGAAGCAACAACCAATCGAACAGGGCGCGACGGTTGCAGTTTCGCTGGTTGGCCATCAAGGGGTCGACGGTGGAAGTCCACCCAGCTGTCACGATGGGATCTCTCTCGGGAAATGCATTGACGATGATTCTCGATACCAAGCAGAACTGGGGAACGGTCTGGTGGTGGACTTCAAAGGCTTCCCAACCTCCAGGGGCTGGCCGATCGGCGACGAGAGGGCCGGTTCCTGGACTCCCCTGAGAGGCAGAGACCCACTTGCCGTTGAGCTGAGACTGGAAGAAGGCTGTTTTCGTGACGGCCGTAGGGGGCGAACCGGGGGTTTGAGGAGGGAATACTCCCGGAGGGGCGTAGGTGGCCGGCCAAGTGCCGTAGTCCGCTGGCCAAACGATGGCATTGCCATCGAAGCCGTAGTCGATGAGTCGCCGAAACTTGGCCTCGAACCCTCCGTTGGCGAACTGATTCAGGCGGATGAACGAAGTCCAGGAGACTTCCTGCCGTTCAAAGAGATGAATCATGATGGGATCGATGCAAGGGGTCGCTGGAGGGAAGCCAGGTACCGTACAGAGCTCCTCGTCTTGGATGGCTCGGTTTTCGGTCATGACGAGGCCATAGTTGTCATTCTGCAGGGCCTGGATGGTGTCCTCGATGATGCCGAGAGCTACGGAGCTTCCCTTGGGGAAGGTATAGCCGTGGAAGGCGATGCCGTAGTTGTAGGGGGTGACCCCAGAGGAGATGACTCCTTGTTCGAAGTCGCCTATATCTTCGAGAACTCCAGCCAGGCTATTGAAGGTGCCATAGCTGAAAAGTAGCACCGGGGATGCCGGAGCGTGTTCCCGAACGGTGAGGTAGGCCTCCACTTCCAGATCGATAGTACGGTCTGGAGAGGGCTGGGCCTTCAATGTCCCACCGCCAGCGAACTCATGGTAAGCCTCGTTGTAAAGCTCGAAAATGACCTGCGGCTCGTCGGCGAAGGCTTGGGCATATTGCTGCCAGAAACTCTTGGCGAAAGGGATGTCAAAGGCTTCGCCGTTGATCCTGGTGGAGGTGCAGAGGTTGGGAGGCGGACCGTTTCCATCGCCGTTGCCGATCGTGATGATGAGGTAAAGCCCAGCGTTCTTGACCCTATCGTTGAGGGTCATGATGGCGTTCAGATGCTCGCCAGCCTCGTAGCCACAGCCAAAGGCTTCCGCGTAGACGTGAAGGGTATTGAAGCCCTGGTTGCGCATATCCGTCACCTGCTGGGTGGTAGGAAGGAGGCCGCCATTGAGGTCAGTGTTCCAGAAGGCTCCGCGTAGGAGCTCGTTGTTGTCTGCCCTCAAACTTCCCGACAAGAAGATCGGTCGGCCCCGAGTCTCCTCTTCGCTTTGCCGCACCGTTAGGGTGACCTCGGCCTCCCCCTTGTGGCCCTGGGAATCCGTGGCCTCATAGCGAAAGGAGTCCACACCGACGAAGTTGGGGTCTATGGGGGTGTAGTGGATCTCGCTGTTCGCTGTGATGGTCGTGGTGCCGTGGACGCTATCGCGGACGATGGCGGTCACTGTTGGAGCGCTACCGCGGCTCGAAGCCAGATCGTTTTCCAAAACGGCAATTCGGACGGATCGTCCTTGATAAAGGTACGCCTGATCCGCGCCGGTAGTCATTGTTTGCCCTCCGCTCAGTGAGCCCTGGCCAAGCCCGTCGATCCGATTCTGAGTCCAATCGCTCTGCGGCAGACTGTTGGCCTCGAGGGAGTTACCGGCCTCAAGGGCCGGCGAAAATAGCGTCACACCGGATGTCAGAGCGACTCCTAGGGCAACGGTAAATCTATGAGTCCAATCTTTCATAGGGATTCTCCTTGGTATGGGACCTGCGCCCGAGTTGATGAACTGTAGGGTCCTGGACCTCCCTGGAAGCACCTGGGCCCTTCTCATGGACTGTTGCGGAAGCTAGACCGTTTTCGGGTCACGGAGCTTTGAAGGGCGATGGGCGGTCAGCTGGTCTCTCTTTGTTTCTTGGAACCGAAATTCCATCGCTCCCCTGGAGAAAACCCTTGGTTCGCGAGCCAAAGGGGACAGGGCAGGAAAAGGGGGCTGCTATTCTCCCGGCATCACAGGAGAACGACGATGACCCATCAACTCAGCGAGAATCCGGTTCTTTCTGGATCACCTATCCCACTCGAAGCCTTCGAACTGGATGACAGCCTCTTGTGGGTCATGCACTGCGCTGAAGGGCCGGTGCCGAAGGCGGCTGCGGAAGCGGTAGCCGGGCTTTTGCCGAAGGAGACCCAGCCCTGGAAGATGCGCTGGGAGGAAGATTTCGTCGCTTTGCCCCTCCAAGTCAAAGGGCAGGCAGCCCGGTTGTTGGGGAGCCGGTTGGAGGACATCACCCTGACCACCACCACCACCACTGCTTTGGCGACGGTCGCCCAAGGGTTCCCTTGGCAGCCCGGTGACGAGGTCATCATTCCCTTGGGTGAGTTTCCCGCTAACGCTTGGCCCTGGCTCGCTCTGGCTCCTCGAGGGGTGAAAGTCCGTGAAGTTCCCCTTTGGGAGGGCCACCTCGCCGGTCCACAGGCCTGGGAGAGTGCACCGCCCACCGCGGAGGCTCGACCGGAGGAACGCCTATTGGCGGCCATAGGACCCAACACCCGGCTCCTGTCGGTGAGTTGGGTGAGATTTCAAGATGGTCTGACTTTGGACCTTGGGCTTCTCGCCGAGGGTTGCCGGAGCCGGGGGGTGGAGTTGGTGGTGGATGGCATTCAAGGTCTTGGAACGAGGGCTCTGGATCTGTCCAACGAGCAACTGTCTGCCGGTATCAGTGCATTCGCCGCGGGAGGCCACAAGGGGCTTCTGGCTCCCCAGGGCTTGGCGCTTTTGTGGACAGAAGAGAGCTTCCGCAACCGCCTGGCTCCGCCTGGAGGTTGGCTGTCCGTGGAGGATGCTACGGAATGGGACCGTCCTTCGACGGATTTTGACCGCGGCTGGCAGGGGGACGGGAGGCGCTTGGAAGGGGGAGTTCCCAACCTCTTGGGTTGCGGCGCCCTGGAACAGTCCCTGCGGCTCCTCGCGGACTCAGGGATTCACCGCATTCAAGCTCATATATCGGCTCTTCAGGGGCGGTTCCTAGAGAGGCTGGAATCCTTACCTGCCTGGCGCTCGGAGGCTCGCCGTCTCGGAGCTCTATGGATGGCGGACCGCCTCGGCTCCATCCTCTCATTGCATCATGGACAGCGAGGTCCGGATGGCCTCGGGGACTTGCTTCGGGATGGCTTTTCCAAAGGCATCTACGCATCGATTCGCGAAGGCTATCTACGCTTGGCTCTCCACGGCTATCACCGTCGCCAAGATGTCGACCGACTGCTCCTTTGGCTAGCGAAGGCCTAGCCCTGTAGGGAAGTCTCCCGATTACCGAGGACGTGGCGGAAGGGTGCCCCAACGGCGCGAGACTCATCGCCTGAGGCGCTAAGTTCGTAAGTACGAGGCTCCGTTGACATCCAGAATGCAACCGGTCATGGATTCGGTGCCTTCTCCCGCCAAAAACACGGCGGCGCGGGCGATCTCTTCCGGTTCGGCGACCCGGCCCAGGGGAATACCTTCCTGAAGTCGCCGGCCAGCTTCCCCCTCTAGGTGGGGAGCCGCCATGTCCGTAGCGACCCAACCCGGGGCGATGGCGTAGACGAAGATGCGGTGGGGAGCCAAGGCCTTGGCCAGGCTTTGGGAGAGGGCGTTGAGGCCCGCTTTGCTGGCCCCGTAGGCGGGAGCATCCGGCTCGCCTCGGAAAGCCCCGCGGGAGGTGATGTTGATGATCCGGCCGCCACCGGCATCGAGCATGTGCTGCACTGCCTGGTGGCAGAGATAAGCCGGAGCCATGAGGTTGGTGGCGATGGTTTGTTGCCAGGCGGTCTGCCACTGCTCCGCATCACTGGATGTAGGGGAGTGACTTTGATAGATCCCGGCGTTGTTGACCAGGACATCTAAACGGCCGAAAGCCCGGATGGTCTGCGGGATCAATGCGGCGGCTTGTTCCTGGCAGGAGAGGTTCGCTTGAAGGAGGGCGTGGCCTTCTCCGGGCAAGGCCTGCCGGGTCTCTTGGGCAGCCTCTTCGGCACGGTGGTAGTGGACGCCCACCAAGGCACCCTGGTTAGCGAAGGCCAAGGCGATAGCGCGGCCAATGCCTCGCGAGGCTCCCGTCACCAAGACGACGCGGGGTTTCATAGCGGGCTTCTCCCTTCCTGCTGGCTCCGTTTTTGCCGAATCAATGGTCCGGAAACCCTTCCGCAGCGCGGATTTGTTCCATTTGCCAAAGATGTCGCCTCTGGTGCGCTGGCACCAGGGCCATGACCGCTCCCAGCCGCAAACGCAGCACTCGGGCGAAGGGCGACACGACGATGATTCGGCTCAGGTCCAGGCCCTCACAGTTGCTGATTTGGGCCAAACAATCCCGCTGCAATTGATCGAAGGCTTCCGAGGTAGAGAAGGGATCCTCGATGGGGGCTGGCTGCATATTGCCGGGGGCCTTGAAGCGCATTTTGGGTGGTGGCTCCATGGAGCGCACAAACCATCCACCGAACAGCCCGTGGCGGCTGGGAGCCTCACTGAGTTGGCCCTTCTCCCGGCCCCTCGCCGCGGCGGGTACGATGGCGGACAAATAGCCTCGACCGACGATGTTGAGGTGGTCTAGGCAATGGGCCATGGACCACTTCTTATCGGTGGGCTGCCAAAGAAGCTGGGTAGAAGACAAGTCTTGGACCAGCTGCCGTTTTTGCTCCATAGCCGCCTCGAACTGCCGGCTGAGGTCCTGGAGCTCCTCCTTAGCGGTGGTAAACATGGTCGATCTCCTCCGGTGCGGATCAAGTGCTAGGGGTATCGCGGCCTGCCCAGTTGTTCATGGTATTGAGCTGGGTAGCTCCGGATGCCTTGGCCTGCAGAAATAGCTGCATGCGGTAAGCGGTCATGAATTTTACGGTCAAGTTCACCAAGAGAGGGCCGAGCGCACCCTGAGCCCCCCAGGGCAAGTTGACTTCCCGATCCAGATCTTCGTCTTCAAGACCATTGATGAGCTGGCGCAGAGTTTCCATCTGCCTGTCCATTTGGGCTGGAAAGTCTTCAGCAGCCATCTTCTTAGAGTGATCCGCAATTTCCTGAGCACCCTTCCAATCATCCTTGATCATGCCATAGGCAGGAAAGAGAGGGCCGAAAGTGAGGTAGCGCAGCAGGTCGAGAGTGGAGCGCATGCCCTCCCCGAGGCGGAAACCCATTTGGCCTTCGGGGATCTTGGTGTAGAGGTGCTTACAGATCTCAACTTCATGGGCCAGGGAGTCGATAACGGAGCTCTTGAATTCCATGGTCATTCTCCGAAAGAAAAATTGTCAGGTAAGTGAACGAATTGAGAATCTAATCGTCCTGAGATGGAGTGCCCTGAGCTGGGCCAGTGGACTCAGAGCGGTCGGCTCTGGGCTCGGGATTCTTGACTTCCGTCTCGGGTCTTTCCGCCTCGGGTAACTCGAAGCGAGTGATCCCTTGGCCATCGAGGTTGCCGAGGAAAAGGGAGTCGCCGGCCTGTTGGACCGAAGTGACTAGTTGCACCCGATCGCCCGTAGGGTCTTGAAGGCTGTATTCGATGTTGCCCTTCTCGTCCAAAGCCAGGACAAGTCCATAGGGCTTCGGCTTGGGCCACAGAGCCTTGGGAAGCTTTGACAGTAGCTGTTTGGCCCACGGATGGGGGTGAAGGAAGTCCATCATGGGGTTGCGCACGGTGAAGAGAGCGACCCAGAAGCGGCCCTGGCGATTGGACGAGATCCCATCCGGAAAACCGGGCAGATTATCGAGATAAATATCTGAGGAGCCCGCCTTGGGGCCTTTCAACCAATAGCGCCGAATCCGGTAGCGGTAGGTTTCGTTGATCAGGACGAAATCTTCGTTCTTTGAAAGCGCCACTCCATTGGCGAAGAAGAGATCGTCGAGCAGGGTCGTGGTTGTCTGGGTGGCCGGGTCGAAGACCAAGAACCGACCGTGGGGACGGGCCTCCAGGAGGTCGTATAGGTACTCTTCGACGCCGAACTTAGAGCTAGCGTCTGAGAAGTAGACTTTGCCGTCTCGGGCGATATCGATGTCGTTGGTGAAGCCGAAAGGCTTGTCGTCGGCTCCTGCGGAAAGGACTTCCATGGTGCCGCTCGGGTCCAGCCGGAGGAGGCCGCGGTGGCCATCGGCGACCAGGAGGTGACCGTTGGAGTCGAAGGCGAGACCAAGGGGGCGGCCTCCGGTATTGGCGAACGTCTCGACGGTGGGTCGGTCCAAGATATCTAGAGTCAGACGAGCGATCTCCCCATCGGCAGTCCCGGCGAAGATCCTTCCCTGGGCGTCGACCTCAACGTCTTCGGGCCCCCAAACCTCTTCCGGGGCCAGAATGATGGCCTTGCTCAAGGCATCGTTGGGGAGCAGGGGACCCAGGAGGGCCGGCGCCTCGGGTGGATCGAAGGCGAGAGGGTCGATGGGAGAAGGGAGTAGCCACAAGAGGCCAACAGCCACCGCGAAACCACCGAGGGCGAGGCGGAGGTAGTAGGCTCGGCTTCGTTTCATGGACCAGATCCTATCCGATCCGGAGGCCTCGCCGCCGACTTTGCTTCCAGCGGTCTTTGAACTAGGCTACGGCATCCGATGGAGACCTAAAAGATAGCGAGGAACCGGTCATGGAGATGGAAGGAAAGAAGGCGATCGTCTTTGGAGTCGCCAACAAACGAAGCATTGCCTGGGGTGTCGCTCGGCGACTCCACTCTCTGGGTGCGAAGCTGACCCTCGCCTACCAAGGGGAACGATTTGAGCGTTCCTTGGCGAAACTGGTCCAAGGAGAAGGCATAGAAGACGCTCTTCTGGTGCCCTGTGACGTTACCGAAGAAGGGGCCATCGAGAGGGTCTTCGAGGCCCATACGGAGCGTTGGGGCGAGCTTCACCAAGTGGTTCACAGTATCGCCTTCGCCCGCCGTGAGGAGTTGGAGGGCGACTTCACCGCCACTAGCCGAGATGGCTACCGCATGGCCCACGAGATCAGCGCCTATAGCTTGATTCCCATGGCCTTGGCCGCTAAGGAACATATGGGAGAAGAAGGGGGTGCCCTGATCGCCATGACCTATCTGGCCTCCCAAAGGGTGGTTCCCAACTACAACGTCATGGGCTCTGCCAAGGCCGCCCTGGAGCATGCTGTGCGCCAGTTGGCCTATGAGCTGGGTCCCCTGGCTATTCGTGTAAACGCTGTCTCTGCGGGGCCTCTCCAAACGGTTTCAGCACGAGGCGTCGCGGGCTTTGCCGACAGCTACAGTGCCCACGCGGACAAGACACCCTTGAAGCGAAATATCACTTTGGAAGAGGCGGCGAACGCCGGTGTCTTTCTGCTCAGTGACCTAGCTTCGGGAATCACCGGACAAACGCTCTTCGTGGATAGCGGCTATAGCATCATGGCTTCTCTGTAGAGCCTCTGACAATCTCTCGGAGACCTCTATCGAGAGCCCGGCAGGGCGTCTCCTCTGGGCAGTGACGCGGTGTGCTTATAGGTTGAGACGTATAGACTATTGACTCCGGAGGGATGCTGTCCTAGCATTTATTTGCCTTCGAGGCAGCAGCCTGGGCCGTGATCTAGTCTGTTCTCAACTACCCTGACCTGAGTCGCTTCCCTAGAGAGACGCCCCAAAAGAGACCCATTCGTGAGATTCAACCAACAAGCCCTACTCGTCGGCCGCAAGTTACGCAAGCTGCGTAAGGAGCGGAAATTGACCCAGACGGCTCTGGCACAGCGCATCGGCATCCAGCAGTCGGACCTGTCGCGCATGGAGAAGGGTGAGTACAGAGTGAGTCTGGATACGCTTTTTCGCATCCTGGCGGAATTTGAAGTGTCCTTGGCGGAGTTCTTTCATGAGACTGAGGAAGAATCATTCTCGCCCAGTGACATGATGTTGGTGCGGCAGTTCAATGCGCTGACCGGCGATGCCCAGGACGAAGTCAAGGCTTTCATGTCTTTCAAGGGATTCCGCAAAGAGGGTAAGCCTTCTAGCTGATCGCCTCGATTCCCTCGATACCATCTGGACGGCGTCCCAGGCTCGCGAGAGTGCGCCGGGCGACCCTCTTCCTCAGAATTGTTGTCTCCGAATTCCTTTGGCTGGCAACTACAATCTGTGCGCTTGTGAACTTTGCGTTCGAAGAACGTACAAAGGCTATGAATGAACTTTCTTGGAGGATCTCTGTGAAACGAACTCTGCTCCTGACCGCGCTCTTGCTCCTGCCTTTAGGATTCCTTCTGACCTCGACCTCGGCTCAGGCTCAGCCGACGGACTTTCTGCGCGATTCCTTTGGCTATGGTGAGGGTTTGCCTCTGGCAAGGATACTTTTCTACCAAGAAGGGGACGATCAACTCTGCGTCATTCTTGGCCTCAGCCGCCAGCCCAAGACGCCTCGGTACAATTCCTTCTTCTTCAACCGTCGGACCAAACCAAAGAAGAAGGAATTCGTCGGGCGGTTGAAATTCGAAATCAACAAGGAGCCCGATAGCTCCAATGAAGGCTTCTTGCTTCGCCACGCCTGCGTGCCAACCCCGGGACCGGCTACCGATGCCAAGGATGACAATATCGAGATCACCCTGCGCGGTGGCGAGATCGAGGGCTCCAACGCGAAGTTCTTCGTCCGCTATCCAGAAAAGGGGCGCACCTGGGGCCTAGATTTTCGCCAGGGTCCGTCGGGAGGAATCGTCGCCGAAGGTTTCGTTCAGGGTATCTCGGAAGAGTAGCGTCCGGACTCAGGGGCCCAGGAGGCGTGGAACCCCAGGTGGATTGGATTCCGCAGTTTCAACACTGCCACTGGCCCCTGTTGCAGCCGATTCGCATCGAAGAGCAAGAAAGCGCTCTCCCGGTGCTCGGCGTCGAAACGCTGGCAGAGAATCGACCCGGCCCCCCCCTGATTGGGGTTTGGCAGGAAAACCGGTTCGCCACACAGGTAGTGGTGAGCCGGAGCCTGGTAGCGATCTTCCACCCCTCCGGATTTCCAGCCACAGCACACCAGCTCATCAAAGAATTTACGCCCCGGTGACGCCGAGTGGGAGATTCCGAGGAACCAAAAGCGTCCGTCCCGATGCTGCCCTCGCCGCGGGTCGACGGTGGGGAAGTCGCAGAGGTTGTGGTATTCCAGAGTCGTTTTTCGGACCAGTTTTCCGGCAATTGGGTCGACCTCATAGCGAGCTGGCCGGGCGTGGCGAATTTCGGTAAAGAAGCCGGGTACCTGGTACTGGTCATAGACGGGCCGGTCTAACTCCAACACATCCACCAGGAGTAGGCCATCTTCCTCGCTGCAGGCGATGAGGTGGAGGCAATAGCTACCGCCGATAGCAATACGGGCCTGCTCGCCCCCATCTTCCCGCCTCGCTAACAGAAGCTGACTACCCTTTTCCGGGCGCCAAGCCAGGGCGTCCATGAGGGTTGCCCCTTCCCCCATCAAGACTTCCACATCAAGAATGTAAGGGCTGAGGTAGAAAACGCCATAGGTGGGGCTCAGGCCGAAGTCGTGGACCGACCGAGGCTCGTCCAAATCTAGGCGCTGGCGGTAGGCGAGCTCCCCATCGCCGGTGAAGCGATAGAGGTGCAGACAGGGGCGCCGAGCGGCAAAGGAAACTCCGAAATTGAACATCTCTCCGCTGGCTGAATCGAAATTCGGGTGAGCGGAGAAGGGGCTGATGGGGTTGAGGCGGCGGCCAAAGGTGTACTCACCCCGGGTCTCCAAGGTCTCGGGGTCGAGCTCCCAGGGTAAGCCTTGCTCTCCAAAGGCGAGCAAGGTGTCCCGAAAGGGAAAGACGCTGACGTTCACCGGTGATTCCAATCCGATGCCTCGTTTTAGCTGGTCTCCCGGGAAAGCGGTGCCGAAGGCGCGAAAGACCGACTGACCGGCTTCTTCCTCGGCGACCCACTTCGAGGAGCGAACATAACGGCTGGTGAAGCGGACTCCGCGGTCCGAGAACTGGAGGCTAGAGACCAGACCGTCTCCGTCCAACCAATGGCGATAGCGAAGATCCCCCCTCTCGAATCGGCCCGGGCCATTGAGGTAGTAGCTACCGCGGAGATAGGTAGGGACCTCCCCCTCGATGGCTTCTACGGCGTAGGACTCTTCCTGCGGCGGTGCTTCGAAGGCTCGCTCCAGTAGAGGGGCGTGGTCCGTCTCCATCTCGCTTCCGGCGCGGCTCATCCTGCAGCCTCGGTGTTGAGGACAGAGCGCTCCTTCGGCTGTGGGCCGGTGTTGCGGGCTGGGCTGGGAACTGAGTCGGTAGCTGGTGTGTGGGCTGGGCCACGAGCTTGGCGAAATCTCTCCATCACCGTTGCCGGAAAAGTCCACTCGAAGGGCTCCTGGGAGCTACCGTCGTCACCGTCCCGAAGGCTTTCCCTACGGGCGGCTTCCCAGGCCGGAGGGTCGAAGGCCAAGCGGTCGACCTCGATGGTCTCTACGAAACGTCGGTTGGTAACGAGGGACGGGTCCTCCAAAACCTCTGAGGCAACGTGGACGGCGGCGAAGCGGGCGAGCTCCTTGAGGCTTTCCAACTGCTCGGCCAGCAACGCCTTCGCTTCTTCCACAGTCACACCGACCTCGTAGAAGGTCTCTTCGGCGCGCTGCAAGGGGGCGAGCTCCATGAAATCGAAGTAGACCGGTTCACGGGGTTGGCCGTGGCGGCCCTTCTTCCACTGAAAGTAGTCACTGAGCAGTTCCTGGATCCCACTGTTGATGGGGCCGAGGCGAGCGAACAGGCGCATGAAAGCGAAGGAGAAGCGCTTATCGGTAAAGAGGTCGTTGATAAAGGGGAAGACATAGTAGGCAAAGTAGACCGCCAACTCCCAGGTGTATTTCAGGCAGAACACTTCCTGATCTCCCAAGGCATCGTAGGAAGTGGCGTAGGAGGGCACGTAGGCGGAGTACACCGAGCGCATGAGCTGCTCGTAGCGTTGGCATTTGGCAGCTAGTTGTTGGCGGTCGCCGTCGTCGTTGGCGATCGCATCGACGATGAGGGTGTTGTAGATCGCGATGAGATCGCTGCCAGGGCTGTAGAGGGGGTCCGTAAAGCGGCCCGACTCCCCAGCCATGGCCCAGCGCTCCGGGCTGATGGTTTGAGCGCAGTCGTAGGAGAAATCCCGGTAGCCGGCGAAATCCAGCACCTCTCGGTTGGGCAGATCTCGAGCCAACAGGGGGAAACGTTCGCAAGCCCAGCGGGTGGCCTTCTCGGTAGAGAAGACGTCGTCGTGGGAGATCAGCTGATGGTCGTAGACCAAGCCGAGACTGGTTTTTCCCTGGAGAGGAATGACCCAGAACCAAAACCCCTCCCCCATGAAGTGGTTGGTGGCCATCCAAGTCGGCAAGTGACCGGTAAAGCGCCGTTCGGCTTTCTTGCGGATCTCGCTTTGGGGCAGGTCGGTGAGCTTGTCCACATCCACCAAGCCGTCCACCCACCAGAAGAACGCGCCATGGCGAATCGAGTTCTCCTTGGCCAAGCCCTTCTTTCGCGTTAGCACCTTGCCGCGGCCGGAAGTGTCGACCACCCAAGTGGCCTTCACATGGTGGTCACCGCTTTCGGCATTGGTAAAGGAAATCCGATGAGGGCCGTCCTCCGCCAGGTCCGCTTCCCGCACCTTGACGGCAGCTCGAAAGGTGAAACGATCGCTGGTCAAGTTGCGGCGCAGCAGCTCTGCCTCGAAGGTGTTGCGGTCCAATTGGTAGCTGGCCAGGTTGGAGAATGGGCGGATATAGGCCTTGCCATAGTCCTCGAAGCGGCTGTTGTCGCGGTCCTCGCTGGGCCAGTAGAAACGTAAGTTGTACTTGAGGTAGTGCTCCTGAAAGAGATACTCCTCCATATCGAGCACCCGAGAAAAATAATACCCGGCCACTTGCACCAGCGATTCCCCGACCTTCTGTCGCGGCGGTGGGATCACCGGTCGGCGTTCCAACAACAGCACCGTCTTGTCGGTTTCACGGAGCAGGTGCTGGGCCAGGGAAAGCCCAGCTAGACCGGCCCCAATGAGCACGACGTCATAGCTCTCCGCGAGGGCGGTAGAGGCTTCGTTAGTGTGATTCTCTGGCGCCATGGTGAGGTCTCCCGGTCGCGAAGGTGGCTCGAGCGTTTATCTGCTTAGGCTTCTCTATAGGGGTATATCAAGAGGGAGGGGGGTGGGGGAATAGACCTCTGGAACTAAAGGGGGCTGGGTAAGGGGCGAGGAGGCGACCAAGAGGTTCGGCATGGCGACCCATTGATGCAGCGGGTCCGTCGCTCTACTTAGCTGACTCCTACACCCCGGATTCTAAGACCCCCGATTCCAAAATTACCGCGCAGGCATGACCTCCGGCATCTAGAGCGGTGACCAGGCCCAGAGGTTGGTGGAGAGGTTGAGCTTCGCGGGAGAGCCTCGGGAGAGGAAGGGTCGGGTCCGGTTCGTCGAGGCCGGCGATGCCCGGTAGGTGGCGTTGGGTGAGGGCTTCTAGGAGGGCGATGGCCTGGATAGCGCTACTGGTTCCCAAGCTCTCACCGAGGGCTCCCTTGATGGCGGTGACCGGGAGGTCCTGGAGGTAGGGGCCGAGGGCAGCGGCGATGCCTTGGGCTTCGTGACGATCGCCAACGATGCTGCCATTGGCCGAGGTGCTGATGGCACCGAGCTGACCGCCTTCGATGGCCGCTTCTTCCAAAGCGATCTCGATGGCGCGGCGAAGAGCCCCCGCGGCGAGCACCGAGTCTTTCCCCCGAGAGGGATCGAAGGCATTGCCGTGGCCTCGGATCTCCCCGAGGATCGTCGCTCCTCGAGCGAGGGCTTGTTCTCTGGTCTCGAGGAGAAAGAGGGCTCCTCCTTCCCCCAGGGCAAAGCCGTTGCGGTTTGCTGCGAAGGGCACCGGGTGGGGAGTCTCATCGGAGGCCGCCGTGGAGCCAGAGCCGGCCACCCTGCCGGTGCGGTGGAAGCCAAGATACGATTCGAAACACAGCTCGTCAGCCCCACCGGCCAACAGGGTGTCGGCACGGCCCGTTTGAATCAGATCCGCGGCATAGGCAATAGCTTGAAGGCCCGAGGGAGAGCCGCTGCAGATGGTGGAGTTGACTCCACGCAGATCGTGCCAGATGGCGGTTTGACCGGCGGCGGCGTTGATCACACTGTTGGCGAAGTCCAGCGGTTTGGCGTATTTCGGGCCCGCTTCCAGGGCTCGGCGATCGAAAGCGGAGATGGTGTGGACGCTGCCGAAAAGGGTGCCCAGGACCAACCCTACGTCCTGTTGTTGGCGCAGCTCAGCCGTGAAGCCGGCCTCCTCCAGGGCTCTGAGTGCTGCCACGGTGGCTAGCTGAGCCGTGCGGTCCAAGGGGCGCAAATTGCCGCTGGTCAGGTAGTGCCGGGCGGAGAATTCATGGATCTCGCCCACCAACTGGCAGCTCAGGCCTTCAGCAGGGAAGAGCTCCAAATTCTTGAGACCGGTAGCTCCATCGCAGAGACCGCGGTGCAGGGATTCCGGAGAGTCCCCCAGGGGAGTGATGGCGGAGCTGCCGGTCACCACGACTCGCCGAGAGGGTGCTTCTTGGGAAGGAGACAGTGGTGCTGGGCTCATTCGGCGGCTCTCCGAAAAATCACTGAGGCGTTGGTACCCCCGAAGGCGTAAGCGTTGTTCATCGCCACGTCGACCTCTAGTTGGCGAGCCTCGTTGGGAACACAATCCAAATCACATTGGGGGTCCGCTTGCTCGAAGTTGATCGTTGGGGGAATCCACCCCGTGTGCACCGCTAAGGAACAGACCGCGGCCTCGATGGCAGAAGCGGCTCCCATGGTGTGCCCCAACATGGATTTGATGGAGCTTATGGGGGTACCTCCCCCCCGAGGCCCGAAGACCCGTTCTACGGCGATGGTCTCCAGACGGTCGTTGGTGGGAGTGCCGGTGCCGTGGGCGCTGATGTAGCTGACCTCCTCGGGAGCCACGCCGCTCTGTTGAAGCGCTTGCTCCATGGCTCGGGCCGCGCCGTCTCCTTCCGGATGGGCGGCGGTCATGTGGTGGGCGTCACAAGATAGGCCATAGCCGGCGACTTCCGCGTAGATGCGAGCACCCCGGGCGCGGGCTCTCTCCAGAGTCTCCAGGATGAGAATGGCGGCTCCTTCGCCAGGGATCATTCCTTTGCGGCCCACATCGAAGGGTTGGCAGCGCTCCGGAGCGATGGCGCCGAGGCGTGCGAATCCGGTGTAGGTGATGCGAGAAAAAGAATCGGCACCGCCGGCTAACATGACGTCAGCTCTGCCTGCCTGGAGGACATCGAAAGCTTTGGCAATGGCGTAACTGCCTGCGGCGCAGGCGGCGGGAATCATCATATTGACTCCGGCGAGGCCAAGCTCGGCGGCAATGTTGGCGGGGATGTGATGGCAAGGGTAGCGGTCCATGAACTCCGGCCCCACCTGGCTCAGCCGATCGGCCACCCAATGGTCGTCGAAGTGCTCGACCTCCTGGGGCTCACCGGAGGTGGTTCCCATGGTCACTCCGGTACGCTCGGCTTCCAGGGCATCGATTCCTAGGCCGGCATCTTCCAAGGCCTGGTGGGCGGCGGCGATCGCTAGCTGGGAAGCGCGGCCCGCCTGCTCAACCTCGAGGCGTTTGAGGTGCTCTCGAGGTTCGAAGCCTGTGACCTCACCACCCAAAGAAACATTGAAGGCCTCGGTATCGAAAGACTCTACCGGGGCAATGCCGGTCTTGCCGGCCAGCAGGTTGGGCCAGACCACCTCCCGGCCCAAGCCTGTGGGTGTGACCAGACCAATGCCAGTAACGACGATGGGGCCGGCCATGTTAAGCGGGTACCCTGCGGGACCTACCCCGCTGGGAGGTGAAGCCGAGGTCGACCCCTCCTCGACTGTGGGGCAGACCTGGCAGATCTTCTTCTGGCAGGCCGAGTTTGAATTTGTAGTCGATATTCACACCAACCTCCAATAGAGATAGGGAATCCAGGACCAGGTCTTCGGAGAAGAGAGCCCCATCCTCAAATAACACCCATGGAAATGTTTATGACGTTCTTCGGAGATTCTTGACTTTCCTTCAAGGTTTTATCTCTGTCAACGCGACATCTCTGCCTACTTCTCGTAGCCCAGACTAGCCTTGGAAGCCGGGCCAGCCATTGAGGAGAGCCTTGTTGATTCGCTCTCTAAAAATAGTCCAGGCGAAGCAGAGTAGCAATGGATCCCCAGATGGACAGTGGATCTAGGTCGGATTTACTTCTCCCTCCCCGGGTGTCAGGCATGCGTTCCGTGCATCCCTTAAGTATTGCCGAGGTGCTTCCGATTGCCAAGCCTTGGTGATTTGAAGAGAGGGAGGTGGGGCAAGGCTGGCGATTGGGCCACTGCTTTTCCTGCCGGCGTGTTAGCGTTGTGGGCTAGGGAGACTTTCTAGGAGATACTCATGAGCAAACAACTTTCGTCTTTGTCGTTTCTTCGCTTTCAATGGCCCCTGCTTTTACCGGCCGCTGCGCTACTTCTTTGGGCTGGACTTGCCACCGCTGAGAGCGAGAAGCGAGATTCCTTTGGGGAGGAGCTGGTTCTGACAGAAGCAACCTCCTTGGAGGAGATTCTGGCCGACCCGGAGAGTTTCCACGGGAAACGAGTGCGGGTGGAGGGCGCGGTACAAGATGTGTGTCCTTTGAAAGGATGCTGGATGGATCTTGCGCCCACAGTGTCCGCAGACGGTTCGAAGGCCGGAGGGGGCTCGATGAATAGTGATGTAGCCCCTACCGCGAAGAACCAATCCATTTTGAGGGTCAAAGTCGATGATGGTGTCATCGTCTTCCCGAAGGATGCTGCAGGCTCGTCCGCAATAGCCGAAGGCACGGTAGAGCTCATCGATATGAACCGAGACCAATACATTCGCTGGATGGCTCATGAGGCTGAAGAGAAGGGGGAGACCTTCGACGCTTCAACCGTTGGTGAAGGGCCGTTCCAGCGCATCCAGATTCGGGGCGTCGGCGCTGTCATCGAAAAAGGCTAGGTGCTCGCGGATTGGACCCTCGCTCTGAGGTTTTCCATTGCATAGAAAAGACCCTCCTGATCAGCTAGCCCTGCTTTCCCTGCCTGGCTGTCGAGGTCGGGGAGCTCGTTGCCCCATGAACCGCGGGGATCGCCGTGGCGGTGGACTGCTAGTTTTTCTTTCGGTCCTCCTGATAATCCTCGCCTTGCCCTCTGTCAGCTTTGGCCAAGGAGAGTCCGGGAGGTCTTCCCCTCCAGCGGTTCCGGTGCTGCGTTTCGAGGCGCCGGTAGAGCTGTCCGGCTATCTTCCTCGTCTTGAATCTGCCGAAGAGAAGGTGCTCGAAGGAGCTCTCGCTCGCACGGGGCTGGAGAGCCCTGGTGGGCCCATTCGCGTCATTCTGGCGGCCAATGGCTCACCGCTGGCTGCGCGGGCTCCAGGCTGGGTTTCCGGCTATGCCTATGGCGAACTAGGGGTGGTGGTGTTGCTCGTGGAAAGAGTGCCCACCTACCCCACGGGTTCCCTTCAAGAAGTTCTGCGCCATGAGATAGCCCATGTGCTCATCGAGCGAGCGGCTGGGGGAGGAGAAGTGCCGCGATGGTTTCACGAAGGCCTGGCGATGGCTGCCGACGGGCGCTGGGGGCTTTCCGACGCCGGTCGATTCGCCGTTGCCCTGGTGCGAATCCGCAAATTGACCCTACCTCAATTAGATGCTGCCTTCGGTGGCACGGCAGGGGAGGTCGCGAGTGCCTACGCTCTGGCAGGGGCTTTCGTGCGGCAGTTGGAAGGGCGTTACGGCACCAAACTCGCTCCGTTGATCTTCGCCGGTATGCGGGATGGGGAGACTTTCTCCGAGGCTTTTCAGCGTCTCACCGGAGTCTCCGAGGCCACCGCTCAAAGGGCCTTTTTCCGTTCCCAGGGATCTTGGATGCGCTGGCTACCGTTTCTCACTAGCTATGATTTTCTGTGGTTTGCCATGGCTTTGCTCGCTTTGGCTGCTATCTGGCGCCGGCGAGCCAGGAATCAGGAGATCGAGCAGATGTGGGATGACGAGGAGCGCTGGTTGGTGGAGCGGCAGCAAAGGCAGCAGGAACGCTGGCTGGAGCAGCATCGGTTGATGCCGGAGAAGAATTCCGATGGCGAGTGGATCAACTGAGGAGAGGGCA
Source organism: Deltaproteobacteria bacterium (assembly GCA_022601195.1). GTDB lineage: Bacteria > Acidobacteriota > Thermoanaerobaculia > Multivoradales > JAHZIX01 > JAHZIX01. The sequence continues at coordinate 59,044 of JAHZIX010000005.1, forward strand.
GAGGGTCGGACGATTTTCCCAAGCACCTTGGGGCCAGGGGAGCCCATCGGAAGGCTCGTCTCGTTCAACGAGAAAAGGCGAAGAAGGATTCCTCCTCCTTCGCCTTAGAGAGTCGAAGACTCCGCCTGATCAGGGGTCCAGCTTGATCTTGAAGTCAGCCTGGTTTCCCCAGATCGGAATGTAGTTGCAACCGGTGGGAATGAGGGTCCAGGACAGAATGGCGCGGGCCTTCAACGTCTGGCCGTTGACCAGAGCGGTGTGGAGAGCCGGGTTGGCTTGAACCGAGACGCCGTAGTACCAAGAGGGGTTCACGCCGTAGGCTTCGTCGTGGACATGCACCGCGGACAAGTTGATGGGCACCAAGCCGCCACCGAAATCGACACAGAACTGGATCCACTCCCAGCTACCGGGGCCGTTGAAGCCCGGAGCGCCCGGAGGGGTGCCGGCGAAGCCAAAGCGCTGGCGCACCTCTACCGCACAGTCGAGCTCACGGCGCTGTGGATGGTAGCCACAGGCGTCGATCTGTTCCCAAAAGATACTCCCGGTAGCGGTCGTGGTCTGTGCTCCCGCTTGGTTGGAGAGAAGAGGCTCTCCGCCGGCTCGAAGTGGCTCATTGGCCGCGCAACCAGCTGTTAGGGCTTCGATCTCATCTTGGGAGGCTCCGCCCTGGATCAAATTACTGACCTCATCCCGAAGCGCTTTGTTGTCGCATTCGTCAGATTGGGCAGTGACGGGTCCAGGTATCAGGATAGCGATTGCCAGGAGGCAGGCGATTGGAAGAATGTAGCGTGTTTTCATAGTCTCGCTCCTTTCAGTAGACATACAAGGCTCTCGAAGAGCCCCAAGGGAAAGGCCAGACGGAATAACCGTCTCTGTGGTCCTATTGATTGGGTCTCGGACGTTTCGATGGGCCCGCTGAAACAGTGCGAGTCGACAAAGCCAACGCTATCTTAGGGTAATCGCTTTGTCAATAATCCTAAGATTTAAATAGCATGAATATTTGATTCTATGGCGGTGGCTAAAATGATTGCAGTCCTCTGGTTTGGGAGCGAATTCCCGGTGATGTCTGCGCTGGCTCTTTTGGGGATGAGCAGCTTCGTGAATGCCTGACTCACGCCTGGTCTTTGGTGACCTTGGCTTGCTTCGAGAGGTCTTCTTCAGAGGAGTGTTTGGGCCAAATTTTCGGGCCGCGCTCCAGGTGGGGAAGGAGCTGGGCCCCATCTCCCACCTCGAGATAGAGCTCCCAGAGGGACACCCTCAGTCCAACCGACCTCTCTTCTTTTCCACCCACTCCTGCCAGCGATCGAAGGTGCGGAGCTGCTTACCGAGATCGGTGGTGTCGATGAGGTGTTGTATCTCAGCTCGGTTTTGGCGGTTCCAGGTTACGTCCATGTTGGCGAAGCCCCAGGCAAAGGCTCCGGCGATGGCCGAGTTGAGTCGAAGTTGCCGCTGGTCCACCTTGTCGAAGGTGTCGGTGCTGGCATGGTAGTTGGAACCGTAGTTGGCGGCTTCCTGGTTGGCCACCACATTGGCAACGCCTTGCATCATGAAGTCGAAATTGTCGGTACCCACGACCGGATCCGGCGGGTGTTCGAAGGGACCCAGCCCAGCCACTGGCTCCAGGGCTCGGTCCAAGGCTGCCGCTAGCTCCGGGCGACCATTGGTGTAAAAGCCGGTGATACGGCCGCTTCCGATGTCGAAGGAGGAGGCCATGATTGTCCGGTCGAGCTCTTCCTGGTGGGTTTTGGTGTATCCCCAGGAGCCGTAGAAGATCTGCTCCTCCCCATTCCACAGGGCAAAGCGGATCGTGCGCTTGGGGAGGATGCCCAGTTGGCGGATCTGCCGGGCGATGTCTAATAAGAGGACGACATTGCAGCCGTTGTCCAGGGCTCCGGTGCCGAGGCCCCAAGAGTCCAAATGGGCGCCAAGGACGATGATCTCTTCCGGTTTCTGGGATCCTTTGATCTCTCCGATGACGTTGTAGCTCTCGTAGGATTCACCGGTCTCGAGATCGAGATGAATCCACAGCTCTAGCTCCTGGCCAGTTCGCAAGAGGCGGAGGGTCCGGAGGGCTTCCTCTCGTTCCATGACCACCAGGGGATGTTGGTTGTTGTGGCCCAGTGCCGCATTGTGGCGATAGAGAACGTTGCGGTGGCGGGATCCGGAATAGACGACCCCGGTAACTCCGGCAGCGAAGGCCCGGCGCTCGATGGCTGCGGCGTCCTCGTATTCCCGAAACAGGCCGTCGATGTCTTCCAACTCATGAGTTTCGATGATCACGAAGGCGCCCTTGGCCGTTTCTCCCAACGATTGGAAGTCGGCATCGGTGCCGAAACCGCCGTCCACCAGGGGCGCTTGGAGGCCAGCTTCCGGCGTGGCGATGGAGAAAGGCATGGCGGCGATGCGAGGTCGGAAGGTCGCCGCACCAGAGATGCGGGCTTCGGCGCGGTTCTCCAGCCATTGAGCTGGCATTGAAAAGGCCTCTTTCCGGACCTCGACTCCCATGGTCCGGAATCGATCCAAAGCCCATTCTACGGATCTCAGGTTGGCTTCAGAGCCCGTAGGGCGGCCACCTATTTCGTCCGTCAGGGAACGCAGATCTTCGATGAGGGGGGTTTCTTCCAATAGGGCAGACACCAGGCGTCGAGTCTCGGGCCAATAAGGGGCCGGCTCTTGGAGGTTGACTCGTTGTGGTTCCGTTTCCGCTAGAGCGCTAGGCGGCTGGCCCGGCAACGCACACCAAAGTAGGGCTGCCGTTGCAATCTGACATGACAGGGTCCCCAATCTTCCTCTACCCATCCTTCTCCTCCCGGTCGTTCATTTCCCTCTCGTCTCATTCCGCGGCCTGGGGGGCGTCTCTACTTCTCTACTCTGGCGGCTTCCTGGAAGGGAGCCAGAAGCGAGTCGAGGACGGCTTTCGGACAGAGTGAGGGCTTATTGCGAGACTAGCATAGGGGTACGAATCCCGTCGGGCGATTTCTATCTAATCCGGGTAGTCTTGGAGCCCAGAAGCCGCAGACGGGTTGGGGGAGGTGCTCCCGGCGCAACGGGGTTGGATATGATGCGTCTATGGAAGAACCCCTGCGCCGTCGTGGCAGCCCGGTCTTGCCCATTTCTCGGCGGGCCCGGGCTCGGTTCGACCTGGAGGACGAGGAGTTTCCTCGCGGTGATGCGACGCCGGAAGACTATCTCCACGCGGCTCGCCGCCTAGCGGATCGGGTCAACAGCAGGGCGGAGCTGAATGAAGGTGCGGAAGACGGTGCTTCAGAAGACGGCGCTTTAGAAGACGGTGCTTCAGAGTCTGGGGTTTCCGCTGGCCGCCTTCATGCTCTCGTTCTGATATCTCGGTTCCTTGGCCTGCTGCTCGGCCAGTATCGCCAGCAACGCCATTCCGATGTGCTCAGCCAGGCGGTGGACTGGCTGGAAGAGCGGTTCGGGGCTCACCGCCTTCAGAAGACTTGGCAGGCATTGGATCATTTCTTCCCGTCAGGTAACGAAAGCTCCGGGAGCTCGAATTCGATCGCAGAACAGAGCGGGGTTAAGGGCACCTCATCCATCGGGGCTGGGGAGCCAGGACGGTCCAGGGCAGAAGAAGGCCTCGAGGCCCTGCTAGTGATCTGGGCTCTCAACGACAACCCAGCGGTAGGTCCCTGGCAGCAGCTCTTCGATGATGGAGAGCTCGAAGAAACCTCTGGCTATCGGGACCTCTTCGTCAGTTTGAGGGAATTTTTCTCTCACCAGCCGGGCTTTGGCCCGGACGACGAAAACCTCCTCGACTTGGTGCGGGCGCCGGCGAGGGTGGCACCGGACTCCTTGCGGGGGCAGCTCAGGTTCATCAGCCGGGTGAGCCCTGATCTCTTGGTCTCTGAACTCTCGGTCTCAGGTCTCTCGGAGATGGAGTTCAGGGATCGGACGCTGGCGGGCCCCGAGTCATCCGGATCCTCCTGGTCTCGCGAGGTCCTGGTCGGTCTCGATGTCCTGAGGGAAGAGGACAAACCAGTGTTTGTGGGACCGGGTGGAGCGCCTGGCCCCGGGCCTCCGGAGGTGCTCGACTTCGCTGGCATGGATGAGGAAGAGGAACGCTTTTCCGAGGACCGACGTTGGATGCCGGAATTGGTCCTGGTGGCGAAGAACGTCTTCGTTTGGTTGGATCAAATTTCCTCCAACTACGGTCGGCCGGTGCATCGCTTGGATCAGATCCCCGACCGGGAACTGGATCGTCTGGCCCGATGGGGGATGAGCGGTCTGTGGCTGATCGGGCTGTGGCAGCGCAGCGACGCTTCTAGGCGTATCAAGAGATTGTGCGGGAATCCAGAAGCCGCCGCTTCTGCCTATTCCCTAGAGAACTATCGCATCGCTGAGGAGCTAGGAGGGGAGAAGGCTCTGGAAGATTTGACTCGCCGCGCCTCCCGCCGAGGAATTCGCCTCGCTTGCGACATGGTTCCCAACCATTTTGGTATCGACTCCCAATGGGTGATGGATCATCCGGAGCGTTTTCTTTCCCTGCCTCACCCCCCGTTCCCCGGCTACCGTTTCCAAGGGCCTGATTTGTCTTCAAATCCGGAGGTCGAGCTCTTCTTGGAGGATGGCTATTACAACCGCCAAGATGCCGCGGTGGTTTTCTTGCGCCGAGATCGCCAAACCGGCCAGGAACGGTTTATCTACCATGGCAACGACGGCACGGGGCTGCCCTGGAACGACACGGCCCAATTGGACTATCTGCGCCAAGAGACCCGAGAGGCCGTTATCGAAGCGATCGTTTCCGTGGCGAAGAGATTTCCCATTATCCGGTTCGACGCGGCCATGACTCTAGCGCGGCGCCATGTGCAGAGACTTTGGTATCCGGAGCCGGGCAAGGGCGGGGACATCCCTTCCCGGGCGGCCCACGGGATCCGGGAAGCAGATTTTCGACGGCTCATGCCGAAAGAGTTTTGGCGAGAGGTCGTAGACCGGCTGGCTCGAGAAGCGCCGGACACTCTGTTGCTGGCCGAAGCCTTTTGGTTGATGGAGGGGTTTTTCGTCCGCACTCTCGGAATGCACAGGGTCTATCACAGCGCCTTCATGCACATGCTTCGGGACGAGGACAATGCTGGTTTTCGCCAGACCCTGCGCAACACCCTCGAATTCAATCCGGAGATTCTCAAGCGCTTTGTCAACTATCTAACCACTCCGGATGAGGCGAGTGCCGCTCGGCAATTCGGCACCGGGGATAAATATTTCGGCACCTGTGCCTTGATGGTGACTCTTCCTGGATTGCCTCTATTCGGTCACGGGCAAGTGGAGGGACTGGCGGAGAAGTACGGCATGGAATACCGCCGCGCCTATTCTCGGGAAGAGCCTGTAGAAGCCCTGGTGGAAAGGCACCAAAGACAGATCGGGCCTCTGTTGGAACGCCGTCGGCTATTTGCCGGAGCCGAGCAGTTTCGTCTCTATGATTTTCAGGGCTCCCAGGGCAGAGTCGACGAGAATGTTTTGGCTTTCTCCAACGGCTTAAACCTGGCCGAAGGCAAGCGGGAGCGCGTTTTGGTGGTGTTTCACAACCATCCTGGGCGAACCCAGGGCCGCCTCCAGGTTTCTGTTCCTTGGCGACCGACGGGCGATGGGGCCGAGGGCAGTGGGGGAGGAGCGAGTCCTCTCAGGCAACAAACTCTCGCAGCAGCCTTGGGCTGGAATCCCGAAGGAGGGGAGGTCATCCGCTTCCGAGACCTGCTCAGTGGCCTCGAGTTTCTGGTGGAGACCGAAGCAGACCAACCCGTCTCCCTCGAACTGAGGTTGGGCCCCTATGAGTGCCGGGTGCTGACAGATTTTGAGATCCTGCCAGCGGAGGCCTCCCAGGGGGCACAGGTTTTGGTGGACTTCTTAGGGAACGAGGGAGTACCCAGTCTTCAGGAGGCCTTGGAGGATCTGCACCAGCTGCCCGCTCGAGATGCAGTTCAGGAGTTCCTGGAGCCTTCGTGGCTGAGCTCTCTAGAAGGTGGCTTTAGCCTCGGGGAGGGGCCAAGGGAGAGCCTCTTGGAGCGCTTCGAGGCCCATTCGGTTCTTTCTTTGCAAGCTCTAGAGCCCTGGGTGGAAGGCAGTGCAGAAACTCCTCTCGGCGGCAAGTCAGCAGGACGAGCAGGCGATACTGCAGGGGCAAAGACAGAGTCTTTAGCCAGACCGCTCCTGCTAGCAGGCCAAACCCATCAGCTGCTGACTCGGATTCTCGGTCTGAGTGCTGCCGCAGGAGCAGGCCCCTCGGGTCGTTCATATGAAGCCAAGCTTGGGCGCTGGGTCCTGACGAAGCTCGGTGAAGACCTGAAGGGAGTCGGCCCGGGCGTTGTGTCCGAGGGCGAGAGCGCTCCCATTGCTGCTCCCGGCTCTCAGGATGAGGCGGCGGAAGGGGAGGCCTCTGACCGCGAGCTGGCCGGTGGCAAGAAGGCCGAAGGTCTGAGCCGACGAGGTGGCCTGCTGATCTGGGTCTGTCTACGAAATCTCGGTAGCTTGAAATCTTCTGCCCGGTCGGTTCATCGCAGCCGGGCCTTGTTCGATGCCTGGGGCCTGAACCCGGTGGTCGAGAGGTCCCTTCGCCGTCTGGGTCTGACTGCGCCCCAGGCCGCTCGGGCTGGAGCCGCGGTCAGACTTTTCATGGGCCAGAGGCAGGAGTGGTGGAAGGGGCTCGGGGAGCGTCCCATGGAAGCCCTTGTGGCGGCTTGGATCCGAGATCCGGAAGTGCGTCGCTTTCTCGATGTCAATACCTTCGAGGGAGTGCAGTGGTTCCACCGGGAAGCCTTTGAGGAGCTTCTTTGGTGGACTGGAGCGGCCGCCTGGGTTGCTGGGACCCGAGGATCTTTGACTTTGGGCTGGAAAGTCGTCGCAGCCCTGGATGGAGCGGCAGAATTGGCTTCCTATCGGGTGGACCGCTTGCTCGAGGCGGTGTCCAAAGCCGAGATAGGGGCCGAGGCGAGGTCCGCTGGATCCAAGGCGGGAGTCGCCGAAGGTCTCGGCGCCCGTGATCGCCAAGAGGGATTGCAGTAATATCTAGTGGTTTCTTAACTCAGCCATCGAATGGGTGCTCGCGAGCATCGGGAGGATGCATGGACAAGGTAGTGACGGCCATCTTGGGCGGAGGTCAGGGAGCTCGGCTGTGGCCCCTCACTCGGGATCGAGCGAAACCGGCGGTGCCGGTGGGAGGGAAGTTCCGCCTCATCGATATCCCCATCAGCAGTAGCTTGCACGCGGGCATCGACCGAATCTATGTCCTGACCCAATTCAACAGCGCCAGCTTGCATCGCCACATCGCTCAAACCTACCGCTTCGACTCTTTCCGGGATGGCTTCGTCAACATTCTGGCGGCGGAGCAGAATGTTCACAATGCCGACTGGTACCAAGGCACAGCGGATGCCGTGCGCCAGAATCTGGAACGCTTGACCTACCTGGGGACACAGGATGTCTTGGTGCTCTCCGGAGACCAACTCTATTCAATCAATCTTCGTGAATTCGTCGATCGTCATCGCGATCGGGAAGCGGACATCAGCATCGCAGTCAAACCGGTGCCTCGAGAAGACGCTCGAGGACTGGGAATCATGCGAGTGAATCCGGACGGCCGTATCGTCGAGTTCGTGGAAAAACCTCAAGAAGAATCGGAATTGGACCGCCTTGCCCTGAGCGGGGAAGCGCTAGCCAAGCTTGGTTTCGATGCAGAGGACGGCTCCCTGCTGGCCAGCATGGGGATGTACGTGTTCAAGTCGGGGCCCCTTCGCCAGGCTTTGGAAGGAACCGAGGCGACGGATTTTGGACGTGAGGTGATTCCCCAAGCCATCGACCGCTACAAAGTCTTTGCCTATGGCTACCATGGCTATTGGCGGGATATCGGAACCATTCCTGCCTTTCATGAGGCGAATCTGGAGTTGTGCCGACCCTTGCCGCCTCTGAATCTCTACGATCAGGAATACCCCCTGTTTACTCACCCCCGCTTTCTGCCGGGAACCAAGGTCAATCAATGCCAGATTCTTCGTTCGATTCTCTGTGAAGGGAGCATCATCTCCGGCAAACGCGTCGTGGATTCGATCGTTGGAATTCGCTCTGTAGTTCGCTCCGGATCCGTGATCGAACGGTCAATTCTCATGGGATCCAACACCATTGCAGCCGAAGAGAGGGCGAAAACTCTCCCTCTGGGAATCGGTCGCGGCTGCCAAATTCGCAACGCCATCATCGATACCAATGCTCGTATTGGCGACGATTGCCAACTACTCAACGAACGAGGAGTAGAAACAGAGGATGGGGAGAACTACCATATCCGAGGGGGTATCATCGTCGTTCCCAGGGAAGCCGAGATCGCTCCGGGCACCGTCATTTAGGCGGTATTAAAGTGGAAATGAGTTGGAATCTGGGGGGAATCTAAGTAGGGGTTTTCCCAAAGTCTCGGCCCTGAGAGAGATTCCTGCGCTAGAATGGTCCTGTACCCTTCACGGCTTAGCGCTCTCTGATCTCCCCATGCAGATCGCTGCTTGCAGAAGGTTCTGCTGGCAAAAGCATTGCGGTGACGACGAGAGAATATTGGTTTCGGAGAACGGATGAAGACGATTCTGCTCGTAGAAGACGAGAACGATCTGAGATTCGTCATCAAGACGACACTCGAGAGTCCAAAGTATCGAATTCTTGAGGCTCAGGATGGCAGGGAGGCGCTCGAAATCCTGCGTTCGGAACCCGTGGATTTGGTTTTGCTGGATTGGATGATGCCCGGTTTGAGTGGGATAGGCGTCGCCAAAGCTCTGCGCGAAGACCCAGTCACTGCGAAAGTTCCGATCATCATGGTGACAGCGCGATCTCAACGTGCCGACATCGAAAAGGGAAGGTCCCTGGGAGCTTTCGCCTACTTGGTCAAGCCTTTTAGCCCATTGGAGCTACTCGCCACGGTCGAGGAGGCCCTGGGTTGAAGGACGGCCTCGCCAGCTCTGAGCAGCAGGCCGGCAATACTCCGACCCGAGATTCGCCCGTCACTGAAGAGCATGATCTTGCCACCGGGGTTTCCCAGTTGGCGATGTATGCTCGAGACCTCAAATTTCTTCTTGAGCGGGAGGCTTCCAAGACGCGGCAGTTGGAAGCGGCGAATCGCCAGTTGGAGCGCTATGCTCGAGACCTCAAGAGAGCTTGGGAAGAAGAAAAGTGGCGCCGGACGGAAATCGACCGCGCCTACTACGACACCTTGCTTCGGCTGAGCCGGGCGGCAGAGCTTCGGGACGGCGAGACAGGCCTCCACATGCAACGCATGACCCGCTACGCACGACTCCTCGCCCTGCACCTGTCCCTTCCCTTGGCGAAAGCAGAGGACATTGCTTTCGCTGCGCCGCTTCACGATGTGGGCAAGATCGGAGTACCGGATCAGGTCCTCAGAGACCCCGGACCACTTTCCCCCGAAGACCGGGCCATCATGGAGCAGCACACCGTGATCGGAGCTTCGTTGTTGGAAGGTTCCTCATCGCGCCTCCTGGAACTGGCTCGGACGATCGCCCTGACCCACCACGAGCGCTGGGATGGGAGTGGTTATCCCCACGGCTTGGAGAGGGACGAGATTCCCCTGGCAGGGCGTATCGTCATGCTGTGTGATCAATATGATGCGCTGCGAAGTCGTCGCTCTTACAAGAGTGCCTTCGACCACGAAAAGACTTGTAGGATTCTTCTTAAGGGCGACGATAGGACTCATCCGGAGCACTTCGACCCTCAGCTTTTGCAGGCCTTTGAAGAGATTCATGAGGATTTTGCGGAGATTTTCTCCGGCACGGAAGAGTCTTCTTGATATTCTTTTAAGTATTGAAGTGCCTCGGTTCCCTCCTGGGGCAACCTGCGCGCGTGTTTTCAAGGCCGGTCTTCAGGACCCGTTCTCAGGATCGGTTTCGAGAAAGAGCATTTAGAAAAGAACTTCGAGCTTCCTTTGGCAGCTCGGGTGTGGAGATCATTCGGCTCTTCAGCAGACACCATGACGGACAAAGCTCGAATCCTCACTTTACCGACTCTGTTCGGTGAACGAATTCCCGCCACCGGCGGTAGCGCATTGCTGTTAGTGGTGATTGGCCTCTCCGTCCTTCCCTTTTTCCTGATTCAACTTCTGGGAGCCTCGTTTGGCTCGATCGAACCTACGGGATCGCTTCCAGCGGCGAGTTCCGCTTGGCACCTGGCTCTTCCCTGGGTCGTGTCCTGCCTAGGCCTCGTCACCAGCCTATTGGTTCTCACTCACGCTTTCGGAGTCGGTGATCTGGTGCCGGCCACCATCGCCAAGGGCCTCCTCTTCTTTGTGGGCTTGGACGTCGCTTACGGCGTTGCTGTGGGGTACTACCTTTTGTCCTCAGCCCCCGGAAGAGGATCGGTGTATGGTCTTTGGCTGACCGATCGCGTAGCCGTTAGTCTCTGTATGGCGATTGCAGCAGCTTTCGCTTCCCGATTGGGGCGCCGGGAGGCGACGGAGAAACCGTCCGCTGGGAGCGTCTTGTTGTGCTTTATCACCGGAATCGTCGCTGCCGCCTTAGCTTGGCAAGTCTGGGTTTCAAAGAACGTAGTTGAAGGTGTCCACCCTCTGCAGGCGGTGCCGCGGCCTTGGGACCTTCTTCCGCTGGTCATCTTTGGGATCACTGCTCTCGTTCTCGTACCGTCCTTTCATCGCCTGCGACCCAATCGTTTTTCCCACGCACTGTTGCTGAGCCTCATCCCTCAAGCGGTCGCCCAGGTTCACATGGCCTTTGGCTCCTCGGTGCTCTTTGATTCTCACTTTCAGGCGGCCCAGATGTTGCGGGTCGTGGCTGCGGCGTTGCCTTTGGCGGGTCTGATCTTCGATGATTGGGAAGCCTACCGGCAAAGGACGGAGGCCACGGACGATTTGCTGAAGGTTCGGCGGCGACTGGAGCAGAAGACTCGGGATCTGACCCAGACCCATGAGCTGCTCGGCCAGACCGCTCGCCAGCGTCGCCGAGTGGAGCAGGATCTGCAGATCTTGCGCAAGGCGGTGTAAACCACTCGCATCGGCGTGCAGATCACAGATCCCCAGGGCGTCGTTTTGTACGCCAACCCTGCTCAAGCTCGGCTCCATGGATTGGCCGTCGACGACCTGGTCGGGCGACCGGCATCTCTGCTGTCACCCCCTGAAACCAGGTCTGAGGTAGCGAGCGATCCCCCCCAGGAGGTTTCGGAACGTCGGCGAGAGAGCCTTCACCTTCGCAAGGACGGCACAACTTTCCCGGTGCAGCTAACTTCTGACATGGTGGCCACAGCCCAAGGGGAACCACTGGCTGAGGTCACTCTCTGCGAAGATATCTCCGACCGAAAAAGGGTCGAGGTGGAACTGCGCCACAGCGAAGGGCGTTTCCGCAGCTTGTTCGAGTCTGCCTCGGACATGATTCACAGTCTTTCCCCGGATGGCCATTTCGAATACGTCAACCAGGCCTGGTTGGAGACTCTCGGATATTCGAAGCAGGAGGCGCGGGAATTGCACTTTGAGGAGGTCGTGGCGGAAGAGGATCTGGAGGCATTTCGCCTGCAATTCGACCGCTTCCTTGCCGGCGAGGACCTAGAGGAGCTGGACACGATCCTGGTGAGCCGTAACGGCGAACGAATCGCCGCCGAGGGAAGTCTCAGCGCTCATCAGCGGGAAGGAGTGCCGATGGCCCTCCACGGTATTTTCCGCAACATCACGCAACGCAAGAAAGTTGATGGCCTGAAGAACGACTTCATCGCTATGGTGAGTCACGAGCTGCGCACCCCTCTGACTTCGATCTTCGCGTCCTTGCAGCTACTCGAAGGGGGAGCCGGTGGCCCCTTGCCGGAGGAAGCCCAGGAGCTAGTGGGTATTGCAGACCGCAACAGCAAAAGGCTGGCTCAGCTGGTGGAAGATATTCTCGATGTGGAGCGCATCGAGTCGGGGCGTCTGACCTTTCACGTGCAGCCTTTGGAGCTGATGCCCCTGGTCGAGCACGTCTTGGCCTCGAGTGCAGCTCTGGCCCAGCAGAATGATATTCGGTTCGAAGTGGACGATCGAATCGGCAGCCGGCAGGTCAAGGTGGATGGAGATCGTCTCACTCAGGCCTTGTCGAATCTAGTGTCCAACGCGATCAAGTTCTCACCCCGTGGCGAGATGGTGGAGTTGGTGGTGCATTCCGTGGCGGAGCAGGTCAGTGTCGAGATTCGGGATCGCGGTCCGGGAGTCCCAGAGGACTTTCAGGAAAAGATTTTTCAGAAATTCGTACAGGTGGACTCGCCCATGACCCGAAGCGCAGAGGGTACGGGTTTGGGACTGAGTATCACTCGCACCATCCTGGCGAGATTCGGCGCTCAAGTGCGCTATCGAGACCGGGAGGGTGGGGGCTCGAATTTTGTGGTGACGATTCCGGAGTGGGGATAGGAGAGGAAGGGGGACTCGGAAACGAGGCGGAGCTATGGCGACGATTTTGGTAGTTGATGACGATCCGACGATTCTCGTGGTCATCGAGGCAGCTCTAAAAGCAGCCGGGCACGGAGTGCTTGCCTTCGAAGACTCGGATCAAGCCTTGGAAGCGGTGACCAAGACCCGGGTCAGCGCCGCCGTCCTCGACATCATGATGCCGGGTCGGTCCGGCTACGAGTTGCTCAATCAGCTCCAGCGGGAGCCCCGAACTCGGGGTCTGCCGGTTCTTTTTCTTTCTTCCTTGGACTCTCCGCCGGAAAGGATTCGCGGCCTTCGGGAGGGGGCGGACGACTATCTGGGAAAACCCTTCGATCCCGAAGAGCTGGTGCTGCGGGTCGAACGTCTCGTCGAGAGAGCAGAGGCGGGATCTACAGCACTTCTTCCTGCCCAGGAAGACAGCCCGGTGCTGCGCAAGGCAGGGGAAGAAGAGATCAAGCCCGGTAGCTACTTGGGGCGCTACGAAGTGGTCGAGTTGCTCGGTGAGGGTTCCATGGGAACCGTGTTTCGCGGCTGGGATCCAAAGTTGCAGCGCCCGGTGGCCCTCAAGACGGTGAAATTAGATTTGGATCAGTCCTCCATGTCTCGGGCTGATTTGGTTTCGAGGTTGCTCCACGAGGCGGTTATGGGAGCTCGGTTCAGCCAGCCCAATATCGTCGCCATTTTCGATGTTGGAGACGTGCCCCCAAGCGCCTTTATCGCTATGGAATACGTCGAGGGTCCCAGTCTCGAAGTCTACCTACAGCATCGGTTGAGAATGCCGACGGATGAGACGGTCCACTTGGCCGTTCAGGTGGCCCGGGCTCTGGCGGCGGCCCACGATAGTGAGTTGGTGCACCATGACATCAAACCGGGCAATGTGATGCTCGGCGCGGATGGCTTCGTGAAGGTCACGGACTTCGGTTTGGCGAATTGGATCTCCGAGCTTGTGGAAAACTCCGGTCGGGTCTTTGGCACGCCGGGCTTCCTGGCGCCGGAAGCCTTGCGGGGCGATGGCTACAAACAAAGCTCAGACCTGTTCAGTCTTGGGGCTGTGATGTATCGGTGCTTGACAGGCAAATCGGCTTTTCCCGGCAAGACCATCGCAGGCATCGTAGCTCGGACCCTCGGTGGTGGTGTGGTGCCCGTGAGGGAGCTCCAGCAGGACGTCCCTGCGGATTTGGATGCCCTGGTGCTAGAACTCCTGCAGCGGGACCCGGAGGATCGTCCAAAGAGCGCCCACGACGTGGTCGAGCGTCTGGAGAGTTTGATCCAGGGGCCGCCGCCACGTTGGCCGTCTCAGTTAGAGGTCGTCGAGGGTGAGGTGGAAGACTCGCCTTTGGTTCACTCCCAGTTTTTTGAAGTGACTACCGGCCCGATTTCGTCCGGCTCCAGCTAAGACTCTGCTGGAAAATGGGCTTGCTGAGGCGTTTCTTAGCCGGCTCCTAGACTCGATGAGGTGAATTCGAAGGGCCTCTGGCAAACGGGGCGCTGGCAATCAAGGCCTTGGCGAGGACTCAGACCGTTCGCGAAAGCAACTCCAACTCGTCTCCCTCAGGCTGAAAGACGACGGCACCCACTGTACCGGGGCCTACGTGGGTCCCGATCACCGGACCCATTTCCGCGACGAAGGACTCTGTGACCTCGAAGCGTTCGACCATCAAGCTGGCCAGGCGATCGGCCCATTTGGGAGCCTTGGCGTGGCCGACGCAAACGAAACAGGGGCCATCCCCATCGAGGCGCTCCTGGAACAGGTCCAGAAGGCGTCGCTGTGCTCGCCGCCCGCCGCGAACCTTGTCGACGGGGGCTATGCGGCCATCTGTCAGGCCTAGGATCGGCTTGATATCCAGAATTTTTCCCATCCAGGCGCTCGCTTTACCAATTCTCCCACCCCGGGCGAGGTAGTCGAGGGTATCGACGACGAAGAAGGTGTGCAGACGGTCGGAGATACGGTCGATGCGCGTGGTGATCTCTTCTGCCGAGAGGCCCTTGAGAGCCATGCGAGCAGCAAAGATGGCCAGAACCCCTAGAGGGGCGCTGGTCTGGCGGCTATCGACGACTTTGAGCACCGGAAGGTCGCTGTTTCGTCGCCGGTGGTAGAGCCGAGCAAGGGCTTGCTCGGCAGCCTTCCGAGCGTGAACGACCGTCTCCGAAGGAATGTGTTCTGAAATGTGTAGAGAGACGATATCTCGCTCGGGCAATATGGAGAGGTAGCGGTGGGCGAACTCCTCGCGGCTGGGAGGGGTCGTAAAGGGGTGATGGGGACCTGCTTCGAGACGCTCATAAAAGCCTCGGGCAGTCAGCTCGAGGCCATCGTGGAAGGACTCCTCACCGAAGGTGACCCGCAAGGGGATGACCTGGATTCCTAGCCTCCGGGCTTCCCCCTCGGGTAGATCTGCCGTCGAGTCCGTAAGAATGCAAACTCGATCCACGGGCTCCTCGAGGGAGGCCAGGCCGAGCTGTTCCAAGCGAAGCAACTCTTGGAGAATCTCTCCATCCGGCGCTTCCAGTTGATCCAGCAAAGGACCCACTGTGGCGCCATCGTGGGCTGCCGAGAGGATCTGTTGTTGGGCCGGAGTGAAGCGGGTAGAGAAGAAACGGGGGCCCATTTCGACTTGGATTCGGGTTCGAGGGTCGGGCAGGTCGATTCGGCTATCCGTCTCGGCCATCACCAGAGCCTCTGAGAGAGTCAGTTCGAGATTGCTAGTGGCCGGTTCTTTGCCAGGCCGAAAGTGGAAGGGCCCGCTGCCCATGCGACTCAGGCGACAGAAAGCTTTGATCCCTTCTGCAGGAGAGGCGGCGGCGTGGAAAAGCTCTCCCTCGGAGAGATAGAGCACCCCACTGGGTAGCTCCAACCAGCCACTGGCCCGGGCGGCGCGGAGGTCTCGGAGCAGCTCCGGAAGAGGGTTTTGAGACAATTCTCCCACTAGGGATTCGAGTTTGGCATCGACATCTACGCCCAGCTCCCGCCCCAGGAGCAGCAGTCGCAAACGCTCGAGGAAGGAGGCCGGCGTCAGGTTGGACCGGGAGAGAAATTGAATCCACCGAGGCAAGTCCCGTTCCTGTTCCTGGTCTCCCATGGCAATGACAGAGATGACTTTTCCTATGTCACTGTGGATGAACGGAGCCAAATCTGGATGGCTGACCCATTCCGAGGGCAAAACGAGAATCGAAGGAGTCAGGGCCTTCAAATAGGCAGCTCCTTCTTCGCTACTGATGCCGGGGACTACCTCGTAGCGAAAGCGCGACAGGCCACGGGCAATCCCTTGGCGTCGGTCGTCATCCGGGTCCAAGAGGATCAGGATCGGCAGGGGCACTGGCGGCTCACCTTGCGGTGCCAAGGAAGGCCCTCGGCCGCCTTTGTCCTGGGGAAGAGTCGGCTTTTCGGAGTCTTGTTCCCCTGGGCTCTCAGGGGTCTTCTTTCCCGACTTTGGAGCGGCTCGCACAAGAGAGGTCTCGAGCAGCCAGGCGACACTGAGGTCCACCTTCTGGTGACAGAGACTGAGTCTCTCTCGGAGCTCGGTGAGGGTGACCCGTGGGCTCTGCACTAACTCCAGGAAGATCCTTCCTACGGGAACGTCCTCAAAGGCCTCCGGCAACGGGGGAAGGGCAACCGGTTTGGCGTACAAAGGAGCTGTTGGGTCCGGGAGGAAATGTTCCCGTCGCGCCAGCTCATCTCGCAGTAGAGCTGCTTCCATGAGCAGACCTCGGACGGAGAAGAAGTCGTCGTGAGAGCCGATACTGTCGCCCTCTTCCGGGGGCGCAAATTTGAACCGTCCCTTCTCCAGCGCCGACATGGCCAAAGCTGCTTCACGGCCGGAAAGGCTCCCATAGGCAGCCGCAGCTACCTGCCCCTGGTGCACTGCCAGGCGAGCTTTTTTCTCCCGCAGCGTCAATAGGCCGCTACGGGCACTCTGCTGGAGAGACTGGAGCAGCTCCCAGAATGGGAAATCTTCCAAACGACCTTCCAGTCCGGCTTCTTCGGGGGAGTGCGTCGCAATCAGATTCTCGATTCTCAGCCGTAGCTCATCCGGGTCGAAGGGTTTGGAGAGATAGTCCGCCGCTCCGAGGCGAAGGCCCTGCACCCGGCTTTCGCTATCGGCGAGGGAGGACAACACCAAGACGGGAACGTTCTCCGTTACTGCCTGGCTTCGGAGGCCACTGAGAACGTCGAAACCGGAGGCTTCCGGCATCATGATGTCTAGGATCACGGCGTCTATGTGATGGTGGGAGGCAGCCTGCACGGCATTCCTGGGATCCGCAACCAGAATCACTTCGTGATCGGTTCCGCTGAAGCAGGCTTCTACCAATAGAGCGCTGTCGGGATCGTCTTCTACTACAAGTATCTTGGCCAAGAGTTGTGTTCTCGAGTCGGTCTGAGGGTACCGAGTTCCGGCGCAGCCAGGTCGCCCGGTCCGCGGGGATGCGAGAGCCGGGTTCAGGTTTCTCGGTTCGCTCCGCTTCCGTTCTGGAGCGCTGGCTAGTAAAGTACCACAAATAATGAAGTTGGCCGTAGGTGCTGTGGTTCCTGAATACGTCTCCATGGACGACTTAGGCGATCGATAGAACCGCTGTCTCAAGACCAAGGAACACGATTGGCACATCGCAAAACTGTCAAAATGCGCCGCAGCCCGTTCGGTTTGCTACCGAGGGTCGCCGTCGCTCTCGCCCTGGTGGGGCTGACGCCGCTCGGGGTGCTGACGTTTCGCCTCAAGGACGTCAACCGCCAAGCCCTGGAAGATCAGGTGCTCAAGACCCACACGGTGGTAGCTCGCAACGTGGCCTCCCGGGTCGATGCGCAGCTAGCGGGTAGAAAAGCCGCAGTGGGGACCGTGGCGAATCATTCACTCTTTCTAGAAGATCCCTACAGCGCAGCGGCGGGGCAGCTCCTGAGTGGCCTGATCGAGGCTCAACCGGGGGCTGTCGCTGCGGTGTTGACCAACCACGAGGGTGAGGAGATCTTGAGGGCTCAGCTCGAGGGCCAGGGGGAGGTCGTCGATCGAGCCATGGCCATCACCCTAGCCACCGGAGAGGAAATGACTACCCTCGACGGCAGTTGGCTGCGTTTGGATGTGCCTTTGGAGGAAGAACGGGGCTGGCTCAGCTTGGTTTCGGATCTCGACGACCTGGGCCGCGCTGTGGATACCCCGGAGTTAGGAGCGAGTGCTCAGCTAGTGCTCGCGACTCGAGATCAGCAAGTCCTAGCCGGATCTTCCCAATCTCTCGAAGAGCTGCCCGCCACTTGGGTGGAGCAGGCGGCCTCCGGAGAGATCATGGGAGCCCGGCGAGATCTAGATATCGCTGGCCGGAGCTTTCTTGCCGCCTACGCTCCATTGGACGAGGCGCCCTGGTTCGTTACCTCCCTTCAGCCCAGTGTCGTAGCGGAAAGCGCAGCTCAGAAACTGCGGCGGCAGACCTTGTTGGCGGTTTTCGCTGCCGCTCTTCTCACCGGGTTGATATCGGCGGCGGCCTATCGTTCTCTCGTTCGCCCGGTGCAAAAGTTGGTGCAAGCCCAGCGGCGCTTAGCGGGCCTCGAAGAGGCGCCTGCCTCCGCCAATGAGCTGGGGCAGCTGCAAGATACCTTTGAGGTTTTGGAGCGACGCCTCGAACACAAAGAAGCTCTCGGAGAGGTCTTCTTGGATCGCTATGAAGTCATCGAAGTGATCGGTGAAGGGGCCATGGGCACCGTGTTTCGTGGCTGGGATCCTCGGTTGAAGCGGGCGGTGGCCCTCAAGACCGTCAAGCTCGACAAGGAAACCTCAGAAGAGGTGCGGGTTAGCCTGTTTGAACGGCTCAGTCAGGAAGCCGTGTTGGGGGCTCGTCTTCAACAGGGAAATTTGGTCGCGGTCTACGATCTCGTCAGGTCTGGTGATTTTGGTTTTCTGGCCATGGAGTTTGTCGATGGCGTGACCCTCGGCACCTATCTCTGGCAACGGGGAGGAACGTTGCCGCCCTGGGAAGTGGTCTATATCGCTACCGCCATCGCGCGGGGTCTGGCGGCCGCCCACTCCCATGGAGTGGTCCATCACGATGTCAAGCCGGGCAACGTATTGTTGGGTCGAGAGGGGGAGGTCAAGCTGGCAGACTTCGGAATTGCCCGCCTGCTCAGTGGCTTGAGCCAGGAGACCTCAGAACGGCTGTTTGGGACCCCCGGCTATTTGCCGCCAGAGACCCTGCGCGGAACCGGCTATGGTCCCCGAGGGGATCTATTTGCTCTCGGCTCGGTCATGCACGAGTGCCTAACGGGAGAGCTACCCTTTCAGGGGGAATCCGTCGGCCAGCTCATCGCCAGTACCTTGGCCGGACAGAGCGGCCGCAGAGTCGACACTTGGGGGCTTATCCCCGAAGATCTACAGCGCCTCATCGAGAGTCTCCTGTGTGTCGAAGCCGATGACCGGCCCGAGTCGGCGGGGGAAGTGGCCGCCCATCTACTCAGCCTCGGTCACTACTGGCAGAAGCCCTGGGCTCCCAACTTGGGCTCCTCTTCCCAAGGGGGCACTCCTGCGCCGACCCGCCACGGCCAGATTTTCGATCCGGTAGGTCCCTGAGCGAAGGCGTCCTTTCTCAGCAGGGGGCGTCCTCTCTCAGTAGGAACGGTACCGATGAGTCGAGAAGCTCTTGCTAGGGTATGATTCAAGAGATCGCTGAATACATTCTGAGGGAGACGGTCCATGAGAGCTCGAAGCTTGATTTCGACAGCGTCCTTAACTTTGCTCGCCACTTCGGTTCTCTTCGTCGCTGGGGGGAATGCCCAAGCCGCAGAGCAGCGCACCGGTTGGTATGTGGTGCGTCCGGGAGATACCTTGCGGGGCATCACCGAGCGCTACCTCGGGTCCTCCGGCAGCTGGAAAGACAACCACGCTCTCAACCCGGAGCTCCCTAATCCCCATTTCTTGGTTCCAGGCCAGCGAATCCGGATCTTGTTGGGAGACGATCTGCCACCTCGAACCGCTCGATTGGTCTCGGTGAGTCGTCAGGTAGAGGAGAATCCAACTCCTTTGGATTGGGCAGCTGCATCCCGCGAAGATTTGCTCCTGGAGCGAGACGGCCTTCGAACTCGGGAGAAGTCTTCCTCCGAGTTGGAGCTACAAGGGGGCGAGCGCATGGTGGTGACGGAAAATTCGCTGGTCTATCTCAAAGAGCGGCCGGAAATCCGGCGCCAAGTCCGGCCCCAATCTATCGAGATCGTTCGCGGTCAGGCAGATCTCGAGAGCGGTTCTGGCAAGGCTTCTTCCAATCGGGTGGAAATCCTCATCGGCAACGCTACGGCGCGCCCCAAGGCGAGCGCCCAGGGGGCCTCCCAGGCGCGGGCTCGTCGTTCTGAGGAGGGGACGGCCCAAGTGATGGTGTTCCAAGGGGAGAGCGAAGTCTCAGCTGCCGGTGAAGCTGTGCAAGTAGCGGAGGGCATGGGCACTTCTGTACCCAAGACCGGCAAGCCGAACCCTCCGGAGAAGTTATTAGCGCCGCCCGTAGCCCTGAGTCCTCCAGCAGAGGCGAAAAGGGCTACCGCCCGGCCGGTCCTGCAGTGGGGAACCGTCGAGGGAGCGTCTTCCTACACGGTGGAGATCTGCCGAGATGCCCATTGCGGCTCTTTGGTGGATCGGCAGCTCGGGCTCGAAGAGGCGACTTACACCCCTGGCGCACTGGAATTCGGAGACTACTATTGGCGCGCCACCGCGGTGAGCCCCTCGGGATTGGACGGCTATCCCAGCGAGGCGGCAAAGCTCACTTTGGTCGCTGGTAAACCGGCGGATCCTCCGAAGGTGGAATACCGGGCCCAGGGACCTTCCGTCAGCCGGGATGATGTTCTCTACCTCGGACCGGGGGCGGAGCTCCAACTACGCTTCGACGGGGCATCCTCCGGGGCTTCAAAACTATCTTTCTCTCTCGACGGTGAAGCTCGGGGACCCGAGGTGCTCCAGGGGCCCTGGAGCGAAGGCCTGCATCGCTTGGACCTCGGCTGGCAGGACGAGTTGGGCAACCACGCCCAACTCGACGGCTTGGATTTTTTCTTCGATTCCCAGGCACCCTCCATCGAAGGGAAGCCTGTCCCCGTCGGTTGGACCGCTCCCCGAGGCCTGGTGGCGATGTTATTGCCAACTGCGCAGATCGGCTCGGGACAGCCCTCGGGAACGGTGCCGCCAACCAAGAAGAAACGCAAAAAATCGAAGAAACGGCAGTCTTGGAGTCCTCTCGACTGGTCCGGAGGAGGTTGGAGCTGGCAGCCCTTGGAAGGCCTCTGGCAGCTCAAGGGGCCTCAAGAACAATTGGTTCTACGGGCCGTCGGCGAATCTCTTCGATGGCAAGAGCCTGCCATCAACTTACCGGAAGGGCGACGCGCAGCGATTCTATTCACCGACCCAGGGGCTGGGTTGGAAAGCCTGAAGTTTGGCCTCCTGCCCGCCGGTGAGGGTGGATGGGAGCTGCAGCTGGAGGTTCGGGACCAGGTCGGTAATGTCACGGCAGAAGTCTGGCCGGTGAGTGCCCAATAGGGAAGGTTCCACTAGGAGAGCCCCAACGGGCAAGCTCAAGCTGGAAAACGCCAGCAAGGCACCTCAGAGTTCGTGGGAGAGCTCCTCAATCGACCGTCGAGGGCGGCTCGGGATCAGAAGCTGCAAAGAGTGGTCCTGTAGATATGCTTCGGGTCCAGGGTGGCCCTGAGCAGGAAACAGCGCCGTATCCAAGAGAGCCCGCCAACAGAAGCCTGCTCCCGGTGGTGGAAGAACGAATCTCTGGGCCTGGGATGAGCTGTTGAAGAGCAAAAGAAGCCGGTCCATCTCTTCGCCTTCGAGGAGGAGCCCGAAAGTCTGGAGGTCGGGGTTCTGCCAATCGTCACCGCATAGGGACTCCCCTTGGGCAGTCAGCCAAAGGCCCCGGTCTCGGCCCTCTCGTGGGGCCTCCACCAGGGGAGCCAAGCCCCGGAGCAGCCGAAAGCGCCGCCGCAGGGCAAACACCTCCCGGCAGAAATCCACCAGCCCCTGGCGCTCCTCATCCAGTTTCCAGTCGATCCAAGTCAACTCCGAATCGTGGCAATAGGCATTGTTGTTGCCCTGCTGGGTGCGGCCCAACTCATCGCCGTGGCCGAGTAGGGGAGTGCCCCGGGAGAAGGCCAAGGTAGCGAGAAGATTGCGCTGGATCTTGAGCCGTTTCTTGCCGATGGCCGGGTCTGTGGTTGCCCCTTCGGTCCCCCAATTAGAGCTCAGGTTGTGGCCGTGACCATCGCGGCCCTCTTCGCCATTGGCTAGGTTGTGGCGTCGCTCGTAGCTGACCAGATCCCGTAGGGTGAAACCATCGTGGCAGGCGACCAAGTTGATGCTGGCGGTCGCATCTCGAGGGAAGAAATCGCTACTTCCGGTCAGGCGAGTGGCCATCTCCGGAGAACTTCCGGAGTCACCTCGCCAAAAGGATCGTACCGAGTCCCGGAAGCGGTCGTTCCACTGGGCCCAAGGCGGTGAAAAGTTTCCCAGTTGATAGCCCTTCGGTCCCAGATCCCAGGGCTCAGCGATGAGCTTGATGCCTTCCAGGGAAGGGCATTGGGCCAACTCCCTGAAAAAGCTACCGGCGGCGTCGAAGGCCATCTGATCCCGGCCTAGGACGGGGGCCAGATCGAACCGAAAGCCGTCCACATGCATTTCTTCGACCCAATATCGAAGTGCATCCAAGACCAAGCGCCGAGCTGGCTCGCGACCTATGGCGAGGGTGTTGCCGCAGCCGGAGAAATCTTCATAGCGGGAAGGGTCGTCCCGTCTCAGGCGGTAGTAGGAGGGGTTGTCCATGCCCTTGAGGTGGAGGATTGGCCCCTGGTGATTTCCTTCTGCAGTGTGGTTGAACACCACGTCCAGAAGGATTTCGATTCCAGCCCCATGAAGGGCTCGAACCAGTTCTTTGAACTCGAGGGTGGGATTGTCGGTGGCGCAAAAACGCGAATCTGGAGCAAAGAAGGCCAGGGGGTTGTAGCCCCAGTAGTTGGTCAGGCCGAGGTTCGCTAGGCGGAGTTCGGTGATGGACACTTGAATGGGCATCAGTTCCACGGCGGTGATACCGAGACTCGTGAGGTGCTCGAGAATCGGGGCCTGAGACATACCCGCGAAGGTGCCCCGCAGAGGCGGTGGGATATCTGGATGGGATGCCGTAAGCCCTTTGACGTGGCACTCGTAGATGACGGTTTCCCCCCAAGGTACCCGAGGCGGCGTGTCTTCTCCCCAGGAGAAGGCGTTGTCCACGACGCGCGCTTTTGGAACCCAGGGAGCAGTATCAAGGTCGCCGGGTACCGAATCTAGGTCACCGGAGAAGGCCTCCTTTCGGTTGACGACTTCTCTTTGAGAGGATGCGAAAAGGGATGGCTTCCACACCAGGCTGCCGGCGATCTCTCGCGCGTAAGGGTCGAGGAGGAGCTGCCCTGGGTGGGTCATTTTGCCTTGGTGCGGATTCCAACGCCCCTGGAGGCGAAAGCCATAGAGTTGCCCTGGGCGGATTTCCGGTAAGTAGACGCTCCAAATGCCTTCGGCATTTCCCTCGAGAGGAACGCGGTGGGTCTCCGCGCTTCCGTTGGGAGAGTCGAATAGGCAAACCCAGACCCGCTGGGCACCGAGTGCCAAAAGGGCGAAAGAGGTTCCTTGGCCATCCCAATGGGCGCCCAAAAGAGGTCGAGGGAGGGAGGGTAGAATCGACATGGTTTGAGGGATAGATAGAGTCACAAAGAATCTTCGCGCCCTTTACTTACCGTACCTAGGATCATACAGCTACAACCAACTGCCGGAGGGCCCCAGTGAACAAGCAGGCAGGTGAAAAAGATTTTGATCATCCCATACGAAACATCGACCGGCTGATCTTCGTCTACAAGGCAGATACTGGTAAGGTCAACGCTTTGCTAGACAGTGCGAAGAAACTTCTAATGATCAAGGGATGTACTCTTTGCAGTATCACCCATGGTCTAGCTGGAGAGAAAGAGGAGTGGCGAAATTGCCGGGAAGAAATTGGTGTGCCAGTGGAGATTTTTCATCGCGACGAGATCGATTCGCGCCTCGGGAAGGTGGTGCGGGATCAGTTGCCGGTGGTCGTCGCCGAGACAGTCGGCGACTTGGTCGTCTTACTAACACCGGAGGTACTGGAGCGCTGCAAAGGGAGTGTTCACGACTTCAAAGCACGGCTGCGGCTGCACTCCTCGATGCGGAACCTCGCTATCCCCGGTCTCTAGCGGCTGGGGCCCTCGCCACGACTCTGCTGTTGAGCACCTGGTTGACCTCATCGCCTGCGGAGGCGGCAGCGGCCCCTCTTCCAGAGCCTGTCTACCAAGTCACTTTAGAAGCCACCTTGGATGCAGAGACCGCCCGATTGAAGGGGACCGAAAAGCTGGTTTGGCGCAACACTTCCAGCGCCGAGGTCGAGGATCTTTGGTTTCACCATTACCTCAACGCCTTTTCGAGCAACCGGTCCACTTTCATGGAAGAGTCCGGCGGGCGCTTGCGGCGAGATAGCTTCGACGAGAAGCGATGGGGTTGGATCGAGGTTTCATCCTTGCGTCTCGAAGATGGTACGGACCTTAAAGGGGTGGAGGAATACCTCTCCCCGGACGACGGGAACCCCTTCGACCGCACCGTCGCTCGGTATCCTCTGCCTCGGCCTCTGGCTCCTGGAGAGGAGATTGAGGTCTTCATCGAGTTCGAGAGCCAGCTGCCCTCCATCTTCGCCCGCACCGGAATGAATGGGGACTACATTCTGGCGGGTCAGTGGTACCCCAAGATTGCCGTTTTTGAGGACGCAGGGTTGAGAGGGAGGCCTCAGGCCGGTTGGAATTGTCATCAATTCCACGCTCACAGCGAGTTCTACGCGGACTTTGGAGACTATGACGTCACCCTCCGCCTCCCAGATCGATACGCGGGCAAGATCGGGGCTACCGGCGAGCTCGTAGAGGAGACTCGCGAAGGGGAAGAAGTGGTGGTGCGATTCGTCCAGCCCGGAGTGCACGACTTCGCTTGGACAGCACACCCCAAGTACTTGGTGCTCGAAGACCTCTTCGATCCAGTGAAGGATGTGCCCGCGGAGCTCACCACCAAGATTGCCTCTTGGCTCGGGTTGCCGGAGAAGGACCTCGAGCTCACCCCGGTGAAGCTCACCTTACTTCTCCAACCTCAACACGCCGAGCAAGCAGATGCTTACTTCCAGTCCGCCAAGGCGGGTTTGCGAGGCCTGGGCCTACGGCTGGGAGCCTATCCCTATTCGACCCTGACGATCGTCGATCCGGCTTTCGGATCGGAGGGTTCCGGGGGTATGGAATACCCCACCTTTATCACAGGCGGTACCAGCCGTGCGATGACCTTGCCGCTGTTCCGAGACCTACCCGTTCCGGAAATGGTGACGATTCACGAGTTTGCTCACCAGTACTTCCAGGGCATGATCGCCAGCAATGAGTTCGAAGAGAGCTGGATCGACGAAGGAATCACTAGTTTCTATGAAAACCAGGTCATGGCCGAGACCTACGGCATCGTCAGCCTTTTGGGAGCCGAGATGGATTTTCGGGACTTTGGCCGTCGGGGACCTCCCAGCGGTCCCCCGGATCCCATCGTTACCCCCACCTGGGATTTCTATGACAGTAGGAGCTACGGCGTTTCCAGCTATAGCCGTCCTGCCCTGGTGCTTCGGCATCTGGAAGCGACCCTGGGGCCGCAGGTCTTCCACCGAGCGATGCGGGTTTTCTTTCAGCGCTACCAGTTCTCTCATCCATCCACCCAAGACTTCGAGAGGACTTTCTCCGAGGCGGTGGGGCGCGACCTTTCTTCCTTCTTTTCACAGGCCCTTCATTCCACTCGGGCCTTAGATTTTTCCATCCGCTCTGCGACTTCCAAAGAGGTCGAGGCGCCCCAAGGTGTCTTTTGGCAAGAGGGAGAGAGAATCGAGCTGGAAAAGCCCGACAAGAAGAAAGAGTCCGATGGAGACAAAGTCTACGAGACGACGGTCATGGCCTTTCGTGAGGGAGGCTTTCGACATCCCGTAACCCTCGAATTGGAATTTGATAACGGCGAGAGGCAACGCAAAGTCTGGAACGGGGAAGATCGTTGGCACCGTTGGACCGTCACCGGGCCTTCGAAATTGCGCTCGGCTCGGGTCGATCCGGACGGCAAACTGCTTCTCGATGCGAACCGCCTCAACAATGGCTTGCTGATCGAGAAGCAAAGGGGGCCGGTGACCAAGCTCCTCGTGAACATCCTCTTTTGGACCCAAAATCTCATCCAGGCCGTAGGCCTTTTTTCCTAGGAGTCGGGCCATGGCAAATCTTCTTCGATTCTCGGTGGACCGCGTTCGAGATCATCGCCGACTGGTTTGGGTCCTCTACTTGACGACCCTGGCGCCTGCTCTCCTGTGGGCTGGGTTGATGAGCACCCATCTGTTTTCTGGGTTTGCAGATCGTCCTATGGCGGAGGACCTCCTGGGCCCCAAGGCTTTCATGACCTGGATGGAGTACACCGCCTCGCCGGACACGAAAGTCGGAGCTGTCCTGGGTTTACTCCCCCTATTTCTAGTCGCTTCATGGCTTTTGCAAATCTATGTCAGCGCGGGCGTTACTCATGTGCTGGTCGGCGCTGAGCAAAGTAAAGATGGCCAGAGGTTACCGAGCACTCTATGGGCGGGAATGCACCACTTCGGCGGGCGTTTTGCTCGAAGCGGTCTGATCTTTCTGGTCGCGGTAGTTTTGCTACTCGTGCTGGTGGGGTCCCTCGGCGGTGTGGGGACGGCCCTGGCAGACGGCTCCGAGGACGAGACCTGGAAATTGAGGATTTTCGTCCTCCAAGTTCTGTTGGGTTTGGCCCTATTCATCCCTTTGGACCTGGCCTATGACCTCAGCCGTATCTCTGCTGTGGCTCACGACGGCAGGAAAATGTTCCGTGGATTCCGGAAGGCTCTTGGCACCGTGGTGCGCTCTCCCCGGTACTGGCTGTTCTATTTGGGATTTGCCTTGGCGGCGGTAGCGGTGATGGCTATCTATGGGTGGGTGAGTGGTCTCGGCTCCGCCTCCGGAGGCGTGGCGATCTTCCTGATGTTTTGTTTCCAGCAGATCGTTCTGCTGGTCCGAAGCCGTCTCAAATTGGGCCTGTGGGCAGGAGAGGTCGGCATGTTTCGTGAGTCGGGAGAGCCGACTTGGTGTGGCGAAGGGCGACGACCACCAGTGGCAGAGCCGCTACCGCAACTCGGGGACTCCTCATTCGTAGTGTAGGAGAGGGTGGGGAGAGTCGCTTCCCCTGACTGTCGGCTGCTGGCAGTTCTCTGAGGCCAAGATATGATGGTGGCCTGGGGCCTAGGTACAGCTGCCTAATCAGCGACCGCCGACTGTAGGGCTCCTCTCGAAGAATGAAACTCCGCACTCAAGTACTTCTAGCTTTTTCCTTGTTGGCGATCTTGCCCCTTGGGATCATCGTCCTCTACTCCTATCTCTCCTC
This sequence comes from Deltaproteobacteria bacterium, assembly GCA_022601195.1. Lineage (GTDB taxonomy): Bacteria > Acidobacteriota > Thermoanaerobaculia > Multivoradales > JAHZIX01 > JAHZIX01. Next base: position 85,864 of record JAHZIX010000005.1, read on the forward strand.
TGAGAAGGCCTTTCAAGAGGCGGTCGAAGCAGAAGGTGCTCGGCTGGCGGAAGAAATGGGTGATCTACTGGGCTCCTCCCGGCAGGATCTGCGAACCAGGGTTCGAGCGCTGAGTCGTTTGCCTCTGGCCCAGCTCGCAGAGGCCGGCCCGGACGGACTTGGAGAGGAGGGGGAGGAGCTACTGCTGCGATTGCAGCTGGAAATCGGTCCTTCCGCTCTGCTCCTGGACCGCCTGGAATTTATCCCCGAGGCATCTCCAGGACCCGAAGGAGCTCCGGATGCTCCTCAGCCCCCGATTCCCCCCAGGGCCATTCCACTGATAGAGAGTTGGAAGGAGACCGCGGAAGGACTTTCAGAATTAGGTCTGCGAGAGGGAGTGAATCGAGCCCTGGCGGAAATGGAAGAGGTGCTCACTGGCGTTTCTCAAATGGCTGTTTCCCAAGCGGTTGCCGAGGGGGAGTCCGCTGCTCCCGAATCCTTTGGCCTAAGTAGCCTGTTGGCCCAGGAGCTCGGTTTTCCCGTGCTCGATGAGGAAGAGGTCGTTGGGCGCATCGCCGCCCGGATCAAGGGACCAGCCCTGGTCGCTTCGGTCTTGGCCCGAGCCCCCAGAGGCAACGGGCAGCTCCCTTTCGCTCTCGATGCGGCAGGCGGGCTCTATCCCGCCAGTAGCCGAGATCGCCAGACTTTGGCCTCTCTGGTTGATGGCATCGACGATAGCGACTGGCTCGAGCAACCGACTCGAACCCAGGAAGGCTGGATCGTGGTGACCCGGGAAGTGCCGGGCACCGGGCTTCGTTTTGGAGTCGCTCAACCCGTATTGGAACCCTTGCAGCAGATCCAGCGAAATGCCTTTCGAAATCTGATTTTCGGAATCGGCTTGGTGGGGCTAGCCTTCCTGGGCCTTCTCCCCTTGACCACCCACATCACTCGTCATCTTTCGGCCCTCACGCGCGGTGCCGAGCGCATCGCCGCCGGCGATCTTCAAGCTCGAGTGCCGGTTTACTCCGAGAATGAGATCGGCCAGTTGGCCCGTACCTTCAATCGCATGGCTTTCGAGCTGAGCGAGAATCAGCTGCAACTGTTGGAGCAGGAACGCATGCGCCAACAGCAGGAGTTGCAACAACAACTTCTGCTGGCGGAGAACAGTCGCAAGACGCAAGAGCTGGAAGAGGCACGTAGTTTTCAGCTTTCGCTGCTGCCTAAAGTGCTCCCTTCGCCACCGGGTCTGGAGATCGCCGTCTACACCAAGACAGCTACGGAGGTGGGAGGCGATTATTATGACTTTCATCTGGCCCAAGACGGCACTTTGACCACCGCCATTGGTGATGCCACGGGCCACGGTGCTCGGGCCGGGACCATGGTGGCAGTGATCAAGAGCCTGTTCTCCGCCCATGGCTCGCGGCAGGAGTTGACCGCCTTCCTCTCGGAGGCGGCTCAGACCATCAAGGGTATGGAGCTGAAGCGCATGGCGATGGCCCTGGCTCTGGCACGGATCGCCGACCAACGGCTGACCGTGGCTTCCGCTGGTATGCCGCCACCGTTGCTCTATCGCCATGCTTCCAAGGAAGTTGAAGAAATCGCTCTCGAGGGGATGCCCTTGGGAGGCTTGTTGGGATTTCCCTACGCCTGCTACGAAACGGATCTCGCAGCGGGCGATACCCTGCTGTTGATGACCGACGGTTTTCCCGAAATGCTCGATCATTCCGGTGAGGCCTACGGCTATGACGGAGTTCGAAAGCTGTTTTCCGATGTGGCGGAGGGGAGTCCGGAGCAGGTGATCTCAGCTTTAGCCCGTGGGGTCGAGGCGGAGAGCCAGGGGCAGCCGTTGCCGGACGATACGACTTTCGTGGTCTTACAGGTCACCTAGCCTTGCAAGCCACAGGGCCTCCTAAGTAACGGAGCCTTCCAAGTCATCTAGGCCCGCAAGTCACTGAACCCTTCAGCTCACCTATTCCCTCAGCGAATCTACCTACTTTTCGGACTGGCGTCCGATTCACCCGCATCGGGGGCGCCCTGCCGACGGTTGCGGCGACCGGAAAGGGAGCGCACGACGCCGTGGAGAGTGCGCACTTCCTGGTCCGTGAGGCGGGCGCGGCGGAAGATATTGCGTAGGTTGCGTAGCATGATGGGGCGTTTGACTTCCGGGTAGAGAAAGCCCGCGTCGATGAGCTCCGCTTCCATGCGCTGGAGGAAATTGTCTACCTCTGCTGCCGTCGCCGGCCAGGAACCGGCCACGGGGAGCTCGCTACGCGGATCGGTACTCTCCTGTGGAGTCTCCTTGCCAATATCTTTCGCCAGCATCCACTCGTAGCTGATCAGGAGCACGGCTTGGGCCAGGTTCAGGGAGCTGAAAGCGGGATTGAGGGGGACGGCCAGCAGAGCATCCGCGAGCACCACATGATCGTTGGTCAATCCCGTTCTTTCGGGGCCGAAGAGAACTCCAAAGGTCTCCCCTCGGCGAGAGCAGGCTCGCATTTCGGCAGCCGCTAGGCGGGGAGGCACGACCGGTTTGACCATGTCTCGGCTTCGGGCGGAGGTGGCGTAGATGCGGGTCAAGTCGCCTACGGCTTCGGAGACGGAGTCGAAGAGACGGACACTTTCCAGCACCGGGTCGGCCCCCGAGGCAGCGGCTTCGGCTCTTGGATTGGGCCAACCATCCCGCGGGCGCACCAAGCGAAGGTCGGTGAGGCCACAGTTGTACATGGCTCTGGCAGTGGTGCCGATGTTCTCGCCCAGTTGGGGTTCCACCAGGACAATGGCGGGTTGTCGAGGGCTGGGAGGTCCAGGTTGTGAATGGGGTGGTTGCTGTTGACGATCCGTACCTGACATGTCTCTTCCCTCGTGAGCACGATCCAAAGCGGTTCGGCGGCGATGGTACCGCAGGCTCGAGCCTCGCGATAGAGTGCGCGAAGTGGCGCGAAAAGGAGAAAACGTGATGACGGATGGCAGTTCCAGTCTGGATCCGAAACAGCAGGATTCGAAAGAGACGGATTCGAAAGAGACGGAGCCCGCCTCGGCCCGCTGGCAGTTCCTCGAGCGCAGGGAACTGGAGGCATTGGCCACGGCTCAGTCGAAACCCTACTTTGAGTTTCTGCGCCGGGATTCTATGAGCGCCGGCATCTATCGCCTGCCGGTTGGAGCCACCGACCTGCAAAGCCCCCACGGCCAGGACGAGCTGTACTACGTGCTCGAAGGAAAGGGCCGCTTCCGAGTTGAAGGAGAGGATCGCCCGGTGGCAGCCGGAAGCCTGTTGTTCGTAGCTGCCCACGCGGAGCATCGGTTTCATTCGATCACGGAGGACTTGGCGTTGTTGGTCTTTTTCGCTCCGGCGGAGGTGGAATAGAACGTGCCGCGGGTCCGGAGTCGATGACCAGCAAGTTGGCCCTCGAGGCCCCTCGGCCCTCATTCCTTTCGCCCAAGCTCCTAGGAATTGGGCTTGGTGTGTTGGTGCTGGTTTGGCTGTGCATTACCGGCCTGTTAGCCCACCGCGTCGCTGGCCAAACGGTAGACGACTTTTTTATCACCTTCCGCTACGCTCAGAATTTGCTCGCTGGAGAAGGGTTCGTCTTCAATCCTGGAGAGAGGGTTTTTGGTACCACAGCTCCTGGCTGGGGACTGGCGCTGGCCCTCGGCAGTGGGCTGAGTCGCATTCCCATTCCGGTCTTGGCGACGATAGGGGCTGCCGTTTCTCTGTTGGGCATCACGACGGGTTTGTTGTTCTGGGGGTGGAGGAGTGGGCGATGGCCGGAAGCTAGCTTCGCCGGCAGTCTCGTCCTCACGAGTACCTTTCTCTGGGTCCACAATGGTTCCGAGGCCTTTGAGGCACTGGCCCTCATGTTGCTGGCAGCGTTCCTGGCGGGCCGGTGGCCCGGTTTGGCCGGGGTTGTCTTGGGTTGGAGTGTCTGGATGCGGCCAGAGGCCCTGCTGGCGGTAGGCCTGTTGGGGCTGCTGTTGTGGTGGGAGACGGGACGACTGCCTCGACGGTATGGTCTGAGCGCTGCGGTGGTCATCGCCATTGGGGCAGCCTGGGCTCGGTTCTATTTCGGTTCCCCCTTGCCGAACACCTTAGGAGCCAAGCGTTTGCAGAGCGCCTGGAACCCGGAAGCCTGGCATAGCGGACTCGACTTCTGGCCGGAGGCCCTGCGGTGGCTCGACCTGGCCTATGCAGGCCCTTTCATGCCGATCTTGGCGGTGGGCGGTCTACTCGGTTCCATCTCCCTGTGGCGGAGCGGTAGCCGGGCCCTGCGACTGTTGGCCGCCTTCTCGGTGGGACTTCTCGTGGCCTATCCACTACTGGGAGTGCCTTTTTACACCTGGTACGCCATTCCAACCCTGCTCGCCTGGATCTATGGCCTGGCCTTCTTGGCCGGGGATTTGGTCCGGCTAGCTCGCCGTGGGACGCGATCCCCTCTGAGGCGGGTCCTAGTGCCAATCCTGGTAACTCTCCTTATTCTGCCTCTGGCTGCTCATACTCTGCGGCGAGCTTGGGACGGGTACCACGGTTTTCGGGGCATTCCCCAAACGGAGCTCTACCACCGAGCGGGGGCTTGGATTCGGGACCATAGCGAACCTGGGGAGGACCTTGCCTATGTGGAGGTGGGCACCCTGGCCTTTACCGCCGACCGACCGGTGCGAGATCTCCTCGGTTTGGTCTCGCCGGAAGCTCTCCCCTTCGTCGCACAGCAAGACCTCTCAGGGGCGCTCCTTGCCAATCCGCCTATGATGGTGATCTATCACAGCCGCCTCCATGGATTTATGGAGCCCATTCGGCAGCAGAGTTGGTTCTCCAAAGCCTATGAGGAGATTCAGCGATTCGAGGCCGACCTTAGCGGCGACACATTGGTCCTCTATCGACGTCGCTCTGGGATTTCCTTACCAGCCCCTGGCAACATCTGAGCGCCCTCGGCCGGAACCTCTTCGGTTTTTGCGTGGGTTGGTAGATGTTACTGATATATGTTCGTGTATTAGGGTGGGTGAAAAATTTGCTTTGAAAGCTGGCAAATAGCTCGTCTGATGATCTTTTCGCTGAGGCCGATGGAGTGCCCTGGAGAGAAGTGATCTTCTAGAGCGACTCCCTTGAGTCGCTCCTAGGTGGTTCCATGGGGCACCTCTGGCTGTACTTGGTCAGCCAGTTGGTGGACGGTGCCTGCGCGGCCACGACTTTTCAGTTGCAACATCCGGACGAATAGCCCGGAAGCTCCGGGACCCGGGCTGAGCTTTTTCGGGCCGGGTTCCCATTCTCAGGCTCCCAAACTCGTTGTTCTATGAGGTTCCCTTGCTCTCGTTTTCTTGAGCTAGCGGTGAAGATTCCTCTAAATCTGAGGTTTTCTCTAGGAATCTGATATGCTAAAAAAGCATATTTGAACGCTACGGAATGGGTTGAGCTTTCGGAGGTTTAAGGTGATGAAAAACTTGTTTCGACGACTTCTGATTTGTTCCTGTCTCAGTATGGCTGTCTTCCCGGGAGGCGAGGCTTATGCTGGTCTGGTCCCCGAAGGGCCGGAGATTCTGGTCAATCAATCCACTGGCCTGGGGCAGATCTTCCCAAGAGCTGCTGCGGCGGCGGACGGTAGACTGGTCGTGGCATGGGTCAGTCGAGGGGGGCCTACCCCGAACCGACGCGATCTCCTTTTGCGCCGGTTCGACGCTGATGGACTTCCAGAGGGCAACGAAGTTCCGATTACCTTTTTCTCCGACGCGAGTCCGTCGGGAAAGTCCTACCTCGGGGTGGACCTCGCCGACAACATCGTTATCGCCTTCCGAGTGCAGCAGCCATTCACCCCGGGAATCTACTCGGACATCTTTTATCGCAAGTTGTTGCCCGATGGTTCCTCCACCGGCATCTCCGGCGTCGTTTCTCCAGACAACGAGACGAATTTCATCGGTGGGCTTGGAGTGTCCCAATCCGGAGCTTTCGTGGTGGCCTGGGACTCCTGTTGCGAGGGGCCTATCTTCGAATTGGGCGCCTATTCTCAGTTTGTCAGTGACCAAGGTGCTGAGGAGGAAGGACCCATTTTTCACCACAATCTCAGTTCCGGAATCCCTTCAGTCACGGCGACCCTTGGGGGAGAGTTCCTGGTAGCTTGGCTAGAACACTCTCCTCGTGGAGCCGGCCTAAACGTTGTGGGACAGTGGCTCGAAGAAGATGGTACCGAGGATGGCCCGCCGGTCGAGGTTGCTCTAGGTGGCAGCTACCTCGACGTCTTGGCTCGAAGCCAGCCGGAAGGCGTCGGCCTCTTGGCTTGGGAGGAATGGGAAGATGGAGTGGTCGAGTTGCGAGGGCGTCGTCTCTCCCGCGAGGGGCTCGTCCTTGGCTCCGAGTTCTCGCTCTTGGAGTTTCCCCTGGCAGGACAGGAGTTTCGCTTCTTCTTCTACGATATAGCGGTTTTTCCCAATGGGGAATTCGTCGCTGTCTGGACGGACCAGCCCGGGGATGGAACGCCCACGACTTTCTGGGGACGTCACTTCAGCCAGGACGGCACTGCGCTCACCTCTCAGATTTCCCTGAGTCTGCCCAGCTTCAGCCACGAGACGCGGCCCTCTTTAGCTGTCGGTGGCCCAGACAAGTTCTGGCTTGTCTGGGAGAACACCGACGGCCGGGATGGGGCTGAGAACGGTATTTTCGCCCAGAGGTACCGCATCACTCGAGAGCCTCTCTTTTCGGACGGATTCGAATCCGGGGATCTGTTGGCCTGGTCGGCTTCGGTTCCCTAGGGAAATGGGGGCTTAGAGGCGAATTCCGCCTCTCCCTGCTCGTTTTCCCTATTTCTTCGGCTTGCGGAAAGACGCCCGGAGGATCTTCTTGCGCAGCCGGAAAGCCTTCGGGGTGATTTCTACCAGCTCGTCGGTGCGAACGAACTCCAGGGCCTGTTCGAGGCTGAACAGGGTGGGAGGAACGAGGTGGATCAGCTCATCGGAGCTGGAAGCCCGCATGTTGGTGAGCTTCTTTTCCTTGGTGATATTGACGTCGAGGTCGTTGGGTCGGTTGTGCTCACCAACGATCATCCCCTCGTAGACTTCGTCGCCGGGCGCTACGAAGAGGACGCCTCGGGGCTGAAGGTTTTCGATGGCATAGCTGGTGCACTTACCTTTGCGGTCAGCGATCAAAACCCCAGTGGTGCGATGGGCCATGTCACCCTGCCAGGGCTCATAGCCGTCGAAGAGATGGTTGAGAATGCCAGTACCTCGGGTACCGGTGAGAAAATCGTTGCGGAAACCGATCAGGCCACGGGAGGGCAGCCGGAACTCCATGCGCACGCGGCCGGAGCCATGGTTGATCATTTTCACCATACGGCCCCTGCGTTGGCCCAACAATTGGGTCACGTCGCCGATGTGCTCCTCTGGGCAATCGATGATGGCAACTTCCATGGGCTCGTGGAGCTGACCGTCGACCTTCTTGGTCAACACTTCCGGCTTTCCGGCGGCCAATTCAAAGTCCTCGCGGCGCATCATCTCGATGAGGATCGCTAACTGCAGCTCCCCTCGCCCGGATACCTTGAAGGTGTCCGGTGATTCGGTGTCCTCTACCCGGATGGAGACGTTGTACAGAGTCTCCTTCTTGAGCCGATCTCGCAGCTTGCGGGAGGTTACATGCTTCCCCTCTCGACCCGCCTTCGGTGAGGTGTTGACGGAGAGATGGATCGAGATAGTGGGCTCTTCCACCCGAATAGGGGGCAGTGGCCGTGGGTCGTCGGTGGCGGTGAGAGTTTCGCCAATGGAAACGGAGTCGATACCCGCCACGGCGACGATGTCTCCAGCTCGCGCTTCTTTGACTTCCACTCGCTTCAGACCGTCGTAGCCGAACAATCCAGAGATTTTCACGATCTCGGTTTTTCCGTCGAGGTGGCAGGCTGCCACTTCCTGGCCTTTTCGGATCTCACCGTTGTAGATGCGGCCAATGCCCAGTCGTCCGACGTAGTCGTCGTAGTCCAGGTTGTTGACCAACAGCTGCAACGGAGCGTTGGGGTCGAAGGTGGGGGCTGGGACTGTCTTGAGAATCTCTTCGAAGAGAGGTCCCAGAGTTTGGTCCTCTCCGTCCGGTTGTAGACGGCAAAGACCCGCACGGGCGTTGCAGTAGAGCACCGGAAAGCCGAGCTGTTCTTCCGAAGCATCGAGATCGATGAACAGGTCGTAAACCTCGTCGAGTACCTCGCGGGCCCGGGCATCAGCGCGATCGATCTTGTTGATCACTACGATGGGGGGCATTCCGGCTTCCAGCGCCTTGCGCAGCACGAAGCGAGTTTGAGGCAGGGGTCCCTCGCTGGCGTCCACCAATAACATGACTCCATCGACCATCTGGAGAGTCCGCTCGACCTCGCCACCGAAATCTGCGTGACCGGGGGTGTCGACGATATTGATCAACGTATTCTTGAAATTGATGGCCGTGTTCTTGGCCATGATGGTGATGCCACGCTCCCTTTCGAGATCGATGGAGTCCATCACCCGCTCTGCGACCTCCTGATTGGAGCGAAAGATTCCACTCTGCCAAAGGAGGGCGTCCACCAGGGTCGTCTTGCCGTGGTCGACATGAGCGATGATCGCCAGATTGCGGACATCGTTACGGGTTTCGTGGACCAGATCTTGGACCATGGGAATGAGGCCTTTCCAAGGAATGATGAAGTAGGGGCGGTGGGGTACCTTCCCACGGCGAGATCGGCGAATCTAGCACGGTGGGTAGGTTACCCTCAAGGGCTGAGATTCAGCACCTCGTTTTTACCTCTCCGGAGAGGGGAAAAACGGCGTAATGAAGTGCTGGCGCAGGTACTCAGTGGCGCTTCGTCTATGGTATCTTGACGCCAACCGCTGCAGACTTGATGGCATCATCGATCCCTGTGGCGGGTGTATCCCGGCCTTCCTTGCTCCCCCCGGCAGGCGAACCTTCTAGCGACTCGGACGACCCTCGAGGGCACCCCTGGTGACGGATCAGTCGAAACGGAACGTTCTAGTGATCGGCGTCGACGCCGAGACCTTTGCTCAGGTCACCCCAGTCCTTCACCGCGGGGCCATGGATGTGGACCGTTTTCCTCGGGCGCGAGAGTCCCTCGACCTGGTCGAGGCCGTTGCCTTCGACGCTTTGATTTTGGGCTTTCCCCTGAAAGACATGCCCCTGGAGGAGTTTCTCGAAGCGATTCGCCGCCCCGAGAGCTTCTGTCGAAAGTCACCCGTTCTTTTGCTGTGCACCGATGGCGGGGAAGAGCTGGCCAATGGCTACCTAGGAAAAGGGGTGAGCCGGGTGGTGTCTCTCGCCATGGCGGGGGAGCAGCTGCAAGGGGTGATTTCCGGCCTCCTGGACGTCGCTCCCAGAGTAGGAGCGAGAGTCATGGCGCGGCTGGAGATTCAGTTAGCCAAGGGGAAAACCCTCGCCATGTGCCAAACCGAGAACCTTTCCTCCTCCGGTATGTTGATTCGCACCTACGTTGGCTACCCTCTAGGGACCCGATTGGCCTTCGAATTCAACCTCCCGACGGATCCGCTGCCGGTGAGAGGCGAGGCCGAAGTGGTTCGACACACCCTGGTGGATCGCGAGACGGTCAGCGGAGTCGGCACCCGATTCCTTTCTTTCGAAGGGGATGGTGAAGTGCGCTATCGGCGATACGTGAACCAGCAAAAAGAAGCGACCGAGGCAGCGCTACATGCCTAAGACGGAGAGAGAGAAGCTCTCCCGGCGGGTGACCAACCCCTGGTTGATGCGGGTGTTTCTGATCACTCAACTTCCCCTCGGGTGGTTTGCCGGTCTTCGGGTACGCCGTTTGGAGCCCGAACTCTGTGAAGCGACCGTACCCTATGGTTGGCGAACCAAGAACCCTTTTCGCTCCACTTACTTCGCTGCTCAGAGCATGGCTGCAGAGCTCTCCACGGGGGCCCTCGCCATGGTCGCCGTCAAATCCACCAAAGTGCCCGTAGCGATGCTCATCGTCGATATGGAGGGGACTTTCGGGAAGAAGGCGACCTCCTTGGTGACTTTTCGATGCGAAGAGGGGAGCAAGATCTCTGCGGCGGTCCAGGAGGCCGAGAGAACCGGCGATCCAGTGGTCGCACGAGTGGAAACGGTTGGCCGCATGGGGGATGGTACGGAAGTGTCTCGCTTTCATTTCACCTGGTCCTTCAAACGACGCTCCTCGTAGAGCGTCGAGTCCTGAGGGTTGCGGCGGAGGCTCCCCTGATAGAGTCCACTTTGGACGATCTCCCCAATGCTGGAAACACTCTTCTCCATCCGAGCTCAGGGCTCGACCCCGGCCCGAGAAACAATCGGTGGCCTGACCACATTTTTGACCATGGCCTACATCGTCGTGGTCAACCCGATCTTCCTCTCAGCGGCTGGTGTGCCTCTTGAAGGAGCGTTACTAGCCACCTGCCTTAGCGCCGCTTTTGGGACCTTGTTGATGGCCTTCATGGCCAACTATCCCATCGCATTGGCCCCGGGCATGGGACTCAACGCCTTTTTTGCCTACACCATTTGCCTCGGCGCCGGGATTCCTTGGCAAACCGCTCTCGGGCTGATCTTCTGGGCAGGAATTGCCTTTGTCCTCCTGACCATAACCGGCGCTCGAGCCATGATCGTTCGAGCTGTGCCCCCTGTGTTGAGATTTGCCGGTGCGGTAGGAATTGGATTTTTCATTGCCTTCATTGGGCTCCAACAGGGAGGTTTGGTGCAAGGGAATCCCCATACCTTGCTCTCCCTGGGAGACCTGCGCCAGGCCCCTATCATTCTGAGCCTGGTGGGTTTGGCGATCACCTTTGCCTTGCTGGCCAAAGGGGTGCGAACGGCCATCTTCTGGGGATTACTCTCGACCCTCGTGCTGGGCTTGGTCACGGGGTTGGTGGCTCGACCAGAGGCTCTATTCTCGGTACCCCAATTCGATCTCCCCGGCTTCGAGATCGACCTCCTTGGGGCCCTGCGCCTCGAATACCTTCCTCTCGTCCTGGTGATTCTCTTCTTCGATATCTTCGATACCCTCGGGACCCTACTGGGAATTGCCCACGAGGGAGACTTCTTGGAAGAGGGGGAGCTGCCTCGCCTAGACCGAGCGATGGCCGCCGATTCAGCCGGAACCGTGGTGGGAGCTCTGTTTGGCACATCTACGGTGACCTCCTATATCGAGAGTGGCGCGGGGGTCGGGGTGGGGGCCCGCACAGGCTTCGCGAACGTGGTCACTGGGAGCCTCTTTCTACTAGCGCCCTTCTTGGCACCGGTGATTGTGGTGGTGGGGCAGGGAGCCGAGGGAAGTGCCTTGACCCCGGTGACGGCGCCAGCTCTGATCGCCGTAGGCAGCCTAATGGTAGGGGCTGTCCGGGAGGTTGATTGGAGCGACTTCACAGAAGCCGCCCCTGCCTTCGTAACAGCTTTGACCATGCCTTTGAGCTTCAACATCTCTCATGGCTTGGCCGCGGGAATCGTGACTTTTGTTGTGGTCAAACTCTCCGCTGGACGGCGAAGGGAAGTCCACTGGCTCTTGATCGCTATCGCTGCTTTGATCCTATTGCGATATGCCCTGCTGCCGGTGTAGCCACTCGGGCTTGGTGTCAGGCATGAGCTTCATGCGTTGTTAAAGTACGGTGGCGAGCCACGCCTCCCGTCAAGTCAGTCTAGTCGCTCTAAATCATTGCGATATATGAACTTTGGATCTAGTTGTAAGTAGTCTGAAGGAAAGGAATTTAAGGAACGCATGAAGCGCATGCCTGACACCCGGAAGGGTTTGTTGCCTTGGATTCGGCAGGTGCCGGAAGATTTCGTTGTGGAAGAGGTCGCCCTGCAGCAGCCGGCTGGGCGCGGGGAGCATTTGTATTTGTGGCTCGAAAAGCGGCAGCGAAACACTGCGGATGTGGCACAGGATCTAGCGGTCTTGGCCGGCTGTGCACCTCGAGATATTGGTTTTGCCGGGCGGAAGGACCGTATCGCGGTGACTCGCCAGTGGTTCTCGGTACCCTTAGTAGAGGCCTCGGAGGCATTGAGCTGGGATCTCGAAGGGGTCCAGGTTCTGCGAGCCGTTCGTGGAGAGAGTCGCCTGCAGCTAGGTGAGCTAGAGGCGAATCGTTTTGAGATTCGAGTTCGGGGAGTCGATACCTCGGAGCAGGCAAGGATTTCCCAGGTGGCCCAGCGGTTGGAGCAACGAGGGGTGGCTCATCGCTTTGGGGAACAGCGATTTGGCAGCGGTGGACGAAATGTCGCCCGAGGAGCGGCTCTGCTACGAGGGGAGAGAGTCCACGGGGACTTGCGCCATCAGCGTTTTCTGGTCTCGGCGCTCCAGGCAGCCATCTTTAACGAGGTTCTGCGTCGCCGCCCATGGCCCTTCGACGCCCTAACGGTAGGAGATCTTGGCATCGTTCATCGCAGTGGCCGCCTATTCGTGGTCGAGGAGGAAGAGCAGGGGAGCGCGAGGTTAGTTGGTTTTCAAGTGAGCCCTACTGGGCCTCTCTGGGGTCCCAAGATGCGCTACCCGACCGGCGAGGTAGCTGTCTTGGAGGAGGAGGTGCTGAAGGATTTCGGCCTTCCAGGGGCCCGAGAAGCCGTGTTGCCGAAGCGTCTCCGGTTGTTTGGGGAGCGCAGGCCGCTCCGGCTCCCCGTGAGCTCCATGAAGCTCCGATTCGAAGAGGAAAGCCTTCAGTTGACTTTCCAGCTGCCTCCCGGTGGCTACGCCACAGTGGTGCTGGAGGAGTTTTTCCCGGAGGGATTTGCCGAGGGAGAAGAACAGAAGCCGGCAGAGAGTCCTCTCCCCGCCGGCCCGGCTCCGGTTACCTAAGCGCTCTAGAACAACAGCCGAACACCCAATTGCACCTGGCGAGGATCGCCCAAACCGCTGGTGACCGTGCCATCAAAGTTGAAGATGAGGTTGGTCACCCCTGGGGTTCGGAAGTTGGGTTCGTTGGTCAGGTTGAAGATGTCGATGACCCCTTCCAGGTCGATCTTACCGAGCTTGAAAAGACGAGCGATGCGAAGGTCGAAGGACGAGAATTTGTTGTCCTTGCGGCCCAGGTTGCGGCGAGTGACGGAGCCGTCAGCGTTGATTCGGTCCTGGGGCGTCTGGGCCACAGCGCCAGTCTCGGTGATGGACAGGGGCTGAGCCGACCGGTAGGAGTAGCGCAGGTTGACGTCTAGGTCCCAGGGGGCTCGCCAGAGCATCCAAGCGTTGACTCGGTTGCGCTGGTCTCGATCAGAAAGGCCCCACTCCGCGTCTAAGTCGGTGATGCGAGCGTAGCGAAACGAGAAGGGATCTCGCTCGTTGTCGTCGTTGGATTTGTCTTTCGAGTAAGTATAGAAGCCGTTGAGCTCGAGGATATTGCCGAATTTCTTGGTCAGCCCCAGGGTGTAGCCGCGATAGAGGCTCTCGGCGGTGGACTCGACCACGGTCAGGGTATTGACTCCGTTACTCCCGTCGGCTCCCAGGCCGGTGAGCCAGGGAGAACCGAGAAGGGGATCGTTGGCATTGATAAACCGGGTGAGGTGTTCGGTCTTGGCATAGTTGTACTTGAGCAAGACGGAGAAGTCCTGGACCAGCTCCCGCTCATAGGCTAGGGCCACTGCCAAAGTACGGGGGTTCTGGAAGTCCTTGTCGAAGACGAAGACATCCGGTTGAAAAGGCGATCCAACGGAGCTTTGAGGGATCAGCTCCCCGTAGGCGGGGGGTGGTCCCAGAAAGGGTGAGGCCGCGCTATTGCGGAATAGGGATTGCCCCCGGCTGCCGTTGGTGGAACGAGATGAGGCCAGGGAAAGACCAGGGATACGGGCATAGTAGAGGCCGGCACTGGCGCGGACCACGGATCTACCATCTTTGCCCGGGTCCCACGCGATGCCCAGTCGCGGTTGCCACATGCTGGTGTCCGAGGGGATTTCACCGTCGGAAGGAAACTCCTGGCCGTCGACGGTTTGGCCGATGAAGCCGGCATAGAACACTTCGCTGGCCGGCGTGATGGGATCGGGTTGAATCTGCGCTTCCCACCGCAGGCCGTAAGTCACGGTCAAGTTGGATAGGGGCTGCCAAGTATCTTGGAAGAAGACCGCCGGCTCTTCCTGGACGATGGTCTGAGTCCCCGATTCCTCGACACTCAGGTTGCCAACTCCCGCTTGTTGCAAGTAAAGCAAGACGGGACCGGTAATATCGGTGCCTACCGGGCAAGCTCCGCTCTGGGAGGAGCTACCGTCGGAACATTCGACATAGTTGGGGTTGTCCAAGTAGTTGAGAAAGCCGTCGGTGGATCCAAAGATGAAGCGCCCGTTGGCGAAGCCGATGAAGGTCTGGAAGGCTTCTGTTCGGTTGTACTCGACTCCCGCCTTGATGGTGTGGGTTCCCTTGAGGAAATTGACGTTGTTGTTGAGTTGGTATCGAGTGTCGTCGTATTCCACGGGAATGAAGAAGGGCATGCCGAAGCGGTATCCCTGGCCGAAATCGAAGGCGGTATCCGGCAACGGGCGACCGGTGTTCGGGTTGATGGGACCGCCATAGGGCCTCGGACGATCCTCCAGAGCCCATTGAAACCGCAGCTCATTGAGGAAACCGCTGGAAATATTTGAGATCAAGGAGCCGCTGATGGCACTCGACTCGACTTGTTCCACCGCGTTGGCGCTCCGCCCCCAGGAGTCCACGTCGAAGGTACCGTTTTGCTGTTCGATGTCGAAGTAGTTGAATCGGAGAGTGAAGAGGTTGCTAGCCGAGGCGGTCCAGTCGAATTTGGCTAGGGCGACCAAGGCGTCGTCGCTGCGAGAAATGGGGCCATTTTCGTTGGGGCTGCCAAGGCCAGCGAAGGCATCTACGACCCGTTGTTCGATACGGCTGGGATCGTTTTGCTTGGTGCTATCCCCGTCTTGGAGGTCCGCGGCGACGAAGAAGAAGATCTTGTCGTTCTTCACAGGGCCGCCAAGAGTGAAACCGATCTGCTGTTGGTCGGAGTCGAATTTTGGTTCGTCGGTCCCGTCCTGGCGCTCGGCCTCGGTCGATAGGGAATCGTTCTTGAAGAAGAAATGAGCGGTTCCAGCCAAGTCGTTGGTGCCGGATTTGGTCACCACATTGACGAAGCCAGAGGAGGAGCGGCCGAATTCCGCCGGAGCGCCATCAGCGACGACGACGAATTCCTGGACGGCGTCCAGGTTGAAAGTAAAGGCGGGTCGCTGGCCGCCCCGCTGCTCGCCAAAGAAAGGATTGTTGAAATCCGCTCCGTCGACGGAGACATTGTTCTGAATACCCCGTTGTCCATTCACGGAGATTTCATCTCCATCGGGCCCTTGGACGATGCCGACGCCAGGAGTGAGGTTCATGAACTCCAAGAAGTTCCGCCCGTTGTTGGGCAGCCCTTCGATCTCCCCTTGGCCGATCTGCACGGAATTCTCTACCCGGCTCGTCTCGATCAAGGGGCTGTCTGCCGTGACCACGATCTGTTCTTCCACCGCGGAGATCTGCAAAGTGAGCTTCAAGGAGATGGTTCGGCCCACTCCCAGGTCGAGGCCCTCTCGAACCAGAGTAGAGAAGCCATCGAGCTCGGCGGTGACCCGGTAGGGCCCAAGGGGAAGAAGAATGGTTCGAAAGCGACCACGGCTGTCGGTGATCAGGTCCTGCTCAAAATTGGTGGCGGTATTGGTGAGGGAGATCGAAACCCCGGGGAGTACCGCTCCGGATTCGTCCTCCACGACCCCTTCGATGGCACCGGTGGTGGCCTGGCTCTGAGCCCAGGCGGAACCAGCGAAGAGTAAGGATAGGGTGGCAACGACGAGGGCCGCTGAGCGCTGCAGCATGGAGATCCTCCCTAAGAGGTTATTTATTTGACGAAATTTCACTCGACTTCCAAGTGCCATCAATTGTAGAGGGCAGAGAAGGACGGGTCCAGGGGCGAGACACTCCCCGCTGCCCCGGGAAATCCTAGTCGCTCCGTAGGGCTTCCGTAGGGGCCGTGCTGGCGGCTCGTCGGGCAGGCATCCAACAGGCCACGAAGGCGACGGCCAGCAGCAGCAAGGGTGCCGCAGAGAAGGCGATGGGGTCGAGGGGAGGCACCTCGAAGAGAAGGCTTTGCAGCCAACGGCTGGTGAGGGCTGCGATGGAGATGCCGACCACCAACCCTAGGCTGGTCACGGCCAATCCTTGGCGGATGATCAAGCTGACCAGGGACCCACGACTGGCACCCAAGGCGGAGCGGATCCCCATCTCTCGAACCCGTTGAGAGACACTGTGAGAAAGGACGCCGTAGAGACCGGTGGCTGCCATCACCAGAGCGAGCAGAGCGAAGGCCGCAATGGTTACAGCGGCAAATCGAGGTTGGCCCAGAGAATCCGAGACATGGCTGTTCAGGGTCGCTGCATCGACCACCGCCAAGGGATCTGCACGGGTCAGTTGGGCTCGGAGAGCGGGCAGTACTGCCATGGGGTCGCCAGAGGTGCGCAGCAGGAGGTGAAAGTCGGAGCTCAGGCTATGGCCTAGGACCGGTAAGTGGTAGATGGCGCTTTGCGGTTGCCCATCTAGGCCACCCTTCAAGACGTTGCTGACCACTCCGAGGATCACAGTATCTTCCGGAGCCGTGCTGCTCATATTTGGGAGTCGCCGACCGACCACCGGGCGCCCATCGGAGAGATATTGGCGGACGAATTCCTCGTTGACGATCATGCCGCGAGTACCGGAAGCGATGTCGCTAGGCTCGAAAGATCTTCCTTCCCGGAGGCGAAGCTTCAAGGCCTGGGCATAGCCGGGTGTCACCACATAGCTCAAGGCACGAACCTCGATGGGTTCCCCTTGCTCCGTGTCCAGAGAGAATTGCTGGATGGCGGTGCTGTTGCTGAAGGGAGCCATATTCGCCGCACCGGCTGCCTCGACTCCCGAGGTATTGCGCAAGCTCGAGAGTAGGTCGTTGACCAGGGCCGCGGTGACTTCCGGAGGCCGTTCTTGGGACAGGGACACCTGGGCTAGCAGCACCTGATTCGGATCGTAACCGGTATCGACGCTGGTCAGGCGGGCGAAGCTGTGTAGCAGCAGTCCTGAGGCAACGAGCAGCACTACCGCCAAGGCTGCCTCGGTGGCGAGGAGTCCGCGACCGAGGAGGGAGCGCCGCCCTGAGCCATTGCCCGTCGTGCCGCTTCCCAGGGCTGGCAGCACATCCGTTCTGGCAGCCCGCCAAGCGGGAAGAGAGGCGGAGAGGATGCCGGCGACCACGGTGGCCAATAGGGAAAAGGCGACGGCTCGGCTATCCAGGTGGATGTCCTCGAGGCGTGGAAAATCTGCTGGAGCTACGGCTGGAAGAATGCGCAGCAAGCCCGCTCCAAGGGCGAGACCTAGGCCCCCTCCCAGAACGGATAGCACGAGCCCTTCGGTCAGAGCCATGGAGAGTAGGCGACGCCGACTAGCTCCAAGGGCGGCCCGCAGAGCCCACTCCCGGCGCCGAGAGACACCTCGGGAAAGTAAGAGATTGGTGACATTGGCGCAGCAGATCAGCAGGATGAACCCGACGCCGACCAGCAGGAGCTGTACCGCCGGGCGAATCTGATCGGTCATTTCCAGACGCAAGTTGCGAACCTTTATTTCCGGTGGGCCTCCTTGACCGAAGATGGCGTTGGTGATGGCTGGACGCCCTTCCCGGCGGGCGTGGAGAGTTCCTTCGGCGGCGGCGGTCTGGGGAGAGACTCCCGGTCGAAGAAGGCCAATGGCCGGAAACACCCGAATCGACTGCTTCTCTGGATCCTCATTCGGTGGTGGAATGAAATAGGAAGTCCAGGCCTGGATGTTTCGATCTGGGAATTCGAGCTCCGGTGCCGCCACCCCCACGATAAGGTGAGATTCTCCATCGAGAATGAGGGATTCTCCGACGGCGGATGGATCGCCACCGAATCGGCTCTGCCACAGACCATGGGATAGCACGGTGACGGGGGGGCTGCCTTCTCGGGCATCTTCCGGAATGAGCAGCCGGCCGGCGACCGGGCGACTTCCTAGGATCCGGAACAAGGCTGGAGAAACGCTGGCACCGCGCAGCCGGACTCCCTTCTGGCCACTGGTTTCCAGATGGTTGTGAGTACTGTAGGCAGCGACTCCTTCGAGGGTGCTGGTTTGTTCTTGCCAAGGGTGCAGGGTGAAGCTGGAGAGGAGGGGAAAGCCGAGAGCGGAACTGGCTCCCGGGTGGACCTCCGAGAGTCGCACGAGTCGCTCCGCATCTGGGTAGGGAAGGGGCCGCAAGAGCACGCCGTAGGCCACCGAAAAGAGAGCTGTGTTGGCGCCAATGCCCAGGGCGAGGGAAATCAGGGCCGCCAGGGTGAGGCCCTTGCGTTGGGCCAGGGAACGGACGGCTTGGCGAAGGTCATGTCGGAGATGTTGCACGGGTTTTCCTCCTCGTTTCCGAGCTCTTGATTCCCTGATTCTATCAAGGCGAGGAGCGGGTCGCCTGGTCTGTGGACTCGGTCCTCTGTCGGTTCTCGTGCTAGCGTGCAACGGCAATGAAAAAGAACTTTGATTTGCCGCGAGGGCGTTACGCTCCGACCCCTTCCGGTCATCTCCACATCGGCAATGCTCGTACGGCCTTGGTGGCCTGGCTTTCCGTGCGGGCTGCCGGCGGTAGCTTCGTCATGAGAGTCGAGGATCTCGATGGTCCCCGAACCCTACCTGGGTTAGCCGAGGCGGTTCTGGAGGATCTAGCCTGGATGGGGCTCGACTGGGACGAGGGCCCGGACCTAGGGGGGGCTTTCGCGCCCTACACTCAATCCCAACGCTTCTCCCACTACCAAGAGGCCCTAGCCAAACTGGCGGCCGCCGGTTATCTCTTCCCCTGCAGCCTTTCCCGCAAAGATCTGCGCCAGCTGGCAACAGCGCCCCACGGGCCTGGCATTTTTGGAGGGCCCAAGCCTCCTAGCGCCGTGCCTCCGTATCCAAAATTCCTGCGACCGGAGCATGCCGCTCCCGGCCAGCTGGCAGCCGATTGGTTCGAGACATTCCTGCTCGGTGACGGTTCGGCTCAGGCGATTCGCTTTCGGGTCCACGATCGCCTCGTGAGCTACTCGGACCTGCTCCAGGGAGAGCTTCAGGAACAGGTGGATGAGGCGGTGGGAGATTTTGTCCTCAAACGAAAAGACGGAGTCTGGGCCTACCAGCTAGCGGTGGTGGTAGATGACATCGCCATGGGCATCAACGAGGTGGTTCGGGGCGTCGATCTCATCGACTCCACTGCCCGACAGATTCAACTCATCGAAGCCCTGGGAGGGGACCGCCCCACCTACGGTCACGTTCCCATGGTGCTCAATGAGGACGGTGACAAATTGTCCAAACGAAACGATGCCCTGACCATCGGGTCTCTCCGCGAGATCGGCATCGATCCCCGTGCCTTGATCGGTGCCCTGGCCCACTCCCTGGGCCTTCGGGACACTTCGGCACCTTGTGCAGCTGGCGAATTGGTGACTGATTTCTCCTGGCAGCGGTTGCATCGCGAGGATTGGCGGATGCCAGACAGCTTTGCTCAGGACTTGGCAGGCCTCTAGAAGCTCCTCTGTTCCCGGGCACGCCCTTCCTCGGGTCTATCCGGCGGCTTGCTCCGCCCGGTCGCCGGCGAAGTCCTCTGTCTCTACCTGGCTCGCGGTCTTGGCCGTCACGTAGGTGTACAGCGCCGGTACCACGTAGAGGGTCAGGAAGGTCCCAAAGATCATGCCCCCGATCACCGCCAATCCCATGGGCACGCGGCTCTCGGAGCCGGCGCCGAGGGCCAGGGCGAGGGGAAGAATACCTAGGACGGTGGAGGTGCTGGTCATCAATACCGGGCGGAAACGCCGGGCAGCTCCTTGGACAATCGCTTCTTGGCGGGACAGGCCAGCAGCCTTGCGCTGGTTGGCAAACTCGACGATGAGGATGCCGTTCTTGGTCACCAAGCCCACCAACATGATCATGCCGATCTGGCTGAAGAGATTGAGCGATTGGCTGTAGGCCCACAGCGCGATGAGAGCACCTGCCAGAGCCAAGGGGACCGAGGCCATGATCACCAAAGGATCGCGAAAGCTCTCGAATTGTGCCGCCAGGACCAAGAAACTCAGCACCAGAGCGAGGAGGAAGACCCATTCCAAGCTGCGGGCGCTCTCGGCGAAGTCCCGGGACTGGCCCGCCAGGCTGGTAGAGAAGGTTTCGTCCAGGACCTCATCGGCAAGGCGCTCCATGGCGTCGATGCCATCGCTGACGGTGTAGCCCGGGGCGAGGCCGGCGGAGACCGTGGCGGCCAAGTAACGGTCGAAGCGAAATAGCTGAGGCGGGCTGCTGACCTCCCTCACCTGCACCAGCTTGTCCAGCAGGACCGGTTCGCCAGTATTCGAGGGGACGAAGAGATTGCGTAGATCGACTGTTTCGTTGCGGAGGTCGGCCTCCACCTGGCCGATGACCTCGTATTGCTTGCCGTCCTGAACGAACAGGCCCAGTCGCTGTTCCGCCAAAGTCAGTTGCAGAGTCTGACCGATGGTGCGGGCTGACACTCCCAGATCCTGGGCGCGCTGGCGGTCGATCTCCACCTGTAGTTCCGGTTTGTCGAACACCAGGTCCAGGTCGACGACGGAGAAGGTCGGGTTGGCTTCCGCGGCGGCGACAAAGCGCGGCAAGGCCTCTTTGAGAGCTTCCAGGTTGGGAGCTTGCAGTACGAATTGCACCGGCAGGGATGAGCGGCGTCCCACCGCTACCGTGGGCTGTTGGCCGACCACGGTGCGAGAGCCGGGCAGATTCCGTAGGGCGGCGGAGAGGGAGTCGGCGATTTCCTGCTGGCTACGGTTCCGGTCTGCCGGAGGCTTCAAATAAAGGCGAGCGAAAGCGGAGTTCACCGAGCTGGAAGCGCCGAAGCCAGGGGAGGTCACCGTGCTGAACAACCGCCGTTCCGGGACCTCTCGGAAGACCACCTCGGTGAGCTCATCGACGTAGCGGTCCATGTACTCGAAGGTGGCTCCCTCCGGGCCGCGGACATTGAGCCGTAGGTTGGAGCGATCCTCCAGGGGAGCCAGCTCCGCCGGCAAGGTTCCGAGCAGGAGGATGATCAGGCCGGTGCAGGCAGCGACGGTCACCCAGGCCAGCCAGCGCCTCGCCAGAAACGTCTCGAGGCTGCCACGGTAGGCTTCCGAGAGACTGCGGAAGAACGGTTCCGTGGCTTCGTAGAAGCGCGAATGTCGCTGTCGCCGCTTGAGTAGCCGGGTGCTGAGCATGGAGGTCAAGGTCAAAGCCACGAAGGACGAAATGATCACCGCTCCCGCTAGGGTGACGCCGAATTCCCGAAATAGCCTGCCGGTGAGGCCGCCCAGGAAGAGCAGAGGGAGGAGCACCGAGACTAGCGCCAGAGTGGTGGCGATAACCGCGAAGAAGATCTCCTGGGCCCCCTCCATACCGGCTTTGCGAGGTTCGAGGCCGTTCTCGATCTTGGCGTAGATATTCTCCATTACGACGATGGCGTCATCGACCACCAAGCCAATGGCCAGCACCATGGCGAGTAGAGTCAGCACATTGATGGAAAAACCGGCGGCGTACATGATGAAAAACGCGCCCACCAGGGAGACGGGGATGGCTAGAACCGGAATGAGGGTGGTGCGCCAATCGCGCAGAAATAGGAAGATCACCAGGAGCACCAGGGCCATGGATAGGAATACCGTCTGCTGTACCTCGGCGACGGACTGGCGAATATAACTGGTGACGTCGAAACCAAAATCGATCTCGATATCTTCGGGCAGGTTTTTCTCGATGGATGGGAGGCGGCGGCGTACCTGATCGGAAATTTCCACAAAGTTGGCGCCGGGCTGAGGGCGCACGACGACCGCCACCATGGGAACGCCATCTTTCTTGAGCACTGTCCGGAGGTTGCGGGGCCCAAGCTCGACGCGGGCGACATCTCGCAGCCGAATCAATCGTCCCTGGCTTTCCTTGAGAATGAGATCCTCGAACTCCTGGGGAGTGTTGAGTCGTCCCAGGGTGCGCACGGAAAGCTCCACGTCTCGACCTTCGATTCGACCGGACGGCAGCTCGACGTTCTCTCGAGCGATGGCGTCTCGCACATCGATGGGGGAGAGGCGATAGGCCGCCAGCCTTTGTGGGTCGATCCACAGGCGCATGGCGTATTCCTTGGATCCCCAGATATCGACCCGGCTAACCCCTGAGATCGTCTGCAGCCGTTCCACCAGCTGTTCTTCTGCCAAGCGGGTCATCTCTAGGCTATTCCGCTGTGGACTGAATACCGTGATCATGACGATGGGACTGGAGTCGGCGTCCGCTTTGGAAACTTCCGGCGGCTCTACATCGGCGGGCAGATCACCGAGGATGCGAAACACCCGGTCCCGGACGTCGTTGGCGGCTTGCTCCAAGTCGACTCCCAGATCGAACTCCACCCTCAAGGTACTGCGCCCTTCCCGGCTGACCGAGGTCAGAGTACGAATCCCCGCAATGCCGTTGACGGACTCCTCCAAGGGCTCGGTGAGTTGGGACTCCACCACATCGGCGTTGGCGCCGCGGAAATTGGTGCTGACGGTGATCAGGGGCGGATCCACCGAGGGGTACTCCCGCACTCCGAGGCGAGAAAATCCGATGAAGCCGAATAGCAAGATGGTGAGGGATAGAACGACCGCGAGGACCGGTCGCCGAATGCTCAGGGAGGATAGGTTCATGGGAGGAGAGCGGCGCTTCCCCTCAGTGGGCGCCCGGACTGCCCGTGTCACTCCGGGCGTCAACGACAGTGCCCACGTTGACGGCCTCGAGGCCTCGGATGATGACTTGATCGTTGGCATTCAGACCGGCGGTGATCTCGACTGTCGCCTCGGTTCGAATGCCTGTTTCTACGGGACGGGAGGCCACGATCCCATCTTCTACGATCAGGACCTTCTTCCCTCCGAGCTCAGGGATGATGGCGACACTAGGCACAGTCAAAGCCTCTTCGATCCGGGCAATGATCACGGAAATGTCGGCAAAGGCTCCCGGGCGCAGAAAACCCTGGCGGTTTTGGAGACGGGCCCGCACTACCAAGGAGCGAGTGGTGGCCTCGACGGAGGGTTCGATGGCGTAGATCTCGGCCTCGAATCGCTCTTCCAAGCCCGCTACCTGAAGATCCAATCGCTGGCCCAGCTGGACCCTGGAGGCATAGCGCTCGGGGACGGAAAAGTCCACCTTCATGGGATCCAGGTCCTGCAAGCTGGCAATGCGAGTTTGCGGTGTGACGTAGGCTCCTGGGCTGATGAAGCGGAGCCCCACGATGCCACTGAAGGGCGCCCGGATCTCTGTCTTTTCCAGCTGGGCATCGACCAGAGCCAGCTCAGATTCCAGCACATCCAAGTTGGTGCGGGCAAAGTCATATTCTTGAGAACTGATCAAACCATCTGCGACCAATTTCTGCTCACGGGCTTCCCGCCGCCGCGCCAGTTCGACCCGATGAAGCGCCCTCTGGCGCTGGGTCTCGAGCTCGCCGGCCTCGATCTTGAGCAACACTTGTCCCCGAGCCACTGGCGAGCCTTCTTGGAATCGTAGCTGGGCTACCTTGCCGGAAAGCTCACTGGAGATTTCGACCTGCTCATTGGCGCGCAAGGTTCCGGTAGTCGCCAACCGTTCGACCAACTGCTCTGGACGGACGGTATGAACGATGACCGTGGGGGCCCGGGGTGGAGGAGGGGTAGAGCTCTGTGAATCCTGCCTGCCGGCTCTGGAGTCGGAAGACAGTATGCGCGGAACCGCCACCGCGGCGACAGCGAGGGAAAATAGAGCGAAAGCGGTCAAGCGACCTACAGCCGTCATAGGACGGCCACTGTAGCAGTTTGGTGGTGAGGCGGACAGTAGGACGGAGTCTCTCATGCCTGGATTCGCAGGAAGGAGGAGAGAGCTGCGAACCTAGAGCCCTGCGGGCTCCCGGAGCCCGCGGGATTATAGAATTAGGCTTGGAGACATGAGGAGGCCGAGGTCTTTTTCTCGATGACATCATGCAGAACCTACTTTCCCATCCAAGTGCAAGTCCGCCTCGAAGAGGCTAACCTCTCGGTTCTCCATGGCCAGGTTTACCTTAGCTCCTGCTCGCAGGTCCGCCGCTGGCTCTGAACGACCGCTTGTGGACGACGAATTATGACTGGCGGAACCCCCTCGGCTCATTGGCAGATCGATGAAGCTCTGGTGCGCCGGCTCTTGAGGGAGCAGCATCCCGATCTGGCGAAGGCTTCCCTGAAGGTGCTCGACAGCGGCTGGGACAACGAGACCTTTCGCCTGGGAGAGCATCTCGTCGTCCGGCTGCCAAGGCGTCAGAAGGCGGTGGCACTCCTTGAGAGAGAGCAGGTCTGGCTGCCGAAGCTGGCTCGAAGCCTCCCCATCGCTGTCCCCGTCCCGGAGAGGATCGGCAAACCTACGGCCTACTATCCCTGCCCGTGGAGCATCCTTCCCTGGCTTCCGGGGAAGACCGCAGATCTCGAAGCTCCGGGTCCGAAGCAGGCTCCCAGGTTGGCGAGGTTCCTCAGGGCGCTTCATCAACCAGCCCCCGTCGAGGCTCCTCGAAGCCCGGTGCGGGGCGTCGACCTCTGCCTCCGAGCTGCGGTCGTCGAAGAGCGGCTGCAGGGCCTGAGGGGGAAGCGAGAGCTTGTCACTGGAGAGATTCTCGAGGCTTGGCGTCGAGCTCTGGCGGCACCGAAGGAGCCAGACAAATGCTGGCTTCACGGCGACCTACACGCTCGCAACGTGCTGGTAGAGAAGGGAGTTCTCACCGGGATCCTCGACTGGGGAGATCTGACCGCTGGAGATGTTGCTACCGACCTGGCGGCGCCGTGGATGCTGTGGGATGACAGGCAGACTCGCGGGGCCTTTCTCGAGGCCTACCAGCCCACCGAGGCTCTTCTCGACCGGGGGATCGGCTGGGCGATTTCCTTTGCGGCCCTATTGTTGAGTTCGGGCCTAGTGGATCATCCCCGCCACGCTGCCATGGGAGCGCGGGCATTCCGTCGTCTTCAGCAGGACCTCCAGTAGTCGATCTCGTCCCACTCTCCCGAAGATCCGAGCTTCGTCTCCAAACTTTCGTCGACTAGACTCTTTCCTCAGTCCTGGCAGGGGATCGATCTTCGCTGGCAGCATCGTTTTCCTTTTTGACGCATCCCCTCATTTTTCTACCAGCCTTTTGCTGAGAATCTTTCTGGGATCACCGCAGGGAGTCTCCATGGACCGCCTTCGGATAGGCGAAATTATCTTGCTATGAGTAGCTGTTTTCCAGTCAGATTCCAGAAGGTTCGGCGGGGCTGTTTCGACTCTCTGATCTGGAGATGGGGTCGTCTATCTTTCTTTCCGCGCAACGGGATGAGAGTTGCAAGAAAACGTTACTGAAAAATGAAACTGTCGGAGGGGTGAAATGTTTAATTTGTTTACTAGTCGAGGGCGAGGCCGTAGGGAGAAGTTTTCGAAGATCGTCCTAGGGAGAGGTGTAGTCTGGGCGGGGATTTGGTGCTTGGCTGTGTTTCTTGGAAGGCCGACCTTTGCAGAAGAAGCGACATTTTCCCAGTGGGTCGTTGAGATCGAGGCAAGGAATCCTTCCGCCGTTTCGTTGTTATTGGAAGAAATCGATGTTCTGGAGACACGAGGGGAGGGAGGTGCGCTGCTCGCTCTGGTTTCCTCAAGAGAGCTCGAAGAGTTGAGCACCCAGGGGGTGGAGTGGCGAATTGATTGGCAGCGAACCGAAGCCCTCAATCGAACCATCGAACCCCTTCCAGATCAAGGGGGCGGGATCCCGGGTTTCCCCTGCTATCGCACCGTAGAGGAGACCTTTGCAGATCTGAGTCAGTTGGCTCTAGACCATCCGGATTTGGCTACCTGGGTAGATATTGGGGACAGTTGGGAAAAGGTTTCTGGCGGGCCTGGGGGCTATGACATCTTCGATCTCGTCATTACCAACTCAGTCAGCAAGGTCGACAAGGCCCCTTTCTTCTTGTTGGCGGCTATCCATGCCCGAGAGCTCGTTCCGGCGGAATTAGCGACTCTTTTTGCTGAGCAATTGGTTCTAGGGTATGGGGTGGATCCGGATATCACTTGGATTCTCGATCATAGCGAGATTCACATCGTTGCTCAGGGGAATCCGGACGGTCGGAAGAGAGCCGAGACCGGGCTCCTTTGGCGAAAGAACATCGACAACGACTATTGCTCTGACTCCAATCTGCGAGGTATCGACCTAAATCGCAACAGCTCTTTTCGTTGGGCGACGGTCGGCTCCTCGAGCAGTGAGTGTAGCAATACCTTTCATGGTCCCGGACCTGCCTCGGAGCCGGAGACCCAGGCCTTCGAGACTTTGATGGCGCAGATCTTTGAGGACCAGCGCGGTCCTGAAGACGATGATGCAGCGCCCCTCGATGCTACGGGCCTTTTCGTTTCCCTGCACAGTTTCGGCGAGTGGGTGGTGTTTCCCTGGGATGGATTGACGGCGGAAGCTCCTAACTCTACTGAGCTGCAGACCCTGGGCAGAAAGTTCGGCTTCTTCAACGGACACAGAATTTGCCAGACTTCCGATTGTCTGGGCCCAGCGGCAGGAGGAACCAGCGGAGTGTCCTATGGGGAATACGGCGTGGCCACCTACACTTTCGAGGTCGGAACCTGGTTTTTCGAGGAATGTCCGGTGTTCGCGTCAGATGTCTTGCCAAAGAACCTACCGGCACTCTTCTATGCTGCCAAGGCCGCCCGCCGGCCCTACCAGGAACCGAGCGGACCGGATGCCGTGGACCTTCTCCTGGCAGAGACATCGGTGCCCCAGGGAGAAGAGGTCGTCCTTACGGCAACAGTGGACGACACCCGGTACGACAGCGGCGGATTCGGCACCGAGCCTACACAAATGATCAGCTCCGCCAGCTATTCGGTGGATTCTCCCCCTTGGCTAGCCACCGAAGTGCACTCTTTGGCTCCGGTGGATGGTGCCTTCGATGCGGCGGCGGAGGATGTGTCCGGTGTCGTCGATACCTCGACGCTAGCTCTCGGGCAGCACCTCATCTATGTTTTCGCCACCGATGCCGCTGGCTCGAGGGGAGTGCCATCGGCAATTTTTCTAGAGGTTACAGAACCGTCCCTGACGGAAGTCTTCTCGGATGGATTCGAGTCTGGGGACAGCAGCTTCTGGACGTCCACGGTGGGTGGCTGAAGCTACCGGTTCTCGAGGCCAGCGGTTACCTGGGAGAGACGGGGAGGTGAGGAGGAAAAAAAGTTTGGAAGAGAACTGGAGGAGAAGCGAAACAGGGTAGGAGGGGGAGATCCTCCACCTCCTACCCAAGAGGCTAGGTCAGGTCAGCTCAGGGGCCGCAGACCGGAACCTTGTCAGGACAGCAGTCGCCGAATCCGGCGCACAGGCTGTCACACCAGCAGCCGTCATCGGACTGGCCACCGCAGAAGCCGACGCAGGAGGGGCCTGGAGGAGGTCCACTCTCGCCGCCGCAGATCAGGACGTTGTCGATACCGCCTTCGACCAAGTCGCCAGGGCCGGAGCCGTCGGTGGCCCGAACACGCAGCTGGATGTTGCCAGCGCTGCCCAGGTTGACCGTCGTAGAAGCGGCGGTCCAGGCCGCGTTGGTGGTGACATCGCCGATGTTGACCACCGTGGAGACCACGCTGCCGTTGTTGAGAACGTCGACCACGAAGCCGTCACTGGCATCGTCGCCGGCATCCCGCTGGCCGTGGAAGTAGTCGAAGGAGATGGTCACAGCACCAGCCGCTGCCGCAGCGGAGGGTGAGCGCGTGTCACAGGTACCGCCATCCACGTCGGCATTGCCGGCGGAGGAGTTGGTCGCGGTGAACCAGGCGCCGGAACCGGAGGCGGCTCCACCGACCTGAGTGGTCACGCCACTGTTGACGATCTGGTTCGGGGTGCCCTGTACAAAGGTACCCGTCGAGCAGGTGGATGCACCGTTGTTGGTCCAGCCGTTGGCACCGGACTCGAAGTCCGCGGAATGCAGCTCGGTGGTACCGGTGGGGCAATCCGTTGGCGGTGGTGGGTCATCGTCACAGGACGCTGGGATGTTGAAGCCGTTGGTGGCGTTCGTGGAGTTCGAACCGCTGGTGGAGGCGTTGGTGCCGAGGCCGAAGGCCGCGAAGGCCTCCCACACGTCACAGACGTCTTCGCCCCCGAAGTTGTCGGTCACGGCCTGAATGATGCCATCACGGTTGTTGATGAAGGTCGGTCCGCAAGCGGTGTTCTTGAGGCCTTCGTTGACGTAGAGCATGGCCCGCTGGGAACCGGTCCAGCCGTCACCAACAGGGTCGAGGAGGTCATCGCCGGCGGAGAAGCCATGCTTGGCAACCAAGGCCCAATAGACCTCCCAGATGGCCTGGGCCCAGCGGGAGCCGACGCCATGGGGGATGCTCGCTCCACCGATGCTGTTGTAGGTGTGGTTGTTGATGGAGTTATTGGTCGAGTAAGGCAGATCACGAATACCGGGGCCATTGGGTGCCTGACCGAAGAGGTAGGTACCGATACCGCGGCTGTTTCCACCAGCGTCGCCAACTTCAGCGGTGTAGACCAGGCCGAACCAATCGGACCAACCCTCACCACCCTGCTGGGTGTTGTTCAAGCAACTGGAGTTGCCGGGGCCGCCCACCTGGCGGATGGAGATACCGTGACCATACTCATGGACGATGACGCCGTTGTCCAAGTCGCCATCCCGGGCAGGGCTGGCGTTGGTGCAAGTGAACATCTGCATGCGGGGGTTTCCACCGTCGGTGGGGGTGGAGAAGTTGGCGTTACAGTTGCCAGAGCCGTCCTGAGCGTCCGCATTGACGGAGTCAGATCCGTTACCACCGTTGCCAAAGTTGTTCTCTTGGAAGTTACCGCCAGCCTCGTCGAAGCCGTACTGGTACTGCACGTCGTGGATCAGGTTATTCCAGTAGAACAGGTTCGCCGTCGCCGCGGCCACGTAGTTGGAGGGCGCCTGGTTCAGGTTGATGGAGAAGTCACATGTGGTGCCGGAACACTGGGGATTGGAGTCGCAAGCGTTGTTGGCGGGGCTGGTGTCGGGGCAGGCGTGGACGTTGTTGCCGTCCATGGTGCCGCCGGTGAACCAACCGTTCGGGGAGGCAGTGCCGTCTTCCGGATTGACGACCAGCTGGCGGCCGGTGGTGCCGTGAAGGGGGCTCTCGTCGGGCTCTTTGTAGACCCGGTAGGTGCCGGAGTTGGTCCAGTCGAAGCGAGTCATGACCTCGCCGGAAAGGGCGTCGACGGTGACGTCGTAGTGGTGGTCGAAGTCGGCGGTTTCGCGCTGGAAGTTCCAGACCAAGCGCACATCGCCGTCACTGACGGGGAGCCAGAAGAGCTGGGCTTTGACGTCGTTGCCGATGAATCCGGCGGCATCAAGGCCCAAGTGCCGGTTCAAGTTGCGGACCGCGGCTCCAGGCCGGACGGCTGGCTCGGTGCTGTTGACGGCCTGAGCAATGTTTCGCACGAAGGCGTTGTTGACGCTGATGATCTTGCCGTCGCGGTTGACGTTGATGTGCAGCTGGCCGTTATAGACCGGAATGCCGGCATAAATCTGGCGAAGGTAGATATGGGTGGCGCCGGTGGCCCGGGCGTACACCGAATCGGTCACTTCGAACTCGCCGAGGTCTTCAGAGGTGAGGCCCAAGGCTCCGAGGTTGGCGTGAACGTATCCCATGGCGACATCCATGGGGGTTCCGCTGATGGAATCGGTCAGATATCCCATGCGGTTGTAGAGAGAGCGAGTTGTCCCCATGGCGGAGTCGAATTCCGCGGCCAATTCGGGGATCTGCTGACGGAGAGCTTCTACGGCTTGGAGCTGGGTGGGTGCTGGCTGTACCAACGTGTTGACGTTCATGTCGATGCGGGCATCGAAATTGCGCCCTTCGTGGGCTATTTCGGCGGCACCCACGGTGACGGTGCTGGCGACGACGATGGCCACGAGGCCAAAGCGTGCAAGCTTTGCGGCAGGACTCTGAACTGCTCTCTTCATCCAACTAGGGGACATGGCAACTCCTTCAAATAAGAAGTGAATATAAATTCACGAAGGGCGACGGCAAACGCACCAATTCCGACTACCCCAGGGGAATGCCGGTTGGTCAGGCTGCCAAATTCGGAAACTTCGTGACGCTGGCTAGAGTTAAAGCAAGATAGTTGCCAATCTCTTCAATCAACGGGAATCTGTAACATCTCGCCTCCAACCTCCTTTAAAACAGTACTTTGGCGAATTCCATGATGCTCGCCTAGCAGGTGGGGTCTGTCTCAGGAGTGAGGCAGGCAGTCTCGATCTTGAGACGAATCGGATTTGGACGGGCTTAGTTGAGTTCCCAGGGGAGGGGCCGAGGGTCTCGATGGGAGACACTGCACTCCTCAGAAGCACAGCTTGCAGGACCTGGGGCTCGTCGGGAGGTCTAACTGGGGAGGAGGGTAGGAGGGGAGGGCATCCACCTCCTACCCGGGTATCTTCTATTCAGCTAGGGCTTTGTATTGCCCCAGACTTCAGCTGTCCTAGATTTTCAGCCGCTCAAGGACCGCAGACCGGTACCTTGTCGGGACAGCAGTCACCGAATCCGGCGCATTGGGAGTCACACCAACAGCCGTCATCGGATTGGCCACCGCAGAATCCGACGCAGGAATCGCCGGGAGGGGGAGGAGGAGGCCCGCCGTCTTCTCCACAGATCTGCACATTGTCGATGCCGCCCTCGACGAGATCACCCGATGCGCTGCCATCGGTGGTTCGAACCCGCAGCTGGATATTGCCGGCGCTGGCCAGACTGACCGTCGCGGATGCACTGGTCCATGCGGCGTTGCGGGTCACATCACCGATGTTGACCACCGTCGAGACCACGCTGCCGTTGTTGAGAACATCGACCACGAATCCATCCGCAGCATCGCCACCGGCATCTCGCTGACCGTGGAAATAGTCGAAAGAGATGGTGACGTCGCCGGCTGAGGCGGAAACCGATGGTGAGCGGGAGTCACAGGTGCCGTTGTCGACATCGGCATTGCCGGCGCTGGTATTGGTGGCGGTGAACCACGCACCACTACCCGAGGCGGCGCCGCCGACCTGAGTGGTAACTCCACCGTTGGTCTGCTGGCCAGGTGTGCCTTGAACGTAAGCGCCAGTGGAGCAAGTGGAGGCTCCGTTGTTGGTCCAACCATCGGCACCGGTCTCGAAGGTGGCTCCGTGAAGCTCGTTGCTGCAGCCGGGAGGGGGCGGTGGCGGATCGTCACAGGCAGCTGGAAGGTTGAAACCGTTGGTGGCGGTAGTGGAGTTGGAACCACCGGTGGAGGCATTCGTGCCGAGACCAAAGGCCGCAAAGGCTTCCCAGATGGTACAGACGTCGGCGCCACCAAAACTAGCTGTAGCCGCCTGAATGACGCCGTCTCGAGCGTTGATGAAGGTCGGTGAACAGGCGGTGTTCTTCAGGCCCTCGTTGATGTAGAAGAGGGCTCGCTTGTTGCCGGCCTCGTTGGCATCGCTGATATCGAAGTTGCCGAGGTCGCTTTCGAAGCCATGCTTGTCGACCAATGCCCAGTAGACATCCCAGGCGGCCTGTGCCCAACGGGACCCGATCCCGTGAGGGATCGCGGCTCCGGCGATCGAAGAGTAGGTGTGATTGTTGACCGCATTGTTGGTGGAGTAAGGCAGGTCACGGATGGTGGTTGTAGCGTTGAAGAGATAGCTACCCAAGCCGCGGGGCAGGGCGCCCGTGTGGCTGGCCCGAGCGGTGTAGACCAGGGCGAACCAATCGCTCCAACCTTCTCCGGCCTGCTGGTTGTTGTTGAGGCAGCTGGAGTTGCTAGGGCCTCCGACCTGGCGGGTCGAGATGCCGTGGCCGTACTCGTGAACGATCACTCCGTTGTCATAGTCACCGTCGACATCCGGAGAGCTGTTGTTGCAAGTGAACATTTGCATCCGCGGGTTGCTGCCATCGGGAGGAGTATCGAAGTTAGCGTTGCAAGGAGCGGGAAAGGAGGTGTCCTGGGCATCGGCGTTAACCGAGTCCGATCCAACGCCACCATTGCCGAAGTTGTTTTCTTGGAAGTTTCCTCCTGCCTCATCGAATCCGTATTGGTACTGGATGTCGTGAATGAGGTTGTTCCAGTAGAACAGGTTGGTCACCGCCGCTGGGATGTAGCTTGCCGGCAGACCGGTTAGGTTGTTGGCAAAGTCACAAGTGGTACCGGTGCATTGGGGATTCGAATCACAGACGTTATTGGCATCGACGTCCGGGCAAGCATGGACATTGTTGCCGTCCATGGTTCCGCCGGAGAACCAGCCATTGGGAGAGGCTGAGGAGTCTTCCGGATTGACCACCAGAGTGCGGCCATCGCCAGGAGGCGCTGGGGAGGCGTCGGTGGGATCCTCCACCGGCTGCTCATAGACCCGGTAGGTACCCGAGCTGACCCAGTCAAAGCGGGTGAGGACCTGACCGGTGACCGCGTCCACCGTAGCGTCGTAGTGGTGATTGCGATCCACGGTCTTGGCCGAGAAGTTCCACACCAAGCGGACGTCACCGGCTCTGACCGGCAGCCACATGAGGTGTGCTTCGATGTCGTGGGCGGCCAGGCCCGAAGCCGATACCAGGTTCCTAGAGGCGGCGTCATCGCTCAGTCTCGACGACCTCTGGATCGCGCTTACGGAGGTAGAGATGCCCAGGTGCTGAGCGAAACTCTGTACCGCATCGCTAGGCTTGATAGCGGGCTCGGAGCGATTGATGGCCTCAGCGAGGCGAGGTACGAAGGCATTGTTGACGCTCAGGATCTGGCCGTCTCGGGCCACATTGATGTGCAACTGACCGTTGTAGACGGGGATTCCTTCGTGAGTCTGCCGTAGGTAGATGTGAGTGGTTCCGGCGACTTTGGAGAAAACCGTGTCGGTCACTTCGTAGTCTTCCAGATCGCCGGCGGTGAGCCCCAGGGCTCCGAGGCGGCTCTGCACGAACTCGAGACCCAGGTCCATGTGATCTCCCCGGCCGGGCTTGGTGAGATAGCCCATGCGGTTGTAGATGGAACGGGTGGTACCCATGACCGTGTCGAACTCAGCGGCGAGGTCCGGTACCTCTCGGCGCAGATGTTCCACCGCCTGAAGCTGGGTTGGAGCTGGCTGCACCAGCGCCTGGGCGTTCATCTGAATGCGGGCATCGAAGTTGCGACCTTCCTGACCTGGCTCAGAAGCGGCTCCCGCCTGCATGGAGACTGCAGCGATAGCGGAAATGAGGCCAAGCCGGAGGCAAGGCGAGGCCAGTGAAAGGACATTTCTCTTCTTTCTCGTAGGGGACATGCAAACTCCTTCATCTCAACAGAATTAGAAATTCGCGATGACAGGCGAGAGGTAGCTCGAGCTACCTAGGAGGTGAATTCCTCCAGGAGCCGTTCCGTAACCCTCTTTCTATGGCCTGCTTCGCGCTAGCAGCCACTAGAGCAAGAACTTTGCCAATATTTTCAAAGACGCGAATTCTGTGAAGGAGAAGGGGAAACCCCTTGTAGGCAGGGCTTTGTTGAGAAATCGCACTCTGGGCAGGGAAGGTGGCAAGTCCCAGTAGTGAGGAATCTGTTCTCTATAGTGAGACGAAACGAGGGGCAGGAACCCTGCGAAACGGGAGCCCTGCGGGTCGAGCTTTGGGAGTCGTAGAGTTTACTGAGGTGATGCCCACATTCTCGCCCCCTACAGTCTTGCCCTTGACCGGCCTGTCCTCTACGGGCCTGTTCTCTATGGGCCTGTCCTCCATGGGCCTGTTCCGTCTGTTTTCCAGAGGGCTACTCAGAGGCTGCTATTACTGAGCTATCGATCCTCGGATTTGCCGTAGCTTTGCCTGAATGCGGCGAACATTGTCCGGGCCGGTGCGGAGCAATTGCTGCTGGGCTGGTGAAAGGCCAGCGAGTCGAGGGTCCGAGTAGTCGTAGGTAAGCACCTTTTGAGCTAGAACTTCGTCGCCGGTGGGCACCGGCGTTGCGAGCAGATGATCGATAGCTTTGACCAGAGTCCCATGGAAGGCTCGATCGGGATATCCCAGCTCTTCATAGGCTTCTTGGAATAGCGGCTCGAGCTGATCGTAGAGTTCCGTGGTGCCGGCGAGGTCGAGGGAAGTGAAGGCGTCGGTGACGGTGTCATAGCGCTGGAAGCTCACCGGGTCGACCCGAACCTCTCCAGCCTCCTCGACGACTTGAAAGCTTCCTTTAGGGCCCAAGAAGGGGAGGTGGACTCGAGGGCTGACCCCTTCGGCCAAATTGTCCACCACGACCACAAAACGACGAGCCAGGCCCTCGGTGACCAGCCATTTGGCCAGTTGGGGATGGGCGGACAAGTTGGAGACAGCTTCGCGAAGAAAGCTGTCACTCTCTTCCAAAGGGGGGAGATCGATCTCCTCCTTGGCCTCCTCCATAGGGGGAAGCTGGGGGGCTGGTTCGGGCTCGGGCTGCGGCAGAGTGATCTCAGACAGAGGGGGGGGCGGAGGTGGCTGGCGAAGGTAGAAATAGGCTAACCCACCTGCGCCGAGCAACAAGAGCAAGATGACAACCACCCAAAGAGGCCCCTTGCCCTTTTTTTCCGGTGGTGGGTCCTCGCCAAAGTCGTCTTGGCGCACGGTTTCCAGCTCGAAGTCTCTCAGCTCGCTCATGATGGTTTCTCCCGGGCTTTTCCCGATCGTTCAGGCTCTCAGCCGGCGGTGGACGAGGGCTCTTGCAATAGATCTTCCAAGAGCTCTTCCAACTCTGCCACCAGGCGGTGATAGTGATCGCCGGTTCCCGGTCCTGAGAAGCCGGAGTGGATGCGCCGTACCCTGCCTTCTCGATCGATGAAGATGGAAGTGGGAAAGGCGATCACAGCGCTCAGGTCCGGCAGTGTCTCCGCTGCCTTGGCCTTGTCGCTGACCCCAGCCAGAAGCAGCGGGTATTCGATTCCATAGCGTTCGGCGAAGCGTTTCACGACGGTGCCATCCCGTTTTGGGTCGCCACTGAACTCGTAGGCGAGGCCGACGACTTCCAGGCCCTGCTCCTTGTATTGGCGGTGCCATTTGGCCAACAGGGGAGCTTCGTCATTGCAGTTGGGGCACCAGGATCCGAAGATATTGACCAGCACGACCTTGCCGTCGAATCGAGGATCCGCCAGGCTCAGTCGATGTCCGTCCAGGTCTGGAAAGTCGAAAGAGAATCGACCTTCTTCGTTGGTCAGCCGAGCCAGGCTCCAAGCGTCCGGTAGGGGTGCCTCTTCGTCCTTGGCTCGCCGAGCGGTCCAGGTGGCATGGTAGGAATCTCGGGACCAGAAATCCCCTTCCAAGGTGCCGTCGGCCTGAGCTCGGGCATGAAACAGGAAGGCATGGGCGCCATCGAAAGTGGAGAGGCGTAGGAGCCCCGTCTCGAAACTGCCTTCCAGGAAACGGTAGTCCCCAGTGGGAGTCAGGAAGGTGCCTTCGACCCGGTCGCCTTGCTGCCGAAACTCTCCCCGTGCTGGCTCCTCCCCGTCCGAGTCAGCGAAGACCACCTGCCAGACTCCACTGACGTCGTCGGTGCCCGCTTCGTCTCCGGGAGAGAGACCGGCAACGGGCATGGGTTGAAAGCGGGGAGTCGAGGCCCCGGAGGAGGTGACGGCTCGCGTGGCTGTGAAGGGTAACGTGGAGTTGCCCTGAGGAATCGTCTTGCGCCAGCTTCCGGCAAGACTGCCGTTGCCAAGCACCTCGGCAGTGATTTCCGAGTCGTACCAGTCGAAGTGGAACGTGATGTTGTCCCCTTCGTACTCTACTGAGCTGAGGGGTATCTCCTCTTCACCGGTAATAGCAACGGCGCTAAGCCCGGCCTCCCCTAGGCCTACCCGAAGGGTGAAGGGTAAATCGCCACCGGGAGAGGCGAGAACGGCACGCCAATCTCCTTCCAGAGAGACTGCGTCATCTTTGTCTTCCGGAACCGATGCTCCTTTCGGCCCATCTTGGGGTGCACAACCAGCGAGAAGAGCGATCAGGATCCAGGCGGAAAGGTGTTGGGTTTTCATGACTTCAGTCGTCTCTCCGAAAAGCCTCTGGAGCGCGGCGAACCCAGCTTGGGTGGCCCCTTGGCGGGTCGATAGAGCAGCCTCTTCAGGCCGCGGAGTGAGGAGACCGGGATCGGGTCGGCAGAACCGATGCTCGAGCCACGGCAAAACACTCACCTATTGTATACGTGCTGGCTTCCGCCAACGGCCAAGATAGGCAGACCTTTCAAGGGGTTACTGAGACAAGGCGCTCCGGTGAGTCAGTCCTAAGAGCCAGTGCAGAGGATCAAGATCGGTAGGGCGGGGCAGAGCTCGTTCCGGCAAGCTGGTCCCTGCATCCACCCATTGAGCTAGTTTTCAGAGAGGCGTCCCCCCTCGAGCCTGCGTCCGAGTCGGAGGACCCGTGGGGGGACAAGTTGGGTGAGAAGTAAAGGTGCAACTAAAAGTAGCTCCGGTGATCGTCCGGTAAGGATGAGTTTCCCCAATTGTGTTTGGGGGGGTATAGGGGATGAGCAAAATAGGCCTGCTTCAGCTCTCGAAGTCTCGCTTTGGCGCGGCGTTCTCGTTCCTGGACTCCAGCCAGATCTTGAGGAGCTTTGTGGAGTTCCTGCTGTCCATTGTTCTTTGTGCGCAGTTCCTGTTTGGCGCGGCGGAGCTCTTGGGCAGTGCTCTTCTGTTGCTGCTTCGCTGCTTTCAGCTGGCGTTGGATCTCCTCTAGCTCCAGACCCAGGCGTAGCTGGAGCTCGGCCTCTTGGCGCAGAGCCTGCTCTCGAGTTTGGCCCTTTTCGTTGGCGGATGGGCGCTCGGTCCTTTCTCTCTGCCGCCTCTCCTCTCGCCTGTTCTGACGGGTCCTCTCTGCCTCGACCCGGGCCCTTTCCTGCTGCTCCTCTGCTCTTTCCTGCTGCTCCTCTGCTCTTTCCTGGCTCTCCTGCTGGCGCTCTTGCTGGCGGTGTTGGGCTTCTCGACTCCGTTGTGCAGCCACCCGAGCGCGCTCCTCGGCTTTCACCCTCTGCTTTTCAGCAGACTCGCTCCTCTCTTGGTTCCGCCGGCGCTGCCTCTCCACGTTGGATCGAGCTCGTTCTTCGAGGGCTCTGGCTCGCTCCTCGGCTTGTCGGGCGTCCCGCTCAGCTGCTTCTTTCCTCACCTGATTCTGCTGGTCTTGCCTTTCGACATCGGACCTAACGCGCTCTTCGAGTGCTCTG
Organism: Deltaproteobacteria bacterium; assembly: GCA_022601195.1. Classification (GTDB taxonomy): domain Bacteria; phylum Acidobacteriota; class Thermoanaerobaculia; order Multivoradales; family JAHZIX01; genus JAHZIX01. Next base: position 122,899 of record JAHZIX010000005.1, read on the forward strand.
GCTGATTCCTCATGGGCCTGTTCGGCGGCCCGTTGGGCTTCTTCGACCGCTCGCTGCAAATGCTCTTCAGCGAGCGCTAACTTCTCTGCCATTTGAGGCTCGATGCTAGCGAGGTGGCGTTCTAGGTTTTCTGCCAGCTCTTCCATTTCCTCTTCCGAGAGGCCTTCAGGGATCTCCATCTCGGGGATGTGGATCTCTGGGATGTGGATCTCTGGGATGTGAATTTCCGGTATTTCGATGATCGGAGTGTCGAAGGCTTCAAGATGGATCTCCGGGATTTCGATTTCCGGGATGTTGATCTCAGGAATCTCAACCTCCTCACCCTCTGGGGTGGTGAAGGTCATCTTCGGCACTCGAATAGCGGGGACCTGAACCGCGGGAACTCGGACTTCCGGAACCTGAATGGGGGAAACCTGGGTCGCGGGGACTCGCACCGAGGGAACTCGCACGGCAGGGACGTGAATCTCCGGAATCTTCACGGGCGGGGAAGCAGAGGTTGCCGCCCTGTCTGGTCTCGATGCCTTGGCTGGGGCTGCGGGCGCCGTAGGTGCACTCGATGCACTCGGCGCAGTGGCGGAAGAATCAAGAGAGGCCGAAACGCTGACGGGAGTAGGTAGTGGGCTTGGCGCTCGGGCCGGAGTTGGCGCTGCTTTCGGTGCCTCCGGTGCTTCCGGAGCTGTGGGAGCTGTCGGAGCTTCCGAGACGGTCTCGGTTGAGGGGGCAGAATCCCCAGCTGGCCGAGTAAAGCCAGGAACGGTAAAGGCGACCGCCATCACCACGAAGGCGGTGTACACGGCTAACCATCGGCTACCGTGCTCAGAAAGGCCCGGAGCCTGGCGGGAGGCGGTCACCAACCGTTGAACTCGGCGCCTCAGGGCAGATCCACCGGCGGCCATGCTAGGAGCGGGAAACGACTGGGGGTGTCGGAGGTTCCACTGAGCTACTTCGGTGAGACACCGAGCCAAGCTCAGAGGTCTTCCGGTAGTGGCTGCCGCCCAGTCGTCGCAACGGTATTCAGCGATCTCCTGAAGTTGGCGCCGAGCCAGTCGGTTCAGGGGTTGAAAGAAGAATAGCCGTTCGAGAGTTCGGGACAAAAGCAGCCATGCGGGGTCGCGGCGGGCGACATGAGCCATCTCGTGGGCCAAGAGGCTTTCTTGCTCATCTCGAGACAGTTGGAGAGCCTTCTCTGGGACACAGATTTCGGCGCGCACCACTCCTCGAGCGATGGGGATCTGTAGCGCCCGACTCTGAAGCAACTCGACCCGACGCCGCTGAAGGAATCTCTCGCGAAGCTGTTGAAAGAGGCCAGCTAAGGAGCCCTCTGGGATCGGGCGTCGATCCGCGAGCCTCTGCCGCAGTCGGCGGTAGGAGATGGCGAGAGCTCCTAGGCCGAGGGCTGCCAAGGTCAGCCAGACGGCTGAAACCACCGCTGACCAGTTCTCCAGGGACGTCCGGGCCGGTGCTCCCTGGGGGGCCACCTGAGCTTCCAGCAGGGATTTTGACGGCGAGGCGAGGAGGGTGGTTGGAGATGACCTGGAAACCGGTGTCGCTTCTGGAGGGACTTCAATGGTGGCTGAGTTCGGAAGGGGAGTTCCTCCTGCTAGGAGGGAACCCGACTCTTCCGCAATGGGAGATGCGGCCAGGGCCGGCTCCCCTCCGAGAGACCAGGTGCCGAGAGCAGGCTTCCAGGGAGAGGCCAATTGAAGGCTCGCAGTGATCAAGCCACCGACCAAAGCAGTCTTCCAGGCAAGCTCGCGAGCCGGTAGAGACCATCGCGAAGAGAGAGCCCAGGCTGCTGCCAGGAAGAGAGTGCTATGAACCGTGTAGGTCAGGAGCCAGGCGGTGGTCGTTTGGGCTAGAGACAAGAAGTCGGCGAGGGTCGGGGTCATGGGCGGGTCTCCTTATTGGGCTCACTGGGCCTGTCCTGTCTTGTGGGCCTGTCCTGTCTTGAGGGCTCTTCTGATCTTGTTGGTTCTTCGGACTGGAGAGCGATCATTTCCCTCAACCGCTCCAAGTCGGTCGGGTCGATTTCATGCTCCACTAGGAGGTGACTGACGAGGGCAGCGGGGTCTCCGGCAAAGAGTCGCTGGGTCAGGTCGCCGACCATCGTGGAGCGAACTTCCCCTTCGGAGACGATGGCTCGGTAAAGGAACCGCCGCCCTTCTCGGGAGTGAGCTACCACTCCCTTTTTTTCTAGCTTGACCAACATGGTGGCGATGGTCGTAGGGGCCAGGCCGCGTTCTTCCTCGAGGTCCTTGTGTACCTCGGTTACGGCAGCTGTGCCCCGGCGCCAGAGGACGCGGAGAATAGCGAGTTGAAGATCTCCGAGGCGGTGGGTCTTCGACATGGTGGCTCCGTCCTTTGCAGTCTGCACCGGTGATGGTGCGACAAGGTTCTTATTCGCAAGCCACGGGATTTGGTTTCAATGACGATGACCCCAAGGCTGCGACCGATAAACTACCGCGATAGTACTACCGGGGTAGTTGTGTGTCAAGGAGAGGAGTGTCCGACTGACCATCTAGCGAATTACTGATGGGATTTCAGTTCCTTCGATCTTCGAGGTTGACGAAACACTCTCGCTCCGGTCGGCGTATGCTAAGGAAAGCCCATCGACTAGAGAAAGCCAGAGGAGCTGGCGAATTTGGCTGAAGAGCCGAGGAGGATGCATGGAGTCTCCGAGTGTCACTGTAGGCCCGGTAAGGAAGGCCGACCGATTCGGGTCTTTGGACGTGTTACGAGGATTGGCAATATTGGGAATTCTGGTGATGAACATCCAGAGCTTCTCCATGCCCATGTCGGCCTACACGAACCCTTCGGCCTATGGAGACCTCACCGGCGGAAATTTGTGGGTCTGGCTGTTGAGCTACATCTTCACCATGGAAAAGTTCATGACTCTCTTCTCAATTCTCTTCGGGGCCGGGATCGTTTTGATGACCAGTCGGGCGGAAGCGCGAGGGGGGAAGCCGGCGAAGTGGCACTACCGCCGGATGCTGTGGTTGATGGTGATCGGCTTCTTGCACGCCCACCTGCTTTGGTATGGAGACATTCTTTTCACCTATGGGGTCTGTGCTCTGTTGGTCTATTTCCTCCGCAAGAAGTCACCGAAGACCTTGCTCATCGTTGGGATTGCTGTCTTTTCGGTCGCGAGCCTGTTGGCGATCATGGCGGGGGTGACCCTGCCCAGTTGGCCCGAGGTCCAGATCGACGAGATGACTCGAAGCTGGAACCCGGAGCAGTACATCCTCCAGGACGAGGTCGACAACTATCGGGGTGGATGGTGGCGGCAGATGGACACCCGAACACTAGCTGCTCTCATGTTGCAAACCGGAGCTCTGTTGATGTTCGTTTTCTGGAAGTCTTCAGGCTTGATGCTCATCGGAATGGCTCTGTTCAAATGGGGAATTCTCACCGCTCAGGCGTCGAAGAAGGTCTATCTTTCCTTGATGGCGGTAGGCTTTGGGGTTGGCTTTCCGTTGGTCATTTGGGGTGCCCTTCAGCATTTGGAGCACGGATTCGCTTTCGAATACTCGATGTTCTTAGGGAGCCAGCCGAACTATTGGGGAAGTGCCTTGGTCTGTCTGGGGTATATCTCGGCAACGGTGTTGGTCTATCTCTCAGGTCGCCTAAAGGGGGTGATGGACCGACTGGCAGCGGTGGGCCGCATGGCCTTCACGAACTACCTCATGCAGACGGTGATTTGTACTTCCCTCTTTTACGGCCATGGCCTTGGCCTATTTGGGCAGGTCGAACGAAAAGAACAGATTCTATTCGTCATGGCTATCTGGGCCTTCCAGCTATGGCTCTCACCGATTTGGTTGCGCCGGTTTCGCTTTGGACCGGCCGAGTGGCTGTGGCGTTCTCTCACCTATCGTCGGTTACAGCCCATGAAGATTGGGGCAGTGCCCACGTCCTAGGGACGAGTGTCCGAGCACCCGTGTCCTAGCGCCAGGATCCGGGCGCTCGAGCCTAGAGCTCCGGAGCTCAGGCTGGCTGCAATTGGCGGTGGAAGGTTTCCGGGTCGATATTGCTACCGCACACGATGAGGCCCACTCGCTTGCCGCGAAGCCGGTCCGCCAAGGGACCGAGCAAGGCTGCCGTCGCAGCAGCGGCAGCGGGCTCTAGGGCCAGTTTGACCTCCTGAAACAACAGGGCCATGGCTCGGCGCAAATGGTCGTCTTCGACCATGACGAGACCATCCAGGTAGCGCTGGCAAAGGCTGAAGGTATAGGGAGCAGCGTGGGGTGCGCCGAGGCTGTCGGCGATGGTCCGAACCCGGTCGAGGTTCTCCGGATGGCCCGAGGCGAAACTGCGGTGCATGGTATCTGCTCCGGATGGTTCGACTCCAAAGACTTGGCATTGAGGAGAAAGCTGTTTCACCGCGGCAGCTACCCCGGCACCCAAACCACCACCCCCAATGGGCACGATGACAGCTTCGAGGTCCGGTTGGGCCTCCATCAACTCCAAGCCGACCGTGGCGGTGCCCTCGACTGTCTGGCGCCCTTCGAAAGGATGTATGAAGGCTCGCCCCTCTTCCCGTTCGATGCGACGGACCTCTTCGAAGGCGCGATGGACGTCGTCTACCAACACCACCTCGGCTCCGTAGGCTCGGCTGCCTGCTACTCGGGCTGGGTTGGCGTTGCGGGGCATCACGACCTTCGCTGATGTTCCCAGGATGTTGGCTGCGTAGCCCACGGCCATGGCATGGTTGCCGGCGCTTACCGCGGTGACGCCGCGAGCCAGAGCGGCAGGTTCCAGGGCGAGCATATTGAGCAGAGCCCCGCGGGGCTTGAAAGTGCCCGCGTACTGCCACAGCTCCAGCTTGAGGAAGACTCTGGTGTCCTCTCCGAGTACCGAAGCGGGAGTCCCCTCCTGCCATTGCCAAACGGGGGTCGTTCGGACGTGATCTCCCAACCGGCGTCGAGCCCCTCGGATTTCTTCGAGGGTGGGAGGGGTGAGGTCGAGGGTTTCAGGGTTCGTCGAGGACAAGGTTCCGGCATGCTAGCAGAAACCATTTCATCTACTGGAACCAAAAACCCCCGCCGGGTCAGGCGGGGGTTTTTGTGGGTGTGCCCTGTGGGCAGCGACCTAGGTCGCTCGGTTCGCGACCTTAGGGGAAGGTCAGGGTCCAAGCGCTGGTGTCACCACTCTCGAAGCCATCCGAAAAGATGGCGTTGGCATTGCAGTCTGCCGGAGGAAGGAAGCTTTCGACTTCATCTCCTAAGACGTTGACACTACCGGAGCTGGCACCTTCACCCATACCGCGGGCGGCAAAGGCATTCCAGATCAAGCAGCGGTTGGTGCCACCGGTGAGGGCCAATTCCGCCGCCAGGATGCCATCCCGGCCGGCGATGAATCCCGGTCCGCAGGGCTGCATTTTCAATCCCTCGGTGACTACGTCATTGGCCAGGTTGTTCCCACCGGTGCTGGCCGTGAAGTCGGCGTTGAATCCGTAGGTGTCGACGTAGCCCCAGTACATATCCCAGGTGATGGCTGCCCAGACGGAGCCGACTCCATGGGGAACAGCGACACCGGTGCCAATGGTGGCAAAGGTGTCAGGGTTGATTGCCGTATCCGTGCTGTAGGGGAAGCGCCGAATGCCGGGTCCCGTGGGCGGCTGGTAGGCCACGTAGGGAGCGATGCCTCGGGCCTGGGTGGCGGTGTCCGTATCCTTGGCGGTCAGCACTAAACCATACCAATCGCTCCAGCCCTCACCCATCTGTTCTTGGGTGCCCAAACAGCCTGAATTGGCCGGGCCACCGGTGAGTCGGTTGGAGATACCGTGGCCGTATTCATGGACGATCACCGTGTTGTCGTTATCACTATCTCGGTTGGGAACAGAGGAGCCAAGGGACTTGACCGTGGCGTTGACACCGCCACCGACCAGAACCTCGGCCTTGATGATGTCGCCGTCTTCCATGCTAATCATGCCGGCGGAGATGGTGAGGCCACCTGGGTCCGCGCCACCCAGAGTGATGGGAGGACCGCCGGCGTTGTTGACGATCACCGCCGCAGAAGCGGAGGCTGCCTGGGCGTTCTGGACTTTTTGCACGAAGGAACAAGCGCCCCGGTCGATGAGAGCGATGCGGCCAGCGGTAAAGCCCACGAGAGCCTGACAGCCGTCGTTCACGGACCCGGTGCCCCCTTCGTCGTCCCCATCGTTGACGTACTCGACGTCACCGGTGATACCGGTGGTATCGAAGGCGGGGCCAAAGTTGGCTCCGGATGTCGTGTAGTCGCCGGCGATGGGTCCCGGTGAGTTGACTTGAGTGACATTGGGGAAAGGGTTGGTCCAGATGAACATTTGCATGCGCGGGTCGAGGCCATCCGGGGGAGTGGCAAAGTTCGCGTTGTTGGTGCCGGAGCCGTCTTGGGCATCCGCCTGTACCGGGTCACCGCCGGCTCCACCGTTGCCATAGTTGTTGGTCTGGAAGTTACCGCTGGCTTCGTCGAAGCCGTGGTACCACATGACATCGTGGATGATGTTGTTCCAATAAAACAGATTGACGATGGCTGCTTCTTGGTTGGTGGCATCCGTCGGTCCCATGGTGCCATCGAAGGCGAAGTCATAGTCGTTGCCGGCACCGCCGGAAGGACGGAATCCGGGGACGTTGTTGGCGTCCGTATCCTCGCTCGCTTCTACGTTGTTGCCGCGAGTGTCGGTGAATTCGGCACCTGCGACGCCATCGGTGTCGTGCCAGCCGAACTCGGACGCGGAGCTATCCGCCGGGTCTGTCACCACGACATGGGCGCCATCTTCCGGATCGGTCAGGGGCGAAGGAAAGACGCGGTAGGAGTCGGCAGCGATCCAGTCATTTTGATCGAGAATGTCGCCGTTGCTGGCGTCGACTCGCAGTTGCCACCAATTCTCCCCGTTATGGAGGCGAAGGCCGACATTCCAAGCTAGCTGAACAGAGCCGTCTTCCTGTTTTTGGTAAACCAACCGGGCAGGAATTTCCTCCTGGGAGATTCCACCGCTGGAAAGCAGTACCTCGTTGGCAGGGCCACCGATAGTCTCGATGGGCACCAAGGCTTCGGAGATCTCCAACTCCAGGTGAAAGGCGGCCCGTTGGACGGCCTCTTCCGCTGACAGGGTGGCGGCCCGGTCGGAATCCGTCGACGCCAAGTCGGAAACCCAGCTATTGCCCAGGTGGACGATGCGTCCGTCCGGCATGACGTGGAGATTCAAGATGCCGTTGTAGACCTCGACACCTTGCAGTCGCTGTTGGAGGTAGATGTGGGTGACTCCCGACTTCCTGGATACGTACCGGTCGGAGACGAGGAGATCCTGGAAGTCCTCGGCAGTGAGACCCAGTGCCTGATGGTTGCTAGTAGCGTAGCCCAAGGCAATGTCGAGGGCGTCTCCCTTGGCGGGGCCGCTCAGGAATCCGTTCGAGTCTTTGAGGTTGGCTGCGTCTGCAGCGGTGGCGGGTAGCGGGGCCAGGGCGATCCAACCGGTGGCTAGCACCAGGGAAGCCATCTGGAGAATTTTCATCTTCTCGTCTCCTGCATGAATGGAGTCAATCTTGAGTTGGTTTGACCAACGGACATCACCTATGAGCCAATCTGAGAACCTATCGGTCTGAGAGGGCAGGTATCTCCTCTGGCGGAGGGTCGTTGCCAGGACCAGCAGCTGGAGGAAATAGCGGCCTCGGACTTCAAAACAAGTGGCTAGCAGAATATCACAGCTCACAAATGTTGTAGGCGGAGCTCGTTTCTTAGCTGTCACCAGACAGCTCTAAATCTATGATCTTGAGTTATTTAGAGGCTTCATGGTGGGACGCTTGTGGAAAACCGCTGCCTAGAGAGGGGGGCGGTATTGAGGCGGTATTTAATCCGCTGCTTCAAGGCATTGATTTTAAATGGTTTAGGTTTCTTGCACAAAGATCTGTTCAATCCGGGCAAACCCCCATGAAATCTAGGTTCATGGCTCCAAGGGGGGAGTTTTCCACAGAGTTTTCGACAGCTCCTGTGGATCCATAACAGGAACCTTACCTCGGTGACTTCGGCTCCCTTTTGTCTTCAACGAGGGGGAATGCTCTCAAGACTCGATGAACTAAGGATTTGCGCTCTTTTCTCGAGCCTCCGAAGCCTCCCGTGAGGTTCCAATGGCAGGGAGGAAGGCCAGAGGAGTTGCCAGGGGACGCGAAAACGTCCCGGAGCTTGGGACCGTCCACCGGCACACATTAACGGGCCCAGATGGACGAGGAGTCCCTTCCCCTGTTTTCGCCTATGGGAACTCTCTGGAATCGGATATGATCCTCGGGTTACAGCGGTTCCATTTGAAGTCGTTCTGCAGGTCTCCCCTAAGGTGGAGATAAAGGTTACGGTTCACAGGTTTGGAGGGTCGCCCATGTCCGGGAGGATCAGTTTCTTCGCCCAGGTCAATCGGAATTTTGACAAGGCAGCGGCATTTACGGGTCTCGGCCGAGACCTGCTCAGGCAGATCAAGCAGTGCAATTGTGTCTACCAGGTAGTCTTCCCTCTAAAGCGAGATGATGGCTCTATCGAGGTCATTCGCGCTTATCGGGCCGAGCACAGCCAGCACAAATTGCCCACCAAAGGTGGAATTCGCTATGCCCCCAACGTCAATGAGGACGAGGTCAAAGCCCTATCGGCTCTGATGACCTACAAATGCGCTGTCGTGGACGTTCCTTTCGGTGGCGCCAAAGGGGGGATCAAGATCAATCCTTGGAAGTACTCCGAAGCGGAGTTAGAAAGGGTGACCCGTCGCTACACCGTCGAGTTGATTCGAAAGAACTTCATCGGTCCCGGTATTGATGTGCCCGCTCCGGACTTTGGTAGCGGCGCTCGGGAAATGTCTTGGATCGCCGATACCTACATGATGATGTCCACCGGAGAGTTAGATGCCATGGGCTGTGTGACCGGCAAACCGGTGGCCCAGGGGGGAATTCGAGGGCGGACGGAAGCGACCGGTCTCGGGGTTTTCTACGGTATTCGGGAAGCCTGTAGCCAGCCGGAGGATATGAAGCAGATCGGTCTGGACCCAGGGATGGAGGGCAAGCGGGTCGTGGTGCAGGGCTTGGGCAACGTCGGCTATCACGCAGCCCGTTTCATCCAAGACGCGGGAGGGGTTCTGGTGGGATTCGCCGAGTACGAGGGGGCTATCTACAGCTACAAGGGCCTCGACCTCGAAGCCGTGATGAATCACCGAAAAGAGACCGGCTCGATTCTCGATTTCCCAGGGGCAAAAAATCTACCCAACTCTTCGGATGCCCTGGAGCTCGACTGCGACATCCTGATTCCTGCAGCCCTGGAGAATCAGATCCATAGCGAGAACGCTCCCCGAATCAAAGCCAAGGTGATCGCCGAGGCAGCTAACGGACCCGTGACTTCGGATGCTAGCGAGCTTCTCAAAGAACGGGGCGTTCTGGTTATTCCAGATAACTTCCTCAATGCCGGAGGCGTCATCGTCTCCTACTTCGAATGGATCAAGAACCTCTCCCACGTGCGTTTTGGCCGTATGGGCCGCCGCTTCGACCAGCAGGCCTACCAACGGCTGCTCAAAGGGGTGGAGCAGGCCACGAACCATAGTTTTTCTGAGGCCGAGTACACGGAGCTGGCGCGTGGCGCAGACGAGCTCGACCTGGTGCGTTCGGGATTGGAAGACACGATGGTGACCGCCTATCACTCCATTCGCGAGATCAAGCTGCAGAAGGGGGAGAAAGCCGACCTCCGAACCGCAGCCTTCGTTGATGCCATCACGAAGGTGGCTCTGTGCTACCAGGAACTTGGCATCTTCCCGTAGTCTCGAGGTAGCCACCTTGCAGCCCTTCCGAATCCCGACCCGAGTCGTCATCGAACCCGGAGCCTCGTCTCGTGTAGCGGAGTCCCTCTCCGCTTGCGGGGTGAAACCTGGGAGTTCCGTTCTGCTGGTTCTGGATCGAGGCCTGGCTGAGACTCCCTGGGCAGAGAAGGTCGCCCAACAGATAATCGCGGCTGGGTTCTCGGTGCACCGCTTCGACGGTGTGGAAAACAATCCTCGGGTTCCTACCGTCGAGGCACTGGCTGAGAATGCCCGGGAGGAAGGCGTTCAGGGGGTGGTTGGCCTAGGTGGAGGGAGTGTCTTGGACGCTGCCAAGGCAGTGGCGATGCTGGCGGTCAATGGCGGGCGCTGCGAGGACTATGAGGGAGCCGGTCGGTTCGACGAGAAGCCTCTACCCTTCGTCGCACTGCCGACCACCTGCGGTACCGGTTCCGAGGTCACCTGGGTATCGGTGCTGACGGTGCGAGAGCGGCGCACGAAGATCAGTATCAAAGGGGACGGTATGTTCCCGGACTTTGCCCTGGTGGACTCAGACCTTCTCACCACCTTGCCGCCCCAGTTGGTGGCTTGGACAGGGCTCGACGCCCTGACTCATGCTTTGGAAGCCCGGACGGTCACCCTAGCCAACCCGATCTCTGACGCTTTGGCAACCCGCGCCATCGAGATGTTGTTTCGATACCTGCCTCGGGCGGTCGAGGACATCGCCGGCGATAGGGAAGCTCGGGATGCGGTCATGACGGCTTCTACCCTCGCTGGAATGGCTTTCGGAAATGCCGATGTAGGGGCAGTGCACTGCCTTTCCGAGACTCTCGGCGGTCTTTGGGATGTTCATCATGGCTTGGCCAATGCGATTCTCTTGGCACCGGTCCTGCGGGCCCATGGAAAAGCTGTGCAAGGGCCCCTGGCCAGCTTGGCGGGACTCGTGGAGGGAGGCGGTGATCTGGCCCATCCAGGCGCCCGAGCGGAACATTTCCTAACTGCCCTGGATGCTTTGGTTGTGGAATTGAAAGTACCGACTTTTTCATCTCTCGAGCTCGATTCCGAGGGCTATCAGGAGATCGCTGAACGAGCGGTGACCAACGGTTCGAATTCTTCCAACCCCCGTCCCATGGGGAAAAGGGACTACCTAGAGATCCTCCGCAGCTTGGTCTGAGCAGTAGCGCTCCATCAGGTCGGTTTGCAGCTGACCGAGCCAGAAATCGTCGAAGACGAACTGTAGGAATAGGCGTTTGTCTTCTGGCTCCAGGGCCACTTTGGTTTCGACCCATTTCCCCAAAAGCTCTCCTTCCGCAGCGGGCAAGTAGTACCGAGCGACATACCTTCCAGAGAGGAACATAGGCTCCCAGGCGGCGAATAGAGAATAGGGTCGGTCCGCCTGACGGCAGATATCGGAACCTCTCTGGCGGTGCAGACGAGCGCTGCGTTCCAACTGATTCGCCACGGAGATGGTATGCCCACCGAAAGCGGCGAGGCCATTGAGATAGCCCTCGAGGCGGGCCGCTGTCGCTACATTGGGGAGCAGCTCGGTGGCTCTGTCTCGTAACAATTGAGCGTAGGGAGCGCCGGTATCTAAGACATGGAGCCGAAGGTAGGCCAAAAGGAGTTCGTGGAATAGGTAGTCCGTCGAATCTACAGTGAGATCTGTCAGAGCCAAGGGCTGATCGGTCTCCCGGTAGGCCGATGCCCGCAGATAGAGCGTTGGGGCCCTCTGCCCCTGTCCCTGGGCTTGGCCCGGAGGCGAAGAGGGGAGCTTCGGCGCCGGAAGAAAAGGCAGCGGCTGGAGGGCAAAATGGGCCAAAGCGAGTCGTGGCTCTTCGTGAAAGATGACTTCCAGATCCGGGGCGATCTGGCGGGCGAAACGCAAAGGAAGGTGCTCGGTGCTCCCCTCGGCGAGGAGAACTTTCTCGAGGTCCGTAGGGGCTGTGGTGACCTCGTTGGGAGGGAGCCTGTCTCGTGGAAGGCTCTGGCCGGAAACGACGAGGCCGGGGAGAAGGACAAGGAGGGACGATAGAATCTTCAGTCTCCCGGATCTGGTAGCATTCCGCAACGGCGGTTCGCAGCCTGGAACACAAGACTCGGTGGGATTTTCTTGGCCTTGGGGCATTCTCTGGTGCCTCTCAATTTGATTTTTTGTGCTCGAATAAACTGCGGAGAAAAACTTGCAAGTCGTGAAGGAAGTGTTACACGGCATCGAGGTTACCGACGAATATCGTTGGCTCGAGGGCAGTGACGCACCGGAGATATCGGAACCGGATCCGACTCTCGATGCTCGGGTATCTCGGTGGACCAACGAACAAAATAAGCGCACCAGATCCGTTCTCGATTCTCTTCCCGGCCGGCAGAGCTTGGAGGAGAGGCTAAGGCAGCTCTTGGAAGTTGGCCAGGTCGCTAGCCCAATGGTCCGCAAGGACCGCTACTTTTTTTGGCGGCGCCAAGGTGGTCAACCCCAGTGGAGTATCGAGTTTCGTCAGGGGCCCCATGGGGAGGGGCGGGTCCTTTTGGATCCCAATGCTCTAGATCCAAAGGGTCATACGGCCCTCGGCTCCTTTATGCCCAATCAGGATGGCACTCTAGCGGCTTTTACCCTATTTGAAGCCGGTGATGAGAATACGACTCTCTACCTCCTGGAGGTGGATTCGGGCAATTGGCTGTCTGACGAGATTCCCGGCAAGGTAGAAGGCATCTACTGGCTGCCGGATTCGTCAGGTTTTCTTTACCATTGCCTCGCGGACGTCGATGACCCTTATTCTCGCGAGATCAGAATGCATCGGGTGGGCTACCACCATCGCTGGGACGTGGTCCTGGTAGAACAAGACAAAGAGGGCCCCCTAGCGACCACTTGGGGGCCCTTCGCCAGTTTGAGCGAAGACGCCCGTTGGTTATTGCTCGGCTATTGGACTGGCACCGACTCCAACGACGTTTGGGTAGTGGATTTCCAGCGCTGGCAGCAGACCGGTGAGTTTGAACGCCAAGAGATCATCGTGGGAGAGGCAGTGGTGAGCTCCGGCTTGTTCTCCGGCAATACACTCTTCCTCAAGACCAGTCTGAATGCTCCCAATAGCCGAGTGCTTGCGGTGGATCTCCTGGACCCACGGCCGGAGGCTTGGCTCGAGGTGGTGCCGGAGCGTCCTGGGGCCATTGTGGAGAATGTCTCCCTAGCGAAAGAGATCCTGGCCGTTCGTCTTTTGGAGAACGCGGCGAGCCGGATTCTGCTTTACCACTTCGACGGTACCCTCCGAGGCGAGTTGGAGTTGCCGGGAGTCGGCTCCGCCTCGTTGAGCACCTCCATGGATCGGTGTGAGGCCTTTCTCACCTTCGAGAGTTTCGACCTTCCGCCGACCATCTACCTGGTGGATTTGGACAGCGGGGATCGCAAGCTGTTGGCGAGGCCGGAGATTCCCCTAGGGGAGCTATCCTTCGAGGTGCGCCAGGTCTGGTTTCCATCGAAGGATGGTGTCGACATCAGTATGTTTCTGGTCCACAGGAAGGGCTTGGAGCTCAATGGGAAGGTTCCGACCCTTTTGGGGGGGTACGGTGGATTCGGGATTTCACTGACGCCATCTTTCGATGTTCGAATGCTCCCCTGGTTGGAAGCCGGTGGAATTTGGGCAATCGCCAACCTTCGGGGCGGTGGGGAGTACGGTCAGTCCTGGCACGCAGCGGGAATGTTGGGGAGAAAGCAGAACGTCTTCGACGACTTTATTTCTGCGGCCGAGTGGTTGATCCAGAATGGCTATACGAGCTCTTCCCATCTGGGAATTCGTGGTGGGTCCAACGGAGGGCTCCTGACCGGGGCAGCCTTGGTGCAGCGGCCGGAGCTGTTCGCTGGTGTCCTTGCTGCTGTTCCCCTACTCGACATGGTTCGCTATCAGCACTTCCTGATGGCCCGGTACTGGGTGCCCGAATATGGCACCAGCGAGAATGAGGAACAGTTTCGCTACCTCTTACAGTATTCCCCGTACCACAACGTGAAGACAGGTATTCGGTACCCCGCGGTGCTGCTCACGGCCGGGGAGAACGATGTGCGTGTCCATCCTCTCCACGCCCGAAAAATGGCGGCGCGGTTGCAGGCTTCTTCCGTGAGTGATCCGGAGCAGGATCCCGTTCTACTTTGGGTCGATAGCGTCGCCGGTCACGGCCGGGGCAAGCCCCTGGCGGCACAGATCCAATCCGTTGCCGACGAATTGGGATTCATGATGTGGCAACTGGGAGTTCCGAGTCCGTCCCGTAGCCATCCTCGAACCGGTGGCCCCGGGGCCGAGTCGGCGTCCGGTCGGATCGAAGCTGCCTACTAGAGGCCGTCGGTGATCGGGTCAGATCCCCTTCCTTCGTTCCTTCCTCGAACGGACCCTCGTCGCTTACGGTAAGCCCGCCTGACAGAGATCTGGGTCCGGTCAAGACACTCTGGTCTAGACATTTGCAGAAGGGCCTTTTCTCCCCAGCCGAGTCGAGTTTCTTTGCCCAGCGATGTGCAGTCTCGTGACCTACGATTCGCACGCCACTAGCTCTTCTTAGCAGAACCTCGGGCTCTCAGCTTAGAGGCAATGAAGTCTTTGTGGGGAATGTGGAGCAAGTGCTGGATCTTGCGCATGAGGTGTTCTTCGTGATGGTCCAACTTGCCGTCCGCAAAGGCGACTCCCCATAGCAATTCCATGATGCTCACCTTGTCCTCCGGGGTGAAGTTCTGGTGCACCAGATTGGTGAACTCGAAGAGGGAGACCGATTCATCCGCCTCTCGCTCAGCCAGCTCAACGAGCTCGGAAGTCGCTGTAGGGTCGAGACCCAACAGCCTGGCCAGGGAGGCTTCCACAGCTCTCTTCTCGGTCTCGTGGACTTCGAAATCACTGCGCACGACCTCGATGAAGAGGGCCGCTGTTGCCAAGTGAAGGGCCTGTTCGGCATTCTCCGGCTCCGATTGGGGCCGCAGGATTTTTTGTTCGAAAAACTGTTGAATGGATTTGAGCAAGGGCTGCCTCAAGGTTGGTTCCGGATGGGGTCTTTCCGGGATGAATAATAAGAGCGAGTGGCCTTCACCCAGGCCCATAACTGCTGAAGCTCGACCTCGTCTAGGGCCTCCCCGTAAGCGGGCATAGAGAGTTTCTGGCGGCGGAAGAAGAAGGCGGCCACCGAGTTCGATTCCAGCCGCTTTAGGGTACCGGTTCGAACCCATTCCTGAAATTCCTGCTCATTGCGGACCAGGTCGGTGAAGTTCTTTCCGAGGAACCCTGGAATAAATCCTCCCATGGACCCGGGATTGGGTTGCCCGCCGGAGCCCTCGACACCGTGGCAGGATAGGCAACCGTGGCGCAAGGCCAAGGTCCTTCCGGCGCTTGCCTCATCCCCTCCGGGCTGAATGAGGGCTTCTTCCGCCGCCACGTAGGCGACCAGATCGCTGAGTTCTCCGGAGGAAAAGTGGTCACCGTAGGCTGGCATCCGAATCGGCTGTCTCTCCAACCGTTGCCGTATCTTTGAGTCTGCCAGCCAAGAAAGGGGAGCACCATGAGAGATAAACTCTTCGATCTCCCCGACATCGGCTGCGTACATCATGGCATTGCCGGCTCGAAAACGCGGCACCGTACCCCAGCGGCTACCAGGATTGCCTAGCTCTTTGGAGCCGTAGGGCAAATGGCAAGTCCAGCACCCATTCTCTCGAGCGAGTTGCTGGCCGGCTAGGATGGGATTGGTCTCCCATTTCAGAAGTAGCCAGCGGAACGACCCGGGGATCGCTAGGAGGAGAATGGAGGCGAGGAGGAGCAGTAGCTTCCAACGGCGGTGCATGAGAGAGGTGCAAGGGAGCTGCCCCACCCCTCTCTGCGAGGAAAGTCCTCTCTCTCGAGAGGCCCTTTCCGGGAATCAAAGGGGGAGGGGTGAGAGCCCGTGTCGCTTGTTTTAGATGCGATAAGAGATCAGGCGGCCGCTTTCGAGCCAGTCACATTGATCATCTTCATGCCACCTTTCTCAGCGAGGCTTCCGGTCACCGAAGCGTTCTCACCGGCGAGGTCTTTGAGCGCTTCGAAGGGTGCACCGTCTTTGTGATCCGCGGTGAGCAAGTAGACGACGCCGTCATCGGTGAGTAGACCCATAGGTTGGCCATTCTTGACGCAACTCTTGGCGCATCCCGCATGGGCCTCTCCCTTGGCGCCTTTGGGGATGTAGCAGGCGATATCGATGACTTCGCCGGTCCAGGTCATCACGGCGTCGGAGCTGTCTTCTGCCAGGGTTGTGGAAGTCAGGCCGAAGGCCGCGAGAAGGCCGAGCATCATGGTCGCTAACAGGATCTTCTTCATAGCGGTATTCCTTTCAGGGAGCCGGGGGATTGGATCTTCGGGCTCAGCAGCCCGACTTCGAGAGTAGAAGCTTAACAGACGAATTTCTCTGGCCCGGTAGTGGACTGGGCGGGAGATCTCTTTCCCAACGCGGGCGCGATATGATCTCGCTCACTATGAGTGAGTTGTTACCGGACCCGGATCTGGATGAGTTGGTGCAGGTTCTCAATCGGTCGTCGGCGGGCTCGAAGACGGAGCTCCAGCCATCACCCCAAGACCTGCCACGGGAAAACCTGCCCCTGGAAGAAATTGCCCCCAACGAGGCCTTGCGCGGAGTTCTGGCTCCCCAGGGGGAAGCGGGCCTAGACGTTCAAAGAGGTAACTCGGCATCGGCTTCGCTGCTCCCAGAGCAGTCCACCGCTGTTCAGGCTGGGCTCTTGGAACCCTTGTTTCAAGACCTGGCCGAGACCGGGGCGAGCGATCTTCTGCTGGTGCCTGGCGAGCCCCCGGTGTTGCGCCTTCACGGACACCTCCGCCGTTCCCAGCGGCCCACCTTGACCCCTGAGGATATGACAGCCCTCTTCGAGCCCTATCTCGGTGGCTACCGGAAGCAGAAGCTGGAACAGCGGGGTTCGGTAGACTTTTCCCTGACCTGGGAGGCAGCACGATTTGGCGCCGGTGGCGCCAGTGATTCCGGCAAGACCACTCGGAGATTTCGCATCAATCTGCATCGGCAGCGGGGGAGCCTTGCGGCAGCGGTGAGGGCGCTACCGAGTGAGATTCCCAGTCTTGAGAGTCTAAATTTGCCCAACAGCCTAGCGTCCTGGGGGACGACAGCCCAGGGTTTGGTCCTGCTCTGTGGGGCAACGGGATCTGGCAAGTCCAGTACGTTGGCGGCCTTGGTGGCAGAGATCAACCGGACTCGGGCTTGCCATATCGTCACCATCGAAGATCCTGTGGAGTATGTACACCCGCCGGGGAAATCGGTGGTGGAGCAGTTGGAGGTGGGCCGCGACACCCCGAGTTTTGCCGAAGCCCTACGCTCGACCTTGCGCCAGGACCCGGATGTCATCCTGGTGGGGGAGATGAGAGATCTGGAGACCATCTCCGCGGTACTTACAGCGGCGGAAACGGGGCATTTGGTTTTTTCCACGCTCCATTCCGGTGATAGCACCCGGGCCATCTACCGCATGGTCGACGTCTTCCCGGCGCAACAGCAAGCTCAGGTCCGCCACCAACTGTCCCAAGCCCTGAGCGCTATCGTAGTGCAACACCTCATCCCGAGAATTGGTGGTGGCGGCAGGGTGCCGGCGGTCGAGATTCTTCGAGCCACCTATCCGGTACGGCATCACATTCGCCGACAGCAATTCGAGAAGCTATACAACGAGATTCACCTAGGCCAACGCCAAGGTATGCGCACTCTCGAAGCTTCCTTGGCGTCTTTGGTTTCGGCCGGAGCTATCCATGTGGACGAAGCTCGGTTGCGGGCCAATCACCCTGAGGAGTTAGAGACCCTTCTTGGAGTTTGATCCCTCTTTTGAGGGTGCGACTCCAGTTGTCGGACCTGATAGGATGCGTTTTCCAGAAATTCGTTGCCGATCGCGCAACGTGACCTGGATGCCCTGATGATCCCTGGCAATCGACTCAGGTCGACACCACATTACATCCCCACAGGATCTCAGGGTGTCCAAACTCAACTCAGGAGACGAAGACTATGCAGCGGAATACCACGTTTCTTCTCATGTTTGCCCTTTGCTTGGGCCTCTTGGCCGTGGCTTGCGCGGACCCGGCAGCCAACGCTCCAGACGCTGTCGTTCAGGAGGCCGAGCCGGAACCCGTCGCTGAGACCCCTAAGGACGAAGCGGCTGCCATGGAGGGAACTCTCTACTCCTTCGCTGAGGGGTCTACCGTCGGCTTCGTCGGCTCGAAGGTGACCGGCAGTCATGAAGGTGGATTCAGGTCCTTCGAAGGCGGCATCACCGTGCCCAATGGCAATTTGGAAAAGGCCAGTGTCGACGTCCAAATCGACGCCACTTCTCTTTGGTCCGACAGCGACAATCTCACCGGCCACTTGAAGAGTGCGGACTTCTTCGATGTCGAGAATTTCCCCACCGCTCGTTTCACGACCACGGAGATCGCCAGCGCCGAAGGTGGCGGTTTCACGGTCACCGGCAACCTGGAGCTTCACGGCGTGACCAAACAGATCTCCTTCCCCGCTACCATCGCCCTGAGCGAGACCGGCGTCAGCGCTGAGGCGGAGTTTTCGATCAATCGTTTTGACTTCGAGATCGTCTACCCCGGCAAGACCGACGACCTGATTCGCGAAGAGGTTCTGATCAAGCTTGCCTTGACCGCCACGGCCTAGGCTGGGTAGGGCCCCTCCCTGAAGGGGTCCGATCAGAGAACCCGGAGCCCTCCTCTCCGGCCGGAGAGGGGGAGGCTCCTGGCCAGGAAAAGGCGATCCCGATGGCCAATCTTGATGAGCAATCTTGCTGGTCAATGCTAGACGGCGAGCTGTTCGCGGGAGGAATTTGGAATGAGTGCAGAGAATTTGAAACTCAGTGTTGCCAGGAGCCTCCCTCGCGGAGCTTGGGCAGCGTCCCTCAGCCTGCTGTTTTGCTGGAGTCTGCTGGCTGCCTGCACCGATCCGCCAATGCCTCCTGCCAAGGAGGAGCCGGCATCCAGTTCGCTACCCGCTGTGCCGAAGTGGAGCGTGCCCGCTCCCCCTGCGGATCTGCCTCACGACCGTCCCCTCTCGGTGGGTTTCTTAGTGGTCGATGGGGTCTATAACACCGAACTGACGGCGCCTTTCGATATCTTTCAGCACACTCGCTTTCACACCGATCCAGGCATGGAGGTCTTTACGGTTTCACCGGACGGGTCGGAGGTGAGGACCTTCGAGGGACTTAGGTTACTGCCGGACTACAGCTTCAAGACCGCGCCCAATATCGACATCTTGGTAGTACCGAGCGCCGAGCACAGCATGGACAGCGATTTGCAAAACGAGGCCATGATGACCTGGGTCCGTGAGGTGGGGGAGTCTGCCCGCTACTTGGTTTCCCTGTGCGACGGGGCCTTCGTTCTCGCCGCTGCGGGTCTACTGGACGGTCGGGCGGTGACCACCTTCCCGGGGGATCAGGATCGTTTCGCCGAGATGTTTCCCCACCTCGACCTTCGTCGAGGTGTTTCCTTCGTGCACGATGGGAAAGCCCTGACCTCCGAGGGAGGAGCCAGAAGCTTCGATGTCTCCATGTATCTGGCCGCTTGGCTCTATGGGGAAAAGGCTGCTAAGGGGATCGGACGGGGCATGGTCCTCGCCTGGCCTCCGGCTCAAGAGACCATGCCCGCTTTGGTGGTGAGCCCCTGAGACTCGAAGAGGTTCGACTTTTCGGGTCTCAACCTCAAGCCTGCCGCTCCGGGGCGAACCTATTTTCAGCTTGCCGAAGCGTGTCGCGCTGGAAAGAACCTGCGCCGGAGAGGTTTCCTCGGGCTTCTAGGCTTCCGTAGCAGCTAAGAATCCGTGGTCGATCATCCACTGATCGTTGACGAACTTCGTCAAGTAGTTGCGGATCGAGTCCGGCAGAAGGGTCAAAGCTCGCTTCGCCTGAGGATACTTCTTGACGGCTTCCAGCATTCCCACCACCGATGAGCCAGAGCTACCACCCACGAGAAGGCCTTCTTCTTTGATCAGACGGCGAGCCATATGGAAGCTCTGTTCGTCGTTGACGTAGATCCAATCATCCACCAGGTCTCGATCCAGAACGTCGGGAATGAAGTCGTAGCCGATCCCTTCCACTTGATAGGATTTCACCTCGCTACGGCCACCTAGAACCGAACCTTCGGGATCGACCCCGACAACAATGATGTCCGGATTCTTCTCCTTGAGGAGACGAGCTATGCCGGTAATCGTCCCGCCGGTTCCGGCGCTAACCACCACCATATCCAAGGAGGCACCGAAGTCCTCCCAGATCTCGGTCCCGGTGCCGTAGTAGTGGGCATCCGGATTGTTGCCATTTTCATACTGGTCCGGGATCTTTGAGTTGTCGATTTCCTCGTTGAGGCGTTTGGCAACTCCCAGAAGGCTCTCCGGGTCGTCGTGGGCGGCTTCCGTAGGAGTGCGGATGATCTCCGCACCGAGAGCCTCCATGACCACTTGCTTCTCCTGGCTCATCTTCTCGGGCATGGTGATGATCTGGCGGTAGCCTTTGACCGCCGCCACCATAGAGAGCCCGGTGCCGGTATTTCCACTGGTGGGCTCGATGAGGGTGGTGCCGGAGTCGATCTCGCCGGCAGCCTCCAACCGTTCGATCATACGGACGGCGATGCGGTCCTTGACGGAACCACCGGGATTGAGAAACTCACATTTCCCGTAAAGCTCCACCGGCAAGCCTTGGCCAATTCGGTTGAGGCGAACCACGGGCGTACCGCCAACGGCTTGCAGGATATTGTTGTAAATCATTGATTGGGTTCCTACCGAGGCTATTGCCCGAAGTTGATGGCGCCGGGACTGCCGCCGGATGTAGGAGGTGGCGGATCGCTAAAGACGATATAGGCACCGATGGAAATCAGGCCCCCAATGAGGACGATCCCGGACGCTTCTTTACTCGCCAAGTAGTAGACCCCGGCAGCCAGAGCCAGCACCACGACGAGGGCCAGAGCAGAGATCTTATATTTCTTGCTGTGGTCGATGCCGTCGTTGTTGATGCAGCATTTCTTGTATTTCTTGCCGCTGCCGCAGGGGCAGGCGTCGTTGCGGTTTGCCGACATGGTTTCTCCCGTGGTCTCTAGGACTTCAGATACTCGCTCTATGAGTTTTGGGGTTGGTGGTTCTTTAGGTCGGCCGCGGCGGAACCGAGGCTGGACTGGAATGTTATTTCCCGGCTTTCTTGAAAAAATCTGCCATCGCTCCAAAGCCGCCTCCTCCCGAGGGTTGGGCTTGATAAGCCTCTCCCTGGAGATCGTATTCCGGAGTAGAAGAGGCCAGGGCGAGAGAGATGCGTCGCCGATCCGTCTCTACGGCCCGGACTGTGACCTCGAGGCTTTGCCCGAGCTCCACGGCTTCGCGGGCGTGATTCAATCGCCGCTCGTTGGCCAACTCACTAATGTGCAGCAAGCCATCGAGACCCGGAGCCAATTCAACGAAAGCTCCGAAGACCTCCGTCCGAACAACCTTTCCTTGCGTCGTGGTGCCGACGGAGAAGCGCTGTACAGCTTCCTCCCAGGGGTCCGTGGCGAGGGCTTTGCGAGATAGAGAGATCCGGTCCCGGTCGCGGCCGGTTTTGGGATCCTTCCCGGATTCGATTTTCAAAACCTTGACTTCGACCATCTGGCCCACTGCCAGAGCCTCTTTGGGATGCTCGATCCGGGTATGTTCGATTTCGCTGACATGGAGCAAGCCTTCCAGGCCCCCCAGGTCGACGAAGGCTCCGTAGGCTGCAAGGGAGGAGACGGTGCCGCGCACGATAGCGCCCTCATGGAGCTTGGCTCGGGTCTCTTCGGCCTTGGCTCGGGCCTCTTCTTCCAACAGTGCTCGGCGGGAGACGACGATGTTGGGCCCCCGGCCTCGGCTGTCGTCTTCGAAGCGAGTGATGCGAAACAGATATTTACCACCCACGAAGGCTGTCGCGTCTTCGACGAAACCCCGTTCGAGCTGTGAGATGGGGCAAAAGGCTCTCAAGGTACCCACGAAGACGTCGACACCGCCTTTGTTGACAGCCCCAACCTTTCCCTCCACGGGCAAACGGTTTTCGTAGGCCTGGCGCAACTCGTCGGCCATGGCCGAGCCGCCTCCCGGACGAACGCGTAACTTGAGGCTGCCGGTCTCACCGTCGATGGCCGAGACTTGAGCTTCGATGGTATCGCCAAGGGCGGCTGTGACATTGCCCTCCGAGTCGGTGAGCTCCGAGAGCTCGACGATCCCTTCGGCTTTGATGCCCAAGTCGACGAAGGCGGCATTGGGAGAAAAGGAAACGATGCGACCGGTGATTTTCTCTCCGACCTTTGGAGTCGCCTTGCTACCGGCTTGAGGTCTAGATTCCTCGAAGGCAGCTAGAGCCGAGGCAAAGTCCTCCTCCGCGGCGGGCTCGGTGGCTGTTACTGGCTCTGGGGCTGCCTCTGGCTCAGTTGCCACGACTGGCTCATCAGCCACTTCTGCCGGAGCTGTTTTCGGCTCTGAGGTCGCTGGTGATTCCGGTGCCGGCGAAGTCTCCTTCGGCGACTGGGTCTCTGCTACGTTTTCTAAATCGTCCGACATGTCTAGCGATGTCCTTTCCGGCACTTACTCAGGGGGAGGGCCTCAATCTTCGATGGTCACGTAGCGGCTGGCGACTCCGAGGATTTCTTCCGGTTCCGCGGCAAAAGCTTCTTCGGTGAACTTCAAAGCCGCTTCGCCGTGCCCGGCCTTCTGCAGGTTCCGCCTGACGTAGGCGATCAATCCCACGGGCTTGTCGATGTGCTCTCGCAAGCTCAGCACGATACTGGGGAAGAGAGGCTCGCTCATAGCTTTGACTGGGTAGCTGTAACTAAGTAGCTTTGAATGGGTTCATGGAAGTGAGGCCATTGCGAAGCGGAAACGCCCAGCAAAAGGGTAGGATACCGAGGAAAGCCCCTCAGGTCGAGAGCCCCGAGAAGAAAAGTGTGGAACATCTTTTCCCTCGGGATCGTCTAGTTGTGAAGATGAAAAATACACTGAGTCCTCTTCGTCTGCTGCCAGAAATTCGCCGGGTCCTTCGTCAATGGTCTCGTCGGCCAGGTATCAATGCTCTGGCTATCGCTTCCATCGCCCTCGGAATTGGTGTCAACAGTTCCATTTTCAGTCTGGTCAACGCGGTCCTGCTCCGGGATCCACCGGTGCGCGATCCCGGCAAGCTGGTAGAGATCTACACCAGTGACTCCAGTGGCTTTCAGTATGGGACCAGCTCCTATCCGGACTATCTGGACCTACGCCAGGACGCCACCCTCCTCGAAGGATTGGCGGCCTACAGCTTGTTCATTGCCACCTACGACGATGGTGCCAAGACGAGACTCTTGTTCGGAGAAGCGGTGAGTAGCAACTTCTTCGACCTCCTTGGGGTCCGTCCGGTCTTGGGGCGAAGCCTGTCTGCTACCGAAGCTGAAAGCGCCTTGGGGAGCCATCCGGTGGTCTTGTTGGGCTATGGTTTTTGGCAGCGAGAGTTTGCCGGGAACACGGAGATCCTCGGTAGCAGTTTGAAGCTCAACGGGCAGACTTTTACCATCGTTGGAGTCGCCCCGGAACTCTACGCCGGGACCTTCCCAGCTCTGGTTGCGGACTATTGGATTCCCTTGCAGATGTACGACAAGGTGGCGGAGAGTCCTCGTCTGGAACGTCGAGGGGCGCGCTCCTTTTTTCTCAAGGGGAGGCTGGCCGAGGGGGCCAGCATGGAGCAGGTCCAGGCCCAAATGGACAATCTAGCGGCTGGATTGGGCGAGGAGCATTCGGACACCAACGAGGGCCGGGGTATCACTCTGGTGTCGAGTCGGGAGGTCGCCTTCAACCCGGGAGTGGACGGTCAGCTCTTTGGAGTCGCCGGTCTTCTTCTAGCGGTAGTCGGCCTGGTACTGCTGATCGCCTGCTCAAATATTGCCAATCTGCTCCTGGCCAGAGCTTCCGACCGGCGTCGTGAGATCGCCGTTCGCCAGGCTCTTGGGGCCGGGCGAGGGCAACTGCTGCGTCAGCTGATGTTGGAAAGCCTCTTGTTGGCATTGGTTGGAGGAGCTCTCGGTCTGCTCCTCGCCCTGCTTTTGTCTCGCCTGGCGGTGCAGTTTCAGCCCCCCCTGCCTTTTCCTTTGGCGGTGGATTTGGGACTCGACTTACGAGTGGTCGGCTTTACCCTCCTTCTCGCTCTCGGAACCGGATTGCTGAGTGGCTTGGCGCCGGCCATCAAAGCGTCCCGTCCCGATCTGGTGTCTGCCCTTCGAGACGAGTCGGGCAGTATCGGGCGTGGCTACCGTCGTCTCGGGCTCCGCAATCTCCTGGTGGTGATCCAAGTAGCTGTATCGACGGTGTTATTGCTCGGTGCTGGGCTCTTTCTACGTAGCCTGGCCAGTGCTCAGGCGATTGATCCAGGGTTTGATCTGCGTCAAGGAGTGGTGGCATCGCTGGCCCTGGGGCTGGGTGGCTCCTACTCCGAAGCCGAAGGTCGTCTGTTCCTGGAGAGGGTCGAAGAGAGGGTAGAAGCCTTGCCGGGAGTGAGCTCTGCGGCTCTCGCCGAGAGCCTGCCCTTGGGATTCAGCGTTCGGCTTCGCGGCATCGATATCGAAGGGGCTGCAGCGAAAGAGGATGACGACTGGCCCCAGGTAGATTTCACCAAGGTGGGGCCCGGTTATTTCGAAACCATGGGTATCGCCGTACCTTGGGGGCGAAGCTTCTCCCCCCAGGACGATTCCGGAGCCCCGGGCGTCGTGATTGTCAACGAAGAAGCTGCCAAGCGCTTTTGGCCCGGAGAGAGCGCTTTGGGCAAGACCCTGCGCTTCGACACCGACGAGCCGTATCTGGAGGTCATAGGGGTCGCTCGCACGGGGAAGTACCGAACCCTGGGGGAAGAGCCGCGGCCGTTCGTCTATCAACCCTATCGTCAAAGTTATACCTCCTTCATGAGCTTGATCGTGGCCGGTCAGGGAAATGAAGCTCAGTTGCTACGAACGATTCGGCAGGAGCTCGAAGTCATGGACCCGGATCTGCCTCTGTTCGATATCCGCACGATCACCGATCACTTGGCCATCATGCTCTTCCCGGCCCGGGTTGGCGCGGTCCTGCTGGCAGCCTTCGGCCTGTTGGGCCTGGTACTCGCCTCCGTGGGGCTCTATGGAGTGGTGGCCTATTCGGTGGCCCGGCGAACCCGAGAGGTGGGGATTCGGATGGCCATCGGTGCCCACCGCCGGGACGTGTTGCGGTTGGTCGTCCGGGAGGGGATGACCCTGGTCGTCTTCGGTCTTGCGTTGGGTTTGGCCCTTGCGGTTGCCGCAGGTCGGTTACTTGGCCGCTGGCTCTATGGGATCGAGCCGACGGATCTGTTGACCTTCACCGCCGTACCCCTGTTGCTCCTAGGGGTGGCTTTGGTGGCCAATCTGGTACCGGCCCGCCGGGCGACTCGTATCGATCCGATGGTTGCCCTACGCCACGACTAAATGGCCCCTCTGGCCAGGGCCTCTAATGAAGAAGCCAACCGGGTCCCATGGGCAACAACAGCCTGAGGGACCTCTCCCGGGGCTCCGCCAGTCACCAAAGGTCTTTGCAGGAAACGCTCCCAGCTCTCTTGGCCCATTCCGCCGTCGAGGGGAGAAACAGAGTAAGATCCGGCATCATGAAGCAGCGGGCGGAAACCTCTTCGGGTCGTCGATTCGAACGCTATGTAGCCATCGGCGATAGTTCGACGGAAGGTCTGGAAGATCCGGATGGCCAAGGCGGTTACCGAGGGTGGTCAACCCGACTGGTGGAACGCCTGGCCCTGGCCCAAGGGTCGATCGAATATGCCAACCTAGCGGTGCGGGGCCGCCGTACTCGCCGTATTTTGGAAGAACAGCTGGAGCCGGCCTTGGCCCTTCGTCCCGACTTGGCGACCCTTTTTGCTGGCACTAACGATGTGGTGGCGAGCCAGTTTGACCTGTCGGCAGTAGCAGCGGACCTGGAGCTCATGCATGGTTCTCTGACCAAAGCCGGTGCCACCGTTTTGACTTTCACTCTGCCAGATCTTTCTCCCGTCATGCCTCTGGCTCGAGCCGTGTGGCCAAGGGTTCAGGCTCTCAATGAAGCGCTACGGGGAATCTGTGCTCGGTCCGGTTCTCTTCTGGTCGACTTGGCTGCCCATCCGGTCGCTTCAGATCCCCGGCTTTGGAGTGATGATCGGCTCCACGCCAACTCCGCGGGGCACGAGCGAATCGCTGCTGCCTTGGCTCATGCCTTGGGTTTGCCCGGTACCAACCAAGGCTGGTCGCTGCCCCTCGAAGAAAGTCTTGATCGCGGAATTCTCCAACTTCTGGGGGCCGAGATCGCCTGGGTTTGGCGTTTTCTCGTACCTTGGGTTTGGCGCCACTCTCGGGGTATTTCGTCCGGTGACGGGAGATCCGCCAAGCAGCCCGACCTGGTCGTCATCGAAGCGACAGCCCTCCTTGATGCCTCCGACCTTGCCTCTCACTGATCTTCTCACCGCTACAGTTCTCGCCAGGCCTCGTTTCCCTCGCCTTAACCAAAGGATGAGGGATTCCCTCGATTCCTTTCGCGTCGTTGGTTGAAGGAAAACAACCGAGGGCCGTCCATCGGCTCTCCAGATGGGAAAGGACAATATGAAATTCTCATTTTTCGTTTCTGCCTTGGCAATCGTCGCGGCGGTGGTGACCGGCCCTGCTGCCTGGGGGATCGTTAGCGCGAACCCGGCATCCGGTGATCCCAACGTACCAGACCCCCACTTGGTGACGGGTCTGTTCGATATCAATCAGCATGTGTTTCTGCTGACCGATCTACCAGCCATCAATCCGGATGGAGTCGTAGAGATCGAAGTGTTGAGAACGGATCGTTCTCTGACCTGTTCGGCGGCAGTGATACATACCCCGACTGGTCCCCAGAACAGAGCGGTTCTCACTGCAGCTCACTGTGTTGATGACCCTCGGGTGCGCCAGGTTTCGGTAGAGATCGACGAGCAGGGCTTGCCGACGACCTATCAAACCTGTCACGGCGATGCCCCGGGCTGCGTGTTGTCGGATCAGGTGCTAGTTCATCCGTCCTATGTGGGAGTCAGGTTTGGCTACGACCTAGCTCTGATCTATTTCGAGTCTCCAATGAGCGGCCTGGCGACTGCCTACCAGGTGAGCGATTCCTCGACCCAGCCCTTTGGCCCAGGTCTCTTCGTGAAATTTGGCTTCGGGTGTAGCGGCTACGGCGGCGACGGGGTTGATGATTGCGACTTGAATTCCTACGACCACCAAAAGCGCTGGGCGGTAAATCGCTGGGATTCTCTTGGTCTGGGAAACTTCGGAGTGGAAGTGGATGGAACCCCCTTTCTCAATAACCATACTCAACTGGTGTTGGACTTCGATAAATTCACCCAGATAGACAACAATCTCTTCAATTTCTATCAAAATACCTTTGACCCAGCCACGGGTTATATCGAAATCGATAACCAAGCGTATTCCTGGGGAGTGGGCGGTGGGGAAGGATGGGGCTGTGCTGGAGATTCCGGCGGTCCTAATTTCGTCTTCGACCTAACGACCAGTACTTGGGTGATCCGCGCCGTCAACTCATACGTCCTGCGTATGGATGATGACTACCCTGGGTTCGCCGGCAACTCAGACTTCACCGCATTCTCCGGTAGTTGTTCCGGGACCGGGCGTGACTTCTCCTTTGGTGAGTTCGAAGGAGATGCGCTGGTCACTCGGTCTTTGCTCGATCAAGTTCTCGGTCTCGCTCCCACTTCTCCCACGCCCGTTGCGAAAGGGAAGGTAGAGCCGAACCATGGGGCTATGGGTTTCCCGCCTCCCTCCCAGCGGTGAGATTTTCACTCTGAAGATCCTTTTTAGAGATCTCCAGTTGAATCGATAGAAAACTTTGTGGGAAAGGAGGTGAAAAGAATGGCTACCAAGACCAAGATTCGTGCAGGAGTGTTCGTTTGGAATGATTAGCCGATAGAAGCTTCGGAAGAATGGCTCGGGGAGTTCCGAACCATTTTCGAAAAACAACTCTTGGAGGACTCGAGATGAAGCAGAAAACGACGATTCGCGCCGGTATGCGGATCGAGATCATCGGTCTGGGCTAACCCTTCCTTTACATCAACTTTTTCTGCGGCTCCGTATCTCCCAGGATCTCCGGCGTCAAAAGGCGATTCTGCTTCTCGGCAGAGAAACATCATGCCTGCGTCGCAGAACTCACTTTTTTCCTTGGGTTCCCCGGGATCTACGGCACCTCGCGACAAAGTTGGAGAGAAGAAAGGGCTAAGTCAGTCCCCAGTTGGCCGGTGGTCCGCTTTCCAGCGGGCCACCCGGCCTTCTGATCCCGCTGCCCAGAGGCTACCGTCCGGGGCGGCGCTGAGGGTGTAGAAGCCTTCTTCCGAGAGCCGCTTCCAACGGGTACCGTCGTCTTCAGAGATGTCGCAGCCGGCACGGCCGCAGCTGACCCACGTTGGGTCGGGGCGGTAGTCTAGGAACACCACGGCGGCACGGTGGCCAGAGGGGGGGAGGGTCGAGGCTGGAGTCCAGGTAGTTCCGCCGTCCCGGGTGATGGCGAGAGAGCGTTCTGCCAGCTCCGGCTGCAAGTAGTCACCGCCGGCAGCGATGCCGTGGAGAGAGTCCCGAAAAGCGACCGAGAACACCCCTTGTGAGGCTTCCCCGTGGGCGAGGGGAGCCTCCGACACTTTCCAACTGGCGCCGAAGTCTTCGCTGTAGAGGACCCGGGCCGCGCCCCCTCCGGTGCCGAGCCAGGCACGACCCTTCGGTCCCACGGCGAGGTTGCTGCCGCTGGCGGCGAAACCGGCTTCTCCCTCCCGGGGAACCGGTAGACTGGCGATGGGGAGCCGTTGCCAGCTACGCCCTCCATCACGGGTCTCGAGTAGCAAGAAGTTTCCTTCAACCGGGTCACTCATCACCAACCCCCTTTGGTCGTCCCAGAAGGCCATGGCGTCAAAAAAGGCGCCAGGGTAGGAGCTCTCATGAACGAGGGAAAAGGACTGCCCTCCATCCTCTGTACGGTACAGCCGAGCCGGCTGGCCGGCGGTCATGAGGACGGCGACGCCGTTCCCCAAAGCCTGTACGTCGCGGAAGTCGAGGTCCTCTCCTCCCAGCACCAGAAGGCTCTTCCAGGTCTGTCCACCGTCTTCCGTGCGCAGGACGGTGCCACCGGTGCCGCTCGCCCAGGCGGTTTCTCGATCGACGGCACTCAGTCCCCGTAGGCTTGCGGTGGAGCTGGTATCGAAACTCTCCCAGCTTCCCTCGGAAGGTTTTTGTGCCTCCGCCGATTCAGCTTGACTCGACTGGTGGTGGGAGCACGCCAGGGGGCCTAAGCAAAGACCGATGACTGAGGCGGCGAGGAAAGATCTCATTTGGAGGATGTTCATGGCGCCAGTGTACCTTGTGTCCCAGGAAGTAAGTCTTTTGCCGTTCAGCCACGGTTTCATCCTGGCCTGCTTTGTTGCTTCTCCTCACCTTGGTAACGGCTCTGAGCTCGTTGTGAGACGCCGGATAGAGTGGAAACGCAGTTGCAGTATTCTTGTAAGATCTGGTGACTGCATATATCCTCGTTCCACCTAATCGGAATCCGGGCAGAGCCTGCCTCGTTTTTGCTCTCGTCACGCCATCTGGCTGCCGTGCCAGTGGAGAGATTGAGAGAGGTCAATGAAGCAAGGGCTCCTTTCCCGAACCTGCCCCCCCGGGAGGAGATCTCGATATGAATCACAGATCACTAAGCAGGGATTTAGAGAGAACGACCTGTGTGAGCCGGCGGCTCTTGGGGAACACCTGGGGCATCTTGGGACTGATGGGCCTCTGTTGGGCCGGCGCCCTAGGTTGGGCTAGCCCCCTAGGCGCCCAGCCAACGGTGGTTCAGAACGACTCCATCGTCGACTTTGGTACCGCCGCCGTCCAGGCAGGGTTCGTAGCTGGAGAGATCGGTGCAGCCTGGCTCACTTCTCCTTGCGACGGGACCATCACCCACGTGCGAATCATTTGGTTGTCGTTCACCGGGGGAGCCCTGGATACCATCGGGGAATGGGTGCGGATCATGGAGGCCGGGACTTTCCCAACACCCGGAGCCGTGCTCGCCGACCTTCCCGGACCCGTGCTGAGCGATGGATTCGAAAACGAGTTCGCCGTACCTCAGCCGGTCGCCGTGGCTCAGGACGAGACTTTTGCCGTCGGCTTCAAGTTCCTGGAAAGCCCTCCAGCGGTCGGGCCTAGTCTGGTGACCGACACGGACGGCTGCCAGGCGGGACGAAACGGCATCTTTGCGATTCCACCGAGTGCCTGGTTTTCGAGTTGCCTGCTCGGTGTCTCGGGAGACTTTGGGATTCGAGCGGTGGTCAGTTGCGGTGGGCCAGTACCGTTTTTCGAGGACGGCTTCGAAAGCGGCGATACATCCGCTTGGACGGCCACGACGCCCTGACTTCGCGATAGCTTCTTCTTTTCTCCTGGCAGCTAGGAATCCCCCGAGAGGCCGGCTCTCGGGGGAAAAGAGAATACGAAATTACCGATCTTGACTATGAGGCTGCTGCTCTTGTTCGTGGGGCACGGGCTCGGGGGCTGGCTTCGGCTTCTTTTTCCGGGTCAAACCGGTCATGTCGCCCATGTCGGAAGTGATGGTGACTTCGTTGTCATTGTCGAAAGCTTTTTCCAACTGCTTGCCGAAATCAGAGATGTCGTTGTCGATCTCTCCGTTCGTGATCGTGTTGGTATTCCCATCGTTGTCGGTGAACTCAACGCTACTGAGATTTCCGTTGGAATCATAGGTCACACTTGTCACGGTACCAGTGGCAGTGCCATGGGCATTGGAACCGTTACCGGTGGTGACATCCGCTCCTGCGACGGAAGTCAGGACGAGGGCGAAGGCAAAGGTCATCGCGTAACAAGTCAGTCGCTTCGAAAGATTTCTCAGCATGATGTTCTCCTTGTGAAAATATGTACTGTTATTTTCATAGGAGTTGCTGTCGGTCAATTTTGCCCCACAAGAAATGGGAAAATTCTCACCGATAAAATGTGCCGGGTTTTCGAAAGAGACTAAGCTTTCTCCATAGAGGAACCGAGCGGAGATACTTCGGTGATATCTCCAGCAACAAATTCTTTCCCTCACCACGAGTGGATGAGAAGGAAATACTAGCGGGTGGAAGCTTGGTCCTTTTCGGCAGCTGCCTTTGGAGGCTTAGGGGCGACTAAGTCGTATACCAGCAGCGTGTCCTGCTCGCGGAGGTAGAGCATTCCACCGGCGATCACTGGATGGGGCCAGCTGGGTTTTTCGGCGTCGGGGATGGGGAAAGAACCCTTTTCCCGATAGCTTTCGAGGGTCGCCTCCGCGAGCACCATGAGGCCGTTCTGGTAGCGCAGGTAGAGGTGGCCGTCCGCATAGGCGACAGCTGCGGAGCCGGACCCCTTGTTGCGTTCCGGGCCCCAGGCGATCTTGCCCGTTGCCAGCTCCACCGCGATGGGAAAGCCTTTGTTATGGCCCGTTCCAGCATAGACATAGCCGTCCTTCAGGATCATGCCGCCATGGTGATTCTGGAAGGTGTCTGCGGTGAGGAAATAGACTTCTTCAGCCTGCACTCCCGTCTTGTTCTGGGTGAGGCGCAATAGAGCCGCTCCGGTGCCATAGCCGCTGGAAGCGAAGATGTAGTCACCCTGGACCAACGGAGTTGGAATGTTGGCGACCTCGTTGGCCACTTTGTCATAGCCCCAAAGAAAGCGCCCGGTCTTGGCTTCGAGACCGATGAGGCCACGGCCAAGGAGTTGAATGTATTGACGAACGCCACCACCATTACTGATGACGATGGAGGAGTATCCGGCGCCGTCTAGTCCTTTAGAACCGAACTTCGGTAGGGCCGTGCGCCAGATTTCCTTTCCGCTGTTCTTGTCGAGAGCCACGACTGCCGCTTGTGGGCCTCCTGGGGTCACCAAGATTCGATCACCATCAATCAGAGGAGACTCGCTGAACTTCCAGTTATAGGTGCCGTCGTCGCCGACACTCATCATGCGACCGCCGAAATCTTTGATTAGGGACCGCTGCCAGACAATTTTCCCCGTGGAGCTATCCAGGCAGAGGAGAGTGCCTTCTGTGCCCAAGGCATAAACGCGATTGCCATCCACCGTCGGTGTCGAGCGGGGGCCGAGATATTGATCCTCCCAGGAAGGACCGATCTTGACCTTCCACAGGTGGGCTCCCTTGTGGCGATCGAGAGCCAGGACGTATTGGGCGTCGCCGAGATCCCCCATGGTGAAGATCTTGTCGCCGGCCACCGCTACACTGGAGAAACCTCCGCCCAGGCCGGTCTTCTTCCAAGCCAGGGGAGGACCCGCCTCGGGCCAGCTCTGGAGCAAGCCGGTATCCGAACCGTGACCGTTTCTCTGCGGGCCTCGCCATTGGGGCCAATCGCTGCTCTCTGCGGCAGCAACACCGCCAAAGGAAATGAGGACCAAAAGGGCTGTCAGGGCTTGGCGAGGGTGACCAAAGAGCATCGGCGGACTCCTTTTTTCGGTTGTTGAGACATAGATGGCTCAGAGGTGAATACGTAACGACAGGAGTTGGGTTGCGGCCTACGGCCTGCCAAAAGGGGGTTCCCTGTGGGGAGCGTATTCACGAGTCGTTATTCGCGTCGAGTTCCCGTCTCTGAGTTTGGCAGCGACCAGGGAGTTTGGCAGCGCCTCCTTGGCATGGGAATCTCGATCTCGGCATGGTTCGGTACCTACTCTGGGTGGCCCGTGCTGGATCGACGTTCTGGATGGCCTTTTCCCGCTGGGCAGGGGCTCAATGCACCGTATAGGGCCCTACCAGTTCAAATGTGGCGATCTCAGCGTCAAAACTATGCCCACTTTCGGCCACCATCTGGTAGGTGCCTCGCATAGAGCCGAAGGGGTGAGAGAGGGGGCAGCCGGAGGTGTAACTGAAGGATTCACCGGGGGCGAGAACCGGGGTTTCGCCAACCACTCCGGGTCCCTTGACTTCTTCCTGACTACCGTCTCCATCGGTGATGATCCAGTGGCGAGTCACCAGCTTTGCTTTCTCGAGACCCTCGTTGGAGATGGTGACGGTGTAGAGGAAAAACCACAATCCCTGCTCCGGGACGGATCTCTCAGCGAAGTACTGGGGTTCCACTACCACCCGAATACCCTGGGTCACCGCTTCCGATCCTTCCAGATCTGTATTCATTGTCGAGCCGCCAGTTCTGCCAACATTGCCGCGTACATTTTTAGATTGAGAGCGAATTGGTCGATGGTCAAGAACTCGTGCTCCGTATGGCCGGTGTAGTCCTCTCCTGGCATGGACGGGCCAAAATTGACCCCGTTTGGAACCAGACGGGCATGGGTTCCGCCACCAATGGACAGAGCTTTCGGGGCCTTCTGACCGGTGAAGTGCTCGAAAATATCTAGTAGAACGGGGACATGGGGAGCGTCTTCGGTGTAGTGGGGATCCGACACGAGCACCTCGACCTCTAGGTCCTCATATCCAGCCTTTTTCTTCCAAGCGTCGAAGGCCGTGCGAAAGCTCGTTTCTACCTGGTCACCGCTCCTGCCTACGGGTCGGCGGAAATTCAAGCTGACTCTCAGAGCGTCATCCCCCCAGGGCTCCAACAGGGTCCACGAGAGGGTCATGGGGCCCATGAATGGATGGGAGTAAGCGGAGTCACCAAATAGCTCAGAATTGTGACCGAGGCCCACCAGGTCGTTGGCGAAGCGCACGGCGCGGGCCGCTTGGGAGTCGGGCCAGCGGTGAACTCCCAAGACAGCCGCCAGATGGCTCAGAGCATTCTGTCCAGCCCAGGGCTCAGAGGAGTGGGCGGCTTTGCCCCGAGCTTCGATGGTCAGGGAATCCGGACCGGGAGTGAAACGGAACTCGACATTGGGGTAGGAGCGGGCTGCGGCGAGAAGGCGTCGCTCTAGCTTCGCAGTGGGTCGGGAGATTTCAGCTCTGGCGTCTTCGGGAATCTGGGTCAGAAAGGCGCCTCCGGTAAATACCTCGAGCCGGGGCTTGCGGCTGCTCCCGGTGTCTTTCGTAGCCGGGATGGGAATGCGCAAGCCACCAAACCCTTTTTCTGCAATCACTACCGGATACTGAGCGTCCAGGGCCACGTTGATCTGTGGTGGAGGGTTTTCCTCCAGAAAGGCTTGAAAAGGCTGCCAATTCGATTCTTCTGTATAGGAAATGGTCAACTCGATCCGCCGCCGCAGTTCCATGCCGGTATCCGAAAGAGCCTTCATGGCATAGAGAGCCAGAGCGATGGGGCCTTTGTCGTCCTCCGCGCCGCGAGCGATGAATTTTCCGGGCTCGCTCTGGGTGTCGAGAAAGAACGGGCTCTCGGTCCATTTTGAGGGATCGGCGGGTTGAACGTCGCCGTGGGTGATGATCCCCAGTCGGTCCGTGCTGTTACCCATTCCAATGACCACGACTTCACCGTGATCAGCAAAATCAAAGCCCAATTTCTTGGCCTTTTTTTCGAGATAGGCCGTCATGGCCTGAAATTCCGGGTTGGCGCTGTTGGGCGTGCCGGGTTCGTAGACGGTCTTGAATTTCACCAAGTCCTGGAGCGTCTCCACCGCTGCTTGGCCGTATTCGTCCACGGCAAAATCAGCGAGAGGCAGAGTCACTTCCGAGGGGAAATCCTCGGCGGTGGCAGCCAGGGACAGAAGGGGCAGCAGGAGTAAGGGAATCAGAGTTCGTTGCATCGGTAGATTCTAGCAGGGGCGCTCCCTTTTGGGGGGAGCGGACCGCTCTTGCTAGGACTCTCAGAGCGAGCACTCTTAGAGCCAGCACTGTCGAAGCTGGTCATCCTGAGGCCCTTGGCCTGAAGTCGCTGCCCTCGAAGTCGCTGCCCTCGAAGTCGCTGCTCTCGAAGTCTCTGCTCTCAAGGGCATCGTCTCCAAGGGCACTATCTCCAAGACTAGTTTCACTCAAAAGGCTACCGTCTCGAAAGCAAGGGGCTCCAGACCCACTGCCCTTGAAGCTCGCCTCGGCTACTCCAGGCCGAGCTGACTCCGTAGGGCCAGATCTTCCAGGGAGTTGCGATTCCAATAGTCCGAGAGAATCCTCTTGTTACGAACGGCTCGGGTGGTGAGGGGTTTCGCTCCAGGGCCGAAGCCGGAGGTGAAGGTCTCTTCCCAAGCTTCGATTTCGTGGGGGAAGGCTTTGTTGAAGTGAATCGCCAGAGTGCGTCCGAGGCTGGGGTAAGTCAGGGTGTAGGTCATCTGCCCAGGTTTGCCCTCTGCAGGTATCAAGGTCGCTCGGGCTGCCTTCGGTTTCCAATCGGCATGGCGCAAGCGTTCATAGAAGGTTCCCGGAAGGAGAGTGATATCACCCGTGGGCAGCGTTTCCGGTGCCAACCGAATGAGGTTCCAGAGCTGGTCTTCCAATTGGACTCCGTCTATCCGGAGAACTTCGTCTCCTTCCGATTCGAAATAGGATCGAAGCTCTCCCCGGTACCCATCGTCCGCGCGGTTGAGTTGGGTCCAGGTGTGACCGCACCACTCCTGGGAAGAGGTGGTGACCTTGAGAGCGAAGGGGTCGGAATTGGCATCGATGGGGGAGAAGACCGAGGCCATCATGGAATAGGGGTAAATGCCCGTGTTGAACTTCTTGGTGGCATTGAGCTTGAGAATCTTGACGGCATCGTCTCCGGCGAGCCGAGGGTTGTCCAATTTCACTTGCTTGCTGCGGG
This sequence comes from Deltaproteobacteria bacterium, assembly GCA_022601195.1. Taxonomy (GTDB): domain Bacteria; phylum Acidobacteriota; class Thermoanaerobaculia; order Multivoradales; family JAHZIX01; genus JAHZIX01. Next base: position 158,307 of record JAHZIX010000005.1, read on the forward strand.
AGAACTCCTCGGTGACGTAGACCAGAACCGAGTGGCCGGGATGGGCTTCGCCGTAACGAGCTTGCTCCAAACGGTAGCTAGTGATCTCTGCCTTGCCTCGGTACCAATACTCTTCGAAGGCGCCGGCTTGGGCTGGGGCACAGGCTAGGAGGGGCAGGAGGAAAGCCAGGACCCAGGACCCAGGAAACAACCGTCGCAGGTTCTGCCTAGGTTCCAATCGCCGGCTGGTAGGACCCCTTCGCAGGGCTGTCCTTCGGGAGTGATGAATGCGCATGGTACACCTCCAGTTGGTTAACTCGATGGCCTCGTGCTGCGATCCGGTCTTCTGGTGCCCGAAACCTAGTGAGGGCCGAGCTCTCTAAATATCCTACGAAGCCTCCGGTGGCCTTGGCTGTTGGTTGGGGCTGTGGATGTCATACTGGTGGCTCTTTTTTTGAGTCAGAAAGGAGCCGCTATGGAATCTGTAGTCTACGCCGTCGGCTTGGCGATGGGCAGCGTGATGTTGGGCTCGGTTTGTTATGTCTGGGTGCGCAAGCAGCAGCTGGGGATGGGTGGGGGCTTCTTGGGCGCCATGGGAGTGGTGCTTCTCGGGTTGTCGGTTTGGACCGGGGTAAGCGTCGAGGTTTCCAAGAGCGGAATCAAAGCGGACTTCGAGCGACTTCAGGGGCGCCTCGATGAGGTCACCGAGGCCAGCCAGGTCGTTTCCGAACAGGTACAAAACATCGCCCAGTCTACCGAGGCGAACCGGAGCCAATTCGTTCAGCTGACTCGGGTCTTGGAAGCGGACACGACTCCCACAGCGCCGGTCTTGCGGCAGCTGCGGGAGCGTATGGTGGCCGTTCCTCAGGTCAATCACCAGGAGTTGGAGCGCGCCTCCCGCACTCTTCAGGTGTCGCCTGGTCTAAGACAGAACTGAGGCTCTCTTCCTAGCCCGATAGGTCCGGAAGAGTGTGTGCCCGGCCTTCGTTCTGCTGCTTCAAATAACCCATGAGAGGTTCGAAGTAGTTCAACATGGCCTTGGCACTGAAATCCTCACCAACGGTGTTGACCAAGACTTCCCGCCAATCCTGCGTCGCCCCCAGGGAGAGCACGCTACGAAGGAAGGTGCCGACCTCTTTGCTGCCGTAGTAGTCGGTGTTGCGGGGGTCCTGGTGGAGGATGTTGTTAGCGATGTGGGCATGGAGCTGGTGCAGGATGGCGTAGGACAGAGCGTAGTCGTAGTACTGCGCTGCGTCGTTAATGACGTGGGTCTTGGTGCAAGCATCGCAGAACTCTTCCCCTCGCTCGCTAGGAGGAACAACCCCTTGGTACTGCAGCACGTAGTCCCACCACCGCTGGTTGTACTGCTCCGGCTCGAGGCCTCCAGCGTAGAGATCCCGCTCGAAGTGGCTCATGGTGCCGGCGGCGAAGGGAATGAACACCACCGAGTCCAAGGCCTCTCGGAGTAGGGCCTGAATCTGGTTGGCCTGTTCGGCTTCTTCGGAACCGGCAGATTCTTCGATCAGCCCCCGGCCAACCAAGAAGGGTTTGTGGGTGGCAGCCATGCCGAGCATGGTTCCAACCCCTTCGTGGAACGCCCGGTTGGCTCCGGACCGGAGTAGGGGCGGGACTTCAGGAACTGTGTAGGCCTGGTAGTAGTAGATGTGTCCTAGCTCATGGTGGACTGTGGCCCACCATCTTTGATTGGACTGGACGCTCATCAGGCTGCGCAGATCGTTCTGAAGATCCATGTGCCAAGCGCTGGCGTGATTGTTCTTTTTGTAGTCGGCGTCTGCAGGAGCCGGGTAGAGAGAAGACTTCTCGTAGAAGGAAGGGGGAAGGGGATCGAAGCCGAGGCTGACGAAGAAGTCCTCTCCCTGCTTGACGAGCCATTCCGGATCTTTGTCCGCCAGTACGGAATCGAGATCGATGCCCTCGACCTTCACCGACGCCGCCCAATCTTGAGCCCAGCGGTTGGGAAGCCAATGGGCGGGTAGAAGGTCTGGTACTTCTTCGCCATAGGTCTCGGCGAGCTCATAGCGGGCCCAGGTGTGAAGCTCGCGGTAGAGAGGCCAGATATCGTGGATGAAACCTTCGAGAAGCTCCATCATGTCGCCGGTGCCCATGCCGTAGTCGGACACCTGATAGTTGAAATAGTCTTCGTAGCCGACCGATTGAACGGTGCCGTTGCGCAGCCGAACCATGGTCTCCAGGCCTTCCTTGAGAGGTTTTCCCACTTCCTTGGAAGCCTCCCAGGCAGCCTGCCTGCGGGCCAGGTCGTTGGAATTCTCCAACAGATCATCGATGTCGTTGGTGGTGACCGGTTCTCCATCGATGGAGAATTCGAAACCGAAGAGCTTCTCGTTGTTGATCGTTTCGGAAGAGATGCGTTCTGCAACCAGTTCCGCCGCTACTTGAGGGAAATTCCCGGCTTGGTAGGAGATAGCGCTCAATTGTTTTTGTTGTAGAGAAGTGAGGATGTCACCGTACTCTTTTAACTTTGTAGCGCGCTCGATGTTCTCGGTGGAACCGGTAAAGTCGGCTAGGGCCTGTTGCGCCGCTTCCGCCTTGAGACGGTTGGTGTCATCTCCTTCGACAATTCGAGTATTCGCTTGCCATTCAGCTTCGGCAGCTTTGTAGTAAAGATCTAGGAATTGCTCAGTATAGGTAGAGAGGAAGGCCTCGGCCTCCTCCTGTTGAGCCGCTCCGGAAGGTGCGTCTTCGGGCTGGCAACCCAGCACGAGAGCAGCGCAGATCAGGGCGGAAGTGCAGGTGCGAAGCATGTTGAAAACCTCCACAGTAAGGATTGAGATTGTTGGATCGAGAGAGTCGGTCCATCCAGGGGGACCAGACTGAGTAGATTCGGGATAGGGCATGCTACCAGAGGTTGATACGCCGGGTTTTGTTAGGGGTTTCGAATTGATTTTCCGGCTCGCGTCCAATGACTCAACCTCGAAGAGCATGCCAGAAGACGGCCGGTAACTTAAAAACGGACGGCTCGGCTTCGAAGTTGGCCAAGCGTTCCCCCAGGGTGTCCGTGGAACCATGAGAAACGAACCAAGGGGGCTTGGGAAAAGTCTTGAAGGGGGCTTGGAGCACACTTTTCTCGGCTCTTTCAAACATGAAGGTGTTGTGGACGACACCGCTGCCGCTGCGGATGTCGTAGAGGTCGTGGCCGGGAAAGGCTCCCCAGGTGGTACTCATGAGGCCGAAGCCAACCGCCGCCCAGTGATTGACCGAGACGGTCCCGAAGCGCAGGCTCTCCAGGGCCCGGTTGAGGGCATCTCGGACCTCCGGGTCTCGGAGAGAGGCGGGGTGGATCAAAAGGGTGACGTTGAGGGTGCCCCAAAGAACGTCGTTGGCAAATTCGACAGCGCGGTTCAGAAAGTCCGCCGGGTTGTCAGCTTCCAGGGCCGTTTCCCCGAACACCGAGCAGAAGGCTTCGGTTTGAAAGCAGATGTCTTGCTCCTGGGTCGGGTCCAGTTGGGGAATCAGCGCCCAGGGTAGCTCTCCGCCGCTGCGGTTGCCGTAGGTCTCCGCCTCCGGGTGGGCTGCCAGGAAAGCGTCGAAGCGATCTTCGGCTCCTGGGTAGTAAGCGACCCGATTCGGAGTCGTCTTCAATCGTCGGCGCAGGGCATCGAGGAGCTCCCGTCGCTGATTCCAGCCACTGTGTTGGATCACCATGCGAGTCGCATTGCAGTTGAATCCGGCGTTGTTGGTCAAAGAGGACACCAGATTTTCGGCCTGGTACTCGATGTCGGAAGAAGTCCAGGGGCCAGGGACGACGATGACTCCGCTGACGTTTCCGAGCTCTGAAGAGAGAGGTTTGGTGAGGCGGGGCTTGCGCTCTTCCTTGCGCCGTTGTCCTTCTTCTCCGGAACCGAAGACAATGGCCTCCACCGTATGGTGGGAGCCGGTGATGTGAATTTCCTCGACACCCGGGTGATCGCAGAGGTAGGCCCCTTCTTCTGCACCACCGTAGACCACTGCCAGAAACCCTCGCTCCACCATGCAGGAGAAGGCCTGCTCGATGAGAGGGCCGAGATAGGCGTTGAGGGGGTGCATTTTGTAGAGCACCACCCGGTTTTCCACAAAGAATTTGTACAGGGCGTCGGTGGGGCCGATGGACGAAACATTGCCAGCGCCGAGGACCAAGGCGACTCCCCCTTGTGGGTCCGGCTGTCGGTAGACCTGGGCCTGGGTCTCGGCAAGCTTTTCCGCTTCAACTCCGGGCTCCATCCAAACCTCGGCGGTAACGCCGGGAAAGAGCAGACGATCCCAGATTCCGCAGGGGAAAACCTGAGCTGTCACTTGGCCATTGGGCCGGGTCTTGATGGGACCGGGAATGCGAGGTTGTCCATGGTCCCGGATATCCACCAGGGAATCTCTCAACAGGCGCAGGTTGCGCAGGATCAAGTAGGGGCCGGCGACCCATTCCTCGCCACTCTGGGGGGTGCCGAGGGGAAGACTCTCGCCGGCGCAACTCGCTGCCGACCACTGGGCAGAGATCTCGGAAAAGCCGTTGATCATCTCCTCGAGAAGAATGAGGCGCTCGACGATACCCGTGATTGCCCAGGTGGCCTTGCGAGACTGGAGTGCCTCGACGGCGGCATCCAACTCACTTCGAGTGCTGGGTGGAGGAGCTTCGGTAAGAGGACGGCCAGAATTGGGATGGGCTCGAGCGGTAGCGTTCATGGCGGCTCCGAGGTTGGGATGTGGAAGGAAGGCCAAGATAGCATAGGCCTGGAATCCGCGGAGCTTCTACAAATTAAGACTCTACTTGCACTTCGTATTCCTTGACTTGATGGCGATAATTCGATAGATAGCTATGTGTCCGCAGGGATCGCGGCGCCCCCCTTCACGGTAGTCACCTCGCTCTGCAAGCTCGGCTTGCTACCCCATAGCGAGATCTCGCTGCCAGGATCACCAGGAGTCGATCATGAAGTTCTGTCGTGGGCCCTATCTTCGCTACCCCCTGATCTCTAGCTTCTTCTTTCTTTTTCTAGGGAGCGGATTACCGGTCCCCTTGAACGCCCAGGCCGATCCTCCGGTAACACCTGGATTTCCCAACGTTACCCAAACCGCCGGTGCCATCCTGAGTGGCTTGAACGAGCCGAACCAGGGGCGGACGGCCATCATCGCTTACCACAACGGCATTCTCTTCACCTTGCCGGAGCTTCCTTCCAGTCAACCCGGGTCGGATTTCCAAGTGCGCACTTGGGATATCTCTGACCCGACCCTTCCCGTTGTCACCTCTTCCCTGGGAATTTCCCCCATGCCCATCAACGCCCACGGCTATTTCAAGAGCGGTGACTACTTGGTGGTCGGCTCCAATTGGCCCCCGGAAGCGCCCTGGTCGTTTCGGGCCGACGGCGTGGGCGCCGTAGAACGAACGGAATTTCCTGGTCTGGTGTGCGCAGGGGGACGCGGCTGCCTCTCTCAGCCCTGGCTGGTGGGACAGACCTATTGGAGCTATGGCGAGGTCTCCGGGGATGCCTTCATCGAGCTCAACGGTAATCGGTTCTCCCAATGGGATCACCTCGGGCTGACGGGAGTGGTGGGGCATCCCTTTCTGGTTGGAGATCTGCTGATCTTCGCTTCGGACCAGAGTCGCACGGGTCTGGCCACCTACGATGTCAGCGACCCTTCCAATCCAGTGCTGTTGGACGTCCTGACGACCGGCGGGCCAGGAGGCTATTGGCCGGAGCTGTGGGGAGGCGACGGGAAGCTCTACGCTGTCTTCCCCTATCGGTCCAACGGCAATGGCATCCGCGTTGCCGATCTGACGGATCCTTCGGACCTGAAGTTTCTCGCCGACACTCCCCTCCCGGGTGACGCTGCCATGTATATGCAGTTTCAGGATGAGTACGCCTTTACCGGCGGCCACAAGGTCGATATGCGCACCTTCGAGTCGGTGTTGTTTCTCGACGGTGCCAACACCACACGGCCCAACGATGGGGGCTTGGGAATCGACACCAGCCAATTCGCGCTGCCCTTGGGCAATTTGTTGGTCACCGGCGGCGTCGGAAGCCTGCAGGGCATGGCGATCTGGGCTCACCAGGCAGCTCCGGATACCCGGGGCCCTTCGGTGGGTTTCCATATTCCTCAGGCAGGTAGGACCAACTATCCCGTGGGAGCTCCCATCAGCTTGCTCATTCACGAGACCCTCGAGACCACTACGATCATCAACGGCGCCACCTTCATCGTGCAGCCTCTAGGGGGTAGCCCAATCACCGGGAGGACGGTCTTTTCCTTCAATGACATCCTCACTTTTACTCCGGACCAACCCCTGATGCCGAACACGACTTATGAGGTCTTGCTGCCGGCCGGGGGTATCAAGGACGCTGCCGGCAACGGCATTGTGGGCTATGGCTTCACCTTCTCGACCGGCTCTACCGTGGGCGGCAACGTGGCTCCGGTGGTGGAGAGTTTCTCTGCCTCGGTTTATCCCGCAGCGCCCGGGCAAACCGTAACTTTGTCCGCCTCGGGCAGCGATCCGGACGGGGGAGCCGTGGAGTATCGTTTCGACTTCGGCGATGGCTCTCCAAGGACATCTTGGTCGAGCGGCGCTACTGCCGGCCACGGCTATGGCGAACGGGGTCACTATCAGGCTCTGGTTCAGGTCCGAGACGCCGCTGGAGCGATCGCCACCGCTACCCATACGGTGACGGTCACCACAGCTGCCGCCGGTCCTCAGCCCACCCATAGCACCGCAGTTTTTTGTGACGATGCTCAGCGTCGGGTGTGGACGGTCAATCCGGATAACGATTCCCTTTCCGCCGTCGATGCGGATACCCAAGCCAAGGAGCTGGAAGTCCCGGTCTGTGCAGATCCCCGCAGCGTCGGTCGCTCCGCCCAGGGGCAGATCTGGGTCACTTGCTTCGACGACGACCGGATTCGCGTGCTGGATGCAGCAGGGGGATTCGTCGCCGATATTCAGGAAGACTATGGCAGTGCTCCCATGGGGCTCGCCTTTTCCCCGGACGGCGCCACGGCCTACGTGACCTTGCAAGGCAGCGGTGAGCTGGTGAGCTATGACGCCACCAGCCGCCAGAGCACCGGACGGCTTTTCCTTGGACCGAGACCCAGGGCTCTGGCCGTGTCCGGAGATGGCGCTCGGGTCCTGGTCACCCGTCTTCTGTCGCCCAGAGATCACGGCGAAGTCTGGGAGGTCAACGCTCCGTCTCTGACCTTGAACCGCACCTTGCGCTTGCCCAAGTTCGGAGGGGATTCGAATCGGGATTCGACCGCTGCTGGGCGAGGAGCCGCCAACTACCTGGTAGGCATTGCTCTGTCCCCGGACGGCCAATCCGCCTTCGTGACCGCGAACAAACCGAATCAAGAAAAGGGCCTTCTCTTTGGGGACGACCTGGATCAGGACAACACGGTTCGCAACATCCTGGTCCGAGTCGATCTCACTACCGGCCTGGTCACCAATGGGGTCGACCTCGACAACAGCGATTCCGCCTCCGCTGTCGCCTTTTCTCCTCTAGGGGACTACCTTTTTGTGGCTCTTCAGGGGAATGACGAAGTGGTGGTACTCGATGCGTTGCGCCTCGAGGAAACCGTGGGGTTGGGGAGCCTGGTCACCCGCCTCGGCGCCGGCAGCGCTCCTCAGGGAGTTTGTACCGATGCCACGAGCCAACGCACCTTCGTGAAGAATTTCACCGGCCGAAGCCTGACCTCTTTGGATACCCTCGAGTTGTTTCGATCCGGAAACAAGAATGTCGGTTCAACCGAGATAGCTGCCGTCGCGGCGGAGGCCTTGCCGCCTCAGGTGCTGACCGGAAAGCAGATCTTCTACCATGGGGGAGATCCTCGCATGAGTGGTGAAGGCTACCTGAGTTGTGCTTCCTGCCACTTGGATGGAGGCCACGATGGCCGTACCTGGGACTTCACCGGACGAGGAGAGGGCCTGCGCAACACCACTTCCCTCCGGGGCCGAGGAGGCATGGCTCACGGCAACGTTCACTGGACGGCCAACTTCGATGAGATTCAGGATTTCGAGAACGATATCCGAGGCGCTTTCGGAGGGGATGGCTTTCTCAGCGAGGCTGATTTCGGTGCCACCAGTGATCCTCTGGGGCCTCCCAAGGCGGGCCTCGATGCAGATCTCGATGCCTTGGCCGCCTACGTGACTTCCCTCGGAAGCGAATCGGTCCCCAAGAGTCCCCACCGGGCACCCGACGGTGCTCTGACGCCCCAAGGAGAGGCGGGACGCACGGTTTTCGAGAGCCTTAACTGCACCCAATGCCACTCTGGGACTGCCTTCACCGACAGCACCTTGGGGGTGGCGACGCTCCATGATGTGGGAACCATTCGGACCACCTCCGGCCAACGAATCGGCGGTCCTCTCGACGGCCTCGATACCCCGACGCTGGCCGGATTGTGGAATACCGCACCCTATTTCCACGATGGCTCCGCGGGGACTTTATTCGAAGTCTTTCAGGAAGCCGGCGGTGTGGTTTATCCGGCGGAGACGGGAAGTGTTTCCGGGGGAGCACAGATCACCGACCAGTACGTCGAGCTCAATAACGACGACACGGTGCATGGCCGCGCCTATGTGGGCCTCAACAATACCGGTGCCCGCGTCACCTTGAATGGGGTCGACGGTGGCAACGGTGGTCTTGGTGCGGTGGAGGTCCGCTACAGCGTTTGGAACGTGCAAGACCTGGATATCACCGTCAATGGAGCCACTCAGACGGTCCAAATGGAAGACGTCGGCAACGATCCGCGCTGGAGACACACCAATTGGAGATCCCTCCGCCTAGAAGACATCTCCTTGAACGCCGGCGCCTCCAATACCATCGAGGTCTCCAGTGCGGAGGCCTTTCCCAACGTTAGCCTGGACGAGGTCGTCGTCACCACCATCGATGACCGTCTCGCCGCCCAACCTCACCGGCAGGTGATGTTGCTGTCCGAAGGGGATCGGGAAGCGTTGATCGCCTTCTTGCAACAACTCGATGGCCAATCCCTCGGCGATCCCGATGCAGCGATCTTTTCGGATGGTTTTGAGTCGGGAGATACGGCGGCCTGGACTTTGACGGTGCCCTGAAGGGGGCTGGATCTTCCCAGATTCGTCTCGTCAGATAGCAGAGCCAGGAGGAAAAGGGGCCGGGGAAGCGCAGGAGGAATTGTGTCGTCTCGCAGTAATCTTCCCTCTGTAGGCTCCTCGGGAAAAGTGCGCCCCCCCTAAGGGAACAGGGGTTTGGTAGGTGGGGAAGCCACCTTCGGCGGGGGCAGGTCTGTGGGAGTCTCCGTTTGGTTCCCCAGCTCCTGCCGCAAGAAGGCCTTAGCGGTACGCCAATCGCGAACCACCGTAGGTTTGGAGATTTTTAAAACGGCACCTGTCTCCTCGACGTTGAGGCCGACGAAAAATCGTAGACGCACGATTTTCGCCAGGCGGGCGTCGAGTTTTTCCAATTTGGCGAGGGCATCGTTGATGGCGAGGATAAGCTCTCCCCGATCTTCGAATACCGCTTCGAATTCCTCGTCCAGCGGTACGAGAATCACATCTCTTCCTCTCTTGATGCGCTTGCGGGTACGGGCATGATCTATGAGGATTTTGGCCATGCAGTCAGATGCGAAGCCGAAAAATTGGCCACTATTTTTCCAAGTCAGACTCCGTCTGCCGTTCAACTTGAGGAAGAACTCATTGACCAAGGCGGTCGGTTGCAGGGTGATGTTTCTTTCCCCGTGCATGCACCGGCGGGCGATAGAGCGAAGTTCGTCACAAACTTTCGGCATCAGAGCGACGAGAGGCTCTGAATCCCCTTCGCTCCAATCCATCAAGACCGTGGTGACGTCCCCCGGCTCCTCGGTTTGTAGTTCGTTGTCTTGGCCGTCCTTTCCTGAGTCTTCATTGCCAGGTAGGTCGGTATGCTGGTGATCCATGGGCTCTCCGGATGATTCTTGGCACGAATTCCAATGCTATCAAGATCGTTCTAAGGGAGAAAATCCTGAATCGGTCCTCGCGCAGATCGATAGGTTCACCCCCCGTAGAGCCACTACAATTCTTCCTCTCTAGGTAGCTCCTGAGATCAGGAGCAGTGAACCTACCCTCCTGCCAGTTTCTGCAGTCTTCTACCGTCACAAGTCGAGAGAGACCCTCCGGTAGACACTGTTCACCCCGAAAGGGCTGAACAATCCCCCTTCCAGCCCCGGAATTGCGGAACCACGCTGGTTCCTGAGTCGCCTGCCGGAAGGATCTCTCTCTAGAAGGGAAACGCGATCTCTATGAAAATCTGGGCTCATGAGCGATGAAAAAAGTTGGAGGCGTCCCAAGAAACCTTGGGAATAGGGCCTGAAATTGGGCTAGACCAGCTGCATCTAGCAAACTGTTGGGCTGGCAACTATTGGGAATGCCGATTTGATTGATAGGTCGGCGGGAGGGCCGCGAGGAGATACGTTCGCTGACTGTCTCACATTCCAGAATCGATGGGCAATTGGCAGCCCCGTCCAAGACCCCGATGGGATCGGTGGTTAGGAACTGCCGATCGGCCTCTCGATTCAAGGGTCAAGTCTTGGGAACAACGGCTCTTTCCTGTTGTGTGGGTTTCTGTGTTGGATTGGGGCTGTTCAGAGGGTCATCGTCGATGATGTGGGAGCTATGCTCAGTACCCAAACCAGAGCCGGGGCTTTGCAATCCACTTGGTTGGCCATTGGATTTCTTGTCCTTTCCTTTGGCGTGCACTGCTCCCGGTTTGGCATTATCTAACCCATTTTCCCAAGTAGGTAGCATATTCCGGTTAAGTCTGGTTGTCTCCACTGCGTTCGATTGCAACATGTGTTTCCCCTTTAGGATAGGAATATTGGAACACTTGGGCTGGAATTGGGGGTGTTCTAGAAAGTGGACTTGTAAGAACAACAGTACGTTGATGGGATATCGATGTTTCGAGCGTCTTTCTGTAGTACGAATCTCGTCACTATCGCATCCATGGTGCAGAAGTACGTCTCCGGAGCGGCTCAAACAGGAACTAGATATCTGTGAGTACCACAGGACTAACTCGGAAACTCAATAAGAAGATAGAAGCTTGAGGATGGTACCGAAAAAGTAATCCGTAAGCAAGCCTAAGGTGTGATAATGAATCTTTAGGTGTGTCACTGTCTGAGGAGTATGCTGATATTGTGAAGTCTGCAAGTTCGCGAGACTTGCTCTGTGGGGATTACCGAGACGCTTGTCGAGAAGCTTGCAGTGTTTGCTTGTCGCGAAGGATCCAAGCCCGGCCCAAGAGAGCTACTGCTTACCTGCTTGAGGTTTGGAGTTGTCACTGACAACCAGTTCTCTAGGGGGAGACTCTGGGTGAATAGAGGATTCTGGGAGAAGTTTCAGGGCTTCTACGAAAATGACTGTAGGTTGATAGATAGGGGGCCATGAATCTCCGTCGCAGCTTGTTGAGGAGGAGGAAGAGCTGAGGAGCAAAGTGGAGAAGATAGCGGTCCAGAACGATGCGAACCGAATGGATGCAAGGGGTCGCGAGGTATACGGTCTAAGGAAGTCCTCTTATGGGTCGCTCGATTCTGGAGCCAGGAATCTTAAAGAGCCTCTCTGAGAATCTGATGAAAGTTGATCGAGAAGGGACGGGCGTCATGGACTTAGAGCTTTGGCAGAAGGTCCGGCGAATCTATGAGGAGGCACGAGATCGCCGCGGAGAGGATCTTCAAGAGTTTCTTGACAAAGCCTGCGGGAAGGACGGGCGGTTGAGGGATGAAGTGAAGGGAATGCTGGCCAACGACGACGGTGCCCTCACGGGGACGGATACATTCGCCACCCCGATTGTGCGAGTGCCAGAGAAAGAAATGTTGATCCCTGGAGATCGGATTCTCGACGGTCGGTTTGAGATCATTGAGGTCCTCAAGGAAGGAGGGATGGGAGTCGTCTACCTAGGGAGGCGATCCGATGGTGCTTTTGAACAGGAAGTAGCTATCAAAGTGATTCGCCCGGGGCTCGACGCCGAGAAGTGGTTCGAACGCTTTCGAGTCGAGCGCCAGATTCTGGCTCGGTTGGAACATCCCAATATTGCCCGCCTCATTGATGGGGGCGAGACCAAGGAGTGGAAGGGTAGTCCTTGTCTGGTGATGGAGTACATCGATGGTACACCCATTGATCAGTTTTGTAAGACCCGGGAATTGACTGCACAACAGACACTGGAGCTATTTCTCTCTGCTTGCAAGGCGATGATCTATGCCCATCAGCGCCTGGTGATCCACCGAGACATCAAGCCCTCGAACATCCTGGTGACCTCTGGAGGCGTCGTCAAACTTCTGGACTTCGGCATCGCAAAGATCGATGATCCGGGGCCGAGCCCGAGACCTCAGCCTCTCGCTGAACCCGGAGACTCGGAGCCCCTGACCTGGGAGTGGGCAAGCCCAGAACAGCGGCAGGGGGATGTGGTGGGTGTCGCCAGCGATATCTTTTCTATGGGCACCCTCCTCTACAAGATGCTGACAGGGGAGATGCCTCAGAAGGAGGAAGATCCGTATCACTTCTTGACGAGGAATCATTTGGCAGCTCGCAAGGGTTTCGGTCAAAAAGGAAGGATTCGCCAAGGTCTTGCTCAAGATTTGAGAGCGATCGTTAGTCAGTGTCGAGTTGAGGAACCGGAGGATCGTTACAAGAGTATCGATGACCTATCGGAAGATCTCCATCGAGCTCTGGAAAATAGACCGGTCGAGGCGCGCAAGACAGAAGTAACATACGCGTTTCGCAGTTTTCTTCTTCGGCGAAGAGTTCCTTTGTTCCTAGGCTTGATAGCAAGCCTGCTGGTGGCTTGGAGCAGTATTCAACATCGAAACAGAGAGGCGTTGATTAAAGAGACCTTCTCGAGCGCTCGTTCAGTGGTTACGGAGTTTCTCTTCAAGTTGGTGGAGAATGCTGATCCCTTACGCAGCGAAGGGCCAGATCTTTCGGTAAGGGAGTATTTCCTAGAGTCGATTCCCGCTCTACTCGAGCCTCTGGCCAATGCTCCCAAGGAACAGGCAGAGCTTCTGGGAGAGATCGGAGGGGTTCTCATTCGCCTGGGCAATCCGGATGACGCTGTGCCTCTCCTAGAAAGGAACTTAGAGATCCGGAGGGAGATTTTCCCTCCCTCAAGTCCTTGGGTTGCTCTCAGTCTGAAGAATCTCTCGGAGGTCCATTTGGAACTAGAGAATCTCGGTACCGCCCTCGACTTAGGGAAAGAGTCACTACAGATTTATTCCGAGCAAGGGCTAGTTGAAGAGAGATTGAAGTTGTTGAATCAAATTGCTGTGATTCGGAAGAAGAAGGGGGACTTGCCGAAAGCTGAGAGAGCTTATCGAGATATCTTCGAAGGTTACCTGAAGGGTACCGAAGACAAGGACGATGAAGGGAAAGCGGCAGTGCTCCATAATCTTTCTGTGCTGCTGCGGGAACGCGGTGACCTTGAAGCAGCCGTTGAAGCTATCCAGCATTCCATCCAATTGCGAGAGGATGCAAAAGGGACTGAACATACGCCTCTGATTAGTCCCTATCGGCTGCTTGGACTCTACTATCTCGACGGCGGTCAATTGGAGGCTGCTTGGGAGAACCTGAGTCGAAGTCGAGAAATCTTCCAAGCCACCGTCAATGAGGAAGATCACCCCTCGTTCTCCTCGATTCAGAGAACCTTCGCCGCCTACTATGGTGCTCGGGGAGAGTATGACGAGGCGGTGCGGTTGCTGCAGGAGGCACTTTCGCCCCTCCAGCTCCGGTTGGGACCCGACCATCCGAGGATTGCCCGCGTCCTACGGGATCTAGCTATTGCTCTCGCCGAGACAGGAGATCTCGAGATGGCCCACGCCAAGATGAGGGAGAGTCTCGAGATGTTCGAATCGACCCGATTGACAGGTCATTGGGAGGTCGCTGATGCTCAAGCTGCCCAGGCCTATCTTTTTTTGCTTGCTGGAAAGGCTAGGGCTGCTGAAGTGTTGCTCCTCCAAAGCTATCCGGCGCTGGTCGCCCGGAAGGGCTCATCCAGTCTGCAAAGCCGCCGCATGATCCGTTTTCGATCCGGGCTCGGGGGACGAGTCGTAGCGCCAACCCGTACCCGGCACACGGGCATCCCGGTCGGGCATCCTCATGGCAGGGATGGTCTTGGTCTCGGCGAGGGACGTTAGTTGGAGGAGATCGAGTTTCTGCAGCTGGGCAAGTGCCGGGATCTGGTCGAAGGCAGCTAGTGGGAGCCCATGAACTTCCATAGCTCCCAGCGAGAGCTTGACTCCGACAGAGGACGAGGCCGGTTGCGGTCTCGCTTTCCAGATTGGATTTCTCCATCCAGTCCTGACTCGAGGTCTCGGGGGCTCGTGGGTATTTCTTGGCTCTGGCCGGTTGCCGGGATGGCTGGGAAAGCTGCGGGGTAGTCGGCTTCGGTGCTGGGGCGACAAGGGACCGGTCTATGTGGTCATAACTCATTATTTATAAGCTGGAGTCGACCGAATATCCGTTAGATAATTTCCGGCAGGAAGACGGCTTTGTTCTGGAGCTGAGTCCCTGGCTCGAGGGGCTATCGGAAATGGACGATTCTTCTGCCCCCCGCAGGAACCTAGGATGGCTTCACCCGTCTACCTGGTCCCGCACACCCAGTTCGTAAGCTCGCCAGATGAGCCGCAAAAGCGGTCTCCGGGTCGGTGCTCTAGAGGGGCGGCCTGCTCGAAGTCCGGCGGGTCGGTAGCCGAAGATGATGTCGATGAGAGTTGTTTGCTCATGAAAGCCCAAGGTGTCTATGGAAGGTTCTAGTTTCCCGTCGCCTCCTCAGCCGTCGAGGAAGCCGAAGCCTCTTGGGGGCGAGGCGGAGGAATTGCTGATTGGCCGGTTGGCGATCCACTTCAAGCTGCTAGAGAAAAAGCGTGTTCACGAAGCTTGGCTGCGCAAGAAGGAGATAGGGAGCGAGTTGAAGCTCGGAGCCTTCTTGGTGGAGGAAGGGTTGTTGAACCGTGAGCAGCTGGTCCAACTGGAGCAGGCACGAGTACAGTATTTATCGCGAAAAGGCAGCCTGAAACTCGATACGGGGGAAACCAGCGTTCCTTTTTCCCGCCCTCCTACGGGGGCGAGGGAAGCTCCTCGAGAGCTGGAGTCAGTGGCTCCTGCGGTGGTCGACCCGTTGGCCAAAGTTCGCTATTCCCCGGAGAGGTCTTTGGAAGACCTGCTACGGGAAGCTCACCTGGCAGGAGCGAGCGACTTTCACTTGCACAGTGGGGCGCCCCTCAAGGTCCGTCTCTACGGAGAGCTACGCGACGTCGAAGCGAAAAAGATCACGGCAGAGCAGGCTGAGGAGCTGATTCGCGGCCTGCTGAGTGCGGAACAGCAACGCATCCTCGATGAGGATCACCAGATCGATTTCTCCTTCGAGATCGCGGGAGTGGGCCGCTTTCGCTCCAATGCTTATCGGCAGCAGAAGGGCTTCGATGCCGTCTTTCGAACGATCCCAGCGGAGGCTCCCGGTTTGTCGGAGCTCGGGTTGCCGGAGGTACTGGTTGGGTTCACGGAGTTCCACCAGGGTCTCGTACTGATCACCGGGCCGGCGGGATGCGGAAAGTCGACCACCATGGCGGCGATGGTGAACCAGATTAACCGCAACCGCCCGGAGCATGTCATCACCATCGAGGATCCCATCGAGGTTGTGCACCGGTCGAAGCAGAGCATCGTCAACCAGCGGGCGGTCGGTGCCCATACGGAGAGTTTCGACCGCGCCTTGCGGGCCGCCTTGCGAGAAGACCCGGATGTCATCGTGATCGGCGAGCTAAGGGATCTGGAGACGATCTCCCTTGCCTTGACGGCGGCGGAGACCGGTCACTTGGTCTTCGGCACTCTCCATACTTCGAATGCGGTGAGAACGGTCAACCGCCTATTAGGGGTGTATCCTGCCGAGCAGCAGGCACAGATTCGCACCATGCTTTCCGAGTCCCTGCGGGTGGTGGTGTCTCAGCGCCTGCTTCCCCGAGCGGATGGTTCCGGCCAGGTAGCCGCCTTGGAGATTCTGGTCAACAGCAGTGCAGTGGGCAATCTGATCCGAGAAAACAAGACCTTTCAATTGCACTCCATCATGCAGGTTGGTGGCAATCGCGGCATGTGTCTGCTCGACAATTCACTACAAAAACTCGTGGATGACGGGGTCATTTCCGCCGAAGTGGCACTTCGAGAAGCAGAGGATCCAAGTCGCTTTCAGCCCCAACAGGGCGACGATGAGGAGTAGGCTAAGTCATGGCTGAACTGCATGCACTTTTTAAGATTCTCAAAGATGTGGGTGGCTCGGATCTGCACCTCAGTGTAGGCCTGCCGCCGCGAATCCGTTGTGACGGTGCGCTGGTCGATGTTGAAGGCCGGTCGGTGCTTGGCCAAGACGATTTGCTCGTCCTTCTCCGTGAGGTGGTCAGTGAAGCTCAGTGGGAGGAGTACACTCGAACCGGAGACCTAGACTTCGCCTACGGTTTGAAAGGAGTGGCGAGGTTTCGAGCCAACTACTTGCGTCAGTTGAAGGGAGCGGCAGCGGTTTTTAGGATCATTCCTGAAAAGATCCTCTCCGTTGAAGAACTTGGTATGCCGCCGGCGGTGGGCGGCTTGGCGGATCTTCATCGGGGGCTGGTACTGATTACCGGTCCCACCGGTTCCGGAAAATCAACCACCCTTGCGGCCATCATCGACCGAATCAACTCAAGATATCGCAAGCACATCGTCACTATCGAAGACCCCGTCGAATTCATCCATCCCAACAAGCAGAGCGTCCTGTCGCAGCGAGAGGTCGGTACTGATGCCGAGAGCTTTGCCGCGGCCTTGAGAGTTGCCCTGCGTCAGGATGCGGACGTCGTCTTGGTGGGAGAAATGCGGGATTTGGAGACCATTTCTTTGGCGATCACCGCCGCGGAGATGGGGGCCCTGGTTTTTGGGACCTTGCATACCAACAGCGCGGCAAAGACCATCGATCGAATCATCGACGCCTTTCCAGCCAAGGAACAGGCGAAGATTCGGACGACCCTTTCGGAATCGGTCACCGGGATCGTCTCCCAGCTGCTGTTGCCGAAGATCGGAGGAGGCCGGATTGCCGCTCATGAGATTCTGCTGCGCACCAGTGGGTTACCCAACGTGGTGCGGGAAGGTAGCAATGCGATGCTGCGGTCGATCATTCAAGGCGGTCGAGCCATCGGCATGACCACGATGGATGATTCTTTGATGCAGCTGGTCAAGAACGGTCAGGTTTCCGCCCGTGAGGGGTATCGAAAGGCGGAGAATAGGTCGGCCTTCGAACCACTGATGAAGAAAGAGCAGGCGGCACAGGTCTCTAGCTGACTCGACTTTCCCTCCGGACCTTTTCTGCGGTTCCGGGCCTGCTTAGATTCCCGGCGTCAGAGGGTGATCTTGTTCCTCGATAGAGTGTCCCTCTCGTGGCGTCGAAACTCATTCCTTCTTCCTTGGATCAAAAGGCATCTTCGGTGCTTCACTGCAGCGAAGTCGGTGAGAGTTTCGGCGGAGGGGGATCGCAATCAGGGCTAAAGAGCGGTGTATTGGAGAAAGAAAAGACGCGACCGGGCTGCGAGAGAGGAAATGCCCGGTCGCGTCGGAGGGGGACGGCTCCAGGGGGCTCTGGTTGGCACCGACGAATCGGCTTCTGAGAGCAGTGATAGGTAGCGCGCCGCGATCTCAGCGGGTTGCCCCCGGGCGGTTGCTTTTGGGCAGGCCGTCGCTGCCTTTTTTAGCTATTTCGATGATCGAGGCCAGGAACATAGCTAGCCTTCCTACCTCCGCCTCTTTCTAGACTTTCCCACCCATGACGATCTGCCAATGGCGGTCTGCTATTGAAAGTGGCGGCTGTGGGATTGCTCCCAAATCCCTCTTCCCGAGTCGATGGATGGATCCTATCAGGTATATCTTGAAATGCAAAAGCATACATGCTGTTATTGTTGTGAGGCAGCAACACCGATTGGAAGGCTTTCTTAGCCTAACCTTCAGGTTGGCTTTTCGGCAGGTTTCCCAGAGGTTTTTCGCCTCCGAGGCAGGCACCAAGGCGACTCTCAGACCCGGTGCCAATACCGGGCCAAGGAGTCCGAAACCTGGCAAATCGATCGGTGATCTCTAAAACGGAATGACGTAGAGCAGGAGATAGATGAGCCAGCCGCTGGCAGCTACGTAAAGCCAGATCGGAACGGTAATGCGTCCAAAACGGCGATGGCGGTCGAAGTCTTTCTTCGCCAGGGCTAGGTAGATTTGGTACAGAGCCAAAGGGCCGACCATCATAGCCATCAAGATATGGGGCAGAAGGTTCGCGAGGTAGAAGACTCGCCATCCTCCCTCTCCTTCAAAGGGCTTCGAGCCATAGAGGTTCCAGCGAGTTAGGTAGGCGACTAGGAAAATGCCTGCACAAACGGTCGCTGCTAGCATGGCGTTACGGTGTAGAGTGATTTTCTTGACGCGAACGAAGTACCAACCGGCCACGAGGCAAAGACCGCTGGCCACGATACTTCCGCTGGAAAAGGCGGTGAGGGTTTGCTGGTCCATCAGGACTGTGACGATACCGCAACAGCCACCTTCTCGGAAGTACCCCTCAACGCTTGTACATTTGATAAACTGTCTTTTCCCCCTAGGAGTTTCAACCCAGCGCAGGTCGTTCCCATAAGGGGCGTCGCGCTTCCAGGAGGCCTTCGCCATGACGACGATGCAAATGGCCATCTTGACCGCGCTCTTGGTGATCGTTTTGGTGGTCAAACGGCTCGGTCTTCATAAGGGCCTGAGGTCCGGCTTCCCGGGCATGGTCGCGTCTTTGGCGACATCTTGGCGCCGGCTCTGGGTCGGAGTGATCTACAAGCAGACCGAGGTTCAGGGGTATGACCTTGCCTACCTGGAGGGGGGCAAGGGGGAGACGGTGGTTTTTCTTCATGGCTTTGCCAGTGAGAAAGACGACTGGATGCCCATGGCGCGACGCCTTGGTCGCAAATATCGCTTCGTCGCTCTCGACCTACCGGGATTTGGAGAGTCCTCCCGGCTCGGGCACAACCGTCACGATGTGGTGTCGCAGGTACGTCGATTTCGAGCTTTCGCTCAGAAGGTCGGCCTGGGATCTTTCCACCTCGTCGGCTGCGGCGTTGGTGGGGCAGTAGCGGGTGTCTTTGCCAGCCTGTTTCCCAAGGATGTCAACAGCTTGACCATGATCGAGCCTTTCGGCATCGATGCTCCCACCAAAGGGGACGTCGAACGTCTCAGCGGGCGCGGATGGAGCCCTCTCACGGCGGGCACCGAACAGGACTATGAACGAGTTCTAAAGCTGCTCTATCGAGATCCGCCCAAGGCGACGGGTTTTCTGCAGCGCCGTCGGCGGGCAGCGGCGATCGAGAACCAGGTTTTTGAAGAGCAGGTGTGGAAGCAGCTTTGGGAATCTCGTCCTTACGTCCTGGAGCAGGTCCTCTCGGAGATCAAAGTTCGGACTCTCCTGCTCTGGGGAGACTCGCAGAAGGTCGCCCACCAAAGTGCTCTCAAGGTCCTATCTCAGGGAATTCCTACTGCAACGCCGGTCACCATAAAGGGCTGTGGCCATCTGATGATGCTCGAGAAGCCCAAGGAAGTGGGCGACCGGGTCGGCAAATTCATTCGTGGTGAGAGCTAGCAGCTCGCAGGGAATCTCACCCGGTCTCCCGCGGGGCTTTTGGCCTCGGGTTTTCGTTGAGAACGTCCCGACTAGAGATTCCTCAAAACCGACTTGAGCCGGTCCACGGCGGGTAGGTCAGCCTCGGCCCAGTCGAGGGAGTCAAGATCTTCGCCTCGACACCAGGCAAGGCGTCGGTGTTCTCGCAACTCGACCTCGCCCTTACCGGGGCTCGCTAAGAAGACATCGAGGATGATGCTTCGTTTCGGTTGGTGATCGAAGCCCCGGGCTAGGTGCCCCTGGACTTCAATTTCGATTCCCAGCTCCTCGCGAATCTCGCGACGTAGAGCTTCCTTGGGGTCCTCATCGGTTTCCACCTTGCCGCCAGGAAATTCCCATTTCAGAGGAGTCGTCATCTCGGCGCTTCGCTGCACGACCAGGCATCGCCGGCGGTGAACGATGGCAGCCCCGACGACAAGAATCTCCACAGAGTTCTAGGCCAACTCCGCTTGGAGAGCAGCGGCGCGATCCGCAGAGATGCCGAAGGTTGTCGCCAGACCGTCCAACCATACGCGTTCCGCTTCGTCCACGGTGCCATCGGCTCGCAGCACAGAGGCTGCAAAGCGGAAGAGAACCTCTTTCTCGTCGGGGGATGGCACTTGGGTGGCTAGTTCCGATGGCGTTGGAGGCAACACCAAGTCCTTGTGAACTTGGCTGACTTGTTCCGGACTGAGGCCGGACTCGTCCATGTGGCCCAAAATGAGCTGCCGCTCTTCCGCCGCTAGATGACCGTCCGCTAGAGCTGCTGCGACCATGGTGCGCACGATGCCGAAGGTGAGCTCATTGGAGAAGAGGTCATCGGGCACACTTTCAGAGGAGTCTTCCTCGGTATTGCCCGGAGGCTCGACCGCTACGGGAATCGGGGGCGGTGCCGGAGCCGCTACCGGAGCCGCTACCTCCCCAGGCGCCGCTGGTGGAGGCGGTAATGGGGGAGGTGGCGCCGTGGCGGTGGTGGGCACCGGGGGGAGAGGAGGGAGGGAGGGATTTCCCGATGCGGGGGGAGGCGTTGAAGGTGCTCCAGAGGGTGTTGCCTGCCCTTGGCCCGCCTTCATCTTGTCCATCAGCAGAGCACCTGCCACTGCCGCTCCTCCGGCCATGAGCATCTTGCCACCGCCGATGCGCCGCACCATGCGCCGGGCATTGAAACCCGTGGAGTCCTGGATCATGTCAGCAAGCAATTTATCGAGAAATCCCATTATCTTCCTTTCTACCTAGCGACTCTAGAACTTGAAGGTCAAGCCGATGGTCGCTTCCCCTTGAAAGAGGTCATTGTTGCCATCGTCTCGCCGGCCTCGGCGCCGACAGCAATCGTCGTCATAGTCGAATTCATCCAAATCGGCCCACAAGGCCCGGCCATCCAGACGTAAGCCAAAGTGGTCATTGAAGAATACCTTGACTCCGCCTCCAAACCCAGCTGCCAAGCGGCTCTCACTATCCAAATCCGAACCGGTGGGATCCAAACGAGCGACGCCGATTCCTCCGGTCACGAAGGGGCGGATCTGACCAGGGTTCCACTGGTATTGGACACCGGCCAGCAAGTAGGAGACATCGAGATCCGAGATGTCCTCGTCGTCGAGAAAGAAGCCTCCATCGAAGGTCAGTTTCGTATCCTGCTGAGAATAGAAGACTTCGATGAATAGATTGCGAGAGATGGGAATGTCGAGAGCAGCGCCCAAGACGTCGCCGTCTTCCACTTCTAGGTCGGGTCCCAGAAAATCGTCGAAAGCCTCCGATGGATTGAACTCACCAGCGCTCCGGTAACCGCCGAAGATCGTCAGCTCGACTCCGGACTCTCCGCCGAACGCGGGCGTTGGTAAGAGGAGGACGCCGGCCAGGGCCGACACGTACAACAGGCGTTTCATGATGATTCCTCCGGATTCTTGCGAATCGCGTTGGTTGGTTCCCGCTCTGAACTGCTCGGGAACATATTGGTTCTATTCTTTCATTGCTTCTTGTAAATGCAAAGAGAAGCCGGTTCTCGGTGCGGGCTTTGGGTCGCCTCTCGAGCGAAGGGCCGAGTTCGCAGCCTCCTACCTATAGGCATTACGTTTGAAATTGGGTAGGTGTTTCTTTCTGCTGCCGGGCTGTTTCCTTCGTTCTGCGCGTGACAAGAACCGGTGTCCTCGATAGCCTCGGAGTCCGGGAGCCAACGGTCTATTCGGGAGCTTCTCGAATCCAAGGAAAGGACTCTTCTATGGAAAACGAAAATCTCTCCGCGGGAATTCCCCCTCTGCAGCCCCCTTTAGAGCCTATTGGACGGCCCTTTGAGCTTTTTGGACAGGTGTTTTCTGAAGCCTGCGACAGTGGTGCCGTCGATCCCAACGCCATGATCCTCTCAACCGTCGATAGCCAAGGGGCGCCTTCTTCTCGAGTTGTTCTCCTCAAAGATTTTGACGAGAAGGGCTTCGTTTTCTATACCAACTTGGAGAGCCGCAAGGGTAGGGAGATCGCTGCCAACCAGAAGGTCGCTCTACTGTTTTTTTGGCGGGATCTCCATCGCCAAGTACGTATCGAGGGCAGTGCTGAGGCCGTGTCAGCAGAAGAGGCGGATACCTATTTCGCTTCTCGGCCCCACGGCAGCCAGATCGGTGCCTGGGCTTCGCAACAGAGCCGTTCCTTATCCGGGCGAGCCAAGTTGGTTCAAGAAGTCGCCAAGGTGGAAGCCCGTTTCCTCGGCAGAGAGGTAAAGCGACCTCCCCATTGGTCCGGTTTTCGAGTCGTCCCGAGCTACTTCGAGTTTTGGCAAGCGGGCGCCTTTCGGCTTCACGAGCGAAATGTCTACGAGTGGGCTGGAGAGGGTTGGCGGAGCTTGGTGCTGTATCCCTGATCTAAAAACGGTTCTGGCTCGGCAACCAACTTCGCTCGATTTCTGGCTGTTGGGGCTGACTTGGATCAGGGCGAAAAGGGAAGGGAATTTTGATGAATCCACGGGATTCTCAACGTAAGAAGCGACAGCGAGGCCGCCTGCTTCCGGAGCAGGTGGCCATGGACAGAGTGCGAGAATTGGAGCTTCCTCCCTGTGTCGACAACATAGAAGATGAGTTTCAGGGGGAGTGGAATACCCTCTGCCTCTTTGTGCGTGTTCGCGCCTCTACAACAGAGCCGGAAATCGCCGAGCTCGAGGAGCGCTTCGAAGCCTGCCTCGTGGGAGCTCTGCCCCCGAGCGGAGAGTCCATCGATTGGAGCGTAGGTTTCTGGAAGGAAGGGAAGCTCCTGAGCAGCATCGAGTCGGAGTGATGGGTACCTGCCGGCGGATCTTCTCGCCAACGACCTCGTCCACAGAGTCTTCTGTCGCTGGCGCTTGGCGGAATAGTTCGGCAGGAGAGTGCCTCTCCAAGGCAGGGCGAAGCTAAGCCTCTCCCGCCAGTGCGAAAGCCCCTGGAAACACCTGCTTGGGCTCTGAATCCTGCACCGGCTCGAGTCTCGCAGCGCAGACTTTGTACTCACCGGTACCCGTGACGGCGTCCCCTGCGTCGGTGGTGAGGTAGTTGGTTCTCGCCTCGGGGAAATGGAAAGGCATCCAAATGGAGCCGCGCCGAACTTGTCGGCTCACCATGGCGCGGCATCGCACTCGACCCCGGCGGCTCACGACGTCCACCATTTGGCCATCTTGGAGGCCGAGTTTGCGGGCGTCCTTGCGGCTCACTTCCACGAAGGCTTCCGGCTGCTTCTTGCTCAAGCCTTCCGATCGGCGGGTTTGAGTCGCAGCGTTGTAGTGGTAAAGGGTTCGTCCGGTGGACAACACCAAGGGGTATTCGGGGTCCGCGACCTCGAAGGGAGGTCGAAACTCGACGGCTTGGAACAGGCCTTTACCTCGCAGTACCCCACCTTTGTGGAGGTATTCGGTGCTCGGAGCGTCCGGAGTCTCCACGGGCCATTGCAAGCCCCCTTCCTTCTCGATGCGGTGGTGGGAGATGCCGCCAAATTTGGGGGAGAGGGAGGCCATCTCGGCGTAGATCTCTCTGACGTTGGCGTAGTTCGGCTGTTTCAGACCGGCGCGCTTCATGATTTCCAGAATGATCTGCCAGTCGGCCCGCGCCTCACCAGGAGGTTCCACGGCTTTGCGCACTCGCTGCACCCGCCGGTCGGAGTTGGTGAAGACTCCTTCTTTCTCTGCAAAGCAGGCCGCTGGCAACACCACGTCCGCATAGCGGCAACTCTCGTTGAAGAAGATGTCCTGGACGACCACGAACTCGAGCTCGTTCATGGCCTTTTCCACTCGGCCAACATTGGGCTCGGAGATGACGATGTCTTCTCCCATGAGGAACAGGCCCCTTAGGCGACCGTCTCCCATGGCTTTCATCATTTCGTTCAGGTTGAGGCCGGTGGTCTCACTTTGGGGCACTCCCCAGTGGTCGGCAAATTTCTGTCGAATCTCTGCTTCGTCCGCCCTTTGATAGCCCGGGTAGTAGACCGGAGTGGCCCCGGAGTCGTTGGCACCCTGTACGTTGTTCTGACCCCGCAGGGGGTTCATGCCGGCGGAGCGAATACCCAGGTGACCGGTCATGAGCACCAGGTTGGAGAGGGCATAGACATTGTCCGTACCGGTGGTGTGCTCGGTGATTCCCAGGGTGTAGTAGATGCCTGCTTTTTCAGTGGTGGCGTAGGCTCGGGCGACCTCTCGGATCATCTCTGCCGGTACCCCTGTGATTTTCTCGGCTTCTTCCGGTGGATAGCGTAGAACCGTCTCCCGAACGGACTCGAAGTGCTCGGTATTGGCTTCGATCCACTCGCGGCTCTCGAGCCCTTCCGTGACGATGACGTGAGCCATGGCGTTGAGCAACCACACATCCGTACCGGGATTGAGTTGCATGTGCCAATCCGAGATTTCTGTCATCCATATGGCTCTTGGGTCCGCCACGGCAAGCTTGGCGCCACGGCCCACCGCCCGTTTCATCTCCATGGCGATAATGGGGTGGGCCTCGGAGGTGTTGGAACCAGTGACGAAGAGGAAGTCAGCGTCGCGAATTTCCGGGATCGAGTTGGTCATCGCCCCCGCTCCGTACGTGGTCACCAGACCGGCGACCGTGGGAGCGTGTCACGTGGCAGCGCATTGATGGATATTGTGGGTTCCAAAGGCTGCGCGAGCCATTTTTTGCAGTAAGTAATTTTCCTCGCCGGTACAGCGGCTCGAAGAGATGAATGCGAGGGAGTCTGGGCCGTGGCGCTCGGCCACCCCCAGCAGGCCCTTGGTGGTACGGTCGAGAGCGTCCTCCCAGCTGGTAGGTCTGAGCTCGCCATCCTCCCCCCGAACCAAGGGTTGGGTGAGGCGCTCCTCGTGATGGATGAAATCGTTGGCGAAGCGCCCTTTCACGCAGAGGTTGCCGTCGTTGACGGTCGTGCCCGGAGGAGGACTGGTGACTTTCACCACCCGATTGGCCTCCTGATCCACATTCAAGTCGATTTGGCAGCCCACGCCACAGAAATTACAGGTCGTGCGGACCTTTTCCAGCTCCCGCTCCGGCTTTCCCCAGGCCAGGCCGGCCTTTTCCGTCATGGCTCCGGTGGGGCAGACATCGACACAGCCGCCACAGAGCTCGCAAGTCGTGTCCGTGAGATCTAGCTGATCTACGGTGGAGATGGTGGTGTGGGCGCCGCGGTGGGCCAGCGTGATGGCACTGACCGCCTCTACTTCGTCGCAGTAGCGTGTGCATAGAGAGCAGGCGATGCAGCGGTCGGCGCGGAATTCGATGAAGGGGTTCTCGTCTTGGGATCGGCCTTGCCGAGGAGATTCCACTTGAGTCCACTCACCGGCCGTGCCGTAACGATCCGCCAACTCAAAGAGCTTGGAGGGATTGTTGTCTTCCGCCGTCTCTCGGTCTTGAACGGTGTCCGCCAGGTGTAACGAGAGGATGAACTTACGGTTCCGTTCGACCTTACCGGTCTGGGTCCTCACCACCATGCCTGGAGTCGTCTTGGCGGCGCAGGCGGGCTGCATGAGACGTGCACCCTCCACCTCTACGAGGCACATGCGGCAAGCCCCCGCAGGGGTCAGCCGTGGGTCGTGGCAGATGGTTGGGATGTCGATATCGGCCCGGGCTGCTGCCTGAAGGATGGTCTCCCCGGAGCGAAAGTGGAGCTCGTTGCCGTCGATGATGACAAATTTGCTGATGGGCTCTCCGTTGTGGGGCTCCCTGGAGCCGGCTTTGTCCGTATCTGTTTTGCTCATTTCAGGCTCCCACAGGGGTTCAGCTTTCGCCGGGTCCCTGGTCGTCGTCTCTATCGATTTGGCGGAACTGATCGCCGCGTCCGAACTCCTCAGGAAAGTATTTGAGGGCGCTCGACAAGGGCCAAGATGCCGCTTGGCCGAGGCCGCAGATGCTGGCCTCTCCCATGCCCCACATGACTTCGGGAATCTCTTCGAGGACCGATGCGTCCCCTGGGGAAGCGCGGTAGCGCTCGAGGGTTTGGCGCAAGATTTGGGTACCGATGCGGCAAGGGGCACATTGGCCGCAGGATTCATCCTCGAAGAACACCGCCTGGGCCAGAGCTGCGTCTACCATGTCGACCGTGTCGTTGAGGATCACGATGCCGGCAGATCCGAGCATGCTGCCAGCGCCAGCCAAGGTCTTGAAATCGAGGGCAATGTCGAGTTGATTGGCCGGTAGAAATCCACTGGAGGCGCCACCGGGGGAGAAGGCTTTGAGGGTGCCGACGACTCCACCAGCCATCTTTAGGAGCTCTCTCAAAGAAACTCCCAGGGGGGCCTCGTATACTCCTGGCCGGGCGACGTGACCAGAAAGGCAGTAGAGCTTGGAGCCCGCCTCGGAGCGGCCTTGGCTACGGAACCACTCACCTCCCCTCAAAAGAACCGCCGGTACGCAAGCGATCGTCTCGACGTTTTGGATCAGCGTGGGTTTTCCCCGGAAACCTATTTCTACCGGGAACGGCGGCTTCAACCGCGGCATGCCTCGTTTACCCTCAAGGGCTTCCAACAAGGCAGTCTCTTCGCCGCAAATATAGGCTCCGTGGCCGTCGACAAAATGCCACGATAGGGAGTCGTCAAGGTCTCCTCGGGCCGTGGCCTCGTGCAGTGCTGCGGCCAGGGAGTCGCGCGCCAGGCCGAATTCCCCGCGGACATAGAGGTAGATGTCCTCGGCTCCCAACATGTGGGCGGCGATGGCCAAGCCTTCGATGACCAGGTGAGGCCGCCGCAACATGACTTCGCGATCCTTGAAGGTGCCTGGCTCGCCCTCGTCGGCATTGAGCACGATGTAACGCTCCGTCTCCGCCTGGCGGCGGACGCCATTCCACTTGATGAAAGAGGGGAAGCCAGCGCCGCCCCGGCCCTGGAGGCCGGATGTCTCGAGCTCCTGGCAAACCCAGTCGGCGCCTCGCTCTCGAGCGGTGCGCAAGGCATCGTAGGGCTGATCGTCCTGTCCCGCTAAGTCGATGGCCTGGTCCGGATGGCTGGGGGAGAGGCCGGGAGTGAGGGTAGGAGCCTCCGCCTGCGCCTCCCAATAGGCAGGAGCGGCGTCGCAGCGCCCTAGGCAGGAAGCGTAGCTAGCGGCCACCCCCCTCTGTTTGAAATCAGCCATGAGGGCGTCGCTATCGGCCATCTTGCAGGACAGGCCCTGGCACACGCGCACGCCAGCGTCCGGCTCGGCGAGTAGGTGATAGAAGGTGGCGACGCCGTAGATATCCGCCGCCGGCACCGCCGTATCCAGATGGACCTTGCCGGCAACCCCGGGGCGCAAGCCACCGGCTTCATCGAGCTTTTCTAAAACCTCCTCGCGGCGGCTATTTCTCAGCAACATGTCGCGCCCATTATAGACCTGCTGAAAGGCTGTTGCGCGGTTGGGGTGAAAGGGAGCCGGGACGAAGCCCGTGCTAGCATCCGTCTTTATCCCGAATCGTGCTAGCCGAGCGCACTTTGCGACCTAGAGAGACCCGGCTAGCGAGCCCATCGAGGAGTCTTCCTGTGGACATCAACGTCAATGAATGGCTGAATCTTTTTCTACGCTGGTTTCACGTCGTGGCCGGTGTGCTGTGGATCGGCCAGACGGCCTTTTTCAGCTGGTTGGACACCCGCATGAAGCTCGAGGCAGACCCGGAAACCGGTGAGCAGGTTTGGATGGTTCACAGCGGCGGCTTCTATCAAGTGAAGAAGCTGAAAGCCCCAGCCTCGGATCCGAAGGTCCTCCATTGGTTCAAATGGGAAGCGGCCTTTACTTGGCTGAGCGGCATGCTGCTCTTGGGGGTGGTCTACCATGCCGGTGGTTTGATGGTGGAGTACGGATCCGAAATGAGCAGCGGCCGGGCCGCTTCCATCGGTACCGGTGTCCTGATCGTCGGCTGGTTGGTCTACGATCTATTGTGGAAGTCTCCCCTGAGTCGCCACGTAGCTATCGCCAATCTCCTCTCCTTTGGCCTGCTGATTGCGGCTGCCTACGGCATGAGCCAAGTGATGAGTGGTCGGGCCGCCTACATCCACACTGGCGCTCTCATGGGAACTCTCATGACCCTCAATGTCTGGATGCGCATCCTTCCAGGCCAGCGCCGCATGGTAGAAGCAGTCAAAGAAGGCCGCGCTCCGGATATGACCTACGCCATTCAAGCCAAGAGCCGCTCCACTCACAACACCTTCATGGCCGTCCCCCTCATCTTCATCATGATCTCCAACCACTTCCCCACCGCCTCCTACGGTCGCAGCGACCGCTGGACGATGCTGGTGGCCTTCGTGCTGCTGGGATTCGCGGCTCGCTGGCTGATGAACCGGTGGAACGAGAAGGGGTAGGGGGGGCAGGTTTCGAGTCGCCGCCAGGCTCCCGCCTCCGCCGTTCCCACGGGCAGATCGTTCGCCAAGGTCTCGATGACTACCTAGACGACGTCGAGGGTTTGAACTTTTTCTTGCGAGTAGCTCCAGGATCCCGCAGACACGATGCTCGATTGGGAAGAGGTCAATCGGCGCCGAAGATGCCTGGAGATCCAAGGAAGGCGGCGGGTTCTGAGACGCAGGCGGAGTCGCTCTCGGTCCTGAAGCAGGACCGCGTTCTGACGAGGGACTTCTAAGCGAACCCGATGCCGCAATAGAAGGCCGATGAGAAGTTCTTAGCGCTGCGCTGGCGCTTCACAATCAGCGGGGGGCAGTTCCCATTCACTATCTGGAGTCGGGTCCGGAATAGCAATTTTTTCTTGGTAGGACCGGAATTGAATCAAGCGATAGGGGTCCTGGAAAGTGGTTAGTTTGTAGAAGAATTGGTGTTGCGCAATGAGAACCAACGCCAGGCCTCCATAGAAAAGGTACTTTTGCCGGGATATTCGCTTCTGGCTCGAGCGCTCTGCTCGAAACTTCGTCCACAGCCAAACCAGCCAGAGAACCTGCGCCCACATGAATCCCTGCTGAAGCGAGAACGGTTGGTCTGGCCCGACTCGAAACCACACCTCGAGGAACCAATAGAACTGGTCGGGCCTTGGAAGGACGCTGTGACGATGCATTACCTGACCGGTAACCAGGAAAAATAGATTGACCATCTGCAGTGCGTGAAGCCAGGCGATCAGGGCCAAGGGAGTGAGGCCGCTATTCAGCCAGATCCAACTCTTCTGCGGCTGGAAAACTGAAATGCGAATGGCCATTAGTTCCATTTTACCCTAATTAGAATTGTTCTTCCAGTGTTCACGTTGGTCGACAGAATCTTCCTCCCGCATCGACTCTCCTTCCGGTAGCTAGAAAGTTTCTCCACTTCTCAAAGATTGGCGGATATGCCTGTGGTTCTTGTCGCAGACCCCTTGGTACCTTGACCGAATTGAAAGTGCCCTGTCGAGGTTGGCCAAGTTGACGGCTTCGTGAAGAGCAAGATGGCGGCCATGGGTAGACCCCTGGAGAGGTGAGTCGGGCCGGTTCCGGGCCTCGCCGCAGTTTTCGAAAAGGAGTTGTAAAGATGTACAAGACTTCGTTGTTGAGTTGGGGCATTGTGGCCCTGTTACTGCTCATCTGGCCTGTTGCTAGCGGTGGAACCACGGTTCTCAAGCAAGATGTTGGCGAATTAGTGGACCGAGCTCCGCTAATTTTCATTGGGACTGCCATCGACAAACAGTTGGGAATCCTGGAAAAGGTTGGGTATCCAACTACTCTAGTGACTTTTCAGGTAGACGAGCTCTTCAAAGGGATGGTGGAAGGGACCGAGGTGACGCTGGCCTTCGAGGGTGGAGAGCTGGGAGGAGAGATCTTCGAGGTGATCGGAATGCCGAAATTCGAGGTAGGAGGGAAATACCTCCTATTTGTTCGCACCAATGGAAGTCGAGGAGGTTGTCCGATTTTGGGATGGGGACAGGGGAAATTGGATTTCCTTTCCCACCCTTTCACTGGGACCGAAATGCTAGTCGACTATCGGGGAGCGCCGGTTCTAGGGCTGGAGAATGACGATTGGCGGCTTGCACCTGTTTCGGTCGGCCCCTCCGGCCTGGCGAAGACGGCTGCTGCGATTGGTGTCGAGTTGATCGCCGAGGACGGTGTCGAAATCTCTGGCCTTGCGGACTTGGAAGCCTTGGCTGGGCGAGCTTGGGCCAGTGTGCCCGGGGCGCAAGGGGTCATCGATTCGCTGCGTAGCTTCTTCCAAAGTCGTACCGGCAGCGAGACCTATCTTCCTGGTTCTTTCGTTGCTTCAGTTCAGATGGAAGGTCTCCTTTCGTCAGAAGCCCTGATCTCCCCAATGAGGCCTGCTTCGGCTCCCTCTATTTCTCCGCAGCCCGTTCTCGAACCTCGAGGGGCTGCTGAAGGTGAGGCTTCGCGACCGACCTACTCGGTGTCCGCTTCAAAGAAGGAGATTTTGCCATGAAATCCTTGGAACTTCATTTCTCGAGATCTTGCCTTCGCTTACCTGTCTTGATGATGAGCGCTCTCTGTCTCAGCATCGGCTTCGGGGCCTCTGCTTTTGAATACAAGCTCTGCGTGGGGGAGAATTCTGTGTGGAACACCAACACGGTTCCCTTCGAGGCGGCCCTGATCTCCTTTCCCTCCAGCTCCTCCTATCGCACGGCCTTGAACACCGCTGCCGCCGGTTGGAACTCGAATACCCCTGCGAGTCAATTTGGTTTTGATATTTCCTATCAGGATTCGTCCAGCTACAACCTCGGAAACGGTATCAATAACATCATGTTCACTCATGATTTCGATTGGAGCTCGGTGGGCATAGGCGTGGCCCGAACTCGCCGGGGCGCCTGCCTTCCTCCCTGGTTTCTAAGTAGGATTCGGGAGGTGGACATTCTCTTCAATCCTGCCGCCAGCTGGTCGCCGGTGACTCGTCCACTGCCTCCTTTGGGGAACGACCCACGCTACTTCACCGTCGTGGCCCTCCACGAGATGGGGCACGCTCTGGGGTTGCAGCACGTCGGTGGTTTCGTTGCCACCATGGGGGCGTATCCGGGAGGAGGCACTCTGGGCAATCTCAACGACTTCCACCCCCATGCCGATGAAGCTGCTGGTGTTCGGGATGGCTATGGGAGTGCCGGGGTGGCCAGGGACCTGGCCGCTTCCACCTTTGAGCCCATCGGAGCCACGGGCAGCCAAGAGATACGGACTCGGGCCACTACTTATCGGGGGATTCCTCAGTCATTCAAGTTTACTATCGAGAACCGCGGTACCGAGCAGCAGAGCAACGTGCCGGTCAGCTTCTATCTGTCTACCAATCGGATTATCTCGACCTTCGACACCCTGCTGGGTACCGCTGCCTTTTCCCTCGACTCGGGAGCCGCTCCGACCCTGACTGCCAGCGTAACGGTGCCCACCTCAGTTGCCGCTGGAAACTATTTCTTCGGCTATCTCATCGACCCGAGCAACGGAATAGCAGAGACCAACGAAAGTAACAACGGCGTGGCTCATTACAAGGCCACCCACGTCACCGCCAGCTCACCTCCGAACCAGGCCCCTACGGCCTGCTTCACCTTGACCCCTGAAGTGGGCCAGTCGCCCTTGCTGGTGAATGTCAACGCCGCCTGTAGCAGCGATGCCGACGGCAGCATTTCGAGCTATCAATGGGACTTCGGGGGTGTTAGCAGAAGTGGTGTCACCGCGAGCCATGTCTTTGTCGATCCTGGCGATCACCTGATTCGGCTCACAGTGACGGACAACGATGGAGCTACCGCTGTTCGCATTCATTCGGCCTACGTGTTGTGCGAGAGAGGAGGCCGTTGCGATCCACCAGAGTGAGGTGGCAAAGAACCTGGAAAAGCGCTCTCTGGCGAAAAGGAGACACCTGAAGGACTCGGCGTCGCGCCACTCTCGGCGAACTTCTGGTTTTCCCTTCCTTGTCGGTTCTAGCTTTCTCCGAGATCTTGCCCTGGCGGAGTCTATTGAATTCGACTGCGGGCTTTGGGGGCCTAATCTGCTGGCAGGACTCTGCGCGTGAGAGGGGCGGCTTGCTCACTTGCTCACCTGCTCGCCGAAAAAAGGGGAGCTTACGGGTTCTAGGGTGGGGGAGTTGGTTGAAGGAGAGCCCCTCTGGACGCTTCTTCATGTTTTAGAGATAATGCGACTTGAAGATTCGCTTTTTCTCTTTTATTTCATGAGGTGACGGAGCTCGAGGGGCTGGACTTCGGCCTCCAGATCGGGCTCTGGTTGTCGGGAGGTTGGTGGTGGGGGAGGTTTCGACCGGTAATATTACCGGACTTCTCGAACGCTGGTCGGAGGGTGATGGGGGAGCTCTGGAGGAGCTGACGCCCTTGGTATACGCCGAGCTACGGCGCATGGCGCGCCGCCAGATGAAGCGGGAAGGCCCAGGACACACTTTACAAACGACTGCTCTCGTCCACGAGACCTATCTCCGGTTGGTGGAGCAAAAGCGGGCCAACTGGGCTTGCCGAGGGCAGTTCTACGCCGTTGCGGCGACGCTCATGCGGCGGGTCTTGTACCACCACGTGGAGCGGCGGAAGTGCGTGAAAAGGGGGGAGGGGTGGGTTCGGGTTCCTCTCACCGAGGGATCCGCTTGGAGTGAGGGCGAGCTCGATCGTTTGCTCGACCTCACTCAAGCTCTCGAAGTCTTGGAGCAGCGAGACCCCCGACAGGCTCGCATCGTCGAGTTGCACTTCTTCGTGGGCTGTGCTCTGGAAGAGGTGGCTCGGCAGTTGAGCCTCTCCCTGTCCACCGTCAAGAGGGATTGGCGTTTGGCTCGCGCCTGGCTGTCTTTCCGTCTCCGTTCCCAATCGGGTTCGGGGCGTCAAACGGTGATGCCGTGAGCGCTTCGGGGGCAGAGCGGCCACCGGGGTCGACCACCACCAAGCGCTGGGGGCGACTCAAGGAAGCCTTCCAGGGATCTCTGGAACGCCCACCGGAGGAGCGGTTGGCCTACCTGGACGAGTTCTGCGGCGCAGACCTCCAACTGCGCAGCGAGGTTCTGGCCCTGCTCAGGGAAGACCGAGAAATAGATCCCGTGTTAGAGGCTCCCATTGCCGACCGGCTGATCGATCTTCTCCCGGAAGAACCAGTCCCGGTCCTAGTTGGGGAAAGTCTTGGGGCGTACCGAGTCCTGAAACCGGTAGGACGGGGAGGGCAGAGTACCGTCTACTTGGGGGAAAGAAACGACGGCCAGTTTCAACAACGAGTCGCCGTCAAGGTTTTGGACCGTGGTAACGAGCCCAACGTTGCTTCCTTGGAAAGGCAGATCTTGGCCACCCTCAGTCACCCGGGCATCGCTCGCCTTCTGGATGCCGGATCCACCGACGAGGGGTTTCCCTACTTCGTCATGGAGTGGGTCGATGGCTTGCCGATCGATGTCTATTGCCAGCGTCACGGCCTTGGCCTTCGGCAGCGTCTCGAAGTCTTCCTGGAGGTGTGTGCAGCGGTCCAGCATGCTCACCAAAGCCTGGTCGTTCACAGCGATCTCAAGCCTGGCAACATCCTAGTCACCGTCTCCGGGAGAGCCAAGCTTCTCGATTTCGGTATCGCTCGCCTCCTGGAACAGGCCCTATTTTCGTTGGAGGCTTCGCACCGCACCTTGTGCCTGACTCCGGCGTATGCCAGCCCGGAGCAACACCGAGGCGAGCCCCTTTCGGCAGCCAGCGATGTCTATTCTCTGGGAGTCATTCTCTACCAGTTGTTGGCTGGAGTCTTGCCATCGCCCCAGCCCGGGGAGGACGGGTCTACCCTAGTAGCGCCATCGAATGCCCCCGGGGCGACCGCCGAGGTGCAGCGTTGGCTGCCTCGATTGCGGGGAGACCTGGACGCCATCGTGCTCAAGACCCTAGCCTCAGCGCCGGGAGAGCGCTATCCGTCCGTCGCTGCTCTGGAGGCAGATCTACGTCGTTTCCTGGGGCGCCGGCCAGTGGAGGCGCGGCATGGTTCCTGGGTCTACCGGTGGGGCCGCTGGCTGCGTCGCCGACCCCTGACGGCGGCTGCCCTGGCGCTCTCCATGGGCGCGTTGATTTTCTTGACTCTGCAACAGGTCCGTCTTCGCACCACGAGAGTGCAACTGGAGCAGGAGCGCCACAAGACCAAGGAGATGAACCGCTTCTTAGAGCAGCTGGTTTCTGCCAGCGAGCCCATCAGCTCCGATGACCAAGAGCTGACAGTGAGACAGGTGTTGGACCAGGCATCCCGGTCCGTGGCAGTAGGGCTGGCCCACCTTCCTACGTCTCAGGCGAGTCTGTTGGCAACATTGGGGAGGAGCTACAAGGCTCTGCGTCTCTACGAGCGCTCCGAGGAGAGCCTCGAGGCAGCCCTGCAGTTGCGCCAAGCGGTCTTTGGCCCCCACCACGAAGCTGTCGCACAAAGTCTTGGTGAGTTGGCCCATTTGCGCCTGGCTCAGGAGGATGTGGTGCAGGCGGAGGCCCTGGGTCGGCAGGCTTTGGAGATGCGTCGCGATTTACTGGGAGAGGTGAACCTCCCGGTAGCTGAAAGCTTGAATGACCTCGGGGAAATATTGCTCGCCGACGGCCGCCCGAGAGAGGCGGAGGTACTGCTCCTCGAGGCTTTGGAGATGCGCCGGAAGTTGGTCGGTCCGGAGCATCGGGCCATTCTGGAAAGCTACTTCGAGCTCGCCTTTCTTCACCGGGAAGAGGGGAACTTTGAGAGAGCCATAGAACTCTATCGAAAGGCTCTTCCTCTGGCTCGGAAACTGCTCGGCGACGGACACCTGGAGACGATCCTACTGGTAAATGACTATGGCTTTGCCCTGCGGGAGATGGGAGAGCCGGGGGCTTCCGAGGAGTTGTTTCGGGAAGCGATCGCCGGGTTTGAGGCTTTATTAGGGGAGGATCACCCCTGGGTGCTGATCTCGCAGGCGAACCTAGCCCGGCAACTTCGAGACGAGGGCCGGTTTTCGGAGGCAGAGAGCCTTCTTCAGGGAGTCTTAGAGGCCCGGCGAAGAATATTCGCTGCCGACGATCCCAGTGTCGCCCATGCCCTAAGGGACCTGGGCTTACTGCGATTGCAGGAGGAGCGCTTCGAGTCTGCGGAGACCTATTTGCGAGAGTCCCTCTCCATTTTGCGCAGCAGTCTGCCAGCGGAGAGTTGGATGATCAGTCGGGGGGAAGGCTCTCTGGGGGAGTGTTTGACTCGTCTGGGCCGCTACGAAGAGGCAGAGCCCCTTCTCCAACAGAGCCTATTGGCCTTGGAACGGAGATGGGGTCCGGACTCTCGTCGCAGCCAGCGGGCTCGGGAGCGGCTATGGGCCTTGTATCGAGCCAGCGGTAAGACTCCTCCTGCCGGCCTCGGCGAGCCCCCCCTTCCCCCGGCGAGGGAATCTCTTCCGAGGGAAGGAGGGCGAGGAGAAGGAGTGGGTTCCTAATCCGCTGCCTCAGCAGCCGCCGGGGCAGGCATCTCCCAAGCCATCACCGTCACTGTCCGCCTGATCCGCATTGGGGATGCCGGGGCAGTTGTCGCAAGCGTCTCCAACACCGTCGCCGTCACCATCTCCCTGTCCAGGATCCTGCACCAGAGGGCAGACATCACAAGCGTCTCCGACGCCGTCTCCATCGGTGTCGACCTGATCGCTATTGGCCACCGACGGGCAATTGTCACAGGAGATGTCCTCGATGGCGTCGAAGTCCATGTCCAAGGGCATGTCGACCGCGTCCAGATTGTCCCCGGTCACCAATCCGAGGGTGGCACCGGCTACCAGCACCGAAGGTGGAGGCACGAGGGCTCCGGCAGGGAGAGCTGTACCGGCGCCGAGCAGATCTTCCGGGCCGCATGGGGTTGGAAAAGGAGAGCAGGCCCCGAGAGTTGGGGAGCCGGGAGCCAGAGAAATGACCACCGAGATACCGCCCCAACGGTAGGCCAGAGCATCGATCACATCCAAGGCGAAATTCAGACCGAGGAATTCCGCTCGCCGGTAGACCATGGGAGGAACTCCCGAGCCGTAGTTGACCATGAATACGTCCGCGGCGGTGGCGCAGCGCATGGGCCCCCAAGGGTCCGCGGGCACCATGATGCGACAGGTAGCCAGGCTCGGGGAGCCGGGAGCTAGAGTGAAGTAGGCGAGGGCGCTGGGATTAGTGGGAACGTTGCAAGTGGACAAAGCGTTGAGCTCGTCCCCGATGGGCGGTCCTCCAGGAATGACGGCTTCCGTCAAGCCCGTGGCGGGCAAACCACCGGCTCCCGGAGCGACTCCGTTGCCATCCGCATAGAGCACATTGAGGGCGGGCACCGGGATCGGTGGAGGCGAGGCGAAGATGTCCGCAGCAGCCTCGGTGAACCCACCTAGGGTCTCCGTCGTGACCCCGGTTCCTGGGGCGCCAATAGATCCAGCGGTGACGGAAAAATAGACCACATTGAAGGCCCACCAAGTGTCGTAACCCCAAGAGAAGCTGTTGATGTCATCTCCCGCCAACAAACCCAGAGGATGAACCGGGCCAGGGCCGCCAAAGGTCGTCATGGCAGCGGTGGGAGGACCGTTGGCAGCGATGTCGGTGCCGGGGACACAAATGGCGTCGGCGCCGCCGCAAGTGAGGGTCGAACCGGTCCCGGTGGAAAGGGTCGGGCCGATGGCGGAGGCCATGGGGGAAAAGCCCAGGGCCACTACCGCAGCTAGAGCCATAGCCAGAATCCAAAGTGGACCGGGTGCTCGAACGATGTTTCCAAATTGCTGTTTCAACACAAATCTCCTCCGATACAAAGGGACATGAGAAAGGAGAGATCCCAAAGGGGAACTCGGCTTCCTAGGAGTACGCCGGAAAATTCGCAATTGAGGGTCAATGAGATGGAGCTCGCTAGCGGGATAAGGGAGAGGAGACTTTCTTCAAGAGCAGATTCGAGCCCGCTTGCCAGACCTCCAGCTGGCGAAGGTTAGATCTAGATCCAGCCCAATATCTGATTCAAGAGAGGACTCCTGCCGGGTGCGACGAGAGCTGGAAAACACCATGCTTCCGCTGTCAAATCCTGGGAGCGAGCAGTGCCCAGTGTTCTGCCGAGCTCCATCTATCTCGAGATCTTCTTTTTTGGAGTCATCATGCAAAAACGAATCGCCTTCGGACTGTGCTTCATCTTCGCCCTCCTCACTGCCGCCGAGGCCTATGCGGATGCCAGCAGCAAGACTCGGAACAACTGTCGATGGTGGCGCAAACAATATGTTGCCTCGACGTCGGTGGGTTGTTTCGATGTCTTGTTGGGCGTTCCCCTCTGCGGCGATACCAGTGCAGGTTGCGGGGACGTTGCCTCTAGCTGCGGTCCCAAGACCTGTTTCTGGGGCCAGGGTGCCGCTTGGGCGAGTAACGGACCAGACGGCAGTGTCATGGGCGGCTTGCGCCAGGGATTCGCCTGGTATGGCCAGGAACCAACGAGTCTCCCGGACTCGAGCTTGCGAAATTCAAGGGGTGATCACGATCTGCGAAGCAAAGTGACCTACGACGACGAGACTCAGGAGGTTCATATCCAGATCGACTCCCTGACCATGACCGCCACCCCGGATGACGCCTTCAGCCGAGTGGATATTTGGGTCTACGTGGAAGCGGAAGATGAGACTCAGGAGGATCCCGAACCGACGGAGGAAAATACCTATTGGTATGGCTATCTGCTGAGTCAGTATGGCCATCTGGAGCAGATCGGTTTCGATGACCTGGTCGACAACTTCACCAACAATGGAGAGCTGACATCCTTGGTGGTTCGCGACTATCTCAAGACCATTCCCTTCCTGGGTAGCGAATCTGATTTCGCCAATCTGGCGGTCAAGATCGTCATCGATGGGGGGATGGAGGGAGCAAAGTTGCAGGGTCCAGAATAGTCTTCCGTGGCCCTTCCCCTCGACAGGGAGAGAACCCTTGAAGTTGGTGACTCGTCCTGGCTGGCTGGTACCGACCCTGGCGTTCTTGCCATCGTGGGCAGGGGGCCGTTCTTCGAGAGGGGAGAAAAGGAAGTCGGACGAGAAACCAGGGCGCCGCCCATGCAGCGCCCTGGATTTAGAGATCAGAAGAAGTCGAAGTAGGCGAAGGCGTCGCTGGCCGCAGGAATGCGGATGGTCACGCGGCGGCAGGTGCCCGCCCAGTCGCTATCGGTCTGCCAATTGAGATGGAAGCGATCTCCACTCTTTATCTTGATCCCCGAGGTGTCGATAGAGGTTGGTGCCTCACCGGTTGGGACGAGGGTCGTGCAATCCACCGGTTGGGAGTCCATCACCAAGGACGTCCCAGCTCCGCTAAGGGTGAACTTCAGGGGCACCGTGGATCCCGCGTTGCGGTTGTTGACCGCCGGTGCATCGCTCACCGGGGCGTTGAAACCGCCGAACACAGCGGCCAGGCAACTGGCCGGCAGGTCGAAGGCTTCCACTCCATCCGTCCTGTCTAGAGAGCTTCCCTGGTCAGCGGAAAAGCCCAGGCCTCTCTTGGCGAAGGCTCGCCACAGCTCACATTGGTTGGCGCCACCGGTCAGAGCGGCGTCGGCAGTGAGAATGGCGTCGCGACCATCGACGAAACCCGGCAGGCAAGGTTGGATCTTCATGCCGTCCATGACCAGTTGGATGGCTAGGTTGTTGCCCCCAGTGGAGAAGTCACCGTAGACGTCCTCATTGAGCCCATAGCGATCCACCAGATTCCAATGGGCTTCCCACAGCATGGTGTTCCACACATATCCGATTCCGTGGGGGCGGCTGATGTTGGCGACATCTGCCACCGAGGCATAGGTGGACGAGTTGACCGCCATGTCCGTGGTGTAAGGAGTGGGGCGAATGCCGGCTCCGCCAGGTCCCTGATAGCTCAGGTAGGCGCCCACGCCTCTGGGCGTGGTGGGCCTGTCCGTAGGATCGGAGGTTAGAGTCAGGGTCCACCAATCGCTCCAGCCTTCACCCATTTGCTCCATATTGCTCAAGCAACCCACTTGACCAGCGCCACCGGTGAGTCGATTCGAGATACCGTGACCGTACTCGTGGGCGATGACTCCGGCATCCAGATCCGAGTCCCGGTTGATGACCAGATTCGGGTCGGCGGCGAGGGTGGCATCGAAGGGAAGACCTGCTTTCAGAAGGTTGCCGTTACTGAGACTGATCATGCCGGACGGGATAGTGATACCACCGAAGGAACCCCCCAGAGTTACGGGGTTGCCGGGAACATTGTTGACGACGATGACGGCAGGGGCGCCGGCATTTTGGGCATTGAAAGCCTTCAGGACAAAGGAGCAGGCGCCCCGATCGACCAAAGCGATATTGCCCGCTGGAAAGGCTAGGAAGGGCTCGCAGCCGTCCGTTGGACTGGCTCCAGCGCCGTCGTCGACCAGGGTTACGTCAGCGTTGATAGGACCGGTGACGGCGAAGGTCGGGCCAAAGTTAGCTCCCGTAGCGATGTAGGTGCCCGCTGCAGAGCCGTTGTTGACGGTGACCAGGTTGGGGCGCCCATTGCGCCACACGAACATTTGCATACGAGGGCGGAACCCATCTACCGGGGTTCCGAAGTTGGCGTTGTTGAAGCCGGATCCATCTTGTGCTTCGGCCCGTACATCGTCGCTGCCGAGGCCGCCATTGCCGTAGTTGTTCACTTGAAAGTTGCCGCTGGCCTCGTCGAAGCCATAGCCATAGGCGACGTCATGAACAATGTTGTTCCAATAAAAGAGGTTGGTCACAGCGGCGTCACGGTAGGTATCTGGCTGAAGGGCCAAGTCGAGAGGGAAGTCGAAATTCAGAGAAGCGCCGCCGTCCGGGCTGGTGCCTGGATCGGGAATATTGTCCGCATCCAGGTCGGTATAGGCATGGGCGTTGTTTCCCCGGGTGATGGTGAATTCGGCCCCAGTCGCGCCATCGGTATCGTGCCATCCGAAGGGGGAAGCGGAGGGGTCGGCGGTATGCGTCACCGACTCCCGAGGGCCATCATTGGGGCTATCCAGGGGCAGAGGGAAAACGTTGTAAACAGCTCCATCCGTGGCCGGAAAGGTGGTAGAAGCAGCCGTCGAGTTTGACAAAGCTCTGTCGGTTCCTCGCGAGACGACTCCATGAATCGCTTCCACAGAGTCGTGGACGATCAGGTCGTAGCGCCCCAGGCTCGCGCCCGTTTCGGCATCTACAAAGGAATGCCACCAGTGATCGCCATCGAGGGTCTCGATGTCGACTCGCCAAGCTAAGCGGACTCCCTTTTCTGACGGGTACCAAAGGAGATGGGCTTCGATCGGGCGCCGGGCCAAGCCGCCATGGGACAGCACGGTGGCTTCTTCTGTGGTGATGCCTAGAGACAAAACTTCCAGGTCTTCTGTGGGTTGCATCTTCAAATGAAAGGCTGCTGCCTCGGCAGCTTCCAGGGCGGGCATGGAAAACCCCTTCCCGGTAGCGAGGGAAGCCAGCTCGCCGACGAAGCGACTGTTCAGAGCAATGGGATTGCCATCGGCGTCGAAGCTCACCGAAGCGATAGCGTTGTGAACGTCGAGTCCTTCGAAGCGTTGTTGAAGGTAAACATGAGTCAGCTTTCCCTTAGAGCCAGCGATGATGCTGCTGATGGAAGCTTCCTGTAGGTCGGTGGTTTCGAGGCCGAGTGCTTTTGCACTGCGGCTCAGTTCCTCCACGGCCCTGGACCCGGCTGCGGAGTGGCTGAGCTCTGCCTGAGCCGTTGGCATGGCTAGAGAGAGGCCAAGGAAGGCAATGAGCAGGCGGGTCTTTCCACGGCGAGGGAGATGTCTGAGATTCAAATGGACGTCTTTCATGGGAGTCTCCTTTCAACAAAACAGGAGTGGGGGAAGCGCCTTTTATCCTTCCAGTAGCGAAAGAGCCTTAGCAGGCTTCTCAGGTTGCGGGAAGAGGCGCCGAATAGAGTTAGAAATAACTTAGCCCTATTCCCGTCCGGTTGAAAGGTCTCTTGGGGAATTTTTTGAGAATATTTATATGTATCTAAGCGTGTCGACGAATTCTTAGTTTTTCTTGGGCATGGCGGGGAGGGAGGGGAATGGCCGTCGATGGGGGCTGGAAGCAGGTCAATCAAACCCTTCGAGACCGTGAATCGCCTTGACTTTCACCCCTTTTCGACCCGGGATTCGAACCGCGATCTTCGGCAAGTCGCCGGCCGGGTCCAGCTCGCTGTAATAGGTCAGAACGTATTGGCTGCGTAGTTCGTTATCGATTTGGGCAAGGGCGCGGCGGGCACCCTCCATGCGGGAGGCCCGGAACAAGCGGCCTCCGGTGGGATCGGTCAGTTTGTGTAGCCCCTGGACTTCCCTGGAGCCGGCTCCAGTGAGATCGCTGGACAGGGAGATGACGTAGACCGGTACACCCAAGATTCGAGCGATTTCGATCGTCTGCTTGGGGTCCGAGAAACTCTGACTATCCATGCCGTCGGTGATCACCACAAGGCCTCGACGGCCGGGCTGATGGTCGAATTGCAACAGCGAGTAAAGAATCGAATCGAAGAGGGAAGTGTTGCCCATGGGGCGGATGTCCTCCAGGGCTGCCAATAGAGACTCTCGGTCCGACGTCAAGGCGTGTCCCAGATGAACTTCGGTATCGAAGTGCACCAAGAAGCCGCGGTCCTGAGATTCCAGCACGGAGCTGAGAAATAGCTGAGACGCCTGTCGTGTGGCCGGCCAGATGCGCCGCATGCTGAAGGACGAATCGACTGAAAGCCCCAGCACCAGAGAGATATCGTCGGGTCGGAAGAGGTCGGAGACGGCCATTTTCCTTCCGTTCTCGGTCAGCTCTAGCTCTTCTAAAACGAGATCGTTCAAGGGTCGCCCATTGGGCTCGAGAGCTACCAGCTGGACCTGCACTAGATGGACTTCGACCTCTTCCTGAAAGCCTGGTGCATTGAGGAGCTCGACATCTTCGAGACGGCGTCCATCCTCCAGTTCGAGAACGACCCGAACGATTTCCTCGTCACCTCCCAGGCCCAAGGGAAGCTCCAGGGTGAGGGGTTCGTTGGGCTTCGGTCGATCGATCGCCAGGGCCAAGCGTTTGCCCACGAAGGCCTGGAGAGCGGTAGCCTGGGCGGAGTCCGGTACGGAGGCCTCGACCTCTAGAACCACCTGGGAAGAATCCTTGGTGAGGCTCTGGATGTTGACCCGCAGGGGCCTCCGGGTGCGGTTCACGGTTCTTTGATCTTCACCGATCACCTTGCCGTCCAAGTCGAGAGCTTCCACCCGCAGGATCTGGGGTCTGGCGGGGCTCGCTAGCTTCAGTTTGGCTTCGAAGGGCGGGAACCGGCGTTTCGCCACTTGGGTGTCATCGAGGTAGAAAAGAACGGTGAGGACGGATTTTTCTAGGGTCAGAGTGGAAGCGACGACTTTGCCCTGAGCCGGATTTCCCTGAAGGGGAAGCAGGCGAATCACCTGTGACCTACCGTCGGCATCTTGCGATGGCTCCGGCTGGCCCTCCGCGGCGAGGCTCAGAAGGCCTGAGGCCAGCAGGAGAGCAGCCCAGGCGAGGGGCAGCAGGACTTTCGAAGTCCCTTGGAACGGCGAAAAGGGGGCGATATTCATCTACATCTCCTTTGAGACAGTGTCTTCAATGGGCACGATGCCTCCGTCGCAGGCTGTGGGCCTCTAGCTCTGGCTGAGTCAATTTCACCTCGAGCACCGGTACCTGAGTGAGGTCATCTTCCTGAGGCCGATACTCGATCAAATATTGCGTTCGCAGCGTTTCCTCGATCTGCCGATAGATACCACCGAGCTGAGAGATCGCCTTGACCTGAAAGCTGCGACCGCCGGTTTCCCTAGCCAAGGTTTCGAGTTGCCTCGCGGTGGCCTCGTCCAGGGTGCCTAGGGCGATGGGAAAGAGAATGACGCGGGCCCGGAGGGAGGCTTCCAGTACCTGTTCGAAGGCAAAGTCACTGTCCGTATCCGAACCGTCGGTGAGGACCACCATGGCTCGCCGGTCACCTCTGCCGGCGAAGGAAGAGACCCCATAAACCACCGCATCCCACAGCCGGGTGGTTCCGTAGGCCCGTACCCCCAAGGCACCGATGCGGAGAAACTCCGTGTCCGCAGTAAAGGGTACGCGCTGGTGAAGGTCTTGATTGAAAGAGACCAGGCTGGCGTGATCTCCCTCTTCCAGCAGGCTCTCGAAAAAGGTCTGGGCGCTCTTGCTCGCGACGCTGACCCGAGTTCCCATGGAACTGGAGGTATCCATCAGAACGGCCACATCTAGGGGCAAGTTCTCGACGCTTTCAACCCGCAGGATGGATCGTTCCTGGTGGTTCTCTAGGAGGCGGAAATCTTCCGCCTCCAGGCCGGTCACCGGACGGCCCTGTTTGCCAAGAACCGAAACCAAGACTTCCGCCACCTCCACGGCGACTCTCTCCGAAGGGGTTTCAGAGAGAAAGACCACATCTTCCGCCTCTTCCCCGGAGGCGAGGCGGCCCACGGCCCGGGCGAAAGTTGGGGCTGCGTAAGGGGGGCCGGGCACGGGACAGCTCCAGGGAGGTGCGGAGACCGTCGCCGTTTGGCGATGGTTGAGCCAGCATCGGAGCTCGACCATCAGCTCCCCCGCTGGGATTCCCGCGGTGACCGCCAAAGTGCGCGCTGCTTCCTCCGGAGCCTCCAATTGGATGCGAAAGGGGCGGCCGCGGGTGCGGAGGAGCTTCTCGTCTCGAGCCAGAGGTCGGCCCTCTGAGTCCACAGCAACGACTTCGACCCATTCCCGCGGTGCTGAGGTTTCGAGCTCCGCCAGGTAGGGCGCTTCCTCATCTCGAGCGAAGGTTTGACCCGCCTGGCGGAACTCTACCGCTGCGATGGGGCCACCACTGGTTACGGATCGCAGTCGCAGGGTGCCGGGCAGGGACTCCGAGGGCAGAGGGAGAAGCCGAACGCTGGGAAAGGTCTGGAGAGAAATGGTGTCGGTGCGAGTCAGGCTGTTGAAGTCGCCCCGTCTTCCTGGCGGCACCGGAGCATCGGCCTCCATGGCTGGAACCTCCACGGGCCGGGTGTCCCGCAGCAACACTTGGCCCTGACCATCGACCACTCGCAAATGAATCTCGTAGGTAGCAGGAAGCAAGCGGCGATAGAAGTCGAGGGCGACCTGCCCGACCACGGGCGCTTCGCCAGCGATGTGATGGATCGCTTCAAAGGAGTCCACC
Source organism: Deltaproteobacteria bacterium (assembly GCA_022601195.1). Taxonomy (GTDB): domain Bacteria; phylum Acidobacteriota; class Thermoanaerobaculia; order Multivoradales; family JAHZIX01; genus JAHZIX01. The sequence goes on from JAHZIX010000005.1 coordinate 202,322, forward strand.
AGCCGCTTGTTGTGGAGCAAGTCGCCTCGAACGCGGACTCGATCGAATAGAAACCGGCCATCCAAAGTCTTCAAGACTTCCGTTGGTAGGGTGATTCGGCCATGGAGAATGGTCTTGCGAAAAAAGCGCCCGATCGGTTGTACCGCCAGAGAAGCGACGCCGAAGGGTTGTCGGGAGAATTCTTCCGGTAGCTCTCCCGATGGATCCGCCCAGCCGAAACGAGCTCGAATGTTGGGTCGGTCCAGAGCTTCCGCCAGGCCTTTAGCCCATCTCTTGGCAGCTCGAGGGGTGGAGTTGTCTTCGAGGCAATTACCTTTCCGCGCGGCCTCCAGGGCCTTCTCGAGGAGCTCTAGGGAGGGCTCCTCCGGAGATGAGGTTGAAAAGATAGCGAGATCTTCTTGGTTCTGCGGGGACCACAGCCGGTAGGTGCGGGGGTCCAGCCGGCTGTCTTGAACGAAAGCTAGGGTGCCACCTTCGGAGTCCTGATCGCCACTTTGGCGTGCTACTTGCCACGCTGTGAACGTCCATAGCTGTAGGCGGCGGCGGACGGGGCCACAGGCATTGAGAGTCACGGTGCTGTCGGGTTGACCGGTGAGAGATGCGACCCACTCCATTTCCGGAGAGCGGTAACGGGCCTCCTGAGCAGCCCATTGGTTGTGAAAGAAGCGGTGCCGGTTGTCCTTGCCGCGACGGTCCCAGAAAACCTCGACGAAGCGTTCCCGTTCGAGGTCTTCGGTCAGAGACTCGAAGAGCCGCACTTCTTCTTCCGTCGCCAACAGAGAAACGCTCTTCAACCACGCACTATAAGTTGTGACGACCCGCGGTTTGGGTTGTTCCGCTGCTTCGTCCTTCGGAGCTAGAGCGGCAAGAACGAGAAGGCAGCAGAGGCACTTCAGGACAGTGGGGCGGCACCTGCGGCCAAGGGCGCGGGGGGAAAAGTGGTTCAGGGATAGGGCACCGCGGGCAGAGGAAGGTTCGGCGCGGTGGCGGCGGACCGGAGCTTGGCTGCGATTGGCGATCATCCCTCTCCTTTCGTCTTCCTCGGTCATGGCAGTGGTTGGGTAGCCAGATCTTTCTGCATGGACGGTGCCACTCCTTGTGGCCAAGGTCCAACATACCCCGTGGAGCTTCAAACCGGCCCGTGGTCCTGCAAACCGGCAACCTCTAGCCTCAGCCAGCTCCCGCTAGGAGCTGGCTGAGCCGGGTACATTGTCCTCGATTTCGGACAGCTCAGTCTCCCGTTCGGTTCTTTCGCTCTACGTCGAGGGGTTCGGCGGGCCGACTGGGCCAGGCACCCAAGGCAGCCAGGGCTGTCGCTACTCCCATTCATCTCCTTTCCCATCCATTCCAGCCACCGAGCTCTCTCTGAAAGTCGGGATCTAGATCTCACCAATAGGAGATACGGAGGCCAGCGATCTTCAGATGAACCTGAGGACGACGGACAGGCGCGCTGGAGCGGGGGAGCGACCAAACTGCCGTCATCGAAATCGATGGTGCCGGGAGTGTCCCGGCGTCGTCATCGCCCCTAGCAGGGAATTGCTGCCGGGGGTTCCATTGATCTCTTGATTCGAAGGACGGATTGAAATGAAGATAACTTGGGTTCGAATGCCCTTCGCCTTAGCGCTGCTGGCGATTCTCGGTTGGCCCCAAATGGCTGAGAGCACGACCTTGCAGCGCCAAGGTTTAGATGCCCTAGTGGCTCACCACGAGACGGTGGTGGTGGCCGAGGTTCTCGACGCCTTTTCCTATTGGAATGCCGATGGCTCGATGATTCTCACCGACGTTTACATCAAGACCGAGCAACCGTTGAAAGGGGACCGCTTGACCGAGGAGCTCACGGTAACCCTGTTGGGAGGCTCAGTGGGGGAAATCACTACCCTCATTCTCGGCGGTGCCGAGTTGGTACCCGGCGACACTTACCTACTCTTTCTCAATGAAGAGAATTTACTGCCGGGTTTTTCCGCTTTGACGGTGCGTGAGCATTCTCAGGGCGTGTTCGATGTCGTCGAAAGGGAGAATGGCGAGCTGCGGTTGGTCAGCCAGGCGAGCTCGGGGGGATTGCTTCCTGATAGCCGAGGTAACTCGGCAGCTCCGGGAGGGGCGGAAGGTTTGCTTTTGGAAGAGGCCCTCCGATCCATCGCGGCTCTGATCGAAGAGGGGGTGAAATCATGAGGTTCTCCCCGGTGGCCTGCCGCTCTTTCGCTTGGATCTTCTTCTCCCTGGTTTGCCTCGCTGCGGTGACTCCAGCCCATGCTTTTCGAATGCTTCAAAACGACACCACGGGTCGAATCACCGCCAGTCGGCTGGTGGAATGCGATGCCCGGGGAGGGTTTGCCCATTGGACCGACTACGACATTGCTTGGCGTTGGAATGCAGCCAATCAAGGGGTCGACAAGCTCGTTCCACTACTCAATGGCCTGGCCACCTGGAGAGGGGCGACGAACTCCGCCTACAACCTTTTCTATGGCGGCGCCACGACGGCCGGTTTCGTTACCGACGGAGCCAACTCCGTCCTGTGGGCTGAAGGCAATGGCTGCACCGGTGGCTGCCTGGCCCTCACCGCACTGGTGCTGGAGAGTGGACAGGAGATCATCGAGTCGGACATTACCTTCAACGACCTGTTCGACTGGAACACGGATGGAACCAATTTTGATACCGAAGCGGTCATGGTTCACGAATTGGGTCACTCCTTGGGGATACATCACACAGACCTTCTCACCCTGCCTCGGCCCTCCATGTTCGACCCCTATTTTGGAGTAGCGGGTCGGACTCTCGAAGATGACGATCGGGCGGCTCTGGAGTGTTCCATCGACCGCTACGGCGGTCGAGGCATGGGAGTCGAATATCAGGCCAACGTAGAGGGTTTGCCTTGGTCTAGTTGGATGCAAAACGGCGCCACAGCGGGCACCACGGGCCAGTCTCTGCAAATGGAAGCGACTCGAATCCGACTGCTTCAACCTCAAGCGGGGATCTCGGTTTGTTATCGGGCTCACGTCGCGGTGCAGGGTTGGATGAACCCGGTTTGCAATGGCACCATAGCCGGTACCGTGGGACAGAATCGCCGCATGGAAGCGGTCACGGTGGACCTGGTAGGGGCCCCTTCCGGCTGCTCCGTGGTGTATAGGGCCCACGTCAAGGATCTCGGTTGGTTGCCCTGGGTGAGCAACGGCGCTGTCGCTGGGACGACGGGCCAAAGCCGGCGCATGGAGGCTCTGCAAGTGCGCCTCCTGGGCTGTCCTTAGGAGTCCACTCTGACCAGGTTCCCACTAGAACGAACCAGGCTAGCGAATTTGTTCGGCAGGCCCCGAGAGGCCATCGCAACCTCTCGGGGTCTCTTTCTGGATCAATCTCTTTCTCTAGCCGGGACCAGAGATGCCGAGATCTTATGGAAAGGTCAGGCTCCAGGCGGAGGTATCTCCGGACTCGAAACCATCGGCGAAAATGGTGTTGGAGGTGAGTTGAAGCAGGAAGGCTCCTTCATCTCCCGAATCGAGAACCGCCTCGAAGACGATGTTCAGGCCGTCGTCGCTCATGTGATAGCCATCCACTATGCCTCTCACCGTATCGATGATGCCCAGACCGGTCACCTCAGTGACGCCTTCCTGAACGATCAGCACGTCGTTGAGGAAAAGTCCGGAGTCGACGGTGGTGTCCGGATCATCCCAGTCTCCAAACCACAGTACATCGCCGCTGTCGCTGATCTCCACCGGGCCACTGCCGAAGCTGGTGAACAGGAAGGTGCCGCCGATGGCGGGGAGACTGTCTCCCTCTTGGATTAGCTTGGCACCGTTGTGGATGATGACTGAGTTGGTGGTGCTGTCACCGTCCAGGCTGCCCCGGTAGACGTGGTCTCCCGCGGCGTTTAGGTCCAAGGTGGAGGAGGTCAAGGTGGCCCAATTGCGCCCGGCGATGGGAGAGGGGTCGCCCTCCTGAGCGATCTCCGTAAAGGCTCCGTCCCAGAGATAAATGGCGTCGGCTCCAGGGATATCGACAGCGAAGAGCACGTCTCCACTACCGTTGATGGCGGTTTCGTGGGGGCCCGTACCAAAGTCCGTGAGGGCGGTGGCCTGACCGGTCAGGATGTCGCCTTCGGCAGCGATCAGCTCACTGGTGACGATGCCTCCCAGGGTTTCATCACTGGTCCAGAGGGTCAGGGCTCGGTCGACGGTCGAAGGAATCGCCGGATCGTCCACCGAAGCGGTCACCAGGAGTTGACCCGGGTCGTTGATCTTGACGTCGAAAATGCCGATCAAGGGAGTCATGGGGGATAGGTCCGGGAAATCGCCTCCTTCCTGAAGCACGAGCACCGTGCCCACCGGCAGGGACGTGGCGGTGTCGAGGTAAGCGTGAACCGAGCTGTCCTCACCGGTCATGGCGCCGTCGAGGAAGAAGTTGAATCCGCTTTGGCCACTATTGTTGAGGGTAATGGAGTCGAAGGACCCCAGGGTGATGCCGGCAGGTCCATTGAGACTGTCCCCTTCCTGGAAGGCCAGGGATCCGTTCTCCAATAGGACGTTGTCGATGTCGGTGTTGGCATTGTCGGTATCCGCTTCCACCAGCCAGTCCCCACTGTTATTGATGGCGAAAGTGGAAATGCTGGTGACGTTGCCAACGCCAGCTACGGTGTCCCCTTCCACCACGAGGGGAGTGATTGGCGGCGGCCCTGCCGAGGCGGTTCCTGCGACCGGGATTAGGATGAGGCCGGCGATGACGTAGCGCTTCATGGACGTCACCCAAGGCTGTAGCCCTGGGCCCTTTTGTGAAGTGTTCATGGGCATTCCTCCAAGAGATGGCAAATAGAATCGACAAAGAACTATATCTAAGATATATCACCGTCCCGTCGATGGGCTCTCGAATAAGGGGAACTAGTTGCCGCTTTTCACTCTGATTTACAGCTCCTCTCGGTGGTGAGAGCCGCGAGGAGAAGGCTTGAAGGGCAGAGCTAGGGAGAGGCGTCTGGCGACAGAGCTACAGCGATCAGGTGCTTGGCGTCTCGGAGGAAGAGGGTGCCGTGGGAGAGCACTGGCGCGGCCCAGGCCGGCGAGTGATAAGCCGGTGGCGGAGTCGACGTTTTGGAGCCGGATCGATGACCAGCTCCATCGGTTATCGCCGGTAGGATCCAGGGATCCCACTCCTGGACGAGCTCGAAGCCACTCGACTGGGCCTTGATAAGTAAAACTGGCCCATTCTCCGACTGTACTAGCAGGTGACCATCTGCATAGAGCAGGGAGGAGCGGCCCAAACCGGGCTTCGTCCACTCGATCTTCCCCGACTCCAGATGAACGCTCCTCAACTCGGCGTTACCGCGGCCCGAGCCGCTGGAGCCGTAGAGGTAGCCGTCATGAAAAACCGGAGTACTCCAATGGCTCGCCAGGCTCTTGGCGCGTTTCTTGGACTCTTCCCACAGCACCTTGTAGCCGTTTTCGTGGACCTGAAGTAGAGCGCCACCGGGGCTGTAGGATTCGGTGAGAAAGACTCGATCCCCAGCGACCACGGGAGTGGCGGCATTGACGGTGGTGAGTTTTTTGGCTCGCCACGGAAAGGAGAAATCCTCTTTGCCGGAGGCTGGCTCGAAGGCCACCAGGCCACCGCGACCGAAGACGAAGCCGAATCGGCGATTGCCAATGGTAGCCAGCACTGGAGAGCTGTAGCTGGCCAGCTCGTTGGAGAGGGTGTAAACCGTCTTACCTGTGTCTTTGTGGAAAGCGACGATGCCGGTGTCGTTGCCCTGGGTTTCTCCCGATTGGATACCGGGGGAGTCCGGGGGGCTGCCGCCCACCATGGCGATGAGCAGGTTCCCTTCGATCACCGGAGAGCTGCCGACGCCGAAAAAGTTGGTGACCACTCCAAAGTCCTTTTCGGTGTCCCGCTCCCAGATCAATCTCCCCGTCGCGGCATCATGGCAGCGGAGCCGGCCTTCGACTCCAAAGGTATAGACCTTGCCAGCCTCGATGAGTGGGGAAGACCGTGGGCCGTTGCTGAAGCCATAGCTATCTTCGTAGGACATGGCATATTGAGTCTTCCAGATCTCCTTACCGGTCTCCGGGTGCAGGGCGACCAAGCGAGTATGGACTCCCACGCGATCAAAGAAGAACAGCCTTCCCTCCGCCGTCGAAGGAGAGCTGTAGCCCTCGCCGATGGGGCGCCGCCAAAGAACTTCTGCTGAAAGCTTGCCGTTCTTGCCGAAGGGTAGTTTTTCAGTGGATCGGGCATCGGTATTGGGACCGAGGAAGGCTGGCCAATCCTGGCCAGTAGCCTCGGGGTGATTCGATGCGGCGGCGCTCGCCGGAGCCTCCTTCTGGACATCTGTCGAGGCCACAGGAGGCGAGTCCCAGGCTAGGCAGGAAGAGATCAAAAAGGCGAAAGCAGAATTCCGTAGGCGATTTCGGGTAGGTTCCATGGCAGGAGGATACCAGGGGTCAAAATAGTCTTGGCTGAGCGAAGGGAGCCGCTGAAAGACCGGTCCATCACCACTGAGGTCTCGCGGCATTGGGTAGCTCGATGTTGAGTGGCTCAGTTGTCGGGGTGGGAAGGTTTGGGAGGCGGAGCTGGCCTAAGCAGGTGGAGAATCGTGCGGTCGAGATTCAGCGAGAGAAGCTCTTCGTCGTCGATCCAGAAGGGCTTGGCATCTGCGGCGAGCAACACCCGAACAATGTCGTCGTGGGCCGCTGCTGCTGCCGCTTCGAGTGCGGAAATCCCTTCTCGGAACCCTCCCTCGGCTTGGACATCGGCTCCCGCTGCCAGGAGCAGGCGAACCAGCTCGAGGCGACCTTCGTCGGCAGCCGTGACCAGTGGCGGAAAGGTGTAGCAAGGGATGTCCGGGTCACCGCCAGCTTCCCAGAGGAGGGAGACCAAATCCAAGTGCCCTTCCATAGCCGCTGCCCCCAAGGGGGTGCAATCGTCCTGCACGGTGTTTGGGTCGGCGCCGGCTTGCAGGTGCCTTGCCGCGGCAGATCGCTCTCCCAGCGTCGCGGTCCGGTGCAACTGCACCTGCCTCAGACCACGGGGATGGGCCCCCGCTCCCAATAAGAGCTCCGCGGTCTCCTGCTGGCCGTTTGCTGTCGCTGCCCAAGCGGCGGTACGACCCTGATCGTTCACGGTGTCGAGACTTGCGCCAGCCTCAATCAACGCACGGACTAGAGATGTATACCCACCGCTGGCAGCGAGATAGAGGGGGGTGTTGCCGTTCTCGGGGGCCTGGTTGACGTCCGCTCCTGCCGCCAGCAATATTTCAGCGATGTCCGGGTGGCCGCCCTGGATGGCCGAGGCTAGGGCCGTATCGCCGTAGGACCGGCTGGCGCTGGGGTTGGCACCGGCCTCGAGAAATACCTTCACCAACTGGGAATGGCCGCCGAGGGCTGCCCACATGAGGGGCGTCGAGGTGTCCGAGGCCTGAGAATTCGGATCCGCTCCTCGTTTCAACAATTCCCGAACGATTTCGACCTGATTGGTTGATGTGGCGACGAACAGGAGGGGAGTCTCCGAGATTCCGCTGACATCGAAACCGCCGCCATCGGCGAGCAGGGTGCGAAGGGCTCTGGCATCACCAGCTCGAGTAGAAAAGAGCAGTCGCGCCATGCGAATCTGGCTCGCAGGAACCCCGGCCTCGAGCAGTACCGCAAAGATCTCCGGGTCCTCGATGCCATAGAACGGCAACTTCACTGGGCGGCCATAGCGGCCCAGTACGGTTGGCTGGGCACCGTGGTCGAGCAACCGGCGGATGCTGGCAAGGTCACTACGCTGCACGGCAACTGCCAGAGCTGTGCGTTGCTCTTCCAGATTCAAGGCGTTCGGGTTCGCTCCCGCCCGGAGCAAGGCTTCGGCGAGATCCAGGTGCCCGCCTCGTATGGCCAGGTAAAGAACCGGGACCGAGTCCTGCGCTGCAGCGTTGGGGTCGGCACCGGCCTCGAGCAGCTGGAGAGCTCCTTCCAGGTCGCCTCTTTCGACAGCGCCGATGAGTTGACGACGCAGGTTGGCCTTTGGGTTCCGGCGGCGTGCGCCGAACCGGTGCAGTAGGTTCTCCAACTCCCGCCGCCGAGCTGCGACGTCATCGTAGGTCTCAGCCGCGTGCTCGATAACGCTCCAGGAGGTTTGGCCTCCAGGACTGGCGAGGTTCGGGTCGGCTCCGGCCTCGAGAAGAGCCTCGGCGGCAGTGAGCGATCCCCGCTCCAGAGCATAGAGAAGCGGGGACCAGCCCTTTTCGTCGGTGGCGTCGACGTTGGCACCGAGTTCGAAGAGTAGGTCCATCATGATCTGAGAGGCCTCAGAATCACGCTGGGAGAGCAGGTGAAGGGCGGTTTCTCCAACCCCGTTGGGCGTGTCGACCTTGGCTCCGGCGGCGAATAGTTGCCGCACCATGGCTACCGAATCGCCCTTTCCGATGGTGGCTACCAGGGCCAAGGCGGTGTTGCCGTAGCCACCGCCGCGAGCCTCGGGAGATGCGCCAGTCTCGAGCAGCACCTTCACCGCCTGACTCTCGCCTCGCCAGGCTGCTTGCACCAGCTGTTCACCGAGAGACTGAGCGCTAGACCCTGAAGCAGCAGGCACGGCTTCAGCAGGTGAAGGGGCAGCAGGCGAGGTGACAATGCCGGCCGCCTTCTGAGTTTCCGAGCTGCCTGGGAGAGGGCTCAGTAGAAGAAGGCACAGCAGGAACGATAGGCCGAGGGCACCGGGTGGGCGGCGGCATTCGAGCCTTCGAGAATAGCTTTTCCTACGGCACACTCGCTGTCCAAGCCGAGGTATCCCCACTCTCGAATCCATCGGCGAAGATCTCCGGTACGAATTCGACGTAGGTCACATCCAGGAAAGGCGCCGGGGTGCCGATGATTTCGCCCAGGCCCTGGTGGACCAAGGAACCTAGAGTCTGAGGGATGGTCTCGAGGCTGCCGTCGGGCTGCTGACGCTCGACCCAGCGGGTCTCTACGCGGATTCTCTGATCTCCTGTCAGCAGGGTCGCATCGCCGGTGAAGAAGCCGATTCGATCTTCTCCGGTGTCCGTTGTGGGGAAGGATAGACGCAGTTGGGTGAGGCCGCTGTCGTTGATGGCGGCGAGGCCATCCGCCGTCAAGTCGATGCGGATGGCGTAGAACTCATCCCCCGCTGAGCCGACGAAGCAACCGGCGTTGGTGGCGTCTGCTGAAGCGGTGGCATCGCTGGCTTCGACCTCCGGAGCGCCGAAACTTCCTCGGGCAACGTCGACTCGAGGAGTGCCCAAGTCTCCGGACAGAAAGGGGTTGTCGCCGGTGGCAGAATCGCGCAACAGGTAGAGGCTGGCGGCGGTCACTTCGGCGCCGTCGGGAATGGCCGCCGTGTCAAAGGAGACCAAACCCGCATAGGGCTGCGCTCCCGTGTCGCCGATGCGAATCGCCTCGGTTCCGGTAGCGCTGCCGTCGGTCCAGCCGTCCTCGGTGCCACCTTGGGAAAAGAAGGTCGCGGAAGGGGCACCACGGAACTTGGCGAAGAGGGAGCCCTCCAGCTGCTGGGCGATCTTGTATTGGTAGCCATCGAAGTCCAGATGAATCGGGTCCGCGGGAATGCCGCCCGGAGCACGAAAATTTTCTCGAAGGGCCGGAAGAAGGGGATTGCCGGCGGGGAAAGGAAGATAGTCCGGTGCCTCGGTGCCCGGCTTGGGAAGCGCTCCGGGGGGAGAGGTCCCATCGCCATAGTAGTGGTGCATGAGGCCGATGGAGTTGTCGAAGAGCCAGCGGGGCTGCTCGTTGGTCCAACCGATTCGCTGCTCCTCCACCATCAACATCATCGCGTTGAGCTCCTGGTCGGTGATCAGGTCTCCCACTGGGTCTCTGGACAGATCGTCCCGTTTGGGGCAGGCATAGACCCAGCACCACAGGATGCTGACGTTGAAATTGGGGTATTCATAGCTCGAGAGGAGAATCTCCAGGTCCGGTGAGACGGCGAGGGCAGCATCGGCGATGGCGGTCGTATTGGCTTCGATGGTCGAGAATAGTGCTGCTTCCGAACCGGGGTTGTCGAGATCCATATCCTTGTACCAGCCACCCTCGGATCGAGCGGCCAGAATGTCGTTGCCGCCGATGCTGAGCACTACCGTGTCGACGCTTGGGTGGACCGTCAGGTCTGCCACCATGTTCGAGATCCAAGGGAAATTCGCTGCATCCACCCATTCTCGGGCTTCGCTCCCGGAGACTGCGTACTCTGGTCCACTGTGGCCGGGCCCTGGGTTGGCATCCAAAGAGCGGCTGATAGCACTCTTGTCTCCATGTCCGAATTTGTCGAAGAGCTCATTGTGGGAGCCGTCATCCCACATGTATTGAGCCCAGCTGTCTCCGGCGATGAGCACCCGAGGGGTGACCGTGGCGGGGCAGGAGCCAGCTGCGCCGACCTCCGTAGCAGGAGCTCCTGTAGCTAAGGCAAGAGGCAGAAGGAATGCGAGCCAAAGGCCCGGCCGAGTCGTGATTCCGGTGCTGATGCCAGTGCTGACCATATCGCTGATTCTCCTTGGAGGTTCCCATAGAGCATACCGTTCAGCCGTTTTGGGGTCCAAGATTTTTGATTCTCGGAGCTGCTGGCTGGTTGGTGGGGAATGGGGGACTCGAGTTGGAGAAAGACCGTCAGCGCCAGGGTCTCATAGGTCCTGGCTCGTTTGTTTTAGGTGCCAGTCGTCAGCTGGACTCCCTGTCCGGTCCCTAGGTCTTACCGGCAACCAGTTTTGGCGGGCCGATGGTGAGACTGCAAGTGTCTATTTTTCTATGAGCTATCAGTGCTATCTACAACTCGAAAAAGATGTAATCGAACTCCCTCCTAAGGCGGCATTGGCTCTATAATTGGAACATACCCCCGCTTTGGAGTTTCCGTCCTATGACTAGAGATACCGGCGAAGCCACATCGGTCCTTCGAGCGCTCACGGAGCGTCTGGCGAACCTGGCTTTGTATCGTGATTTGCCCATGGCAAGCCTAGAGGCCCTCGCGGCGGTGGCAGAAGTACGTTCGGTTCAACCAGGAGAGAGAATCGTAGAGGAGGGAACCAAGGCGACTTCCTACTTCCTGCTCATGGATGGTCGGCTCAAGATGACTCGCCGAATGCCGGATGGTGGAGATAGCACCCTGGCTCTTCTCGGACCAGCAGACCCCATCAGCACTCTTTCCGAGCTCGGGGGAGGGGAGAGCGATGCCACGGTGCAAGCCCTAGAACCTTCCTTCTGTCTGGAGATTCCCGTATCCGCCTTGCTCAAAGCCTTTGCCGCCCAACCTTGGCTGATCGCTGATCTTCTGCCAGTACTGACGCGCTACACCATCGATTGCAAGACTTGCGGCGACGAGATGAGTTTCTATCGAGTCGAGCTGCGGATCGCCAAGCTATTTCTGAAGTTGGCAAACACCTTCGGACGCCCCCGAGGGACTGGGGTCCTATTGCCGATTCACCTGAGCCGCTTCGAGCTCGCCGAGATGACCGCTACCACCTTGGAGACAGCGGCGCGTATTCTCAACCGTTGGGAACGGGAGGAGATCCTGCTGCCTCGGGACGAGGGGTTCGAGTTGATAGACCGGGAGACCTTGGTTTTCATTGCTGGCGGCGGATAGCTCCTCCGCTTACCTAACCACTCAGCTAGATCTCCCGGCACCTCCTGCGCCTCCCAACAAGGTCGAGGAGAAGTCCGGGCTAGACCACCTGCTTTTTCCAAGTTCCTCGCCGAAACAGTAATAGACCGACGACAGCTTCAAGAGAGTAGGAGATGGCGGCTGCCCAGAAAACGCCCTGAGGGCCCACTCCCATGGGCTTGGCGAGCCACCAAGCGAGAGGGATTTGGACGGCCCAGAAGCAAAATAGGTTGACCCAAGTAGGGGTCATCGTGTCCCCGGCACCGTTGAAGCTCTGCACCATTACCATGCCCCAAGCGTAAAAAATAAAGCCAAAACTAATGATGCGCAGGCCATCCGTGGCAATGGGGATGACCGCTGGGTCCTGAGTGAAGAGCTTGATCAGAGGGGATGCGAAGAGAATGAAGATCACTGCAACGGAACCCAGAAAGAGCATGTTGTAGAAACCAGACAGCCAAACGGATTTTTCGGCCCGGTCCGGCTTCTTGGCGCCAAGGTTCTGTCCCACCAGGGTGGCTGCAGCGTTGCTCATTCCCCAGGAGGGCAGAAGGGCGAAAATGATCAGCCGGATGGCGATGGTGTATCCCGCGACCGCCGAAGAGCCGAAAGCAGCGGTGATGCGTACCAGGCCGATCCAACTGGCGGTCGCCACCAGGTTCTGGGCAACACCGCCGATGGAGAGCTTCAACAGGCGCAGCAGAATCGTTGGGTCAAAGGTGATGTGCCGTCGCTGGATGTGAATCCGCCGGGAGCCATTGGTGAGCCAGTAGAGCTGTAAGAGAACGGCAGTGCCCCGCCCTATGGTGGTGGCGATGGCCGCTCCGGTGAGGCCCAATTCCGGAAAGGGCCCCAGTCCAAAAATGAGGCAGGGATCGAGGACCAAGTTGATGGCATTGGCAATCCACAACACTCGCATGGCAATGGCGGCATCACCGGCGCCTCGGAAGATGGCGTTGTTCAAGAACAGCATGAAGATGACGCAATTGCTGGCGAGCAAGATGCGGGCGTAGTTGGTGCCGGTTTCCAGTACCGCGGCATCAGCGCCCATGAGCGTCAGCAAATGGGGAGCTAACAGCGATCCCGTGATACCCAGGACTATGGCCACCGCGAGAGAGGCGCCGATTCCTTGGACGGCAGCGCGGGCGGCTCCCTCCGGGTTCTTTTCTCCAATGCGGCGCGCCACCATGGCCGCCGCCGGCATGCTCAGGCCCACGGCAAGGGCGTAGATCACCGTCAGCAGCGACTCCGTCAGCCCCACCGCCGCCACCGCTCCGGCGCCGAGTCGAGCAACAAAGAAGACGTCCGCGACGGCGAAGACGGACTCCATCATCATTTCCAGCACCATGGGAAGGGCCAACATGGCGATGGCACGGCCGATATTTCCCTCGGTGAAATCCCGTTGACTTCCCGTTAAGGACTCTCGGATCGACGCCAAGAGACCAGGGGAATCCGGTGTCTGGGAAGACGGCGATTGAGGTTCGATAGGTTGGCTCAAAACAGAGTGCTCTCCGGCGCGATGTGGTTCTTGGGAAGGTTAGGGGTATCAGACAGGATACGCCGGCCGGATGCAAGAGTTTGCTCACCGAGGACGCCAGAGGCTCGAGCACAGGGAGGGAGCTTTAAGCCAAGGAATAATGCTGGCCTGCTATTACCATATACGGTAAAAAATATGTATGTTGATTTAAATTTTCTGACTATTTAAACTTAGTCAACTTTTGACGTTGGTCTGGAGACAGGCTGCAATCAATTTGGAGGGTATCTCGATGAAGAAGACTCTTGTGGTCCTCGCGGTTTTTGCTGTGGCCTTGATGACGGGATTTTCCGTGATGGCAAGCGACGGCGTGCAAGCTGTCGAGACAGAGGTGAAGGTCGAGACGGCTGAAGTGGTAGACCTGGGCTTTCTCGCCCAAGAGCAGACCACTTGGTTGGGACTGACGACCTCGACCAACCTTCGCATGTGTCCCCCGGGAAGCATGAACTGCTTTTTCAACGAACAATGCGCCCCCGGCTGTATGTGCCTGTCCGGTTGTTGTGAGGGTGGTGGTGGTGACTAGCTGACGACGAGGATCGGGGAGGACTCGCCGTCTACGAAGTAGCTCGAGATTGAGATGCTTGCGAGGATGAAGACCTCCGCCCCCGGTCCGGTAGCGATCTCTCGACTGGAGGGGTTGCTACCGTCGCAGTTTCAGAGAGTTTCGATTCGGTGAATCGACAGTCCCTGATCAACCTTGATCAGGCTCGAACGCAGACCACGTTAATTTAGGGAGGGTAGGTTGATGAAGAAGACTCTGATGGTAACTGCCGTTTTCGCAGTAGCTATGTTGGCAGGATTTTCTGTGATGGCGAACGACGCCGCACCGGCCGTCGAGGTCGAATTGAACGTCGAATCGGCTGAAGCGGTGGACCTGGGCTTTCTGGCTCAAGAGCAAGCCACTTGGCTGGGACTCACGACCTCGACCAACCTTCGCCAATGTCCCATGGGAAGCCAAGCTTGCTATTTCAACGAACAGTGTGCTCCGGGCTGCATGTGCATTTCATTTTGCTGTGAGATGGGGGGCGGTGGAGGCGATTAGCCGTTGAAGAGGATCGGGGAGAGGCCCTTGTCTGTAAAGGTATCTCGAAGTTGAGATCCTCTCGAGGATGAAGACCTCCGCCCCTGGTCGGGTAGCGATCTCTCGACCGGAGGGATTGCTTCCGTCACAGTTTCAGAGAGTTTCGATTCGGTGAACCGACAGTCCCTGGTCAACCTTGATCAGGCTCGAACGCAGACCACGTTAATTTAGGGAGGGTAGGTTGATGAAGAAGACTCTGATGGTAGCTGCCGTTTTCGCAGTAGCTTTGTTAGCAGGATTTTCTGTGATGGCGAACGACGCCGCTCCGGCCTTCGAGTTAGAGCTAACCGTTGAGACGGCTGAAGCGGTAGACCTGGGTTTCTTAGTCGAAGAGCAGAGCTCTTGGCTGGGACTAACGACCACCACAAACCTCCGCGCTTGTCCCTTTGAAAGCCAGTTCTGTTTCTTGAACGAACAGTGTGCACCCGGCTGCACCTGCGTGGCAAATTGCTGCGAGATGGGCGGCGGAGGCGGCGATTAGCCGAAGACGAAGATTGGGAGGATGCCTTTTCGGTGAAATCCAAGGCCTGGATTCTTACCCGCACAAAGATGCTCACTCCCGATTCGGAAGCGATCTCTCCACTGGAGGGATCGCTTCCGACACAGTTGAAGAGAGTTTCGCTCGATGAGTCGAAGGTGTTTGAACAGATCTGAGAGCAGATAACGTTGACTTTGGGAGGGTAGGTTGATGAAGAAGACTCTGATGGTATTTGCTGTGTTTTCTGTGGCCCTATTGACGGGATTTCCCGTGATGGCGAGCGACGCCGGACCGGCCGCCGAAGCCGAGCTGAGGGTCGAGACCGCTGAAGTAGTGGACCTGGGCTTTCTCGCCGAAGAGCAGGCCAGTTGGTTAGGACTGGCAACCTCGACCAACCTCAGTCAGTGTCCCGCGTGGCGCCAACCTTGCCTCTTCAACGAACAGTGCGACCCCGGCTGTTTGTGTGAGGCATTCTGCTGTGGCGGCGACTAGCTGACGAAGAAGACCGGGGAGAGCTCTTCTTCTATCGAAGCAGTTCAAGATAGAGGTGTTTCAAAAAGGGGGAGCTTCCTCTCGGTTTCAGTAGTGATCTCTCAGCTAGGTAGCTTGGTGTCAACTCGATTCGGAAAGAGACTCGCTCGAGGCATAGACGATGTTTGAACGGTTTTAAATCAGGTTAGTTCGACTTTGGGAGGGTAGGTTGATGAAGAAGGTTCTGATGGTAGTTGTCGTCTCTGCTGTGGCCTTGTTGACGGGATTTCCCGTGATGGCGAGCGACGCCGCGCCGGCAATCGAGACAGAGCAAAAGGTCGAAACGTCAGAAACGGTGGACTTGAGCTTTCTCGTAGTGGAACCAAGCGCTTGGTTGGGCCTCGGGAAGATCAACGGCCGTTATGCCTGTGAAATGGGTGGTCCTCTATTCTGTGGCTTTGGCCAGCAATGCCCCCAGGGCTACTCTTGCTTTGGATACTGTTGTGTACCTTGGTGCGATGGCTGGCCTTGCGCTAGCTTGGGAACAGATCCAACCGAGTGATGGCTACCTCCGATGTGCTACCCGGTCGGGCTGGGAAGCACATCGGACTCTTCCGTCGAAATCAGGGTGTCAGCCTCCGTCGGTGTTGCGATCTTTCGATAAGAAGGCTTGCGGCTTGTCTATGTTTGATTGCAACTCAGGAGGATGTTCCCGTGAAGAATTCACTCACTTTCACCGGTCTTCTTTCGTTGCTCATGGCGAGTTGCTTTCCAGTCCTCGCAGGAACCACTTCACAAGGTTCCGCTTCTCAGGTCGAAGCGGAATTGGTTCTGGAGACGGAAGAAAATATGACGGTCGCCTTTCCCGCCGAGTCGCGAGGAGAGCTGCTCGGTTTCACGGATACCGAGCAGTTCCGGGTCTGCCCTCCAGGGGTCGCTTCCTGCTGGATCGATGAGCAGTGTCCGGGGCCCTGCGGCTGCGTCTCCTTCTGCTGTATCGATTGACACCAAAGAAAAAGATGGCAAAAAAGAAATAGTCGCCTTGGCTCCTCTCCGTGGGCTACCTCTAACGAGCTCAGGGGGAGGAGAGGCAGATCCCCATTCCCGGAGCCAGGGGAAGACAGCGACGTCCACGAATCTTCTAGAAACGGAGCTGTTCTAGAAACGGAGCCCCCTAGAAACTAGGTCAAGGGTTCTAAGTTCCACACCACCACATCGATGCGGCGAGCGAAATGGAGCAGTGCTGGCGGTCCAGTGGGAGCGGGAAAGTGGCCCTCCCAAAGATCGTTGTGGGAGATCTCTGCTTCTGCTTTCTGGAGAGGCCAGGGCGGGTGATGGATTTCACCGCGAAAGAGCCGCCCATCGGGGGAGCGAGCATAGAGGCAGTAGCGCTCAGTGAGCCAATGCTCGAGACTATCCGGCTGGGCTAGGTAGGGCTCAGAGGTCGCCGAATACTCTGCTTCGAAGCGTTGGTTTCCAGATTGCCGCCGAGACCGGTAGGAGATGGTTCCTGCGCTGTCCTCCTCCAAGCCCATGGCAGCATGAGAGTACGGTAGGTGAAAGAACTTCCTCGCCGCCCACACAGCCAACGAGTTGGCGGCGTCGAGGCTCAGGAACCACACCCCGGGCCGGCCGTCTTTCTCTACATAGAGGCGCAGGTTGAGCTCCGGGAAGGCAGAGATCCCGGGAAAGTCCGGAAAGGGGCGACGCATCACTCCGCTCATGCGAAACGGCACGACTCCTACCCACGAGGAGCCTTCGAATTCCTGGACCTCCAGCTCTTCCGGAACCAGAGGCAGGAGAACGTCTCGAGCTACGGGCCAGTGGGCGAACAGCAGGTCTCGCCAGCTCTGGCGCCAAGTCCATGGGGCGGAGGGCAAGGGCCAAGGGCGATGGTCGAGAGCTTTTAGAGAAGGGTGCATGGTTGGGTTGTCTGGAGCATGATGAGTGATTCGAGGCGGCTTACGCGACTCCCTTCAGGAACTAGCCAACTAAGGCTACAATCACCCTTGCAGCTGCACAAGCTAGACGTTTTGGGAGGCACAGATTCGGCGGTGTCCCTCTATCCACTGAGAGGAGTCCTTGAGGCGCCCAATTTTGACCAGAAACCTGGCGGGAGGAAGCAATGAGAAACAAGATTGAGGCGGATTTGGCGAGGGCGACGGCGAGGATTTTTGGGATGGGATGGATTTTTCTACTTTCCCTTTGGATGGCCCCGGTGGTTTTCGCTCAGGGACCTAGCTCTCTGAAGGTGGAAGCGGACCAAGGGACGCTAGCTCGGTGGAGTGAGGAAGGAACCGTTTCCTGCGGCATGGACGGCCGAACTTGGGCAGCTCTGGAGGAGACCTGTTGGTATCCGGTCGATCTGCAGCGCAAGCCGGGTTGGGTCGAGATCGCCCGCTGGAAGCGAGGACAAACCATCGAAACTGCCTGGCTGGTGGTGAAGGAAAAGGAGTACCCTCTCCAGGAGATCGAGATCGACGATCGGTATGTGCATCTATCGGCGGAAGATCTCGCTCATCACTATCGGGACCAAAGTGAGATCAAACCCATTTTCCGCCGCCGCCGCGGTGCTGCTCAATTCACTCTTCCTCTGGCTCAGCCCTTGAATCCTCCGGTACCGGAGGGACGCTATTTTGGTGTTCGTCGGGTCTTCAACGGCGAACCGAAGAATCCCCACACCGGCTCCGACTACGCCGTTGGCGCCGGCAACCCGGTGAAGACGGTTGCCGATGGAACGGTTGCCCTGACTGCAGAAAATTTCTTCGGCGGGAATTCCGTCTTCGTCTATCACGGCGACGGCCTGGTGAGCATGTACCTTCACCTGAGTGAGATCACGGTGGAGAAGGGGCAAGTGCTGGCTCAGGGAGATGTCGTCGGCAAGGTCGGTGCGACGGGACGGGCCACCGGGCCCCATTTGCATTTGGGCTTACGCTGGAAGGGGGCCCGCATCGAGCCAAACCTGCTGTTTGGTAGCCCCGAGGCGGTACCTGCGGTTTCTCCCTAGTGCCCTCGTCTCCCTAGGGTCCTGCGAGAGGAGTGTTTCTCGTACTGATCGCTCTGAGTCCTTCGTCTAAGAACCCCAGCTGCAATCGCATCTGGTCCCTCAGGGGCATGGGGCGAAGGCCGAAGCGCTTCACTTCCAGACGAAAATCTTCTGGAGTCAGGTCCTTCATGCGTCGGTGAGTCCAGGCCAGAAAGGCCAGGCGGCCTTCCGTGCCGGTGGGGTGGGGAGGAGCATCCGGCAAGTCCGGGATTTGAGTCGGCAGAAGAAAAAGAGGCATTTCCGAAACCAGAGTCAAGGGATCGCCGCCGAGGCTCCCTACCCATTCCATAGAGCTGGGGCGAAAGGCCGCAGCTGTTTCTGCGTCTCCTTTTTCGATGAAATGGGCCGCCATGGCTCGGGAATCCGGGCGGGTGCAGAATCCTGGACCAATGCGGTGGAATCCCTTTTCCCCCTTGCGATCGACGTCGTGGAGAAGGTATCCCATGCTCTCCACTCGGGTGGTGAGGGTGCTGCGCAGTTCTTGAGTGGCATCGACCCATCCGGGCTCTAGGAGAAACCAAGGGCCGGCTGCAAAGCCCATGCTGTGAAAAGAGGCATGGAGAGAAAATGGGGCTCCCGGGCGAAGGAAGTCCGCGACCGCCAGGTTCTCCGGCCGAGCGTCCCGGTCGGTAGCCTCCAGGGGGAAGCCCCACTCCATATCGTCTCCGGGTAGCTCTCGAACGACACCTCGTAGATAGGGGGCGATCTCGTAGCCCTGATCCTCCTGCCCCAAGTGATCCGTTGTCGGCAGCCTGCGCTTGGCCCAGCCTTGATTGTCGGAGGCACCGTCCGGGTTCACATGAGGTACCAGATACCAGGTTGCCCAGCGCAGGAGTGGGTGGTCTGGGGCACGGGTCACCAAGAACTCGGTGAGGCGGCGCAACATGTCCGGACCCACCGGTTCGTCGGCGTGACATCCACCAATGAGGCTGATCTTGCGGGGGCCAGAGCCGAGCCGGAATCCGTGAATTTCTCGGCCTTGGCGGGAGAGTCCGATCACCTCTCCCTCGGTTCCTGATAATGGCGTCAGCGTCTCCGAGGGTTCGGTAGCTTCGAGGTCCCCCACCTGCAGAATCTTCTCAATGGGGAGAGCCGGGTATCCATCCCCAGGGAAAGAGGGCGTGGAGTCACTCTGTGGTTCCATGACCATACCTGTCTTTTCTCTTCGAGGATCTTCCTCTTTCCAGAGTCTCTCCCCAACGAAATCTCCCAGGCTCCGCCGGGCCCTCCTGTCGAGACAGAAGCTGCGGGCCGCCTTGGGGCACAGCTGGGACTAGGGAACTATTCCTTCTGGAGCCAGGAGTCGTCGGGCAGTTGAATCCAATCCCCGGTTTTGGCCTTGGACCGTAGGGTCTCGGCATAGGTCTGGCGAATTTGCGGTAACTGAGACAGATCCGTTCCGGTGGCAGCGGCGATCTCTTTGAACATGGTCTCTCGGTCCGTATTTTCTGCCTTCACTAGCTTCTGGACACTGGCGCGGTCTTTGAGACTCAGGGCGTCTCGGCTACGGATCTCTAGGAGGGCATCTTTGGTTTCACCGAGGACGCCGGAGGATTTGTGTTGCCTTATCTGGTCTGCCCGAGAGGCGCGATTGGCGATGATCTTGCGAATCGCCGGGTTGGTGATCTGTGGGGCAATGACTTCGGAACCGCCATCCTGCGCGTAGACCTTGGGGGCAGAAAAGACGAAGGACAGGACTCCTCGTAGGGTGGAGCGACTGAAAAACGCTTCTTCCTCCGGTTGGGGTGCGTCGTCTCCGCTTCCTTCGGCGGCCTGCTGCTCTACCGCATCTTCGATCTGGGAGGCTAGCTCCTTGACTGCCGCTTCGGGAAAGTAGACGTTGATGGTGACACAAGCCAACGCCGTCAACGCTGCCAAGCCGGTCAAAAGGAAGATCCATCCGTTACGCTTCATAAGTCTTTCTTCATTGCCTCCGTACTCGTCCAAAACAAGATTCTAGCATCTCGGCGACCTGTCCTCGGATCGACTGGAGGCACGTCCTGTCAAGGGTCGATTGACGGAGAGGTTTTCTGGGGCTCAATTTGTCAGGATTTAATTGACAGGTCAACTATCGACTAGTTTTCTTTGTAATCAAGGAATATCTGGCTTTGCCGGTTTTCGTCGTCTCTATCGATGCCTTCTCTTCTTTTGAGGTTGATGGCACGGAGATTGATTTAGAGATCGCTGGCTACGGACTGCTGCGAGGGATCGCGGCGACCTGCCAGAACAACCCTTGGCGCACCTTCGCCGATACCCATTTGACCGCTAGGAGACATCATGAAACTGAATTCCCTTCGACTGAATGACCTGCAACGCTCGACTTGCTGGTTCGCCTTGGCTACCGCTTTTGTCGCCACAACTTGGGGTGTGCCAGCGGCGGCTGCCAACGCTTTTCCTCTTGTCGAGTCAGAGCCCCTGGAAATAGACGCCCTCTTCGAGGCTGCCGCCGAGGCGCAGACTCCTTCTCTGGGCCTGACGGGAGCTCATGCCCCTTCCCTGGGCAGCAGCTCCCCGGGGCTCGAGTTCGGGAACATCCCATCAGCAGAAACAGATGGCGCTGGCTGCAGCATCGATCCGGCTTCTCCGGCCATTGGTGCGACGGTTCCGGAGAGCTACTTTGGCGTCCCTTCCCCGACCATCAACCCCTCTCTGGTCGGAGCGGTGCAGCTGCTGACCTCGGGAGAGCTCGATACCCGAAGTCGGGAGATCACGGTCCCTCTGTATCGCGGCCGCATGCGGGGCACCGGAGAGACGGTTTGGTACGTCGCAACCGACACCACGGACGCTGCCAACGCGGAAGCCCTTGGGATTAATTTTTCCGCCAAGCTTGCCTTCGCCGGTACCGGTAGAGGAGTCCGTCGAGCCACTCTGGAGGCAGATGGCACGCTCGTTTTCGAGTCCGGTACAGTCGACTTCTCGCCGGAACGGCGGGTTCAGGCAGCCGCTGAGCCGAACCCCTTTCCCCCGGCCGTGGCGGAGCCGGGTTCCGTTGGCGACGAGGACTACACACCGCTGGTTTTGATCGAGAACGCTGGAGGCCACGTCTATAACCTTCCGATCGTCGCCTTTGGTTCCACGGCCCGGCAGCTTCGGCTCCCCGGCGGCGCAGTGGACTATTCTCGGGTTCATGATTCGGTCAGCAGGATTCGTCCCTTCGCGGAGACGGTAACCCTCGACCTGGTTCCCGGTTTCAGCTTCGGCCGTCCTGTCCTCTATCTCTCTTTGGACACCAATCTTCCCTTGGCGGCGGCCCTCGAAGCGGCAACCTACGCTCCGGGCTTGGAAGACATCAGCGTTGGCGCCGACGACAGCCTATTCAGTGCTGTGGAGCGGATCTTTGGCTTTACCAACGGTGCGCGAGGCTGCGAGAACCCCCACCGCCAGGGCTTCGAAGCTGCAGTGACGGACGGCTCAGGCCCCTTTAACGTCCTTGGCGGCATTCCCACCATCGCTCCGGACTACAGCCCCTTGTGGGATCTCAACCTGGGTGAGTGGACCCAGGAGGCCATCGACGCAGGCTACCGGGCTCGGCTCATCGATGAGTTCCAGATCTTGGGTTTCGTTGACAACGGTTTTGTCACCGGCCCTGGGGGAACCGAGTACGGTTCTTCGGGCATCATCATCAATTGCCCCATCGTGCATCGCTTCCTGTAGGAATCCGCTTTCCCTCGATGCTCCCGCGAGGGTGCTGTAGGGGAGGCCGCTATGGCTCAGTCCGGAGTTGTTCTCCTCCTTATCCGGGCAGCCTAGGGGAGGGTTGGAAATTTCCAGCCCTCCCTGTTTTGGTAGGCGGTTTCCAAGGCCGCGCAGCCATGGCTTCGGCGCCTACCTCAGTGCGCTGGACGAGCCTTGACGGAGCGCTTAAGGCTCGGTTCGGACCGTATCGAAATCGAGCGACTGCAACCGTCGCAACATAGTTTGAAAGGAGACCGTGCGGCCGGGCTGGGCATTGACCACATCGATGGGGAAGGGCAGGCGGCCCTTTAGAAACACCTCCCGGCCTCGTTTCGTTTGCATTCCGCGGAGCAGGAAAACGTCCTGGCTCAGGGTCATGGCGATTCCCAACCGATCGTAGGTATATCGTTCGAAGAGTTTGTGAATGCCTTTGTCCAGAAAGCTAGCACTTTGCCCGGTGCCGAGGATGGCGATGTTCTTGACGGCTTTGACATCGATGTAGCGGCGCACTCCGGGGCGGTGCACGGTTTGAATTTCGGCGTCAAAACGAACCGGCACGCCGCGAAAGAGCTCACAGCTTCGAATGGAGCCGTTGAGGATACCGGTCATCTCGCCCAGATCGAAGCGTCGGGTGAGAAGGCCTAGGTCGATCCCTTCCAACTCTGCTGAGAAGGCGAGCTTGGGATAGCGGGAAAGAATGTCTTGTCCCGAGATGTCTCCCACCCGCACGGTGCCACCAAAGAGCTCGACCTCGCCGCCCCCTTCGACGACGAGTCTGGAGCCATCGAGTTGTACTCGGGGTAGCTGACCACTCAATTTGCCTTCCAAAGGGAGGGTGTCCAGGGCTCCGGTCAGCCGCTCCAGGTCTAGTTCGGTGAGTCGGAGGCCGGTGCTCAGGTGTCGACTGGGGCGAAATAGGTCCACCAACTCGAGGCCGGCGAAGCTGACCTGGCCATCGGCAACACCGAGGGAGACCTCCTTGGAGAGGGCGATGCGGTCTCCTCGCACTTGCAGCTCACTGGCGGTGGGGGGCAAGCGAAGACCTCCCAGGTCGAGGGTCTGAAAACGGACCCGACCCAGTTTTCTACCTCGATCTTCCAGCTCGCCCCGTTCGTTCCAGAACAGGCTCAAAGGCAATTGGAGGTCGAAGTCCTGCATCGCCAGTTTGCCACCCCCACCCTGGATGGATAGCCCTTCCGTCACGAGGAGACCCTCGAGGTTGCCGGCGCGGCCGCCTTTCCAGGAGCCAGTCGCCCGGGAGTCGATGCCGCCGGAAAGGCGCAGAGCTTCAAAGCGGGGCGAGGCGTCCGAAAGGGGAGCTCGGAGATGTCGATCGAAGGCCCGGCCCAGGTCCGGGGCAACTAGATGGACGGAATAGGCGACAGGTCTGGTTCGCAAAGAGTTGGCCCCTGAGGCGGCTGGGTCGGTCTCGACCAAAGGAGCCGCTGCGCTCCGTTGAGACAGAGCTGCCTCCAACTGAACGCCCTCGGGGAGTTGCCAGCGAAGAGCTCCTTGCCAGGGAGGCTCGAAGCCATCGACGGAACGGCCCAAGGAAGCGGTGACCCCAAGTTTCGTTTCCAGGGTCGAGAAGTCGCCGTAGAACAGCCCCCACAGCAGCTGAAAACCTTCGACCTCCGCAGCGGCCTCGAGCTTGGCTAGGCTGTCTCCCGAGCTATCGCCATAGAGGCGAAGCTGCCAGCTCGTGTTGAGCCCTTCCAAGACGCGAGCCCCATCCTCGGAAGAAAAGCCGCTTTCCTGGATGGAGACAGGTCCTTCGAGTTGCCAGGAACCGTTCGGGTTACGCAAGGCGGAGATCTGACCTTGGGCGGCACCGGAGATGGTCAATCCGCTGGCCAATTCTCCGGTAATCGGTCGTAACTGATTCCTCCAGGAGCGGAGACCTGCGCCTTGAAACTGAAGCTCTCCTCGAGCCTCGGTGGTCTGTGGCCCGGTCGTTTCCCAACTGCCCACGGCGGATATTTGGCCCAACTCGCCGAGATCAACGGAGGATTCATGGATCTGTATTTCGTTGGGTTTGGCGGTCAAGGCGGCCCGGAGCTGGAAGGGGAAGGCATCCATGGGAGCGCTGGTCAATTGCCCTTGGACCTCCACTTCGGGCACCTGAAGGACTCCGGAGCTCTGGCTGCGGAAGCGGATCTTGCCATTGAGGTCGACCCCTCGCCAGGGAGTCGGAGTCAAAGAGCTGGCTTCGAGATGGTGGAGTTCCAAGTGACCACTGAGCTCGGTACTGGTTGCGTCGTTTTGCCACTTCCCTTGGCCTTGCAGTAGCCCGCCCGTGACTTGCAGGCTCTCCGGTGCGGCGAAACCGGCTTGTTGGAGCAAGGTGAGCAGTCCGGCCACCTGACCTTGGCTCCACTGCCAGCGCAAACGGCTGGTGGGCGCCGGGGCCTCGGAGGGAAGCTCCACCGAACCCACAGCACTGAGCAGACCGCCGATTGCGGGGGTAATCTCGGCTCGCCCGTCAAAGCGCAGGTTGGGTTCGCTGGAGGTCCTGCCGCGCACCGTTGCGGAAAGGGGGAAGAGGCCCTTGGGTAGGCTTCCCGAACCGAGGCTCCCACGAGCCTCTTGGAGTTGTAGAGAGGCTTCCAGCTCGCCGGTGGGCTGCAGAGTTCGAAGGTCGAGGCTGCCGGTTACGGAAGCTGTCAGGTGGGGAACATCGAGGGAGATCGAAGGGGCGTTGAGACTGGATGGCTCTAGGGCGAATTGGTAGCGCAATTTGCCGTCTACGGTGGTCAGGCGAAGATCTGCCGAGCCCACCCCCTGCCAACTTTCTTCGGGCCGAATCCATGGCCAGAGGGATTCCAGTTGGAGACCTTCCAAAGTGCCTTCGAGCTCCTTCAAGCGCCCCTGAAGGGGATCCCAAAGAGCCACGAGGTTCCCTTCTCGAAGGATCTCCAGGCGAGGGATGATCTCCACCTTCCAGGGGCCCTTTGGGGCTGCTCGAGCAGCGCGAACTTCGATCTCGGGCTCAGCGAAGAGAGTTTTTCGGGATCCGTCGATGACCTGCCCGGCCTCGGCCGACAGCTGGAGTTGCCCGGTATTTTCAGGGAGGCCCGTGTTTTCAGGGAGGCCAGATCTGTTCGGAAGACCGATTTCGGCAGCTGCCCTCAAGCCCTGAAACTTTGCTGAAGCCGGGCCTCGGTGCCAGCTTGCGTCTCTGACGTTGACCACGATAGACGGGGTGGGTGTCTCCGATTGCCCAGATTTTGGCAGAGTGGCTTGGACTTGGAGTTGGTGTAGCTGCCCTTGCCCCCAGGTCGAGGCTTCTGCCCCCATCTGGTTGATGGAGGCGTCCAGGGAAAGCTCCTGGGCTAGGAAGCTCACCTGTCCCTGAGCCAGCTGCCAACTTCCTTCCAAGGTTCGTGGAAGCCCTTCAGTTGCCGTTTGAGAAGCTTCCTCAGAGGCCGGAAGCAGGAAGCCCAGAAGGGGGCTGAGAGTTCCCTCGGGAGATCGAAATTTCAAGTTTCCCGTGTGGTCTCCGGCTGAGGGGCCGGAGGTGGCCAGGTCTCTCAGGGTTCCCGAAAGCCAAATCTCAGTGCGCTCTGGCGCAGCGCTGGTTCCGGCAATCTCCACCAAGAGATCTTCGATTTCGAGCTCTCCCAACTGTAGATGGACTTCCTCCGGTGGTCCTTCCATGTTCCAGGGAGCAGGAGGCCGTAAGGCCAGCCTTCCGCCGCGAATCCTCATTACCCTGAGTTTTCCCTGCAACAGGGAGCGCAAGGACGCTTCCACCTCGACCCGATCTAGGGAGGAAGGACCAAGCCAGGGAGCATCCCGAATCCCTTGGAGCCGCAGGCCCCGCAACAAGTACTGGCTGGAACCGAGGACCTCGAGCCCATCTAGACGAACCGGCTCTCCGAATTGTGCCGAGAGGACCCTGGCCAAGGTGTGGCGAGGGAGGTCGCTGCGCAGGGCGAGAATCAGAATGAGAACCACCAGGAGGCAGCCCAGGAAGGCGCGCTTGAGGAACTTGGCTCTCTGAGAGGTGGCGGTGGAAGATGGAGTGGTCATGGTGGCAGGGGCTTCCAGCGGTCCCTTCGGGAATTTCCCCAAGCCGCTCGGTGGGCTCCGGTAGTATATGAAGGTTGTTGACCCGAGCGGTGCCTCAAACGCTCCCAGGAGACCTGAAAGTGATCGAGATCCATCCCCAGCTGACCGTTCCAGAGCACGAGATTGCCTTTCGCACCTCCCGAAGCTCCGGTCCAGGGGGCCAGAATGTCAACAAAGTCGAGAGCCGAGTCGAGCTTCTCTTCGATCTCGAGGCGTCCGAGAGTCTGAAAGACGAGCAGCGGGAGAGGCTTCGGGAGCGCCTGGCGACTCGCATAAGCCGCTCAGGAGTGCTGCGGGTTGTTTCTCAGAAGTATCGAACCCAGGCTGCCAACAAGGACGCCGCCCTACGACGTTTCGTCGAATTGGTGGCGGAGGCTCTCGAGGAAGCCAAACCCAGAAAACCGAAGCGCAAGCCGAAGGGAGTCGAGCGGCGGCGCTTGCAGGAGAAACGCAGGCAATCGGAGAAGAAGAAGTTGCGATCTAGGCAAGACCGATGGCAGGAGTAGATCCTCAAATGGATTTTCTCTCCCCAAGGGCGCAGGAGCACGAGCCCCTTGAAGATGCATTTCACCAGGAGCTTCTGGATCGCCTTTCCCTGCCTGCTTTCTCGCGTCTACTCGGTCTTGTTACCGAGGAGGTACGGTTGGACTATTGCCGCATGCGGCTGCCCTACGTTCCCCAGCATGAGCAGCCCTTCGGGGTGATTCACGGCGGAGCCATCGCCTCTCTTATCGACAGTGCGGTGATCGGTGCCATTTTCTCCCGCTTGCCGCAGCTACCTCGAAAACTCGCTACCATCGATCTTCACGTGCATTATTTACGGCCTTTGGCCGAGGCAGATGCCATTGCCGAGGCCTGGGTGCGGCGGCGTGGAAATTCGATTATTTTCCTCGCCGTAGAGGTGCGAGATTCGGAAGGGAGCGTCGTGGCTCACGGGGAGC
Organism: Deltaproteobacteria bacterium; assembly: GCA_022601195.1. Lineage (GTDB taxonomy): Bacteria > Acidobacteriota > Thermoanaerobaculia > Multivoradales > JAHZIX01 > JAHZIX01. Next base: position 229,190 of record JAHZIX010000005.1, read on the forward strand.
TCTCGTATGCCATCAGTGCAGCTCCAGGGACGACGTAGGAGATTGTCTTACCTGAGCTACTGCCGATCGCCGATTCCATCCCAGCTTCAATTTAGGGATACTGTATAAGAAAGAAAACACTTGTCTGGTATTTCGAAAGGGCCCTACAGTAGGTTTTTGGCTTGGATAGCGCTCATCCTTTGAGGTGTCCGGTCGTGCCAGCAGCAACGTTGCCAACAAAGATCTGCCGGGAGCTCGCTGGCAGCGGCGAGCTCGACCAGGTGGAGTTTCTTGGTAGTGGTTTTGGGCGAGGTGCATGGATTTGGAGAATGGGGTCGATCAGGTGGGGAGTAGAAGAGGTATTTCCCCCAAGGTCAACATCCTGCCCGTTTGGCTAGCCGTCGGGGTCGGCATCGGTCTATCGTTGGCGGCCTATTCCATCGCTGATCATTGGAGTCGCCAGGCCTCCGCTGCGGAGATGGATCGCCGCGGCAGGCAAATTCTTGGCGCCTTACAGGATCGCATCGATCGCGATACCGGTGTCCTGGTTCATCTCTCAGCTCTCTTTGACGCATCCGAGCAGGTCACCCGCCAGGAGTTCCGCAGTTTTACTGGAACCATTCTTAGACAGTACCCCGGTATTCAGGCTTTGGAGTGGGTACCGCGAATCGAAAATGAGGAGCGAAATGAGGACGGTGCCGGGGGCGACTCCAAAGGGTTTCGAATCCTCGAGAGAGCCGACAACGGCGAGCTTCAATCTGCGGCAACTCGGGCCGAGTACTTTCCCGTGCTCTACGCCGAGCCCCACAACGACAACCTGGCAGCGCTCCTCTTCGACCTGGCTTCCGACCCTTCCCGGTACCGAGCTTTAGACCGAGCCCGCGAAACGGGCGAGGCGGTGGCGACCGCTCGGATTACCCTTCTGCAAGGGCACGAAGAGAAGTTCGGAATTCAAATCTTTCAGCCGGTCTATCTGAAAGGCCTGCCTCTCGGTACTCCCGAGGAACGCAGAAATCACCTGTGGGGTTTTGCTGTCGCTGAGCTGCGAGTGCAGGATGTCTTGCAAGAGGCTCTGGCGCTCTCGGGAGAGCAGGGGTTCGATGTCTATCTTTTCGATCGCTCCTCGTCCCTGGGGGAGAGGTTCCTGGAGGCTCACCGAGAGGCGGAAGAGCCAATCGTGGGTAGTCTTCCCACCGAGTTGGAGTTATTGACAGGGTCCCACCTGCTAGGGAACGTGACGTTGCCAGGCCGTCAATGGGCAGTGATCTTGAGACCGAATTCGCTCTTCGTTCTGACCGCTCGCAGCTGGGATAAGTGGATCGCCCTGATAGGAGGTCTCTTAGGGACTTTCATGTTGGCTTTCTACCTTTACTCGCGGGGCCAGGTAGAGGAGAGCTTGAGGCGCAGTGAACGGCGGTTGCGGCAGGTCATCGACCTCGTACCTCACATGATCTTTGCGCGGGATCGGAAGGGGCGCTTTCTGCTAGCTAACGAGGCTGTCGCTCGGGCTCATGGCACCACGGTGGATGAGCTTCTGGCTCGGCCAGGGCAGAAAGACTGGGAGCTCAGCACCGGAGGAGAAGTGGCGGACGGTCCTGCTGAGGAGCTGGTTGCCGAGCGGGACAACCTACCGTCCTCTTCCGGGGAAAGGGATTTCAACAGCTTCGATGGCGGCGTGAGAACCTTGCAGACCACGCAGATCCCCTTTTCCGAGTCCGGCTCAGACACTCCTGCCTGGCTCGGTGTCGCCGTAGACGTCACCGACCGGAAAGCCGCGGAGCTGGAGCTCTTGAAGCAGAAAGAGCAGGCCCTAGTGACCCTCCATTCCATTGGGGATGGGGTGATCACCGTAGATAGCCAGGGTTGTGTCGAGTATCTCAATCCAGTCGCAGAGAAGCTCACCGGTTGGAACGTTGCAGATGCCTACGGGAGGCTCTTGAGCGAGGTGTTTCGGGTTTTCGACGAGGATACCGAAGCTGCCGTTTTGGATTTACTCCGTTCCTGCCTGGTGGAAGGAACCGTGGAGAGCTCCGGCGACCGCCTGTCCATCAGTCGCGGTGGACGACGATTCTCGGTAGAGACCACTTCGGCTCCCATCTTGGGAAATGAGGAAGAGGTTCGTGGGGCAGTTCTGGTGATCAAAGATGTCACCGAGGCACGGCAGCTATCGAAGCAACTCGCCCATCAGGCCACTCATGATCCCCTCACTGGTTTGTTGAACCGGGCAGCTTTCGAGGGGAGTTTGCAAACTCTGGTTCAGGAAGAGAGTGGCGAGGGAGCAGAGCACGCACTGTGTTACTTGGACTTGGACCAGTTCAAGTTGGTCAACGACACCGTGGGTCACATCGCAGGAGACCAGCTCCTCTGTCAGGTCACGACGGAGCTGAAGCGCTGGCTTCGCCGAGACGATGTTCTCGGTCGCTTGGGGGGAGATGAATTCGGTCTACTGCTCAAGAATTGTTCTTTGGGGGATGCTTCGAGGATCGCCAACAAGTTGGTGGAGGCACTAGAGAAAACCGATTTCACCTGGCAAGGTGCCAGCTTCAAGATCGGAGTGAGCATCGGTTTGGTGCCGATCCGAGAGTCCAGCTCGGATCCGGTCAAATTGCTCAGCCAGAGCGACGTAGCGTGCTACTCGGCCAAGGACCAAGGGCGCAATCGGGTTCACATCTACGACGGCCGATCCGACCAGGCTTCCTGGCACCATTCTCGACTGATTCGGGCGGCTGGTTTGATGGACGCTCTCAAGCACGATCGCTTTCTGTTCTATGGCCAGCCGATCGTCTCTTTGACCGAAGAAGGGGCCCAGCCCGCTTTTTTCGAGTTGTTGCTGCGGCTGCTGGATGGGGAGGATCGGTTGGTGCTGCCCGGGGAGTTCATTCCCGCAGCCGAGCGTTTCGGCCTTATGGCCGCCATCGACCGCTGGGCAGTGCGCACCGGGCTGCAGGAGTTTGCCCATACGGCCCAAGGTGCGACCGGTGCCGGAGTTTCTCTCAACCTTTCCGGAGAGTCCTTTGCCGATCCGCATCTGCTGGACTTCCTGAGTATCGAGTTGGCGGCCAGCGATACTCCCCCGGATCTGGTTTGCTTCGAGATTACGGAAACCGCCGCCGTGCGGAATCTGCAGCGGGCGACGGAGGTCATCACCGCTCTAAAGGAGTACGGTTGTCGCTTCGCCTTGGATGATTTCGGCAGCGGCCTGTGCTCTTTTAACTACCTGAAGACTCTCCCGGTGGATTTTCTCAAGATCGACGGCGGATTCGTGCGTAATATGGCGGAGGATGCGGGGGACCGCGGGGTTGTCGAGGCGATCAACCAGGTCGGGCATGTCATGGGCCTGCAGACCGTTGCGGAGTGCGCTGAGAGTCCCGAGCAGCTGAAGTGGTTGCGCGAAATTGGGGTAGATTTCGGCCAGGGATTTGCCCTCGGACACCCACAGGCTTTGGACTATCTTGGGACCGGGCCCCAGGGGGTTCGCCGAGTCGGGTGAGTCTCTTCGTGAGAAAAGCCCATAGAAAATAGTTCCTTCCTCTCATGGGAAGTGCTGCCTCTCCGAGCTAAGATCGGCATTGTCACGCATCAGAAATTGCTAGAAAAAACTTGCTGATCATTCCATTGAGCTGAGGGACAGGATGAATCCCGTACTAAAGAAGTTCACAGACTATATCGGTCGGGAGGACCGGCCCGAAGACCCGGAGTTCTCCCGGTGGCTCGGGGGAGTGTTTCGAGAGGTGAAGGAAGGGGAGTTGGTGATGGACTTTCGAGTTCGAACCGATATGACCAATCCCGTTGGGTACCTCCATGGGGGGGCACAGAACGCCATCGTCGACGATGTCATCGGCATGACGGTTCTTACTCTCGGTCACCGCCAATTCTTTATGTCCTTGGGCCTTCACGTCGATTATCTAGGCCGATGCAAAGTAGGTGAGACCGTTTCGGCCCTGGGCAAGGTGGTGCGTAGCGGCAAGAATGTCGTCCACGCCCAATGTGAGTTGCTGGACTCTCAGAACACCCTCATTTGTCGTGGCACCTCCAACCTCATGCGGTCCCCCTTTCCTGCCATGCCGGAAATTCACCGAGGCGGCCGCTGAGCTTGAGGCCTCGACGGTCCAGGAAGATCTGGTCTCCAAGGTCTCTGGCGTCTCCGTGGGCTCTGTGGGCAGTCGTGGCCCTGCTGCTGGTCGCAGGCCTGTTCGGTGGCACCGTGACCTCCTCTTTCCTCTCGGATGATTTCAATATCGTCGACGATCTTCGTGAAGCAGGGCCCTGGAGTCGTTGGGCGTCCTCGGGGGATCCCTTTCTTCGGCCCTTGGTGAGCGCTCTCTATTACCTGGATCTAAAGCTCTGGGGTCTCAACCCGCGGGGGTTCCACCTCACGAACCTGTTGCTTCATTGGCTAGCGGCCTTGGGAGTCACGGCCCTGGCGGGGCAATTGATAGCCAGAGGAACAACCCTGGCAGCCGGTCCACGGTGGGAGTTGGCGCTCGGGGCAGGGTTGGTCTTTTTGGCCCATCCCAGTCACCTGGAACCCATCGCATGGATTGCTGCCCGGGGTGATCTTCAGGTGACGGTAGCCGCCCTCGCCTGTCTGATTGCCCACAATCGTTGGCGCACGGGAGGAGGGTGGGTGTGGCGGGGAAGCTCACTCCTGGCTTTGGTAGCAGCTCTAGGGTCCAAAGAGGCGGCCTTGACCTTGCCGCTGGCGTTGGTGGCCATGGACTTTTTGTTGCTCTCGGAGGGTTCCTGGTGGAGGCGCTTGGTGGTGGCGCTCCGCGGGGCAACGCCGCTGCTCGGGGTACTGCCCCTTTACGTCATCCTGCGATGGTGGTGGTTGGGTGAGGTCGTTGGAGGGTATGGAGTGGAGAGCCACTTCGCTATTGACCCTTGGTATTTGTTGGGTCAACTGTTCACCTTCTTTTCCCGGGCTGTGATTCCCAGGATTGCCGGGCAGCAGCTTCCTACCATCGCCCTGGGGGCTCTGGTGATGGCTCTAACGGCTTGGCTCGTGTACCAGATGCGGTATTCCTCGAACTCCCTCACGAGGTCCCCATCCAGCTCCCGCCAACTGCTCCGTTTCCTACCTCTGGCGCTGGTGCTGTTTGCGGTGACCAGTCTCCCTGCCTTGAGTCTCCCCTTATCGAGCTCGACTTCCCATGGGGAGAGACTGCTCTATTTGCCTTCGATCTTTGCCGCGGTTTTCCTCTCTTCCGTTCTCTGGCTGGCATTCCCTTCCCCTCCTTGGAGGCGGTTCGCCGTGGGGGTGGTGGTGGTCCTCTTCTCCGCTCAGGTGCTTCAGGAGGGAAGGTTTTGGCGCCAAGCGAGCAGCCTGGCCGCGACCATCAAGGCAGAGGTACTTGCTAGCCAGCAGAAGGGGAAGCTCTATCTCTTCGCCATGCCGGACAGCCTAGGGGGAGCCTTCGTCTTTCGAAACGGACTCCGAGCTGCCCTTCGCCTCGAGGAAAGTGAAAACGATGACAAATTTGTCGTCGTCCATTGGGTAGAGCTGCCGGAATCGTCTTTCCGACTCAAAGGGGAAAGGCTGGGGAGAGTGTTTACCATTGACGCGGTAGATTCGGACCCACGCTTTCGCTTTCGCCTGCCTGCCCAACGTCGATCCGCAGCGGTTGAGGAAAAGGGGAAAGGGCGCTTCCGAAGACGTTTTCGGCTCCCCAATCTGGCGCCCGAGGATCGGGTATTGCTATTCACCGTGGGGGAGGTCCAGGTGCTCCAGGAGGGGCGTCCCCTGCCCGCTCCGTGAGGGGCCTCGGACCCTGGTGACGGGCCTTGGATCCGAATGACAGGGCCGCGGGAGCTCGGTGAAGGGGGAGAGGTAGGAGTAGAATTCCTATCGAGGTAGGTCACCAGAAATGCCCACCAGGAACGGCCTGGAGAAGGGAGAGCTCTAGTTTGAGATCAAACCGTCGTAGTACCGCTCTGAGAACTCTAAAAACCCTGGCCGTCCTGGGCTTCTTGGGAGCCGCCTTGGGTAGCTTTTCCTGGAACGTCGGTGCCGCCACTCTTTCGGAAAATGAACGAACCCCCCTGCTGGTCACCGTTGACGATCTGCCCTTGATGGCCGGAGACCTCTTCTCCGAGCCGGTGGAGAAGCGTCGTGTCACGGAGGAGCTATTGAGGGTGTTGGCCAAGCACCAGGTGCCAGCGGTGGGAATGGTGACCTGGAAGCGCCTCACCCAGGAGGAGGATCTGGCTCTCCTACGGCTCTGGCTCGAGGCAGGTCATGAGTTGGGAAACCACACGGTGGAGCATCTGAACTACAACCGCACCGATTTCGCCACCTTTAGGGCAGATGCGGAAGAGGCCCGTAGGCGCTTGGTGGGCCTCCTCTCCCCCTTGGGCAAGAGCCTGCGCTTCTTTCGCTTTCCGCAGCTCCATGAGGGCGAGACCTTGGAGAAGCTTCAAGCCATGAGGGAGTATCTGGATGAGTCGGGGCAGCGCAACCTCCCGGTCACTCTGGACAACTCTGATTGGCGTTTCGAACGCTCCTGGGTGGAAGCGCGGCAGGCTGGTGATGACCAAACCTTGGCGGATTTGGGGCGGGACTATCAGGAGGCCGTGCGTTCGGCGGTTCGTAGTTATCGACAGCTCGGGGATGAGCTCTTTGCGCGGCCAGTTCCGCAGATTCTCTTGCTTCATGCGGGAGAGGTAGGAGCGGCTCAATGGGATGAGTTGTTTCTCTGGCTGAAGGCGGAGGGGTTTCGCTTTGCCACGGCGGACGAAGTGTTGGGTGATGGGGCCTTCCAGGAGCCGGCCGAGTACGTCGGTCCTCTGGGTCTGAGCTTGTGGGACCGCCTTGCCGACCACCGTCGCCAAGGGGCAGCTCGGAAGGAGATCCTAGCCATGTTGGCCGAGCAGAGTGCCGCTTGGAGTCGGGGAGATGTCGAGATTTTCTGCTCTTTCTACACCGAGGACACGGCCTTCGTCTCGCCGACGGGTTTGACTCGGGGTCGCCAGCAGGTTCTGGAGCGCTATCGCAAGCGTTACCCTGGGAGAGAGGCCATGGGAACGCTAGAGTTGGAGCTCATCGAGCTGCGCCTTGGGGTCGGTATCGAGACGGCAGCTTTCGGTGATCGGCGACCCAGCGGTGTGCACAGTGCCAGCGCCGTGGCTACGTGGAGCCTTTCCTATCCCGACAAAGAGACGCTTTCCGGCCTCACCCTGCTGGTCTTTCACAAGAACTCCGAAGGGGTCTGGCAGATCATCCAAGACGCATCCATGTAGGGAATTGTCCGGAGTGGGCGCCTCAGGAGAAGAAGAGCTGATGAATCCCCTTGCCGGCCTTGTGTCCCAGGCGGGACGGGTCTCTTTCACCGAGGGCACTAGTCCGCGTCATCCAGCAAGGCGTCCCGACGCCGCCATGGCTGAAGCGATGGCGAGGAGGAGCCAAGGAGCAGGGAACGGAGGAATGGTGTCCGAATGACAAGAAACTTCCCCCATGGGACACCGGGAACCCCTTGTGCCCATCTGGATCTCGATATCTTGCGCTCCAACGCCCGGAAGATGGCGCAGCGCTGCTCCCGTTTGGGGATTCGGCTGCGGCCCCATGTCAAAACCCACAAGACTCACCAGGGGGCCCGCCTTCAGACCGAGGGCCATTTCGGCGGCATCGCAGTCTCTACTTTGGCCGAAGCGAGATTCTTTGCCCGGGGTGGTTTCGAAGACATCACCTATGCGGTGCCTATGGCTCCTAGTCGCCTCGAGGAAGCTGCCGACCTGGGCGAGGAGCTCCCTCGACTCCACCTGCTCCTGGACTCGGAGACGGTCCTCGAAGCGGCTCGGGGGGTCGGTCGTCGCCGAGGAACTCGCTTCTCGTTCTTTCTCAAAGTGGATTGTGGCTATGGCCGAGCTGGGGTAGATGCAGAAGATCCCAGGAGCTTGGAGCTGGTGGAGGCTCTAGCGGCCGCTGATGAAATCGACTTTCGAGGCTTGTTGACCCATGCCGGTCATGCCTACGACTGCCGCAGTCGAGAAGAAATCTTGCAGGTGGGCCAGCAGGAGCGAAGGGTGGTGTTGAGGTTCGCCGAGGAGCTGCGTCAGCGCGGCATCGAAGTGCCGGAAGTCAGCCTTGGCTCGACACCGACCCTCTCGGTGGTGCCGGAATCTCCCGAAGAAGCGGATTCCTGGAGTGGGATCACCGAGGCGCGGCCAGGGAATTATCTTTTCTACGACGCTTTCCAGACCGCCATCGGCAGCTGCACCCAACGGGACATCGCGTTCTCGGTGCTGGCGACGGTGATCGGCTCTTACCCCCAGAGAGGAGAGCTCATCGTCAATGCCGGCGGCACTGCCTTGTCTCGAGATCCGGGGCCGACCCACGTGAACCCCCATGGCGGCTTCGGCGTCCTGGTGGACCCGGTTACGGCGGAGGTTCTGCCGGAGCTCTCCTTAGTGTCTTTGTCCCAGGAGCACGGCCGGATCCGATCTTCCTCCCACGCTTGTCTGGAGCGCTATCCCGTGGGCAGCGAGCTACGCATCCTTCCCAATCATTCCTGTTTGGCGGCAGCCTGTTTCGACGAGTACCGAGTCTTCGAAAAGGGGGTTGAGGTCGACCGATGGCAGCCAGTGCGCGGCTGGTAGAGAAAGGCTATTCGCTCCGCAGGCGGCGGGTGCAGTCCACGAAGGCCTCGACGGCCGCTGAGACTCGGGCGCTGACTTTGGGGTCAACCAAGGCACCTTCCTCATCGAAAGCTTGGAAGGCGCCCCCCACAGCCACCTGAGCCGGCAGCACCAGAACGCCTACGCTACTCAAAATGGAGCGCACGTGAACCAGACCCCGCAGCCCTCCCAAGGCCCCGGGTGAGGTGCTGAACAAGGCGGCCGTTTTGCCCGTGAAGGCGGCGAGGGGAGCTTCCCCTTCCTTCCGGCGAGATACCCAGTCGATGAGATTCTTGAGAACCGGGGTAATGGAGCTGTTGTACTCCGGGCAGGCGAGCAGAAGCCCATCGTGCTCGCCCATCAGTTCCTTGATTCGCAGGGCATTCTCCGGGAGTCCCTCTGCTGCTTCGAGGTCCTGGTCGAACAGAGGAAGAGGAAACTCTTTGAGGTCGATGAGCGTCACTTCAGCGCCCGCTTGCTCCGCCTTGGCGGCAACGGCCCGGGCCAACTTCTTGTTGAAGGAATCCTGGCGGGTGCTACCGGCGAAAGCGAGAGCCTTGATCATCGTCGTCTCCTTGAAGGCAGTGGTCGAATTCTGGGTCGGTCAAGGGGGGAACCCTATCAATGCCTTGGCCAGGAAGGAAGGTATTTGAAATAGCACTGACAGCCTTCGTCTGAAGGCTCCCTGCGCTCTTCGCCGGAGCTCCCAGGGCTATCTTTGGGGTGTCTTCAGGGAGGCCGTCCCGACTCCTTTCGGCGCGACAGTGTGCCTTGTATTGCCTCTCCCGGCCTCCTAGTCCCACCGCTGGGGCCAATGCAGATTTGCTGGAACGTGTGGAGAGGTCTTTCAGCACCTTCCCAAGCCCGTAGAAGCGGTGGTGGCGAAAGGCCTCGAGACGGCTCCGCGGGGCGTCAGAACTTTCTCGGCCATGTTAATCTGAAGGGGTTATCAAAAGGAGGAATGAAGTATGAGTCAGGGGAAAAAGGGCCTGAGCCCCCTAGCCTGGGTGGCGATCGGATGCGTTGGTTTGCTGGTCATGGGCGGAATCGCCATGTCCTTGGGAGTTTGGTTCGTTGGCAAGAAGGCCAAGGGCTTGATCGAGGATTTCGAGGAACGACCGGTCGAGATGGGAGCCAAAGCCATCGCATTGGCGAATCCCGAGCTCGAGTTCGTCTCGGCCAATGAAGAAGGCCGCACCGTCGTGATGCGCAACGAGAAGACCGGTGAAGAGATGACCTTCAATTTTGACGATATCGAGAACGGCAATTTCAGCTTCGATACCGGTGAGGGAGAGGTTTCTGTTTCAGCCGCAGACGCGGCTGGAGGTGGAGGGCTCACCATCACTCAGAATGGTAAGACCAAAGCCACCATTGGTGGAGGCGGCGGGGCAGAAGAGCTACCGGACTGGGTACCCGTCTACCCGGGAGCGGATGTCAAAGTCGGTTTCTCGTCTACCGGTGACCAAGGTTCCGCAGGAATTTTCGAGATGAGCTCCACTGATACGGCGGACAAGATGCTCGACTTTCTGGAAGCCCAGCTAGAGGAGGCGGGCTATAAAATAACCCGCCAGCGGGTTTCAGTGGGAGATAGCGGCCCCCAAGGCATCGTTACCGGCACTTACGAAAACGGCAAGCGGACCGTCAACGCCACGGCGAGTCTCGACGGAGACAACACCAAGGTGGCGGTGCAGTACAGCTCTCGCAACTAGCTGCTAGGCGATAAGAGGGCCTTCGGGCCCGCTTATCATGGCCCCATCCACTATGGAACTAGCGATTCTGATCGGTCTTCAGGCTTGCGAAAGGTGACCATTCTCAAGTGGGGTAGGGTCAGTCTTCGCTCCACTCCTCTAGAAGCTCGGGGTCGAGGTTGCCGCCGCATAGAGGAGTGACGATGCGCTCTCCTCGCCACCGTTGCGGATATTCGAGCAGAGCGGCCACGCCGGCGATACCGGCTGGCTCTACAACGATCCCCGTTCTCTTCACAACCAGGCTTACCGCCGCCTTGATGGCTGATTCCGAGACTTCGACGATGTCGTCGGCGAAAGCATTGACCCAGGCCACACCGGAAGAGACCGGCTCACGGACGGCGATGCCATCGGCGATGGTGTCGGCGTGAGGGGTAGTGACTCGGCTACCGGCTCGGAAGGAGAGATGCATCGAGGGAGCCTTGGCCGCTACGACACCGATTCTGCGAATGGGCACCCTTCGGCGGGCGCACCAGCCGGCGACTCCACCGAACAGAGCTCCGTTTCCGACCGGGCAGAGCAAGGTGTCGAAAGGAAAACGGGAGCTTTCGATCTCTTGGCCGAGAGTGGCGGTGCCCAAGAAGAGCTCCTCCTCGGTGCCATCTTCTACGAAGGTCAGCCCTCGGGAACGGGCATACCCCTGGGCGACTTCTTTGGCTGCATCGAAATCCCGTCCTTCCTGGAATACCTCAGCCCCCAAGTCCTTCATGCGTTGCACTTTCATAGGGCTGGCGCCGGTCGCGGCGAAAACCACGGAGCCCAGTCCCTTCTTGGCAGCGGACCAGGCGATTCCTTGGCCGAAATTGCCGGCGGAAGCACACACCACGGGCCCAGCGAGGCCAGGGCGGGTCAGAAGAGCTTCGGTACCTCTTCCTTTGAAAGACCGAATGGGACCTAGACACTCATTCTTGAGGTGGAGAAAGGCTCCCACTTCCCGATCGAGCTCCCTTTCCATGACCAAGGGAGTATCCAGGAAGCAGGGGTCGATCCTTTTGCGGGTGGATCGGACGCGGTCGATCCAGGCATCATCGCTCATTTGAGGGTGTGTTTCGGTCATCGAGGCATCTTACCGAGGCCGGTTGGGGGAGTCGAGGATGAGATTCGTCCCTAGGGTGGGCAAGCCTACTAGGGCCTTACCTGGACGAACATTCGCTCACGGAGCGTGTGCCTTTCAATCACCGCCAATCAGTGCTCGCTACAGTGCCCGCTGCAGTGCCCGCTACAGCAGCCCGCTACGGTGCCAGCTGCTGAAGGCTGAAGTGTTTTGGGATCTCTGGAAATTCTTCGGAGTGTTATTCTTGGCTTAGAGGCGAGTCAGTGACTTTTCCAGAATCAGGGCCAGGTGGTTGCGAAATAGCTGGGAGCTTCCAAAATGGACACAGCGATTCAGATCTTCGCCATTCTCAACCTCGGAATCATCGGTCTGTCGCACTTGATTAGGCCGAAGGCTTGGATCCAGTTTTTCATTCTCCTCCGCGAGAAAGGGGAGGCTGGAGTTTTCGCTATCGGATTCCTGAGCCTCTTATTTGGTTCCCTGATCGTCTCTTTCCACAATATCTGGACCGGCATTCCCGCTGTGCTCACGGTCCTCGGCTGGGCTCAGATTCTCAAGGCCTTGATTTACTTCACTCTGCCTGCTGTTGGATTGAGGAATCTCCACGGTCTCTCGCCGGAGAAGGAGCGGCACTTCCAGATCGCTGGAGTCTTGCTGCTCGCCCTGGCATCGCTCTTGGTCTTTCATCTCTGGGTGAGCGGTTGACCCAGCTGGGAGAAGCTAATTCGGAGGGGGTCGAACCGCCTTCCCTGGATGTTGATCTCTCCCTGGCTCCGAGAGAGCGTTGGCAGCTTTCCGCTCAGCAGAAGGCCCAAGCCGTTGCGCTGTTGGAGATGTACAACTCAGAGCTGGAGGGATTTCCCGAGCTCATTTCGTCGGTAGCTGTCAAAGCGCCGGATCTGTTAGCTCCGTCGATCCATATGGAGTTGTCAGGCCTTGCAAAAGAGCTTGGTGTGAGCCTGGAACAGGTCATCCTTGGCAATTTGCACTATGACCTTCTCAAATTCGTTTGGGGTTGTTCGGCCTTTGCCATCGAGACCGAGAATGGACCTTTGCTTGCTCGCAACCTGGACTGGTGGACCTTCAATAAAGCGCTGGGGCAAAATACTCTCATCAGTCATTTTCGCAACGGTCCTCAGGGTCCCTTTCAGACCGTCGGCTGGCCGGGTTTTGTCGGAGCCCTGTCCGGGGTAGCGGTGGGGCGCTTCGCGGTGACTCTGAATGCGGTCATCAGCAATGACGCCGGTGAGGTTGCTCAGCCGGTCTCGATGTTGATTCGACGAGTTTTGGAGACCACGGACTCCTTTCAAGCCGCTGTGGAGATCTTGTCCGAAACCCCCATTGCCTCAGATTGCTTGCTGTTGGTGACGGGCGTTGAGCCGGGAGAGATGGTGGTGATCGAGCGCGCTCCGAATCGCTTTGCACTGCGGAAGCCAGAGAACGGCTTTGTCGTTGTGACCAACAATCACGAGATGCTTTCAGATGGCTCACCGGATTCGGGCAGCGAGCTTCAACGCACCTCTTGTGCTCGCTTTTCTCGAGTCGAAGAGTTGATTGAACACTCTACGAACAGAAACCCGGAATTCTGTTTCGATACTCTCCGGGATCCTGGAGTTCAGCTAGAGACTACCGTCCAACAAATGGTTTTCAGCGCTCGAGACGGGAGCGTCCAGGTGCGGCTCCCAGAATCATTTTCACCGCAAGGTTTGCTGAGGGAATAACTTCATTGCCGGAGTGGAAATCGGTGCATCTACTGCTTCTGCCAGCTTCCCTTTCAGAGTCTTCTTGTGATCGCTAACGGCGGCTCAGGCGCTTACCTCAACCCCCACCGGGCAGCTCACTCCTGTGCCCCCGAGGCCACAGTATCCTCCGGGGTTTTTGGCCAGGTATTGCTGGTGATAGTCCTCGGCATAGTAGAAGGTTGGAGCATCGAGAATCTCGGTGGTTATTTCGCCGAGACCGGCGGCCTTCAGGCTCTTCTGGTAGGCCTGTTTAGAAGCCAGGGCGGCCTCTCTTTGGTCCGCGGAAGTGGTGTAAATACCAGAACGATATTGGGTACCGGTGTCGTTGCCTTGCCGCATTCCCTGGGTGGGGTTGTGACTCTCCCAAAACAGCCTCAGGAGCTGATCATAGGTGATCTGGTCGGGGTCGAAGATGACTCTCACCACCTCGTTATGGCCAGTTCTTCCTGAGCAAACTTCTCGGTAGGTGGGGTTAGGAGTTTCACCGGCGGCGTAGCCGACGGAAGTGGAGTGGACTCCCTCTGCCTGCCAGAAGACGCGTTCAGCTCCCCAAAAACAGCCGAGGCCGAACAGGGCTTCCTGGAGGCCTTGGGGAAAGGGAGGCTCCAGCCGAGCATCGAGTACGAAATGGCGCTCCGGGACGAGCATCTTTTCCTGCCGCCCCGGAAGGGCGTCAGCCGGGGAAGGTAGGGTAGCTTTTTTGAGATCGAACAAGCCCATGGGGAGAGTCTCCTATGGAACGGGTTTCAAAGAGGTTCGAGGTCCCAATGAGGGGCCCCCAATGAGAGGCCCCTACGAGGGGCTCCAGTGGGGGACCTCGGACGTCAGAAATGGGGTCCATAGCAGCTCTAGCTAGCCGGGTACCCCTCGGCTTCCTTTATCTCTAGAATTTGCAAGGTGTGCCGTTCGGTGTGGCCGGAGAGGAAGAGAAACCAGCCATAGGCATCCAGCTGTTCAAAGGCCGGGTGGGCAGAGGCGAACTTGCGTAGGTCGCCGCTACTTTTGACCAGGGAAACGGTCTTGTTTCGCTCCTCTTCAAAGACCCGAAGGCTCTGCGCCGGGTCCTTCCAGCGGGCGGTCGGTTGGATCGGCTTCGGCGCCTGGAATTTCTGCGACCGGTCGACGATGAATTGGAGTACCGTGGCATCCTTGACCGAAGATTCAAGCTGCTCCGGAGTCGCCGCTTCTCCGTGGATGAGCTGGGTGATGTTCTCCTGAAGGAATTCTTCGGTCACGGCGATATGTTCGGCGCACTCGGCGATCGTCCAGCGCTCCTCGCCGGCCCGGAAATTCCACTGTTCTTCCGAAAGGTCCTCGACCGCTTCCAGGAAGAGAGAGCGTGTTCTTTCCAGGTGATCCAAGAGTGCTTTCTTCTCTTGCGGAGTCATGGTTGCGGCAGTCGCTGGTGCTGCGGCTATCCATACCAGGGATACGCAGGCCAGAAAGGCTGAGATTCGTTTCATGAATCAAATTCTCCTTCGTCGTCGAATTCGTGGAGCCCGCCCTACGATGGGCTCAGGCATAGGATAGACGATCAGATGGGTGGGAAGAGGACATCCGCGGCGACATTTGCTGCGATTTCGCTACTCTGAGCCCAGAATTCCCCTGAAATGACATGGGCTGGCTGCCGAACCGAGGTCTTTCTCGTCACCCACTTCCGTCGCGTCGAGTCTCCCTGGCTCCCTGGGGCTCCCTGTATTCCTGGCGCCAGAAGGGGTATCACTCAGCCTTCTGGGGCCAAAAGCCTGTTTTTCTTGGCTTTTTCCCATCGATGGGGCCCAGCAACCTAGGGTGGGTCTCCCTCTGGCTCCGATCGGGGCACCTCCTGGTTCCTCATTCTCGTAACCGAGGGGCCTCCACCGCAAGTCGCCAGCATCGAAGCCGGTTTGAAGGGGGAGCCATCGTCGTCGGCCTAGAGGCAGCGGCAAGGAGATCCTCGAGGGGGTGAGGGGATTCGATCTGCGGGTCCGCTATCCAAAATGAGTGAAGCCATACAGGCCAGCTCTTTGAGGAGGTATCCCATGTTGAAGAAGATGACGATCGGTTTGGTTGCGGTTCTGTTTCTGACGGCAGCTTCGGCGGGGCCGGCTTGGGCCTGTTTAGTGCCAGCTTCCCCCATTTTTGCCAAGGTGGCGGAGCTCGGTCCGAATCCCGGCGGCCTCGAGCAAATGCGGGTCTATGTCTACGGTTTCGAGATGACCGATTTCTCGAGTTATGGTGTCGGTTGCACGATAGGCCTGAGTCTGGAGTCGAAGATTCTGGGTTCTCCCCTTTGGTTAGCTCAGAAGAGAGGTTTGACGCTTTCGGCAGCAGTCCTCGATGTGGACACCAACATCACGAATCAGAATTTCACTCTAAATCCATCTGCCCTGCTCGATTTCAACGGTCAGACGATGGGATTGGGCTACTTCGACTGGCCCATCCCTGTAGCCTTTGCCCCTTTTACCCTCACTGCGGCTTCGGTAGCCGCCAATGGAGCGCCGGAGGGCGAGGTGGTTTTGGAGTTCGAAGTCATTCTCAAACCGGACTACTCGGTGGAGGAGGGGGTCGAGGATCTAGTGGAGTTCGGTTTTATTGCCAGTGACTACTCGTTGACCTACTACGGTATTACCTACTTCCTGGCAACCTCACAGCCCATGGTGACGAAGATCGAAGAGGTCATTTGGCCCTAGCCGAGGTCATATTTTTTCAAGCGATAGTAGAGAGTCGGCGGTGACAGGCCGAGAAGCCTGGCAGCTTGGACCCGGTTACCGTCGGCTCTGGCTAGAGCTTGAAGGATTAGATGGCGTTCCAACTGACCCAGGTTGATGCCGTCGACGGGTAGGACGATCTCCTCTGACACCAAATTCGTTGGGACGGGGGCGGGGTCAATGAAGTAAAGGTGCTCCTGGCGGACCAGGGTATCGTCCTCAGAGATCACCACTCTCTCCAACAGGTTTCGCAACTCGCGGATATTGCCCCTCCAGGGATGCTCCATCAGAACCTTGGCAGCCTGGGGAGAGAGTCCCTGAAACCGCTTCTTGAGTTTGTCGTTAAATCTGTCCAGGAAGTGTTCCGCAAGGGGTTGTATATCTTCCGGTCGTTGACGCAAGGGGGGAGCGTAGAACTTGAAGACATTGAGCCGAAAGTACAGGTCTTCACGAAAACGACCTTCCTTGACCATAGTTTTCAGGTCCCGGTTGGTCGAGGCGATGATGCGAGCGTTGGCGGTCACCAGCTCCTGGCCACCTACCGGATAGTACTCTCGCTCTTCCAGGACTCGAAGTAAGGAGACCTGGGCTGTCTGGCTCAGCTCGCCGACTTCGTCCAGCAACAGGGTTCCTTTGTCTGCCAACTGGAACTTGCCGGCGACGTCTCTCCGACTGCCAGTGAAGGAGCCGGCTTTATGACCGAACAGCTCCGACTCAGCCAGCTCGGCAGGGATCGCTCCACAGTTGAGAGCGATGAAAGCTTGGTCGGTGCGGCTACTGGCGGCGTGAAGGCCGCGGGCGATCAATTCTTTGCCGGTGCCCGTGTCTCCCTCGATCAAGACCGTTGCGTCCGTAGGACCGATCTTGGCAATATCCTTACGGATCCTCTCGATAGCGGGACTGTTGCCAATGAGGCGGTACTTCTCATTGGAGATGAGCTGCAGCTCACGGCGTTGATGCAATTCCCGTTTGATTTCGCGGTTCTCTAGGGATCGCTCGATGGCCAAGAGAAGAACCTCTGGTTCAACAGGTTTGACCAGGTAGTCGGAGGCACCGTTTCGCACCGCCTCGACGATCTTGGAGACGTTTCCGTCTCCAGTCAGAATGATGACGGGTACCAGGGGTAGCTTTTGCCTGAGGTGGGCTAGGAGGGTCATGCCATCCATCCGGGGGAGCATCAGGTCCAGCAGGATGAGATCTGGCAGGGAGCCCCGGTCGAGGATTTGGAGGGCTTGTTCCGCGGAGCTAGCAGCCTGGACATTAAATCGATCCCCTAGGGAGAGGCACATCAACTGCCGGAGCATCTCCTCGTCTTCGACGAGCAACACTGTCAGCGGATGTTCAGCTGGGGCCAAACTAACTTCTCCTCTCCGTCCCGTCTCCAGAGCCACAACTAGACAACCTCTCGCTCCGCTGCCTCGAGAGCTAGAAGTGGGGCTCCGAGAGGCGATCTTAGCGCCTGTCATTCTATCAGCCGTTTCGATTCAGCTTTCGAGGTCGGTGAGGGAACAATCTCTCGAGGAGCCGAATCTGATCGACTTACTGGCAATAGAAAAAGGGCCCTTGCGGGCCCTTGAACGGCTCCTTGGGGAGCCTCGGTCGGGGGCGAATGCCTACTTACAGGTCTTGCCGCCGGAGGGGCCTTTGCACTTGTTGGAGCAGCATTGGCTGTTCGAGGTGCAGGAGGTTCCCACTGGGAAGCAACTACCGCCGCCGCAATCCGGGTCGGCGCTGTCGATGAGGCCGTCACAGTCATTGTCCTGACCGTCGTTACAGCTCATCTCGGAAGGCTCCGTGGGAGTACAGCTGACGCAGTTGGAGGGCAGAGAGAAGGACTCGGTGATGGTGACTCGTTGGCCGCGGATCCGCGAGCTGGAGCCATCGCCGATGCCGGAAGCGGCGAAAGCTTCCCAGATCAGACATTCGTTACCGGAGCCGGTGGCTGCCTGAAGAATGCCGTCTCGCATGTCTCCCATGTCGGGGCCGGAAGGGGTGAAGTTCATGCCGCCGACGATGTAGTCGAACAAGGTGTCCTGGGACACTCCATTCTGCTGAAAGATCTGGTGCATACGCCAACAGGTGGCGGCGTAGATCTCGCCGTCGAAATGAACGCTGTTACCGGTGAAGTCGCCGTAGGTACGTGGGTAGTTGGTGTAGGGGGCACTACGAATACCGTCTGGATCCTGGGTGGAGTACTCGCCTACCGTGTCGTCGTCGTTGACAAGGATGGCCAGGCAATCGCTCATGCCTTCACCAATGGCTCCAGACATGGGGCCACTCATGTTTCCGATCATCCGCCAGGTCAAGCCATGGCCGTATTCGTGCCAAATGATGTCGGAGTCCACGTCGCCGTCCCGGTCCGGGTTGGGGGCAGTCCATAGAAACATTTGCATGCGTCCGGGGCTGCCGTCGTTAGGAGTCGAGAAGTTGGCATTGTTCGTGCCACTGCCGTCCTGGGCCTCAGCGTTGACCGCATCGTTGCCGTTGCCACCGTTGCCGAAGTTGTTGTTCTGAAAATTCCCCGCTGACTCGGTGAAGCCATGGCTGTAGAGCTTGTCGTGAATGACGTTGTTGAAATAGAACAGGTTCTGTACCGCTACCGCTTGATTGGTGGCGGTAGTGGGGGCCTGGCCGAGATTGGCAGAAGCCAGGAAGTCACCACTGGACACGGCGGAGCCGCCGCTATCGGGAGAGTTGTTGGCGTCCCGGTCGAGGTAGGCGTGGACGTTATTGCCGGAGATGTTGACGGTGGTCTGACTACCGCTCAACCAACCGGATGGGGATTCGGTGTTGCCCGCGCCGGGGCCGGAGACAACGGTCTGGTTAGTGGTGCCCGGGTGGTCCGGGAAGATGCGATAGGAGTCTTCGTTGGTGCGCAGCTCGGTGCTCAGAACCAGCCCGTTGCCGTCGACGAGGGTGTAGTGAAGGAGATTGGCACGGTTGGTCCAGGTTTCCACGAGGAAGCCCTCGTTCATGCCAGCAGCGACCGGGATAGCTACCCGGGTGACGTTGGGGGCGCGAAAGAACGACTCCCCGGGAGTGTAAGTCACGGTGTTTCCGTAGCTCTCCAGCTCCTGGGTTTGGTTGGCCAAGCCCGGGTGGAGATGCGTGAGGGCGGCCTGCAGGGCGTCCTGGGCGGTGACTCGAGCTGGGCGAACTCCCTCTTCCGGAATCTTGGCGATGTTCTCGATGAGGTGAACCAATTCACCATCGGCGTTGAGGGTGGCCTTGACGTAGGTACCGAAGACGTTCAATCCGGAGACCATTTGGCCCGACTTGATGTGAGTCAGCCCGGTCGCTTCGATGCGTTGCTCGGTGATGGTGACCAAGGAGCTTACAGTGGCGAGACTTTGTCGTTCGCCCTGGAAAAACTTGGCGACAACCTGTTCGGGGGCAGCGTCAGAAGGAAGGCTCAAGGGAGCACCTCCAGGAGCAGCGACCACTCTCGCTTCCCGCGCCTGGTGAGCCGTCGCCAGGTCCGCTGCGGAAGCGGTGCTCGCTACGCCAGCGACCACAAGAAGCCCGATCGAAACATACTTCAGATACCTCATTCTTTAGAAACCTCCTAAGATTGACTTGAAAGCCAAAACGTCTCAGATTGCACGCGCACTGCCCGTAGAAACACCGACCCCAAGGTCTGGGATCGAGTTTTACGGAGCTTTTTGGGGAGCGCTTTCATCCAGTTGTTCGTTGAAGAAGCAAGGGGTGTGCCAGCGGTGCTCCTATCTCTATGTAGTTGCAGCGGAACCGTTTAGCGAAATACAGAAAATACCGTGAGAGGGAATGAACTAAGCAAATGGTGGGAAGTCATCAAATGATGACTTCGAGTTGTGGCCCCCTGGTCAGTTGGCCTAGCCTTTCCTTCTCAGCGAATTCGTCGCGAGGCATTGGAGATGCCGGGAGATCCAAGGAAGAAGATGATTTCTGCGCCGCAGGCATAGTGACACTCTGTCGAGGAGCAGAATCGCCGTCTGACGCGGGAGATTCAGGTAGATACGGGGCCGCAGCAGAAGATTGGTGAGAAAGAAGGGCTAGAGAATGCCATCTGAGCGGGTGACTTTCACCGGCCACCGAAAGGCTGTTCTGGTTTGTTTGGAACTAGAAAGGAGTTAGAGAGATGATCCCTGGTGGCTGTGTCTACAGGTCCACTAAGGGTAGCTTGCGAGTTACGGTAGCCACGTACCAGCGCTCGACGCTCTCTTTGACCAACCCGGCCGCGGACCCTTCGAGGGGGACTCCCAGCACGATGCCGGTGGCGTCTCCTCCCCCCAGGGAGACCAACAAACCCAAGTCTCGAGGTTGGAATGGCTTGGGCGGCCGGCCGATGATCTCATCACTCAATGCAGTTGCCACGTAGGCGCCTTGGCGCAGGGCGACGGCGGCAGTGGCCGGGAGAGGATCGCCGTCGACTTCGAAAGTGATGGCATCTCCAATGGCGTAGATTTCCGGGTAGGCTTCGAGCCGCAGGCGGTCATCTACCCGCAACTTGCCGCGGCCATCTACCTCGAAGCCGCTGCTAGCAAGCAAGGGGTTCCCCTGAATACCGCCGGACCAGATCACCGTGCGGCAGGGGAACCTCTCCCCAGCGAAGTTGATGCCCTCCGGGTCGACGCCCTCGAGTGGGCAGTCGCAGCGAACATCAATGCCCTTCCGGCCGAGTACTGAGGCCGCTTTTTCGCCCATGGAGGGGGTGCAGTCCTGGAGCAATCCAGGCCCTGCCTCCAGGAGCAGGAGATGGATCTCGCTCACGGGCACTCCGTGAGAGTCCGCCAGACCGGTGACCCAGTGAGCGATCTCTCCGGCGATTTGGCAACCGGTAGATCCGCCGCCGACCACAGCGATGCGTAGCCAAGACTGTCGGATGACAGGGTCAGTGGCCTGGCCGGCGTTGGCGAAGGCTTGTTGAAGATGATCCCGCAAGTGAATCGCGTCCTGCCACCAACGCAGGGGGAGGGAATGCTCCCGGAGTCCCGGGATAGGTGGGGTGGCGGCTTCGGACCCCAAGGCGATCACCAAGCGATCATAGGAGATGCTCTCGCCGTCTACCCGAATCGACTTTTCCTGAGGATCGATGGACTCCACATTGCCCTGAAGGATCTCGACAGCTCCGGGCGGGAGGAGGTCGACGATGGGTAGGGCAGCCTCGTCGGCGGGGACGCTGTCCGTCGCTACTTGGTGGAGGCGAGTGATCAACTGGTGTCGGTGCCCTCGGTCGATCAAGGTGATCCGTCTTTCGAGACCATGGCGTCGGCAACTTTGGGCAAGATCCAAGGCGGTGCGAAGACCTCCATAGCCGGCACCGAGGAGGACGATGTGATGGATTTCAGGATTAGGCATCGAAACTAGGTACCGAAGAAACACGGGGCCTTGCGGCCTCGAGATGCGGAATCAAAGGGTGACAAATCGACTTTGAGCATCGAGAAAGGGGCAAAGAAATGGAGTCTGGGGAATAGGCGCCGCAGATAGCTCAGCGACGGGCCGCCGAACGCGTGGTTTCCTGATGGCGCTCTTCCCGACGTAAACGACTTCCGAGATCCTCTCGGTTCGAGACGGCGGATCCCAGTCCGTCGATATCGTCGGCTAGGTTGGCCAGGGCGTTTCCCAAGGGGCGTGGCAGTACCTTGCCGGAAGCTTGGCTGGCGAGTCGAGCCGTCCCCAAGACGCCTCGGCGCAAGGAGGGGGGGAGAACCAGGACCGGTAGGGCCGTCATCTTCAGACCCTCTCGGGCTAGGGTCGCTGCAAGACCCAGGGCTGCTGAAGAAACGCTGCGCGGGGCAGTGGAATCTTCGCAGTCCGTGGTTTCTTCGATGGCTGGCTCGCCACTCATGATTTTTCCTCCATAGGCCATTCTAACACCTCATCCCTAGCACCTAATCTCAACCGCGACTCGTGGTAGGCCCTATAGGGCCCGAAAGTCTCACCAGCTTCGTTGCACCGCCATAGAAGGCCTGCGAGAAGTTGGGGCCAATCTTAGTTAACAGGAATCTGTGAGGCGCCCGGTTGGGCCCAGAAAACGGACTGAAGAAAGCGAGTCCGTGTCTGAGCACAGGCGAGCCGCGCCAACACCGGGAGGATTCGTCGCCAACTGGAGCCCTCCGTACCGACGGGAGGGATCGAACCCAAGCTAGGGGACGAGCCGGCTAGAGCGCTGGGAAGCCGGTCGTGCCTTGGCTAAGGTTGGCTCCGTCGGGTCAACGAAGGGTGAACAATTCGACCGGCTGGCGAGCTCTGCTTCGACTCGCTGGAAGACCCCTGACCAATCCCCTGCAGTCTCCTGGCGAAACAACCGTAGAGCTGGGTACCAAGGGCTGTCTTCTCTCTGGCTGAGCCATCGCCAGTCGGGCCGACTGTGCAGTATCAACCAGGTTTCCTGGCCCAGGGCGCCGGCTAGATGAGCCATGGAGGTATCGACGGTGACTACCAGGTCGAGCTCTTGAACAATGGTGCCGGTGCTGGCGAAGTCGCCCAGGAGATCTCCGAGATCAGTGATGGAGGAGGTCTCGATGCGCTCCAAGTCGGCGGCCCGATCGCCGAATTGAAGACTGAACACGTGGACCCCTTGAAGGCGGGTAAGAGGAAGAAAAGGCTCTAGACCCGAAGATCTCAGGTCATCGCAGGGGTGCGCCGGGTTACCAGCCCAAACGATCCCTACTTTCAAATCGCCACCGGCGGCGGCGAAGGCTTCATCGAGATCGGGCCTCGGTTCTGCCTTGGGAAATAGATACGGCGTTTTGGCCGGGATGTTCTCCAACTGGGTGCCGAACACTCGAGGCAGACTGAGCAAAGGAATTTGAAAATCAAAATCCGGTAGGTCGTCGTCCGGTCCGAAGAGTTGATCGATGCCCGCGCAAGTGGCGAGGAGGGAGCGTAGCGGGGCGGGGGATTGAAAGAGAACCTCACCGCCCCGTTCTTGGACCAGGTGGGCATAGCGAATGAAATGCAAAGTGTCCCCATGGCCCTGCTCATCGACCAATAGGATTCGTCGCTCCTGCAGGTCTTCCCCTTGCCAAATAGGTTGGTCACACCCTTCTCGACGGGCTGGTGAGCCATCGTTGGTGAACCGCCATTCGTATTCCTTCCATCCCTCCTCGAGCTCTCCCTGCTGTAGCAGCGAGAAGCCCAAGCGGATGTGTGCTTCTTTCTCCTGGGGAGAGAGCTCGACTGCCTTTCGGAAGGCGGCAACGGCGGCACCAAGCTCCCCCTCGTCGTCGAGGACGGAGCCCAACTTGACGTACCCGGGCACGAAGTCCGGTGAGATTTCGAGAGCGGCTTGGCATTCTTCTCGAGCTCGCTGGAGCTCCCCCTGAGACCGGTAGAGACCGGCGAGGTTGACTCGCGCCTTGGCCAGGTCAGGCCGTAACTCGATGGCCCTGGAAAAGGCCCGGCGAGCTGCTTCCAACTCCCCCCCGTAGAGATGAATCACCCCCAAGTTGAGGTGAGCTTCAGCGTAATCCGGATCAATATCCAGGGCACCCTGGTAGGCCTTCGCCGCTTCTTCTAGCTGCCCGCCAAGCCGCATGACATTGCCGAGATTAAAGTGAGCATCGGGGTATTGGGGGTCGATTTCGATGGCCCGCCGATGGGCATCTGCAGCCTCATCGAAGCGGCCCTGAGCCAGCCATACGATTCCGAGGCTATTGGAGTAGGTTCGGTCCTGAGGTCGAGCTTTTCGGGCCTCGAGGATGAGCTTCTCCCCCTCCGCGGAATTTCCTCTTTGGTGGTGGACGATACCCAAGACATGCAAGGCTGGTGGGTGGCCTGGGGAGTCCTCCAGGATGCGATCGCACAACGCCTCCGACTCCGCAAGGCGTCCCTTTGAAAGGAGGAAAGCGGCCTCCCGAACTCGAGAGCCCGCTCCTTTTTTGGTGACCTTTCTAGCGTCGACTGGGGCAGCGAAAGTGTCCGGAATCACGATGCCTTCTCCCGCAGAGGTGATTGTGGGAAATCAGTCGTCGATCGTGAAGATACAAGCCGCCGTATTCGCCGTGGAGCTCACCGCGGCGGAGGTGGTCGTGGTCGTCTCCTTGCCATGAGTAACGGTGATGGCTTCGAGAGCTACCGTTGCGGTCTTTGAATTCTGAGGGACAATGCCTTGCTCGCCCGCTGGCTTGAAAGAGACCGTGTAGGGACCGTTATCCCCAGTGGGGTGCAGAGTGGTTGTACCGCCGGCAGCCAGGGAGACGGTGGTGGGGTCGTTGGGGCTGGTCTGAATAACGGTCTGTCCGACGTGGGTCTGGTCGGTTACTTTGATGCCTTCAATGCTCATGTTCTCTCCCAAGAGTTGTTTTCTGGCTCGACAGTGACTCACTGCGCTCATCGGTGATTTGGGCCGGTTTCTTTGTCGGTTTCTCAATGCCCAAAAGAGATGGCTCCCTGGTGCACTCGGAACGGAAAAGGACGCTCCATTCCAAGGTGTCTCACAGCCGTGAATTGTTTCTAATGTTTGATCAGGAGCTATCTCCACTCACCTTGAAAAATAAAAGCGGACCAAAAATAGGGAGCCTTCCAGCGAGGCTCCTGGAACATCGAGATCTGCGCCCTTCGCAGTGCTTGAGACGGAGGTGTATCCCCTAAGATCATGAATTCGTAAAACCTTTTCATTAGCTCTGCCGTGGACTTGTCTTGGACCTCCCAAAGGCTTGACACCACTCGGCTAGCGCCGGCGTGCATGAATCCCCGCGTCAGTCCGATGAGTCCCTCCCCACGAATTTCTTGGCCGAGAGCGGTTTCACAGGCGCTCAACGTTACAAGGTCGGCATTGAGATTCAGGTTATAAATATCATGGAGCCTCAGGAAACCTGTCTTCTCTTTTCCCTGCTGATCAACTAGAGAAAGGACCAGGCCGGATAAATTTGGGTATTGATCATTTGCGATAGCGTGAGTTGCGAAATGAATCATCCGGTAGTTTCTTAGGTCGAGGGATGTGACGGTTTCATTGGAAGCGGAAAAATCCAATGCGACGAGACGGTTTGCCTCTGGGATCAGATCAGATATGGCTTCAGCTTCGAAGCGGGAGAAGCGCAACCGGCGAAAAGGTGAGGTAGGTTGGTTCTTGGCGCGAACCGGGCCACGAAGATCTGCGGCGGTGGCTGAAGCCTGAGACACCTCAACAGCTACCTTTCCCTTTACGCGGGAGTCTTCCGACGTAAATACAGGATCAGCAAAGATTGCGATCTCTTTTTGATTGTCCAGGCGCCGAGCTGATTCTTTGCGCAGCAGGAGGAGGGAAGAAGAGGAGGGAAGGTGGATGATTTCGTGCTTCAAGAGCAAAGGGTCCGAACGGCTACTGGAGGGATCCGTCAGGACTCCGAAGGGAAGATACTGCAGCATTCCCTCCGCGACGATGACCAGCCGGTGGTTTCCAAGGAGGTTCTTTGCTGGGGCGAGAATGGTTGTAGAGAGAGCTTCCGCAGCGGCCGAAATTTCACTGTCCGCCTGGCGAATCCGCTGCCTCGTCTCGGTGGGGGACTCGTTATTGGGAGATTGATTGCGGGCAGTGAGAAGGCGGTAGAGCCGCTCAGCTTCCGCCTCGATCTGCTGCCTGGGGGGAAGTTGAAATCCTTTGACGAAGGTCTCCGAGACGGCCCATAGGTAACTTGCTTTTTCGCCGAGGGAGTACTCGAGAAGAATCGTCTCTTCCTCTAGGATTGTCTCCTGAATCTCCTTGGCAGTCAGAGGGGCGGCTTGGGATATCGCTGCATATCGAGGGTTACGGAACCGTATTCGGGCCTCGTTCTGAGAGTAGTCGTTCTGGAGCGTTCTCAGCTCCTGCTCCAAAGCTCGAACCTGTTCCCCGGACTCCGACCTCGAGTCCGACCCCAGTAGCACTTGATACTTCTTTTTTTCGATGGAGTTCATCCGCGCCCGAAGGCTGTCTTGTCTCTCGATGAGGGCAGGGTCGACATCGAGGTCGATTCTTGCGCCTGCTTCTGCCAGTTGGTCCAAGAGGCTGCGGGCTCGAGTCCGTTCCGAGAGTTGTAGAGCTTCCTCGGCAAAGTGTTCTTTTGGCTGCCTTTGATGGAGAGTCATGAGGAGATGAATGTAGAAGTCGAAGAACCCTTTTCGGGAAGCGAAGAGCGAGGTGCGCAAATCTCGAGAGGTAACACTCTTCCTTTGGGAGTCGACGATTTCGAGGGCAGCTGCCATGAAGGATCTTGCCTTCGAGAGGTCGCCGATTTCGATATTGGTTGCAGCCAGGCTTGCTAGCGTGTCTGCTTCGCCGCGAAAGTGACCGCTGGCCCTACGAAGAGCCAGGGCTCGTTGGTAGCTCCCCAAGGCCTTGTCGAATTGCTCGAGGTCGGTGTACAGGTTGCCGAGCATTTGGTGGGCGAAGGCTTCGATGCGGGGTGCCGGAACTTGCGCGGCCAGGGTCTCGGCCTTGAGAAAGCACTGGAGTGCTTCCTCGACGCTGCCTTCCTTGAGAAGGACTTCTCCCAGGCCGTTCAAGGTATTGGCCTCGGAACGCTGATCTCCACTTTCTTGGTGGATAGCGAGGGCTTGTTTCAGGACCTGGCGAGCCCCTTCTTGGTCTCCCAGAGCACTCAAGACGGCTCCGAGATTGGCGAGCCCTCGTGCTTCGCTGCTACGGTCTCCCAGCTTTCTTTGGGCAGCTAGAGCTTGCCGGTAATGGTCCGCACTTTTTTCCAACTCTCCCAGCTCGTAGTAGATCGTCCCCAGGTTGTTGAGGGCTGCGGCTTCACCGCTGGGAAAACTTATCTGGGTGAAGAGGGGTTGGAGGGCGAGGTAACCTTCGATGGCTTCTTGATTCTTTCCTAGGAGCTCGTTGGCAGCTGCCATGTTGAGATGAATTCTGGCTTGAAGCTCGGAGGGGGCTAGATCTGCCACGAGGTGCTCGGCCCGTTCCAGGTAAGGCAGAGCCTGCTGAGGCTGCTTGAGCCAGAGAAGCGATTCGCTAACCCGTTCGAGGGCGGATCCTTCGAGAGCTTCGTCACCGGTTCGTTGAGCCACCTCGAGACCTAGCTGGTGGCTTTCCAGGGCTTTCTGAATCTCCCCGAGGAAGAGGTAGATATCTCCTACTTTCAAGAGAGCTGTAGCTTCCCCTCGCGGGTCTCTGGCTGAGGCGTATAGCTCAGCGGCCTGCTGGCAAAGCTCGACGGCCTTCCTTCTGCCGGCGGCAGTTCCGGCCTCAGCAGCCAATTCCCCCTGTCGGAGCAGCTCTTGGGCCGCCGCTGAGGGGGCGGCAGATGGACTGGCAGATGGGCTAGGCGGTGGATTGAGGAGCGGATCGGGTCGATTCGGTATTTGAGGGGAGTCTGGTGCCGGTGGCGTCTTGGCTACGTCGGAGACCGGGGACGGGGCCTCGGCAGTCCAGCCCATGGCCATAGTCCGTACTCCAAGGAGGAACACGGCTACCAGGAAAAGAAGGCTGCGTGGGAGGGAGGTCATCGGGTCCTTTCGTCCCAGCAGGAAAGGCAAAGTCTAGGTTGCACTCTGAGTTGGCTTCGGTCAAGTATATACGACATTATCGCGGTCGTTGGATGGGATTTCGAGGCTGAAATTGGAATCGGAGACCTCGGCAGTAGGACCCTAAGTGCCATGAGGAATTCCTTGGAGGGGCGTTGAAAGTGTACCTTGTTCTCCCCTTGGGGGCATTTCATGGATGGGGCGTCTGTGGTCGCAATCTGCTGCGGGAACTGGCGGGGCAGGTCGCCGTCACTCATTTGTGGCCCGACGGAGATCTTGGAGGAGGCTTCGACGATCTCGAGGCAGCTTATCTTCGCAGGTTCGCGATGTCCTCAGAGGAACGGCGGCGGACCCTGGCAGACCCGGGGGTAGCGGTGCCAGGGTCCGTCCTCCAGAGCATTCGCGATCACACGATGCTCCCCGGTGGCCCCTACCTCCGCGGCTCTCAAACCGTGGGTTATACCTTCTTCGAACGGGATGTTCTTCCCGAGAGCGCCCGGCGAGTGGTGACCGATCATTATGATCTGGTGGTAGCTGGCTCCACCTGGTGTGAGGAGATTCTTCAGCGCCACGGAATCCCTCGGACCGCGACGATTCTTCAAGGAATCGACCCCCAGCTATTCAATCCAGCCGCCGGTGAGAAGCAGATCTTCCGGGACTCCTTCGTCGTCTTTTCCGGTGGCAAACTCAGCCTTCGCAAGGGACACGACATCGTCATTCGAGCCATCAAGGCGCTCCAGGATCGGCACCGGGACGTGCTGTTTGTCCATGCTTGGTTCAATCCCTGGCCGGCGACCATGCAGGGGCTTACCGGCTCACCCCATATACGCTGTGACCTGTCGGGAGAAGACCATCTAGAGATCACCGGCAACCTGCTCGCTGCCAACGGCGTGGACTTGGACAGAGTCATCTCGGTGCCGGCGCGGTCAAATGCCCTCATGGCGAAGATTTACAAGAACACCGACCTAGGTCTCTTTCCAAATCGCTGCGAGGGAGGCACCAATCTGGTGCTGATGGAGTACATGGCTTGCGGGAAGCCCGTCATCGCGTCCCTCGGTAGTGGCCACAGAGACATCCTCAGCTGCGAGAACTCTCGCCCCATAAAGACCCTTGGCGTGGCGGAGATTCGTCATGAAGGGGGGCTGGTAACCCGATGGGACGAACCAGACCTGGATGAAACGGTAGAGCATCTGGAGTGGGCGTATCAGAATCGTGATCAGCTCCTGCCTCTGGGAGAGCGGGCAGCGGCGGATCTATCGAAGCTCACCTGGCGCCGGGCGGCGGGCGCTTGGCTCAAGTTGTTGGGCCGGGATGGCTCTGAATAGGGTCAGATTTTCCCTAAGTAAGAGCTCGTTTTCGGGTTCTGCTCTGGGTTGATTTGGACTTCAATTTACAACTTTGTGAAAGACTGCCCTCCCCAGTTCCTCGCTCTTGATATAGCATCAGCTCTCTGCATCCAACTTCGAGGTTCGCCGGAGTCCTTCGAAGGGTGGAGCGATAAGGGTGACATGCCTCCGAAAACGACCTTTCTGGACAGCGAGGCCTTCGGGGCCCTACTAGATTTCCTAGATGCCGACCGTGAGGCCGCTGGAGATAAGTTCCAGTCCCTCCGCCGCCGTTTGGTGAAGCTCTTCGAGGTTCGCGGGGCTCGCTTTCCCGAGGACTTGGCGGACGAAACCATCTCCAGGGTCGCCGGGAAAGTGGGGAAGGGGCTGAAGATCGAGGCCCAGGATCCCTTCCGCTATTTCTGCGGTGTTGCCTTCTTGGTATTCAAAGAGGTAACTCGGGGCAGGAGCCGCGAGCTCGCTGCCATGGAGGATCTGCGCTTCCACCCGGCACAGGAGCTAGCGGAAGCGGATGAGAGGCTGCCCCATCTCCAACGCTGTTTAGAGAATCTTCCCAAGGACAATCATCAACTCATCTTGAGCTACCACCAGGGTGAGAAGGGAGAACGTATCTCCAATCGTCGCCGCCTCGCCGACGCCCTGGGGGTCACCGCTACGGCTCTCCGGATCCGAGCTCATCGAATTCGCTTGGCCCTCGAATCCTGCGTCGAACAAGGGTTGTCGGCGGATTCTGCCTGAATAAATGCGAGACGCGATGAAACGTTCTCCCGTTTTGCTTCACTCCTGTTTGATTGAGGATTAGAAGATATGAAACATCCCCATGAAAACCAAGGAGATCAGCAAATGGTTCTATACCTTTTGGGCAACCTGGCGGAGGCGGACCAGGAGAGCCTGGAAGAGACCTTGCTGGTCGACGAAGAAGCCTTCGCAAGGCTCGAGGCGGTAGAAGACGATCTGATCGACGCCTACGCCCGAGGTGAGCTCTCCAAAACGGATCAGCAGCGTTTCCGACAGCGTTTTCTGACCACCCAGGGACGGAGGCAACGGGTAGCCTTTGGCCGGGCGCTGGCTACGGAGATGAGTCCCAAGGAATCCTCGAAAGAGGAATCTACGGAGGCTGCGGTTCCACGGCCAGCTTCTCGAGGCTGGGCGCTACGTTTGGCCGTGGCGGCCAATATTCTCTTGGCCTTGGGTCTCGCTTGG
Organism: Deltaproteobacteria bacterium; assembly: GCA_022601195.1. Lineage (GTDB taxonomy): Bacteria > Acidobacteriota > Thermoanaerobaculia > Multivoradales > JAHZIX01 > JAHZIX01. Next base: position 258,986 of record JAHZIX010000005.1, read on the forward strand.
TTGGCAGCCCAAACCCTGAATCTCAAGGGGCAGGTGCGAGAGCTCGCGTCTCAGCGGCTCGATGCCATGGAGGGTAGGGAAAGTCTCTCCGATCAGGCCCAGGACCTATCGCGACGGCTCGCTGAAGGGCAGGAGCGAGCTGTCGAGCTCGATCAAATGGTCAAAACTCAGGCCGAGGAGTTGACTCGCAAGGGCGAGCAGATTGCTGCCTTGCAGGGAGACTTAGCCCGCCGAACCTCGACGAGAAGCTCGGCCCAACCGCTAGTGGCTTCGATCCTGCTGTCTATCGGAGTCCGGTCCGAAGGGGGCTCCGCGCAACTGGAAATTCCTGCCGCCGCCGACCAGGTGGAGCTGCAGGTGGACCTGGAAGGGGATGACGCCTACGATGATTTTCGCGTCACCCTACGCACCGGCGCTGGAGCCCAGGTTTGGGGCCGCAAGGGGGTCGAAGCCGTGGCCACGGAGTGGGGCTCCGAGTTGCTGCTGAAGCTACCGGCAGAGCTGTTGAAGCCAGGTCGCTATGAGCTGGCAGTAGAGGGGCTCGCAGCCAGTGGCGACGTCTTGCCGGTCGGCTTCTACGGTTTCAGTGTGGTCCGCTAGGAGGAGTTTCGGAGGGGAGGGGAGAGGCTAAGGCTCGGAACTTGGCGGCGTCTTTCTCCCGACCCCAGCTCTCGTACAGCGAAACCAGTCTCATTCGAGCTTCTTCAGTCGGTTCGGCGGTTTTCCCACGCGCATCCTCTAATGCCTGATAGCTCCTCAGAAGGAGGGGCTCGGCTTCCAGGTAGCGTTCCTGGGCCAGGAGGCATCCTCCCAGAGTGCTTTCGGCAAAGGCGGTACGCCAAGGATGGTCCGGCAGACCAGATCGGTAGATGGCAAGGGCCTGGCGAAGGAGAGCCTCTGCTTGACCTACCTTCCCCCGCAGGAGCAGGACCTGTCCCAAGTTGGTCAAGTTGGTGGCGACGTTGGGATGATCTTCACCGAGAGATCGGCGGTAAATTCCGAGGGCCTGTTGGAAGAGCTCCTCGGCACCGTCCAGGTTACCGCTGTTCTGTTCTAGAACCGCCAGGTTGTTGAGACCTGCGGCGACCTCCGGATGCTCCTCCCCGAGGAGCTTTTTCTTTTGGCTGAGGGCTTCGAGAAAGAGCTCCCGGGAGCCTTCGAGATCTCCTCGGTGGAAGAGGAAGACGGCAAGGTTGTTGAGGCTAACGGCGAGCTCCGGGTGGGGAGCCTCGAGGAGCCGCTGCTGGGTGCTCAGAGCTTCTCGCAGCAATGGCTCGGCGGCAGAATCGTCTCCTTGGGCTTCCAGGACCGTAGCCAGGTTCTGTAGGTTGGCAGCCAGGGTTCGGGGTTTGGCACCGGCGCGGCGGTTCATCGTCAAGGCCTGTCGAAACAGACCTTCCGCCCGGTCCAGACGGCCCTGGTGCTGGTGCAACAAGGCCAAGTCACTCAGAGTTGCTGCCACCTCCGGGTGCTCCTGCCCCAAGAGCAGCCGCCGAAGCTCGAGAGTTTGCTGGAAGGACTGCTCGGCCTGGTCAAAATTTCCTCGAGCCAACTGGAGGCGAGCCAGTTCGTGAAGGCTATTGGCGACTTCCGGATCCATCTCTCCAAGATTTGCTCGAGCTCGTTCATGAGCGCCTTCGAGAAGCGGCTCGGCTGAGTCGAAGAGGCCCAGCCGATTGTAGATCCGCCCCATGAGAGTCATCAGGGGCACTTGGATTTCGGGCTGTTCCCGGAGCTCCGACTCGATACGAGTCGCACCCAGGTCGAGAACCTCCCGCGCGGTGAGCTCGGTACCCCGGGAGCGATCCGGGTCGGAAACCTCGAAGAGATCGACCAGAAACGCCGAGACACTGCGGGCCGTTTGTGCTTCTCGATTGGCCCTCTCCGCCTCTTCGTGGGCACGCTGAAACTGCACCCCGAGAATCGCCGCGAAGAGAGTCACCAGAGTCACCATGGCCATCGACCAGCGCCATCTTCGTCGGGATTTGGACAGGGCATCGCGGGCCTCTTCCGCCTCCGATCTGGTGCTCTCTTCCTGGTCCCGTTCCGCCTGCCGTTGATCCAGCTGGCGAAGCCTCGTAGCGATCTCGAAGGCACTCTCCGGGCGGCGCTGGGGTTCGCCATCGACGCAGTAAGCGATGTCCTCGCTGAGCAGAGGCGGGTCGACATCTCGGCGCCAACCGGTAGCGAGGGCGCGAGAGAAATCTCCCACCGTCATTTGGTAGAGCAGGACCCCGAGAGAGTAGATGTCGGCTCTGGCATCCGGCGCCTTGCCTTCCAGCACCTCGGGAGCCAGATAGAAGGTACCAGCAGTATGGTGAGAGGGCCCCTGAGGTGACGCCAAGGAGCTTCGAGGAAGGTCTCTCGCGAGCTGAAAGTCCGTCAGTCGCGCCTGTAGCCCTCCTTGGGTGGAACGATCGATGAGAATGTGAAGAGGTTGTAGATCTTGGTGAAGCACTCCCACGGAATGGGCGGCGGCGAGGCCCTCTGCGACCTGGGCAACCAACTCCAAACGTTGCTCCAAGGAAACTTTCTGGAGCCCCCCCTGAGCCCGTGCCCAATCCAGTAGATGACCGCTGGAAGCGTACTCCACCTCGAGGAAGAAGGGCGCTTCCTCCAGGCTCCAATCCAGAACCCGGGCGATGTCTTCCCGTTCGCCGAGGCCTTCTTTTAGCAGCCGAAATAGTGCCAGCTCCCCCTGCAGTGCCCGGAGACGCTCGGCGTCGTAGCAGAATTTGAAAACCCGTTGCGCGCCATCCTCGGCACGGCTGGCAAGCCAGGATTCTCCAAAAGAGGTATCTCCGAGCTTGGACTGCAGGAACCAGTGGGGGCGTCCGGGAATCTCTAGGCCGGGAGCTGGCCTCCAGCCGAGGGTTTTCTCTTGATCTTGATCGATCTCCCGATGAGCTTTGGCTGAGTCCGGTGGTGCCGTCAGAGGCGCAACACCTTCTACGCCGACCTCGAAGATTTCCATGGGGTCTGCCACGCCCTGAAACCGGTAGGGGCCGTGGGCCAGCCAACGCAGATGAAGGTCCGCGTCCCTGGCATCTGTGCCAGGCATTGGGGAGATCCTGGGAGAGGCCATTGGGGTGACGTGCCGCGAAAGGTCAAAAGCGGCCGCTGTCAGCAAGGTCTGGCGGCCGCAGGCCAAAGTCAGCAACCGAGCAGCCACCGGTTTCGCGAGGCCCTCCACTTCGATGGGTTTGGCACCGAGAGCGATGTCCTGGGCTGAGTTTTCTCGCAGCAGAACTTCTCCCAAGTGAACCGCGGCCCTTGCCGAAAGCTCGGTGCCGATGCGTTCGGAGATTTCTGCCAAACCCCGATGGTAGGCGAGAGCGAAGCTCACCGCCGTGATGGGGCGATCGAAGAGCAATAGAAAGCCGTCGCTTTTGTCGATCTCTCGACCCTCGTAGCGACGTACCAGATCCCGAGCCATGCGTTCGTGCAAAGTGAAGACACGATTCCCCTCCAGATCACCCAATCGTTCGAGGAGAGAGGTGCTGTCCACCAGATCGACCAGGACCAAGGTCTTGAGGACCGGTGCGAGTGCTGAGGGAGGGGAGCTCACGGCGAGGGATCGTCCTGAGGAAGGATCAAGTTGAGCAATAGAGCGGCCAGTCCGCCGGTCACCAGGCCAGCCCGGAGGAAGCCTGCGACCCCTTCCGGCAGACTCTGGAGGGCCTGGGGCCGCAGCTCCGCACCGAGTCCTAGACCGATGGAGACCGCCAAAATGACCAAGTTGCGCCGTGAGGGGGAGACCCTCTGGTGGAAGATAGCAGCGCCACTGGCGAAGATCATCGCGAACATGATCAAGCCGCCGCCACCGATCACCGGTGCCGGGAGGGTCGCGAACAAGGCACTGACCTTGGGGACGACTCCCAGGACGACCAGAAAAAGACCCGCGATTGCGGTGATGTGGCGACTCGCCACACCGGTGAAATTGACCAGGCCGACATTTTGAGAATAAGAGGTATTGGGGAAGGCCCCAAAGAGAGCTGCGAAACCACTCATGACTCCATCCGCCACCAAGCCCCCTTTGAGCTCTCGGTTGGTTGGTTCACGGCCAGCCGCCAATAGGGTGCCAGAAATGTCTCCAATGGTCTCCATGGTACTGATGACGTAGACGAAGGCAAGGATCAGTATCGGCCCCCAATGGAATTCGATGCCCATGGGCAAGGGGCGGGGAAGGGCGAACCAGGCGGCTTCTCGGACCGTCGAGAAATCCACTCGCCCCAGACCGATGGCTGCCCCGTAGCTGGCGACGACTCCACACAGCACGCTGGCATAGCGCAGAAAACCCCGGCCGAATTGGTGCAGGGCCAAGGTGACCGTGAAAGCCAGGGCTGCGAGGCCTAGGTTGATCAGAGAGCCATAGTCCGCGGCCCCTACACCGCCGGCTGCATAGTCCACTCCAATGGGTATGAGAGTCAGACCGATGAGCATGACCACGATGCTGTTGACCAAGGGGGGAAAGAGCCGCTTCAGGGAGTCGATGGAGAAGCCGAGGACGACCTCCACGATCGCTGCTGCCAGGCAAGCGCCGAAGACCGCAGCTAGTCCATGGCTCTTGCCGATGAGAAGAATGCCCCCCACAAAGGCGAAGCTGGTCCCCATGACGATGGGAATTCTCCCTCCCACAGGGCCCAACGGGTAAGCCTGAACCAGCGTTGCCAGTCCAGCCATGACCAAGGCTATTTGCAACAAGAAGGCCGTTGAATGGGCTTCGAGACCCAAGCCCCCGGCGATGATCAACGGTGGGGTGATATTTCCTAGGAGCATGGCCACCAGGTGTTGTAGTCCCAGGGGCACAGCCTGGGCAAAGGGCGGCCTTTCGTCGATGCCAATGACGGGAGCGGGACCGGATGGGGCGTGCATTAACCCCATGATAGCGCCTCCTCACAGCTTGCTACGGGAGCATCTGAGGGAATCGCCCTATCCAAGCCGGAGTGGCTCGACATTTCCCATGACGCCGTCGCCCCGAGGGTTTCATGGTGGACCAAAAGCTCAGGAGAATCCGGTGGACCAGCCCCTGCATGGCGCTTTCTTTCCGCTCTACCTAGCTCAGCAACCGAGAGTACCGAGATGACTAGCTGGGGAATTTGAGACTTTCTTCCCCCTCAGTGATGGTTTCTCCTTGCTCTTATCGCCAATAGAGAGTGGTGGGATCCCGTGCTAAGAGCGAGATGGGAGTCTTGAATGAGGCCAGATTGGAAAGGGGAACGAAAATGATCGAACACCGGCATAGAGCCTTCGAAGTCGTCCTGAAAAGAGATATTCGTGTCGGGCTCTGGAGTAGATGGAAGGAGCCAGTAGCGATGGTGCTCTTCGTCTTTCTGGCCTTCTCGTCGACCTCCTGCAGTAGTGGAACGCCCACCGGCGTTGGGCCGGAGATGAACTCTCTGCAACTTCTTTCCGTCGAACCCGCCTTCGGAGCGACCCTTGCCGTCGACACGACAGTCGATTTTCGCCTGCGCTACTCCTGCACTGAGGAAACGTGCTTCGTCTTTGTCTTTCTGTTGGAAGAAACGGGTCTTCCGATCAGTAGCTCCTTCACGGGCAACTCGCTCCTCAACAGGGGCGAGGGTACGATCGTCTTCAGCTCCGCTGCTACCAGGCCGGGAACCACATCTGAGGTGCAACTCATCCTGCACGATTCGATCTTCTTTGTTCCTTTCCTCGACACCCCTTTGTTCGAGGCTAGGCTCGACGGCCGCTTCACTTGGCGTTGAAGCATGCATTAAGAACACGCGCCAGAACCCTGCGTTAGAGGCAGGCCATGGGAGGCGCCGCCGGAAGGAACCGGTGGCGCCCCGGTGGCCGGTTACCGTCGCCGACTGAGGAGCCAAATCAGCAAAAGAGCTCCCAACCCCAGAATCCACCATCGCAGGCTGGGGATCTTGCTGCCGGCCTCAGAGGCCTCACCGTCTCCCGGACCCTCGCTGCTTCCCGGACCCGATGCTTTGCCGTCGGTCATCGCGGCATCGTCATCGCTGGGGTGCTCGGCGTACTCATCGTCTCCCGCCCGGTGGAGCGGTTCTCCAGCGGTGATCCGAGGATCGAGGGTTCGAATTTCCCCGGCGACTACGTCCCCACCGTCGGGAGCTTCATCGATAGGGCCGAGGTCCATCGGGCCGCAGCCTTCCCTTTCCGGGTTCCTGAGGCAGCTGGCGAAGGCGCGAATGCCGAAGGCCAGCTGCATGGAGTAGTCCAGCTGGATGCGGTCCGGGTCGTCGCCGGTGCCAGGGGGAGTGTTGGCGAAAAAATGATCGAACTCATCTTCCGGGTAGTTTCCCGGCCAGGCCCCGCGGGGCACCACGCTTTGGGATGGCACGGAAGCCAGCCCGTGGCAAGACATACAAGAGGAGATCGGGTTGTCGATGGGGCCATTGACCCGGCCACCGAGGCCGAAATGGGTGACAAAGGCGTGTTCTCCCGCCTCGTCGATGCCTTCCGGGAGGATCAGGGAGGAGTTGATCATGCCTTCCTGGAGGTCCGGGTTTTGGAAAGCCCCTCTGTCTTGCATCTGTGACTTCACCGTCGGATCGTTGCCCCACTGGACGCCGACGACTTGAAGGCGGTCCCAGGGCGTCTCACCGGCTGCGCCGGCATCGTAAATGAAGGTACCGAAGACCCAACCCGTGTCGGGCACACGCTCGTCTCGCACCGAGACATCCAATTGCAGCAGTCGAAGCTCCTTGATCTCCCGGGGACGTTCCGGCTGCGAGTCCCCACAGGGGTTGCGGCCCAGGGGCGGGTAGATATCCGCCTCCCAAGTGAAGCTTCCCTCCAGGTAAGGAACTTGTTCTACCGGAGCGGCTGAGAAGAGCAATTTGATCGACACGGTGCCGTTCGGGAAGACCGCTGCTTGAGGATGGGGTACTGCCGGGTCTTCCCACACCTGTCCGAGGACGTAACCGCCGGGAGGGTTGTAGATGCCCACGGCCCAATTATCCGTATAGCCGGTTTGATTGGGATGGAGCTCCCGGGGTCGGGAGCTGCGTTCCCGGGTCAAGCCACGAACGAACTCCCGGCCACCACAGCCCGCATGCATCCAAGGGGCGTGGTACCAGGTGCGGATGGGGTTGTTCTGGACGTCAAAGTCGACCTCGATATTGCCCTCGAGGCTGTAACTCAAAACCGTGCGGAGGTACTCGAAGGGTTCTAGCTGGAAGTTGATGGCTTCCCATGGGAAATCCTCCGGTTCCGGTTCTTCGCTAGGGAAATCCTGGCTCAACTCGAAGACACGACCTTGCCAATCCTCCGGTAGAGGGTAGTCCGGGTTGAAGCTGGGAAAGTCGGCGGCGGCGGCGAGAGTAGAGATGGAAAATACGGCGAGACAGCAAAGAGACAGACGCTGGTTCCGGAGCGTCATTGGGAGTCTCATGGGGAGCTCCTTTCGGCTAGAGTCAGATCTGAATGTGCGCGAATCTTAATATTTACTCTATCAGATACGCCGGGAGAGGCACTCTCAAAGGGAGACTCCTTGGATCCAAGAGAGGCCAAAAGCCCAGGCTTGAATTTGCCTCGAGGACGGCGATCCTTTCAAGCGAGGGTAGGCTCGATGGGGACTTCTGGCTCAGCCGGGAACGCTGGCTCAGCCGGGAACGCTGGCTCAGCCGGGAA
>JAHZIX010000006.1 GCA_022601195.1 Deltaproteobacteria bacterium
CCTACCTTTGATCTGGATGGCACGGGTACGGCGAACGTCGCATCGGTGGCTTTGGGTGCCGGTGAGACGAATAACGACGTTGACTTCGGTTACCGGGGTGACGGAGCTATCGGCGACACGATCTGGCGTGACGACAACGGCAACGGTGTCCAGGACGGAACGGAGCCTGGGCTCGGTGGTGTGACGGTAACGCTGCGGGATAGCTCGAACAACGTGGTCGGTACGGCAGTAACGGATGGCAACGGAAACTACAGCTTCCCGAACCTTCCCCCGGACACCTACACGGTGACAGTCGACCCGTCGACGCTGCCTGCCGGAGTGAGCGTTCCGACCTTCGATCTGGACGGAACGGGCACCCCGAATGTTGCGGCGGTCACGATCGGTGCTGGCGAGACGAACAACGACGTTGACTTCGGCTACCAGGAAGAAGTGGTCTTGGGTTCCATCGGCGATCGAGTCTGGGAAGACTTGAATGGCGATGGCTCTCAGGACGTCGGTGAGGTCGGAATCAATAACGTGACGGTGAACCTGCTGGACGGCGGAGCAATCGTCATCGATACGCAGGTGACTTCCGGTGACGGCAACTACCTGTTCAGTGGTCTACCGGCGGGGAGCTACACCGTCGTTGTGGATGCCACTACCTTGCCGGGTGGTCTCGCCCAGACCTTCGATCTAGATGGCCTTGCTACGGCAAATCAGGCCTCCCTGGTACTCGGAGATGGAGAGAACAATGCCCTCGTCGACTTTGGTTATGGGCCTTGTGGCGAGTGTGATGGCAAAGTTACCGAGTTGACCCTGCAATACCTAGGGTCGTCGGCTGCGAACATTGAGGTTGTTGCCCGGCGGGGGCCCACTACCGACACAGTGTTCACTGGCACCCTCAATCCTGGGGATACCTTTGACCTGGTGGGTCCGCAAACCGGTAACGGTGGTTTCTTTGGAACCTTGGGAACGGAGATTCGAATCTTCGTCGACGGAGTTCATCAGACCACCATTCACACCAGTTGCTCGGTTCCCGTTGGGCCTGGTTTGATCAGCGGAGACTTCAAAGTGTTGGCAGGCGCCAGTCGCCATGGTGGCCTTTTGTGTCCCGTTGACGATCCGGGTGGACCTGGTGACGACTGTGGCTGCGAAGGCAAGGTCGCTTCATTGAAGATGCAGTACACCGGAGCCACCACCGCCTTTATCGAGGTGGTCGGCCAGGGTGGCCCGAACACGGAAACGCTGTTTAGTGGAAATGTCGCGCCCGGCGGAATGTTCGACGTGACCAGCTTCACGACCGCAAACCCCGGATTCGAGGGCACCGTGGGCACCGAGATCGACCTGTTCGTCAACGGTGTCTTGCAGACCACCATCCATACGAGTTGCTCTCAACCCATCGGTCCGGGGCTGGTGAGTGGGGACTTCCTGGTTCTTGGAGGCTTCAGCCGGGATTTCGACGGTCCCTTATGCCCTGTCGAGGGGGATGGCACTGAGTACTGCGTAAGCCCAGCGGAGGGAGATGTCTTCAACTCGGGATCAGGCGGCCACGCGCTGTGGCTTCCCGGTATCAGTCAAGAGCTCATCTTCGACGGAGGTGGCGGTACTTTCGTTCAGAACTCGGACGGAACGGCCAGTCTCACGGGGACTCTCTCTGATGAAGCGGACAGCTCGAAACAGTTTCTCGTCAGTGTGCAGTTCACTGGCCTGACCTTCATCACTCCTCCTGGCAGTCCAAAGAAAGAACTCGATCCCAACGCCTATAGCGAGAATGGCGGTCCGGTGGATACCGATTCTTGGGTCTACTACACCGGATTTACCGGGAGTCTCATAGGCGCCGGTAGCTGGGCTGGAGCAGAGGTAACCTTCTCTCTGACGGGCTCAGCATTCCAGCTCGGAGTTGGAGCCAATGGGAAGAATGTGAACTTCGGCGGCTCTGGTTGGTTTGATTGGTCGGTGACTAGTCAACCGAGCGGAGGGGGGTTTCCTTCCACTGGCCGTGGGGACATCAACATCGATCTAAACGTCGGCGCCTGCCCCGACGGTGGCGGTTGTCCGGATGACTTGGATTTTGAGATCGATGCCAGTGGCAACGGCCTGGTCCGAGGTCAGATCATCGATGATGAGTTCGCTTCTCTGGGAATCCACATCACCACCAACGATCCAACCAACCACCCTGCGATGATCTTCGATAGTGGAAATCCGACCGGTGGAGACCTTGATCTGGGAACTCCTCATCAGGACTTCGGAGGTCCCGGGATCGGCGCTGGCGGAGCGAGCGGTCAGGCAGGACAAAACAACTTACCGTTGGGCAAGCTGTTGATCATTTCTGAGGATGGAGATCAGGGCGACCCAGATGACAACGCTGGCGGAGGAGATTTCATTTTCACCTTCGACTCTCCGGTGGAGATCGCCTCTGTGACCCTCGTGGATATCGACCTCAACGAGCCCGCCGCAGTGGAAGTCTTCGACGAGAACGGAAGTCTGATCTCCCAGGCCGGCATGCTGGCCTTGGGTGACAATAGCGTTCAGGTCGTAGAGGTTGCTGCTGCGGGAGTCCGCCGCCTCGAGATTCACTTCCCCAGCAGTGGCGCCGTAGCAGGGATTAGTTTCGGCGGCGACTGCCCAGGTGGTGGTGGCGGTGGTGGTGACTGCACCCCCGGCAAGGTGAGGGACGATTTCGATACCGTCTCTTTCAGCAACAACGACGGACCCGACGACTGGTCTGGCGATTGGGTCGAGAACGATCCGGCGGGGCCAGGACCGAATTCGGGTCGGGTCTACATGCAACCGGGCTTCCTCTTCTTGAACGACGCTCCGGACACCGGCGGTGAGCCGAGTGTGGCCCGCGAGGTCGATATGGAAGGAGCTGCCAGCGCGAACCTGAGGTTCAAGTTCGACACCGGCTCCGGAGTCGATGCGAGCGATGCCATTACCGTGGAGATCTCCAACAATGGAGGAGCCACCTGGACCACCCTCGAAGTGATCACCGGAATCAACGGAACCATCACCGGCTCCAGGGATTTCGATATCACCAGTCATATCTCTGCCAACACCCAGGTGCGGTTCCGGGTCACCAACCTATACGGTGGCGACCACGAGTTCTTCTGCCTGCAGTGGGTCGAGATCACCTGGACCTGCGACGATGAGCCGGATCCTCTTGGCTCGATCAGTGGCACGGTGTGGGACGACGCCAATGGCAATGGTCAGCAGGACGATCCGTCTGCCGGTCTCGGTGGAGTCACCGTGAAGCTCAAGCAGGGCAGCACGGTCCTAGACACCACCACCACGGACGGCAATGGTGACTACACCTTCGGCGATCTGGAGGCTGGTGACTATACGGTCAAGGTGACCGCTTCGAGCCTGCCGGATGGCATCGACAACCCGACCTATGACCTGGACGGGACTGGTACTGCCCATCGGGCTGATGTCAGCCTGAGCAGCGGTCAAGATCGGAACGATGCCGATTTCGGTTACCAGGGTTCGACGACCTGCTCCTATTGCGATCACTACACGGGGTCTCTGTGGGATGCAGGCGACTACGAGTGGGAACCGGATGGCACCTACTACTGGAGTGGGGCTGGCACCCAGGAAGGTTGGCTGGAAGGAGCTGCTGGTTCGGACTTCGACCTCTACCTCTACAAGTGGAATGGGTCGGCCTGGGAAGTCGTAGCCAGCTCCTACAGCGACGCTACCTCGTCGGAGCACATTAGCTATAACGGCTCCGAGGGTCACTACATGTGGTTGGTCTACAACTACAGCGGGTCTGGCGACTACGACCTCTGGCTAGACCACCCTTAGACAAGACAAGCTCAGCCTTCTCTAGGAATGAAAGCTGAGCCTGTCAACGAATCGTTTTCTACACAGCCGGTCGAGCGTGAGCTCGGCCGGCTTTTTGGAGTCAGCCGAGCCCACGCTCGGGAGGCATAGCCTGATGAGCGGACTCTGTTGTCTGATCCACCTGGATGGCGAGGTAGCTGACCAAAAGCTGGTTCGAGCCATGGCGGAGGCGGCATCCCATCGCGGGCCTGTGACGGAGAGTTCCTTGGACTCCGGTTCCGCGACCTTCGCGCTGCAAGGAGCCGCTCAGCATTCTTTCCTTGCCGGGAAATCTCAGGGGACCAGTTCAACTGATGGAGCCATCCATGTGGTTTGCGACGCCATTCTTCACAACCGCCAGGACCTACTCGCCTGCCTAGAGGTTGATAAATCTCTTCGGCCAGAAAGGACATGGGCTTCGGCTGAGCTCGATGATGCTGCCTTGATTCTTCTGGCCTATCTCCGGTGGGGAGCGGAGTGTGCGGACAAGCTTCTCGGGGACTTCGCCTTTGTGATCTGGGACTCAGAACAAGCGCGCGTCCTGGCTGCTCGAAGTTCCTTCGGGGTCAAACCTCTCTACTACGCCCGCCTGGGGCAGACCCTTTGCTTAGCCTCCGAGGCTCAACAACTTCTTCGACACCCTGGGGTTTCTCTCGAGATTGATGAAATTGCACTCGCCGACTATTTGGTCGATGACACACGGAATGAGCGCCGAACTTTCTTTCGGTCGATAAACCGGCTCCCTGCCGCCCATTCGTTGGTGGTTAACTCTGAGCGGACCCATGAGGAGCGTTTTTGGAAGTTGGAGTCTGTTCCAGACCTTGTCTATCGCCGAGAGGAAGAATACGCGGAGCATCTCTTGGAGCACCTCCAGGTTTCGATCAATTCCCGCATCGAAGGAAATTCAGAGCCCGTTGGTGTCTTCATGAGTGGGGGGCTCGATTCTTGTACCGTCGCTTCTCTTTGTCAGCAGAGATTCTCTGAGAGTGGCACTCCACAGCGGCTGAAAGCCATGTCGTATGGCTTTCCCCATCTCCATCACTGCTCCGAGTCCTTCTACATTTCGGCCATGGCGACGGAGCTCGGCATCGACTCGACTTATTTCGATGCCGAGACTGAATGGCTATTGCGAAGACCGGAAGACCATCAGCCCAACTTGGAAACGCCGTTTCAAGGCTGGGAGGGGGTGGATGGGCAGATCTTTTCGAGCCTTGAGGGCCAGGGTGCGTCCGTAGCTCTAACAGGATTGGGTGGAGACAACCTTTTTCAGGGTAGTGTTCGGATATTTCGTTCTCTTCTCCGGCGCGGTCGATTCGGTAACGCCCTGAGAGGGTTAAAGCAGCACGGTGGGGGCTTGGGTCTTTCTCTGCCTCGCTCCGTATATCGATATGTTCTCGGTCCGGCCTTGCCGTCTTGGTTAGACCAGAGTTTCCGATCGGCTTTGGGGCGCGCAGCCAAGCCCAAGGTACCGCCGTGGATCGAACCGGAGTTTGCTCGCCGGACAGGTCTTCTAGAACGTCTCCACCGGGAGCCTTCTCAGCAGTTCGAAGATCCCGCCAAGCAAGCTCAGTATGAAATGATTATTGGTCTCGAAAGTGTGGGAAGGGCCTGTTCCTGGCTCGAGCGGAAAGCAGCCCCCTACGGCATCGAGACTCGCCATCCCTTCATGGACCGGCGTCTCGCTGAGTTCGCCCTCTCGGTGCCTCCAGAGCAGCACTATGCCGGTCTTGAGCGAAAGGCATTACTACGCAGGGCCATGGTGGGTCGATTGCCTGAGAGCGTTCGTTCGAGGCAAGGGAAAACGGCTTTTGGCGACTTTTTCGATCTAGGGCTGAGAGATCGGGAGCGAGGGAGGGTCGAGGCCCTAATTCGAGACTCTCGACTTGCCGACCTGAGGCTGGTGAACGTCACCAGGCTCAAGAAGGCCTACGAGGAGTATTGTCAAGGAGGGGGCTCGGAGTTGAGGAATCTTCTATGGTATTTCGTCACCCTGGAGCTATGGCTGAAAAGATACACAGAGGGCTCCTCTGGGGATATTCGAGTACGAGAGCGCCCTAATTGGACATTATCGCAAGGCAATTGAGCGGTCTTTGACCACTCTTTGATATTGTACGTGTAGTGTAGTTTGATTTTGAGGGGGAGGACGATGGTATGGACGTGATAAGTAAGGGTAAGTTGGGCTCTGGGAAGAGCGACTCTTTAACTTCATCTGCAGGCGCTAGAAAGGCCTACAAGGCTCCGGAGCTCGTCGAGTGGGGAGATATTCTGGATTTGACTCAGGGGACTTTCAACGGTACCCAAGATGGATTCCTGAGCGGGACTATCGGTAGTTAGTTGGTACCTTGTCAGAGGGCTGAGATCAAGACTGAATGGTGCGTGAGGGATTCCCGAGCTCAGGATTAAGACCGAACTTTTCCAGCGGACGGGACAACATCGATTGGCTTCCTCTGGAAGTGTCTCCAGAGGCTTTAGCCAACTATGGCCAGGAGCTGGGCCTCGAGGGTTCGGCTGTGGCAACCGCCTTGGCGCAGGCTGTGTCCAGCTCTCCGGTTTGGGAGCAACTCCCCCAAACCATTCTTGCCGTGAAGGCTTCCTCACACCCGGCATTCGTTTTCGTTGGGAGCTTTCGTGATCGCGACAAGCCTCTCCTCTCTTCTTTACTTGAAAATCTCGGCTGCGCCTGTGCTCACCTTCGCTATCTCAGCTACTCGGAGGCCGAGGCGCAATGCAGGCTTCTGGCTAGCCAACTTCTAGGACTCTTTGGCCGGGAGCGGTTGGCGCGGGCTCGGTTTCAGGCAATTCCGCGTGGAGGGATCATCGTCCTCGGAATGTTGGCCCAGATTCTAGGCCTGGATGCCGAACAGCTAGAGCAATCTTCGTCCGAGGCAGAGCTTGTAGTGGTTGACGACTGTGCATTGAGCGGTTCTCGGTTCAGAGACTTCCTAGGAAAGTCTCAGGCAAGAAGCGTCATTTTCGCCCATCTCTTCTCCCATCCAGCTTTACGTGACGCGATCGAAAAGCAGGAGCCAAGAGTAGCGGCTTGCGTCAGCAGCTGCGATCTCGCTGCCAGAGATTTGCTCTCAGAGCAAGAAACTGCCGGATGGCGGCACCGCTGGGAGAAGCGGCTTGGCTCGAAGCGGTATTGGCTAGGGCGTCTGGATCATATCTGCTTTCCCTGGACCGAGCCGGATCGGCTGGTGTGGAATCCCGCCGAGGGCAGGACTGAGTTGGCCTGGCGTATCGTGCCACCGGAGCTCTGTCTCAAGAATCGAGCAGCTGAAGACTCCATCGCTGCTGAGGTTCAAGTGCTTTCGGAGGGCCAAGGTCCCTATTCTCTCGGTGACCGAGTTTTCTACGCAAGGCAGAAGGACAGGACATTGGTCGTGAATCTAGCTACCGGAAATTGCCTAAATCTCGAGAACGTCGCCCGGGACATGTGGCATCTTCTCCTCGAACAAGGAGACCTCCGGACGGTGACGGAGTGTCTTCTAGATCGCTACGAAATCGATCAGAATGTCCTAGAGTCGGATCTTGGCAAGTTTCTCGATGGGTTGCTACTCAAGGGCCTCCTAAAGCAGGCCCCTTGAGCGTGTTGACAACCTACGATCTTTTCGGCCTTCGCCTGACCACCTCCTTTCCGTTCGCGACCCACCTCGAGATAGCTCCCGGGCAACCAGGGATCCCTTTCGAGATCGTTTCAGAAGCTCCTCTCAGTTGGGATCCGACCACCTTAGAGGTCGCCTACCGAAGCCCAATGTTGGGAGAAGATGGAGAGACGATCCTGAGGATCTACCGCCTAGGTGAGGTAGATGTACTTTCCTTTACGGAGGTCGCTGATTTCTACCTCTTTCCAGAAAAGATCATTGCCTACCCGGTGAAGGTTGAGGAGTTCGTCAGTAGCGTACTTGTGGAGATCCGGCTGTTGGGGGCGGTCATGGCCTACCTCTTGGAGAAGCGGGGCATGCCTGCTCTGCATGCATCGGCGGTGGTGATTGGAAACAGCGCTGTGGGCTTTCTTGGGTCGAATCGCGGTGGCAAAACTTCCCTGGCAGCGTCTTTTGTCGAGAATGGCTCCTCTTTGCTGACGGATGACATCTTGGCAGTCGAGGACACTGGAAACGAGATGATGGCTCGGTCTGGCTACCCTCAGATGCGCATGTGGCCACCGGTGGCCGAGCATTTTCTGGGGCCGAGGTGGAGCGATCTACCTACAGTCCACCCCGATCTGAGCAAGAGGCGGGTTGGAGTGGGTTCGCAGCTTGGTGGCTGGGGCCGTTTTTGCACCGAACCACGGCCACTGCGGCGCCTCTACCTTCCCCAGCGCTTGGAAGACCAAGATGCTGACGAGACGATCCAAATCAAAGCCCTGTCGCCCCGTAACTCGGTCATCGAGTTGATTCGCCACTCCTTCCTGCCAACCTTGACCGCTGGTTTGGGTTGGGAGGGGAGACGGCTCGGGTTGCTTTCCAAAGTCGCCGAGAAGCTTCAGGTTTGCCGGTTGACCTACCCCTCGGGCTTTCAGCACCTGGACCGAGTCAGGGAAAGCGTGGTGGCGGACCTGGGTTCAGGGGCTGGTTGAAGACGCTCGCGGTTGCCGGCTCACTTCTACAGAGCCGTCGAGAATCTCGAACAATCCAGGGATGATTCGGGCTGGGATGGGAACCTTGTGACAGGTTTCCAGGATGCGACTGAGCTCCAAGGGAGTCGCATCGGCGATGGTGATGATGACGTGGTGAATTTTCAGCGAGGACACTAGCCTGGGTAGATCTTCTGTGGTTCCAAGAACCCGCACTCCGCGGATCAGGGTTCCTTGTTTGAGGGGATCGTCATCGATAAAGCCTTTGATTTCCAGGCGCAGGTCAGCGCGGTTCTCTAGCTCACGGGTAGCCAGGACACCTGCCTGGCCAGCCCCTACCAACAGGACCTTCTTTGCCTCTTCAGAGGCATGGGTCCGAGCTAGACGTTGCCTGAGCTGTTTCTCATAGCTCATGCGTCGGGCTACTCGAAGGGCCAGGAGTCCGCCAAAGGCGAGAATTGCATCGAGAACGATGATCGAGAGGGGAACTCGCCAGCTCTGAAAGCGGGAGGCCAAGCCAAGGCGGAGTGCCACCAACGGAACAGCGGAAGTGAGGCCAGCTCGGACGAACGCCTGTACCTCGGAGAGGCTGATGTACCTCCAGACAAAGTTGTGAATACCCGCCAAGAAGTAGGCGCTTAGCTGAATCAGGAGCACCGCTGGCAACTGGACCAGCACCCGGCTGCGTTCCGTATCCGGGATGGAAAATTCATACCGTAGGAGGTAGGCCAGTAAGAAAGCGCTCGCTAGGACCGCCAGATCGAGCAAGAACTGGAGCTGGCGCTGGTAAGAGGCGAGAAAGGACCTCTTGGTAGAGGAAGTTTCTAAGGTCTGGGTATCCTCACTCCACAGATTGGCCAATTCATCTGAAGTCGGGGGAGGGTTACGGCCAGGAAAGATGATGCCCAGAAATGTGTTCCAGAGGACCCAAAGGTCGCTCCTCCAGGTTCGCTGGCTCAGGTAGCTGCAATAACCTCGCAGCTTGAAGGGGAGCAGGTAGAGGGTGTAGAAGAGCTCTGGATCTCCTTCCAGAGCTCCCAAGAGCTCTTCTTCGTTGCGAAGCCTCAGGGTTACTGGGTCAGTGACTCCCGGTTTCGCTTTCAGGACCTCTTGCCACAAAGGGTCGTTGAGGTCGACGAAGCGAGGAACCTCGGGTCGGGGGCCGACCAGGGATACATCTCCCTTTAAGACGTTTACCAGGCCAGGCAGCTCATCTAGCTTGAGCTTGCGGAGAACCTTTCCCAGTGGCGTCACCCGAGAGTCACCACTGGCCGTGAGGGGCAAGCCTTCCGGGTTGTGGTACATGGAACGAAATTTGTAGAAGGTGAAGGGCTTTCCCCCTCGGCCGACCCTTTGCTGACGGAAGAGAATAGGGCCACGGGAGCTGCAAGCGACGGCAGCCGCGACTGCGAGGAGCAAGGGGGAGATCAACAACAGCCCGAGAAAAGAGCTGAGAAAATCGACCCAGCGGGGGAGCCCCGAGTGGTTGAGGGAGGAGCTTACGTCTAACCCGGGGCTAGCTTCTTTTTCCATGAATCCTGCAGAGGTCTTTGATTTGCTCCACCACATACCGCAGTTCCTTGCGGGTCATGGTCGGAAAGAGAGGGAGAGTCAGAATACGAAGCCAGTTTCTACTAGCGACGGGAAGGTGCTCCGGTCGCCAGCCGAAAGTCGATTCGTAGTATGGGTGGAGATGTAGCGGCCTCCAATGCACTGAATGACCGATACCCCGCCGACCCAATTCAACGGAAAATGCAGCGCGATCGATGTTGAGGCGCTCCAGCCGCAGCTAGATGAGAAAGAGATGCCAGGAGTGAAGGCGATTTTCGAGGATAACCGGTAACTCGAGCTCCTCGACTTCAGCTAAGGCTGCCAGGTATTCCGAGGCTCTTTCGGCTCTCTTTTCCTTCAAAGCTTCGGCTCGAGCCAGTTGATGGATGCCGAGCGCACCAGCGATGTCCGAAAGATTGTATTTATAGCCCGGAGCGACGATGCGATAGTCCCAGCTGCCGGTTCCGGAAAACCGACCCCAGGCATCCGCGGATAGCCCATGCAACGAAAGCAGGCGGATACGAGCCGCGAGCTCGTCGTCATCGGTGACCGCCATGCCCCCTTCACCGGTGGTGATCGTCTTGTTGGCATAGAAGGAAAAGCAAGTGACGGCTGCCGTATTCTCCCCGCAGCGTCTCCATGGAGAGGAGGCTGTGGAGCGCCACGCAGCTGGGAAGGCATGGGCGGCATCTTCCACGATCCAAAGAGAGTGGCGCCGAGCAAAGCCCTCGAGAGCCTCCAGGTCGAGCATCTGGCCACCCACGTGGACCGGCACGATGCCCACCAGCTGAAGGTCTGAGCCCAGAGACTCAGGCAACTCTCCCCGATGGAGAGCCCGTACCTTCCGCTCCGCATCTTCCAAGTCCAGGTTCAGAGTATGAGGATCACAGTCGACGAGAATCGGCACCGCACCTTCATAGCGGATCACCTCTGCGGTAGCTGCCATGGTCATGGTGGGTACCAGAACCGCTTGCCCCGGCCCGAGGCCGAGGGAATGCACTCCCAGGTGCAAGGCAGCCGTGCAGGAGTTGAGACCAATGGCGTGGCGAGCTCCTACCGCGGAAGCAAATTCCTGTTCGAAGCGCTTCACCTTTGGACCTGTGGTCAGCCACCCGGACCGCAGTGTGTCCACGACCTCCTGGATCTCTTCCTCAGGAAGGTCTGGACGAAAGAACGGTACTTTCATGAACTCTTCAAACTCCCCAATTCCACACCCATGCCTACCTGGTCGTCCAGGGGCATTTGCCGAGATCAAATCAGAACAAAGAAATATGGGCTTGGCGCACTACTCAGCAGTCCGCCTAGATTCTTCGAATGAGCACAGCTTTGAAAGGTCGCTCGAAGAGCGATATCGTTTCATCACCCTCGAAATGACACAGGAAATAGCACTATGTCGCCATCTTCCAGTCGTACTCCCGAGAGGGGGCCCCGAAGTCTTCCTCCAAGACGACATTCTACACCGACCCTGGCGGCTTCCGAAGGGGGGCCGTAGAGATCTTTCTCTACTAGCAGGGAAATTGCCCCGCCAATGCTGCTGTTAGTGGAGCGAACGTTTTCTGCTGGACACGGGTTCTGGCTGAATCTACATCGACAGCAGCCCACCGTGATCCTCTCCGGAGAGAGGTCCTGGCTGTGTGACAGAGAGTATCTCCGTCCGGGGATTTCCAGGCATCGGCGTTGTGTCGCGACGAAGGAGCAGGGCAACTTTGACTAGGGGGGCGAGGTGAAAAAGGGGAGTCCCACTCTTCTACCCAGGTGGACGAGTCGTCGGACCGGCCACTGCCACCGCTCAGGGGTCTCTCGGTCGACGATGCCCGGGTGGGCCCAGAGGCGCCGGCCGAGAGCCTTCCAGCCACTACGGCTAGACCTGGAGGCGCATAGCCGGGCAAGAGTCATGCGGGGAAGAGAGATACTGTCGCTTCCTTCTCGTTTGGCACGGTTGAAGACGAGCCGTTCCGGTCGCCGTAGACTGGATACCAGTTGTTTGGCGATTGCGCCATGAACCTTGTCAGGCCAGAGCGTAGCTGCCTGGGCAGAAGCCAAGGCTACGGGAAGCTCCAGGTGCCACTGTCTTGCCAATCTTGGAACTTGCTGGCCGATCCCTTGGGGCTCCTTGGCTGCGATTCGTTCGAGGTCCCACCAATGTAAGAGAGGGCGTGGAGGGGGCGTCATCCAAGCGTGGACAGCGGCCAGTAGATAAGCGTCTTCGAGCCCTGCTCGTCGGGCTGAGGCACCCAAGGACGGAGCTTCCAGAGATCGCTGAAAAAGATCTCCCGGGTAGCCCTCTGGGATCATTCCCCAGAAACGAAAATGGACCTCCAGCTGACTGCCATCCGGTTGGGCCGCCAACCAGCAATAGCCTTCGTCTGCGAGAAAGCTCTCGTAGCGGTGACCATGGAAAGCGCCCTTCCAGCCCGAGCTCTCCAAGGCCGTCCGGGCTTCGGCGAGCCTGTCCGGGGGAACCAGAATATCGATATCTCCCGCTGGACGATCTTCCGGACTTCCATAGACCCGGCTACACAGGTCGAGGCCTTTGATTGGCAACCAGGGGATCCTCGACTCAGCTAGCTGCTCTCCTACTAAGAGGAGATGCCGTTGAAAGAGCAGCTGCCGAGCTGTCGATTGCTGAAATGCGAGCCTCCAAGGCGCAGGGGTGGCTAGGGGTGGCTGCTGTTGGAAAGCTCGCCGTGCTAGGGCCGGTCCCAGGCGGTGGAACCGGGCGATAGGACCAGGCTCCAAGCTAGCGGCGGCCTTCTCCAAGGCACTACGGTCACCTTGCAAGGCGTCTACTAACAAACGAAATTCGTCCGGGGTAGCTAGCCTGCCCTGCTCGCCGTTTTTCTGCTGCTTCTCCTGACTTGGATCTCCAGGCATCTAGATGGCCTCGCGACGAGGCCGGTGAGAGAGGAGCTTCATAGTTCTTGGTTCTCTGAAGGGGTTCTTCCGTCAACCACTCCGGAGCTAGGCTTGCGCAGTACTGCTAGCAAGTGACTGCGAAGCAGAGGGATCGTTTCGAGAGTTGTGGCTAGCCAATGGGCTCCGGGGAGGAGGCGCCGAGCTAGGGGCGGCGCTAACGTCAAGGAGCGAATGGGGCCTTGGAGGGGGTGAAAGAGCTCCCGAATTTCTTGGCGACCGATGCCTCGCACATTCGGGTTTCTGGGGTTGTTGACGCGAAAGTCGTACCAAAGCAAGGCGCCGCCGGGGCGGAGCACTCGAACGACCTCGGAAGCCATGGCCTGACGAGTTTCCGAGTCGAGGACCGAGGTCCAGACCGTAGAGGCGATGGCCAGAGCGAAGCTGTTGGAGGGCCACGGCAGCTGGCGAGCATCACCGATCTGAAGGTCGGACGTAGGAAGGGTCCGCCGCGCTTGGGCCGCCCTTTTGGGGTCGAGCTCGATGCCATGAAGATTCTCGGGGAGGATCCCCCAAGCCAACATCTCTCCCAGCCAGCCGAGATTCCCATAGCCGATCTCTAGAATGGAATCCGAGGGCTCCGGAAAGCAGTGTTGACGGCGCAGGAGGCGCAGCGCCCAGCGGCGGCGGCCGGCTCGCATGAATTCCTCGGCGGGATTCCAGGGAGCATAGAGTGTCGGGTCGATCTCCCGAGCGCGGCGCTCGTACTCCTGGAGAATACGGTCCCTTTCCTCCTGGTGAGCCATCAGGGTTTCTTCCATCGCCGGGCAAAGCGCACCAGGCCGACCAGAAAACCGCTGCCATAACCCAGGTGGAGGAGCGCAAAGGCTGCGGGCAAGACGCCCAGATAGCGCCAGCCGGCCTTTTGAGCCGTCCACACGGAGGCGACCCCATTGGCCACCAAATAGCTGCCCCCAACTCCTGCGGCCAGCCACCGACCCGCGGGACGTAGGGGCGTTGGTGTCAAAGCGAGAGCCAGGCTGAGAAGCAACGCCAGGACGAAAACTGGAGGAACGAACTGGCGCCACCGCATTTGCCTGGGGTGTTTTTGTAGGACTCGCACTTTCCAGAATCCATATTGGCGGTATTGGCTCCAAAGGCTGCGTAAGCTGGCCCGGCTGTAGTAGCGGGAGGAAAGGTCCGGCGCCAGGAGCAGGGAGTGGCCGGCTTTGCGCAATCGGTAGTTGAACTCATCGTCCTGGTTCCGCACCAGCTCTTCATCGAAAGGGCCCGCCTGCTCCAAAACGGAACGGTGGTAGGCGGGAAAAGCGATGGTGTCTGCAAGGGTGGGCTCGCTTCCGCCGGTTCGAAAGGTCGAGTCACCAACTCCAAAGCGAGAGCTCATGGCGACGGCGATGGATTGGGATAGAAAATCTTCACCGACCGTTTCTATGGGCCCACCGACTCCGGCGATCTGCCGGGTCTGGAGATAGTGAACGCATCGCTCCACGTAGTCGGGAGCGATTTCGCAGTGACCGTCCACTCGCAGAAGGATGTCTCCCTGGTACTTTTCGAGCATCGCGTTGAGGCCAGTGGAGACGATGCCTCGGGGATTGTCGATGAGGAAAACCGGGGCACCTTTTCCCAGGGCTGTCGCCAACTCCCGGGTTTTGTCGGTAGATCCCCCGTCAGCAATCCAGATCTCCATCCGCTCTAGAGGGTAGGTCTGGGCCAGCACACTTCCCAAGCTCCGTTCGATGTAGGCTTCCTCGTTGCGCACCGGCATGACGATGGATACCAGGGGCCTTGGGCTAGCCTCGGTAGGCTCCGCAGGTTTGGAGGGGCTCACGGTGGGGCGACCTCTGAGATGACTGCCCGTAATTTGCCGCTGCTCTCTCGCTCCAGTTTGTCGACGATCTCGACCTCAATTCCCATCGATGGTCCCAGTCGCATGCGTAGGCGTCGTTCGACTTCCCGTTGGCTCTTCGAGCCAAAGCCATCTGCGGGCACCAGAAGGGCGCGAACGGAATCTTGGTGGTGCTGAACGAGTTGGGCTTCCCGGATCGGCAGGTTCCCTCGAAACACCGCATCGAAGCGGCTCACCCTTCTGCCGTCCGGGGTCACGATGAGGTCTTCCAAGCGGCCAGCAACTCTCGCCAAGACGGGCAGTTGGCGACCGCAAGGGCAGGGAGCCGAAGGCGACTCCAGGGCGCCTAGGTCGCCGGTTTCGTAACGAATCAGGGGCATGTCTTCGTTGAGAAGACCGGTGCACACCAAACGACCGGTTTGCCCGTCAGGGGCGGCGTTCCCGCTCTGGTTGTGGATGACTTCTAGGAAGCCCACATCGGGCCAAAGGTGGAGCCGGCCCGCGCTACATTCGCTCGCAGCGCTAGCGATCTCTGCCATGCCATAGGTGTCCCGAATCGGGCAGCGAAACACCTCGAGGAGCAATTCCCGTTGGGATTCGAATAGAGGTTCTCCATTGCTGATTACCACGGTCAACGCCGGGGCTTCGAGGCCCTTTTCTCGAAGGATGTGGGCGAGGGAGGTCATGGCGGAGGCGTAACCGAGCAGATGGTTGACTCGGTGGTGATGCAGGGCATTCAAATAGGCTTTTGCATGGGCTGGAGCCAAATGGAATGCCGACAGATAGAGTTGTTGGAGGGACGAAGCCCAAACCCAGAAGGGTGGTTTTCTTTGGGCCCCTCGGGCGACCAATCGGCCTCCCAACAGAGCCCAGGGCTGCCGTCTTTCGACGCCATTCCAACGGCGAAGCCTCGCTTCTACCAGGGCGTACCAGGCGATGGATGTCCGACGGCTCCGCCACAGGGCCAGGGGAGTTCCCGTCGAACCACTGGTGGTCACTCGAAACAGGGACCGGGGCCGATCATCGGCCAGAAAGGCCTCTGGTTGTCGCCGCACGGTTTCTTTGCTCAAAATAGGCCAGTGTTGCAAGACCTTCCAACTTCGGGTGTCCCCCTGCTGTCTTCTCTTCGCCCACAGGTTGCGGTAATAGGGGACCTGGGTGACAGCTCGGTGTAGAAGTCGGGAGGTTCTTTCCTCCTGCCATCGGGTCCAGGTGCTAGGAGACCAACTTTCTCGCTCCAGGGCCGTTTCTACCAAGGACGGGGTCTCTTCGCCGTACCGCCAGGAGCGTAGATACCTACCCCAAACTCCCGCAGCCAAGCAACGACCTGCATAGGGAAGGCGTTGGTAGGCGGAAAGGAGGAGGCGATTCATGACCTCGGCTCAGAGTTTGCCGACAAAGCTCCTGGGTTTCTCAGGGCCAGCGTCGTGCGGTAGCTGGAGAGAATCTTGGGAGTGAGAATGGAGTGGTCGAGATCCGCTACCGCGCTGCGGCCGGAGACTCGTCGCGGTTCCTGTAGCAAAGGGGAGAGGGCAGTGGCTAAATCTCCCGGTACCTCAGAGCGGCAGAGAACGCATCCTTCCACGGCCGAGATTCGGTCGGCGACATCCCCCACAGCCAAAGAGACCACCGGTAGATTGCAGGCCAACGCTTCCTTGATGACCATGGGAGAGCCCTCGTGGCGGGAGGTCATGAGCAAAGCATCGCAGGCATTCATATACAGTGGCACCCGTTCATGGGGAATTCCCTCCAAGGTGAGGAGCTGTGCCGGGCTTTCCTCGCCAAGGCTTTCCATGACCTTCTGGGCCAGGCCGAAGCGCTTCACTGGATTACGGGGAGAGGAGGCGAAGAGGACCAGCGGGTCCTCTTGGGGCAGCCCTAACTCGGAGCGCGCTTCCCCGCGAGCCATTGGGCGAAATTTCTCGAGGTCGATTCCGCAGGGAATGACATCGAAGGGGGTGTGCATGGGTAGGAAGGCCGAGAGATGCCAGGAAACTAGGATGACCCGAGTAGCCCGGCGGGCGACTCTCCGACTTGCCGTGCGCAGTAGGCGACCCTTGAGGGTGTAGCCCCCCCCCTCGCCGACGATGCCGTGAAGGTCGCTGCCATGAAAGGTCACCACGAGGGGAGTCTCGGTCTTTCCAACCACCAACCCACTCTGACCGAATTGGGCGTGAATCAGATCGAAAGATTCCAAGTCCCAGCGCTGGCGAAGCTGCCGACGGGCTCGGTTGTAGTTGGCCGGGTTGTTGGCTCCTCGAAAGGGGAAGACCTCGACGGCGATTCCTGCTTCACGGAGGGCGGCCACTTGCTCTACCAAAAAGGGGACGAAGGTCGGGTTTTCGGGAGTCGGCCATTCGCTGGTTACCACGAGTACCTTGAGGGGGGGGCCGGGCGTCGTTTTCCCTGAGTTAAGGGGCGAAGGGACCCCTCCCTGTTGTCGGGTGCTCACCTTCTTCATAGTCGTCGAGCCTCGCGGAGCGGTGAAGGCACCGCCGCTGGCCATTGTGGGGGCGGAGCGCCGCCGCTAGGGGAAGGGTGTTTCCCCAAGGCCCTCGGAGGCGAAGGCCTGGTGCTCGGTCGTCTTATGGGGCTGACTTCTGCCAGCATCAGGGCGGTAGCTAACCCAAAAGTGAAGGATGGCGCTGCCAAGCGAGTGGCGGAATGAAATAGGTAAAGCAGCGCCCAGGCGATCATCGTGGCGCGAAAGGCCCGGGTCAACGGTGGAGCTTTCTTGGCGAGGAATTTCACGCTCATACCGAGCAGCAACAGTAGAGACAGCAGGCCCAAGCTACCGTGCTCGGCGAGCATTCGGGTGTATTCCGTGTGGGCGCTGGAGAGCCGAAAGAAAATCTCATGGTACTCCGCAGCGTAGCCGGGACCTACTCCGAGGATAGGGTTCTCCCTGAAGGCGAGCAAATCCCCTTGAATGATTCGGTCTCGTCCGGTGAGAGAGGGATCCGAGAATCGCTTGCCGAGATTCCCTCCGGTCATGGCGTCGAGGGCGGGAAAGAGAAGGTAGAGACCCACGGCGCCAGCGAGAGCTCCACGAATCACCGCACCGCCGCGACTTCGTCGGTCGCCGAGGAGGAAGAATCCCCCCACCGCCAAGGCGCCTAGGCAGTTGGCTAAACCGCCACGAGAGAAGGTCAGAACACTCTGACCGAGCAGCCACAGGGCAACGATCAACAAAGACCAGTAAAGGAGCTTACGTTGTCGTTCGATGAAGGCATAAAACAGGGCGAATACTGCCCCTAAGCCGAGGGCCGCGGACACCTGGTTGGGGCCAATTCCTGCGGAGGTGATCTTGGTAGAGCCGGTGAAGTGTAAGTCGGCGGCGGAGAAGGTCGAGAACGTCGAAATAGCTGCCAGACCGAGAATCGGCGCGACCAAGGCAAAGCAGAGGTTGCGAAAGACGCTTTGGGATAGACGGAGGCAGGAGAAAAGCGCAACGCAAACTGCCAGAGCGAAGGGGCCACTTAGGTTCTTGGCGATTAGCTGACGATCAATACCCGGCATGACGGCGATGCTCGGAAGGAGCAGAGCGAAATAGATGACTGGAGTTCTCGGAATTCGTTTGTGCAGGGAGAAACGGAAGATGAGGATCATCGCCATGAGGCAGATGGAGTACTTGCCGGATTCCCACAGAATCTTTGCTCCGGTGCCTCGCCATAAAATTTCGGCGCCAACAATGTAGCCCATCACGGGGATGACCCGATTGGGATTGCGATCCTTCATGGCGAAGAACAATCCCAGGCCAAAGGTAGCCAGGGCGTGACCAGTAGAGATCAGGGAGCTGGCCCGGATCGCTACCGCGAGGGGAATGTGAGCGGCGAGGAAGGCCAGAACTTTGAAGGTCAGGAGGGGATCTTCTCGTGGAGGTGCCTGAGCCGATGCAGCAGAATTTCGGCCAGGGCGCTTTGGGGAGACTCTCACCAACGCATTTCTAGCGGGTGTCGTCATTGTCGCTATCCCCTAGACCCCAATGATGATTGGCTCCATCCAAGGCGCTCATGACATCGGTGGATTCACTACTCCAGCAAAACCGGCTCGTGGCCCGAAAAAAGAAGCCGTAATTCCGCAGGCGAGCCACCGAGGCAGGCCTCGACACCAGAATCGTTACCTGGTGGGCTCCCCTCTGTGCTGCCGCAGCGCTGGCCAGGCGAATCACGTCCTCCACATCCCTTTCCTGTTCCAAATTTCCAAAAAGGTCGAGTATTCGCACTCCAGGGCTGCCGACCTTGAGGTCTTGGCCCTCAGGCCAGTGGCGGCAAATCAATCCTACCTCCGGGGCCGATGAAGGACCCGCCACGTAGAATTCTAGCTGATCTCGAAACGGCATTTCGAGATAGCGCCATTGGAAGAAATCAGCGTCCCTTAGGGTGGTTACTTGGTCCCGAGAAGTGCCTCTCGCTGCGATCGCCGCGAGCTCTGTACCAGTGGGTCGCTCGAGACGACGGGCTGTCTTGGGGCGGTAGCGAGCAACGTAGCCTCGCCACAGGCCTGCTGCGGGTCTCGCCAACCTCGAGGCTAGGCGTAGCGCTCGGCCCCGCCAACCGCTCGCGGTGGCGATTGCATTGAGGCGAGGAGGATCTAAGGGAAGAAGGAGAGTCTTCAAATCCTCTCTGACTCCCCAGCCATGCTTGCGGTGAATGCGTGCCGCCAATTCGTTGGGAAAACCGAGCAGCAACGGAGCCCGCCGCCGGACTTCCACATCGAAGAGAGTCTGCAGACCTCGGCCACGAAACGCTGGTGCCACCACTAGGTCCATCCACCACAGGGCGGGTATTCGTTGGTCGCCGACAACACATTCGATCGGAGTCACGGCGCAGTAGGCGGCGATCTCTTCCTCCACCTGAATGACCCAACGATTCCCTTCGCCCCGATGCCACCAGCTGCCATGGTGATGTAGGAACTCTGCCTTCTGAGGGCCGAAGGAGGCTTCTAAGAATGAGCGCAGTCGATCCGGTGAGACTTCTTCGGCAGTGCGCAGGAGGGGCTCTGGGGAATTCTGAGGGCTCATGGGATAGGCCTCGAGTCGATCTCTCTGGGCTCTTTCCCGAGGGCCTGTTCGTAGAGCTTCCCGAGGCGACTGGCAATGACTGCGCAGCCATGCTCTTGGCGAGCTAGGCGGAGCCCTTCCTGGCCCATGCGGCGCCGGAGCTCTTCATCGTCCAAGAGCTGGCCGACCGCAGCGGCGAAGCCAGCTTCATCGCCGGGTTCCACCAACAGGCCGCTGGTTCCATGGCGTACCACTTCAGGAACACCTCCAACGCGCACGGCCACAGTCGGTCTACCGGCAGCCATGGCCTCGAGGAGCGCATTGGGCATGCCTTCACTGTGGGAAGTGAGGCAAACCACCGCTAGTCTCGGCAGGAGTTGGGGTACGTCGGAGCGAAACCCCAGCATCTTGACCCGTTTCCCTAATCCAAGCCGGTTGATCTCTTGTTCCAAGCGCTGCGGCATATCCGGTTCACTGGCGATCGGTTGGCCGATCAACACCGCCTTTGCTTCCGGTCGGTGAGGTAGGAGGCGAGCCATCGCTCGGAGAAAAAAGAGCTGGTTCTTCACTCGGCGAAGATTGCCGACGATCCCCACCAGAAGGTCATTGGCAGCGATCCCGGCAGCGGAGAGATCCACCGGCAGGTTCTCCTCCGCTCGTTCCACACAGTTGGGCAGCACGAGCAGCTTTCTTGCCGGCACTCCGGCTGCCTCTAGCTGGTCCCGCAGGGCGTGACAGTTGCTGATCTGGGCGGAGACCGAGTGGAGAGCGAGGGCTCGCAGCAGCCACGGAAGGCGCTGTAGCCCCGGTGAGAGCAGAGAACCTCTTAGAGAGCCCCAACGCACCGGGCAGCCGGCGAGCCGGCCGATGACTCCCGAGTAGGGATTGTCATGGAAACTCCAGGAGTGGACAACCTGGGGATGTAACTGACGAAACAATCGAAACAGAAACGCCGATCGCCGGGGGACTCCTCGACAGGAGGGGGGCACCGTCCAAACACGAATTCCTAGGGAGGCCAGCTCATCGTCGTAGACCACGTTCTGGCTCTGATTGAAAACGACGACATGGTTTTCGAAGCGCTGCCGATCTAGGTGTTTGAGGGCCAGGAATAACTGCCGTTCCGTGCCTCCCAACCCAAGATGGTTGACCAGGTGGAGCAGGCGAATTCGATGGCTACCAGGATTCTCGAGGGGTGCCGTTTCGAGGGTAGCTCCCATTAGAGGTCTCCCCTTCGCAAGGGGCGGCGGTGGAGTCCGCAGAGTTTGGCGCTGAGGTAGTCCGGGCGCCAATTGTACAGGCCGACGCGGGGGATCTCGAATCGGGGAATACCGAAGCGAAGAGAGTCCTCCGCAAAGGCGGCCTGGTAGCCGGCGGCGCGAACAGCCTTAGCGACGCAGAGGTCATAGTCCCCCGAAGGGTAGGCAAATAGATCGACCTTCTGGCCACTGACCTCTTCGAGGAATCCCTTGGAGCGGAGTAGCTCGGATTCGAGGCTGGAGCGATCGCAGGTAGAGAGTCGGGGGTGGCTCTCGGTATGGCCGCCTAGGGTGATCAAAGGGCTTTTGGCGCAGGCCTCTAGCTGCTCCCGGGACATACCAGCGAAAAGGTCCGTGGCGACTTCCTGCGGCAGGGGACCGCAGGCCTCCTCTTGGCTGCGGCTGGTGTGAAGGCGCTGGCTCGGTTCTCCCACATGACCGGTGGCGACGAAGAAGACGGCTGGGGCCCCCGCTTCTTCCAATATCGGTAAGGCGTTCTCGGCATTGTTTGCCAGACCGTCATCGAAGGTCAGAAGAACGCTCCTTGGAGGGGGGCCGCCGGGCTCTAGGAAAGCCTCCGGAGGAAGAAATTGGTAGCGTTCTCCCAACCACCGAAGAATACGCTGCAGCTCTTCCGCGGAGAGGTAGGAAACGGCTCCAGAGGGGAGTTCCGGATAGCGCTGCCGAGCAATGCCATGGAACTCCAGCACGAAGCTACCGTTGCCTACTAAGAAGCGGCGGCACAGTTCGGTGAAAGGCAGGCGCCAACTAGACATGCTCGGCTTCCTGCTGCAGGTCTTCGGTGGTGAGCTGTGCTTTCCGCCGCCACTTCCAAGCAGCGAAGAGGCTCTCTCCAATGAGGTCTTGCCATCCTTCCAGGGTGTAGCGTTGGGCAGTCTTCCGAGCCTGAGAAGAGATCCTCCCTAGCCGCTCAGGGTCTGCCGTCAGTGACAGCACCGCATTGGCCACCTGCTTGCCTTCCGGGGCTTCCAAGAGAGCGCCGCAACCCTCTTCCAATAGAAGGCGAAGGACCGACACCGGCGGAGCGACAACCGGCAGGCCACAAGCCAGGGCTTCAAGAGCAGCTTTGGGGAACCCTTCCGCGGTGCGAGTGGGGAAGAGAAAGATATGGCTACGGCACAGGGCGTCGAGGACCCCCGGGTGGCTGAGGTTGCCGTGGAAGGTCACCGCATCCAGGAGGTCCAGATCCTTTGCCATGGATTCCAGCTCGGCACGGCAAGGGCCCGCTCCGACGACTTCCAGGTGAGCCTCTGGGTAGTGGTTCCGGATGAGGGACAGAGCGGAGAGGCAGGCGCGGGTGTTCTTGCCGCGGCTCAAGCGACCGACCGTGACCAACCTCAGCGGTCGCCCCGGTTGCCAAGGCGAAGAGATCGGAATCTCGTTCATTTCTTTCCGGCTGAGAGACGTGGAGAAGATCCATTGAACAGCAGGGTAGCGCGGCTCCGGTGGCGCGGCGTCGCCTCCCGTGGCGAGCACGACGTTTCTTCCTCCCGCAATGCGAGGTAGCAGCCAGGCGAGGAAGCGGTCGGCGAGGGTGGTGCGGTTCCCCCAGGTGCCGCAATGGCGCACCAGAAGGGGTTTTTTTCTGATCAGGGCGAGCAGCAGACCCAGAGTCCCTAGATCTCCCGGTACCGCCGCGTGCACCGCGTCGGCGTGGCCCACTTGGCGCCAGAGGTTTGGCAAATGACGGGGAAACCAGATCAGCAGAGCGAGTTTCCGCCGCAGGCCGAGGCCCGGTGGTTCCGGTAGGGGGGAGACCCGAAGCTCATGTCCGGCTAGGGGAGTCAGGCCCTTCGGTGCCGGGCTCCGCCGATGGGGGAGCAATAGGGTCGTCTTTTCGAAGAGCTGGGAGAGTGCTCCCATTTGAAAGGGGAAGCCACCATCCGTGGCGAAACCACTCGCTGCTTCCGCAGAGGGCCAGCAAGGCTTGTGGGAAAGGACGAGCAATTCCATGGAGAGCTGAGAATCCTAACGGGGTAGAGAGTCGATGGTGGAGTAGACCTCTTCTTTCCGATAGATCTTCAGCCAACTGTCCTTCTGTTGGTCGTAGTCCTCCCACTCCAGCTCTGGATCCATGGGGTCAATATTGGTGGGCGGAAAGGGGAAGCCTTCCGGTCGCTGCCCCTTGCGGACCAGACCACAACCTCGGTTGGTGTTGAACAGCCAAGTGGTGAGATCCGGGTCTTGGCTGATCTTGAGGTAAGCCCGCCACACGTCTCCCGTCCAGGAACTCTGCATCCGCGGGACGATCTGCTGCTCCCGGGTACTGGGAATGCAATCGTGGACCAGAATCGCGCCTCCGGGATTCAGCACCTCGAGGGAATTGCGAATGTCTTTGTAGGCTTGGTCCGCATGGTGCAAACCATCGACAAAGATCAAGTCGAAAGTGCGCTGGTTCCGTTCGAAAAAGCGGTCCGAAGTGATCTTTTTGATCTCGCGGCGGAAGATGTACCAACGCCGCCAAGCGGGATCGACACCCAATTTGTCTTCTACCTGGACGTTGCGAAAACTACTGCCCCCGGCAACTCCGATCTCCAGGTAAGAGCGATAGCCAAAGCGTGCTGCCAGGCGGTTCAAAATGTCGACGCGGTTGATTTTCATCCTACGGTTTTCCTTCCCGCTGAGAGGGTGCTGAGCACGACCCGTTGCGGGGCCAGATGATCCAAATAGTATTTGCGGGCATTGGTTTGTAGATGCCGTCGGTAGTCCGCATCGTTGCAGAGCTTGTCGACGGCTCCTCTAATCGCTTCTTGGGAGCCATCTACGAAGTGTACCTGCTTCCCGTGGTCTAGGGGAGCTGGCATGGCTCGAGATAGGGGGGTGGAAATGATCGCTTTGCCCAAGGCCAGGAATTCAGCCAGCTTCCAACCGTGACAGGAGGAGACCGCCGGGGTATTGAACACCAAGAGGGAGCGCTGAGTCTTGGTGAAGTACTCGGCCGTTGGGTACTTTCTGTCGATGGTTTCCGGGGCGTATTCCGGAAATTCTCCCTTAGGTCGAGGCACGAACCCTCCTTCGAAGTGGAGATCCGCCACGGAGCGACAAGCCCGAATGTAGTTGGCCCGGAATTGGTTGGTGGTCGGGTTGCGTTGCCAGAGTCGAGAGGCGAAGAATAGGTAATCCGACTCGGGCTCCTGGGGTCGGTAGGCCGAAAGGGGCATACGGTATTTGTATTGGCGCCGGTAGTTGGCAAGATGCTCCCGCACTCGCTCCACCTGACCCCGGCAGAGGGCGAAGCTCTTGAGGGCACGGAAGGCGGCCGCCAAAGGAGACCATCGTCGAACGGGGAAGCTCGGTCCGATGGCTAACAGACGGCTGCGCAACTCTAAGGGAGGAGCGTCTGGGCCCAAGACTTCATCCAGGTCAAGGGCCAGGTTAGCCTTGGCGTAAACGTCGCACCACTCGAGGCCTCGAGGGTTGATGCCGGGGCCATCCGAGGCGGAAATGTAGATTCGGATCGGTCTTTGCCCCCCTGCATCTACCTCGAAGGCTAGGCAGTGATGTCCGAATCTTGGGAAACTCCTCGTCGTCCAGGCGAGGTTGCCCCGACCGAAGGCTTGCTCCAATCCCTGAAGGTAAAAGGAGTAGTACAAGGCGTTGAAACCGGGGTAGAGGCGGACGACCCGTCGGCCTCGGGAGGCTACGGGGGCCGAAGGGCTTGCAGGTACCGAATTCACCAGAGTTTTTCCTGCCCATCGATGCTCGAGGCCGTTCTTCCAGCCAGCTTCACGACTTCCAGACTCCTTTGCGCTGCTTCTGCCACTGGAGTAGCTCTTGCGTCAGGCGGCCGTAGGTGGCCTCGAAGGAGTATCGCTGGGCCACTTGTTGATGGGCCAGTTCTCCTTGTTGACGTCTTTGCATCGGGTCCTTGAGCAGCTCTAGGGCGCGCCGCGCCTGATTTTCCGGCTCGGATTCCAGAAAGATGCCCTGGCCGTCTCGAAGGTCCATGCCGGCGACGGCATCCTTAGAGGCGATCACCGGCAGGCCGAGAGCCATCACTTGAACCAGGCGGCTTCGGAAACCATAGGTCCCTTGCCAGGGGCAAAGCACCAAGCTCATGGTGTTGAGAAGAGGCGGCGCGTCTTCCACGAATCCCGTCACGTGAACTCGGGAATCTGATTCCTCGAGGTTGCGAATCTCTGCGGGAGGGTTGGAGCCCACGATCCACAGCTCGGCTTCGGGCAGCTGCTGCCAGACCAACGGCATGATCTTCTCGTAACAGCTGCGAGCATCTCGTTGATTGTGGACGCTGCCCAGGCCACCAAAGTAGGCCAGCCTCGGAGGCGAAGCGGGTTGCGGGTCGAAAGGCCATTCGCCGAGATCGATACCCATGGGAGCGTAAAAGACCTGCTGCTTGGGGCCGCAGTGTCGCCGCACGTAGGTGTCTTCCTCCGCATTGATGGAGATGAGGCCATCGAAGTCTCCCCAAGCCGCTTCTTCTCGCCTCCGATAGGCGGTGACCTTACGCCGACGCAGCCACGAGGGGAGCCGCGGTCGGGCTTCCAGCTGGCGCCCAAAGGACTGCCAAAGGAGGTTGTGCATATCGAGTACCGAAGGCACCCCTCGTCGCCGGAGGGCTGCGGCAGCGCGGTGAGAATGCCAGTACTCGAAAAGAGCTAGGTCGTAGGCTTGAGGATCGATGGCTCCGAGCACTCGTTGGGGTGACAGCTCGAGCTCTCCCACCAGGTAGTTCGAAGTCTTCAAGGAACGAAGGGCGGCGTACCCCGCTGCCCGCACGCGGTGACTCCAGCGAGAAGCGGTACTTCGAGTGTAGAGGGACTCCATCACGACGGCATGATCGCAGAGCTCCTTGAGCTCCTGGCGCAAGCCCGGCCGTCGGCTGCTCTCCGCGAAAGTCAGAAAGGTCGTCTCGAAGCTCTCCCGGAGCGCCAAGAGTTTGTTGCGCACCCGTTCCCGTTGCCCAGCGACAGCTGGGAAGGGGAGAACCGCCGAGACGATCAGGATGCGCGGTCGCGACAATTTCACTTCTTCTCTCAAGGTCGCTTCGCTTCTCCCGAGGCCGCCACGGTCTTTCTGCCCAACAACATAGGGCGAGAGAAGCCATCCGGGGCAAACTCTTCAACTTGTGGAAAACCGTTGGCCTGGAGGAGCCTCTTGAGGAAAGTCAAAGTGGATTTCTGAGCTTTGTTCTCGGTGGCCTGGGCTCGGGTGTCGTTCTTGGCCTGAAGCACCATCATGGGGGCGAGCTCCGCTGCTCTACGGACCACCTGAGCCATTTCCTCCTCCTCTAGGTAGTAGAGGGAGCAAAAGGCGGTCACGAGATCGAAGGAGCCCCAGTCTTCCGTCAGCACGGCACGCATATCCCGTCTCTTGAGGTCGAGGCTGTAGGACCGCATATCTCGCCAATGGAATAGGGCTTCCAATGATCGAGCGCTTTGGCAGTTTTCTTCCGACTGCTCCACCGCGACGACTTGGCGAGCTCCGGCCCGCAGCATCAGCAGGGGGAGCACACAGTTGTGGGAGCCGAGGTCGAGAATGCGTTTGCCTTCGATCTGGCCTTCCAGCGCTCGTCGGTTGAGGTACTCCCACCTCCCGGTGCCGCTGTCGACGGACCAGAAGCCGCGAGTCGCCAGGCCGTCGCCTAAGTCCACGGGGGCATAGGATTCGAGGGCCGGGGTTGCCAAGAGGGCACGGGCGCTGCCTTCCGTGAGGAGGTCTCGGTCGTAGAGTCGGTTGAACTTTGAGCGGTCGCGGTCCCGCTGTAGGGCGAAGAGGAAGCCAAGATCCGGGCCGTGGCAATAGCCATCATCGAAATCGAAGAAGCTCGGCAGGCCCTCTACCGGATCCACAGCAACATTGCTAAAGGTGAGGCTTAAACCGGTGACGCCACGGGAGTGAATCACTTCCATCTGGCGCTCCAATTCGGCGACAAAACCTGCGCCGACCGCTTTTTGTAGGTGCTGGGTTCCCCTCTCCAGTATCGCTGCCAGCCGCGCCGGCGGTTCCAGGGCCTCGAGGTCCGGGTCCGTCGCTGTTTGTGACAGGCGGATGCGGGCTCCGGAGCGCACCAGGAGGTCGTTCAAGGTGTCCCCAGGAAGGAAACTTCGGGTGAGGTGATAGCGCTTCTCATCGACCGCGAGAACGGTCGGCACCCGGGCGTGACCGGCGAGTTGGTCGAGGATGGTCCACTCTTTCTGAAAAGTCCGTTGGTCGCCTCGAAAGTTCTTGCGAATGGCAACCCAACCTTGGACTAGGACCAAATCGAGGTCGTAGCGAGATCGGTTGAGGAAATCCTCTTTGGAGCCAGGGTCGAAACCGGGGAAGGTGCCGAAGTTGGAGAGCAGCTTGCCATCGGCGTCGATGTGGCCGAGAACGACCAGCTCATCTCCCTCGCGCTGCGATTCCACCGCTCTCCGCACCGTCCCATCGACTTCCCAGCTCTGCCAATCGATGGCGCTGCCCTTGGTGGCACGATCTTTGGTGGCACCGTCTTCGAGGGGATTGGCCGAGGTAAGTAGAGAGTGAGAGGGCAGCCTCGACCGCGCCCCCTCGAGGCGCTGGCGCCTCTGGCGAGCTTCGGACAAGCTCTGCCAACTCCACCGAGCCAGTGCCAGGAACAAGCCGAGGATGATGCCTGCTGGAATTCCAATCCATGGAACGGTAATCAGCCCGAGCAGGAAGAAGGCTGTCATCCCGGCGAAAGTCCCGGCTGCACGGACCCGACGCGGGCTGTGGTGAAAAAAGGTTCGGTAGCGCAGACGGGGCCATAGGTAGCCTCCAACCAGATAGAGCAGGTAGGAAGGTCGCCGTCGCCGGAGCACCTCCATCAGGCGGACGAGGGCATTCATGGTGTTCTTCCACCCCAGGTCGTGACTCCGCAAACAGGCTGCATGATCGGGTGGTTCATCCCTTCGGTACCGCTAGGACGTGCTTTGGGTAGAGGCGGCCCCCCTCTCGAACCGGCTCGATGGGAGTGAGGGTGTAGGAGGCGGCGGTGAGGAGCCGTTGGACTGCGGTGTCGTTGGCGGGATCGTGAACCTCGATCAGCCAGGTGGGAGGAGTCTGCGAAGCGAGCAGGTCTCTGGCCCCTTCCAGCGCTTGGCCTTCTGCGCCTTCGATGTCCATCTTGATGAAGTTAGGGGGCGGGTGGTTGGAGACGAAATCATCCAGTCGGATCGTCGACACCTGCACGGTTTCTCCCTCTTCTTGTGCTCCCTCTTGTCGAGAGGAGCTTGGCTCGGAGTCGGCGACGAGGCTCGCTTCCGTGGTGGCTCTGCCGGTGCCGAGAAAAAGGGTCGAGTGACCGGTTTCGCTGGCTACGGCGAAGGACTCCAAAGAAACCTGCTGGCAACCGTTTTGTTCCAAAGCAAGCTCCAGGAGTCGCCGGTTTGCCTCGACCGGCTCGAAAGTGAAGACCCGCCCCTTCGGCCCCACGATGCGTGCGGCCAGCAAGCTCATATAGCCGTTGTGACCACCGATGTCGTAGCACACTCCGCCCGGGCGGAGATGGCGCACCATGGTCTCCTGAGCAGGCAATTCGTAGACCCCGAGGCGTTGGGCCAGGCCTCCGGTGAATCGGGCGCCTCGCAGGGGGCCGGAGAGGACGCGATGGCGCCGCAGAGCCCGTCGGCAAATGGCCTCGAAGGGGCGGCGGAAGGGTCCCCACCAGAGCTTCCCAAGAAGCCTCTGGAGAGGGGTAATGGTCACAGAGGATTCCTGTTCCACAGGTGTCTGGGCAGCCTTCATGCCTTCTCTTTTCGGTCTTGGGCCAAATGCAGCAGGCACTCAGCGACACGGCGGCCGCTGTTGCCATCGAGGGTATCCCCGAACATTTCGTGGAGGAAGCGACGACGGATCTCGCTGTCTCCCTGCGGCTCGCTGAGACCCCGGTACAGCATGCTCCTCATATCTTCGACACTTCTGGCCACCATTACCGCACCGCTCTGGGCCACAGGCCAATAGTGGTCGAAGCGAATGTGGCGCTCAAAGCCGAGGGCCCACGGTAGGTTCGAGCCGGGGGGGTCGAAATCGAGATTCATCACCGGTTTGTCGAACAGCAGCAGCTCGAGAGAAACGGTGGAGGCAGCGTTGATTCCAACGGTGGCGTGGCGCAGTAGGTTGGAGTAGAGAGCCAGGTCCTCGAAAAGGGGTGTTTGCCAACGAGGTTCCCATAGGACTTCCGGAAACACTACGTCCGGGAGGTTGCGTTTCGACAGTTCCAGCATCTCGGGGCTGGTGCCCTTGACGTAGGTCCGCACCACCAGTTGTGGCTTGTGGGGCAGATCCAGCTCTGCAAGGATGCGGATCACTTCCTCTACGTGGCGATGCTCTTCGAAAAAGTGATTCGAGATTCCGGTGGTGTAGAGAACGAAGGGTCGATTGGCGTCGAGGCCAACCCGTTGACAGAGCTCCTCTCGGGAGAGCTCCAGATCCGATTTGAGATGAAAGTCGAATTGGGGAGTGCCGGTCGTCCAAACGTTTTCCGCTTTGACCCTCGGGTAGATTTCCAGGAGCTGCTGGCGCATGTTCTCGTGCCATACCAGGTAGTGGTCGTAGGGCGGAAAGATGCGGCTACGGGAGGTGAGATTGTCCCAGGAGAAAATGAAGCCCGCGGTGGGGATGCCCATGCGCTTGGCGACTCGAATGGGCAGCTCTCCGGCCTGGCCATGGATATGGGAGCCGTTAAACACTAGGTCCGGTTGGAGTTCTTCGAATAATTCGTCGAACCGGCGGGTCGGCCGCAGAGTGTAGCTCAGGCGGTTTTCCAGGGCGGTCAGGGCGTGGAGGCTCGGGGAGTTGGCGAGGAGTCTGGAGGCAGCTTTGATCAGCCACCGCTGCAAGCTCTTGCCCCGCTCGGCGGCGCGGCGATCCCGTAGCTCCCAATGGTTTCGGGCGACGGCGCTCCATAGCCACCGGTCGTGGGCATTCTCGGTGAGAGTTCGCAAATAGTAGGAGAGGCGCGGCTGCGGCAGCTCAGAGAGGGGCAGGATCGCCTCGACGAAGGGCCGGAAAGGTTCCACGAAGGCCTCGTCGTGAACCACCGTCAACACGGTGACCCGTGCCTGCTCGTGAAGGGTCCGCAGGGTCTCGGAGTAGAGGAAGTTGCGCACCGCCTCTCCGCGCGGGATCACCAGCACAACGTGGGGTCGCGAGGACTTGTTTTCTGGGGAAGTCAAGGCAGGCCTATTCCGTTAGTAGCAGATGCTCTCGCCGCGGCAATTTTCAGATCAGGCCTCAAAGGACCCCGAAACGTCCCAAGCGGTGGATGGCTTCCACAAAACCCGCGGCGTTGTGCAAATGCCCGCTCCAGATCTCCGGCACCCAGCTAAAGTCTTTGTGGGAGAGGAGCTCCATCAAGTCATCCCATTCCACGACGCCCTCACCGATCTGCAACCCTTCGCCATCGATTCCGCTGGCATCGGCGACGTGCAGATGACGCACATGGGGCAGACACAGGTCGACGAAATCCTGCAGCTTGCGGTGATAGAAGTTGCAATAGAGCTGGGCGTGGGAGATATCCAGAGTCATCCCCAGGCCTAGCTCCTGGCAGAACTCCACCAATTCCTCCGGTCGGATGAAGACGTTCTGGACCCATTGCCCTCCCAGGTACCAAGGCCGGGGAGGAAGATTTTCCGGCAGCAGAATGGTGCCCTTCGCATCGAGTCGGCGAAAGGCCTCCACGGCTCGACCGAGGAGCAGGTCGTGGCGCTCGATGGGCTCGTCCATGCTCATGCCGCCGACATGGATGACCACGCCCACGGGACCGGTGAAATGAGCTTGCATGGCAGCAGCCTTGTCGATGGTGCGCTGCATCAGAGTGATGGCTTGTTCACGGATCTCGTCATCGAAGGAACAAAGGTCCAGGAGTCGGCTGTCGGAAAACTCGGGAGCATGAATGAACAGCTGCTGCGGGTGAGGCGAGGGGGGAGCTTCGAAAGGGTGATCCACATCCGCTTCGCTGAAATGAAGCTCCACTAATTTCGGCTTCTTCTCCAGAATCTCCTGGAGATCGTGGAAGCGGGCCTTGAGTCCCCAGGTACGGACCAGCTTCGAGGGTTCCAGGACGCGATCCGTGCCGGTCGACAAGTCCCCCTCGGTGAAATATTCGTCCTCTTCGATATTGCGATCCAAACGAGTGCCGAGGAGCTCTTGCATGCGCTGGGGGGAGAGCCCTTTGCCGGGTCCCTTGACTCGCACCATTGCTCGCTCGACGACCGTGCCCGTTGCCAAGTCTCGAGACGCGACCAGGCTCTTGCGCAGCACCTGGCGATTGAGCATCTCCATGGTGGAAAGGTGTTTGACTTGGTCCCCTAGAGCAATTTCTCCATGGCGAATATCGCGCACCAACTTCTGGATCCCTGCCGGCTCCAGACTCGCTGGGTGGTCCGGTCCAGGGAGGGTGCGGTCCAGGGTGATGTGTTTTTCGATGATCACGGAGCCCAAGGCCAAGGCCAGCATGGGGACGGCAATGCCCCGTTCGTGGCTGCTGTAACCCACCGGCACGTCCAACTCCTTGAGTCGCTCCAGGTAGCGCAAGTTGAGGCTCTCGAAGGGGGCCGGGTAGGTGCTGACGCAGTGGAGCAAGGCGAAGGAGGCGCCGAGATTCTTGAGGTGGCTAACGGTTCTCTCGATCTCCTCCGGAGTCGCCATGCCCGTCGAGAGAATCAGGGGCTTGCCCGTAGCGGTCAATTTTTCCAGCAAGGGCAAATTGACCAGATCCGCAGAGGCCACTTTGTAGATGCTCACTCCGAGCTCTTCGAGAAACTCCAGGCTCGGGGCGTCCCAGGGAGTGCACATGAAGCGGATTCCCTTTTCGTCGCAGCGCGCCTTGATCTGGTGGAAGCCGTCGTCGGTGAGCTCCTGCTGTTGGAGGATCGGTAGAAGGTATTGAAAAGCCCACTCGGCAGAGTTGGGATCGTTGAGCAGCTTGGCCGGGTACAGGCTCTTGACGTTCCGTTTCTGAAATTTGACCGCGTCGGCACCGGCTTCCGCAGCGACATCGACCAGCTTTAGGGCCATGTCCAGGCTACCGTTATGGTTCACGCCGGCCTCGGCGATGATGAAGCAGGGCTCGCCCGTTCCGATACGGCGATCTTCCAGTTGCAAATAAGGTGTCTCAGGCATGACGGCTCTCGTTTCTCACGGTGCTCCCTCTGGCCAGCGTGTTTTCTCTAGTCAGTGTGCTCGTTCTTCTGACAACGCTCATGGCGCTGAATACGTGCGCTGTTTTTGCGATGCGCAGGGTCTTATCTATGCGCAGATCTCTTCGGTGCAGAGGTTTTTACCCATGCAGACTACGCTGAACAACGCTCGCCGGTGCCGGCCGGAAGGGTCTTCACAAGATCTTAGGGATGGAGATTCAGGACTTGACCGCGCGGCGCAACTGAAAGAGCTGCTCCATGCGCGGAAGATCTTCGGGCTCGTCGATCTGGAACGAATCAAGGGGGTCCATCCGGTGAACGGCGATTCTACCACCTAGACGGTTGCCATGGCGACGCAGCACCCAGGGCTTGAAGAGATAGATCGAACCGTTTTCTAGTAGATCTTCTCCCAGATCCTGGCGGCGTTGACGCCTCTCGAAGTCGTAGCTAACGGAGCTCAGGCCCTGGGCATTCAGGCGCCATACGAATCCGTGAACCGGGCAAGCGGAAAACAAGCTGTCTGCCCCTTCTCGGTGCAGGGTTTCGATGGCCCGGGCTATGTCTTCCGGTTGGCGCAGAGGGGATGTGGCTTGGAGGAAGAGGACTAGGTCTGGCACGTATCCCTCCTCCTGTTCCAGGTGATCCAATGCATGGACCAGAGCCGACTCGGAGCTGGCTTCGTCGCCACTGATGTCTACCGGGCGGTGGACGACTTCAGCACCGTACTCGCTGGCCACTCCGGCGATGACCTGGTCATCCGTGGAGACGACCACCCGGTCCACGGCGGAAGCTTGTCGAGCTTGCTCGATGCTATGGGCGACCAGAGGTTTTCCCGCTACCAGGTGGACGTTTTTTCCAGGTATTCCTTTGGAGCCCCCCCGGGCAGGGATCAGGGCGAGGATGGAAGGTGCGCTCAAGGGGTCGCTCCTTTGTTCGGTTGATGGGATGGCTGCGGACTCTGGGGTGGCTTCGGTTCCTGGAGCGGCGAAGTTGCCGGCGTGGTGGAACCTCTTGGAAGCAATAGACCATCTGGAAGCGACAGGTCTTCTGGAAAGGACAGGTCATTTGGTAGCGAAAGGGCGAACAGCAGTAGGTGCTCGGATCGAAGGATCTCGGTGGCAAAGCTCGGTGGGCTGGAGAAATCCTGCTGATGCTCCGAATCTACCGCCA
Organism: Deltaproteobacteria bacterium; assembly: GCA_022601195.1. Lineage (GTDB taxonomy): Bacteria > Acidobacteriota > Thermoanaerobaculia > Multivoradales > JAHZIX01 > JAHZIX01. Next base: position 33,197 of record JAHZIX010000006.1, read on the forward strand.
GGTAACCGAGAGACCCGGGAAAGACTCTAGGTAGCTCCTCTCTCACTCTCTCTACCAGAGGCCAGTTGGTGACCCCTCGCACAACGTGCCGCTCCGCGTAATAGACGGGAATCATATTGGTTTGAGGAGACAACACCACGGCGCCCTGAGGGATGGCCTGGCGGATTTCTTGGGCGTAGTCCAAGAGAGGGTGGGAGATCTCGCGGGGGCCGGAGGCGTTTACCCTTCCCTTGGCAACCAGGGGGAAAAGCAGGGTTGCTGGAAGAACGCCCAGGAGAGTCCAGCGGGCTGCCCTGCGTAGGGCAGGGGACGGGGAGACATCGCAGTGGGCTAGAGCGCTGGCTACTGCCACTCCGACGCTGCCGGCAAGAAACGGAGCGCCGATATACATCTCGTATTGGTGGTTATAGGCGTGGTTCTTCATCAAGAGGAACCAAGCGACCCACATAGTGGCCAGTCCACCGAGAGCGTAACCTGCCTCGATGTTTGGTCGACGGCGGTGTAGCCAGCCAGCTATCACTGCCCATCCTGCCGCCGTAACCACGAGCTGTCCGTTGGCCCAGATTCGCTCCGCGAAGGTGAGAACAACCTGGGCTAGGGAAGGTTGTAGATAGCTGCCGTAGCTGTGGTGGTTGACCAGGGTATGCACCTGAAAAGCCTGCTCTGGGGAGTACTCGAGGCCGAGGCGAAAGGCGACGGTGTGCCAAAGGTCCTCCAACAGCCCCGGCGACTGCCATGCGTAGAGCCCCATGACCAGGAAGACGGTGACTCCGGCGGTGAGGCAGTAGCCAGCTGCCAAGACCAGGTCGAATCGCCGTCGCCGAAACAGCGCCAGGCCCAGCAGGCCCCCTGTGGCGAGGGCTGGTTCCCAGGAGGTTCCCACGGCGGCTGCCATGGAGGTGATTCCGAGCCAAGGCCAGGGGCTTTTCCACTGGTTTTGTTTCGTCTGGTTTTGTTTCGTCTGGGTTCGTTTCGTCTGGGCCCGTTTCGTCGCTTCGACAAAGCCGAGCAAAGCGAGAAGGGTAAAGGCCAGGGCCAGATGGAGATGCATCACCATTTCTCCCTTGATGGCCACGATAGGCAAGCAAAGGAAGGTGAAGGCTCCTACCAGAGCAGCGCGTTGGCTCAGGCAGGCACGCAGCAGCCAACCGACAAGGGCAGCGTTTATGAGCAAAAGGAAGGTGGCGAAGCCACGGGCGGCCATGGGGGACTCCCCAAACACTGCAAAAACCCAGCTCAAGACAATGGGGAAAAGGGGGGGCCAATGAAGATAGGCATCCGGTTCCAGGCCCAATGGTGAGTGGTTCTGGATGGGTAGACCGCCCAGCCCGAATACTCCGTGCTCCTGATATGCGTGGGCTATGGTCGCGAAGTGGGCCGACACCCAACCGTTGGTGACCAGGGGTTGAGAATAGCGAAGGCCGTGGCTGATCAGGGTCAACAGGATCGCCAGAGCCAACCAGGCGAGCAGGATAGGTTCCCTGGTGGCGGCAGGGTTCCTGGCTTCCTCGGCCTCGGGCTGTCGGTGGGCTTCCATTACATGCCCGGAACGGTTGGTTCCAGGAGGCGATGCACCCAGGGGATATCGAAGTAGAGCAGCAGGAGGATCACTGCAGCGCAGCCGAGGATGGCGAACATCAGGTGGGGTTCTTTGTACAGTCGCTCCGGAGCTTGGGCGGCACTGTTGTTCTTGAAAGCTACTGAGAGGTATAAGGCCATCACCAAGGCAACAAAGGGAAAAGAGAGAATCAGCTCCAGGCGGTACCTCATGATGAAAGCGCCTAGGAAGAGCATGGCTGCCGAGCTATAGAACATCACTGAGATCAACAGCTTGTCCAGTGTGTAGACGCCGAAGGAGCGCCGGTAGCCGGTGGTCTGCGCCGTACTGCCCAACTGCCTCAGCTCGGCGTAGCGTTTGATGGCCATGAAGTACGCCCCCACCATCCAATAGCTAAGCAATAGGGAGCCTGGGGGAGCTCCCAAGGGAGTGGCTATATACCAACCGGCGAGCATGCGCAGGGGGTTGTTGACCGCTTCGGACAGGGCGTCCAAGTAGGCGACTTCCTTGGTTCGAATGGGGCGGACGTTGTAGACCACCCCCATGAGCCAGAGGGCTCCGAGAGTCCAGGCCAACCCCGGGGAGACAGAGGCTCCCAAAGCGATTCCGGCTGCGCCGAAGACGATCCATTGGAGGTACGCGAGAGGGATGTGTACCTGGCCACTTGGAACCGGCCGGTGGCGCTTAGTGGGGTGGAGGCGATCAAAAGGGGCGTCGAGGACCTCGTTCAAAGTGTAGTTGCTGGAGGCCACCAAACAGGTGGCCAGGAGCCCCACGGCAATCGCTAGCCAGAGCTGGTTGCCGGCGGCTTGGGGAGCCAGGGTCAAGGCGACGACGATGCCCGGCAGCACGAAGACATTCTTTACCCAATGGTCGAGGCGCAGGATGGCTAGATGGCCCGCCAGAGAAGGACGGCTCGCTTCGGTGGGCCGGGAGGAGCTGCTGGGGGCAGGTGGTTGAGGGGGCTCGCTCAAGGCTGCCTCGCGTAGAGTACGACCATCGAATCTCTAGGGTTTACAGGGATCACACGTTCATAAAGCCAAGCTAGTGGCGCGATGCGTTTGGCCATCCGGTTCACGAAGCCAACGGGGAGGTAGCGCTCCAGGCGTTCCGCCACGTATCCCACGGGGAAGAACCACCGAGCCCGGCGAAAGCCAATGGGGTGAAGGCCCGCTGCCTGCGCCGCACGGTCGAGGGATCGACGGTCGAAGTAGCCTACATGGGCGAGACGAAAGTGCCACCAACGATGCCGCAGTATCTTGGCTGCAAGGCTGCCCACATCCGGCGTTACGACCATCAATCGGCCGTTCGATTCCATGCCCTCGGCACAAGCGCGCAGCAAGGCCACCGGATCGGGGACATGCTCGATGACGTCGATCAGACAAACCGCGTCGAAGCGGTGTCCGCTCAACTTTGGGTGGGGATAGGTTCCTTGCAGAATTCCCACGCTGTGGAGTCGTTGGGCCGTTGCCACGAGGGCTTGGCTTGGCTCGACCCCCTCGGTCTTCCAGCCTCGAAGATTGGCCTCGGCGATCAGGGCTCCAGCTCCAGCTCCGATGTCCAAGAGGGTCTTGGCTTCGGGAGCGGCCTTGCGCAGCACCTTCAGCAACCAGCTCATTTGCAAGCGCCGGCTTTCCTGACCTTCTTCATACCCGGAGTCTTCGAGTTCTTCATAGAGACTCAGCAGCTTCGCCAATTCGCCGCCTTCAGCAAAGATAAAGCCGCAATCCGGACAACGGACAAGGGATAGGGTCAGGCCGTAGCGAGCATCGGTGATTTTGAGATCATCGGGTACCAGCTCCCGGTCGAGATTTCTCGGCTTCCAGGGCTGGCTCTGGAGCGAGCCGCAGATCCAGCAAGCGTTTTCTATGAGTCTTTCCATGGTACCCGCGGATCATGGCACATTTGCCTTCTGCTACACTCGCCCGCCATGAAACTCAGTGTGTTGATTCCCGTGTACAACGAGCGCTATCTCGTGGCAGAGCTGGTGCGCCGAGTCTTGGTGGCACCGCTTCCAGAAGGGGTCGGACGGGAGATTATCATCGTCGATGATGGCTCCCGGGACGGTACTGTGGAAGTGGTCGCGAAGATGGAGAGCGAGCACCCTGACCAGATTCGTTTCATTCAGCACGAAAAGAACCAAGGCAAGGGTGCCGCGGTTCGGACTGCGATTCGCGAGGCCAGCGGCGATTTCGCCATCTTTCAGGACGCCGACTTGGAATACGATCCCCGCGACTACGAGCGACTCCTGGAGCCTCTTTTGTCCGGTCAGGCGGATGTGGTCTACGGCTCCCGCTTCCTTCCTTCTCAACGTCGCCGTGTTCTCTATTTTTGGCACAGCCTGGGCAACCGCTTCCTCACCCTTCTGTCCAATATGTTTACCAATCTCAATCTCACCGACATGGAAACCTGCTACAAGGTTTTTCGCACCGAGGTCCTAAAGACGATCCCCATTCGCAGTAACGATTTCGGCCTCGAGCCGGAGATCACCGCCAAGGTTTCCAAGCGGGGGCTGCGTCTCTACGAAGTTCCCATTAGCTATGACGGGCGAACCTATCTGGAAGGCAAGAAGATCGGTTGGAGGGATGGCTTACGGGCCCTCTACGTGATCCTCAAGTATCACTTCATCGACGATCTCTACGATGAGAAAACCGGCCATGCGATCCTCTCGGACCTGTCTCGGGCGCACCGGTTCAATCGTTGGATGGCAGACATCATCCGCCCCGAGTTGGGCCACTCAGTGCTCGAAGTGGGAGCTGGAATCGGCAATCTCACCTCCCAGCTACTGCCTCGGGAACGGTACATCGCTAGCGATTTCGACGATCTTCACCTCGATGTCCTGCAAAATCTGGCCATGAATCGGGTCGGCCTCGACGTCCATCGTCTCGATGCCTCAGAGGCCGAGGGCTATGCAGGCTTTCGGGGCGATATCGACTCTATAGTCTGCCTCAATGTTCTCGAGCACATTCCCCAAGCGGCGGCCTCGTTGAAGAATTTTTACGATTCCTTGGCCCCAGGGGGCCGAGTGATCATCTTGGTGCCTCAGGGGAAATGGCTCTTCTGTCCTTTGGACGAGGCTTTGGAGCACGTCAAGCGCTATTCGCCCCAGGAGCTGCGAGAGGAACTGGAGGCAGCGGGTTTCGAGGTGGAAAAGGTCCGTCATTTCAACCGCATCGGAGTGATCGGCTGGTTCTTGAACGGCAAATTGCTGCGTCGGGTTCAGCTGGCCAAGATTCAGCTGAAGATTTACGACTCCTTGGTGTGGCTCTGGCGAGGCATCGATCGGTTCTTACCGTGGCATGGACTCTCGGTCATCGCCGTGGGCCGCAAGCCGGAATAGTCGCCGTCTCGAAGTTTCCAGGCCGGCGGCGGCGTAGAGACAGAGGATCGGCGTAATGGGAACGCGAAATCGGTGGTAGGACTCCGGGCCGGCAGAAATGAGTACCAGATAAGCGGCGACTCCCCAGGCACAAAGGTCGAAGACTTCGACCCGGCGGTGGCGAAGGGATGTCCACCACCAGCGGGCTCCACCCCAGTAGAGGACCGCCAAAAAGGCCAGCAGTACCAGAGCGACCAGAAAGCTCATCGATCGTTCTAGAACCCACCGCCTCAGGTAGTCCCTCGGCTTCAAGCGAAACAGATCTCCCAGCGGTCCGGAGCTGGGAATGGGAATGCCGAGCAACCGCATCACGGTGTGTTCACCGGTTCCCCCGAGGGTTGCCGCCATGCCCACCAGCTGCATTTTCGCGACTTCTGCCGGATGCTGAGCCAAAATGGCTAGACCTTCTTCCTTCCACCGTTCGGTGAGCTCTTCTTCAGTGAAGTCACGGGTTTCCGGATGAAGCTCCCGGTACCAACCCTTTCCCAGCTGATGGCGGGCTTCCTCGAGGCTGATGCCATCTCGCAAGGAGATGACTTTGGCGCCTCGGAAGAACAACAGATCCAAGCCGACGATTTGGCTGATATCGCCGCTACCGGTGAGGCGATAGTTGCGCAGTTGCCAGCCTCCCAACAGTCCCACTACGGGAATAAGGAAGGCCAAGAGAGCCGCGCAGGTCTTTTGAGGCGAGAGATGGCGCCGCCACGCTGCCACCAGGATCCAGCCGGCGACAGCGGGCGCCAAGTAGTAGCTGATCGGCCTCACCAAGGTCGCCACGGCCAGCAACAGGCCGATGCCGCCGGCCCACAGAACCCCCCGATTTCCCTTGGCAAAACGGAGGGCGCAAAACAACATGGCAACCATGAGGAATGCGAAGAGGGTCTCGGTGAGTAGAAGGAGCGAGTGGGAAAAAGAGGCTGCATCGAGGGTGAGAAGGCCCGCGGCGGCGATTCCCACCGGTGTGGAGAAACGCTCTTGGGTGAGGCGAAAAAGAAGCAGTATCGTTGCCAGGCTAAGGAGGATCTGCCAGGCGATACCCGCTGCTGGTCTTTCTCCTGCCAAAGCATAGGCGGGAGCCAGAAAAATCGGGTAGCCGGGTGTGCGACGAGTCTCCGGGACGTTGGGGCGGTCGGCGGACACGGAGAACCTTCCCGCTTGCAACAGAGAGCGGGTGGTCTCGTGATAGGCGACCGAGTCGGTGTAGACGAAACGGGCCGGGTCCTGGGTCACCACGACCCCCCACACAAGAACCTTGAGAACTGCCGAAATGGCCAGCAGCCCCAACAGGCATTTGGGCAAGCCTCCCCTGGGCAGTTTCACTGGGTTACCCCTCCTCGGCATTTCCCCTCTTCGGCGGCGAGGCGCAAGACTTTTTCGACTCTTCCGCCGGCTACCTGCCAATTGAGATCCGACTCGTAGCGTCTGCGGCTGTCGATACACAACCGGTGATAGCGCTGCGGTTGGGCCATCAAGCGAGCGATGGCTTCGGAAAAAGCTTCCGCCATGGCCCCGGCGGGGAGAACCACGCCGGAGGTACCGTTCTTCACGGAAGTAGCGATGCCTCCGACATCTCGGGTCACGACCGGGAGGCCAAAGGCTGCAGCCTCGGCGGTGACGATAGGAGAGGGGTCGAAGCGAGCTGGGTGAAGCAACAGATGCGACCTGCGGTAGAGCTCTAGGTAGGTCTCGAGCTCTTGAGATCGGCTCTTTCGAAACGGGCCCACAAAGCGAATATGCTCCTCATCGGATCCCGAAAGCCCACAGATCGTCAACCGAGTGGGGTTGCCGGAGCGGTTCAGCTGTCGAGTCGTCTCCATGGCGATATCGATACCTTTGCGGTGGAAGTTCCGGCCCACGGTGAGGAGCTCCAAAGGCTCTGCCAGGGACCGCGGAGGGGGAGCCCCATCGGGAACCTTGTCTTGGGGCAACGCCGAGGGATTGGGAAAGGTATGAATACGGCGCGCATCGAAGCCGTAGTCGCGAGCCAAGCCTTCGGCGGACCAACCACTATGGGTGATCAAGTGGGAGCAGCGGGCAAAGGCGCGATGTTCCTGCCAAATATTCAGTTTCATGGCCAAATCTCCGAACTCCTCATATCCACTTTGGTAGCCACGGAAACTGGTGTCCAAGCGGAAGACGCAAGGGGTAGAGCCGCGGTAAAAAACCAACGATGGCTGAAACAGAGTGAACACGACATCTGCTTTGGCTGCCTCTTCGGCCCGGTTCAGCCCCGCTGATGCCCGCCGGGTCAGGCTGTGGGGGAACTTGGCGTATCGCTTCTTGATCCCTCGCTGGTAAAGGCGTTTCAAGACTCTCTCCCAGGCGCTGGGTGGGTGTCTAAAGGGCCCGACGAGACTCATGTCATGGCCTCGTTCCGCCAGAGAACGATAGAAGTTGAAGTCGGCGCCGCTCGCAGCGTCCGGGTCTCTGGGGTCGTGGCGATAGGCGGAATAGAGGATTCTCATGAATCACTCGTCGCCGGAGCCCCGGGGGGACGAGGGTGCCCGGGCGGCGACCAACAAGTCGATCGCCTTGTTCGGTGTGGTTTCCCGTTGGGTTCTCTTCCAGAGTTTCCAAACGAACGGCAGGCGGTTCATGTATTTGCGCAGCTTGAGGCGGGCTCCCTCACAGCGTCTCCCGTGGCCGCGAAATTCCAACACCTCGAAGCCGCTGCTCTCGAGGAGAGCCGACAGACGTTCCTGGGAATAGTGGCGAAAGTGATGGGTTGGCATTTTCAGGTTCCAGCTCGGGGTGGTCAGAACCAGAAGCCCACCGGGAGCGAGAACTCGCCGAATCTCCTCCAGGAGAGCTGTTTCCACCTCATCGGGCACATGCTCGATGACTTCGATGGCGGTGATTAGGTCAAAACTGCCAGCTTCGAAGGGTAGACGGTTGCCATCGTAGGCACGAAAGTCGATTTCAGGGGTGATCAATCTGGCAAAAGCGATGGCCCGTTCGCTGATGTCAACGCCGAAGGCACGGGTATCCCCGGCCAGATGGTCGAAGACATCGGAGGTCCAACGTCCGTCACCACAGCCGAAGTCCAGGTAGCGACCGATCGACGGCGGCCCGTTGCGGGAGATGAGCTCGAAGATGATGCGTTGTTTTTCCTCACGGAAAAAGCGCGGCAGCCTCTGCTCCGGGAACCAGTGGTAGGGCAAGCGGTACTGTTTTTCTTGCTCGTCGATAGGGGAAGTTGGGGGTTGAGATGTCACAGCGTCCCCTCCCTGGGCAGCCGGGATTCGATCTCCAGAAGCAGTCGCTCGGTTGCGATCTTCCATGTCCAATTCTCCTCGTAGCGCCGCCGTGAAGCTCGAGCCAGGTGACGATACAGGTCGGGGGTCTTGACGAGACCAGTGACGGCGTCGGCAAAATCTATCGCAGAGCTTCCCAAAGGGAGAAGCAGGCCGGTTTCTTCGTGGAGGACGATCTCATTGACGCCATCCGTGTCATGGGTGATCACCGGGAGGCCGTGAGCCGCAGCCTCCGCGAAGGCCAGGCCGAAACCTTCTGCGGCGGTAGGAAGGACGAGGAGCTGACATTTTGCAAAGAGCTCCCCGAGGCGAGCTAGATCTTTGGGTCGATTCTTGTCCAAGAGTCCGTAGTAGACCACCGACTCGTCCTGCGACCGGTCTGGAGACTGGCCTTGAGACGGGCCCTGAAGCGAGGCTTGAGATACGCCTTGGGGTTCGCCGCCCGCTGCATGCAGCACTGCTTCGTACCCTTGGCGCCGAAGCACCCGACAGCACTCGACGGCCAAGGGGCCTCCTTTGCCGAGCCAATCTTTGCCCAGGAAGAGCAGGTCGAGACGAGTTTTGCCGGTCGATCCTTTGGGTAGATCCGTGACGGACCGAGTTCTTGAGAGTTCAGCTCCCGGGTCGTCGACGTTGGCACCGAAGGGAACCACTGCGAGGCGCTGGGCAAGATCCGGGTCATAGGCTAGGGCCTCTCTCATCTGCCATCGTCCGGGAAAAATACTGATCGCTGCCTTTGCCAAACCAGCGCCGATGGTTCTCAAGCTGAAAGCCGTGCTCAAGGGAGAGAGTCCGGCCAGACGCGGGTTGGTACGTTTTGCTGGTTCCTTGGAAATCATGCTGTCGGTGTAGAGAACGACAGGGCGCTCTGTTGGACAGTAGGCTGCCAGGCCATAGTCGGAAGTGAGCAAGAAGTCGTAGTCCAACCCGGCCAGGCTCGGCCCGAGGCTACGTCCCAGTCGGCGGGCAAATAGTGGATCTTGAAAGGTTCGGTAGCCCGAGCCTTGGCGCCGGCTAAGTCCCTTGAAGATGCGAGTGGCAACGGGGAGCTCGACCTCTCCGGGCTGCAGAAAATGTACCGTATGACCCTGTCGTTCGAGCTCTTGGCCGAGGAAATACCAGGTGCCGGAGCCGCGGCGAACGTCGCGAGCATCGAAGAGGTTCGCGTAGGCGATGCGCAGAGTCAAGGTTCGTAGAGCAGGCGGTAGGTGAGCGTGTTGATTCTCTTGAGCCATCGCCGCAGATATCGGTTGCTGACCCGGGGCCGGGAGTGGCTCTGCTGGTCTGTTGCCTCGTTTTTGGCAGGCAATCCTGAGGCGTCGAAGAGGCGAGGGTCCACATCGATTCCCTCCGGCATGGCTGCAAAGCTTGGGGCAGCGTTGCCGAGGTGATGAATGCGGTAACCGGTGGTGGAGAGACGCCAAAACCCAAGAGCATCCACTCGCTTCTCCAGCACCGGGCTATAGACCGGGTCATAGTACTCACCGGGCTCCGTCACTTGAAGGGGCAGGACCTGTTCCAACACCTTGCGTCGGGTGGTGAATTGAAAATCTTGAGCCGAGACAAAGGCACTGACCCCTCGCCGGGTGATCTGTACATCCTGACGGTTCAGCAGTCGACTCGCGTACTCCTCGGAACTGGATCCAAGGCTGATGCGGTGGGCTTCGATATGAGCCTCGGGGATAAGGTCCGGACCCTCCTGCAAGGTGAGGTCTTCGCTTCGGCGTACCGCCTCTCGGGTGCCGGAACAATGTCGGTCTGCGGTATCGGCCGTGGGCAGGGCTGTGACCTGGCCAGCTTCCGGGAAGGCATCGAGAACCGCCAGGGTCTCATCGAGCCAGCCGGGTAGGAAGAGGACGTCGCTATCGGCGAAGGAGATGATCTCTCCTGGAGCCACCTGCAGCAGAAAATTGAGCGCTCCCAATTTGCGCAGATTGTGTTGCGAGAGGATCAGGCATTGAATGACCCCTTGTCGTCGCAGTTCCAGAAGGTAGTCCTGAATTTCGGTACAACTGCCATTGTCGAAGACATAGAGGTCAAAGGGGTGATCGGTATTTTCTTTCAGGCTGCGGAAGAACAGTCGAAGCACGGAGAAGCTCTCAGCCCAGAAGCCCTCTAGCACCGGCACATGGACGATGGTGGTGATGGTGATTCTCTGGGCCTTGGGTTGCTCGTGGAGCCACTTCATAGGGTTCTGGCCAACTCGTGACATTCAATCACCTCGTCCGTGAGCTTGGTGCCACTGATGATGCACCAAAAAGCTGCCATGGCGTTGGCCGATGGGGGCCTGTCCACTGCCGAAGGCATTGCCTTCCACCAGATTGAATTGGAAGGCCTCTTTGACATTGTCGGAGAACTCTCCATTCACGGAGCAACCTAAAGAGACGGTGTAGACGCCAGCCGCTAGGGGAATCGAAGGCATTTGGCAGTGGATTTTTCCTTCGGGCGGCAACGTTTCGAATCGTCCGACATCAGTGAAGTGAGTCGATAGAGTAAAGAGTAGATTGCCGATGTGGTCAGCGACGTGTATTTGGGCCAAGACTTTGATCAGAGGTTTGCCGTCGGTGGAGCGGTAGCCGATCTCGAAGACACCCGAATCGCCGGAGCGTAGGGAACCGCTTTGGGTACCGTCCGGGTCGGTCAGTCGAATGCTTTGGAAGCGCATCGGGCCCGCCCCACGGCGATCGGTCCGATCTCCTAGAGGTATTGCTAGCTGAGTGGAGACCTTGGCCATGTATTGGGTGATGACTTCGTCGGTAGGACCGTAGGCCTCCAAACGGCCCCTTTCCAGCATTAAGGTGGTCGGGCAAAGGTGGGAAATAGCACCTAGATTGTGACTGACCAAGAGCACGGTGCGACCTTGTCCAGCCACCTCTCCCATTTTACCCAGGCATTTTTTTTGAAAGGCGGCATCTCCCACTGCCAGCACTTCATCTACCAGTAGAATCTCCGGTTCCAAATGAGCAGCTACGGCAAATGCTAGCCGTAGGTACATGCCGCTCGAGTAGTGCTTGACCGGAGTGTCGATGAACTTTTCGAGCTCCGCGAAGTCAACGATCTCCTCGAACTTCTTCAGAATCTCGCCCCGGCCCATGCCGAGGATCGCCCCATTCAGAAAGATATTCTCTCTACCGGTGAGCTCCGGGTGAAAGCCGGTGCCGACCTCGAGCAGGGAGCCGACTCGGCCTCGGATTCGCGCTAGCCCGGCGGAAGGCTCGGTGATACGTGAGAGAATTTTGAGCAGTGTGCTCTTGCCTGCTCCATTGCGGCCGATAATACCCACCACCGCCCCTTCCGGAATGGCGAAAGAGATTTCCTGGAGGGCCCAGAAACTTTCGTGGAGGTCCGCTGCTCCGGTCGCATGACCCTTGAGTAAGTTTCCTACCCGCCGAAACGGGCTCGCTGCTAGCTCGACGAGCGTTTCTCGCAAAGTGCGGTACCGCTCCTGCTTGCCAATGAAGTAGCGCTTGCCGAGATCTTCCGCGAGGATGGCGTCATTCATGATTAGACGACATCCGCAAAAGTCTTTTCCATGCGCCGAAAGTACAGCAAGCCGGTCACCAGGAGCACCAGGGTTGCGATCGAAGAGGTCAGCACCAGACTGAATATCGGGGCGTCGAGTCCGAGCAGAGCCCATCGGAATCCCTCGACGACACCGACCATGGGGTTCAATGCATAGATCCACACGGGGATGCCCATCTCCTCGAGCTTGGGCGCGACCTCTGCGGTGGAGTAGATCACTGGCGTGACGAAAAGGAGGAGCTGGGTAAAGAAAGGGATGACATAGCGGATATCTCGGAATTGGACGTTCAAGGCAGAAAGCCAAAGGCCTGCCCCGAGTGCGCTACCGAAGGCCAGGAGAGCCAGGAACGGCAACCAAACAACCATCGCCGTGGGGCGGGTGCCGTAGTAAGCCATCATGGGGAAGAGAATCAGAAACGCTAGAACGAAATCAACGGCGGGAGCAAGGGCTGAAGCGATCGGGATGGCGAGACGAGGAAAATAAACTTTCTTGATCAGGTTTTGGCTTCCCACCAGGCTATTGGACGATTGGGTCAAGCCGAGGGAAAAGAAAGTCCAGGGGAGTAGTCCCGCATAGGAAAAGATGGGGTAGGCGATTCCCTCTGGCCCCAACTGGGCCACCCGCCCGAAGAAGATGGTGAACACGACCATGGTCAATAAAGGCTGGAGAATCGCCCAGGAGGCACCAAGGACCGTCTGCTTGTATCGAACCTTGATGTCCCGCCACACCAAGAAGTAGAGCAGGGCTCGGTAGTCCCACAACTCGCCCAACCGCAAGGAAACCCAGCCGGAAGAGGGCTGGATGAGGGTCTCGGCAATGGCCGAGATACGCGGTTGATTATCCATGAGCTGCGGCTTACTTTCGGGAGGCAAAATCAAAGAAGGCGTCCGCCATGTAGCGGACGCCTCATTCGTACAAGCTCTCTATCGAGGGCCTACGGGGCCGATGGTGAAACCGGCGGATCGTCTCTATTCGAAATAACGATGGCGGGGGGAACCAGCAAGGCCGGAATGAGAATTTCCTTCTTTTTCCACCAGGCGATGACGCAAGCGCGACAGTGGTCGTCCGCGCGCAAGATGTCGAGGGGGTTGATTCGACTGACGATGCCATCGCAGAGCCAGTGGAAAACCCGTTCTCCCCGTTCCCATTCAGCGGTTTCACCGATGGTGAGGTTCTCGGATTCGCCTTCCTGCTGCTCGGTCAACTCGACTTCACAGTCGTCCCGGACCTCGACTACTTTCATGTCCGATCGAGCTATGCGTTTGCCGGCGTCGTCGTACACGGTCCCGAAGTACTCGGCTGGCTCGTTTTCGAGCCCTTCGAGCCATTCCTGGAGAGTCGCGTCATCGAGAGCTTCTAGCCACTCCCTCGGCTCATTTCGACCTTGAGCAGAGCGCTCTTCGATGAGCTCTTGGTCGAGGTCATCGTTGGGGTCTCGGTCATCGACTGTGACCTTGGTGCGCCACCATTCCGCCCAACCTTCGTCGGGGTTGTCGTCGTCGTCGAAATCCCCCTCGAGATCCCGTTCTTCAAGTTCTTCGTCCTCGGCTTCCGGTAAGACAGCCCAATACCGGCCACCACCACTGGGCCGTGCAACAACGTAGTAGAAATCCTCGACTTCCTCGTGGAGGCGTCGGAAATATATGCGGACAGAGCTTCCTCCGGGAGCATTCTCTACGGTCGCGGTCACTAGGCCGTTCTCGGCGATTGGTAGGCATTCAGCCTGATCGACCGAGACGGAAACCTCCTGCGCGGCCAGCAGTTGGCTTCCCATGAAGGCCAAGATTGTCATCAATAGGTACCGATGCACGGTCTCCCCCCCTCTTTACTCCAAGATCGTCGGATCATATAAGTAGAAACAATATCCTATCAAACTAGGTGTTCGCAGCAAAAAATCCGGACTAGCTACCAGATTCGCTGAGTATCTTCTCTATATAGTCTTCCACGAACGAAGTTCGTTGCAATTTTGGCAAAGCTCGTTCGAGGGCTCCTTCTGCTGCTACCGGATCGCCGGATTCGTAGAAAGATATAGCCATAAAGAAAAGCAGGTTTGGACGGTTGTCGCCGGGGTCGCCGCCGCGGCGAAAATAGGTTGCTGACTTCTCCCAAAGAGAGCCTCGATAGGCAATCTCGGCTACCAAGTGTTGAGCTCTTCGAGATTGAGGAAAAGCGTCGGCTACAGATTGAGCCAGAGTCAAAGCCGGTTCAAGGTCGGCGACCTTCTTGGCGTTGGACAAGAGGCTTCGCGCCTCTACCAGGCGGGCCTCATCTTCGGAGCTGAGATTCTTGGGAGCCGGTGAGGTTCGGGGAGCCGGGGGCGTCAGCTCTGTATTTTGGGATGCTGATGTAGGTCTACGCCCGCCACCCTTTTCCTCAGCAGCTCTTCTCGCAACATCCTCGCCCTCGAGACGAGGATCGTCCGGGACTCTTTGGGTCGCGACTTGGCTGGCGGCGGGACTTTTCTGGTCCATTGAAGCCGCAGGTGGGTCGAAAGAAGGCAGGTGGTTTTCGTCCCTAGCTACTGGCTCTGAGGCGAGGTCAGCAAGATCTTCACCGGATGCCTCAAGTTCTTCTTGTCGCTGGGCCTCTTGCCTTTTGAGACCCTTCTCAATGCGCCGGCCTAGGCGGGTAAACTCTCTTTGAGAGCGCACCGATGGTTCGAGGGCTAAAAGGGTGGCATTCGCCTGTTCCCAGGATTCCATTTCGGTCAGGCAACTGACTAGCGGGGAGGCAAACCGGGCCTGGAGCCGTGTCTCGGGACAGATTGTGAGGTCGGTGATGGCTTCGGTGCACCGTTGCATTTCGGCCAGAGTTTGACCGCGAAGGCAATGGGCTTGCTCCGACTCTTTGCCTTCAGAGATGAGCTGGTCTAACAAAGGGAGGGCCTCCTGCCTCAGCCCTTCTTCTAGGGTCAGCTTCGCTAACTGAAGGCGCCACTTCGGTTCTTCCGGTTCGATTTGAGCTCGTTCCGAGAGCGCTTCGCGTCGTTGAGATTTGGGTAGAGCAGCAATGCGTTCGACCGCCTTCTCTTTGGCTAGATCCGCAAAGGCAGGAAAGGTCGAGAGCTCCGCTTCTGGGACGAGGTTTCTGACCGTTTCGACGAAGCTACTCTGTAGGGATGGAGGGAAAGAATTCTTGGAGTAGGCCTCGAACTGATTTTCGATTTCCATCAGTTTGCGAAATGTGGACCGAAACTCATCCGGATCCCCAGCCCTAGCATGGGTCAGAGAAAGTCTGGCCAAACCTTCTGCCAGGAGGTTTGGTTCATCCAAAAATCCGAAATTCGCCAACCGGAGCAGATCTTGAGCTTCTTGGAAGTCACCACGCTCAGAGGCGGCAATGCCATCTCGTAGGAGGTTTGTGTAGAAGGGGTCTGCTGCTCTCGAGAGGCCAGGAACAGCGAAGCAGAGAAGAAGAAAGACCAAGAGGAGCTTGCTCAAAGAGGATCGAGAGCCCATTGTGGTGGAAGAACTCCTAGGAAACCTTCCTATCTGGTAGCGCCCACGGCAGGACGACGGTCGCTTCTTGCAAGGACCGGTCTCTGAATGGGATTCGGGCAACTGAATCATTTATCGACTTTTTCCACTGGGTGGCCTGATATTTCCAAAATCGAAGCTTCGACCCGTAGAATTTATAGCAAGAGCCGTACCAAGGACTAATTTCTCTGCTCTTCTCAATTTTTTTAATTGGCGGTGTGCCATCTTACTGGCCTCCGCCTAGCTAGGGTATGGGTTGATTGTTCACGACCCTCGTAGGGTTCGTCGTGGTCAACAATGTGGCTACTTCTGGGCTCCAGCGGTCCGCTACATGGTCGTAGGCTCGCAATAGCCCTGGGGGGCGACGCTCAATTCCGTGGCAGTCGCTGGCGATAAAGTGAGCGAGGGATGTCTCGATGAGCCGCCGGGCCGATTCCCGTGGACGACGCCCGAATTCTCCCGTGAGGCTCATCGCAGTAATTTGTAGTCGTGCGCCCAGGTGAACCAGGTTTTCCAATCGGGGTAAATCCCCAGCTAGCCATGGCAGCAGCTCCGGGTGCGCAAGAATTGGCCTCCAGCCGCCAACTACCAACTCATGGACGATATGTTCCGGCTCCGGCCCTGTTCCGGACCGCGAAAATTCGATCAGCAGATATTGGGTGTCTGCGATGGGAAGAAAACCGCCGCCGGGCCAAGATTCGGCTTCTGACAACCATTCCGAATCGACTCGGATCTCTCCGCCAGGCAACAGAGTGGGACTCTCCCCAATCTCCTCTTGAAGGCGGTTGCGGAGCTCCGTCAAGCTCTGCCGGTCTCCATTCCACCAGCGAGGGTGACGCTGGTGGGGAGTCGCAACCATAGCGGTACAGCCCTGTTCACCAGCGAAACGAACCATGGCGACGGCTTCTTCGAAGCTATCGGCGCCATCGTCGATCCCGGGGAGGATGTGGCAATGAAGATCGATCATTAGGCCGCTGAATCGGTGCGCGAGTCAGCCACGTCGTCCACATAGCTTTCGTAATACCGGTGTTTGCGCGCATAGCTGGCTCGACTGGAGTTGGCCCGGAAGCCATTGAGAACCGCCCCGAGCACTCTAATGTCTGAGAAAAGAAGGCGGTCGCGGCAGGCTCGGGCATCTTCCCGAACCAAAGAGCCCGCTCGGCAGCACAGCACGACGCCATCGGTCATAGAGCCGATGAGGGTGGAATCAGTCACCGCCAGGGTAGGGGGCGTGTCGACGATGACAAAGTCGAACCGTTTGCGGGCTTGGAGGAGAAACTCCCTCATCTTGTCTGAGGACAAGAGCTCCGACGGATTGGGAGGAATGGGGCCGGAAGGGCAGAGATAGAGATTCTCGACCACCGTGGGGAACAGGATGTCCTCCGGTTCTGCGGTACCGGTCAGATAGCTCACCAAGCCGACTCGATTCGACTGCTTGAGCAATTGGTGCTGCCTTGGTTTCCGCAGATCACCATCGATGATCAGAACATTTCGGTCTAGTTGGGACATGACCACGGCGAGGTTGGAGGCGGTGGCGGTCTTTCCTTCCCCAGCTTCTGCAGAGGTCACGGCGATCATCCGAAGCTCTTCGGCGGTAGAGAGTAGTAGCGCCGTTCGAAGGGATCGATACGCCTCAGACACCGCCAGACGGGGCTGTTCGTGAGGGAGTAGCTCGATCTTCTGTGGATCGTTCTTGCTCCGTCGTTCTCGCCAACTTTTGGAGGCCTTGGCGGGTGCCGCTCCGTAGCCATAGGCTTTGGCGCCGCGATAGCCATAGGACCGGCCAGCCTCGAAGATATCGGGTATGACCGCGAGAGTGGGGAGCCCCATGACGCTCTCCAACTCTTCACTGGTCTTGATGGTGCGGTCCAGAAGCTCTAGAAGAGCAGCGAGCCCTACGCCGAAGAAGAGTCCCATCGCCATGCCCAGGGTGAGGTTGCGGCGCAGCGATGGCCGAAAGGGCCCTCCCGGAACCAAGGCTGTATCCACGATCCGAACGTTGGATGCACGGGTGTCTTGCAGTCTCGCAGTAACCGCAGTTTCCGACTGCCGTTGCAGCAGCTGGTTGAGCAGCTGGCGGCGGGTATTGACTTCGTCTTCGAGATTGATGAACTCGAGTCGGCTCGACTTTTGGTCGAGGGTTTTGTCCTTGAGGTTGCTGATTTCGGCTTCGAGAGCTCGCTTCTGCCGCTCCGCCGCTTGAAACTCACCCCTTGCAGCTTCTTGAGCCTGAGTCGCGCGGTCTTGGATCAGCCGGTTCAGGCTCTGACGAGCTTTGTCGATGCGTGCCTTCAGATCTACCATCTCGTGCCATTCGGGTTTGTAGACGGCGAGCTTCGATTGATAGTCCTGTTCCAGGGTTCGTAGGGCACTGCGCTGCTGCGAGACTTCCGTGCTGGCTACCGATTCAGCGAGAGCCTCAGCGGGGGTCGTCAGAAGCTCGCGATAGTAGGCTTGCTTTTGGATGTGTAGATTTTGCGCTTCCGAGAAATCCTGATTGAGAGCCTTCAGGCGCTGCAAAGTGGTGTTGGACTCCGGGTCCAGCGCCACGATGTCACTGCGGCGGCTCACTTCTTGAAGGAGGCCTTCTTTCTCGGCAATTTCTGCCCGAAGCTTCTCGATTTCAGCGCCAAGAAAAGTCGATGCCTTGCCGGCGGTGGCGCCTCGGTATTCGATTCCCATGTCGATAAAGGCTTGGGCGAAACCGTTGGCGAGAAGAGCAGCCTTGTGGGCCGAGTCGGCTGTGTAGATCAGCTCTACTAGTTGGGTCTCTCTAACTCGCCGCACGGTCAGGCCGCCGAGAATTGAGCCGGCCAGTCCTGCTACGGCGGCTTGATCGGCGGCGGCGGTAGCTTGCTGATCTTGGCCATTGAGGGCGGTGGGAGAGCCCCCGAAAGCCGGATCCGTGGTCAGGCGCAGTTGGCGCACCACCTGTTCCGCGAGACCCCGGCTCTGAAGGAGCTTCTCTTGGGTCGGGTAGAACTCCATATTCCAGTAGTTTTCTAGCCAGGGGTTCTGGGTGCCGATGAGCGGGGTCAGGGAACGCCGCTCAATCTGAACGACAGCTCTTGTTTGAAACTCCTCTGGACTAATCACGAACTTGGCGAAGGCAGCCCCTAGGCAAAGGACGACTGCGACCAGAATTAAGCGCCAGTGGCGAAGCAGCTTGAAAAGGTAGTCTTTGACGTCGAACTCCATGTCCGGCGTCTGGGAAAAGCCATCCTGCTCCGTTTGCAGGAACGAATCGGAGTGACTCAAAAGAAAGACTCCTTGACCACCACTACGTCACCTTCTCGAAGGCGGAAATCTTCTTCCTTGCCAGCGACGATGCGTTTGTAGTCGACGCCGATCTCCTGGCCGGTAGAGTCGTGGGTCTGGCCGGCTCGTTTGACGACGATTTTTGGAGAGGCCCGATCCGTCAACCCGCCAGCTCGAGCGATGGCTGCGAGAAGGGAGACGCGCTCACTGCTCTTGAAGGTCAGGGCACCTGGTCGTTCAACGGCTCCGAGGCAATACACCGTCACGTCGACCGCAGCGGAGACGTTGATGAGGTCGTTGGCGAAGATGGGAATATTGACTTTGGGGTCGGCTCGGACCATGAGGTCGTCTACAGCGATCTCCACTTGGCTCGAGAGCCCGTTCTCCGCTTGTCGCCGGACATAGATCACGGTGCCATGATTTTCGGCAAGGCCTCCCGCGGCGGTGAGAGCCTCCAGTAGAGTCCAGCGACCGGAAAAGCCTAGATCTCCCGGTTTAGTGACCGCTCCGATCACCGAAATGGGCTTGGAGCGATATTCACGCAACTGTACGGACACGGAGGCGCGCTGGAAAAAACGTTCTTCCAACCTCTCCTTCAGTCGTGCTTCCAACTGCGCCGCTGTGAGGCCGAGCACGGAAACATCGCCAACCGGTGGGAAGTTGATGTCTCCGTCGGTAGAAACGCGGTGCTCACTGTTGAGGTTGGGCGCCTCGAAGACCCGAATCTCGACGAGATCCTTGGGGCCGATTCGATAATTGTCGACATTCTGAGCCGTGGCGTCCGGGAGGGCCGCTGCTAGAAAGAAGACACAAGAAACCCAGTACAACAGTTTTCTCATCATTTTAGAGTAACTCAGTTAGACCTTTGGGGTCTACCGGTTGCAGCTATGGCCAAGAGCTACCTCCGAAGGTCAGGTTTGCCGTCAGGCGGGTGAAGGAACGGTCAAACTCCGCGATGGACGAGTCGAAATCGGTCTCTGCTGCACCCAGGCGAAAGGTGGAGTTGGGGCGGAGGCGGAACTCGAGGCGGGCTCCGTATCCCTGATATTCGTCTTTTCGATCAGGCCCCAATAGCTGGGAGGCAGTGTAGTCGGAGTCGCCAGTTTCCGCGTAGATCTCCAAGCTGGTTCG
Source organism: Deltaproteobacteria bacterium (assembly GCA_022601195.1). Lineage (GTDB taxonomy): Bacteria > Acidobacteriota > Thermoanaerobaculia > Multivoradales > JAHZIX01 > JAHZIX01. Next base: position 52,776 of record JAHZIX010000006.1, read on the forward strand.
CCGGCCAAAGCTCATCTTGGCTGCGGCTCCTAGGCGGTCGTCGATGGAATAGACGAAACCATCGCCGATGGAGTAGGTGACCGACCGGCGGCCATAGGAGATCAGGGTTAGACGGCTACGGGGCTCGAAACCCACCTGGAAGGAACCGGTCGTTTCGTCGAGCTCTAGGAACTTGGAACCGGGTTCGCCCTCCAGGTCGCGCTGATTGAGCCGCAGATAAAGTTGGCGGCCGCCTCGATTGAAGTCAACTTCGAGAAAAGGCGTGGTGCCACTGTTGGAGAGGTCGTTGTCTGGATTTCGAAAGATCGCTTCCGAAACTTCAACGCCGAGTTTGAAAAACCAATCCGACTTGAGTCTCAGCCGGAAACCGACCTCGAGGAGCTCCTCATCCCGATCCAGGCGGTCGAAGGGAGCCGTTCGCGAGTCCTCAGTTTCTTCCACCAGGTGCCGGTAGTCGGTTGAATAAAACGATGAGAAGAGCCACATAGAGTTCCTCAAAGCGACTTCGGCTCCGAACCGTAGGTCATCCTCTTTGGTGACGATAGCCTGTTCGAACTCGGAGGAAACGAACCGTTGATTCTCGTCGGACCGGGCAGAGACCTCTAGCGTCAGGCGATTGAAGTAGGCGAAGATACCGCCACCAAAGCGGTCATTGAATCGTCTCCGGTCTTCCAGTTTCTGCCACCAGACATATTGAGGTAGATAATAGGCAACCGCCGTGGTCTTGCCCCCGAGGGGGATGTAGGCTTGTAGGCCGGCACTGATCGTGGCGGTGAGATCACTGGTCTCGGGCTCGTCGGAGCCGGAGAAAACATCGGTGAGGTAGCTGAGGTTCCTCAAGGAGAGCTCAGGTTCGACCCGTACGGGGCCAAACTTCCAGCGAGCTTCCTGGGTGTCTTGGGAGATCTTGTCTCGTTGAGAGACCGGGTCCCCACGTAAATCGCCCGGAGGAGCGTATGTGGAAAGCTGGGCGTCTGCGGAAACACAAAAGCCCACCGCAATGACTAGGCATAATGGTAGGGGTAGGGTGTTAGAAGGTCTCATTTCTCCTCCGAGTTGGTGGGCAACGGGGTCGGCGCGATGATAAGGCATTTACCTTTGATCCTCGCGGTCTTCCTTGCTCTTGTCCTTTTCTTGATACCTCTACCGTTCGGTGGAGTGACTCCTTGGGCGGCGTCCTGGACGCAAATCCTCTGCTTCCTGGGCCTATCTCTGGCTTTGGTCCGGGCTCGTTCTATGGCCTATTTCAAGCCAGTTCGAGCTCCCGCCTTAGCACTGGGGGCGATCGCTTTGCTGGGTACTTTACAGGCCTTGGCCTGGCCGGCTGGCTTAGTGGGGTGGATTTCCCCCGAGCATTTGGAAGCCCATCGCGCTACAGCGGAGATGATCGGTAAGGGGAAGGGTGAGGTGATCTCTTCGGGTGCTCCTCATCTCAGTTTGGCGCCGGAGGTGTCCCGGCGGGTCGCTCTCGGCTGGGCAGCGCTAGCAGCTCTAGTTGCTGTAGCTGGGGTCGTCGGTCGCCATCGCTGGCATCGCCGAGCCTTGGCTGGGGGCCTTTTGGCGGCCGCTTTCTTCCAAATTTTCTACGGAGCTCGCCGGTGGCTCAGTGGCCTGACCACCATCTGGGGGGTCGAAGTTCCCGGCTCTTCCGATCGGCTTCGTGGCACCTTCGTCAATCCCGATCATCTGGCCCTCTTTCTCGAGATTGGGCTGGCTGTCGTGTTCGCCTGGTCTTGGTGGGCGCTGCGACAATCTGCCCGGCGCCATCGGTGGGAACGACGACTCCTCTTGGTTGGACCTCCGCTGATCTGCTGGTGCTTTCTCTTCGTGGCCCTCGCCTTTACGGGTTCGCGAGCCGGGTTGGTTGCGGCGGTGATCGGAGTCGCGGTACAGACTTTCCTCTTGCTGTGGCTAGACGGGCGCCATCGGTGGCGAGCGGTGGGGGTGGGCCTAGGGGCGGTAGTGATCGGTTTACTTGCTATCGGAGTGACCGGGGCGAGGTTTGGATTCGGCCGCCTCCTTGCCACCTCACCCTACGAGGTCACCTTCGGGGCACGATTCGAAGCAATACGCAGCAGTCTCACCCTGTGGCAGGAATACCCTTGGCTGGGGACTGGCCTAGGCACCTTTCGAGACGCTTTTCCCGTCGTCCAACCTCTGACGATTCGCGGTGGCTCCTGGCGCCATGCCCATAGCGATGTCGTTGAGCTGGGGGTCACCACGGGAGTTCTTGGGTGCCTCCTATTCGCCACCGGCCTGGCCTTTTTACTGGTTCATCTGGTTCGGGTGCTTCGCTGGGGTTGGTCTTCTGAGGATCGAGCGGCTGGTCTTGCTGCCCTGGGGGCCATCGCTGCCGTTGGGGCTCACGAGTGGGTCGACTTCGGCTTGACGATGCCGGCCAACTCCCTGGCGTTGGCCGTCGTGTGTGGTGCAGCAGCGGCTGCGCGGCTCGACTTGGAAAAGGTCACCTCCCCCGGAGTAAAGAGGACCGGGGCCAAGGACTCCAGCTCGAGGTAGTGCACTTCCCCCGCGGCTGCGGAGATTTCTAAGCTCACTAGCCCACCGGGCTGGATTTGGAAAGTTCCAATGGGGGAACCGTCCAGTCGAGCTTCGAGAACGGTTCCTGTTGCATTGACGTGGGTGAATTGGATTTCCACGCTTTCCTGCTTTTCCCCTGCCAGCCATTCGAGACGATAGGCTCTCTCTTTGCGTTTCCAGGCCTGCGCAGGGAGCCGGTTGCGGGCCATGAGCCGTAGCCTGTCGTTGGCTAGATCGAGGAGGTCTCGATCGCTGAGAGCCATCGCTAGGTCTCGTCGCACCAGCCAAAATAGAGGGTGGTCTCTCCACACCGGATCGACGGAGGCGAGAGAGACTTTCGCAGCAGCGAGGTCTCCTCGTTGCAGGAGAGCGCGGGACAGGGCTATGCGAAAAGCGCTCCATTCCGGCGCGCCAGGAGGCGCCTGAGAGCGACGCTCGAGGAGCTCAGCCCTGACCAGGTCGTTGGATGCCAAGGCAGCTAGGGCCTGCTCAGGTGGGTCGAGCTCCCCGGAGGCGAGGGTCAATCGGGCTACTACCTCGGGGTCCAACGGGCTACTTCTGGTCAGGAACAACTCAAAGGTGCGGTCCAGATGGCGGCGCAGACTCCGGGCGTAATGGGCGCTATAGGCCCCAGGTGGACAACGGGAGAGGGCTCGATTGATGACTGGATCCATGGCGCTTTCGAGAGGGGCCACGGAAGCGGCGGTGAGGAAAAGGTGGCGAGCACCGCGCAAGTCGCGTCCGGCAAGGTGGAATTCCGCTTGCTCCATGGAGGTGAAGACTTCGTTCCGTAGCGCGGATTGGAGCAGGTCATAGGCTTCTCGTACGGCTGGCCAGTCGCTGAGGCCAGCGTACTCACGGATGAGAAATCGCCAAGCATCGGGATCGTCCGGGACCACTGAGAAGGCTTCTTGTCGATCCTTGGCTCGGCTGAGCCAGGGAGCGATCAAACGGCGAAAATGACGGGTGTCCTCCATGGCTCTTCTCAAAAGGCTCTGGGCTAGTTGCTGTTTCTCAGCAGAAAGAGCCGGCCAAACCTCGAGATAGGCCGAGGCCAGGAAACGAGTCGGCTCGACTCGACTTGGTGCCAGCTCCAGGCTGCGAAGTAGAGGGTCTTGCCAGGTTTCCGGCGATCGAAACAGGCGGCCATCTCGTTGCAGCGACCAGTCGAGGTAGGTGGCGGCTCCTAGAATCATCGGAGCTTCCCAATTCGTTGGCCTCTGCAATTGGACTTTCTGGGCGAGGCTTCTGGCTAGGTCGAGGTGGCGTCCCCTCGGCTTTTGGGAATCCGGTTCCAGCGCAGCGGCAACAATGAAGCGGGCAACCATCATGCGAGCCCGCTGGGGATCACTCTCCCTTTTGATGCGCAGGAGCAGGCCGGAGCTCGGGTCTAGGTCCAGATGTTCTGCTACCTGAAGAACCGTGTTTTGGTCTCGCAGAAAGCTCTGATGAGCGCCAAAGGCGGTCAAAGCCAAGAGGAGTGAAGCGGCGGCGAGAGAGAATCTCCAAGTTCGGTGCCGAAGGCTCAGGGAGGAAGGGTGTATAGAGGCCATAGGGAGATATACTAGCTAATTCATGGGAAGTAAGCGTATTCATGGCCGTTGGGCGGTTGCGGCGGCTATTTGGATGAGCTTGGCCTGGGTCTTGTTGACGATGCAGCTGGGGTCCGCCGAAACGGGGACCCAGGAAGTTTCCGTCTCTGCTTTTGTCGACTCCTTTGCCAAATTCGGTCACGCTGCTCTCTTTGGCATTCTCGCTTGGCTATTGCACCGTTCTCTGGTCCACCCTCGGGAGAGGAGTCTCGGTGGCTGGTATTTCCAGGCTCTTTGGGCAGCGACTCTTGCGGCGATCGGGTACGGAGTCGTCACGGAGTTATACCAGGGGCTACTGCCTCACCGTTCCACCGAGTTCAGAGACGCTGTCGCCAATAGTGCCGGGGTCGCCTGCTACGCTTTGTTCGCTTTTTGTTGGCGAGGAAAGGGCTAGACGTTTGATGCGTGGTTCGCTGAGAAACTCAAGACAGGTCGATAACGCAGGTCGCCAAGAGCCGACCATCCCAGGTGCCCGAAGGTAGATCCAGTCGAGGGGCCGTCATTTTGTCTCGTTCTAAGACCACCAGAAAGAAACGCGGAGCCGGAGGGAAGCTCCTGGGGGCCGGACTGGGGCTGCGGCTGGACCGGGCGGCCGTGGTGCTGGGAGAGACTTTCTTTTGGCTGTTGTTGATCTCCGTATGGTGGTTTCATGACCCCGAAGCGAAAGACGCCTTCCGTTTGCCAAAACAGGTCTTGAGTCAAGGCCTTGCTCTCGCTTCGATTTGCGCCCTCTGCTGGCGCCTGCGGGGAGCCTCTCTGGGTCTAGGCCAGATCAAGCGATGCCAGGTAGTGAGAGCTCTGGTGCCTTTACTCCTGGTGGCGAGCTTGGGACTGGTCTTCTCTCGATATCCCCTTCATTTGCAGGACGCCCTCACCTCACTGGCTATCGGTAGTTTGGCTCTGGTGGTGTGGAGTTGCTGGTTGCCGGTCGAGACTCTGAACCGCCTGGTTGGTGGGATCGTCGTACCCGGCGTTGCTTCCGCCCTGGTGGGTATTTCCCAGTTCCACGGCATTTGGCGGCCCTTCGATTTTGCCGGCGAGTTGGAGTCCCAGAGACTTGGTGTCACCTCCTTTGCTGGTAGCGCTGGGGACCTGGCCGTTTTCTTGGTTCTGCCTTGCCTAATCGCTCAGCAGCGATGGGTGGTGAGTACGGGGCGTCGACGCTGGGGGTGGGCCGCAGCGCTGGCGATCTGCCTGTACGCCCTGGCGGTAACTCAAACCCTCTCTGCCCTGGTCGCCTTGATCGTGGGAAGCCTAGTGTTCTGGCTGATTTTCGCCTCCACCAAGCGGGTTCTGGCAGTGGCTACCGGCCTAGGTCTTGCGGCTAGCTTGTTGATCCTCGTTTTGGCTCCACTGAGGGCGCGAGTGGTCTCTAAGGTTCAGTACCTGGCGAAGGGAAAAATCGATGAGGTTCTGACCGGCCGTCTCGACGGCTGGAAGGGAGCCTGGTGGATGTTGTCAGAGAATCCTCTCACTGGCGTCGGGTTGGGGGGCTATCGGGCGGAGTTCGCGACGGCCAAGATGGCCCTTGTCGACCAGGGAGTTGAATTTTTCCGCGGCCAGCACCAGGTCATGTTTGTGAACGCCCACAACGAGTTTCTGGAGGTTGCTGCAGAACTGGGATGGCCGGGCTTGGTGGCCCTTGCCTGGGCTCTCTGGGTTCTGTTTCAAGTGCTGAGAAATCGCACCTCCCGAATCCAAGGAAAAGACGCACCGGCCCTGGAGCTACAGCCGAGATCGCGGGCGGATTCTGCTCTCGCTTGGTCTGGAGTGACCGGTTTGGCGGTTTGCTCTCTGGCCCAATTTCCCTTTCGCCTGGCCATGGTGGCGTTTCCGGCTATCCTGTTTCTGGCCTGGGTGTTTGCTCGCCAAAGCTCGGAGGAACCATCTTGAAAGGGAGCTATGCTGCTGGTCTCGCCATGATGTTGACCCTGTTTGCACTGGTATGGCAGGTCCAGGATGGCCGCAAGCGCATGGCGGCGAGTCGACTCCTCTACCGGGCCGAGGCCATTAGTCTCGAAGTGATGGCGGCGGGAACAGCGCCGCGGGCCTATCTGCAACAGAACCTGCGTGATTTGCGGCGGGCAGCGAATCTAGACCCCCTCGAGGCCGCTATCCCCTTAGCTCTGGGCAGCCAGTTCCTACTCCTCGATTCCCCCCAGGCGGCTCAAGAGGCCTATCTTCAGGCCTTGGAGATCGAGCCCCGTCCGGAAACCTACCTGAACCTCGGAAAAGCCCAGTTCCGTTCCGGTCAAGAGGAAGCTGCTCGGGAGAATTTCGACCGAGCCATCAAACTCGACTGGCATTTCAAGTCCGAGATTCCCAGACAAGCTAGGGAACGGTGAGCGTCCAAGCGGAAGTGTCACCGGACTCGAAGCCGTCGGCAAAGAAGGGCGCGACCAAACCCTGGTAAACGAAGACTCCACCGGGCTCCAGCACCCCAAAACGCGGCGCGCCGGCCAACACCGAATCTCCTCCGATGCACACGGAGGTACCCAGTTCATCTCCCTCGAATCCGTTGAGGGCCGACAGTCGAGCCACCTGGTCCCAGTCGTCCCCGGAGCGCCAGTAGACATAGGCAGCACCGCGGGCTACATCGACCCGCGCGGGATGGTGAGTGTCCTCTTTAGGGGCTCCTACGATGAGGGTGTGACCGTCGAGCTCGACACTGCTCCCGAAGCGTGCCCCTGACTGAGTGCCGAAGAGAAGCGTCCTAAGCTGGAAGAACCCCACAGCGTCGGCTTTGTAGAGGTAGATGGCGCCCATGTCCGTGCCAAATATGGTGTCCTCGAAGGGCGCGCCGACCGCTAACCAATCGCCGGAAAGGGAAAGGCTGGCGCCAAACCCATTTTCAACCTCTTCTCCTGGCGCCCTGATCGTCCCGAAGTCGAACCAGATTCCAAGGGGGTTGCGAGCTCGCAGGAAGACCTCACCGGTGAGGCCGTTTCCGAAGTTGGGGTCACTGAAGGCGAGGCGAGAGCCATCGAGGTCCACGCTGGTGCCGAGGCTGGAGAGCGGAAAGGGATTCTGCTGATGGAAATCCAGGTGCCACTGGGCACCATTCCAGCGGTAGACGTTGATTTCGCGATCGATCACGACCCCGAGGGCCAAGAGGTTGTCGGAGATGGCCAAGGAGTCTGCAGGACCCAGCGCCGGAAAGAGGACTCCCGGGTCCGACTGAGCCGAGCCATCGGTCCAACCACGCACCTCGGTCCCGGTAGGGAGTTGGTAGGCGAATTGATGGGAATCAAGAGCGGACACTGAGGCGGAATTGAGAAACTCCAGTCCGAGCCATTGGTTCGAAGATTGGCGAAAAAGCATGTGGGTCGCCGTGAAAGTACCGGCTGCTGCTCGCCGGCCGTTACAGGAGAGTTTTCGCCCGTAGAGATCCCCGACGATGCCTCCGATAATCGAATGGGTCTCGACAATTTCAGGGATCTCGCCGGCCTCCAGAGGAGAGGCCAGTGGAAAGGCAAGCGCCTGGATGGGCAAGAGTGCGAGAGCCAGGAGCAGGGCTGTGGACGGAGAGATTTTTCTGTTCACGGGAAGTTCCTTTCGGTAGTGGTGATGGGTCGAGGAAATCGCCCTGCGAAGAAGCTTGAAGGTCGCTGGGTTTCGGTCGAGGCCACCAGGAGGTGACTTCGGGAGATCTCCAATGCCTTCTTCGCAGGACAGTGAACCTCTCGGTCCCTACCTACCTAGAGGAGAGAGAGCCGTCGTTTGCTCACCGGCGACCTTCGGTAATCGCCGTTCAAGGAAAGCTCGCCGACCAAGCAGCGGCATCCCCGGACTCGAATCCGTCGGAGAAGATCTCGGGACCCGGCGGGTGGGAGTTGGCCTCGTAGGCGCCGCTGTGGCAGAACAGGCCCAGCCGTTGGGCGCCTCGCTGGTCGGTCGGGGGGCAACTAGTGGAGGCAACGAGAAGGGTAGTGCCGTCCGCAGAGGGCAGTAGCGCGTGGGTCGGAGTGGGTCCGCCGTACCCGGCGAGGGGACGCAGAAGGGGTTTTGTGGTCGTCACATCGCTCACGTGATCGAGGCTGCAAAAGGTAGAAGGAGCGCCGCCCATGGGGTGTTCCACATTGAACCCGATGGAAGTGATGCCTCCACCCATGCACTCTCCTTCGATGATCGAAGAGAAGAGAGTCAAGGTCGAGCCGGTGGCGAGGTCGAGGGATGCGGGCATCCCCGAGCCGTGGGCTTTGATGGTCGAGAACGAGATTCCGAGGTTCGAATTCTGGGCCGCTAGATCCGTACCGCCGCCAAGGGGTGCAAGAGATTGGTTTGCACTGAGAGTCGTATTGCGCACGAGCAGTTGGCTATTCTGGATGAAGATGCCTCCTCCCGAAGAGCTGGTGCCGGCTAGCCTTCCAGCAACATTGCTGGCAATGGTGGAGTCGAGAATGAAGAAGGAGCCGCTCCCTAGAAAGAGACCACCGCCTTGGGAGATGGTCGTGGAGGCGGCCCCAGCGGTGTTGTTTTCGAAGCTCGAGCGCTCGATGGAGATCGGAGTGGATCCGCCGAAAAACAAACCGCCACCACCGTTGCTTGCTGCGACATTTCCTCGGGCCAAGACTCCATCGAAGGCGACGGTGGAATCAGAAGACTGGATGAAGAACGCCCCCCCGTTGCCACCACTGTTGCAGTCCGCGAAAGAGACATTTGTGAGGCTCAGGGTGCCCGGGGAGCTTGGCGCCGTCCACTCTAGGCAACCGGAAGAGGCGGCAGCAGTTCCGCCGATGAAATGGATACTCTCCATGGTGAGGGAGGCGCCATGGAAGAAGCGGAGGGAACCGCCTCGATCGTCCGTGGCGCCGTTGTCGGCAGATCCTCCAAGGAGAGTCAAGGGCCCTTGGAGGAGGATATCGCCGGCACCGAATCGAACGTCTAGAATTCGGTCCGCAGTGAGTTGTTGAACAATGGGATGAGCTCCCGGTTCTGCCTGCACTGTCAGGTCGCCACCACCGGGAGTGAAATCGAGGTCGCCACTGGCAGCGGCGTCCTCGGAGGCACCTTCGAGAGTCAGCGGATAGAGCCCGTCCGGTAGCACCACTGTGGAGCTATCGGCGCTCTGATTTGCCTTGCGAATGGCTCCCCGCAAAGAACAATCGTTCTCAGTAGAGATATCGCACCCATCGGCGCTGATGACGTCATCGAATCGGTCTACCACAAGGATCTCTAGAGCTAGGCAGGGGCTGGCCCGAAGAAGAAGAGCAAGAGCCAAGAAGGCGGCAGCAGGATGTCTCATATTCACCTCTCTATTGGACGAAGATGACTGGGTAATAGATGTGGCAGCCCAGACCAGATTCCTCGGCTCGCCTCTTGATCTCGGCGAACTGGACGCAACAGGCCTGTTCGAGAGCTGCGGGGCCCCTCTGTGTTGAGGCCCTATCTATTTAGAGAAGAGATGAGAGCGGTTTGCTCACCCCAGGGAACGGGTGGAGAGCTTCGTCCATCAAGCCATATCGAAGCTGGTGAATTCGGTTAGGTGCCGCGAAGGGTGAGGACGATCTTGACCGTGCGTAGCAGGATGGAAAGGTCGAGCCAGAGGCTCCAATTGGCCAGGTAGGCGAGGTCGAAGCGGAGCTTGTTTTCGGCTGTGGAGTGGTATTCACCGCTGATCTGGGCCAGCCCCGTCAGGCCCGGAGGCAGCGAAAATCGCTCCGAATAGCCGGGAATTTCATCCAGAAAGCGCTCAACGAAAACTGGGCGTTCAGGCCGAGGACCCACCAGGCTCATCTCCCCCTTGAGGACATTGAAAAGCTGGGGCAGCTCGTCGATACGAAAGCGTCGCAGCATCCCTCCCACCGGGGTCAGTCGGGGATCGTTGGGTTCCGCCAAGACTTCTCCCGTGTGGCGCTCGGCATCCTGCTGCATGGTGCGGAGCTTCCAAAGCTCAAAGGGTTTGCGTCCTGCGCCCAGCCGTTCTTGGCGAAAGAAGGCCGGCCCGGGAGAGGTGAGTCGGATCACCAGGGCACAGAGGGCGATCAACGGGAGGGTGCCGAGTAGCAGCAGGGACCCGCCGACCAGGTCGACGGTGCGCTTGACGGGCCGATTGACTCGCCACTCGCTCTGGCGAACGACCTCGATGAGGGGAAGATCCCGCACCCAGCGGTATCGCATACGTCCAATGAGGCTCTCGAAGGGTCCGGGCAGCAAGAGGACGCTACCTCGCGTCCGTCCGGTCGCTGTCAGTCCATCCATGAGCCGTGTCTGCCAGCCGTAGCTATTGGCAGCGAGAATCAGATCATCTATCTGCCCCGCTTGGAGGAGAGCCGGAAGGTCCTCCACCGATCCCAAGCAAGGTCCCAGATCGGCATCCTTGGGTTGCGGCGTTTCCGCCTCGTCCGGCGCCGGGACGAATCCTGCTACTTCCAGCTCATGCCAGCCGTGGTCGCGGATGGTCCGGGCGAGAGACCGGGCGGCCGACCCACAACCGACGATGGCGACCCGTCGTGCTTCCTGATGGCGAAGGCGGAGGGCCCAGTGTCGCCACCCTAGAAGCATCAGGTAGTTGAACAGGGCGAAGAGGAGGAGGATGGATCGGGGAAAAGTACCGTTGGTGAGAAAAAAATATCCCATCAGCAGGAGACCTTGGAGGATGACTGCGGTGCCCAGTCGCCGGGACAGATCCCCTCGGGTACCGGGATCCGGAGGGTCATAGAAGCCGAAGAAATAGAGGACCAAGGGTTGCGAAACGGCTACAACCCACCATTCCGTAGCGAAAAAAGACAGCCGATCGGGAGGCAAGAGACTGAGAGTGAAGGGTAAAGGCAGATGGATGCGGGTCTGGAAAGCGAAGAGGAAGGCGGCCAAGCCAGCTGTCAGGTCGGCTGCCGCCAACAGCCATCTCCAGCCGCGGTGGTGGGAGGTCATGGGTTTCATGTATCCAGGATTATGTACCAGGAGCCTGTAGTGAAAGTCTCTTGTTTGCGAGAGCGAGCGATCTTTCGGTGAATCCAGAAGGCAAACCGGAGCCAAACCTGGGGTTCGTCGAGGACCTCGCTGCGCCGGGTCGCGGAGTCGCTGGAAGAGACCCGCTCGCCGCCAGAGAGAGTCGCACTACAGGCTCCTTGGCCAGGGTTTCCTGCTCGATCGTTCGCCGATGTTCGGCTCCAGAATACTCCCCTCCGCTACGGGACCTGGGCGGTGAGGGGAATTCCGTTGAGGCTCGCAGACTCTATGTGTAGATTCGGCTATACTCTTGCGCCTCATGAAGGTAACCGAGCACCTGGAAAAAGCCACTCGTCCCTTGATTAGCTTCGAGATCATCCCGCCTCTTCGCGGAGGAGATCTCAAGAGTCTTCTTGGGTTGATCGACGATCTGATGACTTGCCGACCACCGTTTATCGATATCACCAGCCATGCGGCTGAAGTGGTCTACGACGAGACCCCGTCCGGTATCGAGAGGAAGGTCAAACGCAAGCGCCCTGGGACCCTCGGTGTCTGTGCTCTGATTCAGAACAAATACAACGTAGATGCTGTGCCTCACATCCTCTGTCGCGGCTTTACCCGGGAAGAAACCGAGGACTTCCTCATCGAATTGCGTTACCTAGGGATTGAGAACGTTCTCGCGGTTCGTGGGGATGATAGCGGTTACCAAAAACCTCTCCGCGATGGCCGCAGCGCCAATCACTTCGCTTCGGATCTCGTCGCCCAAGTCGCCGATATGAACGGCGGTAAGTACGTCGAGGCCCACCTACTGGATGCTCAACCATCCGAATTTTGTATCGGCGTCGGTGGGTACCCGGAGAAGCACTTCGAGGCGCCTAACCTAGAAGCCGATGTTCGGTGGACCAAAGCCAAAGAAGAAGCTGGCGCTGACTACATTGTGACGCAGATGTTCTTCGACAATCGGCACTATTTTCGCTACGTCGAGGCCTGCCGTGCCGCAGGGATCACCATTCCGATTATTCCCGGGCTGAAGATCATTACCAGCAAGAAACAGCTCAGCAGCGTGCCTCGGACCTTCTTCGTAGATCTGCCCACTGCGCTCGCCGATGAGGTGATGGAGGCGAAGAAGGGGCACGTTGCGGACGTCGGGGTAGAGTGGGCACTCAAGCAAAGCGAGGAATTGCTGAGCAGCGGAGTTCCTTCGGTTCATTTCTATGTCATGGCGAGCTCTAGGGCCGTTCTACGGGTGGTAAAGAAACTCGATGTCTGAAAATTCCAACGCTTCTGCTGTATCCAATGGACTCTCTGTGGCGAGCCTCGCTGCGGATACGCCACTCCCCCCTCGGGCCGCGGATCTCGAGAGTCGCCGGGCAGCCTTGCTATCGGCCCTGGAAGAGCGGATCCTGGTGCTCGATGGAGCGACCGGGACAGCACTTCAGGATGCCGAGCTGGGCCCGGAGGATTTCGGTGGCCCGGAGCTCGAGGGTTGCAACGAGCTACTCTGCGTCACTCGTCCCGATGTCGTGGACAAAGTCCATGATCGCTACCTGTCTGCCGGAGCAGATATCGTCGAGACCAATAGTTTCGGCTCGACCCCCTTGGTGTTGGATGAGTATGACCAGGGTTATCGAGCCTACGAGCTGAACCGAGAGTCAGCCCGGCTAGCGCGAGTCGCCTGCGCTCGGTTCGATGAGCCGGGCCGGCTGCGGTTCGTCTGTGGCTCCATGGGACCGACGACCAAGGCCATTTCGGTCACCGGCGGAGTGACTTTCGAAGAGTTGATGGATCATTTTCGGATCCAGGCTCTCGGCCTCATGGCAGGGGGCGCGGACTATCTTCTCCTGGAGACCTGCCAAGACACCCGCAATGTCAAGGCGGGGCTTCTGGGTATTGAGCAAGCCTTCGAGGAGAGCGGGTGGCGCCTACCGGTAGCGGTCTCTGCCACCATCGAGACCACCGGAACGATGCTCGCGGGGCAGGATGCCGAGGCCTTGGCGGTCTCCCTTCTCCATTCCGAGCTGCTCTACCTAGGCCTCAACTGCGCCACCGGTCCCGAGCTCATGGCAGACCACCTTCGGACTCTCTCGGAGCTCTCCCATACGCGCATCGCCTGTGTCCCCAATGCCGGCCTACCGGACGAGGACGGCATCTATCAGGAGGGGGCCGAGGATTTTCGGCGGGTTTTCGACCGTTTTTTCGCCTCCGGCTGGTTGAACCTCGTGGGCGGATGTTGTGGCACCACCTCTGAGCACGTGGAAGCCCTGGCGGACCTGGCCCGTAGTCACCGACCTAGAACCATGTCCGTTCATCAGAAAGCCTTGGTGTCCGGCCTCGAGGCCGTGGAGCTCACGGACGACAACCGCCCCCTCATGGTGGGGGAGCGCACCAACGTGCTCGGCAGTCGCAAGTTCAAGCGCCTGATCCAAGAAGGCAAGTTTGAGGAAGCGGCGGAGATCGGCCGGGGGCAAGTCAAGGCCGGGGCTCAGATCATCGACGTTTGCCTACAGGATCCGGACCGAGACGAAATGGAGGACGTGGAGCGTTTTCTCGATCAGTTGGTGCGCTTGGTAAAAGTGCCGCTGATGATCGACTCGACAGACGCCGAAGTCATGGAGCGGGCTCTCACCTATTGCCAAGGCAAGGCGGTACTCAACTCCATCAACTTGGAAGACGGCCTGGAGCGATTCGAGCAGGCCGTACCATTGGCCCGTCGATTCGGTGCTGCGTTGGTCGTAGGGTTAATCGACGAGCAGGGCATGGCGGTCTCCGTCGAACGCAAGCTTGAGGTCGCTCGCCGTAGCTACCAGATCCTCACCGAAGACTTCGGCCTCCCTCCCGAGGATATCTGGTGGGATGCCCTGGTGTTCCCTTGCGGCACGGGGGACGAGAATTACATCGGCTCCGGTGGCAGTACCATCGAAGGGGTACGAGCTCTCAAGAAAGAATTCCCCCTTACGAAGAGCATTTTGGGGGTCTCCAACGTCAGTTTCGGTTTGCCTACTGCCGGTCGAGAGGTCTTGAACTCGGTCTTTCTTTTTCATGCTACCCGTGCCGGTCTCGACACCGCCATTGTCAACAGCCAAAGGCTAGCTCGGTATGCGGAGGTGCCTCAGGAAGAGCGTGAGCTGTCCGAGAAGCTTATTTTCCTCGAGCCTGGTGACGTGGCCGGCAGCGAGGGCGCGGTCGAGAAATTTGCCGCTCACTTTCGAGGCCGGAGTGCCCTGCGGGAGGTGCAGCCGCGCAGTGAGCTGCCTTTGGACGAGCGCATCTCTAGGGCCGTGGTGGAGGGGAGCAAGATCGGTCTGGAGAGCGACCTGGCCCTGGCTCTGGAAGACGATCGATGGCCGGAGGCTTTGGACATCATCAACGGGCCGTTGATGACCGGTATGAAGGAAGTCGGTCGGCTATTCAACGACAACCAGTTGATCGTTGCCGAAGTGCTGCAGAGCGCTGAGGTCATGAAAGCCGCGGTTGCTTTTCTGGAACCCCATATGGAGCGGGCTGAGGGGGCCTCCCGAGGCAAGATTCTGCTCGCTACGGTCAAAGGGGATGTTCACGATATCGGCAAAAATCTCGTCGACATCATCCTTAGCAACAACGGTTTCGAAGTGGTCAATCTGGGCATCAAGGTGCCCAGTGAGCAGTTGATTCAAGGAGTCCGAGAGCACCAGCCGGATCTGATCGGCTTGTCCGGTTTGTTGGTCAAGAGCGCGCAGCAGATGGTGACCACGGCGGGTGATTTGAAAGCGGTTGGAATCGACATTCCTCTGTTGGTGGGAGGGGCCGCGCTGACCAGGCGTTTCACCCACAAGAAGATCGCCGCTGCTTACGGGGGGTTGTGTACCTACGCCAAGGATGCCATGTCGGGCCTTCATCTGGTGGAAAAGATCAACGATACCGAAGCGAGGCCGGCATTGGAGTCAGAGATCGCCGAGCTGGTGCGGTTGGACACCGAAGCCGCTGCCCAACAAGGTAGCGCCGGTCGTCGTGAGCCCAAGCAGCGGAAGGAGACCGTTTCTCGGGATATGGCCGCGCCCCAACCCTCCGACCTGGTGCGCCACGTGGTCGACTTGGATCTGGATGAGGTCTGGCCGCTGATCAATCCCCAGATGCTATACGCGAAGCATTTGGGCCTTCGGGGCTCGGCCGCCAAATTAGCGGCGGCGGGAGATGCCAAATTCCTGAAGCTCAAGGAAGTCATCGACGAGCTACAGAGCTTTGGCCGATCCGGTGCCATGTCGTGCCGTGCCGTCTGGCGTTTCTTCCCGGCCCAAACCAAGGGTGATCAGCTCGTCCTTTTGGATCCGGACAGCGGTGATCCGGCAGCCACCTGGACCTTGGCCCGGCAAACCGGGGGTGGTTTGTGCCTTACCGATTACGTCCTCGAAAACGATCACGTGGCTCTGTTCGTCACCACTGCCGGGCATGGAGTGCGAGCCCAAGTGGAGGAGTGGAAAGAAGCCGGTGAGTACTTGAAGAGTCACGCCTACGCAGCGATGGCCTTGGAGACCGCAGAGGCAGCAGCGGAGTGGGTACACAGTCATGTGCGCAAGGCTTGGGGTTTTCCGGACCCTCTGGAGCTGACCCCCAAAGACATCTTTTCCACGCGCTATCGAGGCCGCCGCTATAGTTTCGGTTACCCAGCCTGCCCAGACCTCGAAGGGCAGCAGGCCCTTTTTCGAGCCCTGGCTCCGGAGGAGGTGGGAGTTCAGCTAACCGAAGGAGACATGATGGACCCGGAAGCCTCGGTCTCTGCACTGGTTTTCCATCACCCGGAAGCCAAGTATTTCGGAGTGTGAGCGGGACTCAAGCCAACTCTGAGCCTCTGGAACCTTCCCGGTAGCTCCCGGAACCGTGACGCGTGCTGTTCAACACTCCAGAGTTCCTCCTTTTCTTTCCCATAGTTGCCGGTCTCTTTTTTCTGCTGCGCCAGCGGTTCCGCTGGGCATGGCTGCTCGCGGCGAGCTATTTCTTCTACGCCTGCTGGCGGCCCAGCTATCTCATTCTTATCTTGGTCTCGACCTTGGTCGATTACTTCTGTGGCCTGGGTATGGAGGCGACCTCCAGCCGCACTCGTCAACGGCTTCTGGTCGGCATCAGCATTGTTGTCAACTTGGGTTTTCTGGCAGCTTTTAAGTACCTGGACTTCTTTTTCTCTATCTACTGGGACACGGCGGAGCTATTCGGTTGGTCCCCCACTCGTAGCGTTATCGAGTTGGTGCTCCCGGTGGGGATTTCTTTCTACACCTTTCAGACGATGAGCTATTCCCTCGACGTCTTTGGAGGGCGTCGTAAGGCGGAGCGGCACCTGGGTTATTTCGCTCTCTATGTGGCCTTTTTCCCTCAATTGGTGGCAGGTCCAATCGAAAGATCCACCCGGTTGCTGCCTCAATTACGAGCAGAGCATCGCCTCGTAGCTCGTCGGGTATGGAGTGGGCTTCAGCTGATACTCGGTGGGCTGTTCAAGAAGGTGGTCATCGCTGACACTCTGGCGAAGGTCGTCGATCCGGTCTTCGCCTCTCCACAGGGTCAGATGGGGCCGGCAATCGCGCTAGCTACGATCTTTTTCTCGCTGCAAATCTACTGCGATTTCTCCGGCTATTCGGACATCGCCATTGGAGTCGCGCGGGTGATGGGCTTCGATCTCATGAAGAATTTCGAACGACCCTACCTGGCGATTTCCATCGCTGATTTCTGGCGGCGATGGCATATTTCCCTGTCGACTTGGTTTCGGGACTATCTGTACTTTCCCCTCGGGGGGAGTCGTGTGCGTCCCTTCCGCCAGGGTCTGAATCTGGTGGTTGTCTTTGCCGTGAGCGGCTTGTGGCATGGCGCCAATTGGACCTTCATTATCTGGGGCTTGCTCCATGGGAGCTACATGGTGGTGAGCCTGCTCACAAAGTCCCTGCGGTTGAAAGTTCTGGAGGGTATGGGGATTTCCCCCGAATCCAGCCTCCTGCTCTGGTTTCGCCGAGCTACGGTTTTCTCTTTGGTTTGTCTGGCCTGGATTTTCTTTCGTGCCCGTAGCCTGGCGGATGCCGTTTACCTGATCCGGCATATTCCTTTCGGTTGGCCTCAGCTGGGGCAGGTAGCAGGTCTGCAGGCAGCTTTTCAGGCACCGTTGGCGGAACCGGTGGTTCTTGGTGCCTTGTTGTGCCTCGGGCTCCTGGCAGCCCATCTCTTGGGTGGCCAAGAAGAGATTTGGGAGAGACTCTCCCGACAACCGAGGTTCTATCGCTGGTCGGTCTACTATGGCCTTATCGCCGCCGTGGCTATTTGGGGCAATGCAGGAGGAAAGGAGTTCATCTATTTCCAGTTCTGAGGAGTCGCAGGAGCCGCAGGAGTTTGGTCGCCTGGTTCTTCGAGGTTTCTTCTTTGTTCTACCCCTGGTTTTTATCCTAGGAGTCGATCTCGTTCTACCTTTGGGTTCCTCGACCTTTCGTCCCTGGGAGAGCCTGTCTGTTTATCGGGCGAGAGATTTCTTACCAGGCCCCTTTTATCCCAATCAAGAGCTGACAATGACGGCCGAGGGGGATCTGGGGCGCCAGGGAAGTTACGCGGTGGGGAAGAAGGTTCGATGGCAAACCGATTCCTATGGATACCGCTCTTCTCCAGCTGATGACGAGGTCTACGAGATTGTCTTGGTGGGCGATTCCTTCGCCGTGGGTTCTTCCCTAGATCACGAAGACACTCTTGCCGGCCAACTTGGGAACCTTCTCAAAAGGGATGTCTATGCCTTCGCTCCGGAAGCTAGGTTTTCTGTTCCCTTGCGAAGTGCCAGGTTCCAGAACCCACGAACCTCTTGTTTCGTTTTGGTGTTGAGTGAGCGTAGCCTGGAAGGTCTACCATTGGCAGAAGGAACTCTGGAATCGCTCGCCTCGTCACCGGCGACTTCCTTCAGTGGCCTGGTGATCCTGATCGATCGCTTGGCGAAGGCTTCTCTATTGCGGGCAGGCCGAAACAATATTCGCCGCTGGTTCAGTCGGATTGCCGAGATGGCGGTTGGGGTGGAGCCGTCTATTCCCATGCATCCCTCCGCCATCGTCGGTGCCAACGGAGTACTCTTTCGGGACCCGCGATTGGAGGACGATCAGGCCTATGGCAAGCCAGAGGCGGCGGATCGGCTCATTGAAGTCTTACACAGCTATCGAACAGCGGCAGAAGCATTGGGGAAGCATTTTGTCTTTATGCCCATTCCGGAGAAGGAAACCGTCTATTGGCAGCGAACGGGTGGGCTTCGAGATCCAGAGATCTATCTTTCGTTCGTCAAGAGAACCGAGATGTCTGGAATAGCCACTGTGGACCTGCTCACGCCGTATCTCGAATTTGAAGCGAGGGATGATCGAATCGACCTCTATCACGCCGACGATTCTCATTGGACCGCCCTGGGAGTCTCGGTTGCAGCGGAGCTGCTCGGTCCTGCTTGCACCACCCAAGCCCGAAGTTCTCACGAACCTTCTGCTGCGAAACTCAATTAGACTCAACTTCCTGCGTCAGGCGGCACTTTGATTCGCCGAGAGAGTGTCGCACTGCCTCCAGCCACAAAGTCCTGCTTGCCTCCTGGGTTTCCTTGAGTAGATGGCGCCTCGCTACGAATTCGGTGAGAGGTCTGGTCTGTCGGGTCGGGTGTTCCACTGGCGGAAACCCCGCTTCAAGTGCGTCTTTCCTGGAAACCTCCTCAACTTTCCTTCGTAACAAAGCCTGTTGATTTGATTTTGGATCAGGGGGACGCCCTTGATTCCTTTCGTATGGTCGATAGCATGGCTCCGGATCTGCTGTCACCCTTTCGGAGTGAGGTGTTTGTGCGATGTTTTGGAATGCTTTATTTGCCGACCTCCCAACGATAGGAGTCAACTATTGTGAATGTCTCGAGGTTTCCTCTTCTTTCCTCTGTGGTTTCAGTTCTCGGTTTGAGCCTGGTCACGTCTTTCGCTGCCGCAGGACCTTCAAACAACGGTGAACCTTCCCTCACTCTTGATATAGCCAACCTAACCCCTCAACTGGGCACTTTCACTCGAGTCGCGGGAGCTGGAGGCCCGACGACCTTTGGAAATTTGGGTACTCCTGTCGCTGGTGGTTTTGACGTTGACGGCGATGGTTTCGTCGATTTTGCAGTAGGACATATGACCACCACGAACGGAGCGGACCGGTTGTTTGCCGGTGAAGTGCAGTTGGTCTTTGGCAACGGCACGATCGGTGAGACGGTAGATCTGGCGATCCCTCAGCCGCGGGTGCTCCGGATTCTCGGTGATGGCCTCTTCGAGGCTACCGGCAGCGAAGTTTGGATGGGCGATGTCACCGGAGATGGTTTGGGCGACATCTTGGTTTGTCGACAGGCCTTCAGTCCGGGTGGTCGCCTCGATGCGGGAGGCCTAACCCTCATTGCCGGCAGTGCGGAGCTTCGTAACCTAGCGGCTTCCACTGGAGTTCTAGACCTTCGCAACCCACCGGCCAATCTCGACATCCTGACGTTTGTCGGCCCAGAGCCGGGGGCCCGCTTGGGAATCTGGGCTCGAACCGGGGATGTGGACGGCGATGGCATCGATGAGCTGGTGATGGCGGCGGATGGGGAGAGCCTGCCTGGGGAGGCTCTTCGCGGAGCGGTGTATGTGGTTCGTGGAGGGGCTCACCTGGCCCAGTCGGGAACCGTTGACCTAGTGGACTTCGGCACAACGGCTCTGGCTGGCCAGATCGCCAAGGTTACCCCTCCTACCGGCAGCAATGATTTTCACTTGGGGGCCACTTTGCAGACGGGAGACCTGGATGGGAACGGCCAGGTGGAGTTGCTCCTTGGGGCGACCATCAACCGGGCCGGGGCTATTCTCAGTGCTTCCGGGATGTTCGACGGTCCTGCTGCTGGAGGTGCTCCTGGGGGGCTGATGTACATCGTTTGGGACGATTCCTTTCCCGCCAGCCCTTGGCCAGCAGGCTTTCATCTCGATCTGACCTCGCCACCAGCCTCTTTGACCACCATTAGTGGTGGAGTCCAGAACGTCAGTTTCGGTGAGGAGCTCTTGGGCGGCAAGGATTACGATGGTGACGGCCGAGCAGACCTGTTCATCGGAGACCTGGCAGGGGATGGCTCTGCGGCTCAGGATCGGCGACAGAGCGGCATCGGATACCTCTTTTATCGCGCTTCTAGACTTCGAGGGCGAACTCTCAACATCGATAACATTCCGTCGAGGCACAAGGTGACGAAGTTTCTTGGTCCCGTCGCTGGAGCCATCGGTGCAGATACGGTTACGGACGGTGATTTCGACGGTGATGGCATCGATGACTTGGTTTTCGGCAACCCCCACGATACCCCTAATGGTCGCGCTAATGCAGGTACCTTTCACGTCTTCTTTGGCCGCCACGGTCGGTGGCCGAAAGAGATCGACACGGCGGACGGACAGCTGCCCAAGCCATCCAAGGTGCGGATTACCGAGGTGCAGGGCGCTTTGGCGGAGATTCCCAACCCCGGTGGGGGCTTTCCGCCGGCAGATGCGGGCGACACGCTTTGCTACAGCGCAGCTGCCGGTGATGTAGACGGCGATGGCCGAATCGACGTGATTACCAACGAGATGATCGGTAACGGTGTCGCCCCGGATGCCGTAGACGTAGGGAATCTGGTGATTTTCAGTGGCGAGTTTCTGACGCCGCCGACCGGTGACGACGATGACGACAGCGATTCCGATAGCGACAGTGATTCAGATAGTGACAGCGATTCCGATAGTGACTCGGACGACTGAATAAGGGGCTTTCAGCGAGCCTCCCGGGGCTCGCTGGAAGCTCTTCGCGCCCCCCCTCCTCAATTCAACTCGAGAAGATCGATCACCTTGCGGACCCCTTCGGCGTCCTGAGCGGTCTTCAGGGCTCGCTGTTTCCTTTCCTGGTCGGGCATCGGGCCTCGAAGGCTCACAATGCCGTCGCTGCTTTCCACTTCGATGTCGAGGCCGTATCGGCCCAGCTCACCCAATAAAGCCAGCCCAACGCGATTCTCCGTGGCAGCGTCCCGAAGCTCCGCTCCGGAATGCTCCATGGTCTTCCCGACCAGGCCACGATCATCTTCTCCGGACTTGTCTAATGCAATGCGGTTCTTGACGCGGCGGATTCCCGGGACCGATAGGGCTATCTCCCGCGCGAGCTCCTGGGAGGACCGTTCCTGCACTTGTCCCCACAGCGTCGCGGTGGTGGAGCTGACTTGGGGTTGGATACCCAACGCGTCTTTGCCGAGCTTGTCGAGAAGCGCCCCTCGCACCTGGGCCGCGAGCTCGGCGTCCGCGACCTGATGAGCTTCGGACCGTTCCGTCTCTTGGTCCATGCCCAGTCGAGCTGCGCAGGCTCCTAAGCCAAGCAACAGGCCTAAACTCAGGGAGAGGATCAGCTGGGTCCGGAACGGGAAAGATGAAGTTTTCCCGGTTACATGAGGGAAATGGGGGGAGGGATTGGTTTTCATCGAGTAGATCCTCATTTAGAGATTGGGTCCCGTGCTGTCCTTGGGGCAGATAATACCAAGGCCCGTTGGGGTATTTCCTGATGATCCCGGACTGCGAATAGAATGCCCTTTAGGTGCGCGCTGAAAAGGGGGCGATGCGCTTCTTCAGCAAGCTCTCAGGACTCAGGATCTTTGGAGATGGCTAGGATATTTCGAGAAGGAAGGGAGATGCAGCCATGGCGGAAAGGGACTACCGACGCTTGCCTGGAGAGCGTTACGATTTATCGGCGATCGATCCGTCCGACACGGGCGACTACGAAGGGAAGAAAAAGGGGGAGAAGGAGCTGGAGAAACGCCGGGAGGTGCTCCTCGAGTTGCAGCGAAAGCTACACGTAGATGGTCGGAATTCCCTGTTGGTAGTACTCCAGGCGATGGATTGCGCAGGTAAAGATGGGACCATCCGTCATGTGCTCGGAGCCTTCGAGCCCCAAGGAACCCAGGTCGCCTCTTTCAAAGTTCCGAGTGAAGAGGAGAGAGCTCACGACTTCCTGTGGAGAATTCACAAAGCGGTGCCTCGGCTGGGAATGGTAGGTATCTTCAATCGCTCTCACTACGAAGAGGTACTGGTGGTTCGGGTCAAAGAATTGAAGCCCGAAGCGGTCTGGCGAACCCATTTCGAACACATCAACAACTTCGAACGGTTGCTTGCCGAAAGTGGTGTGACCATCGTCAAGATCTTCCTCCACATCAGCCCAGAAGAGCAGGCCGAGCGTTTGAGAGACCGGCAACAGCGACCGGAAAAGCAGTGGAAGTTCAGCCCAGGAGATCTCGAAGATCGCGTTCGATGGAAGTCCTATATGGCCGCCTATGAAGAAGCTTTGACCTTATGTAACACAGACCACGCTCCTTGGTATGTGGTTCCGGCGGACAAGAAATGGCATCGAAACCTGGTGGTCTCCGAGATCTTGATCGAGACGTTGAAGAATATGGATCTGCAGTACCCGGATCCTGTAGCAGATATCGACTCCTATGTAATTCCAGATATCGAATAAGCTGCTCAGTGGCTCGGGGTGCCTTTGGCTCCTGGAGGTCTCGCTGCAGGAGTGAGAAGGAAAACTCATACGAGAAAATTCTCTCCTTGATACGGAGTCGGGAGGCATTGAAAGAGGGAAAGTAGGTACCTCGATGCCTCGGTTTTGCCGAAGACTCTTGAGCACGAGAAAGCGTTGGGGCTGGAAATAGCCTGGATTTCGTGTATTCTTGGCGCACATTGAATCCTGGTTGTGGCTGCGAGGTGCGATGAGCCGGCACTCATAAACAGTCTTAGGTGAAGATCTCTTGTCAGCGGTAGTGAGGAATTTGGCGTTGGTTCGAGGCAAAAACCGGGGATCAACTCCAAGGTTGTTCGAAGGTTTTTCACCCGGAGGCGGCGTCAGAGGCCCGCTCGCAACCAGAGGACTCTTCGGAGCTCTGGAGAAGACATCCCAGGCTGTACTATCGCTATCTATAGTGTGGTTACACGACCGCAGTTTTTGAGTTTTCTTTCGTTTCTATGGGGATATAGGTTTGTGACCTGGAAGTACTGATTCTTCTGGTCTAGGTGAGTGCGATGAGTGAAGACAAGAGGTTTTGGAATATTCGGCCGGAATCAAGGCGTATTGCCCACCCACAAAAGGTTTATCTTAAGTTTCCAAACTCAGATGAGTTTATCGAGGAATACCTGGTCGATCTTTCGATGACCGGAATGTTCGTTCGGTGCATGAATCCACAAGAGTCAGGAACCACCTTCTCTTTCAAGATGCGGCTATCTGCAGGGGCCTCTACGGTACAAGGAACCGCGGAGGTGGTATGGGTTCGACAGGACCAGCATCGCCTCTCCCATCCGAAGGGAATGGGGGTTCGATTCGTTCACCTAGAACCGGATAGCCGTCGACAGATTCAGGAAACTGTAGAGAGGTATGCTCAGGATCCTGGAGAACCCCAGGAGATGAGTCATCTGCGCTCGGTGGTCGAAGAGACCCTGGGAGAGGTTCTTGCTCCTTCCGACGAAAGTGTTGAGGCCGAGGAAATTTTCGCTCCAGGTCCCCAAGAAGCGGCCACGATTAGCCTAGAGATATCACCACCCGAAACGAGTTCGGCCACCGACGAAAGGGTTGGGATGGTCGTTGAGGGCAAGGGGTCTCGCAATCGCTGGATTTCTGTAGCTGCAATCTTACTGCTTTGTGCTGGTTTGGGTGTGTTCTTCTGGGGGCAGGGTCGAAGAGCTCCCAAACCGGTGGCGACGGTAGCCGAGGGTGGACCTGAGCCCTCAACGATCTCACTACCTCAGGCCAGCACTTCCCCACCGCCGGGATCTGCGGCGACTGTTAGTCCTTCCTCGAACCCGGTACCCCCCGTGGAAGGAAGTGAAGTGGCTGGCGATTCCTCTTTGGCCGTTGAGAGCCCGGTGCAGGTGTCGTTAACAGAAGAGTCTGCCGTGCCAGAGAGCGCTGCAATGGAGGAGTCTCCAAAGGTTGCTGAGGAGACAGCTCCGCCCCCTGTTGTCGAGAATCCAGAGCGTTTGCTGTTGAGCATCGTAGAAGGATGGGCGGATGCTTGGTCGAGTCAGGACGTAGACTCCTATCTGTCGTTCTACTCGGATCGATTTCGGCCTTCTCGAGGTCTTAGCCTGGTCGATTGGCGCAAACAGAGAAGAACGCGATTGAGACGACCTAGTTTCGTTTCAGTAACCGTATCGAGCCCTACAGTCTCCGCCCAATCGAACGGAAATATGGAAGTTCGTTTTGTTCAAACCTATCGATCGAATACCTTGGACGATACGGTTTGGAAGATTCTGGAGTTTGCCCAGGAAGGAGAATCTTGGAAGATTCTTCGAGAGCGGGTTGACTCCTGATTCAGGGTCTTGCTTCGCGAGCTGGTCGCCATGAGTCGCGTCGTATTTCTACCTAGCCAATAGCTCAAATTTTCATACCTATAGTTCGATCTGTTTAGATCTTCTGGTCACGCGTTGGAACTTGTCTCCCCGACATTCTGGAGGCCTCGCGATGCCTCCTCCTGTAAACTTGCAAAGTTCCAGTTCAATAGGTCAATTTTTCGATAAGTTCGCCTGGTTGGATACACCAAGAAAACCCTCCGGTATACTATTTGTTCGTCTATTTTATGGTTTGTGTTTAGTGGGCTGATCAACGTCGATGAATGAACTGCTAGCTCGCCGACCGGTTCCTGTGGAATCCCGCCGGATTCCTTTGGAGGCCACTGTCGTGCTGACCCAACCAGAAACGGGATTCTCTCGGGAGGTTGCCGGAGTCAACCTTTCCATGTCCGGTATGTTTGTGAGTAGCGCGGTTCTTTTAGACGTTGGCACGCTCGTTGACTTTCGTTTCGATCTCGGAGAAGACCAGCAGTCGATCCATGGCCGTGCAGAGGTGGTGTGGACTCGCGAGGATGCCAAAGGAATTCGATTTCCCAAGGGGTTGGGAATGAGGTTTTTGCGCCTCGATGCGGAGTGCCGGAGACGGATTCGAAAAGCCGTGGAGAGTCTGATTCAGGAGAGCGACGCGCCTCCGGAGCTACGAGAGTTGCGGATGGTAGTGGAGGAGACTCTGGAAGACATCCTGAGTCTGGAATCTCCTGCCCCTGTGAACCCGCCGGCTTTGCTCAATGAGCGCACCCCGCACCTTGCCTCGGAATCTCGGGCGATGGTGGCTCGGTCAGAATTGGGCAGCGGCAGATGGCTTCCCATCATGGGTATCGGACTTTTGGTCTTGCTCGTTGTATCCGGTTCGTATTTCCTAGCTCGACGCGGGCCACAGGTTCGTGGGTCACAGGTCGCTAGCCAGAGTGCCTCTGCCGTTTCCGATCTGCCCGCTACCAAGGCTCCTGATCTCGCGAGGCAGCTGGAAGCAGACCAGGATGAGTTGACGGAACTCAGAGGCTTCGGTCCTGACGAAGCGCTCTCGGTTTCGACGGACAAGACAGTCAAGGCGCCTCCTGGGCGCGAGCAAGAGTCGCTGGTAGAGACAGGAGAAGCTCCGGGCCTAGCTCTGGTACCAAACTCTAACGGCCCGAAGAAGATTGCTAGTCATCGAGTGAGAGAAGAGGTGCAGAGAGTCGTGATGGGGTGGGCCAAGGTATGGTCGGACCAAGAGCCGGAGCGCTATCTTGAGTATTACTCGAGACGTTTTGTACTCCCTGACGGACTCAGTAGATCTCAATGGGAGTCGCAGCGACGCCAGCGAATCTCGCAGCCTCAGTTCGTGAGAGTCAGCCTGGTTGATCTCGAGGTCGCGATACAGCAGGAGGATCTGGTTCAGGCTCACTTTCTCCAAAACTATCGGAGCGACAGCTTCGAAGATGCGGTTCGCAAGACCCTACATCTGGTCCGTGAAGATGATGCCTGGAAGATCTCCCAAGAGCTATCGGGTCCCTAGGAGCCTGTCGTGTATTGAATCACCCAGCGTGCGATGGGCGGCACGGGACCCCCTCAGCATTGCCTTCACGATGAAACCAACCAGGTTTTGCCTGCAAAAGCGTCTCGAGGGATCTCCCGTGGCGCCCCATCTGCCACCAACCGTCCATGTGAACGTGGACTCCTAGTCCGCCCTTTGCACCAGCCTTCTGCTGCGGCTCCGGACCTACTGGGATCTCCTACATCAAAACGCGATTCTGATTCCCGACCGAGAAAGACGATGCTTGCGGCACTGAGTACGCCTTCTTCCAGGGATCTTTAGCCTTCAAAGGCAACTCACGACACAGCTGGCGACAAGTCCGGATTGACCTTTGATCTCACGGGGCTTTGGTTTGGTGGTGGTTCTATCAGCGGCCCCTGCAGTGAGGATTCCGAGTGCCGTCGGCCCTATGGAATCGCGACGAAGGCAGCCAGCGATGATCGGATCGACTGGTTCCTGGAGCTTCGAGGCCCTGAGGTCCCTGCAAGATAGGGAAGATCTCCACCCGTCCCACTGTCTCAGTTTGGTGAATTCTACGCACAAAAGAGACAGCGCTTGTTGGCTACTGCACTAGGTTGCTGTGCCAGATTGGTCGTAGAGGGTGTCAGAGAAGCGCTGGGGCTCATGGGATCCCGGGAATTCTTCCTGGTCGGACGTTGTTGAGAACCTGACCTTCAGTCTCAGGGGAACGGGTACATGTCACCGCAAGTTCTTTCATGCTCTTCGCCTCGATCAAGATCCTTCGAACTGTCGCCCTACTCCAGAAACCCAGACCCCAGAAACCCAGACCCCAGAAACCCGAATCCTAGAAAACCAGCGTGAATGCCCCATTTGCCCTCCTTCCTAGGAGAGCCCCATTAGATAGATTGTTCGTATTGCTATGAGTCAAGCCTTAGAAGCCAATGCCGATTTCCTCCGGGTGGTATCCCTTCTCGAAGGCATGAAAGCCCCAGAGAACCCCAGGCTGGATTCAGCTCCAGGGTCCCCTACGTACTCCGGAGGAGGTGCAAAGCGGGCTTCGATGGAGTACCTCGGCGAGCGAGCGCACGTGATCTCGAGGTATCTGAAGGCTCACGATCTTTCGGGAAGGCGAGTTTGGCTGTTGTACCCCCCCGGTCCAGATTTCGTTGCCAGTTACCTCGCCTGCCTTAGGGCATCGGTGATTCCTCAACCGATTTGGCTTCCCAATAGTGATTGGGCAGGTTTCGTGCAACATCTCGAATCCTCAGAGGCCGAGACTGCCCTGATCCTGACCTTGGCGACGGAGGTCTCCCAGTGGGAAAAGGAGCAAGCCCAGGAGCTTCGGCTGCGGTGGGTAGCGACCGACACTCTCCCAGGATTGGCTTGGGATTCCAGCGAGTTGCGCGACCCTCCGCTGTCCTTTTCCAGCCATGTACCTCTTTGGCGTCAGAGTGCGCCTCGTCCTCCCTTCGAGGCGGCGGAGGTGCGGAGGTGGCTCTTTTTTGTCGATGATTACGGGGTGGTCTCGGATCTGGTCGAGCGCATGAGGCGATTGCCCGGAAGCCTGGAGCCAGAGGTTTCCCTGGTCCGGCCTGGCGAGGGCTTCGAGCGCATCGACGAAGGTCTCTACACGATCGACCCAGGTTGTCCCCAGCACTATCTGGAGCTGATCGCCGATCTCGTCGATCAAGATCGGGCGCCGGACTACATACTCCATGGCTGGAGCATTTCCGTACCCCCTCAGGGACGAGCCCCTGAGCCCGCTTCCGCGTCTAGGGAGGACAGTGATTTCGAATCTCGCCTTGCCTTCGAGCGCAACCGTCTCGCCGCTCACCGTGTAGTGAGCTTCGATAGCTTAGAGTTTCTCGCGCGAGCTCTAGGGCGTCAGTTGCCCACCGGGCCGCGGACTCTGACGATCCTGTCCAACGATCTGCACCGAGTTATGGCAGAAGACAACGTGGAGCCAGACAAAGCCTTCCTTCTCGGTGCCGTGAGGGAGCTGCCGCGAAATCTTGCTGGTTTGGTGTGCCGAAATATCGATCTTTGCTTGAAGCCTTTGAACCCTCCCGGCAATCTCAGTGAGTCTGACCGGCTAACCCAAGACTTACTCTCTGAGATCGTTCCTTCCATCGAGGATGCCAACGAGACGGTTGTAGCTCTTCGGGGCGAGAGTCGTTGGGTTCAGAACTACGGCCCTCTTTGTCTCAAGGGAGAGAGTGTTTCTAGGAGTCGGCTGAGGGAGGGAGGGGTCTACCTGATCACCGGCGGTCTGGAGGGGGCAGGCCTGCCTCTCGCTGAAGAGCTGAGTCTCGCGGTGCGACCTCGCTTGGTCATTCTGTCCGACCACGAGATCCCTGAGCGAGGCACCTGGGACTCCTGGGTAGAAGATCATGGCGAGACGGATCCCACGAGCCGATCTATCTTTAAGCTCTGCGAGCTCGAGGAGGTAGGGGCTGAGGTACTTGTACTCAAGGCGGATCTCAACGATCCGAGCGAGTTGGAGCTGGTCATCGGGAAAGCTGAGGAGCGGTTTGGACCGCTGCATGGCGTGATTCACTGCATCGGAGGGTGTCCAGTGGGCAATCAAGACGCGGTCGCTTCGGAGCCTACCCCGGAGACCTCCCTTGCTGCCTTAGCCTCTAGAGTGGAAGGGACTCTCTCGTTGGATTGTCTGCTGCGGGGGAGGCCGCTCGACTTCTTTGTCCTATTTTCCTTGGTCGGCGCAGAGAGAGGGAGAGAGGGAGCCCTTGGGCGGGCTGCTGCAAGCGCCTTTCTCGGCGCTTTCGCTCAGAGTCGTTTCTCTAGACAGGGTACTCTGGTGGCAGCCATTGACTGGGATTGCCACACCGATCCCGTCTTCAGGTCCGGTGAGATCCGAGGTAAACTGCCAGCTCACCAGATGTTTGATGTGTTTCGTCGGGTTCTCGATTTGGGAGGAGTCTCCCAAGTCTTGGTTTCGTCCGGCGAAGATCTTTTGAAAGGCAAAGGGTAAGTCGAGCAAGGGCCGGTAGGCTGCTTTATCTGCGGTCCCGAGTCACAGCTGACTTCCTTTGAGAGGAGCTTCTTTGTATGCATGTTGGTGATGTGGCGGCAGGTGAGGAGGGGCAGAAGGCGGGGCCAGAGAGTCCCGAAGCTGTGGAACAATCGGCACCAGCGCCGGAGACCCAAGGTCGAAGTGGTACGGCAACTTTTGCCACCATGTGTGCCGGCCAGATCGTCTCTCTTTTCGGCTCTCGTCTGACCAGTTTCGTGCTCGGAGTTTGGGTCTTTCAAACTACCGGATCAGCTACCAAGTTTTCTCTCTTCGCCTTCTTTGCCATCGTGCCCCAGTTGGCGCTGAGCCCGATTTCCGGCGCGCTGGTCGACCGGTGGGACCGGCGTTGGGTGATGATTATCAGTGATACTGGTGCCGCTTTGGGGACCTTGGCCATCATTGGCTTGCTGAGAAGCGACAACCTCGAGATTTGGCATCTCTACGCCGTCACCGCCTTTAGTGCCTGCTTTGGGGCATTTCAAGGGCCTGCCTTTTTGGCCTCAGTGCCTCTACTGGTTCGCAAGTCTCAGTTGGTTAGAGCCAATGGCATGGCCAGTTTGGGGGCTTCGGGATCTCTCATCGTAGCTCCGTTGG
Organism: Deltaproteobacteria bacterium; assembly: GCA_022601195.1. Lineage (GTDB taxonomy): Bacteria > Acidobacteriota > Thermoanaerobaculia > Multivoradales > JAHZIX01 > JAHZIX01. The sequence continues at coordinate 82,251 of JAHZIX010000006.1, forward strand.
TCGCCCCTTTCTTTCTCAGCACGGTCGGCATGTCCGGAGTGATCGCCATCGATCTGCTGACTTTCTTGATCTCAGCGGTAGTCCTCCTGATGATTCGAATTCCGCGTCCCAAGAAAGTCAGCGTACTCGAGGGTGGAGACAAATCCCTGTTTCGTGAAGCGCTCATGGGGTGGACCTTCGTCCGCGAGCGAAAAGGCTTCGTGGCTCTTCTGCTGCTGTTCTCGTTTACCAATTTCAACATGGGCCTGATCCACGTCTTGACCACACCCATGGTGCTCAGTTTTGCCACTGAGATCGAATTAGGGCGGGTGCTCTCCCTGGCAGCCATCGGCATGTTGCTGGGGAGCTTGGCGATCAGCATCTGGGGAGGGGGGCGGAGAAACCGAGTCACCCTGATACTGATATTTTTTGGCATCCAAGGTCTCGTGCTTACCTTGGGGGGAGTCAAGCCCAGTATTCCGTTGATTTCCGCGGCGGTGGTGGTCTTTACCTTTTGCACCCCTTTCATCAGCGCCAACGTTCAGGCTACCTGGCAAGCCAAGGTTCCTTTGGACCTCCAAGGCCGCGTTCTCGCTGTCCGGCGGCTCATCGCTATGGGGAGTCTGCCTCTGGCATACTTGCTCGCAGGGCCTCTGGTGGACCTCGTGTTCGAGCCCCTCTTGGCGCCGGGCGGGCTGTTGGTGGACTCGGTGGGGCAATACATCGGTGTCGGTCGCGGTCGCGGTATCGGGCTGCTCTTCATGGTCATCGGCTTCTCGGTTCTCACGATGCTAGTTCTCGTCTCGCGCTACCAACCCCTACGGCGGATCGAAACCGATCTACCGGATATGGTCGGCGACGAGGCGATCACCACCTGAGTCGTCGCAGCTCCGGTAGCCCGATGGCAGAACCGGAAGGGGCTCTCCCGAGCTGAGCTGGAACCCTGCGTTCATTTTGCGTTCATGAAACCATGACAAGGTTGTCTGGTACTCGAGGTCGTGCCTAGCCGCGGCCTCGAGCGCTGGCGGTGTCATGGAGGTTGTACGGTGGTGAATCAAGGTTGGAGTCCTCTGGGCCGGATCGCATTGGTCTTGGCCATCTGGGGCGGTATCCCTTCCCAGGGGTTGCAGGCGGAGACGGTCAAAGAAGTTCGAAAAAAGATGGGATCTCGGTTCGAGATCACTGTCGTCCATAACGACGAGGCTGCGGCTCAAAAGGCCATCGAAGCTGGTTTCCAAGAGATCGAGCGCATCGAGAATCTCATTTCCAGTTGGCGCGAAGATTCCGAAACCAACCGGATTCAGCGCCTCGCCGGCCAGCAGCCGGTGGTGGTTTCCGAGGAGCTATTCGAGCTCATTCGGAGATCTCTCAAAGTCTCTCGACTCACCGACGGTGCCTTCGACATTACCTTCGCGACGGTTGGGAACCTCTGGGACTTCAAGGCAGCCGAGCCGAAGCTCCCCGCTCAAAGCAAGATCGATCAGGCCCTGAAGGCAGTGGGGTACCGGAACGTGGTTCTAGACGAGACCAGCCGGACCGTATTCTTGCGCCATCCGGAGACAAGAATCGGATTTGGGGCCATCGGTAAAGGATACGCGGCGAACCGTACCGTCAAATTGCTCAAGGAATTGGGAGCTCGGGGCGGCGTGGTCAATGCCGGTGGAGATCTCCTCGTCTTTGGACGCCGAGAGGACGGGCAGGTGTGGCGAGTAGGGATCGCTGACCCGGTGGATAGGGACAGCACCTTCGCCTACCTCAAGGTCACGGATCTGGCGGTCGTCACCTCCGGCGATTACGAGAGCTTCTTCGTCTTCGACGGAAAGACCTACTCTCATATTCTGGACCCTCGAACGGGTTTTCCTGTGGAGGAGGTTCGGGGCGTGACAGTCCTGTGTCCGGATGCAGAGCTAGCCGACGCCCTGGCCACATCCGTCTCGGTTCTCGGAATAAACGAAGGATTAGAGCTCGTCGATCAGCTAACCGGAGTAGAGGCCCTGTTGGTGGACCGTGCAGGGAATCTACATTCCTCGAGAAACCTGACGACTCTTCTGGAACAGGAAGGTCGCGAAAAGGAGACGACGGATCGATGAAGATGCTGAGCCCGGTTGGGAAGAGCCTGATAGTGAGAAGTTCAACCCTGGTGCTGGTGCTGGTGCTGGTGCTGTCTTCCCTGGGGTGCGCTTCCGTACAGCCCTGGGAAAAGGACACCTTGGCACTGGGACCCATGGCGGTGGAAGGCTCCCCCTGCCAAGCCTTCGAGCACAATAACGAGGTCTACCGTGAAGGCTCCGTGGGGGCGAATGGTGGCAAGTCGGGGGGAGGCTGCGGATGCTCTTGAGGAGAGCCGGTCTCCGGCTGTTGTTGCTGACCTATATTCTGTTGGCTTCAACCAGCCTTTTGGCCCAATCGGCCCCACCGGTTGCACCCGCAGACCCGGAGGACGGACAAGGCATCGATGTGGACTTCCTGTTCAACTACTACGATCAGGATGGAAATCGCTCCCCGGTAACCGGAGGCATCGGAAGCGAAGATCTACAAGTCATCACTCCGGTCATCGTTCTCAAGTGGCAGAAAAGCGATCGCTGGAGTTTCTCGAGCAATTTGGGTGTAGACAACATCACTTCTGCCTCTACCGACAATATTGACGACGATGTGAGTAGCGCTTCGCGGTTAGACAATCGAGCCCATGTGACCTTCGCTGCCAATCGAACCGCCGAGAGCCAGAGAGTGGGTTTCAATCTTGGTTTTTCCAAGGAGTATGACTACAGCTCATTCTCCGGTGGATTGAGCTGGAGCCGAGATTTCAATCAGAAGAATACGACTCTCTCTGCCAGTCTTCAGCACTACTCAGACACGGTAGAGCTCTACGACATCGACGGAGTGCTGCGGGGAGAGGATGATCGCACGACGACAGACTTCTCCCTTTCCGTCACTCAGGTGTTGGGAAAGCGGACGGTCGGTACCTTGGAGCTGTATTCCAGTCAACAAGATGGCTTTCTATCGACCCCCTTTCATGAGGTGATTCTGGCCGATGGTGTTGGAGGTCTCTCTGGAGAGCGAGTCGCCGAGAGGTTGCCCGATACCCGTAGCCGAATGGCTGTGGGGCTGCATCTCAATCATGCCTTTTCCAAGAAGGTGGTGCAGCGGGGGAGCCTTCGTTTCTACGACGACGATTGGGGAGTCACCTCCATGACCCTCAGCCTAGAGACTCACTTCCGTTTGCCCACTCGGCTCGAGATGTGGGCTTTCCCCATCTTGCGTTACTACGATCAAGATGAAAGCGATTACTATGGAGCTCCTAGGGTTTTCACCCTCGCAGACCCGTTCTTTACTGCGGATCGCGATTTGGGTGAGTTCAGTGGGGAGAAATTCGGTGTGGGCTGGAAAGTGAATCTCGGACGCCGAAAGGGAGGGGTGCTCCGTAGCTTGAGGAGCTTCGAGACCCGCATCACCTCCTACTCTCAGGACGATGGCTTCGATGCCCTTTCGGTCTCTTGGGGAGTGGGATGGAGCTTCTAAAGTGGGCCACCGGCCGATTCTTGGTGGCGGCAATCCTTTTCTTATTTGCCGGTGGGGTAGCGGTGCAGGCCGAGGAGACGGATCAGCATGGTCGTAGTCACCGTTGGAAGGGGCCTTCGACGAGCTACACTCTGATCGATTTTTCGGCCTCCTGGTGTGTGCCTTGTCGCAAGAGCTTGCCCCGCTTGGAGACCTTGGCCAAAGACACTCCGAATCTGCAGGTCCTCGTAGTGAGCGTCGACGACGAAATCGCCGGCAGAGATGCCCTGGTTGAGGACCTGGGCTTAACACTTCCAGTGGTGTGGGATGGTCGTTATGCCATCGCTCAACATCACAAGCCCGCAGGGATGCCTTCGACCGTCATTCTCGACCCTTCCGGGGCCGAAATATTTCGGGAAGAAGGCTACAGCGAAAAGAAATGGCGCCAGCTGGTGGACTTCGTCGAGCACTTACCGCTGGCCTCAGCGGCTGAGAGACCTATGTCTTCCCAGCGGCCTAAGCCTCCCCAGCGAGCGATGCCATCCCCACTGCTTAGGCCATCCCGACAGCCTGCGCATCCCTCAGGCTAAGCCAGCCGCCGTCGCTATACTGCCGAACCGTGGCATCTCTACGCCAGGAACGCTCGCACCGTGGTTCTTGGCGTAGGTCGATGACTTCGATCGTCTCGCCCTGGGGCTGAAGCTCTACCCGAGATACCCCGAAGATATCGGCAAGATCTTCCCCGAATGGGGCCAAGAGACCCTCCGGGTCCGGAAGTCGTAGGCCGGCATCCAGGGGATTCTCGATACCACTCCCTTTGGCTCCTTCCAGTGCCTTGAGGGCAGCCTCCCGCACTTCCAGCAATCGCGGCCACGAAGGACTCGCCTCGCCAACGGGTTCCGAAAAGTGCTGCAGATGAACCGAGCTATCTTCTCCTTCCAAGGCGCGGCTAGCCTCATCGGCAGTATGGGGAAGAATTGGCGCGAGCAATGCTGCGAGCACCTCAGTGATCTTCCAGAGGACCGTTTGGGAACGCAGTCTTCGGAGCGAATCGGGCTGGTCGCAATAGAGCCGATCCTTGACCGCATTGAGGTAGAGAGCCGAGAGCGTGTCATTACAGAAATCGAACAGAAGCAAATGGGCCTGGCGAAATTGATAGGCCTGGTAGGCAGCTTGGACCTCGCGGCTCAGCTGGCGAGTCTTGGCCAAGGCGTAGGCATCTAGAGACTCCGGAGGCAGGCTCGACAGGTCGACGGCTTGGGAACGGTCGAAGCCGTGGAGGTTGCTCAATAGGAAGCGAAGAGTATTGCGCACCTTGCGGTAGGACTCCCCCGCGAGCTCAAAATAGCCGAGGTCCACTTTGATATCGTTTTCGAAGGCCAAGGAGCTCACCCACCAACGGCAGACGTCAGCACCGAAGCGCTTGAGTAGATCCTCCACCGAGAGGGCATTGCCGGAGGACTTGCTCATCTTGCGGCCCTCCTTATCGACCATGAAACCATGAGTCAGAAGATCTCGATACGGGGGCTGTCCGGTCACCCCCAGGGCAGGGAGTAGGGATAGCTGAAACCAGCCCCGATGCTGGTCCGAACCTTCCAGATAGAGGTCCGCTGGGTAGCCCAGGCTACGACTCCGGAGCACCGCATTCCAAGAAGAGCCGGACTCGAACCAAACATCGAAGATGTCGTACATCTTGGTGAGAGTCGACCTATCGAGGTCCGAGGGAGCTTCCGGGTCCGAGGCCGGGTCGTAGCTCGCCAGCAGAGTCGCCGGTTCCTGGGTGAACCAGGCATCACTGCCCTGGGTCCGGAAAGCCTCTGCCACCGCCCGAGTCGACGCGGCGGTGAGAAAGGTGCTGCCGTCGGGCCGGCGGAAGGCCGGAATGGGCAGGCCCCAGGCTCTTTGGCGGGAAATGCACCAATCCGGGCGAGACTCCAACATTCCCCGAAGGCGTTTCGCGCCCCACGCAGGGATAAACCGGATTTCCTTCTCGCAGGCCTCCAAGGAGCGTGACCGCAGAGACCCCCGTGCGGAGCTCTGAGAGCCTTCGGAGTCCTGAGAGGCAAGTGAATCGAGCTCTAGGTCGACCCCGATGAACCACTGCTCCGTGCCGCGAAAGATGACGGGTGTCTTGGAGCGCCAATCATGGGGGTAGGAGTGAACGAATTGTTGGTGGTGAAAGAGGTGCCCCGACTCCCGCAAATGGTCGATGACCTTATCGTTACCATCCCATACGGCGAGACCTTGGAGCCATTCCGGCGCCGTCTCGTCAAAAGTGCCGTCGCCCCGCACCGGGGAGTAGACCTCGATCCCTTCTCGTTGACCGGTTAGATAATCGTCCTGACCGTGACCGGGGGCCGTGTGGACCAAGCCAGTGCCGTCTTCCAAGGTGACGTAGTCTGCCTCGACGATGCGGCCACCGCCTGGGCAAAAGGGATGGTGGTATTCGAGGCTCAGTAGCGCATCACCGGGTACCCGGGCGAGGACTTCGACCTGAGTCGTACCAGCGGTTTCGGTGACCTTTTCGAGAAGTTTGGAAGCGACTACAGCGAGGCGACCATCGAGGCGAACCAGAGCGTATTCGAAGTCCTTGTGGACGGCGATGAGGCGGTTGGCCGGCAGCGTCCAAGGGGTGGTGGTCCAGATCATGAACGAGACCGGCTCCACCTCCGGCGATGAGGGTTGGCCAAAGGCTCTCAAAAGTGCCGCGGCATCGACAGCCTCAAAAAGGACGAAGATAGAGGGATCTTCTCGGTCGCGATACTCCAGCTCGGCCTCTGCCAAGGCGGTCTCGTTGGCGATGGACCAGTGAACGGGTTTGAGGGCGCGGTAGACCAGCCCCTGGTTTACCAGGTCGGCGAAGACGCCCAGCACCTCTGCTTCGTAGGCCGGATTCATGGTCATGTAGGGGTGATCGTAGTCCCCCAGAGTGAGCAATCTCTGTAGCTGCTCGGATTGCAGAGTTTTCTGTTTGGTGGCGTAGCGGGCGCACTCACGGCGAACGGCCATGCGCCGCTGATCCTCGTTGAGGGAGTTGATCTTGTCGATTTTTCCTGCTGCCACTAGATCCTGAAGCACTTTGTGCTCGATGGGGAGACCGTGGCAGTCCCAGCCCGGAATGAACTCGCATCGTTGGCCGCCCAGATTGCGGCTGCGGACGATGATGTCCTTCAATACTTTGTTCAGCAGGTGCCCGACGTGGATAGCGCCGTTGGCGTAGGGAGGACCATCATGGAACACGAAGGCCCGGTCGCCTTGGCGGCTGTCGAGAATCTGGTCATAGAGCTTTTCCTGGGACCATCGCTTTTGGGATTGGGGCTCGTTCTGCGCTAGGTTGGCCCGCATGGGGAAAGATGTCTTGGGTAGGTTCAAGCTCTTCTTGTACTTGGTCTTGCGCTCTTTCGGGGTGAGGACTGCTTCGCCGGAGGCGCTGCCGTGAGGGCTGGTCTCCGATGGGGAGGAAGCAGGGGGTGAAGAAGGATTTGTCGGCTCGCTCATGGTTTCGTTCCGCTTCTTAAAGTTGACTCTATTTCGGTCCTCTCGCGCCCTATCCCTAACGCCTCTTCCGAGCAGGTGCCGCCCCAATTGGAAACGGCCCCGCTGTTCAGCGAGGCCGTACCGATCCGGAAATTCCGTAGCCTCGCCTAGATGGACTTGGTAATGGAGATTCCAGCGGTGGGGGATGAGCTCTTGTTCATGCTGCAAAGAATGATCGAAGGCGCCCTCTGCGTCAAGGCCTGAAGAGGCCGGAGGGGTGCTCAAGAACGCGTTCGCTGCGTCGAAGCGACTTCAGAAGAAGTCCTAGGGAGGGCAGGAGGCGGTGACACAACCCTCGCAGAGGCCATAGAGGATAATCTCGTGGGCCTCCGCGAGAAATCCGGAGGGAGCGAGATCTTTGAGGCTGCCGGGACAATCTTCCACGTCGAAAACACTGTCGCACCTTCGGCAATGGAAATGGTGGTGATGCTTTTTGTCTGCCACCTCGTAGCGACTCACAGCGCCAGGAAGCTCAACGGTCCCTAGCCACCCTTCTTCGACCAGGGAGCGAATAGCTCGATATACCGTAGCGATGCCCAACTTCGGGGCTGTTGAGCGGGCTGCCTCCAAGATTTCCTGGGGGCTCAGCGGGCGACCGGCTCTTTCCAGGGCATCTCGGATGGCCTTTCGCTGTCGGGTGTTTCGTTGCGGAGAATTCTGCTGCACGGCTACCTCATCGTTAGGATATCGCAGTAGGACATGCCTCTTCCAAAGAGGCTCAAGCCCCTCAGCTCAACAAAATGCCCACCGTCAAGGTCAGTCCGAAGATGAAGAGTAGACGAGCGGTGGCGACCAGGACCGCGTTGAGTTCCCTACCTTGACGTCTGAGAATCTGGAGACCGAGCCGGAGTGCCATCGGTGCGGTGAGCCAGGGAAGGTAGATCCATGGGCCGGCGATGCCGCGAGCATGGAGGACTCCGGGAATGGCATAGGAAACCACCAGCAACGTTCCGTACTCCAAGAGTGCTCCCCGGCGGCCGAAGCGCACCGCCAGAGTGCGTTTTCCGGAGGCGGCGTCGGTGGGCAGGTCACGAAGGTTGTTGACCACGAGAATTGCGGTGGCCAGAAATCCGACGGGAATGGCGGCCCACCAGGCAATCTCCGGGACCGTCAGGAGATTCGCATAGGCGGTTCCGGCCACGGCAACGAACCCAAAGAAAATAATCACGAAGAGGTCGCCGAGGCCGTGGTAGCCCAGAGGATAGGGCCCACCGGTGTAGGCGATTCCGGAAGCGATGGCGAGCGCTCCCAGACCCAATAGAGGCCATCCACCGATGGCAGCGAGGTAGAGAGCACAAAGTGCCGTGAGACCGAAGGCGATTCCCATTCCTCGACGAACCTGAGAAGGAGTCAACAGGCCCGCTTGCACGGCCCGGACGGGGCCGAGCCGTTCTGCCGTATCAGCGCCTTTTTCGAAGTCGAAGACGTCGTTGGCAAAGTTAGTGCCGATTTGAATGAAGATGGCGCAAGCAAGGCAGACCAGGCTGGGGCCAAGGCGAAACCCCCCTTGGGTTTGAGCGCAGGCGGCCCCAACGAAAACCGGTACTACCGCCGCCGCTAGGGTTGCGGGGCGGCTGGCGAGGAGCCAGGCTCCGGCCGATCCGGCTGCCGGAAGTGGGGTGTTCATGGCCGGCAAGATAACATGGGAAGTTGTTTCCCGATGGGAATCCAACCTGCCGTGTTCGGTTCAACGGGAGGGTTCGGTGGGGGCGCCGACAGAGGGTTCGGCATGATAGATTTTTAGCGCAGACACCCGAATAACGAGCTACGAAACGAGCTTGCGAGAACAGAGCTGGGGCCACTTCTCTGGCGGAGAGGGGTGTTGGGAGAACGTTTCCCAGCTACCTATTCTGTCCAAGCCTAAGAGCTGGCTGCGGTTTCGAAGCTCGAGGAGATTAGGATATTGGAGACACTTTCATCTCAGGTTCAGGCTTTCCATTCACGAATGAAGTGGAGTCGGTCTAGTTTTTGGGCTCTCAATCTAGCGGGGACCCTTACTTTGACGTCTTTTGGGATGCTAGGTTTCCCCGCACAGGCTCAGCAGCCGTCCCCCTCGGAACCCTCGGGTTTCTCGCTTCGCGTCAAGCCCTCGATTGCTCCCTGCCTAAATCTGCGGCAGCACCCCAGCACCAGTAGCACGATCGTCGATTGCCTCCCTGGCGGCACAGTTGTCACCGAGGTTCGGACTGTGCCCGGTTGGATCAAGGTCTTGCTGGCAGACGGTCGACAGGGTTGGGCTGCGGATTCGTTTCTTGAAGATAGGGGAGCGGATGCAGCCGACGCCTCGTTGGTCACTCCCCCTTCGCCGCTTCCTCGGTCGAGGCAGGACGATCCCCCGGGGGCTTCAGGCAAGGGTCTGGGAGAGTTCGACCATCGAGTGAAGGCATCGGTAACGAATTGCCTGAACTTACGACAGGAGGCGGAACCTACGGCTCGGGTCTTGGAATGCTTGGCCCCGGAGACACCGGTGAGGGAGATCTATCGAGCAGCCGGGTGGATGAGAGTGCAGATTCCCGACGGAAGGGAGGGCTGGGCTGCAGAGTCCTACCTCGAGGGTAGGTCGGTAGGCAGAGAGTCTTCGGTCACTGAGATCACGCCCTCAGCCAGGCCGGGATCTTCCCAGCTCCCATCTGCTGAATCACTGGAAACTCCGTTGCCGAGGCCAGTCCGATCCCCGTCCCTGCCCGTCACTCCCGAAGAACCTTTTGACTCGACCTCTCCCTCTCAAGAGGCCTCCCGCCTGACCAGGATGGAGGCGCAGCTCGCCGAGGCACAGCAAGCTCGAAACGATCTGACCCTACGGTTCGAGATGATGGTGGAGAGAAATCGACTCTTGAATACGGATCTGGAGCGGACCTCGGTGGCGCTACAGGTCTCGGAGGAGACTCGCCGAGGGTTGACCCAGGAACTCGAACGAGCCCGGCAGGAGGCTCTAGCTTCTCCTGAGGCCGCTCCGATTCCTGCACAAGAGGAATTGGCCCTATCGGAAATTGCCCTAGGGGAATTGGAACAACAGCTCCTGGTGGCCGAGGAGCGGGTAGCGAGTTTGGAAGCCCAACACCTCGAGTCGGCAGAGAAGCTCCAACTAGCCGAACAATACGGCAGAGATTTGGCGAGGCAAGGGCAGGAACGAGAGGACCGAGAGATCACGGAGGCTCAACTGGCTCAGCAGAAATTCCGTGAGCTCCAGGTCGAGAACCAGCGTCTGGGGGAGACTCTGGAGCAGGAGCGAGCCGAGCGGCGGCAGCTGGAGGCTCGGCTCGGGAAAGCTGAGGGAGTAGAGCGGGAAAGCCAACGATCTCTGGTGGCCGCCAAAGAAGCTTCGCGGCGCCAGTTAGAAGAGTTGGAGACTCGCAACCAAACTCTGGAAGCCTCTGCTGCCGAGGCCCTCGGTCAGCGAGACTTGCTTCAATTGCAGACCTCGCATCAAAGCGCCCTCTTAGCAGCTTGCGAGAGGCAAGATGCCGAGCTGGTCGCTTTGCGTTCGGAGCTCGAGGCCCATCGCCAAGCCCTTGCGGAGTCCAAGAAAATGGAAGACACCTTGGCGGGAAAGCTGACCCAGGTCGATTCGGAGTTGAAAGCGGCTAGGAGGCCAGCCGAGGAGGCTCCGACGGAAGCGCCCCAGGTCGCCCAGGTGGCTCCGTCTGAGAGCCGTCCAACGGAGGGCAATCCCTCGAAGGACGGCGAACAACAGGCTCAGGAGCTGACCGAGCAAGCGGAGGCGATGGTTCGCCAGTGGGCTCGCGCCTGGTCGGAGCAGCGGGTCGAGAACTATCTTGCCTACTATTCCGATTACTTTGTTCCTACAGGAATGAGCCGGGAAGATTGGGTTGTCCACCGGCGCCAGCGAGTCGCTAGTCCGAGCTCCATCACCGTCGAGCTAGTGGACCTCGAAGCTCAGCTCGGGTATTCGGGGACGGCTTCGGCGCGGTTCCTGCAACGCTACGAGTCCAACACCTTTTCCGATGAGGTACAAAAGAGCCTCGAGTTGCTTTGGGAAAGGGGTGGTTGGAGGATCACGGCGGAGAAAGCTGACTAGGAGAGTTGGCACAGACTTGACGAAGTGAAATCAAGAGTCGTCCCTAACCTCGGATTTCAAAGGCTCGCTTCGAACTGATAGCCTCTCGTTTCTGCGTCGGGATCTCTCGCTGCCACGGTTGGTTTTGCCGGGTACCCTGCTGAGGAATGACCCCACCACCTTGGACGGAATGAGCGGCCACGTCGCTATTTCTAGAGCCGGTTTTTCGAGGGCATTTTGTTCTCGAAGGCAGCATTTTTCGAAGGCATCGTGTCTGGAAGTCGGAGAAGGATCTCATGAAGAGAATCTTAGTTACGGGTGCCCTCGGGCAGATCGGTTCCGAGTTGGTCATTCAGCTGCGGGAGCGCTATGGCGTCGATCGAGTGGTCGCTTCCGATGTGCGAATCGCACCTGCTGGTGAGGCGGTCAGCGAAGGCCCTTTCGAATATGTCGACTGCACCCTTCACGAGCAAGTGAACGACGCGGTTCGTCGCTATGAGGTGGGAACCATTTACCATCTGGCGGCTCTGCTGTCAGCAGTAGCGGAAGAGAAGCCCCACGTGGCTTGGCAGCTCAACATGGGAGGCCTCTACCAAGTCCTGGAAGTCGCTCGTCGTTACGGTTGTTCAGTCTTCCACCCCAGTTCCATTGGCAGTTTCGGTCCTGAAACGCCCAAGGAACTGACTCCCCAGGACACCTTACAGAGGCCAACGACCATGTACGGTGTGACCAAGGTCTCCGGGGAGCTTCTCTGTGACTACTACTTCCGGCGATTCGGTGTCGATGCCCGGGGCCTTCGTTTTCCGGGGTTGATTTCGTACCTTGTCCCTCCGGGAGGAGGCACCACGGACTATGCGGTGGAGATTTTCTACGAGGCGATCAAACATCGCCGATACCAGTGCTATCTGCGATCCGATACCTGCCTCGACATGATGTACATGCCCGACGCGATTCGGGCTACGATCGAGCTCATGGAGGCAGATCCATCGCGCCTCGAACACCGCAACGCTTTCAACATCACGGCGATGAACTTCACTCCGGAGCAACTGGCCAAGGCTATTCGGCAGGAAATTCCTGGGTTCGAGATCGACTATCGGGTCGACCCGGTTCGCCAAGCCATCGCCGACTCCTGGCCCGACTGCCTAGACGATAGCGCTGCTCGCTACGAATGGGACTGGCGACCGGAGTTCGATCTCCCTGCGATGACCCGGGATATCCTCACCCACCTTCGACCCAAGCTCGAGCTCCAAGGCGAGCTGCAGGTTTAGGGCCCGGTGGTGGAGCTCACTTCCGCTAGGGGCGAACCTACGTTGCTGGCTCAGCAAGGCTCCCAATTTCTTTTGTTGACCGTGTCGCCGGGCTCGCTCTTCTCGCCGAGGCTCGATTCCGACCATGAACCCCTACTACTTATTCTTGAAGGTACTCAGCCATGCCCCTAAATCGAATTCACAAGACTCTCTCCGCGGAGATGAACGACCTGCGTCTCGCCGGTCCCTTGAAGGGAGACGAGACGGTCTTTCGCGCGGTGGTCCCAGCCACTGGTGATCGAGGTCCGCGGTTCCTGCTGGAGGGAGGGGGCGATCAACCTTATCTGCGCATGAACTCCAATAGCTACTTGGGGTTGTCCCTCGACCCGGAAGTGATGGAAGCTGAAGAGAAGGCAGCCCGAGCCTATGGTGCCGGGCCCGGAGCAGTCCGTTTCATCAGCGGCTCTTGGGCTCCCCACGTGGCGCTGGAAGAGCGTCTGGCAGATTTTCATGGCCAGGAAGCGGCGATGATTTTCAGCTCCGCCTACGCTGCCACCATTTCAGTCTTGGTGCCTTTGATCACTGCTGAGACCACCGTGGTGAGCGACGAGCTCAACCACAACTGCATCATCAACGCCATGCGCATGGCTCGCCCGGTGAAAAAGCGCATCTACCGACATTTGGATCTGCAGCATCTCGAGACTTGCCTCGAGGAGTCCGTGGGAACTTGCAAACGGGTGATCGTCGTGACCGATGGCATCTTCAGCATGCGTGGTGATCATGCTCCCCTGAAGGAGATCGCAGCGATCGTGGGGCGTTTTGATGACCGCTTCGAAGAGGGGGTCATCCTCTTGGTGGACGATTCTCACGGTGTTGCCGCTTTCGGAGCCACCGGTCGCGGTACAGAGGAGGTCACCGGTTGCGAGGGCGTGGATCTCACCATCGCCACTCTCGGAAAGGCTCTGGGGGTCAACGGCGGTTATGTCGTCGGCAGCCGCACGGTGCTGCGCTATCTGCGCGAAAAGGCGCCCATCTACATCTATTCCAATCCCATCACGCCAGCGGAAGCGGCGGCAGCCCTGAAGGCCCTCGAGATCGTCGATAGCCCCAAGGGGCGTGGGCTTCTAGACCATCTCCGAAAGATGACTCGTCGCTTCGAAACCGGCCTTACGGAGCTCGGCTACGAGACCATTCCCGGAGAGCATCCAGTGGTACCCCTGATGGTCCGAGATACCGCTAAGACTACCGCCCTGGTGGCTCACCTGAGAGAAAATCACATCCTCGCGACCGGCCTCAATTTTCCCGTCGTTCCCAAGGGTGACGAAGAAATTCGGTTCCAGATCAACGCGTCCCATACCGTTGCCGATATCGATGAGTGCCTGGCTGTGGTGGGGAGCTTCGAGTCTCCTGATCTCTAGCCTGCGACGATGAACATCCGCCCCGACCGGGCTCCACGGATGGCGCTCCAGGCGGAGGTGAGAAGGTAGTCGATACGGCCATCTCCGTCGATGTCACCCATACCCGTGGCGTCGAAACCGAAGGTCTCACCAGGCACTTTGGAGGTGATGGCTCGCAGGAGGGAGCCGTCCTTGCCGGAGTAGAGGTAGACCTTGCCGCCGGAAGGGGCAGCACTGCGGTGTTGCCAAGCCCCGATGATCAGGTCGTCATGGCCATCCCCATCCACGTCTCCAGCGTCCGCGGGACCGATGCCGAAGCCATCCCCGGCGGCTTCTCCGCCGAGGTTGAAGAGGCGTCGACCATCGGCTCCGGAGTGGACGTAGATCCTGCCGGTGGACGGGCCGAGAGAGCCATCGGCCCAGTCGGAGGCGTAGATGTCCGGGGTGCCGTCACTATCGACGTCTCCGACCATGGAGACGAACATGCCGCCGAGGCGAGCGCCGGTTGCTTCTGCTTCGATGATGAAATGAGGTGTTGGGGCGCCGTCTCGGTAGACATAGGCGCGACCTCGGTCTTCCGGGCCGGCGTTAGGGGCACCGACGACCAACCAGGTGTGGCCTCCCCGGGACAGGCCAGCCCCAGCATTGCCGAATCGGTCTCCCGCTTCCTGACCGAATACTTCGAAGAGAACAGAGCCGTCTTTCCCTGAGAAAACCGCGGCCCGGCCCGCATCCTCCGCTTCTTGATCATTCAGTGGAGCGCCCACCAATACGTCTCCGTGGCCGTCGCCATCGAAATCACCCACGTCGCACACTTTGTGACCAAAGGTCTCGCCCTCCTGGGTCCCTTCCAGTGTGAGAAGCAGGGCTCCATCCCGGCCTGAGTAGACGAACGCCCGCTCGCCGCCCGGGGCGCCAGCGATGACATCGGGGATGCCATCCCCATTGGTATCCCCGGCTGCTTCGATGCCTTGGCCGAGTTGGTGTCCTGGCTGACCGGTCCGAGACCAAAGCAGCTTGCCGCTGCCGCTGGAATAGACATAGACCTTACCGGCCTGGGGCCCTTCGGCTGCCTTCCCCGGTGCTGAGGTCGTGACGTCGCTGAGCCCATCGCCGTCTACGTCCCCAATGTTTCGGGCGATCCATCCAAAGGCGTCGGACTCACTCTCGCCGAGCCATTCGTGAAGGACTCGGACCTCTTCCACAAAGGGCTCAGCGAAGTCCTCCGGCTGAGGAAGCAAGGCAGAGAACCGTGGATCATCTCTGAGAGTTCCCAGATCCGGGTCGAGACCGATGCCGGTGAGATTGAATTTTCCGCCCTCTCGCACGGTTTCAAGAAGCTCGAAGGCCTTGTCTACATTATCCAGTCGGGCGTAGGCAGCTGCAGCTTGATACTTCCCTTGCCAGCGAGTGGTCTCGAATTCGGCAGCTTTCAGATGGTAGGGGAGAGCCTTCTCGAAGTCCCCGTTCTGATGGTGCGCCAGGCCGAGGAGTCTCCAAGCACGTGGGTGATCCGGGTGGCTCTCCGTCACCGTCTCGAGGAGAGTTGCCGCCGCTGCGAAGTCTTGGCCTTGGAGAAGAGCCGTCGCTTGCTGGAGGGCCTCGGTGGCCTTGGGGCTCAGCTCTGTTGGGGCGGCTTTTGGAGCATTCGAAGATTCGGTCTCTGCGGGTGGTCCTGTTTGTTCCGACGGAACCGAATTCCGGCAACCAGCGAAAGTGAGAAAACAGCAGGCCACTAGGAGTAGCGATCCTGGGAGGCTGAGGGGAAGCAGGAACAAGCCTCGCGGCGGTGTGGGTGATGTTTTTTTCTGTTGTCTTGTCCGTATCAGGGTCGGCATCCAGATTCCTCCGTCAAGGCGACTTCGAGGTTCCTCTAATCAGGCTTTCGTCGGTCGAGTCGCCTCAGACTCGCCAGCCATGGAGTTGTTCTGTCTAGGTACGATTTGGCGAGGACGAGAGTTGCAGTGAGTCTCCCATGAACCCTGTCTCTACTTTCGGGAACTGACTCCAAAAGCTCGTAGACCTTCTCAGGAGGACAAACATGTCATCGATCTTTCGCCTTGCTCTTCCGATGATCATTCTCGTTTCGACGTGGGCGCTTCCAGCCCGAGCTGTAGATACAGATGTGGTTCTCAACGAGGCCTTCTACCTAGGCGATGACACGGAAGACTGGGTCGAGCTCAAGAACATGGGTAAGGACACCATCAATGTTGCCAATTGGTGGCTCTGTTCCCGCCTGGTCTACGTCCGCTTGGCGACGCTTCCTCTATTGGATGGCGATGACCTCGTGCTGGAACCGGGGGAGATTCTCACCGTAGGTGCCGGGATGGATCTGGACGACTTTTCAGCAGATTTGGGGCTCTACGTCACCAATGAATTTCCCGAGTCCTCGGCCATGGTGGATTTCTTTCAATGGGGCACAACGGACCCGGTGGGACGGTCCAGTGTCGCTGCAGAGAAGTTAGCCTGGCGACAGGAGACGAGAATGATCTACGATGCCGTGGAGGCCGCAGTGGAGGGGGAATCCGTATCCTTTTGCGGCGCCAATAGCGGGGGAGCGCTGCTGACCCTCAGCGAGGACCTGGAGAACGGTAGCTCGACCCGAGGTGCGGAAAACGGCTTTTCCTGTTCTCTTCTCTTCGCCGATGGCTTTGAATCCGGGGATGTCTCCGCCTGGACCTTGGCAGTGCCCATGCCACTTGAAGATGCCAACACCCTCGACCACCTCGCTGTGCAGTCGATCCTTTCTCTTTCCCGGTGAGCCCGTTTCCCCGAATTCGATATGCCACAATGGGGCGCTTTTTCTAGCACCTCATCTGGTTTTTCGCTCGAAGGGAGAGAATCATGGGACGACCTGGCTCGAAAAGATTCCCGGTGCAATTCGCTGTCCTCCTGGCCCTTTGGTTGTCCGCAACCCCTGTGACTGCCCAGGAAGTCCCTGTCATCGCTCAGGATCGGAATGCCGATAGCTTCGAGATTTTGGTTTCTATTGCCGAGGACCTGAGCCCCGAGCCGTCCGGCTTAAGACCATCGGATGGTCGATTGCTGGTCATGATCTCCAAGGACGACTCCACGGAACCTCGGTTTCAGGTGAGGCCAGGCGTCGATGCGATCCAGGTCTTCGGTATCGATGTAGAGAGCTTCGAGACCGGACAGAAGATCCGTCTGGACAATAGCGTTTTCGGCTATCCCCTCGAATCGATCAGCGACCTACCACCTGGGGAGTACACGGTCCAAGCGCTATTTCACCGCTATGAGACCTTTCGAAGGGGGGATGGACATGTCGTCAAGCTCCCCATGGACCGAGGCGAGGGACAGAAATGGAGTCGCGCTCCTGGAAACCTCTACAGCACTCCGGTGGTAAAACAGCTCGATCCCACTGAGTCCGGTCGTCTGATGTTGACCCTAGACCAAGAAATCCCTCCCATCGAGCCCCCTCGAGACACGCGGTTCATTCGCCACATCAAGATGAAGAGCCAGTTACTCAGCGAGTTTTGGGGCCGGCCTATGGAGCTCGGGGCGAATGTCCTGCTGCCCGCAGGTTTCGAGGAACATCCCGAGGCGCGTTACCCATTGATGATCTTTCACGGCCATTTTTCTCACGATTTTTCAGGTTTCTCGGAGCAACCGCCAGCCGCAGATCTGCCTTGTGAATATAGCGAGCGCTTTCAAGTTGATTGTTATAACCGAGTGGAGCAGCAGGAAGCTTACGATTTCTACCGTCGCTGGACGGCTCCGGATTTTCCTCGTTTTCTAATCGTGGAAATTCAACATGCGAATCCCTATTACGACGATTCCTACGCAGTGAATTCCGCCAACCTCGGACCTTATGGTGACGCCATCACACATGAGCTGATTCCGTTTCTGGAAAAGAAATTCCGTGGTCTGGGAGAAGGCTGGGCCCGGTTCCTCTACGGTGGCTCCACCGGCGGTTGGGAAGCCCTTGCGGCTCAGGTGTTCTACCCGGAGGAGTACAACGGCTGCTTCGCAGCCTGTCCAGATCCGATCGATTTCCGTGCCTACATGACGATCAACCTATACGAAGACCAGAATGCTTATTTTGCCGCAGGCTCTTTTAGAAAAGTCGAGCGGCCAGCCCGTCGGGATTCTCTGGGAAAGGTGACGGTGACCCAAAAAGACTACAACCACCTGGAGCTGGTTCTTGGCACCCATGGTCGGTCGGGAGATCAATTCGATATTTGGGAAGCGGTCTACTCTCCGGTTGGGGGAAATGGCTATCCGAAGAGGATTTGGGATAAGAAGACCGGCGAGATCGATCCAGCAGTGGCAGCCCATTGGCGAGAGAATTATGACCTACGTCACATTCTGGAGCGTGACTGGAAGACTCTCGGGCCGAAGCTCGAGGGGAAGATTCATATCTACTGCGGTGACATGGACAACTACTACCTCAACAATGCGGTGTACCTGACCGAAGCCTTCCTAGAGTCCACCACCGAGCCTTACTACGCGGGAGAAGTGGACTACGGCGATCGCGCCGAGCATTGTTGGAATGGGGATCAGGAAAACGGCAACCACCTTTCCCGACTGCGTTACAACTGGATGTATCTGCCGAAGATTCTTCAACGCATCGAGGAGTCGGCGCCGGAAGGGGCGGATCTCAGCAGTTGGAGGTACTAGCATCCTAGCTCGAATATCTCACCAGTCTTCTACTTTGACACCGGATCTGCCTAGATCTCCTGCGTCAGATGGCGATTCTGCTTTAGGGTAGGCTGTCACTAGCCTCAGGCCGCAGAAAACGCCTTCTTCCTTGGGTTTCCAGGCGTCTACGGCACCTCACGACGAATTCGGTGAAAAGTTCGGACGAGTGACGAGCCTTGCGACGCGGACCAGTACTCCGGTGGTAATGAGATTTTTCGCTCAAGGGCCTGTCCCTAAGCCTTCAGCGATGGGGATGAAATTCGACCAGCTGATGGACCAAATCGCGGATGTGCCGGCAGCAATGGTTACAAGCCCACTGCGGGCTGAGAGAATCACCGCACCCCGGGGCAGTCGTCACGAAAGCCTCCGTGTAGCTTCTGGCTAATCGGTGGTTCGGAAGAGCGAAGGGGGGGCAAGTCTTCGAAGCGGGCGCGTAATATCTCTTGGAGCATCGAGGAGAGGCCCTTGTCTCCGCTTTCGCACCGCATCTCACGATTGTTGATTTGGAGTCCTTCCCCGCACTTCGGACAGAACACGGGTTTCCTCTGCGCTTCTCAGAATTTACATTGACGGGATGGTGGGGTGGATCAGTTCGTATTGGTCCACGATCCGGTTGATCCAACGCTCTCGGGAGCTGTCTGCCCGCTCGTCCGGCGCGAAAAGGGAAGCGGCCTCGTTGAGGAGATTCACTGCTTCCTGGAGGTGTTTCCCCTCGAGGGGCGTCAGGGTGCTTTTGGTGGCGTCGTCGGTGATCCTTCGAATGCGGCGAATCGAGACCTCCTTGGCAGCCACGTCATCTGCGGTTGCCCCGATCGTACAAAGGCCGTAGATTCCATCTAGCCAGGCCTGCCATTCCTCTTGCAATAGCTTTTCCACTGCGACCCCGTCCATGATTCCGGGGAGATCCTCTTCAGCAGCTGAGATCTGGCGACGATAGGTTTCGAGAAACCTTTCCTTGACGGTGCACGCTATGGCCTCTAGGTTCTGCGTTCGAGCCTCTTTGGTCACTTCGCGGATGCGGTCCAGATTGGACTTTGCGTAGAACTGGGTTGTGCTTCGGAGGGCTGTGCGTTTGCCGAAGAAAGATTGCACTTCTGTCGTCTCGGTAATTTCATAGGAATGTTTGGGAATGCACTTCTTCTCGATGAGCTGAAGAATTTCCTCTCCTGTAACAGTCGATTTTTCGCACAACTGTTTGAGGGTTAGAAAATGTTCCCGAATGTACCGGGGGGTGTCTTTGTCCATGATGGGTACCTACTCGCTGGTGGAATTTGTGAAGAGTGGAGCTACTCTGCCCACCGGAGGCCAGCGGGTAGAGTCATCGCCGAATACTCCACGTGGAGGACGCGGCGGTGGGTCGGCTGATCGGATCGGCTAGAGGCATGGAAGAGCAGGGGTTTCATGAGCCAAACGTCGCCGGCGGAGGCTTCACAGAGGGTTTCTCTATCGCCTTGGCGGAGCCGAGAGATGCTCTCGTGGGGCAAACGCCCTAAACGATGACTTCCGGGGATGACCCGTAGGGCGCCGTTGTTCGCCGGGCAGTCGTCGAGGTGCAGGCGCAGGGCCACCATGGAGTCGAGGATTTCCGTGGGTGCCTGAACATGAGGAATTCCTTCTTTGGTGGACCAAGGTCCAAAACCAGGAGCTTCGTGGCGAGCCTGAACAGCGATGGTCAAATCCTGGTGAAAGGGTACCTTCCAGTTGGCTCCAAGCTTCTTGTCGAAGAGAGTGGCTTTGACGGCTCGAGACCCAACACCGATGGCATCGTTGGCAATTTCCTGAAGTTTCCCAGCTCTGCACAGCTGAGCGACTACTTTGGATCGTTGGAGTAAGTTACGAACGCCGCCCGAGTCGGTATTGCCTTCATGTCGGTTCCAACTTTCCTTACTGAGACATTCCTTGAAGGTGCGGACTTCCTCCGAGCTCAGGGCAGCTCGGATTCTGGTGAAGCCCTGCTCGCGCAGCCGCTGGGCGGTCGCCGTCTCTGTGGGTGGCTCTGTGCCAAAGGGGAGCGCATGCTGGACTGGGATCCCGAGCTTCCAGCAGGCTCGCTCCAGGGCCTCGTGGTACGGGCGCCAACCCGGAGTCGTTGCGGGTAGGGCATAGAAATGAATTTGGCTGACCCCAATTCTGGAGAGTGCTTCCGTCAGTTGCGGAACCAATCCCTCCACCTCTTGGGGCAGCAGGGCGTGGTCGTACCAAGGCAGCAGATCCTGAGGCCGAACAAGACCAAACTTGCCGGACAGGATGAGCACTACTTTCCCGAGGCGCTCGCCCTCCTCGAGGACGTCGTGAAGGCGCTTGCTGAGGTAGAGATGGCTTGCGGGCAGGGGCGTCGCTGTCGGTCGCTTTTCTTGGCAGCAAGTGGTGCAGAGAACTTCCATGGTTCGCTGGACTGTCAAATAGCTCGCAAGGTCATGTCGTCAGGAGTCGGCGATTCTGCCGCCGGTCATTCCGTTGGCGATCCGGTCGGTGAGTGTTCGCTAGTCAATCCGGCCGGACCTGGCTCGAGGCTCGCTGCTAGCCTGCGTTCATAGATCCAAAGAAACAACAGGGCCAAGAAGGCTTCGCTGACGGTTGCGAGGAGGGACGCCTCGAAGCCAAAAGCGCCTCCAGTGAGCCAAAAGGGAAGCTTGTCAGTGAGCTCTAGATCCACCAGACCGTCGGTTTCGATGCCGCTGATGGGCAACTCGAGGAGGACACCCTGAGCGGCATTCCAGGCAAAGTGGACCACGGTGGGAAACCATAGGTTGCCGCTGGCCAAATAGGCTAGGGCCAGGACGATGCCAGCTCCAAATAGGTTGATTGCGACCAAAGGGGAGGACCAGGCGGCCGGGTTCAAGGAGTGGAACAGCCAAAAGAGTAGAGAGCTCAAAATGACGGCCCATTTTAGGCTACCGGCCTCCCAGATCTTCTGCAGAACGTAGCCTCGCATGATCAGTTCTTCCACAAAGGCTGCGCCCACGAGAGTTGGAAGCATCCACCACGTGGACCAAGAGTGGGAGATACCAGTGAATCGATAGCCTCCACTGGCCCACAGCAGGGCCACCATGAGCCCTACCGCTAGAAAACCGGCAGCAAGGCCAAAAGTCACGGTGCGAAACCAGCCGCCGTCAGGCCTTCCAAGGCCTAAGGAAGAGAGGCCTTGGCCGTCTCGGAAGCGGCGGAAGAGCCAAGTCACCAGCAGCACGAGGAGTAGGCTTGGAAGAGTCGAAAGGATTTGCATGAGCAGAGAAAGATCCGCCGTCTGCAGCTCGGCCAGGGCTTGTCCGGCTTCCATCTCTTCCAGAGTCGTGAAGTAGAGGATTCCGCCACCGTAGAAGGCGGTAGCCACTGCGATCTGAGCGATCACCACGGCGAGGAGGTAGAGGGCAACCCAGCCGAGGGCGGCAGGTAGAGAGATGCGAGAGTTTTTGTCGCTACTCATGGTGGATCTTTCGTCGGTTGAGCTCTTCCATTCAGGCTCTAGTTCTGAACATTCTGGGCGTCCTGAGTCTTTTGGGTGAGAAGGCGCAAGGTATTTTCGATGGCTTTTCGACCGTCCGGTTCCTGATGGCCAGGCACGACGAGGTTGGCTTTAGGGTACCTTCGATCCACTTTGCGAACGGCCATGGGCCAATGAGTCAGGTTGGCGTCACCGAGGAAGCCGAGTCCCCGGGAGCTGCCGCTCTTGAGCAAGCAGCCACCGTAGAGAATCTTCTCCCGAGGCAACCAAACCACGATGTTGTCAGGGCTATGGCCCGCTCCCGGAAAGAAGAGCTCGATCTTCCGACTGCCGAATCTCAGGGTCTTGCGTTTGCGGAACAACTCCTTTGGGGGTTCGAAGGCTTCCCGGTCCACCAACTCGGCCGTCTTGACGTTGCCATAGCTGGTGATGCCCCGGCGGTGCACCACAGCCAGACCGCCCAAGCGATCTTGGTGAAAATGCGTGGCCACGACTCCTTCTACCGTCAGACCGAGATCTTTCTCCACCCAGTCGAGTAGCCGTACCGTCTGGGTTTCAGTCCAGGGGGTGTCGATCACCAACGCCCCATCGGCAGAGGTGATCACGAGCCCATTGGCGGGAAACGGTCCGGTGGCGAGGGGGATCTGGAAGATGTGTCGCCAGATGCCCGGAGCTAGCTCTTCCACCTCGAGGTCGTCCCCCAGTTGAACTCGGTCGGAATGTTGCTGAGGCTCATCCGCTCTGACGAGGGAGCAGAGGGATAGGCCAAGGGAGGTGATCAGCAGGATGACGGCAATCTGGACTCGGTATGAGGGCAATGGGGGAACTCCCTATGGATGACTGGGTTGCGACCGGTGGTGGTCTGTCGATGTCTCTATGTCGTGATTGATTCTGGTGCCCGATTCATCGAAGTGTAGCGGCAGGATAACCGAGGCGAAGCTCGCTCGCTACTGTTGGCTCAGGCTTCTAACGGGGTTCACCCGGGCCGCGCGGAATGCTGGAATGAAGCTCGCAGCTAGAGCGATCGCTACCAGCAGACCTGAGACAGCCAGATAGGTCTTCCCATCTATGGCGGTGACGCCGTAGAGCTGTCCTTTCAGCAATTGACTAAAGCCCATGGCGGCAGCGAGACCAGCGGTGATTCCGGCTGCGACCAGAGCGAGGCCGCTCTTGAGGATCAAACGAACAACGTCGACCCGTCGGGCTCCCAGAGCCATCCGAATACTGATTTCCTTGCTACGTTGAGAGATTCCGTAGGAGAGAACTCCATAGATTCCCGTGGTCGCCAGAATCAGGGCTAGAGCGGCAAAGCAACTCAGCAGGGACATGAGGAAGCGAAGCCGCCAGTCCATCAGATCAATGGTTTCCTCGAGGGTGCGGACCTGATAGACGGGCATGTTGGAGTCCACAGCTTGAATTTCCCGTCGCACTGCAGAAAGGAGGGAGAGAGGACGATCGGTGCGGGTGCGGATCGCGAAACCCATGCTCTGGGGGGAGGGATCTTGGGCAACCGGCAGATAGAGAATCGATTGGGGTTCTGGGGGATTCAGGTTGCTCCGGACGTCGCCGACGATGCCGACGACGCGGCGGGAGACTCCCAGCCCATCCTTCACCGTGATGGTCTCACCGAGGGGGTCCTGGCTCCCCCAGAGCTCCTCAGCCATGGTACGGCTCACCAGGGCCACGGGCGGGGCTGTCGAGATATCTCGAGTCGACAGGGGACGGCCCCGCAAAAGGGGAACCTGGAGGGTTTCTAGGTAACCCGGTGTGAGGCGGCGAATCAAGACCTGGGGTTCGGAACCCGGCTCTGGCAAGGCCTGTGCGTCCAGCACAACCGGAGAACTCTGAAACAACCCAAAGAAGGGCATGGCCTGGGCAGCTCCCGCCGATTCCACCGCCGGCAAAGATCCGAGGCCTTCCACGGCTCTCTGGAAAAATGCTTCCCTTTGAGAGCTCTCTCGATAGTCTGGGCCTCGGGTTGAGACCCGAAAGGTCAAGACATTTGTTTTCTCCACTCCCGGGTCGAGGCTCTCGAGCTGTTGATAGCTGCGCATTAGTAACCCGGCGCCGACCAGCAGAACCAGTGAAAGGGCCACTTCAGCGACCACCAACCCGTCTCTAATGCGCTTCCCTCCCGCGGTTTCCGTGGAGCGAGAGGTACCCTCTCCAAGGCTCCCCTCGAGATCACCCCGCAGGGCATGAAGGGCCGGTGCCAGGCCGAATAGAAAGCCTGTGAGGAGGCTCACTGCTAGGGTGAAGGCAAGCACAGTGGTGTCCAAGCGAATCGCGATGCGGGGCACTCCGGGGCCGTCTGGAATCAAACTGCTCACCAGGCTGGTTCCCCCATAGGCAGCGAGTAGACCCAGTCCGCCACTCAGGAGGGCCATGAGGAGGCTTTCCGAGATCAATTGGCGAGTTAGCCGCGGCAGGCTGGCTCCAAGAGCGCGGCGCAAGGCAATCTCGCGGCGGCGAGTCACGGCCCGGGTGAGGAGGAGGTTGGCGACGTTGCCACAGGCCACCAGGAGCACGAAGAGTACGGCGCCCAGCAGAAGAAGGAGTGCCGGCCGGACTCCTCGAACTAGATTTTCCCCCAAAGGAGTAACGTGAGCTTCGACGCGGACGTTTCTCTCTGGCCTGAGCTGTCTCAGCTGTTCTGAGAGCCGAGTCATCTCCTCCTGGGCCTGATGGATGGAAACACCTTCGCGCAAACGAGCCACCACGAGGTTTCCGTTGTTGCCGAGCCGGGCCAACCCAGTCTCCGGCAGCGCCTGTGGCACCCAAGCCTTCGGTTTGACATCTAGTCCCGAAGCCGGGTTGTCGAAATCGGCAGGTAAGACACCGATGATCTCGTAGGGACGTCCGTCGAGCTGGGTGGTTTTTCCGACCACGTCTCGGTCGCCGCCGAATCTGCTCTGCCACAGCTGGTAGGAGAGTAGGAGGACCGGCGGACCTCCTACTCGATCCTCTTCAGGGCGAAAAGTACGGCCTACCAGAGGGCTGACTCCGAGGATCTCGAAATAGCCGTAGGAAGCCTCCCGGACGAGAGGGGTCTCCGGTGTCTCGAAGCTTGTGAAGGTAAAGGAACGATTGCGGATAGCAGCCATGTGCTCGAAAGAGCTGCTTTTGCTGCGCCAGTCTGCAAAGTTATCTGCTGCGGCGGTCCTCCATACTTCGGGGGTTTCCGAATTGACCTGCCAAATGGCTACCAAGCGATCGGGGTCCGGGAAAGGTAACGGTTGGAGCAACATACCGTTGACGACGCTGAAGATCGTACTAGCAGCTCCGATGGCGAGGGCCAATGCGATGACCGCTACCAGGGTGATTTCTGGGCTCTTCCTCATCAAACGAGCCCCAAAGCGGAGATCTTGGTACCAGGAACCCATGTCACTTCCTTTCCCGTAGCGGCCAGGCTCAGCGCCGGCACGATGGTGGCCGATGACTTTCTCTGATGAAGGAGTACGAAATTTGTCGCCAAACGTTGACCCAAGCGAGGAATAGACATCACAAGAGCTGAGCCCACTCGGTGAGAATGGGGCTTTTTTATGACCGCGGGAAGCAAAGGTGCTGCACCTTGGCCACCGAGGGGGGCGTTGGTTCCGGCGCCGGGATAGGCCAGGCATGGATGGCTCGAAAGTCGCTAGAAAAAAGCCTTGGGACAGGCGAGAGACGGAGATCGCGCCCCTTTGGGGCTGCTTGCCATCCCCTGCTACCTCCGGTAGCCTGGCAAAGAGCGACAACCCATTCATTAGGGCCATGCATTAGGGCCGCGCATTAGGGGAAGTGGAGGTTTCAGAAATATGTCCAACGGGCAATTCGACCAGGGTACGCCAAAAATGGACATCAACTTGCCAAAGGTACAGCCCAACGTGGTGAGGCTGATCATCGTGGTGGTGTTGGTGATGATGGTGGCAAGAAGTACCTTCTATACCGTTCAACCGGAAGAGCAAGCAGTCGTGCTGCGCTTCGGCGCCTTTGAACCTGACAGGGTCAAGGGACCAGGGCTGCATTTCAAGATGCCTTTGGGTATCGACGAGGTCATCCTGGTTCCTGTACAACGGCAGCTCAAGCAGGAATTCGGTTTTCGGTCAACGGGCCAGAGCCGCGACCAACGGACCGAGTACAAGACCATTGAGGACGAAGCCAACATGCTGACCGGCGACCTCAACGCCGCCGAGGTCGAATGGGTGGTCCAGTACCGGATTCAAGATCCCGAAAGGTACCTTTTCCGAGTGAACAACGTGGAAGATACTTTCGCTGACCTCAGCGAGGCGGTCATGCGCGAAGTGGTAGGGGATCGGACCGTCAACGAGGTCATCACCGTGGGGCGCTCCCAGGTGGCGGACCTGATGCATCAAAAACTTCAACGCCTGGTTGATCTCTACGACATGGGCTTGGTGGTGGACCAAGTGGTGTTGCAGAACGTCAACCCTCCGAGTCGAGTCAAGCCTTCCTTCGACGAGGTGAACCGGTCTGAGCAAGACAAGGAGACCACCATCAATCAGGCTCAGGAGGAGCGAAACAAGTTGGTTCCCAAAGCTTCGGGAACGGCCCTTGCGATGGTCGAGGAAGCGGAGGGTTATGCCTTGGACCGGGTCAACCGTTCAAAAGGTGACGCGGCTCGCTTCCTTGCCTTGTACGCGGAGTACCGTAAGGCGCCGGAAGTTACCCGCACTCGTTTTTATCTAGAGACGATGGACGAGATCCTGCCCAAAGTTGGCAAGAAGTTAGTGCTGGATGACGAAGCTGGTGGGGTATTGCCGTTGCTCAACCTGGATGGTGTTACCAACAAGCCGGGAGGGGGTTCCTAATGGCCCGTTACGTAGCGATTTTTGTCCTCTTCCTTCTCATTGTCGGCGTCGCTGGGTCGGCCTTCGTGGTCGACGAGCGCGAGCAGGTGATCATCACCCAATTTGGTAAGCCTGTTCCCCGATCCGCGGATGGTTCCTTTTTCGGCAAAGCTGTGGAAGCAGGAGGCGGTGCGATCACCAAAGCGGGACTCCACTTCAAGATACCGGTGATCCAAAAGGTGCGCCGTTTCGATCGCCGATTTCTGGAGTGGGATGGCGAGCGCAATCAGCTGCCTACCAAAGACAAGCGGTTCATTTTCGTCGACACCTATGCCCGCTGGCAGATTATCGATCCCTTGAAATACTTCGAGCGTCTGCGGGACGAGCAGGGGGCTCGTCGGCGCCTGGACGACATTCTCGACGGCGAAACTCGCAATGCTATCGCTAACTACAACTTGGTCGAAGCGGTGCGCACTTCCAACCGCCAGCCGGAAGAGGGCGATGTGGTCACCGAAGAGACCAGCGTACTGGAACCCATTGATGCGGGGCGAGAGAAGATTCGGTTGGAAATTCTCGAGAAGGCTCAGTCGCGGACCAGTGATCTCGGTATCGAGATCCTGGACGTCCAGTTCAAGCGCATCAACTATGCTGAAAAGGATGTCCGCAAAGCGCTGGAGGATCGCATGATTGCCGAGCGCCAGCGGATCGCTGCCCGCTACCGATCCGAGGGAGAAGGTGAGGCGTCGCGAATTCGCGGTGAAATGGAGCGGGAGCTCAGTCAGATCATCTCGGAGGCTTACAAGACTGCCGAGGAGATTCGCGGCCGAGCCGACGCCGAAGCGACGCGTATCTACGCCGAAGCCTACGACCAGAGCCGGGAGTCTCGAGAGTTCTACGAGCTCCTCAAGACTTTGGAAACCTATAAGAAGACTTTCGATGCAGACACCACTGTTGTGCTCTCGACGAAGGGTGATTTCTTCCGCTTTCTCAAGAAGGCCGGGGGCTAGCCTCCGGTAGGTAGAGAGGTCGAGGGAAGTTGGACTCGAGTCCTGTGCGGGCTTTCTGCACAGGACTCCGGTTCTCTCTCTCGACCATCGTCTCCGCCAGATGCCGTCGACTCCCACGGATTCTTCATGACGGCTCTTTTCAGGGCCGGCCTTTCCTCGCGACCCAACGAGCATCAGCACTCTTCCATAGCGCTCTCCCAAGGGCCTAGGGTGAGACGGTCTTCGATCTGCCCGCCAAGAGAGCATTCTCCAAGAGGTTAGTGCTTGCGGAGGTGGCGCACCGGCCTCTAGGTGATCAGGATTCCCGCAATCGTAGCGGTGAGCCAGGATGCGATGGCGCCTCCCATCATCGCCTTGAGGCCTACTTTGGCGAGGTCCTTCTTGCGGTCCGGGCACAGGGCTGCGATGCCACCGATTTGGATACCAATGGACGAGAAGTTGGCAAATCCGCACAGGGAGTAGGTAGAGATGATGATGGCGCGCTCGGATAGGACCCCTTGTTGGAGGTAACTTCCAAGTGTTCCGTAGGCGACGAACTCGTTGAGGGAGAGTTTCACCCCGAGAAGATTGCCCACCGCCGCCGCATCGCTCCATGGGACACCCATGAGCCAGGCCAGGGGTCGCAAGAGCGTGCCGAAAAGGGTCTGGAGCGAGCCGGGGAAGAAGCCCTTGAACTCGCCCACCGCGGGGGATAGGCCCTGAGCCAGATAGTCATAGTGTTCCCCGCCGAGCCAACGGCCATCGATCCAGCCATCTGCCCAGTTGAGAAGTAGGTCGAGGACCGAAATCAGGGCGATGAATCCCAGTAGCATGGCGCCAACGTTGACCGCTAGTTTGAGGCCGTCGGTGATGCCGTTGGTGGCGGCTTCGATGACATTGTCCCCAGAGGAGATTTTGGGTAATTCCACATCCCCAGCGGTTTCCGAGTGTTCCGTTTCCGGAAAGATGATCTTGCCCACCACCAAGGCAGCGGGCGCAGACATGACGCTGGCAGCGATGAGATGCCCGGCGGGTACGCCGAAGGAGATGTAGCCCGCTAGAACTCCGCCAGCGATGGTGGCGAAGCCCCCCACCATGATGGTCAGTAGCTCCGAGTTGGTCATTCCCGCCAGAAAAGGTTTGATCAGCAGAGGGGCCTCCGTTTGCCCCACGAAGACATTGGCGCTACAGGAAAGCGTCTCGGCGCCGCTCGTACCGATGGTCCAACGCATGAAGCGGCTGAGGGTTTCGATGACCTTCTGCATCACGCCGAGGTGGTAGAGAATCGCCATGAACCCACCGAAGAAAACAATGGTGGGTAGGACCTTGAAAGCGAATTGGAACCCGAAACCGGGCCATGGGCTGCCGTCTCCTGGGAAGAAGTGTTGAGGGTCGGAGAGGTTTGCGAAGAGAAATTGGGCACCATAGTCAGACAGGCTGAGGAAGTTCGCGACCTTGTCTGATAGGGCTTGAAACAGAGCTTGCCCATTGACTCCCCGTGAGATGAACCAAGCCACGCCTAGAGAGACGAAAAGGGTCGAGAGGTACCGTTGGGCACCCGAGGTCGGCTGCAGGCGCCCTAGGATAAATAGGCTCACGATCAGGCCGACCAGCAAGATGGGAATGGGTCCCGGGAAGAAGCGGGCAAAACCAAAGGCGATGGCAGCGGCGCCACCGAATGTTGCTAGAGTCTTGACCCGTCCACCGCCGCCGTCCAGGTCATCACGCCAAATAAACGCCATGATGAGTAGGCCGAGGACTCCCATTCCTACATAGCTCCAGTAGTCCTCTCGCAGAATGATCACGGCGAAGAGAAACTGTAGTCCCAACCCCCAAGCGACCGTGCGAAAATTGATGCGCGTTCGGTGGTAAGACAGGGCCCAGGCGAGGCCCAAAAGAGTCAGCAAGCCGAGAAGGCTGATCAGGTTCATAAGCCGCTCTCCCTCGAGATAGCCCTCCTCCCAGCAGAGGGTTTCGTGTGGACGAAATTTCGTCGCAGTCTAGCATCCCCCGGCGCTAGAGCGTTTTTCTGGTGGGGAGGGAAGCGAGGAAAGGTCGCACTGAGTCCAGAAAGGCTTGCGGGCGTTCCTCCATGGGGGAATGTCCGCAGTTTTCTAGGATCTCCAAACGACCATTGGGTAGGGCATCTGCTGCGACTTGAGCGGCGGCAACTGGGATCAAAGTGTCATCTGCACCCCAGACCATGAGTACCGGTTGCTGAATGTCTTGTAGGACGATCAACTTCTCTTCATCCGGCGACTTTGTAGCCGTCGACAGGCCCCGATAGGCGCGGGCGGCTCCAGCGATCCGAAGGCGAGTGTAGTAGGCATCGACAACTTGATCGGTGACCTGGCTGTCGTCGAACCAAGACCGTTCGAGGGCCTTGCGAACATTGGCGGGGCGTAGGGCGTAGGACCGGACGAAAAGCCAGGTGAGGGGAGAGAGCTCGGCAAGGTTGTTTTGGCGAGCTAGGGCCCAATTTGGAGCGGTAGAATCCACCAGAACCAGGGATCGAACTCTCTTCGGGTGTAAGGCTGCCATGGCTGTGATCACCCCACCACCGTAGGAATGCCCGATGAAATGGGCGCTGTCTTCTCCCAGGGCATCCATGACGCTGAGAATCAAGCGGATCTGGCCGGATCGGGCGTACCGGGTCAACTTTCGAGGCCTCTCCGTAAAGCCGAAACCGTTGAGGTCGAGGGCGATTACTCGGTGTTGCTTGGCAAGCTCCGGTAGGACTTCTCGCCAGCTGAAGGTGGATCCCCCGAACCCGTGAACCAGGAAGACGGGATCGCCCTGGCCCTGCTCATCGATATGAACTTGTTGGCCTGCGATGGAGATGAAGCGGCCGGAGATCAATCCTCTTTCTAGCTCGGCTACCGTTGGTAATGAGCTACAACCAGCCAACCCAGAGCCAAGGAGTAAGGCAGCGGTGAACCGGAACCAGCGGCAAAAACGTGAAAATAGGGACATTGGTTTCGTCAGGGAGGGTAGAATTTCGCAGGGAACTACAGAAATCATAGATATCTTGAAATGTTATTCGAATCGAATTGTCGGTGCAAGAGTGGTGGCCCAAGGTCGTTGCCGGATTTGATCTCCTCCCGACCAGCGCCGAAGGCAGTTAGCTCTAGAGGAGAGGCGGGGCGACTGCGGAGCGGGAAGCGGCCTGAGTTAACCACAGTGGATCGATGAGGAGATGATGAATCGATGAGCTGAAGAGGAGATGTGGACTTTGAAACAGACGCGAATTGGCGGCCTCTTGCTCGGCGGCCTCTTGCTCGGTGCCCGGGGGGGAGTACTGCTGGTCAGCCTTTGGGTGAGCGGCGTGATGGGGCAGGAGGCTGCCTCCGAGGACTTTTCAGGGGCTTCTGCCTCTCTACGGCAAAGTCTCCTGAAGCAGGTGCAGATCGCCGAGAAGCTAGCACCTCAGATGGGAGTCCATATTCTGGAGTTGGAGAGTGGGGAAACCGTCTTCAACCGCGCGGGGCATCAGCTCCGCATCGTTGCCTCGAATGCCAAGTTGTTTACCACCGCTGCTGTATTGGACTCCTTTGGCCCAGGGTACTTTCTAGAGACTCGGCTGATGGCTCGAGGCGGAGTCAAAGCAGGGGTGCTGGAAGGGGACTTGGCGGTATTGGGCGGGGGAGATCCGAACATTTCCGGTCGCCACCATTTCGGAGATCCCTATGGGGTCTTTCGCCAGTGGGCTCGTGAGCTCCTACGCCATGAGATACGCCATATCGAAGGCGATATTCTTTTGGTCGACGGCCTCTTTAGCGACGACAAAGTCCATGCCAGTTGGCCCAAGGAGCAACTGTCCAAGTGGTATCAGGCGCCCATCGGAGCTCTGTCCTTCAATGACAATTGTGTTTTGGTGCGGGTAACGCCTGCTGCCACCGTGGGGCGGCCCCTTCGCGTCGAGTTAGATCCTCCCCTAGAGCTCTTTCAAATTTCTGTAACTGGCACGACCCGGGCCTCCGGAAAGGGCGCGAAAGTGGTGATCGATCGTCAGCCAGGCACCCACAATATTGAGGTTGGGGGCTTTCTTCCGGTCTCGGCGAAGCCAGCTGAGTATTGGGTGACGGTGGAGGATCCGGTGCAATACTTCGCTGCCGCTTTGCGCGCTGCTTTCAGGGAAGAGGGGATTACTCTCTCGGGAAGAATGATGTTGTCAGGCTCTCCTCCTTCCGGTACCTGGAAAAGGGTCACCACCTATCGCAGCGACTTGCTGACCACTCTCGAGGTGATCAATAAGAGGAGCCAGAATTTCTATGCGGAGAGTCTCCTAAAGCTGCTTGGAGCACGTCATTGCGGACAGGGGGACTGGGCGTCCGGTATTCAGGCGGTGACCGAATTCGTCGCTACTTTGGGTATCGAGACCGGGACTTTTCATATGGCTGACGGTTCCGGTTTGAGTCGGGGCAATCGCTTTTCTCCAGTCCAAGTAACGACGCTGCTTCGGGAGATGTTCTTCCACCGCTGGGGGAGTGAATTCATGCGCACTTTGCCCTATAGCGGCGAACCGGGTCAGTCCTGGAAGAAGCGCTTGGCGGCTCCGCCTTATCGCGGCAACGTGTTCGCGAAAACCGGAACCCTGAGAGATGTGTCCGCTGTCAGCGGCTATGCCAAGGCTCGCTCCGGTAGGACCTATGTCTTTTCGATTCTGATGAATGGCACTCGGAGCAATTGGCGAGCCAAGCAGGCCCAGGATGCCATTGTCCGCCAGCTCATCGATGCCGGCTGAGGGAGGTCTGAGAGAGCAGTCGTGGTAGGCTGCGTGCCGCCGAACCTATCTACCTTTCCCGCCTTCTTCATTTGTTAAAAAAGGATCCTCAGTGACCACCGAGAAACTCTCAGCCCTCGACTATCAGGGACTGATCAAGAACGTGGAGCGGGCCGTGGCGGCCATTGGTGAGACCGAAGACCTAGGTCGGATGGTTCATACGCTAGTGGAAACCGCCATTCGAGAGTTTCGAGACCAGTTGGGCATTTGGGGCGGTCGGCTCTATCAAAGAGACGGCAAAGAATATCTCCTCAAGGCTACCTTCGCTGATGCCAAGCCACTCCCCGAAGGCCTCAGAGTTCCCCGCAGCTATCCCCCATTGGATCAATGTGTCCTCCGGGGAGTCGTGTTCATGGATGCAGATGACCCCTCCGTAGATCCGGAACTCGAGGACCGCCTTGGGGTGCGCGAGTTTGCTTGCATCGAAGTGGGTGAGGGGGAGTACATTCTCGCCTTCAACGTCGAAGCGGGGTTCAATCGGGACAGCATTCTCGTTTCCCTGGGCATCCTACGTCATGCCATCAACCAGAAATTTCGCCACGAAAGGCTGCTCGACGTGTTTCGTGAGGCTCGCAAGATCCAGGCGTCTATTCTGCCCAAGCGTGCCCCAGAATTCGGCCCTTTCGATGTCTATGCTCGCGAGGAGGCCCTGGACAGCGTCGGCGGAGACTTTTTCGACTACATTCCTCTCACTAACAAGATTCTTGGGTTGGCCGTAGCGGATGTCACCGGCCACGGATTGCCCGCAGCCCTGCAGGTTCGGGACATTTACACCGGCCTTCGCATGGGCATGGCTCGGGACTTCAAGATCGTGCGGACGGTGGAGCGGTTGAATCAGATTATTCACCGCAGCACACTGACCAGCCGATTCGTTTCTATGGTCTATGGTGAGCTCGAGCTGAATGGAAATTTCATCTACGTCAACTGCGGTCACCCTGCACCCATCTTACTGCGGGCAGATGGTACCCAAAAGTCTCTACGGGAGGGTGGCGCTGTGCTCGGCCCCATCCCCGACGCCACCTATGAGCGAGGGTTCGTGAAGCTACAGCCAGGTGACATGTTACTCCTTTACACCGATGGCATCGTCGAGACTCTGGGCTGGGCCCAGGGGGCTGATATGACCTCCACCGGAGCCATGGAGGAGTACGGACAAGAGCGTCTCCTGGAGGTAGCCAGTCGCCATCAAGGAGAAGATGCACGCCGGGTCGCCGATGCCGTGTTCGAGGATTTGGAGAGTTTTGGTACGGGGCGGCCCCAAGAAGATGATCGGACCCTCATGGTCGTTCGCTACCCCCACTAGAAATTGATTTTCAGCTGGCTGGATCCGAAAGTGCTCTTTCCGGTACCTTGTGCCCTGATAGGAGGCGGCTGTCTGAAAGAGAATCCGGAAGATTTCTTGAAGGCTGGCGTCGCATTGAGGGCAAAGTCGAGATCTGTCGAGGATCTTGCAATCTGTTGAGCCAGAGTCATCTCCGGAGACCCGTTCGTAGGCAGAGGAAGCTTCACCAAAGGATTCCAATAGGGTTCTCGGGGGCGTGATAGACTGAGCGTCCTCAAGGTTGGAATGAGGAATTCTGATTGGTCGTACCGGGGTGAGCCAAAAATCTGCAGGCGCCTGGAGCTGTCGGTCGTTTTCCCTCAATTTCGCCCTTCTGTCACATCATTCTGAATAGGGCTCTGGGTCGTTAGGCTCTCTGTGATTGATGGTAAAGACGGGGAACAAATTTGTTCTCGTCAGCTATTCGTTCTCCTACAGCCTGATCACAGCCTTTCGAGTTTGCAAGGGGCGCCGGCGTCGATCGTAGGAAAAACAGGAACGACACTCTTGGCCTCTACAACGAGGAGCGCGGACGTGAAGAAACAACTAGGCCTCGGTGCGGTAATTGTAGGTGTTCTTTGCCTATCACTAGGAGGGCCTGTGGGTGCTCAAGTGGTTGTGCCGGCGGGTTATTCGGTCGAGGAGGTTGCCGCTGGGCTCGATGGTCCAGAGGGAATGGCCCTTGTGGGAGCGGGACAGATCTTTGTGTGTGAAGCCCAAGCTAATCAGCTACCTGGGCTACCGGTCAAGAGCGACCTGACTCGGGTAAGAAGAAACGGAAAAACGACCACGCTGAGCTCAGGTTCTGGAACTACCTGGGTCGATGTAGCGAGGGATCCGTCTGGGGGTCTTTTTGTGACCCAACTGGGAGGAGGCCTCGGGGGCGTCCAGCAGATTCACCCGAACGGTTCACCCGGTTGGTTCGTGCCAACCGGCAATCTGACTGGGATCGCTTACGACGGTGCGACCGGGGACCTCTATGTAGGAAGGACATCAGGAAGTATTTTGCGCATCGATGCAGCTGGAAGCGTGTCGACCTTCCGCTCATCGACGCGAGCAGACGGTTTGATCGTCACCGATGATCGAATCCTGTTGGCGGCAGTCCTCACAAGATTCGTTGGTGGGGTTCCCTTTTCCAACCAGATCGTTGCTTATGACCTGGAGAGCGGCGTCGAGGCCGTTTTGGCGGACAATCTAGGGACTCGTATCGACTTTATTGCTCTGGGTCGGGATGGCGAGATATTCGCTACGGATTCCGCGGATGGAAGCTTGAGGCGTCTGGTTCCCGACGGGTCAGGAGGCTACACTCCGGAAGTTTTTGCTACCGGCTTTTCGAGCACCTCAGTGCGCTTCCCAACATTTAGTTTCAATGCTGTCGAAGTAGCTCCGGACGGACGCATCTACGTGTCGGACTACGGAGCTGGAAAAATTTATGTCATCGCCGAGGAGTAGGTAGGGCCCTTCGGTCGAGCACTCCCTGGAGCGCGAGATCTCTCTTTCATGCACCCGGGTTACAGGTCCGGAACAGGCAGGAAGGACGAACATTACTAATGCAGAATTCAACTCTGGGGCTAGGCTTTACCAGAGGAGGTTCTGGCCCATTGTTGAGTCAGCTCTACAGAGAAGGAGAAGCTCCGTCCCGGTTCTCATGGAAAAGGCCCATGGGACCAAACCGCCAGAAGTTGTCTCTGAGACAAGCGGAGCTATCAGCGCCTCCAGAGTTTTTCTTGGGAATGTTCAGACTTTGATATGGCCAGCCTGGAAGAGCTTTGAGAACAGGATGAGGGCATCGATCTCCGGCATTGGGCTGATCTTGAGGATTGATTTCAAGTCATAGGTGCCATCGATACGAGTGAGGATGAAGCCTTCCTGGGCAGAGACATCTAGGGAGGTCAATTGGTCCATGCTGACGGCGAGTTTCGGAACCCGGTTGAGGGATAGGCCAGACCTTTCTATGGCGCCGCGGATCTTCTGCTCAGCATTCTTTACGGCCGATTCAAGAGAGCGGTCCTCGGGGCGAATATTTCGGGCGGCGCGGAGGTACCGCATCGCTCTTTCAAAGTCGTTTTGAGCAATGAGACCATCCGCGGCGCTGAGCATGGCGGCGGGGTCTAGCTGGTCCGGGTCTCCGTCTACGGGAGGTGCCCCTGTGGGGTTCTGGGCGCCGGCGTTTTGGGCCGCCGGGTTGTGGACGGGTTCCCCAGGACCTCCTCCAGCCGGCGCCGCATAGCCGTAGGGCGGTGGAGCGTAGCCCTGTTGCGGAGGTGCAGGTGCCCCATAATTCGGTTGCTGCGGCGGCTGGCCTTGATGAGAGGGCGGATAGCCCTGCTGATAGCGCGGCGGAGTGCTAGCTGGAGCCGGCACGGGTACTTCGATCTTGACGATGCGTGGCTTGACGATTTTGAGTTTCTTGGCGGTGACTTGCTCGAAAAGAACACTACAGACGAAGAAGGCCGTTGAGTGAGTCTCCTCTTGAATCTCTTCGACGCTACTTTCGTCGTTCACCAAAGCGAGAATCTTCTGTGCCCCTGCGCTCTGGTCCGGATCCGTCAGGTCTGTGACAGAGACGGGAATGGAGGCGAGGTCTGGAATGACCTCCCGGATCCGGTGCCACTCATCGACCCGGCGTGCTCCTTCCATCAGAATCCCTGTCAGATCCAAGCTCAAGGGGATGAAGGTTCGTTTGGGGAGCTCGTCGTGGAGGAAGCGGAACTCGCCATCCAGCCAAGTGAAGATATCGAAGATACTCTCTTCCGCCTTGAGGACCAACAAGCGGTGCAGGTCGTCTTCGGTGACAGCTTCTGAGCTGACCAGAATCTTGCCCAATAGGTTCTTCGTCGCGGTTTGTTGACGAACGGCGTCGGAGAGTTGCTCCTCCGTAATCAGTCCTTGACTGACCAGGAAATGGCCGAGGTGTTCTTTGGGGTCGGACGAAGACGAGGAGACGATACGCCCTTCACTTAGGTACAACTTCTTTTCGATTTTGCCATTATTGATGACCAAGGTGCCGGTCTTCTGACTTTGGGAGAGCCACTGAAGCAGCTCCGCAAGGTCCATGGTCTTGAGGTTTCCGGCAATCATCTTCTGGGGGGGAGATGGGTCAGCGGCGAGCCCGGGTTGTTCCTCGCTGGCCTTGGTAGTGGCTGGAGGATCCTGGGTCGCCATAGGCAACCTCCGGTTCCGACTCCATAGCGATGAAAATCAGTTGGGCAATGCGTCTCCCTGCATCTAGCACGAAGGGTTCCGGGCCGAGGTTTTGAAGCTCGAGGGTGATGTTTCCTTCGAAGCCCGGGTCGCACCAGCCTGCCAAAGAGTGGTTGATCCACAGGCGACCGAGAGTTGACTTCAGCTTGAGGTCGCAGGCGACTCCGCGAGGAATGCGGACGTACTCCAAGGTCGAGGCCAGAACCACCTCTCCCGGGAACAGCTTGCACTTGGCCGAGGAAAAGTCCTCCGGATCGCGAGTCGGGCAGATCCAGTGCTCACTCAGCCGAAGGTCGTAGCTAGCGGAGTTGACGAGATCCGGGTCATAGGGGTCGGCGCCGCCCTTCTCTCCCCACAGCCGAATCCAATGGTCGGGTTTGATCATGTCTAAACCTGAAAGTTCTTGGCGAAAGCTACTTCGGCGGCTCTCGAGGGTAGAGCCGGCGAGCCGCGGTGAAGAGCCTCGCTCTCTATTGAAAATGGACGGGTGCAGTGTCGTCTTCGCGGTGAATGGTGTCCACGAAGCGAATGATTCCCCGTTGCCGCGACATGAAGAGCGTTGAGGTGCGTGATCCTCCGCCGAAAAAGCGGACTCCACGAAGCATCTCGCCGTCTGTTACGCCGGTGCAACTGAACAGGAGCTGATCTCCCGGGGCCAACTCTTCCGCGCTGTAGATACGGTCCACGTCGCGAATGCCCATCTCTTCCAAACGTTGTTCCTGCTCCTTGTTCAAGGCCGTTAGACGACCATAGATTTCCCCTCCCAAACAACGCATGGCAGCTGCGGTTATCACTCCTTCCGGAGCCCCCCCAGTTCCCATGACGGCGTGCACGCCCGTGCCGCGCACCGCTGCGGAGATTCCGGCAGAAAGGTCTCCATCAGCGATCAACCGGATGCGGGCCCCTGCGCGGCGAATATCGTGGATCAATTGTCGGTGTCGATCACGGTCCAGGACGACAACGGTTAGATCGCTGATTTCCCGGTTGAAAGCGGAGGCGATGTTGCGTAGGTTCTCGGCGACCGGAG
The DNA here is from genome assembly GCA_022601195.1 of Deltaproteobacteria bacterium. Taxonomy (GTDB): domain Bacteria; phylum Acidobacteriota; class Thermoanaerobaculia; order Multivoradales; family JAHZIX01; genus JAHZIX01. The sequence goes on from JAHZIX010000006.1 coordinate 120,136, forward strand.
CATCCAGGTGAACAGCGCCCCGGGCGGTGGGGCCTACGACGATTTTGTCCATGTAGACATCTGGGGCCTCGAGTAGGCCGCCTCTTTCCGAGGCAGCCAGTACCGCTACGGCTCCTCCCGCACCGGTGGCGCACAACCCTGTGCCCTCCAGCGGATCTACCGCGATGTCAACCCCTTGGACGTTCTCGTCTTCCGTACCCTTGAAGGCACCCAACTCCTCATGGATAAAGAGCATAGGAGCTTCATCTCGCTCCCCTTCACCGATGACGATACGGCCTGCCATGGGGAGCAGGTCGAGCTCACGGCGCATGGATTCCACGGCGACTTTGTCTGAGCTATGACTATCTCCGTAACCCATGGTCTGAGCGGCAGCCAGGGCTGCTAGCTCAGTGACTCGAATGAGACCCTGTTCGAAACCATCGACAGACATCAGCTGGATTCTCCAGCCGTAACCGCTGCGGCGGGCTTGCTAGCCTTCCGCTGGGGGCGCTCCGGAGGGTTGAAAGCCGGAATGCCGGTGATTTTCTCTCCAATGACCAAGCCGTGGATATCGTGGGTCCCTTCGTAGGTGAACACCGACTCGATATTGAGCATGTGGCGGATAACCGGGAAGTCGTCGACGATGCCGTTGGCGCCGAGAATGTCGCGAGCCAATTTGGCGGACTCTCGGGCGACCCAAACGTTATTGCGCTTGCCCAGCGAGATCTGGTGGTGTTTGACCTTACCGGCGTCCTTGAGGCGTCCGAGTTGGAGAACGAGAGCCTGACCCTTACTGATCTCGCTGACCATCCAGACCAACTTCTCCTGAACCAACTGATGGCAAGCGATGGGCTGACCACCGAATTGCAAGCGTTCTTTCGAGTAGTCCAAAGCGCACTGGTAAGTCGCCATGGCAGAGCCGAGTCCGCCCCAGGCGATGCCGTACCGAGCCTGATTGAGACACATGAGAGCGTTTTTCAGCCCTTCGGTCTTCGGCAAGAGGTTCTCTGCCGGAATGCGGCAGTCCTGGAATCCGAGCTCCGAGGTGATAGAAGCCCGGAGGGAAAATTTACCGTGCTGGTCAGAGGAGGTAAATCCCGGCGTTCCCTTCTCGACCAAGAAGCCCCGTACCCCGTCGTCCGTATGGGCCCAAACCACAGCCACGTCGGCGATAGTGCCGTTGGTGATCCATTGTTTGGAGCCGTTGAGAACCCACTCATTGCCGTCTCGCCGGGCCTTGGTGCGCATGCCGCCGGGATTGGAGCCGAAGTCCGGCTCGGTCAAACCGAAGCAACCGATGGCCTCGCCGGAAGCGAGGGCAGGAATCCAGCGGTCTTTCTGCTCTTTGGAGCCGAAAGCGTAGATGGGGTACATCACCAGGGCGCTCTGAACCGAAACGAAGCTGCGGAGCCCGGAGTCGCCTCGCTCCAACTCTTGCATGATCAGGCCATAAGCGACGTTGCCGAGACCCGGGAGGCCATATTCGTCGATGGTGGCGCCGAACAGATTCAGCTCGGCCATTTCTGGGACCAGCTCGATGGGGCAGCGGGCCTCTCGGTGGCAGTCCTCGATAATCGGCAGGACTCGATCGTCTACGAAGGCACGTACGGTGTCTCGGACCAAACGCTCTTCGTCGGTAAGTTGAGTGTCCAGGTCAAGAAAGTCAACACCGGGGAAACGGCTCAAGGCGAACCTCCTTCGTTTGCATTCAGCGGGCGGGATGAGTCGCTGCCCGAAATTCTCGATGGTTGAGCGCCGCCGGAGTGGCGCGCGGACGGTGATGATACCACGCCAGGGGTAGCGTCAGAGCACCTTGGCCCGTTCCGGTTTCTTGGACCGAAACCCATCATGGATGGCCTCTCGAGCGCCGAGGGGTGGTTGAATTCTTCGCCTCGATCGAGGCTGTTGGAGAGAGGGCAGAGCTACCGCAGCCAAGCGTAGCCGATCTTTAGGAAGAAACTTCGGCTGCGTTGGGTCAGGTCGATGGACTCGTTGCCCTGGGCAGTGTCCGAGTAGCCCGCTAACAAGACGGTTTGGGGATTTAGCTTGTAGGAAAACAGAAGTTGAGAGAAGAGTTCCTCTTGCTTGGGAGGAAGCTGGATTCCAGGGTTGTAGAGGGCGAGATCCCGCTCCACATCGCGGTACTGAAAAATCGCTCGCACGAAGGTGCGCACATTGAAGTGGTATCGCAAGGTGCTCTGGGCGAGGTTTGCTTCCAGGAACTTCTGGCCCTGGAACTCGAATTCTTCCCAAGTGTAAGAGAGCTCTCCGGAGATGCGTCGGCCGAGATTGAATTCCATAGATGGCTCGACACGGCGGAAATCTGACTTGCGAACGTTGGTGAAATCGATGATTTCGCCTCCTCGCACGAAAAGCTCCAGGCTGAGATCTCCGGTGGGCCTGAAAGAGGCACGAATGTCACCGCGGACATTCTTGAAGGACTGGCCCCGGAAGGCCTCCTCATTGGGCCGGATGCCGACAGCGATGCGGCTCTGCTTTGGCCCTTCATAGAAGAATTCGATGTTGACTCCCTGCTCCACGAGGTCGGAATCCTGGGTCTGGATCAGGATGCCATTGATGCGCGCTCGTAGCCTGGAGAACCAGCTGTCCTCCTGCGGCCAAAAGAAGCGGCTGGCGTCGAAGAAAACCTGTTGGACCCCCACCCGGGGCACGAAGCCGCTGTCAGCGCGGAAGTCTTCGTCGGTCTCTGAGGCGTTCACTCGCCACTGCCAGTCCCGGGTAGCGTGAGCAAAGTCCACCTGCCAAGCGTGGCCGCTGAAGGATCCGAGCTGCTGGTCGTTGTCCGCGGCGACGGCATCCGGGTAGGCCGTCGTGGCGTTCAGCAGCTGAAACCGGAGAGTGTTGGATCGAGCTAGGCGATAGGCACCATCTACGCCATAGACATGGTTGCGATAGTCGTCTCCTTGGCGACCAGAATAGAGAAATCCCAGGGTAGAAGTGCGGCCTACGTCCCGACGGTAGCGCAGGATAGCGCTATCGACATCTTGGTCGACGGAAGCGAAACCGGAGCTCTCGAAGCCGGGGAAAAGGAGGTTTGTGATGTTGTCTCGGGCAAATTGGATGCCGAAGACGTTTTTGTCCTTCTTGCCGGTGAGTTTCACTCCGACTTCCGGATTGGCGATCGTGCGGGTGAAGACGGCCCGGATCGGAGTGGAAAAGAAGTCGGCTCCTTCAAGAAAGAAAGGCCTCTTTTCGGGGAAGAACAAGGCAAAGCGTTCGTTGACATCGAGCTGGGCCACATCCGCTTCGACTTGAGAGAAATCGGGGTTGATGGCGGCGTTGAGGGTGAGGCTCGGAGTCAGCCCCCAGCGGACCGATAGGCCTCCCTCGACATCCTCCTCTCCCGACTCGATGGGGCTGGTCAGGGTTGCCCGTTGATCAGTTCGGGTCGCGGTAATCGTCGGCACGACTTCCAGGTTGTAGCCCACTTCCATGCCCTCGAGACCTTGCAGGGAATCGAATTGGCAGACCAGGCAGCCCTGGCTTCGATCATTGGCGGTGGAGCGCAGCTCGTGGACGACGGAGCGGGGATAGCTGCGAGTCGCCAGGAATCCCCAGGTTTGTTTCTCCTGAGATGGAGCAAAGCGAAGCTGGCGGAAAGGGATCGCCATTTCCACGACGTAGCCATCGTCGGTGAGCTTGCCGGCAGAGTTCCAGATGGCGTCCCAGGAAGAGTCTTCCGAGTCGTCGACATCGCTCACTGTGGCGTCGAACTGAACTCCTAGGGGATTGACTTTGAAGAGGTAGGCCCGGCGTTGGCTGTCGAAGGTGTCGATGAGAAACCCGACGGTGTCGTCGAGAAATGGGAAGTCGCGGTCCGCCAGGTGGAGCCGAATCTGGCTCGGGTCCGGGTCGAAGGCTCGAAAACCGACGTAGAGATTCTCCCGGTCCAGAGTCACCAAGCATTCGGTCCGCACCGGGGGCTCGGTGTTGTCTCCCGGGAGCCATTCGTGGGTTAGAGGAATCACCGTGGCATCCGCCCAAGCGGGATCGTCCAAGACCCCGTCGATGCGCATGGGGGTATTTGCCGGGGTTAAGGAAAAGGAGGCTCTCTGCTGTTCCGCCGGGGCGACATCCTTTGCGGGCTCTGCTAGGCCGAAAGCCGAGGGAGCCAACCCAGAAGTGAGTCCGAAAGCGAGAGCGACGCAAAGACTGCTGAAGAATCTTCCTAGATTCATCTGGCCCCCCAAAAAATATCTCATCGGTATACCCCTCAGAAGAACCGAGTGCCGGCTAGGCCCATCCCAGGGACAGAACAAACGTTGTTCTATGTATCCAAACTACCTGAGTTTGCCCTGTTGGGTCCCTGTGTCGAGAGGGTCGCTTCCTGCAACCCAACCACAATCGTGTACGGTTTTGTCACGCCACTAAGGTGTTGTAACACTTATCAGTTTGTATCACTCCACAGTCAATTCTTGAAAATGCTCTGTGTCGAATTGCTTCTTTTTTGAACCCTTGAGGCAAGGCGAGGAGAGGGATGAACCGGAACCAGAGATTAAGACGAAAGGAAACTCACCCGACCGGTGGTCTTCAAGGATCGCTCTGCTTTCACCAGCTTTTCGAGGCGCAGGTGGCAAGGGCTCCGGAGGCAGTTGCCGTGCATTGGAAGGGGAGGGATATCACTTACCAAGAGCTGGACCGATCCAGCCATCGGCTGGCTCAAGGCCTGGTAGCCAAGGGCGTTGGTCCCGAGACGGTGGTTGCCCTGGCGGCCCGCCGAGGCCCGGCCCTGCTGGAAGGTATCTTGGGAATCTCCAAGGCTGGAGGCGCGTATTTGCCTCTGGATCCCGCTTATCCAGCGAAGCGCCTGCTCTATATGGTGGAAGACTCCGGAGTCCAGCTGTTGCTGGCAGAAGAGGCCGTTCTAGAGGAATTGCCCGAGCTTCCCGTGGAGCTGGTCGACTTCCAGTCTTGTCGCGAACAGGCCCAGGCGGTAGGTGAGGACCAATCGCCTGCATTGCCCTCTTCTGAGAATCTTGCCTATGTCATCTACACCTCTGGCTCCACCGGTCGTCCCAAAGGGGTCTTGGTCTCCCATGGAGGCCTCGCCAACCTCGCCGAAGTAGAGGCGGCTTCTTTCGGCGCAGGAATCGGCAAGAAGATTCTCCAATTCGCCCCAGCGAGCTTCGATGCCTCGGTGTTCGAAATATTGATGGCCCTTCATACGGGCGCCACTCTAGTCCTGGAGGAGCAGCAGAATCTGCTACCGGGGCCAGAGTTTATCGAGCTCTTGAAACGCCAGAGAATCACTCATTTGCTGTTGCCGCCGTCGGTACTCGGTGCTCTTCCCCCTGCCCACCTGCCCGATCTGGAGAACTTGGTTTGTGCTGGTGAATCTCTACCAGCTCACCTGGTGACCACCTGGGGCACTCAGCGGCGGATGTTCAATGCCTACGGCCCCACCGAGGCGACCGTGGCGGCTTCTATGACCCGGTGCCGGGCCGACGGCGAGTCCCCTTCCATCGGTGCCCCCCTGCAAGGCACCCGGCTTTACGTGGTGGGCTCCCATCTGGAGCTGCGAGAAGAGGGGCAATCGGGAGAGCTTCTGATCTCTGCCATCGGCCTCGCCCGGGGATACCTGGGGCGCCCGAGCCTCACGGCCGAGCGGTTCATTCCGGATCCCTTCTCCAATCTTCCGGGGGGGCGCCTTTATCGCAGTGGCGACGCCGTTTCCTGGCGCAGCGATGGTGCCCTGGATTTCGTCGGACGGGTCGACTATCAGATCAAGATCCACGGTCATCGCATTGAACCTGGGGAGATCGAGGCTCTGCTGCTGACTCACCCAGTGGTGGGGCAATGCCTCGTCTTGGCCCACCAGGAAGGCTCGACTGAGGAGCTACTGGCTTATGTTGCTCCCAGGGCCGATCTGCCGACCTCAGCCCTCGAAGAGGAGGACCTCAAGAGGTATCTCGGGGAACGGCTGCCGGGCTATATGGTGCCTACGGCTTGGATGATCCTGGACGATATGCCCCTGACTCCCAACGGCAAGGTGGCCCGTGCCGCCCTGCCGGCGCCGGAGCGGCGTCGCGGTGGTGGAACCGGCGACGAATCGGCTCTCGACCCTCTCGAGTCGACCCTCGTTCGCCTGTGCCAGGAGCTGTTGGCAGTAGAAGACATCGGTCTCGACGACGATCTCTTCTCGCTGGGAGGGCACTCCCTTCTCATGGGCCGCTTGGTGGCTCGGATTCGGGGGGCATTGGGAGCTGAGCTGACTCTGGCAGAGATCTTTGCCACCCCGACAGTGGCAGGTCTTGCAGCGCGCTTGAGGCAGGGCCGCCAGCGGCGCCCCTTACCGCCGATTCATCGGATTGCGGGCGATCGAGGGTCTCGCAATGGGCCGGCGCCCCTTTCTTTTCCCCAGGAGCGGGTGTGGTTTCTCAACGAGCTAGCTCCGGGAAATGTGGCCTATAACTCTCAGGCCACCATGAGTCTCAACGGCAAACTGGAGCCTCGATATCTGCAGGCGGCCCTAACCGAGATCGTTCGGCGTCACGAGGTGTTTCGAAGTCGGTTTCCGGCTATCGACGGAAGTCCCGTACAGGAGGTCATGCCTCCGTTGGAAATTCCCCTACCGGTGCTGGATCTCAGCCGCCTGGATGAGGCTGACCTGGGAGAGGAATCGGAGCGACTGGTCCGAAGAGCGCTCCGAGAGGCCTTCGATCTTCTCCAGGTTCCCTTGGCCCGGTGGGTGTTGATGCGCTTGGAGACCCACCGTCACGTGTTGATCCAAGTAGAGCACCACTTCGTCCATGACGGCTGGTCCTTCGGCGTACTGCTGCGGGAGATGCAAGCTCTCTACGCAGCCTATGCTGCTGGTGAGCCTTCACCGCTCCGACAACCGCCAGTGCAGGGTTCGGACTTTGCTCTCTGGCAGCGTCAATGGCTTCAAGGCGAGGTCTTGGAGGAGTACCTAGACTATTGGGTCGGTCAGTTGGAGGGCAGCACTCCTTCTCTGGAACTACCCACGGACCATCCTCGCCCCAAGGCCCAGAGTTTTCAGGGAGATGCAGTGCGCATCGAGCTAGACCGAAACTTCGCCGACGACCTGCGCGGTCTGGCAAAGAGAGAAGGGGTCACCCTCTTCACCGTCATGCTGGCTGGCTTTAAAGCCCTACTCCACCGCTACAGTGGACAGCGGGACATCCTCGTAGGAACCGCTGCTGCCAATCGGCGGTTGGAAGAGGTAGAGCACATGCTGGGCATGGTGGTCAACACCCTGGTCTTGCGTTCCCAAGTAGATGCTCGTCAGGGCTTTTCGCAGCTTCTCCAAAAAGTCGGAGAAACCAGTCTGGGTGCCTTTGCTTACCAGGATATGCCCCTGGACAAACTCATCGAGCGCTTGGATCCGGAACGGGATCTCTCCCGCAACCCTCTGTTTCAAGTGATGTTCAGCTTTCACGATTCCCCGGTACCGGATCTCGATTTTGCCGGTCTCACTGGTGAGGTTACAGAACGGCACAACGGTTCTGCCAAGGCTGACCTCAACATCGTCGGCATTCCCCGGGCGGAACAGCGCCTCGGTGGTCGAGTCAATGAGGCGAAACAGGGAATCACCCTCATCTGGGAGTACAGTACCGATCTTTTCGAGAGAACTTCCATGGAGCGTATGGTCACTCAGTACCAGACCCTACTGACCTCCGCTGCATCCATCGCCGGGCAGATGGTGGGTGGCTTGGAGCTTTTGAGAGAGGTGGAACGGGAACAACTTCGTACCTGGAACCAAACCGCGACACCGTTTCCCCGAGACCGGGCACTCCACCAGCTCTTCGAGCACCAGGTGGACCGCCAAGGGGCCGCCCTGGCGGTAAGCTCCGGGAGCTCGGAATGGAGCTACGAAGATCTTGAGGAAAGGGCCAATCGCCTGGCCCGGTTGTTGGTAGCTAGGGGCGTGGGGCACCGTTCTTTGGTGGCACTGGCTCTCGACCGCTCCCCGGAGCTTCTCTTGGCAGTTCTGGCGGTCACCAAGGCGGGGGCGGCCTATCTTCCTCTCGACCCACATCATCCCGTGGAGCGTTTGAGCTACATCCTCGAAGACTCCGGAGCTCACCTGGTGGTCACCGCCGGCTCGCTTCCCCAGAGTCTTGTCGAGATATTGCCGGAACGGGTCGATCTGGTGGCGGATACAGCTGAAATAGAGAGCTGTTCATCCCGGCGACTGGAAGTCGAGGTGAGTCCCAGTCACCGAGCCTATGTCATCTATACCTCGGGCTCTACGGGCCAACCGAAGGGCTCAGAGATACCCCACCGGGGCGCCGTAAACCTCGCCCACTGGCATATCGATGCATTCCAAGTGGGGCCCGACGATCGGGGTACCTTGGTGGCGAGCCCATCCTTTGACGCTTCGGTCTGGGAGATCTGGCCCTATCTCGCGGCGGGATCCAGTCTTCATATTCCGCCTCAGGAGCTGCGAGCGGCTCCTCGGGAGCTATTCGCCTGGCTGGCGGAGAATCGCATCTCGGTGGCCTTCCTGCCGACGGCATTGGGAGAGGCCGTTTTGGAAGAGGTGACTCTGGAAGAGGCGGAAGACGGGGAGGAGCCGGATCGAAGCTTCCCCGCCAGTCTGGCGTTGCGGACCCTCTTGCTGGGGGGAGATCGCCTGCGCAGACCGCCTGCTCCGGGTCTTCCTTTCCGGGTGATCAATAACTATGGACTGACAGAAGATTCGGTGGTCGCCACCAGTGGTGAGGTCGCTCCGGTGGACTCTCGGGAGGCGCGGGTGCCGGTGCCCAGTATCGGCACGCCCATCGCCAACCATCACACCTACGTTTTGGATCCACTCTTCGCCTTGGTGCCGGTGGGCGTTCCCGGCGAGCTCTACATCGCTGGCGATGGGTTGGCTTGGGGGTATCTCAACCGCCCGTCCCTGACCGCCGAACGGTTCTTGCCGGATCCCTACACCAACCCGGCTGACTCATCTAGGTCAGATTTTTCTAGTTCTAGCAACGGTGGTGGTCGCCTCTACCGCACCGGGGATCGGGTTCGCTGGCTGGGTCGGGGAGAGTTGGAGTATCTCGGAAGATCCGATCATCAGGTCCAAGTGCGGGGTTTTCGGGTGGAACCCGGAGAGATCGAATCCGCCTTGCAGGAAAGTGTTGTGGTTCAAGCTGCGGCGGTGGTTCCCAGCGCGGACAGCCGCCAGTTGGTGGGTTTTGTGGTTTGCGAGGGGCAACCGGAGGAGCAACTCGCGATCTCCGAGGCGCTCCGTGAAGAGTTGGCCCGGTCTCTTCCCGACTACATGGTGCCAGCCAGAATCGTGGCTGTGGACGAGCTGCCCCTAGCTCCTACTGGCAAGGTGGACCGTCGAGCCTTGGTTCGCCAGGCGGATCAGATGGCATCGGATTGGGGACCCGTGGGTTCCGGGGACGAGCCCAAGAGCGTTACAGAAGAGATGATTGCAGGAATCTGGGCTTCCCTCCTCGAGGTCGACACCGTCGGAGTTCGCGACGACTTCTTTTCCCTTGGGGGCCACTCTCTGTTAGCAGCTCGAGTCCTTTCCCGGATCCGGGAGAGCCTCGAGGTGGATCTACCCTTGAGGGCTCTATTCGAATGGCCCACGGTGGAACAGCTCGGCCGTGCCGTGGAGGAACATTCGAGGGTCGGAAGCCAAGGAGGAGGGATTTCTTCGGTACCTCGAGAGGGTTCCTTGGCGCTTTCTTTTGGTCAGGAACGGCTGTGGTTTTTGGATCGACTGATTCCCGAGAGCTCGGCCTACCATATTTGTCGGGCCTACGAGCTGCGGGGGGAGTTGAGTCCCAGCGGCCTCCAGATAGCGTTGGCAGCCCTCGCCGTCCGCCACGAGTCCCTGCGGACCACCTTTGGGGAACGAGGGGGACAGGCCGTTCAGATGGTGGCGGAGCCTGGGATCGGTGAAACCGTGCCGGCCCTGCCGGTGATCGATCTCACGGGATTGGTGCCAGTCATTGCGCAGGGTGAAGCGGAGCGCCTCCGCGGTGAGGAAGGACGGCGCCCTTTCGACCTTAGCCGCCTGCCGCTGCATCGCTGGACCCTGTTGCGCACGGGGGAGACGACCCACCAGTTACTGTTGACCTTTCACCACATCATTACCGATGGCTGGTCCACGGGCGTTTTACTGCGGCAGTTGGCAGAGGCCTACGGGAAGAGCCTCGCGGGAGAGGACCTTCCTGAGCCGTCCCTGTCGTCTTTGGACTACGTCGACTTTGCCGCTTGGCAGCGGCAGAGTCTCGATGCAGACTCTCTAGAGGAGCTTCTGACCTATTGGCGGTCGCGCTTGGAGGGGGCTCCCGCGGTGCTCGAGATTCCTCTGGATCGACCACGCCCCAAGCTCCAATCCTTCCAAGGCGACCAGGTGCGCCGGTTCCTGGCTCCAGATCGGGCGGCCCGATTGCGACGGCTGGCGAGGGAGTCCGGCGTGACTTGGTTCATGGCCCTATTGGCGAGTCTCGGCGCTGTTTTGAGTCGCCTCTCGGGACAGTCGGACGTGGTCATCGGGAGTCCCGTGGCTGGCCGGACGCGCCGCGAAGTGGACTCGGTGGTGGGACTGTTCGTCAACACTTTGGCCTTGCATCTCGGGTTTGCCGGTAAACCTACTTTCCGCGAGTTGTTGGAGCGTTCCCGGCAAGCCACTTTAGGAGCTCTGGCTCACCAAGCGCTGCCCTTCGAGCGGTTGGTAGCTGAACTGGAATCGGAGCGGGATCTCAGTCATTCGCCGGTATTTCAGGTTCTCCTCGTGCCCGGGGAAGCCGATATGGAGGCGTTGTCCTTGCCAGGCCTGGAAACCCAAAATATGCCGGTTCCTCGCGGTGAATCTCAGTTCGATCTCGCCCTGTTTGCGCGAGACAGCGATCTGGGACTGGAGCTGGCCCTCCGCTACGATTCTGCTCTATTCGACGGGAGCACCGCTCAGCGCACCCTCGGCCAGCTGGTGAGCCTTCTCGATGACGCCATCGACCATCCTGAAAAGGGGCTCCAGGAACTGCAGCTACTGAGTGCCTCTCAGCGCCATGCAGCTCTCTCCGAGTGGAATGACACCGCGCGGTCCTTTCCCCGAGATCAGCTGCTGCACCAAGCGTTCGAGGCGAGGGCGGCAGAGAGCCCTGAAGCTGTTGCTGTGGTGACGGCGACGAGGGAGCTTGACTACGGCGAGCTGAATCGGCGTGCCAACCAGCTGGCTCATCAGCTGCGGGAGCTAGGGGCGAAGCCGGGCACCCTGGTCGGAGTCCATTTGGGGCGACAGCCGGAGATGATCGTGACGGTTCTCGCCGTCCTCAAGGTGGGGGCCGCCTACGTGCCCATGGAGCTGTCCTGGCCAGCGGAGCGCTGTCGGTGGATCATTTCCCGCAAGGGTATCGAGATTCTCGTCACCCGTAGCGACCGCCTTGCGGAAGCCGGCTCGCCAACTCGCAGCGAGGCCCGTTGGGTGGTCTGCATGGACCGTCCCGGTGTGGAGGTTTCGCAATGGGATCGAGTGCGGACTCTGGATCAGGTGGAAGCTCAGCCGGACACGGACCTTCCACCGTTGGCGAGCCCAGAAGACCTGGCGTACATCATCTTCACCTCTGGCTCCACCGGCCGGCCCAAGGGCGTCATGGTGCGTCATCGCCCGGTGGTTCAGTTGATTCAATGGGTGACAAAGACCTTTGGGGTGGGCCCGGGGGACCATTTGCTCTACACCACGGCCTTGTCCTTCGACCTATCGGTCTACGATATTTTTGGCACTTTGGCAGCTGGTGGATCGATTCGCTTGGCCTCCGAAGAGGAGTTGGAAGATCCTCAGCAGTTGGTGGATCTTCTGGCCGTCGGAAAGGTGACTTTTTGGGACTCGGCTCCAGCCGCGTTGCAGCGCCTGGCGCCCCTGTTTCCTCGTCGCGCTGCTCAGTCCCAATTGCGTTTGGTGTTCCTGTCCGGGGATTGGATTCCTCTAGCTCTCCCGGATCAGGTTCGGGACACCTTCACCGATGCCCAAGTGATCAGTCTTGGTGGTGCTACGGAAGCTACCGTTTGGTCGAATTTCTTTCCCGTCGGTGAGGTCGAGCCCTCATGGTCATCCATACCCTACGGTCGCCCCATCGACAATGCTCGGTACCTGATTCTGGACTCCTCTTTGGAACCGTGCCCAATTCGGGTTGCCGGTGATCTCTATATCGCCGGGGAGGTGCTCTCCTCGGGGTATTTCCAGGAGGCTCAGCAAACGGCTTTGAGCTACTTGCCGGATCCTTTCGCCGCCTCTTCTCCTCTGCCCGATCAGAGCGCCTCGAGGCTCTACCGAACCGGTGATAGAGCTCGGTTCTGGGACGATGGAACAATGGAGTTTCTGGGTCGTCAGGACTCCCAGGTGAAGGTGCGGGGATACCGGATCGAATTGGGGGAGATCGAGGCCGTCCTCGCCGAGCATTCCGCTATCGATGTGGCGGTGGTGCTGGTCCGCGAGGACGTCCCCGGCGATCAGCGTCTGGTGGCGTACTTCACTTCGACTTCCGATCGGTCGGTGGAAACCCAAGACCTCGTTCAGTTGGCCAAGAAGCGTTTGCCGGAGTACATGGTTCCTCATACCTTTGTGGCTCGCGATAGCTGGCCTCTATCTCCGACCGGCAAGCTGGACCGGAGTGCATTGCCGGCGCCAGAGCCTCCCCAACGAGCCCAGTCCGCTGTGAGGCTTTCCCCCCGTAGTTTTGCGGAGACGACCATCGTTCGGGTCTGGAAGAAAGTCATCGGCATCGAAGAGGTGGGCGTCGATGACAACTTCTTCGATCTTGGCGGCCACTCCTTGCTCATGGCAAGAGTCCACTCTCTACTCCAAGAGCAGCTCCATGGGGATCTTTCCATGGCAGATCTGTTCCGCTTTCCCACCGTCGCGGCTTTGGCGGAAGCCATTGCCCCGGCTGTGGAAGTTCCCCCAGAGGCCACTCTCGGAGAACCGGAGCCAGTGGCGGCGGAACCGGCAGCAGAAGTTGCTAGTGGGGTCAGCGGCCATATCGCCATCATCGGTATGGCGGGCCGGTTTGCCGGCAGTGCGAACCTAAATGAATTCTGGCAGGCCCTGAGAGCTGGCCGGGAGCTAACCCAAACCTTCAGTGATGAGGAGCTCACCGCTGCCGGAGTTCCTGCTTCTCTACTCGAAAATCCTCGCTATGTAAAAACTCGAGGAGCTTTGTCAAAGGCCGACCATTTCGATGCGTCTTTCTTCGGCTACTCCCCTCGAGAGGCAGAGGTCATCGATCCCCAACAGCGACTGTTTCTGGAGACCTCCTGGGAAGCTTTGGAAGATTCGGGCTATGTTTCGCCGTCTCGAGGGGAGCGGGTGGGAGTCTTCGGCGGTGTTAGCTCGACCGGCTACGGTGCGAGTCTGCTGGGCGATCCGGAGGTCGTTGGTGCGGTAGGCGGCTATCAAATCAACATCTCCAACGCTGCGGACTACCTGCCGACCCGAGTTTCCTACAAATTGAATCTCACCGGCCCTAGCGTCAATGTCCAAACCGCATGCTCGACCTCCTTGGTCGCCGTTCACCTGGCCGTCAAGGCCCTGCACCATGGAGAGTGCGAGTTGGCGTTGGCAGGCGGTGCCTGTGCTCTGCCCCAAGAGACTCGGGGTTATCTGTTCGAACCCGGTGGCATCGCGTCGCCGGATGGTCGTACCCGTGCCTTCGATGCCTCTGCGGGAGGAACTGTAGGTGGCAGTGGAGTCGGCGCAGTGGTATTGAAACCCCTCGAGAAGGCCATGGCCGACGGCGATACCATTCGCGCTGTGATTCGGGGTTCCGCTTTGACCAATGATGGTTCCCGCAAGGTGGGTTTCACGGCTCCGAGTATCGACGGTCAGGCCGAGGCGATTCGACAGGCCCACTTGGCGGCAGGAGTCTCTGCCGAGTCCATCGACTACGTAGAAGCTCACGGTACCGCTACAGCCATGGGAGATCCCATCGAGGTTGCCGCGCTGCACGAGGTCTTTCCTCCGCGCAGCGATGGTCGCCGTTGTGGCCTGGGAGCCGTGAAAAGCAATGTCGGGCATCTCGATGCAGCGGCTGGAATCGCTGGCCTGATAAAAACAGTCCTAGCTCTACAGCAGGAGGAGATTCCGGCGAGTCTGCATTTTGACCAGCCGAACCCGGAGGTCGATTTCAGCGCTGGTCCCTTTTCCGTGGAACGGAGCCTTCGGCCCTGGCCTTCTCGCTGGGATGAGGCTGGGAAAGAGCCGCGACGAGCTGGTGTCAGTTCCTTCGGAATCGGTGGCACCAACGCTCATCTGGTACTGGAAGAGGCTCCTCCTGCCAGCCCCTCAGCCCCCACTTGCGAAACTCAACTGCTGGTGCTCTCCGCGAAAACTGCGGAGGCTCTCGAACAGCAGACGATTCAGCTTGCGGACTATCTTCAAACGAAACCGGAGACGCCGGTGGAGTCGGCCACCGGCGAGCTTGCCGATGTGGCTTTCACCCTGCAAACGGGGCGGCGCCCTTTTCAGCATCGTCGAGCCATCGTCTGTCGCAGCACCACCGAGGCTTTGGAAGCCTTGAGGGGGGAAGCTCCGGGACGAGTCGAGAGCCGGGGCGGTTGGCGATCCGGCGGCGGAACGGTGTTTCTATTCCCGGGCCAAGGCGCCCAATACGCGGCCATGGGAGCTCATCTCTATGAAGAGGGCGGCGTCTTTCGCAAGGAGGTCGACCGTTGCCTGGATCTGGTTCCGGGCCCACTGCGCCACAAGCTTCAAGAGATCCTCCTGCCGACAGCCCTGGCTAGCGAGGTGGATCTGCCGGCTCTAGACGCGCGGCTGCTATCGACAGCGATGGCGCAGCCGGCCCTGTTTATTGTGGAGTACGCCTTAGCTCGCCAATGGATGGCCTGGGGAGCGGTTCCGGAAGCCCTGCTGGGGCACTCCCTTGGAGAGTGGGTGGCGGCTTGTTTGGCAGGAGTATTTCAACTCGAAGAGGCTCTTCACCTGGTGATCGCGAGAGGTGAGTGGATGGAGGAGATGGAGCCCGGCGACATGCTAGCGGTGGCGTTGCCCGAGGCGGATCTTCTGAAGCATTTGGAGCGGCATCCGGAAGTAGAGTTGGCGGCGGTGAATGGGGAGCTCGCCACGACGGTTTCTGGGCCATCCCAAGGAATCTTCGAGCTTGCCGATTCCTTGGCCCGGGCAGGAGTCGAGTTTCGACCTCTCCACACGTCTCACGCTTTTCATTCCGCTTCTATGGAGCCCATGTTGGATCGTTTCGCAGCGGAGGTAGAGAAAGTGGAGCGAAGGGCTCCTAGTATCGCTTTCCTCTCCAATGTGACAGGAACCTGGATCACCGAGGAGCAGGCTCGAGATTCCCGGTATTGGACCGAGCATCTGCGCCGCACGGTTCGTTTTCACGACGGCCTCAGCGCCGTGTTGGCGCGGCAGGGAATGCGTCTTCTGGAGGTCGGGCCGGGTCGGCAACTCTCGACTTTTGCTCGTCAGCACCAGCAGCGGGACCAGGCGGATCTGATCGAAACCACTCTGCCGCACCCCAAGAATCGAGAACGTGACCTCGAGTTGTCTCGGCGAGCCCTGGGGAATTATTGGCTTGCCGGGGGGGCGGTAGATTGGGATGCCTTTCACGGACCGGGTCGAAGGCGAGTCTCACTGCCCACCTATCCTTTCGAGAGCCGCCGCTATCTGTTGGGCCCCGCGGCGAGGAAAGAAGCTCTGGAATCTGCGGTGGAGTCGGTGGAGGAACTGCGAAGCCTCAAGGTGGTCTCTTCCCA
The DNA here is from genome assembly GCA_022601195.1 of Deltaproteobacteria bacterium. Lineage (GTDB taxonomy): Bacteria > Acidobacteriota > Thermoanaerobaculia > Multivoradales > JAHZIX01 > JAHZIX01. The sequence continues at coordinate 135,838 of JAHZIX010000006.1, forward strand.
TCCCAGCTCCGTGGACACTCCTCTCTCCGAAGTCGAGACGGCTGTAGCAGATGTCTGGAATGAGCTCTTAGGGGTCCAGGGCCTTCGCCCCCACGATGACTTCTTTGATCTCGGCGGTAGCTCTCTGATGGCCATTCGCCTCGGTCAACGCTTGGAGGCCAAACTCGGGGCGGAGCTACCTATGAGCACGCTTCTTGAGGCTTCGACCCTCGGTGCCCTGGCTCAACGAGTCGTGGAAACTCTGGAAAGAGGAGAGGCCCCTGCACCTGCGTCCTCTAGTCTCGTTGCTCTCCAGCCAGGGGACGGACGGCAGCGTCCTCTGTTCTTGGTGCATCAGGTGGGGGGGCAGGCCTTTACCTTCCGAGCCTTGGCGAAGAACCTTGGGTCTGGACGGCCCGTGTTTGCCTTTCGGTCCCAAGGTCTCGAAACCGGAGAAACCGTCTTGGGCTCCATCGAGGAAATGGCCAGCCACTACCTGGAGCTGCTACGGGAAGCGCAGCCGGAAGGCCCCTACGCTCTCGGTGGCGCCTCCATGGGCGGGATGGTCGCCTTCGAAATGGCTCAACAGTTGATTCGGCAAGGAGAAAAGGTCGACTTGTTGGCGGTCATGGATACTCCCTGCCTGGACCAGATGCCCGTGCCGGAAGATGGTTCTGTAGCCCTGGCTGCCGTCTTTCAAGGCCACGCCGGCATCGAGCTCGATCCCACAGCCCTTCGGGCTATTCCAGATCCCCAAGATCGGCTGAGCTACGCTTTGGAGAAGGCTGCCAAAGCAGCCGGAGGAAAATCCCCTTTGAGCTCGGGACAGGCGTCGCGATATGCGGCTGTGTTGGAAGCGAACGCAGCTGCTCTGTACCGCTATCGGCCGGAAGAGATCCCTGGACGCATCGTTCTATTGAGAGCGCAAGAGCGGAGAACCGGTGATCCACCCCGGCCGGAATTGGCATGGATTCGCCTGGCCCGTGGGGGGCTCGATTTCGTCCTGGTGCCGGGCAATCACTTGACCATGCATCAGTCGCCTCATGTGGAAGTTGCGGCGACCTGTTTGAGGCAACATTTAGAGTCAGCGACGGGGCGAACGCCAACCCTGGCGGTGGCTCTCTGAGCAGAATCAGAGAGGACCTTCTCGAGCCGGTAGGTGTACGGCTGGGAAACGATCAACCATGAGGAATTTGATCATGATGAAACGTCACTACCGGAAGCGAAACGACGCTTTTGGGTTCAGAGACCTACTGCCTTCGCTTCTCCTAGTCGGGCTAGTTTCAGCGGGTTCCGTGTACGCGGATACTCAAGCCCCAGCAGATTTCGAAGGTCTGTGGGCTGGGCAAATTCTCTATGCGCCGGCGGAAATCGAGCTGAATATTTGGGTCGAGCTTGGAAGGGATGCGGAGGGACTCTTGGTCGGGAACATCGATGTTCCCAGTCAAAAGATGAAGTTCTACCCTTTGACCGCTGTGGCGCCTCAGGGGACTCACCTTACTTTTGACTTTTTCAAGGACTCGGAGAAGACCAAGAACGCTCGGTTTCTATTCGAGGGCGAGCTTTCAAAGGACGGCGAAGCCCTCAAGGGGATGTTCACCGGTTGGTACGACGACGAAGGGCGCAATCATGTTCCCTTCGAGCTGCACCGGGTCGCCGGTGCCTTTGGCGAGCGGCCAGAGCCACAGCTGCAGCCCTTACATGATCTTTCGGTCATGGGAACCGAGTTGCAGCAGGCTTTTACCGAAGGCCAAGGTCATGTCCGCGTGGTGCTATTTCTCTCCCCCACGTGAGGGGTCTGCCTAGTGAGCGCCCGGGTGGTGCAAAAGTATGTTCTGAATCAGATTAGCGATCCAAGGCTTCAACTTTATATCGTCTGGGGACCCATGCTGGGAGGGGAAAAGGAAGAGGATGCCCATCGAGCTACGGTCTTTTTGGCGGACTCAAGAGCTCACCACTATTGGACTCCCGAGCACGGCGTTGCGGAACGATTCGAGGCTCCCCTGGGCTTGAAGGAGGAACCAGCCTGGGACACGTTTCTCGTCTACTCCCCTAAGGCGGAGTGGAAGCCCAAGGCTGTGCCCCCCGTTCCGAGCTACTTCATGCACGTCGGGCGTTCCCTTCCGGAGGACCGGCGTTTCAATGGAGAAACGCTGGCGGAGGAGATTCGAAAGCTCTTGGCGGAGGGGACTGCCGAGGAGGCTGCCAGTGGAATTTCTTCCAGTGGGACCTCTGCCTCGGGGGCTCCCTAGGAAGGGCTCATGAGCTTTGCCGGGCCAGGGGGTGGTCCGGCAAGCTGTCCTCCACCCGTCGAACGGTCGAAGATCCCCATGCAACGGCGCCAATAACTAGGCCGATGGCGCTGGCAATAGCGATCAGCAAGCCCATGCCAGCGCCGGGGCCGGTACCCACCAGCCATCCGACGGTACCAGCCAATGAACCCGTAGGTTGGAGGGCCGGCTCCATGAGGTGATCTGCCAAGGGGCCCGCTAGCAGCATCGCTGGCAAAGTGGTGATCTGAGCAATTTGCCGCCGAACGGCGAACACCTTGCCTTGCACGTCGGGCTCCACCTTGGACTGCCAAATGGCTTGGTTGGAACCGTTGGCGAGAGTGATGGCAAAGGGGAAGAAGAACGCTCCCAAAGCCCAAACCCAGGGACTCTGGCCAATGCCGAGCACCAGATTGCCCGCCATGGCGACCAGAGTGCCCCAGAGCAGACCGTGAACTCGTCGCTTCGGTCCACCCCAAAGGGCCAGTAACAACCCTCCGGCGATCCCCCCGAATCCGGCAACCGCCTGAACATTGCCCAGGGTGAGGGCGTTGCTACCGGTGCGCGCTAGGATCATGGGAGAGCGCAGGATGACTGCGAACCCCCCTAGAAAGTTGACCGCTGCCAGAAGAGATTGCAGGGCTAGCAAAGCACGCCGTTTGAAAATGTACCGAAAACCAAAGACAGCTTCCCACCAAAAACTGCCACGAGCCTGAGCGCCTTCGAGAGAGGTAGATGGCTTGGGAACTCGCACTGCGAGCAGCAGGCAGATCGCGATGCTGAGGGTGATCAGGTCGATCATGAAGATGCCGCTGTAACCGGCTGTGGGCAACAGAACGGCGGCAGCGGGGGGGCCGAAGGACCTCGAAGCGGTTTCTGCGAGGGAGACCATTCCCCCAGCTCGAGCGTAGTGACGGGAGGGCAAAAGGAGCGTAATGGCAGCGGAATAGGCGGGGAATTGAAAGGTTTCGAAAGCCCCGGCGGCGACGGCGGCGACATAGATATGCCAAATCTCGAGGTGGCCAGAAAGGTAGATCAACAAAAGGCTGAGGGTGGTCGCCCCGGCGCCGAGATCGCTTGCAATCATCAAGGCTTTGCGGTCGATGCGGTCCGCCAACACGCCAGCCAAAGGGCTCAGGAGAACCGTTGTGCCAATAGCAAAAAAGCCGAGGAGGGCGAGGGTCGTCGCCTCACCGGTTTGCTCCCACCCCCACAGCATGAGGGCGAAGCGAGTCATGGAGGTACCCAGAAGGGAAGCTACCTGACCGGCCCAGAGGAGCAGAAAATCTCTTGGATTCGTCGGGATTTCCGGCTGTGGAAAGGGGGCTGCGGGTTTCATTCCCCTCCGGTGACCTCGAGGCCCAAACCGATCTGAGCGCCCTGGGCAATATTGAGCACCGGACTTTCGCCCTGGGGGGCCATGCGAAGGAAGGTGCCGCCGTATTCCTCTCCGAAAACATAGAGACCCCAGGCGACGTCGTAGGGCACTGGTTCGCCGCCGTCCCGGCTGGGGTAGCGGTGGGGGATCCCTTCCAGGTACTCCTGGGCCACCCAGCCGCTACTTCGCACCGCTTCCTGGGCGACCTCTTCCCACTTGTCCGGCGAGGTCACAGGTCCAATATGAACGTCGGCACCTCCGTATCCGGCCCCAGCTTTTAGAACCAGAGATGTGCGGTGGTTTTTCAGCACGTCGATTGCCGATCCTTCCTGGCCTCGAAAGGAAAGTGGTTCGTGAGAGATCTTGCGGGTCCAGGGCAGGTGATCTCGCAGCAAACGCTGCTCCTCTTTGTCGAAGAGGTCTGACTCCTGAAGCGAAGAGAGCAACGCGAGGAGTTTCTTGTCTCCAAGGATCATTCCCAAGGGACTGGTGTAGCAGTTCACCAATCCGGCCTTGAAGCAACGAAAAATGGCTGAGCTAGGCCGGGTATCGTTCTGTTCCACCACGGCGTGAGCTCGCTCGCCGCTGGCGTGGAGCTGGCCCTTTTCGAACTCTAGGTCGCTGACTCGCCGGACGAGCACTCGGCCGGTTTTTTCTGGAGCTAAGTTCCGGAGCTGACGGGCAAATTCCTGCTCATAGACCTGCACCGGGTGGGAGTCCACCGAGCTTAATCCATCGTCCGAAGCAACGATGAGTAGGTTGATTGCGGATTCCGTTCCCAGGGGGGTCCTCAAGGTGTGACCTATGACGTGGCGAAATAGGGCCCGAATCGAATTTCGGCAGGCGGCGGTCCATCCGGTTTGACCAAGGTATTGGGAAACCCAAGGCTGACGAAGGTAGAGCGATTCGAAAGCGCTGTGCTGCCAACCCCCCAAGTTACCGATATTGAACTCCACTAACTTGAGGCCGCCAGCGGTCTCGATGAAGTCCCCTCGACAAATCGTTTGCTCCAGGAAGTTGGGCTCGGCAAGCAAGAGAGTCACCATGAGGGGGTCCCCCATGCCGAGAAAGTCCGCGATCTTGGCAGCGTCTCCTCCAAACACCCTCTGGGGTACCGAGCGAAACAACCGAGCCAAGGCCAAGCTGACTCGCTGGAATTCCCGTTGCTGCGCCGGACCTATCCAGGTTGGCCAGGGTTGAAGTGGGTGGGCCATGTTCTTGGGTAGACCAGAGACCGTTTTTACCACCGAGGGGACGTCAGCTCGGAAGGCTGCCATCGCCTCGAGCGAGGACCATTCCGGATGCTCCCGAGCCATCTCCAGGAAGGCTTGGGGAGGGGGCTGTGAGGAAGAAGTTGTGTTCTCTAGATGTTGCTCGAAGTTGGGGTCTTTTGATTGCGTCATTGTGCTCTCCAGACTGTAAGAGTGCTGCGCAGACGAGAGTCGGGACACTCGCGAGGCCCCATGAACCCCCCAGATCCTGAAAAGGGTAGAGAGAAAGGGGGGAAAGGCGAAATCTTTGGCTGATCTCCGCTCTCAGAGAGCGCCTAAAGTCCTTCCTCCGTTTTTAGGCTTTTATCAAGGGTAGACCCGTGAGGAGCTCAGGGTGCGAGCAGCGCTTGGGGCCAGGAGGACTGGGAGAGACTGGACACTTATTGGGGGGCAACCGGAAGAAAGAGTGCCAGGTGTCGAAGAGCCAGTGAGCAGTGATCTGGGAAGGGTGAAGGGCGACAAGGTGAGAAAGAAAGGGTTTCCGAAGTCCGTCTAGGAGCACTCTTACTCGAGTTTCCTGCGAGTCCGTGACGTCAGAAAGTGTTTGACATGAAATTTTGATAATCGTATTCTGAAGTCTTTGGCTTCCATTTCAATGCTTTTGTTTCGAGCCGCTGGATTTTCCGCTTTTTGTGCTGGCCGCAGGTTTCCATCCTGTGCGCATAGGGGAGAGATGATGAACCGATCGCCCGGAGCCCTCTGTCTTTTCGTTGCCATCCTCGCCGGAATGAACACCGGTTTCGCCCTCGCCAATACGCCTCCCACCGCTCATGCCGATCGGGTCGTGGTGCGAGGCGTTCGCTATGTTTTGGTGGATGTTCTGGCCAACGACTCCGACCCGGATGGCGATCCTCTGCGGGTCACCATCACCGGTGGCGGCGACGGAGTGACGCAGCTGGGAGACGGCCTGCTCCAATTTCAGCCTACGGCCTGTCTGGACACCGCCCAGGTGGTCTCCTATCAAGTCGAGGACGGAGCCGGCGGCACGGCAAGCTCTACCCTGACCCTGGCCGCCGGAGGCTGCGACGGCAACCTGGTGCCTCTGGCCATCCCGGATATCGGCGACACCTCCCCGGAAACCATGGCCTTGCTCTACGTTCTGGCCAACGACTCCGATCCGGATGGCGACCCCTTGTGCATCGACCGGGTCTTCGACCTTCACCACGGCACTGCCACCATCTCAGCGGATTGCCAACGGGTGGACTTCATGCCGAGCCCCGGATACCAAGGGGCCGATGCGAGCTTTCGTTACGCCGTCCAGGATGGCCGTGGCGGCGAAGCGGAAGCCATTGCCCGAATCTCGGTGTTCGGGGGAATGCCGGGAGATCCCATCAATCCGGACCAGTTCTTCACCGAAGAGAGCAAGATCCTCGTCCTGAGAGCCACGGATCTTTTGGCCAATGACGACCCCGGTGTCACTTTCGAGGATGCCTATTCGCTGGCCGGAGACGGTGTCGACGTGATCTGGGCCCCTTCCGGAGAGATTTTCATCCTCTACCACCCACCCCAAGGCTGGGTGGGCAGCCGGGATTTCCACTACCAAGCCACTGACTCGGCCGCGGCCAACGGCAACACGCAGACTTTCGAAGACACGGTGACGGTTCATATCGGTACTCCGGTGGGCAGCATGAGGGCCCAAGATGACGCCCAACGCACCGTCGAGGACGGCTGCATGACGGTGGATTTGAACCACCTGGCGGCCAACGATCTGGCTAGCGGGACGGTCAGCATTCCCACCATCGTCTCCCTTCCAAAGGCTGGGACCCTCGAGCCCATCGCCGGCTCCGGAGGCAACCGTCTCCTTTACCGGCCTTCTGCCGGGTACCAGGGAAAGGACTTCTTCACCTACGCGGTCACGGACACCATTGACGACGGAGGGGGAGGGTCGACGGATGTGGCCACCGTGGTGCTCGACGTGCGAGACCCTGGGGCTCCAGGGGCCCTGAACCCGGTGACTTTGCTGGACAATGCGGAAGTCGATGTCTCGGCCAACTGGGTGGACTTCAATGTCCTGGTCAACGATTACCACCCCCAATGCGACTCTCTGGAATTGATCGGCGTTCTCTACTCCGGCGGCTCGGCGAACGTGACCTACCACTCCAATGGAGATATTCGCTACCGACCTTTGGCAGGGGCCACTCCTGGGGAGGATGTCTTCACCTACGTCGTGCGGAAGACCGGTTCCAGCGGGCCCAATATCGAGGGCACCGTGCGGGTGGAGCGAACCGGCTCCATTCCGGAGCCCTGGCCTCGCTTCTCGTATCGGGATTGTGATGACTTCGCCACCTGCATTGTCGATGGTCTGAATTCTCGGACGGGTTACAACAGCGGCAGCTCACCTTGGGTCTGGGGCAACTGCAATGTCTACTGGCAGTTTGAGGAGGTCAACGGTCCTCCTTCGTTGCCCCTGCCTTGCCATCCGAACTGGATCCTCCAACGGGTCCAGAGTCTGTCGGACCGCTACACGAGCTCTGGTCTCCGTCGGGTGGACCTGAGCCTTTGGAACCATGGCGGAGGGGAGACCGCTTCGGCTACGGCGGGCCGCTGGGTGCCCGTGGGCGGCACCACCACCGAATGGACCATTGGTCACCACTGTACGGGGTCGACCTGCACCTTTTGGCCCGAGGGCAATTGGGTGGACGGGGTCATCGAGAGATTCGAGTGGCATTTCGATGGCAACCAAGGGCCGCCGGATCTCACCACCTTCGACTCGGAGCCCGTAGAGAATGTCTACGCGGGGGCAGCCCCAGGGCAGAGCTTCACGGTTACCCTGTACTTCTATGTCTTCGATCTACAGGGTCGAGTGGGTAGCATCAAGAACGTCACTATGCCGGTGCCTCTGCCGTCGCCCCCCTCGGGCTTGGCGGCGGACAACAATAGCTGCAAGTCCACCGGACCGCGGCTCACCTGGGTCGACAATGCCCAGACGGAGGAGGGCTACTACCTCTACCGGGGCGTCAACGGCGGTCCTCTAGCCCTGCATGCAGAGCTAGAGGCCGGCGAGACCGAGCTGGAGGACTTCTATTCCGGGCCTCGAGACGATGTTCTGACCTACCAAGCTGCGGCCTTCAACGATGGCGGCATCGCCTTCGGCGGCGTGCTCGACGCTCGGCCCACCCCAGCGGATTGCGACGGCGGTGAGCAGGCCCCCGTCGCGCCGACCCAGCTCACCGCGGATCCCCCGGTGGGAGGCGTGCGCCTCTACTGGCGAGACAACTCCGCCCTGGAGGCGGGGCACCGCATCTACCGCAAAAGCCCCGGAGGCAGCTTTCAGCTGCTGGCGACGGTTGCCGGGGGAGCTGAAACCTACTTCGACGGGTCCCTGGCCTCGGGGAGCACGGAGACCTACCAGGTGACGGCTTTCAACGCCTTCGGAGAGAGCGCTCCCACCGCCGCGGTGGTGGTCGTCGTGCCCGACTTCGTCTTTGCTGACTCCTTCGAAAGCGGAGATTTCTCCGCCTGGAGCATGAGCTTGGGCTCCTTGACCGCGCCTCCTGCAGCTTCCCGGAGCGAGGCCTCCCGGGGGCAGAGCCCTGATGCCGCTCCATCCCGTTCCGCCGGGGTTTTGGAGAATCTACCCCTTCGCGCTACCAACAACCTCCAACGCCCCTCGGATCTGCAAGTCAGAGCCCTGCGCCGCAGCGGCGTCGAGCTCACCTGGAACGACAATGCGGAGTCAGAGCAGGGCTTCGAAGTTCTTCGCAAAGACAAAGGCTCACCCTGGGTCTCCATCGCGACCCTGCCGGAAAATTCCCGCGGGCTCTTCGACGGCCCACTGGAAGCCGGGAAGAAATATCGCTACCGAGTCGTCGCTTTCGACGACCGCGGCAAGCGCAAGAAGAGCCCCATCTTACGAGTCGAGTTTCCTAGGGCTCTCTTTCGAGATAGCTTCGAAACTGCCAAGCTCGGCTCCTGGACCTTCACCGTGGACAGCCAGGGTCGCTTGGACATCGGCCCATCGGCAGCTCTCTTCGGCAACTTTGGCCTAGCGGTGAGCTTGGGTGGGGCGCCCGCCTATCTGGTGGATACCACGCCCGCGGAGGAGCGCCGCTACCGAGCGCGCTTTCTCTTGGACCCGCGGGAGATCTCGAGCAGCATCGGAGAAGGCCAGAACGTCGCCACCGTGCTGGAGGCTCGCTCCCCACCCGGGACGGAGATCTTCTCCCTGCGCCTGTTGCGGACCGGTGCGGCGTTGGCCCTGGAAGCTCGTCTCACCACGGCCAACGGGACGGTGCTCACTTCTCCTCTCACCCAGCCTCTCGATACCCGGGTGCAACACATCGAGGTGGACTGGCAAGCAGAACACCCTAGCGGAAACGGCCGTCTGCGTCTTTGGCTCAACGGCAAGAAGGTCGCCCTTCTCGAAGGGTGGGACGGTAGAGACCTCGCCATCAGCGAAGTGCGTTTCGGCTCCGCGGAGGCCAGCTCTGCCTCGGGCCAATTGGGCCTGGACGAGTTTCTGAGCCGCCGCGGCGGTGGCCGTTTGCGGCAGCAGGAGCTAGCGGGGGATCTCTTCCAGGAAGGGTTCGAGTTTGAAGCGCTTCTCGGTTGGCAGCTCGAAGCCCAAGGTGGTGGATCTGTCGCCGTAGCGCCGGCTCGCCTCGAGGGCGAGAGCGCTCTCGAGGTCACCCTTTCCGGCCAGGGCCAGAAAGCCTATCTGGAGCGCCGCCTGCGCTATCCGGAGCGCCATCTCCTGGCGAGTCTCCTGGTGGATGCGGGGAATCTCACCGTGCCCGCCGGGTCCAAGGTCCAAATTCTCTCCGCCTTGGGCCGGGAGAGTGATGACGAGGTGCTGGGCCTCTACCTCAAACAGACCGGAGATGGCCTGGAGGTGCGCGCCCAAGCCCGGGACGGCGGCGGCAACCGCGCCAAACAGCTCCTCCTCCCTGCTGGCCCAGCCCGGATCGAAGTGGAATGGCGCTCCTCCACCTCCGCCACCGCCGGGGACGGCAGCCTGGTCCTACGAGTCACCGACGAGGTGGCCGACGACTCCACCCGCCGCGCCCTGGAAAGCCTCGCCACCGGCGGCGAAGAGGCCGGTACTCTCAAAGTCGGTACCGCCAAGAACACCCCCGCTGGAGTGAGCGGAACCTACCTCCTAGACGACCTGGAAATCTGGAGATGATGGTCATGGAAACCCCCACGAAGCTATCCCCTAGGAAGCACGCCGGCCCCCTTCGCCAGCTCATTGCGAGTAGCCGACGGCGCCTGGTGCCGGCTGCGGCGGCGATACACCTTCTCCTCACCCTGGCCC
>JAHZIX010000007.1 GCA_022601195.1 Deltaproteobacteria bacterium
CAACTTCTTGCGAAGGCGAGCCGTTTCCCGTTCCAGTTCGGCAATCCGCTTGGCCTGAGGATCTACAGGTCGGGCTTTGCGTCCCCGTTTTTTCGGCTCCAGCGCCGCTGTCGCGCCGCGGTCACGTTGCTCGCGCCATCTCGACAGCAGGGAGGAATACAAGCCCTCCCGCCGCAACAAAGCCCCAACCTCGCCGGGAGCGGAGCATCGCTCCACCTCCTCGAGGATTCGCTTCTTGTACGTCGCTGAGTACTTGCGGCGGCGGGCCTTCGGTGACACTTCCGGGTCCGGGTCCTGAGAGGCTCGCGAGGGGGTGGTTTCGTCTACCAAATCTGTTAAACCCACGGTATTTCCTGACTCGCCCTTGCTCCTTAATTTCATGGGACCTTAGTGTCTCACTTACATTGGCACAGCGGGGCATCCCCCCTTCGTAAATTCTCTCCAGGTCCAGTCAAAGTCCATCATCTCCAGGCCCTTTCCGGCCTTGCAGCTCAGGTTGGTCGAAGGTGCCTAAGGGTCAAGTTCTCGACGTACAGCCACCAGTAGATCATCCTTGCCGCAATTGACACCCACATTCATTCCTCATATCCTGGCGTAAAGCATTGAACGGGAAGAACTTGGAGACTAAAGGGCGAACCGAGGGCTGCTGCCTACGCAACAATCTTGACGTTGAAACTAAGGGTGCCATGATCGCGCATGGCTGTTGAGGACCTCATCGTCGAACGAGTCCGCTTCCTGGAGGGAAGTCAACTCGCACTGCAAGTAGCGCCACCAACCAAGGAACGCTTTTTGTTCATTTACCGCACTGGCATAGCTGTCTACTGGAATGCAGGCACTCGAAGCTTCGAAGATCGCTTTGAACGGGAGATCTCGCCACCTACGTCTTTCCAACGCACAGCAAGGGCCCTTGAAGTTGAACTCGGACTTCGCCTCATACCCTCCCCCAAACTCATGTGGGAAGGTGTCCCAGCCGAGGCCATCATGGCGATTCACAATGAATGGCACTGACTGCCTTGCTAACCAGACAATGCAGCGGTCGGCACTTCGCCCCGCCGCCGACTACCCCAACCGTTGGGCCCCATTGGGAGAATCTTGTGACTAAATTTCGGGCTTTCCTCCTGTTCGCAGCCGCGACGGTAGTCGGTTTTCTGCCGCCAGACAAGAGCTCGGCAGCGGTGCATTCGGATGTCGTCCTTCACTACCACTTTGAGGTGCCGGAAGGCTGGATCGAGATCCCTCGGGAGGTTCTGGACTCCACATTCGAAAAGTTCGCAAATCAGGCTGGAATTGCCGTCCCGGACTATGAAGCTGGTTATCAGGTCAATGCTGAGAACTACTTCACCTATCCATACTTGCTCGTTCAGCACCGGCCGGTCGATAGCGCAACCATCAGACAGATAGCCTCTGCTTTGGAAACAGCTGAAGACGCACCTGGGATTCAAAAGCTTGGATCCTCAGGACTTATGGGCAACATCTCTATTGGCACGCCTGTTGTTGACGAGGCGAAGAAGCTCGTTGTTCTCAAAATGGACAGTGAGGTCCAAGGCGTTGGGGCTATCAAAATCCTTAGTATTTCGGCACCAGGGCGCAACGGAATGGTAAACCTCCACCTGTATGCCCGGGCTTCGGACTACGAAGAGCACCTCGAGTCCTTCCAAGGAGTTGTCGAGAGCTTCGCGTTCAATGAGGGCTACGAATACAACTGGGTAACCGCGATGGCAAGGTCAGTCGTGCCAGCCGGGTCACGCATTCTGCGAAGGGCCTTAATCGGAGCACTACTGGGCGGACTGGTTGCCGCGTGGTCGCTCCGAAGAAAACGCCGAGCTGCGGATTCAGGGAGAGAGGCCTAACAATCCGTTGACTACCAGCCTTGAGAGGCTAGAGCGGCAGAAGAGAGTTTAACTGTCGAGATGATCATCGACGCCTTGAAGAGAATCAAGGCAAAGCCAGTTACTCACATCAGCCAGGTTCGGGTTCTCAAGACTCAGATATTTGGTGTCCTTCGTAGGACATACGGTCCTGGTTGTCGCCAGAAGGATGCTGTAGACAGGATCACGCGGATTCCCATTGATCACCGCGATTTCCTCGAGTGGAATGCGTTGCCTTGGTTCGGCATGTTCGTTAAGTCCCCCTATCAGCGACCTTCGGATCTTCCTCCGGAATACCAAAGAGACCCTTCATGGTTTGATCGATGCGCTTATTGAAGAACTAGAGGCATTTGCCTTGCCTCCAGTCGCAGCTATTCCTGACCCGACAGACGGATCAACATCACTTTGGATCAGAGCCAAACTGTAAGCGTCAAGGCTTTTCTCTCAGTAATTCAAGGCGAACTCACAGACCGGCAGGCCCGCAAGTTTAAGGAACCATTGGCTGCCGATCTTGGCCCGAAGACGAAGAAGCGAAAAATTGGTAATACAATCGTATCCATTTGGAACGATAGGACAGCAAACATCATGACGAACACTCTTACAAATCCACAGATTCTCTGTCTCCTTCGGCGCCTTGCATAAGGTAAGCCAACAATCGACATGGGACACGATCGGATCGTGGTACCGTCTTGGTTTCCATCATCGAGCTTGACCAAGTCAGCCGTCAGGTCTGGCCGCTAAGCAACCAGAAACGTTACATGCACAATCAAGACTCCCATGCGATCACGTCCTTGGTGCCCGGAGGCTCCGACGGCTATTTCGACCGAGCGATGGCCAGGCTGGAGGCGATCAAGCCTGGCTTGAGCCAGGATCTCGGGTGCTCAGAACGTCTGTCGCTCGAGTCCGCGAGAGCTGTCGTCGCTATTGCCGTTGAACTTGCGTGCTTGTCTCAGAACGTCGCGAACATCAGGATCGGGCGGTTCATCTTCCGCGAGTTGCCCGCGCGGACGATCAATGAGCACCTGCGGCCCGTGGTCAGCGAGTTGGTCGATCTCGAAGACGACTACGAGTACACGAGGCTCCTCGAAGCGATCAAGCCTGTGAGTCCAGCTAACCTCGAGCACTACCTCCGAACTGGCCGCGACAGTTCGTCGGCGGAGATCCGTGACACCTCGAAAGAGTGGAGTGGGGCGTTGGGCATCTAACTAGCCGGTCGCGCTATGGATTCCAAGACCAGCTGACTGTTCCTCATGACGATGCAAAGAACGATCACTTACCGATATCACCCCAACGGACCAACGGACCAACGGACCAACCTGGGCGCTGATTCATTCTCCCTCGAACATCGGTGTTCAGTTCTCATCCTCGTCGCCCCAGGTAAGCATGTGTGGTGAGCAGAAACCCACTACGAAATCGAGAGCATCGCGGACCAAATCTTCTTTACCTTACTCAACCTGCCTTTCAAGCAAAGATTCGAGGGCTTTCTGCGCATCTGTCCGAGCGCCTCCGCGATTTCTGAAAGCCCGAAGCATTGCTATCAGTTCATCCAGGCTACAGCCTTTCTCGACCGCGCGCTCAACGTCTGCTTCAGGGTCCACTCTCTACTCAGCGTCTGATTCTCTCTACAGTAGAGTTACACCAGCCGCCTAACCCATCGTTGAGGCAGACACGTGAACCCACCTTTCGATTGACACGTTGCCATTTTTCGTTCATTCCTAACTCGTCCTGAGCGGCGCCCACCACCGGGCTGCTTAGCTCGTCATTCTGCGGCTGACCTTCGCGAGTAGAGAAAGTTGCTGGAGCTGAGCTACGATGAGAAAACATGAAGATTCTGGACCTGGACCGTGAACCGTTCTACGCGATCTCCTTCCTCACCGCCGCTCACGGTGGGGGTGTGGTGGCGGAGATGTTGCCCTTTCTCCGCGGGCGGGTCGACGTATTGCCGGATGGAGTCAAGGCGCTCCTGGTGACCAGCGATCTACAGGGAGTGGCTTCCCACCCGAAGCTCGGAGGTGAAACCGCTCTCCTTGGCGAGGTGGTAGCCGAGGTCTACGCGGAGCTTGCCGACGAAGGCACTGTTACAGCGCTGGAGAACACGGGCGTCCTTCTCGCCGGTGACTATTACTCCACACCTGGCGGCGACAAACGGGGCGCTTCGGGAGACGTTCGGGACGTCTGGCTGGCGTTCGCGGCTGGGTATCGATGGGTGGCGGGCGTTGCCGGTAACCATGACCAGTTCGGCGCGGCGGGCCAACGCAGGCACTTGGAGTGCGAGCCCAATGCCCACCTTCTGGACAACAACGTCATCGACCTCGATGGGCTTCGTGTGGGCGGCGTCGGTCTGATCCCGGGTAGGCCAGAGAAAGAAGGGCGACGCGACGAAGCGGAGTTCTATGCCGCCATCAACATGGTGGTTGACGAGAAACCGGACGTTCTAGTGCTTCACCAAGGCCCGCGCGGTCGACGGGATCAACCCGGAGACGAGTCCGTCCGAGACCGCTTGCAGGGTTGGGTTTCGAGCCTAACCATCTGTGGCCATTCCCATTGGAACGATCCCTTGGGAGAGATTGAGGGTGGGCCGCAGATCCTCAACGTCGATGCGAGAGTCGTCATATTGACGGAGTAGCGGGGAGAGACGAAATCAAATCCGATAAGTACCAATGAAGAATACAGAACCACTCGCTTGAGCCCCGGTGACCGGCAGGGCTTTCGCCACCAGCCCTCTGGCGTAGAGGGTAGAGATAGGTGTAGAAGGAGATACCTCCCGGCTATTCCCCTCTCAACTTCTTCCGGGAGAGCCAGCTCCCTAGAGAGCCAACTCTCGAGAGAACCCGGCCCGGAAACTCTGGCTTGCTGTCCCCTGCTAGTGGGCTGTAGCATTTAGCCACAGCATGGAATTTTCAGCGACACCCTCGGGAGGACTCTTCAAGGAACCGCTTAGATGTCGAAATTGCGGCTCTCTGGCCGGCCCACGTTTCTGCGGGGTATGCGGACAGGAGTTGCAGGAGGTCCGGGGGCCCATCGGTTCCATGCTCCTGGAGCTCCTGGCAGATTGGATTTCCTTGGATGGCCGTCTGCTACGTTCCCTGAAGGCCCTGGCGCTCCCCGGCCGTCTCTCCCGAACCTACCTGGACGGCAAGCGGGCTCCCTACCTTCGCCCCATGCGCTTCTACTTTGTCGCCAGCCTCGCCCTGTTTTCCTCTTTACTCAGTCTGAAGGCTCCGGATGCCTCCGAGGTGAATCTCTTTATCGGCGGCCAACTGATCGGTGAAGGGCCGGCTCAGACCGGAAAACCCAACCTCACCCTGTTCCAAAATGACTCCACCGTAGTCCGGTGGTTGGCGCGGAGTTTGGAAGATCCAGTAAAGCAAATCCGGAAGCTACCTCCTCAGGAACTTCTGGACTCGTTCTTCGCTGACCTGCGGCGCTCCTTGCCGTTGACCCTCATCCTCTTTCTCCCCATCTTGGCGCTCCTCATGAAGCTCCTCTACTTTCGCACCGGCATTCTCTATGTAGACCACCTGGTGGTCGCCGCCCATCTTCAGACCGCCCTCTTCCTCGCTCTCACCGTGACCTGGCTTCTGTCTCGCATCCTGGGCCTTTCCCTCTTCGTTAGCCTGGTGACCTATGGGTTGGTGGGTTTCCTGATTCTGATCGTCTACTTACCCCTGGCTCTGCGACACATCTATGGCCAAACTAGGTGGCTTACCGGACTCAAGACGGTGCTGCTGTTTTACGGATACGGCAAGCTGCTGGTGTGGTTGCTAGCCTTCTCCATGACCATGGTGATCCTGCGGCTAGCGGGTCGTTAGGGCAAACAAGGTCGAAACACCATAGCTTTTCCATGCTCCGGTGTCTCCTCCTTGACTCTGGGTCTTCAGAGGCAGCAATGCACCAAGAGCAAAGCGGCCAAAGGCTTCCAGGGGCGGATGAACCTGAATTTCTGCCTCGGCTCACCTTCACAGCTGCTGTCAGAGGTCGTCTTGGTTTGCTGCTCGCCTTGACAGTCGTTGTCAACGGTCGTTTCGAGTTGGAACTCGCCTTCGCAGCACCGGACAAGAGGAGTTGCAGTTTGCAAATCGCCTTCGCAGCACCTGACAAGGGGAGTTTCAGTTTGCAAATCGTCTTCGCAGCGCCCGACTCGAGGAGTTACGAGAACAACTGGTCTTCACAGCACCTGACGAGAGGAGTTTCAGTTTGCAAATCGCCTTCGCAGCACCTGACAAAGGGAGTTACAGTTTGGTACTCGCCTTCGCAGCGACTGACACGAGGAGTTACGGGGACAGCTCGCCTTCGCAACACCTAACAAGAGGTGTTCTAGTTTGCAAATCGTCTTCACAGCGCCTGACGAGAGGAGTTACGGTGACAACTCCCCTTTGCAGGGCCCGTGAAGGCCCGGATAGGCGGTATGCGTGGGTCCACCACTGCCTGGACCTCGAGACACTACTTTCTCCGAACATCGACCTGGTCAAGAGCAACGGATTCCTTGATTTCACCTAGCGCTGGCCACCAGTCCGTCTCGTCTCCCCTCGCGTACCAGTCCGCGATCTCGGCCTGCCCTTTGAAGCCGACCGCGAGGAGCACCAAGGAGTACGGTCGCCCGGATTTCGTTGCCGACTCATCCACAGTGGCCGACCATTCCGCACCACCCACGACAAAGGCCTTGTCCTTCGGCCAGAAGTTCTTACCCTTGCGAACCACGACCCAGAGCTCTTGGCTCTTCTCGAGGCCTGCAACCGTTCCCGAAACTTCGTAGACCGCAGAGACGTCGCCTCCGTTTGCAGGACTTGTGATCTTCCCTTCGACTTCTGCTGCGGCAAGCGCCGCCGCCAGGAAATATGCGACGAAAAAGACGGCTACGATGCGGTTGAAAAGAATCTTCATTCCATTACCTCCAGTCGTTTTCTAAGCCTTCTACTTCCAGCCACTCTCCGACCACTCGGAGCACTTTCAGCCTCGAGCCTTCGACGAGCGGAGCTCCATCCGCTTGGAAATCATCTCGATGACGAATCATGCCTTTGGAACGCATTTGAACGGTCACTCCGGCACGAATCTCTGGCTCGGATGTCGGCCGCACGGAAGCCGCAAGGACGTAGCCACTGTTTGGGTTCGCTGACGGTAAGGCAGCAGTCCCTAAGGCCCTACGAGCAGCTAAGTCGTCGAGTTCTTGCTCGCACTTGGCAGCTACCTTCTCGGACGCGGCAAGCTGATCCTTGAGTAGGTCGATCCGTGCCATTAAGAAGAAAGAAGGAGCCGCGGCTCCGAGGAAAAAACCGAAGAGCAGCGCCCAAGCCCAAGGATGTTTCTTGAGGAAAGTCTTGATCTGGTCAGGTGTCTCCATAGCGAGGTCCTCACCGTCTATTCGGAATCCGTGTGACTCTATTTTCCGTGCCCTTGTGACACCTGGGAGACCTCTGCAAAACGCCATTCCTTCCCGGGCCGTTGGCAACCGAGTATTCAGGTTAGTTGGTTGCCGTCGAGTTAAAGCCGGGTGAGGTTCGTGAGGCGACCGAGCCCCGCCGGCAGGTCTGTTAGTTGATTGCCGAAGAGGACGAGCTGCTCCAACCTCGAGAGGTTACCGATCTCCGCCGGCAATTCCGTGATGCCCTGGTCCCCTAGAACGAGTCTGGTTTCTCCATCCCTATCTGCTTGCTTGATGCGTTCGAGAAGATCCTCAAGGTCCATCGTTCTTCATTCCTATGAATAGCCTCCTGTAAAAGCTCTCGGAAGATCCCCAAAGCCACGCCTACTTCCTTAGACGGACCAGCTTGCCGAATTCAACAGTCCACTTGCTCTAGTTGCTTAGATTCAGGTCAGAGCGGTGCTCGTCGGCTCGCAACTCGCCCACGGAACTACCCCTTTTGGACCGTTGAAACTGGATCTACGGAAGAAATGCCCAGACCAGAAATGTCACGGTCTATGGCATACCCATGGAACAACAGTCCTGACTGTAACGATGCACTGTGCACCGAGGGTTGGAAGCGGAAAGAGGTGGGCAGGGGCGAGCCGGGAACTCGTCGACTCGCCCTTTGGAAGGCGTCATGAAGGGGCCGGAAGTGGCTCTTGGTGAGTCTGCCAGAAGGAGGCACTCGGTTGTCTAGTATCCCCTTCTTGACTCTGGGTCGTCGGTGTCGGAGACACTCTAGGAGTAGAACATCAAGAGCTCTCAAGAACAGAAGAACCCGAACTCCTAATTCACCTCCCCTCCCTAGGGCCAGGGAAGGTTTGTTTCCTTTGGGAGCTCGGCACCCGAAGTCCTGGCCCAATGTCCAGAACCGGGTTGTAGGAATCGGTTGGGGCCTCTACTCCCCGGCCAACTTCTCCAGCATCTTCCGCGCGTTGGCATTCCCCTCGTTGAGCTCCAAAGACTTTTTGTAATTTTTGATGGCGAGCTTCTTCTTGCCACCATTCATATAGGCCTCGCCGAGGCTGTCGTAGGCGTTGAAGCTTTGGGGGTAGGACTCTGCGTTGAGCTCGAAGAGGCGGGTGGCTTCGGGCAGCTTTCCGGTGGCCATCCAGGTGTAGGCCAGGCGGTTGATGTCGATTTCGGTGTAGAGGTTGGCGGTGGAAGGATCGGCTTTCCAAGCTTGATGGACCTCTACCACTTGATCGATTCCGCCGGCCTGGAGAGCGGCTTTGAGGGAGTCCGAGAGTGAGGCTAACTTGATCTGCCGGAGGGCGAATCGGGGCGAAGGCAAGATTTCGGTTCCCGGGAGGGAGCGGTTGATGAAGTCGTTGATGAAGAGGCGGTCGCCCTGCGCCCCCACAGCGATGCCGTTGGGCCAAGAAAAGAGTGCCTCCAGGGCGTCTCCGTCCTTCTCCCCCATCACTCCCGTGCCCGCTATTAGGGTTGTCTCGCCCGTATCGGAGACGCGAAAGACCTGGTGGCCAGCAAAGCTGGTGGCGTAGATAGAGCCTTGGGCAATGGCGACGTGTCCGTTGCCGCCGCCGGGAATCGTCGCAAACTCGGAGACGGCTCCATCCGTCCCCACGCGGAGCATCTTGCCGTTGCTGAAGTTGACGACGAAAAGGTCTCCTTGGCTGCCGCGGGTGATGCCGTTGGGGCAGCTAAAGAGCTCGCTCTCAGCGTAGGTGCTCACCTTGCCGTCGGGATCCACTTTCGAGATGGTATTGCCCCGGCAGTTGCAGACGTAGAGGTTCCCCTCCGGGTCCAGCGTAAGGCCCACCGGTCCTGCAAACCCTTCAGCGAACACCTCGTGGTTGCCGTGGCGGTCGATGCGACTGATGTAGCCGCCGTAGAAGCTGGCTTGAAGGAGCCGGCCCTTGGCGTCGATGGTGTTGCCGGAGGCGCCGTAGAGACCGGTGGCGAAAATCTCCGATTCACCGGAGGGGGAGATTCGCCACACCGTGTCCCGAAAATCCGCCGAGTAAATGAAGCCCGCCCGGTCGACCGCCACTCCACCGACTCCCCCCGCCAGAGACTCGGCCACGGTGTGGACCCGATTTCCCTGGGCGACGGCGGATAGGGTGACTCCTAAGAGTCCGAGAGTGGCCCAAAGGGTCGTCCTCAGAACTAGAGAGCGCCTGGGGCGGGCATATCGGGAAAGGGCGAGGTCGGACATGGGTACATCTCCTTCGAAGGGTCCACTACAAATACCGAACCAGCTGGAGGCTGGTGGGTAGACACAGATGATGAAAATCTCTGTTGGGTATACGAAGCGCAGCAGCGAGAGTTCTCTTGATTCAAGGAGGGCCAAGGAGAGTACTCCCCTCCTCCGTGATAGCTTGCTGAGAGTTAAAGGAGCAGCATGACGATGAGCTTCGAACCTCGAGACCCCCACTTCGAACGGCGCGTTCGGGATAGCTTTTCCCGCCAAAAGGCCATGGAGACTCTGGGAGCCCGGGTGGCTCGAGTGGCGGCTGGAGAGGTCGACTTGGAGTTGCCCTTTCGGGACGATCTGACCCAGCAACACGGGTTCCTCCACGCCGGCATCGTTACCACCGTCCTCGACAGCGCCTGCGGCTATGCCGCCTTCTCCCTCATGGCGGCGGATCAAGCGGTGCTTTCCGTGGAGTTCAAGGTCAATCTCCTGGCCCCCGCCAAGGGAGACTTGTTGGTGGCTCGCGCCAGAGTCAAGCGCCCCGGTCGGACCCTCACGGTGGTCACCGGCGATGCGGTGATGGTCACTGGCGAGGAAGAGGTCACCATCGCCACCATGGTCGGAACCATGATGGCTCTCGAGAATCGACCTGGCCTCGTGAGCTAACACCCCAACCGCCCACGACCAGCTCCCTCGCCGGTCCCTGTCCCGATTCATCAAGTATTCAACACTTCCAAATACGTGCGATCTCTTATCGTCGCTACATCCTGAGCGGGTACTCCCCGGAGGACTGTTGGCAAAGAACGCACTGGGCATCTCAAGTTTTTTCTACTCATGGAGGAGGGAATCATGATCAAGCGATCTCCTTGCTATGCGCTGGCGGCCTGTCTGGCTTTGGCGGTAGCTTTCCCGGGAGCGGCGTGTGACAAGACGTCTGTCACCACTATCTCTCTGCTCGGTGTCCCCACGGATCCGTGCAAAGACTTCACCACCAGCCAAACGGTCAAA
This sequence comes from Deltaproteobacteria bacterium, assembly GCA_022601195.1. Classification (GTDB taxonomy): domain Bacteria; phylum Acidobacteriota; class Thermoanaerobaculia; order Multivoradales; family JAHZIX01; genus JAHZIX01. The sequence continues at coordinate 10,439 of JAHZIX010000007.1, forward strand.
CACACCATCTACTACTGCGTCGGCGACTTCGAATGCCACGACAAAGAGATCGAATTCACCTTCAACACCGGCAACGCCGGCAAGGACAAGAAGGCTCTCGCCAAGGAATTAGCGGACCACATTCGCGCCTGCATGCCTGCCAACTTCACCGGCAAAGTGAAAGCGGTGGACAACGTGGTTTCCATTACCAAAACCAATAGCTGCCCGAGCACCGGCGATCCTTGCACCGACGACAAGCCCTGCAAACAGCCGAAGAATGCCAAGAAATCTACCTTCCACACGGCTCAAAGCACTTCCAGACCCTGAGGAAGGAGGACAAATCATGAAATATGTGAACACACTCCGCCAAGGGCTCCTTGGATGCCTGCTCGCCGCTTTCGCTATCGGTCTCTTTCTCCCAGGAACCGCCCAAGCCAACACCGATGGAGACCGCATCACTCTGGGAATCTGCTGCGCCGTAGGGGTAGTGGATCAACACTGGCGTATCACCATCGAAATCAAAGATGCCGATGGGAACTCCCTGGGCACGGTGACTCATAAAATTCCCTACCACACCACCGTTCAGGCAGCCGCGGAAAGCCTGAAAGACAAGATCGAAGAGAAGTTCGGCATTACCGGTGTCAAACGAGAGGAATCTGCCCCCCGCAACGATAAAGGCAACAAGATTCAATTGGAGGATCTAGTGCTCCCTGCCGGCTACTGCTTTGGGAAGGTCAAAACCGAAAAGAAGGTCGGCAAGACTTGGAAGCCTAGACACGGGCACCTCAAAGTCTTCAAGAACGGCAAGCGCATCAACAATCGACTCCACCTCGCCAACCAATCGGGAGGAGCCGACTCGTCCTTGCCGAGAACCTACACCCCAGGAGACTCCCTCGAGGCAGGGGGACAAGTTCTTCAATCCGCCCCGCCGGCGCCAGGTAGAGACGGCGAAGCCGGGGGAAATAATGAAGCTCCCTTCGGTTGGGTTTCCATCTCTCTGGAAGCCTTCGACGTCGACCCCCTAGTGGTGCTCCTGGAGCTGGGCGGCACTGATGTCGACGGCAATGACGTGTTCTATGCCTTCGAGTCGGAGTTCCCAAGAGAGACTCCCATCGAGGCCGTTCTTGCTGCTCTGGCAAATTTCGCCCAGAGCCACGGCATGGCGGTCGACTTGCCCGCTCCCGGGGAATTGACCATCTTCCCAGGAAGCAACGGGGACGAGATCTACAGCTGGCTCTTCGCCGCCGGTGCTTTCAACGGCTCCTGTGAGCCAGATCTGGAGGATGATCCACCGGAGGATCCCAACCGACCTCCAGCCTACTTCGGCGTCACATTCGACGCCTCCGCTGGTAGCTAGGCCCTGGCAGCGATGCCCCAGTACGGTAGCTTCGCAGAGCTGTACTGGGGCCATATCGCCGGGCCAAGATGCCGGGCCAAGATGCCAAGCGAATGGCATTTCTGGGAACGAATGACTCACCCTGCCTCGGCGACCTTCTCTCCCTCCTCAGCTCTCCTATCAAGACCGTCGTCTCCACCTCTCTGCTCCTAAATCACTAGGAAAAAGCAAGTTAGAAATCTGTAGCTCGACTTCTCCGCACCTCCACCAACGCACCCGCTCCTCCCTGGCACAGACTTTGCCATTTGACAATTTCTCTAATAGACCCGTCATCAGAAGACACGTCATCGAACGGTACGTCTTCAAAAGGCACGTCCTAGAAGGACCCCATGGATGGATATTGCCCCTCCGGAGGAGAATCATGAATCTTCGCTTGGCACTCGTTTTTCTTACTGTCTGCTGCTTGGTGACGCCCCCTTCGTGGGCCGATGGAGCTCGTCTTTACAAGTCCAGCCCCATTCAGATCACCGCCGACGGCAGTGAGGTTTGGGTAGCGCAACAAGACAACGATTCGGTGGCCCGCATCACCACTGCCACGGATGTAGTGCTGGAGATTCCCCTGCCGGACTCAGGACAATCCCACTCCCCTCGCGGTCTGAGCGTCACCGATGACGGTAGCGAAGTCTGGGTGGCCTGCCACGACAGTGATCGAGTCTACGTTCTGTCTGGCGTCGACGGCACCGAGCTAGCCCGCATCGACCTCCCTTGGGGCACCGGTCCCTACTCCATCGTTTTGGCTCCCCCGGAGGTCGGCGGCCAGCAGACTCACGCCTTGGTCAGCGGATACCGAGGCTCCACGGTGGTCGTGCTGGATGTCGCCACTCGCAGCGTCGACAAAGTGCTTCAGGGAGTCTGGCATTCTCCCCTGGCGATCTCCTTCGCTGCCGACGGTAGTGCCTGGGTCAGCCATCTCTTTGCCGATGGGGAGCACACTCGCCTATCTCGAGTAGATCTCTCGGACCCCAACGAGCCTCAGGTGACCACCTTGGTTCGGGTCACCGCGGTGATCCCCCAAAACGCCAGCAGCACCTCCCCCCGATTGCCCGACGGGGGCTACGTGACTCCTCGCGGCCATCTCGCTCAGGTGCCGGCGGGGCAGGATCAAGGCCGTCTGTGGGTGCCCTCCCAGTACCAGAACATTCACAACGACGGCCCGACCCCGGATGCCACGATACAAGCGACGATTCGCAAGATCGATCTCTCTAGCCGTTCCCTCGCCTCCGGCACCAACTTGGTCTCCAATCCCCAGCACCCGGCGAAAATCATTCTCAGCGCGGTGGATGTGCACGATCCGACTCAAGGCGGTACGGCGGTTTATGACGGCCCCGGTTGGGATGCTCAGGTTTCCGGCCCCATCGACCTGGCCTTTTCCCAAGACGGCACCACCGCCTACGTGCTGTTCGAGCAGAGTGAGGACCTCCTGGTCATGCCGACCTCGACCCCACCGGTCAGGCCCGCCGGCAGCTCACCCCTCGTGGAAATCTCTGTTGGCAAGCGGCCCATGGGTCTGGTCGCCTCGCCGGTGAGCTCTCTGGCCTGGGTATTGAACACTCTGTCGCGAGACGTTTCCGTGGTGGACCTGGCAGCCGGCACCGAGCTGCGACGCATCGCCACCAACCCGGTGACCGGTGAGCCCTTTGGTGCTGCTCGGCTCAGAGGGGCGCAGATCTTCCACTCCTCCAACGAGGACACCATTTCCCTGAACCGCAAAGTGGCTTGCGCCTCCTGCCATTTCAACGGCGAGCACGACGGGCGCATCTGGGATTTTCAGCACCTGCCTGGAAACCACGGGCCGCGACACACCCCGACTCTCCTGGGCCTGGCCGCCTCCTTGGGTCCCCTCGACCCGAATACCGGCTGGGGGCAGCTGCACCGATCCGGCGATCGAGATGAGGTGCAAGACTTCGAGCACACCTTCCAAGGGGTCCAAATGGGGGGCACGGGTTTCCTTCCCGGCACTGTCCACCCGGAGCTGGGAACTCCCAACGCCGGCCGCAACGCCGATTTGGATGCTTTGGCGGCCTATACCTTCTCTCTACCAACCCCGGCTCGCAGCCCCCATCGCCTAGCGGATGGCACCCTCAGTGAGGCAGCTGTTCGAGGAGCTACGTTCTTTCTCGGTACCGACCCGGGTCACCCTGCGGACGCGGCCTGCGCCACTTGCCATCTGCCCACCGCCGGCTTTTCGGATCAGCTCTTTCATGACGTCGGCCAGGCGGTGCGTCCGGGAGAGTCGGAGCTCAACAACCGGGTTCCCGCCAACCATGTCAACACAGCAAGTCTGCTCGGCCTGTGGACCACCCCTCCCTACACGGGCGTGTTCACCTTCGCCGAAAGCCTCATGGCGTCCCTTTTGGACTTTCGTACCCGACCCGGCGCTCGAGCCCCCCACGGCGACCTCGACACTTTGACCCTGCGCCAGATGAGCGATCTCCAGGAGTTTCTTCTCTCCCTGGATGGTGACCTGACCGGCGCCGAAGTGCTCGCAGCAGTGGACCAGGTCCCTCCTCGAGTCCTACGAGTCTCCCCCACCTCCCTGACCCAACTAGAGGTTTGGTTCGACGAGAGCCTCGAGCAGAGCAGCGCCCAGACCCTCTCCACCTGGCAGATCCGCCAGCTACCCAGTGGCACCCCCGTTTCAGTCCTGGGAGCTAGCCTCGATCTTCACAATACGGACCGGGTGACCCTCACGGTAGATCCCATGGGAGATGGCTGCAACAGCCAGGACCTGGAGTTGGTGGTCGTCGGTCCGCTGCTGGACCGTGCCGACTCGGCGAGCGGCGGCATGGCCAACGCCTTGCTCAACGCTCCCCCCGTCCCCTTCAGCCTGGGTAGCCAGCTCACCATCACCTTGGGGGCCTCCGGCTACGAGAACCTCACTGTGCCGGTCCATGACGCTGCGACCATTCCAGGGCTGAGCAATTGGAGTCACGGCGGTGCGTGGATCTTCCCCAACGGCAACACCACCAATACGGGATTCGTTCGCTTCGAGTGGGAGACCGCCTTCCGAACCGCCACGGGAGTGACGGATGCAGCGGACCTTCTGGAAGCACGCATTTCTCTCCAACCCACCAACGGTGACGCCCAGACCATCGAGGTTCGTCGGGTTCTCCAGGAATGGTTCGATCACCGGGGGCACGACTTCAACAACAACCCTGTGGACCCAGCGACCGGTCGCGGCGGCCCCACCTGGCGCAGCAGTGAGCACGGTGCACGGCTGTGGAATTCCAACAACGCCCGCGCCACCCAGCCCGGTGTCGAAGGGGATGATCCAGCGGACTACTTCGGCTCCTGGGACACCGCTCACACCCCGGATGCCACCCTTCCCATGAGCTCCATCATCGACCGCTTCGAGGTCTCCGGCCCTAGGGTCAGCGATGCCTTTCGCTTCTGGTTCGACAACCCTTCGGTGGACTTTGGCTACGCTCTTCGGGTGCTGCCCGGCGGTGACCTTGATACCCGTTTCGAAGGGGTCGAGCACGAACTGGGCGGCGATGGGCCGGTGCTCACCCTGACCTACAACCTAGTCGGTAGTTGCAGTGGCTTGTTCGCCGATGACTTCGAAAGTGGCGACACCTCAGCCTGGAGCGCGACCTTCCCTTAGCTGGTAACTCCGGCGGGGTGGTTTGACTTCCTTGCGTGGTGGCCGGGTCCGGTTCACCGGTTGCTGATTTTTGGTTATTGGTCACTGGTTCCTGGCTAGAGTTCAAGGGCTGGGGAAACGAAGTTTCCCGTTGCTTATCACCTTACCGATTGGCAAATCTGGCTCGTCTGAGCGATATGGACCGGCATCGACGAGATGACCATCCATACTTCAGCAAACTTGGAGATGGCCGCGACTCAAGGAACGACCATCCCGTCATCAGGTCAAGAAGGAACCGGTCCAAGAGTCTCAGGAAAGACTTGAACGATGGGACAAGTCAATGAAGGATGAAACCGCCCCGAGCTAGCTCAGCAAAGAGCCTGACCATTCCAACCCACCGCGGTGACGCTACTTAGGGTTCAGAGTTTCTTGAGTCCGTGATCTCGACTAGGGCTTCTCCTTGTTCAAGCAACTGCCTGGCTGCCGGAAAGGAGGCCGTGAGAATCTCCGTTAGCGCCCGAGTCGAGGTGTTTCCGCAAGTTACCCAGAGAATCTGTGGAGGAGTGCCCAGCCGATGCACCATCTCGACGAAGTCCCGGTCTTTCGTCATCACGCAGACAGAAGCCTGCCGTGCTGCCTCGAAGATCTGTTCGTCCTCAACCTCGTCGAGACCCAGGTCGCGGAGAGGCATTGCTTCGACACCGTGCTCGGTGCAGAGCCAGCGGGCCAAGGCCGGGGAAAGATGGGCGTCGAGCCAGAATCTCACGCTGCCAGAACCGGGTGATCCAAGCGGCGGCTTGCATAGCGCAAACAGGCAGTGATGTCCTCGCTCTCGAGATCCGGCAACTCTTCTAGGACATCCTCGGCAGAAAGGCCGGACGCAAGCAGATCAAGCACATCGATAACGCGGATTCGCATACCGCGGATGCAGGGGCGACCGCCACACTGTCTAGGATTCACTGTAATCCGGCTCTCAATCTTAGTCATGCCGCCTCCTTGACCACTCGAGTCCGGCTCTCCCAGGTCTACTCAGTTCCGGACTGAAATTACGCTCCCTAGTCTACCGCAGCCCAACCAGAGCCCGTCCTATGGCTCTCCCCTGGCCGGCTCCCCTCACTCCACCATTGCTTCGCAGAAACAGTCAGCTGTCTCTCTCATCGGCCACATCCCCCTGCTCTCGTGGCCTGGCTCAGGTCACGGTGAAGGTTTTCAGGGAGGGCACTTGGGGTTGACCGTCGTTTCTCCAGACGACGAAAAAGGCTCCATTAGGAGTGACTTGGAACGCGACCCGTGAGACTGCCGACCTATTTGGAGCGTGTGGGAGGTAGGGTCCGACTGTGGGGCAGAGCGACACCTCCGCCTAGAGCCCGGAAATGGGAGGCGTCCCCACAGGCTGCGATGTGATGAAAGTTGGCACTGACTCAAACCGGTAGACCGGGCAGCCCAAAGAGCCAAGTGGTAGCCTGAAGGAAAAGGGAGGTGAGCATGAGATTTCGACTCTCCAGGCGATTGAGCCCCGCGGCCAAGAAGGCCCTGCTGCGCCGTGACCCGGAGGAGCTGCTAGGCGCTCTGCTGGATCTCACCGCCGCAGCAGAGGTGGAAGGGTTTGCTGAAGCTCTGGAAGCCCTCGGGGGTTCGGTCAGCTGCTCCCTGCCGGAAACCCACCAACTCAGCGTTGAGATTCCCGCCGGTCGGCTAGCGGATTTAGCTGACTTGAGGGGCGTTGCCCACGTCGAGCTAGGCACCCCTTATCGGCCCCCCGCACCTTCCTCGCCGGCAACCGTCGACAGCGAGGAATGAGCTGAAGTCCCCTGGTGGTATCCTCGCGGCATTACCTTGCATGAGGCATCTCTTCAAGAGGAATCTTATTTGAAGACTCCTTGAGGACTCATCGAAGAGAATTGGCCTCGCCTCTCACGGCTACTTACTTCGAGGAGAGAAACATGAAGTCCTTTTCCATTTCGATGATTTTCCGCTCCATAACCATGATTCTCGGCCTCTTTGCCCTCTCGGTCGCTCCGGCTGCGGCCCAAACGGACTGCGCGGTGCAGAGCGACATCCCTGCCATCGAGTGCGAAGCCCTGCTCACCCTTTTCAATGGCAACCAGGGCTTCCGTTGGGATAATAGCGCTGGTTGGAACTCGAATAATTTCCCCTGCTCCTGGTATGGCGTGACTTGCAGCGGCGGCCGAGTCACTGAGCTCGATTTACAAGACAACGATGTCTGGGACGAGTTGCCCGCGGAGCTGGGAGATCTCACCGAGCTGACCCACCTATTTCTCGGTGAGAACTTCTTGGATGGAACGATTCCGGCAGAAATCGGCCAACTCACTAACCTAGTGGAGCTCACCCTCGGCGCCGGTAGCCTCCGAGCCCCCTACCCACCGGAGCTCAGCAACCTCGTCAACCTGCGGCGCCTGGAGTTGTCGGGACTCTTTGAAGAGCCTCTTCCCCCGGCGATCACTGGCCTGACCGAGCTCCGAACCCTGGTTCTCGGAGCGAGGATGACCGGAGCCATTCCCCCAGCGATCGGAAACCTGACGAATCTCGAAATTCTACGTTTGACAGTCAACCATTTTGCCGGCCCTATACCGCCCGAGATTGGTAACTTGGTGAATCTCCAGGAATTCCGTCTCTTCCAGCACCGCCACACCATCACCGGCCCGATACCACCAGAAATCGGCAATTTGGTGAACCTACGGATCCTCGATTTTGGCGGTCTCGCCCTGGATGCGCCCCTGCCCCCCGAGTTCGGCGATCTCGGAAGTCTGGAGTTTTTGGGAATCGCCTCCAGCCGGCTCACGGCGCCGCTGCCACCGGAGATGGGTAACCTCGACAACCTAAGAACCCTAGATATGCCTTACAACCACATCTTTGGTGAACTGCCGCCGGAGTTAGGTGACCTCAACTCAATCGAGCGGATTGTTTTGTCAAACAACTTTCTCTTCGGCCCGATCCCACCCGAGCTGGCGAATGCTCCGAACCTCGTTGCCTTGCAACTGGAACACAACCAATTGACGGGTCCCATTCCTCTTGAGCTGGGCAATGCCCCGAGCCTCACCTTTCTCAACCTGCAGCACAACAACTTGTCTGGTGAGATCCCAACCGAACTGATCAATCTGCAACCGGAACTGTTCCTCCTGAGGCTGGACCACAACTGCCTGACCGCCTCCGACCCAACCCTGGTCGCCTTCCTCGACAAGGTAAACCCCAATTGGCGGGACGGCCAATGCAGCGCCATATTCGAAGACCAGTTCGAATCGGGGGATACCAGCGGCTGGACCGCTGTGATGCCTCCTCTTCCGGCTCCCTGAGAAATCTCCGAAACGCCTTTCCACACTCTGGGTAGCATCCCCTGGACCAAGGCAACGGCCTTGTTAGGGGCTTGCTGCGCTTTCCATTTCAATGGGCCTCCCACGGAGGACTTGGTGATATCGACCAGTCTGATACAAAGACTGAGTCCATGACAGAAATTCTGCTTGGGACGACTCAGGTCCTGATGGTCTTGAACTTCACTGCCCCAACCGGCTTCCCCAACAAGAGGAGAGCGGCGAGACCTCGGCCTGGAGCGCGACTGTTCCCTGGCTAAAAGGCCTCCATAGGGTCCTTAGAGAACCAGGTGGTATCCTCGTGGCATCACCTTGTATGAGGCATCTCTTCAAGAGGAACCTTACTCGAAGATTCTTTGAAGATTTATCGAAGAGAATTGCCCTCGACTCTCACGGCTACTTACTTCGAGGAGAGAAACATGAAGTCCTTTTCCATTTTGATGATTTTCCGTTCCTTGGCCATGGCTCTCGGCCTGGTTGCCCTCTCGGTCGCTCCGGCTGCGGCCCAGACAGACTGCGCGGTGCAGGGCGATATCCCTGCCGTGGAGTGCGAGGCTCTCCTGAACTTTTTCGGAGGCAACGGGGGAGCCTTGTGGACCCAACGTGCCGGTTGGAACACGAGCAACTCTCCCTGTGCTTGGTATGGGGTCACCTGTGCCGGCGGCCGAGTCACGGAACTGACCCTGGAGGACAACAACGTCCGCAACGAGTTGTCCCCGGCTCTCGGCGATCTAACCGCTCTGACCCACCTTCTCCTTGGCGACAATGGCTTGGAAGGGCCAATTCCGGGCGAGCTCGGTCAACTCACCAACCTCACGGAGCTGACCCTGGGTTCAGGAGGTATCGACGGCCCCTACCCGGCAGAGTTGGGCAGCCTGGTCAACTTGAGGCGGTTGGAGCTATCGGGGAGGTTCACCGAGACCTTCCCAACCCAGATCACGGACCTCACGGAGCTCCGAACCTTGGTACTGCAAGCCGCTATGACTGGGCCGATCCCTGCCGCCATCGGCAATCTGGTGAATCTCGAAGTCTTGAACCTCAACACAACCTGGTTCGAAGGTCCCATTCCAGCGGAGATCGGCAATCTCACAAAACTCCAAGAACTCAGAATCTTTCAGCATTTCCCAAAAGTCACCGGCCCCATCCCGCCGGAATTCGGTAACTTGGAGAGCTTGCGGACCCTCAATTTTTCTGGCCTCGCCTTGGGCTCTCCCTTACCACCGGAAATCGGCAACCTCTCCAACCTCGAAGTCATGAACATCTACCGTAGCCAGGTAACGGGCCCGTTTCCTGCGGAGATTGGGAATCTCGATCGACTGGAGATCCTCGAATTGTCGAGGAACTACATCTATGGCGAGCTTCCAGCAGAATTAGGCAATCTTGACGCGATCCAACGGATCGAAATGGACCACAACTCCCTCTTCGGGCTCATCCCGCCAGAAATCGCCAACGCCACTACCTTGATGCAATTGGACCTCAGCTCCAACCAGCTCACTGGCGCCATTCCCCCCGAGATCGGCAGCCTCCCCGAGCTCATCGTCCTGTGGTTGAAAGAAAATGAGCTGTCGGGAGACATTCCCAACGAGATCATGAATCTGGAGTTTGGAAATCACTCTCTCAAGCTAGAACAGAACTGCCTCACAGCAACCGATCCCGATCTCTTGGCTTTCTTGGAGCTAAGGAACCCCGACTGGCAGGACGGCCAGTGCGCGGAGCTATTCGATGACTACTTCGAATCTGGGGATACCAGCGGCTGGACTGGTGAGATGCCTCCTCTTCCGGCTCCCTAAAAACTCTCCCAGGGATCTTCCACCACGCTGGACGAAATCCCCTGGGCCTAGGCCATGGGCCTGCTCTGGGCCTATATTGGGTCTAGCAGTGGGCCTGCTCTGGGCCTGTTGCGCTGTCCATCCCAATGCGCTGCTCCACCGCCCAGAACAGTGGCGCCGGAGGTACTGCAGCCGGAGGTACTGCAGCCGAAGACAGAAAGCCACTGAAAACATAGCCAACGACGGCGGGCAGCGCCCTTTGGGTCCTCCCACAGACGAATTTCTTGTAACGGCCGGTCCGGTACGACGACTGGGTCCATGACAGAAATTCTGACTGGGAGGACTCACGTCATGATGGCTTTGATTTTCACTGAACTGATTTTTACTGTACCAAGCGATTTCCCGGATTTCCCGAACAGGAGGAAAGGGGCTTCTAAGAACAGTCGATCTTGGTTGGCCGGCCTGGTGTTCTTCTGCCTGGGGCTCCTCGGTCCGCTCTATCCCGCCCAGGGGGACATCATTCGGATCGGTAGCGGCGCGAACTGCAATGCCCTCTCGATCACTCATGCCCTCCAACAGGCTCTGGTCACTCCCGGACCCGATGAGATTCGTCTAGAAAAAGAATTCTCCTACAACGAAAGCATCGTCATCGACAACGCAACCGTACAAGGTCCGGTGACATTGAGCGGAGGTTGGGAATCTTGCACATCCTCCTCTTCCACCGGCAGGAGCTTCATCCTCCGAACTTCACCCCCCGCCGTAGTTACGGTTACCAACAATCAGGTCGTCGTCCTCGATGGGATCGAGCTCTTCGGCCTAGGCCAGATCAGTCTGGACGTTAGCTCCGGCTCTCAGGTGACCCTGATCAATTCCCACGTTGGCTCCGGCAGTACCGGAATTCGGGTCAGCCTTGGAGCCGAAGTGACTCTCGAACGCGATTCTCTCGTCATCTTCAACGAGACCACCTCTCCTGATGAGGGCGGTGGAATCACCTGTGGCCTACCGGGTACTCCCAATAGTGGCGGAACGGTGAATATCAACGGGCAGGTTTTCTCTAATAGTGCCCCAAACGGTGGAGGTATTCACGGCCGCTGGCCCAATTGCCGCATCATTGTTGGAGAGGGAGCTGTGATCCGTGACAACGAAGCAACTTTCGGCGGAGGCGTCTTCCTGGCCCAGGGAGCTTTCATGGGAGGTGGTGGAACCGGAAGCCAAGGCTCACGGATTCACTCGAATAATGCAGAACAAGGTGGCGGCCTCTACGTCACCGATCCCGGGACCCGTGCGACCTTGTTCAATACCCGTATCGAAAACAACGAAGCGATGTTCACCGGTGGCGGGGTTGAGGTCCGGAAGGATGGATTCTTCTCCCTCAACCGATCCCCGGTCAACGACTGCCCGAACCCTCCCCGCTGCTCTGTCATCAGCAGAAACCAGCTGACCTTCCCCGGCGACAACGAGGGCAGCGCTCTGTACGTCCGGAACGGCGGCCAGGCAGAGCTCTTTCGGGTTTTCATAGAAGAAAACAGCGGCTTCAACAGGGCGGGCCAAGCCATTCACGTGGAGGATGACAACACGACGATTCTCCTCCATAGCGTACAGATTTGGAACAATCGAACCCAAGCTGCCATGTCCGCAACGGGTAGCGCGGCTCTCAGCGGCGCCTATGTCTCGGTAGCCAGGAATAATTGGTTGGTTGCCGGTGAAAGCTTCCTCCCCAGCTTCGGGGCCAGCGCTAGCGGTGGAGCGGATGTCACCTTGGTCACGAGCATCCTGACCGATACCCGCGGCTACTCCGGGGACGTGGTAGGGGATTGCCTGATCGTTGACGACGACAACAATCTAACTGCCTTCAATACCTTGGTTGGGGTCGACCCAGGATTCCAAGATCCAGCTAGCGGTGACCTCCACCTTCGCTCCACCTCACCAGCTCTGGACTACTGCGATGACTCCTACCCTCCCATCGGCTCGGACATCGACCTCCAAAGCCGCGGCAATGACAACCCTCTAGAGCCCAATCTCTTGGGCCCCTATGATCTCGGGGCGGACGAGAACACCGATTCTCCGCTAATTTTCGCCGACGGCTTCGAGTCCGGAAATACTAGCTCCTGGCCGGTGACGGCGCCCTAGTGTTTTCCGATTGGCAGCGGAGCAAGCACTCCACGAACCTCCCACAGACGACTTTCTTGTAACGGCCGGTCCGGTACGACGACTGGGTCCTTGACAGAAATTTTGATTGGGAGGACTCACGTCATGATGGTTTTGATTTTCACTGAACCAACCCCTACTCCGAACCGGAGAAGACCAGCTCCTCAAAACAGTCAGCCGTGGATGGCCGGCCTGGCCCTTCTCTGCTTCTTCCTGTTGACGCCCCTCGCCCCCGCAAGGGGAGACATCATTCGCCTCGGGCTGGGAGTAGATTGCAACGCTCTATTGATCAATGAGGCCCTCCAGCTCGCCTTAGCCACCCCTGGCCCCGACGAAATTCGTCTCGAGAGAGATGTCTCCTACAACGAAGAAGTCGTCATCAGCAACACGACCGTTCAGGGTGCGGTGACGTTGATTGGAGGTTGGGATTCCTGCTCAGCCACCTCTCCTAGCGGATCGAGCTCCCTAGTCCGAGTCTCAGCACTGCCAACGGTCGAGGTGACCAACAATCAGATCGCAAACTTCGAGAGGATAAATATCTTCGGCGTAGGATCCATCGGTCTCAGCGCCGCCGATGGCTCCGTGGTAACACTGGTCCAATCGCAGGTGTCTGATGGCAGTACCGGAATTCAGGTCAGTACTGGAGCCGAAGTGACTCTCGACAACTCTTCCCTCGTCTTCGACAACACTAGCCCCTCTTCAGATCAAGGCGGTGGTATCACCTGTGGCCTTGCGGGAATTCCAAATAGCGGTGGAACCGTGAATATCGATGGGATTGTTTTCGCCAACACCGCCCCCAACGGGGCAGGCATTCTCGGCCGCTGGAGCAATTGCCGCATCATTCTGGGAGAGGGAGCCGCAATCAATAATAACGAAGCAATGCTCACAGGGGGAGGCGTCTATCTGGAGCAGGGAGCGTTCATGGGAGGCGGGGGAACCGGCGGCATCGGCGCTCGAATTCAGTTTAACAAGGCAGAACGAGGTGGCGGCCTCTATGTCACCGATCCCGGGACTCGCGCGGCCTTATTCAATACGCAGATACAAGACAACGAAGCGATGTTCACCGGGGGAGGGGTCGAGGTCCGGAAGGATGGATTCTTCAGCTTGAATCGGTCTCCCGTCAACGACTGCCCGAACCCTCCCCGCTGCTCTGTCATCAGCAGAAACCAGCTGACCTTCCCCGGCGACAACGAGGGCAGCGCTTTGTACGTCCGGAACGGCGCCCGCGCAGAGCTGTTTCGGGTGTTCGTGGAAGAAAACAGTGGTTTCAACGAGACCGGGCAAATCATTCACGTGGAGGATGACGCTACATCGATTCTCCTTCATAGCGTGCAGATTTGGAATAATCGAACACAAGCCGCCCTGTCCGCAGCAGGCAGCGCAACCCTCAATGCGGCCTATGTCTCGGTGGCCGGAAACGACTGGCGGATCGGCGCAGGTACCTATTTGAATAGTTTCGGCGCCAGCGCTAGCGGTGGCGCGGATATTACCTTGGTCACCAGTATCCTGACCGATACCCGTGGCTACTCGGGTAATGTGCTGGGGGATTGCTTAGTCGTTGACGACGACACCAACCTGACTGCCATCAACACCCTGGTTGGGGCCGACCCAGGGTTCCGAGATCCAGCTAGCGGTGATCTTCACCTTCGGTCCACCTCGCCAGCCTTGGACTACTGCCATGGCGGCTTCCCGCCCATAGGCCCGGACATCGACCTCCAGAGCCGCGGCATTGACAACCCTCTTCGAACGAATGTATTCGGTCCCTTTGATTTGGGAGTAGATGAGAGTACCGACTCATCACTGATTTTCGCAGATGGCTTCGAATCGGGAGATACCAGCGCCTGGACGTTGACGGCACCCTAGCCTGGCCCCATCCTTAGAGCCATCAGAAATTGAATGCCATTTCCATGGCAAGAACTCTAGACGGTTCTCGTGTCTAGCAATGCACAGGGAGTCCCGTGAGGCTCCCGCAGGAGCCCATAGTGTTCCTGGTCTACTTATTTTTGCTGACAGGAGATCCTTCTGTGTCTATGAAATGGTTTTCAAAGAAACCCCGTACGTTTCTTCACTTCGCAATGCTGGTCGCCGGAACCGGTCTCTTTGCCGTCACGGGCTCCATGAGAGCGGCCTCTGAAGCTTCCCCAAAAGACCTTTCGACAGAACCTTCAACATTACCTTCTGAAGCTTCTTCATTAAGACCGTGTCCAACTCATGCAACCAGTTGGGAGATCGTCAACAACAACAAAGAAATGGTAGACGGCTTGAGTCTCAATCTTCAGGGTCTCCATGCCATCTCGGAGGTCTATCTTGGAGAACGAAATCCTTTCGGCCAACCTACCCTACAAAGCCTGGGGCCCGACGATGTCTATCGACTTCGTTTCAGCGGCTCCGAGGTCGGTCAGGGATCCAAGGTTCAGATCGCTCTGTGCGGAGACTCTCCAGCGATCAACGCGGTTCCCTTGGGAGGCTCTCCCGCTGTGTCTTGGTTGAATGCCGGGGAATCCCTTTCCCAGCTTCCCGCTCCATCCATAGTGGGACACCGGCTCCAAGCCGAATCCTCGGGGAATGGTTCGTTTCGCCTCAGCGTGGAAATCACCCAGGCGGAAGCGAGAGACCTACGCCTGGAGAACGTGGAGTTCGCCCTCGGCGACTCTCGCTCCTTGGCCGACCTGAGCTACGCAACCAGCTCCGATCTACCTTGGTCCACAGGCGAACCTGCAGCGGCGGTCCTGCCGGCAAAGCCTTCTCTAGGAGAGCCCTCCCGAGTGCTCTGGGATACTCACCAGAGCGTCCGGTGGGATGACTCCCGGGCCTTGTTCGCGCGCTTCGCAGTGCAGGAGTCGAGCGGTCTGGGAAACGCCACCGAAAGTGTGATTCAGTTCGACCTCGATTCTCTTCTCCGGCCCCTCTTTCTAAAGGAAAGAGCCCTAGCGATCGCTAGCGCAGAGGCCGGTCGAGGTGACCTCGAAGTCGCCCACTCTTCCCGCCTCTTTCTCCCTTTGACGAAGCAGGAAGCCTATGCCTTCAAACTTCATGGCAGCGACGGGAAGCTCTATCAGGCTTTCCTTCAGGAGGATGGCCGAGAGGTGTCGGGAGCGGAGCTCCTCGAAGCGGAGGAGAAGCTGGCGAGAGAGATCTATGGAAAGCTCGAACCGAGCCTCTTCGAAGTGCTGGCTAACGCCGACCCAGAAGAGCCTCTGAACGTCTCCTTCTGGCTCACACTTTCGCAACCCGAGCCACCTGAAGCCGCCATCCGGCCGCACTCATCAAACCCACTTACTGAGGAAGAGATCGACTCCATCCAGACAGCGATGGATTCCTATCAGGCCGAGAGAGTCACCGCCGCCACCGACTCCTTTTTGGAACGCCTCACAGCCTTTGCTCGCTCTGTGGAACCTGCGACGACCGACCTGGCCCCCTTGGTCCACGTCGCTCTCACACCGGGAGAGATCGAGGAAGTGGCTACCTGGGAGGAAGTGGACCGAGTCTATGGACAGGTCATCCTCGAACAGCACCTGAGCACGGTCCGGTCCTCCGTTCAATCCTTCATTCCCAACACCCAGGGTGTCGACGGCACCGGTGAAATCTTGGGAGTGCTCGAGGTGGGAGGGGCGATCAGCGCGAGCAATCCCTTTCTACCCCTCGTCGTCCAGAACCCCACCTTCGCCTGCCTCCATGAACACGGTACGGCCGTAGCAGGGGTGATCGCCAGCAACGACGCCATTGACCGCGGCATGGCGCCGGGCGCCGCTCTACGAGTAGCTGGTTCCTGCGGCGGTTTAGACGCAGAGCTGGAAGCCGGCGCCGCGTGGCAGGTCACCCAAGGAGCTAGGGCTATCAACCTCAGCCTGGGCTCTCCCTTCGGCGAGATGCCCGGCAGTTTCGATCGTTTCTTTGACAGCCTTTCCATCAACAGCGCTCGTACCATCGTCGCCTCAGCGGGGAACAACGCGGGAGGATACGGCGATGGTTCCGGGAAGGTCGGGTCACCGGCCCGGGGATTTAACGTGATCAGTGTGGGGAACTACAACGACCGTAACATTGGTTCCAACCACAAGATGAGCGATTCCTCGAGCTTCGTAGATCCTGTGTCCAACCTGAACGACCGGGAAAAACCGGAAGTTGCTGCTCCCGGGAATGACCTGAGATCGACTACCAACTCCAGCCCCTGGATCGCTGATGGCTTTTCGGGCACCAGCTTCTCGGCACCGGTTGTCACGGGAGGGGTAGGCCTACTCTTCGACGCCAATCCGGCGCTGCAACTGTGGCCGGAAGCGGTCAAAGCCATTCTGATGGCTACCGCCACCGAGAATATCGAAGGTCTCACCCGTCTCTCCGACAAGGATGGGGCCGGCGGCGTCCGTCTCGACCAGGCGGTCGCGGCAGCGGGCTCCGGTGCGAATACCCAGTGGATCGCTAGCAGCGCCGATTGCAGTCTCGGTTCTAACTACGAGTTCCATTCCATCAACCTACTCGCTGGACAGAGGGCGCGAGTCGCCTTGGTCTGGGGACAACCCACCAATCAAAGCGGTTACGCATCTGAGCCCAGTACAGATATCGACCTGCAGGTCGTTGCTCCTGATGGCACCCAGGCCGCCTACTCTTTCTCTTTTGACAACACCTACGAGATCGTCGACTTCGTTCCGGACGACGACGGACTCTACCTGCTCAACCTCTTTCAGGGCCGCTGTGATCAGTCACCCATGACCATGGCAGCCGCCTGGTGGCAGGATCCGGTGATCCGTATCGGTGGACTGGGCCACGAAGGTGAGGGTGCCGGCTTGGACCTTGGCGACATCAACGCCGATGGTGAATCGGACCTGCTCTTGATGGCTTACGATGCTCCCTCCGGCGCTAACTCCTTCAAATACATGATTGGCTTCAATTTGGATAGCAACGGCAGGGCCGCCTCTTGGTCGCCCGCCCATAGCGCGGAAGGGGTAGGTCACTCCGGGGAAGGAGCTGGTGCGAAGCTCGTCAACATCAACGGAAACAGCCGCCCGGACCTAATTGTCATGGCCTATGACGCACCGTCCGGCTCCAACGAGTTTCGCTACCGCATCGGCTGGGACCTCGACACTCAAGGAGAAGCTGCCTCGTGGAGCAACGCCCATACCGTCGGCGGCGTTGGCAACGACGGTGACGGTGCAAGCATCGAAGTCGTGGACTTCGACCGTAATGGCCGTATGGACTTGGTGGTCATGGCCTACGACGATCCCGCCAACCAGAATAGCTTCAGGTACAAAGTCGGCTTCGACCTGAATTCAAATGGAGTACCGGCTTCATGGGGACCGATGGTTCAGATTGCCGGGGTCGGCCACTCCGGTCATGGAGCCGGGATGGCCATCGGCTACCTAGACAATGACGAAAGGCCAGAGATGATTCTCATGGCCTACGACTCCCCGCCAGGCATCAATGGCTTCCGTTACCGCATCGGCTGGAATGTCGGCAACGACGGCACGACGACCAACTGGTCTTCGATTCGGTTTCTAACCGGTGTTGGCTGGGACGCAGACGGAGCCGACATAGGATTGTTCGATACAGACAACGATGGCATTGAGGAACTCTTCCTGATGGCCTACGATGACCCGCCGGGAAATAACTCCTTCAGGTACGTCGTCGTCGAACCGTAGTTTCCAGCAATTTCTGACCTCCTGCGAGCTCTCTCCCTAGTAGGGGGAGAGCTCGCAGGAATACGGCCCTTGCTGCTCCCGGCGAAGAGGCCTTAACGCTCCACGGCGAAAACCTTCACTGCCCCACGACTACGGCATACTCCGCCACGTTCTTCCAGCCTCCCTCGAAATGCACCTGGAGCTCCAGCCCCAAGACTCCCTCGGGTAGAGCATCCGTTGGCAATAGCAAGGCCACATCTCCCACCTCGGAAAGCTCGATATCGTCCAGGAACCAGACTTCGCGCCCCTCGCTGGTGCGCAGCGTGACTCGATATCTCTCCCCCACCGAATGCTCCCCAGGCATCAATACGATGGCCGCTGGACCCTCTCGGGATAGTTTCAAGACTTCTGAGTCCGGTCCCCGGGTCTGAGCATTCAGGGGGAACAACTCGATGATGGCGAGGTTGGCGTGGGGAACCTCGGGCTTCACCGCTTGCCAGAGCAGGGTGCCTCCCAACGCAATGGCCGTCAAGCTGGCCGCCAAGGCCAGAGCTGGCCACCCACGCCAGGATGTTCCTGGAGATGGAGATGGAGATGGAGATGGAGACAAGGACGGGGAGGACGGTACCTCGGGTGGCACTCCTTGTAGGGTTTCCTCGTCTCCGTCTGCCAAGACGATGGCCGCCTCCCTCTCGCAGGAGGGACAGTCCGCCAGGTGAGCCTCCAGCACGTCTCGGGGAAAGCCTGTGATCTCCAAGCCAAGGCCATAGTCCGAGATCACCTCAGGCGGCGGATGGGCTCCCGTTGCCGCCCAAGCGACGGCGGTATCTCGGAGCTCCTTCCGGCAAGCAGGGCAGCTCGCCAAATGGCTCTCCACCTGAGATCTCTCTTCGGCTTCCAGAGAGCCATTGAATAGCCAGGGAAGCACTGTGGTGACTCGTTCACATTCCATTATGGCTCCATCTCTGACCCAGTCGATGGCGAGGCGGGAGCGTTACTTCTTTTCTTGATTTTTTCTTCAAGTAGGCGATCGCGCTCTTCCACCGCTTTGCGCCTACAACGTAGAACCCGCACTCGAAGCGCTCCTCGGGAAGCTCCCGTTCTCGCTGCCATCTCCTCATAGCTCAGGCCCTGATGAATCATTCGCCACAGGTCTCGGCAAGCCTTCGAAAGGGAGGCTGCGATGCGCAGGGCCAGAACCGACTCCTGCTCTAGGCTGAGGGCTTCAATCACCCTCGTTTCATCTCCAGCCAGGTCCAGATCGTCGACATTGATCCACTGACGTCGACCGGCAGCCCTCATCAAATCGATGCAGCTGTTGTGAACCATGCGCCGCACGAAGGTCTTCAGGCTGCATTCGTGGCGAAAGCCTCCCTCTGAAAGGGAGGTCATCAGCGAGAGAAGGATCTCCTGCTCCAGGTCATCGAGCTCGTTGGCGAGAAACCGCCGATACCCGGAGGCAGAGCCCCGAACCCAGCGCCGAACCTCTTCGACGCTCCGCGAATCTCCGGCCAATAAGCCCTCCACTAGGCGGAGGTCCGAAGGCCGGCCCAGGCCCTGTTGCGATCCATCCCCGAAAGTCATCAGTTTCGTGCCAAAACGTCTTCAGTTCGGTAAGCCGGAGAGAAGAAAGGGCGCCCAATAATAAGGATGAGCCGTTCTCTGGGTCGTCAACAAGCTCAGTTTGGCAGACCGCAGAGCCTTGGCCTTGGGTTGGCCCTCCAGCAAGCTGCGATAGAGGTTGGCCATGAGCTCCACCGTGGCTCGATCAGCGATATCCCACAAGCTGGCGATCAACGACGAAGCGCCGGCGTAGAGAAAGGCCCGAGCGAGGCTCACCACCCCCTCCCCCGGATACTCCCGGCCCACCGCCGTATCGCAGGCGGAAAGGGTCACCAGATCTGCCGACAGACGGAGCCCCAAGACCTCCCTCAGCCGCAACAAACCATCCTGCTGGGCATCCGGAGCCAGCACCAGAGCCGAGTGGTTAGTGAAGTCCGGCTCGACGAACCCGTGGGTAGCGAAATGGAGATACTTCGCCTTGGTAGTGGCCACCGACCGGGCCTGGGACTCGGTTGCCTCTGGCCCCACCCAGATTCGTGCCTTCCCAGGGCCGAAAACTCCCTCCAGGGCTCGCACCTCCTTCCGGGCGAAGGGAAGGGAGGGAAAGTCCGTTCTCCCGGATCGAGTCCGAAGCTCGGAGTGTCGCTGAGTCACCCTAGGGCGGTTCCAGGCGGAGCCGGTATCCACCGACTTCGGACTCCCTCCCGCCGACGGGTCACCGAATGCGATCAACGCCGGCTCTGGAGAGGAGTCAGGCTTCGAAGAGAGAGCCTGCGCAGAGGTCAAGGTCACCAGCACTCCCGCCGACGGCACATAGGTGATCTCGTGGTCGCGCAATAGGAACTTCAAATCTCCCCAGGCCTCTCCCGCTCTCGGAGCAGCAGTGAGGAGTGCCTCGAAAGGAATCTCGTGAAGGGGCCCATCCGGACTGATGACGAGGGACCGACCCGCGATCTCTGACGCCACCGGTTCGAGCAGATCCCTCCACAGCTGATGAGCCGGCGCACTGAAGCCACCCAAGAAGCGCGATGGGCGTTCGAGGGATCGACGTAGAGCAGCGACCTGCGGCACGATCTCTTCGCGACTGGGTAAGTGGATCAGGCTCAATGTTTCGGCGGTGACCAGAAATAGCAGGCTTCGCCCTTCCAACAAGTGATAAGAAAGTAGCGCTCGATCGCCAATCACCTGGCGGATCTTCTTCAAGGTCGGTAGGGTCGGCTCCAGGAATCCTACCTGGCGCGGATAGCGCTCGAGACGTTCCGCCGCCACTACCTCCAGTTGGATCTCGGCTAGACGGATGCGCCGTCTCAAGTCAGCGCGAGGCGCCGAATCCGTGCCTCCCTCTCGCATCGTCTGTAGCTCTGAGGAAAGCTCTCCGAGCTGCCGCATCAGCCGATCCTCCCGCTCCGCCAGGTCCGGATCCAGGCGAGCGCGGGCCTCGAACCGGGAAGCTTCGAGAAAACCTCGCAGAGATCGGGCTCGGGAGCGCTCCGACAGCAGAAAGATCTTCTCGATGGAACCTGGCGACAAGCCGGAATCCTCATCGAGGGCCAGCTCGATGGCCAAATCGTACAGTCGCCGCTGCAACGGTGAGGAAGTAGTTCGAAGGCGATCGGAAGGTGCCTGGGTACGCAGATACTCCGCCAGAGCGATGGCGCGGTTCAATTCCACCGCGGCCGCCGCCGTCTCTCCTCTCTTGCGCAACAGCAGAGCCGCTCTTTCCCGAGCTTCCAACTCCAGATCCCGGTTTCCCAACTCCGGGGCCCGGGCAGCCACCTCTCTATATCCCTGCAAGGCCCGAAGCTCCAAACCGGAAGCTTCTTTGTACCTGGCGAGCAATAACAGGGCTCGAGCTTCACCGGGATTGTTCCCCATTTGACGATGAGTCTCCAGAGCGGATTCGAGCCGCTGGCGAGCCTGCTGGAGATCTCCCTGCTCCAGAGCTATCTCTCCCAGGCGCCGTTCAGCTCGAGCTCGGCGGTCCGGCTCGTGGGCCTGGCGCCCGACCTCGACGGCCCGTCGATAGGCACGCTGGGCTTCTTCGATGCGACCCAAGTTCCGCAGGGTATCTCCCAGGCTGACCTGGGCCCCGATCAGATCCAGGAGCTCGCCTCGTTTCTCGAGACGGGCAACGATACCTTGCTGTATCTGAAGCGCCCCATCAAAATCTCTCAGATCTCGTAGCACCATGGCGAGGTTGTCCTCTGCCCGGAGTCGCAACCAGTCCCTGCCGAGGGCGAGATAGATATCGCGAGCCCTGGAGAGCACATCCAAGGCAGAAGTCGTATCTCCTTGCATGCGATGGAAAGACCCGACGTTGAGCAGGAGATCTGCAGTCTCCTTCGAGGCATCGATGCTGGTGGCCAAAACCATTCCCAGCTGAAAATGCTCCAGGACGCGATGGTGCGCGCCCTGCTGGGACAGATCGAAAACGAGCAGGCGATGCGCCTTCAAAGCACACGGGGGAACCTCGGCGGCATCGAATCGGTCGAGGATGCTCTCTTCTTCCGCCACCGCTTCCACCATGCTTCGTGCATAAACAGCCTCGGCATAGGCTAGGCGAGCCGAACACTCTTCCCAAAGACCGCCGGCAGCTCGAGCCACTGAGCTCGCCTGCTCGGCCAACGGAAGAGCTTCCAAGGGCTTCCCGAGAACGATCTTCAGGGTGGCAGCGCGGCTCAGGGCCTCGCTCTGTCGCAGTAGTAAACCGAGATGGGAAAATTCCCTGGCTGCCTCGAGAGCCCTCTCCACTAGCTTCTCGGACACGGCATGTCTCGACCGCTCGGTGCGAGTCGAATGGAAGCCAGCCTCCGCCCGGTAGCGACGGCGCTCCCAGTCTCCAGCGGCTCTCCTTCGCACCACTCGTAGCACGACGTCTCCGGACCGCGTGCCGGTTGACCGCACGACCACCCGGGTGGCAGCCGTGACTTCAGGCAATGCGAAGACTGATTCCGTTCCCCAAGCCCAGGGCTTGAGGTTGGCTTCCCAGGCACTGAGACCAGGCTGCTGCAACTCGACTTCGACGTCAGCGGAGAGCTGATCCACTTCTACATGAAGAAACTCATCGGCAGCGAGAGTGGCGGTGAAGACTCGGGCCTCGTCAACGGCGAGGCTGAACTCTATCTTTTCCCCTTCTTCAGGCAGGGCTTCAGGCAGGGCCCCAGAAAGGGGGTCATGAGAGTCGTCGGACAAGTCACCTGAGGCGGCAGCCACGGCGGGACCCCACAAGGCAGCTACGAGGGAGGCAGCGATGAGGAAGACGAGGGCCAGGAAACTCAGGAACCCCTTCAAGCTCCTACCGCCTCCTCCATGGCCGAGAGGACTTCTTCTACCTCCTGGGGACGCAAGTAGGCGAAGAGGGGAAGATTCAAGACGCTACTGGCCAGTAGCTCTGCCTGCTCTCCCCCAACCCGACCCGCGAGGAAACCTTCCGCTCCACTCTGCTGGGACATGGCCCCAGGGTAGACCGTGCCATAGCCAACGCCGTGCTTTTGAAGCACCTCCCGCACCCCAGGGCGCTGCTCCGGCGGCAGCAGGGTCACGTTGAGATAGCCGTTCTCTTCGTAGTCCTCGGGGGCTTCGCAAACCTTGAAACCCAGCTCCGGCAGGCGTTGGCGGTAGAGCTTGGCGATGCGCTGACGGCTAGCGACCCGGGCGTCGAAATATTCCAGCGACAGGTTGAGAAAGGCTGCATCAAAGCCTCCTAGACGACTGTTCCAACCCACCAACCCGTGGTCGTAATGGCCGGTTCGGCCGTGGTTCCCCAGTTGGCGAACCTTCTCCTCGAGCTCGGTGCTGCTGCACAGCACAGCGCCGGCATCTCCGCAGGACCCCAACACCTTGGCGGGGTAGAAGGACAGGGTCGCTAGCTGCGCTCCCCGATACAAGCTCTCGCCCCGCCAACGCACGCCGAAACCTTGGGCGCCATCTTCGATCAAGGGAAGCTTCCGTTGGCGGCAAAAGTCGCGAAATTCCGCTAGCCGAGCCGAACCCCAGCCGTAGAGATGGACCAGGATCGCCGCTTTTGGCTGGAATTCCTCCACCGCTCCACAAAAGGCATCGAAATCCATTTGCAGATCTTCCGGGTTAATATCCACGGTCACCGGCTTACCGCCACAGTTGACCACCGCTTCGAAGGTGGCCCAAAAGGTAGAGTCGGGAATCAACACTCGATCCCCTTCCCCCACCCCTACGGCTCGAAGGCAGAGCTGCAGCGCATCCGTGCCATTGGCGCAGCCGACAGTCCCCGTCACTTCACACCGCTGGGTCAACTGGGTCTCTAAGGCAGTGACATCGGGACCACCGACGAAGCGAGTGTGCTCGGTAATCTCGCGGCACTTTCCCGCCCAACGGTCTAGAAAACCCGGTTCGAAACGGCGTAGGTCGATAAAGGGTACGGCCATAGCTAGGATCCTCCGGCTGGGGCTGAGTCTTCTAAGGAGTGGGCTTCGAGGGAACGGGCTTCGAGGCCAACACGGCGCTGAAGAAAGAGAATCATCGCTCCCATACCAAGGGTCGCTCCCGCTTCCCCAAAGGCCCACCAAGGAGGTAAGCCAGCGGCCATATCGATGACCAGAATGAACAAGGCGAACACGATGTCCGCCACCGCCATGTAGGTAATCACCGGAGCGAAGCGACGCACATCACTGGAGGTCACCCACATGAGGCTGCCATAGGTGGCGTAGAGCAAAGAGAGGGACCGGGTCAGGTACTGCGTCAGGGGAGTTGCGGGGAATGGCTCCAAACCGAGAGCGCCGTTGGCCAGAGCCATCCACTCCGTCGGCATGAAGACTGCGAGCAGAGCCAAGCCCATGACACTGGCGCCAAATCGCAGCAGGAGTTTCAGACAGGTGGTCCAAATTCCAGAAGAGGTCTCGTGGTTCATCGTAGCGTCCTTGGCGACTTAGGGCAGGCCCTCCAGGCCGGGTCCGGGGTAGTCCGGCGGAAACCTTCCGCAAATTGGCTAGCCGTCCGGCCCAGACTACATCAGGAAGAGGCCCTGGAGCCACGCCCAGGAGGTGCGATAGGCTGCGGTCTGTGACCTCTGCCCTCTCCCCCTCCAAGCTCCCACCGGCTCTCTGCGGCCATCTACCGAATGGGAGTCTCGAAGCCCTCTTCAGGCGCTACGGCATCACCCTGCATTGGGTGGAGGCCAGCAAGCCCATTCCCGGCAGCCATTGGGGGGAACCGGAAGCGGGAATACTAGCCCCCGAGGCTTCAGTATTGGGTCCAAGGACAGAGGCTGGGACGCTCTTCGTTCGCGCCGATACCCCGGTCCACTCCGCTCTTCATGAAGGTTGCCATCTGGTTTGTATGGACGCGGACCGACGGTCGGCTCTCCATACAGATGCCGGCGGTGAAGATACCGAGGAGTGCGGGGTTTGTTACCTACAGATTCTCCTCGCCGATGACCTTCCCACAGTCGGTTCCCAGCGGCTTTGCCGAGATATGGATGATTGGGGCTACAGCTTTCGCCTTGGCTCCACCCAGGCTTGGTTCGAGGAAGATGCCGCCGATGCCCGGCAGTGGCTCGTCGACCATGGCCTGATCCAGCCGGATGGCGAGGTCATCTGGCGCCTCCGGCACTGACAGTACTTTCCCCAAAAAGACTCGAAGAACGCCTTCGAAACCCCCTTCAAGAATTTCCTGTCTCTCTTCCTGTCGCTCCGGTTACTATTATTAGTGAATGAAAAATAGATAGCCCTTCGGTCTCCCCATACTCCGGGTGAGGTTGAGGGATTCCTTTCGAGGCCCAATACCGGCAACCCCATCCCGGCAGCCAGCTCGGAAAACAGAGCCGGCAAACTGGATGACCTGGTGGTCGGCCCGAAGCCGCTCTCTATAAGGAGGGTCGGCCAAGACCCTGGAGGGCGCCGGTAGCCCCTCTTCTTGGCAAGAGGTCGAGGCGGAAGGTCCAAGGTCCCGAGCCTCGAGGGAGGAACGGCGCCGGCGAAATTCTCGATGGCAGACCGGCCTGTCATCGCCCCCAGAGATTTGTCCAAGGGGAACTTGGAGAGAGGACGTCATGGCAAAGTTGGACCCTTGGACCGCTAGAATCGAGGCCATTCCCGAGGGGGAAATCTGGCTCGAGAAACTGAAGTACGACCGCCAGCGCGGCAACCTCAAAGAGGTCCTGGTGGACAAGTTCTCTGCTACGCTAGACTCCACCTTGGAAGAGGATCTCTCGGACGAGGAAGCTCTTGGGGCCATCGACCAAGTAGGTCACTCCGACCCGGAGGGCTACTTCTTGCAGGGAACTCGGCAGCCGAGATCGCGACATTCTTACTGCCGAATCTTGGACGTGGGCTCCTTTGCTCACAAAAACCTCGACCTGGCGAGTATCGGGTTGGAGCTGGATGAGAAAACGGCAACCACGGTCTGGGAAGAAATCGGATCGCTGATTACTGAGGATCTCTACACGAACGATATGAGGACGAGAAAACCCTTCTTTTGGGCAACCCCTATCGAAGACCTCGAGAAGGCGGAGCCTCCCCAGGGGCCTCAGACGGTCGCCTGCTCTGTTCGCAATCACCTCGGCCTCCATCACTACGGCGAAGGAACCCACCTGCTTCGCATCGATGTCCCCCATGAAGCTGTGAAGGGAAAGAAAGTAAAAGCCCCAACCTGCCTCGACGCGGGCTCCTATCCCTATTTCTTTCCGACAGATCACAAAGACGGTTATGGTCGAACACTCGACCTCCAAACAAAGAAATACGGAGCTCGAGAGGCCGTCGTCGAAACCCTCGAGTTCAACTCGAGTTATCAAGTCTCAAAACTTGGCAGAGTCTCGACCCAGCCCCCCCACCTTGCTACGGAGGATCTCTTGGTCCATCCTGAAGAACGTATGAAGGGCCTTCCATAGTTGGAGAATGGGGCACGATGGCCAAGAAGAAAAGGACCCAACGACCTCCCGAAGGAGGCAAGCGATCTCCTCGGCGCGATCTCTTGGCCCGGCTCTTGGACCTCGATTCCAACAGTCTTAGGGAATGGCTTCAGGGCGCCCTTTGGAATGGCGCCTATTCACCTCTGTCGGTTCCCCCAAATTCCTCCTTCGCCCCCTTTTTGACCGACCTACTCTCCAGCCCAAAAGCAACGTCGGTTCGATTCGAGCTGGGAAAGATCTTGCCCAACATCGTCCGCTCCTGGAACCTCAATGACCCTCCGGAGATACTCGAGGACATCCTTCTGCTCTGCGGCGTGCTCCGGGCTCTCGATACGGAAAGACATATTCTTCTGCTCGCCTCGGAGCGCCTTCGACGGCACCCCGAAGAGGAGCGTTTGCGCCGGGAGTGCCTGCGAGCTCTCAGTGGGCTCGGGTGTAGCGAAGTTTCGAAAAGCGTCTTCGAACACTTTCTCCACGAACCCGGGTACTCGGCGATTTGCTATCGAGCCCTCTATCGCTACGACAAAGCTCTTGCAGCGACCCTACTCCCGGACCTCATCGAGGCTCTTTCTACCGTTGATAGGTCCCCAGCTTTGGATATGGTGTTCAAGTTGATGTTTTTTCGCACCCTCCTCCACTCCCAGCGGAAAAACTTCCTGGGCAGAATCTTGAACGGTGATAGCTCAGAGCTCGAGAGAATCCTCCAACTTCTGGAACGCAACGGTGTTCAGCTCATTCTCGACTCGTCGTTCCGGAGTGACGACCCCGTCGCTTTCGTTTGGACCGACCCGGAGTCAGGAGACCGAAAGCGAATCCCCTTCAAATCCAAAGACCTGAGTGATTACGCCGCGGCTATACTGTTGTACGCAGCAGACTACGAGCAATCGATGGAGGGCGCAGATGCGACCCTTACAAACTAAATCAGGCTCCCCCGCCACCCTATCCGCCAAGCAAGTCGCCAAGGAGCTCGAAGGCATTGCTCGGCTTCGCGACCAGTTGACCTCTCTGCAACAGGATATCGAGTACAAGAAGGCCGGCGGGAATCTCTTTTACGCCATCGATTTCTCTGAGGTCTACGCCTTCCTCTACCAGAAATTCGACACCGTAGACAGCATGGAAGCAGGGCTTCCCTTCGAATATGAGTCGGATAAGCAGTCTCAGCTAGGCCTCGGTCTCAAACATCTCTTCAAGAGCTTGGTAGATATTGTTTTTCTGCTTCCACCCCACGCACGAGAGATGTTCGCCTTTATTCGTTGGCAACAGGAGATGGGAGACGAAGGCGCTAGCCTGTTTGGTGAAGCCCGCAAGGCTCTCGATGGACTCAGCGACGAGGAAAGCAGCCTTCTCGCACTCTTCGCTGCCGGTGAAGACATCTCCTCGCCGGACCGAGCCAAACTCATCGATCTGGTTAAGAAAAGCTTCGAAAGTCTGTGCAGCCGAGTCTCGAAATTTCTCGACAGGCATCACAAGCATCAAGTCATGGACGTTCTCAACGACCTGAAACAGAATGGCACCTTGAGCGTAGGGATCGACGAGCTGTTCCAGCGAGCCGAGGTCACCGCTCCGGACTTTGGCAAGCGGGACATCGATCTGGAATTGAAGATTTTCGGACTCTTTCCCAAGAAATCGAAACGGCAACAACGCTTTGCCAAGCTCATCGATGCCCGCGCTCTCTTGTACCTAAGGGATATCAATCACCAGCTAGAGAAGAACGGGGCACGACTTCTCCTGGTCACGAGAGACAGTGGCCTAAGGGAAGTCGCCGGACGGCTCGAGAAAGAGCCTTGGTTCGAGTGGCCGAACGCCGGCCAATTCACCCGCAGCGTCGAGGCGATCTTCTTCGACCTGATGCTGCTGGGCACCGACTCTCTCGCTGAGAAGGTCCAGTGGATTCAAGAAACCGACGAGCTCTTGGGAGAGATCGCAATGACTCTGCGGTTGTGGCAACTGGAAATGAGGTCCTCCCGGCACCGGAGTCGATCCTATGGCCGGAAGTTCATGAAGATGACCGCTGACCCTTTCGACCGCACCAACGAGCTTTGGTCCCAGCACCGGAACATCAAACTCTCCCTCGCTCTCAAGAAAGCGGATTGGCTACCCGCTGAGCTCAACGAAGGAGAGGGAGAAGACCCACGCACCTCGAAGTCACCACCAAAGGCAGCAGGCTCGCCGGAACCGACACGGCAGGGATCCGAAATTGAGACCAAGGAGTTGACTCAGCTGCGACGGCTATGGAAATTCGTCTCCACACCTGAATATGCCCAGCTTGCCGAGGAACGCGCTGATGGCTTTTGGGGCGAATTTCGTGAAGAAACCATGCGATTGCTGTTCATTGGCCGAGTTAGCAAGGAAGGCGTCGAGAAAGTGATTCGAGCCCTCTCCAGCCCGCGAGCTGACGGGCAGGAAGGTGGGCTTGCTCTCTCAACCCAAAGTGACGCGACGATCTGCCGAGTCGAGTTTCGGTCCCAAACAATTCGCGATTTGCTTCTGGAGCTAGACCCGTGGCAGGCGGACACCGATGCTCGCAGTCGGCGGGTACGGCGAGCCTTCGATAGCGTCATGGCCCAAGCCCTGACGGGGCCTCCCAAGGCGGAGGAGTTTCTCTTCATGGCCCTCATTCTCGGCATGGTGCAAGCCTGGGATGAGGCCTACCAGCTTGCGGAAGAAAGTCACTCCATGAACGGTGAGACCATTCCCGGAGAGATCCACTTTTTCCAAGCCGTAGCCCTCCATCGTCAGGAAGCTCTGACCGTCGAGGAACATGCCCGCAACTTGCGCCGATCCTATCAGCATCTCCTGAAAGCCCGTCAGGAGAAACTCGCAGCAGAGGATTGCCGAGAGCCGGAGGAAGCACGACTTCTCAAAGAGCAAGCCTTGGTAGCCCTCATCTATAACGAGCAAAGGGCCAAGACCACCTCCTCAAGAGGCGGCACCGGGACCTGGAAAGTACGGTTGGAAGATGGCAGCAAGATACCGGCCAAAAAACAGGCCCTTAAGTTCCTGCACCGGGCATTACAGCTCGCTTCCGGCGAACGCAAGCTGACCATCGAGATCCTGAACAATCTAGCTTATGCGGAATTGGAAGAAAAAACTCCCGACCTCGAAGCGACCCGGGGCTGGTTCGATCGCATCGACAAGGAGTTTGCCGAGGCCGCTCAGAGCGAGCGTAGAACTATTCCGAATTCTCCTTGGCCCGCTCTCAGAGAAACCCGCACTTTCTACCAGGCCCACCGCGCACACCACGATCGAGACTCCGCGGCGCTACAGCGCTGCCGGAAAGAGTTCCGCCAGTTGATTGACAACAAAGCTCTCCCCCCTCAGGAGCTGGACATCGTTGGCGAGCATCTCGAGTTGGCAGAGCAGTGGTTGGAGGAGCTGGAGAGGGGCGAAGGTTAGGAGCCTGGTCCGCGTTGAATCGGCCAGCATCGGACGGGCCTCACTGGGCCTCTCTCAGAGTTGTTCTCTCGACGAAACCAACCAGGTTTCACCTGAAAAAGCACCTTGAAAGACCTCCCGTGGCGCTGAGTCAATCACCTGCCTTCGATACGCGGTAGGGTCCCGGCACCTTCACAGCTACCCCTTCCGGCATCGCTCCCACCAACGCCCCATCTATCTCTGGAACCCCAGGTATGGGACCCAGACTCCGGAACCAAAACCAGCCACGCAACAAACTCGCACTCCGTGATCTCCAACCAATTTTTCTATCGCGTTAGAGATGTAGACCCACCCGAGACCGCGGCCCGCAGTCGTTTGCGACTGGCCGTGCCTCGAACAGAAACTCGGTGAATAGGAGATGTCTATGTCCCTCCCAAAAACAGAACCAAGCTACCGTCCAATGGCAAGAGAGAAAGATCGGTCCCTCTGCCCCCGAAGTCTCAGCCGATTCCCCAACCTGATCGTCGTTACCGGCCTTCTCGCCCTCGCCTCCCAGGCCCTGGCGGGAAACACCGAAACCTCGAGACTCCAGCCCCGCCAGGCCTCACCTCCCGCTGCTGTTTACGCTCTGGCTAGCGACGCTCCGGTGGAGCGTTTGGTGATCAAATTTCACGAGGGTACCCGGGTTCGCCTACGGGACGGTGTTCTCCAGGAACACCATCGCTCTGCCGTCGAGCAGCGCCAACTTCAGGTCCTTGGTTTGACTCCCTCTCGAGTTGCCGACGATGCCACTAGTGCGATGAATCACCTGGCGCTGTCCCCACAGGCTGGTGATCTAGAGAGAATGTTCACCCAACCCGAGAACCAGCTCGAAGATTGGAAGACTAGTGGAGAATCCAAGTCCGGACGCGAGCTGGCGGATCTCAACCTCTACTTTGGTGCAGCCCTAGAACCCAACACTCGGTTTGGAGAGCTAGAGGAGCTGCTCTTGGAACTCAATAGTCTAGCCAGCGTGGAAGTGGCCTACCTGGAGCCTCCCGCCGAGCTCGCCGCCATCTACTCCAGCGAAAAGCCGGGTCCCCGTAGCTCGACACCCAACTTCCAGAACCAACAAGGGTATTTGAACGCCGCTCCCTTAGGCATCGACGCCCACTATGCCTGGACGATAGACGGCGGCAATGGACAGAATGTTCAGATCGTCGACGTGGAATGGGCCTGGCAAACTACCCACGAGGACCTCCCAAGCCTCTTCCACCAGGGCGGTACACAAAACCCAACAGTTGGATTTCGCAACCACGGTACTGCGGTGCTGGGAGAGATGGTTGGCGTCAACAACTCCCTGGGCATCAAGGGGATCGCCTACGGTGCCCAGGCCGGGTACGAGAGCATCGATCAACAGAGCGTCGCCAGTGGCATTTCTTCCGCTGCCATCGCAGCGGGAAGCGGCGACCTAATCCTCATCGAGGTCCAGCGCCAAGGCCCATTGAATGCCACCTCTTGTACCTGCAATACCTTGCAATGTGACTTCATCGCGGTGGAGTTCCTGCAGGCGGACTACGATGCCATCGCCGCCGCTACGGCTAACGGCGTGATCGTAGTGGAGGCAGCGGGGAATGGTTCTTCAAACTTGGATGATCCGGCCTACGGAGGTCTCTTCGACCGCAACGTCCGTGACTCCGGTGCCATCGTGGTCGGAGCGAGCACCTCGACAGGCCGGGTTCCCACCTGCTGGACCAACCACGGCAGCCGAGTGGATGTCCACGGTTGGGGCGAAAACGTAGCGACCACGGGATACGGTGATCTTCAGGGAGGTGCCGAAAATCAATGGTACACATCTGCCTTCAGCGGAACCTCCAGTGCTAGCCCTATCGTCACCGCCGCCGCCGCCTGCCTCCAAGGTGCTTCCAAGAGCGATGGTCAAGGAAACATGACCTCCATCGAAATGCGCCAGCTATTGGTCTCCACGGGAACTGCCCAGACCGGTATCCTGGCGAAACCCATCGGCCCGTTACCGAATCTCAGGGCGGCCCTCGATCAATTGATCCAGAATTCCCCTCCAACAGCGAACTTCACCTTTAGCGGTTCGGGCCTGAACCGTAGTTTCAACGCCTCTACCTCCACCGACGACAACGGCATCACCGACTATCAGTGGACCTTCCCTGGTGGCCTTGCCAAAGCCGGCGTTTCCGTCGACCACTTCTTCCCCAACTACGGCAGCCATTGGGTCACTCTCACCGTAACCGACAGCCACGGCGAGACAGATTCCACAAGCAAGCTGGTGAACCTTCCCCAGCCGACCATCACCCCGAAACAGGCCCTGTGGTACAACCCGGATCGGTCCGGCAACGGCATCGACTTCTTCCGCAACTCCGCAGGAATCTACACCTTGGTGTGGTACACCTACACCAGCAACGGCACCCCTACCTGGTATATCTCTGGCTCAGGTTCCAAGTTCCGATCTACCTGGAGCCAGCCCCTCTTCAAGAGTACTTGGAACGGCTCCTCCAACACTCTGACCAACGTGGGGAGCGTGCGACTCTCCTTCAGTAGCACCAGCGAGGCCTGGTTCTCTTGGGTTCTCAACGGCCAGACGGGAGGCGAGCGCTTCGTCCATTCTCACGGCGGCACGGGCCGAAGCGGCATGTGGTACGACCCCAACGAGTCCGGTTGGGGCACCATGATCGCCGACGGCGGTAGCGCGCTGGTTGCCAATATCGCCTTCTACCAAGGTTCTCAACCGCGCTGGGTCCAGGGCCAAGCCATCTCCAGCAGCAACGCCTTCATGGCTGTCCGGTGGATCGACGGCGTGGGCCTTTGCCCAAGCTGTGGAGGCGGCAGTAGCACTCCTCCCACGGGTCAAGTCGTCGGCAGCACCAGGATCCAAATCGCTAACGGCAGCTCGACCTCCGGAAGCCAGACGGTTAACATTCAGATCCCCGGCGGAGGCACCTGGAACCGGTCGAATATCCCGATCTCCCTGCTCACGGAACCCTGAGCCCATCCGTAGGCCACTCAGGTAGACCCTGAAGCCCCGGGCCGGAAGCCATCCTTCTGATTCGGGGCTTCGTCCTTTCGTCTCCCACGGTCAGTTAGCCAATTCTCGTCTCCTTCGCGCGCTCTAAGGGGACAGCTCACCCACGAGTTGTCAGAACCGCGAAAGGAAACGACACCATGCAAAACCAAGTATCCAGAAACGGAACGGCCTCGATTCTCCACCTTCTACTCCTGTCTCTTGCCGCGGCGCTCCTGACATGGGGAGGCGCGGCTGCTCAAGACGCCGAGCCCATCGGCGAAATCTGCGGCTCGGCGAGCCCCCCACCGGTGCAAGTCTCCTGGCTCGAAGTCCCCGAGGACGAATCTTCTACCCTCCTCTCTTCTCCGCACCTGACCCTGGTTCTCAGCAACAACACGGAGCGGCTGGTCAAGGTGCAGCCGGAGTTGGTTTTCGACCGAGGTCGAGGCCCCTCGAAGGAAGCTTTGCCGACGGTGTTCCTGGCTCCGGACCATCAACGATCCCTGGTCCTGCCTCTCACCGACGATGGCGACCCGGTCAGCTTCGAAGCCACCCAGGCCGTGACCGCACACCTAAGAGTGTCCACGGAGGACGGCGAGTACTTAGGCCAAAGCACCACCGAATCTCTCTATTTCTTCGCTGAAGCTTCCGGCGGAATCACCGCTCTCGGAGCAGCTGCCATGCGCCAATACCTGGAGCTCGGCAAGCTCCCGGAAGCTCGTCGCCTCGGCACTCCGGAAAAAGACGAAGAAGGCGTCACCTTGGAGTCGGTTCGCTACGTTGGCCCGGAAGGGCTTGCAGCGACCGCTCGGCTGGCTATCGCCCTGTCCTTACCTACCACTCCCTGACCTCTCACCATTCTCTTTGTCATCAACCAATAGGAAGATTCATCATGATTACCCCCCCGTGGAAAACAACTCTCTTGTGCACCGCCTTGGTGCTTTCCTTTGCTTCCCAAGCCCAGGCCTATGCCCACACCTTCTGCGTCATCAACCGAGTCGTTACCACCGACAGTGGCATAGGAGAAGATCTCTACGCCGCCAACGGAGAGGTCTACCACCATTCTCGTTATGCCCAGGTGCGGGTGAAACACAATGGCATCACAGTTGTCCCAATGACCTACGCCAATGAGCTTGGTTGCGTCTCCTTCATCTCCCCTTTCAGTACCGGTTTCGAGCTCGAGATGTGGTCCAAAGCTCGCATCCCTCGTAGCGATCAACCGAATCAGCACAACTTCTTACAGGTCCGCTACAGCAACAACAACCTGGCCAAGTGGACCTTCCACGTCGACCCCGGCCCGGTCTCGGGCGCCCATGCGATCCTCACCCCTCCGTCTCGAATGGCGAACCTCCTAGGAATCTCTTCTTGGGCTTTGAGCCTCAACAGCCCCGGCTTCTCGGGAAAGGAGATCACTGTCAAGGATCAAGCCTGCCCCCAGTTTCCTGACAATTCCTGCCATAGCTTAGGGGTCGTCTCCATCAACCCGATCCACGTCCAGAAAAAGTTTCTCATCGCCCACGAGGTGGGCCATGCGGTCGCTTATCACTACGCAGGAAACATATCGAAGAACTATTTCGAAAACACTGGTGGCGCCGACTGCGAGACGCCGGCGGATTGGACCCACGCCATGCATTCGAAGGAGTATCAAAGCGCTGCCCTTGTAGAGGGCTATGCTCATTTCTATTCCGCTGCGACTTGGAACAACACCAACCATACAAACGGCTGGTTCCATTACTACAAGTCCGACTATAAAAACGGTTCGGTGGTTGCGGTGGATGTGGAAAACGGCTCCGCCGGGGGGAGCACTAGCTATATGGAGAACCATTGCACAGGGAGTGACACCGGCTATGGCACCGAGTTGGATTGGATGAGAGCCCTATGGGATTACCTTACCAATAGTGGAATGAAACCCAGTCATTCTCAAATCCTGTCTCAACTCGAACGTGCCGCTACCGGCCCCTTTTGGAGCCACCCCCTGGCTTCTCAGGCATTCCTAGTAGCCATTGCTGAGTTCGACATCTTGAACGGAACCTTGTTTGAGCCACGATGGCATCAAATGGCGGATTGGAACGGTCTCTTGCACTGACCCGGCACCACGAAAAGGTCAACCCCTGCCCCATCTCTCTCAACCTCTCTCCACCGCTCAGGGAATCCCTCGGGCGGTTTTTTTCTTTTCTCTTAGCCTTTCCGCCCCTTCCTCGCGCGGAGTGAGTGAACAAACTTGGATACAGACCCAAAGGAGACCCACTCATGTACCTGCAAGCCTTAAGAAACCCACGGCCTCTGGCCGTCCTACTCCTCGCCGCGGCCCTCGCCATTCCCACTCTTCCTAGCCAGGCACAGCTCGACCAGGGAGGTTTCCAACATTCCCAACGGGGAATGGAAGTCGTCGCTTGTGGCGAAGCGAGCCCCCCACCGGTAGAGCTTCGGTGGCAGGAAGCACCGGCGGCCGACTCTCTGACGGCCGTCGAGGGAGAGTCGGTGAATCTCCTCCTCACCAACACCACCGAACAAGACCTGCACTTATCCATTCAGCTGACCTTCGACGACGGCCAGAACTTGACCCAACGGCAGACTCCGGGCATCGACCTCCTACCTGGGAAGACTTTGGTCTACGAAGTGCCTTTGGAGAACGTCCCCTCGCGAGGCACCAGCTCCCTGATCGCCCACGTCACGGCCACGGCCCAAGGCGAAGAAGGCAAGGCTCATCGAGTGGGCCAGGCCGGTTCGGAATCCCTCTACTTCCACTCTGAGCCCGGCGGCGGCACCGTCGCCTTTGGCGAAGAGACTTTACGCGGGCAATTCGGCGGCGGCCTCATCCCTGCCGAGAAGCAGCACGAAGCGGATGAGCTACCTCCCGGAGTCACTCTGGAGATGGCCATGGACGTGGGCGAAGGTTCCCTCGAGCCACCGACTCGAATCCCTTCGGATAAAGAGATCCTCGACCGGGAGAAAAGCCTCCTTCGGGAAGAAAACGCAAACCACAACGATCAGGAAATAGAACGATGAACACCACGAAAATTCTCAGCGGGTTCTCCGCCAAGCTAGTCCTCTTACTCGCCCTCGTCCTCGGCGGACTGTCGGCCCTGCCGGCGGAAGCCTATGTGCACAGTTTCTGCGCCAGCACCCGGGTGACGACGACAGATAGCGACATCGGTGAAGACATTCACGACCTCGTCGGAGCGACCACTCACCCCTCCCGCTACGCCCAGATGAGGGTGACCCGCAACGGGGCCGTGGTGGTCAACACCACCTACGCCAACGCTGGAGGCTGCCTGACCTTCTACAGCCCCTACACCACCGGGTTCAAGTTGGAGATGTGGTCCAAGGCGCGCATTCCCGCCAGCGATGACCCGAGCCATTTCAATACCCTCAATGTGCACCACGGGAATGGCACCCTGGCCTATTGGTATTGGTTCATCAATCCTGGTCCCAGTGGCGCTCCCCGGTTCGTCACCACCAACCAGACCAGGCGATCGAACCTCTTTGCCATCTCCTCGTGGATTCTCACTCGCTGGAGCGATGGCCTCAACTTCAAGACCATTACCGTGGAGGATTCCGCGTGCCCAACGATTCCGGACAACTCCTGTAATTCCGGTTCCACGGTCCACATCCATCCCAACGGCAATCAGAAGAAGTTTCTCATCGGCCACGAGATGGGCCATGCTCTGGTTCACCGGTGGATCAACTATCATCCCTACGCCAGCTATTCTCAAAACAATGGCGGCGCCAACTGCACCACTCCCGCAGGGATGCACCATGCCATGCATTCGAGGGAGTACCAGAGCGCCGCTCTCACCGAGGGATTCGCTCAGTTCTACTCCACCGTGGCTTGGAACTACGAATCGTCAACAGCCGGCTGGTTCCACTACTACAAGTCCAACTACAAGAACGGCTCCGTGACCGCCGTCGACGTAGAGCTCGGTGGCACCGGCGGGGCCCTCCGCTACCTGGAAACCCAATGCACGGGATCGCTGGATGGACGTGGGGTCGAGCTCGATTGGCTGCGGGCTCTCTGGGACTACCGCACCAACTGGGGAACCAAACCCAGCCGCTACCAGATCCTGCGCCAGATCAAAAACGCTGTGACCGGTGGAGACTGGGGCAACACCGGTGCCGGAGATGCCTTCAGCGCCGCGGTGGCCGACTACGACATGCAGCACGGAACGAATTTCTACCCTCGCTGGACGGGCAATGCCAGCTACAACGGGGTGGATCACTGAGTTCCACTCCGAATTCCCAGAGATGGTTCAGGGCGCCTCCAACCGGAAACACTCCGGTGGAGCGCCCTTTTTTCTTTCTCTGCGATCTCCAGAGTAGAGCCAAAAAGGGAGGTCCCTAGAAACCTCCCGAGGCGATCGACTCTGATTTTCCCCCCGAAGAGGATTCAAGAGGAAAAGGCAGCAGCTCAATTCTAGGCAAGCCTCATCAACTAGGTCGGCGACGCGATGGGGAGCCGGCGACCCGAGCGGGCATCCGTACCGGGATGGCAAGAGAGGGGCACCTCTGGCCACCGACAGCCAGACGTAGCATTAGGTCCGCTGCCCATCGGCAGCCGAATTGGCGAGTTGGAAGGGCCCGGCAGTGCACAGCCAAGAGTCGTGAAAAGAGCTCCGGATTTCCCCCAAGGGCGTGGATCATACGGTCTCTGAGCCATGGACGACGAGTGGCTTCCAAAAGCAGACGCCCCACTGCTTTGGGCCAACGGATAATGCGTCGAAACTCCATCTCGTAGATGTTAGGCCTACCTCGATCCAATGCCGAGGCCAAGGCCTCCGCTTGGTGGACTGCCAGGGCGATACCGTCCCCCCCAAGGGCGTCCGTATAGCCTGCCGCGTCCCCCACTAGAGCCACCTGGCCCCGCAGGACGGACTTGGCCCGCTGTCGAAAAAGGCCCGCTCCCAACTCCTGGGAACAGGGCTCCGCCCCCTCCAAGCGCTCTCGTAGCAGAGGGAACTCTTCGAGCAGAGTCGCGAACTGAGTCGGCCGGTGCAGAGCCGAGAAAAGAAGGGTGACACACACCTCTCGAGGGCCCGTGGGAGTCACATAGGCTTCTGTTCCACAGCTCCAATGCACCTCGACCAGGTCGCTCCAAGGCGGAGTCCGGAAATGCTGCCGAATCCCGAACCGGTCCCCGGAGGAGATCTTTCTCGGAAGGCTCGAGGTCTCCAGGCCGGCCCACCTTCGGACTCTCGAATGAAGGCCGTCGGCACCGATCACCCAGGAGGTCTCGACCTCTTGGCCATTCACCCAAAGCCCCCGCGGGCTGAGGCCTTCAACCCGGCTCCGATAGCGGACTTCGATTCCGCTCCCCTTCACCGCTGCTATCAGCGCGCGCCCCAACTCCATCCGTCGCATTCCCAAACCTTCGCCCACGGGAAATCGCCCCTCAGCGCCCACAGCCAGAGGATCCTCCGCCCACAGGTAGCGCAGCCCCCGCAGAGGAGCCGACTCAGTCGAACTGAGATCTACTCCGAGGCGCTCCAGACCGGCAACCGCGTCCGGCATCAAACCCTCTCCACAAGCCTTGTCCCTAGCTCCTGCCTTCGACTCCAGCACCACCACCGGCCCAATCCCGCGACGATTCAGGGCCAGCGCCGTAGCGAGACCCGCAGGGCCAGCACCGACGATGCAGATCGCTGTTGGCACCATCCAGCTCCTAGCGGGAGGAGGCGTGAGGATCGATTCCCCCTGCCCACAACGGCGTCCGGGAAACTCCCTGCCAGGGACGGCGAACTACCCTCATCAGATTCTGCCGTACCATCTTGTTGAGAGTGCTCAGCGAGGACTTCCGAGTGAAGAGTTCATCGTTGGCCCA
Organism: Deltaproteobacteria bacterium; assembly: GCA_022601195.1. GTDB lineage: Bacteria > Acidobacteriota > Thermoanaerobaculia > Multivoradales > JAHZIX01 > JAHZIX01. The sequence goes on from JAHZIX010000007.1 coordinate 48,907, forward strand.
GAACAATAACTCTCGCATCTTTTCCGGAGAGATGCTCGGATGCCCCCAGACCAGATGAGTCGAGTCATACTTGGAGAGATCTTGGTCCAAGATTCCGAACTCCTCTTGGATTCGCCGGTGCAGGATGGTCTGTGGGTAGGGAGTGAGAATCTGAATCTGTGGCGAGTCGACGTTGTACCTCTTCAGCTCCAGAATGTCGCGCCGAATGGACTCCTCGGTATCCTCTTCGAAGCCGATGATGTAGAACACTTGGGACAGCAAGTGGTCCCGCTGCATGTTGCGAAGTACTTCACGAATCTGGTCGGTACTATTGCCCTTTTTGGCACCATTCAAGGAGTCCTGGTTGAGGCTCTCGACCCCCATCGACGCACCGCAAAGCCCTCGAGCCACCCAATCATCGTAGTTGCGATGTACAGCTTCCACCCGGGTTAAGGGATTCCACTTCAAGCGGTATTTGTGAATCAGATCCACGACCTCTCGAGCCTCTTTCTCAAAGTGGCCAAAATTCTCGTCCAATACGATCACCTGCCCCACCCCCTGCCTGCGGTACTCCCAGAGAACCTTCTCTAAAGCACTGAGCTCGATAGCGTAAGGCTTGCGATAGAAGCGAGGAGTCTGACAGAAATGGCAAGTCTTGTTGCAGCCCCGGGAGGTAAAGAGGACTCCCCACTTTTGAAGGTGGAGACGGCGGTAACGAATATGCATGTAGACTGGTGGATGGATGAGGGGCGCGGGCTCCCGACCGATCAACTCGGCCATCGCTTGCTCGCCCCACCCCGTGAACAGACGGTCGAAGTGGGGCTCCATCTCTTGGTTCAATGCCCCATAGTTCCCAGCCCAAACCTCTGCGCCGCTATTCCTGGCAGCCTTAGCCATTTCGATGGCATCCTGAGTCTCATTGATGTAGAAAGAGACGCCGACGACGTCCCATCCCTTCTTCAACTCGTCGAGAAACTGCTCTTTGGTGGGGTATTCGAGAATCGACACCTCGGGAACGTTCGCCTTGAGAAAGCGCAACCCGAAGTGTTCGGTCATGGAAGCATTGACGGAAAAGGGATTCTGCTTCTTCTTCCAGACAGCGATATCGTATTCTCGGCTCGAATTTTGCCAGGCTGAAGCTATGAGAACTCGTTTCATACATCGCCCCCTGATCGACAAGGCGACCTAGAGGACAGCACCGCCTAGAGCCTCCTAAGAGGCCTTGGAGAAACCCTCTCCGGTCTCGATACATCTTCAATGTTGACTTAGATAAGAATATCAATCATTCGAATTACCTGCAAATTTTAAATGCTGAGATCCGCAGATTGCCTCCACCTCGGCGGCCTGGAGATCCAAGCCGATGCTGGAACCTTTTGTGGCCACCAGGGATCGGACATTGACACACCTTGGACGAGCGCAAAGAAGCTCAATCAGAATCGCTATGGAATGGAGTCGGCCCCTGACATCTCGGCCTCCGGTGCGTCGCAGGCTGTACCAGAAGGAAAGTGATCTCAGCCCGGCACGAAAAACCCAACTCTCTCTTTCACCAAGCGCACCTTTGGCTCCGCCAGGGCGCGGGCTTTGTCCGCGCCGATGGCCAAGAGACGATCCAGCTCGGCGGGGTCGGAGATGAGGCGGTCGTACTCTTCGCGGATGGGGCGTAGAGCCTCGACGACCACATCGGCGACGGCTTTCTTGAGATCACCGTAGCCTCGGGCATCAGAAAAATCTGCCTCGGTCTCTTCGCGGCTCTTGTGGGTCAAGAGCTTGTAGAGGGTCAGGAGGTTGTTGACGCCAGCTTTCTCCGGGTCGTCGCTGAACTGAATCTCCCGGCCTGAGTCGGTAACGGCTCGCTTGAGGGCATAGCGAATCTCGTCCTCCGAGTCGGTGAGGCGAATGCAATGACCTCTCGTACCACTGCTGCCCTTACTCATCTTGGCCGTTGGGTCGTCTAGACCCATGATGCGGGCTCCGAACTCGCGAATCAGCGGTTTCGGCAATTTGAAGGTCTCGCCGTAGAGGTGATTGAAGCGCTGGGCGATGTCCCGGGTGAGCTCCAGGTGTTGGCGCTGGTCCTCCCCCACCGGTACCTCATCCGCATCGTAAAGCAGAATATCCGCCGCCTGGAGCACCGGATAGGTCAGCAGGCCCGCCGAAGTGCGCTGTTTTTCTTTGTCGGCCTTGGATTTGAACTGGGTCATGCGCTCCAACCACCCCAGGGGGGTCACGCAATTGAGGACCCAAGAGCCTTCCGCATGGGCTCGCACGTGGCTTTGAACGAAAAGCGCGCTCTTCGCCGGATCGATGCCGCAAGCGAGTAGCAGAGCTGCCACCCCTCGGGTCTGCTCCAAGAGCTCCTTTGGGTCCTGAAAGACCGTAATGGCATGGAGATCGACGATGCAGTAGAAACACTCTTTCTCGTCCTGCACTTCGACCCATTTCTGCACCGCTCCCAGGTAGTTGCCCAGATGCATGTGGCCGGAGGGTTGGATACCGGAGAGAACACGGGGACGAGGCGAGGGCGTAGCAGTCATGAGTTGATTCGATCCTTGAGATGGGAAGGTAGTGGGAGAACATGGGGTGAGTACCGCAGGGTCTCAGACCCTACAGATTCTCACCCGAGATGGATCAACGCTTTCGAGAGAAGAGATCCGCCAGGCCCTTGCGTCCAAGGTTCGCCGCGGCCTGCTGCATACCCTCAATGGATTTGGGTCGGTTCAGATCCTGAGCCTCATGGGCGGCCAGCTGCTGCCGCATGTCTAACTGGATGAAATCTCGCACGGCTCGGAGCATTTCCTGGCGGCTGAGGCGGCCCACTAAGCGCTCACCATCGACCACCGGCAAGGTGGGAAAGTTGCAACAAAGATACTGCTCCGCCGTTTGGAACAAGTCCATGGAGGCTTCTACCACGACGCGAATTTCAGACATATAGTCGCCGACGGTACCCTCTTTGTAAACGTTCTCATAGGCGGAGGTAGACAGCACCCTCAAACAATCCTTCTCGGTCAGCAATCCCAGGAGCCGGTCTTCTCCATCGACCACTGGTGCGGCAGAAACCTCGCGTTTCACCAACTCGTCGATCGCATCGAGAATGTCCATGGCTGGGTCTAAGACCAACCGAGTGCGGGTCATGATGTCTGTAGCGGAGGGGATCTTTGTATCGGCCATGCTCTGCTCCCCAAGAAAGGTGTTCTTAGCTGAGGTCCAAGGTCAATCGTAGCAGACGGGCCCAAACCGGCAAGGGTCGGCTCCCGGGGGAGGACTGAGGGAGGACTGAGGCAGCAGCGCCAGATCAGGAGCTAGAAAACTAAAGCGCCGCTTCGGAGTCAGCCTCGGGCAATTTACAATCGCAGTCGCCGCAGGTCAGGGCTTCACCGTCCGGGCCGGCGACAGCCACCCCACCACAAGATCCCTTCAGCTCCCGGTTGCTCAAGATGACGCCCACCGCGAGGCCAGCCATGGCCAATCCGAATGCCGTTACTACCAGTACTAGAAGAAGCATCGAAAATCCTCCATTCCGGACTATTGTACTAGGCCGATCCCGAAGACACCATGGCGACCCGTAGCGATTCCAACCGTTCGCTTCTGGAGCGAGAGGAAGTCTTCCCCCGGGCTCGCCCGAAGGCTACTCCCTCGTCAGCTCCACTCATCAGCTCCGCGAATCACCACTAGGTTGGGGTGACGGGAGACCGGCGTTTTCAAATCCAGGGGTGGCTCGTTCGGAGACCTCTCCATCGGGCTGATAGATGAGAAAGAGAGCCGCCAGCCCCTCCCTTAGGGCCAACTCGTACCCCTCCTCCGGCCCCAGAGCCAAAAGGGCTGTCGCCCAGGCATCTGCTAGTGCACACTGGGCCGCGATGACCGACACCGAAGCGCCGGCATGTTCCACCGGCCGGCCTGTTCTCGGGTCGATGGTGTGGGAAAAGCGCTTGCCATCGACCTCGTAGTAGTTGCGGTAATCCCCGGAAGTCGCCAAAGAGACACCACTCAAGGAAACGACCGAATGGAGGGCATACCGACCCGATTGAGGAGCCTCGATGCCGATGCGCCAGGGAGCCCCCGAGAGGTTGTGGCCAGCGGTTCGCACCTCTCCTCCCACTTCCACCATGAAGTCCGTGAATCCTTCTGAGGATAGGGCTTGGGCAACTCGATCTACCGCATAGCCTTTGGCGATGGCGTTGAGGTCGAAGGTCACTCGCTGATCGAGCTTGCGAAGGCCTTGGCCGGGAACCAGCTCGAGTTTGTGGAAACCAACTCGGTCCCGAAGAGTCGCCAGAGCGTCGTCAGACAGACCTCCCGGAGGCTCCTCTGAAGGTCCGAAGCCCCAGGCATCGACCAGTGGCGCCACGGTGACATCGAAGGCGCCACCACTGCTGCGAGCCACCTCCAATGCCAACTCGATGACTTCCTGAGTCAGCTCGGAAAGGGGGAAGGGCTCTTCCGACTGCCAGGCGTTGAATCGGGACAGTTCGGAGGTCGCCTGGTAGGTGGACATCTTGCCGTTCACCTCCTCCAGACGCTCGGTGATCAGGTCAGACAACTCCCCACGGCGATCCTCTTCCAGGCCTCCGGCGACCACCTTGACGGTGTACCCAGTTCCCATGGTCGGCCCTTGGAAGACCGCTTCCACGGGCTTGGCAGCCCGAGGACCACAAGCCCCCAGTAGTCCGAATAAGCCAAGCAACAGAAAGGTACTTGGGAGCCGATGGGATCCAAGTGGTTCCACGACGGGAAACCCCCTAGGCTAGATGACTCGAAAGCTAGAAGGCCCAGGATCTAGAAGGACTAGGGCCTAGAAGACCTAGGAGCCAGAAGACTCAGGATCTGGAAGACTCAAGTGCTAACCGAAGTCGTCGAATAGGATGTTCTCGGGCTCGACACCCAGATCATCCAACATATTCATGCAGGCCTTGAGCATCATGGGTGGACCGCAGAGGTAGTACTCGATGTCTTCCGGTGCCGGGTGATCTTTGAGGTATTGGTCGTGGACCACCTGATGGATGAAACCGGTGTAGCCTTCCCAATTGTCTTCCGGCTGCGGCTCGGACATGGCCATATTCCAGGCGAAATTTGGGTAGTCCTTGGTGATGGAGTCGAAGTCCTCGATGTAAAAGGCCTCGCGAAGACTTCTGGCGCCGTACCAGAAGGTCACCTTGCGATCCGTCCCCACCCGCTTGAACTGGTCGAAGATGTGAGAGCGCATGGGTGCCATGCCGGCGCCACCGCCGATGAACATCATCTCCGCTTTGGTCTCTTTGGCAAAGAACTCGCCGAAAGGGCCGGAAATCGTCACCGGGTCACCGGGTTTGAGATTGAAGATGTAGGAAGACATGATCCCTGGCGGCACATCCGGCAGGCGCGGTGGAGGGGAAGCGACCCGAACGTTGAGCATGATGATGCCCCGCTCCTCCGGGTAGTTCGCCATGGAGTAGGCCCGGGTCACCAATTCATCGACTTTGGACTCGTATTTCCAAAGGTTGAATTTGTCCCAGTCGCCTCGGTATTCCTCATCGATGTCGAAGTCCTTGTACTTCACCAGGTGAGGCGGGCATTCGATTTGGATATAACCACCCGCCCGGAACGGCACGGCTTCGCCTTCGGGCAACTCCAGCACCAACTCCTTGATAAAGGTCGCGACATTGTCGTTGGAGCGCACTTTGCACTCCCATTTGCGCACACTGAAGATCTCCGGTTCGACCTCGATCTTCATATCCCCTTTGACCTTCACCTGGCAGGAGAGACGGCAACCTTCCCGGGCCTCTCCACGGCCGATGAAGCCCTTCTCGGTCGGCAACATGGCACCGCCGCCCTCTTGGATATGCACCTTGCAAACCCCGCAGCTCCCCATACCTCCACAAGCGGAGGGAATGAAGATCTTGTTGTCCGCTAGGGTGTTGAGCAGACTGGAGCCGGCCTTGACGGTGAGAGGCTTCGACTCGTCATCGTTGATGATGATGTTGACATCACCGCTAGCCACCAACTTATTCTTGGCCACCAACAGGATGGACACCAAGGACAGAATGACGACGGTGAACATGATCACGCCGAGCGCAATGGTCATGACTAAAGATCCCTTCTCACGGTTCTCTCGCTTGCGTTATTTACCAAGGCAGTCTCAGACCAGCCGCCTACAGTTGAATTCCACCAAAGGCCATGAATCCGATGGCCATCAGCCCGGTGATCATGAAAGTGATCCCCAAACCTCGCAGCCCCACAGGCACGTTGCTGTAGCGCAGACGCTCCCGAATCGAGGCCAGGGCGATGACCGCCAGCGCCCAACCGATGCCGCTGCCGACACCGAAGACCACGCTTTCACCCAGGTTATAGTCCCGCTCCACCATGAAGAGGGAGCCACCTAGGATGGCGCAATTCACGGCGATCAGGGGCAGAAAGACACCCAGGGCGTTGTACAGGCCGGGAGCGTATTTGTCCAAAAACATCTCCACCAACTGCACCATGGCCGCGATGGTGCCGATGTAGCAGAGAAAGCCCAGGAAGGTCAGGTCAGTATTCGCCAAGCTCGGGTGAACCCAAGCCAAGGCTCCATCCTTGAGCAGATGTTGGTAGATCAAGTTATTGACCGGCAAGGTCACCGCTTGCACGAAGATCACCGCCATGCCCAATCCCATGGCGGTCTCGACCTTCTTCGAAACGGCGAGAAAGGAGCACATGCCGAGGAAAAAGGCCAAGGCCAGGTTCTCGACGAAGATCGCCTTGATGGCGAGATTGAAGTATTCCTGCAGCATGGCCTACTCCTCCTCGACCTGGTCGGTCTTCCAGGTTCTCAGGGCCCAAATGAAAAGTCCAATGATGAAGAAAGCCGCTGGGGAGTACAACATCAGCCCGTTGGGAAGGTACCAGCCCCCATCCGCAACCAGGGGAAACATCGTTTTGCCAAATAGCGTTCCGGAGCCGAAGAGCTCGCGAAGCAAGGCGGTTCCCATCAAAATAAGGCTGTATCCCAGGCCGTTTCCGATGCCATCCAAAACACTTTTCATGGGACCGTTTTGCATGGCGAAGGCCTCGGCACGGCCCATGACGATGCAATTGGTGATGATCAATCCCACGAATACGGATAGCTGCTTGCTGATGTCATAGACAAAAGCCTTGAGAATCTGGTCCGCGACGATCACCAAAGAAGCGATGATGGTCAGCTGAACGATGATCCGAATGTTGCTGGGAATCCCCGAACGCAGCAAGCTGACAAAGAGATTCGAGAAGGTCAGCACTCCGATCAACGCCGCAGACATCACCAAGGAAGTCTCCATCTTGGTGGTCACCGCCAGGGCGGAGCAAATCCCCAGCACCTGAAGGGCGATGGGATTGTTGTTGAATAGGGGGTCGATCAGGACATCCCGGTTCGTCTTGGCCATCAGGCGGCCCTCCTGTTGGGCGTCAGGCTTTCCAAATATCTTCCGAAACGCTCTTCATCGAGCCAGAAACGCAGCAAGTGAGTCACCCCCCGGGAGGTGATGGTCGCTCCGGAGAGACCATCCACTCGGTAGGGGTCCTCCGTCGCCGGTCCCGCGGCTCCCTTGATCACTTCGATGGCGACATCTCCGTCGGCCCCGAAAATCCTACGGCCCGGCCACAAGGCCTTCCACTTGGGATTGTCCACCTCTCCACCGAGGCCCGGCGTTTCACCGTGCTGGTAAAAGGTGATGCCCTCCACCGTTTCTAAGTCGCTGTTGAGAGCGACAAAACCGTAGAGAGTCGACCACAAGCCCTTGCCCTCGATGGGCAGGATGAGCATCTTCAGGCCTCCGCCTTCACCCCGCAGCTTGTACACCACGGCCTTGTTGGAGACGCGCTGCACCAGAGCCGGGTTGCGCTCTGCCGCCACGCTCTGAGCGGGGTCGTTGGTCATTTTCCGCTGGTCGACATCATCCGGCGAAACGGAAGCATCCTCCTGACCGGTGGTCAGATCGACCACCACTGCCTCGAAGGCCTCGAAGCGCTTCTGCACTTCCGCCGGTTCCAGATTCTCGCCGGGTTGTTTGAGACCCGCGGCCTCGAGGACGTTCTTCTGCTTGTCCAGGGTCTTGTTGACTTCCTGGCGCTCTTCCAGGGATACGGCCGCCGAAGTGACCAATACCGAGCACACCAGGCAGATGGCGGCGGCAAAGCCCAAGGTGTACCAAGCGCTACGCGGCATAGCGAGCCCTCCTGCGCTTGATGTTCGCCTTGACAACAAAATGATCGATGAAGGAGGCGAACAAGTTCATAAAGAGAATCGCCAGCATCATTCCCTCCGGATAGGCGGGATTCACCACCCGGATGATGATGGCCAAAAAGCCGATGAGAATTCCATAGACCCAGCGCCCCTTGTTGGTGTGGGCGGCGGAAACCGGATCGGTGGCCATGAAGACCATGCCGAAAGCCCACCCCCCGAGGACGATGTGCCAGTAGAAGGGAACGTCGAAGAAGGGGTTCGTGGTGGAACCGACCAGATTGAGCAATCCGGAAGCGACGAAGCTGCCGACGGTGACTCCCGCCATGATGCGCCAGGAGCCGATACCGCTGAGGATCAGGATCACCGCTCCGATCAAGCAGGCCAAGGCCGAGGTCTCTCCCATGGAGCCCGGCACCAAGCCGACAAAAGCATCCCACCAGGAGACATCGGCGGGCACCAAGGCCTGCTTGCCGTCCACGGCGGCTTGGGCCAACCAGGTGGCACCACTGTAGCCGTCGGCGCTGGTCTGGGCAGCGATCCAAACGTTATCGCCAGAAATCTGCCCCGGGTAGGCAAAGAAGAGAAAGGCCCGAGCAGTCAGCGCCGGGTTGAGGATATTCATCCCGGTGCCGCCGAAGATCTCCTTGCCGATGATCACCCCGAAGGCAATTCCCATGGCCACCTGCCAAAGGGGAATGGTCGGCGGAAGAATCAGCGGAAAGAGCATCCAGGTGACCAGGAAACCCTCGTTGATCTCATGCTTGCGAATCACCGCGAAGAGAGCCTCGCAATTGCCGCCAATGGCCAAAGTGACGATGACCACCGGTATGTAATACAAAGCGCCATGGACCAGACAGGCAAAGAGGTTCGCCGGGTCGAAGCTCTCTCCCATCAGCTTGACGAACAGAGCCGTTTGCCAAGAGTCCAGGGGAGCTGCTCCCGCGGAGATCGCCTTGTGGGCCTGGAGGCCGGTGTTGTACATGGCCATGAAGACCGCGGGAATCAGCGCCACCACAACAGTGAACATGAGGCGCTTGAGATCCACCGCGTCCCGCACATGGGACGGGCCATGGGTCGTTTCGCCGGGAGTGTAGGCGAAGGTATCGGTCGCTTCGTAGAGGGGGTAGAGCTTTTCGAGCTTCCCTCCCTTCTCGAAGAGTTTGCCTTGTTTGTCGAGTATTGTGCGGAGGAACTTCATCAGCCTTCCTTCTCCAGGATCGTCAACACCTCACGAAGCTTGGGGCCCCAATCCGTCTTGCCGGGGCATACGAAGGAGCACAGCGCCAGATCTTCCTCGCTCAGTTCCAAACAGCCCAGCTCCTCCGCCCGTTCCACGTCGGTGACGTACAAGGAGCGCAGCAGGAAAGTCGGCAGCAAGTCCATGGGGAGAACCTTTTCGTAGCTGCCGATGGGCACCATGGCCCGAGGTGAGCCTTGGGTCGAGGTGGTAAAGGCAAATTTTCGGCTTGGGAAGAGCTTCGACAAGAAGACGTTGACGGTGGAGAACTTGTCTCCTCCCGGGCTCAGCCAGCCAAGAAAAGCTCGATGGGAGTCTTCCGCGATCACCGAGACTTGGTTGTCGAAGCGGCCCAGGAAGCCGTGAATCTCGCCGTCCGCCTGACGCCCCGAGAACACAGACCCGGAAATCACCCGAACATCACCCGCTTCCGACGGGCTATTCAATCGCCCCTCCAACAAGTCGGAGGTTGCGGCTCCCAGCCGAGTGCGCACCAGGCTCGGTTCAGCCACTGCCGGACCGGCCACGGAAACCACCCGGCGACAATCGAGCTTGCCGGTAGCGAAGAGATGGCCCATGGCAGCAACATCTTCGTATCCCAGGTGCCACACCGTCTTGCTGCGGTCCACCGGATCCAGATGATGAATGTGCACCCCAACGGTTCCCGCTGGATGGGGACCGGAGAACTCCTCGACCTGCAGACTGGCAACTCCGCTCGGGGTCGGGATCGCATCTCCCGGCGCCTTGCATAGGAATACAGAGCCTTCGGTCAGCTTGGCGACCACATGGATGCCGCGCTGAAAGTCCTCTTCCCTGCCTTGCAGGGCCGCCGTCACCGACGGAGCCAAGGGGTTCGAATCCATGGCAGTGATGAAGATGGAGTGAGGAGAGGCCGCCGGGTCGGCGACGCGGCCAAAAGGCCGAGCCCGCAGAGCCGTCCACAACCCGGACTCCAACAGCAACGCCTGAACCTGGTCTCTACCGAGCCCAGCGGGGTCCTTGCCGGAGTAGGCATCGAAGGAGACCGCCGCGCCCTTCCCTTCCAGGCCGGAACGCTCGTCCTCGTCCAACTCGATGACCACCGACTGGAAAACCCGTCGGGCTCCCCGGTTGATCGCTGTCACCTTGCCCGCAGCAGGAGCCGTAAAACGAACCCCCGCTGTCTTCTTGTCTTCGAAGAGCAGCTGCCCACGGCGAACCACATCCCCCTCGGAGACATGCATGGTGGGCTTCATACCGATGTAATCGCTACCCAGAATCGCCACGTGGCGAGGGGCAGCGCCCTCAACCACTTCAGAGCCAGGAGCTCCGGTGATGGGAAGCGTCAATCCCTTTTTGATCTTGTGTTGACCCACGGTCAGTTCCTATTCACCTATGGTTCGTTCGCGAATCGCTCTGCGAGCAGAGCAAGGGCCAAAGAGCAGCCGGTCAGGGGCACCGAAAACTCGATGGCGCACCAGAGAAACATCCCACCGAAACGATTGAGCGGCCAGAAGCATATCTCAGGAAGCCTGACGGACCTCAGATTTGATCCTCATCCCGAACCCAGGAAGTCATCTTGACACCTTCTCGTCGCATTCGGGTTGATTCGCTTTTGGGCTTGTTTTCGTGCATTAGCCTGGCCTCTCCAGGTAGCTTGTGAAGTTTGTCACAAATTCCAAGGGAGTCAAACCCTCACCTGACCCCAGCACAGAGAACAGTGCAGAGATGCTAGTCTCTAGCCAAGAAAAGGACGAGGCGGTCCCCCTACCTGAAGGGCCTTTCCCGAAAGTCGGGACCGGCCGGGCCATGTGGAGGTGGCCCTGCCGTCCGGCGAGCGCACCCTCCAAAAGACACGTCTCCTCGAGACACAGAAAGACCCAAAACGTGGCCGACCCCAAAACTCCAGAAACAGTGGTTCCCAAAATAGTGGCTCCAAAAATAGAGGCTCCCGATTCACAGGCCCCGGAACTAGAAGCCCCGACACGCCCCAAACCCTGGTTTCCGCCCAAACTGACCACGGACCGACTCCTCTTGCGAGCCGTCACCCACCGGGATATCGAAGGCATCTTCGCTTACGCCTCCAATCCTGCGGTAGCCCGCTACACCCTGTGGACCCCGCATACGGACCTCGAGACCAGCCTCGCCTTCGTCAAGGACTTCGCCTATGCCAACTACCAGGCGGAGGTTCCAGACCCCTTCGCCATCACCCTCAAAGAGAGCTCCGAGCGGGTCATCGGGACCGTGGGCTGCTCCTGGGTCTCCGAGCACCATCACACCATGGAGCTCGGTTTCGCTCTCGCCGAAGAGCATTGGGGGCAAGGCTTGGTTTTAGAAGCCGCCTGGGCAGTCCTCTGCTTCGCCTTCTCCCTTTACCCGGTCCATCGCATCCAAGCTCGCTGCCACGTCGACCACAAGAGGAGCGCTCGAGTGCTAGAAAAACTAGGCATGAGCTACGAGGGCCAACTGCGCTCCGCGGTGCGCCTCGGCGAGGACTACTGGGACCTCGACATCTACGCCATCCTGCAACCGGAATGGCAACAACGCGTCGAAGACCTAACCCCCTAAGGGTGTCAGGCATGCGTTCCGTGCACCGCTAAAATGAATGACCGCTCGGGGTAGCTGAAAGGTGGGATCCCAGAAGTTCCCTTGACCGGATCTCGAAGACCCGGATCAGGAAGGCTCGACTAGGGGGACTGCGACTTTTTGCGAACGACTTTCTTCAGAGGTGACAAACGCACTTCGTCGTAAACCACCTCCGGTCGGCTGGAGAGAATACCCAGCACCGCTGCTGCTACGTCTTCCGGTAGTAGGAAGTTGGCTGGATCTTCCCCGGGTTCGAAGGGTAGGGCATCGAAGAAGCCCGTCCGCACCATTCCTGGGTGAACCACCGAAACCCGAACACCACTTTTTGCGCATTCCTGTCGCAGCGCCTGGGCGAGGCCGCGAACGGCAAATTTGCTCGCCGAGTACACCGCCCCTTGGCGGCCAGCGCTGATCCCGGACTCGGACCCCATCAAGAGGAGATCACTGGAAGGGTGACGTTTGAGACCTGGGAGAAAAGCTCGGGCCACGAAGATCTGGGAGGTCAAGTTGACGTCCACCAAAGAGCGGATCTGGTTCCATGAGAACTCTTCCAGAGAGCCGAAGCGGCCAAATCCGGCGTTGGCGACCACCGCGTCGACTCGAGGCAAACGACGAGCCAGGGCCTCCAATTCGCTGCCGAGACGGTCCAGATCTCCAAGGTCCAGAGTCACCTCCTCGAGGACGCCTTCGACGGCCGGCCTTTGGGAGAAGTCCCTCCCTAGCGCGATCACCTCGGCCCCCGCGGCGACGAGGCTCTGGCAGATGGCGCGGCCGATTCCTGCGGTCGCTCCGGTGACCAAGACCACTCGGCCCCCTAGGTTTCCAGAAGAGCTACCCATGAACCGACCCTCGGTCATGTACCAGCTCCCTGGCAAGAGGCAGGTACCTCGACGCAGGGGAAGAAAATGCCCTCGTCGATGTAATTCCTCAACTCGTCGCCGATGAACGCCAACATCTCTTGCTCCAACTCCTCGCCATAGGAAACCCTTCCTTGCCGCGAAACCAAGGGCCCCGCCAGCAGAGCCTCGTCAGGAAATTCTCGGACCATATTGCGAAAAAAGGAGTCCGGTAGACGAAACGGGCCCAAGCTTACGGAATGGAGGCGATGGCTGTCGAGGCGCTCGAAGATCGACCGAAAAAGCTGCCGATATTGCTCTTGGTAGCTCGGATGGTAGATCACCGGATCGAAGCGGAGGCCTAACCGCCAGCCTCGTGCCTGAAGTTTTTCCATCGCCTGAATTCGCCGCTCCACCGGGGGTGCCTTGTGTTCCAATGCTTCAGCTATCTCAGCGGGAGTAAAGCTGTAGGCCACGACGGCATTGGCCAGAGGCTCGACTTCCAATAGCGGCTTCACTGCCGCACTCTTGGTTCGCAGCTCGACGAGAGCTTGGGGCCGGGCTCTGAAGAACGGCAGGAACTCACAAGCGAACCCGGTGACCTGCTCTAAAGCCAAGCTATCGCAATCGTACCCGGAGAAAAAATGAGCCCTGGGGGAAGCAGCCAGCACTTCATCGATGCCGCTTTGGAAATCCTCGTAGTTTACGAAGTGGAGGTAGTGGGCCGAGCGGAACATTCCTTGGAGAAAGCAATAGCGGCAGTCGTAGAGGCAGTTCAACATGTGGGAGAAGTAGAAATTCTCCTGGCTACCGATGCCATAGCCAGCCGGAGCCGCCAAAACCGTCGCGCCGTGCTTCTTGGCTAGCACTAGAGCTGGCTGCCGTTTCTGCAGGCGGAAACTCTGAGCCTTGCGGTTGAATACCTCTCCATAGCGCTCGCAGGAAATACGCACTGCTTTGGGAAAGCGACCGCAGATCTCTTTCGTCCTGGGATGGTCTTCTACTTCCCGCTCGATGTAGATGCGCTCGATCATTCTCCCTCTCTCCCCGGCTGGGCAGGCTGCTCGATAGAATCTTCTCCCAACCCTTTCTTCTCTGCTTCTCGAGCCACCTGCCGCTTCAGATACACGAGGACCTCTTTGGAAGAAGATCCGACCTCTGGGAGGTTCTGCAATACCCCTTGACCACCGCTGAGGACTTCCCAGCGTTGCAGAAGACGCCGCAACTGACGTTCTTGGGCCACCGTGAAGTGCCAGCGTTCGAGGATTTCGCTCAACTCCGCCGGCACCCCATGGGCTGAGAGTAGCTCCGCCGCCAGCGCCTCGTTGGCGGTCACCAAAGTACCCAAGGTGTCTCCATGGGCCTCCAGAAGCGAGGTGATCTTGGCGGCTGTCAGCTGTTCGAGGCGATCTCCAGGCCCGTCGGAGACGACTTTGAGACAGTGCACCAACTCGGCGGTGGCAAATCGACTCGCTGCAGCAAAAAAACCGACGGACTCCATTTCATAGCCCTGGTCTACTGCATACCGGCGTTCCGGCCGGTCCACGGTACATACGGTGCTGGTTCGACAGGGCGCTGAGAAAGCCAAGGGGGGAAACCATGATCGATCATTAGAGGCGTCGACCAGTTTGTGGGCCAGCAGGACTTCCCCGACAGGCCAGCTAGCGTGACCGCAACACCCAAAATTAATCCAGCCACAGTTCCGACGACCACCCGAGAGCTGGAAGAGAAAGGCTGTCGCCGCCGCCGAGTTGACCCTTCCTATCCCGGATACGACCAACCAGCGATCTTCCTTTCGGAAGACCGGAAATGGCAAGTCGTCAGCGACCGACTTGAGGCCGTAGCGGGCGATCACCGGTCGAGCTTCGCAGCCCATGGCAACGACGAACCGCGTCATGAGGCTGCCTCCTTCTTCGGTGGCCGCTCTGGTTCTGATGGCTGAGAATGAGGTCTGTCGCTGTGGCGCCGCAGCTTTTCCTCGTAGAGCTCGATCTCGTCCTCTCGCCCTCGTTTTCGCAACCCTCCTAGGTAAACTTCGATCTTGTTGCACAGCATCTCTTGGGCCGCCTGGCGGTCTCCCGGACTGAGGTTGTCGTCCCCGAGAGCTTTCTCCAAAGCCACGATACGAAACCGATCCATCCCCCAGAAGCGGCGAGACAGCTGGTCCTCATGACCGCCATACTTCACCACCAAGGGCTCCTCCACCAGAAGCACGGGAAAACGGCTGGTGACTCGTAGCCAAAGGTCATAGTCCTCACAAACCGGCAGAGATTCATCGAAGCCTCCCACCTCTTGCACCACCGAGCGATGCAACATCACCGCTGAGGGCGACAAGGCACACAGAGGAAGGCATTGCTGGAAAACCCACCCGGTAGGCTTGGCGTGACGACGGCGAGGGTTGACTCGCCGCCCGTTGCGGATCCAGATCTCGTCGGTGTGACAAATCCGGTAGGAGCCCTCTCGTTCCAAGGCAGCCAGCTGCCGCGACAACTTTTCCGGCAGCCATTCATCATCGGAATCCAAGAAGGCGAGCCAATTTCCCGTCGCTGCTGCCAATCCCCGGTTACGAGCTGCACTGACGCCGAGATTCTCCTGGCGCAGATATCGAACCGAGGGGAATTCGCTTTCCACAACGGAGCGAGTGTCGTCCGTGGAACCATCATCGACCACCAGAATTTCCGCCGCTGGACGGCTTTGGGCCAACACGGATCGAACAGCTCGAGCTAGCCAAACACAGCGGTTGAAAGTGGGAATGATCACCGAAACTCGAGGCTCTTCGGGCCGATCTGGGGAAACATCACCTTGACTCGACTCCTGGCTGGTACGTAGCATGGCGATCACCTCATCATGGAACTCAACGACGAAGTCCTCTCGGCCCTACTGCAAGCGGTCAAAGTTTCCCCCGACAGCGCCCCCCTTCGGCGGCACTACGCGGAGGTCCTGCTCAATCGCGGCTATATGAAGGAAGCGGAAGCGGAATTCCATAAAGCCCTCGATCTCGATCCGGCAGACGCAGCCACCAAGCTCGGCCTAGCCCGGGCTCTGCACAGCCAAAACCAACACTCTAATGCCCTGCTTTTGGTCAAGCAAGTCATCCGCCAGTCGAACCGGCCAGCCAAAGCCTACATTCTCTACGCCCGGCTTCTGCTGGCTCTAGGTAGCGTCTCCAAAGCAGCCACGGAGTACCGCAAGGGAATCGATGAATTCCCGGAGGCCTTCGACTCGGACCTGGCCTCGACCCTCGGCATTCCGGACATACCCCAGGACAGCGACGAGTCTGATGATGCCACTTCACCGGCGTCGGCCACGAGCTCCGGCATCGCCAGCTCTCCTTCGGTGGCAGGCTCGGGCAGCAACCTCCGCCTACCGGGCCAAAAGGCCATTCGCCAGCTATTCTCCGGACCTCCCGGCCTGGGTTTCTCCCAAGTAGGCGGTATGGGGCAGCTGAAACATGAGTTGGATCTGCTGTTGGTTCGCCCCTTGAGGGACCCGGCCTTCACGGACGCCTTCTCTCACGGCCTCGAGAGCCGCCTTCTCCTCTACGGCCCACCGGGAAGTGGGAAGACCCACCTCGCCAGAGCCTTGGCCGGCGAGTTGCTGGCTCCCTTTCTGATGGTCAACTTGCAAGACCTAGAAGATGTTTGGGGGGAAGACGGAGCAGCTTTCTTGGCAGAGATTTTCCGCCAGGCGAAAGACCATTCCCCTACGGTTCTGCTGCTTCAGGAAGCCGAGAACGCCGACCGAATTCTGACTCAGCAACTCCTCAAGGAGCTCGACGATGTCCCCCGGGGCACCGCAGGTCCCCTGGTTCTGCTGACTTCTGACACCCCGTGGTCCTTGCCCTCGGCCTTGCTTCGTTCCGAGCGCTTCGATCGCCGGCTTTTCTTGCCTCCACCCACTCCCCACGACCGTACCGAAGTGCTCCGTCTGCTCTGCCTAGGGAAACCTCAGAGGTTCTTGTCTCATGCTGCTGTCGCAGAAGCTACCGAAGGCTTTTCTGCTCGGGATCTTCGAGTCCTGGTGGACAACAGCCTGCGTCAGAAACTACGGCAATCCTTGGAGAAGGGCCAACCCACGCCCTTGGCGACGGGTGATCTGGTCCGTACTGCGGAACACATGGAGGGTTCGATCAACCCATGGCTGGCCCAAGCCAGAGAGGCCCTGGGCAAGGACACGAAAGCCACCGTAGCCTTGAGGGATTTGTCGGAATTCCTGGAAGCGAACCCCAACGCTACCTCCGGCACCTGACGCCCTCAGGTCCTAGGTCCTAGGTCTCAGGTTCCTGGCACCCAGGGTGCCCAAGGATCCTTGTCTCTTTGCCTCAGAGAAACCAAAGTCACCTCGGAGAAACCAAGGGCTGTCACCGCTGAGGCGGTTTGGGCTCAGGGCTTTCCTCCGGCTCGGTGGGTGCCGGAGGAACGGCCTTGAAGGAATCCGGCGACTTCATCGGCTCTAGGGTAGGTGGAGTCGAGCCCTTCTGAGCAGGACGCATTCCGGACGGTATCTGCACCCAGCGTCGCTTGGCGACGAGGAACTCCCAAATGACCTCCGGAGCATCGAAGACCTCACCTTTGGAGTTTGAGATACGGCGCTTCTCCCCAGCTCCAGGCCAATTGTGCCCCCACCCGTCCAAGCTGTAGAGCACGACTTCCGAGCGCAGGGTACAGCCCGACCAGAACTGCCGCTCGACCTTGCCATCCCAAAGAGTCTGCTTCTTGGGTTTCTTGGCGCAGAGGTTGTTGTGGACCCAAAACATGGCGGAATCCTGAGCCGAAACGACCTTTCCACCGCCTCGATTCTTGCCTCCGTCATAGGCCACCCGCTTGTCCTTCCGCCCGTGGATCGCTACCACCGGAAGCGGAGCTGTGGGCTTCGGGATGCGCCACTCCTGAGGGTCCTTTTTTCCCTGCCCCCCAATGGTCCCGTAGACCACTCCGATGCCTGCCAAGGTCTCCGCGTGCTTGGCGGCGTAGAGGTAGGTCAGCATGCCGCCGTTGGACTCACCGACCATGTAGATCTTCGCCCGATTCACTTGGAGTCGCCCCACCACCTCGCGAATGACCGCATCGAGGAAAGCCACATCGTCGACCTCGTCACTCTTGGCCTTGCCACAACAAAATCCCGCATTCCAATGTTGAAACTTGCCCTTGAAACCAATCCCTTCCGGGTAAACAGCGATGAAGTCCTCTCGATCCGCCAACCTGTCGAAGCCGTATTGTTCCGCCACCTTCGAGCCCTTACTGAAAGCGCCATGGATGACCACCATCAAAGGACGCTGGCGACTGAAATCAAAGCCGGTGGGAAGGTGGACCCAGTACTTCCGTTGCATCCCGCCGGACTCGATGGTCTGGAGGTAATCCCCTGGTTCTGGGACCCCGGTTGTTGGCAAGGCTCCGGTCGCTTGCACGGCGGGGGACGAGGAGGCTGAATCTTCCCCGTAGCTCGGCGTGGTTCCAAAAGGAGCCAGGCTCAAGAAGGCGACGACGGCGAAGGGGGCAGCGAAACGATGCAAGGCTTCGAACATGAGATCTCCTCGATTCATCGACGGTGGACACCACCGGACACTAGGAAACTGCCAGACATTGGAAAATTGCTGGACACTAGGAAATTGCCGGACACTAGAAAATGGCAGAGTACAGAAGCGATTCGGGAGCAATTCCGATTCAGAGTTTATGCCACTGCACGCCTTGCCTCAACCGGGGCTGTTCCCTCGGCCCCGATGGGACGGAATGGCTATCCGAGGCTTGGTGCGACCCAGCTTGGACTGAGCCTATTCTCCAGCTGGTACCAAGGCCGCGATGCGGACGGGACCGCCGGAGCCACCGACGATTTTCATCGGCAAGGCGATCACCCAAGCGCCAGTAGCCGGCACTTCCTCCAGCCGGGCAACGTTTTCCAAACCGGGCACATTGGCCTCACTGGCGACGCGATGAACCAGGAAATCGCGGGAAGGACCATAGTCGATGCTGGCCGTGTCGACACCGAGCACCGCGACCTGACGCTGCTCCACCAAGAGCTTCGCAGCCGCTTCGCCATAGGAAGGAAAATGGAGATTGGAGGCATCCCCAGGGGTATCGTCGCCAAAATAACGCAACCGGTCCGGCCAACGATCTCCCCAACCAGTGCGCAATAGAACGATCGCCCCCGGCGGCACTCGCCCGTGACTCGCTTCCCACTGCTCGACATCCTGTACCGTCAATCGGTAATCCGGGTCCGCCTCCGAATGATCGGAGATGTCGATCACGACCGCTGGAGCGATGAGCCTACGGAGGGGAATCTGGTCGGCGGTTTGAGCCCCCGCGGCGAAGTGAATTGGCGCATCCAGGTGGGTACCGCCGTGTTCAGGGGTGCAAATGGCATTGGAAGAGTAGAAATAACCACCCTCCGTATCGCCGTAGGCCAACTCCTGTTTCTCGAAGTCGGAAGGGGACGTGGGCCAGTAGAGAGTTTCGTCGCCGTAGCCGTAGGAAAGATCGATCACTCGAGCATCCGCCAGCACGTCGAGGGAAGAAGCGTCGAAGGAAGGGGCGACATTCGCGGTGCTCGCGCCTTCAGGGTCGGCAATCGGACCTGATTGCCCGCAGGCCATAGGCAAGATCGCTAGGACCACGAAGGTCCCCGTCAGTAATTCTCTTCTCATGGAAGATCTCCAGGAACAGAGGATCAAAAGATTTGCTGCGCAGATCGTATCAGCTAGCAGACAGACGCAGACGGAGGTTTCGTGGCTGTGGAGTCCTGGTGGGCCGATCTTGGTTGGCTGATCTTGGTGAGCAGGCTCTCGCCGCCAGCGCGTCCCGGGCTAGGGCAAGAAGTGACGTTTCGCACTCAAGGAGCGGCCACCTACCAGGTCCAGGAGTGAGAACACGATGTCCTGCTCGACTTTCCGCAATCGCACTGTGACCTCCTGTACGCCGATTCCTCCCGGCGCCGGAGCACTCTTCATCGAGAAGACCACCGGTAGAAGATCCACCTGGGAACGTCTTCCTTGAGCATCTACGGCAGCGATGCGCAGCTGCAATTCGGCGACCTGGCCAGCAGCGCTGGGCAGGAAGGTGATCTCGTCCAAAGGAACAAACAACTTCACCGGTAGCTGCAGGCGTCGGCCCTCCAGTTCGGGATCGCCCAGCTCGGCACGCAACTGTCCTCCCGGGAGCTGCCCCAACAGCAGAGCACTCTCGACCAAGAACGAAGCTTCCGATTCCCGTGATAGGTCCTGGTAGTCCAAGCGATGGCGCACTCGAAGGCCGGGGCGCAACACCTCGACCTTCAGCTCGTGGTCTTGGTTGTCTCGTTGCCGATCCGGCGAATAGCCCAACCAATAATAGTTCCGGGTATCCCGGACGACCTTGCGAAAGGCTGTCAACCGGGAGGAATCCAACAGGGCCTGGCCGCCGGTTTTCTCCGCCAATCGTCGAAAGCTGGCATGGGATTCTTCTTCGCGAAGATTTCGCACCACCGTCGGCCCCCCGTTGCCCAGCAAGGCTGAGGTGGTCTCACGATCGAAACCCTCTCGAATGGCACTCTCTCCAAGGGTACCCACCCGGCTAGCACTGGGAGGCAGGGCTGCCGTGACGTCGACAGCCCCAGAGATCTCGATTCCCTGGGCATCGATGGGGTACAAGGTATAACCGAGCAAATTCGCGGTGCGGTAGATAGGTTCCAGAATCTGATCTTCCTGGCGCTCCCCCACTTTGTCCAAAGAGTTGTAGGCATAGCGAATCGGTGACAGGGGCCAGTCCCCCGCGACCAGAAGCATCACCTTGCGTCCTGGTTGCTGAGCATGGGCGCGCAAGCTAGCAGCAGCGGCGGCGGCCATTTCTTTGAGCCGCCAGGTCATCTCGAATGCCAGCCCTTCGGCCTCTTGGGGAGAACCTCCCGCCTGGAGGGGTTTGAGAATCTGTCGCGTCGACCGCCCTCCCGCCCAACCCTTGGAGACCTTCTCCAGAATCCCCTTCAACTCTTGCACCGAGGTGGTCCCAGAGCTGTGAGACACTAGATTTACCCCGTCGAAAGTCACCACGGCCATGCGATCTTCCGGCCCCAAATCACTCAGTTGGGAAGCAAGCCCTCGGAGGACACGATTTCGGTCCCGAGCAGCAACGAAGAGCTCATCGATGAACAGGAGGTAGCTCGTCCCTCTCGCCTGCGTGGATTCCTGCTCCGACGGCTCTGGGATTTCCTTCCCAAGCCCTAAAGACTCCGGGCCAGATTCCTGAGACCCAGAGCCCCTGGACTTCAAACCTGGACCTCCCTGGCGAATTTCACGGAAGAAATCGATCGATACTTCCCGTCCATCCACCAAGAGACGAAAGTCCTCTCGTCCGAGGTCCTCGATCCGTCGCCCCTTGCGATCTTCCACCACCACTTCGAGGTGGATCTCCCGCACATCGATCACTTCATCGAAGGCGCTGGATGGCAACTGGGAGCCAGTCTCAGCGTCGATCTCTGCGCCAAACACTGGCTGAAGAATCCAGGAGACGATGAACAGAGTCCAGCAAACAGCTACCGATCGCATTGAGGTGACTCCTCTCGAACATTGCTTCCGAGGAGAGCCCGGTGCTCTCCCAACTTTCACTCTCTCTACTGAGTTCCGCAGCTCTGGAAAAAGTTCACCCACCTGTTCTGGCTTGCCCCTGTTCTGGCTTGCCCCTGTTCTGGCTCATCCCTGCCCTGGCTAGCTACGCTGGCGGAACTTCGAACCAGCGAACGGATGTGCCATCAGCCTTGACGACGGAAACCACGACATCCAAGATGAAGCTCCCATCGAGACAGGAATCAGGGGGGAAGAATGAGCAATACAAAGAAGGTTCTGGTCGTTACGGGTGGTAGCCGTGGAATCGGCGCGGCCACGGCCTTGCTCGCTGCTGAGCAAGGCTACGACATAGCGATCGCCTTTCGTCGGCGAGAAGCAGAGGCGGAAGCGGTAGCCGAGACGATTCGTCGCCAAGGAGGGCGTTGCATCGCCGTTCGAGGGGACGTTTCTCAGGAAAGGGATGTCTTGCGGCTTTTTGCTGCTGTAGATGAAGACCTCGGTACCGTCACCGCTCTGGTGAACAACGCCGGAATTCTCGAAACCCAGCAACGGGTGGAAAAGATGAGCCTGGAACGCCTCCAGCGAGTCTTCGCCACCAACATCATCGGTCCCTTTTTGTGCGCCCGGGAAGCAGTGCAGCGCATGTCCACTCGTCATGGCGGAGGCGGGGGTGCCATCGTCAATGTCTCCTCCGCTGCGGCAAGACTTGGATCTCCTGGTGAGTACGTCGACTACGCCGCCTCTAAAGGAGCCGTCGACACGTTCACCGTGGGCCTCGCTCAGGAAGTAGCGGCGGAGGGTATTCGAGTCAACGCCGTTAGGCCCGGATTCATCCAAACCGAGATTCATGCCGACGGCGGCGAACCGAACCGCATCGATCGAGTCAAAGGAGGGATTCCGTTGCGGCGAGGAGGCCAGCCGGAAGAGGTCGCAAGGGCAATTCTCTGGTTACTATCAGAAGAAGCGTCCTACTCCACCGGGGCCTTTATCGATGTTGCTGGGGGTCGCTAGGTTCTCTACAGAGAGGCAGACCGGGTCCACCTCTTGGGTGATCACTCGGTTGGTTGGGGGTTCTTCCTGCGAATCGCTTGAATCACCTTGTCCAGCTCCTGCAGAAAGCGAGACCGATCCTTTTTCTGCAGAGGCGCCGGTCCCCCGGTGATCTCCCCGGCGCCACGTAGGTCCGCCAGGAGGTTTCGCGTCGCCACCGCATCGCCAATATTGTCTTCCGTGAAGGGCCTGCCCGTGGGACTGACCACCCGCGCTCCCCCTTTGAGGCAGCGATCCGCCAGCAGAATATCGGCGGTCACCACGATGTCGTCAACCTCTACCTGCTCGACGATCCAATCGTCTGCGGCGTCGAAGCCGTCTTTCACCACCTGAAGGGAAATACCCCGGCCGTGGGGCGTCCGCATCCACGAATTTGCCACCACAGTGACCTCGAGGCGGTACCGCTCTGCTACGCGATACACCTCCTGTTTGACTGGGCAAGCATCGGCATCGACAAAAATGTGTAGCAAGGCAGACTCCTTCTGGAGTTTTCCAGGGGGTTGAAAAACCGCCCGGGAGTTGACTACGGACTCTCTGAACCGTGGCTCAGAACATTGAGAATCACACCATTGGGATCGGTGACATGAAAACGCCGAACTCCCCAAGGTTCGTCGGTGAGCGGGTAAACCACCGAGTAGCCATCCGTCAACGCCTTGGAATGAACCGCGTCGACATCCGCTACCTCGATCGAAATCGTTGGCCCGACACCCTGGGAGGCGGAACCCTGGGAGACCGAATCGTCTCCCCGAACCAGGCTAATCTGAGCCGTCGGGTTGCTGGGCGACGACAGGGTGATGACCCAACCCATATCCATGGCGACTTCGAAGCCGAAGAGAGTCGTATAAAATTCCCGGCTTTCCTCCATGCGAGTCGAAGTGATGTTCGAAACCACTCGTCTGATACTCATAGCAAACTCCTTTTGGCTCCTGGCAACCCCCGATTCGGCGACGCAGGAGCGGCCTATCGGGAAAGAGTCGAGGCATCTTTGCAGTCCCCTGCATCAACGACGACCACCAGGCAACCCTAGAGCAAGACGAAAGGGATATGAGACTCTACCGAATCACCACCCTCTTCGCTGCACCTACCCTGCGGCGATCCACTCTCGAGATGGAGACTCCATGAACAGTACCGCGTGGCTCGAGGAAATTCGCCGCCAATTCAGAAAAACCAAGAGCGCCAGCGAGAAGGCTGCGAGGCAAGTCGCCGACCAGGACTTCTTTACCCGGCTGACACCGGGAGGCAACAGCATCGCCACCCTGATGAAGCATTTGGGTGGAAACCACCGTTCCCGTTGGCGGGACTTCCTCACCACAGATGGAGAGAAAAGCGACCGGCACCGCGACACGGAATTTGTCACCGAGGGAGAAACGCGGGATTCCATTCAGGCCATCTGGGAAGAGGGTTGGAAAATCAGCCTCGATACTCTCGACTCCCTTCGACCAGCGGATTTGGAAAAGTCCATCACCATTCGAGAGGAACCCCACACGGTCGTGGAAGCGCTCCAACGAGGCCTCACTCACGCGGCCTACCACTCCGGTCAGATCGTCCAATTGGCCCGCTATTTCGCTGGGGACTCCTGGCAAACTCTGAGTATTCCCTTGGGAGGCTCCGAGGCCTTCAACGCCCACCTGAGAGAAAAGCGACTTAGAGAAAAGCGAGCAAGAAACGAGACCACGTAGGAAAGAAGGCTGCGAACACCGGCGTCGATGCCCGCAGCCATCCCTTCTTTCTGGAAAGGGATCTCTCAGACTCTACGGGCAGTCCGGCAGACCCGCATTCTCTGCACTGGTATCCGTCGCCAGTTTGCAAGGGCAAGGGGCTGTAGCTGGCCAATCGTCCAGCCCAGCGGCCGCCAAAGCAGCAGGGGCGTGGACCGGTATGGAAGTACCGGGAGGACCAGCTGGAGTCAGCCAGAACTTGCGCTCGTAGGTGATCTCCGCGTGAGGCATGATTCGGTTCGGTCCGCAAACGTAACTGCGAATCGTTGAACCTTGCCCCTTGAAGTCGTTCGTAGAGTTCGCGACATCCCAACTATCCCAACTGACGTAGTTGGTGCGAGTCGTGTGGCAAGCTCGACACGCTGGCTTGACGACATTGGAGTAGAGACTCGCCTGGGGAGCCCAAGCGGGAGGCACCACCGTCGCATCCTGCGATTGGTCGGCTGCCGGCAGGTTCGGTTGATACCAACGAGTGATGAGGTCGGAAACTGCAGGCGTGACATTGGTGTCGTTTTTCACACTTTGATTCAGGTTGTAAAAAGCCGGCTCCTGGCTCGCCTGAGAATGCGCAGTATCTAACCCTGAGTAGCCATAAGATTCCGGATCGAAGAAAATAAATCGGGAGCCACCATCGCCGCGAGGATCCGAAGCCGTAGTCGCCGGGCTGCCGCCGTGGCAGATGATACACAGGTTGGGAATGTATTTTTCTCCCACCGCACTATCTAATGCCGCCTTGTTGACCCGAACTCCCTGCCCATTATAAACGTAAAACTTGGTGTACTTCGATGGCGTCGAGTCATTGGGATTGGGCGAATACTCCATGGCCACCGTTGCGATAAGCCCGAGATCCGGTTGATTGTTAAGTTTGCCCAGGACCGCCAAGTCCACCGAGCCGAAATTCGGCGCGAGGCCATGGTTCGAGACATAGTAGGCAATATTGCCACCACTCCTCTTCATTCTCATCCAACGACCGAAGTTCAGATCTCCAGCATTGAGGAAGACCGCTTCCGCATCTCCACCGACAGCGGGAAAACCGTTCTTTTGCTTCCAGGCCGCCAGGGTGGGTCTCTCCCCGACTCGGCTATAACCGACATTGCTCAGCACTGGATTAAAAGCGGACTCGGTCTTTAGCTCGGTATCCGAAACGACCTCCGTGACCAGCCGCACCTTCCCTCCTGATTTCAGAATGTGCCCCGCCTCGATGAAAGAGGTGAATTGGGTCCCGGAACCGGTTACGATGACGCCACTGCTGGACACCGAGCCAGCTCCCGAGACTTCCACAGGATCGATCTTTGAATAGTAGGTATCCGCAGCTTCTGAATCATTCAGATAAAAGTCGAGCATGCCTCCACGACTGGGAGAGTCGAGGGTGATCAAGGCTTCTGAAGTACAAGTACTGTACTGATCAAAGCTGGGGGACGCTGGACTGCTGGTGGCACCGGTATTCTTGACCTGCGTGGCCTGGGAAATGACATTCCCGGAAGAATCCAACACCTCAAGCCTGATGGCGGTGTTCTGTGGCAGGCGAACGACGACACTCAGTTGGTCCGCAACCGTTTTGGTCACCGTCTTGACCGGTGCGTTGGCCGGAGCGCTGACTCGCAACTGGTAAGGGAGGGGAAGACGAGCGATGTCGGTTCGAATGCGCATACAGGCAGGGGTGGTGAATTCGATATCCGCATTGATCACCGAAAAATGGCTCACTTCAGCTTCGTAGAAGTCACCCTTTAGAATGCCCCTTCCCTCTTCCTCCCACAGACCGGTGGCAGGATTCAGGAACCAGATGGCGATGGACTCGGGTGGTTTGCCAGGCATCTCGGGCATGCCCAGCTGGCCGCTGTCGACGGGAATGCGCACCAAAGCCGTCGTGTCCGGCGCCAGATTCACCTTCTGGTCGTTGGCATCGAAGAAAGAAACCTCCACGGCGCCGAGACTGTTCAAAGCAACCTCTTGGCCCCGCCGATTGATCGCCGCATACTCGCCGGGGAAACGATCTTCCGGGTCCGATAGATCGATGCTAGCTAGCATTCCACGCACCGGCAGGGCTGGCGCGCCGCCCCCTTCCAGCTCCAGAGTTCCCGGGCGAATCACCACTTCGGCTCCGGGCAGTCGACCTTTCTTTTCCTCCTGTAGCTCACCACCATCACTCGGATCGATCTCAGCGACTTGCATGGGAACCATGGAATAACGGCCGCCGAGAACCCCTGCATCGAAAACCTTGCACAGGGTCTGAAAACCGGTTTTGCGAATGGTCAACACGTAGCGAGCGGCCTCGTCTTTGGCCCGCAGAGCAAAGCCTCCCTCGGCGTTGGTGCGACTCGATTCCCCGTTGAGAGTGATTTCCGCATCTGCCAGGGCGCTGCCATCGACTTTGGTGACCGTCCCAGAAAAATACAGACCTTCGTCGCCGGAAGAAATGCGCAAGGTCTGCTTGGCGATACCCCCCTTGCCATCGAGGGCTGTGGCGAAGATGCTGAACTGCCCCGGAGTGTCCGGTAGGGTCCATCGCACCGTGCTGGAGTCCGCCGCGAAGATCGGAGTACTGCCGCCGCTCGCTGCCCAGCGATACTCGAGGCCATCGCCATCTGGATCGAAGGCATTCGCCTGGATGACGACGGTCGCCCCGGGCGCTACTCGCCGCACCGCCCGGTCACCCTCGGTGGCTTCCAGAATCATCTCTGCTGGGGCCTTGTTGGGCAGGGCCAAATGTGCTTCCTGTACGGCGCCCTGAGACTGCACCAGCTCTACCCGGCGAGCCTTTTGGCATTGAGCTTCGACTTCCAACCGTCCCGGGGGAACATCCGGAAGTAGATACTGCCCGGCAAGGTTGGCTCGCACCCCTCGCCCTAGATGCCCGGTAGCAGAACCGTTACGAGTTCGAAGTACCGTGGAAAAATCGATTCCGAGAGAAGCGTCCTGGTGATGGCAAGGACCACCTTTCTCGAGCATGACCTCCCCGATAAGGGCATTGCCGATGGCAGCGATGGGAATCTCGCCAACGAACTCGATGTCTCTCTTCAGAGTGACGGCGGTAGAACAGGTGGTTTGAAAGCCAGGAGCTTCCAGGCACAGCTCATAGGTACCCGCTGCCTGGCGGGGAATCATAAACAGGCCCTTGAGGTCACTCGCTACCCGTGGACTTTCATTGCCGTCCAAGGGATTGCGCAGAAAGGCGGTGATATCCGGTAAGGCCACGGAGCCTCTCTTCTCGATACCGAGCTTCCCGAGGTCGGCTACCGCATAGCCATGCACAGCAGCTCCGGGAAGGGGCTCGGTAGAGCTACAACCAGTCAAGGTAAGGATCAACAACGTCAGGACTGCAGCCTGGACCGCCATGAAGGTCCTGGTGCGGGCACCAGTGGCCATCGGGAGTCGACTCCCTCGGGAGACCGTGGTTGTGGTGTTCAAAATAGCCATATTTCCTCCTAGCGGATCTGAAGATCGGGCTGGGCTCGTGGAGTCCAGCCAAACCCAGGAATGAATTCAAGGTCTTAGGGCTCTCTAAGAGCAGTTCCTATGCCAATTTTTAAATCGACTAGGAATCCACCCAAAAAAGGGGCTAATAAACCGCTGAAAACAAGACACTTATGAACGGGAAGCCAGCTTCCCTAACAGGCTCTTGGGCAGCACCGTGAGACGCAGGAAGAGGAGACTCGCCAACTTGGTTGGCAACTTGGTTGGCAGGCGGTTGGCAGCTGAAACGAAAGGAGTCAGGGAGAGGCTGGTTGGGGATAGATCTTCACCGCATCCCGCGCCAGCAGCTGAAGCTGGCGCGCTTTTTCCGGTGGAATCGAAGCGGCGCTCTCGCCGATTGGAGACAGCTGGTGAGGATTGGTGCCGAGATCTTTCTCGAAGAGCACCGAGTACAGCACCAAAGCGGCCAGATAGCTACCCGCTGTATTGGGGTGCACCCCATCCGGATCGAACAACTCGAGCTCCGGAACCTCTTCCCGAGCCAACCTCCAGGCCTCTCCCACCGGCGCTACGGGCACTCCCAGCTCCGACCCGAGAAGGTAGTAGGTACGCTGAATCTGCGCAAAGCTCTCCGGGCGATGGAGATAGGACCAGGTCATGTAGAAAATCGGCTTGGCACCGCCCCGGCGAGCTGCCTCGACTAGCCTTCGAGCTGGCGGCAGGGAGTCGACCTCCCGAGCAGCCGCGGCGCGGCCATTCTCTTGCAAAACCACAACATCCCATCCGCCCTTTTCTAGAACCCGCAAGGGAGCGTCCTCGTCATCTCGCTCCACATGACGCTGAAAAGTCTCTCCACCGCGGACGATCATCTTCGTCTCGACCCTCTGGCCCTCGGCGGCTTCGGCCAGCCGCTCCACCATCGAAGGCATTTCATTGTAGAAGGTGAGGCTGTTTCCGATAAACAGGACCCGTAGGGGAGTTGAGCGACCTTCCGCAGCTGCCGGAAACACCAGAAAACCAACCAAAAGAACTGAAAAGAAGGTCTTCACAGCAATCGAGCCCCCAACGGAACTTCCCGATCCGGCTCACAGAGGACCACATCGCCGGCCTCGTCATGAAAACCGGTCACCAGGCATTCCGACAAGAAGGGACCTATTTGTTTCGGAGGAAAGTTCACCACCGCCACTACCAGGCGACCAATCAACTCTTCTGGTTGGTAGTGCCCGGTGACCTGAGCACTGGACTTCTTGATCCCAATCTCTGGTCCAAAATCCACTCGAAGCTTGTAGGCGGGCTTTCGTGCTTCCGGAAAGGAATCCGCGTCCACGATCCGCCCGACCCGCAGTTCGACCTTTTCAAAATCCGCCCAGGAGATCTGTTCCATGGTCTCTAGATCTCCTCTGGATCTAAGAGCCGGTAGCTACTGCGGATGGTCAAGATGGAGACCTTCGATTTCTGAACCCGGTACAAAATCCGGTACCGACCATGAGAAATCTCTCGCACATCCTTCCTTTCGAGCTCAGGGACCAGCTTTCCGCTTAAGGGGAATGTCTCCAGGCGAGCTACTCTCTCGAACAGCTCTTCGATCCACCGGCGAGCCGCCCCTGGTTTGTCGAGAGCAATATGCGCCGCGATCTCCTGGGCTCGATCGAGAGCGAGAGGGGACCACGCAAGCTTCATCTCTGAAGCGACGCCCTAGCCCGACGCAATGCCTCTTCGTGGGGGACCCCTTCACCCTCGGCCAGTTGCCCCTCGGCGAGACGAATCTCTCGAAGCAGCTCTAGCTCGTCCATCAAGGCCTGGTATCGATGAACGTCCAAGAGGACTGCGGCACCGTGGCCACGCTGGGTGAGAACCATGACTCGCCCAGTCTCCTTCAGCTGACGAAGGCAGGCGGCAGTGTTGGCTCGAAACTCGGACAGAGGCTTGATGTCTTCGGCAAGACGAATTTCAGACATGAGACCCTCCTATCAGGAGACCTTCTGAGGTACATCCAAAAGTACATCATTCCCTGAGTTTTTGCACCAGATACTGTAATTCTCACCAAATTCTATTGATTTCTCCCAAATCCAATCGACCCACTTCGGGCTGGCCTAGTTTTCCTGGCCAGGCCACCTAGGTTCCGGTTCTAGATCGACTGAAGATTCCTTAGGCGTCAATCACCTGGCTGAGCTACTTCGCTCCCTCAACCGTGGTGCCCCTCAACTGTGGTAATAAGTGCAGCCATGGCTGTACAACCCCCGACCCCGCGCACCGAGCTGCACCGTCACCTGGATGTTTCCCTCCGCATGACCACCCTGTTGGAGCTCTCCCAGGCCAAGGGATTGGTCGGTGAGAGTACGTCTCTGGAATCTTTCCAAGAGAAGCTCTGGCTACGCCGCCCGATGAAAGACCTGGCCGAGGTGCTGGCGAAGTTCACTCTTTTTCAACAAGTCCTGGAGCGCCCGGAAGACCTCGAGCGGGTCGCTTTTGAGGCAGTGGAGGACTGCTGGGCCGAGGGCATCCGGCAGGTGGAATTGCGCTACTCCCCTAGCTTTGTCTGCGAAGACGGCTCCCTCACCTGGCAAGAATCCCTCGAAGCCTTTCACCGGGGCTTGGAGAGGGCCCTAGAGAACCTCCCGGAGATGCGTGCTGGGTTGTTGCTCATTGCCAGCCGAGACTATGGGCCGGACTCCGCAGCTCAAACGGTAGAGCTCTACCTAAAGAACCTGCACCGGGTGGCAGGCATCGACCTTGCCGGCAACGAAGCCGCTTTCCCGCCGCGCCTCTTCACCGAGGCATTCCGACCCGTTGGCGCGGCCAAAGCGAAGACTCCACATCAGATCCACGTCACGGTTCATGCCGGCGAGGCAGCCGGCCCCGAGAGTGTCTGGGAAGCCCTCGAGCTCTTAGCAGCCGAACGAATTGGCCACGGCATTCGGGCCTTCGAAGACCCTGAGCTGGTGCGCCACTTTCTGGAGAAAGAAATCTGCCTCGAAATGTGCCCGACCAGCAATTGGGTTACCCGCGCCGTACCGAGTTTGGCGCAGCACCCGCTGAAACAAGCCCTGGAAGCGGGTATCGCCGCCACCATCAGCACCGACGACCCGAGTATCTTCGGAGTTTCCTTGGATGACGAAATCCAAGTGGCGCGACAAGCTATCGGCCTCTCGGAATCCCAGGTTCAACTCAGCTTCGAGCACGCCGCCCGGTCGACCTTCCTCCCGCAGCAGGCTCCTCCAACCAAGATCGCGAGCCCACTCCCCAAGGAATCCTGATCATGGCCTCCGAGACCTCGCCCCCAGGACCGAACGATCGCTTGAAAACTCCGTCCGCGAATCCAAAAAACCGACTGCTCAAAATCTTAGGGGCCCTCGAAGCTGCTCTCGCCCCAACCCAGAGCAACGACCTCGGCCAGCCCAAGGTCGAGCTGTCCGAATGGCGTCAAGACGAGGTCAGCCTGGCCTTCCACCTGCAGCTCTGCACCCTGCTTCGCCGGGGCCCTTTGAGTGCGGACCGACAACGCCCAGCAACTTCAGCAACCGAGGCGCCAGCACGGCTCTTGACCTTGGCTCAGCAGGCCGCCACGGCGGGAAGTCTGGATTTGGCCTCGCTGATCGCCCTTCGCCGGTTGCCAGGAGAGCTCGCCGACAAGCTTGTGGCAACTGAAGCCTGGGCCAAAGGGACGCCCCTGTGGTGGTCTCCCTTTCCAACTCCGAACCTCCTGGAGCAGCTTTGGCAGGAGATTTCCGGCGCAGGGGAGACAACTCCTCTACCAACCCGAGAACGGCTTCGTTCAGCCTTCTCAGCTACGTCTCGCCGCCGCTGGTTGGCCCTCCCAGGGCTCCTCTCTCCTGCCGTGGCGGATCGCCTCCACGGCGAATTGGAAGACGCTTTCCAGCAAGGCTCTCTGGATCTCGCTGCAGCGGGCGTCGGCGCCAAAGGGGAGATCTCCTCTCGCCGCACGGATTGGGTGCGCTACCTCAAAGGCACCGAGGCGGAGGTCCTCGCCGCGACTCCCAGACTCGCGGCCCTGGCTCAATGGGGTCTCGCGACTCTCGGCGACAGCCTGGGAGCCGCTCTTCCGAATCGGCCCCCTTCCTCTCCCCAGAGCATCATGTTGGCCCGCTACCCGGCTCCCTCCGCTGGCTTTCATCCTCACTTGGACAACCCGGGAGGGCCAGCGAATAGCGAGACGGCGGACAACGGCCGCAGCTTGACCCTGGTGCTCTACCTCAACGGCCCGGGCCAGGAGTGCCAAGGGGGGGAGCTGGCTCTGTGGCCAGCTGGAGATACGAAGGGCAGCGACGGGGGCGAGGTCTTTCCGGCACGCTCCGGCTTGGGAGTCCTCTTCGACTCGCGCACCATTCCCCACCAAGTCCGCCCGGTCCGCCCCGGCCCCGCCCGCTGGGCTCTCACCTTCTGGTTCAACGATGCCCTCGACCCTATGCCCTTCGCCCCGGCTCCTCGGCGGCCCACGGTGACGGAGTTACTCCTTCCCCTCCCCTCTCCTCCCCTGCCTCCGGAAAAAGTCCTGTTGCACCTCTTAGAGGACTCCCAACTAGGCAGCGGCTCACCGGGAGGGTCCTTTGTGACAAAGACCACCGGAAGAGAGCAGCAACGGATCGGCATCGTCTGCACCATCTATCGCGGCGGCGCAGCCCTGGACTCCTGGTGCGAATACCATTTCTCTCTAGGGTTTGCGCACCTCCTGCTCGTCTTCGACCACCTTTCCGAAACCACAGAAAAGGCGGATGCGGAACGCCTGCGAAAGCGATACCCGGCAGGGCGGCTCACCCTGTGGTCCGGGGAGGAGTTACAAGACTCGGGCTGGCCAACAGTAAAAGAAGGGATCGAGAAGGACACCTTACTCGCCACCTCCCGAGGCGGTGGAAGCTCCTATGCGGTCGCCTCCCGCCAGGCCCTCAACGCCAGTTCCGCGCTGCAAATAGCCCAGAGTGACGAGCTAGGAGGGGGCCCCCTCACCTGGCTCTTGCATCTCGACTCGGACGAGTATTTTCACCTCGAAGGGACCGGTAGAGGCGGCAGCGACCTGCAACAGCATTTCGCCACCGCCTCCGCCGCCGGCTGGGGCCAGGTGAGGTACGTCAACCACGAGCTGCTTCCAAACCAAGAGCGTCTTTCTCAACCAGCACCAAGCGGGCCTCGATTCAAACTTCACCCCCGCTTGGCCGCCGCTCGCTTAGGCCCCAGCGGCTGGGAACAACTGGTCCGACACCTGAAGATGGCTCAGGACGACCCTCGCCCTTACTTCACCGGGTATCACAACGGTAAATCCGCAGTGAATGTCCAGGCCGGCGAAGGAGCCGCCGGGGTCCACGGCTGGGCTCTCCGGCCAGGCTCGTCCTTCGAGAGCGTGTGGGTCGCCGGCCCCTCGATCCTCCACCACCAGGTACCGAGCTACGATTCCTTCGCTGCCAAATACCTCTCCAAAGCCGCCTCCCCCGCTCCCCCCCACCACCGCCCCTTCCCGCCATCCCCCTTGGAACAAGCGGCTCTCGCGGAAATCCACCGTTTACAAGAAGAAGGAGCAGGCGAGCAGCACCTCCAGCGAGCCCTCCGAGAAATCTACCTTTCCAGAACCACCTTCACGCCTGCAGAGGTCGACCTACTCGAGGAAGCGGGACTCCTCTTCGAAGCCACACTAAATCCCTGAGAGGGTGTCAGGCATGCGTTCCATGCAGTCCTAAAACACACCTCCCAACTGGGATCGTTGCATGGTCCCAGTGGGGGCCGATCGCCCTCGTCCCGAGATTCTTCGTAACAACCCCGCTTCGAGTTTGCAAAGTTATCGGAACCCGGCGAGACACTTCTTTCCCCTTCGTGTAGAGTGTTTGGATCGCTCTCAACACGATGACGGCGGCGCTTGGGCTCGGAATCTCCTTCCGGGTAATCCAGAGCCGCACTCTTTGGGGAACTCAGATGATCTCAAGGCAGCTCACTTACACTCGTTTCGCCAATTCCCTCGTCCTGCTCTCCCTGGCCACCGCGGCCCTCGCCTGGCCAACGTCTTCTCGAGCCATCGACGACCATCTGCTGCTCAGTGAGGCTGTGGTAACCCCGACACCGAGTGAGTTCCTGGAGATCTACAATCCCACCAACGCCCCGGTTGCCCTAGACGACTATTACCTCTCGGATGACGAAGACTACGCCCTCCTCCCCGGGGCCAGCGGAAGCGGACCAGCTCCAGGGATCGGCTCCACGGACTTCATCGTCCAGTTTCCCGCAGGAGCGACGATCGCCGCGGGCGGAGTGATCGTCGTCGCCTTCGATGGTGCTGGCTTCTTCACCGCGTCTGGTAGCAACGCTGACTTCGAGATTCACGGTACCGACGCTGGCACTCCGGACATGATCGCGACGGATGTGGGAGGCCCCACAGCAGGGCTCACCAACAGCGGCGAGAACGCGGTTCTGTTCTTTTGGGACGGTGCGAGCGACTTGGTGCAGGACGTCGACATGCTCAACATCGGTACTCCCTCCACCGGCAACGACATCGGCGACAAGACCGGCGTCTCTGTCGATGGCCCCGACGGCGACACCACCGCTTCCATGTACGCCACCGATGCCTTCACCATGCCCCAGCAGGCGGGGGACCCGGGCTTTGGCTTTTCCACCAAACGCACCGCCACAGAAGCGGGGTTCGAAACAAATGGTGGTGGCAACGGCCTGACCGGTGACGACGAGACCAGCGAAGACATCACCATGACTTGGGACAGCACCTTCACGGCTCCCAATCCAGGAACCACCGACGCCATCCCCGGCCTTCCCCCCATCCTCATCAACGAGGTAGACGTCGACCAGACCAGTACCGATACCGCCGAGTTCATCGAGCTCTATGACGGTGGCCTCGGCAACACCTCCTTGGATGGCCTGGTGCTAGTGGTCTTCAACGGCAGCGACGACCAGTCCTACAACCTGGGCGGACAGGCCAACGCCATCGACCTCGATGGCTTCTCCACCGACGCCAACGGCTATTTCGTGATTGGCAATGCGGGAGTGGCGGGCGCTGGAATCACCTTCAGCAACAACACTTTGCAGAACGGCCAGGACGCTGTGGCCCTGTACGTCGGCGATGGTACGGATTTCCCCAACGACACCGCCATCACCACCACGGACCTTCTCGACGCCTTGGTCTACGACACCAACGACGGCGACGATGCCGCCCTGCTAGCTCTGCTCAATCCTGGTGAACCGCAGATCAACGAGGATGACGGTACGGACTCCACCACGGACTCCAATCAGCGCTGCCCCAACGGAGGGGGCGGCGGGCGCAACACGACCGGCTATTTTCAAGCGCCCCCAACACCAGGAGCCGACAACGCTTGTACCGCGCCACCAGCCATGAACGTGTTGATCAACGAGGTGGAGGCAGATCAGGCGGGAACGGAAGATGCCGAGTTCATCGAGCTCTATGACGGCGGGGTCGGCAACACTCCCCTCGACGGTCTCGTTCTGGTGACCTTCAACGGCTCCGACGACCAGTCCTACAATCTGGGCGGACAGGCCAACGCCATCGACCTGGACGGCTTTTCCACCGACGCCAATGGATTCTTTGTCATCGGTAATACCGGTGTGCCCGGCGCCGGCATTACCTTCGGCAACGGGTCTCTCCAGAACGGCGCTGATGCCGTGGCTCTCTTCGTTGGCGACGGCACGGACTTCCCCAACGACACGGCTATCACCACCACAGATCTCATCGATGCGGTCGTCTACGACACCAACGATGGGGACGATGCGGCCCTGCTCGTACTGCTCAATCCTGGGGAGCCCCAGGTCAATGAGGAAAGTGGTACGGATGCAGACGTCGACTCCAGCCAGCGCTGCCCGGACGGCGGTGGAGGCCCTCGCGTAACCTCTAGTTTCTTGGCGGCCACTCCCAGCCCCGGAGCTGCCAACACCTGTCCCGCGCCGACCACCCCGGTGATCATCAACGAGGCGGATGCGGACCAGACCGGCACCGACGCTGCTGAGTTCATCGAGCTCTATGATGGCGGGGTGGGTAACACTCCCCTCGACGGCCTCGTTCTGGTGACCTACAACGGCTCCGACGACCAGTCCTACAACCTCGGGGGGCAAGCCAACGCCGTGGACTTGGATGGCTTTACCACCGACGCCAACGGCTATTTCGTCCTCGGCAACCCTGGTGTTCCCGGCGCTGCCATCACCTTTTCCGGCAACTCCTTGCAGAATGGCCAGGACGCGGTGGCCCTCTATTTCGGCAACGGCGCAGACTTCCCCAACGACACTCCCCTGACCACCACGGGCCTCGTAGACGCCCTGGTCTACGACACCGACGATGGGGACGATGCGGTCCTCCTGACCCTGCTCACCGGTGGCGGCCAGGTGAACGAGAACGAGACCGGTATGAAGGACGTGGAGTCTAACCAGCGCTGCCCCAACGGCACCGGCGGGCCCCGGGACACCAGCACCTACACGACCTTCCAGCCCACCCCCGGCACCGAGAACTGCGTGACTCCTCCGGCCACCTTCGTCCTCATCAACGAGGCGGATGCGGATACCCCGAGTATCGACACGGCGGAATTCATCGAGCTTTTCGACGGTGGAGTGGGCAACACCCCCTTGGACGGCTTGGTGCTGGTAGCTTTCAACGGCTCCGACGACCAGTCCTATAACCTCGGTGGACACTCCAATGCCATCGACCTGGATGGCTTTTCCACCGACGCCAGTGGATTCTTCGTCATCGGCAACAGCGCCGTGGCCAACGTCGACCTGACCTTCGGAGACGGTAGCCTTCAGAACGGAGCCGACGCCGTCGCTCTCTACGTAGGCAACGGAGTGGACTTCCCCAACGACACTCCAGTCACCACTGCTGGTCTCATCGATGCCTTGGTCTATGACACCGACGACGGCGATGACGCCGGTCTGTTGGTCTTACTGGCTGCCGCCGAGCCCCAAGTCAACGAAAGGGGAGGCGGTTCCGGCGACACCCAATCCAACCAACGCTGCCCTAATGGTGGCGGCGGCCCCCGGGTGACGACCAACTACCTGCAGGAGGCCCCCACCCCGGGCACCGGGAATTTCTGTATCGACGCCACCGCTGAGATCTTCGAGATCCAAGGCGCTGGCCTGGCCTCCCCCTTTGCTGGCATGCAGGTGCAGACTCTGGACAACATCGTCACCGCGGTGGCTCCGGATGGCTTCTTCATTCAGACCCCCGACGGGCGAGCGGACGTGAGCCCAGACACCTCCAACGGCATCTTCGTTTTCACCGGCGCCGCACCGGCGGTGGCAGTGGGTGACCAGGTGGACGTCATCGGCCTCGTCGAGGAATTCTTCGACTTCACCGAGATGACCGGCTCCCCCATCGTCATGGTGGATCCCTTCGGAACCCCCTTGAGTCGGTCGACCCTCGCGGGCCTGGATGCCGAGCAGATGTACCACCTCATGGACCAGGGGACCGTGCGCAAAGCCGCTGCCCCGGCGAATTTCCGGATCACAGCCAACGCCGGGCCGCTGCCTGCGGCGGTGATCTTCAACGGAACGGTTCCCTCCATGGACCCAACGGCTCCCAGTTGTGCCATCGAGTTCGAGTGCTACGAGTCCATGCTCATCCAGGTGACCGGCGGAACGGTCTGCTCCGGCAACCAAGGTTTCGGACCCGATCCAGTGGCGGAGGTCTTCGCCAGTGCCGCCGGACGCTGCTTGCGGGAACCGGGCATCGAGTTCCCGGGCCTTCCCGGATTGCCCCTGTGGGACTCCAACCCGGAACAATTCGAGGTGGATGCGGACAAGCTGATCCCCGGCAATGCGGGCCTTCTGATCACCGCCGGTTCCACCTTCGATGCCAGCGGTCCTCTAGGCTACGAATTTAGTGGCTACGAAATTTTCCCCACCAGCCTAGCGATCACTCCCCGTCCTTTGCCGGAACCGGTGCGGAGTCGCGCCGCCGGGGAGATGACCGTCGGCAGTCTCAACATGTTCCGCTTCTTCGACGACATCGACGACCCAGCGGATCCCGCTGGCCGGGACGACACGGTGGTTTCCATGGCGGAGTATTTGCGTCGAAAGGCCAAGTTTGCTTTGTACATTCTCGACGTGCTCGATGCCCCGGATATTCTGGGCGTTCAGGAGGCAGAGAAGATCGAAGTACTGCAGCAGCTGGCAGCAGATATCACCGCCATCGACCCCTCGGTGGTCTACACCGCCCACCTGGTAGAAGGCAACGACATCGGCACCATCGACGTGGGCTTCCTGACTCGCGCTAACGTGGCGGTGGACTCGGTGACCCAACTGGGCGCCGCTGAGATCCTCACCTTCGATGGCTCTCTCCTCAACGACCGCCCCCTGCTGCTGCTGGAAGGTCGCTACCAAGGCAACGGTGCGGACTTTCCGGTCGCCGTCATGGTGAACCACACTCGCTCCCTGAGCGGCATCGACGATTCAAGCACCGGCCCCCGGGTACGCCAGAAGCGCCTCGAACAGGCGAATTCCATCGGCGTCAAAGTACAGGCCTTCCAGGATGCCAATCCCACCGTTCCCCTGGTGGTCATCGGTGACCTCAACGCCTTCCAGTTCACCGATGGTTACGTCGACGTGGTGGGCCGCATCGCTGGTAACTTCGTCGATGCGGACGATCTGGTGGTGGACCCCACGGACAACGTCGACCCGGACCTCACCAACCAAGTGCTCACCCTGGCCCCGGGAGATCAACACTCTTTCGAGTTCCGAGGCAACGCCCAGGTCCTCGACCACGCTCTCACCACCGTGGCAGCGAATGTCTTCGTTCGCGGCTTCAACTTCGGTCACGGTAACGCCGAAGTGGCAGAGGAGCTCATCGAAGACGATTCGACACCTCTTCGTTCCTCCGACCATGACGGCTTCGCTCTCTTCCTCATGACGGACTTCGACGCCGACGGGATCCCCGACGACGTCGACAACTGCCCCAGCACGGCCAACTCCGACCAAGCCGACGGAGATGGAGACGGCCTTGGCAATGCCTGCGACAACTGCCCGGCAGTCTTTAACACCGACCAAGCCGATGGGGACACCGATGGCATCGGAAACGTTTGCGACAACTGCCCGACAACCTCTAACTCCGACCAAGCCGATGGAGACACCGATGGCACCGGAGACGTTTGTGACAATTGCCCGACCGTCTCCAACTCCGACCAGGCCGACGGAGATACCGACAGCGTCGGAGACCTCTGTGACAACTGCCCCAATACCCCAAACCCCGGGCAGGAAGATGGCGACCAGGACGGTGTAGGCGATGCCTGTGACGACTGTGTGGACGGAACTCCTCCAGTCTTCACCGTCACCGAGCAAGATGAGGTTTCCGCGGAAGGAACCGTAGAGGATTGCTCTGGAATCACCGACTTGATGCTCGGGATCATGTCCAACAACGTCACCTTCGAGATCTTGAGCGGCGTCCCCGGAGACACTCTCTGGACCTGGCGCATTACCGTCGACGATCCCCTACTGCCCGCCTTCGCCGAGCTCATTGGAACGGACGGGGAACCGATCCCCATGACCGCAGACACCGAGCTGATCTTCGGTGCCAGCACGACGACGGTGGAGATTCCCACCCTCGATACCTATGGCCTGATCTTGATGCTGTTCCTATTGGCCCTGGGCGGCCTGCGGAAGTTGCGCCGCCCTCAGGCATCTTCGTCTAGCGAATAGGCGACCGAACCTCAAGAGGATTGACCAGCCGGGAGGCAAGGGCGGAAGGCCCAGCCTCCTGGCAAGTTTCCTCTCTCGTTCTCGTGTACTTCTTCGAACCCCGGTGTGTGCTGCCGCACCACCCCTCAAAGGAGAACACCATGATTCGCAAAGCGACCACCCTATTCCTCTTCGCCCTCGCCCTGGCCTCGTTGCTGGTCCCTGGCCAAGCCTTCGCCCAGATCGACCCGGGAACCAAGATCCTGATTCAATACGATCGCCTTGTCGGCGTTCTTTGGGTACCGGAGCGTTTGCCGGAAGCCTGCGAGTATCAAGAGCATTGGTATCTCTTTCCGGAATACCGATACCCCGGCAACGAGAACCCCATCGACACCCTCATTCGCCACGATCCGGACCAGCACTTCGAAAACCTCGAACACTTCCTCGACACCATGAAAAGCGAATTCCCCGACGGCCGGCCCATCACCACCGTTGCCATCGAGCACCGCGACGACTGCCCCTAATAAGAAACGGTGTCAGGCATGCGTTCCATGCAGTCGTTAAATACGATCCCCTCGCTAGCTCCCCTGCATCTATCAGGGAG
This sequence comes from Deltaproteobacteria bacterium, assembly GCA_022601195.1. Taxonomy (GTDB): domain Bacteria; phylum Acidobacteriota; class Thermoanaerobaculia; order Multivoradales; family JAHZIX01; genus JAHZIX01. The sequence goes on from JAHZIX010000007.1 coordinate 88,638, forward strand.
GCTGAGAACAGAGTACTTAAGGAGTGCATGAAGCTCATGCCTGACACCCTCCGGGGGTGATAGGGCGTGGTCAGCTATCCGTTTGGTCGGTGAGAGTCAGCTAGCGTTTCACTTCGCTGCCGATCTCTTAGGCAAACTGTAATGGGGCGTGGTCTGTTCTGGCCACCCTTACCAATGAGCGGTGGTCTCTTCGGTTCAGCTCTTCAAAACCACGCTTTCCCGCTCGTACAACCGTGCTGCAAGGAGAAAGAGCACCACCGCTACCAGTGCGGTGACTCCAGTGGAGACCATCAGGTGTAATGGGTCCACGGTCTCTCCACGCATGAAGCGGAGAATCAGCAGCTGTTGCCCGAAGGTGGGGATGGCCATCATCCATAGCTTGATCTTGACCGGCAAGAAGGCCAGAAACATTCCCGGAAGGGCCGGCACCAAGGGGAGGAGAGATAGGTAGTTCTGGGCTTCTTTGAAACTGCGAGTGAAGGTGGCGATGATGATCTGTAGAGCCGCGGCGAGAAGCATCATGGGAATCGTGATGAGGAAGATCGCCAGCAGAGCTCCCCCGCTCAAGCTGTAGCGCACCCCTAGATAGGCTTCCAGAGGAATGTAGTTGAGCACCACGGCGAAGCCCAACAGAGTCTCCGCTACCGCTATGAAGGTGAACACCAGCGTAGCCCCATATTTTCCCAAAACGATCTGGCGACGACTCGCGGGATTGATCAGCAGAGGCTCCAGGGAACCCCTTTCCCGTTCCCCCGCCGTCGTATCGATGGCCAAATACATGCCACCGATGAAGATCGAGAAAATGATCATGTAGGGAGCGATGCTCAGGAATCTAGCCGCTTGGCTCTGAGGGGTGGCGGTATTGACTTGTTCGACCGCGAGAGCGGAAGTAATCTGTGGACTGATCCCCCGGGCCAGGAGGCGCAACGCCCCAGTGGTCCGGCTGTAGGTTTCCAGCAGACCCCGAGCCCGGCCTATGCTCACCGCAGAGCTTTGCCGGGAATCGTCCATGACCAGACGAACCGTGGCCGGACGACCTTCGACGAAGTCTTCGCCATAGGCCATCGGAATCACCAGAACCACTTCCGCATCCCCCGCCTTCACAGCGCCTTCCGGATCCTCCACGGCGGGCAATACTTCGACGTTGTGCTGTTTTAGAAAGGCCACCAGATTGGGAGCGTTCTCTGCCCCCACGACCGGTAGTTTTAGCGGCGTCTCACTTTGTTCGGAGACACTACGACCCACCACCGCCAACAGGAGAACGACCAAAAGCGGTCCCAGGAGTGGGTAAAACAAGGCGGCCGCCAGGGTGCGGCGGTCGCGCATATTGTCGACGACCTCTTTGCGAAAGACGGCAGCTGCGGGGCTCCTCCCCAAGCCCGCCATCAGCCCAACCCCTCCGCACTACCAATGGCGCTCACGAAGGCGTCTTCCAGATCCTGTTCACCGGTGCTCTCCCTAAGCTCCTGGGGTGTCCCTTCGGCAACGACCTGCCCCTGGGTCACCACCACGACCCGCTCACAGAGAGCCGCCACTTCCTGCATGATGTGACTCGAGAAAAGAACGCATTTGCCTTCGTCCCGAAGCCGCCGCACAAAAGTACGCATGGCCCGGGTGCTCATGACGTCGAGTCCCGTGGTGGGCTCGTCCAGAAGAACTGTCTTCGGCTGATGAACCAAAGCCCGGGCGATCGCCACTTTCAGTTGCTGGCCGGTGGAGAACCCCACGGTACGGCGATCGATGATCTCGCCCATGTCCAGCAAACGGGCCAGTTCATCGATATACCCCTCCAGGGCTGCTCCGTGAAGGCCATGGAGTCGTCCGTAGTAGCGAATGTTCTCTCGGGATGTCAATCTAGGGTAGAGCCCCCGACTGTCCGCTGGTAGCGCTCCAATGGCCCGTTTCACGCCTTCCGGATCCGCTACCGAATCGTGCCCATCGACCCGGGCACTGCCGGAATCCGGCCTCAAAATGGTGTAGAGAATACGAAGGCAAGTGGTCTTGCCGGCTCCGTTAGGTCCCAGAAGGCCAGTGATCTGCCCATCCGGAACCTGGAAGGTGATCCCCTTCAAAGCCCGCACCTTTCCAAAGCTCTTCTGGAGCCTATCGATCTCGATCATGCTGCCCTTTCCCGACGGGTGATCCTCATGGCTTTGCTGTTCTCCTCCCCAGGGGCCCTGGTACTCAGGGGTTCGGCCCGGAAGGATTGAGAAAGAAGGGGGGTGGCTCAATGGCTTCGACGCAGGAGGTTTCGAGCCCCTCGAAGGACCCTGCCTCGATGAATTCCTCTACCAGATCTGGAACACAACCATGGGGTAGGACGTTGTGGCCAATGCCCGGCACCACCAGATGCAGGCTTTGGGACAGAGTGGCTGCCACCCGATCTCCATACTCCGGGGGTGTCACCGGATCTGCTTCTCCGGAAAGGAGCAGCACTGGCTTGTCCGAGACGACCGGTTGTTTATAGTCGTCCCTGAGGTCCCCTCGAGGCCAACCTTGGCAGACCAGGCTCATTTGATCTAGTTGGAGATCTCCCAAATAGGTCCCTTGGTTGAGCCTCCGAGCCTCGGCGAGGTCGATAAAGGGCACATCCTCCGTGCACAAGACGGCGTGGCTCATCCCCTCCGACATCCCCAAACCGAGCTCCTGGAAGAGCACCGCCTGGGCCGCGATACGGCGAAAGTCCCCCGTAGCGTGAGCCTCGTAGAGCAGCAGCGGCAACAGGGACACGGTCTCCGGCGAATAGCTAAACCGGTGCACCAGGGCGGCCAGAGTCTCCCCATCGACCGTCAGCTCTAGGCTCTCCCCGGAGGTAGGGTGATCCACCGAGACGGTCTCCGGAGAGCTGGTGAGGCGATCCAACAACTGGGAGAGAACCTCCTGGAGGTCACCAAATTTCTGACCGCAAGCTTCGTTTTCCTGGCACCGAGCATGAATGAGGGAGAAGCTTCGCTGCGCGTCGCGAGCCCAGGTTTCCCCCAGGGCCAGGTCTTGCGGCGCAACCCCGTCGAGCACGACCGATCGAGTGTGCTCGGGGAAGGCGCGTAGATAGGTCAGCGCTGCTCGGGTGCCGTAGGAAACTCCATAGAGGTTGATGGACTCGTAGCCCAGAGCTTCCCGCACCGCATCCAGATCCTCCATGGCGATAGAAGTGGTGTAGAAGCGAGGGTCGCCACTGAGCTGTTCACGGCAACCGTCTACGTGCGCTCTCAACTCTTCCGGGCTGGGTACCTCCAATGGATTGAGACTGTCCTCCGGGCAGGTCAAAGCGTTGGAGCGACCGGTCCCTCGCTGATCCACCAGAACGAGATCACGCTTTTGGAGGACTCCTGCGAAAGCGCCGGAGAGGCTGACGAAGGCCTCCATGGCAGCCTGCCCGGGACCACCGGCAAGAAGAAATAAGGGGTCCGGGTGCGGACTCCGGTGTATCGCCTCGACAACAGCGAAATGGACCTCCAGGCTAGCTCCCTCGGGATTTGAAGGATCCTCGGGGAGGATCAGGAAACCGCAATCTGCCTCGAGCCTTCCAGGAGATCCGGGAGAAGATAGATGACAGGGCTCGAGCTCGACAGCTTCACCGCGGACTCCTCCGGCGGTAGATAGCTCTTCAACTCGGGGAGAACCACAGCTGGACAAACCAAGAACGCCAACAGCCAGCACAAAGGGGCCGAGCCACGCCAAGGGAAGACTTCCACTGTGGAGATTCGGGGTGTCCGGGTTCGGAAAATCCAGGTTCGGCTTGCCCTGGTTCAGGATGTTCGGGTCGTTGGCCATGAAGTTAGTCCTACTGATTCTAACGCCTGGGGTTTCAAATACATAGCTTCCGCCATGTCCTTTTGACCCGCGGCGCCCGAATCTGTTAAGAATCGCACAACCCGGCGGGTTCTACCTTGCCGGCCACTAACCTATCTCTCTAGCGGAGGATTCCGACCCAATGTACGCCATCACTTTGACCCTTTCTAGCCTCGCCCTCGCTGCCGCGGTAGCCATCGGCCAAGACAGCGCCCCAGCGGAAGATGCTTCCAAGGGAGGCCTGAGTGTTCTCTTCAAGACCACCAAGGGGGACATTCATGTCCAACTCTTCGCCGACGAGGCCCCCGTAACCGTAGGTAGCTTCGTCAACCTCGTGGAACGGGGCTACTACGACGGCCTTAGCTTTCACCGAGTCATCGCCAATTTCATGATTCAGGGAGGAGATCCCGAAGGCAACGGCCGCGGCGGCCCTGGCTACAAATTCGAAGACGAATTCGTCTCTTCCTTGCGGCACAATAGCGCCGGTATCCTGTCGATGGCGAATTCCGGCCCCGGAACCAACGGTAGCCAGTTCTTCATCACCCACGGACCGACTCCCCATCTCGACGATCGTCACACCGTGTTCGGCAAGGTAACTTCCGGTCAGAGTGTTGTCGATTCCATCGCCCAGGGAGACCGCATGACCACCGTCACCATCGAAGGCGATACCTCTGCCCTCAAAGACAAGGTCAAGGACCGGATCACAGAGTGGAACAAGATGCTCGACAAGAGGTTCCCAGCGAAGGGCTAAGTCCTACCCAACAATAGAAAAACGCCGGTGATCGAGGTCGATCAGCCGGCGTTTTTTTATTGAGGAGAACTGGTGGAAGAAATCCGGCCAGCCCTGCCTCTTCGGGAAGAAGCTTACTCAGCGAGGTCTTTGAGACCCTTGAGGATCCGAGCCTTGACGGCACGGCTCGCTGGCTTCGCTTTGATGGTCATTTCTTCGCCGGTGAAGGGGTTGGTACCCTGGCGTTCCTTGGTGGCAGGCTTCTTCGTGACAGTGAGCTTCACCAGACCCGGAAGGGTGAAGGTACCCGCGGAACGGGGCTTCAGGTGGCGGTGAATATTGTCGTTGAGGGAATCAAAGACCGCGGCCACATCTTTCTTGGTCAGGCCAGTGTCGTCAGCAATAGCGGACAGCAATTGCGCCTTGGTGAAAGGGTCCTTAACTGCGGTCAGTTTCTTCTCGCTCATTTCTCCTCCAGAATCTTTACTTTGTCTCGACGAACCCCTCCCTTGTGGCGGGGCTAGCTTCGAGTTGTGAAATCTATTTTGCTGTGACCAGACGCTTGCCTACCCAGCTCTCCCAAAACACTCACCCCAAGGCATGTACTGATAGAGGCACATAGAGTTTGAGAACTTTTAGAGATAAGGCGGAGCGTGGCCGCAGGACAGCTACCTCTGTAGACTAGTGGAACAGGGCTTCTGAGTCCAGAAAAACCTCAAAGTGACATCGACCTAAGGCAATTTTTCTTCCATTCCTCGGCTCAGTCTGCTGCCGAGGAGCAGGTACTCCCTCCCTGGAGGCCCCGATCACTCCGGTCGTTCACTGCCAAAGTACCTCGTAGAGATCGTGCCCATGCTGGGCGAAAGCCTCGAAATATCCGGTGAACCAACCGTTCAGAGCGACCCCAGCCTGCTGCGAGGAGGTCAGGTCTTCCAGAGTCTCCACACCCCCGGTACGCAGCACGTGAAACTCGGTGCCCGTAGACCGTTCCTGGCAGTAGTGAGCTGCCCTTTCTGCCAGGCCCAAGGAAACCGCCTTCAAGGGACGGCCACTGAAGCCGCCCCCAAAGGAGCGCCTGAAGGAATCGAATAGGGGGCGGTCGCTTCGGTCGATGGAAGAGCGCCAATGATCGTACCGAGTCGAAGTATTGCCGAAGTTCACGCCATCGAACTCCAGACTCAGGAGCATGTCCATCAGGGCCGGTAGCTGGTCAATGGCTGTGTCGTTGGAGAACTTGACCACCACCGGAAGCGTTCTGTCTCGATGTTCCAAGAAGCGCCGCCGCACCGTGTCCAGGCGGCGAAAGAGCTCTCCCTCCGCCGACGCTCCCTGTTCCGTATTGGGGCAGCTCTCGTTGATCTCGAGGAAATCCACCCCGGCCTCAGCGTAGAGCTTCATGCCTTCCACGAGGCCCTCCAGCCGCTCCTCTTCAGTCCCTTCCGGATCCGCCGTCAAGCTCGCTCCCACCGGGCACCCCTCTACCTTCTCGAGCTGCGACAGGCGCTCCGCGACCCGACGATGTCCGTGGTTGGGCAAGCCGAGCCAATTAGAGGCTCCGTGGGTGCGCGGGTAGGGTGCGAAAGGCCTGGAGATGCCATGTTTGTGATTTCCCTGGCGAGGTTGGGCCGTCGTGGTTCCAGCGAGATAGAAGCCAGCCCCTTGGGCCGCTGCCAAGGCGTACCCTTCGCCGTTCTTGAACATGCCCGCCGCATTGCCCAGAGGAAAACCGAAGGGAAGTCCCCAGAGCACCCGACGCAAAGACTCCGGCGGTCTGCGGGAAGGCGGCGGCTCACCGACCAGTCGATCCAAGAAGAAGGGGCGCCCCGCGGAGTAGAGACGGATAGGAAGGCGCCCGGGCAGTCGCACCAACCATGGGCGAAGCTTGTCATCCCACCGCGCCAGAGCCGGAGCCTTCAAGCCATTTCCTTCTTTGCCTTCACCGGATTCACCACCACCTTCACCAAAAACTAGTGCATGTGGGTGTCCAGGCGCGGCGCAGGTAGCCTGTCGAAGGCTGGGTCTGTAGCCTCTCCGCCGGTGAGAATCATGGCGTAGAGAAAGGGGCCGAAGGCACTCCCCTGGCGGCCGTTGATCAACACCACAGGAGTACCGTGGGGATCGTATTGGGAGGCGAGAGCCACATCCTCCTTCAGCTTGGTGGCGGTGGCTTCGCTCGTCATGCAGGCGTCAAGCTCTGGCCGAGACAAGAACGGTGCGGCCAAAGCGTAGACCCGTTCGTCCGTCAGATTCCGTTGCTCGCGGTAGAGGTCCGCCGCAAAACTGGATGAATTGGGCACGGTCTCCATGCAAATCTTGGCGCGGGCGGCCAGGCAGCGCACGGTTTCAGGCCCCCTGATGGGGAGATCGCTATTGCAGTTGCCATCCAGCGGGTACTGACGTTTTTCGATACTGAAGCTACTCGCCGGCAAGGCTCCCTTGAGGTACCCGAGGGTCAGCTGGAGCTCCGCGCAATGACTGCACAGGGTATCCGTGAACTCCGTAATGCGCACCGGAGCCGCCACCGGCCCTTCGAGCACTCGCGGCTCCTTGAGCGGCAGAGGAGAAGCCTTTCGGTACATCTCCAGAGCGTTGCTCAAGCCCTGCTTGAGCTGCGGCGAAAGAGAGTCGATGAGGTTGCGCAGGTCCGGGTTGGCTGCTGCTCCTGAGGCCGCGGTTCCTGAGGCCGAACTGGCTGAGGATGAGGCTGTTTCCGCCGCCGAAGGATTTGAGTCCAACGCAGCCTGAAGAGCCTCTCGGCTCTCCGCCCCTTGGCTCTTGGGGGTGGATAGGCCAGGTACCAAGGCCAGTAGAAAGGCTGCGACTACCGAGAGGGCCGCTCGCCCCATTCCGCCTCCGAGGGGAGCGCTCGCCTGCCCCTTCAAGGGCCCCCACAGGATCGCCGCAAAGATCGCCAACAAACCGTAGATCACGGCACAGCTGGAGCAAAAGCCTCCTGCCAAGGCGCTGATCAACAACAGCAGAGCGACGCCGACCGCCCCTACCAAACCCATCACCTTCAAGGCCGCAAGCCAGAAGGTCTTCTTGCCTCTGCTCCAAGCGAGGACTTGAAACAGAGCCGCGAGGCCCCAAATCACCCCCCAGCCCGCCACCGGAACTCGAGTCAATCGATGCACGGTACTGGCAAAGGCACCATCCCAAAGCGCTGCACAATCTCCTCCGAAGGCACAAATGGCCTCGCCGCCGGTTCTCGACTCGATCAGTTGGAGCCAGAGAAAAACCGACCAAGCGACCATCGCAGCGGCGATTAGCCCCAAAAATAAGATCCATCTGTTCGCCGCACCGGTATCGTGCTCAACCTTTGCCACGTCTATTTCCTCCTGCAACTTCGTCTTCTAGTGCCCGGTCCGGGATCGAATCGGCTCGACCCGAAGTGTCCCCTGGAGATTCTACCCTCCGAAACCCATCTCGCCATGACATATAGTTGCCGCGATGGAAATTCGAGAATCTATGATCCGTTTGGCCCAACGCGCCATGGCCAATGCCCATTGCCCCTATTCCAACTTTCCCGTAGGCGCTTGCCTGCGCACCGCTAGTGGTCAGCTATTCGCTGGTTGCAACGTCGAGAATGCCTCTTTCCCCGAAGGCTGGTGCGCCGAAACCTCTGCCATCGCTGCCATGGTACTCGCGGGAGAGACTCACATCGAGGAAGTGGTCGTCATCACCACTGGCTCCGAACCCTGCGCCCCGTGCGGCGGCTGTCGTCAGCGCTTGGCGGAGTTCTCTAGCTCCGACACCGAGATCCACCTATGCGACCCGGAGGGTGTTCGCCTCACAATCACTCTCGGCGAGCTTCTACCGAGAGCTTTTGACGGCTCCCAGCTGGAACCCTTCGTTTCGGGCGCTCCCTGAAGGTGCCCCGCCGCCTCCCGATCAACATTCCTTTCGAAGGCTTCCTTTTCCTGACGTGCTATTCTCCCGGGATCGAAATTCGGACGGTAGAAAAAGAATGAGCACAGAGCCCACTGCAGGCAACGAGCCCTCGGACCGTAGCCTCCAAGCATCTCAAGACCGAGACTTGGTAGAGCGCATCGTCCAGAGAGACACAGAGGCCCTAGCGGCGCTCTACGACCGGTTCTCCCCGCTCCTTTTTGCCCTGGCCCGCAGAGTCCTCAAAGATTCCCAGGACGCTGAAGAGATCCTCCAAGAGGTCTTCTTGCAGGCCTGGAACCAAGCGTCCCGGTACCAGGACACACGGTCGTCCGTTTCTACCTGGCTCGTCATGCTCACCCGTAGCCGTTCCATCGACCGACTACGCAGCCGTCAGTCCCGGGAACGCACCCTTGCCTCCTTGAAGGAAGAAAAGCCAAAAGACTATGCATCCGCAGAGGCGGCTGGAAACGTATTCGTAGGAGAGAGGCGGAAGCGTATTCTTTCGGAGATGAAAGAGCTTCCTAAGGAGCAGAGGCTAGTCATCGAGCTAGCTTTTTATCGAGGTTTGAGCCAGAGCGAGATTGCGAATTCGACCGGAATCCCCTTGGGGACCGTGAAAACTCGCACGCTCTTGGCCATGAAGAAGCTGCGGAAGGCACTTGGTAGCGAGATGAAGGATTTGTTATGAGCTGGGATGAAAAATCTCACGATGAGGCTCTGGCGAGAGCCCTTAAATGGTTTGACAGTGGCGATCTTTCGACAGAAAAAGCAGAAAAAGAAGCGGCGGAAGAAGGCAGTGCCCAAGCACTGGTGGAATCCTACCTAGAGACCCTCGGCGCTCTTCCTCTGGCCCTCGAGCCGGTGGAACCGCCAGCAGAAATTCGGACCAACCTACTAAAGGCGATCACGTCGTCCCCGGAGATGCCTAGGACGACCCAAAAAGAAGCGTCGGCGACGGCAGAGGAATCGGCCCCGGCCTCACCCATGGGACCAGCTTCGTCGGGCCCAGCTTCGTCGGGGCCAGCTTCGTCAGCCACCAGGCCTCCTGAGGGAACCGTGACCCCGTTTCGCCGACCTTCAGGTAGCAGACCTACCCATCGCAGCTCTTGGGCCAGCGCCCTGGCTGCCGCCCTCTCCGTGGGGGTTCTAGGCTTGGCCTTCTATGCCCTCCAACTCAATCAGAGATTGGATTCCCAGGAGAAATCCCTCGCCGAGCTGACCCATGCTGTCCTAGTGGGCCATCTGGAGGCGGAAGCCACGGCTGCCGCGCATCATCTGGGCGACTTCCAAGAGCGCTTCCCCGCTGTACAGGTTTCCCGATCGAAGCTATTTCCTTTGCGGGGAGTGGATCAGAGCAGCCTCCGCGGAGCCATGTTCGTCTGCGCCAAGCACCAGCAGTGGTACGTCAATCTCCGGGGTCTTGCCCCTGCCGAGGCGGACCAGGAATACCGTCTGTGGTTTCTCACCGACACCGGCCCCGTTGCCGTAGGGCCGATCCAAATACAAAGCGATCAACCTTACGAGGTGAGCGCTCAGCGGATGCCGTCGGGTACTCAAGGAGTGCTCGTCTCCCTCGAAAGTCGGGGTCAGGCAACCTCCCAACCCGCCGGCGACATTGTCCTAGAGGGAAAGACCTCCATCGAGATCTAGTGGCGGGGCAGGCTGCAAGAACGCCTGCCCCATCAGCTCGAAAACGACCGCCGAAGAAGTCTCGTGTGGCGCACTCTCGAGGCACCACACGAGCCATCCTGGTTCCAAAACCAAGACTGATTCCAGAAACAGGACTTTCTAGAGCAAGGCGACCGCTGCCTCGGCATCGACCCGACCAAAACCCCAGGCGTTGTCGAAGGGAGTCACTCCCGCTGGCGGACTCGCCGAGGCGATGAGCAATTTGCGGATCTGCTCCGACGACAGCCTCGGGTTGCGTTCCAACATCAAGGCTGCGATTCCTGCCACGTGAGGAGAAGCCATACTGGTGCCACTCATGCTGGTACGCGCTGGCACAAGGTCCGTCCCGGCCGGAGAGCCCGGGTTCGGTCGACCCGCTAGGGAGGCAGAAGAGACGATGTTCGTCCCCGGTGCCGCCACTTCCGGCTTCTGGCGAAGCAACCGGGTCGGACCTCGACTACTGGAGTCCGAGGGAGACTGGGTCTGGTGATCGTAATTCGCCACCGCGATGCCTCGACGGGTCGTTGCCGGAGTCCCGAGAGTCTTGATGCCGTCGAAGTCCGTGCCCAAAAAGAAACTCTGATCCGCGAATCGATTCTGGGACCGGCGAGCATCTCGCTCGATCCAAGCATCGAATCGACCGTCCCGACTCTCCACTGCCTCTAGCTCCACTCTCCACTCCCCCGTCTTGACCCGACTCTGGCCCGGCCCCGGGCTGATCTCGATGTAGATCCGAGCATCGCCGTTGAGCACGGTGAAGCGCTCCGAGTCGATGAAAGCCTCGTCTCCACTGGGGAAGGTGTGAACCTCCGTGGTACCTGGATCCAAGAAGGCGGTGGCATTGCCATCCGGGTCCGTGAGGCGGAAGCGAAAGACATCCCGGGACGAATACCAGATCTCCATCTCGTTGGGAGTGAAATCACCGAAGCCAGGCTGCAAAACACCCCCGCCTGGCAAAGGCAGCTCACCACCGAACTTCCAATGGAGCTCCCGGGTCTCCCCCAACGCGAGGGAGCCCCCCGCATGCCCTCGCCAAATGTGCTCATTGCCCGCTGCGACGCACATGGCGCGCCCGGGTCGACCCAAGAATCGGTCGATGGCTCGCTCGACGACACTCTCCCCATCGTGGCTGCCGCCGTTCTGCCCCAAGCTCATATTGATGACGCAGGGCAGGCCCAGCTCATCCGCTTTCTCGAACACATAGGCAATGGCTTCTGCCACATGGACCGAGTCCGTGAAGCTGGAATCGACATCACTGGAGTTCGGCTGCACGAAAACGATCGTCGACTCCGGCGCGACTCCTACGAAGGCACCCGCCGCAAAATCACCGTCCGAAGTGCTCCCGTTCCCCACCGCAGTTCCCGCCACGTGGGTGCCGTGGCTTTCCGCGCCCGGCCGGTGGCGCACGACCGCAAAAGGATCCACGCTCCCCAGGGCGGCATCGATGGCCGCACGATCGTATTCCACCCCATAGCCAAAGCGAGCCGGTGCCGCCTCCCCCGCCGCCGCGGTCAGGTTCTGATCCCAAAGAAAAGCGACTCGCGAGTCGCCGTTGGCATCCCGAAAATCATCCAGAGTAAAGTCGAAACCAAAGTCGATGATCCCCACCAGTACCCCGGCCCCGCTCAGCCCATCCACACCCGCTCTCACGCGGTCAGCGCGGGTTTCCGCCACCGAGCTATCGAGGGTCGGCGCCAACCGTCGCCCCGCCTCCACATACTCCACCTCCGGAGCCGCGGCCATCTCTTCCAGTTTCAGCAACGGAACGTCGACGGCGTAGATGTCCCCGGAAATATGTACCCAATGAAGATCCTTCATGGAGTCCGGTCGTTGGGCAGCCGCCAGCCGCACCAACACCCTCTTGGTCAGAATCCCCGCCTCCACCGGATCCCCGGGAGCGACCTCCGTGGTGGCGTTCACCAGGTTTGCGTCTAGGTCCAGGCGCATCCGCTCCGGGTTCTTCATGCTGTTCATCAACCGCCGTAGCTTCGGGTCCAACTCGCGATGTTTCTTCATGGCCTTCCTCCTACCGTTCTGCTCGTTCTTGGTTCAGCTCTGCATTCAGTTTTCTGCTCGCCACCACACCTCCACCCCGTCTCCATCGCCTCTAAAGACGGCCCTGTTCTGCCTTTTTTCATCACCGGCCCTCACCGCAACCCCGAACTGCCAAAGATACTTGCCACCACACAGGCCCTTTTGGTATTCTGCGCGTCGCCTCGGGGGGCGTCCTGCCTCCAAAAAAAGAGTGTGGCCCTATCGTCTAGCCAGGTCAGGACACCAGCCTTTCAAGCTGGCGACACGGATTCGAATCCCGTTGGGGCTACCACCCGATTTTTTCCCTCAAAGCTGGGCTGTAAACCTCTGAAAAATGAGCAGTTTACGGGATTCAAATAGGTCCCGTTTAGGTACGTCACCCCAAGCGGGAGTATCGACGACTGCAGCAGGATCTTTGCGTCAGAATCCAGTCGACACCAGAGCCCGCTCAAATCCTGCAAGATACTCAAAGTAAAGCCAGTTAGCCTTTTCTTGGACATCAGCGAGACGCTGCTTAAGCGTAGCTCTGAGGCATGCTTAAACTCTTCCGCCTCGAGACGGGCCTTTTCTGCCTGGTAGATCTCAGGATCGATAGTTTTCTCGTAGAGGAAGGCCTCCAGGAGGCGCTGCTTCTTTCGCTCCGTAGCAGCCACCTGTCGCTGTACCCTCTTCGCTACCTCCGCCAGTCCCGAGGCTTGAGTCTCAAACTCCTGCTCTGCTAGCGCAAGGAAAAGCGGGAGTAGCTCCTCCTCGGGTTGGAAGGTGGTGAGGTATTCCTCGAACCGACCCTCCAAGGCTTCCCTGCGACCCTCCACCGAGTACATGATCAAGATATCGACAGCCTTGGTTGAACGCTGAGCCTTCCGGCAGAAGGCAAGGGCGTTTCGAAGTTCAGTCCCATTCGCCGTCTTCGCACTCTCGCCGAGCTCCCGAAAGACCTGGACGACCTCGATCCCCTCTCGCTGGGCATAACCCCGACAGAGCTGCTCCTGAGTGTCCAGACTCACCCTATCCACCTGATCCTTGGTGGAGACTCGGCAGTAGATGATGGCGTTGGGCATTCGTTGACCTGGGCCTCAGTCTTCTCGACAGTTATTGCTCCCGAAAGTATAGAAGCAACAATCACGCCAGCCAGGGTCTGGAGTTGGGTAACAGCTTCTTCTGCTTGCTCGTCCGGGAGATCCTGGAGTTTCGGGCAGATCTGTCGGGCCTTCTCAAGAGTCATTGGTTTCCCCGACTGGCAACATTGGTGGCAGGGGTGCCTCTGGAGTGGGCGATGGGGAACACAGGTTTTTCCACGGCCGAGCCTTTGCCTGGATGAAGGAATGGAAGCGGTTTCCGTCCGGCTCTAGCCGGTCATCGGCAGATCCAAGTCGACGCGGCCTCTAGAGACCATCGACCCGAATTTGTGCTGACCACGTTCCAGACCCCGCCACCGCGGTGCCAGTCGACACGATCCGAGGCTGCGACCACATCAGGGCCGGCACTCTCGAGGAACTCCTCGGTGGAGATCCAGCTTGGTGGGAGTAGGTTCTCAATGCCAAAACATGGGGAGTGGTCGACAAGGCCCAGCTCTTTCTATCCGTACTCGAAGATCCAAAGCTTCTCCATCGGGCCACACTGAGGAGTACCAGATCGGAGAGGACCACGATCTCGCAGTTCGGGACACCTACTAGTTCCTGGACCAGGAACTGGAGATCAAGACGAGCCTAGCCAACATCGCGGGCGCCAGGAGTGAGGCTGTTCGCCTACGATCGCTCACCAAGATGCTTAGGCTGCCATCCGCTGATACGCAGCGCTCTCGACTCAGAGGCTTCTTTACGACTCCGTACAGCTCCCCGCCTTCCCGGACCTCCCTGGGGATCTCTGGACAGCGGCGGACGAGGAAGAGTTCAACGGAACTCAGCTCCTCCACCACGTCTTCGCGGACGCCTCCGGAGCCATTCAAACGGTCGAAGCCCGGTACCTCCGGATCGATCTCGAGACCGTCGCCAACCCCGACGGCTATTTCGAAGCCGGAGCCCTGGTCGCCGGTCCTGCGCTCCAGGCGGCGGTCAACTTTGCGCCGAACGCGACCCTCTCCTCTACGGACCACAGCGAGACCGTGGAGATGAAGGGCGGTAGTCAGCTCTCAGTCCAAGGGAAGAGGCAGCGGAGCTTTGGCTTCAGTCTCGGCGCCTATGACCGGGCGCAGCTTCTGGCCGGTTTCTTCCGGAGGATCGAGAGGGTCCGCGGGGAAACGCGGCCGGTGGTGGTGATTCCCGTTCCGGATGACCCGGCAGTCACGGAAGCTGCCGCGATGTTTGCTCGGGTTCGGGGCCGTGGAATCAGGCTTCAAAAAGGAATCTTGGCCTCAACCGGCGGAGCCGTCGCAGGGGCCAGTTATGAATGTACGGAGGTGGTCTAGTGATGAAAGGGAAAGTGGCATCGGTTGTCTTTGGAGCTGGAGCTTTGGGGTTCACGGTCTCGGCAGCGCCGTCGGTGGGGCTACCTCAGGGGAGCGAGCCGCTGTGGATCACAGCAAGCCTGGTGGCGATCTTTGGGGCAATCATCAAGTGGATTCTGGCTAGCTACTCGAAGCAGGCGGATAGGTACTACGAGCTCCAGAAGGAGGTAACGAGGGCGCTGGAGAAGATCGCCGCCGCGCTGGCAGACCAGGAGCGAGCGAGGGTGTCCTTTCGTAGAGCAAGCAGCATTCAAGCGCAGGAGGGTCCGGAATGAGCGGCGCAACTACCGAGCTCACCCTCGAGCGCTTCTGCTCGTCCCAGCAGATGGGCACCTTCGGAACGATCACCGTGGGCGGCGCCACGGTCTACACACTCGAACCACCATGGCGCGGCAACGCGCCGAGGGTGAGCTGCATTCCGTCGGGTCGCTATCGCTGCGTCCCGCGCCGCTAATTCCGGGGAGGCTATGACTCCTGGGAGCTTCAGGGGGTCGCGGGAAGGAGTCACATCCTTATTCACAAAGGCAACATCCATAGCCACAGCAACGGCTGCATTCTGTTGGGGAGCTCGCTGGGCTTCCTGGGCGGAATGTGGGCGGTGCTGGGGAGCGGGAAGGCGTTTGGGTTCTTCTCTGAGCAAGTTGAGGGGGAGTTTTGGCTGACGATCAGTAATAGCGAGCAGCTGAGCAAGATGGGCTCTTGTTCGCCGGTCAGACAGGAGAGTGCAGCATGATTCGCGTCATAGCACTGACCCTTGCCCTCGCGTTGGCCGCGGGGACGGTCGAGGCTGACGGCGAGCTCAAGGCCAAGGTGGTCGAGAAGGTCAGATCGGGGATCGAGAAGAAGATCCCTTCTCGCGGCTCACCGGCTGTCTGGTGCACTGCGCTCCGTTGTGATGCTGGGGTCTCAGGGTCGTTCCCCCTAAAGGAAAGTAAGCTCTTCCGGGATCGGTATTGGACGATGGATGCCTTCCTGGGGAAGGAGTCGGCAGGGGTGGGGTTCACCTTGGAGCCCATCAAGCGATCGCTGGCTGGTGAGTTGCGGATATTCGTGGGTCCGGCCTTCGTCGTGGAGCTGGACGCTCATGACTTGGGGACTCTGCCGGGGCGTGGGGCGTTGCTGTTTAGGGCGACGTTCTGAGGGTTAAGGGCGGG
>JAHZIX010000008.1 GCA_022601195.1 Deltaproteobacteria bacterium
CTGAGTGCAGAAATGAGATGGCGGCGGCTCCGGGGCTACAAGCTCCTGGCTGACGTCTTACAGGGAACGAAGTTTGTCGATGGAATCCGAGAAGACAGGATCGCCGCCTGAAGCTCCGTACACAACTATTGAACATAGCCCTTTGCTAGAGCCCCACCTTCTTCACCAAATTCGTCGCGAGAAACAAGAGATGCCTGTAGGCCCAACAAAGCAGGTGCTTTCCGCAACACCAGTAGGCTCAGACTCCGCAGGAAAGCAATCTCGCCTTCTGAGGCAGAAAATCTAGGCAGATTAGGAGATACAGCAGAAGTCCAGTGAGAAGCATCAGCTGGAACCATCAGGTGTACAGGCACCAATGGCAGGGAAAGAAGATCAAGGAGGGCCCTCACCTTCGACATTGAGGAGAAGGTGAACCGTCAGATCAGCTAGCTACTCAGCATCGTTTCGAGAGGAGAAACCTGAAGAAGGTGCGGTAGGAATTGACCATCAGAGGAGGAGTTGAGGAGCCTATCGAGATTGAAGTTCCAGCAGGACAAGGAATCGCAGCCATTCCTCTCCGAGACCAGGGATTCGACTCGATGGCGACAGGAAGACTCGAGTCAGACCTCCATGATCAGCCCCTCTTTTTTCTTGAGAGTCTGATTTATCTCGTTGATGTAGTGGTCATGGAGCTTCTGCATCTCATCATTCCCACGACGTTCGTCATCCTGGCCAATTTCCTTGGCCTTCTCCATCGATTTCAAGCGGTCATTCCCGTCTCTGCGAGCCTGACGAATCCCATTCCTCGCAGACTCTGCCATGTCGTGGGCCCGGCGCACAATCTCCCGTCGGCGCTCTTCGGTCAACTGCGGAATTGGAATGCGAACGACTTTTCCATCATTGGATGGATTCAACCCTAGACTGGATCGCTGAATTGCCTTTTCGATCGCCGAGATCTGGGTTGGATCAAAGGGCTGCGCGACGATCATGCTGGCATCTACTACACTGAAATTGGCAAGCTGATTGATCGGCGTCTGAGTACCGTAGTAGTCAGCGGTTACGCCTTCGAGGATCGCCAAAGAGGCACGTCCGGTACGAAGCTGCTTGAGCTCGTCATGAAAATGATCGACCCCGTGCTTCATCTTGATTTCGATCTCTCTATAGAGTTCTTTCATGGTACCTCCCGATAGATAGCTAACAGTTTGCCCTTGAGAGGGGAAGACTGTCAATGCCGCAAGAAAAACGGCGAACGCTTCCCTGAAGTTCTAACGAACCGCTTCTCCAACCCTCTCCTAATCCTCCGACTCGTTCTGGACAAGACTAGAGGAAACCTCCCTTAGCTGCTCAAAAGCGAACCAGCGAACCGACCCTCTGCCCCGTAACCACTCGACGAATATTGCCGTTCCCTCGAAGATTGAACAAGGCGATGGGAAGACGGTTGTCCCGACAAAGACTGATGGCGGCCGCATCCATGACCAAGAGGTTCCTCTCCAGCATTTGCTGAAATGTAACCTCTTCGAGCAAACGAGCATTCGGATCGCGCCGGGGATCGGCTGTGTAGATCCCGTCAACATTCGTGGCTTTCAGCAAGATATCGGCATGGATCTCGTTGGCCCGAAGAGCAGCAGCGCTATCGGTAGTGAAGTAGGGGTTTCCAGTGCCGGCACCAAAGATAACGACGCGGCCCTTCTGAAGGTGCCTAATCGCTCTTCTCCGAATGAATGGCTCTGCCACTTCCCGAATATCGATTGCTGTTTGGACCCGGGTCGCCACATCTCGCTTCTCCAAGGCGTCCTGTAGAGCAAGAGCATTGATCACCGTCGCCAACATTCCCATGTAATCACCGGTGACCCGCTCGATTCCGCGATGACTAGCTGCTAGACCTCGGATGATATTGCCACCGCCAATGACGATCGCGATCTCAACCCCTAGACGGTAGACATCACGAATCTCGTCTGCGATTTCAGCCACCACTGGCTCGTCGATTCCATAGGTTTGACTTCCCATGAGGGCCTCGCCAGAGATCTTGAGGAGAATCCTCTTAAAAGCTGGGCTCTCAGCAGAGTCGGGGACAGCGGTTGCGGTCGAGGCCTGTGGCGAATCTTCGGACATCAGTGCCTTCAGCTCTGACTCACTTGGGCCATGACTTCGGCGGCGAAATCTTCCTCACGCTTCTCGATGCCTTCTCCTAGCTTGAACCGTGCAAAACGACGAATCTGGATATTCTCACCGATGGTGGCAACCTGCTCAGCAACAAATTCACTCACCGTCTGATCAGAGTTCTTCACGAAGGTTTGCTCCATCAAAACGCACTCGCTGAAGAACTTACCCATCTTCCCGTCCACAATGCGGTCGACGATTTTCTCTGGCTTGCCCGAAGCGAGAGCCTGCTCTTTGTAGATCTGTCGCTCTCGGTCAAGAACTTCTTCTGTGACCTCCTCCCGCCGAACGAAACGGGGATCCGACGCTGCAATATGGAGAGCAACGTCCTTGACGAGCTCTTGAAAACCGTCGGTCCGCGCTACGAAGTCTGTCTCACAGTTGACTTCAACCAACACACCGATCTTTCCACCAGCATGAATGTAGGAACCTACTGCCCCCTCGGCGGTGACCCGTCCTGCCTTCTTGGCCGCACTGGCAAGCCCTTTCTTACGAAGAGCATCTACCGCCTTCTCTATATCGCCCCCGGTTTCTTCAAGAGCCTTCTTACAATCCAACATCGGAGCGGCAGTCCGCTCGCGAAGCTCTTTCACCATCTGCGCGGTGATCTTCATGACAATTCTTCTCCTTGACCGGCCCCGGAAAAAGGGCCACTGATACAGGGGTCCTGTAAAAAAAGCCAGCCCAACGAGCGTTCGGCTGGCCCTTCCCGTTGTCGATCGGTAGCCAGGTTCTTCGCGAACTCTGCCTCCGAACAAAGGATCTTCTAGATGAATCCCTAGGTTGTCGCCGCTGCACCTTCCGACTTGGAAGCCGCATCAGACTCTGCAACCACTGGAGCTGCTGCCCGCTTTTCGGATGCCTTGGCAGCGTCCTTCGCCTTGATCATCCTCTCCTGCTCTTGAAATTGAGAGCCGGCAATGCATGCATCTGCCATTTTCGAGGCGAAAAGGCGGATAGAGCGAATCGCATCATCGTTCCCCGGGATCGCAAAGTCGATGAACTCCGGATCGCAGTTCGTATCCACAACGGCAATCACTGGGATGCCAAGCTTGTTGGCCTCAGCAACAGCGATTGATTCCTTTTTGGGATCGATGACGAAAAGTGCGTCAGGAAGCTTTTCCATGTCACGGATACCATCTAGGTTCCGAGCCATCTTTTCCCGTTCCCGCTCCATACGGAGCCGCTCTTTCTTGGTGTAGACACCCTCTTCCTCCGCCAGCCGGGCCTCAGTGTCCTTGAGACGCTGCACAGAGGCACGGATGGTGACGAAGTTGGTGAGAGTTCCGCCGAGCCAACGGTGAGTTACGAAAAATTCACCACACCGGGCCGCCTCTTCTGCAATGGCTTCTTGTGCTTGCCGCTTTGTGCCGACAAACAAAATGCGCTTGTTGTGGGCGGACAGAGAGTAAACGTACTCAGCAGCCGACCTCACCAACTTTAGAGTCTTCTGGAGATCAATAATATAGATCCCGTTGCGTTTGCCGAAAATGTATGGCTTCATTTTCGGATTCCAGCGACGGGTCTGGTGGCCAAAATGGACCCCGCCTTCCAGCAGTTCCTTCATCGTGACTTCGATCAACGGACCACCCCTCCTTAGCGCTTACTGAACTGGTAGCGGGCCCGGGCACCCTTCTGTCCATACTTTTTGCGTTCCTTCTTTCGAGGATCGCGAGTCAGGAAACCTGCTGCCTTGAGCTTTTCACGAAGCTCACCATTGTATTCCACCAAGGCCCGACTGATGCCGTGTCGAATCGCTCCGGCCTGGCCCGCAGAACCGCCGCCACAGATGGTGACGAAGATCTCGAACTTCTCTGCAGTCTCCGTCAGCGTCAAGGGCTGTTTGATGATCATCTTCAGGGCTTCGTTGGGAAAGTACTCGTCGAAGCTACGCCCGTTGACATTGATGTTGCCGGAACCGGGGCGTAGAAATACGCGGGCGGAAGCCGTCTTGCGCCGTCCGGTCCCGTAGTGCTGCAAAGTGCTCAAAGCTTGGTCTCCTCAGTTTTTAGGACAGGGCCTCTGCCACATCGAAGGTCTCGGGCTTCTGTGCCTGGTGAGGGTGCTCGGCCCCCGCGTAGACCTTCAATTTCTTGAGCTGATGACGGCCCAGGGAGGTCTTGGGCAACATTCCCCAAACCGATTTCTCGATCATTTTCACGGGCCTGCGGGTCCGCAGCTCCCGAGCTGTCTCGGATTTAATCCCTCCGGGATACCCGCTATGCCGGTAGTAGGTTTTCTGTTCTTCCTTACGGCCCGTTAGAACTGCCTGCTCGGCGTTGATGACGATGACAAAGTCGCCGACGTCGAGGTGAGGGGTATAAGTGGGCTTGTGCTTTCCCGTCAAAAGGCGGGAAACGACCGATGAGAGCCGGCCAAGGGGAATGCCCGCTGCATCCACTATGACCCAGGACTTCTGGATCTCGGACAGTTTCGGGCTATAGGTCTTCGTCATGATCGCGCTCCAAATACTCTCGATCCGCTCGGCTTGCGCGGTTCCTTGAACATGGCAGTTTTTGCACAGATAGGCCTCTCTTCGCCATTTGCGGCAAAGAGCCTCAGACAATAGGATCTCGGCGCAGATTTGTCAAGATCGAAGTCGACACCAACAATTTTTGGGCAAACTCGATCGAAGGGCAACCGGCGGCCACCGTGCGAACTAGAAGGGCAGTTGCTATGCTTCCCCACCGTCGGCACTAGAGTCGATCGAGGCTCCCTTCGTGGGTAGAGTCTATAAAAAGATCTCCCCAATGACACGGGTTCGCTCTACCCACCTAGAGGACGCCTTCCCTGGAATACAGCAAACTAAGGAGAGCTACAGCGTGACCCAGATTCTCGACGGCAAGAGCATCGCTGCACAAATTCGTGGAGAGGTGGCAAACGGAGTTGCTTCCCTTGTTGCTGCTGGCCATAGGGCCCCAGGCCTCGCGGCGGTCTTAGTGGGTGAGAACCCTGCATCCAAGGTCTATGTTGGCTCAAAGACCAAGGCCTGCGCCGCTGCTGGCATGGAGAGTTGGACCGTCCAGCTACCGGCAAACATCTCCGAGGGAGACCTTCGGCAAAAGATCCAAGAGTTGAATGAGAACGATGAGGTAGACGGCATCTTGGTTCAGCTTCCCATCCCAAAGGGTCTCCCAGAGCGAGAAATTTTGAGTGAGGTCGCGCCGACCAAGGATGTCGACGGCTTCCATCCGGCCAGTATTGGTCGATTGTGGGCTGGCGAACAAACCTTTGTACCCGCTACTCCCTCTGGGGTCTTGGAGCTACTGGACCGGACGGGAACGGAGCTAGAGGGAAAGCATGCTGTGGTCGTTGGCCGAAGCCTGATTGTCGGCAAACCCATGGCTGCCCTTCTCCTGGCAAGAAACTGCACCGTAACGATCTGTCATTCTCGAACCCAAAATCTGGCCAACATTTGTCGGCAGGGGGACATCCTGGTGGCTGCGGTAGGTCGTACTGCCCTCATCTCTGCCGAGTTCGTTAAAGAAGGAGCCGTCGTCATTGACGTCGGTATGAATCGGCTCACAGAACTCTCGGAGGTGGAACGGCTCTACCCGGGGGACCCCAAGCGCCTGAGGACGTTCGAGAAGAGAGGTTCTGTACTCACCGGCGACGTCGATTTCAGCGCGGTTTACCCCAAGGTGTCTGCAATCACCCCCGTTCCGGGAGGAGTTGGGCCCCTCACAGTTGCCATGGTCCTGGCGAACACGCTAGAAGCTGCCCGAAGACGCTTCGGAGCGACCGTCGAGCCATGACCCGTCGACTGTTGGTGGGCCTAACCGGTGGAATGGCAAGCGGTAAATCCACCGTCGCAAGGCTCTTGAAAGAAAAGGGCTGCACTGTCTTCGACGCGGATCAGGTCGTCGCTGACCTCTACCAGCCTAACGAGCCCGGAACGATCGCGGTCCATCAGCAGTTCGGCCCGGAGATGCTGGCAGAAGACGGCAGCGTCGACCGAGCCCAGCTAGGAGCCAAAGTCTTTGCTGACCAAGGGGCTCGGGGTCGACTGGAGGCTGCGATTCATCCCTTGGTGCGGCAGCGCACCGCCGAGCTTCTCAACTCCGCCCATGGAATCGTCGTCTATGAAGCGACTCTCCTGGTCGAAGCAGGGCGGGCCGATGGATTCGACCTGCTGATCAGCGTAGAAGCTGAAGAAAACCGGAGGCTCCTCCGAGCCGTCGCACGGGGTATGGATGAAGCTGCTGCGCGGGCTCGCCTCGTTGCCCAGGGAGATGGAGCCCTGAGACGCGGCCGCGCGGATATCATCCTAAACAACGACGGTAGCGAAGCGGACCTTGAACAGTCGGTAGACGATCTCTTTAGCGACCTCCAAACGAAGTTTCAGAGCCTGAAACCATGACCCCATCGGCACAGCGCCTGCTCAGGGAAGCGGTTCTAGTAACAGGGAACCGCAGCAAGGCCGAAGAGGCCCGCCGTATCCTAGGCATCGAGCTCGACTACGCGGCCATTGACCTACCGGAAATTCAGTCCCTAGAACTCGAAGACGTCCTGAAGGCGAAAGGCAACGAGGCCTGGAATCGGCTGAGGCGCCCGATTGTGGTCGACGAAACAGGGCTCGAGCTCGACGCCCTCAACAGCTTTCCCGGCCCGTTGATCAAATGGCTATTGCAATCCGTGGGATCCAACGGTCTCTGTCGACTCGGCCACGGCCCGAAGAACTCTGGCGCAACCGCCCGATGCGGCCTCCTCTACCGAGATCAAGAGAGGCAGGTTATCGCTCACGGTGCTGTCAAAGGGCTTATCACTTCGGCCCCTCGAGGCACACAAGGGTTTGGTTGGGATCCCATCTTTCAACCGGAAGGCCATCAGCTGACCTATGCAGAGATGTCTTCCGAGACCAAGGACCTTTGCGGCCATAGAGGACTCGTGTGGCGCCGCCTTGGCCAGGCACTCGACGAACTAGTCTAGACGCGAACTTTGAATGGGGCCTCATGAGCCTTCAGAAACAGCGTAGCGTCTTACACGAGCCACCGTCCGTGGAGAGCCTCTTAGGAAGAGTTCTCGGAAAGCAGCCCCTCCTCCCCTCAGCAAACTCAGGAATAGCCTGGGCGCAGAACCCGGTAGGCCTCGACGGTCTCTTGTAACCCCTTTAGGCGGACGTCTCCGAGGGATTCCGTCTCAAGCTCGCCGTCTAGCAACCGATGAGTTTCGGGGCCGATGACGACTTCCCCAGGCTGCGCAACGCTCTGCTCTAGACGAGCCGCAACGTTGACCGTATTGCCCAGAACGGTGTAGTCGACCCGGCGATTGCTACCAATATCTCCCACCACTACGGGGCCGCTATTGACTGCTATGCGGCTGGCCAGGGTCGGCAGCCCTCGGCTCTCTCGCTCTCGGTTCCAGCCATCCAAAGAATCGAGCAGGCTGACCGAAGCCCGCACCGCCCGCACCGCGTGATCCTCCTGAGCGATGGGAGCCCCGAAGAAGGCCATGACACAGTCGCCAATGAACTTGTCCAGGGTTCCACCGGCAGAGAAGATCGCATCCACAGCATAGGTAAAATAGCTCTCCAGTAGGCCAGCGACCTCTTCTGGAGCCAGGCGCTCGGCATAGGCTGTAAAGCCGACCATGTCTGCAAAAAGGACGGTTGCCTCGACAACCTTGAGGCGACCCACCGACGGGTCCGTAGATGGGGCCTCGCGCCGCATCACTTCTTCGATCACCAGGGGTGAGTGGTATCGCTCCAGACGAGATCTCATCTCGAGCTCGACTTGGACCCGCTCTGCATATCTAAGTCGTTCGACAGCGACCGCTGCGTAATTCGCAACAGCGGTCAGGAAATCTAGGTCTTGCTGCTGAAAGCTCCCTACCGCCAGAGGAGAATCGACCTGCATCACACCAATGATGCGCTCTCCCGACCACAGAGGTGCGCACATGGCTGAGCGAATGCCGTGGAGACGAATCGACTCCCCCCCCACCAATCGCTTGTCCGACAGTGCATCATGGGTGAGCAAAGCTACACGCTTTTGCATCACTGCCTGCAACATCGTGCGCGACACTGGAACCTCTGACTGCGGGCGGAGCTCCAACTGGCGACCGGATCGAGCCAGCTCGCAACTGATCTCTCCGTCCTCGTCCTGGAGAAGAATAAATCCACGCTCCACCGCAAGAGCTTCGAAGAGGATGTCGGTGACTCGAGTCAGCACTTCGTCCACAGACTCAGCAGTAATCAACAGCCCCGCTAGCCGAGTCAGGAACCCGACGATACGCCCGGCGTCATCGGCTCCTAGGGGCTTGCCCACCGGCTGAGCCGCGGTTTTGCTAGTGCCGCTGCTGGGCTCGATACCGTAGAGAGCCGTGAACTCGGATAGAGGTCGAACTATGGAGGCGTTGGATATCTCCTGGTGCAGCTCGTCCAAACTTCGAGTTGGTTCTCTGTCTACACCGGGAGATCGACTCGCCGCTGGCACTACTGATTCGTTTTTCTCTACCAGCAGCTCAAAGACTCCGATGGAGATTCGGTCACCGACTTTGAGGGCTTTCTGCGAGATGGTCGAACCATTGACCTGGACACCGTTCGTGCTCATCAGGTCAAAAAGATGCCAGCCACCTCGCGCTCTACGAATGGAGGCGTGATTTCGAGACACAGAGAAATCAGAGAGAATCACATCGTTGTCGACACCTCTACCGATGCGAAGCTCCCCCTCTCGCAGAGGGTACCTCTGCTCGCCACCACCGATTACCGTGCGGAGATACATCTCCGGGCCACTTTGCATGATCGCCGTTATTCTAGCAGCGACCCGGTCGTTCTTCTTTTTCAGCAGATATTCTCTAGCTTCCCTTTGTCAGAGGCTCCGCCTCCGGGATTCGACAAAACACCTAGAGCGGCCCAATCCCGCTGCGCCGAAAGGCCAGAGACCTCAAGCCATCCTAGATCCTCATTTGCCGTTGAGCTGCCTGGAACGACTCAGTAACGGCCCACCCTGGAAGCGGGCACACCATCACGCCCAAGTTGTGGGGCACCGAGAGCAGATTGCCCGATCACTGCCTCGCTGGGACACGCATTCCGGGACCGAGCATTGCCCTGTGTAGGCTCTGTGGGTTCAGTGGATCGCGGCAGGGCTCAAGATGGGTCCAGGTGAAGCCTCAGAAGCTCGTTGGCTACCTGGGGGTTGGCCTTCCCGGACGTCGCCTTCATGACCTGGCCGACAAAGAAACCGAATAGGGCCTGCTTTCCATCGCGATAGGCCTGCACCTTTTCCGCGTGCTCCTGCAGAATTTCCACCACGACGGGCTCGAGCTCCTCTGGCCGATCAATCTGCAACAGACCTTCGCGCTCGACAATGGCCTTCGGAGCGCCTTGGCCGAGGAGCATCTTTTCAAAGACGTCTTTGCCTAATCGGCCAGAAATCTGCCCTCCTTCGATGAGAGAGACCAGTTCGCCAACATCCTTCCCAGAAAATGGCAGGTCGCTGAGCTCTTTCTCTTTCAACTCCCGCAACAAGTCGTTGACTACCCATTTCGCTACTGTAGAGGCGTTTCCATGCTCGTGAATCGCTTCTTCGAAGAAGTCGGCGAGGCCCTCATCGGAGGTCAAAGCCTCTGCTTCTCCCGGCAGGACCCCCAAGTCCTGGATGTATCGCTGCTGGCGCTCCTCCAATTCCTGAGAACGCTCTTTCTTGGGTCGAGGGACACGCTTGGAAGGGGCTGTCTTACCTGCCCTAGCCTTCCCCTTTTCGGCTGTGGGCTTTTTCCCTGACTCGTGCCTTGGCCTCAGGGCCGAAGCCTCAGCAACTCTCTGAGCCGACCTCCGAGCCCAGGCATCCTTCAGGGTGACAATGCGATTGAAGACCCTTTCCCCGTTTGATGCTGAATCCGGCTCTAGGTAGAAATATCCTTGGCGCTCGAATTGGAATCGACTCCCCGGTTCGGCATTTTCCAGACTGGGCTCAAGCCGCGCGTTCTCGATGATCTCGAGGGAATCCGGGTTGAGGTGCTCGATAAAATCCACCTCGCCGCCCCCAGGGTTCTCGACAGAAAAGAGACGCTCGTAGAGGCAGACCTTCGCCGATAGGGCGTGGCCTGCAGAAACCCAATGGAGGGTTCCCCGCACTTTTCGACCGTCCGGAGCCGTCCCCCCCCTAGTTTCTGGGTCGTAGGTGCAACGCAGTTCCACGACCTCTCCTAGCTCGTTCTTGATAGCCCGCTCACAGCGGATCAAGTAAGCGTAGCGGAGGCGCACCTCGCGGCCGGGCGCCAGCCGAAAGAAAGTCTTCGGAGGATCTTCCTGGAAATCCTCTCTCTCGATGAAGATCTCCCGGGAGAAGGGCAGCATCCTCGAGCCGTCCTTGGGTACGTCCCGAGGGTAGTAGGGTGCTTCCAGCTCCTCCTCCTGGCCATCCGGGTAGTTCTCGATGACGACCTTGAGAGGCCGAAGAACTCCTAGCACCCGTGGCACCTTCTGATTGAGATCGTCGCGAAGACTGTGCTCCAAGAAGGCCACGTCGACCGTACTATTGGCTTTGGCGACCCCAATTCGGCCACAGAAATCGCGAATCGACTCCGGGGTATAGCCCCGGCGTCGGTACCCCGAAAGCGTCGGCATGCGGGGATCATCCCAACCGGAAACGTGGCCTCCTTGCACCAGCTGAAGCAACTTTCTCTTGCTGAGAATCGTGTAGTTCAGGCTGAGGCGTGCGAATTCCGTCTGCCGGGGTTGAGGATCGAAGGGGACCCGGGCCTGATCCAGAATCCAATCGTAAAGCTCGCGATTGTTCTCGAACTCCAAAGTGCACAGAGAATGAGTGATCCTCTCGAATGAATCCGACAGCCCATGGGTGAAGTCGTACAGGGGATACAGACTCCAGGTATCCCCGGTGCGGTAGTGGTGGGCGTGGCGAATTCGGTAGAGGAGAGGATCTCGCATTTTCATATTGGGTGAGGCCATGTCGATCTTGGCGCGTAGAACGTGAGTTCCGTCCTCAAACTCGCCGGCCCGCATCCGCTCGAAGAGATCTAGGTTCTCTGCCACGGAACGGTCTCGGTAGGGACTATTTCGGCCGGCCTCCAGCACGGTCCCTCGGTAGGCTCGGATCTCTTCCTCGTCGAGACTACAAACATAGGCTTTGCCGTCCTCGATGAGGTGGACCGCGTAGTCGAATAACTTCTGAAAATAATCCGAAGCGTGATGCAGTGCATCCCACTGGAACCCCAACCACTGAATGTCTCGCTGGATCGATTCGACAAACTCCACATTCTCCTTGGTGGGGTTGGTGTCGTCAAAACGAAGATTACAGGTCCCGCCGGGAACCTCATCGGCAATGCCGAAACTCAGACAAATGGCCTTGGCATGACCGATATGGAGATAACCATTGGGCTCCGGGGGAAAACGAGTCGCTACCCGGCCGCCATGCTTGCCGCTAGCCAGGTCCTCCGCCACCATCGAGCGGATGAAATCCAAGGTCTGGCCATCGGTGGATCCACCGTTGTTCACTTCTTCGTCCATCTTTGCTTCACTTCCCCATGAGCGAGACGAGGATTGCCTTCTGCACGTGAAGCCGATTCTCGGCTTCGTCGAAAATTCTGCTTTGAGGGCCATCAGCCACCGCCGCGGACACTTCTTCACCTCGGTGGGCTGGCAGGCAATGCAGGAAAACTGCTTCCGGAAGAGCCCCAGCCATGAGGTTTCTATTGACCTGAAAACCGTCGAAATCCCTCAACCGCTGCTTGGCTTCCTCCTCCTGTCCCATAGATGCCCACACGTCCGTGTAGATCGCCGAAGCCCCTTCGACGGCTGCAGCCGGATCATGCCCCGCGGTGATCGAAGTTCCCGCCGCCATGGCATCCTGCCGGGCCAGGTCGAGGTAATGAGAGTTGCACTCGTAGCCCTTGGGGGTTGCCACGGCGATGTCCATGCCGACTTTCGAAGCTCCAAACAGCAACGAATGCACCATGTTATTGCCATCTCCCACGTAGGCGATCTTGCGTCCAGCTAAGTCCCCAAAGACCTCTTGAAGGGTGAAGTAGTCCGTCAGACCCTGACAGGGATGTAGATCGTCCGTAAGGCCATTGACGATAGGGATGGTACCGAAAGCCGCCAGATCAAGGACATCCTGATGGGCAAAGGTACGAGCCATGATGCCATCCAAATACCGGGACAGCACCTGAGCCGTATCCGACACAGTCTCTCCGCGCCCCAGCTGAATGTCGCGACTGGAGAGAAAAAGCGCATGGCCCCCAAGTTGGAACATTCCTACCTCAAAGCTGACTCGGGTCCGGGTCGAGGATTTCTGAAAGATCATGCCGAGGGTCTGTCCCGACAAGGAGGAGGTGTAGCGGCTAGGCTTGGCTTTGATGTCCTTGGCCAGGTCGAACAGGCTAGCTACCTCGGACGCCGATAGATCGTGAATCGAAAGAAGGTGGCGAACAGCCATGGGAAGAGACCTCCAATGTGACGGTCAGTAGACCAGGGTACGTAAACTCACGGCCGACGGAGGCGGCCGCTGCGTTGTTGCCAGGTTCTCCAGGAGCTTAGGGAAAAAGCTACAGTCGAGCGGCAGCTTTCCACCAGGGGCTACTAGGGAAGAGGATCCCGCTCCAAGGGCATAGTCATACATCGTGGGCCACCCCTAGCTCGGGATAGCTCGTGATCCAGCAGGGTGATCACCGTAGGCCCCTGGCCGATCAAGTCGACAGCATCGTCGAGAGCCTCCTCACAGTCCAGTGCTCTCCAGCCTCGGCGGGCCAACTCCTCTACAGTCCGCCGATTGCGCCGATAGAGGGCGATGACTCCAGGGGCCATAGCGAAGGCGTTGGCGCCGTCGGTCCACTGCTCTCGTTGCTGGTCGATGAGATCTTCACTCCCTCCACAGGGAACCAGTTCGACTTCGATTCCCACCTCGGCGAGAGCCTCTTGCAGGGAGCTACGCGGGGATAGGGAAAGACTATCGGCCCCCAAGTCCACCAAGAAGGGTCTCGTCGACTCGGCCCCTCCAGGCTCGCAAACCGGCAGAAAGGCGAGACAAGTGCCGCGATCAATGAAAGTAAACACCGTGTCGAGATGCATATAGGAACGCTTCGCCGGTAGCTGCACCATCAATAGGTGCCGAAACGAGGTCTTCTGGGATCGAAGATACTCCGCAACCAGAATGGCACCCTGGAAATTCGTCCGCGCGGAGAGGCCGATCAACAGAGTCTCTTCGTTGGCGATCAGAACGTCTCCTCCCTCGAGGCGAGGGTAGGGGTACTCGAGCTCGAACTCCGGTGCCCAGAAACTGGGGGACTCGATCTGAAAGACGTCTTTGGCGCCCGCCAGGACCGGATGATGGCTGAACGCCAACTTGGAGAGATAGGGCTCTCTTTCGCGAGCTGCGGTGGCCATGGCAGAGATCACCACATGCTCACCAACAACCACCTGCGGATCCCGCTGGAAGAAAAAATTTGGCAAAGGATCCAGGTCGAAGAATCGGCGGGCTTTGCCCACTCCGATATCTCCCTGGACTCTCAATCCTCGGACGAAGATTGCTGCCAGCTCTTCTGGAGGCACCGCCGCTAAGTCTTCTTGCCGGTGGGGAGTCATTCCAAAGTTGCGAGCTAACTCTTCGCAAGCTGCCCCGCGAATCTCCGAATCCTGAAAGACATCGCTCAGCAAATCCTCCGTATCGAGGACCTCTGCACCAGCTTTTTCGAGCAGCCTCCAAAACAACTCGTGCTCTTCTCGGGCCTTGCCACTATCCAAAATATCGTCGAACAGCAACCGTTCCATGCGGGAAGGTGCCATCCAATCGATGGCTTTTCCTGGCCGATGCAGCAGGACTCTCTTCAGGCTTCCGATCTCTGAATGGACTCTAATGGGCATAAAAACCTCAATATCCGGAATAAAGTCGGGCGATTGTAGCAGAGGGCACTGCTACAATCCCGGCCCATGAAAATCGCTGCTCAGAATCCCCTGCACGAACGCTATGCATCCCGCGAGATGGCGTCGGTCTTCTCTTCAGAAAATCGATACGCCCAATGGCGGCACATGTGGATCACACTGGCCCAATGCCAGAAAGATCTCGACCTACCGATTACCGACAGACAGCTCGAGGCCCTCGTTGGAGCCGCCCCCCAGCTGGATCTGGAGAGAGTGCGGGAAATCGAGAGCCAGACCCGTCACGATGTGGTTGCCCACCTGCGCCATTTCAAAGAACAGGCGGATGCTCTGGATCCCGACAGCAACGCTGGCGGCATCCTCCACCTGGGAGCGACCAGTGCCTTCATCACCGACAACACAGATGTTCTGATCTTGCGTCAAGGTCTAGAGCTCCTCTCCAAACGCCTGGTAACGGTGCTCTCCGAGTTGGTTTCCTTTGCCCGTCGTCACCAAGACACGGCGACTCTCGCCTACACCCATTTTCAGCCAGCCCAGCTGACCACAGTGGGCAAGCGGGCCTGTTTGTGGGCACAGGATTTCCTCATCGACCTGGAAGAGCTCAGAAGCCGCCTCGAAAACCTGCGCTGCCGGGGAGTCAAGGGAACCACCGGTACCCAAGCCAGCTACGTCACCCTTTTCCAGGGCGACGGCTCCAAGGTTCAGGCTCTAGACAGAAAATTGTCCGACCGCTTGGGTTTCGTTCAGAGCTTCCCCATCACCGGTCAAACCTATTCTCGTAAGCAAGATACCCAGCTTCTTCACTGCCTGGCCGGTATAGCTGAGAGCTGTCACAAGTTCGGCACGGACCTTCGCCTCCTCCAGGGAGTTGGGGAGCTTTCGGAGCCCTTTGATGAGACTCAGGTTGGCTCCTCAGCTATGGCGTACAAGAGAAATCCGGTGCGGGCGGAGCGTATGTGCGCTCTAGCCCGGCGATTGATCACCGACAGCCTCAACGGCCCCATGACCGCAGCCACCAACTGGCTCGAACGCAGCCTCGACGACTCCGCCAATCGACGATTGGTACTCACGGATGCCTTCTTGACTGCCGATGCTGTTCTCGGCTTGGCTGGTCATATCGCCGCGGGGATCAAAGTGCGGGATAGAACTATCGCCGCCCGGATCTCAAGAGAGCTACCCTTCATGGCCACGGAAACGCTTCTCATGGAGGCCGTCCTACGGGGAGGGGATCGCCAGGAATTGCACGAACGGATCCGCACCTACAGCCTCCAGGCCCAAGCCCAGGTAGAGGCCGGCGAAGCGAACCCCTTGCTCGACTCCATCGCAAAAGACCCGGACTTTCGCCTCAGTCGAGAGGAGATCCAGCGCTTGGTAGATCCTCAGGCCTTTACCGGGCGCTCTGGCGCCCAAGTAGGTGAATTCGTCGAGCAACACCTCGATCCCCTCCTCTCGACTCTGGAAGGGGCTCCGGCGGAAGGACCCCGCATCTAGTGACTCTCTTCCTAGCTTCGGACGATCCCCAAAACCTGAAGCCAGCCCTTTCTGTCTCAAGAGGTAGAATAAGGCTCGTTGCCCTCGAAGAATGAATTTCCCATTGCCATGATGAATCTTCACCGCCCAAGCCGCCCCCAAAGCCTGGCCGCCCTCGCGGCTCTGATCCTTCTAGGTTCGGCATGCACCACCCATCCCCCACTACCGGACGCCCCCGGGAGGCGCATCGAGAGTGGTATCGCCTCCTGGTACGGCCCAGGGTTTCAGGGCAAACGGACCGCCAACGGCGAGATCTACGACATGAACGGAATCACAGCGGCCCACAAGAAGCTTCCCTTCGGGACCGTCGTCGAGGTCCACAATCGAGCCAACGATCGTAGAGTCCAAGTCCGCATCAATGATCGAGGCCCGTTCGTGAGAGGCCGCATCATCGATTTGTCGAAGGGTGCCGCGGATGCCATCGGCATGCTGGGACCCGGCATCGCTCAAGTGGATCTCTACCTGGTCTCTGGGTCCGACCAGACCCAATTCACCGTTCAGGTCGGGGCATTCCGCCATACAGCCAATGCAGATGAATTGGTGCGAAAGTTGGAAGCGAGAGCCTTCCCGGAGATCCATGTTCGCAGCCATGACGGCTGGCACCGGGTTCAGCTCGGGAGCTTCAAAGACCGCAGCGCTGCCGAAAAACTTCGCAACGATCTCCGTCGTCAGGGGTTCGAGGCTGCCATCAAGGGCTTACCCCTGATCAAAGACTAGCCAACCAATCCCGGATGCCGCCATCCAAGCGGCGTCGATCTTCGTGCTTCTCGAAGGCGAAGCCAATGAGCAAACCGACCAAGTCCGCGTTAGACAAGCCGCTGAGTTCCCAAAGACGCGGGAACATGGAAATCGAAGTAAAGCCGGGTAGGGTATTGAGCTCATTGACGAAGAGCTGGTCCTCCCCTTCCAACAGGAAGTCTACCCGAGCCAGTCCGCTGCCCCCGATGGCCTGAAAGGAACGGACCGCGAGCGCTCGAAGGTGGGACGACACTTCCGGATCCAGAGGTGCTGGCGCCCGTAGCTGCGCTCCCTCCTCCAGGTATTTATCCGCGTAGTCGTAAAAATCCTTGCCGGCGACGATCTCTCCCACCTCGGAGGCCCTCACTTGCCGGTGGCCGAGGACCGCGCATTCCAGCTCCCGACCGTCCACCCCTCGCTCCACCAGGACGACGTCGCCAAATTGGAAGGCGAACTGAATCGCTTCTTCCAAGGTCGCTGCGTCTCTAACTTTGCGAACCCCGACACTGGAGCCGCCGAGACTCGGCTTTACGAAGAGAGGAAAGGGAAGCTCTCTGGTTTCGGCGATGCAACCTCCAGAGTCAGCCTCAAAGCGACTCTTGGAAAAACTGACCGACTCCACCACCGGCACGCCGGCACGCTCCAACTCCGCCTTACACAGCACTTTGTCCATGGCGACGGCGCTGGCGCTAACTCCACAACCGACGTAAGGAAGATCTAGAGTCTCGGCCAAACCCTGGAGACTCCCGTCTTCTCCTCCGCTGCCGTGAATCAACGGAAAGAGGACTTCCGAGCCGCCTTCCAGCAGCCGGTGGGTACTGGCAGAGACAGATTCTCCCAAAGGCTCCAAACGATCCAAATCACCGGCCAGCGCCCGCTCCGAAAGTTCCCGAGGGACCCAACATCCGTCTTGCGCGACGCCGAGGGCTACCAGCTGGTGGCCCGCCTGCTCGAGGGCCAAGGCGACCGTTCGAGCAGAAACGAGGGAGACTTCATGCTCCACACTTCGACCTCCGAAAACCAAGCCAACTTTGGCCACCGCTCTCTCCTCCTCGATCTCCCGAACCTACAACTCACTCCCTAGGTCGACAATCTTCGCCTCTAGCACTTCCGGTAACTGAAGCAGTCGCTCCAAAACCTCTGCCGAAGGCAGCTCATCCAAACGCAAGGCAGCGACCGCATCGGCTTTGCCTTTCTCCCGAGCCAGGTGGATATGGCCAATGTTGATGGCAGCCTCCCCGAGGAAGGTGCCCAGTTTTCCGACCACTCCCGGCACATCTCGGTTGCGCAACACCATCAGGCGGCCTTGGGGCCGGAACTCCAGTTGAAAGCCACGAAAACTCACTACCCGAGCATCACTATGCCCAAAGATAGTGCCTGCCAACTCCACGGAGCCGGCGGGGCCCTCCACCCTAACCTTCACTAGCTGTGAGTACTCCGAGGAACCTTCGTGGTCAACGCGAGCCAGAGTGACTCCTCGGGCATCTGCTTGGTGCTCGGCATTGACATAGTTGACGCCCTCACCCATGGACGGCCCGAGAGCCCCTTTGAGCACGGCAACTGCAATGGGCCGGTGGAGGCTTTCTTCGATGCCCCAGAAGTCCACCTGCACTCGGCGCACATTGCCATCGACGAGAGTGGACGCCAGCTTGCCGAGGCGCTCCCCGAGACCTAGTTTGATCTCTCCCTGAGTCCCAGAGGGACGGAAGGGCAAGTTCACCGCGGTGATGGCGAGAGAACCCTCGAGAGCAGCCAGGAGCATTTTGGCCGTGTCCTGGGCAATCCTTAGTTGCGCCTCTTTGGTCTGCGCTCCGATATGGGGAGTAGCGACCACCTTGGGATGCCGCACCAAGGAGAAATCTTGCAGAGGTTCTTCTGCGAAGACATCCAGCCCAGCTCCACCGATATGACCCGAATTCAGTAGCTCCAACAGAGCCGGCTCGTCCACCACGCCTCCCCTGCCGCAGTTGATCAGCAGAGCGTTCTCTTTCATCGTCTTCATACTCGCCAGGTCCAGCAGGTTACGAGTCCCTTCGGTCAAAGGGGTATGCAAAGTCACCACATCGGCTCGAGGGAGGAGATCTTCCAGGGACGACATCTCGACATCCAAACGACGGGCGACCCCCTCATCTAAAAAGGGATCGTAGGCGAGAACCTTCATCTCAAAACCCTGAGCTCGAGCCGCTACCCGTTGCCCAATGCGCCCAAAGCCGACGATGCCAATCGTCTTCCCGGAAAGCTCAGTACCGACAAACGCCTTGCGGTCCCAACTTCCACTCTTCAACGAAGCGTCCGCCTCGGCCACCCGGCGAGCCAAGGCAAGAAGCAGTGCGAAGGTATGCTCCGTCGCAGACATCATGTTCGCCGTGGGAGCGTTGACGACCAAAATCCCCCGCTCCGTAGCCGCCTTCACGTCAACGTTGTCGACACCGATACCAGCTCGACCAACCACCTTGAGACGCTTTCCAGCGTCGAGAAGATCCTTCGTGACTCGAGTGGCACTTCTGACCACCAATGCGTCGAAGTCCGCAAGCAGCGTCGCCAGCTGAGGGCGCTCCTCCTCCGTCATCTGGTGTACCTCTGCTCCTGATTCGCGCAGTAAGTCGATACCGGAGGGGTGGAGTGGATCGGCGATCAAAATACGATACATGGTGCTACCTCAATTATCATTTGAAAATTCAACAAGAGAAAAACTGTCCTCGTGGGCTAAGATCCCACGAGATCCTGAACCGGTACCCCGCCCTTCCGAGAATCGGCATCCAGAGCTTCGAGAGAGGAATCGATGGCGGAGAAGAGAGCACTCAGATCTCCGACTCTCACTTCCCCCATGTGGCCAACTCGAAAGGTCTCCCGCTTCCAGGGACCGTAGCCGGACGCCACCGTGAAACCCGCTTTGGCGAGCTGCTCAATCAACACGGCACTAGGAACTCCAAGAGGAGGCTTCAAACAACTCACCGTCGGAGATCGAACCTCTGGAGCTGCTGCGAATTGGAACCCGCTTCCCTCGGCCCAGCCTTCCGTCTGCAGCTGCATCTCCTCGTGGCGCCGCCAGCGCTGGACGACGCCTTCTTGCAAGATCTTCTTCATCTGAAAGTCCAAAGCGTAGACCAAGGGAATTGCCGGAGTCGTGATCGTGCCCCCCAGCTGATGCTTGTCCCGGTAACGCAGCAAATCCGTGTAGAAACCCCGATAGCGCTGCCCTTCCGCCCGGAGCGCCGCACGGGGCGACAAGGTAAACAAGCCAAGCCCTGGCGGCAACGCGATGGCCTTCTGAACACCAGCCAGAGCAACATCGACTTGCCATTCATCCGTCTCGAACTCAGCGCCTCCCAGACCCGAAACGGTATCTACCAATAGCAGCGCGTCGCTCTCTTCGTGCACCACTCGGGCAATGGCGGCGACATCGCTAACCACGCCGGTGGAGGTCTCGTTGTGGACCAGGGTGACAGCCTCATAGCTCTTGCGCCGGAGAGCCTCTCGCACCAGGTCCGGGTCCATCGCCTCTCCCCAAGGCACGGCCACCCGGTCGGCTCGTTTTCCAAGGCAACCACTAATCTGGTGCCAGCGCTCAGAGAAAGCCCCATTGGTCAAATGGAGCACGTCCTGATCAACCGTGGAAACCAGAGCGCTCTCCATGAGAAAGGTCGAGCTTCCAGTAGCTATGAAGACCTCACCCTGGGTCCGAAAAAGCTGGGGCAGAGCTTCGGCGAGGCGCTGGTAGACAGCACGAAACTCAGCGGACCGATGGCTCACAATGGGTCGAGTCATAGCCTGCCGAACGTCTTCTGGCACATAGGCCGGGCCCGGCAAGAAAAAGCGGATGTCGTCTCGTTGCATGGGACCCCCTTGTGAAACTCGTCACAAGCAATGCCGCATCGTGGCATTTATCGGCTGTAGCGTCAATGAGTCGCTCCTAGGAGAGTTCCAGGAAGCAGAGCCCCCCTTGGGGATTGAGAAATCGAAGAGCCTGGGAAGGGGCCCTCAGCTGCCATCGAGAAGAGCCTCCGAGAAGACACCGAAGGGCGATGACGATCCCCTCAGCTTCAGCCCGACCAAGGTCGAGGCCGCCGGAGACGGCGAGCTAAACCCTGGTCATCGCAGAAAAACTCCTTGCCACCGGAGGGCACAACAGCCCAGCCACTCCCGCGACGCCGTAGACGAGGGGCTTCTACCTCCCCCCCACGAACGAAGACCACTTGGCAGCCACCGAAATGTTCTCTCAACAAATCCTTGAGCACGGCTTCTCCCCGACGGGGCTTGATCGTCACCGCCCCTTGACTCCCCACGGCGACAGCCCTCAAGACACCTGTTGCCGCTGCGGATGCCAAGCCTTGGGGCAAAGGCTCGGGCTCTGAGAATTCCAACCATCCAGCCCGAAGATCCAACCCTTCCAGCTCGGCTACTAGGTCTCCCAACTCCTCGACATCGGCTTCGAACCGCAATAGGTGAATCCGCCTCAAACCTCTCCCTCCCGCTCGGAAGGCGCATCCTCATAGAGCAATACCGGGCGTCGCAGCTGGCGAAACTCTTGCTCGTCTCGCCTCCAGGATTGCATCCAATCTTCCAGCTCCTGACGCCCTTCGCTGCCTGCCTCGAGGGCATGCCGGCAGGTGTCTCCTCCGGTCAGAAGGTCGATGGCAGGTCGATCGATAACGAATTCATAGGGTGCTTGCCGCCAGGCAAAATTCTCCGGCGAGCACTCCCAAGCCGCAGCCAGCAACTCAATACCGAGGCGATAGGGTTCAAGAGGGGGTGAGCTCGATAACCAGAGCTCGATCCCTCCGCATCGCTGACCGCCATGTTTCTGGAATTGGGGACGGAAATAGGTCGGTAAGAAACCAACTCCCCGAATGCCAGGCACCTGCCGCTGTCTTTGCTCGAGGCGCGCCGCCAGCGCCAGGGGATCCAGGTGAGGGGCTCCAAAGAGCTGAAACGGTCGGGTCGTTCCTCTCCCCTCGGAAAATTCTGTAGCTTCCACCAAGCAGCCGCCAGGGTAGATTCTGGCGGTCGTTAGGGTCGGCATGTTGGGAGAGGGGGCAATCCATGGCAGCCCGGTCTCCTCCCAACTCATCTCTCGAGACCAACCCTCCATTGGCCAAAAATCGACCGCTTCGAGAGCCCCGGTTCCCGCCAGCACGAAGCGCACCAACTCAGCCAGAGTCAGGCCATGGCAAACCGGTGTTCGGAAAGCCCCGACGAACGACTCGAAACCAGATTCCGGTAGATTGCCTTCGACTGTCCCTCCCAAAGGGTTGGGACGGTCCAAGACCCACACCTCACAGCCCGCAGCGGCGGCAGCCTGTGCAGCCCAGACAGCCGTCGCCGCATAGGTGTAGTAACGACTGCCCACATCCTGAAGATCGATCACCAAGAGATCGAGACCACTGAAGGAGGCTGGTTCCGGACGAAGGCTCTGCTCCGAATCTCCATAGAGCGAGAAGACCGGAACCCCCGTCCAGGGATCCTGACCACCGTGAGCCGCCACCATGTCCTGTTCGACTCCGTAGAAACCATGCTCTGGACCAAAGAGCGCCGAGGGTCTTTGCCCTAGCCGACTCAGAGCCAGGTGGATGGGCTCACCCTTGCTGGTCACGGATGCACCGTGACCCAAGATCGCATACCGGCGCCCTGCCAAGCGTTCCGGCGCCGCGGTTAGCCGGTCGAGTCCTGTTGAGACCATCACTTCATTTCTCGGGAGGAATGCTGGCAGAAGCAGTCTCTTGGAGTGACTCCGATTCCCTCGACCAGGAACCACTCTTGCCACCGATCTTGGATTCCAGCCTCAGGTCGGTGATGACCGCTCCCTTCTCTACTGCTTTCACCATGTCGTACAGAGCTAGCGCTGCCGCAGAACAGGCCACCAGCGCTTCCATTTCTGCGCCGGTCCTGGCCGTGGCGACCACCTGGGAACGGATCTCGACACCGCCCTCAATGGGCTCGATCTCGATCTCGACTCGATCCAAAGGCAGTGGATGAGCCAAGGGAATCCACTCATCCGTCCGTTTGGCAGCCTGAATCCCTGCCAGGCGAGCTACGGAGAAGGCATCCCCTTTGGGAAGATCCCCCAATCGAGCCACCGTCGACCGGTTGAGCACTACTCGACAAGAGGCTGCCGCAACTCTTCGAGTCACTTTCTTTCCAGACACATCCACCATGTGAGCCTGGCCAAGTGCGTCGAGATGACTGAAGGGGGTTGTCATGATTATTTGCCTTGGAAGTCGCGGTCAGTCCGCCGGCCAAGTCGATGCCGCCGAGCATATTTGACGAAGGCCGTTATGCTAGCATCCCGCTTCCCTTTGCCCATGCGAATTGCCATCATCATGCCGACCCTCGATGAGGAAGCGGCAATCTCTCAACACGTAGCCGACGCTCGCCAAGTCGCCGACCAACTCATCGTCTCAGATGGGGGGTCTCAGGACAAAACCCGCGATCTTGCCCACCGAGAGGGAGCTGAAGTCGTTGTCGGTCCTTGTGGTCGAGGGCCCCAACTCAATCTCGGCGCCAAAGCTGCAGAAGCGGAAGTGCTGGTTTTTCTCCACGCCGATACCCGTTTGCCCCGCTCTGCCGCCGAGCTGATTCGCCATGCAGTCCGCAACCAGGCAGTGGGAGGAGGTTTTCTTCTGCGCTTCGATAGCGACCAGAAGAGATTCAAGTTCGCTGCAAAGCTGATCAACTGGCGCACTCGCTTCTCTCGCTTGCCTCTGGGAGATCAGGCTCAGTTCGTCTCTCGGAGTGCTTTCGAGACCTTAGGAGGCTTTCAGAAATGGCCGATCCTCGAGGACCTCGACTTTGCCCGGCGCCTCAAGAAACAGGGGAAAACGGTCATTCTCGAGGATCCAGTGGTGACTTCGGCCCGGCGGTACCAACAAGGGGGACTGATCCGCACCACCGCCAGGAACTGGACTATCTGGCTCCTATTCTGCCTCGGCGTATCACCTCACCGCCTCAGTCGGCTCTACCGAAGAGCTCCCTAAGAATTCCAACTCCAAAATCGAAGAAACCCCGCCAACCGCGACCTCGAAGAGGGGTCGACGGTGCAGGGTAACTGGAAGGTCCAAAAAAGGAAAAAGGGAAAATAAAGAGTCGAGGCTCAGCCGTTGACTGTGTCCTTCAGCTGTTTTCCTGCCTTGAAACGAACATTCTTGCTCGCCTTGATCGTCATCGCTTCTCCGGTCTTGGGGTTTCTTCCGGTGCGCTCTGCGCGCTCCGAGATCGAGAAAGAACCAAACCCAGGAACTCCGACTCGCTCTCCATTCGAAAGTGAATCTGAAATTGCCTCGAAAACGGCCTCGAAGGCGCCCGCCGCTTGACTCTTCGTCAGACCCTCAACCGCATCAGCCACAGCATCCACAATGTCAGCTTTACCTGCCATGATTCCTCCTTGTTTCCTAGTGGATTTCCGACGAAACAGAGCGGAACGATACGTGATGGTCTACAGGCCTGTCAACAATGCTTTCCCCGCTTGAAACACCTTTCAGCTCCGCTTCAAAACGTGAACTGTAAATCCGTCGTGATCCCCACCGGGGAAGACTCTCCACATCCCTGGCCCGGCGATAAAACGATCGCGGGGCGCCTGCAAGACTCCATGAAGCGGCAAGGGTTGAAAATCGTCACGCCCTTGAAGGAAGTGCTCAACAACCTCTTCATTCTCTTCTTTTTCGACCGAACACGTTATCGCAACCAGAATCCCTCCCGAGAGCACCCGATCGGCCAGCCCATTCAGCATTCGGCTCGCCTGGGTGGCTAGGCGCCCCACCTCCGCCTCACTAAGACGCCACTTGAGCTCCGGGTTCTTTCGCAGAGTGCCCGTACCACTACAGGGAAGATCGACCACAACGCGATCGAAGAGCCCATCTCCCCCGGCAAGGGGGGGCGATCCCGCATCTCCCAGAAACAGAGGAACCGACAGGTCAAGGCGAGCCAAATTAGCTCGTAGCAAAGCCAATCGGGCTGGCGAAACGTCCGCCATGACTACGCGAGTCTTCGGCTCCCAGGCCAGCAAGGCAAAGGACTTACCTCCGGGAGCCGCAGCGGCATCGAGCACTCGTTCCCCTGGCTTCGGTGGCGGCAGAAGAGCTGCCAACTGGCTGATCTCGTCCTGAATATAGAACTGCCCCTTTTCAAAGCTGGCCGACTTCAGGGGATTGCCACGGCGAACGATGAGCCCGAGAGGCGACAGCGCCGAGGGCTGGACTTCCAACCCCTCATCGATGAGACGCTCCGCCAGCAACTCCCGACCACCGAGATGGCGGAACGCCAGTAGGTGAGTTGGCCGCGATTGATTGTTGGCTCGCATGAAGGCCTCTGCCCTTTCCTCACCAAAATTCTCGCACCAGCGACGAACCAGGAAATCTGGATGGCTAAGCTCGATCGCCATCCGTCGAACAGGGTCCTTTGAAGTCACCGGCCAGGACGAAAGCTTCGGCTCTCTGGCGATTCGTCGCAGCACCGCGTTGACGAAGCTGGCAGCTCCCCGGTGAGTCAGGCAATGGGCCTGCTCCACCGCTTCGTGGACCGCTGCATGAGCAGGAACCCGGTCGAGAAACAGAAGTTGATAGGTCGCAACCCTCAAAGGTGCATGCAGCACAGCTTCTATATCTGCGAAGGACCTACTGGAAGCGGAGGTGATCACATGGTCGATACGGCGAAGCCAGCGAAGAGTGCCAAAGACCAATTCCCGCAACAAGGCTCGGTCACGGTCGTCGTAGGCAGCGAGGACTGTAGCGAGAAAAGAGTCTACCGGTGCCAGGGAGCTCAGGGTTCGCTCAATGACCCATTCCGCAGCAACTCTGACGTTGTCTTGAGGAGAACGGCGCGGAGAAACTCGTCGACTCCTGCCCGCCTGGGATCGAGGAGACCGATGACTGGAAGAGCGGCGTTTGGGCATATTCTTTGGCTCAGGGCTCGGCCCTTCAATGCGGTCAGTCGTTGCGTTGTCGACCTAGGGAGACGAGGATTGGCCTGTCACGAACTAGGAAAGGCCGCCGAAACGTTCTCCGGTCTCGAGCCTCTCTCCGTTGGAGAAATCTTTGGCGTCGAGAGCTTTCCGACCCGGGCGCTGCAATTTCTCGATTCCTAGCACCGTTCCGCCTCCGCAGACGACTTTCATCCGCCCGTCTTCTAAACCCACATAGCTTCCCGGAGTCTCTTGGTGAAGGCAAACCATCGGCTCCGCGAAGAGTACCTTAACGGTTTCCCCTCGGAGCTCCGAGAAAATCCCCGGCCATGGAGAAAAGGCTCTGAGGCGACAGAAGATTTGACTTGCGGTCAGATTCCAGTCGATTCGCCCTTCTTCCTTCTGGATTCTCCCAGCATAGCTGACGCCTTCCTCCGGCTGAGCCTGCGGCACGAGACTCCCTTGCTCCAACTCTTCGAGAGTCTGGACCATAAGGTCAGCGCCCAGTTGCGCCAGGCGTGGAGCCAATTCCCCGGAGGTCTCCTTGTCACCAATAGGGAGGCTACGTTGTAGCAGCACTGGGCCGGAATCGAGCCCTTTTTCCATCACCATAGTCGACACCCCGGTCTCTACATCTCCGGCGGCGATGGCCGCTTGAATGGGGGCAGCACCTCGGTAGGCTGGAAGCAAAGACGCATGAAGATTCAAGCAGCCGTTCAGGGGTATCTTCAGAAGGGAGAGCGGGAAGATCTGGCCGAAAGCGACTACCACCGCCACATCAGGCTCTAGAGATCGAATGGTGTCCAGAAAGTCCGGCTTCTTGACCCGGTGCGGTTGGAGCAGAGGCACCTCCAACTCTTGGGCCAACTCGCCCACCGGAGGAAGCTGAAGGCGGCGTCCCCTACCCGCAGGGCGAGAAGGCTGAGTCACCACCAGCACAGGTTTCCGACCGGCCTCTGCGAGAGCTTTCAGAGTCGGGACCGCAAACGAGGGTGTGCCGAAGAATACGATACGCTCGAGTCGCCCCATGGCGGGATGCTAGCACGGGTTGAGTCCGAGAAATGAGTCTCTTTCTCGCTCCTGGCATGTACTCTGAAGGCTCTGTGAGCTCCTCGAAGAAAGCTCCTACCCATCCACCTGGGCTCGGTCGACCTCTTCGAAGAAATCGGGCTTGACCAATACTTCGCGGGGCTTGCTGCCCTGGGGAGGTCCGAGCAGGCCGTCCTGTTCCATCATGTCGATGAGGCGAGCAGCTCGGGAGAATCCAACCCGCATGCGCCGCTGGAGGAAGCTGGCGGAGGCCTGCCCTTCCGCGACCACCAATCGAGCTGCTTCGTCGAAGAGCTCGTCCCCATCGTCGCCGCCTCCTCCGCCGCTCTTTGCCTCTTTCTTGGCTTCTTCCAAAACGGCGGGATCGAGCTCCGGAGGCCCCTGTTTCCTAAGCCACCGCACCAGACCCGCGGTCTCCTGCTCGCTGATGTAAGCCCCGTGGAGCCGCACCATGCGAGAAGTCCCGGGAGCCATGAAGAGCATGTCGCCCTTGCCCAGGAGCTGCTCCGAACCAACCTGGTCGAGAATCGTCCTCGAATCGTGACGAGTAGTGGTGGCGTAGGCCAGGCGGCAAGGAAAATTCGCCTTGATGGTGCCGGTCAGCACATCCACCGAAGGCCTCTGGGTGGCGATGATCAAGTGGATGCCCACGGCCCGCGCCATCTGAGCCAGGCGAGCGATACAGGTTTCCACTTCTGATGACGCCACCATCATCAAGTCTGCCAATTCGTCGATGATGATCACGTAGTACGGCAGAGGCTTGAGGTCGTCGATGCTGACTTCGGTCTCTTCGTCTCCCAAGGAGAGACGCTTCTGCACTTCCGGATCGCGAATGGCCTGGTTGTAATAGCCGATAGACCGGACATGAATCTCGGCCAGGAGCCGGTAGCGCCGCTCCATCTCGGACACCGCCCACCGCAGCGCATTGGCGGCCTTTTTGGGGTCCACCACGACTTCCGCCTTCAGGTGGGGAATGGACTTATAGACCCCTAGCTCGACCCTCTTCGGATCGATAAAGATGAACTGGACATCCTCCCGGCTTGCCTTGTAGATGATCGAGGTGATCATGCTCTGTAAACCGACACTCTTACCTGCCCCTGTGGCTCCTGCCACCAGCAGATGGGGCATGGTCGCCAAGTCCGCGTAATAGGGCTCACCACCAATGCTGACGCCCAAAGCAAGAGTGAGAGGCGACGGAGCGTTGACGAAGGCATCCTTAGCCATCAAAGATCCCAGCCGAATGACCGAGCGCTCCTTGTTGGGCACCTCGATGCCAAGGGTGGACCGGCCCGCCAAACGGTCGATGCGAACGGAGTCTGCCTTCAAAGCCAAGGCTAGATCGTCTTGTAAGTTGACGATCTGACTGACCTTGACTCCGGGAGCAGGTTGAAATTCGTAGACGGTGATCACCGGCCCCGGGTTGATACTCACCACCGTTCCCTCGACCCCAAACTCGGCACAGCGACTACGGATCATTTCCCCGCGACGAACTAACTCGTTCTCGTCGATTCGGCTTCCTTCGTCGGTGAGTTGGAGAAGATTGACCGGGGGAAGCTGGCCTGGGTTCGCCGGTTCAGCAAAAGCGATGGTTTTTTGAGGCGCTGCTTTGGCGGAGCGAGCGGGAGTCTTCCTGCCGGGCATCGGCGCAGCAACCTGCTCCATCGCTTCCGGCTGGACTCGCACCCGACGCACCGCTTTCTCGACCTCTCCCTTTCGCTGCTTGACCCGCGGGGGAGGCAGGGTGATGGATTTGGCAGGCGGTCCTTCGTCCAGAGATGCTTCGCTGCCGCCATTCTGGTTGCGCTGATGCTTCTCCATCACCCGCTTGAGATTGCGGGCGCGCTGCTTTCCC
This sequence comes from Deltaproteobacteria bacterium, assembly GCA_022601195.1. Taxonomy (GTDB): domain Bacteria; phylum Acidobacteriota; class Thermoanaerobaculia; order Multivoradales; family JAHZIX01; genus JAHZIX01. The sequence goes on from JAHZIX010000008.1 coordinate 28,039, forward strand.
CGAGCGTCCTTGTCCCGTCGCTCCTGCCATCGAGCTCGAGCCAGAATCACCCGCTGCCAGACGGCACCGAACCACTGCCGTAAGCTGTCGAGAACTTCCCCAAGGGAGGATTGCACCATCAATAGAATGCCAGTGATCACTGCAGCTACCAGAACCACCAAACTCCCCACCGCGTTGAGCTGACTGGAAAGAGCTCCGTGGAGAAGGACCCCAAAACCACCTCCGGCTTGCAGCACGCCACCACGCCAACTGATCTGGCCCAGAAGCAGCTGCATCAAGCCTGGCAAGGCAGCGACCAGAATCAATGCACCTATCCCACGACCGACCACCGCCTCGGTGCTCACCGTGCGAAACCGACGACCTCCTGAAAGCAAAAATAGAAGCGGCAGGGAAAGGGCACTGAGGCCGAAGACTCCGTAGAGTAGACCCGAGATCTGTGCTCCCAGGGGTCCGATCCAGTTACGTACCTCCCCACTGGTGCCATCTGTGTGATGCAGAACGCTGGGATCACTCGGATGGTAAGTGACCAGGCTCAGTCCAAGGAGCAAACCTATCGTTACCAGCAAGACTCCGAGGAGCTCTTTCCCCTTGGACTCTGAAAGACGAAGGCGAGACCAAAGTCCCTCACCGACCTCGCTCTGGTCCTTGGCGCTCTGCGTCTTGGAAGCGGCTACCGACACATCATCTCCACGAGTCTGTTATTTCAGAAAACCGGCAATTTCATGCGCTACATCAGGGAAGCGCCGCTAAGTATCCTTAAAGTCTAGCACTTTCGGGTCCCTGATCTCCACGAAGACTGGGCAGCCACGGTGCTCTCCCTAGAATCACTCCTCGTCGTGAACCGCACCGAATCGAACCCAGGACCCGGCTGAGGGGATACCGGTCCCAGCTCGAAGAAAGCTGCGAAACCCAAAAAGGAGCCGACTCCTTGAGCTCCGACAGCCACACCGCCATCGGAAAACCGACTGACAAGCTACAGATAGAGCTCGCGGTCCTTCGCTAGGTCTGAAACCGCCGAAAGTGGCTGTTGACAGAATCCTGTTCAGTACTGGCCAAAGTTAAGCCGGAAGAGTGCGAGCTCTACCAACAGCCCTGGCCCGAATCCCTCACCGATCTTCTACTACTGCCGAAATTCCACCCAGATCTCCTGCCCCAGAAGGCGATTCTGCGACAGGGGAGAATGGGACTCTGGCTGCGTCCCAGAAACGCCCTGCTTCCTTGGATCTCCAAACATCTGCGGCACCTCGGAACGAGCTCGGTGGGAATCGCAGAAGAACATCCTCCTCCGACCGACTACAGAGCCCCTTCCTGTCTCCGGCCAGCAGCCCCTGCTACAAAATCCTCGATCTCTTGACGAATTTGCTGCAAGACCCTGCGCGCCACGTGGATTCTACGATCCTCCAAGAACCGCCGCCGGGCGTCGACCTCGAGGAGCGCTTCCTCCAGATCCCTCCTCTCCTCCCTGGCCCACTCCTCCACCAGAGTGTCGTCGCTGCCGACGTGTTTCCCAAGAGCTCGGCGCGCCTTCTCTCCCAAATTACCCATCTCCGACTCGGCCATGGTGAAGCCCTTCTGATACTCATCCTTCAGTTCGCTCCGGTCGATCAGCTCCTGCTGTTTTTTTCGGAACTCAGAGTCGACCTTCAGCCATTCGTTGATTCCATTGACCAACGTGTCATCTGTCAGAACGCATTGAAAATGAGACCCACTAGAAACCGCTAGGAAGAACGCAGAAACCTCTCTTCCAAAGACACTCCTAGCCAAGGCCGGAGGCAGGTCGACCTGGCGGATCAAGCGATCCTCATCCGCTTCGACCTCGCGAATGGAATAGTTCGTCACATGACTGTATTGAAAAGTTTCGCTCCGCTTCCCATACTGCACACCAGTGATGAAGTCGTAGAAGAATCCGTAGACATTGATATTGTTTTGGAGTAAGAAGACGAACTGAAGATACGCAACCCTATTCATGGGCTGAGCTCGGCTCCCCACACGAAAAGTTGCCACATTCGTACCGATATCTCTTACGACCCGGTGAATCCCCGTCCTCTCCTTGCCAAAAGGTCCTTTGAACACCTCCGGTTGAACAGGTCCCCAACCCTCGATCAGCAAGCCGTGCAAGTCATATCGATTGTGATCACCGCTCTCAATGGGAGAGTGCCGTATGCAGTCAAAGAGAGTCTCCTCTGCCGGAGACACATTGACTATCTCGGCGAGGCAGGAGCGCTCGAGCGCCTGCATCTCTTCCTTCAGCCACTGCTCCACTTGCGATGTATCCGGCACAGAAGGAAGTAGACCCTTTAGTACTTCGATCTCCTGCCGAAGCGCAGCGATATCTTGCTCCCATTGGAGGATCAGTTTCGTCATCGATCTCTTCAGAAGATAAAACTTCACTCCCTTGAACCCAGCAAAGAGGATAGGCAAGAAGGCAACATCCTGCCAGTATCGCAGGCTAGCAAGAAGCACGATCAATGAGAGGAACAGACCCCACGACAGACTCTTCAACCCCATGCGAAGTCGACTTCGTGCCGTAGCAACTCCAGCTTTCCTCTTTCGAATCAAGGCCTTTTGAGGCCTCCCCACCCAACCTCGAACTGGCTGGTAAAAGAAGTTCCATTTCGCGTTCTCTCTCTCACTCCATCTCTCTCGATTGTCCAGAAATTCCATCCCATCCATGGGATGATCCTTGGACGGATCCTCGTAACATCGGTACCACTCCAGGTAGTTTGGATATCCACTCACTTTGAAGGTTCGACTCTCGGACTCCATTCAAATCCCTCCTTGACCTCTAGTTACTCTCCATCATCTCGACATCGGAAGCTCGAGAAGAAGCGTAGATTTCCGCGACTTTTTGACCCCTGACAAACTCTTGATCTGTTCTTTCGACAGGAGACCCCTCGCCTGCCGAACCTCTTCAAAAGGGACAGACCGAGCCATTGGCTTGATGCCCTTCTGTTCGTAGAAGTCGTGGTTTACGAGGTACAGCAAGATCTTCGCCAACGACTTGACGGCCTCTTCCTCTGACCCAACAAGCACAGCCAGACTACGACTGAGCTCGTGAGCTCTCTGGAGTCCCATAAGAGCTGGCGCCCGTTCTGTCATTGCAATGAGACTGAGGTAGAGCCGAGGCCAGTCGAAGGTGGGATCTTCGACCATCGCTTTCCTAAAGAAAATCCGAGAGCTTTCAGTATTGCCGTTCCGAAACCTTCGAAGCCCTTCTTCGAGCAACCCTTCCGACTTCTCTCGAGGAAGCTCGGGGACCGGAACGCTGCCGTCGGAAGGGGCCCGATCCCGGCGGCTTCGCGCCTTAAAGAGAGTTGGAACAGCCCAGGCGCCACCTTCCCTGCGATCCCTATTGAGAATTTCTAACCGACCCTCGAAAAGAGCTGTCTCCAGTGGGCACCCTCGCCCTAATGCTCGAAAAAAGCCCGTACTGAAATGCTTTGCTGATCTGTCGGAGATGCTTGTCTGCATCCCCACCACTGCATGGATTTTCTCCCTCAGCAGGGAAGAGGCGACGCCGAGAAACGGATCCATTCCCTTCCCGAATGCGAAGGCTGCTCCGTTGCACGCATTGAGGACGACGAGTTGAAGGCTCGGTAGGTTCCGCAAGTTGGTAGCCAGTAGAGGACCGGAAATGGGGCTAGGAGAGCCTTGAGCGGTCACAAAGAACAGCTCGCCTACACCCTTGATTCCCTCCAAGTCCCCGTGCCCCATGAAGTGAAGGCAATCGAATCTACCCCGATCGAGACGATCCCTTAACTCTTCGACGGTAGCTCGATCGAAAAGCTCTACCTCTACCTTCGGAGAAGTCTTCGTTACCTCCTTGATAGCCTCCCACTCCTGGTACAACCTCAGAGAACTCATGCCGGCCGGCTGAGCCATCACTCCGAGAACGCGCAGGTTCCTCCCCTCAAGGTCAGGCTCGGTGACATCCGGAACTCGAAGCTGGCGAGCCAGGCTGACTTCATCCCCGAGAACTAGGAAATCAGAGGCATCAGGATCGTGGAGGAGATCCCATGGAAAAGATGCGAGGTAGTCAGGACTCCGATCCCCAAAACCGAAAACTAGCCGCAACACCAAACGGCAAGGTCGAGTTGCGCGAGCCCTTTCCAAACTCCGATCAAAGCTCTCCTTGACATCTCCCTGGAAAAGAGCGTCATACAACCTCTTCCCAACAGACTCGAGATCGACTCTCTTCCCAACCTTCGGTCGACCGACTTCCCTCCTCCCGTCGCTACCTACTGCCCCTGTAACTCCGGAGAAGATTCCTTGTCCTTGTTGACCCGCCAAAGACAAAAGAATGTCCTTGATTTCCTCTGGACCAAACGGCGGTTCGAATGCACAGCCCGAGTGGGCACCAACGGCGCCATCCAGTACCAAGGACCGGTAGCTTCCGTCCGACTGCTTCTGAATAGCCAAGACAAACTCCGCAGCTCTACGGTCACTTACCATCTTTTTGAAATCACTCATCTAAATCTGACACTAGGACAGGAAAAGGAATATCTTTCAGTGGTCCAACCAGTCGGCTCCCCTGGTGCGTAGAGCTGATCTCTGTTCACTTCTATGAGCGACACTCACAGGTGGCGAGACTCATGGAGAGTGGTTTTTCTCGGTTTAGAAGTTGCTATCGACCCACAAGCCAACGCTATGAGAACAAGAGATTCCAGAACACCTACTGCCTCAATTCTGCTAAACCTATCCACCGAAATTACCTTCCTTAATAGATTCCACTATTTCTCGCGTGCACCTGTCCGCAGCTTGGACCAGCGCAGCGTCCTCTGATATCCCCATGCCCGTGTGCTCTCCGCGACTACGAAAGGCGACGGTTTGGTTGCGAAGAGAAATGACGGTAAACGCGGCACTCAGACCTACAGCTCTCAAATTGGACGATGGAGCCGTCAGCTCTCTGCGACTGGCGGTAATAAGCACGAGAGACTCGACACCCCACGCGGTCTCCTTAGCCGAAGACAGCCGGGAATAGTCGCCGCCCATGATGTCTTCGAGGACAGGGCCGTCTACTTGAGGCAGAAGGATTGAATTGCCTTGAAGGTCGGCACCGGTAGCGGTCTCGAAGATCCGGCCCAATTGCCGGTCCGCTGCTCCCGTACCGTTGTTGTAGACCAAAAGAGCAACGCTCCCCTCCCGGATAGGCAAAAGGGGCACCTTCGGCGCTGACTGAACGGGGGCCTTCGGCCTTGGCCCCGACCGAACCGCAGACGGCGGGTCATCCATGGCCGCCACTTCTGCACCGCCTTCTGCATCGCCCTCCGCCTCGGTCTTGACCTCGCCACCATCCATGGTCGAACCCTCTAGCTCGAGAATCCCATCTCGAGAAGGACTCTCGGGAAGCCGGCTACCGACCCACCAACCGATCATCAGAACCAGGAGTACAGCAGCTATGATGGCTCCCGCCTGGCAGCCGACCGCCCACTTGGACGCCGCCCTTCCGAAGTCTGCACCTTTAGGCTGGGTCGGCGGAATCGGTACCGGGGAAGAGAGATTCGGCTCTTCTGCCGACTCTGCGAGTTCGGTTTCCTCCCGTCGATCTCTGGCCACCAGAGCCTGAACCGCACCGGGCGCCATAAATAGCACTGGAACGGCCCACGAAGAAGATCGCTCACCAGCCGTATTGAGCATGCGCAAGCGGCCCTCGAAAAGAGCCGTTTCGGTGGGCCGACCCTGAGCTAGGGCACCGTAAAACCCCCTGCTAAAGGCCTTAGCATGGGAATCGGGAACACTCGTCTGCATAGCTACGACGGCGCTCTGACCGGCCCGCAAGAGAGAGGCGGACACTCCAAGAAACGGATCCACCCCTTTTCCGAAGGCCAGAGCTCCGCTGTGACAGGCATTGAGTACCGTCAACCGGAGATCCGGCAGATCCCTCAAATTTGCAGCTAGAAGCGAACCGGAAATCGGTCGAGGAGATCTGTCGTCAGCTTCGAAGAAAAGCTCTCCCACTCCTTTATCTCTATCCAAGTCGCCATGCCCCATGAAGTGGAGGCATTGAAATTTTCCCTGGAGGAGACGATCCCTCAAGTCTTCGATCCGGGCTCTTTCGAAGGGCTCGAATTTGACTCCGGGGACTTTGCCGAGAATCTGCTCGAAACTCTCCCACTCACGATCCAACCGCAGTGGATGAAGCCCGGTGGGCGTTGCCATGGCCACCAACACTCGCAAAGTAGAGTCCGCTGGCTCTTGACTGGTCGCTTCAGGAACTCGGAGCTGGCGGATCACGCTTACCTCGTCGCCAAGGGTCATAAAGTCCTGAGCTTCGGGAGCATGCAATAGGTCCCACGGCAGAGCCGCAAGATAATCCGGCCCCGACTCGCCAGCGCCAAAGACCAATCGCAACCGAACGCGAGCATTCGGGATAGCCCGGGCCCGTTCGAGGCTCTGACGAAAACTAGCCCCGACGGCGTCCCGGAAAAGCGATCGGTATAGAGTTAAGCCAACCTCCTTCAAGTCCGTGGACCTTTCAATACTCTGCCGAAAGACCTCCCGGTTTGGTTCAACACCCACCAGAGAGGTGGCGTTTGCGAAAATCCCTGACCTCGGTTGTTCGCCAAGACTGAGAAGAATATTCTCCGTCTCTTTTGGATCGAAGGGAGGCTCAAAGGGAGAGCTGGAATGAGCTCCAACGGTTCCCGACAATACGAATGATCGGTATCTACCTCCAGAGACCTCCTCGATCGCTACGGCGAAGTCTTGTTCACTTCGGGTCCTGCTCATTCTTATCGCTTCATTCCCACGGAATTCGTCTTTCAGAAACAAGAGAGGGCCCCGGTACAACTCATTCTGAGGCACCAACCGCCACTCTCATGGCTACTTAGGGGAAGATTCGCCTATACAAGCGAAAAGTCGAGAAAGAAGGGACCAGCCCCTGGAACATTCCTATAGATCTGTGATCAATCCAAAGCACTGGACGTGCTCAGAAGCATGACATTCACAACGGTGTGAGGGGGACTCGTGAGAGCTGATCACCGCGGGAAGGCTCTACGGTGGCTGGCTGGGCCGTTAGGGATGAAACCTGTCACTTTTTCAAGGTTTATGACCGGCGAAACGTCTTGAGAGAAATCTCAAGATACTTTTCCGGGTGAAATCTAGCTGGCTTCGTCGACAGAGGAACGATACAGGAACGACAAAGAGGCCCCTTGCCGCCCGTCTAACTCTTAGCCCTTCAAACCCCGACGAAGGCTCTGAGGCTGAAGAGAGTTAGAGAGGCTACCTAGCCTCGAGAGCGCGCATTTCCGCCAGCCTCTTCTCAGCTCTGCGGGCATAGCGAGAATTCTCACTCGTGCCCTTGCGGATAGATGGCAGGCTCGACACCAGAAGCGGTTCCGCTTCCTCGAAGTTCCCGAGCTGCGCTAGGGCTGAACCCAAGACACTCTCCGCGTCTGCGATACGCCAATGCCCAAAACCGTAAGACTTTCTCAGCTCCTCAACAGCAAGACGGGCTAGAGGTTCGGCTTCCACCGCCCGCTCCTGACGAACCAGAGTATCCGCAAGGTTGCGTCGCAGGATCTGGGCATAGCGATGATCTGGGTAAGTTGCCAGATAGGCCGATAGGGCCGAACGAAAGATCTCCTCGGCCCGATGCAGATCCTCCTTCCCCCCTCTCTCCAACAGAGCAAAGGCCAAACCACCGCGGGCCTGCGCTACTAGAGGGCTTTTTTCCGGCAGAGAAGCCAGGCGAATGCGCAGCGCCTCCCAATAGGAATCGATTTCTGCCTGAGAATCTCCCTTTGCCCCCTGAGCTGCTGCCAGATTCATGAGCGACGTGGCCACCCCAAGATGCTCGGCCCCGAGCTTCTCACGGCGAATCCGAACCGCCTCGAGGGCCAGTGACTCGCCCTCTTGCCACTTATCTTGCTTTACCAAGCAGGCAGCGAGGTTGTTCAGGGTCACAGCGAACTCGAGGGAGTCCTCTCCGTGAGTTTCTCGCTTTACCTCGAGGATGGCCCGGTAGGCCATCTCCGCCTCCGCGTATCGGCCATCCCTTTCGAGAACTGTCACCAAGTTGCTATTGATCTTCGCTCGGGTCAGCGGCATGTCGACGCCTTGGGCATCCAGTAGAGCCAAGGCTTCCAGGAACAGGCCCTCTCCTTCAGGAATCGAGTCTCGACGGACAGCGTTCATCCCCAGGTTGTTCAAAGCATCTGCAAACTCTGTCTTGTCCTTCGGGTCCAAATCTTGGAAGAGCTGCTTCGAACGCAAGAGAAGTGCTCGCCCCTCGTCGGAAAAGCCAAGCTGATCAAGAATGAGCCCTAACCGGTTGGAGAGGGAAGCCTGATCGATGGGCGCCAAATCGGACATTTTCTCTTCGGCTACTGCCAGAATCTTCTTGGCATCCTTCGCGGTCTGTTCCTTCAAGCCGGAAGGGTCTATGGCTTCAAGAATCGAGTACAGGGTAGATTGATAGGTCTCAGCCCGAATCCGTGCGGCTTCCGCTCGATCCCGCTCCACCTCTGTACGCCGCAGCTGCGCGGAAAGCACTCCCGCAAAAGAGGTCACCAGAATGAGAATCAGACTCGCTGCTACAACCGCTAGAGGATTTCGTCGAACAAAGCGGCGGGTGCGATACCAAACACTATCCGGACGAGCGACAACCGGTTCACTGGCCAGGTGGCGCCGCAGATCCTCTCCGAGCTCCGCTGCAGATCCGTAGCGGCGCTTCGCCTCCTTGTGCATCGCCTTGGCGACGATGGTGTCCAGATCTCCCTCCAATTGACGGCGAAGCTGCCGGTGAACGGCGAGCCCCTCCCCTGGATCCGGCAAGGACTGACTCGGTTTCGGAGAGGCCGTCTCCAAGACTTCTTGAATCAGAGCCTGGGTGGTCCGGCCCTTTTTTTGGAAGGGAGCCTGCCCGGCTAAGAGCTGGAATAGCAACACGCCCAGAGAGTACACATCCGTCGCGGTCGTCACCTGGTGCCCCAGAAGCTGCTCCGGGCTCGCCCAGGCCGGGGTCATGATGCGTAGCTCTCGCAAAGTCTGAGTCAGGGCTGACCCTTCGTCGGAATCCAAAATGCGAGCAATGCCAAAGTCGAGAAGCTTCGGCGTGCCATCCGCCATCACCAAAATGTTGTCCGGTTTGAGATCGCGATGCACGACCAGCCGTTGATGGGCAAAGTGCACCGCTGTACAACCAGTGCGAAAGAGGTCTAGGCGCTGGTGGATCGGTAGGGCCTGCTCTTCGCAGTAACGGTGAATGGGCCTGCCTTCCACGTATTCCATCACCAGATAGGGGAGCCCATCGCTAGACGTACCACCATCCACAATGCGAGCAATATTCGGGTGCTCCAAGTTGGCAAGAATCTGCCTTTCCTGGTGAAACCGGTGCAGAATTTCTGTCGTGTCCAGACCCCGCTTGAGAATCTTGACCGCGACCGCCTGATCGAACGTCTCGTCCGCTCTATGGGCAAGGTAGACCTCTCCCATACCGCCCTGGCCAAGTCGCTTCTCGAGTAAGAAGGGGCCGAGGCGCTGTCCTTCCCGGGAAGGAAGAGGTCGGGCTGCCAACAGGTCGACCACCGGTCGCTCCAAAAAAGCCTCTACTTCCGACTCTGCCGAAAGATAGGTCGCCACATCGGCCCGTAGGTCCGCATCGCCAGCACAGATACGGTCCAAAAAGGCACCACGCTCGTCAAGGGGAAGCTCCAGGGCTTCCATGAGAATAGGTTTGGCCTGTGGCCACCGGTCGTTCTTCATCAGTATTCGAGGGCTTGCCGAGAGGTGCCCCGTAGCGAGCTACCTCCTCGGCGAAAGCCGTCCCTCACTGAATACAAGCGTAGAATCCTGATCCCACAGGCCAAGGACCCAGAGATCACTGACCATTAGGAGGCGGAGGTTGGGCTCTGAGGTGCAGGCTGCTGGGCCAAGTGGCGGTGCAACCAGAATTTGGCAGCCCTCCACTCCCTCTTTACAGTGGAGGGAGATGTCTCGAGAACCTGCGCGATCTCCTCGACGGTCAAACCAACGAAGAAGCGCATATGAACGATCTCGCTCTGCCGCTGATCTTCCTGCCCCAAGAGCTCCAAGGCCTCGTTGATGGCCAGGAGGTCCGGGCCGGTATCGATGGACAGCCCCAGAACGTCCTCTAGAGGGATATGAATCGCTCCGTTGCCCCTCTTGATCGCCTGGCGGCTTCGCGCGTGATCAACCAAGATGTTCCGCATCAGCTTGGAAGCAAACCCGAAGAACTGGCGACGGTTATCCCAACGAAGGTCCTCCTCCCGAAACATTCGCAGATAGACTTCGTTCACCAAGGCCGTCGGTTGCAGCGTGTGCGATTCGGACTCCCGGTGAAAAAAGAAACTAGCCATGGAGTGAAGATCCTTGTACACCATGGGCACCAAGCGGGAGAAAGCATCTGGATCTCCCTCCCCCCAAGACTGGAGCATCTCAGTAATATTGGTATCCATTGACATAGCAGGGTATGAGTATAGCAGCACTGCCTCCCCACTTGTTGCCTGAGCTACCCACACATTCCCACAGCCCAGCCCCCCGTTCTAGGACTCCCGGAGAGGGTGATTCTGCTTCGCCTTTCTGGAAATCAGCTCCCCGTCCTCCTCTGGCCGACCCTTGACCTCTACGTGGTGACCCCTCGGGAACCTGTTCTTCGCTCTAAATAGTAGTGAGCTCGGGCAGCTCTCAATGGGGAGGTTGTCCTCATGGAACCAAAGGAGATAGTTATGGGAACGAAGTGGACTTCACCCAAGGGCCTCGTTGATCAGAGCAAGAACACACTCAAGAGCTTGGAAGAACGTCGAAAGGAAAAATCCAAGAAGAAAGCGGAGAAGGTCGTCAAATCGCTATTCGGGAAAAAGTAGGACCATCGGCCAAAGTCCCCCCTGTTGGCTAGCTCCCCCCTTACCCGTCTCGAACGATCTCAGAAATTAGGGAGTCGGAATATGTACAAGAGCCTTCTCGCAGCCTGCCTCATCACGATTATTCTGCCGACTACTGCCGAAGCAAAGAAGCTCAAGACCAAGCACCATCCCTACCGCAAAGCTAGCCCCGGGTGTGTTCAAGGAGATTGTCGAAACGGCCAGGGAACCTACCTCTTCTCCAATGGGAACCTCTATGCCGGAGGATGGGCAGACGGTAGAAAGAGCGGACAGGGCACCTACTTCATGGTGGATGGAAGAAACTGGAAAAATACCCACAAACGAACTGGCAGCTGGGCCCGAGACAAGATGCATGGAAGGTTCGTCTACACCTTTCCTAGTGGCAGCTCCCGAACTGAATATTGGTACCTCGACGAAAACGTCACCTCCCGCCTTCAAAAGTGCAGATCTGCCAAAACGTTGAGTAACACGTACAAAGGTTTCGTAGCTCTTCTCAACGCCTTCGCGGCTGGCTCCAACGACCAAGACCCTCTCGAGGGCGCTGCTCGCGGGTACGATGCAGCCAATCGACAGCTACTCCCTAGAGCAGTCGACTTGTCCTGTGGACAACTATTGGCTTTTGCAAAGTAGATCTCATTTTCCTCTACCCTGGCGAGGGCCCGGCTTGGGAGATAAAGGATTTAGCAAACCTGGCCTCCGGCACCGAGCTGCAGTAGCCAAGAAAAAAGATCAATACCCTCAAAGAAATTGACCCCAAAATGACCTTACCCCAAGCTGACGGCTCCTGCGAAGATCTCCTCGAGAACGGTATGGCATGGTTGGAGGCCACCAGAACCAAGCAAGACTACCAAGACCTCCTCCGTAGGGTTCGAAGCTTGAAAATCAACGAGGCATTGAACGAGGTCTCCGGCCGACCCATCGGTCGAGGAATCTCTCTCTTGCTGTGGGCTACATCTAATATTGTCATTGATGCAGATCAGATCATTTCGATCCTCTCAGAAGATTCATTTGATCGCCGCGCCGCGGCTTTCTGCCTCATCGAGAGGTTTGGATCGGATATCGCCCTGTTTCGTGATCTCTTGCTGGCAGCAGCGGTTCACAAAAAGCCTTCCTTGGACCGCTATGGCAGCAGTCATCTAGTAGATCTCATGGGGCTGTCCGGAAAAACTCACTTCGCCCCTCTGTTGCTCAATCTTCTAAAGAACCAATATCACCATCACCCTCCGTCCTCCACGGCAAAGGCACTGGAACTGCTTGGTATCGAGGAGCACTCCGCCGCCTCCCGAAGCGGGCGCTCCATCACAGTTTCGCAAAGCGGCTCTCGACTCCTGATTCACAACGATGATCGATTCGGAGGGTCCAGCAACTGCTATTGCTGTAAGTTCTTCCCCTGCCGGGTCAACCACTACTACAAAGGAGCTATAGAGGACTGCAAACTTTGGAACAAAGTCGACCCGGAGTCATTACTGGAGATCAAGGATTTCCGCCCAGCCTCCGAGCGCGATCCTTTTCGGGATTCGTCGCCAGAACCTACTGAAGACGCCGCGGCTCTCCTAAAAAAATCCAGAGGCCTCGAGGCTGCCGGCAACTATCACGCAGCCGCTGAGGTATTGCGGCAGGGTGTACGAGGATTGACCGATGCAAACGAGGTCTTGAAACTCCTGACCCAAGCCGTCAGATTGTTGGTAATCACCGGAGACCTCGCTTTGGCCTATCGATTGCTCGAGCTGGTATCGGACAAATCTGGGCAGGCAGACAACGAGCTTCTGCTGCGCGTTTGGGATCGGACCCGTTTGAGCCTATTGGACGAGCTAGGTTTCTACGTGGATGATGGTAAGTCGGGCGCACGCACTCCCGAGGGACGAATCCAAGCAAGGCTTTTGGCCCGGCTACGTCAAGGACCCGGAAGCGACCTCGACGAACTGAGCTCAGCCCTCTCGATGCTGGAGAATCACCTCCAACGGAACACGAGAGATACCTGGTTCCACGACCGATGGCTAGGCTATCTCATCTCCTACTGCCACATCCTAGGTACTCCGGAGAGAGCCCAAAAGACCATAGAAATCCTGTTTCGAAGTCCTCCCAAGAACCAGCTGGAAGCCCTTGGGCGTCAGGTGTTTTCAGCCCGTCAATCAGTTTATTTGGGCAACCCCGACTTTGCGGCTCAAACCTTCCGAGAGATCACGCCACAGCTCTTGGAGCTGGCGCCCCCAAATCGCAGTATGGAATGCCTGGTTCACGCCGTCGAAGCTGAGGCAACTCGGACCTCCCCAGATTTGAAACTTGCCCTGAGCTGGGTTTGCAAGATTCGGGTGCTTTTCGGGCAAGGCCTGTTCAGGTTAACGAGCCTACCGGCTCGCCGAAGGTACCGTGAGAACCTCCAGTACTCACTGGAAGTAGTCCTTCTCGCGCTGCTCCGATTCAAAACTCTCAGCCCCCATGAGGAAGAGTCCCAGGCGATTCTCCAGGCGGCCTGGGAGCTTGTATCGTCGACCAGGAATCCCGAGCTGCAACGAGATCGGATCCGCCTGAGCAGCGATGATGCAAAACGGCTCAGTCTGCTTGAAGACTCGCTTCATCGAGGGCTGATCTACCATGTGGAAAAGTGCCAGGAGCTCGAGCAATCTCTCAGATCCGGCAAGATTCCCGAAGAGGTTCACTCCCTCGAGCTCAACAATCATCGAGAGACCTTTCTCAGAAACTTTCTCAGAAAAGTCATCTCCCACGAGATGTCCCATCAGGCCCTGAGCTCCCAGACGGAAGAGGCAGCGACCGCCCCTTCTCTCGGACCAGGCGAGGCCTTGATGTGGTTCGGTTTCAGGTTTTCCCTAGCTAGCGACTCTTTCCTTTTACTTCACCGGAACGCAGGTTCTTTTCAAGCCAAGCAGCTCAGTAACCTCGATGAGACTGTGTTCTCCCCCCTTTTGGAATACTCCTCCTATCTCGAGGCGCAGGCGACCGGCGGCTCCCCGGCAACTTTGATCAGCCGGGAGGTCGGCTCCACGCGACGAAGAGAACAACGCGATGCGAGTCATGACCCGGAGGCAACAGGAAGAGCGGCTGCTAGCATCTTGCCACCGACCATTCTCGAATCTCGCCAAGAAGCGCATTATTTGGATCTCTATCCTGACGCACTGTTCTACACACTCCCTCTCGAGACTCTGCCCGATCCCAAAACACCCGAGAGATCTCTCGGTGAGAAACTTGCGCTTCGATACTGCCTACGCCCAACTCCTCTCAAATCTGCGGAGAAACAGATCGACTTGTCTCGAGGGTGGCTTGGCCTCGGCGAGATTCCGCCCTATGATCTCCTTTCCTCACGACAAGAGATCGTCGCGATCTCAGAGCTCCTGCAACAAAACGGTATTCTCGGAGTGCACACTCTCCTACGGGATGATGCACACTTAGAGAACCTTTCCAAAGCCCTCGAGGAACACCAACCAGCGACCCTCCACCTGGCCTGCCACGGCCATGCGGATTGGGAGTACCCAGATGCCTGCGCCCTGGTCCTGGCGCCGGAACCGGGCGGCGCCGCTGGCCCCTTGCTGCCCTTCCGGCTGCTGCGCAACCTCCCGCTCGAGGGAGTTGAGTTGGTGGTATTGGCCGCCTGCGAAAGCATGGCAGGGCCCCTGGGAAACGGGACCGGTGTCCAAGGCCTGGCTTGGGCACTGATGGAAGCCGGCGTAACCTATGTCCTAGCCAGTCGCTACAGTGTCTCCGACCGGCACACCAGGCGCTTTATGCCCCTTTTCTACCGCAATCTCATCTCCCACTCGCCAGCAGAGGCTCTGCGGCGAACTCGAGTCGAAGCCTTGAGGCAGGAGGGTTTCCCCTTACATGAGATCGGTGCCTGGTCTCTATGGTGCTAGCTGAGCCAACTAGGAACCTGTTTCCTGAGAGTATCTTCGCAATCGAAGAGTCACCGACTCGGACCACCAAGCCTCGGAGCGAGGGCTGACTCCGGATCGGGCCTCACGTCGAGCATTGTGGAAAATAGGGGCCAGCACTTGCCCCAGAGAATGCCCCAGGGCTCCTGAAGCGCCAGCTCGTGATCGATAGCTCTCCTGAGCCAGAGAGGCGAGGTCCGTGGGCTCCTCGGTGACCAACAGCTTGAAGGTCTCCAGCCCAGCCCAATCCTTGGCCCCTGGTTCTTCGAAGGGCAAAGTGTCCGGTACTTCGAACCAAAGCTCCTGCCCCTTCCGATCGCCGAGCCTAAACCGCTTTCTCGGCGAAAGAGGCTCCTGAGCTCCCGGTAGAGGGAAAAGGGGATCGATACGACCGCTCAGACCGAGATCGAATAGATGAATAAATAGGGGCTTGTCGTGGTCGTTGAAGAAGTCGATGGCAAAATATTCTCCACAGTCAAAGTCGATGACTCCCCCTTCCTCCTCCTGTGCTGGAACCGCGGGAATCCAACCACCGTCTCTAGCAAGGTCCCGGCGCAGAAGCTCCATCCTCACCTTCCCCTTCAAGGAGTCGTCGTGGGAATTGTCTAGGCCCAGAAAATGCCGAAAACTAGCGATCCCCTCCAGATTTTCCTTTGTGTTAGTCAAGGCCAAGAGATGAGCCAGAGGCTGCCAGCGAGCCGTAAGATCGTTGGTCTTCGCATCCACTAGCACGCACACCGGCTCTTTTACAGCTCCAAGCTTGGCCGCTCGAGCCTTCGGCCTCGGGAATTTACGCGGCTCGAGGATGGCAGCCACGATATCTGCTCGGGAAGAGTCCTCTGTTCGCCGTACCGACGGCAGGCCATCGATGACCAAGGCTAGCTCAGCGCCCCAATCGCGATGGGCTTCCGGAATCTCCAAAGCCACCACCAAAGGAGCGGGATGGGGACTGGCCACCAACTCTACGGCCGGTCCACCAATCGGCACCTCCCCTCGAGCGCCCCCTGGTAGAAGAATCGCATCGCTGCGACCGGGAGCCGTTAAGGTGACCTGCGCCTTCCAGGGAGCCTCCCCGGTAAGCTTGTCGAAAGTCGGCGGATAGATTCCCCAGATGCTCCCGGCGCCAACTCCATGAAGACTGCCGACATCGAGCACCAAATCGGATTGGCGGCTCGAGATCACCGAGACCTCTCTTCTTGGTCGGCGCTCTTCGATTCCCAGAATGACCCGATTCCTGGCGCCTTCGATTTGAGGATGTTGGTCCGGATACAGCCTGCGCACCCGGTGGGTAATCACTGGGAGGAGATCGTTGTAAGTAGCTCCTTCGGGCGCTTCCTTCAAGGCGACCCCAAGAGCTTCCGTGAGAGCCCCTTGGGACACCAGAGAACTACCATCTTCAATGTTCATTTCGCTGGCACGCTCGTTTCCCGTGCAAGCTGCTATGAGAGTCAAGGCCTCGTTCATGGGCAACCAATCTGTCTCTCCAGGGCCCGGCAGAGCCGTATCGTCCATCGACCAGGGAAAGGGTAGCTCCTCCATGAAACGCTCGTCCGGCTCCACCTCTCGAACCCGGACTCCATCTCCTCGCTGCCTCGACACTCGAAGCTCTGCCCCGGGCTTGCGGGCCATGGTTCCCGCATGACAACAATCCAAAACGAGGGTGACTCTAGGTGTCAGGACCGAGAGGTGGCGAAGCCAGGTGTAGAGCTCCGAGCCACTGATATCGCGGTTCGGCTCATCCCCTTCGTGACTGCTGTCGTTGGTCACCAAGACACTTTCCAAGTCTTCTCCCCGGTAAATGCAACCCGGCGCTCTTCGCCGAGAGCCGTGACCCGAGAAATGCACGACAACCGTATCCCCTCGGCAAGTTCTGCTGAGCAGCCGCTGCATGGCCGAGACGATCCCGGCCCGAGTCGCTCTGTCATTGGTGAGGATCTCCACATCCTCCGTGTCGAACCCAAAATCCCGTAGCAAAGAGTCCATGGTTTCGACATCGTGCACCGCCCCCTTCAGCTGTGCTTCGAAACGAAAGTGGGGATAGTCATTGATACCGATCAACAGCGCCCGCTTTCCTCCACGCTGAAGGCCTTCGACCTGCCGGAGGGTCACAAGGCACCTCCGGAGGACTCCTGGACGCAGACCGGTTCTTCCTTGGCTCGCTTCTGGCGCAAGATCTCTTCGAGGTACTGATGCGGAGTCATGGAGGTGGATTCGGCCTTCGTCTCCAAGTATTCCTGTAGATCCGCACTCAGTTGGAAGCCCGCCGGGGGCAGCGATTCGACAGAGGCCGGAGAAGTCGTCCAGCGGTCACAACAAAGGGATCGATTCGGGTCCCGCTGGCCGAGGAGGTAGGTGGCTGGATCTCCCAAAAGGACGAAGTTGCGAGCATCGTGGTGGGCTGTCCACTGTAGGGCAAGGCGACGAGGGTCCGGCGATTCCCCGCGGCGCAAGTGGTCCAGGGGATCCGTTAGATGAGCCGCCAACGCCGTATAGCGCCGATGCAAGGGACGCAGGGCATGGCCTATGCGGTGGCCACGAAAGAGCTGCTTCAGGCTGTCCTCCAAACTTCTCACACCATCCGTTGTGCGGTGAGCCAAGGTCCAAGCGAAAGAGAGGGTCCAACCGCGATCCACATGCCCCACCACTGCCAGGGCTCCCTGGCGCAGCATCTGCTGGGGCAGGGCAGCCAGGAAGGGCTCATCGGCGAGGCGACTCGGCTTCGTCACCTGTTCCACCTTCAAGCCCTCCGCAGTGTGCTGAGGGAAATCATCTTCCTCCGGAGTGCCCGCGCCATAGCAGGAAAAGAGAAAGGCGGTGAGTCCGTGAAGGGGCTGGGAGCCTTCTCCTCGAACCGCCAAGTCCCCGGCGTGAAAGATCTTCTCGACCGGCTTAGCGCTCTTGTCCGCCTGGCAAACAAGAGCTCCCTGGAACATCCTTTGATGACGATTCTGGCTCTGGAGAAAGAGACCATGGGCGGATACCAAGGCGAGTCCTGGAGCCTTTACCTCCTCAAGGGTATCGGTCTCTCCAACGACGATCGTTTCCTCAGAAACCTCCGTTCCTCCAAAAACATCTTTCCCTCCGAAAACATCCTCCCCTCCGAAAACACTGCGAAACCCATCCTTGTTGGCTGCCTCTCCACGGCGAACATCGATCTCCCAAGCGAGCTTCGCAGGCCATTCCGCCATGAAATCCTGCAAGCGGTCCTCGAGGGGGCTGACTAGGTGCTCGGCGAGGGTGCGAGTCGCCGAATCTCCGCCTTCTACCGACAGAATGGTGGCCCGCCGGGAACGGCTTGAAACCCCATGTTCCTCCGCATTCACCACCGCTTGGGCCCATCGGGTATAGGCTTCGATGTCCTCTTCTTCTCCATCGTCGAAGGCGATACGGCCTACGGCATGGTTGATGGAAAGGGCGTACTGCACCTCGAAAGGGATCCATTCAGGACTCCCAACGATAAGAATGTAGTAAGGCACCTTCTTCGGCGAAATGACTCCTGGAGCAGCCTTGAGATCCCTCCACAGGAAATCCCTCGGTTCCTGCCGATCGTAGACCTTGTACCAAAACCTCCCTGCTTGCTCGACCCGCCGCTCCAGCAGGGGCATGAGAGCGGTGAGATAGGTCTCCTCCATACCCCGAGGCAGGAGAACGCCCCACCCGGTCTGGGCCAGATCATGGGGGTTGCTATCGGAAGGTAGCTCCTTCAGGGACCGCTTTTCCTCCGAGTCTGCCTCCTCGACGGCCTCCCGGCACACTCCCAAAGGACCGCTTCGGAAAGCCTCTTCGAGATGCCCTTTGGAGAGAGCGAGACCCAAAGCATCGGGGCGATAAGGTAGCTCGCCGACCATCGGATCATCCGGAGCCCCTGCATCGTTGGCCTCCTCGATCGGATCCACCAAGCCTTGCGGACACTCCCATCGCGCCTCCTTCCTGTGGGCCACTTCCCAATCCCACGCTTCCTGCAGCAAAGCGTCGAAATCAACCTCTCTCTCACTCATCTCTTCCTCTCCCTTGTCTGGAAACTCTCTGAAAAAGAAGCTCTGTAACCTGTGGGGTCTGGGAATTTTGTTAGGCCTGAGGCCAGCCCCTCTGGCAACGAGGGAGGTTTCCTCCCGGTTTCCTCTCGGGGCTCACCAAAAGATCCCTCGCAGTCGCGGTCCGGTCTCCGCCTCAGGCTCTCTGACACCTCTCCCTACCACCCATGGGGACGCTGCCAATCTCCTTCCAACCGAAAACCAGCCCAGAAATAGGCCGCCTCCGTCGAAGCATTTTCGAGTATCGATAGCTGGGCTTTGCGGAGGGCGGCAGGAGGGCTGAGATTCTCCCCGAGGAGGAACTCGTAGAATTTCGTCATCAGCTGCGCCGTGGGCTGATCGCTGACCTGCCAGTGGGTGGAAAGAACACGGGCCGCACCAGCATCGAAGAATCGTCGGCTTAGGCCCAAGACACCCTCTCCACGGACCAAGCGCCCGCGGGCCGTTTCACATGCACTGAGCACCACCAAGTCCGCTGAGAGATTCATACCGGCGATCTCGAATCCAAACAGAAAGCTCTCCGCGGGCGCTCCGTCTTTACCCAACCCAGAAAACACCAGACCGGAAAGATCCGGACGGCTCGGATCAACGAAAGCATGGGTACCAAAGTGGAGGATGCCGAAGTCGTTGAGCTCCAAGGACCGAAACCAGCGAAGATTGGCATCGAACCCACTGGCCAGGATCGACTTCGGGGAAGAGAGATAGGGTACAGAATCGACACTTTTGAGGAGGAACTCACCCTCGGTGGCAGAATGCACCAGGCGCGCCAACGGCGCTTGGTAGCTGCGCTCCAGATTCCGGCGCGCCTCCCTCTCGCGAGCCGTTGTCCCAGCAGTCTCCCCCCCTGGCTCGAGACCTGTTTGGGCCCCCAAGCGCCTATCTCCCCTAGAAAAGACCGCGTCTACAAAGGCGGCCACCCCTCGCGCCTCGGTGGATCGCCCCTGCTCTGATTGCCGAATCGCTGGCAACCAGGCCAGTGAAGGCAGGTAAGAAAGCTCGGATTGACGGAGTAGATATTCACTCCCTCCCCTTGGATCGGGAAGTGCCGCAAAGGGAAGAGCTTGGAGAGCCCCATCGGCCACGATGACCAAACGCTTGCCGGAGAACCGGTCCTTCACCGGGCCCAGCAAGACGTCCGCCAATTCCCGACCCAATGCTTCGCGATCCCTGTCGTGCCTCGGATGGGACGAGACGAGAGACTCCGTCCAGCCGCCGATCCACGAATTCAAGTTATCTCGAGTCACCGGTAAGACGGAAAGGCTCAGTTCTTCTTCGGCCTCTAGAACCCAGAGAAGAGATTCCTGATCGCCTAGGGCATACACCAACATCAGAGTATCTGGATCCAGGTAATGTTGCCTCAAGGCCTGCAAATCGATCGGCAAAGATCGAGAGCTGCGAGCCGCCGGCTCCGGACGCTGGCTGCCACGTAACTCCGCGAGACTCCTCAGCAACCGGTTCAGCTCCGCCGGTCTGTCCCCTTCGAGGCCTTTCTTCTCCACAACGAGCGCGCCGATGGCCCTCTCCAACTCCTTTCGCTGCGTGGCCAGGCTGCTCTCATCAACCCCTTCCTCTGAAGACGGATCCCCAGGACCCTCTACGACCTCCAGATCCTGCTGGCGCCATCGCTCCCGCAACTCAATGCTGAGCCGCCGATCATGCATCTCCAGCATTCTCGCTGCAGCCTGCTCGCTGGGGTTTCGGAGCCAAGCTCGCAACCGAATGTCCAGACCGATATCAAAATACTCCTGGCGGAAAGCGAAGTACTCCCGGCGAATATCTTCCCGGCGAGCCGTTGCCCGGAGAGCTTCAACTCCTTCCAAGGCGGCCTCGAGGTGCTCCTCTGCTTCCTCCAGACGCCCCAGGTCTCGCAACGATTCAGCTATGCGGGCCTGGGCAGAAATCTCATCTCTGCGGGAACCCAACTCGCGAAACTGCGCCAACGCGGCCTCGATCGTCGTCAGGGCCCGTTCCGGGGTCCCCTCCAAGCGCTCCAAGTTGCCGAGGTACATCGACAGAACGGCTTCCCGACGGGCGTTCCCAATCTCCTGAGCTACCCCTAGCCCGGATTCCAGAGCCCTTCGTGCTCGACTCAAATCACCGGATTTGCGGCACACTTCCCCTAGAGTGAGGTAAGCGTTGGTCAGTTCTTCGCTATCCCGTAGATGACTTGACTCGCTGACCAGTATCTTGAGGTCAACCACGGTCTTCTCGGCAAGAGCCATCCCCTCGACCAGATCTTCCTGGAGAATCAGGGCCTGAGTCATCAGCCTTTGGGCAGCGATAGCCTCCCGCTCCAGATCCCGGTCCAAAGCCAGCGCCCGGGCTTCCTTGGCTGAGTCGTAGGCTTCCTGAGAATTATGCAGGGCCACGAGAACCGTCGCGACGTTTCTCAGCGCTGAAGGCCGAAGGTTGGGAGCCAAACCCTCGGCCCCTACTGAGGCCCGAAGATCATCCAAAGCAGTTTGTAAAGCTCCGAGCTTCAGCCAAGAGTTCCCCCGATGCAGCAAGGCTGAGGCTTGAATTCGAGATGAATGGCCAAAGCTCTCAGTGAGAGTTATGGCTTCATTGAAGTAGCCGTCTATGGCTTGTTCGATTTGCCCGAGATACCAGGATCGAATCGTTCCACCTCGATCCAGCATCACCGCTAGCCGGGTCAGGTCATGGCGCCCCTTAAGCCCCCTCCCCGCCTCGATGGCTTGGTCCACCAAGGCGATCGCTACCTCCGGCTGTTTTTTCCGCAGAAACGCTTGGGCCATGGAATCGAGAGTGCTGGCTTTTCTACGCGCCAACCCCAAGCGCTCCCAGACCTCCAACGCCTGACGGTAGAGCTCTAGAGCTTCGTCGTAGGCCTTCTTGTCCTTGTAGAGGCGCCAGGCAGCTCGATGAGCTCGATCTGCTGCTACCACGGCCTCGAGCTCCTCGCTCGCAGGCTCGACTTCCGCCCCAAGCCAATTGAACGTTCCTGCGGGAGCCTTCTCGTTGACCACCACTTCTACGCGGTAGCTCCCGGGCTCGAGGATCGCTACCAACTCTTCTTCCCCGGTAGAACCGATGGGGCTGTCGGCAGAAAAGAGCTCAGAGCCATCGTGCCCAATAAGAACTACTGAAAGGTCTGTCTCGATTTGCTCCACCAGCACTCGAAGATACGATCGCCTAGAAACGGTCGTTCGGTAGGACCAAGGCTTGCCAGGTTCGATGGTGTAAAGCCCGCTCTCCTCAATCTCTCTCTTCACTCCGCTCTCTCCCTTTCCATGGGGCGATACCTGCCCTTCATCCGGTGGTGCCTCACTGCAAGCCGCCAGCGCTACCAAGATGAGGACTACCTTCCCGAGCGGGACTGGCGCTGCTACATGCCCAGAGCATCCCCAGCTCGAAACCCGCCTGCTACATCTTTGTCTCAGCCAACTCATCGAAAGTAGGGCTCACTTACAAGAGCGAAAAATCATCTCCAAAGGGACCAAAGAAAGATTGTCTCTATAACTACAGTTGCACCGCGAGGAAAAATAGAGAACAAATTCATGAACTGGGTAAAACCAACTCAACCAGGCTGAATCAGGCGATGGAACCAACGCCCAAATTCTCCTCGTTGTGGAGGTATCCCAGGACCAAGTCTAGGAAGACCAGCCTGGGAAGTTGTTTTTTTGGAAACCTATTGATCGAAGAGGAAATCTAATCTGCGGAGAGGCGGAGTATCGACTGCGAGAGCCTTACTCCAACACCACCGCGATGAGCCTCTCCTCGATGAGCTCCGGGGTCGCGCTGCAGGCGGTAGATAGGCGCAACATCACTGGCTTTTCCTCTAGAAACGACCTTGGGAGCAGGAAGGAAAGCCCCTTCCAGGTGTTCAGAGGCGCTCTGTCCCAGCGGTGCAGAAGGTGGCCATCTTCGCCGACTAGATCGATCTGATATTGCCGGCATTGCTGGGCAATCTCTTTCGAAATATCGAGGTATACCGGCACCGCCGAGGCACCCTTGGGTAGGCGAATCTCCACTGGGCTGCGAACCTCTTGGGCAGCCCGCCACTCCACGCCTTCCGGCAGCAGCGTAGGAATGTCCGTCTCAGCAAGCTTTCGCAGCAAGATCCCATTCCAAAAAACGAGTCCCAAAAAGGCCAAGGTGACTCCCGCGGCGAGAGAACGCCACCACCGTGGACGATCGGCCGGTAGCTGTTGCCTAGGGTCCGGAAAGGTCATGATCTCTTTCCCTTTGTCTACCCGCGGAGCTTCTGTCTTTTCCAAGTGCTCACGCTCTGCGGAGATCTGCTCCGCTAGCTGGTCGATCCACTCCTGGTGTTCGGGGTTCCAATCGCTCACCAGAGCATCGAGTTCCAGGGGCTCCTCCTCCGACGAGGAGCTCCCGAGGTATGTGGCCACGAGCCCTCGAGCTTGCTCTAGGCGATGGGAAGAAAGAGTGCGGGCAGGTGCCCTGAGGAACAGGTGCTTTGGCAAGCTGGTGGGCAAACTGCAACGCAGCGTGAGGGGGCCACCGGGCTCGTCCGGGGCGACGGCAAGGTCCCCCGGGCCCTCGAGGGGGTTGGTGTCCGCAGGTACTACCCGGACCAACCCCGCCTCGTTCTCGTCGTCTCCAAGAACAACCCATTCGAAGACTCCCCATGCCGCGGAACCTCTCCGAATTGCGCCGCCTTCACCCTCAAGCCGAGCATAGAGGCCACCGAAGACCACGCTATCTCCGGTAGCCTTTGGACCCTGGTTTCCCTTGAAACTCGCACCCTCCACGGCCTCTGCAGTCTGCTTGCGAAGCGATGCTTTACGCTCTTTCAAATCCATCATCGTCCTCCCGGACGGCTGAAGCGGCTCGCCTCCTCCATCCACTGAGCTGGCTGAGGGGCTATCGGATTGGCACGACTGGATAAGCTGTCCCAGTACCTTATAGAGCGAAGAAATACGACTTCGGGGGATCCCCAAGAGACGGCCAACCTGTCTTTGAGAGGGAATGTCTAGCCTTTTCTTCTCACCGATTTCGTCGCGAAGCTCCGTAGATGCGCAGGAATCCACAGCAGAAGAAGCTTGGTGAGAAGAGAGAGCCAGGTCCTCTCTTCCCTCTTCCTCTCTCCCCTCCTGGTGGATATTCGCCCCTCCCTGAGCTCTGCTCAGCAGGAGCCTCCACACCCTTCTCAGGTCCTTACGAGTCCTCTCCTTCGTCGGCCAGCCAGCGATCCCAGCCGCGACACACCGAGTCAACGCGCGAAGGCTCTCCCGCTCTTCGAACTCCTCGCCAGGCTTTGTTCCCGGCCAATCAGCCAACAGCACGAGCTCCTCGCCCGCCTCCCCAAGAGTGCTCTGAAATGCACCGCTAAACCGGCGAGACCAGCGGTCTCGAAGATCACTCCGCAGAGGATCTAGAAGGTCGCCAAAGCGAAACGAATCGATACCGACCTGCTCCAGTGCCGCGATCTTGCCGCGAACGGTCACCAGTAGCCGATTGAAGGCGGTGCTGTTGGCAACCACCAAGGACGGCAACAAGTCGTCGTTCCATCGTGGAACTTCCTCGGCAAGGAGATTGCGGACCTCTCGCGCCACCCCTTCCCCGCCTTCTTCGAAACTTAGGACCGTCGAGTGTCCAAGGCGCTTCCCGCGCTTGCTTCCCGGACTGATGAATAGCTCCCGAGCCTCCGACGCTTGTCTCACCGCCTTATTCAGTACGGTAAAAGCTCGAGTCCCCAACGGATCGTGCTTGCTCTGACGTTCCTGCACGAAATGACCCAGGCTCTGGACCACCAGAGCGTCGATCCTGCCATTGGCTTCGAGATGAGACTGCAAACTGTTCAACCGGTCGAGGAACACGAACGCATAGGCATCCGCTACCAACTCATCCAAGGCCTGCTTGGAGTCGGCCCAGGTGCTCGAACCCATCACACCCAAATAGGGAGTCGGCTGTTGCCAAAGGCCACGTCGCTGAAGCACTCGGCGTAGCCGCCTTCGAAACTCCTTCCAGACCTCCTCGAAGGCTTCCTCTGATGGTTCTGGGGAAGTCTCCAAAGCCTGCAAGTAGCGGCTGAAGACTCCCTCCTCTTTGTCGAAACCGGTCCTCGCCAAGACTCTCTCCTTGAGTAGGAACTTCCTGTTCCCGCGCTCTCGGGCGAAATTTCTTTGGCTTTTCTCACGAAAAACCCGCCAACCGTCGTCAACACCCTTTAGTACCCCTTGGAGGTCAAGAAGGGCGCGCCTGACCTATCTCCACCCGTTGATGCCCCGGCACGGCAACCCCCTTGGGGTGCTGCGACCGGGCTGTGATTCCACACGAGCGGGGCCATTGGCCCCGGGAGGTAGTTATGCGCAATCGTACACCCGTTCCTATTCACACAGCTCTTCTGCTCGGTCTGATCCTGGCTCTAGGCAGCTCCTTGGACACTCTGGCATCCCCTTGCCCAGGGGAGATCAGCTGGCTACTCAATTCCCATGAAATCCT
Source organism: Deltaproteobacteria bacterium (assembly GCA_022601195.1). GTDB lineage: Bacteria > Acidobacteriota > Thermoanaerobaculia > Multivoradales > JAHZIX01 > JAHZIX01. Next base: position 53,233 of record JAHZIX010000008.1, read on the forward strand.
CACTCCAGAGCCGGGCGAGCCAATCATTCAACGAGCTGTTCCCGTACCCTCCGCAGGGATTCTCATCCTAGAAGCCAGCAATCCGACCCTCGACGGGGGTCGGCCCTGGGTCGATGTCGGAGCTTCTCCTTGCCAACCGAACGAGATAGAGATCGACAGTGATCGGAACCCTCGAATGCTCTATCGCCAGCTGGATCGGCGCATCATCGAGGTAGCCGAAGCAGGAGTGGTCTACCTCGAAGCCGGCTGGGTGAACAGAGCTGACTGGGGATCGCCTCTGGAAATCATGGCTCAGTTCACACCAACTCTTCTTCCGGCAGACAATTGGGCGGAGGGTTCGCGTCTCGTCTTCGAAGCTTCTGGCGATGGTGAAACCAATGACGATGAAGACGGAGACGGCACCGGTGAGCTGGACAACGAAATCCTGCCCAGCGGTGAAGACGGAGACGGCACCGGTGAGCTGGACAACGAAATCCTGCCCAGCGGCGAAGACGGAGACGGTACCGGTGAGCTGGACAACGAAATCCTGCCCAGCGGCGAAGACGGAGATGGTACCGGTGAGCTGGACAACGAAATCCTGCCCAGCGGCGAAGACGAGGACGGCATTCTCCTGCGAAGCACTCTCGGCCGGAACACCCTCAACGGTTTCCACCACTGGTCTTTCGTGCTGAAGTCGCCTCGACGAGTGCTCTTTGACTTGCAGGCCGAACATGCAGCAGCGGTCCGTCTCTTCGAGGACCCACGACTAGAAATCAGTGCCTTCGAGTCCCATCCGGGAAGGCCTCCTCAAACAGAAGTCCTACTACCTTCCGGGACCTACCATCTACGACTGGAGCCCCTGCAAGAAAAGGTGACTCGTTATTCCCTGGAAGTGAGCTCCCACCCCATCCCCTGATCTCATCGCCGATCCAATCCCAAGCCTCGTAGCCGGCAGGAGGTCCGATTAGCTCTCCTGCTGGCTCGAGGGTTTCTAAAAGGGGGAAAAAGTTTCTTCCTGTCATGGAAAACCACCTTCTTTAGTCACTCCAAGTGGCTCTTGCATGCTACGATTCTGACCATTCAATTTTCCTTGTTTTTGCCTTGGGGTAACGCTTCAAACGCCAGTCAGATCGCTACGAAAAAGAAGGCCCACGAGAGCCTCGAAGGCGGTTGAGCTCGCTGAAGTGAAGAACGGGTTGCGTGGCGGAAGCGGAGAGGAGATTTCACATTCCATGATCATCCAGAGAGAACATTTTCCCATGAAGACATCTGCCATCGAGCCCCTTTCCTCCGTCCGTCGTCCGCTCGTCGGCAGAGCCCTCACCTGGGCACCCACTCTAGCTACGAGCTTCCTCCTCAGCTTGGCTCCGGCTGCCCTTTCCGCTCAGACTGACGCAGACCCCGCGGAGCGCCCGGTGATGGCTGCGGCGGTGGTCGATGCAGCCCCTGTGCTCGATGGCGACGTCCTCGGGGAGGCGATCTGGTCTCAGGCTCATCCAGCGACCGGCTTCGTTCAGACGACCCCCAAGGCTGGGGCTCCGGCTTCCGAGAGGACCGAAGTCTTCGTGATCATCCGAGCCGAGACCTTGTACCTCGGAGTCGTCTGTCATGACCGTGAGCCGGAAGGCATCGTCATCGCCGATAGCCGGCGGGATTCTTCCCTCCAGGAGACCGATAGCTTTCAGGTGCTCCTCGACACCTACGGCGACGATCAATCCGGGTTCATCTTCGGCACCAACCCCGCCGGGGTCCAATACGATGGCCAGGTTTCCAAAGATGGAGAGGTGGATGTCGGCGCCACCGGTGGCTTCAACCTGGAATGGGACGGTGGCTGGGAAGTGGCAGCGAAGGTCTTCGAAGGGGGTTGGAGCGCTGAATTCGCCATCCCTTTCAGCACCTTGCGCTTTGCCGAGGGCAGCCCTCAAACCTGGGGCATCAATTTCCAGCGCAACATTCGCCGCAACAAAGAAAAAGTCTTCTGGTCTCCCCTACCTCGCCAATTCGACCTGGATCGGGTCTCCCTGGCTGGAGAGATCACCGGTATCGAGATTCCCCACCAACGTTTTCTCCAAGTCACTCCCTATGTCCTGGGAGAGTTCAGCAAGGGCTTGGATGGCACCCGAAACTCCGATGAGGATTTCGACGCCGGGGTCGATATCAAATACGGCATCTCTCCGAGCCTCACTCTAGATGTGACCTACAACACCGACTTTGCTCAGGTGGAAGCCGATGCCCAGCAGATCAACCTAAATCGCTTCAGCCTCTTCTTCCCGGAGAAACGGCCTTTCTTTCTCGAGAACGCCGGGTTGTTTCGTATTGGTATTCCCACCGAGGTCGAGCTCTTCCACAGTCGTCGTATCGGCCTCGGTAGCGATGGCTCCACGATTCCCATCATCGGCGGAGCCCGCCTTTCCGGGAAGATGGGCAGGAACAATATCGGCCTCATCTACATGGCCACGGACGACGTGTCCGGGGTTACAGAGAAGGACGAATTCGGCGTGATCCGCCTGAGCCGGGATCTGGGGGAGAACTCCTCCGTCGGTATGCTGGTGACCCACCGTAGCGGCCAGGGGGCCGCCACCGGCGACGCCGATAAAGGCAGCACCTTCGCTTTGGACGGCCGCTGGAGCGTTACCCCCCAGGCGGAAGTGCTCGCTTTCGCAGCTCTCACGGACTCTCCCGATGCCGAAGGGGACGAGCATGCCTTTCGCCTCCGGGGAAGATGGAACTCCAAGACCTACGTCGGGGAGATCAGCTACACAGAGATCGGCGACGACTTCAATCCCGAGATCGGCTTTCTCAACCGCCGCGGCTACCGCCGACCGGAAATCTACGGCCTGGCGCGCTACCGGCCCAATGAGCTTCTCGGTCTCCACGAGATCCGCCCCCACGTTTTTTTCCAACAGTTCTACGATTTCGACGGTGACTTGGAAAGCGGCATCGTCCACGTGGGCAGCCATTGGGAATGGAAAAACAGCCATGAGATCCATACCGGTGCGAACTTTCGGGAAGAGGGGGTCAAGGAGGCCTTCGAGATCTTCCCCGGGGTGGTTGTTCCCGTCGGGGAGTACAACAACGACGAGGTCCAACTGGTGGGCTACACCAACCGAGGGCTCCCCATTGGCTTCGAGATGACGGTCATCGCCGGCAGCTTTTTCGGTGGAGATCGAGTCAATCTCATGCCGGTGTTTCGCTTTCGCACCGGAGAGAAGTTCAATGGCAGCATCATCTGGAACCACAACAACGTCAACCTGCCGGGCGGAGATTTCGACGCCGACCTGGCTCGACTGCGGTTGTCCTATTCCTTCACCCCAAAGATCTTCTTGGAAAGCCTCATCCAGTACAACACAGCGGTAGATGAATGGTCATCGAACATCCGCTTCGGTTGGCGAGACACCGCCAATACGGGGTTGTTCCTGGTCTACAACGAGATCCAGGATATCGGCCGCAGCACCGACCCGAACCAAAAGCAATTGATCATCAAATACAGCCGAACGTTCGATTTCCTCAAGTAGCCAGGAAACCTACCCTCGGTGAGGTGGTGGGGGATCCCCCCGCCTCTACTGTCCGGAAAAGATCCGACTCAGCAGGGCTGCCAAAGTCCCGGCATCTTCTCCCATGACGATGGAGTGGTGATCGCCGTCGATGGTGGTCGCCTTGAAGGGTCCAACGGCGAGCTTCTGCCAGCCAAGCTTGGCCGGGGAGCGCACCGGGGGTGCTGCCGTCTTCGCAGCATCTGTGCTCCCCTGGCGATGGCGAGCTCGCACCAACCTGATGGCTCCCGGGAAGGGCTCCGGTCGATAGTCTTCCACCGCATTCATGTTGGCCAACATCACTCGGTAGCGAGCCAGCACGGTTTCTTTTTCCAAGTCCAGAACCGCGCTCAGGGGAACCTCACCATCCCCTTGGCTAGCCAGGTATTGCCGTGCCAAGCTCCAGATCTGCTCCAAAGCTTGTTCGCCGCCTTCGAGATCTACCTCCTCGGCTTCGACTCCCCATTCCTTGGCCAGACGATCGATGATGATCCCGGGATCCCTGGGCATACGCCTCACTAGGTGGGGAGCATAGGTATCCACCAGGACCAAGGGCTCCACCTTGCGGCGCCGCTGGCGCAGGGAGCGGGCCATTTCCATGGCGATCCATCCCCCCATGGACCAGCCCGCCAAGGTGTAAGGTCCCCGAGGCTGCTGCTCCAAAACGGCCTCCAAATAGTGTTCCGCCATGGCTTCAATGGTCTTCAGAGGTTCCCCTTCGCCGCTCAGACCAAAGCTCTGTAGACCGAAGATCGGCCTCTTGGTGTCGAGGCGATCCACCAGCCCTTGGTAGGCCACCGCTAGCCCCTGTAGCTCGTGCACCAAGAAAATTGGCTTGCCCCGGCCCTTTCGCAGGGGGACCAGCACGGAAGGCCGCCCTCCCCCTTGGAAAGACCGACGTCTTTTCGACGAACTCGATCCAGGTACCGGTGTCTCTGGAGACGACTCTTCAAGAGCCGGCGCTTCGACAACTGGCGACGAATCCTGACCCGCTATGTCTTCCGGGGAAGCGCCCACCCCAGCCGCCTCCACGTCGGACTGCTCTCGAAGCTCCGCTGCCAGACCCGCCACGGTTGGGTTCTGGAACAGAGTGTGGATCTCGACCACATGGCCAAGCTGCCGGCGAATCCGGGCGAAAAGGCGAACCGCCAACAGGGAATGTCCTCCCAAATCGAAGAAATGAGCTTCCCGCCCCAGACCAGTGACTCCCAGTAGGCGCTCGAAATGCCGAGCCAAGGAACGCTCGAGATCATCTTGAAAGGCCTCGGGTGCCGGCAGCGCCTCCCCTTCCTGGGCGGCCGACACCTCTCTAGAGACTGCTTCCACAGGCACCGACACCTCTTCGGCGACCAAGGCTCTTCGGTCGATCTTGCCGTTGGGAGTCAGAGGAAAGGCCTCCACTGCGATCCATCCCGTTGGCACCATATAGTCCGGTAGGTGTTTGCCCAGGTAGGCCTTGAGCTCCAGGACCGGCCCCGCAGCCAACTCTGAAGAGAAACCATTCTGGGCTCGAAGCTGGCCGCTTTCAGGTCGGTCTAGCTGCTGCGAAGCCCCCTCCGGCGAGCGCACGTAGGCCACCAGGCGAGAGTCTCCGGCAACCTGGTCGAGAGTGACTACCGCTTGAGCTACTTGCGGATGATTTTCCAAACAGGCTTCGATCTCCCCAAGCTCGATGCGAAAACCTCGCAGCTTCACTTGGGTATCCATGCGGCCGGCGAAGTCCAACTGACCTGGCGCCGACCAACGGACGAGATCACCGGTTCGATAGAGGCGTGCCCCCGGCTCGATGCTCCAAGGATGCGGTACGAATCGCTCAGCGGTGGCTCCCGGTCGGTTCAAGTAGCCACGAGCCAAGCTAACGCCATCGAGGACCAACTCTCCAACCACGCCTTCTTGTACGGGTTCCAGATACCGATCTACCAGGATGGCACCCGTGCGCCCCAAGGGGCGGCCGATGGGCGGCGCCTGGGTCCCCCCTGCTTCCACTGACTCTCGCTGGGAAGCCTCTTGACTGAGATCCTCACTGACCGTTGCACAAACGCTCGCTTCCGTTGGGCCATAGGCGTTGAGCAATCGCCGACCCGCAGACCATCTGGAAGCCAAATCCCCAGAGCAGGCCTCTCCGGCGACGATCAAGGTGGTCACCGAAGCCAAGCCGCCCTCGGGCATCACCGCCAGGGCTCCAGGGGTCAAGGTCAAATGAGTGATGCCTTGGCGTTCACAAAGGGCCGCCAGTCGCGGTCCGGGCAACAGATCCTCCTGGGGAGCTAAATGCAGCTCAGCCCCCTGGCTCAGGGCTAGAAAGATCTCAGAAAGAGAGGCATCGAAATTGGCCGAAGCGAATTGCAGCACTCGGCTCGACTCCTCGATGCCGAACGCCGCGGTCTGAGCGACGATCATGTTGACGAAGCTCTGGTGAGTGACCACCACTCCCTTGGGCAAGCCGGTAGAGCCGGAGGTGTAGATAAGGTAGGCCGCCTGGTCCGCCTCCACCGGAAAAACGGGCCAGGGAACGGATGCACCGACGACTCCTAGAGAAGCACTCGCCGATTCCGCAAGGCGATCCACCGAGATGAGCTGAGGTGCCCCTTCCGAAGATCCCTCTCGAGCGTCACTGTCAAACAGAGCTCTGTACCGCTCTTCGGTGAGGATCACCGCGCACCGGCTGTCCTCCACCATGAAACGGAGCCTCTCTGGGGGATACTCCGGGTCCAACGGCAAGTAAGTAGCTCCTACCTCGAGCACTGCCAAGAGCGCGCCGATGCGCGCCGGCGACCGTCCCAAAGCGACTCCTACTCGGGGTTCCGGCCCACAGCGCCCCTCCTTCAAAGCGGTCGTCAAGATGTTGGCGAGGTGATGAACTCTCTCTTGGAGCTCTCTATAGCTCAAAGACTGGTCTTCGAAGACGACCGCAGTCGCCTCGGGCCGGCGCACGGCCTGACGAGAGACCAACTGATGCATGAGGATCTCTGAAGTCTCTGGTGAAACCGGCTCCCGGGAGGTGTAGCGAATCTGATCCGCTTCGCCAGGGAGGTACCGGGCCAAGCGAGCCACGACCATTTCCGGCTGTGAGACGAAGGCCTCGAGGAGCTTCTGGAAGTGGCGTCCCATGCGTTCGATGAGAGAGGGCTCGAAGAGATCGCTATTGAAAACCCAGCTACCATGAAGCGCCTCATGACCGGCCGCCGAGGTCACCGCCGCCATATTGAGGGTCAAGTCAAACTTCGCCACCTCTTGGGGAAAGTCCACCGGCGTGGCAGCCAGACCAGGAAGGCGAAAATCCCTCGCTCCTGCGTTTTGCAAGGCAAACATCGTCTGGAATTCCGGTGAGCGCCCCGTATCCCGAACCGGATTTCGGGCCTCCACCAATTTCTCGAATGGCAAGTCCTGGTGCGCCAAAGCTCCCAACAACATCGTCCTAGCCGTGGCGATACGTTGCTCAACGGAATCCTCCGGGGACAGAGTGTTTCGCAACACGAGGGTGTTGACGAAAAATCCGATCAGAGGCTCTAACTCGACGAAGCGCCGGTTCGCCACCGGAGTCCCCACCATGACCTCTCCAGCTCCGCTGTAGCGCCCCAAAAGCTCCGCGAAAGCTGTCTCCAGCACTAGAAAGAGGGTGCCTCGGGTGTCCATCGCCAACCGATTCAGCCTCGCGGTCAACCCTTCTCCGAGGGAAAAACGGACCTCCTGGCCGCGGTAGGTCTGCACCACCGGGCGACCTCCCCGAGTCGGAAGATCCAGGGTCGTGGGAGCTCCCTCCAACTGGGCGAGCCAATAGTCCAGCTGACTGGAGAGGGCGTCCCCTTGGAGCCATTGTCGCTGCCAGACCGCGAAGTCTCCATACTGCAATGGCAGATCCACAACCAGGCCGGCCCGACCCAAGGCCTGCCGCGCCAGCGTTCGGGCGTGATCCGAACAACCTGAAGGGGCATCACTCTCTGCCCTCCCGAAGAGATCCCTCAGGTCCAGCTCATGCCAGGCCTCGTAGAGTGCGCCCAACTCCGCCACCAGCAGCCCCATGGACCAACCATCAGAGATCGCGTGATGAAGGTTCAACAGAAGATAGTGCCGGTTCCTCGTCAAGCGCAGAAGGGCGACGGAGAACAGTGGACCGCGCTGCAAATCGAAAGGTGTGGCCCCGTGAGCCATCGCCAAGCTTCGAGGCAGCGATCCACTCCTCTGGCTCGGTGACCGATCGGAACTTTCCTGGTCGAGACCCGAGAGGTCGATCACCGGCAAACGAAAAGAGCCAGGCTCATCGATCACTTGGACCGCCCAACTCTCTCCTTCCGGAGCCTCCTCACCGGCAGATGCCATTCCCAGGGAGTCCGCCGAGCTCTCGGTCTCTAGGAATCGGGTGCGCAGGCTCTCATGGCGTCCGACCATCGCTTCGAATACAGCCTCCAGAACCTCCGGCCGAAGCTCCCCGAGAAGCTCGAATGCGGCCGGCATGTTGTAAACCGCCGGGCCCCGGGAGAGATACTCCATGAACCAAAGTCGCTGTTGGGCGAAGGACAGGGGCAGAGGCCGGGAACGATCTACTGATTGGGGTGAGGACAGACGATGGCCACCGTGGCGAAGAGCAGTGAGTCGGGCCGTCAAGCCATCCAAGGTCGGTGCAGTGAAGATCTCCTGAAGAGGCAGCTCGATACCGAAGGTCCGACGCACCAGCGCCGTCAAACGCGTTGCAACCAAGCTATTTCCCCCCAGGTCGAAGAAATGGCTCTCCGGTCCCAAGGTCGTCGGTTCTACGGAAAGAACCTCCCCCCACAGCCCCATCAAAAGAGATCCATCCGAAAGACTCGAAGCTCCCGCAGCGAGGCTCGCCACCAGACTGGGTGCCTCCGTCTCAGAAGTCCCCAGGGCCTCGGTAGCCCGGTGCTCGGCGAACAACTCCGCCAGGCGGGAACGGTCGACTTTGCCGGTAGCCGTGACCGGCAGTCGATCGACCACGAGGAAGGTGGTGGGGATCATGGCATTCGGTAGCAATCGGCTCAGGAAGGCGCTCAAGGCTCCCGAGGAGAGGAGCTCCAACGACTTGTCCGGTGGCTCTGCATCCTCGGGTGTCGCGGTAGCCGGAGCGGCACTAGCAACGACCGCTGCCACGAGCCGTCGGTCCACGTCCGTTGCCCCCTCCATCATCACTGCTGCTTGGGCCGCGGCAGGAGAGGTCAGCAAGGCTGCTTCGATTTCTCCGGGCTCGATGCGGAATCCGCGCATCTTCACTTGGTAGTCCAAACGCCCGAGAAAGACCAGGTGGGAATCTCCTTCGAGCTTTACCCGATCTCCGGTGCGGTAGAGGCGCTGCCCCGGTCGGGAAGTGAAGGGGTCCGGCACGAAAGCTGCCGCAGTCAGGGCAGGTTTGCTCGCATAGCCTCGGGCCAAGGCCGTTCCTCCCAGGGCCAACTCACCCGCAACGCCGACCGGTACGGAGCGGAGACGCCCGTTCACCACGTGAGTGATGATTCCATCGATGGGGCCTCCAAGCTTCGTGTCATCACCGACCTCGAGGCGACCGGCGACAGCGTTGGCGGTCGCCTCCGTGGGCCCGTAGACATTCCAAACTTCCAGTTCCGGGAACCGCTTCCAGGTTTCTTCCATCAAGGACGGCGGGATGACGTCGCCACTGAGTAGAAGGGAATCCAGGGATTCCGGCATGGAGGCCCGGCCCTCTGCCACCACCTCCAGAAGAGCCTGCCATAGGGAAGGGATACAGTTCACCGCCCGGGTACCTTCCGACTCCAAGGTGGCTAACAACCGAAGGGGGTCTCGCACCACGGCGGGGGCCGGCATGGAAACCGTGCGGCCCGCCAGCAGAGGGGCAAAGATCTGTTTCAGAGATGCGTCAAAGCTCACCCGCGAGAGGTTCGGTAGAGCCTCGCCGAAGGTGTCGTTGACCCATCCCAGGTAGGCCAACAAGGAACGGTGCTCCACTTCCACTCCCTTGGGGCGACCGGTGGAGCCGGAGGTGTAGATGAGATAGGCGAGGTTTTCCGGTTTGGGTCCTTCGCCAGGCGGCTCTCGACGCTGCCCCCGATGCCCACTGAGGCTCAGCACAGGAACCTCCGGCGACACGGCGCTCAGGGTTTCATCGTTGCCGAGCACTAGCTGAGGGGCGGCATCTTCGAGAATCTGAGCTAGGCGATCCGGAGGTGCCTCCGGGTCGAGAGGCAGGTAGGCTCCCCCGGCCTTGAGCACGGCCATCAAAGCGACCAACAGAGTATCCGAAGACGGCAGACAAACTCCTACGACGCCTTCCCGGCCAACACCGTGATGGCGAAGGATCCAAGCCAAGTCGTTGGCCCGCTGATCTAATTCTCTGTAACTGAGGTTCTTGCCGCTCTCCTCATCGAGGTCCCAGCGCAAAGCGACGGCCTCCCCCTGAGAGGATGCTAGGCGGCCGAAGCAATCCGGGAAAGTACCTCCTGGGTTGCCCAGGCCAACGTTGGCCGCCTTGGCTTCGAGCCGAGCCCGACCACTCCACTCCTCGAGCACCTGCTGCCGCTCCTCGGGAGTCCAAAGAGAGAGATCCTCCATCGCCATCTGAGGACGGCTGGCCATCTCCTCCAGGAGGTACTCGAACTGACGACAAAACCGCTCCATCATTACCGATTCGAAAAGGTCTGAGTTGTAGACCAGCACCCCTTCGAGCTTCTCCCCCACCTCCTGCATGTTGACAGTGAGGTCAAATTTGGCCCCTTGAAAAACAGATTCCCGGGCTGCCACCTCGACCCCCTCTAAGGAGAGGCCGGAGTCGGGAATGTTCTGCAACACAAAGAGAACCTGAAAAACAGGAAAGCGACTCGAGTCTCGTTTGATGCCGAGAGCATCCACCAAAGTTTCGAAAGGAACCTCCTGGTGGCTGAAGGCTGCCAATGCAATGTCTCGGGTAACGATGATGCGTTGCGCCACCGTCTCCCGAGGAGGCAACCGATTGCGCAACACTAGAGTGTTGACGAAAAAACCCAACAGAGGCTCCAACTCTTCGTGAAGACGATTGGCCACCGGGGTTCCCACGTTGACTTCTGAGACGTTTCCATAGCGCCCCAGAAGCTCCGCCAGTGCCGATTCCAACACCACGAAGAGAGTCGAAGTGGTTTCCCTCTGCAGACGATGCAACTTCTCCTGCAGGGACCGATTGACCCTCAAGAAATGAGTGCTGCCTCGCTCGCTTTGTAAGGTCGGCCTAGGCTGGAAAGTTGGCAGGTCCAAGGAGAGGGAGGCTCCCTCCAGCTGCTGCCGCCAATAGTCCAGCTGGGGCTTCAGAGCCTCTTCCTTCAAGGCCTCCCGTTGCCAGACACTAAAATCACCATATTGCAAATGTAGATCTGGCAGAGGATCCACCGACGGAGGTCTTCCCGCCAGGGAGGCGAGCCGTTGGCTGTAGAAGTGACCTAGCTCTTTCCCCCAGATCCCCAAAGACCAACCATCGAAGACTATGTGGTGAACATTACTGAGCAAGAGATGATCCTCGAGCCCCCTACGAATCAACCCAAAGGAATAGAGAGGAGTCTTGGAGAGATCGAAAAGCAGGGATCCTTGCCGCTTCGCCAAGCGTCGCGACTCCGTTTCCAGGTCCTCTTCCCGAAGGGCCTGAAGGTCCACCACCGGGAGGCGATAACTCGCCGAGTCCTCGATCCGCTGCACCACCTCTCCGGAAGATCCTTCCTCGTCCGGCTCGACAAAGCAGGTCCGCAAGACTTCGTGGCGGCCAATGATGTCGGCAAGGGCGCTCTCCAGGGCCCGCGCACCGAGCATCCCTCGAAGATGGAAAAAGACCACGACGTTGTAGGTGTCCGAGCCGCCGTGGAGACGATCGTAGAGCCATAGGCGCTGCTGCGAGTAGGAAAGGGGCAATGGCCTGGAACGATCCACCGGCCCCAGGGCAGGCAACTGCGCGGCCAACCGTGCGGGCAAATTAGACGCCGATGGATCCTGTGACTCTCGGCGAAGCTCAGCCACTCGCTGAGCCTGGCCTTGAAGGGTGGGAATAGCAAAGACCTCGAGCAGAGGAAGCTCTACCCCAAAGGCGCGTCGTAGGCCGGAGTTGAGGCGAATGGCAGAGAGACTATTGCCCCCCAACTCGAAGAAATTCGAAGCTCGGCCTACCTGAGAATCCTCTAGATTCAACAGCCGAGCCCAATGCTTCGCCATCAGCTGTTCCTCGGGAGTTGAGGGGGTCTCTACCTCGCCAGAGGGAGCCTTCAGAGCCGTCTCGGCGAAAGCGACGATGGCGCGGCGATCCAGCTTCCCATTGGAGAGTCTGGGCATCTCCTTTAGGAAGGTGAAGGCCGTTGGAATCATGAATTCCGGCAGAGTCTGCCCCAAGGCCCGGCGTAGAGTCTCCTTGTCCGGACGCGCCTCCCGGGGCACTACAGCAGCCACCAAACGACGCTGTCCCTCCTCGCCGTCTGCCCACACCACGGCCTCCGCCACCGATTTCAAAGAACTGAGTACCGTTTCGATCTCACCTAACTCGATGCGGAAACCCCGCACCTTCACTTGGTGATCCCGACGCCCCAAGAGCTTGAGATCCCCCGAAGGTAAAAGGTGAGCCAAATCACCGGTCAAATACAATCTGCCACCGGGCACGCTTCCATAGGGATCCGGCACAAAACTCTGTGCAGTCTGAGCAGGCCGATGCAAGTAGCCTCTCGCTTGCCCTGCTCCAGCCAGGGCCACTTCACCCACAGTCCCCTGGGGCACCAAGTCCAACTGAGCATTCAGCAGGTAGGCTCGGGTTCCCGGGAGAGCTCGGCCGATAGTGGTTTCTCCAGCGGGCCGGCGCAAGGCGTAGGTCGAGTAGGTCGTATCTTCACTGGGACCATAGAGATCCAACACCCGTTCCACGGAGGAGACCTGGTAGAGCCGATCCGCCAACTCTCGGCTCAGCGGCTCCCCGGCTAGGTTGATGACTCGTACCTTCGGCGGCAGCTGCCCTTCCCGGACCAACTCTGCCGCCGCAGAGGGCACGGTGTTAACCAAAGTGACTCGGTCTCTCGCGGGCAGCTCCGCTAGGGCCAGGGCATGGTCCGCCAAAAGCAAGGTGCCTCCTACGGAGAGGGGTAGAAAGATCTCGAAGACCGAGAGGTCGAAGCACACGGAGGTAGCCGCCAGCACCCCCTCCAGATCTTTTCGGGAATAGACTTCGCGAGCCCAATCGAGCAGTGCAGCCGCTCCCCCATGGCGCATCGCTACCGCTTTGGGACGACCGGTAGAGCCGGAGGTATAAATCAGGTAGGCCAGCTGTTGTGGATCCACCTCCAGCCCGGGTCCAGCCGTCGCTGTGCCCCTCTCCTGTTCTACTTCCGCAGCAGGCAGCGCAGCGACGTCGATCACCGGCGCCGTCGTTTCGAGGCCACTGGCGGTAAGGACCTCCCGAGTGGTCAGCAGGGCACAAACTCCCGCATCCTCCAACATGAAGGCCAATCGCTCTCGGGGATAGGCGGGGTCCAGGGGCACATAGGTGCCGCCCAAGCGCAGAACTGCCAACAAGCCGGCAACCAGGTCCGGGGTCCGGGGCAGGAGGACAGCGACCCGCGCCTCTAGACCAACGACAACCTCTCCTAGCAGCGCCGCCAACTGGGAGGCGCGGCTTTCCAGTCGCTGGTAGCTCCACTCCTGCTCGCCCCAGACCGCGGCGATCGCATCGGGAGTCAGCGCCGCCTGCCTTTCGAAACCCTGGTGAATCGCCTCGAAGGTCGGCGACGTTGCGGGCCGGTCCTGGACCCCATGAATCAACTGGTGGCGCTCCGCCGCCGAAAGCATGTCGACCCGGGCCACGGAAAAGGATGGCTGGGATGCGAATCCCTCTAGCAGGATGCGATATTGCCGTACCCATCGCTCCATGGTGGTCGCGGTGAAGAGATCCCGGTCGTACTCCAGATAGCCCTGGAGAGCGCCCTCGGTCTCCACGAGGCTGAGGGTGAGGTCAAACTTCGACATATCCCCCTTGAGAGGCAAAGCCTCAACGGTCAGATCCCCGAGCTCGAAAGCAGCATTCGGAGTGTTTTGCAGCACGAACATCACCTGAAACAACGGCGAGCGGCTGGCATCTCGAACCGGATTGAGGACCTCCACCAGGCGCTCAAAAGGAATGTCTTGATGAGCGAAGGCGCTGAGAGCGGTGTCTCGCAAGGACGTGATGCGCTCCCGCACCGTTTGCTGGCTCCCCAACACATTCCGCAGAACCAACGTGTTGACGAAGAAACCGATCAGCGGCTCCATCTCCGAAAAACGGCGGTTCGCCACCGGCGTCCCCACGTTGACTTCCGAGGCGCCGCTGTACCGCCCCAAGAGCTCGGCATAGGCCGCTTCCAAAACCAGAAAAAGGGTTCCGCGAAATTTCCGAGCCAAGCCTCGAAGGTCATCCACCAAAGATCGTTCCAAGGAAAAAGTCAGGGCTCCTCCCCGGAAGGCCTGAATGGCTGGCCGGGGGCCCCGGGTTGGTAAATTCAACGCTTGGGGAGCACCAGTCAACTGATCTTTCCAGTACTCCAGCTGGCTCTCGAGGGCTTCGCCTTGAAGCCAATTTCTCTGCCACACGGAATAGTCCGCATACTGGATCGGTAACTGCGGCAAGCTCGCCGTTGGGCAGCTGCCCTCAGCCCTGGCGCGGTAGAGCCGGGTCAACTCCTCGTTGAAGACTCCAATGGACCAACCATCCGAGATGACATGGTGCATGTTGAGAGAGAGGACATGCCGCTCGCCGTCCACACGGAAGAGGCAACCCCGGAACAGCGGGCCGCGGTCCAGCAGGAAAGGTATGGCTAGGTCTCGATCGACCCACTTACCGGCCAGCTCCTGCGCCCTGGCCGTGGCGAGGCCTGAAAGATCCACCAGAGGAAGCGAAAAGCCACCCTTGGGAGCGATCACTTGCTGAACCTGCTCCTCTTCGTCCTCGATCATCTCGTCGACATCAGCGGGCCCTGGGCCGGCAGAATCGGCTTCCGAAGGGCCCCCGGAAAAAACCTCGGTGAAAAAGACCGTTTCGAAATGAGTCCGGAGGCTCTCGTGGCGATCGACGATGGTTCTCAAGGCTCCATCCAGCGCTGCCACCTTCAGCTTCCCTTGGAGCTGAAAAGCACCGGGCAGACTGTAAGCCGACGAGGGTCCCATCAAGCGATCCAGGAACCACAGCCTCTGTTGGGCGAAGGAGAGGGGAAGGAACGAAGATCGATCCACCGGAGTCGGAGCTTCCAGGGCACCTCCTTCCAACTCAGGGTCGGGAAGGCGCTCTGCCAGAGCCGCTACCGTCGGAGTCGCGAATACATCCCGCAACGGCAGCTCCACTCCAAAAGTTCTGCGAACCAGCGCGGTCAACCGGGTAGCTGAGAGGCTATGACCTCCCAGATCGAAAAAACTGCTCTCCACCCCCACCGACTCGACTTCTAACCCCAAAACCTCGGCGAAGACGCGACACAACTGCTTCTCTCTCCCGGTGCGAGGCGCCGTCCGACTGCCGACCGCCGGAGCTTCTACCCCCTGGGCCCAGCGGAGGAGATCGCGGCGACTCAGCTTGCCGCTCGGCGTGGTGGGAAACCGAGACAACAACCCCAGTGCCGAAGGGACCATGTAGGACGGCAAGAGCTCCTTCAGCTGGTCCAACAGCGACTGGGCGAAGGAGGGATCCGAGAGCTCCTCGATCTCGGCGCCTCCGTCCACCGCGCTGCTCGGTACCGCGAAGGCCACCAGCCGCCGATCTCCGGAAGCCAGCTCCTGAACCACCACCGCCGCGTCTCGCACTCCGCTCTGGCGAGTCAACAGGGTCTCGATTTCTCCCGGCTCGATACGAAACCCTCGCACCTTGACCTGGTGATCGCAGCGACCGAGATACTCGATCTGCCCGTCGTCGCCATACCGAGCTAGATCTCCCGTTCGGTACATCCGCATCCCCGAGGCGCCCGAGGTAACAAACGGATTCGGCACGAAGCGCTCGGCAGTCAGCCGGGGACGCCCCAGATAACCCCGGGCCAGGTTGGCACCGGCGATATACAGCTCCCCCGGAACTCCGATAGGAACTTCTCTTAGCCAAGAGTCGAGCAAATAGATCTGGGTTGCTCTCACCGGTCGCCCAATGGGCGGCAAAGCCATCCACTGTGCCGGGTCCAGGGGAAGATCGAAGGCTGTCACAACGTGACTTTCCGTGGGTCCGTAGTGGTTATGAAAAGAGCAGTCCGGAACCGCCTCGAAGAAGGCCTTGAGTTGGCGGGTACTTTGAAGTTGCTCTCCCGCCGTGTAGACCTCCGTCAAGGAACCGGGAGCGGGGCCGCCATCTTCGAAGGCCGTGGCCAAGGCCTGAATGCCAACATAAGGTTGGTGCATGCGCTGGATCTCAACCTCGTCAACCAGCCGCAAGAGAGCGGTGGAGTCCCGCCGTAGCTCCTCGCTGACCAACACCACCTCGCCGCCGCTAGACCAGGTCTCGAAGAGCTCCTGCACTGACACATCGAAACTACTCGAGGCCAGCTGGAGCGTTCTCAACCCTTGCCCAAAGCTTTCCAAGCCAATCTGCCAGTGGATCAAATTGGCGATGGCACCACGCCCCATGGCGACACCCTTCGGTTTGCCCGTGGAGCCGGAGGTAAAGATGACGAAGAGGAGATTCTGCGCCGTGGCGATCTCTTCTAGGGCTCCGTCTTCGAAGCCAGCCGAGAGCACTGCCGTTTGACTCGGGGTCAGTCGACTAATGGGAAAGGTCTGAAAGATTGGCGGACACTCCGCGTCGGTGAAGATGACTTTGGGAGCAGCGTCTTCCAACATCATCTGCAAGCGGTCTTCCGGGTAGGCTGGGTCCAGAGGCACCCAAGCTCCTCCGGCCTTGAGGATCGCCAAGATGGCCTCCGCCATGGCCACGGAGCGCTTCATGCTGAGACCGACCAAAACATCCGGGCCAACCCCCAGATGCCGCAACAGGCGAGCCAAGCGGTTGGTTCTACGATCCAACTCGTCGTAGCTCAAGACAGAATCGCTAACACCCGGGTCGGCAGAACCCAAGTCTGCGAAATCGGACCCTTCGAATTCCGCCCCTTCGAAGTCCGATCCCTCGAATCGCAGCGCCGGAGCCGACCCCATCTCCCTCACCGTTGCGGTAAAGGCGGCGTGAAGACTCGGCGTAGCCTCGATCCCAAAACCGCCGGTGACGGCCCCCATACCTGTCCGGGTTCCTAGGCCGGGAGCAGTGTCGTTCCAACTCACTAGAATCTGGAATTGTTCCGCCGCCGTCAGCAAAGGGAGCTGTCCGATCACCGCATCCGGATGAGTCGCAAGCCCCTCGAGGAGAGCTCCCACCTGGTGGCTCATGCGCTGAGCGAAGGAGGAATCGAATAGATCACAGTTGTACTCCAGCCAGGCAGACAGGCCACCGTCTTCCTCCGCCATGAAGAGAGTGAGATCAAACTTCGCCACGTGGTATTCGAGGGGAAGCGCTTCGACCTCGAGATCGTTCAGCTCGAAACCGTCCATGGCGGCATTTTGGAGCACGAACATCACCTGAAAGAGTGGGGATCGGCTGGTATCCCGGGCAGGATTGATAGCTTCCACCAGGCGCTCGAAGGGAACATCCTGATGGGCATAGGCTCCCAGGGCCACCTCTCTCAAGGCCGTCAGCCTCTCTCTCACCGTGTGATGACGCTCTAAAGTGTTGCGGAAGACCAGAGTGTTGACGAAGAAGCCGATGAGCGGTTCCAACTCCGTGAATCGCCGATTTGCCACCGGCGTCCCCATGTTGACCTCCGTCGCCCGACTCAGCCGGCCGATGAACTCAGCGAAGCCGGCCTCCAGAACCAAGAAGAGAGTACCCAGAGCCTCCCGTGCCAGGCCTCGTAGACCCTCTGTAACCGCTGGGGGTATGCGAAATTGATGATAGGCGCCGCGGTAGGTCTGCTGCGCCGGGCGCGGTCGGGAAGTCGGTAGATCCAGAGCTTCTGGAGCCCCTCGGAGCTGCTCCGCCCAATAGTCCACCTGGGTTTCGAGGACCTCCCCTTGGAGCCAGCTTCTCTGCCACAGAGCGTAGTCGGCATACTGAATCGATAGGGGCTTGAGAACCTCCGCGGCTTCACCTTCTCCCCTCACAAAGGCCTGATAGAGATCCGTCAGCTCCTGGTTGAAAACGCCGATGGACCAACCGTCCGAGACCACGTGGTGCATGTTGATGGTCAAAACGTGATGGCGGCTCTCCAGGCGATAGAGAAAGGCCCGGAACAGAGGACCTCGGTCGAGGGAGAATGGAGTTGCCACATCCCGGTCCATCAAAGTCTTCGCTGTCTTCTCTCCCTCCTCTCTCGAAGCCTCAGCCAGCCCGGAGAAGTCCACCACCGGCAGGTCAAAACCTCCCGGCGGTCCGATCACCTGTCGAGCCCAGCCCAGGTCTTCTCCAGTGGGCTCCGCCGAGGCCGCACCCTCACGGAAGCCTGGGGTCGAGGTCGTAGAAGCAGTGGCTCCAGAGCCCAGGGACTCCTCCTCCATGAGGGAGACGAAATGAGTTCTCAAGCTCTCGTGTCGATCGACGATGGCTCTCAAAGACCGCTCCAGGGCTGCCACCCGTAGGTTTCCCTGGAGCCCATAGGCACCGGGCATGTTGTAGGTCGCCGAGCCACCTTCCAGACGATCCAGGAACCAGAGTCGCTGCTGGGCGAAAGAGAGGGGCAGAGAAGTTTTGCGATCTATCCGGGTAGGCGCCGAAAGAGACACCCCCGTTCTCCTCAGGCCCGGCAAACGCTTGACCAATGCCTCCACCGTGGGGGTCGAAAAGATCTCCCGCAGAGGAAGCTCCGCGCCAAAGGCCTTGCGAATCGACGCGGTCAATCGAGTGGCCGTTAGGCTGTGCCCCCCCATCTCGAAAAAATCACTCTCGACTCCGATGGCCGAGGGCTCCAAGGCCAGAATCTCCGCGAAGATGTCGCACAGCATCTTCTCTTCCAGCGTCCGAGGAGGGGTCACCACCGAGGGCCGCAACCCTTCCTTTCCGAGAGCCATCTCGACGAGAGCCTTGCGGTTCAACTTGCCACTGGGAGTCACCGGCAAACGGGTGAGAAAGACCATCGCCGACGGCACCATGTAGGCCGGCAACCGACCTTTCAGCAATTCCCATAGGGAGTCGCCGAGGGCCGGCCGCTGCAACACTTCGATCTCCCGATCCTCAGCGCCATCTTCTACCCAATCCTCCGCCGGCAACACGTGGGCGATCAGGCGGCGATCCTGGGGAGTCACCTCCTGCACCACAACCACAGCCTCTCGCACCGCTGGTTGGCGCTTGAGCAGGGTCTCGATCTCCCCTGGCTCGATGCGAAAACCTCGCACTTTCACCTGCGTATCCACCCGACCGAGAAACTCGATCTCCCCCGTGTCCAGGAATCGAGCCAGGTCCCCCGCGCGGTAGAGACGGCTGCCCGCTCCTCCAGCAGGGAAGGGGTTCGGCAGGAAACTAGCGGCGGTGAGAGCCGGCCGGTGCAGGTATCCTCGAGCCAATTGGGCTCCGCCTACATAAACTTCTCCAGGGATCCCCACTGGTACCGGCTGACCGCGATCATCCAGCAGGTAGATACGAGTATCCGCCACCGCCCGCCCCACGGAGGGCAGGGCGGGCCACTGGCGGCGGTCCTGCGGCAACGTCAGGTCCGTCACCACATGGGCCTCGCTGGGACCGTATTGGTTGAACAAAGTGCATTTGGGAATGGCGTCGAACAGGGCCAACAGGGGCCGGGTGACCTGTAGCTGCTCTCCTGCTGTATAGACTTCCAGCAAAGACCGCGGCGCCGAAGCTTCGACCCCGCCATCGCTGGTTTCCAGATCGGTTTCCAATGCGTCCTCGAAGCCAGCCGCCAGAGCCTGCAGGCCGACGAAGGGCTGGTACATGCGCTGAATTCTTTCTTCGCGAACGAAGCGCAAAAGAGCTGCTCCGTCCCGCCGCAGCTCCTCACTCACCAGGACCACCTCACCACCGGTGAACCAGGTACCGAACATCTCCTGCAGGCAAACGTCGAAGCTCAAGGAAGACAGTTGAAGGGTCCTTAGCCCAGCTCCGTAAGAAGGCCTTCGAATCTGCCAATCGATCAGACTCGCAATGGCCCCCCGCCTCATGGCAATACCCTTGGGCTTGCCGGTGGACCCGGACGTGTAGATGGCGTAGAGCAGGCTCTCCGGCGTCGCCAGGTCTTCCAAGGGCTCGTCGTCGTAAATGGCCAGAGCGCTGTCCAACTGGGCAGGAATCACCATCGGTGCAGAAGGGCCAGCGGATCCAGAAGAGGTTTGCCCACTCGAAGCACCCACCTCCCTGGAGGACGAGTTAGCAACCCCGGTGCCCGCTAAGGCTTCCGCCCCCTCCTCATCCGCTAGTAGAACCAGGGGCGCCGAATCCTCCAGCATATTTCTTAGGCGATCCTCCGGATAAGCAGGATCCAACGGCAACCAGGCATACCCGGCCTTGAGCACCGCCAGCATCGCTTCCACCAGAGCGAAGGAGCGTTTCATGCAGATTCCGACGAAGATCTCCCCGGGAGAAGACCGCGCTGTAGAACAACACTCCCTCAAATATCGAGCGAACCGGTTGGTGCGCCGATCCAATTGTCGATAGGTCAGCTGCATATCGCCAAAGCGGAGAGCCGTCGCATCACCATGAGCGGCGACGGCGGAGGTGAAGGCTGCTTGAAGACTGGGTACGGGCCTTCCGCTGGAGGTGTCATTCCAACTCTCTAAGACTTGAAAGCGCTCCGCTGAGGTCAGTAGGGAAAGCTGCCGCAGAGGAATGTCGGGCTGCGCCACAAATCCTGCCAACAACGCATGGAGCTGGCTAATGATCCTCAGCCCTACGGAGGCATCGAAGAGGTCGCAGTTGCGCTCCAGCCCTGCGGAAATCCCCCCTTCCTCTTCCACCATGAACAAGGTGAGGTCGAACTTCGCCATGTCGTATTTCATGGGCAGAGGTTGAACGTCGAGATGGTCGAAGCTCACCGGCGCCGTCGGAGTGTTCTGCAAGACGAACAACGCTTGAAACAGGGGAGAGCGACTCGGATCCCGCACCGGATTGAGGGTTTCCACGAGGCGTTCGAAGGGAATGTCCTGGTGAGCGAAGGCTCCCAGCGCCGTCTCCCGCAGGACCTCGATTCGCTCCCGCACCGTATGCTTCGGCGCCAGGACGTTGCGCAGCACCAAGGTGTTGACGAAAAAGCCAATGAGCGGCTCCAGCTCGGTGAATCGGCGATTCGCCACCGGCGTCCCCACGTTGACTTCCGAAGCACCGCTATGGCGCCCCAACAACTCGGCAAAAGCTGCCTCCAAAACCAAGAAGAGTGTGCCCCGGGCTCCCCGAGCCAGCTCCCGAAGGTCTTCCGTCAGGGCCGGGGAAAGGCGAAATGGCTGGAGGGCGCCGCGGTAGGTTTGAACCGCTGGACGAGGCCTGGATCCTGGATAATCCAACGCCTCCGGAGCACCGGAAAGCTGCTCCCGCCAGTACTCCAGCTGTTTCTCCAGGACTTCCCCCTGGAGCCAGCCCCGTTGCCACAGGGCATAGTCGGAGTACTGAATCTCGAGAGGGGCGTAGGGATCCTGCCGAAGGGGTACCGGCGAGGAAGGCTCCAGGCTCGACCCTTCCCTGGGATCTTGTCCGGAGGCTTTCGTGGCCAGCTCCTGGCGATAGAACATCGCCAATTCCCGATGCAACACCCCGATGGACCAGCCGTCCGAAACCACGTGATGCATGTTGATCACGAGGATGTGCTGCTCCCTCCCCAACCGCAGCAGGAAGGCACGAAACAAAGGCCCCTGATCGAGGAGGAAAGGGGTGACCATGTCTCGATCCACCCACAGCCTCGCCGCGTCTTCTCCGGGACCCGCTGGAAGATGGGAAAGATCCACCACCGGTAAAGCAAAACCCCCTCGGGGACCAATGACCTGCACGACCCAGGCGGCCTCGGCGCTGTCCTTCTCTTCGGAACGAGCTCTTACCGAGGTGGCCTCCACCGGGTCGGTGACTTGGACAAAGTGAGTCCGAAGACTGTCGTGACGATCCACTACAGTCCGAAAAGCCTGTTCCAGGGCGAGGGGATCCAGAGCGCCCACCAAGCGGTAGCCAGCGGGCATGCTGTAGGTCGAAGAAGCCCCTTCCAGGCGATCGAGGAACCACAACCGCTGCTGAGCGAAGGAAAGGCGCAGGGAGGCGAACCGGTGCGCAGGGGCCGGTGGGGGGATCGAGATTCCGTCTCTCTTCAATCGCGGCAACAGCCGTGCGAGACCCGCCGCCGTCGGTGTCGAGAAGACCTCTCGTAGAGGCAGCTCGACCCCGAAAGCCTTGCGCATAGAAGCCGTCAGGCGAGTCGCCGTCAGGCTGTGACCGCCCATCTCGAAGAAGCTCTCCTCGACGCTGATCACCGTGGAAGCCAAGCCGAGCACTTCCCCAAAGATGTCGCACAGCAACCCCTCTTCCAAAGTTCTCGGAGCAACGATGTCCGTCGGTTGTAAGTCCTCCTTGCCGAGGGCCATCTCCACCAGGGCCTTGCGGTTCAACTTGCCGGTCGGGTTGACCGGTAGCCGGGACAGAAAAACGATCGCCGAAGGCACCATGTAGGCGGGCAGCTGAATGCTGAGGCGGCCGCGCAGAGAATCCCGTAGATCCGGTCGCTGTAGAACCTGGACTTCCCTTTCCTCCTCCTGCCGCTGCGCCTTGGCCCCCCGATTCCTCCACTGCAAAGGCTCGTTCAGGAGAGTTTCTTCAGATCTGGGAGACTCCAACCCTCGATCCGTCGAAGCGGCATCCACGGGAACGACGTGAGCCACCAGACGACGATCCTGGGGAGTGAACTCCTGAACGATCACCGCGGCCTCCCGCACCGATCCATGGAGCAAGAGAAGGCTTTCGATCTCCCCCAACTCGATGCGAAAGCCACGGACCTTGACCTGGGTATCCAAGCGGCCGAGAAATTCGATCTCGCCATTCTCCAAGAATCGACCGAGGTCTCCTGTTCGGTATAGACGCCCTCCCGTTTCCACCGGAAGGCCCGATTCCACCAGAGGGAAAGGGTTTGGCAGGAAGGAAGCAGCGGTCAGGGCAGGGCGAGCTAGATAACCCCGAGCCAATTGGGCACCAGCCACATAGATTTCCCCGGGAACCCCTACCGGAACCGGGTGGCCGCGGCCATCGAGCAAATAGACTCCCGTCTTCGGCAACGGGCAGCCCACCGAAGGCAGAGCTGGCCACTGGTCTCGCTCCCGAGATAGCTCCAGGTCGGTGACCACATGGGCTTCGCTGGGGCCGTATTGATTGAAAAAGCCGCAGTCCGGCAGGGCCTCGAAGAGGGCCAGAAGTGGACGCGTCACTTGAAGTTGCTCTCCTGCCGTGTAGATTTCCAACAGGGAGCTTGGAACGTCGACTGGAGACCCAGACCTGTCCGGGTCTACCTCTTCCTGAGCATCCTCAAAGGCGGCTGCGAGGGCTTGAAGTCCAACGAAGGGCTGGTACATGCGCTGAATACCCAACTCTCCGATGAGCCTCAATAGGGCAGCACCATCCCGCCTCAGCTCTTCGCTGACCAGAACCACTTCGCCGCCGGTAAACCAAGCCCCGAACATCTCCTGCAGGCAAACGTCGAAGCTCAGGGAAGATAGCTGCAGGGTCCTCAGGCCGGAACCGTAGGAAGGCCGGCGAATCTGCCAATCGATCAGGCTCGCGATGGCTCCGCGACGCATGGCGATTCCCTTGGGTCTACCCGTGGAACCGGAGGTGTAGATGATGTAGAGCAAGTTCTCTGCGGTCGCCGTAGACTCCAATGGCTCTGACGAATAGGCCTCGACTTCCTCTTCCATCTCCTCCACCGGGAGCTGGAGAGCCTCGGTGGTGCCCAGGGCTGAGGCCCCCTTCCGATCCACCAAAAACAGGACTGGGGAGGCATCCTGCACCATGTTGCGCAGACGGTCCTTTGGGTAGGCCGGATCCAGAGGAAGCCAGGCACCACCGGCTTGTAGAACCGCCAGCACGGCCTCGGCCATGACCAGAGACCTTTCCATGGAGATGCCTACCAGAACATCCGGACCGACTCCAAGAGTTTGCAGATGGCGAGCCAAGCGGCGACTGCGAGAAGCCAGCTCACGGAAACTGCGTTGGACGGCGCCGAAGCGTATCGCCGCGGCCCCTTCATAAGCTTCCACGGCAGCGTCGAAGGCTGCCTCCAGCATCAACGGGGAGAGACTTCCCCCCTCGACACCTCCATCGCTGAAGCCCACCAAGATCTGATCCAGCTCGGATTTCGGCACCAGCGGTAAATCGTAGACATCCCTCCCTGCTTCCTCTTCCAGACCACCGAGGAGGAACTCGTATTGATTGGCGAGACGTTCGATCCGGCTGCGGAGGAAGAGCAAGGGGTTGTACTTGAAGACCAATTTCAGGTGATCCTGGAGGTCGTAAACTTCCAGGCTGAGCTCGATCTCACCCATTTGATGTACTTCAGGGATGGGCTCGAGATGGAGCACCTGACTCTCCTGACGATCCCCATACTCCCGCCCCAGGCTAGTGCGCAGATTCTGCCAAATGAAGCTCGCTTGAAAGACCGGCGAGCGACTCTTCTCCGCAGCTATCCCCAAACGTTGCACCATCCACGAGAACGGCAGCTCGGAATGCTCCAATAGAGCGAAGACGGAGCTCTGCACCCTCCCCAAATACTGACTGAGGCCGGGCTGGTCGGCCAGACTCAGTCGAACCGGCAGCATGTTGACGAAGTAGCCGATGACACCGTCGCACACCCCCTCCGGCCTCCCCTTCACCGCTGTGCCCACCAAGACCTCTCGTTGCTGGGCTTGGCGGGCCAATAGAATTCCAAAGGCTCCCAGGCAGAGACTGAAGAGGTTCGTCTTCTGAGATCGGGCGATCTCTCGCAGGGAATGAGTGAAGGCCGGCGGCAGCTCCAGCTCTACATACTCCCCGGCAAAGGTCTGGCTGTCGGGTCGAGGGAAGTCACAGCTCAAATCCAATTGCAGCGGCGCATCCGCCAGGGTCTGGCGCCAGAAGGTCAATAGCTCCTGAGCCCGAGGAGAAGCCAGTAACTCCTCTTCCCAAGCCTGGAAATGGCGCACACTCCCCGACAACTCGGGCAAGTTGGTAGCCTCACCCAACCCCTCGGCTCCGTAGAGGGTCAGTAGCTCGTCCAACATCAGATCGTAGGAGGCGCCATCGAAAACCAGGTGGTGCAGATTGATCAACAGCACCGAATCCTGTTCCCCGCAGGAAAAAAGGAACACCCGCAGCAGAGGGCCAGTGGCTAGATCGAACGGCTCGCGACCGGTAGCGACCACGTGGTCGAGGAGCTCACTCCAGGACATCCGGGACAGATCCTGCTCCTCCCAGAACAGGTCTCCCGGCTCCCGCACCACCTGCATGGGCTCGCCATCCTGATCCTGAAAGACCGTTCTCAAACAAGGATGGCGGTCCTCGATAGCTTGGAAACTGGCCTTCAGCTTGGCGGGGTCGACCCCTTTCCTCAGGCGAAAGGCGAAGGGCAAGTTGTAGGCATATCCTTCCGGATCCAGGCGGCAGACAAACCAAATCCCCTTCTGCCCTTCGGTAAGAGGAAAGGCGTTGACCGGAGAGCTGTCCGCCTCCAAGGCCTCGACGACCGCCGCCCCATCCTCCTGGAGTGCCCGAGGGACCTCCCTTTCCAGCGAGTCGTCGGAGTCCTCCGGCAGATCCGGCAACAACTGCGCCAAAGCCGCCAGATTGGGTTGAGAGAAGATCTCTCGCAGGGGCACCTCCACATCGAAGGTATCTCGAATGCGCGAGGCGAGGCGGGTTGCAGACAAGCTGTGGCCACCCAAGTCAAAGAAATTTCCGGCGCTTCCAATGCGAGAGACATCGAGGTCCAGAACCTCGGCCCAAAGAGCCCCTAGCTGGCGCTCCGTAGCGGTGCTAGGAGAACCCTCCGTCACCACCCCTTCGCTGCCCCGGCGCAGAGCCTCTTCAAGCAAAGCACGGCGGTCCAATTTCCCATTGCTGGTTGTGGGAAGCTCATCCAAGAGCAGAAAAACGGTAGGGATCATATGACTGGGCAGCTTGCCCGCAAGCCACGAACGAAGCTCTTGAGGCAGAGTTTCTGCCCGCTCCTCGGCCCCCTCCCTCGCCCCCCGAGAGGTCAAGAAAGCCACCAGCCGCTTGCCGCCTTGGGTCTCTTGCACCAACACCACCGCCTGAAGAACGGCCTCGTGAGCAGCGAGGGCTGCCTGCACTTCTCCCGGCTCGATGCGGAAGCCACGAATTTTCACTTGATGGTCGATTCGGCCCAAGAAGTCGATGGCACCATCCGCCCGCCAACAGGCCAGATCCCCCGTGCGGTACATGCGGCCACCGGCTTCCTTCGACTCCCCTTGCGAAACAGCCTCGCCCTTGGGAAGGAAGTCTCGGGAGAAGGGATCCGGCAAGAAGACCGCCGCCGTCTGCTGAGGATTCTTCAAGTACCCGCGCGCTAACCCAGGGCCAGCGATATAGAGCTCTCCTCGAACCCCTACCGGCACCGGTTCCAGTCTCTCGTCCAACAGGTAAATGCGATATCCGGGGCACGGCGTGCCGATGGGCACCGGCCGATCTGCTTGCTCCACTTGCCGGAAGAGAAAGGTGGTGGCACAAACGGTGGTCTCCGTCGGACCGTAACCATTGACGATGCGAAGCTGGGGAGCCAGATCCTGCAATCGCTGCAGAGTGTCTTGACGAATCGGCTCGACACCCACCATCAACCGTTTCAAAGCCAGGCGTTCGGAACCATCCTCGAGGCGTTCCTGCCATCGTTCCCCCAGAGGTTCCAGGAGCGACGGGGGAATGTACGCCGAAGTGATCCCCTGATCCAGGAAGTAGGTCGAGAGGAGAACTGGATCCATGGTGATATCCCGCGGTACGACATGGAGAGTTCCCCCACTGCACAGGATCGAGAAGATCTCCCAAACCGAAGGATCGAAGGAAAAAGGAGCCAAGGTTGCACCGACCCAAGGACCCACTTCTGGGACCGAGAGCCTAGTCCCTCGAGAAGATTGGTGGGAAGGGAAAGCTAGATGGTCTAGCACAGGTAAATGAGTCAGAAGATTGCGGTGACTCTGGGCGCTGCCCTTGGGGGCGCCCGTGGAACCGGAGGTGTAGATGACGTAGACCAGCTGGTCCAGAGAAAACGGTTGACTTGGCGGAGCCCGATGCCCGTCTTCTTTGGTCAGATCGACATCGAGTAGCACCCTCCGCGCCGGCACATCGATCTCTCCCGGCAGAGAACCCAACTGGCCGCTCACCGTGACCAAAATGGCACATTCCGCATCGATCAGAATGTAGCGATTCCTCTCCTCGGGAGCCTCCGGATCCAAGGGTACGTAGGCGGCTCCCGCCTTGAGGATACCGACCACCCCTACCAGGAAGTCGATGCCCCGTTCCAGGGCCAAACCAACCCTGACCTCGGGACCTGCCCCCAGGGCGACCAAGTGGTGGGCCAACTGGTTGGCCCGGCCATCCAGCTCCTCGTAGGTCATGGACCTCTCGCCACAAACCACCGCCACGGCCTGCGGTCGGGAAGTCGCCTGGTCTTGAATCTGCGACTGAACGGGGACCGTGGTGTCGGGTTGGAAAGGCGTCTCATTGAAGGTGAGAAGGAGCTGGGCTCGTTCCGTCCCCGACAGCAAGTCCAGCTGGGCCAGGGCAGCCTCGGGGCCAGCCACGAAGGCTCTCAGAAGAGCCGTGAAATGACCCACCATACGGTGAATCACCTGCTCTTCGAAGAGATTCCGGTTGTAGTCCAACCCGGCCATCAGACTTCCACCTACCTCGACCATGCGAAGGGAGAGATCGAATTTGGCGACCGTGCACCTCGGAAAGCGAGGCTGCACTTCGAGACCCTCGAGGGCGAGGTCCGCCGAAGGCGCATTCTGCAGCATGAACATCGTCTGGAAGAGGGGGGAGCGGCTGGTATCTCGCGCCGGATTGAGAGCCTTGACCAGCTCTTCGAAAGGTACGTCCTGGTGCGCGAAAGCGGCCAAGGCCGTGTCCAGAGTGGAAGCGATCCGCTGCTGTACCGTCTGAGATCCGTCCAGGTGTAGGCGCAATACCAAGGTATTGACGAAGAAACCGATCAGCGGCTCGATCTCGGAGAAGCGGCGATTGGCCACCGGAGTACCCACGGTGATCTCAGGTGCTCCTCCTTCTTCCGCTCCGGAGCCACTCCCATAGGAGCTGGAGGCTCCGAGCCCCACTCCAGCGTAGCGCCCCAGCAGCTCCGCCCAGGCCGCCGCCAACACAGCGAAAAGTGTCGCCCGGCAATCTCTCGCCAGCCCCTGGAGGGCCGTCACCAGCTCGCGGTCCAGTTGGAAACTCTCCAACTCGCCGTCGAAGGTCTGTACCGCGGGACGGGGTCCCTTGGTGGGCAAGTCAACGTATTCCGGAGCACCGGAAAGCTGCTCGACCCAATAGCCCAACTGATCGTCGAGGATCTCCCCTTGTAACCATTGCCGCTGCCAAGCGGCATAGTCGGCATATTGCAGAGACAACTCCGGCGGCATTCTCCTGCTGGACGACCCGGAAGCCTTCAAGAAGCTGCACTTAGCTCCGTAGAAAGCCTCCAACTCCTGGTGCAGGACTCCGAGAGACCAGCCGTCGGAAACGATGTGGTGGGTGTTCATGAGCAACACGTGCTCGCCACCATCTTCGTCCAGAGCTAGCCGAAGAAGGCCCGCCCGAAAGAGAGGACCGCGCTGTAGGTCGAAGGGGCTGGAAGCGTCGGCGTCGATCCACCGGGCAGCTTCCTGTTGCAGGTCCTCGACTCGCAGTCCGGAAAGATCCGCTACCCAAAAGAGGGAAGCCGGAGGCGCATCGATCACTTGCCGCGCCACTCCCTGCTCTTCCACCAGCCGAGTGCGCAAGCTCTCGTGGCGCCCGACGATGGTGAGCAAAGCCCCCTCCAGAGCGGCTACATCCAAGAGGCCCTGAATGGCGAAGGCCTCCGGAAGATTGTAAGTAGCGGACACTTCCTCCATGCGGTCCAGGAACCACAATCTCTGTTGTGCGAAGGACAGCTCCAAGCTCTTGGAACGCTCCATCGCCCGAGGCGTTGGTAAGCATCGCCCCTTACTTCGTAGCTCCGGAAGACGCCTCGCCAGGGATTTGACGGTGGGGCGAGCGAAGATCTCTTTGAGCTCCAACTCGACGCCAAAGGTCTTGCGCACCAAGGCGGTGACCCGAGTGGCGCTCAGGCTGTGGCCACCCATCTCAAAGAAATGGGCTTCGATTCCCACCTCGCGGTCCTCCAGGCCAAGAACCTCGGCCCAAATTCCACACAGCAGCTCTTCTTCCTGAGTGCGGGGCGCCAGAATTCCGTCCGTCCCACCGAGCACCGAACCTAGTTCCATCTCCTGAAGCGCCCGGCGGTCCTGCTTACCACTGGGCGCCACCGGCAATTTCGGTAGAAAGACCAAGGCCGACGGCACCATGTAGGAGGGCAAGCGGTCCTCCAGAAAGCCCCGCAGGGAATCCAGCAGCTCCGGATGCTGATAAACCTCAGTTTCTCCCTTGCCGCTGGGTCCATCTGCATCCTCGAGAACGGAACCGGCCCCTTCCCCATCCACATCTCCAGGAACCACGAAGGCCACCAGGCGATGGTCCCCGGGAGCCATCTCCCGCACGATCACCGCTGCTTCCCGCACCGCCTCGAGACCGGTGAGCAGAGTTTCGACCTCACCTGGTTCGATGCGGAAGCCCCGCACCTTGACCTGATGATCTCTACGGCCCAGAAATTCGATCTCACCGCCTTCCAAATAGCGCGCCAGATCTCCCGTGCGGTAGAGCCGGCCCCCGGGTTCCTCCCCAGGGCCTAGAGATTCGCTAGAGAAAGGATCTGGAACAAAGCTGGCGGCGGTCAGGGCAGGCCGCCGGAAATAGCCGCGAGCCAGGTTGGCTCCGGCCACATAGAGCTCCCCCGGAACGCCAACGGGCACCGGACGGAAGTAGCTATCCAGTAGGTAGATGCGGGTGTTCGCCACCGGCAGGCCAACGGAAGGTAGAGATGGCCACCTACGACGATCCTCTCCCAAAGCGAAATCGGTGACCACGTGAGCTTCGGAGGGGCCGTATTGATTGAACAGAGCACAGCCAGGAGCCGCTTCGAAGAAAGCCCTCAAGGAGCGGGTCATTTGCAGCTGTTCTCCCGCCGAGTAAACCTCTTGCAAAGACTCCGGGGCGGGGGCACCCTCTTCGAAGGCAGCCGCCAAAGCTCCCAGGCCAACAAAGGGTTGATACATGCGTTCGATGCCTTGGCGATGCATCAGCTCCAAGAGAGCGACTCCATCCCGGCGCAACTCCTCGCTCACCAAAACCAGCTCTCCGCCGGTCAGAAAAGTGCCAAAAATCTCTTGGACGCTCACATCGAAGCTCAGAGATGCCAACTGGAGAGTCTTCAGACCCGCACCGAAGGAAGGCCGAGCCACCTGCCATTGCAGCAGATTCGCGATGGCGCCCCGTCCCATGGCGATGCCCTTGGGTTTGCCGGTGGAGCCGGAGGTGTAGATGAGGTAGAGAAGATTCTCTGCCTCGGCGCCGGACTCCAGGGGTTCCCCCGAGTAGGCCTCGAGCTGACTCTCGAGATCCCTCGGAAGGATGACGGGCAAGGGGACTCCTTCGAAGGCAGCAGCGCCCTCTTCGTCCACTAGCAGCGCTGCCGGAGCGGCGTCTTGCAACATGGCCTGGAGGCGAGCAGCTGGATAGGCCGGATCCAAGGGCAACCAAGCGCCGCCAGCCTGGAAGATTGCCAATACCGCTTCCATCTGTCCTATGGATCGCCCCATGGAGACTCCGACCACCACATCCGGCCCGACTCCTAGAACCTTCAGATGGCGAGCCAATCGACGGCTGCGGTGGGCCAACCGTCGATAGCTGAGACGTTCCTCCCCGAATCGAACCGCTGAGGCTTCCCCAAAGGTGTCGAAAGCAGCAGCCAGAGCCTCTTCCAAACGATGGCTGGGCCAGGAGACCCGGGTTTCATTGAACCCCCGCAGCACTTGGTGTCTCTCCGGCCCCGGCAACAAAGGCAGGTCGTAGACCCCTTCCCCCAAGCCGGGTTCCAAACCACTGAGTAAGAAGACGTATTGTTCCCCGAGGCTACGGATGCGTCGGGGGAGAAAGAGGTCCGGGTTGTATTTGAAGACCAGTTTCAGGTGATCCTGGAGATCGAATACCTCTAGGCTGAGCTCGATCTCTCCCATCTGGTGGACCTGGTCGATGAGCTCTAAGTGAAGCTCCTGCCCGCCTCCACCGCTCAGAGCTTCCCGGCCTAGGCTGGATCTCATGTCTTGCCAGATGAAGCTGGCCTGGAATACTGCGGACCGACTCTCGTCCGGGAGAATCCCCAAGGCGCGAACCAGAGTTGAAAAAGGTAGGTCCCCATGCTCTAACAGGCCGAAGACGTTCTCTTGCACCTGGTCGAGATACCCGGCCAGCAGAGGATTCCCCTCCAAGCTCATGGGCACCGGCAACATGTTGACGAAATAGCCGATGGCATCTTCACAGACCCCCTCGGGACGCCCCTTGACAGCGGTTCCCACCGAGACCCGGCGTTGCCTCGACTGGCGGGCCAACAGAAGACCGAAGACTCCCAAACAAAGGCTGAAAAGATTGCATTTCTGAACCCGCGCCAGCCTCCTCAAAGAAGCTGTGAAGGCCGAATCTACCTCCATCTCCAAGACTTCCCCATGGAAGGTCTGGAGATGAGGTCTCGGCAGGTCCGTCATCAGGCTCAGCTGCCGGGGAAAGCCGTCCAACGCCTGGCGCCAGTAGGCCAACAACTCCTCGGCCCGCGGCGATGCCAGTAGTTCCTCCTGCCAGACCTGAAAAGCCTGCACACTGCCCTGGGGCTCTCCTAGGCCGAGGGGCTCACCGGAAAGGTCAGCTCCATAGCGAGCCAGGAGCTCTTCCAGAAGGAAGTTGTAGGAAGCTCCATCGAACACTAGGTGATGCAGGTTGATCAACAGCACCGAATCCCGATGCCCACAGGAAAACAGGAAGACCCGCAGCAGAGGACCTGCGACGAGGTCGAAAGGCTGGCGGCCGACTCGAGTGACCTCCGTGAGAAGGTCTTCCCACTCCAGATGAGACAGGTCCTGCTGCTGAAAAAAGATCTCCCCGGTGGGCCGAACCAGCTGGAAGGGCTCACCATCCTGTTCCCGAAATACCGTCCGCAGGGCGGGATGACGGTCTTCCAGAGCTTGTAGACATCGGCGTAGTCGCTGCGCGTCGACTCCCCGGCTCAAACGGAAAGCGAAGGGGATGTTGTAAGCGTAGCCATCCGGGTCCAGCCGGCAAGTGAACCAGATTCCTTTCTGCCCTTCCGTGAGAGGCCAGGATTCGGGCCTCTTGGGCTCTGGGGGCAGGGCCTCCAGCACACCCGACGAAGCGACCAGCCCGTAAACGCTTTCCGCCTCACCACCAAAGCCCTCTCCCCGACGCAGTCGCTCCAGAGGCGGTGGCTCCGGGCCGTCCTTGAACAAGGCCAAGATGGCGGCCGCCAAATCGGCAGCCTCGGAGGTCGACAGACCGAGAGGCACCGCCAGACGAACCAACCCATTGAGGGGGCTGCCTTTCTGCAATCCGGCCAAATGACCGCCGGCTCGGATTCCCGTGTGTTCATAGAGCCAACTCAAAAAAGAGGTTACCGGCATCGGTAAGGCGCGAAACGGCTCCAGGGCCCCCACGTCCAAGAGCACGCAGTGCCCTCCCGCTGGCCGGCTGATGACTACCTCGGGCGCCTCCAAACCAGAAGAGAGTCCGTCGCTGAGCACTCGAACCGCTGCCATCCGCTCACCAACCTGTTGGAGGATGAAATCTCGATCCCCGAGGGCGAGGGCGAGGAATTTCTTCTGAGTTCCATCCAGAACCAGCTCACGCTGTTGAGCCAAGGCCGCAATTCGCTGGTACAGCGCCTCATCATTGGTCGCCACTACCCCACCGAGATTGACCGCGAAATCCTTTGCCAAGCTGGCGGTGACGACGTCCGCCGAGGCACAAAGCTCACGAGCCACCGCCCACGGGTCGGCTCCAGTTGTCCGAGTGACGAAAAGCGCATTTTCCAACACCCGAGTGGCATCCAACATCAGAGGCACACCGGCAGCTTGGAGCAGCTGCCGAGCCGAGGCGAGGTCGGTGAGAGAGATCGGATAGCCTCCCGAACCGTTGTTGGAGAGCTCCAGGCAAGCGAGGCGAGGCCGCGGATGGGGCCCTTCCCTAGCCAGGTGAGCCCGTAGACTCTCTAAGTCGAAGCCACCTCGAAACAGGGTCGGGGAACCCAATTGGAAGACTTCTTTTTGGGGCAACTCCAGAGCCACGAACCCGTTGTCGATTTGATGGTAGAGCTGGGAAGGAAAGAGGAGGTTCTGCACCACCTGGTTGTCCTCCGGACCTTCTCCCTTGGGCCAGGCTGCCCAAAGCAGCTCCTCCGCTTCCCGTCCACTCCCGGTTACCACCAGGTAGCGGAACGGGAAGATCTCTCGGAGATGCTCTTCGAGATCCGCCCTCTCCCCCAAACGAGTAGCTAGCTCCCCCATACGTTGACGCAGAGCCGGCGTATCCAGCTGAGCCCAAGAGTCGGTCTTGAGATCGTGGGGCACCTCCGCCGCGGTTAGAGCCAAAGGATTGAAACCTACCTCTTCGAGCCGGGCTCGCCGGGCTTCCCGAAGGCTCTCCGGGTCTTCCTCGGAAACCGTGACGTCTAGGAGTTCCGATTTTCTACGGGGAATCCCCTGGCTGTGCGCTCTAACCACTTCCGACCTACCCCTTGGAGGGTCCTTAGTGGTCTTTGAGGTGCTGGCAGTGGCCCCGGGAGACTTCGAGGCTTCCTGCTTGAGAGGCACTGGAGGAAGAGCTTCCGGAGGCGAAGGGTCGACGCCCTCGGGATTCGCCAACATCATCAGAATATCCACGACCCGATTGGCATCCGCCGAAAGGGGCCGACAGAGGTAGAGCTGGGTATTCTCCGGCCGGAACTTATTCTTGAATTGCAGGTTGCCGGCGCCGTCGAAAACGCCCCTCTGGCGCAGCGCTTCGAGAACTTCTTCCGCTGCGCCATCGCTCACTATCGCTTCATCGAGTCGGGCGCCGAAAGTTCCTCCCAAGCTGTAGCCAATGCAACCCTCTTCAACCAGAGTTGCCAAAATATGACTGATGCCCGCTTCCAGCCCACCCAGAGGCATGTCTTCCCGATAGAACTCCAAATCCATCAGATAGCCCTGGCCGTTGGGCATGGCGGTGATGATGATGACGTTCTCGAGGCGCTCCCCGAGCCAAGTCAGAAATACCCGGTGGGCGGAGGGCAAACGCCCCGCCAGAACATCTCTGCGCACCGAATAGATGTAGGGATTCACCATGGGCTTGCCGGCGCACCAAGCATCCATGACCTCGACCACTGCGCCGTCCACGGCCGGGTCGTCGCCGCATCGAATCTCCTCAGTGCGGCAATCTCCCGCTCCTTGGAAACGGTTCACCAAATAACGGAGCCGCCGCATGGCTTTGCCCTTCAAGGTGAAGGAAGCTAGCTCGGGAAGGCGCTGCATGACTCCGAAGGGGACGGCGCCAAAGGCCTCGCCCCCAGCCTCGTTCAGAGGGGTGTCACACATTAAATGGGGAATCAGCTCCCGTTCGCGGCAATAGCTCATCAATTCGTCAGCCAGCGGCGACAGATCTTCCGCAGGCCCGACGTAGCAGAAAGCGAACAGGAGCCCTTCCGACTCGTTGAAATAGAACAGGCCTCGCCGCTGGCTACCAAGAAAAATCCAGGGGGCGATGTCGCGCCGCGCCAGCGCCGCAGTCTCCCAAGCATGCCGGCGCAAGAGGTCCGCCACTGCTGAGGCCAACACCCGGTCTTGGTCTAACTCGGTCTCCCGAACCACGACCCAGGAGGCCTCACGAACCTCTTCCACCTCGACCGGTTTGGCCCCTGGCAGCTGCGCGGTAACCGCCAAAGGAATGGCTTCTGGAGAGGCAGGTTCGGCAAAGACCTCTCCGTGGCTTTGAGCCAAAGAGTCCGCCAACTCGGCAATGGTCACCGCCTCGAACATCAGGGTCTGGGGCAAGGGACCGACCTTCTTCTCCAGGGTCTTGACAATCCGAAGGGAAAGAAAGGAATCCACTCCGAAGTCCAGGAAGGGCTCGTCGATCTCTAGAGAATCCGGCGCTGTTCGCAGGTTCTCGGCGAAGACCTCCATCAAGTAGGCCAAGGCCCCCTGGCGAGCCGTGACCTGCTTGGAGTGCCCCGTGGAGGGGAGCGCTTCCGGAGCCATCGCTTCCGGAGCTGCCTCCTTTGGTGCTACCTGGGGGGATACCGAGGAAGGGGACGAGATTGTGGGGCCGGTAGTGGGAAATTTCTGCTGCCAGGCTTCGGCGTGGTCCGCTACCAATCGAGCCGCCAGCTCGCGAAGGGTGTCCGCCTCGAAAAGCAACGTCTGAGGCAGGCGACCGACCTCCTTTTCCAAGGTCTTCAGAATGCGAAGACCCAGAAAGGAATCCACCCCATATTCGAAAAATGGCAGGGAGACATCCAGATCACTCTCCGGGGTACGCAACAGGGCCGAGAAAGTCGAGACCAGGAACGCTTCCACTCGACCTTCCAGCTCCGCAACACTGCCTTTCCCAGGTCTCCCGGAAGAAACCGAATCTGTAGGAATCGACTTTGAAGTAGCCGCCTCAGAAATACGTTTTGGAACTGAGCTCTGCCCTTGGACTGCATCGGAGGAGCTTTCGCTTCTTGCCCGACTGTCACGACCGCTGCCGTCCTCGAGGGCTGGGTTCAGAGTGGCCTCGATGAGCCGCCCTTCTCCCGGAGCTACGACCAAGCTCGAGGACACTGGGGCTCCATCGAGAGCCGACACCAAGGCCAATAAGCCGCCAGGGGTGTCCAAGGGCGTGATTCCCGTTAGCTCCTGGAAGGCAAGGATCTGACTCTCCGGGAGGGTCATCCCTCCCTCCCGCCACAGAGGCCAATTCACCGCCAGGCTTCGCCCGGAGCGCTTCCCTTGCCGCCTTAGCTCTTCGCGGTAGGCGGCATGGCCGTCGAGAAAACCGTTGCCATAGGCATAGTCGCTTTGGCCGGGATTCCCCAACACCGCAGCGAGAGAGGAAAACGATACGAAGCAGCTCAGTGCATCCTCTCGGGTCAACTCGTCGAGCCACAGTACTCCCCGAACCTTGGGTGCGACTACGGCAAGAAAACGCTGGTGAAACTCCGGTTCCCGAGCTTTGAAGCGAAACAAGCCATCATCCAATACCCCGGCACCGTGGAAAACCCCCGTCAAGGGACCGAGCTGTTGGCGCACCTGCTCTAGGGCCGCCTGCAGCTCGGAGCGCACGGTGACATCCCCCTGCAGGTAGATCACCCGCCCACCGAAAGATGCCAGGCGCTCCAGGAGAGCCGCGCTCGCCGGGGACCGCCCCAACAACGCCACCTTCATGTCCCGACGCTGCACCAGGAACTGAGCAAAGATCAGACCCAGACCTCCCGCACCACCAGTGATCACGGCCACCCCGCCGGTAGGCAGACCCGGAGGACTCTCTGGAAAATCACCGTTACCGGAAGTCCTTGGACTGGAATGTCCGGCACTAGGAGCTTGAGCACTGGGGACGAAGCGGCGCTGGAAAAGCGCCTGGCCATCCCAACGCCAATGACGACACCCCTGATGCCTCTGGAAAACGTCCGCCGGTAGCGGCGATTCCCCAGCGGTTCCGGTCAGTTCCAAAACCGAGAAAGAAAGATCCTCTTCTTCTGCCGCTAGCGCCCGAAAGAAAGCGGCCAGGGCTTGAAAGCGGGAAGAGTGCACCTCACCCCGGTTGTCGCCGAAGACGCAGAGATGCACCGGGCTCCCTAAGCTCAGGAGATCGCCCAAACAGGGCAGTAGGACTTCCAGGTCTTTCCCTGCTGCACCGGCGGAGACTCGGTAGAGGACTTGCCGAGCGCCCCCAGATCCATTGGCAGAATCTCCCTTGACCGACGGCAACTGTCCCAACCCCTCCCAGCCTTCTCCATCGATCAGGGCCATGTCCTCGGGACTCGTCCAGGCATCCGGTGTCTCCTGGACCTGCCAGTGGGGGCGAAAGGTATGCACCGACGCCGCCGATTCCGCAGCGATGGAGGAGGCTGAACTACCGGGCTCCACGGACGTCGATGCCACAACCGCCGTGGCCAGACTTCCCGGCGCCGAGACCTTCTGGGAACCGTTGGAGGAACTTCTACTGCCGTTGCCAGACCTCAGGCTGCGCACCGCCAGGTTCTTGAACCGGGCCAAGGGTCGCCCCTGGTCGTCGGCCAGAAGAACGTTCGCCAGGAAGCTTCCCTCACCGCTAGGACCATTTCCGGAAAACCGGCCGGTCTCCCCCCGGTCTCTCTCCACCGTCACCCAGGCAAAGCAACGATCGGGCAACTCCTCGATCAACACCAAGCTCTCTAGAGCAAACGGCACCGGAGTGCCTCCCGCCGGATCCATGAGACCGACGATGGCTTGTAGAGCTCCATCGAGAAGACTCGGGTGGTATTGAAACTCTTCGTCCCCAGCGGCCACCGGTAGGGCTAGCTGTACCAAGGCTTCGGAGCCGTTGCCACACCAAGCTTGAATGGCCTGAAAAGCGGGACCATAGTGCAGCCCCCGAGCGGCCAGTCGCTGGTACCAAGTGGCTCCGTCGACGGCCTCCGGGCAACGGTGACGGATGGCCTCGAAGTCCAGTCCCGGCAAGGCTTCCGGTACCGACCCTCGCACCAGACCCTCGGCGAGCACGACTCCCCCGTCCCCGGCTCCTGAGGAGTCCAGGGACAGGCGGCCTGGAGAGCTCCGGTCTCGAGATGAGAGAGACCATGCACTGCCCCGGTCGACACTTTTGCCGTCGGAGCCATTGGTGACCAGGTTGGCCTCCCCATCCTGGCTGCCGTTGCCGAGGGCCGAGAGATGAAGGTGCAGCTCCTGCGGCTCACCCTCGAAAACCAGCGGCCTCTGCCAGGAAACGTTCGCCACCTCCACCGCTCGGGTGCCGGATTCCCCACCGGAGCCAAGACCGCAGGAAGAAGCCGCCGCCTGCGCCATCTCCAGACACACCACTCCCGGCAGCAGAACCTGGCCCCCGATGATGTGGTCCGCCACGAAGGGCTCTTGGCCGCTGAGTCGTTTGACGAAACTGGAACGGGCCGCGGAGGGTCCATCGATGAGCGGATGCCGCCGCGGCTGGGGAGGAGCGGACCCCGCCGGCTCCCCCTGGGGACCTTCAACTACGGGACGAGAATCCGCAGTGCCCTCCTGCCGCTGATCCGGGACCCAGTAGCGGACCCGGGCAAAAGGATAAGTGGGCAAGGGCAAGCGCCGCGGCCGGTGCTCTTGGTAAAGCTCCTCCCAAGGAATTTTCGAGCCCGCCGTCCAAGCCTGCGCCAAGGCCGCAACGTCCCGGGTAGCCAAGGCCGAGGCCACTTCTGCCGCGGGAGCCGCTGGGGTCCCTCCCTTTTTGCTCTTCGCCTGTTTCTTGCTTTTCACCTGACCTGTCCAGGTACCTGCAGGGCTCTCGCCGGCAGCCAACGCCACCAACTTCTCAGCGAGATCTTCCAAAGTCGGTGCGACCACGGCAAGGCGATGAGCGTAGGCCTCTCGGCCCACCTGAAGAGTGAAAGCGACCCGCCGGGGATCGATCCCAGAGCTGGAAGACCGGCCAGCCGCGGAGATCATCCGGGCCAGGTCCGCCAGCGTCGCATGGGGCAGGACTTGCTCGGCCGTCACACTGCCTTTGTAGCATTCCGCCAAGGCCTGGCCAAAGCGGGCAAAACCTTCGAGATCGAATCCCAACTCCGACAGGGGCTCCTGGACGTCTAGCTCACTCGAAGCCGGCCCACCAGAAGAGGCCCCATTCGAAGCCGGCGCACTCGAAGCCAGCCCCGGAAGCTCCAACCCCAAGATCTGAGCGGCCATCGCCGCGATCCCTTCGAGGTTGGCGGCCTCCTTCGCCGCTGAAGTAGAGCTTTCTTCCATCCCCTCAGAAGAAGACCCCGGCTTCAGAAACTGAGCCAGGTCCTTGGCACGAGCCACGAGGGCCTCTCGCGTCTTGGCGGAGAGAATATAGACCTGCTCATCCGCCGGGCCATCGGCAGCCACCGCAGGGATCTCTTCGGCAGGCGCCACGTACTCTTGCAAGACGACGTGCCCATTGACTCCCCCCATACCGAAGGAGCTCACCCCGGCCCGGCGTGGCACCGGCAATCCATCCGCCCCCATGGGAGGTGCCCAAGGCCGGGTACCCCGAACGATCTCGAAGGGCGTACCCTCCAGCCGAATATAGGGATTGACCTCGAGGATATTGATCGACGCCGGCAGAGTCCGGTGGCGCATCGCCAGGAGTACTTTGAGCATCCCAGCGATCCCCGAAGCCCGCTCCAGATGGCCGATATTGCTCTTCACCGAACCGATTCCGCAATGTGCTTGTTTCGGCACCTCTTGGCCCCGGCCGCTGTAGAGGCGTCCGAAAGCCTTCTTGAGTCCGCTGATCTCGATGGGGTCCCCCAGAGCGGTCCCGGTGCCATGGGTCTCCATGTAGGAAATCGTTGCCGGGTCGATATCGGACATCTCCCAGGCCCGAGCCACCAGGTCCGCCTGGGCATTGGGGTTCGGCGCAGTCAGGGAAGCGGCACGGCCACCATGATTGACCGTGGTGCCGAGAATGAGCCCATGAATGAAATCCCCATCCCGCTCGGCAGCGCTCAGAGGTTTGAGCACCAGGGCGCCAGAGCCCTCTCCTCGGGTGTACCCGTCCGCCCGGCTGTCGAAAGTCTTGCAGCGGCCATCCGGCGCCAGCATGTCCGACTTGGAAATGGCAATGTGGTCTCGGGGGCTGGAGTTGAGATTGATGGCTCCGGCGATGGCCACGGGGCAATGGCCGAGACGAATCGCCTCTACCGCGTTGTGAACGGCCACTAAAGCACTGGAACAGGCGGTATCCATGGGCTCGCTGGGGCCGTGAATATCCAGCAGATAGGAGATGCGATTGGTCAGGATGGTGTGAAACGAGCCGGTGAGGGAGTACGCCTCCAGATCGATATCGAAATCCCGATAGAGATCTTTGTAATCGTAGTTCCCTACCCCCACGAAGATGCCGGTATCCGTGCCCGCCAAATCCGAAGGCCGGTAGCCCGCATTCTCCAAAGCGTGCCAAACCGTCTCCAGATAGATCCGCTGCTGGGGATCCATGAGCTCTGCTTCCCGCGGCGAGATCCCAAAGAAGGCGGCGTCGAAAGTGTCGAATTCCGGCACGAAGGAACCGTACTTGGCAGTGGTTCGGTTCTTGTCCTCGAAGGGATCTCCCCACACCGCTCGCCAATCCCACCGGTTGGGTGGAACTTCCGTGATCAGATCTCGCTCCGCCGCCAAATGCTGCCAAAAAGCCTCCAGATCCTCCGACTCCGGCATCAAGCCGCTCATCCCAATGATGGCGATGGGCTCGTTGGACAAACCGCCCGAAGAGACAGCAGCCCGTGAAGAGACAGCCGGATCGGCAATCGGGGAGGCCGGTCCAGATGCGAGGGTTTGAGGCTCGGGAATCGCCGGGGCTACGGTCGGTGAAACGATCCCTTGGCCGGTCATCACGGGCGGGCTCACCGCTGGAGAGGCGACGCCAGCAGCGCCCAGGGCAACGCTTGGCGACGCGCCCGGCAGGCCGACTGGGGCAGGAGCCGCGCTCCCTGAATCGGCACTGGCACTGGCACTGGCACTGGCAGCAGAAGGAGGCGCCAGTTGAGCAGCGAAGTGACTGACAATCTGCTCCTGGCTCTCCTCGAAGATATGTCCCGACAAACCGTTGAGGGTGGGGAACTCGAAAAAGATCACCGGAGTGATGTCGAGGCCGAAAACCTGATTGATCTCTTCGGTAAATTCCGTGAAGGTCAGAGAGTCGAAGCCGAAGTCACTCATATCGGCATCGAAGTCCGCCTCGTCGTCACTGACTCCGAGGATAGTCGTCAAGCTCTGCCACATGCGCTGCCGCAGGAGCTCCAAAGCTTGATCGGAATCGACGCCAGCAGCGCTCTCCGAGGAAGCCGCAGCAGGGTGAGGGGTTCCTCCTGCACCCGCCCGGGGGCTGCTAACCCCAGCAGACGTCACCAAAGAAGAGGCAGCCAAGGGAGCGGCCACCGGCATTGCGGCTACGGAAGCCGTCGTTGAGGTCATCGGCTTGGCAGCCTGCGCTGATCGGCTCGGTGGAGAAGGCTCTGGCAGAGCTTGGCGAAGGGGACCGAAGGTTCGGACGATCTTCTCCGCCTCCCCTTGCATCACCAAGAGATTCGGTTTGCCCAAGGCCACCGCTGTATCCAGCACTTTCAGGCCGGCATCTGTGGTCAGCGGCTTCATACCCCAAGTCCGCAGCAGAAAGGCCTCGATCCTCTCGTCGACGGCCATCCCCCCCTCTCGCCACAGGGGCCAATTGACCGAAAGACTGGCACCGCTGCGGCGCCCCCCTTGGCGGGCAGCCTCTCGCTCCAGGATCCAAGCATCTAGAAAGGCATTGGCGTAGGCGTAGTCACATTGCCCGGCGTTGCCAGCCACCGCCGAGACCGAAGAGAACACCAGGAAGAAATCTAACGCCTCGCCAGCGGTCACCTGGTCCAAGACCCGGGCCCCCTGAACCTTGGGATGGAGAACGGTGCGGAAGTCCTCGGCCGTCTTGTCCCAAAAGTAGCTATCCCGCAGCACTCCGGCAGCGTGGATCACCCCTCGCAGCTCTCCGAATTCCTGCCGAATTCCCTCCCTCACTCGTGTCAGAGAAGCTTCGTCACCGACATCCGCGGCCCGGTAGCACACCCGGATAGCACAGCCTCCATCCTGGGACTCGCTCCCGAGACCTTCCAGTCGTGCCACCGCCTGGGCGCCCAACTCGCTGCGGCCGGTGAGCACCAGGTTCATGGAAAGACCGTCTTGACGGGCTCGCTCGGCAAACCGGCGAGCCAACAACTCTCCGAGACCGCCGGCTCCGCCGGAAATCCAATAGGTGCCACCCTCGCGGAGGGCAAAGTCTGCGCTGGGGCTCCCGGTTGAAGATGCCGTCTTGGAAGGTGCCGTCTTGGAAGGCACCGTCTTGGAAGGTACCGTGAAAGGAAACCACTGCCGCACGAGCCTCTCCAGGCTCTCGGGGCTCTCCAGGTTCTGCCCCTCTTCACGCCCCTCGAATCGGACTTCCGATTCTCCAGGGCTGCCCACGGAGAACAGCTCGGCCAACAGAGTCGACGAGTAATCGGTTGCGCTGGAAGCGCGGCTTGGCCCGGGCAGGCCTACCACCGCCATGCTCAAAGGGGCCATTTCTGTGCTCACCGTCTTGGCAAAGGCTCCGAGAGCCCGGTCCTCAGGAGCTTCGTCTCCTTGGGCGTAGACATGGAGCAGCCGAATCGGTTCTTTTCCAGAGCGTTTTCGCAATGCCTGCACCAGGAACAACAATCCCAGGCTGCCCTCCCCACGGGCCGGCCATAGGTGGAAGATCCCCGTCGGCCCCCGGCCACTGCTTTCCAGCATCTCCAGGAGCTCTACGTAACTCTCCGGCCGGGCTGGATCGATCTCGAAACGACTCTCCCCCAGCTGCCGAAAACCCTGCCCCGGCTGCACGAGTAGCACCGGAGGCGCGGGCCGGGCAACGGCGGCCGACTCCCCAGCCTCTCCGAGATCTCGCCACAGGCTCTCCCCGGTATCGAAAACCAAGATCGACCCGATGGTCCGATCGGTCGGTGGCTCCTCTGGCTCCAGGCGCTCCAAAGCCTGCCAACGGGGCTCGAAATAGAGCACCTCCTGATCCTGGCGCACGAAGGGCATCATGGTGAAATCGTGGATATAGACCGCCGGCAGCCCCGCCTCATCCATCAATGTGATGTGGTACTTGCGGCTGTCTCCGGCCTTGCCCACCAACTGCACATGGGCCCAGGCGTTGTCGGGGATGGGGCGGACGATGTGCACTTCCCCCATGACGAAGGGGACGTAGGGGATACCCCTCTCCTCCCACAAACCCAAGGTGGTTTGGGTGGAACCGTCCATCATCGAAGGGTGTAGCACCAGGCCACCGAAGTCTCCCAAGAGGGGGCGAGGAAAGGTGAGCCTCGAGAGGGACTCCACTTCGCTGTGCCACAACTCCTGAATGGTCTGGTACGTCTCGTGGTGAACGATGCCACCGGCGCGCATGAATTCGTAACACCAAGCCTGGGAACGATGTTGGGGTAGGCGGGAGCGGAGAGCATCGAGATCGACTCGCACCGCCCAACGGGGGTCTTCCAGAGGCTGGCCAAAGAACATCTTGCCCTTGGCGTAGGTATCCCGCTGCCCCTTTTCTCCTGCGCCACACATCTCGAAGAGGGCGTGATCTCCTTCTCCAGAGAGCTCGAGGAAGAGGTCTTGGCCACACTCTTCGAGGGCGATGGGGCGGGACCAGATGATGTTCTTGATCATCCCCACCGGATGACCGGTGGCCAGCTCGCCAGCGGCACGGGCCATCTCCAGATAGCCGACCCCCGGCAAGGTGGGCTCCCCTCCCACCACGTGATCTCGCAGCACGAAATGCTCCGCATCGAACACCTTCTTGAAGGCGATTCGGCCGAAGGTGGAGACATTGGCATCGAGGAAGGGATGCAAAGGGGGAATCGCCCCTGCTTGCACCACCGGATCGTGGGTGCCGATCCAGTAGCGCTCCCGGGCGAAAGGATAGGTGGGCAGGGAGACTCTCCGTCCACTGCCCTCGGGCCGAACGCCGCGCCAGTCTGCCAGAACGCCATCGCACCACAGGCGAGCTAGTTTGCGAGGGTCGCCACCGCGCACCAGAATGCGGACGATCTCTTCCCGGTCCTCACCTTCCAACATGGCCGCAAAGGAGCCGGCATTCTTCGCCCTACCGGTGAACAGGTCGGCCTTTTGTCCCCCTTCCAGGAATCGCTTCAACAGAACCAGCAACTCGTCCCGGGACGACGCCACCAGCGCCAAGCGGCGATCCAGGCAGCGGCGGCCCAATTGCAGGGTGTAAGTGATGTCCCCCAACTCCACACTGTCGAGCCAACCCGCCTCGAGGGCTTCCACAAAGCTGGCGGCATAGGCTGCCAATCTCTCTTCGCTACGGGCCGAAAGGGCGAAGACCTGAGCCCCCACCGGCACTTCTCCCACCGGTACCGCGCTGCGCGGTCGCCCATCCCCGGGCCCATCCAGGACCTCTTCCACCACCAGGTGGGCATTGGCGCCACCGGCTCCAAAGGAGCTCAAACCGGCCCGCCGGGGCACTTCCCGGCCATCGACTACGGGTCGCTGCCACGGTGCACCCTGGCGCTGCACAACGAAGGGAGTTTGGTCGAAGTCGATGAACTCGTTGAGGGTCTCAGCGTGCAGGGAAGGCGCCAGATGGTCATGGCGGAGCTGCAATAGCACCTTGGAGAGGCCGGCGATCCCCGCTGCAGCTTCCAGATGGCCAATATTCGACTTCACCGAACCGATGGCACAAAAACCCAGGTCTTTGGTGTGCTGACGAAAGGCTCCGGTGAGAGCCTGTACCTCTATGGGGTCTCCCAACTTGGTGCCGGTGCCATGAGCTTCCACGTAGCTGACCGTCCGCGCGTCGACCCCGGCCCGCTCCAAAGCCTTCGAGATCAGTGCCTGCTGAGCCTTGGGGCCCGGCACATTGAAGCCACTGGCCTTGCCGCCGTGATTGATCGAGGTGCTTTTGATGACGCCGTAAATCTGGTCCCCATCCCGCTCGGCGTCCACGCGGCGTTTGAGCAGCACGGCTCCAACCCCTTCCCCGGCCACATAGCCGTTGGCCTTGT
Organism: Deltaproteobacteria bacterium; assembly: GCA_022601195.1. Classification (GTDB taxonomy): domain Bacteria; phylum Acidobacteriota; class Thermoanaerobaculia; order Multivoradales; family JAHZIX01; genus JAHZIX01. The sequence goes on from JAHZIX010000008.1 coordinate 97,532, forward strand.
CACCGAAGGCGTGGCAGCGCCCGTCCGGAGACAGAAAGCCCGCACCGGCGGTCACCACCCGCTTGCTGGGATGGAGATCCAAGTTGACTCCTCCCGCCAGGGCGGCGCGACAGTCCCCCCGGCGCAAGGCGTCGCAAGCCATGTGGAGAGCTGTCAGGCTGGAGGAGCAAGCCGTGTCCACCGCAAGACTCGGTCCGGTGAGCCCCATGGCATAGGAAACCCGGTTGGCCACTGCCCACAGATAGGAATTGGGCCCCACGACGTTGCCCTTCAGGGCTTCCTCCGCACCGACCGTCTGGTAGAAAGTCCAAACCGCCCCCACATAGACCCCCACATCGCGATCTTCGCCTTCGGCGACGAGGGTTTCCGGCAAATAGCCACCATCTTCCAAGGCCGCCCAGGCGACTTCCAGGAACAGACGTTCCTGGGGATCCATGAGAACCGCTTCCCGCGGTGCGATGTTGAAAAAGAGAGGGTCGAAGCAGTCCACATGATCGATGAAGCCACCCCAAATCAACTCCGGGTTGCCTAGCTCCGCCCGCTTCCGGTAATCCCATCGATCAGCAGGAATCTCCCGAATGCAGTCCATGCCGGCTCGTAGGTTGTCCCAAAAATGAAACAGGCTCTGTGCCTCCGGGTAGCGCCCGGCCAACCCCACGACAGCAATGTCAGTCGAATCCTCAGGCCGGGGGGAGCTTTCGGCCGGGGAGGAACCGGCGGGCTGCCATGCCTTGGAGACTGCGGCGGGCTCTTGGGGCAGCCCTGTGGAAACAATCTGGGCTGGCGGAACTGCCAGGGAATCGACAGGGGCGGGAGCCACAGGGGCCAGCACAGGAGGAGCCAGCACAGGAGGAACAGCAGCTCCTACCGGGGCGTACACTGCCTTGGCCTCGCCAAAAAAACCGGCAGGACGGCTCACCAAAGCGAGATCCCCAATGGCCACCGGGCTGTTCAGAACCACCAACAAGCGAGGGATCAGGGCATGGAGGTCCCGATCGTCCAGACCCAGGGGCACCGCCAATCGGATCATGCGATTGAGGGGAGTATTCTTGGCCAGGCCGGCACTATGGGCTCCAGCACGCACTTCCGTATGCTGGAAAAGATGCGCCAACAAAGCGGGCACGGGAAGACCAGCGGTCTGGAGGGTAGGCAGGCGACCACTATCCAGCAGGACGCAATGGGTCCCCGCAGGCCCGGCGACAGGGAGGCCCGCGCTCTGCAACGCCGTCCACAAGGTCTTCACTTGCTCGACCCGCTTCACCACCTGCTGAACCACCGGGCCGCGCTCCGCCAAGGCCCTTTCCATGAGCCGGTGGTCCCGCGAATTGAGACCGCTACCGCCGGTGCTCACCGCGTCCTGCAATCGACCGTACAACTCGCTGTCTCGCACCCCGATGAGTCCGCCGACGTTGATGGCAAAGTCTTTGGTCAAGCTGGCGGTGATGACATCTCCGTAGGAGAGGAGCTCCGCGGCGATCGTCCACAGACGGTCCGCGGGAGCCAACCCCGAGGCGTCCCCTTGGGCCGTTCCAAAGGACTCGCCAAGGCCGTCTTCATATCGACCGACGAAAAGGGCATTCTCGAGCAACCGAGTCACGTCTAGGACCAACGGAATTGCCAAGGGCTTCAGAAGAGCTGCAGTCGCTGCCAAATTGGCTCGGGAAACAGCCAGGCCGCCCGCCGCGTTGGCCGCCAGCTCGACGCACACAAAGGCGATATCTTCCCCGCCGGATCGCAACGCCTCTTGCAGCGCGGGAAGATGAAGATCACCGCCGAACCGACCACTTGCGGGCCCTTCCCCGAAAAACCGACTCGCCTCGAAGACCACCGGGTGAGCCAGCTCACGAGGCTCGAAGCCCTTGTCCAACTGATGGAAGATCCAGGTGGGGAAAAGTCCGTTTTGGAGAGCTACGGACTTTCTTTTCGGCAACGTCCCTCGCAGGGCAGCCGCCAAATAAGCCTCGGCTTGCCGCCCGGAAGACACCGGGATGAGGAAAGGAAAGGGAAAGACCCCCTGTAGGGTCTCTACCAACCCCGCCAGGGGAGTGGTCATGGCCTCGAGTCGTTGCACCTGGGAATCGATGGCCTCATTGTCCAGCTCCGCCCAGGAATCGGTCATCAAGTCGAAGCGGACCTTCCGGGCTGGAATGGCCACCGGGTTATAGCCGTGAGCTGCTAGAAGGCCGAGGGCCCCAGATGGACTGTTCGGGGAGCCGCTCGAAGAGTCGTCTGAGGGGTTGGCCCACGGGGAGACTCCAGCCGGTACCGACTCCGTAGCGGCGGGGAAAGGCGCCTCGGTTGGGGCGATTTGAGGTGGAGTCGATTCGACAGTCACTGCCTCAACAGCCCCTGCCTCGACAGTCAATCCCTCGACCCTGGCGGCCTTCTTTCCGGCCTGGTTGGGTGGGTCGGCGATCATCATCATGGCGTCCAAAGCCGTTGCCGGATCCAGCCCCTCGGGCCGACAGAGGTAGAGGCAGGCGTTGGTGGGCCGGAACTTGTTCTTGAACTGGAAGTTGCCACGCCCAAAGTCGTCTCGGGCACGGAACTGATCGAATAGCTCGACGACCCCTGGATCGCCGTTGGGAGAGGGCCCCAGGTCCGGACCGTAAGTGGCGCCGAGGCTATAGGCGGTGGCTCCCTCCGCCCGCAAGAGTTGGATGATCTGGACGACGGCGAATTCCAACCCTCCCAAGGGCATCTCCGGGCCATAGAACTCCAGATCCATCAACCACGACCCGGGCCCCATGGGAGCGATGAGAACGACGTTTTCCAACCGCCCTTCAAGGTGGGTGAGAAACAAGCGGAACCGAGCTGGCAAGGTGCCTTGCAGAATTTCCTGCTTCGCCTCGGCAATAAATGGGTTGACGTTTCCTTTGAGGTCGCACCAGGCATCTATCACCCGAGCGATCGCCTCGGCGTTCTCCTGGTTTTCGCCCACTCGATACTCCGTGGTGGAGCACTCCCCCTGCTTTTCGAAGTGAGACACCATGTAGCGCAATCGCCGCATGGCCCCGCCACTGAGCTTGAAAGAGGTGATGTCCTCGAGGCGCTGCAGGGCCCCAAAGGGGGTGGCGGTGAAGGACCTCCCGAGAACCCTTTCCAATCGCCTCTCCGATAGGAGGTTGAGAGCCAGGGAATGATGGTCGCAATAGGAGGCCAGCTCCGCGGTCAACTCCTCGTAGGCGTCTCCCGGACCGGTGTAGCCAAAGACCAACAGGGACCGCCGGTCGTAGTTGATATGGAAGAAGGCCCGCCGCGAGGAACCGACAAAAAGAAAGGGCGCGATTCCCTCTGTGGCTCTCGAAACACCAAACTCGGAGCGAGGACCGCTCTCCAATCGATCCAGGAGAGCCACCAATTCCGGTCGATCTTCCGCCTCTCCGCGTCGAAGAATCAGAGGTTCCAGGGCTTGGGGTGCAGCGACGACCTGGGCCGCAGGGCTCGCCATGGCGGCGGGGGGCTGTTCAGCAACGGTTCCTGGAGAGTCCACGGCGGCGGCCACTCCAAATCGCTGGGATAGGGTCGGGTGATGCTCATCGAGAAAACAATCCGCCAGCTCGTCTAAGTTGGCATTCTCGAACAGCAGAGTCTTCCGCAGGCTACCCAACTCCTCTTCCAACTCCTTGATCACCCGCAAAGCGACGATGGAGTCCACCCCATATTCAGCAAAGGACTCCTGTGGATCCAATTCCCCCTGGGGAATCTTCAGCGTCGTCGCCACCACCTCCCGGAGCCAATCCAGGGTCTTGCCCCGCAGCTGGGAGTCCGCCTTCGAGTCAAAGACAGGCGAGGGCGGTGAGTTCGGTTCGGTCGGTCCGGTCATGGTCTGCTCCGAAGGGGGTTGCATCGTTGCCGGTACCGCACCGGCAACAGGGGAAAAGTCAGGGTTTTCTAGGTTTCTCGGGGGTGAGCTTTCGGGGCCTAAGCTCTCCGAGGGCACGGGGTTCTCCGAGGGTAGAGCTCCAAGTGCCTCCTGGATCACCAAAGGCTCTCCGGTCGCCGGTACCAAGCGCGAGGCACCGCTCGCCAAGGCCATCGTGAGGGCTGCCAATCCCTCCTCTTCGCTGAGAGCCAGAGTGCCAGTGTGAGCTGTCCAGCGGGCGAGCTCCTGGGGGTCGAGAGTCATTCCACCGTCACGCCACAAAGGCCAGTTGACGGAAATCCAGCGGACTCCTCGCTGCCCTTTCGAAAGCGCGTCGGTCCTCGGCGGTGCATCAGCGAGGGCGTCCAGGAAACCGTTGGCAAAGGCGTAGTCGGACTGACCCGGATTGCCCCGCACGGCAGTGATGGATGAAAACAGAAGGAGGAAGTCCAACGGCTGGTGCCGCAACAGCTTTTCCAACACCACAGCGCCGTGCACCTTGGGCCTCAGCACCGCCTCGAAATCGGCCGGGGACTTGAGATAGAACAGACGGTCGCGGATCAGGCCGGCACAATGAAAGACCCCATGGAGAGGGCCAAAGGTCTTTCGCGCCTCCTGAAGCACTCGGCTCATGTCGCCCTGATCGGCCACGTCCGCTGACTGGTAGAGCACCGAGGGACTGCGGAAGAGCTCTGTACCAAGACCCGACGGGGGCTCCGGGGAACGACCCGTGAGCACCAAATTGGCGGCGAAATGGCGCGCCAGGTGACCTGCGACCAAAAGGCCTAGACCACCGGCTCCTCCGGTGATGAGGTAGGTTCCCCCTTGCCGCAGGCCAGGCCGAAGCTCCGGCTCGACCTCGTCCACATTTCCCCGAGGAGCATCGCCTAGGTGCGCAGGAGCCAAGGAGTGAGGCTGCCAGGTTTCCAGGCTACGGACCCGCCGTTCCCAGGCATCGCCACGCCGACGGTAGGCCACGTGAGTGGAGCCCGAGACCACCGTGCTCGCCTCTCTAGCTACCAGCTCCGCTCCGAGCTCTTCCTCGCTCTCCACCAGGACGAAGGAAAACAGCGGGTGCTCTTGAGACACCGTTCGGAAGAAGGGGACTAGAGCCGTCAAGGCCGGTGAGGCTTCCCCCGATCTGCTGGAGAGGCTAACCAGAAAACGCACCGGGGCTCCGGCGGTAGTTTTGACCAAGCAGCGGCAGAGATGAAAAAAGCTGCGCACGCCGAGATCCAACTGGGTCTCGAGGTCAGTTGATGAAATGTCTCCACCCTCAAGAGCCAGTGGACGGCTGCCCAAGGCGCAAACAACGCTCTGTGGAGTTTCGCCAGCCCTTTTGAGTTCTTTTGTCAGCTTCCCCCAATCCTCCGCTGCCCCAGGTGCCACCCGATAGTGCCCAGCAGACTCGCAGGCGAAGGTCGGTCCCGGCAAGACCCGGGTCAATGAGATCTGGGAACCGAGCTCTTGGAATGCCGCCGCAGGGGGTTCACCTTCGCCGACTGTCTCTTCTCGGGGGGAGCGCCAGTCCAAAAACAAGACCGGTCCGGCCAACTCAGTTGCATCCTCCGGTAGCGGCTGCACCCGCCAGGTGGGCCGAAAATAATGCACCGGATTGGGAGGGAGATGGACTGCGCTAGCAGCCTCCACTGGAGGCTTTTCTGTAGTTTTCTGCGGGAGGTCCTGGGAGTGCGACGCTTGGGCAACTTTAAAAGAGCAGCCACCAAAGAACGCCATCGGTTGGCCGTCGGCTCCGTAGAGGCCGATGTCGAAAATGACGAAGGTGGCCCCCGGTGCGACCTGCTTGCGAGCCTTGGCGTGAGCCCAACACTCCCCTGCCAAAGCTGTCGCTGAGTGGGTGGAAATGGTCACCTTCTCCATGGCGAAGGGAAGAGCTAGCCCTCCTGCTTCCAAGGTTAGAGCCAGGGCAGTTTGGAGCGCTCCATCCGCCATCGTCGGGTGTAAATAGAAGCTCTCTCCCGGACCAGCGCTCGCCGGCAAAACCAAGTGGCCGAGAGCTTGCTGGCCGTCGGACCACCAATGCTTCAGAGGTTGGAGGCTCGGACCATAGGCAATACCGAGGGCCTGGAACCGACCGTACAACTCGCCAGCGGCCTTGCCCGGGCCTCCAGAGGCCACACAAGCGTTGCGAAGGGTCGGAATGTCCAGTGGCAGCAGCCGGCCATCGCCGTCAGCTCCCTGGGGCAGAATCCGACCTTCCACATGCACCTGGGGAGGACCTTGCATCTGACCAGCGCCGTCCCTTGCCGCCGAGATCACCTCGAATCCGTCGACCTCACCCGTGCCCAGCAACCGCAACCGGGCGTTCGCACCGGTCTCAGCCTTCTTTGCCTCTTCCAAGGGACCTGTACCTGAAGAGGTGAGGGCGAAGGGTTGCCGAAACACCACATCCGCCATGGGAGCGTCGCTGCCCCGGCGCACCACTCCCGCTGAGACCAACCCCGCGAGGGCCATTTCCAGGTAGGCAACTCCCGGCAGAATTGGTCTGCCTTGCACCTGATGGTCGGTGAAAAAGAAATCGCCATGGGAAACGGGTGTATCCCACTCCCGGCCATGGGAACCGGGCACCTCCTCGCCTAGAAGAACGCTTTGAACCGGTTCTGCCCCAGGCTTGCCCTGAGGATCTTGGGTCCTCTCTCCGTGGAGATCTCCCTCCCTGACTTCCCGGCCTGCCAAGGGAGCCGATAGGGAAGCCACTGTTGCTGTCGCTTCCTGAGCAGAGTGACTCTCCTCCTCAGGGACTTTTCTGTCGGCAACAGCACCGGGAGAGAACCCGGTAGAAGCAACGGCAGTAGCCGGAGACGAGCGAGGAAACCAATATCGTTCCCCAGCAAAAGGATAGGTCGACAACGAACATCGCCGAGGAAGGCCTTGGGGGTAGAGACTCGGCCAATCCACTTTGGCTCCCGCGACCCAGGCTTGAGCCAGGCCACATAGCTCTCGGTGGCCGCCCCCCGACCACTGCACAGACTCGCCTTTTCCACTGCGGGAGCGATTTGCCTTTGACACACGACCTTGAAAAAACAGCGGTGGTGGCACCGTCTCCAGAGGGCCTGGGGTCTCAGAACCGGAATCCAACCAAGCGGCTAATCCCTCGGCCGCTTGGCGCTGATTGGCAGCCACCCAGGCGAGACGAACCGTCATGGGTTCGCGACCCTGCTGTAGGGTGAAACAGAGGGAGGCCATCGACGTCTCGAGCCCGCCGAAAGGGCTGCCGCCAACCCCTTCCGCTTCTCCTGTCGCCACCAGCCGCGCCGCTTCCTGAGGGGAGGCACTCCGGCGGAGATCGACGGCTCCACCGAGGGAATCTTCCAGCTTCGCCAAGAGCGCTGCATCGACCCCTAACTCCGCCCAATCGAGATCCGGATCAATATCTTCAGCCTCCAGCCCAAGCTCGCTGGCAAGAGCGGAGTAAAGGAGAGCGGATACCGTGTCCAGAGAAGCTCGCGGGATTTCCCAAAGGAACCTCAAGAGGTTCTCAGCGAGAGCCCTCAGTCGATCCATGTCCCGAGCCGATAGAACCAGCAAGAAGGGGCCTGGGGTCTCGTCGGAAGCTCCCGCTGATGCAATCTCCGGGGCCTCCTCCAGGACCAAATGGGCGTTGGAACCACCAGCCCCAAAAGCGCTGATGCCGGCCCTGCGAGGAACGACTCCTCCCTTGTGGGGGCCACCGGAGAGCCAGGTCCGCTGCCACGGCTCGCAGCTCTCTTGCACCACGAAGGGAGTCGACTGCAAATCGATCAGGGGATTCAGCGTCTCTCCGTGAAGAGAGGGCACCAAGGTTCGATGCCGCAGCTGCAACAACAGCTTGCTCAGGCCAGCGACACCGGCAGCGGCGATCAGATGGCCGATATTTGATTTCACAGAGCCCAAGGCACAGAAGCCACGCTCCTCCGTGTGATCCCGAAAAGCCCGCGTCAGACCTTCCACTTCGATGGGGTCTCCCAGGCGGGTGCCCGTGCCGTGGGCCTCTACATAGGAGATGGTGCGGGCTTCGACACCGGCATCGGACAGGGCTTGGCGGACCAAGTTCGCCTGGGCCGTGGGGCTCGGCACCGTGTACCCGCCGGTACGCCCCCCGGAGTTCACCGCCGAGCCACGAATCACACCGTAAATGTGGTCGCCGTCCAGCAGAGCCTGTTCGAGGGGCTTGAGCAAGACCGCGGCCACCCCTTCCGCATCCACGAATCCACCTGGGCCGTCCCCAAAGGGCTGCTCATCGCTGCCTGCCAAGAGCATCTTCTTGTTGCAGAACTGGATCACTCGATGAGGGTGCAGGGTCAAGCTCACCCCGCCTGCCAGGGCGGCTTCACACTCGCCCCGGCGCAGGCTCTGAACCGCCAAATGAATCGCCGTCAGCGACGACGAGCAAGCGGTGTCCACGGTCAGGCTAGGACCTTGGAAATCGAAGAAGAAAGAAACTCGGTTGGCGACGTCGTAGGGATCTGTGTCGGGAATTTGGAGATTGCCCTTCAGGGATTCTTCCAGGGCGGCCAAAGCATAGGTATTGGTGGTGACCCCGGCGAACACACCGGTCTTTCGAGGTAGATCTCCGCTGCGGTAACCGGCATCCTCGATGGTGGCCCAGGCATTTTCTAGGAAGAGCCGCTGCTGGGGATCCATGAGCTCCGCCTGCCACGGGGAGATCTTGAAGAACAGCGGGTCGAAGCGATCGAAGTCCTCAACGAAACCGCCCCAGCGGGTGTAAGCCTTGTCCTGCTGCTGACCGCTTTCGTCATAGTAGTCGGACCAATTCCAACGATCCTCCGGAACCTGACCGGTAGAGATCGTTCCAGCCTTGAGGTTGTCCCAGAAGCGCCGGATGTCCCGGGCCCCAGGAAAACGACCCGCCAGTCCCACCACAGCGATCCCGTGGTTCCTTGTGGCTGCAGCTCCCGGGAGGACCGGAGAAGCTCCTGTTTCAATGGGAGCCCCATCACCCAAGCCGCTCTCAGTGCGATCACTGTGGGAGGACTCTCCCTCCAAGGCCTCGACGGCAACCAGCCTCTCCACCGTTTCACTAGCGACGGCGCCGAGATGTTCTCGCAGCTGGGCTGGTCGATGCTCGAGCAGGTAATCTGCGAGATCCCCCAGGGTCGTGTACTCGAATAAGAGGGTGTGAGGCAGATCTCCGAAGATCCCCTTCAACACCGCCATCCACTCTTGGTTAGTAAAGGAGTCAACGCCATACTCGTCGATCAGCGAGCCTGACTCTTCGAGATCCTCTGGTCTTCCGCCCACCAGTGCGATCAGACTGGCTCTCAGCCAATCGAGGGTCTCACCGCGAAACTCCTCCGAAGCACCAGCCTCTCTCTCGAGGGAGCTCCCGGCCTCGGCCGCGGCCGGCGCCATCTCCGGCTGTTGGAGGGCAGGCTCGGCCAGCGCCGCTTCCCCAAACCAAAAGCGGAGGCCTTGGAAGGGGTATACCGGAAGGGCTTGAGGCTGGAAGGAACCGGCAGGATAGTGACTCTGCCAGGAAACCTCCTCCCCGCGCAGCCAGTGATCCAAGAGATCTTGGGATGAGCTCCTGGAGTGGTTCTCCCTTGCCTGAATCTCTCCCGGCGACGCCGAGGAGCCTTCCGCCAGGAACTCGTCCACCTCTTCCCAACTTCGGACCCAAGCCCCGGCTCGCACCTCGAAACTCTCCCTGCCGGTCGCCAAGGTGGCGCAGGCGTCTCGCAAAGAGATCCCTCTGGCCGGCGCCTGGCCGGAAGACTCCCCTCCCTCGAGCCCGGCGCGCCGCCACGAGCGCCACTCCTGTCTTAGAGAATCCAGCGCTTGGGGAGTGCGGCCCGAGAGGAGGAAGGGGTAGGAAGCTTGGCCGGGATCGAGATCTGGATGCGCTCTAGGAGGTGGCGAGGCCAACAGCACATGGGCGTTGGACCCACCGATCCCGAAGGAGCTCACTCCAGCCAACAGCTCCCCACTGTCGCTTCCCCGGCTGCCCTGGCCCCACGGTTCAAGGGCCGTTGGCAGCCGGAACGGCGAGCCGGCTAGGCGCAGCTCCGGGTTGAGGTTGTAAAAATGGAGATTCGGAGCGATCTGCCGATGCTCCATCATCAACAACACCTTGATCACCCCAGCCAAGCCGGAACAGGCTTCCAGGTGACCGATCTGAGTCTTCACGGCTCCTAGGACGCAGGACTCCTCCCCGGCGCCCCCTTGCCGAAACACATCGCTAAGAGCCTCGACTTCCACGACATCACCGAGGGGAGTCCCCGTGCCGTGGGCCTCGAGGAAAGAGATTTGCCGAGGCTCGACTCCAGCTTCAGCGTAAGCAGCCCGAATGACCTCCTGCTGGGCCTCCACTCGAGGCACGGTGAGGGATCGGGCTTGCCCGCCGTGATTGGTCGCCGAGCCGCGAATCACCCCATAGATGCGGTGCCCCGCCTCCACAGCTTGCTGCAAAGGTTGCAGCAGGAGTACCGCGACCCCTTCCCCGGGCACGTAACCGTCCGCATCCTTGTCGAAAACCCGGCATCGCCCCGTTGGACTCAACATTCCAGCCTTGGAAAAGGAAATGTACTTGCCGGGATGAAGGTTCAGATTGACCCCCGCCGCCAGGGCAAACTGGCTCTCCCCCGTCAGCAGGCTCTTGCGAGCTTCGTGGAGCGCCACCAGGGAAGAGGCGTGGGCCGCGTTGACGGACAGGCTCGGCCCTCGCAAACCGAGAGTGAAGGAAAGGCGATTTGCCAGCAAGGCGGGGATCTGGCCCAGGGCGGTGTAACCATCCCTCTTGGCATGGGGAGCAGAGGCTTCTTCCGTATAGTCGGTGGCCATGGCACCGACATAGACGGCCGTTCTGTGGCGACGCAGAAGGCTTAGAGGGATTCCCGAGTCTTCGATACAGCGCCAAGCTTCTTCCAGCAGCAGCCGCTGCTGGGGATCCATGCTGCGAGCTTCCCGGGGATTGATATTGAAAAAGCGGGCGTCGAAGAGATCGACGTCATCGAGAAAGCCACCCCACTTGCTAACCGTCTTTCCAACTTCCCGGCGATCCGGCGAGTAGAAAGTCTCCTCGGACCAGCGTTGTGGGGGAACCTCCCGGATCGCATCGACCCCGGCCGCGAGGTTTCGCCAGAAGGTTCGGTGATCCTTTGAGCCAGGAAAGCGACACGCCAACCCCACCACAGCCACGTCGCATTGCCGATTCTCATCGGTCACAACGGAACACTCCTCTTGAGGAGCTCAGACCGAGACCCGGGTTCGATCCTCGCTACCTTCAGAAACGATTCAATTCAACTTAAATCATTCTAACTTATGGCAAACAACGCAAGCCCCGATAGCCCAGCGGCTACCGAGTCAACCAATCAGGATTCTCGTTCCTCTCGGATGGGGTGGACCCTCCTCCTTAGTGCCCGGGAGAAAACAACCCCACGAACAGTAGCGCTAAGGTATTCCCACGGAGGCGCGCTAACACTCTAACTCATCTTTTCCAACGAATGCGCGCAATTTGACTCATGAAGAGACCATTCTTATCGGAAACCCGAGGGTCTTGGCCTTAGGAGGTTTCTCAATGACCTAGGCATTGATCCCACTCCCGTGGATTGGATAAGGTGATTCTTTCTCAGGCAGCCGTTAGATCCGACCGACTGCCTTCTACTCTATTCTTTCTTGCGGAGATCTTTCCTTGAGCTCGCACCACACCGCTGCCATTGTCGCCTGCTTGTTCCCTGGCCAAGGTTCCCAAAGAAAGGGAATGGGTGGTGAGCTCTTCGACCGTTTCGATTCCCTTTGCACCGTCGCGGACGACATCCTCGGCTACTCCATCAAGAAACTCTGTTTGGAGGATCCGGAACGCAACCTCAGGCACACCGCCTACACCCAACCAGCCCTCTTTGTGGTCAATGCTCTCACCTGGCTGCGGCGCGCCGAAACCCAACCTCCGCCGGGTTTTCTGGCGGGGCACAGCCTGGGCGAGTACAACGCTCTCTTCGCTGCTGGTTGCATAGATTTTGCCACCGGCCTTCGCATGGTCCAACGTCGAGGCGAGCTCATGAGTCGGGTCCAAGAGGGGGGGATGGCCGCGGTCTTGAACTTGCCCGTCGAGGATGTTCAAAGAGTACTTCGGGAACAGGGGGCCGCCGTCGATATCGCCAACTTCAACTTACCGGGTCAACTGGTGCTCTCGGGCCCCAAAGAAGATCTGGAAAGCCTCATCGGGCCGTTGGAACAGGCGGGGGCCCGAAAATGCGTCGTCCTCAACGTCAGTGGAGCCTTCCACTCCAGGTATATGGCTTCCGCGGCCCAGGAGTTCGAAGACTTCCTTCGTCCCCTATCGTTCTCGCCCCCCTCCATCCCCGTACTTGCGAACACCTCGGCCAAACCCTACGACGTCGACCATGTCGCGGAGAACCTGGTAGCGCAGATCCGCACCTCGGTACGGTGGTCCGAAACGTTGCAATATCTGGCCGATCGCAGTGTTTCGGAAGTGGAAGAACTGGGGCCGGGAAAAGTCCTCACCAAGATGTGGGCGAAGTTCGTCGAAGTCGCTAATCCCGCGGGAACAGACACAGGAAGGGTCGAAAACAACACCTCGAGGCCCGCTACGGGGGGCTCTCCCAAAGACTCTGTCGGCCAAAACCTGGGGAGTGCCGAGTTTCGTAGCGCTTATGGACTGGACCTCGCCTACCTCCCCGGCTCCTCGGCGCCGGGCATGCGAACGGCCCAGTTCGTCGCCGCGGCGAGTCGATCGAGACTATTCGCTTTTCTGGATGTTCAAGGAGAATCTCGTGAAGAGATTCGCGCCGAGATCGCGGAAACCGCACGCCTCTGCTCCGGTCCCTTTGGGATTTGCCTGTGGCAAGGGGGAGAGGATTCTCAACTCGAAGCTGTCCTAGTCGACGAAGCACTGAGCCAGCAGGTCCGTTCCATCGAAGCCCTGGGCTACTACCGCATCACCCCAGCCCTGGTGAGGTTTCGCTTTCGGGGGGCCCATCGTGACCGCGAGGGTCAGGCGGTGGTGCCCCACCGATTGCTGGCATCGGTAAGTCGGGTCGGCACCGCCTCCCTATTTCTGAATCCGCCGCCCCACAAGATCATCGAGGATCTGTTGCACCAGAAACTGTTGACGGCGGAGGAAGGGGAGATCGCTCGTGACGTGCCTTTGGCCAGTGACCTCTGCGCCCTCACCGGCAGCTCCCATGGCACAGATCTCTCTACCCTCCTGCCCTCTTTGCTGCAGCTACGGGATCGTCTGGCTCCCCCGAGCTCCCCTCGTCGTCGAGTCCCCGTTGGAGCGGGTGGAGCCCTCGGAACACCGGACGCTCTCGCCTGCGCCTTTTTCCTCGGTGCAGACTTTGTGCAGACCGGAGCCATCAATCTCTGTGCGGTGGAATCTGCGGCCCCAAAGACCCTCAAGGCCCTCCTGGCGAGCCTGGAGCCGGGAGACACCACCAGTGCTCCCGCTGCTTCGGGATTCAGCTTGGGGAGCCGGGTACAGGTGGTCAAAAGGGGATCTTTCTTCGCCGCCCGGGCCCAAAAGCTCTACGAGCTCTACCGCTTCTATCCGTCTATCGAAGCCATCCCTGCTAGCCAACGAGAGAAGTTGGAGTCCAGTACCTTCCGCCGCACCCTAGAGAGCGTCTGGCGGGAGGTGCAGGGTGAGCCTCGACCCGAGGCCGCAGAGACGGACCCGAAGCACAAGATGGCTCAGGTTTTTTCCTGGTACCTCCGGCAGTCCCAGCGTTGGGCTTTGCAAGGGAACGAGTCCGAAAGGCTCAACTTTCAAATTCCCTGCGACGAAAGCGTTGCGGCCTTCAACCTCTCGGTGGCAGACACCGGGCTTTCCGACCTTTCCCAGCGCACTGCCTCCAAGATGGCGGATTGGTTGATGGCAAGAGGCGAAGCCCTGCTACGCGAGAGGCTTCACACCTTCCGCCAGCATTGACTTCAGCAGCGGCCGCTGGTCTCTACTGTCACCGAACCGGGGGACTCGCTGAGTCTTTGAGGTGAACGGACAAGACAAAGGCCCGTGATACGGTTCGCCTGAACCGAAGGCCACTTTTTCCACTCGAAAGCTGACGGAAGCCACCCCTCTTACCAGGCCCAGGCGCCGTCTTAACCCTCTCAGTACCACCCTCAAAGAGGAGGACCCCTTTGATGCGAAATATCCAAGTTCTAGCAAGCTCCCTCGTGATCACCTCGAGCCTTCTCGCCTGTGGTGGTGGCGCACCACCCGAGGAACCAACCCCAGAAAAAGTCCTTCGTTTCTCGGCGATCCCGGACCAAAACTCCACCGAAACACGAGAGAAACTGGCTCCTCTCACCGCTCACCTCTCCGCACAGCTCGGAGTGAAGTTGGAGTACGTACCGGCCCGGGACTACCAGGCAGCGGTGGAGATGTTCAAGAACGGCGATGTTCAACTCGCTTGGTTCGGCGGACTCACCGGGGTCCAGGCTCGGCGCGCCGTTGCCGGTGCTCGGGCCATCGCCCAGGGGGAAAGTGATCCTCGTTTTTATAGCTATTTCATCGCCCATCGAGACTCCGGCCTAGAGCCTTCCGAGGAATTCCCTCAAGGAATCGGCGCCCTGAGCTTCACCTTCGGCTCCGAAAGCTCGACCTCCGGGCGGCTGATGCCGGAGTTCTTCATTCGCCAAGCGACCGGTGTCGGCCCCGCGGAGTTCTTCACCCAACCGGTGGGCTTCTCCGGCAGCCACGACCGCACCGTCGAATGGGTCGAGTCCGGACAATTCCAGGCCGGAGTCGTCAACTACTCGGTCTACGACAAGCGGGTTGCCGCCGGCGATACCGACCCGGAAACGGTGCGAGTGATCTGGAAAACCCCTTTCTACGCCGACTACAACTGGACCGTTCGCCCCGACGTCGACGAGCAATTCGGTAGCGGTTTCATCGACCGCCTGCAAAAGGAGTTGGTAGCCATCGATGACCCCGCTTTGCTGACCGCTCTGCCGCGCAATCGACTGATCCCAGCGACCAATGAGGATTTCGCTGGCATTCTCGAGGTGGCTGAGGCTCTCGAAATGCTGCGCTGAGGTTCGATGACCAGAGAGAGCCAGAAGGGGGGCTTCGAGCTCGAAGGTGCCTCGGTGCACTACGGTTCCGTGATCGCGCTGGAACAGGTCGATTTGAAGATCGCTGCCGGGGAGGCAGTGGGATTCGTCGGCCCCAGCGGGTCCGGCAAGACCACTCTGCTGCGTCTTCTGGGGGGCAACCTCAAACCTACCCACGGCAGAGTTCGGATCGGTGGCGAGGACCTGAGCCAACTGTCGGAGCGGCAACTCCGCACTCTGCGCAGCCGCATTGGCACCGTGCACCAAGACCTCAGTTTGATTCCAAACCTACGGGTCCTACGCAACGTCCTCGCCGGCCGAATCGGCCGACTCTCCCTCATCGGTGCCGGTCGGCTGCTCTTCCTGCCGCCTCGGCGAGAGGTCGCTCAGGTGCACCGGCTGTTGGAACGGGTCGGGATCGGTGACAAGCTCTATCAGCGTACCGATCGCCTCTCCGGTGGTCAGCGCCAGCGAGTCGCTATCGCTCGGGCCCTTTACCAGCAGCCTCTGGCCCTACTTCCCGATGAACCCATCTCCAGCCTCGACCCCGCCCGCTCCCGGGACACCATGGAGCTCCTCTCCAAGGTCTGTCGAGAGGAGGGGCTGACCCTCTGTGCCAGCCTCCACGATCTTGAGGCAGCGCGGGAGTTCCTGCCGCGATTAGTCGGTTTGCGCCACGGTCGAGTCGTCTTTGATCGCCCCACTTCGGAGCTCGGGGCAGAAGATTTCCGCCATCTCTATGACCTTTCTGCGGACGAAATGCTGAACGATGCCCGTTGAGCTCCAAACGGATGAACGACGAACCGGTGAAAAAAATACCGGTCCAGCATCTTTACCAAGGCAGGGTGGCCGCCTTCTCGGCCTTCGCGGATCGGTCATCGTAGCCATTGCAGTGGCAGGCCTGTGGGCAGGCCTGGTGCTCGACTTGAGACCGGGAGATCTGATCCCCAGCGAAGGAGGTTTGAGCCTGGCCCGGGAGCTGTTCTCCCATGCCCTATCCCCAGCTTGGACCTACGAAGCCCGAGATCTTCCCCCGGGGATCCAGCCCCTCCCCCTCAAGGCCCTCGAGGCAGCTCAGGTGACCATTGCCTTCGCCGCCGCAGCCATGAGCCTGTCGTTGGTTCTGGGATTGTTGCTTGGCTTTGCCGCCTCCACCGCGACTTGGTCGGAAAATCCTCTGGGAGGGGAAGGGCCCCTGAATAGGCTTCGCCGCGGCGCCCGCCCCTTGATCTACGGCAGCGCGCGAGTCCTGATCGCTCTGCTGAGATCCGTCCACGAACTGCTCTGGGCGGTTCTCCTCTTGGCGGCCTTTGGGCTGAGTCAGCTATCGGCGATCATTGCCATCGCCATTCCCTACAGTGGCACTTTGGCTAAAGTCTTCTCCGAAATGCTCGATGAAGCTCCCAGGGACTCGGCGCGGGCATTGCGAGCCGCCGGAGCCTCTTCGGCTCAAGTGTTCTTCTTTGGCCTTCTACCGCGAGCTCTCCCGGAGATGAGTGCCTACGCTCTTTATCGCTTCGAATGCGCTCTGCGCTCCTCCGCCGTGCTGGGATTCTTCGGCTACCCGACCCTGGGGTATTACATCGCCGCCTCTTTCGAGAACCTTCACTACGGCGAGATCTGGACGTATCTCTACACTCTATTCGCTCTCGTCGCCGTGGCCGATTGGTGGAGCGGAGCCATGCGCCGGAGGTTAGTGGGGTGACCGGCTCGAAGCACACCGAGAGGGATCAAGAGATCCAACGCCTCTACCGAGAACGCCCCCGCAGCGGCTTCCTGCGCTGGAGCGCTTTCGCCTCACTCCTCCTGGTGATCTTCGCCTGGTCCAAGAAAGAGCTGTGGAACGAAGAGTTCTTCTCCGAGCGACGCAGCGCTAACTTCGAACGCTTCCTCGGCGAGCTTCGGCCCTACCCTCTACAGGGGACGGACTTCGATCTCGGTGTTGCCGCTGCCTGGGCCGGAGATGTGCTCGCAGAAAAGGGCTGGACCGCTGCTGGGATCACCCTGGCTATCTCCGTCGCAGCCATCGTCCTGGCCGCCTTGGGTAGCCTCCTACTGACCTTCTTCGCCACCCGAACTCTGGCCACTTCCGCCCCCTACTTGCCGGCTCTAGGACCTGTCAGCCGATGGCGTCGGTGGAGCTGGCGCATCGCCGTAACCGCCTCTCGGGGCATGCTCATCCTGATGCGATCCCTTCCCGAATACGTTCTCGCCTTCCTGCTGCTGGCGATCCTCGGTCCGAACCCCTGGCCCATCGTCCTGGCGTTGGCTCTGCACAATCTCGGCATTCTCGGGAAACTCCAGGCAGAGGTGCTCGAGGACTTGGAACCTCGGCCTCTAGCTGCCCTCCGAGGCCTCGGCGCGAGCCGCCTCCAGATCGCTGCCGCTGGGCTCTTCCCTCTGGCCCTCCCCCGGTTCCTCCTCTACTTCTTCTATCGCTGGGAAACTTGTGTTCGAGAAGCGACCGTATTGGGAATGCTCGGCATCGTCTCTTTGGGTTATTGGATCGTCGATGCCCGTGCCCGCAATCACTATGATGAGATGTTCTTTTTCGTGTTGATGGGGGCCGCCATCGTTCTCATGGGCGACCTGATTTCTGCCGTGGCTCGGGCGGTGGTCCGGAGAGCAGCATGAAGAGCTTGAAGATTGAGGTGATCACCCCAACTCCCCGTTCCCGCAAAGGCAATTGGATCACCGCCGCCCGCTGGGCTCGCATCCTGAGACAATTTGGACACCGGGTAACGATTCGCCAGGAATACTCCGGTCACGGCAGCGATATCTTGATCGCCCTCCACGCCCAGAAGAGTTTCCCTTCCATAGAGCGATTCCACCAACAACACCCGGACCACCCCTTGCTCCTGGCCATGACGGGCACCGACATCTACCGGGATATTCGAGACCACCACGAAGCTAGACAGGCCATGGCTTGGGCGGACCGCTTGATCTTGCTCCAACCGGAGGGCCAGGAAGAGCTGGCAGCGGAGTTGCGCTCCAAAGCCCGCGTCATCCGTCAATCTGCGGTACCGACCCGTTCCCGGATCCCAAAGACTCGCCGCTGGTTCGACATCTGCGTCGTCGGGCACCTCCGACCGGTCAAAGATCCGCTTCGAGCCGCCGAGGCTGCTCGTCTCCTGCCCCCGTCATCCCGCATCCGTATCGTCCACGCCGGAGCCGCCTTGAGCTCCGAGATGGAGATCCAAGCGCGGGCCGAGATGGCCACCAACCCCCGCTACCGCTGGCTCGGCGATCTTCCCCAATGGAAGATTCGTCGTTTGATGGCCCGGAGCCAAGTCATGGTCCTATCGTCCCTCATGGAAGGCGGCGCCAACGTCATCTCGGAAGCTGTGGTGGCAAACCTGCCGGTCATCTCCAGCCGCATTTCCGGCTCCATTGGAATGCTTGGGGAAGACCACCAGGGGTACTTCGAAGTGGAGGACTCGGAGGGCTTGGCGAACCTGCTCCTCAAGTGTGAAACGGAACAGAAGTTTCTTGGCGAGCTCACCAGGCGCAGCAGAGCCCTCGCTCCCCTCTTTCACCCGGACCGGGAACGCCAAGCATGGGGCGAGCTACTCCAGGAATTGCGCGCTCCCTGACTCTTCGCTGCCCTCTAGGAAATCGAGGAGTCTCAAAAACACCAAGACCAGACCCTCAAAATTCGCCTCCGCAGCTACCGCGAACACCGAAAAGCCCCGGCGGGAGCCGTGGATGCCTGCAGATCCCAGGCAGAAGGTGCCTTCTGACGCAGCAGAAGGTCGGTGATCAGGTAGGCCTAGACTTTGCGAACGGGCCCTGGGTACTGAGCCAGCTGAGCATCCGCGGTCAAGAGAGTGATGCCCTCACAAAGGGCCTGCCCCAACAACAGGCGGTCGAAAGGATCTTTGTGAAGGGGGGGCAAGGAGTCGATGTTCACCGCGTGGGCACTGGTGATGGGAAGCTCAACATATCCGTTGTCGAGTAGTCCCCGCCGTAGCAGCCGAGGCTCGACTCGGAAGTCTTCGCGGCCAAGACTGCTCTTGATAGCCACCTCCCATAGGCTAGCGGCGCTGAAGAGAAGCTCGGAACTCTGGTCCTCGAGAATCTCTCTTGCTTCAGCCGAGAGGCGCTCTGGTCGACCGGCCGCCCAAAGCAACAGTTGGGTATCCAGGAGGAACTTCAACCTTAGTCCTCTCCAATGCTCTCACCGGAACTTCCACTGGCAAAAACTTTACTGCCAAAAAGGGCCTCGATCTCTACCTCTCCCATCCGGTCGAAGTCCTCCGGTACGTCCATCTCCCCCACCAGGAATCCCAACCGTCGTGGCACCGGAGGCGAACTCAGCGCCATTACCTTCACCAGCGGCTTTCCCGCCTTCGCGATGACGAACGAATCTCCCTTGACGGCTCGGTCCACCAACTTGGAGAGCTGAGTCTTGGCTTCATGCATATTGACGGTGATCATGGGAATCTCCATAAACTAAGTCTTATCGACTAAGTCTAGCAAAGGCTCCCTCCTTTGTCCAGCGCGCCGGCAGCCGGAGGGCAGCCAGATTAGAGGCATCCATGCCTTCGAAAGTCACCCATGCAGCCAGTGCTATATTGATAGAAACCTGCGTATCGAAAGATTTGGCGTCCACCGATGAAGGACGAGGAACCATGACCCACAGCCTTGGAAGCGTAATTTCCGAAAGGACGCCCATCACGGGCACATTTGAGTTCACGGTGGATTTCAGTGGCCGCTTCGTCATGCTCCACTTCGACGAGCTTGCTCTTTCTGCTACCGGGCGGCTGGAAGTCGAGTTGGGCTACGACCGAGATGTATTCACCGCGGATGCGGGCCCCGATGTATGGACGCGGCCCATCGACCCCCGGTTAGGTCCCATCCGGATCCGAGTCACTGGTGGTATCGCCGTGCTCCGAGAATACGCCAGAGCCAACCGGGTCCGCACCGGCACTCCCGGTACCCACGAAGGCAGCTTCACCAATCCCGATCCGTTCTTTCACTCCGACCCCTATGCCGAACCCGACTATGAGACCAGACTCCTATGCAACCCTGAGTTCGCCTGGGAGAACGCCGCCTGCGCTTCCCTCGGGGCGGTCCAGGAGAGAGTCGCAGCGTCCGTAGGCATCGCCTTCTATGTCGATGGCCTATCGGTCGGCAGCTGTACCGGCACCCTCATCGGCGACGGCCTATTCCTCACTTCCCGCCACTGCTTCACCGATCCCGCTGGCGCCGAAGTGAAGTCGGCTTCGGTTACCTTCGATTATCAAACGCTCTGTTCACCGGAAGGGGGCAAACCGCCCTCCCACTCGCCACAGTTTTTCAAAGTCGTAGCAGAAGCGCTGAGCGGAGCTCCAGCGACCGGCCGAAGCCCGGGTTCCTCCACAGACTGGGTCATTCTGAGACTTGATGCCGCTCCCGGTGCCCTACCTCCTGCCCTCCCCCTGCGGGATTCAATGCTCATGGGACCCGAGACGGTGTTCACCATGCACCACCCCAACGGTGCCGCGAAGAAGACCCAAGCAGGAACTTGGGACGGCCTGGGTTCTATCGCTGGATTCGACTTCGCCGGCGGTAGCTCCGGCTCAGCCCTTTTCGATGCTGCCGGAAGGGTCCTACGAGGCCCCCTTTCCACTGGCTCTAGCTGCTCCACGACCTTCGCTCCTCTGGACCGCATCATCGACGCCCTCGAAAACCCTCCGGCACCACCGACCCCTCTCGATGTGATGGTGGTCTTCGACCGCTCGGGCAGCATGGCTGCTTCCGCCCCTCCCATCGGTCAAACCAAGCTGGAAGAAGCCCAGGAAGCCGCTGTCTTGTTTTCTTCCCTGGTGCGCTCCGGGTCCGGCCATCGCCTCGGCCTAGTGTCCTTCAACTCCTCCGCTACTCTCGATCAGGCTCTCGGCCTCATCGAAGACGTCCGCGAACCGTTGGTGGGAAGAACGCCGACCGAGCCCGGAAAGATTGGTGACCTTGTCAGTGGTGGTTCCACTGGCCTTGGTCGGGGAGTCGAGACTGCGTTGACCGCCTTGGGCAGTGACACCGGAAACCAACGGGTCATTCTGTTGCTGAGCGACGGCCTGCAAAACAGTGAGCCATTGATCCAAGATCGAGAGGGCGCCATCGGCGATACTCGCCTCTGCATCATTGGCTTCGGCTCCGATGGAGCCATCGACGGACCCCTTCTGAACCGCATCGCTCGGGACCATGGAGGACAATTCACCCGCGCCGTCGACGGTCTCACCCTGAGAAAGTTCTTTGGGATCTGCTTCGGCGAGATCTTCGGTTCAGGAGCCTTGATGGATCCTCACCGAATCCTGCGCGAGTCCGAAGAGGTCTCTGAGCCGATTCCTTTCTCCGTCTGCGGTGAAGAGCAAGTTACCGTGATTCTGGGGTGGGACCGGAAGGAGACCCCTTTGCGAGCCCGTATTTCCACGCCCGGTTCTCACCCAGTCCCCACCGATACCCGGGTAGAAGGAGCTCGAGGATCGACCTGGGCCTTTCAGCGGCTCGACCTACCCTATGAGACGGAACGGGACGGCACCTGGCAAGTTGTCGTCGACCGGCTGCCAACCAGCAATGAGTTTCCCCGGCTCACCGACGTCGAGTATTTCGTTTGTGTGGTGACTGCCGGAGGTCCCTCCCTGGTCCACCTGGATCGGCCAGGGAGCATTTACACCGGCGATACCCTCCGCCCCCGAGTTGGCTTGCACTACCCCAATCGAACGGCGCCGAAGGCCACTGTGGAATTGACCATCGATACGCCCGACGCCGCCCTTGGAGCGGTGGTGGCCGAAAACGGTCTCGTCGAACCGGTCATCGACGAGGATCCCCTGAGCCCTTTCCAAGCCACCGTCCAACGCATCGCCTCCTCCCCCGGCGGTCTGCCCATACCGCGCCGAAAAACGAGTGTCTCCCTTCATGATCATGGCGAGCACGATGACGGCGCCCTCGAACCGGATGGCATCTACGGCAACATTCTGGAAGAGATCACCCGCTTCGAAGGCACCTATGAGTTTCACGCCAAAGCGACCTACGGCGAAGGCTGCGTGGCCACGCGAGAGGTCTTCTGGTCCGTTCACGTCGAGCCCAGCATCGACTCCGGACAGTCCACCTTGGACCTGATCGATTCTGGAGTTGGCGAAGGAGGGCGGCGCAAGGGAGTCCTGGTCATCTTCCCTCGAGACCATCACGGCAATCCCCTTGGCCCCGGCCGCAGCGACCGCTTCACCGTTTCGCCTCTGCCAGGAGGCACTCTGGGGAGCCACCCCGAGGATCGCGGAGACGGCAGCTACGGAGTCGATGTGGATTGGGACGCCACGGTCCTGCCGAGCCCTGGGATCATCGTCAGTCAACCGGACCGGGATCCTGTCGTCATCACCTCGGAAGCAGATTCTGGCCCGGCGCTACCCAGCGCGGGATGCTCTGGATGGATGTTCTGGCTCCTGGCCTTCTTCCTCCTCTCCTCGCTGATTCTGCTCATCCTTTTGCTGACCTAGGACCAGGAGGCTGGCGAAAAGATCCGCCTTCAGCAGCTGCCAACGAAGCGTCCTTAGGGTAGTAGGAGTTAGGATGGACCAACGATATGAGAATTCCTCAGATGCTCCTACCACTGATCCTCGCAACTTCCTCTCTGTCCGCGGTGGATGAAGTCCATCCCAACGAGGTGCCAGGGACCGTCGTCGAAGTCCGCCGAGCCGACTCGGAGCTCGAAGTGATTCGGATTCCAGAGGACTTCGTCCACTGGGAGTCCCTGACCAAATTCAGCACCACTAAGCTCGGCGACTCAAAATCGATCTATGAGATTACTGGGCAGGTCGTCTCGAACAACTCAGGCATTCCAGAGGAACGAATCCCCATCTACTTCGGGTCCGATCTACATCCTCCAAGGCTGGTGGATTTAACCCATGAGGATGGACGATTCAGCTTCCAGGTTTCGATCCAAGAAGAATCTCAATCCCAGGGCGTCCAGGCAGGCTCTCTGGACAAGGGCGAGATCTACCTGGTGGACCGAGGTCTCCGAGAGGAAGGCCTGCCCAAGGCAATGGCTCGCACCTATTCGGTAGGGGATATCCTGGCCTACCAGAAGGCTCGCGGAAAACCGAAGAGGTAAAACCTTGCCTCGATACGGCACGAAACTCGATTTCCGACCACGCCCTAAGCCTGCCGGCGCTATTTCCAAAACGCCTTAGCTCATCGCCTAAATCTGCCAGCGAAAGGGCTGCTCCAAGCGAAGCGATGGCAAGAAAACCAACCGCTTGAGAGGGCCAACGGGATTCGAGCAAGAATGCTAGCGGGCTCGCTATCCGGCCCGGACCCCGTCGACGCCAGGCTCAGCGGCAGGTCCGATTACTGCCGCCGCCCTTGCACTTATTGGAACAACATTCGCTGTCCGTGGTGCAAGACTGGCCGGTGGCGCAACAGGCTCCACCGGACCCACAGCCGACGATGCCACAACCCGGATCGCTGAGACAATCGAGGTCATCGCAATCGATGTCACCATCGCAATCGTTGTCTACGCCGTCACTGCACAGCTCTGCGCCGGTGGCACAGTCGAGAGAACATGTTCCACAGCCTTCCCCCGATTCGCAGCCACCGAGACCGCAACAGAAGCTGCCTGGTAGAATCGGAACATCAGTGCAGCTAACACCGCCTGTCGAGCACCGAGAATCGCTGCAGGGCACGGGGTTCGTACCATCGCCATCACCGCAGCAGTAGCGGTTGTTGGGATTGCCACTCTGTCGGCCGTTGCAGTCCTGACTACAACTAACGCAATCCTCGCCGTCGCCAGCCTCGCAAACGCCATTGCCGCAGACGGAGCCAGGCGTGGAACCGGAAACACAGTCTCCAGGACAGCCGAGGCAATCCTCCCCAAGCTCGCAAAAACCATCGTTGTCGCATACCGGGCAGCCGAGGCAACCGCTGAGGTCAAAGCCCTCGCAGGAGGAGTTGCAAGCTAGGGTCCCGCCTCCGGTACAAGCGAAATCTCCACAGGTCTGGCCGCCCAGGTCCCCGCCGTCACAGATCTCGGTGCACTCCACGACTCCGTTGCCGCAGGTCGACTCGCAGGGCGGACTCTCCACCACATCCCCGGAGACCACCAGAGCAAAGTCCTGAGGCCCTTGGGGCACGGTGAAAGATCGAACCGAAACCGTATAGGTTCCGGCTGGTGGAGCCGCTAGGAGCACCTGCTCCAAGTTGTTGAGACGATCTGCGGAACCACCGGTGTTGGAAACCCCTCCTGAAAAGACGTTGCCCAAGTAGGTTCCACCGGGGCCCTGAACCTCCAGGTCCAAGTCATTGACCAGATGAATACCGGCTGCAGGAGTGGAAGGAAAGTCCGTCCAGGTCAGGGTCGCCTTGAAGGGCTCCCCACTGCCGACCGTGAACGTGAAGCTCTGCACTTCCCCACTGGAACCACCGGCGAAACCTGCGGCTTCGTCGTGGACCCAAAGATGCCGAGTGTCACCAGGAAAGAAGAGGGCGTCGTCCAAAAGCACCCGGCCCCAGCCCTGACAAGCGTCTGGCACGGCGGATACACCGGTCATATCCGTTGCGGAGTTCACCAGGGCCCCTTTGACGAGAGCCGCTGAGGGAGTGAAGGCGTCCGCGGGATCTGCGGAACCGCCGGGGTACCACCCATCGACAAAGTACTGGCGCACCAGAGCTCCCAGGCCCGCTACCGCTGGCGAAGCCATGCTGGTGCCACTGAGGGAGCGGGTACCGCAGTTGTCGCTGGTCGCACTGATGTCGTTGTCGGCGGAAACGATGCTCACACCGGGAGCGGTGACATCGGGCTTGATGCGGCCGTCATCGGTCGGGCCGCAGCTGGAGAACGAGGCCATGGAGTCGGCACCGGTGCCTCGCTGCGTGGCACCTACGGAGACGAGGTTCTTGGCCGTCGTCGGGCTACCGACGGAGGCGCTGGTCCCATCGTTACCAGCAGCGAAGAGGACGAGAAAGTCCTTGTGATTCCACATGAACTCGTCGACGTCCTCACTACCTGTGGTGTAGGTGTTGTGGGGATTGAAGTTCTCCCGATCCCCCCAAGAGTTGGTGTGGAGACGGGCTCCCTGATCATAGGCCTGTTGGAAGATCGGCACCAGATCCACCACCGGGCAGCCCAAGGCCGGGAGATCCGCACAGTTGTCGGAAGCGAAACCACCATCTTGAATCACCAATTTGGCCCCGGGAGCCATGCCGTCCCCGGGGTCATGACCGGGAGAGGAGGCGAAGTCATCCCCTGCTGCCGTTCCGGCAACGTGGGTGCCGTGATCTTGGGTATCCCATTCATTGTTGGCAATGCCTCCGCTGCATTCGGTGCCCCACAGGAAGTCCACCGCCAAAACCTTTCGGTGGGCGGGGTCTACCACAGTGCCGCCGTCACAGAGGTTCATCGCCGGCAAGCCACTGGCCGGGTCACGGAAATAGCACATATCTGGATCGATACCCGTATCGAGGATTCCAATCACCTGACCATCACCAAAAAGCCCCTGATCAAAGACTCGGGTCGCCTGCCCACCACTGGTACCGGTCTGGCCCACCCAGATGGTGGTGTCGTTGAGTAGAACTTTACGAGCCTCCCGGTCGATCCAATAGACTTCCGGCATCCGAGCCAAGGCCTCCCGCGAAGCCACCAACTCGGTCGAGCTGAGGAGCAATCGTAGGCGACTGAATTTCCCTTCTCTCCTCTCCCCCACCACCGAGATATCCAACTGTTCTATGGCCTGGCGAACCCGGTCGAGATCGACCTCCGGGTAGATCTGCAGCATCACGGGACCCTTGGCCTCGGAACTGAGGGCTCGAGGACTCCCGGTGTTCCCGCTGGCAGCTTTCACCGATTTCGACATCTTGAAGTACGGGTGATAGGGCTCCATCCAAACCACTCCCGCAGCATTCAGCCGCTGAGTGGAACTCGATAAAGAAGCATTCTGCAATTTTGGCAAGCGAACCAGGAAGGAATGGTCCGGAAGGTAGGTGTAGATTTTTTCTGTGCTCCCTTCCAGAGCGCTCAATTGCTCAGCCGTAACCGGGCCTGGGAATCTCACCAGAACGACCTCACGAGCCCTACCCTGAGCCTGAAGACGCTCCGGAATCACCGGCAAGGGCCCTTCCGTCTCGAGCACCACGGACTGCAGGCGTACCTGCGCGGTCCGACCCTCCGCTGCGAAAACTGGGGCAGAGATATCCCCTGCCAAAACGGCCACCATTACGCAAGCGAGCACACACTTCGATCCCAGCCGGGTCGAACGACAAAACATACAGCTCTCCTTCCTCTCGGAACCAGGCAGATTACGCTCCCGCGATGATGCCGCGAGACCAACGAAACTTTCGGATTCAGTTTGAATATCAGTTTAGTGCTAGTGAGGCGCCCAGGGGGCCGCAAGCGCTAATTCGATCAAGAAAAAGACAAAGAATCTGAAATATATCTAATGAATTCTCGATTCGAGGCTTGATAGCTGTTGCTGAGTTGGTTTCGAACAGGCCCTAGCCCTTGCAGCATCGTCGGGATCAGCTCGCTCACCGTGGGGTAGATGCGGACGGCTCGCTGGAACAGCGTTTGGGGCGCGTCAGCGTACATGATTTCCAATATGCTGTGAACGACCTCGTCGTCACCGATTCCCAACAGGGAAGCACCGAGAAATCGCTCCGCCTCACCGTCCCCTAGCACGTTGATGGATCCCTGGGTCTCCTCACCTCTCCTTGGCTCGGCCGACCCGCTTCAGGCTCATGCGGGCCACGAGCACTTCCCGGCCCGAGTTTCGGGCCTGCTGTTCGGTCATTCGGACCCGGCCCAAAGGGATCGAGGATGTCTAGACGTCCCGTGGGAAAGGAGAGCCTGGTAGCTGGCGGCTTCCTCCGGTCGGTCCAGAGCTTGATAGAGCTTAACCAGTTGACCCAAGATTCGACCCTTTTCGTGCTGGTGCGTCGGCTCTTGAGTCACGATAACCCGGAGGATTCCGAGTAGCAGAGTCTCCGCTTCAACATAGTGGCCGAGATCGAGAAGGCGAGCACCAAGACCGATCTGCGCATTGGCAGTCGAGAAATGAGCCGGGCCAAATTTGCGTCGGCGGATGTCCACCGCCTGACGAAACGCTGGCTCGGCACCACGGGCGTCGCCGACGCATTCGTCGAGAAGCTGCGAGACCGAGCAGGATAGAGCTCGCGTTCGGGTGATTCTCACCCATCGACACCCGGGCCCTCTCGAAGGCTTCTCGGAAGTAGGCCTCCGCTTCGGCGAACTCTTGATGGAACGTCGCCAGGGCTCCAAGGTTGTTCAGAGTACTGACGACGCTCGGGTGATTCTCGTCCCTGCGCCGAGCGCGCTGGATAGCCAGCGCCTCGAGGAGCAGTGGCTCGAGCTCGCGGTAGTCTCCTCGACCGATCTGCGATGTGGCCAGGTTAGACAGAGCCTCTGGGGTCGCCAGATGATCATTTCCGTACCAGTTCCGGGAGCGTGTGAGGACTTGACGGTACAGATCTTTCGACTTCCCTGGGAGTCATTTCCGAGAGCCGATGTGGTACCCGGCCAGAGAGGAGCTCGTAGAGCAAGACTCCAAGGGAATAGGTATCGCTTGCCGTCGTGATGGCCTTACCCTGGAGCTGCTCCGGGCTGGCATAGTCAGGGGTCAGGACTCGATGCCCAGGCCAGGTCCATCTTCTTGGAAGTCAGCTCGGCGTTCAGAAGCTTGGCGATGCCAAAGTCGAGGAGCTAGGGCTCGCCCCCCTTCGTCACCAGCACCTTACTGGGCTTGAGATCGCGATGGACAACGAGGTTCTAGTGAGCATAGTAGGCAGCTGCACACAGACGGCGGAGTAGATCCAGTCGTTCCTCGAGGGTTTGTCCATATCGATTGCAGTACTCAGTGATCGACTCGCCCTCGATCAAACTCATTATGGCAGCCGAGTGGAGCGCAGGGATGGGGATGAGGCAGATCCCTTAGTAATGTGTGAAGAGCCCAAGAGTTTGGACAAATTTGGCGATGTCGACCTAGCGGTTCCGGTCCGCTAGCGTCTTGCTACCTAAGAGGTCGCAGCTCTTGCAGCATGGTCGGGATCAATTCGCTCACCGTAGGGTGGATGTGAACCGCCCTCTGGATTACGGCATAGGGTGCGTCGGCGTACATGATGTCCAAAATGCCGTGAACGACCTCGTCCCCTCCGATTCCCAACAAAGAAGCCCCGAGGATCCGCTCCGTCTCCCCATCGACGAGCACCTTCATGAAGCCCTGGGTCTCTCCCCGTTCCTTGGCCCGACCTACCCGCTTCATGCTCATGCGGCCCATCAGCACCTTTCTGCCAGAGTTTCGAGCTTGCTGTTCGGTCATTCCGACTCGGCCCAAGGGCGGGTCGATGAAAAGGCCGTAGCAGGCGATACGGTCCTGAACGGTGCGGTTCTCGCCGTCCAAAAGGTTCCCTGCAACGATCTCGTAGTCGTTGTAGGCGGTGTGGGTAAACCCTCCGCGGCGATTCACCTCCCCGAGAGCCCATACATGAGAAAGGTTGGTGCGCAGCTGATCATCGACCGGAATATAGCCCCGCTTGTCGACCTCGATTCCGGCCTTTTCGAGACCGAGATCGTGAGTATTGGGAAGCCGGCCCACCGCCATTAGAAGGTGGCTACCGGAAGCCGTGGGAGCTTGTTCAGCACACTCCAAGCCGATAGAGACGCCATCCGAGTGCGCGCTTGCGGAAAGGCATTCGGCGCCCAGGCGTACCTCGATACCCTCTCCTTCCAAGATCCCGAGTATGGCCTCCGAAACGTCCGGATCTTCCCTCCCCACCAAGCGGTCGCCTTGTTCGATGACGGTCACCTCGCTGCCAAAGCGGCGGTACATTTGGGCGAACTCCAAGCCGATATAACTGCCGCCAACGACGATCAAATGCTTGGGGAGGAAATCGAGGTCCAGAATCGTGCTGCTGGTCAAGAAACTGACATCGTCCAACCCTGGTAGGTCGGGAACCCGTGGCCGAGCCCCCACGTTGATGAAGATGCGGTCAGCGCTGATCTCACGCTCTCCCACCTGAAGAGTATTGGGACTCAAAAAGCGCCCATGGCCTTCGAGGACCGTCAGCTTCCCCGTCGACCTCAACCAACCTTCGACGCCCTCCGTAGACTGCTTGACGATGGCATCTTTTCGCGCTCGCACCTTCGTCATATCCACCTGTACATCGCCTGGAATCGAGACGCCATAGGTCTCTGCTTGGCGAGCCATGTGGGCAACTCGGGCACTCGCCACCAAAGCCTTCGTGGGTATACAGCCGACGTTGACACAGGTACCGCCGAAGCGGTGCCGTTCGACGATCGCGGTCTTCAATCCCTCCCCCGCGAGGCGCACCGCCAAGGAAGGGCCTGCTTGCCCGGTACCGATCACCACAGCGTCGAACGGAGTCACTTCGGCCATTCTCTCTCCTCAAAGTTCTTTTTGGACCCAGAATCAACGGAGAGCGCAGGTTCGAAACCCTGCCCAAACGTCCCGCCGATCCGGTTGGTAGAAGTTGCGCCAAGTGTTGCGCAGCATGCGGAAACGAGTTGCCCAACAACCGCCGCGCAACACTTTGTGGTCACCGAACCACGGCTCCGAATAGTCCTTGTAGGGATCTGCTTCAAAGCCTGGATAAGGGCCGAAATCCGTGGCGGTCCATTCCCAAACGTTGCCCACCATTTGGCGAAGACCGGTCGGTGTATCTCCTCCCGGCAATGCTGTCACGGCGACCGACCCCTCGTAGAAGCCATTGACGCAGGCTCTTCCCTCCGGGGAAGCTTCCTCGCCCCAAGGATAGGTGTTTTTCTCCAAGCTCGAGGCCGCCATTTCCCACTCTGCCTCCGTAGGCAGGCGCCGGCCTGCCCAGCGGCAATAGGCATCCGCTTCGTACCACCCCACGTTCATCATAGGAAGGAGAGGTTCGATCTCGACGAGGCGATCGTAGGCTCGGCGGCGCCAAGGTTCAGAGCCTTCCCGGCACCACGTAACAGGGTGTCTCGGTTCCGCCTCTTCCAGCCATTTTCTTCCCTCGTCACACCACAATTCCGGGCGCTGGTACCCGGCGTCCTCGACAAATTCCAGAAACTGCCCTTGGGTCACCGCTGTAGCTGCCATGGCGAAGGCTTCCACCCGCACCGTGTGAGCCCATTTTTCATTGTCGAAGACGAAGGAAAAACCGGGAGATGCGCCGAGTTGGAACGATCCACCGGCGAAGCCAACGTCGCCACCTAGGCCAGCCAAGCTAAGGGGGCTGACCGTATCGGGCTCCGGTAGATTCAGCCGGACCCCGAAGGACTCCGGAGGGGGAGCTGGATAGCCAAGGGTTTGGCGGGTATAGGCGAAAGCCTCAGCATGCATATCCTCATGAAAAAGAGCGAGAATGTGAAAGTAGACCTGCTCCGGGCTCGGTTCTCCCACCAGATGCTCTAGGGTGTCCTCCAGGGAGTCCTGCATATAGGCCAGGATCTTCTCCCGCCCCACCAGCCTCAAGTCCCAACGGGTGTCGTGGGGCACCGCCATGGAGTCATAAAGTACATCGGCTCGTTCGAGGAGTGACGCCTTCCCCCTCAGGTGCCGACGGATCCAACGCTCTTGGAACCAAGCAACGTGACCGATTTCCCACAGCAACGGATTGACTATCGACAGCTGAGGTCCTATGAGCTGCTCGTCATCGAGATCCTCCACCAAGGCGAGGGTTCGCCACCGGGCATCTTGAAGCGCCTTCGCCAGCTCAGTGGCGGAATAACGAGCCGTACTCTTCATGAGTCTTTATTTCTGCGGTGAGATCGCTTTCCCAAGGTGGATCTGTTCTCCCAAGGTGAATGAGGGATTCCTTCGACAAGAGTGTACCGAACTCCCATCCCGCCAGGAACCGCGATAGTCTTGGCAAGCCCACTCTCGTGGATCGAATAGGAAGGGAGGTGATGATCGATGGCAATCAAGAGCTTGTTTCAAAAGGCGACCCTGACCAGTCTGGCCAAGACCTGCGGTTGAGCGGCCAAATTGAGCCCGGTCGGGCTCGGTGAGCTCCTGGCAAGTCTGCCCAAAAACGAAGATCCCAACCTTCTGGTGGGTTTTTCTACCAGTGACGACGCTGCGGTCTATCGGCTCAGCGGCGAAACCGCTCTGGTGATGACCGCGGACATCATCACCCCACCGGTGGACGACCCGCACCTCTTCGGTCAGATCGCCGCTGCCAACGCCCTGTCGGATGTTTTTGCCATGGGAGGCAAGCCCTTGGCCTGCCTCAACCTGATCGGATTTCCCGCGGACAAACTGGGGCCGGAAGTCCTCCACGGCATGGTGGCTGGTGCTTTGACCAAAGTCACTGAGGCAGGAGCGGTTCTGGCAGGGGGTCACACCACGGAGGACGAAGAACCCAAAATGGGACTCTCCGTTACCGGGGTAGTGCATCCGGACAAAGTGTGGACCAACGCTGGTGCCCAACCGGGAGACGCCCTGGTGATGACCAAACCCATCGGCAGTGGCGTTCTGTTCAACGCCAACCTCAAGGGTTGGGTCTCCACAGAGGCTCTGGACACCTGCATCGCCTGGATCACCACCCTCAACAAGAGGGCCGCGGAAATCATGAGTGGGTTCGAGATCCACGCCGCTACAGACATCACCGGTTTCGGTCTCGCTGGCCATTGCCTGGAGGTGGCGGAAGGGTCCGAGGCCAGCTTGCGCATCGACATCGATGCCATACCGGTGATGGACGAAGCTCTGGCCGTGTACCAGCGGGGGATGACCACCGGCGTCAATGCCGTCAATCGCCAGCTGGTGGAATCGAAATGGCGTTTCGAAAGGGAGTTACCCTTTTGGCACCAGGAGATCTTCATCGATCCCCAGACCTCCGGTCCCTTGCTCGCCGCGGTGCCGCCGGAACAGGCCGACGACCTGGTGGCGGCGCTACAGGATTCCGGCATCGAAGTCGCCCGCCGGGTCGGTACCGTGGAGCCCTTCGATGGTCGGAGCCGGTTGATCTTCGAGTAGACGCCCCTTTCCATTTGGCTGTCCCCCTCTTTGCCCTAGATTCCCGGACTTCCTCAGACTTCGTTCCAAGTCCCTCGACCGAGCGGTGTCGCCGAAAACGTGGTGGAAGCTTCACCGCTGCGCCCTGTCGGCAACCTGTCCTGAAACTGTCCCTTCTCTGGCCTTGCTTCGCAGGGAACGGACGGTTAGCTTAGATCCATGAGAACCGGCAATGAGCCATCATTGGC
The DNA here is from genome assembly GCA_022601195.1 of Deltaproteobacteria bacterium. Lineage (GTDB taxonomy): Bacteria > Acidobacteriota > Thermoanaerobaculia > Multivoradales > JAHZIX01 > JAHZIX01. The sequence continues at coordinate 129,613 of JAHZIX010000008.1, forward strand.
ACGAAGGATTCGAAGTATTCGCCATCGGCAAGGCCTGAGCCAGTCCGACCTCGCCGAGCTAGCAGGTGTTTCCACCAAAACCATTCAGCGTTTGGAAGCCGCAAGGGCCATCGCTGGTCGCAGCCGGCGAGCGGTCTTGTCCGCCCTGAAGATTGCTTCCGAGAATCTCGACGGACCCGAGAGTGATAAAAAAGTAGCTGCTGAGGGCTGCTGGGTCGCGGTAAAGGCAGCTCGAACCCTCATGAAGATCCTCGCCACAGCGCGCTCCTTCGAGATCGAGCTCGATCTCGAAGGCTGGCGCCGAGAGCTTCGGGATCGACCCTGGTACCGACGTGATCTGGTATTGGCCTCCCATAACCCGACCGATGTGATCCTAGAGATCGTCGACCGTGCCCCGGAGATGTCGAGACTGTCACCGGGAAAGGCAGCGAGACAACAACGCGAGCTCTCCGAAGCCATGACAGCCGCAGAAGCCATGGGATGGAGCTTTGCAACTCGCCTCGACGACCAGCGACACCTTTCCTTGTATCTAGGGTGTCCCTCCACTGTCTCGGAAAGAGCCAAGGGAAGCTCGTGAGCCAACGATAACTCTGCTTCTCAGTCAATTCGATCCCTCCGCTGACACGTGCTCTTTCACCCATCCCACCATGGGAGAGAAGTAGGCCTTGGGATAGCCCATGGAAAGAACACGAGTCTGACTGTTGAGAAAGTGACTCAACTCCTCGTAAACCCGCACGGAAATATTGCTCGCACCGCCCGCGATGAGGCTCTCCGGATAGGCGACTCTCTCAGGAACCTCCTGCTTCACCTAACCAATCGGTTCCCGGGAAACCTCTTCAGGTTCTTGGCTCGGTGCAAAAGGCAAGTAAGAGCCTTTCGGACCTCGTGGGATGAGGCATCGGGAAAAAGGAATCGTTCTCCAGTATTGGATCTGCCATTTTGAAAAGAGAGGCTTAGGCGGAGGCTGCTCCACGGAAAAACGAATCTCCCTCCGTTCTACGCCGCCATTGGCTTGGCTATAAAGAACGAGGCTGCCATGATCATTTTTCAGCTCGGCGCCTTCTTCTCTATCAGCCAGGGAGAGCTTCACCTCAGCGGTTTCCGCGGCGCCAAGAACGAAGGACTCGGTCGGAAGCTCGATGCCCTGAGGTTGAGCGTCCGTAGTGATTTTGGCGGCCAGAAACTCCCAGACGGAACCCTCTAGCTTCACCACCAGGGGCACCTCCTCCGCTGAGTCGTTCACAATGTCCAAGGAAGCACTCGGATCCGTGAGGGTCATCTCGAACGGGGAAGAGTCTTCGAAACGGAACACCGTAGCCGACGCGAGGAAGTCTTCTAGACCCCCCTCACTCACGGTCGCCGCTCCCAACAGCCACGGAAGAGACACGAGGGAAAAAAGACCACAAGCGAGAGCTTTTTTCATGACCAGCATCCCTTAGTTCGATACCATCAGAGTTCCACAGTGCTAATTAGGTGCACCCAGTTGAAAAGCCACCAAGCTGACGATATCGATCGAATCTTGATCCAGATCGGTTTCTCCCGGCCGAAAGATCCTCTCTCGTTTGAACGGAAATCCGATGCGGAACTGTGCTGACTTCTTGATCTTGAAGTCGACGAAGGGTGTCACCGCTTGGGTTCGCAAGATTCCCTTTGCACAATCCTCATCCGGGGAGGAGCAATCTCTAGCCTCGAAGGCAATACCGAAGACAATGGAAGGCACGAAGAGACTCTCTTTGTAGTCATCCGTCTTTTTGTAACCCTTCTCGTTCAGGACCGTAAGGCGACGGCTCCAAGTAGCTCCAATGCCGTCGTAGTCGGCTATCGGAGCACCCCTCTCGGAGGACTCACGCTCGGTGCTTCGGGAGAGAAGGAAAGAAAGGCCGTTCTTTTCCCCCAAACGCCAATCCAAAGACAGCGACAGAGACCTCGACTTGGTTTGATGATCGTTGTCATTAAGGCCGTCCCCATCGTTGTCAACCTCACCGCCACTAATGACATTGAAAAATGAGTGGATGTAGTTGAGGCTGATCACCGGCTTGCGCGTCCCATAAAGCTCCTCTCGGTAGCCCAAATAGGCCTTGGCAGCGTAGCTGGCCAGAGCCTTGTCAATAGAGGCTCCGAGAGCTGTGATCTCCGCTCGGATAGCTTCCAGATCAGTGAGACCCGGAAGAGCCGCATGCTCAGCGATATAGGAACGCTCAGCCGTGGAAAGAAAGATGGGAAATGCCTTGTTCCACACTTTCAGTGTTTTCTTTTTCTGCTGCAGATTTTCTGGGTCGGGGCCCTCTGCAACAAATTCCAGCTGGTGGATTTCATCCTGTAGCTCTGCTCTAGCTGTGTCCAACTCGACCAGGGCGCAGTGGACTCGATACAACAGGTCACCAGAAGCTGGATGGGCTCTCGCTTCCAAAACCTCTTCTTGTAAGCCTTTGACCCGCGCTCTCTGATCAGGGCAATCAGCGTCCGTCCGGTAGGTTAGCGCGTCGAATTCTCGTCTTTGGAGCCTGTTTCGGCGCAACTTCTTGGCGTCGGTGAGAGCCAGGGGAAATGTGCCATGGGGCGACTTCTCCCTCACTCCATCCCAGTAATTCTGCCACTTGGCTTTACCATTGGAGCTGACGGGATTCAAAGGGTTGTATTTGAATGACAGCCCAACGGCCGTGACATCGTCTTTCTGGCTGAGTTGCAACCGACTTTCGGACCAGAAATTGTAGCTACTGTTCCCTCCCCGAGGTAGCAGGAAGGGAGCCCAGGTTACGGCAGCCGCCTTGTCTTCCACCGCCACGGAAGCCTCGAGGTAGTCGTACCCCTCGACCTTAGAGTCAGAAAAGAGAGCTGGATGAGGGGTTCCAGACAACAGGCTGGACTCGCCGGATCGGAAAGAAAAGGGAGCTTCGGCCCCGTCCTGTGCCATGGCTGAAGTCGCCAATGAGCCGAGCCCCAGGAAGGCGATGATGAGACCCACCCTTGGGATGTTCGAAATCGGATGCTTCATGGTCAGCGCCTTTCTAGCTCAAGTGGGACGACCGAAGGACCACCGGATTCGGCGACCAGGCCACTCCCGCTGCCAGATTGTTCTTGTGCTTTAGATATTTGAGTTTGCCGTTGAGGGCCAGGAAGGCGCCCATCTTCGGCACGGCTGCATTCGCGACGACCGTCCAGAGCAAGGCTTCCCCAACGCTGAGAGGCTGGTTGATGGGAACGGCGATCCAGCCACTTGGGGCCGAGACCGGCTGTGGCAACAGACTGACGAAATCCAGCGTCAGGGTCACCAGGGTGATCGATCTCGAATGACTGGCTCGAACGAGAAAATGGGGGGCGGTAGGCAGGGCGCCAGCGGTGGTCATGGCGCTTCGCAAATCAGCCGTCGCTACGGACCCAGCTCCAAGTGTTTGGATAGACATGCTCTTTTCCTTTCAGCTCTATAACAATGACCTCTGCTAGTCGAGACGGACAGAACCGACCAAATTACCGGTCATGCTGTCCACCGTACTCCACAGCGCTCTAGTTTCTTGGTATTAGCGAGGTCTCTCAACAATAGATTCTCCGGGCCGGCCACACCTCGACTCGTTCCCATTCTTCGAACTCTGCCCCTGGTAACTCCAGCGAGCTCTTCGCAGGATCCAAACCAGTCATGTCCCTTCCCTGCTCACGTTGAGCTTCCTCAGCTGCCCAGCGCCGTGAAGCGGTAGAATCTCTCCATACGTTGATTTATACGAGCTTTCGAAGCTGAGCCATTCACCCCGCAAGGGTCTGGCGTTCATGAGGGGACCGATGACAGCCGAAGAGCGTTCTTCGAAAAACCGCGGCGGCAAGAAGCCGTCCCGAGAGTTGTCCTCCGGAACACGTATCGGTCCCTACGAGATCGAACGGAAGCTGGGCTCCGGCGGTATGGGAGAAGTTGCCCTGGCCTTCGACCGACGCCTCGGTCGCCAGGTCGCCATCAAACGGATCCGTCACGACTCCAATTCTTCCAAACCGGATCGACAGCGGCTTCGACGGGAGGCCAGGGCCGTCGCCGGACTGAGCCACCCAGCCATCGTACAGATCTACGACATCCTCACCGAAGGGGATGAAGACTCCATCGTCATGGAATACGTCCCGGGCCAATCCATCGCTGAGCGCCTGCGCTCCGGGCCACTCCCTCTCGGCTTGACCTTGGATCTGGCGCAGCAAGTGGCTGAGGGGCTCAGCGAAGCCCACCGCAGCCATCTGGTGCACCGAGACCTGAAGGCGGAAAACGTCATGATGACGCCCCGGGGAAAGGCCAAGATCCTCGACTTCGGCCTTGCCAAGCGCCTCGAAAAAATCGACATCGACAACACCTTGACCCAGCGTGGAGTCCTCCTGGGAACGGTGCGGGCCATGTCGCCGGAACAGGCCGCCGGGGAAGATGTGGACTCGCGATCCGACCTCTTCTCCCTGGGAACTCTGCTATTCGAGATGCTCTTCGCGCGCTCCCCTTTCGTCGGCGCCAACGCCCTCGAAACCCTCCGCAATGTGCAGAGCCGCCAGCCCCAGCCGGTGGAAGGGCTGCGACCGGAACTGCCATCGGAGGTAGTACAGCTCCTCTACCGGTTGCTGGAGAAGGATCCCGGAAAGCGCCCCCAGTCGGCTCAGGAGGTGATCCGGGCTCTCGATCGCGTCCGCGGTAGCTTGCCCGAAGAAGGCCCGCGACTGAACTGGCAAGACCCTGATGGAAGCCTGGGGGATCAGGAGACGAGCTCCTTCGACGAAAGGCAGGAGGAAGCTCCCGCAGCGAGATTCGAAAAGGCTTCCCCGTCTCCAGGCTCTCCAGAGGATCGAAATCCATCGGCAACCGGTCGTCGTCGAGTGCGTTGGCTGGCCATCGCGGTTGCTGTGGCGTTTGTCGTCGCGGCTGGCTTGTGGTTCTTGTCGACCCGCCCTCCAGATCGCCTTAGGGTTGTTGTCTTACCACCGGAGATTCGCGGCGCAGCCCCCTCGCCGGAACTCGAATTTGCTGCGTCGGGTGCTCTGATAGCTGTTATCCGTACCCTGACCACCCTAGAAGGAGTCGCTCCCGTCGAGCCGGAACAGATCGGTGAGACCTCCGGATCTCCGCGAGAAGCCGCCCAAGCTGTTGCAGCGGATGAAGTTCTGCGACTGATGCTCGAAAAGCGTTCCGCTGGTTTCTGGATTTCCCTGCAGCGGGTGCGAGGTTCCGATGGCGAGATCCTCTGGGTCGAGACCTTCGAAATGCCCTTGCGCCAATCCGCAGCGCGGCTGGTGGCCGAATCGCTGGAAATTCGCCTGCGACGTGCCTATTCCGAAAGACGTTCCCGCCCGGGAATTCGGAAGCTGGAGGTTAGGGACGCCGACTATGTTGAGTTCGTCCGAATCAGCCAGCGCATCGAATCCGGTCAAGCCTCCTTGGAAGAAGAGATGACACGATTGGAGGCCATCTCGGAGAGCTCTCCTTCGTTCCTGGAGGCCAAGCTTACCGCTGCCAATACAGCTCTCAGCCTTCATAGCGATACCCGAGCCAGCGAATACCTGAAGAAGGCCGAAGAACTTCTGCTGCAAGCGAGGCAGCTAGAACCCATGAGCTCCATTGCGATCATGGGACAGCTTCGACTCGCCCTGGCTCGGAATCAGGAGGAGATGGCCCAACGAGCTCTCGCCGAGCTCGAGAGAGAGAGGCCGAATAGTGTCGAGGTCCTGCTCGCCCAAAAAAGCCTAGCGATACATCGAGGGGATCAAGATGAAGCCCTCGCGATCCAACAGCGAATGGTCGACCGCTGGCCCAGTTGGCAAGGTCTCTACCAGCTCGCCGAGCTTCAGAAGCGCGCGGGGAATATCGAGGAAGCCCGCAAGGCCCTTGATACCCTGATCCAGCGCTCCCCGAGGAACTCCTGGGGTTTGGGGAAGTTAGCTCAATTGGAACTGCTCTTTGGAGACCTGCAACGAGCCCAGGAGCTCTTGGTCCGAGCCATCGAGGTTCGCCCCCATCGCAGTTACTACACCAATCTGGGCCTAGCGAGGTTTCTACTCGGTGACTATGCTCACGCGGAGGCCAGTTATCGCGAAGCGCTGAAACTGAGTCCCGACCACTTGACCACCCGCTTGAACCTCGCCGATACCGACCTCGCCTTGGGAAACGAGAAGGAGGCCGCTACCGGTTATCGAAACATTTTGGACAGCCTCCAAGGCCACCGAGAAAAACCGACAGAGAGGATGACCGTAGCTCAGTGCCTAGCTCGCTTGGATCGACATCGCGAAGCCATCGAGGTGACCTTGGAGACTCTCCAAGAGCACCCGGAACACCCCGAAGTCCGGTACCAAGCCGCATTGGTCTACGCCATCGTGGGCGAAACCAACTCAGCCCTGGTCAACGTCGAGCAAGCCCTGAGACGGGGAGTCCTGCCTCGGTGGTTCCACGTACCCGGCTTCGAAGCGTTGGCCTCCAACTCCCGTTTCCAAGCCCTCATCTCACCTGTCGAAGGTTTGCCCTAGGCTCCTAGCCCCAAACTTCTCACCGAATTCGTTACAAGACACCTTAGGTATCTGGAGATCCAAGGAAGAAGGCGATTTCTGCAACGCAGGCAGAGTCGTACTCTGCCCTAAAGCAAAAACGCCCTTTGACGCAGGAGATCTAGGCAGATCCGGTGCCGCAGTAGAAGGCCGGTGAGAAGTTCCGGCTAGAGGCCTGTCGCGAATTGACGGTTCGTCGCTGACGGAGCGCCGAGGGGACCCCGGGCCGCGCGTCCAACGCTTGGCGATTCAAGGCACGAAAGACTCCTAGCTCTCCCTCACTTCCCCCGATGGAATTGAGGGAATGGGATCCCCTTCATCATCGATGGTGGGATCTCCGCTGCTCTTGCCGAGAACATTTCCCGTCTCTACACAGATCATCTGAAAAAGATATTGGTACTGACCCGGGGCCGCCCCGGAACCTCCGGCGAGGATCGAGTTATTTCGTGTGTCGAGGCTAGTGAAGGGTCCGTAAAGCCTATTTAGGTTTGCTCTTCTTTCCGGACCACTGTAGAAGAGGAGTCTTGGGTACCACTTCGGAATGTCCTTGGGGGGCTGCACTACCTCCCAAATCAGGCATTGCCCCGCAGCCAAGCTCACCTTTTCAGGCCGAACCAAGAGAACCTGTGAGTTGTCAGGATGCTGATAGACTTTGATGGTCGAACTGACTTTGCTGTCTACCTGATTGATGATGGTCGCCCTCTCAGAACGGATCGGCTTATCTGCCTCCGGGTGCGCTCTACTGGTGGGAGGCTCTAGGACCGCACGGTAGCTATATGTACCCCTGTACCCACTGTTTCCGCAAGCGATGACCGAATTTCTCGTCGAGCAAAGGTTTGTAAAGGGTCCCGAGTAGCGGGGTACCGGGCCGTTGTCGAGAAGCTTGAACTTGATCGCAGCAGACCAACCTTGCTCAATCAGCGACTCGACTCCCTCGAATCTCCAAACCGCCGAATGGATCGCAGAGGTCTCTGAATCCAAGGTGATCTCAGGCTCGCTGATCTCCAACCAGGGTTCGGGATCTTCGATGTACCTGACGCTGATCTCGTACTCTTTCGGCTCTGTTGCCATGCTTATCTCCTTCCAAGAAGAATCAGGTTAATCGCCATGAAAACCCTTTCTCCAAGGGCCAATGAGACCTCCTCCCAAAAGAACCAACTTCCGGGAGAGGCTTTCTTCTCTGGCGACGGTTTCGAATCTCTTTCCAGGGACTCTGCGGCTACGAGTGAGCAAAGCCTGTGCCAGCCGCTGGAACCGACAAAGCCTAGGCTTCCACTTCTTATGTCTATCTAATTGGTGAGACAACTCTATCTCTTTCAATAGACCTCTACAGAAAGCTCCATCAGTCACGATACAATGCCGACCGAAATCCGACCCTTCGGTAGACCATTTTCTAGGGAGGCCAAGCGTGCAAAAAAACGCTATGGAGCCGAGACTCTTCGTCCTTTCCGGCCCACTGGAAGGCCACACCGCCATCATCGATGCCGAAGAGTTCTTCATCGGCCGCCATGCCTCCAATTCCTTGGCCCTGCGAGACGTGGCGGTTTCTCGACGCCATGCCGTTATCGCTAGCCATGGCGACGCCCTGACTCTGCGAGATTTGAACAGTCGTCATGGGGTTTCCGTGAACTCTAGGCCGGTGCAGGAACACTCCTTGACCCACGGTGACCTGGTGGCGATTTGCGGTACGACGTTGCTCCTTTTGACCCAGGACACAGAGCTACCCGGCGGCGACGCCTCCATTCGCTTCGATGACACGGCGATGCTCGCTGACTCGACGATTGCCCTGGAAGTTCCGGATGGCCCGGCTGCTCGCTGGCAAGGGGTCGTGGAAACGTTGACCAAGGGGAGCGAGAGCGCCGCCCAGTTGAGTGTGCTGCTACGCGCTGGATCGGAGCTGGGCAGTTTCGAAAACCTCGACGCGCTGGCCGAGCACCTGCTCCGACTTGCCCTCGAAGCCGTTCCCGCCCAACGCGCCGCCCTCCTCCTATCTCTGGCCGAGCCCAGTAGCTTCGACCCGATCTTTGTCCGCTACCGGGAGCAGCTAGACCCGGCGGCAGCACCTTCAGCAGCCACCTCTCCTGACGCAGCGCCCCTCAGTCGAACGGCGGCTCTGCGGGTCCTGCATCACAAGAAGGCCCTCCTTTCTAACGATGTCCGGAGAACCGAAGGCCTGGAGGCTGCCGCCAGTCTCAAGGCGGCCCGGGTTGGCTCTCTCCTTTGCACTCCTCTCCTGGTGAGCAGCCATGGCAACGGGTTCACCGCGTCGCTAGAACAGCAACCGGCTCGGGCTCTCGGGGTCCTCTACTTGGACGACCGGCGGGACGGATATTGCTTTTCAGAAGGGGATCTTCGTCTGATGACAGCCTTTGCCGGTATGGCGGCGCCAGCCGTGGCCAACCTCCAAAACCTGGTGTGGACCGAAGGAGAGCGCCGACGCCTGCAAGCTGAAAAGCTCGACCATGATCTGGTCGGCGAGAGCCCCGCCATGGCCACGGCGCTGGACCTCATGGCTCGGGTAGCCCGCACCGCGAGCACAGTCCTGCTTCGCGGTGAAAGCGGCACTGGCAAAGAGTTAGCAGCTCAGGCGATCCACCGTGGCAGCTCGAGGAGGGATCGCCCCTTTGTGGCCATTAACTGCGCCAGCCTGTCTGACACGCTGCTCGAAAGCGAACTCTTTGGTCACGAGAAAGGTGCCTTTACCGGTGCCGTCGCTCGAAAGCTCGGTAAGTTGGAGATCGCTGCTACCGGTACCGTTTTTCTGGACGAGGTCGGGGAGCTGCCTGCCCAGCTCCAAGCCCGGCTTCTAAGAGTGCTTCAGGAGCGAATGTTCGAGAGGGTAGGCGGTACTCGCCTCCTACGAGCCGATGTGCGAGTGATCGCCGCCACCAATCGGGATTTGGAGGCAGCCATGGCCAACGGCAGCTTCCGGAGAGACTTGTTCTTTCGCCTCAACGTCATCACCATCACATTGCCCCCTTTGCGGGAGCGCCTTTCGGACGTGCCATTGCTGGTTCGACACCTGGCAGCTCTCCACGCGGATCGCCTAGGCCGACCGATCCCTCAGTTCTCACCGGATGCCAGGCAGCTATTGGGCGGTTATTCGTGGCCTGGAAATGTCCGCGAGCTTTCCAACGCGGTCGAACGAGCCCTGGTGCTCAGCCCAGAGGAAATCATCCGCCCCGAAGATCTGCCGGAAACTCTACTGGAGATCTCGCCTCCCGAGAAAAAGACGGACAATGGATTTCACGAGGCTGTGCGAGAACACAAGAAGCAGCTCATTCTGGCCGCGATAGAAGAAGCCGATGGCAGAATCGTCAAGGCTGCCAAGGCTCTCGATCTACACCCCAACTACCTACACCGCTTGATTCGAAACCTCGATCTGCGCGCCCAGCTCCCTTGACGATCGAGAAGGAAGCTATGAGGCAGTCTTCAATGGCTTGGCCCGAGTCCCCAGCCTCAGTTCGTCCCTATTCCTAGCCGACTCCTGCCAGCAAAGGTTGGGCTCTCGAAGTTTCCATATCCGATCGGATAGACCGAACTATCGGATCGGTTAGGTTCCTGGCCGAAATCCCTTTTGAGGGTCCTCGGTCCGTGCATCTCATCGACAATCCCACCTTGGCATCTCTATTGCTGTTTAGAGGCTCATTACAGCTAGTCAGCGATATCGCTCGGTTTCGGAAACGAGATCTAAGAAGAACTCTCAATGCAAGGAGTCTCAGCATGAGGACACTCGTCACGATTCGACCAGAAGAAATTCCTTCGACCAATGAGGTAGCCACGAAATCCTTCACTGTGGAAAGAGCTGGGCTCGCGGTACTCGGTGTCTTGGTAGGGTCCATCTTTTTGACCATAGCAGCCACCCCTCCGTTGGTAGCCTCGGAAGATCCCATAGGCGCCGCCAACATGGCCTACAACGATCCGGATCAATTCGCCTGGCATCTCTTCGCAGCGGTCAATCGGCCCGCTCGACCTGGTTCCCGCGTGGCGACTTGGGAAACCTGGTCCGAGCAGGCAGTGGTCTATGAAGATCCCTGCAAAAAACCGCAATGGCCAGGTCTCGACGGCCCCTTTTCGGCTCACCGCTCCCGGCTGGTAGTAGACCTGACAAATACCATTGCCAGCCAACAATTGGTCGCCGACGATTTCAACGCTCTCACAGGTGACGAGAACCTGCAGCAGGTCAAACTGAACCGACCGTTCTTCAACTACGTAGTCGACAATGATCTTTGGTACCAAGAAGGGGTCATTCGCAAGGCCAGCACCCAAGGCATTGACTTTCCCTCTGGTGCCGTTGTCTACAAGGCAGATTGGAAAGAAATCTCTCCCGAAGACAAGTCACGTTTCCAATGGCGACAGATAGGCCGCAAGCAATACAACGAGATCTTGGGGTTGGGGGACAGCTCTGGTCTCGGAAAGGCTGGGGGACAGGCAACGGATTCAGACGAAGAAGAATCCCCCACCGTACTCTTGGGGCTCAGCTCCTTTCACATCGTCAGCAAAGCCCTCGACAGTTGGGTTTGGACGACCTGGAACCAAGCGGATACTTTGGGACGTTGCGACTACATCGGTTGCCGCGACGACTTTGGCGTCGAGCCATCCTATCTTCCTCCCAACATCGAGATGGGTCTGCCCTACGCCCCGACAAAGCTGACTCCAGCAGCTCGAAGGATCCTCGACGAAGCCGGTTTGGATGAGGTCTGGCATCACTATCGGTTGATGGGAACTCAGGTGACCTTCACCGATCACACCGGCCGCCCCACCCTTTTGGGCAACGTCGAATTGGAACCGGGCTTTGGAAATACCTCCTCCTGCATGACTTGTCATGCCATGGCGACCCTCAGCGCAGTCGCTACCAGTCTGAGTTTCCTCAAGAGCATGCAACCCTTCGAAGGCTTCGTCGGCACTCCGGACCCCGATTGGTACTACCCTGCCCACACGGGCTCTCCAGTGACTCCCATCGTCTACCAAACGGATTTCATGTGGGAGCTGACGGAAACCAGCTCACGAGTAGGAAGCAGCTGCGAACCGTCGAGCTGAGCAGGATAGACACCACAAAGAATCCCGTTTAGCCGACCAGGTTGTTGATTCAGCGGGGCCGTGGAGAGCGGCCTCGCGAAACCCTCGACGCCCCCCTTCTGTCTGTTCCCCTTAGCCGGCCCCTCTCAATCCCCGAGGCGGCTTTCCTCCTATTCCAGGTCTCCATAGACAGGACTCGATCCACCTCCCTTTTCCGGAAGCCGCAGCTACAACCAGCTCTCCAAAAGTGGCAAGAAGCGGCGATGGTCTCTTTTCCTCTAGAAAGGAACGTTCATAACGACAGCTGATGGCACATTTTCTCGAACGCGTTCACGTACCTGGGAGGTCTGTATGCAGTATCAAGGTTCTACTAAGCAGCAACGATTTCTAGCCCTACTCGTTGCCTTCGCGGTCTTCGCGGTCTTCACGATCTTCGTGTCCGGCACCGTCGCTCGGGCTCAGCCACCGGACACGGAGAGAACCCCTTTCCGCCAGGCACTGTTGAACGATCCGGCCTGCGACAACCAATCCATGTTCTGTATCGACGAATCCTTCTACTTCACCTACGCCGACTCCCCTCCCAATCCTGCCGCCATGGAGTTTTGGGTCAACCCTGGGGGCTTGGGGCACGTCAAAGTGGGACCTCGGAGGCCAGACTTAGTTCTCCAGGACCCTCAGCTGATCTCCTTCACAGACCCAGCCAATCCACCACCCCAACTTCTCGGTCTTTGCCCTCTCCTCGAGCCCGGACCTCCCGCTACCCCGAAGTGCTTTGCCGACCCCTTCGGAGGCGCCGATATTTGCCCGGTCCGAGAATTGTGGAACATCTTCGGCTACTACGTAACGGTCACCTACGACCCCAACGGGGTCCAAGAGTTGGAGGACCCCATCGTTCAATTTCAATGCCTGCAGGGGACCTGTCAGCCGAACCCCAGAGTCACCGCTCCCATGATCTCGATCACCACCCCGGCGACCACCGGCGGGCCTTACCTCGATCCCGTGGACGGGAATCTAGATGGCGTTCGGGACGGCGTTGCCAGTTTCGCAGAGATTTGTGCCGACTCGACCCTCTCTTTTCTTCAGGTCGGGCAAATCTCAACTCTCCAAGTCGACGGCGTCGTCATCAACGTGCGCAATGCCAGTCTCGGCGGAAACCACCTCTCCACCGATCTCATCGCCACCTTGATCGGCGCTCGCTACGGGCAATGGCGATTTTCCAAGTTCAACCAGACGCCGATGATCTTTCACAACGGTGGTTCCTGGGGCACGGGCCCGTGTTTAGCCACCACCCTCATGCACCCGGAACTGGTCCAAGGTTGCATCGGCTCGGCCAGCTTGCCGGACGTCACCGAATTCAAGAACCACATGATCTGGGACTCCAATGCCCAGGGTCTCCTGACCGGCATGAATACTCCGGCCAATGACGGCACCTCGATGACCTCGGGTCTGGACCGAGGGTTGACCTTCGACATCGAAAACACCCAGATCCCTCATGTGGCACAAGTGATGTCTCCGGCCCACCGAACCGCCGACATGGAAACAGCCATTTTCATGTGCAACAGCGATGGCGATTTCTCCAGCGACGCCTACGGGGCCACCAACAAAGCCCTCGAAGCGGAGCTCGCCAACCTAGGAAAAAGCAATATGTATCGCCTCAAGCTAGTTCCCAATCGCGGCCATGGCATCGCTATCCAAGGATCGGACTTCGTCTCCTTCCTCCTCGACCAGCTCTACCCTCAGTACCTTGATGTACTAGCAAACCCTCCATCGATCGATCCTTTTGGCACCGACTCCCCGGAAACCGGCGAAGACTCCATCTATCAAGCCAGCCTGCATTTCTCCCCCTTCGCCACTCCCCAGGGCGATTCCAGCCTTCTCCAAGAGGAATTTCGCATCGAAGATGGTGGCCTCTTTCCAGGGCGGTGGGCCGCTGAGCTCCTCGACCTCAATGGCAGCGGTGAGCCGTCTCATTTCCTCCTCGGTCATGGCGACGGCAGAGTCCAACTCTTGGAGCTCGTGGAGGACAACTCCAACATGGAGGTGCGAGAAGTCGCTTCGACGGATTCCCAAGGCTTCGGCCTCAACGGATTGGCGAGCTATGAGAGCGGCACCGGCCAATCCGTGCTTTCCATCGACTCCACCGGCGAGGCAAAAGTCCACAAGCTCAGTGACAACGGCACCTCTTGGGACCTGACTCTCGAGCTCGCTCTGCCACTCCAAGCTCTGGTCGGTAACGAGGCCAGAATCCGCAAGACCCGAGTATTTGGAGGTGAGTCGCTGTTTATCTTTGGAAGCCCGCCGCACTTCTACCAACCTGGCGGCACCAACGGACCGATTATCATCGCCGACCCGGTGACCTTGGCCACCACGGTGCTAGATGCGGACATCCTCAACGAGGCGATCTCTTACGACGATGACCACGGTCTTCTCCTCCTGAGTGCCAAAGGCTACGTCGGTGACGTCGACCCCAGTCAGCCCCTGGTGACGGCAAACGGCTCCCAGCATCTCCAATTCCGCAAGATCAGCCCTTATTTGGGGTTCTCTCCCGTGGGCGGAGTGGAGGTCCAGGTCCAGGGCGCCCGCCATTTCCTCGTGGTCGGTAGCGGCGCCACCCGGCAAGCGGTCCTGTTGGATCAGAACCTAGCCGAGATCGCGGTCTATGATCCCGGTAATCTGGTCAAGGGGACTCCCTCTCAGGTCTTCGCCCACCCCACCGATCCCGAGCTCGTGCTGCTGCAATTTCCCAGCTCCGTGCAGGCGATGAGAATCGATCCCGCCGGTCCATTCCTGGTCTTGATCGACCCTCCGGTTTACACCGCATCAGCCCAGATTCAGACCGCTCGTCCCTTGCTATGGCAAGGTCAGGCTACCCTGCTCACGGTGAACCGTTACGGTGGGATTCAGGCTCAAACCCTAGGGGCGACCCCGCAGGTGCTCTTCGACTCCACGTCTTCCGTTCGCAGCCTGTTTCATGGCGTTTCCTGTGACGGTGCCGGCTCCTGTTACACCATCAACCGAACCAACGGCGAGGTCTGGCAGTTGGACGGTCAAGGCAAGCTGGCGACTCTCGTCTCCCAGGAGGCCTTCGGTAGCTTCTGTCCCGAGGCAACTGAAAGTTGCGCCCAAGCACCTGGAAATGCCCTGAGCCGCTTCGGTGCATTGCGCAGCCTGATCGTCGATGACGACGGCTCCTTGTACCCCGTGGGCCAACGCGCAGCTCGTCTCGAAGTAATAGATGCTCAAGGTGAGTCCTCACCCGGCAACCGCATCGCTTATTCGGAGGGAGGCCTCCTCCTGGTCCGAGATATGCGCTCCGGCGGCTGTCACTACCTGGGTGCGGACACCCCATGGAGCGACTGCGACAGCTTCAACTTCGGAGTCAATGACAACGTCCTCAATCGAAAAACTCTCGACCCAAGCCTCGGCACCCTCTATGTCGATGTGGCGGATTGGGTCAAGAACGCTGGAAATACCTTCGGCCACAACCTCCGCTACCTGGAAGTCGACGGGGACGAGATCGTCGTGGCCACCAACGAGGCCGGCTGGATCCGTATATTCCAGCGCCCTTCCGGATCCAACGACTTCGATTTGGTGGCCGACAACCGTCCGATCCCAGGCCAAGACATTCACTATGGCCGTGGCTGCCCAGCCCTCGACGTTCGGGTCGACCCAGCCGGAGCCCATGGAGTGGAGAAGCTGGTCGTCTATCGAGGTTGCTTGGCCCAGAACAACACGGGGGGAAGCCTCGAAGGTTGGTCCCTGGTGGCCTCCGGAGGTGCGCTGCCCTATGACCTACTCCCTTCCTGGTCTCTGCTCCAGGATCTCTCCCCCACGGCAGTTCATTTCATCGATCAGCCCGGCGACGAGCTTGGCACTTTGGTGGTTGGGGATATCTGGGGGCACCTCTACCTCTTCGATGCCACCGATCCGTCTGTGCCGCCGACCCAGCTCCTGCGTACTGAAAGCCTCAGGGGTGCGGTCGCCACCGAGGGCTTCGAGTACTTCCAGGACAGCAGTGGCGACGGCCATCTCTATGTGACCACTGGGCGAGGCCACTACCGGTATCTCTTCAAATAAAAAACGCCTCCCTGCTGCGGAGCTCGGCTCGGGCAGGGAGGCGCTACTTTGATGGAATCCGGGACCCGATTTCTCTGCCTCGGTCATGCCCATCAATTACCCACTCTGAACAACGAATAAGTTCCTCTGGTCACCGCAGCTTTCTGATCACTGGGTCAAAGGGCATCAAATTATGGGCACCCCTATGCGCAAAATTGCCCAGGGCAAATCTTGCAGACGACATCTGCATTTCCGGGAGTATCGCAAGTTTCCAGATCGCAGGTCCCCACATGGATGTTCGTCAGCCCAATGACGATGTCCGGGCAGATTTGGTAGGCCGCGGCGTTGAGCTGGGAGATAAGATTCGCCTCCGCTGCGGCACAGTTGGCGCCAGTGCCGACTTTGGTCCCCGTGTTCTCGCACACCATGCTCCTGCAACCCGCTTTCCAAGCAGGCCCGTTGTTGAGCATCGATTCCAAGGATACAACCGGGACTCCTTCCTCCTCCGTCTTAGTCTCCACCTGGACCTGCTTCTGATCCTCTACCCCTTCCGCCGCCGAAGAGTCGTCTGCACTCGTTGGCTGAGCCCACATTCCGGCCGCAACCAAGGCTCCCAAGGCCAACCCACAGACACTCCATTTCCAAGAATTCAAATTCAAAGACCTCATCTCAATACTCCTCCGTTGGTTTCGAACATCTGCTTCTTGCAGGCGCTCTCAACCTCTTACGCACGAAGGTCATCAAAAACGTATCAAGATGGGAAATCTTTCTTCAGAACGGATCTGAACTCGCTAGCTTCGTCAGGCCGATGCCAAGCTTGATAGAGAACGATGATGCGCTCCAGAGAACGCTTGGAACGCCGACTCTGCACCCCCCGCTTCTCCCGAATGAGTCGATAGCTACGCAAGAGGAGAGACTCCGCTTCCTCGAACTCCTCGAGTCTGGTGAGGCAATCCCCCAAAACACTTTCGGCGAGGGCAACGTCGAGGTGCCCATCCGGCCAGGTACGGTGCTCCATCTCCACCGCATCTCTTAGCAGAGGTAGGGCTTCTTGCGGCTTACCCTCCTGTAACAAGATCTCACCAAGTCCCCAGCGAGGGTGAGCCAGAAAGTGGTGTTCCGGAGGCAGAGCTCGGCTCAGAGACTCCAGAGACTCCCGGAACAAAGCTCTGGATTCGGTAAAATCACCCTTCCCGCTCAGCACCTCCGCCAACTGGAGACGATCGACGGCGCTCCAGAGGTGCTCACGGCCGATACTTCCCTGCCACAGGTTGAGGGCTTGGCGAAGATATGCTTCCGCCTCCTCGAACTCGCCTTGGGAGTCCAACAGGCCGCCAAGATTCTTCATCACCATGGCCACGTCCGGGTGCTCTTCTCCGACCAAATCGCGCTGGTATTCGAGAGCCTCCAACAACTTTTCTTTAGCGGCCTCGATATCACCGTTGGCTTGGAGAATGAGGCCTAGGTTACTCAAGGTCTTGGCTAACTCGGGATGTGGTTGCAGAAAGATTCGCCGTTGCGTCTCGAGAGCTTCCTGAAACGCAGACTCCGCTCCAGCGTAGTCTCCGGCTTGCGCCAAAGAAGTAGCCAGATTGTTCAGGGAAAGAGCCACGTAGCGATGATCCCCTCCAAAAACCCTTCGATTCAGTTCGAGGCTGTCTCGAAATGCTGTTTCAGCAGCACCATAGGACCCTCGGTTCTGTTGAATGAGGCCGAGATTATTAATGGTCTCGGCAACCTCTGAATGCTCCTCCCCAAAACTAGCCTTGCGAATCCTGAGAGCGCGCTCGAGGAGTTTTTCGGCAGCATCGAACTCCCCCTGATCAATCAACAAAAGAGAAAGATCATTCAAGCTCTCCGCAACGTCCTGGTGAGAGGAGCCCAAGGTGGCTTCCCGAACTTCCAATGCTCCCTCGAGGAGCTCCTCTCCCCTCTCATAGAGACCCAGGTTGCGATGAATGTTGCCCAGAGAATTCATCACACTGGCTTCCACCTGAGGCGGATTCTTGGAGTCTTCCAGAACTCTGGCAGCTCGAACCACGATCTGCTTTGCCGTGAGCTCCTCCCCTTCCGTCGGTAGAGACTTGGCTTCGGCAAAGACCTCTTCGAGAAACCGCAGGGCAAGCTGGCTCTTGTCGCGCTCGAAGCGAGCTTCGTCCCGCTCCCTCGTCACCCGCGCCGCCTGCACTCCCATCATGGCCACGAAACCGGCCAACAAGACCAAGACCAGGGAAGCGATGGCGACAGCGACCCGGTGGCGGCGAAGAAACTTCGCGCACCGGTAGCCCAAGGCGTCGCCCCGTGCCAACACCGGAAGACCTTTGAGATGAAGACGAATATCCTCTGCCAGCTGCTCCACAGAGCTATACCGTCGCTGGGGTTCCTGACGCAGAGCCTTGAGGACAATGTTGTCCAAATCTCCAGCAAGCTGCCGGCGGAGAGACTCCGGCTCGAAACTTCCGACGCGATTGACTACTGCCCCCTGAGCATCGACCCGAGCTTCGGCTCCTGCCCCCAGTTCGGAGCTGATCACCTGACTCGGCAGAGTAGGCTCTTGTTCTCCCAGGGCACTATCGATCTCCTGCGGCGATTTTCGGTTACGATCGAAAGGCAGGCGACCGCACAGCAACTGGTACAGCAAGACCCCTAGAGAGTAGACGTCACTGGCGGTGGTGATGGCTTTGCCTTGAATCTGCTCCGGGCTGGCGTAGTTTGGAGTCAGCATCCGATGCCAGGTGACCGTGGGTTGTAGGTTGGGCAAGCTCAACTCGGGATTGAGCAGTTTTGCGATACCAAAGTCCAGAAGCTTGGGCACTCCATCTGCCGTTACCAAAATATTGCTCGGCTTCAGATCTCGATGAACCACCAGGTTTTGGTGGGCGTAGTGAACCGCCGAACAAACCACTCGGAACAGCTCCAGGCGCTCCCGAATCAGCAGTCGGTTGCGGTCACAATAGCTATCTATGGCCTCACCCTCAACGTACTCCATGACGAAATAGGGAAGGCCTTCCTCCGTAGCTCCGGCATCGAAGAGGTTGGCGATGTGGGGATGAGCCAGGCTCGCTAGAATGTGACGCTCAGTGCGAAACCGGCGCAGGTGCTCGGAGCTCACCAGGGCATTCGGAGCCAACTTGATGGCCACTCGCTTGCGGTATTGGTCGTCAGCACGAGAGGCCAGGAACACCGTGCTCATGCCGCCTTCGCCGAGCTTCGTCAGGAGACGATAGGGACCGATCATGCGGCCCGGCGCTACCCCCTGGAAATCAACCAACTCTGAGTCGACTTCCAGCTGGTTCAGAAAATCTCCCATTTCTTCCTCAGCTCGAAGAAGAGAGTCGACCTCCCCCTTCAAGGCGGCGTTGTCACCGCAGGCTTGGCGAAGAAAGGCCTCTCTTTCACCGAAAGGAAGGCCGGAGGCTCTCTCGAGAAGGCTCTCTACTTCCTCCTCGCTGTAACGGCCAGCTGAATCGAGCTCGCTCATGACTCGCCATGGAGGTATCGGTACAGCCAAATGCGAGCCACCCGAAGGCGCCGGGCGATGGTAGGGCGGGATAGCCCCAAGGACTCGCCGATCTCATCTCTATTCAAGCCGCCGAAATACCGCAGCTCCACCACCTTTGCCTGCTGGGGATGAACCGCCGCTAGGGCCCCGAGGGCTTCGTCGACAGCGATGCACTCTTCGGGACGATCCATGGGCAGGCAAACCGATTCTTCCAAAGGAAGATGCTCCACTCCCCCTCCCCGCTTTGCACAAACGCGATCGCGGGCATGATTCACCAGGATTCGACGCATCATGCGAGCCGCCATGGCAAAGAAGTGTCCCCGATCCTGCCAACTGACTTGCTTTTGGCCCAACAATCGAAGATAGGCCTCGTGTACCAAAGCCGATGTCTGGAGGGTGTGGTCACTACGCTCCTGACGGAGCCGGGAGGAGGCCAGGCGACACAACTCCCCATAGATCAGCTCCATGAGCTGAGTATGGGTTTCTTCATTCCCCTCCGCCCAATCCTGAAGGAGTCCGGTTATCTCCCCAGCTTCTGGCCGCTCACCGAGCGATCGTATCTGCCGCCCCCTTCCCATCTACAAAAAGAATTGCATGGCCTCATTGTAGCCAAAATCCTTCAGTGACCAGGTGAGCTAGCCGGAGGCCCTCCCTCGCCAGAGCTCTTGATCTTCGAATCGACCCCAAGCGCCGTAGAGTACGGCAAGCTGTTTGGCGCTCTCCCGGCTCCGCTCGTGGTCGGGACCGTGGAAATCTACGAAGATCGTCCGGCAAGCGAGCAGCAGCTCCTCACCTTCCTCGAATCTCTCCTGGCGGACCAAGTTGCGGCCGAGAATGAGCTGAGCCTCGCCGATCTGGCGATGCCCCTTCGGCAAAGCGGAAATTCGAATCTCCAGGGCTTCCCGAACCGACTCCTCACCGTCCGAGTATCGCCCCCTCAATTCGAGTAGATACCCCAACATCACCAGAGTACTGGCCAATTGAGGGTGCTGGTCAGGAAGGACACGGCGCTCGGCGGCGAGGATCTCCCACAGCACCGGCTCGGCTAAATCGATCTGACCACTACGCAGTAGCATCTCCCCCCGGTTGTGGCGCACCTTGAGGGTCGTCGGATGATCCTCCCCGAGAGCAACCTCCTGGATCGCGACCGCTCGCTGGGAGAATTCGAGAGCCAGCTCGACCTCGTGCTGGCTGAAATAGAGATTTGCCAGGTTGGAGAGGGGGCTAGCTAGATGCGGGTGGTCCGGGCCCAGCGTCTCCTTCCAGATATCCAGGGCTTGGTGATAGAGACTGGCAGCAGCTTCGGTCTCCCCCATACGGTCCAGAGCCCGACCGAGATTGTTGGAGCTCGCTGCGACCGTCGGGTGAACCAGTCCGAACTCGGCGCGCCGCAGCTCCAGGGCTCTTCGCTGAAAGTCCGCGGCGGCCTCCAACTTCCCCTCCGCAAGCCTGAGGGCACCCAGGTTGTTGAGGCTCTGGGCGACCTCGCCGTGGTTCGGGTTCGCCTGGGTCTGCCGCAAGGCGAGAGCTTCCGTCAGCAGTCGATCCGCCTCGGCGAGATTTCCGCTTCGCAAGGACAGGGTACCCAACTGATGCAGGGTGGCAGCGATATCCAGCATCTGCCCATCTCCCCCCTGGCGTCGCAAAGCGAGAGCTTCCCTCAGCACCTGATCGGCCGGCCCGAAGGAGCCGGAGCGGGCCAACTCGGCGCCCAACGCGTGGAGACTCGCGCCCAGCTCCAGGGGATCTGCCGAGGACTGTCGTCGACGCTCCTCGACAATGCGTTCCAAATGCCCGATGGAGCTCTGGGAAAGACCGAGCTTGGAGTAGACGGTGGCGATCACTTCCATCAACCGTAGCCGCAACTCCGGCTCGCTAGCCAGCCCCTCATCAATGCGGGCCGAGCCCCGGTCGAGAACCTCCCGGGCGGTGACGGTCCTTCCGTGACTCGAGCTGGGGTCCGACACCTCGAAACTCTCAATGAGGAAGTCCGTGACCGCTTCGGCCCGCCGGTTTTCTTCTTCTGCAATGCTCAAAGCCCAATGTAGCCGCACCGAGGAAACCAGTAGGCCAATACCCAAGACGAGGGTTAGGGTCCCCGCTACGGCAGCGACTGCGAAGGCCAGACGATTGCGCAACACCAGCTTGCGGAATCGATAGAAGGCACTGGGAGGACCCGCTAAGACTGGCTCGAGATTGAGGAAACGGTCGATATCCGCAGCCAACTCTGCCGACGAGGAATAGCGGAACTCTCGACCGGCGGCCATGGCTTTGGCAACGATCCAATCCAGATCTCCCTTGAGCTCTCGGGTGAGACGATCCCGGGAGGTACTCCGCAGGCGAGCAGCTTCTTCCGCTTCCGAGACCTCGAGCCGACTCAACAGGGCGCTGGTGGTAGGTGAGTCACCCTCGGTGGCCCGAGCCGAGGTGGAGGCCGAAGCCCTCTCTCTCGACCTATGGGGTAGGACTCCCGTCAAGATCTCGAAGAGAAAGACACCTAGAGAGTAAATGTCTGAACGAGTATCGATATCACCTTCGGCGCCCTGCCTCTGCTCGGGGCTCATGTAGTCAGGGGTTCCCACCCGCCCCCCCGCGGAAGTGAGTTGGCCGATCTCCCCTCCGGCCGGATCCATGGCCTTGGCGACCCCGAAGTCGATCACTTTGGGAATGGGAACCCCTTCCTGATGAGTGATCAAAGCATTGGAAGGCTTGAGGTCTCGATGGACGATCCCCTTTTGATGAGCGTGGTGGACTCCTTTACAAACATCCCGGAACAATTCCAAACGCTGCCGGACGGAAAGCCGATGACTGTCGCAGTAGGTAGTAAAGGGAACCCCTTCTACCAATTCCATGGCGAAGTAGGGCCGCCCCTCAGCGGTAGCTCCGGCATCGAGAGCAACGGCGATGTTGGGATGGCTCATCATCGCTAAGGCTTGACGCTCCCGTTGAAATCGCGCCACGACCTCGCGGGTGTCCATGCCGAATTTGATCACCTTGAGAGCGACTCGACGCTGCACCGGCTCGAGCTGTTCGGCGAGATACACCGCGCCCATGCCCCCTTCTCCGAGATGCTCGAGTATCCGGTACACCCCCACCCTTTGGCCTGCCTTGAACTGGCCGTCGGGGCCCAATTCATCGAAGACCGGTGGCCGGTCGAGAACATGATCCGTGGCGACGTGAGAGGCCAGAAGCTCCTCGATGCGCCCTTCGAGCTCTCCGTTGTCCCCACAGGCGTCCGCCACCCAAGCGGCTCGTTCTGATTCTTCGATCTCTAGAGCATCATGGAAAATCGACCACAGTTTGTCCCAGTCCGGATCTGGTTCGGTCGACGGCGAATCCGTCACGACTGTCGTTTTCCCGGTGCCTGACCAGCAACTTCCAGGTGGAGCCAGGAGCGTGCCGCGGTCCAGTAGCGGTTGACTGTGCGGGGAGCCAGGTCGAGAGCCCGGGCAGTCTCGGAAACGGTCAGGCCGGCGAAGTAACGCAACTTGACCACCTTCGCCATCCTGGGGTCCTTGATCTCTAGACGATCCAGGGCCCGGTTCAAGGCTAGAAGCTCGATATCCAATTGCCCGCTTCCCGCGGCCCTTCCTACATCGTCACCGAGAGTGACTTTGATCTGACCGCCTCCGTGGCGCGCCCGCTGGGAGCGGCGAGCTTTCTCGATGAGGATCCGCCGCATGGCCTCGGCGGCAGCGCCATAGAAATGCCAACGGTTGTCCCATAGGGGCTCTTCCTGCCTCCCGAGGCGGAGAAAGGCCTCGTGAACCAAAGCGGTGGGCTGGAGAGTTTGCCCCGGCCGCTCGCCGCTGAGCCTCTTGCGAGCTAGCTGGCGCAGCTGTTGGTAGACCAGAGGAAGCAGGACATCGGCAGATTGACGGTCTTCTGGCATCCCGCTAGCAAGTCTGGGCTCGGTGTCGGAGTGTTTCACCATGAAGGTTTGTTCCGGTATTGGGGGCGCAGGCCAGCGTATCAGAGCGGTTTCCGGCGACCGGAATCGAACTTCTCCCGGCGTCGGCGGCACATCCCCCGACTCTTCCCCCAAAAAATGCGTGACCTGGACGGTCTCTTCCACCGAAGACAGCCTGAGGTAAGAGTCGTCCGTTGACGAGATCGAGGAATTCAACAGTGACGTTTGGACCACCACAGAGGTTGCCGAAAGCAGCAGACCAACCCAGAAAATAGCCGAGATACGACGCCTGAGACGATTCGTGGAATTCCCCTCCCAAGGCTAGCCAGATCGAATGGATTTCTCGGGAATGCGATATTTCGTCGTGGATCACGCCAACCTTTGTAGGGTGTGGATCGGCTATCCGTAGCGACCTCCAGGACGACCATCAGGGACTCTTGGCGCAGCGAGGCCTTCCCCGTCGAGTCAGCTGGGCTAGGCTTTCGCAACCGACCAGGGCATGGTAATCTGGACGTTTACGCGCTCTAGCTCGACTGAATATCAATGCAGAATCTTCGAGGTGAAATGTTTTGACCTTTGGAACTTTGCTGCGTCGCTCCTTTGAGGTTACCTTCCGGCAGCCGGGGGTCTTTTTTCCCATCGCGCTGATGGTCAATATCCCGCTGATTCTGATCACTATCTTCTCCGGAACGGAAGTAGCAGGAGACGCGGCCTCGCTAGAAGCCATCGGGGGCCCCCTCTTGGTCGTGTCTATGGCCACTTGGCTGCTCCTTCAACCTCTCCAGACCGGGGCCATGGCCTACGGCGTGTTCAAGCAAATGAGTGGCGAGTCTGCCACTCTCAGCGAGTGCCTCGGGGCCGCGAGTCAACGATTGATCCCTCTCTTGGGAACTACTTTGCTGGCCGGGCTAGTGACGATACTAGGTATGTTGATGTGCATTATTCCCGGCATCCTGCTCTCCTTTGGCCTCTTCGTTGCCATACCGGTGGTCATGGTGGAGCGCAACCTCGGTATCGTCGACACTCTCAAGCGGAGCTGGGATCTGACGGATGGGTACAAGGTGACGCTCTTCGTCTTCTTGCTGGTCCTGGGCATCATCAGTTTCATTCCCTCTTTCCTCCTAGAACTGGCACCCATCCCGGTGGTTAGCACCCTCCTTCCCTTGGCGCTTCAAGTGGGTCTCGGAACAGTCCAATCCGTAGGTCAGGGAGTGGCCTACAAGGAGATGAGAACCGCTAAGGAGGGTACCGACACGGATGATCTCCTCGCGGTCTTCGAATGATCTGATCTCCAGACTGCTAGCCATCTCGGTCGTCCTCTGGCTGGTCGCCGCCGTGGGTACGGCGAGGGCCGAGCCGAACCCGGAGAGCCTGAAGCGGCAGGCACAGGAGATTCTCTCCGACTCGGACTATCAAACCGAGTGGCCGGATGGTGAAGACGCACGACGGAGGGGGCGGCGGCGTAGTGGCTCCCTGGGACCCGCCGGCGGAGTCGCCATGGGGACCATCACTTGGGCCATAGCCTGGGCTCTCGTCGCGGTGGTGGTCGTCGTATTGCTCTTTCTGCTCGTCCAAGAGGTGGCGAAACGAAGGCGGAACGCCGAAGCCGACGCGACGATGGCTCAGAGCGAGCCTGCCGAGCCCTCTTCGGGGTCCCGGCCGGTACTAGCGGAGGTAGACCGGCTAGCCGCAGCCGGTCGCTATGGCGAAGCGGTCCACCTCCTTTTGCTGATCGCTGTGGACCGCCTGATGAGGCGGAGAGCTCAACCCCTGGAAGACAGCCTTACCAGCCGAGAGATCCTACGGCGTCTGCGCCTACCACCTCCTGGAAAGGCCGCTCTGGAGCGCTTGGTATTGGGCACGGAGAGATTCCTTTTCGCCAAAAAAGAGGTCGATCGTCAGGAGCTCGATGCTTGCCGCGAGGCCTTTGAGCTTTTGGAAGGGACCCCTCTATGAAGGATCCCTTTGGCGGTCGTGGCGGTTGGATCCTAGGAGCCGCCGTCTTGGGGCTGGCGGTCACGATGGGCTTCGGTCTCTTTTCCAGTGCCCCCTCCGCCATCCTCTCCCCCGAAGCGGACGGCTTCAGCAGGTCTGTGATCGGCTACCACGGCCTGGTGGCTTTTCTGGAAGCCATGGAGCTCCCAGTCCACATCAGCCGCTATCAGACCGCTGAGCGGCTCGCTCCCGGTACCGCTCTGATGATCTTGGCCCCCCCATTGGAAGGGGAAGGACTAGAACGAGCCACCACCTTGATGACGGAAGCTCGGGAGAAACAGATCCCCGTCGTCCTCGTCGCCCCTCAATGGAGAGTTCAGGATCTTCACAAGAAGGGATCTAGCTGGGTAGGGCGCATAGGCCAGTTATCCCAGAGTTCCGTCGAGGCCACCCTGGCAACCGTTTTGGAGTTGGAGTCGGAGGACATGTTGCGCATCGAGCGCACCACGGCTACAAGGCCTGCGGAAGCCAACTCGAGGCCACCTCTTCCAGAGGCTCTCGAGGACGAATCCATCGCAGGGAATGGCCTGGTGGCCGAACTGCCTCGTCCCCAGTTGCTGCACCGCAAGGGCACTTTCGACAACCACCTCGGCAACGAATACTTCAGCCTGATCGCCCAGCTGTTCGAAGAGGACGTTTGGATCATCTCGGACCCCGATCTGGTCAATAACAATGGACTCGGTCTGGGAGACAACGCCGCCATCATTCACCGCTTCCTCACCCAGGAAATAGGCGCCCGGGCCGTCATGATCGATGAGACTCACCACGGTTTTCTCTCACCGCCCTCGATTTGGCGTGAGCTGGCCTCCTTTCCCCTGATCCTGGTGTCCCTCCACCTCCTGGCCATGTTTCTCGCCTTGGTCTGGGCTGCCTCCACCCGCTTTGGCCGGCCTCAGCCGGCGCCACCAAGGGTCGCCGCCGGGGCCGGAACTCTGATCGACAACACCGCCCGCCTGATTCGCCTGGCGGGCCATACGGGAGATACCGTACAGCGGTATTTTCAACTGACTGTGCGGGACGCCGCCCAGCGTTGCGCTCTGCCACCGAATCTCGAATTTTCCCAACAGGTCCAGCGCCTTCAAAAGCTAGGGCAAGCCCGCGGCCTGGCAACAGACCTAACGCGGATAGCCCGCCGCGTCGATACCATCCCGGCAAAACCCCAGGATCCCCGCCGAGCCCTCAGCCTGTGCCGAGAGCTAGCGACCTGGCGAAAGGAGATCACGAATGGATTTCGTTGAAGCCCAGCACCTTACCCAGCAGCTACGCGACAAGATCGGCCGAGTCGTCATCGGTCAAGAGGCAGTCGTCGAAGGGCTGCTGGTGGCTCTCTTAAGCGGCGGCCATGCCCTTTTGGAAGGCCCCCCAGGGAGTGCGAAGACCTTGTTGGCCCGCTCCTTCGCCAGCTGTTTGGGGCTCATATTCAATCGAGTCCAATTCACTCCGGACCTCATGCCCGGTGATCTGATCGGCACCAATCTCTACAACTTCCAGACCAATGCCTTTACTTTGACCCGAGGTCCGATCTTCACCGATTTCCTGTTAGCCGACGAGATCAATCGGACGCCTCCGAAGACTCAAGCCGCCCTTCTCCAAGCGATGCAGGAGCGGACCGTGACTCTCGACGGGAAAAATCACACCCTCTCCGAGAGCTTTCTGGTGGTCGCCACCCAGAACCCCATTGAGCACGAAGGGACCTACCCTCTTCCGGAAGCCCAACTGGATCGATTTCTGCTCAAGATCGAAGTTCCCTATCCGCAACGGGACGACGAGATCGAGGTGGTGCGGCTCCATGGCCACCGCAGCACCATGCCCAATCTGGCTGACTTCGACCTGGCACCGGTGGCGAATCTGGAGAGCCTGAGGGAACTGCGTCAGCTAGTTCAAACCGTCACCCTCAGCGAGGAGATGGTGGTCTATATCGTCGACCTGGTACGCGCGACTCGGGAGCACCCCTCTATCTTGCACGGTGCCTCGCCCCGGGCCGCCACCATGCTGGCCACGGCGGCTCGCTCTCTCGCTACCCTGCGAGGCAGAGAATTCGCGATTCCAGATGACATCAAGGAGCTCTTCCTGCCCGCTCTTCATCACCGAGTGATTCTCGCTCCGAGTGCCGAGGTAGAAGGTCAGACGCCAGATGGAGTGCTGAAGCTGGTCCTCGAATCCGTGGCAGCGCCTCGATAGCCCCCCAGGACAGAAAGAAGTTCCAGGTACCCAAAAAACCATCGGATCCAGGAAAATCGAAGGAACCCCAAGAGCCCTATGATTCAACCCGCCCCTCGAGCCCTTGCTCTATTTGCTCTCGGCTTGCCGTTGGCAGCCCTGCCGTCGCTGGCCTGGCCCCAACTGTGGCCTCTCTGGGTCCTCTTCGGGGCAATCTCCCTAGCTGCTTGGGGCATCGACGCGGCTCTCTGCCCTCGCAGTCTGAGCTGGCGCCTGGAATCCCCGGACACTCTCGCCATGGCAGCTACTGGGGAAGCCGTGATGCACCTCGAGGCCCCGGGAGGCTTGGCGAGCAATCTGGCCACGGAATTGCGCCTCGAGCTCTCAGAAACCATGCAACCATCACCCTCCGTGGCTGGCCGGTTGGTAGCGGGAGGCTCCAAGCTACGAGTCCCCCTGGTGGCCAAGCGCCGGGGACGCGCTGCCATCGAAGAAGCTTGGGTACGCACCCTCGGGCCCTTGGGTCTGATGCGCAGCACGCTGCGCTTGGCTTTGCGACGCCCCCTAGAAGTCGTTCCCAACCTGACCCCGGTCCATGCAGCCGCCTTGGCCTTTGCCAATCCTCGCGAGACCATGGCGGGTCTCAAGATCGAACGCTTCGTCGGTGACGGTTCGGAGTTCGAAGCGCTGAGGGAATACCAAGCCGGGATGGACCCGCGCTCCATCGACTGGAAATCATCCGCCCGCCATACCCGTCTGCTGAGCCGGGAGTTACGGGCCGAACGCAATCACCAGGTCGTCCTGGCCCTGGACACCGGCTGGCTCATGGCGGAACCCATCCATGGGGTCCCCCGTATCGATCACGCCATTCACGCCGCGCTTCTGACCGCATACGTAGGTCTACGCCATGGCGACCGCGTGCGCCTATTCTCATTTGATCAACGCCCAGGGCGACTGACTCCCCCGCGAGGTGGCGTTGGGGCCCTGGCTCACCTGATCCGCTACACCGGAGAGCTCGCCTACAGCGATGCTGAAACCAATTTCACCCTGGCTCTGACAGATTTGACCAGTCGCCTCCGGCGGCGCTCCTTGGTCGTCGTGATGACGGAATTGGTCGACACGGTTTCCGCCGAGTTGATGGTGGAGAACGTTCTGCGCTTGGCTCGCCGTCACCTGGTGATCTTCGTCGCTCTGCGCAACCCCTATCTGGAGGAGCTGGCCACTGCCGAGCCACATCGTATGGAACAGGTCGAACGAGCGGTGATCGCCGACAGCATCGCCCGCGAGAGACAGTTGGTACTGCGCCGGCTACGTCGCCGCGGAGTCACCTGCATCGATGAACAGCCCGACCGCCTCAATGCCGCGCTGCTCAACCACTACCTGGAAATCAAACGCAGGGAGCGCATCTGATGGCTGACTACCGGTTGAAATCCTATGAGTTTCGCCGCGAGCGGCAAAGCGATTGGGAGGAACTGTCCGAGCTCTTGGACCGTGCCGCCAAAGGGCTGGGCACTTTGACTAGCGCCGAGCTCTATCGACTTCCCGCCCTCTACCGCGCGGTCCTGTCCTCCTTATCCGTGGCTCGGGCCATCTCTCTGGACAAGAATGTCGTGGCCTACCTGGAAGATCTGGCAGCCAGGGCCTTCGTAGTCCTGTATGGCACCCAGCACGGCCTCCTGCAGGCCATCAGAACCTTTTTCACTCACTGGTTTCCCAGGCGGGTGAGG
The DNA here is from genome assembly GCA_022601195.1 of Deltaproteobacteria bacterium. Taxonomy (GTDB): domain Bacteria; phylum Acidobacteriota; class Thermoanaerobaculia; order Multivoradales; family JAHZIX01; genus JAHZIX01. The sequence goes on from JAHZIX010000008.1 coordinate 158,474, forward strand.
AGCTTGTCCTGGGGGGTCCTACTGTCCATCGGCCTGCTCATCCTCGGCGCTGCCTCCGGATTCATGATGACGATTCACGATAGTGAGCGCTTTTATAGCTTCGTCCCTTCCCACCTTGCCGGTGACCGGACTCCCGCCAGCACCGCGGAAGATCTGCTGGATGCTCTGAAAGGGCGCGGCGTCGCCGAGGAGCTCACTCTCTTTGCAACCTCTTTGTTTACCCACAACACCAGTGTCGGCTTTCTGTGCTTCGCAATAGGAGTCGCCTTCGGAGTACCCGTGGCCCTGCTGGTGTTCTATAACGGTTTGATCTTGGGAGCCTTCGCTGCCATCTATTACCAGCAGGGGCTAGCTTTGCCTTTTTGGGCCTGGGTACTTCCCCATGGAGTCACCGAGCTGCTCGCCGTGTGCATCTGCGGCGCCACGGGCTTTGCCATCGGTCAGAGCCTGATCTTTCCTGGGCCCTATAGCCGCCTCGAGAACCTCGCCCGTCGCGGCCGGGATGCAGCCAGTGTTGCCGCTGGCGCTGCTGCGCTCTTTTTTCTAGCGGCCCTCCTAGAGGGATTCTTCCGTCAAATGGTTCACCATGAAGCGGTGCGACTGACCGTGGCCTTGGCAACAGCCATCGGGTGGGTCGCCTATTTCTCTCTCGCCGGTCGCGGAGAAGAGCCTTGAGGACCAAGAAAGAGCCGTGGCACCCGATCAGCGGACTGCGACGATTCCAGTTATCCACTCCGGAAAACGTCTCCCTGCGCTTCGACCTGGCTGATGTGGGAGTGCGCCTGGGCGGTGTGCTGCTGGACTATCTCTTCCTCATGTTGCCCATCTTCGTCGGCGCCTTTTTGGTCAACATTCTCAGCTTGGGTGGGGGCGCTGCGCTGTGGATTTCCATCTTCCTGCTGACTGCCTTCCTACTTCGCAACGCCTACTTCCCATGGTTTGAGCTGCGCTGGCAAGGTAGAACTCCGGGCAAGAGGCTCACCGGTACGCGAGTCATCGCTCGAGACGGCGGCCCCCTAACTCCGGGTATGGTGTTCGCTCGCAACCTAACGCGGGAGCTCGAGCTGTTCATCCCCATCATGGCGATCTTCGCGCCGGAATCGGTGGCAGCCAAGGTGCCCGCTTGGCTGGTCCCCATTAGTTTGCTGTGGGTGTTGGTGATCGTCCTACTCCCCATGGCCAATCAATACAACTCCCGCCTCGGGGATCTCTTGGCGGGCACCTTGGTGGTCCGCGAGCCGCGGCAGGAGCTGCTACCAGACCTCGCTCAAGGCCTTTCCAACACCCGACCGTCCGCCAGCCCCGGGCTAGAGAAAGCTGGAGCTCAACAAGGCGATGCTCCGGCCCCTGACCAACAGCGCTCCCGGAATCCCACCTTCACGGCCGAGCAACTGACCATGTACGGCATCCGGGAGCTACAGGTGCTGGAAGACGTTCTGCGTCGCGATCTCTCGCCGGAAACTCTCGAAGTCATGGGGCAAATCACCGAGCGCATTCAACGGAAGATCGCCTGGGAGCCGGCATCCCCCGAGGGTACTTCCATGCCACCGGTCGTTTTTCTGAAAGCCTTCTACACCGCCCAAAGGGCTCACCTGGAACACAAAATGCTCCTGGGCCAGCGCCAGGAAAGAAAGCGGAGCGGTCGATTGGAAAAGAACCAAGAACCCCAAGATCTCCAAGAACCAGGACCTACAAAGGTATCCTGACAGGCGCGACTTGCCGACAAGGGCCCGGCACCCAAAACGCCAAACGAAGAGGCTCGAGGCAAGATAGGCTAACCTTTGCTTCTCCCCAGCGCCGCTGCGAAAGACTCGTGGCATCTTGGGGTATAGGTGCCCAGCTCAGGAACATAGCGCAGGTACTCAGTGCCCAGAATTCGCCCTGACACTCACCGAGTCGGGCTGTCAGCCTGCCGGGGACGGAGCGAGACCAAGCCTCGCGGTTTCCGAGTAGAGGTGTGGAGCAGGAAAGGCACAGACTCTCATCAAGACTTCTGAGAAGGACTCCGATTTGTCTGCAGGTAAGACACCCAAAGAGGAAGACCTCGCTGGCTCCCCGCCCACCAAAGCGAGGTTGCCCTATCATTTTGCCGACTTTGAACTCCGCACCAGCCCCACGGAGCTGTTCCACCGGGGGGAACGGCTGGAATTGGCACCGCAGCCGGCAAGGTTGCTCGAGCTATTGGTCAGTCAAGCCGGGCGAACTGTTCGTCGAGAAGAGATCCGAAAGGCCATCTGGGGAGACGACGTCCACGTCGACTTCGAACGGGGTATCAACTTCAATATCCGGCAGATTCGCTCGGTTCTCGGCGACAATCCCAACCGACCCCGCTTTATTCAAACCGTCCCACGACAGGGCTACTGTTTCGTGGCGAAACTCGAACCAGAAAAGCCAGCTCGACCCAAAGGACTGCTGGCAGCTGGAGTCGTGCTGGCGACTTTGTGCACCCTCGTTCTGGCGTTGAAGGGCTCTGGTGGCAGAGAAAGGCCTCTCCAGGCCCCGCCCCAAGAAGATCTCTCCGAGCTCTCCCCGGCCGCATTGGATCACTACCAGATCGCTCGCCGGCTCCTGCAAAGCGACGACTCCATCGACCGAGAAAAAGCCCTGGGCGCCTTCGGGGCGACTTTGGCATCGTCGCCAGATTTCGCTCCCGCCCATGCCGGCCTCGCCAAGGCTCATTCAACTCTCTTCGAAGTCCCTGAGGCGCAGCGGGCAGCGAAAGATGCCTTGGCTCTCGACCCAGAATCCGTTGAGGCCCACCTCGTCCTGGTAGAAACCTCCATGCACCAGAACCTCCAGGCCGAAGAGCATCTGCGTACTCTGGAGAGAGTTTGGGCAGTCAGCCCAGACAACTACGAGGCCCTCCAACTGGGGACCCTACTACTCGCCTCCCAGGGCGAAACGGCCGCAGCGGTCAAGATGAGCTTTCGGTTTCAGGAGAAAGACCCTCTCGCGTGGATAGGGCGCTGGACCGTCGCCTGGGCTCTCTTTCAAGACCGCCAATACGAAGCCGCAGCGACCCAGATCCGAGCGACCACTCAGCTCTATCCCCGCCATGCCGCTACTCCCTACCACCTGCTGATTCACTCTCTGATCCGCCTCGGTCGCTCCGAAGAAGCTCTGCAAGCGGCGAATCTCTACCTATCGAGCCAGGACTGGGCGACAGACGAGGCGAAAACCATCGACGATTGGTGGCGGCTCTTTCTCGATGGCTTCGGGGAGATCGGGGATCGCCCCGGAAGCCAGCAGCGATCTCAGAAGGCGATTCTCCACATCGGACTGGGAGAGACCGCAGAAGCCCTGGCCTTACTCCAGGACGCCTGCGAAAAGCACACCGTCTGGGACCTTCGCTTTCTCCGCGTGGACCCTCGCTACGATTCCCTTCGCTTGGAACCGGAATTCCAAGAGATCCTTCGTTGCCTGAACTCGGCACCTCCTGAAGGAGCACCCATAGAAGGGTCACTCGGTACCAGTGAGGTCGACTCCTAACTCGAGGTGCGCAGCCGTAGATAGGTGGCGAGCCGTCTCTTGGTCGTGGACTAATGGGACTTCGCATTGGGTCCGACGGGCCACATGCGCCCCAACCGGATGGGCAAGGCCCGATCGAAGGTCACCTCCCGCCCTTCTCCGAACCGGCTCCAAAGCAATTTGTAGCCGCGCGTCCACCGGACCAAGCGGACGCGGCGCTCGAAAAGCTCCTGCTCCCGGGCCGTCGCCTCGCGTCGAGCCCCTGCCAGACCGCTCAGGCGAATACCCGGTGCTCTAGGGAACTGCCCTGAGACCAGAGCTCGCCCCCACAGACTCAACCGTGTATCCACTGCCATGGCGCAGAGACGGGAATCTCTATCGAGATTGCTGGGCAGGTGAGTGGTGAAGATCTCGAACCAGAATCCCCGACCGGGCTCACGATGTAGAAGCAGGGACCCAATGGGGGTCACGTGGGGAAAGCCGTCCTCGTTGACCGTCGCCATAGAAGCATAGAAGGAACGGGCAAAGATCCGACGAATCTCGGGCCAATCATCATAAAGATTCAAGATACCTCCTCGGAATCATCCATTTCGGCAAGCTCGGTAGCCTCGACGGCAGGAGCTAGGCCCAGGAAATCGACGAAGGAATAGATCCGACTCAATTCATCTCGGGATAGATGCTGGTAGAGCATCTGGGTGCCCACCAGGATGGCCAGGTGAGCACGGGCTGCGGCTGCCGACTGGTCCGAATCTTGGGTAGCGGCAGCGAATTGATCGCGCATATAGGATTCGCGGACCTGGTCCACCCGAGTCAAGACAACCTTCACGGTGGAGTTTCGATCGCTCCAAATACGAATCGCCCGCTCCAGCCTCGAGTCGACCTCCCGCACGGTTCTGGCAGCGAGGCCCAGGAGCCGTTTCCGTGGATCGCCTAGTGGCTCGAGGTCGTCGATAATGCTTCCCGTGTAGACGCTCTCCCAATGTTCTAGGAGCCGGGCAACAAAGCCCTCGCGCCCAGGAAAGTGGTGGTAAAAAGAACCCTTGGTCTTTTCCAAGCGGGTACACAAAGCCTCGATCGTCAGGCCGGAATCCCCTTCCTCGGCCAGGACTTTCAAGCCCTCTTCCAACCAATCCTTCCGGGTCGATCTCGATCTACCAGTGATTTTCATATACCAAACATACCATACCGAATGGTATGGTACCGAAAACCACCAAACTGGAAACCGGAATCGAAGCTCACAGGCGCCAGACCCCTGGGATTGGCGACCTTCTGGGACACCTCTTGGAGCCCAGCCCGTAGGCCGGCTTGTTGTTATCGAAGGTCTTTAACGCCCGGGGAAGGGATTCCCTCATTGTGCAGTTGAGAATCACCGGTGGAGAACATCTGCACCGACAGCGGCCAGCTACTCAGAGTCACCGCTTCGTAGTAAAAGCGACCACTCTTCGCCTTGAAATCCCAGGCTTCAACCCCCGTACGATGCAACCGCATGCGGCGGCAAGGTGCGAAATATTGGTTCTTCCTATGGGGCTCCAGGGCGTGCTGGTTCTGATCACTGCATTTCTCTTCGAAATGGGAGAAGAGAATCAAAGGGAGAAGAGGGTCCAGGTTCTGGTCGAAGCGCCAACGCACCACCGAGTTTGCGAAGACGCTTTCCGGCTCTTTTGGTTCGAGAGTCAGACGAGGCTTGTCAGGAGAGCAGCGACGCACCGAAAGCTCCACCGAGTGCTCCTCTGGCGATAAGGGACGATGATAGAGAGTGCCAACCGTTTCAGTCGCTCGAAGGGAAAGCGTTTGCCTCGAAGTGCTGAGTCGGGAGAGGGCCTTGTGCTGCTCGAAACCCTGACCTCGATGCAGCATGGCGATGTAGGGAAAATCTTTCTTGGCTGGAGGTACAGAGCACCCACCCGGCCACTCGCCGACCAGGTCCATCAAAAGAGCCTCCCCCTCTCCTGCCAGGCCGATCTGCAAGAAGCTCTCGAAGGGGCCAAAAGGCGAGGAGGCAATCCCTCCGTCCTCCGCATCGAAAGCCAGCGCCGGCGACCACCCTGCCGGCAAAGGACCGATCACCCCATCTGATCGGCGACTACGAAACCGCCACCGCACCGGCCACCCCACAGGAACGGGCAAGCCTGGGGTCTCCACCTCGAGGGTCGCCGTTTCCGGATCAAAGAAGACCCAAATGTCGATCCAAGGGCGCTCTCCGAGACTGGTGAGTTTTTGGTATTCCAGAGGTTCGAGACTCGCAGGACGGGACATTTGACCTCCGTTCTTGAGAAAGCAAGGCTACCAAGCGATTCATACGCATCTGCAGAACGGCCCTTCTTGACGCCGCAACTGACCGCTCTCGCCGCGGAGTTGGAGGTTCCAGAAGTTGTCTTGCGCCACCGCATGACCCAACAGGAACTTCGTACCCCCAACTCCTCAGACAAGTGACGCCACTATGTCGGAGAGTCTACCCGCCTGAATGGCCCACCAGATAGGTCCACCGGAGGAGCAAAGAGCTGCTCTTCCAACCCTACGACTCCTTGTTCTTGTCGGGAAGAGTGAAGTTGATGGTCAGGTTGTAGTAGACGTCCACCGCCACCCCGTCGAGGGTAGCCGGTTCGAAGCGCCACTGGCGGATCGCATCCACGGCCGCCTCGTCGAGGCTATTGGAGAGACTCTTTAGAATCTTGACTTCGCGGACCTCACCCGCCTTGTCGATCACCGCTTGAAGGATCACTAGCCCTTCGACGCCCTCTTTCCGGGCTTCCTCGGTGTATTGAGGTGGGTCTTTGAAAATGGCTCGAGGTGGAACGATATCGTCCGTGATCTTGAGCGGTCCTCCGGGGATGAATTCTTCGAGAACCGAGACCACCAGAAAAATGTAGGGAGCATCGTCGCCATCCAAACCCCCGACCACCGCCGACGCTCCTCGCTCTAGGGTCAAGGGAGAATTGGCGATCACCTCGGAGCCGTCGAAGAGTTTGACTCGGTAAGATGCGGTGCTGGCGTTATGGCCCAGCAACTCGATTTGCAGCGAGACAGGAGATTCGCTCGATGGGCCTTCCAGCGGCAGTTCCTCTCCAAGCTCGAGAGATAGCACTTGGGTGTAGGCGAATTCCAAGCTGGCCAGGCGCAGTGACATGGCCAACTTGCTTCTCAACAGCGCAAGCTGATGGCTACTTGCCAGCAGGCTGTCTGCGTCGGCAGCCAACGGCCGAGTCCCGACATCGAGAGGAATGACGGTTCCGGGTACCAAAAGGGAGCCCTCCTCTGCCATTTCAGATTCGGCTTCGGGAAAACCGATCAACAGGCTAACGCGAGTCTGAACGGTAGCCCCTTGGGCCAGGCTCGGTAGTAGGCAGAGACAGAGATAGAAGGCAAGGATCCAATATCTTCCTGGGCTCAGTTCTTTTCCTCGGCTCATAGCAGACCTCCGGAGTTCGACTCCGCCGGCCGACCGTCTGGGTCGGAAGCGAGAGTCAGGTACAGTGGTGTTTCGGAGTCGAGCCAGATCACCAACACATCATCGCCAAGGGATGGCAACGAGAGCTCGTTTGCTGCTGCCATGACCTTGGGCTTCTGCTCCTTCCAGGGCACCCAAAGCCAGACGGCAGCTACCGCAATCAACAAGGCGGCCACAGCCACGAGAGGACGCCAAAGCCAAACCCAGGACTCCCGATTCGCCGGAGCCTTCGAACTCGAAAGGCGGTCACTGACCGCTCTGGCTGCCTGCTCCGGTGATTTCCGGGGTGGGCGATCCAGCCAGACGCGCCAAGCGTCTTCCCAATCTTCTCCAGGTTTCTTGCTCATGATCCTCTCCCCGCCGCGACCCGTTGCTGTTGTTGGTGAATCCGTTCCAGGCTCTGCCGAGCCCGGCGTCGATGCGACCTGACCGAGGCAGCTGTAATGCTCATAAGATCGGCGATCTCCCGATCGGTCATGCCTTCGATGACCGTCAAGTGCAACACGGCTCTCTGCCGTGGAGCCAGTCCTAGGAGCATACGCTGAATATCGATGGTGTCCTCCGGACGACTCTCGACGCTGCCTTCGGGCGCCTCTTCCAAAGGCAACCACCGCCAGCGCCAACGAGCTCGCCGCAGGCAAGTGCGCAATGCGATTCGGTTCAGCCAAGCGGCACAACTTTCCAAGTCCCGCAGCTTGCTGAGTTGATTCCAGGCCACCACGAGGGCATCCTGCACCGCATCTTCGGCATCGCCGTCCCCCACCACCGATCGGGCCAATCGGACCAACGACCCCCAACGTGCTTGGACAATCGCTGCAAAGGCATCGCGATCCCCCTCACGAGCACGTTGGACAATAGCTGGCTCGACTCCACTCATGCCCATAGGAGACAGTGTAGAGGGCTGGGCGTGTACAACGAGGAAAAGAAAAGGATTCGAGGAGGCTCTCGGTCAACTTGGTGGTCCTCACGGCGAGGGTGCGCTTCCGTTGCTCGGCCTTTCCCACTTCGACGCTCTTGGTCTGATGGAAAACCAGGGTTCTCTTCTCCACCATCCACCACCCCTTTGAAACTAAGTTGAATCCGAAAATATTAGAGCTTCTGGTGTAGCTGCCGTCGCTCATCGACTCGAAATCCGTGTCGGTGTCATCCAACGAGCCGTCCCAGCATCCGATGAGGTGTTGAGTCCAAGGGCTATCGTCTCCCTCCCCTGCCTCCCCCGAAGGAGTTTCAAGATTGTCGTCGGTCAGGACGAAGGCCGATCTGCCGGGACTGGCCTTGCTGGAATTTGGCGATTGACGAGACCTGTTTTGAATCGTATAGTTCAGAACATGGCTCGACCCAAGGAATTCGACGAGCAAGTAGCCGTAGCGGAAGCTATGGATCTATTTTGGGAACGCGGTTTCGGAGCAGCGTCCTTGGATGCCCTCGAGGCCAAGACCGGTCTGAATCGCTCCAGTCTCTACAACACCTTTGGCGGCAAGGTCGAATTGTTCTGCAAGGCCCTCGATGCCTACCGTGAAGGACCCTGCCGACAATTGCACCTTCCCTTGAAAGAGCGAGAGGGTGCTGAAGCGCTCCGCGGTTACCTCCAGGGGCTTCGGTCTTTCGTCCGCTCTCGAGAGGTTAGGAATGGGTGCTTGATGGTCAACACCGGCCTAGAGCCGGGCCTCGAGGAGGAACCTCGAAAGCGAGTGGAAGCCCATTTCAAAGCTCTACGGGCTGACTTCTTTCGTGCCTATCAGATCGGCGTGGCAGCAGGAAAAGTAAACCAGGAGCTAACGCCAAGGGAGGCAGCAGACTGGCTGCTGACGATGGTACGAGGAGTCTTGGTCGGTGCCGTCTCCGGGGAGACGGTCACCGCCCTGGAGCGATCGATTCAAACGACATCAAAATACTTGGGGCTCGAGCCGGTCTAGCTTTTTTTACTCCATTCTGAACTGACCGATTCAAAAAAATTTACCAAAAGGAAACCACGCTGATGACGAGAGAAATACAGCATGTAGCCATGGGAGACGGGGACGGCTCCATCTCTTCCCTGGCAGCCGGAACCCGTTCCAGATTCCAGCTGAAACGCAACCTATTACTGGCCCTGACCTTGATTCTCTCGGGCCGGGCCATGACCCTGATCTTCATTGGGCAAGCCGGGGGAGCAGGCCCTGGTGATCCTCCAGCAGCATGGCTCATGCCCCTGGTCGGCGATGCTGTCATCGGGACCACTGCCCTCCTCGTAGTGCTATCGATCTGGCGTCCGTGGGGAGTCTTCGCATGGACGACAGCTATCGTGTGGAACTCCCTCGGCATTTGGGATGCACTGTCGGCATTCTTGATTCACAAGACAGCGCCATGGCCGACCTTCTTCATGATCGAGATCTTTGGCTCCTCCATGTTCTTTGCCGCCTCCGGGATGCATGTCTTGTGTATCTATCTGCTGTGCCACAAAGAGATTCGCAATAACTTCTTTCGCCTCGCCTCCCCCAGCCCCTAGAAAGCCCCAAAAACAGCAAAGCCCATAAAGAAAAGAGGTAACCCGTGACCATTCAGTGTGAGATATGCGGAAACGGCCCGGAAAAAGTGATCGCCCTCCACGATTGGATGTCGACCCATCGTAGCTTCGAAGATGTGCAGCCCTACCTGAGCCAGGATCGATTTACCTATGCATTCGCCGATCTGCGAGGCTACGGCAAGTCCCGAGATCTCCAAGGGAAATACAGTGTGCAAGAAGCCGTAGGAGATGTCGTCGATTTGGCCGCATTCTTGGGATGGGAGAAATTCCATGTCCTAGGGCATTCCATGAGCGGCATGGTCGCTCAGAGACTCTCCTTGGTGATACCGGATCGTCTCGAGTCTCAGGTCCTGGTAACACCGGTCACCGCCTCGGGAGTGCCTCTCGACGAGGAGGGCAGAAAATTGTTCGAGGGGGCAGTGAACGATGATGAGCTTTGGGAAGCTGTCGCCCGTGCTGTCACCGGCGATCGCCTGGGGGCTGGCTTCTACCAACGAAAACTCGAGCAACATCGCGCCGCCGTCGATCCGGAGGCCTTTGGCTGCTACCTGGAGATGTGGACTGAAACCAATTTTTCCGCCGAGATGAAAGGGTTGAAAACCCCAACTTTGGTGATTGCGGGGGCTCATGACTTTCCTACTTTTTCGAAGGAAGGCTATGAGCAGAGCATTGGGCAGTGGTATCTCGACTCACGGATCGATCTATTCGCCAATGCCGGGCACTACCCCATGAGTGAGACTCCACCGTATTTCGCTCAGACGGTAGAGGCATTCTTTCAAGCGAGCTCCGGGCGAGCCTCTTCAACGAGACAAACCCACTCCTAGAAAGGGGTCGGCTGTGAGCTTGCCCAGGCTTCCGGTGAGAAATGAATCGTTGTGATGCTGTGGTCGAAGGGCTCCGCAAAGTCCTACTAGCGGTGCCGGAGATATCTCCGAAGGGGAAGAGAGCCTGCCCCACTTCGAGCTGCTCTCTCCCCCCCCCCTTCACGCTAGTCAACAAAAGGGCAATTCCTGCCTACTAGCACCACTTGCTCACTACGCAGCTCTGAGAGAGGATGCACTCCCCATGCCTGGATGCTTGAGCCTCCAGTTCGGGCAAAGTCTCATTCTCACAGATGCTCTCGTTCGGCGCATTGAGAGACCGAAAGGCACCATTCGGCAGCCCAGTCTCACAGTCCTTCAGGACGAGAGTGGCTTTCCAATGGCAGCTTCCACTCGGTTCCGGTACCGCGCTTGCCACGGTCGGGCGCAAAGCCAGACCGCCCCCAATCATCATCACCACCAGACTCAATAGAACCAGCGTTTTCCAACTCTTCATAGCTATTCCTCCTCCAGAGAAAAGAGCCACTCCTCGATGGAGCAACCCCGAGAGCTCAACTCGCGCTCCTCTGAAGAGCGCTTCCTAGAGCCCCCTACATCGAGTTTTGGTCGGTGGCTTTACATCGCCCCCAACCTCGAAGAAAGGCGTCTATATGAAAGAACGGGAAAGTGAAGTGAAACTCATCAACTGACTTGAAAAATTTCGCATAAGAAGTCAGATTCACTAGAACCTTGAGCGGGCAGTATCCTTGCCGTCGAAGGTTCGGTTCGCACGAACCTGTAATATTGGAACGGAGACCGAAGGGCCGGAAACACCGCGCTCAGGAGCGCTAGTGCAGCTCGCTCCGCAACCAGGCCCTGGCCATCTGCCACCGGCGTGAAACCGTAGCTGTCCCTAAACCCAGAAAATCGGCAATTTCCGGAATCGTTAGACCGCCGAAATAGCGGAGCTCGACAAACTGCGCCGCTTCAGGATCGAGGTCCGCGAGACGCTCGAGGGCTTGATCCAAAGCCAGAAAGTCGAGGTCTACGGCGGGCAGTTCCACTTCTTCGAGGGCCACCGTTTTGCAAGCGCTACCCCGCTTCAGAGTCGCCTTGTTCCGAAAACGATCAACCAGAATCTGACGCAAGATCTTCGCTGCTAGAGCAAAGAATTGGAGCCGATTTTCCCAGCGAAGGGAACCGTTTGCTTCCAACTTCAGATAGGCCTCGTTGACTAGCTCCGTTGGCTGAAAGGTGACGTTCTCCCGCAAGCGCAGTTGACGGTCAGCGATCCTGCGCAGCTCCGGGTAAATTCGCTCGAACAGCCGGTCCGCGGCCCCCGACTCACCCTCTTGCCACGCCTGCAGCAAGATCGTGATGTCCCTGGATTCCACCTCGTCCTCATCGCCCGCCAATGGCTTCCCTCCCCAACTTGCTCGCTGAAGCTCTCGCTGCCAACAACCCCCATGGTCAGCTCTTGCTGCCGAGAACCGCTTCCCAATCAGCAAGGAAGGATTCTCTAACCTGAAAGATAGCCGGAATATAGCAGGCTTCGAATACAGGGGGCGAGGCAGACCATATTGGAAACCGTTTTCCTGAAGAGAGTAGTCCAACAGAAGAATCTCGACCGTCTGCTGTCGTCACCGAAAGGAGTTTCTGCAGGAAAACTGTAGATTCCAGGGCCTTGTTGACTAAGCGACTCGACCTCTCCGTTGAACCCCACCTCGACCCAAAAGAGAATCTGCGCCCCTTGAGCAGGCCAGGACGAACCAGGAGAATCTCTATATTCTTGGAAAGTTGGAATGGTACCGAGAGGCGGGCTCGAACCGCCGACCTCCTGATCCACAGTCAGGCGCTCTAACCAGACTGAGCTACCTCGGCACAGGAGGGGAATCCTAATCTTTTGCCTTTTCCATGTCAAAGTCTCCGGGAGGGATCGGCTCACAGGGGAGCCGGAAGGGATCGAGATGGAGCTTAGGGGGCCGCAGGGACCGCTTCGAGGAGATTCTCGGAAAATCGGCATCCGGAGTCGAGCCAGTGGCGCTGAAATCGAAACCCTCCTCGAGTAGCGAGGGTGCTCAGCTGGTCGAGATCGTATTTGTGGGAGCTCTCCGTATGGATGCTCTCGCCGGCTTCGAAGCTGACTTCCAAGCTGAGCTCGCGGATCGGCACCTTTTGGGCCTTCCGGCTCACCAGATAGGCTTCTACCCGCCCTAGAGAGACGTCATAGCGGACTTTGTAGTCGAATTGGGTGATATCGAACTCTCCCCCCAACTCCCGGTTGATGCGCACCAACAAATTGAGGGTGAACGCACGGGTGATCCCAAGGGTGTCGTCGTAGGCCGCCAGGAGCTCGCCTTGATCCTTCTTGAGGTCGGCTCCGAGCAGGAAGTGCTCCCCCGGGGCAAGGGCGCGGCGTACCTCCTCGAGGAGGCCCAAAGCGCTCGCTGCATTCAGATTGCCGATGGAAGAGCCCAGAAAGAGAACTAGATTATGGGTTCCATCGGGAGATCGCTCTTCTTTAGCCAGATAGTCCAAGGCTCGCTGGTAGTCCGACACGAACCCAGTGATGGAAAGACCGGGAAAAGCGGTCAACAACTCTCGGGAGCTTTTTTCGAGAGCGGACTCGGAAACGTCGATCGGTAGGTAGCGAAGGCTCCCTTGACGCTTCAGGATGGCCTCGATGAGGAATTTCGTCTTGGTGGAGCTCCCACTACCGAGTTCGATGAGGCGCAAGGGAGAGGGAAGGCAGTCCACTAGATCGCCACTGGAGGTTTCTAGGATCTCGCTCTCGGCCCGCGTCAAATAGTACTCCGGCACCAAAGTGATGGCGTCGAAGAGAATCGAGCCCAAAGAGTCGTAGAGTAACCGAGGGGGAAGTTTCTTGGGAGAGCGGCTCAGACCAATGCGCACGTCTTCTGCGAACCCTCCGGGAGCCTGCGAGGTCTCCAGCCGGAAGAGAGTCAAGCGATCGGAAACCTGTCGCCGTCTGCCTGGCGAGCGGGAAGACTCCCTCGAGCCCGTCATTTGGAAAGGCCCGCTGCCAGGCCAAGAGCTTCGCTGACAGCTTCCCGGGGCAACTCCCTCCCGGTCATCAGCCGGAATTGAACCACCGCCTGGTGGAAGAGCACTTCCCGACCATCTACGGTGATCCACCCTCGCTCTTGGCTCTCCTGTACTAGAGCCGTCGGGGACTCGCCGTAAACCATATCCACCACCATGGCCCTTTTTGGTAACCGATCCAGGTCGAAAGGTAGAGGATCTTCCTCGGAGCGACCCAATGGCGTAGCGTTGATGAACAGATCAAAGGCCTGGGGTTCCAGGTCCTCTAGCAGCAAGAAGGGAAGCCCTAAGTCGTAGGCTGCCCGCCTCCCCCGTTCGGCACTGCGATTTGCCATCACCACCTCCGCCTGTGCATGCAGCAGACCGACCGCTGCGGATCGACCAGCACCGCCGCAACCGACGACCACCGCTCGGCGCCCCTCGAGGGAAATACCTCTCAACCGCAATGGCTCGACAATGCCCGCGGGATCGGTAGATTCGGCCTCCCACACTCCACTATTCCAAACCAGAGTGTTGGCTGCTCCAATGCGCTCCGCAAGGGGGCTCGACGCGCCGGCTACCGCCAGGGCTACTCGTTTGAAGGGGGAGGTGACGCTCAGGCCCCGTAATGGCAGACCGATGGCGCTCAAGGCCTCGCTCTCCACCACCTCCAACCAAAAGTCGCCAAAAGACTCAGCATGAAAGGGGATGTAGAGAGCCGGTAAGCCCAACATGGAGTAGGCACGATTGTGAATCAGGGGTGACAACGAGTGCTCCACCGGGCAACCGGCAATACCGAAGAGGACCTCTACCGTCGGAAGGTTGGGCAATCCGAAGTGACTCCGGAGTCGCTCTACCGTGGGCTGCCCTGGCGCTCCCGGCGCTCCTCCGGCAGCACCGTAGACCACTGGGGCCCCTAGATGGGGCGCCACCAGCCGGCTCCAAGCTCCACTCGCACCCGAAGCAAAGGACACGACATCCGAGCGCTTCAGTTGAGCCAGCATCTGTAGGGGCGCCAGCTCTTGTCCGGCCTGCTGAGCCTGAGGAATCAACTTGTAAAGCAGGGCTGGAGTCCCAGCCATTTTCGAGCAACGACGAGCCAAGTCGATGGGATCAGCAGCCGATCCGTGCCAGGACAGGATTCTCTGGGGTCCAGGAATGGCCGCCAACACTTCGGCACCGAGATCTCTATCCGCCTCTAGGTCGATCAAGTCGAATCCTGCCCGAGCTGCGGACACTAGGGCCTCAGCTCGGCGGGCCGCACCACCACTGAACTGCCCGCCTTCGGCGGAGCTACGGAGGGTGTACAGCAACTGGCCTGGAAACTGGCTCCGGAGCCACTCCAAAGAGAGCTCACCCGTTAGATCCGCCCGCACCTCCAGGATCGCAACCTCGTCGAGGTTCGCGGATGCCAAGGTATCGGCAGAGGTAAGGGTCGCAACAAGCTTAGGTTTTTGCACAGGGGAAGAGCCGGAGAGTTTGACGGCATTACACCAGGGGTCCCACAAGCTGTCAAGGAGACCGTCACCCGTGGGCGCTTCCCAAAATCGGCCAAAACCCAAATCGGGCCCCCAAGGCAACAGCTAGGAGAATAGGTAAGGTCCTTGGGACGGACCGCCTCGTGGTACCATCTCCCGGTTCCGCCAACCGCTATATCTGCCAAGACTAAGGAGAAATTCGTGATGAGCGAGGAGGCCCGGGAAATCCTTGAGCTCGACGTCGTTTTCGTCGGCGCTGGGCCAGCCAGTATGGCCGGCGCCTACCACCTGGGGCGACTAGTTCAGCAGCACAACGAGACCGCAGAGAAGGCTCTCGAAGTCGAGATCGCCATTCTGGAGAAGGGCAAGGAAGTTGGAAGCCACGCTCTCTCCGGCGCCGTCGTTGACCCCAGGGCCCTCAAGGAATTGTTTCCGGAGGACTGGCAGAGCGCTCCCTTCGAAGGCGAGGTGGCGAGCGACAAGTTGTGGTGGATGACTCGGGGCAAGGCCTTTCCCATGCCGGTGCCACCGATGCTCAACAACTCAGGGAAGTATGTCGCCTCCTTGGGCAAGCTGCTCAAATGGATGGAGAGTAAGCTCGAAGACGTTGGCGTCGACGTATTCTGTGAATTCCCTGCAACCCAAGCACTCTTCGACGGAGATCGCGTCATCGGAGTCCGAACCGGTGACAAGGGGGTCGACGAGCACGGCGAGCAAAAAGCCAATTACGAGCCAGGAGTCGACATCCACGCCAATGCCGTCGTTCTCGGCGAAGGCCCTCGTGGCACCCTGGCCAAGCAACTGGAATCCAAGCTCAATTTGGGAGACGGCAAGAACCCACAGATTTACGCCATCGGCATCAAGGAAGTCTGGGATCTGCCCCCCGGCAGAATCAAGGCCGGCGAGGTGATCCACACCATGAACTGGCCCCTCGGGTTTAGCACCTTCGGCGGCGGCTTCATCTATGGCATGAAGGACGACCAGCTGATCGTCGGCCTGGTCGTGGGCCTGGACTACAAGAATCCCTTGCTGGATCCTCACGAGGAGTTTCAGCGATTCAAGACTCACCCTCGCCTGCGCGCCCTGCTCGAAGGAGGCAAGATGGCCTTCTACGGCGCCAAGGCTCTTCCGGAAGGGGGTTGGTGGTCCATGCCCAAGCTCTCCGGCGACGGTTTTGTGCTCTGTGGCGACTCGGGAGGTTTTCTCAACAGCCAGAGACTCAAGGGAATTCACCTGGCCATGAAATCGGGCATGTTGGCAGCCGAGACGATCTTCGAAGGCCTGGTCCAGGGGGAAGTCTCCGCAACTTGCCTGGAGGGCTACCAGCAACGCGTCGACGAGAGCTGGATCAAGAAGGAGCTCTTCCCGGTCCGTAACTTCCACCAGGCCTTCGACAAGGGACTCCTGGCCGGCATGGTTCAGGCGGGACTGGGCATGGTAACCGGTGGCCGAGGCTGGGGGTTCAAGGATCGCCTGACCACCGAGGCGGGGCACGAGCGCTTACAACGATTGGACCAGCCGGGAGCACCACCGGAACCTCAGCGACTGGCCTTCGATGGTCAGCTCACCTTTGACAAGCTATCGGACCTCTACAACTCCGGGACCAGCCACGAGGAAGACCAGCCGGTTCACCTGTTGGTCGAAGACACCAACATCTGCGTCGATCGCTGCGCCAAAGAATTCGGCAACCCTTGCCAGCATTTCTGCCCGGCTCAGGTCTACGAGATGGTCGAGGACGAGTCCACCGCTTCCGGAAAGCGACTGCAGATCAACGCCAGCAACTGCGTTCATTGCAAGACCTGTGATGTCATGGACCCGTATCAGATCATCACTTGGGTTCCCCCGGAAGGGGGAGGCGGGCCGAACTACAGCAAGATGTAGGAAGGCAGGTGGGGGTGAGGCAGCAGGGACAGAGCAAGTCCGGAAAAGCTCTTCTGCGCTCATTTCCTAGTTGCCGAGACGACCTCGAGTAGGTTCATACCTCGGCGAGACCCTCTCAAAGGGTCGAACCGAGGATCCTGACTCAACCAAAGCAGCCTCCAATCGGAGCGCTCCGCTGCAGCCGCTTCAAAGAGATCCAAGGCCGCCTCCTGGTCTCCTGCTGCCAGGGCTGCGTAGGCCAACTCCCCAGGAGCGACGAAAAACTGCGCTCCCAGTTGCTGGAGGGCTCGATAACGCCGATCGGCGTAGTCCTCGAGAGCTACCTTCGCCGCCAATCGCGAAAAGTTCTCCAATCGCTCCGAAGACGCTCCTGCGAGCTCCAAGACCCGCTTCGCTTGCTCTGCCGCTGCCTCTGCCTTGCCTTGGTGGGAGAGGCTCATTTGTAACATCAGGTGCCCTCCCATGTAATTGGGAGAAATGCTCACCGAAGTCCGAGCAACGGCCTCGGCTTTCTCGAATTTCCGAAACACGAAGTAGAGCCAGGCAGAATCTGTCGTGATCACTGGAGAGAGGGGGTCGAGGTTCCTCGCCAATTCAAATTCCGCCACCGCTTCCTCCTGGTGTCCAAGGGCTGAAATCAATAGCGCTTGAGCATGATGAGCAGAGGCTAGGGATGAATTGAGCTCCAGGGCACGGCGAAGGGACTCGCCAGCGGCGACCAGGTCCCAGTCATAGAGCATCTGGATCCGCCCAAGGAGCACCCAGGCGGAAGCTAGGTTCGGGTCCAATTCCAAAGCTCGTTGCGTAGCGAGGCGAGCCGACGGAACTCTCTTCGCAGGATGGACAAGCTCCCTCAGGTGCGCCTCCCCTAGTACCACGTGCGCCGGTGCCAGCCCCGGGAAGACCGCCAGGGCTTTCTCGCTGGCTTCCACTGCAGATAGATTTCCCTCTCGGGTTCTCTGAGCGAGGAAACGCCGAGCGGTGAGAAAATAACCATAAGCTTCCGGGGGAGCGATGCGTTCCCAGGGCTGCGGTTGCTGAGAGGTCTTGGGGAGCTCCAGGGAAAGCGCCCGAACCGTCCCTCTCCCTACCTCTGCAGGCAGGTGAAAACGCTCTTCCCAGGATCGCTCGAAGAGCCCTGCCCAAACTTGGACCTGATCTTGGGCTCGGATGAGCTGAATTGCTGCTCGAACACGGCTTCCTCGCCGCTGAACCGTGCCCTCGATGATGTAACTGACCCCAAAACGCTGGCGAAGCTCCGGCAGAGGCGGAACGGCCGACTGGAGACGCATGGAAGTGGAACGGGCGAGCACTCCGACCTTCGGGGAAAAAGCGACTCCCAACTGCGCAATCAGCTCATCGGTGAGCAAGTTCGGTAGCTGATGACCGAGGGGCTCCAAGCCCGTGCTCTCGAGGGGCAACACGATGAGTCGAGGCATCTCTGGGGGAAGCTCTGCTGGGCCGCCAGCTCGGTACTCGGCTAGAAAGGGGCCACGGAAAACGACCACCACGAGAAAGACTAGCAAGCCCCCGAGAGCCACCCCCCAACTCCTGCGGTTCCGGCCTTGGTCGGGAGAATGATCTGGCGAGGCAATGCCTTCTTCCGCTGGTCTCCATTCTGCAGCGGCGAGAAACCGGTACCCTCTCCTGGGCACGGTTTCCAGCCATTTCGGATCTTGGGCAGTGTCTCCAAGAGCAATTCGAATTTGCCGAATACAGACATTGAGACTCTGATCGAAGTCCAAGTGGGTGTCTGGCCCCCAGACCTCTCGACGAATGTCGTCCCGGGAGACCAAGGCACCGGCTCGGCTCAGCAGGACGGCCAGCACTTGGGCAGGTTTCGGCTGCAGCGAAATCCACTCTTCACCTCGGCGTAGCCGCAAGGTGTCCAACTCCAACAGAAAATCGCCGAATGCCATGGTTCCACGGAGGACTTCGCTGCTCGTTCTAGCTGGCTTCATGGGTGAACTCAGGAACCGCTTAGGGAATCCTCAGCCTCTCTTAATGGATTCATCTGCCGAGCCTTTCTACGGTCGAGACATGACGACAGCGAACGCAAGCAGGGATCACCATTCGGACCAATTCCACCCTTCGACCCACTCCCCGGTAGCACCAGGAGGGGGCAGCACCCTGCCTTCATCTCCGTCGACTCACCTCGGAGCAGTCTTCCAGGGTCCAGGCACCAAGATCCTTCGCCGCGTCGCCTCCCAACCACCGTGCCCCGGCTTTCGCGGCACAAAGAGAAAGGACCGAAGCCTCATGAAAACTCGTACCCTCTGTTGCCTGACTGTATTCGCCTTAGCCATCGTCCTCGGTTTCAACACCTACGCTGAGCTACCAAATTCCGAATCGGTCCCAGGGGTCGTGGCGGAAGCGGTGACGGAAGCCCCTGGAGTCAACGCACAACCGGATGCAGTGAACACGCCCGCCCCCTTTTTAGGGAATCAACAACCCGTCTTTCTGGGAAGTACTGCTGAATGTGATCAAGCTTGCCAGAATCAACTCGAGAGCTGCTTGCGGAACTGTGGCACCAGCGGGCCTGCCTGCGGATGCCTTTCCCAGTACATCTCCTGCACCTTGGCCTGTTGCGGTCCCTGAGCTCCAGCTCGCACCTCGACAGATCTAACGAAATAAGGGCGGTGTCGACCCTCGCGCCGACACCGCCCTTGTTTTGGGCTCGTTGTGTTCAGATGAGACCTAAGCCGGACCGACGACGCAATCTCCGCTGCCCGTATCGACACGAATGCGGGCTCCCCCGGAACCCCGGGAAGCACCGATGACTTCTCTGCCGCCGGAGGTCCGTAAGCGTGCGTCCTCGTAGCGCACCGATAGGTCTCCGCTCCCGGAGTCCAATTCCACATCGAAGCTCGCCTCCTGGGAGCTGAGGATCCTGACGTCACCGCTACCGGTGTCGATGAGGACCGTCTCTGTGTCTGCCAGGGGGCCTTCCAGGACCACATTGCCACTGCCCGTATCAGCTTCGAAGGACCGCACCGCAACTCGTAAGGCTTTGACCTCTCCGGAACCGGTGTCGACCCCGAGCTCACCGATGGAACCGTCTTCTACCAAGACGTCGCCGGAACCGGTGTCCACACTCAAGCGGCCAAGAGCAGCCTTGAGAATTTCGACGTCACCGCTACCGGTATCCACCTCACCGTTGCCGATCATCTCGCGGGCTCTGACATCGCCAGAACCGGTGCTGATCATCGTTTCCCCGCGAATGGTGCCGAGCTCCACATCGCCGCTGCCCGTATCGACAGCTAGCTCGCCTTCAAATCCACTCAAGCGAACATCACCACTACCGGTATCGAGGGAGAGATCTCCACTCAACTCACCACCGACGATGTTGCCCACGAAGTTTTTTAGCTCGACTCGGCTGCCGAGAGGCAGGGTGACTTTGAGATTCGCATAGAGAGTCGGGTGGGAGCCTTTTCGGCTGGTGACCTTGATCTTACGGCCACGATAGCGGATCGAGCTGTTGTATCCCCAGCCGCTCTTCGGGCGGTTGAAATGAAACGTCTTGAATTCCTCCACCGGGTAGGAGAGGAACCACTCTTTTCCTCCCCCACGGCTCTTTTCTTCTACCCAACTCATGTCGTCCAATAGCCTCTGGGTTTGGTCGCTGTCCTTGCCGGCGGCATGGACTTCGGCCTCGACGACGACTTCGTCCCCTGAACCCGCGATGAGCTCGACTTCCCCAACCAAATTTGCCAAACGCAGCGGTTCGCCCCCGGATAGGGAAAAGGATTCAGTGAAGGTCCGAGTTTCAGTATCCCGAAGACTCCCCTCCACTTGCTGGCAAGCTGTCAGGGTCAAGGTCAGAGCGATACACAACAACGGCAGATGCAAGGATTCCAGACGAAAACGGCGATGCGAATTTTGTAAGGTCATAACGTTCTCCTCTTCGGTTCCTAGTCTCCTACCACTCTGCAGGGGAAATTGTTTCACTCACTGGTAGACTTCGCGGGAATTCTAAGGAGATCGTCATGAAGAGATTCTCGAGCCCCCGGTGGTTTGCCGCCTCGATATTCTGCATCGCATTGTCAAACTTCGCCCTGATGGCGGAAGAAATCCCCTTTGCCCAGCTGTTCGAACCGGAAAAGCAGTTCCAACAAGCTGACCGTTTGGCCTGGAGCCCCGACGGAGATCGCTTGGCCTACCGTTTTGACGACGGAGAAGGCACAGGTCTGTGGTTGCTGGATCCCCAGGAGCAGACCTCGAGGCTGTTGGTGCGAACGGTGGAAAGCGATGGGGAAGGCAGTACTGATGGGCTCGAGGAGATCACCACTCCTCGCTGGTCTCCGGACGGAAAGTCCATTGTGCTGACAGACCAGGGAGATCTTTTCCTGCTGAGTGTAGGAACCGCGAAATTGCGCCGACTGACCTCCACGGAAGCCGACGAGGAGGATCCCAAGTTTTCCCCGGACGGCAAACGAATCGCCTTCGTCCGGGAGAGCAACCTTCATATCTACTACTTGCGCGATGACCGCGAGAGGGCTCTGACCACCGATGGTGAGGGAGACCGAATCCTCAACGGCAAGACAGATTGGGTCTATTGGGAGGAGCTTTGGGGACGGGATTCCACCGGCTTCTGGTGGAGCCCGGACGGCAAACGAATCGCCTTCTACCGTTTCGATGAAAGCGAAGTTGAAGCGTATGCCCTGGTGAATTTCCAACCCACCTATCCGGAAGTGACCTGGCAGAAATACCCCAAGGCTGGCCAGACGAACCCCACCGTTCGGGTCGGCGTGATCCCGGCAGCTGGAGGGGAATCCGTGTGGCTCGAGACTGGGGACCCGCAGCTAGGTTACTTGCCGAGGGTGGATTGGACCTCGAAAGATAGCCTGGCTATCCAGCACCTCAACCGGGAACAAAACCGCATCGATCTACTGAGCTGCAACGCACGCCAGGGGGACTGCACCAACCTGCTCACGGAAGAGCTGACTACCTGGGTCAACGTCGAGGATGACTATGCGTTCCTGAAGGACGGCCGCTTCATTTGGGGGTCGGAACGAAGTGGATGGCGTCACCTTTACCTCTATGATGCCAAGGGTACTTTGATTCGCCAACTCACTTCCGGCAAAGGTCATGTCACCTCTCTCGACGCCGTCCAGGAGGACCGCGGCAAGATCATCCTCACCCGTCACCGGGAAGGCCCTCTAGGCGCCAAGGATCGCCGAATAGAGGCAGTGCACCTCGACGGTAGTGGCAAGAAGGAGCTGACTTCCGGAGAGGGCTGGAACGGAGCGGAGGTCTCTTCCAGCGGTCTCTGGGTACATACCTGGAGCGATAGCGACCATCCCCCGGTCCGCACCGTTCGGAGCCCTGCCGGCGAGGCTCTCACCAGCCTGCCGAGGCAGCTCTCTCAGGGCCCAGACCTGAACTTGCTCCCCAAGTGGGAGTTTCTGACTCTTCCCGGACCGGAGGGTGTACCCTTGCCGGCGCGCCTCCTCAAACCCGACGGCTTCGATCCTGCCAAGCGCTATCCGGTAGTGATGTACCACTACGGCGGCCCCCAATCCCAAGTGGTGCAAAACAGCTGGGGGGGCCGCAACCGAGATCTCTGGCACAGATGGATGGCTCATCGGGGCTATGTCGTCCTCATGGCCGACAATCAGGCCTCGAACTTCTTCGGCAAGACCGGCGGAGACCGAGTCCACCGCCGCTTCGGCCCTACCAATCTGGCTGCCCAGCTGGCTGCCGTGGAATACCTCAAAGGTCTGAGTTGGGTCGACCCGGAGAGGATCGGCCTCTGGGGATGGTCCGGGGGCGGCTCCAATACTCTCTACGCCCTATTCAACAGCCCAGGAACCTGGAGAGCTGGAGTCTCGGGAGCACCGGTTACGAATTGGACCCTCTACGACAGCATTTGGACCGAGCGTTACTTAGATCACCCAGAGGACAATGAGCAAGGCTACCTACTCTCCTCCTCGACCACCCATGCGAAGCACCTGAAAGATGCCCTGCTTATCGTCCACGGTACTGGGGATGACAACGTACATCCCCAGAACACTTTCGCCCTCACCAAGGTGCTGATCGATGAAGGCATTCCCTTCGAGGAAGCGATCTACCCTCGGCAGAAACATGGCTTCAAAAAAGCCGAGTACCGCCACTTTCTACGCCGCATGACAGAGTTCTTTGACCGCCATTTGGGCCCGCCGGGCGGGAGTTCACCGGGCGAAGTAGAGGCGCCGTGAATCTGAGCCCGAATCTCGGACTCCTCAACCTCCTGTTCGCAGCAAGCTTTGTCTTTGCTGGCTTACTGGTGGTCGCTGTGAGCATTCCCCTCTTTCTGGGGAAAGTTCCGAGGAACCGTCACTACGGCGTGAGGATCCGCAAGGCCTTCGTCTCCGACGCCAATTGGTACGCCATCAACCGGCATGGTTCCGTGTTGCTGATGATTTTCGGAGGAGCCGTGGCGGCTGCCGGGATGGCTAGCCTATTCGTTTCTCTCGAGCCGCCGGGCTGGCCCTTGGTGATGCTGATTCTCGCACCCTTGATCCTCATCGGACCGGTGGTCGTGGGAATCTACCGTTTTGCCCGCAAGCTGCCGGATTCTTGAATCGATTCCCGTCTCAGGAATCAAGACCCGTCTCAGGAGTCAACTCCATTGCGCCAGCGACGCATGATCACAGCGCCGTTGGTGCCGCCAAAGCCGAAGGAGTTGGTCAAGGCGTACTCGAAATCCGCAGATCGGGGCTCGTGGGGAACGAAATCCAAGTCACAACCCTCATCGGGATTGTCTAGATTCAAGGTAGCAGGAAGTATCTGTTCCTGGAGTGCCAAAGCCAGCAGACCGCTTTCCAGACCTCCAGCGGCTCCTAGGAGATGCCCGGTCGTGCTCTTCGTGGAAGACACTGCCAATCGGTAGGCATGATCCCCAAAAACTCGCTTGATGGCTTTGACCTCTGCTAGGTCTCCAAGTCCCGTGGAGGTACCGTGGGCGTTGATGTAGCCGATGGCCTCCGGCTCCAGCTCTGCATCGTCCAAAGCCGCGATCATCACTCTTGCCGCGCCGTCCCCTTCCGGGTGCGGAGCAGAGATGTGATACGCATCCGCGCTCATGCCGTAGCCGATGACTTCGGCGTGAATCCGCGCTCCTCTGGCCCTCGCCTGCTCGAGCTCTTCGAGCACGACGATGCCAGATCCCTCAGAGATGACAAAACCGTCCCGGTCCCGATCCCAGGGCCGGGAAGCTCGCAAGGGATCGTCGTTCCTCTTGGAGAGAGCCTTCATGGAGCAGAAACCACCCAGACCCAGCTCCGCGACCTCCCCTTCGGTCCCTCCAGCGAGCATGATGTCGGCGTAGCCCAGTTGAATTTGCCGAAAAGCATCTCCCACTGCATGGAGTCCGGTCGTGCAGGCGGTACAAGGAGTGGTATTGGGTCCTTTGGCTCCGTACTTGATGGAAACCTGACCGGCTGCCATATTGGAAATGAGCCCAGGAATGAAGAAAGGCGAGATGCGGCTCGGACCACGCTTCAGATGAACTTGGTGGGTCCGCTCGATCAAGGGCAAGCCGCCGATCCCCGAACCGATAATCACGCCCGTGCGTTCGGAGTGCTCCTCACCGATGATCAAAGCGGCATCTTCCAGGGCGAAATGAGCTGCCCCGAGGGCATAGTGAATAAAACTATCGCCCTTTTTGACTTCTTTCTTCTCGATATAGTCCGCCGGGTCGAATCCTTCGACCTGACCGGCGATCTGGGTCGGAAAGGCGGAGGGGTCGAATCGCGTGATCCGCCCGATCCCGCTCTTGCCGGCCAAAAGAGCCTGCCAATTCGCCTGGGTTCCCACCCCGAGAGGGGAAACTAGGCCAACTCCGGTGAGAACTACCCGACGCCGTTCGATCAATCTGGGCACGAAATGGGCCTTCCGTTCTTAGATGTCTGGGTGCCACAGGCTAGGCCAACAGCCCCTGCGAAATCAAAATCAATAGGAGGAAACTCGGAAAGTGGCGACCGGTACCGAAAAGGTCCCGGTGGACCCGGACGCCCTTCCCAAAAAAAGGATGAATACCTGGGACTTAGTTCCCGTCCTCGGCGCTCCCGTCCTTGGCCTGACTATCAATATAGGCAACGGCATCCTGTACCTTGCTTATCTTCTCCGCTTCTTCATCAGGAATCTCGATATTGAACTCTTCTTCGAAGGCCATCACGAGTTCCATGATATCCAGAGAATCGGCTCCCAAATCATCCGTGAAGCTGGCTTCCGTCGTCACTTCGCCTTCATCCACTCCCAGCTGCTCCACGATGATGCTTTTTACCTTGTCACTTGCAGACATGGATTCGATCCCTCCTATCCGTTCGCCTTTTGGAAACTTCCGATTTGTAACACAGCGGCCCGAAGCCGTCCATGCTAGATATAGAGGCCACCTGAAACGTTAAGTACGTGCCCGGTAATGTAGCCCGCTTCCTCAGAAGCAAGAAATACCACCGAACTAGCGATGTCATCAACGACGCCGAAACGCTTCAGGACAATGCCATCTGACAGAGCCGTTCGGCTCTTTTCAGGCAACTCCGACGTCATGGCTGTTTCTATATAGCCGGGAGCCACGACATTGACTGTGATGTTGCGGCCCCCCAACTCTCGAGCCACACTCTTGCTGAAACCGATCAAACCCGCTTTACTGGCAGCGTAGTTGGCCTGCCCCGCATTCCCCATCACACCCACTACGGAAGAGACGGAGATGATCCGCCCCCAGCGCCGACGCATCATCCCTCGAATAACTTGTTTCGTGAGAGCAAAAGCGCCTGTAAGGTTAGTGTCGAGGACCCGTTGCCAATCTTCCAACTTGAGCCGTGCCAACAAGCTGTCGGCAGTGATACCCGCATTATTCACCAGAACGTCGATCTCAGCAAAGCCCTCCGGGAGTTCAGAAAGCCTCTCCGGGAGGGATTCCGGCTGGCTGACATCCAGAGCCAAGGGGAAAGCCGCTCCACCAGCTGACTGGATCTCCGAGACCAGGCTGTCTAGCTTATCCTTCGATCTCGCTGCCACCACCACCTGAGCTCCGCGACTCGCCAGTTGGCGGGCAATAGCTTCTCCAATCCCCTGCGAGGCTCCCGTCACCAGGGCTGTCTTGCCATCCAAACGAAACATCGGCGTCCCTCCTAACTCCACATCAAGCGTCCGCGAGAGCCTTCTCTAGACTCTCGGGCTTCGCCAAACTCCAGCATTTTGTTCCACGGGCGATGCGTCGGTTGAGGCCGGTCAGTACCTTACCGTGACCGATCTCCGCGAAGCTCTCGATCTTCCCTTCCGTCGCCATGAAAGCGACACTCTCGGTCCACCGGACCGTCGCATCCACTTGGCGAACCAAAGCATCCCGAGCCTCCGCTCCGCTCGACACCGGACGGGCATCCACGTTGCAGATCATCGGTACTCGCGGGGTGCGGAATTCCGTCTCTGCTAGGAGAGGAGCCAATGCCTCCCTCACCGGTGCCATGAGCGGTGAATGGAAAGGGGCAGACACGGTCAGGAGCACCGCCTTGCGGGCCCCCCGTTCCCGAGCCAGGTCCACGGCCCTTTCGACAGCGCCACGGTGGCCAGCAATAACGGTCTGCCCCTCGCTGTTGAGATTGGCCAAAGCGCAGACTTCGTCTTGAGCCGCTTCCTGCGCCAGCTGGGAGACCGTCTCCACATCGAGGGCGATGATCGCCGCCATGGCTCCTTCTCCCACCGGCACCGCATCTTGCATCAATTGGCCGCGACGGCGCACTAGGCGAAGGGCATCGCCGAAATCCAGGGCGCCCGCGGCGACCAAGGCGGAATACTCTCCCAAACTATGGCCCGCCATGGCCGCAGCCTCCAGGCCAGCCTCTTTCACAGCTCGATAGATTGCTATGGAGGTGGCCAATAGCGCCGGCTGGGTGTTGGCGGTGAGGTTCAATTCCTCTTCCGGGCCTTGCCAACAAAGCTCCGACAATCTCATCCCGAGAGCGTCGTCAGCTTCTTCAAAGGTCCGCTTGGACGCTTCGAAGGAGTCCGCCCAGGCGCGCCCCATTCCCACCTCCTGGGAGCCCTGGCCGGGGAAAACAAATGCGATCTTGTCCTGATTCATACAATCTTCCTCGCAAACTCTCGGGGCGCTCTGGGGCCCTCTCGAAAACTCAGTGGGTTCAAAGTTCCGAGTCGCCCAACAGTCGCTTCTCTTCGTTGTGCAACTGAGCCACCTTGGCCCGAATCTTCTCCGGAGTCTCGGCAGCTACGAATTCCTCAGCGCGACGAATTGAATTCTTGATGGCAGTGGAGTTGGACCGCCCGTGAGCGATGAAACAACCTCCTCGTAAGCCCAGCAGAGGAGCTGCTCCGTACTCCCGGTAGTCAGTTCGCTTTGCTAGATCTTCGAAAGCCGGTCGGGCCAACAGAGCTCCGATCTGCCTCAAAGGACTCTTCTGGAGCTCTCTGCGCAACATGGTCTTGATGAGCTCGGCCACGGCCTCGGCACTCTTGAGTAGAACATTGCCCACGAAACCGTCACAGACGATCACGTCTACAGAACCACTGAAGACGTCTCGCCCTTCGACGTTGCCTACGAAATTGAGGCCCGTTTCTTGGAGTACCTGGAACGCCACTCGCGTTTTACCGGTTCCCTTCGTTTCTTCTTCACCGATGGACATCAGTCCAATCCTCGGCGAGTGGATCCCATTGATTTCTTGGGAATAGAAGTGGCCCATGACGGCGAACTCTCTCAGCTGAGATGGCTTGGTGTCGACGTTGGCGCCGACATCGAGGACGACGGTCCGGCCCTGAGGATTCGGAAACTCTGCCGCCAGGGCTGGTCGATCCACTCCTTCGATGGTACCGAGGACCATCTTGGCGGAGATCATCACCGCACCGGTATTGCCAGCGGAGACCATCGCCTGAGCCCGGCCTTTCTTGACCAGATCGGCGCAGATGCGGATAGACGAACGTTTCTTCTTGCGCAGAGGAGTCACAGCCGGCTCGTCCATGCCGACCACCTCTTCTGCATGAACGATCTCTATCTCTTTTAGAGACGAAGCACCGAGCCGCCGAAGCTCGCTTTCTAGGAGGGCAGAATTTCCTACCAGCAGGATCTGCGTCCCTTGCTCCCGAGCCACCTGAACGGCTCCGGAAACGACCTCCCGGGGAGCGTGGTCTCCCCCCATGGCATCGACGGCAATGAACATGACTTTCCCCTGGACTATCCGCAGTCGAGAGCGTCTTTGAGGTTAGATTCCAACGGAGACGCCGGCAGTCTAGCAGACGTTAGCACGGGGAAAGCGGCTGCCCATGAGAGGTCTCCACCGGCGCTGAAAGATAATGAACCGGCCACCGGCGTGGGCCCTCCGAAGAGAGCCGCTCTGAACAAAGTACCTCTGAAAAGACGTGGTGATTGCCTTGAGCAGCCACGGGAGCTCGATTCACTCAGATGAGTGACTTGCCTTCGATGACTTCACGTTCCTTGTAGAAACCGCACTGACGGCAAGCGCGGTGGGGCAACTTGACCTCGCCGCAGTTGGCGCAGGTGGAACCTGCGGGTCGATCCAGGGCATCGTGAGCCCGGCGCCGGTCACGGCGGGCACTCGAATGACGTCGTTTTGGATTGGGCATGGTACTACCTCTATTTTCTCGTTACTGACTCTCAATCGTTCCCAAGAGTGCCTCGAAGCCCTTTGAGCGCCGCCCATCTTGGGTCGACAACCTGGCTTTCGCAAGAGCAGGAAACCTTGTTTCGGTTCTCTCCGCAATGGGGACACAGCCCCTGACAATCTTCCCGACACAACGGTTTCATGGGAACATTGAGTTGCATTTGTTCCAAAAAGATGGGAGCTGTATCCAACTCCTCGCCTACCAGATGGACCACATTGAGATCCTGCTCGTCCAACTGCTGTTCTTCCTCTTCTGGTTTCCCAGGTCGAGAAATAATTAGCAGATTCACTGCCGTAGAAATCGCCTCTTCAACCTCCCCGAGACATCGGCCACAAGCCAAGGTTTGCCGATAATCCAAACTGCCGCTCAAATAGTGACCGGGGTCGGTAAAATCGCACCGTCCTTGCCAGCGCGGAGCGCTGAGGGCGACGAGACCTGCATCTGCGAGGAACTCAGGAGCGATCTCCAGGGTTTCCTCCCATTCAAGAGGCTGGTCGCGAATGCGGTCGAGCTGAATAAGCATAGGCGCAGTCTCCCCAGAGACAAGATGGCAGCTTACGCGAAGGTCTCTCGAGTGTCAATCCGGCAGGCCTAGAGAAATAGCCTTGCAGAAGCTGACTCAAGAAGTCGTCGCATCCCTCGCCAGAACCTCCTGGCTGCTCTCAGGGCTCGAAAAGGAAGCCTATGGAGGAGTAAGACGCAACTCTACGAAAGCGGGTCTCGGCGAAATCACCAAACTTGCCTCAGCGAAGCGCCCAACAGGCTCGAGGAGCTGCCGAAGGGCCTGAAGGCGATCCAGCTCGGTACGAGTCAACGGCAGTAGAGACTCAAGGGCCGCTTCGACCTCTCCTAGGTTCCTCAACACTCCTGCCGGTCTCGCTCGAGCGGAAAGGCCGAGGGATACCCCTTGCCAGGATTCGAGAACCTTCTCAAGCCCTGGTACCAAGA
Organism: Deltaproteobacteria bacterium; assembly: GCA_022601195.1. GTDB lineage: Bacteria > Acidobacteriota > Thermoanaerobaculia > Multivoradales > JAHZIX01 > JAHZIX01. The sequence goes on from JAHZIX010000008.1 coordinate 187,658, forward strand.
AAGCTGCGGTATCGAAGTTCGATTGCCCACTGGCCAACACATACCAACCGGAAGCGCGACCGCTATAGCTATCTTCCCCAAGCAAAGCAGAAACTCCAAGACCGGTCATGGGGAGCCGCCGCGACGGATCCCCATTGAGAATCGCAAAACCACCCGTCTGTCCGCTTTGCTCCCCGTCGAACAACACCAATGCCTGGGCGCCTGGAGATGGAGCGTCTAAGGATTGAGTGCCTGAGGATTGGGCACTGGCAGACGAGACTCGAGCGAGCCCCAATAAGGCAAGGGTACTGCCAAACAGCTCTTTCGGCAGGGCCGAGACGGCCGAACTCGCGTCGAGAGCGCGGTCTTTTGCACCGCCGCGAAGAACGAGATCTTCCGATTCTCGGAAAAGAGCGTAGCCCCCTGGCGGTACTGTCTCCAGCCGGTCGTCGATGGCCCCTGCTGCCAGCCACGGCTGTTCTCCCGTCGGCAACTCAGCTACGTTTTCCTGTTTCCGGTGGTCTCCCGCCGTGGCGATCCACGAGGAACCCCGCCAGGAAACCGTCACCAGTCCCTGTGGAAGCTCCACGACTCCTCCGGACAGCCAAGGATTTCCGGCAACCTTCCCGGCCAACCGTGCGAAGGCCGCCAAGGCGGGGTAGACCCTGGCAGTCGCGATGAAGACTCCCTCATCTGGGTCGGCGGCCAGCAGCAGCTCCTTGGAGGGCGGTACCGGAAAGGGCCCGAACCCGGGGAACTTCAAATCCGAAATTCGCGCCACCTGAGCCGCAGCCGTGGCGAAGCCTCTCAGATCCCCATCCCCGTCTCCCAGAGCTGCCAGGTTCTGGTGAGGGAAAGGTAACCAAAGCCAGAGAGGATAGGTTCTCTGCGCCAAAATTCTTTCTGGAAGCTTGGCGGCAGAGAACTCCGCAGCCCGTTCCTGAGGCAGGTACCAATAGTGGATGTGGAAGAACGCCGCGAGGAAAAACAAGACGGATAGCCACAGCCAGGGAGAACGCCATCTGGGCCTCGTCCCGACAGAAATGTCTCCCTCTTTTTTCCCCATTCGGAGACTCTAACAAGGGGACCTCTAGGACGCCAATGGCACTTCTCCACTTCCTCCCTAGGGCAGGCGAGGCTATTATCACCGCCGCGGGAACTCATGAAGAAGCTCAAGAAACGCCTGCATCCGGCGTATATCTGGTTGCGATATCACTTTGGCATCGCCGGGCCGCGGCGGATCGCTGCTACAGGTCAGCGGATCGCTGCTACCTGGAAGTGGATACGGCAGATGAGCCACTCGGTGCGGCAGCGACGCCGCGACGAGCGGCTCACCGTTGCTGTTGACATCTCTTCTTTTTGGGAACCGTTGACTGGAATCGGTTGGTATCTCTATCGCCTCCTCGAACATCTGGCGGATCGGGATGACGTTCGCCTTCGCCTCTACGGCCCCTTCCTGATCGATGGTGAGCCCTACCCCCAAGCCGTCGTCCCCCCGCCGGAGGGACCCGCCTTGGAGGTCGTCGCCTACCACGTCCCTGATCAGCTGCTCTTTTCCCGTGGATTCATCCAGAAATGGCTGCAGAAGGCTCGCCCCTTGTGGATCGCTGCCGACAGGAATCGAGTTATCTTCGCTCCCAACTATGTCCCCCCGCCGGCCTTTTTTCTCAGCCGAGGAAAACGTGTCGCCACCGTACACGACCTCGGATTCGTCAAGGTGCCTTGGACTCTTCAACAAGCGACGTTGGAAGAGCTCACCGCCAAGCTCGGTCAGACCTTTCGACGAGCTGCTCATATCATCACTCCGAGTCGAGCGGTGCGCCAAGAGATTGTTGACGCCGGCTATGCTGCGGCCGATCGCATCACCGCCGTACACCACGGGCCCGGCCAGCTCTCCACGACCACCGCGGGAGAAGTCCCAACTGGATGCCCCAAAGCATTTGCCCTTCACGTCGGCACCATCGAGCCTCGCAAGAACATCATCACCCTCCTGGAAGCTTGGGAGCAGTTGCAGAAAGAGGGAGCCGACCTACCTTTGGTGCTCTGCGGCCGCTTCGGCTGGAAATCCGATGAGCTGAAGGCAAAGATCGAGAAGGCCCAGGAAGAGGGTTGGGTCCACCACTTTGGCTACGTCGAAAACAGCCAACTCGCGGCTCTCTACGAATCGGCTACCCTGGTGGTTTTCCCCTCTCTCTACGAGGGTTTTGGCCTGCCGGCCATCGAGGCTCTGTGGGCCGGCGCCCCGCTACTGGCCAGCGACATTCCCGTATTGCGGGAAGTAGCGGCGGACGCGGCCCTCTACGCAGACCCCGAGACACCAGAAGAATGGGTCCGTCAAGCTCGCCTGGTGGCAGAAGACGAAGACCTGCGTGCGGACCTAGCCCGCCGCGGGCGTCAAAGGGCGGGGGTCTTCGACTGGCAGCGGGCAGCCGAAGAGACTCTCGCCGTGTGGCGCGGTGTTGCTCGGTAAGCGGCGTCTCTCGGTAAGCGGTGACGCCAGCTAGGTAGGGATGCTGAACAAATCGTGTTGCCAAATAGGATTGTGGCTTTACCGATCAGCAGATGACCTCTATTTCCTGAAGGTATCTCATTTCCTGAATGCATTTCGATCCCATTGCATTATTATGGCGCCTTCATGCCCTCTCCCCCCACTGTCGCTGTCGATCTACGCGCCCTCGTTCCGGCGGCCACCGGCATCGGCGTCTACACTCGTTCCCTGCTTGGCGCCCTCGCTCACAGTGAAGCACTGAACTATCTCGGAGTATCCCACCAGCCCATTCGGTCTCCAGAAGCACTGAGAGATCTCGGAGTGTCCCTGGAATCTCACCCAGCACCCCTGGGAGTACTCTGGCAACAGTTGAAGCTACCGAAACGCCTGGAGCACAGCGCAGCGGAGCTCTTCTGGTCTCCTTTGGGAACCCTGCCCTGGCGGCTCCCGGTGCCATCCGTGGTCACTGTCCACGACCTCACCGTTCTCACCCACCCGGAAACCCACAGCCTCAAAGTTCGGCTCAGCATGCGTCCATTTTTAGGCCGCTCCCTGGCCCAATCGTCCGCAATCGTCGCCATCTCCCAGGCCACGGCATCGGACCTACGCCGCATCTATCCCCGCTGTGCCGACCGCCTTCATGTGGTCTACAACGGTGTCGATCCCACTTTTCAGCCCGCCGACGACCAAGAGATCGAGGCATTCCGGAAGCGGTTGGGCTGCCCCCAGGGCTACATTCTCTACGTCGGTACCCTGGAGCCCCGGAAGAATGTCGGCACTCTCCTCGAGGCCTGGGCGGGACTGAAGCAAGATCACCCGGAAACGCCTCCCCTGGTCATTGCTGGCGCTGCAGGTTGGCGCAACAAAGCTCTGCTCCAAAGAATCCGTGAATTGGAAGGCCTCGGTCTTCGGCACCTGGGACATTTACCTCGGGAAGATCTGATCCGCCTCTATCAAAGCGCAGCGGTTTTCGCCTATCCCTCTCTATACGAAGGCTTTGGCCTACCCCCATTAGAAGCTATGGCCTGCGGCGTACCTACCGTGGTTTCTAACGTATCCTCTCTGCCGGAGGTTGTCGGAGACGCAGGCCTTCAGGTCGCTCCTCGGGACACCCAAGCTCTCGGCAGGAGCCTTCGCGATGTCCTGTCCCAACCGGACCTCTCAGTGCGGCTATCGCGGTCCGGTCCCTCGAGAGCGCGGCGCTTCTCCTGGGAGAGATCGGCTCGGGAGATGGAAAGGATCTTTCTCGAGGTTCTCGGAACCCCCTGAAATCACGTTACAATAGCGACGCTACCCTTCTCCTAACCGGGGCCTTAACTCTTGCCATACACCATCGGTATCGACGCCCGCAAACTCCAGGATTTCGGAATCGGGACCTATATCCGGAATCTGGTCTACGGCTTGGCTGAAATCGACCAAGAGAACAACTACGTCCTCTTCGCCGGAGCCCAACGCCGAGATGCTCTCGGCGACCTCCCCGAGAATTTCCGCATCGTCACCGAGCGCTCCCCGGTTTATTCGATTCGAGAGCTCCTGGCTCTTTCCTGGAAGCTGTTTCGCCTCGACTTGGACCTCTACCACGCCACCCACTATGTTCTACCGGCCATCAACACCTGCCGAGTGGTGGTGACCATTCACGACATCATCCACCTTTTGTACCCGGAGTACCTGCCCAATCGGCTAGCCTTCTTCTATGCCCAGCGGATGATTCGCCGCAGCCTCGCCCGGGGCGACCGTATTCTCACCGTATCGAAAAACACCCGTTCCGACCTCATGCGCTACTTCGACGTCGACGGCGAGAAAATTCAAGCGATCTACAATGGTGTCGACGATGCTTTTCGAGCCCCGGTGCCCACTCCGGACCTCGACCGGTGGCTGAAAAACTTGGACATCCCCCGCCCCTACCTGCTGTTCGTCGGCAATCCCAAGCCCCACAAGAACTTGGAGAACGTACTCCGGGCCTACGCCCAAGCCCTAAAGACTCACGCCTTCGACGGACCCCTGGTGTGCGTCGGCGATCGTGGCAACAGCGAATTCAAATTGCGGCAAATCGCCGACCAACTAGGGATCGGCGACCGCCTCTTGCTGCTGGGTCACGTCGCCCAGGAAGCCCTACCAGCGATCTACCAGGGAGCGACGTTGTTCCTTTACCCCACCCTCTATGAAGGATTCGGCCTCCCCGTCGTGGAAGCGATGGCTTCCGGGGTGGCGGTGATCACTTCCAACAATTCTGCTCTCAAAGAGGTGGCGGAAGGGTACGCGCACTTGGTCAACCCCCTGGACGTAGACGGCATTGCGCAAGCCATCGCCCACTGCATGGAAGATGAAGACCACCGCGCTGCCCTGGCCAAATTGGGCAGACGCCGTGCCTCGGATTTCCAGTGGAAGCGCACCGCCGAGCAAACTCTGGAGGCCTACCTCCAGACCATTCGCCAACATGAAGGCTCAGGTTCCAAGGGATCCAGTGACCGAGGCCCAGCCGCCAGAAACGTAACGGTGGATCAGGATCTATCGTGATGCCGACCCCCAACCCTGGCATCGAGGAAACCTCAGAGCAAGCGACGCAGCCACTTCGGGTTGCCCTAGTGCACGATTGGCTCACCGGAATGCGAGGGGGAGAAAAAGTCCTCGAGACTCTTGGAGGACTTTTCCCACAAGCTCCGATTTTCACCCTCTTTCACTTCCAAGGTAGCGTCAGCAAGACTCTGGAGGCACACCCAATACACACCAGCTTTCTCCAGAATGCGCCTTTTCTGAGACGTTACTACCGACGCTATCTCCCCGTGTTTCCCATCGCTGTAGAAGATTTGAATCTGGCAGGTTTCGACCTCATCGTCAGCACCAGCCACTGCGTTGCCAAGGGCATTCTTCCCCCACCGGGAGCTCGCCACGTATGTTATTGCCACACTCCAATGCGCTACGCCTGGGACCAGGAGAGAGCCTATTTCCCCAACCGGAAAGGCTGGCTAGCCCGCTTTCGGGGAGCTATTCTTTCGGCTCTACGAACCTGGGATGCGGCTTCCGCTTCGCGAGTCGACGTCTTCGTTGCCAATTCTCGCTTTGTGGCGGAGAGAGTTAAGCGGTATTATGGGAGGTCGGCATGGGTCGTGCCGCCGCCCGTGGAAGTAGATTTCTACACGCCATTGGAGGAAAGCGACTCGTCGGAAGAAGTCATTTCACCAGGTTCGGAAAGGGAAAGGGCTCCTCAGGAGTCCACGGCAAGCTCTCGGGACGGAGGAGACTCCACCGCCGTAGACAAGGAAGATGGCTATCTCTTGGTCGTTTCCGCTCTGGCTCCCTACAAACGTCTCGAGGTAGCTATCCGAGCGTGTGAACGAAGAGGCTTGCCCTTGAGAATCGTCGGGACCGGGCCAGAAGAAAAGCGACTTCGCCGGGAAGCAGGGCCTCAGACCCAGTTCCTGGGTCGAGTCAGCGCGGAGCGGCTTAGAGAGCTATACCGAGGAGCCCTCTTTCTGCTCCAGCCGGGAGTCGAAGACTTCGGTATCGCTCCTGTTGAAGCCCTCGCCTGCGGCACTCCGGTCATAGCTGCCGGACGGGGCGGAGTCCTCGATATCGTCGAAGACGGAGTCCATGGAGTCCTCTACGGAGGTTCTTTGGAGGAAGCGGAGTTGCTCGAAGCGATTGACAAGGCGAGTCAGATCCGATTCAATAACTTGGACTTACGACACAAAGCAGAACAATTTTCATCCGCGAGTTTTCTTCTGCGCATGAAAAGGGTCCTCTCAGAAGATCGACCGGATCAACACGAGAGCCAGGAACCAAAGCTGTGATCAGTCACCGATTCCGACAGACCTCTGCCGCATACCTGGTGGGAGACCTTGCTGCTCTCTCCTTTGCCTTCTTTGTGGCCTGGGCGCTCCGCTTTCAGCTACAGATCGTTCCCCTAACCAAGACTCCACCGGATTTTGGGCAGTATCTGCCGCTGTTGCCGATGATTCTCTTCTCTTGGCCAGTGGTGTTCTACTTCCACGGTCTCTACCAGATACGCCGCGCGCGCACTCGCTTCGACGAAGCCTTGACGATCGTGTTGGCGGCAGGACTGGGAACCATTCTCCTACTGGCCTTTACCACCGCATATCGGCCAGCGGTTTCCCCGGATAGTCCAGAGTTCTTTTCCTTCAGCCGGATTTTTCTAGCCCTCTTCCCCCTCGTCTCCATCGGATCGGTCACTGCCATGAGGATGTTGATCCGGCAGATCTTGCGCCGAAGACACCGCAACGGCCAGGGGATTCAAAGAGTTCTGATCATTGGAGCGGGAGCCCTGGGTAAAGAAATTACCCAGAAAATCCTAGCTCACCGCGAATTTGGCATCGAAATCGCCGGCTTCCTCGATGACGATCCCGGAATGGCCGGATCTTCCTTCTATGAGGTGCCCGTATTAGGCACCCTCAAGGATCTCGATGTAGTGCTCGAACGGGAGCAGATCGGGCAGGTATTCATCGCCCTGCCTCTCGAGGCACATCACAAGATGCTCAAGCTCCTGCAACGCTTCGCGCGGGAGTGCGTAGACGTGAAGCTGGTTCCGGACATCCTCCAATACGCCACCATCAACGCTGCCGTAGAGGATCTGGACGGGACTCCCGTCATCAACCTCTCCCAGGTACCGTTGCAAGGTTGGTACAGCATGGCGAAGCGAGCCATGGATATTGCCCTCGCTTCTCTGGCGATGCTGGCGCTACTGCCGTTCCTTCCTTTCGTTGCACTGGTTATCTGGCTGGAAGACCGGGGCCCCATTTTCTACAGCCAGGAACGCATGGGGCTGGATGGCAAGAGCTTCATGATCTACAAGCTCCGCTCCATGAAGGTCAATGCTGAAGCCAGTACTGGCCCCGTCTGGGCTGTCAAAGACGATCCCAGGCGCACTCGATTGGGAAGCTTCTTACGGCGCACTTCCATGGATGAGTTGCCGCAGGTGTGGAATGTCCTGAAGGGGGATATGTCCATCGTCGGACCGCGCCCGGAGAGACCTGCTTTCGTTCGCGAATTCAAGCACAAGATCCCTCAGTACATGATGCGCCACCGGGTCAAATCCGGAATCACCGGATGGGCACAGGTCCATGGCTGGCGGGGCAATACTTCGATTCGGAAGCGCATCCAGTACGACCTCTACTACATCCAGAACTGGTCCCTTCTACTGGACGTCAAGATTCTGTGGATGACGATTCGCAGCGGACTCTGGCATAACGCTCACTAAGAGACGCGCCCACTCAAGAAAAGCCCGTCAAAGAGTTCTCGATGGATGAGTGGATGCGAGAGCCCCCCTCTGAGAACTCTAGTCTAGGCTCCCCCCTCAGCAATCCTGGTGTTCCCAGAGAGAGCCTCTCCGCGCCAGCCGTCCCCTTCCAAGCCAACGGCCTTGTGGAGGTCTCAGCTCGCCTTTCGACGGGAGAGGGTCTCTCGGATGGATTGCAGCGCCAGCTGGAGCCTCTCTCTTTCCTGGTCCTGGAGAGGTTGCCCGCCAAAACTCTCGCGAAGATAGAAGTCGATCACCTCTCCTGCTGGCTTCTGGGCTTCTGGGTACTGCTTAGCTGCCTCCTCCTGGAACTCCCCCGGCGATGTCGTGGCCGATAGGGACAGTCCATTGCGACGAAACCAACGCCGCATGAGGAGAAAGGCTCGGGTCGCTGTCATCGTTTCCTGGCGATGGTGATGCCACAGGCCCCAAAGAGAGCCAAATAGAAGCATGGGAATCGCCGCCAGCAGAATCAGCTCCCAACTCGCCAGAGGTTCTCTTGGAGGGATTCCTTCCTGCGCGACTCCGGAAGAGACTGAGTCCTGCGGCGCCGGCAGCATTTCATCTCGGTCCGAAGCTCCCCTCACCTCGGCAACCCAGTCCCGCAGGCGCGACCAGGCTCCTCTCAAGAGCAGTAGGAAAGAAGCCTGGTCCTGAAATCCATAGGTCAGGACATAGCGATCCCAGCGAAATTGCAGGTAGTCATACCCCTGGCGAAATAGCCCCCAGGAAATCTGTTGCGAGGTCGCCTGAGGTCTCCCCGCAGGCGGGGTTGGGTCGAAAACAACCCAGCCCTTTTCGACTCCTAGATAGGCCTCGACCCAAGCGTGAGCATTACTCTGCCGCACCACGTAGTACCCCGTCAAACCATTCAACTCTCCACCCAAGAATCCGGTAACCAGACGAGCTGGAACACCCTGGGAGCGGAGCATCATCACCATGGCAGAGGCAAAAAGCTCGCAGTGCCCTTGGCCATTATCGAACAGAAACTCTTCTAAGGGGGAGGCGCCGGTGCGGCCCATGAATTCTAGAGAGAACTCATAATTCTGGATCAGGTAGGACTCCAGCCTCGAGGCCTTCTCGGCCGCATCTCCGTCTCCAGCGGCCGTTTTGGCCAATCGCCCGACCCGTTCCCCCAGACCCGTCAGATCCAGGGTTGGCTCACTCCGGATAGACTGCCTGCGAACCCCCGATCCTCCCCCCCCTGAGCTTCCTCTGTCCAAATCTGGGGCCAAGGCGGTGATCACAGGCTCCGAGGCAAGACCGACGCGATAGGACAAAACACTGGCAGGCTTTCGCCACAGGGAGACGGCTCCTCCTCGATCCCACTGCAACAGCGGGCGATCCAACTCGATGCGGGTTGAAGAGATCGGCAAGAGAAGTGCCCGTGAGCCCAACGGCTGCATCCAGATGTCCACCCAGCTATCTGGAATCTGCCGGTCGAGAAAAAAAGTGCGCCCATTTGCGGAGAGATAGTTGTCTCGATTACCCGACGCGATCCATCTTCTTCTCTGGTAGATCTCAAAGGTTCCCCCTTTGAGACGAATCTCTTCGTTCGGGTCTACCGCTTCCGAAAATTTGAGTCGGAGGGCCACATCTGGGTTGTCTCTTTGGCTACCGATGGCGTCTAGCGTGACGACATCCGTGAAGCCGGTAGAGAAAATCTCGGTCCCCGTACCGGTCCCTCGAAGGCCGATCACCGGAGAGCCGAGACGAGGGAAGATGACAAACAGTGGAGCCGAAAGCGCCAAGCCCACCGCTAAGGTACCGAAAACGAAACCCCGCAAGGGAGTCTTGGCGAGAGTTTCTTCCGCCCCCTCGAAACTAACCAACACTCTCAGCATGGCCAATTGCATGAGTAGCACGAGGGTCAACCCGGCAAAGACGAGCAGAAAGAGCACCACGGAAGGGTGCACACTGGTTCCCATGCTAGCCAGAAACAGGAAAAATACACCACCAAAGGTTTGCCAAACGTCCCGAGTCGACCGCAGGGCAAAAAGCTTCACCACCACCGTGAACATGCAAATGTGAACGACCGTTTGGACCAACTGCCCCCGCATCGCCACCTGGCTGAGGTCGAGAAAAAGCAAAGGCAGGTAGGCCAACCCGAGGACATTCATGGCCCAGAAAGGAAGAAGTCTTGCCTCTGGATCTCCCAGACGAAGCTGAAGCAGCACCAGGAACATCAAATAGAGAAACAGACCTCCCCAGCTCAATGCACCATTCAGAGGAAGAGGAAGCGGAGCGAGGGTCGCCATCCAAGCCAGAAGCCTCGCAGTTGCCTGGGGTGGCCTCATGGAATAGGGCCAGCTTGCGAATCTAAGGCTAGTCGGACGGTCGGAGCGCGACGATCCATGGACTCCAGAGGCAGTTCCTTGGGTGGACAAGGTTCCACCAGTGCCAATGCTTCGAGAATCGCTCCCCGCTGCCGAAACCCGGAAGCAAAACGTAGGTGCTTGTCCCGAGTGACCAACTCCACCTCGAATCCTCGCACAAGGAGATCAGCAGCCACTGTGGCTGCCTCGCTGACCAACCGCTCGAAACGAGCTTCCACTTCCTCCGTGACTCCACTGACCCCGTTGTCCAGGAGAATCGAAACTCTTCTCCCTTGATCTTCCTCTCGTTCCATGAAGATCATCGAGCCAGTCTTGGCGGTTTGCTTCCAGTGAACGCCGCGGGGGTCGTCTCCGGGCTGAAAGACTCGGAGCTGACGCAGCTCGTTGCCTCGTCCTGGTCTGGCACCGCCCATATCCCCGAGCTCTCCAATTCCCTCGACTCGCTTCTCTTCCGGTCCAAAGAGCTCGGGATACACCAACAGCTCCAAGCTGGTCTTGTAGCGGTGGGTCTTGAAGAAAAAACCAAACGGGAACGGGCTGGTTACGACCAGGTGAGAAATCCGCTGAAGTCCGCGACGTTTCTGAAAAGACTCCAAAATGCCTCGGCTCCTCCCTCGGGCGGGTAGGTAGTTGACTAGTCTGGCCCGCTCGCGCCTATCTGCCGAGACCAACAGGAACCAATGAGGAAGCCACCGTCGCTTGCTTTTCACCTCGAACTCGAGGTTGAAAGGACGATTGGCGAAAACTTCCGGCGGCCCATGGAGACGAACCTGGAGGCCTCGAACATTGCGCCGGGAGGAAAGTCCAGAAAGCACCAGGAAGGCCAACATCAGAGCCAGCACGAGAAATAGCGCGTTGTTTCCCGAGTTCGTCGCTGCCGCCGCCACCAACAAGGACACAAAGATGTAGCCCAGACCGATCGCAGTAATTCGAACCGGGCCCACGGTGGAGCGACTTTGAGGAGTCGTCAAGGGGAAGCCTCCGGAGTCAGGACAATTCCGGCGCCATTCACACGGGTACGGGGATGGTTGCGATCAGCTCTTCGATGGCGGTCCTCTGAGCCCTTCGATCTGAGGTACCTCGACGTAGCACGACTCGATGAGACAGCACGGAAACGGCCAGCCGCCGAACATCGTCCGGGGTAGCAAAATCTCGGCCTTCGCAGAGCGCCAAGGCCTGAGTTGCCCGGTAGAGGCCCTGCACGCCACGAGTAGACACTCCGAGCAGGAAGTCCGACCCTTGGCGCGTCGCCTCGGTCACCGACAAGATGTACTCGACCAACTTGTCGGCAACTCGGATTCGAGGCACTTTCTGCTGCAAGGCGAGCACTTGATCTCGGTCGAGCACCGGCTCCAATTGCTCCAATAGGTCCTCGACTCCACCGGAGACCAGGAGCTGCCTCTCTTCCGCCCGAGGTGGGTACCCCACCTCCAAGGACATCAAGAATCGGTCCAGTTGGGACTCCGGTAGCGGGAAAGTTCCATGGTGGTCAAGGGGGTTCTGCGTCGCGATGACCAGAAATGGCTCCTTGAGAGCGTAACGGCGACGGTCCACTGAGATCTTTCTCTCGCTCATCGCTTCGAGGAGTGCAGATTGAGTCTTGGGCGTCGCCCGGTTGATCTCATCTGCCAAAACCACATTGGAGAACAGGGGCCCAGGAACGAACTCGAAGGATTCCTCGGACTGGCGAAACACCGACATCCCAATAATGTCCGAGGGCAGGAGGTCGCTGGTGAACTGGATGCGCTGGAAACCGACGCCCAGGGACCGAGCGACCGCCTGAGCGAGGGTCGTCTTCCCCACTCCCGGAACGTCCTCCAGTAACAGATGTCCTCGCGCCAAGAGGCAGACCGTCGCCAATCGAATCACCTCCGGCTTCCCCCGTAGGATCCGGCCGACGTTCTCCTCTAACCGCAGAACTCCCTCATAGCCATCGTGGATCGAAGAAACGGTAGCTGTGCTCACAGACATAGTTGCAATACTCATCTCTCACTTCTACGTGGAAAATTCCACGAAGGTCTACCAAGCTGGAAAATTTACGGCGCCGGCGAGAATTCCGGGTATTTCCCTCTTTCCTCAGCTGGAATTGGGTGCCGTACCTCAGTGTAGAAAATATCGCCTGCTTCGTAGGCCACATCCTCCAATTTGTGGACTATCTGGGCACCGGGCCCCTGGAGGATTCTGGAGGTATCGAAAGTCACCGGCCAACGCTGCTTTTCGACCTCCTGGCCGTCGAGATGAACAACATCGATGGTCAGCTGTGGAAGAGTCTCCCGACCTCCTGTGGCCACCAGAATGTCCAAGGTGATGTCATAGCGCACGGGCTCAGCCACGACGGGTTCATCCATCAGACTGTCCCCCGAAGCTGGATCAGCCATGGAGTCGGCTTCATCGTCCATCGCCGAATCTCCCTCTTCCATCCCTTCCTCGCCCTCTACAGGCTCCGGCATGGCCGGCTCCGGCACTCGCGCCGTCGCAACAAAGCCTCCCTGATTCACCGTGGCGCTATAAGACGCTCGGATATCAGCGATCTGCTCTTCGGGACTCTTGGTTTGACAGCCGATCGTCAGAACGACCAGTAGCGCAACACAGACTAGCGCAGGGACAGTTTGGATTCCTCGCATGGGTATATCTCCTTCAAACTCTCTTCATCGGGGGTAACGGGGGCGGTTTCGCTGAAGGATTATAGCGGACTCAGTGAAGTCAATCGGCGGTCGATTTCGCCGATTGGCAACGAGAGTTGACCACCAGCAGTCGTGCCGATAAGATACGCCTTGTTACCGCCATGAAGGATTTATCCTAAAAACCTTCGAAGGGCCACCGAAAGAACGGTCACGGGAATAGCGAGAATAAGCTGTGCTTTGATGGCCATCAGGACCTTGAGGCGCATCGAAGGAAACCCGGACGCGTACAATAGAAGGCTCGCGCAGGACACCCCCAGGAGCAGTCGGCGCCGCCAAAATTCACGAATAGAAACAGCGAGAACAAATCCGTATCGCGAATCCAGCTGTCTACGAGGAGCCAAGAACACATGTCCAAAGCGGCCAACACAGATCGAAATAAATCCGTAGAAGGTGCCCTCGCACAAATCGAACGCCAGTTCGGCAAGGGTGCCATCATGCGCCTAGGGCAGCAGGAAGTCTTGGGTATCGCCAGTATTTCCTCCGGCTCCATAGCCGTAGATGTGGCAGTGGGTATCGGTGGCTTTCCTCGCGGACGAGTCGTCGAAGTCTACGGTCCGGAGTCATCCGGAAAAACCACCTTGGCTCTCTCGGTGGCTGCTCAGGCTCAGAAGGCAGGAGGAACAGCTGCCTTCATCGATGCCGAGCACGCCTTGGACGCCGAATACGCCACTAAGATTGGCGTCGACATCGACAATCTCCTTGTTTCTCAACCGGATAGCGGCGAGCAGGCCTTGGAAATCGTCGAGATGCTGGTGCGTAGCAACTCTTTGGACATCGTCGTCATCGATTCCGTAGCTGCCCTCGTGCCAAGGGCCGAACTGGACGGGGAAATGGGGGACTCCCACGTCGGCCTCCATGCCCGCTTGATGTCGCAGGCATTGCGCAAACTGACGGCCATCGTCGCCAAATCCAAGACCTGCTTGGTCTTCATCAACCAAATTCGCGAAAAAATTGGCGTCATGTTCGGCAGCCCCGAGACCACTACCGGCGGCCGGGCCCTCAAGTTCTACTCTTCTGTTCGCATCGATATTCGCCGTATTGCTGCCATCAAAGACGGTGACCAGGTCGTCGGCAGTCGGGCGAAGGTCAAGGTGGTGAAGAACAAGTGTGCCGCGCCATTTCGGCAAGCAGAATTTGATATCGACTATGGTGAGGGTATCTCTCGTTTCGGCGAGCTCATCGACATGGGCGTCGAAGAAAAATTCGTTCTCAAAAGCGGCGCTTGGTATAGCTACGGCGATATTCGGCTGGGGCAGGGACGAGAGAATTCCAAGCAGTTCCTGCGCGACAATTTAGAGCTGGCGGCCGAAATCGAAGTCAAGTTGAGAGATAAATTTGGCCTGCCCCAGGTCGGCTCGAGTACCCCCGAAGCAGAAAACGCTTAAGAACCTGGCCGTCCTTAGGCTGCGAACTTGGCAGAAAGTGGCCAACGCCCACACCGCCGTAGTACCCGTTCGGTCCCTAGCCTTGCTACACTAGGGACCGAAAGGTACCCACCATGAAGAGATATTTGCTGCTGACGGCAGCGCTTTTATTGCCGTCTTTTGTCTTCAGTGCTACAGAGCTGGCTGTCGAGGTCGATGGAGCTGCCCTTCGAAGCTCAGACCTTCACCTCAAAATCACTGTCGGCGATGTGCCGGCGGGTCAAGAAGTAGACGTCTCCGTCGGAACCACCGACCGAAACCTAGAGACGTTTCGCCTGACCGCAGGCGAGCACGAGGTCACCGTAGAAGATCCCGGCTTGGGTTCCTATAAGGGCGATCTCGTAGTGAGTAGCGCCGGAGCTGAAGCCAGGACCCGTATTGGCACCCTCCCTGACTGGTTCTCTGTACTACCAGCTCTGGTCGCGATCCTCCTAGCTCTATTTTTTCGCGACGTTCTGCTGTCGCTCTTCTCCGGTGTCTTTCTCGGAGCCCTCTTACTCAATGACTGGAACCCTTTCGCTGCTATTGGCCGGACCATCGACCACTTCATCGTCGATGCCTTGATCGATCCGGATCACGCCAAAATCCTCATCTTCTCTGCCCTCTTAGGGTCCATGGTCGGAGTGATGAGCAAGAGCGGCGGCACTCTTGGCATCGTTGAATGGCTGAGCCCCTATGCCACCAACACTCGGCGGGGTCAGTTCGCTACCTGGATGATGGGTTTGTTGATTTTCTTCGACGACTACGCCAATACGCTGATCGTCGGCTCTACCATGCGACCGATTACCGACCGCCTCCGGATCAGCCGCGAAAAGCTCGCCTATATCGTCGACTCCACAGCCGCTCCAGTAGCCAGCCTCTTCCCGATCTCAACCTGGATCGGCTTCGAAGTGGGCCTCCTAGCTGCGGCCTTCGCAGATCTCAACATCGGCTACGACCCTTACCTCACTTTCGTGGCATCCATTCCCTTTCGCTTCTACCCACTCCTAGCCCTGGTCTTTGGTCTAACGGTGGCGCTGAGCTGTAGAGACCTGGGCCCCATGTTGAAGGCGGAACGCCGCGCATTTCGGACCGGGGAAGTTTTGGGGGGCGCTCAAACTGCCCTGGCGGACTACGAAGTCTCCGACATGGCTCCACCGAAGGGAATCAAGCACCGGGCCATCAACGCCCTTGGCCCCATCATCACGGTGATGGTGGTCACTTTGCTTGGGCTCTACCGAACCGGCGCAGCAGGCCTCGAGCGGGCAGCTGACCAGAGCCTCGGGTCCTGGTTGCGAGAAGTCTTCTCCAACGCCAACAGCTTCGACACCCTCCTGTGGGCGAGCCTTTCAGGTGCCCTGGTGGCGATGGCATTGGCGGTAGGCTTCAAGTCTCTGACTCTTTCCCAGGCGATGAGTGGATTCGTGGCGGGCCTCAAGGCGATGCTCTTGGCCTTCGTCGTCTTGGTCCTGGCTTGGTCCATCGGCGCGGTTTGCTCGGAGCTTCACACTGCCGACTACCTCGTCGGCCTGACCCAGGGCTTTCTCTCACCGCACTTATTACCCGTGCTGGTATTCGTTTTGTCCGCTGCGGTCGCTTTCGCGACAGGAACCTCCTGGGCCACCATGAGTATCCTCATCCCGCTCGTGGTGCCCATCCTTCATGGTTTGGCTACCACTGCAGGCCATATGCCCGGCGACTCGGTATACACCACTCTGCTCCTGGGAACGGTTTCTTCAGTCCTTGCCGGTGCAGTGTGGGGAGACCATTGTTCTCCCATCTCAGACACCACCATCCTGTCCAGTATGGGCTCCGGTTGTGACCATATCGCCCATGTACGCACCCAGCTCCCCTATGCCCTCGGCGTAGGATTCCTTGGGATGCTCGTCGGGGATATCCCAACTGCCTTCGGTATGAGCCCATGGCTGTCCTTTTTCTTGGGCGCCACCGTTATCGTTGGCGGTCTGATGTGGCTGGGCAAGAAAAGGGACGAACCAGAGGCCGCCTAGGCCTTCTCACCGGATTCCTTTCGCTCCGTAGCTACCCCTTCTGCTCAGCAGCCTGAGACGGTGAAGCTGCCTGTAGACACAGAGCCTTCGTTCCAAGACCGAGGTCGGCGTATTATTGGTCCTAAGAAGAAGGGCGCGGAGAAGAGGACGTTGAAGATCGAGGGTGATTTGCTCCCCGAGTAGAAAGCCGGCGAGCTACAGAGCCCCCTTTCTTCCCTACCCAGAGGACTCCTGAACGGCTACGGCGTGAAAAGGCTTCAGCCGGTTCAGATTGCGCTTCTCGAGCGATCTGTGCCCCTCAAGAAATAGCCGGCTATCGACTGGAAGAGGAAAAAAGACGGTTCCACCAGCTGGTCTTTTCCAGACCTCTGGATTCGAGTTCTTGTGGCGAGGCAGGCAGCAGAGCCAAGGTCCCCTTCCGCAACTGTTCGACCAAATAGTCCCAACTCCGAAATGGCTGAGAGCCTCTTGGGATGAGCGAACTGAGTCGGGTAGCGCCATCGAAGCTGCCAGCTATCTCCCGAAGATCTTCCGGCAGAGAGCTCAAATCGTCGGCTGAGGGATCCTGAATCCAGATGGGACGCATATGTCCTAGGACCCCTAAGGGCAATGAATGAGAGTCGTCTCGGCCGACGGACTGCTCTTCTACGGCTTGTTCGAGCAGGAGGTCGTAGACATTGATCTCCAGGCTAGTCGTCTCGAGCGCTTCCCCTACCGCTCCTAGGTCCAGCACCTCCGTCATGCAGAGGTTGTAAGCCCCCTGCAAGACTCGAAAATACGATCCTTTGATACGCCAGTGAATCTTCGCCAAGGTTTTCTCACCATCAACGACGTCATGAATTCTCTGCTGAACCGGAAGGAGGTTCACCCCAGGCCAAACGGGACCTCGGCACAAGACCACGTTGTCATGGGGGAATACTTTCCGAAAGCGGGCGAAATCGTCGATCCATCTCGAACCCTCTAGCACCAGGGCCATGGTTTCGATGGGAGACGGCAGAATCTCTTCTTCCGGCGGAAACTCCTCCTCGAAATAGAACACGCCGTGGTTCCAGAGGAAGAGGCCACATACCGAGTCTGAAATCTGCTGGCTGAGGGTCTCCTGGACCTGGTCCTCCGTTAGCAGCCCCAACTCCGTGAGGGCCAATCCCAATCGTTTTCCGGATCGAGTGCAATAACTTAGAGCATCCACCAACTGAGCTTCGTTGAGGTAGCCGTTGAGGAGCAAATGTTGGCCGTAGTAGTCTGCTGGGTCATCTGAAAGGCAGGCGACTACTGAGCCATTGCGAAAATAGACTCGCTTCTGCCTACGACTGCGACGGAACACAAGGGCGCCCGTGCGGCGCTCATTGTGAGCCCATTGCAGGAGTTCGCTCGGGGGAAAGGCAACGAGGCGACCAGAAAATTCCATAACGCCTGCATCATAGCCGTCGCCGTAAGGCGTGACAACGCCGAAAGAGAAGACTATTCTCCCTGGTCATGGACTTCTTACGCATGACTCGCCCATTCTCCCTACTTCTGATAGGTGCCGTTCTTCTTGCCAATGCCATCGAAGCACAAGCGCCACCCTGCAAACCTTGCGGTGGGGTACACGTTACAGATCCCACTGCCGCTGCCCAGGCCCTGAACGGTGCGCCTCGCCTGGAAGACCAGGTTCCCCTCTATGTAGCCTGGTCCGTAGAGCTGGCTCAAGCAACCTCCGCGGCCTCGAATACGACCGAGATCGTCAATGCCGGTGCGGTGCCGTGGCTAAGACTCCGATTTCGTACTCCGAGCCCGATCTTGGAACATGCCGACCGATTTGCTGAAGAACTGGCCGCAGCCACGGAAATCGCCCAGGGAACTGCTCCAAGAACTCACTTCCAAGTCATTTGGCAGCCGGAATCAAAATCTTCCTCCGACGCCGGCACTAATGCCAGCCCCCTGTCCGCTGAACAGTATGCCTATCTCTTCAAACGTGTATCGGTAGCCTTGACAGGGGTTAACGCCGAGTCCCGGGTGATCACTGCTCCCCTGCCCAGCGATCTCTCGTTCCTGGAGACGTTCTACGGGGAGGAGACCGCAGCCTACCTGGACGGTCTCGCCTTCGGACCGACCTCACCAGCCCGCTTGGCACCCATTTTGAGCCGTGCCTCGGAGCTTGATCCGGGCCGCCCGATCGTGCTCGATGGCGCTCCCTGGCCCCAGGATCCCTGGCTCGTGCTCTCCGACGCAGCTCGTTGGACCGAGGCAGGAGCCTCCCTGGTTCTATTCTCGGTAGATCCATCGACGCCTTTGGATAACGAAGACTTCCTTCCTCTGAAGATCTTGGCTCGAGAATTCCAAGGAGACCTCCCTAGACCCTCATTCGAAACCCAGTGGTGCCACAGAAGCCTGGAGCTTTGTGCGTGGGGAAGACTTGAGCCTCCGGATCATTGCGAGGAGCCCTCCAGGGGCGGACAATCTGGACCTCATCTTTCCGGACAATCAGCTCAAGCGGCCTCGGCGCATTGACTCCATCAGCGGTGAGGCGGAAGATCTCTTCGGCCAAAAGCGAACCGAAGAGGGCCTCGCCTTGAACCTCTCATCTCCGTCCGAGGTCGTGCTACTGACTCTCGACCGTATGAGTGCGGAGGAGATCGAAGGTCTCCAAGGTCTCGAAGAGCGACTCACCGTGGCCGACGAACGCCAGATCCCGGTGGAAGAAATCCTGCGCCGACTCCAAGGCTTCGATGATGCCCAGGCGAGGCGCCTGCAACACTACCGAGCTCTCAACACGACTCATATGCGGTTTCAGTTTGGTACCGGAGTCCAAGGGCTGGAAGCGACTTTCGAAGGCGACTTTTTCTTTCGTCAGGGACAGGGATTCGACTGGGCCTGGCAGACTTTTTTCGTCAACGGAGTTCGCTGGAGAGGGAAGAAGTTACCGGAGATTCCCCTTGTCCAGCCCGAAAAAGCGGCTGCTCTGCCTCTGGAGATCCATTTTTCCAAGGAGTACTCCTACCGGCTACGGGGAACTGAGGTTGTCGACGGACGGGATTGTTGGATAGTGGACTTCAACCCCAACGCGGACCCCCTACCTGGAAAGACTCTGCATCGGGGGTCTGTCTGGGTCGACCGAGAACACTTCGGTCGGGTGCGCACCCGCGCCCTTCAAGTGGGCCTGGAAGGAGAAGTTCTCTCCAACGAAGAGACCTTCTACTTTTCTCCGGTGACTCCTACAGGAGAACCTGGCCCCTGGACTCCAGATAGTTTCTGGCTGCCCACTCGGGTCGTTGGACAGCAGCTGCTCAGTGTCCTCAATGCAACTACGGTAGTGGAGAAAGAGACTCTACTCACCGCCATCGACATCAATAGCGACGGCTTCGAGGAGCAACGCCAGGCGGTGCTCGATTCTGAGACCACTATGGTCCGAGACACCGACAAAGGCATGCGCTATCTGGTCAAAGACAAAGAGTCCGGTGAGCGGGTTGTGCAAGAGGAATTCCGAAAAAACCGTGCCTTCGCCCTCGCTGGAGTATTTTGGGACGAATCCTTGGATTTCCCGCTTCCCCTAGCCGGTATCGACTACTTTTCCTTCGACTTCAAGGGAACCGGCAAGCAAGTGAACATCTTCTTTGCCGGTGTCTTGTTGATCGGCAATATTGCTGACCCAGATGTTTTTGGCAGCAAATGGGACGCGGGGGCCAATCTCTTTGCCTTTGCTATCTCCAGTGGCAACACCGTCTTTCGAGACGGCCGGGAGAGCTTTGCCGAGGAGATCGACTCACGACCAGCGAGCTTCTCTCTCTTCCTCGGCAGACCTCTGGGAAGCTACGGCAAGCTCGACCTGACCTACTCCTTGAGGCGAACAGATTTTTCCACGGCCGACGAAACCGACGACACCTTCGCCTTACCGACGGACCACTTTACCCACGTGGCCCAGATGGAGCTCAAGTACAACCGGTCCGGCTTCCGTTTCGTTGCCGAGGGCAGCCACCACATGCGCTCCGACTGGGAAGCTTGGGGTTTACCAGGAACACCCGAACGAGACTCCTTCAACGAAGATACGAAAGAGTACGATCGATGGGGGGCCGCCATCGCCAAGACCTGGTGGTTGCCGAAATTTCAAAAAGTCGGCGTCGAGTTGGAATACAAGGATGGCCGTAATCTCGACCGCTTCAGCAAATATGAGTTCGGAATCTTCAGCGATATTCGGGTTCATGGCTATCAGCAAGATCGCGTCCGCGCCGACCGGGCCTGGGGCGCCCATCTCTCCTATGGCTTCGAGGTCGGCGAGCTACTACGTCTGCAATTGGTTGGAGACGGCATCTTCGCGACCGATGCAGAGGCTGGCTTGGAAGATGAATTCCTTGGCGGAATCGGCCTCGAAGGGACCTTTCTTGGCCCTTGGCAAACGATCGTAAGGATGGACCTAGGCGCCGCCGTAGCGGGGCCGGATGACGGCTTTGCTGCCATGTTGACCTTTCTCAAGCTATTCCGGTAGAAGACTCCGATGACCGACGAGAGCTCCTACTGGAACGGAGATCCCATCGTTCTGCCCATCGAGGACGTGCTGGATCTCCATTCCTTTCGACCCAAAGAGGTTTCGAGTGTAGTTCGGGACTACCTCGATGCAGCTTACGAGCAGGGTCTACGGGAACTGCGCATCATCCATGGACGAGGCAAGGGAGTCCAGAGACAGACCGTTCGTACCCTTCTGGCGCGAGACCCTAGAGTCAAGGCCTTCGGAGATGCACCCTTGGGTGCAGGGGGCTGGGGAGCCACTTGGCTCGAAATGGAGTAAGGAGGAAGCCAGGACTTAGGAGAACCTCGGGCAGCCCCCTTCCAACTTAGGGGAGCCGCCTACAATCATCCTCAGCAGAGGCTACTCCCTTCCCTTTCAGGTTCGCTCCCTGGCGAATGACGAACCCGCTGAAGCCTATATTCGGTCGCCTACGGCCCCAGTCATCGGTGTAGCCAGTGATTTCAGGGTCCGGGCAAGGCCGGAAAGGATCCGTGGGACGAACCCATCGTTTGGCAAAGGGAGACTGACCATGGGCCGGTGGCACACCGATGAGCTGTCCTTGTATGGCCTGGGAAGCCATGGATTCCGCAGGAAAGCTCACCAAGAACCCTCGACCCTGCCTTCTGATCCATCAGACTCCTTGAACGACCCTCTCCTGCTCATCGTCCCATCTCCAAGGAACTTCCTTCCCCAGCATATGGAGCCCTCCCCACCATCGATTTATTCCAGAGAGAGCCAAGCGATCTTCCTTGCCCTCCAGAACCCGGTGCCCCACCTCGGTGAGGACCACCCGCGCGTCTTGGGGCTCGCCGGACTCTGCCGGAATCTGTCTCAGGATCGGCTCGACTCCACTGGCTAGGTCGTCTAAATAGCTCCAGAATGGTAGATCCGCCATATACGGGCTGGCCTCTAGTTTCTGTTGAGCTGCAAAGAGATGCCCTGCTGAGACCTCCCCTCGAGCGGCGATCTCGACGACCTGCTGTTCGGTGCGAGACAGGCCATTGTGCACCGAGGGTAGCTGCTCCAGATGTCGTCTCAGTGCTTGACTGAGGAATGGCAGAACAGAGGTGTCTTGGGCCAGCAACTTCACCAGCCTCTCCGGGCTAGAGCTGGTGAAAGCTTCCCAGGCCTGGGAACCTAGATCCAACTGCATCGATACCACTGGCCGAGCCTCAGGCATCAGCTCCTCGAGTTGTTTCGGAGAAAGCTGGCCTAAACCCACGAAATTCTCGACTTCGTGATGTCGATCGATACAGATCATCTCCAGGGAGCTCTCGCCTAATTCCTGCTTTCGGAACCAGGAAAACAACTGCAGCAACTGCAATTGATCGTAGAGATCGTGCTCGAACCAAAGAACCACCCTAACGTGCTCCCTCCAATGCTCCAGCATCTCGTCTCTTTCCTGGAAACTCTCTTGAATGTCGTGCAGGGAACCCCAGCCACGGTTACTGAGAAATTGAGCTCGGACGCTACTCATCTCCCTCAGGGTCAATCCTGGCGGCACCGGCCCCTCATGAAGGACGTCTCTCCAAGCAAGAACACGCCCTCCCAGGCCAGTGCGGCGTAGGCTCTCAGCGGCAACATCTCCGTTCGTGATCGACAACATAGGTTGGAAGAAATAGTAGCAGCCCGCCTACTCAGTCACCGACTTTGCTTGGCCTACGACTCTGGGACGAGAAAACGGGCCCTCATGAAACCAGCTCTCGGTTTGCCTCCGAGTACCTGTCTGTGTACTCTTGACCCAACGTTCTGCCTCCAACTTGAAGCCGACGGGCTTGAGCTTCTTCGAACTAGTGAATACCCCCATCACACTCCCCCTATGGCTGGTAGTCCTTCTCTTACTGGCTACTGCTTGGGCACTACTGGATCGCTTACTCCTGCCAAGTGTGCGCTGGCTATTGCGAAGGCGAGTCAACCGAGTCATCGACGGTCTCAACAAACGCCTCGACATCAAACTCCAACCCTTCAAGCTCACCCGGCGCAAGACGCTCCTGGATCGACTCATCTTCGATCCCCAGGTCATGGCCGCCGCTGATTCCCACGCCGCCGCACAAGAGATGCCTCGAGCTGTGGTCATGGCGACGGTTAGACGGTATGCGGATGAGATCGTGCCCGCCTTCAACGCTTACACCTACTTCCGCTTCGGCTACTGGCTGTCGCGGCGGATAGCTCGACTTCTGTATCGAGTGCGCCTCGGATTCGCGGATGAGGAGGGCTTGGCTCAGATCCCCCCGAACACCACCGTGGTCTTCCTGATGAACCACCGCAGCAACATGGACTACATTCTGGTGTCCTATATCGTCGCGGGCCGTAGCGCCCTCTCTTACGCAGTCGGTGAATGGGCAAGGATTTGGCCTCTCGATACGCTAATCCGCTCCATGGGAGCCTATTTCGTCCGTCGACGCTCCCGCAATGCCCTCTATCGAAAGGTTTTACAGCGGTACGTACAAATGGCGACGGCTGCCGGGGTCACCCAAGCGGTCTATCCAGAAGGAGGCCTTTCCCGGGACGGTTCTCTACAAGCTCCCAAGCTTGGGTTGCTCGACTATATGTTGAGAGACTTCGAGCCCCAGGGAGAGCGAGATATCGTTTTTATCCCAGTAGGGATCAACTACGACCGCACCCTGGAAGACCGAACGCTGCTTCGAGATCTGGACCCCACCCCCGCTCCGCAGGGACATCTTCGATCAGCCGGAATCACGGTGACCTTCCTGGCACGGCTGGGCTGGCTAATGGCTAGCCGCCGGTTCCACCGCTTCGGTTATGCCTGTGTCAATCTAGGCACTCCCATCTCAGTCAAGAACTACCTGAAGCGCAAGCAGGTGAAACTCAAAGGTCTGGAAAAGGAAGCGCGCTTCAAAGAGATCGCTCTACTGGGAAGCGAACTGATGACTGCGATTGGAAAAGTCGTCCCTGTACTACCCGTTTCTCTGGTAGCGAGCACGTTTATCGAGGCCGGCGACCGAGCCTTGAGCGAGCTGGAAGTCAAAGTCCGGGTCCAGACTCTTGCCGAGGAGTTGGAAGAGAGGGGAGCGAAGATCTACATCCCAAGAGAAGACCGAGACTACGCCATCGTCGTAGGCCTGAGAATGCTGACCCTTCGCCACTTGATTCAAGAAGAGCACGGGCTCTACAAAGCGAACCCGGAAGACCGCTCAGTACTGAGGTACTACGCTAACTCGATTGCTCACTTTTCTGAAGAATCTCTACCTTCCGAGCTCCCCTAAGAAAACCACCCGTTTCCGAGAGGTAGGAATCCCCGGAAGGTTCTGTGATGGGACTCGTGCCGGTAGCTGACCAACGGGGAGTCAACCAAGGAGTGAGTGAGTGAGTGCATGAACACACCCACTTCTAGCTGGTCACCGCTCCCAAATCTGATGGAGTCATCGGTTCGACTCGATCTCTTCCACTGTTCTTGGCCAGATAAAGTTGCTCGTCCGCTTCGGCGATCACTTGCCAAATCGTCGGAGCCTCTTCTCCAGGAGTACTTCTTAACTGGCTGACTCCAATGGAGAGAGTCACCCGCACACTGTCCTGCCTCACCTTGGACTCCGCAGCTCCTACCAGCTCTCTCAGCTTGTTGCTAACGGCGACTCCAGACTCCAGATCGGTCTCCGGCATCACTAAGAGAAACTCTTCCCCGCCGTAGCGACCTAGCAGATCAGAGGAACGGACATTTTTCGACAGGAGCTCAGCAACACTCTTTAGAATCTCGTCACCCGTCAAATGACCGAACCGATCGTTGATTTCCTTGAAATGATCCAGGTCGATCATCGCAACACTCATGGGGCGACCATAACGCAATGAACGCTGCAACTCTTTTCGAACACACTCGAGAATGGCCTCTCGGCGCAGAAGCCCCGTCAACTCCTCCAAGGTCGCCGATTCAAAAAGCTGTACATTCTCTAGGCTCGAAGCCACATGGTGCGCCAGTAGCGTCAACAAATCTACTTCCTCCTCGGGGAACGGCTCGCCATTTTTCCTTGCGCCAAGGAACAACAACCCGGAGAGTTTTTCCCGGCGAAGAAGAGGAATCGCGATTTCAGCCTCGAGGGCCTGAATGCGCTGAGACAGAGAGGCACTGAGAGGAGTCAAACTTGAAACGGGTAAGGGCGCCATTTCTCTATGTAGCCTCTGGACTCCGGCATCTTCGCTGGAAAGAAAAAGTGAGTGTTCTACTTCGTCTTCAAAATCAGGAAGACTAGAGGCATAAGTATAGAAAAGCCCAGTGCCGGGATCGGCAAGTAGCAGAGTCGATGAGTGGGCCCCGAGAATCTCTGGCAACTCCGTCGTCAACATCTGAGCCATCTCACTGGCATTGCGCTGCCGGGCCACCTCAGCTGCTAGACCGGTAAGACGGTGACGTAGGAGGGACCTTTTTGGAAAAAAGCGACGTTCAACAACCTTCTGAACCCAAGTTCTGAGAGGAACAAAAGATACACCAAGGAGCAAGGCTCCAGCCGACACCAACCACATAGCACTGCTGGGGTCATCTAGGTAGTAGTGAAGAGCCAGCAAGCCTGCCATTCCCAAAACGAGGTATCCCAACAGGAGCAGGTTCGCCGTCAAGAGGTTGTAGATGAGTTGCCTTCGAACCACCAGGTCATTTTCAAACAGCTGATACCTGAACATGGCAATGAAGCAAGCTACCGGAAAGAATGCAGAAGTCAGAGGCAAACCAACAGCTGACCAAAGCGGTTTTGTCAAACCGAAAATCCCCAACCCGAACAGCCACCAAACCAAAATCACCCAAGGCAATACACCGACTAGTACCAGCCCTGCTTGATGCCGTGCTTTCGACGGCCCTTGGTGGACTACTTGGGAGACCAGAAGAACTAGTTGGGCCAACGCCCAGAGAGGTAAGACAGCTAGTTCCACCCGACCTACCATCTGGTAGAGGTCATCCGGAACGCTGATTAGATCTAGCCCATAGACAAGCTCTGTCAAAACGGTCAATGTCGCGACGAGACCGCCCGCTAGGTAGAACCCTGGAATCAAACCACGATACTTCTTCACCCATCGGTGTGGCTCAGGTATGAGTGCAATGAGGTGCAACTGCAAACCCAACTGCAACCCCGTCAAGACAGCAAAGAAAATCGCCAATAGGGACTCGGAAACGAAACCTCCGGGATAGGGCTCTGGAAGAGACATCTCGATCGCCACAGCAGCACACAGGTAGGCAAGAAGCTTGGTGCGCAGGCTTTGCACCGGAGACAGGAGAGCCAACAAACCGAGAGCGAGGAAGAAGAAGGCAGCAACTGCGCAGGCAAGGTAGGTGGCCCAAGGGAACGGTATGCCCCGCTGGACCGAGATATTGGCGATGCTTTCGTCGCGGCGAACGGCGAACTCGACCTGGCTGTTGGGAGGCCCCCCGATGAAGGCTTCATCAAAGGAAGTCAGGTCTCGGATCGCTCGCCCGTCTACCTCGAGGATCAGATCGCCAGCTCGCAGCCCTGCTCGCAATGCGGGAAGTCCAGGGTCTAGGGCCTCAATGAGCACCCCTTGGTCAACCTCACTGACTTGCACTCCAATGAGAGTCCGGGCAAGGTTATTCTCGACTCGCCAATAGAGGACGAGCAGCACGACGACACAGCCCACCAGGGCAATGCCTTGAATACGGCTCCGTTTTCGGAAGCGAAGATGTCCCTTCTCCTTCACAACTAAATACAGTTGTAACACATCAAGCCTGCTCCAGCAGCAATAAACCCTCTGCTGCTCGAAGATACAGAAATAGAGAATGCCCCATTCATGGCCATGAATGGGGCATTGTTCTCGCCTCTCCCTCGTTGCGATCTCGGGGAGGCCGCTCTAGCTGGAAACAGCCACTAGGCTGCTGCCCAACTTCGAAAAGTGGGCAGCGAAATCGGAGACCTAGCTAGCTGGCTCGAGCCGAATGACAGCTCGACGGTTCTGGTTGCGACCTTCCGATGTGTCGTTCGACGCCACCGGATCTGCCGAGCCCTTTCCTTCAGTGTCGATACGACTCGCATCGATCCCATGGCGGCTCACCAAATAGGCCTTGACGGCCTCCGCGCGCCGTTCGCTCATGGTTTGATTACCAGCAGAGGAACCACGACCGTCGGAATACCCTGTGACCTGGGCACGCACGGCGGGGTCCTGCTTCATTTTCAATGCGATCTCATCCAGAATCGCCTTACCAATATTGGTGACTCGTGAGGAGTTGTAGTCAAAGTGAGTCGTCTCTTCCACCGGTTGAGGTTTGGGAGCTTGGCGGGCTTCCTCTTCAGCCTTGCGGCGAGCTTCTTCCTCGGCCTTACGGCGAGCTTCCTCTTCGGCCTGACGACGAGCTTCTTCCTCAGCCTTACGGCGAGCTTCCTCTTCGGCTTTACGACGAGCTTCCTCCGCTCGGGCTGCCTCTTCGGCAGCACGGGCAGCAGCATCCGCTTCCGCCTTCTCTCGAGCCTTCACAGCTCCACCCTTCCAGCGGTAGGTGACCCCGACAAGGCCAGCGAGCTCATCCGTACTCTCATCCCAACCGGTGAGGTTGTTGCGCAGGGCAGCATTTACGGACCATTGCTTATCCTCTCCCAAGAAGGCCCGGATACCGGTGGTCAGGTCGAGGCTATCCGGATCGTTGGGTCGAAAATCTCCTCCGGAGATGGAGGTATGAACGAGCTCGGTAATCCAAGAAAGGCGCTCGGTGAAGGGATGAGCGTAACCAATTCCAGCGGTGATGGCTGTGGGAAGATCCACAGTGTCCGTATCGCCAGAATCCCGGTACCCCACATTGGCAACGAAATTCCCCAGATTCCAGGCGAGGCCAAGGCCCACTCCGGTATCACCCGTCACGACCCCTTCATCGTCATCTCCGGTGGGCAGTTCCAGAAAGCTGTGCAACGCGAGAGTGTTTCGGCCACCCGCTTCCCCCACCAACCGTAATTTCGCTCCCAGCCGGGCATTCCCCAACCCAGAGGCGTCTAGGTCCTCGAAGTATTCGGTACCGTTGAAAAAACCAAATCGATTTCCCTCATTGGCATCGTAAGATTCGTAGGGCAGGCTCAAGCTGAGGGAGAGGCGGTCGGTCAAGCCATAGCCGATGCTAGCGGCGAGTTGATTGTGATCGTAATCCCAATCGTCGGAAAATGGCTCATGGAGACAGGAGACTGGGCCAAAGGCTCGATCCCAGTTGCTGTAATAGGCACCGAAGGACCAGTAGCCCTTTTCTTGCGAATCTCCGGAGAGCAGAGTAAATAGCCCCGTCTCTCCCGTTACCGTAGGAACGTTGGTGTACTGAGCAGCTACTGGGACCGCCAGAGACAGGGTGATCGCCAGTGCAATAAGGGACCTGAAATTCATTATTTTTCCTCCAGATCGGCAGGCTGGAAGCCGATCGACTAAACGCCATTTTCCTCGATTTGGACGCGGCCCTGGGGCTAGACCCAATGGCTCACGATCCTTCGAATGCTAACACAATCATGCCCGATGCTAGAGGAAGGGAAGGACCGAGTCGCTACTCCCAATTGATCCCCAGTAAAGAAAGGAGGGCGGAAGGATGCAGGCTTGGAGTTATTATTCTCCTTATGAGCCTTCTCACAACCAACTCCCCCTCCGCCATCCTGTGCCAGATCTGCGCCAAGGTTTTTTCGGTAGCCCTTCTCGTCATGCTGATTGCTGGCTCGGCGACTCAGGCCACGACTTGGAAACCCCTCCCCATTCATGGAGCGGACGTCCGTAGCCTAGCTATCGATCCCTCCAATCCCGACTCGGTCTTCGCGGGCACCTCTGGCGGTCACGTGTATTGGTCGGGAGATGGCGGAAAGAATTGGCAGAATGCAGGACAAGCCATCCCTTTCAAAGGCTGGGTGGTTGCTTCCCTCGTTTTCGATCCCAATCGGAGCGGACGAATCTGGGCGGGCCTCTGGGGAGTTTGGGGTAGCGGTCTGGTCGCCTTCTCCGATGACCAAGGACACAGCTGGAACCTCCGACGGGAAGGCCTCCCGGAGGCTGCGGTCTACGCCCTCGCCCTCGTGCCAGGAGCTCCGGGGCGGATCTTTGCAGCGACCCGTAAGGGAGTGTACGGAACCGAGGACGATGGCGGCAGGTGGAGATCCTTGAGCGACGGAGTTCCGGGTCTGATCAATGTCTCAAGCCTCCTGGTCGACCCCTACGAGCCGTCGACGATTTTCGCTGGCACTTGGCGCCGCGCCTACCGCAGCGACGACAGTGGCCAGACCTGGAAGGGAATCTTCGAAGGCATGGCCCTCGATAGTGAAGTTTTTAGTTTGCGAGCTGTACCCAATCGCCCTGGAGAGATTTGGGCCTCGACCTGTGGTTGGGTTTATCACTCTCGGAACCGGGGACAAACCTGGACCCGCAAGCGAGAAGGCCTCCAGGAGCGTCGTTCCCCAGGGTTACTTGCCATGCCGGATGGCACCCTCCTCACCGCCACAGTCCGCGGCCTTTACCGTTCTCGAGACGGAGGGGGCCGTTGGGGACGCACCAGCACTGACCAGATTTCTGTCCAATCCTTGGCATTTCACCCCAAAAGACCAAACCGAGTCTTGGTCGGTACGGAAGGGGCTGGCGTTTGGGTCTCCCAGGATCGCGGCCTTTCCTGGGACGCCTCTCCCGTCGGGATGAATAACTTGCGGGTGGATGCGTTGACCCGACTCGGCAACGAGGTCTTTGCGGCAGTCAATCATGCGGGCCCCTTCTCTGGTATCTACCGTGTCGCGAGCGACGGCGAAGTGACTCGAGAGGAATGGCCGATCCCAACGGTTCTCGACCTGGCTGCCCTCGGGGACCTCCTCTTCGCTGGCACAGAAAAAGGCCTCTTCGAGAGACAACTGGGGAACTGGCGGCTGGTCCGAGAAATTGGCACAGATCGCATCGAACAGCTAGCGGCCCGTGGCACGCGCCTAGTAGCTCGAACTCCCCATGGTCTCTTCGAACGAGAGGGAGGCCCCTTTCGTACCTTGCCCTTTGCACCAGGATCGCCCAAGTCGGTAGCGATGTCTGGGAAAAATCTCTGGGTCGGGACTGGGAGCGGGCTCTTTCAACTGAACCAGGACTCTCATCAACCCATCTCCATGCCTTCCGTTCAGGGCTCGAAAGCTGGTATCCGACTCGCCACGGTAGGCGATGAGCTTTGGCTCGCGGACAGGGGTTCCGTGTGGCAGCGGCGGACTCTCGAAGCACCCTGGGTCCAAACGCGGAAGACTCCGTCCCGACTTCTGGAGACCGGTGACTTGGTATTTCCTCTCTTGGTGGTCGGCAAAGAGCCCCCGTCCTGGCTCTATCACCAGCCATCTTCCTCCTTCCTCGAAATCTCCCTTCCAAGCGCCCCCTGGAACATACGCGGCGCCTTGGTGAAAAATGGTCAGCTGTTACTCGCCACCGCGGGCCAGGGCCTCCTCACAGCCCCCGTTCCAGCGCTCAAATCCGCAGAAAAAATCCCAGCCATCTCAGCGACTCGCTGATAGACAGCTGTTGCCCTCCGTGCTAGCTTCGCCGGACTCGAAATTCTAGAGCGAGGCTTTATCCCTTGAACTTCAAGGAGATTCCAAATGTCGACCAGTACCAACGAACGCCCTCTCTCCGGCATTGCGTCCATTGGCTTGCACCTACCGCCCTTGGCCATGGGAGTCGAAGAACTAGCCCGACTCCGGGGCGAAGATCCAGATAAGTTCACCATTGGCCTCGGATGTAAGGCCATGTCCCTATGCCCTCCAGACTACGATGTCGTGGAGCTTTCGGTCGTGGCAGCGGAACGAGCTCTCTCCCGCTGGGGAGGAGATCGCGATCGTATTGGCCTGCTAGCCGTGGGTACGGAGTCCGCTCTGGACATGAGTCGGCCGTTGAGCGCTTGGGTCGCGGAACGGCTTGGATTGCAAGGCTCAATTCGCTCCTACGAAGTCAAGCATGCCTGCTATGGAGGCACTCTCGCCGTGCGACAGGCGACGGAGTGGCGCATGGCCGAAGCCAACCAAGGTCGAGCCGCTCTGGTGATCGCGGCAGACGTCGCCCTCTACGAGCAGGGAGATCCTGGGGAAGCGACCCAAGGGGCCGGCGCTGTAGCTATGGTCATCGACGAGCCGGAAGTCGCCCTCATCGAACCTCACTCCTTTCCCTGGAGCGAGCCCGTTTTCGATTTCTGGCGTCCGGTAGGAGAGGCATTCCCTAGAGTCGATGGCAAGCTCAGCCTGGAATGCTATAAACGAGCGGCGGAGCGATGCTTCCGAGCCCTCGTAGGGCAACAGGACCCTGAGCAGGTTTTCGCAGACTTCACTGCATTTTGCTTTCACGTCCCCTTTCCCAAGATGGTTCTCAAGGCAGTTCAGCGAGTCGGCACTTTCTTCAGATGGGATCCCGAACGCATCGCAACCTTCTTTGCCGAGAAGGTTAGCCCGACCATGGCCTGGAACCGCCTCAGCGGCAACTCCTATACAGCCAGCCTGTGGATCTCCGTCGCCAATGCTCTCCAGGGGCTACAGCTGGGGGAACGGGTCGCGGCCTTTTCCTATGGCTCGGGCTTCGGAGCCGAGCTACTGACTCTCAAAGCGGGCCCGAAAGCCATCAGCGGCGCCTGGGAAAAAGATGTTGTCACCGACTTGGCTAATCGGCAGTTCGTCGACGCTGCAGCCTATTGCGCCCTGCGGGCCTAAGCCCAAGACAGGTCGACCAGACCCCTTTTTTACCCTGCTCTCTCAAATCGGCAAGACCAACCCCAGCCCCGGCAAGAACGGCCCAAAGAGTCGCCCCCCAAAGGCGACTCTTCTTCGGGGCCCTAGGCTCCGCTGTTCCTTCCTCTTCCCCGTTGGCTTGCCTTCTCAGTACCGGTCGATCGGTTGCCCTAGATCTCTAGAACCCAACTGAGCCTTCGTTCCTCTTTCGACTCGATTAAAATAATTAACCATAGTCCTTGACCATAGTCAATTATTATGAAAACTTATCACCATGGATGAAATACGAGAGAGCCCCCTACCCTATGGAGACCCTGCCCCTCTCGAAGGGAAGCTACAGGAGCCAACCACAGAAATGGAGACTCTTTCGGTCTCCGAGTTCAAAGCCACCTGCCTTGGGGTGCTCGAGAGGGTACGTGCTACCGGTAGGTCCTTGTTGATCACAAAACGGGGGCAGCCCTTGGCCCAGGTTCTCCCCCCACCCATGCCTGAAGTGACTGCTGGAAGCGCCTTCGGGTGCATGCAGGGTACTTGTGATGAGATCGGCGATATCCTCGAACCTCTACCGGAGAAAGACTGGGAGGTTCTCGGTTGACGGGCCTACTCCTCGATACCCACATCTGGTACTGGTACCTCAGTGGATCAGAGAGACTTCCCACGGGCCTGAAAAACCTGCTTGACTCCTCTCCTTCAAGGAGCTGCTGGTTGTCTCCCATTTCAGTCTGGGAGCTGGGCCTGCTAGTCCGCCGGGGTCGAGTCAAGATGGACCAAGACTACCGCCGGTGGCTGGCGACAGCCTCGAAGCACTTTCCTCTCAAAGATGCCTCTCTAACCCGAGAGGTCTCTCTCAGGAGCCTCGAGATCGATCTGCCGCATCGGGACCCCGCAGATCGCTTCCTGGCTGCCACGGCTCAAACTTACGACCTGACCTTGCTCACCGTCGATCGGCATCTTAGGTCCGCAAAAGGCTTCAGAACTCTTCATCAATAGATGGTCAAGCATTGTCGTCACCGGAGTAGGTGAGTTTTGACACCCGGTCCCTTTGGGCTATCTTGAACCCATCATGTTCGACGAAGGAGTCATCAAATTTCGAGCAGCCCACCGGCAGGGATCCCTGGAGACGCGGCTCTATAGCGAGCTCGCCTGCAAGCTGATCGCCTGGCGAGAGATCCTCGCGAAGACGGGCCTCGTGGGTCAACGCAAGGATCGCTATGGAGGCTTCGGCTATGGCAATGTCAGTGGCCGGGTAGGCCCTCCCGGGATGCCCCGAGGCCAGCGATCCTTTCTCATCACGGGCACGCAGACCTCTGGAAAAGAATGCGTTTCCCTCGGCGACTTTTGTGTCGTGAAGAGCTACGACGACAGCCGCAACGAAGCTCAGAGCTTTGGACCAGCCCTGCCGTCTTCTGAATCCTTGACCCACGGAGCCATCTACGATCTCGGACCCCAAATCCGCTTCGTCCTACATGGACATACCCCGACGATCTGGCGCCGAGCCAGAGAATTGCGCATACCCACTTCAGAGCCCAAGGTAGCCTACGGGACACCTCAAATGGCAGCGGAAGTACGTCGTCTCTACCGATCCACGAGCCTGGCGGAGACCAAGATCCTTGCTATGGGAGGACATGAAGATGGCGTTATTGTTTTCGGCCACAGCGCAGAAGAAGCCGGTCAGATCCTATTGGCCTACCTCGCGCGGGCCTTCGAAACAGATTGCCGGGCAGATGGCGGCCTCTGTAGCTTCTGACCGTAGCCCTTGCGAGTAGATCGGTTTCGGCACGAAGCCCAGCCTCAACACGAAAACCTGCCTCAGAGCCGAAACCGCTCCAATATCTGACCTTGCGGCGCTCAAGCTATCGCTATAGCGACCGGGTCATACCACCATCGAGCCGGAGACTCTGGCCGGTAATGTAACTCGATTGAGTCGACACCAAGAAGGCCACCGCCTGGGCCATTTCCGCCACGGAGCCCGGCCGCCCCATGGGAATTGTATTGAGAGTTTCGGCATCGACTTCATAACTGTCAGCGAAACCAGGCAGAATGTTATTCATGCGAATGGCCGAAGCGCCATAGCGATCCGCATAGAGCTTTGTGAACGCTGCCAGACTCGCTCGAATAGCTGAAGAGACCGGGAAACTCAAGCTAGGTTCGACAGCTCCAGCCGTCGAAATATTCACCCAGGCCCCGCCCCCCTGATTCTCCATGATGGGAGTGACTCTACGCGTCAACCGAACCACGCTCAGCAAGAGTAAATCAAGTCCCTCGTGCCAGTCCTGGTCGGAGATCTCCAGCAGCTCTCCACGGGCCGGGTGTCCGGTGTTATTGACCACTGCATCGATGCGGCCATGAGTTTTCATGGCCAGCTCCACGAGTCGATCGAGATCTGAAGGGTCCGTCACCGACCCTCGAAGGGCGACTCCACCGAGTTCCTCTGCCATTCGTAAAATGGCTTCGGACCGAGCCATGAGCACAGTTTCATATCCTTGTCCTGCAAGCTCCCGAGCACAGGCGGCACCAATCCCCTGACTGGCCGCCGTAACGATCGCGACGCGTTTCTGTTGTGACATCTCTCTCCTCGATTTCCCTTCGATTCCCTGTTGGATACTTCAACCAGTACTAGAAAGCTCTTTCTCCGATACGGGTGGCGGCTCATGTTAGCCTGCCAAGATCGAATTTAGATCTTGGCAGAACATTCCCCATTCCCGGGTTGTCAACAACCGAAGGTAGGCATCGATGATCGAAACCACGACGCGGACCACCGCCCAGTCTCCACGAGAGCTCGAACCGCTCCTAAACTTTTTGAGACCGCAGGGCCAGCAAGATTCTCATTGCCGAGGTCTCGCTCTCGCTTGCACCCTTCTTTTCAGCTCCATCATCATCGCCCAGCCGGCATTCGGGCTGGATGGTTCTGAGCTGAGTCGTGTCGGACAGGGCCATGTCGGACTGGGCCCTGTCGGGCTGGTGAGCCTTGGCCTGGGACAAGCTACCGCCGAGGCTGGAGAGCTGGCGGATCAGAAACCAGCGGATCAAAAACCGGCGGATCAGAAGCTCCTAGTCCAGCAGCCAACCGGAAAAACACCATCCACCAACCTGACACCTCCGTCGGTTCATTGGCCCTCTTTTCGCGGCCATCGAGCCTCTGGAGTCTCCCTCGGAGAGGATTGGCCGACCCACTGGAATGGAGAGACTGGGGAAGGCATCACCTGGAAGGCTCGAATCCCAGGCCTGGCTCACTCCAGTCCCGTGATTTGGGGAGACCGCATCTTTGTAACGACAGCAATCACCGCCAAGGGAGACGCTTCCTTCAAGCATGGCCTGTACGGGAGTGGGGATGCTTCCGAGGACCTATCGGAGCATCGCTGGGAGATCTTGGCTCTGAACCGCGCCGATGGCAGTGTCCTTTGGCGAGCCCTCGCTACCCGGGGAGTTCCCCGGGAAAAGCGTCACATCAAGGCGACCTACGCCAACTCGACTCCCGCCACGGACGGGAAACGACTCATTGCATTCTTTGGTTCCCAAGGACTCTTCGCCTTCAGCATGGACGGCAAGCTCCTCTGGGAAAGAGACCTTGGCCGTCTCGATGCAGGCGCCTACGACGCCCCTTCCTACGAGTGGGGAACGGCCAGCTCACCGGTCCTCTTCGAGGGCTTGGTGTTCGTTCAATGCGATACTCAGGGCGACTCCTTCCTACTGGCCCTCGACGCTGACAGCGGCAAGACCGTCTGGAAGACCGTCCGGGATGAGCTGCCTTCCTGGGGCAGCCCAACGGTGGTCTCTAGTTCGGGCCACCTCGAATTGGTGACCAATGGCTCTAATTTCATTCGCGGCTACGAGCCACGGACCGGCCGGGAGCTTTGGCGTCTAGGAGGCAGTTCGAAGATCACGGCTCCCACTCCGATTTTTGGTCAGGACCTGATCATCGTCGCCAGCGGAAGAGCCCCGGAGAGACCTATCTTTGCCATTCGGCCCGGCGCCAAGGGAGACATCACTCTCGAAGCCGATCAGAAATCGAATCACAGCATCGCCTGGAGCAAGACTCGACGGGGCTCTTACATGCCGACTCCCTTGATCTACCGGGGACTTCTCTACGTGCTCGCCAATCAAGGAGTCCTGGACGCCTATCAATTGGAATCCGGAACCGAGCTCTATCGCCAACGTCTCCCCCATACCGGCGGAGGCTTCAGTGCCTCGCCGGTAGCTGCCGGAGGGCATCTCTACCTGGCTGGAGAAGATGGCAATGTGTTCGTGGTGCGAGCCGGTGATGATTTTGAGCTCGAGAAGACCAACCCCATGGGAGAGCGACTGATGGCCACCCCCGCCTTGTCCCAAGGTACCGTCTATATTCGCGGTGAGAGCTCTCTTTTCGCTGTAAAGCAGAAGGCTGAGGTCCCCGTTCCTCAGCTCCCCAGCGCCGAAAAAAACAGCAAGGAATAAGACAGCGTTAGGAACGCCTCTCATCGAGGTCGCCCCACGCTTACGGCCACCAGGAGCCCCAACAGCTTGCCGAGCCAGACCCTGCCAGGGACGGGTTAGTGATGCCCCCAGTCCTTCTCACCGGCAGGAATGGCTACCGCGAGCTTGTTCTGCTTCGGCGGCAGCGGGCAGGTAGCATAAGGCGTGAATACGCAAGGAGGGTTGTAGGCCTGATTGAAATCCACTATGACCTTGCCTCCCGCTGGCTCGCCGAGGACCAGGAAGCGACCGGCACCGTAGGTAGCCTTGCCATTGGTTTTGTCTCCAAAGACCAAGAAGAGCTCCGAAAGCTCCCCGGTTGGCTCCAAGCGAATAGCCTGGCCATCGACTTCGAAAACCGCAGCGCCAAGGCACTCAACTTGCGACACTTCTCCCAGGACATCAGGGATTCCGATCATCTTAGGCGGATCGTAGGCTTCCCAACGAGCCTCGATACGCCACCGCGGATCGACGGGAAAACGATCAATCCCTTCGAAAGTCTGTAAGGCGGGTGCCAATTTGTCTTTGAGGCGAACACCGAGGCGGCCGCCTCGATCGATGATGTAGAAGTTAAAGCTCCCCATCTCCACACGGGAATGATTGCCGGTGGCATCGGAGGCCATCTCCATCTGGGAGACCGGTTCTCCCTCGAATGTGATCTCGACTCCCGGGGCAGCTTCGAGCTGGACTTTGCCTCCCACCAGAAAAAGGCTACCGCCGGTCTTGGGAGCTGTAGGGGGGAAGACCAAATCGTTCTCTTCCCCGGAGCCGAAGGTATTCTCGCCCTCCTCTAGCCAAAACAAGCCCACCAAAGTCAGCCAACCGGACTCACTGCGTAGCCGCTCGATGCGGCCAGCATGCCAAGCCTCTACGGCTGCGAGATGCTCTTCGGCCGTCGGCACAGGCATCGATGGCTCGCTCCCAGCCGCGGCCGGAGAGTCCTGGTGTCCTTGCCCGCCACATCCCAAAACGACGATGAGGAGCAATCCGGCGAGCCAAAAGCCAAGCCCATGAAAACTAAGAAAAAAGGAAGAGTGCATTTCGGATTCTCCTCTCCTGGCGTCCCAAAAGCCCGGAAATTCTATCGACTGGGATCACATTTATCGAAGGAGAGCCTAGCACTCTCTTTCCAGGAGCCGTCCGACGAAGATCTCTGACAGCGCTGGCAAAGGAGATAAGATCTCCCCACACGACTGGCCTCCCAGAAAACGAAAGGACCGCGCCGATGATCTCGACCCTGCTCTGGATGAGCCTGGCCTTTAGTCAGGCACCTACCACCTTTGATACTCACTTCACCGGCACCACCCTGAGATTCGACTACTTCCACAGTGGCACCGCTGGAGAAGAGCACATCAGCTTGGATCGCTTGCGTCAGGAAGGAGACTGGCCAGGCTCCAGGACTCGGATGATCGACGACACCCAATTGGGCAAATACCTCTTCGAGGTCCTCGATGCCGACAGCGGAACCCTGCTCTACTCTCGCGGTTTCGCGAGCATCTACGGAGAATGGGAGACAACCGGCGAGGCTCGAGGCGGAAGTTGGCGAACCTTTCATGAATCTCAGCGATTCCCGGAGCCCCGCAAACCCGTCCGATTGGTCCTCAAGAAGCGCGATGCCGAAGGGGGCTTCGTTGAGTTCTTCTCCACATCGATGGATCCCAACGACCGCGGCATCGATCGCTCGGCTCTCACCACCGCCGGTACGCCCTGGACCGTCTTCGAAACCGGCCCGCCGGCAAAGCGGGTCGATCTACTCATTCTCGGCGACGGCTATGGCAGCGGTGAACAGGAGACCTTTCACCAGCGGGTAAAACATCTCACAGCTCAGCTCTTCGCTTCCGAACCATTCAAGAGTCACCGAGGAGACTTCAACGTCCGTGCGGTGGATGTCGTTTCCCAGGATTCTGGCATCACCGATCCCAGGACGAAGACTTGGCACCAGACTGCCCTTGGCCTCAGCTATGACGCCTTTGGCTCCGAGCGCTATGTCCTCACCGAGCAGAATCGGGCGATTCGGGAGGTAGCGGCTCTAGCCCCCTACGATGCGCTGATTCTTCTGGCCAACAACGAGAAGTACGGTGGAGGAGGAATCTTCAACCTGTGGACCACGGCAGCAGCTGGTAGCGGCCAAGCCGACTACTTGGTGGTGCACGAATTTGGTCATTCTTTTGCCGGGCTCGCCGATGAGTACTACACCTCTCCGGTCTCCTATGAGGACTTCAATGCTCCTGGCGTCGAGCCCTGGGAACCCAATATTACGGCCCTTCTCGACCCGAAGGCCGTCAAGTGGGGAGACCTGGTCCCGTCAGAGACGCCACTGCCAACCCCTTGGAGCCAAGCGGAGTACGACGTGATCTCACGAGCTTTTCAGGCCGAGCGACAAGAGTTGCGATCCTCCGGAGCCTCGGAAGAACGAATGAATCGCTACTTCGCCGAGGTGAAGAAGCGCACCGAACCCTTGCTGGCTGGAGAAAAGTACGCTCCGAATGTGGGCGCTTTCGAGGGAGCCGGTTACCAAGCCAAAGGGCTCTACCGGTCGTCGGTCGACTGCATCATGTTCACTCGCAATCCCGAGCACTTCTGCCCGGTTTGTTCTCGAGCCATCGAGAAAGTGATCGCTCTCTATACGGAATAGAGACTCCCTTGGGGGCTCCCCGAATCGAATTTCCTGAGCCCTATTCTTCCTTTCCTACGCGTTACCTTCCGGGGCTCTCGGCGGTGGGCTCTTCCGACCACGAAAAACCGCCTTATCCAAAAGAGGGAGGATTCACGATGTTCTATGCAATGAGCTGTCCTAGGTCGATGCTGGGAGCCTTAGTGGTTCTTATCGCTTGCCTTTTCAGCGTGGCTGCTCGGGGTCAATCAGATTTCGATCCCGGGTCCGTAGTGTTGACCACCAGTCAGGAGTTCCCGACTTTTCTGACTTTCGACCAACTCAACCTGGACGGGGAGCTCTGCCCTACGAGCTTCGGCGGCCCGCTGGGGGCTGCGACCGGGGAGTCCCTAGCCCCTACCGATCCGGAAGCGATCCGGGTCTACCTCGATCTTCAGGATAAACCCCACGGAGGAGGAGATGATGGGCCCATTGCCAACATAGGCTCCCTGAGGCCAGATAGTGGTTCCGGCGGCGATACTTGTGGAAGTCCCAGGGAGCTGTTCAGCGACTTCCTCAAGTTGTGCCTGGTGAGCGTCGATACCATCACCACAGCTTGCGGCGAGTGGAAGCTCGAAGTGAGCCTGGACCCTCTTTTCCCTCAACCGGTCCAATTGTGGAATGTCACGAATACCGGGAATGGCGGCTTTTTTGTGACCGACGTCACCCTGGCTTTGATGCTGACCTTTACCCATACGATTGACAATAGGGTGATTATTCTTCGCCGGACCCTCGTGGTGCGCGGTGGCGGTGATTGGGCCCGGCAGGCAGGGCCAGGGGGGTTCGAAAGCCCCGGTAACTTTGAGATCGACACCGATTGCGATTGTTTCGGCGACCGAGAGGTGATGGGAACCACAAATTTCTTTCCCGGCTGGAGAGTTCCCGTCGGGCCGCCAGGGCTCATGGACACACAAGAGATCGAGCCGGCTCCGTTCTGCCTTACCAACTACGAGGGAGGAGGCCAGCTCTGCTTCGCGCCGGTCATGGCTCCTGAGGAGAAACGGTAAGAGGGGTACCCAACTCTTTTTCGAGCTCCAATAGAGCCTGTCGAGCTCGTTGAGTCGCCGGATGGGATTCGCCACGGGACTCCAACAAGATCTGAGTGCTACCGACCAGGAGCGCCTGAGCCTCGGCCACCTGTCCAAGGCGGCCGAGGCCCAAGCCGAGGAGGCTCTCACTCTCCGCAAGCCGCCAATGTCCGGCAGGGAGTGCCTGCCGCCGAATAGCAACCGCCTCCCGGAGTAACCCAACCGCCTCTTCGGTTCGGCCTTGTTCGAGCAGCAACCGGGCCAGACCGGTTTGAGTGAAAGCCAAATCTGGATGGGATTCCGGCAAGGCGGACCGACGCACCGCCAGGGCTTTTCGGTACACGGCCTCCGCCTCCGGAAGCTTTTCCTGTTGCAACAACAGGGAACCCAGGTTGTTGAGGGAGAGGCCGACATCCGGATGATCCTCTCCCAAGGCGGACCGACGGATTTCCACAGCTCTGCGCTGGAGGGCTTCTGCCTCCACCAAATCGCCTTTGGCTTTGGCTACAAAGGCCAAGTTGTTGAGGCTCGACGCGACCGCCGGATGCTCCGGCCCGAGCGCCGTCTTTCGCATCGCCAGGGCTTGCCGATAGATTTCCTCTGACTCTGCCAAATCTCCCCGATGACGCACCACAGCAGCGAGGGTATCGAGGGTTGTAGCCGTATCCGGGTGGCTCTCCCCCAGAGCCTTTCGGCTGACCTCCAAGGCTTGGCGTAGTAGGGGTTCCGCCCGATCCAACTCCCCGCGGCGAAAATAGAGAGTGGCCACCGTGGTCAGAATGACGGCCACCCGGGGGTGCTCCTCCCCAAGAAGTCTCTCGTTGAGCTCCAAAGCGCGTAGCAGCACCGGTTCGGCAGCCTCATAGTCTCCACTCTGGTAGAGCAAAGTCCCCGCGTTGAGCTCGCCGGTGGCCACGTGGGGATGGTCCTCCCCGAGGGCCAAGCGTTGAATCATCAAGGCCTGCTGGACCAATTCGGCGGCTGCACTGTACTCCCCAAGGGAAGAACGCAACACCGCTAGGTTGTTGAGACTCGAGGCGACCTCCGGATGGTTCTTCCCCCACAGCCGTCGCTGAATCTCCAATCCCTCCTCTACCAAGAAGATCCCTTCTTCCACCTCACCACCAGCTCCCATGGCCATGCCCACCCCCACCAAACTCTTGGCAACAGCGGGATCCTCTCTTCCCAGTTGACCCTCGCGAATGCCCAAAGCTTCACGGTGCAATTGAGCCGCCCGCTCGAATTCTCCTTTGGCGTACTCCAATTGAGCCAAATGGTCCAGACTCTCGGCCGCATCCAGGTGGCTAGCTCCGAGAGCGCCACTGCGAACTTCGAGAGCGCCCTCCAGGAGAGGAGCCGCCCGCTCGAAGAGACCCAATTTGCGGTAGATCTCCCCCACCGTGTCCATCATCACAGCACGGACCTGGGGCTCCGTACCCGTCTCTTGCTCGAGCTGGGAAGCGCCCCGATCTAGAATTTCCCGAGCCGTGATCCGCTCGCCCCGCGCCGTCTCCGGGTCCGAAATCTCGAACAAACCCAGGACAAAATCCAAGGCCTGTTGAGCTTTGGCTCGCTCCGTGTCCGCCCGGTCTCGCTCGCGACCGATCTCGAGTCTCTGCCAGGCCAAAGAGAGGACTAGGGCCGCCAACAACACCATGGCAAGAGAGAGCACCCTATTGCGCCGAATGAACTTACTGGCCCGGTAGGCGAAAGTGCTACGCCGGGCGACGACGGGCCGGCCTTCGAGATACCGGCGAAGGTCTTCCGAGAGCTGTTCGACACTGCCGTAACGACGGTCTGGCTCTGGGCTCAAGGCCTTGAGAACGATGTTGTCCAGATCTCCCTTGAGGAGGCGACTCAGTCGGTGGGGCTCTTCTCCCCGCAGCCGGCTGACCTGATTCGATTCCCTCGGCGCAGCTGGGTCGTTCTCTGACTGAGTGGCTTGCCCCGAGGTCGATTCGAAAGCAGCCCCCAAATCCCGGGTCACAATGCTGCTGGGCCGCTCCGGCGAGGATTCGCGCAAAGACCGAGCTTCCCCCGCCCCTAGCTGCTGGACAGGCTGATTGGGTAGGCGTCCGGTCAGTAGCTCGTAGAGCAAGACCCCCAGAGAATAAACATCGCTCCCCGTGGTCACCGGATCCCCGAGAATCTGCTCTGGGCTGGCGTAGCGAGGCGTCAAACGCCTCTGAGCGGTCACTGTTGGCTGGCCCGAGGGCGCAGACTCGTCCGCATCGAGGAGCTTGGCGATGCCAAAATCAAGCAGCTTCGGCTGGCCCTCCTCGGTGACGAGAATATTCGATGGCTTCAAGTCCCGAT
Organism: Deltaproteobacteria bacterium; assembly: GCA_022601195.1. Taxonomy (GTDB): domain Bacteria; phylum Acidobacteriota; class Thermoanaerobaculia; order Multivoradales; family JAHZIX01; genus JAHZIX01. Next base: position 229,386 of record JAHZIX010000008.1, read on the forward strand.
GAATTACCAAGTTGCGATGAGCAAACTGAACGGCGCCGCAAACCACCCGGAACACCTCCAAGCGGCGCCGCACAGATAGCTGATGAATGTCGCAGTAGCGATCGAAGGGCAACCCTTCGATGTACTCCATCACGAAGTAAGGCTGGCCCTCCTTCGTCGTACCTCCATCCAAAAGGCGAGCGATATGGGGATGATCCAAACGGGCTAGGATGTCTCGTTCCTGGTGAAAGCGGCGCACGATCTCATCGGAGTCCATGCCCCTCTTGATCAGCTTCACGGCGACCACGTGCTGGAAGGCAGGGTCTTCACGGCTGGCGAGGAAGACGGCTCCCATGCCTCCTCGACCGATCTCCCTGCCCACCCGATAGGGACCTATCTTGTGCAGACGGGCTTGGGAGGACGACAGCAGCGGGGCGAGGGATTCAGCAGCAGGAGATTCGAGAAAACCGCCAGCAGAGTCATAGGATTCGAGTAGAGACTCCACTTCCCTTCTCAGGGCTGGTTGCTCCCCACAACTCCGGTCGAGAAAATCGCTGCGTTGGGCCGGCGGCAGCTCCAGGGCTTCGGCAACGACCGCCTTGACCCGCTGCCAGCTCCCTTGACTCTCCATCTTCGGCGCCCGAGGCCTCAGGCGCTGCCCATGCGGCGAAAGAGCCAGGCCTTGGCAACACTCCACTCTCTCTTCACTGTTGCCGGAGAAATGCTCATGACCTCCGCCGTCTCCACAACACTCAGTCCAGCGAAGAACCGTAACTCCACGACCCGAGTCTGCTGAGGATCGAGGGCTGTCAAATCGGTCAATGCTTGATCCAGCGCCAGCAGATCCACCGACGGCTCAGGCACCGCGTCTCGCGCTTCGTCGAGGCTTAATTTCTGCACCTCACCACCGCGTTTGGAAGCACTCCTCTTGCGTGCATGATCGACCAGGATTCTCCGCATCATTTGGGCAGCGACACCAAAGAAATGGGCTCGATTCTGCCATCGCACTCTCTTCTGGTCGACCATCTTCAAATAGACCTCATTGACGAGAGCGGTCGCTTGCAAGGTATGCCCTCGCTTCTCACCAAAGAAGTAACCGGCAGCCAACCGGTGGAGCTCGTCATACACCAAGGGTAAGAGCTCTTCGAGAGCCTCTACGTTACCGGTGCTCCAGTCGAGAAGAAGACCTGTCACATTTTCTTGTTGATGATTCATAAAAAAATAGAAATTCCACCCAGACGATTTATTCCTCTTCGAGAATCCGGCCCGAGTAACTCCTACTCTATTCTACGGTCCACCGACTCCCAACGTTAAATAACCCACATTTTTTGAGCCCTTTTTCCAGATCTCTGCGCGTTACCAACCGTGGCTCGATAGGCGAGCCCAAAAATAAGGGCGATCATCTACCTTCATTGGGAGACAAAATGAACAATCAGCAGGAAAAAACCAATCTAGCTCGCACGGGCTTTCTACTACTCCTAGGGCTGGCGTTATTAGTCCCCAGTGCCGCACAGGCATATATCAATTGCTATAGCTATGGCCCTGGAGGGATCCTTCTCGGCCCTTGTGAGAATGGATATAACGGCATCGTTCCGAGCTGCTCCGTCGTCGGCTACGCCAACGATCCGATAAGCCAAGGAAACACTCCTGACCTTCAAGCTCGTCTCATGGACCTGGGAAGCGGCGACTACGACGCCGTCACCATCACTCTTCCAGAAGGTTCCAATCGTGAAGCTTACCCGACCGGAGCCCCCACAAAGGGTAGCGCCAGTACTACCCTCCAGGCCCTTTTCCGTGCGGCTGACGAGGTCGGAGATGGCTTGAAAAAAGGAGAACACCCCTCCACCGATGGTGTTTTACTGGTTTTCGAACGGGGAATTCTCGACCAGTTCCCCGCCGGCGAACCGATTCCTATTGAAGAGCTGTTGGGTCTCGCTGACTCGGCCCGCTCGATTACCGGGTACTACGCTCACCGGTAAATGCTTGTTTTAGGTCTCGTCTCTCACGCAAGGTCTACCCTCGCCGTGTAGGAGAGACGAGACCATTTTCCCTGGCCCCTGACTGACCGACGGGTCGATTGTTCTACTAGTTTCCTGGCTTACTGGTCTACAGAGGCGGATGGCTGTGGAAATGAAAAGCGGTCATCAGAGATCTCGACTCCCACTTCGACCTTGCTCAATCTAATGATCTGAGGTGCTGGAGCTACCGAGATGGTTTGGGAGATCTGGAAGGGAAAAAGGACTCCCGCGACCTCTCGGTAATCGCTCACATCGACGATGACCTCAACCTCATTTCCCTGAACCACCTCAGACACGGTCTGGCGAATCTCGAGGTAGCTACTGGCATCGAGAGAGAGCACCACAGACGCCCCTCCCTTGCGCTTCACCAGAATCTCGAAGACCTCCTTGCCATCGACCTTGGCTCGACCGAGAAGCTCAACCTCGTGGCCCTTGGCTTGGTACCCGATCAGAGGCCCTTCGAAATCCGCTTGTTCGACGATCTCCGCCATCTGCTCCGGCGCCAACTTTCTTGGCCCTGCCCCGGCAAAGGGCACGACAGCCCAGGCCGTCTCGCCGTCATAGGCCTGGATGGCCGGTGCTCCTTCTACCGAAAATTCGATACGCATGCGATCCGGTCGCTTGAACTCAACGGCCAAAGGTCCGCTCACAGCATCTCCCAGACTCATCGTCCCGGTCATTCGGATGGTCTCAATGGCTTTCCAGGCCTCCGGACCACCGCGAGCCTCGACATTGCGCTCGATCACCTCTTCTACGGTCTGCGCCCCTACCCGGGGAACAATCGTGGCTACTACCCCTGTCACTACCATCGCAATGAGGATCGTTCTCCGAAACATGATCGTCTCCTTTATTGGAAGCCCGCGATAAGAGTCCGGCGACGGCAAGAACCTGGGATCGGACGGTGGATCGAGGTGAGGGATCGGGATCGGACCAGGGACCTGTCCCAACTTCTTCTACCAAGAACCGCCATCGGAGGGCAGGTCCGAGCCATCGAGAGCCTTTACTCCGGGCTGTAGATTCCTTCAACATCGTGCCGCTCCTCCCAGCCTCCCTTGCACAACGGCCAGCACACCCCATAGTGTATCGCCATGAAGTGGATCGATAGGTCTGAGTCTCACGCGGACCGAATTGCGGTGATCAACGCCGGCGAGGCATTTCGCTACCGAGAAGTGATCGACGCCTCCAGTGCAATCGCTAGTTTTCTTCTCCAGGGAGGAAAAGACCTGGCCGGCGAGCGGGTAGCCCTCATGGCATCTCCGGGCTTTCGCTTTGTGGCGGCCCTTTGGGGCATCTGGCGGGCCGGTGGTGTCGCCGTCCCCCTGTGCTTGTCTCATCCTAGGCCAGAGTTGGAACATGTGTTGCGGGACTCCGATGCGAGCTGGGCCTTGTTCGACTCCGGCTTCGTCGAGGTTCTATCTCCGCTGGCTCGCGACCTGGAAATTCGCCCCTGCCAGTTAGAAGAGATCCCTGCGATCTTCGCCGACCCGGCCTTCCCCACGATCACCGGGGACCATCCGGCGACTCTGTTCTACACCAGTGGAACGACGGGAAAGCCAAAGGGAGTGGTCGCCACCCACGGCAACTTCCAGGCTCAGGTGGAAACCCTCCGCACCAGTTGGGGTTGGCAGAAAGAGGACCGAATTCTCAACGTACTGCCTTTGCATCACGTCCACGGGCTCGTCAATATCCAGGGATGCGCCCTGTGGTCCGGGGCGACTTGGGAGTCCCTGGGGAAATTCGACGCCGACGCCGTTTGGGAACGTCTCGCCAGCGGCGAGATCACCCTTTTCATGGCCGTCCCGACTATCTACCATCGGCTGATCCGGGCCTGGCAGTCGAAGGACTCTTCTCACCAACGGAAGCTTTCCGAAGGAGCTGCCCGGTTGAGACTCATGGTCTCCGGCTCCGCAGCCCTTCCCGTTCAGGTCCTCGAGTCCTGGCAGCGCATCACCGGGCATGTCCTGTTGGAGCGCTACGGCATGACCGAGATTGGCATGGCCCTCTCCAACCCCCTCGAGGGAAACCGGCGACCTGGCCATGTGGGGCAACCCTTGCCGGGAGTCGATGTCCGCCTGGTGGACGAACACGAGCAATCGGTTCCCGCAGGAGAGCCCGGGGAGCTGAGGGTGCGAGGGCCTGCGGTGTTCAGTCAGTATTGGAGGCAGCCCCAGGAGACCGCTGAGGCCTTTCGAGACGGTTGGTTCCTCACCGGTGATGTCGCCGTCTTCGAGCAAGGTAGCTATCGTATTCTGGGTCGAAGCAGCGTCGACATCATCAAAACCGGTGGCTATAAAGTCTCTGCCTTAGAAGTAGAAAGTGTGCTCCGGGACCACCCCGGAATCCAAGACTGTGCGGTGGTCGGGCTCCAAGATCCCGAGTGGGGACAGGTGATCGCTGCAGCTCTCGTCGTCGGCCAAGGCTTTGCTCTCTCGGAAGACGAGCTTCGTCCCTGGACCCAGGAAATTCTGGCCCCCTATAAGCTGCCGCGAAAATTTCTCGTGATAGAAGAACTACCCAGAAACGCCCTGGGCAAGGTGATCAAACCCCGAGTCGCTGAGCTCTTCCTGGAAACGACCGAAGACACCTCATCCGCCTCCACAGGGAAGTCTTAACCTGACATCATACGCCCGAATCTCGAGCCTTCTTGATGTCCTGAGGAGAGATCACCTTTGAGCTTGCAGCGCGCCGATCGTTCATCCCTTTGGAAGCGGCCCTTCGGCTGGTCTTGGTTGGTGGTGGCATTGTGGGTCCCCTTGGGGATCTACTTTGTCTACCAACATTCCGGCAAGGCCCTCGATGATTTCTTTGTCACCTTTCGGTACGCAGAGAACCTGGTCCAGGGTCATGGCTTCGTCTTCAACCCGGGAGAACGGATTCTAGGACTGACGAATCCGGGACTGGGCCTCCTCTTGGCGGCGCTCCATGGCCTCAGCGGCTTGAGTCTTCCCGGGCTCGCCACCCTGGTCACCGGATTGAGCTTGTTCTCCATGGCCTTGGTCCTGTTGCTGGAAGCGAAACGCCGAGACCGCCTCCCGGAAGCTTTCTTCGGTGGCTCCATGGTGCTTCTTTCGGGCTACGTTTGGGCCAGCCACAGCGGCGCCGCTTCCATCGTGCTACTCCTGCTCCTCGCTGGCGCACGATGCATCGAGAAACACCCCTGGCTGGCGGGCCTTCTCGCCGGAGCCGCGGTTTGGTGTCGCCCCGATGCGGGCCTCGGGGTCGGCCTGCTGGGACTCCTGTGGTGGTTTCAGAGCCGCCGCCTGCCCTGGCGCTACGGCATCGCTGCCAGCGCCATGATCCTCGGCGGTGCCCTAGCGGCGGAGATCTATTTCGGCAGCTTCGTTCCCGTGACCCTGGAGTCCAAGCGGCTATTGGCGGAGATGAATGGCGGTGTTGGTCATCGCCTGAACTTCTGGCCGAAAGCTCTTCCCGCATGGCATCGCCACGGCGGACCACTGGCTCTATGGCTGCTGGCGGTAGGAGCCGTCGGTCAAATCCCCCTTTTCCGACATTCCGGCCGGGCGGGACGACTCTTAGTGCTTTACTCCATCGCCTTAGCCGTGGCCTACCCCCTCCTCGGAGTCGCCTTCTTTAGCTGGTACACGGTGCCCACGGCGGTGGCTCTCCTCTACGGCTTTGGCTATGCCTGCGTCGGTGCGGTGAGACTGGCAAAGAAATGGTCCACCCAGATCCTGCCGGCACCGAAATCCCCGACTCGGAAACCTCTGCGCTATGTCATCGCCCCCGTGCTGGTGGGGCTTCTCTTGCTTCCATTGGTGATTTCCTTCGCTCAAACCAGCTGGAAATCCGTTAACGGCCCCAAATGGTCGGCGCGTCTCCCGGCCTATCGGCAAGCTGCTTTGTGGATCAAAGAAAACTCGACCCCGGACGAATCCCTGGCGGCGACCGAAATTGGAGTTCTCGGCTTCTACAGTCAGCGCCCGTTGGAAGATCTCTTAGGGATGGTCAACCCCAAAGTTTTCCCTTTTATCCCGCAGCGAGATTTCCGTGGCGCCTTCCTGGTACAGCCAGCTGAATTTGTCGTCGCTCTGTCCCGAAAGAAGCAGCGTAGCCACCTCGCCAACCTCGCCAGGACTCGCTGGTTTCGCCGGGCCTATGAGGAAGTCGCACGCTTCGACCAGCCCAACCGACGCGGCTTTGTGACCGTCTACCGACGCAAGCCCGGATCCAAATTGCCACCTCCTCACAAGGTCCCCACAAAAGCCAAACCCTCCCGGGAGCCCCTCCCAAAAAAGGCGAATCCCCAAAAGACGAAGCCATAGAGGTTCGTCGAGATTGAGATACTCTGCCGCAAGCATCAACCGGCGAAGGAGATGAGATGAGCACCACCGAGCTTTACCGTGAACACCTGGAGACTCTCGACCGCTATCTAGGCCAGTCCCTGGAGCGAGCGGAAAAACAAGGCCTTCCCTTGGAGGGCGTTCTCTTCCACTCCGGTCGTGCTGAGTACTACCCTGCCGACGATCAGGAAATCGTGTTTCGAGCTGCGCCCCATTTCCTTCGCTGGGTACCACTGAACGGCCCAGAGCATTTGGTACTGGCTCGCCCCGGGCAGCGTCCCCAGGTCGTCCGGGTCCAGCCCCAGGACTACTGGTATGACACGACTCCCCCGGCCGAGTCCTACTGGGAAGGCGAAGTGGATCTCAAGGAAGCCGCCAGTTTCGCGGAAGGTCTTGCGGCCCTGGGCTCCCTGAATGGGATCGGCTATGTGGGCAGCTGTCCGGAAGCGGCCCAGGAGGCCGGAATCCCCACGGAAAACGTCGCTCCGGATCGGCTGATCGCTCCTTTGGATTGGTTTCGGGCCTACAAGACTTCCCACGAAGTCGGCCAACTGACTCGCGCTGCGGAGAAGGCCGCAGCAGGTCATGAGGCGGCTCGCCAGGCTTTCGCAGCAGGCGCTTCTGAGCGGGAAATCCACTGGACCTATCTAGAAGCCTCGGATCAACTGGAATGGGAGATTCCCTATGGCACCATCGTCGCCCTGGACGACCGAGGAGCCGTTCTCCATTACCAACACAAACGGGGACGGGAAGCGGCGCCAGGGAATGTCCTGTTGCTCGATGCCGGCGCCGCCTGGGAGGGGCAAGCTGCCGACATCACCCGTACCTGGGCGAGGCCGGAAACGGATCCGGTGTTCCTCCAACTATTGACTGGCATGGACGCCTTGGAGCGCCGTCTGGTCGCCCTGTGCACCCCCGGTCGCCCCTACCTGGAGGTTCATCTCGAGGCTCATCGGGGTGTCGCCGAATTGCTGGTGGAGGGTGGCCTGATAACCGGATCGCCAGAAGAAACCTTCGAAAAAGGCCTGACCCACCCCTTTCTGCCCCACGGGGTCGGTCATCAGTTGGGCCTCCAAGTGCACGATGTGGGTGGACACCAGGCCGGTCCCGATGGCGGGAAAGTACCCCCTCCTCAAGATCACCCCTACCTTCGGAACACTCGCATTCTCGAGCCCGGGCAGGTGGTGACGATCGAACCAGGTCTGTATTTCATCCCCATGCTGTTGGAGCCGTTTCGTTCCGGCCCCCACAAAGAACTCTTCGACTGGGATCTCATCGACCGCCTGACTCCTTGTGGCGGCATTCGCATCGAGGACAACATTCTGTGCACCGAGGGAGAGCCCTTGGACTTCACCCGAGGCCTCATCGAAGGGCCCAGAGGTTCCTGACGGCACTCTCGAGTCGCTTCTGGCAGCTGAATTTCCCAGGGCTGCGTTGTCTAGGGCTTCTGCGAAGGGCTGGCCGCATCAGCGAATTGGCCGGTCGGATCGTGGGGCTCGACGTGGGTGATGACATCGTGCAGCCCGTACTCCTGGCGTAGTAAATCCGTCACCCGATGACCGATGGCGTGAGCTTCGGCGATAGGGAGATCGGCTCGCACCTGAATGTGGAGGTCCGCATACCCTCCTTCCCGACCGTGGCGGGTACGAACCTTGTGCACCCCTTCGACACCGGGCACCGTCAAGGCCAGTTCTTCGATTTCCTCTGCCGGGTAAAGAGCCGGATCGGTCAGGCGGCCGGCGTTCTGCTTCAAGATCAGATAGGCACTGTGGGCGATGACACCGGTGATCACCAAGGCAGCCAGCAGATCCAACTGGGGATATCCCGCCTGGGCGGCCAGCAGACTACCTATCACCGCCAGGGAAACATAGACGTCACTGCGGGTGTGGACGGCGTCCGCGGTCAAGATGTCACTGCGCAGCAACTCCCCTTTCCGCCGTTCGTAGGTCGAGACGGCGAGATTGATGACCACCGTCACCCCCATCACCACCAGGCTGGCCGGACTGACTTCGGGAACCGATCCGGAAAGCAGGCGATCAAAACAGCTCCGCAAGACTTCCCAAGCGGTCATGGCCAACAAGCCGCCGATGAATAGCCCAGCCAAAGTCTCGAACTTCCAATGACCGTAGGGATGATCTTCGTCCGGAGGTTGAGCTGCCATGGCAATCCCCACCAGCCCAACGACATTGGAAGCGGTGTCGATGAGAGAGTGAAAACCATCCGCCACCATGCTGATGCTGCGGATTCGCAAGCCCAGCAGGAGCTTGGTCCCAGCCACCAATAGATTGAGCACCAACACCACTTTGAGAGTGCGCTCGACCTGTTGGCGGGTTTCTGCGGACGGAAGATGCACTAGAAAGCTCCGAGAATTTCTGAGAAGTAGCCGGTAAGAGGCAGCTTATCGCAGATTCCTCTACCCCGAATTCAGGTCTGGATTCAGGCCCCGGTTCAGGACCGGCTTCAAAGTGCATGGCTGACCCCGAAGTAGGGCGAAGACAATCTGGAACCAATCTGGAACCAAGAAAAGGTGATGTGGAGGTGAAGCCTGGGCTTGGATCATTCGTAGCCGAGCTCTAGAATGCCGGACCTGGATACACCCACCAGCCCCATTCCTCCACCGGGTATCGGTATACTCTGCCGCTACGGGCAAGCACCTCTATGATCGACCAAGTTCTGCAACACCCAGATTTCTGGAAGTACGTCAGTATCCCTTTGGTAGCTGCCTTTGTGGGCTGGAGCACCAATTGGGTCGCCGTCAAGCTCACCTTCCTGCCCCTCGAGTTCATTGGCTGGAAACCCTTTCTGGGCTGGCAAGGCATCATTCCCTCCAAAGCCTCCAAGATGGCCGAGACCTTCATGGATTCCACCATGTCCCGTCTCGGCACCTTGCCCGAGGTCTTCGAGCACATGGAGCCGGAGAAGATCTCCGCTCATATCGTTCGATCCCTAGACCCTCGGATGGACGAGATTACCGACGAGATCATGCTGGAAACGAACCCGGTACTGTGGGAGAACCTCTTGGGCCTGGTGCGGGATCGAGTCTATGAACGGGTCCGGGAGCGCCTGCCCCATTTGGTCGAGAATCTCGTCTCCGAGATTGGTGAAAATGTCGAAGAAGTCGTCGACTTGAAGCACATGATCGTGAATCGGCTGGTGTCGGACAAAGTGCTGCTCAATCGTCTCTTCCTAGAATCCGGGTCTGCTGAATTCAAATTCATCATCCGTTCCGGCTTCTACTTCGGCTTCCTCTTCGGCTTGGTCCAGTTGGCCGTGTGGATCTTCTTTCCTCTCTGGTGGATCTTGCCGGTATTCGGTCTGCTGGTAGGCCTGGCGACCAATTGGATCGCTCTCAACCTGATCTTCCGACCGCTCGAGCCCAAAAAGATGGGACCGTTTACTCTCCAGGGCCTCTTTTTGAAACGTCAAAAGGAGGTTGCCGGTGTCTGGTGCCATATCGTCACTCGAGAGATCCTCACCCTTCGCGCTCTGACTCATTCCATGCTGTCGGGACCGAAGTCGGAGCGCAGTCATAGCCTCATCAAAAAACACATCAAACCCATCGTCGATGAAGCGGTGGGAGTCATCCGGCCCGTGGCCCAAGTAGCCGTTGGCCTGGAAAACTTTGCCCGCATCAAAGAAAAAGTCGGAGAGAAGGCTTTGGATGTCTCGGCGGACCCCTTCGACAACCACATCTTTATCGAAGACCGAGCGATCGTCGTGGAGGGCTTCATGAGAGAGCGAATGGAGAGTCTTCCGCCGGCTCAGTTCCAAGATCTTCTTCGCCCCTGCTTCCAGGAGGACGAATTCAAGTTGATTCTGGTCGGAGGGGTGCTCGGAGCCTTGGCAGGAATCGCCCAGTTGGTTCTGGTATTCGGCGTCTGAGGGGCTCACGGCGATACGAAAAGGGCGATACGAAAAAGAGCGCCGCGAAGAGAGTGGGCTGAGGGAAGAGAGTGGGCTGAGAGAAGAGATATCTTGTCGCGAATAGCTTTGGGGGACTCATGCTGAACCAAGCCCTGGTCATATTGTCAACGGCGGCCCTTTCCAGCCTCTTCACCATCACCGTTTTCTACTTTCTGTACCAAAAGCGGCTACGCCATGAGCTCGACGAGAAATTGGCCGCTGCCCGGGAAGAGTTCGAACGCACCCTCGACGCAACCCTCGAAGAGGTTGGCACCCTGGTGGAAGAGCGCGTTCGCCAGGGAGTCGTCAAAGGGGTGGCCTCGATCTCGACGCCGGAAGTGCTGACGGACACCACCAAGAGCGTTGCCAAGACGGGGGCTGAGCTAGCGGAGCGGGGCCTCAAAGCCCTGCTAGGGAAAGGGCGACGCGGTGGCAGCTGAGCCGGCTGGGGAGCCTCTTCTTCGAGGGGATATTTGAAAGCGTTCGGCTAGAGACGGCGCGCTACGAGCGGTTCGCGCCTCTACTGTCCCGCCTGGACCATTTCGACCATGTGCTCGAACTCCTCCTCGAAGGAATGAACGAACTTCCGCGGCTCCGGGATCAGCTCCGTATCCGCGATCACTCCTACCTGCACATTTCCTGCGAAGCTCAAGATGGAGATACCGATTCCGATCTTGCCTCGCTGGGGCACCCAGAAGACCATCGACCGCAGCCTCCTACCGGCTATGTAGAGATCTTCCTGTGGGCCCGGAACATTGGTCACCACCGCGGTGCATTTGTTGGCGAGGAAGTCGATCAATCGTCGGCTGACTTTCTGAGGCATCGTCTTGAGGAGAATGCGCGAGAGGCCGTAGGTCACGAGGGGTTCCACGGAACGCTTCAAGGCGTTCATCTTCAGTTTGGTGGCCGCCACGCGGGTCCGAACGTCCTCCACTCCCACGGGCAACTCTAGTAGCACCGCAGCGAATCTATTGTTCATCTCCGGTGCATCCCCTTGAGCACGAATGCTCACGGGCATGGAAGCCCTCACCTTTTCGACGACCTGGCTGTGGGCGGTTCCCAGGTACCGTTGAAAAGCCCCTCCGACACAAGCCATGAGCACGTCGTTGACCGTAGCCTCGAAGTGATTCTTGACCGCCTTGACCTGTTTCAAATCGAATTTCTTGGTCCAGGCAACCCGTTTCCGCCCTCCCAGATCCGGACCGTGCACCGCACTGATATCTCGTTTCCAGATCATCTTCTGGGCTAACACGAGAGGTCCCAAGACAGGTAACTTGGCCGCCATCGCCCAGCGGTTGGGCCGTTTCTTGGCGACCCGATCGCCGGGCAACTCGGTCACCGGATCTGCCTCATCCATGAGGGAAAACAATACGGGGATGAGTGCCAACCCATCTCCCATACAGTGGTGAATCCGGCTGATAAAAGCGCTGCTGCCGTCCTTGAAATTCTCGACGTGTTGGATTTGCCAGAGAGGGCGATCCGCCGGCAGGGGCTGGTGAGCCAGGGAGCTCACATAGTCTTGGAGCGCCTCTTCCGTCCGAATCTCACCGGGAGCAGCTACGACATGGCGGGAGACATCGTAGTCGCCGTCATCTTCCCAATGGGGACGGTTGCCTTGAAAGACGATTTTGCGGCGAAAGCGCGGGTAGCGATTCCCACCGCCGGCTTGGACCACCCGAGTTTCCCAGAGCCGGCGAAACTCGCCGACGGAAATGCTGTCGAGGGACAAAACCGAGTTGATGATCATCAAATTCTCGGGAGAGTCCTGGAGCCAAATGCCGTCGGCACCCTGGACTGGTTCCCTGGAGAGCAAACGGGGGCTTGCTTCTGAGAAACCTGCCTTCTGTCGCTCCTGGCTCATGACTCCTCCCTTGAGTGCCCGGGCCGGTTTGGGACCCTGCCGAAAAGTAGCACTGCCGGAATGTAGCATAGGGCCTTGGAGGTTCTCGGAAAGTCAGGAGCCCTCTCATCTGCAAGGAGAAGTTACCGAATGCCCAAACTGCACCCCCTCCTGGCCCTTTCCACGTCTCTTTGGTGGATCATGGCAGCAAGTTCCCAAGCGGGGGGCCCGCCATCGGTCAGCCTCGAAGTGATCGCCACCGGCTTGGAAATTCCTGTAGCGATCACCCACGCCGGAGACGAACGCCTATTCATCACTCTCAAGACGGGCCAAGTCCTGATTCTGGAGAATGGTTCGCTTCGAGCGACTCCTTTCCTCGACATCCGCGATCGAGTCCGTTCCTCTGGAGTCGAACAGGGCCTCACCAGCATTGCATTTCACCCATCTTTCGCCGAGAACGGCTTCTTCTTTGTCCACTACACCCGCGATGACGGCCACACGACGGTAGGCCGTTTTCGGGTGTCCACGGACCCGAATCGAGCTGATTCCGACAGCGAGAGAACCCTTCTCACCGTGGTGCAACCCTTTGGCAACCACAACGGCGGGCAGCTGCAGTTTGGCCCGGATGGCTATCTCTACTTGGGAACCGGTGACGGTGGCTCTGGCTTCGACCCGTTCTGCCACGGGCAGCGAGAGGACTCACTGTTGGGCAAGATGCTACGGCTGGATGTGGATCAGAATGTTGGCTCGCCCCCTTTCTACGGCATCCCTCCGGACAATCCTTTCCTGGGACCGGGGAATCCCCCGGACGAGGTGTGGGCAACGGGGCTGCGTAACCCCTGGCGGTTCTCTTTCGACCGCGAGACCGGCGACCTGTTCATTGCAGATGTCGGCCAGAACGACCGTGAGGAAATCAACTTTCAAGCCTCAGGATTACCAGGAGGGCAGAACTACGGTTGGAAGATTCTCGAGGGCACTCTCTGTCTGGGAGACGCCTCCGGTTGTTCTACCTCACCCCCCCCTTGCAGCTCTTCCCTCTACACGGCTCCGGTTCTCGAATACAGCCATGGCGCACCCGATTTTCATTGTTCGGTGACCGGCGGCTATGTCTATCGAGGTTCAGCCATCCAAGCCTTGGTGGGCTCCTACCTATACGGCGATTTCTGCTCCGGAACCCTCTGGGCAGCTACCAGATCCGGGAACGGCTGGACGGAGACTCCCCTAACAGCCACCCTCCCCGGGATCACCGCCTTCGGTGAAGCGGCTTCCGGAGAAATCTACCTCACCGGAGGCGATGCTTTGCTCCGGCTGATCGATTCTGGGAACGGTGGCGAGCCAGGTATTCTCGAGCTCACCGCGTCGACCTACTCCGCTACGGAAGGCGACGGCGAAGTCCAGATCACTCTGCGCCGCCGGGATGGCACCGACGGCAACGTCTCGGTGACCTACGCGACCTCCAGCGGCACCGCGGAGGCCGGTGAGGACTTCATTCCGTCGGTGGGTATCACCTCCTGGAGCGATGGCGAAGGGGGTGAGAAGACGATTTCGGTGGGCCTCATCGACGATACGGGAGTCGAAGGCAACGAGACCTTTTCCTTCTCCCTAAGCTCTGCCGCAGGAGGTGCTGCTCTCGGCTCTCCGGTCACGGCTCAGATCACCCTGCTCGACGATGATCAGCTTCCCCAGCCCTGCGTGAATCAGGATACTTCCCTCTGCTTGCGAGAGGGCCGCTTTCGACTGGAGATGACTTGGCGCACCCGTCAGGGCGATACCGGCCCGGGCCACGCTGTCCCCCTCACCGGGGACACCGGCTATTTTTGGTTTTTCAACCCCTCCAACGTCGAGGTGGTCACCAAAGTGCTCAATGGTTGCTCCACTTCCTTTGAGAGCTTCTGGGTGTTCGCCGGAGGACTGACCAACGTGGAAACGACCTTGACCGTGCAGGATATCCAAACCGGCTTCACCCGCACCTACGTCAACCCCCAGGGCTCTCCCTTCCAACCCCTACAGGACACTCAGGCCTTTGAGACCTGCCCCTAGGTCACTGCCAAGAGCTAGGGTTGGTACTGCACCCTCTCCAAGAGAATGGCCCCGCTGAGGGTGTCGTGCAGGGAGAAAATCAATTCCTGGGATCGCTTGCGTAGGTTCAAGGTGAGCTGCTGCATCCCTTCTTCGTCCGGTAGGGGCGGTCGGGAACCACTCAGAGTCACTGGAAAGAGATCGAGATCGCTCCGGTTGCCTCGCTCGTCGATGGCTGCGACGCGCAGTTCTAGTTGGGTGACGAATCGCCCCTGGTGAGGTAAGACCGTCACTTCGTCCAAAGGGAAGTAGACCCGTACCGGCAATTCTAAGCGGCGTAGCTTCTTCTCGGCTTTTAGGAATTCCACCCGCATCGGCCTGCTACCGGGAAGGTCGCCCAAGAGCATGGCACTCTCCACCATGAACGACACCTCTTTGCTGCGGGAGAGATCCTGAAAGCTCTCTCGATGGCGCACTTTGAGCCCCTTCTCCCTCATTTTGATTTGAATGTCGTGATTCTCGTCGTTGCCTTGCCACAGAGGAGTGAAGCCCAACCAATAGTAGGTGCGGGTATCGGTAACCACGCGATCCAATGCGTCGAGGCGGGCGCTATCCAGTAAGGGCCTTCCCCCGGTCTCATCGGCGATCAGCCGCAAGGTCGAATGGATCTCATCTTCTCTAGCAGTATTGAAACGACGCGTCGGCCTGGCCTGAGAAATATCGCTACCGGTTGAAGTGATCCCAGGTACGTCGATGGGATAGACCGTGTAACCGAGTAGATTCGCCGTCTCGGTGATCGGCCCGAGAACACGCCGCCCCCAGTCGGAATCCCGAAGGCTCTGATCGAAGTTTTCGAGGTTATCGGATTCATAGACAAACCGCCGAGGGGAATAGGGCCAACCGCCGGAAATGAGAAGCATCACTTTTCGGCCAGGTGGATTGGCAAAACTACGTAGAGTTGCGGTCACCGCCGAAGCGACGGTCCGAACCTTTGTTTCCAGATCCTGAGCCGCATACTCCCCGTTGGCTGACTCCCGGAGAGAAGACCGAGTGAGGTAACCAAAACCCTTTCGTTCCTTGGCTCGATCAAAGACTTCCTGGAGGTCCGCTGGTGATTGATTCCAGGTCGACAACATCTCGATCTTGCGGCCGTCGAAAGCGACGACAGCCATTCGATCTCCCGACCCAAGGCGAGAGAGATAATCCCGGATGCCGTCCAGAGAACGGTTGCGCTTTTTCGCTTGAGTAAAATAGTCGTCGATGAAAACCAGGTAGCTGGTTTCCACTCGCTCGCCGGGCTCCAAGCGTGGCTGCGCCCCTCCCGTGCTCCCTTCCGAACCTTCCGCCGCAGCCATCGTTCGCCCCTCGCGAACCTCGCTGAAAAACTCTAAGGGAATCTCTTGGCCGTCTACCAACAGTTCGAAGTCTCCCTCAGTCAAGTCGAGAACTCGTTCCCCTTTACGGTTCTCTACCACCACTTCCAGGTTCACGACTCGAACGTCGACGATCTCGGCAAACACCGATTCCGGAGCCTCTTGGGCCCCAATGGAAGGGCTCGTGAGCTCGTTCGCAGCTAGAGCGAGAACACCCAGCATGACCAGGCCGAGCACTCGAATCTTAGAGAGTCTGAGCTTCAAGACGAGAAAAGCCGGAGGAAAAAATCTACTAGTGAAGGGCCCTTGGTATGCATCATTCATAGTATTCATACTTCAATGATATCAAAAATCTCCTCACTCCTAGACATCCGCTTTCCTCGACGAAAAACCACCTCGATGAAATACCGATCCTTCCTGTCATTGGTGTTTCCCAATACCTCCCTGAAGTAGCTCGCCAAAATGGGGCTCGATCGCTCGAACCTCCTCGCGACTTTTCTCTCTCCAAGCTCTTGGTGATCGTTTTTTGGAATGCTCGAAGGGGAGCAAAAGGACGGGGCCGTTCGTTTGTTGCCACTCTTGGCTGCAGCTACTCAACTCGACGCAACGTCGCGGTGAGATGAGCTTGGATATCTTGAACGTTCGTCGTGGCCATTCCGACGCGGTACCGCAGAGTCTTGGGCTCGAATCGGATAGATCGGCTAGTGGCGACCATCCGTGGGTCGTGGCCGTGAAGCGAGCTCGAGACCTCGATGACCCAAGCACCCTCTCCCAAGGAGTACATTTCCCCGACGAGAACCTCGACCCGACGAGATTCCTGAGCGTTGAGAATTTCTACTCGCCCATCGTCTAGCGCCAGAATGAAACCCGATTCCCAGTGGGAATCTCTGCCGTCTCCACCATCGTCGCGACGGATCCAGGTTTGTTGGTGGTAATGAACAGCAGCTTCTTCTGGATTGCGGCTGGTGACTTCAAAAACCTCTCGGTACAAGAAGTCGTCAATCGTCGAGAAGATTCCGCGACCCTCGCCTGCCCACTTGCCGACGAGGCTCTCGAGGTTCTTGCGGATCTCTTGAAGGTCAGTGATTCTCGTCCGATCCATCGTCATTTCTCCACTTTTGGGCCAGCAGCCAGTGCCTAGGGATAACGATAGGATACAACCACAACGGTTGGTCCGATCTGAATAGCCCCAGCTACAGAACCCTGCCTGGTTGGGGGTCCTGCCGTCCCTTCTCACCAACTTTCTACTGCGAAGCCTTAGATGCCGGCATCTGCTGCGTCCTTCGCCCCAATCCCTTCCTCGCCGTAGTGACTCTACGACTGCGTCGTTCTCGGGGCGAAAACCTTGCATCTACAGGCACCTGAGGCTTCTCGTGACGAATCCGGTGAGAAGGAAAGGCTAGACCGGAAAGGCGGGATGCCTACCGTATCGGGGTGGGGGGGGTCGTGCATGGGCATCCAGCTCACCCTTGGCGGTATTGAGTGCGCCACTCGTGATCTGCTTACGTCCAAACTGTCGCATATTTAATTAAGGGAAGGTTATCCCTTGCTGAGGTTTCGAATCTATCTGGACCGTCTATCTCAGTAGATACCGGCAATTCCTGCCGTATCGTCGTACAGGAGGTCAACCATGAAGTACATTTTCTGTTCCGCCGTGATTGTTTTCAGCTCACTTGGCATCATCAAGGCCGAGGCCGTGCTAGCCCCATGTGCGGACACTTGCACGTACCGCTGTCCATGTTCGCTCATTTGCTTTGTGCCCTCGGATCCTACGACCATCATTACGTGTGGGGAATACGGAGTCTGCCAAGGTCCTCTCCCCGTCTCTACCCTTACGGTTCAAAGCGACGACGGTCATATTGAGTCCAAAACCGAATGGACAGGGGTAAGACCGACCAACGAGGGTACGCCGAACCTAACCAAATCGGGCAGCGATGCGGACGCCGATCCGACGCCATCAAACTTGCCCCTCACGGCTCTCGATCTTCTGATGCCGGACGCCGAAGCGAAGATCTGGTTACCCCATCCTACGACCTGTTTTCCTCAGAGGGGCTGTTCTGTCGATTCTGACTGCGGTGATGGTTGGTGTGTCGTGGGGCAGGATCCGTGGGGAAATCCCCAAAGAAAGTGTCTCTGCCCGACCTAAGTCTGCTGGGTCGAGCAAAAGAGAGGCTCCCTCTATCCATTACTTTCCGAGGATGCAGGGAGACAACCAAGAATTACCCATTGCAAAAGAAAGGTCGCCCGAACAATATGAAATTTCCATTGGCAATCACCATTGGTCTCACTCTGGTCGCTCTCGCTCTTCCCGTCCAAGCCATCTCCGTCAATGGCTGTCACCAGATCTGCACCCCGACCTGCCCTTGTAGCGCTCCCTGTATAGGCCCCGTGGGGTGGACTACTTGCGGTGCCGCTGGACAGGCTTGTCGCGGCCTGACAGCAGGAACCGATGATCTGCTCTTCGCCTCCATGACGCCCACCCACCTGGATAGTGACCAGGCATTTCTTCTCGAGTTGCAAACCCAAGCGGACACAATTCCAACTGAAGAGGGCAATCTTCCCTCCTTTGAGTTCTCAGCACCCCCAGAGATGCAGCCTCTGCCGACCGGCGTGCTCACTCGTGTACGGCGGAGCAGTGGCAGGCTTGTTGTCCACTGACGGCCACATGCTGCCCCGTGATGAACAAGAGACGCATTCGCTTTTCTAGGGAATTCGACAGTAACGGTGCGGAATCTACCGTCAAGGCCCAGACCTCGGATCTCTTAGCGGACAAAGCGCTCTCGGGCGGTCCTCAATCTCGAAGCGGTACTTGGACCAGCGGGGGCATTTGCCCGAGAACCTACGGTTTCGGATCTGCTAGAGAGCTCGAGACCGTAGGTTTCCGTTTCGATCTGAAACTCACTTCGCCATCCTAGCCCGGATGTGCTCGCAGGCCTTGCGCTTCGGGGCATGGGTCCACGCGGGACAGGAACACCCCCACTTTCCCTCGGTGTCGATCGCCACCGCGTAGCGGCACTCCGGATCGGTGAGGCACGGGTACTGAAAACGTCGCACCCATCGATCGGCACCGCGCCAGAGGGGGAGCAGCTGCGAGCCTTGTTGCTGGATCATGCCTTCCTCCCGATTCCAGTTTTTTCTAGTACCTGAGCGTTCATCCCGCCATCCTCGAGGCCGAGGGTGCTAGGGAGTAGCTTGGAGGTATTTCGGGCATTGCTACAACCTGCAATAAGTAAATCTCATCGCGGTTTATACTAGAAACAGGCCTCAACAGCGAAGAACTCAAGCTCCCTCTCCAGCAAGGAGCCCTCGCATCGCGGCTTCCACTCCGGTTCTGACATAGGAGCCTTCGGGTTGGAGAGACGCAGTTTTCACAGCCTGGCGGGCCAGGGCTCGAGCTCCGTCCAGATCCCCTTGATCCTGAAGCACCCTGGCGAGGTTCGAGCGGCGGATGGCCACCGAGGGATGAGAGTCCCCTAGGTTCTCCAGGGCCGAAGCGAGAGCGAGCTCGAGGAGAACCTTCGCTCCCTCCAGATCCCCCTGAGCCTTCAGCACCAAGGCGAGGTTCGAGCGGCTTCTGGCCACCGAAGGATGCGAGTCCCCTAGGTTCTCCAGGTCCGAAGCGAGAGCTTGCTCGAGGAGAACCTTCGCTCCCTCCAGATTCCCCTGAGCCTTCAGCACCAAGGCGAGGTTCGAGCGGCTGCTGGCCACCGAGGGATGCGAGTCACCTAGGTTCTCCAGGACCGAAGCGAGAGC
>JAHZIX010000009.1 GCA_022601195.1 Deltaproteobacteria bacterium
CCTTCCCCCTGGCCGTGCAGAAGGCTTCGGGCAAGCCCGACAGGAGAGAGATTCCTCTTCAATAGGAATCTTGCGGAAGAGGTCCTGGCTTTCGCGGCTCACTCCGAAAGATGAGCTTTGAGGTTTTCAGCAAACTTCCGAACAACCTAGGCTCCAAGGGGTCCTCACGACTCATTAGGATTCGGATTGGGATCTTCCGCCGTCCAGGAACCCGGGATGGTGGTATCCGTATCGCCCCCTAGGATGCAGCTGATCTCCTTGTTGGGCACCACTACCTCAATAGTGAAAGACGTTTGGGTCGAACCGGAGAACTTGCCCCGAAGGACGTCCTTTTCCTCGTCGTAGGTGACCCCTTGATAGAGACCGGAATGCCCTGCGTCGAGGCAGGTCACTGTGGGTTGAAAACCATCGGTCTCGACCCGGAGCGGATGCTTCAGAGTTTCATAGTCCTTCATCGCCCGTTCCACGGCCTCGATGCGGTAGTTGCCAGTGAAATCTTCCAATGCCATCGCTTTGCCTTTCTTTGTCCAAATAAGTGAGCTTCAACCGCCGCCAATAGCCTTCTCGCCGGCCTATTGCCAATCCCCTTGAAGAACCCAGGGAGCCCAGTAGAAGGGTGATTTCCAGCGGTGTCGGCTTCGTAAGTCGAGTTGAGCTTGCCGCAGCGCTGCCGCCGGCCGTAAACCACTCTTCCAAAGATGACGATAGAGGGACTCCATGAGCTCGGCGGCAGCCCGATCTTGGAGGGCCCAAAGACTTGCCGCCACGCTGCGGGAGCCGGCGTGCAGGAAGCCCCGGGAGAGACCCAATAGGCCTTCCCCTTTCAGCTCCCGCCCCAGGGCTGTACGGCAGCCACTGAGCACGACGAGTTCCGCGTCGAGGCGGAGATCATAAATATCCCCCAAACGCAGCCAACCTTTCAGCGCCCGGCCTTCGGCATCCCGCAGGGAAAGCAACAGCCCTCCCGATTCCGGTCTCACGGCGTCCACCAAACCGTGGGATGCCAGGTGAAGGAAACGGTACTGGGACAGATCCTCCGCCAGCAGAGTTTCCACCCGGGCCTCAAATCCCAAGAGAACGTCGACTCGCTTGGTACCGAGCTCGGCAATGGCACTGGCTTCCTCCTGAGAGTAGGCTAGACGGGGGAAGAGGTCATCCTCTTGCGAGCGCAGGCGTTGCTCTGCAGCGTTGGGGAATGCCGACCCTCCCCAGGAAGGCGGCACTGCTGAGGAGGGAAGGGCTGCTGAGGAAGAAAAGACTTGCGCGGAGGGCAACGGAGGAACCGCCGCCAACCGCGGATCCCGGTCGCTGAAAACCGGATCCGCCAAGACCAGAGCACGGCGCCCGCTCCCCGGAGAAGCCGGAAGCCACCGTCGTCTCGCCAAAATAGACGCCACGGACGGTACTGAGACCACCTCGAACCGGTCCAGAAGAATCTCCCGGGGCGAACCCATGGCCGGCAAAGCTGCGAAGGGCAGAAGGTGGAGAGCACCATCCGCCACGATGACAATGCGCCCAATGCTACCTTGCGCCAACTTCTCGGCCACCGGCCCAACGAGCCAGGAAGAGAGCTCCGCGGCAGGAGCGTCGGCGACGGCATTGGGTAAGAGGGTGCTCCAGCCGTCGTAGACCTTCGCCACCGAAGCTTCGATCTCACCTCTACCGGGCAGCTCGTGAACGGTGATGCCTTCTCCATCGACCGACCAGAGAAGGCTCCGAGGCTCGGCCAGGAGCACCTCCAGCAAAAGGGTATCGCTCCCCAGAAGCTGGGCGATGTCGGCCCTGGAAACCGCTGTTGGGGCCACCAAAGTGGCATAGCGAGGATCCCCCTGACGAAGCCTCCCTTCGAGCAGATCGAGCTGCCGCTGAAGCTCGACGATTTCCGATTCCAAGACCTCTTTGCCAGCACTGGCGGGGCCAGGTCGAGGGGCTCGCCGTTGCCGATCTGCTTTGAGGTTGAGACGACGGCGCAGCTCTTGTCGCTGCTTCAGCAAAATCGGCTCCGAAATTTCCGTGGAGATTTGGGCGCCGCCAGCTTCGAGCAGATCCACCAACGATCTAGCCCGGGCGCGCTCGCTCACTTGGAAAGCTCTCCAGTCGAAGCCTTCGGCGGGTTGCCGCCGGTGAAGCTCCACCAGGGCCCCCGCTTGCACTTCGAAGGCTTCTCTCTGGGCGGCGAAAAAACTAGCCTGAAGCTCCGGGCTGGCGAGGCGATAACGCAAGGTCTCTATGGTCTCGAGGGCAGCCTCCACTTCACGCAGCGCAGCTCCCGGCTCCCCCTGTTCTCGGTAGGCGCGAGCCAGGGTGACCCGAGTGATCGCCGCCGACCGGGCATCTCCGGCAGCCAGGCGCAAGCGCAGACTCTCCCGCAAGGGCGCTAGCGCCTCAGCGGAGCGCTCCAGAATGATCAAGGCCCGAACCAGGCCCTGAAGGGCCTCAGCCCGGCGCACGACATCGCCGTCGGAGTCGAGCAGCCGAATCGCCTTTTCAAAGGCGAGGCGAGCCGCCCGTGCATCCCCGGAGCTCAAGCGGCAGTGGGCGAGGCGAACCAGGGAGGAGCCGACCCGTCGGCCCCCGTCGACCTCCCGGGCCAAGTCCAAAGCTCGCTGGAGCAATGCCAGTCCAGCAGGGAACTCTCCGGTATCGCAGCGCAATTGCCCTAGATGCCCGAGGGTGGAGACCTCGCCACGACTGTCCCCAAGTCGGCGACGCAAAGCGAGCGCATCGACAAAGTAGGATCTGGCCCGCTCGACTTCCCCCAGGTTCCGGTAGGCAGCTCCTAGATTGCTGAGAGTCGCCGCCAATTGGCGCTGGTTCCCCAACTCCTCCTGCAAGGCCTTGGCCTGGTCGTAGAGAACCAACGCCTCTTGCACCTCCCCCACTCCTCGGTAGACCACCGCTAAATTGTTGAGAGCCTGAGCTCGCCCTGCGCGGTCTCCCACCGCTTCCTGGATCTCCAAGGCCCGTTGGTAGCTGGCGATGGCCGGGCTCGGCTCGCCGAGGGCAAAATAGGCATACCCAAGGTTATTGTGGGCGATTCCCTCCCACCGGAGCTCCCCGAGGTGGCGAAACCGGTCGCGGGCCGCAGCGTAGCAATCGACCGCTTCCGTCAGATCGCCTCGGGCGTGGGTAATCAAGCAGAGATTCTGCTGAATTTCCGCTTCGGCAGAGTCTTCACCGAGCCCTGCTAGGCCTTCCAGGGCCCCTCGGAAGTGCCCTTCGGCCTCCCCCAGTTCCCCGAGATCCCAAGAGGTCAGACCGAGGTCGTTTCGCGCAATTGCCTCCCCTAGGGAACCCGCCGAGGTCCGCCAGATCTCTGCCGCCTGGCGGTAGAGGTCTCGAGCCTGGGGAGACCGGCCTAGCTGGCGATGAATTCTTCCTTGAGCCTGTAGAGACGCCGCTTGGCGCTGTCGCGATCCCGACTCCCCGAACAGCAGAGCTGCTTCTCCGAAGGCTTGCAATGCTTCTTCCAGGACCTGGGAGGTTGTCCCGCTGCTCTCGCCGCTCTCACCGTTCTGCTCCTCGACCTGCTGGGCCCCTTGGCCCACGCCGCTGGCGGCAAACCAACTAGCTCCCCGGGTCCAAGCGATTTCAGCCAGTCGACGATTCTCAGCCTCTGAGTCTTCTAGGTCCAGTATTTCGGTGGAGACTCGGTACCCTCCTCGGCTCACCCCCTGCCACGCAGATCGAAGGATGATCGTCACAGCGCCGACGGGTGGATCCTGAAGCACTGCTGACTCGAAGCCGAAGCGCTCCAAGGGGCTATCCACCTCAACGAGCTTGCCGCCCCCGGGACCGAGGATCTCAAGGGTCAAGTCGACCCCCAACTGCTCCACGAAGACTCGGGTGGCCCTCCCCGGAGTCAGAGAGATCTCATATTGGCGTACCTCTCCAGCAGCCAACTCACCAGCTCCCACCAGACTCCGTGGCTGAGCGCCGAGCTCCCCGGGCATCAAAGGCATCAAAGCCATCAGCGCCCAGAGGCCTAGAGCTCCGCACCTACAAGACTGGCCCAAAAAGGTTTTTCCCCACAGGGCTAAGCTTGTTAGATCGAAGCCTTTGGGCAGAAAATGTTTCATGGGTTTGAGCCCGCAGTATAACTTGGCGCCAGGCGGCGCCTGGGGCAGAAGAAACGGTCGTGACACCTCCAGCCTGGCTAAGATCCGACGAAGGCCCACCGAGGCAGATGACTAGGGCGAGTCGACCGGGCTCCCCCGGAGCCATAAGAAGCCACCAAAGACCACAGAGAGACACGCTCCCGGTACCTCGAGATCTTCAGGGGAAAGACCCGTTGCTGATCTCACCCCAACTCGACTCCCTCCAGCAATCGATTGCGTCGATGCACGATGAGCCCAGCGGACGCTCGGGTAAAAGCTTGCCATTGCGGATCCTGGGCGAGACGAGCTCGCCGCTGAGCTCGGTCCTCCACACTCTGGTACCGCCACATGTGAACCCAACCATCGAGCTCCCCCACTTCTACGGAAAAGATTCCTAGGGGCTCACCCAGATGCCGCCGCTGCGCCTCATAGCCTCCCTGCCGGTAGAGACTCAACAACTCGCCGAGCTTCCCTGTCGCCAAGGTGTAGGTCCGTTCGTCGACAATCATGAATCTCCTCCTCCTTCCCCCTCGGTGCCCGAGGTCCGCAACATCTCAGCAACCTCTCGCAGGGAAGACTCCAAGGCCCCTTGGATCCAAGCGGGTGCGATGGAAAGATGCTCTCCGGCAAAGAACACCCGTCCCTCCGGGCGCTTGGCCTCTGCCCAATGGTCCACCAGGTAGTTGGGTTCGGTGATGCCTACCCCTCCCTGGGTCCAACGGTAATCATCCCAGGACCAGGCCAGGTGATGCACCGGATTCCTCACCGCAGCTCCATGGACCGCCTCCAGGCTGCCGATCACCGCAGCTCGTCGCTGCTCCGGGGAGAGGTTCTGTAGGGCCTTGGCCCCATCGTTGAGAGTGTAGGCCCCCAACAAAGTCGCCGGTCCGGAAGTCGAGGCCTTGGCACGAGACTCGGAAGCGTTATCCAAGGAAGCGCTATTCGGTGCCGCCTCTTCCGTGGTGCCCACGTAGAGACCGAACATTCCGCTGAGCTCGTCGCCGGAACGGGTTTGGAAGGTCAGGCCACTGGGCTCCGGCTCCGCCGCCGGAATGTTGTCCATGGGGTAGTAGGCCTCTCGAAAGTACTCTACCTTCTGGTCAGGGCCGTCGGTCTTGGAACGACCCCCAAAGATGCCTTCGTCCTCCCAAAACCGAGTCTCATAGGCCAGTAGATCTTTGCACGCAGAGGCGTAGCCCATGCCGCGAATGGCCGCTGTTTTGGGTCTGCTGACCCCTTCCAGAGGCATCTTCGCCAGAACGGGAAAGGGCAGCGTCACCAAGAGATTCTGGAAATGTTGGAATCGCACCGCCGAGGACCCCCGATCCCGCACCTGAACCACTTTCCGGTCGGGGAAGATATCTTCCACCTCCTGATTGAAGCGTATGTGCACTCCGGGAGGCAGTCGATCCCGCAGCCCGGTTGGCAGACGGTCGAAGCCGCCAATGATCTCTTCGAATTTCGGATTCAGGTGATTCAGCTCGTCCCGAAGCAAGGCAGCCATGCTCCAATCCCAAACCGCCGCGATGCCCAGTACCCGCCCCATCAGATCCAGGGCGCCTTCACTGGCGCCAGCGCTTTGTAGATGCTGGTACCAGGACTGGCGGTCCAGCTGCTCCAGAAAAGGATCACGAAAGTCGCCGGCCAGCAGGGCGGCCCGGCGTTCTTCGGTCAACTCATTCATCACATCTCTCTGGTAATAGCCCAAGAGGTTCCCCGGGTTCTGGGCAGCCTCTCGTCTCTCTTCCGGGGTTAGACGATCGTGAAAGAGGGGGTAGATCTTCTGGCTGTACTCGGTCTCCCTCGCCAGGGTATCGCCGATGGCGAAGTAGCCTGTACCGAGGGAGTTGCAAAAGGGCCGGAGATCCCCACTGCCGAGGCCAGCCTTCGCCAAGTAGTGGTGAGTGTAGTCATGATTGTGGGGAATCCTCATGGCGGACCTCTCGCCGTAGAAACGGCCATCCTCCGAGCGCCAGGTCCACAAACGGCCGCCGACTCGATCCGCCGTCGCTTCCAAAATCTCCACCCGATGCCCTCGACCTGCCAATTCGAAGGCCGCAGCGAGGCCGGCAATGCCGGCTCCGAGGATGAGAAAGTGCTGCCGAGGGCGCCCCCGATCCGCCTGATCGATGTGAGCGAGAGCCTCCTCTACGGACCGCCAATATCTTTGCTGTTGTTTTTCTTCAGTCATCGCCAGCTCCTAACCTAGAACAATCAATTTTTGGTGGTGCATCTACCAACGGGTTTCGTAGGCGTCAGCGAATCTCGACGGTTTGCATCATCCCCAGGTCTTCATGAGTGAGGATGTGGCAATGAGTCACAAAACGACCATCGAACCGCTCGAAACGGCTGCGCACTCGCACTTGACCGTTGGGGGGAATGATCACGGTGTCTTTCCAAACCCGCGGCTTTCCCGGCTCCATGATTTGGAAGGCGTTGACGTGAATATGAAAGGGATGGGGCCCACTGGAGGTGTTGACCAAGAGCCACTCTTCCACGTCTCCCCTCTTGAGCTGAAACTTTGGCAAGGTGACGTCCGGATCGAAACACTCCCCTTCGATCATGAATTGGGGTGGCCGGGTACTTCCATCGACAGAGAAGGTGACTGTCTTGGGCGGCGCTGTGAGCTCGCCGTCTCGGATGTCTGGGAGCATCCGAACCGGTGCCGGGAGTCGGTTGGGAATGCCGCTGCCACAACCGTCTTCACTGCGCCGGCAGAGTTCTCCCCTCACCACGATCTCCGCCAAGATTTGTGCCCCCGCGGGGTCCGACCGCTTTTCCCCACCAGGGCCAAAGGCAGTGAAGTCGTACTTAGAAACCTTTTTCCTTAGGTAGTACACCCCTTCCTGAGTAGGGGCTATAGCGAGGAGGTCGACTCGATAGCCGGGGGACATCTCCACTTCGCTTACCGGCCTAGGAGCTGGAAATGTAATGCCGTCGGCGGCGATCTGAAGAAGCTGAAAAGGCCTTTGTCCAGTGGTTGCAGGGACGACTTCGAAGGGAACGTCGGCGAAGACGCCGCCATCGATCAAGCGCCAACGCTCGATCTGACCGGGACGCATCGCGAAGCTAGGCTTGAGGCGTCCGTTGACTCGAGTATGCTTGGCAACGACATCGTTCCAATTGGAGTTGAGAGCACCGAAGTCCTCGATCTGGCCATCCTTGTCATAGGCGATTTGCTGCAACAGGAAGAGCCGCTCTCCGGCGCTCGCGATCTCTGGCACCTCATCCACATCCCCGGTCAGAATGAGCGCCCCAGCCATGCCACTGGCGAGCTGCATGGCGGTGGATCCATGGCGATGGGCGTGGTACCAGAAGGTGCCCGGGTAGTGCTCCGCGGGCTTCGTTCCTGGGTTCCCCGCTGGAAGAATGGGAAAGATGTAGTTGAATTTCTCCCCGGGCCCAATGCTCAGCAGGACATCGTCCGCGGGCTTCTTGGGAGAAATGTGCAGCCCATGGGTGTGAAGGTTAGTGGTGTTGAAATCGTGAGGCACATTGGGGCAGGCGGACATGGCGGCGTGGTGCGCCGCCGCCGCGGCTTCCGGGTCTGCGTGGGTGTTCGGGTTCGGAGGTAAATCGTTGCGAAGCTCGACCCGTAGCGTGTCCCCGGCTTTAGCCCGCAGAGTGGGCCCCATCAACATCCCGTTGTAGGAGCGAAGCCGGAGTTGCACCATCCTCCCGGTGTGATCCCTCACCAGGTGATTCCCATAGGCGACCCGAAGGGTGGTGTTGAGGGCACCTCCCTTGGCCTTCACCTCGGGAGGTTGCCACCACTCTTCGACAGGCAATTCATACAGCGCCGTCGCCGCCAACTCTGCAGAGACCTTGGCTGTAGAAGCCGTCTTTACAGGTTCCGAAGCGGCGGTTTCCGAGGCGGTGGTTTCCGAGGCGGGAGGCTCCTTCCTGTCGTCACAAGCGACCTGAGGAGCTAGTAGGCCCCATAGAGCCAAGGCTGGAATCCAGCCTGTCCATCGATAGATTCCAAGGCGGGAACGATCTCGGCGAATGGGACTCTCCATGGGACACTCCTCCTGCGAAGGGCAATCAGAAATCCGTGCGCTAGCCTGAGCCAGACCGGCCAGAAAGACCGGCCAGCACTACCAGCCAGACACACGGTTCGTCTAAAGCTGTTGTCCGTTCGTGTCGCGGGAAGAGTCGTTGTCTCAGAGAATCTGAACTTTTATTTCGAAACCGATCTTGGGAGCCTCACCGAAGAAGCAGGGAGGCCCCCGGCGATGTCCTTCAAACGTGTTGATCGACCAGAATCGGGTTGCCATCGGGGTCGACAACGATGAAGCTCGCTGGCCCGGCGGTGCTCTCGTCGGCTTCGTTGGTGAACTCGACCCCTTCCGCTTTCAACTGGCGCTGGAGATCCCGAACATCAGTGAACGAGTCGAGCTTCTCAGCGTTGCTGTCCCAGCCCGGGTTGAAGGTCAGGATGTTCTTGTCGAACATGCCTTGAAAGAGACCTATGTTGTGCTCTCCGTTCTTCATGATGAGCCAATTCTGGGAAGCATCTCCGCCGAACACCGAAAAGCCCAACTTTTCATAGAAGGCCTTCGAGGCCTCGAGGTCCTTCACTGCCAGACTCACCGAAAAATTACCAAGTTTCATGTTTCTTCCTTTGCGTGTTGAACGAACAGGCTTTGTAGCCCTAGCACCAGTATGGAGCAGATTTGCAAAAGGCAAGGACTATTCCGTGAGGCCCTCCTCGTTTTCCATTTCCTTCCGCTTCGGCCAAATACTCCAGGAAACCCCAAAGGCGACGATGATGCCAGCAACTTGAGTCACGATTTGAAACGGCAGCAAAATATCCTCTAGGGGCGCCTCGAAGAGCAAGGCGGGAATCCCTATCAGGACCAACCCAAAGATGGAGCTCCCCACCAAAGCGAAGATGGGAAAGACGAACAGTACAATCATGATCTTGATCAGCAGCGGCGAGCCTTTCATGGGCTACTCCTCCGGTTAGGTTTCCACTGTTCTATTTACGATCGGCAACCGATCCGTCCTGTCGGCCAACTCTCTCAACCGGCCAGCTGCGGCCGGCGTCAAGGCGCTGGCCCCCATACGCCACTCCCAATTCCCGCTAGCCGTGCCCGGGACATTCATGCGCCCCTCGGACCCCAAACCGAGCACGTCCTGCACGGGTACCATCGCTGCTACCGCCCGGGTTACATAGGCCGTCTGGATCAGACCCCAAACAAAGCCTCCGAGAGAATCCTGAGAGTTCCCCCCTTGGGAGGCGCCTTCGCCCCCACCTACAGCTTCTAAGACCCGCTCTTTCAGCTCTGGGTTTAGGCTGCTGAACCAACCGACGCTGGTGTCGTTGTCGTGAGTGCCGGTGTAGACCAACGCATCCGCGCCCACTCGATGGGGAGCGTGCTCGCTTTCCGGAGAATCAAATCCGAATTGGAGCACCCGCATTCCCGGGAGCTGGCAATCCCGCCTCAGCTGCCGCACTTCCTCCGTGATGACTCCCAAATCTTCTGCCACCAGGGGTAACTCTCCAAAGCGCTGCTGGAAAGCATCGAAAAGCGCCCGACCGGGGCCATTGACCCACTCTCCCTCTCGCGCCGTCGGAGCCCCAGCTGGGACCCTCCAGTAGGCGGCGAAACCTCGAAAATGATCCAGCCGAACGAGATCTGTCTGACACAGATTGGCCGCCAGGCGGTCGCACCACCAGCGGTATCCATCCTCGGCCATGGATTCCCAGCGATAGAGGGGATTGCCCCACAGCTGGCCGTCTTCGGAGAAGTCATCCGGGGGAACTCCCGCCATCGCTGCTGGGCTTCCATCCGGTGCCAACTCGAAGAGCTCACGGTTGGCCCAAACGTCAGCGCTGTGGCCGGAAACGTAGATGGGCAGATCTCCCAACAGCCGAATTCCCCGGTCGGCAGCCGAATAGCGAAGGCGTTGCCACTGGCGACTAAAGAGGAATTGGACGAAACGATGGAAGTCCACTTCTTCCCTCTCTTGCTCCCTCGCCCCCTCGACAGCTATGGGGCTCCAGAGAGCGAGATCCTCCGGCCAGAGCCACCAGGCTCGACCCTCGAACTTGCCGTGGAGGGCCGCAAAGAGGCACCAGTCCTCGAGCCACGCCGCCTGCTCCGGAGCGTTGCGGAATGATTCGAGCTCTTCCCCCAAACCCTCTCCGTGACCCCCTCTTCGAAACGCTTCGAAAGCCGTGCGAAGCCTCTGTGCCTTCCAGGCTCCAGCAGCAGCAAAATCCACCCGGCTGGCGTCGCTCTCGGACGGGTTTCGGAGCGGTTCCGAGGACTCCGTGCGGAGATCGTCCGCCTCGAGGAGCCCATCCTCGACCAGCCATTCCGGGGAGATGAGCAGAGGATTGCCGGCGAAGGCCGACAAGGCGTTGTAGGGAGAATTCATACCACCCGGAGGACCCAAAGGAAGCATTTGCCAGAGGCTCTGTCCAGCGGCCTGGGCCCAATCGAGAAAGGCCTCCGCGGCGGCTCCTAGATCACCGACACCGAATCGACTGGGAAGGGACGTGGGGTGGAGCAAGAGCCCGGCACAACGCTGCACCACAGGAGGATAGCAGCAGGTTGATCGACCCCCTACCCTCTGGGACCAGAATCGTCTAAGCTAGCCCGCCGACGCCGCCCCCCCTGCCTGAGTGGCGGGGCAAGAAGCGGCCCGGAGATGACGATGAACGTAAGAACCGCCATGCTCGAGTCCCCCGTTACGACCACCCCCGAGGAGACCTTCCCCGAGCTTTTGAACCGGCTCCTCGGCAGCCGCCAGGCGACGGCGGCGGTGCTCGACCCGGAGGGTCGGTTGGTGGGCCTGGTGGGCATCCACGATGTGCTGAGGAAGATAGTCCCCCACTACGTGGACATCGACTTCAAACTCATGGAAGTGATGCACGAAAATTACTTGGTAGAACGCATGGCCGGCCTCAAGGACACTCGGGTAGCAGATTTCATGACTCGCAAATTGGATACGGTGGCCCCGGACGACACCTTGATCAAGGCGGCGGGGATCATCGTGGAACGGTGCCGCAAGACTCTACCTGTGATCGAAGACGGAAAGTTCCTCGGTATGGTCACTCGCCGCAGCATTCTCGAAACCGTCGGACCCACTCTCCTCTAAGTTTTCTCAATTTCCTCGACCCATACCGGAGCCCCAAATGACCTCGGAGACTCATGCCGTGGCGGCAGCCGCTGGCAGCGGCACGTACTGGCTTGCTTGTAGCATTTTTGCGATCAGCTTCTTGCTGATCGTGTCAGAGAAGGTCCACAAGACGAAGGTGGCCTTACTCGGCGCAGCGGCAACCCTCGGCCTGTCGGTGCTCAGTCAGGAGGAAGCCTTCCATTCTCCCCACCTGGGCATTGACCACAGCGTCATCTTTCTACTCATCGCCATGATGATCATGATCAACATCATGGGCAGAAGTGGCATCTTCGAGTGGAGTGCGGTGCGCATGGCCAAGCTGGCCCGCGGGCGCCCCTTCCCCATCATGGTGGTGTTTCTGCTCTTCACCGCAGTCTTTTCAGCTCTCCTGGACAACGTCACGACGGTTCTCCTTTTCGCTCCGGTCACCTTGCTGATCGCCGATGAGCTGGAGATCGACCCCATTCCCTTTCTCATCGTTGAAGCCCTGGCCTCGAATATCGGCGGTACGGCGACCTTGATCGGGGATCCGCCGAACCTCATGATCGCCTCCCGGTCAAAACTGGGCTTCATGGACTTCGTGGTCAACTTGGCTCCAGTTGTCGTGGTGATGCTCGCGGCGCTGGTTGCCGTCACTTGGGTCCTGTTCCGAAAGAGGTTGAAGGTTGATGACAAGCGGCGCGACCACATTCTCCAAATGAACGAAGCGAAGTTGATCCGGGACCCGGCCCTGGCCAAGAAATCTCTCTTCGTTTTGGTTCTGGTGACTCTGGGCTTCGCCACCCACGGCTCGACTCACATCGAACCTGCCACCATCGCCCTGTGCGGCGCCGCGGTGCTCCTGTTGATCTCCCGCCTCGATGCCCACCGAGTGTTGGCAGAGGTGGAATGGCCAACCATCTACTTCTTCGTCGGCCTCTATGTCATCGTCGGGGGTGTAGTGAAAGTCGGCTTGGTCTCGGATTTATCTCGCTTCGTCATCGACATCACCCAACCTACGGAAACCTCCATGTTCGCCACCTCCATGGTGCTCCTGTGGTTTTCAGGGATCGCTTCGGCCTTTTTGGACAACATTCCCTATGTCGCCACCATGGCTCCCATGGTGAGTGAAATGGCCGTGACGGTGTTTCAGGACGGTGCGGCAGTGTCTCCAGTGCCTCTCACGACCCTCCACCACCCGGTGATCATGCCCGTTTGGTGGGCTCTGGCCCTGGGCTCGTGCCTGGGGGGAAACGGTACCCCCATCGGCGCTTCCGCCAACGTCGTAGTGTTGGGCATCGCGGAGCGCTCCGGCCGCAAGATCTCTTTCCTCAGGTTCATGGCCTACGGCATGCCAGTGATGTTCCTCACTTTGGTGATTTCGACCTTCTATCTCTGGTTGCGCTACTACTAGGGCCTTCCAACTGGTGGCTACTAGGCCTCGTTTCAAAGCTCTGAGTTCTCTGCTTTCTTGTCACCTCTTTCCCCCTGTGGGTACTTCGTCTTCGATCGGTCGGAATCAACCGGCTCGATCTCGAAGACGGGCCCTGAGCAGCTTGCGGCCCGAGAAAGAGGTTCCCTATGGATCTGAAACCCCTCCTCCAACGGCTTTCTCAAGCTTTCGTCCTCTGTTACCTAGCTTTTCTGGCAAGCTGGGTTCCAACCTGCCAAGCAGAGACTCCCTTTTTCTCCGTCCAAGTGGTCGGTGAGGGGGCATCGGTCTTGTTGATCCCCGGCCTCAATAGCTCCGGCCGAGTGTGGGAAGGGACCGTCGAGCATTTCCGGAAAACTCACCAGCTCCACGTGGTGACCTTGGCCGGCTTCGGAGGAACCCCAGCACAACCGGGCCCCTTCTTGGAGCGTGCTGAAGGAGAGCTGCTGCAATACCTCCACGAGAATCATCTGGAGAAGACCGTTGTCGTAGGACATAGTCTGGGCGGAGTTCTCGCTTATCGACTCGCCATCGCTGCCTCTTCCAACCTGGGCGGTATCGTCGCTGTGGATGGAGTGCCCTTCTTGCCGGCTCTGTGGAATCCAGCGGCGACCGAGGAAACCAGCCGAGCTCAAGCCGAGCAGATGAAAGCCTTCCTGGCCTCCATGAGCCAAGAGCAGATGGTTCAACAAGGCCGCCTCCAACTTGCTCGAATGACTCGAGGAGAAGACAATCTAGAGATGCTCCTCTCCATGGTCGCCGAGGCCGCCCCCGCTGCAACCGCCGAAGCCACCTACGCAGTGTTGACTTCGGATCTTCGGCCCCGCATGAGCCGCATCCAAGTTCCCACTCTGGTCCTAGGTGCCGGCGACGGCGCGGCGCCCGGTGCAGAAAGGGACCAGCTCGCCTCCCGCTATGAAGCGCAAATTCGAGCCATTCCCGATCATCGTTTTGTGCTGGTAGAAAACGCCCGCCATTTCATCATGCTCGATGACCCAAGGTTCTTCTACGAGACCTTGGGGGACTTCCTCGAGACCCTTCAAGGAGCCGATGTCCCAGGAAAGGAGACATCATGAGAGTCTCGACGGCCGCCAGTGCCGGGACTTCCCTACCAACCCTGTTGGAACCGGACGTCCTCGCTGCCTCCCAGGGTGACCAACAGGCCTTCGGACGCCTGGTGGAAGCCTCGGCCAACACGGTCTGCTCCATTTCACTCGCCATCGTGCGCAATGTGGAAGCCAGTGAAGATATTGCCCAGAACGTCTATCTTGCCGCTTGGCAGGGCCTGGGCCAACTGCGCAACCCCAGCAGCTTTCTTCCTTGGTTACGGCAGATGACTCGCAACCAGGCCCATCGCTACTTGCGAGACTCCAGTCGCCGTCGCAGCCGCTATGCTTCCTCCAGGGAAGATGATCTATTGGCCTCGGTCGTGGACCCCTCTCCCCAGGCCCAGGAAGGCCTCGAGCGGCAAGAGACGGAGAAGCTGTTGGCGGAGATTCTCGGCGAGCTTCCGGATAGCGCTCGGGAAGTGATCACCCTGTTCTACCGAGAAGGCCGTTCTGTTCGCCAGGTCAGTCAGCTCTTGGATCTTTCCGAAGCGGCGGTCAAGCAACGCTTGTCTCGGGCCCGTCGCCAAGTACGGGCAGAATTGTTAGAGCGAGCCGCTGCCTCCCTGGCCAATACCGCTCCTGGGGCCCTCTTTGCGAGTGGAGTCCTCACGGCGCTAGCGACGGCAGCGCCTGCCGCTTCCGCCGCGGGCCTCAGCGTAGCCGGAAAAGCCACCACCTCCCTGTTGGCCAAGCTCGGCGCCACTCTGGGGTCGATCCTCCTGCCCGCAGCAGTAGCCATCGGAGCCTCCGAATTCGGAATCCGCAAGGTGAAGCCGTGGGTGGCCGAGGAAGAGCAAAAGAGCCTGCGCAAGCTTCGTTGGGTTTCTGCCCTGAGCATCCTCGGCTGCGTCGTCGCTATGGTCCTCGGTTCTCGGCATTTCGACCATTGGTCAGCAGCGGTGCTCCCCTATCTTTATCTCGTGGCTCAGCTGGCTTACAACACTTTCGTTTGGGTACCGCGACTCATGAGGAGGCGGTGGCAGGAAGAGATCGCGAAAAATCCCGATGCCGTTTTCCGTCATCAGCGAGAACGACGGGCCGCGTTTTTCGGGTGGCTAGCCGGAGCCTTGAGCGGTGGCCTGGGGCTGGCCCTAGGCCTGATCTTCTAGGCTCGATCTTCGAGGCTAGATCTTCGAGACTGGTTCTTTGAGACCGAGCTTTCTTACCCTGAACCTTTACCCCTTGGTGTATTTTGGCTGATATAGCTGAACCGTCAGATTGCCAGGCATCTTGAAATAGGTCGCCAGCCCGTAGCCGACATCTTCGATGCCGCTGGTGAATTCAACATCCTTGGCACGTAACTCCGCCACTGTCTGTTCGATATCGTCGCAGTAGAAGGAAATATCGCGGGTTCCGGAGGGCTCGCCGTGCTTCCCCGTATCATCTGCCGGGTGACAGCCCATGTCCGCCTCCGGTACATCGAAGATCAGCCAGCCTTCGCCCACGTCGGTAAAGGGGAACTCCAATTTGTCCCGGAGAAATGTTCTCAGGGCCTCCGCTTCCGAGCTGTAAAACATCGTATGGACACCTTTGATCATGGTTTTCTCCTCTAGGTGTGGCCGTTTCTTCAGTGGGATCATTCAGTGGGATCATTCAGCGGTTGCCGTCGGACCCTTTCGACTTTCTGCCGTGGGTGGTTCTTTTGAGAAAGGAGTGTAGAGCTCCAAAAACAGGCTTTCAAGTACGCACTCTTCGGTGACGAGTCAGCAAAGCAGCCAGCTCAGGAAAGATCCTCTCTCCTTCATGGGTGAGATTCCGGACGATTCCGGCATATCCTGTTTGATCAGAGAGGTCGCGATCCTGTCTCAATAGAACTTACGAGAAACCCCTTGCACCTCACGCAGCGTGAGGTTCTAACCTCTCCTCTATCGAAGGTTTCGATGAGAAAGGAGACGATGTTGTGGAAGAAGAAGTCAAGGTTGGTGAGCTAGCCCAGCGGTCTGGAGTTTCCGTGCGAACCTTACATTTCTACGAGGAAGTCGGGCTGCTGGAACCGAGTCGTCGCACCGCCGCTGGGCACAGAGTCTACGGCCTCCGGGAGATTTCCCGGTTGCAGCAAATCCGCTCTCTCGTTCAGCTGGGCTTTTCCCTCGAGGAGGTCAGCGAATGCCTACGGAGCACACGGTTCTCCCCCATTCAACTTCTCCAACTGCATCTCTCCCGCCTCGAAGAAGACCTGGAACGGCAACGGCGATTGCGCCAACGCCTACAGGATCTGGTTCGCCACATGGAGGCCCAACCAGGTCCGACGGCGAACGACTTTCTAAAAGCGATAAAGGAGATGACCATGCTAGAGAAGCACTACACCCCGGAACAGCTTTCCAAGCTGAAAGCCCGTGCCCAGGAGGTCGGACCGGAACGAATTCAACAAGTCGAGGGGGAATGGCGAAAGCTATTAGGTCGGGTTCGCCAGGAAATGGCCAAAGGGACCGACCCCTTGGCCGAACCCATCCTAGAACTCGCCAAGTGGTGGCAGTCCCTGGTCAGTGAGTTCACCGGTGGGGATACAGGCATCACCGCCTCCCTGGGCAATCTCTACCGGGAAGACCACGCCGCCGTAGCCGAAGCCCACGGTGACGGGGTACCCACACCGGAGATCTTTGCCTATATGCAACCTGCTCTGGCAAGTCTTGGTAGCGGCTCCGCAGGAGCTGCCAGCGCGGACTAGCGATGACCCCTTCGCCCTAGAGGTAGAGCAATTCTGGGGACTTTCCCTGTGACAACACCCCAGCAAGATCGGTAACCCAACTCTTCCTTCACCCCGGCGAATCTTCGTCCGAGCGACTGGACGGAAATCCGCCGGGGAAATCCTCAAGGCAGTAAGCCTCTCTTGCACCTCAAAAATCCCGACCATGCTAAACTAAAGGTTTCGACACTTTAATTTAGCAAGATTAGGGGGTAACCAGAATGCCACGCCTACCCAATGACCCGGATCAGTTCATTCAACGAAAAGGGTCTCCTGGAGACTTGGACCTCAGTTTCCGCCCGGCGATCGGA
Organism: Deltaproteobacteria bacterium; assembly: GCA_022601195.1. Lineage (GTDB taxonomy): Bacteria > Acidobacteriota > Thermoanaerobaculia > Multivoradales > JAHZIX01 > JAHZIX01. Next base: position 16,746 of record JAHZIX010000009.1, read on the forward strand.
GTCGAGAGCCACCAGCAGAACTCTTCGGTCCATGCGATCGCAATCCAAGAGGACGGCCGGATTCTCATCGGGGGTCACTTCGAAACCTATGATGGCGTTCCCCGTGTGGCGGTGGCCCGCCTACAAAGCACGGGCCTTTTGGATTCCAGCTTTGACCCCGCCGAGGGGTTGACGGTCTTCGACGCTGCCAACAACCAGCAGCTCACCGGAACCGTTGGCGATCTCGCCATTCGCCGGATTCCATCCCCCTCGGGAGACGACCGGTACGAAATCACTGTGGTGGGTCTGTTCACCCATCTTCGCCATTCACCGAGCCGCTACATCGCAAGACTGGACGACGCCGGCAACAAGGTCCCTTCCTTCAGCTCACCCTTTGAGATCCAAGATGGAAGAGAAAGTGAGCCGCCAGTTGAGGAAGGCAGCGAACGAACCGCGATTCATTTCCCTGGCAGCGTCGGCTTATGGCAAGACCAAACCATCGTGTCGCAGAGTTTTCGCCGCTGTGGAGATTTCGAGCGATGGGCCATCGCTCGCCTGGGGCCGACCGGGAGCTGCGATGCCTCCTATGCCCATCAAAGCAAAGGAAGCACGGGTAGCCGCAACGTTGGTGCTGGCCCTTCTTTGGTGTTACCGGATGGCAGCGTCCTGTTCGGCGGCAACTTCGACTATTGGGGAGATACCCGGACTCCCGACGGTACACTCCAATACGAGCCTAGGCCTCGCATCGCCCGGTTCACTCCCAGTGGCGGTCTCGATCGCGGTTTCGGACCCGCCGCCTACGAAGATGCCAACGGTACCTTCCATACCGGCAGAGGGCCAGTCCATGCCCTGGCCCGCCAAACGGATGGCAAGTTCCTCGTGGTCGGCAATTTCTTTTACATCAAGCCCAACAGCAACACCGAGCTCGGGAGCCTTGTTCGCTTGCACAGCGACGGCAGCTGGGAGCTACCCGGACCGCAGCTACCGGATGGCATCGCGAGCAGGATCTTCGCCATAGCCGTTGAGCCCCAGCCAGGAGACGAGCCCGACAAGATCCTTATCGCTGGAGACTTCCAAACCTACGGCGACGTCCCCCGCAACCGCCTCGCCCGCCTCCACTCTGATGGCAGCCTGGACACCAGCTTCGACCCCGGAGAAGGCCCCAATGGTCCGGTGAAAACGCTTGCCGTTCAACCGGACGGCAGCCTGCTGATCGGGGGTTCCTTCACCGAATACGCTGGACGGCGACGCCACGGTGTTGCCCGGGTCCTCCTGCACAAGATCGAGCGAGTGAAGGCTCCGGAGAAAGAAGAATCCGAAGACCTGCCGTCCCTTTAGTCAGACAGCCGGAAGGCTCGGGCTAATGGAGCATGCTCCGATATCGACGGTACTCACCTCACAGGTCGCCGCCAGATTAGAAATGACCGCCGGGAGAGAACCGTCGATATACCCTTTGGCCCCAGCTCCTGCCCTGAGCGACAAGCCCCAATGACCGAAGGGCTCACTCCCCATCTGCTGGGGTCCAGTGGAACTTTATCTGTTCCTGTCTGCTAATGATTCCGGGTCTCGGCTCCGGGTAACTGGTGGCTTTGATCTCGATTCCGTAGCAATGCTCTTTGATGGCTTTCTCGGTGCGGATTGCACGATGTGCGGCGATCTTTCTGGCGTCCTCAGAAGGGGTTCCGAGATCCGAGTACGCTGAAAAATAGAGTTTTCCAACTCCCTTTTCCGCCAGGTCCCAACATAGTTCCTTCAGCTTCTTCTTGGCATCGTCCGTCAGGGTCGTCGCTCCTGGCTCCACAGAGATTGAGAGCTCCCCCTTCTGAGAATCGGAATCGGAGTGGGGCTCGACTGAATTCTCGAGATTGGGTGGAGACTGGTAGGACTTCTCTTTGGGCTTCGACCTAGGCGCAAAGAGGACACATAGAGCCAAGAGGAATCCGGACCCAACCAGAAAAAGACCGGGAGAAGTCGCAGCAAAAGTACGTGCTGGCGTCTCCAGATCGGCTCCGCTAACCTTCCAGGTAGGACGCCGAAAAGCGATCACGCTTGTCGCACCGGAGATGAGCAGGAGAGACGAGAGAGAGAGGAGCCAAACCTCGATCAACTCAAGGTGGCTTAGATTCAGAAACAAGTGCCCAGCCCCTAGAAATATCAATGGGGGAAGAACCAAACATGCCAGAAAACCCAGTCCATATCGCCTATATCTTTTCCATCTAGATTTCTCATACTCCTCTGGGGTTACAAGATCCTTCTTTGACTCATATCGACCCGCCTGCGCTTCATTCCTATTAGCCATATCTTCCCCCTTCCGTCCTCTGTATTGCTCCTACACTCGGAAATACTGTCGGTGCAATGCGCACTATTCCTTTCACTCAGCCAAGGACCAGGCGTTCATTTCTTACCGTAAACAAGGTTGACATCGAGCTTCGGCTGATGCGCCTTGCCATCATCCCCCGAGTGGGCAGATTGGTGATGAGAGGCGACTTCCAACCGATTGATATAGGTAATCGCGATGGCAGAGAAGATAAACACCAGATGAATCACCGAGGTCAGCACCAAGGGAAGGTAGTACTCCAACTCAAAAGCGCCTAGCTGACTACTGGGAAAATCAAGCTGCAAGAATTCCATGAGCAAATGAATAGAAGAAATAATGACAATGGACGCCGACACCTTGACCTTGAGCTCAGAAATCGTCAATTTCCCCAGCCAAACCGGCATGGAGTGCTTCATGCCGATACGAGACACCGTGTTCTCGTAGCCTCCGATCAGAACCATCACTACCAGAGATCCAATGAGCACCAAGTCGAGCAATTTGACCGCCGGGGCGATCACGGCAACCAGGGAATTGTCGATGGGTACCTGCTGGAGAAAGATAAAGGCCAACAGACTCTTGGTAGCCTTGGCGGTCATCTTGGTAACATCAATGAAGGTGTAGGAGAGGATTGCGAAAAGGACGAAGGAGAGGAGGACATAGACGAAGGCCATGATCCAGCGACTGCCGGAGACCACCTTGTCGACCAAGTCTTCCAGGGCGGACCCTGAGTGGTACTGCTCCTTGATCTCTTCATTGAAGCGGCTCGTAGTCTGCTTGATGGCTCCATCGATGAGACCTTTGATCAGCCTGGTCTTTATCTCCTCCTGAAGCTGCTCCTCGAGGATTCTCGCTTCAGGTCCTCTCGGACGCCTCCTCTCTGGAGCCTTCTCATCCGGTGCTCCGTCTTTCTCATCCACCTCCTCTTCCTCGGTAGAGAGGCTTTCCTCCATTGTGTCGGTAACAAAATCGGCCAATGCTTCGGTGAGAGTGTAGAGATCTGAATGACCTCTTTTCCTACTTCGATAGTTCTCCTGTGACAAAACGAAAGTCCCCCTTTCCGAGCCCTACCTCCACCTCCGTGACGGAGAGCCATCGCCCTTGAGAGAAAAGCCGCCAGGCGCATCTCCCCTATGGATCTCTTCCTGAAACTCAACATGTAAAAGGGGCTCGAAGCGAGACCTACAGGCTATCTCCCGACACCGCGGAGACAGCTACCAGAGCCACAACCGCCGTTCAGGAAGACGAAACTCCCCCTCTCCCCCTATCAAGAAGAGCGATGAAACGGTGAGGTCGAGGTCATTGGAAAGGAAGATTTTTTCTTTGAGGGACTATTCCGAGAACCCGCCGCACCGCTACCCGATGTCCGAAGGGGAATCTCCATCACCCATAGAAGCTCTTTGCCTGCTCTGTCACCTTGCGAATGAACTCGGTCTTGCCCTGGGTGTAGGCCACTCGATCCCGAGGTGCAGTGAGGGCGAGACGGACTTTCAGCTCCTGGTACTGCTGAGCGATATCTGGATGCTCCCGCAGATAATCCCGAAAGAGGAGCCGCTCCCAATGGCTGGAAAAACCTCTCTCCACCATATGAATGTGGTGGGTGCGGGAGCCCGTTTGGGAGTCTCTCTTGATCAACCAAGCATAGAAAGGTGGACCGTCGTCGCCGTGGGTCGGTCGCCAGAAATACTCATAACCTTGACCCTCTAGCACCGGCGCTATTCGCGTCCGCGTCTGCGGCAAATCGGCAACCTCCACCAGAATATCGACAATGGGCTTCGCACCAAGACCTGGTACCGCCGTGCTACCAAAGTGCTCTACCCGTTGAATGAGAGCCTGGGGTAGGCAGGAGACCAGGTGCTGCTTTTCTCGCCGGAACGCTTCGGGCCAGGCCGGGTCATAAGGGACGATCGTTACCTCTTCCTGAATAGCTCGCTGAATTCGCTGTTCCAGGGTCTCCATTGCTTCCCTTCGCCTCTCAATACCTTGGCTCAGCCCGACTTTGTTGCTTCTCGCTGTCTAGGAGCAGACGCAGGCCAGGCCTTCTTGAGCCCTCCACTCGTGCTCGAGATCCCGCATGATGAAGCCACTGTCGAATTCCACCGATCCCGAGGGAAATAGGTCCTGATTCCTAAAATAGGAAGACGACTCGGACGCCACCGCAAGGGGTTCCATCCGCCATTCCCGGGTCCACAGCTCAATGGTATCCAGGGCCGCCGGATCCGAACCTGGTGACCAACCGATATTGCCTCCCAGAAAAAAGGCCGAGGCGGCGGCGAGAGAGGGAAACACCGAGCCAGCGGTATCATTTTCCGTCACCGTCGCATCGATGCTCATGATTCTCACTCCCTCTCGATCGGTGATTACCACCTTGTAATCTGGCCCTGCGGACTTTACCTTGAAGTCGGAATATTGGTAGAGACCCGGAAAAAGACGCCCCCCGGAGAATTGATTCAATCGAGAGTCGGTATCTCGCCGAGGCACATAAACCCCTTCCCCACCCTCATGGATGACTGCGATTCGATGGGCAGCGTTGTGGCTTTTCGATCCCACTATCGCAGGAATGCCACGGGGGCGCATTCGACTTAGGCTCACCTGGCAAATTCCCCCTATACCCCACCCATCCACCAACTTCGGTTTCAAGGGTTCCGGCAAGACCGTCTGTAGAAGGTCCGGATCAACTCGGTAGTTGAGCAAAATCCGGTGATCGATGACTCCTGTCATCACGTCCATGATGCTTCCTTCCTAGGGCTAGTCGACCTCTTTCTTCATCACCGCCAGTGCGGCGACCAGATCCTCGATTTGAAACTCGTAGTATTTTCCTCCCTGCCGGAAACACAGCAAGGCTCCACAGGCTAGAGCCACCATAGCAGCCACACTCGGCCACAATTGGAAGGGACGTAGGCCCAAACCGGTAATGGGGCTGACCACCATGGCCCAGACCAGAAGAGACGCGGCCACGCCATCGTAAGTTGCTGCCATGGCCCAATAGCGGGAAAGATGAGTAAAAGCGACGGACTGGGAGTGGTTTGCAGCCAGTTGCTGCCACAGCCGGATATACAGGCGCCAACGGGGGAACTGCTTCGGAGCTTTGCCGTCCAGAAAGTTCGCCACTATCGGTCCCTTGAGCTGCTGCCCCTTCAAGGCCTGAGTCAGGGTCTTCTGGAGAACCTGGCGCCGAAAGAGTTGCCCATTGAGGGCTCTACCAAGAGAAAAAGTCGCCAGGCCACAGATATAACAGGCGATCATCAATGCCAAGCCAGCTCTCCAGCCGGATGGAATCCCTGACAACCAAACGAGAAGGGGCAGATCCGCTACCGTCGACGACGCTGACCGCCAGCCAAGAAACAGCAAGGCCCCCACGGTACTCGCACCGGCAACGAAGAAGGAGAGGTCGAAAATGTGGAAAAACTCTCCCAGCCTGCCGAACATGACGGCGACCCCACTGGCTGCTTCATCGACAACGCCCTTCTTCTCACTCATCTCCTGAGCTCCTCCTGACTGCTGCGAATCAACGAGCACATTCTCAGGTCAGACTATGCGGAAAGAAAACCAAGATCAATCACTGAGATATTCACTCGATCGAAGGCGCAGCTGTCTGGAATTAGGAAAATTCTGGGAGCGAAACCGCCTCAGGAGGTCCCTTGGGGTCGAGAAGCAAGAGATTTCCCTCGAATCGCCAGGCTCTCTTCGAGGTAGTCTTCGAGCCGTGGGCGACTCTCCATCTGCCTCCGTCCGCCCAGGTGTTCCCCAAAGAAACGCTCCACTAGAAAGAGATAGGCTTCCCTCAGCAGAGGACTTTCGAAACTATGGCCCGCCTGCTCATCCACGAGCAGGCTGACATCTTTTCCCAACCCATCCAAGGCCAGAGCGTAGTGCTGCACGTCCACCAATGCGATCTTCTCGTCCCGAGCTCCAGCCACCATCAGGAGGGGCCTTGCGGTATCGGCCAGGCGCGCCTCAGGGGAGTTGCGCCGCAACTTCTCCACCGCTGCCGGATCATCGCGGTCGACGACGAGGTGCCATAGAACTTCCATTTGAGAGAGACCATTCGAAAGCTTGTGGTTGCTGGCTGCTACGTCCTCTAGGGAGCGAAGCAGATCGATAGCGGGGGCCGAGGCGAGACCAGCTTGGAAGAGCTCCGGGGAGAAGGCGACCCCTCCCAGGGCGGAGAAACCTCCGAAGGAATGCCCCATGATCCCCACTCGCTGGGGATTGCCGATCCCTTGATCCAGCAAGAAATGAACCCCATCGACGATGTCTCGATGCACTTGGCCGTCACCGAATTCCCCTTTCGCTGCCAGCATGTACTTCAATCCATAGCCGGTAGAGGCGCGAAAATTCGGTTCGAAGACGATGTACCCTCGGCTGACTAGAAATTGAGTGATCGGATCGAAACCCTGGCGAACATGATTCCAAGGACCTCCGTGGATACGAGCTACCATCGGAGCTTTCCCAAGGTCCACGTCTCGGGGAACGGAGAGAAATCCATATACCCTCCTGCCGTCCTCAGCTACATAACTCAGAGATCTCTTTGGAACGGCAAGATCTGCCGGCAGCCCGGGGCTCGATAGGCGCTCCTGCTCCAGAATTGGTTTGGCCTGACGAAGCTCTGTATCGTAGATAAAAAACCGCCGATGTTGGTGGGTGGGGAGGTTCTGGGACACCAACCAGAATCGATGCTCGGTCCCTCGAGGCTCCACCTCTAGCCCTCCGTCCGGAAGAATCCCTTCCAACTCTCTCAAATGCCTACTGACCGCCTCGGTGAGACCATAGTTTCGACGACTCTCGGTGTCGTAGTAGGCCAACAGGGGCCTTCCGCTGGTGGGATCGAAACGAACCTCTTCAAGGTCCGCGAAACGCAGAGGGTCTTCGTGAAAAACGCTCACTTTCCCCGTCTTCGGTTCCAATGTCGTGAGCTTCCAACGATCCCCATCCGGCCGATGTTGGAGCCAGAGGCGGTTGATATCTGGCTCTACCGCTAGCAGTCCACAGGCATTCAGAAGACTGCAGCGAAAGATCTCCTCTCCCAAGCCCTTCGGGGGATCGATGGCCTTGGGTCGGTGGACCACTAACTCGACTCCGTCTACTCCGGTTAGATAGGCCACTCGACCCAAACGGTCCAAGACAAAGGAATGGATGGGCAGATCGCTGCGGAACAGGACCACCGAGTTGCCGAACCGATCGATGCGCAGCAGGCGGAAGTCTGCCTCGTCGAACTTCTGCGTCACCAGGATGTGCGCGGGAAGAATCGGGTCGACACCCCGGTACTCCTCTTCCCGGGCCAAATCTTGACGCCACATCAAAGAGGGCCTACCTGAACCGCGGGGAAGGAATGCGACCTGATCTTCCGTCTCCAGGAAGAGACCACTCCCTCCGGTGGCCCAATCGAATCGTTTGACCTGTTTCGATTCCAGGCGGCGAATCTTCTCACCGGTTCTTGAGTTCAGGACCCACAGACTAGCCCCGTAGGGCTCGCGTAACAGAAAGGCGACTCCGTTGCCCTCAGGAGAGAGGGCTACCTGCATCACTCTGGGTTTCACCAAGAAGAGATCTCGATGGGTTGGCATCGTGTCCTGGCTTTTGCCCGTGGCTGGCCGCCCACCGCCAACCACCAAAAAGAGTAGGAGAAAGAGAGGGAGCCATTCTGCTCCCAAGCCCGCCGATTTTAGGCGTTTCATTCAGCGGTCCTCAGAGACAGGGCGACTGGAACCGACCGATTCGCTGCCACTTGCGGTTTCGCCCTACGGTGGGTCAGAAAAAAGAAGCTAAAAAGAGCCGGTAAGCCTAGAAGGAGAGCAGCCCCCACCCAGGCCGAACCCGCCACCGAACCGATCATCCGAGAGCGCACCGAAGCAGCCGTCAATAGCGCGGAAAACAGTGCGGTGAGAATGGCCCAGAAGCCGACGGACGGCGGCAGATCTCGCTGCCACATCTGCTGCAGGGAGACACGGTCTGGGCGGTGAGGCCCTATGGCAGACCATGCCAAGTCGTGGCCCGCTTGCAGTATCGGTGAGGCAATGAAACCTCGATACCGGTATAGCGTCGGCCACCCCGGCCCCAGGAGACGTTCGGAGACCGGCTCGTAGCGTCCACCCACCGCCAACTCGGCAACCACTTGTCGTGCTGGCCCATACCCAGCCTCGCTTCGCGTGCCGAAAACAAAGGAAATGAGGTACCCATCGATCAACTCTGCCACCTGGACTCCGGACAAGTTCCGAGATTCTCCGGGCAGCGGTACGACCGCCGACGGCGCTACCAAACCCGGCTCCTCATCGAGATGTCGAGGATCGAAGAAATAGAGGTTTTGATCCGAAAGGGCGGTCACGATAGAACCCTCTCTCTCGAAGGGCGCAGTAAAAATTTCCCTTCCCTGCAACTGAAATCGAAGGTTCACCTGACTCCTGGTGGCATCAAATTCGTAGAGTTTCTGGGCAGTGAGGAGGAAGCGGTTTCCAACGACGATGGGAACCGCCTCGAAGGGTAAGGGTTTCCTCGATTCCTCCTCCTCGCTAGATTCCAGGCCCGAGCTAGGGAATGAGCTTTCGCTACCGAGCCAACCGACCACTTGGCCGCTGACGACATCCCTCCCTTGAAAGAGCATGAGGTCGTGCTGAAAAGTCCAAATCGTATGGGCTGCCTCATCCCGAAGAGTACCCGGATTGTCGCTGAAGATCAGTTGTCCTCGAGTTGGATAATGGGTGAATCTGGGGAGGACCTCATGGACCCGGGCGAGCTCGATCTGTTTCGATAGGTGACGCCTCCGCTCCGAGTCCAACTCTTGAAGTCCATGCGCCAAGGCCTTATCCGGATGGAGGTATTCCGTGTGCAAGAAGGTACCTTCTGGAAAGTGATCATCCCAGGCGTGAGTGGCATATCCAGTCCATCCCTCTTCCTGGAAAACCAAGACGGTTTGATAGGCCACAGCACTGGTCGCCACCAAGATTCCAAAGAAGGCGTATTGCATCGGCAACGCAGCCGCCGCTACGGCGAGGGGCCGCCGGGGATAAGTCTGCAGATCGGGCTTGAAGCTTCTGTAGGCGAGATAAGCCAGCCATACCAAGACGATTAGCTGAGGGACGAATACCCAAACCCCCACTGCTTGGCGGGTCAGAAAGAAAGTGCCCAGAACAAGAACCAGAATAGAAGCTCGGCTAGGGCTGAGAGAAATAAAACAACCTGCCAGGTAGAAGGTCAAGACCGTCCCCAAGAGAAAGAGGATCAACAAGTAGTGGCGTTGATCTACCCAAGCGGGGGTCATCCAATCCATATAAAGGGTTATCAAGAGCTGCGGAACCGAGAGCACTACAAAGAACCAACAAGAAGCAGCTGCACTCAACGCCGCAAAGATCAGTCCTGGCTTCAAGGGGCGGTGAATCAAATAGGTCCACTGGTTGAGCCTGCGATAGGAGCCCATTTGGTAGAGACCAAAGATCAGTCCGGTCAGGCCATAGGCCAACAGCCCAATGGCGATCTTGCCCCCGGAAACGGTAAACAGATCCGTAAAGCCAGAGACGACCTTGAGGAGCACCAGATGAGCCACGGCAAACCCAATGGCCAGACGACGAAAGCGGAGAAACTCACTCTTCACGAGATGCCACATCAGAAACTCCTAAACGGTCGAAGCCCCGGAAAGGGGGGCGGAGTGATTGCGGGTCAGATAAGCATTCACGGCTTGGTTGAGACCAATGGGGAGCTGGTGAACGGAGTTGGCACCGAGAGCCTTGAGGCACTCCGAAAAGCCTGCATCCTGATCGAGAATCATGAGCTGCTGCTGGCCATCGATTTCTCGGGCTTGGAGAAGACCTGGGATCGCCTCGAGAACGGGCGGATCTTGCCAATCCACCATCCACCCACTGATGCGAGCACAGAAGTCTTCGGGAGGAGCCATACTCACCAACTCCCCTCTCTCCAAGATCATCAAGTTGTCCGCAACCCGCTCGACTTCGTCCATCTGGTGGGAACAGTAGACGACCGTGCAATCACCTCTCTCACCAGCAAAAAGCAACGACTCCAAGAACGATTGCTTGGCAACCACGTCCAGCCCGAGAGTGGGCTCGTCCAAGATCAACAGCTCCGGCCGCTGGGCGAGAGCCAAGGCTAGGTTGACCCCAGCGCGCTCCCCTCGGGACAGCTGAGCGATCTTTTGCTCAGGCAAAACGTTGAAATGGCCAAGAACCTCGTCGTAGACCTCCTCTTGCCAACGGGGATACTGGGCTGCCTGCATGCTCTTCAAGCGGCGGACGGAGATCCAACCGGGCAGCGTGTGCTCCTCGTGAACCAGGCCGATCCTGCCGCGCACTTCTGGAGTCAGACTTTGACTGTCTTCCCCAAGAATCCGGCTCCAACCGGAAGATGGACTCAACAGACCGAGGAGAATTCGAAAAAGGGTCGACTTGCCGGCACCATTGCTACCGACGACCGCATGAACTCCGCCTCTGGGAAGACTCAGAGTGAGCTCCTTGAGAGCACTCTTGCGGCCGAATTGTTTGCTCAAAGCCTGCGTTTCAATCACCATTGCTCAGTTCCAATCGTGCTATTTCCTCGAGAGTTCTGCTCTCTCGGGATGTCTCGAATCTACGGATCTCGAAAATCTACGGGTCTCGAAGAATCAACGGCTCCAGCTCCTGGGCGAGACGGGCCTCGATCTCTTTGGCATCGAAACCCAGGGAGACGACGGAGCTGACGAAGATCTGCAGCGCCTCGGCCAAACGCCTCTCCCGCTCCGGATCACTCAAACGCTGCCGGGGTTCCAACACAAAAACGCCCACCCCCTGGCGAGACTCAATCACTCCTTCCGAGGCGAGCTCCCCATAGGCTTTCGCCACGGTCGTCGTATTGATCGTCAACTGGAGCGCCAGTCCTCGCACACTGGGCAGGCGAGCTCCCGGCAAAAGCTCCCCCGTCGCTACCTTCATGCGAATGCCATCAGCAATCTGGCGAAAGATCGGTCGGGCATCTCCAGTGACGATTTGGATCATGCTTGGGTCCACCCGGAGCGCTGTACGACGTGTTGCATGTGTATGATTACAAGCCATACACTCAAAATTGTCAAGCCCTTCCGGAAATTATCCGGACTACCAGAATCTCTCCCACCAAAATTAGTTCATAGATGCCGGTGGATCCACCCGCCCAGTAGAGAATCAACGAAAAGGGGAAGCGAAGAGCTTGTCCCGCAGGGAAGCTCAACGGCGGACGAGCCGCCGGGATAGAATCCAGAGGCCCCTAAATCTCCTTCCCTCGAACTGAAGAGTTGCTTTGCCTGCGATGAATAAAGCCAAGATGGCTCTCCAGCACCTGGGTCCCATCCTCCGCGGATTCCCGAGGTTCTTTCTCGAGTCTCCACTCTTTGCTTGCCGCCTCTTCGTTCTCAGGCTGGGCTACTTCCTGACCCACCGCCAGCTCTTCCCGCTCAAGGACCCAACGGGATTTCCCATCGACAATTCCCACTTGTTGATCTCCTATTGGGCCTTCTTCGTCGAGAGAGAGTCCCAAAGGCACCCCTGGGTCGAGGATTTTCGGCAAGCAGCTTCGCCCCTGGCCCTAGACGTCGGCGCCAACGGAGGGGTCTTTTCTCACCTCCTGATCACCCTGAACCCCAGAGTTCGCCTCTATCTATTCGAACCTCTCCCGGCGATGGCAGAGAGACTCTTCAGGTGGCAATCACGGATCGAAGAAGATCTCACTGTTTGGGGTGCTGCCTGCGGCGCCATACCCGGAGAGAAGACTCTGTACTTCTCTCATCCAGGAGACACAGATGCCCGAATCGGGCCTCAGGGGCCCAACTTAGAACCACCCGAGGAAATGAAGGAAAACAGCGCGATAGTTCCCATGGTGACCCTCGACTCCACCGTCCCAGATGCAGACATCTTCCTCATGAAGGTGGATGCTCAGGGCTCCGAGCTCAGCGTATTGCGAGGTGGCCAAAAAGCCGTGGCAAATTCCAGATACCTATTGCTGGAGCTCGCGACTTCGAAAGAGCTCAGCGCTGCCCGCAGGGAGCTCGGGCCTGATTGGTGCTGTGACAAAGTCAGCCGAGCGGACTACCTTTTCTACCGGAGAACAACAGGGCGCTAGTGGGCATGATCTTCCAGATGCTGACGCAGGAGATCTTTTCCGTAATCATTGCCGTTGGGAGTTCGGATGATCACGTGAATGTGATCCCTCGTCGCTTGCCGTGATCGATTCACCTTCCGCATTCCCACCGGGCTTTGGTGATCGAACTCCACCAGCAGAACGGGACTATGGATCCGGTAGTAGAACACTGAGTCATCCGATGTGGCTCCAACCCAGGCAAAGCGGGTGACCTCCAAATGTTCAAGGACCTCATCCATGCGGACCTTGGCATGGCCCGGCGGTAGGTTGTTGACGAATCTTGCGATCAGAGCGAGCAGGCGGGTTCGCTGCCCCTCCGAGAACGTTGAGACAGACACTCCGGCATAGTCCAGAATGAGGTTGTCTTGGTTTGCGCCAGCTTGGAGCTCTCGGCCGGTTTTTCGAGACGACAAGACCGCCTCCTCGAGTTGCTCTGGGCTCAAGGACTGAAGAAGCGCGAGGCCTAGATTTTGCTCTTCCTGGAGCAGGACATTGCCGGCGTATTTTCCGGTCGTCGTTTGAATAGGCTCTCCACCAAAGAATGCCGGCGTCATCACCACTTGGTCCCCCAAAACAAAGTAGTTGATCACCAGGTGGTGACCGTCGAGCTGCCATCCCCACGGCTCGGAAGCGGAAGGCACTCCCATCACGGTGAAGAAATAGAGATCTTCGTCGAAGCTCAGAGAGTCCTGGTTGATCTCTCGGAGAGTCTGGTCGGTCTTTCGAATCGCTTCCGTCAGCGCGAGTCCCTCCGCGCTCAGGGAAGCTGCCACGAGGCCCGTGGCCGCCTCTCGTTGCTCGAGGCTCATATCGCGAAAGCTGACCCCCTGGCGGGTGAAGATCCCATTATCGACATTGGACCAACGCCTCCATTCGGAATCATCGATGGCGAATTGGGTCCGGATCAACTGGTGCGGTGTCAGGGATTCCAAGAATTTGGTTGCCGCCTTCCGAATCGGCCCGGTGGAAACACCCGTCGCTTTCACAGGAAAGAGGTTTACGGCAGGCGAAGATCCAGACCGCACGCCAACGAAGGGCTCGGCAAGGGCGGCTCGCTCTCGGTCACCAAAAGCCTTCTTTGCCGCCAGAGCTCCCTCTTCGTATCTCTCCTGGGCGTAAACCACCTTCAAAGAAGCGACTAGCACGAAGACCATCACCAGCCTGAAAGGGATCCTGATTTGCCAAAGCATCGCTTCTCCTATCTGGGTCGAATTGAATAGAACGCCGAAGATCGATCCGGCAAGGAGGAGTTTACAGACTCCTCAGGAGAGCCAGCTGAAGAAAACTCCCCAGTCGGGGGGCAAACCGCTCCTGACCGGACTATCTCCTTAGCGAAGACCTTCTCCTCCACCAGCCCCTCGCTCCGAAAGAGCGTTCCGGGTGCTGTGGGAGCTAACTTCGACGAAAGGAATTGAAATGAGCTTCAGGAAGAAAAATCAAACTCCCTCCACTGCCTCTCCCTTGAGCTGGTCGACGCGATCTCTAAGGGCTCTGGCCCTGGGATTCCTAGGAATCCTGGCGACTGGACCAGCCATGGCTCAATGTGGCGACTGTGATCTCGACGGCGATGTCGATATCGTCGACGCCTTGGTCGTGGCTCAACATGCTTCACAGATCAACCTCATCACGGGCCCTCGGCTCTTGCGTTGCGATGCTGACGGCAACGGCAACGTGGACATCAATGACGCTTTGGTGATCGCTCAGACCGCCAGCGGCCAACAACCTCCCATGCCCTGCCTCGGTTGCGGAGACTGCGCCGCCAACGGAATGCCCAACGGTATTCAAGACTTCCTTGCTCTCGTCAACTTTGGAGACCGCCCGGTCGTCACCTCCCAGCACGCTGCCTGTGACACCAATGGGGATGGCTTTCTGGATATTCAGGACCGCACAACGTTTCAAAACGGTGGTTTCATCTGTTCCCTCTGCGGTGATTGTGACCAGGATGGGTCCATCGACTGCGATGACGTCAACCGGGCTGCCTCGGGCAATGTCCCGGGAGTTCGCCCGTTCCAATCGTGCGATATCGTCCCCTCCTCCCCCGGTGCCATCACGGCGGTCGACGCTCTCCAGATCTCCCGCTACAAGAACGGCCTCATCTCCGACCTCACGTGCTACAGCCCCGCCGCTTCCCCCCAAACTCAGGTAATCCAGGACCCAGCAGGTTATTGCATCTCCGGTCCTGCCAATGGAACCCCCTGGACGCCCCAGGCCCTCGGTCTTCCCGCTGGCATCCCCTCCTTCACCTACCCCTCCCAATCCTTGGCCCAAGGAACTGCTTTCAACCTTCGAGACCTTTGGGTGACGACCATCAACGGCACCCCAGGGTCCCCATTCTCCGCCTTCTCCTTCGGTGCTGCGCGGCCCTGCTTCTTCGTTTGGGTCACAGGTACGGTGCCGATCCAACCGGCAGCTATCGTCGTCAACAGTTGTAGCCCGATTGTCGGTGGGGCCAGCTGCCCCTTCAACCCTGACCTGATTGCCGACCCCCTCGAAGACGACCTCGACGACGACGGTCTCCCGAGCATCGACGAGCTTCTTGGAGGCACCGACCCAACGGAACCCGACACCGACGGCGACGAAGTTGGCGATGCTCAAGACAACTGCCCAACGGTCGAGAATCCGGAGCAGGAGGATGGCGATGGAGACGGCCATGGCGACGTCTGTGACACAGAAAACCAAGCACCAGCTCTCTCCGACGACTTCGCTTTCACTCACGCCGGTGAAGCGACGACACTAGACCCCACGACCAACGACCATGACCCCAACGACAACCTCGACCGAGAGAGCCTCGAGATCATCAGCGAGCCCGAGAGCGGTCTGCTCTTGGTTCAAGAGGGGGTACTCCTCTACAAACCCATAGACAACTTTGTCGGCGCGGTACGGGCTGAGTACCAAATCTGCGACACCGACGGCCTCTGTGACCGCGCCGTGGTGGTGATTGCAGTGCTACCCAGCGACCCAAGCGAGGAGAGCAACGAAAACAGCGACCAGAAATAGCCCCGCCAAAACCTAAGCCATCAGGCTTCGAGGTCTTTTTCTGGAAATCGAGCAGGTGACCCAATTCGACCGGCCTTCCCACAGAGCTGGGTCACCCGCCTTTTCCCGTCTCGAAAGCCAAAAAGGCCGCCTCCCCAACCGAATATCGGGTTTCTTTGAATAGGTACCAACCGAATGTCACAGATCACAGGCGCCCCTCCTTGAGACTCCCACTCCCCTGAAATTCAAGAAATTCTTCTCACGATGCAAGATTCTGCGGTCCTCTTGCGTCCTTAGGTGGTATGCCAAGAAGACTTCGCTTCGCTCCCCCGGACCCCAGCGGCTATTCTCTCTTTGAGATCTCTCATCGATGTCTTGCGGGACTCTTCCTGCTGCGACCCTCCAAAAGACTCAACGACATCCTCATCGGAGTTCTCGCCCGAGCTCAGAGCAAGTACCACGTACGGGTGCACGCCTGTGCCTACCTCAGCAACCACGGACACCTACTCATCAGTGCCACGAGTCAGAAACAGATCTCTGCATTCATGGAATTCGTGGGATCGAACATGGCCCGA
>JAHZIX010000010.1 GCA_022601195.1 Deltaproteobacteria bacterium
AGATCGTCCCAGGCAATTCCCCCACCGTTTGTGCTCCAGTCGCGACCGATGAATCTAAAATTAAGGGTTCGAGCCACGGTAGGAAGGGGTTCGTATGCCGATGAATAGTCATTGGCAACCACCAAACTCATATTAGGGAAGGTTCTTGATGGGTTGGTGCTGGGCGGATAGCTGCGAAACAAGGGAGCATTGCTATTTGCACCTGCAGCAGCACCAATTAGACCCTGTGTTGGCGTTCCAAAGTAAGTCGCTCTGGAAAGATTGGTTCCACAGCTCCTCTCCCCGATTGAAACCAGATTGAAGGGCTGTCTGGCCCAACTTCCCCATCACTGCCACATCGCTGCTGCGAATCTGATCGAAAGTGAGGTTCTCAGGACGAACTACCGGGCCCAGGAGCTCTGTGTCGGAACCGGTGGGATTGTAGGTGAAGGCCGTCGCTGCCCAGGAGCCGCCGGAAACACAAGACAAATAGCCCACCTGGTCCAGTAGCCCACGGTCGGAGAGTGCCCGCAATTGGCCCAGGCAAGCGGTCAGGGACCGAGTGCCTCCGCCGGAGAAACAGATACCCGTCTTCGGATTCGATACGGCGCCGGACACCTGCTCTGGAAAAAGGAACTTCTGGGGTTGTCCGTTCTGGGGAGGCTCAGTAGCCCACACCTTGGCGATCCACGGCATCAAGCTGTTCTCTTCGCTCCCGGACTCCAGGCGGGTGTTGTTTTCACTCTTTGGGCTTCCGCCATTGGGCTCTTCATTCATGGGGGGAGACTCCTCAGTTTCGCAGCGGCCCAATTGCCACTCTCATTCATATGTGCTCTTCAGGGAGGCAACGTTACAAATAGCCCGAGATGCTGGTAGGAAACTCCCTTTGCCATGGCTGCTTACATGGCCTCGCGAGCTGACTCCTCCTGCTCGGCCCCTTGAACTTTTTTTCCAGGCCACAGGCGCGGGAGATAGAACCGCAAGAGAGGCGAGGTATCGCGATTCCACGATAGACTCTCCCCAGCCGTCATTGGCATCACCAAATTTTCGCACTGCCCGTAAAGGAGCTCCCCATGGCAATCCGCTGCCTAGTCCTGTTGTCTTTTCTCATGGTTCTCCCGGGACTCCCCAGGGTGCTTGGAGATAAGTTGCCCACGGGAGAGCTTCAGACCATCCGGGAGCGGACCTTCGACCTGATTCACCTGCGGGCAGACCTGGAATTGGAGCCCGCCGAGGGTTCCGTATTGGGAGTGGCAAAGCTCACCCTCGCCCCCCTTTTCTCTACGGATAGCTTCTGTCTCGACGCCTTCCACCTCGAGGTCGAAAAAGTCCTGGTCACCGGACACGGGGCGGTGGAGTTCGACAACCAGGACCGCCAGATCTGCCTAGAACTACCCGTCCAAGCCAACCGGGGAGAGCAGCTGGAGATCTCCGTGAGTTACAGCGCGGCTCCCAAGGCAGGAATGTACTTTCAGCCGGATCGGGCCCAAGAGGGCCTTTATTACGTCACCACCTTCGGCGAGGGAGGGCTGCACGCCAACTGGCTGCCCCTCTACAACGCGAACAACGATAAATTCACCAGCGAAATGGTCATTTCGGTGCCCAAGGCTTACAGCCTCGTCTCCAATGGCAGGCTGGTCGAAGAGCGGGACGAGGGAGGTCGTAGGATTTTCCATTGGCATCAGGAGCGGCCCCATCCCCACTACCTGATCGCCCTCTATGGAGGAGATTTCGAGCGCGGCGAGCTGGAGCCGGCCTTTGGCGAGATTCCCCTGGCCTATTGGGTCCCCCGGGGCCGGCTGGAGGAAGGGGCGTACACGTTCCGCAATACCAAGCGCATGATGGAGGTCTTCTCCGAACGGTTTGATTTTCGGTATCCGTGGATCAAATACGATCAACTGGCGATTCCCGATTACGCCATCGGCGCCATGGAACACACCGGCGTTACCGGCCACGATGCCAGCGTCCTACGCCTTCCCGGAGTGGCACCGACGGATTTCTCGAACCCCAATTTCAGCGACTACCACACCGGTTGGACCGCCGAAGCGACCATTGCCCACGAGCTGGCGCATCATTGGTTCGGGGACGACCTGACCTGCGCCCACCTAGGGCAGATCTGGCTCAATGAGAGCTTCGCCAGCTATTTGATGATGTTGTGGGGTGAATCCGATCTGGGCACCGACCAACTGGCCTTGGATGTAGATCACGCTCGCCACACCTATTTCTCCTACGTGGCGGCGGAGCACATCATCCGGCCTTTGGAGTTCGACTATTTCGATTCTCCCAACGACATCTACAACCAACCCCACACTTATTTCAAGGGAGCCGCGGTCCTTCATATGTTGCGGGGAATTCTGGGAGACGAGGACTTCTTCCGCTCTCTGTCTCACTACCTCCACAGCCACAGTCTCGAAGCCGTACAAACCCACCACTTGAAAGATGCCATTCAGCGCACCACCGGGAAGAACCTGGATTGGTTCTTCGGCGACTGGATCACCGGAGGAGGCCACCCACAATTCGAGGTGGAAAGCCGGTTTCTGGCCGGGCCTCAGTTGCTCGAGCTCTCGGTCAAACAGGTGCAGAGCATCGTGGAGGGCCAAGACCTATTCCGTCTCCCGGTCACCATCACCCTCGCTACGGAGTCTCGTCGGTGGCAAGAGAAGGTGTGGGTATCCGAAGAAGAGCACCACTTCTTCCTCCCCATGAAAGAAGAGCCCAAGATGGTGTCCTTCGACGGGGAAGGATTCCTGGTTGCCGAGGTGAGCTTCGAGAAGAGCCTGGAGGATCTTCTCTACCAGGGTAGGGAGGATGCCGTGGCTGGCCGCCTCTGGGCCCTACGACAGTTGGCCGAGCACTTTCCAACCCGGCAGGAAACGGGCCGTCTCTTCACGGAGACTCTGAATCAGGAAGAGACTTTCTGGGGCCTGCGAGCCGAGGCTGCTCAGCTACTGGGACAGGTGCGCACCCCTGAAGCGGAAGCTGCCGCCATCGCCGCCCTCGAATTCACCGACGAGCGGCTCCGTACCGCGGCCGTTTTGGGCTTGGAGAGCTTCGGTACGCAACGGGCTCAACGGGCACTTCACAAGGCGATGGTGGAAGACCCCCATGGAGATGTCTCCGCAACCGCTTTGATGGCTCTTTCCCGCTCCGGTACCGAGGTCGCCCCAGAAACCCTGAAACGGCTCTTGGCAAGAAAGTCCTGGAACGATGAGCTTCACACCGCCGTGGCCATGGCGGCCCAGGAAGGGTTTCGTCCGGAGCTCCTAGAGCTCGTTCGCCCCCTCGCTGCCAGCCCTCACAATCAGGAGACTCGAGGGGCAGCCCTAGCTGCTTGGGGACACCTTGCCCCCGAAGACCCGCAGCTCCACCGCACCCTGATCTCCTTGGCCAAAGATCCAGCCTACGTGCTGCAACAACAGGCCTTGGCATCCCTTGGAAATCTCTACGTGGAGGATGCAAGGCCAGTGCTGCAGGAGTTCGTGGACCTGGACGTGGATGCCAACTTGACTCAGCTTGCCCGGGATTCCCTGCACCGTTTGGACCGTCTAAAGAAGGCGGTTCCTTGATCGATCCCAAATCGACGAAACTCCGGAAGCAAGCAGCCTGGCGTGTTTTTTTTACCGAGTGCTTCTCTGAAGCATCATGACCACCCTGGGGGGCGACCCGTGGCTCGTTCCCTTCATTCGAGGACTCTGAGAATGTCAATTGAGACGCCCCGACGATCGTTTCCTATCCGCATCCTAGGCCTTCCTTTGAGAGGCTTTTTTCTGTGTACCCTCATAGGCACCCTGCTGAGCGCTTGCAGCGCCCAGCAGCCCCCTGTCTCGACCCCGGCCGACGCAGTCGACAACACAGTCGACAGCTCAGTGGGCAGCTCAGCAGACGAAACGAGGGAAATTCCGTCGGAATCAGAGACAGAACCGAGCACAGAGCAGGGCTCAGACCAGGACACGAGCCAGGATACAGAATGGTTCGATCGCCTCCTCGAGCGGGAGGTCGGCGAGCGGCCACCCCTCACCTCTTTCGCGGCGACCGACGGTACCTTCGAGGCGGCTGCTCAGGCGAAGCTACAGGGGACGATCGAGAATGCCGAAGGCAACTACTCCATCTCCCTGGATGTGGGCGCCGAGGAACCTGTCACCTGCATCCTCTTTGCCCAGGACCAAGATATGGCTTCCGCACTGGCGGTGTCCTCAAAGGAGAACTTTGCCCTCATCGAGTCCAGCTTCGAATCCCTTGAATCCAAGACTCTCCTCGACACTTCAGCGGGGGCCACGGAAGGGGGCATCTCCTTTATGACGGTGGACTGGATCTATACCGTCAAGGCCGAAGGCGAAACCCAAGCTGGACACATCAAGCATGCCTTGGCCCGATTGCCCAATCGAGGCCTGTACTGCGGTCACAATGAAGTGGGTTACAAAAAAACTTTTCAACAGACCTTCCAAGAGCTCGCTGACTCCTTCGTTTGGAGAGATCCGGCCCCACAGCCCTATCTCAAGGAGATCTTCCTGCTCTACCTAGCGGAGCGCCCCATTGGACTGGTCCAGGAGGCCTACCTTCGGGATGGGGATGGAGATACCCGGTCTGAGAGCCTCACTTCCATGATGATCCCGGTCAGCGATAGTGAGCTCCAGGTCTCCGACAGCTACTCCATTCAATTCTCTACCCCGGATGGTCGTCTCATCAATGCCATCGAAGCGGAAGCGCAGGGTGATCAGCTAGTCACCAATCTCTCTCTGATCCCTCAGGAGGACGATACTTGGCTCGTCCAGGGCCTCTACCAGGGCAAAGATCTGGAGGAAAATCTAGGCGAAGAAGATCTGCGCTCCTCCCTGGGGCAACTTCTCGACCTTCAAGATTTCCTTCCGGATGCAGCCGTTGGGGATACCCTGGAAACCGCCGAATGGCTCCCCGGGGCCGATCCAACTCAGTTCTCCGTCACCACCATAGAGCTACTGGAACCGCTGGAATCCGGCTACAAGGTCAAAATCGACGCCGGTCTCCTCATGGAAGCAGAAGTGGATGCCAAGGGCAATCTCCGACTCATGTCCGCCACCATGGGGCACCTGAGTTTCCGCGGCGAGCGGATCTATCAACACGGCAGTCTCTCTGGTCACCGGGCTCAGCCGGCAAGCGAACCCTCCCCGGAAGCACCGCTGGAGACCCCTTGACGAAAAAACAGAGATCCTGGCCAGGAAGCCTTGGAGTTTGGTGTATCGCTACCGCGATAACCCTCGTTGGGCTTTCGACCACCGTGGAGCCCCTCTCGGGGCAGAGTGCGCCCCTCTATGAGGTTCCCGTCGAACACATGGAGTCCACCGAATCTCCAGCAGCTGGGGAATCACCACAAAAAGGTCTAGCAGCTGGGGAGCCAGTAGCCTTCTCTCGGGCCCGCCTTCTGGTTCTCGACGCCGATGCAGCCGAAGCCGCCCTAGCTCTGACTTGGGAAAATCTCGCAGTAGAAGAAGGGGGCATCACCGTCCAGCTGGGGAAGACGCGGAAGGCCGTCGACCCGCCGCAGCCAAGCCATTCCGAAGCCAGCTTTGTGATCGACTTCGATACGGAGCCAGTCCAGCAGCTCCTAAAAGCCCTCGTCGACCTCCATGGCCCCAAGCCGACTTTGGAGCAAATCACCGACTTCGTCGACCAGACCATTCAGGACAAGAATCTGAGCCGAGGCTGGGATCTAGCCTCCAAGGTTGCCGATCTCCAGGAGGGGGACTGTACCGAGCACGCCGTTCTTCTCACCGCCCTAGCCCGCGCTACGGGCTGGCCCTCCCGGGTTGTCCTTGGAGTGGTTCTGATGCGCGGACAGGAAGATCTCCAGGCCTTCGGCCATGCTTGGTCGGAAGGCTTCGATGGCAAGGCTTGGCAGCGGTTGGATGCTGCCCTCGGAAACGAGGAGGAAGAAAAGGAAGCCGGAAATCTTCGCTATTACTTACCTCTCAACCGACTCCATGAAGAAGGCCCTGGGTACACCTTCGCGCTGGCAGTGTCGAATCAGAGAACCAGCCCTAGCAAGGTGCAGCTCTTGGGCACCGCCCCCTAGCCTCGACAAAACCCCTTGGCGGATCTGATGAGGCTCTTGCCGGACATTTCCGCTATATTTATCCGGTCGGTTCGATTCCGGCTGTATAGGTCTCGGATCGTTCCCCTTGCCGCGGCCCCGGTCAGACTGAGAATTCAGCCCAGAAACAGGTGCCGCGAATCCCCGTATAGAAAGACAGCTCCATTCCCCAGATAAAAGGAAGACCCATCATGCTCAACAAAGCCCACAACCGATTCGCCTGGATCCTCGCGATAGCCCTACTCCTTCCAGCTGGAGCTCAACTCGCTTCGGCCCAGGAAACCCCCATCAAGATCGCTGTCGTCGACCTGGAATTCGTCTTCGCTAGCTCCCAGGCTGGCAAAGCGCTCCAAGGAAAGCTCGAGAAACTCAGCAACGAGGCAAAGGCCGAGATCGAGAAAATGGCTGCGGAGGCTCAGGCGATTCGCAAGCAAGTGGGAGATCAGGGCAACTCCCTGAGCGAGGAACGGATCCAGCAATTGGCTAGGCAGTTCGACGATAAGACTCAGGAGATTCGCCGGTACCAGGACGACAAGCAAAAGGAAGGCGAAAAAATGCAGAACGAGGGAATTCGCCAGATCGAGACCCAGGTCCAGCCAATCCTAGAAGCCCTTCGAACCGAGCGAAGTCTCGACTTGATTCTCAACAACGTTCCCGGGGTGGTGGTCAACGTCGGCCCCCGAATCGATATCACTCAGGAAGTCATCAAGCGACTGACCGCCTCTCAGTCCGGAAGCTAAGGGAGCCGGGGGTGGGATTGCCCCCGCCCCCACCCGTCGCCCGGTAGCCCATCCTCGAAGCCACCGTTGACACCTTCCCTGTCTCCCCATAGACTCTCACTAACAATGCTAGTGAGACCTTATGGCCCGTAAAACCCTCGGCGATTTTGAACATCAAGTGCTGCTGGCGATTCTTCGCCAAGGCGGCGAGTCCTATAGCGTGCCCATCGTTTTGGAGCTGGAAGAGTGCGGCGGGCGGGAAGTCGCCCAGGCGGCGGTATTCATCGCTCTCCAACGACTAGAGAAAAAGGGCCTCCTAACCTCCCGTTTGGACGATGAAGCGGTGGCTCGCACCGGAAGAGTCCGCCGCTACTTCAAGACCACCCCGCTGGCCATGCAGCGCCTGAGGGAATCACGGCGGGTGCTATCCCGGCTGTGGGACGGCCTCGAAGCCACCCTAGAGGAAGCTTGAACCTTGCCCTCCTCTAGCTCATCCCCTCTCCTACCTGCCATCCCCTACTGGCTAAGGTGGATCTTCCATCTGCTTTTGAACGACAGCGACCGCGCCTCCGCCTTGGGTGATCTCGGCGAGCTCTACCAGCTGCGGCTGGCCCGAGATGGGCAGCGGGCTACGGATTGCTGGCTGCATCGACAGTGGCGCCAATACCCATTTCGGCTCATAGCCGAGCGATTCCGCCGGAGCACTGGCCTACAGCCTAGCCCGCTCCAAGGAGAACCGCGACGATCGGAGGAACCCGTGCAGAACCTGTACCGCGATCTTTGCCACAGCCTCAGAAGCTTGGGCCGAACACCGGGGCTATCCGCCACCATCATCGCCACGGTAGGCCTGGGCATCGGCGCCACCACCGCTATCTTCGCGGTCGTCAATGGAGTCTTGATCCAACCTTTGCCCTACCCCCAACCGGATCGGCTGGTGAAGATCTATACCGCCTCCGGGGCCAACCGATACCCCCTTTCGGTGGCCGACTACCTGGCTCTGGAGGAGCAACAGACGAGCTTCGACCAAGTCGCTGGCTACGGCAATACCACCTTCAGTTTCAACCAAGGAGACACCGCAGAGCGCACCCTTGGGCGCAGGGTCACCTGGACCTACTTTCCCCTCCTCGGGCACACTCCCCTCCACGGCCGCCTCCTAAATGCCTCGGACGATCTGCCGGGAGCCCCACCGGTGGCCGTCGTCAGTCATAGTTTTTTCTCTCGGCACCTCGAAGGCGACCCTGGAGCCGTCGGCAAAACGATCCGCCTCGACGGCGTGGAAACGACGGTGATCGGCGTCCTCGGCTCGAAGGCCGGAGCCCTGGAGCAGGGAAAGGACATCTTCACCGCCGCCGGTTGGGATCTTCCGCCGCGCAAGGGGCCGTTTTTCATCACAGCCCTGGGGCGAAGGTTGGAAGACGTCTCTTTGACCGCCGCAACCGAGGAGCTGCGCGCTATCAACCGTCGGCTCTTCCCGGTTTGGCAAGAGTCCTACGACGACCAACAGGCCAGCTGGGGCGCCATGGACCTCAAAGAGGCGGTGGTCGGAGACACCGGCACCACCCTCGGCATCGCCCTCGCAGCGGTCGCCCTCGTCTTGCTCATCGCATCGGCGAACGCGGCCAACTTGCTTCTCGCCCGAGCCAACCAGCGCCGCCGAGAGCTGGCGGTGCGCACGGCCCTGGGAGCCTCTCGAGGCCAACTCCTCCAACACCTCTTCACGGAGAGTGCTTGGCTAGCTCTCGGCGGCGCCCTGGCGGGCTTAGGGATAGCGGTGGCTGGCCTAGGCTGGGTCCGAAGTCACGGCGCCGATTATTTGCCACGAGTTCACGAGATCGGTTTTGGCCCCCCGGTGGTCGCCTTTCTGCTCGCCGTCACCGCGGGCAGCGTCATTCTCTTCGGCCTCATGCCGGCTCTACAGGGCTCTAGCGCTCGCGCCAACGCGGCATTGCGCAGTGCGATCCAGCTATCCGGGACAACGGCTCAGCGACGACTGCGCCGAGCCTTGGTAGCGGCCCAGTTCGCGGTGGCAGCCCCCTTGCTCATCGGTGCGGGACTGTTGGTGGGCAGCCTCTACCAGCTACAGAGAGTCGACCCGGGTTTCGACCCCGAGAATCTCCTCACCGCCGGAATCTCCCTACCGGGTACCTCCTATCCGGACGAAGCCGCTACCGTCTCCTTTTGGACCGAGGCGATTCGACGCCTGGAGAGGGAACCCGGCATCGAAGCGGTCGCCCTGGCCGACGGGAGACCACCGTCGGAGGTCTGGCAGATCAATAACTTCAACCTCATGGATCGCCCGACTCCTGCCGGCGAGTCTCAGCCGACGGGGCCTTGGGTGGCCGTCACTCCTGGCTACTTTCAAGCCATGGGCATCCCTCTTCAGCGAGGTCGACTCTTCGAGCAGCGGGACGTAGACGAGCAGGCGAGAGTGGTGGTGGTCGACCAGACCTGGGCCAATCGCTACTACCCCGGGGAAAGTCCCCTGGGCCGCCAAATGCAAAGCGGTGGTTGTACTTCCTGCCCTCCCATCACGGTGGTGGGCGTGGTCGCCGATGTCAAATACCAAGGCCTCGACCAACCCGGAGACGGGACGACCTACTGGCCCTTTCTGATCAGTGGCCACGACACGGGCTTCTTCGTCATCCGCACATCCGGCGACCCTCTCACCGCCCATTCGCCCCTGCGCCGAGTGGTGGCCGATTTAGACCCCAGCCTGCCCTTGTTTCGAGTCGCCACGGCGCAAGAGCTGATCCGGGAGTCTCTCGGCACTCCCCGTTACCTCTCTTTCTTGGTGGGAACCTTCGCGGCGGTCGCCTTGCTCCTGTCGATTATCGGGATCTACGGGGTGATGTCCTATTTCGTCCAACAGCACACCCGGGACATTGGCATTCGCTTGGCCCTGGGAGGAGGCCAGGCTCGCATCTTGGGTATGGTCGTGGGCCAGGGCATGCGCCTGGTGGGAATCGGCTTGGCAGCGGGAGTCTTCGGCGCCTTCCTGCTGACCCGACTTCTCACCAGTCGATTGTTCGGGGTAGCGGCCAACGACCCCGGCATCTTCACCGCCGCCGCCCTCCTCATGGTCATCACCGCCGCCCTGACCTGCCTCCTCCCCGCCTGGCGCGCCTCACGCCTCGACCCGGCCCGAACCCTGCGGGAGGATTAGAGAGGGGCCGCCCCTCTAGAGGCACTGTTTTCCTGAGCTGAAGAGCTGGCTGCCCGAGAGTTGGCTGCTGAGGACTTAGCTGCCTAGGGAACCGCCAGACTCCAAGCGGAAGTGTCGCCGCTTTCAAAGCCATCTGCGAAGAGCAAGGAAGTGCTCAATGCCGCTACCACTAGGGAAGCGGAACGGGCGGGAAGGTCGACGGTGAAGCCCGAGGAGCTGGTCGCCACCGTGCCGACCATCGCCAGGGGATTCGATCCGTCGAAACGGAAGAGGTCACCACTCCCGGGAATCAGGGTGCTCGCAACGCTCACCGTCGCCTCCAAGGGCACGGGATCCCGGTTGACCATTAGCAACCACAGCTGATCGGCAACCCCTCGGACCGCATAAACACCCAGGGCCTCACTGCTCGAGAGGGCTCGAACACTATCCCCTTCGACCCGAGAGCCGAGGCCGTCATAGTTGAGAAAAATCTCGAAGGCATCCTCCACTCGAGAACCCGCCTCCGGCGCTACCCATCGAGTGGCAAGGTCGACTCCTTCTCGGCCGAGGATCCCCAAGACATCCACATGGGCCAGAGCGCTCGACGGTCCATCGTCGGAACCCCAGCGGTACTCACTGAGAGAAATACCCATTCCTGGACATTGGGCATCGATCCACTCCCGCAGCCGGGGAACTAGCCGCACCGACTGGCCGATCCAAGACTCCGAAACCCACGTGGGATCCCACAGCTCACGGGTGGAGCGCAAACGCTTGGCCGCAGTCGCCGCATCCTCCCCGCTATCCCCCGCGCCGAGGCCGGCGACTCCCCCTTGGGGATAGAAGTGGACATCCAGGTAGTCGATGGGGCGAACCCCTGTTTCGACTTCTACAGCACAATTCTGCTGGGCATACCATTCCAAGAGGGGGAACCCACCGTGAGCCATCCGATCCGGTCCGTCGACACAGCTGCCGTTGGGAAAAGCGGCGTCGGAAGCCGATGAGAAGAAGGCACACCAGCCCCAAACCGCGGGGCCGAGGACTTTGGCGTCCGAATCCTGCGCCTTGATAGCCAGAGCCAGATTCCGAGTTCGGCTCCACAGCTCATCGTAGGTTGCCGGCGACGGGTGAACATCGCGGTGGGTCGAGTCCCACAGCATGGGTTCGTTGTCGATGGCCCAAAGAGCCACTCCCCCTTCCGAGGCAGTGCCAACTCGAGAGCTCAGATGGGCCATCCAATCGGTCGTATTGCTGTCGCCAATCGCTTGGGAGGAGTCCGCCGGATCGTTGCCAACGATGAGACCGTCGGGGGAACAAAAGCCGGTGGTATTGACCGCCGGATCACAGGTACCGTTGCCGCTGTCGGCACTGCACCAAGGGGGAGGGTTGGCCCCAAAGAAGCTGCATTCGTCTACCAGTTGAGGACCATATTTGGCTACCGAAAAACCCCACTTCTTAGTGCGATCATCGAGGGGGGTCCAGCCGATGGCCGGAGCCGTCATGAGAGGCCGAGAGCCGGCAGCCAGAGTTTCGTCCACGAAGCGGTCGGAGCTGGAACCGTGAGGGAGCGCCCCGGGATCCGCCACCTCTCCGGGAATGTTCTGAAAAAACCAATCGAAGGCCCGGTTGGTGACGTCGAAACGCCAGTTGTAGCGAGTCACCGAGTTGCCGCCCCATCGGCGCAGCGGATACCCCACCGTGGACAGCTGGGCCGCGGAACCGAAATTGACTCCGTAGATCAGCGGGCTGATGACCCGGCGGTCGGCGTTCGGGTCAACGGAAACCGTAACCGGCGCTGGGGCAGGGGGTGGGCTGTCGTCTTCTATCAATTGCAGGTGATCGAGGAACAGAGTGGCCTGGTCCCCTCCGGTGGCATCTTGAAGAATCAGTCCATCGAAACTGCCGAAAGCCATTCCTGCGGCCCGAAAGTCCAGCGTCCGTTCCTCCCAAGCAGCCGACGGGGCCGCGGCGAGGGGGATCTCCCCAAGGACGGTGTCTCCCAAATGGAGGGTGAGACGGATCGACTGTCCACCGGCGGCACCGCCGTGAATCCACAGCTTCAGGCCGGACCACTGGGCCAGGTCCAGGGCCTCGGTGGCGTGAAAGAAGAGCCCCTCCCAACCATCCGCCTCGAAGGAAATCGAAGCCGTTCCCATGGCCACCGGCGAGGGGTTGGCGAGGTCATGAGTCGCCCAACTCCAATCCTCGAACCCCGGGGCGAGCTGGTCGTCATAGATGGTTAGATCTTCCGCCTGGCTCTCCGGGACCGAGGAGAAACCGAGCAGCAGACAACAGCAGAGAAGACCTAACAGACGGCTCGCGGGACGGATAGGGCATAGCATCCACGCATCCTAACAGAGCCATAAACTCATAACTCTCCAGCCGCGAGAACCTGCCAAGCCTTTCCAACTCCGGAGTTTACCCGTCCCGCAGCGCCCGCATGGGCTCGATGCGCGAGGCCCGCTGAGCTGGCAGAAAGCCAGCCCCGAGGGCCACCAGGGTCAACACCACGATGGAGGTGAGGAAAACGAAGGGATCGTTGCCCTCCAATTCGAATAGCAGGGACTGAGCGATGCGAGACAGCCCCAAAGCTGCCGCGACACCTAGCCCAACGCCAGCCAGGGTCATCCACCCCACCCGTCCCAGAATCAGCTGCCGAATCCGTTGGGAGTCCGCTCCCAAAGCCATGCGCAGACCAATTTCTCGAGTCCGCTGAGAGACCGCATAGGCCATCACTCCATAGAGGCCAATCGCTGCCAGGATCGTCGCCAGAGCTGCGAAGGCAGCGGAAAGCAAGCTGAGCAAGCGATCGAGGAAGACGTTTTCTTCCACCTGGAGAGCCAAGGTACGAAGATTGTCGACGGGCAAGTTAGGGTCGAGGGCCGAAACCAGCCGGCGCAGGGTTTGAAGCAGGATCTCCGGGTCTCCCGCGGAACGGACGTAGAAGTTCATCGATCCCAACTCGTCGTCTTGCCGGTAAGGAATATAGAACACGGGCGGCACCGCCTGTTTGACCTGGCTGTAGTTGGAATCCTTGACCATGCCAACGATCTGGATGTCCATTTCGCCGCCGGAGCCTATCTGCATCCAGGAGCCGACGGGGTTGCGTCCCAACTCAAACTTGCGAGCGAAGGCCTCGTTAACGATGGCCACCTGCTGTGCGCCCAGGTCGTCGGAGACATCGAACTCCCTCCCCGCCAGGAGCGGGATTCCCAGGGTCGAGAAGAAGTCTGGTCCGACCTCGTTGAAGCTCGCATGAGTGTCGGTATCCGGGCCGGCGTCGAAACCCTGCACGGAAACATTGCTCCTCCACTTGCTTCCGGAAATCAGCGGGACAATGGAAGCGCCCACGCTGGTAACCCCTGGCATAGCCGCCGCTTCTTCTTCCACTCGCCGGAAAAGGGCGTTGGACTCAGCGAAGGTGTACCTGCTGAGCTCCGGCGCTAGACCGAAGGTGGCGATCCCCTCGACTTCGATGCCGAGATCGACTCGGCTGACGTTGAGTAAGCTCTTGGAAAAAAGGCCGGCAGAAATTAGCAATGCCATGGACAAGGCGATCTGTGCCGTCACCATGGCGGCGCGAAAGCGGTTCGCTCCCTTCGACGCCGAGCTTCGGCCTCCCTGCCCCTGGAGAGTCGCCGCCAGGCCTCCCCGACTCGCCTGGAGGGCCGGGAAGAGCCCTACCAGGCCCGTGATCAAGGTGAGACCTAGGACGAACCATCCGAAAGTCGGTCCCATGTCCATTTGAACGCCGATACTGCCGCTCTCCGGCATCATCTGCGAAACCAGCTGAAGGGTGCTGCGGGCGACCAGCAATCCGAATCCAGCACCGAGCAGAGCCAGACAGAAGGACTCGACGAGCATCAAAGCCACCACTTGGTAGCGGCGAGCTCCCAAGGAAAGACGGACGCCCATCTCCCCCACCCGGCTCGCTGCCCTCACCAACAGTAGGTTGGCCAAGTTGGCGCAGGCGATCAGAAAAACGAAAGCACTCACGCCCAACAACAGAAGGAGCGGAGGTCGAACGTTCTGGCGAAGAGTGCTCTGCCCCCTGCTACCCTCCTCCAACTCGAGCTTCTTGGAGGCGAACCGCTCCAGGGTGGCATCGCTCAGCCCTTCCTGAAGAGGGACCTCGATCTCCTGAATCAGGCCGCCATAGAACACATTGAGAGCCTCCGTGGCCTTTTCCTGAGTCATCCCGGGAGACAGTCGACCGAAGAGATAGAGCCAATAGCTGCTGCGATTGTCAAAATCGTCCCAGCCGGGCACCATGGCTGCCCGCATACTGACGGGCACGAATACCTTGGGTTTGCGGCCTAGAACCGTGCCCTGAAACCCCTTAGGCGCCACCCCAAGGATCTCCATGGGCAGGCCGTTGACCACCAGAGTCTCTCCGACCACCGTCTCTCGGGAGGCAAATTGGTTGCGCCAATAGTCGTGACTCAACACGGCCACGGCATGTTGCCCAGGAGTGAGGTCGTCACCGCTCTGGATCAGGCGACCAACTGTGGGCTTCAAACCCAGAACGTCAAAGTAGCCTCCCGATACAAAGAAGGCCTCCTCATTCACCGTGTTTCCTGCAATAGACAGACTCGCCAAGAAAACCCGATGCCCGGCCAAACCTTCCAAGGGAGTCTGGGACCTCTCCAGATCCCGGAACATGGGATAGCTAAAAATCGCCTCGACCCCGCCGGCATTGGTAGAAGACTGAGAGCCTGACTTGGGCCCAGGAGCGAGAAGATTGACCAGCTTCTCCGGCTCCTCCACCGGCAGCGGTCGTAGGATCGCCTGCTCGAATATGGAGAAGATTGCCGCGTTGGCACCAATCCCCAACGCCAGGGACAACACTGCCACGGTGGACACGAGGGGTGAACGGAAAAGGGAACGAATGGCGAAGCGTAGGTTCTTCACGGGATCTCTCCTTGGCTGGAAAAACAATGCTCTCCTCTACGGAAGAGAGTATCGGAAAGTTGCGCTTTCTGGCTCCGTCGGCGGGTTTCTTTTCAATCCGTAAGCCCCACGGTGAGCTGGTGGCTCACCCCTCGATTTCTCCCCCGGAAAGGGCTCAAAAACGAGCCTCCTGATGAGCCGTGATACGTTCTTACGCAAATGAAAGAATTGTCTCGACAGGATGACATCACAGGTCTCCTGGATTCTTGGACTGGCGGAGATCCCCAGGCTCTAGACGATCTCGCGCCCTTGGTCTACGACCGGCTGCGGCGTCTGGCAGGGAGCTTCCTGCGCCACGAACGCCGGGATCACACGCTGCAGACCACGGCCCTCATCCACGAGGCCTTCCTACGCCTCGTCGAGCAAAACCGGGCGGAGTTTCACAATCGCCAGGAGTTCTTCGCCACCACGGGAAAATTGATGCGCCGCATCCTGGTGGACCACGCCCGCGCTCGAAAAGGCTTAAAGAGAGGTGGCGGAGCGGAACACCTTCCCGCTGAAGTGCTCGACCACTCTCCTGCCCCAGCTCGCCCGCCTCACCTTGAAGACCTCGATGCAGCCTTGAGAGAGCTCGAGGTAGAGAACCCTGACCTGGCCCGCATCGTCGAGCTGAAGTTCTTTGTCGGCCTGACGGTAGCTGAGATTGCCCAGGTCTCCCAGCTGGGCTCCGCTACGGTGCAGCGCCGTTGGCGAATCGCCCGTGCCTGGTTGCATCACCGAGTCGTCGGCGAGACCGCCGTGGGCCTTTCCAACCACGACCCCGTCGTGCCTGGCTGAAGGTACAGGCGCGGGCACAGGTATAGGCGCAGGCTCGGGCTCGGCGAGGAGATGAATGGATGCCCAACGACCGGTGGCAACGCATCGAAGAGATCTTCACCCAAGTTGTCAAGATCCCGCCCGGGGAGCGAGAGAACTTTCTCGACCAACGATGCGGTGACGACTCGGACCTTCGCCACGAGCTCGAGGTTTTGGTGAGGTCGGATGAGATAGCTGATCAATTTCTGGCAGAGCCTTCTCCCTTGCCGGAGCCCACTCCTCTCGCTCCCCCCCTGTCTCCCAGCGAGCGCCTGGGCGCCTACCGGGTCGTGAGGCAAATCGGTGAAGGGGGTATGGGAACCGTTTTCCTGGCGGAGAGAGACGATGGGTCCTTCACCCTCCAGGTCGCCATCAAAGTCCTGCGCCACGGAACCGAGAGCACGGCGGCAGTGGAAAGGCTGGAGAGGGAACGGCGAATTCTCGCCAGCCTCGAGCACCCCGCCATTGCCCGACTCTTGGACGGTGGCACCACCGACTCCGGCTTGCCCTATGTGGTGATGGAGCTCGTGGAAGGCGAGCCCATCGATCGGTTCTGTCAACAGCACCAGCTTTCGGTGTCGGAGCGCATCGACCTCATACTCCAAATTTGCGATGCCGTGACGGCAGCCCACCACAACTTGGTGATTCACCGCGACATCAAACCTTCGAACATCCTCATCGATATGCAGGGGCGCCCCAAGCTGCTGGACTTCGGAATCGCCAAACTGGTCGAACCCGAGGTCCTCCCGGGAGCCCCACAGTCGTCTCAAGAAGGCTCCTCGACTGCTGATGTCACCGCGACCTGGGACCGCCGCTTGACCCCATCCCACGCCAGTCCCGAGCAATTGCGGGGAGACCGAATCACCGTCGCAACGGATGTCTACCTTCTCGGCGTCGTGCTCTATGAAATGTTGACCGGCCAGCTGCCGCACCGTTTCGAGGGAGCCTCCCTGGCCGAGGTAGAGCAGACCCTGACCACTCGACGGCCCCCAAAACCGAGTTCCTTGAAGGCTGGAGTCGATGCCGACTTGGATGCCATCGTCCTGAAGAGTCTGCGTCCGGAGCCAGCCGAGCGCTATGCCTCGGTAGAGGCCCTGGCAGAGGATCTACGCCGCCGGCAGCAAGGCCTCCCCGTGGCGGCCCGGCGAGGCACCGCCAGCTATCTGGCGTCAAGATTCGTCCGACGGCATAGCCTCGTTCTCGCCGCCGCATCTCTCTTCGTGGCACTGATCATCGCCTTCGGCGTCTACAGCGCCGTGCAGGCGAATCGTCTCGGAAGAACCGTGCAGCGACTGGAATCTGTGGAGGGTTTCCTGGTCGACCTCTTCTGGACCGCCGATCCGAGCGCCGCCAAGGGCAAATCGATCCCGGTCGAAGAAGTCCTCCAGCGAGGCGAGCGAAGGTTGGCTGAAGGGTCTCTGAAGGAAGCTGGAAGCCGCGGCCTATTGCATGCCCTCTTCGGCCGCATCTCTCTTCACCTCGGCAACCTCGAGGCGGCCCGCCAGCACCTCGAAGAAGCCCTCCGAGCCTATGGGGAAATCCCAGGTGACCCTTCCATTGCCGGCCCAGCAGCTCTGGCCCGAGGAGATCTGGCGATGGTATCGCTCTTCATGGAAGAAGATCTCGAAGCCGCAGAAGAGCTGGCTCTTCAAGCTGTTGAGTTGGGACGCCAACTACCTTCCGACCAGGGCCGAGAAACTCTCCTCGAGCTGCTCAACAACCTCTCCCACATCTACTGCTGGCAAAGGGATTGGGATCAGGCAGCTTTGGTGGTCGAGGAAGCTCAGCTCCTGGTGAATCAAAGGGACACGGTTCCAGACCTCCAAACCGCCAACACCTTGGGACTGCGAGCCCTCCTACTGAGAAAACGCGGCGGGAACCCTATTGAGGGAAGTACGACCGCGGGATACACCGCCGAGGGAAACACGATCGAGGCCAGACAGGCCTACCAGGAGTCTCTCGAGATCTACCGACGTCTCGAGGGACAAACCCACCCGGATATCGCTGTGATCCTCAATCAGCTCGCTCTTCTGGCCAAAGATGAGGGTGACCTGAAGGGGGCTACGGAGAGCCTCCAGGAAGCTCTCGAGATTCGCCGGGCCCTCTACCCCAAAGGGCATTGGGAGATCGCTCAGAGTCTCTATCAGCTGGCTATCACCTACCGTCAGCTCGGCGACTTGGTGCAGGCAGAAGAGCTCTTTAGAGAAGCCGACGAAATTTACAGCGATGATCCCGATCGGGGGCCGGGATATAGCCGAGCCGGGCTAGTTCGCTGCCATCTGGCGGAGGTCCAACTAGCTCTGGGTCAGGTTGGCCAAGCGCAGGTCACCATAGATGCAGTCCCCCCCGAGTGGTGGACTGCGCGCAAAACCAACAGCACCTTTCTCGCCATCTGCCGACGAGCGAAAGGATGCGTTCTGGCAGCTCAGGGCCAAGTCGACGAGGCGAATCCACTCCTTGAAGCCAGTCTCCAGGTTCTGACAGAGCGCTACGGCGACGACGGCTGGCAAACCAAAGTGGCCCGGGACTGTCGTGTATCTCCTGCCGGTTCCCTGTCTTTGCCTCGTTGAGGCTTCCAAAGGCCGGACCCGACAGTCGCTTGAAAATTTCTCTGTTCTTTTTCTCTCTGACTGATCAAAAAGCTGAACCGTTTTCGCGTAACGAGAGAAAGGCCTTCCACCAGGTCGGCAGAATGACTTTCGCAAGAAATGTCTATGCAATCCATTGGAATGAAGGAAGGAAAAGGGAGAGACATGAGAAAGAAAGAAAGTCGAAGAAGCGCCCGCCAAGAGATGACGATGCGAGGGCTCTTGCTCGTCGCTCTATTTTGGTCCACTTCCTTAGGGACCGTTTCAGCATCTCCCATGCTGGGTGGCCGGTGGGTCGAAAGTCCCTTGGAAGCAAGCGAAGAATATTGCGATCCAGAAGGAAATCTCCTGTGCGCAGAATGGGAAATCATCGATGGACTTCCAGGGCCGAAATGCTGTGTTCCTTCCGGTGAAATCGGCTCGGACAACGTAAACGCGTGCTTGAGCCCTCTCCCCCGCACCGCCCCACCGTCACCGGGCGGTAGGGACGACGAACCGATTCAGCCATAGTTCGGGGCCACCCATAAACGATCTCGGGAGCAACGACTGGTTACAAGAAAGCCAGCGGGATCAGTCCTCTGAAGGATCTCCCTCAAAATTCTCAGGCTCGAGAAACTCGACTAATGGTTGATTCAACCGAATCCGAAAACTGTTTTCAACCTAGCATTTAACATCACTCTCTAAAAAGGAACTTTCCATGAAGAAAGCACTTAGGTTCTCTTTCCCTCTCGCCCTGGGCTTCATTTGCCTGGTCGGCTTTCTCACTCTCACCACCTCCTCTGCCGATGCGCGCCCGACGATTCTTCCCGGGTCGTGTCCAGCAGTCACTTGCCCAGCTATTCTGACAGGCTACACTCATACTGGATTTTGCGATCACTACTATCACCCCTTGTGCCCACCTCTCGACTGCGAGAGGTGGCAGAACGATTCGAACGGGCAGTACTGCTACCGTAACTGCGCCGCGGTTTAGCCAACACTTCTAATCGAGTCTCGAGCTTGTGCGCTTCCCCTTGGAAGCGCACTTTTCAGATATTGGGTGAAGTCTCCGTAGAAACTTCGAAGCGGAAAAGCAACCTCAGTTCCCCAAGATCCTGTGGGGAAATTCGACTATTGGTGAAAGCGATGAAGTTGGAAACACCTTCAGAAGAGACGACTGCGACCAGCTAAAGCACGCGCGCCGTGCCCCGACTCATCGAGCCATGCCGAGGCCAAGACTCACGCAAGCCTCTCGCCCCTCTCCATCGAATTTCCTGGCGGACTGATCAAATTTCCGCACCGTTTCCGCGTATCGATTCGAGGGTAACCAACAAAGTCAGTCACCGCGTTTGACAAACCCAGCAAATCTGCTGAAACGGAACCGAGGAGGAAATCATGAAGAGGAAAGCGATGAATAGAACACCAAAAAGGACCCACGCCTCAAAAAGGCTCCGAACCCGTCCATGGGCAAAACAGCTTGTGATTCTCGGCCTTCTCTGTGCCGCCGCTACCCTTGGAAGCGCCACGGAGCTGCCGCCACCGGGCGGCCATTGGGTAGAGAGCCCCTATCAGGCAAGCCTAGACAATTGTGATCCGACGGTTGACCTCCTCTGTGCCGAGTGGGAGCTCGATTGGGGGGGGGCCGGACCGAAATGCTGCATTGCACGATCCAAAGTCGGCACCGGTGATCCCTACGCCTGCATCACTCCCATTCCAGGATTCGAGGAGCAGCCTCCTGGATACCGGGATGAAGAAGTGCCCAGCCCGTGAGCCAGGGAAGACCGATGAAAACCACACCCCGCTTCAATGGCTATCAGGTTTCCCTTCATCTCCTCTTGGTGCTCTTGGGCACAGTGGTCATAGCCCTTTTTCTCGAGAACCAATCGCTCCGTCGAACGACCCCCGAACAAGCGAAGAAGCTGGTATCCGGCGATACCATCGCAGCGGTGGCCGGTCGAGATCTCGACGGCGGCTCGAGAGAGCTAGCCTTCGAGGCCTCGGAGAAGGAACGGCTACTGTTCGTTTTCACCACGGTCTGCCCGGCCTGCAAGGACAATCAAAAAAACTGGCGCGCTCTCTATGAACAAGCTTTGGATCGCTACGAGATCGTTGGAATCAGCCTCAGCAGCCTGGAGGCCACAGAGGTCTACCGAGACACCCAAGGGCTTCCCTTTCCCATCGTCATACCGAGTGATATTCAGGCTTTCGCCAGCGACAACCTCATCCAAGGGGTTCCTTACACCATCCACCTCGGGCGCGATGGCCTGGTCCGCCAGAGCTGGTTAGGTCCCTTGCCCGAGGATGCCATTTCTGAGCTAACGGTCTCGAGCAGCTCGGCCGGCGGTTGAATGCACTGCCCCGAAGAAGCGCCCCCGAAGAAGCGCCCCCGAAGAAGCGCCCCCGAAGAAACGTTTCCTATCCATGTTCACTGATATCAATGCAAAGGAGAACCCCATGAAGAACACGTTCAAAGTCACCTTTTCCCTCGCCCTCGCCGCCATCTTCCTCGCTGGTCTCATCGCTCTCACCACCTCGCCCGCTGAGGCAGGGCTGGTACGAGTCGACCCCTGGTGTCCGGCGGTGGCCTGCCCAACGAGTACAATTGGCTACACCCATACGGGCTTCTGCCAGCTCTTCCAAGCCCATGGCTGCCCTCCCCTCGATTGTGAGAAATGGTCGCAAAACGGCACCGGGCAGCCCTGCTACCGGGCCTGCGCAGAGATCTAGCGGACCCCTTTTCTCGCCGAGTTCGCTGCGAGGCACGGTAGGTCCGTGGAGATCCACGTACCTACGGAGCTGCTGCAGAGAGTTGGTGAGTAGGAAGGGCTAGCTCACCCACAACCAAGCCTCGAGCCCGTGCGCTTCCGCTAGCAGCCCGTGGTGAAAATCCCTCGTCAGCGAGAGCGAGGAATCTGGGAGCGAATCCAGGACAAGAACCGGAGGCAAACCCGAGGTTTGTCGAGGATTCTTGGACGCCGAGGCGCTTCCAGAG
This sequence comes from Deltaproteobacteria bacterium, assembly GCA_022601195.1. Classification (GTDB taxonomy): domain Bacteria; phylum Acidobacteriota; class Thermoanaerobaculia; order Multivoradales; family JAHZIX01; genus JAHZIX01. The sequence goes on from JAHZIX010000010.1 coordinate 21,206, forward strand.
GCCCGCTCGGAGCCAGAGAGACTTTCACCACGGGCTGCCAGGAAGCGCACTTTTCGTTTTTTTGGAAAGGGAGCGAGCTCCCAAGGTGGCTCGGTAACCACGGCTCTCGCTCCGGAGGCCACAGAGACACACACCTCTCGAGGCTCTAACTTCCTGCTAGCGAAGGAAGAAGACCATCACCACCAATGCCAGGAGAACCAGCAAGGCGATCTTGCCCGCGCTCCAGGGGCGTTCCCCGGTGACCTCTCCGGTGGCGGCATTGACCACCACTTGATAGGTCTTGTCTTTGAAACGATAGGTGAGCAACCAGAGGGGCAGAAGTAAATGTTTGTAGGTCAACGCGCTATAGCGCGTTTGAATCTGTTGCACCTGCTGAGCGTCGCCTCCGATGTCTTGCCGAGCCCGGCTGAGGAGGGCTTGTTCGATGCGCTGCTTGGCCTCCGGAAAACCTTGATCCAAGGGCAATTCATAGGTGCGCGCCTGGTAGCCGGCGAGAAGCTCCTCGCTGAAGGGAAGGACCGAATCCAAGGGCCAGGGTTCGAGGGTGCGTAGCAACTTCGGGGGCAAAGCTCGACGGGCAGCGACGATGACATCATCAAAGAATCCTTGAAAAGAACCTGCTGCTGAACGCCAACGCATGCGGGCCTCTTGCCGGCGGTTCTTGCCGGAACCCACCACCTGGAAGTACTGATCCCCCCGCTGACCGCGGTAGCGAGTGAAGGTCATGGCGTCGAAGGTCCAAACGGGGAGAAATACTCCGTTGAAGTTTCCCTCTATGACCTGCTTCTTGAAAGCACCCGGGGCAAACCATAGGGAACCCATCCACCCCTTGAGATTGGCATGGGCCTGAGTATGCTCGACCTGAAAAGGAACGATGCCGTCTACCGGCACGCGATCGTCCGCCCGGTGGACATTCTGGCGCTGGATGGGAGAGCCACAGTAAGCGCATTCGGTGCTGGTCAGGCTGCCAGTGAATTCCACTTGGGCGCTGCAAGACTCGCATTGCACCTGCTGGGTCTCCACCTTTTCCGCTGCCCCCTGGCGGCGCAACTCCACCATACGCTCCAACATCGCCTGAAGGTCTTGCTCCCCGACCTCCGCTCCGGCGACTTCCGTCAACTCCTCCTGGTGGCCACAAAAGGGACACTGTAGGGACTGCTGACCGATGTGGAATTCCAAGTCGGCACCGCAGGAGGGGCAAGGGAAGATCCTCCCCTTGCCCTGATCCACCTGCTGCCCGGAAAGCGCTGAACCCGTCTCCGACTCTTTGCTCACCGACTCATCGCTGACTGGCAAATCTCCGCTCCCAACCTAGCTACCTGGAGGAGGGGGCGGCGGCGCGATGGGAGGCGGCGTCATGAATAGAGGAGCCAACTGGGGCACCTGACCGGCGGGGGTCCAGGCAGCCATGCCCGCGGTCCACACCAGAGACGCGGCGGTCACCTGGCCCGCGGTGGCTTGTTGGCTCAGCTGCAGGGGGTTGAAGGGCCCAAAGGTCTGGCCGTTGGAAGTGACGTGCCATTGGGCTTGCATGGCCGGCGGGGCGGGTGGGGCTCCAGCCGAAGCCGTGCCGCCGGGGCTCATGCCCTGGACCATCTGGCTGGCCATGGCAAACCCCATGCCCAGCCCCATCCCTTCGGCAGCTCCACCGCCACTGGGATTGTTGGCGGCAGCCGTCATCGCCTGGCCCATCTGGTATTGCTGGAACTTGGTCATGTCGCCGAGGACGCCGATGCTGCTACGGGTGTCGAGGGCCTTCTCCACTTCCTCCGGAAGAGAGATGTTGACGATAAACAGCTGCGGCACCTGCAGGCCGTACTCGTCGTCGACTCGCTCCATGACCTTCAAACGCAGAGCCTCTGAAAGCTCTGCATAGCGCCCGGCTAGATCCAGAGCAGCGATCTTCGCCTCTCCCAGAAGGTCCGCAAAGCTGGAAACGATCATGGAGCGCAGCAGCTCCTTGATCTCATCGGCCTCGAAGACACCGTCCGTCCCCACCAACTGCTCCAGCAGGGCCTTGGGCTCTCTAGCTTGCAAGGCGTAGGTTCCGAAGGCTCGGATACGCAGGGGACCAAAGTCCGGGTCGCGCAGCATGATGGGATTTGGGGTGCCCCATTTGAGCTCGGTGATCTGCCGAGTGCTGACGAAATAAACTTCCGCCTTGAAGGGACTATCGAAGCCGTGCTTCCAAGCCTGGAGGGTGCTGAGAATGGGCAGATTGGCGGTATCCAAGGTGTAAAAGCCCGGTTCGAAGATATCGGCGATCTGCCCCCGGTCGATGAAAATCGCCTTCTGCCCTGGCCGCACCACCAACTTGGCACCATGCTTGATCTGGTTGTGGTACCGAGGGAAACGCCACACCAAGGTGTCGTGACCATCGTCGATCCATTCGACGATATCCACCAACTCGCCACGAAGCTTTTCGAACAAACCCATTGCCTTCCTCCACTCACTCAGCGCCCTTGAAAACCCCAGAGGCACTCGGTTCGGTAATTTTCTTCAGTAACTTGCTACGGTAACTTTCAACGGTCCCGTTACCATCGTACTGAGGAGGAGGCTGCCGGTGCAAGGCGCTAGGAGCCTGTCTCGAATTGACGGTTTGTGGCTGACGGAGCGCCACGGGAGGTCCCTCAAGGCGCTCTTGCAGTCGAAACCTGGTTGGTTTCGTCAAAAAAGCAACGCCGAGGGGACCCCGTGCCGCCCGTCCGACGATGGGCCGTTCAATGCGCGACAGCGCTCATAGCCCTTCCTCCTCACCGACTTCCTGAAGAGGCGTTGAAGTCGAGGATGGGTGGGCAGGTTAGGGCTAGACTAGGGAAGCGGGGAGGAAGAAGATTTGTCGAACCTAAAAGATTCGGAGTCGCCGGTGGGCGAGGCTCTTCAGTTGCTGGCGGAGGAGGTCCGTCAGCGGCTGGCAACCCACCCCTGGGGACATCTGCTCACCGACCGCCGCCAACCATTGACGCTGACCCTCTCCATTCCCCTGGAGACCCGCAATGGGGAGCTCCTTCGAGCCGAGAAAGACTCAACCCAGGCTCTCTCCGAGGGCGTCGAAGCCTTGCTCGCCCACCGCGCCCTCTTTCAGCCCGGCGCCGTATTCTGCCTGCGCTGCAGTAGCGCCGAGTGCGAGCATGCCCATCCGACCCAATCCCGGGAAGTTTTTGCGGGTTACGGGCCCACGGGGATTCCACGGTTCCTGGAGTTGGACCAATGGCTGCTGGAATCCCGAGACCCCCGGGTCAACCTGCTCTACCAGGAACGCCCCGGCTTGATCACCTTCGAACGACCCGGCGACAAGCTCTCCAAAAGGCTCCTCCCCATCTACCGGGACCGCAAGAGCGGTTTTCACCTCCATGGCCAAGTGGCCGCCGGCTTCTACACGATTCGAGATGCTGCCGGAGATGCCCACACCTTGGCCATCACCCTGCAGCTCATCTCTTCCGGGAAACACCCAACTCGGCGCCGTTTTGGCCTCAACCTCTTGGGCATCGGCCCTCATGGAGAAAGCCTTTCCGATCTTCAGGCCCGTCTGGGGGGACTGCCCTGGGAAGAAGCCCTACGCTGGGGCCGGGAAGCCTTGGACAGCATCGAGAAAGCCACCGCCCGACCCAAAGGGCTCACCAAGACCACTCTCCATCGACGTCTGCAAGGATTGATGGGCGGCATGGCTCGGCGCCTAGAGAAAAGCCGCCGCTCCCAGAAGCGCCGCACCCTCCACGCTCAGCAGCGACACACCCAAAGTGACCGTCCCACGGACATGGCCATGGCCGATCTTCGCCAAGCCGGCGAGAGCGATTTTCTATTCGATATCCGAAACAAGACCCTTGTGGTTCTGGGAGCAAAGGGTCGCGCCCACGTCTTCAGCTTGGCTGGAAAGCACGTCACCTCGGTTCGTTACGGGCCACCGGCCATCGAGCGCCGCCTGGAACGGGGCCAATGGCAACCGGCGAGTCCGGAGGAGCGCTTGGAGATGACGACGGCTCTGGCCCGTGCCGGACAGGCCGGACAGGCTGGACAAGCCGGAGCCAAGAAAGTAGATCCTCTCTGAGGCCAGAGCTATAGCAGCTCTCGCCCCAACACCCCGTCTGGATTCTCGAGACCTCGCCGCCGGGGGCATTCCCTCCCTCGAGATAAAGATTCCATTTGTAATGTTTTCTCAGCTCTCCCTCCCCCTTCTCCCTGCCCCCTCTTTCCTGAGTCAACGTTCTCTGGCTCGCCCTTTCCACCAACTTGAACCAATAGTGCTTCACCCCGAATTCATGTTAGAATGATTTAAATTCATTCAGATTTTACAGCGGGAGCGAAATGACGACTTCGCAAGCTCGAGCTGATTCCACCGAAGACCCGGATCTCGGCCACAGCACTACGTTGCACGGTTTCGTAGCCCAATGCCAGCCTCTCTTTTGGAAAAACCGAAAAAACATGCTGCTGGAAAGGTGGTTTCAGTGGCCGCCGGATATTTTCGCGCTGACCTCCCTTATTCTGGACGCCACTGGTGCCTACCGCCGGGGAGCCTCGCCGCCCAAGGGAAACCAGTGGCCGCCTACCGAATGGCCCGGCACAGCCGAGAGGTTGGCTCGCCAGTGGAGAAATTGGGTCGCCGATGGTTGCATCGGGCCAAATCCCCTGGCGAACTCCTACATCACCAGGCTGAAAAGCCTCGGACCCACCATCCTCGATGAGCTCTACGATTGCGAGACAGACGACTCCTGGGAGCTTTGTCAAGTGCTTCTGGAGTTACACGGCATCGCTGACGAAGCCATGAGCGGAGTCGGAATCGCCTTCTCTCCTTTTGCCAGTATGCATCAGGTACGACCCGACAAGGACGAAGAAGTCTCCGACAAAATCTCGAAGTTCTACCTTCAGGCCAATTTTCTTTTGACGCTCCGAGGCTCCCTGAGTCGTCTACCGAAATATCGGGGCATCGTTCTGCCGAAATCCAGAACCCCACAGGTAGGGCTAACCCTCCGGTCGTTTTCGAACAACCTGACCTTTCATATGACCGAAGTCGATGTTGCCTGGAGAGCCTTTCCATGGCTGAACACCGACGAGAACATAGTCAATGTCATGGTTGTGCCGTGGCCCTTCGAGGTCGAAGCGAGCTCCTTCAAGACCGTTCACCCGGCTGGCTCCAGCTACTCCGGGGATGTGCGATATTTTCACTACAAACCGAGAGCAAAAGGCGAGAAGATTCTCTCGCTGCTGGCCAAATACCTCCTTGCTGTGCAGGGAGAAGTTCGCCGGGTCCACGTATTGGTCTTTCCCGAGATGGCATTGGGGAGGCGAGACCTGACGATTCTCAAAAGAAAACTCGAAGCAGCTCTCCTTCCCAATCAGATGCCGATGATCATTTCCGGCGTTAGCGTGGAGTACAAAGAACAAGACGATTCCGGAGGTGAGGTAGGGCAATCCGAAGGAGGCCCAGCGGCTTCGTCCTCCGTCGATTCACAAACCAAAGAACATATGCAGCACGGGCCTCAGGCCACGGCGTCGAATCGCGTCGTCCTATCTCTTTACTACGCCGGAAAATGGCATGACGTCGTTCAGGACAAGCATCATCGTTGGCGAATCGATAGCCAGCAGATCGAACAGTACGGCCTAGGTGGGGTTCTTTCAGGAGGGAGAATTTGGTGGGAAGCCCTTCAGGTTGTGAGGCGAAGATTGTCGGTCCTGGCGGCGAATTCCTGGCTCACCATCTGTCCTCTGATCTGTGAAGATCTCGCCCGCCTGGACCCGGTTTCGGACCTCATCCGCGGAATCGGCCCCAGCCTCCTCACGGCGATTCTATTCGACGGGCCCCAGCTCAAATCCCGCTGGTCGGCACGCTATGCGAGCGTCTTTGCCGATGATCCCGGAAGCTCGGTTCTCACTGTCACTTCCCTTGGCATGAGCAAACGCTCCACCCCCTCGGGACCGCTGGATCACGAAGGAAGGCTCGCTGCTGAAAAAGGCTCCCGCACAGTCGCCCTGTGGAGAGACCAGGAGAAAGGGTGGTACCCCGTCTCGGTGGATCCCGATGGGTTTCCTGTCAGCACCCTGACCCTCAGTGCAATCTTGAGGAGTGAAACGTCTTTCGATGGCCGGGTCGACCTCGAGAGCTCAGCGGCCTTCATTATTCAAGGCCTGGTCAAACACTCTATTCCTGGTGGCTACAGCGGCCTCAAAGACTGGCTCGAGGCAGAAAGTAACGAAAAGGAAGATGGAGACGAAGGTACGTCTGAGCCATTCGACGAGGCTTTCCCCGAGGACTTCGATGAAGGAGAAACGGAACCGGAAGAGGATGAAAAAGAAAGAGATGGCCAACGGAAGAAATTGAAGATCCTCGACATGTGCGAATTGACTCTCCTGACGTACTACGTCGACGCCGTCGTCGATCACCGGTCCAAACCGAAAGAGCTTCAGGAGTGGCTCCGGGAAGCCATCGCCATCGACCCAGAACAATCTTCCGAAACCGGCTCTGGCGAGCGATTCTCGACCGAGATCATTAGCTTTCTCATTCACAGCATCCGGAAGCGGGATCTGGTTCCCAGGGAAGTACCGACTCCCCACCTGGTATTCGCCGTCGAGATTGTCACCGAGCTGGTGATCAAAGCTCGGGAGACCCTGGGCCCCGACTTCTTCAACCAAGGGAAAGTCTATTCCATCGACAATCTGCTCACCTTTTGGCGCACTCTGAAAGACGTCGCCTGGGAACATATTGTCGACGTCTGCGAGAAGATGGAAAGTGACCTCGCCACCACCGCCGATGTCATCAGTGAGCTCGAGAAAGAGATTTCACGAGAGGGAGAGCGACTAAATTCCGAAGCGGAAAAGCGTTCCGAAAATATCGACAGACTCAAAGTTCACATCCGGCCCTACGAAGTCGGCCGCATCATGCTGATGACTCCCCTATCAATTCTCTGGGCAGCCCACGCTCGCTTGTCCGCTCGTCGGCGGTTTGGTGTTCTCACTAGCGGAGAAGTAAAGCTACTGAAGGATGTCGAGCAATGCACTTCCGGAGAGACTTTCCACGGCACCTACCTCAAGTGGCGAAAAATGGCCAAGAAAAAATCCCCTCGAGAGTAAGCCACAGAAACCACAAAGCCCTTTTCGACGGGTGCCCCTCCGAGGCCGGGCCACCCACTGGGATCAGCCAACGCAGGACCTTGGGACCAAGAAAATGGTACCGAGAGGACGCGAAAACGAGCCAGTTACTCCCCCACCTCAGAAGGCTTGCCCACCACCTCCGGAGACTTCTCGAGAGCCCGCGCGAAGCGCTTTTCTAGGTCCCGAAGATATCCCTCTTCGTGCCCCAGCGCCGAGGTCAGGCGATCTAGCAGCCCGCTCAGCTCTTTGTCTTCCCGTTGCAATTCCGCTTCGGTTTCGAGCTGAGCCTCGCTTTCGTTCGAGCCGCTAGCTCTCCGTTCCTGCCCCAAGGCCCGACCCAGGCGCCGAGAGGCTTCCACCATCAGCCATCGGCTACCGCGAAGGCTGCGCTTGATCAATTGATTCAGAGGCCGCGGGTCTACCTCCTGGCAAGCTTGGCAAATGGCTCCTCGCACTTCCGGTGCAGTCTCAGGCCAATTTCCTGTGATGACTCACCGAAGGTCCCGCCGAAGGGTGTTTGGTGTATCTGATAGGCCTCGGAGACGGAAATAATACTCTTCGAATTCGCGATTTCGGAGCTAAGCGACCAGCTTGTAACCCCAGAGCCACATTGCAGTGTTTCCAATTTCGCAGGCGAACACTCCATTAAACTCCTCTTTTTCAGTGCCCACGCGACATCCCAGAAAAGCAAGGTCGTATGATACCCTCATAACATACTTAACATTCGCGCTAATTCGACCCAAGGGCAAAATGAAGAACTCGCAGGCTCAAGCTGATTCTAGCGATACCCCAGATCTAGCCCACAGCACCACGTTCGGTGGTTTTGTAGCGCAATACCAACCTTTATTTTGGAAGAACATCAAGGACATGATTCTTGATAGGTGGTTTCAATGGCCTCCTGATGTCTTCGCGCTGACCTCTCTGATACTGGGCGCAACCGGCGCCTACCGACGGGGAGCGTCGCCACCTATGGGTTACAAATGGCCTCCATCCTCTTGGCCGGAGATTGCAACAGGCCGGGCCCGTGCCTGGAGGAACTGGGTAGCTGACGGATGCGAAGGCATAGGCCCCCTAAAGAATATCTACATCAATAGATTGCAGGACCTCGCGTCCACATCTCTCGATGAACTCTACGATTGCGAGACCGCAGACTCTTGGGAGCTCTGTCAGATACTCCTGGAGTTACATTGCATTTCTGACGAGGTAATGAGCGGAGTCGGAATCGGATTCTCGAGTTTGGCAAGCATTCATGAAGTGCTGCCGGAGAATAAACTAGAGACCTCTAACAGTATTTCACTTTTCTACCTTCAAGCCAATCTTCTCCTGACCATGCAAGGGTCTCTTAGTCGTTTACCGAAGTATCGTGGCATCGTCCTACCAAAATTCCAAACTCCACAAGTAGGTCTAACCCTCAGGTCATTCTCGAACAACCTAACTTTTCACCAGACTGAGATTGACGTTGCCTGGACAGCTCTTCCATGGCCTAACCCTGGCGAGAACATTGTGAATGTGATGATTGCCCCGTTGCCATTTGAGATTAGCGCTACTTCTTTCAGACCCTTTCACATGGAGGATTCCGGTAACTCAGGGAAGCTCCGTTACTTCCACTACAAACCGCGAGAAGTACGCGAGAACACCGTGTCGATCTTGATCAATTACCTCCAAAGGGTACAGGAAGAAGTGAATCGCGTGGACCTACTGGTGATTCCCGAATTAGCATTGTCTATGGGAGACCTGACCAAACTCCAGAAAAGATTAGAAGTGACGCTTTTGCCGAACCAGATGCCTATGATTATTTCCGGCGTCAGCGTTTCGCCCCACGAGACCGTTACGGTTGAAGATAACAGCGGTCAACGCGAAATACATTCCATTGACCCTCAAGCCCGATCCCATGGGGCTGCGGGACCAAGGATAAGTGGAAACCGCGTATTCCTATCTCTCTACCGCGCAGGAAAATGGCACGATGCCGTCCAACGAAAACACCACCCTTGGCGTCTTGACAGCAATCAAATCGAACAGTACGGTCTTGGCGGGATCCTTTCGGGAGGAAGACAGCCCTGGTGGGAGGCCATTCAGGTCGGTAGAAGGCGATTATCTGTCTTTGCAGCAAACTCCTGGCTAGCCATCTGTCCCTTGATCTGTGAGGATCTGGCTAGATTAGACCCGGTTTCAGATCTCGTGAGAGGGATCGGGCCTAGCCTTCTCACCGCAATTCTACTCGATGGCCCTCAGCTTCCCTCCCGCTGGTCAGCTCGGTATGCCAGTGTCTACACTGATGATCCCGGCACCTCTGTTCTCACCGTTACCTCACTCGGCATGAGCACTCGTTCGACCCCCTCTGGGCCACTGGATCACCAGGAGAGAGAGGCCGCCAAAAGAGCTTCCCGTACTGTTGCTTTGTGGAAGGACCAGGAGAAGGGATGGTACCCCATCTCGGTAGACGTAGACGATTTCCCCTTGAGGACTCTGAGCCTCAGAATCAACCTCGAAAAAGAGGCCTCCTTCGATGGCAGAGTAAGCCTCGACAACTCATCTCCTCCTATTCTTCAGGGCCTAGTGAAACACTCCGTTCCGGTTAACTCTATCGGTTCCAGCAGCTGGTTCGAAGATGAAATGGAAGCTAGGCAGAATCTAGAGAACTACCCAGAAGACTTCACCGAAGGAGGGAATGAAACAGAGAAGGAAGCGAGAAGGAAGCATATCGAGATTGAAAAACTGAAGTCTCTAGACATGACTGAATTGACCCTCCTCACCTACTACGTCGATGCCATCGTAGATCATCGGTCCGATCCAAGAGAGATTCAAGCCTGGTTTCTGGGAGCCATTGGTCTTGAACGAGAGCACTCTCCTCCAGTTGGCTCAGTGAATCCAATTTCGAGAGAGATAGCCGACTATGTCCTCCAGAATATTGAAAAACGCGACTTGGTTCCGAGGGAAGTTCCCACTCCCCACCTGGCCTTCGCCGTCGAAATTATTACCGAAACGGTCCTCCTTGCCCGCGAGAAACTTGGAACGGATTTTTTCAGACCAAGAGAAGTCTTCTCGGTCAAAGAACTGCTCGCGTATTGGCAGAGCCTGAAGAGCGTTGCTTGGGAACAAATCGAGAGCGTATGTGAAAAGATGGAGGGTGCTCTGGAGTCGGACTCCGATGCCCCTACCAAATTTCAAAAAGAGATCTTACGAGAAGAAGAGAGATTGAGTGCGGAGGCTGAGATTCGCTCTCAGATCGCTAGCAAACGAACCCAGGACCCGAAACGACTCAAGGTGACTATTCGGCCTCATGAAGTCGGTCGAATCATGTTGATGACTCCCCTATCCATTCTCTGGGCCGCTCACGCAAGGCTCTCGGCCCGTCGGCGGTTCGGTGTTCTCACTCCGGAAGAGGTAAGGCTGCTAAGGGAAGTCGAGAAGGATACCTCCGGAGAGAGGTTTCATAGCACCTACTTGAAGTGGAGAGCGATGACCAAGAAGAAGTCGCAGCCCAAATAGGCCTATTTGTGACAGGGGGGGTAGTTATTCCCTCCCTGCTTCTACGAACGAAACTAGCCGTTCCTTCTCACCGGATTCGTTACGAGGCGGCGTAGCTGCCTGTAGGTGCAAGGAATTCGCTCCGATCCCAACACAGAAGAGCTGTCGGTACGGCGAGGAAAGGCTTGGAGAGAAGGAGGCAGCAGATGCAAGGAGATCCGCCGTCGTAGTAGAAAGTTGGTGAGAAGGAACGGCTCGCTAACCAGGCGATTGCGGCGGTTCAGAATGTTCCATTGAGCCCTGCTCCACCACCTCAGGAGGCTTCTCGAGGGCCCGTGTGAAGCGTTTTTCGAGGTCCTGCAGATATCCCTCTTCGTGTCCCAGCGCCGAGGTCAGTCGGTCTAGCAATCCACTGAGCTCTTTGCCTTCCCGCTCCAACTCCGCTTCGGTCTCGACCTGGACCTCTCCTCCATTCGGCCCGCTAGCTCTTCTCTCCCGCCCCAAGGCCTTACCCAAGCGCCGAGAGGCCTCCACCAGGAGCCATCGGCTACCACGAAAGCTGCGCTTGATCAGCTGATTCAGTGGTCGTGGGTCGACTTCGAGGCAGGCTTGGCAAACGGCTACTCGCACCTTTTGTGCGGTCCCAGGCCCGACTGCCCCGGAAGCCTCCCCCAAGGTCCCCCCGATGGCAGCCTGGTGTAGCAGATAGCCCTCATGGAAGGTCTCGGAGAAGCGGTCCGTAGCTTCCTTGAGGGTCAAGAGAATGAGGATCTTCTTGATCACCTTGCGGACCAGATAGATGGCGATCTTGAACAGCGGTACCAGGAAAATCACCGAGAGGCAGCCGTGCCAGAAGGGTCGCTTCACTTCGCCGGCCAGGAGCCGAACTTCCGTGGTTGCCGCCTGCAGCTGTGCATTCCCGAGAACCTCCCGAACCATTCGTCGACGGACCCAGGCCAGAGCCCAGTCGTCGATATAGGGAAACGGGATGAGCGGGCAGAGGCTGGCCAACAGGCCGTACCAGGTGATGCGGCGAAACCAGGTTGGGGGCGGATCTGCGGAGCGCTGGCGCTTGCCCTCGCCCGCCCCATCTCGGCCCTGGGACGACTCAGCTGGGGTATCCATCTGCTCCCTATGGGGTTCCTCCATAGAGGCATGGTAACCGAAACGACTCTCTCCCCCAGGGAAACCGAATTCCCCTGATAGAAGATCGTGGGAAGTCTTCTAGCCTCCTTCTTGTTACACTAGTTGACCCGGGCCGGGGCCAGCGAGAGGGCTAGCTGCCGACCCCAACAACCCAGTTTGGACACCCACTCTTCGTACCGAGTCTTCCAGAACCGCCCGATGCTCCCATGATGGATTCCCCCCCTTCCCGCCAAGTCGCCCCTCGCCAATCCCGGCGGCGACTCCGCACCGGCTGCGGCATCTTCCTGGCAGGACTGCTTGTGCTCCTGTTGCTGGGTCGCTTCACCCCCATCTTCCATCCAGGCCTCGGCTCCCTGATTTCTTGGGGTAGTGAGCGTTTCGGCGGCATGGACCTCGAATTCGCTGACCTGGATACCGACTGGACGACCTTCCTAGAGCTTTCCCAGGTCGAGATCGGCGGCCAGGCAGCCACCCATCCCTTGAAGAATCTCACCGCGGATCAGCTACGCATCGACTTCCGCCTCCGAGATCTGCTCGGGGGCAAGGCGGAGGGCTTGCGGAAGATCACGGCCCGCAACTTAGTGGTCAATGCGGCTGTGGAGGGAAGCCAAGAAGAGACTCCTCCAGCTCCCTGGCCAAAGCTGCCTCCGAACTTGCCGCTAGTGGATATCGCGCCCTTCGAGCTTCATGTGCAGTTGGGGGAAGGTAAGAGCATCGATGTGCTGGGTGGAAACCTCCAGGTGGAAGAGGCTTCTCAAGGAGAACAACTTCGTCTCGAGGCCACCAAGGTAGCGGCAGCCCTACCGGACCGTTCCCTGCCAACCGTTCCCCTTTCGGCTTCCCTCATCTACCGAGAAGGCTTGGCAGAAGTGGAGCATCTCGCCCTCGGCAGCCTCGGCTTGAGCCAAGGCTCCTTTCTCGACGGAACGGAGCTACAAGACCAGAAGCTCCGATGGAATTTAGATCTCCTGGCGGGCCAGGGAGGAGGGCTGGTGGCAGGCTCTCTCCAGGAAGGCCAGTTGAGCTCGGACTTCGATGTGCGGGCCGAGCTTCAGGAGCTTGCCCAGCTGCTGCCCCAGGCCGCATCCTCTGCCGGACAAGTCAGCCTGAAGGGTGACGTTTCGATGGCCCTCAGTGAGCCCGAGGGGGGCACCGCCCAGATCACGGTGCTAGGGAAAAACCTGCTCCTCCAAGGCATACCGCTAGAAACCGCTGAGGCTGAACTCCTTTGGCGAGATCGACGGTTGGAGATTCCTCGACTCTCGGCTCTCGACCCGGGCCACCGCCTCAACATCTCTCAGCTACTCATCCCCTTGACCGGTCGGAACCCCCAAGCTTGGATGGCGGAGGCCACCGGGCAATTGGAGTTAGAGGCTTCCGCTCTTCACACCCTACTCGCTTCGAAGGGTCTCGCCCTGGAATCTGAGCCCCCCCAGCACCAGCTTCAGCTTTCCGCTTCCTTGGGCCAGGGAACTTTGCAACTTCAAGACGGCTTCCTGAGGGTCGAGGGTGGGGCTCTGGAGGTGCGCCGGGGCGAGGTAAAGCTGCTCCATTCGCCGTCCGGCCCTTCGGCGACCCAGCCCTCTGGCCCGGTGATCGATCTCGAGCTGGAGACGAGTTTCGAAGACCTGGCGCCTCTCGGCCAGCTGATGGGCTCAGATTCCTGGACTGGAAGCCTAGAAGGAAGCCTTCAGGCCCAGGGAAGTTGGCCCCATCTCCAAGGGACCGCGGACCTGGTGGGCCGGCAGGTTCGGGTCACGGACTTTGCGCTCGGAGATCTTCAGCTGAAAGCCCAGAGCGACGGCCTCGAGCTGAAAGTCGACTCCCTCAACGCTGCTGGTGACTGGGGCACACTCCAGGCGTCGGGGCAGCTCGGTTTGAAGGACTACCACCTCCGGAACGTTCAGATGGAGGCAGATGTCCACCAGGCGGCCCTGCTTCAACCGGGCGCAAAAAGCCCCTTGCCGATTCCCGATCAGTTTCGTCTGGAAGCTCGACTCGACGGCCCTTGGCGGCAAGCTACCGGCTCTCTAAATCTGAAGGGCTCCGGTGACCTCGGCAACCTGCCAGCAGAAGGGATCACCTTGGCTGGCGAGCTCCGTCAGGGAGACCTGGAGATAGAGGCTTTCTCCCTGCAAACCCCCTACGGGGAGATCGATGCTGCCGGAACGCTGCGAGACCCTATGGGCGGCCTCCCACTGCATCTCGCCCTGAGCCAGCTGCGCCTCGAGGGCCAGGACATTCAAGGGAGCAAGGGTCGAAACCTGACCTTGCAGCAACCGGCGCAGCTCCACATTGGAGCGCGAGGAGCCCGGACCGACGGCCTGGACCTTCGAGGCTCTGCCGGAGCTCTCCAAATCCGGCCAACATTCACAGGTAGCGGCAAAGATAGCAGCGAAGATAGCGGCGAAGGCCCCCTCGAGATGACTTTGGAAGCTCTCGACCCCATGCCCTTTGCCGGTTCGTTGCTGCCCGCTGGCTGGGCCCTCGGGGACCTCTCGGGCCGAGTCTTGGTGGACTGGAGGTCCAAAGCTCTGCAACTCGAGACTCAGGGCACGGCTGGGCGCCTTCGCATCCCCGCCTGGGAGCAGGACCTGGTGGCCTCCTGGCAAGGCCATCTCGAAGACGGGATCGCTCAGCTCGACAACCTGGCCTTGAAGGACGACCGTGGCAGCTTCCTACAGCTCAAAGGGCAGCTTCCCTTCCAAGAGCTTCTTCAGACCTTGAGTGCGGCTGAGCCACCATCCGGCCCGACCGCCGGCTCTCCTCTCTCCCTGCAAGGGGAGCTACAAACCGAGAGCTTCCAGAGCGTTCCCCTACAGCTTGGCGGAGAGACTTTCGAGTTGGCGGGAAACCTACGGGGAAACTTCCAGCTGGAAGGCCATCTACACCAGCTTCTGGGCCACCTTGACCTCGAAGGGAAAGAGATTGAGCTGAGAGGTCAGGCTCCAGGAGGGGCTCGGCGGCTCGGCCCCGGCACTTTGGATGCCCATGTGAAACTCGATGGTGACGACGGCCTGACCATCGACGAGCTTCGCCTCGACATCGCCGAGGCCTTCCTGGTCGAAGCTTCCGGCTCCGTTGCTCTGCCAGCAGATATCTCCGCCTACCGAGGCTCCGAGACCAACCCCACCCCCTGGAAGCAAGCCGCGGTCGAGGTCGATGGCCGATTCCAATCCAAGGACCTCGCTTGGGCTCGCCCCTGGCTGACGGACGTGCGTCGCCTCGAGGGCGCTACGGAGGGCCGCTTCGAAGCCCGAGGCACCCTCGGCGCACCTCAGCTGCGAGGCGTTGCGGACATGACCGGGGGATCCCTACGACTGGCGAGCAACGGCTTGGCGGTAGACGCCCTGGAAGGTCGAGTGAGCTTCGACCCGCACCGCGTAGAGGTGGAGAACTTTGGGGGCGAGCTCGGCGGGTCTCCCTTTTCCTTGATCGGCTCGGTGGCCTTGGCGGGACTCTCTGCTGGAAAGACCTCTGCTGGAAAGACCTCCACTGGGAAGACCTCCGTTGGGGTGAGCTCCGCCTCTTCCGGAGACCAGGAGGACGGCTCCGCCGTCTTCGACTTTCGCCTGACCGGAGAAAACCTCCTCTTGGCTCGCAGCACGGACCTTCGCCTCCGATCCGATGTCGACCTTCACCTCCAAGGTCCCATGGATGCGCTCAGCTTGAGCGGCGATTTGGGCCTCCGCAACACCCGGGTTCGGCAACAAATCGACCTGCTCGGGATGTTCGCGGGAGGGGTGACCAGCGGCCTGACGGGAGTCGCGGCTCCCGAATCTTCTCAAGGAGGAATCCAGCTATTCTCCTTCCCCGACCCTCCCCTATCGACCACCCGCCTCGACCTCCGAGTGCGCTCCGTCGATCCCGTCCAGTTGACCGGCAACCTCGCTAAGGGGGGCGCTCGGGTCGATCTACGGATCCAAGGTACCGGCGAAGTGCCTTTGCCGGTGGGCACCATCTACTTGGAGCCAACGGAGATTCGGCTGCCCAGCGGCGCCGCCAAGCTCAGCTCGGGAACCGTCGTCTTTTCCCAGGGTCGCCCCTTCAGCCCAGAGATCGCTCTGGGGGGAACGACTCGGATGCAAGGCTACGATATCGGCATTCAGCTCACCGGCTCTGTCGAGGAGCCGGAGGTCTTACTCAGCTCCACCCCACCCCTCCCCAACGACGAGCTGCTGTTGTTGGTCCTCACCGGACAAGCTCCCACCAGCACCGCCGATGGCCTGGCGGACAAGCGAGCCGCGGAGTCCGTGGCGCTCTACCTGGCTCGAGACTTCCTGGTGCGGTGGATGGGAAAGGGCTCGAAGCAGAGCGACTCTTCCTGGTTGGACCGCTTCGCCCTGGTGCGCGGCCAGGACGTTTCGGAAAACGGTGTCGAAACCACCGAAGCGAGTTTTCGTCTCGAAAAAGGACTGTTACACAATTCGGATGTGCTCTACCTGGTCGCCGAACAGGACACTTTCGAAGACTACAACTTCGGCCTACGACTGGTATTTCGCTTTCAATGAGACCCTCGACCCACCTTCTGACTTTCGGTCTTCTGATGCTGCTAACCAGCATCAGCCAAGCTGAGCTGCTCCAAAACTCAGAGGATCCTGCGGGTCGACAGGCCCCGGTTGATCGGCAGGCTGATAGGCAGGCTGATTTGCCGGTAGATGGGCCGGTTGATCAAGATGGGGAAGATGCGCCTATCGCCGATACCCCCGACATCGACACCGACATCGACATCGACATCGAAGTGGTCTTTCAGGGAAATTCTGAGATATCTACCAGCCGTCTGCGCAAAAGCATCGCCGAAGAGTTGGAGAGCTTCGCGACCCACCGGCGCAAGGCCTTCGCCGATGACGCAGCTTTCGAGCTGGCCTCCCTCTACCTGGCCAGTGGGTATCCGGACGCGGTGGTGGACTTCCAGGTCGGCCCGGAGTCGGAGTCCCCTCAGCAGCTTCTATTCCTCATCGACGAAGGCCCTAGGACCGTCGTCACCGATCTGAGCTTCATCGGCAACCATAGCTACGAAGGGAAATCTCTTCAGAGCTTTTTTGAGTCCACCCGGCGCAGTAGTCTGGGAGCCCGAGGCCATTTCGTCCTCCACCGCATCAAGAGTGAGATCGGCAGCCTAGAGAATTTCTACCGATCCTCCGGCTTCCTCGAAGTCAGTGTGGAGCCAGCCAAAGTCCAGTTCAGCGACGACCGGCGGGAAGCGAGCATCGAAATCACCCTCCAAGAGGGACCTCGTTTCCTTCTTAGGGAAATTCGCATTCCCTCTAGCGCTGAGGTCCCAGCCAGCGAGCTGGAGGAGATTCGAGCTTCTTTTCTCCACAAGCCCTACAACAGCCGATTCCCCTACGAGATTCGTGGGCTCCTGGCAGACTCCCTAGGGCACCGGGGCTTTCCGGACGCCCATCTGGAGGTCGAAGTTCTGAGGAGCACCCCGGAGGCCAGCACTCAGGTTGCCAACAGCCCGGATGCCAGCACCCCAGAGACCAGCACCCCGGAGGCCAGTACCCCGGAGGCCAGCCCTCAGGAACAACCCTCCCAAGCGGCGGTTCCCCAAGGCGAGATTCGCTTGGTATTCGAAGTGGATCCCGGCCAGCAGGTGTTCCTATCCGAAATCCAGATTCAGGGAGCCAAGAAATCCCATGAAGGATTCATTCGATCCTGTCTGGATCTCGAGGCCGGTCATCGCTTCGACAACCAGCGAGTCCGAGAAGGCTTTCGTTGCCTCTACCGCACCGGGCTGTTTTCCCGTGTCGATATCCGCCTCGCCGAGGGAGAGGGCGACCGGCGTCCGTTGCAAGTCACCGTGGAGGAGCTGCCCACTCGGGAGATCTTCATGGAGCCTGGATTCGGCGCCTATGAAGGCCTACGCCTGAAGTTGGGTCTGAAGCAGAAGAACTTGTTCGGCAGAGGGAGCGAGCTGCGGGGGGACACCACCGTTGCTGAGCGGGCCCTGCGCGCCAAGCTCACCTACAGCGACCCGTGGTCCCTGGTAGAGGGCATCACCACCGACATCAGCGCCAGTGCCAACGAAAGAGAGCTCGATGGCTTCACCTCCACCAAATACGGTGCTGGTATTTCGTTGAGAAAAGAGTGGTCGAGTGATCTGACCGCCACCTTGGGGTATCAATTCCGACGCTCGGAGTCGAGACAGGTGATCGACCCGGAATCGGTCCAGGTATCTCAAGAAGATGTGGATATTTCTTCTCTAAAGCTCACGGGCCGCTATGACGATCGAGACAACCTCTTTGCCCCTCACAGTGGATGGTTGGCGGAGTTGCACTTGGAATACGCTTCCGAGTCCCTGGGCTCGGAGTTGGAGTTCCTTCGCTCCCGCCTGACG
This sequence comes from Deltaproteobacteria bacterium, assembly GCA_022601195.1. Classification (GTDB taxonomy): domain Bacteria; phylum Acidobacteriota; class Thermoanaerobaculia; order Multivoradales; family JAHZIX01; genus JAHZIX01. The sequence goes on from JAHZIX010000010.1 coordinate 39,249, forward strand.
GTCTCGGCGTTTCATCCCTTGGGAAAAACGACCACCTTAGGGTTGTCGTTGCGGGGAGGCGTCATCGTCCCGATCGGTAACGACACCGCCATTCCTCTTCAGGAACGCTACTATGCCGGCGGTGAAAACTCCGTCCGCTCCTTCAAAGAAAATGCCCTTCTGCCTCGCGATAGCAACGGCGCCCCAGTCGTGGACGACCAGGGCAACTCCCAAGGCGGCGAGGCCTTCACTACACTCTCCCTGGAGCTGCGCCAAGCTCTTCTAGGAAACCTCCACGGAGCCTTGTTTGCGGATGCCGGCCATCTCAGCGCCGACGCCAGCGACCTGTTCGAATTCACCGAGGTCCGCACTGCGGTGGGCCTGGGGCTTCGTTACCTCCTCCCCATCGGCCCGATTCGATTGGATGGAGCCTGGAACCCAGACCGCGACACCGACGAAGAAGCCTTCGTATGGCACTTCTCCGTCGGTATGGCGTTCTGAGCAGCAGGAAACCTAGGGACTGCTGAAACTCTCCATCAGCTTGGTAATTCCTTGTCGTCGAGTTAGTATCTTTCATGCTTCGTGATCGCTTACCTTTTCTACTTCGACCCTTAGGGTCGCCCGGCCCCCTGCCGGATGAGGAAGCCCGAGTTGCACGACAGCGATGAGCTCTTCGACACCCTGTTCCGTGAAAACAGATGTGCAGTGCTTCACTACTTCCGAAACCTTGGCTGTGCGCTCGAGGAATGCGAGGATCTCACTCAAGAAACTTTCTTTCGTGTCTATAGATCTATAAACAGCCTTGACCAAGTCAAGGCGCAGCGACCCTGGATCTTCACGGTGGCGGTCAACGTGTGGAGGAATAGACTGAGGGAAGGCTCGGCTAAGAAGCGGGCCGCCCTCCTCTCTTCCTTGGAAGAGGTGGGCGGAGACCGGCAGGAGGTTGTTTCGGTTGCGGAGCAGGTCGGCTCCAGCAGCCCACCAGCCCCCCTTGACTTTGCCTTGGCTGAGGAGAGAAAGGAGCAGCTCCGGGACGCTCTGACACGTCTGCCTGTGAGGATGCGCCGAACGGTCCGGTTTCGAGTGGACCAAGATTTGAAGTACCAGGAGATCGCGGAACTGATGAACGTTTCGATCGACACGGTCAAGACTCAGCTGTTTCAAGCACGCCGCCGACTCAAGGAGGAGTTGGGCTCCTATTTCGAAAGGATTGAGATCTAGCAGGACGCAAGATGACTGAACCCGAAGACTTCAAGGAAGAGTTGAGGACAGTGGTAAAGGAAGAATTCCGCGCTGATCAGGCTCATCCCTCGGCAGAGGATCTGGTGGCCTTCGCCCAGCGGGAGCTTTCGGAGGACAGGACCTCAGACCTAGAGGAGCACCTGAGTTTGTGCAGGGATTGCACGGTGCAAGTCCTCGCCCTTCGCAAGACCCTCGAAGAAGGAGAGCAGCCCGAGGTGCCGGGAGTGCGGAATAGTACCGAGCAAGCGCTGGCCGGGGTGAAACGTCGAGCGGCGATACCGGAAGATTCTGCCGAGCAGCTCACCGGAATCCAAACTCCTGATCGGTCGGCCGGGAAAGGGTTCTTATCCCTCGCTAAGGTAGCAGCGGTTCTGGTTACGGCGGTCGGTTTGTTTTGGATAGGTGCCGACCTCCTCCAACGCCCCGATCTCGTGGTCGATTTGGAGCCGATAGCTAGCCTCACGACGAGGAACGGGACCGCTGGTTCGGAGGAGACGGCCCGGGTTCCGGAAGGTCGAGATCTAGGGTTAAGAATTTACCGGCGAGGAATACACCTTCCGGAAGTCTTGGAGGTGATCTTCCAAGATTCCCAAGGCAGGGAAGTGCTCCGCCGACCCGTCGAGAACCGAGAACCAGCCCTAGGCCTCATACTCCTAGAAATCGAAGCAGAGGCTCTTCCCGCAGACGCTTGGGAAATCTTTTTGGTACCGGAGGGGAAACGGGAGGACCAAGCCTTGGGCTCCTACGCAATGATTGTAGAAAGCAAGGATTGAGCCGCGGCGGCAGTCGATGCGTAGTTCTTTACAGTGGCCAAGATTCTGTTCCCTCTTTCTCATTTTAGTGTTCCTGCAAGGCGGCTGCCGGGATAGCGAGCGTAGCCGAGAGAATCCTCAAGGTACCACCGAGCCCTGCCCCCTGGGAGCCTTCAAGGCTGTCGAGCCAATCGTCTCTACCGTCATCAATGAGCGAGAGCTATCGGAAGCTCTGAGCCCCTCTGCTAGAGAGCTCGGCCAAGGGGAAACGCACCGAATCATCGTCGATCTGGAGCTGGAACACGCAGTTCAGCTCCGAGTCGAGCAAGAGGGAGCCGACGTGGCCTTGGTGCTTCGCGGCCCCGGAGGCGAGGTACGGTTATCGATGGATCGTCCAACCGGTGGTCGCGGTTTTGAAGAGATCACTATTTGGGCTCAAACCGCCGGAAGATACGCAGTCGACATCGTTAATCTCAATTCTCCGGGGCGCTACCGGCTCGCCAGCCTTTCCGGACCCCGACCAGCCCTCGACGCAGATCGGTGGAAGGCTCGAGCAGAAAAGAGCTTCATGGCCGGACGTCGGGCCGAGAAGCTGCCGGGAGTCGCCTGTGGCGAAAGGGCCCTATCTTCCTACGAGAAAGCCCTTGAGGCCTGGAGCGAAGCTTCGGATTACCGTGGAGTCGCCGTCTCCAAGGCGCGTCAGGGGGAAGTGCTCTTCCACCTAGGTCATCGCGATGAAGCTAGGGAAATCTTGGTATCTGCCCTCTCCGGATTGGAGGAAGCAACAGAGCTAGGTCGGGCTTCGGAGGTTCACAACCTCCTCGGTGTCCTCGCCGCGGGGCAGGGTGAGCTGGACGAAGCGAATCGTCACTACCAAAGAGCGGACTACTTGGGGGAGCTCTCCGGCAATGAGGAGGCCCGGGTTCACGCTCTGGGGAATTTCGCAATGCTCTCCTTCTACCGGGGGGATGCAGATCGTGCTGTGGAGTCTCTCAAGAAGCAACGGCACAGGTGGAAGGAACTTGGTAGGCCGGAAGAAGAGATTGCCTCGCTCAATCGCCTGGGCGAGGTATACCTGAAAGCCGGGGAGAGGGCCATCGCCTCTAGCTACCTCCGGGAAGCTCTGGAGCTAGCCCGGAGCCGAGGCGCACGAATGGGCGAAGCCGGAGCTCTGGCTCGGTTGGGAAAGGCGGAGTTGGAGGTAGGAGACAAGACGGCGGCCCGCGATTTGATGGAGCAGGCTCGCGACCTCTACGCCGGCCGGGCAGGGACGGCGTTCGAGCTTGCTAGCGTACTCAACGACCTTGGAAGGGTCGAGCTGAACTCGCGCAACTTCCGGAATGCGGAAGAGAATTTCCTCCAGGCGGAAGAACTCTACCGCGGGCTCGACCCACCAGCCCTCCAAGATGCCGCCATTGCCTCAATGCACCGCGCTTGGACTTTGGAAGGCGCAGGCAGGCAGAAGATGGCCCTGGATCTCTATCGCCAGGCTTTGGACGATTTTTCTACTGTCGATGACCGGGATGGAGAGGCCTCTGCCAGCTATGGCATGGCCGTGACGCTGTTGTCCCTGGATCTCTTGCCGGAAGCTCTCCTCTCCATAAACCACGCGATCCGCTGGGTCGAACATCGCCGGAACCGATTCACCAACTGGCGGAGGCAGAGCTTCTACCTTGCCAGCAAGCACCGCTACTTCTCTCTGAAGGTAGAGATTCTCATGCGGCTGCACGAAGAGGACCCGAGTGCCGGCCATGACGTGAATGCCTTACTGGCGAGTGAGGCAGGGCGAGCTCGGGCACTCCTCGATCTGTTGCTCCAGGGGCGGGAGCTCGTCTTGCCAAAGACGGATCCGGAGCTTCTTACTCGCAGGGCCCAGGCCTGGAGTCGAGCGCGGCAGTTTGGCGCAATTCTCGAGGAAGGACTCCAGGGTCGAAGATCTAGTGCAGAGAAGCCCGGAGAGCTGCAACGACGGCTTCAAGAGGTTTTGGCAGAGCTCGACGGACTGGAGACTCAGCTACGTCAGGCGGATCCCCACTACGCCTTTTTGACCATGCCCGATCGTTTGAGCCTGGCGGAGTTCCAACAGGTCCATGTCGATCCAGGCACCCGCCTTCTCATCTATTCCTTGGGCGAAGAGCACAGCTGGAGTTGGCTCATCGAGAGAGAGCGGGTCCAGTCTTTTCTACTTCCAGGCCAAGCCGAGCTGGAGGGCCGCGCCAGGCGGATCCACGAAACCATGAGTTCCGGCCGCAACCGGCGGGGTCCGGATGCGGCAGGTGACGACCTCAGAGAGTTGGGACACAGCCTCCTTCTGCCCTTGATGGAGGTGGAGCCAGGGGGACACATCGTGTTTGTGCCCGACGGCGCTTTGCACTACGTACCCTTCGGGGCTCTTTCCCTACCCGTCGGGAGCGGGGTGAAAACTAGGCTTGGAGGCCCCCTCATCTCTCACTTCGACGTCTCCATCCTTCCGTCTCTGGCCTCTTTGGCGGAGATCCGAAAGTTCAGCCAAGGCCGGCCCAAGCCCCCAAAATCGCTAGCGCTCTTTGGCGACCCGATCTACAGCCTGAAGGATGAACGAGTCATTCGGCGGAAACCAGGAGGGAACCATCTTCCAAAGGTGAGAGAGCCGCAACAACGGGCCCCAGTAGCGGTAGCGAGCTTCAAGGACGTTCCGGTCAGGTCTGAGACGAGAACCGGAGATCTGATCGGTGCTCCAGAGCTCTCCGGCTTCTCGAGGCTTCCCCATGCGGCGGACGAGGTAGAAACCATCCTGCGCCTGCTACCGGAATCTGACAGTTTCGCTGCAGTGGGTTTCGAGGCCACGCTCTCAGCCTTCCAGAGAGTGAACTTTGGCCGGTACCGCTGGCTGCACCTCGCCGGCCACGGAGTTCTCGATGAGAAGAATCCCCGACTCTCCGGACTGGTGCTTTCGCAGCGCGAACCTTCCGGTCAGCCCATCGCCGGAATCCTGCGCCTCCAGGAAATCTACGCCTTGCACCTCCCCGTAGAGCTGGTCGTCCTGAGTGCCTGTAGTACCGGGCTTGGCGAAGAGATTCGCGGAGAAGGGCTGGTGGGTCTGACTCATGGGTTCTTTTACGCCGGAGCGCAGCGAGTTGTGGTGAGTCTCTGGGATGTGCAGGACCATGCTACGGCTGAGCTGATGAAGAGCTTCTACCGGTCGATGATTGAGGACGGTCTGGTTCCCTCAGCCGCCTTGGCTGCCGCCCAGAACGACATCCGTAGTCGACCCGGTTGGCAGTCTCCCTACTTTTGGGCAGGGTTTGTACTCCAAGGAGATTGGCGCTAATTCTGAGTTTTTTTCTCTGCATCTCACCCTCAAGAGCCTGAATGGGGGTCTATATCTAAAGAAACCGACATGGATAGCGGCTAGTGGAATCTCTCGAATATTTTGGGAGGCCTTGGCCAGAGAACTGCGAGAGGAGAAATCATGAGCGATCCGTTAGACCATCGAAACGCAACAGGGATCAGCGTTACTGAGGAAGGAATGGGGACCAGACCTGACACTTCTTCGGACAAGAACGTTCGACTGCCGGAGGAGGGGAAGCCCTTCGATGCTCCAACAGGAGGAGCAGGAGACCCGGGCGGGGGAGCCGACCCCGATTTTCCGATCCCCGGCCGCGGCCCCCAAAAGGGCTGAGCGGTGACGTCCACCTCCCTGAGCAAGGGCTCGGCCCCGATACCTCGTGAGTCCGGATTTGATCTGGAAGAGGAGGCACTCTCCCCCCCCATCCTAGCCTTCAACGGCGTCCATGGCGCGACTGGCCGCTATGCTCTCGAGGGGGTCACCCTGGAGACGCTTCTGGAAAGCTTCAAAGGGAGGTCGGGGCGCAGAAGGAGCGGCGGGCGCGGAGTCGCTCACGGGGTGGATCCCAACGATCTTTCCTCGGCGGGGTGGGCGGTCGTCTTTCCGCTCGACGGCGATCCGGCGGTACGGAACGCCGTCGAGCCACTTCTGCGGCACCGGGCTCGGCAGGTAGATAACGAGCGGCGGTTTCGAATCTTCGAGGGAGAGGATGGTCTCCTCCCCGGAGAATCGAAAGGCGAGTTCCTGGCCCGGCACGGGGCCGGTCCGGGAGCCGTGGAGCCCGAGACGGTCCCCTACTACCTGTTGTTGGTTGGCGGTCCCGAGGAGGTCCCGTGGGAATTCCAGTACCAACTCGATTCCCAGTATGCCGTCGGACGTCTCGCCTTCGACAGCCCCTGGGACTATGAAGCCTACGCCGAGTCGCAGGTTGCGGTGGAGACCGGCATCCCCTGCCGCGGCCGAAAAGCCGCTTTCCTAGCCCCCTGCAACCCCGACGACCGAGCAACAGAGCTCTCCAACCAGTGGCTCGTGTCCCCCCTTCAGGAGACCCTGGCTGGGACGGAGTCTTGGCAGATAGAGGCGCGGCTGGGGGCCGAGGCGGACAAGGTCGCCTACGGCAGGTATTTCGGTGGAGATGCCACTCCGGCCTTGCTCTTCACCGCCGGCCACGGGCTCTGCTACGGCTCGGGAGATCCCCTTCAACGCTCCTTCCAGGGTGCCTTGCTCTGTCAGGATTGGCCCGGCCCTAAGGCCTGGCGACAGGCCATTCCCGAGGAGCACTTCTTCGCATGTAGCGACGTGGCTTCTCGGGCGGATGTGAGAGGCCTCATAGCCTTCTTTTTCGCCTGCTATGGAGCAGGTACACCGAGATTCGACGATTTTGACCGCACCGTTCGGCGGCGTAGATCTGTAATTGCTCCGAAAGCCATGGTCTCGCGCCTGGCCCAACGGCTCCTGGCTCACCCCGCCGGGAGTGCCTCAGCGGTAATCGGCCACGTAGAGAGAGCCTGGTCATACTCCTTTCTGTGGCGCTCACGGGCCCATGTGGGAGTTTTCGAGAGCACACTCAAGGGGCTCCTGAACGGCTGGACCGTCGGTATGGCTATGGAGTATTTCTCATATCGCTTAGCGGACTTGGGGTCCGAGCTCCTGCACGCCCTTGAAAACCCTGAGTCAGAAACCCAACGAATGGAGATCCTGCAGCTATGGGCTGCCCATCACGATGCCCGGAATTACGTCGTCCTAGGAGATCCTGCAGTCCGCCTGGCGGTAAGAGAGAGTCCTACCGATGGCTAGAACGGAACAGGAGTCCTCTATCGCCCCACCTCTACGAGCACTCCTCGTGGGCATTGATCACTACCCCGCGAAAAGCGGAAAGGCAGCCGGCTACGCCAGTTTGGAGGGAGCTGTCCATGATGTCGAGCGAATGGGCGACTACCTGGAACGAGTCTTGGAGATTCCACAAGACCGAGTCGTTCGCCTAACGAACTCCTTAGCGACGGTTGACGCTGAGCTCGAGGCTTTTCACAGCAATCGCGCGCCTACCTATGCTCAGTTAGTCTGCTGCTTCCGAGATCTTTACGAGGCTTCTGAGCCCGGTGAGCATGTTTTGATTCACTTTTCCGGCCACGGGAGTCGGGTGCCGACCATCTTTCCGGAGGTCAAAGGCAAGAAGGGTTTCGATGAATGTCTCGTGCCAGAGGACATCAGCGACCCGGAGGTGCCCTATCTGCGAGATCTCGAGATCGATGCCTACCTGGCGCGTATGGAAGAGAAGGAGGTCTTCGTCACGCTAGTACTCGATTGCTGCCATAGTGCCGGCGCTACTCGGTCCCACCGCCGTGTACGCGGTGGGACCGCCCTGACAAAGATCGGGAGCTCACGACACACCGGCCTCGCGACGAAGCGGGAAATCCTCGCCCTGGCTCACAGCAGGGAAGAGCAACTTCGCTCGGCGAAACTGGCACAGACCCGCATTCAGGCCCCCAAAGGGCACGTGTTGTTGGCGGCCTGTCAGATCGACGAGCTTGCGATAGAGGACCTCCTGGATGGCTCCCGGTCGAACGGTCTGCTCACCCATTTTCTGCTCGAGGCTCTAGTCGAAATGGGCGAGGAGGCTACCTATCGTCAGCTCCATCGGCGAATCGCCACCAAGATCGGAGCGCGGTATCTAGCGCAGAGACCCCGAGCGGAGGGAGAACTAGACCGACCTATCCTTGGACGTAGGTCCTTGCCAAGCTGTTGGGGAGTGGACGTCGCCGAGATTCTAGGTTGGCCTTCGGAAAGGATCCGTTTGGCGGCAGGCGAAATCCATGGAGTAAGGCCAGGAGCTACTTTCGATGTCTACGCCCTTGGCTCGACTCCACAGATGGACCGGTCCCACCGCCTCACCACGGTCAAGGTTGAGAAGACAAACGGTCTTTCGTCCTGGGCTTCGATTCTCGAGCAACATCAACCGAAACGGTCGCCTTGCCTTGGGGACCAAGCTCTACTGACAGATCCGGGGCCCGATGGAGCCCGTTGCCGCGTGGCTGCTTCGGAAGAGATCCGTGGGATGGAGGAGTTCGTCAGCTTGAACCATGGCGGAGAGCGTCTACTTCGATGGTCGGCAGATGGTGAGCCTCCGCATTTCGTCCTTTCTGTAGAGGAGGGCGGTTACACAGTTTGCGATAGGGCTGGGGTCTCCATAGAGGGCCTGGGAGAGCGCCTTGAAATCCAGGATCCCGACGGGCCCGAGGAGGTCTTGCGGCGTTTGAGGCACCTCTCCAGATTTTGGGGTCTGCGCAGCCTAGAGAATCCTGACCCGAGATCTGAGCTTTCGACAAATCTTCACCTGACTCTGGAACATCTCGAGTCTTCCTCAACGTCGCGGGAAGGATGGAAAGAACCCTGGGAAATCCCCTGCGGTTCACTCGTCCGTTTGATCGTGTCCAATGGTCTGGGACGATCTGTGGGTTTTGTGGTGATGAATCTTCAGCCGGATTGGGGTATCTCTCAGGTCTTCCCAGGGTCAGGGAGTGATGGATACGAACAACTGGCGGCCGGCGAGAGGCGAGAAATCGATCTTCGAGTGTACCTACCGGAAGGTTGGGCTCGAGGGACGGATGTCCTGAAAGTGCTAGCTGCTACCGAGCCTTTCCGGGCTGGGCCCTTGTGTCAATCCTCACTGGGAGTTTCCCAGGAGTCCTCGGTTCGTCGGTGCTCTCCCTCCGGAGTACACCCAGAAAACTTGGATTCCCTCCCCACAGCGCTTCGCCGTCTCGCCGCCGACCCCGAGAGATCTTCCAGGCCGTTTCGCCCCTCGGCAGCGTCTAAGAATGAGCGCTCTTTACTTCGTCCTAATCGATCTTCTTTTGGGGAGTCCCAGGATTGGGGATGCGCTCAGGTGGAATTTTCGGTCTCGGCTGCTGGGCCCGAGAATAAAGCCCTTTAGTCTCCAATCTCAAGTATGAAATACGAAGACTTCGTACTCCAACTAGAGCGTCACGATAACTCTCGTTTTCAAGCTCGAGTGCTTCAATCTCCCGCTGGAGAGGGTTCGGCTGTCTTCGATTTAGACCTTTCAGAATTCACCGACAGCAACCTCCTTTTGATGGAGCAGGAACCCACTCGAAAAGGAACCCCAGCGCTGCTCGAGGAGCCAGTTCTGCAAAGGCATGTCGAAGCTGTGCTTCCATCAACGGCCTCCCGCCGGAGCCCGGAGGAAGTTGGGGCGAACCTCTTCGAAGCCGCCGTCGTGGGGCAGGTTCGGAGTCTTCTGGACCAAAGTCTAGGAGGCCTGCGAAAATCTGCTGACGGCGGTCTGCGAATCAAGCTGAAGATTGATCCCTCGGACCGAACCCTCGCTGCCCTCGGTGCTCTTCCCTGGGAGCTTCTCCGGCGCCAAGAAACTGACGATTTCCTTTGCCTCCAACGTCAAAGCCCCGTGGTGCGATATCTGGATGTTCCCAGGCCCGTGGAACGCCGCCCTTTGCCTCGGCCGACAAAGGTTCTGGTCGCCATCTCCAGTCCCTCGGATCTCCCTCCTCTCAAGCTCTTGACGGAGGAGCGGAGTCTGCGTCGGCTTCGAGGGCGGCAAGCCAACGTCAAGTTCCAGGTTATCGAAAAGGCTACGGCGGCATCGATTCGCTCAGCCTTGGTAGAGGGAGGCTTCCACGCTCTTCATTTCATGGGGCATGGCGACTTCGATCCGGCCTCAGGGGAAGGGGTACTCTACTTCGAGAACGAGTCAGGAAGAGCTGAACCCACTTCCGGTAGGGCCCTAGCGACCAAGCTCAAGGACTTTCCAGACCTCCGAATGGTCGTACTGAATGCTTGCAATACTGCGCGTCACTCCCAGAGAAGAGGTCAGAGCCCGTTTTCCGGTGTTGCTACAGCTCTGGTTTTGGGCGGCTTGCCGGCGGTGGTCGCCATGCAGGCACCTATCGCTGACGACGCGGCAATACATTTCAGTCAAAAGCTGTACCAGCGGCTTGCCGCCGGAGATGCTCTCGATCTCGCGTTGACTGAGGCTCGACAAGCGCTTCATTCATTGCGGCCAAGTTCCGCCGAATGGGCTGTTCCTGTGCTTTACCTCCGAGTTCCCGATGGGAACCTGTTCGACAGTGAAGATTCGTCGAGAAGAGGTGCACGATGGCGCCGCAGGGGCCAGATCGCGACCCTGGCGACAATTCTCACACTCGGCACCGTGGGGTTGAGTCCCAGCCTTCGCTCAGCAGCATTCCAGGCGTTCCTCCCGGGCCCCAGCTTCGAGCAACGCGGCGAGGTTCTGCTTCTGGATCTAGGCCAAGGGTTTGCCTCCGCAATTGGATCGTTCAAGGGAAAGATTGCTCGGGTCGAGTTGATGAAAGACGGCCGGATGCGATTTTTCTTCGAGTTCGAGAACGAAGCTGACCATGAGACGGACCTATCCTTCGATTTAGGCCGTACATACGCTGCAGACGAGTATGGGAACCGCTATGGAGTTCTTGACTATGGCGATCAGAAGGGTAGCAAGGAAAACGACTCCGCGGCCGTAGCGGCCCATGGGAAGGTGACGAAGTGGTTGGAGTTTCCAGGCCCCCTTGACCAAGCCCACCTGCTAAAGGTCGGTTTGGTAAGCCAGCAGAAAGATGTAACCTTTCCTTTGCTTCCAGTAAAGCTCCCGCAGTACCCCGCCGACTACTCAAGAGTGACACCGGAGCCGGAAATCCTTCCAGAGTCTCATTCCTTAGAAGTTCCGCAGCAGGAGTTGAATAGCGATATCGATGGTTTTCTCGGTCGGGTCCAAGCGATCCGCCTTCTCCCCGCGGGGCGGATGCGATGGCAAATTTCCTTCTTTAACGGCTCCGATGCAGACCACTCTCTAAGCTTCCACTACGACCGCATGTATATCGCCGACGAGTTTGGCAATCGGTACCCTGTCGTTGGTTCCAATACAGGTGCTTTCGCTGGAAGCAAGACGAATGCATACAGCAGCTTGGTTCAGCGAGAAGTCCGCCTGGATGCCTGGTTTGAATTTCCAGCGCCAGTGGCAGGGGCCAAGTCGTTCCGCCTGGTAATGGCTGGGGACGGTGATGTGGGGCCCCGTTTTGACGACTACCAAGTCCAGCTCCCGGACGTCCCGGATAGCTTCTCCATCGAGCCTCTCGACAAGGACCTGGCTAACGGTGCCCAAAGGCTTCGCCTGGAACAACAATTCACTTCAACTCTCAATGGTCTCACCGGTACCGTAGAGGGCATCGACTGGCTCGAGAACGGTTCCATGAGGTGGAGGTTGAGTTTCTTTAATCGTTCAGCTCGAGACCTTGAATTGGCACTTGATCTGAAGAGTTCCTTCCTCCAGGACGATCTTGGCCGGAGGTTGCAAGTGAGGCGTGGCAGCACTGGTCGGGGTAAGTCCAAAGGGGATGCTGAGAGAGTCCAACGGGGGGTCAGGACGAGCCGATGGCTCGAGTTCCCCGCGCCTCATCCCGGATCGAGAACCTTTATTGTGGCACTGTCGATGAAGGCCGACATCGAAGTGTCTTTCCCTCCCTTCAATGTTGGTCCTATTGCCGTGAAGAACCCACAGAAGAAGGTGGAGAGAGTCCCTGAGAAGCCAGCGCCATCAGCTTCCAGCGCTCCGCCAAATCCTGGGGTCCGAACGAAGGAAGTCCCGGTGGTCCGATGGTCTATCGAGGAGGGGGAGGTAGCTCTGCGGAGTACCCTTCCAGACCTGGAAGGAAAAATTTCAGGCTTTCTGAGCCTAGGAGACGGTCGGTTACGGGTCGAGGGAGAATTCCAAAATGTAGGATCTGTTCCCCTTTCATTTCGTTTCCAGCCAGGAGACTCCTCCCTCTCGGCTGGGGACGGGACGCGCTACCGGATACTAGACGGGAATACGTTGACCTCGGACTCGTCTTTGGACCCAGGAGGTAACGTCGAGTGGTGGTTGGAGTTTCCCGCACCGAAACCAGGCTCTCGCCGCTTCCTCCTTGTGGTTGGGGGCGATGCCTCTGTGGGCATCCGATTCCTCCCCCTTTTCGTCGAGCTAGCGCCCCCTCCTAACGACTGAAGTTCCCGATATCTGAAGCGCATAGCCCCCTCAGCGGATCTCGCGATGCCACCGAGGGGGTTGAGGAGCTAGCCCTCCCTTCTCACCAGCCTTCTGCTGCGGCTCCGTATCTACCGGGATCTCCAGCGTCAGAACACGATTCTGTTCCTCGACAGAGTGCAACTATGCCTGCGTCGCAGAAAACGCCTTCTTCCTTGGATCGACCGGCATCTTCGGTGCCTCGCAACGAATTCGGTGAGAAGTTCGCGCTAGAGAGAATCGGGTCTGAGAGATGCGTGAATATCCAGCCCACTCCACCTAAGTGAGATCGCGATCAGGGGCGGTCTGCAACCTCCGTCACTTTGGAAGCCTCAAGAGCATCTAGTGGGGCCGGTGCGGCGCCGAGACTCATTGTCTCGAGGGGTCGAGCCTCCCCCGAAACCTCGACTCGATCCCCCACTTTGATACCTTCGCAGCCTTGGATGATGGTCGCGGCGGAGATCTTGTCTTGAACTCCGGTCACTACCAAGCTGCCAATGGCTTCAGTCTGCTGACCAATGACCGTTCCGGTTTCCGGATCCACGATGTCAGGCCCTTTTGCCAGAACCGTCAACGTTAGGCCAGGGCTCAAGCCCTGGTCGCCGCCGGCGTTGATCCACACCGACGACTCGGTAATGCTAGCTACTGAACCACGCCAGGGCCGGTCCTTGAGAGCCATGGCGATGGTGTAGGCGGCCTTGTTGATACAGGCTTGAACAGCATAGCCAATAGGAGAGCTCCTCCTTTGACTGGCGTCAAGGCCACCCTTTCTATGGCCGATTCCACTAGTGATGGACCGATTTGACGCGGTAGCCCGTTCGGTGAGCTGGTGAAGAACTTCGCCGGTGTCAGCATCGGTCACCGTGAAGGACATGGCGACCTCCGCCACAGAAGAGCCCACCCCAAGCCTTCCGATCACAGGAACTTTGGGTATCCTTCTGGAACCACCGACCTTGGAGACCTTTTTATTGGGAGTCCACTCGTTGACTACGCCATAGATCAAGAAATTTGCTCCGTGGACGTGGCCGATTTTTGCGGCTGTGGGCTGAGATACCCTGCCGGTGGCTCCAAAATCTTGTTCGCCCAAGACGACCTGTAGCCGCTTTCGCTCTACCAGATCGAAGCGCCTTGTGTTGAAAAGGGCGGTACTGAGGAGTTCCTCGATGCCGCTGAGAGAGACCTCGAGGTCACCAAATTGGCCACCCGTGGCCTCTCGCACGGGCGAGTCATTACGGACCGGCATGACCCCAAGCCGCAGCCTTGGGCCGGAATAGTCCGTGAAGGTCAGGCCGATCCAAAGCTTGTCTTGATTCTGCTCGATCGGCTGGCGAATCTTGAGATTTCGCCCCTCTTCGTCACGAAAGTAAGCTTCCCAGCCTTGGCTGGGTTGGTAGCTCTCAGCAAGTATTTTCTCCGCTCGCTGATCCTGTTTCTGGTCCTTTCTTTTTTTCCATTTGTCCTTGAGGCCGGCTTCGAGGTCGCTCACCCCAAAGATCAGCAGGAGGGCTGTTGCGGCGATGCGCTGCAGGTTGTTCATAGCAATCTCCGTCGTCAGAGTCCGACCCTTAATCTTCTACCTAATATCGGTGCAAGGTATCTTTGCGAAATCGGCCCGGACTGGGGTTCATTGAGAACCAAGACACGGTTTGAGTGCGAATGGTTGAGAGGGCTTTGGAAAGGTGGTCACTTAGCTGCAGTGACTCTGAAGGGGAGTGAGCTACCAAGGCTCGAGGAGCCGGACTGGATGGAGCCTGGAATCCGGACCGCGACACCGACGAAGAAGCTTTCGTATTCCACTTCTCCGTCGGTATGGCGTTCTAGGACTGGCTAGGAATCAAAGGGGTTCCCTTCCAGGCCCCAAACCCGGGTACTGAGTGATGCCGCAGGGAAAGATGATGCAATTGCAGTTGCCATTGCTATCGAACATGTCGAGGGTGAGGCCTTGCTCCGGGCAAGTGATGACCGATGAAGCCGTGTTGAAACAGCTTCGGGCAGGAAAAGAGTAGCCACCACTGGAGGAACAAAAGGCGGGATCTCCCCCCCTGAAGCATTGGTCCGAATGGTTGCCTTCAGCCCCCTCGCAGGGCTTTCTCCGGTTGAAGGTCCGAGTGAAAACCGTACAAGAACCCGAGCATTCCCCTTGATAGGTTGCCGTGGCGGAGGCTTGCTGCGAGGCGCACCCCATCGTCGCCGAGGCATTCAGATAATAGAAACAACCGCCGTATCCCGGGGGCGAATCGGACCGTACCGACGAAGCCCCACCGGTTCTCATCATTCCCTCCAAAACACCGATCAGGCGTTTCTGCTCAGCGAGAACACGAGGGGCGTCAAATAGCTGACCGGCTGCTTCCGCTGCCAAGAGCTCTCCGAGAAACCGCTGCTCTTTTTCCAACTGATAGGAAGTCCCGTTGCGGCCTTCAGTACGGGTTTCAACCGCCCCACCGGGGTGTTGCCGCGTCCAAACTCCGTCTTGGATCTGAGTCCAGGGGCCAGCTTTGGCTTCCTGCTCTTCAAATGGCGTCGTAGCTCCAGCTCCCCAGGCCACCGTCAACAGAGTCAAAGCTAGGGCCAGGGAGAGCATACCGATGCTTCGAATCCCATCCTTCTTCTGCCACATATCATCTCCTCCTTGAATTTGGACCCCCAAAAAGAGATACATAGAAAACACAAAGCATCTACCAACCAAGACATCACAACTCTGCACTTCATCCACTCGGTTTTCTCCCCACTACCTACAGCCGAGAGGCCACCGTGAGCTGAGCTCGAAACCTGGAAGCCCGCCGACGAAGAAGCCTTCCTATTCGACTTCTCCACCACCTTGCTGTTCTGAGCTGCAAAATACCGGCGAAACACCCAGCGAAACACCTGCGGACAGCATCGGCAGCACTCACCGGCAAGCTCTCCTTGCTCTGCAGGTTCTGGGATGAGTAGTGATCTTCGGGATCCACAGAGCCGAAGTGAGCGCCTTCCTACCGCGGAATCCGGGGCGGCCATTCTCCTGGTGGCAGGGTGACGACGCATTGATACTCATCACAGTCACACTCGGAATTGTTCTGTTCCATTTGGAGCGAGGTGCCATCGTCGCAATAGATGATCGAGGTGGCGCGGTTGGAACAGTCGTGAGACGGAAAGCTCACGCTGTGGCTGGCTGAGCAGGACACGTCTCCCCCGAAGAGGTTGCATTGGTCGCTGGTGAGGAATTCGCTTCCCGAGCACCGGACTCTACGATTGATGACTCGGGCGTGGACAAAGCAGCCGCCGGCACAGTCGCCGCTATAACTCGCTTCGGCGTTGCCAGACTGGCTGTCGCAGCTCGTGCTAGCGGTGGCGTCCAGATAGAAAGAACAGCCACCGGAGCTGGGGGGCCCGGAGATGGCCGGCAGAGGTGCTGCGCTCAGGAGACCACTCTCCAACCGGGAAATGAACTGCCGCTGTTTCGCGATGGCCCCTAGGGAGCCGGAGCTAAGAATCGTTCCCTCCGCAGCGAGGAGCTCTTCCAACACCTTTCGTTCCTGCCTCAACAGATACAAAGTTCCAGCTCTTCCCGCGGTTCTCGTCTCGGTCTTTCCGGAAGCCAGCTCTCGGGTCCAAACTCCCTCTTCGATCTGCGTCCAGGGTTCTGCCCCAATCTCCAGGTCTCCTGGTAACCCAGCTGCCTGCGCCTCACTTGCCGCCAGGGGACCGGCCAACTGAGGCATAGCTAGAGCCACCGCCAAAGAGAATAGGGTCGCCCTAAAAAGGCCATTGCTCTTCCACATGTCATCTCCTCCTTGAATAGGGACCCTCAAGAGAGATACACCTCAAGACAGAATTTCTACCCAGAAGCTATCACACTCATTCCGAATACTGCATAACCAACTACGCACATATTCGTACTCCAAGGAGACCAGAGAGTCCGGCTTTCCCTTGCTTTGGAGCCCAATCCAGCTCTGCCGGGAAAGCTACTCCTGCTCTATCGAAAGACTGCGGAGAAACGCTGAGAGTTAGAGGCCGTAGACCTCTTCTGTCGTGGTCCGGATGTAGCGGAGAAAATCATCGGGAGACAAGGTTCGCCCCGTGCTTCGTTGCAACAGCTCCTGAGTCTTGAAGCGGCAACCATGGAGGTGTACCTTCTCTCGAAGCCAAGCCAAGAGGGGTTGGAATTCCCCTTGGCGGAAGGCCTCGTCGAGGTCTCCCAGCTCCGCTTTGGCGGCTTCGAAAAGCTGCGAGGCGGCCAAGGTGCCCAGGGTGTAGGTGGGAAAGTAGCCAAAAGAACCGAGGGACCAATGAATATCCTGGAGGACCCCATCGGCCGGATTCTCGGCACGGACTCCCAGCAAAGCTTCATAGGCATCATCCCAAGCGAGCGGTAAATCCTTGACCTCCAAGGCGCCGGCGAACAGCTTCCGCTCCAGATCGAAGCGGATCGCTACGTGCAGGTTGTAGGTCGCCTCGTCGGCTTCCACCCGAATGAGGCTGGGGCGAACCGCGTGGAGGGCGGGCCACAGGGTCTCCACGGTTAGATCCCGGGCTTCAGGAAAGGTCCGGTGGAGCTCCGGTAGAGCCCAATGCCAAAAGGCTCGACTTCGCCCCACCAGGTTCTCCCACAGCCGCGACTGAGATTCATGAATCCCCAAGGATACCGACGCCCCCAGGGGAGTGCGATCCCACTCCGCCGGCAAACCCTGCTCATAGAGCCCGTGGCCTGCCTCGTGAAGGATGCCGAAGACGGCGGGGCGCAGGTCGTTGCGCTCGGAACGCCAGGTCAGTCGCACGTCCCCCCGAGAAATGCCGATACAAAAGGGGTGAGCCGAAGCGTCGATACGGCCGGCTTTGAAATCGAATCCGATCGCTTCCGCCAGGTGGCGGCCCAGGGCCAACTGCCCCGAGTCCGGGTAATTTCCTTCGATAGCTCCTTCGTCGACCTGGTGACCGCTCTCCACCGTCTCCCTGACGAGCTCTCCCAGAGCCTCTCGGAGCTGGTCGAATAGGGGTACCAGCTCCTGTTCCGTCAAACCCGGCTCGAACTCATCCAGAAGGGCATCGTAGAGGTGTCCCCCATCCGCCAGGGCCTCCGCCTGCTGCCGTTTCAGCTCGATCATGCGCTCCAGGAAGGGCTGATAGGAAGAAAAATCCTGGCGTTCCCGAGCCTCTAGCCAGGCCGCCAAGCCCGTCGACTGCAACTCCGCCAGCTCTTTGGCGAGGGCGAGGGGAACCTTGGTCGCCTGGTTCACTTGGCGTCTCGCCTCCTCTACCTGGGCCGCCAGGACCTGAGTATCGAGGCCCTCCTGGGAAGACCCACGGCCTTCCTCTACCAGCTCGCTACAGGCCTCTAGAACATCCCCCAACTCCGTCGCGCAGAGCTTCTCGTGGTGCAGCCCAGCCAACATCGACAACGCCTGGCTGCGCCCCTCGAGCCCTCGGGGAGGCATCTGCGTCTCTTGATCCCAATGCAGCAGCTCCTGGGCGGAGAGAAGATCTTTGATCTCCCCCCACAACTCGAATAAGCGCTCCGGAGGCGAGCTCACAGAGGTCATGCCTTCTCCCAATGGCGAACCGCCTCAGCCTTACGGGGTTCTTGCCGCAAGGCCGGTAGGTAAGCCTGGGTACAGTAGTCACGAACCATTCGGCTGCTGGAAAAGTGGGGTGTCACGGTGGCAATCGCTCGCTTCATGCGGGCGATCCAGGCCTCCGGCAGGCCCGACTCATGGCGCTGGTAGTACAGAGGCACGACCCTTCTTTCCAGAACATCGTAGAGGTCGGCCGCATCCCGACGGTCCTGCGCATCCGAGTCGTTCCCATGCTGGCTCTCACCAGAGTCCGGGTCACCGATCACCCAGCCATTGTGGCCATCGAAGGCCTCCGGCCACCAGCCATCCAGAACACTGAAGTTGAGGGCTCCATTCATGGCAGCCTTCTGGCCGCTCGTCCCACTGGCTTCCAGGGGCCGCCGCGGGGTATTGAGCCACACGTCCACTCCCTGCACCAACATCGCCCCCATGCGCATGTCGTAGTTCTCCAGGAAGAACACTTTCCCCGCCAATCTCTCGCTCTGGCTGAGTTCGAAAATACTCTGGATCAACTCCTGTCCCGGCCGATCCGCCGGGTGGGCCTTGCCGGCGAAAACGATCTGAACCGGGCGATCCGGATCGGAGATCAACTCTCTCAAGCGCTCCAGGTCGGAAAAGATCAAGTTGGCTCGCTTGTAAGTCGCGAAACGGCGAGCGAAGCCGACGGTGAGGACGTCCGGGTCGAATAGCTCCGAAACCTGCCGCAGGGCATCCGGGGCTTGTCCGTGGCGAGCGAATTGCTCCAACAGACGAGAGCGGGTGAAGCGGGTCAGCCTCTCCTTCTGGGTTTGGTGGGCCCGCCAAATTTCCGCCGCTGGTATGGCCTCGACTCGCTGCCAGGCGGCATCGTCGTGCAGCAGATTTTCCCACTCCCGCCCCACATGGTTGTCCAGCAGGCGGCGAAGCTCGGGCCCCATCCAGGTCGACGTGTGAACCCCATTGGTGATCCCCGGGATGGCCTTTTCCCCAGCGGGCACCTGCGGGAACAGATGACGCCACATGCCATCGACGATCTCACCATTGAGCTGCGACACCCCGTTGGTGGCCCGGCTGTTGCGGATGGCAAAGGCGGTGAGATTCAGGTTCTGCCCCGCCGGGTCCTCGGTAGCGCTCCCGAGAGCCAGCAATTCTTGGGCAGGAACGCCGAGCTGGGGCGCCCACACTTCCAGATAGCGTAGGGCCAGGTCGGCATCGAATTGCTCGTTGCCCGCCGTCACGGGGGTGTGGGTAGTGAAGACGCTCCTACGGGCCACCTCATCGCGAGCTTGGGGATATCCCACCCCTTTCTCTTCCATGACCTCCCGAAATCGCTCCAGTTGGAGAAAGGCGCTGTGACCTTCGTTGAGATGCCAAATATCCGGCGTCAGCTCCAAGGCTCGCAGCGCCCGGACTCCCCCCACCCCCAAGACCATCTCCTGAACCAAGCGCATCTCCCGACCCCGCACGTAGAGGACGTCGGTGATGGGTCGATCCGCCGGGTGGTTCTCGGGGATGTCCGTATCGAGGAGAACCAGGGGAACCCGGCCCACCTGGGCCACCCACACTTTGGCGAAGACATCTCGACCGGGCAGGGGGACGGTCACCAAGATCTCCCGCCCGGTCTTGCCGGCCGCTGGCCGCAGCGGCAGTCGACTGAAATCGTATTCCGGGTAGGCGTGCTGTTGCAGGCCGGTGGCATCGATGGTCTGGCGAAAATATCCGTGGCGGTACAACAATCCCACCGCCACGAAGGGCAAGCCGAGATCACTGGCACTCTTACAGTGGTCGCCGCTGAGCACTCCCAGGCCTCCGGAGTAAATGGCCAGAGAATGGTGGACGCCATACTCCATGGAGAAGTAAGCGATGAGATCTTCGTCGTGCTCTGCAAAGCTGCTGCGAAACCAGGCCTCCACACCGGAACCCAAATACCTGTCGAAAGCCTCGATCACCGAGGAGTATTTCTCCAGAAACACCTCGTTCTCGAGCAGAGCCTCCCAGCGCTTGGGCTCGAGGTTGATCAAGACCTCCACCGGATTGCGGTAGCGCGCCCAGGTGGCATGATCGATGGAGGCGAACAGCTGCCGCGCTTCCGGGTTCCAGGTCCACCAGAGGTTGTAGGCCAGGTCGTAGAGCCTTGAAACCTCGCGGGGCAACTCGATGTCGCCGATGTGCAAACAATCAATACGCAGCGGATTCATGAACCGGGCTACCTTTCTCCAAACCAAGAGGGCTGTCCCTCTATCTACCTGGGATTCACCTGGGCCTAGCCCTTCGAGGCATATCCCCTGAATTTCATTGATCTCGACGCCGAAAGAGCGATCAGAAGAGACCTGGTTTTCTAGCACAATCGGCCCGGGAAGTCGAAGCCGGGGATAGGGCCTGTGGGTGGAGTGGTAGAAGACGGGGCTGGGGCGGGCGCGAGGCGACGGTTGCAGCCTGTGGCGAAGCGCTCTCTTGGGCAGAAGCGAGGAATCGCGCGGTGAAGCGACGGGAGGAGCAGTAAGGTGCTCCGGAGACTTGCCGAGGACTCTCTCCACTCAAGGTCCTCGCCTAACTCCCTGGCTCAGTGGCGGCGAGAGCTGGAGTCCCCTGCGGAGTCTGGTCCGGCGTCCTTTGGCACCCATGGCGTGATCTTGCCCAGTACAGCTCCCATCTCACACTCAGCGACCTCGGTGTCATGTGCCGCCTGAGCGCGGAGCCAGTAGCCGCTCGAGAGGCCGAGAAATCGGCATAGCCGCAAGTCGGTATCGGCGGTGATCGATCGCCTACCGGCGACAATTTCGCTGATGCTCTGGGCTGGTACATCAATCTCCTTAGCTAGTCGGTACTGGCTAAGCCCCATGGGCACGAGGAATTCTTCCCTCAGGAGTTCTCCAGGAGTAACGGGATCGAGCTTGCTCATCATGAACTCACCTCAGTGATCATCTACGAGTTCCACATTCTCCGCGCCTGCATCCTTCCACTGGAAGCAAACACGCCACTGATCGTTGATTCGAATGCTGTACTGGCCAGAGCGTTTCCCTTTCTGAAAAGTCAGCAACCGAATCCCAAACATCTCTTTCGTCGATGTCATTCGATTACAAACGAAGCAGCAATGATTCACGAGTCTACCTGAGTAGGTTCATGGCGATGCCGAGCAGTACCGAGCAGTGCCACAGCCGCAGGCAGGCCTTCCGTAGCCATCTCCTATTCAAAAACCCGTCGCCCGTCCACCGACCTAAGTCACAGCGCGAGCCATGGCTACGCGCGGCCATTGCCCCAGCTCGCCATCATCCTCTTCTTGGCGAATCTCCCGCAGCCATGCGGGGAGCTTCGAGTCCTCAACTTCGGAGAATCCCCAGTGCCGATACAGTGGAGCGTTCCAAGGCACATCGCGAAAGGTTGTCAACGTAACGGTCGACAGGTCCCTGTCCTGGGCTTCCCGTGATACGTGATCGACGAGCCCACGACCAAGACCACGGCCCATCCATGCGGGATGAACATCAAGCTCCCGTAGATGCATCGCGTTCGGGCGTAGCCAACCCAATGCAAAACCGACGGGAGTCTCGTCGTCAACGACCACCCACAGCATTTTCTCTTCTAGGGCCTCGACAACCTCCTCATGGGAAAGCCCCTCTAGATCCGGTGGAAGACCTACGTCAGCGTAGCGCTCCCCGGCGAGGTCTTCGATCTCGATGATCCGCTTCACTTCATCCAGTCGCCCAAGGCGAATCGTTGGAGAGACCTGCATGGAGCAAGACTATTACGGTTGTCATTGGCGGCAAAGAGCCCGAAGAGAGAGGTCCGAAGCGAAGAGCGCCGAAGAGTCCGGAGAATCCGAGGCCGATTCCCAAAGCCCCCCGACACCGAAACAAATACACCCCCGAAGGCTTCCAGCCGCTCACGAAGCCATCCTATTTCGACTCCCACTTGGCCTCGCCAACACCCTCTCGCCTCCCCCCTCCGACAAACAGAACTCCCTTAGATCACCAGCTGGTTTCCAGCTTGCCCTCTCGTAGCGAAGTACAACCGCAAGACCATCCCTCAGACTGACGACAGCGAAGCATCACTCAACGGGCACTGCGAGCCATGCGTCCCAGATCCCAAGAGCCGGTCGTGGCTCGCCTTCAGCATCTCGCATGCCGGTTCGATTCCACTGGGCTGCCATCGGATCCGCGAAAATACCCTGGCCTTGGATCAGATCCCAGAGCCGATCGAGGTCTTGCCACACCCACCAGTTCACGAACTCGAAGTCGAGACGCTGCGCCTCGGCGAGGAGAAAACGAACATACTCCGCCTGCGTTTCAGGGGTACCTGGAACCAACACTCGCCCTCTGCCGGGAATCGAGACACCGAGCTCCGGATGAGTGAAGTCGCCCCCAAGGAAACCGGTCTCTTGGACGGCAAGGGGTCTGTCGCCAACCCGCAGAGCCAGACGCTCGAACCAGTCCGCAGGAACTCGCGCTTCGTTCCCGGCCACCGAGTCAAAGATGTAGGGATAGGTGCTTATCGAGATCACATCGGCAAACTCGAAGAGGGGCTCCGTATGCCGCCACCGCGGCTCCATGTACTCGTCATCACCGACCACCACTTCGAGTACTAGTGGGGTGTGGGGAAACGACTCACGAAGACCATCGTGGACCTGCTCGAGAAAGCTGAGGAAGGCCCGCCACTCAGACTCCGGACGCCCAATCCAGTTGCTGTTGATCTCGAAGGCGTAGCTCAGGTAGTCGGGTTCGAGAGCCTCAGCCAGCCGCCGTACATAGGCCAAATAGGCCACGGCGACCTCTGGGTGTTCCCAGGTTTTCCCCGCCCACTCGGCAGGCAGGGGAAGGCCACTGGTGTCCCCAAAGTAGAGGGCCAGATCGTTGCGGTTCGTGCTCACCGGGTTGATGGCCAGAAGAACCTTCTGCCCCGGCCTGCGGGCGGCGGCACGGTCGGCAATGAGCTTCTCCAGCGTGTCTGAGAAGGGTCGACCGGCCAAGGCCTCCCCCCACGGCACGCCATCGTCCATGAAGTGAGCGATCATGTCGGCGTGCTGCGCGACAAAGTCGTAAGTCTCCTCGAATGCCTCGGGGGACCATGCCGGCGGCTGATTGGTAAAGGAAAGCAAGGCCGATCGGACTGCCGGCACGTCGCCATCAAACACCTCAGATGAGTCCACTTCAGGCGACCGCGGCTCCTCCACCTCTACCCCTCCCACCTGCGGGTCTCCCTCCGTTGAGCCTGATCCACAACCGAAACACACAAGAACAGCCGCTAGCACCATGTGCATCGAGGTCGTTGGCGATCCGTTCCTCACAATCACCTCCAATTCGATCCTTCAAGAAGGGCCCATTTTGAGCTAAAGCCCAACCCGGCCCTCGAGAACTGCTCGGCCCCTGGAGTACAAGCTCAACCCGGTCCCGCCAACCCAAGCGGCGAGAACCTACCGTAGAAAGGCACCGACAAGAATACGTATTCTCAGATGTGCAGTCGAGAGCCTCGAAGGAGGCTTGTCTGGATTGGGGGGCTGGGCAACGAGAAAAGTCAGCAGCCGGTTCCCCACGGCTGCATCCCCTTGTTAAGTCCTTGTATGGATCTCGCTGACAACTTTCTCAAAGTCGTTCTCTGAGGTAAAGAGCCATTCCCCGGATATTACATCGTCGATCCCGTGCTCGTGCAGCGCCTCAACAATCCTGGTTTCTAGAGAGGGCTCAATCTTTCTGTCCTCTTCGTAGCGAAATATGCGCGTATCCGTTTCGGCGGCAGGCATGGTGTGAGTGCGGGTGATGTCTATCTTCGCGGCGTCGAGCCCACCAATAATCCATTCCCAGTAGTTCTCGCAGTCATAGTGATAATCTTTGAGGTGGAGAGCCGCCGCTAGGTCCTCCAGGGAAGAGCTGGATCTGAACCAGATGTCTGTGACCATAGTTCTAGACCTAACGTGCCGGGCTCATCTAGCCGCGGTGAACAGTATCGACCTCAAAACCCGCGCGACCCGCTGCCCCGCCTGCAACCCATTGCTATGCCATCGTTGGACTAACGCCAATAGTAGAACAGGTTGCTCTTGTAGTTGTTGTCCAGATTCTCTTTGCTGTCAAACCGCAACCGAAAGGCGTCGTCGGTAAGGTAATCGAATTCGTCGTATTGCTTTACGGCGTCGAAGCACCGCCGGGATATTTCTTTGCACGTTCCGTTAGCCGTGCACCGCGTGATTTCATCATCTGTGTACAGGAACACGACAAGTGCACGAGAGAAGCCATCAATTTGCCAGATCGCGTGCTTGAAGTCATCTGTGATTCGCTTGGCATGACGCTTTAGAAAAGCGGAACAGGCCCTGCCAAGGCATTCGTCCGAGAAGTTGTCGATTGTTAGGTGTACGTTTTCGGATTCAAGGTCGGGATAACCGGAGGCGATCTTTTTGAAACGTCCCACAACCTTATCGTGGATATCAGAACGAATCGCCATGGCGTCCGTCTTCCACGAATCAAAATCCTGGTCGGTTTCCAAAATCACATTGAGACGCGGGCGGCCTTCCGCAGAACCGAGTTCGATGTAATCCTGGACAATGTGGACGACGCTAACATCGAACTCAGACGAAATCCAATCGCGCAACTCAGCGAGCCCGGATTGGAGATTTCGTTCGCCGACCTTGGCGGAGCGGGCGACGGCGAAGAGTTCAGAGTCGCCGAAAAGCATTGCATCCTTCTTGTGGCATAGCGGCCGGAGCCAAGCGCGCGGCGCAGCCGTCCGCTTCGGCTCGTTGTTCTACGAGGCGTCCGCGCTGGTGGGTTCGTTTCTCTATCACGAAGTGCAAAGTCCTGCTGCAGGTTCAATGAGTCCAATCGTAGATAGCTATGGTAGCTATGGTAGCGAAGAAACACACAAGGCCAGGTACCGCGAAGATGAGGATGAAAGTGTCGAAGCGAGAGAACTCCGACTCCGTGTTGTCGCAGAGGCCTGACTCCTCAAGATACATGAGGCCGAACTGGGTAACAAGGCCCAGTGATTGAGGAGCCCCGGTAGCCGCTATCAAGACTAGCCGCGTATTGAAAGTTGAAATGTCAAAGGGATGTGTAACGAATAGAGCCTTAAGCAGGACAGCCTCACCGACGGCGAGTATCGCCACGTATAGCCCGACGATTGCGTATGGAAGTGCCGACAAGAGACTCAGGGTCTCGGTGCGAGCGGTCTCTGCAGCAGGGTCCACTCCTCTCGGCCGAGGCCCGCCTGACTTTTGAATACGATCCCGGACGAACTTAACGAGTGCCACGATGGAGGCCAGAATCGTCAAAAGTGCTCCGGCACCAGAGAGCGCAGGATGTTCTAGGAAATCAAGCATTTACTCTCCCAACTAGTTCCCGCCGTAGAACGCCACGACATTCAGCGCTGCGCGAAGCGCATGCGGCTGGAACTTCCGGGTTCGCTGCCTTGAAAGATGTTTGAATGATAGCGCCTCCTACAATTTGCCGGTGCACTATCGGAAGAGGCATGACTCGAAATAGGGTTGAATTGAGATAGTAGATCCCCGCAAACTGAAGAGTTAGTCGACCCCAAGAAAAACAAGACTAAACACCAACACTAGGGCAGTGATGGCGATGACAAGTATTACGCTGGAAACGAGAACGACCTTGGTACAAGATGAATTGCCGGCGGCAGGTGAAAAAACTACGCCTGTCCTGTAACGCGTTACAGTTATATATGAGTCGAACAGCAAGCCAAAAAAGGCGATAAACAAAGCGGCGGTAAGACCGTCGACGAAAAATGCTTCCGTGACTTCAAGAGCATTGGAAAGTGCAAGTCCTTTCACGAGTTGTGCTAACCACACCAGGACCCAGGCGGAACAGCCGAGTTCGAACAGGTGAAGCTTTGTTCTGTTTCTGTGAGCGATAACAAGCAGCATCATTAGTTCGAGAAAAATCAAGAGAAAAGAAGATGGCATTGCGTACTCTGACAGTATTCCCGCCAAGAAGAAGCCGACAACTGAAAAAATGCCCACGGCCCGCACGGGGCTCGTGTCTAGAGTGGTGAACTTGTGATTGCACCGTTTGCACTCGACCGGCAGCGCGAGAATAGCTTTTAGGACACTTAAGGCCAAAGCAAAGGCCTCTTTGAGGTGCTCCCTTCGTTTGTCTATGGCATCCGGATGTGGTCTGGACGGCACCGTGCCGACTACTGCCGGTTCAGCCCTATTCGACTCTAGCAGGGCCAATTCGAATTGAGCAGATTCAGAAGCGTTGATGTCAGAGTATAGTTGGGATGCATCATCGACAGAGTTAGCTGCTATGCATATATGTTTGACTCCGACCTTCCAATTTAGATCACCAGATTGACATTTCGGGCAGAGCATAGTTGTGAGGCCCTTTTACACTATTGCCACGTACAGGAAAAATTTCTTGACGAAGTAGTTAACGGTCGTTGTCGCGATCCCTAGGTTAGCTCGGGACAGTTGTGCAGCGAACGGTCCGCACTTGAACGGCGGCGAAGCCGTCCGTCTCAAAGTGGGGGTTAGGTGGTCGAAGCAGACTTGAACTTCCCACTAATCCTCCACTCGGTAGAAACATGGTCTTCGAACCGGCCTCCGAGATCCAGGCCGGTCTTCGCCACCGCTACTTTCAGCCCGGCATTGACACCATAGTCGTCGTTGTAGGAGACGTTCAAGCTAAAATCGCGGAGGCCAAAGTCCAAGCGGGCTTTCGCAATAGCCTGCCAGGTTGGTTCGTGGTGAAACCACACCAGATTGCCCGGCAACTCAGGCTGCTTGGCGCCGTCAAGTGTAGCCTGGAAGAGCAAGCTGTCTCCGGTCTTCGCGGTAGTGCCCACTTCACCTTGGAGAGAGACTTCAGCTGTAGGCACTGGTATCGATAGACTTGTAGAAAAATCGCGAGACCAACCTCTAACGTGCGCCACGTTGATCTCGGTCGCACCAAGACACGTCAGAAGGAGTATCGCCTCCGAGAACTTGTGCTCGAATGTCACACGGTGAAACTCAGCAGCAGTGTGATAGATGTCTGGAAGTGCAGGGTGGCCAATATATAGAACCCCGTCCCTCGGATGACCGGGAGGGAATGACAAGCTCGACGCTTCGCTCTTGGAGATCGGTACTACTTCTAGCCCGATTTCTCGTGCTCGCCCCCAGGCTGCAAATGCTTCCTCAGCTACTGTTGTAATAAGATCCCCTGTCAGCCCTAATGCAGCTTGAATTGCAAACTCGCCGATTCGCGCCCAGTTTACTGCATTCTTAGTCTGCAGTTCGTTAATGGCGACCTGGCGGGACGCAGCTACTATTGCGTCGTCGGTAACAACGATAAGTTGACGCTCCACGTAAGGCTGGGAGAGCGGCTTGGAAACCTCAGGAATATCGACGACTTTTTCTTTCTTCTTCATGTTTGCCACTTAACACTAAGTGTTTTATCTGACATCGTCCCGCAGCTGCCTTGTCATTGCCATCAGACTCCAAGATGTCAGATACAACGCGGTTGGACGAAACCGCGGCCCTCGTGGGCTCGACGCTTATGGGGATTCAATCGGTCGGCGCGGAGTGCGGAGAGGGCATCGAGAGACAGAGATAGCCCTGTGACGGACTCCACAGCTCTTCTCGGGTACCTCTTCAAGCCTGCCTCCAGCCTTCGATGGGTCTATTGTTTGATTTCGATGGTTCGAGTATACAGTAT
Organism: Deltaproteobacteria bacterium; assembly: GCA_022601195.1. Taxonomy (GTDB): domain Bacteria; phylum Acidobacteriota; class Thermoanaerobaculia; order Multivoradales; family JAHZIX01; genus JAHZIX01. The sequence goes on from JAHZIX010000010.1 coordinate 66,767, forward strand.
GCAGGGCATGCGAGCGTAGCTCACCCGGCAGCGCCCCCTTCGGACCACTTCGCAAGGCTGGGTGGGCGGAGTCAGGCGGCCCGACATGGTGGGGCCCGTTCTTGGACTGGTCCACGGGCTTCGATAGAGGCAGAGATTTGTCCTTCGATCTTCAGACTTCCTTCGCCACAGTTTGGGCAGATCTGTGGCTGACGGGTTTCTGTTGGCGGAACGAGTTTGACCTGGGAGTCCACTCCAAGTAACCCTCGGCAACGTTCCAGATTCTCGGCTCGGTGCCGGTTGGCAAACAGTCCGTAGTAGCGGATCCGCACAAAGCCCTCGGGAAGGACGTGTTGGAGGAAGCGACGGATGAATTCTTCGGAAGGCAGACGCAAGAGCCGCCGCCGGCCACGGCGGCGGTAGTCCCTGTAACTCAGTACGACGGTTTCGCCTTCCAGACGCAGCAAGCGCTGGTTGGAGATGGCCACCCGGTGGGTGTAGCCGGCCAGGTATTTCAGGACTGTTTCCGGCCCCGCGAATGGACGCTTGCTGTAGACCACCCACTCTTGCTGGTAGAGCTTGTCGAGAAACTCGGCAAAGCGTGGCGTACTCGCCAGATCACTGACAGCACCGACCAGCGCGAGCTGGCCAGCCTTGTAGGCAGCCTCCAGACCCGCCAAGTATTTGCCACGAAAGATCCGGCCGAGCACCCGTACGGGTACCAGGAAACCCGGACGGGCCGAAACCCAGCGATCCCCCGCCGGGGACAAGCCGCCGCCGGGCACGATGCAGTGCACGTGGGGGTGGTGAGTCAGTTGCTGCCCCCAGGTGTGGAGGACGGCCAGCAAACCGAGGCGGGCTCCGAGGTGCTTCGGGTCGGTGGCCACCTCCAGAAGCGCCCCGGAGGCAGAGCGAAACAAAAGGTTGTAAAGGATTTTCTGATTGCGAAGAGCGAGGGATCTCAGCTCCGCTGGAATCGTGAAGACGATATGAAAGTACTCAACCGGGAGCAGCTCTTGCTGCCGAGCCTCCAACCATCGGAATCGCTCTGCCCCCTGACACTTCGGGCAATGGCGATTGCGACAGGGATTGTAGGCGATGCGCTGCTCGCGGCATTGGTCACATTCGTAGACGTGACCGCCCAGGACCGAGGTCCTGCAAGTTTCGATGGCGGACATCGCCTTCAATTGGCTCAGCAGCAGGCGACCCGCGTGCTGCCCGCGGAAGCGAGGACCATAGGCTCGGAAGATGTCGGCCACCTCCAGTGAAGAGGTGCTCGCCATGGCGAGTTACCGGAATAGCTGTGGAGCCTCGTAGACGAGGCTATCGAAAGGGCTGCGAACTCCGCTGGTTTGAGAGTCCGTGACTCGAGTGTAGATCACGGTGCTGCTCAGGTTTCGATGTCCCAGGAGTTCTTGGATGTAGCGAATGCTCGTCCCTTGCTCGAGTAGATGCGTGGCAAACGCATGCCGCAACGAATGAACGCTGACCCTTTTCGCAATTCCTGCCAAGGCCACCGAGCGTTGAAACGCCCGTTGGGAACTTCGGACGGGCAACGGTGTTGCTGCTCCCCCTCTGGCGAACAGCCAAAGTCTCGGCCGATAGGACCACCAATAGGTCTCCAGAATGCTGAGCAACCGGGGCGAGAGGAGCACCGTACGATCATTACCGCCCTTGCCGTCGCGAACCGAGATCCTCATCGATTCCCGGTTGATATCTCCGACTTGGAGTCGGCAGCCTTCTCCGATGCGAAGCCCGGTGGCGTAGAGGGTCATGAAAAGGGTCTGGTAGATACGGTTCTCGGTCGCCGAAAGAATCCGCCCCACCTCTGCGCGGGTCATGATCGTCGGTAGCTTCTTGCCTCGCCGCCGACGAACGCGGATCTCCGCGACCTCTTCGCTACGCTTCAGAACATTGCTGTAGAAAAACTTGATTGCACAAACAGCTTGATTGGCCGAGGAGCGGGAAAGCCTTCGCTCCTGAAGCAGATGGACTGTGTAGGCGCGGATCTCTTCCGTGCCCAGATTCCTTGGGCTCTGGCCATGGAACTCAATGAACTTACGAACAGCCGCGAGATATACTTGCCTGGTCCGAGACCGAAGCCCCCGCAGGACCATCTCCTCTTCCATCCTGGTGTGTAGCTTTCCCATGAGATACCTCCTTTCACAGGGCGAGATTGCCCTACAGCGGAAGTGCGCTGACCGGAGGAAATTTGGGGACCAAGGCAGAGGTTGAGTCGAGGCAAGGGGATTCGGAAGTGAGGGCCAGGATGGGCGGAGGATCAGAAAGCTACCGCGAAGCGGTTTTGTTCAACGGCCCTGGCGATAACCGGCGGGAAACTGAGCGAGCGAAGCTAGCACCGTTTTCCGTCCGCGTTCATCGCCCTTGTTGTGCGTGCCCACTTTCAGCGTCATCGTTCTACCAACGAGAAGCTGGTTTCGGCAGATCACTTTTTGGTTTCCTTTTCGCCTTCACCAAAGCTGACTTCTGGCGCTCCGCGACCAACGACATGATGCTGATAGGCACCATCATGACTCGGAGTTGATCCAGGCACCGGAAACTTGGCAGGTTCGTGTAGAAGAAGGGCGCTGACTAAGAAGGAAAGGAGCGCGGCCTCATACCCTTCTGAGGTCCATGAATAAGTCTCAGACTTCGCGACGATTTCCGCAACACGGACCGTGGCCCCAGCCTCAGACTCGTCGACCTTGACCCGGTAGATCAAGCGACCCGTCCAGCTTCGATAGAAGAACAACCATGGATCTTCAAAGAAGACGAACCACTTGTCCTCCATCGCTTCCGGAATAAGACCCTCGCGAACCCTCACGAATTCCCGGGCTGAGAAGTCACGGCGATAAGGCAAGCTAACGAAAGACCCCGTGTACCCAACTGTCTTCCACGATGCACGGGTTGCGGCAGGTTGTTCGCTCATACCATCTGCACCCTAGGCCGCAAAACGTGACGCGGCTGAGCGCCGGCGCCGCGCCGTGCGCCTCGAGCCGCTTGGTTAGGTGACAACCGGGCGAGGGCCGGAGCGTAATTCTTTGTACTCATCAATCATCCTTTCCGCCAAAACAAAGTCATCCATAGCGGCAAACAGGTATCGCTCTGCGAACCGGACTTGCTGACTGTTCAAAAAGAGCACCGACTCCTCGGGCAACGCAAGTGGCTTCCCATCGTTTACTGGTGGATGCGAGTCGTTCAGGATCTGGCTTAGCTTTGATTGATCCTGCAGGAGAGAATCAACCAGCATCGGGTCAATTGGCTCCGCAGAGATCTCGGTGGGACCCCCAAAGTGCGACGGGCAGTATACAGCCAGGCAGCGAGTCGAACTAATGGGCAGATAGACCTCTATCCCTGGAACTGCGAAACCCAGATTCCCAAGACCCTGCGGGGCGGGGCGGCTGTTATTTAGTATCACTGGATTGTCAGAGAAATAGAGCGATCTCGATGGCACCGTCGAATGAAGAGCCCAGCGCTTCATTACTAGCTCAGGCGCAATCTTCCCCGGCAAGCTCTGGATCAGCTGGATCGACAAGAGCTTGTCTTCTTCTGGACTCACATGCCTGGTTTGTTCGATCTCATCCGGATCGCCTCCTAGGCTCCTAACCCTCTCACGGATTCCCTCCAGCATAGTCGCTCGAAACTCATCAGAATTCGGAGATCTGAGACGAAGGTGCACGATCAGCACGCTCAAGTGCACTTTGTCGAGTATGCTGAGATCGCGCAGGGAGTCGCGCCGCAGGATCTTCTTCAAAATGGGGGCCCATTTGCCCTCTAGATCGGAAAGAGATGGTTCGATGCTCGCAACGTAACCATCCTTTTCGATGTTGTATATATTCTTGCGGACGGCCACCTTAGTCGTGCCAGCTAGAAAGGTCCTACCCGTAGACTTATCGAACACGTTCACGCGCTTAGCTTTGCCGGTACCAAACTGTTTCAGCAGGAACTGCGGAATGTAGTGCTGTCTACGTGGCAGGTTCAATACGAGTCACCTAACGTCACCCCGCTCACCGTGCATCTGGAGCGCGCAGCGCGGAGGATGTCCGGTGGAGCGGGTGGGTTAGGCTGTGATTCCAATTTGCTCCATCTGCTCCCATGAATGAGCTTCCTTACCAACGAGGCTTTCTGCCTGAGCCTGGAAGCCATCTACTTCTATTGATCTTACTACCGTGATCGCGGGTAACCTTCGGACTCGGAGTCGGCCTGCAAGCTCACTGGAGCGAGACGGCCAGGAATTCACATGGAGTGTCATTGGAAGGTGGGGATAGGAGTCGGATCCCAGTTGATTCTGCTATGTACGACGCGACCGTCTACCAACCACCGTATTTCGTCTGGCTCCCATTCGATAGCGAATCGATGCGCAGCCATCGAGGCGTCAAATCCTAGATCGATGTAGCTTGGAGCACCTCGATAACCGTAGTCCATCCTCGCCCCCTCATCGCCAGGGTTGTAAAAGACGTTTGCCAAGAGGCGACTTGGCCGATTGCCAGCGATCTCAACGTCGATCTCTTGTCGTGGTGAGTCTCGATGCAAGAAGAAACCTGTGACCACTCCGGGAACGTTGGAAGGCTGAATGACAGCCTCAAACCTCCCATAGCGATACCGACTGCAGCTAGAAATCGCAGCGGCACTGAAGCTCCGAACACCAAACGTCTCCTTCTCCACAGTAAGCGTAACTCCCCCTTTCGCATGACAATCGACATTTCTTGGGCGAAAGAGCGCCATATTGCCCGGGAAAGTGTCGTCTCTGAAAACCCACCGTCCGGAATCAAGGCTGTCTGGAGAGTCACTAAACCCAACGTGTGCTTCCATCTCCGACCCCACCAGTTCTTTTGATTCGGTACGGATCCCTTCCCATCTGTGTCGTGGCCCAACTACCCAAGGCGATTGGTCACGCTTAGGCCTTTTCTTGCCAGCCACTCTATTCGATACGAGCTTTGAATTGAGAACTCGCCGTTGCCCGAGGTCGTTGATCTGGGGGAAAGAAAAGACGGGGGGTGCGCACTTGAGGTGCTCACAGATGATTCGCCACTTGCTGGTCTCATTTGAGTGTAGTTCGGCGCCGCTGCTCCCCAGCTGTCCTCGATCAACATCTTCGTTGACCGTGCTCTTACTGTTTGTTGTGTAAATGAACTTAGCCCTGGGGTAGATCTGCCGTAACTCTTGGGCTCTTCCTGCTAGAGAACCAATGTTGACATAGGCGTTAAAGACCCTCTTTGCGCTGCCTGAAAGAAGCCTCGCGTGCTCCTGCTCTGGCAGCTTTTCGAGATCACTACAGCATCTATAACCGAGCACGGATAGAGCCATGGCAACTGACGACAGTCCAGAGGCCTCTGGTCCGAAGACAAAAACAGGCCCTTCAGCGGGGCGAATCTGGAAAAGAGACGCTCCGCCACTGTCGATGAGACCAATTCTGCTCAAAACTGGGAGTATTGAATATGAGTTTGTGGACTCGCCATCGAGCCGCTGTGCTACCAGAGATTGACGGGTTGCTCGTACCGCTAGCGATTCAAATTGATGATTGATCCAAAGATCCACAGGACCACGACATGGCAACTGTTGAAGAAGTTTCCTGGCACCACTCCGTGAGAGAACGTAACCAGACAAATACCAAAGTCCACGGAACGGACGGAATACGTGCTCTGAAAGGAATGTCTTCTGAGCGCCATGCTTTACCTCCTTGTACGAGAGGTAAAGAACATCAAACTGCTCGCTTTGTTCTTCGTGAAGTTCTTCCCACGCCAACTCTAACTGGCGAGCGAACCCACGTCGGAACCAGATGTCGTCTTCTAGGATCAACGCGTATTCATGTGAATTGGCTGCGATCTGCCTCCATACACCGATGTGGGACAACGCAACAGCCACTTCAGGCAATGTCATTTGAATAGGCCGATCCAGTTCTATTCGATCCGGCAAGGCACGTGGTTGCGGTTCCACGAAGAGCTGATCCCGAAGCGAATAAAAAGAATCAACTTCAGCTTCGTTGGAAGACAGCTCTGCGATGTCTCTTGCATCAATTGCGGCAAATCGTACAGTTGACTCCGTAAGCTCTGCATCCGATACATCTACTACGCACCCGAGCTCTCGCTGAATCTCCGCCCAGCGATCTGGCCTGCGATCAAGATTGATCACATAAGTCCTCTCGATACCTGGCGGACTCTTCCGTCCCGGCGCTCCAAAAACACTACAGCGCTGTTTCGGAAAGCGTCGTCTAATTTTCATCCCGTTTCGAATTAAAAATCTTATGGGAGCTGACAACGAGCGCGACAGATTCATTCTTTCCTCATCCCTCCAGCACTCAGCCCTGATGGCACTCTATTAAATACCTCTAGCTTCGGAGAAGCTCAGCTCGGACTTTCGTAGGATGGCTACGAGCCTAACCTTAGTTTGAATGTCACGATAGACGCATAGGTAGCAGCCTTCAATACGCCCCTTGCGCTCCAAGTCCTCTACCCTCAAATCTTTAGGGCACAATATGCGGAATGAATAGTGGTGTCAATTGCGTCAATATTGACTTCTTATCGCCTACACGTCGAAAACTCGACGCATAGGTCGCAAAGAGCGGCCCTGGCTCTGGGAAACCTAGATCATTAGTTTCAGCGAGTTGGCTATCCTCTGAGGAAGATCGACACAGAGGTAATGCGTCAATGGAGTGGCATTGAACTGACCGACACCTCGATCTGGTGCCCCCGATCTGGGCTTCCTGCGCCTCTGCGTCAGCGGTCCGACGCCTAACCACCGTAGCGAGGTACTATTCTCAGGACCAAGGCGCTTGTTTCTATGGAGTTACCTGTTGGGGATGCCAAGTAGCTTGAGGGGAAGAGCGTCAGGAGATTGTCGTATAGGCGACTTGCAACAGCTCGAGGAGGTAGAACAGGAGTTCTTTTTTTCAGATTGGCCTCGATTCCTCCTTAAATACCTGAAATTAAGCGAATTAAGCGCAATCATGGCTACCTATTGCTGACCATCAGTGGACGAGGCAGAGGCTCCATGGAGGATAGGATTCCATGTATCAACCTGCGCTAGGTCCCGACCAGATTCGTTCCCTTTACCTTCTCAAAATTGAACAAAGTCGCCCCATGAGGAGTCTCGTGCGGGAGGCGGTGGATCCCTACCTTCGCAGGCACGGAGCAGGCCTTGTCGAAGAGAAGATGACTCCGTGCAACCTGAGTCCGCAAGCCGCAAGCGATCCGCTGGACTAAGAACTCCCTTGCCAACACGGTTGAGTACGTAGGTGTAATACATGGTGATCCGGACGCTTCGGTGTCCCAGCAGTTCCTGGACGGTGCGAACGTCGTAGCCGGAGGTCAGGAGGTGGCCAGTAGCTCAATGACGGAGCGAAGGAGTGTCGGAAGGAGTGGCAGCTTGCGAACTCAGGCCACCGCGACCCTGAAATTGTGTGTATAGCCAGCGAAAGCCCGGGCTCACTCTCCAACAACAGACGAACGCACTGTCAACAGTTCATCTCACTTTCCAGCGATGCCCGAACAGCCTGTACGAGGCGGGATTCACATCAAGACACATGCTGAACACACTGTTGAAGGTCAATCTCAATTTGAAACAAGACCCGAACAGTCTATTCAGGAGCCACTTTGTTGTGGAATGAGGTCTAAACAGGCTGTACGAGGGGAGATTTGACCGGTAACTACAGGCAAACATGCTGTTGAAGGTCAATTTCATTTTGAAACAAGGCCCGAACAGGCTGTTCACGGTGTGCCTTCGGCTGCAAGGAGGCTCGAACAGTGCGGAGAGAGGCGGTCTCACTCGAGGGTGAGGATTAGACGGGCCAGATAGGGTGAGAGGAGGTCCACAAACCGGATTGCCTGGGAGCTTCAGGCCTGTGGAAGTTTGAAAAGGCCGGACCGCAGGACACAAAAAGGGCCCCAAGGGTGCACACCCCGGAGGCCCGAACTCGGTTCAGTTGAGGGATTGAACGGATCAGACGGCGACCAATTGAGGCGCCGGCTCCGGTTGAGGGTTTGACTCCGCCTCGGGCTCCAGCAGCTCGATGGCACTACCTTCAGTAGGATTGTCTTCGGCAGCAGCCGCCTCGGCAGAAGAGCTGCGAGCCGTGCGCCGGACTCTCGCCGCCAGCTCCACTTCCCCCGCTAGGCTGAATGCCGCTTCGAGGAGGCGGGCCGTCCATTTGGCTTCGTGGTCGAAGGCGGCCATGGAAGTGGTTTTGGCAACCGACCGGCCCTCCGCTTGACGGTCGGCGGCGGCTAGCTCGGCCAGCACGGCGCCGAGCTCTTCTGTGGTGGCCCGTAAGAGGACCAGAAGCCTCTCCGAGTCGAAGGCAACGCCGGCCATGTGGGGCCCGAGGGCTTCCATAGCCCCCTGCTCCAGCCGTTCCACTGCCATACGAGCCTTGAGGTGCACGACGACGGGTTTCCGCCCCATGATTCCCTCGAGACCGAGAGCCTGGACGCTGGAACCGGCGCCGAAGGCGCTGTCGACCATCCAGCGCAGCTCGCTCAGGAAGCGGGCCAGATTTGCCGTCAGGGCTTCCCTACGCCGACGTAGCTCCCGGCCTCGGTGAAGCTCGCCAAGCTTGGCCCTGTCCGCCTCGACCAGCTGCTCTGCGCGCAGGGCCAAGCGATTCCCCACTTTAGTGAGCCAGTTGGCGAGCTCCACGTCCGCCTCTCCATCGCCCCCTTCGGGAACGAGCCGGGCGCCAAAGCTCTCGGCCGCCCTCCCGGCGTGCCGCAAGGCAGCAGCCTGGAGGGATAGGGCCGTCTTCTGTCGATCACTGACCATCTTAGAAGGCATGTCATTCATCTCCATTGGGTAGGAGGTTCTTGTGGTGCACGGTTCCCCGCCCTGGTCGCCAGACCTAGGAAAGCCCTCCTCCATGATCAACGACGGGGTCAGAATCACCTCACGGGGTTCCGAGCAAAGGGTCGGGGAAGATATAGAGACAGGAGCATGAAGTCAAGAATCATCCTGAACGCCAACTGGATTCCCGACGGTCAGGGATGCCCGATTGCCAGGAATGGAAGGAGATAAAAGAGCCGAAAACAAGAGGTGCGAAGTCAGTGAATGGGAGAGAGGACGGGCCATTGACGCCTTTGTGAAGGGTGGTCGATCGAGAAGAGATCTGAAGCTAGAGAGCTCCCCCGTCGAACCACGGATCAGAGTGGTGGAGCCGAATCGGCAAAGGGCTCGTGCCCCTATTCAGCCACATCTCATTCAAGCACGCCGCATCCAGCCACGCCTTGCTTCGCAGTGGCTGGCTGTAGGGGCTTGGCTGGCTGTCTTAACTAGCTGTTTTCATGAGCTGGCTGAAACGACTCTCTCAACCGCCCCTTAAGAAACCGTCCAAGTATCCCGAGAGTAGATGAGGTCTTCCAGTTTGCCGACTCCCTTGGCCTCGATGGCCTGGTCGATTTGGGACACCACTGCGGACTCGTAGCTCGGCCTCTCCACCGCTCGAAAGACTCCGATGGGAGTGGGCATCTCTGGGGGCAAGACTCGGCTCATGGCGAAGGCGAGAGCGGGGCTATTCTGATTCTCGTCCCACACCAGGCATTTCTCTTCGTCCGCCTCGGTCACCAGGTCGAAGACTTCCAACTCCATTCCTTTGAGACGCAGGCCGCGGCGCTTCTCTTTGCCGAACATCACCGGCTTGCCGTGTTCCAGGTGCACTGTCTGCTCGGTTCTCGCCGGCTTGTCGGTGACGTTGGCGAAGGCGTGATCGTTGAAGATGTTGCAGTTCTGGTAGATCTCGATGAAAGCCGTCCCTTGGTGGGCTGCAGCCCGCTGCAGGGTCGCTTTCAGGTGGGGCTGAAACACGTCCACGGAGCGAGCCACGAAGGTCGCCCCGGCCCCCAAGGCTAGGGAGAGAGGATTGAAGGGGTTGTCCAAGGAGCCCATGGGGGTCGACTTGGTCCGTTTGCCTTTCTCACTGGTGGGCGAGTACTGCCCCTTGGTGAGACCGTAGATGCGATTGTTGAACATCAGAATCTTGACGCCTACGTTGCGCCGCAAGACGTGGATCAGGTGGTTGCCGCCAATGGACATGGAATCACCATCGCCGGTAGCGATCCACACTTCCAAATCCGGCCGCGACATCTTGAGGCCCGTGGCCACCGCTGGGGCTCGGCCGTGGATGGTGTGAAAGCCGTAGGTGTTCATGTAGTAGGGGAACCGGCTGGAGCAGCCGATGCCGGAAACCACGACGAACTTCTCCTTGGGAATGCCCAAGGTCGGGAAGACCGCTTGCACCGCTGACAGGATGGCGTAGTCACCACAACCGGGGCACCAACGCACTTCCTGATCGGACTGGAAGTCTTTCTTCTTCAGAACGGGTGCTTCAGTTGACATGGCTATCCGCCTCCAGGATCTGCTGAATTTTTTCGAGGATCTCATTGCGGCTGAAGGGCCGCCCTTCGACCTTGGCGAAGGTCTCGATGTCTTTGAGGTACCGCGCCCGCAGCAAGAGTGCCAACTGGCCGGTATTCATTTCCGGAAGCAGGACCCGCTCGAAACCAGCCAGGACTTCCCCTAGATTGGCAGGAAAGGGATTGAGGTGCCGCAGGTGAAGGCGGCTCACCGTGAGCCCTTGCCTTCGAGCTAAGTTGACCGCTCCGGTCAAAGCTCCTTCGGTCGATCCCCATCCCAAAATCAGCAGCTTGCCAGACGCTTCTCCATCGACCTCTGCCGGAGGAATATCGTTGGCGATTCGGGCCACTTTCTCTTCCCGTAGCCAGGTCATCTTGGCGTGGTTGGCCGGGTCGTAGGAGACGTTGCCGCTCCCTTCGGCTTTTTCGATTCCCCCTAGACGATGTTCCAGCCCCGGTGTGCCGGGAATCGCCCAGGGCCTCGCCAGGGTGTCTTCCTCCCGCTGGTAGGGAGCGAAGTTCTCCGGATCGGTGCGGAAATCCATGCGCAGATCCGGTAGGGACTCGATCTCCGGCAGACGCCAGGGCTCCGAGCCACTGGCGATATAGCCGTCGGAAAGGATCACCACCGGGACCATGTACTTCAAGGCGATGCGACAGGCTTCGATACCGATGGCGAAGCAGTCCTTCGGGGAAGCAGCGGCCAGGATGGGCAAGGGGGCTTCGCCGTTGCGGCCGAACATCATCTGTAAGAGATCCGATTGTTCGGTCTTGGTCGGCATGCCCGTGGAAGGCCCAGCCCGCTGGATGTTGCACACCACCATGGGCAGCTCCACCATCATCGCCAAGTTCATGGCTTCCGACTTGAGGGCGATACCAGGTCCGCTGGAAGCGGTGATGGCCAGAGATCCACCGAAGGACGCTCCGATGGCGGCACAGACGGCGGCGATCTCGTCCTCTGCCTGAAAAGTCGTCACCCCAAAGGTCTTGTGGCTCGCTAACTCGTGCAGGAGATCGCTGGCCGGAGTGATGGGGTAAGCGCCCAGGAACAGCGGCAACCCGCTACGCCGACTCGCCGCCACCAGTCCCAGAGCCAGGGAGGTGTTGCCATGGACATTGCGATAGGTGCCGGGGGGCAGTTGGGCTGGGTCTACCTCATAGCGCACCTGGAACAACTGAGTGATGTCACAGAAGTTCCAACCGGCCTTCATCGCCTTGACATTGGCCTCGGCCAGCTCCGGCTTTCGGGCAAATTTCTGGTGCAGCCAGGCCTCGGTGTTCTCCATGGGCCGACTGAACAACCAATAGACCATGCCGAGGGCGAAGAAGTTCTTACAGCGATCGACAGTCTTGGTATCGAGACCGCTGTCCTCCAAGGTCCGGCGGGTCAGGGTGGTGATCTGTGCCTTGAAGAGGCGGTAACCATCCAAGCTGCCGTCTTCCAAGGGATCTTGCTCGATCTTGGCTTTTTTGAAGTTGCGAACCGTGAACTCGTCCGTATTGACGATCACCACCCCATTGGGCTTGAGCTCGCCGATGTTCTTCTTGAGCGCCGCGGGGTTCATGGCGATCAAGACGTCCGGCGCATCCCCGGGAGTGTGAATATCGTAGTCAGCGATTCTCACTTGAAAAGCCGACACACCCGGGAGGGTGCCCGCGGGGGCACGGATCTCGGCAGGGAAATCCGGCAAGGTGGACAGATCGTTGCCGAGCAATGCCGAGGTGTTGGTGAATTGAGTCCCGGTGAGCTGCATGCCGTCGCCGGAATCTCCAGCGAAACGAATCACAACGTCATCGAGCCGCTCACTGGCACCCGGGTTGGAGGTCTTCTCATCTTCGACTCGGCTCGTCATGGGCTCTGCCTCTCGGAATTCAATCTAGGAAGGGGAAGGGGATATCCAGACGGCGCTCAAACGAGCGTATCGCTGGCCTCCCGGGCTGCTAGTGGAAAAGACGCGCTGTGGGGTCCGGGACGCCAGCCCTCAGAACATCGGCCCTCAGGACATCGGCCCTCAGGACGGCGACACGGCGCAAAGAAAAGCTGGTAAGTGCTTGAAAAGCATCTGGAGGCTTGGTCAGCCCGAACGGAAAGAAGCGGTTGATAGTTCATGGTCCGGCCCCGGGAGCCTTAGGCTCAGAGCTTCGCAAACACGGTCCCGACCTCCATGGCAGGGTACCCAGGGCTCTGTTTTCCTAATTCCAAATCCTAGCAGAGGGTACGGGGAGTTGTCACAGATTGCCTAGGACGAGGGGATCCATCGGCAAGGTCGTATACTCCTGGCGATGGACATTCGACTCACTACCGAAGCCCAAGAAGCTGCCGAGCGAGATCTGACCGGCGACCAGATGCTGCGTATCGCCTTTGCGGGCGGCTGTGGCGCCATGGGGTTCCGACTTTCCGCTTGCCGTCGCGGCGACCCGGATGATCTGCGGTTGGAGCTGGGAGGGGTCACTCTCCTCCTCGACCGCCTGGCCGCCCGGGAGCTCGAGGGTGCCCTCCTGGACTACGACGAAGACGAGGGCTTCCTGCTGGACCATCCCAATTGGGGCGTTTCCTGCTGAACGGCTAGGAGAACGATTCGCTGGTGGGATCCCAGAAGTCCTCCACGAATCCGAGACGCTTCAACATCTCGACCACCTCGGCCGGCTTGGGCCGCCGATAGTCGGAAGCTAGGCGATTCGAGTACCAAGCCGCAGCGAGAGACCACAACTGCTCCATGCCGACCACCGGCCGCATCGGCTGGCCGTTTTCCGAACACCACTGGCGCACCGCGTCTTCCGACCGGAAGAACAGCATGTTCTGTCAGGTGAAGACGACGTCGTCCCACCATTTGGCGGCGGGTACTAGGCAGTGAAACAGCCAAGGGGAAGGCTCAGGCCCGTCCAAGCCCACCTCCAGACGCAGGGGCTCTCGGGATTGCTCACAACGGGAGGTGACCACACCGGTCTGGTGCAAAGCGGCGGGAATCCCGAGAGCATCCCAGGCACAATTGGCGAAGTAGTGACGCCCCTCGACCTCGACCTGGTGCTGAGTGGGTATCCCGGAAAAGGGGAGCGCCATGCGAATCGACTCCCCATCATCCTGGAGAACCAGCACCCTCTGGGAAGCGAGACTGCGGTAGGCCTCGGCGACCGCTCCACGATCGACCTCTAGCCTTGCGGCGACTTCGTCGACGGTGGGGGCCGCGCCACGGTGGACGAAAGACTGATAGATCGCCCGATTGACGGAAGTTTCGAAATCCACCTGGCCTCCCTCTCGATGCCTCCCCGGCTAGAGAATTCCTTCCAGGCTCTCCATGGGAAGGCTCAGGGTCGAGTAGATCCGGCGAATGTAAGTACGGGTCTCCCGATAAGGGGGCACACCGTCGTACCGGGCCACTGCTCCCTCCCCGGCGTTATAGGCAGCCAGGACTTTCGGTAGGTTCTTGTCGAAGTGGTCCACCAGCCAGCTCAGGTAGCTGGTTCCCGCTTTGAGATTCCGCGCCGGTTCGTAGAGCTCCGACTGGCGGACACCGAATCGTTGGGCGGTGGCTGGCATGAGCTGCATCAACCCTCTCGCCCCCTTCGGAGAAATCGCTCGGTGATCGAAAGCCGACTCAGCTCGGATCACCGCCGCCACCAATCGGGGATTGAGCCCTTGGCTCTTCGATGCTTGGTAAATGAGATCCCCAAAAGGTAGATCGGGCACCACGTGGGACTCGTCGAACCGCAGCTCCAGGGCTTGGATTTCCTCGGGGACTTCCACCGGGTCCGGTTCCGGGAGAACCTCGTCATCGATCACCCGATCGATTCGCGACAACGGCAGGGTCACCCGACCCCCCGCGAAAAGGTCCAGGGCCATGCGCTCTCCCTCGAGTTGATAAGCCTTGACCTTGTAGAAATCACCGTCGGTGAGAATTACCAATTCCGCCTTCGCCGGCAAGGCGCTAAGCCCAAGGATGAAGACCCCAAGGACGAGGGCCCAAAGGAAGACGGCCTGACGGAAGGCGATAAGTCGGAGGATGATAGACGGTACACGCATGGCTTTTTCGAGAAGAGCCTCTACGCTCCTCTCTATCTATTCTACGGCCTAAGAGCCCGGGCGTTGAGTCAAGCCTGGGAAGCGAAACGAATTCGGAAGGGATATCCCTCCAAGGAGGTGTCCTTTTGAGGCCTGCCGTGCAACAGGATGTCCGAGGGAAAGGCTACCGGTGCCAGGGAATCCTAGGACCGCGAGATAGGACCGCGAATCACCCCTATCAGCTATCGATAAACGTGCTCACCAGGTTTCCAAACTTCCCTCCCAGCACTAGCTCAGCGGCTCGCTGAATGTCCGGGGAGAAAAAGCGGTCTTCCTGCAGCGTTTCGACGCGACCTCGAACTTGGCCGTGAGCCCTTTCCAGCACTTCGCTGGTGGTGAGGGGACGGCGAAAATCGATCCCCTGGGCTGCTGCCAGCAGCTCGATGGCGATGATGTTGCTGGTGTTGTCGTTCATGGCTCCCAAGCGTTTGCCGGCGAAGGTGGCCATGCTGACGTGATCCTCCTGATTGGCCGAGGTCGGGAGACTGTCGACACTCGCCGGGTGAGCCAAGCTCTTGTTCTCACTGGCCAGAGCCGCTGCCGTGACATGGGCCATCATGAAGCCCGAGTTGAGACCTGGTTCCTGCACCAAAAAGGCCGGTAGCTGGCTGAGGGATTGGTCGATGAGAAGAGCGATACGACGCTCCGAAAGGGCTCCCACCTCGGCGATGGCCACGGCGAGGTTGTCCGCTGCCATGGCCACAGGCTCGGCGTGAAAGTTTCCTCCGGAGAGAATCTCTCCCTGGGCTGGGAACACCAGCGGGTTATCGGAAACGGCGTTGGCTTCGATGTGCAGGCGGCGAGCGGCGTCGCGCATTTGGTCCAGGCAGGCCCCCATTACTTGGGGCTGACAGCGCAGGGAGTAGGGATCTTGGACCCGGTCGCAATTCTCGTGGGACCGAGCGATCTCACTATCCGCCAGGAGATCTCGATAGATCGAAGCGGCCTCGATCTGCCCGAGCTGTCCGCGAATCGCATGGATGCGCGAGTCGAAGGGTACCCGGCTCCCCAGGGCTGCCTCGACGCTCAGGGCGCCGGCGACGAAAGCCGCACTGGCGTTGCGCTCCCCGGCGAAGAGCCCTTGTAGGGCCAGGGCCGTGGAGACTTGCGTGCCGTTGAGCAGGGCCAGTCCCTCTTTGGCTTCCAGAGTCAGAGGCTCGAGGCCGTGGGCGGCTAGGACCTCTCGGCTAGGGGCAGACTTCCCCTTCGCCCGCAGCCACCCTTCGCCGATCAGCGGCAGAGATAGGTGGGCCAAAGGGGCCAAGTCTCCCGAGGCCCCGACGGACCCTTGAGCGGGAACCACCGGGTAGAGCTCGTGTTCCAGCAGGGCCAACAGCAGGCGGATCACCTCTGGCCGCACTCCCGAATAGCCTCGCGCCAGGCCATTGACCTTGAGCGCAAGGATCAATCTCACCGTGTCGTCGTCCAACTCCGGGCCGACTCCGGCAGCGTGGGAGAGGAGGAGATTTCGTTGTAACTCTTGCAACTGGCCATCGCTGATCCGAGCCTGGGCTAGCCGACCGAAGCCCGTATTGATGCCGTAGGTCACCTTGCCTTGGGCAAGAGTGTCCGAAATACACCGGCGCGCCTCCTCGAGGGATTGCCAGGTTTCCCCGCTGGGCCGCAGGCACACGGGACCTCCGGCGACCTGCCGTAGCTGATTCAGAGATAGGTTGCCGGCTTCGAAAGGTATGTCTCGATCGGTCATCAAAGTCTGCTCCTCAATGAGCTCAGGGCCTTGCGAAAGCGACTGGCAATCGCTTCTTCGGAGCGATGCCGGCCCGCCTCCACAAGGGTTTTTCCACCAACGATGACATCTTTTACCATGGGAGTATTGCCAGCGAATACCCAGGTGTCCAAAACTTCGTCCCCTACCCTTTCCCAGGCGGCTGGGTGCTCGGTATCGAGAACGACGATATCCGCCCGCTTTCCTTTGGCCAGAGAGCCCACTTCTCGACCGCAGGCTTGAGCCCCTCCCTGGAGGGCGCGACTCAGCAGGTGACGCCCGGTGCTGCGCTGAGGACCACCGCTGAGCACCGTGCGTCGGCGGCGGCTCAAGCGTTGTCCATACTCGAGCCAGCGAAGCTCTTCCACCGGATCGAGGCTGATGTGGCTGTCGGACCCGATGCCCCACCGCCCCCCGGCACGTTCGAAGACGCTGGCATTGAACAGACCATCCCCAAGGTTGGCTTCCGTGGTCGGGCAAAGGCCCACCACCGCTCCCGTGGCCGCTAACCCGCGAGTTTCCTCGGTGGTCAGGTGGGTCGCGTGGATCAGGCACCAACGCTCGTCTACTCGCAAATTGTTCAACAACCACTCTACCGGCCTCAGGCTACTCCAAGCCAAGCAATCGTGAACCTCCTGGACTTGCTCGGAAACGTGGATGTGAATGGGACCCGAATAGCTATGGGTGAAGCTGTCCACCGCTGCTCCCAACAGCAAGGGGGTCACCGCCCTCAGGGAGTGAGGAGCGATGCCCACCGCGGCGTTGGGATCCTCCTGGCTCTCCCGGCTCAGGGCCGAGACGATCTCCAAGAAATCCTCGATGTCGTTGATGAATCGAGCTTGGCCCGGAGCGGGGGGCTTGCCGCCGAAACCACCGTGGGCATAGAGAACCGGCAAGCTGGTCATACCGATGCCCGCCGCCCGGGCGGCCGCTAGGGTACGTAAAGACATCTCGGCACGATTCTCGTAGGCTCGGCCCTGAGGGTCGTGATGCAGATATTGAAACTCGGCGACAGCCGTATATCCAGCCTTGAGCATTTCTACATAAAGCTGCGCCGCGATCGCCTCGAGATCCTCCGGCTCCATGAGGCTCAGGTGGTCATACATCACCTTCCGCCAAGTCCAAAAGCTATCGCTGCTCGCCCCGGATCGTTCCGCTAATCCCACCATGGCCCTTTGATGGGCGTGAGAATGAAGGTTCGGTATTCCGGGAATTGCGTAGCCCGAGAGCCGTTCACATCCCTCCGGGTCTCCGGAGGGAAAGATGGACTCAATATCTCCGTGGGGATCGATCTCCACCCGAGCGGAGCTCAACCACTGATCGCCAGTGAATAACCGATCAAAAAATAGTTTTCGCATAATGCTACCCCCGCCTCTCCCCCCGAAGCTCCCTCACCCCTCTAGGACCCTGCGGCGCAATTCGCCCAAGTACCGATGAGGCTGGCGCTAGCGACTCGGCGTCGGCCATCCTCGACGGCTCTGAGCTCTCCTACGGCACTCCTCTCGCTGACGCCGTAGGTGAATTTCCCTTTCAGACTCCCGGTTTTGTCCCAAGTGCGCCACCCGGCACGCACCTCAACTCATCACAATTACCCCTTGCATCGCTAGGCCGTTCGCCATAGCCTCCGCCTTCAAGGTTACTGTTCGATTACCGAAGCTTACACCGACCCGTCGCGGCTATGAAAATCTGGGATCACCTCTTCCGCAACGCTCGCCTCGCCACCATGGCCTCAGAGGAGGCCCCTTATGGCATTCTCGAGGCAGCTTCCCTGGCTGTCCACAATGGACGAATCGCCTGGCTGGGACCGGACTCCCAGCTGCCCAGGGAAGCGGCTGCCAAAAACAGTGTGGCCAAAAACATCGTCGACTGCGAAGGCCGACTTCTCACTCCCGGTCTGATCGATTGCCACAGCCATCTCGTTTTCGGCGGTGACCGGGTCCGAGAGTTCGAAATGCGCCTGGAAGGCATCAGCTATGCCGAGATCTCTCGCCAGGGCGGAGGGATCGTTTCCACGGTCAAGGCCACACGACAATCCAGTGAAGACGAACTGCTAGAAGGCGCCCGTCGCCGCTTGCTCTGCCTGTCTCGCGAAGGCGTCACTAGCGTCGAAGTCAAATCCGGTTACGGGCTTGATACGGCCAACGAAGTCAAGATGTTGCGTGCCGCCCGCCGTCTTGGGGAAACGATGCCCCAACGAGTCGTCACCAGTTTTCTCGGTGCTCACGCCGTGCCACCGGAAATGGCCGGCGATAGCGACGCCTATCTGGACTTGGTGATCCGAGAAATGCTACCCGCGGTGGCCGCAGAAAATCTTGCCGACGCCGTCGATGCCTTTTGTGAGCACATCGCCTTTTCGCCCCAGCAAATCAGTGCCCTGTTCCGAGCCGCCATCGAATTGGGTCTGCCGATCAAATTGCATGCCGAACAGCTCAGCAACCTCGGGGGCGCCGCCATGGCCGCCGGTTTCGGAGCTCTATCGGCGGATCATCTGGAGTATTTGGACGAAGCGGGGGTTCGGGCCATGGCAGCGGCGGGAACCGTCGCCGTGCTCCTACCGGGAGCCTATTATTTCCTCCGCGAGACCCAAGGCCCACCGGTGGACTTGCTGCGCCGCCACGGTGTCCCCATCGCCGTGGCGACAGACTGCAATCCCGGCAGCTCCCCCATGGCTTCCCTGCTACTGGCTCTCAACATGTCCTGCATTCTTTTTGGCCTAACCCCTTCGGAAGCCTTGGCAGGAGCGACCCGCAACGCGGCTCGTGCTCTGGGCCTCGGTGACGAGATCGGTACCCTGGAAGTGGGGAAACGGGCCGACCTGGCCCTCTGGGACACCGACCAGCCAGCAGCCTTGGTAGCCACTCTGGGTGTCAACCACTGCCTTCGGACCTACATCGACGGCCAACCGGTCGAGTCCACCCTCGAGGCCAACGCCGCCTCCAGCAAGCCAGAATCCACTACCCCAGAATCCATTACCTGAGCGCACCGGGAGAGACGAGATGCCTACAGATCCGCGCCGCGACGAAAATCGTGTTCTTCAGGCCCCCCGGGGCACGGAGCTGAGCTGTAAGAGCTGGCTCACGGAGGCTCCCCTGCGCATGCTTCACAACAACCTCGACCCGGAAGTTGCCGAGAGGCCTCAGGAGTTGGTGGTCTATGGCGGCATCGGGCGAGCCGCCCGGGATTGGCAGAGTTTCGACAAAATCGCCGAAACTCTGCGCCGGCTGGAAGACGATGAAACCCTCTTGGTGCAGTCCGGTAAACCCGTGGGAGTGTTCAAGACCCACCAAGATGCCCCGCGGGTCTTGATCGCCAACTCGAACCTGGTACCCGCCTGGTCCAATTGGGAGCATTTCAACGAGCTGGACCAAAAAGGCCTCATGATGTACGGCCAGATGACCGCTGGCTCGTGGATCTACATCGGCAGCCAAGGGATCGTTCAAGGTACCTACGAAACCTTCGTGGAAATGGGCCGACAGCACTTTGATGGCGACCTCACCGGCCGCTGGATCCTCACCGCCGGTCTCGGCGGCATGGGCGGCGCCCAGCCCTTGGCTGCCACCATGGCGGGAGCTTCCATGCTGGCGGTGGAATGCGATGAGAGCCGCATCGATTTTCGCCTACGGACGGGTTATGTCGACCGGAAGGCGACCGATCTCGACGAAGCTCTGGAAATTCTGAAAGCTGCTACCGAGGCCGGAAAAGCCATCTCCGTCGGGCTCCTCGGTAACGCCGCTGAAGTCCTTCCGGAAATGGTCCGTCGAGGGGTCAGACCCGACGCGGTGACCGACCAAACTTCCGCCCACGACCCGGTCAATGGCTACCTTCCCAGGGGCTGGACCATGGAGCGCTGGATCGAGATGCGAAGCTCCGCTCCTCAGCAAGTAGCGGCAGCGGCCAAGGAATCCATGGCTCGCCACGTGGAGGCGATGCTCGCCTTTCAGGAGGCCGGGATTCCCACCTTCGACTACGGCAACAACATTCGCCAGGTCGCCAAGGATGAAGGCGTAGCCAACGCCTTTGACTTTCCCGGCTTCGTACCGGCCTATATCCGACCCCTTTTCTGCCGCGGAGTCGGACCGTTCCGCTGGGCTGCCCTGTCCGGAGATCCCGAGGACATTTACAAGACCGACGCCAAAGTCAAAGAGCTCATTCCCGACGACCCTCATCTCCACAATTGGCTCGACATGGCTCGGGAGCGCATTCACTTCCAGGGCTTGCCATCGCGGATTTGCTGGGTCGGCCTCGGTCAGCGAGACCGCCTGGGCCTCGCCTTCAATGAAATGGTGCGCACCGGCGAGCTTTCTGCGCCGGTGGTGATCGGTCGCGACCACTTGGACTCCGGTTCCGTCGCCAGCCCCAATCGGGAAACCGAGGCCATGCGCGACGGCTCCGATGCGGTCTCCGACTGGCCCCTTCTGAACGCTCTCCTCTCCACCGCGAGCGGTGCCACTTGGGTGTCGCTCCACCACGGTGGGGGTGTCGGCATGGGTTACTCCCAACACGCCGGTCTGGTGATCTGTTGCGATGGCAGCGAAGCCGCCGATCGACGCATCGCCCGGGTGCTCTGGAACGACCCTGCCAGCGGCGTCATGCGCCACGCCGACGCCGGCTACGAGATCGCCCGAGAATGTGCCCGGGAGCAGGGATTGGACCTTCCAGGAATCGATCTCGGATGAAGCTCCGCCTTGGAGCCTTTTTGTTCGTCTCCTTGGTTCTCGCTGGCGTCGTCTGGTACGGATTCCAGAATAAGGCTCGAGACCAGGGAAGAAATCTGGTCCTGATCACTCTCGATACCCTCCGTGCCGACCACTTGGGGTTTTACGGCTACCCCAAGCCCACGAGTCCGGTGCTCGACCGTCTCGCCGCCTCCTCCATCGTCTTCGACCAAGCGATCAGTCAGTCCGCCGTGACTCCCGTGGCTCACGGGGCTCTGTTCACTGGCCTCAACCCTTACCGCAATGGTCTTCGATCACTGCACGGTGGCGAAGGGCACTCTCTGCCAGCGACCCAGACGACTCTTGCCGAGGTGATGAAAGAAAACGGCTACGCAACGGCGGGCTTCGTCAGCGCTTTTCCCGCAACCCGCTACTACGGTTTGGAACAGGGCTTCGAACACTGGGACGAGGACTTCCAGGGTCACGACGGAGTCGGCCATATCTCCCCTACCGGAATCGTCTTCACGGGCAAAGCCCAACGCCGTGGCGACGAAACCCTGAAGCGCGCCAAGCAGTGGCTGAGGGACCGAGATGAGAGCCCGTGGTTCTTGTGGCTCCATCTATTCGATGTTCACGACGCCGAAATTCTGCCTCCCGTCGAGGTCCTCGGACAATTCCCTCCCGCCAAGAGAGAGTCACCGGACATTCTTCGGGCCATTTATGATGCCGAGATTCGCTTTATCGACACCCAGATCGGCTCTCTCCTGAAGATGCTCGAGACGTCAAAGAGCCTGAAGAATACCGTCGTGGTGGTGGTTGGCGATCACGGTGAAGGTCTTGGGGACCACGATTGGTGGGGTCACTCCATCCTCTACCAGGAACAGCTACGAGTCCCGTTCCTCATCCACAGCCCCAGCTTCTCAGAGGGTCGTCGCGTCTCTGAAATGGTACGGGCTGTCGACCTACTCCCTACGATGGTCGACCTTTTGGGTGTCGAACCCCCCTTCGAATTGGAGGCTCTCGACGGCCAAAGCCTTGTTCCTTTGATAGAAGGAGAAGATACGTCACTCCCGGTCGCCTACAGCGAAAGCCTGAACGATCTTTTCGGCTACCAGGAGACTCCTTTCGGCCAAGATTCTCTCTACAGTCTGAATGATGGTCGATGGAAGTTGATCCTACGCCGGCGAGGGGCTCAAGAGATCAGCACCCACCTTTTCGACCTGGCCAGAGACCCAAAAGAACTGACTGATCTCAGCCAGCAAGAGCCCCGGGAGGCCCAACGCCTAACGAGACTCCTTGACGGCCTGGGAGCGATGGCCGATGGCGCAGTTCCTCCCTCTATGGATCCCGAGGCATTGGAGCGGCTGAGGTCTCTGGGCTATGTAAACTGACCACCCACCTTCGAGCTCGAAGCGATCATCCTCAGTACCCTATCCCCATCCCCAATCTCCCCCTTCCCCTGGTGATACCCCGCGTCCGGCCGACGCTCTAACGGCCTGCAAAAAACCTTCCTGAAGTGAGTCCACACTCCTTCCAGGACGGAATAATTGATTCATCTCGAGCAGTTTTATCGCTTACAGAGGTAAGAGTGACTTCTCGCTCCGTGTTTTTCAACGGGGATCCTTTCAAATATTAAGGGGAGGCAAATTTGATTCTTTTTCTAAATATCTTGGTTCAGGGGGCCATCCTAGCGATCTTGGTCTTTGCCATCGGCGGCGAGTATGCGGCCAACGACATGGGGCGCATGGTCTTTCTCATGCTGGGTGTCGGTATCGGCTCGGTAATGGCGAATTCCTACCTCGCCGAGCCCTTGTCCTTGATAGCAACAGCGGCCCTAGCTATCTTCCTGGTCTACTATCTCTGCCAAGTATCCATGAAAAAGGCCTTATTCATCGTCGCTGCCTTCTCGGCGATATCGTTGGTCACCAACGCGGCTCTGACTGCGCTGGTTTCACCCTAGAACTTGCGGGAACTGTGCAAGGAAGGGCCTCGGCGCCGGGCGAAGTGGACCTTCGGTCGTTCCATACTGTCTAGAGCCCCGGCTAAGGATCCGAACTGGAAAAGGCTTTGGCTCGATCCGCTAGAGACGGGTCCAACTCCACCGCCCGCCTTGCCGCCTGGCGAGCCCTCTCCCGGTCCCCAGCCCCCAATCGATAGCCCGCCAGAGTCAGAAAGTCGGCTCCGGTAGCCTCGGTCAAGCGAATCACCTGTTCCTGCGCTTCGGCTGCCCGGGCACCCTGCCCCGCTCCTCCCAGAGCGACGGCGAGATTGCTCCAACCCTCCGAGCGGCGAGGTTGGAGCCGCACCAATTCCATCCACTGAGGAATCGCCTCTTCCAAGCGGCCCGAGCGATGCAGCGCATCCGCTAGGGCAAAGCGAGCCTCCGCGCGCTCCGGGTCCTGTTCCACCGCCTGCCCAAGCCTCGTTGCCGCCCCTTTGAGATCACCGACTCGGAGCCGGGCGATGCCGCTGCGCAGGGTGGCGAATCGGTTCGTGGGCTCCTGTTCCAACACTTTTTCGAATACCTGGATCGCTTGGGGGAAGCGGCCGGCTTTGAGAAGGTCCTCTCCCGCTAGCAGCTCCCGCCGGAGGGCCACTCGGGCTTTGGGATCGGCGAGTCCGGTCTTGGGCGGCTCTTTGCCCGAGGAAGCACCGGAGCCCACATAGCCCAAGGATCGAAGCCGAGCCAAGGTCGCTGGGTCGTCCACGGACTGGCTGGTGGACTGGGTCGTCTGCGCTTCCAATTGACGCATTTGGTCGATCAACCGACGAGCCGTCGGTCGCTCCTCGTCGATGCGGTTTCGGGTCTCCCCCGGGTCCCTACGCAGGTCATAAAGCTCCGGATCCGGCGCCGCGACGAGTTTCCAGCCATCGTGGCGCAGGGCTTTGAGAGGAGCCCAGCCGAAGTAGGTCCAAGGGAGAAGGGTTTCCAAAAAGGCCGGCGCCGGGTCGAGCTTTTCGCCCCGCAGGAGAGGCACCAAAGTTCGGCCGTCCGGTTCCGAGAAAGGTTCGAGGCCGAGAAGCTCCAGGGCCGTCGGCGCCAAGTCGATGAGGCGCACCGCCGCCGAGCTAGCACCCGCTGCCACCTTCCCCGGCTGGTGGATCACCGACGCCACCACCATGGTGGAGTCGTAGAGAAAGTAACCGTGGGTTTCCTCCTCGTGCTCCCCCAAGGCTTCCCCATGGTCCGAGGTCACCATGGTCAGCACTTGCTCCGGCGGCAACAGCTTTTTCACCCCTGCTCGAAGCAGCCCGATGGCGTGGTCCGTAAAGGCCACTTCCCCCTCGTAGGCGCCCCGTTGGCCCGGCTTCCAAAAAGCCCGAGGCGGCTCATAGGGGTCGTGAGGATCGTAGTAGTGAATCCAAAGAAACCAAGGAGAGGGCGCCTCCTGGAGCCAGGCCAGAGCGGCCTCGGTAGTGGCTACGGCGGGCCGCTCCACGTAGCCTTCCCGGCCGGTCTCCATGACGTCGTCATAGTGATCGAAACCGACGTCCAAACCGAATAGCTTCTGCAGGGGAAAGCCGCTGACGAAGGCAGCCGTGGCATACCCCTGGCCTCCGAGATGCCCCGCCAAAGTCACCGCCGCCGGGGGGACGACTTGGCCGTTGTCTCGCACCCCGTGATGCCGAGGCAGTTGGGCGGTCAGCAAAGAGGTGTGGGCCGGTAGGGTCAACGGCAGCGGCGTCACCGTTTGGGGGAGTCGAAAGCCCGTTCGCGCCAGGGCATCCAGATGAGGAGTATCTCCACCGCCCCCAACCCAACCGAGGGCATCCGGGCGGAGGGTGTCCACCGTGATGAGCAGGAAGTTGGTCCCGAGAGCCGCACTCGGCTTCTGCTGTGCCCCAACCGAGAGAGCCTCTCCCGCGACAGCCCCAACCATGAAAAGCCACGGGAGAGCCCCAAGAAGCTTGTGGTGAATCTGCAAGGCTCTCATCGTTGTCACTCCATCTCAGGCTAGGGTCGGCTGGGGTTTTCTCGCTCTGGAAAGGTTGAAAAAATGTCTTGGAGGAGCGTATACAAACACCCCTGCCGCAAGCTATAGTTTACGGTGAATTTTCGGACAATCCCGGCGACTCACTGTTTTCGCCTCTACCAAGGAGCCTTGCACCGCCATGTGTAAAAAATCTCTTGTCCTCTTAACTCTTTTTCTCGCGGTACCGTCCCTTGTGCTCGCTCAGGGCGTGACGACTCGCAGCCACCCTGATTTCGAAGGCCAGACAGCCAGCCCAGAAGACGGCGGCGACACCTGCCCTCCGGGCGTCATGGTGGCCGGCCCTCTCCCCTTCGTGGACTCCGGTGATACCTGCAATGGCTTCACGAACACCGTCTCGGCCTACACCGCCCCGTGCCTGACTTTCTCCTACCAAGGCGAAGACACCATCTACGAGCTCACCCTCGCCGCCGGTAATAACGTTAGTTTTTCGGCAGACCTAACGGGCTCCACCGGTGACCTGGCGATCTTCGTCATCGGCACCTGCGGCGACGGAACCAGCTGTGTCATCTCCTCCCAGGACGCCATCGGACCCGGCGCCGGGCCGGAATTGATTGCTGCCCAGGCCTATACGCCGGGCACCTACTTCGTCTACATCGACTCCTACTATGCAGCTGGCCAGGCTGGCAGCTGCGGCACCTACGAGCTCACCGTGGACGGTTCCCTGCCGGCGCAGCTCATGGGCTTCTCCATCGACTGAGGTACTCACTCGAAGCACTCGCCCAAGGCCTCGTTCGGTGAGTTGGCGAAAAACCTGGCTTTGAGCTGACACCAAACTCAGCTCCGCCCTCCCTGGCTTGCCTCGGGAGGGCATCGCTGTTCTTGGAGAGCCGTGAAAAACCATCTTGAATACTGTTTTGCCCGCTGCATCCGCCTAGGGATCGCCCGGGGCTTGGCCTGGGGGTTGGCTTTGGGGATGGCTACCGGACTAGTGCTCGCCGGACCGGCCAGCGCCGAGTTGATCTTCGATGCTTCCGGATTTCAGGTGATCGGCGAGCCTTATCAACACACTGTGTTTCACCACGAATTTCCCTTCACCAACCGAGGCGAGGAGCTCGTCAAGGTTCGGGAGATCGTCGATATCCGGGGCACCGCCGAGATCCGCGTCGAGCCTCGGGAGATACCCCCGGGAGGCTCCGGTCGATTCATCGTCCAACAGCCTTTGGATCTCCTAGGAAGCTCCCACTACCGCTATGCCCTGATCACCGATGAGGCAGACGTAGAGCGCTACCGCTTGACTCTCTCCGCATTCATTCAGTCGGCCTATTCGCCAGAGAACATCCTGGTGGACTTCGGCTTCATCGACCCTCGGGAAGAGACCCTGGCCCGTCTTGAGCTCTTTAGTCGTGAAGTGGAAGCCCTGCGGATACTCCGGGCAGAGTCTCCTCCAGTTGCCGGCCCTCGCCTGGCCGGGTCGGAAAGAATCGGGATCGCCGGTGAGGGTGTCGACCAGGCCCTCGTCTGGCCCAAGGGGACCGCTCAGGGGACTCATGGGGGCTCCCTGGTGCTAGAGACCAACGTCGAGCACCAGCCGAGGATCGTCATCTCCTATCGGGCCAACGTATTCGGCCGAGTCGTACCCAGCGAGCACCCCATCGACCTCGGCCTGGGGCTCGCCGGCGATCCGGTGGAGAAGGTCGTGACTCTCACCAGCCGGGACAGAACCGCCATCGAGATGGAACGCATCGAGATACCCGATGGTGAGGTCCGATCTTCATTGGGGGCATGCCCGGGAAGAGAACAGGATCTCTCCTGTCGACGGCTGACCTTGGAAGCCCTCAGTTCTGTCCCAAAGGTGTTGGGAAATGAGCTGCAGATTTTTCTCTCCGGAGAGGAAACACCCCTACCTCTGCGCTATCAAGCCCGCATCGTTGCGGCCGGTACCCGCATCAAGCGCATTGAGATCTCAAACACTGAGGCCGCCGGTGAGGCTCCGGCGGAAACACCATGAGACTCCCAACTCCAGCACCCCGGCGGCGGTCGATGAAGCTCTCCTGGCGGTCGCTGATCTCGGTGGGAGCGCTGGTCTTAACAGGATCCCTGGCGTGTACGAGCGCTCTGCCATCACCTAGCCAGCCAGCAACCGATCTACCAGCCTCAGAGTTATCGGCTACATCCCAGGGAGACGCCCCCAAGATAGCGCCCCCTCAGGCCGTCCTTCGTTGGCAGGCCACCCAGGAGAAGCAGACCTATGGCTATCTGGTCTACCGGTCGGAGAGCCGTGAAGGCCCTTTCCTCCGAGTGGGTACGACCATCGTGCGGGCCAAGGGTGGAGAGGCGGTCCACAGTTATGAATTCATCGATGACGACGTCCTCCCTGGCAACACCTACTTCTACTACCTCGACCAAATCAGTCTGAATGGCATCAAGAGCCGCTTCTCCGGGGTCTTGGCCAAGGTCGTCGAGGCGGGTGAGAGACAGCCTTGAGCTTCACGCTTCAGCGCGGAAGGGATTCTCCACTCGTAGACCTTGCCATTGCCAACCATGATGCAGGTGCTCCGTTAGCAGCGTCGTGCACTGTGCTTGATGGGCCGAATGCAGAATGATCGCATCCCAAAGAGAAACCTGATGATCTTGGCTCGTCTCGACGGCCCTCAGGATCATCGCCGGGTCGACTTGGATGATCGTCATCTCCAAGAGACTCTCTAGGATTTCTCTCGCTTCTGAGGGCGGTAGTGGAGGCTTCAACTTTCTGGTTACGGTGACGTAAAACTCCTGCAAAGCCTGCGTGCTGACAACCACCGCTCCCGCCTGAGCCAGTTTGGAGAAAACCTCTTGGGCTCGTCTCCTCTTCGTCGGTTCATGGCGATCGAAAAGGTAGACGAGAATATTGGTATCGAGAAAGGCCTTAGCGTTCATTGAGCTCGTCTCGGGTCCAAGCCCTTCCCTCACTGCTGGTTTCGATCCTCGATGCCCGTTCCAAGATCTTGTTTGCTGCCACTCGTTGCCGGGAATCAGCTCCAGCGTAGGACTCCAAATACTCTCTCAGTAGAGCGTTGACGGAAGTCCCTTGCTGCAGCGCCCGGATGCGTGCTGAGCGCAGAACCCCCTCTTCGATAGCCACTGTCAGGTTTGCCATGGTGCCTCCTGGCTCAAACTCTACTCCCATCTCGATCTATCCGTGCTACACGGGTTCAGTGTAACTCGGCCGACATCGTTCAACGGGAGCTAGCGTCCCTAGGAGGGTTGATCTCAGCTCGGTGTAGCCGCGATTTCCACCTCACGCCCGGGGATGAAACCGATCGTACAGGCCTCGCATGCGGTGTTGGTGAATGTGGGTGTAGATCTCCGTCGTAGAAATGTCTGAATGACCCAGCATCATCTGGACCGCCCGTAGGTCAGCGCCGTGCTCCAGTAAGTGAGTCGCAAAGCTGTGGCGCAAGACATGGGGAGACACCTTCGGAAGGCCCAACCCAACGGCGTAGCCTTTGAGAATCTTCCAGAACCCTTGGCGAGTCATGAGCTTGCCTCGCCGATTGACAAAGAGGCCGCTGTGAGGATCCCGGGCTATGAGCTCCGGCCTGGCCTCTCCCTGGTAGCGAGCCAACCACAGCTGCGCCTGCTCCCCCACCGGCACCACCCTCTCCTTGCCTCCTTTACCGGACAGGAGAAGAAAATCCACCGAGCTCTGGCGCCCTCCTTGCTCGGCCATGCCCCGGAGGTTGGCGAGATCGAGGGAGATGAGCTCCGAGACCCGCAGACCGGTGGCGTAGAGCAGCTCGATCATGGAGCGGTCCCGAAGCCCTAGGGGAGTGCTGATATCCGGGGCTTGTAGAAGTGATTGCACCTGCGATTCCGAGAGTACCTTGGGCAGTGGGCGCCCCAACCTGGGGCGCAGCAAATGCTGCGCGGGATTGTCCTGGCGCTCCCCTACCTCGACCAGGTGCTGGTAGAAGCCCCGCAGGGAGGAAATGGCTCGGTTGATGGTCCGAGGCGAGCGCCCTTGGCGAGTGAGAGAACGCAAATGAGCGGCCAAGTCATGGCGGTCGGCGCTGAGGAGATTCTTCCCCGTCTCAGCCAGAGTTTCCGCCAACCGCTCCAGGTCAGAGCTATAGGCAAGGGTGGTGTTCTCGCTTAGGCGACGCTCCGTCAGCAAGGCGTCCAAATAGCCCTGGAGCACCCGCTTCCAAACTGTGTGGGGAGTTCCGCTGGTCACCCCACCAGGGTATGTCGTGAGACTCCGCCCCGTCCACTGCTGTCCACGGCTTTCCACGGCTTTCTCTCTCCCGAAGCGCGGTTGTCCTGGGGAGGCTTGTCGTGAGGCGGCTTGTCGTGGAGCGTTTCAATCACTATACTCAAATTGAGCATGTTTCCCATTCTAGCTACCTGAGCTTCGGATACCCAAGCTTTGGATGCCTATCAGGCTAGTTTCCACCCCGAGGAGAGTCTCTTTGAGCTCCAACCTGAACTCGCCGAGCGCCGCGCCCCCCTCTAGCAAGCCACCCATGAATCCCGTGGAATTCTTGGTTCTTGTAGCTCTGGCCGAGGGAGACCTCCACGGCTATGGCTTGGTGCGAGACATCGAAACACGAACGGAAGGTCGCGTCAGCCTGCGGCCAGGCAATCTCTACCGGGTACTCGATCGCTTGCTGGAAAGGGGCCTGCTGGAAAAGGCGGATCGCAAGCCCGCGGGTGCTAGCGACCACCAACAACGACAGTACTACCGCATTACCGCTGAGGGCCACCGCCAAGCCACGGCAGAGGCAGAATGGTTGTCCCGAGTCGTCGCAACCGCCCAGGGCCTCGGTGCCGCCACAGAGCCGGCCTGAGCCAGAGGTGAAGTGATGGACCGACCTTCCCCAATTCCCTTTGCTCGCTGGCTCCTAAGGGCCTTCCCCCTACGTTTCCGGGAAAGATATGGCCAGGAGATGCTCGAACTCTACCGAGATCTCTATCAGAACCTCGACCCTCGGTCGAGGTTCGCAGCCCGTCTCCGGTTCTGGCTTCGCCTCAGCAGCGAAGCCGTCCTTTCTGGTCTCGCTGCCCGGTGGGAAGGCTTCACAGAGCCTGGACCAGCTCCCTCCGGCAGCCAACCGTCCAGCCTCCGTCGAACTCATAGGAGACCTACGAACATGCTCCTCCAAGACCTTCGCTTCGCGAGTCGTTCTCTGCTCAAGCGCCCTGGCTACTCGGCCCTGATCCTGACCACCCTGGCGTTGGGCATCGGTGCTACGACCGCGGTCTATAGCGTCGCCCATGCGGTGCTTCTTCAGCCCCTGCCCTGGGACGAGCCGCAGCGCATCGTTCATCTCTTGGGCCTGGAGCATGGCGAGTTGGACGATCGGCCAACGATCGCCTATCTCGATTTCGACGATTGGCGGCGGGAGAGCGCTTCCTTCGAGGTGGCAGCGGCCTTTGACGAATGGGCTCCCAATCTCACCGGAGAAGGGGAACCGGAGCGCCTCGAAGCAGCGCAGGTCAATATCGAATTCTTCGACGTTCTCGGCGTTCAGCCCTCCTATGGAAGATTCTTCTCACCGCAGGAGGATGTCGATGGCCAAGACCGTGTGGTGGTCCTGACCCACGGCCTCTTCCAACGCCGCTTCGCGGGCGATCCAGCCGTGCTCGGCCGATCCATTCAGCTCAACGGCACACCCCACACAGTCGTCGGTGTTGGCCCCAAGGATTGGGTCGACCCGATGCTCTCAGGCGTAGGCGACGCTCCGCCTCAGCTGTGGCGCCCTCTCGGCTACGGTGGCGTCGAGGCAGAGCGCTTGCCGAATCGCGGCTCGACCTCTTTCACGGCCATCGCTCGTTTACGGGCGGGCACCACCCTCCCACAGGCCCAAGCGGAGCTCGATCTCCTTGCAGCGGATCTCGAGGTCGAATATTCCGCCACCAACGAGGGACGAGGAGTCCACTTGGTGCCTCTTCGGGAAAGCCTGGTTGGCAACCTTCGGTCGTCTCTTTGGATCCTGCTCGGCGCCGCTCTCCTGGTTCTCGCCATCGCCTGTTCCAATGTCGCCAGCTTGATGCTCGGCCGCGCCATGGAACGCCGCCAGGAAACGGCCCTGCGACAGGCCATGGGTGCCAGCCGAGGGCAGATTGCCCGACTCCTTTTGGTGGAGAGCTTTCTCCTCGCGACCTTGGGAGGGGTCCTCGGCATCGGCCTCGGCTACTTCGCCCGCGATGTCTTGGTCGCCTTCAGTGGCAACAGCCTGCCGTTTGCCCAGGAGGTGGGCCTCGATCTGCGGGTCGCCGCCTTCGCTTGCTTGATCACCCTCGCGACGGGCCTGGTCTGTGGCATCGCTCCCGTCTTGAAGAACGGCGGATCCAAACTCGAAACGCCTCTCCGCCTGAGCCCCTATGACTCCCCTCCAGGTCGCTTCCGGCCAGGTCTTCGTGGGCTTCTCATCATCTCGGAGGTCGCCCTTTCCCTACTGCTCCTGTCCGGCGCCGGATTGATGTTAGAGAGCTTGTGGAATCTTCTTCGAGTCGATGCGGGCATCTCTGCGGATCACGTCTTGACCTTCGGTCTCGCTCCGACAGATCGGGAGCCGGAGAAAGTGACGGCGTTTTACCAGTCCCTGCTCGACCGCCTCGGAGGGCTACCCGGTGTCGAAGCTGCCGGCGCTATCGACATCCTTCCTCTCTCCGGTAGCTTCAATGGCAACACCGTTCACGCCGAGGGCCAGCCTCTCCCTCCCCCTTCTCGGGAGTTCAGCGCAGAGACTCGTGTGGTCACCCCTGGCTACTTCGCCGCCTCTGGAATGACTCTGCTGCGCGGCCGCCTTTTGAGTCCCCAGGATAGACCTGGTTCACCGCCGGTGACCGTCGTCAATCAAGCTCTGGCGGAACACTTCTGGCCGAGAGGGAATCCCATCGGCAAGCGGTTGTTGATCAATGACATCTCCTGTGAGGTGGTCGGGCAGGTAGCCGACGTCAAACACTTGAGTCTCCGCGGAGACTCTCCCTCACAGGTCTACCTGGCGCGAGATCAAGGAGTGTACTCGTGGCTGGGACGGCGCATGTCCGTCGCCCTGCGAACCTCCACGGACCCCATGGAGCTCATCCCCCTGGTGCGCCGGGAGGTCCGAGCTCTGGACGAGAACCTTCCCCTGTCTCAGGTACGCACCCTAGAGGAAATCCTCTCGAGCTCCCTCGCTCAGCCACGACTTCACGGCTGGCTCCTGGGATGCTTCGCTGGTTTGGCTTTGGTGCTCGCCGCTCTCGGCCTCTACGCGGTGCTCGCCTACTCGGTGGTTCAACGGCGCCGGGAAATCGCCATTCGCATGGCTATCGGTGCGGGGCGGGGCAAGGTCCTAGCTGAGGTGCTCGGTCAAGGTCTCACCTTGGTGGCGGCGGGTATCGCTGTAGGGCTGGCGGCAGCCTTCGGCACCAACCGCCTGCTTCAGAGTCTCCTCTTCGGAGTCTCCGCTAGCGACCTCGGAACCTATCTCTGGGTGCCGGTGGTGCTATTTGTGGTGGCTCTGGTCGCCTGCTATTTGCCGGCCCGCCGCGCCGCGGCGACAGACCCATTGGATTCGCTGAAGGTTTGAGAGCTGAGGGGAAGCTATCTCCAGGCCGTTTCCGGCTCAGGCAGGAACCGCCGTGCCCCGGCGATGGCAGATAGCCAGGATGTCTTCCTCCGCCAGTACCGCATCGGACTCCTTGGCTTTCAGGAAGATCTCCTCGGTGAGGCCCGGATCCGCCGCGATGCCGCGATCCGCCAGCCAGAAAGCGATGTTGGACTCTCCGGACATGGGCCCCACCTCGACGATTTGCCGTTTGCCGATCAAGGAAGCGGGAATCCCGGAATAGACCCGGTCTGCCAACCATTCGTCTCCCTTGGCCCGCGCCTTGAGAATGGCCGAAGCGTGGACTCCGGTACCGGTGCGAAAAGCGTTGTGGCCGAAGACGGGATAGTTCTCCGGTAGGGGAACTCCGGTGGTACGGGAAACGAGCTCGCAGTACTCGGGTAGCCGGGAGAGGTCCCGGTCGATCCAGCCGAGCAACTGCATGTTGACCAAGAGCAAGTCCAGAGGCGTGTTACCGACTCGCTCACCGATTCCCAGAGCGGTGCCATGAAGGCCATCCGCTCCGGCTTCCGCTGCTGCCAAGCTATTGATCACCCCAAGGCCCCGATCGTTGTGACCGTGCCAATCCACTTTGACACTCTCGCCGGTGGCGTCGACCACTTCGCGAATGAAGCGCACGACGTTGCGAACCCCATTGGGAGTGGAATGGCCTACCGTATCCGCGACACAAACCCGGCGAGCTCCCGCCTCCACCGCGGCGGTGTACAAGCGGCGAAGGTCTTCCGGTTTGGCGCGGGTGGTGTCTTCCGTCACATACATCACCGGTAGACCGTTCTCAACGGAGAAGCTGACGGCGTCGTGGGTGAGCTTGAGGAGGCGGTCCATGTCCCAAGCTTCGGCGTATTGGCGAATCGGACTGGAGCCGAGAAAACAATCGACCCGGATCGGCAGACCGGTTTTCTGAGTGATCTCCGCGATGGGTTGGATATCCTGGCGCATGGTGCGGGCAGCGGCGCTGGGCCGCACCGCAAGGCGCTGATCGACGATCTCCTGAGCCAGCCGAGTCACCGTTTCGACCACATGAGGTCCAGCCCCGGGCAAACCGATATCCGCCGTCTCGACGCCCAACTGATCGATGAGATGAAGAATCGCCAGCTTGTCTTCCAATGGCGGCGAGACCACCGAGGGGGATTGAAGACCATCCCGAAGGGTCTCATCGTCTAGCTCGACATGAGGTCTCTGAGGGCGAAGATCGCCATCACCAGCCTGATTCCAATCGTAGATCAGCTCCGAATCCGCCTGTTCCTGCTGGTGCTTTTTACCGTTTTGAGACATCCATTCCTCCGCAGTCCATTCCGAAAAGCTTACTACAGACGTAGGTTTTACGGGTAGAGGTAGGACGAGTTGCAACCCACCGAAAAGATCCCCCTCCTAGCTGTGAAGTACGCTGCTAGGTACGTAGGGGCACGTGGCGGGCGATCAGGGGAAAGATGTGGTCACGGCTGAGAAGAAAAAATCAATCCGAATCGAGGTCTCCACCACTACGCCTGTCTCGGGACTCCTCCAAATCGACATCTAGATCCAACTTGCCTCGCAAGGCCAGAGCCTTCTCGTGGGCTCGCGAACGGCGCACATTGCGACTCATTCCTTCCGCCCCCGCAGCGACTCTCCCATGCGCGCCAAAGCGTTTGGCCCGTCCACCACACGGCCAGCTTTGACGTCTTCCATCGCCTCCTCAATGAGGCCCTGGAAATAGGCGCGCGTGCGCTGCTTCAGCTCTTCGGGCAGAAGCGCCAGCTCTTCGTCGCTCAGATCATCGAAGATCCACTTCTCCACCAATCGGCGGTGCTCGGCCTCTTCGAGCATCCGAAGCCCGTCGCGCACCACTTCACTCGCGGTCCGATACCGGCCGTTGCTGACCTGCGCGCGCACAAACTGCTCCTGGGCATCGGGCAGGGATACGTTCATGGTTTGTCTTTGTGCCATAAATTCAAAATGCCACGAACCGGCCTCTGTGTCAATATTTAACACAGCCTTATGCTAGAGCATTCATGGGCTCCGGGTGGGAAAATTTTCGGCCGCTGGTGGACATTCGGAAGTTCAACTGTGTAACAGATAGCGAGCCGAAGCCATGGCACGAGGGCAGAAGGGTGAGGTAGATCCCACTAATCCGCCCGCCGAACAACCTCCCGCACCACCGTGGAGACTAGATCCCCCACCAACACCAGACCGGCACCGACTAGGATCAGCGCGAACATGTCGTCGTAGTTATTGCGGGCCCGGGGCATCGACGATCCAGTGCCCCAGGGAGCTGATGCCTAGGAGGCCCAGGACGGTGGCATCTCGGACGCTGGTTTCCCAGCGGTAGAAGAAGTAGAGAAGAAGAGCCGCCAAGGCAATGGCGGCGACCCATAAGGCCAGAGTCGCCCGGGCGGCCTCCCACCCCTTCTCCGCCATGAGCTAGGTGAGCCATTGAACCGCGATGGAGAAATCGAAGTCTCGACCCTGGAGAGGATAGGGCCGTAGCTCGCCTGGAAACCGACTCCAATCATCCGAGCAAAACCCGGATCGATGGTCATTCCTCTCTTCTTTCCCTCTCCCTACCGATCACAATTCGTCCCGGTGAGAACTCGAACCAATTGGTTTTCTGTGATCGGTATGCCCTGCCATTCCAACGACTCGCCTTGCGGGCTTGGAGATCGGGGCCGGGGAAGGTCACGGAGCTATAATCTCTCCACGATGAAGAACCAGGAAGTCGACGGCCAAGCGCCTCAACAGCATCTCCTCCGCCGCATCCCCAAGATGGACCGGCTTCTCACCTTGCAAGAGTTTCAAGAGCTGACGAGCGCTCATCCCAGGAAACGAGTCGTGGACTCTCTTCGCCGGGCTCTGGAGAATCTCCGCCAAAGCGCCTTGCGCAATGGCCTCCGGGAGGAAGAGCTCGAAGCACTAGCGATTCATCAGCAGGTCCAAAAGGAGCTCGAGCGCCAGGCCCGGCCCTACTATGAACAAGTCATCAACGCCACCGGCGTCATCCTCCACACCGGCCTGGGGCGGGCTGTGCTGGCACCAGAGGCAGCCCTGGCTGTGCGAGACCTCTCGGTGCGGCCCCAGCGGGTCGAGATCGATGTAGAAACCGGCGATCGGGGTGGCCGAGACCGCGGTTGTGGCCAACTGATCGAAGAGTTAGTCGGCTGCGAGGCAGCCACGGTCGTCAACAACAACGCCGCAGCCACCATCTTGATTCTCGCCGCCTTAGCGCGGGGAAAGCGGGTGCTTCTCTCCCGCGGCGAGCTCGTGGAAATCGGCGGATCCTTTCGAATCCCCGAGATCATGAGCGAGAGCGGCGCCATCCTCGCCGAGGTGGGCACGACCAACCGGACTCACGCCAAGGACTATCGGCAAGCTCTCGACTCAGCGGATCTCGAGGCCGAGTGCGGCATGATCCTCAAGGTCCACACCTCGAACTATCGCGTTGTTGGATTCACCCAAGAGGTGGACATCGCCACCCTGGTGGAAATCGGTCGTCCCGCGGGTATCCCCGTGGTTCACGACATGGGCTCCGGTTGCCTCATCGACCTCGCCGCTCGCGGCTGTCCAGGGGAGGAGCTGGCGCGGCAGTCTATCGCTGCCGGTGCAGACCTCGTGTGCTTCAGCGGTGACAAGCTTCTCGGTGGCCCCCAGGCAGGCATCATCGCTGGGAAGGCAGAAATGGTGGAACGCTGCCGCAAGCACCCGTTAATGCGGGCCATGCGACCAGGCCGCTTGATCTACACCGCCCTGGAAGCAACTCTGCGGCTCTATCTGGAAGAAGACGCTGCTTCCCGAATCCCGATCCTTCGCCAGCTCCTGGAGGACACCGAAGTACTGCGCCGTCGGGCTCAACGCTTAGCCCGCCGCCTTGGCAAAATAGACGGCCTGACAGTAGATGTTGTCGAGAGCCTCTCGCAGGCGGGCAGTGGTTCTCTCCCCACCCGGGAATACCCCAGCTGGGCGGTCCGACTAGGCCGCTCGGAGGAGAACGCTACTGAGCTCGCTCACCAGCTACGCCGCGGCACTCCCCCCATTCTTGCCCGCGTCAACGACGATGCCGTGCTTCTAGATCTACGTACCCTCGACCCCAAGGAATTCCCTGCCATCGAAAAGCGGCTGGGAGAGATCTCCACGAACGGAGAGTAGGCCCAAGAGGATCGTCGTCGATGAGCTCGAACTTCTCACCAGCTTTCTGCGATAACACCGGATCTGCCTAGATCTTCTGCATCAGATGGCAATTCTGTTTGTCGATAGAGAGTAACTATGCCTGCTTCGTTGCAAACACCCTCGTCGGCGCGGCTCTCCTGGTGAGAACCGGGGTGCCCAGAAGAGTCAGCGGCTTCGACGTTTTGGAAAGGATTTGCCCGACTCCTTAGGTGCGGAGCGGGTTGCCAACGGATAGGAACAGGTCAGAGTGAGGCGCGTTCGAGCCTGCGCCTAGGACACGGCCTTGGCCAAGTAATCTCCCACCTCGGAGGTCGACCGGCTTCCGCCGAGGTCTGCGGTGGTTTCCCCCTGGCGGATCGCCTCGATGACCGCCCCTTCCACCGCAGCCGACGCCTCCTGATGCCCTAGGTCTTCCAACATCAACGCCGCGGAAAGTACCGCCCCCATGGGGTTGGCGCGACCCGTACCGGCGTATTTGGGAGCCGAGCCATGCACCGGCTCGAACATGGAGACCCGACCCGGGTGAAGATTGGCGGAGGCTGCCAACCCCAAACCTCCCTGGAGAGCGGCGCCGAGATCCGTGACGATGTCTCCAAACATATTGTTGGTGACGATGACCTCGAAACTCTCCGGCGCCCGGATCATCTGCATGGTCAGGGCGTCTACATAGAGGTGGCGAGTCTCGATTTGCGAGTACTCCTCCCCCAGCTCAGCGAAACAGCGCTGCCAGAGGTCATGGGCGTACTGCATGACGTTGCTTTTGTCAGCCATGCAGACCTGCGTTTTGCCATGGGCCACGGCATAGTCGAAAGCGGCCCGCAAGATGCGCTCGACCCCTTTGCGGGTGTGGATCTCCTCCTGAACGGCCACCTCGTCGGCGGTTCCCTTCTTGAAGTTCCCGCCAATGCTCACATAGGCCCCTTCGGTGTTCTCCCGGAAGACGACAAAGTCCACGTCTTCTTGCCCCTTGTTTTTCAGCGGGCAGAGACTCGGGTCGTAAAGCTTTACGGGGCGAAAGTTGATGAACAGGTCGAGGCCGAAGCGGATGCCCAGGAGAATGTCCTTTGCGTGAGCCATGTCCGGTACCCGAGGGTCACCGTAGGCACCGATAAAGATGGATGAGTAGTTGTCCCGTAAATCCTCGAGAGCGCCCTCCGGCAAAGACTCGCCGGTTTCCAAGTAGCGGTCCGCATCCCACGGCAGGGAAACCAACTCCAAGGGCAGATTCCAGCGCGCGCCCGCCGCTTCCAAAACCTTCACCGCCTCAGCGGTCACGTCCTTGCCGATGCCATCTCCCGGTAGAAGAGCGATGCGTTGGGGGCTGCGCTGCTGCGGTGGTGTGTCGTTCATGGGCGGGAATGTAGCACAGGGCACCGGAGCCTTGTAGAACGACCCGGCTACCCCGGAGCCGCCGGCTCCGGGCCAGGGCAGCCTCTAGGATGGCAACCCTCGACGGCCACAAACTCCAGACATTGGGCCAATGATTCGCCCAGAAAATCGGCTGCCGCCCCCGCCGTAGCGTCGCTCACATTCGCCAGACATTCGGCTGCCGGCCCCTCCAGAAGTTCGGCTAGACATT
This sequence comes from Deltaproteobacteria bacterium, assembly GCA_022601195.1. Classification (GTDB taxonomy): domain Bacteria; phylum Acidobacteriota; class Thermoanaerobaculia; order Multivoradales; family JAHZIX01; genus JAHZIX01. The sequence continues at coordinate 104,776 of JAHZIX010000010.1, forward strand.
CGGCTGCCGCCCCCAGCTCGCCATAGCTACAGCCATGGCTACGTTCGAGCCGCGAGGCCCAACTGGCTTCGGGAACCTCTCTGTACAGAACGACCACACGGGATTCGGAGAGGAGCGAGTCTTGGGCAGACAGAAAGTGATGTATAATAGCGATGTATACCTTCAAAAGCTGATTCGATCGAAGCTCAGGAAAGCTCAACCGGGATCAAAAGGAGGCGCAACATGATTCGTACCCAGATCTACCTCACCGAACAGGAGCGCAGTGCCCTCAGCGCCATCTCTGAGCAGACCGGGCGCTCCCAAAGCCACCTGATTCGAAGCGCCGTCGACCGTTTCATCGACGAATACGAAGCCGGCTCCCGCCTCGACTTCCTCCGTCGCGCCCGCGGCTTGTGGAGTGAGCGCACGGATCTGCCCGACTTCACCGCCCTGCGAAACGAGTTGGATCGCCTGCCTTGAAGGCCATCGAAAAAGAGCCGGTCTTGTTACTCGATTCGGATATTCTCATCGAATACCTCCGTGGCCGATCTGCCGCTGTCCGTTACCTGGAATCTCTCGAAGGAGATCTCCAACTCTCCGCCATCACCGTCGCCGAGCTCTTCGCCGGCGCCAAGGGCGATGAGGAATTCGCTGCCCTCGGAGCCGCTTTCCACGCCTTCGAAGTCGTCCCTGTAACCCTCGAAATCGCCCGCCAAGGCAGCCTCCTCCGCCAGCTCTACCGCCCCTCCCACGGCACCGGTCTCGCCGACGCCTTGATCGCAGCTACCGCCCAAGCCATTCAAGCCACCTTGGTGACCTTCAACCGAAAGCACTTCCCCATGCTCGAGAAGATCGAAGTTCCCTACTCCCGAGGCTAGTTACCTATAGGAACCAAATCGGAAGCGCATGGTTTGTCTTCGCGACCACTGGCAGCGTTGCGCAAGTGCTCCAGATTCACCAGGCGAAGCTCTTTCAGAGCAGAGAACAAATCACAACCCATCGGAATAGAAAAGCCCCCCCAGCGCTTGAAGTGAGAAAGCTCATTCGCCCAGGGAGGCCCTCCATGACCGCGACTGCTGAGAAATCACCTCGAGCCTACAGAAACGCCTCAGGCTGCTACCTGACCATGCTTCTCCTTGCCGTTTCTATCTGCTCTTTCCCCGCCCAGGCCACCGACCGCCCTCAAAAAGAGCTGATATCCCAAGGTGTTGCTCTCCACGAAAAGGGAGACCTGTCAGGAGCGGAGGCGAAGTTTCGGCAGGCTTTGGCGGAGAATCCGGAGAATGTCGAGGCGCTGTACGAGTTGGGGGTGACGTTGGTGAAGGGAGAGAGGTGGCGGGATTGCGTCGAGGTGGGCAAGGAGGGGCAGAAGATTCCGTCGGATTTGGGGCCTTCTTTCGTCGCCCTCACAGCGAGTTGCCTCGACTCCGCGGGAGAGCCCGAGAAAGCGGAAAAGATGTTTCGCAAGGGGCTGAAAAAGTATGGGGCTCACGGGCCTCTTTCCTTCAACCTCGGCGTCACTCAGCTTCGGCTCCAAAAATTGGAGGACGCCAAGGGGTCCTTTGAGGATGCCTTGCGGTTCCGAGCCAATCATCCCTCCTCCAACTTCTACCTGGCCATCGTTTATGACAATCTGGGGCTGCGGCCCGCGGCCATTCTTGCCTACCTTCGATTTCTCACCGTGGAGCCGAGCTCCCAGCGCTCCCACGCCGCCGCCAACGCGGTCCTGAAGCTGCTGCACGAGGGGATCGAAGCGGAGTCGGAGAAGAACATCAACATCGTTCTCCCCAGCCAGCCCTCGGGGCCCGGCAAGGAGGAGCTTTCGACGGTCAACCTCACCCTATCTATGCTCTCCGCCGGCCGATTTCTGGAAAAGAACGAGGGGAAATCCGAGGCGGCCCTTTCGGCGGAGATCTTGCCCTCTTTCATCAGCTCCGTTGAAGAGGTGTCTTCCCAAGAGCAGAAAAGCGATTTCCTGTGGGAGGTTCTCTTGCCTCCCCTTTCCGACCTCAAAGCTCGCCAGCTCCTGGAACCCCTCGGCTACCTCGCCTTCTCCCTCCTCGAGACCCCCGGCGCCCAGGAGTGGGTCGAGGCAAACCAGCCCGCAGTCATCGAGCTCGAACAATGGATCAGAACAGCAAACCTCCCTGAATGATCCCCTCCCCCTCCTCGCCCGCAAAGCGGGCAGCGTAGCCGAGCCTGGGGTTTCAACCCCAGGCGATCCACCCCACACGATCCCCCCACCCTTGCGCTACCCCAGCCCACCGTGGTGAACTTGGCCCGCTTAACTTGCTTGAGAAAAATCCGATGGGAGGAGCGACGCGATGACCGATGCCGCCGCCAATATGCCGCTGATTACCAATGACGCCGTAGTGCTAGGGATTCTCCTAGCGATTCTCGCCTTCGTCTTCTGGGGTGACAGCACCAAGCGGCCCGGTTTCAGAAAGTTCTACTCCATCGTGCCAGCCCTCCTGATGTGCTACTTCCTGCCATCGGTGTTCTCCACCTTGGGCATCATCTCCGGCGAGCATTCCAACCTTTACTTCGTGGCCTCCCGCTACCTACTCCCCACGAGCCTGGTGCTGCTGACTTTGAGCATCGATCTTCCTGGAGTACTGCGGCTGGGACCCAAAGCGGTGATTCTCTTTCTGACCGGCACGATAGGCATCATGCTCGGTGGGCCGCTAGCGATTTACATTACCTCCTGGATCAACCCGGACATCATCGGAGGAGTGGGCCCCGAAGCCGTGTGGCGGGGAATGACCACGGTAGCGGGCTCGTGGATCGGTGGTGGCGCCAATCAAGCAGCCATGAAAGAAGTCTTCGAAGTGGGAGACAACATCTTCTCGGCCATGATTGCCGTCGATGTCATCGTCGCCAACATCTGGATGGCCTTTCTGCTCTTCTGTGCCGGCCGTCACGAAGCCATCGACAACTGGACCGGTGCGGATACGTCGGCCATCGAGGCGGTGCGCAAGAAGGTTGAGGACTACCAAGCCCAGGTCCGCAGGATTCCCACCCTTACGGACAGCATGATTCTGCTGGCGGTAGGTTTTGGCGCCACCGCCATTGGCCACCTCGGCGCCGACATCATTGGGCCGGCCATGTCGAGGCTGGCGGAGCAACACCCTTTCATTTCCCGCATGAGCCTGGACAGCAAATTCTTCTGGCTGGTCGTCATCGCCACCACTTGCGGCCTCATCCTCTCGGCCACCAAAGCCAAATCCTTGGAAGGAGTCGGTGCTTCCCGAGTCGGCTCCGTTCTGCTGTACGTGCTCATCGCCTCCATCGGGATGAAGATGAACATCCGAGCGGTGTTCGAAAATCCCGGTCTCTTTCTGGTCGGCGGCATTTGGATGGCCATTCACGCGGTCCTGATGTTGGCGGTGGCCTATTTCATCAAAGCGCCGGTCTTCTTCATGGCCGTCGGTAGCCAGGCCAATGTCGGTGGTGCTGCCTCCGCTCCCGTCGTAGCCTCCGCATTCCACCCATCTTTAGCGCCGGTAGGCGTGCTGCTGGCAGTGCTGGGATATGCCCTCGGCACCTACTGTGCTTGGATCTGCGGTCTGCTACTGCGTGCGGCCGCCGGGGGATGACCCCCGGTCCGAGGCGCAATACATTCAAAGGCGGCTAATTTTCTTCCAGAGCCGTCGATGATACCGTTCAGGAGTAGCTGTTCCCCTGAAACTCGTGGCTCGGAATATCGCCACTACCCTTCCCTCCGACGAATCTGGGGCTAAGCAGCGCTGTAAAGGCTTTGGGTGCCTGCGAAGGGGGGGAGCTCCCTTTCGCTCAAACTCATTTTTATTGAGACTCCAGTGCTCCGTAGAGAAGGATCTAGGCCAGACATGCCCGCCACGAAGACGTTTCGCTCCGATGCGCGGCTCCGGCCGTGGGTCGGCTTGGGCCGCCAAGCAAGACGGGTCAAGACGCTGGCGTCTAGTCCCCTCCTCAGCTCATCGACTTCGAGTCAAAGGATCGTCGCTGTTCTTCTGGCATTGGCCTCGGTCTTGGCGACTTCGACCGTAGCGGCTCATATCTACCCCTTCACCACCCTTTCGGTAGAAGACGGTCTCGCTCAATCGGTCGTTCGGGACATTCTCGAAGATTCTCGCGGCTTCCTATGGTTGGCCACCGCGGGAGGCGGGTTGAGCCGTTGGGACGGCGCTAGCTTCGCTACCGTCAGCAGCGCCGACGGGCTTCCCAGTGATCGCATCAACGCTCTCGAGGAAGATCAGCAGGGCCGCCTTTGGGTCGCCACGGAGCAGGGCTTGGCGGTCTTCGATGGGCGGTTGGTCACCACCTACCCCAAGACGGCGGATCTCGACATCCTCGATCTCCAGGAAGATCCCCAAGGCGTGCTCTGGCTAGCCACTCGGACCGGGATCTACTCCATCGCCCCCTTGGAGGCCACGGCAGCGACGGAAGCATCCCCGCAGCGGCTCAGCCCAGAGGAAAGCCCAGGGGAAAGCCAGCGAGTCAATGCGGTCACCCTGGATGGCCAAGGCCAGCCGTGGTTTGGCGGCGATGCCGGGCTACAGCGCTTTGCCAACGGCGAGCTTCAGGTGGTCGAAGGGCCCGAGGGGCCTGAGAAACGAATCGTCCGCAGCCTGTTCAAAGATCGGCAGGGCTCCCTATGGATCGGCTTTCAGGAGGGTGGTGCGGCACGCCACGATGGTCAGCACCTTACCTACCTGGGCCCGGACCAAGGGATTCCCCCTTCACCGGTGAGAGGATTTGCCGAAGACTCCCGGGGGCGATTGTGGATCGGCACGGAAGAGCAGGGGGTCGTTCTGTGGGCCGAGAACGGGACGAAAACCACCCTGCTCCAGAGGCGCAATGGCCTGCCCGGCAATGGCGTCATCGCCCTCGCCGGCAGCTCTTCAGGCAATGTGTGGTTGTCGACCTTCGGAGAAGGGTTCTCCCGGCTGACCACAGAGGCTTTTACTCTCTTCACAGCTAGCAGCGGCGAGCCCGGTAGCGACGAGCCTGACCGGGAATCTCTGGAAGGTGGTCCCCTCGCTGGAACCGCGTTGCCGGGAAATAAAGTGCTTTCCATTACCGAGGACCGAGAAGGAACCCTTTGGATCGGCGTCCTGGAAGGCGGCTTGGTGCGCCTGGACGAGTCGGGCTTCACCACCTTTGGCACCGCCCAAGGCCTGAGGAGCCCCTTGGTAACCTCCGTCTTGGCCGACTCCCGAGGGGGGGTGTGGGTCACCACCATCAACGCCGGGGTTAGTTTTTTTGATGGTCACCAATTCCGCAATTTCGACTCCCGGGATGGCCTTGCCCACAACTCGGTCTTCTCGGCTTTCCAGGACCGCCAAGGAGTCCTGTGGTTTTCGACCTGGGGTGGAGGCGTCAGCCGCTACGACGGCGAAACTTTCGTCACTCTCGATGTTGCCCAAGGTCTGGCGGGCAATAAGGTCTACTCGACCTTCGAAGATCGCCAGGGAAATCTCTGGTTCGCCACTTCCGACGGCGGCGTCAGTCGCTACGATGGACACCAATTCGAGAACTTCACTGAGAATCGAGGACTCGCCAGCCACCGTGTTTACGCGGTGCGCCAGGACCCAGCAGGGCGCATCTGGATGGCCACGGACAAGGGCTTGTGTCGTCTCGATGGGGACCATTTCTCCCACTTCGGTTTGGCCCAGGGACTGGGCTCCGTGAGCCAGTACTCTCTCCTCGTCGATGGGCGCGGAGATCTTTGGGCGGGAGGCGAAAAGGGACTCGACCGAATCGAGCTGGGGCCTGACGGTGGCTTGGCGGAGGTTCGCCACTACGGTCCTAGAGAAGGCTTTCTGGGCGGTGAAGGAAATCAGAACGCCGTCTTCGAAGACAGCCAAGGCCGCATCTGGTTCGGCGCCAAGGGTTTGACTCGCTACGACCCGACCCTGGATCACCTCCCTACGGCTCCACCTCGCATGCACCTGAGTGACCTACAGGTGCATTTTCACGAGCTCGATTGGCGCCACAAAAGCGACGACCTGTCTCCCTGGTTCGGCCTTCCGAAGAACTTGCGCCTCCCTTTCAAGGAGAATCACCTCACCATTGGGTACGTCGCTACCAACGCTGGCAGCCCCGTGCGTTACCAATACCGACTGGCTGGGTTGACCGAGGCCTGGTCTCCCCCTTCGAGCCAGCGGCAAGCTACGTTTTCGCATCTTCCTCCAGGCGAGTTTCGCTTCGAAGCCCGGGCTAGCTACGACGGGGAGAGCTGGTCTGACCCAGCCACCTTGCCCGTCCTGATCCTCCCCCCCTTCTGGAAAACCAGCTGGTTTGTAGTCCTTGCCTTGATGACCACTTGCCTGCTCCTAGGGCTGATTCTGAGATCTCGCACAGCCTTTCTCAGGAGACGCCAACAACAATTGGAGGAGGAAGTCTCCCTACGGACCCAACAGCTCCAATTGGCCAAGGAGGCCGCGGAGATGGCCAGTGTCACCAAGAGCCAATTTCTGGCCAACATGACCCACGAGTTGAGGACTCCCTTGGCCGGCATGATCGGCATGACGCACCTGCTCAGGAAAACCGAGCTTTCCGATCAACAAAAGAGCTATACGGACAGGATCCAAAACAGCGGTTCTTCCCTCCTGAGTATCGTCAACGACCTGCTCGAAGCCTCCCGGCTAGGCTCCCAGAAGTTCGAGCTGCAGGAAAGTCCCATACGAGTCGAAACCCTCCTCGCAGAGGCTTGTGGAGCCGTCGCCGTGGAGGTCTCTGCCAAGGGCCTCGAGCTATCCCATAGCATCGCCCCGGAGGTGCCCGCATGGATTCTCAGCGACGAGACTCGCCTACGCCAGATATTGCTGCATTTGGTGACCAATGCGGTCAAATTCACCGACCAAGGCAAGATCCGCATGGAGGCTCAGGTCGTGGCCTCCCAGGAGCCGGGCCTGCACTTGGAGATCCGAATTTCAGACACCGGATTGGGCGTTCCTGAAAACAAGCTCTACCAGCTCTTCGAGCCCTTCTTTCAGGTCGACGCCAGCCTATCTCGCCGCCAAGGTGGCACGGGGTTGGGGCTATCGATTTGTGACCATCTCGCCAAGCAACTGGGTGGCAGCATTCGGGCCGAGAGCAAGCTGGGCGAGGGCTCCAACTTTTTCCTGACCTTCCCGACCTCCCCTTCGGCGCCGCCGTCTTCCTAGGACCTTGCCTCTACCATGGGGCCACTCCAGAGAGCCCATCGCGCCCAGACTCCAAGAAAAGACCCATCGCTCTTCCACGGTGCAAGGCCCTCGAGAGCTCTCTCCCCCATAGACTGTGCCATCTCGCGACGAAGTTGATGAGAAGTTCGAGCTGGGTGGACTAGCTGAGACCCGGCACTGGTACCATGCAAGGCTCAACGAGGAAACTGTAGGAAGGAGGCCCTCGGTGATCGCCATCGCTCAACTCAAGGAGATTCGACTTCGCATCGACCAGCTGGTTGGTGGATTGTCGCCGGAACGCCTTTTCCGGGTACCGGAAGGCTTTGCCAATCACATCGCCTGGAATGCCGCCCACCTGGCGGTGACCCAACAACTACTGCACTACTCCCTTAGCGGACTCCAACCGCACCTCCCTGCGGAAATCATCGAGAGATACCGCAAGGGAACCGGGGCCAATACTGCCGACGAGCCGTCCTACCGGGCCGCCATGGAGGTTTTTCGCCGTGCTCCGGAGCAACTAGGTACCGATTTTTCTCAAGGCAAGTTCACCAGCTTTCAACCCTATGAGACCTCTGCGGGTATCCGCCTCGGATCTATCGAGGATGCCATCGTCTTCAACAACTTCCACGAAGGCATTCACCTAGGCTACATTTTGGCCCTGCGCAAGCTCGTCTAGCAGGGTCTAACTACTACTTCCAAAATTCGAAACAGTCATTGAAACCGAAACCGACCAAGAGGACCTTATGAAAACGAAGTACTCGGCCATTGCCCTCCTCGGCTTCGCGTTGTTCGCCCCCCTCTTCGCGAACGCCTCTACCCCCGAGCTCAGTGTGGCTCCGGGACAGGTCATTGACCTGCCAGACCTCAACCTGAGCTGGGAGACTTTTTCTCTCTCTGAAGATGCTCACCGGGCTCTCACCAGCGGTGGTGAAGAACCCATTGCCTTTCGTGACTTCCCCACCTCTCCTGGTGCCCGGGAAGCAATCCGCTTCGCTCCTTTTGAGATCTTCGCTCCCGGCGCGAAAATGTGGCTGGTGAGCTGGGGAGAAAAACGTGAGATTCCCCGTGATCCGTCTCGGCATTTTCGAGGCCGGTCAGCCAGCGGAGACACTCGGGTGGGTCTCTCGGTCCGCCCGGACGGTTCGATCTTTGGCTTCGTCGCCGGCTCGGCGGGGGACTTTCACATCTCGGGACCGAACGCCCAAGGCTCCTTCAGTATTGAGGATGCCTCCCCCTCCTCAGACTTGGAGTACGCTGGCTGCGGTACCGAGCATCTTCCGATCCCAGACTCCTTCTTTACAGATCCGCCTTCGGAAACGACCCGCAAGTCCTCTTCTCCTCTGCTGGGAGCGAGCCGCCAAGCGGTGATCGCCGTGGACACGGACGTCGAGTTCAACCAGGAAAAATTCGGCAACAACGAGGCCAACGCCCTCACCTGGATCGGGGATCTCTTTACTTCTCTGAACACCATGTATGAGAGGGATTTGGACCTCAGCTTGCTGCAGGGAGACACCAGCATTCGCATCGGGAGTGACCCCTTCAACAACACCGATTCACCAGCCTCCCAGGCCCAGCTCACCGAGTTTGGTAATTGGTGGTCTGCCAACCAAAGCGGGGTCGACCGAGTTTTTGCCATGCTCCTTTCCGGCAAGTCTCCCTCCTCCAATTCCGGCAGCGGTATCGCTTGGGTCGATGGCTATTGTGAGAACCAGAGCTCCGGTGGTGGGTACAGCATCAACCAAATCTTCACCGGCAACTTCCCAGCCAGCTCCGATGCCCGCTTGGTGGGCCACGAGCTGGGCCACAACGCCGGTTCCCCTCACACTCACTGCTACAACCCAGTAGTCGATACTTGCTATAACGCAGAGACCGGCTGCTATTCGGGAGCCGTGAGCTGCCCCGGTGGTGCTGGAACCGTAATGAGCTATTGCAACTTCGGTGCTCCCAACGGCGCTGGCTGCGGGCAGAATCAGTTGGTGTTTCACCCGACGGTCCAGGGACGTATCGGTACGCTCATCAGCAACCACTTTCCAGGCTGTGTCACCTCGGCTCTGGGCGACATCTTCGCGGATGGCTTCGAGAGCGGCAACACGACCGCTTGGACAACGACAGTCCCCTGATTCTCGTCTCGAGAGGGAGGAGATTTCCTCCCTCTCGCTGCGCCCCCGCCTTCCGTCTTAAGGTCCGCTTAGAATTTTTGGCTTCCCCCTTCTCGTACAACTGTAGTAGAGTCTCCAAAGAGCCGGACGCACTTGGTCTGGTACCTCACAAGCCCCTCTATGAAAGGATTCATGATGCTCCTCAATCTGCGCCGCAGCTCCTTCGGTACCCTCTGCCTCGCGATGTTTTTGCTCTCCCTCTTGCTAGCGGTACCCGCCACGGCCAGCGACAAGGCGGAGATCCAAGATGTCATTCAACGAGCCTACATCGAGGGCATTCACATCAATGGCGACTCCGCAGCCATTCGCAGTGGATTCCACCCCTCCTTTGTCATGTTCATCCAGCGAGACGGCGAGATTCGCCAGGTGCTGATCGAAGATTGGATCTCCAGGATCGAAGAGAGCCAGAAAGAGGCTGGGGATTCCAAGGAGGAAAAGCCGAAGGTCAAAGCGGACATCGACGTGCTCGATCTCGTCGGCGCTGCTGCCGTGGCTCGAGTGCGGGTACACAAAGACGGCAAGCAGGTCTACACAGACTTCATGTCTCTCTACCGTTTCGACGACGGTTGGAAGATCGTCGCAAAGACTTTTCACTCCCACCGCTAATCACCTCCTCCCAAAATCCGTACAGCTTTCTAGAGATGTTCCTGGAGCCGCCCTTGGCACTCCGGGATCACTCTCTCTTTGCCCGAGCGATATCTCTGAGGAGAGTCTGTTTTGAGTCGATGGTCACACCTTTTCCAACCTGCCCTCTACCTGCTGCTGGGACTGCCCGCGGTCGCAGCCTCGGGTCACGATTCAGCACCTGATTCCGCCTCTGCCACCGTGCCCGACATCACCGCCATCTTCGTGGACCAGGAGCTCCAGGTCGACGGCTATCTGGATGAAGAGATCTGGCAGACTGCGCCCATCGCTGCCGGCTTTAGCCAGAGAACTCCCACCGAGGGAGCGCCCATCAGCCAGCACACGGAATTTCGCGTTGCCTTCACCTCGACTACCCTGTACCTGGGGTTCCGAGCCAACGACACCCAGCCAGAGAAACTCGTCGCCAAAGAGATGCTTCGGGATGGAGCTCTGTACCGAGATGACGGCTTGGTGGTGCTGCTCGACACCTTCCACGACCACCGCAATGCCTATCTATTTGAAACCAATCCCAATGGCGCCAAGACCGACGCACTGATCACCGACGAAGGGCGCGACCGGAACTTTGAATGGGATGGGGTCTGGGAGGTGGCGGTGCAGCGGGACGATCAGGGGTGGACGGCGGAGTACGCCATCCCCTTCTCGACTCTGCGCTTCGATCCGACCTTGACCACCTGGGGGTTGAACGTTCGCCGCTTAGTGCGCCGAGACAACGAAATCGCTTTTTGGGCTCCCATAGGTTTGGATGCCAACGTTTTTCGGGTCTCCCGATTCGGCCATCTCAACGGCCTCCAGGCTCCGAAACCTGGGCTCAATCTTCAGATCAAACCCTTCGTGACCGCCGGCCTCAATGAGCAAGATGGGATCGATTCAGAAGACGCCGAGGTGGGCCTCGACGTGAAATGGGCCGTGACTCGCAACTTGGCCTTAGACCTGACCTACAACACTGATTTCGCCGAGGTGGAGGCAGATGATCTGCAAGTCAACTTGACCCGATTCTCGCTCTTCTTTCCTGAGAAAAGAGAGTTCTTCCTCGAGAATTCAGGGATCTTTACCTTCGGCCCAGGTGCTCCGGACCTGGATCTATTTTTCTCACGAAATATCGGCATCGGCCCAGAAGGGGAGCAAGTTCCCGTCTCCTGGGGTGCCCGGTTGACCGGCCGAGTCGGAGGCTGGAATCTCGGCTTTCTCGATGCGCAAACGGAGTCGCTAACCTCCGAGGTCAGCGGCGAGACCATCCCGACGACCAACTGGGGAGTGCTACGACTACAGCGAAACCTCGGTGACCGCTCCACCGTTGGAGTTCTGGCAACCCAGAAGAGCCCCTCCGGTCTAGACAGCCATCAAACCTTCGGTATCGACGCCAATTTGAAACCCACCGACCACCTCGAGATCACTGCCTTCTGGGCCAGTTCCCAGGGTGGCGAGGTGGACGAATCTCTGGATGACCAGGAATGGGCCGGAGGCGCCGGCATCGAATGGTCCAATGGAATTTGGGATTGGGAGCTCGAATACCAAGAGATTCGCGGCGATTTCAACCCAGAGATGGGCTTCCTCCGCCGCCAGGGAGTCCGGCGTTACCAGGGCGAGTTTTCCTTCCGGCCTAGAAGCGCCAGGGAGCGCATCAGGAACTTCGCCTGGGGCCTCGAAGTGGACACCATTACCCGTCTGGACGACAGCCTCGAAAGCCTAGAGGTGGAAGCCCATGTCTTCGGTATCTCCTCGGAAAAAGGCAACCGGCTCAACCTGTTCGCCGAACACCTGGTGGAGGATTTGGAGGAGCCCTTCGAGATCCGTTCTGGCATCGTCATTCCAGCGGGCCGATACGAATTCGAAAATGGAGTGCTCGCTGGTTCAACCGACATCAGTCGCACCTTCTCCGTGCAAGGCAACCTGCGCGCGGGCAGCTTCTTCAACGGCACCCGGCAAAGCGCCAATGCCACGCTGCGCTATCGCCCCAATCGCCACCTGAGCTCGGAGACGACCTGGGCCATCAACCAGATTGACCTGCCCGCGGGGGACTTCGAAACCAACTTGATCCGAGAACGTCTCACCTACTCATTCACTCCGGACCTCTCTCTTCGCGGGTTCGTTCAATACAGCGATGCGGACGAGCTATTCGCCTTGAATGTACGCTTCAATTGGATCTACCGCCCCGGTGCAGACCTCTTTGTGGTCTACAACCAAACCTGGAACGCTCCGAGCCTCGGCGACCTAGCGCTAAAAGACCGGCAGCTGATCGTCAAGTTCACCTACCTGTTCGACTTCTGACTGTCTGGGGCAGCCACTCTGGGGTAGCCACCCTGGGCCCGCCACCCCATGGCAGCCCTCCCTGGGCAGCTAGAAAAAGAGCTCCGCCGCCCCGTCGGCTCTGCAAAGAGTCCCCCTCCCAGATCCGCCAGGACAGCCTGGACGGCGGACCGGAAGGCAGCTATCATCAAGAGGCGAATTAGTGCGCTCGTAAGTGTGCACACATACCTTCCCCCTGCTGTTCTTCTTTTTTTTTCTACATCTCCGGTAGGGAGGATTCCCTCATGAGGCAGAGTCTGACGTTTCGGAGACCCCTTCGGCAATCGGCTGCAAGCTCGAAAGAAAACTCGACAGGAGACTCTAGACTTTCGAGTCTTTTCGCAGCAGTCCTTGTGGTCGCTCTCATCACCACCTCAGCGAGTCCCCTTCTCGCCGTGGCCATAGAGGTTCAACGAACCACCCTTCCGAGTACTTTCGGCGCTGGCGGATTCCTAACCATCGATTTTGTCTCAGATGTGTTCGTTCAGAACGCCGTCACCCCCCTGGTGTTTGCGATTCCTACCAACGCGGGAGGCAACCCCTGCGCGATTCGTTTCGAGGCCGTTCGCCAGGATGGCTTCGATGCGGTCTGCGCCGAATCGCCGACGGAGGACGGCCCTCACTTGGCGATGGACCTTCATTACATCGCGATCGAGCCAGGAGTCCATGCGATCCCCGCTACCGTGGGCGGATCGCCTACCACGATCACCATCGCTGCCGGCTCGACCTCGACCTCAGCGGTACAGCACGGCTGCGCCTCGACGGCAGCCTGTGGAACCGAAGGTTCCGTCTCCCTTTCCTTTGGAACGACTTTCTCCTCGGCTCCGGCCCTCTTGCTGCAAATTCAATCCCTCAACAGCGAAAGCAGCACTCCCCCGGGGACCGCCTCCACCCCCCACCTCACCTCCACCATCGTGGAAGACACCAACGGTAATCCGATCATTTCTACTACCGGTGCAGATGTCGCCCTAGAGCGCAGCGAAACTCAACAAGGGACGGTTTCTGCCGAATCCATCGGGTGGCTCGCCGTCGAGGCAACATCCGCTTGCACCACTCTCGACTTCAGCAGTTTCGGGGGGCCCGCTTCCGTCCCCTTCGAGGCCATCATCACCGGCGCGGTCGTCGATGGCTGGGCCGACGGCTGTACCGCCGGTGAAGGCGCTACATTCTCCACCGGATGTTTCTCCGCCAGTCCTGCTGTGGTCGCCACCAAACGGACCCGTAACGAAGATGATGGCGGCTGGCTCCGCCGCTGCACCGCGGGGTTTAGTGCTACAGCAGCGCGATTCACCGTCGATGAGGACCGCAACTCCGGCGCCGGCAATCAGGGAGACACCGAGCGCAACCATGTCGACGAAGCTGCCAGCGTCTTGGCCTTTGGCACGGACTTCTCGACCCCGGTCACTCTCTCTTCCTTCTCGTCGGAAAGAACTGCAGCCGGAGTCAGATTTCGCTGGACCACGGCCACCGAGGTCGGCAATGTCGGCTTCCACCTCTACGAAGTGACCCCTCAGCGTTGGCGGCGCCTGACCCAACAGATGATTCCCAGCCACAGTGGCGACTCCCTCGAGGCGAATCGATACGAAGTCGAGATTCCCGCTGCGCAGGGAGCCGTTTTCGGAATTTCGAGCCTCGATATCCGCAATCACCGAGAGGATAAGGGGCCCTTCGAGATTGGTGAGAGCTACGGCGCGGCTCACCCTGTGGAGCCCATCGATTGGGCTGCCATCCGTACTCAGCACCAGCTCTCAGCACAGCGCAGGAGCCAGGCGCGGCAGAAGGCTCGCAGTCACTCACCGGATGCCCTGGATGTGCATCTGTCGCGCACCGGCCTCTATCGCATCTACTACGACGAGATGGCCGCGGCAGGTCTGGACTTGGAAGGCGTTCCGATCCGTTCTATTGCGGTCCTCTCCAAGGGCGCCAGCTATCCGAGGCGGGTAGAGTCTCCGACTTCCGACGGGCTCTTCGGCCCGGGTGGGTTCGTAGAATTCCTGGGCCACAGAGCGGATTCTCTCTACACTCGAAGCCAGATTTACCGCATCGAAGTAGCTCCGGACGCAGTGACACCCATAGAACGGAGCCAAGGGCCCAGCCCCTTGGCCCTGCCAGCCCAGGACTATCGGGAACAACTGACGGTCGAGGAAAACCGCCGCTATAGCTTCGCTTCTCCCAACGGAGACCCCTGGTTTGATCGACGTATCCTCTCCTTCGGAAGCCCCAGCGTAGAAAGAATCCAGCTACCCGTAGAGGGGTTATCCAGCAGGTCAGGCCATGCGCAGCTTCAGGTCGACCTGTGGGGGGTAACGGATTTTCCGGCCTCTCCCGACCATCATGTCCAAATCGCTCTCAACGGACATCTCCTTTGGGAGCAAACTTTCGATGGACTTAGAGCCATCTCTGCGGAGGCGCGAGTGCCCGCGGAGATTCTTCGCGAAGGAAACAACGAGCTTTCCATCACTGTGCCGGGGGATACGGGCCAGCCTTTCGACCTGATCCATTTGGAAGCCGCTCGGCTCAGCTATCAGCGGCGGTTCCTCGCCCGGAGCGACAGACTCGATTTCCAGGCCCGGGGCTCGTTATTCGCCATAGATGGGTTCAGCTCGCCGCGGGTGGTGGCCTACCGCCTACCCAACGGTATTTCACAACCTCCGGCCTTTCTCCCGGTCGAGAGTGAGGAAGACCGAGCCGGTACCTTCCGGATCCGTTTCCCTGGCGACCCGGACCGCCGGCAGCGCTACCTGGTGGCGGCGGAATCCGCATTGCTGAGCCCCGATCTTCTGGTGCTCCCAACTGCCCGCGAGATTCCATCGGCAGAGGCCCAGTTGTTGATCATCTCGCACCCAAGCTTCCTCTCGGGCCTCGACGACCTCATTCGTGTCCGGCGCTCGGAGGGGTACTCGGTGCTCGCCATAGATGTGGAGGACATCTACTGGCGACACAGTCACGGCCTCCCGTCCCCGGAGGCCATTCGAGCCTTTATCGCCGAGTCCGTTGCCAGTCGAGGCACCGAATTCGTCTTGCTAGTTGGTGGGGATACCTATGACCCCAAAGACTACACGGGCTCCGGTAGCCTCAGCTTCATTCCCACTCCCTATGTTCAGACCGATGATCTCGTTCGGTTCACCCCCTCGGATGCCGCCCTGGTCGATATCGACGGTGACGGTTTCCCGGACCTTCCCATTGGGCGCCTGCCCGTGCGGACGACGGAGGAACTGGCCTCTGTTCTGGGGAAAACACTGGGGTTCAGTGCATCCGGGCCAAGAGCGACCGCCGTCTTTGCTGCGGACGACCGAGAACCCATGGCCTCTTTCTCTCACATCAGCGATCGCCTGATCGAAGGCTTGCCGGATCCTTGGGAGGTTTCTCGGGTCTATCTCGATGAGCTCGACGCGATTTCGGGTCGGGAGATCCTGCTGGGAGCCCTGGAGCGCAGTCCGGCCGTCACGAGTTTCATCGGTCACTCCGGCCCCGCTGCGTGGACCTTCGATGGCTTGTTCAACGCTGACGACGCTGCATCTCTGAGCAATGCCGAGCCCATGATCGTGGTCCAATGGGGCTGCTGGAATACCTACCACGTCGTTCCCACCTACGACACTCTCGGCCACAACTTATTGCTCACCGGGGAACACGGAGCGGCCGCCGTGCTGGGAGCCGCGACCTTGACGAGCCTCGAATCGGAACGCCTTCTGGCTCCCTTGGTGCTCGAAACCATGATGGAAAAGGGAGTTCCAATCGGCGCTGCGATGCAAAAGGCGAAGAGTGAGCTGCTCCTGAGCCACCCCCAGCGCCTCGACGTTCTCCTGGGCTGGACCCTGCTCGGGGACCCGACTCTCGTGGCCTCCCCTTAGAGCTCCTCAGTACCCTTATTTCTCACCGGGTGGCCGTAAAGAAGCTCTTCAAGAAGTCGGGGAAATCAGGACAGACTCACCGACGGAGCGTTGATAGGCCAAACCTAGGTCCAGAGGAAAGAGACTCAAGCCTTCTTCACGGAGGCGAGGCGCGTGATCCCTCTCGTAAGCGTCGAAGGCTGCCCGGGAAGCAAAGACGTAACGCACCTCATAGCGAACCTCCGTCGAGCCTTGCTCACCGTCCATCCGGAACACCTCAGCACTCAGCGCTCCCGCCCGGAGGACGTCCTCCAGGTGGCCATCCCGCAGCCAGGCGAGCCAGCGGTCGGCGATTTGCTGGTGGGCAAGGGTGCAGGCCACGGTGTAACTGATCGAGCTCATGAGTTTTCTCCCCGACAAATGGCCGGTTAAGGCGCTGGCGGTTAAAGAATCGAACGGAGAGAGCAACGTCGACTCGCGGCGGGTTGCGGGACCCCAGAGGGCAAGGCGATCTGGGGAGCCAGAAGCAGCTCCGAAATCAACGGCAACTCGGGAAAAAGGACCGCTGAGCGAGGCTGGGGCCACGGCTCGGAATTGGTGAGAGGCAAGCAGTGGGAAAGCAGGCTGGTCTCCATCGCTTGGGGAATCAACGGCCACGAGGATGCCTCTGGAATCTTGGTCTCCAAGTAGCGAAACCCTTTTCCCGTCTGGTAGTAGCCTCTTCTCCGCTGGCGAAAGAATTGCACCAAGTCTTCCAGGGAACACTCCTTGGGACCTTGGGGCGCACCGAGGCGGGCTGAGATCTCTAGGCTCCCCTCTTTCTCCACTAACCAACGCCAATGCTCCGCTTCCACCTCTTCCGAGGGGCGATCGTATTCCAAGCGGGCCGTCGTGACCGGCTGGCGAGCGACGAAACGGGCCGCCGGCATGACCCACGGTGGCACTAGAATGCGCCGAAAGAGCAACGAGGGCACTCCTTGAGCATCCGTCACTGTCAGAGCCAAGCTGAACTGGGGATAGGAAAAACGAAGCACCGGCAAGGCGGCAATCCGAAATCCTTCATGAAAAAATAGCAAGGCGAAGGCTGCCACATGCCGTTGTCCCTCCAGACACCGCGCTTCGTAGCGCAGAGGCAGAGAAAGCGGTGGTAAGG
Organism: Deltaproteobacteria bacterium; assembly: GCA_022601195.1. Lineage (GTDB taxonomy): Bacteria > Acidobacteriota > Thermoanaerobaculia > Multivoradales > JAHZIX01 > JAHZIX01. Next base: position 121,979 of record JAHZIX010000010.1, read on the forward strand.
CAGCTTCGGGAAGGTCCCAATGCAACAGTAGGCAGTCGCGAACGACGGTGCGCAGGTTCATAGCTCGGCCTCTAGGCCTCTAGGCCTGATGGACGGCGCCGAGTATGTCCTTGCAAAAGATTCCACCCCTCCAACATATCCCGCCGCCGCTTCCCGCTGCAAGGCAGGCTTTGGTACATTGCAAGCCATCCAAAGGAGGATTCACCCTGATGTTTTCGATAGAGACCAAGAAAATCTGTGCTCCCCAACGTATCTTCCCGGGCCTTGCCGCCTTCGCCGGGCTCGTCGTGATGAGCCTCGGTGCCTGTACACCACCGACGGACCACCCAGCCTCTTCCGCCTCGAACACCAGCAACGAGACCAGCTCGGAGGCCGAGCTGACCATCACCGACGAGGTCAAGACGGCCGCCACCGCCATCGACGCGGCAGGCCTGACCGCGGTCATCGAGAGGCTCGCGTCCGACGAGCTGGAAGGGCGAGGCCCTGCCAGTGAGGGGGATCGCAAGGCCCGCCAGATCATCGCCGAAGAATTTGCTCAGGCCGGATTGCAACCAGCGGCAGAGGACGGAGGCTGGGAGCAGAGCTTCGAGATCGTCAGCATCACCTCTCAGGCCCCGAAGACTTGGGCTTTCCAGGGTAGTGATGGCGTCGAGAGCTTCCAATGGTGGGAGGACTACATCGCAGCCAGCGGCGTGCAAACGGCCACGGCAAGCGTGAACGACGCCGAGGTGGTGTTTGTGGGCTACGGCATCGAGGCGCCGGAATACGATTGGAACGACTTCAAGGATGTAGACCTCACCGGCAAGGTCCTCCTCATGCTCAATAACGATCCGGACTGGGATCCGGAGCTCTTCGCCGGTGACCTGCGGCTCTACTACGGCCGCTGGACCTACAAATATGAGATCGCCGCTGCCAAAGGAGCCGTGGGAGCCATCATCATCCATACGCGCCCCTCCGCCGGCTATCCCTGGCAAGTAGTGCAAAGCTCTTGGACTGGAGCTCAATTCGAGCTGCCCGCCGGCGACGAGCCTCGAATCCAAGTCGCTGGCTGGCTGACTCAGGATGCCGCGGCCCGCCTGGTAGCGAGCTCCGGCCACAGCCTAGAAGACTTGGAGAAGTCGGCCCACAGCCGGGACTTTGCTCCCGTAGCCTTGGGCTTGAAGACCTCTCTCGAGCTCACCAACACTCTGGAACAGGCGGAGACCGCCAACGTCCTCGGGGTCCTGCCGGGCAGCGATGCGGTGCTCCAGAATCAAGCGGTGATCTACACCGCTCACCATGACCACCTTGGCATCGGTGAAGGGGACGATCAGGAAGATCGGATCTACAACGGGGCGCGGGACAACGCCTCGGGGGTCGCCGAGCTGGTGGCCATTGCCAAAGCCTTTCGCGCTCTCCCGGAACCTCCCAAGCGGTCCATCCTCTTCCTTGCCGTGGGAGCTGAAGAACAAGGCCTACTAGGGTCCAAACACTACGCCCAGAACCCAACCTTCGCTCCTGGGAACATAGCCGCCAACATCAATTTCGACAGCGCCAATATTTTCGGCAGGACCGTCGATCTCCCCTTGGTCGGAAAAGGGAAGTCGAGCCTAGACGCCATTGCTCAGCAGGCTGCCGACCTTCAGGGTCGCCAGGTCGTTTCCGAGTCAGACCCGACCCAAGGGTCCTTCTATCGCTCGGACCAATTCAATTTCGCCAAGATTGGGGTCCCGGCCCTTTACTTCGATGAAGGAACTAATTTCGTCGACAAAGAGAGCGGCATGAACGCCGAGACTCTGGAGGCATGGAACCTGAGCCACTACCATCAACCCAGTGACGAGCTCGATGACTCCTGGAACTTCGAAGGCATGGTCGAAGACTCTCAGCTGGGCTTCTACTGTGGGTGGATTCTCGGCAATCAGCAGGCCCTACCCTCCTGGACCCCTGGCGATGAATTCGAAGCGACTCGCAAAGCAGCGATCGCGGCGGTGAGCCCCTAGGGCCGATCCGAAATCGAACAGAGCGAGGGACGGCTTGCGTCCCTCGCTAGGCCTCTGCTCCCTCAAGACCTCAGAGGAAACCAGGGTTCGCGACTCTCAGGAATGATCGTTCTCGAGCTTCAACTCCTGCGCTAGCACCAATTGGCGAAAGCGGGGCTCTGCGCGCAGACCGTCCAGATCCCGGTCGCCATCGAGGTTCCCCCCCGAGAAGCCCATTTCGACGGACCTTTCCAAGGCCGTGAGAGCTGCGTCGACTCGATTCAGCTTCGCCAATCCACAAGCGACATTGTAGGTGGCTAGGCCAGGCCGATGACCGAGGTCCCGAGCCCGTTCGAAGGCCTCAATGGCTTCCTCGAAACGGCTCGAGAAATGCAACGCGTAGCCTAGGTTGAACCAGCCGACTCCGAGGGTAGGTCGATCTTTCACGAACTGTCGGTAGAAATCTACGGCTGGCTCCCAAACTTCCACCGAATACTCCGTGAGCTCCCAGTGGCCTTCTCCTTTGGAGTGCAGATGTTCTCCATTCTCCCCTCGTTTCCAGAGGGCCTCACGGTAGCGATCCAGGTCCAGGTCCTTGGCCAAAGCAACCAATCGCTTGAACTCAGCGTTATTGCGCAGGGCGCTCAGGTCCGGATCCCGCATCATATGATTCCCACTGGAATAACCATCCTCAATGGCTCGCTGCAACGCCTCCAGAGCCGCGTCCTCCTGCCCCGCCAAGGACCGAGCGCAGGCAAGGTTGTACCAGGCGGAAGATCGGCCCTCCGGGTCGAGCCTGGCGGCCTTTTCCAGAGCCTCCGAAGCAGCCGGCAGATCCCGCAGCTGTAGCAACCTCGTGCCCACTCGGTACCAAGCCTGAGCCTTCTTGGAGCCACTGTTTTGCAACATGTGGAGTGATTCCTGGGCGGTTCGATAGCGGTAGTGCTTCAAGGAGTCGCGAGATCGCCCGGCCTTGGCGAACGCTTCGTCCAAGAGCTCCTGAAAACTGGCCCGGGACCGCAGGGGATCGAAGTCGGAATCCTCCGCGATCATCTCCGGATCGTCCCACCCCGCTTCCAGAGCGCGGCGAAGGGTGTCTTGAGCTTCCTGAGCGCGCCCCGAAAGGGAGTAGCCACAGGCCGCATTGTAGAGAGAGGTCGCTGGATCCATTCCCTTTGCGGCAGCGGCTTCAAAGGCTTCGATGGCTTCTTGATAGCGACCGGCCTGGTGCGCTAGGTAGGCCCCCTCGATCAGCGAAAGCTTCGAGTCGCCTCGAACAGCTCTCCCATGACCGGCACCGTGCCCTTGATGGGCACTCCCGTAGCTGTGGGCTCTACTCGAATGATTCCCGCCGTGCCGGTGGCTCGATTCCGCCGAGATCTCCGCTTGTGCTCCGGAGCTATCGGCCCGCATCTCGCTAGAGCTACGAGCTGGAGGATCCTGGGCCTCCTGCGCAGACACTTTGGAATCGAGTCTCATGCCAGCCAACGAACCGGCCAGGAGCACGGCCAAGGCGGCGCCGACCACAGCGAGGCGGCGGCTGAACCGGCGACGCGGCTGGTCTGCCCGAAGAATTGCTTTGAGGCGGTTCTTGAGATCGGGTCGACTCGACATCATGAGAGAAACTCCTATGGGAAGAGGTTGCAGTAGGGGGCGACCGATAGCGATGAGATGTTCCGCGTAGTCCGAAGCGGGAGAACCGGTGAGTAGAACGAGGTCATCCGCCGCCCGTTCGCACTCCCAACGAGCCCACCTCTCGACTCGCCGGACCAAGGGATGGAACCACCACAGAGCCGTAGCCAATCGCCCTAGCCACAAAGCCCAGCCATCCCCTCGGCGCAGATGAGCCAACTCGTGTACTAGGACGACCCGGAGGCGATCGGAATCCCAGCCTCGCCAAGAAGGCGGCAGTACGACAGTCGGCGTGGTGCTTGTCCAGGCGAAGGGCACCGGAAAGGAAAAACTCTCCCGCAATTGAGGAGCGTAGGTTAGTCCGACGCGGTGGCAACAATCTTTCACCAGAGCCATCGTCTCCGGGCTCTCAATGGGCCCAGCTTCACGGATCGTCCCCCGCACCGCCGCCACCGCCCCGACCACTCGCCAAACGGCATTCAAGAAGCCGAGACCCCAGACCGCCACGAGCCAGAAAAACCAAGACTGGCCCATGAAACCGCGGGCGAGAAGGGGCAGAGTGGGGGTTGTTGGCGAAGGTCGAGGACCCAATGGCGAGAAAGCACCGGTCGAAACCGAAGAGCCTCGTGGGGACTCGGGAGATCCACTGCCCGCAGCCGGGACGGAGAGCAAGGCAGCGGACTCTTTGCCGAGAGATCTCGGTGTTTCATCGGCCAGCGAAGTCGCCAACGAAGAGAACTCTCCAGCCGTCTGCCCTCCCGGCAGGCCTCGACTCGATGAATCCACCAAGGGTCGCTGTCCCCCAGCTAGCTGGGAATTGGGTATCTCGGAGCCGGGTAGCTCGGAGCCGGGTAGCTGTACATTGGGTAGAAAGGCAACCGGAAGGTGCCAACTCGGGCCGGTCAGAAAGAGAATTGGCAGCGCTAGGGCGCCCACCAGAGTGAGCATCAAAACGAGGTGCCGGGTGGCTGCCGAAACCCGAGAGAGGACCGGCCTCAGGAGGAAAGGAAGTGCGCACCAAAGAGTGACCTGCAGGAGGAGGAGCAGTGCTGCGACCGGAGTGTCAGTGGACATTAGCGTCCCTCCCGTCGTGCTGCTTCGATCAGTGCCGACAGCTCCTGGAGATCGTCATCCGACAGCTCTGAGCCACGGACTTCCAACAAGGCGGTCACCACTTCTGCCGGGGAATCCTCGAAAAAGGTCGACACCAACTGATCGAGAGCTGATCTTCGAGCATGGCTCCGTTGGACAGTCGGTAGGTAGACATACCGGTTGCCTTCCGCTTCGTGGCGAAGATGACCCTTTCGTTCAAGAATGTTGAGGGTAGAGCGCACTGAAGAGTACTTCGGCGGCTCCGTCATCTCCGCCAGGACCTCGGCCGCTGTAGCTTGACCCAATCGATAGATGATCTCCATCATCTCTCGTTCCCGTCGACTGAAACCAGGCTCTCCCATGATGGCTTCCTCCACTAAGTGCGGTAAAATCCGCATCTGCGGAAAAATTAGCACCCCGAGCTCTGCTCGTCAAGAGCTTTCTGCGCCAACACTCCTCCCGAGCAGAGATTCCTTGAGGATTGATCGCAGTGACTTTCCTCCGGCGGGGGGAGAAGTCGAGAGGGGATTACTCCTGATATAAAGTACGACTATAATTTAGCCATTCTTCTAAGTCGCAGAGGCTGTTCTTCACAGGTAATCGAGAAATTGAAACCAACCAAGGAGGAAGTCATGCCACTACGACGCAATCAGGTCAGCCCAGATCCCCGGATTCCCACGGTCAGGCCACTCTTAGTAGCCACAGCAGCTATTCTCCTAGCCCTGTCCGCAGGAGCCTCGGAATCTGAGTCTTCATACCACCCCGAAATGGCGGTCACGAGCCTGGGAACCTATGAGGCCTTTCTCGCTGGTGGGGGCATCATTGCGGACGGTTTCGAGAGCGGAGATACCCGTGCCTGGACCTCTGCGACTCCCGGACCGATTCCGGTGATCCTTGCCATCCCTACTTCAGGCCCAGCCCCTCTCAACGTCACCTTTGACGCCGCTGCCTCCACCGGTGGACCGGGAGGCCCCATCTCGGCCTTCGAGTGGAACTATGGGGACGGAAACATGGCTTCCGGGGTCCTCACCAACAATCTCTACACCAGCAGCGGTAGCTTCGAAGCCGTCCTCCTGGTGGTCGACTCTCTCGGCATTACCAACTATGCCCGGGAGACCATTACAGTGACTCCCTAACCCCCACTCTCCTCGAGACCAGCCCCTAAGGGAGAACACTTTCCGGAAGGGGGCTACGAGAAGGAGACTTCGTCACCGGCGAAGCAGCCATCAAAAAAGGGCGCCTTGGAAGGCGCCCTTTTTACGGACTCGTCAGAAGAGACAGCCCCCGCTCGAAGACGGGGGTCTCGCTTCGACTACGGGAAGGTCAGAGACCAAGCGCTCGTGTCACCGCTCTTAAACCCATCGGCAAAGATCGAGCTGGAATCGACACAGGAAGTGTTCCCCGTGACGATCACATCGTCGATAAACCATCCGAGGAAGTTATTCGCCGTGCCGTCTCCGGTGGCAAAGCGGAACCTCACTTGGATCACCTCTCCGGCAAAGGCTGCCAGGGAAATGTTGCCACTGTCCGTCCAAACCGGATCCGATGGATCGGAGGAGTCCAGGGAAAACACCGTGGTGTCGCCACTGCCGGTGATGATGGTGACTTCGGTGACATCAAAAGTACCGTTAAAGGACTCGACACCTCGGAGGTACTGGAAGTTCAGCTCCGAGGAGGCATCGATCCCAAAAATGGGAGGTGAGGTCAAAGAGCCACTATTGGCACCTCCGGTGTTGTAGTCACAGGTACCATCCTGGCCGTAGTACACGGAAGTTACCGGCGAGGTATACCCGAGCTCCGGAGCGGGGCAGGTGGAGTCCGCAGCAAAGTGCCACAGTCCATCGAGGCTCCAATCCGGGGCACCGCTTTCGAAATCCTCGCTCAGGCCGGCTACGCCGGTGTCCACGAAGACCGTGACCGAATCCGAGGGTGTCGCCGCGCAGTCCGTCATGGCGGTCACCGTGTACTCGGTGGTGTCGGTGGGTGAGACGGTGATCTGAGCCGTCGTCTCGCCCCCGGGGGACCAGAGGTAGGTGTGACCAGGAAGGGCTGGGGTGCCGATCAGGACCGAATCTCCCAAACAGACCGACTCGTTCGATCCGGCATCTGCGACGGGAATGGTCTCTCCCTCTTTGCACAGACAGACATCGGGAATCTGAAAGCCGTTGGTCGGGTTGCTGCTGCCAGCGCCGCCGCTAATGGCATCCTCACCGAGGCCAAAGGCTGCAAAAGCCTCCCAAATCAAACAGGCGTCTTCGCCACCGTTGTTGTCTTCGGCGGCCTGGACAATGCCATCGCGCACGTCCGTGAAAGCCGGCGAACAAATGGAATTCTTGAGCCCCTCGTTGAAGTAGAACATCGCGCGCTGATTTCCGAAGCCGCCATCGGCATCATAGAAATCTTCGCTGAACCCATGCTCGTCGATGAGGGCCCAGGTCACTTCCCAATAGGCCTGCGCCCATCGGGAGCCGATGCCGTGAGGCACACCAGCGCCATTGATGGACTCGTAGGTCCAGTCATTGACCGCCGGATCCGTGGAATAAGGCAGGTCGCGAATGCCGGGTCCGTCCGACGCCTGACCGAAGAGGTAAGTACCGGTGCCGCGGGCATCCGTAGCGAGGTCTCCGGTTTCCATGGTGTGAACCAACCCCCACCAATCGCTGTAGCCCTCACCGCCCTGCTGAGTGTTGCCCAGGCAACCCGTATTGGAAGGGCCACCTACCAGGCGGTTCGAAATGCCATGGCCGTATTCGTGGACGATCACCATGTGGTCGAAATCGCCATCCCGAGCGGGAGTGGCGTTGGTGCAAGTAAACATCTGCATGCGGGGTCTCTGGCCATCCGGCGGCGTGCCGAAATTGGCGTTACAGTTGCCGCCTCCGTCCTGGGCTTCCGCCTGCACGTCATCGTTCCCGGCCCCGCCGTTGCCATAATTGTTGACCTGGAAATTACCCCCGGCCTCGTCAAAACCATATTGGTACTGAATGTCGTGAATGACATTGTTCCAGTAGAACAGATTGGTGACGGCGGCTTCCCGATAGGTCGAGGGAGCCATGGATAGATCGAGGGCAAAGTCACAAACCAGAGAAGCTCCACAATCCGGTTCCACCGCTGGGGGACCGTTGCTGGTATTGGAGTCTTCGTAAGCGTGAGCATTGTTGCCGCGGTGAATGGTGAACTCAGCGCCAGCGACGCCGTCCGTGTCGTGCCAGCCAAAGGGCGAGGCGGTCACGTCATTCGGATCCGTCTGGACCGACCGGCCGTCCGCCGGCGGCAAGATAGGCGCGTGGATAGGACTCTCGATGGGCGTCGGGTAGACGTTGTAGTCCGCCTCGGCAACCCAATCGAGGCGGGTCCAAACCTGGCTGGTGTTGGCATCCACGTTGAAGTCGTACCAGTGAAGGCTATCGGGAGTCTGTAGTTGGAAGTTCCACACCAGACGAGCTTCGCCGGCACGGATCGGTAGCAGCATCAGCTTCGCGACAATCGGTTCCGTAGAGGCGGAGTGGGACAGGGTGGTCGCCCTCTGAGGTCCCGCCTCCACTGAGTGCTGCTGCGCCGAGGAAGCCGGCAGGCCGATCTGGACAGCTGCGGAGATCACTGCTGACGCTGCTGAGACCGTCGGCTCGATGGAGGAGATGGTGGATGCCAGACTCGGCAGAAAAGCGTTGTTGACGCTGATGATCCGACCATCGCGGTTGATGTTGACATGCAGCTGACCGTTGTAGAGCGGCAATCCCAAATGGGTCTGGCGCAGGTAGAGGTGAGTCGCGCCGGTCGCCCTGGTGAAGACGCTATCGGTCACCTCGTAACTACCTAGGTCCGCAGAGCTCAAACCGAGCAAACCTGCGTTGTCCTGAAGGAAACGAAGGGCGATGGCCTGAGCACTCCCGGTGGCCGGTCCAGTGAGGTACCCACCTCTCTTCAGAAGGGTGCGAGTCACTCCGGTGAAGGGGTCGAAGGTGACAGCAACGTTGCCCACGGCTCCATCCAGTTGGTCCAACGCTTGGGTCTGAGTCGCTGCGGGAAGAGTTCTCACGCCAATGTTGTGTTTGGCGCGAGCATCAAAATTTCTCGGGGTCCGCCCCTGATCGTCTTTCGCGGCAGCGACGGGGCTGGCGCTAGCGAGGAACCAACATGCCGCGAGAGCCACGGCAGTGCGGGAACATTTCAAGGTCAATCCGAATCTTCTCTGCGCTCGGTCCATAAACAGACTCCTTTGTGTTTCAGAGGCACACCCCTGCGCCCCACAAGGAGCACAGTCACACCGACTTGTTCAGCTACTCACTCGATAGCGACACCAATCTGCCGCGGCAGATCCTGACCCAATACCAAAGGCCCAAAATCCCTTCCCCAGGCTCGAGCCTGAAAAGGGAAAAGACCTTCTACCCTACTCCGGCAATCGCTTGTGCGCGCCGTCACAGAAGGGGGACTGGGCCGTATGTTTGCATTGGCAAAGCGCGTAACGCTTCTTCTCTGTGCACTCGAATTCCATCGGCTCGAATTCGGTGCCGGCGTGGGAGCCATCGCAGAAAGGTTGATTCTTAGACAGACCACAGGCGCACCACCAATAGGTCCCCGGTTCCAACTCCAGAACGGCTGGGCTACGCTCGGCAACGGCGGGATCAGGCATCTTCAGCTCCCCTTCTCAACCAGAATGTGTCGCATCAAGATCTCTATTCTGCTGGTTCTGAAACCTTCTGGCAAGTGCCAGATTGGGATGCTAGTCGCTGTTTCCCGTTGGATTCGTAACGAGACGCTATAGGGGCCTGTCGATGCCAGCGCTAGCCTTCGAGACCGATGGGAGCCTAGAGATTAGAGACCATCCTCCGCCTTGCGCTTTTGGAGTCGAGCTAGGACTCGCTCCGGAACCAACCCTTCGAGATTCCCACCTAGAAAAAAGACCTCCTTGACGGTGCGACTCGAAAGGTAGGTGTAGTCTTCCTTGGGAGCCATGAAGAGGGTCTCCACCCGGGGGTTGAGGCGCTTGTTCATGAGGGCCATCTGAAACTCGTACTCGAAATCCGAAACCGCCCTCAATCCACGCACGACGCAACAGGCATTCATCTGGTCGACGAAATCCACCAGTAGGCCGGAGAAACTTTCGACCCGGCAATTCGGCAAGTTCGCCAGCTGCTCGCCAATCATCTCGACCCTCTCGGGTCCCGCGAACAAGGGCCGCTTGGCAGAGTTGCGCAACACCGCGACCACCACCTCGTCGAAAAGAGTGGTACACCTCTCGATCAGGTTCATGTGTCCGTTGTGCAGCGGGTCAAAGGTTCCGGGATAGACGGCAATACGCTGTTTCATGAGGTGCCTCTCATCAAATCGATGGTGACCACATTCTGTGCAGCATCGGTGAGGCGAAGCAAGAGAAGGCGAATATCGCTAGGTACTTCGACCACCAGAGTCTCGACCTCTCCATCCAGCATACCGTCCGCAACCGGAGCCGGCTGCCATTCTCCCGCATTGACGCTGTAGACGGCTTCACGAAGCGGATTCCAAGCATCCCGCACCTTCACTTCGAGGCGATCGTCCTTGCGGCGAAGGCTCTCGACTACCGGCGCTGAGTGATCGATCGTCACCGGTTGGGTGACCCGGCGCCCGATCAAAGCCTCTTCGCTTCGATTTCCCTTACGGTCCGAGGCGGAGAGGCGAAATCGATAGAGACCATCAGGAAGCACCGTGGCATCGAAGCTATAGGAGGTGCCTTCCAGATCCTCCGCCATGGAAAGCCAGTCCCCGCTCTCGCCCGGCTGGTCGTCCGCAGCTTCATCTTCACCGGCAGGGCGGAATTCCAAGTGGTAAATGAGGGGGTCTTGATTCGGGTCCTGTCCCTGCCACCGCAGCGAACGGTAGCCCAGCTTCCACAGCGGTTTCAAGCGACTCTCGCTCCGGCTGCCATCCATGTCGAGAGTGGTAAAAATGCCATCGCGGGTCGGGTGGGCCGGCTCGAAGGCTTGCAAACCGGGATTGAAATTCGAAGGCACCAGAATCTGGCCCGGCTGCAGCACCACGAGGTCTTGGATCTTGGGCTTCAGGTTGCGCTGTAGGTAGGACAGCTGTGTTCCATCCAGGCGGGGGGACTCGCCCTTGCCCGGAATGAGCAGCGCTCTCCATTGCACGTAGCGCCCGATGGGGATGGAGGAAAGGGGAATCTCTTCTCCCTTCTGCTCGGCGCTCCAAGGCGCCCAAGTGGCATCCGGAGTAGCGCTCAGACCACTGCGAAAGGCGAAGCTGAGACTGCCTCCAGGAGGAACCTTGCCTTCCCACCGGAAGCTTCCGAATCGGGCGGGCTGACCGGCATCCAACACCCGACTGATGTAGGAGCCTTTCTCTTCGCTGCCTGAAGCAGCGCGATAGAAGGCTGCCCCATTGGTGGTTCCAAAGGCCAGTCCGTTCTCGCTGGGGAGAAGGCGGACCAGCTGTCGTTCCACCGACTCCTTCTCCAAGACCATTCCCACATCGCGGTAACTGTAGAGCTTCCCCTCTTGGCCCGTCGCCGCCCACAAACGCCCTTGAGCCCACAACAACGAGTAAACGGTTTCGTCCTGGAAAGACCACAGGCTATCCACCGATCCATCCAGAGACAGACTGAGAATCTCGCTTCGGCTCCCGGAAAAGGAAGCGGGACGACTCCCGATGGTGGAAGGATCCGCCGCCTTGTCCGTCGTCACCTCTACGGAGACCTCGCCATCCGTTTTTGGAGCCGCGGAAGGTGTCGACGAAGGGCTCTTGGAAAGATCCACCAGGCTGGCTTCCGACGCCACCGCAGCAGCATACAAAGCTCCGTCCGCCCCGGCGGTCAAAGCGACGATCTCCGGCTGAACCGCGTCGAAAACCGTCCGCGCCTTGCCATCGGGGCTGATGTGGAGCACCAAACCTTCCCCGGCGGTGCCTACCAGGACGCCACCTTGGTCCAGCGGCAGCAGGGTCCGCAGATGAACATCATGGCTGTCGAAAAGGACGCGGCCCTCCCCCTTGTCATCCACGGTAAATAGCTTGCCTCGAGTCCCCGTTGCCACCAGCAAATCGCCATTGGAGGCCCGGCGGATGTCCCAAATATAGGTCTCTTGGGGGTCAAAGAACGGTTCGCCGGAACCTCCTGCGGTAATTCGGTAGATCTTCCCGTTGGGCGAGGTACCAGCAAAAATGGAACCATCCGGATCGCTCCACAAAGCGAACACTTCCGGTTCCGGAGCATCGAAGACGACCTCTACATTGCCCTTAGAGTCGAGGTGAAGAACCCGGCCATCATTGCCGGTCCCCAGCAACCAGCCATCCGGGTGGGCCGCCGCCGTCAGCAGAAAAGGCTCATCCAACTCTGCCAGGCGATCCATTCGCTGGGCGAGGAGAAGGCGGCCAAGGGCATCGAGACGAACCCCTTCCAACTCACCGGCCAGAAATTCTGCCCCGCCTTGGGACTTGAAAATTCGCACTCCACTAGCTTCCGCGGTGGAAACCAGAAGAAAAGAAGACAGAAGAAATACCAGAAAGGCACTGTAGAGGAAGGCTCGGTGCTTCAAGGCGGCTCCTAGGATGACGGGTTTGAAAGGTTTAAGGTGTGGGATAGGGATCTTCCGGAGTCTCTGCTCTCGGCGCCACGGTAAGGTCACCGCAAGCTCCCAGAGTGATCGACCTCCAGATCTACCCGAACCATGCCCTCGAGGGGAATTTCCTGACGCCGAGTTTCTCGGCGCACAATGGCCAGATTGAGAGCCTGGGTACTGCCGGTGCTAGCGGAGCTCCAGAGGGAACGTACGGATCCGGGCAACTGGGGTAGCACCTCACCGTCCGTGGCGATACCGTCTGCTGCCACCATCCCCAGAACCACCAGATCCCGACGAGAATGAAGGGAGCGCAGCACCCGCAATTGCTGCTGGTAGTCCACCGGAGCTCCCGGCTCGATGGCGAAACGGGCAGCATCGCTGCTGACTCCATCTCCAATCATGAGATAGAAGGAACCCTTGGGCAGATCTTGCGGGATGTCCACGTCCAGGCTCAGGCGCTCCCTCTCTCCCCCGAAACGGACCAGGTCGAGGTAGATCCGCGCGGTTTCCCCGGGACGCACTCGGGTTCGCTGAGCATGACCTCCCACCAATTTGGCCAGCCGCTCTCCGGAGCTTCGCTCCAACTCCACGTCGACTCGCTGCACGTCGACGTTCTGGAGAGGAGTCTGCAAAGCCATGGCACCGAAGGTGAGCAGGTAGATCGCGGCTTGGTTGCCAGCGTTGTTGCCATCGAAAGTCTGGTCGACCAGCAGGTCACCGAATTCTTCCAGGGCGAAGCGAGCGCGCAGATTGAGGCCCTGGGGCCCCGTAGTATGTCCGGCGCTATCGAGACAACCAAGGGTGGCCACAGCGAGCAGCGTCGGCAACATTTGACGCAACTCCGACATCTCCATATGGAACTCCCGGGGCTCTGCGATGCCATCCCCGGAAATGCTCAGAGTGAAGGGCATCGTTGGCGCTCGGGCGTTGAGCCGCCCAGAAATGCCCACCTTGCGATCTTGTTCAAAGGCCCCTACCGTCGGCCCCAAATTGGAGAGTTTGAACGAATTGGCCGTACTGGAAATCACTGTAATGACCTCCGCCGCGGCCATGGGAAGGCTCACGGGGCCAAAGCCTAGAAACGGGTGACCGAAGGCCAATACCTGTTCTCCAAAGCGGTCGGTGACCGTACCGGTCGCTGCCAATTGAAGGTCGCCTCGAATCAGCGCCGCCGCCACGGGACTCCCGGGCGGCAAAGACAGATCTAGACCGGAAGCTCTTCCGAGGCCACTGCCGGCATTGGCAGGAACTCCCGGACCTGCACTCAAGGGGCGGAGGGAACCCGCTGACGCCACCGTCCCGAGGCTCCTCTCGAGGAGCCCCCGACTCGGTCCACCAAAGCCGCCAGCGCTCCAGACGATGCCGGGAACGCCCCGGTCCGAGCCTTGAGGCCGTAGCTTCGCCAGCTCTTTCTCGAGCAGGTCGAGGGGCAGGTTTCCACTCACTAGATCCTTTAGGGTCACCGCTGGACCAGCCCAGCTCACCGCAGCCGAGTTGGTGTTTCGTGAGAAGTCGGCTCGGGAGGAACCGTCGCGGGAGGATCGGTCCATGGCGGGCAAGCTCCCTACCGCCGCCAACTTTCGCATGGCGTCGATGGGAGTGATGCCGGCGATGGCCTCCTTGGAGTAGTTCCATCCGAAAGCAACGGCGCCGGCCAAACGACCGTCGATATAAACGGGGCTGCCGCTCATGCCAGCGATGACGCCACTTTCTTCCAACCCTTGTCCGGTTAGTCGAGCGATGATGGCGCTGGACTGGGGAGACGAATCCCTCAACACGCCCAGCACCTCGACCTCGAAACGCTCGGTTTCCTGCCCAGCGAAAACGGACAGCCCGTAACCTCTTTGACCACGGGAGATCTCGTCGATGGAAATGGTCGAAACCAAGCCCTCTCCCAAGGGGATCTGGCTCACCGGTAGATCCGGGAACGACGGCTCCTGAGGAGCATCGGTAGCGAAGGCCAAACCTCCAAAGGCCAGCCCTCCAATGGCCAGCCCTCCAAGAGCGAGCAACCAACCGGCGAACACCCGTCCGGCGAACATCCGTCCGGCGGCCAACGGTCCGGCAGCCAAACAAGTCACCGCAGCGCTGTCTTTCCTCGATCGATTCATTCCGGGCCGAACCCCTTTCCTTCCATTCCGAGTACTCAATGTCCCAGCGAGTCTCTCTCCGGGATAGGGAGTCGTTCCAGTGGAAAAGCTCCTCGTCGCAACACGTTCCAAGCCTCTCCCTCCCAGCTTACCAGGGTCGAGGGAGGACCTCCGGGCAGCTTGCCGTCGTCGACCAACCAACACCGGCCAGCCACCAGGGTGGCCACTTCGGCCACCTCCAAGAGGGGACCCTGGCCGCTCCGATTGGCGCTGGTGGCGGTCACCGGCCCCAACTCTTCGAGCAACCTTCGGAGCCGGTCGTGAGCCGGCACCCGAACCGCCAACGTTCCTAAACCTGCCGCCGCCGGGAGGGTCTTTCGCAAAGGCAGCAAAGCGGTCAACGGCGCCGGCCAAACAGCCCACAATGCTTCCAACACAGCCAACGGTGCATCGATTCCGAGTAGTTCGAGATGATCCCGATGGGCGACCATCACCGGTAGGGCCTTCCCCGCTGGCCGCCCCTTGATGGTAAATACCTCAGCAACCCCACTAGGGTTGCAGGGATCCGCTGAAAGGGCATAGCTCGACTCGGTAGGTAAGGCAATGACCTCCCCCGCCCCGAGAGCCTGCTGCAATGGCTGGACGGACTCTCCCCAATGCCATAACCGAGGTGAACCCTCGTCCCCTTGGTTTGCCGAGGCCCGATCTTCCTTAGCGCAATGGGGCATTCAAGACATCGCCTTTCGGCGCCGCTTTGAGGCTCCCTTCCGGGCACTGGTTCTCAATAGCTCTTCGGCGTGAGTGCGAGAGATCTCCGTCACTTTCTTTCCAGCGAGCATACGGGCGGTCTCCTCCATGCGCTGCTCGCCGTCCAGGAGGGACACCTGCGTGTGGGTCCGACCGCTACGCACCACCTTGGCGACCTTGAAATGACCATCCCCAAAACTGGCGACCTGAGGGAGATGAGTCACCGCGAGGATCTGACCACTGGCTGCCAAACGTTGTAGTTTCCTACCCAGGGAAGCTGCCTGAGAACCTCCCACTCCCGTGTCTACCTCATCGAAAACCAGGGTCGGCTGGGCGCTGGCCCGCTCCCCTCCCGCCGCCAGCTGAAGAGCGAGGGACAACCGGGACAGCTCGCCACCGGAAGCTACTCGAGCCAGGGGCTGAGTCGCCTCACCAGGATTGGGGGAAAAAAGAAAGGTCACCTGATCGGTGCCCATGGGCCCGAACTCGATGCCTTGGCCAGCTTCTTCCAAAGGACTATCGCGCCAGGGACGGGGCTCTAAAGCCACCTCCAAACGAGACTTGTCGAGCCCCAGCTCAGCCAATTCCTGAGCCATACGCTGCACCAGCGACTCTCCCCAGGTGTGGCGAGCCCTAGAGAGAGCACTGGCCTCCCGGCGGTAATCTTCGAGGGCTTTCTGAGCCTTGGCGCGCAACGCATCGGAGCTCTCCGAATCGCTTTCCAGCCCCGCTAACTCTTCTTGAAGAGTTTCCCGAAGGCTGAGGATCTCGTCGACGCTGCCGCCATATTTGCGGCACAACCGCTCGACCACCGCGAGGCGCTCTTCGACAGCGTCCAGACGACCGGGGGAGGTGTCGAGCTCATCGAGGCGGTGGCGCAGATTGCCGGCCAACTCCTCGGTTCGGATGCGTACCTCTTCGAGCTCCTGAAGCCAACCGTCCACTGCGGGCTCCCAAGGGAGAATCTTGCGCAATTGGGCAGCACTGCGGGCCAACCTCGCCGCCGCGGCCCCTTCTTCGTCCGCCAGCAGATCCAAGGAGCTCCCCAGGGCTTGGCCAATGGCCTCTCCATGGCGTAGCTGTTCTCTCTCCCGGCGAAGATCCTGATCCTCGCCGGCCTGGAGATCCGCGGCGTCGATCTCAGAAGTCTGAAAGCGCAGTAGGTCGATGCGCTCCCACCTCAGTCGCTGGTTGCCGGTCAGGTCCCGAAGCCGTGAGGCCAGGTCTTCGTAGGCATCGAAGGCTCTGCGGACCTTGTTGAGGAGAGGAGTCGCCGCCGCCCCTCCGCTGCGATCCAACCAATGCCTTTGCAGGTCCGGAGCGATCAATCCGAGCTCCTCCCGCTGGCCGTGAATGCGCAGAAGAAAAGGAGCCAATTCCGAAAGGAGTCGCAGAGTGGTGGGCTGATCGTTGATGAAGACTCGGTTGCGACCCCCGCGGCTGATCTCCCGTCGCACCAACAACTCACCCTGTTCTGGCCCTTCCTCCGACTCCAGACCGGCGGATTCCAGCAGCTCTTGCCATCCCCCGGGGGACAAAGCAAACACTCCGCTGACGGTCAACCTCTCGGCACCGGTGCGAATCAACTCATGGCTGGCGCGCCCCCCGGCCAATAGAGTCAGCGAGTCGACGACGATGGATTTGCCAGCGCCGGTCTCTCCGGTGAGCACATTGAGGCCCGGCCCGAAGCGCACCGAAGCACTCGCGAGGACAGCAAGATTCTTGACGTGGAGCTCTCGCAGCACGGAAACGCGCTCTACGTTTCGGAGTTAAAGACGGAAACCCGATTTCGGCCTTCCCCCTTGGAGATGTAGAGGGCGCGATCCGCGGATTCATAGAAGTCCTTGGGCTCCGCCATCTCCTGGTCCAGCTGGGCAACCCCGCAGGAACAGGTGATCTTGACCTGGGTATCGGCGTACTCAATCACCGTTTCCGCTACCGCCTGGCAGATTTTCTCGGCGAGCAGCCTAGCTCCGGCCAGATTGGTTTCCGGAGCCAGAATGACGAATTCGTCGCCATACATGCGGGCGAAGATCTGCTCCGGTCGCAAATGCTTGCGCACCACTGAAGTGAACTCCTTGAGCACGAAGTCTCCGCACAGGTGGCCGTAGCTATCGTTGACTGCCTTGAAATCGTCCAGGTCGATGACGATGAGGGTCAAAGGCCTTTGATGTCGCACACAACGGGCAAACTCCCGGTGGAGCTCTTCCTCGTATTTGCGCTTGTTGTAGATATCCGTCAGGCCATCCCGGGTCACGAGTTGGTAGATGGCCTCGTGATAGGCGTTCTCCACGTCCTTCTCGTGAAGGAACTTGAAATGGACGCTCGCTGCCTGGAACCGATCACCGCTCTTCAGAGGCTGTGCTCCCACGATGGATCGACCGTTGAGATAGGTGCCATTGGTGCTACCCATGTCTTCCAAGGTCACCTCTGGGCCACGATGGGTGAGACGGGCGTGCTGACGAGACACCGAAAGGACTTCCGGCAGGCTAATCTCGATCTCCGTCGACCGGCCTAGTACGAGGAGAGAGCCGGGGATAAGCCGAAAACGGGTACCTAACCGCTTGTCTTCCGGGTGAGCGATGAGAATGACATTGGCTTCGATGTCGGTGCGGGTCGAGCCGCGCTCCAGCATCAGACCTTCTACGGTGTCGCAGGTCTGCGTCTGACCGGTACCTTCTGACGAGGACAAATCGATGCTGTCCGTCGAGGGATCTTCGGGTCTTTTA
The DNA here is from genome assembly GCA_022601195.1 of Deltaproteobacteria bacterium. GTDB lineage: Bacteria > Acidobacteriota > Thermoanaerobaculia > Multivoradales > JAHZIX01 > JAHZIX01. Next base: position 139,777 of record JAHZIX010000010.1, read on the forward strand.
TTCACCGTGACCTGAGCTCGCTTGAAATTTGGATCATTTACCAGGGTCGTTCACCTTCCGGAAAACCGACCGGTCTCCGCGCGGCCTCGCTGGGGCGGGTTCTCTTACCTCGCTGGAAGCACGGAGCTTTCCTCGCTGGGAGCACGGAAGCTATTGACGGATTTGAGGTTACCACCGGCCGCTGGGAGCGTCAATAAAGGACCCAGGCATCTTCCCCGGCTTCTGAGTCGGCGGCTTTTTGGCGCTATACTAGGCCTGACATCCTCTTCGCCAACTCAAGGAGGCCGCCTTGGCTCTCGAATCTCTTTCCCTCGAAGAACTCGACGGGAAATACGAAATCCTCCGCAAGCTCCGAGAAGGTGGCATGGGCGCCATCTACAAGGTGCGGCATCGCCTATTGGATGAAGTGCGGGTCATCAAGGTCATCCACCCCCAGCACGAAGGGGACGAGGGGCTGCAGCGACGCTTCCACCGGGAAGCGAAAACCGCTATCCGACTGCGCCACCCGAATATCGCCCAACTCTATGATTTCTCCATCAACGACGAGGGCTCCGCCTACATCGTCATGGAATTCATCGAGGGCATTACCTTCCAGGAGATGCTCGGCAAGGGGACTCCGCCGAGCCTAGGTTTGGCCCTGGAGATAGCCCAGCAAGGCCTCGAAGCCATCGGCTATCTTCACCAACAGGGCTTCGTGCACCGAGACATCTCCCCGGACAACCTGATGATCGCCCGAGGATTCGATGGCGGCCCCCTCGTCAAGCTCATCGATCTGGGCATTGCCAAGAACTTGGAACGCGGTGGCGATCTCACCGCTACCGGAACCTTCTTGGGCAAAGTCCGCTACTGCGCCCCGGAAGGATTCGCCGGCGACTCGGCAAAGGTAACGCCCCAGAGCGATCTCTACTCCTATGGCATGCTGGTCTATGAGCTGCTGACCGGCCGCTGCCCCATCGACGGCGAGAATTTCTCTGAGCTCGTTTCCGGACATCTGTTTCGGGCACCGCTGGACTTTGCTCAAACCGATCCCGAAGGTCGTATCCCGGAGGGTGTGCAGCAAGTCGTCCTCCGAGCCTTGGCCAAGGAGCCGGACGAGCGAGTCGGAAGCGCCAAGGAGTTTTCTGCCGGCCTGCAGGAATTCTGTGTCGAAGGCGTCTCCTGGGCCGCTGAATTAGAACAGCGGCTACAGCAGACGACGGATGATTCGAGAGATTCAACTCGGATCCCCGCCCCCGGGTCCACTCAAGACCGCCTCAATCGCCAATTCGAAATGGCGGCGATGTCTCCTGCTCCGGCGACAGATCCCGGCGCCCTCAGAGCCCAAGATTCCCGGGCCAAAGAACTGGACACGGAGGCTCTCGGTGCCAAGGCTCCGGCAGCCAGAGACCCCGAAACCAGTCAGACCAGGGGTTCCTCAACCTCCTCCGGGGCGACCGGTGCTGAGCGCAGCATCGAAGCCCGGCTCGCCAATGCCGAGCTACTGGCTCAACTGGACCAAGTCGACAAGGCCCGTTTGGAGCTACATCATCTGCTCCAGTTGGAACCCCAACACCAACAGGCTCGAGCGCTCCTCGCTTCCTTGGGTGCTCCCCAGGACGGTAGAACGGAGATCTTGCCGCCTCCCTCCAAATCGACCAATACGGACGAAGACGTCCATGCGCTATTGCAGAAAGCCGGTCTAAAGGGCCCGGAAGAAAACGTCCTGAGATCGGTGCAGGAACCTTCCTCCGGCATCGACCCGGAAAAGACTTGGATCCAGCATCCCTCCAAAGCGGCCTCCAGAACGCCTCCCTCAGCCTCCACTCCCCCTGGAGCCTCTTCCGACGACAGAGTTGGTCAGGCCGTCGCCGCCGTCCGTTCCAGCCTCGACAGCGGTCAGCGAGACCAAGCTCTCCAGCAGTTGGAGCTCGCCGTGTCTCTGTATGGCGAAGATCCCCGCATAGAAGAGATTCGCAAAGCTCTAGACCATCCCGCCTCCCCAGCCTCCGGCAGTACGGCCACTTCGTCGACCAAGACCTCTCCCCTACGCCAAGCGGAAAAAGCCCCTCAAAAGAAAGGCTTCTCCTGGCTGCTGTGGGGAACCCTCGTGGCAGTGCTGTTAACTTTGGTATTGCTCGCTGTGATGGCTCGGTAGCAGGCCTAGAGAATCTCTACTTTCACCGGCCCCTTGGCTCTGACCATACAGGCGAGGCGGCAGTCTCCAGGCTCCAGGTCGCACAGATCTTCGAGGGTTTCCCGCTCTTGGTCGCCGGCCTCGCCGTCGAGGTTCTCCCGGCCGGAGAGAATGCGGATCGGGTCGCTGCCGCAAATGCCGGAGTGACACTCGGCAGTAATGGGCACGCCATCCCGCTCGGCCAACTCACAGACAGACAGATTGGTATCGATGACGCTGCTGAGACCGGCCCCTTCAAAAACGACCACGGCAGCCCCCGGCTGGTCGGAGACCGAAGCTCCTTCAGAGGCCCCGGGGGTCATAGAGCCAGAAACAGATGCTCCCGCGGGCTCTGAAGAGGCAGCTACAGGAAGGCCCGACGCCCCCGAAGCCGAAGGAGCCGAAGCCCGAGGAGCCGAAACCGAGTGAGCTGAAGCCAGGGCGGGGTCATCTCTTCGGTAGAAAGTGAGCAGTTGGCTACCGACTCGAAACCGATCGCCGTGCTCCATGGGAACGCTATGACGAACCCGATAGTCCGTGCCGTTGGCGCTCTTGAGATCTTTGACGTAGAGACGGCCCGTCTCCACAGAAACCGCCAGATGACGCCGAGACAGACTTCGATCTTCGGCGTCGAGAGTGATATCGGGAGCCTCTCGCCCCAAAATGACCACTCCATCCGCTAGATCGTGGCGACCGGCTTCACGGCCCGAAGCATCGAAATGGGTCATGCGATACCCCTCTTCCTTCTGGGAAAAGAGCAGAAATTGGCGCCCCGCCCTCACCACATCGCCATCCTCGAGGGGCCATTTGCGAGCTGGCCGAAGGCGTAGAAAGACTCCCGTGGAGCTACCGTCGTCGCGCAAAAAGAAAGCCCCTTCCACGCTCGAGATGGAAGCGTGGCGCTGCGCCAGGAGAGTATCGCTGGGTACGGAAAAGTCGCAGCCGGACCGGCCGATGGTGGTGACGCCTTTCTCCGAGACGGGAATTTCTGTTTCTTGGACTCCCCCGGGCAGAGTTCGCACCAGGAATGCTCCCCAATCTTGCTGAATCCGTTGTCCAGCGACATCCGGTTGCCCAACGGCGGAAGGAGCGGGGCTTTCCAACGCCGTAGCCGCCGCCAGACCCAATCCTGGAGAGGCTCCAGGAGGATCTTCCGCGTCTTCGAGGCCGGTTTCTACCTGGCCCACACCGTCCAGACGCTGGCGAATCACCTGGGCCACCAACACCCCGTCCCGCATGGCAGATTTGATGTTTCCGCGATGAGTGACCTCGCGAAAGCTAGCTGGGTCCGCGTCGAAGTCCTCGGTTTCGAAATAGGCTTGACTGAGGAGATCGCCCACCAGGAACACGTTGGGTAGACGAGTCTCCAAGTACTGGTTCACCACCATACGCTTGCGGTTGCGGGGTCCACCGGTGGCCATATGGATCCCCATTTCGGCGAGCAGGGTCTCCGGAATATCCTCACCGATGCAGGCGATGCAGGCTTCTTTGGGAAACTCCAGGTGGGAGGTCTCCATAGGGCGTCCCTCCATCCGGCGCCGGTCCCAACGAAGAGAGAGGTATTCCCGGCGATCCTCCGCCGTCACCACAGCGGTCGGCTCGCTGCGGGGGTAATACCGAACGTTGCCGTTCCCCACGTAAGCCTCGAAAAAAGCCTCCGCCAAGGCCTTCGAGACTCGAGGCATTTTGTCCCCACGGTAAGACCAGTAGACCTCGGAGGGGTCGCCCGCAGCGACCTTGGCGTTGGACAATGCGATGACCGCCTCCGCTGCGGAGGTGCCGCCGCCAATCACGCAGGCCGGCTGCCCCACATAGGCCTCCGCGTCGGTGAGGCGAAAAGCGATGCCCTCCGTGTTGCCAGGAATATCGAAGCGGCGGGGAACCCCCCTGCCGAGAGCCAGAGCGACGTAGCGGGCTTGAATCGATGCATCGCATCTGCCGCTATGGTCCCAAATGCGGGCCAGGAGTAGGCCGTCCCCCTGTCGCTCCAAACCCGTCAGCTCAGCGCCGATGCGGTGATCGATCCCTTCCCCGTGAGCAACTTCTTTCCAGCTTCGGCACATCTCATCTTTGTCGATGGGCGCGAAATGAAGAGCCGAAACGAGCTCCCCTCCCTTCGGGAAGCACATGCGGTCTCCGCCACCGAAACTCGGCAGGATCAACTTGTCTTTTCCGTAGTCCCGAATCCTCTTCATGAGGTCGTCATAGTCGATCATCAGCACCGACAGACCCAATTCCTGGCCCCGGCAGGCGGCTGCCATCCCTCCGGGCCCACCTCCCACCACCAAGAGATCGACGACCTCGTTCTGGGGGACCTCTGTGGAAGGGCTACCGGCATCAGCTTGGACGGTGTCTTGACTCAAGATGGATCCTCCCGATCGACGCGTTGGAGAGAGCTTTTCAGGCGCGCTTCGAGGCTGCCGAAGCGAATCTCGACCCCAACCTCTAAAGGCACCTCTCCGGTAAGGCGCTGGCCACCGAGGTAGGTGTGATTGCTACTGCCTTCGTCCCGGAGCGTGAGGCTCTCTCCGCGCAGAGAAATTACCGCGTGGCGGCGGGAAATATCCGGCCCCTCCAGAATTACTTCGGCTCCCTCTCCCCGGCCGACGACATTGTCCCCTTCCACCAAGGTCAGTTTGCGGGGCGGCCCCACGGGACTACTGAGCTCTAACCAGAAGGATGGCTTGGCTGGAGTTGTCGGCTCTGGGGGTGTTGGCTCTGGGGGTGTCGGCTCTGAGTTGGTCACCTCGGAGGGGCTCGCCTCGGCGGAGGCAGGGATAGAACTTGGCGTTCCCGAGCCGCCCCCTTGGAGATGAAGGGGAAGGCTAGGAAGATCGACGTCGGCCTGGGTGCCTTGAGGGTGGGCTGGCTGAAGCGGCGCTTCTGAGGACGGCGAAGCACCCAGCGAATCCACCGACACGTCCTCCGGCAGGCTCCCCAGATTGGGCGGCAACACCACTCCTGCTCGGTCGATCAGAGTCCCTCCTCCTTCCGGCCCCTTGGCGGGGGAAGCTCCCGGCTTCTGCGACGCGAGAATCGATGGCAAATCCGGCGGCTCGACCCCAGCCTGGGTTCCTTCCTTGGCGGAAGAACCTTTGAAAGATTCCAAGGAAGAGGCATTGGGGAAGGCGTCGAGACTCTGAAAGATGAAGTCCAGAGAACCTCCAAAAGTGATCAGGTGCAAGCGGTCTAGGCGGCGGGGCGAGGACACCACAGCGCCGTCCACCTCGGTCCCGTTGAGACTACCGAGGTCCTCCAAGACATAGCCCCCTCGATCGGCGTCGTAGAGGATCTTTGCGTGGTGGCTCGAGATGGCCTTGGGGGGGAGCACGATGGTGTTGCTGTCTCCCCGACCGAGGGTGACCTCCTCGCCGATCTCGAAGCTGGCACCTTTCATTTTTCCGTAACGACAGAACAGTCGGGCTCTCATGCTTCCCTCAACTTCATACTCTCGATCCGTTGTTCTCAATACTGGGGTCTCAAAACAGTCTTCTCAACACAGTCGTCTCAACTCAGTCTTTTCAAGACCGGGGTCTCAGTCCAAGTAAAGCAACAGCTCGGAACGGCGACTTTGGTCCGGATGAAAGACGTGACAAGTGGCGCACCGATTGGAAGCGACCTGTGGACGGTGGCAGTCCTGACACGTTTCCATCGTCGGCAGGTTCTCGATACCGGCGTGATCCAGATCCGCCGGCGGTTTCTCCGTGCTGACCGCTCCGTCGCCGAGATACTCCTCGAAAGGAATCTCCTGATGGCAGTCTAGACAGCGCCGCTGAAGAATATGAGCCCGGTGATTGAACTCGGCTCGATTCCAAGTGCGCTGATCTTTCTGCACCCGCTGGATGGTGGCATCCTCCACTCGATGGCAAGACGTGCAGGGCTGGGTCAGGTCAGCGATCAGGCTGTGAATCTCTTCTTTGCGCTCCTCACTGAGCCCCTCACGGGGTTCTCCCAGGGCGAGCGGAAAATGAGTCTCGTCCAAGGGGGTGTAAGGGTCTCGCAAGGCCCGGCGCAGCTCCCGCAACATGCCTTCGATGCGCTCCAACTCTTTTTGCACCTCTCCGTCCGGCGTCGACCGCAATCCCAGCGTGTAACCCTCCAAGGTCTCGATGGCTTCACGGTAGAGATCCCGGACCTGGTCCGGCGGAATGTCTGCGGAGGCCTGTAGAAGATCCGCCAGACCGGGGTCCTCGAAGAGCAGGCCTCGCAATCGACGAAGGTTGTGCAGGACCCAAGGATCCCGGTGATCGAGAGGAGATTTGCGCACTCCATTGCCAGCCTGGCGAAACTCCCCCGGGTTGGTGAAGAGGGCCCAACGACTCCCGGGAGCTCCCTGCTGCAGGATGGCGTCGAGGGTCTCAACACCTATTTCGTCGCTGCCCGCCGCCGCGATGGGCAGTCGAGGAGTCCCTACGCCCGTGGTCAAATGGCAGGAATCACAGTGGAGGCCGAAGTCGATAGCCTGAAAGCTCTTGCCGTCGGGCCGCGGTTGATGGCAATGGAGGCAGGCTTTTTCCAAATCCACTAGTTGCTGGCGCTCCATCACTTCTTTCACATGGTGAATGTGGGTGAAGCTCAGAGGCGCCTCTTCGGCCGGCACCGGCGCCACCTCGAAGGGGGGATGATCCCGATTGAAGGAGCCGTAGGCGTGGCAGTCGAGACAGCGGCTGTCTTCGATGGAGATGATCTCCGCCTGGCTCCCTTGGTGCTCCGGGTGACAGCTGCTGCAGGGCACTTCCTGAGGCGACGGTACCAAACGTTGAAAGTCGTTGGTTCGGTAGAGATAGTGAGCCGAAAAAGTGTAGACCCCTAATTCGTCGCCGTATTTCTCGTGGCAGGTCGAACAGGCGTCGTTGACGACCTCTCCCCCCGGGGTATGGCAAGCACTACAGTCGTTGCTCAAGCTAGCGTGGGCCGAGGATAACGGGCCACTGGCCAGCAAGCCGCCGTCCCGGGCGACAAAATCCACCGTCGCTATCGCCACAATCAACGCCAGCAGACCGACTCCTAAGAGGACCATGGGTCGCCTCGAAGTGGGTCGCAGGTATTTCTTTGTCAGGTTCAAGCCAGCCCGGCCAAAGACTCCCTTTCTCTCCCGCTGACGATTTCGTTGAACGCGCATCGCTTCCTTGTTCCCTCTTCCCTGGTCCATCTTCTGTGGCCCGTCTTCCGTGGTCTGACTTCTCTGGTCCACCTTCCTCGGGATGGCCCTTCACAGGCTTAGTCTGGTGGCGAAATCTAGTAGTACAATACCGAAAAAATATGTAGCATCAGCAGCCCCAATGCCCCCAGAGAAACCGGCAGGTGGGCGAACAACCAATACCTCAGAGCCGCCTGAAGGGTGTAGTGAGCATCCATGGCCAACTTGCTTCGGTAGAGCTCCTCCAACTGCCCTAGCTTCTGCCGTTCATCCTCTCCCAAGAGGTTCCGTAGGTAATCGAATTCCCGTTGCCGGGCTCCCCAACCGCCGGTTACGTCGACAAAATACCCCAGGCGCCGGCGCGGAGCCTCGAGGGCCGGCTCGATCCGCTGCCGGTAGAGATCTCGGGTTGGCTCACAGGCGCTGAGAGCGACTTCTTCAGCCCGCACCCGTACCTGCTCTACCAACTCCGGGATCCGCTCGTAATTCACCTCGACGGGCAAACCGGAGGTGAGGACTCTCGGTAGCCAACGCTGTAGGCCCAAGCCGATGAAACCGCTCGTCACTACCCATAGGGAAAGGGCCCAAAGCCACCAGTTGAGAGTACCCGTGGGCCATCTGAAACCGCTGTGCATGAGCATCAGGAGCAGAAACAGACTGCCCCCATAAATGTGAAAGGACAACCAAGCTCGGGAGCTTCCCCAGCGCCGCTTCGAGGCGAAGCTCATAGTTCGGCGACGCCACCCCCACAAGAGGGCACCCAGAAAGAGCACCGCGGCTGAAATTCCATAGGAGAGACCCCAAATATTGCCGGGTCTCAGCTCCGAAAAAAACACATTGAGAACAAAGGCCAAGGCGGCCAGAGCCAACGCCGCGACGAAGACCCAACGGGCCACTCCCTGCCTCGGGGCATTCTTTTTCCCTTTCCCCATGATCTCTTCAAGTCTCCCGCGCCAGCAGCTGCTGGAATTCTTCCAAGGATCCAACTCGAAAGGCGCAGCCCTGGGGGCAATTGCTCACACAGGCCGGCCCGTGACCGGTGTCGTGGCACAAGTCACATTTACTGGCGACCCTTCTTTCTCGCCCTCGAAGCCCGGTAGGAACCATGTCCTCCGGCCAGACCGTGGCCGTGTCGTGCATGACGATGGCATCGTAAGGGCAGTTGTTCGCACAGGTAGAACAACCAATACAAATCTTGTCTTCGATCTCCACTACGTCATCTACCCCGGCGCGATGGATCGCCCCGGTGGGACAACCCACTAGGCAAACTGGATCTCGGCAGTGGTAACAGGACCGAGGAATCAGCAAGTTGTCGTATTTATCTCCTTCCCGGACGAAACGGGACCGGCCCTCGTGGGTATCGGCACAAGCCTTCACGCAGTCGTCGCAGCGGGTGCAGGAGTTGAGGTCGATGGCGAGAATGCTACTGCCCTGGACCAACCCCATGTCCAGGGCCACTTGAGTGAACTCCGCATGAGCCACGTGGCGCTTGCTGAAACCCACCTCTCGGATGCGGGTTGCGCAGCTTCGCCACAGCCGCTCCGCCACTTCCGGAAAGTTGTCGAGCAGGCTCTGCATGGCCTCGGCGGGAATCTTGACCAATTCCACGAATTCCACCGAAACCGCTGTCGATTCCCAGCTGTCTACCCCGTCGACCAATAGCTCCACCTCACCGAGGCTCATCCCCTTGGAGAGATAGGAAACGCCGGCTTCCCCTTCGCCCACCGTCTGAATCAGCCGTACAAAGCCGGACCGCAAGAGGTAGAGACAATCCGCTGGCTCCCCTTGTCGCACGATCACTTCTCCCGGTTCGCAGGAGACCAACTCGACGATCTCTTTCAAACCATCCAGAAAGAGGTCCGTGGTCCCACGAAACAAAGGAGACGTCTTGAGCTGGGAAAAGAGGGAGCGGCTGCGGTAGATGGAATCCAAGCGAGCTTTCAAAGCGGCGGACTTGCGCCTCATGAGCCGCAGGGCCGGCACGCGGATCTGCACCAGGCGACAATCGGAAGACACCCGAGCGGTCACCGACTGAGGCCAGCCGCTCAGGGCACCGATTTCGCCGAACAGCTCGCCGGGGCCCAGGCGCGTCGCTGCTCCCTGGGGTAGATCGAAGTCCATGGTGGCCAGGAAAGTGATTTCGTGATCCCCACCGGCGCCCTCCTGGGAAGCCTTGGAAATCTTGCTGGACGTTCCCAGGAAGGTCTTCTCGACCGTCCCGGAAACCTCTTTCGGGGAAGCCGCCGCCAGGATCGACTTCGCCTCTTCCGGCCGAATGATGCCCGTGCGAGAGAGATCGAAAATGGGACTGGCACCGGTCTCCTGATTGCTCTGGGCCTGAAGAAAAATCTCCACTTCCCCATCGGCAACGAAAAACGCCAGGTCCAGGTAGGAACCCTCTTCGAAGAGAACCGCACCCTTTTTCCACACCGCCACGGAAACATCCGGGCTGATTCTCTCTAGAAATTTGTCGTCGTAATCGGCAAAAATCTCGTAGGTCTTCAGCTGAGCCGGGGATAGTTTGTCCGACAGAGATACCAACCCCGTCGTGGTTCCGTCCGAGGTCCACCGGTCGCGATATTGCTCGATACGCTTGAGCATCGTCTTACCGATGGCAGCTTCGCCTTGTTGGCTCATGGCTCTCCTTCTGCGGATCGGCCCAGAGCCCGGTATAGGGCCTCCAGGCGCTCTTTGAGATGACGAAGGACTTCCTCCACGGGAGTGGATTCGGCGATCTCGGGAAAAGGGGGCAAATTCAAATCTACGGGAGCCCGGGAGGATCTCGACGCGGCAGAGGAACCTCTGGTTCTTCCCCCACCGGCACCTCGAGGCCGCGGTGGGCGACGACGGTAAGACGCCTCGGTCGATTGAGCCAGATAAGAATCTGCTGCCTCACCGAGGCGAGCACCAGAGCCCCCACCCCCGGCCCCCCCCGGCGGAGCTTGGGCCCAGGTCGCGATGGGCACGTCCGGCACCGCTCCACGAGCCGAAAGGGCGGTCGAGAAAGCCGCTTGTAATGAGCTCGACGAGGCGAGTGGCTTCTCCCAATGGCGCACTTGAGCCATTCCGGCCGCGTAATCGAAGCCCTTGCCGGAGGGATGGCCGGAAGAGATCAACCGAGAGTCGGTGATGTAGTGACAGCCACTGCAAACCTTGGCTCGAACCTTCAAGTCCGGAAGATCAAGCTTCCCCAATTTCAACGCAGCCACATAGCCAGGCCGCTGGGGCCCGAGGGATTCATCCCCTTCTTGATGAGGCTCTAGCCACTCTTTGGCGGGACCGTGACAGCTCTCGCAGCCAACTCCATCCTGCACTTCCCGGCTCTCTCGCCCGGTGACCACGGAGCCATGACAATCCATGCAAATCTGGTTTCCCCGGGCCATCTTTCCCGGGCTGAGGCCATAGAGGCGAGCGATCTGGACATTCTTCGGGCGTTGGTCAAAGAAGGGGTCCGCAGCTGCGAAATGAGGATCCTCGTACCACCAACCATTCTGCGGGCCGTGGCAGCCGCTACAGCTGCCAGGACCAATGGTGGCATGACGGGATTTGGGTCGAATTCGGTTCTTCCGCTTGCCGACCACCTGCGGTCGGGCCGGCGCCGCCGATGCCCCATCCGCGGTGGTTCCACCGGCGGGAGGGTTCGGATTGCCCGCCTGGTCTGTGGTGGCCGCTAACTGGGGTGATTCGGTATCTTCTTCCTCCGTGTCCGGTTCCCCATCCTCCTCCAGGTCCGCTACCTGGGAACCACCTTCCCCCGACATCAACCCATCGAGACTGGCGAGCTGAGTGCCATCCTGTTTCTCCAGGAACCTGCGGGTCGCCGCTTCGATCTTGTCTGCCGCCTCGAGGAGGGCTTGGCGATTGTTGGGAATGACTTCCACCGCCCGAACCGTCGCCACCATCTCTTCCACTTCCACCAGAGTGGCCTCGGAAGCGATTGCTCTCAGCTCCGACAGGGAGGTTCGCACCCGGCGACTCATCGCCTTGGTATAGACCCCTTTGCCCGTCGCCTCGGCCATTCCCCGCAGGCTGAACTCGAGGTCGAGGGCTCTCCCCACGACGTAGGCTCTGCGCAGGTCTTCCTGGGGTCTCACCGCGTTCTCAGAACCATCTCCGGTGAGAAACGATTGGAGAAAGTTGTGACGAATCTTCTCCTGCCAAGCCACCAACTCAAAGGTCGCGCTGCCAGTGGAGTGACCTCCAACGTTGACCAGCTCTTCCTCCGGCACGGTATGGCAGCCATAACAGCTCGCCACCGTGTCATAGAGATCTGAAGGCCGCCGCATCCCTGCCCGGCGACTGTCTTCAATCCTCTTCTGACGATGCTCCGCCGTCTCGCTGCCGTAGTCGGCTCCGGAGCCATAGTTGTTGTGAACGTCGAGCCAATCCCGAGCCGCACCGTGGCAGGATTCGCAAGAAACCCCCGAGCCGGCCCGCAGCTGCTCCCTCTCCACCACCGCCGTATAGTGGCAGCTCAGACAGAGACTCTGGCGTTTGATCAAGCGAAAGCCCATCTTGCCGGCGATGGCCTCTGCCGACTCTTTGCGGTGGAGGGTTTTGAAGCTGGTCGAATGGGGAGTTCGCTTCCAGACCTCGAACTCGGAGACATGACATTCGCCGCAAGTGGTGGCAGCGACGATCTTGGCCGGGTCCTGCCGAGCGAACTCGCCGCCAGCAACCGCCGACGTTTCGTTCTGGGCGTTCAATTGAAACTGAAGAAACGACAACGCCACCGCCGTGGAAGCGACCGCTGCCCAGCCAAGGAATCTGTTCCGACTCACCACGGGTGTGGGCTCGACCTCGAAACAGGGAGGGAAGCACCTCCCGGGAGAATCCAATGGGGTCGTGTCATCAAAACTTCGTCACCCACTCCAGGCGGCCACCGAACAGGCTGGCGTCCTCGGCTCCGGGTAGATTGGTCTTTCCCCTCCAACCTCCGAACCCATCCAATACCAAGACGAAGCGCCGTCCGAAAGCCATTTGATAACGCAGGGTGACCGCAGCGGCATCCGACACATCGTTGGCCGTGCCCACCCGGCCCGCTAACTCTACGATCAGTTGGCGACGGGTCTTCTTCATGAACTTCTGGTACCCCACGGCCCCACCAACGACCTCTCGAGCTCGACTGCTGAGCGCCGCTCCGTAGCTTCCCAGCCCCACCGCCGCAAAGCTAATGCCGGCCCGTCCCAAGGGGCCTCCGGTACCGGGTCCCCGGGAGGCGGAAGAAAACTCATCGATGGCAGCAAAGGTGTTGATGTACATCAAATCGTGAGTGCCATGGGGAGTCCAAGAGAGCTCGCTAAACAGCAGCACTCCATCGGTGGCGAAGGGGGTTTCCTCATCGACGGCGACGGAGCCCAGAATGCGAAATGACGAGTTGAGTTGCCCCAACCGCTGAACCGCACTGATCCCGACGCTGGCCAGGTCTCCAGTGGACTCTTCCGAGGTGACATAGAGAAAGTCGGCGTCTACCGTGGACTTGCGAAAATCCGTCGAGGTCAACAGGCCAAAGATCCGAGCATCGTCATCGTCCACGCTGCCTCGGTGCACGTTGTTCCAGCCGAAGAGAAGGGTGGTCCGAAAATTTGAGGTGTTCTTCGGGAGCAAGGTATTGCGGGTCAGGCCGATGGCATCGATGCTGTCGTTGATCAAAATGCCTTCCTGGAAAAACAGCGGCTGGCGACCCAGAGAAAAACCGACGTCGGTATTGCCGAAGTCGTCGCGATCGAGGTTGGGAAAGATCTCGCCGAAATCTCCTTCGAAAAACAGGCTGGTGATCTCCGCATTGAGCTCATCCTCGAAACCGTCTTCCTGACCAGGAAGGTCCGAGTCCAGGGTATAGCGGGTAAACCTTCCGTCCTGGTCGAGATTACGAAACGCCAACACGATCCGTTCGGATCCGGAGAGAGAGAGATTCGCAAACAGGTCCAGCCGCGCCGCCAACTCACTCACTTGGGAACCGTCGTTGTCGAAGCTCTGAAGCGCCGCGCGCAAATTTCCGAAAACCAGGAGGGAAGGTTGCCACACGGCCCCGGTAGGCAGCTCCCAACCCGGGCTCAGAGTCCCCGTGCCGAGAAAAGGCTCACCCAACTCGATGATGGGCTTCGGGCGTTGGGGAAATCCCTCCAATTGCAGCGGAATCTCTTTATCCGGTAGCCGGCTAGAGTGCCCCTTGCCGGAGGCCCCATGCCCCTTCGTTTCCGAAGGGCGGTGATCTCCCTCTGCCGAAGCCTTTTTCGAGTCACCTTTCGAGCTCGCCGTCTCTGCCGCTTCTGCGGAAGACACGGCTGCGGAAGACGCGGCTGCAGAGGAGACCGTGGCATCCTCTTCATCATTCGCAAGGGCTGGTCCAGCGAGCAGCGCCAACCCAAGGATTGCCGCCATCCCCCCGGGCAGGAAGGTCCGTCCCAAAATTCTCATCTCAGCGACCACTGGACTTCTCCCCTGCCGCTGGGTCATCGCTGAGTCCCTCCGCCGAGGCGGTTTTCTGCATCGGCGGCTGAGGGTCGTCGAGCCGCTGTGGATCCTGATCCGGAGGCCCCAAGTCCACCCAGGGTTCCTTCAAAGGTCCCTCCGGAAGGGTCACCTCTCGCGTCCACAGAACCAGGTGTCCAGCCACCACCCCGTCGGCGATCTCTCGAGCGCTCATGCCGTAGTCGAAGCCAACGTCCTTGATCTCATAGATCAAATTGATCGGCACCATCCCCGTCACCAGCTCCACCGTCGCCGTATAGGGGGCCTGACCGGTGAGCAGATCGCCGGCCACTTTGTATTTGGCCCAGCGGTTGCCGAGGGGTTCGATGTTCATTTTGTGCTTCCGAGCTCCCCGAGGGCGACCCGTGAGGATCGTGGAAGACGTCGATGGCCTGAGGAAGGGCAGCGGATCGGGAGAGTAGTTTACCGCCAGCACCTGCTCCCGCTCGCCCCCTCGAACCATGCGGGTGACGAACTTGGATTGCAGACTAAAAAGGTATTTGTCGGCGGGTAACTCTCCGTTATGAACGTAAATAGAGTGAGCGTCCCGCACGTCTCCATTGGGATCGAGATCCCCAGATACGAAGACCTCTTCTCCCTGGGCATCCCGTACCGTAGTGCGGAGAAACACCAAGCGCTCCGCGTCGAAACCCGTGGGAACGCCATGGCCGTTGGTGCCGTTGCGCACCTCGACCTGAAACACAATCCCCTTCGAGCCCACCTTTTCGACCACGATCTCGCCGATACGATATCCCTCCCGGAGGATCTTGCGCCGTTCCCGGGTCGCTTCCGCCAGCAGCTCTTGGTTGTCCGAGAGGACGTCGCGAGCATCGTAGCGATCATCCGCCGACTGCCAGCGTTCCGGAAACTCAAAGCCCTCTGGAATCTCTTCCTCGAAGCTATCGGTCCCCCAACCCGCCTCGTGCTCAAAGGTCAGCCACTCTCTCAAGGAAGCCAATTCGCTAGCCTCGGTGTTGTGAGGAAAGAGGCCGGGGTGAATCACGGAATAGTCCGGCCCAATAAACATATGGTTGGTGATCTTGCGATCCGCCGTGGGCTTGCCGCCGACCATGGCCGCCGGTCCTTCTTGGTACCCGGAGACTTTGCCGGGCTCGACCCCCATGTGGCAATCCTGACAGGAGGTTCCCTCCTTCGCCGCGGGGGAATTCTTAAATTCGCTAAAAGCTTCTTCCAAGCGAAAGCCGTTGACCAGGTTGACGTCGTGACAGGTGCCGCATATTCCGGAAGTCGACAATTGGAAGAACTTCTCCGCCTTCGTGTGGACAGCTCGCCCCGCTTTTCCTCTAACGGTGTTGACGTTGTAATCACCACTGTCGATGACCCGTTCCAACTCTTCGTTGCCCTTGGGGCCGTACACCGGTTCGAAGAGATCTCCTTCGACGATCGCCAAGCGGCCACTCAACTTCCCGTAGGCTTTGTTGAGGCGATGACAGGTAATACAGGTCACCCCTTCCCGGGAGGTCGGGTGGCGATCCAAGTTGCTCATGAACTCCGGTTCTCCCAAATTCATTCCTACCGGGGTATGACAACGGATGCAGAAGTCGCCGTTGGTTCCGTTAGTCAGTTTGAGAATGGTGCCGTGCATGGCATTGAATACCGGGCTCATTTGAGCGTAGGCATGGGAAGAGACGGACCACTCTCGATAGTGCTTGGGGTGACAGGTAGCGCAGGTCGTCGCCGCTGGGAAGCGATTTTCGAGAAACAATGCGGCGTGCTCTTCGTCGGCGCTCTTGGGAGCTTCCTCAGAAGTCTCCAGTGGCGGCTCCGCGGTCGACTGAGCCAAGGATTGAGCGAGGCTTGGGAGCAGCAAGCTGCTACCGACAGCAAGGACAACTAGGCCCCCACGCCAGGAGCGCGTCACAGCAACCCACCGTCGCCCTGAGAATGACCAACGAGATTTCACCATTTCTACTCCCTATGGGTTGAGTAGCGGGGTATCTATATTTCTTCCGATTACGCTAACAGCCCTGCCGAAACGAGTCAAAACGCCCATCCCCGCCACCGGGCTTTCGTCTTCACTCACCTTGGCCTACTCATTAGGTTGCCACCAACTATCCGCCTGGTAAATAGCTCGAAAGATCCACCACAAGCTCTCGCCCTGGTCCAGTGCAGCCAGGAGAGGTGCTGCCAATCCCAATACCCGGAAAAATTTATAGCGCCCCTGGAGACGGGCCGCAGAAAAGGCTTCCAGGACCAGCCGGCACGCCAGATCGTGCCGGCCAGCCCGGTGGAAGCCCGCTGCCAGGGCTGCCAACGCTTCCCCTCGATCCGGCCCCAGAACCGAACGATTCGAGATTTGCAGCAACTCCTCGAGCCAAGCATCTTCCTCCCGGTCACCAAGAACTTCTGCCAGCTCGACGAAGCGATCCGGCCGCAGAACAGTATCTTCGTCGTCTTCGAGCCACCCCCTCACTGCCTGCCGGCCCAGGGAATGAGCCTCCTCCCTTCGCCCTAGAATCTCCAGCGCCGCGGCAGCTGGGCCGCTGCCACTCAGTGGGGGCCGAGCCTGGGGACCGATGAACTCCGCCTTCCTTAACAAATCCAGGGCCTCCTGGGCCTGACCCGCCGCCGCCTCTGACCGGGCTACCAGCGCCAGGAGGTCCGAGCTGGGGGAATCGCCATAACTCCGGGCGAGGGCCGCCTTCCTGGCTTTGCTTCTGGCTTCCGAGGCGGCCACCGGCTCGCCCACCGACTCCATAGCCGAGGCCAGGGCCAGTTGCATGCGGACTCTCTCGAAGGGCCGTCCGGAGAGGGCGTTGACTCGCTTCTTCAGCTTCGCCGCTCGGTGCTTTCCCTCTTCCCCTCGCCCAACCGTCACCAACCCCTCGACCACGGCTCCAAGAACCTCGCTCACCATTGGCTCCATACGCAGCTGGAGAACCAGGTCCTCGGCTTCATCGAATCGCTCCGCCGCCACCAGAGCCAGGCAGATCGGCTGAACCAAGGCCCCGGTGCGAGTTCCGGGAGGGATGGCCGCAAGCTCCTTCAGGGAACGCTCGAGTGCTTCCCTGGCCTTCTCCTGCGGCGCTTCGAAGGCCCTTTCGTTGAGGGCTCTATCGCTGGAGGCCCTATCACTGAAAGCAAGTGACACCTCTGCCATGGCCGCGGCCTTCCCCGACTCCCCGTCCAGGCATTGAGCTTCGCGGATAGCCTTCTCCGCCAGATCAACCGCCTCCTGCCGTCCACCGGCCCGTAGATATTCGATTGCCACAGCTCCCAAACCCGCGGCGCGCTTCTCGGCCTCCGGGTTCTCCCCCGCTGCTGCGATGGCTTCCGGGAAAAGCTGGCAATGGGCCAATCCGGTCGCCACCTTGAGCCAAGCTTCCGCTTGATACGAGTCGTCCTCGCAGAGAATCCCTTCCGCCGCCTCCCGGGCCGCCACCGCTTCCCCAAGGTGGGCGAAGGCTCCAGCGAGCCCTTCGAGAGGACCGTCCAGATCGTCCTGATCCAAGGAGCTGTCTTCGATCCAGCTTTTGAGGGTGAAAAGCCCTTCCCGGTCTCCCATCACTGCCTGAACAGAAATAGCCTCGCAAAGAGCATAGGAGACCCAAGGCCCTTGCATCCTGGTGACACTCTCTCGGGCTCCCTGCGCGGCTCGGGCACCCACCGGGAGCAACAGGGGGGAACGCAAATATTCGACGCAACCGAGGTAGCCACGAACTCGCTGCCGGGCATCTCGGTCCTTGGTCAGTAGATCCAACGCCCCCTGTGCTAGCTCCAGGGCCCGATCGGGCTCCCCAGCCCGCTCCCAAGCCTGGGCCAAGGAGGCAAGCCCCTGGGATGCCACTGCCAAAGACACGGCAGACTCTTCGTCGTCGTCAGAGGAATCCTGGGGAATAGGGTCAGGAGCCGGTGCATCGGGGCGCGGAGTCGTCCATTGGATGGCCTGGGAAGTCAGCGCCTTCAACACCTCGGGATCCATCTGGGCAGCTAGGGCAGCCGCTGCCGGTAGAATCTCGAAGCCAAAGCCCCCGGTCGCTTGACCGAGTAGCTCAGCAGCGACATCCCGAGCCCGATCCCCGAGTCCGGCAGCTACGAATCCTGGCACCAAAGCGGCCGCAGCAGTGAAGGCTTCCCCGGGATCCTCCTTCGACAGGCTTCCAGCTAGCTCCAGGGCCGACTCCAGACCAGCCCCATGCCTCGCTTGGCCGAGAGCTCCTGCCAACTCCACTAGGCAGTCCACCATCCAGCTCGAAAAGGTGATGGCGGCTGCCGCGTCGAGGCAATGATCGAGAGCACCTCGGGCGTTCTCTCCCCTTCCCTCGGCCAGATGAGCGGCAGCGAGCTCCAGGAAGGCCTTGCACCGGCGCTGGGGGTCCTGCACCAGAGCGGCATAGCCTTCCGCTTCCCCCAACCGACCTGTTCGAGCCAACACGGCGATGGCCCCTACCGGTGTCCAAGTAGCAAACGACCCGGCGGTCGCCAGGACCTGGCAGATCTGAATCGCTGACAACAGGTCCTGAGGCTCAGCTTCTCGGGCCGCCTCGAGAGCCAACTCAGCATCCCGGACGAAGCCATCCAAGCGATGAAATCGCCTGCGGTGGCACTCTAACCACGACGAGCTCACCAGAGCGGACAACTCCTTTTGCCGATCGAGCTCGAAGAGGTGGCGCGCATAGGCGGCCAGAGCGTAATCCGGAGTGCTCTCCGGCCAGCCTTGCTCTTCGAAACCACGGCACCAAGCCAAGATGCGATCTCGGTAGCGGTTCACTTCCCCCTCCCCCAAGTCGTCCTCCAAAGCACCTCGAAGGTTGGCATGCATGAGCTCCAACCGATCGCTGCCGAGAAGAAATCGCTCCAAGGGAGCCAGTGCCTTGCGGACCAAGCGCCCTGGCGTCTCCAACGCCGCCGCCATTTCCGACGCGGTCAAGCCACGGACTGCCGCTACCAAGAGCCCCAACAGATCCCAAGATAGCTCCCCTTCCGCGGTCTTCTCCAAGGCTCGAAGTTGGTCCCGGAAAAAACCGCCCACATCCTCCGGTGGATCCTGCTCGAGGCGAAACAGAGCTTCCTCTCCTTGACTAGCCAAGGTCTCCCCAACGAAACGTACGAAGAGGGGCTCCCCACCGGTGAGCCGGCGAACCCGCTCAGCAAACCTATCCAGCTCCGTCTTGCCAGAAACATGGCGCAGAAGAGCTTGAACGCTAGAGATATCGAAGCCTCCCAGGGAGAGCTCCGCAGACCTCCTCAGGGGATGTTCCCGGACCACCTGCTCCTGGGCGGGAGGGTTGGGCCGAGACGAAACAATGACCCGAGTGAACTCTCCCAAAACAGACGGCAGCAGATCTGCAATGCAAAGATCTCCCCGGGTCGAGGCAGGAGCCATTTCGTCCAGCCCATCCACGAGAAGCAGTAGCGGTGAGGTTTCTGTAGCCGCTTGGTGAGCGAGCTGCCACAGCTGCTCCCATTGAACACGGAGCTCTTCCAAGTCCGTAGGTGTTCCCCCCGGCGCCCCGAGAATTCCTAGGAGTTGACTGTTGACGGCGCGAAGAAAGGCAGTAGGAGTATTGCGCCCCCCTTCGGAGCGGACGAAAAAGAACACCACCAGGGGAGCCGGCTGGGGCCAGGTGCCCGTTTCCGAACGATGTACCAAATGAGCCATGAAGGTAGATTTGCCAAAGCCTCCACTGGCCTCGACCAGTAAATAGGGCTTCTCCCCCTGAGCAACGAAGTCCACCACGGCGTTCCACTCTGCCTGGCGGCCCACGAAGCGACCGACGTAGTAGTCCAGAAGCCCCGAGACCCCGGAGCGATAGTCCGGTCGGGCCAAACCGGCTCCAGCCAACCCTCGAAGATCCTCTCTGGCGGCCATCTCCAACCGTTTCTGCCTCCGCTTCTCCCCTGGGTCATGACTCGAGAAACCCTTGGCTTGGAGCAGATGGACATCCAAGGCGAACCGCAGAGGCCTCCCCGGTAGATGCAGCTGCTCCTGACCAGCGGCTACCGCCCGGTCGAAAGAGAGCAGACCCCGGCCGTCTCGGCCGCTGCCTTCCGGGGACTGAGGATCCAAGGACCGGGAGCGAGCAAAGCCAGTGGTTTCAAGAGCCACGTAGGTACCACTCTCCACCAGAGCGCGCAGCACCGCTGCCTCATCGCACAAGCCGCCGGAGAAGTCTTCCAGCTCCCGCCGGTCGAAAGCATCCCAACGATCCGCCCCATCGGTCTTGCGCTCGTGACTCAGTGAGACGGCGACCAGGGCATGGCCTTCGATGACGATGAGTAGAGGGAGCAGGTCATGGGCCAAGCAGAGGCCACAGAACAACGCCGCCAGATCCAAACAGGTCCCTTCTCCCGGCGGGCCGAGAATCTCCCCCGGGGGCCGAAGGAGCTGCTCCTGATCGTGAAAGTGAAACTTCTCCCGAGCGTATTGAATCGGAGCCTCGCCCTCGGCTAGAGAGTCGTAGAGAAATTCCACCAATCGGCGACGGCCTTCCGGGAGTCCGCCCAGATCCAAACGATTGGGGGCGGCTATCTGGGAGGCAGACTGGGCAGCTCGAGGGTTGACGTAGCGGGCCAGACCTTTCTCGTCGGCCTTGGGCCAGGGGGGCCAGGGCATGGGCGGCTCAGGCTCCCGCCACCTCGAAAAGGGCATCCACCGGCGAGGGGCCTCCGTAGGGAGCGCCGGACGCCGACAGGGTGACCCGATAGGTACCAGCGGCGAGGCCTCCCACGGTTACCTGCCAACCATCAGCCCCCGGCTCCAAAGGGAGCTGCTGGGAAGAGCCACCGGAAGTGAGGGGCTCGAGCCGGGCTACCAGAGCTCCCAACCTCCCCGGGTCGGTGACGTCGAAGAGTTGCCCCCGCACCACCACCGGCTCGTCCGCCAGGTAGAGGTCATCCACCTCCAGACCGAGAGCGGGAGGAGAGGAAGGACGGTCAGATATTCCACCACCTCGCACCGCGCCGGCCTGGGGATTCTGACTGAGCTTGAGCCGTTCGAAGAGTTGATCCAGCACCTTCGGCGTATTCTGAAGTGCGCTGTGCTGTTGAGCGAAATAGGTGTCTCGAAACCTCCCCGTAAGCTCGATGGGGACCGCAGAGATCCGGGGCACCGTGCCATCTCCATCTGCCAGGGACTCTTCCACAACGGGAGGAGGATCGAAACTCGGTCGCAGGAGATCTCCGTCCAGCCAGGCACTCTGTTTGGTGCGTTGGCGAATGCCGATGATAGGCACCATTTCGTACCCGTGGCGCGAAAACCGCGAGTCCTGTCGATTCTCCTCTACGGCAGCTTCGATCTGACGGTGAAAGGCCAGGGCTGCCGTGGCCCGCTCTCGGTCCACGTGAGGCAGGGCAGGCCCCTCGGCGATGCGCTGGTAGCCCTGAATGGAACCGACCGCTTGGTAGATGGGCAGCAATTGGTAAACGGAGGTCAGCGAACGCATCATCTCCGTGAGGTCCAGAAAGGCTTTCTTGTATCCGTTGGCGAGAAAGTCGAGGGCATTCAAGGAACCCCGGTGAGGAGTCCCAAAGGTAACCAGAGCGCGGCACTCCTGCCAACCTCCCAGTACTTCCAGGTAATGACGGCTCACCAAACCACCCATGCTGTGGGCCAACAGGATCACCCGAGCGTCCCGGGCACCACTGTAGTCCCGCCATCGGGGCAGAGCCGACTCCACCAGCCGCTGTAGCTTGCGGGCGGCTACCCGGTTGTCTCGGCGCCAATCGTAGGGAAACTCGAAGTAGTTGGCCGGCTTGGGACTTTCCGGGTCGCCGGGGACGATTTCGAAACGCTGCTGAAACAGCCGCCGCAGCCCGCTGTAACCGTCCACTTTGCACAGGCCGGGAACGATGTGAAAGTCCGGAATGAGGCGAGACGCTCGGACCCCGTCTCCCAGGTCGTCCACCTGGGGATCATCACCGTCCAGTTTCAATGCCTTGAGGCTTCCCCCAAGGCCTCGAAGGGCCCCCCAGGCAGCCTGACCGGAAAGAGCCCAGACGTCCTTTCCATCTTTCTCCAGAACGCTGCCCACGATGCCTGGAAGCACCACGACCATATCCCGCAACCGGACCTTCGCCATTGCCCTTCGGCTCCTCTCCGGTACCCCTCCGAAGCCACGCTTTCAGTACTCAAGACTGTGCCAAGTCTAGCATGGGGTAGGACTGAACCTGCGCCTTGCCTCACGGAGCGTACCCGGGTCCTGCCCAAGCCTCGAGCGACTCCCGCCTTTGACCTCTTCTGACTCCTCTTTTCGCTCTACCAGGTAGGACTGAGAAATCGAGCCGCTGCGGTCCTCGAATGCGGACGACTGAACCCAACCAGGAAACAAGCTCAAATATTTAACGCTGATGAATCGAGATTTCCGTAGCGATAGATGCCTTTCCGCCTCCTGGCGGCCAGCTGTGCTGAGTCTCCTCTTATTAGGCATTTCTTGGGCTGCCGGGGCTCAGGGCTTTCATGATCTCGAGTGGTGGGAAGCGTACCAACAAGCCCCCCACACCAGCGGCTGTTCCCAGCGGATCGCCTATCTCGACAAGGCGACTCAAGGAAGGGCTGAGCCAGCCCTGGAAGCTTCGGATCGCAACAGCCCCGAGATCAGAGGCTACTTCCCTTACCTCGAGCTAGCTCTGGCCTATATGGAGTGTGGCAACCACGCCCAAGCTCTGGAGATGGTGGACATAGCCGTGGCGAGGGGCAGTCGGATTCGCCAACGGCTGGTGCGGCTTCAGAACAGCCGGCGAAACAAAAAAAGCGAGCAGCTCTACGTCTTGGCACAGCACCGCGAGAATCAACTGGGAAGGCTGAAAGCTCAGCTACAAGTGGAAAAACACCAGCAGGTGAACAGAAAGCCCAAGAAGAACCCCCAAGAGGAGCCCCAAGAGACTCCACCGCCCACGACACCCCCTCCAGCTGCTGAAGAATTCCGCGAGGTCATTCTCCAGCCCATAGAACCAACGATTCCTCAACCCAGACCGAAGCCCGTCCCCACTCCGCTGCCGAAGAACCCAGTGGAACCGCCTTCGATCTCAGAAGTCACCGAGCATGCCCCTCCGGTGGCACCGCAGCGAGAGAGCCAGCCACCGCTGGTCCATGCTGCTCCGAGTAACATTCCAAGTACCAACCCCGATACCAGTCCTCCTACGGCCAGCCCGGGAACCGGTAGCACCGATAGCTCCGGCAGCACCGGCGGCACGGAGCGGCCCTCCATCGCTCCAACTCCTAGGGAGCGCCAGGTCTTAGAGGAGATTCGCTCCAACCTTTCAGTCCAAGTGCATATCGGCAAAAATCTGAAGGTTTCTTGTGCCGGCAAGTGCAGCTTTCGACCAGCCGAGGGAGCTCTAGAGATCGCTGGCGAAATATGGCTGCTCCCTCGTGGATATCGCCAAGTATTCGTCGATGAGGCCGAGTTCCTTTTTCCGGACCGCCAGGACATCAGCTATGACCGGGACCTGCGGGCCATGAAGGCCTTGATGGAAGCCGAAGAGGGAATCTGGCTGCACTTGAATTTCGGCGATGGGGACGACTCCTCAAATCAGAAGAAGAAGGCTCTGAGCGCAATTCCAGCTGCGTGGACCGCTGGCGCCCTGATGTTTCCGACAACGGGAAAACCAGACCTTTACCAGGCAGCAAGAGCTTCCAAGGTCACTGAGATCGCTGCCCTCAAAACCGTCGACTTCACTTCCAGAAAAGCTGAGCTGCTAGTAGACCTGGCCCGGCTCAGACCTTCACCAGATGCTCCCTGAATGGCCCATTAGTCGATTTCACCGCAGTCTCAAGAGCCTTTCGGCTGTTGCCCGGGACTCCTGTCGTGAAAGTTGCTTGTTTGCGAATCGCCGGGATCTTTCGGCCAATCCAAAAACGAAACCGGAACCCATTCACAAATCTCACCAGGTTCCCGCGCCGCCGGATCACCAAAAGTGTCCCCTTTCGAGCCTCAAAGACCTTCTCCACTGGCTCCTCGGTACCTTTCACCTGCTGATCGTCTGGCCTGGCATCATAGGCAGAGCCTTCCCCTCTGTCGGCTTGGCATTCATTCTCGGAGCAGCCCAGCTACCCGCCGAGTCCCTCGACTGGTGGGAGGCATATCAAACAGCTCTCCGGAGCGAAAGTTGTTTGGTGCAGATCGACCACTTCAAACAAGCGATCCGACAGCGAGGGGATCCGGGTTTCCTCACCTCCTCCGGAACCGATCCATTCGAGAGCTATTTCCCATTCGTCTCTCTGGCCGAGGCCTACGAAGATTGCAACGAGCTAGACCTGGCCCACGAGATGGTCCTCATCGCCATCTCCCGAGGCCAACATCTGGCTCCGAGATTGAATCCGCCCGCGAATCTTCAGGATCGAGAGCGCAGGCGGTGGGAATACCAGGTCAGCAGGAGCCGTGAGAGACGAATTGGTGAGCTGAGAGTCCGATTGCAAACCAAGCGGGATTTGGTAGCTGAAGGTCTGCTGGTAGGAAAAGGGCTCGATGACAGGAAAGACGAAAAGCCTCCCCGAGCCCATCCTTCCCAAGACGAGCACCGGCCGCCCAATCCGACCCAGCCCCCCGATCCGATCCAGCCAAAAGAGCCGATACCTACCACCCCCGTCCCTCAACTTCCTATCAAGAGGCCGACCCCGAGCACAGAAGGGCTCAATGCGAGACCCATCGAATTTCAGTTTCCGGATCCCCAGGAAGAACCCGTTCCCAGACCAGAGCCAAGCACCGGCCCCACCGCAGCCCTGCAGATCGGCCGTCAGCTGCGAATCACTTGTTCCGCCCCCTGCAAGTTCCTTCCAGAAGAGGGAGCGGTAGAGGTTGATTCAGCAACCTGGCTCCTACCCCGCGGCTACCCTCGACTTTGGATCGATGGCAAGAAACAGAATTTCCCTAGGCGTCGAGATCTCAGTTATGACCGTGACCTACGCGCCATGGAGGCCCTCATGGAGGCCAATCTGGAAAACCGGATTCGCCTCAATTTCGGCCATGAAGATAGCTCTTCACAGAACCACAAACTTGCTCTGAAGGCTATCCCGACCCCCTGGGTCACCGGTGCCCTGATGTTCCCGACCAGAGACCCAGCCGAACTCTACGAATTGGTCCGATTGTCGCGAATTCACGAGATCGCTGCCCTCAAGACCTTCGACCTCACTCCCCTCAAAACCCGACTTCTCACCCAGTTGGCCGACTTGAGGCCCCCCTACTGAGGCTCAGTAGGCTTCTGCAGGCCAGGCGCAGCGGAACCCCACATGGTCAAGGCGAAGGCCAGCCGGCAAGGCTTGGCGGACCCAAGGCTGCATCATCCCGGGAGGCTCCAGCCAGGAGCCGCCGCGAACGACCTTGACCCGGTCTGGTTCAGACCCTTCCAAGTCATCGACCTCGCTAGGGCTAGCGTCGTAATCGGAAGCGGTCCATTCTGCAACGTTGCCTTGGAGGCCCAAGATGCCTCCGCTGTTCTCTTCGGTGTCGTACACCGCCGCTACAGCCTCCCAACCATCCCCTGAATCCGGGCCACAGCAGAGTTCCTCCCCGTGGTTCCCCAGGAACATCGTAGCGGCTGGATCGACTTCACTAGAAGACCGAGCAGCTAGTTCCCACTCAACCTCTTTGGGCAAACGGCCCTTCACCCATCTACAGAAGGCTCTCGCTTCACCCCAACTCACTCCCGTCACGGGTAGGTTCTTGTCATCAACACTTTCTTCAGAGTCCAATCTTGGGCAATTCTTGGCACGGACGCAGCGCTGGTAGTGGGCCCAGGTCGTCTCCGTCTTAGCAATAGAGAAGGAATCGATGGGGCCGAAGTCCGAAGGATTGAGCTCATCGCCAGCGCACAAAATTGGGTTCGAGGTCTCTGGACAGCCAATCTGAAGAGGCTCGGTAACGAAGATCTTCACCTTGGAGTCTTCTGAGGAAAGCGGCAGCCGAAACTGCAAATGCCACAACCCCCAACCGACCAGCGAACCGAGAACCGAGAAAAGAAGGAAAGCGGCGATGACAGACCACCAAGGACGGCGGTGGGAAATCACCAGCCCCGGAGGGGGAAGGCCTTCTGGAATCTCCGGCGGGTCGTCTGCTTCCGGCCGCGAAATCGGTGGGATCTCGGGGATTCCCGCCGCTTCTCCTGGAGGCCGCTCCCTCTGTTCGCCTGTTTCTCTTGAAGATGAGGCTTCCCCTGAGTCTGGGTCCTCTGATCCCGCAGAGACAGGAGGAGATGTGCCGCCTCGCGATGGCCTTGAACCTGGGTCGGAGCCAGTTTCACCCTCCGAACTTCCCGAGAGATCGGAGCTGGGTTCTGACGAATGGTCCTTCTGAGGCCCCTGGCTCCGCCTCTCAGCTCTCTCGACCTCCCGAGTCAACCTTTTTAACCCAGGAGCCTGCTGGTCCAGCCTCCTTGCCTCCTCCAGACTTTGGCGAGCTTCCCCTGTCTTGCCATCGCGGAGATTTCGCCAAGCCTCCTCTCGAGCCCCGCTACTCTGCTTCTCCGCCCGACCGACTCGCCGCCGCAAGGTGTCTGCTTGCCGAGGAAGCCGGTCGGCATGTTGGTTGATCTCTTCCCGGGCCTCTCCGAGCTGGCCCATAGCCAGCAGCTCATCCACTCGGCCGACCAGAAGCTCTGCGCCTTCTGCTTCAAGGCGAGCCTCTTCCTCCTTGATTCTCAACTCCAGCGGGGCAAGATCCGGGTGCCTCGGACTCTCCTGAGTCAATTTCTCGAAACTGCGGCGAGCCTGGCCCGGTTCTCGGCCAGAGAGATCAAGAATTACCTTCTCCAGCAGCCTTGCCATCTCCTGCTTCCGGGCCCGAAGCTGTTCTTGTTGACGACCCACCCCAGGATTCTCCGGCCTAAGCACCTCGAGATCCTTGAGAAAACCTTCAGCCTCCTCGAAGGCGCCTTCTGCCAGAGCGCCCTCGAAACTCCTCTTGAGCTCTTCCCGGTGCCGGCCGTCCTCCTCAACTTGCTCCCGCTCTCTCTCGGTCTCTAACAACTTCTCCAACTGAGAGCCGAGAGCTGCAATCTCCGAAGAGCTGGTCCCCAAATTCCGAAGCTCCTCTAATGCCTCCTGCGCCGAGCCTGCCTGTCCCTCCTCCAGGAACCCCCGAACCAACTGCTCCGCCTCCCGCAGTTGCTCCTGCCGAATCTCCACCTGACGAATCTCTCTTGCCAGACCCGCCACCTCCTCGGGCTCAAAGCCATCTGCCGCCTGAGAGAAATACCAACGGGCATCGTCTACCCGACGGCGATCGAGCAAACTACGGACTTCCGCCTTAAGAGTCTCGAGAGCACGCTGGTGAGAGGTCTCTTGAGACGCCGGAGCCGGAGCACTGGGGACATCTCTCTCTTGGATCCGCCACAATAGATCCAAAGCACGCTGGTGGTCCGGGTGGACCTTGGTTACCCTATTGAGCAGCTCCTCAGCTCGCGCCTCCTGGCCCGTCTCTAGAGCTTCGAAAGCCAGCTTGACCCACCGCCCTACCTCTCGGTTCGAGCAGCCCATAGCGAGGCTCTTTCTCATTAACTGAAGAGCGCGCCGATGTCGAGGATTCTTGGCCAGGATAAAGTCGAGGCTTCGCCGTGCCCCAGAAGGATTCCCTCCCTCCAGAAACTTACTCGCGTCCCGGATGCTCTTTGAGATGCTCTGCTTCTGTTTCCTAGGCATAGTTCATCGTCAATCAGAATTTAGAGGCAGAACCTTCGCAAACCAGTCGAGAATGTGCTTCCTAGTCCACCCCCCAACCCTTTTCAATTCCTCTGACCCACTACTCGCGTAGCACAAGGCAAAGCCTACGATCACCAAGAGTGACAGTAGCCTGTAGTGACTGAAACGAAAATCCTGACGAAAGAACTCAAAGACGTATTGCACTCCAATAAATAGACTTAGTGACGCAAGCACATTCATAATCACGTAGTACGCAATGGGATCCTTCTTATCAGACCCAAAAAGACCGAAGTACTCAACCAGAAACGTCCCAAAAGCGCAGAGAAGAGTCAGCCAAAAAACATAGAGGCCAAGGCGAAAGAGCCTCCATGCCTGATCTTCCCGAATTTTTCGAGTTGGATACAGGACTAGCGGGTCCTGTATCATCCGAGGGGAATTTTCGGGTAACAACTCCAAGTAGTAGCTCTGTTTTCTATCTACCTTCTCTTCTGACCCATCACGAACTTTGACATTGAATCTTGATATATCCTTCACCTCCTTCTCCAAAGGAGTTCTAAGAACGATGGAAGGCTTCATCGTGCCAGATTTACCCTGATCTTCACTACTCAATCTCCCGTAAACCTCTACAGAGATCGCCCCCTTCCTTACAACGTCACCATCATCGATTCGATAGAGATTCCCCTTGGAGATCTCAGCAACCCGAGTACCAACAGCACCCCTCACCTTCCTCCTAGTCACCTTGAAATCGACCTCGAACCTGCTCCCCGAATCCATCTTAGATCTCTCTTCGTCGCCGACATCTCCGTTGGGCTCAATATCGAAGTGATGAGCGTTAAATGCCTGACTGACGAACTTCTGGACATGATCTTGAATGCTCGTCCAGCTTTCGACAATCACGATACTCAGCTCAAGCCCGGCAATCTTTTTACGCCACAACCGTGAGATATCCTCTCCACAGCCCTCACTGCTCGTCAGAATCAGCAACATCCAAGTATCATTCCCCCCTCCGGAAGCAGATTCCGAAAGTTTCGAGAACGAATCCACAAGATCCTGTGTAACAATCTCAACCTCACTATTCGGGCACACTAAATTGTGACCAGAGGTATCGTTCACTCCGTCTGTCATAAGAAAAATAAGATCGGTATGAGAAGATCCCTGATCAGCAAAAGTATCTGATCTCTCACCATCAATCGCCTTCGCAGCCTCTCGAATTGCCTTCGAAACATCAGTAAAGTCAGCGTACGGTTTCTCAAGCCTCAGGCCGCCCAGAGCTTTCTCGCTTCGACGGCAGCTATTCTTGATATGAGTAGGCGTCATCACACGATCACTCGGAAAGAAATCTTGAGCAAAGAATCCACAATCAATCTTGTCGAAATCCTCTCGATAAAACTTATAAACCTCCTCTCGGACTCCGTCTCGCAGCGCGTGCTGCTCTTCACTCGTAGTCGAGATATCTTGCAGTATGTAGAAATGAACCCTTTCCTCCGCGGGCATTTTCCGACCATCTTCCATCTCCAACCAACCCGAAGCAGGATTCTCGAAATCTGTAAGATCTGGACCAGAAACGTCTACTGCCTCTTGAAATCTTCCGCAGGCTGAGTAAGTTGCCAATGCAGCAAATAGAAGTGAGGCACCAAGGCCAGCACGAAAGCTCCAACCATCGGCATTGCCCTTCATTCTCCTATTTGCCATTGAATTCTTGGTCCTACTCAGTACGCTGAACGATCAAATCTGCTTCTCGGAAACCAATCAAAAGACTCAACACTTAGCTCCCGGTATAGGGTCCTGACACCCTAGCCCTTCCCCCGCCGCCACTCTTTCGGACCTTCCGAAATGCATTCGTTGCGCTCCAGAATGTCCACGGAAGTGGCATCGACCTTGAGGTCGGCGACGCTCCAAAACGGACCCTGGCAAGTTTCGGGAACGTGATAAATCTTCTGTTTACAGCCCCGGGTGGTGATCGCTACGGTCGCCTGAGAGGCACCGAGGGTGCCGGTACCGGCATAGCGGTTGACGAGGTAGCGATAGGTGCCGGAAACCCGATGGTAGAGAGTGACGGTTTCAAAGCCTTCAGAGCGGGTGTGATCGACATCCAGCCTCCCGTAGATCTCGCCGCTATTGGCCTTTCCCTCCTTCTTCCCGAAGTACACATGGCGCTTGTTGGTAGGCAGGCCGGGGTTTTCCAGCAGGACGTGGGCATCCAGGTCCCGGGGGTTCTCCGCCCAGTCCAGCACCAGGCGGGCTGCCTCCTCAACTTCGAGGACCGGCGACAGAGGAAGGGAAAACTCCACGTCGCTTCCTTCTTCTAGGGAGATCTCCCGGCTACCGGCGCAAAAGCCCGACGCTTCCGCCTGCAAGGAGTGTTTCCCCGCAGGCAAGATCAGGGTGAAGGGACCTCCAGTGAGAAACTCTTCGCCCTCCTGAGAGACGAGGCGCACCATAGAAATGGGTTTCTCGGTACGCGCATTGACGACGGAAACGAGAACTCTCGACGACATCGAACGGAGGCCAACTTCGACTTGCCGACGCTCCAAGGGAAGCGCTTCGAAGGAGACCGGAGCAGGGCGAAAGCCCTCAGCCTGCACTTCCAGCTCCACCTGACCACTGGGTAGCCGGGGGAAGACCAGCCGGGCAAGGGAGCCTTCATCGACAGGGGTTCCAGAGATCACCCTACCGCTGCGCAGGTCGGTTACAGCAACGGAAACGCCCCCAAGGTTTTGGCCGAAAGAAACATCCTTGAGCAGCAGCTCGACCTGGGCCGGCTTGGGAAGGAAGAAAGGCACAGCTGCCCCAGCACCTGCCAATAGCAGCAAGAAGAAGAGAAGGGTCAGCATGGGCCAGCGACTTCGTTGCATCGATGGCTCCTAAAGGGGTTGACCCACTCGGTCCTGGAAAAACCGACTGAGGGCTTCGCTGGGTACCACCACGCCGAGACCTTCGTGGCCTTGAGTGGCATCCCCCTTTTGGCTAGCCACCCCTAACACCGTCCAGTCCGAGGTCAGCAGGACGGGTCCACCACTGTTGCCGGGATTGAGATCCATGCCGGAAGTGAAGAAACGGTTATCTCGGAAGCTCGACAAACTGCCGATACCGGAGACCGCCGCTTCGTCGGAGGTGGATGCGGTTGGCGGGTAGCCGATGGTAATGACTTCCACCATGGCACCTGCCCCCTCGAAGAGAGTTGAATCTGCCAACGGCAGCGGGATCAGCTCTAGGTCCGGGAACGACAGGATCGCGAGGTCTAGCTCCGTCTCATCGGAGTAGCCGGAAATCTGCGCTTGGTGCTTGCGGCCCCGGTAGTCCACCAAGGTGATGGGGCTGCTGCAGGCCTGATGGTCCTTGACCACGTGAGCCGCCGTGGCGACGAAGCCGGCCTTGATGACAAAAGAGGTGCCGGACCGTCCTCCCTCCCCATCGCAACTCAGTACCTGCACATTGAGAATGCTCTGTTTGAGCTCTTCCAGATTGGCGTCGGAGAGCTCTGGGGCCACATCAGAAGGACCTTCCCGGATCAGCACATAGTGCCACCGGGTGGCATCCAGCCAGGCGAGGACGGTGGCGACCACAGGCAGCAGAAAGAGGAGAACGAGAATCGTCACCATGGTCGCGCGAGATTTTCCTTGACTCATGACAGCCTCCAGGGCAATAGGTTGAAAAGCATGGGACCTCTAGAGCAGGCCATCGCAAACCGGACATTTGGGACCGGCATCCACCATGGAATAGCAGGTCGGGCACTCCACCTGGGCCGGAGCTTCCGGCTCCTTGGCAGGTTCCTCGGAGGGTTTCTCGGGTGGCTCAGGGGAGGAACTGATGGGAGGCTCGTCAGAGGAAGATGTTGACGAAGCCTCGTCCCCGGCTCGGGAGCCGGACGGCGGTGGGCTGGGAGGCGCTATCGGCTCCGCCAACTCCCAGGACGAACCGCACTCCGGACAGGGAAACTGGTCCTGGTAGCCAGACCAGGAGTGGCATTGAGGGCAGTCCAGCTTCGGTTCCGACCGCATCTGGTTGCCGCAGCTCCAGCATTCGTCGAGATCGTCGGGGACCCGCGAGCCACAGATCGAGCAGGAGAGGCCCTGCGCCACGTGCTGGTTACAGTGCAGGCAGTAGGTGGCCCGAATATCGATCTCCTTGCTGCAGTTGGGGCAGGGGCGCGAGCGGCCCTGGACCGGTGGCTCAGGAGACGGAGCCGGCGCTTCCGACCAATCCTTGCTGGGGCCTCGCAGGCGCTCCGGGTCGAGAGCCAGAGCATCCAGGTAGGCCCGTTTCTGGACCACCAGGCTTTGACTCTGCACCTCGAACTTGCCAGCGGCAACCACGTGACCTGCCAAGGCCGTTTGATAGTCCTCGTAGGTCAGCTCCTCCCCTTGCTTGCCACGGCGCCGGGCGTTCAGGGCGTTTTCCAGCTTGGTCGTTTCCTCCTTGGTGGGAAGCATGGTGCGCACTTGGTCCCGCGCGGTCGCCAACACGGCATGCTCCGGGGAATAACGCACCACCGTCATGTTGGAGACCCATTTGTCGTCCCGCATGGGCGGGTATACCAGGTGCAGGTAGAAGTCCAGTAGCAACCAATAGGCCCACAGCAAGCCCGCCGAGCGCAGTAGTTGGATGGACTCCTCTACCGCTTCCAACAGCTGGCGGCGGTCGGTGCGATGCTCTTCCCGGCCATCCCGGTAAAGAGCATCGATGGCCTGAGCCTCGGTACCCAATTGAATGTCCTCGGCGTCTAGCATGCCCCCACGGACATAGCTGTAGTAGGAAACCACTTGCTCTGAGTCTTCTTCCTCGAGGTTTTTCACCTTGAACAAGCCGAGCACTCTGGCGAGGACGAAAGCTCGAATGGAATCCGCCAGCTTGCGAGCTTCTTCATCGGTCTTGGGCACCAGATCGCCGAACTGGAAGCGATTCTTGTCGAAGTGGAGCTCGTCCTTCTCCTTGTGGTCCGCATAGGCACTGCGCAAACCACCAGGGCGAGTGATGGCTTCGGAGTAGAAAGCGGCGACTCCGGCCAGCTCGTTGTAGAACAGGATCGTGCCGCGATTCCCCTTGCCGAGGTTCTGAAAACTAGGTGGTGAGTCCGCTGGTGAGCGGACCTCCGAGATCTGGCGTTGGAAATCGGCGAAACGAAGCTCGTTGTCCTTGTCCACTCCAATCAGACAGGGTCGCTGATCGGCGACCACCGGTCGGGTATCGATGTGGCTCAGACCTGTCTTGGCCGGCGATAGCCACACCTTGGCTAGGTCATAGGCCCGCTTGATCATGCGCTCCCGCTCGCCATCCCACCGCTTGTCTTGGAGCAGCTCCAGGGCTTCCGGCTGCTTCTCCTGGGTGGCAAAGACCTCCTTGCAGCGCGCCAGGATTCGACCTTCCAGTTGGTCCGTGGGGGTCTTCGAGATCTGCGCCATGGCAGCGGTCACGGAGTCGACCTTGAACACCTCTTGGAGCAGCTGATTTCCTACCTGCTCCAGGGTTCTCCGATGGCGTTCCCCCTCGCCGCACCAACGGCGGTACCAGGTGTCGCAATCGCTCTCCTGGTACAGACTCACGACCAAAGCCGAGGGTTGCAGCTGAGCGAAATACTCCTGCTTGTCCCGCAGCAGGTGCTGCAACTTGGCGAAGCCGGATAGAAGCTTCCAATAGCGTGCCAGCAGGCCTTCTCCGGTGGCGTCATCCTTGCCGAGAAATCGGTCGATCTCTTCGCAGATGGCCTTGCCTCGCTTGGCCACCTGCTTTTTGACTCGCGAAAAGTAGTATTGGTAGAGGGCTCCGGGAGGAGCTCCCTTCCCCGTACCTACCAAAAGCTCGAAGTCCCATTTCAGGTGATGCCCGCGGAACAGCCACTCGCTCTCATGGCGGGCAATGTCTAACTTCAACTGATCCAGGTCATAGCCATAGGCCTGGGTTTCGTCTCGCCAGACCTCGATCTGGCTGTCGAAATGGCCTTGATAGAGAAAATTCTCGCTGCGCAGCAACGATTTGAGCTCCCGGAGCAACGACAAGGTGTAGGCCACCCCGTGCTTCGAGTCGTTGGCCGTCTTCTCTGCCTGCTTTTCGATACCCGCCGTGAGCCGCTCCATGTAGTTCCGCTTGTTGGACTCGATCTGGCGCACTCCCATACCCCACTCGTCCGGATCATCACTATCTTCGTGGGCGAACAGACGGTCCAGTTCTCCTAGTTCCCGCTCCAGGACGGTGGCTCGCTGGGAGTTCGGCGTGGCTTCCAGTAAATGGCGGATCTTCTGGGCCTTTTCCCACAGGAAACTGGGAAAGGTCCGCCCTCCCCCTTCTTCGTAGACTTCCAGGGCGTCTTCCACATCGACCCGGTCGATGACACCGCCCCCATCTCGACGCTCATAGCGACCCTGAACGAAGCGCACGTCTTCCTGGTTGAGAAACCGAGTGAGAAGCCGCTCCAGCGGATCATCCAACAGCGTCTTTTGCCAGAAATCGAGGATCTCCGTCGCCAAGCGAGCGCCACAGGCGGTGTGGACTCGGTCGGTGGGAAACTCGATGGCGGAATAACCAAAGGAGCCGAAGCGGGTGGGAAAGGTGTCGCCGATGACATGCCGCTCCCGGCTCTGTCCGCGGCTACTCAAAGTGCGGTTGAGGTAGTTGTGGGAGTAGACGTCCAAGGCGAAATTGACCAGGTTGACGCGCGTCGCCCGCTTCTTGCCGGCGAAGCTACCCTGGGCGTAGTCCTGGAATAGGACTTCGGCGATCATCCGATAGGCGTTCATCTCGCCGCCACCGGAGGGAATGCTCAACCCCGCTTCGTTGGCGCCGTCCACCAGGTAGGTGACATCGAAAGGGGGAGGGGCAACGATTTCGCTTCGATTGCCGTCCCAGTTGGCTTCGAAGCCATTGCCGAAGGAGTGATGGTTGAGCTCCATCAGGGCTGCGTAACCGTTGGCCTGTACCCGCTTGCCACCGGCGTAGCTGGTGAAGAAACTGGGCAAAAGCAGAATGCCGACAGTGGAAGCGTTGGCGAAGTACTGCTTGAGCAGAAATCCCATATCCAGAAAGGTGCCACCCCCGGTACCTCCCGCCAAGGAGCAGATGATGAAGATGTCGACGTTCCCGGGTTCGAAATCGAAACCCAGCTCCGCCGACTGACCGAGGATCCTCGGGTCACTCAGGCTGTTGCGGGCATGTTCCAGGGTTGAGGTGACTTTCTGAAAATTAGGAGCGTGGTAGAGGCCCAGCCGGCTGGCCAGGCGGATCTGGCCCGCACCGTCCCCCAAATCCCCTAAGTTGGCGATCTTGCCCGTGTGGGGAAACCACCGCTTGATATGGGGATAGGTACTCAGATGGTTGACGTACTTCCCCGTCCCCCCTTCGATGGTCAGGTCGATGCGTTCCGAAGGCCGAAAACGTACCGCTTCGAAGAGGGGGTCCGCGGAGGCTGGTAAGTCATATTGCTCTCGGGCGTTGGTAGTGGTGTCCGTGTCCACGTGGACATATCGCAGGAAGGGAAGGGCGGAGAGAGAGCCGTAGCGCTCTACCACCAGACGCCGCAAGCGAAGCAGTACTTCTTTGCCGGTGCCGCCGAGGCCGATCATCAGAGTCGGACTGACGGGCTTGTTGTCGTTCTTCTTGGTCGGCGCAGTCTGTAGGAGTTGTTCCAAGCTCATTTCGTTTCCTCAGATATTGGGTGGCTTCAGCTACGAACGAAACTGATCAGAAACCAGAAGGCAAGCAGGCCCACCAGGGCCAAGGAGGTCCATTGAAACCAAAGCAGGTAGAAGCCGAAGGTGTAAATCGTGTAGGAGCTGAGGTGAAACCAAGTGCACAGATAGAGCAGCACCCCAGGCCAAAAGATCGCCCGGGCTCCCACCTCCCCGAAATGACGCAGCAGGCTCGGGTAGAGGCCCCAATAGAAAAAACACCAAACGACCACGCTTCCCAGAATCACCCATAGGGCGCTTAGAAAGGGATTGGCGGTGGTGACCAGGGTGCCTCCGGTGGCCCCCGCATGGGGAGCCAAAACCGCCAGAAGAAGGGCCAAGCCCGAGAGCTTGGCGGCGAAGCCCCAAGGGATGCTGCCCTCGAGGTCACTGGGTAGCGAAGTTCTAGTCATGATGCATCTCTCCTCAAGAGCCAGGTCGGTTGATGGTCGGTCGACCGGAAGAGCGAGGGGACGAGGGACCTGCCCCGCCCCGCGGCGACGATGATGTGGAAGTTGGTCGAGAACCTCGGGGGGCACCAGGGCTTGCCGAGCTCGGTCTCCCTCCGGGACGGCCACTGCCGGGGCGACCGGCGGTAGGGCGTCCCCCTCCAGGCCGACCTGGCCGGCCCCGAGAGGCACGAGATTCTTGTCCCTCGGCCACGGGGTCTCCGCCCACCTCCTGAATTTCCAAGGAGGTCGAAACTCCGTCCCGCACAGTGACGTTAAATCGCCCGGCGGTACTGGCCGCCTCCACGCGAACCGCCGCCGAAGCGCGGTTGGGAAGAAAGGTGGCAGCCCCCAGGAGAGGCCGGCCCAGCGTCCCTAGGCGCTGCCCTTGGTAATCGCAGTAGCGGGATTGAAGCCGCCTCAAGTCGACGAAGTTCTCCTCTCCCGCCAGACGGATCTGGTAACGAGCGCGTTTGCCGAAGACAAAGACCAGAAGCCCCAGAAGACTCAGAAGGCCGAGCATCAGCAGCACGAAGAGCAGTTGCCGCCCGTAGCCGGAGGTCAGCTGAAAGGAGACGGCAACCGGATTCGAAGGAGCCGCTGGGATGTTCAAATGCTCTTCGATCTGAAAAATTTCCGGGGCCGCCTCCGCACCGAAGATCCCCGCCATCTGGCTGCGGTCGAATTCCGCCTTTAGACCCGTGCCTTCGGCTCGGACCCTCCCGGAGTAGGTGACGGTCAAACCCTTGGAGGCAGAGGCAAACCAAGCGCCCAGACCTTCGGTCTCCAAGGGAATGGGCTTCTTGGATCGGAGTTGGGCCTTCAGCCCCGTACTTTGCCGGGGGGAAATGGCAGACAGAGCCTTCGAGGTTCCCTCAAACTCTTCGCTTGGAATGGACTTGAGCCCATAGTCCTTCCCCGACTTTCCAGTGGGACGGAAAGGACTCACGGGAACGATGCGAATGGAACCGCTGACGATGCGGTGCTGGGTCAAGAGGTTCGTGACCCTCCCGTCCAGGTTCAGTTCCACCCGCTGGCGGTGCCGAAAGAGAGATTGTTGCCGTTGGGAGATCTGCACCGACAGGGTTTGTACATCCAGGCGCAGAATGTCGTTCTCAAGATTTTTGAGTTTCCAATGAACCGGTTCCTGAAAAAGGGGGCCACCCATCCCCTGTCGGCGAGCGAGAAGAAAATCCTGTCGAAACTTGGTATCGAAGAAGGTCTCAGACACTCCCTCTACGGCATTTGGAGAGACCAGGATGCCGTAGACCGCCAGGGTCCCGGAACTACCGCTCACCAGGGAAGCGAAGGGCAACTTGTAGAGGTGAACAGCCCGGTAACGGTCCTCCCCGTGAACCTCTTCGAAGAAGCGCCGGACCCCTTGGTCGGGTTCCCCCTGGCGGTCCTCGACGATGTTGTCGGTAATCAGCCAGATCAGTCCCTCGAAACGGCGAGTGGCTGCTCGCAAGCCTTCGGCAAGGAAAGTGTGCCGCCCCGAATGGGGAATGCGGCTGCTCACTCGCTCGAAATCGAACTCTCCAAGAGGGCTCGGAGGGTGGATGCGCCCAACGTCGGCAAAGCGGAAGGATTCCGAAGAAGTGAGGACCGACATACTGACCTGGTCACCGCCGAAGACGCTCTGCGCAGCGACGAAGTCGTCGAGCCAACTGGCCAAAGCAGGGTATTGAAAAAAGTAACGTCCTCCCGCTTCCGCCAAGGTAGGGCCATCGGCACCGGGTGGCTGATACCCCGGGTACATGCTGCCGGAGTTATCCAGAAGAATCTTGACCTCCAGGCTCTCGCCGGAGCGCAGCTCCGCCGTCAAAGGAAAAGCCATCATCAAAGCGAAGACGATGCCAAGGGCGAAGACCGAGAGGGTTCGGGTGTTCATTTCGCTACCACCTCGTAGAGGGCCACCTTGCCGCGGGCGCTACCGGTAGCCAAATAGGGTCCAAAGGAGGCAAGGGCAGTGATGCCGTTCTCCTGAGAGTCGACACGGATTTCTCGTTGCTGGTGAGGGCCGTGCCAGTCGTACAACAGCACCCGGCCATCCTGGAGACCGACTGCGAAGGCGAATCCTCGGATGATCAAAGGCTGGCCGATCACCCGGTCCATGTGGCCCAACTTCTCCCGCCGGTGCAGGTAGGGGAAGCGAATCCCATTGGTCTCCACTTGCCCCCATTGGTCGACGCTCCCCAAGGCAAATTTCTTGACGTCGCTATCCAGCCGGATGGCTCCCTTGCCCCATTCCAGGCGGCACAACTGGTCTTCCTCACCGACCACCGTAAAGAGCTTGTTGCCCATGGCTGCCACCACGGTGTTCTGCATGGGGCCCACCGGCAGATCGTGAAACGGAACCGAGCTCACTCGCAGAGGAACGACTCCCGCCTTTAGACAGTGCAGCTGGAGACGGCCCTTGGCCTCGGAGAGAAGATGCACCGTTTGGCTCAGAAAATCTCCCGCCAGAGCACTGAGTTTGGGCTCGGTGAGCAAGACCCGCGGCGCGGCGGGCCGCGAGCCGGAAACGCCATCGACCACGATCAGGCTCATGCGACCATCCCGGCGCTTGACCGTCGCGAATAGCCGGTCCCCTAGGGCCAGCAGGGCTTCCGCCGGACGCCCCTCGACCTCTAACTGCCAACGGGGCTCCGTCTTGGGATCCGGGAGCGTCAATGCGCCTAAGGAAAAGGCCGTCAGCCGCCCTTCTTGCCCAAGAAAGAGGGTGCTCCGGGAAATACAGGGATGGCAGCTCATGACCGAACCCTGCAAGTTCAGTCGGCGGTGAAAGGCGGTCGTCGGTTCGACGATCTCCACCTGGCCGGCATGTGAAATGGCGATGAGATGGGAATCCCAAGACAACAAGGAGAAGCAGCCGTCGGCCAAGCTCAGGTCGCCATTGGGCACCGGCAGGAGCCGAGATTCGGGAAGGCGAATCTCGGGCTTTGCGGCGTTGAGGCCGAGGCGCTTGGGGCCCCCTCGATAGCCGGACCAATGGTCGTCCTCGCCGGGAAAAGGCTGTCCGCAACGCTGGCAAAAATTAGCGAAGGCCCGCCCCGGGGCGCGGCAAGAGCCGCAACTCTTGACGAAGCGCCGGCACGTGGAACAGGCGGCAATCTCTTTGGCGAGATCCTTGGCCGAGCAATCCGGGTAAGGACAATCCATAACAGCTCCGGTCCTAATGGCGGTTGACGATCACTTCCGGATGCTGCAGCACCCGGTCCGAGGTGAGGTCCAGGAAGCCCACCCCCACCACCCCGAGGATCGTTCCCTCGGGATAGGTTGGGTTCACTGCCGTGGAGCGGCCGATGTGAAGGCTGCTTTCAAAGTTGGATTTCCCGGGGACGATCTCGATCACCTGAAGCTGGCCCCAGAGGAGAATCTCCACCACGAGCCCTTTGGCTTCCTCGAGATCCTCGTGACGCCCCTCCAGCTCCAGCTGCCAGTAGTGGCGGAAGAATTGGTCGGCGAAATCCTGGAAGTCCTCCCGCACCCAATCCTCTAAGCGAAATTCCAGCCGGCGACGGCCTTCGTCAGTGTTGACGAGGCTCAACAGGTGATAGGAGAAGTCCCGCAGCTGAAAGAGCTTTCGGCTGGCGGTGTCGGCATCTAGAGGAGCCTCATCCTCCCCCGTCGCCCCGAGAATCTTCTTGATCACGGTCAGCTTTGAAAGCAGAGTGCTCGCTTCGAGCACCGGCTGAGCGGCGGCGAGAGCAGCGCTCGAAAGGTCGACAGAACTCGAGAGGCTAGCCGGCAGAGTGCTCCGGATCTCGTCCACTTTGAGCCGTAGGTCCAGATCGACCCCTTCGAAGCTCTCCTCAAAGATCGTCCCTTGGAGCGAGCCCTGAACCTTGACCCACAGCTCTCCCAAGGCCTGCCGCTCGAGCTCTAAAGTGGCAGCGAAAGGACGCGCCTCCAGGTGATCCGGCAGGGAACTGAAATGCTGAAGCTTCTCGACTCGAGCTGCTAAAACTGCCTGTGACTTCTTCAGTTCGGCGGCGACTAGGCGAAGCTCCCCTTCGATCCTCTGCACCGCTGCCTCCGGAGCCGAACTGGGAGTCAGGTTCTCTAGCTCGCTGAGACGGTGGCTGAAGTGCTGAAGCGCTTGCTTCCAGGAGCTTTCGGTCTCGCTGGCTCGCCCTTCCAGCATTTCTCGGAGGGTGGTCAACTCTTCGAGGGCTACCTTTCCGCTAGATAGACCCCTAAGCTGGTGGGCGAGATCTTCAACCCGATGCTGAAGCTTCGAGACTTCGGCGGACTCATCCTTCGGGGCTGGAAATACATTTCTTTCGGGACTGGAGCTGGCAGACCTTCTCTTTCTCCAACTGACGGCGAAGTGCAAAAACCAAAGGAGAAGGCTGAGGGCGCCGGCTAGGGCTCCTGCGAGCCTGCCAAAAGTAACTCCTGGGCTGTTGAAACCTGGGCTGGCAACACCTGGGCTGAACTCCTCCCGCAACTTCTCGGTTTTCATGTCGAGCCGAGCTTCAAGATTTCTATCGACAGAAATGTCTTCTGGCCTTGAGGAATCCTCACCTGGCCCTGGTGATGGTTCGGGAGGTTTACCCCCTGATCGGCTCCCTCCTACCCCCAACTCATCAGCAGTTTGCGTAGCGATTGCTGCCCTCTCCTGAAGAGTCACTATCAAGGCATCTAGAGAAGCAAATCTTTCTTCGTTGTTCCGCGGTCTCGGCTGCACGCTGGAGAGGGAGGAAGTGAAGGGAGAAGCTCCTCCACTGGCGTTCTCTCTCTCCAGATCCAGACGAGCCTGGTGTGCCAGAGAATGGAACTGGCCAGGTTTCCAGTCGTCCTGGTAGACCTTCTTGAGCTGACCGAGCATCGCCGCGGCCTCACTCAGTCTGCCTCCCAACTCGGGGCAATTCCTGGCGTCCCGACATGGATCGGCCGAGTTGAGGGCCAGAAAGGTTGCCAGGGAAGAACCCAGTTCCTTAGATGGCTGATTGAGGGAAGACCATGAAAGTCTCGACAGACAACCTTTTAGATAGATCAGCTGTGCCTGGTTCGGAACCTCACCATTCTCCAGAGTGTTTCTGAAAGTCTCGATACCGCTACACACCTCTTGGCCCAGGGCCGGAGCCGAGCAAACCACCCCAATGATCAACAAGCTCATGAGAGCCACCACAGAAAAGCGGCGGTTGGCAGAAGCCAAGGGCATCTCCGGAGAAAGAAAGATCATCTTCCGACCCCGTCCGATGCACTGCTTCCCCTGCGCGCAAGGGCTTGATGATCCATGGATCGCCCACCATGGCTCCTGCCGAAACGCCAGCAAGTAGCGCATCCAGCCATCTCTTCAGCGAGATTCTTGGCCGAGCCATCCGGGTAAGGGCAATCCATAGCGACTCCGGCCCTAGCGGCGGTTGACGATCACTTCTGGGCGCTGGAGCACCCGATCGGTGGTGAGGTCCCGGAAACCCACCCGCACCACCCCCAAGATCGCTCCCTCGGGATAGCTTGAGTTGGTTGCCGTGGAACGGCCCATATGAAGACTGCTGTCGAACCTGGTCTTCCCGGGGATGATCTCGATCACCTGAAGTTGGCCCCAGAGGAGAATTTCCGCCACGAGATCCTTGGCTGCTTCGAGGTTCCCTTGGCGACCTTCCAGTTCCAGTTGCCAGTACTGCCGAAAGAACTGGTCGGCGAAACCCCGGAAGTCCTCCCGCACCCAATCCGCCAAGCGGAATTGCAACCGGCGGCGGCCCTCGTCCGTGTTGAGCAGGCTCAGCAAGTGAAAGGAGAAATCGCGCATCTGAAAGAGCTTGCGGCTAGCGGCGGCGCCGTCCACAGGAGTAACCTCTCCCCTTGTCTCTCCAAGAATCTTTTTGATCACCGTAAACTTCGAGAGCAGAGTGCTCGCTTCCGCCACCGGCTGCGCCGCGACGAGAGCGGCCCTGGAAAGATCTTCAGAACTCTGGAGGCGCTCCGGCAAGAGGCTTCGGATCTGGTCCACCTTGGGCCTCCAATCCGAATCGCTCCCTTCCAGGCTCTCCTGAAAGGTCGTCCCCTGGAGCGAACCCTGAACCTTCTCCCACAGCTCTCTCAAGGCCTGGCGCTCTAGCTCCAAAGTGCCAGCGAGGCGGCGTGCCTCCAGTTGATCTGGCAGGGAACTGAGCTGCTGAAGCTTCTCGACTTGCCCCAGCAAAGCTGTCTGAGCAGTCTTTTGTTGCGCTGTTGCTAGGCGAAGCTCCTCTTCGACCCTCTGCACCGCTGCCACCGGAGCTGAGCTAGGAGTCTGGTTTTCGAACTCGTGGAGACGAAGGCTAAGGCTCTGTAGCGCTTGCTGCCAGGAGCTTTCGGCCTCGCTGACCTGTCCTTCCAGCACCTCGCGGAGGGTAGTCAACTCTCCTCGGGCTGCCTTCCCGCCTTCTAGATCCCGCTGCTGCTGGGCGAGATCTTCAAGCCTTTTTTTGAGCCCCGAGACCTCGGTGGAGTCATGCCTGGTTGGCGGAAATTTCGTTTCTCTGGAGGTAGATGGGACCAACCTCTTCTTCTTCTGGATGGCGAATAGAAGGGTCCACAATAGAAGACTGAGAGCTCCGGCGAGGGCACCGAAGTAGGCTGGAAAGCTGCTACCAGGAACAACCTTTTGGTAAGAATCTCCACCCTCCTCAGAGACAGAGAACTTCTCTTCGAGCTTGGTGAAACGGAGCTTTAGTTGATCCAGTTCCAATTCGACAGCTCGTTGGTGCGCTTTCCATGCGACCGCATCGAGTCCTCCAATCAACCCATCGAGAGAGAGGCTCCTGTCGTAGTTACTTAGCCTTCCATTGACAGTCTCACTTGTCGGGATGGTTGCCAGCGTTCCCTGGATGAACGACATCTCTTCAACCGATGTCTTGCCTGCTAATGCCGTTCGGGCATCAACCGCCACGTCATTGAATTCAGGCAGAGTTTGGTACTCCTCGCTGAGATCTCGAAGCCGCGCCAAAACCCAAGAGATTCTTTGAAGACTTTTGCTCTGACCAACGAGCTTCTCGGGATCCGCAATGCTGTCGACCGGTGTTTTGAGATTCCTCTTCAGAAAGTCTGCGATTGCGACTCCTGGAGAATTGTTAGTCTCCTTCCATGAAGCCCAATTGCCCGATGGCTTTAGACAATCCACCAGCGCTTCAAGCTGCTGGTTGTTAGGAATCTCATTTCTCTCCAGAGTGTCCCTAAAACTCCTGATCCCGCTGCACACCTCCTCCCCCAGCGCCAGCGTTGGACAACCCAACGCGATGATCACCAGGCCCACGAGGCCCCAAGTTGGAAGACGATTGGTGGCGGTCATGGGAATCTCCGGAGAAAGGAACGTCATCTATCTATC
This sequence comes from Deltaproteobacteria bacterium, assembly GCA_022601195.1. Classification (GTDB taxonomy): domain Bacteria; phylum Acidobacteriota; class Thermoanaerobaculia; order Multivoradales; family JAHZIX01; genus JAHZIX01. The sequence continues at coordinate 182,568 of JAHZIX010000010.1, forward strand.
CCATCCAATGCAGCTCTTCCGCCGGACGGAGGGGCTTGATGTCGATGGTTTGGTCGCCCACCATTACGGTGAGGCGGCGATTGGCGTCGAGGGTGAAAAGGACTCGAATCTCTTGGGTCTTGGCCAGGTCGAAGGAGTAGTCGAGATTGCCCACTTCGTGAATGTCCGGGTTGCCCTTGATGCGAATGGCGGTCCCGAGGTTCAGCAGCAGCTTGCGCTGCAGCCGACCGGACAGGTCCAGCTCGCTGGCGGACAGGACACGCTCTCTCTCGAGGGGATAGATCTCGCCACTGGGGATGATCGTCTCGAATTCGGGAGTGCCCAGAGGGTCAAAGCGAACCCAGCCGTAGGCATGGGGGAGACGGTGCTCTTGTACCAACCGGATCGTGCCACCGGCCCGGTGGCGCAACTGGCCGAACTTCAAGGCGCCCTTGGCCACGCAGGTTTTGAGCAGATCTTCTTCCAGGAAGATACGCCCCGCCTCCAAAGCCTTTGGAAAGAGCTCTGCAACCTTGTCCTGAACCGCTCCCATGAGGCTCTGCCGGCCGCCATGGAGCACAAAATCGATATTGTCGGCTTTGATCTGAGCCAGGGAGAGGGCAGAGGTCACCAGGGAAAGAGCTTGATCGAGAGTCGGCCCCAACAACTCTTCGAGATTCTGGCGGCTGAGCTCCAGCCGAACGCTCTTACCGCCTCGCACATACCTACCCTTTTCCACGTGACCCAAAGCGGACGCCGGGAGCTTTTCGGAGACAGGGTCTTCGCGGCTCAAGCGAATCTTCAGCTTCTCGACATACTCTTTCCAATCCCGACGAGCCCGGTAGACCTCTTGCCAGGTAGCACTGGGCCATTGCTCTGCCTTCCGTCGATCCACCACTTGGCGGTGCGGCAAGGACACCAAGGTGGTGTCGAAAAGAGGCTCTGCCGCCTGAGCGCTAGCCAAAAGATCAGCCATCAGAACGACGTCCAGGTGATCACCACCCAAAAGGTTGTTGCCCTTGGTAGCGAGGATCTTGAGACCGATGCTGGCATCTTCCAGGCGGGTAGCCTGAGCCACCGAAATATCCAAAGTGCCACCACCATGGTCGTAGACCAAGAGGTTGAGGCCCCGCTTGCGACCAATCATCCTCTGCAACTCCCCTTTCAGACTGCGTTGGTCCGAGAGGTAATGGAGAAAGTAGAAAGCGGCGGCTGAAGGTTCGTCGAGGATGATTCCGGCGTTGATCTCGGTGCCGATCAACTCCCGGAGCCGAGCGGTGACCGCCTCCACCTGATCCCTTTCCGTCGCGATGCCGGCCCGCTCACAGGCTTCTAGAATTCCTTGGATCTGCAAGTCGAAGAAATTGGCGGGCACCGAAATGATGGCTCGCTGGACGTCATAGTGCACCCTCCGGGTCTCTAGCAAACGCTGCTCAGCGAAAGCCACCAAGTGCCTCAGGATGTGGGCGGCGATCTCCTCCGGACGGTAGCTCTTGCCGAGGATCTCTAAGGCCTCGTCATATCCCATGAGGCGCTTGATGGAAGGCACCATTCTTTCCGGGAAGGTGCGGCTCGCCTCCAGGGCGTCGTGGCCGATGCGCGTGGTGCCGTCCGGATGAAAGTACAGCAGGCTGGGAATGAGTCCCGACGGACCCTCACCATTGGGACCCGGGACCTCGACGAGCTCCGGGCTCAGATCTGATCCCAACACGGAGACGACGGAGTTGGTGGTGCCGAAATCGATGCCGACGTAGTCCGGGTAGGGAGTCAGCTCGTGGAGCAGAAGCTCCACCGGTAGACGTACATTGTCGAGATCTTCTTGCGCGGTAACGATTTCCACGAAGCCCTGGTGAGTGCCAGGTTCCAAGCCCTGAGGCTCACAACCGAGGGTGAAGGAGAGCAGGCTTTTATCCGACACCTGAGTGCCCTCTATGGCCGAGAGAGTCCGAGGCAGGATGGGAGGGGAGAGCACCTTGAGCCACTTGGCGGGGGCTCTCACTGCCTTCACTTCGACGTCGATGGAGCCTCGGTTGCGGATCTCCACGGGAATCGCATCCACTCGCTTGGCAGAGCCTTCGAATCGCACTTGGCGCGGCGCTGGCTCCAGGCGATAGCGATACAAATTCGCTTGGGCGGACACTTGGAAGATCTGCTTGTCAGCCAACTGAAGGAGAAAACCAGCATCAGTGCCGTCTTCCTCGGATTCGATGGAGGTGTCCCAAAAGACCGGAATCTCGACGCTCTGCCCGGACTCCACGGAGATGGGAAGCCCCACTTTTCCAACCCCCAGTTGGCGGGTCCCCTTGGTGTCGATCGCCGTAACCCGCAGGGCGAGCCCACCTTCGTTGGCCAGATGAATCACCTGGTCGCCCCTTTTACCTTCGGAGAGCTCTCCGAAGCTCACTGCAGCGGCGACCGGTCGAGGGCCGGAACGCACCGTTACTTCGACGGTACGGCGAAGATTCCCTTCCTGATTGAGAATCAGATGGTAGAGAGTATGCAGCTGCCGAAAATCTTTGGGCAACTTATCCGGGTCAAGGCGAAGGGGGACATTCGCTTTCTGGCCCCCTTTGATCACTAGAGAGCTCGATTTTCCGTGGCTGAGCCAGGCGCTCTCGGGGTCTTGGCGGATTTCGACATGGAGATCCTGGGGGTCCTGATTCCACAGCACCAAAGTCTGTTCCTGACGGGAAGGAAGGGAGGAAACCAGGATCACCGACTCCGGCTGAATGGCCAACTGCAAAGCCAGCCGACCACAGCCGGCGCAGTAGTTGTCCCCGGCTGCCACTGGCCACTCTCCGCAGTGAGAGCAGAATTGCCTACGCTGCGGTGTCGTGCCAACGCTCTTTGGGGCTGCTCTTGTCGTCATGTCGTGGCTTCAGTCAATCCGGTCTCGAGTCGTTACGCTCTTGGTCCTAGGGGGCAGAGAAAGACGCTCCTCGGGGTCTCCTTCCCCAACAACCAGCCCTGCCCTTCGACTACTCTCAAAAAGAGAGCGCAAAACCTCCCCTCGGAGAGGTCACGTTTCCGCAGTTCCTCTCAAACTTTCTAAAAAACAATCCAAGAAACCCTGCGCGCCACAAGGATCGCTACTCCCCCCTCAGAGAACGTCGAAAGAGAAATCGACAATCGATCGAATTAGCTGCAAATGCACACTTACAAATAGTAATTACATAGCCCCTGCGAAAGCGGCTCCATGGACTCAGCGAGTGACACGAGAATCCTGCCTACCGACAAGGGCGGCCCTACCTCGATCATTCGGCTGGAAGTCCAGATGACCCAACCCGGGCCTCTTCACCATCAAGTAATGGTAAAATTCAGAATGACTAGCATAGAAAACTTAACGATCAGAGCGACTCAGGGTACCGGCCGCTCCCCATGCACCTTTGGAGAGAAACATGAGAGTTATTTCTTGTTATCGAGTACCGACGCTTCTGATAATTTCTGCTCTTCTCTGCAGCGAAACCTTCCTCAATTCGGCAATAGCTCAGGGACCTACGGAGAGTAGCTTTCCCTTGCCTGAAGCGATTTCTCAAGATCCTGGAGCTTGTGTTGCCGGTGCCGTGGCTCTTGGGCTCGCGGGACGCTACCCAGAAATTCTGGATGAGCTGAATTACAAAACCTCCCAAGAGCTCTACACTTTTCTATGGGTTGCCACCGGTATGGATCCAAAAGGAACTAGCTCGGAAGCTTTGCTGAAAGGCAAGGTAATTCTCAACCAGGTTCTCAATGACATGAGTAAGGAGTACATCTACTTCCTCGAAACCACTATCCTAATCCCTGGTACGCCTCGAGACAAAGACAAGCCGAACGACCCGAACGACCCGAACCTCAATTGGGTGGCGGAAGTCGACCGAGTCATGAAAAGTGGCGGTGTAGTTGAGCTTGGGCTGACCCTACCGGGAGGCGAAGCTCATTGTGCCCTTCTAGTCGAGCGCCCCCTGCCAAGAAATGATGGAGGTGCCGGACTGATCTTCGCCGACGATCCGAGCCAAAGTGACGGTAAGCCAGAGATCAAGAAGTACGGGGCGGTGTTTTCGAAAAGTGGAAAATCTCTTTCCGAAGCTGCCTACTGGCTGGACTACATCGCCCTCGAAACATTGACCAAGAAGAGAAAACCCGTGTCTTCCGGCGGTGGCAAGGGGTCTCCCGACTCAGATGGCCATGACAAAGGCGAAGATGACGGAGCTGAGGGACAGGACGACCCCGAGGAAGACGACCCGACGGGGAAAGATGGAAAGAAAGAAAAAGATAAAAAAGAAAGGAGAGACGATCCGAGAAAGAAGGAAAAGAACAAGAAACAAAAAGAAGGATGAGCACCCAAGAACTTTGGTTGTGTCGCCAGATCTCTTCGGCAAGGTCAGCTCTCTTCGGAACGGCTAGGAGTACAACACCGACTCCGCCAGCTCTCCTACCGAATGCTCATCCCCTGCCTACTCGAGCGGCTCTTTCATCGCGGCTCTCCTCTGTTCCGCAGAACCATACCGAACAGCCGAGTCGAAAGGCTTGGCAACGGCGCTGGATGCCGGTCGGTCGACTCACTTCCTCTCGAAAAATCCATTGGAACTCTCGCTCCCCTGGGGCAGCCACCGAAACCTGGTTCAGCCTCCCCTCGAGCCTCCAACGAGGAGATCACTGCGTCAAGGACCAGGCACGGTAGGTTTTTGTGCCTCTACGACTTCGACGCAGCTGGGGAGAAAAGCCTAGAGAAGCTCCACAAGCTGCTCTCCCTGGAGCACCCTCTTCCGAGGAAAGATGGCAAGGCGGAAATCGAAAAGAAGCAGACGCCGAAAAAGAAAGGGGGACAGCCAAGATCATCTGGAGGCACCCTAGGTCCCTCCTCCTAGCCTTCCCGGGAAAAGCCTGTCCGGGTATCGCCTCGTCACGGCAACTGGAAGCTCCATACCGATGTATCTCCCGACTCGAAGCCGTCCAGGAAAATGGCAGTGAGCGAAGTACGGGAAAGGTGGTAGACCTGCCCTTCGGAAAGGGCGTAGAACTCTAGAGAACCCTCTTGTGTCACCAAGGTTTTCTCTAGTCCAGGGCCTGCTATGGGGCTTCCCAAGAGTTCCCAGGTCACTCCCTGGTCGAGACTTTCCACCAGCTGGTTACCGGCGATAGCCCAGGCTCCCTGGGGCACCAGCGCCGAGAACTCCGGCACCCCCATCGTTCCTGGCACTTGAGTCCAGGTCCCCCCTCCATCGACAGTCCGGACCAGCCCCGAGGTATCTCCAAGGGCGAAAATCAGGCCAGGTACATGAGGGTTAGCGGAGACCTCAAGGATCTCGGCCCCATCCCAAACGGGGAGGAAATCCCAGGAATCTCCTCCATCGACACTCTCGTAGATGCCCCCCAGCGCAGGAGCGGAGTTCGAGACCGTCACGTAGGCCGTCTCCGGCAGCCCAAATGAGATGTCTTCCGTGGTCGGATCGCTCAGCGGCCACCTACTCCAAAAGCCAGGGAACAATCGTCGCAACAGCCCATTGAAAAAAGTTGTCGCGAAGGGAGTTCCACTCTCCCACGGCGCCACTGCAAGGGAGTCGAAACGAGTGAGGTCCTCCTCAACGGAACTCCATGAGCGTCCACCATCGCTGCTTTGCACGACTCCTTCAAGCAAAGCGGCGTACAATCTCAGCGGATCTGCCGGGTCGGCCTCGAGGAGACGTACGAAGTGCTCTTCGAAAATAGTGATGTTTCTAAAAGGAGAGCCGCCCATTCCCTCCCAAGAAGTGAGGTCGTTGGCACTGCGATAAAACTGGCCGTCGCCGAGAATGCTCTTTGTCAGGACCGTGAGGCTCTTGGAGCCATCGGAACCTAAGGCCATGTCGACCGCCGCGAGCTGGGGAAAACCGATATTGTCTAGGGAGAAGGGCTTGAGCGGAGCCTCTCGCCGATAGACACCTCCAGCCCGCCCCCCGACCCACAAGGCCCCCGGAACATCCTCATCGACAACCACGACCTGCAAAGTTCTGTCCAGTTGTTCTGCAGCGGCTCTAGCCCAGCTCAGACCACCATCGACGGATTCCCAGAGGCCATCGTTGATGCGGGTCAACCAGAGATGATCTCCATCCACCGGGTCGACCGCCAGATCGGTCGCTTCTCCAGGAGCGCTGTCAAATACAGACCAGTTGAGGCCGGCATCCACCGTCTTGTAGAGATGTGTCCCTGAAACCGGACTGAGCATGAAGACTGCATATCCGCTTGCTGGGGCTGAAGGGTCAAAAGCCAGCGCGAGAACCCCACTGTCCGGAAAGCCACTCACGGGAAGGCCCGACATTTCCGACCAAGTGAGACCGGCATCTGCCGTGCGATAAGCGATGCCCGCTACGATGGCGTAGAGGGTGTCAGCATCCATTTGACTGATCACCAAATGCTCCACAGCCTGGGAAGGCAGAGCACTACTGAGGTGAGTCCAACTGGTACCGCCGTTGGTGCTGCCGAAGATCCCTCCCCTGGTTCCCACGAAGAGACTATCTGGCGAAATCGGATCCGCCTGAAGAGCGGTGATTTTCAGATTGGTCAACCCCTCATTTCTGTCTATCCAGGTAGCACCGGAGTCAGAGCTTCGATAGACCCCGGAGGAGAGAGTTCCGGCATAGATCACCGACGAGTCGGCTGGATGAACGACCACGCAACACGCGGGAAATGTCATCGAGGTCGGCGTCCACTCCGATTCGTCCCGATCCCGCACCAGCACCCCAGGGCCGGCTACGAACACTCGGCCATCACCGTTCGAGTCAAAGGCAAAATCGAATACCGCACCACCTCGAACCTCCACTGGCGTCCAATCGTTGATTCCAGCGAGACCTGGGGAAAACCCCAAGAGAAGGCAACCTACCCAAAGACAACTCAATCCAGCCATCCGCCTCATACCGTCCTCCCCAAAACGATTCACTCTGTTCGCCAATTCTTCAGCGAAATTTCGCGCCAGAACACACCACTCACCCATGGTGACTGCAGCGCTCACCAAGGCTAGGTGCTCACCAAGATCAGGTGCTCACCAAGACTAGGGTCCGAATAGCGGCGGGAGGTTTATCGTGTGCGAAAAGAACCGAGGGGAGGAGCCCTATTCCAAGAGCTCCTGGGAGCGACGGGCCGCTTCGACGATAGCCTTGATTAGAGTGACTCGTAAGCCCCCCTCCTCGAGCTTGAGAATTCCGTCGATGGTGCAACCGGCGGGAGTGGTGACAGCGTCTTTGAGGACTGCCGGGTGGTGATCGGTTTCGATCACCATCTTGGCAGCGCCGAGACAGGTTTGGGCAGCGAGCTCGGTGGCCACTTGCCGAGGCAAGCCGACTTTGACCCCGCCCTCTGCCAAGGCTTCGATGACAATGTAGATGAACGCCGGGCCACTAGCGGAAAGGCCGGTAACGGCATCGAAGTGTTTTTCGTCTAGGACCAGAGTTCGCCCCACCCTCTCGAAGATGCGCCGGGCTCGCTCCACTTGAGCTTGGTCGGCCGAGGCTCCGGCACAAAGAGCCGTCATCCCCTCTCCCAAGAGGCTAGGGGTATTGGGCATGGCACGAACCACGGGGACTCCGGAGAGAAGGCTTTCTTCCAACCGCTTGGTGGGAACCCCTGCCAAGATGGAAACCAGGAGCTTATCTGCCGTTATCTCTTCCCGAAGCTCCGCAAGCACCTTCGCAGCGCCCTGAGGCTTGACGCAAAGCAACAGTAGATCGGCGTCCCTCACCGCTTGGCGATTATCGAGGGTTGTTTCGATATGAAGCTCCCGGGACAACGCATCCAAGCGCAGCTCCTTGCGGCCAGTGGCGACAATTTGCTCCGCTGGCACTGCCCCGGATCCCACCATGGCCCGAATGAGAGTTTCCCCCATTTTCCCCGCACCGATCACCGCAACTCTTCCCAAACTCATGATGAGCTCCTCCCTCCGGCCAAGGTAGCTCTGATGACGTGACGGGCTACTTCAGGGTTTTCTCTCAAACGACGCATGGAGTAGAGATACCAATCCTGGCCGTAGGGCACATAGACCCTCAATCGGTGGCCCTCCGCTAGCAGGATGTCCCGAAGCTGCTGATCCACTCCCAAGAGCATCTGAAATTCGTAACGATCCTGCGGAATCTCTAGTCGATCGATGAGCTCCACGGCCGCGCAGGTGAGATATTCGTCGTGGGTCGCAATGCCCACATAGACACCTCGCCGAAACAACTTCTCGAGAGCAGCGACGAAGTTTCGCCGCACCGTCTCATAGCCTTTCCAGGCGTCCTCCCGAGGCTCGATGTAAATCCCCTTACAGAGCCGAACGTTGGCGTTTTCCTCAGGGAGCTCTTCGATATCTCTCAAGGTTCGGCGCATATAGGCTTGCAGCACTACGCCCAGGTTCGAAAATTTCCCGTGCACCCGGCGGTAGGTCTCCAGGGTCGCATCGGTACAGGTGCGATCTTCCATGTCCAGACGCAAAAAGTTGTTCTGACTGGAGGCCCGTTCCACCAGGCGAGTGACGTTTTCTTCAAAGAAAACCGGATCGATCTTGAGGCCCACCATGGTGGGTTTGATGGAGACGTTGGCGTCCAAGCCTTCCCGGTGTAGGGCATCGTAGAGAGTGAGGTACTCCTCCACAGCCCGATCGGCTCGATCCCGCTGGGAGACTTCCTCTCCGAGAATATCGACTGTCGCCATGGCGCCGAGAGCATTGAGGGAGCGTACCGCTTCCAGAGCGTCCTCCAGGGTCTCCCCGGCAACATATCGAGAGGCCACCTTGCCGACAAGAAATTTCGGCACCACCGGCAGCGTGGCGACCACAAAACGGCTAAACAGGCTCATCGCGTTCTAGTCTTCCCAAGATCAGAGTCTTCCCACGATTACAGGCTTCCCAAGATTACAGGCTTCCCAAGATTACAGGCTTCCCAAGATTACAGGCTTCCCAAGATTACAGGCTTCCCAAGAGCAGGCTTCCCAATCATCGTGTTCTTGAATATTTTTGCCCGGAGAGCTCGACACTTTCAGCCCTCTGCAGAACAAAGTCAGGGAGTCGCCAGAGGAGTCTCCAGGGAAGACGACTCCGCAGGCGAGTCGACAACCCAACGGACGCTCTTGGAACAAGGACAGCTGCCCCCCACTCGGCGCAGTGCGGGAGCTCTACTCGAAGCCTCGTGAGCCGTCACTTCTCCGCCGTTGACCTGCCGGAGCAAGTCGACATAGCCTCGAAAATCAGCGCTGGCCCGGTAGGACTCCGGAAGGGTTTCGGAGAGATGCTGGGTATAGGCCGCAACATCTTCGAAGACTTCCCCTTGGGTACCGATCATCTCGAAGGCGGGCAGACCACGGCGCCGATAGAACCGCTGATCCGGTAGGTGCAGAAGAGCCTCGCGACCAACCCCTTGAACCACTTCCCCTTCTAAGATGCGATCCAGAGCCCGAATGGCTTCGTTGCGAGACAACTTCGGAAGCCGAGCTCGCAAGTAGCGCATATTGAGGTCTCGCAGAACCTTGCCGCACTCCTTGTAATAGCCTTCCTGAGCTTCCTTGTTCTTCATGGGCTTGAGGCCCAATCGGACGTTGGTGCCGCCGCCGCGCTCATCGCCGAACATCTCGAGTCCTCGAGGCAGCCACTTGTTCCAGGCTCGTTGCAAGCCCTCCATCGTGACATAGACCTCACCCTGGGCAGCCTGGGTTACCCAACGCCGCATGGGCACTACCCCGGTGGCCAAATGGAAGGCTTCTTCCCGCAGCATCGGTGGCATGCTCTCCGCCATGGGCTTGTAGGCGCTCACCTGCTGCATGGCCAGTTGAAATTTTCCGACACGATCGATGAGGGCACAGAAAACCACGTTGTCGACGAAGGAGTCGAAGTCGATGTTAAAGGCTCCAAGAACGTGGGAACCGGTAGTCATGGAGAGAATCTCTTCCACCATATCGGCGCTGGAGATTTCGGACACATGGCTCCAGTCATCGTCCAGGAGCAAGTGAAGCATCTGGTACCCATGCCGCAACTCTTCAGCCATCATGCGCAACACCCACATCTGGTCCTGCTCATGCTGGGCCCGAGCCAAAGTCAGGCGGTGCTGTTGAATGGAACCGAATTCAGTGCTCGCCTGGGCTCGAATCGCCCCCAAGAGCTGATGGGCCCGCTTGGGGTCCATGTCGCATGCCTGGGTGAACTTTGGCTGGCCCTCAAGTTCGCCGCATTCGATTTCACCGCAAATCCCTTGTTCTCGATAGGCACAAAGTCGAAACCGCTGGTCATTGGGAAAGTACTTCTCCCAATTGTCGACCAGAAAATCGAAATCTGAGAGGTAGGTTTCCTGCCAACGGATCACCGCATCGTGGAATTTCCCTGGCAAGGTGGTTGCAGCGGTAGTCATCGATCGTACTCCTTAGAGAGTCCTGACGTAGGGCTTCAAGGGGGCGGGTTCGAAACCCAGGGCGAGAAAGAAACCACTCAGGTCCTCTTGACCTGCATCCACCAAGGTGCGCACGGTGGTCGCCCCTCGGTTCTTGATCCGCTCGAGGATCTGCTCCCCGAGGCGCCGCCCGATGGACTGGCCGCGAAACTCCGGGTCGACTCCCAAGACCTCGATCCATCCGGTGGATTCTTCCAGGCCAAATTCTCCGGAGCGGACCTCCCCGAGCATGAAGCCGATGACTCGATCTTCCAACGAGGCGACGACGGAAATCTCCGGATCCCGGCGCAGGTAGTAGCCGACCCGTTGCTCCCAAACCTCCGGGCGGTAGATCCCGCCTTGTTTTTCGTCGATCTCGACAATATCCCCAATATCGACCTCGCTCAGGGGGCGAATGAGAATGTCTTCATCTAGATCTGGCATAGTCTTCCTTCCTGAAACCCCAGCCGGGCGCGGGGATTCCCATTCTACCGCCCAGGATGCCCGAACCCAAACTCACTCCGGACGATGGGATGCCCCCACACCTTGACCCATCTCCTCACCTCCCCGACAATGCCAGGGAAGAGAAGAGAGCAAACGAGGAGCCAAGATGAAAATTTTCGAACAATTCTATATCGACGGTCAGTGGACAGACCCTGCCAGCAACCAGACCCGAGAGGTCATCAACCCCTCCACAGAGGAGTCAGCGGGACGGATTCCGGAAGGGACTCCCGAGGACGTGGATCGCGCGGTCTCCGCTGCTCGAGCCGCCTTCGAAGGATGGGCCGCCACTTCCGTCGAGGAACGAGCAGAGTTCATTCAGCAGCTGAAACAGGGCCTTCGAGCCCGCCAGGAAGAGCTCGCCCAAACGGTGGCTGCAGAGCTCGGCATGCCTCTGCCCATGGCCCAGGCGGTGCAGGTGGGCCTCCCCACTACGGTGATGGGCTCCTATGCACGCTTGGTGCGAGAATTCCCTTGGGAAGAGCAAGTGGGCAACTCCCTCGTGGTGCGAGAACCGGTCGGAGTGGTGGGTTGCATCACTCCCTGGAACTTCCCCTTGCATCAGGTGGTTGCCAAAGTAGCGCCAGCCCTCGCCGCCGGCTGTACCGTGGTGCTCAAACCAAGCGAAGTCACCCCCCTGTCGGCATTTCTTCTGGCAGAAATCGTTCACCAAGTGGGCTTGCCCCCGGGAGTCTTCAACTTGGTCTGCGGCGTCGGTCCGGTGGTCGGTGAAGCGATCGTCGCCCATGGAGAGGTCGACATGATCTCCTTCACAGGCTCGACGACCGCTGGCAAGAGAGTCAGCGCTCTGGCGGCGAAGACCGTCAAGCGGGTTGCACTGGAACTGGGAGGCAAGTCCGCCAATCTGATCCTCGACGATGCGGACCTCCAAAAAGCGGTTCGTTCCGGGGTCAACAACTGCTTTTTCAACTCCGGTCAAACCTGCTCCGCCTGGACCCGCATGCTAGTCCCCAAGGACCGCCTGGAGGAGGCCACCGCCATTGCCAAGGCCTCTGCAGAGCGTTTTACTCTCGGAGATGCCTTGGAGGGCAAGGGGAAGCTAGGCCCTTTGGTTTCGGATATTCAGCGAGAGAGGGTACGGAACTATATTCGCAAAGGGGTCGAAGAGGGAGCGACCCTGGTCACCGGCGGTGCCGAGGCTCCGGAAGGCCTTGAAAAAGGCTACTTCGTCCGCCCCACAGTCTTTAGCCACGTCTCCAACGACATGGCCATCGCCCAGGAAGAGATCTTCGGGCCAGTGCTGTCGATCATTCCCTACGAAGACGAGGAAGACGCGATCCGCATCGCCAATGATTCACCCTATGGCTTGGCCGGGGGAGTTTGGTCTGCCGATCCGGAGCGGGCCAAGCGAGTCGCTCGCCGCCTGCGCACGGGGCAAGTCGACATCAACGGTGGAAACTTCAATGTCTTCGCCCCCTTCGGCGGCTACAAACAGAGTGGGTGCGGGCGAGAATTCGGCAAGTGGGGCCTCGAGGAGTACCTGGAAGTCAAATCCATGCAGCTGTAAAACCTACCGAGCACTCAGATCGGTTGTCTGCCCGGCCTGGGCGGACAACCTCTTCTCTCGCCCGGGGCGCATGCGGTCATAAGGCGCTAGGGCACTCAGCTGCAGCCATTCCGGAAACTGCTTCTTCAAGGTCTCCGGCCCCACTAGGTTTATCCGCTGAGCTTCGATCTCCAGCCGTAAGTCTCGAAACCCCCGCCAGGCTTCGACGAACACCCGCAGGTCTGCGGAGATCACCAGGTCTACATTTAGCTCAGGGTCCTTCAAACACATATCCACGACACCGCCTTGGTGCACAAGCCAGAAGCATTTGCAGTCCTTGGGAGCCCCTGAGAAGTTAAATTCGAGGACGGTCCGCCCCTCGGGCATCGTCTCTGTATCGATACGCAGATGCATACTCCAGACCAGAAAAGCCGGGTCCAGGTCCTCGATCTCCATATCTCTCGCCCAGTGCTGGCCCCAGACCGCCATGAGGTCCACGATGGGCTCTGTGGCTTTCCCTGCCTCGGTCACTCTGTACTGACGCCCTACGCCGTTGACTGCTTCCTGACTCGCCAAGATGCCTGCTTCCTCCAGCTCCACTAGGCGTCGAGACAGCAAAGAGGGCGACATTTGAGGCACCCCCCGATGAATCTCACTGAACCGGGATGCCCCATCGAGAACACGGCTGATCACGAGAATCGTCCAGCGCTGACAGAGAATCTCGGCAGAAAGAGCGAGGGGGCAGTACTGTCCATATCCACGTGCCATAGGGTGTATTTTGCCTCTGCTCCAGCCTCACGGCAACTACATTTTTTGTAGTAGTCCCCGCCAAACCTCTTTGCTAGGGTCTCTCCAACGGACCCAAGATGATTCTTGTTAAGGAGTCGACGATGCGAGTTTCCCTTCTCTCTTGTCTAGCTGCACCCCTGGCCCTGGTCCTCTTTGTGAGCGGTTGTTCGAGCGCCCCTAAGAGCCACTTGCCAACCGCTGATCACCAGCAGGAGGAAATCGGTGGTGACATCTTGGTGGCCTGGAATGAACGCGTTTTCGCGCTGGCGGAAGAGGAAGATGGGTTCTTGACCCTGAAGGGCTTGCGCACTGCCACGATGATGCACTTGGCGATCCACGACGCCCTCAGCGCGATCTCGGGTCACTACCAGCCCTTCCTGCCCCTCCCCACTGACCAGGAAGCCAGCCCCTTGGCGGCGACGGCTCAAGCTGCCTTCGAGGTCGTCGCGAGCCAATACCCAGCTGAGCTCCCCTCTCTGGAACAGCAGCTCTCAACTTGGCTTGGCAAAGTCGAGCTCGAGGACGGAGCGCGCAAAGGTGTTGCTCTGGGCAAGGCCGCCGCAGCCGCGATTCTCGAATCACGGTCGGGGGACGGGTGGGATAGCGAGGCGGAATATCAATGGCATCCCATGGGGCCCGGCGTCTACGCGGAGTTCGAGGAGCACAGTGGCACTCCAAAAGGCTTCGTTTTTGGAGCGGGATGGGCAACCGCCAAACCCTTCATGCTCGACAGCCCCAGTCATTTCCGATCCCCTCCTCCTCCACCCATCGAGAGCGTCGCCTACACGGAGGCCTTCCGGGAGGTCAAAGAGGTTGGCCGATGGGGCAGCCCGACAAGAACCTCCGACCAAACCCACCTAGCCTTGTGGTGGAAAGATTTCGCTGAAAACTCCCACAACCGTTTGGCCCGTCAAATCGTCTCCACAGACCGCTTACCTCTGGAGCAGGCGGCTCGTCTCTTCGCTCTCCTCAACATGAGCCTTTACGATGCCTACGTGAACGTCTTCGAGAACAAATTCCTCTATAACCATTGGCGCCCTTACACCGCTATCCGATGGGCTGACCGGGATGGCAACGCGGCCACCATGGTGGATCCCCAATGGAACAATACCCACCAACACACCTACGCTTTCCCGTCCTACCCGTCCGCTCACGGCACTGCCTGCAGTGCTGCAATGAGGGTCTTCTCCACTCTCTTGGGAGACGATTCCCCTTTTTCAATGACCACCGAAACCGTCGACAAAGCTGGGCCATTTTCCGGCAAACGAGTCATGGATCCAGCGATCCGCTCCTTTTCCAACTTCTCAGCAGCGGCAGAAGAATGCGCGCTCTCCCGGATCTATCTCGGTATTCACTTCCGATACGACTCGCTGGAAGGTATCCGATTGGGCGGAAAGATCGGTGACTTTGCCGTGGCTCACTTTCTGGGCCCCAAAAAACTGGAACCCAGGGAACTGGAACCTAGGGAAACTACCGAACCTCCCCCTTAGTCTCCGAACTTGGCTCTCTTGAGAGTCCTGGATGGCATCACTCCTGGTGCGAGATTCTCGCCGGCACCAGTCTCACCGGCACCGAGTCTCGCCGGCCCCTAATCTCGCCGGCACCAGTCTCGCCGTTGGCTCGTTTCGCCTCCACTGGGGGCACCTCCCGCAGGCCAGTCTCCTACAGGCCCGTCTCCTACAAACCCAAGCGAGTCCTTCCTACAAAACAAGCCCAAGTCTGCCGACATACTTTCTGATCACCTCCTCGTAAGCTCTTTTCCAGATCGAGAGCCACCTCAGAAGCATCTTTAGCTGACGACCAATGGGAGGAAAGGTAGTGCACAACGATGGAAACTTGCTATCCGTCGAACCCTTGAATATCACCGGCGACTCGGACCTACGCAACTACATCCCATATTTGCTCCGCGGGGGAAAAAGGCTCGTCGACCATTCCGTACGAGTCGCCTATCTGACTCGTAGCCTAGGCCAAGCCCTCGGTTTGGAAGCTGACACAGCGAGTTCCATCGCCTGCGCGGCCTTCTTCCACGACATTGGCATGATTGCCATCGAAGACTCCATCGTAAACAAGAGCGAGCCCCTCACCGCCGAAGACTGGGGGCACCTGAAGGAGCACACCACCTTGGGTGCACGCTTCCTCTCGTACACCGCATCCGAGGAAGCTTCCATCGCCATGGACATCGCCCTGTGTCACCACGAGAAATTTACCGGGGAAGGCTACCCCAACGGCCTGGCGGGTAAGGAAATCCCTCTGCCAGCTCGGGTCGTCGCCGTGGCGGATCAATACGACGCTCTACGCAGCAAGCGGCCTTACAAACAAGCCCTCAGTCATGAGACAACTCTACTCACGTTGGTCTTTGGTGACGAACGCACCTCCCCGGAGCACCTCGACCCGGAGGTGTTGGCAGCTTTTCTGACCGCTGAAGGAGAGATCGGCAAGATCTGGGATGAAATGAGCGAAGCCACTCCGCCGCTCGGGTCCAATGCTTTCGAAGCGACTCGCCTAGCTAGCTGAGGTTTGCTGCGGAGGAGACCCGGTCTCTCCAAACAGGTCTCCCACTGCGCGATGCACCACCTCCTCGGACAGCATCCCCGTCGGCAGGTAGGCCACCAGATACCCTTCTCGTGTCCCAGCCAAGATTCTGACCCGTTCTCCATCCGTGATGGGAGTTCCAAAGGGTCCTTGGGAATCCTCTAGTAGAGGCTTTCCCGTCAGATTGAAGGGGCCCCGCAGGGAATCCATCTCTTCCCCCTCGAGGCCACGGCGAAAGGTCAGCGGTGCAGCTATCGAACCCTTGGCCAGAACACAACAGGGCACCCCTAGGCGCAGGGATAGACAATTGTTGAGATCCACCAAGGGGTGAATCGCCGGCAAGGCTCCTCCCTTGAGGACACGGCGGAGCAAAGCCTCCGACGAGGGCCGGTAGCGGGTCGGGTCGCAACCGGCTGCCCGGAAGAGCTTCCGGATAGCCGCAATGACAGGGTCCTTGGAAAGCGTTTCGAGGCGCCAACGCTGGCGAATGTTCTGCTCGGTTTGCTGCCTCACTTGGGCCACCTGCGACCGATCTTCCGGTAAACGAACGGAACACCAGGCGAGGTCCCACCCTGGTAGCTCCGAGCGCAGACCCAGCCAGGGCTCAGAAACCCCGCGCTCCCCCTGCAGCTCCCTCCCCACTATCGGGTCAGACTCTTGGGGCCGTACCAAGGCACCGTTTCCACTTCGAAATAGCCGGCTTTGACGGAAGGATCTTCGAGGCTGAGGCTCTGAGCCTCTTGCAGAGTTTCGACCTCGTAGAGATAGAGACCCGACAGCTTCTTGCCGGACTCGTTCTCGCCAAAGGGTCCCGCCAGAACCAATTTTCCAGCGGCGGCCTGCTTACGAATATGACCGAAATGGCCACGGCTCAACTCCCGGGCTTGCTCCTCGCTAAAGGTCTCTCGTTTGGGTCCGGGTTTGATGAAAGTCATGAAATAGGTCACTCCCTCCCACTCCACATCCTCGGTCACCGCAGCTTCGGTGCGCTCGGCAGAGGCCACTTCTAACTGGCGCGGGTGAAGAGTCCGAAGTTTGCCTTGCCAAGCGAAGTCTCCCGTCACCACCACCGCATTGCCGGCCTGCTCAACCAGGCTGGCATGCATTTCCGAAGTCATTCCGTGGAGCAGGAAAAGCTCCCAGTTGCGGGCTTGAAGGGCTAAGGGGGCATGAGGATGCAAACACTCCTTCGAACAAAGAGCAGCCTCCTGGGCGGGGTTGTGGTGAGGGCAGCCGATGGGAATGACGTGGCCAACAACCTCCTTGAGCTTGAGATCCCTGAGTCGCGGAGCCTCAGGCTGGGCGTTCTCTACCTCCGGCTGCTGGTCCTCCTTGGCGGCCGGAGAAGCCGCAGGAGAAGCCGCGGGAGAAGCCGCGGGAGAAGTGGCTGGCGAGGAGTCCTGTGCCTCAGCCCACCCCATTCCGAAGCCGACTCCGGTGAAGGAAACCGTCCACAATAGGGCCAGTAGGCCGATCCGCTGGGTCAAAGTCATCGTTCCTCCTTTGAGTATTTCGAATCGAGATTCCGGGCCAAATTGGCCCCTGAAGAGGTTGTTCCCCTCCTCCACAGCGGCGCTGTGCTCTCGGTTCAGACCTACGCTCTTCTGAAGCGAGAGATCCGGTCGTTTCTTCCGCCTGTCCCGTCCACCCTAGCTGAGTACACTCCTTGTCCGGAATGGGGCTGTCAGGAAGAGGGCTCTGCGGAATAAGTCTCTTCCCTTGCGAGGACACGAGGAAAGCTAAGGAAGAGCCATTTACTTTCGAGAAGTCTACGACGCTGTCGGCTTCTCATTCTATTTACGATCTTGTTTCGAAGGAGTTTGCCACATGGCCCAAGACTATGGAATTCAATTGGGGAACGCCCTCATCGAGGAAGCTCGGCGACGCCTTTTCGTCGACTCCCAACCCCGCATCCACAAATGTCTCTCCCTCCTCACCGAGGAACAGATTTGGCACCGTCCCAACCGTGAGACGGTCAGCGTTGGGAACCTGGTACTGCACCTCTGTGGCAACGTAAGGCAGCAGATCGTCTCGACCCTCGGTGGCGCTGCGGACAATCGCATCCGTTCGGTGGAGTTCTCCGAAACCGGCCCCATCCCAACCGAACAGCTCTTGCAGGAGATCGACAAGGCCCTGGACGAAGTTCGGGAAACCTTGGACCGCCTCGACCCGGAGAGTCTGCTCCAAATGCACCCGGTGCAAAGTTACAACGAATCCGGGGTCAGCATTCTCGTCCACGTCATCGAACACTTCTCCTACCATGTGGGGCAGATCACTTGGGTCGTCAAGTCGACGCAAGCGGTGGACGTGGGCTACTACGCTGGCGCTGATCTCGATGTCACCAACTGACCTGGCATAGCCTGAAGAACATAGGATGGACCCCGGTCGAGATCCCATCGCCCTCTTTGAGTCTTGGTTCCAGGACGCAGAACAGTGTCCGGAGATCCGCTACGCCCATGCCATGTGCCTGGCAACGGTGGATGAGAAGGGCCACCCGGACGCCCGAACCATTCTGCTGCTGCACCATCACCAGCGCGGATTCGTCTTCTTTACGGATCGCCGATCCGCCAAAGCGCGCCAACTCGAGCCCTCCGCGAAAAGCCAGACAGCCCATGCCGCGCTGACCTTCTATTGGGGCCCCCTGGAACGCCAAATCCGTATTCGAGGACCGGTGGCCGCCGCCTCGGAGGAAATCTCCGACCTCTGTTTCTCGGAACGCCCTCTCGGCAGTCGCATCACGGCTTGGGCCACTTGCCAAAGTCAAGTGATGGGCCGCCGCGAGGAGCTCCTAGCCCGCTACGCCAACGAAGAGCGCCGCTTACGGGGACTCGACGAGGTGCCCCGTCCCCCACACTGGCAAGCCTACCGAGTCGTAGCCCAAAGCCTCGAGTTCTGGGAAGCACGGGCCAATCGACTTCACGAGCGACACCTCTACCAGTGGGCCCCACCGGAAGAGTGGAGGCTCTCCCGGTTGGAACCGTAACCTAGGCTCCACGGCGTCCGGTCTGGCTCAACAGCTGCCAAAAGCCTCTGTATCCGTGATCGCCCGGGCGTTGCTGTTGAGGGGGTTGAAGTACTCCTTCACCTCTCCGGTCTCCGTATCGGTGACCCGCAGGGTGTATTCCACATTGGTGGTGGCGGCGGAAAAGACCCAGAAGTGATCGTTGCTTTCACAACCATTGATCACCTTGACGAGCATCTCCCAATTCTGATCGTTGAAAAACCAAAGCAAG
>JAHZIX010000011.1 GCA_022601195.1 Deltaproteobacteria bacterium
GAGGGCTGGCGCGCCGCACTCCAACTCTCAACGTTGTCGAGAACAAGGAGTGTAGGCAATGACTGCTGACTCACCATTCGGAGGCTACCTGCAGCACGCTCTTCTATCGGTCCTAGAGGAACACCCAGAGCATCCGCGATGGCACCACCCCAGGAGGGTGTGAGGTCCGGATCTTCTGCATCGAACCAGAAAATGCCGCCCGCAAACACACTATCCCGAGACAGCTGGTAGACGAGTTGTAGTGCGAGCTCGGTCTTGCCGATGCCCGGCAGTCCTTCGACGGCAGCAGCGATGCGCACGGCCTGAGAACGCTCCAGAAACTCTCGCAACTGAGTGATCTCCACCTCACGGCCCACGAACTTGCCCGACGGGGTGCGAGGGGTACCGTACAGATGGCTCGCTACAAGCGCTGCCGCAGATCCGTCCCGCAACAGTTGTGCTGCCCTCTTCTCGGCCTCGCGTCGCCATTGGTGAAGCTGCTCCACGGTATAGGTCGCCTCATCGGAGTCGATCAGCTTCCCGTGAGTGCGGCACATCCAAATGCCGTTGTCGAGCGCACGGCGCTCCTCGCTGGTCATCGACGGGTCGTAGCGACGTGCTCCGCGGCCGGAGGCAGCAGCTCGGATGTGGCAAGCCTCGCCTAGATTGGCAAGGGAATTTTCGGCCTCAGCGCTCGGGCCGCTCGTGGGTTGGGCACACCCCGGAAACGAGCATACGTGCCCGGCTCTTCCAGCGAGGATGCGCTTGGTCTC
This sequence comes from Deltaproteobacteria bacterium, assembly GCA_022601195.1. Taxonomy (GTDB): domain Bacteria; phylum Acidobacteriota; class Thermoanaerobaculia; order Multivoradales; family JAHZIX01; genus JAHZIX01. The sequence goes on from JAHZIX010000011.1 coordinate 753, forward strand.
TTTTGAGAACTCGTCCCGGTTTGACTTCGTCATCTTCTTCCTCACCAGGACACTTCGCTCATCTGGAGTGAAGCCTCCGCATAGAGAACCCTAGCGAAGCGTTTCTTAGTGGCAGCCTGCAGGGAAAGAGAACTAGGTCTTGCCAATCTGAAGCACAGGCGGGCCGGCATGAAAAGAAGTGCGCGATCGGAGAGGTATTTTTCTTTCGTAATAGTCCAAGTCTAACACTGCTGAGATGAATCTCAGAGTAGCTGGAACTAGCGTGGGGAGTTGCTCTACAAGACCTCGCCGCTGTCTGGCGATGGCCTTGGATCCTTTTCTCACCTGGTGGAGTTCCAGGAACCTCTCTATCTTCTGATCCACCCATTACTCCGCAATCGCAGAAGCTCAACCGCGATCGAGAGACCATCGGGCGGAGCCCTATACTCGGGGGTCGAGGAACAACCGAACCAAAACGCACCTTAAGACCGCTTGGCACCCTCTCCTGCTCTAGCTTCGACGGATCTCTCTCTCCACAGCCCCTCAAGGGGGCTTCCGGAACGGCATCGACAATCCGCAGGCCGGAGAGACCATCGATCCCTCGGAAGCCCTTGCAACGCGGCGCTTCTAGCATCTCGCTGGTTGAGACTCCCGGTCCAATCATGACGCCAGAGTGCGTTTTGGTTCGGTTGTTCCTCGACCCCCGACTCGAAGTGAGAGAAGAACAAAAAGAATGAAGGCTTCGAAAAGAAACTAGGAACCGGCCGGCGTCACCAAGGGCCGGAGTAGGAGAGAGGAGTACAGCATCAGTACGTCATAAAGAAAGGAGGCACCTATGCCGATCAACTTTGACGTAAAGGTCTCCGGAAAGCTTTCCGGAACCAAGGGGAAGGTGACGGGTTGGGTCATTAGGATAGTCCTGTGGCTTGTCAGCATCGCCGTCACGGTAGGAGTAGCGAAAAGAGAGCATAAAACCACGGGAGCACTTAAGCCAACCCGCGAACACGGCGCCTGAGGAGGGTAAGTCGCTTTCACCGCCTTGGGAGTCAATTTGGTCTCCGCTTCCCAGCCTGCCTGACTCCAGAAAGCGCCCCTGATCTCGAAGTTGCCCCTGTGCTTTTATGCTCTCTGGTGAGGGAGCTTAGCGTACGCTTTCGGTGCGTCAGGGTGTTACTTATTGCCTTACGATTGCCAGCTATACTTAATTTTGCTCATTGGATCAACGAAACACCGGTCTCGGAAGATTTCGCGGCTCAATAGTCCGCCTGCACATGCCCCTACCAACGCTTCGAGACCGCCCTCACGGGCGGCCCCACATGGCTCGGGGTCAGTGTGGATGGCTACCCCTTCACTGTACGGCTTTTTCATCCGCTCTACCTTGCCGGCTTATCCCGGCGCATCTTCCAATGTTGCTCGACCCCCAAGTCCCAAAGAAGGCGTGATCCTCTATATCTACGGAAGCCGCGTTCTCTAATAGATGCTCTTCGCTAATCTGGTGCCCAGAGCCCTTCATATGGCTCTGGGCCTTCGCCAGCCAGGTACGCAGCTGGTGCACCACTCGGACCGTGGAAGCCAATACGCTAGTAGGAAGTATCGGGGGCTGCTCGCGAAGCGAGAGATCAGTTGCAGTATGAGCCGCCGAGAAAATTGCTGGGACAATGCCGTCGTGGAGAGTTTCTTCGGGACCTTGAAAAGCGAGTTGATCTACCGCCGTGAAACCCAGCGGGCTCGACCGCTCGTCGCCGGGCTCAAGTTCTCCAGCCTAGAGAGCCGAGGGAAGCTCAAGGGCCGGACCAGCAGGGGCAATAAACGTCGAGGTGGGCAAGGGGGATCTGGTGCGACTGTCGCCGCTCGAGCACTGCACCATCAATTTCCTGGGGCAGTACTCGTTCGCCCTGTCGGAGACGGTGGCTCCTGGCGAGCTAAGATCCTTAGGGAATCCGTGGGGACGACTACGGACCGGTGGCTTTGGCGTAGTTTTTCGGTCCGATGATTGTCGAAGGCCGAAAGCTGATTTCGATTCGATAGTTACCATTCACCGTTCTATAAAGGGAGTACTTTCATGGTTTTCGCAGGCAATTTGACGAAGTGGATTTCAGCATCGCATTGCGCTTCGCTGACCTTGTCCTGGATGGTGCTGAGCCTTCCATTCATGCCTCAGGCCGCCCAGAGCCAGCTGTCGCCCATTGGAGAGGTGACTTTCATCGCCGCTGGGGGGGATCCAGCTATCGCAGCTGCTCCGGATGGCTCCTACGTCGTGGCGTGGTCGGCCAATGATGGCGATGGAGCTGGCATCTTTCTTCGCCGCTTTGCGGCCAGTGGGTCCCCACTTGGAGATGCACAGCTGGTCAACTCGGAAACGACGGGCCATCAACAGTGCCCGGAGATCGCTTTTCTCCAGGGAGGAGGCTTTGTCGTGGTCTGGAGTGCTCATTCCACTGTTACGAATATGAGATGGATTCATGGTCAGCGCTTCGACGCTGCAGGAATCCCCGTCGGAACCGAGTTCTCGGTCAATGTGACTACCGATACGCTTCCATCCGGAGCCCGAGTAGCAGCTGCCTCGGACGGTGGATTCTTGGTTGCTTGGTCCAAGCGAGTCCTCGGAGATCTCTATTTTCGCGTCGTTGCCCGCCGTTTCGACAGCAACGGTCAACCTTTGAGCGATGAGATCACTATGGATCTCACGAGCGACGGCTCTCATGGATCCCTCAACCTAGATTCAGACGCTTCTGGCAACTTCGTCCTCGTGTGGACATGCTTCGGAGAGAGCTCCTTGGACGCGTCCGTGGTCGCCCGCCGAGCAGATGCCATGGGGCAGCCCATCGGAGGAGAAATCGAGGTGAACGTGTTTACTGCCGGCGACCAAGACAGTCCAAGGGTGGCAGTTCGACAAGACGGCACGTTCTTGGTCACCTGGAGGGACGACACTCAGGACGCCGGACAACCGGCCATTTATGGCCGTCTGTTCTCCGCGATCGGAGTTCCTGCCGGAGATGAATTTCAAGTCGATGCCGGAATCGGCTCGGCAACTGTTCCCCACCCTGCTTTCGAGCCCTCAGGTACTTTCTTGGTTTTCTGGAGCAATATTTTCTCGAATGGCAGCGGACCTCGGCTGGTCGCAAGGCAGTTCGACAGCACCGGTATGCCCCTTGGAGATGCCGTGCTCATCAGCTCTCCCAATGAGCTAACTACTGGGGGCATAAGACTTTCAATCCCTAGAGGAAGAGCTACCGGCTTCGCCGTTTGGAGATCAGATGGTGGGCAGGGTGGCAACCAATTCGATGTATACGGCCGGCGTTTCGGGCTCTCGCTCTTCAGTGACGGATTCGAGTCCGGGGACGCGTCGGCTTGGTCCCTGGCCGTCCCGGGGGTCGAGGAACAATGGAACGAAAACGTACGCTAAGCCCCCTCGTCGTCGAGGAGCTTCGCAGCCCGATAGACGCTACGCTCGGAGATTCCAAGCTGGCGTGCGATCTCGGCTTTTGAGGTTCCCGACTCCAGAAGCACCTGGATCGACTGGATCCGAACCGTCGTAAGCCGGGTCCGGTGTCCCTTCTTTCGGCCACCGATCTTCTTGCCAGAAGCTCGTGCCCTGGCCATTCCGGCTCGTGTGCGCTCCCCGATAACCTCTCGTTCGTACTCGGCAAAACCGGGGGTTGAGGAACATTGGAAGATGCACCGGGATAAACCGGCAAGGTAGAGTGGATGAAAGAACCGTACAGGAGAGCATAAAACCACGGGAGCACTTAAGCCATCTCGCGAACACGGCGTCTGAGGAGAGTAAGCCGCTTTCACCGCCTTGGGAGTCAATTTGGTCTCCGCTTCCCAGCCGGCCTGACTCCAGAAAGCGCCCCTGATCTCGAAGTTGCCCCTGTGCTTTTATGCTCTCTTCGTGGAGCTGGAATGCTTTCTGAACCTCCTCGAGGACCCTCTTGCAAAGACCGACTCACGGGAGACCCACTCACTGGAAGCCGTTATAGGTGCACTCTGCCTCAAGCTGACAGCAGAACCGTAGCCGATGAGAGACCCTGGGGCTCTGACAGCAACCATACAAGATCCAACGTTAAGGGTCAGAGGGGTCCAGTTTCATCCCCGCGGCTCCCTACTCCCCAGCCCTCACGAGGACTCGTGTCCTTGGTGCGCGGCCGAAGCCCTCGCGAGAGCCTTTCGAGCCACACAAGACGCCTTGCCCGCAGAGCTGCGCGAGACCTGGTCTACTTCGGATACAGCTAGCAGATGGGATCCAGGAAGGTGAAACCGTAACTTCTTACACGAATGCGCCCGCTACCCCTAGCTCGGCGCCACCAGCCACTTGTACATCACCATGCAATCAACGTATCCAAGGTCGGGGTGATCGAACGCATTCGGCAACCGGCCGACTGTCTCAAAGCCAAGTCGGTTCCATAGCTTGATCGCGCCGACATTGGTCGAGACAACCGAGTTGAACTGCATGGCCTTGTAGCCGAGTTCGACGGCTGTGCGCTGTGAGTGCTCGCACATCGCAGTAGCGACCCCTTTCCCCCGAGCAGCTGGCGAGACCATGTATCCGCAGTTGCAGACGTGAGCGCCGGGGCCGAGTGCATTCGGTTTGATGTAGTAGCTGCCAAGCACCTGCGCATCTTCTTCGGCGACAAACGTGAGCTGGGGAGCCCGAAGCCACATGTCAGCCGCCTGATCCTTCGTCACGTTCGTTGGGTAGGCGTAGGTAGTTCCTTGGTGAGCGACTTCACGGAAGAATGGCCAGATGAGGTCGAAGTCTTGGCTTGTGGCTTCGCGGATCGAGGACATAGTCCGTCCAGGATACGCCGAGTAGATGGCCAAAACCTATAGATTTCGGCCACCCTGTTTCGAGTAGCCCAGATCACCGCAAACACGGGTTCTTCTGGCCCTAGGTCGCCAGAGGTTTTTGGCCACCCTCCGAATCATTGGACTCCTTGGTACAGCGAGACTTGCGATGGGGCCACTTCACAGACCGGGGAGCATAAAAAACCGTGGGGCACTTGGTGGAACTGCCTCTAGAGAACGCTGGCGTAGAAGGCAGGATAACGATCGAGGATCCCGGATTGCCCCACACTTTTTTGTGCTCCCCTCTAGTGAGGGAGCATAAAAAACCGTGGGGCACTACGCGGCCTTTTGGCTCTCCTGCTCCTCCACGTTGAAGTTCGGGTACCACCGCTGGAAACGTGATCTCAGCTCGCCGTTGAGGACTCGTGTGCGGGTCTGGAGCAAGAGGTGGGCTCCTCGTTTCGACCACTGCATCTGCTGCTTCTTACAAAATCGCTTGTTAACGACGGCGTTGACGCTCGATTCAACAAAGGCTGTCGAGATGGCCTCGCCGTGTCGCCACCGCTCGCCGTAGTTCGGGATGAACTGACCGTTTCTCTCGATATAGGTCTGGAACTCACGGACCACCTGCCCGAGCTTTCTCCCTTTGGGATATGTGTCCACAAGCTCCTCGGCGCAGCACTCCAGGCCTTCGATCTCGTACAGCGCCTCGCAGACGTTGCCGTGCCAGAGGTACCACTTGAGACGTTCGAGGGTCTCCTGCAGCGCGGTCCCGGCGTCTTTGTCCACCTTCACCACACCTTTGGCGTACTGCTTTAGGACAGTGAGGCGCATGGTGATGTGGAACCAGTCCAGCAGGTGCTCTGACTGCGGATTCATGTAGAGCTGGAGATCCCGGAGGTTATCTGCGCCATCGGAAAGGAAGGTCACCTGCTGGTTCATCTGCATTCCCTGCGAGGTCAAGACTTCGAACAGCCGGCGACGGGGCTTGGCATCGTGGCTCTGGACAAGGCCGAAGTACTTTGCGGGACCGTCCCGCGGAACCGACTTACCTACGATGACCTCGAAGTGGTTCCTCCGGTCTTCACGGTCGTGGACATAGCCGCCATCGATCCCGACAGTGATTGGCCCTGACGGTCGAGGGAGCTCTCCCCAATCCCGAGGGCAGCCATCGATGAAGAAGTACTGCTCTTCGCCGAGCTCCGCCTCGTCCCGCTCGGCGACCTTCAGGAGGTGGTTGCGGGCGGTGGCTGAACTGAGTTTCTCGTTGACCGGCAAGACGTCCTTGAGCATTCGAACGGCCATGGCGTAGGAGACCAGCGAGGCCCACTTGGTCTCCATGAATAGCAGCTCGGGAGCCGTGTGCTCGGAGAGCAAGCCGGTGAGTGGGCTGAAGGTTTTGCTCTCTTGTTCCTGGCATCGACAGTGGTAGAAACGAGGGCTCTTCAGATCAACGTTGCCGAAGAGGGTGCGAAAGGTGACCGCTGCAAAGCCCTTCCTGCGGCACGGCCTCCCGCAATGCTCACAAGCTCGATGGAGCTCAGCGTAGGTTGCGGTTTGCTTCTCGACGATGCGGCGCTGCAAGTTGCCGAGCATCTCCTTGGATTCTTCCAGCGTCAGGCCAAGATTCTCTAGGCAATCGTCGTTCTTCTCAAGCAGAGTAACCTCTTCAGCGGCCATCGGCGTGTCGTGGTCACCAGCGAAGACGAGTTGGATCTTGATAGTCATCGTCGCACCTCGCGATCAGGAAGGAGTAGATGGCGCTCTTTTGGTTCGGAGCAACCTGGCATTGAACTCAAAACGACCTCTCTTCGGGTCGGCCCACCTCGTGTTCGTTTCTGCGGAAGGCCCGATTCACTGGCCCTCGACGGAAGACAGCGGGATCGAAGTCACGACCTAGGCTCTCACGTACCAGGCTGCGATCTGGGTGCCATCGCCTCTTTAGTACATGAAGTGCGACCTGGTAGGTCCAGGGACCCCCTGAATCCTCGGGAGGGCAGGCTCGCCTCCCATCGATGCACCTCGGGTACTTCTTCTTCGGGTCCCGTTCCAGGATCTCCTCGACCCGAATCTGATGCTCCCAGCTATCCCCGAAGTCGTACTCGTAGTGGAAGATATCGTTCACTCGAAGACGAAAATCGCCTAGCCGCACCTGCCATGGATCATCGGTGAAACCGATCCCTCCGTCATACCGGATGCCGTACTCCTTGCCATGGATCGTGAAGCGATGGAGATGGAAGTTCTCCCATCCCATGGCGACCTGCAAGATGTGATGAAACTGAGCGATCGTGGTTTCGCTGGCGACCAGAAGCCGTCGCCAGATCATCGGGCTGATGCCTACCAGATGGATCTTGAGCTGGTAGATCTGGCCATGGAAGAAAGCAGCCTCAGTAGTCATCGCACGGACCAAACTATGCCAGGCGGATTGCTATGGGAATACCGTGGGAGCTAAATGCCCCACACTTTTTTATGCTCCCGTTCGGTTGCTAGTTAGACCACAGCAATTCCACATGGCCAGCGGTTTCTAAGGCCACCGACCTCAGAGCCACCTGCCCCGGCTAGCCCTGGTTAGGCAAAAACGGTAGCGGAGGCCCGCACTTGTCCCAGAGCAGTCGCAAGTAGACCATCCTTCGATCTCCAAGCCTGGGGTTTGGATACTCGCGCTTTCCTTCTTCATGGAGATATCGTAATAGCGACGGAATCTGGTCACGCGCACCAACCCGGTGGGCGCAGATAGAAGTCAGGGCGTCATCAAGGCGTTCGTTCTCAGGGCCACCACGAATCTTCCAATCACCGGGTCTTCGAGCTGGCCGTAGCTCCTGCGGCTCCTCCACAAGACTGGACCCGACTAGATCCAGGATCGCTGCATACACAGCTGCGACCGACTCGGTAAAGGAAGGTGAGAGGTGAGGAGCTAGGCCTGGGGGATCGTCGAGCCCCAAAATAAAGCGGTCAAGAAGTCCGCGCTCATGAACCATTGTAATGCCTGGGTCTTCTTCTGGCATCAAAACGTCAGGCATCGGACTACTCTCGAATTCGGCAGCTAGCTCGGCTTCTTCCCTAAGAGAGTTCATGAGAACCTCCAGAAGTCGGGCCTCCTGCCGCTTAGTGAGCACCCCAGCAATAGCGACAAGGGCATTGCGGGAGGAGACGACGATAGGAACCTGATTGGGGTAGCGGGCAGCGACTGGTCGGCTTTCCGCAAGACTCAGCAGGACCTCCGCACCCTCCGGCTGAAAGTTCTTGAACTGCGCTGCCGCGATCGCTAGAGATGAGGGATCGTCGTCTTGCATGCTGCTGAGTACCGCCTGAATCGCTTCGAGTCGATTGGAGCGGGCCTGCTCTTGTATGTACTCGTTCTGGCGCAGCAGGATCCACACTTGACTCAGGGCCATGGCGGCGGCGAGAAGGCTTCCAACGACAATGATCATCCGGGGCCGCAAGTAGGCAAAGATCGCCCCAAGGAATGCAGCTCGCGGGAAATCTTTGCGGTCACCTCTGTGGTAAGCAAGGCCATCCTCGAACAGGGTCCTGAGCGACCGCAGGAAGGAGAACTCCCGTTCCTTGGCTTCTTCCTCTACGCGGTCGATGCGAGAGCGGAGAAGCTTGACTTCCTTTTCGACCTCCTCGAGGCGATCTTGGCTTGCAGAACTCAATTTTCAAAGCACTCCACATGAATTTCGGCCAAGAGTTCAAGTTGTCGGCAGGTTGACACGTCTACCGTTCAGGGTCGATGTCCTTACGCTTCGACCGCAGCCCATCCTGGAACTCCAAGATCTGCCGCGGTGCCATGCCGTGCGGCCTGAGCGGGCTTCAACGCCCTACGGCTCCCAGATGGCACCTCCTTTGTACACACCACCCCTTGTAGGAGCAGCCCCTCCGCCTGAAGAACTTAGTGTAATTTTTCGATCAATGATTGTCGAAGTTCTCTCTGGAGAGCATAGAACGACGGGGGCACTTAAGCCGTCCCGCGAACACGGTACCCCAGGAGAGTGAGTCGCTTTCACTCTCCTGAGAGTCAATTTGGTCCTCGCTTCCCGTCCAGCCTGACTCCAGAAAGCGCCCCCTATCTCGAAGTTGCCCCTGTGGTTTTATGCTCTCCAGTTTCGCCGCGTTTCTCGCTTCACAGCCCCTCAAGGGGGTTTCCGGAACGACATCGACAATCCGCAGGCCGCAGGGACCCTCGATCCCTCAAAAACCCTTGTACCGCGGCGCTTCTAGCATCTCGTCGCTTGAGACTCCCGGTCCGATCATGACGCTAGAGTGCGATTTGGTTCGGTTGTTCCTCGAACCCCGAGGTGGGGGAGGGTAGAGGAACCCTCGGCCAGGCCTCCGGAGGCGGTTGTGAGGGTTCCTGCCAGGGGTCCAGTATCTAGAGCGTCATGAACTCCCAGCGATTTTGCAACTGTCATGGGGTATCGAAGGGATTGCCGCCGAGGGAGTGTTCAGATCTTAGGTTTTCTCAGGTTTTTGAAATCTCCGCGAGGTGCCTTCTGCGTTGCGCAAAACTGTAGTTTCCTACAGCAGCTTTTCGGCCCCCAGAATCGCTAGCAAACCCTATATTTCTCGGGGGAATCCGTCTCTGCCTCCTCCGCCCGGGCTGCCAAAGGAGCAAAAACGAAACTCTGCGCGGGGTCCGTGTTCGGAAGAGCCTATTTTTCTAGGGTTTCGTGGCTTTTAGAGCCGACGGAAGAGCGTATTTAAGCGATCAGGTTGGTAGCGGGCGGGACCGGCAAGCCGGGACACCTACTATGGCGGGGTAGGGGAGGAGGGTTCGTGAATGGGCATCCGTCTCGCCTTTGCCGGCATTTAGTGCGCCGCTGGTGAGCAGGGTTTGGTCAAGAAAACCCTGCCAGAAGAATTTCTAAGGACTGCACTTTTTGTCGCTTCCAAGGCGACAACTTGCCGAAATCACGAACCTTTACGGGAGAGAGATTCTTCCTCTGCAATTCGCGCTGAGCGTGATTCTGGGGCCGGAGTGGTGATAGAGCAGGAACATACGCTAAAGGCTTCTGACGGTCGATATTAGGCCCCTTGGCAGCTCCGAAACCGTAGGTTCTCGTTCAAATGTGCCCGCTGGTCCGATTTTGGGCACTACCCTTAGCTAGAAAAATTTCTCAGAGCCGGACCAGCGGGGGCATCTGAAGCCGAGGATCCCGAAAGGATTACTCCCCCCGGGCCTCGGCTCTTGGAGCACGGATGTACTGCTCGGTGTAGACCGACTCCCTCTTTAGGTCTGACGACCTTTGAGGTCTAGCTGATCCGCGGGGTGTCTTTTAGACACACGAGCAGACGAAGGGTTTACCGTCAAGACCGCAACTCCAGAAAAGGATGTATTCCACTGAAATGCAATTGGTGAGCGCACAACAGGCCTGGCTGGTAGCCTGCCAGCAGAGCGTGTTGGCAGTTGACCTGGCGAGATGGCAACAGATGCTTTCCGTAAGTCCGAGGCGGTTCGCCGCGTACCCGCCGATACCACCACAGATGGGCATGCCCCCATCAGGACAGGTAATGATGCTCTGACTTTCTGCAGAGATATCGCTCTCTTGCCCTCGCACCTTGGCTTGAATTGACGGATCCTGCCCGAGGGTCAACTGGACCTCCGTGATGGCGTGCCCTAGCACTGGGAAGACATCTCCCCAACGACGGATGATTTCGTCTTGCCCCATGGCGCTTTCCAGCACGAGCTCTACTCGCGATGCTACGACGCTCTCTTCGAAGATCGTAGAGAAACCTCCGGGTGCTTCGGTGGGGGCAGTCTCGAAGAGCTGCCGGAAGCTTTCGCCCGAATTGAGATCTTCGAAAGTGGCCCCGTAGGATCCGTACTCCACTCGGAAGTCACCTCTGGCAGGCAAGTGACACTTCGCTACCCGAATCTCCCCCAGAATGACCTCGCAGGAGGCCTGCAATCCCTCTTCCCCCTGGAGCTCGATGGAGTAGGCCCCTCCGTCCTGACGGACTAGGTTGTAGGAGACGATCCCTGCTGCTTCAAATGCATTCGGGTCTTTGGTGCCAAGCTCCCCATAGTCCATAAATTGTGCACTAGCGACCTGTGAAACAGCGAAAGCCGCCAGCAATACCAAAATCGATCTGTTTCGCCTCATGACTCGTTCTCTCCGTGGTTTTCGAGCATCCCCGCAGCCTTCCGACTCTAGAAACCGGAAGCTACCGGCATCACTCTGAGTGAATTGAACTCTACTTATAGTGAGATGCGCTTTCCCAGGAGAAACAGGGACTCTCACGGCTCGAAAAAGTAGAAGAAATTTGGGGAGGTGCGCTTAGCGCGGTTCTGTGGCGTTCATGGCTTCGCGGAGGGAGCCTCATCAGAGGCAACATTGATGGCTGCTCCCGGGCGATCGCCGAGACGTAGGAGCAGGGGGGCGAGTTCGGACCACCGGAAGAACCCCCGGATGTGCCGTTCATAGGCTCGGATGGTGTGGGCACTGCCGGTGAGGCTGGCGACGAGTTTGGCGCTGATGTAGCGATCGAGGACGGGTTGCCAGGCTTCGGAGAGTTCGAGATCTCCACCGGAGACGAGGGCGGGGAGGAGAGTGGCGTGGGGCTTGGAATCGGGTTGTGAGGGCCTCATGGTACGGATAAGCGATCTTATCGGAACCACAAAAGCAAAGGATCGGAAGCGCTTAGGGAGAGAGGTCCCTAAGGGGAAGGGGGCGGCGCTTCAGACTCTTGGTAATAGAAGATTAGCGAGAGCCAGATCAGTGCATCGACCCGGAACGGAGCATCAGGAAAACAGAGAACTCCGCCACCGGGGCGATCCAATGAGCGGAGCCCTATGGAAACATCGGGGCTAGATAGAACCCTCGAAGCGCAGAGACCATCGACTTCCGCTAGATGCCCCCGCTATCCCAAATCCTTGTTTGTGCTCAGCCAAGACAGGCACTCCCTGAAGAGGTAATCAATCCCAATTGCAAGAAAACCGACTTGCCAGTTCAGGGCCGCGAACCGACTGACATCTCGGATGTTTATTGCGACAGAGGTTTTTCTGATCCCAGTCAGGGCTGGTTGCTAGCTCATCTAGGAACCAGTCTCGTTGAACAGCCAAATCTGCAGGTGTCAACAAGATCTCCAGGGGTTCCTCAGGCATAGGAAGTAGTTGCTCTTCAGAGATTACGATTGGCTGAGCATTGCTCAGGGTAGAGAAGCACTGAAGGAGACAAAGCGGCACCAATACCATTACCAATGCGACGACTAGAATGCGGGTGCGCTGCTCGGTCTTCAGAAGTGCAGAACCCAGATTGTCGGACAGGGTCCTAGCCCCCTTAGTGCTCGTCTCTATCGTCGATCGGTAGCTCTCAACAAGTGGTTCAAATATCCAGCGCCTGCTGGTGAGGAACAATGCTCGGGTTCCCTTGGAAATCCCGGTTACCGTCAGGCGACAACTCTCAACGAGTGGCTCGAGTGCCCAACGTCTCACGACAATCCAAGGCCGCCCCAGCCTTTCTGCTTCCCAAGCATGGGCTTTCAGCAGGTCGAAGACCCACTGAGTAGCTGTACCCTGGTCACCTTGGAGCCACATGTATTCTAGATCTGCCAGCCATTCCTCATGGCGAATTTCCCTCAGATCCGCCTTCAAAAAAAGGCTGGCCAACCTAACCGCACCATCTAGAATTCTATAGAGCGTCAGCTTCAGCTGTTCTTGCAACCAGTTTGTGTTGTTGGCTTCCTGATTCCTCCTGTTGCTCATTGTTTTCCCCCTTCTCTGCCGGTTCCGGCGCACTCAGTCGACGAGGTTGACTGTCCTCATACGCCTTTCTTCCTTCCCTCGCACCTTCTTCTGTCAGTCGATAGAAGCGCCTTTTCCTCCTGCCTTCGGCGCTCTCGTCAATCTCTTCTAACTCTCCAGCTATCCATCCTTCCCTCTCGAATTTCGCCAGGATGGGGTAGAGCGTACCGGATCTGAGGCCGAGTCTCTTACAGAGAGCAAAGCCCCAGTGTTCCTTGGTGGGTTCGTCCAGGAAAGCATACAAAACATTGAGTCGGGTAATCGTCATTCTCATAGGATCCTACTCTAGCACCCTACTCTGGGAAAAAAACTAGCCCCAATCCTTTACATCTACATAGCCCCAGTGTAGAGTTCCGGCAGTGGTTAGATTAACAGGCCAAAAAGTTGGCCACTTTAAAGATGAAAGGGGACTTGAAATGAAGACCTTGTTGACCTCCTCACTCCTACTTCTATTCGCGATCACCGGGAGTGCTGCAGCAGCTACCGGACAGTCGGGACACCTCCCTGATCCCATTGGGGATTGGGATCCGAGAAATCCACCACCAATTTTGAATATCTATGACCCAGATGCTTTACGGCGAGGCCTGGAGGACATCAACGGTGATGAAGGATGTGTTCGATACCCTCGTGAGTTCCCGGTGCCGAAACCAGTACCGGAGATAGATTTCTGCCCCAAGACGTGCACTATTCCGCCCTGTTGCTCTCCTGAACCGGAGATCCCGAACTGTGGGAAACGCGACTGCTTTCCAGAGCCTCCCCGCGATCCGTGGAGTCGACATCAGTATGTGAAGGGCGAAGAAGTAACGATTGACGATAGATATTGGATCGACCGTTGAAACCGTGAACAGTAGACAACAACAACGAAAGGACAGAACAATGAAGAAATTCTCGACAATCTTGATGGCAACCTCGTTTACTTGCCTCTTGAGCCTCTCTGCCTCTGCAGGTGTCCAGGACGGCTTAGATGCTGCTGAGAGATCCCTCAAGGAATCTTCTGAAAGTGTCAGAGATCTCCAGGAGGGCATCGATCGAGCAATCGAGCACCACTTTGACAAGAAAGATCAGGATTTCGCTGACAGAACGGGCATCACTATTCGCTATTCAGACGGTAAGACATTCGAACCTAGGGAGCCTAAAGAACCCAAGGAGCCGAAGGAACCCAAGACCGATACCTGATTGACAGTCAAATCCCGGAATCGTGTCCGCATCACTACTTGAACCTACTTAGAGGAGATTCGCCATGAGTATGCAGAAGACAGCGCTCCTAGCCCGAATCGCATTCGGGATAACCGCAAGCTCCGCGTTTGGTCACGATACAGGCGGTGTCTGCAGTGTCGGCCCCGACGGTGGACCCGTAGTGAGTCACCCGGCACCGAAGACTGAGAAGGATTCTTGACGAGGCAAGCCCGTCTCTTCGCAAGCAGCGTTGAGACGGGCTTGCTTCTGGGAATCAGTGTTTCTTCCAAGCTCGAATATGCTTGCAGGCCTTCCGTGTTGGGTCATGGGTCCATGCCGGACAGGAACACCCCCACTTTCCCTCGGCGTCGATCGCCACCACATAGCCCCGCTCCGGATCGGTGAGACTGGGGACCTGAAAACGCCGCACCCATCGATCGACACCGCGCCAGAGAGGGAGCTGCTGCGAGTTCTGTTGCTGAATCATGCCTTCCTCCCGAATCTAGTTTTTTCTAGTAGTTGAGGGTTCATCCCGCCATCCTCGAGGCCTTGGAGCGGAGTAGGTTGCCGGGTTGCTGGTAGCCCGCAAACACGGCCACACTCTTGTGGCGGGTCATGGCCCGGGCTTCGGCCTCTGGGACGCCCTGTAGACCGCTCTCGGTGGCAAAGCCGCTCCGGAGGCTGTGAGGGCTGAAAGCGGCGGGATCGAGACCGGCCTGCTGCGCCCTGCGCTTGACGATGAGGCGCACGGCCTCCGGACTCAAGGAATCCCCCAGGTTGCCCCAGCGATCGATGCGGCGAAAGATCGGCCCCTCGGAGATCTCCGAGACCCTCAACCAATACTCCAACGCTTCCGCTGCTCTCCCTGTCACCGGCAGGTCCGCTCCCTCTCCCTGAGGGTCTCCCTTGTGGCGAGGGAGGTGGTACCAGTAGGCGATCTGTTCGGGATTCTCTGGATCTCGGGTCTCCGTCAGGTCCTGGACGAGTGCCGCACAAACCTCCGAGCGCCGGCGGCCACCAGTCGCCCAGGCAAAGAGCAGTAGGGCCTGGTCTCTCACCCCTGCCAGCTCGAGGTCATTACAAGCTCCCACCAAGCGATCTAACACCGGCCGAGTCGCGGCCTTGGGCTTGCGCACACGCTGCCCGGCCGCGGCAGCACTCTTGCGAGCTCTCTTGAGCATCTCCCTGACGCGGGGATCTCTCCGAGGGTTGAGATGGTCGGGGACTCCGGCGAGCTGATGGAGAGTCGAGAGGGACGCTAGGCGACGCTCGAGGGTGGAAACCGTCCCCATCTTCACCCTTCCCTCCTCATCCCTCCGGAGGCGTCCTTGCTCGACCAGGCGTTCCACGACATCTTCGGGCATCTCTTGGAGGGCGTGATGCCCGACAAACACCAACATCCCCTCGACCGCCCAGGGAAGCTCCCCCGGCAGCTCCCCAAAGTGCGCCTCATGCCAGGCGGCAAAGTAGGCGAAATCGCTTTTGTAGGCACGGGCGGTGTTGGGCGGGGTGCCTTGGGCGATGGCCTGGTCGTAAAGCCGTTTGGCTTCTTCTTTCACCTCGCGGGTGACGAGGGGGCGTTGGGGCGTGGTTTGAAGGTCGTTCATGGGTTGATTTCTAGCTTGTGATAAGTGAACCTTATCGCAAGTTATAACCAGAAACAAGACTCGGCGGCGAAGAACTCAAGCATCCTCGCCAGCAAGGAGTCCTCGCATCGCGGCTTCCACTCCAGTTCTGACATAGGAGCCTTCGGGTTGGAGAGACGCCGTTTTCACAGCCTGGCGGGCCAGGGCTCGAGCTCCGTCCAGATCCCCCTGATCCTGCAGCACCAAGGCGAGGCTCGAGCGGCTGATGGCCACCGAGGGATGCGAGTCTCCTAGGTTCTCCAGGTCCGAAGCGAGAGCCTGCTCGAGGAGAACCTTCGCTCCCTCCAGATCCCCCTGAGCCTGAAGCACCGTGGCAAGGTTCGAGCGGCTTCTGGCCACCGAGGGATGCGAGTCCCCTAGGTTCTCCAGGTCCGAAGCGAGAGCCTGCTCGAGGAGAACCTTCGCTCCCTCCAGATCCCCCTGAGCCTGCAGCACCAAGGCGAGGTTCGAGCGGCGGATGGCCACCGAGGGGTGAGAGTCTCCTAGGTTCTCCAGGGCCGAAGCGAGAGCCTGCTCGAGGAGCTCTCTGGCGAGGCGAAACTCACCGACGGATTGAAGGGCCGTCCCAATCCTGTCTTGGAATTGAGAAATCCGAGAATCCTCGCGATCCAAGACCTCCGGCGCTAGGCGCACAGCAGTATCTAGATGGGTCCGATTCGGTAGGTAGAGCCGGAAGCCGTCAGAAAGAGCGATGTCTTTGGAGAATGCCGCGCAGCCCTCTATGAAGGCTTTCTGGGCGAATGGAAAATCCGCACTGGGTCCGACCTGCTGCCCAAACTCTCGCATCAAGCGGTGCATCCACCAGCGCTGGTCGGCATCCACCTCGAGTAAGTGCAGGCGTTGCAGCTGACGGCGATTTTGAAGAGAGAGGCCGACAGCGTCGGAGAGTGCGGATGTGACAGGCTCGGGCTCGAAGCAGGACGCCAAGCGCCAGGCGCTACGGACCTCCTCGTCGAGACGATCCCAGAGGGTCTGAAACGCTTGGGAGACTGTCTGGTTGTAGCGGACGAGGTCACTGGCCTCCTTCTCGATCCCACCACCAGCTTTCAATTCCGCCCAATAGCTAGCTGGCGTCTCGGCGGAGTACACCCCGAGGAACGCTCCGGCGAGTTCAACAGCCAGGGCATGCCCACCCAAATACTCGACCAGGTCCTCGAAGCCCGGAGTATCCACTAGCTCGCGTTCCGAAACAGCCACCAGCAACTGGC
>JAHZIX010000012.1 GCA_022601195.1 Deltaproteobacteria bacterium
CTGGCGGCGCCATTACAATGAAGTCCGCCCTCACTCAAGCCTTGGGTATCGGACCCCGAATGAGTACAAAGCAGATCTAGATCGAGCAAATCTGGGAGCCGTTCTCAAGTAACTGGTGGTCCAGAGAAATCAGGCAAGCCACTCCCTCTTGGTTAGAGGAGACCCTTCTGGTGAGAAACTACGAGTTCAAGATTTTTAGAGCAGGCTGGTCTTGATCTGGCTCGCGCACACAAATCGCCCTGGCATTCGCTTTATCCGATCGCGAATCAAGGTAGTACTCCTTGTTTGCCATATTGAAGTTCCATGCTTTGTCATCTTCCGAGTCAGCAGTCCATACTCTGTCTCCTGTAAGTTTAATCCCGTTGCTAGATGTGGTGATTCCATTGAACGATGAGAATCCCACGCTGATATGTGCGCCGACGTAATCTCTATTTGGTAACGCCCAATCAGTATTACCGCCAGTAGACAGTTTCTCGCAATAGATTTTGGCGTTACTCCAGTCTATGTCATATCCGTTGTCTAGTTCTGTCCATTCCAGGTTCGTGAATGAATGAATTAGCGTTCCGTCATTTCTCTTCACGAATCCAAATGACAATTCTTTTCGCCTTTCGATAGCGATATTTGAGAAAACTCCATTCGGATATCTATCAATATATGCATCATATTCTCTTGGGTTGTTAGAGGTGCTGACTTCATTCCATAGCGCGAACTCTTTTGCCGGTCCTCTTGCGATAAAGGCTACAGCCGCCGCAATGAGAGATACGATTATTGGCGTGATCATTTTTTCAGCCCAATCCAACTTGGTTGCAGTCATTCATTCTCCATTGTGTTTCTTTTGAATTGCCTGAGCGCAAGCGGTTGGGCTCAGCCCGCGCCGCCTTTGGTTTGTGCAAGCTCCTTGCGTAACACGTCTCTTTCATCCGCTGGACACATGGGAAGCTTATGTCGGAGTGATCCGAATCCGCTGGTCTGTGTTTATGTTTCATGGTTGTGTGGCTTCGCCCTCGCGAACCAGTCGATCTGTTTAAGTTCTGTACTCGTCCGTATGCTTTCGTCGTTTCCTTTCCGCTATTCGGAGTCTCCCTGCGCATTGTCGCGCTCCATGGAGTGTCCACGAAATCGGGGCAGGGTCACCCCATCTGGCGAAGCGACTAGTGAACGAAGCACATTGAGCGATTCTCGTTGAGAATATTTACTTATATCTCGGTAAGGAAGTTACCGTCGTAGTCGCAGTTTACGTCACGATCTAGATTGATGACACGGTGGTGACCTGGCCTCCCCTTCTTTCGTGTGGACGTACCTGCGTCGTAGCAACGATGAATACCCCATTGACCGTGGTGTTTTCTTCCAGCGTGATTGTGACCGTAGAGTATGCAATCGATAGTGTGCCCTTGGAGCGCTTCGCCTAGCTTCTGGCTGTCTTTTAGGTGATGGAATGGCCTTGAGTCGAACGGGTGGTGGTGAAGGTAGACAACCCTTCGCGCCGCACTCCGTACCGAATCGCGGCTCAGGAGTTGATCCAAGCGGTGGAGCTGGTGCTTGCCGATCTCTCCTTCCGCAAAGAGACGGTCGTACCAGCTGAGTTCTTCGGCCATAGAGTCGAGGCCGATGAAGGCTATTTCCCCGATCAGGTCCAATTTTGGGTAATCGAAATCTGGGTCGCGAAAGAATGTGTGCTTGAAGGTTCGGACGAACTTCTTCGAGCCCAAGATGCCGGTGCCGTAGTCATGGTTTCCAGGACAGACCAGGACAGTAAATCCGCGTTCGCGCAAGGCTTCTAAATGCAGTCGGACCTCATCGTAGTTGGCGGTCTCAGTGGCAGATTCCACTAGGTCACCGGTAATCACTACTACGTAATTCTCTGCTGGCTGCTTCTCGAAGACGAGGTTTCGAACGAGGTCGTGAAAGCGGTCTCCCAGGTTTCTCCCTCGGGAATCTCGAAAGCCGATGTGGAGGTCGCTCAGATGAATAATTTTCTTCATAGATATTCCTTGCCAATTCCCAGAATAAGTTTCAAGTTGCGCCTACCTAGTAGGCGAAATTGATCAAGAATCAGGGCCCGATTTGCTGGAGAAATTCCTTCGGGCCAATCTCTTTTTACGTTGTCGACTTGTGGTAGTTATTTTTGGTTGAAGTTCGCGGTAAAGCCTACGAATGTGTACCAGGCCTTTCGAGAATCTGCGAGCATCAAGTTGTAGCCAATGCCGGCGGCGATGCCGAGGCCAGAGTTGCTATCCCTGAAACTCTGTTTGATCTTGAACAGCAAGCCCAGACCAACCCCCAACTCGAAGTCGAGTTCGCTGTCCATGTCGAGGGAACTTACCTTGAGAATCCCACGCCAGCGTTCAGTGTGCAGATTTGTCAGTGAGTAGTAGGCACCTACGCCAGCAGAGCTCTGGCGGAATCCCTCGTCCTTGTCGTCGTCATCCCAGCGGTTGATTAGGGTCAGTGGAATACCAATCTCGGCACCGAAGACGGGTGCCCGGGCGTTCTGAAGGTAAAGGTAGGTGTGGTGGTCGGAGTTACCGACCCTTATTTGGATGAGCACGCCCTTGTCTAGGCTCTGGCCGTAGCAGAGCAGGGAAGTGCCGGAGAAGCTAAGCTGGCGCTTTGCTACCTCAGGGAGCAGAGACCCGCAAGATCCCCGAATCTCTCGGATCTTGTTCCCCTTGTTTTTGGCTTCCCTTTGGGCGAGGCTACGTAAGCTAGGGAAGGTGTACTCATCCAAGAAGTCGTAGTAGTTTACCTGCAGGGGCTCTTGCCCTTCTAACCAGGTGATCTTCACGCTAGCCCCTTTGGGCAGCTGGAGATAACTGACCCCCTCTTTGCCTAGTTCGTCGAACACCGAGGCAGCCGTGGCGCCGACCAGGGAGTCACCGGAAAGTGTCTCGAAAGATCTGTCTTTATTTTCCTTGGTAGTTTTGAGAGTGAGCAGGGAATCAGTGTTGATCTTTCTGCCGGTAGTCAGTAGCTGCTCGGCTTTACCGTTGACCTGGATCATCAAGGTTGGCGTTCCAGGTTCCTCGGTTAGGTTCCCCTCTGCCTGGACGGGAGCTGCTGGGCGGAAAGCTATTAGGATGATTCCTAGAGCAACGCATAGGAGTTTACAAGGTTGTGAGCTGAGGTCGCTGCCGTGGTAACGCATTTTTATATTCCCCCTTTGAGTGAACGGTCGGCCGCGGTTGGAGCGGCCGGGTTTGCCGATTCATCTTCAATTGCTAATTGGGGGCGAAACGTTACAAAGGTCTTCAGGACTCATCAGGAATGGAGAAGATCGGGCCTTTCCCCTCTTAAGAGAAGAGGCCCGATCACACCACCTAGTTCTCTGGATACGACGGTGGCTTTTCGCGCTTGGTGAGAAATCCGGTGAGTAGCTCGACTTCCTGTCTGGAGAGATCTGCTGTGTCTGTCAGCTTTCGGAGGCGCTCTGCCTCTTCCGGCGTGGAAACTGTCGAACCGGTCAGTTTGAATGCTGGTTGGAATTGGTTCTGATTGAAGACTTTGTGCCAACGCCCCAAGCGCGCGTAGTGCTCCAGAGCGATAAGCTGGTAGTGAGGCTTCAGGACCTTGGAGTCAAGAGCAGCTGAAATAGCGTCCTCGTTGTCACGATCTTCCTTGCCTCCGTAGACGAGGATCGAAAGAGTGCGGGGTCGGGATAGGATTGCCAACGCTGCACGGCCATGACGTTTGTCCTTCACTGCAAGGACCAGGATCGAGCACGCTCCTTCGAGCGAAGCCGGATGGTCATCTACTAGCCCTTGCCAACGAACATTGACTCGGTAGAGCCCCGGCTGGGGGCACAGAGGGCCTTCACTTCCATGGAGGAGGGTCAAGGAATACCAATGAAACTTTCCCCTTTTTATTGGTTTCTCGCCGTTCTCTCCAAGGAATCGCAGCAAAGGGCGAACCCGGCGCCACCTTCCGTCGGAACCCTCAACGGTAATTCGTAGGTGTCCAGAGGAGAGATTCGGTAGCGAGATGCGCTGGCTGAAGGCCTCTCCGGAGTTGTCAAGGAAGAAGTTGAGGCGAATTGGCGCACCCAAGGGGAGCAACTCGTCCTCTGGTTGTACCTTCAGCTGCGGGAGTTGCAGCTCCTTTGGATCCAGGGCCGGACTCTCGGCGCTGTATGGAGTCAAGCTGTGGCGCTCCCAATGGTTGAATCGCTGGCCACCTGGACGGACGGTGTAGTCCGGGAAGTGTCTCAGGCGCCAGAGATCCTGGGGGGAGAAGGACCAGTGAATGCGATCTTCCAGCGCGCCATGGGCTGCTTTCCGATCGCGGACATGGACTAGGCGGGTCATGAAGCCGTTGTTTGGTGTCTTCCTGGGTGCATGGACGAGACCCATGGTGTGCCCCAATTCGTGGACGGCTGTCCGGAAGTACAATGCTTGAAGGTCGGCCAGCTTGGAGCCCTTGATCTCCTCCTCCCATTTGGAGTTCTCTGGAAAGGTGAGGTGTGCCGCTACAGCGGCAGCCTCTCGAGGTAGTGAATCGCTGCCCTCCACCTCGATGTTGTCGTCGAACATCAGACCCCAATATCCTGAGGGCAGTCTGGGCACACACATCAATATGTACCTCCACTCCCGGGCGAATCGCGGTTTCTTCTGCTGAAGGTCTTCCAGAACCGTATGGAGCTGGGTTGGGTCCCATACAGAGCTGCCAATCTCGAGTTGACCGGAACCTACTTCAACTGTGGACGGCTGCGACTGGGTGGCGTCTTTCTCAGTCTGGGAATCTTGTGGGTTGCCAGGGGTGCTTTCAGCAGCCGAGTCCACCGAGGTTTCAGAGTGAACAGTAGCTCCTAGGTGACCTTGGGGCCCGAGAACAGTAAGCTCCCAGCCCGCCTCGGCGAAGATCCCGCGAAGGCTTACCTCTTTGGGACTCTTAATTGCCGCTGGGACCGGTTCGACTCCGGAGGCGGTGTGGATCTCGATGGTGGCTCGGCGGAGCATTTCCGAGATCCACCCGAGGGTACAGTTTCCAATCGTATTGCCGGCCTCGTCGAGGACCTCCCCCTGAAAGTAGTTCTCAGCATTGGGATAGTCCGGCGGCGCTGTGACCGGTCGAAAGATCACTCGCAACCCCCTTTCCTGAGCCCACCAGCGGCGGCGGCGGTAGCTGAATCGCTCAAAAGTCGCCTCGATTGGCCCCCTGTGCCCATCCGGAAGTGTGATTCCAGTCAAGCGTAGGTAGAAGCGGTAGTCAGCAATTGGAAAAAGGGGGATCCCCTCGGAAGGCGGAGGTAGTTCGGGTTTCTTGCGGAGATATAGGTCGGCACTGGCGACCATCCCCCTAGCGCCAACTTCCGCCCGTAGGGTGCCAGAATAGGCCAGCACAGAGTTGGCCTCGTCAGCTTCGTAGAATCGGCAGTCCAGAAGATAGCACCCTGGGCGCATTGGGATTGCTGGAGAAGGGTGGCTCTCCTCTCCCGGGGAGATCGACGAGCCTGCCGACGGCTGTATCAGGCGTGGCAACGGCGGAGGAAACTCCTCAAATTCGTGATACCTCTCGAGGTCAAACCAGCTATCCATGCTGATGTCTCCGTATTGGTGAAAGGAGAAGGAAGTTGCTTCCCTTCGGGATCGCAGCTTCCTTCGAAATCGGCAATCGCCAGCGTCCTGAGAACCAGGGCTGTTCGCTGGGCGAAGTCATGGCATATGACTGGGTGCTTCGTCCGGGAAGACCTGCCAGCAAGCTGGTCTTGAGCCAGCAGGCGTTCGAGGATCTCTCGCTTTGCTGTGCAGTCGAATTGTCCCAGAACCCGTCGCTTGAGCAGTGACCGAAGAATGTGAAATGGGTAAGCGCCTCGCCTGACCTAGTACCGATGTTCATGAATAGGTTCCTCTAGAGATTTTGGATTTGATAGGTAAATGTTGACGCGACGAAGTCAAGAAAGCCGGATCTCGTACTTCCCCGCTGCGTTTTTATAGAGAGTCGCGGTATAGATCGGCAAGAGGTTGGCTTTGGCAGCAAGTAGATTGTTTCCTGTCTCATCGTAGTATTTAAGATTGAGCTCCTTCGAGGAGAGGCCAAGCAATCCAAGGTGAGACTCTCCGTGCTCTAACTGCCCAGAACAGGCCTCGTCGGTGTTGCCGTCGCAGTCGTCCGAGCACCACCTTCCCTGGTCAATGGCTTCCTGGATAGGGTCTTCGCCTCCGGGACCGCCGTTGTCTGCGACGTAAATGACTGGTTCGCCTGATTGATTTCCGATATCCATACCTGGCCTCCTAGAGAAACAGTTTGTTGGAGGCAGCGTCTGTGACGCCGCTTGTGTTGGGATTCACACCAGGGTGCGAAACGGCGTCGAGACGTTACAGGGAGATTTTCAGATTTTCAGGTTGAGTGTGAAGTGGAGGGCAGTCTCTTCGGCACCGGCTGTTCCTAGCCACACGATGTAGGAGCCGGTCTCGAGTCTTTCTGAGGCGATCTCTAGAGACAAGGCTTGCCCCCATTCAAGCTTCGTGGGGAATAGTTCTCCGCTCCAGATTTCGCTGTTGTCAGGACCCTCGAGGCGCGTAAGGAAGGGGCCAGCGCCGGAAAAGCCGTCGAGGTCAATGAGTATCTCGATACTCTGGGTAGTAGGCGAGAGGGAGATGGTGGGGTCTTGAACTTCGCTTCTAGGTTGGATGACGGCTAGCTCGATCTGGACTACTGAGCTACCTGGTTGTGTTTCTCCGAAGTCGCTAAGTAAGGACCAGATCAACAACGAGGTGATAGCGAGAGCCAGGAGAGCTGCGAAGCGCCAGTGGTTAAGGTTGAGTTGCCATGGCGGCGCAGGCGGTCGCTGATCCATGAGACCTTGTTTGGCCGCTCCGTCGTTCTGCTCTCGGTCGAGAAGACGAGCAGCTTTCAGCTTGGCTCGGCCGGAGAGCGAAGACTCATAGAGCTTCTCAAGCCGGATTACGGCGTCACCTGGAAGCTGCCCACGAACATATTCATCCAAGAGATCCCGCTCCTGAGCGGCTACCATGTTGCTTAGTTTCTCGTCTTGCAGCAGCTTCTCCTCGACGAGGAGTCGCTGTTTTTCAGGAAGCTCATTGAGCAGGAAACGCCGGATCTCTTTGTTGTTCAAGGACTCTCCTCAATGACAGAGTCTGTTCTTAAAGAAGTATCTCGCAGCTCGGATGTGGTTTATTCAGTCTTCTTCTCTAGACAGCTCGCTACACAGGCTTCGATCTTCTCCCTCAAGCGCAGGGAGCGAACTCGCAATGCCCCAGGGGTGGTGCCAAGGTGGCTGGCAAGCTCACGACGGGAGGCGATCCTAGCGCTCTTCTCCCCATGGTAATAGTCAAGGATCGTTTTTCTGTTTTCAAGAGAAAGGCCTTCTAGGCAGCGATCTAGGCAGCTCAGCCGCTGTTCTTGAAACAGGTCAGTCTCAGCTGGGCGGTGCTCCGCCGAAATCTGTGTGATCACCCGTTGGTGCTTCGCCTTCTCCCGTACCGCTTCCTTGAAAACTCGGAATGCAACCCCACAGGCGTAGGGAAGGGGATCCTCCCCTTCGATCTCTAACCCCTTTCCGAGGCGCTTGGCTACTCGGTAGAGGGTTTCGTCGGCAAGATCTTCAGGAGAATGGGCATGGCGCCATTCAAACAATCGTATTAGGCGCAGGCGAAGAGCTTGATAGGCCTCGTCGGCCCGGGTAGGGTTTTCATCGAGAAGGTCTAGGAGTCTCCTAAAGCCAGTGAGGACCCCTGTCAACGCCATTCCCCTTGCAGGTGAAAGCCGGCCCAGAAATAGGGCGCTGCTGTCGCCGGGTGGCGTGAAACTTCCAACTGAGCTTGGCGAAGAGCCTCAGCAGCAGTTAGGTCCTCAAGTAAATACGACCGGTAGAAGGCGGTCATCAACTCAGCGGTGGCCCGATCGTCTACGTCCCACTGGCTTGCGATGACTCGACGAGCGCCAGCGCGAAGGAATGCTCGAGTGAGGCCCAGAGGCCCCTCGCCGAGAACGTCACGGCCTAGAGCTGAGCGACAGGCGCTCAGCACGACGAGGGAGGCGTTCAGGTTTAGCTCGAGAATCTGGGTCAGCCTGAGAAGACCACTAGGATCTGGAGCTCCGTTAGAGGTGTAAAGAGACAGGACCAGACTCGAGCGCTCTGGGTGTTCGCTATCCACCAGACCGTGCGTAGCGAAGTGGAGGATACCGAAGTGTTGAGACGATTCGAGTGAGGCAGCTGTGACGTCGAAATCCAAAAAACCTTTGCTTGAAGCTGCCAGTTTGATGATCGCTTCCACCTCGCTTCGACTATGCAGTAAGCGGCGGAGCAGGCCTCGGGTTTGAACTTCGTGGAGTTCAGCCACCGGAAGGTTCTGTGGCTTAGCTACCCTTAGGCGAGGGTCGGTGGCCTCGAAGATAGGGTCTCCCCAGGCCGCCAAGGTCTCTCGAGGAGGAGGGCGGCTGCGCCAAAGATCTCGCAAGGTGGCGATGGAGGTCAGAGAGGGTTGAACGCTGATCTGGTGCCGCATCACAAGAGGCTGGTTTGTCCACCGCCCGGACGGGCTAGTGGGACTGGCGGGCAACGGTAGAGCCGCGAAGGGTAAGGAATGGAGAGCACCGTCGGGAACGATGATTAGCCTTTGGCCTTCGAGGTGCCGCGCTACGGGGACCAGGAGAATTTCAGCTAGCTCTTTAGCTAGGTTCTTGGCCGAACGATCTGCTTCGGCTCGCCTTTTTCCTACGATCCCGCGGCTGCGGGTGGTCAGCGACTCTCGGAGTGCCTTGGTCCGACTTTCAAGTTCGTGCCGCGGTGGCAAGCGGTGGAGTTCGATGGTGGCGGATTCCAGCAGGAGCAGGAAACTAGCCTGTTCTCCGAGGACCAACTCGATGACGGTTTCATCTGTTCTCAGGTGACTCCGAAGCTCGCTCAGTGTTAGAAGGTTGGGAGGGACAAGAGAACGAAGTTGGGGGTTCTTGAGGCGAATCTCCGCCTCAACTTCTCGTAGTTGCCAAACCGCTTCATCGAGGTCTTTATCGAGACTCTCAATGCGAGTTGAGTCTTGGGCAGTAGCAACCAGCCGGTTGCTCAAGAGATCGCGGCGCCTACGATCCAAGTCGTTCAGCTTCTGGCGGGCTCTTTTTCTAGCCGCCATCAGCGCTCTTTCGGTGGCGTCGGAGAGACCAGCTTCGTCGTTCTGTAGGAGCTCAAGTAGACCGCGGGCGTGAGCTCTTTCTGCTGTCTCGAAGGCTTCATTCAGGTGTCTAGTCTCCTGATCGAACTGGTACGCTCGATGCAGCAAATCAATATGTGTCGCGTAGTAGTTCCGTCTCAATGCCGTGAAGCTGAGGCGGAGGTCGGTGCGAACCGCTGAACTGCGGATTTCTTCAATCTTTCCCAAGGTTCGGCGGCTTCTGGAAAGGGCAACCTTCCATCGGCCAAGTTCACCCTCGACGCGGGCGATTCGGATCTCGAAGGCTGCGGAGAGTTGCCGGTCGCCTAAGCGCTCGGAATAACGCAATCCTTCGTGGAGGGCCTTTTGGGCTGCAGCGAGGGCTCCCTTACCCATCTCTAACTCACCGAGGTGTAGTAGGCCGGCCGCTAGCCCATCAATCCTAGGCAGTTTTCGCCAGGTAGATACAGCTCTTTCTAGGTGCTTCCGAGCCTCGACGAAGCTTTCTTCCTCCAGCGCTACTCGCCCTAGGCCGTTGTGGGCAGCGGCTTGAAGTGATGGGTGGCTTCCGGCTCGAGCGCGGTGCAGGAGATTCTGGAAGCAGTCCCGAGCTTCGTCCTTCTTGTAAGAGAAGTTGTAACACCAGCAGAGGTTTCTAAGCGTTTGCAAGGGCCGGACAGGGTCTTTCGAAGGGTCCTGAAAGCCAAGGGCCTTTGTGTATTCAAGCTCTGCACGGTCTAGATCTCCTTGATCGCGATAGAGCGCCCCTAGGTTGTGGTGGGCCGCTGCTCGGATAGTCTTCCCAGACGAGGTATCTGGGGAAATCGCTAGGGCTTGGTCATATGCTGAGCGTGCGGAATATGTTTCACCAAGCCGTTCCCAAAGTTGACCAATCCCAACGAGCATACGAGCTTCGTCAAGAGGGCTCTCTGCCTGGGCCATCAGCGTTCGCGCAGTCTGCCAACTGGCGAGAGCTTGGTGGCTGTTTCCACCGTCTTGCTGCATATGGGCCAGCAATTCGAGGGTCAGAGCCCGGCGCTTAGGTAGTCCGAGACGGCTTAGAAGCTCAGCGGACAAGTTGCAGAGTCGCATTGCGCTCTCCGTCCACCCTTGGTTCCGCGAGTAGGCGCCCAGTTGGTAGAGAGATTCGGAGAGGTCTCGGAGACGATCCTTGGCCTCTAGGCGAGTCCAAGCCTTGGCAGCTTTCTCAAAGTCCTTTGCTGCCAGGGCGCGATCTTCCTTCCTGACGCTAACAGCCCGATACAGGCCCTCGGCCATCATGGATGCGCCAAGCGTGTGGATTTGGTCGACCTTCGTTGCCCTACGCCGGGTCAGGTAGCGGAAGGAGAAAGCTCCGGCTCCCGAGGCATCGTCAGTCCTTCGGAGAGTCAGGGTATGAAGCCCCTGGGTCTCGGCGATGTACATCAGCTGATCTGTGTCGGTCACACTGTTCAAACTGTCTTGTCTAGTTACCCTGCGGCAGGTTTCGTCCCTGAGCTCAAGCTCGAGATCCAGGTGCTTCTGGGTGACATCGACTTGCAAAAAGTCTCCCTGCGTCAGTGAAACCGAGAAGCGCAGCTCGCTCGAACCAGGCCAAAGCTGATCCACCGCCAACTGTTGGTCAAGCAAGCTGCGAAGCTCAACGACTCCATCCTGGCAAGTCTTGGGACTCGTCGCTAACTCCGAATTGGCCAGCGAGAGAGTGGTAGCGAGCAGCAGTAGGCCTGAAACCTGCTTTCCTCTAGAGATCTTGGACATTTCCGAGAATTGTAACCGAAGAAGCAGCTGCTGAACTCCTGGTCCTCCAGCCGACCTCACAGGATGGAAGTGTTATCTACTGTCCCGCTCTGGGCTCAGGAGTCGAGCCTCTAGTAGTCTTTTCAGGGTATTGGACTAGTCGGGTTCACCTGTGGCTGGTTTGGTTAGGCTTGAATACGGGGGGCGACGGCAATTCGAGCCAGCCTGGCCGAGCGGTACAGGGCAGCAGAAAAGCACACTTTCATCCATAACTTCTTCTAATCTGGTATCGAACTTGCTTACTTTGATGCCGGGTTATGCTTGTAGGTAATCAGCAAATCGCAGAATCACCGCTCGAGACACAGCCTCCCGAGGAGGCCTATTGCTGCTAGCAGCCGGTAGCATCGCTGTTTCTCTCTCGAGTGATTTCGCCGGCTTCGTGCCTTATCTCTCTCTTCCTCCCGGCTCCCTTCTTTTCCCTTCTCTTCAGCCCCCAACCTCAACACGCCAATCTGGCTTTTCTGTGGCCGCGCACGCGTGCCACTTCGTCCTATCTCGAAGGCGGTGGCGTTCTGCTGCCGGCCGAGGCCACCGTTTTGGATCGCCAGTCCAATTATCTGAAAGGAGTGATGAGGATGGGAGCTTTCAATCTAAAGCGTTTCTCGAAACCGGAGGCACTGAAAAGGATGCATCCGGAGTCTCTACGGGAGTTGCTGGAGCCCTACCGAGCGTATTTCGCTGGCCGAGATCTCGAACTGCCTCGACCCGGTGAAAAGGAGGGCTTTGACTACGGGCTTCTGGCCAGGATTCTGGTAGCTCCCAACGCGGACACACCGGACGAGCTAGCCAATGCCCTCTACATCGTCAACGAACTCTCGACTCCGGAGGGTCAAGAGGCGCTGGAGGGGATGAGGGGATTGGCTGGGGTCTTTCTGGAGCTCGGTCCTCAATCGACTCCGGCCGATGTGGCCGCCCGGTGCTGGGTACATGATCCCAGATCTGTCGAGCAAGCATTTGGAGAAACGCGAATCCACCAGCCCCGTTCTTTCGAGTATTCCCAGTGTCGGGTTTGGCCGCCGCTGCCGGTGAAGTGGACCCGCGAGAGCCGTTCTGGGCTGGAAGAAGCCTTGGGAGATTGGTTCGTGGAGCGCCGCCGTGGCCGTGGAGTCCGGGTGCTTTCCGGGGAGAGGGATGGGGAAGTCTGGTTCGTGGTGCGTCATGGTGACCCGTTTCGCCGAGAAGGCAGCCTGGAGGAGGGAGAGTCCAAAAGCGTTCTGTTTCGACCGGAGAAGTACGACGTGTTGGTTTATGACACCGATTCCGGCGAGCTACGGATCAACGCCCGTTCGAAAAGTGAGAAGGAGCTTTATCGCTGGGCCTTCGGTGAGCATCTCTTCGGCCTTCAAGGATATTTCGGGGACTGCGGCAAATACACCCTAGAACCCTTGCGCGAGAACGGACCGAGTGCCCTGGTCTGCTCCGATGTCGAAGGCCTGGAGTTGGTGGTGCTGAAGGAGCTGGCTCTTTTCTGGGGCGGCGCCCAAGGTGAAGAGGAGGTCAGGAGAGCGGACGACCTGATGGCCACCTACGAGCGCCGTGGGCGGGGGATTCCGAAGCGTCCGCGGCTCCGCCGGGCCAAGTTCGCTGTGAAGTTCTCCGATGGTGGGCGTCCCAGGGTGGTCACTGTGGTGGCGCCGAACCGGACTCTGCTGATGCGTGACGGAGACGGCGCCTTGGTTGAGGAGTGGTTGATTCGCCGGGGCTTCGCGCAGCGCCGCGAAGGAGCCGTGGATGAGGCGGCTTGAGCGTTTCTGGCGAGCTTTGGAATCTCTCCCTGGCTGGTGTCAGACACTCCCAGAGTGGCGGAGCCAGCTCGGTGAGGAATGGGAGGTGGTTGGCGACTTGCTCCGGCCCACGAGTGCTCACGGGGCTACCCAGCCCTGCCCAGGTCCCGAAGGGGACGGCTGCCCGCGGCGAATCGTGGAGCACCCAGGGGGCGAATTCGTGGCGGTCTGTGGGGCTGAGCCAAAGCGGTGCGATCGGGTGGAGCTCAACAGGCAGGACGTGATCCTTTACGAGGTAGATCTTTCTCGGCTAGCGGAGCCTATCGGTAGCACCCTGGGTTTTCGCGCCTCGGTCCGGCAGGAGCGATCGGGTTGTTGGTACCTGGGTGCATACGGGGCAGCCGGGGAGGGAGCTCTGCCTGTCTATCTGGCCTCACCTGTGGAGCCGGAAGATCTGGAAAGCATCATCTCATCACTGCTACTAGACTCTTCGAATCGGTTCGTGCTGTTGACTCCGACGACCCGCGCATCAAACTCCATCGATCTCCAACGCTTGGCCCGAGGTGAGAGTCGCCTCCTGGCCCTGGAGGATCTCCTTTTCGTGAACCTGGCAGGTCGCCTGGAGAGAAATCCTTCCTTTGCCGGGACCCTCTTCGAGGCTCCTCCTCCAGCCGACCAGGCTCCCACATTCCGACTCGCAGGCGACTTCTGGAGCCTGAGCTTCGAAGGCAAGGCGGTTCAGCTGAAAGATTCCAAGGGGCTCCGTTACTTGCGAGATCTTCTGCGGTCTCCGGGCCAAGAGTTTCACTGCTCCCAGCTCGTGGCAGCGGAGAAAGGAGGGGAGGCGCCCCTGCTTCTGAGCGAAGGGCACGAGAGGTTGGACTCGAAGGCCTGGAAGGATCTCCGCGAGGAGAGTCGGAGCCTGAGCGCTGAGTTGGAGGAAGCGCGATTACACAACAACCTTGCCCGGGTAGAGGCTCTGGAAGATCAGTTGGAGACTCTTGCGTCGTTCGCTCTCTCCTCGCAAGGGCTCGGGGGGAGAGATCGCAAGGATCAGGACGATCGAGAGCGCCTTCGCAAGCAAGTAGGGGAAGCGATCCGGCGCGCTCGAAGAAAGATCGAGCAGGAGCACGAAGCATTGGGTCGACACTTGAATGCTGCTCTCTCCCTGGGCCAGTTTGTTCTCTATCAGCCCGAGAGTCCTGTGGATTGGGTGACCGACTAGTACTCAAAACGCTTCGCATCAGACATTTTCTTCAAGTTTCGTCCTCCGCCACGGGTGGTGTGGCTTTGCCATGCCCGTTGTGGCGCCCAGTGGGTAGATGCAATAGAGCGCAGACCCACGAACGAGGACGACCATGCAACAAACCTCAGCGCAGCTCACCGCACCTCTCCCGCTACTGACCGAGAAGGAAGCCGCGAAGGTCTTGGGCTTCTCGGTGCGGACGCTCCAGGGTTGGCGCTGCCGGGGCGGTGGCCCTCAGTTCGTGCGGATCTCCCACAGCTGCATTCGGTATCGCCGTGAAGATCTCGATGGCTGGATCCAGTCTCGCCTTCGGTATTCCACGAGTGATGACGGCAGGTCGACTTCTCCTCGAGAAGAAAGGGCTTGGCCGTGGTCTTGAAAGGCGAAACGAAGGCCGATTCGGTCGCGAGGCTTCGGGCACTTCCGGAAGTCCTGGATGAGTTGGTTGCTCGGCCACAATGGGTCGTCTGGCGCTATGAGCAGCGGGACGGAAAGGCGACCAAGGTCCCCTACGACCCGGTGCGTCGCCGCCTCGCCTCGACCACGGATCAGCGGACCTGGTGCACCTTCGAGGAAGCCGTGGTCGCCTTCGAGGGCAGCGATCAGCTAGACGGCATCGGCTTCGTGTTCTCACCGGAAGACCCCTACAGCGGAGTAGATCTGGACGATTGCCTCGACGACGAGGGCAGGCCTCACCCTTGGGCGCAGCAGATTCTCGACGAGCTCCAAACCTACACGGAGATCTCTCCCAGTGGCCGGGGCGTCAAGCTCTTCTTGGAAGGGAAGATTCCCTCAGGGCGGCGGCGTAAGGGGAAAGTGGAGATGTACGATTCGGGCCGGTACTTCACGGTCACGGGGCAGCATCTCACCGGAACTCCCCTTTGGGTCGAGAAACGTCAAGAGGAGATCGAATCACTTCACCGGCGGATCTTCGCTCGGGATTCAACGGCGCAAAGCGCTTCATCAAAGGGAAGCGTGAAGACTCTGGATCGTGACGACCTCAAGCTCCTAGATCGAGCCCGCGCTGCCAAGAATGGCGAGAAGTTCCGCGCCCTTTTCGATCACGGTGACCTGTCGGGTCACGGTGGCGACGACTCCCGGGCTGACCTGGCTCTGTGCTCCCTACTGGCCTTCTGGTGCCAAGGTGAAGCGGAACGTATTGATCGGCTCTTCCGATCTTCGCAGTTGATGCGAACCAAATGGGACAGCCGGCGAGGGGATTCGACCTACGGGGCTCGGACGATCGAGCGTGCTGTGGAACTCGTTGGTGATGTTGATGCACCGAGTGGAGTCTCCGTTGGGCGAGACTCGGACTCCAAACCGACTCAGGCGCAGCTCCTGATCGAGCTGGCAGCTGATCTGGACCTCTTCCATACGCCGGACGGCGCCGGCTATGCCACCCTGCCCATCGGAGGGCATGTGGAGACTTGGCCCTTGCGCTCGTCAGCTCTTCGACGTTTGCTGGTGCGGCGCTTCTTCGAGGTCCACGACAAGCAACCGGGTTCTCAGGCTTTGCAAGATGCCCTCCTGCTGCTGGAGGCTCAGGCTCAATTCGACGGGCCGGAGATCCCGGTCTACCTAAGGGTGGGCGAGCAGGACGGCTGCATCTACCTCGATCTCGCCGATGCTGACTGGCGGTGCGCTGAAGTCTCCTCCAAGGGTTGGAGAGTCCTAGAAACCTCCCCGGTCAAGTTTGGTCGCACCGGTGGCATGCAGCCCCTACCAGCACCGGTTTCTGGTGGTTCGCTGGAGGAGCTGCGGAAGCTGATCAACCTCCCGGACGACGAGTCCTTCATCCTCTACTGCTCCTTTCTGGTGGTTTCCTTGCGTCCTTGTGGACCGTACCCGGCTCTGACGATCCAGGGAGAGCAGGGGAGTGCCAAGAGCACGGCGGCGCGGGTGGCTAAGGAGTTGATCGATCCTTCGGCGGCTCCGCTGCGGACAGCTCCGCGAGATGAACGAGATCTGATGATCACTGCCGGTAACTCCTGGCTGCTGGCCTACGACAACCTCTCGCGGCTACCCAGCTGGCTCTCCGATGCTCTTTGCCGGCTCGCGACAGGTGGTGGCTTCTCGACTCGACAACTGTTCTCCGATGATCTGGAACGAATCTTCTCGGCCATGCGCCCCTCTGTCCTCAACGGCATTGAGGACGTTGCGACCCGACCGGATCTCTTAGATCGCTGCTTGGTTCTCACCCTAAAGGCGATCCCCGACACCGAGCGCAGGACAGCAGCGGAAGTCAGTCAGGCTTTCGAAGAGGCTCGCCCCCGCTTGCTTGGAGCCCTTCTCGACGCAGTGAGCTGTGGGCTACGACGCCAGGACGAAGTGAAGCTGACCTGTCGCCCCCGGATGGCGGATTTCGCCACCTGGGTCAGTGCAGCAGAACCGTCCTTGCCGTGGGCCGAGGGTGCTTTCCTCGAAGCCTACTTCGGTAACCGGTCCGAGGCGGTGGAAGTGGCATTGGAGGCGGATGTTCTGGCGGTGGCGGTGCAGTCGTTCATTGCTTCGACTCAGAGCTTCGAAGGGACGGCTACGGAACTCCTCGAAGGGCTGGAGGAGGAAGTAGGGGAGCGTTCCCGCCTCGCCCGGTCATGGCCCAAGAGTGCTCGTGCCCTCTCCGGCCGCTTGCGCCGTGCCGCCACGGTCCTGCGTTCTGTGGGAATCGAGGTCAGTTTTCACCGCAGTAGTGACCGGGCGCACCGAAGGCTGATCGTCCTAGAGAAGAGTAGGAATTTTGCGTCCGAACCGTCCCGGAGACTGGCATCTGCGTCGCAACCCGCTGATACAGAAGGGGTTTACACCCAGGACGCAGGCTGGACGCAAAGATCGATCGAGGACGCAAACGGCCCTCCTTCGGACACAAACGATCCAGCCATGGACGCTAACCGGACGCAACCGCAAAAAGCCGGAAACCAGCCATCTACGGGCGTTTCGGACGTTCCGGACGGTAAGGACGCAAATTCCCCAGCTAAATCTAATTCAGACGAGGAGTGGGTGCTGTGAGTACAAAAGAGTTGACGAGCGAACTTCTGAATCTGGCCCTCACGATCCAGGTCAGTGGCAAGACTGTGCGGCTTCGCCCCAAGAGGCTGCTGGATGAAGCCGCGGTAGACAAGCTCCGGCTCCTGAGGGCCGAACTACTGGCTACCTTGCGAGATCAGCAAGCTCAGCTGGTGAAAACCCTCCTTGGCCCACCGGGAAGAGAGCACCGAGCCGCATTCAAGTCCTTTGCGGAAGGTCGGCGCATCTTTGAGGCTCCCTGGGACCTATTTGGCGAGCCGGTGCTGTTCGCATCGGACAACGCCGAACTCGACCCTCAGGAGACACGCCCGGTGTATCGAGCTGCGGAGCTGAGTCAGCTCGTGGGGCTCTCTCGGGCGGAGCTTCAAAGGGTGCATGAGATCAGGAAGATCTTCGGCGGCACCATCGTGGAAGGAGATTGAGATGAAAGAGGACAAGTTGGAGCTGCGCTACATCCCCCTCTCCCAGGCCCGGCGGTGGGACGAAAATCCCAAGCTCCATGACTTGGAGGCATTGACCCAGTCCATCGAGCGCCATGGCTTCGGGGACCCGCCCAAATACGACGGCACTCTCGATGCTCTGGTCTACGGCAACGGGCGCACTGAAGCTCTGGAACGTTTGCATCAAGCCGGCGGCAAGCCTCCCCGAGGAATCCTGCTAACGGCCAAGAAGGAGTGGGCGGTTCCGGTGATCTTCGGGGTGGATGCCTCCAGCCGGGAAGCAGCCCTGGCCTTCGCTGTCGACCACAACAACCTGACCCTACTTGGCGGGGGCCTCGGTTTCACAGACCTGACCGCCATCTGGCAGGAAGAAGGGCTGCAAGGAGTCCTCGAACAGATCCCCGATGCCGGAGAGCTCCTGACCACCCTTGACTCGACCCAAGTCGATGCTTTGTTGCAGGGGCCGGACTTCGATCCGGTGGCCGGGGACGAGCAGTCGCGGCTTGATGAAAAGAAGACAGTCGAATGTCCGGAGTGCGGGCATGAGTTCGAGCCCTAGGGAGAGCTTGATGGTGGACCTACGGCTCGATTGGTGCTCTCACGATGCGGCTCGCTACGCTGTGATGCATTGGCATTACTCGCGAAAGATGCCGGCTTCGAAGCTAGTCCGCATCGGGGTTTGGGAAGGCGGCCGGTTTCGCGGCGTTGTTCTTTTCGGCGTCGGAGCGAACCGCCATCTCTCCCGACCGTTCGGGCTTCGCCATACGCAGGCTTGCGAGCTGGTTCGGGTCGCTTTGGCTTCCGGCCGTCAGCACCCAACGTCGAAGGTCGTGGCGCTCAGCCTGCGCTTGCTTCGCAAGCAGTCCCCGGGTCTCAGGATCGTGGTGAGCTATGCGGACCTGGGGCGGGAGCACTACGGCACGCTCTACCAGGCGGGGAATTGGATCTATCTCGGTCCTTCCCAGCAAAGCTACCTCAAGATCCTCGGAGAGCTGGTGCATCCCCGGTCCGTCTACGACCGCTATGGCAAGGGCGGGCAGTCGGTGGTCTGGCTCCGGAGCCATGTGGACCCTTTAGCAGAGCGGGTGCCCATGGCCCCGAAGTTCAAATACGTTTTTCCGTTCGACAAGAAGTTGCGGCGCGAGCTCTTGCGAATTGCAAAACCCTATCCGAAATCAGCGGCCGAAGTGACACCGGCGACACGCCCGGGTACCCCCCGGGAAAGGGCGGTTCAACTCCGACCCGGCCGCTCCAACTCTACTGATCGAATTGAGGCCCAATCATGACGCAGAAGAAGAGCCGTAAGGGAATCGGCGGGCGGACTACGAAGCTCACGCCGGAGATTCAGGAGAAGATCGTTACGGCGATCCGTGCCGGAAACTATGCCGTCATTGCCGCGGAGTACGCGAGTATTTGTGAGTCCACCTTCTATGGTTGGCTCCGGCGTGGCCGGGCCGAAGAAAAAGGTCCCTTCTTCCAGTTCCTCCAGGTTGTGAAAGGAGCGGAACGGGAAGCTGAAGTTCGCGCCGTGGCCCACGTGCAAAAGCACATGGGGGAGAACTGGACGGCAGCGATGACCTATCTGGAACGGAAGTTCCCTCAACGCTGGGGCCGGCGGGACCGCACTCCCGTGGAAGTCGATCCACGAGATGTCCTCGCCAAGCTCCTCGGTTCCTCTCCGGAGGAGATCGAAGAAGCCGCGCGCAAGGCAGCGGATGACGAATGATGGCCAATCCCGCGGATCTCGCCCGCCAAATCCTCCACTTACCGAGCCATGAACGGCGGCTAGCCACCGCCGTGTTCGCTCAGCTGGTGATGGACAAGCGCGCCGCGAAGCCACCAGTGGAGAAGTCGGCCGTCGACCTGGCACGAGCCGTGGATCTCGAGCCGGACGACTGGCAGGTCGAGATGCTAGAGAGCACTGCCTCTCGAATCCTTCTCAACTGCTCGCGGCAGTCCGGGAAGTCGACAGTGACGGCAGTGCTGGCCCTCCACACGGCGATCTATCAGCCGGAGTCGTTGGTGCTCCTGCTGTCGCCCTCGCTGCGTCAATCTCAGGAACTGTTTCGCAAAGCCCTGGATCTCTACCGTTCCCTCGGTAGGCCCGTAGCAGCGGAGACGGAGTCCGCCCTGCGGCTGGAGCTTAGGAACGGCTCGCGGATCATCTCCCTCCCGGGGAAAAACCACACGGTTCGGGGCTTCAGCGGAGTGAGCCTCTTGGCCATCGACGAGGCCGCTCAAGTGCCCGACGATCTCTACTTCACCGTGCGCCCCATGTTGGCGGTGTCTGGGGGCCGTCTGGTTGCCCTCTCCACGCCGTTCGGCACCCGGGGTTGGTGGTACGAAGCCTGGCGGTCGATGGAGCCTTGGGAACGATATGAAGTTCCCGCCAGTTCGTGCCCAAGGATCTCAGCCGAGTTTCTGGAAGAAGAGCGCCAGGCAATGGGCAAGTGGTGGTTCGACCAGGAGTACGACTGCTCATTCCTGGACGCAGAAACCCAGCCTTTCCGGCGCGAAGACGTAGACCGAGCTTTCGAAGAGGAGGTAGAAGCATGGCAGTTGTGATCGGTGTCGAGTTAGGTCAGCAGAAGAAGCCTTCGGCCCTTTGCGTAGCGGGCGCGGAACGGCGTTGGGTACCGGACAAGGAGGAGAAAGAAACCCATTTCCTAATCCGTCACCTGGAGCGCCTTCCCCTGGGAAGCAGTTTTCCCGAGGTTGCAAGCCGCCTCGACGAGGTGGCCCGAGGAGCTGCCCGCCATTCCACCAGCGAAAAGCCTCTCCCGGGCTGGGGGCCGCCTCGGACCTACGTCAACGCCACTGGCCTCGGCGAGGCCGTCATAGAGGTGCTGCGCGGCCCCTCGACGGAGATCCTTGCGGTCTATTTCAACCATGGGGATCGTCGTCTCGAAGAGAGCCGTACCGAGGTGAAACTCGGCAAGGCCTACCTGGTCGCCCGTCTCCAAGCCTTGCTGCAAACCCGGCAGCTCCATCTGCCCAATACAGCCGAAGCCGAGACCTTGGCGAAAGAGCTCCTGGACTACGAGATCCGAGTTACCGAGGACGCCAATGATCGCTACGGTGCTTTCCGGGTGGGGCGGAACGACGACTTGATCACCGCTCTGGGGCTAGCCGTACATGCTGAACCGAACTGGCCAAGGCCGCCACTCCGACTCGTCATCGGTTCTTATTCCTGAGGCGACTACAGAACCTGTGAAGACCTAACACCTGTCAACCTCGATTCTAAAAGGAAGTCCAATGAGCACTGTAGCCATCGGTATCGACATCGGCCAGAAACGAGACCCCACCGCCATTTGTGTGGCAGAAACCCAAGAGAGAGCGCAAGACAAGAAGCCCTCCCTTCACTTCCAAATTCGTTATCTCGAACGCCTCCCCCTCGGCACTCCCTACCCGGGTATCGCCGATCGTTTGGCGAAGATCGTCAGCGAGGTCGAGAACCTCAAGGGAAGTCATCCGGAGGTCTATGTAGACGCCACTGGGGTCGGAGCACCCGTGGTAGATCTGCTCGAAGAGCAGGTCCATTCAGTCATCCCCGTTTTCTTCACCCACGGAGACCGCCGCATCGAAGAAGGCCGCCGCCGAAAGCGCCAGATCAAGCTAGGTAAAGCCTTCCTCGTGAGCCGCCTTCAGGCCCTCCTCCAAACCGGGCGAATCCACCTACCGAAGACTTCCGAATCCCAAGCTCTAGCCAAGGAACTGCTTGACTACGAGATTCGGGTAGACGAGAACGCGAACGATAGGTACGGGGCCTTTCGGGTGGGTACCCATGATGATCTGGTGACGGCGCTGGGCCTGGCCATACAGAAGGATGAGAGGCCGAGGGTCTCGGGGATTAGGTTCGTCAGAGCCCTTCAGTAGGACTACG
The DNA here is from genome assembly GCA_022601195.1 of Deltaproteobacteria bacterium. Classification (GTDB taxonomy): domain Bacteria; phylum Acidobacteriota; class Thermoanaerobaculia; order Multivoradales; family JAHZIX01; genus JAHZIX01. The sequence continues at coordinate 21,222 of JAHZIX010000012.1, forward strand.
CTTCCCCGGAAAGTGCCCAGGAAGGAACGCCACCCTTCCCGCCGGATGGTCCCCATTCGGAGCCTTTTCCGCTTGTCTAAGTAGCAGAGTTTCAACTGGCCGGCGCCCTGGGGAGTGCCGCAGCCGCCACTGGCGGGCTAGCGGAATTCTGTTCGGCTACGCGGTGAATCTTGAAATCTGCAAACTTGACCCTAATACCTAAGGCGACGTAGAATTTACGAAAGATCAAAGAGTTCGAGCCCGGTCGCAGCGTAGTGGCAGGCTAGGAAATGGGGGGAGGGAAATGCCTGGGAGCGAGGTGAAACCCGATCACTGCCGAGTACGGGGGTACTGGGAAGGGATCGCGTTAGTTGAATCTTTGAGGCTCAGCTGGACTTTGTTGGATTCCTAGGCCAGCCTGGTCTTTCAGCTTCTTCCCTTCGAAAATAGAAAACGAGATAAGCTGCTGAAGAGTGGTAAATCGGCAAGTCTATGCTCGTCTCAAGATGCTAGTAATCAGGGGTGAGTTTGCGAGAGACTACAGCACAAGCAGTGGAAAAAGTATCTTATTGTCTCCATCACAAAAGCTAATGCATTTGCTCTGAGGATCCTCGAAAAAGAACTAGGGAAACAGCAGGTGATCGAAGGATCTCCATGGTAACCCTGAACGCGAGTCGGCGGCGTGCAGTCAAGCCTCGCCTTAGGGGAGTGAAACTGGTTGAAGTTCCCGCCTCCATTGAGCGGTTCTAGAACAAGTTATGACTATCACGACCCCAGCGCGGAGCGAGGCACAAATGACGAAAATGACGCCAGCCATATCCGGAGGCTCTCTAGGTTGCCCCAGCGGGACAAAAGCTATTCCCAATGAGCTCGTGGGCGGCCTGAAGCATGCGATCTGTACTTGATGAAGGGCTCAATATGAAGGCAGAACCAGAGATTCGTCCTGCGGTCCCGGGCCGTCAACTCCCGACGCTGGAAGACGACATATCAGAGATACAAGAACTCGATCGACTCCGTCGTGACGCGAAAGCATTTAGAGATCGAGGAGTTGCTGCCCTTTCCTCAGTCATCGCCCAAGACGAGATATTGCGAGCACTCAAAGCGAACCGAAAAGTGAGTTCCGTCCGGCAGAAAGATGTTGACGAAGACCAGGACTCGACCAGCCTTCAGTTTCCTCGATCATTTTCGGATTCATATGGAAGGCACTGGGGCTGCATGAATTCAGACGAACCGGCGGGGCTATTTCCACCGGCAGTAGCAGACTTGGCAGCGGATAAGAACTTGGAGCTTGCGCGGGCAACGCGTAGAGAGACTATCGATCGTATCCAGAGAAGATTTGGCCATGATCTCCCTTCCAATATATGGCAAGATCTTAAGGATGAAGGACCTACTTCGGCGATTAAGAGGCAAGTCGGCGATCTCACGCTCGAAAAGCTCTTTTCGCAGAGCAAGAGCAAGAAATCCGGCCCTCGAAGGCTCCCAATTCTAGAAGTCGCACGTGTGATGCAGGATCTGGTGAGACATCCGGATACGGTGTTTACTCATCAGTCATTCATCTGTTACTTCGCGCTTGTCCGGGAGCTATATCATGTTGTCGCTCCAGACTGGAAGGCTGGGAGTGCGACAGCAATTCATGGAGGAGTCGCATCTGCCTACATGACAAGTGAATGCGTCCGTGCGCTGAGTTCTTTTGCGCGCACGCTGGATACGACTGCGCAAGTCCTAAAGAGAGCCGTAGGGGCTAGGAAAGAGGCGCATGAACTTTCTGCAAACAGTCAGCTGCTCTCGCCGCAGTGGGTGCTCTACGAGCAGAAGAGAATTCTTCTGTCTCTGGTTGCCTACCTTAGAGAGAACGAGGCGAATATTGCCTTTCGAGTTAGCCTGAAGGATATATGTAAGGACTTGAAGCGCGGGAAGAGTTCTTGCTGGAATGCTCTTGAGAAGATCATCGAGCAGTTCCTGGACGATGTTAAGAAATCAGTGCAGCAGGCACATAAAGGGATCTCGTCAGCTCGAAAAGAGATTGATGCGTTTGGGTCTAATGAGGAGAGCCAAGTCGCCAGATTCCTGGCAAATGCTGCGACACAGGTTGCTGATGAAGTCCTAAGAAACGGCGAGGAGGCGATCCGCTCGATTCAGACCCGTATCGACCAGGCTAGCCCGAGAAACCTCGAGCCAATCGAGGACATCGCGGACATGCTTGCCAGGCAGGCGAGTCAAATTCGAAGTCTTCTCAAGCCCTCACTCGGTTTTCTCGAGTCAATACTGGATCGCGAACTAACTCGTGCGTCCTTGGGGTCTGAGGTCGCCTGGAATCCGGCGGAGCTAGCATTCTCTGCAGCAGCCCTTTCTGCGCTCGGCCATCACGTTGGAGACGCAAGACTTCCTATGGCGAGAAGAATTCTAGAGAGGTCTCTTACTCGGGATGGTGACTTCCCGATGGCTCGCGTCTTGGAGAGCGACTTCTTGGGGTACGGGCTCGTCGTCGTACGAGCAGAGATTCTGCGAGCCCTTGCTCAGCTCTTAGAAGCGAGCGATGCACCCATCGATGCGAATCTTGTACAAAAAATGCTTGAACGTTTTAGGCTGACGAGGATTGAGGAGTCGGGTGACCAGCCTGATAGATTTGGCTGGACCCACGACAATCCTCGATTCCCAGCAAAGAAGTTGCGGTGGATCACTGGTATTGCAATTCTAGCTCTCGACAGGATTGTGCGAATGCTTGATCTTAGGATCAATTCGCGAGTTCTGAGGCACTTCTCTGTCAAGGATTCCTCAGATCTTGAATACGGACCATCACTTGAGAATCTCTTCTATGCGGACTATGGAATGGCGCTCGATGCCACAGAAGATGATCTCAAGCTGGGGCGTATGGAGTCGGTTGCTTACGACCTTCTTCAGATCTATTGTCATGTCAAAGGAGAAGTCCCTCTGCCTGATCTGGCTGGGCAAGAAACTGTCAGGAACTCTGCGGTACTCTACGGCCCACCGGGAACTGGTAAGACAACGCTTGTTGAGGCAGTAGCGAAAAGCGCAGGTGTTCCACTGGTTGTTGTGACACCCAGCGATATTGTTGTTTCTGGTGAAGCCGGCTTGGAAAGAAGGGCTCGGGCCGTCTTCACTGCGTTACATGCACTTTCTCGCTCAGTCATCCTCTTTGACGAGTTCGAGCCTGTACTGAGGTCGCGACTTCAGAAAACGAGCGAGAAGACAAGTATCTTTCATTTTCTAACCCCTGGAATGCTCCCGAAGCTCAAGGATCTTCACGTTGCAGCCTCTTCGAGACGGGTCGGATTCTTTCTTGTTACCAACTTGCTCGGAGAACTAGATGATGCAGCAATTCGCTCGGGAAGATTCGATAAACATATTGGCGTCTTCCCGCCGAATCCTACTGCGCGCTCGGGGCAGTTAATGCGCGTGTTCCTTTCGGAGGCTCGGGACCGGGTTCTCGTTGGGGATCCTACTGCGCAGGGGACGAAGAAGGAGGAGAAGAATCGATTCCTTGAGGTGATCGCCAAAACGTGCTTCGGGAGTATGGGGCGTCTAGCGCAGAGAGGTCTATTCCTTCCGTCAAAGCTGGACCACCGAGGATCAATACTTGAGTTTATTGAGGAGGGGCCGTCAGGGTTGTTCAGTGCTCCAGATATCGATATGAAGCCGGAGTATCTGTGGATACAGGCGGGTGGAGAAGGTGTTGTGCGTTATTCTGAGAAGGAGATCGATCTCTGGTCTCGTTTGCACTCATGGGAGCTCACGTTGTGGGAAGTACTGCTCGCTTGGAGTCGAGAGACAGACGAGGGCGGAGGGCTGAAGATGCCGGAGTCAATTCAATCGACTTTGGAAAAGCTCCGTGACAAGGTGAAAGTGCCGTTCGGTGAATTCTCATTACCCTTGCAGGAGGAGAGCGATGTCCTTTCGTGGATACGAGAATCGAACGGACTTGACAAAGGCCCGCGGGAATACTCAAGCTCGGTCATGCTCCCCGCATATAGAGAGCTACACAGTGAGGTGATGGAACCTACTTCGAGGAGTCAAGAATGATAGCTCCTGACAGCCGAACGTGGCTCTTCCCTTCTATCCCGAATTCCTATTGGACTACGGCTCCAGGGGCGAGCTTGTGCGAGCCCAAGAGGTGCAATGGGAGGACAGATTCAGGGCTGCTGGGCTGAGCTGGGCCACCCCAGTGGAGTGGCGATGGTCTTCAGGAGGTAGGCCAGTCCTTCGGTGCCGACAACTTTTGCGGTCAAGGACAGGCAGGAGCATAGGGCTGGGACTCCCGTTCAGCGACATGAAACTTCAAGAATCTGTACTGCGCAACCACCATAGTAGGGCGGAAATCTACCTCCTGGAAGCTACATAGGACTAAACCGCTCCGCGGTATCTCCCAATCCCCGCCTCTCTCGGGGTAGCTGGCCCCTCGGTTCCTGCACCGACCCGGCTCTTCATCTCCCTCATTGACCCTGCTCTCGCGCCCTCCGGCAGGGCGTATGCTCTTTCCATATCTGCGGCACAGCCCCGCTCTCTAGTGGACTGTAACCGCGGATTCGAAAGTGATATTATTTCGAACCATGAGCAAAGTTCGTGTGGTCATTTCGCCCCCAGAACGAAGTGAGTTGAATCGCCGCATCCGATCTCGCAAGATTCGAGCTGAAGATGCCCAGCGGGCTCGGCTCATTCTTCTGCTGGCCAAGGGAGAAACGTATGCCTCCATCTGCGAGAAGCTTGGCTGTTCCACAGCCTTTGTCAGTCGATGGAAGAATCGTTTTCTCAAAGAGCGCCTTGCAGGCCTCTACCCGCGGTATCGAGGCTCCAAAATCACCACCCTGACCCCTCAGCTGGAGGCGCGTATCCTGTCTTGGACGAGAAAGGCACCTCCGGACGGCTCTACCCATTGGAGCACTCGGCGCCTGGGCAAGAAACTTGGGATCAATCACATGTTGGTCCATCGGGCTTGGAAACGTGCTGGATATCGACCTCATCGCCTGGAACGCTATGTCGCTTCGAAAGATCCCGACTTCGAAACCAAGGCCATCGATGTCATTGGGTTGTATCTCAACCCGCCTCAAAACGCTGTCGTCTTCTGCGTCGACGAGAAAACGGCGATTCAAGCTCTCGACCGGACCGTGCCGGTCCTGCCTCTTTCACCAGGCCGGGCAGAACGGCATGGATTTGAGTACAAGCGCCACGGCACGTTGTCGCTGCTCGCCGCCCTGGACGTTCAGAGCGGTACGGTGCGAGGAAAGACGGTGAATCGTCACACCAGCGCCGAATTCGTCGCCTTCTTGGAAGAACTGGTCGCCCATCAGCCCGAGGAACAAGAAATCCATGTTGTCGCCGACAATCTCTCGACTCACAAGACACAGAGGGTCCGAGACTTTCTCGAGCAGAACCCGAAAGTTCACATGCACTACACACCGACCCATTCTTCCTGGCTCAACCAGATCGAGATCTGGTTTTCGAAACTGAAGCGGAATGTTCTCACTCGAGGTATTTTCAAGTCGGTCAAGGATCTCGATCGGAAGATTCTGAAATTCATTCGCCACCACAACAAAACAGCAGAGCCCTACAAGTGGACCTATCAAGATGTCTCAAAGAGGATGAAGACTTTCGATTCCTCGGTTACGGTCCACTAGTCTGGCGACCGGAAAGGAGCGCCCCTTCGCGCAGCTGCCGACAGTGTCGCGTAGCTGTGTGGTAATAGAGCTTCCCAGAAGTTGAATACTCGGCAGAATGAGAGGCGAGCACTTTCAACCCTTGCAGGCTGTATCCAGATCCCCCTCCTGAGAACTCGGCGCATCTACACGCGCTTCGCAAGAGTGCAGCAGGAGCAGTTTACCTTGCTTCGTTAGGCTCTCGGTAGCAAGTGCCGCCTGAAGTGCCTGCTATGAGGAAGTTTCCGCAGCCCGAGGATCCAAGCCTGATCGGATACACACTTGGCCTAGGTCAATGGTCCATTTCCCACCGGTCGAAGTTGAGTCGAAGCGTGCTCTGGATAGATTGCGCTACAGCAAGGAGATGATCTACCTCATCTTCTGTAGCTACTTTTCTGCGGAAGACTGCCACGTGCAGGAGCAAGCGCTGGGAGCCGACGATTGCTAGCTGCTGGACCGCAACGAACCTGTCTGAGGAGTATGGGATGCCTACGGTAGTCCAGCCTTCTGCAAGCGGCCTCAAGCTCCCGCTGTGCCAATGTAAGTGAGACACTAAGGTCCCATGAAATTAAGGAGCAAGGGCGAGTCAGGAAATACTGTGGATCTAACAGATTCGGTAGACGAAACCACCCCCTCGCGAGCCTCGCGGGATCCGGAC
>JAHZIX010000013.1 GCA_022601195.1 Deltaproteobacteria bacterium
ACCGAGTAGATCCGAATAGAACAGTGTGTAACGGTGTAGAGCCGAGTAGAGCCGAGTAGAACCGAGTAGAACCGAGTATGACGGTGTAGGACCGAGTAGAACCGAATAGAGCGGTGTATAACGGTGTAGAACCGAGTAGAACCGAGTAGAACCGAGTAGAGCCGAGTAGAGCCGAGTGTAACGGTGTAGAGCCGAGTAGAACCGAGTAGAACCGAATAAAACGGTGTGTAACGGTATAGGGCATCGTAGAGCGTAATAGAGAGCAATGGAGGGAAGTAATGAGCGATAGAGGGAAGTCACGGTAAATCAACGAAAATAAACTGAAATTCAGGCAATTTTACCCGCCAGAACGAATGCAAGATCATCTCGAGAAAGCAGAAACATTCACATTTTTTACGCGGAATCTACGCACTTCTTAAGCAATTATTCCCCGGATCCAAGTATTAGCTACTTTAGGCCCCAAGAACTAAGACAAAAGGCCAGCAAATGTGCTTTACTAAACGTCATGCACACCGCTGAAGCCCCAAGACCTCAATCTGCCCTTGCCCGAGCGCGGCCTCAACAGCTGCGAATCAGGATCAGGGCAAGTCATCAATGGCTGAGGCGCCCGTCATTGAAGGGTCCTTGGGGTGGCGGCACCTACAAGAACGGAGAGACACCACCGAAAGGAAATGAATCCATGCCGAAACGAAAGGGTGACGTCACGTACGATGACAACCCTGCCTGTGTCGAAATGCACTCTCTGATCCAGGAGGGCGATGCGAGGAGTCCAAACCACGCCAGCTATATCGTCGCGGATCTCGATTGGGTCCAGGGAAAAACCTATGAGTCGAGGGCTCGACGGCTGCGGGACAAGTACCCCGTTTGGCTCGCAGCTCAGAGTTCGCCGGCACCTTTGGAAGTGACAGTGGTATCGACAACTTCACAATCTTCGAGCACCGAAGACCAAGGTTGCGAGTCGGAGCCTCCGGTTCCCGAAGGCCTGGAGTATCTGGCAGATCGCCTAAAACGGTTCCGGGAAGAGGCTGAGAACAGCTGCCGGTCGGACTCAATGCTGCTCCTCGAAGTACAGCTCTTGCGAGCTGCTATCAGTCGCGAGAGATTCGAGGTCGTCATGGCAGACGTCCTGCTTCAGAATCCGAGCCTGGATCTTTCTTCCCTGGATTTGGCGACCTCGATGCACATCTACAACTCAATGACCACGACACGTATTCAGCTCTTCACGCTGGCACGGTGGGAAGAGTTGTTGACCGAGATCGAGTCCACTCTCGGAAAGAGGGAACTAGCTAGAGTCCTCCGACTACTGCTCCGACCGAAGTGAGCTCGCAGCTAGAAACTGGTTCGGATTTTTTGGGTTCGGAGGGGGATTCTATTCTCTCTCCGAACCCTTCTTTTGTCGGAGAATAGCCATCGATTAAACTCCGAATAATCCTCCTGGAATCAAATACTTACAACTGCTACAAATAGATCATAGCAAGCGGAATTGACCGCTCGGCCGTAATCGAAGGGAGGCCTCCATGCAGGCTTCTGGTAGCACGAGAATCCTCCGTACCAATCAGGTGATCCACCTGCTGGGGATTTCAAGAGTCACTCTCTGGAGATGGGAGCGAAAGGGGCTCTTTCCACCCAAGGTACGCCTTGGCCCTAATGTTGTTGGTTGGAAGGAGACCGACCTCGATGCCTGGCTCGATTCCAAGAGCCAAGCAGGGGCTCAGGGTGATGAGTAAGAGTGATCTCAAGAGCCGGCTCGAGTCCATCTCACGGGCTTTGGTGTCTCTGACCTGCCGTGATCAATGGGTGGTCTGGCGTTTCGAAACTCGAGAAGGAAAAGCCACCAAGGTTCCCTGCGACCCTGCGGCCAAACGGCGAGCTTCGACGACCGATCCGAGCACCTGGGGCAGCTTCGACCAAGCCCTGAGCGCCTTCAACCAAGCCCTGAGCGCCTTCAGAACCAGCGAGAAGCTCGATGGCATTGGTTACGTTTTCTCCAAAGGCGACCCCTTTTGTGGCGTAGACCTCGATGATTGCTTGGGAGAAGACGGGCACCTTCTGCCTTGGGCCAGGGAGATCGTCGAGCAGCTGGACACTTACACCGAGATTTCACCGAGTGGGCGGGGCTTGAAGCTCTTTCTGGAAGGCGAGCTTCCCCCCGGGCGTCGCCGTAAGGGCAACGTCGAGATGTACGACGCAGGGCGTTACTTCACGGTGACAGGGGATCATTTTCCCGGTACTCCTACCGAGGTGAAGAAGCGGCAGGCTCAGCTCATGGCTCTCCATGGTTCGCTGTTTGCGACTGCTCAAGTCGCTATCACGGCTTCCGATTCATCAGTTCAAGAGTCGGCTTCCTTTCTCGATGATCAGAAACTCCTAGAGAAAGCTCGGAGAGCGAAGAACGGCGACAAGTTCTGTGCCCTCTTCGATCACGGTGATACTTCATCCTATGAAGGAGACGATTCCCGGGCCGATCTTGCTTTGTGCTCGATCTTGGCGTTCTGGTGTGAGGGTGATTCAGTAGGAATAGATCGCCTTTTCCGGCAGTCGAAGTTGATGCGGGGCAAGTGGGATTCGCAGCGCGGCGAGTCTACCTACGGAGCTCGAACTATCGCTGCCGCTTGTGAATTGGTAGGGGAGTCAGGGGCTCAGGATGAATCCACTTCCCATTCTTCGAGAAAAAAGCCTACGCAAGCTCAGCTGCTCGTCGAGTTGGTCACGGACTGGGAGCTCTTTCATACGGCGGATGGAACGGCCTATGCGACGGTGTCGATCCACGATCATTCAGAGACCTGGCCGGTTCGTTCATCGGTTTCGAAAAGGTTATTGGTCAGGCGCTTCTTCGCGGTGCACGACAAGCCTCCCGGTTCTCAAGCCCTTCAAGACGCGCTTCTTCTCTTGGAAGCCCGAGCCCAATTCGATAGCTGTGAGAAATCGGTTCACTTACGGGTTGCCCAGCAGGAGGGAACCATTTATCTCGATCTGGCAAACCCAAAATGGGAATGTGTGGAGATCACGTCTCGGGAATGGCGAGTTGTTTCCGATGCTCCTGTAAAGTTTCGGCGAACTCCAGGGATGCTACCGATCCCAGTTCCTCAGCCCGGAGGATCTTTGGCGGAGTTACAGACCTACATCAACGTTCCAGACTCCAAGGGCTTCGTTCTTACGGTCTCTTGGCTGCTTGGATCGTTGCGCCCTAGCGGCCCCTACGCAGTACTGATCTTGCAGGGGGAGCAAGGTTCGGCCAAATCGACGACTGCGCGGGTCCTTCGCTCCTTCGTCGATCCTTCGGTGTCGCCAGTAAGGACTCTGCCTCGGCAGGAACGAGACCTTATGATCGCGGCCCACAACGCCTGGATCTTGGCCTTCGACAACCTTTCGACGGTTCCTCTCTGGCTCTCGGATGGGCTCTGCCGTCTGGCCACTGGTGGTGGTTTCTCAACGCGGGCTCTCTACAGTGACGATGAGGAACGGATCTTTGAGGCCCAGCGGCCCGTCCTTCTCAACGGAATCGCTGAGCTTGGCTCTCGACAGGACCTGAGCGATAGATCCATAGTTGTTAGCTTGCCGCCGATTCCGTCGTCGGAGAGAAGAACGGAGAAGGAGCTTTCGAAGGCGTTGGAGGCGGCGAGGCCTCGAATTCTGGGAGCGCTTTGCGACGCCGTCAGCTGTGGGCTACGGCATCTGTCGGAGGTAGAGCTACCTAACCATCCCAGAATGGCGGACTTCGCGACCTGGATTGCTGCTGCGGAACCGGCGCTTCCCTGGGCGCCCGGAGAATTTCTCGCGAGCTATGGAGGGAACCGAGCGGATGCCATCGAGCTTGCTTTGGAAAGTGATCCGGTGTCGGTTGCGATTCGGCAGCTACTTTCCCTGGCCGATACTTGGATGGGAACCGCAACTGAGCTTCTAGGTGATCTCGATCGGCAGGTCTCCGACGTCATCCGCTCCAGTCGGGCCTGGCCGAAGGCTGCCAACCGACTCACTGAGAGGCTGCGCCGTGCGGCAACCTTCCTACGCTCTGCCGGCATTGATATTCAGTTCAACCAGCAGCCGGGCACAGGCTCTCGGCGAGTCATCTCGATTAGAAAAGTGGCGCAAACCATCGACGCCAGCGACGCAGCTGGCGCGATGGAGCAGGAAACGCCGGCCGGCGTCAATGGCGTCGATTGCGTCGATCAAATGAGGTCGGTTTCTGGAGCAATCTTCGTTGGGAGCAAACCTGAAGTGGATGAGGTGGTGCTGTGAGTGCCCTTGAGCTGCTGGCCGAAGTGCACCGGCGTGGTGTTGCGATCGAGGTGGAAGGCGGCCACCTCCGCTTGAGCCCAGCGTCTGCTTTGAGCACAGATCTTATCGGTGAGCTAAGAGTGCATAAATCCAAGCTCCTGGAACTGTTGGAGAGCCGTCCGAATACGGACTTTGACAAAGTTCTCCCTCAGGGTTTCAGCGAGGAGCAGCCCACCCTGCGCACTGATGGCGTCACCTCCATGAGCCTCGCTGAGTTCTCCCGTGCCCACCTCGTAGTGGAGGTTTGCAGTGAGGTACTCCAGGAGTCCGTTGTCTTTGCCTCCGACAATGCCACCGTCGACTCTGGCGAGCAGAGGGTGGTCTACCGGGCTCGGGAACTGAGCTTGCTCCTCAGTCTAGGAGCTGACGAGCTGCGCAGCCTCCATGCCGCTAAGAAGATCTTCGGAGCCACCTTGGAGGTGAGTTGACATGAAAGAGGACAAGCTCGAGTTGCGCTACATCCCCCTATCTCAGGCCCGGCGGTGGGACGAGAACCCCAAGCTTCATGACCTGGATGCCCTGGAGCGATCCATCGAGACTCACGGCTTTGGTGATCCACCGAAGTACGACTCGACCCTGGGCGCTTTGGTCTATGGCAACGGGCGTATCGAAGTCCTGGAGCGGATGCGCGGGGCCGGCCGGGAGACCCCCCGGGGAGTCCTACTAACAGAGGTAGGGGAGTGGGCCGTGCCGGTGATCTTCGGGGTGGACGCCGAGAGCCGCGAGGCAGCCATGGCATTCGCCGTGGATCACAACCACCTCACTTTGTTGGGCGGCGACCTCGGTTTCACGGACCTGACGGCGATCTGGGATGAAGAGGGTCTGCAGGGAGTCTTGGGGCAGATCCCGGATGCTGGGACTCTCCTGACGAGTCTCGACTCAGCCCAGGTGGATGCTCTGCTCCAGGGGCCCGACTTTGAGCCAGTGCCTGCGGACGAGCAGTCGCGGCTGGATGAGAAGAAAGCGATCGAATGCCCCGAGTGCGGACATGAGTTCGCTCCCTGAGGTGGCAGGTATGAGTGAGCTTCATCTCGATTGGTGCTCTCAGAAAGCGGCCCGTCATGCCGTGATGCGGTGGCACTATTCCCGCAAGATGCCGGCCTCGAAGCTGGTGCGGGTTGGCGTGTGGGAAGAGAACAGGTTTCGCGGTGCCATCCTCTATGGAGTCGGTGCCAATCGCCATCTGGCCAGACCCTTTAGGCTTGAGAAGACTCAGGCCTGCGAACTGGTTCGGGTGGCTCTCGCTCCTGGCCGAGAACACCCCACTTCCAAATGTGTCGCACTGAGTCTCAGGTTACTGCGGCACCAGTCCCCTGGTCTCCGACTAGTGGTGAGCTACGCCGACTTGGGCCGTGAGCACTTGGGGACGATCTACCAAGCTGGCAACTGGCTCTATCTGGGGCCATCGAACCAATGCTACTTGCGCGTCCTCGGCGAGATCGTTCACCCCCGCTCTCTCTACGATCGCTATGGGGCGGGTGGGCAGTCTCTCGGGTGGCTTCAAAGCCACGTCGACCCCAGAGCCGAGCGCGTGCCCATGGCTCCCAAGCTCAAATACGTCTATCCATTCCATAAGAAGCTGAGACGGGAGCTCGCCAAGAATTCCCACCCCTATCCAAAGTCTGCGGCCGAAGTGACACCGGCGACACGCTCGGGTACCCCCCGGGAAAGGGCGGTTCAACTCCGACCCGGCCGCTCCAATGCTCCTGAGCGCACAAACGGGAGATGAAGCCATGGCAACGAAAACGGTTCGAAAGCGTACCGGCGGTCGCCGGACCAAGCTAACACCGGAGGTCCAGACGAAGATCGTCACGGCTATCCGAGCCGGCAACTACGCGTGCGTGGCGGCGGAATACGCAGGCATCACCGAGGCGACCTTCTACGGCTGGCTTAGGAGAGGGCGAGAGGCAGGCAAAGGGATCTATTTTGAGTTTCTTCAGTCGGTAAAAGGCGCTGAGCGGGAAGCGGAGGTGCGAGCCGTTGCTCTTGTGCAGAAACACATGGAGGGCAATTGGACGGCGGCTATGACCTTCCTGGAGCGGAAGTTCCCACAGCGCTGGGGACGGCGGGACCGCCTTTCCATTGACGTGGATCCGCGAGAGGCTCTGGCCCAGTTGCTGGGAGCCTCGCCGGACGAGATCGAGACGGTGGTGGATGAGGTGGCAGGGAAGGGGAATTGAGAGTTTCCGGCTCCAGCCTTGCCCGCCAGATCTTGCGCTTGCCCAGCAAGGAGCGGCGGTTGGCCACGGCCTACTTCACCCGTTTGGTACAGGAGAAGCGGGCTGCGATGCCTCCAGCTATTCTTGCCCCCGAGGAGCTCGCCAGCGCCGCGGGTCTCGCACCAGACCCTTGGCAAGAGCGGATGCTTTCCAGCGGCTCCCAGCGGATCCTTCTTAACTGCTCTCGGCAGGCCGGAAAGTCCACGGTGACGGCGCTCTTGTCTATTCACACGGCACTCTACGAGCCTGGTTCCCTCGTCCTCCTGCTTTCTCCTTCTCTCCGCCAATCGCAGGAGCTCTTCCGCAAAGCTCTCGATGTCTACAGAGCCCTGGACCGTCCGGTCGCGGCGGAGACGGAATCGGCCCTGCGTCTGGAGCTCGAGAACGGATCTCGGATCATCTCCCTACCTGGCAAGAACCATACGGTTCGAGGCTTCAGTGGAGTGAGCTTGCTAGCCATCGACGAGGCCGCTCAAGTGCCCGACGATCTCTATTTCACGGTACGTCCCATGTTGGCAGTGTCTGGGGGGCGTCTGGTAGCCCTTTCCACGCCGTTTGGAACCCGAGGTTGGTGGTACGAAGCCTGGCGGTCGGACGAACCGTGGGAGCGATATGAAATTCCAGCTACTGAGTGCCCGAGGATCTCACCAGGGTTTCTAGAAGAAGAGCGCCAAGCGATGGGGGAGTGGTGGTTCGATCAGGAATACGGCTGCCGGTTCCTGGACGCTGAGACTCAACCCTTCCGGCGCGAAGACGTAGACCGAGCTTTCGAAGAGGAGGTAGAAGCATGGCAGTTGTGATCGGCGTCGAATTGGGCCAGCAGAAGAGGCCTTCGGCCCTCTGCGTTGCCGAAGCAGAACGGCGCTGGGTACCCGAGCGAAGAGAAAAAGAGACTCATTTCCTGATCCGTCACCTGGAGCGCCTTCCTTTGGGAAGCACTTTCCCGGAAGTTGCGGGCCGTCTCGATGAGGTCGCCCTGGGGGCTTCTCGTCTCTCCTCCGGGGAGGATAGCCTGCCTGCTTGGGGTCCGCCTCAAGCTCACGTCGATGCCTTCATCAATGCCACCGGACTAGGTGAGCCGGTCATGCAAGTTCTTCGCACCCCAGCTGCGGACCTGTTTGCGGTGTTTTTCAATCATGGGGACCGGCGGCTCGAGGAAAGTACCTTCGAGATCCGGCTCGGCAAGGCCTATTTGGTCGCTCGCCTCCAAGCTCTTCTCCAAACGCGGCAACTCCATCTTCCCAGCACTGCTGAAGCCAACCAGCTGGCCAAAGAGTTGCTGGACTACGAGATCCAAGTCACCGAAGACGCCAACGATCGGTACGGTGCTTTCCGAGTGGGTCGCCACGACGATCTGATCACAGCCTTGGGGTTGGCCGTACATGCCGAACCGAACTGGCCGCGAGAACCTCTCGTTCTCATAGGGCGTTGAGTAGATTCCTGCTGATCCAGCAAGAACCCGACAATCACTCACTCTCGAATTGGACAGGTAAGCGCATGAGCACAGTAACCATCGGCATCGACATTGGTCAGAAACGAGACCCCACTGCTATTTGTGTGGCAGAAACCGAAGAGCGAGGTCAAGAGAAAAAGCCCTCGCTTCACTTCCAGATTCGTTACCTCGAACGGCTTCCCCTAGGGACGCCCTATCCAGGAATTGCTGATCGGCTAGCAGGTATTGTAGGTGGAGTAGAGGAGCAGTCCGGACGGCATCCCGAAGTCTATGTCGACGCAACAGGTGTCGGCGCTCCAGTTGTGGATCTGCTGGAAGAAAAGATTCGATCCGTAACGCCTGTCTTTTTCACTCACGGCGACCGCCGAATCGAAGAGGGCAGCCGCCGAAAGCGCCAGGTCAAGCTCGGAAAGGCCTATCTGGTTAGTCGTCTCCAGGCACTCCTTCAAACCGGCCGAGTACACCTTCCACGGACCTCTGAAGCTGAAGCCCTGGCCAAGGAGCTAATGGACTATGAGATTCGGGTGGATGAGAACGCAAATGACCGGTACGGAGCATTCCGAGTGGGCACCCATGATGATTTGGTGACGGCCCTGGGATTGGCGGTGCAGAAGGATGAGAGGCCGAGGGTCTCGGGGGTCAGGTTCGTTTAAGCCGTCTAGTAGGTATCTGCATAGTTGGCACGCTCCGGGATTCCCTTAAGCGACCTGGAGCCGACTTCGCTGAGGAGATGGACCGTTTATGGTCCCTCCTCTGAGAGTTTTCCGCTTATATAGACGAATGAGCTTAAGTAGCTTAGGAGTCTGAAGGAGGGAGATCCAACCTGGTTCTCCCTCGGAGCTGAGGGCACGTACCTAGACTCGCCTTCTTGATCTTTGGTGGATGCATGCAAGCTTGACCATACTTCTTGCTGTGTAGGAGAATCTACGAAAGTTTGTAGTTAAATATCTGTCAGGAAGTAATTCGGACCGCCTAGCAATGGGGGTAGAGATGCCAGAGAACGCGGTGGAAAACCGATCACTGCCGAGTACGGGGGTACTGGGAAGTCCCGAGACTGATAGGTACAGATTCAGGCGCAACCGACGACGATTGGCAGCTATTGGGTCGTCGCCTGCAACTCCTTCCCTGCGTAACTAACCGTGGCGGGAAAGGGCACGCTTTGACTCAGTTGCCACGAAGTGCCTTCAGGAGCGTCACTAGGGGGAGCTGCGATTAGATCTTCTGATGGTCGGCAAGAATCTATCGCTCAATGGCAATTTTGGGTTGATTCAGCGCTCAACTTAGCGGAGGCGGTCCGAGAAGATTTCTGGTCGGCTTTGACCACCCGCTCGGCAGTCTCGCAGAGAAGATCAGGGAGCGCCGTTCCGGCTTCTGCTATTGGGATGTTAGTTCTCCGGTTCTTCCTGTTGAACCTAGCCCGTGA
The DNA here is from genome assembly GCA_022601195.1 of Deltaproteobacteria bacterium. GTDB lineage: Bacteria > Acidobacteriota > Thermoanaerobaculia > Multivoradales > JAHZIX01 > JAHZIX01. The sequence continues at coordinate 9,374 of JAHZIX010000013.1, forward strand.
ATGCTGACCTCAATCTAATCCATTGGCAGACAAGGGGGACCCACGGGGTAGTTTGAAGAGATATTGAGGTATTGAGGGTAAGGCTGATGTCGGCGGTTCCGACGAGTGGAGCGACTCTAATTTACTATTTGGACCCAAGAAAACCTCTTCGAGAAACACAGATGCAGAGGCCACGAGAGCTTGAGGTATCTCTGCCTTAGTGCTTGATGGAGATTTGTTGTGCGTGAAGTCCCAGGGAGATTACCGAAGCCTCCGAGGTTCGAGAACAACAGGATCCTAAACGCAGACGAGCTGAATGCGCTGGTCGAATATGGGCGAACTCTCTTTGAGATCTGTCTAGATTCGGTTCAGCCTTACCACAGTGGGCGATGGGGCTTGTTCATCGACTCTTCGGATTTAGCAGGAAGCCGGAACTCAATCACAGATGAGGACATAAATGAGCTGTCCATCGTTCTTGACTCAGGACGGATCGTCCGTTACGTGGGCCCGGTTCAGGCTTCGATCCCTCCAGACATCGGCAACTATGGCATCGCAGAAGCGGAGAACGACCCGACCGATTTCGGATGGTCGACATCGGCGTCGCCTGTCGTGGGGCGTGCCACGAAAGAAGTGGCCTGGGTAGCGCCGGTGCTGCATCTCGGCGCTGAGCCGCAGCTCTGGGAGTATGCGGTTGAGATCGTCGCCAAAGTCTCCGAACTAACTTCCGCGGTGACCTCGGCGTCGGGCGGCCTGGAAGCCGTTGCGGTCGCCGTTTGGCGGGTTCTTCTCTCGAGGACCGAGAGGTGTTTGAGCGATCCTTGGGCCGATCCACGAGACACTCTCGGAAACGTCGACGATCTCGTCGTCTTCGGCCACGAGCTGTTGAGCGCTGAACGAACCTCGCTCCCGGCGGTGCTGCGGAGGAATCCGGGGTGCGATGAGCTTCTCGACCAATTCCGGCGGCGCTCGATTTGGCTCGACGAACTCCTCGACGCATGGAAGCGACTGAACAGGCCGCCAGGGCCTTTTCGCTTCAAACCGGTGATTCAAGCAGGCGACATGGAGCTACATCTCTTCGAGATGGCGGACGGCGGCAGCAGAGTGCGCCTCCGGGTCCGGGAGGTCAACTCGCGGAGCGCACGCTACGGCTTCTCCGACCTGTCCGAGCCCGATATCTCGGTGACTGACAAGAAGCTCTCCAACAATGCCGATGTGGAGCTCGAGCCGTCAGGCCGCTTCTTGCACGTCAGGTTGCACAAGAGTGCCGTTGTCGACGTAGAAGGGATAGGAGAGTGAAAACTCCGCTGACGCTACCGGGGAATACCGCGTTTGAAGATACCTACGAACGCAACCAGGGGAACGACGGCCTGCCGGAGATCGAGAGTCGAGCGATTCTCGACGACTTCGATCACCTCCTCGAGCGGGCCCTCCAGACCGGGAATCCGAGCCTTTTGCTCAGTTGGTGGACAGCGCTCTTGGCGCATTGGGAGTCCGAGCCCGAGATCCTCAGCCGTGGGATGTGGATCGATCTCGCCGATCTCGTCGAGAGACGTCTGTCGTCCGCCGATCTGGAAAGACCGCAACGGAGCCGCTGGGAGCATCTTCTCACCTGCCTCCGTTCGATTCTCCTCGTAGTCAACCAGGATTATTCCGACCTCCTCGGGGAACCCAAGGGCATGGACGTCGGGTTCTGGAAGCATCTGGTGGCCGAGGCCTGGCGGGCGGAAGGGGCCTCCGAAGATGAAGAGAGTTCTGACTATCGGACGGCGATTGCCCTGCTGCATGCCCAGCTCTTCGATGCCGAAGCTCACCTCCGGTCGGAAAACGGGGCCATGGCGTCCGAAATCGAGAGGTCCCGGGGGCCGGCCCCGGAGGTGATGCGACCTCCCGCGGAGCTGGGAAACGACGCGGAGCCGGCCGAGTGGGAACGCTGGGTCGACGTTTCGATGGCCTGGGTTCGGACACTCCAGAGGTTACCCGAGGACTGCGAATTTGTGGACTTCGTGGCTAGGCTCGCGGAGGATCTCGAGGTCGCTCCTGAGGAGAGCGAACGGCTCCTGCGTCATTGGGCGGTGCGCTGTCCCCTGACGCGGGCCCAGCTCGAGAGATGGTGGGGCACCCTCTGGTCGGAGGAAGATCCGCTCGAGCTGCCCCCCGCCGACGCTCCCCGGGGGCCCGAGCTCGAGATTCTGGTCGGCGGAGCGATCGGCGTCGGTAAGACGTCGCTACTGTTCGCGCTCGAGGATGCCGAAGCCCAGGTCGGAGACAAGGCGGCGACGTCTTGCGTCTTCCCTATTACCCCGACCCAGGATCCTGACACTGGCGACCGTCCGCGATTGAATCCGTTCCAGCACGGCGAAGATCCGATCGTCGTGGCCGAAAGGAAACGTTGGCACGACAGGATAGGGCACACTCAGCATCCTCAGATTCGTGCCAGGCTCGGCGACGGCTTTCTGTCGTTCAATTTTGTGGACGTTCCAGGCGAGTATTTCGATGGAGACCATCAGTGGTTGGACGCCTGGTTCGGTAGTCATCCGCCGTCCGCCGTGCTCCTCGTCATGCGGCTGAACGAGGAGGGGCGCCTGGAGCTGACGGACAGAGAAAACCGGCTTTATCGAGAGCTATTGGACCGCGGGGAGTGCCGCGGGAGACGGATCGGCTTCGTGATCAACGCGATCGATCAAGCGGGCCTTCGAGAGCAGGACGTCCTCTTCGTCTCAGGCCGGCCGATCCGTCTTTCATCGTCCGGCAGCGTCTGCTCCGCCGACCATGAAGCGCTGGCTCGGTCGTTGCCTGGACTCCGCCGAGTCGAGGAAGATCTCGCCGTCCTGGCGACACCGCTGGCGAGAGACGGCGGCGGTACGAGCCTGGTTTCGGCCGCCCAGGCTGCCGCCGGACAGCAGCCTGTCTCGATGCACTACACCTGTCTCCTGGCAGGAGCGGAGGTCGAGCCACTTCGCCGGGCCTCGGCCAGCACCCTGTGGGCGTCCCTGGCCACGGATCTCACGCGGCAAACCCGGACAGCCCGCCAAGAGTGGCTCCTGCATCACTTTCACCGCGCGGTGGAAGAGGATCGCGATGAGATCGAGAGGCTCGATCTGGAAACCGGCGTCGTGATTCGACGCCTCGAGGATCTGATCCGTCATGGCACGGCTTTTCAGGACTGGGCCTCCGGGAGCTCTCTACTCGATGACCTGAGGTTCGAGAACAAAGGCGACTTCGAGGCCGCACTGGAAACCTTCGTCGAAAGCGAAATGCGGAAAAGCTATGAGAACACGCTTGAGACGGCTGCCGCCGCGGCCAGCGAGCTCGCCATATGCGTTCTTCGAGCTCTCGGCGTTCCTCTGAGTCCGTTCGACCTTCGGAGGCCGATCCGTCGGGAGCCTCAATGGATCGAGCGGTTGAACGAAACGGTTGACTACCCTCTCCCGTTGCCGGAGCCGAGGACACTCAAGGTCCACATGCAGTTGGGAGTGCTCGAGACCGGTTCCTTGATCGTCGATGGCCCCCCCGACGACGCAGCGCGTGGATTCTTGGCGGCGGTCAATCCGCCTGGGGAAGCGCTCCTCGAATGGCAGTCGTCAGACGCTTCTTTGAGACAGGCGTTGCAACAGCTCAGTTGTGCCGATCCGAAGAGTCCGGCTCGCCGATTCTTCTTCGATTTCAGAGAGCTTGACGTGTTCAAGCTCGCGGCCAGCGCCGCGAATCACGACGGGCGCCGCCCTCCGTGGGCGGAGCTGATCGACCTCTTCTCGGAGCTCGCGAAGCTGTTCGGCAAGCTCGAGAGAGCGAAGGCAGCCTGGTCCGACCGGGGAACGGCATGGATGAGACAGCGATTCGCCCGAAAGGTGTTGACCCGCAACAATGAACCGAATTCAGAAGCGGTGCGTGAAGCGGGCAAGGCCCTCGCGCGTCGCATGCCTCTCTTGTCGAGAGAAGAAGGCCACAAGGAGCGCGAGGAGGCGCTGGACAAGTGCCGGCTCCCCGGTGTCACAGCCAGCGACGTCAGGGACAAGGACAAGCGCGGGATCCTCATAGGCCGGCTGCGAGATCTCGGAATGGCCGAGGACGAAATGAACAAGCTGGAAGTTAAGCTCCCCTGGGAGAAAGACGATCTGTCGAGTTCCGCGGCGAGCGAGGAGGCGCTATCCAGGTTCCCGAGCGGACAGGATTCTATGGCCGAGAAGTATCTGGAAGCCCTCTTGACGGAGTGCCAGCTCTACTTGGAACAGTCGGCGTGGTTGCGGAAAACGGAGATTGAGCAGTTTCCCGACCTGGTTCGGCCTGAGCTCCGGTCCACGTGGGTCCCCGACGGCAAGTCAGCCCGGCAAAGACTCGGCAGCTTTCTCGACGCGGTCAAGGCGGTTTGCGGTAACGAGGGACTCTGGTGATGGAGGTGTTCCTCCCGTTCAGGTTCGCCCGTGGCGAAGCCGGCTGGCGGGTCGACATCGACGAGCCGAACCTGCGCCCAAGTCTCTCGGCCAAGCTGATGAACACGCTGGGCCGAGGCCGCGTACCGGAGGATATTGCCATCGTGGGACACTTTCGGGCGCTCGACGATTGGTGGGTCAGTGTAGCCCGAGAAGCTGGAAGCTCCAGCTTCTCGGGCGTGGCGGTCCGAGAAGAAGCTTATCGCCAGCAGGGCTTCGATCCGTTCAGCCTTCTCGAGAAGCGGACGGAGTCGGCGTGGATCACGGCAGAGTCCGTGGCCGGAGGCGGTTCCTACCTCTCCGACGCGAGAACGAGATTCGGCCGCATACCTCCCAAGCTCAGGGAAAACGAATTCTGGTCGGTGCGGCCGAGGGGCGTGAAACCCGACGCTTCGCCGGCTTCGAGCTACCGGGTCGGCCGAGAACGACCGCGGCTCATAGAGGAAAGCTCGTCAGAGACGCTCACCGAGCCGCAAACGCCCCCCGGCGGCGAAGACTCCCACGGCGCGATGGAGTCTGGCCGAGGCCCTGAGAACCAGGAAGGCTCCGAGCCGCGCATTCTGCAGGCGATCTCCGAGCTGAGGGAGAGGCTGACCAGCCATCGTGGCGAAGCCCTCGAGTCAAAGGAGCTCGGAGAGCTCGAGAAACGCATCGGGGAGACAGTCGCCGGTCACTTCGAGGCCCTCTCCCCTGGACCTTTGAGCGCCGAGATCTCCGATCGGGTCGTGGCAAGCCTGCCGCGCCGCCGCGCGACCTCCTGGCCTAGTCAGCTCGTGATCGCTGGGTTGGCTCTGGCTCTGGGGATCCTGGGCGGATTGTTCCTCGGCGGCCGAAGCGGACAAGAGCGGAGGGCCGACGCTGAGGCGCCGGCTTGGTTTCGAGCCTGGGAGAAGAGCCACGAGGAGGAATTCAATGAACTGAATTCGGCGATCGAGGGCCTCGAGGATCCGACAGAGTCGATCGTCGAAACCCTGATGGAAAAGCTGCGCCAACGAGACCAGGAGCGGGTCTCGCAACTCGCCCAGGAGTTGAGCCTGCTCTCCAGGAAAGAGGACGTTGCGCCCCCTCCACCTGCGCCCTGCGTGGATCCGGAAGCCTGCAAGACCCTATTCGAGCTTCTGGACAAGCGAGGCGGCCGAGAGGCCAAAGAGCATGCCCGCGATTGGCTCGTCAGCCTGGGCTGCTCGGACGAGGACGAAAGCAGCGAGGAGGGATCCTGAACGGCATGCGTTTTCTCGTCCTCTCGGTGCCGCCGGTTGAGCTCGACAACAAGGGCTCGATCCGCGGCTTGGATCGCGAGTGGTGCCGGCTGTTCAACGGGACGGTCGAGGACGATTCATGGTTCCTCGATGCGCTGGGGGTCCAGGGCTTCCGGCCGCTCGAGCAGCGATTCAAGGAGCAGCTGCTGCATCCCCGAGAGCGGGAGCAGCGTACCTATCCCGTCCGGTTTTGCAGGCGCTGCCAGCGCGCCATCGTGCAAGAGTCGAAGTCGGAAACTCGTTTGCAGGACGGCAAGCCGAAACGGCTGCTGGTCGTCGAAAGGGATCTGGGATCGGAGATCCGTCTCCACTCCCGGAACGGCGAAATGAATCGTCGTTGGTATCGGCTGCCGTTTCGCGATCCTGAATCCGACGATTCCAGCTCCGTCGCAAAGGAGCTCGGGCTAGGCCTGACCGGCCGCAGTCAGGTCGCCGCAGAGTGGTTGCTGCTGCGGGCCTTCGTCGACCTCCGGTTTTATGCTCCGAGCCCGGAGGACGCGCGCCCGGAGCCCGCGTTCGAAGTCGTCGACCAGGCCGGCGATTCGGGCTCTTGTGATCATGCCGGCTTCTCGTGGGGCTGGGTGGATCCCATCGTCACGGTTTGGTCGATCGACCAGGCGGTGGCGGAAGGGCGTCGCTGGCGGGCTCTGGCCAAGAGCGGTAGGTGGCGGCTGATTCCGATCCCTATCCGGGCCCTCGAAGCTCGTGCGACGTTGCTGGAGTGCTGGCCCTCCGCGACGCCCGCGGCCCCTGAGTCGGGCACCGGCCTCCCTAAGAGGGGAATCGGCCAGTCGCGCAGCCTGATCGAAGCGCTCTTCTGGGGAACACGGCCGAGCGCCGGCGGCGAAATCCCCAGCTGGCTGGCATTCCTGTGCCTGGACAGCCTTGGTGGATCCTTCCTGGCGTCCGGGTTCGGCGAAAGCGGAGAGGCGCGATGGCAGTGGCTTCCGCCGGCCGAAGGCCGCTCCCTGCACTTGCTCGCCGACTTCTGCTGCCAGATCTGGGGCGGCGAGAAAGCGTCGGCCGCTGATGCCGCGCTACCGGAGGCGGCTCGTCCTTCTCAGAGTCCGCCCAAAGAGGCCTGGTTCGACACGCACATGGTGCCGGACGAGCAGCTCGCGCACGAGCTGGTGGGAGACATCGTCGCCTTGTTGCGCCAGCACAAGGCCACCGCCCGCCTTCCGACGTTCCAAGCTCTTGCGGCACTCATCGAGGCCGTCGGTCCCAAAGGGCGTTGGCCTCGGACTTCGGTCTGGGACGAATGGCGACGGTTTCAGCGTGGGCGAGTCCATCTCTCAGCGGTCGGCGACGAGCAGGGTAGCTGGTGGGTCGGTCTCGACCACACCGGATTGTTGGAAGCCTTTTCGGCCCGTTTCCTGGTTCCCACGTCGCCGGTCGGCGTGCAGATACCTACTTTCGGCGTGCTCGACGACGAAGCTGTCGGCAAGGCCTGTTTCGATCCGTTCCATTCGCGACTCTTCGGTCCGAGGAAGGCCCTCGTCGACCTCACGGACCGGTTGGCCGGGGCCGAAGAGCCGGGTAGCGCCGAGGATGTGGCTCTCGGTTTCGAGCCGGACGGCCGGTGGTGGCGGGAGTGGGGGGATCTGGTCTTCAAGAGCCGCCGTGACATCGCGGTGGAGATCCGGCGGAGATTCACAACGGGAAGCCACGGGTCGCTTCTCGGTGGAGAAGACCTGCTCGGAGGTTCCAAGATCGTCTGTCGGCCGCGGCGGGAGATGACCTTCTGATGCCGCGGCCCCCCGGGAGCTCCGTGACTGGAAAGCCTATGACGTTTGACGATTTTCTCGACGATCAACTCTGCCAGGCGGAGAAAAAAGGCCGATACCTGACGCTCGCTCAGCTGAGCGCGGCCTCCCTGGGGCAGCATCCTCGGAGTGCCGAGCCTAGGTTCGTGGACGCTCGGCGGCAGATCGAAACAGTGCTGGCCCGCGGGGCGCGGCGCGTGGGCGATTCAAAAAGGGCGACCTTCCGGTTGGCGGCGGCGCGTGAAAGCTTTCGGAGCTTTCACGGCACGACGCCGGAAAAGGACGGGCCGAAAGAGCTGCCGGAGAAGGTGCTGCTGTGGTTGTTTCGTAGCGGCTTCGACGATCGAGCGCCGGGCGCGGCGGGAACCCTTGGATTCGCTCTCGAAGTCTGCCGTCGCTTTCGCATCGACTTGCGGGAGGTCGTCACGGTCGAAACCGAGGGGACGAGTTTTTGGATAGGCGAGTCCGTGCCCGGAGCCGAGCCTCCAGAGGCCCTCTTTGGCCGGGAGGAGGAGCTGGGCCGCCATCTCTCCCAGCTCGCCGTCGCCGTCGAGCAGCGCCGTCACTACCTGATCGAGGGGCATCGCGGGGTCGGAAAGTCGGTCTTCGTCCGGACCCTGGTGCACCGAGCCTGGACTCAGTGGCAGGTCGCGGGAGGTAGCAGGTCCAGGCTGCGGTTTCGGCTCTTCGACAAGACCGACTTTCTCGGCTCGCAGGACGACAACCGTCAAGTGCTGCACGAGATCCACCGGTATCTCGAGAGCGAGCCTCTGGTGGTGCCAATATTCGACGGACTAGAGGTCCTTCTCAGCCCCAACCAGGACATGGCCGACGACTTCCTGGGGCTGTTCGGAGGATCGCTCGAAGCGGGCGGACGCACCTTCGTGCTCGTGTGCCGTGCCGAGATCGTGCGCTCCAGCGGGTTGTACCGGTACCCCTTAATCGGCCAGCAGATGCTGCCGGCCTTGGCGCCCGACGCGACTCGCCGAATCGTCGAGGGTCAACTGCAACGCTTCGCCGCGGCTCGCGAGCCGGTCCTAGGATTCCCGAACGGGGTCGCTAGCGTTGCCGAAGCCATCGTCGAAGCAGCTCGCGGGCGGTACCCGAATCGTTTCCTGCCGGAAGTGGCTCTGCATCTGGCGATCGGCACCCTGGAGAAGTCTCGGGCGAGGTTGGCGAGCGAGCAAGGCGCGGAGCCGGAGGTCGACCTCGACGATCTGTGGCAGCACATCTCGGAAGAACTCTCCCTGACGCCAGAGCTTCTGGGCCGGGATCCGAGCGCCTTCTATCGGTCGGTGCGCCAGCAGCTCAAAGAGGACGTCATCGGTCAGGATCATGCCGTCGACCTGATATGCCAGGTCCTGGAGATGCTCGCCGGACGCCTGCAGCGAGAGCCGCGAGGCCGCTTCCTCTTCGTCGGCCCACCCGGCGTCGGCAAGACCTATCTGGCCCGCTCGTTGGCCCGCCGGCTCGGTTACGGCGACGAGGCGTTTTTCGTCTTCAACATGTCGGAGTACTCCACCGAGATGGCGAGGACGCGGTTTCTCGGTTCGGATCCCGGCTACGTCGGCTACGGCAGCACGCGGACGATCTACGACTTCGTCCGGTCGCGGCCATCTTGTGTCGTCCTGCTCGACGAGATCGACCGCTGTCATCCGTCGATCCAGGACGTACTACTCTCGATCCTGGAAGGTCAAGGCAAGGACGCGGACGGTCTGCCCGTCTCTTTCTCTCAGGCGATCTTCATACTGACGACGAATCAAGGGCAGGACCGCGTGATCCACGCTTTTCAGGACTATCGCCGCGGGCAGTTGCCGGATCGCCAGGCGATGGCGGAATCGTTCGACGACGCGACTCTCCGGCATCTGATCCTCACCGGCGTCGTGGATCGATCCGAGGGCCAGATGCAAGCGCTGGTAGAGGAGCAGCTCCGACGCGTAAAAGATCGCTTCGAGAAAGAAGCGGACGAGGCCGAGAGGCTCCGATCGATCCAGGGGTATCTGGATCTGCGCCGGATCCACCAGGGGCTGCTCCGCGGCGAGGACCGTCCGATCCTCGATCGCGCGCTCCTCGACCGGATTGATTTTCTGATCCCCTTCTTTCCGATCAAGGAGCCCGAGCTCTTGCACCACATTCTGGAGATGGAGCTGAACCGGACGGGATGGCGGTCTTGTCCTCGCGAGACGCGGAATCGGATCGTCGAGGAAGCCGGGGCGCAGCAGGAGTCGGTTCGTCCCTTGAAACGTCTGGTCAAGAAATACCTGAGAACCAACCGATACTCGACAGAAGAGGAGAGTCAAGATGCCATGGTCTGAGGATTTTCGGCGGAAACTCGAGCAATCCGGACGGCGAATCGCCGTGGTCGGCCGCTTCAGCAGCAAGCCCCCGAAGACGTACGTTTTCTCCGGCGATCCGCGAGCCGACGGCCGCATCACCGCTGAAGATCTTTTCGCGGTGCTCCAGCCCAACCTGTGCGGCACGTCCGAAGGCGGGCAGCTTCTGCCCATCGGCGACGAAACCTGGAACAGCTTCCTGGTTAGCACGCCGCTGAGAGCGCCCGAGGCGTCGCGGCGATTCGCGGTCGTTGTGGACAGTCCCTTGCTGGAAAGTACGGTCGCCATGGGCCGGGGTGAGGCTCGACCCGCTGATGACGAGAGCGGACGCTCGGAGGAGAATGTGGTGGAGGGGGGCGAGCGCTCAAAGCAAAGCCAGATCTGGAGGGACGCTCAACGCTCGGGGAAGAAGCATTTTGGAGACCTGGTCGCGTCGCTGCACGTCTTGTCAGCCTTCTCGGGCCAGAAGTTCGCGTCCGCCCTGCTCCGCGTGACCCCGGACTTCGTCTTCAGGGACGCGCGGGCTTGGGGAGGGCCGGCGAACGTCGAAGCGGCGATTCTGCAGGATTTTCTCAAGGAGGATCTTGAGGCCCAGGGGTTGATCTTGCGCCTCCTGACCTGTTTCCATCAGGACGAAGCCCATGCCGCCCGCGAACTCGAGGTCTATCTCAGCAGCCTCGAAGATCCTTCGAGGGCGGGATTCACTGCCTCGAGGAAAGACACGCAGATTAAGTCCCTGTGCGCCAGCGTGCGTCGCTTGAGGAGTGCCTTGGAGAAGAACGATCCGACCGTCATCAACGACTTGACCGACGAATACAAGGAAGCTCCTGCCCGCTTTCACCACTTTAAGCTTCCGGGACTCGAAGCCTTCGGGCTTGCCGACTGCCTGAGGGCCTATCTGCGGGCCTCGGAGGCCGTTCACCGCATCGTCCGCACCGACCTGCTGCATCCCTCGATGGTCCTGTGGCTGGTCTCGAAGTATCAGGGGGAAGGACCGTTCACGTCGGGCAACGACCTTCGGCATCGAGTGAGGAAGGCACTCGAAGTCGGCGTCGGGAACCAGAAGCATCGCGTGCCGAGACTCAGCGCCGCACAGAAGGAAAGTTTGAGACAAGCAGCGCTGGCAGCCTCCGATGAGCTGGAGACTCCGGACCGGATCGAGAAGGAAGATCGTGATCGCTATTCCGCGACCCTCGATCAGATGACCGCAACCATCCTCCTCGACGAGGACAGGCGCCTGACCCTCGGCATATGCGAAAAGCGAGCGCTCTCGCTCTTCAAGGCTCTGGCCGAGAAATCTGGGGGGCCGGTCGCGGCCATCCTGGAGACGCTGGAAGAGAAGCTCCAGTCCCTGCGCGACGATTGGCTGGAGATCCTAAGAGCGAAAGACGGCGCCACCCAAAAAGAGCTCTCCGAGCGCCTAGCAAAGCTACCTGAAGCTGCCGGCCTGGTCGACCTCAAGAGGCTCCAGAGGCGCGTCGAGAGCACGGAGAAAGGTACTGAGAAGGACCGGTTTCTGGCGGCTTTCTACCACGAGATCAGCTTCGCTCACAAAGAGACGTTCTTTGCGGACTTCGACGAGAATCTCGACGCGATCGTCAGCCAGCGCGAGCACGTGGAGTCTCTCTACAAAGGCTTGCGGGCAGCCGCCGCGGTAGCCCAGGGTAAGGTGGCGGGAATTGCAGGGCTCGGCCCGGCGGGCCTCGACTTCGGCGAGAACCTCGCTTATTCGGCCACGACCTCGCGAGAGAAGACCGCCGAGTACCTGGCGCGGGGCGGACAGGGGCCGAAAGGAACCTACGCCGTCCCTGATCGCAGCAAATCTCAGGGCGGGCAGTTCGACGTCAAGAAGGAAGGCGAGACGATAGGCACCCTCTTGGTTCAAGAGCGCACCGCCGAGTCGGAAACCCCGACAAGCGTTAGCGTCGAGCTTTCCGAGGGGCTGTCGCCAGAGCAGCTTTCGAAGCTGCAGATCGAAGCTCAGGACGCCGACGTGGCGACACTCGATCTAGATTGGGAGAATGCCGAGCTGGTCGGTGGTGACCGCTACGATCTGGTTGAAGCCCTTCCTGCCCTCGGCGAGATTCAGGACCAGATCGTTGCCGCCTACAAGGCCGACGAGGACAACTCCAAGGGCATCCGCTCCGAGCTTCAGGCATTGATCCTTCTCGAGCACGTCGTGGCCGCTCCGGAGGGGCAGACGTCACTGGGGGAGGCCGACGTTTCCAACCTCCTCGGTCTGGTCATCGATGTCGTGGAGTTCGTCCTGGGCGGAGAGCAGAAAGGTAGCAAAGCCTTCGTTCCCGGAGCTGACGATGTCACCGCCGGACGGTTGGGCAGAATCAATCTGAGCAAGTACTTCCCCACTAGCCTCGGGCAAGCCGGCGAGCATCAACTCAATGCACTGGTCCAATGGGTCGAGGAGCTCAATTCGAGTCTCGATGATTCGGCCGCCTATCTCGGAAGTCTGCGCCAGCTCAAGAGCCTGTTTCGCTGCATGAACAGGACGGGGGCCGACGTCGAGATCGTCGTCGTGGACGATACGCTCTCCGGTCTGGCTGCTGAAGGCGAAGAACCTCTGGTCGGCGGTCCATGGTCTCCAGCGGCAATGGTCCTGACCTCGGAATCAGCGGCCGACAAAGGGTTGGAATCCTTCCACGAGCAATTGACGCTGAGTCTCGAAAACGGAATTCGTGTGCCCGTTCTGATTCAGATCCAGGCTTCGAGCAGCAACAAGCTCCCAATCTTGGCACCGTCAGCATTCGATGGACTGCTGACCAAAGAGGGGGGCTTCTCGTTCAAGGTCGATGAAGAGGGACTCAAAGCGCTCGATGAGCTGTCGCCGTTCTGGGCGCTCGCCATCTCCTCCTGGCTATCGGAACTGCCGGGCAAAGTGAAGAAGAACATAAACTTCAATTCGGCGAAGCGAGGTCCGTTGCCCGAACGCCTCCGGTCGAGGCTCAGATTGGGAGAAGACCGCGACCTGGCAGAGTTCTTGTGCGAGGCGTGGGAACTGACCGCACTCGGTCACTTTTGCAGTGCCGCCTGGATGTCGGCCGCCTCGGGATACTGTCAGAACGAAAAGGTGGAGTACGCGATGGCGAAGAATCAATTCGGAGTCCACGTCGCGACCGTATTGGGGGACTCCCAGGATCGGCACGCGGCGTACAGCGCGTTTCCGTCTCGTTCCGCCTGGAAGGAGGCGCTGATCGGGACCAGCTCGGGGACCCCCATCACTCCGGGCGGCAACGAAGAGCCTGTCAGCGATAGCTTTGGTCTGGTGTTGGAAGAGAGCTCGAGTCGACGGACAGCGAGCCTCGCACCTGAGGCCCTGAAGTGGTTACCTCGGTTCTAAGCAGAAGGAGATGTGATGAGTTATCGACTTGAAGATCTTCAGAAAAAAGTTCTCTTAAGAGATTTCGAGAGCTTTCTCGTCCGGATAGAGTTCAATATCGCTCGGGCGACGGGAAGGATCTCGGTCACCGGAGGCAAGGCGGCGATCTACCAGAGCAATACGACGAACCAGGACTTCCCCGGCTCGCTGATGGACGAGGGACTCCGGTGGGTTCGGCTGATCGACAACGGCCAGCAACCGCAAGCAACCCAGCTCGACCTCCAATTGGAGGCTGTCGCGGAAACAACGCTGGATCTGGTGAACGAGACCGCGAGGTTGACCCTTCTCGAAGTCCCCACGCCGCAAGGCGGGCAGGCCCCCGGTTGGCTCGCTGCTGCGAATTGGAACATCCCTTACAAGCCTCCGAAGGTGACCGCGGACGGTACGCCGTTTCGCCCCAGGTGGTTCTCGTTCGACACCATCGGAAAACGATACTGCGATGCCTTGCAGGAAGGTAGGAACAATAACGGTTGCTCTGCTTTGCGAGTGGTCTGCCCGATGTTGAATCCGCCGATCATGAGTCGCATCTTCCTCAACCATGGCAAGGAGATCAGAGACTTGCAACCTTTTTCGATTCAACTATCGTCCAGCGAACCCTGGAAGTACCCACCCGCCACGCCGCCTCCGATTCCGGGCGCAGTGATCGGATCGGTGACCGCTGTACAGGGTGCTTTCAAACAACTGCTTCTCAGCGAGCTGGAGGAGTTGAATATCCGGTGGTCCGGTCCCGGATCTTTGTCCAACGAGAAGATCCTGCTGCTCTTGGCCTCGTGGATCGGGAGCCAGGGACGAAATCTCGAGACGTGTGACGACTCGCGCTTGAACTCCGTCGTCCCGCCGAGTCCGGACTCGCCTCTCGAGGTTCTGCTGCTCGAAGGGCTCAACAGCATCAATTGGGTAGCGCCGGTGCACTGATGGATCTGTTGATCTCGGATTCGAAGACCGAAGTCCTCGGCCTGTGCTCGATGCTGACGTTGAACGCGTCATTTCGGGTGACTTGCCGCCTTCGATCGACCGACCCGGAGAACCTGCGCCGGGCGCTAGCCGCCGCCGAACGGGCGGAGCTGGCTTCCGACGCCCGAAGCTGGTCCGGCCGGGTCCGCGGCTGGCGGTTCGAGGGCGACAAGATCGAAGTCGAGGTGGAAGGGCTTTCCGACCGGCAGGACGTCTGGCTGAGGTCGGCGGTCGCCAAAAAGATCATCTCGCAGCGGCCGGAGTCCGAGGATGCGTGCACGTTTCTGAACGGCGTTTTCGATCAGCATTGTGAGAGTCCCGAACGCACGAAGCCCTTCGAGCTTGCCTTGCCAGCCGGGGTTTGCCTCCTCAGGCACGAGTTTGCCACCCAGGCGCTCTTCCTGCGCCAGGTCGCAGCCTTCCTCCGGGAGCGCAGCCCCGACGTCCTCGGATTCCTAGTGGCCGACCGGGAAGCTGAGGGGGAGACGAGAAGGCAGGACTGGATCCGCTGGATTGTCCGGCCCGAGCGACGTGACGAACCAGTTTTGGAGCTTCCGGCTCGGCAAACGCCGGCTCTGGCATTGCCGGACCTCTTTGAAGTCTCCTCCTGGGATGGATCCTGCGAAGTGAACACCCCGCTTGCCAAGGCCGTCGACCCGTTGGAGCTGATCGCCTGCTGGGGCCAAGCTGACAGCACCTGCCCGGTGGAGGGGGCGCCCTGTTGGCTTCCGGGACCGGCGCGCTGCGGACGTCACGAGGTGGTCGTGGACTCGGTTTCGCATCGGATCGACCTACTCGGCGAGGACGTGGGAAAGACCCTCACCACTGTAGCAACGATCGGTGGCAGGACGCAGCCGGCGCCGGAAACCGTCGTTCCCTGGGTGGTCGTCGGCACGGTGCGAGGCTGGTTGTCGGATTCCTCTAACTGGGGAACGCTGGCGGGCGAAGAGACCTCGCTGATCGAGGTAGCATCGGGGGAAGGGGACGCCTGGCAGATAGGGATGACCGGGAAGGCGGAGAAGTGCTTGGTCGCTCATCCGTTAGTGCCGACGCCGGTGCGAGAAAGCCACGTCGGGCTGTATTCGGCTTGGAGATCCGGCGATCGGGTCGCGGTGCGGGTGGCTCCGGGCACCCGCCCCGCGGTCATGGGCGCCTTTCAGCACCGAGTCGAGAGTCTGGAAGAGGTGGCCGTGGCGCTGCAGGCGGAGTCGATTGCGCTGGACGTTTCAGGCGGCGGAACCGCCTTGTCAGAAGTCGTGGGGCTGCACCTTCCGGACACCGACAAGGCCGTCTGGAGATCCCGGCAGGAGACGGAGTTGTGCAGCGAGTCCATCGCACTGCGCGGCACCGGCGACATCGAGATCGAAGGGAAGACAGCCATCAAGGGCGACACCGACGTCGACGGAAAAACCCGGCTGAAGGGGGACGTCGAGATGGGAAACCCAGGATGAGGCAATGCGCTATCTGAGTGCCGGCAGCGTTCTTCAATGTTCGCACGGTGGGCAGGCCGACCTCTCCGGTCTTCAAAGCGGCGTCACGGTTGGCGGTCAGAGGGTACTGACCGAGAAGGAGTTGAAGACGGCGCCGCTCATTGGCTGCCCTCAGATCGGCCCCGGTCTGAAGCCCTGTACAAAAGTCAACCAGGTGGTATTCGGCAAGGCCGCGCAGGTAAAGTTCGAAGGCGGCACCCCGCTGCTCGCCACGCTGGTGGCGATCACTGACGGCTCACCCCCCGGAATCTGTCAGGTGGTCTCCGATGGCGGCTCGTGCGCCTCGCTTTATCGACCCGCGCCCGACGCCAAGCCAGCCAGCACACCGCCGTTCCACAGCCTGACCGGCGGCGGCGAGGAGGAGCGCACAGGCTCCGAGACCGACGATCGCAAAGCCCGAAAGCGGGAAGTCCGGATCTCCCTGACTCTGGATCGGACCTTCGATCGGGGAAGCAGCCGGACCGATCTGGTCGGACGGCTGCCGCCGGAGATCCTGGTCGAGGTCCGGGTTTTCCGAAAGGGTATGCCACAGCCCGACGTTCTCTGGGGCTATTTGCCGCTGGACAGGACCGCGGTCGAGCTAGCCATCGACCTGCCGGCGGGCGACAGCCGGTCCTGGCTGCTGGTGCGCAGTGTCGCGGCAGGTGGCGGGACCGGGCTCAAGGACGTCGAGGTCAAGGGCAGACGATGCTGGATGACGCTGCCGTCCGATCTTCAGCCGCTTCCGGGCCAGGCGCGGCACTTCGTGCGTACCCGCCAGGAGCTCCAGAGCCGGCTAGGCGAGTGCGGCGTCGAGGAGCTTCTGCATCTGCACGGCCTGAGCCGGGAGGGCCTGGCCGAGCTGGAACCGGATCAGGTCCCGCCGTGGATGCTGGTACGCCAACCGGTCGAGATCGTCTCGGGGAGCTCGCGTCTCGACGTCGCGCTCGCCTTGACCTATCCGGCGACGCTGCGGGCCAGGGCGGCGATCGGCGAGCTGCAGGCGGTCTTGAAGCGAGCTGATCGGGCGACGGCGGCCGCGGTCGACCCCCACCGTCTGCGCTTCGCCCGGCTCTGTCGACAACATGCTCGAGACGGGAAGCTCGGCGCTGACTTCTTCGAGTCGACTTTCGATGGCGAGCCTTCCGACATCTGGCCCGTATTCCCCCGGCCAGATGAGCGAGACCACGAGCATTGGAACCGCTTCCGTGGCCATGCATCCCTGCCAAGCATGAGGGTACCGCGCTCCACCGGTCAGGTCTACTGGCAGGTGCCTCTTCACGAGGTCTTGCTCACCGCCGCCGAGCGCCGCTGGCATCAGGAGGCGCTGGAGGTTCTACGTCACCTGGATCAAGTGCTCAAGCTGCCGGTCGAGACGTTGACGGAGGAGCTCAACAGGGGACTGGCGAGGTCACCCCGGGTACTCAGTCTGCTCCAACCGGCAGGGGATATTCCCGAGGACTTCGAGGCGCTATTCCGGTCGACCTGCGCCCATGCCGGATTGCTGCTCGCGGCCGATTGTGTCGAAACCGTATCCGAGGTCAACCATTGGCTGGAGTGTCTCGATCGGGACACCACCTGGAAGAAGCTGTTAGACGAGACGCGCCGGGACCGTATCGAACGCTTCCTGAGGGGCTATCTGCGAGTCCTGGCGGGCGCCGCCGCCAAGCCGCCCGCCTGGCTCTCGAGAGACCCCGCGGTCGCCAGGCGCTGGGCCACACTGGTGGCCGGCAAGATGGTCTCCCGCGGCTTCCTCCTCCGGCTGGACGCGTTCTGGCAGGATCAACCGGATCTCCAGGAGCACCTGAGCTTGCTCGGCAGACCGCTGGTCTCGATCCGCAAGAAATGGCAGAAAGAGGCGCACGAGGCGGCGCAGTGGGTTCAGAGGGTTGCCGGCTCCGGGGGAGTGCTGGCGAGCGAAGTGGTCAAACACCTCGAGCGTAGGACGGCGGAGATCCTGGAGGCGATCGGCGTCACGCTCGGCCGATTTCGGGGAGATTGGCAAGCTCGGCTCGAGCAGTTGATCGAGGCTCTCGGCCGGAAGCTGCAGAAACTCCAGCCGACGCTCGCGATCGACAAGCTGGAGAAGCTTCGGGAGCAGGTTTCGGGGCTGCGCTACTGGCTGGTCGGAGTCATCGACGAGATCCGGCGTTCGAAGCAGGTACAAAGGCTCAGCGGTGGCTGGGAAACGCTGCTCGCCGGTCTCGAGCGCGGCCAGCAGATGATCGTTGCCCACGCCCGCCGTCTGACGTCCTGGGGATTTCTCCAGACCAGGTCTTTGCTGCGTGCCCTGCGGTTGATGAAGTACGTGGCAGCGTTTCGGAAGGCGATCGAGAGAGAGACCGCCGGCAGTCACCTGGCAGAGCTCCTGGTGAGCTCGCAGTCTCCAACTCCGACCCAGGCCGCTCGTTTCTTCAAGGTGGCTGTGGTGCTCAAGTTGAGTCTGATCGTCGGCCGCGTGCTTTCCGACAAAGAGCGCTCGGAGCTCACCGCCGAGGAGTATCACGGGATCTACCAGCTGACCCTGTCAGCTCTGGAGCTGGGGCTCGACCAGAATCGCGCTCTGACCCGTCTGCCCAAGATCGCCGGACGCACGCTGACGCCGGGGATCTTGATACGCAACGCGTTCTTCTTCGGGGCCGTGCTGCTCGACGTCTGGGTCATCGGCTCCGAGCTGGCGAAAGACAACGAACTCCAGGCCGTAATCCGAACCGCTGCGTTGGGCGTGGAAGGCCTTGCTTTCTGGGCCGGTGTAGCCGGATCGGGCGGTCTCGCCCTGACATTGGTCGTCGCCGGCATCAGCGTGAGTCTGCTCTATTCCTGTTATCAGCTCGACGATCTTGAGCAGGCGCTGAAGGACGCCATCAAAGGGAGCGAGTTCGGGGAAGAAGGGGGAAAGGAGGCCTTGATCGCCCTCGGGACCGATCCGACGAACCCGAGCCCGAGAGCCCTTTCGTCCTTCTGCGACGGAATCCTGTCGAATCGCAAGATCGGCTCGGCTAAGGCGCTCGAGAAGATCTCCGAGGCGAGATTGCGTCACTATTGGCGAGTCCGCATCGCCTTCCTGGCCGCAGAGGCACCGCCTGAGCGCTACGCTTCGGCTGCCAGCGCGCCGAGGTCTCTCGAGCTGAGACCAGTCTTGCTGATCGAATTCCCAGACGTGAAGTGCTTGATCGGCCGGCACAGCCTACAGATCCGCCAGGTTACGAGCGGCGCGGGAGGCGACCGGGCGTCTCTCGACCTCCAGATCAGAGGGCGAGCCGCTGGTAGGAGTATCGAGATCCGCTTCGCTGGCACCGTCGGCGCCGAAATCCAGCTCGACAATACAGTTTCCACGACCCGCGCGACAGGTGGAAGTCGTGCCGTGCTCGCTCTGATGCAGACACATCAGGTCGCGTGTGAGGACCCCGAGCGTTTTCGATTCTTCGAGCCTTCGGCCGTGGAACTCGGTTTGGAGGAGAGATTCGTCCTGGCTTTCGACCTCGCTGGGGTACGCCAGAGAATCGGAGCGCTCGAGGCTCGTTTTACCTTTGATTACTCGACCAACGTCGGGCGAATGGAGCTGGTGAACCGTTCGGAACTCGTCAGTCGTGGAGAAGCGCTGAAGAGAGAATTGTCCTTCATGGTCGCAGAGTATGCTCATGTCGATCTTCAGCCAGAGGTTCGTGACAGGAATCTGATCTTGCACCCGACGCGGAGCGATCCCAGGACCTGGTCAGTTGCCTACTGAGGTTGTACGCCGGATACTCTGAGAGAGGCTGGAGAAAGGAGATTCGATTGCGATGTTAAAAATTATCGTACTGTGCCTCGCCTTCTCGGCTCTGGGTTGGTATTTCGCGAGGTGCAAAAACCTTCAGGGGCAGGCGTGGCTCTGGACGATTTTGGGTTTTCTGCTTCTTCCGACGGTATTTCTGCTGTTCGCTCCGGGGCGTTGTCCAGAATGCTCGGATCGGAAGCTCTCGCGGCACGAATGGAATATTCGACTATGTCCTCGGCACGGACACTTTGGCAAAGAGGCTGGATAGCATCACTGCCTTCAATCGAACGCTCCACTGGTGACCCGGGAAGGCAAGGTCGCGCCAAGGAAACCTTAAATCTTGCCGCGATGTTTGGTCCTTGCTTGTAGGAAGAGAAAAAGGCACTACTCTCATCTGAGAAAGAAGCATAAGGGATGGTGGCTTGAATAAGAGACTCACTGAGAGTTTCTTGTGCAGAATTGCGGCGAGGAAGTTAGTCGAAGGTCCCACATCTATCAATCTCGAGTCTCCGAGCTCACAGCTCGATATGGTTATTGTATTCAGTGAAGAGTTGGCGCTAGATCCGGAGGTATATCCACTCTTGCCATACAGCCCCTGCGGACTCCTCCCTAGAAGGTGCATACTCGGAGGCACTTCCAGCAAGTAGGTTCCGGCGCGTCTGCTGCTCCTCCTGCAGAAGGGGCGTCAGAGGTTCTGCAAGGCCGTTGGAAGACCCGATGCCCGTGCGGCTGCAGGGATGCCACCTTCCTCCGGTGGGACACGATGGAGAGGGCCTGTTGTCAGAGATCGGCAGCGATGTCGAAGGAGGCGCGACCACGCGAGGCGATGGCAGGGAGGCCGCCGTAGGAGAGACGGGGAGGAGGTTGCCTCAGGCGGGACAGCCCGGAATCGTCAGCGCCTGCACGGCCCGCCGCTTCGCCCCCTCACCTCTCCGGTCGTAGCGAGCTGTCGTCGTGGCATCGGCATGGCCCGCGAGCTTCTGAACCGTGAAGACATCCTCTCCAGCGTCCAAGAGTGCGGTGACAAAGCTTCTGCGGAGATCGTGCGGAGAGAAGGTGTCCGTCCCGGCCTCCTGCTGCCGGCGGCGGAGGATGTAGGCGATCGATTCGCCGCGGAGCCGGCTGAGCCGAACCTCCCCGGTCTGGTTGACAGGGCAGAACATCGGACCAGGGTCGTCGCCTCGAAGCCTGAACCAGGCCTGGACGTGCTGGCAGGCTTCTGCGCTCAGGTACACCGTTCGCTGCTTGCGGCGCTTCCCCTGAACCAGAATCGAGCAGTCGTCAGCGTCGAAGTTCTCGACATCGAGTTGGGCCAGCTCTCCGCGTCGGAGGCCGCAGCCGTAGAAGACCGCGAAAAGGGCGGCATCCCGCGCACCCTTGGGGGTCGGGTCTGAGGTGCAGGTCTCGAAGAGCTTCGCGATCTCCTCGGCCGCCAGCGCCCGGCCGCTCAAGAGGTTGGAGTTCCGGAGGTTCTCAACGTCGGCGGCCCGGCGGTAGTGGTCGGCGTCGATGAGGCCCAGGCGCCAGGTCTGTTTCAGCACGCCCCGAAGCGTAGAGAGCATCTTGTTGACCGTTGAGGCCGCATAGCGCTCAGTTAGGGCGACGCGGACCCTCATGCTCTCGCGGTAGGTGACGGTCCCCCAGGGGAAGGTGGAGGCATTGTGCTCGCCGCTCAGGATGCTGGCGATGATGTCGAGGCACTGACGCATGCCCTGGGAGCCATCACTGAGGTTGGCCATGTAGAGATCAGCGGGGTTGGCGGTGGTCGTCATGATGCGGCCCCGTTACTCGGCCACGGATTCGAGGAATGCGGAGAGGGCTTCGTCGATGCCTTCGTTCACGCCTCGGAGCCGCTGATAGGCCACCTCAATGGCGGTGGGATTGACGCCGTGCTCGGTGCCCTCGTTCCAGCAACTTCCGCAGCTTGGGTCGTCGATGACGCGGGCCACCTGCTCGGTGACAGCGTCTCCCAGCTCCCTCCAGCGGGTCGCGAATTCGATGAGGTCGGCGGGGTCGGAGTCGTACATCTGAACCTCCAGTTGGCAGTGTCTTGGGCGGTTCATCCCGCCCGGTATGGATACCAGTAAGGCGGATCGCCGCGGATGGTCAACCAGTCCACGCCGGATTTCTCGCGGAAACCGGCGGTGCGGGAGTCGCCTTCATGGGGAGCGGTTCAAGTGGCGTACTGGGGCAGAGGCGGATGGACGACTGTCAAGTCGTGGAACCGGCTTGGGAGGGCCTACCACCGGTTCTCGGCAGTCTGGGCTTGGGCTCAAGGGAGATCGGCCCTGGGAGGGTCCGCTCCACGACGAGACCGCCTCGGCAGGAGACCGAAACGGCGGCGGGGAGAGGAGAAAGCGGGAGCTTAGGCAGGTTCAGTCAACTTGTGACCTTGCTCCTGAAGGTTGCGCAGCCACAGGCCGAGGAACTCGTTTAGCTCCTGCCTGAGGCTCCGGTGATAGAGCCCGAGTCTGGGATAGACGCGGTGATATACGGGCGGGACGGCCTGCTGGAAGGAAGTCGCCTCAGCGCGGCCCAGCGCGGGATCCGTGGACGGGGCGAGCTGCTGGAGGACCGTGAGGCCCGGAGGGAACAGCCGCACCGTCATCTCCGGATCCTGGCAAAGGTCGCCGTTGAAGCGGAAGTAGTGGGCCAGGGACAGGACGATTCCGCCGGTCTCGTGGCAGTCGGGGAGCCTCTCCACGATCAGGTCCATAAATCCGGGGGCTCGGAGGCGGTAGGCGGTTTCGAATTCGAGATCCAGCAAGGGCCGGCCCATGATGGCCTCCAGGCGGGCGTAGTTTCGTTCGTAGCTGTTGCGAGGCATGTGGCGAGTCTCCTGTAGAGAAGGGGTTGGTAGGTGAGGCCAGATACAGCGACGGCGGCCCACTCGGACCGCCCTCGCGTGTGTCGTTGGAGGCATGGCCTCACTGCTTGCGGGTTTTGCTCTTCGCCTTGGCGGGTGCTTTCGCCGGAGCCGGGTCGCTGCCGTCACCGTCCCTCTCCTCCTCCAGAACGAACCCGACCACCCCGTCTCCGAAGTCCTGTGCGCCGAAGCTCCGGGCCTTCTCCACCGTCAGACCGTGATGAGCGAAGAACCGCTTACCGTCCACCAGCCGGGAGACGGAGTTGCGCTGCTCCCGGAGCCGGTAGCTGCCTCGGGCACCGTTGTCCGCGGCCCGGAGACCGATGGCCCGGGTCTCGGGGTTGTAGCCGATCTGGACCTGACCTACGCCCTCGCCCAGCATCTCGACTGCGGCCCGGGTCAGGACCATCAGGCCTCCCCGCCGGATAGTGATTCGCGGGACGTCTGTGCTCTCGGTAGTGGGGCCTTCGAAGAACTCGAATCCTGTGCTCATAGCTAACCTCCTCAGGTCGTCGGCGGGGGGGCGGAAGTGCCCGCTACGCCGTTGGGAGGTGGCTTCTACGGAGGGGAGGGGCGGGAAGTCAAGCCATCGTTCGAGGGAATGACGAGCAGATAAGATTCCAGGAATTCGTTCCCGAGGGAGCACTGCTCTCTCAACCAGCAGTCCCCGCAGGGCCATACTCACCTTCAGCAGTCCCAGAATGGAAAGCAGAGGTCGGGAGCTGGAAGATGAAGATGAAACAAGAGGACAAGGAGTGAGTCAGGGAGCCGCTAGGCAAACCATGGCTTGGCTATTACCCGCCTCTGAGTCTGGGATTTCTGATGACCGCTCCCGGTGATCTCGGGAGAGGTTCGTCTGCACATCGTTACGAGGGTAAACCGTGCTTCATTCGGCAAGGATCTACACCATCCCAGAGAGGTACTCGGCCCAACTTGGATGATTTCGGAGGAATCGGAGGGCAAACCTACTGCGCCGCCGAGCGCCGCTCCACTTCGCCTCCCCAAACGGCTGCCCCCTACTTCTCCTCCCAGGTGTTCTTCTGCATCTGGGTCTGCACAAGGCTCGAAATCTGCCGCTGATGGAACAGCATGACGTTCCGGACTCCGTCATCATCCTTGAGATAGCTCTTCAGATGAGCGACGACCTGCCAGGCGAAGTTGTAGAGCAGGTTAGCCTGTTCGTCGTAGCTGACGTCGTCAAAGTCGATCAGGCCTCGAACGACGTAGTCCTCCAGGCGCTCCTCTTCGTGCTCGCTCTCGAGCGCACCCATGACCTCGCGCGTGTCGCTGGTGAGGTGCTGAACCAGGATCTCCTTCGATACCGATTGAAGCCGGAACGACGACAGATCTAGAATGAAGTCGTTGAAACCCGCTCGCACGATGCCCCTGGGAAGGACCATCACGCGCGGGTATGCGATGGTGTGCGTCACGTAGACGGTGGTCGCCTCGCGAACCACCATGGCCAGCTCCTTCTCGTCGATCTTCGGATACATCGTGAGCTGGCCCGAGTTCAGCTTGGCCGTTACCTCCGCGATGAGCTGCTTCTGTATCTCGTCGGTCTGCAGCGCATTGGGGCTGGACACCGCCTTCGGATCGAGAGTCACCTTGCGGATGGCGTCGAGGGCCAAACTTGCGGCGTTCTGCTCCTCCGGCGTCTTGAACTTGGACTCGGGGCCAGCGGGAACCTCGCTCTTCTTGTCGCCTGTCCCTGCTTCAGCCGACTCACCGGGCTCACTTGCCTGTACCGCTGGCGTGATGCCCAACATGGTTTCGACCACGGGCGCCACCACGGCGTTTTGCTTCGGCGTCTCTGGAATGTCCTCGCCGATGTTGACGGTGCTGAACGAGTAACCGCCCTTCTTCGCCTCGTTGACGATGTCCTGAAAACGATCGTGAGCGACGATGGTCAGACGGTCGACAGCCAGCACGGCGACCGTAGAGCAAACGGAGGCCACGCCCGATCGACTGCTCGACGAGCGTCCGGGAGTCGGCGGCGCGCAGCAGCACGATGGTGTAGAGGTTAGTGACGTCCCAGCCCTCCTTGAGCATGTTGACGTGGACGACGATTTCGGTGGGCTCGTCGGAGCGCTCCACAGCCAGAAACCGTTCGACGTTCTCGTCCTTCTCAGATCCCTTCTGTCCCGAATGGATCTGGATGACTCGGCCTCGGTAGCAGCCCGGCGCACGTCTCCGGCGCCATCAACACCCCACGTTAGAACCCACGGCCGAGATTGATCCCTAAGACGAAGACTTCTTCACGGAAGAACGAACTCGGCTGACGACGGAGCTTCACCGCTCTCGGAGTCTGTGCCCGGCTTCACGACGTCGAACGTGCCCTCGAAGTCGGTGAATGACTCGGCCACCTGGAAGGTCACGGCCGTTCCCAGCGCCTTGAAGTGCGCTTCGCCGCACTTGATCTTGGCCCCTTGGTTCGGCCGGAGCAGGTGCGTGAATAGCGGCGCCTTGGTTTCAACCACGAAGTACAGTCGCTCGCTGCCATCACGCCCGACCAGAACCGCCCAATCGGGGTTGTATGTGCCGAGCGGCGTCTCGATCTTGAACCAGCTGGGAAGCTTGGCGAAGACCTTCACGTCACCGCTCTGGTCGAGCTTCTCGGCGAACTCTCGTTCGACCTCCGAGTCATAGACGATGTGGTCGTAGACCGACTTGCCGGCCTGCAGCATGTTCTTGCTGAGGTAGCCAAAAAGCTCCTGGTTCTTGAACAGCTCCTGGGAGTAGTAGACGTCGTCACCGATGCGGTGGTATTTGATACCGTCGACGATGAACAGCCGCATCTTAGACTTGATGATCTCCGAGACCTGCTCGATGAACTTGTTGGGGTTTCTCTTGAAGTCCTTGAGCCGCCCACTGCGGCGAAGGATCTCGACGATCGAACGCCTGGTGAGATTGGTCTCGTTCTGCAGGAAGGAGACGATGTCCGGCGGCCTCATATGGTCGGCGTCGTAGTTGTAGACCCGTTGCAGGGCTGCGCCCATGCCCACGCCACCGCGGCCGATATCGGCCTTGCTCTTGCGAAAGACGAACCTCGCCTTGCTGATCACGGGGCTCCGGCCGATCTCCTCGGCACAGGCCTCGATCAGCGCCTCGGTATCGAACTGCACCCGAAATGTGGTCTTGTGCTTGATGCGGTCCCAGAGTGCCTTGAAGTCCTCGCCGAGGAAGCGTTCTTTGTTCAAGCGCACCTTCGTCCGCTCGTCGGCGTTCTTCACGTTGAGGCTGCCGGCCACTTTCTTCAGCAAGGCGGCGATCTCTCCGGCCTGCTCGGCGACAGCGACGGGCAGCTCCAACGCGTCGTCCTTGAGGGCGCCTCGAAGCTTGCCGGTCACCTTTCCCCGGCCGTCGACGTAACCCTCATCCTTGAGGTGATGCCAGACCTCCGATGAGTTCTCCACGCCGAGGGGCTTCGGTTCTCCGTCTTCACCCGGCACCGAGATGTTGGCGAACAGGTGCTTTTCCACCACACCGAAACGAATGCCTGTGTCGTCCTCGATCTCTTTTTGAAGCTTGCGAGCGAACTCCTCGTAGGACTCGTTCGCCATGACGGTGAGCGTGTTGACCTCGAAGCCGTAGACCCGCTCGCCGTCCTGGTTGACGCAGATGCGCATGCCTCGCCCGATCTCCTGGCGCTTCTTCATCACTGACGTGGTCTCGTTCAGGGTGCAAATCTGGAACACGTTCGGGTTGTCCCAACCCTCTCGGAGCGCCGAGTGCGAGAAGATGAACTTGAGCTTTGAGTCGAAGCTCAGCAATCTCTCCTTGTCCCGCATGATGAGTTGGTAGGCGCTTCCATCGGCGGCGGCTGTGCCATCGCCCCGGGACTCCTTGAATCTGGCTTTGCCGCCGGAGTCCTTTTTCTTGTCCTGAGCGAAGTAGCCGTTGTGCACACCTTCCGGTGCGGTGTCCAGATCCACCTCTTTGAAAAGCGTGTTGTGCTTGGGTTTCCTGATCGCCCTGGCGTACTCCTCTTCGAACATCACTGCGTACTTTCCCTTCACTGAATTGCCGTCCTCGTCATAGGAGCGGTAATTGGCGACCCGGTCGATGAAGAATAGGCTCAGGACCTTGATTCCCTGCGGTCGCAGCCGCAGTTCCTTGTCGAGATGCTCGTCGATGGTCTTGCGAATCTGCAGGCGCTTGTACTGATCCTGGTTGACTTCGCCGATGGCTTGGCCGAGGCGCACGACTTCCTCGGTACCGGTGAAGCTGACGTACTCCTCACCCTCGGCGCAGTAGATATCCTCGATGATGTAGCCGTCGTAGACGTCCCTGCCGCCGGATAGCTCTACCAGGTCGACGCCGGCCTTGACAGTTTTCTTTTCTCGCTTGATCTGGCCCCTGCGGATGGCGTCGTATTCGATGCGGGCAACGATGCCCTTCGTGTTGTCGACGCTGATCAGCCGGACGTAGGCGTTGTTGTGACTGTCGGCGACCGTGATGCCCGCCACTTCGATCTGCTTGACGAGCTTGCGCTCGTAAGCGTCCACCGAGTCGAGGCGAAAGATCTGGTGGTGCCGGTCCCGGTGAGTCGCGGAGTAGCGAAAGGTGCAAAGCGGATTCAGCGAGGCGAGGGCCTCGGCGCTTTTCTTGGTCGTGTCGACGCTTTGGGGCTCGTCAATGATGACGATGGGGTGGGTTGCCTGGATGAACTCGATGGGCTTCGAACCTGTCATGCGGTCGTGGGGCCGGTGGATGATGTTGGCCTTCGCCTCTTTGGTGGAATCGGTGAAGCTCCGCCGGAAGGCGTCGATGTTGATCACCATGATCTGGATGCAGCCGCTGGTGGCGAAGTTCCGCACCGCGCTGAGATCCTGCGAGTCATAGACGAAGTGCTCGAATCGAATGTTGTCGTAGAGGCCCTTGAAGTGGTCCCTCATCATCCGGATCGACTTGTCGACGCCCTCTTTGATGGCGATCGAGGGCACGACGACGATGAACTTGGTGAAGCCGTACCGGCGGTTTAGCTCGAAGACGCTGCGCAGGTAGACGTAGGTTTTGCCCGTGCCTGTCTCCATCTCCACGGTGAAGTTGAGCTCGCCCACCTCAGTCGAGGGCTCGAGGCCGCTGCGCAGCTGGACTTTCCCTAGGTTCGAGAGGATGTCCTCGTCGAGCAGCTTGAGGCGATTGCCGATGCCAAGGTCGTTCTCGTAGAGCCCCAGCTGAGCCGTCGTCTCCAGAGCGCTGACCATGAAGTTGGCCTGGCAGGTCTCCTGGCCTTGGAAGAGATCGACGACGGACGATACGGCGTCCGCCTGGAAGTCGAGGTCGGGGTTGAACTTGATCCTCATAGTGGTCATTCCGCGGCGCCTCGGCTGGGTTCGGGCCTCGGCTCGGTAGCGGGGGCTATTCTTGCGACAGGCTGTGGGGAAAATGCGTCTCTGCCACCTGGTTCCAAAAGTGCCACGGGCTGTGGCACTTTTTCCATCAGCGTTGGGTACTCACGATAGAACCGGATCATCCGGCCGAGGTTTCGCTTAGAGAAGCCCTTGATCTCCGGCAACTCGGTGCGTAGAGCCCGGGCCAGGCGGGGGATGACGCTGCTGCCCCATACCTCGGCTTCTTGGCGGCTCTCGATCAACCTGCCGACATCCCAGTAGAGCACCAGCATTTCGCGGTTGGCGGACGATACGGCTCGCGTCTGCGCGCGGCGAATGCGCCCCCTGATCTCGTCGAGGAGTGAAGCGAATTCGACCAGCTCATGGGTCATGGCGGGCTCTCCCGGATGAGAACTGCGGGCTCATAGTCACGTCCTCATAACGACTTCACATCGTCGATACCCGCCTGCTCGAGGATCTGAGCAGCGTTAGTCTTGGCGACATCATCGGCAAAGCCGGAGTCCTTGAAGACCACCCGCATGACCTCGGGCTTGAGCTCTTCTCTCAGAGCGGCGATGCCGGACACCACCTCGAGGGTAATGTCGTCGGCGAGACAGACGATCAGAGCGCCGGCGCCGATCACCGTGACCCTGCGGCCCTCGATGTCTCGGGACTCGGTGGGGATGGCGAGGTCGAGGCCGTACTTGAGGAGTAGCTCGTAGAGAACGTCGTCTTCGGAGCGGTCAGACTTGATGTTGTCGATGGCGTCGACGAGATCCTGATCCATCGTGTCGAAGTCGGCGTCCCAGGGTTTGATGTTACTGCTGGAGAGCTTGAAGACCTTGAAGCCGAGATCAAGAGATCCGCTCCCTATTCCTTGATCTAGCAGCGGGGATCTCAGACGTACGGCCCCACCCGCGGCTCGGAGCCGAGCTTTTGCTACGTCAGAAATCGTGGCGTACTCACCTGCATCGGCAACCTCCGGAAGTTGGACCAACAAGAAACGTAGTTTACGCTCAGTTCCTGCGCTCACATCCAATGCAGCGTGACCGGTGGTGCCGGAGCCCGCGAAGAAGTCCATGACAAGATCACCAGGCGCCGTTGCAACGTGAAGCATCTGCTTGATGAGCCTTGTTGGTTTCGGGGTGTCGAATGGCACTTTGCCCCCAAATAGATCCCTAATCTCAACCTTCGACGTACGGTTCGAACCGGCGAACTTGTGGTCCCACCAAGTGATCGGCACGACACCCTGCTGCACCTCCGAGAGGAAACTCTTCTTGAAAGGCAGATTCCCGTCTCTGCTAACTCCCCACCAGATTCGGCCGTCGGTTGTTAGCTCCTCAAATTTCTCCGGAGGAAGTCGCCAGCTAGTTCCAGCCGGTGGTGAAATGCGTCGCCCAGACGGATTCTCGATCTCATAGAGGCGATTCTCACGCACCTGTTTGCGGATCAATGAAGTGCGGATCCACGGACCCCTCAGATCGTCATCTGGGTTCTTGTAGTTCGCCTCTTGATCTGGGGTGCGAGGTAGGAGGTTCCGCTTAAAGGACTCAGTGCGCCGATACATGACGACATATTCGTGGCTGACTGAGAAGCCCCTTGCGTCGGCGGCAGTGGTGTCTCGCTTCTGCCAGGCGATGGAGGCGTAGAAATTCTCGGAACCGAAAATCTCATCCAACATGTACCGCAGGTTCTGCACTTCATGATCATCAATCGAGACGAAAATAACGCCGTCATCTCTCAGAAGATTCCGAGCCAGCTTCAATCTCGGATACATCATGTTCAGCCAGTTCGTGTGATACCGGCCTGATGTCTCCGAGTTCGCCGACAGCTTGAACCCCTCATCGTCGACCTGTCCGGTGTAGCGCAAGTAGGTGTCGAGATTGTCCTGCCACTTGTCCGGGTAGATGAATTCCTTACCCGTGTTGTAGGGCGGGTCGATGTAGATCATCTTCACCTTGCGGTGGTAGCTTTTCTGCAGGAGCTTCAACACTTCCAGGTTGTCGCCTTCGATGAAAATGTTCTTGGTCGTATCCCAATTGACCGACTCCTCCGGGCAGGGAAGCAACGTCCCGGCGGAGGGCATCTGGGCGATCTGGCGGGCTCGGCTCTTGCCGTGCCAGGTGAAGGAGTAGCGCTCCTCCCGGTCGTCGACGTTCTCGCCCAGCGTCTGCCTGAGCGCGTGGAAGTCGATGCAGCCGTCGGCGAAGACCTCGGGGAAGATCTCCCGCAGCTTCTCGATGTTGTCCGCCACAACGTCGGGCGACGAGCCGTCTTCTTTGGTCAACTTCTTCATGCGGTCGTCCCCTTACTCACAGCCCGGCCTTGGCTTCAAGCAGCCTGGCTTCGAGCTCTTTGATGCGTGTGTTCAGCTCCACCTGGTCGGCAAATCTGTTCTGGTCACGGATGACAGCCCGGAGGCTGGTGATCTCCCGATCCAGATCATGGCACTGTTCGAGCCGTTGCCGGCGGTCCTGTTCGGGCTGCCGCCCGTCTACTACCAAGGTGCCGGAAAACTCGGCACACATCCGGGCCAGTACGGCGTTCACCATGCCGCGATAGAGCGCGAAGAAGTCGACCCGCGAGAGGCGGCTCAAAGCCAGTGCCTGGCAGAACTCCCGGTCGAGGTCGGACAACGGCTGCTCGAGCCAGGGGGAGCACAGAAAACCCTCCGCCACGATGCCGCCCTCCTCCGCCCGGCTGAACCGCTTATGGGCCACGTTCAAACACAAGCCGCTCCCTTCCACCAGCACCAGCAAGACTGGGTAGGGGATGGCTCGCTGGATGATCTCGGCGATTCTCGCGGCTCGGCCCCGGTTGCTCAGGAGCGCCTCGACGATGGCTATCTCCAGGTACTCCCGCTCGGCGTCCTCGTAGGGAAGCACCTGCACCGTGTCGGCTTTCAGCGCGTACTTCCAAGTCAGCTTGCTGACGTCGTCAGACAACGCCTTCTTGTCAGCGGCCGTCAGCTTGCCGTGGTCCAGCACCATCCGCTTGAAGATGCGCTTGTCGACCCGGCTAGCCTCGGGGAGCCCGAGGCGGTCGAAGAAGGCCTCGACGCTCATCCGCTCTCCGCTTCCAGCACGGCCAGATAAGCGACGACCTCGAAGTCGTCGAGCCCCCGATCGCTATCTCGGACCATCGCCGTGCCGCCCCGGTGGAAAAGGCTCTCAACGCCCTTCTCCTCGGCCTTGCCCGTGATTGCCTCGACCGCACGTTCCAGCAGCGCCCGGTAATGGGCCATGTCGGTGCCCCCCCGAGTGCGATCGGCGAAGCGCTGGTGCGCTCGAGTGTCGGGCTTCGTGCGCTCGAGGGCGAGCTTTTTAACCACGTCCAAGTAGCGCCGGGTCTGGGTGAAATTGAGCACCACCTCGCCGTCATCCGCGACGAAGACGGGGAAGTGCGGGCTGAAGGCGTAGGTGGAGTCCACCGTGACCTGGGCGTTCTCGCTGCGCAGCCAGAAGAAGGCTCCCGGCCTGACGTCCGAGTCGTCCAGCATCCCGTCGTCGGTGGCGACGGAGAAGACCCCCAGCGGCAACCTGGCAAGTTCATCCTGGTTTTGCTTGAGATAGTTGCTGAGGTCCATCTTGAAGTCGTTGAGGGTCAGGTCGGTGATCGAGATCCCACCGCCGAGATCTTCGATGTCGATGACCTGTTCCTGGAGGGCCTCGAATTGACGCCGGCGATAGGCAAGGTCGTTCATCTGGTCCCGGTGGCTTTCCTCGATGACGTTCTCTTCGCCCGTCGCTGAGATGTCGAGGAGCACCATCCGGCCCGACACTCGGGCTTCGAGATTGATGTACTCGTCGAGCTCCATATTGGGCCAGAAGTTCACCAGCTGAATCGTGCCGTTGCGTGATCCGAGACGATCGATGCGCCCGAAGCGTTGGATGATCCGGACCGGGTTCCAATGGATGTCGTAGTTGACCAGGTAGTCGCAGTCCTGGAGGTTCTGGCCTTCGGAGATGCAGTCGGTGGCGATTAGGAGATCAATCTCAGCGGTCAGACCGGCGTCGATCTTCCCTCGCTCCTTCGAGATGGGTGAGAAGGAAGTCAGGACGGAACCGAGGTCCGTCCGCAACCCTTTCAGAGTCGTTTCGTTGCGACCGCTCTGGCCGGTGACGATGGCGCTATGCACCCCGTGGCCCTGCATAGCCCAAACAGCGATATTCTCGTAGAGGTAGTTGGCGGTATCGGCGAAGGCGGTGAAGATCAGAAGCTTGCGATTGCCGGGATTTATCGGGCTGGTGACCTTGCCGCTGATCAGCTCCTTGAGGCGGCGTAGCTTCTCGTCCCGCTTGACGTCGACATGTTTCGCGTCCTGGAGCAGCCCGGTCAAGATCCGCTGGTCCTCTAGCAGATCCTGCTTCCAGCGGATGAGATCAACGTCCTGCAGCAGTACTTTGACCTTCGTCCCGACCAGGTAGGGATCGAACTCGTCGCTCTCGACGTCGATATCCTCGATGCTCAGCTCTTCTATCTCGGACACGTCGTGCTTCTCGATACGCTCGATGAGGTGGTCCACCTTGCCCAGCAGCTTCTCGACGGTCCGGCAGAACGAGTGGATGGAGCTTTCCATCCGCTTGAGGAGGTTGACCCGCATCAGGTGGATGAGGCTCTCCTCGCGGTCCAGCTGCCGAAAGGATCGCCCGCCGGCAAGCTCCATGTCGTAGCGCCGGCCGTACTCCTCGACCTTCTCGGCCAGCACATAGCGCAGCGGAGCGTAGGCGCTCAGAGTCAGCCGGCGGATGTCGCGGTTGACCTCTCGAAGGGGCGGGAAGAGATCCAGCGTGTCGATGTCTGCTCGTACGTTGATCGGCTTCTCCCGATACGGGAACTCTCCGATCTCCGCCAGGTCGTAGTACTTCTCGATATGTTTACGCGAGCGGGCGATGGTCAGCAGATCGAGCAGCTTGAAGTAGTCGAAGTTCAGCGAATCCAGCAAGGATGCCGTGGTCCGCCCGTCGGCGTCCAGTTTGAGCCACTGGTTGAACAGTGTCTGCGCCTTCCTCAGCGTTTGCTCGACGCTGGCGAGGCCCGCACTGACGAGGGCGTCGTCGACCCCCTCGGTGATGAAGGCCACCTGATTCTTCAGGTCGTTCATCCGGCTGTTGACCGGCGTGGCGGATAGCATGAGCACTCGTGTCTTCACGCCCGACCGGATGATCGCCTGCATCAGTCGCTTGTATCGAGTCAGGCCGTCCTTCTTCGGCGGGTTGTTCCTGAAGTTGTGGGACTCGTCGATGACCACCAGGTCGTAGTTGCCCCAGTTGATGGTCTCCAGGTTGATCTCGCCGGACTTCCCCCGCAGACGGGTCAGATCCGTGTGGTTGAGCACGTCGTAGTTGAAGCGGTCGGAGGCGAAGATGTTGCGCTTGTCGTTGATCGTATAGAGCGTCCAGTTCTCGCGCAGCTTCTTCGGACACAGCACCAGCACCCGGTCGTTACGAAGCTCGTAGTACTTGATGATCGCCAGGGCCTCGAACGTCTTGCCCAGCCCCACGCTGTCGGCGATGATGCAGCCGTTGTAGCGCTCGATCTTGTCGATCGCTCCGAGCACGCCGTCGCGCTGGAAGCGGTAGAGCTTGTTCCAGACCAAGGTGTCCCGGATGCCCGTCTTCGATCTGACGATCTGCTCTTCGTCAAGCTGATCGAGGCTCTCCTGGAACAACGCATACAACATGGTGAAGTAGATCGTCTGGAGCGACTTCGGGGCGTAGATCCGCTGAAGCTCGGCCAGCATCTCGGTTTTCACATCTTGCGTGAGCTGACGGTCGTTCCAAAGGCCGTCGTAATACGCGAGTAACCCGGCAACCTCCGCTTCTCCGTCGACCTGTGTGTTCATCTCGAGCCGAGCTGTGGGGACAAGCCCCAGGCCGGGGGCTGTTAAGGCGGAGCTCCCTTGGATCGCCGTGCGTGGCTTGCCGTTCGAGACGATGTAGAGGCTGTGCGGAATCCGGGCGTCGATGCCGCCCACCTCCACCTGCTGCTCGATCCAGGCCGAGCAGGAGAAGGCCACGTGGGGCGCCGTCAGCCGGTTGCGGTAGCGACGCTCTTCCTTGCCGCCCAACAGAGAGGCGGCCGATGGCGGGAGATGATCTCCGAGCGCCGTCGGCGAGAGCAGAAGTCGGACGCGTCCCACCCCTTGCATTGCCCTGCCCAGTGCCTCGAAGACGAAGATGGAAAATTCGCTCGTCAGGATGGCGGCCTTCGAGGCGCCGCCCAATGACTGCTCGAGGGCATCGACCACACGGCCATGCGCCCGGTTGTCGAGCAAGATGGTCGATGGATGGTCACTTTCAGCCGACTTCAAGTCCGCCGGGTCGAGCCGCTCCCCTGGCAGGGGAAGCACCTCCGTGGTCAGCTCGGCGGAAGCAACCCACTCCACTGTAGGAGTGCCGTCAGGAGTGCGTGGCAGACGTGCCCGGTAGACTTGTCCTCGCTCGGCATCGGCGAACGCCGAATGCAGGTCCAGCTCACCGGCACGAAGCTGCGACAGGCGCCGCGTCGAGAGTGCCGTCAAAAGCCAGGTCTTGTGGCTGGTCGTCTCCTCGGACAGCACGGCGAGGTAGTGCAAGTCGGTACGATCGCGGCAACTGAACAGGACGGGTTCGTCACAGAACTCGTAGACCTCCACCAGGTCGACGTCACCGATCTGCGGAAAGGAGAAGTCGCTCATCACGCTCCCTCCGTTTTGAGAGGCGGAGCGACCACCTGGAAATCCGGCGAAGGATCGAGACCATCGGGGATCCACCAGGAACGATGGGACTGATACCTCTTCGGAGTGAGCTTTGTAACGCCCATCTCCGGCTTCAACTCGGCTGCGGCCACCGGCTTCACCCGCTGGGAAGGAACCCTACGCTGCATCTTCCGGACATCGTCGATCTGCTCGAAGACCGAGACGGCGCAGGACTGGCAGGGCTTGGACTTAGCCACTCTGCCGTTCTCGACCGACCAAGCGCGGAAGTCGTCCGGACGCGGCGGGTCATTGCGGACCAGGCGCAAAACGGTGCCGTCAGCGGGTGTCGCCTCGGCCGGCGGGCAGAGGTCGGGGTAGGAGTTGGGCCAGGTCAAGGCTGGCGAGGAGGCTCCAGCCTGTCGGGCGTCGGTCATCAAAGGGTCCTTTTGCGTCCGGGTTTCGCCTCCGGCGCCCAGCCAGAATAGTGACTCAGCGTGGTGCGGTTCGAGCCACTCACGCGAGCTTGTGCTCGCACAGGGTCACGAGATCGTATCGTCTCTTCTGCCCTTCATGCACTCTGTCTACGCCATTGGCTAAATCTTGGGATAGAGTTTGAGCTGGCCGAGGCAGCGGCACGGAGTTGACTGAAGGAGTCCAGATACGCTCTATCTGACATCGCCGCGCAGCTGTTCCGTCTGAGTCATTGCGCCTCGCGATGGCACATAAAGTGCGGTTGAGCGAAACCGCGGGGTTCGCGGCATGGACGCCTATGGGGATTCAATCGGTTCCCGCGGGAGGCGGAGAGGATGACGCGCAGCCGGATGGGCCTGCCAGCGGGCTCCGACTCTCCTCTCTGGTGCTTCTTCACGGCCACCTCCGGATCGCGAATTGCTACTTGGACGATTGCTAGGGTGAAAGTATACCGCAAGCCAGGATTACGGGCGCACTCCCCCCGATGACTGCCTGGATTGTTCCGCGCCCCTGGCGAGGTGCGAGACTCTTTCAATCCTCGGAGAAGTACCCCTCCCACCGCATAGAGCACCACACCCCCACCCCGCCCAGAATCAAGTGATCCACCAGCATCACCCCCACCAGGTCACACGCCTCAGCCAGCCTCTTCGTAAACACCACATCCGCCCCGCTCGGCTCCGGGTCGCGCAGACTAGGGACGGGAGCGCCATACCGGGATTTCACCCAGCGGTCTCTCCCATCCCTCTCACCGAACCGGACGTGCGCCTTTCGACGCATCCGGCTCTCCATCAGACATATCTCGCTGCCGTCCGCTCGGGCCTGCCTTCCGAGACCGAACCGCGGTACGGTAGATCTCTTCTGGAGGTCCCGTATCCCCTCGCGGGAGCTCGGTTGCCCTCGGAGCCGGCGAGTCCAGGTAGGGATGGGGAAACCCGTCCCGCCCTTTCTGCTGATACCGAGAACGCTTGAGCTCTTGGGGTGAGGGGAGCCACTGATATGCGGAGGTCTCGCAGGAGGCCTCTCGCCGAGTGGCTATCCATCTCTGGCGCCCCCGAATCGCCCGAGTTCTCTGCTCGACGAGCTGGCATTTCCGACTCCCTTGGAACTTCTTGAGAAGCCACAAGTGATACCGGTGCCAGGTGTACCGGCTGATCTGCTCGACATCGTTTTGGAGGCTGGTGTGCCTGTAGTAGGTACACCAGCCTCGGACTACGGAGTTGAGCTGGAATAGCTGGTCCACTTCATCGATGAGGACGCGACTTCTGGAGGTGAGGTCTTTGACCTTGGCCTTGATCCGTTTCACGCTGCTCATCGCCGGTTGAAGATGGGTCACCCAACGCCCTTCGGGCTTGCGCCGCTGGATCCGAAAACCCAGAAAGTCGAAGCCGTCGTTGACGTGAGTGATCCGGGTCTTCTCTTCCGACAGCTTGAGCCGCAGGTCGGTTTCAAGGAAGGCCTTGATCTCGTCCCGGGCCTGACGAACTCCGCGGATGGTGTCGTTGCTGACGACCACGAAGTCATCGGCATACCGCACCATCTTGTAGGTTCCCCGGCCCGAGCTTCTGAGTTTGCGGCGTTGGTAGGGGCTCAGGCGGTGCCACTTGTGCTCCGCCCACTGGTCGAACTCATTGAGATAGACGTTCGCCAGGAGCGGAGAGAGGACCCCGCCTTGGGGGACTCCGGCCTCCGTTTTGAAGAAGAGCTGCCCCTCCATGATACCGGCCTTCAGAAACTTCCAGATCAAGTCGATCATGCTCCGATCGGCAATTCGTCGCCTCAGGATGCGAATCAGCTTCCTGTGGTTCACCGTATCGAAGTAGCTCTCGAGGTCTCCTTCGATGACATAGAACCGTTTGACAGAGGAATTGAAGTTGGGCATGAGGACCGCGAAAGCGTCCATCGTGCAGCGGCCTTTGCGGAAGCCGTACGAGTGCGGCTGAAAGTCCGACTCGTAGATCGGATCCAGAACCATTCTCAAGGATTCTTGGACAATGCGATCTCGCAAGGCAGGAATGCCGAGCGGTCTCTTTTTGCCACTAGCCTTGGGAATGTAGACTCGACGAACCGGCTGGGGCACAAAAGTCCGCTTCTTGAGTTGATTCACGATCGTGTCAATTTGACGATCGTAGTGGCTCAAGAAGTAGTCTCTCGTTTTGCCATCGACGCCGGCCGTTTTGCTTCCTGGCCTGGATAGAACAGACTGGGCAGCACAACGAATCCAATACTCCCAGTGCAAGAGTGAGTACAGGTTGCGAAAGCGGTACTCTGGATCGCGGATTGCCCGTGCAGCAAGTGGCCTCTGCTTTTCGGCCATCTTCGAGCCGTTCACACGTCGGCTCTCCAGCTTAGTTTGCTTCGGACGGTGCACTGTATCTGACTGCCTCCCTTCGCCATGTAACCGGCTTTCCCGATCTCGGACTACTACGGAGGCTCCGCCCCGCTGAGGGCATGAGGGCGCAGGTTGCCCGTCTCCCGAAGGAGAGCTCTCAG
Source organism: Deltaproteobacteria bacterium (assembly GCA_022601195.1). Lineage (GTDB taxonomy): Bacteria > Acidobacteriota > Thermoanaerobaculia > Multivoradales > JAHZIX01 > JAHZIX01. The sequence continues at coordinate 46,554 of JAHZIX010000013.1, forward strand.
CGGTTCCCACGTTCACGCAAGTCGCTTCGTCATGAGGCCGTAGGCTCTGTCTGTACACCTGGCACGGCTCGTTGCCGCGCGCGTCAGCGGGGGAAGCGGGGAAAGATGGAGTGCCCGTTCCCTGACCATCCGAGTCATCTCCTACCAAGCGAGAAGGAGATTCCGCTGACTCTGCCCTGGCCCTACCTTTGTAGCGGGCAGTCCACGCATCAGTGCTTCGTTCGACAGTTCCTTTCGTAGCCATAGCCTCACTCTGGCTAGCAGCTCTCAGGATCGCAGGGCATCCCTCAGCCACATTGGCCCTGCCCCGATTTCGTGGACACTCCATGGAGCGCGATAATGCGCAGGGAGGTCCTGAATGGCAAAGAGGCAACGACGGAAATTCACCGACGAGTACAAGGCAGAGGCAGTACGGCTGGTTCGCGAAGGCGGTACGAGCATAAGACAGATTTCCCGGGACCTAGATCTGACGGAATCATCGCTTCGAAACTGGGTCAAACAGGCTGAAATCGATGCCGGAAAAGGCCCCTCTGGAGCCCTCACCACCGACGAGCTGGCGGAGCTGCGACGACTACGTCGCGAGGTCAAGCTGCTACGAATGGAGCGCGAAGTGCTAAAAAACGATCGGGTGCCGGCGCCCCTCCTGCTGGGCCAGAAACTCCCTCAGTGTAGCGTTGGGCTTACCCAGGAGGCGCGGCCGTTCGCTTATTGGTGCCGATTGAGCCCGTTAAAAAACATGGCCCGGGGGTGACTGCGGACTTGTGATTGGTGACACCCACTGGGTGATCCCGTTTAGGAAAGTGATTATCTCCGCTCACCCCTCTTCCTGGACCGAGAGGAGGAGGAAATCATGGGGCAATCAGGATCCAAGAAGCGGAGTCGCAGGACGCTAACCACCGTCAACGAAGATGCAGCAGGCCTTGACGTGGGGTCGACTTTTCATGTCGTCGCCGTCCCAGCAGATCGTGCCGACCAACACGTTCGGACGTTTCGCAGCTTTACGGCGGACTTGCATGCCTTGGCCGACTGGCTTGAGGAGGTCGAGGTCACGACGATCGCCATGGAGTCCACCGGTGTCTACTGGATACCCGTCTACGAGATTCTGGAGCAGCGGGGATTTGAAGTACTCCTCGTCAATGCTCGGGACACCAAGAACGTACCGGGCCGGAAAACTGACGTCAACGATGCTCAATGGCTCCAGCAGCTTCATCAGCACGGTCTGTTGCGCGGTAGCTTTCGGCCTCGTGATGAGCTTATGGGGCTTCGCGCCTATCTGCGGCATCGAGACCGAGTGTTGGACTACTCTGCCTCTCACATCCAGCACATGCAGAAAGCGCTGATGCAGATGAACGTCCAATTGCATCACGTCCTTACCGACATCACCGGGGCTACGGGCATGAAGATCATCAGATCCATCGTGGACGGAAATCACGATCCTGCGATCCTGGCCAGCTTTAGAGATGCACGGTGCAAAGCCTCCCTGGAGACAATCCAGGCGGCACTGACGGGAAACTTCAGGGAGGAACACCTCTTCGCCTTGCGTCAGTCTCTCGAACTTTACGATTTCTATCGTTCCAAGATAGAGGAGTGTGACAAGGAGATCGAATTGGCATTGGCCATCTTGAACGCCGCTAGGGAGGCTCCAGCTGAGGCCATACCCAAAGTCCGGCATGCCCGCGGTCGCAATGAGCCCTCCTTCAACGTACGCGAGGCTCTCTATACTTTGCTGGGAGCCGACCTATCGCAGGTCCACGGGCTGGGGCCCTACTCCGTGCTCCGCCTGGTGGGTGAGTGCGGGGACGATATGACCCGGTGGCCAACGGCGAAGCATTTTACCTCCTGGCTCAGCCTTGCCCCGGGGAACAAGATCTCCGGGGGGCGTGTGCTCAGCTCAAAAACAAGGCGTTCGTCCAACCGTGCCGCAGTTCTCCTACGAATTGCAGCCGTCAATGTCGGCCGCACGCAGACCGCTCTCGGTGCCTTTTATCGAAGACTTGCCAGCCGCACAGGAAAAGCCAAGGCGGTGACAGCTACCGCTCGCAAAATCGCGGTTCTCTTCTACAACGCTCTTCGATTCGGGATGAAGTACGTCGACCCAGGGCAGGACTACTATGAGGAGCGGTACCGCAAACGCGTTCTTGCCAATCTCCAGCGACGTGCTGAGCAGCTCGGCTATTCGCTGGTAGGAAACACCCCGGCCTCAGGGCAGGGAGTTTCTTAGGAAAGCGACGGCCTTCTTCGTCAAGGAAAACGGGTGAGGTACTCGTTCATTCTTGGGGAGAAGGCCCATTTCCCGGTCGCTTTCCTCTGTCGAATCCTCGACGTATCGAGGAGCGGCTTCTACAAATGGTCTCGCAGTAGCCCCTCCCAACACGAGCTTGAAGACCGCAAACTCAGGGTCGAGATTCTGGCGATTCACAAAGCGAGCCGCAAGACCTACGGCAGCCCCCGGGTTCATGCTGAGATGAAGGTCCGCGAGTTCAACATCAGCCGTAAGCGAATCGCTCGCTTGATGCGCGAGGAGAAACTGGTTGGGCAGGCTCCCCGTCGATTCCGACACACCACGGATTCTTGTCATGATCGCCCGGTGGCCGAGAACATTCTCAATCGACAGTTTGAGGTCATGGCCCCGAACCAAGCGTGGGCTGCCGACATCACTTACGTTCGGACTTGGGAGGGCTGGCTCTACCTGGCCGTTGTTCTTGACCTCTTTTCGCGTCGAGTCGTGGGTTGGACCATCGCTGATCACATGAGGACGGATCTGGTGCTCGGAGCCCTTCACATGGCTCTGGGCCTTCGCCAGCCAGGTAGAGAGCTGGTGCACCACTCGGACCGTGGAAGCCAATACGCCAGCAAGAAGTATCAGGAGCTGCTCGCGAAGCGTGAAATCCGCTGCAGCATGAGCCGGCGAGGAAACTGTTGGGATAATTCTGTCGTGGAGAGTTTCTTTGGGACCCTGAAAAACGAGTTGATCTACCGGCGTCCCTGGCCTACCCGCCGCGAGGCCGGAGCCGCGATCGGCGAATATTTGGAAATCTTCTACAACCGGCATCGCCGCCACTCCTACCTGGATTTCTTGAGTCCAGCAGACTACGAAGAGGCCCATAAAACCGCGGCGGTGGCCGCATAACTAAACTGTCCACTTTTTCGGGGGAAGGTCACATTGTCGGGAGAGCTTCAGAAGCGCATCTACCTCGGGTCCGCGCCCCCGTCTCCCTAGCCATTCATTCACTCCTTATGAAGTCATCCATTGATAACACTCGACTTACGCGCCTCGTGGCGCAACGGATGGATGGGTGTGGAACGCAATGACGGCGACTGCACCGAGAAGCAGGGCGTGGCGTAGAAACGGCTCTGCACTGATGGCGGTTCGGTCTCGTGCTCCGCGGAATAGCTCCTGATCGGCAATTTGCTGGCCAGCTGCGTCAAGGAAGAGCGCACCGGCAACCTCTTGGCCCGGCTCGGGGTAGCGAAGTTGGAGATTGTCAACAACGACAGCGGGACGATTTAGCACTCAACCTCATGTGATCTTGGATCTCGCGGTCCGGCTGGCCAACTCCAGAACGGCGCGAACTCGAGATACGGCATCAGGTTCCCAGCTCTCAAGGACTCCCGATACCTGCAGGCTCTGCCGGAGGCCGCCTAGGCCCTTCGTTTGTACCTACAGAACATGAGCCTGATCGAGGTCGAGGCCTCCAGCCACCGAGAGTTGCTCAGCGTCGGTCAAGAATCGGGTACCACGTTCGCGTAGGTGATCTGCAGGGTGAGGGGGGGCCTGACAACGGATAAAGGTGAGCCCCGGGGTCAGAAACCTCGACCATCGGAGAGAGGTTCAAGCCTTTCAATCCGTTCCCTGTTCTAAGTCCCGAGCGAAGGCTCCGATTCCGACCGCGACTTCCGCTGCTCTCTGGGACAGTGCCGCCTCAGCGGCTGCGAGCTCACTCTCCACGCGTTGCCGGCCGATGTCCTGGAGGAAACCTTGTAACCAACGCAGATCCCGTGCCGCTCCTCGCATGTCGGATCGAATCGTCGACTCTCCCGATTCAGGCGCCCTAGGGTCACCGCTCAGAGTGAGCAGGTAGACGAAGCGACCCACTCGTCGAAAGGCCTCGGCGTCTTCAAGGGTCAGATGGACGGAGAGGAAACTCTCCCGAAACACCGCGAACCGCTCCCAGTTCTCTGGCGGTAGGCCATTGCTACACTCGTTCTGGTCATTCATGGAGCAGGTTCTCCTTGAGTGGCTAGGCCCGGCCGGGTGCTCCAACACCTGATCGGGCCGTTTCGTTGATGAAGACCTACCACTAAGCGAGAACGAGCCGAGATGTCAACGAGGGGCTCGTGGGCGGATAGGCTGAGGCGAACTCAGCCTTGGACTGACCTTCCTGGTCATCTAGAGCCGTCTGTTGATACACAGATTTGGACCCCTAGAAGCCAGAACCGACCCAGTGAACGGCATTTGAGCCGTGTCACGCCAGTACCTATGTAGTACCTAAGAGGAGTTTTGGGCGAGGGAGCCCAAGGGGCCGGATCTGTAAACTGTTGGAAGGAAAGAGGTTAAATGGTGGGCCGTGCAGGGCTCGAACCTGCGACCTACTGATTAAAAGACTGTTGCTGAACTACGCGAACTTGCGCGACCTGGCGCAATTCGTGGGAAATTGTAGCGTATTGTGCCTCTTGTGCGTGATATTCTTTGCGGTGTAATGCCGCTAAAAGCAACCCATCATTGGACACGGATTGGACACGATGCTGTCTGATCTCACTATTCGGAAGATAGCACCTCCGGAGAAGGGGGTCTTGCAGATCCCTGATAGCCGGGTGGATGGTCTTTGGCTTCGGGTTTATCCGAATGGGCGGAAGATTTGGGCGCTTCGGAAGTTTCGGACGGGGCTGGGGAGGATTCGCAAGACCTATGGGCCGTACCCCAGTCTGAGCCTGCAAGAGGCCAGGAAGATCGCTACGGTGGACCTCGGGATCTTGGCCAGTGGGGGAGATCCTCGAAGCCAGGTGTCGGCCGCGCCGCTGGTGAGGGAGCTTCTGGAGGCCTATTCATCGCAGCATTTGCCTTCGTTGAAGCCAAGCTCCCGGCGGGAGTATTCGCGGATCATCGACAAGGAGCTCTTGCCGGCGCTCGGAGAGCGTCACCTCGCCGAGGTCGACAAGATGGTAGTGGCGAAAGCTCTTGCGAAGATAGAGCCCCGGGGGAGGGTTCTGCGGAACCGCACGCAGGCGATTCTGTCATCGGCCTATTCGTGGGCGTCCCAGTCCGGTTGGAACGTTTCCAATCCCTGCTATGGGCTCAAGCTCAAGACAGAGGCGAAGAGGCGGCGGGTTCTCTCTGACGACGAGCTGCCGGCGGCTTGGGAGGCCATGAAGGCCTACCGAGGGGTTGCCGGCCGAGCTCTTCAGCTCATGCTGTTGACGGGGCAGAGGGGCGGTGAGGTTCGCCGGATGCGCTGGGAGGATCTCAGGGAAGATGCCGGCGGTGAAGGTGGAATCTGGTGGACGATCCCCGAGACCAAGAATGGCCGGCCCCACAGCGTGTACCTAACACCGATGGCCCTCGAGATCCTGGACGTCTTGGATTCCGGCGGGCGGGGTTGGGTTTTTGCCGCGAAGAATGCCAGGACCCATCTGGATCGGAATGTTCTGCCGAGGGCGGCAGCGCGGATCAATAAGGCCTTGGAAGCAGAGGCCACTTGGACCCCTCATGATCTCCGCAGGACCGTCGAGACATCGCTGGCCCGCCTGGGGGTCGATCCCTTCGTGGTCGATAGGATCACCAACCACTCTGTCCCCGGGATTCGCGACCGTTACAACCAGTGGAGCTACCTACCGGAGAGGAAAGACGCGATCTTGCGGTGGGATACTTTTCTGCAACGGATTCTCGCCAAAGAAACCTAGGGGTAGAGATAGGCGTGGAGCTCGTCTGACATGACCCTGCCTTCCCTGACGGGTGGTTTCTTTCCTGCCTTCGCATGTTCATAGTAGGTGCGAACGGCTACGCCTGTCAGGTGCGCGGCCTCTTCGACACGCATCCTTCGCGGTGGCCCGAATTGCGCGGGAGGTGGCGGTTTGTACTTTTCTACTTCTGGCGGTTGCCCCTCCACTAATTTGACAGGTACCGGACCCGAGACCACAACATAAACGTTTAGGTCGTGGCCGCAGTGGGGGCATTCGGTGCAGCTCATCTGGCCTCCGTATGTGATCGAACGAAAGTGACCTTGCTTTGTTGCCGAGTCCGTTTGTGAGCTGAGCTGGCGATTCTAAGACTTGCTTTCCTCATTGCGATTCCTCGAGAAGTGAAGCCGCCTCCTCCAAGTTCTCTGAAGCCTGTCGCAACAACCCGGCTAGCTGGGCGTCTCGCGTTGTCTGTTCGGGAAGAGGGGGTTGCGTGTCAACTGGAGAGCTGTTGGCCGTCTGAAGGGTCACCCTGGCCCCGTAGGGGGCATCCCACCCGCCCTTGTCCTTGGGGCCGATGAAACCGATCACCAGATAGCGAGGGATGGCGGTGAGCTGGGATCTTCTCTTGAGGGTCTCCGTGACTCGGCCGGCGATGGTGATCTCACTGAGGCCTTTATCGAAAGAAAGGGTGAAGTCGATGGGGAAGCTGGGCCCGAGGTTTTGGTGCTTGCCGGCGACCCCTTGCCGCTGCTCGCCAACCATGCCGACCTCCAAGAGGCTCTTGCTCTTCTTTCCGTTGATCACCCAGCTGCAGGGCGAGTGCCATTGGCGAAAGGGATCCGGCTTCTCGGCTAGCCAGATGACCGGCGACCGCACGGCCAGGGGCCATTTGGTGAACAGAACCGAGGCTTGTAGGTGGATGGGCTCGCCTTCTTCAATGCCGAGATCCTCGAGGGGGAGGATGGTGTAGGGATTCGCTTCAGTGATTTCGATGGGCGGGATCATGATGGACTCCTTTTTGACGTTGGGCCTTGGGAACGGGGTGCGCCGTGGGCCTTGCGGCGGACTTGGGCTCGCTTCGCCTTGGCTGCCTCGAAAATCGACGAAGACACCTCACCGCTAGCCAAGACCCTCCTAACGGCCTTTCCTACGGTCTCCTTGCCCAATCTCCTTTCAGACCGGCGAAGGAATTGGATGATGCCGTTCTGGGAGTAGCCCTGGCGCATGAGGTTGGCGATTTCTAGGTCGGAAACCAGGGGTGGGGCAGTTGCGGGGCGGTGACGGTGGAGGGCCGAGAGGAGGCCGCGTTCCTGCCTGGCCGAGGTCTCGAAATCTTTCATCCAGCGGAGGTGGTCCCGCAGCTCGACAAGGTGGGAAGGGTTGGCCGTGTCGACCTCTCTCGAGACGACGACGACACGAACCCCCAGGTCGAGCCAACGGGAGAGGCCGTAGGCAAGGTCTACCAGAGACTTGAAGGGCCGGTGCAGGTCGGAGATCACCACACCGGTGACTTCGCCTTGGGCAATGAGAGCGTCGAGCTGTTTTCGCCCCGGGCGTTTCCATTGCTGGCGCTCGGCGGTGTCGTGAAGCTCGTAGGCCACCTCAGCTCCAAAGGAATCAACTACCAGGCGCAGGCGGCCTAGCATGGTCTCGATGGCTTGCACGTCGGCGAGGCTTCGCCGTTGGTAGATGGCCCAGCAGGTCATAGAGTGCTCCGGAGGTCGGAAAGTCGCTTGCGAACACACGAGTCTGAAGCGAGGTTGAGGAATCGCTCCGAGGGCGACTGGGTATGCTGGCGGAGCCGGGCCAGGGGAAGGGCGTCGTCCCCATCGAGGACCAGCGCCAGGCGGTCTTCGAAAACGATGATCACTCGACCATTGCGCAGTTTCACCCCGTCGACGCGAATCTGAGACATCTGGCGAGAGTTCAAATGTTTACTGAGCACCAAGAGGCTCGCATCCCGATACTCCAGGACCTGGCCTCTCAGGCGTTGGTTCTTCCGCCTCAAAACGGCGCCACCTTCTTCTCCGGCTGGAACCGGCTGCAATCGCCTTCGAAGGCCACTTTCGGGCTGCCCTTTTGGCCGTGGCGGTTTTTGGCGACGATGATCTCCGCGGTTCCTTTGAGGGCGGGGTCGTCGTTGTATTCCTCTTCGCGGAAGGGGTAGAGAACGGCGTCGGCGTCTTGTTCGATGGCTCCGGATTCGCGGAGGTCGGCGAGGATGGGGCGTTGGTCTTGGCGCTTCTCCGGGTCTCGAGACAGTTGGGAGAGGACGCAAGTGGTGAGGCCCATCTCCCGGGCGAGCTGTTTGAAGCGGCTGGAGACCACCGTCCAGGCCAGGTTCCGGTTTTCTGCCCGGGGTGGGGTCATGAGCTGGAGGTAGTCGATGAAGACGACCCGCAGGCCTGGCTCAGACCGGCACTCGGCCTCCACTTGGTCGATGGTCAAGTGGCTGCAATCGGCCACCTCGAATGGAGCCGATTGCAGGGCTAGCACCAGCTTTTGGAGCTTTTCCCATTGGTCCTCTGCCATGGTTCCGCTTTCCAGAATCCACAAAGGGATGCCGCTCTCAGCGCTGATCACTTTCAGAGCCAACTCAAAGGCGGACATTTCCATGGAGTAGAAGCGCACGGCCACCTCTTCGCGGATGGCCTGGTGGACGGCGATGTTGAGAGCCAGGGTGGTCTTGCCCATGCCCGGGCGGCCCCCCAAGATGACCTGGCGACCTTTGCGGAACCCGCCCAGGAGCAGATCCAGCTCCGGAAAGCCCGTCGACAGCCCGGCCTCCGGACGAAGGTTGCCGTCTTCGATCTCCATCAGTGCATCCGCCGCTGCCTCGCCCAAGGAGACCAGGTGGCTCGAGGGGGAGAGGTCCGCGGCCAAGGCAGCCAGGCTAGAGGTTTGGTCGGCGACCTTTCTGGGCTCCTGGCCGCAGTCCACGGCCAACGCCTGGAGACGGTCGCTTCCATCCAGAATCCTGCACCGCACAGCGCGGTCTTTGACGATGCAGGCATAGTCCTTGAGGCGGGAGATGTCCGGTAGCTCCATATCCATGGTGGCCAGGAACGCCACGCCACCGACCCGGTCCAGCTGGCCGCGGCCCTCGAGGTCCGCCTGCACCGTGCGCAGGTCGATGGGGGAGGCCTCCCCCTGGAGCCGTTCCATGGCCGCGAAGATCAGGCGGTGCTTTTCCAGGTAGAAGTCCTGGCAACAGAGGATTCTCTGCACCTTGGACAGCAGGGCGGGCTCTGCCAGGCAACCGGCGAGGACCGCCTGTTCTGTCTCCGGAGAGTGGGGACGAACCCTCAACCGAGCCTCCTGTCTTCGCCCTTCAAGGGCACGACGATGGTCTGGACCAGCCGAGAGGCCAGGGACATATCAATTTCCCCCAACTGCTTGGGAGTCAGCATGGACGTGGTGAGGGTGATGGCCTGGTGGTCGAAGCGGTGGCAGAAGATGGCCAGCAGGCGCTCTTTGACCCAGGGGGAAACTTCCAACTGCCGAGAGGCTCCGACCTTTACGGCACCGGCGAAGAGGTCGTCTACCAGGAGCACCTGGCACCTTTGGGCGCGCTCCACCAGCTTGCGAGCAGCTTTCTCGGCCACCGAAGATCCCTGCCCGGAAAGGCCGATGCCTCCCTTGAGCCCCTCGAGCAAAGCCTGACCTCGAATCCACAAGCCCGTGCAGCTGTGGCGGTGCAAGTACTCTTGCATGAGGAGGGTCAGCAGGCCCGTTTTCCCCGTCCCGGTATTTCCATAAGCCAGGACGCTCTGGGGCTCTTCGATCCACCGTCCCAGCTTGCGGGGAGGCTTTCCAAACTCTGCAATCCAATCCTCCAGGGTCCAGCCGCTCCGGTAGAGGTTGGGGATGCGGGCTTCCTCGCTCGGGTCCGGCTCCACGAACCTCTCCGGGCTCTGGCATGTCGAGCACAGAGAGGCGGAAATGTCGGCGCCGGGAGCGGCGCGGCAAACCTCCTGGCAACCGGTGCAAGTGAACTTTCGCCAGTCGGCCAGGTGGATGGAGGAGAAGGGGTTCACGAAGGGGAAGCTCCCTCTCTTGGGACTGGATCTACAGTAGGGTCGAATGGAACCAATGCCGCAGCGTCGGAAATTTCTCCAGCCTCCAGGCCTAACCGGGAGGGATGTGGGTCGTGGACCTGCTTCCCGCCGCACATGACCACGCAATGGAGGGTCCCTGGGTAACGAGGGGAAGGTCCCGATGCGATCCAGTAAGCACCACGGCTGACCAGAGTGTCGGTGCTCCAGCAGCCTTCCGCACCTGTCTTGACGAAGATCAGGTAGAAACCCCTGCTGGCTAAAGACTCAGACAGCCGCGGCCAGTAGGCACTCCAGTCTTCGAATTCCTCTGCAGTAGGTCGGGGAATCTCGTCTATGGATATCTCGAGGATGGATGCAATGCAGGCGGCAAAGCAGTCGCCTGCGACCTCTCCGGGTACGTGAAGACGTTCTTGGTCAACCTTTCTCACTGGCCATCTCCTGCCTGGGGAATGCGGGATCTCTGTTAGCCTGATGTCTTGCCGGTATTCCACATCAAATCCATGAACGCCGTGGACCTCCCTGGCGGTAGGACCCGGAATTGATCGTGGCGCTGCTCGAGGGGGCTCCAGAGCAAGAGACAGGACTCACCTTCCGGGCAGTCGCCAGCGGGAGATGGAGGGCTGACCTCGATCACTTGCCGAGCCCGGGCCGTCTGTCCGTTGGGCCAGGTGGCGGTGAGGGTGGCGGTGTAGCGACCGGGTGGGAATGTTCTCACCACGCGGCAAGTGTGAGCACCGGGCGAGGCGGGGGAAAACGTCCAGCGGCAGGAAGCTCCCTCCGCCCCCAGGGCAGACAGCACCAGCGGCCCGGCATGGGGGTCACCCGTGGTGTCGATGGCCACCTGACGCGGGTCCTGGCCGTCGCGGTCGCGGATCCACCTCTCGAGGAGCGGCCATCCGGAGCCGGTGGACATCAAGTCCCAAAGCTCGCGATCGTTGCAGGCGCCGTCAATGCTCCGCAGCTCCACTGGTCTCTGGGCGGCTGGCCGGGCCAGGTAGAACTCCGTCAGGTGACGAAAGACCCAAATATCCGCCCCGTGGATTCCGATTCCACAGCGAGAGCCGCTGCACCATCCACCACCCGGGAACAGGTGATGAGCATCAATTTCACCCTGTAGGGCGTAGCGGATCCGCGAAGCGTCTCGAAATTCCTGGCTGCCTGGTCGAAAGCGCCACGGGTCCATGGCCAGATCCATCCGGCCTCCAATGGCTCGGCCATCGTAGGTTCTTCCGGTGGTGATCGGGCGGCTCGGTAAGAAGCCGCAACCCGTTGCCGGTCCAGCGCTAAAAGCCTGAAGGCTCGCTGCACCGCCAGCCGGCTTGCTGACTTGATCCCGGGCTTCTTCCAGGAGCTGCCAATCCTCCACAAGAACGTGGGGAGGTCGGTCGTCTCTGGCGGAGGACAGGGCCTCCAGGCCAAAAACCGAAGAGACCGAAATCAAGACCAGCGCCAGGATTGAAAGAATCGCTTTCCGTTCGATTGGGGGACTGTCCGAAGAGGGAGAATTCATGGAAATCCTTTCAGAAAGGTTTTTGGTTGGGGACGTTGGGGAACTCACGATAGGGCCTCCAAGGCTTTGTCTCGGCTGGCGTCTCCGCCGACTCGGCCGGCGGCGCCGGGGCGCAAACCGTTCTTGGTGTTGTGGACCACCTTGGTGATGTAGTTGGTGCCCTTGCGTAACCCTTTGAGGCCGAGCTGGGTGAGGAGATCCATCAGGGGGTCGATGTCGAGGGCCTTCAACCAGCTTGCAACTCGGGAGGCATCTGGGCGGGCCAAGGCGTGATCATCGAAGGCAGCGAAAACCCTTTGGAATTTTTCCTGTTGAGGCGTGAGGCGCTTCGGCTCCTCACAGAAGACAGAGTCTTCTGAAGAAGGGGAAGGGGAAGGGGAAGGGGAAGTGCACTTTTCTGCTGTTTTTGGCAAGGCTTCTTTCTTAAGAGGTGCCTTCTTGCTGTTCGCAGCCGCTGAAGTCTTCGTTTTTGCTGTTTTGCCTCCGCGAGAGCCTCCCTTTTGCACTTCCTTGCTGTTTCTTGCACTTCCTTGCTGTTTCTTGCCACTTTCAGCAAGGACCCATTTCTGCCAGCTTGGAGGTGCCGGAAAATCTGAACCTGCATCGTCCGTTCTCTTCGATTGGTTGATGTAGGTTTGGTACCGAAACCACCACTTTTGGGGGAAGGATACGTAGGTCCCGCCCTCTTCCTCGTAGATCTCCCAAAGGCCCAGAGAAGCTATTCTTTCCAGCGCTTCCAGTACTCGGTTCCTGGTCACCTCGAAGCCGGGGCAGACCTGCATTTTGAACCGTACCGGGTGAGCATCCAGACGGCCCCAGTCGTCCGCGTGGGGAATCGACTGCAAGAAGATCGAGACCTCCAGGAAGTGGCCCTCAGAGGTGAGCTCGGAAAGCTCCGGGCTCAGAGAAATGTCGGTAGGCAACTTCCTCGATCGCCCCACCTAGACCTCCTGCGCCCCAAGCGCTCCAAGAACCTCGCGGAGTACTTCGAGCACCCACGGGTACTCGCAAGTGAAATCGATTCCGGTGGTTTCGAACCGCTGTAGGTATGGCACCAGAACACCCGTGGAATACGCGGCGCGGAGCAAGTCTTTGTAGGCCTCCGGATCTCCATCGCCCTCCAAGTGATGGGGCAGGGGATAGAGGTTGATCCCCGCCTGAGCCACCAGCGGGAGGTGATGCCGTTGGGAACCGAGTGGCCTACCCACCTGGAACCGCAGTCCGGAGAGTTCAAGGGGAGAGCCCTCCACCGGGGTCTGCTCAGCTGAAGGGGCTGCCGGCAGGCAAGGGGTTTTGGCGATCGCCAGGCGGTAGAGGTTGGTGGCGCTGTCCCCACCGTCCGGAGGCTGAAAGGGCCGGTGCTCAATGGGGACACCCAGGGCGCGCAACTCTCGAACCCGCCGCATCCCCTCCGAGCCGCCGCTCCAGGGCTCCACAATGATGTGTCGAGGCACCTCTCCAGCGGGGGCAAGGTGCCGGCCGAGGGGGAGCTGAAGGCGGCGCTCCTGGGCGATCCGTAGTAAGTGGTAGACGCGCGCCTTGGCGCCTTCCACACGCTTGTCGCCGAGGTCGGCGGACTCTGGGAGGTTTTGGAGCTCGAGGGGAGGAGGCACCTGAAAGAAGTCGGTCAACCCAGGAGCCCCCAGAGCGAGAGCCCCGTCAGAACGGATCCTCCTATCCACCCCGCCATGAATGCCAGGATGGCCAGCCTTGTTAACCGATTCCGCGGCAAGATGAGGTACTTCCCTAGTTGGCGATTGAGGGATTGTTGATGGGATGTCATGAGGGTTCCTCCAATCCCAACTGTTTTAGGTAAGCCCACTCCGACCGTTGGCGCTCGACCAGGCGTTCCACGTAGTTGGGCGGGATGGTTCTGAGCTGAAGATCGCTCACCCTCACGCCCAGAACGCAAGCCAGCCCGCTAGCGAGGCCCGGGACCTTAGGAATGGAGCCGGAGGCGGTGAGCCAGTTCATGAGCTGGGTGGCGAGGGGGCCAGATCCGCTCAGATAGTCGGCGACGAAATGGCAGTACCTTTTCGCATGCTCATCGCACTCCATGGGCTCCCGCCAAACAGGTGGTGCCCCACCTTGGAAGTGAACAGGGCTGTAGAGCAGCGCCAGGACGCGGTCCCTTAGCTCGAGGGAAGAGACAACCAGGGGGCGGTGCGCGGGGCGCTTTGCCGGCTGACGGCTCATGGCTGAACCTCCGCGGGCGGGCCTGGAGCCTCGACAGATGCCAAGGTGAATCCGTAGGACTCGGTTTCTTCGTCAAGGTCCGGAGTGAAGCTCTCGTGACCTCTTCGGCAAACCAAGGAGACGACGGGCGAGCCGTCGTGAACTCCAGCTACGAAGTACTGCATCTTCTTCGTGCCGCACTCTGGGCAAGTGGCAACGCCGTTGTCACAAAGCCAAGCCCAAAGGCCCTCCATGGTCTTGGCTGTCATTGGCCTGAATTCCTGACTAGCCGGAGCTGCCCGAAGGGAACGAAGTGGCCTCGAGCCAGCACTTGCTCCACCTCTACCGAGCAACCAGGACAGAGCTTCCTCGTCCGGAACCCACCCCTAGAGTCGGTGTACACGGAGTACCTGCATCCCTTTGGAATGAAGGTCCGGCATTCCGTGCATCGGTGGGGCTTCCTAGCCTTCCGAAACCTCTGGCGGATGATGGGGCCGAGGTGGCGGGGCTTTGAATCTTGTGTTGGGGCGGCCACAGTTAAGCCTCAAAGGGAAAAAGGGAGGTGGCGGCGGAGCGCTTTGGCGCGTCGCGAATCGTGAAGGCGGCGGCACTGGGGCGCACTTGAAAGGAGCAACCGCTCGCACACAAGACCTCGCCGTGGTTGGAGGTGCTCTTCCGGTCGGTGACTGCATGGGCTTGTTTCAGTGGTTGTCTACACAGAGGGCAGGATCCCAACTGATGCCGAGTTGCTAGCGCTGCTAGGTGATTCAAATCCTGAGCAGGAGTGCTCATGACGTCTGTACCCGCTCGGCCTTGAGGCTGAGTTCGTGGCCTTTCTGGCAGAACACCGCAACTCCGATGAACTCCTTTCCTACTCTTGAGGGCTCCGCCCGGTCCCAGGCAGCGCTGCAATGGGGGCAGGTGATGTTCACGGTCAACAGTTCGACAGCCAAGGCGTTGGCATCTCTGAGGGTCATAGGGCCTCCTTGAACATTTGAAGGATGGGTAGGTTGTGGTGCCGATGAAGGAGGGCGTCAGTTGGCCTGTTGCGAGGTCGGAGTGCTGCCCCAGAGTTGGGGTGGGATCCGAGAGAATTCTTCGATACGCACGGCAAGGGATCGGCCAGGCAGCCTCAGCCCCCTTTCCAGCATGGAGAGATAGCTCTCACTAACGCTCAGGGTTCGCGCTAACTGGCTGAGGGTCAGGCGGTTTCCCTTTCGGTACTCTCTGAGAGCATGTCCAGCATCTTTTTCATGCAACATAAGGCAAGATTAGGTTTAGATTCACTCATTGTCAAGCACATCACGCAAGTTTGATGTTAAACCTGCTAGATATTCACATCTAGTGAAGTTTTGTCGTAGAGTGAGGCTATGACCGGCCCTTTTCAGTCCCTAGGACAGGCGATCAGGATCATCCGCAAGCGACGTGGATGGTCGCAGAAGTTCTGGGCGGAGAAGGCGCAGATTTCCGTCAGCGGCCTATCTCGCTACGAGTCTGGCGCCATCGAGCCGAGCATCAGCTCCCTCGACACTCTCCTCGAATCCGCAGGAGCGGATCTGATCGAGTTGGATGAGGTTCTAAAAGGGGTGCGGAACGAAGTTCCGAAAGTGGCGGAGCCAACGCCAGAAGCGGCTGAGGCCCTGGCGGCCCGCCTGCTTGAGACCCTATCGCCGGAGGAGGAGTCCCTCGCTTCCGATGTGATTTCTCTGGTTTTGAAGCAAAGAGAGAGACAGAGCTAAGAGAGCAGCTGACCTCGAGAGCTTCGAAGGATTCCCGGAAAGCGTCGACGAAAGTCCAAGATCCCTGCCAACGCTACCGATCTAGCTGCGGTTGTCTGGCTATACAAAGACCAGGCAGCGAGGGCATGGCCGTGAAGGCCGAGGAGGGCTAGGAGTTCTAGGGCCGATCGGGAGAGTTTTTCAACCTCTGACCACTGATTTCGACGAGCGGCGAACTCGCACCGATCAAGGTAGCAGAGAGCGACGCCTTGAAGGTCACTACACGCTTCGAAAGCTTGAGCTGCTTGCGTCAACCGTTCGTCGGCTTTGGTTGCTTCTCCTAGTGATTGAAGAGTTAAGCCTTCGATTCTGAGGGTAATCGCCTTTTGAAATGGAGAGTCATCCAGGGCAGGAGAAAAAGATCCTAAGTGCTCCTGAGCACCCTGGAAATCTCCCTGTTCAGCGCAAACGAGAGCAAGATTCTGGGCGAGAAGTCTATGAAACCCAGGGTCGACTCGATCCCAAGCTTCCCGATAGGCTTTCTCGGCAGCGGCTGGTTCGCCGAGCTCACGAATTAGGTTGCCCTGCTTAACCAAAATTAGGCCGCTACTCTTTTGGTCTGAAGCCAAGGCTACAGAGATCTTGAGACATGACTGAGCAGCTCCAAGGCGTCCCTCATCCAGGAGAAGCGAAGACCAGAGGCTCAAGTGCTCTGCCAATAGCGGCGATGCACAAACTCCGCTAAGTAAGTGGCTGTAGGCCCTCCTAAAGGCCGCGGAGCTCTCTGCAAACCTTTCCATTCTTCGGAAAGCGTTTCCTCGAGCAGATTCAATGACTCCCAAGACATCCGGCGAAACGTAACCTCTTGCCGGTCGTGGGAGAGCCAGGGTTGCGTGGCTGGCCGCTTTGCAAAGCTCTATAGCAAGGGGCGCATCTTTGACGCTCACGCGACGCGCAGCCCAAGCGAGGCCCATGGCGAGCCGCACCGAGGTTCCGTCCTCCGCTTCGACCATTCCTGTTGGATCGGTACATTCCACTATGGATTGAACGAGCGGATGGGAAGCGGCTTCACGGTAGGCTTCCAGCGAGACGGGCTCCAAGGGGTGGAGACTCAGAAGGTCCAAGAGTGGCAAAGGGTCGCGCTGGCCTAGAACTAGGCCCCGAGCGATGAATAGGATTTTGCGACCGTACCAGCTATCGAAAGTCCCCTCGGTTTCGGTTGTCACCGAGGGGAGCCCATTTAATTGCATAAATTCATGTTAACACGCCAGAGCCGAAAACTAACCGTCCGGGTCGTTCGAACTACCAGTGTCGCCATCGGTCGAATTCGTAGGGTTCAGCAGTTCCCAAAGCCAAGTCAATAGATCCATAGCTTTCTCCTGTTCTGACCCCTGATAGGGGCCCGGTTGTTGTCGATCGAAATGCTGGTGAGGCATTCCGTTAGTGCTAAGATCCTCATTACCTGACGATCCTTGCAATTCGAATTGATGAATACGATTGATTTTACACTACGCCACAACACCGAGATGTAGTGGGTGTGGTTAGCTACCAAGACTAGATAGGGAGAGCCCCATGGTCGGGATGAGGAGTAGGCTTCTAGCTACCTGGGAGCTTCATAAGCTTTACGGCGGGGCTCCGCCGAAAGGTCCGAAAGGGGAGTCAGAGGGGACTGGGGAACCGGCCGCCAAAGAGCCCGGAGAGAGACCGGCCGACACTCTGGCGGATCGTAAACGCCGCTGGGTCGGCCTTTGGCCGTCGCGGTTCTTTTTCCTTTTCCTGGTGGTCGCAGTGGTCAGCTGCGGGCCAAGCGAAGAGACTCTTCAAAAAGCGCAGGAGCTGGAAGCGGAGCTTATTAAAACCCTTTCTGAAATCACGCTGCTAGAGGACGTGCAGAAAGAGAACCCCTTACAGGTGCACCCCAATTTGCGCAGGCTGAGGCAGATGCGGTTGGAGATCCTCCGCACCAACGCTGCCTTGCTGAGCCGCCATAAGATCGGCTTGGAAATGGGGTCGCAGATTGATCGGCGGATTGTCGAGTGGCCCACGGACCTGGCGGTCGCCGAAAGGATTCAGAGAGAAGGGGAAGTGCTGGAGGCATCGATCGCCAAAGCACGAGCGGCCCTCGGCACGTCGGAAGATAGCGAGATGGCGGAGCACATCGCCCAGGACAGGTACAGCCTGGCTCGACTGAAGTTGCGCTACCTCTCTGCCCGCTATGGCCTGTCTCTTGACTACAAGCCCCACGCGGCAAAGTACGGTGCGGAGCCAGCAGAAGGGGAGGCGAGCCCGAGCCCCGGCGAGGCCGGGGAGGATTCTAAGGTCGGGGAGGACCGGGGCTATCCAAGACTGGCCGCCTTGCTCGAGGGAGGCGCCCAGGCGGTGGCGGCAGCTCCTGGCACGTTTGGATTGTTCTGGCCCGTACTGGGAGCGCTAATCGGCTTGGCGATCTCGACGACCAAAGGGTTCTCCAGGATTGGAGGAGTTCTTGGTGGACTGTTGCTAGGGCCGCTGGCGGTGCTGATGTTTTTCGTGGGGTCCGTGGGTGGGGAAGGGCGCAAGAAGAGATGCCCCAGCTGTGCGGAGTGGATCCAGAGGCAGGCGAAGGTCTGCCGGTATTGTGGTGGGGAGATGGGGGTGGGGTAGGAGAAGTGGACTTCAGTCAGCTGATTTGTCGGGGAGGTTCTCGAGATAAAACCGTTGGTCGTGGATTGGGAAAATCCAATGATTCGGCCGGACGAAACCTTCCGGTAGCCTTGTCTCCGAGTTGCTGAAGGCCCAGCGGATCTTCCCCTGGGTCAAGTTTCTTGCTCTGCTCAGGTCGGTCCCGCTCAGTTCTGCTCCGCTCAGTATTGCCTCTCTCAGGTCGGTCCCGCTCAGTTCTGCTCCGCTCAGTATTGCCTCTCTCAGGTCGGCCTCTCTCAGGTCGGCCTCTGTCAGGTCGGCCCCTCTCAGGTTGGCCCTGCTGAGGTCGGCCCAGCTCAGGAAGGCCCTGGTCAGGTCGGCTTCGCTCAGGGAGGCCTCGCGTAGGTCGGCCCCTCTCAGGTAGGCCCCGCTCAGTATTGCCCCGCTCAGACTGGCCTTTCTCAGGTTGGCCCTGGTCAGGTTGGCCTTTCTCAGGTTGGCCCTGGTCAGGTCGGCCTCTCTCAGGTTGGTCCCGATCAGGTAGGTCTCTCTCAGGTCGGCCCAGCCCAGGTCGGCCTCTCTCAGGTTGGTCCCGCTCAGGTCAGCCTCTCTCAGGTTGGCTCTGATCAGGTTGGCCCTACCCAGGTCGGCCCCGGGCAGTTTTGCCTCTTTCAGGTTGGCCCCGTCCAGGTCGGCCCCATTCAGTATTGCCCCGCTCAGGTTTGCATTGCTCAGTATTGCTCCGCGTAGTATTGCCTCTCTCAGGTCGGCCTCTCTCAGGTCGGCCTCTGTCAGGTCGGCCTTTCTCAGTCTGGCCTCTTTCAGGTTGGCCCCGCTCAGTATTGCTCCGCTCAGTTTTGCCTCCACCAGATCTGTCCCTGGGATCTTCGCCGTGTTGAGGTTGACAGTCTCCTCTCGGGAATTCTCGATTTTCACGAATGCAATGGCCGCCTCTTGCCGCGCACGCGGGTGAGCGACGGGGGTACAGATTTTCTGGGGCGTTGAGACACTGGGCTTTTGGAGGGCTTCCGCCTCTCCGGCCGAATCTCCTTCCGACCTCTGCGCCAGCTCAGTTTCCTTGGAAGGGTTGGCCTCCACGCACTCTTCTCTGTAGATGATGTCCAGGAGCTCGGCTCGTCGAGCAATGGTGGCGTCGTTTGTTTGTTGGTCGAGCTGAGCCGTCATGAGGCGGTTCTGCCAGAAGAGGAACCCCCCGGTAATTCCACCGGTCAGCAGGGAAGGCACGGTTGCCAGGAGAACCCCCCAGATCCCCACTCGGATGGCCCTGCGGGTGATGGCTGTTCCCAGGTCGGCCGACTCCTGGCCGAGAAAGTCGCGCGGACCCTCGGCCTCGCGAGCGGCGAGGAACCAGGAGCGGAAAGACTGTCTGAGCTCGCGGCCAGCAATGAACTTGGCTGCGATCCCGGCTGCACCTCGAGAGACTCTGTCGACCCTCCTATGGCGGGTGAGCTCTTTCTGGAGCTGCTTGTTTTCTTTCCTCAACTCCGCGTTGGTGCGGAAGCGGCGGAACAGGCTCTGCTTGCCCTTCCTCGCTTCGGCGAGCTGTGCTTCCAAGCGTAGGCGATTCTGCTTCTGCTCCTGGTACGACTCTCGCGAAGCGGAGGCTTCCTGACGCCGGGAGAGGGCGGCTCTCTCTTTTGCTTCGAGGTCTTCAGCGGCTCTCTTCTCCTGTGCTACGAGCTCGCTGAGCTGGCTCTCCAGGTCTTCTACGGACCGCTGGTCCTCTGGCTCCTGATCCGACATTCCCTAACCTCCACTCCGGGCCGTCCGTCTGCGCCCGCTGTGGCGCTTGGGTTCTGGCCTTTCCAGCTAGCCTTGCATATGGGGATACAAGAGAGTAGTTGCCTGAGAGGTCGATTTGGAGACAGTGGCTAGTGACGGGGTGCCG
Source organism: Deltaproteobacteria bacterium (assembly GCA_022601195.1). GTDB lineage: Bacteria > Acidobacteriota > Thermoanaerobaculia > Multivoradales > JAHZIX01 > JAHZIX01. The sequence continues at coordinate 66,447 of JAHZIX010000013.1, forward strand.
GTGTTCCGCTTTCAGCCCTAAGAAAGGGCTCTGCGGATTTCGGCAGCCAGCTCCGCCACCCGCGGCGCCAATTGCGCGGCCCGGTCGGCGAGGGCAGCCTCGTTGGGAGTTAGGTTGAGGACCTCTTTGCTCGCCGCGATGTTGTTCTCCAAGAACCCCTCCAAGAAGCACAGGTCCCGGCCCACGGCCTCTAAGTCGGCTTGTAGGCCCGAATCACTCTGGCCCAGCTCGGGGTCGGCTAGCTCGTTGCAGAACTGGGAAAAGATCTCCGATAGGCGCTCGAGCATGACCGCGTCTTGGGGAAGGGCGAGGCGGCGGGTGAAGGTGTGGCGGAACACGGTTTCTTGCCAGTCTTTCTCAGACATCTTGCCTCCGATTATAGAATTATCTAAGTCTATAATGAGGATATATCTAGACTTCTAGCATGGCAAGCCTAAAGACCGGCTCGGAAGGGCCACGTGGCGGGGACTCAACTCGGAGAAGAGGGCAGACTCAGAAGTCCTTCTGGCTCGATGACGACATCGTAGAATCGCTCAGGCTGAAGGCCTTCGTAGACAGAACCTCCGAGGTGGCGGTGGTGCGAGAGGCTCTGCGGGCGCATCTCGATTTGGAGTGAGGCAGCCGCGTTCCGCTAGTTCGAAAGCGTTTTCTAGTACACTAAGGCTTCACTTCCCTGAAGCCATATGAGGAATACCTTCGTTCCATTCGTCGCCGCCCTGGTTGCGGTCACTCTTTGTGCCTCCGCGCTGGCGCAGGCCCCATCGGCAGAGCCTTCACCCCCTCCTCCCACTTCAGCCCAGCCTGTGGTCGAGCCATCTCCGGCAGCCTCCGCGGCGGCACCGGCAGCTCCCAAAGTGGAGCCGTCGTCGCCCGCAGAGCCTGATGAGAGTTCCGCCAGGGCTCCGTGGCTCTTCTGGAAGGATGTCGTCATCACCCTGATCGCCATCGTTGGTGTCTGCCTGGGCATCCTCAATCGCCGCGACGCGCGGAGAAAAAGGGAAAGGGATCGGGAGCTCGAGAAACGTCAAACCCAGGTAGAGGTGAATCAGTGGTTGACCGAAGCCTGGGACCTCTTAGGAGGAGAGCCCGGTCTAGAGACCATCGGAAAGGGGAATCGAAATAGAGCGCAGCAGAACCAAGCGCGGCGTCGCCTGGAGGACTTTGTACTGGTTAAGGACCCTCAGTCTTCTAGAGGCCATCGCTATCTCGGGCTTTATTGGAAGTTGAGGGGCAACACCCCAAAATCAGCAGCATTGTTTCAAAAGGCCGTCGAGCTGGCCCCGGAGGACGCGGGAGCGCACACCTCCTTGGGTATTTCACTGAGCAATCAGGGGAAGCTGGCGGAAGCGGTCGCTAGCTTCTGTCGAGCCCTGGCGTTGGATCCGGACTACGTGGCAGCGCACAACGCCCTGGGTATTTCCTTTGGCAAGCAGGGTAATCTGGAGGAGTCGGTCGCTAGCTTCCGCCGAGCTCTGGAACTGGATCCAGAGTACGCTTCAGCACACCATAACCTGGGTATTTCCTTTGGCAAGCATGGTAATCTGGAGGAGTCGGTCGCTAGCTTCCGTCGAGCTCTGGAACTGGATCCGGAGAACGCTTCAGCACACCATAACCTGGGTATTTC
>JAHZIX010000014.1 GCA_022601195.1 Deltaproteobacteria bacterium
GGTCCGGCTCTCGTCCTTCCACCAAAGCTCCATAGAAGGCGGTCAGTTCCTGCGCCAACACCCCCACGGACCAGGCATCGGAAACGATGTGGTGCATGGTGGTGGTGAGGAGATGCTCCTGCGCTGAAAGACGCAGCAGGCGGACTCGAAACAGGGGACCTTCGGCGAGATCGAAGGGCGTCTCCGATTCCCGAGCGACCAAGGCCGCGGCTACGGCTTCCCGACCCTCAGCCGGCAAGCCAGACAGGTCCACCACCGGCACAGAAGGCCTGGCTTCTAGGGAAATCACCTGCACCGGCTCTCGATCCACCATGGCGAAGGTCGTCCGCAGAGCCTCGTGACGCTCCACAATGCCGCCGATGGCCTGGGCCACCACCCCCAGGGACAGGCTTCCTTTCAGGCGTAGGGTTCCGGGAATGTTGTAGGCCGCGGAGGCCGGCTCGAATTGGTCGATGAACCACAGCCTTTGTTGGGCGAAAGAGAGTTGGACGGGTCCCGTACGGTGGATCGGGACCAAGGGAGGTAGGACGGCGAGCCCCTGCCCCCGGAGCGCATCCAATTTTGCCCCACAGGCTTCCACGGTGGGCTCCGAGAACAGGTCCCGAAGGGAAATCTCCACCTCGAAAGCCTGACGCAACCGAGAGATCAACCGGGTGCCGAGAAGGGAATGCCCCCCCAGGTCAAAGAAGGTCTCTCCGAGACCAACCCTGTCGATCTTCAGCACCTCACCCCAAATGGCAGCGACCACTTCCTCCGTGGCGGTGCGCGGTGGCTGGTAGGTCCCAGCGGCGAGATCTCCATCCACTGCCGGCAGGGCACGGCGATCGACCTTGCCGTTGGGAGTCAGGGGAAGCTCGTCCAAGACCACGAAGATCGCCGGCACCATGTAATCCGGCAAGCTCTCCCGGAGCCCAGCGCGCAGCTCAGCCTGGAGTGAGGCCGGATCGAGATCCGCTTCGGTCGTTACCACGTAGGCCACCAGGCGGGCTTCTTCGCCCCCTCCGGAGCCCCCCGGCTGATTCTGGCCCTTCGGCGTGGTCGCTACGACGACACATTGGGCCACTGCTTCCTGCCGCGCCAAGGCGGCCTCGATCTCTCCCAGCTCGATGCGGTATCCCCGTACCTTCACCTGAAAATCCGTCCGGCCGAGGTATTCCAGGCGGCCATCCGGCAGGAAGCGAGCCAGATCTCCCACCCGGTACAGACGGCCTCCACCGACCCGATCTGAGGAACCGGATTCGGCGCGGCCAAAGGGAGCGAAGGGATCGGGAACGAAGCGCTCCGCCGTCAGGCCCGGGCGATCCAAGTACCCCCGGGACAGCCCCGCACCACCGATGAATACCTCTCCCGGGTTGCCCGGGGGCACCGGGCGGAAATCCTGGCCCAGGAGATAGATCTCCGTGTTGGCGATGGGTCGACCGAGGGGAATACGCTCCGGCTTAGGGGGAATCTCCTCGACGGCGGACCAGATGGTCGTCTCCGTGGGGCCGTAGAGGTTCCACAAGGCTTCGCCCATGGGCTGAAGCTGCTCTGCTAGGGGTAAGGGGAGCGCCTCACCACCACACAGAATGCGCAGCTCTCGCCGCCCTTCCCAACCGGCCTCCAAAAGCAAACGCCAAGTGGCCGGAGTCGCCTGCAACACCGTCGCCTGGTGGACTTCCAGAAGCTCGCTGAGGGCTTCGCCATCCGCCGCGTCATCACTACTGGCGAGGACCACTCGGGCGCCCACGGCGAGGGGCAAGAACAGCTCCAGCCCGGCGATATCGAAGGAGACGGTGGTCACGGAGACCAAGGTGTCCTCCGCCGTCAAGCCGGGCCGACCGGCCATGGAAGCGAGAAAGTTCACCACCGCGCCATGAGAGATCTGCACCCCTTTGGGTCGGCCCGTGGAGCCGGAGGTGAAGATCACGTAGGCCAAGTGGTCTGGACCGACTGGCCCTGCCTCCGATTCGAGCCCTAGCTCCGCAGGTGTCTCCGCCGGCTCGCCCTCCCGAGAGTCCACCAGCAGTCGCTCTACCGAGGTCTTCGGAAGGCGATCCTCCAGGGATTTCTCCGTGACCAGCAGGAGCACCCCGGAGTCCTCCAGCATGAAGGCCAAGCGGTCCTCCGGAAACGACGGGTCCATGGGGACGTAGGCAGCTCCAGCCTCCAGCACCGCCAACAGGGAGACGACCAGTTGAGGTCCCCGCTCCAGGGCGACCCCGATGGTCACTTCGGGCCCTGCTCCGTGACGGCGCAGGCGGCGGGCAAGGTGGCTGACCCGCTCAGCGAGCTCCCCATAGGTCCAAGTGATGTCCCCGGACACCAAGGCCACCGCCTCGGGACTGAGCTGCGCTCGAGCCTGGAACAGGCCGTGAATCGTTTGGGCTGGAGCTTCCGTGGAGAGGCTCCGGTCTCCCAAAGTGTCATTCCACTCCGTCAGCAGCTGTTGCCGCTCTACAGGGCTGGGAGCCAACAGGCTCACCAATTCCAAATCTACCCCCTGGGAGAGGCGCTCCAGGTAGAGACTCAGCTGAGACAGCATGCGCTGGGCCGTCGTGGCATCGGTGCGCCGGCCATCGTAGTTGAGCTGCAGATGCAGCTCCCGAGCCGGTGTGATGGTGAGCGTGAAGGGATAGTTGGTGCTGAAGGCCGCCTGGACCTGGGTCGCTCGTAGTCTGCCTGTCTCCCCCTGAGTATCTTCCCCTTGAACGCCCTGGCCTTGAACCCCCTGGTCTACCGGGAAATTCTCGAAGGCGAGGATGCCCCGGAAAAGGGGTTGGCTGCGGGGCACTTCACTCCAACCGTGGACCTCCACCAGACTGCTGTCCTGATGTTCCAGGACTCCCAACTGCTGCTCATGGAGCAGGCGCAGCAGAGGCTTGACCTTCTGGCTGCCCTCCCGGTTGCTCCCAGCCAGATTTATCCGCATGGGAAGAGTGTTGATGAACAGACCCACCATGGAGTCCGCTCCCGGAAGGAGCTGGGGCCGTCCCGCTACCACCGAGCCAAAGACCACATCGTCCTCTCCCGAGTAACGGGATAGCAACAGACTCCAGGCTCCCTGGGCAAGGGTGTTGAGGGTCAGCTGGGCCTGGCGAGCTGCGGCGATGAGCTGCTCGGTGACTTCGGTGGTCAACCTCAGCTGATGGTCCGCCGAAGCCAGCCCCGGTTCTTTGCCGACACGTTGAGATTCGCCGCCGATTTCACTGCCGCCGCCATAGCCCGCCAACAGCTGGCGCCAGAAACTCTCCGCTGCCCCTGCCGGACGACTCCACCGCCAGGCCAGGTAGTCCCGATAGGCATGGGCGGCAATCAGCTCGACCTCTCGACCCAGACGCAGAGCTTCGTAGGCGCTCAAAACCTCCTGCAAGAGGAGAGATTTGGACCAACCGTCGAGAATGGCGTGGTGGGTGCTCCACACCAAGCGGTGGGAGGCCTCCCCTTCTCGTATCAGGGTCAGACGCATCAAGGGAGCACGATCCAAGTCGAAACCCCGGCGGCGGTCTTTCGCCAGCAACTCGGCGAGCAGGATCTTCTGCTCCTCTGCGGAAGAATCGCTCCAATCTCCCCTCTCCAAGCTCATCTCCACCGTGCTGTGGGTGGCTTGGAGGGGCTCTTCCAGTTCGTGCCACAAGAAAGCCGTGCGCAAGGCATCGTGACGCTGGGTCACCTGCTGCCAGGCGGCCGCAAAAGCCTCGACCTCCAGCGGTCCTTCCAACAGGCAGTGGGTCTGCCCCACGTAGACCCCGTTTTCACCACTCTCCAGGCTGTGAAAGAGAATCCCCTGCTGAATGGGGGTGAGCGGTGAGATCCACTCCACGGGTCCAGAGGAAGGGGCGCGGCTTTCCAGCTCCTGGACCTGGTGAGCCAAGCTTTCCGCGGCCACAGCGAAGCCGGGAAAGTCTTCCAGGCCGTATCCTTCCGCTTCCTCCACCTGAGGTTGAGACGCCGCGGCGGTGACGAAAGCTCGCACCACCCGCAGGTAGTCCAGGGCCAGGGCTTCTACGGTGGCGCTCTCGTGGAGAGCCTCGCTGAAGGTCCAATGGACTCCCAGCTGTCCTTCCCGCACCGAGGCGTTGATCTCCAGTAGGTGGCGGCGGCGAAGGCGCGGGCTGCGCACCGGCCCGACGTCCCCGGCGGTGAGGCGAAACAGGCCCCCTTGGGCTTCTTCCCGGTCCAGCTGGCCGAGGTAGTTGAAGCTCACTTGCGGGGAAACCCCTGCCCCCAGCTCTCGGCGAACCTCCGCCTGGGGATGTAGATAACGCAGCAGGCCATAGCCCAGGGTTCCCCAGGCACCCTCCGTTGCGGCTCGGGCCTCTCGCACTCCGGCCAGGCTCTCGCTCAGGGCGGCCCCCGGCTCCCGGACGATGGGAAGCAAGAGCGGATAGACCGCCGTCATCCAGCCCACCGTGCGCCCCAGGTCGACCTCCGCCAAGGGATGCTCCCGACCATGGCTTTCCGACTCCACCGCCAAGACCTCTGCCCCGGCGGGGTTTCCCTCAGCCTTACTTCCCTCAGCCTTACTTCCCTCAGCCCTGCTGCCAACAGCCTGTGCCAAGGCGGCCAAGAGGGCCTCTTCCACCGAGGTCCCCAAAGCCCGAGGCAGGCGGCGCAGCAGGGTCGAGGTCTCCGCCTCGCTCAATTGCACCGAAATCGTCTGAGCGGTCTCCGCCGTGTTGGCCTCCAGGTCCGCAGCAAAATCCAACGGCAGCTGGGAACCGCGATGGCCTCTTTCCAAAGCACTCCCCTGGCTAGAGCCCGGGGAGTCAATGAGACCTAGGGCATCCCTCCAACGGGCCAGCTCCGCCTCTCCTTGGGGGCTTGCCGCCAGCTCTAGCTGCCTCTTGGACCACTCCTGGAAGGAGGTCGTCTTAGCGGGCAGATTCACCCCTCCCCCGGCGGCGAGGGCCTGGTAACAGCGCTCGAGGTCTTCCGCCAACAAACGCCAGGAAACCGCGTCCACCGCCAAGTGATGCACGATCAACAGCAACCGCTGAGGCTCGCCTTCGGGGAGTTGAAAC
>JAHZIX010000015.1 GCA_022601195.1 Deltaproteobacteria bacterium
ACGATGGCCGGCACGTTGTAGACCGTGCTGCCCGGAGCCAGCTCGTCGATCAACCACAGGCGCTGCTGGGTGAAAGACAGCGGGTGGGGCCCCGGTTCGCCGGTGGCGACGATGGGAGGAGCGGTCGGCCCGTTCTGTTCGGTGCTCTCGAGATCACCGCGCAGCTTCTCCACCCGCTGGGCCAACAGAGCCACCGTGGTGTCTTCGAAGAGCAATCGCAGGGGAATCTCTACCCCGAGGAGGTCCCGAATCGCTGAAACCACCTGGGTCGCCAGCAGGGAATGCCCTCCCAGGTCGAAAAAGTCCTCCTGGACTCCTACCCGCTCCAGCCCGAGCAGCTCCGCCCACAACCCTGCCAACACTTCTTCCACTTGAGTGCCCGGCGCCTGATATTCCCCGGCCTCGGCGCGATCGCTCTGGGCCTCTTCCGGTCGCGGCAGGGCTCGACGATCCAATTTGCCGTGGGCCGTGAGAGGTAGCTCTTCCAACCACAGGAAGGCCGCCGGAACCATGTAGCTGGGCAACCGCTCTTCCAGCAGCTCCCGTAGCTCAGACGCTGCCGGGGGGGACTCCTCGGCCGCCACCAGGTAAGCCACCAAGCGCTGGTCCCCGGGGGAATCCTCTCGAGCCAGGACAGCAGCGCTGCTCACCGATGGCAAGCCCACCAAGGCCGCCTCGATCTCTCCTAATTCGATGCGAAATCCGCGGATCTTCACCTGCTGGTCGAGGCGGCCGAGGTAGTCGACTTCACCACTGGAACGACGGCGGCCCAAATCGCCACTGCGGTAGAGCCTGGCTCCCGCCTCTCCTCCCCAGGCATCCGGGATGAACCGCTCCGCAGTCAGGCCAGGCCTTCCCAAATACCCCCGCGCCAAGCCCGCGCCCCCCACTAGGAGCTCCCCGGGAACACCCACGGGCACCCAATTCGAATGCCCATCACCAAGTTGAAGGGACAGATCCGGAATGGCAGTACCCACCGGGCTCCGCTGGCCTTCCCCTAGGTCCGCCGAAGTGATGGGCCGATAGGTGACATGCACCGTCGTCTCGGTGATGCCATACATATTTATCAGGCGAGGTTTCTCGTCTCCGTAGACAGAAAGCCAGGGCTCCAGCACCGCTGGTTCCAGAGCTTCGCCACCGAACACCACCGTGGAAAGAGAGCTCAGAGCTTGGGCTGCGGGCTCCCCCATGAGTTGGCGGAAAGCCGAGGGGGTCTGGTTGAGGACCGTCACCTCTTCTCGAGCCAACAGGGCGGCAAAGGCCTCCGGGGAGCGGCTGGTCCAATAGGGCACCACCACCAGGCGACCACCGTAGGCCAAGGCACCCCACAATTCCCAAACCGAGAAATCGAAGGCGTAGGAATGAAAGAGGGTCCAGACGTCGTCGGGACCGAAGTCGAACCAGGGCTCCGTAGCCGCCATCAAACGTCGCACGTTGCCGTGAGTGACGCCCACTCCCTTGGGCTGACCGGTGGAGCCGGAGGTGTAGATCACATAAGCCAGCTGCTGCGGGTGGATCTCCGGAAGAACGCCCTTTGGTAGGGGTTCCGGTGCATCCTCCAGGTCGCGCGAGGCCAAATCCAGGATGGTTGCGGAAGTCTCCGGCAGAAGAGGAATCAGCTTCTCTTCGGTGACCAGAAAGTCGATCCCGGCATCTTCCAGAATGAAGCGCAAACGCTCCGCGGGGTAGGCCGGGTCCAGAGGCACGTAGACGCCACCGGCCTTGAGAATCCCCAACAGCCCCACCACCATCTCCATCGATCTTTCGACGCACAATCCCACCGGCACCTCCGCCCCGACCCCGCGCCTCTGCAGCTCGAGGGCGAGGCTGGTGGCCCGCTGGTCAAGCTCCCGGTAGGAGATCCGAAGGTCCTCGAAGCTCAGGGCTGGAGCTTCGGGAGTGCGCACCGCCCAAGCTTCGAAGAGGTGGTGAATGCCAGCTCCGGATACCTCCTCCGCAGAGGTCGAGACGGGATTCCGTTGGCTCCACTCCAGGAGCTGGCGGCGCTCTGCCGAGGCCAGCAAGGGCAACTGGGAGACGTTGCTTCGGGGCGCTTCCACCGCGCCTTCGAGGAGCCGCTCGAGATGACCGAGAAACCGCTCGGCGGTGCTCGAGTCGAAGAGGGCCCGGCTGAAATTTAGGTCCAGCCGGAGGCTGCCGCCCACTTCCAAAGTCGACAAAGTGAGGTCGAACTTGGCGATGTCCAAGGGGACCTCTTCCAGGCTGACCTCCAAGCCTCCTAGGTCCCGCGGCTTGCGAATGGTCTCCTGGACCGCTAGCACCACTTGAAACAGAGCCTGGCGGCTGGCATCGCGATCCGGATTGAGCTCTTCCACCAGACGTTCGAAGGGCAAGTCCTGGTGATCCGCAGCCTCCAAGGTGACCCGCCGACTGGTGGCCAGGAGATCCGCGAAGGTCGTTTCCGAGGAAATCTCCACCCGCAGCGCGATGGCATTGACGAAGAAACCGATGAGAGGCTCGATCTCCTCCCGGTTGCGACCGGCGATGGGAGATCCGATGACCAGGTCTCGCTGGCCGCTGTAGCGGTGCAGCAAGGTGGCGTAGGCCGCCAGCAGGGTCATGAAAGGGGTGACCCCATGGAACTTGGAAAGCTGCCCCAGAGCAGCGGTCAAAGACTCCGACAGCTGAAGGCCGCTTCTGCCTCCAGAAAAATCCACTGCTGAGGGCCGAGGCCGATCCGTGGGTAGATCCAGGCTCCTCGGGGCGTCGGACAGCTGGCCGCGCCAATAGCTCAACTGGGCTTCTAGAGCCTCCCCGGAAAGCCATTCCCGCTGCCAGCGGGCGAAATCAGCGTATTGAACGGGCAAGTCCGGTAGGTCCGGCTCTCGTCCTTCCACCAAAGCTCCATAGAAGGCGGTCAGTTCCTGCGCCAACACCCCCACGGACCAGGCATCGGAAACGATGTGGTGCATGGTGGTGGTGAGGAGATGCTCCTGCGCCGAAAGCCGCAGCAGGCGGCCGCGGAACAGAGGACCCTCGGCCAGATCGAAGGGCGTCTCCGATTCCCGGGCGACCAAGGCCGAGGCCACGGCTTCCCGGCTCTCAGCGGGCATGCCGGACAGGTCCACCACCGGCACAGAAGGCTTGGCCTCCGGGGAGATCACCTGCACCGGCGCCCGATCCACGGTAGTGAAAGTCGTCCGCAGCGCCTCGTGACGCTCGACGATGCCTGCGATAGCCTGCGTCACCACTGCCAGGGACAGATCTCCCTTCAGGCGCAGGGTGCCGGGGATGTTGTAGGCCGCGGAAGCGGGCTCGAACTGATCGATGAACCACAACCTCTGCTGCGCGAAGGAGAGCTGCACCGGCCCCGTGCGCTCTGCCGCTGTCAACGGTGGTGGAGCAATGAAATCTTGTCCCCGCAGGGCATCCAGGCGAGCCCCGCAAGCCTCCACGGTGGGCTCGGCAAAGAGATCCCGCAGGGAGATATCCACTTCGAAAGCCCGGCGCAGGCGAGAGATGAGGCGGGTTCCCAGGAGGGAATGTCCCCCTAAGTCGAAGAAGCTCTCTCCCAAGCCAACCCGTTCGACCTGAAGGACTTCACCCCAGATGGCGGCGGCGACTTCTTCCGTCGCCGTGCGGGGAGCTTGATAAGCACCAGAGGCCCGGTCCCCTTCCACGGCGGGAAGGGCACGGCGGTCCACCTTGCCGTTGGGAGTCAAGGGAAGCTCGTCCAAAGCTACAAATACGGCCGGAACCATGTAGTCCGGCAGGCTCTCCCGCAGAGCCTCGCGAAGGGCGCTCGCGTCAAGCTCTCCTTCGTCGGTGACCACGTAGGCCACCAGGCGGGATTCGCCGCTCTCCCCGGAGGGGCCGGCCGGAGACGTAGCAGTCACCACGCATTGAGCCACGGTATCGAGCCTGCCCAAGGCCGCTTCGATCTCCCCTAGCTCGATGCGGTAACCCCGGACCTTGACTTGAAAGTCCGTCCGTCCCAGGTATTCCAACCGTCCGTCCGAGAGGAAGCGGGCCAGGTCACCCACCCGGTACAGGCGTGCCCCAGCCTGAGACGCCAGGGGATGGGGCAGGAAGCGCTCCGCCGTCAGGCCCGGTCGATCCAGATATCCCCGGGACAGCCCCGCTCCACCGATGAAGACCTCGCCGGGAACCCCCACGGGCACCGGGCGGAAATCCCGGCCCAGTAGGTAGATATCCGTATTGGCGATGGGGCGGCCCAGGGAAATGAGCTCAGGATGCGGAGGAATCTCCTCCACAGCAGACCAAATGGTGCTTTCCGTCGGCCCGTAGAGATTCCACAGGGTTTCGCCAAGGGGGCGTAGCTGCTCCGCCAAGGGCAAGGGCAGGGCTTCGCCGCCACAGAGGATCCGCAGCTGCTCCGAGCCTTGCCACCCCGCCTCCAGGAGCAGGCGCCAGGTCGCTGGCGTCGCCTGCAACACCGTCGCCTGGTGCTGTTCCATCAACCCCGCAAGGGCTTCCCCATCCGCCGCTTCCTCGCCGCTCGCCAGGACCACACGCGCCCCGACCGTCAAGGGTAGGAAGAGCTCCAGGCCGGCGATATCGAAGGAGACGGTGGTGACAGAAACCAGCGTATCCGCAGCGCTCAGCCCTGGCTTCGAGGCCATGGAATCGAGGAAGTTCACCACTGCACCGTGAGAGATCTGCACTCCCTTGGGACGCCCCGTGGAACCGGAGGTGTAGATGACGTAGGCCAGGTGGTCGGGATCGACCTGCTCCCTCTCCGGGAGATCGACGTCCGACAAGGCGGTCTCTGGCAACTCGTCCACCAATAGCCGAATCGCGGAAGTCTCCGGCAGGCTTTCTGCCAAGTAGGTCTCCGTGAGCAGCAGCCGAATTCCGGAATCTTCGAGCATGAACGCCAGCCGCTCCGCCGGGAAGGATGGGTCCATGGGAACGTAGGCGGCTCCCGCTCGGAGCACGGCGAGGAGGGAGACCACCAGATGCGGGCCCCTTTCCAGGACGACCCCGACCGTCACCTCGGGACCAGCGCCCTGGTGCCGCAAGTGGCCGGCCAGGTGATTCACTCTCTCCTGGAGCTGGGCGTAGGTCCACTCCGTATCGCCGGCTACCAGAGCAGGAACATCCGGCTGCTTCTCCGCCCGGGCCTGGAAGAGGCCGTGGATCGTCCGGTTCGTATCGTCGGCGAAGCTCAGGCGACCGGATGTATCGTTCCACTCCGTGACGATCTGCTGGCGCTCCACGGGGCTCGCTGCCAGCAGGCTCTCCAGGGTGGTGTCCACGCCCCTAGATAGCCGCTCCAGGTAGAGGGCCAGGTGGGAGATCATCCGCCGGGCCGTGGTGGAGTCCGTGCGGCGGCCGTCGTAGTTGAGCTGGAGATGCAGCTCGCTAGCCGGAGTCACTGTCAGGGTGAAGGGGTAGTTGGTACTGAAGCTCGCCTGCACCTCCGTAGCCCGCAAACCACTGCCTTCCCCTTGAACCCCTTGGACTCCCTCCTCCGGGACCGGGAAGTTCTCGAAGGCCAGAATGCCTCGAAACAGGGGCTGACTGCGGGGTACCTCGCTCCAGCCGTGCACTTCTACCAGGCTGCTGTCCTGGTACTCCAAGACTTCCAACTGCTGCGCGTGCAAGGCCTGGAGGAGAGGTTGGACTCGGTGCCCATCAGCCAAATTCAAGCGCATGGGAAGAGTGTTGATGAACAGCCCCACCATGGAGTCCGCTCCCGGCAGCTCCTGGGGACGCCCCGCCACCACCGAGCCGAAGACCACGTCTTGGTCACCGGAGTAGCGGGAAAGGAGCAAGCTCCAGGCTCCCTGGGCCAAGGTATTGAGGGTCAGTCTCGCCTGGCGGGCGGAGGCGGTGAGCTGCTGCGTCACCGCCGCGCTCAACCTCAGCTGATGATCTGCCGAGGCGGAACCCTTCTCTTCCTCGCCCTCTCGGGGAGAGGTGCTCGAGTCACCAATTTCACTTCCACCGCCATAACCAGCCAAGAGCTGTCGCCAAAAAGCTTCCGCCCTGACCTCCCGGCGGCTCCACCGCCAGGCCAAATAGTCCCGATAGGCGTGGGCGGTGGGCAGCTGGGGCTCACGACCTTGGCACAGCGCTTCGTAGCAAACCAGGACTTCCTGCAACAGCAGGGATTTGGACCAGCCGTCCAAGATGGTGTGGTGGGTGCTCCACACCAAGCGGTGGGAATCGGCTCCTTCGCGCACCAGCGTCAGACGCATGAGGGGAGCGGCACCGAGGTCAAAGCCTAGGCGGCGGTCCGACTCCAGGAGCTCCGTGAGGAGAGTTTTCTGTTCCGAAGGGGAGGAGGCGCTCCAGTCTCCCTGTTCCAAAGGAACCGTCACCGACTCGACAGTGGCTTGTAGGGGCTCGTCCAGGTCCCGCCACAGGAAGGCCGTGCGCAAGGCATCGTGGCGCTGGGCCACCCGTTGCCAGGCGGCTTCGAAAGCCTCGACTTCCAGAGGGCCTTCCAGGCGGCAATGGGTTTGGCCCACGTAGACCCCGTCTTCACCGCTCTCCAGGCTGTGGAAGAGAATGCCCTGCTGAGTGGGAGCTAGCGGCGAAATCCACTCCACCGGACTCGCTACCGGGCCTTCCTCCAACCCTTGGATCTGGCTGGAAAGAGCCTCCTCGGCCACCACGAGCCCGGAGAAATCCTCCAGCCCATAACCCTGTGCTACTTCGGCGGCCGGCTGGGCGGCGGCGGTTTCGAGAAGAGAGCGCAGAGCGCTGAGGTAGCTCTGGGCTAGACCATCCACCGTCGCCTGTTCGTGAAGAGTTTGGCTGAAGGTCCAGTGGACTCCCAGCTGCCCTTCCCGGACGGAAGCGTTGACTTCCAGGAGGTGACGACGGCCCGTGCGGGGGCTGCGCGCCGGGCCGGTGTCCGCCGCCGTGAGACGGAATAGCCCTTCCGCAGCCTCTTCCCGATCCAGCTGCCCCAGGTAATTGAAGCTCAGCTGTGCCGCCGGACCTTCCGCCATCTGCCGCCGAATCTCTTCGTCGGGATGCAGATAGCGCAAAAGGCTATAGCCCAGGGTTCCCCAGGCACCGCTGGCCACGATCCGGGCTTGCTTCGCTGCCTCGAGGGCTGCCGCGGGCTCCGCTACCACGGGTAGATGTAGCGGATACACCGCCGTCATCCAACCCACCGTGCGGCCCAGGTCGATTTCCGCCCCACCATCCCCGGTCTGAGGCAGCTCCCGACCATGGCTCTCGGATTCCACCAGCAGGGACTCCAGCCCCGCCCAGGGACCCACGGACTGAGCCAGAGCCGCCAGCAGCGCCTCCTCCACCGAGCCATCGAGGGCTCGGGGCAAGCGCCGTAGCAGCGTCGAGGTTTCTTCCGCCGTCAAGTGGGAAGAAACTGTGTGGGAGGAAGATGCCGTGTTGGCCTCGAGGCCGGCTGCGAAATCCGTGGGTAGCTCGGTCGAGGTCGACGCCCCAGTCCGGGCAGCAGTCCAACGGGCCAGCTCCGCCTCTCCTTGGGGGCTTGCCGCCAGCTCTAGCTGCCTCTTGGACCACTCCTGGAAGGAGGTCGTCTTGGCGGGTAGATTCACCCCTCCCCCGGCGGCGAGGGCCTGGTAACAGCGCTCGAGGTCTTCCGCCAACAAACGCCAGGAAACCGCGTCCACCGCCAAGTGATGCACGATCAACAGCAACCGCTGAGGCTCGCCTTCGGGGAGTTGAAAC
>JAHZIX010000001.1 GCA_022601195.1 Deltaproteobacteria bacterium
ACCACTGCCGAGAATCTGGCTGTGGAAAGCTCGTACATCGAATTTCTCGCCGAAGGCAGCCTCTGACTCGCTTCTCAAGCGCCGGATGGTCAACTGCCCCAACTTGTAGGCCAGGGCTTGGGCTGGCCAGACGAGGTATCGATCCACTTCCGCGGAAATAGTGCTCTCTCCCCAAGAAGAGTTTGCCAGCATGTACTCGACCGCCCGCTCTCGGCTCCAGCCCTTGGTGTGGAGCCCCGAGTCCACCACCAAACGAAGAGCTCGGAACATCTCCAGGTCCAAATGACCGAACAGTTGGTAAGGGTCGGTAAAAAGACCCAGTTCCGGGCCGAGGGATTCCACATAGAGGGCCCAGCCCTCTCCATAGGCAGTGTTGTCACCGAAGCGCTGGAAGCCAGGAAGAGTGGCGTCTTCCAAGGCAAGGCTGCCCTGGAGATGATGCCCGGGCATGGCCTCGTGCAGGAAGAGCGTTTCCACCACCGGACTAATGCGCGAAGGCAAGTCGTAGGTATTGATATAGAAGACCCCGGGTCGGGAACCATCGGGAGTTCCGGCATAATAGTAGGCTCCACCACTCGTCTTCGCCAGGGACTCTGGCACCGGTCGAATCTCGAACGCACCGGCGGGCAACCGCTCGAAGAAGGACTCCATTTGAGGTTCTACTTGGTCCCACACCGCCTCGTAGGCAGCAATGAGAGATCCCTCGGTGGCGAATTTGAACTGGGGATCGGTGCGTTGAAAATCAAAGAACTCACTGAGGGAGCCTTCGAAACCCACCCGCTTCCTGATCTTCTCCATCTCGCCGCGAATACGAGCAACCTCCTCCAATCCCAACTGGTGAATTGACTCCGGAGACATACGGGTCGATGTGTGTCTTTCGATCAAGAAGGCGTAGAGCTCGTCGCCATCCTTCATGGCCGAAAGGCCAGGCGAGCCGCTTCGGCTTGCCGGTAGATAGACTCGGTCCAGGAACTCGTGTAGAGCCCGGTAGGCCGGCAGCACTTCTCGTTGAATTTTGGACCGAAAGGCAGCCGCCAATCGCGTCTTTTCAGCGGTACGAAAGGATGGCGGGAAATTTCGAGTCGGTTTCAGGAAGGGACTTCCTTCAATGCCCTCTTCCACCGCCGCCGAGACTTGATCGATGACCTTCTGAGCAGCGAATCGCGGCAGGACATGCCCCGCTGCGATTCCTGCTTCCATCGCCTTCTGAGCCCGCCCCAGATAGGTGACGAATCCCTCGAGGCGGGAGAGACCGTTCTCGTAGTCCTGAAGAGTACGAAAAGGAGCGATGGACTCACCCGACGACATGTCGGGGAAAATCACATGAAAACCGAAGAGCTGGTCCAGCGGAAGGTGTCTGAGAGTCTGTTCAGCGCCGCTTTCAAAACCTTTGATCTGCAGCTCCAATCGATATTCAAAGGCTCTGTAGGAGATCGCTCGTTCCCTCGCCAGATCATCGGGATCAATCTCTCGAAGTCGCTCTAGATCCGCCCTCACTTTGGCTTGCTTCGCCGCTAAATAATCTTGGGTTATGTAATCCCCGAATTCGGCCGCATGCTTCTGTTCTCCACGTATCAAAGCGCCTATTGGATCGAGCGCCATCTCCTGTCGATCGCTCACTTCGAAGAGATTCGCTAGTTTTTCGGCAGCCTGGCTCGCCCTGGCCGTCGGGGAAAGGGAATGCTGAGGCCGATCTTGGCTGGAGCACCCCTGCCAAGCGACCAAACCGAGAAGCGGGACGAGTACGGCGAGTGGACGGAAAAGGACCATCGAAAGCCTCCTAAAGTGAATATTGCTATCGCCCCTTGCTCAACGAGGGCTTCCAGGAGAAGTAAATTCCTCCCCAGAGGCTCACCGGTTGATCGCGCAGGACCTTGTTATCGAGATTCTCTGTGTAAGCCAGCCGAAACGTGATGAAGTGATTTCGAAGGGCATATCGAAGATCTAGGTGTGTGCTCCAATGGTGAAATCCCGACTCTGTCGCGCCAAAGAACCTCGCGTACTCTCTGCCGGAGATTCCCAACGTTCCAACCCAAGAGGCTTGCCATTTCTCAGATAACCTCCAATTTTCCTGGACGTGAAACAGGGCGAAGAGATCCTGGAGCAGGTCGACGTTGTAATAAACCTCGAGGCGCGGCGAACCGGGGACGTTTGCACCAATCTGAGCGTAAGCCTCGCCGGTCGGATCGATACCACCAGGAAAGATCAGCCCTATATAGCCAAAGCGAACATCCCACCGCCCTCTCTGCCGTTGGTAGTAGAGATCGATATCGATTTCCTGAACCTCACCGGCACGGCCATCGCCATCACTCAAGTCCAAACCAGCCCAGACTTGAAGAGAAAGTCCCCGGTCAAAAGAAAAGGTGCTGGAAATATTGAGAACGGGAAAATCCCTGAGTGTGATACCCCGCCAAACGTGTGGGTACCGATAGGCGATCTGATGGGTCGATTCGACAGCGCAGCTCTCTTTGGTAACGAACAGCTGCAGGAAAGTGGCAAGGATGAATGGGGCCATCAGCTGAGCTGATCTTCTGTTGTGATGCATGCTCTCTCCCTCGTTGGCTCGCAGCGACAGGGGAAGAATCGCACCGTTCGAGAGGGAGAAAAAGAGGTAGAATCGTCAAATAAGAACAGATTTACGACAGCCAGATATCCATCTCTCTGTGATTAGGCAAGAGAGGTCGAATTCGTATCGGTGAGGGTTCCGACAGGGAACCGTTTCTGGAGGAAAAAGATAGCCCGAGCAGGAGCTTGATCACTGCCCCCAGGGTCTGTACTTCGGGATGGGGGCTTTCGGCCTTCTGGACGAAGAAGACCGCTACTCGCCTTCCTGGCTAATATCACCGACGCAGAACCCGATATCTTCCCCTCTACTTCGGCAACGACCAGGGTGAGCGCAAGCGTCCGCGACGGAATGAGGAAAGCGACGCGACCGGACTCTCAAATCCCTTCTCCTGGGGTCATCCCTTCAGGGAGTCGACGAGGGCCACGCGGACGTGTTGCCGCTTTCGAAATCGTCAGCGAAGATCTCGCGGCTCGGCAGATCGATACGCCGGGTCCAAATGTCTAGGTCGCCGCTTTCGGTAGTGGGATAGATCACCCGCACCGTATCCCCGTCGGTGACCGCTCCCAGGTAGTCTCCCAGGAACTGCCCTCCCACTTCCCATATGGCGTCGGCGCTGTCGAAGGATTGGGCCGTGAGGCGGACCTCCGTCCAGCTCTGTCCTCGGTCTAGGCTGACCGCATAATAGACATCGATCATGCCGTGCTCCACATCATCCATTTGGGGAGTATGGCGGCTGTCGAAGAAGACGGCGTGCAGTCGCCCTGCCTCATCCACCTCGATCCAGGGTAGAAATTGATCCCCCGGGGGGTCGAGGTCGCCATTCAGGATGACGGCAGGGGACCAGGTGTCGCCGCCATCCCGAGATTGGGTGAGGTAGATATCAAGGTCGCTCTGGCCGCCAATCACCTGAGTGGTGTCGTGATAGGCACAGAATAGGTCTCCGTTGCGTGGGTCCACGGCCAGAAAGCTCAAATTGGCTACGCGAAAGCTCCCCGGAGCCCGGGAAGAGTCCTGGGGACCCCAAGTATCCATGCGGGTGGCTATGCGCTGCGGCCCTTGGAGCGTCTGCCCGCCATCCAAGCTGCGGTACATCCACACTCCCAGGTCGAAATCCCAATAGCTGAGGTAGAGCTCTCCCTGGGGTCCCACTCGCGGGTGATAGCCGGTCCCCTCCAACGCCAGAGGACGGACGGCGGACCAGGTCTGGCCGAGATCATCAGACACCTGCAAACCGCGGTCGTAGGCAACGTAAAGAAGCGTTGAGTTGGGATTCGAGGGACTCCTCCCCGCCACCATCCATCCCTTATCCGCAGCTCCCGTGCTGACCTCCACCGGTGGCTCGAAGGTAGCCGCTCCGGGAGCCTTGCGGGCGACATACACCGGGCCCCCAAAAAAGCCGATGCCTCCCACCCAGAAATTTCCTGTTCGAGGATCATAAGCCGTCATGGGATCCGCTTGAAAGTTCTCCGGCAGAGCCCCGGGGGGGTCGAGGAGAGAATCACTCCATGTCAATCCACCATCTAGACTGATGGCGGCTCCCAGGGACCACGCTCCGACTCCACCAGGTCGTCGCTCATCGTTCCAGGCCGCCACCCACTCCGACCCAGCACCAGCCATGGAGGGCTCGTTCGCCTGGTTCATCTGCCCTCCTGGGTCGACCCGCACGGGGGCATGGAGGATGATCCCGCCAAGACGAGGTGCAAGGTCGTCCCGAGCGCCTCCTTTGACCGCTACTGGATCACCGACTTCGATGGCCGCCGCCAACACCGCCGGAACGAGCTCTCCCAGGAACCGAGCCCGGCTCAGGAATTCCCTGGCGGCCGCGCTGTCCCCGCGCCAATGAGCCAAGGTGGCCAATCTCAGGTTGGCCGTCCCGCTCCCGGAGTCAATGCTGAGAACCCGCTGCCACCGCTCCTCGGCTTCTACCCAGCGGCCCTGACGCTCCAAGACCGCGGCCAAATGAGCGTGAATCTCAGGTCTATCGGGAGCCTGGTCCAACGCCGTGCGAAAAGCGGCCTCGGCCTTGCCGGTCTCCCGCAGACGCAGCAGAGCGACGCCAAGACCATCCAAACCAGCAACCGAATCAGGGGAGGTTCGAACCACCCGAGCGAACCCTCTGAGGGCCTCCAGCCGCTGGCCACCACCCAGCAAACGATTGGCTTCCTCCAGCTCTTGGCGAAGATCTACCTCAGAGAGATTGGCCCCGGCCTCACTTCCAGCATCCTCCAGGAGAACTCGGCCGTTTGTGAAACGCAACCCGCTCCATGCTTCTGCCCGCTCAGCCGAACGCTGCGCTGGCCCCGTCACCACCGAGGAATCCGTCGGCGCAAGGTGATCCCCCTTCGGGACGCATCCCGTGACCAACAAGACCGACACCCATCCCCAGCATCCGAGGACGGGACCCAAATGCCTCCAGTACCCCACCAACTCGGTGCAACTCAACCTCATCGCATCCTCCTTCGACTATTATGCTCTTGAGGCATAAATGCTATCACGACATAGACCCAAAGGAAGCACGGCAAGGCCAGGATCTCGGAGCTGGTGTCGCAATTTCATCGCCGACTCGACCAGCAAGAGTAGGAGATACTCCCCCTTCCTATCGATCCATCTCAGCAGACAGATCATTGACGCGACTCCCCCCCTTTCGACTCTTTCGGAGCGGAATTCTCGAGAATCGTCAGCCCCTGAATAGTCGGAGTTATCGGTACGACAGACTCAAAGAACCCGAATATTTGGCGCTCCCGCCATCATCAGTAGGGACGGCTATTTGATCGATGGCAGCACCTGTGAGGTGCTCACTCTTGTTCGGGAAATTTCCCTTCCCGGACAGACCACCTGGCTATGAGTAGACATCGTGATCGGAGGAATCTCTTAAGAGAGAAATGTTTACCTTACCCGAGAGAACGAGTTTGATAACTAACGAATTGGATAACCACCGTCCCAAAGCACAGCCTCCGGAATTGCTGCTATTCAGGGATAGATTACACCTCCTCCAAGTTGCAGATACTGGGGTGCCGCACGAACACCAGAAGAGGCAGTGGTGAGGTACTTGCCAGAGCGGTCCTCGACAAGGTCGTTCCACCTTCGCCGTTCGCCTGAGAGCAAGTGAGAAACAAAGCTCTGGTATGATCCCTACACGCTTTACCAGTTGGACTAGGGACGAGACACCTGCACCGGTGGTTTCGACCATCCGTTGATGTCTGCACGCCCCGGCGCACACGGGGCTCGAAGCTCTGCAAAGAATGGATTTCTTGCCGAATTTGTCTTTCGTCGAGCTACCCGTGGCAATTAGCCCTGCGGTCAGCTTCTGACCAGGTAGGCGCGGGCCGGCAAGGAGAACAGAGCAAAAGTTTTTTAATGATGGATTTAGGGTAGGGGAGGAATTATGATCAGGAAACTTCACTTAGGGATCAGTTTATTTACCATCTTGCTCATCAGCTCGAGCACTTCCATGTACGCAGCCGAGACGGAGTCTGTACAGAGCTTCAGGAAGCATGTTGTGCAGAAGATCGAACCTTGGATGTTCGAACCCTGCGATCCTGAAGCCAAAGGTTGCTACTACGCCCTCTTCGACTTGAAGAAGGACGGGATTACCGAGGTCCTTTTCAATACCGTGAAGTGCAAAGGGAAACCTGAGATTGGTGATCGATGCCTGGAGATCTTGGGGCGTCGGAACCACTGGAGGGAGGCTTCGGACGGCTTGACCAAAGTGACCTCGGCCCTCTTCCAAGTCAAAGGAAAACTCTTTGTTGAGATAGGGCGGGCCACCGCAAGCAGTGACTCGAAGACCTTCGCCAAGCTTGGGTTGCTACGAGTCGCATCGGGAACACTCCCCCAGATCCGTGTCTACAAGGCCTACTCGAAGAGCCCGGTGAAGTGGGTAGCTGTTGGTGCCGGCGTACTCAGAGCCCACCCTTTCTCGCCCCAAGATTCAGGTGACGATCAAGGGCCGGTTCTCATCTTGCCCGACGGCGACATTCTTCATGGCATTTGTACCTCGCCCTCGATCTTGCAGCGAATCGCCGACGGCACCATATCCAACTCTGAGGCACAGAGCATAGGAGATGCGCGGTGTCATGCTGGCGGCTTTCCATATTGTGATGCCGACGGCGATCACGCCTACCGAGAGAGATGTGACCTTCGAACTGGACGTTGTCTTCAAGAGTTTGGTGCGAATTGCCGAGCGGGCGGCCAGCGCTGCGTAAATGGCCGCTGCGTGGATTGTCCTGAATGCCCGACACCGGTTCTGCCCCCGCTCATTCTGATTCCAGATGACCCCGCTCTGATAGATCCGTCCCTGGAGGATCAATGCCTCGTTTGCACAGCCTTCCTCACCACCAAGATCGAGAATGCCTGGGTGGCCCCGAACGGTGACGTGATCGTGGAAGAACCCCTCTATGCCTCACAGTGCATCGAGTCGGAGTCTACGTCCAACGGAGTCGACAACGATGGCGATGGCTGGTGCGATACCTCTAATCCCTTTTAGCTCCTCCTGGAACGACCTGACTGGCGAATGAATCTCGAGTGGAGGTTCATTCGCCGATCGAGGTAAAGGGCTCCTAGCCAGGAGCCAGGAGAGGCGAGTAGTCGGCAACCGAACTGCCGTCTGGTCGACCTGCCTTCGAGCTCTTAGCTTGGCCATCCCACTTTCTTCACCCAGCTCCCGCAGGGGAGGCTTCGGCTACCGTCTCCCCGCACCTCCGGCGAGGTCGACGCACAGCACCACAGGCCGATGCCGCCGAGGATGGCGAGCTCAGCGAAGAGCAAGGGTGCGAAAAGCGGCGCTGTGTGGATGGCGTTGCAGAGCAGGGATGCGCTCGGCCATCGAGGAGCGCACTGATGTGTAAATCGGCGCCGAGGAGCCCTCCGAGCACTTGGCCAGCCATCATCCAGCCACAGGACAGGAACATGCTCCTGTCCTGGTTGGCATAGGTTGCCACCAGAAGAAATGAGAACCCTAAGGGCGCTGCGAGAACGGCGAGCCGCTCGGACGGGTGGAAGAAACCATTCTGGGCGCGATCGGCCAGGGTCAGTGCCGGCAGCTATGGCGTGTAATTTCGGTCCTGATAGCCGCCAAGAAACGCCCTTCGACCCAAGGAAATGGATGGACTGAGGCTCCGGCCCTGTTCAGGATTCAAAGAAGTCCTTCCACCTTCTCCACTCAAGTACCACCTTCGCTGAATCTTCCTCTTCTCATAGGTCCCTCTTGGCTCAAAAGGGCCGTTCCGTCAAGACTCTACTGGTTCAAGATTTTCAGAGCAGGCCAAAAACTACGTCGGTGAGTTCCTGCCCCAAGTTTCACTCGGTAGAAAAGAGGAGTTCGAGGGAAAGGCGCCGGGCAGACCACTCGACGCGGGCGGGCTCACCGCTGGCCAGTTCCCGTTGGAGCCAAAAGCCCCGAATCTCACCGTCATCGGAGTTGAGAGCTCCCTTGGAGATCGCCTGCCGATCATGCTCGGGGGTATCCAAAGAAAACTCGAGCTCCCCTTCCGAAAAAGTACCCTCGAGGAGGCCCCGGGCTCCAGTACTCATCCTGTATTGGCCACGAACTGCGGTCCCCTCCTGACTCAAACTCATGACACCCTTAACCTCGTACTCCGGTACCTCAATTTTCCAAGTTCCCGTCACCCCTTGCCCCGGAGCCAGGAGAACGACACCTTCGCTTTCGAGCTTCGTCAAAGTCTCGTCCACCTGTCTCATCCGTTGATACATCTCCAACCGAGTCGCGGCACTAGCCTTGGAGAGATCGAAGGCTCGCTCACGGACCCTCTCGACTCCCAGCTCCAGGCGCCGAAGTTCTACCAGAGAGGTATTCGGATCCCTAAGCCCTTGATCGAGCTCCGCGGTAAGGCGCTGCAACTCTCCCAGGGCATCCCGCTCCCGCTCCCGGGTCACGGCGTAGTCGTCAATTTCCACGTCGAGAATCGTAATCTCGTCGACAAGCGCTTCGGTGAGACGCTTGATCTCTTCCCCTTGGACTGGCTGGGAGCCAGCCAGGAAAACTACCAAAAGACAGGTGAGAAAATTCTTCATAGGTACCTTGTTTGAGGTCGTTGTGATCGGATCGTCTTGGAAGGGAAAACTCTCGAAAACGGGGTGTATACAGACCGCAATAATCTGCCAGAGACTAGCATAGCAATCGGTTAGAGTGCTCCAACCAGATGGGCCTTAGTCCCTAACGATTTAGGTCACGAAAGTCACGAAGATCCTGTCCGCCGCCGGGATATCCTGGGACCTGCGGAACTCAGATTTCGGATCCTAATCGAACACCGGGAGCAGATTCGAAAATCTCTTCAAAAAATCGAACTATGAATCCTATTTTCAGGCTTCTCATTGTTGTCCTATTCACTCTCGGTCTCAGGGCCTGCTCGGCCACTCACTTCGTTTCTACTTGGAAGGATCCAGGGGCCGTTTTCGGCTCCTCCTAGGGCCCACCGTCGAGCAACGAATGGCCCTCTACACCAGGCAATGAAATGAGCCCTCAAGGAAGAGTCCGCATCGACGTTCTTCACGAGGGAGCAGCTACTCGACGAATCTGACCACCAAGGAGGTCATCGCCAACCGCGCCCTCGCGCTGATGAGTTTGAGAAAGGAGACTTCGAGCCCTGAAAAGTTCTCGAGGCTCAGCAAAACCCGCTATCCTTACCAGGCTGAGGCGTGTGCCACCCTTTTTGCCAGACGAAGCTCGGTGAGAACTCTCGGAATCTCGAAACGGCGTGCACGACGCCCCTCGGCTGCAACTCTCTTCAATAACTCCTAGAGGACCGAAACATGACCCCCATGGTTAGATCTCTTGCCGGCCTCGTTCTCGCCGCGAGCCTCGGTGCCTGCGCCTCAACCCAATTCCTCTCAACTTGGCAGAATCCCGATGTCGTCTTTGGCCGACTCCACGGCGAAAAGGTGGCGGCATTTCTGATCAGCGACGACGAGGACGCCCGCCGCTCCGCCGAAGAGGTTCTTGCCAGCGAGCTGACCGCCCGCGGAGCTGAGGGGATTGCTGGCCATACCTTGCTCACCGCAGAAGACGGTAAAGACAAAGCCGTGGCGCAGGCGAAGCTCGAGAAAGCGGGCGTACAGGCTGTCGTCACTATGCGGGTCGTCAACGAAGCCCAGACGATCAGTAGCACCCCGGCCACCTGGCACCAGTCGTCCGACTACGGCGATTTCGGTCGTTCCTGGACTCGAGGGTGGGGCAGCGTCTACGACCCCGGACACGCACGGCCGACCACCGTAGTTCAAGTAGAGACCATGATCTACAGCTTAGAGTCCAACGGACTGATCTGGGCTGGTCTCAGCGAGACGACCGACCCCAAAGGGGCCGATGCTTTGGTGAAAGAGCTTTCAGAAGCGGTCGACGATGCCATCAAAAAGTCGGGACTACTGCGATAAAAAGATAGCAGCAGGTTGGAACGAGTATCGCTGCGATGGAACTTGAGGAACGCCGACCCTCTGTAGTCTTCTTGGCCCTCGCCCTAGCCATGGGCCTGACGTTCGCGGCCTGTTCAGGGCTCTCTTCAGTCCACCGGGAGACCATCGACGCAGTGGTCATTCGGAATGAGACGAATGCCCCACTCTTGGATGTTTCGCTGAGAGTTCCAAAAACAAGTATGCGCGTCGAGACCAATCGGATTCTTCCACTTCGAGAGTATTCCCTAGGGTTCTCTGCGACCACGAACAAAAGACAGCAAGCCACCCTTTCCTGGAGACACCGCGATCGGAATTTCACGCAGAGTATCGATACGAGCATCCCCAAAGATATCGACCCCGGGATTCCTGCCCGGGTCGTAATCCGCGTAATGGATCATGGAGAAGTGACCTCTCGAGTCGAACCCTATTCCGGAGACTAGCTGACGAAGGCGTGTCCGCCTTGCCGCAGCATCAACTACCTTGGAGGACCGAATCATGAAGCCATTCCTGCGACTCTCTTCCCTGCTTCTGGCCACCGCCTGTCTCTGTGCCTGTACCTCCACCCATTTCATCTCTACCTGGCAAGACCCCGATGCCGTGTTCGGCCAGCTCAACGGCGAGAAAGTCGTTGCTTTTCTGATCAGCGACAACGAGAGCTCCCGTCGTTCCGTTGAGGATTCCCTGGCCCGTGAGCTGACGGCGCGGGGTGCTCAGGGCCTTGCCGGCTACACCCTGATGCCCACAAAAGATGCCAAGGATGAAGCCGTAGCCAAGAAAAAATTAGAGGAGGCGGGCGTCGATGCTGTCATCACCCTGCGCCTGGTCAGCAAGGAACAAGCCATTAGCAGCACCCCGGCCACTTGGCACCTGGAGCCTACCTACAGGATCTGGGATGGTTATTGGGTCCGAGGGTGGAAGGAAGTTTTCGAGCCCGGATATTTCCGCGAGGACACTATCGTCCAGGTAGAAACCGTCATCTACAGCATGGAATCCAAAGGAATGATCTGGGCCGGTATCAGCGAGACCTTCAACCCTAGTGGGGCGGATGCTCTGATCAAGGAGCTGGCAGACGCCATCGACAAATCGATCAAGAAATCAGGTCTACTCCACTAGGGACCAGGGCCGCGAGACGAGCAACGAGATGCACGAGTACATTGTCGACGGATTCCTGACCACCACCATTGGCATTCTGGTCTACTTCGCCGGCGTCCACATCAACAGACGGGTTCCCCTGCTGCGCTCCTACAATATTCCTGAGCCGGTGACCGGTGGGTTGCTAGCCGCAGCCGCCATTTTCCTGATCTTTCTATTCTCTGGCGTAGAGATCACTTTCGAGCTTGGAGCCCGGGACCAATTATTGGTCTACTTTTTCACTGCCATTGGCCTCAATGCACGCTTCTCGGATTTGATCGAAGGAGGCAGACCTCTAGCGATTCTCCTAGTTCTCACCCTCTTGTTCATCGTCCTTCAGAACGTAGTAGGGATTGCCGGAGCGGCTCTGGTAGGAACGCTTCCACCGATAGGTGTTCTGGCCGGCTCTACCTCGCTGATTGGCGGACACGGCACCGCCATCGCTTGGGCGCCGGAAGTGGTGGCCCTCGGGATCGAGAATGCACTGGAGATCGGAGTTGCCTCGGCGACCCTTGGGCTAGTGGTAGCGAGCCTCATCGGAGGCCCCATCGCCCGTTTCCTCATTGAACGGTACGGGCTGTCAGGGGAGAAGTCAGAATCCGCCGTCGTTGGTTTGGAATATGAGACGGACGGCAAAGATTCCATCAATCATCTGAATCTGATGGCCGTTCTGCTGACGCTTCATATCGCGATCATCGTCGGCTACATCGCCAACGACATCATCGCTTCCCTGGGTCTCAAGCTGCCTCTCTTCGTAACTTGCCTGCTCACCGCAATCCTCATGTCCAACACCCTTCCCCGTATCTTCCCCAAAATGAGTTGGCCGGCAAGGACTCGTTCTCTGGCCCTGGTATCAGATTTTTCCCTCGGCCTTTTTCTCGCCATGTCTTTGATGAGCATGCAGCTTTGGACCATCGCTGATCTCGCCGGCCCCTTGCTGATCATTCTCGCCCTACAAACCCTTGCCGCTGTCGCCTACATTCTGTTGATTCTCTTCCCCCTGATGGGGCGGGACTACCAAGCAGCTGTGTTGAGCGCCGGTTTCGGCGGTTTCGCCCTGGGAGCGACACCTACCGCCATCGCCAACATGACCGCCGTCACCAAGACCCACGGCCCATCCCCAACAGCATTTATCATTCTGCCTCTGGTGGCGGCCTTCTTTGTCGACATCACCAATGCCTTTGTAATTCGCTTTGCATTGGCCTTCGTTGCACCTTGAATCCGGCGCCCCAATGAGCATGCCCCTTCCAACTTTCATGAAATTCCCTATGCGAATTATGGCTGTCTTCCTTCTGGTGCTGCTGGTCGGTTGCCAAACCATGCTCCCCCTCGCCAGGGACCTCAGAAAGGAAAGTAGAACCGTGGTCCTCAGCGGCGTCGTCGAGTCCGACTACGATGCCAACCAGGTCCTGGTGGTGGCCACAGCGGTCGGGAATGACTCGACCTCAGAGGAAGCGGGGCGTGAAGTGGTGGCCTTTTCCAGGCTCAGCACGACCTCAGCTTTCGCCCTGCTGGTGCCGGACAGCCGTTACTACTGGGTTACCGCTTTCGCCGACTTGAACGGAAACGGCCGCTGGGATTCTGGGGAGGCAGGGGGAGAGGTCGGAGGCGAGGTTGGCCTTTGGGCGGCTCCCGGAAATGACTTCGACTTTCTCGAGATCGCCCTCAATGAGCGCTTGGAAGTCGTCCAGGGACTCGCCGTTGCGGAGATGGACAGCCCACCGGCTGCAATCCGGGTTCGTAGTGGTGAGCTCTCCACTCTAGATGATCCACACCTGAGCACAGAAGCCGGAACCCAGGGGCTTTGGCAGCCTCTCGAATTCAGTCAGACGATCGGCTTCGGCATCGACTTTCTAGAGCCCTTCGACCCGGATCGCATCGCTCTCCTGTTCGTCAATGGCGCCGGGGGTTCCCCTCAGGACTGGCGAGCTGCCATCGAAAATCTAGACCGCTCCCGCTTCCAACCTTGGCTGTTGGTCTACCCTTCCGGTGCTCCCCTGGGGGAGATGGCCGGCGCCACGACCAGCCTACTCGAGGCGCTCGCTCAGAAACACGGCTTCCAAGAGGTCTTCTTGGTCGCCCATAGCATGGGGGGCTTGATCGCCCGGGCAGTAGCAGACCGGCTTGGGTCTCCTGAGGCCAGGCCATCCATCCGACTCCTGGTGACCGCCGCGACTCCTTTCGAAGGGCACTCGGCGGCCAGCCAAGGAGTTCGCTACTCCCCTGCCGTCGTTCCCTCCTGGCGAGATCTGGAGCCCGGTAGCGACTACCTAACGCAATTGGCGCGCACCCGGCTGCGAAGCCGATTGCCCCACGTCGTCTTCTTTGCCTTCGGTGGCCCCACTTGGCGCATGTCCCACAACAACGATGGCACGGTGACCTTGCCGAGCCAACTTCCAGCTTGGATACAGGAGGATGCAGCAAGCCTAAGGGGGTTTGATCGAGGTCACACCGGGATTCTGACGGATCCGGACATGCTAAAGGAGCTCGGTCGCGTGCTCCGGGAGCAGCAGGAGGCCCTGCGGTAGCGGGATATCGAGAGGCAAATGCAGGAATCGGGGCTACTCGACCTGCCAATTTCCTCCCAAGGCCAGGTGGAGGTTAACCCGCTGGTCGAGAAGCTGGCGCTCCACGGAGACTAGGTTACTGTCAGCGGCAATCACCCTCTGGCGGGCTCCAAGAACATCCAACAGATCACTCTCTCCCTCCCGATACCGCAAGTCAGCTATACGGTGAGCCTCCTTGGCCTCCTTGGCGGCAATGGTCAGCTCTTCTCTGCGCCTGCTCAGAATGACTCCCTGGTCAAGGCTCGTCTCGACTTCACCAAAGGCTTGAAGGGCGGCCTGGCCGTAAGCAGCGAGGGCCTGCTCCTGGTCCGCAGTGGCAACCGTCACCTGATCCCGCCTGCGCCCGCCATCGAAGAGGGGGGCGAGTAGGCTAGAACCCACTCTCCAGGCAAGATTGGCCGGGTCTACCAGGCTCGACAAATCGCTAGAGGAGCCACCGAGGCTTCCGGTGAGCCCGAGAGTCGGAAGACGGGCTGCTCGAGCCTGGTCGACGGCGTCGAAGGCCGCCGCTACCTGCCGCTCCGCCGCGATCAGATCCGGTCGACGCTCGAGGATTTCCGAGGGCAAACCTGCAGGAGGATGGGGAGGGGCCAAGGGAAGGGTCTTCCCCACTTCCAGTTCCGCTGCCGGGTAGCGGCCGAGGAGGACCTCTAAAGATCGCAGCGCGTCCCGCCGAGACCCCTCCACGGTCACCAGGCGGTCTCGCGCCGTCGCCAGGTCGGCCCTCGCCAGGGCCTGATCCTGAGCCGAAACCACCCCATTCTCATAGCGCAAGTCCACGATGCGCAAAGTCTCCTCCAGAGCGGCAACCGTCTCCTGAGCCACCTCCTCCTGCTGCCCGGCCTCGATGGCGAGGAAATAGCCCCGGGCAACGCCGGCGGCCAGGGAGTACTGAGAGAACCGGAAATCGGCTTCGGCGCTCTCGGCGCTAGCCAGAGCACCGCGCCGGCCGGCTCGTAGGCGTCCCCAGACATCGAGCTCCCAGCTGATATCTAGGCCGAGGTTGAGATTGTCGGTTTGCGCGGAGCTTCCGGCGACACCAGAACGGCTACCCCCTGCGGATAGGCCCACCTGGGGCTTTAAGGCTGAGCCGGCCTGCCGAGCCAACGCGCGGGCGCGATCTACGTTAGCGGCTGCAGCCTGAAGACTCTTGTTGTGAACCTGAGCCTCACTCACCAAGTCCCTGAGCGTCTGATCCTCGAAGGAGGCGAGCCAGCCCACCTCGATAGCTTCTCCCTTCGTACCGGCGGACCATGCATCCGGTATTTCCGGAACCTGCGCCTGCGCCGCTGTGTCCGCCGCCTCGGGAGGGCGATTCTGAGAGCAACCGGGAAGGAGGAACAGGGCCGCAGCGATAGCAAACCCGCTCTTATGAAGTCGCATCGGAGGTCTTCTCGGAGATCTTGAAGAATATCGAGTAGAGCACCGGCACGATGACCAGCGTCAGCAGGGTCGCAAAGGTCAGACCGAAGACGAGGACAACGGCCATGGACTTGAAGAAAACGTCTGTGAATAGAGGAATGACCCCAAGCACCGTGGTCAGGGTCCCCATCATCACCGGCCTCACGCGGCTAGCAGCGGAGTTGATCACTGCTTCGAAGCGAGAGCCTCCTTTGCCGGTCTCGGTGTCCATCTGTTCCACCAGGACAATGCCGTTCTTGATCAGCAGCCCGGAGAGAGACAGCACCCCCAGGATGGCCATGAACTCCATGGGTGTTCCGGTAATCACCAAGCCTCCGACCACCCCCACCACCGCCAGCGGTACCACGAGCCAAATGACCAATGGCTGCCGCAAAGCACCGAATAGCACAACCACCACCAGGACCATGGTGAGGAAGCCCAGAGGCAGGGTCGAGGCCAAGCTGGAATTGGACTCCTGAGAGTCGCCATACTCTCCGTCCCACTCCAGAGAATAGCCCGCCGGAAGCTCGATGGCTTCGATCTTTGGCCGCAGCCGAGCGAAGAGCTCGGAGGAGGGTTCGTCCCCACCCGGGTCGCATTGAGCCTTGATGGTCCAAACGCGATTCTCCCGACGCAGCTGGGCATCGCGCCAAATGGTTTTGAAGCCATCGGTCACCTGCCCGATGGGAAGTACTGAACCGGTTATTGAGCTCAGTACCTGGATATTCTCGATATCTGCGACTCCTGCTCGCTCAGCGGCAGGGGCTCGGACCACGATGGGGAGGATCTCGTCTCCTTCGATGTAGGCCCCCACGGATCGGCCGGTGAAATTGGTCTGCAGCGCTGCAGCCACGTCCTCACGCGACACCCCGGCCCGGCGGCCGCGGCTCTCGGAGTAGATCGCTTCAACGACCCCGACCCGCTGACGCCAATCATCTTTGATGAACACGGCGCCGCCATCCTCTGCCATGATCGTCTTCGCCTGGCCGGACAGGCTACGTAGAACCGCCGGATCAGGCCCCTGGAAGGACGCTTCGACCTTAGAGCCCCCTCCTGGACCCAGGACGAAGCGCCAAACCTTGGCTTGTCCTTCCGGGAGTCGCTCGGCGATGAACTCTCGGACCTGAGGCATCAGCCCGTCGAGCTTTTTGAAATCATCGACCCGCGCCAGCACCTGTCCGTAAGCGGAATTCGGCGATTGCCCCCCATAGACCAACATGTAGCGAAGAGTCCCACCACCGACTATGGTTTGGGCGCCTACGACCCCGTCCAAGCTGGTAACGAAGCGTTCGATCTCTTCCATATCCCGGCTGGTTCGGTCGATGTCGACCCCTTGGGGCAACCAGTAGTCGATGACCATCTGCGGCGTCGTGGAGGAGGGAAAAAAGCCTGAAGTCACGAAACCGAACCCCCAGAGGGCCAGGGCAAAGAGAGCCACTGCAGCGAGGACGACTCGCTTGCGGGCAGCGAGCATGCGCCGCAGGAAGCTCTTGTAGCGCCGCAAGAAGGCGCTCTCCTTGAGGTTCTGCCCGCTCGTCCCAGCGCTCTCCCGGAACAGCCAATGGCAAAAGAGAGGGGTTAGGGTCAGGGCGAATACCCAGCTGTAGGTGAGGGAAATGAGGATCACCCAGAACAGGTGCCCGGTGTACTCCGCGGTGCTGCCAGGTGCGAAGCCGATGGGAGCGAAGGCGATGATGCCCACCAGCGTGCCCCCTAGGAGAGGCCACTTGGTTTGGTCGACTACTTCCTTCGCGATGTCGAGCTTCTTACGGCCCCGCTGAGTCCCCACGAGGATGCCTTCGGTCACCACGATGGCGTTGTCCACCATCATGCCGAGAGCGATGATCAGGGCACCAAGAGAGATCCGGTGCATGGGAATACCGGCCAGATCCATAGTCCACAAGGTAGCGGCGATGATCAGAAGGAGCACGGCGCCGATGACAAGACCGGAACGCAAGCCCATGAAGATCAACAACGTCACCACGACGATGACAACCGCCGCCCCCACGTTGAGGGCGAAATTCTTGACCGCCGCCTCGACGATATTGCCCTGGTGGTAGAACTCGTGAAGCTCAATGCCGAGAGGGCGGAGTCCTTCGAGGTCAGTCATTTTGTCGGCAACGGCATCGCCGATCGCCGCCACATTAGAGCCCGTGACGTTCGAGATGCCCAGAGCGATGGCCGGCTTGCCGTTGTACCGAATCAGCTTGCTGGGGGGTGATTGGTAGTCGCGGCGGACGCTGGCAACATCTTTTAGGTAGATCAGGCGTCCGGTGGAAGAAGTCGAGATAAGGAGATTCTCGATTTCTTCTACGGAATCGACAGCACCGGAGGGCTGAATGACCATTCTCCGATCCCCTACCGGCACCGTACCCGCGGTGACGGTAGAACCCTGGCTGCTCAACGCGGAAAAGATCTCTCCCTGGGAGAGTCCAAGGGCCGCGGTGCTTTCCCGGGAAATCTCCACATAGATCGCTTCTGGCTGGTCCCCGGAGAGAACTACCTTGGCGACTCCAGGAACCTGGAGTAACTCACGCTGCAGGCTCTTTCCATAGCGTTTCAGCTCGGCGAAAGAATAGCCGTCACCGGTGAGTAGGTAGAGCAGGCCATAGACGTCGCCAAAATCGTCGTAAACAGCAGGAGCCGTGGCCCCCGGTGGCAGGGCTCTCTCGGCATCTTTGATCTTGTTGCGCAACTTGCCCCAGATCACCTGCAAATCTGACTTGTTGCGGGAGAATTCGTATTTGATCTCGACCTTGATCTCCGACACGCCATCCGACGAAGTTGACTCGACGCTCTTGACCTCCTGGAGCTGCTGAATGGCTGTCTCCAGGGGCTCGGTGACCTCCTCCGCCACCTGCTCCGGGCTGGCCCCGGGGTATTGTGTGAAGATCTGGGCGATGCGGATGGTGAATTCCGGGTCCTCGAAGCGGGGCATGCTTTGGTAGGCGGACCAGCCGCCAAACAAGGCCACCAGAATCACGATGACACTGAGGAGAGTATTCTTGATGGAGTATTCTGCGAGGTTCATGACTTGTCTCTCCGACCTTTGCCGCTTCACTCGGTCCAGGGTCGGACCTTCGCGCCTTCTGCCAGGTAGGAGCCGCCCGCTCCGGCGATGGTATCTCCAGGGGCCAAACCCTCCGTTGCCACGGCGCTCTCCCCCACACCCGGCTGAATCGTTATCCAACGCTTGGAGGCCGTCATGGATTCGCCATCGATCAGCCAAACATAGTTGCGGTCACCCTCGCTGCCGATAGCGCTCACGGGGACGGCCACCCCGATGCCCCCTTGGGCTGCCTGATCCCCATGGAGGTCCTGCGAAGAGGTCTCTAGGATGACCGTGGCGTTCATCCCCGGAAGGATGACGAGGTCCTCCGGACGCTCGAAGCTAAAACTCACCTCGTAGGTCTGAGTGGTTTGGTCCGCCTCCAGCGCCGCCTCCTTGAAGACCGCCGAGACACGAGTAGAGGGGGCCACGTCGAAGACCACGAAGGCCTCCGCTTCCTGGGTGGTGCGAACCCGGGCAATGATGCTGGCAGGCAGGTCGATGGTGGCTTCGAGGCCCTCGCCACCGATCACCGTTACGATCGCTTGCTGGGGTTGCACATTTTGGAGTTTCTTGGCGTGAACCTTCGCTACTACACCATCGAAGGGAGCAGTGATCACGGAGTCACTCAAAGCTTTTTCTGCCGAGTCGAGCACTGCCTTCGCTGCATCCCGGCGGGTCTGGCGCTGTTCCACCACATTGGTGGCGATAGCGTTGCCCTCCGCCAAGCGAACAGCCCGCTGGTACTCAGCCTCGGCATTGTCGTGGTCAGCTTTGGCAGAGGCTAGACTACTCCGGAGATCGCGCTGATCCAGCTTCGCCAGAAGCGCTCCCCTCTCGACCCTTTGAGCTTCGTTGACCGGTAGCTCCTGGAGCAGACCGGGAACCTGAAAAGCAAGCTCAGAAGATTGTGCCGCCTTCACGACGGCGGGAAAGCGCCGGGACTGACCCGAGTCGGCTGCCTCGACGGTCAGCAACTTGACCGGCCGAACACTAGCCTCCCGGGTGGGTTCCGGGTCGCCTGAGCTGCAAGCCACCGTCAGGACTGCCACCATCCCTGAGACCGTCAGTGCCAACCCTCTCTGAGCCTTCGACATAGTCTTCTCCTTCATCCTGGCCACACCTCGAGCCTTAAATACCGAGCGAGACCGCTAGTCTACTCTGGTCTAGTCAGGAAATCCGGCAATTGGGGACCAAGGCACCTGCCCGCACGAAGCCCGGCAAAGGGAAACCCATTGCCTCTCTCATGCGGCACCACCCTCCTGGTACCCCGAGCCGTCATGGCCCTGCGCTGGAGAGGCCTTGATGGTCAGCACGGGGCACAGAGCCCGGCGCACCACCCCCTCGGCGGTGCTTCCGAAGAACAGATCCTCCACGGGGCTGAATCCCTGCCCTCCCATCAGGATCAGATCCGCGCCAACCTGATCGCTGAAACCGAGAATCTCCGGGGCAGCTCGGCCGAGGCAAACATGGAGGTCGAAGGAGTCTTTCTGCCCCAGCACCCCCTCGGCCATTTCCTGGAGTCGTTCCTCGGCCATGCCGTGAAGCTTCGCAGCCTTAGCGACGAGCCCCTCGCTCACGGGAAGAATGAAATCGGGGAAACGACGAGATTCCAACACATAAACGATGTGTAGACGGGCGTCGTAGAAGTCCGCTAGCTCACCAGCCAGGGCGAGAGCGGTCTTCGAATTCTCCGAAAAGTCGACGGCGACCACCAAGGTCCGAATGGGCGCGACAACCTCGGCCTCGGGTCGCTCCCGTAGCGTTAGGATTGGACAGGAGGCCGCGCGCATCACCTCCTCGGCTACGCTTCCAAGAAGGAATCGCCGTGGGCCTCGGCGGCCGTGGGACCCCATCACGATGAGGTCGACCTCATTCACCTGGGCATAGTCCAGAATCACCGGCCCGGCAGCGATTCCCCGCTCCAAAACCTGATGAATCTCCAGAGCCCCGCCTAGGTGAGGCTCTAGCAGCCGAGTCATCTCCGAGGAGGCGAGCTGGTTCAATCGCTGCAAGATCTCGCTAGGATCTGGGAAATGATAGGCAGGATTGTAAGGGTCCTGGCTATGCAACAAGACCGCATGGAGTACATGAAGCTCGGAGTTGAATTCCTTCGCGAACCGTAGCGCCTGGGTAAGCGCTTGCCGAGCGCAAGAAGAAAAGTCCGTCGGGTAGAGGATTCTCTTGAAGCTGAGCATCTAGGACCTCCTAGGAACCTCACGGGTTTATATACTTAGGAGTCTATCTAAATCCGTAAGGGACTCCTAGTCTCGAGGTCTCGCGAGAGCCCAGTTGGCCAATCCCCATCCTCTGTTGACCTCGGAGATCCAATTCTCGGCACGGCTGACTCGAGAGATCATGCTAGATTTTCCGAACTTCACGACCTCGAGCCCCTGCCCATACGGAGCTCGAGGAACTTGTCGGCTAACGAGGAGCAAACCGTCCGCTACCGAGGAGACTTCCTTATGTCCCCAACCCCCAGACTCGGAAGGCCCCAAAAGCTGGCCGCCCTCTCCTGGATCACGGTCTTCGCCGCTGTCGTTCTGCCGGTGCAGGTGGGCCTGGCTAGCGAGGTGCGCTGGTTCGATCTGCTGACCAAAGATCCCGAAGTAGCGAAGACTTTCTACGGCGAGCTTTTTGGCTGGAGTTTCCAATCTACTCAGAATGGCAACTGGACGGCCCTCAACGGGGGTGAGCCCCTGGCCAGCATCAACCGGATCGACGACTCCGAAACAGGCGTCGAAGGGGCGTTCTGGCTCGCCGTAGCCGTGGTCAAGGACCTCGAGGCCTCGGTTGAAGCCGCACGCCGCCTCGGCGGCACCCTCCATGAGGAAATAACAGAAGTGCCTGGATTCGGTTCCTTTGCCGTCATTTCCGATCCCCAGGGCGCCCCGCTGGCCCTGGCGGACCCGGATGAGTCCATCGGTGGACCCAAGGGTGAAGGGAGGTGGGTGTGGGCCGAGTTGTGGACCGATGACGTTACCGCCGCGACCCGCTTCTATGGCGAAGTTTTGGGATTCGAGGCGAGCACGATGGCTTCCCCTTTTGGCGACTACCCCGTCTTTGTCCACCGTGGGGAGCCCCGAACAGGGCTGGTAGCCATCGAGGATGAGCAAGCTAGACCCGGGTGGGCCCCCTATGTCGGAGTTGCCGATGTGCCGGCTACCGTGAAGAATTGCCGAGCCCTGGGTGGAGCGGTCCTTTTGGAGCCCAGCGATGAGCTTGCCAATGGCCGCATCGCTCTGCTTGCCGATCCTACAGACGGCGCTTTTTTCATTTACGAGCTGGCGGAGGATGAGCTATGAGATCACGTCGATTGGGTTTCCCGGGAGCCCTCGCTGTCCTGGCCATGGGCCTGATTCTCAGTAGCACCGCCTGCAGCTCGTCCGGCGCCACCATCGAGACCAACCAATCGACGGAAGAAGTGGATAGTGCCGCCGACGTGCACGTGTTGATTCCCCACAAACAACCCTACGATGGAGGCTCAGCCAATGAGTGGACGCGCCGCCGCCATCGCCCGGTCTACCGCCCTCGCGGCCCGATCGGCCCGCCACCGCTCCCATTTCCCTCGAACCCGCTGATCAATCCGGACTGAGGGTGCCTCAGCTCCGAGGTTTGGTCGCTCCAAGCGATCTAGGCCGCTTTGTTCACGCGGCTCCCGCAGCCGTGGCTTCCGGCACTGCCTCCCCCACTTCCGGCGAGGTCGATGCACAGCACCAGAGGCCGATGCCGCCGAGGATCGCGAGATCGGCGAAAAGCAAGGGTGCGAAAAGGGGCGCTGTGTGGATGGCGTTGCTGAGTAGGGATGCACTCGGGCCGTCGAGGATCGCACTGATGTGCAGGGCCGCTCCGAGGAGCCCGACGAGCACTTGGCCTACCATCATCCAACCACAGGCTCGAAGCAGGCGCCTGTCCTGGCTTGCGAAAGTCGCCACGAGAAGAAAAGAGAACCCGAAGGCCGCGGCGAGAACGGCGAACCACTCGGAGGAGTGAAAGAAGCCATTCTGGGCGTGATCGGCCAGGGTCAGCGCAAAATTCCCCGCGAAGCCACCGGCCGCGAGTAGGAGAATCCACTGCCCATACCCTTGGCTTTTCGGGTCTTCGGTGCGATTCAGCAAGAGCAGGAAACCCAATCCCGCGTAGGACAGGGGTGCGGCGAAGGGAGCCGTATAGACCAGGTTGTGAAGTGTCTGTTCGAGGAAGAATGTGCCATGGAGATGCCAGGCCAGCCCTGCGATGCCCACGCCGATACTGAGCAACCCGACGAGCCATCCGCTCCACAGCCCTAGACCTCGATGAGGTTGGAAGCTGAAGAGCCCGGGGAGCAGAAGGATCGGGGCGATCAGGGAAAAGACGAAGGGAATCCACTCAGCCCCGTAGTGAAACCGGTTCATGGAGTGGGCGAACCAAATGTCCACGGCCAGAAATGCGAGATTGCCGGCGGCGAAGAGCTCGACCACCCACCGGCGCAATCGAGGCGTGTTAGATAGCCGCACGGAGCTCCTCGATGGCGGATTCGATCTTCACTCGATAGTGGAGCAACTCGTAGTTGCCGTGCCACTGAACGAAATCCGCACCGCCCATGAAGGCTCCATGCTTGGCTGTGCGACCGTAGTAGTGCCAGATATCGAACTCCAGAAAATCGAGCTCCTCGTCGAACGGTTCCGAGGTCATCAGCCCGTCTGCCCGGGCCGCAGCGATAAGCTCGAGAGCTTCGCTGATCTTGGTATTCGTGCTGGCGACAATCTGCTCGGCTTCCTCGTAGAAACGCTCCACCGTACCGCTGCTGTGGCACTGCTGGCAGGTGCTCTTCATGGCTACCTGGCCTTGCACGTAGGTGGGCCGCTTCTTCGACACCGGAGCGTAGAGGAACCACGAGAGCCTTTCGGTGGTGTCGTGGGTGAACCCGGTGCCGTTGAGCCCACTCATATGGCAGGTGGCACAGGTGGGAACCGGCATGTCAGCCGTGGTCAGCGCAGCTGGTTTCGCCTCGAGATTCATGTCGGCCTTCTGGTCGACGAATAGAACGCCATGTTTCGACTCATGGTAGATCTCGAGCTGGGAGTGGTCCGGCCCCATATGGCATTGACCGCAGGTTTCGGGCGTTCGAGCCAGGCGGATCGAGCTGTTGTGCCGGGCATGGCATTCGGTACAGCTGCCAATAGAGCCGTCCGCATTGGGCGCGCCGATCTGGTGGCATTTGACGCAGCCGGAATCGATCGCCGCTTGCCCTTCCAGCATCGAGAGCGCGTTCGCCGGCCTCCTCACTGTGCCGGGATGGTGAAGCTCAGCAAATTCGATCTGTTCCTCGGTGAATCCGGCAGGGCCGGTAACAGCCGCCATGGCCGGCGCCGCGTGGCGACTTCTGAGGAATTGATCGTATTGGGTCTTGTGGCAGGTTGCGCAGTTCTTGGAAGTCAGGTCCGTGGCGATGACGAAGCCGTTGTGAGCTACCTCCTCTTGCCCGTCCGTCGGCTGGTGACAGTCGAGGCAACTGATCCCTTGGACCGCGTGCTCACTCATTTCATACTCGTGGACCACCGCCGAGGCCGTAGTGCGATGGCAGCTGGCGCACTTCCCCGTCGCGGTCACATGGGCCGCAGAGGGTTGGTCCGTCTCCACTGTCGGGCGCTTCGAGTTGATAATCAGGGCAGCCATGATCAGGGATGTTGCGAGAAGCACTGCGACGAAGAGTGGTTGGAATCTCACGAGGTGTTTACTCCAGTCCGATGATTGAAGAAGGTGCAGCCGGGGACTCATCGAAGTATCTAAATTTGCTCGAAGGATAGCCGAAGGTGAACCTCGAGCCAAGGGAAGGGGAAGGAGGGTCGCTCGAGACTCGGTCAGGATTCAGTGAAGGGCACCGGACACCAGGCGTTCTCCAACCCGGCTCGGTTGGCTCTTCATCTGCTGCGGATCTGAAGAGCGACCCCTAAGAAATGACTTCTCACTCCCGGCCAAATCGTGAGATGCTCTCCCCAAGCGCCGCTAGCTCAATGGATAGAGCACCAGACTTCGGATCTGGCGGTTCGGGGTTCGAGTCCCTGGCGGCGTACCATACCGACCTCTACCCCGCTCAGGCTCCAAACGCTCAGGTTCCAAAAAGGTCCTGTCACCTTTTCAGACACCTTCCCCCTGCTCCCTGGTTCTTCAAAGCGATCGAGAGCCCGACCAAGAATATCGGCTCAATGAGTCTCTCCCAGCTGCTCCTCTCAGGAAGTCGAGAAGGCTTAGGGTGGGTTGCCTTCACTGGATTCCACCTCAGTGCGATGGTCTCGGCGGCGAGCCGCCGAAAGGCAGATCGAGCTTACCTACCTGAAGCCCCACCCTCTTTCGGGTAACCGACTTGCTTCATCAGAATCGTGCCGCTGAGGGGATCGTGGAGGGAGAAGATGAGGTCGTGGGGCCTTCGGCGAAGCTTTAGAGTGACCTCCTGGGTTCCAAGGTCACCAGGCCTCGGCAGTTCGGAGCTGTGCAGCTCGAAGGGCAGCAAGTCCAACTCGCTGCGATAGCCCCGCTCGTCCAGGCTGGCGATGCGTAGCTCCAGTTGAGCCAGATACTGGCCCTCTTGGGGCAAGAAGGTCAGCTCCTCCAAAGGGAAGATCACCTTGGCAGGAACCTGCACCCGGCGGAAACTCTTCTCCGCCGCCAGGAATTCGACCTCCATGGGGCTCGCCCCCGGCAGATCTCCCAACAGCAGAGCGCTCTCCACCAAAAACGACACTTCTTTCTCTCTGGAGAAGTCCAGAAAACGATCCCGGTAGCGAGTTCGGAGACCTCTCCCCTTCACCTCGAGGCGAACGTCGTGACGCAGGTCGTTCCGCTCCCAGGCGGGACTAAAGCCAAGGCCATAGTAGCTACGAGTATCCGTTACCACCTGGTCTAGGGCGTCGAAGCGAGAGCCATCCAGCAAAGGCCTGCCGCCGGTAGCGTCAGCTATCAGCCGCAGGGTCGAGTCCATCTCTTCTTCCTGGACTGTGTTGAAACTCCTGTTGGGCCGACGCTGGGTGACGTCGACTCCGCTGGAGCTGATGCCAGGGGCGTCGATGGGGTACAAGGTGTAGCCCAGTTGATTGGCCGTTTCGTGAATAGGACCGTAAATTCGCTCCCCGCGGTCATAGTCCGTCACCAGCTCGGACCGAGTGACGTATCGCCGGGGCGAGTAGGGCCAGCCTCCCGAAACCAGGAGCATGACCTTGCGGCCCGAAGGATTGGCAAAGCTGCGCATGGTCGCTGTTACTGCCTGGGCCAGATTCTCCACTCGGGCTTCCAATTTGCTGATGATCTCTTCCGGGTGGATACCAGTGAAGCCGAGGCGTAGGCGAACGAGATAGGCATCGGACCGGCGCTGCCTAGCTCCATTGAAAACCTCTTGCAGGTGGGCGGGAGATTGGCTCCAGTTGGACAACATATCCAACTTCCTGCCGTCGAAGGCCACCACTGCCATGCGATCCTCTGGCCCCATGCGGGAGAGGTGATCGCGAATCCCGTCCAGGGCACGATTGCGAAGCTTCGCGAAGTTGAAGTAGTCGTCGATGAAGACTAGATAGCTGGTCCCTACCGGTTCGCCAGGGCTCAGTCGCGAAGTCGGGCCCTCGAGAGAAGGCAGCGCATCGACAGCACGACCCTCCCGCACTTCGTTGAAGAACTCGATCGGTACGGCTTCTCCATCCACCCACAACTCGAAATCCTCCGCATGGAGCCCCTCCACCCTCTCACCGCGACGGTTCTCCACCACCACCTCGAGATTCACCACTCGAACATCGACGACCTCTCCGAATATCGACTGGGGAGCGTCCTGCGCTCCTAGAGGGATAGAAGAAAATGACGGGAAGAAAGCGAGAAGAAAGATCGCCGAAGGTAGATTCATGAGGGTCCTGCCGAATCTTCGCACTGAAGTTCCTCCTTGAGATCGGTCCCGTCCGTTAGGGCTGCTGGGAGCGTCGGCACAGACGGCACTCTGCCGGCTACTGCGTGAACCATCTCAAAGACTTAACTACTTCACCACGCCATTTCATTCCCTGGATTCGGGAGGTCTCGAGTACTCAGCCTCGTCGTGCCTTCACATTGCCATAGTTCCCGCGAAGCGAGTTTCCCTTCATCAACCCGACGGTCCGCCCGCCGCAAACACCTTTCCACCGCAGGCTGGACGTCACTGCATGGAGCCCGAGCTACCCCATCCGCAGCTCAACAGTTCGAGCCGCTTTCGATCTCACCCACTTTTCCGCCTCACGAAGTCTCGACCCTAGCCCCGCAAGCGGCATCAAGAAGCATTGACCAAAGGAAGGGCGCTTCTTGCTGCCGGAGGTGAGGGTTGGCTAGCCCGAACTTCTCACCGAATTCGTTGCGAGGCACCGAAGATGCCAGGAGATCCAAGGAAGAAGGCATTTTTTGCGACGCAGGCAGAGTCGCACTCTGTCGAGAAGCAAAATCGCGTTCTGACGCAGGAAATCTAGGCAGATCTGGTGCCGCAGTAGAACGCCGGTGAGAAGTTCAGGCTGGTTGTTACTCAAAATAGAAGCCTGGTGCTACCTATGATGATTCTATCACTCACATTTTCGAATACGACTTTCAGAGCCAACGTCACAGATCCTTCAGGCTCAAAACTCCCACTTGCCACATAACATCTTGGGCCGAGGTCCTTCCGATCAGTCCCGTCATCGAGTTTCACGTGTGCAGCATCGGGAGTGGTCATATCTGTCAATCTCGTCTGAGAGATATAGGTTCCCCCTGGAAGACTAGATGTGATTTCATAACAAACTTCCACTCCGGATATTGGATTCATTCTTCTCCCAGCTGGAACATTAAACCCAAATTCTACCCATTGAAAGCTGTTCTCCCCCACTACTTCCCTTGCGCGTATTTCAAGCGCAGTCGAAGGGCAGCAGTGTGGCTCAACAGAAATCTTAGCGTCCCGTGGTCCGGCTGGGCCACCGGCAATACCACCGAGGGGACTCTGTGCCACCTGCGTTATAGAACATCCAGCCAAGATAGCCAGACTTGAGACAATAGATAGCTTTTGCAGGTTTCTCATGTACTTTTCTCCTTTGGTCTTTACTCACACTTCGTCGAGACGAGATTCACGCCGTCTGGAGCAGCGGCGCTCTTGCTTGCCCACGCAGCCCGTCCCGCGAGAGTGCGAGACGGGTACGAATCAGCTAGCGGCATCCGGCACCGGAAACCTGCTCGGTATTTTTGGTCTCCCGACGGGGCTAGCCTCCGAACCGGTACGCCAATCCAATACCAACAATGCCGCTGGTTACAGAGTGGCCGTCGGCGGTGATCCGCTGAGAGGAATCTCTGCTGGTGGCGGTTATCTCGAGGTCCTCCTGGAAGGTGGTGAAGGCTCCCAGCTGGAATCGAAGAGTGGTGCGAGGGGAAATCGCCTGCGCGAAGTTGAAGCCGTACATCACTGTGGGACTAGTGCTCGACTCGGTGGTGAACCGGCCTCGGGCTCCGAGGTCAGTCGTGCGACCGTCGACTTGTTGAATTCCCGCTCCAAGGTAAATCGCCGGGCGAAACTTCCCCTGCCGACGCAGCTGGAATTCGACCGCCGGGGCGATCAACCAGCCCGGACCGACCTCCAGGTCATTCAAGGAAGCCCTTGGACCGATCGGAGGGATCGGACCGATCGGGCCGGCCCAGGGATCCCTCCAAGGTCGCGGGATGCGGCAGATGTCGAGCCAAACGCAAATGCGTGAGCCCAGAATGTCGGGGCACCAGCGGGGCCGTAGGCCGATGCCGAGTCGGTTGGTGTCAAACCCATCGATGCCGATATTCGCGACGGAGAGCTCCAATGAAAAGCCGGCTTGGCTGTCCTCCTGGTCCGATGTCTGGGCCAGGATCGGATCCGTGGCTAGGCTCATAGCGAGGGTCAAAAAAAGAGGTATCAGAGTGACTCGCATTGCATTTCTCCTTTGGTTTTGGATGCACCTCGGGCACGGAGGCCCTCGGCCAACTAAGTTTGGTGACAGCTATCGTTCGGAGTTGTTAGATCGGGGCTTCTTGCAGGCGATTCACACCGTGATGGTGAATTGGTCTACGGGTGGAGCTCGTTACAGCAACGTCGAGGGCGCTGATCGTGATCCAATC
The DNA here is from genome assembly GCA_022601195.1 of Deltaproteobacteria bacterium. Taxonomy (GTDB): domain Bacteria; phylum Acidobacteriota; class Thermoanaerobaculia; order Multivoradales; family JAHZIX01; genus JAHZIX01. The sequence continues at coordinate 28,214 of JAHZIX010000001.1, forward strand.
CATGGTGAACTCCTTCTTCGTTGAGGCCGCGTCCCTCTGGGGAACCAGGCCGGATTCGAATTCCCTGTATCTCGGGATCGTGTTGACCCAGTTGTAGAACTCTTGCTCTCATGGATCTTCAGAAAGCCCTCAGAGCTTTCTCATAGATTTCTCACGAAGATCTAAGTCTCTACGAATAAATGAGTTGCAGAAAGCCAGAGCCCCCCCCATTGGGAAGGATTTCAGGGGCCTCTAGGATGGATCCGGATACAGACAAGGCAGCTTTCGCGCTATCCCCCACCTAATAATGAACCGGCGTATCTCAATAACAGAGAGATGGTGACTTCCGAGTGGAGTCTCTACGGAGCAGCATCTCAAGATCGGATGAGGCCGTTCTCCTGCCATCGACAACCGAGACGGCGCAGGCCTAAGAACGGGGAAAAGCGATCTATAGTGGGACTACAGCGTGAGGACGTCGCACAACCCCGCAAAGGAGAAAACGATGAGGTTCACCAGTCCCTGGCTCCAGCTTCTCCCTCTAGGGAAGCACCACCGAGACCACCCCACCGACCTCCTCCAGATACTCCTCATCTCTTGGTTCGCCGTCCTTCCGACGATCGCCGAAGCAGGTCTTGGTGAATGGACCAGTGGGGGGCCCTATGGTGGCACTGTTGTCGAGCTGGTTATCGATCCCTCATCGTCGACGACTCTCTACGTGGGAACTGTCTCGGGGCTGTTTAAGAGCACCGACGCCGGAGCCAGCTGGTCGCCGGTGATCGATCGCCATTTGGGATTCATCAAAGCAAACGCCCTGGCTATAGCTGAGTCAACACCGGACACGGTCTATACCTGGAGCGATGGCGGGCTCTTCAAGAGCATCGATGCCGGAAAGAGCTGGTTGCGCCACACCCAGCTCCTCCAAGGGAAGGTCGTGCAGCTCGCTGTCGCCCCGAGCGCCTCTGAGACCCTCTTTGCAGGAGCCCAAACCGGAGAGGTTTACCGCTCTGAAAACGGTGGGGAAAGCTGGGACATGCGCAGCAACGGCCTCGAGGCCAGCCGAATCGGCGGTCTGGTCATCGACCCGGCGAGCGAAGACAAGGTCTACGTGATCTCTGACCAGGGGGTGTTCCGGACCTTCGACGGCGGCGGCAGCTGGGAAGCAATCAACTACGGAATCACCAACCTCGAGGTCCAGTCCCTGGCGCTCGATCCAGCCACGGCAGGGGAACTCTACGCCATGACCTCTAGCGGCCTGTTCCGCACCAGCGAAGGAGGTTCTCGGTGGGAGCGCATCGCACCAAGGCCTACCGGCAGGGAATTAGGTCCTCCCGGTAAGCTAGAGACCTTGGTTGTGGATCCAGCAACACCGTCTCGTCTCTACACCGCGGACGCCCAAGGTCGTGGGGTTTACCGCTCTGATGACGAGGGATTGAGCTGGTCACGAATCATGGAGGGTCTGGTCAATCCCACGATTCGCAGCCTGGTGATCGATCCGAACAACCCTTCCATCGTCTATGCAGGAAGCCAGGGCGGCGGAGTCTATCGGAGCCAAAACCGAGGCGAGCATTGGTCGGCGGTCAATCAAGGCTTTGGACAAGGGCACACGGAAGCTCTTGCCGTCGACCCGAAATCCCCTAACGTCGTCTATTCGGCAACTTTTGGCGGAATTTTTCGGTCCGATGACCACGGCGTGACTTGGACAGAGTCAAGCACCGGCCTCCGCGATGGTTTTGTCCGAGCCCTCGCTATCGATCCATTGCAGCCGTCGACTCTCTACGCCGGAACCAACCACGGCGTCTTTCGTTCGCAGGATGGAGGTGCAATCTGGACTTCCACGGGCTCCGGGCGAACCACGGTGTATGCCTTGGCGGTGGATCCGTTGCAGCCGGAAAATGTCTTTGCGGGAGGCCAAGGACTCTATCGTAGCCGCAACTCAGGAAAGAGCTGGACCCTGCACCGGAAGGGTCTCCCGCCTGGCCAGATCACAGCACTCGCCCTCGATCCCTCCAGGCCCCAGGTACTCTATGCAGGAACTGGCAAAGGTGTCTTTCGCAGCCTCGACCGAGGAGTCGGTTGGTCGGCCAGCACCAAAGGTCTCGGAGCCACCTTCGTCCACTCCCTGGCTGTCGACCCGTGCACCACCACCACGCTCTATGCCGGGGTCTCCGGCGGTGTCTTCCGGTCCCTTGATGGCGCTGCCACTTGGCAGAAGATGAGCACCGGCTTGACCCGCCCCGTCGGTTCCTTAGCCATCGATCCGGTAAGTCCATCCAGGGTCTTTGCCGGAGCGATCTATGGCGGCATCTTCGTTTCGGAGGATCACGGCGAGAGCTGGATAGAGATCAATGGAGGCCAGATCAGCGATGGGCCCAGCAGCGCCATCGTTAGAGCCCTGGCTATCGATCCCACCACCCCTACGACGCTCTATGCCGGAACCGAAAGAGGAGTCTTCTCCAAGCAATAAGGCTGCGAACACGGACAATTCGGAATTCGGAGGTGGGCACTCACCAGCCGAGATGGAAAGAAGAACTCCTGGAGCCCTACGACCGGTTCGCGGCAGAACGGAGCAGCAGTCACCAGATGAGCGGAACACCACCACGATGGCGGAGAACTTGGGAAAAGCCGACTAGACGGACCTCTTCCAATCCAACACACCTCGCACCACGGCCACTAGGACCATCACGAAGACTGTAATAAGAAGAATCAACCGCACAAGCGGGTTGACGAAGGCCAAGCCCACGGTGACGGTTACCAAAACCACCAGCATGAGAAAAGAGAAGTAACGCCCTACAATGCTAGTCAATCTGGCAGCTTTGGCAACTAGGTCGGGATCTTGAGAGGGAGCTTGGCGGCCCCCGTAGAAAAACAGGAGTATGCCCAGAATTCCCATCAGTGTAGAAACGTAGGCCGGCCAGTTGATCTCATCCATCTCGGCGATACCTCACGTTGTTGCCGTTCAGCAGGTAACGAAGCCTGCCCTTTTCGACGCCTTTTAAGAGGTCTTGCTACTACATCACTCCGCCAAAGTATATCAGCTTTCGCTTTTCAGATGAGGTTGCCGTCTAGCCCTTCCTTCTCACCGACTTCGTCGCGAGGCCCCGTAGATGCCGGGGAATACAAGGAAGAAGTCGATTTCTGTGACGCAGGCATAGTTGCACTCTGTCGAGGAACAGAATCGTGTTCTGACGCTGGAGATCCCGGTAGATACGGAGCCGCAGCAGAAGGCTGGTGAGAAGGGAAGGCTAGCCCTCAGGCCGAGAAGGTTGAAAGCTGAAGGCTAAAGCTCGAGCCTCTGACCCGCAGGCCTTTCGCCTCCAAACCTGAAACTACCCTGAACCTACCGAGGGTATTGAGGATTGGGGCTATTAGAAAAGGACTGGAATCAAAAAAACCGCCCAGCCGAGGCAGAACCAACGGCCGAACGGGTCATATTGGAGGTTAGTATCTTCTCACTCAGAAGTGGTCCGTTTCTGAGATAGGAAGCTCAAAATTCTTCGATCAGTTCCCCCCTCCAGCTCCAGCAGCCGCAGCGCGGGCTCTCGCCTGGGCTTGTACCGCGTTGGCTCTCGTGGTCACTGCTGCGTCGTTGGCGCTACCGCGAATGGCCTTCTGGGTTCCCCAGGTCTCATAGTATGCCCAGCCATCGATCACCAGACTTGCTGCGGCGATCCCCCAGCCAATCCGAGCCCCATATTTGAACGCTTTAGCGTTCTGGAGACTCTTGGCCTTGGTTTTTATCTGGTCAGCAATATTCGAGTAGTTTGACTGGACCTCATGGAATGCAGCGTTGGCCTCGGCTCCCGTCGACAGTGGATTGGCGAGCCTTTTAAAGCTATTGGGCAAGGCAATTTCCCGAATGGCATCAGCAGCATGTTGAGCTTTCCCCGCAGCTTTGAGAGCTTCATTGGCGCCAACATTATTTGCAATCGTCCCTCCAATCACCGTCGCTGTATCAGAAATTCCATCCAAGATTGCGGGAAGATCAAAGGAGCCGCTGGGCAGCAAGCTATCTCCCCCTCTTCCGGAGCAGCTCGCTGTAAAACAATCCGATCCGGGTATCGAATGATCCAGAACCAGCGGCGATTCGACAAAGAAAGGGGGATCGAATTCCGCCTCGAAATAGAATGGAACCGGATTCCCATGACACACCCCGACGTCCGCCTCTCCAAGCTCCCCATTGTCACAAATGGCCTGCTCACCGCTCGGATCGATCAGGTTCAACGGATTTCCCAGAGCATAGGCGTAGCGATTCCAACTCTGCGGCTCCCCCGCCTTACCGGGCAAAGGATCGACGCTCACGAAGCGGCCGATATCGCTTCGGTAGTGCCGCGCATGCATGTAGTCCGCCCCGGTCGAGTGATCCCGCTGCTCGTGGCCAGCAAAGCGAAACTCCTGCTCCGGAAGACCGCCGTGACCACCGTAGGGGAAGTGAAAGAATGTATTTTCGACCGACCCATCAGATGCCGTGACCAGTCGAGTGCTCCCCAGATGATCGAGGTGGTAATGGCGGTCGTGGGTCGACGGTCCGCTACTGGCGAGTAAGACGTCACCAGCAAAAATGAAGTCCCGCTGACGTTTGTACATGCCTTGGCTCACGGTCGCGTCGGTCACCAGACGATTGTCCAGGTCGCGAAGATGAAAAGCCGCTCCTGCGAAGGGAAGGGTCGAGACTCGCATAGCCCTCTCCCCAAAAGCATCATAGAGATAGCTGTGGCCAGCTTGACCGGCGAGGCGATTCTCCGGGTTGTAGGTGAATGGCCAGGGGATGACCGGAGTCGAGAGGAGGTTTCCAGCTCCGTCGTAGGTCGCCCCCTTTAACCGATTGGTAGCTGATGTGGTGGCCAAAAGGGTCATACCCCCATTGAGGCCGGTGACTCCTTGCAGATTTCCAAAGGCGTCATAGGTGAAGGCCGGCCCAAAGGACCCATCGAGGTAGGAGGCCTCCGTCAGTCGCCCCACCCCATCATAGGAAAATGTATTCGTCACGGTGGTGCTCGGATCGACCTGCCGTTCCATGGCCATGATGTTTCCAGCCCCGTCATAGGATAAGTCGCCACTATCAAAGCCGGGCTCGACCGTGCCACTGGTGAACATTCGTCCAACCCGACCCGTCCGATGGGAATCTGCCTCGATGTGATCGGTTACTCCGTTGGCATGAGGAAGCGCCTTGCGCAGACCGCCAGGGAAATAGGTAATCGGCCCTGCCCAGGGAATCGAACCCGAGCCCTCTACCTGGCTCACAGCGGTCAGGAAATCTCTTTCGCGGCTGTAGCTGATCGTCCGGCTGGTTCCCGCCTCACTGCTCGCGCAAGCCGCCGGCTGTACGCAGTAGGGATAGGTCATCGTCTCGAGGGAACCAAAGTCATCGTAGGTGAATGCCTGCTTGAACTTGACGTTTTCAGAGCTCCAATAGACGCTGGTCACCTTGTCCGAGATGGCTCCTCTGGCGCCTTCATATTTGAACTTCTGCTGGATTTGCACCAACTCTTCCCCTTCTGAGTTCCAAGCCAGGTCGACATAGTTGTACTGATCCGCCGTCCATAGCTTGCCAGCGCCCTCCCCAGGCGCTCCATCCCAAACAAATTTTGTTAGCAGCTGCTCAGCTGGAGGCCGGTTCAGATCGTGTAGCTCGATGGGTCGCCGCATGAAGTCATAGACCGACCCAAGGCTGTGGGGTCCATCGACCATGCGGTGAGGCTGACCGGACGCATCGAAGTCGTGATAGGTCACCGTACCGTTGCCGCTTACCCCTTTTTCCGGATGGGTTTCCGAGAGGAGAAAACCCCGCGCGTCGTATTGGAAACTCCGAACCTGGGACAGGGCGCTGGCTCCGCCTCTGATCCCTGGGCGGTTTCCGAATCCTGAGGTCTCCGTCCGCAACTCGGTGAGCCGGCTCGCCACATCGTAGAGGTGTCGGGAGGTGGTCATACTGCCCCCGGACCCGGAGGGTTCCTTTACCTCGAAGAGCCTCCCGTAGCGATCGGATCTGGCCACCTTCAAGGTGTAGACCTCCCCTCCTCCAAGCGCCCGCCGGACTTGTCGGGTGACCTGCCGCGCTCCCCGGTGGGATAGGCGGATGTCGTGAATGGCACCTTCCGGCGGGCGAATGATCCCGGGCCGCCCGAGAGCATCGAAGTCGAGGAACTCGGTTTTCTGATTCACATCTCCCCACTCAGAGACCGAGGTCACCCAGCCGCGGGCATTGCGCTCCGTCTCCCGCTCCGACCAAACATTGGCACCGGGCAAACGTCGGCGTTCCAGGGTTGGGCGCCCCACATCATCCAGCAGAATCTGTCGTTCGCTGAAAATCTCCCCAGTACCTTGTCCGATCACTCGAGTGGTCACGCTGGCGGGTGTTGTAGGGGTGCGTAAGTTGTAGGTGTAGAGCAGCTGGGCATCCTGTTCTGGCCTGGCAGAGATCAGGCGCCCCATGGCGTCGTAAGAATAGGCCACTTCCGCACCCGCCGGATCCCGTTCCCGCAGAACAACACCGGTTTTTGCCTCCACGTCCACGTCGTAGGTCAAGAATGGTCCGAGACCTCCGCTGGGAGTGAGAGGGCGAGAGCTCACCTGGGCTCCCGATAGAGGGTCGTAGCCAAAAGTCAACCAATAGTCGGGCTGCGCTGGCAGGGTCCCACAGTCGCCCCCGGAAGTCGGTAGCGGCGTGTCATGGCCCGGATAGAGGTCACCGCCGTATTGTTTGATCTCCGTGAGACGGCCTAAGCTGTCATGGGACCGAGTGGTGAGAATATCCGTGGGGCCACGGCTGCTGCCGTTGACCAGCAAGCGAGTGCAGCGAAGAAAGCCGGTGGCATCGTCGAACTCGACCTCGATCTTCGAGGTCTGCACTCCATTGGCATCCGGCTCGGTTTCCAGGGTCTTGGAGAAGACATCCAACACCCAAGGAGTTGTAGACGGCACCGGCACATAGGTGCCCGGGTAGACTCCGGTGCTCCGATCGAAGCCAACAAAGGCCTCTCGTCGTTCCTCGGTGGCCGAATCGTCTCGGAAGTTGCCGGTTTCCACGATGCTGCGGAAGTGCCCCAGGCCGTCGAACTGACTCTTCTTTACGTCCGCATAGCGCTCCTGTCCCGCGGAGTCCAAGGTGTCGAGATGAAACACCGTGCGACTCGCTTCCACTTGCCGGTTGGTGTTGTAAAAGTCGGCCATGGTCAGATTGTTTCCCGGTCCAGGAGCTTGCCCCGGAGGAGCATCCCGGCGATAGCGCAAGTAGGTGGAACGAATCTTTGTGCCGGTACTCGTGTTGCAGCCACCGGCGCCATCTGTGGAGTCCCAAAGCTCGGTCGACAAAAACTTGCCATCGCTCTGTTCCGTGTACACGAAAGGCAATCCCAGCTCCCAGCCCAACCCCTGACTCGGCGTCGGCCAGTAGCGAGCGTTGAAGTAATGCTTCGAGCAATCCCCAGTGGGATAGCCCACCTCGGTGATGATCTGCGGGTCGTCCTCAGAGGTCTCCCAAGGATCGCCCCGTCCAATGCTGGTGCTCTTGTAGGTCCACCTACCGAGAATATTGATATCGGCATCTGCTAAGAGGCGTGCCTTGACACCGGCAGAAGTGTTGAACTCGGAGTGGTTGTCGCCGGGAGGAAATTCGTTCTCCTGCCATTCCCAGGCAACCCCGCCGCCGGTAGGGAGAAACAACCCCCAAATGACTCCGGAAACATCGTCGATCCCGGCTTCACAAGTCGTGTGGTAGGTCGGTTCCTCGGACTCGCCAATGGTCATGCGGTAGTTAGAGCCATCGGGTAAGTCGATACGGGTCAGCAAGGGAACGCTGATGCTCGGGCCGGTTTCATTGGAACTGTCTTTACAGCTCCGATGAATATTGGTGGTCTTATATTCGAATTCATAGGTCGCCGTCTGACCTACTGAAGCTTGAACCTCCACCTTGGTGACCTGAAGAAAAAGAAACGGCGCGTCGCCTTTTAGGTGGATCTTGTGAGTCAAACCGTAGCGATTGATCAGAGTCCACAGCTCGGGACGCCCGTCCATATTGAAGTTGGAGTACTGCACCTCGAAGTCAGGATTCTCTCGGGAGGCGAAGGGACTCCACTCCTTCTTCAAGCGATACAGAGAGCCGAGACCGCAGCCCTCACCGGGAGGGGGCACGCACTCGAAGCGCTGGGTGCGACCATCGGGAAACTCGATTTCCGTCCAAACGTGAATTCCGGTGTTATCGTCCTGAACTCTCAAACGCAGGTAACTGTTGTCGCGCGAATAAAAAACGCCCGCCTCTGCGGCTTCCCCCTTGTGAAGAGTGGGGTAGAAGACGTGCTCGCCACCATCAGACCCAACATAGAGCCACTTATCCGTTTGATTGAGAGAAAATGAGGGACTCATAACCTCCCCCCATCCCAGATGGAAACCCAGACCGGCATTATTCAATCGCTGGGGAAAAGAAATGATCTCGCCAACGTCATCCCGTTTGTAGCGCCACACACTGGAGCTGTAGTTGAGCTGAAATGGACCGATGGGAATCCCCAAGGACAAGGCTCCGGAGTAGAGATCAATTCGATCGACTCCCTCGGCGAAACCTTGGACCTTCTTTTCAGGATCAACATCCAAGGGATGATTTGGATGGATCGCTCCCAAGGAACCGGGCACCGACCCAATCAACACTGTGAACAGTGTAAAGGTAGCCCAATGGGACCCAGACCATCGACGAGCTCTCGAAATTCGCTTCATGAAAATTCTCCAGGAAATGTCCTCAGCTAAACCATCCCTCGGCCGACGCCTCGGGTTCGGAGTCTCTCTACTCAGTCTGGCGAAAAGGGAATATCGAGGGGATCAGATCCATCGACGTTGAACAGCGAAGCCGCCATCTGCTGACTGTCAGGAAGAACAACCAACAGATTTGAAGGTCCATTCAAATAGGAAAGCCGCGATGCTACGGGTCAACATCGCGGCGCTCAGAATTCATCCCATGATAATGATCGCTGCTCTCATTCCTGCCCTACAGCTCGTAGAAACCGCCATGGATACCTCCTTTCCTAGTGAGAGACCTTCTGAAACAACGGGATCGGCACTGAGCCGGCTCCTGTTAGCACTGGAACAGTGGCCTCATCACCTCTGAGGCCCATTCAACTCGCCTAACGACTTGCAGCTTCGACTCTGATCATCTGGCGCATGATCGTGCCGAAGCCCTCACCATCCCTGACCATCCTCCAAAAGGTGACGTAAGGCCCTGGCACCGTCGGCGCGATCATGGGAATCGAGAAAATGTGAGTACTCTGCGGTAGCACATCGGAAGAGAGCGGCACCACTCCCGAACTATGGAAGGGATCGTTGGGTTGCGTTGCTTCCAGCTGATAGCCATTGCCTCCAACCCAAGTCGTGGTCCCCGTGTTCTCCATAAAGAAACTCAAGGAAAAAACCTCTCCAGCACTCACGGTGGTAGGAGAAATGAGTTGGGGAGGAATGGTAGAAGCATCGACCCCACCGCCCAGGAAGACCGGAAGAAGGATGAACTCCGTTTCTCCGAAGAAAAAACCTACTCCCGGTTGGTCCAGGAAGGCCCCCATGGTCCAATCGCTCGCAAAGGTCTGACTTTGTTGGCCACCTCCCCCACTGCCGTCGGGATCTCCACTTCCATCGCCCGTCGCCAGCGGTACCGGGAAGGTGTAGGAGGCTCCGGGAAAGACCGGAACGAGGGGAGGTATAGGATCTCCAGGCCATGGAGGTGGGCCACCGAACCGGGGTCCGATGACTCGATTATCGACGGCATGGGACTCTGGCTGCCAGATCGTAGTGCCTGTGTTCTTGAAGGTCACAGAGGCGTCGTAGACCTGGTTGAAGCCCAGAGACGGGGGGAAGTCCGAAGACACGATTTCCGAGCCATCCACGGTTCCAAAAACGGCGTCGTGCTCGAAGGCCTCCAACGTTTCACCGGGTACGGCGGACCAAGTCCCGACCTTGCTCGAGGGAAACTGCACTTCGACGTCCACCACTCCGGAGTAGGAGCCCAAACCAAAATGGGCAATGGGCTCGTTCTGATTGCCGCTATTCCCACCCTCGATCTCGCGAATCTGCGATTGGCCTCCGGCAGTAATCTTGACCCGAGCGCCGATTCCTGAGCGATTGGATCCAGCGTCGCCGATCACCTTCACTTTGAGCCAATTGTTGCTATTTGCGGTATTTCTCCACAGGCCCTGCGCATTGATCAGATCCATGAAGCCATCATTGTCATAATCGCCCCAGGCGACATGAAAACTATCTTGATTGGACAGCATCATAGCGAGCTCGAAGGTGCCATCGCCATGGCCTCGAAAGACATAAGCCTCATCGAAGATGGCGACATCGGAAAGAGCGAGATCCAGGTAGCCATCGTTGTCATAGTCCGCTAGCGCACCTTTCGCCCAAGCTTCCTGATAGAAGATACCCGCGGCTCCCCCGAGGTTGATATTGGTGAAGGTGTAATCCGGAGCCCCAGAATTGATCAATACCATGACGCTGTCGTCGGTGGCCTCGATGTGGGCAAGATTCACTGTAACGAGATCCAGATCGCCGTCATTGTCCAGATCCCCCCAGCTGGAGCTGATGGAATTCCCCCGCCCCTCAACTCCTGCGAAATCTCCCAGGTTCTCGAATTGCCCGAACCCATCGTTCGCCCACAGGACGTTCCTTTGCTGGCGGTAGACGGGGACATGGATATCCGCATCACCGTCATTGTCGTAGTCCCCCCAGTTCACTCCCCGACCGGGGTTGTTGGGTGCTTCCCAAGCGATATCGAAGAGGCCATTTCCCTGGTTCTGATAGAAGAGATCCGGCCGAGCACTGGTGGTGCCTGATACCTCGTGGTTCGCTACGTAGAGGTCCAAGTGCCCGTCGCGATCCGCATCCCCCCAGGCCGCCGCCTGGCTCGAAGCATGGGGATTGGCCGGAATCGGGGCTAGAGCGAAGGTTCCGTCTCCCTGATTCCGATAGAGAGCACCTGCCCCACCGAATTGAAAGCGATAGAAATCGAGAAGACCGTCGTTGTCGTAGTCTCCCCAAACGCCATTCCCTTTCGCCCCGGCCTGCAGGGTTACATTGGAAAAGGTACCGTCCCCATTATTGCGATACAGCTTTCGATGAATCATGACGTCGGTGTGCCCATCCTGGTCGTAATCAGCCCAAGCGGCTTGGTTGGCCCAAGCGGCTTGATTCACCCAAGCTTGCCCAAGGCCGCTCGCCACGGTCACATTTTCGAAGGGTTCCTGGGCCGTGGCCGCGACCGGCAAACCTGCCAAGAGACTCAACACCAGACATCGAAGCCCTTTTCTGAGACCCATGTGCCAAATCATGTTCAGCTCCTTTTTCTTCCGCGCGGAAACCTCAGTTCCCACGCCAACCTTGTTGGTATTGGCTCCCCGAAGGCCGGCTCAAGAAGCGTTTCAAAGAGTTCCCGAGGGGCTCTCGCCTCGAGGCCTCTTCACTTCCATTCGCTGACGGAAGCCGGCCGGCGGCGGAGCGGCTCCTTCAATCAGGTTGGCGAAGAGACTCGAAGGTAGGGATCGTTCGAGAAGCAAAAGATCAGCTTGGGAATGGATCTGGTGAGAAACAACTCCAGGAAGACACCTACGGCCGCCGTGTTGGTGACGACCGAAGATGCCTCCCTGCCTGCGGACTGTCGGTCGAAGAGCAAAGGGCCGAAAAGTGAAAGGCCGAGCGAACTACGACCCCACCGGACCGGAAACCCTCGACCCACGGGCCCCTACCCCATGATCACGATGCCAGCTCTGACTCCCGCCGATACGGCAGTACGAATTTTCATAGACACCTCCTTTTCTCTGCTGCTCTCTATCCGAAAATGACGATCTGTGCACGAACGCCTGCGGTCAGATGAGTTGTCGCTTTCATGTCTAATCACCTCCCTTCTCGGAATTCATTTACTCCCTTCCGTGACCGGCCCAGAAGGAATGGGTATCCAGTGCGCGCTGCCGGAAGCGACGAATCCACTCGACTCGCCCTTTGATCAGGCTGGCGAAGAAAGAAGGAGAAAGGGAGCATCGAATCGCCGACGCAGATTAGGAGAGGGCTCGACCTTCATGGGGAAGAGAGAAAAGGCAGGTCAGCGAAGGACTCGACCCTCAAAGGCTCGTCATCTGATGACGAACCTGGGGACCAGGGAGAATCTACGGGCCAAGGCGAATCTGGAGGCCAAGAAGGATTAGGATTCAGCCCCCTCCATGAGCCACCGGTGCGAGGGCCCTAAGGAAGGGCCTCTAGGAGGGGCTATAGATTCCGCACGTCTCCAGCCCGCTCGAGAAGTTCCGCTGCTTCAACGGAAGTCGTCCGTGAGTTCCCCTCGACGGCGCGGGCCAGGTCCTTGAGGGTCGCCACCACCAGCTCGCTTTCCGGTCCCAAAGCTCGTTGCCGAATGCTCAAAGCCTCGCGCAGCAACGGCTCCGCAGATCTGAATTGATACTCTTCCAGGTAGAGCTGAGCGAGAGCATTGAGACAGAAGGCAAGATTGAGATGGTCGGGACCATCTCTGGTTCGGCGAATGTGAACCGCCCTCTGCAAAAATGACTCAGCCTGGAGAAAATCCCCCTGCTGACGAGAGATCGCAGCGAGGAAATAGACGGTAAAGGCGATGGAGGGATGATCCACTCCCAAACCGCTCTCTTGAAGGCCTAGAGCCTGCTCCAATAGAACGGTTGCCTGGTCTAGCTCTCCGGCCCGAAAATACATCTTGCCGAGGCTGAAAGTCATCATAGACAGATCGGGATGATCTGGCTCGAGCACCTTGTCCAGAACTCCGATCGCCTGGCGCATCAAAGTCGCCGCCCGCTGAAAATCTCCCCTCTCGGACAGAATCGACCCTAGGGCGTGCAGACTGTAGCCAACGTAGGGGTGTTCCTTCCCCAGAGCCTTGGTTTGCACCACGAGGGATTGCTCGATGGAGGCTTCAGCACGATCGAGCTGCCCCAGACTCCGGTAGACGGAACCTAGATCGAGAAATGCCGCCCCCAGATCAGCTGCCTCCGGTCCCTGTAGTCGTTGCCGGATCTCCAAAACCTCGGTGAGGAGAGTCAGGGCACCCTGGTGATCGCCCTTGCTTTCGAGGACATTCCCCAAGCTGTGCAAGCTGGAGGCGATGAGAAGATTGTCATCCTCCAACAAGGCCCGCCGGGTAGCCAGGGAACTCCTGACCAACTGTTCTGCGGAGTCCAGGTTACCGAGCCGAAACTGAAGCTCAGCGAGATCCCCGAGACTCTCGGCAACGGTTTCGTGCTGACTCCCCAACTGCGCCTGTCGGATCTCCAAGGCTGTTGTCATCAACTCGTCCGCTTCTTCAAAGCGAGCCAGATCGAGGTGAAGGACCCCCAAATTGTGGAGACTAGCGGCGGTATCTAGGTGGTTTGGCCCGAGAGCCCCTTCACTGAGCTTTCGTGCCTCTTCCAGTAGGGGTAGCGCTTCGTCAAAAAGGGCCATCTTTCGATATCCAGTTCCTAGGGCCGCCAGCAGGTGAGCCCGGAGCTCCGGAGGCTGACGAGAGGCTCTGAGCACCTTCGCGGCACCTCGATCCAAGAGCGCTCGGGCTCCGGGCCCGGCCTCTTGATCGGCTCCGGTGTCGACCCGCTCGAAAAGATCGACCAAGAAGGTCGAAACATGCTCCGCCTTCTCCCGCTCCAGCTCAGCGCGATCCCGCTGCCTCTCTGTCTGGCTCACCTGTCGGAACAGGCTGCCAGCGAAGAGAAGAACCGATAGGAAGGCGACCGAAGCCGCGGTCAGCAGCGTCCGATAGCGCCGAGCGAACTTTCGCGCACGGTAGGGGAAAGAGCCCCGATTCGCCTTGACGGGACGACCTTGGAGGTGCCGCTCGATATCTTCGGCGAGGCGCGCTACAGAGCCGTAGCGCCGGTGGGGCTCCTTTCGCAACGCCATCAGCACGATCTTGTCGAGATCTCCTTCCAAGCTGCGCCGTAACCGCACCGGCTGGGCGCTTCTCAGCTCCGCGATGCTAGGGGCCTGGGAGACACTCGTTTCCCGGCTACCGTTCTGGGAGCTGTTCTCGGAGGTCGCTCGCCCCACTATGGAGCTCGGTTTGATCGGCTCCTCCTCACAGACGGCTCGTACCAGATGGATGGGGTTCGCTTCGTCGATGCGATAGGCACGGCTGCCGGTGAGCAGCTCATAGAGCAACAGACCTAGGCCATAAACATCGGTGAGAGTGTCGATAGCCTCGCCGCGAACCTGCTCCGGGCTGGCATAGCCGGGGGTGAGCAGAGACAGCCCCATGGCGGTGGACGCCACCCCTCCCATGCGGTGGGCCGGGTCCAACAGCTTGGCGGTGCCGAAGTCGAGAACCTTGGCCACGCCCCCCTTGGAAACCACGATATTGGTGGGTTTGAGGTCACGATGTACGAAGAGCCTTTGGTGAGCATGGTGAATCGCGTCGCAGACTTCGAGAAAGAGTCGCAGGCGCTCCTCGATGGACAGCCGCTGCCGATCACAATAGAGATCGATAGGCTCTCCATCGATGTACTCCATGACCAGATAGGGGCGGCCATCCTCCATCACTCCACCGCCAAGGAAGTGAGCAATGTGGGGGTGATCGAGGGAGGAGAGGGTCCTTCTCTCCTGGGCGAATCGGCTCACCGCCAAGGGGGTGTCCATGCCGCGATTGATCACTTTGATGGCGACCCTGGGGTCACCGGTGTCGTCCTCATGGGCCGCCAGATAGACCGTTCCCATGCCGCCCCGGCCCAATTCACGCACCAACTCGTAGGGACCGATGCGGGTGCCGAGATCGAGGCTGGCCATCAACGGCTGAGCGAATAGCTCACAGCCGGACTCCTCCACTTCGATCAGCGACTCGACCTCTCGCCGCATCTGCTCGGCGCCGCGACACTCCTGGTCGAGAAAGGCCTGCCGCGCCGCGCCCTGGAGGTCTGCGGCCCGGTGAAAGATCTCCTCGACCCGCAGCCAATCCGAGGGATTCATGGCGACGCTGGGGAGGAGCTGGGGTGGCCAAGCAGCTCCCGTTGGAGCCAGACCTTGGCCAAACGCCAATCCCGAATGATCGTGGCCCGGGATGTCCCCAGGACCTCAGCGGTCTCGTCGATGGTCAGCCCCGCGAAGTACCGCAAGTCCACCACTCTGGCTTTGCGCTCATCGAGGCTGGCCAGGTTCTCGAGCACTCCCTCCAGAGCCATCAAGTCAACGTCGAATTTCTCTGCCGCGGGCAGATCTTCGGAAAGAGGCTTCCGCTCCCAGTCACTCCCCCGTCGGTGAGCGGCATGGTAGCGGGAGTGATCGATCAAGACACGGCGCATCTCCCGAGCTGCCGTATTGAAAAAATGGTTCTGTCCTTGCCACTGTCCCTTACGACGGCCGGCGATACGCAGAAACGCTTCGTGGACCACCGCCGTGGCTTGCAGGGTATGGTCTCTACGCTCCCTCCCCAGATACTTCTGAGCCAGACGCCGCAACTCATCGTAAGCCAACGCCGTCGAAGCCCAAAAATCTCGACCCCGGATCGTCGAGTCCCCTGGGTTAGATTCACCATCCGTTCTGGGCCGCTGGGTCTCAGAGAAAGTAGCTGCTACCTGATGCATAATCGGAGCCCTTCCGTAGGAAAGAAAAAGGAATGAGATTCAGGCCTTTGATCGAGGCCGCGAAGAGTCGATATCGCCTCCCACAGACGGAGGTTGTCGAAAGGTGGGGACTCGAGATTCTTTTCTTCATCCTCTGAACTCCTTCAAGGGTGGCTCGGGGAAGGAATGGTAGACCCATGACATCGAATCGCTTGCCTGCTGGAGATGGCGCGAAGAAGGCGAAAAGTCAATCATGGAATCCTCTACCTCTCTATAACCCCCTGGATGCAGAATTCCTTCCGCTATCGACCCAATAGAGAAAAAGGCAAGGCGACGAGCATCTCTGGTGCTGCCAACGGTTCGAGGCTAGCCATGGGTGGAGGTCCCGTCGAAGAAGACCGTAGGGACTCCCAGGGAGAAGGCTCTGCCCACAGCTCTGATTCAGGTCTCGGTTCCTCCTCTGTCTCAGAAGGCAAGTGAGTCTCCATACCTATCTATGCGCCAAACCTGCGATCCCAGCGCCAGTTGATTTTTTCCTTGGGAGCCGAAGCAGGGGTATCTCAGCCCGGCTCATCTCGGTCTCAGTCTTTCCGCAGGATCCGACTGGAAAGCTCCCGACGAGTCCGGAGCTAGTACCAGCGGCCTGGACACCGATTCTCTAGAATCAAGTTCCTAGAGCGAGGTTCCTGGAGTGGGGTTCCTGGAGCGGGAGCCCTCGGAGCAAAGTCACTTGTGCCGGGGTCTCGTCGCCAAATCCAGTGGTCTCAGATCGAGGTCACAGTTTCGGCGTAGCTTCCTAGTCAGAGCATATTCCCGTGTTCTCCAAAGCCTGCCTTTTCACCACCGCAGTCAGGACCACTAAACCCAACCGAGACGAATTGGGTCTTACCAGTTTCAAGAGCCCGCGCAATCTGCGCGACGGTGGAACTAGACCTTGGCTGGGAAGAGGTTCTTTCAGGTGGCGTGAAAAGAGTCCTGGGAGTGACTTCTTCCTACCAGCTTGCAGAAAGGAGACTGATCTTGAATCAGGCAAGAGCCTACCGAGAGCGAGGATTGCTAGAGAGACTCTGGGGCATCGCCTTGCTGATTGCAGCCTTCCTGCTCGCGTTGCGGAATCTGCAAACCATGGCGGCCACCTGCTCGAACCGGTCCGTCCTTTTGCTCATGAGCGAGGATCCTTATCAAGTGGGCCTCCTAATGGGGCTCCTGATCTATCAGATCTTTCTTCTGTTGTTGAACTACCTACTGTATCGCTGGGGCCGCCGCCTGTTGAGCTAACAGGGGTTGACAGTGGAGTCTTAGGGGAAAGTAGGCCTGGAGGGCTCGAGGCTGCCTTCCGCAGGTGGAATCCAGGTCGGTAACCAGGTCCCGGAAGATCTCGCTGCTCAACAGTCCTCCAGCACCGGCCCCCGCCAACACTTCGAGCTCCTCCTACGAGCGCCCCACACGATTCGACTTCAGGGCCGAGCTTGATAGACGGTTTCCGTTAGATTCTAGTCATGGCCCTGTGGCAGCCCCCAGAAGCTCCCGCGAACAATAAGCGGAGACGAAGGCCAGTCGATGGTCTTCCCCGTGGCAGTATTCACGCAGCTGGCGAGCTCGAAGAGGAAGTGGCCGTCGAGCCTGTCGAGGCCTGTCTCCTCTAGGCTCATCCCCTTCGAGGTCCGGAGATGGCCAGCGCCTGGCCCCGCGGGTCGGCAGCGAAGCTTTCTCTCCTTGTCCGCCAGCACCACCGGGAACACGAGGTAGGTCTCTACATTGATCCTACCGTCACGGTCGGCCTTGATGGAAAGCTCCCAGCTGTCGGCGCGAAGCTCGAGGTGATCCTGCTTGGCAATGCCAGTTTTCGCGCCCGGGCTATCGCCGTCGAACCGCAGATCAGGCCCTAATAGCTTCGCCTCGAGCCGGCTCGGAAGGATCCCGAAGAGGGGGCGGGCGGACCGAGGTCTGATGACCTCCACCTCGAAGGATGGACCTCGGAACGTCCCGGAGACCTTCGAGGTGTCCGAGAAGCGCGAAGCGACCGGTTCGGCTGGTCGCAATCCCATCACGACGAGACAGACCAGCAGCGCCATCATAAAAATACCCAACCAGATCTTCATTCCATCTATGATCTCTGCAAATTGTGGCGGCGGTGAGGCGACCGCGGTTTCCTAAGAAGACACGCTTCGACTCGCCGCTACTGGCCACCACTTGTTTCCTAGCACCGACTGCCCAGGAATCGATGCCCGGTTCAGGGGATCTCGGGACCAACCGGCCCCCTTAGATCCAGTCTTCGTACCGTTGCCGCTCACACCCCCATCCTGAAGAAGAGTCGTATTCTGACGCAGGAAATTCGGGCAGATTCTGTACCTCTCTAAAAGGCCGAAGAGAAGCCCGAAGAGAAGCTCGGGCGAGAATCTATTCGTCAGCTGTCGTCCCCATCCTCTGGTAGAAATCGGACCGTCTTCGTAACTCAATCCCCCGAGGTCGTGCTGGAAGGCAAGCTTCCTAGACAAGCAACTCCTCTCTTAGAAACACCAGCGCTACAAGGAGTCGGCTCCGAATTTCCTTCCCACATCGCTCCAACAGAGAAATATGGAAAAACCGCCGACAGAAGGTCTGCGGCGGTCTGTGGGGCAGAGGCCGGGAGGGACCCCTGGGAACCAGGGGCCATATCCAACAGGCTCAGGCCGAGATCACGGCTTCGGAAAGGCTCCCGTATCTGCACCTCCACAAAGCCCTGCCGATGGAGAGTAAGTGCGCACGGCACCGGTCACCGTGTCGGTGAACCGCACCTCGTAGTCGGTATCGGTCATGGAGCCGTAGAACACCCAGAACCAAGGGATGCTGGGGGCTGGATCGAGCATCTTGATGAAGACCTCGGGGTTGTCGGGGGAGAAGAAGTGAAAGGCTCCGGACAGGTCCGAAACTGGGGTGGCCGGTTGGGGTTCCGGAAGGCCGGTTGGGGTGGCCGGTTGTAGGACTTCCACTTTGAATCGCCCTCCGAGTAAGCAAAGATGCTCGCTGCCGGGACTACAGCTACCGAGGGACGAGGTGCCACCGGAGCCTCCGGTTCCAACTCCCCTAGGGGCAACGGCCATCGACGTGGCTGAACTGCTACCGAGAGATGTGCTGCCGATAGGGGTACCACCAAGAGACGACAGGGGGAAGGCATGGTCATCAGCACCCCCACAAGGGTCAAAACCCGTCTTGGTATACACCTTCTGAGCGCCGGTTTGGGTATCGACCACGGTCAGGGTGTAGTCGAAGGTCGTCATGGCGCCGTGATAGACCCAATAGTGGCCGTTGGTCCCCTCGAGCACCTTGACCCCTACCTCTAGGTTCTGGCTGTTGGACTGGTCGAAATAGAAGAAGCCTGCGTTGTCCGCCGTCGGGTGGAGACTAGCAAAGGCATTCCCGCCAATGGGTGGAGACCAAGGGTCTGCCCAGACCAGGGTGGCGTGAAAGCGGCCGTCATCCAAGCAGAGGGTCTGCCCTCCGGAGGGACAGGAAGGCTGCACCACCACGTCGAGGAAAGCCCCTTGGGAGACCACTTCCCCGGGCGGTGAGTCGGCATCCCCTACCCGGCAGCGGTAGTAACCTTCGTCGCTCGCCGACACCGACCCCAGCGTCAAGGAGGCCGAAGTCGCTCCTGAAATGTTCCCCCAAGCCCCCGTGGGAGATCGAAACTCCCACTGATAGCTATAGGGAGTCACGCCGCCAGCTGCGGCCACCGCGAAAGTGACTGGTGATCCCAGAGACACGGCTTGCGCCACCGGTTGCTGAGCCATCTGAAGAGACTGTCCCCCTCCCCCTTCGGTGACAGCAAAGTTATCGAGGCGAACGACATCATGAACATTTGTCGTCGGCGCATTGAAATGAAAACCCGCTTGGACGATGTTGGGGACGAAACTTCCCAAGGAGCGCTGATCGATTTCCAGAGAGCCGTTGATCCACAGGGATGCCGTGTTGGCGCTGGGATCGTATTCCAGCTCGACTCTGTTGAAACCGCTGGGATCGAAGATCGCCGCATTGCCAAGGGGACCCAGGGTGTTGTTGCCATTGATCCTCAGGAAATAGCGCCCGGTGGTTTCGAGCAAAACCCAAACCTGGCCATGCACGTTGTAATAGTCCAGCAGTCGACTGGAGAACCCGAGGCCCGCCCAATTGGCGTTGGATAGGTCGAGATCTGCCTGGACCCGAGTCGACGAGGAAATATTCAGGGCGATGCCGCCGCGAAAGTTTGGCCCTGAATGAGGCACGTTGGTTACCGTCTCGTTTTCTCCCCAGCGCACATTGACATCCGCAATCCACTGGGCACCGCCGACTTCTGTAACGTCGTTCTGAAGGGGAGTGAAAGGCTCCCGAAATTTGCTTGAGTAGCGGAACATGTCCGAGTAGAGCGCATCGAAGGGCACTTCCTGGGAGATCGTATCGGTATAGAACCACCCCGATTCGAGGCTCCCGGACAGAAGCTTGACTCGGTAGCGATATCGATCTCCCGGTTGAACTGTCGTATCTATGTAAGAGTTCGTGCTCACCGTCGTCAAGGTGATCCACCCTGCTCCATTCCTCTGCCGCTGGACTCGAGCGTTGTCTGCCGAGTTGGGGCTCCAGGAAAGGCCCACCCGAGTTTCGTCGAGAAAATCCGCCTCCAGGTCATCCGGCGGGTCGATGTTGGCGTCCTCCAGCAGAACATCGTGGATGGCATGCCAAGCTGGAGACAGCCCCCCTTCCGGCCGGCGCAGCCACAAGCCAACGCATTGCTCATTCTGAGTCGCCCGGGTGACGTTGCACTCATTGTCGTAGGTGGTCCAATAGAACAGCCATGGAATACCCCACGCCCGAGTCGCCGAAGCAGAATTGAGAATGGTGACACCCTGTGTATCCGGACTCCCCTCTCGCCGCCCCCATTCCCCCAGGTAAAGACGTTTGCCGTCTTCCGCCTCGTTCCAAGGAGCCGTCCAATGAAGCGGTTGCAATTCCTCCACCATGTTGTCAAAGCGAGGAAAGGTCAGATCTCGAATCGCCTGGGTATCCCCATTGATGAACTCAGGAGTCGTCCCCCAGGCGGAGTAGGACACCAGGTCCGTCCCGGCCAAGGGAATCACATCGTTGACGACGATGCCGTTCCAATCGTTCGCTTCCACCGAGTGCAAAACCCTGACGTCAGTCATGGCAGGATAAGGGATTTCCACCCTCGCCTGATTGACTCCCGCTTGCCGAGCCTGCAGCCAATCAACCATGTTGTCGATGGAATATTGAGGAACCGGAATCCCCGCCCGGCGTAGTTGGTTGTCTCCCTCCCAATTCGAGAACACAAAAGTCTTGCCGGTACCGTTGTAGGTGGTCAGAAAATGCTTCGTGAGATTGTAGAACTCTCGCTGCATGGCGGCCTTCTCCTGGGCATTGATGCCATCGCTCTCCAGCCACCAATCGCGGAGAGAGAGAGTCGGAGTCGTCATCACATAAACATTAAAGGGTCGGTGGAAGACCTGCCGGAAAAAGGGATGCTTGGCCAGGTTGGCAAGGCCCGTGTCCGGAAAGTCTTCCGCAAAGTCTAACCCCACCCAACCATCGGTCTTGTGGGGATAAAAAGATATGGGACTATCGAGGTAGAACTTGATATTCCGTGCGTTGGTGCCAAGGATCTCAATGGCTCCCTCGTTGAGATCATCCCGCACCTCATCGAAGAAATACCTTGGCGTAGCGACGACCGATCCGACCATCTTGGAATATGCAACGACGTCGGTATCCTCTTGGGGGAAAGGGTCTATTTTCTGGGCCAACAAAGATGACGGGATACACAGACATAGAAGGAGCAGAATTCTTCCTAGACAGAAGTACCCTTCGTAGCGAGGCTTGGGGTCACGAGCATTCACGGCATTTTCCTTTCCAATTCCATTCGATTACATGATCCATGTGTCTCGTGTGGTTCACAAATTGAGTAGCTAGCACCACCGCAATGATGATCCTGAGAAATGAAATTACGGTCTCCACAAAGTGTGCCCACTGAGAACAAACTTGCTGCACAGGACACTAGTTTTATCCACTCGTTTCCCGCGAGAGGGTGCACCCGACTGAGGTGTCTCGAAGGCACGAGGTCTCTTGACTCAAAATGGCGCAGAAAAGAGTTGCTTTGGGTCAAATTTTTACCCAGAGAGATTCAGATTTTCAAACGAGAAAACGCCCTCTCTCAGTATTAGAAAGAGGGCGTCCATCAGAGCTCTGTCTGGCTACTCTCAAGCCCGAAAGCAGAGCCTGCCGTTCAGTAGAGAATTACTTACAACCGTCGTACAGAACCCAAGTATGTGTTTTTCCGCCTCCGCCGGAACCTAAGGTGGCAGCGGAGAACGCTATCCCTGCAAAACCAGCTGCCGAACCATCCTCCATGAGGTTGGCCGACACGATTCCTGCTCCACCTACACCAAAATTTCCAGTCCCGCCAACTCCCGGGCCCTCGGAGCTGCCGATTCCCAATCCAGCAAATACGGTGGTTCCCGCACCCACTCCAATAGGCCCTGCCACCAACAACTCAACTCTCGTCGGGGGCTGAAGGATGATATCCACCGCCCCTCCAGGAAAGATCGTCCCTCCAGAGAAACTAGCCCCGAAAGTCGGCTTGAGGATAGCGTTGCAATTGAATCCAACCAGACGAGTCGGATCGTCCTTGTCCTCGCCTTCCGGCTCTCCCCCCGCGAAAAGATCTAAGAGGGGTATCGAAGCTATACCATCCAGAAAACGGGAGATAAAATTGGAACTACCCATGACGGGTGCGAGAGAGAAGCCGATATTCCATGTCAACGTGTCGAACGAACCCAGGTAGGAGGTGACGCGAAACTCCTGGCTGCCATCCGGAAGCGCCGTTGCCGTGACGTCGATCTCCTCAGAAGCCGTGCCCTGTGGACTGAGGCAAGCTCCTGTATTCTCGTCCTCCACCTCACCGTTGGCACATTTGGCTTTGAGACCTCTCGGGTCGATGAGGTTCAACGGATTCCCTTTCGCGTAGACGTATCTATTCCAGCTCTGTGGCTGGCTAGGGTCACCGAGAATCGGGTCTACACTCAAGAACCGCCCCAGATCGCTCAGGTAGTGGCGAGCATGCATGTAGTCGGAACCGGTCGAAGCATCTCGTTCATGGCCGGTGAATCGAGCGTCTTCCGACAAGTCCGCACCACCATAGGGAAGATAGAAAATCTCTCTCTCCGTAGATCCGCTCGGCCCGGTGACCAGCCTGGTGCTACCTAGATGATCGAGATGAAAGTGTCGTTCGGTAGACCCAGGCCCGCTGCTGGCAAGAAGATTCCCATCGGCAAAGATATAGTCTCGGTATCGGCTCCAAGCTCCCTCATCCAGGCTCACCTCACTCACCAATCGATTGTCGAGGTCTCTCAGATGGAAAGAAGCCGCCTCTTCAGGGATCTGAGCTAGCCTGATGGTTCGCTCTCCAAAGGCGTCGTAGAGGTAGTTTCGCCCCGCCTGGCCGGTGAGTCGATTGCTTATATCGTAGGTGAAGGTAGCGGCAATACCCGCCGCCGAAAGAAGATTTCCAGCGCCGTCATAAACTCCACCCTGAAGCCGGTTGGTGGAAGAATCTGTGGTGAGCGATGCTGCCATTCCTCCCGTGAAGCCGCCCGCTGACTGCAGATTACCGAAAGAGTCATAGGAAAACGTTGAAATGACCGAGTCATCGAGGTACGACGCCTCCTTCAACCTTCCCACCTCGTCGTAGGTGAACGCATCAGTCACGGTTGTATTGGGAGCGACTTCTCGAGCCAAGGCCTTGAGATTCCCCGCACCGTCATAGGACATGACCCCACTGTCGAAGCCGGGAGATGTCCCACTTGTGTAGATACGTTTCGGCAACTGAGTCCAATGATCATCGACCTCCGAAAAGTCAGTGACGCCATTGGCATGGGGAAGAGCGTTTCGTGCTCCACTGGCATGATAGGTAATCGGACCTGCCCAGAAGATGGGATCCCCACCAGGCACTGAGGACAACTCCTCAACCTGAGTCAATCTACCCTGCTCGTGGGAGTTGAGAATTGTCCGACTAGAACCAGCTTCACTATTCGAGCAAGCCGTCGGCAAGCTACAGTAGGGATAGACCGCGGTCTCGAGAGCGCCCAATTCGTCGTAGGTGAATTCCTGTTTGAATCGAACGTTTTCAGAGCTCCAGAAGATACTCGTGGCCTTCTTCGAGGCTCTGCCCCCCAGGCCGTCGTAGTCGAATTTCTGACGAATTTGGACTCGCTCTTCCCCTTTTTCGTTCCAAGATAAATGAACATCGTTGTAGCGATCCGCCTTCCATAGTTTGCCGACACCATATCCACTCCCCCCATCCCACTTGTACTCGGTGATCAGTCTCGATTCGTGGTTCCGGTCCAAGAGCCGAAGAGGCCGGCCGACGAAGTCATAGACGAAGCCCACACTATTGGGTCCATCTACCATTCCATGCGCCAGACCCGCGGAGTCATAGTTTTCGTACGTGACGGTACCGTTGCCGTTCACGCCTTTTTCCGGATGGGTTTCTGAGAGGAGCAACCCTCGCTCGTCGTATTGGAAGCTACGAGTTTGGAAAAGAGCAGCATTCTCACCCAACGAATCTTGGGGATTGGCGAGCTCTGCCATATGGACTTCAGTGAGGCGATTCCCCACATCGTAGCGGTAGGTCGTGGTGACGGTCTCACCCGTCGCCCCAGAGGGTTCCTGTACTCGAACCAACCTACCGTAGCGATCGAACTCCTGGCTCTGCTGTACATAGACTTCCCCTCCGCTCAGCGCCCTTTTGACCTCTTGGGTGATCTTTCGAGAGCCGAGATGGGTGATTCTGACGTCGTGGCTCGCCCCGTCTGGAGGGCGAATCAGCTCAACCCTCCCTTGGGGATCAAAGACCAAGTTCTCGGTCGTCTCCTCCAAGTCTCCCCATTGGGAAACAGAGGTCACCCAGCCTCGGCCGTTGCGAAGCGTCTCCTGTTCCGACCAGGTGTTGGCACCCGGCAGCCGTACTCGAGTCAGAGAAGATCGGCCGAAGTCGTCCAAGAGAACAGTTTGCTCACTCAGCACTGTCTCGTCGTCAGGAGTAACCAGCGTTGCCATTACCGCCGCTGGCTCCGTAGCGGTGGGATTGAGATAGCCAAGGAGACGTTTTGCTCCAGCAATCGGCGTCACCGAGACCACCCGTCCTGAACTGTCATAGGTGTAGGCGACTTCGAACCCTGCGGCGTCCCGTTGGCGTAGCACCAGACCGGTCTTGGCTTCAACGTCCACATCGTAGATCAGGAAGGGACCATTGCCACCAGCGACGGTGCGAGGACGGGTGCTAACGTGAACTCCCGAAAGCGGATCGTAGGCGAGGGTCGCCCAATAATCAGCCTCTACCGGAACCTCCCCACACCCCTCGCCGGTAACCGGCAAGGGTGAGTCGTGACCTGGGAACAGGTCACCCCCGTACTGTTTGAAGTCGATGACCCGGCCACGCTGGTCCCGGGTCCTCACCGTGAGGATGTCCGTGGGTCCTCGACTGGTGCCGTTGGCAAAAACTCGAGTGCAGGTGAGAAAGCCCGTGTCCTCTTCGTAACTCGTCTCGATCTCGGCAACCTGGACTCCCAAAGCGTCCGGCTCGGTCACTCGGGTTCGGTCGTAGATGCCCAATATCCAGGGTGTCGTGGGGGGCACCGGTACATAGCTTGGCCCCGGGTAGGTTCCCGTCGTGCGGTTGAAGCCAATGAAGGTTTCCCTGCGCTCCGCGGTCTCCGACTCATCCCGAAAGTTACCCGTATCGACGACGCGACGAAAATGCCCCAAGCCATCAAACTCGCTAGACTCGGAATCCGTGTAGCGCTCCGCGCCCTCGGTGTCTCGGTCGTCGAGATGAAAGACGGTCCGGCTCGCCTCGACCTGCCGGTTGGTGGCGTAGAAGTCTCCCAAGGTAACGCTATTAGAGGGATCGGGAGCTTGGCCGGGAGGAGAGTCTCTTCGGAAGCGAAGATAGTTCGAGCGAGACTTGACACCGGTGCAGCTGCCGGCTCCGTCGTTGGAGCTCCAGGTTTGTGAAGAAAGAAATTTGCCTCCACTCTCTTCCGTGTAGACGAAGGGTAAGCCCAACTCCCAACCACGCCCCTGGCTCGGGGTCACCCAATAGCGAGCGTTGAAGAAATGCTTGGAACAATGCCCTGTGGGATAGACCACTTCAGTGATCATCTGGGGGTCGTTCTCCGGCAGGTTGTCCGGTTCTCCCCTGGGGACACCAGTACTTTTGTACTTCCACACTCCCAGCAGGTTGGCTTCAGAGTCTCTCAGCACTCGCAGACTTACGCCGGCGGAGGTATTGAACTCGGAATGATTGTCACCGGGAGGAAATTCGTTCTCTTGCCAGCCCCAAGAAATCTCTCCGCCGGTCGGCACGGTGACGCCCCGAAGCACCCCGGAAACATCATCGATTCCTGCAAAACAGGTCTGATGGTAAAGCGGCCCTCCTTGGGGACCCGTGAACTGGTAGCTGGTGCCATCCGGCAGGTCTAGGCCTACGAGCAAAGGTACGCTTATGCTTTGACCGGTCGTCGGCGAGGTGTCTTTACAACTCCGCTCGATACTCTGGGTTCGATAGGTGAAGTCGTAGGTTGCCATTTGCTCGTCAAAGCTCTCGACCTCCACCCTGGTGACGCGCAGAATCACCCATGGGCCACTGCCGTCGAGGTAAACCCTCTGTTCCAAACCATAACGATTGGTCAAAGCCCACAATTCGGGATGACCGTCATCATTGAAATCTGAATAGGTCACTTCGAAATCTGGATCTTCCAGAGAAGCGAAAGGAGTCCACCCCTTTTTCAGTCGGTAAACCGAGCCGAGGCCACAGCCCTCTCCTGGAGGAGAGATACACTCGAAGCGCTGCGTACTGCCACCGGGGAACTCAACCTCCACCCAATGATGAATACCCGTCCCATCGTTTTGAACTTTCAGGCGTAGATAGCTGTTGTCTCGAGTATAGAAAACTCCGTCGTCAACGTTGTCTTCCTCCTTGTGAAGAGTCGAGTAGAAACTATGCTCTCCACCGCTGCCGTTGACATAAATCCACCGATCCGAAGGATTCAGGGCATGAGATGGGCTGAGGATCTCACCCCAGCCGAGATGGAAGCCGAGGCCTGCATTGTTCAAACGATGCGGTGAAGCGGTAATCTCCCCTTCCGTATCTTGATCGTATCGCCAAACGTTGGAGCTGTAGTTCAGCCGGAGCGGCCCAATCGGGATCCCCAGGGACAAAGCTCCCGAGTACAGATCGATCGCATCGAGGCCCTCGGAAAAGCCTTCAGCCTTCTGTTCCGGCCCAATGTCCAACGGATGATTTGGGTGTAACGCCTCCACCGGCAGCCACGCTGTCGAAGCCAATATAAGGGCACTGAGTGCAGGCCGGCTCACCCGGCAGAGACTCGCCGAAGAGGACGCCCACCGGGCTAGGTTTCGAATTGGTTTTCGAATCAAGTTCATCTCTATCCTCCAACCTATCTCTCCCAATCTGGCACCGGAGCGCCACCGGGAGCGGTTATTTCGTTGGACAGAGTGGCGAGGATTCCCGTCAAAGAGAGTCATACTTTTTTTATTGACTCGGTCTAATCAACTTTGTCGCCAACTAGGAGAAGACAACGAAACCGAATTCATCTTTTGGAGGAAGTCCATGCACCCACAGCTCGCCTTAAACCGAACCTTTGCACCTCTTGCTTTGCCATTATTTCTCCTGCTTTCTTTCGCTTTCACAACGGCTCAGGGACAACCTTTCTCCCAGTCAGCCCCCACACCCACTGGAGACGAGTCCTCCGGCTCCTATTTGAGACTCTCGGCGCCGGGAACGGCGCCAATCAATTCATTTGGTTCCCCTTCTTCAGGGATGTGGAAGAACGGTGGCTTCGTCTCGACCCACAGGATCCCCGTGCACCGGCCAGGAATCTACGTTCTCTACGCCATGCCGCCCTTGGGAACCGTTGTCGGCACCTCTTTCACAGGCTTCTTCGAAGGCAACGGCTCGAATGATGACGCTGCCAATGCCGCCTTTCACCTACTTTTCTTCGATAGCTCTCAGACCTTGACGGTGACCGGGACAGACTTGGGCTGGTCCGGCAGTGGAGACTTTGGCCCTACGGATTCCCCTTCGGAAGACCTTTTCAACGGTTCACTGATCTCCACCACCAGATCCACCCTGTTCTGGGAGACCTTGAACACCGGCCCCGGTGGAGGCGGCATCAAGGGGAGTACCTCCGGCGGCCATTTCAAAGTCGCCGTGGAAGAACCGTCACCGGTCGCCCTGGTAGCCAGCTACACTCCAGCCCCGGGAGCCCCGCGGGTTCTAGCCGCTTCCTATGATGCGAATCCTAACTTTGAGATCAGCTATTTTTTCGATGAGGATCAGGGAAATTGGGTGGAGACTCCCGATGGTCCTTGCCACCAGGGCCAGAACAATCCGGACTACTTTCGGGTCTTCGTGCGCAATCTCACCGGGCAAGACATTGATTCTTGTCGTTTTCAACTCTCTTGGGGAAATCTCGTTGACTGCAGCTCCGCCCTGGTGCAGGTGCTCAATGATCCGTCCCAGGGCAGCGTGGCCCTCAACACCGACGATGCTCTCATCGATCCAAGCACTTGCCAAACAGCAGTGCCCTTGCAAGGCATCTCACCATCCGGTCAGCAAACCTCGCTGTGGGCGGAGTTCATCATTGGTGGTGTCTCCTACGAGCGCGAGATCTTGTTCACCAAACAATAGAAGAGAAGGCGGAACCAGCTCGCCGCATCGAAGACGAAGAACACTCTCAAAGTCGGCGGTTGCCAAGCTCTCGACAACCGCCGACGGTCATTCTAAAACATTCTCCAAAAGGTCAACGCCTTCTCTATTCGGGAGAGTCGCCTTCCATCCAGAGACATCTTCTAACCGATGATGATGATCGCAGCTCTCATCCCAGATTTGCAAGATGTGATTACTTTCATGAATCTTCCCTTTCTTGTCTATTGAGAGTCATTGCCTGCGTCCCAGACGCCCACCGAATCGAAGGCCGCGAGAGATCCTCGGCAATAACTTGATGTAACCGCTTTCCTTCCATAGATGACTAGCCGCGGTTCAACCGAGGATTATGATGTGCGCGCGGGCTCCCGCCTGAAGATGGGCCTTGGTCTTCATACTCATTCACCTCCTTTTTCTTTCCTATAACTCGCATTTCCCCTTGACCGGAAACGGTTATGGGGTCGGGCAAGAATCCATTTGACCAACATGGCGGAAAAGAAGCGAAGAAAGGATCACTCCACCACAATCTCTGTCCTCAGCGAGCTGTCTACAGAAACCATTAATATCGAGAATGTGGGAGAGCGAACGGGAAATTGTTGCGGTAGGGCCCGAGGGCAGCTTGACGAAGCTCGTGAGCCTGCCCAACCCAGCCTCGAATAGAATTCCGCCCCTTAGCCATTTTCTCCAAGATCCGATACAAATCGACCCGGGTATTCGCGACCAAGTCCGTATCCGGCTGAGGGGCTTGCTGACGGATCTCCAGAGCTTCCCTCAATAATGCCTCCGCCGTCTCGAATTCCTTTTGATCGCGGTGAAGTTTGGCCAACTCATGGAGACTGATCGCGACACTGGGATGGTCGACTCCCAGTCGAGCTTGGCGTATCTCGAGCCCCCTCGTCAGCA
This sequence comes from Deltaproteobacteria bacterium, assembly GCA_022601195.1. Classification (GTDB taxonomy): domain Bacteria; phylum Acidobacteriota; class Thermoanaerobaculia; order Multivoradales; family JAHZIX01; genus JAHZIX01. The sequence continues at coordinate 57,389 of JAHZIX010000001.1, forward strand.
GCGATTGTGCCCTCTCGAAGTCACCCCGCTGGCGAGCGATAGCACCGAGAGAGTTCACCGTAAAGGCAATAAAGGGATGATCCACACCGAGGTCTTTTTCCTGAAGGCCTAGCGCTTCGAGCATCAGAGGCTCCGCTTCGGCGAGGTCCCCGGCTTGAAGGTAGGCATAGCCCAAGTTGTAGATCATGATGGCGATATTGTTACTTTCTTCCCCGAGGGCCATCTCCATCTTACGAATAGCCTGGCGCATCAACTTTGCCCCTCCGGAGAGGTCCCCCATTTCCGTCAGGAGGACCCCTAGGCCGTGCTGGCTCATGGCAACCGTGGGATGCCCTTCCCCCAGAGCCTTGCCGGTGATGGCGATCGATCTTCCGAAGGCCTCTTTCCCTTCTTCGAAGCGGCTCAACCGCTGGTAGACGACGGCGAGGTCATGAAGAATCTCCCCCAGCACCGTGCTCTCCGGCCCCAGGGCTCGTTCTTGTATCTCCACTGCCTCGCTCAGATTGGCCAGGGCTCGGTCATAGTCCTTTTCAAACCGATAGATATTGCCCAAAGTCTGCAGACTCTGGGCCAAAGCGAGATCCTGGGAATGCAGTTCAGACCTTTGGATGGCGATGGCTCGAAGAACGTTCTCCTGAGCCAAGTCGTAGTCCCCAAGAAAGAGATAGGCGAAGGCGAGCATCGAGTAACTCACCCCGACCAGAGCATGCTCCTCTCCCAACTCGGCCTTTCGGATCGCCAGAGACTTTTCCAAAAGGTGCAATGCCTCTTCATAGCGAGACAGGTCAAGGTAGAGCTCCGCGAGCCGGTAGAAACTCGTGGCGGTATCCAGGTGCCTCTCCCCAAGAGCCTCCGTGCGGAGCCGTAAGGCCTCCTCCAACAAGGGCAGCGCCTCCTCGAAAAGAGCCATCTTCTGGTAGCCGGCACCCAAAGCCTCCAATAGGGCTCCCCGGAGCTCTGGCGGTTGGTCGGAAATTCGCAGGATCTTGGCGGCCCCCCGATCCAGGAGCTCTCGGGCACTGAGCCCAGCTTCTCCGGGAGAGGCCCTCTCTACCCGCTCGAATAGATCCACCAGAAACCCCGAGACATGCTCCGCCTTCTCCCTCTCCAACTCGGCCCGAGCTTGTTGCCGCTGCGTCTGGTGGATTTGGCGCAGGAGACTGCCGCCGAACAAGAGCATGGACAGCAAAGCGACGGAGGCAGCGGTCAGAGCCTTAGGGTGACGTTGAGCGAAGCGCCGAGCTCGGTAGACCAAGGTTCCCCGGTTGGCTTGCACCGGGAGACCTAGGAGATGCCTCCTCAGATCTTCGGCCATTTGTTCCACCGAGCTGTAGCGACGGTTAGGTTCTTTGCGCAATGCCATGAGAACAATCTTGTCCAGATCCCCCTCGAGGCTCCTTTGCAGCCGCCGTAGCTGAGCTCCCTTGGCTTCGACGATCTTCGGCGCCGTTATGGGCACTCCTATCCCCGAGCCCGTCCCGACGAACGTCGCTTCATCCCTAGCCGCGGAGGGTGACTGAGAGTGGCGTCGAACGACCGCACTGGGCTTGGCAGGCTCCGTTTCACAGACCGCCCGCACCCACCCAATGGGATTCCCTTCCTCGATCTGATAGGCCCGGTGACCGGAGAGCAGCTCATAGAGCAGCAGGCCAAGACCGTAGACGTCGGTCAGGGTGTCGATGGGCTCGCCGCGAAGTTGCTCCGGACTGGCGTAGCCCGGAGTCAGCAGAGACACTCCCATGGCGGTAGAAGCAACTCCCCCCAACCGGTGCGCCGGGTCGAGAAGCTTAGCGGTGCCAAAATCGAGCACTTTGGCGATCCCCTCAGCGGACACCAAGACATTGCTGGGCTTGAGGTCGCGATGAACATAGAGCTTTCGGTGCGCGTGGTGAATGGCACCACAAACTTGCAGAAATAGCTCCAAGCGCTGGTTCAAAGAAAGCTCATGCCGGTCACAGTAGGCATCGATGGGCAACCCATCGATGAACTCCATGGCCAGATACGGTCGACCATCAGCCATGACCCCGCCGTCCAGGAACCGGGCAATGTGAGGGTGATCTAAAGTGGCGAGGATCTGCCTTTCCTGAGCAAATCGACTCACGGCGAAGGGTGAGTTCATTCCCCGATTGATCACCTTCACGGCCACTTGCTGACCTGTAGCAACACTGCTTTGCTCACCCTTCGAAACGGCCAAATAGACCGTCCCCATGCCTCCCCTGCCTAGCTCCCGGAGCACCTCATAGGGGCCTATAGAGGTCCCTTGCACCAGCTCCTCGACCAAGGGTGCACCCAGGAAATGTGGATCGGTTTGGTCTGTGGCGATGAGCGACTCCACCTCCAAGCGAATCTCCTCTTCGCTGCACTCTCTCTCCAGGAAAGCCCTCCGCTCTTCTAAGGGCAGGTCGGCAGCAAGGTAAAAAACCTCCTGAATGCGAAGCCACCGGGAAGATGTCATGAAGGTCCTTTGAGAAGGGGTAGATCGGGTGGCAAGCCCCGATGAAGCTCGCGCCGTAGCCAAGCTCGCGCCAATCGCCACTCCCTCACCACGGTAGCTCGTGAGACCTCGAGAAGCTCAGCGGTTTCGTCCAAAGTCAGCCCAGCAAAGTAGCGCAGCTCGACGACCCGGGCCTTGCGCTCGTCCACGGACGCAAGGGACTCCAGAACTCTGTCTAGGGCAATGAGATCCGCAGCCTTGCCAGCACCCACCGAGAGATTCTCCGACAGGGGCTCTTTGCGCCACTCATTGCCCCGCCGAGACGTGCCCCGGCGGCGAGCGTGATCGATCAAAACTCGGCGCATCTCGCGGGCAGCCGTGTTGAAGAAGTGGGCCTTTCCCTGCCAGTTTCCACCCCGTCGGGTAGCGAGGCGAAGAAACGCCTCGTGGACCAAGGCGGTCGCTTGCAGGGTGTGATCCTGTCGCTCCCCACCGAGGTAGCGCTGCGCCAGGCGGCGAAGCTCATCGTAGGCCAGGGCCGTCGCACCCCAGCTGTCTTCACCGCCCAGGGTCGAGCCTGTAGATGAGGCTTCTCCGCCAGCGGAAGAAGCGATGGATCTGAGAAAGGGGACAACGGGGCTCATTCTGTACCTCCCGGTGAGATGTCTTCCTGGAGGGCAAACTCTAGGAGAGTGACCTCTCGGAGAGGGCTTTCTGGTACTTCACTACCCAAGGCAGCACTTCCCGGGACGCTACTCTCGAGAACATCACGAACCCCTTGCGTTTCCGGTCGTCCACTGGGCTGCGGTCGACCTATCGATGGATAGCTCCGACGACGGACAGGAACGTTCTCTCTGGTTGGCTTCGAGCTGGTCTTCTTCATCCTCACTCCTTTGGCGAAGCATCGGCGGGAGCTACTTCCACGGACTGCGCTCACGAGCTTCGCTGCCTCCGTTGGCGACAAGAAGACGGAGAGTCGATCATCGCGAAGCGACACTTCAGTCCCCTCGTCACGAGTCCAAAAGAAGGGACCTAGAGGTACTTTGTATCCCCCGAGCCTCAAAGAGTTCATTTCTCCAGGTCACCGCTCGTCTCTTCACAATCTCTTGAATATCGGAACTTCTTCCCCGCTTTGACCAGACGTGGCACAATCGCCCCTCCTGATGAGTAGCCAACCGACATCGCCCCCCCGGAACGAAAAGAGCAACCGGAACACCAAAGCTTCCCTATGGACGCTGCTCAGCGTCGTCGTATTGGATCTCATTGGCTTCGGGGTCGTCATTCCCATTCTGCCCTTCTACGCCAAGTCCTATGGCGCCAGCGCCACGGTGCTGGGAGTTCTCCTGACCAGCTACGCGGCGATGCAATTCCTCTTCGCTCCGGTGTGGGGACGGTTGTCGGACCGCATCGGGCGACGCCCGGTGATGCTCTTCACCATCGCCGGGACCGGAGTAGCTCTCCTGGGCCTAGGCCTCGCTCCCTCTCTCGCCTGGCTGTTCGCGGCACGGATTCTCGGTGGCGCCTTCGGAGCCAACATCAGTGTCGCCACCGCCTACATAGCGGACCTGGCTCACCCCGACGAGCGCACGAAATGGATGGGGATGATCGGTGCTGCCTTCGGAGTCGGCTTCGTTCTAGGCCCGGCCATCGGCGGGATTTTGGCTCCCCTCGGCTACCATGTCCCTATGTTGGTGGCAGCCGGACTCGCCCTCGTCAACCTGATTTATGCCGCCGTCCGCCTAGAGGAACCTCCCCAACGCACGGAAATCACCGAACGGGATACGCCGGACCTCGCCCTTCTCAAGCGCAGCACGGTGCGCCGCCTCTGCCTGGCCTATTTCGTTTTCACCTTCGCGGTCAGCCAGCTGGAGACGGTCTTCGCCTTCTTCATGCTTGACCGTTTTGGCTACGATGCCCATCAGGTGGCCTACGTGCTGGTGCTCATGGCCATCGTCATGGTGCTCATTCAAGGCGGAGGCATCCGCCCTCTGGCCAAGCGCTTTGGGGAAAGGCGCCTGCTATTGGCGGGCGGGGTACTGCTGTGTGGTTCCTTCGCAGCGGTGCCATGGGCCCAACCGGTAGCCATCCTGCTGATTCCCTTGCTGGTAGCCTCCGTAGGTCGCGCCATCGCTCACCCGGCCATGCTCAGCCTGGTCTCGGGAGCCGCCGATGAATCGAGCCGCGGCGCGGTGATGGGCACCTTTCAGTCGAGTGCCTCCCTAGCCCGCGTCGCCGGTCCGGTGGCCGCCGGAGCTTTGTACGACATTTCTGGCGGTGCCCCGTTTCTCCTCGGCAGCGTGCTCATGGCCATCGTGGTGGGTATCGGCTTGGGCATTGAGAAACGCTCGGCGGCTCTCCCTTCGAGCTAGGAGCGCTCTCCTCGACGAAATTCCCTCTTCCCTAGAAAAAGTCAGTAACTCAGAAAGAGAAGGTCGGTCCCCAGAGGATCTGCACGTTGCCCGTCGTGCCACTGCCGAACAAGTCGCCCAGCCAGACGTATCTCAGGTCCGTGCGAAAACCGATGCGAGGATGCCACCGGAAGTCCGCTCCGAACCCGGCGATGGCCCCCCAGGCGGTGTCGGACACTCCCTGGCCGCTGAAGTGGTAGGAACCGAGGCCCACGAGGAGGAAGGGCTCGACCTTGGGACCACCAAAGCTGCGCACCCAATGGGCCGAAAGATGGGTCAACAAGCCACTGTTGTCCGGTTCCAGCTCGGTAAGTACCAGCCCCCCCTCGAGCTCCCAACTCCACCGGGAAGCGAAATGACGACGGTAGTTGAAACCAGTGTCGACGCCGGATCTCAAGGGCAAGGCGTCGTCGGTTAGGAAGCCGCCGAAGAAAAGCCCGAATTGATGATCCCCCTCCTGAGGGCTTGGCATCGGTGGATTTCGGGTGTCCACCAGATCCGTGCCGGATTCCACCGGTGCAAAACCGTGTCCCCCCGGGTGTTTGCCCTCGACTTCCACCGTCCCCTGCTCCTTAGGGGGAAACGTCTTTTCAATCTTGCCATCGCTGTCGGTGGTCACGGGAATCCACTCCATTCGCCCCGAGGGGTAACGCACCTCGATCTCTACCTCCTGGCCAGCAGCCGGGGGCGTCGTCGAGCCCGTGACGACAATGTTGCCGCCGCCGTCCACGCCAACGTCCACATCCAGATCCGTCTTGCGGGAAGGGGAAACGACATAGGTGATTCCGCCGATAGGAACTTGGTACTCCGGACCGTTCGCGAAGGCGGACAGGTGAAACACTCCCTTACGCCGGGGCGCCGGGATCGACCCGAAGGGATTCGGCGTGGCGGAAAGAGGTGGGATGATCCGGCTGTCGAGCTCCAGCCGACCCTGAACCTTCACCGTCGACCGCGCAGGAACTTCGACGAAGCTCTTTTCCAGGGAAAGGACATACCCAGGGGGAAGATTCTCCGGGGACAGGATGACTTCCATGGGGAAGCTCCGGCCATTGGCGATGTCGAAAGTAAAAGGGGTAGGCTCCCATGGGCTGTTGGAAGTGGGAGAAAACTTCGTCACGTTTTCCTGGGTTCGATTGTTCCACGGATTACGATCCCCCAACGGAGCGGTCCATCGAAATACTTCAGCTTGAAAGCAGGTATGACCCTTGGCAGTCGGATTCCAGGGCACCTGCAGGATCCGCGATTGGCCGCTGGGAATATCGACCGCCTCCGAGAGCGCCAACACCTTCCAAGTTCCAGCGTCTCCCACCCCGGCCGGGGTGTTCTCCCGAACTTGAACTTGCACGTCCGTAGCATCCACCGTGCCGCTGTTGCTGACCTTCACCCGAATCCAATTGAGAGGCTTTCCACCATTGGCTGCCGGATCGTAGTCTTTGGACCACCGAGCTTCCTCTCCATTGCCAGTTAGCGGTAGCTCTGAGAGAACCGCCTTGTCGCCATGCTCGATCCAGATATCGAAGCTTTCATAAGGAGGTTGACCCCAAGGAGTGATGCCGAGCTCGAGAAAGCCCTTTTGTTCCCGCTTGACATCCACCAAATAGCTTGGCCGATCCGAAAATCCTCCTGGGCCGGGAAGCTCGCCGACGATATCCACGGTGAGCCCGTCATAGGCTGGAAAACTCTGCGTGAAGTCGATGTCGAGGTTTGGGGAAGCATCTAAGATCGGACTGACCGTTTCCGGTGGCCGAGGTAGATCGGTCAGAGGGTGCACGAAATTTCTCGTCGACGAGTTGAAGAAGTCCATGCTCCTCCGGCTGATGGCATCTGTAACATAGAGGCCACCGGGCCGGGGAGCTCCCAGCTGCTGGGGCAGCTCTTGACTGAATTGCACTCCTGGTTGCCGATTCTGCACCAAGAGAAAGTGGTCATCTCCCACCTCCCCAAAGCCAATGGGCAATCGAATCCCTTTGACCACAGGTCGCCCGAAAGGGACGCCCACCAGAGCGTTGTCGTAGGCCGTCTTCGCCACCTCCAAAGGCGTCAACACATAGCGGCGAGTCTCCGGTGCCCCCTCCTTAGCCTCCGGGAAGGTAGCGATATTGACTCCACCGGCGGTCAGCCAGCCGTTGATGATCTCTTTGCCCCAGAACCCCGGGTGGGGCAATTCCCCGGCGTGCATGAGATCCCAGTTCGCCGGATAGCGAAGCAATGGGTCGTACTCACCATTCGAGTTGTTATAGAGATCCGGAATGAAGAGGTTGTGCCCAACCTCGTGGGCCAACGTCCTTTCCAGCGTACCCGGGTAGACAATTTGCCCGGCAGCGCGAGTCGCATATCGGAATTCGAAGGCGCCGTTGTCAATAGCAATGGGGAGCCAATTCCCAGAGGCTCCTTCTCGCTTGTCCGGTGGCGGGTCCAGAAAAACCAGGGCGATGATTCTGTAGGGATCCACCAAGGAGGAGACCGTAGCGAGGAGATCCTCTTCCTCCTGAGTTGGCGTGGCTCCTTTGGGAGCAGTGGGAATGGAGATACTACGCCGATCTAACTCGTGGATCAGGTACGCTGCAACCCCCTGACCAATCGTTACCCGTCGATCGATCTTGTGAGTATCTCTTTGGCTCCAAGAAACCACACCTTCCACCTCTTTGGCCGCATCGAGCCCCAGCCGATCGAGCAGAGCTGCAGAATTCGAATCCCAACTCATGCGAACGATGGAACCCTGAATCCCAGGAACCACGGCAATATTCAGCTCGCCGCCAGCCACCGAAAGGTTTACAGGCCCATTCGTGCCACCGTGCGCTGCCACCCAAGCTCCCAGATCGTTAAAGGTCGCATCGCTCATGATCCAATCGAAGGCCTCGGAGGCTCCAGCGTCGTTCTCGATCTCGAGAGAGAGACGATCTCCACCCCGGGTGGTCATGGGAAACTCTCCGCCCACCGCCGCGAGGGTCTTCGCGGCGAGATTCACCGTTGGGCGATCGAGGCCTAGGGCATCCAGGACAGCCTGATCACTAGAGGAGAGATCGACCTTGATGTAGGAGCCCGCGTCGACGTAGATCGTCGCCAAAGCGAGTTTCAACGAAACACAGTCCGTGCCGCAGTCGACGAGACGCAGGACTACCCGATCACCGACGGTGGCGAGATCACGCTCCAGGGTTGTTTGAAGCTCTGCGAAGGAGTACGGCGAAGCGGCGGCGTTCCAATTGAGGTCGACGGTCAAGTCGGTGCCCCCAGCAAGGCGAAGGTCGAGGCGCACCTTCCCGCTCGGTACTGGCACCGAGGGTCCGAAAATAGGAGTCCCGGCGAGACGGGGTTCCTCGTAGGCGGGTTGAAAATAGGCTTCCGTTTTTAGCGGCAGCTCGTAGTACCGATCGAGAACCTCGACATCAAAAGTGACGTTGCGGAAAGAGGCTTCCGTCCAATACTCATTGACGGTGCGGAACTTGGCTGCCAGCTCGGACCACAGATTCGGATTCGTCGGATCGAAGTCGGCCAAGCGATTGTTCAGCGGATCAAATAGAGCACTCTCGCCGATCACGGGCAGGACGAGCACCTTCTGCTCCTTAGCGATGGAAGATGGCAACTCCCCATCGTTGCTTTGAAACTGGACCCACCCATTGAGAACATGAACCTCCTGAGCATGGGCAGCAAGAAAAGCGCTGGTGATTGAAACAGCGAGAGCCAAATTAGCCGGACGCCAAAGTCCATGAGACATATTCAACCTCCCAAAGCCACCGGCAGGGACAACGAAGGGCCAAAAGCGCCGGCAACATTAAAAGTAAATAAATACCAACATTGCAATAAAACTCATTCTGCCATATACCCAACTCCCTACCCCAGCCCTTTCCGACCGGCAAAGGGGTCTCGAGGTACCCCGGCTTCGAAATGCCGGGGTCAGAAATGGTCCAAGGAATCAGGGAGAGAGGGAGAGAGCTGGCTCGCGCTACCGAAGTCGCTCCGACGTCAAGAAGTAACGGCAGGCTCAGTTACATGATGCAACGCGAAGGCAGCTCCTTGGGGGTCCATGCAATGGACCACCCAGTCCCCGCCGGGGACCTCCATGGGTCCCACCAAGACCTTGCCCCCTAACTCCTCTACTCGCTTTGCAGAGTTTTGGACATTCTCCACTCGAATGTAGAACAACCAAGCGGGAGGCCCCGGCATCTCCGCGGTCTTGTTGAACATGCCACCCAAGGGACACTCTGGGAGGCCATTGATCTGGCCATACATTTGATAAGTACCAGCAGGGCCCATATCCATCGCCTCCCCTTTCTGCCAATCAAAGAGCTCGGTATAGAAACCGAAGGCAGCAGCATGGTCCGTGGTGATGAGCTCGTGCCAGGAAAACTCTCCAAGGAGCGGAGAACCGTCATGACCCGGGGCGGCCGTTGCGGGAGTGAAGGCTGCGAAGACGGCGCCCTGAGGGTCTGCCAGAATGGCGAAGCGCCCCACGGTGGGAATATCCATCGGCTCGCTGAGGACTTCGCCTCCCAACTCCTGGGCCCGAGCCGCAGTGGCATCCGCGTCCGGAGTAGCAATATAGGCCAGCCAATGGGGAGGGGCTCCCGCGGCTCGCGCTTCCTCCGGCAATTCCATGGTGCCGCCTAAGGGTTTGCCGTCGTTGGCCCACATGGTGTAAGGCTTGCCGCCCCCTTCCCAGGCCTCGGTTTCCCAACCTGGGATGAGTGCCTTGTAGAACGCCTGTCCTTCTTGCGGGTTGGAAGTCATCAGGTCATACCAAACGAAGCGGCCGCGGGGAAAGTTGTCGGACATGATTTCTCTTTTCTCCGTGTTGTGTTGATGCGAATTCGCTCCGGGTAATCGGCGCGCTGTCCTAGCTCAAATCTGTCGTAATTCAGATGGAATCCCTCTCCCGGGCTTGGCTCGGTTCCAAGTAGCACCGGGAGCCGGATCTCTACTCTGAGGACAGACGACGAAAATATTGCTTTGTGGCCTCCATGACCTTCGGCGCTAGCACCAAGGTGGCAATCATGTTGGGGAGAGCCATCATGGCGTAGCTAGTATCGATCAAGTTGACTACGCTGGCAGCGCTCCAAACAGCCCCCACGTAGAGCATGGCGAAGTAGAAGACGTCGTAGTAGCGAGCCTTATCCGCCCCAAACAGATAGGAGAAGCACTTCCGCCCATAGTAGGAATAGCCAATCATGGTAGTAAAACCAAACATGGCCGCTACCACTACCAGTAGGAGCTTGCCGCTGCTCCCCAGCACTGACTCGTAAGCCCGGACCGTCAAGGCAACCCCTTCTACGGCTCCGCTCCCCTGCCACAACCCCGTGGAAAGGATGATGAAAGCGGTCAGAGAACACACCAGGATGGTATCGATGAAAGGTCCAAGCATGGCCACCAAGCCTTCCCGGACGGGTTCGTTGGTCTTGGCTGCCCCATGAGCCATGGGGGCCGTGCCGAGGCCCGCCTCGTTGGAGAAGACAGCCCGTTTCACTCCCGTTTGAATCACCCTGGCGAAGGTGATGCCCGCTGCACCTCCCACCGCCGCTGTACCGGTGAAAGCATCGTGAAAAATGCTCGTCAGCACCTCCGGAATCTGGGTGTAGCGTAGAAAGACGATCAACAAACCGCTCGCGAGGTAGATGAGGCACATAAGAGGCACGAGGCGCCCTGCCACCTTCCCCACTCTTTGGATCCCCCCCAGGCTGACCATGCCCACCAGGACCAGACACACGAGGCCCGTAGCAAAGCGCGGCACCTCGAAAGTCTCCAGGAGGATTCCCGCAACTTGGTTACTCTGAAAGCTTGCCAGGCAACCCACCATTCCGCAAATAGAGAAGAAAATCGCCAAGAAGCGAAATTTCTTCCCCAATCCAGCCTCGATGTAATACATCGGGCCTCCCTGGAGATTGCCCTCGCTGTCGCGGCCTCGGTAGAGAATCGCCAAGGTACAGGTAAAGAACTTCGTCGCCATACCGACGATGCCCGCCATCCACATCCAAAAGACCGCCCCTGGCCCACCCTGGGTGATGGCGATGGCGACGCCACCGATATTCCCCAAACCAATGGTCGACGACAAGGCCGTCGCCAGGGCTTGAAAATGAGTCAGCTCTCCTGGATCTGAAGGCCGATCGTACTTACCTCGCAGAATCTCGAGAGCGTGGCGGACGCCAACGAAGGGAAGAAAACGGGAGCGAATGGTCAAATAGAGGCCACCGCCCAGCAGCAAGACGATCAGCAGCGGCCCCCAGGCCACATCCACCGCCGCAGCCAGAGCTCGGTCGATTGAATTCATCATGGTGCTGTGGTTGTAGCAGACGGTAGAGCGGCAGGCAAGGTTGGAGGCAAGGTCCCGGCCCTGAGGCCAGTGGTTACCTTGGTGAAGCTGTAGACCAGGGCGACCCTGGGCGAAGCTCCAGCGCGAGCCCGATTGGCCCCCAGCTCGGTGAAATCCAGCTGCCCACAGGTATCGACATGGGGAAATCTTAGCCCGGAGTAGAGCTTGAAGGTCTCTCTAGGAGGCCAGCTCTCTCGATCGATGACACGCAAGGGATTCGCTCCCCCCTTGAGATTGATATCGGCCTCGGAACTCTATATCCCAGCTGAGACATCCTCTTCTGGGTCTTCCTAAATTGGCAGTCCTCTTTGAGGTGGCACCGTGAAGAAACCCAATGCTGGTACAGGCCTCCGAAAGGTCACTGCCTGGCGGAGAAATGGCATTCTGGAGACAGCTCGTCGAGAGGCTTCCGTCACTCGGGATCGTTCTGGAGGTGCGACGTCTTTACATGAACCTCAACAGATCTCCGCCAAACAGAAGTCTTGCCCCTCAAGGGTGGCAGGCAGTCTTCGCATTCTAAGTTGATCGTAAGGCACTCGGACATCGTTATTCCCCAGAAAGAATGCCAAACTTCCGGGATATCTGAGACAACAAATCTCGGACCAACGGTGCTGAATCCCCCTCGCCGGGACCAGATGCAAAAATCAACTCAACCACCGATTCGACATCGTCACAGGCGACGTAAACGGTCGTTCCCGAATCATCAGGAGCCTCCCAAATAGATATTCCCGATGCTGGATTGATGTAGTGCCATTCTCCAAGACGCGACCAAATAAAATCCAAGAGTTCCCTCGAACGCCCAAATCCGCCCCAGCCCCCGATGGGGCTCATGACCACTTGGTGACCGGACTCATTCCTCATCGTTCACCGGTGCAAAGAATCCAATCTTCCCAGGTTCGTGCTCCCAACCCTCATTCCAATCCTCCTTGTAGCGTTCCTGGAACCGTGGCAGAAGTCATATCCTCTACTCTCGCTATGTCAACTACGATCACAAACGCTTCGCCCCTTGGGGCAAGAGTAAGGGCATTGAAATAGCCACAGCCCAGGCGCCTCCCTCATCAAGATCAAGAGGACGTTCAAGTCTAGGTGAAGTCTAATCCAACCGGGCCACCCTGTAGCAGAGTTGGTTTCGGACGCAACGCGAGGCCGGTGAGTGCGCAAGGCTAGCTCGGCCAGTTGAAGATCCGGTCTAGAGCAATTCTCTCAGAGTGAATTCGGTGAGTAGGTTCCCCCCAAGGCAAAGGGCCAAGCCAAAGAACAGAATCGTAGCTAGAGCCGGAGCAGCAGGCTGGTGAGCAAGAAGACCTAGGCTCTCCTGAAGGCCCTAATAATGGCTGCCGCTGATTCCTCGGGCATCGTTCGTTCCGTGTCGACTGTAAGAATGGGGCTTGGAAGCGGCGGAAAATCGAAGCCCCCTTGGTCCTTGAATTCTCGAAAGATGGCTGGATCTGTCAGTTTTCCAAACTGGGCCCGAGATGGGTTGTCGATCCTTCGAACCACTTCGTCGTCGGAACAGAGCAGCTCGACGTAATGAACCTTCCCGCCCCTCTCCTCGACGAGGTCTTGAAGCTCAGGGATGAGCTCCGGCCGCACGGTGATCTCCGGGTTGAAGGTGAATAGGAAGGATCGGCCCGCCTCTGCAGCGGCTTGGAAAGATAGTTTCCAGATGGCTTCGCGCATCCGGGCAAATTCCGGGGTGCCAAAATCGAACAGAGTCTTCACGAGGTCTACCGTCAGGTGATTGTGGAACAGCGGTAGCTCCAACCGTTTCGCAACGATGGACCCGATCGTATGCTTGCCAGCAGCTGCCGGCCCATGGAGAAACAGAACTTCTAGGCCCATTGAATTGCCCTCTTCGGCGAGTAGCTAGGTTTATGTGCGAAAGATCACAGGTATCAACCGCCCGGCATACCCATCTTCAAAGGGAGCTCTCGTGCGACCAGTCCGCCGGGGCTCCGCTTTTTCCCCGCATGCGAGCCAGCTCGGCTTCATAGGACTTGCGGCGTTTCCTACCTCCCTTGCCCACCCCACTTTACAATCCCCGCAGCTCCGTCTCCCTACTATTTTCATCTCGACAGCACTGCTCGATCATCTCGTGGACTACGCCTAAAGCCTCCCAAGGCTACGCCAAACCGTTTACGTTCCTCATCTTTCTTCGCCGGGTTGCCCACCTTGCTGCTAACCTGGCTGCTCTTCAAGGAAATTTCCGGCCCAAAACGCAACTCGGGCCGGCTCCATCACCCCTAGAGGCTTTGGACCGGCCCTATGAACTGCAGACGGAACTCGAGGCGACTTCTGTCTAGCCCGGGTCGTCCTCGTCTCCCTCACCGGGATTTCCGCTGCCACCACCACAGGCACAATTTACCGATTGCGTGGTGTAGAACGGAGTCTGCATATAAGCATCGTCTTCGAAGGGATAGCCGGGACAGTTGAAAATCTGGCTCCCGACCACGACTTGGCATGCAGGAGACTGGTAGAAGGTGTACTTGATACCCGAACAAGTGGCATCTGTAGTCGCAGTCATTGCCAAACCGGCAACTACGACGAAGACGGCGAGCAGAACCCACCTTGTTCCAAGCTTCATTTTCAACATAGCTCGATCCTCCTTCAAAAGAAAACATCACTTACAACAAAAAATGCACGAATAAGCATAACAACTATCTTCGAGATCGACAAGACTCCTCCCACGACCCGTGGTCAGTCCAGGAAAGTGTCCTCAGGTGCTCTCGATAGAGGTGCGCTCTTGGACCTGAATTCCTCCTCTGGCCCCGCGTAGGCTCTTCAAGAGCGTGGAAAAACTAAGCTCGGAAGACCGGGCCTGGGATAGTCTCGGGGCAAGAGAATCGCCTACCGCCAGCGCCGACCTTGGTGATTTTTCCTAGTCGGGACAGTGACTACCGGGCCGGTCTAGACCGCTGTGCCCTCACCACAGGAAGCACCAACTGCTCAAAGCGAGACCACCATGAAGCATCGATCCCCCTGCTTGTTGTCGAGCCTCCTGATACTCACTTTTTCCGCCAGCGCTGCTCTCACTCAGGAGATGAGCACTCTGTGCCAATTCGAGAAGGGCCCCCGAGCGGGAGCAATCAGAGACTACGCGCCGATGGCTCCACTTCCGGTGGGGCGCCCTTGTCACGATGGGCAAGGTAGCTCTGGATCGGTCGTGGCTCCCATGGGCTCCTCCGCCAAGATCTCCGGGGACGTGGCGGGATTTCTGACCTCCAGTTGCGCCAAGGATGCACCCGGCGGCGCCATCATTGCGGTTCGGAATGGTGAGACTGTTCTGCGGCACGCCTGCGGACTGGCGGACCTGGAGCATGGCATCCAGCTGGAGCCAGACATGGTGTTTCGCCTGGGTTCGGTTACCAAGCAGTTCACTGCCGTAGCCGTCCTGATGCTCGAGCGGGAGGGCAAGCTCCAGGTGCCGGACGAGATCACTATGCACTTGCCCGACTACCCTACCCAAGGTAAGACCATCACCGTGGAACACTTACTCACCCACACCTCGGGCATCCCCAACTACACAGCCCTACCCGGCTGGATTGAGGCCAAAGCTCACTTGGACCTTTCCGTCAAGGAAATGCTAGCGGAGTGGCAAGACCTGCCTTTGGAATTCGACCCCGGTAGCCGCTTCGCCTACAGCAACTCCGGCTATTTCATGCTCGGTGCCATCATCGAAGCCGTCTCGGGAGTGGATTACGCGACTTTCGTCGAGAAACGGATCTTCGAGCCCCTCGCCATGACATCGAGCTATTTCGGTAGCCACAGCCGCGTCATTCCGAACCGGGTGAACGGCTACCAAGCTACCGACAATGGCGACGGCTACCTCAACGCCCCCTTTATTGACATGGATATCCCCCATGCAGCGGGCTCTCTACTGTCGACGGTGGATGACCTGGCGAAGTGGGACGCGGCCCTCTACACGGACCAGCTGCTCCCCGCTGCTGCCCGCTCCCGAATGTGGACCTCTTACATCCTGCCCAACAGCGAGAAAGCCGGCTACGGATACGGCTGGGGGATCGGTGAGGTGAAGGGCCGAAAAATGGTGCACCATGGAGGCGGGATTTTCGGTTTCAGCACGATGGTCATGCGCGTCCCGGAAGAGAGGCTCTACGTCGCCGTGTTGACCAACGGCGGGCCCATCGATCCGGGTGCAGTGGCACGGCAGACGGTTCTGGCCTTGCTGGAGGAACCAGCCGAATCCCCGTAAGAAATCTTCGCCCCTTCGACGAAGCCACCCTAGAGGTACCACTCTGCCGATGCCAGTAGATCGAAAGAAAATTACCCGAAGACTTCTCTCGGCCCTCATCGCCGTACCCGTCGCCACGGTGCTGCTAATCGTCGGGGGCTTCTACGCTCTTTTTTACTTCCCCCAACGCAGCAACGGCTCCCTCGAGGCTCCCGGTGGCGAGCGCGAGTACTTCCTCTTCGTACCGAGTAGCTACAACTCCGACAACGCGACTCCCCTCATCATCAGCCTGCACGGGGCGGCCCTGTGGCCAGCGGCCCAGCGGGAAATGAGCCGGTGGAATCGGCTCGCCGAGGAGGAAGGATTCATCGTCGTCTACCCCTCCGGAACCTGGCCCTATGGCACGGGCACCGGTCTGCTGCCCAAGTTCTGGCTGCTAAGGCCAGAGGAGGAATTGGACTCGAACTTGCAGTTTCTTTCCGGCCTGGTCGAGAAAATAGAAAGGGACTACAACATCGACCCGGCGAGGATCTATGCCAACGGATTCTCTAATGGCGCAGCCATGGCTTTTGCCCTGTCCTGCCGCTTCGACAAACCCATCGCCGCGGTGGGAACCGTTGGGGCGGCCTATGACCAACAGCCCTTTCAGTGGTGCGGGAATCCCCGACCGATGCCGCTCATCGCCTTCCACGGCACCGCCGACCCAATAGTTCCTTATGAAGGCGGGCAGCAACGGTCCTCTCCAGGAACTTTTCCAAGCGTTCGGTCCTGGACAGCGGATTGGGCGGCGAGAAATGGCTGTAGGCCTCAGCCCAAGGAATCCCGAGTGGCGGCAACGGTGGCACGCCGGGCATACCTCGGCTGCACCGACGGGGCGGACGTAGTGCTCTACACCCTCGACGGCGGTGGCCATACCTGGCCCGGAGGGAAACCACTACCCAAATGGCTGGTTGGCCCCACAAACCCAAGCATCGACGCCACTAGCCAGATGTGGAGTTTCTTTCGTCAGTATCGGGCTGTCCCCTGAGGGGCCGGGCCGGAGACCTTTCTTCCCCCCTTCCCATCGCCCTTAGAGAGAAGACACCGCGCCAGCCTGGAGCTCAACCCCCGCTTTTGCTCCCGGCGGCTCCCTGGGAGTCAACCTCTGTTTGTTTTCGGCATTCAATCGTTCTCCCAACATTCTCGCCGCCAAGGGATGCAAACTGTCCACGTTCAGCTTTCTGAGCCGCCGCTTCCCCACCTGAGCGTCGAGCACCCCGAGGGATTGGATCAGCGGATCCGAGGAGACCAGAGCTTCGTCGATACTCAGCTCATGGACAAACTCCCAACAGGCCTTATAGGCATCTTGCCTATCCAGCTCGCCGTACTCCACATATTTGTAAATAGAAGTATTCGTTTCCCTAGGAATCTCCGGCCCACGAACAAATTTTCCCTGAGCCTCGTCATACTCAGGTCTCGTGTTCCAGAACGCCCGAGTGCAGAAGTTCGCCACCACCTCTTTGTCGATGGTGATCCAGGCGTGCCCACAGGTGCATCTGCCGTAGGTCGTGCTAAAAATCTCGACCCGGCCCTCCAAGGAAGGAACGAACCGAGCCTCTACCAGTGATTTCAGTTTCGACCAACGCATCTACAGCCCCCTCCTACATTCAACGTCAACGCTGCCTTTGTTCCATGAACAAAATTCTTCTCTTGGCTCTCGATCTCTCAAATAGCCTCCCATCGATTCCTAAAGCCAAAGTACGCGGCGTAGAGGGCGGTGTCAATTGCAACAGGACAGCCAGCACCTGACAGGCACCGGAATAGCAGGACCCATTTGAGCTAGGCTTGCCCAGAGTGGTGCTCCCGAGGCTATAGTTCCCTCATGGGGCGAATCGTCAACAGCCAGAGATGGCTCAGTCGCCAGTTCGACAAGCTTTTGCCGGAAAAATGCCGCGTCGACGGCAATCAGGATTTTCTCCACTCCCTGGTCCCCAAATATCTCGGCCAAGGCTTGACCCTCTATGACGTCGGCGGGGGTAAGAACCCGTTTCTGAGTCCGCAACGAAAGGCAGCTCTGGAAGCTCGAGTCATTGGGATAGATATCAACCCCGACGAGCTGGGCCGGGCACCAGCCGGTTCCTATGACCAAGTCTTCGTCGCCGACATCGCGGAATTTCAAGGAAGCGGCGAAGCTGATTTGGTGATCTGCCAAGCGGTGCTGGAGCATGTCCGGGACGTGGAAGGAGCCTTCACAGGCCTAGCCAGCCTTCTCAAACCTGGAGGTTTGGCGCTCATCTTCGTCCCGAGTAGGAACGCTCTCTTTGCTCGGCTGAACATTCTGCTTCCAGAGAAGGCCAAGAAAGCCCTCTTGTCCGCCTTGTACCCAGACAGCCGGAAGAACCGTGGCTTCCCCGCTTTCTACAACAGCTGCACGCCGGCCGGTTTCAAGGACCTAGCGGCCCGCAATCACCTCCACCCGATCGAGGAACGCTACTACTTTATTAGCTCCTATTTTTCCTTCTTCTTTCCCGCCTACCTGCTCTGGCGCCTGTGGGTTTTCGTATTTCATATTTTCTACCGGGAACAGGCAGCAGAAACCTTTTCTTTCGTATTGAGAAAGGGCAACTAGTGCACCAGATGGTTAGTTCGGCTTACATCGAGAGGTTCAAATGCGCCTGCTTCTCCAAGGAGCTGGAATCAGCGCTAACCGTGGCAATGGCGAGAGTCCGGCTACCGCTGTACAGTGGGATGCAACGAGCCTCGAATGAGGATGAAATGGCCGCACGGGTGACTAGGCCCGTGCGGATCAGATAGGACTCCGCACATCGCCCTCATGGCCGGCGCTCTCTCCGGAAAAGACGAAAATCGAGCTTGCAGTTCAATCAACGAACTCAAAGCTACCGTTGTAACTGCCCCAATTACTGGAAGTCACCTCGTTTCGGGTCGTCCCCACATAGTTCGTCTTCCCCCCCTTGATCCGAATGGTCACAACCCCACCCTTTGGAGCGGTGATGAGTCCCTCGTGGACGGCGGCGCTGCAAAGGGAGGAATCCAAAGTGTAGAGGTCGGTTCCCCACACACTGCCTATCCGGCCTCCAGGTGGGCATTGAAAAGTGAACTCCTGGTCCAACAGCCCACTTTGAGCTGCCGCCGTCGTGCTCCACTGGATGGCTCCAATGGACTCCGGACGTGCCCGCTCCGCTGGCTTTTCTGAGGGAATGCTCGTGTTCATGACATCCCGATGCAGTCTCCACACTCCCTGGTCTCGCTTCCAAACGACGAGGTATTTCCCCCGATCCACCCGTTGGTTGCCAGCGAAGAGGGTGTACTTCCCCACCTCGTAGGCCGTATCACCCTCCCCTTCGACCTCGACAGTCTTGAGCTCGATCTCCGTCAACCCCTGCTCTATCGCACCTCGCATATAGGCCGTCACTGCGCCGCGTCCCTCGAATGAATCAAAGTGGGGAGCAAGGAGGACCGAATCCGCCGTGTAGAGAGCAGCAACTCCCTCCGCGTCCCCCATCCCAAAGGCCTTCATGAAGGTCATGTTGACGGCCTCGATAGATTCCCGAATGTTCGCCTCTGGGGACTGCGCCGTGCTCGGCAAGGCAGCGAAACCCATGAGAAGGAAAGTGAGCGCGAGATGATGGAATCGGTTGTTGGTCACGGTATTTATTTCCTCTGTTTGGGTTGGGAGAAGATTGAAATTCAAACTGTTTGGAGTTGTTCAGTCTGCTTCACGTAGACAGTTGAGAGACCGGAACAGCTGGTACCCTCACTGAGACTCGGCAAGAAGAACGGGGAATATGGCGAACTATCCACAGGAAGAACCGAATGGTTCCCGACCTTGAGCTCAACATCTAGGGCTTTCACCTCCGATAGGCACAGGATATACGACTCTGGCTCGAGCCTCGTCGAATCGTACTTAGGAAGACAAAGACCTCCCCTGGACTCACCCTTCGAAGATGTCGCTCCTGCCAACGACAGGCTTGCTGAAGGGACACAACCCATTGAAGGCTAGACTTGGCTCCATGAGGTTCCATCAACGACGCGCTGCCCTTTCTTTTTCTGCCTCGAGAGAGACGAGCTCTCCGGAGCCTTCATGACCTGGATCGTCGGCGCCGACGGTTGCCCCAAGGGTGGATGGATCGGCATTCTGGAGAACCTCGAGACCGGGGAGGTCTGTAGCCGACTCTTCCCAACTTCCGAGGCCCTCCTCCTCCAACTCCCCCGCCCCTCCGTGCTCGCCATCGACATCCCCATGGGCTTGCCGGACTCCGGTGCCCGTGAGTGCGAGGGGAGAGCACGAAAGATCCTGATTCAACGAAGAAGCAGCGTCTTTCCGGTACCCGTGCGCCCCGCCCTGGGAGCTAGCAGCCGAGAGGAGGCAGATCGGCTCCACCGGGCTGTGGATGGTCGCGGGGTCGGAGTCCAGTCCTGGCATCTCTATGGGCGAATCCGCGAAGTCGACCGGCTGTTGCAGCACCACCAACAGGTGGCTGCGATCACCTATGAAGTCCATCCGGAGGTGGCCTTCACCGGTTGGAACGGTGGAAAGCCCATGGCTCATTCCAAGAAAAGCCGCGCCGGCCGCGCAGAGAGGTTGGCTCTCATTCGGAGAACCTTCGGTCCCAGTGCCTTCGACCAGGTTCGAGAGCGGTATTGGGTCAAAGAGGCAGCCCACGACGACATCCTCGACGCCTTCGCCACTTTGTGGTCGGCGCGAAGAATCCATGCCGGTTCGGCAATCTGCCTCCCTGACCCGCCCCCCTTGGATACAAAGGGGCTCCCTATGCGCATCGTCTACTAGTTCGGCTGCTAGTTCAGCTGCTAGTTCGGTTTCTGTGCCGAGGCCATTCCTTCCTGGCACAACCTCCCGTTTTCGGTGGGCAAGCCACAGACTGCCAAGGGAGTCACTTGCGCTTCCCCGGAAGCCGAAAAGGCCTTGACGGTACCTTTCCACTGGCCGCCATTCTTCATTTCTACCGCGAGGTAGCCATAGTCCAAAGGACCGTTGAGAGAAAGCCCAGAAGCCGGAATGCCATCGACAGCTTGGGAGAAGGAAGAGGGCAGCGAATTACTGGACAGCGCAACCCCGCTGTCGCCGATCACTAACTGAGGCGGCCGATTCCCCTCTTGAAAGGTCAACGAGAAGAATTGATGCATGTGGCCGCTGAGCACCATTTTGATGGGCGCCGCCAATCCCTTGGCCGGAGTCGCGGCCAGGGCTGCCTGGAGAGTGGTGTTCTCGGTGCTCGGGGGGGAACCACTGTCCTGGTACAAACTCCAGATGGGGCGATGGGCCACCAACCAGGCGGGCTTTTGACTGCCATTGACCAGGGCGTTGACGGTAGTCAACTGACGCATGAAGTTGGAGACCTCATAGGCGGTTCCAGCAGCGCTCTCCGGATCTTCGCCACCACAAGCGTTGGCGCTGTCGAGGACGACCAAATCCAGATTCGAAAAGGAAAGCTTGTAGGGCTGAGTCAAGGCGGTGGCCGCTTGGCAACTAGGTTGGGCTTCGTAGGGGTTGAGAAGGGGCGAGTGAGCATCGAGGAAATAGAACCAACCTTGCCCCGCTCGGCTACACAACTCGTGATTGCCGCGAACGAAAACCCAAGGGGCGGCGGCCAATAGGGGCTCGGCGGCCTTGAAGAAATCCGCCTGCCAGGTCGTCCAAGTGTCATAGGTGCTTTGGTGTACCAGTGGGCCACCGTCTGCCGGGACGCAGCCGTCATAGGACCACTGCCCGGCACCGGTCTTGTTGGGGGTGCCGGAATAGTTGTAGTCACCGACGTGGATTACCAAATCCGGAGCGGTTTCGGCGGCGGCGGAGGCGATCTGGGGAAAAGGCCAAGTGGCTGGCGAGGTCTCGCTTCCCTGACACACCTGCTTGTCTCCACCCTTGCAACCGCTGTCCCCGAACACCACGACTTGATTCAGGGAGATCTCCCCTTCTGTCGGCACCGGAAGAGGATTCGTCTGGCCTTCTACCGTTGCGATCACTCCCTCTTTCAATAGGACGATCGCCTCACACACCACCACCCCGAAGGCCGATGGATTCGGGTTGCTGCGCAAGCTCATGGGCAGGGGTGCATTCCCCCCACTGAGCTCGATCTCCGGGCAGGAAGCCGCCGGCTGGGCCAGAATCACACGAGCCAAAGGCACGGTGCGATCCAAGAGGTCCCCGTGAGCCATGAGAACGTATTGAGCCAAAACCGTAGGATTCGGAGCTTCTTGGGCAGTGCCCTGATTCCCGGTTGCCAGCAGGATAGCCACCGGGACCACCACACCGATGAATCTCTTCCACCACCTTTGATTCGTCATCGTCGACTCCCCTTCCAATAGCGGAGGTTGCCCTCCTGCGAGAGCTGGCCAAACCAAGCTCACCACGGACCATCTAATTTCGAATTCCTTCCTTTAACTGTGTCACGTCGCCCCGAACCGTTTCTTGAAGGACCAAACCCCAACTTTTCACCAGCCTTCTGCGATGACCCCACCTCCACCTGGACCTCCTGTGTTGCGCGACGCAGGAGGTGGGAAGTCCGGGCTATATCCCTGAATGACCCCACAGAAGCGGTTCTTCACCAAAACCTATGCGATATCCTAAGAGCACGGACGAAAGGAAGGATCTGCAGTGAAGGGAAAAAAGAGCAGACCTGCTCCCAGGGGCTGGCCTCCAGCCTCGGCCAAAGACCCCATTCCCAAAGAGGAACAGGAGCTCTTTCTCGAAGCTTTGGAGGATCTGTCTGCCGTACCGGACAAGGACCAGCCCGTTGCTACTGCTCCCGCCGCCGGCCGACTTCCCGCCAAGAAACCGCTACCCCGCAAGGCAGTCCTCCAGCCCGACGATAGCCTCGACCTTCACCGCATGACTCAGGCGGAGGCTCGCCTCGCCCTAGGGCGGTTCGTCCGCCGCGCCGCTGGGGAGGGGCTGAAACAAGTGCTCGTCATTACCGGCAAAGGGTTGAGCTCACCGGGAGGGGTGAGCGTGCTCAAGAAGGAGCTCGAACGCTGGCTTCGAAACGAAGGGCAATCCCTCGTAAGCTCCTACTCGGAAGCTCCTCGGGCTCTCGGCGGACGAGGCGCCTATTTGCTGCGATTGCGCTGAAGGCGCGCGTTCTCCCCGAGAGCCTCTCAGAGGCGGTTCGGCTCGATACCTCTGCCTCGCCTCTCGCCGAGCAAAGGCTCCCCGAGCGAGGCCATTCTTCCGCCTTTAGCTAATTCAGCATAGAATCTTCGCTCACTCGCCTATTTCACTCTCGGTTCGATACGGCTAGCCGGAAATAGGATGAGGCTCATTTGGCGAGCTTCAGATCATCGCCACCTGCCGCAAAGGGGCGACCTCAATCGAAACGTGAAGGAGTCATCGTTTGAGACCCACGACCCTTAAATTGGCCAGTTCGACCGTCTACCCATCCAGGGACGCCAGATCCGCGGATATCAGAAATCCGAGGAGCGGTGATTCCCGGGCTTCGGCTTCATTCTTTTGTCGGTTCCTGGTCTTCAGCCTGCTGGTTGGATCCTTCGCGGCGCTCGGATCACCGGCTCAAGCTCAAACAACCTACTCCTTCTTGGGCCAACCCTTTACCGTGGCTCCTCCTCCCTATGCTTCAGGAGATCGCGTCGAGGGCTTTTTCACCCTCCCATTGCCTCTGCGCCCCTTCCTCAACCTGGAGGAGGTTTCCGGCCACCTAATAGATTTTTCTTTCGTAGATGGAGTCCAGAGCCGCAGCCCCATCAACACTACGGTCTGTACATTTCAGGTCAGTACGGATGCCGCTGGCGATATCACCGACTGGTTGATCTCCTTGCGCCAGGCACCAACTCCAAACCCCAGCAACCCTCAGCAACTCCTCGATTCGTCTAGCGGAGGAGACCAAGTTGGCGAAGGTCCAGCCGGAACTACTGCCTGCGGGGTCGTCGTACCTACGATCGTGGCTTCCAATTCTACTGGCGGCCAGTGGACCACTGGCCCGGTCCCCGGGACAGACTTCACCTACCAATACCTTGGCTCCCCATTTACAGCAGTGATGGCTCCCTACTCCACCAACGATCGAGTCTCGGGAAGCATCGCCCTGGGCAGTTCCTTGCCGCCCTTTCTTCCGCTTACCGAAATTGGCCTGTTCCTCAAAGATTTCTCCTTTGAAGATGGAGTGCAGACCCGCATTCCAACCAACACGTTTCCCTGTGTCTTCGAGGTCGCTACCGACGGTACCGGCAGTATCACGCAATGGAGATTCTCTCTTCGGCAAACCCCTCTCCCAGCACCGGGCAGCCAACAACGTTTTCTCGATTCATCAGTTGTGGGTGACTCCGTGGGCTCAGCGCTCGTAGGGATAGATGTCTGCGACACCCTCGCCAACGGAACAGGTGCAACCAGTGATACTCCGGGCAGTTGGGATAGCGCTCTTCCCAAAGGAAGTCCCACGACCTACGAGTACACGGGAGAACCCTTTTCCGCTGCAGACGCTCCTTGGTCGGTTGGGGAGAGCGTCTTGGGAACGATCCTCCTGAGCGATGTTTTGCCCCCAAACCTCCCTCTAACGGAGATTTCGTCAGGGCTGATCGAATTCACCTTTCAAGACGGGGTTCAGGTGAGAGAGCTGTCCAACTCGAGCGTTTGTCGCCTGCAAGTCGCCACCAACGGTAGCGGAGGCATTACCGACTGGTTGATCTCCTTGCGCCAAGCGCCCCTACCGCCCCAAGGACAACCTCAACGCTTTCTTGATTCCTCCGGACTCAACGACACTGTAGGAGAGGGGCCTGCCGGGACTTTCGCTTGCGAAACCATCGTCCCGACCATTAGCGCCGCCTCTGCCCTACCTGGGACTTGGACCGGACAAAGAGGTCCAGTCGTCGAAGTCCCGACTCTCTCTTCGATGGGCCTTGGATTTCTCTGCCTGGCCCTGCTCTTCGCGGCCAGTCGGGTTCTTCGCAGAAGATCTGAAGCCCCCTAGACCAGCTCGACAGAGACCTTCAAGGCACTCTTGGCCTCGGCTCCGATCCCGATCGGCAGAGAGCTGAGGTGTCTATGGGAGACTCCATTCAGGGCTGGCTTCCGCCTCCCCACACACCGACTTGGATAGCCAGCACCCGATTCGCCAGCCCGGTTCATCAGCCCCGTTCATCAGCCCGGTTCATCAGCCATAGCGTCTCGATCTATCTTCCCAGAGCTCGCCTCTCGCCGTGCAAAAGCTCCCGGGGTGAATCCAGTCTGTCTCTTGAAACGCTCATAGAAAGCGGATACCGATCCATATCCCACCGCAAAGGCAGCCTCGGTGGCAGATACCTCCCCGGCCTCCAGAAGATCCATGGCACGGCGGATCCGAGCCCGATGAATCAGCTCACCGGGGGTTGTTTCCGTGCAACGCAGGGCCACTTCGTGGAGCTTCGAGAGTCCTACCTGAGCCTGGGCGGCCAGAGCAGCCACATTAGAAAAAGCTCCTGGGTCTGCCTTCAGGGCCTCCAGAGCCGACCGAAAGTTCTCCAGGTCGCTGTCCCTTCCTTGGTAGAAGTCATCCGGGCGGCATCTCTTACAAGCCCGTAGGCCCGCTCCTTGAGCCTCTCTTTCGGTGGCGAAAAAGGTCACGTTCTCGGCCTTCGGTTTGCGAGCCGGACAGGAGGGAAGGCAGTAGATCCCCGTCGTCAGCACTCCGGTGACAAACAGCCCATCAGCGGAGGCATCTCTGGCCATCATGAGTTCCAACTTCTCCTCGAAGCAGGGGGAGACCGCACTATGCATCGACAGAAGGCCCTTCGGAAGAGAGGCCGCGGGAAAACAGCCCATCGGCCGTGCCGTAGGAGAGGGCCCCTTCAAGGGAGCTGTAGGTTCCCTCCCTCAAGACCTCTTTGGTAATTCGCTCCATGAGGCCCAGGGCTGCCAGAGCCACCGCCGGGCCAAGGCTGACTCTCGCGACCCCGAGGTCCCCCAGCTGCCGAACCGACAAAGCTCCAAAGCCCGCCATCACATTGAGCGGTGCATCGATCCCAGCGACCAAAGCCGCAACCGTCGCGGCATCGGAGACCCCTGGAACGAAGATCCCATCCGCCCCCGCTTCCAGATAGGTCTCTGCCCTTTCCAGCACGGCTCTCAAGCGCCCCTCGGGCTTCCCCACTGCCGCCAGGTAGACATCGATGCGTGCGTTGAGGAAGAGATCGAGACCCTTGTTTTCTGCCGCCTCCCTCGCCCCTCGGATGCGCTCCCCCTGCTCCTTCGGAGCCAGCAGCGGTTCGCCGTCCTTTCCCGGAGCGTCTTCCAGATTGATGCCAACGGCGCCTGCTTCCAGCACCATCCCCACCGTCTCGGCCACGTCATCCCGAGTCCCGGCTCCATAGCCACCTTCAATATCGGCCGTGACAGGAACTTCGACAGCTTGGACAATGGCGCGAAGGGCAGCCACCGCCTGGAGCCGCGAGAGCCCGTGACCATCCCTCCGATTGTGGGACCAGGAAAGACCTGCACTCGTGGTGGCAACAGCGGAAGCTCCACCGGATTCGATGACACGGGCGCTAGCAGGGTCCCAAGCGTTGGGTAGAACGAGCGGTGGTTGATGGTGGAGCTGACGAAAGGTGGCGGCGAGGCTTTTTTGCTTCATGAAGGCTTACTCTCCAGGGTGGCCTGAGGTCGTTGAACCGAACAACGCCATAGTACCGAGCCCGGGAGATGAAGTTCTTCCGTGAAACTCCGTTCGTTTTTTTCGTCAGGTCGAGGAGCCAGAGGAGTCCGAGAATTCAGTACCCCAGTTGTACGTAAGCCCCGAAGGTGAGTGGACCTCAATAGTACGAAGAGTCGTCAGCAGATTCATCAGGTCGACGCCCTGCGGCGATTCGAGGTCCTACAGGATCAGGAAGAACGAGTAGGTCACCTCTCCCATCGCCCATCTCACCGTCGGCTCGGTGTTGGTCACTTGATGTTTCGTCCCCCATCAAGGGTAACGAACGTCTCGCCATCCGGGCGAAGGCCTCACACCAGTGGACGCCGGTAGAGGAAGGTCTGACAACTCGTGGGTGAGGACAGGTCCGGAATATTCTCAGGAATACAGCAAACGACAGCCGTATTGCCATTCGCTTCAGGCCATTCAGCACAGAGGGTTCCTGGTTCACAGCCAGGGAAGGTAGTGAGGTTCATCCAAGGCCCACCACCTCCGCTCAACACGGGTATCTCATAGCCAGCCTCGGCCTGAAAAGAAGCTCCGAAACCCAGAATCAAGAGCAACACAGCTGCCATCCCTACCCAGACCTGGTTCTTGACTTCCCATAGCTCTCGAATTCTCATGGCAATCTCCTAGTGGTCAACAAATCTCTTCTCAAACATCGCACCGCGCTCGTTCATAACATAGTCAATAGCAATGGACCCCATGAAAAGAGCGAGGCAGAGTTACCGCTACCTCGCTCTCTAGGACGGACAGAAACAGACTACTCAGCTCTAGTGTGAATCTTGGAGGGCCGGGATAACCGATATCATCTCAAGCTCTTCCTTCGTCCCTTCCTCAGCCTTCTGTTCCAGAGACAGGTCTTCCTCTGTCGCCATTCCCTGCATGCAGCTACCACCATTCTGGGCTGTGTAGGCACCGCAGGTCGTGTGCACGGGAAAGCTGCCCAGGAACTGTTTGTTCTGGTCGGATGTGCCGTCGCTGAACGGAACAGGCCCGTTTAGGTAGTAAGTGCAGCCTGCGCTACAAGGACATTGAGAGTGGCAGGTGGAGCAGTTGCGGTAGGCAGCAGAAGCTGGTTGCGGGACAATCATGGCAAGGGCGAAAGTGGCTACCAGGGCTGCGACAAGATACTTCATCGATGGATACCTCCAAAATGAGAACAATGACAGGGTGCAGGAAAGGCTCCTGCGGTGAACAGCAGATAGAGTTTCGACGAATCGGCGCATCGCCTTCCTACGTTTCCCAGGTATCGCTCAAAGCCAGACAGAGTGCCTCTGCCTGACCCGGAGCACCCGGCATCGATAACCTGCTCTACACCGTTACGCGTAAGGCCCAGGAGAAGTGTTCCAGGCAGAACGAACTTTTCTTCAAATTCCCCCATCCAGGCTCGAGAGCCAAGCCCTAGCTCGGCGAGGGCCTGGAAAGGTCAGGCAGGACCTCGGCTTTCAGATCCGCCAGCATCGCAGCTTCGGAATTGGAACTTTCCGAGGACACTCGGTGTCTGAGTTGCCGAAAGAGGTGGCAAGCCAGGAGGAAACCGGCTCCGCCTCTGGGCTTGAAAACTGGCCTCGAGTCGGCGGATAACCCTCACGCCAGGACTCGAGGTCTAACCCTCAGAAAGGGGATTTCGATGAAGATGATTTGCCAGGCGTCGGTATTGGCTCTCTCTGTTGCAATGGTGACCATTTGGGGGTTCGGGCAGGTCGAGGCTCAAGATCTTCCCTTGAGCGATCTCAGCCAATGGCATCAATACGCCACCGAAAACGGTTCGTACCAGGTTGGGGTTGACCTAGTCGATGGCTCTCCCGTGGTCCAGCTGAGATCCAACAGAAAGAGAGCCTCTGGATTCGGCACGCAGATGAAGACGATTTCGTCCCAACCCTATCTGGGGAAACAACTTCGCTTTACCGCAGAGCTGCGCACGGAAGACGTCAAGAAATGGGCCGGTCTCTGGATGCGGGTCGATAGCCGCCGCATTCGCTCTCTGGCCTTCGAGAACATGCGCGATCGCCCCATCCGAGGCACCACGGACTGGGCAGAGTACGAGATCGTTTTACCGGTAGCTCCGAACAGCTCCAGCATCTCCTTTGGGGTACTTTTGAACGCCAGTGGAACCGTGGTGATGAGGAATACGCGGCTCGAAGCGGTCGAAGAAGACTTTGCCTTAGAAGCTGGACGGTAGGAGAAGAGGCCGGCATCTACCGAATGGCCGGACGAGACGGCAGCCGAATAGCTCGGCGGCCGGGAGCCCGGAAAGAACTTGCCAACTTCGCTACGGAACCGCCGCTGTCCACCCCGAGGTATCGCCAGTCTCGAAGTCGTCGGCGAAGAAGGGATCACTCAGGAGCCTCAGCTGAACTCCGTTGAGAGCGGCTCCCAGGGCTGGATTGGCACCGGGGACAATGCCGGAGTGCATGTCCAGGTTGCCGTCGACTCCAACGGTGGCGAAGTGGCGAGAGTAGGTAATCAGCTCCTGGTGGGCGCCGGGCCAAACGCCGCCCACCGAGTAATGGGGAACTCCCACCTCCTGGTCGACGAAAGTATCTCCGAACACCAGGGGCTGCTCTGGCATGCGGGCGTAGAGCAGAATCTCATAGTCCCCGGCTTCTAAGTTGTCGAAGAATAGGCAGGACTCGAGGCCGGCGCTGAAGGTCACCAGATAGTCATCCATCAACAGAGCATCCCCACCGCTGGTAGCTGGATCCGAATCGCTGACGGTGTCTAAACCACCAATCTGGGACATGCTGACACCCGTGGGCAGGCCGTCGAGGCCAAGCAGGTTGGAGGTTGTCGAGCCGTGGGAAGCGAGGAAGCTATTCCAAGTCCCCGCTAGGCCGGCCGCACCATAGGTTGCTGCGGGGCCGTCTCCCGGTTGGCCGAAGTCGAGGTTGAAAGATTGGCTGGTGGCGGGAAGACCTGCCAACCAAAGGATACCCAGGCAAAGCAAGCCTAGGGATTGAATAGATCGAGTCGACATAGCGAGCCTCCTTTCGGTGAGACAACGCTACCATGAGGCCGATTCCCTCCTGATTCCCTCCTAATTCCCTACCAACCGGCGAGAGCCGAAAGGCGCCCTTCAAGCCAGGAGAGCCTCCCCGGTTTGCACTTTCCATAGAGCGGCGTAGGGGCCGTTCAGAGCGAGGAGGTCTTCGTGGGTGCCCGTTTCCACCAACTCGCCTTGGTCCAGAACGCAGATGCGATCCGCATGGCGGACGGTGGACAGCCGGTGAGCGATGATCACGGTGGTGCGCCCTACGGAAATGCGAGCCAGAGACCGTTGAATCGCCGCCTCGGTTTCGTTATCTACCGCCGAAGTGGCTTCGTCGAGGAGCAAAACAGGTGGATCCTTGAGCACCGCCCGAGCGATCGAGATACGTTGACGCTGGCCACCGGATAGTTTCTGCCCTCGCTCCCCCACCACTGTGTCGTAACCCTGCGGCAAGCGCTGGATGAACTCCTCCGCTTCGGCTACCTGAGCGGCTTGTCGAATCTCCTCCTCGGAAGCCCTGGGACGGCCGTAGGCCAGGTTCTCCCGCACCGTCCCATGAAACAGGAAGACATCTTGGCTCACTAGACCCATGGCCCCTCGTAGGTCCCCCAAGGCGAGCTCTCTGAGATCTCGACCATCGAGACGCAAACTCCCTTCGGAAACATCGTAGAGGCGCAAAAAGAGTTTGATCAGCGTCGTCTTGCCGGCA
This sequence comes from Deltaproteobacteria bacterium, assembly GCA_022601195.1. Classification (GTDB taxonomy): domain Bacteria; phylum Acidobacteriota; class Thermoanaerobaculia; order Multivoradales; family JAHZIX01; genus JAHZIX01. The sequence goes on from JAHZIX010000001.1 coordinate 87,059, forward strand.
CCGGTGGCTCCCACGAAGGCCACCGTGCTGCCCGCCGGGATCTTCAGGTTGAGCTCTCGCAGGACAGGCGGGCCAGTGCGATACGAGAAGCCCACTCCATCGAGCTCCAACTCCCCCTGCACTTGATTCAGCTCGAGAGATTGGGGGCCATCAACGATACCTGGTGAGGTGTCCAAGAGGTCGAGAATGCGCCGGGTGGACGACATGGCTCGTTGGTAGAGGTCGAAGGTTTGCCCCAGGCGAGTCAGCGGCCACAGTAGGCGCTGAGTGAGAAACACCATGACGCTATAAGCCCCTACCGCCAGAACACCGTCGAGGGCGAGAAAGCCGCCATAGACCAGAGTGGCCGTGAAACCCACCAGGATGACGATGCGAATCAACGGGGAGAAGGCAGAGCTCAAACGGATCGCCTCCCGGTTGGTCTGGCGGTAGGCGTCACTCTCCGCCGCGATGCGCTCGATCTCCCGCTGCTCAGCGGTGAAACTCTTGATGGTGGCGATACCGCTTAGATTGTTGGCCAGTTGGCCACTCAAGGAAGCGACCCGCTGTCGAACCGCGCTGTAGCGGGGAGCGATCCGTTTCTGAAACAGCAAGGACCCCCACAGAATGAACGGAATGGGCACGAAGGACATCCAAGCTACGGTCGGTGCCAGGTAAAAGAAAGCTGCACCGACGAGAACGACAGTGGTCGCGACCTGAAGGAGATCATTGGCTCCCCCATCGAGAAATCGCTCTAGCTGGTTGACGTCGTCATTGAGCACGGCCGTCAAACCACCCGTGCTGCGGTCCTCGAAATAGGCCATCTCCAATTGCTGAATATGGCTGTAGGTGTCGACCCGCAACTCATGCTGCACGGTCTGCGCCAGATTGCGCCACAGGACTCCGTAGGCATATTCGAAGGCCGACTCCAAAACCCAAACGACGAAGGTCAGCACCGCCAAAATCAACAGCTGCTGCCGAGGGTCCGGGAATCCGAGATGGGCCAAGACCGAATCCTGCCGACGCACCACCACATCGACGGCGGCACCGATGAGCACCGGTGGAGCCAGATCGAAAAACTTATTGAGAACCGAGCAGGAGGTGGCGAGGACGATCCGGCGACGGTGGCCAGCAGCGTAGCGCCACAAGCGCCCTAGGGGGTTGGGAGAATTCGTCTCCGTAGTGGCGTTAGCCAGACTCATTGTGAGCGGCAGGCTAGCACGGCTCCGGAAGGGCATCTGGGCCCTACCGAGAACGGAGGCACCGAGAACGGAGGCACCGAGAGGGGATTCGACCGGGTACCAAGGCCAACGAGCCTCCCCTCCGCACGGTGCCAAAGGCTACAGCGCGCTAACCGTCAGCTCTGCGGGCGCCGGGACGACCCATCGGAAGAGGCGATAGGTTTCTTTCTGGTCCGATGGAAAAACGGTTTCCCATAGCTCTGTCCCCTCGGGAAGAGTGATTACCAGCGAGCCGTCTGCCTGCTCGGCAATCTCCAAAGGCTGGCCCGTAAAGGGATCCGATCTCGACGCCTCAACTTGCTCCTCGCCGGCTAGATCGCCGTCCGCTGCCAGGCCCAAGGCCAGCCGAGCGACTTGGCCGATGGCCTCGTTCAGTTTGAGACGCCCGGCAACCAGCTCAAAGTCAGGGCCGAAGGATTGAAACAGACGTTCCCCGGAAGGTCGAGTCAGCCTCGACGAGGCTCTCAACTCAGCAAAGGAACCCAGAGGATAAGACTGATTTACCTGAGAGTAATGGGACAACATAGCCGTGACCAATCGTTTGGTAAAGACCCGGTGCATCGGGTTGCCCAGCGCCAAGAGGCCCCGGCTGTTGCCAACCCCTTCACCGGTGTCCACATGGGCTGCCATCCAGTAAGCCAAAGCTCCTTCTCCGTTCAGAGCACCCCGGAAACGATCCTGATAACGATCTCCCGTGGGTAGGGAGACCAGCTGATACCAGGAGCTTGGGTCTTCGACCCCCAGGAGAAGGGCATCTTGCACGCCGAGAAGGAGCATCCGCTCCGAAGCAGCGCCGATGAGAGTGAAGATGAGCATGGGCTCTCCGTACACCGCATCCGCCAGGCTTCTCATGGCCGCCAGGCTCCTCCAGGCCTTCTGCTGCTCTCCTTCGACCAGAGCCAAACGGGCCTCCAGAAGCAGTAGCCGCCCGCAATTCAGAACACCGAGCAGATTGGGAATCTCCATACGGTGCCCCTCGTCGTAAGCGAGGTCAAAAGAAGACGAAGTCAATCCCTCCATGCGATGTAGTTGCTCCAAAGTCGAGGACTGATGGCTGAGAATTTCCTTCCCACGACGCAAATCCTCCTCCCCCAAATTGCCCAGCTCTTGGTAGGCCAGTGTTCTCAAATCCAACAGGTCTTCTTTACTCGCCGTCTTCGGAAAGTCCATGGCTTTGGCCAACCAATGAGCTGCGTTGCGTCGAGGCGGCACTGACGCCGGCGCCAGCTCCACGAGATCCACCGGTCCCACCGCCTGGCGAAATTCCTGGGCTGCAAGGCCCAAAGAGCGGTTGGTCCGAAGTCGCAAGACCGTGAAGACGGCCAACACCACCAAACAGAGTACCGCTGCCATCAATACCCAGCGTCGCCAGCCTAGCCCCTTACTCATAACACCTCCCGAAGAGCCAAATAGGTTTCTATGTGGTTGTCTGAGCCCCCACTTCTCTCGACGAGGGATGAAGAATCCGCGGTGAGAATTCTTTGAACTTCAAATAGCTTCCAAGAGGATCCCGATTCGGCGAGCCAGCTCGGTGAGGTCGCCTCTACAGTGGTAGCGATCGCCCCGGTCACCTCCGCCCGAGATGAACCGGGCACTCCCGACATCGAAAGCCAAGCGTTGACTCCCAGTAGGAAGACCATCCCAACCGCCCATGCTAGCCACAGCTCTCGGCTCCTCCACAGCCGAAGGGTCCACTCGACCGGCGCCCTCCCTTCGTCCGCAGCGCGGGCTACCCGCGCCGCTGTCAACACCCTTTCCCGAAGATCGCCCGGGGGCTCGGGGGGTTCCAACCCAGAAAACGGCCACTGACTCGATCTCATTTCTCGACTCCCATCCATTTACGAAGCTTTCGAATCGCCAACCGGTGACGGCTCGCCGCAGTGAAGGTGGAAACTCCCGTCACAGCACCGATGCGGCGAAAGGACAAGCCAGCGTATTCCCGTAAGAAGAGAACCTCTCTTTGAGCCTCACCGAGCCGTTTCAACCATTTGCTGGCGGCGGCGGCGTCCACGACCAAGGAGGGGTCTTCCTCGGGAGCAGCGAGAAAGTCGGCCACCCGGTCCTCCAAGCTCTCCCCTCTGGGTCGACTTCGCAGTCGGTCTACAGCAGCTCGCCGAGCCATGGTCAGTAAATAGGCACGAGGATCACGGACTCGGCGGAGGTCGAGGTTGGGATCGGCTAGGCGGACGAAAACCTCCTGCACGGCGTCTTCCGCTTCACTGGCATTCCCCGTTCGCCACAAAGCCAAGCCGTAAAGCTCACGGCTCAGGAGGCCATAGATTTCCTCGAGGGCAGCCGAATCCCCACTTGCCAGGCGATCGAAGGAGGATCTCAAAGTCGGGGCTAACGGAGCGTCTACCGGTGAAGGCGCGCCGAGTTCTAGTTCCATCAGCGATTCTCCAGCCATCACCGTCCTCGAAGGCCCATCCGGGCCACCCTCGAAAGCCACCGCAAGGTCCAGAGCCCCGGGGCCAGCCTCGGAGCTTCTCTTGGTTCAAATACGTCCATCAATGAATTAGACGGTAGAAAGACCGGTTCTTGTCACTTTCAGAGGAAGATTTTTCCTCGCGACCCACTTGCTGTCTCCCGGGGATTGGAAAAAGGAGTCTAAGAAAGCTCGGGTTGGCCAAGAGAAGGTCAACTCCGCCCTTCTCTTATCAGAGCCCACAGCAACGCTGCCATTTCGCCATCCACCACATCGCCGTGGTTCTTGACGATAGAAGTGGCATCGACCACTTCGACCGGTTTGGCGGGGGGATCGAAGGAGGCGCATTGCTTTCCCTGCCGCTTCGCCCCAGACCATGAAGCCCCAGATCTCGAGATCTCAGCCCCCGCGGCTTCTGCCCAACCCGGCCTCCAGCGCCGGAAACGGAAGCGGTGGGCGTAGGATCGCGCCCGGCGATGTCCCGGGCTGCCCCCCACGTGGTTTGCCTGAGACACCATCTGAGCGAGAGGATTGGTCCGGTCGTTCTCTGACCAAACGAGGACGACCCGATCTACTTTGTCCACCAAATCACCGTAGGGGGCTCCTTCGGTACCGGAGCAGCGCTCCGGCAGGAACCGGTTCATGGAGAAGGCGCCTTGCAGGGAGACCAACAGAGAAACCCGAATCTCTGACTCGGTTCCAGCCCCTGCCGCCGGTTTCGCCCCAGCAGAGGAGGTACCCAAGAGCCCAGCCGAAGCGCTGGCCCGGGACAAAATGCGAGCTCCGAAGCTGTGGCCAATCGCCATCACCGGCAAGTCCTTGCGCCCGGCGACCGTCAGCAGTACCCGGTTGAGAAGAGCATTGGCCCAGGTGACACCGATCTCATCAGCATCTTTCGCCTTGTTGCCGTAGCTCGCGACGTTGGGGACGACTTTTAGGATCGGAATCTCCGAGACTCCCCAGACCCAGCCGGAATGCCAAGTGATTCCGACCACCAGGGGATGGAATCGTCGGTTTTCTTTGCTGGCCTCCAGTCCGATGAGCTGGGGAAGTTCTCGGTAAGCCTCTACGGACTTCCCCTGTTGGGTATTCCACCCCTTCGAGATCAGGAGGATGTGCGTGAACTCCTGTTGATCGACCAGTTGGGATAGAAAGCTCTGCAGCTTCTCCAAGGCTCTCCAACTATTGTCATAGACCGTCTCCTCGCAGGAGAATTCTGGGGTACTCCCTCTCGACGTCGGCAGGGTCCCTTGCCGACAGTCCACATAGACGTTGTGAAGAAAGATGGGTTCGGTCTCTTCTCGCCCCGGCCAAAAGGCGATGTGGGAAACAAAGGTACGCTTCCCTTCGTCCAGATAACTTTCCAGACTCTCTCGCTGCTGGCCTATGAGCTCACACTGGCGAGCCTCCTGGCGGGACAGCCTAGGGCCTCCTGCACCGGACGAGCAGAACGCCGGTGGCTCCAGGGCTTCGAGAATCGCCCTTTCTTCCGGCGAACGAAACTCACCGAGCCCTACCTGTTTGCGAATCCGATCGCGCTGCGCTTTCTCCAGGCCAAAAACCACCGTAGGAAAGGAAAAATCCCCAACTGTTCCACCTCTCAGGAGCTCATGAGCCTGCTGCGAAGATCGAGAATCCGTTCCTAACTCCCGAGCCCGTCGGTCCAAGACTTCTTTGGACGGCAGCTGTCCCCAGGCCGGCAGCCAGGCAAGAAGCCCGGCAAGGAGTCCGAAAGGAATGACTGAGATTCTTCTCATGTTCTTGTAGCGGTCATTTGCTGATTCCGGGTCTCTGCCAACCGACGACGCGGCGCTCCTTCTTCTTCGAACTTCCCGAGGAGGGGCTTCTCCACCAGCTGGCGAGGTACCCCCAAAAGGGGAACTACAGGCTCGGTAGCATCAACTCTCTCTAATAGATAGTCCAATGGACTCCGAGGCAGGAGTCCGGAAATCAGTTCCAGGAAAAAGAAAGATAGCAGGAACCCAGCGGCCTGGTACCGCAAAGGAAGTTTCGGAGATTCAGTTTTGGGGGTGCAGGGTTGGAGAGGCAGTGCCTGGTGGGATTTGGGGGATAGGGTGCCGAAAAGCCGAAATGGCCGCAACCACAGAAGACAGAGGAATTACTCGATCCGTTCGCCCTCGATCAGGAAGACATCGGGGATCCACGTCTTGCCTCCGTCCGTGGACCAGTCGAGCTTCCACTTGAAGGAGTTTTTCTTCATATCGAAGAAGGTGACGCGAGAGTGGCCGGCATTGCCGGAAGGAGAAATACTCTTGCCGGTCATCCTGAACTCACCTTCCTGGTAAGTCGCCTGGAAAGTCGCCCACTTCATATTGGCGGTGCTCAACCACTTGGCCACCCATTGCTCCGTCTCGGTGTCGTAGTGGCGAATATTGACCCCGACACTTTCGGTGCCGTCCGGCTTGGGGGCGCGCCATTCATCCATGATGGCGAAGCCGTCGAGGATCGTATAGAACTTCCAGCTCGCCGTACCCTCTACATAGCCGCCATCCTGCTGGAGAGCCCGGGTGGTACATCTCCAGTTGCCCAATAGCGGTGCCAGCTGCTCCGTTTCCGGCGGCGGAGACGGCTTCGCCACCACCTGCTGAAGCTCTTCCTCCACCGAGGCCGAACTGGCCATGCGAGTAGCAGAGAAGATAGTTAGAGGGACGAAGGCACAAACGACAGCTATTTGGGTCCAGCGCATGAAAAGGGTATACGGAGAGCTGGGGAGAAAGTTTGCAGCTGGATCGGCAAAGACGCGCCTCCCGTCCCGAACGTCAGCTCTCTCCCCAGGCACCATCAAAGATCAACCAATCCTATGAGGTTCTGACAATCGGAACGGCTCCCCTCAGGAGAATCCGCGTCCCAAGGATCTATACAGCAGAGGATTCCAGTCGGATTGAGCATTGGCCCCTCGCACCACTCGGTGCAAACTGTGTAGGGGTGATGGGCATCGCAGTAAGCCTGTGAATCCACGGCTCTATTATTAGATTGCCACATTCCTCCGCTTCCCGTTTCTGAGCTATCACCGCCACTTTCCGGTTCTTCGTCCCCATTCACCGCAACGCCAACGAGCACGATGCCACCCAGGACGATCATTATCTGGAGTACGCTGAACAGTTTCGTCTTCATGATTTTCTCCTCTAGATTGACCTTTCGGATGCTCTCTCCTTAAGCAGCGAGGGGGCTACATCAAAGGCGGTTCCGGCAGTCATTCAAAGTCATTCCGGGCATGTCGACGAGCGCATCATCTATGCAACAGAGAATCCCGGTCGGATTGAGAAATGGACCCTCGCACCACTCGGTGCAAACGGTGTAGGGATGATGAGTGTCACAGTAGGCTTGCTCATTAACAGACCTATTGCTCGACTGCCACACACCGGGGCTGTTATTCAGTGATTCATCATCGCTCTTACCACCATTGGACACGGACGACCCGTAGGTGACGGCCGTAACAAGGGTGAGCAGCAAGACTACCGATAGGGTGAACACCAAGCGTAAACTAGACGACATCTTCTTCATGTACTTCTCTCTCCATTCATACACAATTTCTCGCCAATCATTCCTTTGAGGGCCGGATCGACTGAGGGAATTGACAGATCAAATTAACCAAGCATGAAAATCACCATTCCCTGACGAAGTTCTCGCAATCAGTAATGAGTCCTTCTCGATCTGAAAGCACAGGATCGAGACAGCAGAGGGTTCCCGTCGGTCGACGCTCCAAACCTTCACACCATTCGGCGCAGATCGTAAAAGGGTGGTGGGTATTGCAGTATTGCTGGGCAACATTGGTTCGGCTGTTGGACTCCCAATAGCCGATTCTTTGACCACCGCGACCGAAGTCTTCGACACTCTGCTTTCCTTCCGCTGCATCCACGGTGCCACCGGAGGTCGCCGCAACGACTCCGGCTAGAAGTAGGGCGCACAAAACTACCCATAACTTGGAACTTAAAGCGACTTCTCTTCCCATCCCTCTCTCCTCCGGAAATTGTCGGGTTTCGAATCTACCTGCTAGGCGAAAATCGCCTCCAGATTGGATCAAGAGAAAGAAAAAACTTTCGAAGGGGGATTCGGGCCGCGAATGAACCCTAGAAATCCGGCAAGGTTCTAAGGAGAATGACTCTGGCTTGGGGGCCGAAACCGGGCTGCAGCGTCCGGATAGCCCCAGGACCGGTAGACTTCCGAGAAGCGCTCTTGGAGAGCCGCACGCTTCTGTTCGTCAGTGCGCCTCAAAAGGTCGAGATGCACTCCTTCAGCTTCCGAGAGGCGGCCCTGGGCAATGAGGGTTTCCGCCAGCAGACTCTCTCCCCGCTGCACAAAACGGTGGTCCGCTCCCAAGGAGCCTCGCCATTGAGCCAATTCCTGGCGAAGCTCTTCCTCGACAGCCCGCGGTTCCCCTAGGCGAAGGCGAGCCGCAAGGATACGCGTCCGCAGCAGCAAGACCCGCGGATGATCCGGGCCGCTGGTCTCCAGCAGAAGGCTCAAGGCCCGTTGAAAGTAGTCCCGGGCCTGTTCCGGCTGGTCCCGAGCTTCGGCGACTCCTCCAAGATTGTTGAGGGTCGCGATGACCCGGGGGTGCTCCTGGCCGAGATGCTCCTGTTGAATCGACAGCGTCTCTTGCAAAGCCTCAGAAGCCTCGTCCATGCGATCCAATCGCCGCAGGGCAACTCCAAGATTATTGAGAGTCGTGGCGATAGATGGGTTGCGCTCCCCTAGAATCGCTCGCTGCAAGGCCAGGGCTTGGCGATAGACCGCCACCGCCTCTTCATACCTCTGCTCCCCATTGTGGACCGCTGCCATGTGGAGCAAGGCCACCGGCCGAAGAGGGTCGCTCTCCGGTAGGGACTGAGCCAAGTCGAGAGCTTCCCGAGCCAGAGGATCCGCCTCTGTATACTCCCGCGCCGAACAGAGCACGCCCACCAAGCCGGTCAGAGACTCCACCATCTGAGTGGTCTTTTCCAAGCTCGCGCGAGCATTAGAATCACGAGCCTGCTCCACAGCTCGCCGCGCCATCTCCAACGCCTCTTGCCCTCGCCCCTGAATGAGCAAAACATCCGCCAGACTGCTAAGGGTCCTGGCCCGCTCCAATCCAAGAACTCCCGGCTCGGCCCCTTCGGAAAGAGCTTGCCGCAGCTCGAGAGCCAATTCCAGGCGTTCTCGAGACAGGTCCACCAAACCGAGGTTGCGGTAAATCATGCCCGTCGCTTGAAGAATCTCGGCCCGTTGAGCTGGTTGCTGCCGCAGCCGCTGCTCCAGGAGAGGTCCACTCCGATCGAGAGCCTCTCTTACGGTCAGTGACTCCCCTGCTCCATCACCGGCGAAGGGATCCGCCACCTTGAAGATCTCCAGCATCAGCTCGAGGACATTCTCCTTGGCGTCCCGACTGGCGCGGACCTGGTCTCGCTCCAGGGCGAGACGGGACGATTGCCGGGCCATGAGAGCCGCAAAGAGCGCCAAACAGATGACCAATGCTGAGACAGCGACGGCAGCGGCGCGATGGCGGCGCAAAAACCGGCCGGCCCGATAGCGGCGCGTACCCCGCCGTGCCAGCACCGGCTGGCCGTCCAGATAGCGCCCGATGTCGTCGGAGAATCCCTCTACCGATCCAAATCGCTCGAGGGCGGGGGCCCGGAGAGCCTTGAGCACTATCGCATCGAGGTCACCGGAGAGAAGCTTGGCGAGCTCCCGGGGGCGGCTACGCCGAGCCACCGCGATGGTTTCCGGGCTCGAGCCCTCCGGGAAGTCATTCCCGTTCTCAGAATCTGTCTCAGAAGCTGCGCCGAACCCGGAAGCCGCCGTGAGGGCCGAGCTAGGCCGCCGAGGCGGCTCCCCGGTGAGTACCCGCTCGATCTCCTGAGGGCTTCGGCGAGCAAATCGGAACGGCAAAAAACCTGTGAGGAGCTTGTAGAGCAGAACTCCCAGGGAATAGACGTCACTGGCAGTGGTGATCGGCCCGCCGCGCAGCTGTTCCGGACTGGCGTAGCTGGGCGTCAAGGCTCGCTGCCAAGTGGCGGTGGGCTCCAGGTCCGGCGCCAGCAGCTCCGGATTGAGTAATTTGGCGATGCCAAAGTCAAGCAGCTTAGGCTCCCCTTCCGCCGTCACAAAGATATTCGAAGGCTTGAGATCTCGATGAACCACCAGGTTGCGATGGGCGTACTCAACGGCTTCACAGATCTTGCGAAAGATCCGCAGCCGGGAAGCAATATCGAGTCGGTTTTGATCACAGAAGAGGTCGATGGGGGTGCCTTCGACGTACTCCATAACGAAGTACGGCAGCCCCTCCGTGGTGGAGCCGCTGTCCACCAGCCGAGCGATACCGGGATGATCGAGACCCGCCAGAATCTGCCGTTCCGCTTTGAGCCGCTGCAACAAATCTTCCCGTTCCAGACCCGGACGCACCAGCTTGATCACCACCCGCCGCCGAAAGGTGTCGTCGTTGCGCTGGGCCAAATAGACGACTCCCATGCCTCCTTGGCCGAGACGACGAAGGAGACGGTAGGGACCGATCTCCGCGGGTTCCCTTCCGGAGGTGGCAGAAAGGGAATGAGCCAGGGGCTCCTCCCGAGGAGAGGGCACCTCCACCGAGGTCGGAGGATCGATCTCCGGTCGTCTTTCAGATAGCTCGCCCAGTGGCGGCCCATCCACCAGCGGCCCATCCATCGACGAATATGGCGATCGGTCCAGCAGGGAGCCCCCCGCATCGGCATTCAAGAGCTCTTCGACCGTCTGCCGCATTCTCCAATCCCCAGCGCAGGCCGTCTCCAAGAAGGCCCCTCGCTCCGCAGTGGGGAGCTCCGCAGCCTGCTCGAAGACCTGCCACATGCGCCGCCATAGCTCAGCTCCCATGGCCAGGTTCCCCTTGCTCGAGGTCTACGAGGTAGCGCTGCAGCCAAGCCCGGGCCTTGCGCCAAGATCGAGTCACAGAGGCACTGGAGATTCCCGTAACTTCGGCGATCTCATCACGATTCAAGCCGCCGAAATAGCGCATCTCGACGATCCTCGCCATCCCTTCATCGATATCGGCCAAGTCTCGGAGAGCCTCGTCGAGAGCGAGAAGATCCGACGCCGGGGGCAAGTGAACCTCCCCAAGCTCTTCGAGGGGCACCTTGAGAATTCCTTTGCCTCGCTTCACGGAGCCATGGTTTCGAGCGTGCTCGACGAGCACTCGGCGCATGAGCGTAGAGCTCATGGCAAAGAAGTGGGCGCGATCCTGCCAACTGACGCGCTTCAACTGGATGAGACGAAGGTAGGCCTCGTGGACGAGGTCCGTGGGCTGCAAGGTGTGATCGCCGCGCTCGTAGCGCAGAAAGCCGATCGCCATGCGCTTCAGCCGACGGTAGACCGTCGGCATTAGGGCGACCAAGGCGTCCTCGTCGCCCTGGCGCCATGCGATCAGCAAGCCAGTGATGTCCTGGGGCTCTTGGGGGGCCATCGAGCCCAAGCATACACCGGCTGGCTCTTGAACAACGGATACGGAATCTTCGCTGAAAAGGGAAGGCTCTATATCTGCATCTCCTGAACCCTCAGGAGCCAGAGCGTGGGCTGGGTATCTAAACACCTCCCTATCAGGCGAAAAGGAGCTGTAGATTGGATCAATTTTTCGAATCAGAATTTCTTTGATCCAACTCCTCCTGAGGTTTCGCCTAGCCGTACAGCAACAATTTTCGAGAACCCGTGGCTAGAAGGGAAACCCGCGAGCTGCCGTGTTCAAACCTTAGGATCATTTTTGGAGGAAAGAGATGAGTCGAATTCTAGCGATTTCAACCCTCACCTTGGCCATACTGCTACCAGCATGGTTTGCTGAGGCTCAACCGCCAACCCGGGCCGGAACGATTCAGGGACTCGTTTCGGAGTCTCCCCATGTTCTCCGCATGGAGGAACCCGCTGCTGCCGACAAGGACTCCATCTTGAATCTTGCCCAACAGCTAGGGGTCACCAACGGGCCAGTGGAGGAAACCGACCCGGAAGGTCTGCTGGAGCGCCAACATATGGGCGCCCTCGTGGATCTGGCAACCCGACTGTCGCAGAATCGCTCTTGGCTAACGGGAGAAGCCTTGGAGTCCCTTGACCGGAAAAGTCTGAGTCTCGATGAAGTGTTCTCCCAAGCCCCAGAATTTCTCAGTTGGGAGAACAAGGCCTTTCGGGTGAAAATCGAGAAGATTGGGGACTTGTGGAAACGTTTCGACCCAAAGGTCGACCCCTTCGTTGTTTTTATCAACCATGAAGTCTATGACGGTCTCGGCGAGGACAGCGCTTTGGCCTTCCAGGATGGAGCGGAGACGGTCATTTTCGAAAGGGACCTAGAGTCTCTCCCGGCCGTCGCCCTCACTCTGGATGAAGACAATCGGCCGGTCACCGGGCTGCAGCCCCTGGATGCTCCCATCGCTCTTGGAGCAGCTCGCCTGCAGGTCCGGCGCGAGCCAGCGCCGGCACCTAGCCTAACCTCGGCCTCCGGGGCCCTGCTGCACAACCTTCCTTCCGGTAATAGCTGTGCTCCGGAGCTTGCCCCGACTTCTTGCGCCGGCGGTGTACCTGTGTGTACGGCCGGGTACGACCCCTTCTTCGTGCTCAAGAACGTGATGATCAAGGTCGACCACGAAAGCTGGGCTCGTGGCAAGCCGGAAATTGAGCTCTTCCCCTTGAACCTAGATTCCCTATCTCCCTCCGGCGGTACCTCAGCCACGACTCCATGGCTCTTCAAAGGACAACAGGTCTTGGATCTCGCTGGACGGAGCCGGTACTTGCAAGATGTCAACAATGAATACACCCGCTACGAAATAACGGGTGGATTGGCGATCTCTCCCCTCATTCTCGGCAATGAATGGAACGCTACCCTGGTCGAGGACGACAATGATCCCGGTGTTCTCCGAGTCTCAGGCGCTCAACCCAACCACACTCGAATCTTCAATTCAACGGTCAACATCATTACCGAAGTACGTGGTATGAACCGCTTCTGGATGGTGATCCGGAATATCGGTCAGATCCTGATCGATATCATCCCCTTCTTCAACAATGACGATGATCTATTCCAGCCCTCTCTAGGACTGACCAACAACCTGTTCTGCTCCAGCGGCATCGGGCAGCCGTTTCCCCGGATCTACACATTGCCCAGCGTGGAATGGGAGATCCAAGGCTACTTTGCCTGCGTCAATCCGAGCTGCACAGGAACCGGTGGTGGCGGTGGCGGCGGTGGTGGTGGTGGCGACCCCGATACCTGCCCCGACGATTTCCCGGATGAGCTAGCCGGCGACGACGGTGGCCAAAACGATCGACGCTATTGCCCCGAAGAAAACCCCTTCCCGGAACCCTTCTAGAAACGTACCCTTTGCCGGGGCAGGTTCGACCCAAAGAACTTGCCCCGGCAAGGCAGCCAAAATACCCCGGCCCATCGAGCGAATGGGTGAGCGGTCCGTCTGCACCTTCTCAGAGAACGGAGGGCTTGGCGGACAATAGGGGCTAGCATTTCGTTTCTTGAGGCCACGCCCGAGCTTTCTCTGGCGTAGCCTCTTTGTGGTTGGCTGGGGAACCGGTGAGGGTGGTAGGAGATCTATCTGAACAGATAGGTGAACCCTATCTTTCCGGATAGATCCTAAGGAGAGTCGATTCATCCCAAGAGGACTGCGACCCAGTCTCTCCGGCTCTCGAAAGGATCTCCGGCTACGGCTGGAAAGTCGTGGATCCACGAAACTCCCTGGCTCCCTTCGCTTTCCTCTCCAGTCAGACCCGGCCCTCATTTCTTTCAAACTCCTAGATTCCGTCACCGTTGTTCGAGATATCTCACCTCCAAAACTTCTGGCACAGACCTTGCGGAAGCAAGTAGTAGATCGGCAAAGAGAACCAAAAGAGAGACGGAGAGAATCCGGAGTGATAGGAGAGCTCTACGCCGACAGAAAGTGATCAACTGGCTCGTTACCGGGCCAATGAACTAACCAGATGGATGGAAATTTTCCAGAAGAGAGGAAACAGCCATGTCACAGATCGTAGGACAAGTGAGCAGCAGCGGACAGCCCACCATCGGAGCCAGCCTATTCACCGCGGGCCGACCCAGCACGGGAATCTTCAATATCGAGTACCTAAGTAGCTTTTCGAGCGAACCGGTCGTCATCGTCACAGGGCTGACGGATGAAGGAAACGCGTCGGCAGTTTCGATCAGTGATTCTTCCAAGAGTGGATTCACCGTCACCGTCAAGAAAAACAGCGGAGACCTCACCAACAGAGCCTTCAACTTCGTCGCTACCAACGAAGACAAGTAATCGAGCGGCTGTGAAGCCTAGGTCGCAATGAGTCTTGATCTATCGAGCTCATTGCGACCTAGCCACTCCCCATTCGAATTCCCGTGCTATTTCTACACTGATTTCACCCTGAAACAGCCGGCGACTCCCGCGCTACTTAGGTGTCAGAGCTTATGGCTAGTCAGAAGTGTTCTCACTTTTCCACTATCGCCTGGTCCGGCCTGGTGAACACTCGATCCGATAGATCATCTCATTCCGGGACTTCTGGGACCGAAATGCCGCCTTTCAAAGCGAGGGATATTGATCCCTCGCTTGTTCCTTCATAAAGATCGCTGCCAGGAGTGCCCCTCCCTCAGATCAGGGCCAGTCGGGCGGGTCCACGTTCATTTCAGGGCCGGCGTGAATATTACTTTGTACTTTCATCTTGTCTCCTCGTGAGGTTTCCAATTTGACTGATGAAGTCTCGGAACCATTTCATCAATTTACCTTCTATTCAATTTTTCGAACTTCAGGACAAAAGAGGGACAAGAGCCCGTCGTTCTGCCGAACCTGAAGTCTGCAAACCGCGTCTCTGGGTTTCAGTCTCATCAAATCTCACTCAGTCACTTGGCGTTTGGTAGATCCTCTTCATCTGGAGCCAGCTGCGAAAGCTTTCGAAAGAACGTCAGGAGGTCCTGGTATGCGCTAACAGCTCCCTCCACTACTCTCCTACTTGTAGAGTTTGCCGCCTCCCCTGCACTTCTTGCCGCATCCTCGGCAGCTCTCAAAGTGCTTGGTACATTGAATCCTACAACTCCCGTTTGTGTATGGGAGACAGCAACTCCACCAGGTCCTGCGCTTAGCCCGGCAGTTACGGCGACGTCCTCCAGCGAGAGCGGCTCATCTTTCTTGGCCGTGGAAATGGACACTCCTCCGCCGGGACCGGTCGGAAGATCAATAGCAAAACCGACGCTGCCCCCAGCCCTGTCAAAGATGGTGTCGGCCCCCGAAATGGTGACATCCCCACCGGCGGCAGCATCAGCACCAAAGGCCGAACCTCCGCTGGCAAAGAGACCCACATTGCCCCTGTCATCAAAAGCAATACCAGCTGCAACGGTGACTCCGCCTGGTAGGAAAGGAAGAGCAACAATCGCCGAAGCTTGGAACTCCAGAGTCAATCTTCCGTCTGGGTCAAGACTCCGAATAGGATTATTCCGCACGTAGGTGTAGCGATTCCAACTCTGGGACTCGCCCACACTGCCACTCACCGGGTCGACACTGGCAAACCGTCCCAGATGGGGCGTGTAGTACCGCGCGTGCATGTAGTCCAGCTGGGCTTCTTCCTCGCCGTTGATGATGTCCCGCTCGTGGCCGGTGAATTGCAACGGCTCGGTGGCGGTATCGAGCATCTGAATGGCGCCGCCGAAGGGGTAGTAGTCCCGTTCCTCGACGATTTGCTGGTTGGCGTCGGTAATGCGGCGGATGGTGCCCAGGTGGTCGGCGTGGAAATGGCGCACCTCCCCCGCAGCGTTGACGGAGCCGATGGGACGGGAGCCGGTGTACATGTAGTCCCGGTCCCAGAACAGGTCTTCGCCTACCTTTTTGTAACGTCGCAGCACCTGGTTATTGGCAGCCCGCGGGGTCCAGGCCTCGTCTTGGGGGTTTAGCCCCAAGATCGCCAGACGTTCGTCCCCGGCGGTGTAGAGGTAGGACTTCTCCACTGTGCCGTCGCTGAGGTAGGTCATGCGATCGAGGGCGTCGTATTCCATCACCAGATCGGTAGCGCCGAGAGTGAGGCCCTCCAAGTTTCCGTTGCCGTCGTAGGGAAAGGTCTGGGTAGGCGTCAGGCGATTGCTCGCGGAGCTGACACCGATGGGGCCAGGACTGGGCCCGGTGATACTGGAATGCCCTGAGTTGTTGAGAGAGGTCAGATTGCCAAAGAGGTCGTAGGTAGCCCCTTGGGTGGTACTGACGCCATCCACATTCACGGTTCCGGAAGTGAGGCGGCCAAACAGGTCGTAGCGATAGCTATCGCTACCAATGCCGGTGATGTTCCCTGCCGGGTCGTAGGAGTAGGACTCGGTATTCCACAGGGGTTGGGCCGCGTTGTTGTTGACCAGGATGCTTCCTAGGCGCCAGTCGTGGGCGTCCAGAACTCTGAATTCATGGGTGTTATTCCAATGCTTGAGCCGCTTCAACTCACCGTTGAAGTGGTACTCGATGATCGGCGCCCAATTGTCTGTCCGAGTATGAAAACCAAACCGAAAATGGCTAATAACCTGACGCAGCGGACCGTTGCAAGAGCCGGTGTCGCAATACGGATAGGTTAGATAGGCAACGTTGTCAGCGTAGTCATAGAGCTCGACACTCGAGTTGAAGTTCGGGCCGTCGTTGGTGCGCACCGCATAGTTGGTGCGCCGCCCGATGGGGTCCGTATAGCCGAAGGTCTCCGTGACCACCACTTCTGTTTCTGTGGCGCTCCCGGCCGTGCGGCGTACCCAATTGCG
Organism: Deltaproteobacteria bacterium; assembly: GCA_022601195.1. Lineage (GTDB taxonomy): Bacteria > Acidobacteriota > Thermoanaerobaculia > Multivoradales > JAHZIX01 > JAHZIX01. The sequence continues at coordinate 103,425 of JAHZIX010000001.1, forward strand.
ACGCTTGGCTTGAAATAACTTGCCCTTGAGCAGATTGTCTCCAAGGTTTTCTCGGGCGTAGAAGAACTCCTTGAGAAGGCGGTTGGTGGCCAGCTCTCGCACTTGAGTTACCCGACTGGCACTGTCGTAGGCATAGCGAAGGCTGAAGGAGGAATCCGGCGCGTGCTTTTCAACTAAGTTGCCGAGAGCGTCGTAACGAAAGGTATGACTACCTCCTCCACCGCTGCTCACACCGATCTCCGGATGGCTCTCGGCCACTAACAATCCACGCCCGTCGTATTCAAACTCTCGCCCCTGCCCAGCTCCTTCACAGCTCAGGTTGGAATCATCGTCGTCGTTGACACAGACCGTGTTCACTCTCCCCCCTTCGTCGTAGCGGTAGGCGGTACGGAGCAGTGGAACTGTGGTGGAGCCAGCATCGAACTCTTCGTTCTTGTATAGGCGGCCCAAGCCATCCAGGAACTGGCGCTCCAGGCGAGTTCGGGTACCCGAGGCGGTGAGGACTCCGACTCGGGTCTCCTTGAACCTGTTTCCTCGGTAGGAGGTCGTCACTACCGAACCATCCGGCGAGGTCACCTTGCCCGCCCGACCGAAGGAGTCATAGTCGGAATACAACGTCTTGGCTGCTGTGTCGCTGCCGAAAGGAGCTGCCCAAACGGAGACTTCCAGAGGCCAGCCGAGGGCGTTGTAGGTGTAGCCCCGCTCCGCCCAATCCCAATCCTGAGCGGTGGGGCCAGTGGGGGTCTTGCGGTGTTCCAAGATCTTCCGGCCCAGGGAGTCCCAGGTTGTGCTGTCCCCCGCTTCTAAGCCTCCCTTGCCTTGAATGCATCCGCCTTCATTCCACGCGGTCCAAGTCACCATGGAGGACTCGAAAGGACCATCGGCTTCCGGCTGCTCGCCAATCTTGTATTCCTTGATCACCACCCGAGCATCGGGAACGCAGGTCCGATTGTGCCGCCCCAACTGATCAAAAAAGAAGCTGGTTTCCACCCCCGCTGCATCGGTGCTCTTGGCCACCACTCCGGTCCATGGGTCGATGGTGTTGTTGGCGACGTTGAGAATGGAGCCGGTTTGGGGGTTCGTTGAACCCGGGAATAGGAAGTCCGAGGTCGCCAAGGCACCCAGCTCGTAGGTGTGAGAAAGCCGGTACTGAGGAGTGCCTCCAGGGTGGTGACAACCGATGCCCGTATTCAGGCCGCTGCCATCACCGCCATAGGAGTCCACTTGTTTCACGTGCCCTCGAGGGCTCGCCGTATAGCGCGTCAGCAGATCGTCGCTGGAGACCTGCATCGGAGTCCCTTCCGTCCAGGTGTTCGCCGATAGGGTTCGAGTCCCTTCTAAGAACCCAGTCTGGGAATTGAAGCAAGCGAGACTCGTGGTGGCGTCCGAAGAGGTTTGGTCATCCGGCTCCGAGACTTGAGCGATCACACGGCGGTCATAGAGGTTGAGCAGCCACGGAGAACCGGCCGACGGCGGGGAGTTTCCTTGGGGATTGAAGCCCGTGAAGACCTTCTGATCAGCCTCGCCACCAAAGGTGGATTCGTTGACGCTAGCTCGGAAATTTCCCAGACCATCGAAATCGCTGAATGTCGACCGGGTGTAGCGGGGATAGTCTTCCCGGCTACAGAGGGTTAGATCGACGACCTCACCCACGGGATCGTCGCAAAAGGAGGTCTCTTGGCGCCGCAGCCGAGGGTTGTAGCTGATCTTGTCCCGTAGGGAGCTCGGAGTGTCGGGGCTCGGAAAGAACTCATCGTATTCGTAGTCGACCCAATTTTCCCTCAGGAGGTTGCCGCTCGAATCGAAGCTACGGCTGGAAAGGTAGCGCCGCCGGGCGAGCTCCGGGCGCTCGAAGTCCCCGGGTGGCGAGGTGAATTCCCCCCCGCTGATGATGGAGATTGGATCTATCGCCGTATCACTGGTCCCGTCGTTGTCGACATCGAAGAGAACCCCCACTTCTGCAGTGCCAACGAAAACGCTCTTACCGGGGCTACACACCGTGTAGGGCTGGCCAAACTCCTTCTCGAACCCCAATCTCGCGGTGTTGAAATAGTGGATATTGAAGTTCTCTTCCGGGTCCGTCACTGTGGTCGCGAAGTAGCAGGGGGAATTGCCTCCGTTGTTCGGGGAATTGACGATCTGCTCCTCATCCCAGGGCGACTCCGGAGGTCTCGCGGTAAGGGGCATCGGTTCGTAGGTCCAAACACCAACCTCCGTCTCGACGGCGGTTCCCATGTCTGCCAGGAGCGCCTTCCGTTTGACACCGAAAGCCGGCCGGAAAGTTCGCTCCCAGGGCTTTCCCCCTTCGCTGCCATGGGTGTAGTGGGAATACTGCCATTCGAAGCCTCCACCGGTAGGTAGTTGCAAACGCCGGATGGCTCCGGGCTTGGAGATCACCGACCCTGGATCCGAGGCTTCCAGGTAGTACTCCATGGTGTTGATCCACAGAGGTGCCGGGTTTGGAACTTGGCTCGAGGGAACCCCTGGCAAGCGCACCTCGGTGAGCTGGCTGAGGACCACCGTGTCTTCGAAACCTGTACAGGTGTAGGTAGAGGGATTTACCGTCGGTCGGCGCCGGTCGATGGGAAGCTCCTGGTAGGCAAACTCGTAGGTGGCTTCTTCCCCGCCGAAGGTCAGGAACCTCACCGAACGAATTCGGTGGCTCTCTTCATCGTTGTCCACAGGGGATGGCTCGAAGGTGACGACAACCGGCGCATCGTTACCGAAACGAAACGAGTCCGACACCTTCCACACGATCTCTCCGGCACCGTCGGGAGGCAGATACTCGTAGTTGACGGTATTGCCGAAGGGATCGCGAATCTCCGTGACCCGCCAGGGTTTCTCGAAGGGCACGGGAAGCTGCTCGTCGGGCTGGTAGGTGAAGGTATGAACATTGCCGTTGGGAAAGTCCAGCTTCAGAACACAGCTGCTCGAAGGCGGTGAGCCGGATGGAGAATGGCATTGGGCAGGAAAGGAGCGCAGCCTCAAGTAGGAGCCATCGCGGGTGTATTCCACGCCGGAGGCGGCCCCCACGTTGGGATGAAGGGTCGGATAGAACTCGTGGCGACCGCCGTCCGGGGAAAAATAGGTGGTACGGCCCGGGGACGGCGGATCCACATTGGACTCCGCCAGGACCATGCCAGGATTCAAGGTCCAACCGAGGCCGGCGTTGGAAAGGGGATCCGGCGCCTGGTAGTACAGCGGCCCCGGCTCTCCTCCCATTCCCATGGGCACTTCGCAAGCTTCGACCCAATCCCAAATATTCGAGTTATAGGCCAGAGTCAGTCCATGGGACAGACTTCCCCCGGCGGGATAAGTCGGGCCAATGGGGAGCCGCAAGCTGAGGTTGCCATTGAATAGGTTGACGCTATCGACGTCACCGAATTGAAACGAAGAGCTCACCGAGGTACCGCGAGCGTTGACTGGAGAAGAAGCGGCGCCGGAGCCGTTGCCCCCTTGGGCTTGGAGACCGAAAGGGTAAGCCGCGGCGGCCCAGATCAAGAGACAAGCCACCAGGCTAGGTTGGTTCTTACGGGAAAACATCTGCGCCGTCCTTTCGAGAAAATTCTGAGTCCCTTGGAGAAACTTCACAGTAGATTTCTTGTGCGCCCTATTCATGGTCACTCTCCTCATCGCCAAGAGCGGTAGTCGTCAAAGGTGATGGTCCCCAGGGTGCCGGGATCCATGCCGGAAACCGCTCCCAAGAGGATCTTGTCGATGCTCTTGCCGGCATTGGCGAGGGCGGAAAGGGAGTGCAACAGGGTGTCGCCAGACCACAGCTGAGCTAGGCCGTCGTCGACTCCGGGAGCCGTGGCCGCCAGCCATTCGATGCGCAAGGTCTGTTCCTGGTCGGCGATGGGTGTCCACGGACCGAAAACCCAAGCCCCATCGGTATTCAGGGCCCACAGGCTGAGCTCGTACCCCCCAGCCTGCTGCCGCAGGTGAAGAGTCAATGCGCTTCCCGCCGGGCCGAGCCCTTGGAGGAGTGTGTAGTGATCCCCCACGGTCATGGGGAGGGAGTCGGGGTCGAAACGAACCTCAGCTCCGTAGTGGCGATCGGGATTCGGAAAGACGTCTAGCACTCTCACCTGCTGGGCGCCCGCTTGGATGTCCACTTGCAGGTGATAGGCGCTGCCATTGGCCGGAGGTGCCGGGGCCACCGTCACCGTGCCGCCGGTGGTTTGCACCGCATCCCAGGCCCCTAGGCCACCGGATTCGAAATCGTCTCTCAGCCGATAGTCGGCGCTTCGCCGCCCTCTCCAGGACTCGAAATCGTCTAGGTAGAACTCGCCGGAAGTGTTGGCGTCGATACCCCATAGGGCACCCAGACGGATTTGGTCGATGCGCCTGCCGTGGTTTTGAACTCCAGAGAGCTCGGCCACCAACGTCGAGTCCACCCACAGGCGGCCACCACCATCGGCGGTGGTTGGGTCGCTGGCAGCCCACCACTCCAGAAGAAGCTCGTGGGGACCGTCGGAAACCAAGGCGTAGGGAGCAAAGACATTGCCGCCATCTCTGGTCTTGACCCAGAGCCCCAGGTTGTAGCTACTCAAATTGGTGGTTCGGTTGAGCTGCAAAGTGAATGCAGCTCCGCCGGACACGATATCCCTACCCAAGCCAATGGGGAAGGTATCCCCCACCGCCATGCCCAGGGTGTTGGGGTCGAAGCGAAAACGGGCCCAGTAGTGAGTCTCGTCTTGGGGCGAGTCGTCCTCCACCCACAAGCTCTGAGTTCCCGAGTCGACGGTCACCTGCAGGCCATAGGAGCCATTCAAGGCGGCTTTTGGGTGCGCCATCAAGCCGCCACTGCCAGAGGCGACGGTGCCGTCCCAACCGGAGAGATCCCCGGACTCGAAACCGTCGACACCCAGAGGTTGCCGGCTTCCTTCCCCACCACAGGCGCCACAAGAGTCGAGCTTCAGGGCTCCGGATGTTCCCGCATCGACACTGCCTTCGAGCCCCCAGGCGGACCAGTCCACCCATAGCTGATCGTTGTCGATACCGCCAACCTCGGCGGCCAAGTGATGATCCACCCAAACCTGAGCCCCACCGTCGTCGAGGCCCGGACCGGAGGCAGCCCACCATTCGAGCTCGATCACCTGAGCCCCCGCTTGGAGATCCGCAAAGGGAGAGAACACCCAGCTGCCGCCGTCGGTGCGAGGCACCGCCGCGATTTGGTACTGCCCGGCCTCTCGGCGCAGGAACACCGTGAAGGCAGATCCCGGGCTGCCATAGCCCCTGGCCAGGCGGAAGGAGTCTCCTTCCGCCATGGTCAGAGCCGCAGGGTCGAGGAGGAATCGAGCCCGGTAGTGGCGCTCCTGCTGCGGACTCTGGTCCCGCACCCAGGCCACCACCCCAGAGGAAGCGGCGGCTTCGAGACCATAGGTCCCCTCCAGGGCCGCCGAGCTTTGGACGGACAGAGCGCCACCGCCGGTATCCGTGACATCCCAAGCGGAGAGATCGCCACTTTCGAAGCCATCCGAGAACCAGGAGTCACAGGCCTTCTGGGCCCGCAAGTGAACGATTCCCGTGGCACTCATCCCGGCTCCGGAGACCTGGTAGGTGAAGGCATCAGAGCCGACAGTCCAGAATTCCGCACTGGGGTAGAAAAGAGCCGCTGCCCCAAAGTTAGAAACCGTCCCGTAGGCCGCCGAGCCCACGGCAGTGACGGTGAGGGGATCCCCTTCCGGATCCGTGTCATTAGCCAGGATCTTGCTGTACAGCAAGCTGACCGTGGTCGCTCCCGTAGGCACCTGGAAGAAGTCGTCGGCCGGGGCCGGCGGCAAATTGGCATCGACTTGAACGTTGACCGTACAGGTCGAGTTGACGGTGCCATCGAAAAGGGAGTAGGAGAAGGAATCCGCTCCCACGTACCCTCCATGAGGGGTGTAGGAATAGGTATCCGTACCGCCGCTGGAACCATCGTGAGTGACCACACCATGGAGGCCATCAGTGGGACTTCCAGAGACCACCTCGATGGGGTCGCCATCCGGATCACTGTCATTGGCCAGCAGGAAGAGATTGGTGAAACTCACGGGAGTGTCCTCCCGGGTGTTCAGAGAATCCGTCCCGCACACCGGCGGCTGGTTGGTGACAATGACCTGCACCGAGGCCGTACAGGCCTGGGTGTCTGTGCCATCGCTGATCACGTAGTCGAAAGCATCCGGCCCGGAGTAGCCCGAATCCGGGGTGTAGCGGTAGCTGTGGGTCGTGCCGTTGGACCCTGTCCAAAGGACCGTGCCGTGATCACCGTCGGTGAGACTGCCAAAGACCACCGAGACCACGTCTCCGTCCGGATCGCTCGCCGTGGCCAACATGTCGACTGTGGTAAATGAGTGGGGCGTATCCACTGGGGTATCGAAGCCAAAGGATCCGCACTCCGGAAGCCCGTTGGCTTCATTCAAGGTCACCAACACAGTTCCGAAAGCCTCCGCGCCGTGGTCGTCGACGATGCGGTAGGTGAAGGAATCGGTGCCGGGGTGGTTGGGGCCGGGCAGGTATTCGTACCGAATGCTCGGCAGCACCTGAACGATCTCGATCGATCCTTCCGTGGGAATAGAAAACTGATTGCCCCAGGAAACAGTGTCGCCACTATCGGGATCGAAATCGTTGGCCATAAGGTCCTCGGCGGTGAATTCGAAGCCCGTCACCAAGTCGCCGCTGAAGGGGTCGTCCACGGCTACCGGCGGCAAGTTGTCGCAGCTCACCAGGATGTCCCGGCCCACCGTGTCCCCGAACCAACCGGTCTCTTCTCGGATCATCTGCCAAGTGGTGTTGTAGGTCGACGCCACCGAAGGGGCCGTCATGACCCAGGCCCAAGTATGGGCTTCTCCCGGCAGGATGGTCTTACCCGGTAACAACCAAATCCGAGGCGCCGTAGTGAAAGGGTCCGGCCCGATATGACCCCATTTGTAGCCACCGAGGGGACCGAACCGAGCCCAGGCGGTATTTCCGGTGTTGGTCACAGTTACGTTGGCGACGAACTGGCTACCGCAACCGAGTGCCGTGGGGAGATTGTCGGAGTCGATCTGCACCCCATTCACTTCTCCGGATGCGGTACCGGCGAGGGCGAAGACATCGTCCACCACCATGCGTCCGGCCGCACCTCCATCCAGAAGATTGAGATGAAATCCGGCATGGGTGATGTCGATGCGGTTGCCGAAGTCCCCCGGCAGGGGCGCCGCCGATAGAACCTGTTGGGAGTTGACCCAAGCAGAGACGGTCTGCTGCACCGTGTCGTACTGCACCTTCACCTTGTTGTCGCCTCCGACCACGAAATCCGTCGCCGTACCAGCGGCCAAAGGTGAGTGATTTCCGGAGCCTTCCACGTGCACTCCGAATTCCCCGTCTTGGCGAATCAGTATCCATACTTGGCCGCTGCCGCCGGTGCCAGCGAATCCTGCCGTGGCGGAGCTGGCAAATCCTAGGCCAGCCCAACCGGCACCGGAGACTCGTAGGTCGCTTCCCAAGGTCAACACCGGAGTTCCCGGCAGCTGAAGGGGATCGAAGGAGAAACTGCCTCTCACCGACTGCGTTTGGCTACCGGCATCTCCATGGGTGACCTCCCCGTCGGTGGAGTCTCCGCCGAAGATGGCCATAGGTCCGGCTTCCCAAGCTCGCTCTCCCGAGTCCGTGACCGTTCCGTGGAGCAGTGAGCCGAGGACCCGATCGGAGCCGTTGAGGGAAAGATGGTCCGTAACCCTAGGTTCTTCCGGATCCGGTTGAGTCACCGTTAGTGCCGCCGTATTGGAGGTCTCTGTCTCGCCGGCCGCGGCCGTCACCTGGCAGCGGTAATTCCCCGCATCTCCACTCTCCAGGTTGTTGATGGTGAGGCTCGAAGAGGTCGCCGTAGAGCTCACTTGGTAGCGACTATCCAAGGGCAGATCCGCCCCATTCTTGGTCCAATGAAAGGTCAAGCCTTGAACCGGATCAATGGTGGCTCCGATGTTAAAGACAGCCGTCTGCCCTACCTGGCGGATGAGAGAAGCGGGTTGTGGATCGATAGTGATGTCACCGACCACCACGACCTGATCGCCCCGCACGAAGAGCACCCAATCCTCCCCACTCGGCTTGGAAAAGCTGCCATTTGCGGGAAGGGGTGAAATAGCCTCGGAAGCCCCGCTGCGGGGGTCGAACCAATGGGCTTCGTAGTCCACCGGCAAGGCCCCGCCGGCAAAGGTGACCGTACCTCCGTTGTAAAGGTAGACGATGTACTGCTCCCCCGCTCGGGCGAGGGGCCACACGTAATCGCCGGCGTTTTGAGTGATCAGATCCCCCCGGGGCTCCATGCCCAGGAGGTCGATATCGAACTTCTCCACCAAGCGACGGGTCAAACCGACGGCCTTCATCCCCTGACTCACCGTGGGGCTGCCCAGGCCGAGCTGAGGGACGTCAAACACCAACATGCTCGGATTGGCTCCCGCCACCAAGGACAGCCAAGCCTTCTTTCGCAGCAGCTCAGGAGTACCCGGCAGGTAGCAACAGTCGTTGTCGGCGATCAGTGGCTGATCGGGATAATCGTTGAAAAAGCTATGCACCAGGCCTTCGTAGACTCCGAGGTACTCTTCGTCCTCGTCGTCCACAGAAGGGTCATCGGCGCTGAAGGGGTCATCCGGCCGGAGACCACCGCTGGGAGTCCAATGACCGGCTAGCTCTCTGTGGTCCGGAGAGTCGAGATGCATGATCAGATGAGGCTGGCAGCCCTTTGCCTGCTCCGTCTGGCGGATGGCATCTTCCATGACTTCAAACCAAGTCCTGCCACCGAAGCCCGCGGGTTGATGGTTTCCCTCCGAGACCACCGCTTCGTTGGCGATCTCCCAAATGACGTTCTGGTGGTGGCACAGCTCCTCGACACTCTTGATGACCAAAGCTTCCTGCTTCTCGACCACTTCCTGCTTTCGGTAGAAGTCCTGAGGCGCATGCTCGATGCCATCACCAATATTGCTGTTGGTGTTCCGGTAGTAGCTAAACGCGAGCCCGAAGTTCTCCAGCGGCGCGGCTTCCGCTTGACTCTCGTGGAACACCCGGCTGTGGAAGCCGTCGATGAGAGCCGTCTGAACTACGATCCCCTTGACGGCCGCATCGGTGATCACCGCATCCCAGTAGTCGAAATAGTCATCATTGAAGGTGTTGACGTCGAACTTATTGAAGTCCGGCACATGATCGAAGTTGGACTCGTAGACACAGCATTCGTTCGTCTGCTCGTAAGGATGGAGCCAGTCGTGGGACCTGTAGGCCATTCCCATAGTGAGGACGACCCGCAACAAGTTGAGGTCGTGGGACTCCATTTGGGTGAGTAGGCTGCGGTATTGATGATGCAGACCAAAGCCCGGCTGCTTGACCAGCAACGCCTGAATGCCGGGGTAGTAGCCGGCCATGAGCATAGGTTGATCACCGATGAAAAACCGGTGCGGATCGAGATCCGGGCGAAGGGTCGGGATTCCCCCAACCCCTGCCGGTGCCCCCGTCCCGGGGCTAACCTGCAGAGTGACCGTTGATGACGCGGAATGACTCCCGTCATGCAAGGTGTAGGTCAAAGAGCAGGTCCCTATGGACCCGGCGCTGGGAACGAAAATAAGCCTTCCATCTGGCTGCGCCGCCACCAAACCGGAGCATTGGTTCGGCGCGGCAGTCACTGTCAGCGCACTGCCATCCGGATCCTCATCGTTGGCTAGCACATCGATCACCACCACCGAGGTGCTGTCGGTAGCGGCAATATCCGGTCTGGCGATGGGAGATACCTCTCCCTGCATCGCCTCCAACGGAGTGGCAAGCCCTACTAGCGCAATCCAAAGAGCCAATCCGACCCTGCTCATCACGGCATCAACCTTCGCATTCATGACGATTCCCTTTCCTGCAACGAGGAAAGCCAAATCTCCATGGATGAAGCTCTCCCCGGGTATTTCCCTCGGCGTAAATCCGCCTTCTGATTCCTGTTGCGGAACCAAATGGAAAATCGGGTCAACGGAAGAGGAAAATCTTCCACCTGAGGAAATCCTGAGCTAGCTCTGACTCTTCTTTGACCTGGCTGTGACCCACCGGCAAAGCCATCTCCGTAGGCTGCACCCACTCTTCGACTGCCCGAAGAGGAGAAACCTACGAAGGAGAATCAGATGTGGAAGAAACTCATTTTGGCTGGGGTCGTTGGATGGCTAGCTACCCTGGGGGCCTGGCCCACGACGGCTCAGATGCTCGGTCGTGTGGGCAATATTCAGGTGGATGACACCGTCTGCGGGATGGGCGACCTGAACCTGGACCAGGCTTATACGTGCGTCCAAGTCACGGTGCGCTGCCTAGGTTTGGATGGCCTGCCCATCGAGAACCGGCCGGTCCAGTTGCGCATCACGACTCCCCCGGAAGGGACCCCCATCTTGGGAACCGTGGTGTTTGGCCTGGGGGGCACCGGCCGCGTGTTCTTCGAGAACTCCCAGCGCCCCAACGATCCTGCTCTGCCCTCAGCAGATATGTTGAACGAGCTGAACCTCGCTGGCTTTCGGGTCATCCAAAGAGCCTGGCCGGACCCCGGGCCCTTCGAGGCCGGCGGTTGGGTCAATGGCTCCACCTCCCTCCAGGCCTCCGCCTGCCGCTACGCAACCCTGCTGGATTGGATCTACCAACAACCGGAGCTCCACGATCCCTCCAGCCAAGCCTTCTGTGCGGTCGGTCAATCCGGCGGTGGCTCAGAGATTGGCTATGCCTTAGAAACCTATGGCCTCGGCAATCTCATCGACATGGCGGTCTTCACCGGGGGACCACCCCACGGCGTCATCGATGGTAGCTGCGATCCCGCAGACACGGCCTGGCAGCAGACCTGCAATGCTCATCTGGAGAACCTGGGGATCTGCCCCCAGGATGGTCCCGACGGCCACACTTGTCTCTTTCCGCCACAAAATGTTGCCAACAATGTTGACGCAGCCTTCGAGCTCAACCCCTTCCCCAACGACATGCCCTGTGCCCTGGCCGACGCTCCGACTCTCCAAGCCAATGGGATCCTCTCTCCTCTGGCAGTCCCCAATTACCCCAACACCCACGTGGCCTTCCTGGTCGGGCGCGACGATTGCACTTCCAGCTCCGCTACGGGCTCCCCCTACATCCAAGCAGTCCTCGACCACTCCACCGGGCCGACGAGCTTTGCGACCCTCCTCGGCGTAAGCCATGAGTTACCCGCCTTCGAAACCGGCGCCGACGCCATCGGCGCTGCCCTCCTCGCCTCCAACGGCTGCATCCGGAGGCACTGAAGACCGCGCCCCCGAAATGCCCCACTGCCTACTGGCAGCCGAGTAGCAGCGGGGGTCAATGAGGACATGGAGCGCGGCAGGAAGCAGCCGAATCGGGGACGAGATGACAGGCGGCAGCCGAGTAGCGGCAGGAGGAGTCAGGGAAGGAGATCGTCGAGTCGTGGCGGCCGCATCAAGGCACGAACCGGTAGCCGGCACCCCGCACGGTCAAAAAATGGCGGGGTGCCTGGGGATCCGGTTCAATCTTCTGGCGCAGTCGGTAGACAAAAGTGTCTACCGTCCGAGAGGTCACCTCAGCGGAATAACCCCAGGCCTCGTCGAGCATTCGCTGCCGGTGGATCACCTGATTGGGTGCCGCCATCATGAGGCGGAGAAGATCGACTTCCCGGACCGTGAGAGGATGCTCGGCTTCACCCCGCACGACCAGGTGACGATCCAGGTCGACGATGGCATCGCCGATCTGGAACTGCTCAGCCTCGGATTCATTTTCAGTAGCTATGGGAACAGAAGCCGGGAAATCGGCAGCTTGTGGATTTCTAGGGGAGAGGTCTCGGGAAGACTCCTTCTTTCGAGCCGACAGCAGCAACCAGAGCAAAGCCACAAGGAGAACCCCGACCCCAAGAGACAGGGATACCAGCCCAGGCGACCCTGCCGTCTCGGCCCGCCCCTGCTCCTTTGGCCAGAGAACCTCGACCGCCCATTGGGGAGCTGTCTCGATGGCTGCCACCTGGGCCACGACCTCGATCTCCCCATACGGTCGACTGGCGTAGACCACCCTTCCCTTCGGGTCGATCAGCCGAAGGACTCCCCCGATATCTTCCGCCATGATTCCCGGCACCGAGGAGAGAATCCTGACGACTACGGAGGGCTTCAGGTGATAGGTCGCCCACAGGCGTTCCGGTTCGAGATTGAGCAGTATATGAATACCCTGGCGGGGACCGGAAACGGAGAACCGTCTCGTCGGGTGGCGGCCATTGACCAGGGAGAGTTGACCGGCGGCCCCTTCTATCGAAGCCTGAGCCCTGGCCCGCCGCAATAGGTTGGTGAATCGTCGCTGGGCCTGCTTCTCCTGCTGGGTACCGCGACCTTCCGAAACAGCCTCCTGGGGACGAAATCGGACCTCTCCCTCGGAATCCAGGAGGTAGAGTGGATAGGCCCACCCAAAGCGGTCCTCGGCCTCTTCTATCCGGGAGGCTAAGGCCTCTACCTCCGGGCCGGAGGCGAGAAGAAAAGAAACGAGCTCCTCTTCCAGCTCCTTCATGTTCCGGGCCATCTCAGCTGCTACTTGTTGGGCCTTCTCCGGGTGTTGCCCCTTCTCCGGTTGCTGCCCCGTCTCCGAGCTCCAAGCCGGTGGCTCTGACGGCGAAGATCTTCGGGCTTCACAGCCAGCTACCGCGAGGACCATCGCAGCCATCCAGAGGATGACCGCCTTGTAGCTCCAGCTCCCGGGCATCATCTATCGAAAGTGGTCCTTCGATGGTCTAGCAACGAATCCGAACGAAGATTCATCGACGCCTACAGCTCAACCGCCTTCCCGACGGCCCCATTTCAACTGCGGCAGAGGGACCCAAGGCTCGACGTCGGGTTCGTGGTCGAGAATCCAGGGGCGATACGGTGGGTCAGCTTCGTTCTTTTGGTTTCTTTTTCGATCGAAAACACTCTGATGAACGACTGGCCTGTCCGGGCGACGGGTATCCCAAAACCGAGCCTTCCGCCTAAAGAGCTTCTTGACCCCCTCCCCCCGGGAATCGTGCATGACGCCATCGGCATCTTCGATAATTTCCACAGAGTGATCAGGATAAATATGTAAACCGTGGCGGACCGCCATCTCCGTCAGCCAGACGAGAGGAATATCCGAAAGGGATTGCTCCTCGTAGCCGCCCCCGACATCCGTATGCATGCCTGCAAACCACACCTGTCTAACTTTCTGGTGAGCCTCGACCTCCGGCTCCCAGAGGACCGGATGAAAGCTGGTTCGCTCATCATCGATGGCCAAGGCATGGTAGGCGTTCTCGATGCTTTCGCTGAGGCGGAAATTGTGGAACCGGTGGCGAAACCCCGGAATGCCATCTAGCAAGACGCTAGCGGCCTTGAAAGGTAAGCCCAGTGCCGCCACGGTGTCGTAGCAACCAACGAACTGAATACGGGCCCAGATCGTCCTATTCTTCCGGACGAAGTCTCCTGCCTTCTTCTTCCGTTTTTTCTCCCGAGAAATCTTGTAGATATCGTAAGCTTCTTCGATGAGCTCTGGCCGGGACTTGGGAAGAATCCCAAAGTAGTGGATAAAGCTGGATAGGGATCGAACCGTGGCAGCACCTCGACTGAAGCCAAATAGATAAACTTGGTCCCCTGCCTCAAATTGATCAAAAATAAACTCGTAACATTCCTTGATGTTGGCCGAAATTCCCTTGCCGCCTACGTTGCCCGAGACCTTACGCCAGCCCGTTCCCAGACCACGATCGTAGAACGCCACCTGCCGCGAGGTCCGGTCCTCGATCATGCTGAACAGCTTATAGACGTTGGTATTTCTATCGCTCCCCCCCTCTTGCCCGGTTCCATCCGAAAAGATGACGATATTCTTGGCCATAGTGCCTCCTCGACAAACGAGTCTACGCCCCAAAGCGCCATCGAAGACGGCGCATGGATCTTCTTACCTTTCTACTCAGATCATTAGAAAAGCATACGGAGAGGCTCTGGAATCGTCAACCGAAGATCCCGGTGCGGCCTCAAGGTGAGCCGACGGTGAGACTCCAGGCAGTGGTATCCCCGCTCTCGAAACCATCACTAAACAGCAGGGAGACACAGCCAGGTAGCGCTAGAGGGGGCTCCATGGAGGTCCAAGCAGACTCGAAGAGAGACCAATCCTCACAATCGACGTCGGTATCGCCATCGAAATCCCCTAGGCCACAAACTGGAGTTACCGGCCCTCCACCATTGCCAGTAAAACAGGTGACAAAGAAATCCCTATCTCCTTCGTCCACGTCGTTGTCCCCATCAAAGTCTCCCAAACACACCGTCGCTGCCAGGCGAAACCCAACATTGCCGGCTTCGGCCACCATGTTCAGAGCGATGGAGAATCCTTTTGGGCTAGACATGAGAATGGAGGCGTTCGAAAAGTCACCGCCCCGAGACGTTCGGGTGGGTAGGTCCGGAGAAATGGGCGTATCGAGGGTCTCGGTCAGCTCGAATAAATTGCCGGCCATATCGAGAAGGCCCCAAGGACTGGTGGAGGTGGCGCTGCCGACCGAGGTGACGTTACCGTTTTCGCCATTCCAATCGGCTCCAGACCCGTAGTTGGCAACGTTAGCACCGGGATTGCTGACATCGCCATTGGCCGTAGCCCCGGCCTGGGTCGGTACGGAATCCGAGGAGGTGGGATAGAGCCAATAGTCCACAGTGCCGCCGGCATCCGCCCCGGGATCGAAAGGATCGAAGTAGGCAGCCTTGTACCACTCATCATGGGTTGGCAGAAAGAAGGTGGATTCCGGCTGTCGCACCACATCCTCCGGCAGGTCTGCCAAATCGTAGGCACCAGCTTCCGTGGTGGCGGGACCCTGAGCTCCCGAGGGTTGGCCGTTGTGGAGCCAGTTGGCGTAGCGAGCCGCGTCGAGCCAACTGAGAAAGTTCACCGGTTTATCCCCAAAGCTCTCCTTGACGAAATACGAGAAACTGCCCGTCGAGCCATTGCGCAGGATGCCCCCTCGACCACTATCCGTCATGTCTTCGTTGAACAACCCGTTGGGATCTGCCGCCGCCACCGCATTGAGCAGATCGACCCATTGACGATTGGTGACCTCGAGACGTCCCATGCGGTACAAGCCTGGAACACTACCCCGCCCATTGGTATCGGCGGAGTTTCCGGGCTCCGCGACGAGAAAGGTGGCCAACCGAGTACCATCACAGGAGATCTGCTGCGCTTGCCCCTCCAGGCTCACACTGAGGGTGTAAGGAGAATTCGCCGGTGGAGCCCAGGGCGGCTCCGGTCGCCAGGTCCCCACCTCGATCCAATAGCTTTGGCCCGCTTCGAGCTCGATGGAAAGAAAAGGATCCGCGTTGGGGGGTGAACCCGGGCATTCGTCGTCCGCCGTAGCCAACTCCACACCATCTCCCCAACCGCAACCATCCTCGTAGACCCGCAGGTAGGTATCTCCCGAGCTGTCGCACATGTGGATGATGTGGGTACCGGTCTGAGTACAGTCATAACGGTAGAAGGAATCAAAATAGGGCTTATCGATCACATCGTTGATGCAGGCCAAGGGCTCATTGGCGACGAAGGGAAGGTCCGCTGTGGCGAAAACGATGGCATTCTCACAGGTCTCATTGACCGGACTCGTGCAACCGGCGACCGGCTCTACCTCGGTAGGGAGGGTCGCTGTGCTAGAGGCTGGGAAAAAGACAGCAGCCGTGAATCCAAAGACAAGAGCACCTAGCCACCCAGAACGAAATGCCATAGGGACCTCCCCCAGAAAACAAAAGATCTAGATTAAAGAGTTCCAAGAAAGACGTAAGAAAGAATAGCACGTCCTCTCTGACGGTCTTCCCTTGGACCAATCCTCCTTGGGGAGCCGTCCGTAGAAGCTTGGTAGAGAAGACATCACCCGGCCGTTCTTCCCTCCTGTCGACCTTGTTTTCACCCCAGCCGTTCCCAGAACCAACCTCGAGAGGCCCCGAGATGAGAAAGACTTCCTGGACCGCTTTGGCCATCCTCCTCCTCAGTCTTGCCGTGAGCTCAAAATTGGCCTCACAGGCTCCTCCAGATAAGACAAACAGCCCAGCCAAGCAGGAGAGCCCAACCGACGCCAAGAAACTAGCCAAGGCGAAGAAACCAGCCAAGACCAACAAGCTGGCTACGCCCCACGACTTCCTCTCCGTGCTCCTCGATGAAACCGGAGTGCGCCGCCAGGCCCTCGCCAAGATCGACCGCACCTGGCGCTCCAGCTACGCAGTCATGGTTGTGGAGCTCCTTCCGTTTGCTCGGGAGCCGGAGACCCGGGAACAGCTCCTGATCACCCTGCGCCGCCATACAGGCCAGCGCATCGGCCTGGACCTCAAAGCCTGGTACCAGTGGATCTGGTCTCAATCACCGAGTGATCACCCTCAATACGCCGAGTTCAAGAGCCTCCTCTATGGTCATATCGACCCGGTCTTCCGGGGCTACTTCGAAGCTGAGCGGACGTCCAAGATTCGTCTCGATGAGGTGCGCTGGGGAGGAGTGCAGCAGGATGGAATTCCGCCGCTTCGAAACCCCAAGATGATCTCCCCCAGCCAGGCTAGCTACTTGGAAGACAGCAACGTGGTCTTCGGGATCGAGGTCCAGGGGGAGGCGAGGGCCTATCCCAAGCGCATCCTCGCTTGGCACGAAATGTTCACCGACACCATCGCCGGAGTCTCCGTAGCTGGGGTCTATTGCACCCTCTGCGGCACCGTCATCCTCTACGAGACAGAGCTCGACGGCCAACGGTATGAGCTCGGCACCAGCGGCTTCCTCTACCGTTCCAACAAGCTGATGTACGACCGAGCCACCCAGTCACTGTGGAATACCCTCTGGGGAAAGCCCGTGATCGGTCCTTTGGCGGACCAAGATATTCAACTCCGACGAGGTAGCGTCGTCACCACCACCTGGGGCGAATGGCGCCGCCGCCATCCGGAAACTCAGGTGCTATCCCTGGAAACCGGGCACCGCAGGGACTACTCCGAGGGAACAGCCTACCGGGAGTACTTCGCCACCGACGACTTGATGTTCAATGTCCCCAAGCTCGACAAGCGCCTCAAGAACAAACAGGAGGTTCTCACCTTCGTGCCTCGGAATTCTCAAGAGGAAACCCTGGCGATTTCAGCAGACTTTCTGGCCCAGAACCCCCTTCACCACGACCAACTCGGTGAACTCGACCTGGTCGTCCTCACCGATCCTTCCGGGGCCAATCGCGCCTACGGCACCAAAGGTCATCGATTTGCCAGCTGGGACGGAGACCACACCGCTGTGGACGAGGAGGGGAAAAGCTGGACCCTCAGTGAGAGTCATCTCCGCTCCGAAGATGGCCAAACCCTGGAACGCCTCGCCGCCCAACGAGCCTTCTGGTTCGGTTGGGTCGCCGCTTATCCGGAAACTCGGTTGGTCAAGTAGGTCTGTCGCTCAGCTCCCCTATGCGGCTGCTGACTATTTGCGGCTAATTGGAGAGGCCGCAAATCGCTTCCCCTACTCGGCTGCCGCCCCTCCAACTCTCCCGGCTCTCCTGCCGGGGCTTTCGTCGGGAGTCACCTCTGCTCCAAAGATAGCGAAACCCTGGAGCGCCTTGCCGCCGAGCGGGCTTTCTGGTTTGGATGGGTTGCTGCCTACCTGGCGACTGGGTGGGTCCAATAAAGCCGTTGGATCGCGCCTTTGACCGAACCTCAGGGGGTGGTCGAGAGGCTCCAAGCGGAGAGATTTCCGCTCTCGAAACCATCGGCAAAGATGCCTTGGCGATCCAACAGACCCATTCCCTGATAAGGAGAAGTCGCCGCTTGGCGAAGATCGTCTGGAGGAAGGGGTCGAGAGGCCCAGGTGGCAGGGTGTTTCGTGGGGATCTTGTCGGTATGGCTACCGACTTCGACGCATTCGTAGAGCAACCCCAGGTGCATTACCCAATCCCCTTCGCTATAGAAGATGGGCTTATCGGTCAACCCCGAAATAGCCGCCCACTCCTCTAATAGGAGATAGTCGAAATCCGCTAAAAAACCAGAGTCGACGAATTCGAAGGGCGGCAACGCTGCGTTGACATTGCCGGAGGTAACTATATTAGAGCCGGGTGCTAGAAAGAGGCTTTGGGGACCAGACCAGCGGTTGTTGTGAATCTCGATGGGATTCTCGGTATTGAAGATCCGAAAGACGGTGTTGTGATCCACCTGGCCCTCGTAAAGCTCGTCATATTGGAAGCGAATTTCCCGAAATATATTGTCCTCGAAACGGAATTTCGTGACGGCATTTCCCTCGGACTCCTGAAAGTAAGCTCCTATATTACGGCCATGGGAAAAGTAGTTATCGAAGAACTCTACTTCGTCACCCTGTTGATGAGAATCGCCAGTACGGACCTGATTGAACAGGATGAGGAAATTGGTTGCTCCACCCACGAAGACATTGTGATGGATCTGTGTGCTCCCCTCTCGAGCGCCGATCTGAGTATTGTTATCTTGGAAGGGTTGAAAGGGATTTTTCCATGCGAGAGCGCCCCAAGCGAAAACGTTGTTGTAGACCTCGCTGTCTCCCCCCATCTGTCCTAGCTGGAGGGCTTCCGTACCTGTTCGAACGATGCGATTATTGTAGAACCGCAGACCGGAGATCTTATGCTGAGGCTCTCCCTGAGTGCTGCCGAAGTAGACCCCTTCGCTACCCGTGTCATGAATGTAATTGTCGTGGAACCGAATATTTTCCATGTGAGAGCCACCAGAGTCATCGGTCTTCACCAAAGCTCCGGCAAATCCAACATGGGCAATTTCTACGAACTCCACTTCGAAATTCGTAGCGTGGCGACCGATAGCTAGACCCGAGTCGGTATCCAGAAAAGCATCGTCAATATAAATTCCGTAGCGCCCCCGGCTGCCAGCATAGTCCCCCCCACCATGGCCAGGAAAAGCATCATTCCCTGTTGCGGCCGCTGCATCCCAACGCCCCGTCAACTTCCAATGAGAGCCGCCACCGATGGAGAAATTGTAGTGAAACCCGAGGCCACCGACCCGCACTTGTCCTCCTAGGTTTGTGATCACCAAGGGGTGAGCCGCACTTCGTTGGGGCAGATTCCCCAGGTTGAGAAACCGATAGTGATCTGCAGGAATATAGAGACGGTCCAATTGGCTCCAATTCACCCCTGGAAAGGAGCTCTGGAGATCCGGGTAGTACATTCCACCGTCTCCAGCAGGCCCAGGCAGGGTGAAGGTCTCGAGCTCACCGCCGGAGACGGGCTGCGCAAAGCAGACCAGGGCCATCGCGCAGAAAAGGATGATTTTCGGAGTCACGGCCGGGAAAGAAGTGGTTGAGCGCATGAGTCAGACTATCGCAACCGGTCCCGGTTTTGAGGCCAAGTCGACTCCCTTTCTTCCTCCCTATGGCCGGCGGAAGATTAGCTACCTGCAGCATCTTCTCCCATGCGGTACCATGTCTGGACTCCCGGCTTGTGGTCCGACCTCAACTCTCGGAAGCCGGAAAAAACCCCTGAACGGCCCGACTCCCTGAGGAGATCCAAAGCATGATTCGACTGTCCGTCAATGGCGAGACTCGAGAGCTCGATGTCGACCCCCAGATGCCTTTGCTCTGGGCGCTGAGAGATGTGGTCGGTCTCACCGGCACAAAATTTGGTTGCGGCCAAGCTCAATGTGGCGCCTGCACCGTGCACCTGGATGGCAAGGCGGTTCGCTCCTGTGTCACCCTCGTGGAAAGCGCCGTGGGCAAGAAGGTCACCACAATCGAAGGGCTTTCTTCCACCGGAGATCATCCCTTACAGCAAGCCTGGAAGGAGCAAAATGTTCCCCAGTGCGGCTACTGTCAGTCTGGCCAGATCATGAATGCTGCCGCTCTCTTGGCAAAGAATTCCAAGCCTTCCGATGAAGAGATCGATGCAGCCATGGCGGGCAATATCTGCCGTTGTGGAACCTACGTCCGCATCCGCGCGGCGATCAAGCAGGCTGCCGGGAGGTCGTGATGGCGAAGATCCTAAAAATCACCCGAAGAAACTTCCTCTCCAGCGCTGGAGTTGGCACCGGCGCTCTGGTGCTGGGGACCACCGTGGGGTCGAGTCGAGTTTTTGCCTTTGCCGAAGAGGCGGTGACTCCCCCCCTCACCCCCAACGTCTTCGTCGCCATCGGACGAGACGGCATCGTGACCCTGATCTCCCATCGCTCCGAAATGGGCCAGGGAACCCGCACTGGACTGCCCGCGGTGGTGGCGGACGAGCTCGAGGCGGATTGGGCCAAAGTCCGCATCGTGCAGGCGGATGGAGACGAGAAATACGGCAGCCAGAACACCGATGGATCTCGCAGCATCCGCCGGCTGTTCACTCCCATGCGTCAAGCTGGGGCCACGGCTCGAACCCTCCTCGAGCAAGCCGCGGCCAAGATTTGGGAAGTGGACCCGGCCCAATGCAAAGCGCAGCTCCATGAAGTTCACCATGAAGAGACCGGTCGCTCCCTGCCCTACGGAGAGCTAGTCGCCGTGGCGGCAGACCTACCCGTACCGGAAGAAGACAGGGTCAAGCTCAAGAAGCGCAAGGACTTTCGTTACATCGGCAAATCTCTCCCCATCGTCGACCTGGAGGACATGGTCACCGGCCAGGCCGACTACGGCGCCGATGTGCAGCTGCCCGGAATGCTGACGGCGGTCATCGCCCGCAGTCCGGTGGTCGGCGGCACGGTTGCTTCCTTCAAGGCAGACAGGGCTCTCGAGGTTCCGGGAGTGCGAAAAGTTCTTCCCATGGCTGGAGGCGGCGGCCTGGGAGGTGGTTTCGACCCTCTCGATGGTATCGCCGTGGTGGCGGATCACACCTGGGCAGCCATCAAGGGTCGAGATTCCCTTGAGATTCAGTGGAAGGAAGGGGACAACGCGAGTTATGAGTCGGAAGCCTACCGCGAGGCCATCGAAGCCTCGTCGCGAAAGCCCGGCACCATCGCTCGGGAAATCGGAAACGTCGAAGAGGTTTTTGCGACCAAGGCTAGGACTCATGAGGCGAGCTACTACGTCCCTCACCTATCCCAGGCCCCCATGGAACCTCCTGCAGCCTTGGCGGATTTCAAAGATGGCAAATGCGAAATCTGGGCTCCCTCTCAGAGCCCCGCTGACGCCGCCAAAGAAGTAGCTCGGGCCCTGGAGCTCGATCCCTCCCAGGTGACCGTCCACGTCACCCTTCTGGGTGGTGGCTTCGGCCGGAAGTCGAAGCCAGACTTCATCCTCGAAGCGGCTCTCTTGTCAAAGCAGATGAAGGCACCGGTTCGGGTTCAATGGACTCGGGAAGACGACGTGCGCCACGGCTACTACCACGCGGTGAGTGCTCAATATGTCAAGGCGGCGGTGGGAGACGATGGCAAGCCCGTCGCCTGGCATCACCGCAGCGCCTTCCCGTCTATCAGCGCCACTTTCAACGGCACCTCTGACCGGGGTAGCGCCGGGGAGCTCTCCCTAGGGCTTCTGGACTTGCCCTTCGCCATTCCCAATCTCTGTTTGGAGAGTTGCGAGGCCAAGGCCCACGTGCGCATCGGCTGGATGCGCTCCGTGTGCAACATCTACCACGCCTTTGCCGTCGGCTGCTTCGCTGACGAGCTGGCCCACAACGCCAGCGTCGACCCGAAGGATTACCTGCTGGGTCTGTTAGGACCCAACCGCAAGATCGACCTGGCGGCCCAGGGGGTCGAATATGGCAACTACGGTCAACCCATCGAGGACTACCCCATCGACACCGGCCGGATGGCCGCGGTGGTCCGACTGGCAGCGGACAAAGCGGGTTGGGGAAAGAAGCTACCCAAAGGCCGCGGACTGGGAATCGCCGTTCACCGGAGCTTCCTGACCTATGTTGCCACCGTCGCGGATGTCTCCGTGACCGACAAAGGCAAATTGACCCTCCACGACCTCCACATGGCCGTCGACTGCGGAACCTACGTCAACCCCGACCGGGTCCGTGCACAGATGGAAGGGGGTGCCATTTACGGCATCAGCCTCGCTCTGCGCAGTGCCATCACCGCTCGCGACGGCGCCATCGAGCAGAGCAACTTCCACGACTATCCGGTCGCCCGCATCCAAGACACGCCTCAGAATATTCATGTCCATCTGGTCGAAAACGAACATCCCCCCGCCGGCGTTGGCGAACCCGGCACTCCACCGGTCGCCCCCGCCATCGCCAACGCCATCTTCGCCGCATCCGGCAAGCGCATTCGAGAGCTGCCGTTGCTCGAGGGAGACTGGCTGCGGCAGGCCTAAGCTAGTCTCCGGATCTCGATCTCTATCGCCCGCTGGCCTCGAACCGAACCAGCGGGCGATTTTCGTTTGCACCGGATACTCAAATCGCCGCCGGTCAGAATCCCCAAGCCTCGGCTCCCTCCTACTTTGGAGGGCAGATCACCCTACACGACTATCAGACATTTCCAACTTCCCAGGTCAGTGTAAATCCGGCAAGGTTCGCGCATGCAATCTATCTTCGACCTAGTAAACAGCCTCCTCTCGGAGGGTCGCAGCGGAGTCCTGCAGGTAAATGACTCCCCTGCAACGGCGACCCTGAGACTACATGGCGGAAAGATCACCGATGCCCAGTGCCGGGGCTGGAAGAGCCTCACCTCCCTCTTCTGTGGAGAAATCGACGAGCTCTCCTGGTGCTGGCTGGAATCCCTCCCTGTCATCCTGCACACCCAGACAGGAGAGGAAATTTGCACGGTCTCCCGGCCAGGCGCATTCCAAGGAATAACCATCGGCAAGGGATTCAACAGAAGGGGCGCCTAGAACAAACGCTCGGGACGTCTGTGTAATCCAGTCAGGGGAGCAAGGCAGCTTCTTCATTCCTTCGCAACATAGCCCACCAGCTCCACGTAGCCCCGACCCAGAAGATCCTGGGCCGTCGATTCCACCACTACCGCTCCTTCCCAATAGGTGGTGGAAAGGCGAAGCTCCTGATCCTCGATAACCGGGGTGATAGCGAGGTCAATGAGTTGGCTGGGGATGCGCAATCGCCACCCGGAAGGATAGGTGGCAGCCGAGTAGGAGCTTCGCCAATGGTCGGTAACCCTGAGGTCAAAGTCCTGGGAAGATAGCCTAACGACCTTTCCATCGCTATCGATGATCGTTCCCTGACTGGCTGCCGTAGCCTTCCCATCTCTCCCCCGAAGCTGGTAGACCATGAGGTCACGACCGTCGTCGAGTTGGAGCGCAAACCAATCCCACCCCACGAGCTCCGCCCCCAGCACGCTGGTGGACCATTCGTGATCCATCCAAGCCAACCCGGAGACCTCGAATCGGCTCTCGCCTAAGGTGAGGTTGCCTATCGCTTCCAGCCGCGGGTCCTGCAGATAGTAGGAGGCGTTGCCGGGCTCCGGCCCCTTGCGGCTGAAGCCACGATCTCCCTGGAGCACCAGGGGCTTTTTTGGCATCAGCTCTAGCTCGATGCTGACCTCGCCCATCTCTCCATCCCGGTCCCCAGCTACCAATTTCAGGGGAAAGGGGTCGCTAGCACCCACCGGAGGATGAGCCTCCAAAGACCAGCTCTCGTTCCAGACCCGCAAAGGAAAGGCGCGGACCCCCGCTAGATCCAGGCCACCGCGAGTCAACCGCTCGAAGGCATGAAACTCCCTGGCTCGAACATCCGTGACCGCGAAATGAGCCATGTAGAGCTGATCCGTGGCCCAACGGGAATTTCTGCCAGACAAGCCTTCTGAAGCCTTTCCCTCTTTCCCCTCCAATCCGATCCGAAAGAAGGTGAGCTCGAACCCGAAACGGCGTTGCTGTGGGTCCGCGAGGTTCCCGGTGAGATACCACCATTCGATTTGGAACGCTTCATGAGCTCCGTGGTCCAAGGGCAGATCGAAAAGTCGGGGCTCCAGAACTCGTTCGAATCCCTCACTGCCGCCGCCAGATAGAAAGGTCACCGGCGACTCCCCGACCGTGGTTCGTGAGGCCGGCCTACAGGCTGCTGCCAGTAGAAAGATGCCCATCAGGACTGTGGCCACTGGCCACGAGATCGGCGATTTGGCGGAGGACCGAAGCCGACTTCGCCGGTTTTCCTCGCCCCGTACAGGTGTGGCGCCCGAGTCCTGGGAAAAGCGCCTCATTCTCCTCTCTCCCGCAGGGCCTCGGCCGGCTCGAGCCGTGCGAGGCGCCAAGCCGGAAGTAGGCCCGCCAGCACCGCCGCTACGATGCTGGTCACAAAGCCAACGCCCACAACCCCTGGGTCGACGAAGAAATCGAGGGACCAACCGAAACTCCGGCGATTCACGACCAGCGTCAGGATCGCCGCGAAGATCACCCCCAACGGGATCGCCAAAGCTCCGGCGATGCCCCCCATGACGACACTCTGGGTCGTCGTCAGGTGGAGAACGCCCGCCCGGGTGAGACCGGCGGCACGAAGGGTCCCGAATTCCCGAGTTCGCTCCAGAAGGAGGGCCATGAAAGCGCTGGCGACACCGACCATGGCCACCAGAGTAGCGAGCAGCCGCAAAACGTCGGTGATGCGGAAGGTTCGGTCGAAGACCCGCAAGCTCTCGCGCCGTAGGTCAGCGCTGCGGGAAGCGAGAAACCCGACCTCCGCCAAATCCTCTCCATAGACCTCTGTTGCGGCCTCTCGGACCGCGGCAACCACGGCGTCAACCTCGGCTTCCTCCCCGAGAAACAGCGCCATGGCACTTGTTGAACGATCCTCCCAGTAGGACTCATAGACCGAATCGGCCAAACTCAGGTAGCCCATGTCTGAAACGTAGTCGCGGAAAACTCCAACGATCTCAAATTTAACCAGCCCTGCCCCCGTGGCCACTTCGAGAGTATCCCCAAGCTCGAGGTCGTGACGAAATACCAAGGGCTCACTGGCGAAAATCGCCGGCAAGTCCCCCTCCTCCTGCTCGGCGATGAGTTGGCGATTCTCTCGATGTTGGCCCATCTCCCTGCGGACGAGAATTTCTGTGGGCCCGAAGGTTGTCGCTGTTTCGAAACGGCGGATCGCCGCAACCCCAACCACTCCATCAAGGGTCGTCAACCGATTCACCAAGGTCTCGGCAAGGGGAAGTTGGTTGCCTTGCCGACTCACCGTACCCTGGAGCCCCACATAAATGTCGCCGGTGAGGGTTTGCTCCAACCAATCAGCCACACTGCCGCGAAAGCTGGAAACCATGATCCCAACCCCCATGGCCATGGCGATGGCTACGGAAAGGGCGGTGATGGCAAAGGCGGTTCGACTGAGATGTTGATCGATACACCGGATGGCATATCTGTGAACCACCCCGAGCCAACGCCCTCCTATCGACAGGGTCGCCAGCACCAAGAGACGGATCGATAGAGGGGCCAATCCCACGAATCCCACCACCACCAATAAGAGGCTGGCATATCCGACGGCCAGACGGTTCGACGGGAATACCAGTAACAGGCCGGCCAAGCTCAGAGCCAGCGCACCGAGAACAGCGTGACGCCCGACCCGCGCCTGGGTCCGGGCCTCCAGGGTCGAGCGCCTAAGTACATCCCGTGGGTCCGAACTACTGGCCTCTCGGGCCGGACCGCCAGCAGCCAGGAGGCAAGCTCCCATACCCAAGGCCGACCCTTTGATCAGCGTCCAAACAGGAACCGCCATGGAATTGACTTCGACCGCAAAGTAAAGATCCCCAAGGGTCCCAGCAACGACTCCCACCAAGGCTTTGCCGAGGATCAAGCCGAGAACACAGCCTAGAACCGCCCCGGCAATGCCAAAAGCAAGTCCTTCCAGGAGGACCACCGCGAAGACTTGCCGACGGGTCACCCCCAAAGTGCGCAGACGACCGAAAACGCTTCGTCTTTGAACGACGGAAAAGGCCATGGTGTTGTCGATAAGAAACCAGCCGACCAGCAAGGCTAGGAGGCTGAGAGAGCGTAGATTGAGGTCGAAGGCAGCCGTCATCTGCTCCAGGGAACGCTGTCGCCCTCCGGCTTTTTCAAGATGGACTCCTTGGGGTAGGAGGCTCCCCAGGCGATCCAACTCGGCGTCATCGGTCAGCCTGACGTCGATCTGGGATAGCTTTCCCGGCTCGGCTAGAAGTTCCTGGGCGGTGGCAATGTCGGTCAGGACGATGGATCCAAAGCGCTCCCGGTCCAGCCCAGTCGACTCCTCGAGGATCCCGACGATACGTAGCTGCTCGAGGCGCCCGGCAATCCGCAAAGTCAGCCGATCCCCCACCTGAGCTTGGAGGTTCTCCAAATGGGCTCGAGAAATGACGCAGGTCCCAGGACTCACCACGAGCTCGGAAACCCAACTTCCCCGCGTCTCCCGCCCCGGCTTGCCCTTCCCTTGGGCGAAAGTCCAGGACCGGATTCCGGCCTCCGCATAGAGATCGACTCCGAGAATCTTCACGACCCCGCGAACGGGCTCGAGACGGAGCGCTTCCGTCTCGACCAAGGGAGCGATGGACCGAAACCCATGCTCGACTCGCAGCTGCCGATAGATATCCTCATCGATACCGAAACCGTCGCCGACGATGCGGTGACTCGCTTCGCCTGCAACGGCATCGACGCTGAGGGAAAAGGCCCGCTTCGAGCTAGCGATGGCAACATCGATGGCCACGACCACCGCGATGCCGAGAGAAATCCCTAGCAGGCCCAGGGCAAACTGAGCCGGGTGCTGGAGGATGTAGCGCAAGCTGGTCTTCAGCAAGAAGAACAGCGAGTGAAGGCCGTCAGAACCGGGAAAGGCTCGATGAGATTCTGAGGTCAATGCGGCCGAGCTCCCAGGCTGGGAGAAGAAGGCTCCTCGGCAGAGCTCTCTCGCAGCTGCCCCTGGTCGATCCTGAAAACTCGGTCGGCAATTCCCACCATATCCACCGAGTGGGTTGCCATGACCAAGGTCTTTCCGTGCTCACGAACCAGGGCATCGAGCCGCTGAACGATTTGTCCGCCAGTCTCCTCGTCGAGATTTCCCGTGGGCTCGTCCGCAAGAATCAGCGCTGGATCGTGCACCAGAGCGGCGGCGATGGCGACTCGTTGCCGCTCTCCTCCGGAGAGAACGTCGGGAAAGCTACCGCCACGGTCCGCAAGGCCTACGGCTTCCAGCCACTCCTGCGCCGGGCCCCGTCGATCCGGCGCGCCGATGAGCTCGAGGCGCAGGCGCACATTCTCCAGGACCGTGAGAGTGGGAATGAGGTTGAGGCTTTGGTAGATGACACCGACACGTTCGCGCCGGAACCGCGTCCGCTCTGGCTCCCGCAAATCTGAAATGGAAACCCCGGCCACCCGAACCTGACCTGAGTCGGGACGGTCGATTCCAGCGAGAAGGTTCAGAATGGTGGACTTGCCCGAGCCACTTCGCCCCAATAGGACGACTAACTCCCCTGCCTCGATGCGAGTGTCGACACCATCCAGGACCCGTCGAGTCACTCCCCCTTCGGAGTAGCTCTTGACGACCTTTTCAAGGGTGATAATCGGCGAATCAGGAATCATGAAGAGTGCCTTCCAGGGTGAGTTGAAGCAAATCGGGCTCCGAACTTCCCCGGCGACTGGGGATCCGGACGGCCACGGACGGAGCCTCACACAGCGTCCTTCGCCCGGCGATGGATTCTAGCAACCAATCGCCTTTCACGACCAACCCGGTGCCGAGGAAGAGAGTGATCCGCGAGGCACCGAACAAAAAAGGCCGCTCCGCGGGACTGCCCCGAAGCGGCCAGCGTAGCCTGAGAAAACGGCCCCTATTGACCTCCGAGACCCGGACCAGCAGAGAAGGTGTAGAGGGTCTCCCCTCCCACCAGCTCGCGATCGCAACTCCAGGCATTGGCGGTATCCAAGTCCAACAAGACTCTTCCTAGGTTGTCTTCGTCACAGCGATAGACCGCCGGGCCAAGTCCGGTATCGGCGCAGATCTCGTCGAAGGAGTGCAAGCGAGGCAATACGGTTCCTGGGAGATAGCAGGCACCGCGGTTGCACCGCTGAGACGGGTTGCAGCAGGAGGCGAACTGGCCCTGAGTCACGCGAGTGACCCAATCACTCCCGAGGGATTCCCCCATCTTGCGGTTGTGATTCTGAAAGGTCGGGCAGGAAGACAGGATCGAGCAGGCCCCGGAGCTCGCATCCTCCAGAAGGTGAACCGTATCGTTGTCTATCGAAGTGGCGGCGCAGCAGAAGGTACCCGAAGAGGTCGTCACCAGAGTCCCGGCCTGGCTGGCGGAACACTGCTCCACCAGCCCGGACAGAAATAGCTGGAAAGGGATCTCGTCCGGGTCGTTACTCTCCAGGGAGAGCATTCCCTTCCGAACTCCCGCCAGGTCACATTCGAATAGGAGATCCACTTCCAAGGAGCCGCCAGGGGGAATAGTGTCTCCGCTGTTCTCTTCAGACGCGGTCCCCGCCCCAGAGGTAGCCGAAAAGCAGCCTCCAGAGACGGAGAACGCCGGATCATCGATCCAAAGCGAGCTCAACCCTTCGTTCCAGATCACCAAGCGTTCGCTTTGCTGCTGGCCCGGAGTGCTCGGGGCGAAACTCAGGGCTCGACCGGAGGGCAGAGTAACCCCATCGTGAGTGACCCGAATATCCGGAGCTCCGACCACCGTGCCGGTGAGCTCGAGGTCGAAGGGATTCTCGAAGGGACTATTGCTTTCGATATTCACCCCGCCGGAATAGCTCCCGGGTGTCGTACAACCGAAATTCACCCAAAAAGTGGTTTCTTCACCGGAGCGCACCACCGACTGGGGTTCATCGTGCTGCTGAAAGCAGGTTCCGGAAACAAGATTCGCCGGGTTGGTAATCTCCAAGTCTCCACTGCCGTCGTTGTGGATGCGCACCTTTCTCCACCGTTGATTGCCCTCGATGACGGTCCCTACCGGTACCGTGCTGCCCCGCATGAGAGAACCCGAGCTGCCAACCTTGACGCCGATACCCGGGATGGGATCCTTCATCCAGCCATGGAGGGTGATTAGGTAGGGCTCGTCCACTGGATTGGTGGTCTCGATGCTGAGGGCTCCGGTCTTGAGACCAGCTGTCGTACAGCCACCAAAGGTAATCCAGAAATCCGTCTCTCCTCCCGGTGGGATCACCGCAGCCGGCTGGGTCCCCTGCAGAAAGCAAGGCCCGGAGACCAAGCCTGTGGTGGAAGCGAGCTCCAGCGGTGAAGCGCCATTGTTCCGGATCAAGAGATGCCGAACGGCAGAGCTTCCTACCAAGGTGATGTTGAAGGTGTGGCCACTACCGGGAGGCACCACCGAACCGGAAAGGGCCAAGGCCACGTCGAAATCGGAAGGTAGAGGCTCATACACCGCTCCCCAGATTTCGAAAGTCGACGTTCCGGCTTCTGCCGAGATCAAGGTCACCTCATAGAGGTAGAAGCCGATTTCGTCGCGAGAGAGGTTGAGGCGAAGCTCCTGCCTGGCCCCGGAAGCCAGAGTGAGAGGCAAAACCGGACTACTCTGCCAAGAGATCGCCTCCGAGCCGATCCGGCGCTGAAGGAGGATCTGTTCCACCGTCACCGCCTCTCCGGAGATGTTGGTGATGGTAAACGAGGCCGGTGCCACCATCCCCGGAACTTGCTGGTGAGAACCGATCTCCAAGGGAAACGTCTCATCGACCGCCGCCCCGGAAGAGTCCTTCACTTCCAAAAAGTCCACGAACCGTAAGGCTTGGCCGGGGAAACAACTTTGGCGGACCTGGGCAGAGACATTCACCACAAAGGGGTTGGCTAGCCCAACCACATTGTGTTGAAACAACAACTTGGCTGCAAAGTCTCCAATCGCGTCTCTTCGCAAACCGACGACGAAGCCATCTTCGTCTCCCGGGGCGATTGACGGTTCCAATATGTTGTCTTCATAGAAAGCGCTTCCCGAGACCGACTGTACGGAGACGGACGAGTGCAACACTCCCCCACCGGGAGGAGCCGGATTGGCAACCCTCATACTGCGCCGATCATCCCCGGCAGTGGTATTGAGAGCAATACACCCGTAATCCTTGCTATCTCCGTGTTGGAAATATTCCGGCCCGAATCGCGTCGTCATCTCCGGACTGGCTGTATTGCCGCCGACACTCCCTTCCACTAGAAAATCGAAGGGATTCTGAACCGTGGGATCATTGTGATGAATGGAAACCACGGAGCGATAGAAACCAGGATCCTCCGTCGATAGGCCGATGAAGAAGTTGTCCCATTCCCCTGGAGCATGAGGCGAGTCCAAAACCCCGCCCCAGCGAAAGCCACTGCCGATCAAGCCTCGAACGGAGACGTTGGCTTCCCCGGGTACCGAGTTCTGCAACACCAGAGTCCCGTGGGCACCGGCATCGTTGAGAACCTTGATGCTCTTGCGGGCCTCACTATTGATCCCGCTGCCCAGATCCACCGTTCCCCAGGGCAAGGTCGCACCTGCCTCGAAAGGTGGGTTGGCACCGTTTGAGACGATGATCTGTGGACCGGAGGGGACGGAGAAGGGGATTGCAGGTGAGGTTGCCGTGTTGCCGCAAGTGTCCGCGGCGATGGCTCGCACCTGCCAGCTGCCGGGAGTCGCATGCCAGGAAACCTCGAAGGGAAACTGAAGGTCAACCCCCACAGAGCTTCCATCGATCTCGAACTCGACCCAAGCGATTCCCGAATCATCCGAGGCAGTTGCTGCGAGGCTCAGGTGGCCAAGAGGCCCCGGACTCGTCTGAGCACCGCTAGTGGGCCAGGTGACCTCGACGGCCGGCGGAATCGTTTCGTCAGTACAAGAAGAGCCGCCGATTTGAATCGAGGCCTCGTCCAAGCCGAGGAGCTCGGTGACTCCGCTGGTAGCAGTAACCAAGAGCTGGTGGGCGCCGTCCGGCAACGAGGACACATCCAGCCAACCCCAGAAGGAACTGTAAGCGTCGCAGCTGTCTGCTGGGAGCTCATCGCATGTCCAGGAATCCAGATTCCCGGAGGAAAAGTCCCGAAGAGCTACCTCCACACCATCGAGGAGAATCTGTATGTCACTGATGGAGCCACCGTCATCCCGAGCGACGCCCCACACCAGGACATCTCCATTTGCTGACGAGATCGGAGTCGTATACAGGCTCCGTAGGTAGACCAAAGGCCCGATCTCCACGGTCGTGCTGGTTGCGGCGCTGGGAAGTGCCTCGAGTTGTCCCATTGCGGCCTCCTCCATCGAGCCTTCATCGACGCGATTGGTTTCTCCGCCTCCATCAAGAATCGACGAGCAGGTCAGACGGTTCCGCCGCATGGCTCGATCGTGAGGGGAAGTCCGGCAGCTAGCTAAGACGTCGGGATCACATCCCGGATCGGGAATGTTCTGGACATCAAAAGTGCCGGCCACCTCGATGGGGTCGACGACAAAATCTTGTAGGCAATCCGGATCGTCGACGAAACAATATTCGGGAATGACTTGGCAAAAATCTTGCGAGTTAATACCCAATGAGCAGTCGATCCTGGCTGTGGGGTCGGCACTGGCAACGACGACACCTTCGACGACGTTGGGGTGACATTCCAGATCTCCCGGCGCCCTATCGTCAACACTGACAGAGTAGGTCCAACCATTTTCTACAACACCCTGAAAAGTATCGTTTACCTGCTGCCCCTGAAAAACGATAAGTCCGTCCTGTACGGCAGGGGTCTGGAGGGAAACCCCCGGGGGTGACGCCCTCAGGACTGCCAGAAAAAACGAAGCGACGGTCGACTCATCGAGGCTACCGAAGAAGATCACCTCTTTGGAATCGCAGTCACCATTTCGGCAACTACAGCTGACGTTCGCGGTGATCGGTGAAACACCACTGACGCTTCCCGATGCCGAAGCGCACTCGATGATCGAGTTGCTCGGAGTAAAAGCACTGACGGAATAATCCCCTCCAATAACTGCCCGAGGGAAGAGAATCTCTCCGTTCCCAACCCTTCCATCGGTGTGACTGGAGCTTCCGACATTCGGTACGGTGAACGTCACAATCGCTTCGACCTGTTCCCCATTGTCGAGGCCCGACACTACGACTCTGAAAGGTGCCGAGTCTCCAACTTGAGGACACATGGTGCCGGGCGAGGGCATACAAGCCAAGCTATCTGCAAGCTGGCAATGCTCCGGCTGAACTTTTGACCTCTTGTCCAGGTTCGCTTCCTCCATAATGCTCGAGGGGCATTGATCATGACCTAAACCTAGACCGTGCCCGATCTCGTGTTGCAGCATCGCTCGAGCTTTCTTGGTGTCCCAATCGAGATTGCCATCCCCAGGGCAACCGAGAATACTCGGTGCGGGCTGGCTGGGGCCTGGAGGAGGAGGGCATTTTCCGTAAACGGTGATCACGCCACCTTCCCCCTGTGGAACGAATTTAGCGGGATTGAACTGCCCATTTTGCCCTGGAGGAGCCTCATCGGGTCGATAGTCAAAAATAAGTTTCTTTTCGTTGACACCTGCTGGTGGAGGCTGGCGATTCAGCTCAGGAATATGAGGAAAATTTCCGTTGTCACAACCGCTATTCCAAAGCCCCATGGCCGTCGTGACTTGGTCTTTAATACCTTGAGGTAGGCTGGTGTCGTCGACCTCAACGTGACCTTGTCCTTGGAAGATCGCACCATTCAAGGAGCGCCGAGCACAGATCTCGGGAGGAGGCTCATTCTGTTGCGCAACCGCCACCTGGAAGAAGGAGCAGAAAGAAACAAATAGAAATACAATAGGCCTGGCCTTCACCATGATGTCATCTCCTTTTGAGAAAAACCGGGCTTGCCTGATGGCGAGAGATTTCTCACTAGCAAGCGGACTAAAATAGGGCCGGCTCAAGTCCAGTGGACCTAGCGCGGAGGTCTAACTGTTTTCTTCAAGCGAGATGAATCAGCAAAGCGACTCACTGAAACAAAAGAAAAGTGTTGTGAATCAGATTTCTTCGTCGAAAAGGCAACGCCGAGGGAATCGCGGGCCGCCCGTCCGACCCTTGGCGATTCAATGCGCGACAGGTTACCTAGAGATCCGGTAGCAAGAAATGTTTCGAGGTAGGCCCCGCCGGACCACCTTTCTTGGGTCATCGCGGCGGTTGAGCTCGATCACCTAGAGAATCTCGCTTCCACGTGCATCGATCAGGCCCTCGACAGGAATTTGTCCCAAGGACACTAGTATCTCGTGCGGTTATTTCGTTCACATTCGAGGCCCTCCACATCCCGCTGTGCTGTGTTGCCCAAACTCGCCTTAGCTAGGGCTATGCCTGCGTTTGAGCGCCTGGCCCAGAGGGCGCGGCTAGCCTCTCGGTAAAGAACGAGATAACCGCACGGGACATTAGCTTGCAGCTCCCAGGCCAGGGGATGTTGGTATTCGGACTCGGAACTATCCCCCTCTAGGGTCACGCAGTCCGAGCTGTCCTCCTACCAGAAGGGCTTCCAATTACCTGCGATGGGCTTGGGATAGCCGTCATCCACTTTGAAGGTATCCTCCGAGTACCGAACGTATTGCTCGCCCTTGAAGAAATAGATCTTGTTATTGGTTCGTTTCAATAGCACCGCGTCTATTCCCTCAGCGAAATCTGCAGGCATGCCTCTCCAGTTGCCAGCGATCGGCTTTGGAAAGCCGTCATCTACCCCTTGGCCATCGTCGTCCGTATATCTGACGTACTGACGGCCCTTAAACAGGTAGATCTTGTCGTTGCTGGTGCGCCAAAAGGCAGCGTCAATGCCTGCCTCGAAGGCGGCGGGTAATCCCTCCCAGTTGCCTGCGATGGGCTTCGGATAGCCCTCCAGTACGCCCTCGCCGTCCTCAGAATACCGGACGTACTCACGCCCCTTGAACATGTAAATATTGCTATTATCATCCCGCCATAGGGCTGCGTCGATGCCGGCTTCGAAGGCCTCGGGCATGTTCTTCCAATTGCCCGCGATCGTCCTCGGGTAGCCGGTATCTATCTTCTCGGCCTCGGGGGAGTAGCTAGCGTAGAGGTTGTCCTTGAAGAAGTAGATCTTGCCGTTGCTCTCGCGCCACAGCGCCCCGTCAAATCCCTGGTTGAAGGTAAGCCATCCTTTGCCCCACCCCAGGTGCACGGGAGTATAGGCGCACATCTCCCAGCTGTTCCCCTTCATGATGCACTGGACACCTTCGCCGGGAGCGCAAATGGTGCAATTGGCGTTGGGGGCTTGGTACTTGCCAGCCAAAGTGTCGCACTTGCAATCACTCGCCCGGTATTCATCCGGAGCTAGGAAAACATGTCCCGTCTCATGGGCAAAAACACGGTCGATATTGTCCACTCCCCATCCGGGAAGGCGATAGCTCATGACTAAGTAAGGGCCTCCTCCGTAAGCGTAGGCGAAGTGATGGAGGGGGTACTTTGTGAAGAAAGCACAATAGGTCCAGTCCGTGTCCATCGATTCCCGGAGATGCTCTACGTAGCCGAGGACACCGTCCTGGTTGCCTGGATAACCCAGAGCCTCCATCGCCGGGTTTCGAAAGGTGTCCTCGCGGGACAGCGGATCCGGCTCAGGCCGTGCGGCGATCTCGACCGGACGAATATCGTAGTGCCACGTGATGTTGGCCGACCGGTTCTGCGCTCCCAGCCAGCTCAGACCATTTTGCACCTCAGCGACCACCTTGTCCTTTTCTTCCTCCTCAAATGCCAGGTTTCCAGGTCCTGAAACAATGACGATGCCTACCGCTACGCTTCCGGTCAGCTCGGCGCTGGTCGGGCCGTCCCCTAGCAGGGCAACTTGGGCACCAGGCACCTCTTGAGGGTGGCAAGCCATGGCTTCGGCCTGGTCGGTGTCCCAGGGAGTTCCTGCAAGAGGCCGATGGGCCTTTGCATGGGCAAACTCCTTGGACTGACGTAAGGCGAAGGCGCGCAAACCCATCTTGCCGATGTCGTCGAGGTCCTCCTGAACTTCAGCAGAGAGCCCCTCCGGTGCCGTGGCCACCTCACCTCCTGAGATTCCGGATCGCACCGACTCCTCCGCGGTGCCCTCAGGCACCTCCTCAATGACCACCCGCGGTCCATAGAAGTGCCGCACTCTTCCTCGAGCTTGGCGAATCGGGCGTGCCACCGCCTCTAGGTTGGTTACCGTTCCCGGGCTCAATACGATCGCTCTCTCCTCAACACCTACATCACCAGCCATCACTCATCCTCCAATTGGGGTTTCAGCCTCCGGACTCCGAGAGTCGGAGCCCTCAGCATCGAAAACCAAAACATTCGGCAGTCGATCCTGAGCTTCCATCTTTGAGCTCCTGGGCACCCACTGCGCCTCGAGCGGGGAGCTAGGGACGGGTATTGATTGCCCACTGGGACTTGGACTCCCAGAAATAGGACCGGCCTTGCCACTCCACTGATTTCTCCGAGGCACTCGAAAAGCCACCCCCGACCCAAGCCGATGAGGTAGCGAAAATCGGCACCAAAACCGTTTTCCTGAGCTCTTTGAGGACATAGGCGCCTACCCCCCGAGGAAAGTTTCAGCCTTCACGGAATTTCAGGAGGAAAAATATTTCACCAAAATACCGACCCTCCCAACAACATTAAACAAAAAACTAAATATAATTCCGACTCCTGCCCTCAGCCTTCAAGCTGTCGGCCAGAAAGAGGCAGTGGAGTGCTCAGATGAGTCGCTACTCATCACCGCTGCCACTCGGTGCGCTTTTCATCGAAGAGGCAACCTGTGATACCAATTCAGGAGGCCTGTTTTCCCTTGGACCTAGCCCCTTCGGAAATTCGCTGGTCCATCGGTCGTGAAGTTGGTCTTCGGCAGGGTGAGGTGAGTTTTGGAGGCTGCGGAATGACAGAGTCCCGATTACACCAGCTGCGCCATCTATTGGGGGAGCGGTACGAATTCAGATCTCTCCTTGGCCGGGGTGGGTTTGCTTCCGTGTACCTGGTCCGCAATCTTCATTTGGACCGCCTCGAGGCGCTAAAAGTTCTTTCCCAAGATGTCGTAGACGGAGAAAAGTCGGCTCAGAGATTCGTTATCGAGGCCAAAGTAGTGGCCTCTCTCGATCATCCCAATCTGGTCAAGGTCTACGACTACGGCGAGAGCAGCAATATCCTCTGGTGCGCCATGCAGTACATTGATGGCCCGACCCTCCGCCAAGAGCTAGACGTCGCTGGGCGATTGAGTGAAGAAGCCGTAGCTACCCTAGCGGTCCCCCTATTGGATGCGCTGGGGTACAGCCACTCCATGGGCACCATCCATCGCGACATCAAACCCAGCAATATCCTGCTCAGCGCCCGAGGTCGTCCTTATTTGACAGATTTTGGGATCGCCAAGTCCATCAAGAGCAACCTCCATACAAAAACCGGCAATCTCTGGGGAACACCCGCCTACATGGCTCCGGAGCTCATCGAGAGCAAGCCCATCGACGGTCGCGCCGACCTCTACTCGCTCGGCATGCTCCTCTATGAGTTGCTTGCTGGCTGCCTACCCTTTGTGGCGGACAGCCCCGTTCAATTAGCGCTGCGTCGAGTCCAGGAGGATGCTCCGCCTATCTCCGATCTTTTGCCGTCGATCGATCGACAAGTCGAAGCCCTGGTCATGAAAGCCCTAGCTCGAAAACCCGATGATCGCTATGAAAGCGCCGCCGAGATGCGGGATGCCTGGATCCGCTTGGTGGGAGACGATTGGCGTCAGCGCCGAGTCCAGGTCAAAGCTGAGCCTCCGAGCCAAAGGCAGCTCCCGATCGGAGGGGCTGGAGGCAAAGAAAAGGGAGTAAAACCTGATGCTGGCGCAGCCGCCCTAGCCCCAACGATCCCGGCCCGAAAGCCCCCGAAGCCAGTCGTGAAATGGCTGGCGCTTCTCTTGGTAGCTTTCCTGGGAGTCTGGCTCTGGACCTCGACTCGATCAACAGACCTGGTAGAGATCGAGCAGAAGGCGCCCCCTGAGGACGGTGAGCTGAAGTCAGAGCTGGCCTCGGACGAGCCTAGAGCCGCTACCGAGGAAACCCCAAGCGATGCGGGTTCCTCTGACACGAGCCCGGTTCAAGACGACGAAACTGCGATCTCGGTTCCCGCCCCTGAAGATTCCTCGACAGAGGCTGTGGACCTAGAGGAGGAAACGCTGGAGACCACTCCCGCGAACGAACCGCCCCCACCAGTCGTCAGAAAGCGGCAAGCCCCCTCCCCCGCTCCGGCCTCACCGCCCAGAACCAGCGCACCGGAACCGCCCGCCGTGAGACGACCCGTAACGGCCGCTGCCATCAAGACAACAGCGCAGATTCGGATCACCGAGAATGCCGCGTCCCAATGCACTGGCAGCCAGGTGGTTGCGACGGTGGAGATCGATACGGAAGGTGTCCCTACCGGTGCCAAGATCTTGAAGGCAGCAGCGACGCCCTGTGGAGATGCCGTCCGGCAAGCTCTGCTGGACTACCGATTCCGACCTGCCTTAGCAGCCGATGGATTACCCATTGCTTCCAAGATGACCCTGAGCCTCAAGATTGGAGAAACGACCCCTTGAACACCTCGAAACCCTTAGCCGCGATGTTGCTTTCACTGCTCATTCTCCCTTTGGGATGTGCTTCTCTAGGAATGAAGCCGCTGCAGATCTCGACGGAAGTTCGTACGGAACCAGAGGGCTTGGAAGTCCTTTTCCGAGGTGACCCGGTCGGCGCGGCCCCCTTGTCTTTCTCCCTGGGGACTCTCGAGGAAGCCTTGGAGGTCACAGCCAAGGCCACCGGAACAGAGCGCATCGAGCGCCGCATCGAAGTCTTGGCCCCGGATCGGATGCGGATTTGGCTTCGCCGAGGCGAGGAAGTCAGCCCCATGGCCGTCGCCTTGGGCCTGACTCAGATCACCGTATTCGACTACTCCGAGAAAGCAATCTTCGACTTCGATAGCGCCAAATTGCGGCGGCGCCTAAAACCCACCCTGCGACGCCAAGCAGAGATTCTCAACGGCCCCTTTGCGGGCCTGGACATCTATATTTGCGGCCACACCGACAGCATCGGCGAAGACGACTACAACGCCGTGCTCTCCGTGGAGCGAGCCGAAGCCGTTGGACTCTTTCTCGAGAAGCAAGGGGTCGACCAGGCAAGAGTCCACATTCAAGGTTTTGGGGAAGACTTTCCCGTTGCCAGCAACCAAGACCCCGAGGGCCGAAGCCGGAACCGGCGTACTGAGATCATCCTGCCGGAGTAGCTGAGGGAGAAACTTTCCTGAGGGAAACACACCAAGAGTGTCGGTGAAGTTGGAGTGACTGAGCTCGAGGAGGGACTTCGGGAAAGCCTGAACATCTCCTTCGTGATGGAAAAGAGAAGCCGCATTCACTTCGTCGTGAACTGCATCTAACCCAGACGAGCCGAGCCGAGTCGCTGGAGAACCTCAGAAGAGGGTCTCAGAGGTGAAAAAAGGCCGGGCAAAGTGCCCGGCCTTTCGAATCCCGCGCTAGGAAGAACCTACGGAATGTAGGTCACGACCAATTGCGGGTGTCGGCTCGCGGTGCCGTTGTTCGCGGAATAAAAACCCACGTAATCGTTTCCGCCATCGTCGTTGTCGTCGATAGCGAAAGAGATCCGTAGTTGGGTCACTCCAGACAGGTCGATAGCCCCCAGGCCGGCCGCGTTGAGGTTGCCCTCGGAGACCTGGAACTGCGCCGTCACCACGCTCATGGTGGCGACTCCGGAGGCAGATGCCGCAGCTTGGAAGTCGCTGGCGGTCAGCGCCACATCACCACCGAATCCTCCGGTGCTGATGTCCACTCCGAGATCCCCAAGAATCGTGAAAGGGTCGGTGCCCGTCGTCTGCCCACGGGTTAGCCTCAAGGTTGCCGCGGTGACCGTGGCCCCCGCCGGGATCGACGAGGTGTCGAAGGAGACGATCGCTTTGTACTGGCGATCCTGATTCGCATCGCCGGGACGCAGAGCCCGAGCACCACCGCCGGTGATGTTTCTGGCACCGCCGACTCCACTGGTCTCATTGGATTCCCGCACCCAGCCATCGTGATCCGCGATGGAGGTGAAAGTCACCGTTACCGGCTGGACCGCCGTCACCGAGATGGAAATGGAATCCGTGCCCGTGAGGCCGCCGGAGTCGGTTGCCGAAGCGGTGATCGAGTGTGTTCCCACCGACAGCGATGAGGTACTGAAGGTACCACCGGAACCAATCGAGCCATCCAGGTCCGAAGTCCAAGCCAAGGCCGCGGAAATGTCTCCATCCTCGGTATCGTTCGCCGTTCCGGAAAAAGTCACGGAAGCACCGGAGCCGGAAGTCGAACCGTCTCCAGGAGCGGTGATATTCACCTGAGGCGGCGTATTGGCAGGCTGAGTCACGGTGATGGAGATCGCGGCAGAGCCGCTCAATCCACCGGAGTCCGTCACCGAAGCCGTGATGGTGTGAGCTCCCACCGAAAGGGAGGAGGTACTGAAGGTGCCACCGGAACCGATGGAGCCATCCACGTTAGAAGTCCACCCCAAGGAGGCGGTGATGGTGCCGTCTTCGTTGTCGTTGGCCGTGCCGGCAAAGGTCACCGAATCACCCGACGTCGAGGTGGAACCATCCGCCGGAGCCGTGATCGTCACGACGGGAGCGGTATTGACACCATTGACGGTAACGGTGATGGAGTCCGAACCGGAGAGGCCACCGGAATCCGTCGCCGAGGCAGTAATGGTGTGGGTTCCCACCGATAGGGCCGAAGTAGAGAAAGTCCCACCGGAACCGATGGAGCCATCCAAGCTAGAGGTCCAATTGAGGCTGCCGGAGATATCCCCATCTTCGGTGTCGTTGGCAACACCGGTAAAGGTTACCGAATCGCCATCCGAGGAAGACGAGCCGTCCGCCGGTGCCGTGATGGTCACCGTCGGCGCCGTATTGCCTGGTCCACAGTTGGACTCACCACCGGTAATGGCCACATCATCGATGAACCAGCCGGTGAAGTTGTTGGAAACGCTATCCCCGGAGTTGAAGACGAAGCGAACCTGAATACTCTGCCCCGCAAACGCTGCCAAGGAGATGTCCCCGCTGTTCACCCAAGCCGCCGTGGATGCCGTGGACGAGTCGAGGGCGAAGACGGTGGTGGTGCCGCTGGAGGAAACGATCTCCACTTCCGTGCGGTCGAAGTTTCCGTTGAAGCTCTCTACCACTCGGTAGTACTGGAAGCTCAGCACGCTGTTGGCGGTGATTCCGGAAATCGACGGAGAGGTCAGATTACCGGTGGTCGTAGCTCCCGTATCGTAGTTACAGCTGGCGTCCTGACCATAATAGAAGGAGTTCACCGCCGAGGAATATCCAGGGCTAGCACAGGCGGAATTGGCCGTCTTGTGCCACAGACCCGAGGTCGTCCAAGCGCTGGTGTCCCCTTCGAAGTCATCAGTGAAATCCGTACCGGATCCATCATCCACGAACACCGTCACCGAGTCACTGGCGCTGCCGCAAGTGGTCGAGGCGGTCACGGTGTAGGTCGTGGTCGCCGCAGGGGTGACCGTGATCTGTGCTGTCGTTTCGCCCCCAGGCGCCCAGCTGTAGGTATTGCTGGGTTGTGCAGCGGTACCGATGGTCGCCGAGTCCCCTTGGCAGACGACCGGGTCCGGCCCAGCGTCGGCGATGGGTTGGGGCGAGCATTGGCAAGCAGCGGGAACGGAAAAACCGTTGGTAGGGTTGGTGCTTCCGGAGCCGCCGGACACGGCGTCGGTGCCGAGACCGAAATCAGCGAAGGCCTGCCAAATGTCGCAAACATCGGCACCACCGAAGCTATCCGTCGCCGCCTGGATGATGCCATCCCGGTTGTTGACGAAAGTCGGAGAGCAGGCCGTGTTCTTCAAGCCCTCGTTGATGTAGAAAAGGGCTCGCTTATTGCCTGCCTCGTTGGGATCGTTGATGTCAAAGTTGACCAAGTCCCCCTCGAAGCCCCATTTGTCGACCAAAGCCCAATAGACCTCCCAGGCCCCTTGGGCCCACCGGGAGCCAACCCCATGGGGAATACTGGAACCACTGATGGATTCGTAGGTCCAATTGTTGATGCCGCTATCCGTGGAATAGGGCAGATCGCGAATGGTGGTCGTCGCGTTGAAAAGATAGGAACCGAGCCCCCGAGCCAGGGTGCTGGTATGAGATGCCTCCGCCGTGTAGACGAGAGCGAGCCAATCGGACCAGCCTTCACCAGCTTGCTGGGAGTTGTTCAAGCAGCTGGAGTTACCCGGACCGCCCACCTGCCGAATGGAGATACCGTGGCCGTACTCATGAACGATCACGCCGTTGTCGTAGTCGCCGTCTCGAGCCGGGCTGGCGTTGGTGCACAGAAACATCTGCATGCGAGGATTCCCACCGTCCGTGGGAGTCGCGAAGTTTGCGTTGCAATTGCCGGAGCCATCCTGAGCATCGGCGTTGACCCCGTCGGAGCCGGCCCCACCGTTGCCAAAGTTGTTCTCCTGAAAGTTACCGCCAACTTCGTCGAAGCCGTACTGGTACTGGACGTCATGAATGAGGTTGTTCCAATAGAACAGGTTGGCAATGGCAGCAGGGGTGCTGGCGGAAGGAGCTGCAGTGAGATCGATGGCGAAGTCACAGGTCGTCCCGGAGCAGGTCGGCTCCGGGGTATCGCAGCCGTTGTTGGCGTTGGCATCCGCGCAGGAATGAACGTTGTTGCCGCTCATCACTCCACCGGTGAACCAGCCATTGGGGGAAGCCGTAGCATTCTCCGGATTGACGATCAACGACCGAGCATCCGCGGGTGGCAATGGAGTCGTCGCATCCGGGCTTTCCAGCGGCTCAGGATAGACTCGATAGGTGCCCGAGTTCGTCCAGTCGAAGCGCGTCCAGATCTGCCCCGTAGCAGCGTCCACGGTCATGTCGTACCAGTGGTTTCCATCGACGGTGACGACTTGGAAGTTCCACACCAAACGAGCATCGCCCTCCCGAATGGGCAGCCACATGAGCTGAGCTTCGATGGGTTCCACGGAAAAGCCTCGGGCGGAGAAAACCGTTTTCTGCCGAGGATCGTCGTCAGTGGCAGCCCGCTCTTGGGTGAGCCGTGGACGGGGGATCTGGAGATGGTCGGCTGCACCCTGAATGGCATCTGACGCGCTGAGGGCTGGTGTCGAGCTGTTTACCGCCGAAGCCAGACTGTTCAGAAACGCATTGTTGACACTGAGAATCTTGCCATCCCGGTTGACGTTGATCTGCAACTGACCGTTGTACAGAGGAAGACCCTGATGGAGCTGGCGGAGGTAGATATGGGTTGCTCCTCCGACCTCGCTATGGACCACATCCGTGACCTCATAGCTGCCTAGGCCCGAGTAGGACAATCCCAAGAGGTCGAGATTCTGTCGTAAATAGTCCATGGCCACTTCCATGGCGTCGAATCGACCCTTCGGACCGTTGGTGAGGTAGCCAGCTTGGTTGTAGAGGGTTCGCGGAGCACTGGCAGTGGGCTCATAGGTCACTGCCAGATCCATCGACAGACTTCGTGCCCTTTCCACCGCCTGCTGCTGTGCCGTGGTCGGTGTCGCAGAAAAACCAACATTGTGATTGACCCGGGCATCGAAATTGCGAGCCTCATGGCGATCGCTCGATTCCGGAGCCGCCGCCCAGGACGCTCCCGCGGCCAACATGGCCACCGATAAGGCAAGGGCGATCCCCCACCTATTTCTACCAACGCGAGGTGTCTTCATCCGTTTCTCCTGTGTTTTTTGGCATTGCCTGTATCGAGGCAGAGCCACCGATGTTTTCTTGTCCTGGGGCTACGCCGCAGAAGATTTGTTGCTCTCCTCAGCGCAGCTCTTCCCAAAGAAGTAGCTAGAGCTTCTAGATGCCCAAGCAGAAGCCAGCTGCAGAGAGATAGACAATCTCTCCACAGAGAAGTTCAGCTCAGCAGCTTCAGCTCGTGGAACCCGATCCAAGATCAAAAATGGGACGCCATATTCATACCTCACCTGGAACCATGACTCAAGTACTTCTAAAGGCTTTCAAGAGAACATTCTCTCTTTTCAATGCGGAAGAAGTCTCTGTCCTACAGAAGGCATCAGTGCTAAGGGAAGGAGTTTGCCCGCGTACCACCTACGGCTCGACCAGAGGCCTATCTACAAAGGTGAAATGATCGATCCTTCTTCGTTGGGAAAAAGAATTCCCACTGACCACAGATCCTTGGAGGAAGGAATCGGAGCGAAGGAAGCCGCAGATGCCGGTGGAACCGCTGCCGCAGTAGAAAGTTGGCGAGCAATGAGAGCTAGCTAGCAACGATGGGGAAAGCGACGGCACAGGCTTCCAAGCGCGCTCCCCGGGAATCGCAGACGGCAAACTTGGCATCCCCGGGCTTGCCTCGTAAGGTTGCCGAGCCATAGAGGCCGTCTCGCCGCAAGGCATAGAAGGTGAGGCCAAAGCCTGGGCGATCCCCATCCCACAAAGTCGGTTGCCATCGGGATTGGCGATAGGCCTGCTTGGCCACTCGGCGTAGAGCGAACAGGCAAGCTTCTTCAGGGGTGTCTCCAGAGCGCATTCGTTCCACCACCAACCAGGATCCGCCGGAATGTATCGCCGCCTCTCCCCGACCGGTACCGCCAGCGCTCCCCACTTCGTTGTCACAGTAGAGACCGCAGCCGATGAGCGGCGAGTCACCGATGCGACCGGGAATCTTGAAGGCCAAACCACTGGTCGTCGTACAGCAGCCGAGATCTCCATTGGGAGCCAAGGCAGAACAGTGAATGGTGCCCCAGGGGCGCGCTTCGCCCTGGAGTGCCGGATCTGCTGGGTCCGTATCCCCAAGAGGCCAGAGGCGGTCGTCTCCGGAGCGCTTGGCCCGCCACTTGAGCCAGATCTGCCGCGCCCGATCCGTCAGCAACTCTTCTTCCGGGAAGCCATGCTCCAAAGCGAAGCGCTTGGCTCCCTTCCCCACCAGGTTCACATGGTCGGTGCGGTCCATCACCAGCTCCGCAACCTGAGCCGGGTGTTTGATGCCCTCCAGGCAAGCTACCGATCCGGCGTTGTGGGCTGGGCCATCCATACAGGCCGCATCCAGTTGCACCACTCCGTCCTCGTTGGGAAGGCCGCCGTAGCCGACACTCAGATCGTCTGGATCCGCTTCCACACCAGCGACTCCCCGCACCGCGGCACTAACCGGCCGCACTTTCTTCCCCATCCAGGTCACCGCCTCGGCTACGGTTCCCAAACCATTGGAGGAGGCGATCGCCAGGGAACCTCCCTTGGGCCGAATCGGCTCTCCTCCGGCGTTCCAGGGCAAAGCTCCCGCCACCAATCCTGCGCCGGCGGTCTTCAATAGCTTTCGGCGATCGATGCCGGTACCTCGAGTCTGGCTCGAAAAATCTTCGTCGTTACGGGAATCTCGGCTCATGGTTCCTCCATTCCCACGCTGTGTGGAAAAAGCTCAAAGGCAAAAGGATCGGCGATGTTGGCAATGAAAGCGCTGAAAAATCGTAACACGACACCAGCAGAGCGCTCTCGAGGCTTCCCAGGGAAGAAATGGTCAGCTGTTCGGCCTCCGTTGCACGGGGCCCTGGAGCAGAAGGAGCTCTCCCCCGCAGCAGAAGGGCGGATTGGGTAATCCGAAACTAAGGTCCCTCTACACTGATGTAGCATGGTCTAAAAGCAGGACCCAAAACAGCCTCTAGAAGCGGGATCTAAAGCCAGGATCTGACAGCCAGGATCTGACAGCAAGACCCCGCCAACGATTCTCACCAGCCCCGAGGAGCCCATTCGTGCCACCAACCGAACCACCTTCCCCCCCGAGCCCCAAAGAGATCAAAGATCTCCATCGCCTCGCCGCAGGCATTATTCGAACCCAGGGAAATCGCTTTATCAAGGAGCTGTTGCGCGCCAAGAAGATTCCTATTGGCAGCAACAAGGCCGATTTCGAACGCAATCTCAAATCCGCCATCGAGCAAGGCCAGCTCCGCCTGGCCGATGTCGAGGCCTGGCTAGAGAAGGTCGAAGGCTGGGGCGACCAACACGTTTATCTCTACAACCTTTCGCCGCAAATCCAGGCCAAGCTTGATCCGGTAGCCATCTCCAAGAAAGTCAGGGAAGCCGCTTTGACG
This sequence comes from Deltaproteobacteria bacterium, assembly GCA_022601195.1. Classification (GTDB taxonomy): domain Bacteria; phylum Acidobacteriota; class Thermoanaerobaculia; order Multivoradales; family JAHZIX01; genus JAHZIX01. The sequence goes on from JAHZIX010000001.1 coordinate 148,202, forward strand.
GAGTTGTGGAACAAGCCGACCCTCTTGGAATTTCCGGAAGCCCCCACCCTCACTTCCATTGCCTTCAAGGATTCCGTGCTCCGCCTTGTGTGGCAGGAATCCTCTCCCGGTTGGACTCCCGTACCCAACAAGAACTACACCCAGCAGGAGGGCCTCGACTTCTATGAGTACCGGGCCTTTCGTAAAGTGGAACGACGAGCTGTCACCCGCTTCGAAGCCCACTTACCCCTCGGCCTGGGCGCCCTCTTCGTGGCCAAGCCCATTCAGGGAGGAGAACACCAGGCAGCCGTCGCCGAGGTCAAACGGGTCCTCGACCTATTGATCCCCCTGAAGGAACTAGAAACCAACCAGGTAGATATCTCCGTCGTGTCTCGGAATCTCGATCAGCGCAACATCCCCACAAAGAAACGCCCCAAGCCGAGTGTTCGCACCCAAAAATCCCGCCTCGCGGCCGGCGGCTCCTACGTCGAGTTCGCTGCGAGCTCCAAGGACAAGGCCTACTGGCAGGAGCCAGCGATCCAGGGTGTCCGTAAGTCAGTGCGGACCCAGCAACAGCTCAACGCCTTTCAAGGCATGGACGGAGTATTCCTATTCCAACCGGGATCGGCCAAAGGCTCCTTGAGCCGGCCTCTGCGAGTGCAACTCTATGGCCGCAATGATCGCATTCGTCTGTGGGCTCAGATGGATGCTGGGGAAGTCTGGAAGATCCTCACCGACCTGGCAACCTATCAATGACGAAGCGCCAAAAAGGAAAGGCTTTCCAGACCAAGGCATGAGAACCACCCCATGAGAGAACCCAAGTTATGACCGCCCCCAAATCTGGCAGCTCCTGGTTAGGTATCGGCAGCCTCTTTGTCGAGCCACCGGAAGACTTCTGGCCCGCTTTCTCGACCGCTCACTCATTCACGGACAATGCCGCTCAGATCGAGGAGTTGAAGCTGCAGTCGGAGCACCGCGCCAACGAGTTCTCCGTCCCCACTCTTCCCCCTCCTGAGGGAGAGGCAACCAGGATCCTCGATGCGTTTGCCGCCGAAGGCTGGGTGGAGAAGGAAGAGAGATGGTGCTGTCCCCAATGCCAAGAGCAGCTCGGGGAGGCCGAGGCTCAGGAACCCACTTGCCCCAGTTGCGAGGTCCTTTTCCAGGACCATGGCGGCCTAGTTCAGGAGACCGTCTACGTGCGGGACTTGGCAGCGATTCGGCCCGTGGACTGGGTCGTGGCCATCCACGGGATGAATACGGCTGGAGCCTGGCAGGAGGAATTCAGTTGGCTCATGGGATCCACCTGGGGAAGGTCGGTGCCGGTAGCGGTGTACAAATACGGCATCGTGATCACCGGGGTCCTGCTTTTCTGGCGCCGTCGCCAGCTATTGAGTGACTTCCGGGCCAAGCTCGACAAGTTGCGCCAACAGGCGGTAGCCCAGAACCTCTCCGACTGCCCGGATCTCATCGCCCACAGCTTCGGCACCTGGCTCTTTGGCCACCTGCTCGAGGGGGAGTTGCATCGCCCCAAAGAAGAACGGCTCCGCTTCGGCCGCGTCATTCTCACCGGCTGCGTCTTGAGGCCCGATTTTGATTGGCAGAAGATGCGAGACGCTGGTCTCGTCGAAGAGGTCCTCAATCACTATGGCACCAAAGACCCGGTGGTTCCCGTGGCCCACCTTGCCATCGTCCGCTCCGGCCCTTCCGGGCGGCGCGGCTTCGACAGCGAGCAAGTGTGGAATATCCGTGCCGCGAACTACGGCCATAGCAGCCTCTTTGCCATCGATCGCTTCGTCGTCGACGGCAAACCTCTTCAAAAGACTCCCGGAGAAAACGGTGTCCGCCACCTGGAACACTCCTACCAACGCTACTGGCGCCCCTTTCTGACCTTACCGGCAGAGGAGCTCGGCCGAATTCCCGATCGAGCCAACCCCAAGCATCCCTGGAAGGCTCTTCCCTGGCCCTTGAGCGGCAACCTCTTTCCCTACCTGGCCGTCCCCCTGCTCCTGGCGCTCATCGTCTTTCTCGTCCCCTGCCTCCATCGCCTCCTCGACCCCATCCAGGGAGCCACCAAAACCTTCCTGAAATACGGTGGTCTAGGATTGTTGGCGGTTCTATCAACGACCGGTCTCATCTTCCTGGGTCGCTGGATTCTAGGGCGAGGTCACTAGCTCTTGATACGATGTCATTATGATATCCGCTGAGTTTCCGAAATGACTCTCGAAGATGCAACAGAAGTTCTAGCTGCTTTGGTAGGAGCAGGAGTGGATTTCGTGGTGATCGGATCTATGGCCATGGCAGCGCAGGGCCTTCCCCGAGCAACCCATGATGCTCTACCGTATGAAGAAGGACACAGTTCGTCCCCAGGATGGCGCCGATGCAGCAAGGCTTCGCGAAGCCTTTGAACTGGGAGATGACTAATGTCGGTGCGCAAGTTCAAATCAGTAGAAGAGATGCCCAGCGCAAGACCCAAGCAGCCGCTCGACCCCGATAACCTTAAGATCGCCTGCGAATTGAGCGAGCTGGCCTATGCGCTCCATCCCTGGAGGTTCGAACCAGGCCTAAGAAAGTTTCGCTCCGTAGAAGAAGCGGACCTTGCTCGACGTCAATGGCAGAAGCAGCAGCTTAGAAGACCGGCTGCAATCGATTGACATTCGAACAGGGGTGCGGACCACCGGGGTTCGTGCTTCAGGGTTGTCCTACCCCTCACCGCCTTTTTCTCACCACCTCTCCAATCCTATGTCCCAAAGGCTACCTCCCTAACAACGACTTCCCCGTCATCGCCGCTGGCTGTTCAATCCCAAGGAGCTCGAGGACAGTGGGAAAGACGTCTGCCAGACGGCCAGCGCGCAGAGAGGCCGAAGGCGTTTGGGAGTTACCGGAAGCAGAGGATGTGTGGCCTGGGTCGACGAGGATCAGTTCGACGTCGTAGGTGGTGTGGGCGGTGTGGGGAGCTTTCGTCTCCGGGTCCCACATCTGTTCCGCATTGCCGTGATCAGCGGTGACAATGAGCTTGCCGCCGCGCTCCAGAGTGGCTGCCACCAGCTCCCCAACGCAGGCGTCCACAACTTCGGCAGCACGGATAGCGGCGGGGAGTTTGCCCGTATGGCCCACCATGTCGGTGTTGGCAAAATTCACTAGCAGAAACTCCTCACAGTCTGTGGCTCGAAGGCGATCCAGGGCAGAGTCGCACACCTGTCGAGCGCTCATCTCCGGCTGAAGATCGTAAGTGGCCACTCGGGGAGACTGAGCCATGCTGCGAGACTCGCCGGGAAAGGGCTCGTCTCGGTAGTCATTGAAGAAGAAGGTGACGTGGGGAAATTTTTCCGTCTCCGCACAGCGAAACTGCCTTAGGCCTAGGTCCGAAAGGATCGCGCCGCCAATGTTCTCCATTCTGCCGAGCTTGGGAAAGGCGACTTGGAGATGAGGGTCGAGGTCCGCCTCGTAGGCCGTCATGGTGACGTAGGTCAGATCGAGGCGAGGACCGCGATCGAAGCCTCGCTCTCCGGAGTCCGGCGACGCTGCCATGGAACCGTAGAAATCCTCTAGTACAAAAGCCTTGGTGATCTCTCGAGGTCGGTCGCCACGGTAGTTGTAGAAAATGACTACATCGCCATCTTGAACCCGTGAATCCTTCGCTGCTCCTTCGAGGCCACTGCCCTCGAGACCACTGCCTTCGGAAGCAGGGCCTACGGTGCGGGGAGTGACGAACTCATCCCCCTGCTGGCTGGGCCCGACGGGGTGAGCATAGGCGTCTGCCATGGCGGTGGCGGCGGATGAGAAATGGGGAACTGGCTCACCGCGACCGGTCAGGGCATCGTAGGCCCGCTGAACGCGCTCCCACCGATTGTCCCGATCCATCGCCCAATAGCGACCGCACAGCGTAGCGATAGCCCCCACTCCCAGCTCTCCACAGGTCTTCTCCACTTCTTCGATGAACTCGGCCCCCGTGAACGGCCCGGTATCCCGGCCATCGGTAAAGAGATGCAGCCAGACCTTCTCCACCTGGTTTCGTCGGCACAGCTCCAGGCAGGCGTAGAGGTGAGTCAACAACCCATGGACCCCGGCGTCGGAAGCGATACCAAAAAGGTGCACCGCCGCTCCCCGGCCTGGGGATCCCGAGCTCGTCGCTTTCTGTACCGCGGACTTCAGCACCTCATTGTCAAAAAAAGAGCCTTCCCGGATCGAGCGGGTGATGCGCACGGACTCCTGGTCGACGATGCGCCCCGCCCCCAGATTCTGATGCCCCACCTCGCTATTGCCCATGGTCCCCTCGGGCAGCCCCACATCCTCGCCGGAGGTTTGGATCAAGGTCCAAGGGTATTGCCGAAGCAGCTCATCACAGACCGGCGTTTCCGCCAGCTCGAGGGCGTTGAAAGAGTGATGTTGGGGATTCGGGTTGCGACCCCAACCATCCCTCACGATGAGGACGACAGGGCCTTTGGAAGCGGTCTGAGTCTCTCGGTCCACGGCGGTACTCCATAAGTAAAAACCGAACCTCAAAGGAATCTCGCGGCCCGGTGGGCCGAGCCTAGCAGCCCGTGGCGAAAGGCGCTGGGCGCCGGAGGGAATTTCACTGCGGACTGTTTGCCGCGACTAGCCACAGCTGGCCCTGGCAGCGAGACAGCTCAACGAGACACCCCGGCGAGACATCTCACCTCGTCGCAGTTCTTCTCAAGAAATCGTCTCATGGCGAAACCTACGAACAGCTAGGCGGCTCAGTAAAATCAGTATTTTTCTTTTTGTTATCAACACTTAGGCCTGGCCACGACAGCCTGGCATGAGCCGTGCTCTAGCTACCTTCACCGGACTGATCCGGAGAAAAAGGAGGCAGCCGATGAAGGCCAAGATCGAAGTCAAGGAAAAGAAGCTCGTCTGTAGGGCGCGGAAGAATCTGCCCAAGAATGTCATAGAGAGAGTCACATCCTTTCTGGGCAGCGACAAGGACGGAGCCACCAAGATCACAACCGGTGAAGACGGCACCTCCTCCGACGGGACCAAGATCAGCGTGCGGGTCTTCATCAAGAAGATCATCGTCAACGCCCGTACCAGCTTCGACATCGACGCCAACATCTTCGACAAGAAGAAAAAAACTGGCTCTATCTTCCTGTGTAGCGTTGGCAAAGATGAGCTAGGCCCCTACGAATTCAGCGTCACCGCTATCCGCGGCAAGATCTGCTGCCGCTTCGGCTTCTCCGACCTCATCACTCACGTCATGCTCCATGAGGTCGACGGCCGCAAAGACCTCAAGAAGTTCCTCAAAGCCCTGGACCAGACGAAGTTCGAACGAACCATCACCGGCCGAGTCCAGAACTTCGACGACTTCGAGAAAAGGAAGGCCAAGGCCAAACAGGAGCTGATCCGCGACGCCGCAATCCAAATCCAGGCCATCGGAGACTCCCTCATCTCGACGACTGCTAGCGCCAGGGCCGAGCAGGAAATTCGTCGGCGACAGTTTCTTCAGCTCCGGGCGAAGAAGTTGCGAGAAGGTAAAGGGAAGAAGAAGTAGTCGGCCTGACAGACCCACCGAGAGTGAGGCGGTCCACAATATTCAACGTAAATGCCCTGGGGCAGAATCCCTCCCCCAGACCCCGGAGCCAGCAAGGTGCTTCAGCACTAGTTCCGACGAGCTTGTCTCAAGAACTAGCCCAACCTCCTCACTCCACTTCTCCCACGACAGTGAAGTATCAACCAACCGCTCGATCGCCTCTATTCGGCCTAACCGAAAAGGTAGGACTTGGACTACCCCTACAAGTGTTGCTCAAGGTCCACAAGAGATGGCAACCTTCCTCCCTAACCTGAGGAAAATGACCTTGGAAACAAGTGTTCATTCGGGAGCAATGCTGAAAGGGAGAGGATGGGAATTAGGACAACTGAAATCAAAGGAATCGGAGAAGCCACCGCCGCGGCTTTGGCCAAGCTTGGTTTTGCTAGTGCTGAATCGTTAGCCGAAGCTTCCATAGCCACCATCGCCAGCGTGCCTGGATTCGGCCCATCACGGGCTGCTTCTGTTCATCAAGCCGCTCAAGAAACGGTAGCACTGGCCCGGCAAGCTAGCAAAAGACGGCTGGCCACCAAGCCCTTGGCAGCCGCTGTTCAGAAGGGTCCAACCAAAATAGACCAAGACAGAGAAGATGGAAATCGGCAGCAAGAACAACCTCAGAAAGAATCTTCAGAGAAAAAAACTCAAGCCAAAACGAAGAAAGAGTCGAGAACAATGAAAAAAAAGAAGTCAAAAAAGACAAAGAAAGACAAGAATCTCAAAAAAGGAAAGAAACTTGACCTGAAGGTGGACAAGAAGTCTGGAAAAGACAAGAAGGCAAAAAAGAAAGCCAAAGAAAAGAAGAAAAAGGCTGGCAAGAAAAGAAAAAACAAAAACAAGGGAAAGAGGGGAAAGAAGGGCAAGAAGTAGAACGTCAAGAACCCTCATAGTACCTAAACGACATTGCTTCTCAGAACCAGACCAGAGGCATCCAAATCGAATTCATCGCCGAATTCTTCGAGAAACTCCAAAGATGCCTACGAACTCAAGAATGAAGGCGTGTTCTGGGATATCGGCAGAGTACAACTCTGCTCTCAAGCAGAACCGCCTTCTGACTCGGGGAGCGGAAGGGCATCTGGAACCGCAGCAAAAAGCGGGCGAGCAAAGCCCTAGTCTGGAGCTCCGAGCTGCAGTAGCTTCGGCGTGACTAGCCAGCGCAAGGTCCCGAGGCCTGGGGCGATCTCTTCCCAGCTTTTGATCGACAAGTCGATGCGAGCAGCTGTAGCCGTCGGCATGAGAATTTCGGCATGTCCGATGAGCTCGCCCACCAATTCCGAACAACACGGCTCATGCCCCGAAAGTAGCACGATCTCGGGCCCTGTCTTCAAAAGGCGTAGTTGACTCAGGGCCGCGCTCGCCGACGCTTCGTAGAGAGAGCGAGTCAAGTGAAGAGGACAGGCCCTCCACTTCCCCGCCTCGCTAGCGAGCTCTACCGTAGCTCGAGCTCGCACCGCCGAAGACGTCAGCATTAGATCCGGAATTGACCCGACTCGCGCAAGGAAGACACCCATCGACCGTGAAGCTCTGACTCCACGAGGAGCCAAGGGACGGTCGTGATCATGAACGTAGTCGGCTTTCCAATTCGATTTTGCGTGCCTCAAGACAATGAGCTTCAAGCTCGGCCTTACTTTCATCTCAAAAACTCTCCAGTTGGGGCTACCTTTGTACTATTCCAAAAGTCGCCAGCAGCGTCAAGAATTCGCATGACTACAGGAAGACAGATCTAAAATTGAGTAAAAAGAGAAAGACCGAAGATCTTGGAACAACCAAGCTGCCCAGTAGGAATTTAGGACATCGGGCCTATTTCCTAAATCGTGAGCTCAGCTGGCTGGAGTTCAACCGTCGAGTCCTAGAAGAGGCACTGGACCCGAAAAATCGCCTTCTCGAGCGCGTGAAGTTCCTAGCAATCTTCGGCAGTAATCTAGATGAATTCTTTATGATTCGCGTCTCAGGTCTGCGGCGTCAATTTTCTGCCGGGGTCCTGACGGCTCCTCCTGATGGGATGTCACCAGGAGAGCAACTTACCGCCATCCGTTCTCGTCTAATACCCATGCTCCAGCAGTCTACAGAATGCTGGCATCAAGATCTCCGCCCGAAGCTGGCTACCGAAGGAATTCAGATCTTGTCCTACGACGACCTCAGAAGCAATCAAAAAAAGTCCCTACGACATTATTTCCGCGGCGAGATTCTTCCAGCCCTGACTCCCTTAGCTTTTGATCCCGGCCACCCCTTTCCGCACATTTCAAACCTATCGATCAATCTTGCAGTGGTCGTGCATGACCCGGACCACGGTGAGCGTTTCGCGCGGGTCAAGGTACCCCATATGTTCAACCGCTTGGTGCGCCTTCCAGGAAAAAGGATCGACGAAGGAGAAATCGAATTCGAACCCCAAACGACTCACTTTGTCTGGCTCGAAGAGGTGGTTATCGCCAATCTCGATCTGCTCTTCCCTGGTCTCGGTATCGTAACCGCCCACCCTTTCCGAGTGACCCGGGACGCCGATGTCGAGATTGAGGAGGACGAGGCGTCCGACCTCCTTGCAGCGATGGTTGAACTGGTAGGCCAACGGCACTTCGGATCAGCGGTACGACTAGAAGTCGACGCCGGAATGCCAGAAGAGATTCGAGAGATCCTTCAGAGCAACCTCGGCGTTCAGAGCTATCAGGTTTATGCCCTGGAGCCTCCCTTGGCCCGATCTGATCTGATGGAAATCTCCAAGATCGATCGGCCGGAGCTCAAGGCCCCAGTTTTTCTCCCCATCACTCCCCCTGTACTGACTCGAGACGAGAGCATCTTCTCGGTGCTCCGCCGCCAAGACATCCTCTTTTATCATCCCTACGACAGCTTCAACCCCGTCGTTGAGTTCATAAGCTCCGCAGCCCGAGATCCAGATGTCCTAGCGATCAAACAAACTCTCTATCGAGTTGGACCGAACTCTCCCATCGTCCAGGCGCTCAGGGAGGCCAGGGAGAACGGGAAACAAGTATCTGCACTTCTCGAGCTAAAGGCAAGATTCGACGAAACTAACAATATTGGCTGGGCGCGGGCCCTAGAACGAGCAGGCGTTCATGTCGTCTACGGACTACTCGGTCTAAAAGTGCATGCAAAGATGTGCCTAATTGTGAGGCGAGAAAAAGGCGGCATTCGTTGCTACACACACCTAGGAACCGGAAACTATAACCCCGTAACGGCGCGATTGTATTCAGACTTGGGACTCCTCACTTCCGACCCTACCATCGCTGAAGATGTCTCGGACCTGTTCAACTCACTCACGGGCTATTCCAAGAAGAACGATTATTGTCGCCTCCTAGTCGCTCCGGGGCGGATGCGTAAAGAAATCATTCGACGTATCGACCGAGAGATCGAATGTCACACAACGAGCGGCGATGGACACATCGCGATCAAAATCAACTCTATCACCGACCGTCAGTGTATTAAGGCCCTCTACCGGGCCTCTCGGGCCGGCGTCCGCGTAGACCTCCAGCCTCGAGGAATCTGTTGTCTGCGACCTGGGGTCGAAGGAGTCAGTGAAAACATCCGGGTAACGTCAATCGTCGGCCGGTTTCTCGAACATCCTCGGATTCTCTATTTTCGAAATGGTGGAAAAGAAGAGCTCTTCTTGGGCAGCGCAGATCTGATGCCCCGGAACCTAGATGGCAGGGTTGAAGTTCTCTTCCCAATTCTCGACAGAGCCCTTCTAAAACAAATACGAAATGATGTCCTCTTTTTCCACCTGAAAGACAATGTCAAAGCCCGGCGCCTTCAACGCGATGGTACCTACAGAAGGGTCCAGCCGCGAAAAGACGAGCCCGTCATCGATTCTCAGGCCCTACGGCTACGAGATCGGGGTTCCTGGCACAGAGAGGAAGGCTCGTAGTTGAGCTTGGGTGAGCTCTACTTTCTCCTAGGCCGCCGCTTCCCTGAGGAACTGGATTTCCCCTTTTTCTTTTTTTTCTTTTTCTTCTCAAGGGAGCTCTTTGCTGCAGCAGTAGCTCCTGACAAAGGAGCCGTGAGCGGTAGCTCTTCTTCGACTCGACAAACGAGAGCTCTCAGAGCCTTGATGCGAGCCCAATACTTGTTATCGCCTTCGATGAGGGTCCAAGGCGCTCGGTGGGTACTTGTACGCCGCAGCATGTCGGTGGTCGCTAGCTCGTACTCTCCCCACTTGCTGCGATTCCGCCAATCCTCGTCCGTGAGCTTCCATTTCTTGTGAGGGGTGACCTCTCGAGCTTTGAAGCGACGCTCCTGCTCCTCCTTGCTCAGGTGAAGGAAGAGCTTGACGAGAATGATGTTCGCGTCAACCAGCTGTCGCTCGAACTCATTGATCTCTCGAAAGGCCCGCTTCCACTGGTCCAGCGTCGCGAAGCCCTCAACTCTCTCCACCAGCACGCGGCCATACCAGGTCCGATCGAAGATGACGATCTGCTTGTCCTCTGGTGTGATCAGGCGCCGCCAGAACCTCCACAAATAGTGATGCTCACGATCCTCCCCTTCCGGGGCAGCGATGGCGTAGACTTGATAGCCTCTGGGGTCCAGCTTCTCGGTGATTCGCCGAATACTCCCGCCCTTCCCGGCGGCATCCCAACCTTCGTAAACCATCACAACGGACCGACGGCCCTTGTAGAGCTCGAAGGCCAGCCGATGTAGTCGCCCTTGCAGCTCAACGAGCTCTTTCTGATACTGCTCCTTATCGAGTGCTAAGGATAAGTCCAGGGTGTCTAGCATTCCTGTTTTGTCTCACTTTATGCCTCACTTGGTCAGACCTCTGAGTCTTCGATCGAAACGCCGAACCGCTCCAAGCCTTCTTCCATTTCACGAATGAGAGTCTCGAAGACTCTGATTCGTGCCCAATTACGATCCGTTGTATTGATCAAAGACCAACTCCCCCACTCAGCCTCGGTTTGCTGCAGAGTCTCCTCGATAACAGTGCGCCGCGAATCGTACAGCTCATGGCGTTCCCACTCGTCCTCCGCCAAGAGCCATTCTGTATCCGGGTTCGAGGCGATCTTATCGAGGCGTCTCCTTTGCTCCTCTCGGCTGATGTGAAGGAAGAGTTTGATGACCAGGCAACGGTCGTTGGCCAAGGCGTCCTCGAAAAAGCGGATATCGCGACACTTGCGAAGCCAACGCGCCCGGTCGATGGACTCCTTCAGTCGTTGTTCGACCAGCTCGGAGTACCAACTACGATGAAAGATAGCCATTTCCCCGCGGCGCGGAATGCGGCACCAGAATCGCCACATCCAAGGCAGGCGGGACTCGTAGGTGCGAGGTTCCTGAATCGAGTGAAGGGTGAAACCTCTTGGCTCGAGGCGCTCGGTCACCTTTTTGATCGCAGAGGCCTGCCCGGATGTGCGCCAACCTTCGAACACGATCAAAGAACCTATTCCGCCCGTGTGGGTAACCCGCTGAAGGTCCAGAAGACGCCGCTGTAGATCTGGCAGACGCCGTTTGTAGTCTTCCCTAGCCAAGGCCTGGGGGCGATTGACGGTTTCTAGCATGGGAATGTCTACCGACTCCGGCCGGGAAGGCGCTGCCCCATCCCCAGAGCTAGCTCTTCCTTCTCATCGAGTTCGTCGCGAGGTGCCGTAGATGCCTGGAAGTCCAAAGGAGAAAGCGATTTCTGCGACCCAGCCAAATTTGCACTATATGGAGAAGCAGAATCGCCTTCCGACGCCGGAAGCTTAGGTAGATACGGAGCCGCAGCAGAAGGTTGGTGAGGAGGAAGGGTCAGCCACCTCAACCCGCCTATACCCCTCTTCCTGCGGTCAACGAACCGTTGGCTCACCCTTTGTCCCCCTTGCCCGTCGCCTCACCGGAAACAGCAGCCCTAGCGATCCGCTTGCAGAAATAGTAGATCCGCTTTAGGTTCTCGAGAATGTCCATCTCGATCGAATAGGCTTCGATCCGCTTCGGTTCGTCCACGACCAGTCGAAGAGCCTGATGCCGTGCCGCTAAATCCGTCATTTGGTTGATACTTGCCTTCATCGAGGTTACCTCCTCGGAGGAAGTTTCGCTTCTCTCTGCCATCGCCAACACCGCTCCCTGAAAAGCCCGTTGGACTTCCTCATGAAAGGCACCGATGACAGAGGTGGTTTCATCGCTGATTGCCACTCGTTCTTTCAAACGGTGACGCGCCAATCCGACCAGACCAGTCTCGATAATATCTCCGATATGCTCGAGGTCATTGGCCATCGCCATGAGAGTGAGGAGCTCCTCGGTTTGCTGCTTTGCCAAGGGGGCCTGACTGATCTGCCCCAGGTAGTCAATGATTTTTCCGTGGAGCGCGTCGACGGTATCGTCCTGCTCTGCAACGTTGTCGATTTCTTCCGCCGTGCCATTGAGCATCGCCGGAAGGATCTCCTCCAACATGACCTGGGTGTGCTCAGCTAAATGCAACAATTCGAGACGCACCCGATCCAGGGCCAAGGGAGGAGTCGTCAGCAATTCCGTCGCCAGAAAGCGAGCTCTCACCTGATCTTCCTCACGAATAGTGCGATCTGGTACTAGCCTCTCCGCAATCCGGGCGATCTGGGTGGCGAAGGGAAGGAAGACGAGCGTATTCACGACATTGAAGATCGTATGAGCGTTGGCGACCTGGCGCGGCGTCTCAGCGGCCAGCTTTGCAGTATCGTTCAGGAGGCGGCTCTGCGGTGAAACAGAGGTGACCCAGGCCGCGAACTGGTCGATGAAGCCTACCCAGAGGAGAACTCCGAAGACATTGAAAAGGACATGCACCACGGAGGCCCGCAAGGCCTCTCGAGGCTTGCCGATGGAGGCCAGAATGGCGGTGATGCAAGTCCCGATATTCGAGCCGAAGATCAGGGCAATACCTGCTACGAGGGTAATCAGACCCTGGCTCGCCATAACGATTACGATGCCCGTCGTTGCAGAGGAGGATTGCACCAAGGCCGTAAAGGCGGCTCCGGCGAGGATTCCAACCAGTGGATTCTCCATGCGGATCATCCAGTCCAGAAAGGGCTCATAGGTTCTCAGGGGCGCCATCGCCTCCGACATGACCCCCATACCGAAGAAGACCAACCCAAGCCCCATGAGCCCTGCTCCACGGTAACGAGTCGCCTGCTGCCGGGAGAAAAAGAGTGTTCCAAACCCGACGGCGATGATCGCCAGGGCATACTTCGTGATCTTGAAGGCGATGATCTGTGCCGTGATCGTCGTCCCAATATTGGCCCCCATGATGATCCCAACGGATTGGGACATGGACATCAGCCCCGCTGTAATGAAACCCACCACGAGTACCGTCGTAACCGAGGAGCTCTGGATGACCGCCGTGACCAGCGCACCAGTCATCGCACCGGTGAGACGATTCGTGGTCAGCTTGCCGAGAACTGTCCGCAGCCGGTCACCTGCCACCGCCTTCAGAGACTCGGCCATCTGATCCATGCCAAAGAGGAAGAGAGCCAATCCTCCTAGGAGGCCCATGACGAGGGCGAGAATATCCAGCGAGGCCGGTTCCTCCAGCGAGCTCAGAGCCACCGCGACAATCCCACTCATGACTCAACTCTGTCTCTCGACGGGCTCTTTAACGATCGTCACAGGGATCTTTGCCAGTTGAACCACCCGCTCCGCCTTCGAGCCGAGCATGAGATGTGGTAGGCCGGTCCTCCCCTGGCTCCCCATGACGATCAAACGCGCGCGGTGGCGCTCGGCAACCTCCAGGATCCGGCTGACCGGCAAACCCACGATGAGAAGATCGTTGACCTCCAGCCCCTCGAGTTCAGGAATCTCTTTCGGAATCTCGGCAAGGAATTCGTCCAACATCAAACGAGCGGCAGCCTCCAGACCGAGCAAGTGACGCCGCCGTTTCTTCGCTTTAGTGTAGTAACCCGGGGCCGCTCCAGGGTCATGGGCCACGTGCAACAGCAGGAGTGGAAGATCGAAGCAGCGAGCGGCAGCTGCTGCCCATCTCACCGCTCCCCGAGACCTCTCAGAAAAATCCACGGGCACGAGAACACATTCCTTCTTCGATTTCGCGGCTCGACTCTTCTTTCCCATTGGCACCTCTGGCGATTGGACAAACCCTGGAGGAGTTGAGTCCGAGGCGCCACCTCTCTGAGGGCGGGATCACCCACCCCGAACAGGTAGGAGGATCCGCGAAGGCACCAAGTGTTGAGATGAGTCAAGCTTGGACAATCTTCTGGAATTCCTCCTCGCAAACCTTCTGAAGAAGTTCCGGCTAGCCTCCTGTCGAAGACGAGCCGGCCGGCAGGGAGCACCATTGACAAATAAATTTGTCAATGCCACCATCAGGCATGCTCGATGTCGAAGTCATCCAAGAACCGGCGACGGCTGTCGCTGCTCTCGGGCCCCTCCGGGGCAAATTGTTAGCGGAGTTGCGACAGCCCGCGTCGGCGGCGGGACTCGCTTCTGTCTTGGGCCTGCCTCGGCAGAAGGTCAACTACCATTTGCGAGCCCTGGAAGCTCATGGGTTGGTGACAGTTGCGGAGCAGCGCACCTGGGGCGGTCTTACGGAGCGCTTGCTGGTGGCGACGGCTCAAAGCTATGTGGTCTCCCCTGGGGCGCTCGGCCCCATTGCCGCCGATCCTGCCCACAGCTCAGATCGCCTCTCCGCCAGCTACTTGATCGCCCTCGCGGCCCGAGCGGTGCGAGAGGTCGGCGATCTGTTTCGCCGGGCAACGGAAGCCAAGAAACGCCTGGCGACGGTCTCCATGGACACCACGATTCGTTTTCGGACGGCGCGAGAAAGAGCCTCCTTCAGCCGTGAGCTGGCCGCCGCAGTCACCGAGCTTGCGGCGCGATATCACGATGACTCAGCGCCCGGAGGACGACCTCACCGGCTGATCGTATTGGCCCATCCACAACCCCATAACCCATCTATCGAGGATCCGTCATGAGTGTGAAACGCGATGCAACAGGTCGCCGGTTTGTCGAGGCCGAAGTCGAAGTCCCTGGAACACCGGAGGAAGTCTGGCGGGCGATCGCCACCGGTCCGGGCATATCTTCCTGGTTTGTTCCGACGGATGTCGACGAGCGGGTGGGAGGAGTGGCCAAGTGCTCCTTTGGTCCGGGCATGGATTCCATCTCGACCATCACGACCTGGGACCCACCTCGCCGATTCGCCAGTGATTCTCAGGACTTGGGGCCGGAGGCACCCACCGTCGCTACGGAGTGGATCGTCGAAGCGAAGTCCGGTGGTACCTGCATCGTCCGGGTGGTGCACAGCTTGTTTACGGACTCGGACGATTGGGATAACGAGCTCGAAGCCTGGGAAGGTGGATGGCCGGACTTCTTTCGTATTCTCCGCTTGTACCTCGAGCACTTCCAGGGGCAACCTTCGGCTCTATTGCCGGTCTCGGCCATGACATCTCTGGAGCCCGGTGAAGCGTGGAAAAAGTTCAGCACGGCTCTCGGTGTCCTCGACATCGCTGAAGGGGAAGAGCGCCGCGTCGATGTCGCCGGCCTTCCTTCCTTTGAAATTCACGTCGAGGGCGTGGGGCAAAAACCGCCTCATCAAGGGGAGCTTCTGGTCAGAACGGGAGAGCCCACGCCCGGGCTGGCTCATTGGTTCGCGTTGAAGATGGGTGAGCAGACAATGCTGTCGCTCCGCTTCTACGTCTATGGCGACTCGGCCCAGGAGGCAGTGCAGCGAGCCGAGCCCCTGTGGAACGCCTGGATCAGCGAGCAATTTCCGGCGAGCTAGTTGAGCCTGGTCTTCTCACCCACTTGGTCACCAGGCATCCGAGGTGCCTGGTGACCAACTAAGAAGTCGTATTTTGTACCGCTAGCCCTTTCTTCTCACCGACTTCATTACGAGGCCCCGAAGATGCCGGGAGATCCAAGGAAGAAGGGGATTCCTGCGACGCAGGCACAATAACACTGTGTCGAGGAGCAGAATCGCCGTCTGACGCTGGAGATTTCGGTAGATCCGGAGCCGCAGTAGAAAGTTGGTGAGCAGGAAAGGCTAGCGCAGCCGCCCTGGGTCGAGGAGCGGAATCGGCTTCCAAACCACTCTGTTCAGTTGAATGCGGCTTCGCAGCAGAAGGCCCAGGAGAGAAAGATCCAGAAGAGAAAAGCCCAAAAGAAAAAGGCTAGCTGGTTTGGAGGCGCGACCGCCCCCTTACGACTAGGTTCACCTGCCTTGGAAACCGGCATTGCGCAGCGGATCCGGGGTGGAGTTCGCCAAAACTCAAGGGATCGAAGATAGCCCAAAAAATCACTGAATACGATTCACCTATCGATGGACGGACGGCACTACCAGGACGGGACAGGGAGCATGATTGAGCAAGCGGTGGGTCGTACTACCGATCGCCGAGTGGCCAAGAAATCCCTTGCCCTGGCTGGCGATGATGATGAGGTCTACCTTGCGAGCCTTGGCGTAATCCACAATACAGGCGTTCGCTCCCCCTCCCACCACAATCACCTGAGATTGACAGCCCTGAAGTGATTCACCGGCGAACTCCACGAGCCGTTCCTGTGCGGTTCTCCGATGCTGCGAGAGGATCTCACTTCGTTGGTCCGCTGAGACTCCGAGCATGATCGGAGGCAGGGTATCTTCGGCACAGTAGAGAAGAATCACCTCTGCATTGAATTGGCGGCCCAGAAGAGCTGCGTGCTCCAGAGCTGGTAAGGATCCGTCGGAAAGGTCACTGGTGACGAGAATCGTCTGATAGGCCGTCATTGCCATCCCCTCCTGAATTGTCGTGGCACTGCTTGCCAGTAAAAGTCTCTACTGGATTCACTGTTCGCCGGGAGTCACAGTTTGCCGGGACTCACCCGCCGACCCCAACCTCCACGAGGTAGCTGGCACTGCACGCTCGGGTAGGTCCCTCTCCCCTCTTAGGGTGGGAATGGGAAGCGAGAAGGACTTGGAACAGCTTCCTCAGCCATCAGAAGAGAGTCCACCAAGGGGACCTGGAACGAAAAAGAGGCTGCCAGGCCTCGCTACTAGATGAAAGTCTAAGCGAGACACTGGCAGCCCATGAGATCTGGGATCACCCAGAGAGCACTTCTAGGACTTGTTTCTAATTACATTTATCGGTCGGTCGGCACTGCACCTTGAAGTTGAACAATTTGCAGCAGTTGGAGCTACACTGGCCGCCTCGGGAGCAGGAGGTTCCATTGCTCTTTTCCCGTTCGCATTTATTCTTACCAATGCCCACGGTGCCGGTATTGCAATACTCATTGGAATCACAATCACTGTCGTTCTTACACTCGGCGCAGGCGCCACCAGGGCAGATTCCCGAGGTGCACTGACCGGCACGGGTACAGCCGGTTCCGTTAGACTTCTTCCTTTCACATTTATTCTTGCCAATTCCGACGGTGCCAGTATTGCAATACTCGTTGGAGTCGCAGTCGTCGTCGCTGTTGCACTCGGCACAGGCTCCACCGGGACAGATACCGGATTGACACTGGTCTGCTCGGGTACAAGCCACGCCATTGGCCTTTAGGGCCTCACACTTATTCTTGCCAATCCCCAGCGTCCCCGTGTTGCAGTACTCGCTGGAGTTGCAGTCGTCGTCGCTATTGCACTCAGCGCAGGCGCCGCCGGGACAGATGCCGGATTGACACTGATCCGGACGAGTACAAGCTACGCCGTTGGCCTTCAAGGCTTGGCATTTATTCCTACCGATGCCCAAGGTACCGGTGTTACAAAATTCACTATTGGTGCAATCGTCGTCGCTATTGCACTCGGCGCAGGCGCCACCGGGACAGATGCCCGAGGTGCATTGATTGGGGCGGGTGCAAGCCACACCGTTGGATTTCTTGTTCTCGCACTTGTTCTTCCCAATCCCCAGAGTTCCCTTGTTGCAATACTGATTGTTGTTGCAATCGTCATCGCTGTTGCATTCAGCACAGGCGCCACCGGGGCAGATTCCTGATAGACATTGCAGGGGTCGAGTGCAGGCGGTCCCATTGGTTCTCTTCTTGGAGCAATGGTTGCGACCGACCCCCAAGGCGACTCCCTTGTCGCAGAACTCGTTGGAAGCACAATCGCCGTCCGTATCGCAATAGCCGACGTGATACCGGCGAGTGACGATCCAGGGGTAGACAGATTTGACGGCTTCGTCGCCGACGGTACACATCAGATAACGCAGGTTCGTATCGCTGTCCTCGCCGCTCAACTCATCGCAATCCCGAAAGTCCGGTGGGTTGGCTCCCTGGGGATACTCATCGTCGAGGCCTAGAAAGTGGCTGAACTCGTGGAGGATCGTCCATTCGGAAATACCCGTGTAAATGGCCTTGTAGACCTTCACTCCTAGAACCTTGACGGGACGATACATATTGTTCCAACGATCTTCGTTGTGGTGCATCTCCACCTTGTATCGAGTACCTGCCTTATCGAAGTTGTCCAAGGTCGCGGCGGTGACTTCTCCGGACTGGCCGACGAAGTTGGCGATGTGGACATTCATCTTGAGGGAACCGTCAGCGCGGCTCCAGCGAGTCTCGATACGGTCCCGCCAATAGTGCATGAGCCAATCCGTAGACGCGAGGCGTCGGCCTCGGAAGCTCTCATTCCAGAAATCCGTCTCGGTGATCCCCTGGGCCGTTCTCTCCTCCGGGGTGAGCAGGAAGAAGCGTGCTCCCCGATTGACTCGGCAAGCTCGGGCCGAGAAAGGAGTGTCTTTGGCATAGACCAAACCATTGTCGTTCTTGTCCGTCGCATCCGTGGCGCAGACTCCCTGGTCCAGGGGCTGGCCTCCCTCTTGACTGCTCAAGATCTCCGTCAAGGCATGGGGAATGTGCAACTTGTCCGATTCCGCCTTGGGAAACTTGAAGTCCAGGGCGACGGTGATCGTCCAAACGCCGTTGCTTCTCTTCAGGCGGTAGCCATAGCGTTTCGAAAACAAGCCGAAGTAGTTGAATTGGCCGCGGATGAATCGGGCGTCCAGGTCGTCCGCGAGGGTCCTATTGGCGACGTCGCCGACGGCATTCCCGAGAGAGTCCCGCTTGCGATTACAGGCGATGACGTGCTCATTGTAGGAGCGGGTGCCGACGAAGCAGGTTTCCCAGTCGGAACAATCGTTGCCGGCACTGAAATTCTCCGATTCCAGGTTTCGGGCCTCGGTCCTCTCACTGGAAGAGGGGTCTATTCCACACAGGTTCGCCCAGGCCGGCGATGCCGCCAGGGCCCAAGTACACGCGGCCAACACCAACAAACTCAATCTAACGGAAATCTTGCTCTTCATCTCCAGCCTCCAAGTCAGAAGTACTCAATTCAAGGGCCATCAGCAAATCGCTTCCGGCTTCCTCTTGTACTTCGCTTCGACTTGGAGATTTCTGACAAACGGGAGATCAATCGACAAATCACCACGTCGGGAGGCGGGATGAAACTCTGAAGAAATCGCCTCTGGATAGGGGGCTACCTCAGGCCTTCTTGGAGGGGGCATCCTCGGCCGGTGGATCTGCCTCAGAGCTGCCACCGACAAACCTGTCCGGGTCGCCAAGGAAGTCTTCAATGCACCCTTCGGAAGCGAAGATGTAGATCTTTTGATGGTGAACCGCAAACAGGTCGGGCTGCGCCCGGGCCCCCGGCACCATGGGACACTCCTCGTTCTGAATGCCAAAACGTTGCGGATCGGAAAGAAAGCGCTCGCGGTTCTCTTCACTGACAAAGCGGTAAAGGTAGCCATCGGCCACCGCGGTGATGTCCTGCTCTCCCCTTTCCTCTTTCCCCTCGGTCAGCAGTACCGGGTCATAACCCTGCAGAGCCCGACGAGGCCGAGATGCCGTGCGCTCAGCCGGCTCCTCTTCCTGCGACTCCTGGGCCGCCAGCCGCGCCTGGGTGCTCTCGAAGCGACTCCCTGACGGTGCCCCAGCAGTCAGCACCGGATAGAACTGCAGGAAGACGTTGTCGTGGACCGCATGCTCCGCATGACATCCATAGCAGGAACCTGCCTGGAAGCTCTCAGCCCTCGGACGGCTGCCATCGGAAGCGGTGCCATTGCCGAAGTCGTAGTAAGCCCAGCCCTGAGGACTCCGACTAGAGTCCTTCACCGCCAGCTCCACAGCCACCACCTCCGAGGCGAATCGGCCTCTCTGCTGGGGGGCGATCCCTTCTCCAGGTCCACGCAGGACCAGAGCCAGCATGGTGCCTTCCCGAAACTCCCCCGTCCGCTGGAAGTGATCGTAGGAAGCAGGTTCCAGGAAGGTATTGTGAAATAGCTCGCGATTGCTGGTGCGCTCGGAGTAGCCAAGACCCACCGAGGTACCCACCAAGGGCCAGCGCTCGAATCCCGTCGGCAGGAGTAGGCTTCCCTGGTCGTCGTAGGCGGGCAGCTCGCCCTGAGATTGCTGCGCCATAGGTTCTTGCCAAGAAACCTCAGCCGAGGATGAAGCAGGTTGGCTCAAGAGAGAGGGGGCCGGGAAAAGAGCCATGGGTAGGGCGATAGCGAGAACGACGGCGCTGGTCAATAGAAGTCTGGACCAGGACACGGTGGGGTTTGCGGTCATGTTCGATCTCCTTTGTTCCGAGCCTGGATCTTCCTCGTCTCCAGAATTACCGACCCTCGAGACTGGAACGATCGGGCTCTCGATGACAGATCCAGGATGCCCTCAAGGCTCAGCCCGAGGCAAGCTCTTTGCTGCCACCGGTCTGCCAATGCAGCGAGAGGACCTATGGCCGCCGTCAATGGGTGGCTGGTCCGAAGGTAGCTCCGCCCCGTCTCGAACCTTTCCTTGCCAACCACTCCCTGCGCCCAGACCACCACTGACAGCGTTCTCCCTCACCGCCGCTCCTTTCTAGCCTTTGTTCGTGGGAAACTCACCACGGCGATGAGCATTTCAGCCCCCTCCCAGCCTCGAGCTCCGTTCCAGCCCAAAACGGCGCCGGAGCAGAAATCCCTTCGATGGACCCTTCCCGTGGCTTTCGGCGTCACCGTTACCGTGGCGGCGGTATTCTCTAGCCAGACCTACCTGGAGATGATCGATCACGGCCACGATTGGTGGCGATTGTTTCTCTGGCAGCTGGGCAGTTGGTGGTTCTGGGCCTTGGTGGCCTCAGCGGTGATGAAATCCGGCGGGCGTCTTCTACGCCCCGAGGAGCGCCCCAGACTGTGGCCCTTGAGAGAGACCCTCAAAGGAGTGGCCCTCACCGCCCTTCACATTCCCGTCGTGGCGGTGGTCTTCTTCGCTCTCCAACCCTTTGAGCCGGTCGCCACCTACCCTCTTGCCACTTCGATGCTGCGGGCCTACATCACCTGGTCCCGCATCGACCCGTTGATCTACTTCATGCTCCTGGTGGTGGGCTACGGTCTGGCGGCCTATCGTGAGGCGCGGGAAGCCGAACTGCGAGAGTCCCAACTGCAAACCGCTCTCGCCGAGGCGGAGTTGGAAGCTCTCCGGCTGCAGATCCAGCCCCACTTCCTGTTCAATACCCTCAACTCCATCGCTGCCCTGGTGCGGCGCCAGAGCAACGACCGAGCCTTGGAGATGATTCTCGGCTTGAGCGAGCTGCTACGCACCGCCTTGCAAGGGTCTTCGCGGCAGACCGTACCCCTCAGCGAGGAGCTTCGTCTGGTGGAACGTTACCTGGACATCCAGAAGGCCCGTTTCTCCGATCGCCTGCAGGTCCTCTGGCAGATCGAGGAGGACGCCAAGAGCTTTCCGGTGCCGGTGTTCATTCTCCAACCGTTGGTCGAAAATGCCATTCTTCACGGTCTGGCCAAGAGCAAGGACCCCGGCAGCCTGACCTTGAGCGCTCGTCGTCATGGCGAGTTCCTCACCCTGCGCATCGAGGACGATGGCGAGGGCCTACCCACCGGCTTTGATTTGGACTCGACCTCGGGGGTGGGACTACAGAATATTCGCGCCCGCTTGGATCAGCTCTACGGCCCCGTGAGTCAGAAGCAAGAGAACCCCCAGGAGACCCAACCGAAACAGCTCTCCTCCTGGCTGACTCTGCACCGCCGCCCCGAGGGGGGAACGGTGGCCCAGATCTTCCTGCCTGGGCAGCCTCCTTCGGCCCTGGCCGCCAAGGAAGTTCCATGACCTCCTACCGGGTTCTCCTAGCGGACGACGAGCCCCTCGCCCGGGAGCTACTGTTCGATCTCCTCAGCCAGGACCCGGAGGTCGAGGTGGTCGCCCAATGCGGGGATGGCGCCTCGGCCCTGCGGGTCCTCCGGGAAGCTCGCCCGGACATCGCTTTCCTGGACGTGGAGATGCCCGAGGGCGGCGGCCTCGAGGTGGCCAAGAGCCTGAAGCCGACGGAAATGCCCGCCCTCGTCTTCGTCACCGCCTACGGCCACTACGCCACCGACGCCTTCGAGGTCGAGGCTCTCGACTACGTGGTCAAGCCCTTCTCCGATGAGCGTCTCTTCGCTGCCCTGGCCCGTGCCAAGAAACGCATTCGCCACCAGAAGTTGGGCGATCTCGCCCGCCAGATCGCCACCCTCAGCGCTCCCCTGAACACTCCAATGCAGGAAGCTTCCAGAGCTCCCTTCCCCACCTCTCCCAAGGCCACCGCTCCGTCTTCGAGAGGTTTTCTGGAACGGATTCCGGTCGGCACCCGAGGGCGTCAGAGATTCATCGCCACCGAAGACATCCTGTGGATCGAGAGCGACGATTACTTGGCGCGAATTCACATCCAGGGCAGCAGCCGCCTGGTGCGTTTATCCCTCACCTGGTTCGAGCAACACCTCGACCCGAGACGCTTCGTGAGAACCCACCGCAAGGCGATCGTCAACCTTTCCGCAGTCACCGCCCTGGAAACCCGATTCAAAGGCAAGAAAGTCCTGGAGCTTTCCGACGGCAGCCACATCCCCATCAGTCGGTCCCGGCGCCGAGCCGTGGAAGAAGCCCTCCTACCCGCCTCCCGATGATCTAGACGTTTCCCTGTCCTCATCTGTTGTAGGCCTCATCCTGCCCCAAGCGGTTCACGGGAAGGACACACCACCCTTTCCTTCCTAGGTCCCTAAGCCAACTCGAGAAGACTCTCTCCTCATCGCAGCGATCCTCTCTTCCCAGGACCTTCGCCAGACTGAATAGATCCAAGATTCGCTCGGCCTGATGGACCCGTTCCGAAGGTCGGGCTCATCTTGGAACCGAAAGACCATGCTGCCTGCGGCGAGCCTCATCTAGAACCTCGTAGCTAGGGATGCTCCCTGCCGGCTGGCAATCCGATTCTTCAAGAGTGATCTATTCCAGTGGAGGTTCCATGAGCTCACCCCTCGACTTTCCAAGGCGTTCCTTTCAGTTAGTTAGAAAACTACATCATTCCCCTCCAACCGGACCTCGACCGGTTGGCCACAGGCCCAAACCCAGAGCCCAGACCTGGCGGCTCTTCGTTCCACAAGTCCAGGAGCCTTTCCCCATGAAGCCCGACAGCTACGACCAACCCCCAAGCTCCTCCGCGTCTCGATCTTGCTGTTTTTCCACTCTGGCGACTCTCCTGCTGGCGGCGTTCTTTTCTCTCCCTCTGGGGGCCATCCACCCAAATCATCCCCTGGATATCGATCCGGAAAAGGCCGCCCAGGGATTCACGGAAGGAATCGACAACATCGACCTCTATTCGGGAGCCTTGTCCCTGAACCTTCCCATCGGCCCTTTCCAGCTCAACTACAGCTCCAACGTCTGGCGCTACAAGCGAGACAATGTGGATGAAATCGAAGCCTTCCCGAACCGCCTGAACAACGCCGGCCTGGGCTTTCACCTGGGCTGGGGGGAAGTGCTGAGCCCTTTCCATAACCTCAATCAAACCGGGAAGTGGCTCTATGTGGACAAGAGCGGCGGTGAGCACGTGTTCTACCCCAATCTCCACAAAGGCGAGCCCGTCGACTCAGGAGTTCTCTACTCCCGGGACAACGGCTATCTCCGGTTGCGCATTCAAGACGACGGCACCGGTAACCATTTGTGGGCGGAGATCGAGTCTCCCAACGGTTCCACCCAGCGCTTCGAATGCGTTGCCTCTCCCGGCCAGGGCTGTGGTCTGGAGTCCGTGTACCGCCTGCGCAAGGGATGGAGCCCCTTCACGACTCGCCAGGACCCGGACTTCGAGGTCGACTACGACGATTTTAACGACGACGGGAACCCCGAGCTCTGGACCATGACCAATCGCTATGGATTGACTCACAAGATCTACCTGGATGGCAGCGGCCCATGGGTGATCCTGCGGGTCACCAAGGTCGAGATCCAGACCTTCGGTGCCGCACCGGCCACCTTCGACTTCACCTACCAGACCAAGAACATTGCTCGGAGCTGCAAGGACGGCTCCGGGGGAACCGGTCCGACCCTTTCCGTGCCCCTTCTGACTCGCATCGACCTACCGGACGGCACTAGCTACCACATGACTATCGGTGGGGCGGCGACTCCGACCTACCACACCACTTGCGAGAACGGCATCGATGACCTCCCTGGGGTCCTCTGGGGCCTCTTTCTACCGACCGGAGGGGGCCTCGCTTGGGAATGGCAGGAGAATGAATTTCCTCCCGGCGAAAACCACTTGGAATTCAACACCTCTGCCGGCGTCAGCGCTCGCCTCCTATCCGATGCCGACCTCAACATCCTCGGTAGGTGGACCTACAAGAGCACCGGTATCCCCCGGGGAGAACCCAACAATGCTCCCGAGAACGACCCTCAGATGATCACTGAAGTGGTCTACCCCACCGGGGATTGCTCCAAGCATTTCTTCAACGCCCGCTACTGGACGACTCCCAGCCAACAACGGGGCTGGGAATTGGGCCTTCCCTTCGTCTACACGGAGCAGAACGACGGCAAATTCCTATCGACCCAGCTGTGGGACTCCAATAACGGCAACGGTGGCTGCAACACCACCACGGGCACGAAAATCCGCTCCACCTACTTGCGCTTTCGCCGGGATGCTCCTCCAGGGCAAGCTCCCGGCGCCAATGGAGTCACCTTCGCCGATTTTTACAACACCAATCGGCAGGTGGAAGCCAGCCGCACGATTTTTCATCTCGACACTCGGGATGCCGCCGGCGACGAACGCTACATCGATACGGAAGACAGCGAGTTCGATGGCCTCGGCCACTTTCGCCGTAAGGTCAGAACCGGCAATTTTCGAGACGATTCCACCACCGACGAACGGCGGGAGACCTTCACCGGCTTCAACCGTACATCGGGTACTTACCCCGGGACCTACGTGCCGGTGGCGGAAGACGTTCCTTGGATTCTCGACCTCTTCGACCACAACTTTGCCCTGGAGCCGGATTCCCATGGGGTACAAAACTCGAAGGTCGAGTCGAGCTTCGAAGAGGCCACCGGTTTCCTCACTTGCACTCGACTCCTCGCCAACGGCAGCACCCGTGGCCCGACGGATCTGCTCACCGTTCACTCGCGCGACTCTCTCGGCAATCTGACCGACGTCAAGCAGTATGGCGGCGACCTCTACCCGGGGCACAGCACCCCTTTGCCAACCACCGGTGGAGAGTGTGGAGACCTGCCGGCGCAGCCCAACTATTGGGTGACCTATGGCTACGACCCTCTCTCCGGAGCTCATATAAGCACTCGTCCCCGTACAGCCACTGGAGGAAATGCCTCCTTTCTCACCCATGACGTAGACGTGCAGCCGGAGACCGGCTTCGTCCTACGCCAGCGGGACACCACGGGCTTCGAAGTGAGCTTTGACTACGACTCCTCCGGGCGATTGAAGTCTGCCACCCCTGACCAAGGGGCTCAGCTGCTCTATACCTACGCCCCAAGAACCTCCACCGAACCCATGACCATCACCATTCGCCTGGTAGCCCCGGGGACCCAGCAGGCACTCACGGAGCGAAAGATTCTCTTCGACGACGTGGGCCGCCCCTTCAAAGAGCGACACCGCATGCCCGGCTTCAACGTGTGGACAGAGCAGGAAACGGTTCGCAACGCCCGTGGCTGGGTGACTTCGGTCTCCGAATGGGGAAACCTGAACCGCAAGACTCAGTACCTCAACTTCGATGCTTTGGGACGCCCGAAGGTGATTCGCCCACCGGACGGGGCTGCTCATGACATCAAGTTCTCTCGCCTCGGCTCGCGCCAGCAGATTCGACAGGTCAAGCGGGCTCTCTCAGGAGGGGAAACCTACGTCAACAAGATCTTCAGAACCGACAGCTACGGCCGACTCTTCCAGGTGGAAGAACCTTCCGGCGAAGGGGGCAGCCTGACTACCAGCACCTACCGCTACGACGTGGCCGGACGACTCACGGAAGCCCACACCGAAGCGGCCACCCTGGTCAATCGCAAGGGTCTGACAGAATCACCCGCCGCTCCTTCCCAGACCCGGAGCTTCCAGTACGACAGACGGGGCTTTCTCCTTTCGGAGACTCATCCGGAAAAGGGGCTCAATGGCAACGGTTCGGTGAGCTATCGAGACTATGACGCCGCCGGGTTGCCTCATGGGATGATCGATGGTCCCCACAACCTCTCCTTCACCTATGACTTCATGGGTCGCCCTTTGGAAACCCGAGACCGGAATCACAGCGCTCGACTCGTCACCAAGCTGACCTGGGACGCCGGAGGTGCCCCGGGCGCTGGCAAACTCCGCCACGCGGATCAATACAACGATGTCGATCTGGCCTGGAACCCGGAAGGCGAAGAACGGGTGAGAATCCGTCAAACCTTCATCTATGGCGGGTTGTGGGGAGCCATCTCCAGAAAAGAGACCCGCGTCTCCTGGAGCGCTGACGACGTTCGATTCAAGCAACGCTTCACCTACGATGATCTCGGTGGCGTCGAGCAAATGACCTATCCCTACTGCAGCATTCCTTCCAACTGCGCCAGCAGTGAGGTGGGTTCTAGCCGAAAGATCGTCTACAGCCGTGAGAAAGGTTTGTTGACCGCCGTGGACCAAGTAGCGGGCGCCGGCCTCATTCCTTGGGCGGGCCCCATCACCTATCACACCAGTGGCTTGCGCAACCGGCTTCCCCACGCCAATGGAGTGATCGATCAGATGGATGCGGACGACCATTTCACCCGCCGTCCCAAGAGGATCTACACCAACGGGATTACGCCAGGGTTTGACAGCGGCATCCTTTCCTACGATGGTGCCGGCAGCCTCAAAGAGGCCGCGCGGGAGGTCACTCCTGGCAACATCCTGAAGGACCGTTTCTTCTATGACCAGGTAGGACGGTTAACGGAAGCGTCCTATATGGACGGCTCCTTCGGACCGACCCACACCTACGATGCCTTTGGGAATCTCCAGTCGGTGGAAGGTTTGAGTGGAGGCATGGTCGATACACCTACTAATTCGAACACCAACCGGCTGCAAGGGGGAATTTACGACGGCGCCGGAAACCTGCTCTCTTCTCCGGCGATCCCTTGGCAATTCACCTACAACACCAACAACCGGCTCACCAGTCAAGCAGGTCGGCACTACCTCTACGATGCATTCGGGGAAAGAACCATCACTGTCTCCCAGATCCCTGAAGAGGCGGCGACCTTTCATCTTCGAGACCTCGAAAACCGATTGGTGAGCCAGGTGGTGATGAATGAGGGAACGTGGAGCCGCCGCCGAGACTTCATCTTCGCCGATGGCACTCTCCTTGCCAGCAGCGACGCAACGAACGGCAGTCGTCACTACCACCGCGACCACCTAGGGAGCACCAGGTTGGTGACGGGTCCGGGCGGATCCGTCCAAAACGAGCTCTTTTACATGCCCTACGGTGGGGAAAACCAGCCACCATCGGAAGATTCTCGCTTCACCGGCCATGAACGAGACGGCTCCACCGGCTCCGATTACATGCACGCCCGCCACTACTCGAGCACCATCGGCCGATTCCTCAGCGTCGATCCGGTACAGGGGCAGTCGCAACAACCTCAGAGTTGGAACCGCTATGCCTATGTGCAGGGTAACCCCCTCAGCCTCACCGACCCCACCGGCCGCTTACCCGCCTGCCCGGTAGGAACCTCCAGAGATGATCGCGGGGGAGGAAAATGTCTAGCCGTGGCGGAGGGTCCTCAGGTTTGGGTCTACGCCCGGCATCCCGATGGACCCAACCGCCGTCGCCGCGGCGGGGGCTTGGGAGGAGTCATTCGAAATTGCCGCAGCGCTGCCTGCATCACGGGCACCGACAGAGGCAACGGACCCACCGGAGAAGGGCCAGGGGGAGGAGACAGTCCGGGAGGCGGGCGTACGAACCCGGGACCAGGCCCTCAAGAGAAACCGAATCCTCCTGAGCGCAAACCGGATGGGCAACTGGAGTGCGCGGGCCAGGCGAACCAAGTCATCTGCGAGCTCGCCAACGACAACTCGGACAACCCCTACAACGAGAAATGGAATCAAAGGTGGGCTGCGTTTGGTTTGGCTTCGGTGGTCGGAGGAATCGCGGCTCTCTTCGCCGAGGGTGTCGTTTTGGGATTGGGTGCCAAAACCCTTGGATACCAGGCGATCGTCGCGGAACTCGGAGGAATCGCCAATGTTGCGAATTGGCAGGTGGTGATGCAGGCCGGCATCAACACAGCCATGGTCATTCGGGGAACGGTCGGTGCTTTGCCTGCAGTGCTTCCCGGCGGAGCCATCACCTTCACGGAAAGCCTAGGCCTGGCCATCGGAGTCGCCGGCGGGGGCTCCCTCTATGCCCACGCCGACAATGCCTTCACCTGGGCAGCCGGTGAGCTCGGGTTCTAACTAGTCCTGGTTGGGGGTGGGAGGGGCGCTGGCGTCCCTCCCACCCTCGGTTATTCCTGGAAAGATCCCAGCCGAATCGAAGCCAGAGCCGTGATCAGGGCCGTGATCACGGCCGCGATCCAAGACTGCCCACCGCCTCTGCCGCCCAAAGCCTTCTAACTCAATGCGGAAATAGCCAAGAATCACCGTAGTTGAGCTTGTAACGTTTTTCTGTTTCGGTCACTCTACTCATAGAAGCTTCCAGTATTCAACTGGCTGGCATGCCGCTCGGTGGGCATGCTCGCGGTGCTCCCTCCTTTCGAGGTTGGGGGGTGCCGTGGTGGCTTACATGGAGGAACCCGATGAGACATTCCCTATCTTCAACTTGGCTCCTATCCCTGATCTTGGCAGCGACCCTGACCCTCTCCGGGCCTGCCAGATCCCAAAGCGCCTTGCCGGTGTGTGAAGCCGAGCGCTCTGTAGCCCTGGTACCGAGCGACCTGGAGCTGTGTGAAGAGCTGGGCAAAGTGGTTCGCCAGCCCAGTGAGCTGCGACTCGACAAATATCAGGAAGCTCTCGGAGATTTTCTCCGCGCCTTCTGCCATCGCAACGAGAAAGCCGGCTGGAAACGAGACAAATTCGTTAGAGCCACCGGCCCCTTTACGGCGGATCTGGTCGGTCAGGAATGGGTCGGAGCCAACCGCGGCACCCACGCTCCGGTGGTCATCTGGTACTCCCCGGAGATGCTCGATTGGATGGACGACAACCGACCGCCGGAACCCAGCGAAGCTCCCACCTCGCCTCCCCCGGTCCCGGACGGCTCCATCATGATCAAGGAAATGTACCCGGCGCCGGCTGCGGATTGCGCCCAAATCGACCCCACTTACCTCCTGCCCACCAGCGGCGCCGCCGTCATGGTGCGGGATCGCCAGGCCTCTCACGATGGCTGGTTCTGGGGTTGGTTCGGCTGGAGCGGTTGGGATCCGGACTGGCCGGCGGGAGTCGAGAACCGCCTCCCCTACATGGGCTTTGGCCAGTATTGCGTCAACTGCCATGGCTCCGCCCAAGACAACCTCACCTTCGCCAGCTTGCGCAATGTGGAGGGAGAGCCGGGGCAACCCTTGGTGTTTCTCAGTCAGCATTTCTACGACGTGCCCCCCGTTCCCAGCCACCATCGGGAAGTCTCCCTTCCTACCGACGACGCACCTCGCTTGGGGCAACCCCACTACACTTATAGCTCCGCCTTCACCGAGGGAATTCCCGCCACTTCTCTGCCCCAACCCACCTGGGAAAGCGTCGTCCCCTTGGCCTCGGAAACCTATGACAATGTCTGGGTGGAAGCCGGAGGGCCCACCGCTGCCAGCCAATTCGTCACCTCGGATCAGTGCATCGGCTGCCATGATGCCGGCAGCACCGGTCTTCAATTCGACATGACGCAGCCGAATCCCCACGGGGACAATCTGCTCAATTTCTCCCCCTACGCCACCTGGGCAACCTCCCCCATGGGCCTCGGCGGCCGCGACCCCATTTTCTATGCCCAGCTGGCCAGCGAGACGGAGACCTTCCACCCGGAGGCTTCGGCGATCATTCAGGACACCTGCCTGGGCTGCCACGGCATTCTCGGCCAACGACAATTCGCCATCGACCGAAACCCCAAGGAAGACGACTGCCAATGCCTCAGCGGGGAAAGTGACGAGGATTGCTTCCTGCGGGTCTATGCCAACGCCATTCCTTACCCCGGCGGAGATGTGCAAGCCGAGTTTGCCAATTTCGGAGCGCTGGCTCGGGACGGTATCTCCTGCACGGCGTGTCATCACATGCTCCCGGGCCAGGGGGACGGACCCGCTCTGGCCAAACCCGAGAATCGTTGCGTGAAAGAACGCCAGGAGTTCCTCAACCCGGGCAACACGGGTTTCGCCAGGACCTTCACCGGCAGCTTCCTGGTGGGCCCTCCCGGAGAGCTCTACGGCCCCTTCGAGGATCCCAAGGTCAAACCCATGGAACATGCCTTGGGCATCCAGCCGGTCCACAACTCCGCCATTCAAAGCTCCGAGCTGTGCGGCAGCTGCCACACCGTCCACTTGCCGATCATGGGGAAGGATGCCGAGATCCTCGGCTACACCTACGAGCAAACCACCTACTCGGAATGGGCCATGAGTGCCTACCGCATGGGTGATACCCCTCAAGGCACCCTTCCGGAAGGACCGGGGAAGCTCGCTGAATCCTGCCAGAGCTGCCATATGCCCAGTGTCGATGGGGACGGAGAGCCGGTCAAATCCAAGATCGCCAGCATCCAAGAGTTCAGTAACTTTCCGGAATCCGAGTACAACCTGGGTCCGGAAGACATCGACCTGGCCATTCGCACCGGCTTCGCCCGTCACACCCTGGTGGGTCTCAACGTCTTCTTCATCAAGATGGCCCAGCAATTCCCGGATATCCTCGGCATTCGCACCCAGGACCCCATGCTGGTGAGCAAAGGCTTGGACCCTCTACTGCTCACCGAACAGGCCATGCTCGACCAAGCTTCCAACAGCACTGCTACGGTGGAGGTCGGGGAGATGGAGTTGGGGCCAAAAACTCTGCGAGTGCCGGTCACCGTCGCCAGCCAGGTGGGCCATAAATTCCCCTCCGGGGTTGGCTTCCGGAGGGCCTTTCTGACCTTCGAAGTTCTCGACGCCCTCGGTAACACCATTTGGGCTTCGGGCCGCAGCAACGAAGCGGGTCTGTTGGTCGATGAACAGGGGGAAAACCTTCCTGGGGAGCTTTGGTGGAAAGATGACTGTTCCGCTCGGCGACACCCGGACGAGCTGGTGTACCAACCTCACTACCAGAAGATCCAACACCAAAACCAGGTGCAGATCTACCAGGAATTGGTCACCTCCCCCGCTGATACGGCCAAGCCCAAATGCGGCAAACACGCCACCCCCGGCGGTCAGTTCACCACCAGCTTTCTCTCCATTTGCGGTCACGTCAAAGACAACCGCATTCTTCCCGATGGCTTTCTCTCGCTGCCGAAGCGCATCGCCATCGCCGAAGCACTGGGAGCCGGTGAAGATCTCGCTTTCGATACCGGCCCAACGGCGGTGGGAGACGATCCCGACTACCGCCACGGCGGCAAGGACTCGGTGGTCTACGAGGTCCCTCTGGCGGGCCTTAGCGCCCCACCAGCCAACGTCCGCGCCACCCTCAACTACCAAGCGACTCCTCCCTTTTTCCTTCAAGATCGTTTCTGCACCTCCACCAGCAAAGACACCCAACGCCTGTTCTTCCTCGCCGGCCACTTGAACCTCAACGGCACCGAGGCGGAAGGCTGGAAGCTGGAGGTGGTCGGTAGTGGCGATGTGCCGGTGCCGGTGCCGGGAGGAGGATGAGAAGGGACGGACGGTAAGAAAAGGGTGAGGGGAGGCCCCAAGTCGGTCCGGGACGGGCCTCTCCCAGAGAGGATTCCAATACAGCCGAGCTCACCCCTCGGCTGCCTGGCTAGGGCCTTGCCAGGTCGCCCTCAGCGACTGCGAACCCGTTGATTGTAGGGAAGCCGTGCCAGCAGCATGGCCATCCCACAAGTGTCGGTCAGGCCCGCAAAAAGGAGGCCCGCTCCGACGAAGCCGCTGAGGGCGAGCCACCAAGGAGAGACCACGGCACCGAGGGTCGTGCCTGCCACGATCAGCACTCCGGCTGCGATGCGCACCTGCCGCTCCAGGCTGATCGGCGCATGGTCGTCCCCTTCGGTGAGGAGTCCAGCCTGTCGCCATTGCTGGATTCCACCCTTCAGGTGATGAACCTCGCTCCAGCCTGCGGAGAAAAGCCTCTCGGCAGCCTGGGCGGAGCGATTTCCCGAGTTGCAATACAAAACGACGGTCTTGTTTCCCGACTCCGGCAGCTTCGCCACATCGAAACGGGACAACGGAACTAGCTCGGAGTTCGGAATGCGTTCTCCGGCATGCTCCCCAGGCTCCCGCACATCGACGACCATCGCCTCCTCCCGCGCCGCCCAGGATTGAAGGGTTAGAGGGTCTACTTCGTGGAGGCGGTTGTTCTCTTTCTTTGCCATGGACCTGTCTCTCCTAGGTTGTGTCCGGATTGGCCTGATCGCTCCACCCTCTAGACGGCGATCTCGCTCTCACCCTTCGGCCGATTGGTAAATAGGTCATTCACCAGAGTGACCGAGAAGCCTTGCCTCTCGAGCAGGGAGACGGCGGAGCTAGCACGGGCGCCGCTGCGGCAGTGGACCAGGATCTCGGTGTCTTTGGGGATCTCGCCGAGACGCGCTCGGAGACGGGTGTGAGGAATATGGATCGCCTCCGGAAGGTGACCTTCCTCGAATTCGGCCATCGAGCGGACATCCAACATGGCGGCCTTGGGCTCAGCTGGAAGCCGGCGCAGCTCGGCGAAATCGACGCTTCTCATAGGTGTCAGGCCTTCGACCTGTTGAAGGGTCTCCGCCGTGGCAAACCCCACAACCTGGTCGAGACCAACGCGGACTAGCGATCGGACGGCCCCTTCCACCTGGTGGGTCTCGACGATCAGAAAGATCGGCAGGTCGGGGTCGACATAGGACCCTGCGATGGTGGGAAAGGTGCGGTTGAGAGGGGCGTAGACGGAGCCCTCGATGTGTCCAGCCAGGTAGGCCTCACGGTCTAGGCGCGTGTCGAGGATCGTTGCTTCCTGGCCTCCCGCCAACTCGAGTAACTCTGTGGCATCCATCTCCCGGGGCCTCGGTAGGTCGCCGAGGACGGGGGCACCTTCCTTGTTGAGAATCTTCATGCGGCCGAAGTAGAGGGGTGGTTCCGGTTGGCCGTCGAGGATGAAGCGAACGAAGTCCGCCTCAGGACCTTGAGCCGCAGCGATGGCGGGGCTGAATCGCCGCTCATAGCCCACCGTCGATTCGGGCACTGCCCCGAGGGCCTTTCCGCAGGCGCTTCCGGCACCGTGACCAGGCCACACCTGCAGGTAGTCCGGCAGCTTCAGGAATTCCCGGGCCGAAGCGTAGAGGCGCTGAGCCGAGGGCTCCATGGCCCCCTCTAATCCAGCGGCGGATTCCAAGAGATCCGGCCGACCCAAATCACCGACGAAGACAAAATCACCGGAGAGGATACCCATCGGCTCGCTGGCTCCACCCCCGCGGTCGGTTACCAGAAAGCTCAGATGCTCGGGAGTGTGGCCAGGGGTGTGCAGGACTCGCAACTCGATCTTGCCCACCGAAAAGGTGTCCCCGTGCTTGAGGAAGCGCACCTGGGGGCGACCCTCAGGAACCCAGAGATATTTCCAATCCTCATCGCCCTCGTCGGACAGATACACCTTGATCTCTTGATCGTGCTCCGCCAGCTCCCGGGCGCCGGAAAGGAAGTCAGCGTGAATATGCGTTTCGGTCACCGCATTGATCCGCAGGCCCTCCTGGGCTGCCAACGAGAGGTAGCGGTCAATATCCCGCTGCGGGTCCACTATCAGGGCTTCTCCCGTCTGTTGGCAGCCGATGAGATAGGCATTTTGAGCCAGTTGGTCGTCGAAGATCTGTCGGAAAAACATGGCCTGAGCCTCCTAGTTGAAATTCCTGCCTCTACTCAGTGGGAGACACGGAGTCGGAGAAAGGTTCCTGGAATCTGAGCTTACGAACTTCTCGTCGGCTCTCCCCTGCCCCGTCCCAGTTTCTGGGACTCGTACCGATCCGAGTCAAAGACCATCCGGATTCGGGGCGACTCGGATTTAGGACGAACTCGACTCTGCTCCCTGGAAAGCGACCGTTAGAGCTTGGTGCAGCTCCGAGGGCAGCTCTCCCTCGCCGAGGGACTGGCAGGTATCGCGGGTTAGGTCGAGGGTTGCCAACAAGGCAGCGCAGCGGGAACAGAGGTCCGCCTCGTTCACCTGGAAGGGAACATCCCGGTCCAAGGCATCCTGTTTGGCCGCCAGTAGGTCAAAGCACAGCTGCCGGGAATGGCCGGGCCGAGGTGCGCGACGTAGGGGAAGCTTCTTGACCAGCTCCCGCCTCAGAAGGAGCCGAGCTCGGTGAAGCCGAGTCTTGACGGTCGCCTTCTTCAGTCCCAGGATCGCTGCCACATCCGAAATGGGCAACTCGACGATTTCTTTTAGTATCAGGGGCATCCTGAAATGAACCGGGAGGCGAGCAATCGCCTGCTCAACGGCTTCCCGGGTCTCTCTACGAAGCTGATCTTCCAGCGGTCCTTGATGCAGAGAGGCGATGTCCGGAATCTCCTCCCCAGGCACCGGCAACAACTCTGAAAGGGATTCGATAGTCTGCGGCTCCCCCGCCCGTTTGCGCCTTCGCCGAGCACAAGCCCGCGCAGCGATCGTATAAAGCCAAGTCGTCGGCTCCGCATCACCCTTGAATTGGTGCCACTTCTTCCAGGCGATCAAGAAAATCTCTTGAACAAGATCCTCCGCATCGTGGGCGTCTTTACAGAGCTTCAAACTCAGCCGGTAAAGTCGCCCCCCCTGCTCTTCCATGAGCTGCGGCAAGGCCACCTCAGCGGGTTGATCTGACCAGGCTGTGGTTGGCATCGAAGTATCAGGCGTCAGAGTGTCTTGCATCGAAGTATCTAGCACCGGAGTTTCTAATCAATAGCGACAGATCCCGATGGCGGGAGGAAGCTAGAACGACCCTCGCCACTATGGGATTCAAGCCGCGAAAAGCTTCTCCACCTTCACGTCGCCCACACTCTTCTCGGCCTGCCACAGGTCATACTCCAATTGCTGCTGCAGCCAGCTCTCCGGGGTGGTGTCAAAGGCCTTGGAAAGACGAATCGCCATCTCCGGACTGATGCCGGCTCGACCGTTCAGGATGGCAGAGAGTGTCTTGCGACTCACCCCCAGGGCCTCGGCAGCTCGGGTAATGGTAATTCCGAGAGGTTCGATACAAAGCTCCCGGAGAACCTCTCCTGGATGAGGCGGATGGTGCATTTTCATCAGTGATAGTCCTCATAGTCCAAATCGTAGGCGTCCTTGTTTTCGAATCGAAAGGTGACCCTCCAGTTCCCAGAAACCCGCACTGACCAGGTTCCTCTGCGCTTCCCCTTCAACTCATGGAGGACCAATCCGGGAAGAGCCATGTCCCCTGGCTGAGACGAAGCTTGCAGCCGTCCGAGAATGAGACGAAGTCGCCGGGCATGATTAGCTTGAATGCCCTTGGCGGATCCCGTTCGGAAGAACCTCTCCAGCCCTCGGTCCTTGAAGGATTTGACCACATCACCATCGTAACCCGTAACGTTACAGCGCACAACCAAGAGAGGTATAAAAAATCTAGCTCTCGCCCATCACTTCCGAAGACCTCACTCATGCCGCAACGCCGTCAACGGATCCAGTCGCGATGCCCTTCGCGCCGGGAAGTAAGCCGCGGCGAAGGAGGCTAGGAGGACCAGGGAAACCACTGCGGCGAGCACTCGGCCATCGCCAGGGGCGACGCCGTAGAGGAGGCTCTCGAGGAGGCCGGCGGTGAGGAAGGTCGCTGCCAAGCCGACGGCGATGCCGGCGAGGGTGAGGAGCATCCCTTGGCCAACGACTTGCCACAGGACATCCCTCCTGCGGGCTCCCAGGGCCATGCGAATGCCGACCTCTCGGACGCGGCGGCTGACTCCATAGGTGAGCACTCCGAAAATGCCCAGACCAGCCAGGAGCAGACCGGCGACGGCGAAGATGCCCACGGCTTGGGCCTGCATGCGTTCGAAGGTGAAGGCTACGCGGCGGTTCTCCGCCCCAGTGGTGAGGGATAAGGGGACGAACTGCTCGTCCATCGCGGTGGTCACCCCGCGGAGCGCCTCGAACAGGACATCCGTCGCCGCTTTCGAGCGCAGCACCATCTTGAAATGGGGCCGGTAGCGTTGGGCCAAGGAGTAGTAAACCACCGGTTCCCCACCCAGGCTCGAGCGATACTGGCTGATGCTACCCACCACCCCCACCACCACGTACTCCGGCCCCGGGCCATCCGGCTGCCGCGCCGCACTGATAATTGTCCGTCCGATGGGATCTTCCCCTGGCCAGAGCTGCTCCGCGAGGAGACGATTCACCACCGCTACCGCCTGGCCATCGGCATCTCGAGAGTCGAAGGAACGGCCTTCTTCCAGAGGAATCCCCATGGTTTGGAAATAGCCCTCGTCGACGAAATTGAATCGGCTGCTGCGGGGATTCTCCGGGTCTTCCGGAAGCTGTAGGGGAAGGCGAAGATCGAAGAGGACCGGTGGCACCAACAAGGAGAGCCCAGCCTCCTCCACCATGGGCAGGGCGGCCACCCGCTGGCGTAACTCGCCCATGAAGGCCAGTTCCTTTTCCCGGGAGTACTCCTTCTGAGGCAGCTCGAAGCGGGCGATGGTCAAGGCCGAGTCGTCGAAGCCCAGATCCGCATGGAGACGGTTCCACACGCTCTGGGCCAGCAGAGCACCACCGGCCAACAGCACCACACAGAGGGCGACCTGCGCGGAAGAGAGCCACTTACCGGCGGAAATCCTCCTCAGCCCCTGGCTCAACCCTTTGCCAGCAAGAGCCCCATTCTCGAGAGCGCCGTCTTTCAAGGCACTAGCGAGATGGACTCGCGACGCCATCAGCGCCGGTGCCAACCCAAAGATCAAAGTAGCTAGCAGGCAGACTCCAAAACTACCTGCCAGAACCCGAACATCGAAGCGCATCTCGCTGGCGAATTGGGATCCCGCATAGGCGACAAGAAAGGCGCGGCCCCAGTAGGCCAGGAGCAGACCGCAGAGCCCTCCGGCCAGGGCCAGTAGGAAGTTCTCGGTCAAAAGCTGGCGAATCAAGCGCCAGCGACCGGCACCCAAGGATTGCCGAACCGCCCACTCACGGCGGCGTTGGGTCGATCGAGCCATCAGCAGGTGAGCGACGTTGGCGCAGGTGATCAGCAGCAGGCAAGCCACGGCGATGGCAAACAATCGTAGGGTTGGTGCCAAGCGCACCAGATCGATGGGATGGGCGACGTTAGCCGGTGTCGCAGTGAGCTGGCGGGTCATCTCACCGGGCATCGGGTGTTCCCGGTCGACCTGCTCCGCCAGCACCGCTAGCTCGCTCTGGGCCTGAGAGCGGGAGAGACCCGGCGCTAAGCGCCCGATCATGCCGAGACCTCTTCTATTTCGGTCGCCGAGGAAGCCCTCCTCCTGCTCTCCTAGAACGATTGGTCCCGTCGAAGCCGGGAAGAAAACATCCGCCACCAGCCCGGCGGAAATGGCAGTGAACCCGGCGGGAGCCACTCCCACCACGGTGAAAGCTTGGCCTTCCACGAGCCGGGTCGACCCGAGAATCTGGTCATCGGCACCGAGCTGCTGCCAGCGGTGGTGGGCAACCATCATCACCGGGGCGCTACCGAGGCGGTCGTCCTCGGCGCTGAAGGAGCGGCCCGCGCTGGCTTTGAGGCCCAAGACATCGAAGAAATTGCCGGAGACCACCATGGCCGTGGCCTTCTCCTCCGCCTTGCCCGTATCGAGAAACACCTCGAACTCTTGGGTATGAGCAGCCAAGCCGGAAAAGGAGCGATTGCCGTCGCGATAGTCGGCGTAGTCCGGGTAGGAAGTTTGGTTGTAGGGCCCGACGAATCCTCTCTGGCTCGCCGTGAAAACCTTCACCAACTCGTCGGCCTTGGGGACCGGAAGCTTGCGCCAGGCCATCAAATTGGTGAGATCGAGGACGGCAGTCGTTGCCCCCATGCCCACGCCGAGAATCAAGATGACCGCTAGGCTAAAAGCCGGCTGTTGACCCAGTCGTCGGAAAGCGAGGCGAAGATCTTCGAGATTGCTGGTCATGGCTCGTCCTTATGTTCCGCTTCAAGTTCCGAAGCAGCTGAATATTGGGGGACTCACCAAGTCTACGGAGGAGATAGCAAAGCCGTCTGCCACATCGCCGCATAAGCTCGCCATGAAAGAAGATTCCGCAGGGATAGGAGGGCGTCACACAAACGCTTCGCAGAATTCGGTCGGCGTCGCGACTCCTCCCAACCGATGTCAGGCCGGCGGCACTATCAAGCTAGCACTAGCGAGCTAGCACCGGCGAGCTAGCATCGACGAGCTAGCACCGACGAGCTAGCACCGGCCAACTCGCGCAGCACTTCCACCGCTAGCAGTACATCTTCCCTCTGACATTCGAACTGCCCGACCTGGAAACGAATCACAAACTCCCCCTGGTGGACGGTTTCCCGCGATCCGATCTAGCGGCTCGCTGGTGGTGCCGCGACGGCGGGAATTCACAATAGGCCAATGCTCTCGCCGGCTTGATTTCTGGGCCACTTGATGATCAAGTAGCCATCGATACACATGAAATTTCTATTGTTTTGGTGGGTCTTGCCGGCCAAAAGAGATCTTCAGGAAGCCTTTCAGAAAGGAGCTAGCTCTGCCGTGGTCCGCGGCATCGGGCGGTTCAGGAATGACCCCGTTGTCGCGATCCAGAGCTGATCATGATGCACCGCAACTCTCGATCAACAACGCCCTGGCTCCTCGGGCTCTTCCTCGCCCTGGCCCCCTTCGGGGTCGTGAGCGCAGACGACCCGCCGACTCCACCGGGCAAGGCCTTCTCCTTCACCGGTCGGGTATTGCCCCTCGGTACGGACTCGGAACCCTCGGACGAAGATCTCTCGCCCCCTCCTCTTCGCTACGGTCATTTCCTCTCATTGACCCATCGATCCGAGCAGCGCTTGGAGCGCTTCCTGAGAACCGCCATCCTCCGCTACCTGGCACCACGGGGCTATGCCGAGGTCGACGAAACGGTTTGCGGCGCGACGCCACCGTTGCCCAAGGACTCGACCCTTCGACACTTCTCGAGCTCCCTGGGGGCTTCCAGGAAGAACGGCGAATCCGCGGGCCTCGACCTGATTCTGATCCCCTCCACCACTGGTGGCCATGAGCTTCATCTCCTCGGTTTCGAATGCTCCGGAGGATCGATCAAGAAACCCAACCCCGATCTTTCGCAGCTCGAGAGGGAGTTCGGTGAGCTCCTCGAAGAGCTCGAAGGCGCTCCCCTGGGAGCCCCGGGTGATGAGCTCCTCGCCTACCCGCTGAGCTACGTCCAGGCCGACCGCGCCGTCGCTATCCTGAAGACCCTCGGCTACCCCATTATCGAGTACAAGAAAAACAAGACTACTCCGGCCAACGGCGAGAACCTCAGCGATGTCATTTTCGACGAGGTTCGCTCGACCTCGAAGGGAGCGAACCGCGCTTTGCTGAGCCGCCCGGTGATCATCAACCTGATCGACTCGGGAACCACCTCCCTGGTGGATGCAGAGCATGGAGGGGAAGGCACGGGCACCGGGCCCTCCCGTTCGTCCCTCACGGGAGGGCAGCGCCTCGATGGGATCACCGACAGCGCCCCCCAACAGCGCCTGCTCATCGTCTACGACGAAACCGACCCGAAGCCGCTGTACAAACTTCTCGAACGCTTGCAGCAGGATATCGACGTGGCGGCACGGCAGATTCTCATCGAGGCCTTGGTGATCGAATTGGATCGGGATTTCCTGCAGGATGTGGGCGTCGAATTCGAAGGCAATAAGGACAACTATGACGTTTCGTTCCAAGAGGACGGCGGCTTGTTCCAGCCCTTTTCTTTGGGTTTCACCCGTCCCAGCCCGAAAACCTTGCTCAACTTCAAAGTGAAACTGAAAGCCTTGGTCGACCGCGGTCAAGCCACCGTTTTATCGCGGCCCTCGGTACTCGTTCTCGATGGCCGCCAAGCGCGCATCAAAGTCGGCGACGACCTGCCCTTCACCAAGAAATTGAGTATCGATGACGGGGTGCTGCTCAGCGAAAACGACTTCATCTCCACCGGCATCATTCTCAACCTGCGGCCCAGGGCCGCCTTCGACAACTCGGAGGTCACCCTTCAGGTGGAGACCATCATCAGCTCCGCGGGTCCGAGCCGCGTCCTCCCGGATCTCGGCATCCTGGTCGCTCCGCCGGTACAGAGCCGGCAGGTCCAGACTCTCGTTCGGGTCGCCAACGACACCCCTTTCGTTATCGGCGGTCTGATCGCCGACACTCAGCAGAGCGATGTGGTCGGTCTCCCTGGTCTCAGCCGGGTTCGGTGGCTACGCCGTCTGTTCAGCAAAGAAGGCAAGATCCGGGATCGCAAGGAGGTGATCGTGGTCATCACCCCCCACATCATCTCTACGGACGACCGCACCTACACCTATCTGATCCCCCGCGACGCAGGAGGCACAGGAAGCGCCGAGGAGCGGGGCCGGAGTGGGAGGAAAGGTCGTCGCAGCGACGCCAACCAGCAGGGGGAGACGAGGCGTCAGGGGAAAGCGCCTTCAATCTTCGATTCCTTCGACGCGGATCTTTTTCGCAATGTCTACCGCCTACGCAGCAGCGATATCTTCGATCTGGGTTTCATAACCGACAGCAGCAACCACCGCTCGCAAGTTCAGAAAGCCCGTAGCCTTGCGGAAGAGTTGACCGGCGTCAGCTTTACCACCGTACCCTCGGTCAACCGTGAGGAGATCGAACGGGAGATCCAGCGCCTCCTGGCCCTGGCTAAATGTGACAGCAAAGAAGGTCCGTCGGATCGCTTTCACCTCCCATTTTTCAATATCGACCTCCCCCAGGACTGCGTCACCGCCGAGGATGTGCAGACCTTTTTGACCCTCTTCGAAGGAGACATTCCGGGAGAGGAGATTCTCGTCCAGCGAATGATGATCCAGCTGGTAGAAGAGCTAGGAATCGTCGATCAAGTCCCCGCCGAAGGAATCCTCTTCTTCACCAACGAAGAGTACGGCCTGGACCCCATCGAATTGCTGAGCATTCCCTCCTGCTCGGCGGAAGGGTCAGCCACCCTTTTATCTTTCGAAACCCAGGACGGTCACTCCGCTTGCCCTGCGGACAAACCATCCAGCTCGGGGCGCCGTTTCGTTCCTCCCACGGTGAAAGTGGAATGCATCTCTCTCGCGAGCACCGACTATTGGACTGAGCTACGGCAGCGAAAGAACCAAGCGATCCTTTTGAAGAAGGGCTTCAAAGCTAGGGGCCGAAGCACTCTTCAACTCCTGCAAAGCGTTCTCACCCTGGAGAGGCTGCTCGATCTCAACCATCGCGAGACCTTTCCACGCACCCTTCGGGCCTACCATGTGGGCCGCGAGGTGGTCGTGCCCACCCGCGAAGACCTGGCCAGCCGGAAACACATCCTCGACTGCCGCACCGCCAGGCTGTTCTATGAGACTCTCGACTACTACC
Source organism: Deltaproteobacteria bacterium (assembly GCA_022601195.1). Classification (GTDB taxonomy): domain Bacteria; phylum Acidobacteriota; class Thermoanaerobaculia; order Multivoradales; family JAHZIX01; genus JAHZIX01. The sequence continues at coordinate 189,411 of JAHZIX010000001.1, forward strand.
GCGCCTTCGAGGAAGCCTACGAAGCTCGGGGGATCGACTCCGAGGTCGAAGGAAGAATCCGAGCCACCCGGGTGAGAGCGACAGCTGCTCTGGAAGCCGGAAAACTATAGCCCCACCTCTAGAGAGGTCCTGGGCAGCAAGAGGATTGTGGGCAACACGCACAACTAGCACCCTACCTCTGGCCTAGACTCTCCAAAGCCCTGGGGGTCCGCCCCATGCAGATCTACCTGCCTCTCGACCGAAAGGAAACCCCTTTGCCGCCATACCCGAACCCTCACCATCCCTTTAGTCGCCAAAGCAACACGACCTTCAGGACAGCAGCCTTCCTCCCTTTGGTTGGACTGGTTCTCTCGAGCACGGCTGCCCATCCTCAACAATTCGCTGACGCCACCGCCACCCACTTCCCCTCCCCGGGCCCGGCGGAGTTCACCAACCAAGTGAGCGTCGGGGATTTGAATGGCGACGGCCACTTGGACCTGGTGTTCGCCAACGGCGGCGGCTTTGCCACGGCGGGCACGCCGGAGGTCCAACGCATTTACATCAACGACGGCTCCGGCAATTTCACCGACGAGTCGGCTTCTCGCCTCGGCTGGAGTGGGCTCTGCCGAGGGGTCGAAATGGGAGACATGGACGACGATGGGGACCTCGACCTCATTTTCGCCCAGGACTTCGAACGGCGCCCCGCCTTGTTTCGCAATGACGGCACGGGAGTCTTCACCGATGTCACGGCAGCTCAGCTGCCGAATATCGCCCTATCCAGCTCACGGGCTCAATTTGCCGATATCGACAACGACGGAGATCTCGATCTCTACCTGGCCAGCGGCGATGGCAACCGATTCGGGTGCGATCAATATCGCATCTTCGTCAACGACGACGCCGGTTTCTTCACCGATGAAACGGCCAGCCGCCACCCCACCGAGAACACTTGCGAGAACATGGACGTCATCTTCGCGGACATCGACGGGGACTTCGACCTCGACGTCAAAACCGCTAGCACCGGCACCGCCAACAGCCGCCTCTACCGCAACGATTCCAGCGGAGTCTTCTCCTTGGTGACCACCATCCCCGCCGACGCTACCTCCTACTCTTACGATTTCGGCGACATCGACGGCGACGGTGACCTCGACCTCCTCGGGGCCAACGCCCGCCCCGGTTCGAGCTCCGAGTTTCTACTGCGCAACGACGGCAATGCGGTGTTCACCGATATCAGCGACAACGTCTCCCCCAACCCCAGTGAGGACGACAACGACACCAAATTCGTCGACTATGACAATGATGGAGATCTCGACCTGATCATCGCTCGCATTGGCGGCGGTGAGAAAACCTATGAGAATGATGGCACCGGTCGATTCACTCAAACCACCGGAGTGATCGAGCAAATCGGCGACTCCTCCCTCGACATCGCGGTGGCGGATCTCGATGGCGATGGGCGCTTCGATGTCGTCACCGCCCAGGGAGAGTCGGGAGACTTCATCAACCGGATCTACCTCAGCAGCGGCCCCTTAGACACGCGACCGCCGCGCATCATCGCCACCGAGGATCTCCCCGATACCAGCGATACCAACGGTCCTTACGTGGTGCGAGCGCTTATCCTCGACGACATGAGCTCGGATCGAAACTTCTTCGCCGACCAAATCCTCCTCACCTACACCGTCGATAGTGGTGATGCCCAGGTGATCGAGATGAAACATAGCGGCGGCCAGGTTTATCGCGGCGAGATTCCCGGCCAGGCGGGCGGTATCGTTCAATATCAAGTGTCGGCGGAAGATCAGGCGGGCAACATCGGTACGGGCCTGGTGGAAATCTTCCAGGTCACCCTCGGAGCGATCTTTAGCGATGGTTTCGAGTCCGGCGACACGGCTGCCTGGAGCGCTACTTTCGGCCAAAGTTAGGGCGCCCGGAGGGGCTGAGGTAAATTCCCTCTACTCAGGACGGGGCGTATTTTAGGACTGCACGGACTGCATGCCTGACACCGCTGCTGACACCCCTGCTGACACCGCAGCGAGGCATTGTGAGCTTATCGTCGGTCGAATTCTAATTCTCGCTGAACCGGATCTCAGGGACCGCCTCAAGAGGGGTATCCTGTCACCCGGCTTCTCCACAAAGTTTGCGGCAAATCCCGCAAGCGATCCGCGGGATCTCCGTTTTCTCGACCCAGGAAGTGGCGGAGATTGAGGTCGATGGGTCGCTTGTCTCTCCTATCCCCACGGGCCTCGGTAAGCTATTCTTCAGCCATGCCATTTCTAGATACAGAGCGGCAATGTGTCGTCATTCGGGTGATCTACGACGGACCGGCGCTGGCTGGAAAGACGACCAACCTTCGCTATCTCGCTAGCACTCTGGGCTCGGAACTGTTCTCTGGAGAGGACGTGGACGGGCGCACCCTCTACTTCGACTGGGTCGACTACGTCGGCGGCAGTTTCCAGGGGATGCCGATCCGCTGTCAGATCATCGGTGTTCCCGGCCAACGAGTACTGGAGCGTCGGCGGCGCCTCTTGCTAGAGACAGCCGATGCAGTGGTCTTCGTGGCTGATTCGCGCCCGGAGGCGTTGGAAGAAAACCTCCGGTCCTTCGTATCCCTACAGGAGATCACGGGACAAAGGGTCCCCCCAGTGGGAGTTGTGCTGCAGGCCAACAAGCGCGACTGCGCCGATGCAGCCACCGTGGAGGAACTCCGAGAAGCACTCGGCTGCGCGCCGACACTAGCAACGACGGAGGCCATCTCGGAGACTGGGGAAGGAGTTCGCGAAACCTTCGTTCTGGCCGCTCGCCTGGCTCTGGAGCGAGTACGAGAGCTGTGGAGCCGCAACGCGCTGCCGAAGCTCAGTAGTACCGTGGATAGCGGCCCTGCACTCCTGGCGGCTACGAAGGAGGCGGAGAAGAACCACTTGCCGAGCCTGTCCACTCTGGGTCTCGGCGGCAGGGAGCGCCGGTCGCCGCTAGATGCTATTTTGCAGCAAAGGGGGAGCCAGGAGCCCACCCGTGCGACAGACCTACCCCTCCTGCCCGATTCCTCGATTCCGGTAGGAGGCGTGTGGCCACCGGTGGAAGGGCGTGCGATGCTCCATGAGTCAGCGCGCGCAAAGCCCACCCTCGAGCAGGTGCGCGGTGGAGACTGGGTCGGTCTTTCGCCGTCCTGGAAGCTTCGCTCGCCGGTAGCCGGCCTATTCAAAGATCCCAAAGAGGCCTCCCTCGCGATCATCGACTGGGCACGGTGGCACGCCAAAGCCGGTCCCCGTCTCTTGGGGCAACGCTGCCTAGCGCTGGTGGATGATGGAGCTGAAGGCTGGCGGCTATGGCAGGTGGTTCCCCGGCTACCAACCTTGCTGGAAAGAGCGCAGCGTCTCTTCGCACAGCCGAACGATGTGCACCTCGGGGAAGGGCTCTTTGAGGTGATCGACCTGCGCTTGCGCGCTGAGACGAAGCTAGTTGGTAGTGGCCTGCTCGGCCGTCTCGATCTCGACTCGGTTGCTGTGTCGGAGAACAGTGAACCGATTTTTGCTGGTTTCTCTCCCTTTCCTGCGCGCTTGTCGACCCAAGACAACGCCACGAGTATCGACGAGGATCGGTTAGTTCGTGACGAACTGGGTCCGCTCCTGCAATCCCAGCTCCACGAGGCTCCCCACCGCATTCCCGGACTGTTGGCGAGCTTTCAAGAGGTTGCTGCGAAGCGAGACCGACAAGGACTCGCGAGGGTGATTCGGCAGGTCTTGCTCGTGAGTTGAGGTGTGGACGCCTGTCGATCGGGTGGCTCAACAGCCAGACCAAGCTCCGTTTCAACCACCCGCTCACCACAACGGACAAGCGACTCTCCCGCATCCGGCTTTCCGACAAAAGCTCACCCTTTCGGACGGGGAGAGATCTTGGCCGATGGCTTCGAGTCCGGCGACACAGCTGCTCGGAGCGCTACTTTCGCCCAGAGCTAGAATGCCCGAAGGGCTGAGGTAGCTTCTCCCCCTACTTCACTAGAGAATGACGAAACCGCTCTCGGAGACCGACCTAGCGGCCGGCTACTTCGACCTCCGGAGTCATGGATCGCCCCCTGGGTAGATTCCCTCTACTCAAGGGGGCGTATTTAAGCGCTGCACGGACCGCATGCCTGACACCGCACATGTATTTAAGCGCTGCACGGACTGCATGCCTGACACCATATTTCTATAGGTTACCGACTGCTGCGTCGTCGATGCCGTTGCCGGCAACTTCCTGGATGATGATGAAGAGGCGGTAGCTGCCCGTGGCAGAGGCTTGGGATGTGTAGACGAGAGTTCCGTTGCGGTAGTAGGTAACTTCTCCCGTGCTGTCCACCGAGATTCGCACCCGATCCCCGGGAGACAGGTTGCCATCGGCTTTGTAGACGGCGAACTCACGAATGTCACCGGCGTAGGAGTAGGCGATATCCGTGATCCAACTGCTGGCTCCGGCGGTGGCCGTATTGACCAAACCCACCCAAACGTCCGGATCTCCGCGATGGGTCCATTCGACGTATTGCCCCGCGCCGATCTCCAGGTCGCTCATGGCTTTGCCGTAGTAGGGACTCGAAGCGGACCCCCGAAATACGGAACCTCCATTGGAATCGGTGTTTTGGAGATCGACCCAGGAAATCTCGCCGGAGCTCACCGAAGCCTGCAACTCCAACCGATCGAAGTTGCCGATCACACAGCCACAGAGATCCGGTGAGTTCACATCCATAGCGAGACGCAGGATGTGGGAGCCCGCGGTGAGGGCGATGCCGGAATGGGTCAGCACATCGAAGGTTCCCCAATTGCCCGTGGAGGTCACAGTCATCGGGCCGGTTACGTCAACGCCATCCACTTCTAAGTGGAACTGGCCGGAGTTGAATTCGGAAGCGACCCAAACGCCTAGGTCATAGAGACCGCCGTTGGGAACCTCCACCGAATACTCCAACCATTCCCCCGCTGCTGCCTCGAAGACGGCATAGCCACCGCTAGCGGAGGATCTCGCCTGGAGGTCGACGGTTTCCACGGGGTCCGATCGGTAGACTCCGCTGCCCGTGGCGCCGAAGGATTCGCCGTAGGCAACCCCCGCTCCCCCCCGGTCGAAGTTCTCTGCTTCTAGGATTCCCGGCAGCGTGGGCACCGCCGGCCCTGGGTACGGGCTTTGTCCGGTAGGAGGAGCCGTGCAGTCTGCACTGAGCCCGGAAACCGTACACCGAGTCCGCTCTTCGATGAGATCGATGTCCGCCCCGGGGGCTGGCTGGCCGGGGTAGCAGGTCCGGTTAGCGCTCAGCCGATAGTCTCCCCCGGCCAGGTCCACGAAACCGACCTCGTCATAGCCGAAAGGGTCGTAGCAGTTGTCCTGGGGGTAGTGGCTCCGGTTTGCCAAGTAATAGCGTACAAAGATGTTGCCGCTGACGTCCCAGCTACCATCCTGCGGGCACGGAAGGGTGAAGTTGGATCCCCCCGTGCCGAAGTTGAGGGCACAATTGCCTCTGCCAGAGCTACTGAAGAAGGACAGACCGCCCCCCAGGCCGATGATGGAATCCGTCAATCGAAAGCGAAAGCTATCCGACGACTCCATCCAGATCACCTGGTCGGAGTTCTCGGCACCGTCCACCACAGTGATGTTCTCGAAGGAGATATCTTCCGCTTGGTTGGCGAGAACCAGCAGGCGAGACGCCCCATTGGCTGGAGCGAAATCGTTGATACCGTCGACGAGGACGTTCTTGAAGGTCGTTCCCACCACTTTCCGGGCGCCGTAGCCGGACCAGACGGCGCTGCCATCTCGACTGACCCGCGAGATACCGGAAACGTCGCTCACCAGGCTGTTTTCCAACACGAAGTCTTCCACCGAAGTCCAGGGGCTGGCCCGCTCCGGCAACGAGCCGAAGTTGAAGGCGTTGCCCTGGCCGCTGTCCCGACCGCCGTACCAAAAGGGTCCGAAGACACTGCCTTCGACGTAGATCCGGCGTCCGATCTTGAGCTCCAGCAGGTTCTTCAGGCTGTAGGGCGCTGCCTGCTGAGGAAACGCCGGCTTCCAATCCTCGTTCTTGGTGAAATGGCAGCGACGAATCTCCACATTGGTCGGGGTGTGTCCCTTCACATCGACATCCGCTCCTCCATAGAGGATGTTCTCCGTCGAGGCCTCCAGGTAGGAATTCAGATAAACGTGGGCCCCCCTACCGTTGACGCTGTAAGCGACTTGGGAATCCCCCTGGCAGCCGGTGTTGTCGCAGGTCACTTGAATGTTCCCGAACCAACCGGAGATCAGGGAGATCTTGTAGCCATCCAACTGAAAGCCATGGCGCACCTTGGTGTCGTCCGGGGGCTCGATCACACAATGTTGAAAGATGATCTTCTCGGGGTTTTGGTCGAGGCTCGTCTGACTCGGTTCTCCCACCCGCACCAACACCGTGTGGGAGAGGGCTGACTGCTGGACCGGCTCGAATTTGATCCCTACGAACCGCAACATTTTCACGGAGCTGCCCAAGGCCAGAGACGGTGGGTTGACGAATGTCCCTTTGAAAACCACCAGCCCGGGATGATCCGGCTGGATGCGGTCGCGAATATCCGGCATCGTGGCACTGGACCGGATGGTGACGTAATCCGTTAGGTTGCGGGCCGGCAGCACGATGTGACCGAGGATCGTCGTGCCGGCTGGGATCACGATGTGCTCACCTCCGGAGCATTGGTTGTAGGCATCCATGAGCTCCAGCTGGGTGGTCACCACGAAAGTCTGGGTGGGAGGGGGAAAGTCCTGGACGGTGACCACGACGGTGTCCGTAGAGGATGCCCCTGAAGAGTTGGTGGTGGTGAGGGTCAAGAGGAAGGTCCCCGCTTCGAGGTAGGCATGGGTCGCAGAAAGCACTCCCGTGGACAGGTCCCCGTCTCCCCAATCCCATTGCAAGGAGTCCACCCCCAAAGAGGATTCCCCATCCACTTCGATGGGCTCTCCCACATAGGTGGTGATGGCTCCTCCACCGGAGGCGTCGTTGTCGCCATGAATCTCCGCCACGGGAGAAGCGGCCGGATCGTCCACGGTGACCACCATGGGGGCGCTGGTCTGACCGTTGTAGGAAGCCGTCACCTGGGTCACCCCAGCGTTCAGGGCCACGATGGAAGCCAGGTTCGGCGAAGCGATGCCATTGGTCACCGCGGGGCCAGCGCTAGCCACCCCTGGGTTGGATGAAGAAAAGGAGAAGGTGACCGCAGGAACGTAGTTCGACTGGGCGTTTAGGAAGAGAGCGGTGGCCGTGTTGGACTTCCCCTTGGTGAGCCTCAAAGAGGACGGATGAAGCTCCACCTCTTGGGCCTCCAAGGGGGCCGAAAGGGTTAGAGCCACCACCAAGGCAGCGAATCCAGAAAATGTGACCGTTTTATGAAGCATTCCTCCTCCTTCTCCCAGTTGATTTGGCACTGACAACTAACTGCCAGGCGAAAACCCACCTCAAACTGGATCAACGAAGAAAAAGACGATCCACGAACAGCCACCTCCCCTCCCCTGGCCCCAAAAAGAGAATCATCAAAAAAAGATGGCCCCTCAAGTCCTCCGTTGTCGTTCACCCAGGTGGTGGCAGCAGAAAGCACAGTGCTTTTCGCCCATCGCCGACAATGGAACCTCCTACAACGGAAAAGGAAACTCATCATGACGAATCCATTGGATTTGGGACCCGCAGTCGAAGCCACGGACGTTGTCGAACTGAAAGACTTGGCCACTCCGGCAGTGACGGCCACGGCCGGAGCCTTTGCCTCGGGCTGGGTAGCGGACAGCAACTCGACGCGCCACACCACGACCATTCCCCACAACCTCGGGCATACCCCCAATTGGTGCCAGGTCTGGTTTACCGGCAACGGCAAACAGGACTACTTGGTTTCTTGGTCCTGGTCCTCAGGATGGAGCGGGAACCCGGTGACGATGTCAGCGAATGCCGATGCGGTCTTCTTGGAGATCTACACCGCGGCACCGCTTCACGGCACCTGGAACGCTGCAAACAACCAATGGGCCACCTACAGCACAGGCTACTGGCGAATCGTCGTAGGCTAAGTGTCCAGCGGAACCGCCGGGGAACACCCTGCGGCGAAGCAATCACCTTCGTTCCAGCTCCCGAGCCGGCAGCGGGACCCCCGGTTTCTCGAACGAGAGTCGGAATCCGAGGGTCCTTCTGTCCTCCCCTCCCTCGGTAGACATGGACCTATTGAGCGACAGAAAAAATATCTACCCCAAGGAGAAGAGCCATGGCCAACGGCCCCAAAGCAGGAATCATTCGCGTGACCTTTGACGCCGGAGGGCAGGGCAGTTTTGTGGATTCGAACCCACAGGAGCTTCAGCTGTCCCCGGGTCCCGATAAACAGGTGAGCTTCTCTATGGAATGGCACCTGGACACGAAGCGCAACACATTCCCCGGCTTCGAGGTCGAATTCGGCAACATCGTCCCTTGCGACATGGAAGACTTGATGGGCTACGACTTTCAGTCCAAGCCCGTCACGGATGCGAAGTCCGGAAAACGGACCGGTTGGTCTTGGACGCTGACCAGGGGCACCGACCCCGACCCTGCCAATAGTTCGGACGACGAGATCGAATATGAGATTTTCTTTGTCTATCGCCGGAAAATCGGCTCCGGCCGGACACGCACCGTTCGCCTATCCCAGTATTTCCAGGTCGATCCCTCCTTGATCGTGCCCTCCGTTGGCGGTGGCCCCGGTCCTCAGCAACCTAGGTAGTCCCAAAGCCCAATCCGTCTCGAGGAGTCGAGGCGGTTAACCCGCTAGCTCACGAAAGGACGGTAGGGCCTCGAGAGGAGCGAACCAAGGCAGGCGAAACCAATGGGGACCGAGGCCCATGGTGAGGGCCTTCTCGACCTGGACCAGGGAGATGTTGAGGTCGCCGGTGAGGGTGTAGACCAGAGCCGATTCCAGAGCCACCTGGGGGTTGTCGGGAGCGATTCGCCCGGCCTCCTGAACCGCGGCGGCGGCTTCCCGTTGGCGGCCCAGGTGGGCCAGGGCTTGGCCGCCGACGGTGAGCCGCTGCCACCGGGCAAGCTCGGTATCCTGCTCCAACAGCTCGAGCACAAGGAGGTAGAGGGCCTGGGCGCTCTCCTGGTCGCCCTCGAGGGAGCGGGCATCCGCCAGATTGAGGGCGACGATGGCGTTTCCCGGCTGCTGGTCATAGGCTCTCTGGAAGCTCCAGGCAGCAGCCTCGAACCGGCCCGTCAGCAGGTAGGCCGTACCCAAGTTGGAATCCTCCGAACCCGCTGTCTCCGGGTCCACGAGCCCTTCGAAAAGCTCCACGGCCCGGGCCGGACTGCCCGAGAGCAGCTCTAGCTGAGCCAGCAGGGACCGGGCCTTGTGGTAGCTCGGACTTCGCTCCAGGAGCCTCTCCAGAGTCCGGCGAGCCGCGCTCACCTGGCCTTCCTGGTACTCCATCAAAGCTAGGTTGAATAGCCGGTATTGGGCTGGTTGAAGATCCGCCGCGCCCCGCATCAGCTCGAGGGCTCGAGCCCCTTGGCCCCGATGGACCAGGAGCCGAGCCTCTCTCTGCAGCGCCTCGGAACCCCCAGGCTCCAAGGCTTGCAGATCCGCCAGGGCCTCCCCCGCCAGATCCCACTGCTCGCTCTCGGCGGCGATATCGAAGAGATTGGCGGGTACCCGGGGATCTCGGGGAGCCAGCTCCCCGGCCCGGTCGAGGAGATCCAAGGAGTGGTCGAGCCATTTCTTGTCGCGGGAGCTGTAAAAGCTCTCCCGGGCTACATTGGCCTCCAGCAGGTGGACTTCCAGGAATTGGGGCTCCTGCCTCCGTAAGCGCTCCAGTGCTTCGATCAGAGCTTCCCCCCGGAGAGGACCGTGGGTTTGGTAAGCGTCGGACAGCTCCAGAAAGCGGCGATAGCCGTCACTAGAGATGTTCGAGATAGCTCCGGATCGCGTCCTGAAACCGGGATACGCCTGCCGCAAGCGGCTCAACACAGCGGTGCGCAGGAAAGCCAGATTGTTCTTGGGAACGTCGAAGGCGGCGAGCCCCAGGACCTGGCCATCAGCGACGGCTAGGCGGCTGAGGGTCACCTGGCAGCGACTGGTCAAGCAGGAGAGGCGGGCGGTGAGGGCTTCCACCGCGCCCAGAGCCCGGGCCGTTGCTAGGGAAGAGGCCGGAACAGACTCCAGGCCGGCGGTGGTGACCGCGGCCAAACCCTGAAGCTGGCTAAGGCCCTGTTGCAGGGCGGCATGGATGCTGGAAGCCAACAGCTGGTCCTCAGCCCGCTCCTCGGCCTCCCTTCGGTTCTCGCCGGCGAGTCTAGGAGTAACTCCGTCCGTGGCACCACCAGCCGCCTGGTCTTGGCTCTTATCCAGTCCATCCCCTCCGGCGATGATCACTTCCGGCATCGTCACGGCCACATAGCGAGGTGGCGGAGGGGTGCGGCCCCAGAACCACCACCCAGCCAAGACCACCGAGATGACCAGAACCAGCCCTGTTACCAGGATAGGGGCCAGGACTGGAGTCACCGCTGCCTTGCATCGGGAGGCAGGAATCCGTCGTCGGCTAGCCTCCCCTCCCCGGATCACTTGGAGAATCTCCTCAGCCCTCTGGGGCCGCTGATTCGGGTCCTTCTCCAGTAACCCTTCGATCAGCTCCGAGATCAACGGCGACAGGGCCGGGTTTTTGGCTCGCGGCGACGGCGGCGGATGGGAACAGATGCGGGTCAGGGTCACGGCGGGGTTCGGGTCCCAGAAAGGCGACTCGCCGGTCACCATCTCGTAAAGCAAGCTGCCCAGAGAAAAGAGGTCGGAGCGGGGGTCGAGCTCCTGGCCCCGAGCCTGTTCCGGTGACATGGCCCCGAGGGTGCCCAGGACCTGCTGGTCGCCGGTGAGGGCGGTCTCTTGGATCTGCTTCAGGGGTTCCGCGAACCGTTTGGCCAGGCCGAAGTCCAGGAGTTTGGCGTCGCCGTCGACGGTGATCAGAACATTCTGAGCTTTGAGGTCCCGGTGAATGATGCCGCGGCGGTGAGCTGCCGCCAGCCCTGCGGTGAGCTGCTCCGCCCAGGCCAGCGCCTGCTGCTCAGCCAAGGGGCCCTCCTGGAGCACTGCCGCGAGACTTCGCCCCTCGAGATACTCCATGACCAGCCAATCTTCGCCCCCCTCCTCCAGAATGTCGTGGATACGGACGATGGCGGGGTGACTGAGGGCCGCGGCCAGGCGAGCTTCCCGGCGGAAGCGCTGCCGAAGGACGGAGTCTTTGCTGGAAGAGTCCTTGCCGGGGGAATCTTGGGAAGCCTCTTGGGAACAAGGACTGATCCTGCCCAACTGAACCCGCTTGAGGGCCACGGTGCGTTCCAGGCGGGAGTCGTAGGCCTCATAGACTTCCCCCATACCGCCGCTGCCGACTTCCCGCTGGATTCGGTAAGGCCCCACTGGGCGCCCCACCCAAGAGAGGCCTTTTCGGGTTCTGGAAGAGCTCGTTTTCGAAGATTCAGCCTTGGAAGATTCGGCCTCCGCGGCGAGGCCTTCCGCTAGAGAGGGCAGGTATTCCGCTGCTGGAGAGTCCAGGAAGGCTCCGGCGTCCCGGTCCGCAGCCAGCAGGGCGTCGACCTCTTCGCGGAGCAGAGGATCCAAGCCTCGCCGGTCCAGAAAGGCCAACCGGGTCGCCTCGGGCAACTCGAGCACCTCGTCCAGGATCGCTTCGATCTGCTGCCAATGCTCTCGGTCGGCCATGGACGAGCTCATTTTCCCCTAGACGGGCATCTCGCCCACCAACCCGGTGGCTGGGGAAGGGGAGGAGAGAGTCCGGAAGAGGAAAGCTCTCGCCTTGCGCCAATCCCGTTTGACGGTGCGCGGGGACATCCCCAGGACCTCGGCGGTCTCTTCGATGCTCAACTCCCCAAAGAAGCGTAGCTCCACCAATCGGCTTAGCCGCTCGCTGCGCTCCGCCAGGGCATCGAGGGCCTCGTTGACGGCCAGCAGCTCCAGGGGGCGGCCAGTGGCGCCGATCAAGTGATCGTCCAGGGTGACTCGAAGCTCGTCGCCGCCCCGTTTTTGGGTCGCCCGGCGGCGGGCGTAATCCACCAGGAGATGGCGCATGGCCACCGCCGCTACAGAGATGAAGTGAGTGCGGTCCTGCCAGGCGGCCGGGGGGCCGTCCACCAACTTGAGGTAGGCCTCATGGACCAGCGCGGTAGTGTCCAGGGTCTGCCCGGGCCGCATCCGCCGCAGTTGCCTCCGAGCCGCTGCCCGCAGCTCCTCATAGACCAGAGGCGCCAACTGGTCCACGGCCTCCCCATCCCCCTGGCGCGCTCGGGCGAGGATTTCCGATACTTCTTCCGTATTTGCCATTTTGAAGCTTAGATTACCCCAGGAAAGGCTAAAGACCAGCGAACATTTCTGCCGCTGCCGCCGTCAGCAAGGGTCAGCAAGACGAGGGAGAAAAGACGACACCTCTGGCAAAGCACCGGAAGCTGGAGATGAAAGCGCCGGCAAGCCTTCCCTTGCTCCGTGAAGCCCAATCGCGAAGGGAACCGGCCCTCACGGAGCCTTCAAAGACCGGTTGTCAGCTGAAACGACCCTCAAGCGGACTGTTTGAGGTCTACCGGTAGACCAGACGGCCAATGAACAGGCTGTTGGAGGACTGTTTCAGAATGAAACGACCCTTGAACAGCTTGTTCGAACTCTGTTTCAAATTCGAACGACCCTCAAATAGCCTGTTCAAGGACTGTTCAAGATTCAAACGATCCTCAAATAGCCTGTTCAAGGACTGTTCAAGATTCAAACGACCTCCAAACAGGCTTACCCAGGTCTGTTGCAAAGTCAGACGACTTCCCAACAGGCTGTTCGAAGAGCATTGCGAGAACGAAGGCCTCTTAACCAGCCCTCTGAAGACGTCGGGGACAGGAAACCTCCGCTCACACCCACCGTCGCGTCGGGTCCGGAGACCCCGCTCCCTTCATTCCTCCCTGGCTCGGCGATGGTCTCTGGAGAAGTCCGTTAGCCCCCCTCTAGCCACCGGAGACAGCGACAATCCCGCCCAACCCTCGGAAGATGGAGCTCAATCACTGTCCGAGTCACTATCCGAATCACTGTCCGAGTCACTGTTCGAGTCACTATCCGAATCACTATCCGAGTCGTCGTCGTCATCCCCATGGATCTCTTCGAACAGATCGCTCATGCCTTTCTGGAAACCCAACCTGGCGCCTTTGGTGAGAATCCCAGCCCTTCGAAGCTCCCGAAGGACCTCTTTTAGGCACATTTGGAACTCATCCTCGTCTGCCCAATTTCCTTCTGGGTCACAGGGAATCTCTGGAAAAACCAATCGCTCCCCCGCCTTCGCCTTGGCGTAGCGATTGCGCAGACCACCAGGCCAGTGGACGTCTATCTCCCCCCTTCGTTCCTCACCGAGCCCAAAGATCCGCTCGCGGCTGCTTTGGGAGAGGTAGCTGGCACCACCGGTGACTGGGCTCATCACCGTGTCCCCTCTCTTCGGGGTGAACGAGACGACGGCTCCGATGCCGTCCCGATTCACTTGGCCTTCCGCAAGGATCCCGATGGTCCCCATGACCTCTACGGAGACCCATCGGTGGTCGTTTCCGCTGTTGAGCTCGACCACCAGGTCCCCCAACTCGTTGGTCGCCTGGGTCCACTGGTCCAGACCTGCCGGAGTCTCGGCCCAAAATCTCGCGAACCGTGCCGCGGCATCGTAGGGAGAGCCAAGCTGCAGAGGGTTGGGTTCCAGAGGGACATTCGCTGCCACGTTCATCTCCGACGGCAGGACGAGATCTACGAAACCGTTGTGATCGAGATCTCCAACCGCCAGGGCCCGAACGCTGCGCCGCGAGTGGTCCGTGGTGACGGCCTCCAGGTCGGCCGTGAAGCTCCCTGAACATCCTTGGTTCTGAAAGATGGCTCCCTGGTTGTCGAGGGACACCTGAGCCATTAGGTCGAGGCCGCCGTGAAAGAGGATGTCCTGATCGCCATCGTTGTCATAGTCGAAGGCCTCCGTTCCCCAGCCGAAGGGCGTCGCGAGGATGTCACTCCCCACGCCAGGGTCGAGAAAGCTGCCGTCTCCCTCGCCGAGGAACCAACGACTCGCTTGAAAACCCAAAATGGGAGGATCCGGATCCCCGAGAACTATGGCGTAGTCGCCAAAGTTGGTCGCAAAGAAGTCCAGGTGGCCGTCGCAGTCGAAATCCCCGAAGCTAAATCCCATGTAGGCACCGGTGGCAAAGGGAGTGTCGAGGATCGGGTGATCGACGAAATGACCCTGCCCATCGTTGAGGAAAATATGCAGCAGGCCGCGATCCGTCCCCGGCTCGAAGGGTGGGAAGGGAAAGGTATCGGTAGCCTCCGGGTACGCTGCCTGATCATCAGCGAAGAGGATGTCCATGTCGCCATCGAGATCGATGTCCACCATGGCTGTAGCCCAGGTGATGGTTGGTTGCCCGTTGTCGTTGGGATCAGGAAAGACCGTGTTGGTAATCCCCGATGCCCCACTGATGTCCGTGAAGGAATTGTCGCCGTTATTCAAGAAAAGCTGATTGGCCTCGCTCAATGCGAAAGCCTCGAAGAAGAGAGGTACATGGTTGATCAAATCGAAGGCGTTTGCCACCACCAGGTCGAGCAACCCGTCGCCATCAACGTCCCCCATGGAACAGCTCGTCGATGTGCGTTCCGATGCCCCGATGCCGCTGTTGGCAATCGATTGGAAGGTGCCGTCACCCCGATTCTCGAATAGCAGATTGGCTTCCCGGCGCCCGAGAACAACCAGGTCCGGGTCGCCATCGTTGTCGATGTCTCCGTAGCAGACCCCATGGCTATCCTGGGCTGCCGCCTCGACGCCGGCGCTGGCGGCGACGTCGACAAAACGGACCGAGCCGGTTTCCATCAACTGGTTGGAGAACAAGCTATTGGCTGCTCCGGGGCCATTGGCCAGATAAATATCTAAATCGCCATCCCGGTCGAAATCCCACACCGCAGCTCCGGAAAGGCCGAATCCTCCCATGGCCGGGAGACTCAGCACCCGGGAGACGAAATCGATCGGTTGGAGAAGGGAGGCCTCACGAACTTGCTGCGTGATCGAGAAAAGGGAGGATGGGTGTTTGCTGAACGTCAGCCCTGATGCGGGATCATCCGCCAGGTTATCGAAGGTCACGGCGGAGTCCCCAGGAAGGGCGCTCGCTGTCCAGCTCCCCGTCAGGGTCCCAGTCAGACTCGCTGTCAGACCTACCGTCAACAAAATAGCCAGCCAGCCTTCTACTCTTCTCATGGTCTCTCCTCTTCAACAGGATTGGATGATGGATCAAAGCGAGGACCGGGCAAAAACCGAGGCTGGCGGAGGATTCCCCAAGAAAGAGCTGTCTTCACGGCCCCGCAGGAGCTAGAAAGAAAATCTCCACAGCCTCCTGGAGCTATTCGCCCGTTGGGTTGCAAGCACTCGGCGCCGTCTCCCGCTGATCTTCATATCTCAAATTAATAAAGGAATATCACCTTAGCAGAAACCAGCTACCTTCTTATCGATACAAAGCGGCTAAATTGCCGACCATGAGCCACTCTTGCTGTAGGAATGATCGGGGTTCGGGGAAGCGGACAAGACGGCGCTGGCTTGGCGCGCCAGAAGTCGGTGGCGAGCCCTCGGAAAAAGGGGCCACCCGGACCTCTAAATTCGCCCCGAGCCCGCATTAGGAGGGACGGGCTCGGGGCGATGGAAGAAGAGGTGGGCTACTGAATGGTGAGTGGCTGCCACAGAGTGGCGTCGCCCTGAGAGGAATCCTCGTTGACCACCCGCACATAGTGCAGGTTGTAGCCAGCCGGATCGAAGAGACCCAGCGTGGCGGCGTCCGGAGGATCGGGGAAGGAGAAGCCGGTGCCTTGGACCCATTGGTCCTCGTAGATGGTTCGAACTCCCGGGGCGTCTTCCCAACCGAGCAGCATCATCGTCCACACGATGGGCTCGAGCTCGACCGCCGTTTCCCAGACCTCCCGGCCATCGGAGAGGACCTGGTCGGTGGGATAGAGGGGGAAGATCGACCGCCGCGTCGGTACCTGGCTCAGGGGCCCGGAGGCGCTGAGGGTCGGCAGTGGGACGGGCAAGGGGAGGTCGTCCGGAAAGTCCATGGTGAACAGGTGAAGTTCCGAACCGGGGCGGATATCGAATCCCGCCACTCGCAGTTTCCGAGGCGCTTCGTGCCGAACTTCCGGGAGACCGAATTGGGGGGTCACCTGGCTCAGAACTTCCTGGTAGATGCGCAGGGTGTGGACGAAGATGCTCTCCTGCTGAAAGGGACTCCCGCTGGTACTCGGTACCTGTCCATTGTTGAGGTCCGCCCAAGCCAGGGTCTGGGTGGGGATATCCACATTCCCTGTGTTGGGGATCATCGGCAGGAGCTCCAGGCTAGCGGGAGGAACCCCCGGTGTGGTCGACTTGAAGGGCTTGCCGTCGGGAGCCGCGATACGCCGCTCGGACCCCAGAGGGCTCGCCGTAAAGGTCAAGTAGTCGGCTCGGTTGACCACTAGTCCCAACAGGGCGCTCCGAGTCAGCACCGTACCCGCGGGTTCCTCGATGTAGCGATCCACTCGGGGATCGAACCACCAACCCCGTTCGGCCGCGGCCAGGAGCCCTCGAGCAGAAACCCCGGAATTGGAGAGGCGGCTCTGGTCTTCCATGCAGTCGAGGATGGCGTCGTTGTCCGGTAGCAGCGGATCGCAAACGCTCGCCGTTCCATCGTCCGCTCCGGGGGCTGAGTTCTTTCTCACGGTGAGGGGATAGCCCACCAGCGGGCCCGTTCCCCAATCCATTTCGTGGACGAACTCCGCCAAATCCTGCCCGTCCGGGCAGAAGGGGCCTTGCCCCGGGCAAATGGTCCCTTCGAAGGTCAGGTTGATGAAGGAGTTGATGGTGCCCACCGAATTGAAAAGGTGCGGGAAGAGGGGGTCGTCGCAGGCGAAGATATTGGGCACGAAGCCAAAGTGCAGCATGCCATCGAGGCCCGTGAGGGCGGTCGTGGCCGGGTCCGAATAGCCGTTGACATCCCGTTTGGCTTCCTTTTGGAACAACCCCCGGGTCGCCGCGGACTCGGTCGGTTGGCCAAGGTTCACGGTGATCCGATTGTTGCTTCCTTCCGGCAATTGGTGGCAGCGCGAGCAGGAGCTAACTCCCAGGCTCGCCACCGTGTGAAAAATCTTCATGCCCCGCTGGCCCCCGGTGCTGCCATCTCCCGCTGGGTCGTAGACGAAGGTGTCCGGATCGCCAAAGGAGCCGCTGTACATGCGGTCCCGGGGTTGCTTCGGGTTGGGGCCGTATTGGATCGAATTGACGAAGTCTTCGAAGGCGAGAACCTCCTCCGGCTCCAGCTCATCCCCCAACATCAGCCCATCGAAGGCGGGGTTGAAGGCCGGCAGGTCTTCTCGATCTCCCCGCCAATGGTACGGCGCATTGGTCACCAGCTCCTGGGTCTCCTGGTCGACCTCCCAATTGAGCAGGCCTTGGAGGCTCTGGGTGATCATGAGCCCCTTGTCGTCGGGCCAATTCGTGATCTGGTGGATGGCGACGCCGTCCAGCAGCACCGGTGGAATCGGCTCCCCAGCGATGTCGGGGGTGGCCAAATCCCACTTCAAGGCATCCGTGCGGCCGTCCACATGGCAGGAGGCGCAGGAAACGAAACCCGTGCCGGAGTGGGTGGCGCTGTAAAGAAAAGTCTGCCCATCCCGAATGCGCGGCGGCGTGGGGTCGTGCTGCAAAGCGAATTGCCCGAGCTTGGCATTGTTCACCGGATTGAAGAAGGTCACCGAGTTGTCGAGGCGATTGAGCACGTAAAGACGGGCCGGAGAAGTATCGCCGTTGGCGGGCTTCAAGGCCAGGCCCCGAGGACCGGCCACCGGATGCTGCAGGGGCTGGATATTGCGGCGGCGAATCTTCCAAGTATTTGGATCGGCGTTGAAGTCCGGCTGGATGATGCCCAGGCGGTCGTTGCCGAAGGCGGTAAAGAACACCTTGGTCACGACCCCATCGACCTCGAAGGGGAGGACGGATGTCAGCTGGGAGAGAGCCTTGGAGAATGCCACCGGCCCCGTCAACACCTGTGCTGTGACCATGGACTCGCCCTCCGCGGACAAAGGAGCCGGAAGCGGTTGCTGAGGCGACTGCTGCAAGGGCTTTTGTTCCAGATTGACGTCTCGAGCTTTGACCTCCGGGGTGCCGCAAATGTCGCGCACCATATAGAACATGCTCTTGACGAAGCCGGTGGGCGCCGCCGCCACGCCGGGCTCGTTGTCGAGGTGGGTTTGGGCTTGCCCCCCCACCACGAAGACGTCTCCGTTGCTGGCCAGGGCCATATTGAAATTGGTGGTGCCGAGGTTCGGGATCTGCAAGCTATTGCTGAGATCACCGGAGAGAATGCTCTGGGGATCTCGGCAGTTGGCCGGAAAGTCGAAGGGGGTCGGCAAGGCGGATTGAGTCGCCAGAGTGACCAATTGGCCATCGCGCATCAACGAGGTGCGAGGCTGTTTCAAAGCCTGGCGAACCGTGTCGTTGAGCTCCTCACCGTTGCAGTCCCAGCTGATGGGAAGCTCGATGGCCACTTCGAACAAATCCGTACCGGAGCCCACCGGCTGGTGATCGCGGGTGCGAAACCAGCCCGCCCCGTCCAGGTTCATGAAAGTGACGAAGAAGGTGGGAACCAGTTCCTCACCGCCGGCATCGTGCTCATAGTAGGTGATGTCCTGAGGCTCGTCGCCGACATAAAAGGTACCGATCACCTCGATGCCCAGGGGGCTCCCCCCGGTTCCCGGATTGAGGGCAACGGCGGTTACCGAGTCCCCTAGAAAGTTGGCGGTGTAGAAACGGCCCAGTTGAGGGATGTACCTCACCGAAACCGGATCCAGCCCTACCGGCACCCGCGCCACGAAGGTGTTGGCGGCATCGGTTTGGTAGATCTCCACGGAGTGGTCCGGGGTGTTGGCCACCAGGAGGAAGTCCACCTCCCCCACCCGCGCTACGGTGATGGGATTCACCTGAGGACTTTCGATGTTAAAAAAATCATCCCGCGCTTGGCCCCAGGTGGGGCCAGCCAGGAAAAGGCAAAGCAACGCAACACAACTGATCCTCATAGCGATCCTCCTCCTTGAAGATAGGCGGCCCGCCGGTGGATCTCTCCAGAGCCTTTTTTACAGCCTGCATCCTCTCCAGTAGCGGAAACACCTTGCAGCCCGAGACCCAGGTCGAACCCATGAGCGGGGGACCTGCGGACACGGACGGCTAGAGCCTCGTGGAAACTCGTCATTGAAATATCAGGAGTACGCCATAGCCCTCTTTGCCCCCCGGGGAATCTGGGGAGGTCGAGAAAGATAGAGAAGAAGTGATCGTGAGAGTGAAAAAACTCGACGGGAAGGCTCCTCCGAGCCCGGAGGAGCCTATCTGGAAAGGCCAATCTGGATCGATCAGCCTCGAAGGGCCTAATAGCCTTCTGGAAAGGAGGCCATTCTCAAATGAAAAAAGGGCCTGCGAAGCCATGCATTCCTGGGAGACCTTCTTCTCGGTGTCGCCCAGAGCAGCCTGCGAGCGGTACTCGCTGCGCTGCGTTCCGTTCTCGGTTACTCCGGCCTCCTTGCACCGTTGTCTGGCCTGAGGCTGGTTCTCAAAACGGAAATTCAACCCGGGGCGATTCCCTGGCTTACCGGAGGCACCACGGCTCGGTTGAAGTCGGAGAAGACTCTGAGCCGGCACCGGGAAAAGAAGATAGGGGAAGGTGAAAACAGATCCAGTGCATTCCCTCGAGCACGTCGTATTGCTCACGGTTTTGCTGAACCGGTCCTCCGCAGCGGCGGCAGGTGAGGTCGGACGAGGTCATGGTTCTTTACCGGTGGTTCGTGGGGAGCGCATTTGTAAACCATTCTGGTGCAGCACTACCGCCTCCACCTCCCCGGACTCGCCACGCTCGAACACCAAGGTCGCCTCGACCACGTCGAGCTCGAAGCGGTTCTCGCCGACACAGAAGGCGGGCACCGGGGGCTGACCGGTGAGTTGGATGATCATTCCCGCGGGCGCGGTCACCGTGATGGTCGCGCCGGGCTGGAACTGGCCGAAATCGTATTCCCCCACATAGGCTTCCAGCTCCTTCGTAGAAGGAAAGAGGATCGTCGGGGCCGGGCCGGTCTTCTTGGCGGGTAGGTCACGGCCGTTCTGGTGCAGGGTCAAGCTCTCCACCTTCCCCGACTCCCCCCGGTGGAAGCTCAATTGTGCATCCACCACCTTGTAGAAGAATTCATCCTTGGCGCTGGCGAAGATAGGCGCGAAGGGCTGACCGGTGAGGCGTGCCACCAGGCCCTCGGGCTTTTGGATGAGGGTGAAGCGGGCGGAGGAATCGATTTCAAAGACGCCCTCGTAGTCCGCTAGAAGCTCCTTGGGAAGGCTCGTCTCTGTCGGTAGCGAGGCCTCCGTGGCAGTCTCCTTCCGGTCCATCTTTCTGTGTTCAGCCAGCCAAGCTTCCGGTGTTCCGAAGGCGTTGCTGGCCAAGATCACCGCCGCCTCGCCCAGGGCTGGGTAGACCTGGACCACACTACGAAAGCCTCCGGTGCCCCCGTTGTGCCAATAGGAATCCACGCCATCCTGTTGGGAATGGAGCAATGCTAGGCCGATCTGGCTTTGTACCGGAGCCACCGCTGCATAGTCTCCTGCGATCAACGGCCAGACTTCTTTCAGGGGCCCGGAGGCCCCGGCTGCCAGAGCGTCGGCGAAACGGCTCATATCCGCCAGGGTGGAGCGCAACGCCCCCGCCCCCGCTACCGACTGGAAGGTCCAGGGAACCGCCTTCGCCGTACCTGACCAGCCCTGAGCGAAGCGCTCTTCCTGCTCTTCGGAAAGCACCTGCGCCGTATCCACCATGCCCAAAGGCTGGGCGATTCTCTCCGTCACCAAATCTCCCCAGGGCTTGTGGAGGGCCCGCTCCAACACGACTCCGAGAATGCTGAAGCCAAGGTTTGAATAGGCAGCCTCACAGGGCGGCTCTCCGGCCAAGGTCGCCTGTTCCAGGTAGGCAAACAAAGCCTTGTCGCCATAGGTAGCGTAGGGGTCCGAAGCGTAGGCTGTCTTCATGTTGGTGGGCAACCGGGGCAAGCAGGAGGTGTGGGTCGCCAGCTGTTTCAGAGTCACCGCTCCCACCGCAGGGTCCTGATAAGTCCCTGGTGAGGGGATCGGCAGCCGCTTCGCGAGAGGGTCTTCCAAGGCCAGCTTGCCCTCCTGAACCGCCTGAGCCAGCAAGATGCCGGTGAACACTTTGGAGATAGAGCCGATCTCGAAGATCACCTTCTCCCCTGGCACCGCGGAATTCTTGTTTCCCTCAAAGGCCTCGCCCGCCAAGGAGAAACTCCATTTGCCATCCACCTTCTCCGCCGTCGCCACCGCTCCTTGGCCCAAACCCTCGACCCACTGGGGAGCCAACTCTGCCAGCGTGGGGGATGGCTCCGAACCGGCTGCGCAGGACGAAGCCGCCAGTAGCGACAAGAAAAATCCGGAGACAAAGGTTCGGTGCATAGTTACTCCTTGAGAAACGGCAGGTAGGGAAGAAAAGTTTACCCTGCTCTAGTTGGTGTTGCGATCGGTGCTGTGCTGGCTGCTCGGGAATGGGTCCAGCGCCCCTTCTCCCGCTGGCACTCCCTCTGGGCACTCCCCCCTAGGCGAGAGCTTGTTTGAGGGCCTCTTGGAAGAGAATACGGATTTGCTGGCCACTTTATTCACGAGTCAGAGGATTCCTCCCTTTCTGAAGTCGGTACGGTCTCTCCCCCGCTTCATTTTTCGCACCTTCGCTCTTGAGGAGTTACACTCCAGCTACGCTCTTCTGCCTCTCAAAGAGCCATCTCTTCCTATCCCCGACGAAAGGAAAACCATGGGAACCACCACTCGCTTGCTGCACAACTGGTTCGACCAAGTGTGGAACCAGGGCCGCTACGAGGCCATCGACCAGCTCATGCACCCCAACTCCCGCTTCCACGGCCTCGGTCCGGAACCTCTCAGCCGAGACGACTTCAAAGCCTTCCACCAGGCCTTCAACGGCGCCTTCTCGGATGTCCAGATAACCGTTGAGCGGTGTACCGAAGAAGGCGAGAGCGTCGCTGCCTGGTGCTCCTGCACCCTCACCCACCGCGCCACCGGCAAGCCCTGCCACTTTTCCGGGGCGGTGATGGGAGAGATTCGCGATGGCAAATTGGGGGATGGGTGGAATAGCTTTGATTTTCTGGGGCTGCTGACCCAGTTGGGAGTGGTGGGAGAAGGGGTGATGGGAGAGGCGTTGGGGGTGGGGTGAGAGGGAGGCTGCTGGAGGGAGGTCAGCGCCGCCACCTAACAATGTGGACCGCGAAGCGGGACACCTTGGCGAGCCTGGGGTTTTAACCCCAGGAGCCCGGAGAGAGGTCACCACCGCCTGGGGTTGAAGCCCCAGGAGCGAAGCCCAGACATCCAAACAACGGAAACCTCACTCCCCGACACCGAATCGGGCGATTACAATCCCCGGAACCCAACCTCAAACACCGCCTGGGGTTGAAACCCCAGGCTCATATACACCGCCCCTACGGGGCGAAGAACCGCCCACCCAAACCCCGGGACCGCGAAGCGGGACACCTTGAAAAGCCTGGGGTTTTAACCCCAGGCGCCTGCGAAGAAGCTCAGCTGGACTCCTCGAGTCCATCCCGCTTTTCCAGCATCGCAGCCAGATTCGCCCTTCCCCTCTCGAGCGACGGGTGCCCCTCCACCAAAGCCTTCTCCTTGATGGCGACAGATCTCTCCATAAGGGGAATCGCCTCTCCCAAGCGATTCGTATCTTGAAGAAGCATTGCCAGGTTGTTCAGATCCACCGCCACCTCCGGATGATCCACACCATAGCTCGACTCGTCGATCTCCAACGCGCGACGCATCAAAGGCTCTGATTCAGACAGCCGATTCGTAGCCTTCAGAAGCGCGGCCAGGTTGTTCAGATCCACCGCCACCACCGGATGATCCGCACCATAGCTCGACTCGTCGATCTCCAACGCGCGACGCATCAAAGGCTCTGATTCAGACAGCCGATTCGTCGACTGAAGAAGCTGAGCCAGGTTGTTCAGGCGGATCGCTACCTTTGGATGATCAGGACCATAGTTCGACTCGTCGATCTCCAAAGCGCGACGCATCAAAGGCTCTGATTCAGACAGCCGATTCGTCGACTGAAGAAGCTGAGCCAGGTTGTTCAGCTGCCCTGCAACCCGGGGGTGCCCCCCACCATAGCTCGACTCGTCGATCTCCAACGCGCGACGCATCAAAGGCTCTGATTCAGACAGCCGATTCGTCGACTGAAGAAGCTGAGCCAGGTTGTTCAGCTGGA
>JAHZIX010000016.1 GCA_022601195.1 Deltaproteobacteria bacterium
CTGCAGTTCTACATCGCCACGATGATCAACAACAAGCTGCCTGGTGTGTCCCACGTCACCCAGCGGTCAGGCAGGCCGATGAAGTCGGTTCAGGAACGGTTGAACGGGAAGCAGGGGCGGTTGCGCGGTAACCTCCAGGGCAAGCGTGTGGACTTCTCAGCGCGCTCGGTCATCACACCCGACCCAAATCTGGGCATTGCGCAACTCGGCCGAGAAGCAGACATCACCTTCTTACTTAGAATTCCAGGCGCCACCGCGTCTCTTCAAGAAGTCGGTGAGAAGAACGGGCTCTAGCTCATCAATACAGCATAGAAAGACCCGACATATCCTGCCGGCGACGAACCACCGGAATGAGGAACCGTGCGAATCACCGAGCCAACGATCGCTGGCCGTTGGTCAACTCCATTAGGCCATCGTGGTACCAGCCAACCCATGTAATCGTAGACCCATAGCTCGTCCTTTATCTCACCCTTCCCCTGGAAACGAAGGGAGAGGGGATTTCCTAAAGCGTAGTTGCCAATGAGATCAAGCCTCCACTTTGTATCTCCCAGAGATCCGGTGAGCTCTCCCGTGCCCGAGGGCTCGAGCTCGAGGGTACCTTGACCAAAACGCAAGGCGTTGAAGGGTTTTCCGAGATCCGGATCGTTGTACAGGCTGCGATAAGCCCACTGGCCTTGTAGAGATTTACTTTCAGACATGTTCAGTTCTCCTTACTCGGATTCGAATGGTGGGGTTATTTGGAGTTGACAATAGGTTGGGCATTGAAGAAGCCCCACACGAAGTCCGTTTGCAGTGCTTCGAGCCCAGGTTCAGTTCCCGAAGACATGAACCAATCCGCAACCGGTGGGCCGTGATGACTCTGGGCATAGCCGAAGTCGGTGAAACTTGAATCGAAGACGCCGAGCTTAAAGTAGGTGAACGGCACGCATTCGGTATCCTTTCCGTCCTGGCACAAGCGCAGAGGCAGCTCCGGCATACAGTCCTCCTTGCCGCCGGACGGGCAGTGGACCGCTTGTTTGTAGACTTGTTCCGATGGGTCGTCGAGGGAGAACGACGCTCGCGCATGGCAAGTGACGCAACTCGAGCCTTTCATGAAACCGCCTTCGATGATGGAGTGCCCCAATACCGTATCTCTGCCCTCGAGATCCGTGTACTCGATTTGTGACCCCTTTAGACGATAGCTGCGCCAACCCAGATCTCGGGGCGTTGGCTCGGTAGGCTTGCGAGCCGGTGAGATGCCGATTTCCAGCTCATCGAAGACTGCCTTCAGGCCTGGCGAAATGGGCTCCACCCTGTAGAGCTCATCACGATCGAAAACAACTCTCTCGCTGTTTAGACCATCGTCTTTTTGCCGCGGACGTACATAGTTTTCCGCCAGCCCATCTCTTTTCTTGATGAGGGTGTCCGTGGATCGATACCCATAAGAGTCGTTGCAGCCGGTAATGTCGCAGCGGCCGGGTAGGCTGACATGCTCGAAGGTCGCCCACACCCATTTCGGGATATCTTTGGTCGATATGTGAAATCCCGTCAGGTAGTGGATTCCTTGCAGCTTGCAGCTAGTCTTGTCGTCTTCCGGGGGAACCCGAATGAGGGTGATGAATTCCTTCTTGATGAACGGTTCTCCCGGCATCTCTTCTAGGCCCACTCTGGCAGCGATTTCCTGATGGACCCAATTGCTCTTGATCATCACCGCGTTGGCGGGCAGATCCACTTTCGAAAGCTTGGCTGAGGTATTCTTGCCCGCTGATCGATTGGCTTGTCGATATGGGGCGTTGCGCACAATATTGTCTCGATTGCTGCGGAATATTTCGGCCAACCCATCGGCGTTATAAAGGTCGTTGGCAAAGACGTACTCGAAAAAGGCTTCGTTTCGCACCGTTAGCTCACCCGCGGTTTGACGCAGGACACGACCTACGCTTTCCCAATCGTCCTTGTCCGGCAAGACACGATCGATGTCCTTGCTGGTGCACTCTCGAAGCTCGGTGTCACTATTGAGCCACCCGCGATCGAGAACCCCTGGCTGCCGTTGAACTCGGCCATCGACCAGGTGATCGAATACTGGTGCTTCTAGGAGGCGAAGTGGCGGATCGGTCGAACCGTCGCTCCGTATCTTCGGCAGCTCATTGCCCGGAAAAACTGGGCAGTGGCCTTCCTCGTTACCATCCCCCATGGGGTTGCAGCAGCTATTCGTCGCACTCTTGCCGGCTGGGCAAAGTGGGTATGGCTTCTCTGGCCACATTTGAGTTTCGTTGGACCAGCGGGTCCAGAAATCATCGAGAATAACCTCGGAATAAAGGAGCCAGGAGAACATATCCGGGCAACTCATGGAAGGGTTGCGGATCTCCTCCGGGGCGACGATGGCGCGGCCCTCCTCGACCGTCAAGGAACAGTCCTCGTGATCACGGATGGTGCTCATGAGATACATCGTTCGGTCGATGGGTGACGGTCCCTTTTCGGATTTCGATTCCGCAATCAGGGAAGCACTCGAAAAAGTGGCGGCCAAGAGGCTGGCTCCTATCAACCGTAGCCATGGTTGTGAACGAAGTGGATTTATCCGCTCGAAAAATAGTCCTTTGTTCTTGGTGTCTGTCATCAGACCTGTACCAGCCATGACTTCTCTCCTTTCAGGTGAGGTTTCAACTGGGAGCAGCTTCGAAGGGAGGGGCAGGAAATCAGGCAGGATCCAGCCCACCTGATCAATCACTACAGCTCCACAACCTGAGAGTGCTAATTTGGAGGTTTCCATTCGTGTGTGCCACGAGGAAGGATCCTCCCAGTTTTGTTAACGACGGTTTCTATGGAGAGCAAGCCCCATGCCAAGGCTTGTTATCTTGATCGATAGATATTGAGCCGTTGAGGGGGCTATTGAGGGATGGGTGTCGAGTGTCGGAGCGAGGTGTCCCATGCCGAGGTCGACATCTCAACGACTCCGATCCAAGCCGGACTGGTGGTATTGACCTTTCCTCAGGGAAGCAAATGAAGTTTCTTTGCTTTCGAGTCGTTTGCTGTTGGAGTGACGACTCTGCGATGGAACTGCATCAAAGCCCGGCCTGGTACCTTCGCTATCGGTGGCTGGTGCTATCGGCGGGCAGACGTGAGGGTGGCCCGGCTCTCTGTCCAAGGGAGCGGAGAGACCTCAGCGCTAGGGAAGCGATAGGTCGCAGAGTGGGAATGAAGCCAAGCGATGAAAATCCGGGGCGTCTCCCGGCACGGGGGTATGGGCCAGGTATCGACGCTGGTTGCCAGTGCCATGAAGGGCGAAGGCGTTGGCTCGGTAGGGGAGTCCGGGCAAGACGGCCCAAGGCAGGCGTGCGAGGCCCCTCCAGCTGGAACCCCTACCAGGGGAATCTGGCCGGGAAACCTCGAAGTCGAGGGTCTGGAGTCGACCCACTGGATTGCGAATTCCCTCCAGGTGCAACACCAAGTAGTGACCGTGGGGAGAAAGCTCGATTTCCGTGTATTTGGGGGTTCGTCCCGGCTTCAGGCTGGCCGCTTCCACCAAGAAGACCTCTAAAACCTCGAAATTCCACAGCTGGTCGGTAGGCCCAGGGGGGCTAGTTGGGGCGGGATCGCCATAGTAGGGAGCCTCGACTTCCACCCAGAGGTCGGTTTGGGAGGGCCGGAGCCGAACCCGCGCCTGCTCTTCGGGGGCGATGGGGATTCCTTCCCAAGTTTGAGTGATGTCCAGGGGAATGTCGGTGTGGGGATCAGCTTGCATGGGAAGGATCGGGAATAAGGGCCACTAGATGTATCATTCTAACTTCTAGATGGGGACAGAAAGGCAGAGCCGAGTCAGCAATGCCTGTTCATGCTTCTGTGACATGATTGGGTCGCTCCTGTGTCTCTGACGAGCAACTGTGGGCCGATTCTTATCCGAGAGCAGAGAAGGGGCAGCTTTCAGGCTGGGCACCGTCGGCTACCTGGAATCAAAGGAGACTCTTTGGAAGACACATCCATCACTGCTTTGCTGCGCCGCTGGAACTCCGGGGAGGAGGAAGCTGCCAACGAGCTCGTGCCTCGGGTCTACAGTGAGCTGCGGCAGATCGCCTCCCGCCAGCTTGTCAAAGAGAGAAAGGGCCATACCCTCCGGCCTACCGCTCTCGTCCACGAGGCTTTTCTGCGGCTCTCTTCCCAGAACCAGATCGAATGGCAGAGCCGAGCCCAGTTTCTCGGCTTTTCCGCCCATCTCATGCGGCAAATTCTTGTCGACTACGCTCGGGCGAGAAATAGCGACAAGCGCGGTGGAAAGATCCCCAAGGTGACTCTGAATGGAGTGGCTGATTTCGCCCACTCCCTTCCGGACCTCCTCGCCCTGGACGATGCCTTGCGAGATCTGGGGCGCCGGGACCCTCAGAAAGTGAAGATCATCGAATTGAGGTTTTTTGGCGGTCTGACCATTCCCGAGACTGCCGAGCTACTGGGGGTTTCCGCTGCGACCGTGGTGCGGCAGTGGCGGGGAGCTCGCGCCTGGCTGTACAAAGAGTTGGTGGCCGATGCCCCTGGGGAGAGCTACAACGGTGGCGAGAGCTCAGACAGCATCGGCAGTGGACGGGAGTCTCTTGGACACTGAGCGTTGGCATCAGGTCGACGCGTTATTCGCTGCGGCGGTCGACCTTCCCACCGAGAAACGGGCGGAGTTCCTGGACCAGAGCTGCTCGGGAGACCCTTCCCTGAGGGCCGAAGTCCTAGCCCTGTTAGAAGCCCACGAGCGTGCCGATGCTTTTCTCGCCCGCCCTTTGGCTCGGTTGGAGGATCCTCCGACCTTGGTAGCGAGGCCTTCCGATGAGACCGGCCGTCGCTTGGGCCCCTATCGGCTCCTCCGGTCGGTGGGCGAGGGGGGCATGGGGGCGGTCTACCTAGGGGCCCGGGAAGACGATCAATATGAACGTCTGGTGGCGGTCAAGGTGGTGCGGGGTGGCCTGGAAACGCCAGAGCTCTTGGAGCGCTTTCGCCGCGAGCGGCAGATTCTAGCCAGTCTGAAACACCCTTATATCGCTCGACTTTACGATGGGGGAACCTCTCCGGAGGGCCTGCCCTATTTGGCCATGGAGTTGGTGGAGGGGCAGCCCATCACCGCCTTCTGTGATCACCATGGCTTGGGCCTCGAGGCCCGGCTGGAGCTATTCCGCAAGGTTTGCTCGGCAGTGCAGCACGCTCACCAATACTTGTTGGTGCATCGGGATCTCAAGCCCGCCAACATTCTGGTGGAAAAGGATGGAACTCCGAAACTGTTGGACTTCGGAATCGCCAAGCCCTTGGAGGGGGCCCCTCTGGAAGTAGGCTTTCGCACTTCGGAGAGTGGAAGTCGCTTGATGACTTTGGACTATGCCAGCCCTGAACAGGTTCGGGGGGAAGCTATAGGTACGGCGAGCGACGTTTACTCTTTGGGGGTTCTGCTCTTCGAGTTGCTCAGCGGGACGAAGCCCCATCAGGAGAACACCGCGGCTGCCCTGGAGCGGGCCATCTGCGATTTGCCAGTCCCTCTGCCCAGCGAAAAGGCGGCTTCGGTTCCCTCAGCGGCACAGCGAGCTCGGCGGTTGCGTGGAGACCTAGACAATATCGTTCTCAAGGCGTTGCGCAAGGAACCTGAGCGGCGCTACGGAACCGCCGCGGACCTGGGGGAAGATCTTCGGCGGTTCCAGACCGATCTGCCTGTCCGAGCGCGTCCCGATACGGGGGTCTATCGCTTCCAGAAGTTCGTTCGGCGAAACAGCCTGGCAGTGGGGGCAGCGGTGTTGATCGGAGCGCTTCTGGCCGGCTCTTCCATAGTGACCCAACGCCAGGCCCAGAAGATTTCCCGTCAAAGAGATATCGCCGAGCGGGAGCGCGGTCGGGCCGAGCAGGTTTCGACTTTCTTGGTAGATCTCTTTGAGAATGCGGATCCCCGCCAAGCTCGGGGAGAAGATCTCCGGGTTCGGGAAATCTTGGATCGGGGCGTGGAGAAGCTCGACACCCTCGCTGACCAACCAGATCTTCAAGCTCAGCAACGGGTGGTGATCGGACGTGTGTACCGCAGCCTAGGCCTCTTCGAGGAGTCAGAGAAGCTCCTGCGCCAGGGGCTGAAACAGTCCCAGCAGTTTTTTGGCCCGAAGCACGAGGAGGTTGCTTCGATCTTGGCGGAGTTGGGAGAGCTGCAATGGCTACAGGATCGCCCGGAAGCGGCAGAGGAGCTCTTTCGCCAAACCCTGGCCATTCGCCGGGAGGTCTTGACCGCACCCCATGTAGGTCTGGTCACGACTCTCGTTGGTCTGGGGGTTCTGCGCCAGCGGCAAGGAGATTACGCCGCCGCGGAAACTCTTTACGTCGAGGCGCTGGATATGGCGCGGGTGGTGATGGGGGAAGACGAATCGCACTTGCCGGTGATGTTGGACAATCTGGCAAGCTTGCGGCAGGCCCAGGGGAATTTTCTAGGGGCCAGACCCATCTACCAGGAGGCTCTCGGGCGAGCCCGGGACGCCTTCGGCAATGACCATCCGGATACCGCCATCGCCATGGACAACTTTGCCAGTCTGCTAGAGGATCTGGGAGAACATGAGGAAGCGGAAGCATTGTTCCGCGAGGCCTTGACGGTCACGAAGCAGATCTACGGTGAAGATCACCCTTCCATCGCTCGCGCCCAGAACAACTTCGCCGGGCTTCTGCGAACGACTGGCCGATACGAAGAGGCCGCACCCCTCTACGGCGAAGCCCTAACGACCTTTCGAGACACCCTCGGAGAGGAGAGTCGTCGCTACCTCACCTGCCTTTTTGGCCAAGGTAGATTGTTGGCAGACCAGGGCGATCTGGAAAGAGGTGAGGCCGCGATCCGCGAGGCGATTGCCCTAAGGCAAGAACGCTTGGGGTTAGAAGACCGCCAATTGGCCCTCTATCTGGAGGGTCTGGGTTTCGTTCTCCAAGAGAAGGGAGATCTGAGCGGGGCCCAGGAAGCTCTTTCCAAGGCGCTGGACATCAGGCTAGAGACCTTGCCGGAAGATCATCCATCGGTGGCCGAAGGTCGCACGGGGCTGGCACGAGTCCTCCTCGCTCGAGGAGAAGCACAGCAGGCAGAGGCCCTCCTCACTCAAGCCTTGGATAGCTGGCGGATACGTCTTCCCGCTGAGCATTGGAAAATCTCTTGGGCCGAAACCCTCTTTGGGGCCAGCTTGGCCCACCGAGGTGAACGGGCGGAGGCAAGGAGATGGTTGGAAGCAGGTTTGCCCACTCTCGAAGCTCGCCTTGGCCGGCGGGCTCCCTACACCCGCGATGCAGAAGGATGGCTGCGGGATCTGATAGAACCGGAAGGATCCGCTGCAGCCGTCCCCAGCGTTCCTGGAGGCAGCTCCGAGATCCAGGAAGATAGAGGAGGAAAGTCTGCGTGAGCTCCGCGGAACTGCCGGCCTTCGACCAGGCTAGGAAACGGTTGCAGAGTTTCCTCGGCGAGTTGGGTCGCCCTCAGGAACTCGTTTGGGTTTTTCGAGAAGATTTCTATTCTCCCTCCCTGGGCAGCGTCTATTGCGCCTCTCCGCTACCCATCGAGAACCCAACCACAGCCCGCAGCTACTATGATTCCGCCCGAGATCGGGATTTGGGCATTTGTCTAGTGGCTCAATTCGAATTCGAGGGCCGTTCCGCGATATCGGCTTGGGCGCCCAACTCGAACCTCGATGCGCAATACGCTCGGGTGGAGGGGCTCAAGCTCAGCGTTGCCAGTACCTGGACGCTGGCCCATAGCGTTACCTCCTCTTGGGCTTGGCGGCTACACCGCTGGCGCTCCACCTACCGCCTCCAGCAGCGGCAGGGTTTCGATGTTCCCTTGCGGTCAGCGCTGCAGGCTTGGATTGAGCTCACGGAAGAGAGAAAGACGATGACTGCCGAGAGACTCGGGCGACATTGACCGTCTTGGCGCCACGCTGCCCCAGATTAGAGAATCCAGACTAGAGACGAAGACTGTTACGATTCGCAGATGATCAAGGACTTAGAGATGACAGGTAGTCATGTTCTGAGAACGCTGGCCGGTGAGACTCTCGGCGGAGAAAGCACCTGATGAGTTGGTTACTGTTTCTGGACGAGAGTGGTCATGACCACAAGACTATGCCTTACGAGGTGCGAGGTGGAGTGGCCCTCCATTCTGGAGAGCTTTGGTCCTTCGTACAGGGTATTCAGCAGCTAGAACTAGCATCATTCGGAACGGAGCTCCACCAGTTTCGAGTGGAACTAAAGGGTAGCAAACTACTCGATAAGGACCGATTCAAGTGGGCAGCCCAAGGGCCGGTGATGACTGATGAAGAACGGCGAAAGCACTGTAGAGGCTTCCTAACAAAAGGGCTGGAGAAGAAGAGTCCATCGCGGAGCGAGTTCACTGCCTATGGGCAGGCGTGCCTAGAAATGGCAACGGGAGTCTTTGAACGCCTGCGCGACCACCGGGCGCAGCTCTTTGCCGCTGCGATTCCCCGAAGGATTCAGAAGCCGGAGACCTACGAAGCGGCAGAGTACCTACGAAAGGACCAGGTCTTTCTCCTGGAACGGTACTTCTACTTCCTCGAACAAGAGAAGCAACATGGCTTGCTGGTTATGGATGAAGTCGAAAAATCTGAAGACCGAAGGTTCGTTCGCCGCTTGGAAAGCTATTTTCGAAGAACTCAGACTGGCCGGTAACGGTCAGCTTGGATCGTACCGACTCCATTTTTCGTGTCGTCAGACATGGTCTATCCTGTCCAAGCAGCTGACTTGGCAATCTACTGTGTGAACTGGGGATTCCGTCTACCGAAGAGAAGAATGAACGAGCCGGTTCGGCCGGAAATTGCTGAAAGATACAGGCAGTGGCTAGACCAACTTCAATTTTGGGGGAATGCGCACTACGAGGATTCCGTATATCCCTCGTACGGCATTGTGTTTGTGCCGGACCCGTATTCTTCGAGAGAGAGTACGAAAAAGGAGGCAATGCTGTCAGAGCCACCCGAAAGCAACCCTTGAGCCGAGCCTCCACACGTAGTATCGACAAAAAGCCGCAACAGGTCAAGACCCTGCAGCTTCTAGTCACTTGGTAGGGTCTGAGGTTCCGGAGGCGAAGTGTCCCAAAGTCTTCTCGCTTCTCGAGAGCCAGAAACGTACTCTTCGCACCAAGTAGCCGAAATCTATCAAACTCTTCATGTTCAAAGATTTGCCGGATACGGGAATCAAACCCGTGAACCGACCAGTGGGGGATCTGAAGTCTTTTCCACGAATAACCCCTTCCTGCACTGTTCCCGGCTGATGCAACTTCTGATGATCTTTCGAGCCTTGGGAACCGCTCCAACGAAGAGGGAGGGCCGACGAGCCATCTCTTTGGGAGGGCTCAGTCACAAGCCCCATCTCTCCTTTAGCCTCCGCCGTTTCGGTGATCGAGAGAGAAGGCGAACGAAGCGGACTCCTGGGCTTTTCCCGGGACCACCGGGGAAACGGCAGCCATGAGGCCTCCCCGTTTGCCGAGGGCGGCTATCTTCGACATGGATGGCCTCCTGATCGACTCGGAACCCCTGTGGCGGCGGGCCGAGAAGAAGGTGTTTCGTACTGTGGGCGTGGAGCTTTCGGAAGCTCAATGTGAGCAGACCATGGGCTGGCGCATCGATGAAGTGGTCGACCATTGGCACCACCGCTTTCCCTGGAAGGAGCCCAGTAGAGAGGCTTTGACTCGAGAGATCTTGCTGGAGGTGCAGCGGCAAATCGAGTCCCGCGGTGAGGCTCTACCGGGAGCCTGTGAGGCGGTACGCCTCCTCCATGAATGGGAGCTGCCCTTGGCCGTGGCGAGCTCTTCGCCGGTGGAGCTCATCGACGCAGTCTTGCACCGCCTAGGAATCCATCAGCTATTTGCCAGTCGCCACTCTGCGATGCAGGAGAAGCGGGGGAAGCCCTATCCCGACGTCTTTCTGACCGCGGCTCGTCAGCTGGACGTGGAGCCCAGCAGCTGTGTCGTATTCGAGGATTCACCGGTGGGAGTTCAAGCGGCCCGGCGGGCGGGCATGAGGGTTATCGCTGTTCCCTCCAAAGAGCACCTTCGCCACCCCACCATGGCTGCAGCAGATCTCTGTTGGAACAGCCTCGAAAGCTTGACCCGGGAAGCTCTTGAACAGGGCTGGCTGAGGTTCGGAGATAGATCCGGCTAGGGCCGCAGCGGTCTCCCGTGGGGAACCGGAATCGGCGGCCGCGACTCAGGTCAGGTTGTAGAGGCGACTGAGCAGGAGTTGTAGGGGGAACCGTTGCAGCAGGCCGCCGGCTACGGCGGTTTCGTCGTAGGCCTCGATGTGGTCGGCTTCGATGCCTTCCCCCCAAATGAGCACAGGCAGGGGATCGGCGGAGTGCTGGCCGCTTTCGGAAAGGGTGGCGTGGTCGGAGGCGACCACGATCCTCACCGGGCCATCGATCTTTTTGAGCATTTTCGCCAGCTCCTGGTCTAGCCGCTCGAGAAAATCAGCCTTGAGATCTGGCCTCTGGTCGTGAGCGGCGATGTCTGCCCCTTTGAGATGAAGCATCACCAGGTCTTTCTTGGCCAACGTCTTGCGAGCGGTGGTGAATTTGAGCTCTAGGTCGGTATCCAGGTTAGCGGTCATGCCTTTCTCGCTGATGGTCTCGGCTCCCAGCCAGCGGGCGATTCCCAAGATCGTGCGATCGCCGCTGATGCAGGCCAGACGTAGGGGAATTCCTGCCGATTCCAGAGGGATCAAGTTGTGGAGGCGACCTGCTCCACGACTGAGCACGACATTGGCTTCCGGAAGACCTTCCTCTCGCCGTTTTCGGTTTACCGGGTGCTGGCTGAGAATTCGTTGGGCTTCCTGCTCGAAGAAGGCCAGGACTCGAGCGGTGTAGACGGAGGCCTCGTCGCCGGGGTCCTGGGGTTGTGGAATCAGCGCCGGGCAGGGAATCGCCCCGTCTCCGGGATCGGAACCTTGAATGGCCGAGGACAGGCCCAAGCCCTTGAGGACGATGGCCAGGCGATGCTCGGTGGCCGGACGCACCCGCACTTCGACTTCTTCCGCCAGACTGCCCGGTAGCTCAGCCCGATCGAGAGCCTTGGCGAGGCGGGAGGCATCGGAGCGAATGCGGCCGGCGCGCCGATCGATCACTTGCCCCTTGCTATCCATGGTGGCCAGATTGGCCCGTAGAGCGATATCGCCTCGAGAGAGCTTGACGCCGGCTCCCAGAGCTTCCACTGGCCCTCGCTTCATGGCGACCGGTGATTGGCCGAAGAGGGCGAGGGTCCCAGCGGCGGTGTCCGGGACCACTCCGGGGGAAATCGTGTCGGCGAGGCCACAGCTTCCTTCTTTCGCCAGCCGGTCCAAGGTGGGGGTGGCCGCCGCTTGCAGAGGGGTTCGCCCGCCCAGGGCGCGCACTGGGCGATCGGCGAGGCCATCGATCACCAGCAGGAGGGTCGGCACCAGAGCCGGCTCCTCAACTTGCCCTTCGGGACTGGCGAGGGCTGGAACCTGGCTGGCCAAGAGATCCGTCACCAGACGAACCGCCTCCGCCACCGGTGGCTCCCCTTCAGAGGTATCCAACAAGGGGACCTCATGGACTTCGGAAAGGTGGAGAAGATGTTCGTGAAGGCCGCGGATGGAGGAGAAGCTTTCGACATAGCGCTCCGCCCGCCGGCCACCGAGACGAGATCGAGTCAGAAAGCGGGATCGGTGAGTCTCCTCGTTGAGGGTGGCGAGGAGGAGCGGAACCTGGTAGGCGGCTCCTTCGAGATCGGGGAAGGGGATCCGTCCGGGCACCAAGTGGATACCTTCTACCAGGATGCTCATATTCTCTTTGATGGCTCGTTCCACCACGGCTCGCACACCGACGCACACCCGAGTGGCTTGTTCGTCGAAGGTGGCCAACAACCGATGCTGTTCCACTTCCTTTGCCGAAGGAGCTGCCGTGGACTCCTCGGCACCCAGAGGCTCAAAGCCCATGGGCAGCTCGAAGCTGGAGCTGTGGAGGGCCGGCAGCATAGAGGGGGAAAAGATCATCCGCATGACCTGACGAATCGTGTCCGTGGCATTGATGCGATAGATCCGCAAGAGCGGCGCCAGCTCCAGTGCCAGGGTGGATTTTCCTGTGCCGCTGGCGCCTCCCAGGTAGATGATCAGCGGTTTGGGGAGACGGTGGAGGCGGCGCACCAGGCGGAACCGTCGAGCTACCTCACTGCCTTCCAGACGCTCCAATAGCTCGGCCACCCGGCGAATGAGGTCGGACTTTGGGATGCTGGTGAAGTCTTCCTGCTGGAGGGCGTTTTCCAACTCCTTGACCAAGAAATAGGCCCGATCCAAACCGATTCCCGCTGCCGAGATGCTACGGGCCAATAGGCCTCGGGAGAAAGGTTGGTTCTCGCCGTCCATCTCCACCGTCAGCCGAATAGTTCGGCGAGGGGAGGAGCTCAGAGAGGACAACTCCTCTGGCCTGAGAGCGCCTTCGAGGTTCTCCTGGACCAGGGCTCGGATCTCTGCGGTAGTGACCTCTTCACGATCCGATAAGGCATCCCGCACTTGGCGGGCGATGGCATAGGAATGCTCGAAGCTCAGACCCCTTTGCACCAGGTGGTGGGTGATCATTCCCCGCAGGAAGCGTTGCCGGGTCCCTTCGGAACAGATCACCGTCAGCCGGCCCCGGGTAGAAGAAGATGCTTGTGGATCCGTCTCTTTTTTCATGCGCTGCAAGTCCTCTTTCTACGTCCTGGCCGGTGGCTATCCGACCTAAGTCCGCCCGTGGAAAGATCTTGGGGCCCTTCCCTGAGCTCACCTACTCCTAGCGTAAGATCTTCGGTGTCACTAACCAAGCGAGGACTGAGCTGCCGGCCACCGCCTGACTCCAGGTGGAGATATCGAGATCGAGCCGGGCGATAGCGGCAGTAGGAAAACGAACGCTCCCTCCTCCGGTGAGTCGTTCGACGAGCTCCGAGACCGTCGGCTGATGCCCGCACAAGAGCAAAGAGGAGACAGAAGCATTCTGCTCCTGTAAGTGGCGGAGCACGGTTTCTACGCTAGCGTCATAGAGCTCCTGGCGAAATTCTACCGGACAGGCCCATCCGCCAGCCTGGGTCAAAAGCTCAACGGTGCGTCGAGTGCGCACAGCTGCCGAGCTCAACACCTTGTCGGGGGTTTGGCCGAGTCGCTGCAGCCACTCTCCCATGCGCTCGGCATCTCGTCTTCCCCGGCTGGAAAGGGGCCGATCGAAGTCCCCCCCGTAGGCAGTATGCCAATCGGACTTTGCATGGCGAAGAATGAACAGACGTTTCATGGGGGAGATCTCCAGGTCCGGATTGCAGCCAATCTTCTAAGAAGCCTTTGCTTGGAGGAGGATTTCCTTCCAGAGGGACCGATAGGACTCTGCCGCTGCGGAACGATGGGCAAAGCTGCCCAGCGGGGCTCGGTGGATGCCCATTTGCTCCACGTAGGTGGAATAGGGCACGGTAGTCTCGAGGGCTGGCATAGGTAAATCATCTCTTTGCTCGAGAATGTTCCTGTGCAGGATCTTGCGTCGATCGACCATGCAGAAAAAGGGCAGAACTCGCAGTCGTTTCGGCCCTTTCTTCTTGAGGTGGCCAGCTAGTTGATCCAGAGTTCGGAGAGAAAGGGGAGTCGGGATGGTCGGAACTAGGAGGGCGTCACAAGCAACGAAGACGCTGCGGGAGGCTAAGGAGATGGAAGGGGGGCAGTCGAGGAAGAGGAAGTCGTATTGTCCTTCCAGGTCCTGTAGCAGCTGGGCGAGGATCTGAGCCGGCTTCTTGGTGCCGTCTAGGGCACGATCCAGGTGCCGCAGGGAGAAGTCGGCGGGCAGGAGGTCGAGACCAGGGAAATCGGTGCCTTTGATCAGCGGGTCGAGCTCGCTCTTGCCAGCGACGAGGCGTTTGGTGCCTCCCTGTATCTTCGCCTTGATGCGGAAATAGAACGAAGCCGCTCCCTGGGGGTCGAGGTCCCAAACCAGGGCGCGGGCCCCCTCCTGAGCCGCCACGTAGGACAAATTTACCGCCGCTGCAGTTTTCCCCACACCGCCCTTGATGTTGTAAGTGGCAAAGATCTTCATGGTTCAAGCCTAACTCCGGTTCTCTCCCCGGAACAACTTTTGTGCGACGGGACGACTCTTGGAGAAGGCCTCGAACCGGGGATGAAAGCCCAGCCGTTCCCGATGCTGCCATTCTTCCAGCAAAGCGAGGAGCCTCCCCATGGCGAGGAGGGTACTGGCTGGAGCTGACCCCTCGGAGGTCATCTCGTCAGCGTATTGGGACAGCTGATCCCTCTGCACTTCGAAGTCGTTGAAGTCTCCTAAGGTGTCTTGCAGCTTCTTCAAGTCCCGGATCAAGGAAGCGATCGGCTGAGGAGCGAACAAGCTACGAAAAAACTCCAATAGGTAGCGCAATTTCTTACAGTCGATACGCAGGTCGTGGAGAGCTTCGGCGGGGGTGTCTCGGTGAATCGCCGAACCTCGGGTGAAAACCTTCTTGTACGCCTTCCAGATGCGTTTGGCAGCCACTTTCGAGATTGGCATTAGGGCATTGGGAGGACTTTCCCCAGAAGGACGCTTGGATTCCAGCTCCTGCCGCCAGTCCTTCTTGATGGATCGGTAGCGGGGAGATGCCAGGGCTCGGGTAAGGCGTTTCTGTTCACGGCGTTGACGGCCCCGGAGGTGGTGCCGTAAGGGCTCGAGATCGGCTCTGATGGAAGGGGGAAGATGCTCTTCATAGGTGGGCATCTTGAGCAGGTAGACATCCAGGTCCCGGGTAGGGCCGCTGACCTTGCCAAGCCAAGAGAATTCTTGGCGGAACCGCTCGACCACGGTGGCAGGAAAGACACCACGAACTTGAGTCAGGGCGGCTCGAGTGCGGCGAACGGCGACGCGGAACTCGTGGAGAAACTCCGAGTCGAGATCGGATCGAACTCCAGCTTCATTGACCTCTAGAACGCTCAGTAGGTGCAGGAAAATCTGCTGTAGCGCTTCTTCAGCGGGCTGACGAGCAGAAAGCTCTAGTTGGAGTTTGGAAGATTTGGAGCCTTGGGAGCACCCGGCTGCCGCGAGGGCTGCTTCGAGCTGAGTCGTCTCTGCAGGCCGCAAACCGGCAGCTCCGAGGAGACGAGTCAACCGCTGGAACTTTTTGGAGTAGCCCCGGATCTCTTCGATGGCAAATCGATCTGTAAGATCCCAGCGGCGTTTCCCTCTACCGGCTGTGTCCCGGGGGAGCACGGCTTGGCTTTGAACCCAATGAAGATAGGCGACGGTCTTTTGGCGGCGATCGAGAACGCGAAAAACAGAGGCTTTCAAACGCACTTCTACCAATGGCAGCAGCCTGCGCATTTGGATGACAGGTTCCAGGGCTGTGCGAAGACTTCCTTTCGGTAGGGCAGAGGCGAAGGTGGGACAGTCCTGGAGTGGCCAGGACGAAGGCCTCTGCCCCGGTGCGGATCGCCAGAACAAACGAACTCCGTCTTTTTGTCGTTGCCACCAGAGAGAACCTCCGAGACGTTGGATTCGTCGATCGAAGGTATCTACAAAGAAACGGTTTTCTTGGCTGGTCTCGGGCTGGCTCAGAACGACCTGATCTTCCAATTCGGTTAGGAAGACCTCAGCCTTCGCCCCACTGGGAAGCACGTATTCTGTTGAGCAATGAGTCATGGTAGAGAAGAGCAGCCCCCGTCTTGACGTAGGCTTACTTTTTCTTCTTGTTGGCTTTCTTCTTGTTGGCTTTCTTCTTGTTGGCTTTCTTCTTGTTGGCTTTCTTCTTGTCGGCTTTCTTCTTGTCGGCTTTCTTCTTGTTGGCTTTCTTCTCAGGTTCTTTTTCTGCCATGGAATCTCCCGTCGTGGCTTTTTCCACTTTCTTTTTCTCTAAGCCTTTGGTTTCCTTCTCGGTCGACCCGGAGGGTGTTTTACTGACCTTCGATTTGGGACGACGGGTAGGGGAGGGCGACTTCGGGGGTGGAGCCGTCTTTGGCGTTGGTTTCGTTGCAGGAGCATCTAGAAGCGCAGTGGCAGCAGCGTGAACAGCTGCTGCTCTGCTTGGGCCGAATCCCCGCACCGCCGCAAGGGTAGCGAGAGAAGCACCGGCCAGATCCTGAATCGTGACAAGTCCTGATTTCGCCAACTCTGCTGCTGCAAAATCTCCAATGCCTTTGATATCAGTGATGTTTCCGTCACTCATGGTCCGTGTTCCCCTATTCTGTCTCTGATTGTTTTTTCCTAGATCCTTTAGCCATCGGTGGTGAAACTACGTTTCGCTAGGAGCGACTTTCTGCCGCCAGCTCGGCGTCTCGAATACTTGCCCTCCCTTGAGGTGCCGAGTCCTCGATCTGATTGGCCAGTTGTCAGCGGCTATTGGCCTCCATCGGTGCCTCCTAAGCCTATCTCAGAGGTTGCTCCCGGGTAGGCGGGTTGATGGATTGTCGCCCGTGACTTTCACGAAGAATTTCCTATTCCTGCCCCGTCCAGCTCAGACCAGGCTCTCGGAACGGGTTGTAGACAACTCCAGTGGAAGAGTGTCGAAGAGATCATCCACGAAGGAGATTCGGTGTCCGAAGCGCTCCAGGAAAGCTGATGCTGTAGCAGCCCTCGAACCAGATTCGCAGTGCACGACCAACTCCTTGTTGCGGTCTAACTCCTGACGACGGTTCACTAGATCGGTGTGGGCGATATTGTGAGCGCCCGGTAGATGACGGTCCTCGAATTCCCCTGGGGCGCGAACATCGAGCACTTGAACTTCGGGCCTTTTCGATCCTTGGAGCGCGCGGCGAAAGTCCAAGACTCGAGTACGCCTTAGGTTCTGGAGCCGTTCGAGCATCTCCGGTGGAGCGTAGGCAATGACACTATCGAGGCCGATGCGAACCAGGGCACGAACCGCCTGCTCGAGCCGATCTTCCGGAAGAATCAGGTAAATGGGTTGGCCTTCCTCGACATAGGAGCCAGCGACGGTAGAGAAGTGCTGGTCCAAGGGAGCATACAAAGACCCGGCGAGGTGTCCCTCCATGAATCGCCGTCGATCCGTGCGGGTATCGATGACCGCCGTATCGACTCTCCCAGCCAGGTCTTGCAATTCGCGGGGAGTCAGAAGACGAGGTTTGGGTAAGCGCCCCAAGACGGCCGGGCCGAGGCGGTTGTCCCGCTTCATGCGCGCATAGTAGGGAGCTGCCTTAGACATTTCTGCCTGCACCGTGCGGTTGTAGGCTTCCGGGTTGTCACTGGCGCGGCGTAGGTCTTCGTTGAACCGTCTCTCGTAACCGATGGTCGAGACGGCAAGGCCTCCTTCGAGATCTTCGCTATTGGTAACTCGACATCGGCCCGGCCAGATTTGAACGAAGTCCGGCAGCAATAGGAGCGCTCTCAGGGACTGCAGCAAGGCGTTCAAAGGGCTCCTGGGGCCGTCCTCCAAGGTTTCCCAGTCAACACAAGGGTCCGGCTCTCCGAGGCCTCCGACCTGGAGAAAGTCACCGGTCAAGAGGCCGCGGGGTTGATCGGCATCGGCGCCTCGGTCGGTGACTAGGTAGCACAGGTGCTCCGGCGTATGACTTGGGGTTGAAATAGCCTGGAGCTCGATGTCACCGACCCGAAAGGTATCTCCGTCCAGTAGTGGCCGAATGTCATAGCTGGGGTCATTGGACCAGCTGTAGGATTCGATCTTTCTTCCTTCGCCAGACAGATAGATCGGCGTGTCGAGCCATTGCGCTACTTCCAAGGCTCCCGAAAGAAACTCACAGTGGAGGTGGGTTTCCGCCACAGCGGTAATTCGGACTGCCGATTCGGCGGCAGCGGCGAGGTAGCGATCCATATCTCGCTCGGGGTCTACCAAGACCGCTTCGCCGGCCTTTGGGCAGCCGACGAGATAGGCGCTTCGGCCTAGGTGCGGGTTGGTGAGCCTGCGGAGCAGCATGCTGGGGGTCTCCTCCGGGTCTGTGAGTCCTTCTTGCCTACCCAC
The DNA here is from genome assembly GCA_022601195.1 of Deltaproteobacteria bacterium. Lineage (GTDB taxonomy): Bacteria > Acidobacteriota > Thermoanaerobaculia > Multivoradales > JAHZIX01 > JAHZIX01. The sequence continues at coordinate 17,894 of JAHZIX010000016.1, forward strand.
CCCTTCGTGGCGGGCTTCACTTTATCTCGCGGCTGGCGGTGGCCCGCATGACCCTCGCCGCCCATACCCGTCCGGTGTCCAGAGCGGCCGTGAGCGACTACCGACGCTGACGGGAGGAACCGGCGAAAACGAATAGAGGTTTGCTGTCTTCACTTTAGCGGTCCCGAGCTGGTTTGAAAAGGGAGTGGCCAACTTGACCGAGGGGGAATCACCGGCTAGCCTGCTGGTGAAGCCATTTTCCTTCGAGCTGGAACCCCTGCTGCCTCATGCCTACAGAACCCCGCCCCACCGAGACCTTGACCCGCTTACGTCGCTGGTTGCTATGGATTTTTCTAGGGGGATCCTTGGGAACTACGGCAGAGCTTTTTCTGCTCGATCACACGGAAGGTTTCTGGCAGTGGACGCCCATCGTCCTCTTGGGGGCAGCAGTCTTGGCGACGCTGTGGACGCAGATTGCCGGTAGCATCTGGTCCCAGAGAGTCGTCTCCGGGGTCTTGGTCGTGGTGACTCTCAGTGGCCTCGTCGGGACCTTTCAGCACTACCGGGGGAATCTGGAGTTTGAGCTGGAGATCTTCCCATCTCTGGCCGGTTGGGAGCTTTTCTGGCGAACTCTGAAAGGCGCTACCCCAACTTTGGCTCCTGGGGCTATGATTCTCTTGGGCCTGTTGGGTTTGTTGGCTCAATCTCGTCGTCTTGGTTGGGGGAAAGCAGAAGGCACCCGGAACAAGGCGGGAGCTGGTACAAAAGAAGGGGAATGAGGCATGAAAGTCGGGCGAAATTTTTCTACTGTCGGTGTTGTCGTGGCTGGTGCTCTGTTGGGTTTGTTTGCTCTGGGGCTATCTATTCCGGTAGAGGCCCAGGTGGGAGAGAGCTCGGAGCTCCTCAATCCAAATCGGGCCGGCGAGGACGAGTTGACGGAACTCCCTCACGTGGACGCAGCCAAAGCCGAGTTGATCCTGAAACAGCGCCCCTTCGCAAGTATCAGTGAAATGCAGAGTGCCGTCTTTCCGGAATTGATCCCGGTGCAGCAGGATGAGCTGTACCGCAGACTCTTTATTCCCCTGAATCTGAACACCGCCTCGCGGGAAGAAATTCTACTGATTCCCGGAGTGGGTGGGCGGATGGCCCACGAATTCGAAGAATATCGGCCCTATCGGGCGCTGGCTCAATTTCGTCGGGAGATCGGCAAGTACGTCGATGACAAAGAGGTCGCCCGATTGGCCCAGTATGTCTTCGTACCCATCGATCTGAACACCGCTAGCGATGAGGCGATTCTGAGCATCCCCGGGGTCGGTGATCGCATGCTGCACGAGTTCAAGGAGTACCGGCCGTACAAGAGCATCGAGCAGTTTCGCCGGGAGATCGGCAAATATGTCGACGCCAAAGAGCTCGCCCGTTTGGAGCGCTACGTCACTCTTTAAGGGCCGGCTCACCAGATTTCTCCGGCGTTCCATGAGACCTGTAACTCTTCCAACTATTCGGCTGCCGAAGGTAGGGTGGAAGGCTCCAACTATTCGGCTGCCGAAGGCGCGGTCGGGGCTCATGGTGGCGCTGATGGCCTTTTCTGCGATGGTGTCCGCCGCAACCGGTTCCTTTCCTGGAGGGTCGTCTCCTGAAGAGTTGGTTGCTCACGACCAGGCAGAGCAGGACCCAATAAAAGCGCCGGTTTCTGAGTCTCCCCGAAGGTCGCTTTCGGCGAGCGGTGCTTTCGTGGAACTGCGAAACAAACACCGTGGGGTGGCCTGGGTGGCCGGTAGGGAGATTTCCGGAGCTTCCTTGGATCCCTTGGTGGGGAATTCGGTGGGCTGGATCGCTCAGACTCCCTTCGGTTGGCAGAGTGGGGTGGATTCTCCGAGTATCCGCTTGAAGACTTCCGGCGGCGTGTTGTGGGGAGAGACCGACGAGGGATTGGCAACCACCACACGCCTGGCCCGGGAGCGGGGCATCAAGACTCTTCTCAAACCTCATATTTGGGTCCGTGGAAAGTGGCGAGGCGATATCGCCATGGCCGATGAGGCAGCCTGGAAGGAGTGGTTTCAAAACTACGAGACCTTCCTATTGCATTACGCGCGCCTTGCCGAAGGACTAAAAATAGAAGCCCTGTGTATCGGTACGGAACTTCATCGGACCGTGAAGGAGAAGCCCGATCAGTGGCGGCGACTCATCCGTGCCGTTCGGAAGGTCTACAGCGGTCAACTGACCTACGCCGCCAATTGGTACCAGGAATTTGAGGACGTCTCCTTTTGGGAAGAGTTGGATTTCATCGGAGTCCAAGCCTACTTCCCATTGCGCTCCCAACCCGGAGGCACCGTCGCGCAACTGCGAGATGGTTGGCAGCAGCCTTTGCGAGCCTTGGAAGCGGTGTCAAAGAAGGCAGGCAAGCCTGTCTTGGTGACCGAGGTGGGGTATCGCAGCACCTCAGGGGCATCCCAGAAGCCCTGGGAGTGGCCTCAACGGGGAAACCCGGCCCCGGTCGACCTGGTGACTCAGAAACGCGCCTACGAGGCCTTCTTCCAAGAAGTTTGGCCGCAGCCTTGGGTGGCCGGGGTGTATTGGTGGAAGTGGTATCCGGGTCCCTCTCGCTCTGGGAAGAACGACGACTTTACTCCCCAGGGAAAGCCTGCAGAGGGAGTGATGGGGGAGTATTTCCTGCAGGCTCGAGACTCGTCGAGAGTTCCCTAGTGGCAGTGGGACGATCGTTGATTCTGAATCGAAGCTTTCGCCTCCGAGGCGAGATTGGAGGCTCGTCGAGAGATTTCCCACTCCACCTAGGAGAGAACTCCATCGGTCGAAGCTCCGATTGTGGGGTTCAGCTGTCGGTCAAAGGGGTATCTCAACGGCACGCGGTTCTGACCGTTGGCCCGGACTCCCTGCGCCTGGAAGATCTCAGTAGCAAGAACGGTAGTTTCGTCAATGGTTCCCAGGTAACCAGCGCCGCCCTGCAGCCCGGAGACGAGGTCTGGATCGGCTCCGTCGAGCTACGTTTGGAGGAAGTGGATGCGGGGGAGACTCGGTTGGCGGTGGCTCTGCCGGTCGCCAGCCCAGAGCCGGAAACGCAAGGAGCGGTCACCGCGACCCAGCCGAGGTGGCTGGACTCGCATTGGGTGTCCAGTTGGCTCACCGGCCTCGATCGGTCCATCACCCTCCTGAGTGCCGGTGATCCACGGGCTCTGGCGGTCATTGTAGAGAACCTGTTTTCCATCAGCGGCGCCGAGGGAGTTGCCCTCGTGAAGATCGAGGGGACTGAAACGCCGGTGGTCTTGGCCGCCTGCGGAACCCTGGCCGACGTCGCCAGCAGTGGTCTGCAGCTTCTATCTTCTTTGGAATCTTCCTCGCAGAAGAGTCGTGTCGTTGTGGCGGATGGCCAATCGCCCAATGTCTCATCGGCCCATGCCCAATCACCCCATGCCCAATCACCCAATGTTCTATCGGCCCATGCCCAATCATCCGATGAGCCATCGCAACAGCAGCTAGCGATCCGGGCAACCGGACCAAACGGAGCTGACCTGGGCCTTTTGCTCAGTGGTGAGCTTCTCGGGGGGCGCCAGTTGGAGTCCCTCCTGACGACTCAACTGCGGCTGATCGAAGCATGGACCCGGCCGGTCGCATCGGACTGTCCTTCTTCTCCTCGACAAGAAGAGACACTGTCTTTTCCCGAGGACTATGTTGCCGGAGTCTCCTCTTCCATGGCTCGTCTCCACCAGGAGATGGCGGCCTTCGCTGAGGGTCAGGTGCCTGTACTGATTCGCGGGGAGACAGGTTCGGGGAAGGAGCTCGTCGCCAACATCCTTCACTCCTCGTCCCAACGGAGCCAGGAGCCTTTCGTCGCCATCAACTGTGCGGCGCTCCCCGCAGAGCTGATGGAGGCGGAGCTTTTCGGCATTGGTCGGGGCGTTGCCACCGGTGTGCAAGCACGCCGGGGACGTTTTCTCGAAGCCCATGGCGGTACCCTTTTTCTGGACGAGATCGGTGATCTTCCAGCCATTCTTCAACCGAAATTACTACGGGCCCTTGAAGAGAAGGCGGTCCACCCGGTGGGCGGAAGCAGAACGCCCATCGACGTCCGCATCGTCGCAGCTACCCATAGCGATCTCCTGCAGCGAGTGGAAGAGGGAAGTTTTCGGGCGGATCTGTACTACCGCCTGGCGGGTGTCGAGCTTCAAGTGCCGCCACTTAGGGAGAGGAGAGACGATATTCCCCTCCTGGTGGAGCACTATCTCCGGCAGATGATCGAAAAATCGGGGCGACAAATTCGCGGAATCAGCGTCAATGCCCTGGCCATCTTGGGGCAATACTCTTGGCCCGGAAACGTCCGTGAGTTGGTGCATGAGTTGCGCCGCCTGATCTATCTTTGTCCGCCAGGGCAGGCCATCGAAACCGCTCAGTTAGCAGAGCAGATACGCTCCGAGGCAGGTGATCTTGGTAGGGACTCGGAAGGGGAGACTCTCGACCCTCGAGCGGTCTGGCCGCGGCAGGAACAGGACCTATCATTGGCCAGAATCGAGTGCTCAGCTCTCGCCGAGGCCTTGAGGCGTTGCCAGGGAAACCAAGTGCAGGCAGGAAAGCTCTTGGGAATCTCTCGTACCGCTGTGCGGCTGCGCATCGAGCGGTGCCGGGACCAGAGCTGAAGGAGGGGCGACCTTCGAGTTTGAGATCATCGAATCTCGTCTCTCGAATCTGGAGGTCTCGACTCACCGAGTCCCGCATCACCAGGTTTTGAGCAACTATCGGTCAGGGTGAGCTTTGGGCAGGAATTTGGTCTAACCAGCGTTGGGCTTCCGCTGCCAGGCTGTGGCGCCATTTGCTGTAGACCTCCGCCGGTAGAGTGGCGGTTTGTTCCGCCAGCTGGTCAGCCCGATGCGGATCATCTTCAGCGATCAGACGAGCTAACGACAGGCGGGCGGCGGCGGCTGGGGCCAGGGGCCTTTCCGCCTCTTCGGCGAGACCAACGGCGGCCTCCAGATGGTGCTGGGCAGCTTCCATATTCCCCGTCTCGGAATAGGCCTCCCCCAGGGCTGCGGGCAGAGCGACCAAGTCCCAAGCCGGTGGGTGTATTTGTTTGTTGTCGATGATTTCCACCGCTTCCAACAAGGTTTCCAAGGCAGCCTTGGGCCGCCGACGCAACAATTGTAGGCGGCCGCGAGCGAGAAGAAAGGAAGGGTAGTAGGGCTGTGCTGCAGGGTCTGGCCGCAAGGTGGCATGAGCTTGTTTCAAAAAGGCATTCGCCTCGTCGAGCTCCAATTGCAAGATTTTCGATTCTGCCGTGGCCAACATCAGCGGGAAGTGGGCGGGATGGCGGTCGCCGAGGTCCTGGGCGATGGCTACCGCCTGCTCGAGGCGGGATTGAGCTTCCCGGGGGCGATCGAGGAGATTGAGGATGTCCGCCTCGAGGATCCAGGGAAAGGCCAGGTCTTGGTGCCCTTCGCCATGAAATTCTTCCAGCACCTCCGCCGAACGCCGAGCGTGGTTCAGCGCCACAGCATACGCACCCGTGTCGGCCAATAGGGCACCTAGATTCACTAGAGTATTCGCGAGAAGAGGATTCCAGGCACCGTAGGCCTTCTCTTTGAGAGCGAGAGAAGTTGTCAGGAGACGTCGTTTTTCTTCCGGGCCCTTGCCAGGGAGGAGAGCCAGATTATTGAGGAGCTGAGTGGAGTTGCCGTGCTCGGGGCCCCAGAGCTGTTGGGAGTAATTCAGGGCTTTCCCCCAATGCCTCTCCGCGGTTTCAAAACGGCTCTGACTCCACGCGGTAAGACCCAGGCTAGCGTGGATCTGAAAACGGCTTCGATACTCGGTCGTGGCGAGACCTAGGAGGGCGGCTTCCGCTAGCTCGCTCCACCATTGCCCGCGAACATCGTCCCCGCGATTGTAGCCATAGTACTCAGCGAGTTGTCCATAGAGAGCCGCCACTTGGGCATGATCATTGGCTGCCAGAGCCGCTCCCAGAGCCCGTTCCATGGTTTCGGTTGCCGCCGCGGAATCCGCTTCCTGGCGCATCTGAAGAATGGCAAATTGTCGAAGAGCAGCTGCCTCGAGGGGAGGGTAGCCAGCTTGTTGTACAGCCTGGACTATTTGATAGACCTCATCCACATCGGAATGTTGGCCGGTTCGATTCCGCACCCCCAGCTTTGCCACTTGTGTCTGGAGATCTTCGATGCGGCGACGTTCCTGAGGTTCTGCAGGCAGGGGAGAGAGCAAGGCCAGGCGGGAGCTTTCGGCACACGGGGAGAGCGGAGAAAGAGCTTCTGTGGCTCGAAAGACTTGGGGGATGCCTTCTTCGGTTACGGACAACAGGAGCTCTGTGGCGCTGCGCATCTCCTCCCGGCGCCCCTCGAGGCACATCATGCGAAGGTCGTAGAGCTGCTGCGACTGTTGTTGGTGAACTTCCGTGGCCAGGCAAACTTCTCGGTGCATCTCCGTCCAGTCCTGCCCGTAAAGGTCCAATTTCTTCTCCACCTCGGCAAAAGCCGCTGCGGCGAAGCTCGACCCGGTGGAGAGAAAAGCAGTCTTCAGCTGCTGCCGGCGCTCGGTGTCCCAAATGCCCAACAGGCGCTCTTCGCCGCTGCTACAGGGGGGAGTGGTACCGACTTGCAGGAAGGCGAGCCCCAGAGGCACGAGGAGGAGGGAGACGGCTCCTAGAACCAGCCAAGGGGATCGGGACCGAGGAGATAGCACCCCCATCAGATCTTGCTCCAGGGCGGCCATGGAAGGGAAGCGATCCTCGGGGCGAGAGCTTAAACCCCGTTGCAGAATCTTGTGCAGTCCAGCCGGGAGAACGGATCGATCTACCGGCTCGATGCTGGAGCGGTCGCCTGGTATCGCCACGGACTCGCTGGAAGCGGTCGGAGGGAGTTTTCCAAAGAGAGAGGCATAGAGCGCGACACAGAAGCTGAATTGGTCCGATCTCTCGTCTGCAGTCAGTCCTGCCGTGACTTCCGGTGCCATATACCCTGGCGTGCCTCGCAGCACGACGGTAGGTGGAAAGGGCTTCGGAAAAGAAGTGTCTGCCGCAGCTGGACTCCCTGGCTCAGATCTAGGATCCGGGTTCCTGTCCCGAAAGGCGGCGATCCCAAAATCCGCAATGCGCGCCTCGCCGTCTTCACCGACGAGAATATTCTCCAGCTTCAAGTCGCGGTGGATCAATCCCTGGCGATGAGCAGCGGCAAGGCCCCGGGCGACGCCCCCAAAAAGCCGAAGGATGCGTTTCCATGAAGGTCGGTGGGCCTGCAACCAGGGCCTCAGGCTGCTGCCGGAGACAAACTCCATGGCAAAGAAGACCTGGCTGCCATGGAGCCCGACGTCGTAGATCCGAACGACGTTGGAGTGATTCAGCTGGGCAAGGGCTCGAGCTTCTTGAAGCAGGCGCGTCTGTTCCCGGCGGCTCTCACGGTCGGAGCGCACGAGTTTGAGAGCGACTCGCCGATCCAGGTCGGGATCGAAGGCGGCGTACACCGAGCCCATACCGCCGCTGCCGAGGTGGGAAAGGACAGCGTACCGGCCGATCGTCTGCGCTGCCGGGAGAGTTTGAAGTTGTGCCTGAGGGGCCTTGCCCAGACCTGCCGGAGCCAGCGTCTCCGTAGCTTCGAGAGGTGCCGATAGGGGCTGATCGGACGGATCGGGAAGGCCTGAAGAAGGGGTGTCGTCGCTGGCCATCTCACCTCAGATCTTGATCTGGCGGGGGCTGTGGATCGGGCACATTCTACCAGGTGATTTTTCGGGCGAGTCCCTTTCGGGGTGCACTCTGGCATCGGCTTGTTGCACGTAGGCATGCATTCAGAGTCGTCCCCAGCGTCTTGGCTGCACGAATTCGCCCACCTTGAAGAGGCGCTGGGGTCCGTTGGGCCGGAAGGCGTCTCCTTGAATGCTACCGGAGGTGATGGCCACGAGCCGCGCAGGGGGGATTTTCTCGAGGATTCACGATCCCGATTGGCCGGTGGCATGGGGCTTGCCCTGTTACTGGAGTACGGCAAGTCCGCCGTAGCCCACCTCAGGAGGGATGGAATGGAAGCTAGAACGTCGCCTCAACCATCAAGAGCCCTAGCGTGTTCCGGAGCGGTGCCAGGAGAAGGCTCGGGAGAGTCGCCCCTCGGGCTTTCCATGGTGATGGCCTACGGTGAGTTGAGGCGTCTGGCACAGCGATTCTTAGGCCGGGAGAGAGGCGACCACACCCTACAGGCAACCGCTTTGGTTCACGAGGCCTATTTGCGCATCGCGAGGCGTCGACAGGGGCAATGGCGGAGCCGCGAACACTTTTTCAATGTTGCTGCTCGGGAGATGCGGCGAGTTCTCATCGACCATGCCCGAGGTCACGATGCAGCCCGCCGGGGAGGCGGCTTGGAGAGGGTCGAGCTCAAGGAAGGCTTCGAATCCAATGCTCTCGATCTCGATGTGGACCTGATCGCATTGGATGAAGTCTTGGCCCAGTTAGCAGCGCTGGACCCGCGCAAGGGGCGGGTAGTCGAGCTGCGATTCTTCGGTGGTTTGACCCTCGACGAGACGGCGCAAGTGTTGGGGACTTCGCAGGTCACGGTCGTCCGGGAATGGCGCATGGCCAAGGCGTGGTTGTTCCGGCAACTCAGAAGGCAGGCGACGTCCCCGGGTGAGTGAGGTGAGCGGAGCGAGTGGGTGTCCGGACTGGGATCGGGTGGACGAGCTTTTCCAGTTAGCCCTGGATTTGGCGGAGCCGGAGCGGCAGTCCTTCCTGAACCGCATGTGCCGAAGTCAGGGGAATCTCAAACGGGAGGTCGTTTCCCTCTTGGAAGCCTACGAAGGAGCCTCTCGCTTTCTAGAGCGATCTCCCCTGGAGCAGTTTGCAGGGAATTTGAGAATCGGTCCCTATCAGGTCACAAAGGAGTTGGCCCGGGGCGGCATGGGAACGGTTTTCTTGGCACGGCTGGTCGATGATCCATCGCCTCGAGACTTTGCCGTCAAGGTCATCAATACGGACCTGGAAAGTGAGGTAGCGGCGAGGCGCTTTGCTCAGGAACAGCAGATCCTGGCCACTCTGGAGCATCCCAATATCGCTCGCTTCCTGGAGGGTGGGACGACGCCGGACGGGCGGCCCTTTCTGGTCATGGAATACATTCGAGGTGAGCCTATCGATCGCTATTGTGATCGGCTTCGCCTGTCCATCGATGAACGCTTGGATCTCTTTCTGGAGGTCTGCCTAGCCGTTCAACATGCTCACCAAAAGCTGGTGGTTCATCGTGACCTGAAACCCAATAACGTTCTGGTCACCGAGCAGGGAGTACCCAAGCTCTTGGACTTTGGTACCGCGAAATTGCTCGATCCGGCGCTGCGGTTGTCGGGCCTGACGGCCACCGCGACGGGTCTGTTTCTCATGACACCCAGCTATGCCAGCCCGGAACAGGTCCGGGGCGAGGGCATCAGCACCCTGAGTGATGTCTACGGTCTCGGGGCGTTGCTCTATGAGCTGTTGACGGGGCAGCGAGCCCATCGTCTAACGAGCCGGAGTCCGGCGGAGATTCTGCGCGTCGTTTGCGAGCAAGAGACCCTGCGGCCGAGTTGGGCTGTGGCAACAGCTCGAGAGGGGCAGGTAGGTCGGGAGTCCCGGGAAGAGATCGCTCGGCGGAGGTCGACTCAACCGGCTCGTTTGAAGCGCGATCTGGAGGGGGATCTCGACCGTATCCTGCTTCTCGCCCTGCGCAAAGAACCGGAGCAGCGCTATGGCTCCGTAGAGCAATTTGCTGACGACCTTCAGCGGCACCGCAAGGGCTTGCCCGTGGTAGCAGCCCCGAGCTCCTATCGCTATCGGGCTCGGAAATTTGTCCGTCGCCACCGAACCGCCGCGGCCGTACTCTTCGTGGTCTGGCTGTCCCTGGTGATCTTCACCGGACAGTTGGTGCTGCATTCCCAGCGAACGGAGCAGGGCAAGGAGTCGGCAGAGCTCGAGCGCCGCAAGGCGGAGGCGGTCTCGACCTTCCTGGTGGAACTCTTTGATCATCGCTATTTCGAGACTGCAGAGGACGTCGGTACGGTTCTGGATCGGGGAGTGGAGAGGTTGAAACGTAACTTCCCTTCGCCTCCGGAGGTTCGGGCAGGCCAACTCGAGGCACTGGGCCAGGGCTATCGCCGATTGGGGTTGTACCAGCAGGCCGCACCCCTGCTTCGAGAGGCCTTGGAGCTGCGCCAACGGCGATTTGGGCCGGAGCACCTAGATACCGCTTCGAGCTTCCATGAATTGGGTTTGTTGCTTTGGAAGCAAGGAGAGATGACGGAAGCCAAGGCGTTGATGGAACGGGGGCTGGCCACCCGCGAACGCTTGGCAGGTCGAGATTCTCAGCTCGTTGCGGACAGTCTCGAAGGCCTCTTCAAACCGGAGGCGATGGCGCGATTGGCGGGCGCCGAAGCTCTCGGTATCCGAGTGCTCGAGCTTCGCCGTCGTCATCTCCCCCCGGACCATCCCAAGGTCGCGCTGGCCTTGTCGAGTCTAGGGATGTACCAGGTTCAATTGCTGAAATTTCGGCAGGGTTTGCGGTCGTTGGAGGAAGCGCTGGCCATCCACGAGAGAGTTCTCGGAGCTGAAGATCCGAGGACCGGCGAGTCGGCCCTGCGACTCGGTGGAATGCTGAGCAAAGTTGGCGAGTACCGTCGCGCCGAAGAGTTGTTACTGCGCGCTCTGGAGATCTACCGACGCGCCCTGGGGCCGGAGCATCCCGGCGTGGCGGCCTGCCATGGCCAGCTAGGAAATCTCTACTACGAGCTCCTGGACTTGGATCGCTCTGAAGTGGAGATGCAAGCGGCGCTGAAGCTAACAGAGGAAAGGTTCGGAGTGGACAGCCCCTGGACGGCGGATGCCCATCTAGGCCTGGGCTTGGTGTTCTACCAACGAGGGGAGTTGCGGCTTGCTGAGGCTCGATTCGAGCATGCCTTCGAGCTTTACAGTCGACCTCGAGCGAGGGATGGTCTTTACGCTTCTGTCCCTCTGCACTTCTTGGCGGTCCTAGCGCGTCTCGAAGGGGAGTATTCACGAGCGGAGGCTTTGTTGGGAAGAGTGCTGAAGATCCGCCAGAAGAGGTTGCCACCTTCCCACCCCGAAATTGCCACTACCGTCGGGGAGAAAGGTCTTCTGGAGCTCGACCAGGGGAATGCCGAGGCTGCTCGAGCCCTGCTCCATCGGAGCCTAGTCCTGAGACGAAACGCCCTTGGGGAGGATCATCTGCTGGTCGCTGCCTCGCGGTCCGACCTGGCGTCAGCTCAGATCGCCTTGGCCGATCTCGAGGCTGCTCAAGGAAACTTGGCGGAGGCCTGGAGGGTCCGAGCTCGAGCTCTTGGGGAGGATCACGCGCTGACGCGAGCCACTGCCAGGCGGTTGGAAGTTATCGAAGACTCCTCCAGAGCAGAGAGTCAGCCTCTCGGCGCAATGCGGTAGACAGCGATCGCAGCCCATCGCAGCCCATCGCGGCCCATCACGGTTCATCGCAGATTCGAGCCTCATGGAAACCAGAGGGTCTTGCTCAGTGATCTCGTCGATGGCCTCATCGAAGGATCTCCGGTTCGGTCAGAGGACCCGTGGCTTTGTTCGAAAGTATCCCTTTCCATGACCGAACAAGATCTCCCTATTCGCCAGTCTGGGTGTGTGAAGAGTCAGATTCCAGAGAGGATCCAGAGGAGATTGAAAATGCAGGCACCCTATTGTCTACGCCCCCACGAGATCGCCAAGAACGTCCCCAAGATTCTCGCCGTGATCGCGGTGTTTTTGTTACCGGTCTCCATGGAAGCGATGCATCCGAACCACCGACTCGGTATTGACCCGAACCAGAGTTTCGAATCCGGTGTAGAAGGAATCGACCAGGTCGACCTCTATTCCGGCTCTTTGTCCTTGGGCATTCCTATCGGTCCCTTTTCTTTGCTCTATTCCAGCAACGTCTGGCAGTACTTGGTGGATGATTCGACGGGAGACATCACGGCTCGCCCCTTTTGGGAGCGCACCGGGGGGCTCGGCTTTCATCTCGGTTGGGGAGAGATCTATCAACCCAACTACATCCTCAATGAAACGAATAAATGGCTCTACGTGGATCGCCAGGGTAGCCGGCATACCTTCTATCCCACACTCCATAAGGATGATGGTGACGACGGGGATGCCACTGCCAACAAGGTGCACTACAGCCGCGACGGTAGCTATCTGCGTCTCACCCTCTCCAACGATAGCTGCCGGGCCTATGTGGAGGAACCGGACGGTACTACTCGACTCTTCGTCGGCAGTTGTGGACCTCAGACCACTTACCGCCTGACCAAGGTTTGGAGCCCTTACGCTTCGGAGGCGGACCCGGACGTCACCATTACCTATGGTACCGACCCGGCAGATCCCGACGGCACGGAAGATACGCTGCGCACGGTGACCAACCGCTATGGCCTCACCCACAAGGTCTTTCTCTCCGACAAGATCGGTAGCAGTTCCATTAGCTGGGTGAGGAGAATCGTCACCCGGGTGGAGCTGGAGTCCTTTGCCGGGCAAAAGGCCATCTTCGATTTCCACTATCGGCAGATTCCCATCAGCGTCAGTTGCAAGGACACCTCTAGTATCACCCCAGGGACCATCTCCGTTCCCCATCTGGAACGCATCGATATGCCGGATGGAACGGCCTACACTTTCACCGAGGGAAGCAGCCTGCTTTATGAAAGCGCCTGTCGGTCCATTGATGGCAAGACTGTGGACGATCTCCCCGGGGTTCTCACCGGAGTCAACCTACCGACGGGGGGGAAGATTCGGTGGGATTATCAGCGCTATGAGCTGCCTCCGGGCCACACGGCCTCGGTTTTCTATACCTCTGCGGGCATCAAGAGTCGTCGGCTGTTGAAGGCGGACGGATCCGAGTTTGGTTTGTGGACCTATAAATCGACCCGGGTGCCCACCACTGGCAGTGGTGACGATGTCACCGATCCGGAGATGCACACGGAAGTGGTCTATCCCACGGGCCACTGCTCCAAACATTTCTTTGATGCCATCTACTGGGTCGACCCCGTCACCCCCACCGGGCCCCGAGGCTGGGAGTTGGGCTTGCCCTTCGTCTACAGCGAAGAGAGTGGCGGGAAATATCTTTCCTCGCAGGTTTACACCGGCAACGATGGCAATCGCTCTTGCGACCCGACCACCAAACTCCGTTCCACCTACGTTCGCTACCGTCACGACCCGACGCCGGGGCAGGCACCGACGCCACCCAACGGGGTTGTTCTCGATGATTTTTATAATACCAATCGCCAGCCGGAGGCGAGTCGCACGGTTTTTCATGACGATGGGGATTGGTACATTGAGACGGAGTTCAGCGACTTCGATGGCCTGGGCAACTTCCGCCGGAAGGTCGAGTCCAGCAATCTCTCAGGAATCCAGACTCGGGAGACGACCGTTGGCTTCTATCGCTCCTCGGGAACCTATCCGGGGAACTACTCAGTTTTGCCGATCTCGCAGCCATGGATCCTCGGGGTATTCGACTTCATCGAGGTCCACGATCCAGGTGCCGTCGGAGTTCAGACCCATCGAACGGAATATGGCTTTGAGGACTCTACGGGCTTTCTGAGCTGCACTCGGGTGCTGGCCGGTAGCGGGGGACGAGGCTCGAAAGACGTGCTGACGGTTCAGAATCGAGATGATCTGGGACGAGTCCTGGACTCCAAACTCTACGGCGGTGACCTTCAGCTTCTTTCGACCCTCGGCGGGGCTTGCGGGTTGGTTCCTGCTCAGCCTGTCTATTGGACGAGCCACGAATATGATCCGCTTTCCGGAGGAAGAGTGCGCAGCTGGCCGAGGCATCCAGATGGTTCTTATGGCTCCTTTCCCACCTCGGACGTGGATATCGAACCTCGCACGGGCTTTCTCCTTCATCAGAGAGATCCGGCGGGCTACCAGGTGACGACCAGCTACGACTCTATCGGCCGTCTTCTAACCGTAAGTCCCCAGTCGGGCGCGGTGACCCATATCACCTATGTCAATCCCACGGCGGGAGCTCCGGGAAAAGTTACGACTGTTAAGAAACCGGCGGAAGGTGGTGCACCTCTCGTGGAGTCGGAAGTGATCGTTGATGACTTCGGACGCCCGACCTTGGAGCGGCGAAAGCTACCGGGAGGAATCTGGTCGGAACGAGAGACGAGGTACAACTCTCGTGGCTGGGTGGAGTCCGTCTCCCAGTGGGGCAACCTGGCCAAAAAGACCCTTATGCTCGACTTCGATCCCTTTGGCCGGCCGACCACCATTCGTCCCGCGGACGGAGCCAGTCACGATGTCACCATCTCTTATCGGGGTGAAAGAGTTGTCACCGAGACTGCCAAAGTTGCTCTCGGCGGAGGGGAAAGTGCGGTCAGCCGGATTTCGTTGTTGGACGGCTTCGGTCGACTAACTCGCCTGTGGGAGAGCTCAGGACCCGCTGGCGGAACGCACCGCACCGACTACTCCTACGATGCCGCTGGCCGTCTGACGGAGTTGAAAGCGGGGCCGCAGACCCGAGTCTTTTCCTATGATGGTCGTGGCTTTCTCCTTGCGGAGACTCATCCGGAAAAGGGAGTCAATGGTGGCGGTACGGTTACCTATCATGAATACGATGCAGGCGGCCTGGTTCACCATCGAATCGATGGTCCCAACGACTTGGGTTTTTCCTACGACTTCATGGGGCGGCCGCTGGAGATTTCCGATCGGTCCCGGTCTCGCCTCGTCTCCCGAATGCAGTGGGATTCGGCGCCGGGAAGTGCCGTCGGCAAGCTCCACTATGCCGATCGATACAACTATGTCGACCTGCCGTGGAACGGGACGGCAGAGGAAGAGGTGCGAGTGCGGCAACTCTACAAATACAAGGCAGCCAATGGCGCTGTGTCGGAAAAAGTCACTCGCGTTTTTTGGAGCTCACCGGATGTGCGTTTCCGGCAGAATTTCGGCTACGACCAATTGGGTAATGTGCTGTGGGTGAAATACCCAGGTTGCGATATTCCGAGCGCTTGCAAGAGTAGCGAGGTGGGTACCAAGCCGTTTTATAACTATTCTTACGACCAAGGCTTGCTGACCCGAGTTGGTGGCTGGGCGGATCAGATCACTTATCACCCCAGTGGCCTGTGGAAGCAGATCGATCATACCAACGGTGTGAGTGATCATCAGGATGCTGATCCCTCCATCGCGACTCGTCCTCAGCGCCTGTTTACGACGGGGGTCTCTCCGAGTTTTGATAGTGGGCTGATGAGCTACGACGGCGCTGGCAACCTCAAGGCCATGGGCGCTGACTCCTTTGCCTATGACGGAGTGGGGCGCCTGGTGGACGCTGACTACAGCAGTACTGGCCTCAGCCAGAGCTATTCTTACGATCGTCACGGCAACTTGACCTCTCTTGCTGGTGACACGGTGGGAATGGTCATCCCTCCGGTGGATGCCGCGACCAACCGGTTGGTAGGGGCCAACTACGATGGCGCCGGCAACCTTCTCACCGCCCCGTGGCCCCTACCCGCAGCGCCCTTTCGCTACGACACCCAGAATCTCCTCACGGGGCAGGCCTGGCTGAGCTATCTCTACGATGCCTTCGGCGAGCGGATCGTTTCCTTCGTCAACGCTCCGGTGGAAGCGCCCATCTTTCACCTGCGGGACTTGGGGAACCGCATGGTGAGTCAGATCCGCAATAACGAGGGAGTCTGGAGTCGCGAAAAGAGCTATGTCTTTGCTGGCAACCGACTGCTGGGCCGAGACGGTCCTGGAGCTGCGGATCTCCACTTCCACCTGGATCACCTAAAGAGTGTTCGGCTATCGACGACCCCCAGCGGAGATTTCGCAGGGGAGAGCTTCTTCCTACCCTATGGGGAAAGGATTCTCGGAGGCTCTACGGCAGATTCCCTTCTATTCGCCGAGCCCCACGAGCGAGATTTCTCGACGGGAACGGACTACATGCACGCTCGTCACTACTGGTGGAAGTTGGGACGCTTTCAGAGTGTCGATCCTCTGGGAGGGTTCGGCGATCGTCCGCAGAGTTTGAATCGCTATGCCTACGCCATGGGCAATCCCATCAACATGGTCGATCCCACCGGGGAGCGGGGCCAGTGCAACAATGGCGAAGACAGCAATTCAGGAATTTGCAACCCCCCGGGTTTCAGCGAGACCATTACGGTCTATGCCTATCCGAAAGGAGGCTCCGGCAGCACTTTCCTGGAATGGTTGACGAGGAGTGGTTTTGGCTGTGGGGACGGTAGTTGCGGTTTCGGAGTTTTGGATTGGACTTGGGCTGGGTCACCTGCAGACATAGGGCGTCAACGCCCCGGGTTTCGAGGGATTGACTTCGGTGGGATACCGAATGGCACGAAAGGCCCCCGAACGGATCTGGTGGAAGATATCCAGACCGGTTCCGAAATTCTCGCAGGAGTGGTGGTGGCTGCTTCTAGTGGCGTGGCGCAATACTTGGTAAAGCCCTGGGCGGAGAATGCGGCGAAAACGAAGCTGATCACCCTGGCCGGGGAGACACGCCTAGCAGCGCAATCGGTAAAGCTGAGGTTTGTCGTGCCGGAAGCTTCGCTCATCCGGATTCGAGATATTCGAGCCACCGCTGGAAGGCTGACGGCACGCGCTGCCACCGCTGGCCAAGTGGCCAGGGTAGCGACGTTGGGTGGTGGTGCCGCTGTTGTGGGTGGAGCGCTGATCGAGGCCTTCTTCTACGGCAACACCTTGTACCACAACCACCAGATGCGGGGCCTGGTCAACGAGACCCGAGAGCAGTGGATCCAGAATACTAGGGTCGAAGCTTTCAAAGCCCAGGCAAATGCTCGCAATCGAGCCGCGGCGTGGGAGATAGGTAGGTTGGGCGGCTTGCCCTGAGCAGGGGCTCCTGGGGTTGATCCTGGCTGCCGACGGTCGGTTCCGGAAACGAAGGAGAGAAAATCTATGATGCAACTGAAGTTGGCGCTCGTGGCCGCCGTTCTCATGACTCTGGTGCTAAGCGCTCCTCGAGCGATAGCCGTGGACTCGACTGCTGAGGATCCAGCCGCGGTTGAATCGCCCGGTGGAGAACCCGTATCCCTCAACCTCCAACCTTTCTTCTTCGCTCTCTCCGTCGCCGATGTGGAAGCCAGCGAAGCCTGGTACCGAAGAGTGCTCGGTTTCGAGTCCGTCCGGCGCATCGGTGCAGAGGGGGATGCCTTTCGTATCCATCTCCTGCGCCGAGACGGGGCCTTTGTGGAATTGGTGCAGTCCGGTGCGGCTCGAAGCTTCGAGGCCCAGGTCCCCACCCTCAAGAAGCGACATCAAGTCCACGGCGTTTTCAAAGTCGGCTTCCTCGTGGCGAGTTTGGACGATGCTTTGGCTCGCCTCGAGAGGCTCGAAGTTCCCCTGCGCGGAAAGGTCATCACAGAAGCAGACGGGAGCCTGCGTTCGCTACAGGTGGAGGATCCGGATGGCAATGTGATTCAAATCTTCGAGATCCTCGTAGCGCAAGGAGAGAGCCGTCATGAGAGGGCTAAGGACCGGGGAGCAGAGAAGGAAGGGAGGTGATTTCGTGACCGTCCAAACCAAGGTCAAGGTTGGTTCCAGCGTGTTGATCATTCCCGATTGATACGAAAAGAGCTCACGGCATGTGTCGTGGGCTCCTTCACCCTCTTTGGGTGCTTCGCCGGCAGCCGCTACTCTCGCCTCTTGGCTGGATCCGTTTTTTCTAGGCCTGTTTCTGCTGGGCCTGTTTCTGCGGACTCGAGGCTGCCGGCACATTCCTCGGCTTTTCCTTCTGTTCTCTTGCCTTTCCTTTTCTCCCGTCGATCCCACTTTCATCTCTCCAAGCGGGGCCAGCCGGTTTGACCGAAACGGCACCGGTTCTTCGCCAGTCTGATCAGCTGCCCATTCCGGTACAGCTGTGGAGTCTGGTCACCACCTCGAGGCCGAGGAGCGCCGGTGATTCACCAAAGGAGAACTCATTCATGAAGAAGACGCGCACCGTTCTACTGGCCGCCGTCCTCATTGTCGGAGCCTTGGGCATCGTCGGGCTTTTTCCCGCTGCACCCGTGGAGGCGGGGGGAGAGTGTGGTTCTTGCACCGGAAATACCCGTACCGCTTCCGGGAGTGCCA
This sequence comes from Deltaproteobacteria bacterium, assembly GCA_022601195.1. Taxonomy (GTDB): domain Bacteria; phylum Acidobacteriota; class Thermoanaerobaculia; order Multivoradales; family JAHZIX01; genus JAHZIX01. The sequence continues at coordinate 35,931 of JAHZIX010000016.1, forward strand.
GAGCGTCTAGTTGTTCGGAAGCGTTGGGTCTGGCCTACCTGGATGCCTTGGGCCAGGCCTGGAGTGGAGCACCGGCTTGCTCGCCCTGTCAGATCACGACCACCTCTCAGAACTGCTCGATCTTCGACTGCTATCCGGGGCCTTGCCCAGGAGGATCCTATGGTGGGACTTGGAACCTAAATTACAAGTGTGAGAGCTGTAGTCCTGGCGGTCCGCCGACTCCGGGACTCTGAGGCATCTTAGATTTTCCTAGAAGTGGAAAGGGGGTGATAGCTCTATGAAGGTCCAAGCGCAGCTAAGAGCAGGGATCCGAGCCGGCATCGTCATTGTTGGTTGAGTCAAACCGAGGGAAAGGAGGTGGTGAATCATGAAGACCTCGACAGCTGTCCGGTCCGGGATCCGCGCTCATATCGTCATCGTAGGCTAGTCCTTCGCTCTCGCCGACTTTGTCGGCCAGGTGACGCGGTCACCGATCAGTGAGTCTATTGCAAAGGTCTCGCCCAACCCCTCGGAAAGGGACAAGCTCTCCGAGGGGTTGAGTTTCTGTCCAGGGGAGGAGGCCGAGGACCCTACCTCCAGCGTAGCGCCTGAATCGGATTGATCGAGGCTGCTCTTCTCGCCGGTAGGTAGCAGGCTAGGAGGGCGATGGTGGCCACGGCGAGCCCTCCAAGGCCATAAGTCACGGCGTCCACGGGCTGGACCCCGTACAACAGGGACGACATCACTCGGGTCAGGGCCAGGGCGATGACCAGACCGATGCCAATTCCTGTTGCGGCCATGACCACCCCTCGTCGCAGCACCAGCCGGCTGACGTCGCCGGGCCGAGCGCCAAAAGCCATGCGGACACCGATTTCCCGAGTGCGCTGGGAGGTGATGTAGGAGGTCACCCCGTAAATACCGATCCCTCCGAGAAGCAAGGCGGTGGCTGCGGCAATGAGCAGCATCGTCAACGTGAAGGAGGTGCGGGCCATGGAGCTTTGGAAGATCTCTTCGAGGGTTCTTACATCCGCCAGGGGGAGGCGGGGGTTGATTTCCCAAATGGCGGCCCTCACCTCTTGCATCAGGCTTTCGGATCCGACTCGAGGAGACCGTAGGACGAAGGTCAGGGAGCGGGAAACGCGAAGCCCAGGTTCCCAGAAATCCTCCATGGCCATGGGCCAGAAGATCACCGTCGGCGCCTCTCGAGCCGGGCCGTCGTCCCGAACGTCCCCGACCACGCCGACGATCTCTCGCCAGGGTGAGCTCGGGTTGTTGCGGATGCGGCTACCAATCGCTGCGGCGCTGTCGCCCCAATACTCTTTGGCGAAGTTCTCGCTGACCACGGCGACCGGTGCTCGATCTCGGATGTCCTGCCAGTGAAGGGAGCGGCCGGCGCGAAGTGGATTCCCCATGGTCTCGAAGTACTGAGGGGAGATCCATTTGAAACGCCGTAGGGGCGGAACTTGGTCGGCGACGGTAGGGAAGTCCTCGAGGAAAACCGGATCCATGCTGTTGTTGCCACTCATCGTCACCGAAGTGGAGAGTCCGGCGGAGGTGACTCCCGGTAGGGCGGTGAGGCTCTCCAGCATGGTCTCGTACAGTCTGGCGACCTCGGCCTGGTCTTCCACTTCTGCCTCGGGGATCGACAGGCTCAGAGTCTGTACCTTCTCTGGGTTCTCAAAGCCTGGGCGCACCTGTTGTAAGGCCTGGTAGCTTCGCACCATCAATCCGGAGCCGATGATCAACACCAGAGCTAGAGCGATCTGGGAGGTCACTAGCAGATTGCGAGCCCGGTGGCCCTTCTGGCCGGTGCTGGCACTTCGGCCTCCTTCCTTGAGGGCATTGACCAGATCGCCGGAGGAGCCGAGGCGCAGCAGGGGAACCGAACCGAAGGCCAGGGCGGAGAGGGCTGAGATGCCCAAGGCGAAGGCCAAAATCTGGCTATTGATGGCGAGCTCCCCGATTCTTGGCAAGCCCTGGGGAGCCAGGGCGACCAGGAGCTTGAGGCCGCCGTAGGCCAGAATCACCCCGCCCATGCCCCCGAGGATGCCGAGAGTGAGGCTCTCGGACAGCAGTTGGCGGCCGAGACGGCCCCGCCCAGCGCCCAAGGCGCGGCGCACGGCTAGTTCCTGTTGACGTCCCTCTGCCTTGACCAACAGCAAATTGGCGACATTGGCACAGGCGACCAGGAGTACCAATCCTACGGTTCCCAAGAGCACCCACAGCACCTTGCCGACATCTCCCACTACGTCTTCCTTCAAAGGGTGAAGGCTGGGGGCGAATTGCACTTCCTCCAACATGCCCTTAGAGAAACCGGGGGGCAGGGGGAAGCTGTCCAAGGCGACCAGGATGAGCTGAGCCATCTCCGAGTTGGCCTTCTCGACGCTGACCCCGGGGCGCAGCCGAGCGATGCCCTGATAACTGAAGTTGCCGAAGAAGATCTCGTTGCGGTCGAAGCGGAAAGGAAGGTACAAGGCCGGATCGTAGTCGAGGAAATGAAGCTCCGGGCTCATGACGGCAATGATCTCTCGGGGTTTGCCATCTACCAGCAGGGTTTTGCCAACAGCTTCGGGATCGGAGCCGAAGCGATCCCGCCAATAGTGATGACTCAGGATGACCGTCTCCGCTCCGGCCTGCGAGTCGTCCACTTGGGAGAAGGGGCGACCGAGAAGGGGAACGGATCCGAGTAGAGGAAAAATGCCATCGGTGACCCGAATAACCTCGACTTCTTCCGGTTCCGCCAATCCAGTTACCGAGGCAGTTCCGTTATCCCACATGCCGGTGTCGGTAAAAGATTGACTCTTCTCTCTATAAGTGAAATATAGAGCCGGTGATTGATTGACCCGATCCCATCCAAGACCCGGCGCCGTGTGCCACACCCCGACCAATCTGTCGGGATTCTCATAGGGGAGCGGCTTTAGAAGGACGCCGTAGAGGACACTGAAGACGGCGGTGGCTGCACCGATCCCCACGGCCAAGGTCAAGATGGCCGCTAAGGAGAGGGTTGGAGTACGGCGAAGACTCTTGATTTGAGAGAGAATCGACTTGGTTAGGTTTTTCATGTTGGATTCCTCGAGTTTCAAGATCAAAGGCAGATGCGTCAGTCAGTGGCGTCTTCTGGGCCTACGGTGGGAGAGAAGCATTTGTTACATCGGTATTCCCTCATCGGGTGAGATCACCTGCCCTGGGGAAGACTGAGAGATCGATTCGGAGGGTTTCTGATGGACGATTCCACAGGCTTCGAGGGAGGCCTTGGCGCTGAGGCACAAAAATGCCTACCGGGTTTCGATTTGCTCAAGCGACTGGGGCAGGTTCCCAACGGAGAGATTTTTCAGGCGCGAGATAAATCCGGCGGCGGGTCAGTACTGGTGAAGGCCATTCCGACCTCCTTACAGCTCGCCGGGGCGGGGGCCACCTGGGAGCAGCTGCGCGCGGAAACGGGACAGCTCCGACATCTGTACCACGAGAGGATTTCAAATCTTCTGGAAGCAGTGGATGGGCCCGACTCCTATGTCATGGCCCTTGCCTTGCCCTCCGGGGAGTCTTTGAGGCGTCACCTCAAAGCTCACGGCAGGCCGGCGCGAGAGGAGGCGATCGGTTGGGCTCGGCAGATTTTGGTTCTCCTTACGGAAGCTCATGGCGCTGGAATCCTGCATCGCTATCTCGGTCAGGACGCCATTTTCGTCGACGAGAATCGCCAGGCAGCCCTCTGCGGATTTTCTCTGACTAGTTTTTCTCCCGCTAACTCCGTGGTCTTTTCCCCGGAGCAGCGGGCCGGCGGGCTGGTGGACATCCGCAGCGATCTCTATGGCGTCACTCAGGTTCTCCAGGAATGTCTCATGGTCGCCTCGGGATCAGCCCTCGAGGCAGCCTTGGCTCCTGGGGATCCCTTGTGGGCGGTGTTCCAGCGAGCTCTCGCAGAGGACCCCGCGGAGCGCTATTCCGATGCGGTGGCCCTGTCCCAAGCCCTCTCGGCGGCCCAGCAGTGGGAGGCTCCAGTTCAGAAGTCGCCAGATCAGAAGTCGCCAGATCTGAAACCACTAGTGCCGGAGCCAGAAATTCTAGAGTCAGAAGCACCGGAGACCGCGATGATTTCTTCATCGGTTTCGGCACCGGCATCGGCATCGGCAGCGGAACGGGCTTCCCTCGAACCGGAAGGCGACACGGCAACCGTCAGCGGGGAGAGTATCGAGACGCGAGCCTTCAACTACCCCCGGTCAGCGGTGGTTCCATCGACGGAAGGGACGGGTTCCTGGGTAGCCCCTCCATTGCCGGAAACAGCGGAACAGACTCCAGCTGCTGCCGTCTCCTCCTCGTCCAACTTCCGTAGCCGGAGTGGTTTGGACGCGCCGCCACCGCCGTCCCTGAGCACCTCTTCCATGAAGGCCTTGGAGGAACCTCCTCGGACCTCTCGTGGCCCCTGGCTCCTGGTGATCGCTGCGGCTCTGATTTCTCTCTTGGCTTCCGGCTGGATCCTGTCGAGGCGAGACAAACCTTCTGCGGAGAGCGCCGCTTCGCCCCCCGCGCTCCAACAGCCCACCGGGGCAAGGGAGCTAAGGGCTCGCGAGGCAGCCTTGGCGGAGAGGGCAGCCCAGAGCCAGGCGGCAAGCAGCATCAGGAAGGGGAGGGGAGCCGGGGGGCCCGATGCTTCGGAGTTGGTTCAGTTGGGGCTGGTAGATCCGGATATGCAGAAGCCGGAAATGCAGAAGCCCGGCATGGCGAAACCGGGCATGGCGAAACCGGAGATGTCCAAGCCGGAAATGAGCAAGCCAGGCATGACCAAGCCGGGGATGTCGAAAACAGGCCACGGAGAGGATGCTTCTGCTGGCGATCGGCTAGCGGTTCGGGAATTTCTCCAGAGCGGAGTGGTGAGCAACCTCTATCGCCATGCTGACTTACCTCCCCAAGACCGTCCTCTGCTGGAGGCGGTGGCAGCGGACATCGCATCCCTCGACTTTGCCCCGGATCTGCACGGTGACGAGCACATCGACACGGTTTTTGGCGTCAATCCTCTCCTGGGGGAAAACAACCCCCTATTGGGAGAAGAGCTATTGGAGCAATGGCTGGTGGTGGGGGTTCGTGAGCTGGGGCCGGAGCACGCTCTGGAACATATTCGACAGCAGAGTGAGAGCACCGCCCGAGGCGAGCTTGACCGCCAAGGTTGGTACGAACACGTGACCAAATGCGAAGTCCTCTGCGGCATGGTGGTCATTGGCATGCTCTACGAGCACATTCAGCAAGTGGCGGTCAGTCCCCATGAGCTGCTGACTTTCGATTTAGGAAGCGAATCCATCTCCAGCTCCGGCCTCAGCCAATTGGATGCGCTGCGCGCTCAGATGGGGCAAGGAGATCGGATGTTGCTCATCGGTCGCGCTTCGAGAATCGGTGATCGCAGTTTCAATCGGGAATTGTCTCGGCGTCGCGTCGAGGCGGCCATGGATGTGATGGAGGCGGCGGGTATTTCCCGAAGCTTTCTCAGCGGCTTCTGGCTGGGCTACGAGCCTCCTCAGATCACTGCAGAGTTGGCAGCCCTTTACCGCCTTCCGGAAGACCTGCCTCTCGACGAGCTGAATCAAAGTGTATTGGCGGTGGTGGTTCGTAGCCCCACCACCGCTACTGCCGCCGCGGGTGGCTAGGAGTCGGTCACCCATCGACGGTTCGCTGCCGACTGGCAGTTGACCTGTGATTGACCGACCGCCGCAGGAGATCCTTCGGGGAGGTCTCGACGGGCTAGTGCCTGTCTTCCGAGATCCTTCACTCTGACAGCCGCTCCGTGGCCTCCGCTCGTGGCGTCTGCGGCTGCCTCGCCTTGACATCTCTCCTCGCCGGACCGACAACCTGCATTTTTTGATCCCAGGGAGAAGCTATTGCGTTTGCAGGTAGTTACGCTGCGTCGAAAGGAAAGTAATGAGGGATATCAACTAGGCTCGCTCCCCTTGCAAGCGGCTGCAAATCGGTTCAAGATGAGGTTCCCCCCTCTGTAGCAAAATGAGCTCCGACACTCTCCAGCCGAAGGGCCAGCTTTTCCAAATGAAAGACGAGCCTTTCCCCGATGACCTGCCATTGACCGAGGACTACCTAGATTTCGGTGGGTCGGTGGGCTCGAAGGAGACTCAGGAGTTTCCGTCCCCGTCGCTGCCGGAGCGCATCGGCTCTTTTCGCATTCTCGAACAACTCGGTCAGGGGGGGATGGGCCAGGTTCTGCTGGGAGAGCAGACCGAGCCCATTCAGCGTCGTGTCGCCATCAAGCTGATTCGGGCTGAGAAGCTCGACGCCAACCGGCTGCGTCGTTTCGAGCTGGAACGTCGGGCGTTGGCCCGCATGAGCCACCCGAATATCGCCCAGGTCTTCGAGGCGGGCACGAGAACCAACGGTCAGCCCTACCTGGTCATGGAGCATGTCTCCGGCAAGCCTGTGACTCGATATTGTGATGATCTCAAACTGAGCTTGGAAAAACGTCTTCGGCTGTTCATTGCCGTCTGCGAAGGAGTGCAGCACGCCCATCAAAAGGCAATCCTTCACCGCGACCTCAAGCCTGAGAATATTTTGGTAGCGGAGGCGGACGATGGTCAGCCGGTGCCCAAGATCATCGACTTTGGTATTGCCAAGGCCCTGGATGGCCCCGAGCAAACCGCCCTCACTGCCGACGTCACCGTTCTGGGAACCCCCTACTATCTGAGTCCCGAGTCGATCAGCCCATCCGCCGATGTGGACACTCGCAGTGATGTCTATGCCCTCGGAGTGATTCTCTACAAACTCCTGGTTGGTTTGCTCCCGTTCCGCGGATCCAGAACTCTCGATGTGCTGAAGGCGATTCTCGATGAGGACGTCAAGAAACCCAGTGATCTCTTGGCGGAGCAAGGGACCGATTGGCGGCGCAAAGAGGCGCTGCGTCGCGGCGGGCTCGATCCCAAAAGTCATTTAGCGGCCTTGGAAGGGGATCTGGATTGGGTAGTGCTCAAGGCCATGAACCGGGATCTGGAACTGCGCTACGAGTCCGCCGGTGAGCTGGCGGCGGAGATTCGCCGCTACCTGGATCATCTCCCGGTCCTAGCGGGACCGCCGAGCGCTCGCTATCTGATCTCTAAATTCGTTCGCCGGCATCGTCTGGGGGTCGCGGCGATTCTGGTCGCTGCTCTGGGGCTCCTGGCTGGTTTTACGGCTCGAAGCCTCGAAGCGAGCCGAGCCAACCGCGAAGCCCAAAGGGCCAGCCAGGAAGCGGAGACATCGAAGCAGATCGCCGACTTCCTGGTCAGCCTGTTCGAAGTCTCGAATCCGGCTTCCGGGGAGAGGGTCGACATCACCGCTCGGGAGATTCTCTCTCGAGGTAGCGAACGAATCCGCGAGGACCTCGCGGACCAGCCCGTGGTGCGAGCTCGATTGCTCAACCTTCTTGGACACGTCTACGGCATGCTGGGGCAGTATCAGCAGGCGGAGCCTCTGGTCCTAGAAGGACTGGAGCTGCGGCGACAGACCTTGGCTTCCAGCCCTTTCGAGCTTGCCGACAGCCTCGAGGAATTGGGCCAGCTCCGGCATTGGCAGGGCAGAAACGAAGAGTCCCGGGACCTCTTGTTGGAGGCCTTATCGATCTCCGAAGCTGCCGGAGACACAACCGCTGTGGCGGCTACCTCCATGACCTTGGGAGGAGTTTTTGGCGACCTTGATAATTTTGAAGAGGCGGAGCGCTTGTATCGGCAGGCGTTGGAGTTGCGAATGGCCTCATTGGGCGCTGATGATCCTGCGGTGGCAGCGACCCTGAACAACTTGGGGAATCTGTTCTACGACTTGCAGCGGTGGCCAGAGGCAGAGCAGGCCCATTTGAGAGCGATCGCCATCAAAGAGAAGGCGCTGGGTTCGGAGCACTTTTTCCTCGGTCAGAGCTTGAACAACCTGGGAAACGTCTACGTCGCGCAGAACCGCCTCCAGGAAGCTCAGGATCTACACCTCCGAGCCCTGGCCATCAAATCCAACAAGCTGCCGAAGGATCACATCGAAATTGGCGCCAGCCACCACAATCTGGGTGATATTGCCCTAGCTCGCGGTGATCTGTCCTCTGCTGACCAGCGCTATCGGGAAGGTCTCAGGATCTTCCAAGCTTCCCTGAAGCCGGATCATCCCTACCTCGCCTTCAGCTATGTCGGTCTGGGGAATGTTCATTTGAAAATGGGAGACGCCAACCTCGCCGAAGCCTACTTCCGTCGGGCATTGGGGATTCGCCGAGCCGCCCACCCGGCGAGCCATCCGTCGATTCAGGAGGTAGTCAAAGGTCTCGCCAAGATGCTTCGCGAGCAAGGCCGAGACGAGGACGCGCTGGCTTTGGAAGCCTCAAGCGGCTCTTGACGGCGGGGTAGCCGATAGATCCGGAGGTCTCACACCACCACGCCGTCGCTGCGGGCGGTCCATTGGGTAGGGTGGAAGGGAGGGATCGCCAAGGGTTCCATGGTGGGAGTACCGTGGGTCCAAAATCCTCGAAAGGGGAGCTTCTCACCGGTGGCATAGAAGTGCCGAAGGTAGGCGAAATCACACCGGGAGAAGTCTGCCAGCCAGCCGTCGAAGTCATGAACCCCAACGTCGTGGAGGAGGGCCAAGCTGTAGCGGCAAGCCTGTTCCTCGTACTGTTGCAGCGCTTCCAATCGCTCCTCCGAGGGATCTTCCTCTACCTGTTTGTCGATCTCTCGAGCCGCCGGATCGGTGTTCCACTGCACGGTGTGACCGAAGAGGTGAACGAGAATGAAGAGAGCGTCTTCCACGCCGTTTTCGAAATCGATGGCGATCTCGGCACCATCCAAATCTCCCGTGAAAGGGTGCGGTACGTCACTGAGAATCACCGGGATTCCCCAGCGATCTTCGATCCGCCGTTCTAGGAGGTTGAAGACTTCGAGCATGCGCGGCTCACCGGGGTAGAGATCTGAATTGTCCATGAGGACGCTGATCATACCAAGAGGGAGCGGCGGGCTGTAGCCGGAGGAGCACCTCCGGCGAATTTCTTAGGGAAACGTCAGAGGCCAAGCGGAGGTGTCGCCGGACTCAAACCCATCCCACAGCAAGGGCAGATCGAAGAGGCGACCGAAGAGACCTGGACTGTCCCCCTCTGGAGTATCGCCGGAGATCCACACGGCGAGTCCCGAGGCCGTCGTGCCGATGGCAAGGTGAGCCAGGATCTGATCCCCAGCGGTCACCGTGTTGATCAACTGAGCCTCGCCCCGCGGTACACCCAGCTGGTCGAAGTGCCGTGCCAGGACCGCGCTATCACTATCGTCCTGGCCCAAGCTGTCCCAAACGACCACCGCGCCGCCGCTCGGGCCAAAGGCGGCGCGAGGTGCGAAATCTCCTCCTACACCGGCGTCGATGTGGAATTCTCCGGTGACCGGTGTTCCTTCAGGGTCGAAAAATCTGCCATAACAAGCCGGCACTTCGGCGTTCTGAAAGTCATCCTCCCAGACCAGCAGAAAACTACCGTCCGGTCGAACCGCCAGGTCGAGGTCTTCCTGATTTCCCATGGTCGAGGTGTTGACGGAGATCTCGCCGCCGAGGGGCTGGCCGACGTTATCGAAGAGGCGAGCCACGATCCCTTCGCCGCTGCCGTCCTGGGAATCGCTCTCCCAGGCGACGACGAAGTTGCCGGAGGAATCCGCAGCGATGTCGATGTCTTCTTGGTCCCCGGCGGTGGTGGTGTTGACAGCGATCTCGCCGGTCATCGGCTGGGCAGCCGCATCGAAGAGGCGAAGTACGATGTCTTCGAATTGGCTGGCTGTGGGATGTGTTTCCCAGGCGACGACAAACCCGCCGGCCGCTGCTGCTGCCACAACGGCGTCGTTCTGGTCGCCATCGGTGGTGAGGTTGACGATGAACTCATCGCCGTTGGGCGCTCCAGCGGCGTCGAAGAGTTGACCATAAATGCCCCTCTGGCTGCCGTCCTGGAGGTCGCTGTCCCACACCACTACGAAGCCTCCGCTCGCCAGCATGGCAATATCCGCGTCCCTCTGATCCTCCAGGGTCTCCGTGTTGACTCGTTGCTCGTCTCCCAAAGGAGCTCCGTTGGCTGCGAAGCGGCGCAGGAAGACCCCATCCAGTGACCCGTCCTGGCCGCCGCTCTCCCAGACCACCGCGTAGCTGCCGTCCGCCGCCGCAGCCGCGGTAGCGATCACTTGGGGTCCCGAGGTCTCCTGGTTGATGGCAATTTCGCTGCCTTAGGGAGAGACCTGCGCCCCCAGACACAGGGGCAAAAGCATGAAGACGGCGAAGACGAACACGAGGGTCGACAGGGGCGGCCTTCGGGAGGCGTCGGGACGAAGAGTGGGGCGAAGCGTTCTCGGGGCTCGAAGGGTCGACGGATTCAAGATGGTGCTCCTTGATTCATAGATGCGCTCACGGGAAAAAGCTCTGCCACGGTGCAGCGCTTCGAAGACTCAGGCGTCGGTAGCGACGAAAAAGTTTCATGGCTCTTCCAGAAAGGAGAGGTCTGGACTAGAAACGCGCTGGCTGGCTGGCTGGCTGGCTGGCTGGGCTGGGCTGGGCTGGGGATACTGGGTGGAGCTAGGAGAAGTGAGGTAGGCTCTGACTAGATCTATTTATCCATTTCGATAAGCACCAAGTATTCGTAGGAACGAGTTTCCTGCCCACGGATCGAGTGCTAGGAGGTACCCACGATGAAGAATGTCCTAGGGAATTGGCAGTCTCAAACCTACGCCTTGCTGCGCATGGTCGCGGGGTTCATGTTCATGTGCCATGGGCTCCAGAAGGTCTTTGGGATCCTCGGCGGGACGAGAGCGGATTTCACCAGTCTGGGGGGCGCTGCAGGGATCATCGAGTTGGTGGCTGGCGCCTTGATCCTGGTGGGGTTTCAGACCAGCTTGGCTGCATTTCTGTCCAGTGGCACTATGGCCGTCGCCTATTTCATCGCTCATCAGGGGCAAGGTGCCCTACCGATCCAGAATGGGGGAGAGCTGGCTGTCCTCTACTGCTTCGTATTCCTTTTTCTGGCGGCTCGTGGGGACGGGATCTGGAGCCTAGGCGGGGGAAAAGAATAGACCTCGATCGGTTCTTGGCCAAGAGTGAGCTAGGACAAGGGAGGGGAGCTGCACGAAATTCAGTTGAGAATTTAGAGTGTGATCCACTTTTCGAAGTTTTTGCGCCACCGTGATCAGACGGCTTTTCGTTTTGACTCACGTGAGGTTTCTAATCCTGTCCGATCGGATACCCAGTCTCAACCTGGCCTCAAGGGAGCATGGGGCTCCGGCGCTCCTTTCTGTTCGCTCCGCGTTCCAGGTTCTCCTGGTCACCGGTGGCACAGGCTAGGATCCCGTCTTGAACGGGGATAGGTTGGAATCTGAACATGCCTTTGCTCGAGGCAATGTTTCATGTTTCATGAACTCTTTGAGAGCCGTCGTTAAGTCAGAGTCCACCGGTTCTGGAGCCCTTGTAACCAGTCCACGGGGTTTCTATCGAACCATTGGATTCCGAGTAGGCTTCGATGTTGCTAGCCGGCATTCCGTCTGAGCGTTCCGCGTGTTTTCGGAAGTTTGCCGTTTTTTTTTGTGATTTTTTGTTTTGTTCTTCTTCGCTACCAGTCCGACGATTTACTTGTTCTGGAGAAGAAACGCGATGCTCAAAAAGACAAAGTGTCTCCTCGTCGTTGCTGCCTACCTATTCACCCAACCTCTCTTGGCCCAAGACAAAGTGTCCCCGGTGGATAAACCGCCGGTGGACAGCGAGATCCTGGGGCCGACTTTGAATACCCTGAATCAGCCCCCAAACCAGGTCAATGGTTTCTTTTCCGACTCGGATTGCCAATCCTGTGGAACGGGAGCCCAAACGGTCGCGGACAACTTCGAGATCGACGCTCCAGGTCCGGGCTTCCGGTTCAGGATCGATCAGGTGGTCATTTGGGGAGGCTACCTACCAGGGAACACCCCCAGCGGAACGGACGATTTCACGATCCAACTCCGGTCCGATTCGGCCGGTGCTCCTGGCAATGCGCCCCTATATTCCGCCGTCGGCCTCCAGCCGGACTCTCGGGTCGATGCCGGCTTCGATGTCATGGGGGCCGATGTCTATGAGTTCACTTTCAACTTGGCGACGCCAGCCAATTGGGGCAACGGAACCTGGTGGATCGAAATTCACAACAACACCGCGGCCACCGCGGGGGTCGATTTCTTTTGGGTTACGGGAACTGTGGACGATACCCACGGCATTCCCAATTGTCTGGTCTCCACGGAAGTCCCTGCCGACAATAGTTTTGGCATCACGACGGGTGATCTCGCGATTCAGCTCAACGGCGTCAATGTTCCCGTGGAGCTAATGAGCTTTTCCATCGACTAGCCCTGGCGGCGCGGTATCCTTTGGGGAGACTTCCAAATTGGATCTCCAGCAAAGGAGCTGCTGATGACTTCCGGCCGTGGGAATTCAGGGAATGATCGCGCGCGGCGCTACTGGCGTCACAACCTTGGTTACCTGGCGGTGCTGCTGACCGTCTGGTTTGCCGTCTCCTTTGGCGCCGGGATCCTCTTCGTGGACCAGCTGGACCGGTTGCGGGTCTTCGGCTTCCGCCTGGGGTTCTGGTTCGCTCAACAGGGCTCTATTTACGTTTTCGTCGTTTTGATTTTCGTCTACGTCTGGCTGATGAATCGGCTGGACAAGCGCTTCGGATTCGACGAGGACGATGGCCCCACGGATAGTGGGCCTACCGATTCCGGGAGCGCTCCATGAACGTCGAAGCCTGGACCTTCGTCATGGTGGGGCTGTCTTTCGCCCTCTACATCGGCGTTGCCATCTGGTCTCGAGCCGGTTCCACGAAGGATTTCTATGTCGCCGGGGGCCAAGTGCCGCCGCTCATCAACGGCATGGCGACGGCGGCGGATTGGATGTCCGCGGCGTCTTTCATCTCCATGGCCGGGCTGATCTCCTTCATGGGGCGGGATGGCTCGGTGTATCTCATGGGTTGGACTGGTGGCTATGTGCTCCTGGCGCTGTTGCTGGCTCCCTACCTGCGCAAGTTTGGCAAATACACCGTTCCGGACTTTGTCGGCGACCGCTACTACTCCCAGACGGCTCGCTTCGTGGCAGTGGTGTGCGCGATCTTCGTTTCCTTCACCTATGTAGCCGGGCAGATGCGCGGCGTCGGCATCGTCTTTTCGCGATTTCTCGGGGTAGGCATCAATGCTGGGGTGCTCATCGGCATGGGCATCGTGTTCTTTTATGCGGTCCTCGGCGGCATGAAGGGTATTACCTACACTCAGGTGGCGCAGTATTGCGTGTTGATTTTCGCCTATCTAGTCCCGGCCATCTTCATCTCTCTGCTGATGACCGGTCATGTCATCCCGCAGTTTGGATTCGGTAGCACGGTGGCGGACGGTTCCGGGGTGTTTCTCCTCGACAAGCTCGATGGCCTGAGCCGAGAGTTGGGGTTCCACACTTACACCTCGGGAACCAAGTCGACCTTGGACGTCTTCTTCATTACCGCGGCCTTGATGGTCGGTACGGCGGGCCTACCTCACGTCATCGTGCGGTTCTACACCGTGCCGAAAGTGGCGGCTGCTCGCATCTCGGCCGGTTGGGCTCTGCTGTTTATCGCCTTGCTCTACACCTCCGCACCAGCCGTCGCCGCTTTCGCCCGCACCAATCTGCTCACCAACATCTCCGAGCGGCCCTACAGCGAGGCTCCGGATTGGTTTCGAGGCTGGGAGGAGACGGGGCTGATCCGCTTCGAAGACAAGAACGGCGACGGCCTGATTCAATACCGTGGCCCTGCCTCAGCGGTGGAGAACGAGCTCACTATCGATCGCGACATCATGGTCCTGGCCAACCCGGAGATCGCCAACCTTCCCGCTTGGGTCGTTGGGTTGGTGGCGGCGGGAGGATTGGCAGCGGCCCTGTCGACGGCGGCTGGGCTGTTGCTGGTGATCTCCACCTCGGTGGCTCACGACCTTCTGAAAAAAGGCCTGTTGCCTTCCATTAGCGAGAAGGGGGAGCTCCTCGCCGCCCGCATAGCGGCGGGTTGTGCGGTGCTGGTGGCCGGATACTTTGGCATTCATCCACCGGGTTTCGTGGCCCAAGTGGTGGCTTTCGCCTTTGGCTTGGCAGCTTCCTCTTTCTTTCCCGCCATCGTCCTCGGGATCTTTTCGAAGCGCATGAATCGCCAAGGGGCCATCGCCGGCATGGTGATAGGAATCCTCTTTACCGCCTCCTACATCACCTATTTCAAGTTGATTCACCCGGAGCTCAACACCCCGGATCATTGGTGGTGGGGAATTTCCCCGGAGGGCATCGGCACTCTGGGGATGTTGCTGAACTTCGCCGTCGCCTTAGTGGTGCAGCGCTTCACTCCACCGCCACCCGAGGAGATTCAGAGCTTGGTGGAGACGATTCGGGTGCCTTCCGGAGCCGGAGAGGCTCACGAGATCGCCGCCTAGGCTCCTGCGACGAGGGTCAGGGAGTGACGCCTGTCCAGCGTGACGTGTCGCCGGACTCAAACCCATTGCGGAAGATCACCGAGGGGTCTCCATCGGTCAGAAGCTCCTGAATTTCATCACTGTCGATAGCTCGGTTATAGATATAGATATCGTCTAGCTTGCCATCGAAAAATCCGGTATTGACATCCGTGTAGGGAGCGATGCCCGATGAGCTGGGAATCACTCCCAGGGAGAGATCTCGTCCACTGACATTGGTGTTGGAGACGAAGATATCGTTACTCCCATGGAGGATTCCGTCTACATAGATGCGAGTCCCGGACGGGTCGGTTTGGATGACCCAATGGTGCCAGGTCAGGACAGGCTCGGGCGCGTAGCCGGCCCGGGTCAGGTTAGCGAGGCAATGCCCCTGCATCTGGAACTGGTTGTTAGAGCCTCCGTTATTGATGCCCATGAGCCAGGAGGTACCACAACCTCCCCCTCCATACCCCAGGAGCACGGGCCGATTGGTTAGCTGCGTTGCCTGGAACCACAGGGAAATGGTTCTTTCCCCGGTAGGCAGACTGTCTCCGCTGGCGCGAATATAGTCATCCATTCCATCGAAGGCATAGGCTTGTTGGGGATTCCCAAACCGATCATCGGTCAGGCTAGCTCCCACAACGAATCCATCGTTTGCATTTCCACTTTGGTCAGCAGCGCTGCCGTCGAAGGGGTAGAACAGAACATAGTCGAGAGGGAGGTTACCAGCGAGGACCTCTTGAATCTCGGAGCTTTCGAGAGACCGATCATAAATGGCCACGTCGTCCAGTCGACCTTCGAAATAACCGGTATTGACGTCTGTGAAAGGAGCTACACCTGCCGGGCTGACAGCGACTCCAAGGGCGAGATCTGTTCCTGTGACGTTGGTATTGGTAACGAAGTTGTTGGTGTGGACGTATTCGACCCCGTCGATGAGCATTCGAGTGCCCGTGGCGTCGGTGGTCATCAGCCAGTGATGCCATTGCTCCACAGGCTCCGGCCCATATCCCGCCCGGATGCGATTGGCCAGGCAGTGGCCTTGCATCTGGTATTGCCGGTCCGCCGAGCCGTTGTTGATCCCCATCACCCAGGAGGTCCCACAGGTGCCACCGCCGTAGCCAATCAAGCCCGGGCGGTTGTTCAGACGGTCGGACCGAAACCACAGAGAGAGGGTTCGTTCTCCGGTTGGGAGATTGTCGGCGTTGGCCAGAATGTAGTCGTCGAAGCCGTCGAATCGATAGGCCTTGTCAACCTCCCCAAAGCGGTCCGTAGTGAGGCTTGGCCCGAGCACCATCCCATGATTGCCGTTACCGCTCTCGTCATCAGCATTGCCGTTGAAGGGAAAGCTGGCGATGAGGCCATCGGTAGGTATGTCAGCTCGGAGAGGCGAGCTCGGGAAGCAAATGAGCATTGCGAGATAGATCAGAAAGGGCGTCTTCGAGGGAGATGGAATGGCCATAGTGCTCCAGATCTTTCGGAAGTGGATCGGTTCACAGCGTGGGAGCGCTGCGGGAAATCAAATTGCTTACTTTCTTAGAGAGCGTAGAAGGAGGGTGAAGGGGCTCACCAGGGGTGGTTTTCGCCTGACCTGGTACCGAGACCGGAGGTTGTGAGGGCCAGAAATGAGAAGAGGTAGAGCCGTTGGCAGAGCCCCGCGGGGCCTTGGTGGTGCAGCGGTTCACTCCACCACCACCCGAGGAGGTCCAGAGCTTGGTGGAGATGATCCGGGTGCCTTGCGGAACCGGAGCGGCAATCACGAGATCGCCGCCTGAGCTGTTGTTGGCAAAGCTCTCTCCGGATAGGGAGAGCTCTGCGGTGGCTACTTCTCTTTGAAACAACGAGTGCAAGCAGCCGCGTAGTGGTCCCTGCGGGAAGTTTGGATCACCGAGAGCCTCTACTCCCTTCGATCCGGCAGGGCGTGGCGACGAAGGTTTGGCCCTGGCCTCTCAATGATTCATTCGCCGGCCTGTTTTCGCTACTCTAAGAGAATCCGAATTTTTTCAAAACGGAGGGGATGGTTGTGGCATTGGTAAGAAAATGGTTCCACGGAGATCGAATTCAAGTGCTTCGACCCTCGTCCCTGCCTTTGGCCCTATCCCTGCCTTTGCCCTTGTATCTGGCCTTGGTTCTATGTTTCCTTCCATTCTTTTCTTTTCCGGCTTCTGCGGGAACGATATCGGTGACGACCACCGCCGATAGTGGTGCGGGCTCCCTGCGTCAGGCGTTGTTGGATGCCAATGCCGATCCCGGTGCAGACACTGTGACTTTCGACCTGGCAGGTGAACCTCCCTATGTGGTCCAGCCTCTCTCGCCACTGCCCACCCTGACGGATCCGGTGGTGATCGACGGGTCCACTCAGCCGGGCTTCGCCACCATCCCCATCATTGTTCTCGACGGCAGCTCCGCCGGCGCCGGGGCGGACGGGCTCCGCTTCGAAACCTTGTTGAGCACGGTGAAGTCCCTGGTGGTGCAGAATTTTTCCGCCAACGGCTTGTTCCTCGGCGGCCCGGGTGGGCACGAGGTTATGGGGTGTCATATCGGCACGGATGCAGCCGGTGGGGTGGCTCGAGCCAATGGCTTGCACGGCATCTACATCGACGGCAATCTTCAGAACAAGATCGGTGGACCCTTCAGCGGGCAGCGAAATGTCATTTCCGGCAACGGTGGGGCGGGGGTGTACCTGGCCAACGACACGGACGGCTCCGGCGACTCGGGAACCGAGATTCAGGGCAATTATATTGGCGTGGACGTCAGCGGAACTCTGAAGGTGGGCAACGGCGCGGTGACCAAGGATTCGAATATCGTCATCGATTCCGCCGATGACAATATCGTCGGCGGCTCGGATCCGGCCCAGGGAAATGTGATCTCCGGCTCCCGGGGGCACTTCGGGATCACCATCAGAGGCACCTCGGAGGCTCCAGCTATTGGCAATGTGGTTCAAAACAACCTGATCGGAGTCGACTGGACGGCCACTCAGCCTTTGGGCAACTTGTTGGGTGGGGTCCGACTGACGGGGATTTCCAGTAGCAATTTCTTGATCGGCAATGTTATCTCCGGCCAAGAGGTTGGGGCCGGAGTTCTCATCGAAGAGGGCAGCTCTTCCAATGCCCTCTACCGAAATCATATCGGCGTGAGCCTGGCCGGCACCCCTCCTCCTGGGGAAACGGGTCTTCTTGGCAACCCTCGTGGGGTGGTCATTCGAAACGCTAGCGGCAATACCATCGGGAATTTCGATCCAGCGAATCGCAATATCATCTCCGATAATTTCGAATCCGGAGTGATCATCGAGAATACGACTTCCTTGGCCACCGGAGGTGGGAAGAACCGGATCCAATTCAACACCATAGGCGCCAGCATCGATGGTTCCATTCGAGCGGGCAATGGGCACGATGGGATCAGGGTTATCGACTCGCCGGGAAATCTCATTTACGACAACCTGATCTCCGGTAATGCCGTCTTTGGGGTCTCTCTTTCGGGCGCTTCTCATGGCACGGAGATTCTTCGCAATACCATCGGGCTCGATATCTCTGGTACCAGCAGGATTTCCAATCGCGTTTCTGGAATACGTATCGGTCTTGCCGCCGGAAATGTGATCGGTCGGCCGGGTGAGGGCAATATCATCTCCGGTAACGGAAGTCTGGATGCCGGCACCGGGCTAACGCTCAGTGAAGGTGCCAACAACAACCTGGTCCAGGGCAACCGCATCGGGTTGCCGGGGGGCGACGTCCCAGATGCGAACCTCGGTGAAGTAGGCAACGGCGGTCCCGGAATTGTTTTGGGATCGGCTAGCGGAAACCTGATCGGTGGATCCGGTGTTGGGGAAGGCAATGAGATCGCCTTCAATGGGTCCTCCGGTATCGTCCTTTCCTTTGGTTCCGGCAACGCCTTCTCCGAAAATTCCATCTACAGTAATGGCGGCCTGGGCATCGATCTTTGGCCGGTAGGAGTGAATCCCAACGACAGCGGCGATGGCGATTCAGGCCCCAATTTGCAGCAGAACTTCCCGGTTCTCTCCTCCGGTATCAACAGCACTTTCTACTCTAAGGTGGAAGGTGCCCTCAATAGCTCCCCGTCTTCTAGCTTTGTCGTCGAGGTCTTCGCCAGCTCTGCCTGCGATGACTCCGGGCAAGGAGAGGGGGAAGTATATTTAGGGGCTGCTGCTGCCCACACCAACGCCCTCGGAGACGCCGCCTTCGAGTTGATGATTCCGCGGACCGCCGCTGGGCCGTGGTTGACCGCCACCGCCACGGACATGCTTGGAAATACTTCCGAGCTCTCGGAGTGTCTGGAGCTAGTGGAAGGGGAATGCCCGGAGTGCATCTTCTTCGACGGCTTCGAGAGCGGGGAGACATCTGCTTGGTCGTTGGTGGTAGAGGAGTGAGCCTGCAAGGGAAACCCACGCTTCTTTGATCCTGGTTAGCTGGCCCGCATCGATTCTCCGAGGAGAACTCGGTTGCCCGTGGAATCAGGCGCCCGTAGAATCAGCCGCCCGTGGAGTCGTCTCGGCAAAACAGATCTAGAAGGGGTTAGTCGAAGTAGATCTGCGCCCTTTTTCCTGTTTTTATGCTAAAATGACATTAGCGGGATTCACCAACTGGCCTCGAGGAAGTCCACGGGGAAGGACTAGCGGAAGAGGCCGGCCTGGGTTGGAGGAAATACCTCGGGAGAGGTCCATCGCTTGACGATAGGGCGGCTGGCTTCTCTCTCGAGGGACCCGGAAGCTCTCTGAAACATCATCTTCTCGAGGAGTCAGCTGTGAGAATTGTCTTAGCTTCGTCGGTGGCTCGCTGGTGCGTTGTGTTCTTGGTGCTGAGTCTCCTGGCTATCGCCCCAGCCCGAGCTTTTGCAGAGACCTTGTCACGTGGGTTTCCTGAAGCTTCCTTTGGGACCTTTTCCGTTACCAGCACCGCCGACGGGGGAGCGGGCACCCTTCGACAGGCGATCCTAGACGCCAACGCCAACCCCGGCGCAGACAAAATTCTATTCGATTTTCCTGGTGAACCTCCCTACGTCATCCAGCCCGCCTCGCCCTTGCCAACCCTGACGGAACCGGTGTGGATCGATGGCTCCACCGAACCCGATTTCGACGGGGCACCCATCGTCGTCCTCGACGGTGGTCTGGCCGGAGCAAACGCCCACGGCCTCCACTTCGAGACCTTGTTGAGCACGGTGACGTCCTTGGTGATTCAGAACTTCTCCGGCCACGGCCTTTTTCTTGGAGGCCTAGGTGGATACGAAGTGGAGGGATGCTACATCGGCATAGATGCCGCTGGCATCACGGCACAGCCCAACGGCCTCCACGGCATCTTCATCGACGGGAATCTCCAAAACAAGATTGGTGGACCGTTTCCGGGGCAGCGCAATGTCATCTCCGGCAATGGGGGGGCCGGGGTGTACCTGGCCTCGGACACTGATGGATCCGGGGATTCGGGAACGGAGATCCAGGGGAACTTCATCGGCGTTGGCGCTACCGGGAGCATGGCCTTGGGGAACGGTGCGGGGACTGGGCACTCGAATATCGTCATCGACTCCGCCGACGACAACATCATCGGTGGTTTGCACCCAGGGCAAGGCAATGTCATTTCCGGAGCCGCTTCCGGCTTTGGTATCACCATCACAGCCTCCCCAGGGGAAGCGGCGATCGGCAACCTGATCCAGAACAATCGGGTTGGTACGAATTCCATCGGGGCGGGCGCCGTCCCCAACGCTAGCGGCGGAATTCAGCTCCAGGGAGGCGCCCAGAACACCCTGCTCCTGGGGAACCTGATCTCTGGAAATGCGCCCGGCCCTGGCGTCAAGATCGAAGGAGGCAGCGCCGCCAACGCTCTCTATGGAAATTTCATCGGCTTGAGCCTGGTCGGAACCGCCCTCCTACCGAACTTCGAAGGTGTGTTGATCGAGGACGCGAGTGGTAACACGATCGGGAATTTCGATCCGGCCAATGGCAACGTTATTTCGGGCAATTTGGACTCCGGCGTGGTGATTCGTAGTACCGGCGCCCTGCTCGGGGGGGACGGGCAGAACCGAGTTCAATTCAATACCATCGGAGCTCGCCCCAACGGTGCCGGACCCTTGGGCAATAGTGAGAGCGGCGTCAGCATTGTCGACTCCCCGGGCAATCTCATCCACGACAACCTGATCTCCGGAAACGAGGTCCACGGTGTAGTTCTCTCCGGGGCCGCCACCGGCAACGAGCTTCTCCGCAACACCATTGGTTTGGATTCGACCGGTTCTGCAGCCGTTCCCAATCTGGAGCAGGGAGTTCTGATCGTCGGGGCGTCGGGAAATGTGATCGGTCTACCGGGGGAGGGCAATCTCATCTCCGGCAATGGCCCTGGTGACACCGGCAGTGGGATACACCTCTCCGGAAGCGGCACCCAGAACAACTTGATCCAAGGGAATCGCATCGGTCTCAGCGGTGTCAGTCCCGGCGATGTCGGCCTCGAGGGAGATAGCCTAGGGGGAGTCGGCAACGGCATGAACGGCATTGCCCTCACGGGAGGTGCCAGCGGCAATCTCATCGGCGGCCCGGAGGCGGGAGAGGGAAACCTGATTGGTTTCAACGAAAGGGCCGGAATTTGGATTTCCAGCGGCTCCGGCAATTCTCTTTCCGGCAACTCTATCTTTGATAACGGTGGTCTCGGCATCGACATTCTTCCCCCGGGAGTCAACGAAAACGACAGTGGGGACAGCGATCCCGGCGGCAACCAAATGCAGAACTTCCCCGTCCTGACCTCCGCCATCAACAGTCCCTTTTACACCCAAATCGAGGCAACCTTGCATAGCCAGGCGGCGTCCAGCTTCGTGGTGGAGTTCTTCGCCAGTCCGGGATGCGATGACTCGGGGCAGGGGGAAGGCCAGGTGTATCTAGGAGCCGACGTCGCAGCAACGGACGCTCTTGGAGACGCCTCCCTGAGCCTGATGATTCCCCGCACCCTGGCGGGCCCGTGGGTGACCGCCACCGCCACGGATTTATTGGGCAATACCTCCGAGCTATCCTCTTGTCTCGAATTGGTGGAAGGGGAATGCCCGGAGTGCATCTTCTTCGACGGCTTCGAGAGCGGCGATACGTCCGCTTGGTCCTTGGTGGTGGGGGAGTGAGCCCCCTTGGGTCATTTCATGGACCAACCCTGGAGAAATATCACCAGAGCTTCCGAGGGATAAGGGCGAGTGATTGAGGTTGATATTTATTGCTCGCACTGATTTATCGTTTATGGTGTGCAATAATACAGGGGAATGCCCCTTTATGCAGAGCTTCCGCCGCCTCGGGATTGGCAGGTCTTTGAAGATCTATGCCGGGACCTCTTTGCCGCCGAGTGGGAAGATCCGGAAACCAAGAAGCACGGCCGGTCCGGCCAGGCGGACCAGGGAGTGGATGTCTTCGGCCTGCGGGATGGCCAGTGGGTGGGAGTCCAGTGTAAGCGACGGCAGAAATGGCCGGAGAAGAAGCTCACCGAGGGGGAAATTCGCGCGGAGGTAGAAGCTTCCCGAAAGTTCAGCTCCCCTCTAGAGAGCCTGGTCATCGCCACCACCGCCGAAGACAGCACTCACTTCGATGCCCTGGCCCGGCAGCTCACTGACGAGGTGGGCTTTCGAGTCGCCATCTACGGTTGGCAAGAGCTTTGCCGCCGCATCCAAACCCATCCCAAGGTCTACGCCGTCTGGCACCAAAATCTCCTGCCTCATCCCGCTGGCCCCATCCCCATCCACTTGCCCTTCCTCCCCCTGGGAGACCTCCTCAAGGGACGACAACCGGAGCTGGAAGCCTTGGCCGCTGGGCTCGCACCGGGGAGCGGTCGCGGTGCCTTCGCGGTCATTCAGCAGCGCACCGAGGCGGTGCACGGCCTCGGCGGAGTGGGTAAGACGGCTCTGGCAGTGGAGCATGCCTGGAATTGGCAGAAGTTCTACTCGGCGGTGCTCTTCATTCGCGCCGAGAGCCCGGAGCTGCTGCGAGCTAGCCTGGCGGAGTTGGGGCCCAAGGTGGGCCTGGAGAGAATCGAAGAGGAGGCGGCCGCCACCGAGGCGGTGCTCACCTGGCTGGGAGACCATTCCGGATGGTTGGTGATCCTGGACAACGTAGACGATGAGAAGGCGGCCCGGGCCGTCACCGAGCTGCTCCCCCAGCTCACCACTGGACGGGTGCTGATCACTTCCCGCCTGAGCAATTGGAGCGCTCGGGTGACCGAGTTTCCCCTGAGTGAGCTGACCACCGAGGAAGCGGTCGCTTTCCTCCTCGCCCGAGCGGAAAAGCGGCTGCCGACCTCGCAAGAGGCCATCCAGTCGGCAGCCCTGGCGGAGCGTCTCGGGGGCTTGCCCCTGGCCCTGGAGCAAGCCGCCGCCTACATCAATGTTCATCGCCTGAGCTTCTCGGACTACTCAGGGCTCTTGGAGGAGCAGAGCCGCGAGGTCCTGGAATGGTTCGACTCTCGCCTCATGACCTATCCCCGCTCCGTTGCCGAGACCTGGCAGCCAACCTTCGCCCGACTCGGGGTGTCGGCGAGGGCGATGCTGCATCTCCTGGCTTTCCTGGATGCGGAGGAGATTCCCCGCTCTCTGTTCGAGGGAGCCAAAGCCGAACCGGTTCTGAAAGAAGCCTCCGATGCCTTGGGCTCAGAGGGTAAGGAGGAGGAATTTTCACTACAGGAAGCGGTGCGGGAGCTGGATTCCTATTCCTTTCTAGAAGTGGACGGGGAAGGTTTCTCGATTCACCGCATGGTGCAAGCGGTGGTGCGCAGCCGGTTGAGGGAGGGTGAGGTGGACGAGTGGGTAGGGCGAGGCATCTCCTTGCTCCTGGCAGCTCACCCCGGGAACCCCACGGACGCCCGTTACTGGCCCCAATGGGAGCGCCTTCGCCTCCATGCGACCAGTGTGATTCACCACGCTCGGAGCTTCGGTTTTGCCGAACCGAAGCTTGCCACTCTAATGAACAATACTGGCCTCTACCTCACGGAGAGAGTCCTGTTTTCAGAAGCAGAGTCTCTCTATCGCCACGCTCTGTCGATCGACGAGTCGAGCTATGGTGGGGATCATCCAACGGTGGCGATCCGCCTGAACAACCTGGCCGTGCTTCTTCAGTCGACGAATCGGATGTCTGAATCGGAGCCTTTGATGCGTCGCGCGTTGGAGATCGACGAGTCGAGCTATGGTGCGGATCATCCCCGGGTTGCAGTCCAGCTGAACAACCTGGCTCAGCTTCTTCAGTCGACGAATCGGCTGTCTGAATCAGAGCCTTTGATGCGTCGCGCGTTGGAGATCGACGAGTCGAGCTATGGTGGGGGGCACCCC
>JAHZIX010000017.1 GCA_022601195.1 Deltaproteobacteria bacterium
CCCTGCCCGCTCGGCTATGCCAATCGGCGCGTTTTTCTTGTTAATTCAAGGGATTGCCGAGTTATTACGGTGCTTTTACGAAATGTCCGCGCCAAGGCGGGCGAAATTCCTGCGGTTCCTGCCGTTTTATATCGTCGGCTTGGCGTTGATTTTTAACAGTGTAGCCAGCGAATCCGCGCTATTACCCCTCACCGAATGGTGGTCGGCCGTCATAGGCGCGACGGGTTTGGGCAGTTTATCACCCCAAGCCATCGGCATCTGTATGATTGCCGCAATGTTATTCGCGATTTTCGTGGGGTTTCCTATTTCTTTTACCTTGATATTTTTGGCGTTCGTATTCGGCGCGTGGGGAATCGGCGGTAAATTCACGTTTTACCTGCAAACTTTCCAGTTCAATTCAACGATGCTGGATGACCAGTTGGTCGCCGTGCCTCTGTTCATATTCATGGGCATAGTCATGGAGCAAGCGGGGTTAATGGAACGATTATTCCGCAGCGTTCAATCCATGTTTTCCGCCACACGCGGGGCGTTGTTTGTCGCGGTTTTATTCGTGTCCATGATATTCGCCGCGGCAACGGGGATAGTCGGCGCGTCCGTGACTATCCTTGGGATTATGGCGGCAACGACTATGAACAAATCGGGCTATGATGTGCGACTGGCGGCGGGCACGATTACCGCGGGTGGGACGCTGGGGATATTGATTCCTCCGTCCATTATGCTGGTGGTTATGGGGCCTGTTTTGGAAGTCCCCGTGACCGATTTATTCGCCGCCGCGATAGTCCCTGGGATTATGCTGGCGGTTTTGTATATGGCCTACGCGCTGATACGGTGTTGGATTAATCCCGCTTTGGGGCCAGTTTTGCCGGCGGGCGAGCGACCCGTGACCTCCGATTACTACGCCTTAGAAATGGTCGGAGTGTTCGGCTCGCTGGCGATGCTGTTCTACCTGCTGGTGCAGTGTTTATTGGGGCGATATACGGGTGTGTTTTTCGGCAATTTCGGCGGGGGCATGGTGGGGACTTTCATCTATACCATGCAGGGGTTGGTGATGCCCGTCGCGTGGTTATGGCTGATGCACTCGGTGTATAATTGGACACGCAGGGTGCGCCCGCGTGGGTTTTATTTCTCTGATTTGTGGTACGAGTTTTTTATGGGATTGGTACCGCCTACCACGTTGGTGGCGTTTGCTTTGGGGTCAATTTTGCTGGGCTGGGCAACCCCCGCAGAGGCCGCCGCCTGTGGCGCGTTCGGCGCGATTTTACTGGCGTTAATGTATCGTAAATTAACGCCCAAACGGTTTTATGATGCGTTAATAAAGACGTTGGAAATCAGCGTTTTGATTATGTTTCTGGTCGCGGCCAGTAATTTCTTTGGCGCGGTGTTTTCGCGTCTGGGTACGCCGACTATGCTGACCGAAGCGTTATTGGCGTGGGATTTGTCAACGACTATGGTTCTGATAATCATAATGGCGTTGATTTTCTTGCTGGGGTGGCCGGTGTTTCTCAGAGCCAGGCGGACCATTCGCCTGAGCGGGTCTTTTCTCGGGCATTTTGCCCATTTGATCAACGATGCCGTCCTAGCCGGCGACATCACAGAAGCTCACCAACTACAGATCTGCCAGATGCGCCTGACTCGGGACTATTCCGGGCTTTGGCTGCTTTCCTACAAGCGTTTTCTAAGCGGTGGCCGTCGAACTCTAGGTCGTTCCTCGGAAGGCTGAGTCGGCTTTCCGGAGGAAGGGCTTGTTTCCTTGATCTTGATAGTTGACAGGTGAAGTATTTATATCTAATCTATTGCCCTGTCGCTCGTGTGCCGACTCGTCACCCCTCGAGGGGCTGGACGTGGGCCACTGTCGCTGAAGAAAATTTCAAAAATCTGCTTTTGGCCTGCTGGGCAAGCCAAGAGCCAAAGGAGACTGCTCATGAAACTCCACCATAGTTCCCCGAACCTCGGCCAGGCTTCCCTTTGGGTCATGGGGGCCGTTTTGGCGACCTCGATTCTGGCGGGCGGTTCCGCTCAGGCGGGTTCCAGCTACGTGATCGATGCGTCCCACTCCGAGGCGGCCTTCCAGATTCGCCATCTGGTGACCAAGGTAAGGGGCAATTTCACTTCCTTCGAGGGGAAGATTCTTCTGGATAGTGGGAACCTCGAGGCGAGCTCGGTGAATTTCGAGATCGACGCTTCGAGCGTCAACACTTCGAACAAGGATCGCGACGATCATCTCCGGGGGGAAGATTTCTTCGCGGTGGAGAAGTTCCCCAAGATCACCTTCGAGAGCGCCTCCTTCAAGAAGTCCGGTGACGATCGCTACGACGTCGAAGGTACTTTGACCATGAGAGGGGTTGCCAAGAAAGTGACTTTGCCGGTTTCATTCCTAGGGGAGGCGAAGGATCCTTGGGGCAATACCCGGGCTGGCTTCGAGACAGAGATCACCCTCAACCGCAAAGATTACGGCATCAATTGGAATGCCGCTCTGGACCAGGGCGGGTACATTCTCGGGGATGACGTGAAGGTCGAGATCAACCTGGAGGTGATCAAGGAAAAGCCGGAAATGAAGCAGGGGGAGTGAACCCTCATTTCCCTGGAGCCCGCTCTTGGGGCGGGTTCCAGGATTTCTAGGCCTACTTCTCTCCCAGCAGAGCGGGATCTTTCAACAACCCTTCCCAGAGCTTCTTCACTTTGGTTGCGGCGGCGCGACCGGCTTCCAGAACTTCCTCATGATTCAGTGGTTCCGGGTTGACTCCCGCCGCAAGGTTGGCGACCAAGGACATACACAAGCAGCGCATCCCCATGTGGCGAGCGGCGATCACTTCCTGGACGGTGGACATTCCGCTCAGGTCAGCTCCCAAAGTCCGGAGCATGCGGATTTCCGCCGGGGTCTCAAAGCAGGGACCGAGGATGCTCGAGTAGACCCCTTGCTGTAAGGGGATTCCAAGCTCATGGGCTTTGGCCAGGGCGAATTCCCGCAACTCGCTATCGTAGGCGTTCTCCATGCTGGGGAATTGGGGACCCCACTCCCGAGGCAGGGAGCCCAGGAGGGGATTGCGACCGCTGAGGTTGAGGTGGTCGTGGATCAAGACCAGATCCCCGGGCCGGTAGCCGGAATTGAGTCCGCCAGCGGCGTTGCTCATGAGCAGCAGCTCCGCTCCCAGGAGTCGCGCCAAGCGAACCACGAAGGTGACTTCATTGCCGTCATAGTCCTGGTAAGCGTGGAGCCGGCCTCGTAGATAGAGGACGGGCCGATCCGGCGTCGGGTGGACGATTTCGAAGGCGTGGGGATGGCCTTCAATGCCGTGGACGGGAAAAGGCAATATCTCCGAAAGAGGTGCAGGGCCATAGGAGGAGTTGCCCAGATCTACGGTGAGGCCGGAGCCGGCGACCGCGAGCACCTTCGGAATCGGCCAGCCCCGTTTCTGCCACGCCTCTACGGCACCTTCGAGTTGCTTCTGTGGATTTGTCATGGCCGAGGATGGTATCAGGCTTTCGCCGTCCCACCGGAGTGCGCTAAGGTTCGCTTCCAGCGGTGTCCTTAGGAGTGTCGGTGTCGCTGCCGTCGCTGTTCGAAGATCTTGAATTTCCCTACGGGGTGTCCATCTAAACCACGGCCCGGCCTGAGTCCTAGGTTCTCCAGGGGGCCGACCCCTCCCGGAGGGCTCCGGTTCTTACCCAGAGACGGCTCCATTGGGAGCGTCGTGGGCTCGAATCTAGAACAAGGCCTGAGTGAGAGACTATGTCTGAGCTAGAAGACCAAATCGAGAATCGCCGTCAGAAAAAAGTGCTTCTTTCCGAGAACGGAATCACTCCTTACCCCAATCAGTTCTCCTTCGACCTGGAACCGAGCCAGGTTCACGAGCTCCACGGCTCGAAAGACCCCGAAGACTTGCAAGGGGAAAACCTCATACTAACGGTTCCGGGGCGGATCACCGGCCTGCGGAAGATGGGCAAGATCAGCTTTCTGGACCTCTATGACGGTGCTCAGAAGTTGCAGGTCCTGGTGCGGCGCAATCGCCTGTCAGAAGAGGCTGCTGTGGTCCTGGCGAATCTCGATTTGGGAGACTACGTGGGCGCTCGGGGGCAATTGCAGTTTTCGAAGACCGGTGAGTTGACTGTCTTCGCCGAGGACTTGACCCTATTGGCCAAGGCACTCCGGCCCCTGCCGGAGAAATGGCATGGCCTCACCGAGGTGGAAGCTCGCTACCGACAGCGCTATCTGGACCTGGTGGCCAATCCGGAGTCACGCCGAGTGTTCGAGACCCGCGCAGCGTTGATTCGAGGCTTGCGGCGGCATCTAGAGGCGGAGGGCTTCCTCGAGGTGGAGACTCCGATGATGCAAGCTATGGCTGGGGGAGCCACGGCCCGGCCCTTTACCACCCATCACAACGCTCTGGATTTACCGCTCTTTTTGCGGATCGCTCCGGAGCTGTACCTCAAGCGTCTCTTGGTTGGAGGTTTGCACCGGGTCTATGAGATCAATCGCAACTTCCGCAATGAGGGCATCTCGACCCATCACAATCCCGAATTCACCATGCTGGAGTTCTACTGGGCCTATTCGGATTACCAGCAGCTCATGGACTTCACCGAAGGAATGCTGGAGTCGCTGGCTCAAGAGGTTCTGGGCACCACGGTGGTTCCCTGGCAGGGGCAAGAGATTCGCCTGGAGCGGCCCTGGCAGCGCTTCACCATGAAAGACGCGATTACCCATTTCGCCAAGATTCCCGCTGAGCGCCTGGAGACCGCAGAGCAACTGGAAGAGGAACTGAAGAGAGGCCATTTCGAGCTGCCGACCACCCGGGACTACGGCCATTTGCTGCTCGCCCTGTTCGAGGCGACGGTGGAGGAGCACCTGCTACAACCGACCTTCATTACCGACCATCCGGTTGAGATTTCTCCTCTGGCCAAACAGTGTCCGGAGGACCCTCGCTTCACCGAGCGGTTCGAGCTCTATTTTGCCGGTATGGAGTTGGCCAATGCCTTCTCGGAGCTCAACGATCCGGAAGTGCAGGCGGAACGATTCCACCAGCAATCAGCGGCTCGCGATGGGGGAGATGACGAGGCCCACGCATTTGACCACGACTATGTTCGGGCCCTCGAGCATGGGATGCCACCCGCCGGTGGGCTCGGACTGGGAATCGATCGTTTGACCATGATCTTTACCGATCGGCCGTCGATCCGCGATGTCATCCTCTTCCCTCTGCTGCGTCCTGAAGCATCTCGAAGGACGGGCCCCGAGGTAGATACCGAGGGAGGCGTGGCAGCTGGTGCAGAGGGCGAGCCGGAAGGCGACGAGTGAGTCGGCGCTCGCTAACACGACTCCGGTTCGCTGAGAGCTCGGGTCCCAGTGGAGCCGTGGGCCCGGGAGGCTGAGGAGTCTCGCCGATGCCAAAGGCACCCTCCCAGCTGTTACTCCGTCCCTGGCCCTTGCCGGTTCTGCTCGCCCTGCGCTATCTGCGCAGCACCCGAAAAGATGCCTATGTGAGCTTTCTGTCGACGGTCGCAGCAGCTGGCATCGCGGTGGGGGTCGCAGCTCTGGTCCTGGTGCTTGCCGCCCTGTCAGGCCTTCATGAACGGCTGCTGGGCCAGATCTTGGCGACCACGCCACAAATCGAGATCACCCTGCCGGCATCCGCGGACCCTCAGGAAGCGCTCCTCGCCGTTGAGGGAGTCGACGGGATTTCCCAGGCTCAGAGGGTGCTCAAGGGGCAAGGTTGGGTGGTCTACGAAGGAGTACCTGAGGCGATTCAACTGGTGGGGTTCGAGGGGAGCTTGCCGCCGTCCTTCCCGGGAGAAGGGACCCGAGGAGCAGGGCTCTATGTACCTCGCTCTCTCGCCGATCGCTGGCTAGCTGAGGTGGGTTCCAAGGTTCAGGTGGTCTCGCCGCGGCCTTCCTTGAGCCCCCTGGGACCGCGGCCTCGGGTTCGAACCGTACTTCTCGAGGGAGTTTTCGAATCCTCTCCCGTCGAGACCTTTCAGCGGGCGGCACTTCCCCTGGATATGGCGGAAGCCCTTTTGGGGCGTGAAGGGCGGGTCATCCAAGCTTCGAGCTCCGATGCGGAAGAGGCCGTGGCAGTGGTTCCTGCTCTTCAAGAAGTCCTTCCGGAAGGGGCCCGGGTCCAGACCTGGAAAGATCTCAACCGTTCGCTCTATTTCGTCCTGAGGCTAGAGAAGACTCTGCTCTTTGTCGCCGTTGGCCTCATCGTGGTGGTGGCTGCCCTGGCTCTGGTAGTCGGCTTGGCCTTGGTGATCTCTTCGAAACGGTCGGAAATCGGTATGCTGGGGGCCATGGGAGTCTCTGCGCCCCGGCTACGCTCGATCTTCCTGTGGCTAGGCCTCTCCCTGTCTACCTTGGGTCTCGCTGCCGGCTGTGCCATTGGCGCTCTGGCTGCTTGGTTGTTCGATCGTTTCGAGCTGCTGGTGGTTCCAGGACAGGTGATGTTCGTCGACTACATCCCCTTCCGAGTTCATGCCGGGGATATTTGGATGGTCTGCGGGGCGACAGCGATCTTGGTGGCTCTGTGCTCCCTCTACGCGGGGCACCGTGCCGCCACCCTCAAGCCCGTAGAGGCGCTGCGAAGATGACCGCTTGCTGACTCCTGACTCCTGAGATGAGCCGTCAGATGATGATGCTAGACGAAGATGCCAGAAGAAGATGCCAGATGAAGATGGGTAGGAAAAAGCCATGAGTGTGGCCGTTCGAGCACGGGGTGTTTATAAGACCTACACCGATGGCGACCGCCGGGTACCGGTGCTGCGAGGCATCGATATGGATGTGGCGGCGGGAGAATCGGTAGCGATTATGGGGCCATCGGGCTCCGGCAAGAGCACTTTGCTGCATTTGCTCGGCGGCCTCGATCGACCGGATTCTCCCCAGGAGGAGGAGACGTCCCTGATCGAGATCGGTGGCCAAATATTGGGCCATCACTCGGAACGGGAATTGGCGGAATTCCGCAACCGTACCTTGGGTTTTATCTTTCAGTTCCACCAGTTGCTGCCAGATTTTACGGCACTGGAGAACGTCATGATTCCCGGCCGGATCGCTGGCCAAGACCCAAGGGAGGTCTATGATCAGGCGAAACGGCTATTGGCGGAAGTCGGATTGGAGGACCGTCTGGAGCATTTTCCCAACCAGCTCTCCGGTGGTGAGCGTCAGCGGGTGGCCCTTTCTCGTGCTCTTGCTCTGGAACCGCCCCTCCTGCTGGCAGATGAGCCGACGGGCAATCTGGACCCTGCCAGCGGGGAACGAGTGTTGGAAATTTTGTTGGATCTACAGGCCCGTCGAGGCACCACTGTGCTGCTGGTGACTCACAACCCGGAGATCGCAGGGCGTTGTGGTAGAATTCTCCAGCTTGAGAGCGGAGTCCTCCATGCCGATAGGCGCTAAAAATCCCAGTCACCTGCCCGTCCCCGAAGCCCTGCGTGAGGTCTTTTCGGATGTTTGAAAAATACAATGAAAAGGCCCGCCGAGCGCTGTTTTTCGCCCGTTACGAGGCGAGCAAGCTCGGCAGCCGGGTGATCGAGTGCGAACACATCCTGTTGGGTATTTTGCGCGAGGGAGAAGAGACGGTCACCGAGATCTTTCGGCGCTTTCACGTCAAGCCGGAAGAGATTCGCCGGGAGATCGAAGGGGAGCGAGTTTTCGTGGAGAGGATTTCCTCGACCGCCGAGTTGCCCCTCTCGGAGGAGAGCAAGAAGGTCTTGGCCTATGGCTCCCACGAGGCAGAGAGCATGCTGCACTCCACCGTCGGCTCAGAGCATCTGCTGATCGGCCTGCTTCGAGTGGACGGCTGCGTCGGCATGCGGATCCTGTCCCAGCTCGGCCTCGATGTGTATACCGTTCGCGAAGAGGTCCTGAGCATCGCCAAGGAGCGGGAAGCTGCGGAACAGAAGAAGGAGCTTCCCTTTCTCTCCGAGTACGGTCGCGATTTGACTTCTTTGGCTGCCGAAGGTGGTTTCGATCCCCTGATCGGCAGGGAGGACGAGCTCGACCGGATCATTCAGGTCCTGTCCCGGCGCACCAAGAACAACCCGATCCTGTTAGGGGAGCCGGGGGTTGGCAAGACGGCCATCGTCGAAGGTCTAGCGCAGCGCATCATCGACGGCCTGGTACCGATCTTTCTGGCCAAAAAACGCGTGGTGGCGCTGGATTTGTCGCTCATCGTTGCGGGCACCAAATATCGCGGCCAGTTCGAAGAGCGCCTGAAGGGCATCCTCAAGGAACTGCGAGAGAGCTCCGAATTGGTAGTGTTCATCGACGAGATCCACTCCCTGATCGGCGCCGGCTCGGCAGAGGGTTCCTTAGATGCGGCGAATATTCTCAAGCCCGCCCTCTCTCGGGGGGAGATCGCCTGCATCGGAGCAACGACCCTGAAGGAGTACCGCAAGTACATCGAGAAGGATCGCTCTCTCCTGCGCCGTTTCCAGGCAGTTCAGATCGAGCCTCCGTCCGAGGAGGAGACCTTGGAGATCCTCGAAGGGATCAAGGATCGCTACGAGGCGTTCCACAAGGTTACCTACAACGATATTGCCTTGCGGACAGCGATCTATCAGAGCAGTCGTTACATCCCGGACCGCTTTCTCCCGGACAAGGCCATCGACATCATCGACGAAGCGGGAGCACGGGTGAAGCTGCGGCGGGTCAAAGACACCCAGAACGTTCGGCGCCTGGAGAAGGAAATTCGGGGCGTGGTGCGGGAGATGAAGACGGCGATCTCCGAAAAGAGCTTCGAACGGGCGGTCTATCTCCGGGAGCGGGAGATCGAGCTGCGAGAAGATCTGGAAAAGATGAGTCTGGCAGCCGAGAACGAAGGCATTCTCGAGGTGACGGCTCGAGATGTCGAGGAGGTGATCTCCTCCTGGACCGGAATTCCGGTGGCCAGCCTGCAGAGCGAAGAGGCCGAGAAGCTCCTGCACATGGAAGAAACTCTGCGCCTGCGAGTGGTGGGGCAGGACCGGGCTATCAGCGCCATCAGCCGGGCCATTCGCCGATCTCGTCTCGGGGTGAGCAACCCGGAACGCCCGGTGGGATCCTTTATCTTCTTAGGTCCATCCGGAGTGGGGAAGACCGAAGTAGCTCGCCGGCTGACAGATTTCCTCTTCGGTAGCGAGCGTTCCCTGGTCCGTTTCGACATGAGCGAGTACATGGAGAAGCATGCCGTCTCCAAGTTGATCGGCTCACCACCAGGCTATGTGGGCCACGAGGAAGGCGGGCAGCTCACAGAGCGCATCCGGCGCCACCCCTATTCGGTGGTCCTGTTCGACGAGATCGAGAAAGCCCATCCGGATGTCGCCAACTTGATGTTGCAGATCTTGGAAGACGGCACCCTGACGGACGCCTACGGCAATCGGGTAGATTTCAAGAACACCCTCATTCTCATGACCTCGAATCTCGGTTCGAAACACGTTCTCTCCGGAGGGCGCATGGGATTTGGTGAGGACACCGATTCCAGCCAATTCCGTTTGATCGAGGATCAGATCCTGGGTGAGTTGCGGCGAGCCTTCAGTCCCGAGTTCATTAATCGCATCGATGAAGTGATCGTTTTCAACCCCCTCGGTACCCCGGAGCTGCGGGCCATCGTGGACATCCTCCTGGAAGAGGTCAATGCCACCATCGCCGAACGAGGGCTGCATATTGAAGTAGCTCCAGAAGCCAAAGAATGGTTGCTGGACAAAGCCGGGATCGACCCTTCTACCGGTGCTCGCCCTTTGCGCCGCACCATTCAGCGTCATATTCAGGACTCCGTTTCAGAGATTCTCATCAGCCATCACGGCGAAATCATCGAGCTCATCGAAGCCACTTTGGTCGATGGGGAACTTCATTTCGAGAGCCGCTCTCGGGAAATGATCGGCGAGCCAAATTAGCGTCCCTGAAGGGGATGCTCATTTTTCATCGATCGATTTCTACGGAGTACAACATGGGAATAGTTGAGCTATGACTATCTTCTCTTCGAGGTCCAGAACCTCCCATTTGCTTCTGGCGATTCTTCTGCTTGCCCAACTCCCCGTATCGGGGCAAATGGGGAACTTGCAGGAATTCGAGGGCACGACTATCGAGAGCGTCGAGTACCAGGGAAATCGGACTCTCACCCAGGATACTTTGGACTACTACCTAGGAATTCAAACCGGAGATGCCTTGAGCCAGGAGCAGCTCAATGCGAAGCTGCGAGAGCTTTGGGACACGGGCTTGGTAGATGATCTGCGCATCGAGGGAAAGGCCACTACAGCAGGGGTAGCCCTGACGGTGACCCTCGTGGAACGGCCCATTGTGCGTTCCATCGAGTACGAGGGCATCAAACGCTTGAGCCGTACCGATATCGAAGATCGCTTGGCGACGGACCGCATTCAGATTTTCGAAGGAGACAACCTCCGCCTTGGTGAGTTGCGCCGAGTGGAGAGTTCCATCGAGGCTCTCTATCGCGAGAAGGGCTACCGGTTTGCGGATGCTCGCTACGAGATTCAAGAGATCTCTCCCAGTGAGCGGCGGGTGACCTTCACCGTCGATGAGGGAAACCGAGTTCGTATCGAGGACATCAAATTCGAAGGCAATACGGTTTTCAGCGACTTTCGTTTGCGCTTCCTCATGAAGAAGACCAAACAGTCCAACCTGCTTTGGAAGGTGACGAAGAAAGACGTCTACAACCCGGCGAAGCTCCAGGAAGACCTGGAATCGGTGAAGGTGGCCTACAAAAAGGAAGGCTACAAGAACGTCACCTTCGGAGACCCCATCGTCGAGGTTCGTGCTCTGAACCCCAACGCCGCGACTCCCGAGCAGCGCAAGCGCCGGATGTTCATCACCGTCCCCCTGGAAGAAGGGGAGCGCTGGAAGTTCGGGGAGCTCACTATCAAGGGGAACGATCGCTATAGCGACTCGCAGCTCTTGTCCATCTTCGAGTCGAGAAGCGGGGACTGGCTACGTTCCAAGAAGATCGAAGAAGGGATCGAGGCGGTGGATGAGCTCTACCGCAACACCGGATTCATCAATGCCCGCGTTGCCCCGGAGTTGATCGAGCAAGACGATCGGATCGCAGATTTAGTGGTCCACATCGATGAAGGAGATCAATACCGAGTCGGACGCATCGAGTTCGACGGCAATACCCGCACCCGAGACAAAGTGCTGCGCCGGGAGCTCCGGGTCCAAGAGGGGTTGACCATGTCCCTGCGTTCGGTGCAGAACAGCCTCTTGAAGATCCGGCAGCTGGGATATTTCGCCATCGATGAAGAAGATCCGGTGAAGTTCGATGTCGACGACGAGAAAAAGACCCTAGATCTGACCATCAAGGGGCAGGAAGCGGACCGCACGGAGCTGCAGTTCGGTGGCGGTTGGAGTGAGTTCGATGGCTTTTTTGGCCAGTTTTCCGTCCGTACCCAAAACTTCATGGGCCGGGGGGAAACTCTGGGCGCTTCCTTTCAGAGTGGCCGAACCCGGGATTTTTTCGACCTCAGCTATTTCGTTCCCTGGTTCCTGGACCGTCCTCAGAGCATTGGCCTTCAGCTGTTTAGTCGCCAGACCGATTTCGGGATCCTCACGGGCCTCGAGCAGCTGCGGAAACAGGAGGGTGGTTCTCTCACCTACGGCCGCTCCTTTGGTCTCTTCAACTCCATCAGCATGACCTATATCCGCTCGAAGTTCGAAGATCAGTTGACTCTGTTGCAGACCAGTCCGGACGGCACCATCGAAGAAGTGCCCGTGCGCACGGAATTCACCCAGAGCGCTCTTCGCCCGGTCTACGCCTACAACAGTGTCGACAGCCCTTTCGAGCCGACTCGCGGAAAGAAGCTGCGCCTCTCGGTGGACTACGCCGGTGGTTTTCTCGGTGGTACCCAGAGCTTTATTCGGCCCAACTTGACCTTCACCCTGTACCAACCGGTGACTCAGGGAAGGGTCAAGACGGTATTTGGTATGAATGCAGAGGTCACCTACATCTCGGCCTTTGACGACTATGAGCTAAACCGTTTTGACCGCCTATTCTTGGGTGGAGAGAGCAGTGTTCGTGGTTTTCCTTTTCGGGAGATCTCCGTCCGAGATGAGAACGGTGAGAAGGTTTTTGACCAGGGGATTCAGCGGGGTGGTGACAAGCTTGTCCAGTTGAACCTGGAGTACCATTTCCTCACCGGTAGCCCCTTTCGCTTCATCTTGTTCGCCGATGCCGGTGGTGTCTATGACGAGGACCAGAGCATCGACTTTGACGGGCTACGGTATTCTGCCGGTGCAGAGATCCGAGTGCTATTGCCGCTCTTTGGAGCTCCCTTACGATTCATCTACGCGGAGAACCTGGATCCCCTTCCGGGTGACCGTTTCGAAAGCCTCGATTTCACGATCGGCGCAAGCTTCTAATATGCAAGGAGACAGATTCATGTTCTCGAGAAAAGTTTCGATTCCCTTCACCTCTTCGCTACTCGCGGGCCTGGCATTCAGTGCCGTGGCCCTTAGCATCCTGCCTTCACCCGCTGCGGCCCAGGCCGGGGGGGCGGAAACAAAGATTGGTGTGGTGAATGTCGAAGAAGTCGTCGCCCAGTCGGAGAGCGGTAAGGCAGCACGAGCCGAAATGGAGAGGCTTCAAGAATCCAAGCGAGGCGAGTTGGAAGCGAAAAGGCAGGAGATCCTGGACCTCCAGAAGCGCATCGAGGATGGCCGTCTGTCTTTGGCTCAGGACCTTCTGACCGAGCTTCAGGAGAGCTACGAGAGCAAGGTTTTGGATATGCGCCGGCTGGAAGATGACGCCAACCGGGAGCTCCAGAAGCGCAGCGAGAAGCTTCTCAAAGGGATCGA
Source organism: Deltaproteobacteria bacterium (assembly GCA_022601195.1). GTDB lineage: Bacteria > Acidobacteriota > Thermoanaerobaculia > Multivoradales > JAHZIX01 > JAHZIX01. Next base: position 12,764 of record JAHZIX010000017.1, read on the forward strand.
GCAGCAGGTTCTGCCGATCATTGATCAGGTTGGCAAGAGCCAGGGCTTCTCGGTGATCTTCAACAAATATCAGAGCGGTTTGGTCTACGCCAGTGAAGCGGTTGACATCACCTCGGCGGTGGTCGCTGCCTTGAATCAACAAGGCTCTGCCGGCAGCTGACTTGAATAGCTAGCAGAAGGAATCAACTTCCCGTGGAAAATAGGTTCTTCCGTCTTGGTGAGTTGGCGGAGGAGGTAGGGGGCCAGGTTTTCGGAGATCCGGAGCTGGCCCTTTCTTCCATGACTAGCCTGGAACTGGCTGGACCTGAGGACCTGTCCTTTCTACGGGACCCGGCCCAGGTTGCCCTGGCGAGTCAGTCGAAGGCGATTGCCCTGCTGGTACCGCTCGGGGTCAGAGTTCCCGGTAAGAGTCTTCTCGAGGTAGAAGATCCAGCGCTGGCGGCAGCCCAGTTGGCGAGGAAATTCTCGCCTCCTGCGAAGCGCCCGGCGGGAATTCACCCGACGGCGGTTGTTGAGGACGGTGCGGTCGTGAGCCCCAAGGCCCATGTGGGACCCTATGTGGTCGTTGGGGCCGGGAGCGTTGTCGAGGCTGGGGTTGAGCTACACCCCGGTGTCGTTGTAGGGAGAGCCTGTCAGATCGGCGCCGACTCGATCCTCTTCCCCCATGCGGTGCTCTACGATGGCACGCGGTTGGGTCCCGAGACGATTCTTCATGCCGGAGTGGTACTGGGATCCGATGGCTTCGGCTATGTCAGCCGAGGTTCGACTCACCACAAAGTGCCACAGATCGGGCGGGTAGTGGTCGAGGCCGAGGTGGAGATTGGCGCCAATACAGCCATCGATCGAGGGACTTTCGGAGAGACTCGTATCGGTGCCGGCAGCAAGATCGACAACCTGGTTCAGGTAGGCCACAATGTGACGACAGGAAAAGCTTGTATGCTCTGTGGCCAATCCGGCATCGCTGGTAGCGCCCGCCTTGGTCATGGAGTGGTCCTGGCAGGGCAGGCCGGTTCCGCTGGTCATCTGACCATAGGTGACGGGGTACAGGTTGCCGCCAAAGGGGCGGTACTCCAGACGGTGGAGAAGGGGCAGAAGGTCGGAGGAATTCCGGCGGTTGAATTGAGGCAGTGGCAGCGTCAGGTTTTTGGCAGCCAAAAGTTGCCGGAAATTTTGCGGCGACTGAGGGCGTTAGAGAAGGCCCTCGCGAGGCAAGAGGAGGAGTGAGTTGAGCACTAGCGAGTTGAACGCCGATGAGCCGACCCCCGGTGGGTCGACAAGTGGATCGACAGGTGGGCCGAGCAGCTCCGAGCCGAGCACGACGCCGGTGATGGATAGTACTTGGATCCAGTCGATTATTCCCCATCGCTATCCCTTCCTTTTGGTCGACCGGGTCCTCGAGATCGAAAAAGAGAAACGGATCGTCGCCATCAAGAATGTGACCATCAATGAGTCATTCTTCGCCGGGCATTTCCCGGGACATCCGGTGATGCCGGGAGTACTGATCATCGAAGGCTTAGCGCAAGCAGCGGGTATCTTGATGATGAGTGCTCGGCAGAATCGGGAAAACCAGTTGCTCTATTTCATGGGCATCGACAAAGCACGTTTTCGCAAGCCGGTGGTGCCCGGAGATCAGATTCGCTACGAGATCGAAGTGGTTCGTTTGCGCCGCTCTTTCTGTAAAGTGGAAGCCCGTGCGTTGGTTGACGGCAAGGTGGCCACTGAAGCGGTCCTTTCCTCCGGCACTGTCGACCGCTAGATTTTTCGAGTATCCCGGAGTCGAAATAGGCCCGCTGGAGCCAGAACCTGCCCGGAAGGGCCAGAATCCGCCCAAGCAACGGCCCGACAGAACATTTAGATTGGCAAGGTAAAGAATATTCATGGCGAAGACCATTCATCCTACGGCGATCGTCGATCCCGCTGCTGAATTGGCAGATGGTGTGTCGATCGGTCCCAACGCAATCATCGGCCCCGGCGTGGTCCTCGGGGAGGGCTGCGAAGTTGGCTCGGGAGCTCAGGTTCAGGGCCCCACTATCTTGGGTCGAGAGAACCGCATCTTCCCTCAGGCTGCGGTCGGTTTCGAGCCTCAGGACCTCAAGTTCGCTGGTGAGCAGACTCGGTTGGAGATCGGTGACCGCAACCAGTTTCGGGAGTTCTCGACCATGCACCGAGGGACCGGAAAAGGGGGAGGTCTCACCACGATCGGTTCGGACAACCTCTTCATGGTTTACTCCCACGTGGCTCACGACTGCTCTGTGGGATCCCGCACGGTGTTTGCCAACAGCGCTACCCTGGCCGGACACGTAGAGGTGGAAGACGACGTTACGATCAGTGCCTTCTCGGCGGTGCATCAGTTCTGCCGGGTCGGTTGCCACGCTTATATCGGCGGCTATTCGGTGATTACCAAGGACGCCCTTCCCTACGTCAAGACCGTCGGCCAGAAGCCCCGGTGCTATGGGGTCAACAGCATTGGTCTGGAGCGCAAGGGAGTGAGCAAAGAGGAGGTTGCGGCCATTCGTGCCGCGATGCGCTTGCTGATGGACTCTGGTCTGAATACCACCCAAGCTCTGGAACGGCTCGAAGGGGAGATGGCCGGAACACCCCATGTGGATCATTTGATTTCCTTCCTCAAGTCCTCTCAACGAGGGGTCATCAAAGCCCGTCCGGGCCGGGGCCGCGGCGCTCGCGGCGGAAGGTCAGAGGAATAGGGTGAGAGTCGGCGTCGTCGGTACCGGAGCTCTGGGGCGGCATCACGTGAGGATTCTCGCGGAGTTACCCACTGCCCAGTTGGTAGGAATTTGCGACCATCGGAGCGAAGTGGCGGGGGAGCTTGCCCAAGCTCATGGAACCCAGGCCTACTCGGACCTTGATGCCCTAGCAGCGGGTTGCGAGGCGATGGTGATCGCAGTGCCCACGGAAAGCCACTGTGAGTTGGGCTGCCGGATGTTGCAAGCGGGCCTTCACGTCATGGTGGAGAAGCCCATCGCCTCGAGCCTAGAGGAGGCAGATCGTCTACTAGCTACAGCGGAGCAGGCCGAGAGAGTTCTAGCCGTAGGGCATGTGGAGTTCTATAACCCCGCAGTGCAAACCCTGCTTTCTCTCGGTCTCGAAGCCCGATATGTAGAAGTTCAGCGTCTCGGGATTTTTACTCGCCGCAGTCTCGACGTCGATGTCCTCTTGGATTTGATGATCCACGATCTTCAGATCCTCCACGCTTTGGACCCCAGCCCGGTCGCGGAAGTGCGGGCCACCGGCATCAACGTCCTCTCGCCGAGGGTCGACATCGCCAATGCCCGCATCGCTTTCGAATCCGGCTGTGTGGCCAATCTGACGGCGTCTCGGGTTTCCTCCGACAAGGTGCGCAAGCTTCGCCTCTTCGGTCGCAACAGCTATTGCTCTCTCGACTACCACGACCAGGAGATCAAGGGGTATCGCCTGGAGGTCGCCGAAGGCCAAGAACCCCGCATCGTCGAGGCCAGCCCGGCGGTCACTCCCTATGAGCCTCTCAAGGCCGAGCTGGAAGCCTTCCTGGCCGCTTGCCGGGGAGAGGAAGTTCGCTATGCGGATGGAGCTGCCGGGCGCCAGGCCCTGGAGACGGCTCTCCAACTCGTCGCAGCGATCGGCTAACCCACCGATCCAAATCTACTGACCTTCTGGAAGGTGGACTTTCGGAGGGTTCGAAGTTTGGCTCTACTCACCAGAAAACCTCTCTAGGTGAGCCCTATCTGGCACCGATTCCCTTCTGCAGGCAGGCTACGGGCTCATGGTTCTACCGCACCCCTCACCCTGATTCGCTCCTTCGTGAACCAGAAGTACGTCTGGGTGTGTGGGTGGGATCAAGGCTTTTCATCTATAGACCTCTTTGGCATTTCGCGGCGAACCTGGTGGGGAAGAAAGGTACGGAGGTGCTGTAGTATCTTGGGGCGAGGTTTTCGTTGGGCGCTAGAGGAGGAGAAGAATGCTGGACTGGAGGCAACACATTGCGGTGGCACCGGAGGTGCTAGCTGGCAAACCGATTTTGCAAGGGACGCGCCTTGCGGTCGATTTCATACTGGGCCTTCTCGCAGAGGGGTGGACTGTAGAAGAAATTCTCGAGAATTATCCGGCGGTTTCACCTGAAGCTCTCCAAGCAGTCTTTGCTTTCGCTGCGGAAACTCTGGCAGATGAGACGACCTATCCCTACGGTCGAAAAGCCGGTTGATGCGCTTCTTGTTGGATGAGAACATTCCCCTCAGGTCTCTGAAAACTCTTCGGCTGCACGGCCACGATGTCCTTGCTGCAGCTGATGAATCCCCAGGTGCAAGCGACGAAACTGTAGTGATGGCTGCAGTGGCTGAAGAAAGAGTGATCGTTACCTTTGATAGAGATTTCGGGACACTCTTGTTTCGAGAATCAGGGCCCAGGCCCGTGGGAGTCGTCTACTTTCGTTTGGTACCGAGGACTCCTCAGGAACCAGCGGAGATCTTATTGGAGGTGTTGGCCGAGAACTTGGTCAAGTTAGAAGGGAACTTCACGGTCGTGACCCGAAATCGCATCCGACAACGGCCCTTGCCAGGGAAGAAGTGACTGATTTGAGGTTGGCTGGGTTAATCGACTGACCACCTTCCCATACATGAAGAAAGAGGCGGCAACTCCGTTTCCTCGCTTGCTTCATATTTTGATCTCCTCCCCTGTTTCGTGGAGAAACCTCTAGCTATCCTTCTTTTCCGACCTCTTCATTCTCTCTAGAAGATCCACAACCTCCACGGTTCGATCCCCATGACGAGCGCCGTGCTCGAGAATGACCAGGGCTTCCTCCCTTCGGCCCTGCTGATCGAGGAGCCGCCCCAGCTCAACGGCGGCGCTTGGGTGTGATGGATCGATCCGGAGGGCCTGACGGAAGGCTTCTTCAGCCTCTGCGACTTCACCGGTGCGAAGGAGAGCGCGACCGAGGTAGGTCCAAGCTTTCGGCAGGGTGGGGCGCAGGTCGACGGAGCGGCGCAGGGAAGCCATCGCTTCCTCGGTGCGACCGAGAGATAGCAGTACTAAGCCTCGATTGAACAGAGTCTCTGGTCGTTCCCCGGCCACCGCCAGGGCGGCGTCTAAGTCCGCCAGGGCCTCTTCCGGCTTCCCCTGTTGGAGCCGTGCCACAGCTCGCCAGTCGAGGGCTTGAGCCGTCTTCGGCCAGACCTCGAGGATCTTGTCAGCGGCGTCTTCCGCTTCCTGGAAGCGGCGTTGTCCGAGCTCGGCCTTGACCAGGTCCAACACCGCTGCCGGAGAGGTCAGCTGTTCCTGAGGCACGGCCTGAGCCAAGAAGCGAGCTGCATCTTGGCTCCCTCCAGCTCGCATCACGGCACTGGCGAGATAGATCTCCTCCAGGCGGGGAGAGGAAGGCTCCGGAAGGGGGCGAAGCATCTCGAGATTCACCAAAATGGGAGTGGTTTCCTCGAGAGGCGCCAACAACTCCGGTCCACCAGGAATCCGCTGAATGCGGTGATCGGTCATCACCACCTGGACCACGTCCTGGGTGCGCCGGCGTGACATATGACAGGCGGCGCAGTCGTCCGCAGCGACTTTTTCGAGCCCCTTGGCCTGGAGATCCAGCCCGTCGGCCATTTCATCCAGGGAGCAGGATTGCACGTTGTGGCACGACAGGCAGGCGTCGCGGTAGTGAGCCTTACGCCTCTCAGGTGGGACTTTGCGATGGGGGTCGTGGCAAAGAGTGCAAGTCAAGGCCCCCGGCTTGGACTCCAAGAAGCAAGTGCTCTGTTCCAGGCGGTAGGGATGGTGATTGATCTCGAAGCGCTCCTCTTTCGGCTTATCCCTATCCACTACGTCAAGGAGAGTCAGGTAGTCGTCCAAGGGCTCCCCCGGGCGGAAGGAGTAGACCCCGCGACCGAAGCGGCGCACCCCAGGCAGAGTCACGGAGGGTTGAAAATGACAGCCATAGCAGATGTCGGCCTCCAGCTGGGGCGAGAGTTGGCCTGGATTCACAATGGAGGAGCCGATAGCGGCCTTTTCGTTGAGCAAGGCCGCCCGCACGTGCTCGGCTCCTGGCCCGTGGCAGCGCTGGCAACCGATGCCCTCCGGCAGCTCTAAGGGAAACTCATCGGCGGAGCCATAGAGATCACTTCCGGTGGCTACTTCCGGGTAGGCGTTGTGGCAGAACATACATTCCTGCTTCAGCTGACGCTCAACGCCTAAGTGGTTTGGCCGGTCGAATCCCGGGGACATGCCCCAGGATTGAGACTGGCTGTACCAAGCGATGGGCAGCACGAAGAGCTCGCCTCGAGGATTTTGGACAAGGTAGCTACGGGAGGTATGACCGGAGCCGAGAATCCAGTCAACCTTCGCTTGGAAGCGATGGATGGGCTGGCCCTGGGAGTCGAGCTGATAGCGCTCGAACAGAACCGTCTCCCCCTCTCGACTCATGCGGTAGTAGCGATCCGATGCCGGGTGGTAGAAGGGCTCGCCGCCGAAGTCCTCGATCATGCGGTCGGCCCGGGGGCGATAAAAGCTGCGAGCCATGCCCACTTCCTGGTAGGACCGGTAGAGATCGGCGTGGCAGCGGGCGCAGGTGGGGTCCGGTACGTAGCCGGCCGCCGCTCCTTCGGTAACGGGAATTCCCATGCGGGGTAGGGGATCTTCCTGAGGGGAAGCGCAAGCCAAGGCTAGGAGAGCAAGACTGAGAAGGCTGATCCACCGAGTCGTCTGGCAGCTCAAGAGAAATTTCCTCGAGGCATCGTGAAGAGGGGCTCCGGTGAGGATGGGAGAGAGCATTGCTGAAAGAGTGATTTGGAAACAAGGTAGTCTCTCATAATTGGCAAGCGGGGCGAGAATTCCATCATACCCAAGCCGACTCTAGTCCTCCTCCCTCGAGCTCCCAGTTCCGCAGGCGATGGATTGCAGTAGGTCAGAAACAAGCACCGGCAACAAGCCCTGGAGGCCCCGTCGCCGGCTAGGGATGACTTCCCTGAGAGCTCGTCCCGGGGACGCTCTCCTACTCGGAGCGAAGAGTTCCTGCCGGGTCGGTTGCCTTGGCTTCCAGGGCGGGACCTAGGCCGGCCAGAAGGGCTACTGCGAAGAGCAATAGGGAAGAGACGACAAGGGCTCTGGGTTCCGCGTGGTCCAGATCGAATAGTGCTGCGGCTAGGGCTCGCCGACTGGCAAAGAAGGCGGCGAGGCCGACCAGAACCCCGCCAGTCGCCAGCAGTAAGCTGTGCCGGAGTACCTTCGTCATCAGATCTCGGGGCTGTTCCCCTAGGGCGAGTCGAATGCCGAATTCACGGCGTCGCAGTCGGGCGACCTGGGTGATCACTCCGAAAACACCGATGGCGGCGAGGAGTAGGGCGATCACTGCGAAGAGAGAGACTAGCCAAGCGAGGAACCGGGAATCACCGAGGGCGTCGTCGACCACTTGTCGGAGGGGGCGAATGCCAAAGGTGGGCAGGGCAGCATCGATCTTCCGGAGCTCCTGACGCCAACTTTGAGCCGTTCCTTCCTCCTCTCTAGATGTGCGCAGGAGCAAGGTGCCAAAAGACTCGGGATTGCTCGCCAGGGGCAGATAGATTTCCGGACCCGGGTCTGCTTCCAAACTTCTGTTGTGGATGTTGCCGGTCACTCCGATCACCCGGTAAGAGAAGCGGCCGGAAGCATCGAACTCCAAGAGGAGATTTTTTCCCAGAGCAGATTCTCCAGGCCATAGCTGCGCCGCTGTCTTCTCGTTGACCAGGGCGACGCGGCTTACGGACGAGTTGGCTTCCGGAGCAGTAAAAGTCCGCCCTTGGCGCACGGGTGTTCCCATCGCGGCGAATCCGTCTTCGCTGACCCAGCGAAAACTGGCGATGGGTTGTTCTTGGGGAGAGAGATGTTCTTGCCCCGGCTGGAGAAAGGTCAGCAGGTAGCTGGGTTGGGCGAGGGGCATGGGGAAGATCGCTCCTAGGGCCTCCGCCCGGGCCAGAATTCCGCGCCGTTCGAGCAGTCTTCGCCAACGTTCGGCTTGCGCCTCTGGACCGCCTTCGGTATCCGAGAGGTTCAGGCTCAGGGTCCAAGCGCGATCCGGCTGAAAGCCTGGGTCGACGCGGCTCAGCTTCAGTAAGTTGCTTGCCAGTAGGGAAGCGGCCGTCACCACCGCCAGAGCCAAACCCAGTTGAATCATCACCAGCAGGGAGCGCAAGCGCCCCGGTCGTCGTCTCGAGGCCTTGCTCGAAATGCCTCCTCGGACTAGGGAGGCAAGGCCTTGATGGGAGTTCACCAGGGCGGGTATCCAGGTAGAAAAGACAGTGATGATGAGGGTGACGCCGAGAGCAAAAGCGACCACCGAGGCATCGACGGTGATCTCGCTGCGCCTCGGCAAGGCCCCAGCGTAAAGGGAAACCAGCAGGGGAGTGCCGACGGCGGCTAGAAGCAGACCGAGCAATCCACCGGGAGCTGCCAGCCAGGCGACCTCGGAGAGGTGCTCTGCGAAGATTCGGAGGCGGCTAGCTCCAAAGGCTAGCCGCAGCGCCATCTCTTGGCTGCGGGAAGCGGAACGGGCCAACAGCAGGCTCATCAAATTGGTGCAGGCGATCAACAGCAGGGCTAGCACCGCCCCCTGGAGCAGCAGCAGAGTGCCACGAAGATCTCCTACGGTGGCCTCCCGGAGGGGCTGGAGCAATACTTGCCAACCACCGTTGGTGGCGGGGTATTCGACCTCGAGGGCGGCAGCGATGCCGGCCATTTCTTGCTGCGCTGCCGCCACCCCGACACCCGGTTTCAGACGGCCTAACACTCGTAGGTAGTGGGAATCGCGGGGCAGAGTGGCGGCTTCCTGGAGATAGGGAACCCATAGGTCGGCCTCGCCACGCACTTCATCCCGGGCAATCCCCAAGACCGTGTGGGCTAGTCCGTCGAGAACGATGGTGTCACCGATCAAGCTCGGGCGCGCCCCGAACTGGCTCTTCCATAGACTCTCGCTGAGGACCACGACTGGAGGAGATCCCGGACCCGTGTGTCCACCTCCCAAGAGCTGCCCAGCGACGGCGGGCAAGCCCAAGAGGGCAAAATACTCTCCCAACACCGCTCGGGCCGTCAGTTGCCGTGGACCATCGCTACCAGCGAGGTTGACAGTCTTCCCTTCGAAAGCAGCTAGATGTTGAAAGGAGTTTGCTCGCTCTCTCCAATCGACAAAGTTCGGCGGCGCCACCGAGAACCGCGGCAAACCCATCTCGAGGTTGGTTTCCCAAACCACCACCAGGTCCTGAGGCCGCGGGTGGGGGAGAGGATCCAAAAGAGCGATGCGGACGACGCTGTAGAGGATCGTGGCGGCGGCGACGGCCAGAGTGAGGGTGAGCATCGCCAGGGCAGCCAGAGGCCATCGGCGGAACCAGGTACGTAGCCCAAGGGGCCCTATTCGTCCGGGGAGGTGGGGTCCTTTCATGGCTATCTCCTTTCGGCCCGGCGACTTTCGAGCCAGGGCTCGAGCCACGCCGCAAGCACTTCTACATTCGGGGTCTGGAGCAGGGTGTGGTGAGTCCCCGGGGTCAGCCGAATCTCTATTTTACCGGCCACCAACCGGCCCCAGCCCAGGTCCGGAGCTAGATCGTTCTCAGAGTCACTCCTGGGCCGAAGGAGCAGTAAGTCTTCCGAGTAGTTCCCGGGCCGGTAAGCGATAGCCGCGGCCTCGAGGCTTGCCGCTACCGAGGCCCACCGGCTCACCGTCTCCCGACCCGCCCCCGGGGCAGCCAGCTGTTTCTTCTCTGCCAGGGCGCTGAGCCAGTCGAGGCGTTCTTGCGGGTTGGTGAGCTGTCGCCAGTGGTCGCTCTCTTCATGGCTCATCTCGAGAGCCGAGCTGAGGGCCGAGGAATCCTCCGGGCCAGGAGCCTCTTTTGAGCCGACCAGCTGCGCAGGTCCCATATCGGCAATCACTAGCCCTTCCGGCGGATCCCCGGCCAGGGCGGAGCGGCGGGCCATCTCGTAGGCAACCAGACCGCCAAAGGACCAACCGGCAAGAATCCAGGGTCCTTCCGGCCGATATTCCCGAAGCTGCTCCAGGTAGAGCTCGGCGAGGTCCTCGACGGTGGCGGGAAGGTCCTGGCCAGGAAGCAAGCCCGGAGCTTGGAAAGCCACCAGGGGACGGTTTTTTCCCGGAGGTCTCGTCTTCTTCAGGGCATTGGCGAGGTCCGCGAATCCCATGGCCGAGCCGTTGCCGGGATGTACCCAAGCCATGGGAGTAGCATCTCCTTCCCGTTCAAAGGGGACGATGGCAGGCCAAGGTCGCTGAAGGCCGGAGTCCTGGAGACCTTCGGCCATCTCGGCCAGGTCAGCTACCGTGGAGCGGTGAAAGATCTCCTCCAGAGGTAGCTCCCAGGCCAGGCGAAGGCGCAGCTCCGTGATCAACCGGAGGGCAATGAGGGAATTGCCTCCCAATTCGAAAAAGTCGTCCTCGATGCCGATTCGTTCCACGGCCAGCAGCCGTTCCCAGATCGCTACCAACTGGAGCTCGAAGGGACTTCGGGGTGCCTTGTAAGAGGTTTTGGCAGCTTCCGAAGAGCCCTCCAGGGTCAAGAGGGCCCGGCGATCCACCTTGCCTGTGGTGGTGAGGGGGAGGGCTTCCCGAGGCAGGAAACGATCTGGCACCATCGTCGCTGGCAGCTGCTGGAGCAGAAACCTCCTCAGTTCTCTGGAGGGCGCCGGTTGGTGCAAGACCACATGGGCTTGGAGGTAAGTGGCGTCGTCTCCTACGAGAACCGCCGCTTGGCGTACCGCCGGATGGCGAGTCAGGGCGGCCTCGATCTCCTCTGGCTCGACTCGGACTCCCCGTACCTTGATCTGAGAATCCCGGCGGCCAAGGATGTGGAGATTCCCAGCGGTATCCCAGCGTGCCAGGTCTCCGGTTCGGTACAGGCGCTGGCCCGGCGCGTCCTGGGTGGAGTCGGGAAGGAAGCAGCGGGCGGTGAGGGCCGGCTGCCGCCAATACCCACGAGCTAGGCCCAGACCTCCGAGGAAGAGTTCCCCGACGGCGCCTCGGGGGCAGGGCTCGCCATGGCGATCCAGCACCAGGGCTCGAAGGCCCTGAATGGGCTTGCCAATGGCCACCCGAGGGTTGTCATGTGCATCGGTGTTGGGCTGATAGGTCGCGGTGATAGCCGCTTCCGTAGGGCCGTATAGGTTCGCCACCCGCGCTCCGCTCCACTGCTCCAGAGGTTCAACGAGGCCCTGGGGTAGCACTTCGCCGCCGCTGATCACCCAACGCAATGAGGTTGGTGGCGCGCTGGATCGAACAGGGCCGGCGGTTCCACCGGGAGGGGCCTCGGTTGCCGCTTGGGTCAACAGATGAAGCCAGCTGGGCGAACCCAGCAGAAGGGTGATCCCCTGATCCCGTAACAGTCGGAGCATCAGGGCCGGGTCGTTTTCGGTTCCCTGGGGTGGGAGGACCAATCTGGCACCAGCGGCCAAGGCTCCCCAGATCTCCAGCCCGCTGGGATCGAAGCTCAAGGGAATGCGTTGTAGGAGCACATCTTCCCGAGTGACTTGGAAGGCTCTTGTCCACCAGTGGGTGTGATTGACGAGTGCACCTTGGCTAATGGCGACTCCCTTTGGGAGGTCGGTGGAACCCGAGGTGTAGAGAATGTAAGCCAGATTTCGCGGATCGGTGGAAGGAAGAAGAGGCTGCTTCGTTGGATCCGCCTTTGGGCCAGTGGGATCCAGACGGCTCAGAGTTTTCAGGCCGAGGGATGCGACTTCGTCGACCAGGGGTTGGGCCGTCTCCCGAGCGATCAACAACGGCTGGGAAATTCCCTGGAGGGTTCCCTTGAGCAGCCGAGCCAACCGGAGCTGGGGCAGGGTGGTATCCAGGGCAAGGTAGGCCGCCCCAGCTCGGACGACAGCGACCAAAGCCAGGATCAGCTCCGGGCTACGGTCGAGGTGGATGGCTATCGGTAAGTCCGGACCCGCCCCTCGGCGGCGTAGTTCCTCTGCCAGGGCTTTGGAACCGGCCCAGAGCTCGCTGTAGGTCAGGTTAGTAGCCCCCGCGGTGAGGGCGACACGGTCGTGATACTTCCGAACAGATCTCTGTAGGACCTGGGCCAGAGTCGAAGGGTCGGCCCCTGCAGCGGGGCCCTGGGGCCAGGCCACCAGGAGCTGATGCCGCTCTGCCAGGCTCAAGGGAGAAAGAGCCTCGAGGCGAGATTTGTCGTCGGAGGTCAGGGCGAGGAGCAAGCGGGTGAATTGATCGAGCAAGCGATGAGCTGTGGTGGTATCGAAGAGGCTGCCTTCGTAGCCGAGGATGAGCTCCAGGCCCTGCCCCTGCTCCTGCTCCTGCCCCTGCCCCTGCCTCTCGTCTCCCTGATTTGACTCCCGCTTTGGGAGAACGGCTAAAGAAAGGGGCAAATGGGTTCTGTCCAGGCTCGCAGGGTTGAGAAAACTCAACTCTTCTACTTCCCCTTCGAGGGCCTGGGTAACCGGATAGTTTTCGAACACCACGAGAGTTTCGAAGAGGGGAACCCCGGCAGCTAGGCGGCTGAACCGATGTAACTCCACCAAGGAGATTGGAGGTAGCTCCAGCAGAGTTCCCTGCTGGCGACGCAGCTCCTCCAACCAATGGCCGAGAGTCTGGTGTCGGCGGATGGACAATCGCAGGGGAAGGGTGTGAATGAAGAGTCCGAGGCGTCGTTCCATTTCCGGCAACCTTGCGGTCCGACCTGCCAGGGTGATGCCGAAAACGACGTCTTCGACATCGGCCCAGCGGCTGAGCAGCAATCCCCAAGTAGCTTGGGTTAGCCGGCTCGAGGTGAGACCCCGCCGCTGTCCCAGCTCTCGAACTCTCTCGAAGCTCTGTGCCGCCAATCGGCGGCGAATCTCGGCTGGGTGCTTCTCGGAGCCGCCGTCAGCGGGTCGAGGCCGGTCGAGGGGCAGGGGAGTCGGGGCAGCAAAGTCTCCCAGAGTGTTGCGCCACCACTGAGATCGAGAGGACTGGGAGGCAAGCCAACCGACGTAATCCCGGAAGGATGCAGGAGAGGCGAGGCGAGGATCCTCAGGAGCTGGCTTTTCTCCTCTCCGGAGAGAGGAATAGGTGGTGAGCAATTCGGCGAGCAATAGGCTGTTGGACCAGCCGTCCAGGAGTAAGTGATGGTGGCTGATCAACAGGCGGAAATCTCCCGATCCGAGGCGGGCCAGAATCCAGCGCAGCAAGGGTGGCTTTTCCAGCGGCAGGCCGCGGCGAGAATCTTCTTTGACGATGTCGGACCAGAGTTTTTTGGACCTCGAAACGGGTAGTCGACACCAGTCTAAAACGGTCCCAGCGGCCTCAGCGTGGCGAAACACCGCCTGCAGCGGTTCTCCCCCGGACCTCGGTAGAAGAGCCGTGCGTAGAACTCCATGGCGATCCACCAAGTGCTGCCAGGCAGCTCGGAAACGCTGCGGTTCCAGGGGGCCGGAGATGTCGCAGCTCATCTGAGAGTGGTACCGCGCGGCTTCCGGCTCGAGGGTAGAGTGAAACACCAGTCCTTGTTGCAAGGGAGTCAATGGGAAGAGATCTTCCCAGGGGGCCTCCTCACCGGCGGGAAGGCGAGCCAGGAGATCGTCCCAGCTCTGCCGGTCGAGGCCGGCCAGGGGGAAATCGACAGGGCCCCGATGACGCAGCAGCCCCGAAACGAGCCGTTCAACCCAGTGAGTCCAGGCCCGGGTCCAGCCCTCGACGGTGCCGACATCGTGGAGGGCGTGGCTGAAGGCCCAACTTCCCACCAGGGCTTCCCCGCGGGCATAGACATTGAGATCTAAGATGTGTCGCCGCTGATTCTCAGCACCTTCCGTGAGGCCCGGATCTTCCCGGGCGAGGCGAAACTGGGAGCCCCCAGGTTTCATTCTGCCGAGAAAGTTAAAGCTCACGGAGGCTGGCGGGAGATGCTTTAACGCATCGCGCAGCTCGGGGTTTCCGAAACACTGTCCAACCCCGAAGGCCAAAGCACCTGGGGAGGTTGCCTCTAGGCTGCGCCGAACAGCTGCCATCGCCAAGGTCGGATCCTTCCCTTGGCTGAGGTCCAAGGTCACGGGATAGATGGTCGTGAAACAACCGACCGTGCGGCTCAGATCGATTCCCTTGAAAGGAGGCAGCCGACCGTGGCCCTCGACGTCTACCCGGAGTCCGTTCGTGCTGCTGTTGTGGCCGCTCTTCCTACTGCTGGAAGGGCCCAGGGCTAGCACCAGAGCAGCGAGGAGCACTTCCTGGGCTCGGTTTCCGTCCAGCGCCAGAAGGGAGCGACCGGTTTGAGGAGGAAGCTCGACCTCCACCTGCCCGACGCTGCCGACCAAGTTCTTCCCCGATCGATCGAGAGGGAAATCCGCTGCTGGAGGTGGCGCCAAGAAGCGCTTCGTCTCCTGCTGCAACCAGAGATCTCCTGAGGCGGAAAGGGCGAAGGATTCGAGGCGACGGGCCCATTGAGAGAAGGGGGTGCTGGCGGAGGGAAAGATGGGAGCTTGGCCAGCTGCCCTCGCCTCATAGGCAGTGGCTAGGTCCGTTAGCAGCGGCCCCCAAGAGAAGGCATCCACCGCCAAATGGTGAATCGCCAGGAACAGCCGGCCGCGGCGACCTCGCGGCGAAGTGGCGAGAAAGGCAGCCACCAGCTGACCCGACTCCAGGTCCAAACGAGTCTGAGCCGAGGCCGCCTCTCGTTGCAACCGGCGCAGCCGATCCACCTCGTCGAGGGCATGGAAGTCGAGGAAGGCGAAGATGGGGGGCGGGGCCTTCTCTGCCACTTCCTGAACCCACACCCCTCCGGTCTTGCGGTGAAATCGGAGCCTCAGGGCATCGTGTTGTTTCACTAGGTCGTGGAGGGCCCTTTCGAGGTAGAGGGGGGAGAGGTTCCCTGGAGTTTCCAAAAAGAAGGCCTGATTCCAGTGATGAGGGGTCGACGGAGAGCCTTCCAGGTACCAGTGCTGGAGCGGTGTCAAAGGGAGCTCCCCGGAATCCGCCTGCGGCCCTTGGTCAGTGTCCAGGCTGCCAACCGGTGGAGCGCTCAGACTCTTGGCGGCGGCGGCGACCCGAGCCAGACTTCTCTTCTCGAGGAGCACTGCCGGGGGGATCTCCAAGCCCATCGCCCGCGCCCGGTCGGCGATCTGCAAGCTCGAGATGGAGTCACCGCCGAGGGCGAAGAAATCGTCTTGGGGTCCTACGGAGGCCACCCCCAAAACCTGCTGCCAGATGGCCGCTAGAGAGCTCTCTCTTGCGGTCAGAGGTTCCTGCGGTCGGTCTTGGTCTGACGCCGTTGGTACCCCTGTAGGGGGAACCAACGCTGCGGTGTCGACCTTGCCGCTGGACAGCCGGGGTAGATGCTCGAGGATGACAAAGGCCGCAGGGACCATGTACGGGGGAAGGCGCTGGGCTGCCCAAGCCTGGAGCTCGGCGCCGGAGAACTCGGCGGAACTCTCGCCGGAGCTCTCGATAGGGGATTCCAGATAAGCCACCAGGTGAGGGGCGGTCTCGGAAGAGGTCTCGCCTTGGACTTGGACAGCGACTCCGGTCACTTTCGGGTGGGCTGACAGAACTCCTTCCACTTCTCCGAGCTCGATACGAAAGCCTCGCAGCTGGATTTGCCGATCCTGTCGGCCCAGGAACTCCACCACGCCATCTGCTCTCCACCTTGCCCTGTCACCGGTGAGATAGAGACGGTCGCCGTGGCGTTCTCTTGGGGTGGTTGCAAAGGGATTGGGCACGAATCGGAGCGCGGTCTCCCTGGGATTTCGCCAATAGCACTGGGCGAGGCCGGCTCCTTCCAAGGCGAGCAAGCCGGAGGCTCCCGGCAGCACCGGGTAGAGCTGCTCATCGAGGATTCGGCTGCCTACTCCCGCCAGAGGACGACCCAAAGGGAGGGCGGAGAAGCCTGGGGGCTCCGGCTCTGGGCACTGGGGCTCTGGGCACTGGGGCTCTGGGCACTGGGGCTCTGGGCATTGGGGTCGGTGACACAGCGCGGTGACGGTCCCTTCCGTAGGACCGTAGGCGCAGAGAAGCTCTTGGTCTCGCCGCGCTCGCCGTTGCCACAAAGAGAAAACTTCGGGGAGCACTGCTTCGTTGCCGACCACCGTCAGTCGCAGACCCTCTGGCGGAGACTGAGAGCTTTCCTCCAGGGCTCGGACCCATCCGTGCCAGAAAGAAGCGGGAAGATTGGCCAAGGTGATCTGGCGCCGCTCCAGGAAGGCGCGGAAATGGCTCCAGGAAGAGCGCGCTTGTGGTGGGCAGAGCACTGCAGTGGCGCCGGCCCACCAGGTGGCAAAGAGTTCCTCCATGGCCACGTCGAAACTCCACGAGGCGAATTGCAACACTCGCTCCGTCGTCTCCAGACCATAACGATGGGCCACCACTGAAACGAGTTGATCGAGGCCGCCATGGGGCACGACCACCCCCTTGGGAGCTCCCGTGGAGCCTGATGTGAAGAGGAGGTAGGCAGCACCGGACTGGGGTGGGCTGGTGACGTTGGCGGGAGCTGTGCCGGTGGGGTCCGTCAGGTCGGAGAGGGAAAATCTCTTTGGGTCGCCGTCTCCAGGTGATTCCGCCAACGCTCCGTCGTCGACCACCATGAGCTTCGCCCCTGACTCCCTCAGTAAATGATCACGGCGGCGCCGTGGCAGGGCCGGGTCCAAAGGGAATACGGTGCCGTGGCTCCACAGGATCCCCAGCCAGGCGGCTGCTCCCAAGGCCGAAGGGGTGACGGTCAGGGCGACGACTTGCCCCAGACGTAAGCCATGTTGCCTAAGGCGTCCGGCCGTGGCGAGGGCGATCTGCCAGAGCTCTCCATAGGTAACGATCCTCGACTCATCTTCCACCGCGGCGGCGTGGGGGGAATGGCGGCATCGTTCTGCGACCCTCTGCAGAAATCGGTCTCGAGAATTCCGGATGGTGGCGGCTGGCCCCGCGCTCAGGGGCCATTCGTGGAGGATTTGATGACTTTCCAAGGGCGTTGCCAAGCCCAAGGAAGCCAGCTGTCGTCCCCGACTGCGGGGAAGGCAGCGGAGCGCCTTCAGCAGCCTACTCAGCAAGCGTTGAGCATCTCGACTCGACAGGGTGGAAGGCCGGTACTCCAGATAGATCTCTAGGCATGCTTCCGGTAAGACGACCAAGGTGATCGGGTAATGAGTGTTCTCCTTCACTTCCAGCCCCTGGATCTTCCAGGGAGTTTCCGGGCCTCCGTTCAAGATTCCGGAGTCGCGAGGGTAGCTCTCGAAGGCCAGTAGAGACTGAAACATTTCTCCACCCGGTGGCAGAGCGCTCCATCGTCGAACTTGAGGCAGAGGAGAGTGCTCGAAGCGGCGGCGGCGGCCGGCCTCCCGGTGCAGTCGCCGCAGCCAGGGGCCGACCTTCTCCCCGGGGTTCAGGGTTACCGCTACCGGCACTGTATTGAGGAAGAGGCCGATCATCCTCTCCGCTCCTGGCAAGCTGGGAGGTCGGCCGCTGACCACGCTGCCGAAGAGGGCCTTGTTCGTGCCGTTGGTCCGAGCTAGAACCCAGGCCCAGGCTGCTTCGAGAATCGTGTTGAGAGTCGTGCCGCTGCGGCGGGCGAGGCCCTTCAAGGCTTCGCTCTCCTGTTTCGATAGGACGTGCTCAAGCTCGCGATTGGGCGCTGCCGGTCCTCGAACCTCCAGGTTACTGAGGGTGGGGAGCGAGGTCCTTGCGGTGAATGGAGCCAGATACTCTGTCCAAAAGGCCTCCTCTCCGCCGTCTTGCCCCTTCAACCAGGCCAGGTAGTCCCCAAAAGGGCGTCTTCGAGGTCGCGGAGTCGGGGTTGGGAAAACCCCACAGGAACTACCCCCCGAAGCGGTTCTCTGAGCTGTCCCCGAGACGGTCTTCAGCGCGGCACAGGCCAAGACTTCCTCGAGCACTTGAAAAACCGACCAACCGTCCAGAAGTAGATGATGGAAGGTCCACAGAAAGCGGTATCGGTAATCGTCGGTGCGCAGCAGGTGAAAGCGCAGTAGGGGCGGTTTGCTCGGGTCGAAACCCCGTTTTCGATCCGCCGCCATGAGTTTCTCGAAGCGGTCCTTCCGGTGCTCCGGGGAGATTTGGCGCCAATCTTCTTCCACCCAGGGCAGGGAAAGGTGCTTGTTCACCGGTTGCACCGGTCGTTTGAGGTCTCGCCACAGAAAACCGGCGCGCAGGGCCGGGGTGCTGTCGAGAACCGCTTGCCAGGCGCAGCGGAGAGATTCCGGGTCGATGGTTCCTTCCAGGGTGCAGGTGGCTTGCTCAACGTAGAGCCCCGTTCCAGGTTCTTGCAGGCTGTGGAACAACAGACCCTCCTGGAGGGGGGACAAGGGCCAGATGGTCTCCAGATTGGCGGGTTTCATTGCCCGTCCCCGTCTTGGCTCTCGTTTCCGGAGTCGAGTTGCTCCAGGATTCGGCCTAGGTCTCCTTCGTCGATCTCCAGGTGGGGAAAATCCGCAGGGGATACACCACCGGCAGAAGGATCGAGGCAGTGGTTCACCAAGACCTGTAGCCGGTCCCGGAACTCCTCTCCCCAGGTATCGATCTGGGACCGCTGGTGGCGACCGCGAGAGTAGGTCCAAGCAGCGACCAGCTCCGGGCCTCGGCCAAATACGGTCACTTCGAGAACCTGGGGACGGAGTCCTTGCCCATCCCTCAAGGGCTCCACCGGCTCGTCGAGAATCTGCAGCCTCCGACAGCCTTCCAGGATTCCGTCCAACCGACCGAGATAATTGAACGATACTCCCTGCGGTAGCTCGGGGGGAGTCGAGGCAAAGCGGCGGAGGAGGCCGAAACCCACGGTGCCCTGAGGGCGTCGCCGCACTTGTCTCACCTGTTCTTTGACGGCGAGCATCCGCTCCCCAGCTCCGCGGCGATGGCGAAGATCCAGGTAGACCGGATACAGAGAGGTGAACCAGCCCACGGCACTGCTGAGATCGACAGCGTGTTGGCCGTCCCGGCCATGACTTTCCAGCATCACCGGCAGACTTCCCTGGTCGTCGCCGAGGGTTTCCACGAGGGCGGTGAGGAGTATCTCTTCCGGTCGGGTGCCGTAGGCGGCCGGAGCTTCCTCCAAGAGAGCGCTGGAGAGGTCCTCCCCAAGGGGCACGAAGAGGGTCGTGGCCTCACTTTCCGGTTCACTTTCTCCCTGCAGAGTTGCCGGGAACTGGGCATCGCGAGGCGGGCTCCATAGCTCGCTGAGGGAATCCAGATCCGCATCCCGGGCGAGGCTGGCAAGCTGCCGAGCCCAAGCGGCAAAGCCTGCTCTGGTGGGTCCTTCAGAGATCTCCTCGTCCTTCTCCAGGCACCCATAGATCTGGTCCAGTTGTTCCACTAGCAAGGCACAGGAAACCGTGTCCGCCACGGCGTGATGGGTCACCAGGAGCAATCGTTGAGGCTCCTCGGGGCCGAGCTCGAAGAGCCCCAGCCGTAAGTTCTGGCCCGCTTCCAAGTCGAGACCTCGGTTCACCTGAACACAGCCCTGGGCGAGAGCCTGGGGGATGTCTTCCGGCGCCAGGTGGGATAGGTCGAAGGTGTCCACGAGAGGGGTTGGCGGGTCATGAACGAGCTCCTGCCACCAGCTGCCCCCGGCTCGAGATAGGCGCAGACGAAGGGCTTCGTGGCGAGCGATGAGGTGTCTCACGGCGCGCTCTAATAGCTGCTGTTCCAGGCAGCTCTCGGCGGAGCACCACAAACCCAAATTCCAATGGCTCGGGTGGGGGCCGCAGCGTTCTGTGAACCAGGTTTGTAGAGGTGTCAGGGGCACGGGTCCGGGAGTTGCCGGAGTGAGTCCCGATCGGTTCTCGGCGGCGCTGACCTGAGCGGCCAGAGAGGAGACCGTCGGGTGGTTGAAGACATCCTCGACCTCCAGATGAATTCCCTCCTCGGCGGCGCGGCCTAGGGCCTGAATCGAAAGGATGGAATCGCCCCCGATCTCGAAGAAATTCTCCTCCACTCCGATGGACTCCCGTCCCAGGAGATCCGCCCAGATCGCGGCCAGACGCCGTTCGATCTCCGAACTAGGGGACACCCGGGCCTCGACCTTCTCCCCTTGAGGTTTCGGCAGTGCATCGTGATCCACTTTGCCGTTGGCCTTGAGGGGAAAGGCCTCCAAGAACAGAAAATGAGAGGGGATGAAGGCCTTCGGCAATCGGTCGGCCAGAAATTGGCGCAGCTCGGCGGCGTTGGGGTAAGGATGTCGAGTGGTCAGGTAGGCCACTAGGCGAGGCTGTCCCGGGGCTTCCGCCAGGTCCGTGGGAGCTGTGATCTCAACCCCGGTGATCGCTGGGTGAGAGGCGAGAGCTGCCGCTACCTCCGCGGGCTCGACCCGGAAGCCGCGAACCTTGATTTGGTGATCCAGGCGGTGCAGAAACTCCAACTCTCCCCCGGTGCGCCACCGCACTGCGTCACCGGTGCGGTAAAGGCGCCGGCCAGGTCGCCGGCTGAAAGGATTGGGCACGAAGCTGGCCGCGGTGGCGGCGGGCTGGTTTGAATAACCGCGGGCGAGGGCGTCGCCACCGATCCAAAGCTGGCCCGGGACTCCGACGGGCTGGGCCTCCAAGTGAGGACCGAGAACATAGGTGCTGGTATTGCCCAGGGGCTTGCCGATGGAAGCATGGTCTCCAACCTCCGACGGGTCTCGGAACCGGCGGCAGGTGGTGAAGGTGACGGCTTCTGTGGGGCCATAGCAGTGAACGAGGGTGACATCCCCTGTTGCCAGACCTTGGCGCAGAAGGGCCGGCTGCAGGGTCTCTCCGCCGGTGAGCACTCGGTCGACGGTGGTGAGAGTGCGGTCACCACTCGCAGCCACCAGATGGAAAAGGGCGGTGGTCAGCCAAAGAGTGGTGACCCCATGGCGGTGAACTTCCGCCTCCAATTGGGGCAGAGTGAGCTTTCTCTGTCGGGGAAAGACTAGCTTGGCACCGTGGGTCAGGCAGCCCCAGATCTCGAATGTGGAAGCGTCGAAAGCGGCGGGGGCAAGCTGCAGCATCACTTCCCGGCTGGTCATGGAGAAGGGCATCCCCAAGAGCATGCGAACGATGGAATGGTGGGTCACCGCCACCCCTTTGGGTTCTCCCGTGGAGCCGGAGGTAAAGAGGACGTAGGCCAGGCTTTGGGGGTAGATCGGTGCCCTGGGGGATTTTCCGAGTGATCTTCCGGGTGCGGAGGGTGAGCTCGAGGACGAGTCGAGAGCAACTTCCTCGTCGTTCGTAGATTGGGCAAAAGGCAGAAGACGCAATCCTTCCGGAAACACGGCTGCGAGGGCGGCAGGAGGTTGATGGAGAATCTTTGAGCAGCCTTCTAGGTCCTCCACGACCACCACTGCAGGGCTGCTGGGGAGCCGCTGACGCCAAGCCTCGGCCAGGAGTACCGCGAACCGTGCCGGTGGCTCCTGGGGATCGATCGGCAGGTAAGCACCCCCAGCTCGAAGCACGGCGAGCATGGCGACGACCAACTCTGGCCCCGGTTCCAGGGTGAGGGCTACCACCGTGTCCGCCGTTACTCCCGCCCGGGCCAATCGGTTCGCCAGTTTCTGGGCTTGCCGATCCAGGTCTCCATAGGTGAGGGAAAGAGTGTCCGATTGCAGGGCGATTTCCTGTGGTCGAGTCTCTATCTGTCGCTTCACCAGGGCGGTGAGGGTGGCCTCCGAGGGGTAGGGGCGGTGGCTATCGTTCCACTCCCGGAGGAGCTGCTGGCGTTCCCCAACAGAGGCCATGGGAAGCTCGTCCAAGGGTCGTCGGGGATCCTCCAGAGCCCCTTCCAGTAGGCGAAGAAAGTGACCCGCCATGCGCTCTATGGTGCTGCGGTCGAAGATATCCGTGTTGTACTCCAGCCAGCCCTCCGGGGTGTCCCCGGTCTCCCAAAGACCCAACAGAAGATCGTCCCGGGCGGTCAGGGTGGGAGTCTGCTGGAATTGAGTTAGCTCGAGACCCCGCAGGCGTGGGGGAGAGATGTGAACGTTTTGCAGCACGAAGGTCGCCTGGGTCAGGGGGGCGCGAGCGAGGCTCCGCTCTCGCCAGAAGAGCTCCACCAAGTCCTGAAAAGGTAGCTCTTGGTGGGCGAAGGCCGACAGACAGACCTCCCGCACGCGCACCATCATCTCCTCGAAGGTGGGGCGACCTTGGAAATCGAGGCGCAACACGACCGTGTTGATGAAAAAGCCGATCAGGTCGTGGGTCTCCTCCGGCTCCCGGGTCACTGCCGGCGAGCCCACCAACAGGGTCTGCTGGCCGGTGACTCGGTGGAGGAGGGTGCCGTAGATCGCTAGGAAAGTCATGAAAGCCGTTGCCCCCCGCCTCTGGCGGAAGGATTCCACTCGGCTCGCCAGGCGGGGAGGGAGGAAGAGAGGGTGACGCCGACCCTGATAGCTCTGCCGCGGAGGACGGGGGCGATCCGACGGGAGGTCGAGAATCGTCGGGGCACCCTCCATCTGCTGCTTCCAGAAATCGAGCAGGGGCTTCCGGCGGGCTTCCGTGAGCTCTCCCCGTTGCCAGACAGCGTGGTCCTTGACCTGGATTGCCAGGGGCTCGAGGGGAGAGGGACGCCCTTCCAAGAGGGCGTTGTAGATGGCCGGCAGCTCGCGAAAAAATAGGTTGGTGGACCAGGCGTCGGTGACGATGTGGGGCAGAGTGACCTGAAGGAAATGGGTGTGCCCAGCGAGGCGGAAGAGGGTCAGGCGCAGTAAAGGCGCGCGGTGATAGTCAAAAGGGCATCGGGCTTCCAGGGATGGCAAGCACTCCAAGAGCTTGTCCCGAGCTGCCTCTGGCAAGCCTCTAAGGTCGACCAACCGTAGGGCAACATCTTCGGGTTCGACGACTTGCTGTACAGCTTGGCCCTCAACCCTGTAGAAGCGGCTGCGGAGAACTTCGTGGCGCCGGATCACCTCGTTGAGGCTCGCCTCCAGGAGAGCCGTTTGCAGGCGCCCCTCGAGATGGCCGGCGAAGGGAATGTTGTAGGCGGCAATGCCCGGTAGTAGCTCGTTGAGAAACCACAGACGCTGCTGTCCGAAACTCAGTGGATAGTGCTCCGCGGGTGCGGCTGGGGGGATCGAGCGAGGGCTTTGCATTTGGAGGCCGGCCTTGCCGAGGCGGAGCTCCAAAAGACGTCGCGCTTGGGGCGGCAGAGCGGCAATGCGGTCCTCGAGGCCACTCATGGCTCCCCTCCGATCAGGTTCTCAGCGGCGGTGTGAGATGGCCTTTGAGCTGGATTGGGAGCATGACGACGCCCCAACTGGGCGAGCAAGGGAAGAGCTTCCTGGACCTCGGGGCCGGGAAGCCCGAAATCCACCAAACAGGCCAGCTCGTTGACTCCCAGCAAGCTCAGGCGCTGCACCGTGGCACTGCAGGTCTCCACAGTACCGATCAAGGAGGCTTGAGCTACGTAGTGCTCGAAAGCCAAAGGGAGGAGCTCTTCCTTGTCCTGGTCGCGAATCCCCTCCAGGTGGAGGAAAGAGTCCCGTTGAGCCAGGTGCTGCCGTAGATAGTCCATCATGGGGGAACGCACCCGGTCCTTGGCGGAGCTCAGATCTTTGGCGAGGTAGGTGTGTAGCATCAAGCTGACGCGGCCCGTGGCGGGGTCGTAGCCAGAGTCGGCCCGGGCTTGCCGGTAGGCGTCGATCTTCTTGGCCAGCTCTTCCCCTGGCTGACTTCCGAGGGAGGAGAGCACGTGGCCTCCTAGCTGACCGGCCAGCTCCCAGGTGGCGAGGTTGCCGGAGCTGGTGATCCACACGGGGAGGGTCGGTTGCACAGGTCTCGGCAGAGTGCGCACCTCGATCTGCTCCCCGGCGCCGTTGATGCGTTGAAGGCTGCCCCCGCTCCAAAGCGTTCGTAGTTCTTCCAGGTGGCGCACCATGACCTCTCGGCGGTCGGTGAAATGCTCCGGCCTCAGCACGAAATCGTTGGGGTGCCAGCCGGTGGCACAGGCGATGGCAGCCCGACCTCCCGAGAGGTTGTCCACCAGGGACCATTCCTCCGCTAGACGGATCGGGTCGTGGAGAGGCAGCACGACGCTGCCGGCACGAATCTCGAGGCGTTCGGTGACTGCCGCCAACGCTGCTGCGAGAACGGAGGGGTTTGGGTAAAGGCCACCGAACTCGACGAAGTGGCGCTCCGGTGTCCAGACGGCGGAGAAATCATGGGTATCGGCGAAACGGGCGCAGTCCAAGAGTAGGTCGTATTTGCCAAGGGCGTCGGAAGAGCCATCGGCAGAAAAGAAGAAGAGGCTGAACTCCATGGCCCTGGGCGGTCCCGGAGGTGCCAGGACGACCGACGGCGGAGCCAAATGGTGAGTCGGCGAATGCTCTTCCATAGACTCTCGGCTGGGGGCATCGATGCCCGCTTGGCGCAGCCGTAGCTGGACGAGGCGCCGTTTTCGTGGACTGAGAGTCTCCAGACGCTGGTCCCAATCCTTCACGGCAACCTCCCCGCACCGGAAGTGCTCGGTCTTGTCGTCCCCTCTCCGGCGACCGACTCCGACGCCAGGAGCTGGTCCACTTCGTTCTGATTGAGACCTTCTACCTCCGCCAAGATCTCCTCCAATAGAGCGTCGTCAGCGCTCTTCTGGCTCTCCAATCGAGTCAGCTCCCGGGCCAGAGCGCGAGGGGTGCGAGCCTCGAAGAAGGAGCGCAGGGGGAGTTCCACGGAGAGCTCGGCCCGCAGGCGAGAAATGATCTGCAAACCCACCAGGGAGCTGCCGCCGAGAAGGAAGAAGTCGTCTTCGGCACCGATGGGTTCGATTCCCAGAGTTTCTTGCCAGACGGCGACGATGGCCTCTTCCTCTCTCCCTTCAGGCTCCTCATAGGGCACCGAGGAGTCGCGCCTTCCATGATTTTCCGTGGCGCCGCTGGCGACGGGGTCGGCCCAGCGGGCGAGACGAGCCTCCAAGTTTGAGGTGGCGACGACCATGCGCCGCTGGCCCCCGGGTGCCACCTTGCCGAAGCTGGTGGAGAGCTCCTCCGGACGCAGCATCCACTGGTTCTGCTGGCGCCCGAAAGCGGAGCCGGCTGCGCCCGAACCGCCTTCTTCCGACGAGATGTCCTCCCAGCCTTCCCAGTTCACCGTCCTCCAGGGCAACTGGCCGGTGGCCGCTTCGGCAAAGGCATCCACCCAAGCGTCGGTGGCAGCATAGGCAGCCAAGCCCAGTCCGCCGAGGATGGGCGCTAAAGAAGTGGGAACCAGGGCGAGCTTTGGCGGTGCTCCGCCCAGTAGGTCATCGAGTAGCAGGAGCCCATGAATCTTGGGGATGAAATGACTTCGGCACAGTTCCCCGCTGGTTTCCGCTACGGTTGCGTAGGCTTCCGGCCCGCTGGCTCCGGCAGCGTGCACCAGTCCATAGATGGGACCGTGCTCTGCCACCGCCCGAGCTACGGCGGCTTCCAGGGTGCTGCGGTCGGAGACGTCGACCTGGTGTAGGGAAACGGAGCTGCTTCTCTTTAGCTGACGAAGCCTCTGCTCCTCCCGGGAACCGACGACGAGGGAACGTCGGTCCAGGAGGCTGAAACTTGGGTTGCCGTGCTCCGCCAACTGCTCGGCCGCGGCCAGAGAGAACCTACCGAGACCACCGGTGAAGAGGAAGTGCCGGCCCTC
The DNA here is from genome assembly GCA_022601195.1 of Deltaproteobacteria bacterium. Lineage (GTDB taxonomy): Bacteria > Acidobacteriota > Thermoanaerobaculia > Multivoradales > JAHZIX01 > JAHZIX01. The sequence goes on from JAHZIX010000017.1 coordinate 38,273, forward strand.
CGGAATGGTCCTGCCTGGGCGGGCGAAGCTTTCCGCCGGCCGGCTCCAGGAGGGCAGCCAACGGTACTCTCCTCGAAGCGCTACCAGAGGATCACGATGGCTTCCGAAGATCTCTCCGACGAGCCAATCTACGGTCCGAGGAAGTCGATCTTTCTGCATCTCGTAGGGCAGATCCAGAACCCGACAGGAGAGATTGGGGTGCTCCTGAGGGAGAACCCGCGCCAGGCCTAGCAAGAGACCGAGATCCGGCCGATGTAGATCGCCGCCGAGGACGGCGGTGGCACCTCCAGTGATCACCGTAAGACCTATCTCTGCGGAGGGGGCCTGGTGGGCCAAAGCCTGAGCGAGGAAGAGCAGAGCGAAGAAGGCGGTGGCCTTCTCCGGGGATTCGAGAGGCACCGCGGACTCCCCTTGAACCAGAAGGACGATGCGAGAGGGCAACCGGGCCGCCTTCCGCAACTCCGCGATCAGATCTTGCCAATGGCCTGGTTCTCGGGGGTCGAGGTTCCTGGTTTCAGTATGGTTCCACTGGAAATCTGGGAGGCCGTGGACGAGGATTCCAGGCCGCTCGTTGATCAGGGCCTCTAGAAGCTCCTTCGGCGGCGATGGTCCCGGGCAGATCCAGAGAACAGATTCGCCCTCCAGGGACGAATCGGGTGGAGTCTGGAAAGATGTGCTGTCGAAGGAGGCCTCTTCCGAAACCAGATCATCGCCCCGCTGCCAGGAAGGTAGGTAGAGCCAGCGGTCGCTATCCGCCTCCCGGACCGACTCTTCCGGGAGCGGTCGAAGATCCGCTGGCTCCAGCCAATAGCGTTGGCGATCGAAGCGATATAAGGGGAGGCGTAGGCGACGTCGCTGCCGGTGGGAAAAACCAGCGGGCTGGTAGGGAGCACCAGCGAGCCACAGACGACCCGCCGATTCCAGATCCACCGCAGCTGCTTCTTGGGGATTCTTGGGGTGGCGCCCGGAGGCGACCACCACTCGCTGCCGAGCGCTTGGTTGCTGACGGACCAGGGTCGCCAAGGTCTCTCCGGGCCCCAAGTCCAAGAGAAGACGCCGAGGCTCCTTCAAGAGCTCGGAAGCCATGGCTTCGAACTGTACCGGCCGGCGCAGACTGCGGGCCCAATACTGTGGGTCTCGAGCTTCCTCGGCCCTCATCCACGTGCCGGAAACGCCGCTCAAGAGCGGGGTCCGTGGCGGCCGGAGGCTCACCGAGGCCACCCTTTCGGCGAGCCGACCGGCTGCCTCTTCCACCAGGGACGAGTGGAAGGCTCGGCTGACCCGCAAGGGGCGGTGGGTAATCCCCTTTTCTTTGAGTCGCCGGCCCAGCTCGTCAATGGCTTCCTTAGGCCCCGATGCCGTGGCTGCCTGGGGGCCGTTCGCTGACGCAAGGGAGAGGGGAGGGGACAGTAGAGGGAGCAACTGACTGGCTCCCAGGGCGACGGCAAGCATGGCGCCAGGGGGGGAGTCGGCGAGCAATCGTCCCCTTTCGGCGACCAGATCAGCGGCGTCCTCGAGACGAAAGACTCCAGCTAGGTGAGCGGCCAACCACTCACCAATGCTATGGCCTGCGAGGGCTTCGGCCTCGATGCCGCGGCTTCGCCACAGGGCTGCTGCAGCGTAGCCATAGGCGAAGATCCCAGGCTGGGCCAGCTCGGTCCTCTGCAGTCTTTCAGCTCGCGCCGGGTCCTCTCGACTGGGGACCAAGAGGAGATCTCGGAGCTCGGTGGCTACCGCGGTAGGAAAGAGGTCGAGACATTCGTCCAATGCCTTGCGAAAAACCTCTTCCCCTTCGTGGAGCCCGGCGGCCATCCCGGGGTATTGGCTGCCCTGGCCGGGGCAGAGGATGGCTATGGGAGGATCGTTGGAGAGGGCTCTTCCCTCGAGGATTCTTCCTTCGTGACTTTTGTGGTGGCCCGAGTTCGTCAGAGCCTCTCTGGCTCGAGCGGTATCTTGGGCCACTAGGCAACGGCGGAAGGGCAGGTCCTGGCGTCCCCAGCGCTGCGTATGAGCCAAGTCTGCCAGCTCCGTGTCCGGGTGGCCTTGGAGGTATTCGGCTAGTGCGTCGGTCTGCAGATCCAGGGAGGCTTGGGAAGCGGCGGACCAGGTCAACAATTGAAGAGCCGGGCTTGGACTGGTTTCCGGTCGGCTGTTCTCTACTGGATCGGGGGCTTGCTCCAGAACCATGTGGGCATTGGTGCCGCCAATGCCGAAAGAGCTGACGGCAGCGCGTCGGGGTTGACCGGTTTCAGGCCAGGCCTGGGCTTCCACGGGAACGAAGAAGGGGCTTGATTCCAGCTCCAATTGAGGATTGGGGAATTCGAAATCGATATTGGGAGGAATCGTTCCATGCTCCAGGGCAAGCACGGTCTTGATCAGGCCGGCCACCCCGGCGGCGGCATCCAGATGGCCAATATTGGTTTTCAGGGATCCAAGAGCGCAAAACCCTTGCCGCTGGGTGTGAGTGCGGTAGGCCTGGCTCAATGCCCGGACCTCGATGGGGTCACCCAAATGGGTGCCAGTGCCGTGAGCTTCGAGGTAGCCGATTGTCTCCGGATGCACTTGAGCCATTGCCAGGGCTTCTAGAATGACCTCTTCCTGACCCTCGCCCCGAGGAGCGGTGTAGCCGGCTTTGCGACCGCCGTCATTGTTGACGGCCCAGCCACGGATCACCGCCCGGATGGGATCACCCTCCTCCAAGGCATCTTCTAAACGCTTCAGGGTCACCACTCCGACGCCGCTACCGGGCACCGTTCCGGATGCTTTGGCGTCGAAACTTCGGCAGTGACCGTCCGGCGAAAGGATCCCCTCGGCTTGGTAGACATACCCTTCCATCTGGGGGAGTCGTAAGCTCACCCCTCCCGCTAGGGCAGTGTCACAGTCACCAATCTCCAGGCTCTGACAAGCCAAGCAAATGGCAACCAAAGAGGTGGAGCAGGCTGTTTGCAAGGTCAAGCTCGGGCCCGTGAGATCCAGTTTGTAAGACAGCCGGGTCGCCAGGAAGTCTTTGTCATTGGCGAGTAGAGCTTGGTACTCCCCGGCCAGCTCCATGACTTGGGAATCGGGATGGACGTGACGCAGCAAGTAATTGCCAAAGCCGCAGCCGGCGAAAACGCCAACTCGACCCGGGTAGCTTCGGGGGTCGCAGGCAGCATCTTCCAGGGAGTGCCAGGCGGCTTCCAAGAAGAGCCGGTGTTGGGGGTCCAGCAACTCGGCTTCCCGAGGGCTGTAGCCGAACAAACCGGCGTCGAACAGTTCGGCTCCATCCAGCAGCCCTGCGGCTTTGACGTAGTCGGGGCGACTCAGGGTTTCTTGAGAGACGCCGGAGCGGCGCAGCTCCTGGTCGGTGAAGAAGGTGATGCCATTGACGCCGTCGCGGGCCATCTGCCAGAGAGCCGCCGTGTCCGAAGCACCTGGAAAGCGCCCACTGGTGCCGACGATGGCGATGCCCTCCACCGATGCCGAGGGGGCTATGGATCTTTCAGTCATGGTTTGCTCCCGTGGTTTATTGCAGCCACCAGCTTTTCCTGTCGGCGTTCCATACGCTTGCGCTTCATTGCCCGACGTCGCCCTGCGGCTCGCTTTTCAGCGCCCACGAGGTGGTGGTCTTCTTTCGAATTTCGTCTCAGGTGTCTAGCCAGGCTGCTGACGGTGGGGTGGTCGAAGAGAGCCATCAAAGGAATCGGCACCTCCAAGGCCTTTTCCAGGTCCGCGGCGACATGGGCCAAAGCGAGAGAATGCCCACCGATTTCAAAGAAGTTGTCGTCGGCTCCCACCGTTGCCACCTCTAGGCGGCGTTGCCAGGATTCGGCGATGAGCCGCTCTAGCTCACCCCGGGGGAGGCTGGTGCGGTGACTCGGAGTGGGCTCCGGGGAGGGAAGGGCGGGCCGATCGATCTTGCCCGACGCCGTCAGGGGTAGCTTGGCCAGGGTCATCAGCCAGCTTGGTTGGAAAGCGCTCGGCAGGCGATCTTGGAGCCATTGCCGCAGCAATGTCCGACGTTGCCCTTCGCCATTTTCGCCGCCGCCTGCTGCCACCCTTGGGGTTTCGATTCCCGGTTCCCAGACGACATAGGCGGCGAGGCGTAAGCTTCCTTCGGGGCCGGTGCGGGGAACCACCACGGCTTCCTTCACGGCGCGGTTGGCGCACAGGACTGCTTCTACTTCTCCCGGCTCTACCCGAAAACCTCTAACCTTGATTTGGCGATCCATGCGGCCCAGAAAATCCACGGCGCCGCTGGCGTGACGGCTGGCTCGGTCTCCTGTGCGGTAGAGGCGCTCCCCATGGCCCCAGGGGTGAGGAACAAAACTCCGGGCGGTGGCTGCGGGGCGCCGGTAATAACCTCGCGCAAGTCCGTTTCCTCCCACGAGAAGCTCCCCCGGCGCTCCCAGGGGGAGGGGCCTCATGTGTTCGTCGACGACCCATAGGGTGGTCTCCGAAAGGGGGTACCCGATGCGCTTCGGTTCCAAGGGAGAGTTGGAGCACAGGGGCATGGAGGAAGAAAAGGTGGTGCTCTCGGTCGGGCCATAGACATTGAATAGGGCGGGGGCGTTGGGACTCTTCAGAGCCCGGCGAGCCCGAGCTGCGGACAGAACCTCACCGCCCGTGAGCAAGCGCCGGAGGCCGCTGAGAGCCTCGATTCGGTGATCCGATAGCAGATTGAACAAACCAGTGGTCAGGAAGAGGGTGGTCACTTGATGCTCTCGAATCGCCTGGGCGAGATCCGCTGCGGAAGGGACCCCGGGGGGGAGCAGAACCAGCCGATAGCCGTTGGCCAAAGCTCCCCAGATCTCAAAGGTCGAAGCGTCGAAAGCCAGGGGAGCCAGGTGGAGGTACACCTGGTCGGGGCCACTCCCTGTACAGCAGACATCTCTCACCAGGCGCAAAATGTTGCCGTGGCTGACGGCGACGCCCTTGGGGGGGCCGGTGGAACCGGAGGTAAACAGGATGTAGGCCAGCTGATCCGGGACCGGTAGGGCTAGCTCGATCCGAGGATCGCCCTCCGCGATCAGCTCAGCGGGGTCGAGGCGCTCCAGCTCGACTCCCCTCAGCCGGGGAGCCAATGCAGAAGGGCACAGCACTCTGCGGGACCGAGCCGAAGAGGCCAGAGCAGCTAGGCGCGGTGGTGGAAAGGAAGGATCCAACGGTAGATAGGCGCCTCCGGCCAACCAGATGGCGAGGAGGGCGACGATTTGCTCCGGGCTCCTCTCCATACACAGAGCCACGGGTTCCTCGGGAACGACGCCGTGGCGCCTCAGGGCGTGACTCAGCCGCGTCGCCCGATCAACCAACTGACCATAGGTGAGCCTCTGCCGTCCAAGCTCCACGGCCACCGCCTCGGGGCCTCGCCGGGCCGCCGTCAGCAGGCGATGAATGACCGTCTTCCCGGAGGGGCTGCGAGCGGTATCGTTGCTCTCATAGCAGAGTTGTTGCCATTGAGCTGGAGTCCAGGAGGGGAGAGTCCCGATGGCCCGGCGTGGTTTCTCCAAAGCACAGTCCATCCAGGTCAGCCACTGCTCCCCTAGCCGTTTGCTGGTGGTCGGGTCGAAGCGGTTCAGGCGGGCTTCGAGGACCGCCTCGAGGCCCCTCGCCGTGTCGGTGACTAATAGGGTGAGGTCGAAGGGAGTCGCCCGGGGGCCCCGGGGAAGGGACTCCAATTCCAAGCCTCCGAGGTGCAAGCTCCCTCCCTCTTGGCCGAGGATGAAAGGGGCCAGGCCAGGCCCCCGTAGCCTCGGTGGTTGTTCTAAGGCCATGGCTACCTGGAAGAGGGGCTGACGAGCGCCGTCCCGCTGCGGCGCCAGGCGCTGGACCAAGAGAGAGAAGGGGAACTCCTGGACATCCAACGCTGCCAGGACTTCCTTTCCGGTGCGAGCCAGCAGAGTCTCTGCGGTAGGTTGCCCACGAGCATCCACCAAGATCGGCAGAGGATTCGCTAGGTGGCTTATCAAACCCTCCAGTTCCTGGGGCCGGCGACCCGCTGCAGGAGCGCCGACGAGCAACCGGTCCTGGGGGCAGAGGCGGCTCAGCCAACCTCCCCAAAAGGCCAAGAGGGCCGTAAACAGAGAAACATGGCATTGGTTGGCCAGGCTCCGGAGGCGGTTCGACCGCTCCTGACCGAAGTGGAGGAGGTGCCCGGCAGCGGCTTCCCCATGGGGCGTTCCCGGCCGATCCGCGGGCAGCTCGAGAGGTGGCGGCGGGAACTCGAGGCGCTGCCGCCAACTCTTCTCCAGGGCCGTTCCCAGGTCACCCTGGAGGCGCTGCCGTTGCCAACGAGCATGGCCCACAGGGGTTACCTTGGGTAACGGTAGGGGAGTGCCCTCACCGCGCTGGAAGCCTTGGTAGAGTTGGCCCAGCTCCTCTAATAAAAGGGTCATGGACCACAAATCCATAACGATGTGGTGAGCGGTCAAAAGCAGCTCCGGCCCTGAGCCGTCCGTCTCGAAGAGGCGCACTCGAAGCAAGGGGCCGCGACGGAGATCGAAGGGCCGCAGGGCTTCCTCATCGACCACCCCTCGCCGATCCTCAGGGCTTAGCCGGCTCAGATCCGTGGTCGTCAGGTGGGCTGGTCCTGAAGGGGCGACAACCTGATGAAGTTTCCCCGATGGAGTTTCCTCGAAGGTGGTTCTCAGAGCGCTGTGGCGGTCGACGGAGGCCTGCAAAGCCCTCGCCAAGGAAGGTGTATGGGGCAGGGTTCGGAATCGCGCCCGGAAGACGACGTGATAGGCGGTGCTTCGTGGATGAAGACGCGCCAGTAGCCACAGGGATTGTTGGTGATAAGAGGTAGGGCCACGAGCTCCCTCGTCTCTGCTCGGGGGGGCAGGGGCCGCTGCCGACGGGTCGGCTGCAGCGGCGACAAGGTCGTCCAGACGGCAGCCGCGGGCTAGCAGGGACAATGGCAGGGGGACGCCAAATCGGCTTTCCACAGCATTGGCCAACTCCACCGCGGCCAGGGAATCGAGTCGGACCTCCGGACTTTCCGCGGTGACTCTTTCGATGGGTATGCCCAAGGCGCCCGCCAGCCGGCTCTGTAGAAAGCTGCGGAGATCTTGCGCCCCTTCGGTGAGCCCCGTATCGGCGGAAGTCGGGGGCTCGAAGCACCAATCGTCCTTTTTCTCGCTGGTCTCCAAGACCACCAGTTCGCCACCAAGGAGAGCGTCTCGACAGGGGCCCCGCCTCACCTTGCCGCTCGTGGTGCGAGGCAGGGTACCGGCGCGAAGAGCCACCACCCGATGGATCTCTACTCGATGCTCGCGGCTCACTGCCAAGCGGATCGCGTCGAGGGCCTCTAGGGCTTCCCTTTCCCTGCGGCGGTGGATCTCGTGAGCCATCACGAGAGCTTCGCTACCGGATTGCTCTATCGCGAAGGCGGCGCCACCGCCTGGGACCAGGGCAGGATGGGACTCTTCAGCAGTAGCTTCCAGATCCTGGGGATAGTGGTTCCGGCCGCGCAGAACGAGCAGGTCCTTCTGGCGGCCGGTTACGAAGAGGTCATCCTGAGAAAGGAACCCCAGATCACCGGTTCTCAGATAGGGTTTAGCCCCCGGGGCCAGGCGGGCTGAAAAGATCTCAGAGCTGGCCTCGGGCCTCTGCCAGTAGCCCTTTGCAACACTGGGTCCGCGAAACCAGATCTCACCGACCTGGCCCGGGTCGAGGGCTCGATGGGTTTGTGGCTCGACTACCACCACCTCGTGACCGGTCGCCGGCTGTCCGCAGCTGACCAAGGGGCGACCGGTTCCTGGAACGGCCTTCACAGCCCGGTGGCGGAGCTCCAGGGCCTCGGGGTCGACCTCTAGGACCCTGGGCCCATCGCTCCTGGGTGACTTTGTCCCAGACCTGCCCCCACTGGCGAAGAGGGTGGCTTCTGCCAGGCCGTAGCAGGGAAAGAAAGACCGGCGGCGAAAACCGTATGGGGCGAATCGGCGAGCGAATCGGTCGAGGGTCGAGGCCCGTACCGGCTCCGCTCCGCTAAAGGCCAGGCGCCAGCTCGACAGGTCGAGGGCCTCCGCCTCGGAGTCGCTGACTCGGCTGCAGCACAGGGCGTAGCCGAAGTCCGGACCTCCACTGGTGCTGGCTCGAAAGCGACTAATCGCTTCGAGCCAGCGGGCAGGACGCTGTAGGAAGGCCGTGGGCGCCATCAATAATGTATGCCCACCAACATAGAGAGGTTGAAGCAAGTTACCGATCAAACCCATGTCGTGGTAGAGAGGAAGCCAGCCGACCACGATAGACCTCTCGTCCTGGCCGAAGGCTTGGCGAATGCACTGCTCATTGGCCGCTAAGGAACTGTGGCTCACCACCACGCCCTTGGGGTCGGAGGTCGAGCCGGAGGTGTATTGCAGAAACGCCGGGTCCTCGAGGCGCACCGCCGGAAGCCGTCGCCGAGGACCCTCCTTTTCCACCAGCTCCTGGAGCGTCAGCCGTGGCGCCTGGGATAAGGAGGGCTCTCCGGACAGCCATCGGCGGAGGCGTAGGTCTAGCTCCGGGGTGGTGAGAATCGCTGACGCCGCCGCGTCCTGAAACACTGTCGAGAGGCGGTCAATGGCGGCGGCTCGGCGCGGTGGATAGGCGGGTACAGCGACGACCCCGGCGTAGAGGCAGCCCAGGAAGGCCTCCACGAAGGCGAGGCCGGGCGGGAACAGAAGAAGGGCGCGCTCTCCCCGCTTCAGGCTCTGGCCCAAACCGTGAGCAACAGCTGCAGCTCGGCGGTCGAGCTGGCCGTAGGAGAGCTGGGCCTCGATCTCTTCCCCCTGGGCCAAGAAGGTACAGGCGAGATTCTCCGGCCGGTGCTCGACTCGAGCTCGAAAATCGTCTACGAAAGACCTCACGGCCAGTTCGAATCCCTCTCGTCGTCGCCTCGGACAGGGCGATCGGGACGCGCTCCGCAGAGCTGCCACAGAGTTTTCTCTTCTAGGGAGGCAGGGTCCGTCCCGGAGAAAGCCGGGGAGTGGACCCATGGTCGGTCACTGGAACCTTGCCGAGGAACCGGTGCTCGACCGAAGGCGGGCCTGTCTCACCTCTCATCGAATACAAGGCAGGAGCCGGAACGATCAAGAACCTGACTCTCCGCCGAAACCACCGATCCCGAAGGCCGGTGTCGGAAAAAGGCTGCCGAGTGTTGTCGAATCTCCTAGGAGCTCACTCGACGGTACTGAGGTCGTCTCTCTTAGAAGTGTATAGCAATATTAGTCTAGGCTTCAAGTTTGATGTGCTGCTCCTCGAAGGGGAAGGCCCCTCAGATCGCTAGAACCCCGGTAGATACCGTATCTCCCACCAAGAGCTGAAAGAGTGGGCGCCAGCGAGTTTCCAGTCCCGGGTTGTTGGGAAGCACATCAACCGGGCGGATCCATCTTGGCAGTCACCTCCTCATCACGGCTTGGCCCGTTCCTCGCGCTTCGAGGGGGACGGCTCGAGAGAAAGTGATCTGCAAAAAGTAGAGCGAAACCAAAAAAATGGCGACGGGGCTTGGGCTCCCCGCCGCCAGTCGGATTCATCCTAGAAGGACGTCAGTCCAGAGGCACTCGCTGGATGTTGGCGCATTCCACCCGAGGCTGTGAGTTGCTAAAGCATCCGAATCGGCCATTGACGGCACTGAAGTCTCCGGCCAGGTCGAGCTCGAGGCGTGGGCCGTCACTGCGGGTGGTGTCTTCAACCCAAACCCGAAGAGAAGCCGGCGTAACCTCGAAGGTGAAAATGTACCGGGACCCGGTGTTCCAGCCTACTCCTCCCAGGTTGGTGCCGCGGGCCAGCTCGACGACACCACCGACGGGGGAGGAGGTGAGATCGTCGTGACCGAAGAGCTCGGCCACGCTAGGTAAGCCAAAGACCCGCGAAACCGCCAGACCTGCTTCAGCGCTGAAGGGCTCCCCGCCGATCTGTCCTGACTGGGTGGTCTTCTTCCAGTCGATCAGGAGGTATTCGGCGTCGGGATTCTGGGTCTCGCCGGGGTCAAAGCCCAGGACGAAACCCATGTAATCATCGTCTGAGTTGTCGACGGTGACTAGTTCGGCGACGACCAAGTCGCTGGCTAGGGTGAAGTCACTGTAGAAGACGGAAGCATCGTTGCGGTTGAGCTGTTCGGCGGACAAGGCATCCGCAGATAGACGCCAACTTCCCGGTGCCTCCAGGCCGAAGCGATAGGACTCGTCGTTCCAGGTGTCGAGGGCCAGAGCAGGTGATGCGAGGGGCTCCACGGTGATGTTGCCGCAACTCATGAGGGGTTGTGAGTTGTTGAAGCAGGCGATGCGGCCACGGTCGAAGAGGCCCGGCAGATCGATTTCCAATTGTCCGTCTACGAAAACCTGCAGAGAACCGTTGAGGACTTCCACCTCGAAGACGTAGGTGCGGTCGGTCTCCCAACCGACGTTGCCCAGAGTGGCGCCGCGGGCCAGCTCGGTGAGGCCCCCCGCCGGGTTCTCTGGATTGTCGCTATGGAGAAAGTACTCCTCAAAGGTGGCGATACCCGAAACCCGAGAGACCGCCAGACCACGAATCGCCGTAGAACCGAAGATCTCCTGGTCCTGCTGTTTCCAGTCGATGATCAAGAAATCCGCGGCGGCATCCTGGGATTCGCCGGGATCGAAGCCAACGGCAAATCCGATGTAGTCGTCGTCCTGGGGGTCTTGGGTATCGACCCGAAGCTCCACGGTAACTCTCGCCTGAGCGACCTCAAAGTCGCTGTAGAAGAAGGTTTGGATTGGGTTTTCCATTTGGGTCACGGAGAGATTGTCTTCCGACAGCTCCCAGAAGGCCTCGTCGAAGGCCACCGTCGCAGAAGACGCCTTGGATTCGACGTTCCAAGTAGAGAGATCGATGGCTTGGGCCGCTACCGGAATAGAGCCGCCTACGACCAGGAGCAGCAAGGATGCTGCAAGGGCCAAGGGGGTGAAAATTCTCATAATGAAGACTCCTCAATGTTTTCGGAATAGATATTCGGTTTTGTTTTCGCTGGGTCGGGACAGTTGTTTCCCGACCTCGGCGTGACTCTAGAGGGCCTCTTTCCGGGAATCTTCAAAGGCAATTCAAAATTGCCTCAAAGCAGAATCAAAGAGAGATCTCGGTTAGGATTCGACCCCATGACAGAACCCGCACGTTTCCTGGACTTCGGGGTTTTTTCCTTCGATGTGATCGATCGCTTATTGCTGCGCAGCGGTGAGGCGGTGGCCCTTACGCCGAAGGCTCTCGATACCCTTTGGGTGCTCTTGGAGAGACGCCCGGGAGTGGTTTCCAAGCAAGATTTGATTGAGGCGGTCTGGCCTCAGGCGTTCGTTACCGAAGCGACTCTGACTCAGAATATCTACACCTTGAGAAAGGCCCTCGATGTGGGCGATGGGCAGCGCTGGATACAAACCGTGGCGCGCCGTGGTTATCGCTTCGAAGGGCCGGTGACCGAGGTGGTGGCCTCGGCTCGGAAGAGAAGGGGCGCGGAAGGGCAGGACGGACCCGAAGTGGAGCAGGGTACGATCTCGAGTGCCAGCGATCTGGTGGCCATTCGATCCCTGGCGGTTCTTCCTCTGCAGTCTTTCTCCGTCACCGGTGGCGACGAATTCCTCGGCCTGGGATTGGCGGATGCCGTCATCACCAGCTTGAGCAATGTACGACAGCTGACGGTACGGGCCACCAGCTCGATTCTGCGATACGTTGATGCAACCGACCTCGATCCGGTGGCCACCGGCCGCGATCTGGCCGTGGACGGCGTTCTCGAAGGCACCGTTCAACGCCACGGGGATCATATTCGAGTGACTCTGCAGCTCATCTCCGTGGCCCGTGGAGTCCCTTGTTGGGCGGAGAGCTTTCAAGGTGCCTTCGAAGATCTCTTCGCGGCCCAAGACGCCATCTCCCGGGAGCTGGTAGCCCGTCTTCAGGTGACCTTGAGCCAGCAGGAAAAAACCAACCTCGGGCAGCGCCCGGCTCGGAGCCTCGAGGCCTACCGCACCTACGTGCGAGGCCGCTACTTCTGGAATCGGCGCACCGCTGCGGACCTGCAACGTTCCATCGAGCTGTTTCGCCAAGCGGTAGCTCAGGATCCCGACTACGCTGCTGCTTACTCCGGGCTGGCTGATGCGTTGATCCTTCTGCCCTTCTACGGCACAGCGAGGCCCATCGACTGCTTTCGCCAAGCTCGCGACGCTTCCCTCCGTGCCTTGGCTCTAGATGATCATTTGGCGGAGGCGCACACGTCTTTGGCTTACACGGAATTCGTCTATTCCCATGATTGGCCGGTGGCGGAGGAGAGCTTCCGACGCGCCATGGATTGCAGCTCGAGTTACCCGACGGCGCGCCATTGGTACGGCTTCTTGCTCTCCGCTCTCGGGCGTCATGAGGAGGCGATTCGGCTGCTCACCCTAGCTCACGATCTGGAGCCCCTATCCCTCGTCATCAGCACCGACCTGGCCATGGCCAACTATTTCGCTCGCCAGATCGACGAAGCCATCAACCAACTGGCTAGCGTGCTCGAAGTAGCCCCCCACTTCGGCTATGCCCACTTCGGCCTCGCTCTCTGTCTCAGCGAAGTTGGGAATCACCGAGGCGCCATCGAGGCGGCCTCCCGGGCCGCCGAGCTATTGACCGATAGCGCTGCGGTGCGGGCGACCCTCGGCTGCGTCCTGGCTCGGGGCGGCCGACAGCAGGAGGCCCGCAAGGTGCTCTCCTGGCTGCAAGGGGAGAAGACAGGGCGGTTTGCCCAGTCGAGCCATCGGGCCCTGGTTCTGGTTGGATTGGGCGATGTGGAGGCTGCTCTCCAAGAGCTTCTCCAGGGAAGCCGGGAGCGGTCTCGGTTCCTGGTCTTTCTAGGCGTCTGGCCAGCCTTCGATGGCCTCCGTTCCGATTGCCGCTTCCGAGGTCTCCTCGAAGGGCTGGGATTGTGGCACGGCGAGGCCTGAGGAAGGCAGGTGAATCTAGTTTGAGCCTCCCCCTCGGCTCTCGGATCTGCTAGTCTTGACCACCGCCCCACAGGCGGGATCCGACAATCCCAGACCGATCCCTCGTGCACCGATTTCTTGAGCAGCACCGAAGCTTTCCCGCCAAGGGTTTGTCTCGCCGGTCGGCTCCAAGGAGGCATCGAGGATTCCTTTGTAGAGTAGGAGAGATCTAGATATGAGCGACATCAAAATCGGAGTGATCGGGGGCAGCGGCCTCTACCAGATGGAAGGCATGAAGGTTCTCGAAGAGCGGCGTATCGAGACGCCTTTCGGAGATCCTTCCGACGCTTTCATTATCGGTGAGATCGGTGGCCGCAAGGTCGCCTTCCTGCCTCGTCACGGGCGGGGCCATCGCCTCTTGCCCTCGGAGCTCAACTACCGAGCCAACCTTTGGGGCATGAAGTCCCTCGGAGTGGAGTGGATCATCTCCGTCTCCGCGGTGGGCTCCTTGAAGATCGAGTACAAGCCCACGGATATCTTGGTACCGGATCAGTTCTATGACCGCACTCGCCATCGTGCCGACACCTTTTTCGGCAACGGTATCGTCGGCCATGTCTCCTTGGCGGACCCAACCTGCGCCAAGCTCTCGGAATGTGTGGTCGAGGGAGCCAAGGAAGCCGGCGCTACGGTGCACGATGGCGGCACCTATGTGTGTATGGAGGGTCCTCTGTTTTCCACCCGCGCTGAATCGAATGCCTATCGTTCCCACGGCTGGGACATCATCGGTATGACCAATCTTCAAGAGGCCAAGCTGGCGCGGGAAGCCGAAATGAGCTACGCCACCATGGCCATGGTCACCGACTACGATTGCTGGCACGAGGAAGAGGACGACGTCAGTGGCATCGCCGTCATGGAAGTCGTCCAGAAGAACGTCATCATGGCTCAGGAAGCGTTGCGGCATGTGATTGCCCGAGTTCCTGCGGAAGAAATCAGTCCCTATCGGGGCATTCTCCAGCACTCGTTGATCACCGAGCCTCAGTACGTTCCCCTCGAGACCTGGAAGGCCTTGGAGCCCATCATCGGCCCCTACATGGAAGCTCCCAAGGGCTAAGGGTTCACGGCGAAAAGGTAGCGGCTGAAATCCGTTACCGGATCTCGTAGAAGTACGCAGTTTCGTGGGAAGTTGTCTGGCTTGAGGAGTAGGGGAGCGCTTTGACTCGCATTTTGGTTACCAACGACGACGGGATTTTCTCCGAGGGCATCAAGCTCTTGGCGGAAGAGCTCGGCAAGATTGCTGATGTCACCGTGGTGGCACCAGATCGCGAACAAAGCGCTTCCGGCCACTCTCTCACCTTGCACCGCCCCCTTCGCCTACGGAAGATTCGGGAACACTGGTATTCGGTCGACGGGACCCCGACAGACTGCGTCAACCTCGCCGTCCTTGGGCTTCTCAAAGAGGAGAAACCCGATCTGGTGGTCTCCGGCATCAACTTCGGTCTCAACCTGGGGGATGACGTTACCTACTCCGGGACCGTCAGCGCTGCTTTCGAGGGCAGCCTGTTCAATATTCCTTCGGTGGCCTTCAGCTTAGAGGTGGCGGAGGGATTTTCTTTCGCTCGGGCCGCCGAATTCGCTCGCAGTTTCATGGACACGGTTCTGGCCGAGCCTCTTCCCTCGGACCTCATACTCAATGTCAACCTCCCGGCGGGAGACATCCAAGGAGTTCACTTCACGCGCCTGGGGCATCGAGTCTACGACCAATCGTTGGTGGAGAAGGTCGATCCCCGGGGCCGAAAGTACTACTGGATCGCCGGGGAGCCGGTCTGGACACCAGAAGAGGGTACAGACCACGCGGCGGTCAGCACCGGGTTCGCTTCGGTGACTCCGCTGCACTTGGATCTCACGGATTATCGGGGCTTGGATGCCTACGGCGGCCTACATCAGCGCCTGTCAGACAAGCTGGAGGGTAAAGCGGCCCCATGAAACGGGACTCCGGCCGCTATCGGCGAGACAGCATGATTCGCAGTCTCAAGGGCAAGGGCATTCGAGACGCTCGAGTTCTCGCCGCCATGCAGCGCATCCCTCGCCACATCTTCGTTCCCGGCACTTTGAAAAGCCAGGCCTACAGCGAGCATGCCCTGCCCATCGGCGCTGAACAGACCATCTCGCAGCCCTATATCGTCGCTCGCACCACCGAGTGGTTGCAGGTCGGCTCCCAGGACTCGGTGCTGGAAATCGGCACCGGCAGTGGCTATCACACCTCCGTACTGGCTCTTCTAGCGCGTCGGGTTTTCAGCCTGGAGCGCATTCCCGAGTTGGCCCGGGGGGCCATCGACAGAATTCGTGAAATGGGTTTCGACAACGTCAAGATCCAGATCTTCGATGGCACCTTCGGATGGAGTGACGTCGGTCCCTTCGACCGCATCCTGGTGACCGCTGGCGCTCCCAAGACTCCCAAACCCCTGTTGGATCAACTCAAAGTGGGGGGGCGTTTGGTCCTGCCGGAAGGCGATCGGGACCGGCAAAAGCTAATTCTCTACGAGCGCACCCCAGAGGCTCTGATTCGCACGGAAGGCGAGTCCGTGGCCTTCGTTCCCCTCATTGGGCGCCACGGTTGGTAGTTCTGCTATTCTTGGCGGCCTGGCTTGGCGGCGGCCCAGTCGAGAGCAACGCATCAGGAGTGGAGAAGGCCTAGCCGATGATGGCATCGTCCAAGCAGCTGGGAGTCCGCTTCATCGTCAGCGGTCGGGTTCAAGGTGTTGCATTCCGAGCCTTCACCCGTCGAGCAGCCCGGGAATTGAAGATCTGTGGATGGGCTCGCAACCGACCGGACGGGACGGTCGAGATTCGGGCCTGGGGCAGTGAGGAGCAGCTTACGCAGCTGCGGGAGAAAGTGCAGCGCGGCCCTATCGTGGCTCGCGTAGACCGCCTCGAGGAAGAAGCTCTCGAGACGGCTGCACCGGGAGAGACTTTCGAGATCGTATTTAGTTGATTTCTATTCGCCACAACACGACACCAACCACCGAATTTCCATACCAAGCCGGAGGAGCACAATGGAGGATCTGAAGCAATATATCCGGGAAGTCCCTGACTATCCCAAGCCCGGAATCCTTTTTTATGACATCAGCACTTTGCTGCAGAACGCCAAAGCCCTGCGCATGACCTGCGACCGTTTCGCATGGATGTTTCACGATCGGCAAGTCGACAAAGTTGTCGGTATGGAGTCCCGGGGCTTCCTGTTTGGCCCGATCATCGCCAACGACCTCAATGCTGGCTTCGTTCCGGTCCGAAAGCCCGGGAAATTGCCTTGGAAGGTTCGTTCGGAGACCTACGATCTCGAATATGGAACCGACTCCCTGGAGATCCACGAGGATGCCGTCGGCCCTGGCGACCGAGTCCTCATCGCCGACGACCTCGTCGCCACCGGCGGCACCGCCCTGGCCACCGCCAAGCTGGTTGAAGGTCTGGGAGCCGAAGTCGTTGGTTTTGGCTTCGTCATTGAACTGGAGTTCTTGAAGGGCCGAGACAAGCTCGAAGGCTACGAGGTTCACTCCCTGATCAAGTACTAGATTCCCCCGGCCGACCCCGTCGAGCTGCTCTTCGCCATCCCCTCGGCGATAGCAGCTCGACCCGGCCCAAGGAGTCAGGCCGGCCCAAGGTCTCAACACCCAAAGCCACCTCATATTCCAAGGCCAACCATTCTCCGATAGAATCACTCTTCAACATGCGGCTGTAGCTCAGGTGGATAGAGCAAAAGTTTCCTAAACTTTAGGTCGGGGGTTCGAGTCCCTCCAGCCGTACCATTCTAAGTCTTTTGGATTCAGCGAGATAGGCGCTCTCGATGAAAAATTTTATGCAAGGCTGTTTCCGAGCGGTAAGCAAATAGTAAGCACTTGAAGCTGATTCGAGCCCAGATCCAATGCCTTCCCAGCGGCGGTCCCCCGGCCCTCCTACCTGGACCGTTTCGAGTCATCTGTCGATTTTCGCCAAGTAGTTCCAGAGACGCTTGTGCCTAGACCCGGCAACCGGAAGCCTTCGCTCGCTGTCTACGAGAGGCCGGTTTTGAGGAAGGCTCGGAAGGGCCAGTGGCCCGGAGTCGCACGCATCCTCGAAGATGCGAAGGGCTGGCTGGAGAATGGCGAGGCCATCCCAGCTCCGGAAGCGGAGTTCCTCGCAGGGGCGCTAGGCCGTCTTGAACGCCCAGGAATGGCTCGTTTCGCAAGCTCCGTCGCAAGATTGCTTAGAAAGCAGGAGGTGATCACCGAGCCCGGAGCCTCTGACTTGGCGGATTACTTCGGTTGGGTGGCCCATGAGCTGCGGGATGCCACGAGGCGAAAGGCTGCCTACCTGGAGGAGCACCCGCCGAAGAGCTCCAGTGCCGTCTTCGCTACGGTCCCGAAGATGCTGGAGTTCATCCGCATCGACGATGCCTCGAAGGTCGCCTTCGGGCTCAAGGCAGCCACCGGCAAAGCTGGAAGGCCGGCTGGCGAGAAGCCAACAGCTCGGTTCTTCGATGTCTACGATCTGCTTCTGGGGTACGGATTGAAGGCGAGCCATGCCCAGGCTCTTCTCGCCCTCCGGCTGAACATCACAGAGCGGACGGTACAGCGCAAGCTCGCCAAGCGGCCCAAACGACCCAAGCGGGTCGTCGTGAACGAGGCGGGCGAAGAGGAGGCTTTGGAGGAGATCCTTCCCTTCGAGCCCTATCTCAAAGCCCGGCTCGCGGTGGCCGCCCGCCGTCACCAGAAACAATGTGGGATTCCTGAAGAGAGTTTTCAGCAGGTAGCGCGGGACTTCGGCCTCTCTGTACAGACTTCGGCGGCGGCATTCGATGGCTCAGTAATCGTTGAAGATGCAGTCAAGCTCTGCGATGAGAACAGGGATGGGTGGGCGCTGATCCCTCTTGCAGTGGCAGAGAGAGAGGAAACCCGCCTTCCACCCCAGGTCGGTTACTTGCCTCAACTTCCATCAGACCGGATAGACGGTGATGCGGCCAGGGACAGGGAAGAGGGTGCCGCGGATTCTCACCGATTGGCGCCCTGGCCCATTCCGCAGCGACTGGCTTCCGAGAGGGCTCTAGCGGCCCAAATGGGCGAGGACGTTTCTGCGGTGATCAGCGCAGCTCGACCCACCGATGAATCGATGCCCCAGCATGATCCGGTCCAGGCTGTTGCGGAAGAGCTTCGAATAGATCCGGATTTGGTCATGGACGCTTGCCGAGAACGGTTTGCCGACTCTACGCTCAAGGCTCTCCTGTCATCTCAAGAGGGCGATTCCACCTCCTAGAGGCCTCCTGGCACTCTTTTTCTTACGACAAGAACCCTAGGTGGGGTTTCTGTCGGTGTCTTTCTTTGCCCTTTAGGCGACTCTTCCGGTGTAGCGCAGTTAAGGCTCTACAGAAAGGAAGACCCAATGCAGAGTGAAATCTCCCAGAGGAAGTCCAGTAGCCCATTCCTCAACACCACCGGCGCAGCCGACTACCTGAATCTCTCCGCCAAGACCCTTGAGAAATTCCGCGTCTTCGGCGGCGGGCCTCGATTCCGGAAGCATGGCCGGCGGGTGGTTTACCGTTGCGAAGATCTCGACGCCTGGAGTGAGGAACGGGCCTTCCACTCCACCCTTGAGGCCGATCAAGGAGCAAAGAGGTGAGGCGGTACTTCCTGTCCTCCAGGGACCTAGAAAACCGGTTTCAGTTTCTCCCTGGTGTTTCCTGCAGAGCCGGATCTCAGCGATTCTCTGTCTCTACCAGATCGCCTCTACGGCCCTCCCTCTCTTTAACCCATGTGTTTGCCGCTCGTGTGCGCGTGGGCCAGATTATCGGCCATCGCAAGGGAAAAGCCAGTGGGCTTGAGTAACTCTGGTTCGCCTCCAGTGGAGCGACTGCTCTCGCGGCTCAAGGGCTTTACAAAGACCGTAAAGGGCTGGAAGGCGAGATGCCCGGCCCACGACGACAGGAACCCGAGTCTTAGCATCTCAGAAGGCACCGACGGGAGAGCGTTGGTGAAGTGCCATGCATCGGCAGGTTGCACCGCAGAGCAGATCGTCGAGGCTATTGGGTTAAAGCTGTCAGACCTAATGGCGGACCAGCCATGGACCTACGGATCTGGCAGGAGTCAATCCGCTCGACTCAAGGCGCCAGTGACCGAGCCAGAACCTCGGCCTTCACCGTCTTCAGAACCGCTAGAGGATCTCAAGCAGAAGAAGCTGGGAAGGCCCTCGATGGCCTGGCGGATCCTTGATTCTTCAGGGAGCTTCTTGGCCCTCCATTGCCGATTCGAGTTGGAAGGCGGAGGCAAAACATTCCGCTGGTGGCGGAATGGTCGGTGGAGCCTCCAAGGGTTGAAGGCAGGCGACTTTCTCTACGGTTCCGAGCTCACGGCGGGCTTCGACCATTCTCTTCCTGTCATCCTCACGGAGGGAGAGAAGCCTTGCGATGCCCTCCGCGAGATTGGGGTGCAGGCGGTAGGGCTCGTGACCGGGAAGGGGTCCACAAGCATTTCCCCGAAGGCCTTTGCCGGCCTCGATGGATGCAACCTCATCTTCTGGCCGGATGCAGGAGAGGTGGATGCTGTCGAATTCATGGAGCGGGCCGCTAGAGCAGCTCTGGAGGCGGGAGCCGCGCGAGCTGCGATTCTAGAGCCCGAGAGGCTCGGTCTGGTGGAGAAGGGGGCGGATGCCTTCGATTGGGTGGAGGGGAAGGACAATCTGACGGCTGAGGACTTCCTCGCGGTCCTCAAGGAATTAGCCGTGGAAGCAGACCGGGTGGAGTCTCCTGCAGGTGCCCTTGACCCCTTGGAGGCTCTTCGAGCCCTCCCCAAGCACAGCGCCCCCTCTGAGGTCTCCGATGTTCTGCGGGTTGCTGTGAAAAACCTTCCGCCAGGAGATCGGCTCAGCGTCGAGACTTTTCGAGAGGAGGCTCTTCAGGCGCTCAAGGGCAAGGCGAGCGCACCGGGCCGGCTCGTAGATGCGGCCCTGGTGGTGACGGCCAGAGGGGGGGCAGCAGAGGGGCAGGGTCAGGCGCTTCAACTGGATGTTCCAGAGCCTTGGCACGAGGAAGTTGATGGCGCAGAGCTCCTCGACGAGATCTGCGAGACCCTCCTCCGCTACGTCGTCCTGCCGGACGCGGCTGAGATCGGAATCGCCCTCTGGCTGCTTCTCGCCAACGTCCACGACGCTTCGGAGGTCTCACCCCTCCTGGCCTTCTGCTCCCCGGAAAAACGCTGTGGCAAGACGACTGTACTATCCCTGGTGGGCTCGCTCGTGCCGAAGCCACTCCCGACTTCGAACATCACCCCCGCAGCCCTTTTCCGGGCCGTAGAGAAGTTCTCACCCACGCTACTGGTGGACGAAGCGGATTCCTTTCTCGCTGGGCGAGAGGATCTTCGCGGGATCCTCAATTCGGGGCACACACGGGCCAGTGCCTTCGTGGTGCGGACGGTCGGAGAGGATCACGAGCCCCGGCGGTTCGGGACTTGGGCGCCCAAGGCCGTAGCAGCGATCGGCTCCCTGCCCTCCACGCTGGAAGACCGTGCAATCCTCATCCCAATGCGCCGGAAGGTCGCAGGCGAGAAGGTGGAGAGGCTGCGCCTGGGGAGACTTAGGTCTCAGCTCCAGGATCTTCGACGCAGAGCGGCTCGGTGGGGAGTGGACAATTTCGATACCCTTCGCGAAGCTGATGCCGAGGTACCCGAAACGCTGAACGACCGTGCTGCTGACAACTGGCGGCCTCTCCTTGGCATTGCCGACTCTGCAGAGGGGGCTTGGCCGGAGTTGGCCCGCAGGGCAGCGAGGATGCTCTCCGGAGCAGAGGCAGCAGAGGATTCCTCTGTCCGCGTCCAGCTCCTAGGGGATCTCGACGAGATTTTTCAGGAAGCAGGAACGGAGCGGATCTTCACCGAGGAACTCCTCCAAGCGCTTCATAGGCTGGAAGATCGGCCTTGGTCTGAGTGGGGAAGGAGTAAGATGCCTATGACTAGTCTCGGACTCTCCCGGCTCCTCAAACCGTTCGAGATCAAGCCGCGGCAAATCAGAATAGGAAGAGTGACGAAGAAAGGCTACCGCCTAGAGGATCTTTCTGACGCATTCCGGCGCTACGCTAGCACCACATAGGGGGAAACATTCGAAACAACCTGTATCGCTCCGGACAATCTGAGACTTTCTCGGGTCGAATCTAGCTTCGGTTCGTTTCGAGGGCGCGATCCCTGGTGTTGCCTTGTTCTGGGCCTCTGTTTCGGTTGTTTCGGCTCTATAGTATTGAAAAGCAGTGCCTCTTCCTGAATCAGGGTCTGCGTGGCTTCAGGTAGCGAACTGATTAGTGCCTCAAACTAGGGAGGGAAGAGCGATGGAATCCAGGGTACTTGAGGAAATTATCTTGCAGATTCGTCAGGGCCGAGATGAAGATGGCTCTCTTGAGTGGAAAACCGGTTTTTGGAACCTGAAAAAGGACGAAGGCCGGCGGGAGTTCCTTAAGGACATCACGGCCATGGCAAACTCCACCGACTCGACCGACATGCGCTGCATTATATTGGGAGTCAAGGGGAGTAAGCTCATTTCCTGCCAGTTGCCTGAGGATGAGGCCAATCTGCAACAACGTCTCAGTGCCATCACGCCGCTGCCTACGGTGCGGTTTGAAAAACATGACATCGGAGGAGTCTCCCTGGTAGTAGTCGAGATTCACCCTCCATTTGATCGTCCCTATGTTGCTAAGATTGCGAGCCAATACTTCATCTGGGTGCGCCACGGCTCTAGCACAGGCACCGCCAGCCGATTCCATCTCGATAGCGTCTATCGGGACAGGGTCCCAAAGCCCTCTCTTTTTCTGACCTGGCTTGATGAGCACGGAGAGGGCACCCGGGTCTTTGATCTACCCTCGCCACCCCCATTCGAGCAAGTAGCGGTGGAAGCGGAGCTACGCAGAATACGTCCTAAAGGCGGAGAGATAGACCTTGTCCATAAGCATGAGGGTGCTCTGTTAGCCGCGATCCGGCGTTTCGGACCTGGCCGTCTAGGATTTGGGCGACGGGTTACGGAACCGAGAGAGATTCTAAAATGGCCGGAGGAGCTCGCCGAAGATATTGACCTCACGCTTTCTGCGCTCGCTGCTGATCCGCTGGAGCTCGCTTTTCGCTACCAACAAGCGTCGCGGGCTCGACAATTTAGCCTCGAGCTTCACAACGATGGCACTGCTCCCGCAGAGGGGGTAGTTGTATCTCTGTACAGCAGCCAGCGAGCCAGGATTCTCAACTTGGAGAGATACGTACGTGAACGGCTACCGGTGCCGGAGGCCCGAGTTCTGAAAGTTAGAGGTCTGATCGCTCTAGCTGGAGAGCTTGAAGAAGATGCTTCCGCTCTAGATCGACTCGATGACGGCGGAGGTCTGTGCTACAACAGCTTCCCTCAAGTGGATCTCCTGCCGCCTCTACCGCTTCACCCAGCCATGCAGCCGGCCCTCAACCATAGCTACGACTCCGGGAATTTGCACATCGAGCTGCGAGACGCGCTTAGCCACAATTTTAGTACTTCCCTAGCCCGGAGAGTCGGGTCAACTTTTGGTTTCATTGTAGGTACCCTTGAGCCAGGCGAAGCGGGGGAGGTCGAGTACTCTATCCACGCCGACAACCTCCCGGAGAGCTGCTATGGTTCTTTGAGAGTGAGCGGAGAAGGGTAGAAGTTTGGCCCTGTCCTTGAAGGAGGCCTTGCTGGAGAAGCTAGCTAATGCCGATGAGATGCTTCCAGAGGGGGCGTTTGGTCTCGTATTCCTTCTCGTATCAAGGACGGTTCTCAAGATCTCCTCTGAGGATGGCGCTGAGATTCTGGAAAGTTAAGGGTAGGTCCAGCGACCCTCGACAACATCAAGTGTACGTCTGAGTGGGCCACCACTATTTTCAAATTCGTTAGATAGGTGGAGATTGATATATCCCGGATCGAGATCTTCGGTGCCGCGGGGGATCCAGTAGATGCTATATCGGCCAACAGAATGCCTGATACTTCCTGGGGCCTGGATTTCACTCCCTGGCAGCCTGAGTGCGTCAGATGGGACGGAGGGAGGCTCGAAGACCTCATGGAATATCGGAAGTAAGGAAGTCATGACATTGTCAAGATCTCGGCCGAAGTTCGCTGGGTCCTGGGGCGGCTTGTAGACCACATCTAAGCCGACTTGGGTTCGAAGTGGTTCCATCAGCGGACCTAATCTCCTGCGAAAAGCGAAGAGCTGCTCACGGATTCTCTGCTTGAAATGCTTAGCTTCCTTCCGGCTGGTCGGGTTTGTTGGCAGCGTGAGCCGCAGCAAGTCGGATCTAAGCCAAGAGGTCATCTCGGAGGTGAACTGCTCAAAGTGAGATCCGTTTGCCTGCCGAGGTGTAAGACCAGCTTCTTGATAGAAGAAGAGTAGGTGGCGAGCAGTGAGCCTCATACTCTGTAGGGCTTCGTTCTGCGCTTCGTGCCTTTTGAAGACTTCGAGCTGTGCAAGAGTCTTCTCCTGAACTGGACTGGTCCAGGTTTTTACCTCGTCGCGAAAGTCTAGGTAGCGGTCCATTGCACCCGTCCTGGCCGACTCCTCGTCTTCCGGATGGAGGGCCTCGACTAGTTCGAGAGCCTCGACGAATCCACGAAAAGGGTAGAGCCTTACGGCGGTACCGGTTTTGGCTGAGGCAGGGTCCTTTCGACCTCTTGGCGTAATGTAGTACGTCGCAGAAAGGGCCTTGATCTGTCGGTCATCCCCGTAGCAAAGTGCCTTCCGGCGAGAGAGACCTTTCCCGGGGGTTGCTAAGAGGTCGAGAAGGCACTTGACGGCGGTGTGAAGATGGGGCGGGGTGGCAGATGCGGTGAAGAACTCGATTTCCACTGCTACGTCCCCACGGAAAGCTCTTCGGCCTGCTCTTGCGAGTTGGTTTAGGACGGCTTTCTGGAAGGAAGCCCTGCCGGGTGGAGTCATAGATTTCTTTGATTGCGGCTCGCCTTCGATGAAAAGGTGGATACCACGGCGACGAAAGGCCTCAAGGCGGGCTTTCATTCCCTCTGGGGTCGTGCAGAAGGATTCCCATGAATCGCTTGGCATAGTATGCGCCTACTTTTCGTGCAGAACAGTTTTGGGCCCTACCTACCAGCTCCGTCGGACGGATCAAGGTAATCAGCTGGAAGTTGTTGCTTTCAGGTCGCGCCTGCTGCTTCGCGAAGTGATCTCATGGTGTCGGAGGGAATCTTGTACCTCCAGAACTCATCAACTATCTCCGCGTAGTCTGATAGGGGGAAGCGGAGCAAGGGGGCCTTGAGGAGGGTGACGAGAGCGATCTCGACATCGCTTTCTGGGTACCTCTTGGGGCTCCTGAACTCTCTAGGGGAGTGGAATACGGGTCTATAGCAAGCCATGAGTTCTGAACCGAATTGCTGGTAAGCAAAGTTGCTAGTCTCTGGAACGTAGGAAGATCTCGGGACAGCGATGGTAAAGAGGCCCCGACCTGTTCGAGGCTGACTCTTGAGCTTGTTATAAGATTGGGCATCGGACCAATCGACTTCTCGCGAAGTGTCCTTGTAACCTCCGTAAATCACTAGGCCGTCAACCGGAGTCCTAATCTCAAGCTCGCGGGGGAAGAAGTCAAAGCCGAGAATCGACAGAGCGTGAATCGAATAGCTGCATACTACCTGCCCCCTTTCGATCCAATCACCAGTCTCCACTTTCCATTTTGGCGTCTGTCCAGCGGCGGTTCCCGTAGCCAGCCAAAGAGGGCGGCTAAAGAATGATTCAGACATTGGTGGGATAACAACAACTTGGTCGTCAAACACCACTCCCGCAGGTACTGATCTGTTGGGTCTCTCTTGTTCCGTCATTATCCTTGCCTCTCAGTTCCGCGTCCTAGCTCCCTCTGTGGAAGTCTTTGAAGAAGCGCTTGAACTGGCTTCTCAGGTCATCAAGCTCAGTATTTTCGTCTCGCAGTCGCGACATGAAGCCTGGAAAGTGACCGATGATAGTTCTTGCCATTGAGTGTGGGTTGACCATGAACTTCGCTGGGATTTCCTTCTCGTCAACAGAGAAGTCTTCTGGGTATACCGATCTTGGCTCATTGTGTATAAAAAGGCCTTGCTTCGTGTGGCCGAGATGGTAAAGACCGTTGCGGAGGCGATCTCTGAAGGCCTTCACGGCCGGGAGATTATGGTCGGTAGGCTTTTTACACTCTGGGTTGAATTTTGGGTAGACATCACAGAAGCCGTGATTGAAATCCAGGCTGGGCTTTGGTGATCTGCTGTTGAGGGTCTTGCCGATCATTTCAAAGTAGAAGAGGAGCATGGCGATGAGGGAATAGGCAGAGTGTGCCCATGCCGACGTGCCTCCCGGCTTCCGCTTCTCTAGTTCCTTGAGGAGGTTCGCTGCTGGACCTAATTGCCAGACCTCTACCCGGCATTCGAAGATATCGAGCATGTCCTGAAGGGAGTAGGGCCTAGCTCGCTTTTGGACCAGCTTCATTGGCTGGATCTTCACGATGCCTCGGTTGAAGTCGATGTTCTTACTGCTTCGTAGCCTTGGGTGATCCTGATCGCGAGAGCCAGACATATGCTGTCCTATTTCGATTCTGGGTGAAGAGAAGGCGTCATTGTGAGTGGGCAAGAATACTAAGAGTCTACACGACCCCGGATATTCCCGGACTTCCCGAGGGGCAGAAAGTGAGTCCAGGTGAAGCCTGATCTGCCGAGCCTCAGCCTTGGGGAGGCTGCGCCAGTTCATTCGTAGGAGGAATCGTACTTTCCAGTCTGGCAGCCGAAGCGGCGATCTCCGAGGCCAGATCCTCCAGGCAGACGAGCAACCGAGCGTGCCACAGCCGCGGAGAGTGCCTGTCCTCGTAGTCCGAGATGTGCCGCATAAGGGATTCCAGGAACCGCAGATCGGTGGCAATGGCGCGGGCTTCGGCGATAAGGGGAGGCCCGGGGTAGGTGTCCGCGCAGTGCCCCTCGCGTGCAAGCTCCAAGACACAGTCCGTCATGCGCTGGAGGATCTCCCGCTCCTGGGGCCGGAGCTGGAAGAGGAAGGTCTCGCGGAGTCCGGCGTCACGGTTGAAGGCGGTAGACTCGGGCTGGCTGGCCATTGGGCATGCTCCTCTGGTCGGCTAGGTCCGGTAGGGTGCGTCACCACTCTGCCGGGCCGCTTGGTTGGCTGAGGCCTGGAGGCCTCGGTTTCTACTTCTTCAGATTCAATCTCCGGTCTGGGTCCTGCGGAAGCGATGAAGGGTGCCTCCCTCTCCCTTCAGACTCGCTGCTACGGTGCCAGAGATCCGCTCGGCAGCCTCGTGCAAGGGATCGGCGGCGAGATGGGCGTAGCGGCTGGTGGTTTGCGGCTGAGAGTGTCCCAGGAGGGCTCCGAGGATGGGGAGCCCCATGCCGCTGCCGGCGCCGATGCTGGCGAAGCTGTGGCGGAGGTCATGGATTCTCACGTCCTCCAGGCCGGCGCTCCTCCTAATCCGATACCAAATCTTCGGGAGCCCCACGAGGGGCTTACCGGTGCAGTCCCCAAAGCAGACGTAGGAGTTGCCGTCCAGCCGCGGGGCGTTGGCGAGTAGCTCAAGGGCTGGAGCGCCCAGGGGGATCGTTTTCTCGCCGGTCTTCGAGTCCTGGAGTTGGAGACAGCGTCTCTCTAAATCGACCTCGGACCATCGCAGATTGAGGATCTCGCTGGAGCGAGCGCCGGTAAGAAGGAGAAGACGGAGGGCCAGGATTCCGGATGGATGGGCGCTCTCGTCCCGCTCTGCCTCCGCAAGGGCCTCACCAAGGCGGGTCAGCTCTGCTCCGGAGAGGAAGCGCTGCCGACGCTTCTCCCGGTAGCGCTCGACGCCCATACAGGGGTTCGTGCCCTGCGGGCGGAGGCCCCAGCTCTCGGCGAGATTCATAACCTTGGAAAGGACCAGCAAGGCCCGGTTCGCTTGGACCGGAGTGTCCCGGAGGGCATGGTGCATCTTGCGTACGGCTGGGCCGGTCACGTCTGCCGTCTTCCGGCTACCGAGGTGGGGGAGGATGCACTTTCGGAGAAGCCGCTCGTCCAGCTTGGCGGAGGAGGCCTTCTTCTTCGGCCTGGCGTGTTCTTCCAGGTAGCGCTCTGCCAACTCGGCGACGGTCAGGCCTCGGCGGGCTTCTTGGCGAGCCTCTGCCGGGTCCTCGCCGGTCTCGACGGCAGCGGCAGCTTTGCGAGCCAGCCCCCGGGCTTGCTCGGCGGTGATCTGCGAAGCGGAGCCGAGGGTGAGGCGGCGGGATCGGCCTTGGGCGTTCCTGTACTGGAAGACGAAACTCTTCCGACCCTTGGCGGCGATGCGCAGGCCGAAGCCCTTGATCTCGGAATCCCAGATGTAATTCTGCTTCGTTGTGCCGCTGGGAGCGGCGGCGTCTACGACCCTTTTGGTGAGCTTCTTCATGGTGGCTTTCCCGGAACGGTAAGCAAATGGTAAGCAATTGTAAGCAAATTCCAGAGAAGCTGGCAAGAGCCAGGAGGAGAAAAGTGCTAGTAAATAGGGGTTAATGGGGTTTAAGAGAAGTGGGGAATACCGGTACCTAGAGTTTCCTAAACTTTAGGTCGGGGGTTCGAGTCCCTCCAGCCGTACCATTTCAGCGTGCTTCGCTCAGCTTTCCGCTGTGCTCCCGCCTTTGCATTTCCCTAGACGGTAGTACTCTTCTTGACGGGCCTCGTTCTTCAGATCTTCGAGTGCGGTTTGGATCTCCGACTCGCTCTTGCCTAGAGTGGAGAGCAGCGCCAGCTAGGTGCAGGGTATTCCTTATCAGCTTCTCGGGCGCTGGCCTGCTGCCCACCTTTCATCCCGCTTTCCTCGACGCTCAGCCTTTCTTCTTGTAGGAGAGCTTTAGGGTCGGGACCGCTAGCATTACGCCTAGGACCGCCTCGACCTCTTCACGGCCAAATTGGTCCTCCACCTCCCGGGTCTCGCTCAGCTCGTCGGGATCGATGCCGTAGATCGTGAGGTGAGCCTCTTCGTCGTAGATCGGGAAGCGCTTCTTCCCGCCGTCGCCGACGATCACTTTCTCCGCAGGTACACAGAAGAAACGTGGATCGAGGACCACCGTCGAGTTCTTGACGAACTGGTCGGTCAAAGTCACCGGCGCCTCGATCATTTTTGACGACAGGATGTCGTAGACCTTGTAGTGATCCCGCTCGACCGGTGGCTCGCTGCCCTTCTCGATCTTCTCGGCCGGGACGATCATGCGGACGGCGCGGCCGAGCTCGTATTCCTGCCGGCCGAACTGGTTGAGGATCGTCACCCGCTTATAGACGTAGCCCTCGAAGCTGGGGGCCCGGTACATGAGGTAGTGATCCATGGGGTTGACCAGCTCCGGTGGCTCTTCGCCCTTGCGCGCCTTGCTAACAGGGTTCAGGAGATGATCCAGCTCCCGCAAGCGAACCTCGACTTCAGCCTCGTCGAACTGGCCGCGAAGGTAGGCGCGGTAGCCGACCTCGATGGGGAAGAAATCGTAGAGCTTGAAGTGATCGAGGCGGGCTTCTAGGGCTTCGAGACGGGCCTCTGCGTCGGCTTTGTCCATAAGAAGGCTCCTTTCCTAACTCATTCGTTCGACCAGGTGGAGGTGTGGATTTGAACTTGTCTCACTCCCCGGAGTGGAAACTCTCTCGGGTTAGCCCTCCAAGGGTCCATAGAAGTCAGTCCAACTATTTCTGATGTTCGCGACATTGGAAAGCTTACAACAGGGGTTGTCGCCCTTCTAGCCGTTCCTTCTCAGTGGGTTGAAGCCCCACCGGGCAACGGGTCGATCCAGCCGGTAGCAATCGGGGTTCGGGGGGAGGTAACGAATCCGTCGAAACCTCTGGTGTAGAGGGTCGCCTTGGGCGACTTGGCGAATAGGCAGGCCGGAACGCCAGTGAACGCTGAACAGGCCCCGAGAAGGGAAGTTCGAGAGCCGACCCGTCTGAGATTCGGGGAAGGCCGCCGTCCTTCAGATTTGATGAGCGACACCGCCTGGAGGGGGTGCCAGGGGAGTGGCGTCGGCATGCATGGTAAGTAGGAAGCGTCACGAACAAGGGACGTGGTTTCCCTTGGCTTCCAAATCTAATGGAAAGCTGCGGAGTTACTTCGGGGCCTGGAGAAGGAGAGCTGTCAGAGACCAGCTTCACCCAAGGACTCCCGATGGCGTGCCATACGCGTTTGTACTCTGACTCTCAGTTCTTGCCATTTCCTGTCGACGTACCCTTCGACCCAGCAGCTTTCACCGAGTCCTTCGCAGTCTCCGGCGTACCGCTGACCGTTCGTGTCGGACCGCACGGGCAGGTGAAAGGCTCGTGGAGCGGCACCCTATCCACGTTCCAGCTAGCTGAAATTTCACAGTAGTGGGCACCCGAGTCTTTGGCTCAGTCAGTTCTCGGATCTGCCTCTCCCTTAGCCGTGCCTTGATTTTCCGATGGATCGTCCTCTTTTCCACACGGCTCGAGGTTTGGGAGGCGCTGGAGCCATTCCTCGTAGCTAATGGGGTTTTCGGGGGAGGACCAGTGGCAAGGGCGCTTGAGCTCACCAGACACCCGAGCCCAGTGGGTGTCCTCGTCTCCGAAGACTTTTTGGAGAGTTGAAGACGAAAGACCCTCGATGCTGAGCAAGATGCTCCCTGCGAAGTTCGTTCTGTCAAGGTCTGCAAAGGAAAAGTCTGCACCGAAGACCACAGAGTGAGAGAAATCGGCGTCGAGTAGCACAGCGTTCCGAAAGCTCACTCCTTTCACTCGGGACTCTGAGAAGTCGGCGCCGATGAGAATTGCGTTCTCCAGGCCCCTCGGCTTTGGGTAGCGTTTTCTTCGCTCAGTCCAATATTCCCCGGGATTTTGTGGCATGAGAAGGTTGGTGCCAGTGGCATTCAATGGGCTATGCCGAAGCATGCCGGAGGACTCTGTCAAATAGAATTCAGGAAGAGAGACGTCGGGAACTTCATCATTGATGGGGGCGTTGCGGAGAATGGCGTGGGAAAGATCCGGTCGGACTATCCCTTCGGAGCGCAGAATGTTTGAGAGGGCAATCACCGCCTCCCCGCGCGCTTGGGGAGACGCCCGGGGCGGGCAATCTTCCGTAGCTTCCCGGCAGCCCCTTTCAGAGGCGAAGACAGTCTCCCACAGCTGAACTTTACGGGCGGCTTGTGCCTCATCGAGCTGTAACTGATTCTGCTCTCTGAGTTCCTTCGTTTGTTCCTGAAAGTACAGATTTTGTTCCCTGGTCAGCTGATTCTGTTTCTCGGCCAGTTGATTCTGCTCCCAGAGGAGGTAGGTGCCAAGGAACCCGCCTCCGATGGCCACAATGGTGACTCCACGGCCGAAGGCGAAGACCCAAGCGAGTGCCCAGAAGGCAGCTTTCCGCCTCGGATCTCCCTTCCTCCTTTCTCGGTACTCGAGATAATTGCGGGCAGCATGGGTCAAACGATGCTCCTGAGAGATCAACCTGATTTCGTTTGCTTCTCGCTCCTCCTCTATTTCCGCTCTGAGCTCGGCAGTCGTTGGTTTCTCGTCCTCGATCTGCACTTTCGGGTCTTCCTGACTCATCATTCCCTCCATCCAGCAAAGGTCTCCTTTCTGGATTTTTCCTTGAAGACCATTCTCTTCAGGACATTACAGATGTTCGTCGCTCAGGAGGCTCCACTCAGAGCTATATCCAGATCCATTTCTCTGTAACGAGCCGCCTCGGTGGCGAGGCCGCGGGCTTCGTAGTGCTCGACGAGCAGTGCCAGGGCGGAACGCGTGGGGTATTCCCGTTCGCCGAGGTGTTCCTTTAACAGTGGGTAGGCGCGCACCAGGAGGGGCTCGGCCTCCTGGTATTGGCCCCGAGAGGAGAGACAGCCGCCGAGGGTCGCTTCGGCGGAGGCGATTCGCCAAGGTTTCTCGGGAGGTAGCTCGCGGTAAATTTCCAAGGCGCTCCGCACGAGAGCTTCCCCTTGGGCCGCTTTCCCCTGGCTCAGAAGAGTCCTGGCTAACGGAATGGAGAGGTTGGCTACCAGGGGATGATTTTCTCCGAAGAGTTCTGTGGCCAGTTCCAAGGCCTCCCGGAAACGTGTTTCGGCCACCACCGATTGCCCTCTCTCCCAAGCGACTCTGGCTAGGTTGGAGTAGATGGCCAGTAGCGTTGGGTGATCCGGGCCGAGTACCTTGATGAAAATTCCCTGAGCTTCCAGATAGAGAGCTTCCGCGGCGGCGAGATCTTTCCTGCTGTGTTGGAGGGTTCCTAGGTTGTTGATCACCATGGCAACATCGAGATCTGTGGCGCCGGAGGCCTTTCGGGTTAGAGCTAGAGATTCCCGGAAAAGGGCCTCGGCGGTCTCCAGTTGGCCTCGGGCTTCGATCGGTAGAGCGAGAACATTCAGAGCTTGGCTCTGGATCAGCTCATCGCCGGAGATTCGGGCCATTTCGAGAGCCCGTCGGGCCATTTCCTCCGAGCGGCTCAGCTTGCCTCGCCGGTACAAGGCGTAGGCCAAATCGCCAGTGAGATCC
Organism: Deltaproteobacteria bacterium; assembly: GCA_022601195.1. Lineage (GTDB taxonomy): Bacteria > Acidobacteriota > Thermoanaerobaculia > Multivoradales > JAHZIX01 > JAHZIX01. The sequence continues at coordinate 69,590 of JAHZIX010000017.1, forward strand.
GTGACTCGTGGGTCTGCCTCGTCCAAGTATTCTCTGAGCTGCGATAGAGCGAGAGTCAAGTACTGCTCAGCCGCGGGGAGATCTTCTCGTTCCAGGTACAGCAGCCCCATTGCCCGGAGGCTCTCGGCTACATCCGGATGAGACTCACCGTGGATGCTGATTCGCTGGGCCAGAGATTCCTCGAGGAGGGGTTGAGCTTTATCGTAGAGACCGAGGCCGCGGTAGGCACGGCCGATGGAGCCACGGTAGGTTGCCTGGAGCTCCGGCTGGTCCTCCAACTTCTCGATTTCCGTGGCACTTCGGTCGAGAATCTCGCGCACGGTGAGCTCTTTCCCCTGGTTCCTCTCCGGGCCGGCATTCTCGAAAAGGTCCATGAGGAAGCTCGAGACCTGTTGAGCCTTGGCTCTCTCGCTGCGCGCCAGGTCTCGCTCCTGAGCGATGAGAAAGCTCTGGTAGATGGTCACGATGGAGAAGATCAGCAGGAATAGAACTAGGGTGAGGGTTCCCCCCACTGCTAGGCGGTTGCGTCTGACGAATTTCCCCAATCGATAGGGCAGGGTGTCGGGCTGGGCGACCACCGGCTTTTCTTGGAGGTAGCGATCGAGGTCCAGAGAAAATTCCAAGGCCGAACCGTAACGCCGCTGGGGCTCCTTGCGCAGAGCCATGAGGGCGATGGTGTCCAGATCTCTCGAGAGGCTTTTACGAAGCTCCTTTGGGGTCGTGCCTCGGGCTTTTGCAATCTCGGTAGGGGAGAGGGTCTCCTGGCGATCATCTGCCGAGATCCGGTCGAGGGCCTCGCTGGGGCGCTGCGATTCCTCCTGGCAAATGGCCTTCTTGAATCCTGGATCCGTAGGCTCGAGACGGCGGTAGGGGCTGCGGCCGGTCAGCAGCCGGTAGAGCAAAACCCCAAGCGAGTAGACATCGCTGGCGGTGGATATACCCTGGCCAAGAACCTGCTCCGGGCTGGCATAGTCGGGAGTCATGGGCTGCTGCCCGGTTCGAGTGTGCCAATGCTGGTGGCCTCTGGGGTCCAGAATCTTGGCGATCCCAAAGTCCAGGAGCTTGGGATTCCCAGCCTGATCCACCAAGATGTTGCCAGGCTTGAGGTCGCGGTGTACCACTAGATTTTGATGGGCATGTTGGACCGCGGCGCACACTTGACGGAACAATCTCACGCGGTCTCGAAGCCCTAGACGATGGCGGTCGCAGTAGGTGTCGATGGGAAGGCCTTCGACTACCTCCATGACCAGATAGGGCAGTCCTTCCGTGGTTTCTCCTCCATCGTAGAGGCGGGCGATATTGGGGTGGAGCAGAGAGGCGAGAGCTTGGCGTTCCTGGCGAAACCGCTGCAGGATCTCTGAACGCTCGGTGCCGCGAATGATCTTGATGGCCACCTGTTGGTGGTAGTGGCTGTCCTGCTTCTCGGCCAGGAAGACGGTGCCCATGCCTCCTTGCCCGAGTATCCGTAGGAGCCGATAGGGGCCGATACAGCCTCCCACCTTTTCGCTGCCGGTCGAGATCTGGCCAGCCTCCGAGGGGAGGGCGAGATTCACCACGGGTCGCTCCAGGAAAGTTCCGGCGGCGCTGTCCGCTGCGGCTAGCCTCTCCAGCTGTCGCCGCAACTCCCCGTCGCCAGCACAGGCGACGTCCAGGAAGGCCGCACGATCACCGCGGGGCAGCGCCAGGAGCTGCTCCAGGAGGGCGTCGATCTGGGGCCAGGCTTCAGTTTTCATGATCTTCTTCGAGGCCTTCTTCGCTCACCTGAGTGAAGAGCCAAGCTCGGGCGCGGCGCCAATGGCGAGCGACGGTGCGGGGAGATTGGCCGATACATTTGGCGGTCTGTTCAGTGCTCAGGCCGCCGAAGAACTTTAGCTCGACGATCAGCGCCTTGAGGGGGTCCATGCGCTCCAGATCCAACAGGGCGTCGTCTATTGCGATGAGCTCCTGGGGTCGGAGCGGAGTGCAGCTCACCGATTCCTCGAGGGGTGCTTTCTTGGCTTGGCCGCCTCTCTTGGCCACGGTCCGGTAGCGGCTGTAGTCCACCAGGGCTCGCCGCATCAGGCAAGCTGCCAAACCGTAAAAGTGGGTTCGATCGTTCCAATGGATGCCCTTGGATTCCGCCAGCCGCAGAAATACTTCATGAACCAAGGCCGTGGGCTGCAGGGTGTGGTCCGATCGCTCGCTTCGGAAATATCCTCGCGCCAGGGAGCGGAGCTCGTCATAGACCAGGGGCATGAGGTCCTCGGCCGCCTGGCGTTCCCCTCGGCTCCAGCGCTCCAGCAGCCGCGTGATGGTTCGGCTGCCGGGAATCCCTACGTCGAATTCGTGACTCTTTCTCTGATCATGACCCTTGTCCATGGCTTGTTTTTCTGCTCCTCCCGTCAATCTCAACCTACCTAGGTTCCCAGAAGCTTCCCGCTAAAGAAAAAAAAGTTAAATCTATTTGGCAGGGTTTAGCTTCCGAATCTCGCATGGGGAAGGTAGGGAGCGGGAAGGGAGCAACCGGTAGGGCGCTTCGCCCAATTCGAGAATTCATCCTAAGGAGTCTGCCATGAGATTTATCCCTGGCGTTTCGGTTCTTTTTCTTGCGGGCATCTTTCTCTATTCAGGGATCGACAAAGCGACTCACTACGAGGGTTTTGTCAATACCATGGCGAGTTACTCGATATTTCCCTCTTCCTGGGCGGGCTTTCTTTCACCGGTGTGGATCCTGACAGAACTTTGGGTGGGAGTCTGCTTGCTGTGGCCTCGGTGGAGGACTCGAGCGGCCTTGGCCAGTGTCTTCGTCCTATCGGTCTCTACTCTCCTGTTGGTGTCTAGCCGATCCGCCCTTCCCGGTTCTCTCTGTGGCTGTTGGTTCACCATCACTCTACCTAAGAGCTCGACCCTGTTTCTGACTCAGACCTTGATTCTCCTAGGTCTAGCGCTCTCCGTTTGGCAACCGTTCCGGAAAGGTTTCAGAGGCTTGTCAAGGGTTGAGATGCAGTCGAGGCAGAGCTGATGGGAAACGATTCCTTTCCAATTTTGCAGATAAGACTTTCACGAGGTCCTTGGGACCTTTCGTTCATAGAGGGGAAACCCATACCAAATAACGATCGAATGAAAAAGGAAAGTAATCCATGAAGAAGACCTTGAGAAGTTTCCAAGCCATCATGCTTTTGAGTGCCATGGCTTTTGTCGGCTCGGCATTCATCACTCCCAAAACACAAGCCATAGAGGGTGGCTGTATCGAGCTCGGTTGTCGCTGGGCCGGTTGCGGCGTCTGTGCGGAAACCATTGTCAACGGAAACCTGGTGACCTGTCAGTTTCAGGCGGGAGATCCTCGTGGATCTGGGTGTGACTGAGGAAGGAAGCGCGCGCTTCTAATCGTAAGAATCCCCTTTGAACCTCTATAGATGGAGGAGCTCCATGCCTCGTGAAAGAAACTTTTACCTCGCCCTCGCCAGCCTAATCGCCCTCGGCACGGTCTTCGGCTCGATGCATCAGGGCCACCAAGAGATTCAACGCACTCTGCTGCTGCAGCCTACCCCTCAATCCCAGACGGTGCGGCAGTGGAGTCCAATGCAGTTCACGGAAGTCGATTTTGCCACCTCCGATCCGGCCTGGGAGCTGAGCCGAGGAGGTTCGGTGGATTCGGGAAGCGCGTCGTTGGGCGAATCGGTCTTCGTCCTCGACTGGGGGCAGCCAGCGGTCCGCCGCTTGCCTTCCGGTGGCCTTCTTGCTGCGACCTACCTGGGTCCTTTAGCCCCCGGTGGGGACCTCACCATGCCTGCCATCGACTTTGCGGTGGGTTCCTCCGGAGAGATGGCAGCCATCTTCGCTCTGGAGCCGGGAATGCGATTGTTTCGACCTGATGGTGAGTTGGATAGGTTTGTTCCCGTCGACTCCAAGCCGCTACGGGTCGTTCTTCTCGGTGCGGACCGATGGGCCACCCTGACTGCCGTTGGGGAGAATCTCTTTGCTCTCTATGACTACGAGGGCACAGAGATTCGGAAGTTTGGTCGACTGGTGGACGGGCCGTTTCAAGACCGGGTCCTGCTGGATGGCTGCATCGCCGCGGATGGTGGCGGCGGCTTCGTCTATGCCTCCAACTACCTTGGCCTGCTGGCTGCCTATACCGGCGAGGGGGAGTTGAGGTATCTCGTGGGCACCATCAACGGCGTCTCGGAAGAGCTTCCCACCATCCTTCAAGACAGCAAGGGCACCCGACGCCTGCGGCCGGGGACGCTGCGGCCTCTCCTCGCCGTGCACGTGAACCAAGGCAAGATCTTCCTGCTGAGTGAGCGAGAGAACCAGCGCGCCAGGAAACGGATCCTAGACATTTACCGGAGCGACGATGGTCGGTATCTGGAGTCTGTTCGTCTGCCCAATCGGCCACGGGATGCCTTTTTCGCCGGGGATTTTCTCTACACCGTCCATGCGCGGCAGGTACGACGCTGGCTGCCCTCACCGACCTTCCCGGACCTGGCCCTTGGCCGCGAGACGACGGCGGCAGAGCCACGGTTGGCTCATCGGGAGGAATGACGGTTGTTCTCTCCCCGTTACTGGAGTGTCTCACTGCCTGCCTGGGGAATGCTGCTCTCCGTCACCCTGAGCACCGCCTGTTCGAGGCCAGGGCCGGGGGATCTACCGGCCGTGGGGGAGTTGGCGAGCGTTCCGAGATCGGCTCTCGAGGGGGGCATCTCCTTGAAGACGGGTATCGGAGCGAGTCAACGAAGAGCTCCTACCATCAATCCCCGAGCGCAGCAGTTCTACGATCAAGGCCTCGCCTATCAGGCCTCCTTCGATTGGGTCCGTTCCTCGAGAAGTTTTCATCAGGCTCTGGCTGAAGATCCACAGCTCGCCGCGGCTCACCTAGGCTTGGCGCGAGCTTTTCTGGGGCTCGGAGCTCCGGTCGATGCGCTGCGTCTGGCGAAGCGGGCAGTGGCCCAGGGGGAGAACCTCGATCTGCCGCCGCGAGAACGTCATTGGCTCCGCCTCGGTGAGCTCCAAATGACTGCGGTGGCGCTGAACGGAGGCCGGCGCCACCGAGGGCACCAAGCCTATCTGCAAGCAATCGAGGCCTTTTTGGAGGCTTATCCCGATGATCTTCATGCCCGGGTGCTGCGAGGCAACGGAGACTTTTCTCCGGACGGCTGGGGACAGGTAGGCATCGAAGGTTCCCTTGCCTGGTATCGCAGGACCCTGGAGATAGATGCCGATTTCTTTCCTGCCCATCACTTCCTGACCCACAGTCTGGAAAACCTTGGGCGCTACGAGGAAGCTTTGGAACACGCCCGGCGCTATGCTGAACTAGCACCGTCGGTACCCCACGCACATCACATGGTGGCCCATATCGCCCCCCGTCTCAATGGCTGGTCCGAGGCCCGGGTCAAGCTGGAGGTCGCCGATGCCTTGCACCGCCAGAGCTTTGATGGGGATCACCTGGCGCCAGCAGAAGACTGGCATTTCGGCCACAATCTGCGCCTGCTGGGAGTAGTGAACCTCTACCTTCGGGACTTGCCATCCGCGGAGGCTTCCTACCGGGAAACTTTCGATCTCCCCTATGGGGGGCATCGGGCCGGGTCTTATTGTGCTCCGTGGATCGAATTCCTACTGCTCTCGAAACGTTTCGAAGAAGTCCTGGACGCCGCCGAGAGCTGCGAAGAACGTGGCTCAGCCCTGGCCGGAGTCCTGGGAGCTGCCTATTCGGGCGAGGCTGTCTTAGCTCTCGGCCGCCTCGAGAAGGCCAAGGCCGACCTCTCTCGTGCCCAGGCTCATCTGCGAGATTTGCTCCCCACTCTTGGGACGGGCCATAGCGAGAGATCCTATGGTTTCACTGGCCAATTGGCGGTGGACCTATTGGATCTCAAGATTCGTCTGCTCGACCAGGGAAGCGAAGATACGCAGGGCCAACTACTGGCCCTCGCTGAGTACCTGGCCTTCGGCCATTCCGTGGACGCTTGGGCCAAGGGCTGGCCCCGCCTCGGAGAGCTGGCTAACTTCGCCGCCGATGCCGGGAAGGGACAGCTCGCCTCTCGTCTGCGAGAGCTTCGAGACCTCATAAGACCTTCCGCCAACGAGGCCCCCGAGAGTCCCGGTTGTCATGGTGGCTAGGATCTGAGTGGTTCGAGCCTGCCTATCGAGGTACTCCCAATCTCGGGCTAGGTAAGGTAACCGAACGCCTTCTCTGAACGGACCTTGCCCTCGAAAGTGGGGGCATTTTTCGCCCAGAGGTTGGGCGGCGCGGGAAGAGCATCCGACGATGGGACTGCAAATAAGGCAGAGCCTCGGGTTTCCTCGGTGGGGCTACTCAACGTCTCGAGGGGAGCTTGTCTTGGCTCGCCGGAGAGGTCGGTCGCTTTCGAAGTCAGTTGAGCTGATCTCAAGGCAACACTTGTGTCGATCGGCAGTGGCCCTCACTCTTGAGGCAGGGAAGGGAGAGCTGGCATCTTTAGTGCTCATGGTCTGTCGCTGGTGAAGACTCCTCGGGAGCTGAATTCCTCAGATAGTGAACTAGCAGCAGCATATGGCTTCCTGAAGCGGGTACCACGTCATGCTCTTCTCCCGCCGCCAATGAAACGATCGTACCCTGGGTTACCGGCACAGCTCGACTGCCAGCGTGGATGACTCCTTCTCCGACCAATACTTGAATTGTAGCGGGTACAGGTGTGCTGTGGGGTGGTAGGGCTGTTCCATCACGGAGCGTGATGGTGGCCAATTTTAGGTGACTCTCGTCCAGGAGGACCGAGACTTCCTTGGCTTTCCCCGGTGCGATGCTATCTCCCAACTCGAAGACATGACTCTTCATCGAGGTCTCAGAATCTGTAGCCAATGCTTGGGTGAAGGTGAAACTACATAGGCTTGAGACAAGGAAGGCGGCGATGAAGGGCAAACGGGTACTCATTGGATTCACTCCTTGGTTCAGGTCGGCGCGAAGGTGTTTGGGCGGCCCCTCGTGGTCTGGGATCGAGAGGAAGCAGGGGCTTCCCGAGATGATCATTACAGCACATTGGTAGCCAGGGGACGTTCGCTCCAAATTTCTTTCTCTGGATGACGGGGCGCAGAGTATCGGTCTTTATTTGAAGATGGGAGGAATTGCGTTCCTAGCGCCTTTGGTAGGTGGGTCGTTTTCTTGAGGAACCAGAAGATGCGCTCATGCAGCGCTCCCCGTACGAGCCGCCCTCTCCGCTTACCTAGCCCTACCCGCCACTTGGATGCTCCTCGTGCCTTCAAGGTTCCTGCCGGTGGTTGCGTCGAAGGAGTGCGCTGAGGCATGGCGAGAGCTAGGAGCTTTGAACCGGCCATGGGCATGGAAAGCTGGATCGGAGAGAGGTCTTGGAGGGGGAAGCATCTTCCCGGCGTGGGGAGAAAAGAAACGGGCCAATGTTCTTGCCGGATGGCCTTGGAGGTAGCCGCTCTTGAATGGGAGCAGTCCCCCGCCGCGCTCGAGCCCTAGGCGCTTCCCATCGCTCCTAAATGGCTACCGAGGGCGCCAAGCCCAGTTCGCTACCTCGCGAGAAGTTGCTGTGATGGTGCGGAGGTCTAGAGAAGTTCTTAGGCCGATGCCATGAGCCACGGCTAGAACGGGAAAGTTACAAGCCGTGGCTGGTTAGGTGACTATTTCGCCTCGGTCTCAGAGCCAGGCTCCTTCAGCTGCTCAGTCGGCTGGGGGGGCGGAGTGCTCAATTGCCACGCATTGGTTGCGAGCCAAGGCGAGCTGTCTGCTTTGGCTGCCAGACTGGAGGAGCAAGCGCCTGAGGTGAAGGCTCCACATGTGGTGAGTCCATAGTAAAAGCAGACTAACGAGCATGGGCACTGAAACGTGCACTCATCGATGCAGTCGTTCGGACGTGCGAACGAGTCCGTCGAGAAACTGAGAGCCAGTAGACAGCAGCTCACAAGGCACAAGATCCGCGTCATCTTTAGCATTCGTACTCCCTTCGGAAGTAATTGAAATGAAAACATTCGCAAAAATCTACTAGCTATCTCTGTATAGGTCAAGCGGTATTCGATGAATTCATAATTTTGACTACGGGAACGGAGGAGGTTTCGTATCGACCACCAAGATCATGCGCAGGACGGCAAGTCTGGGATTAGCTGCTGACGATTGAGTTGGTTTGACCTGCTCTTAGAGCACCGACAGCATCTATAGCTCAGGAACCAAAATGGTCCAGGTGATCGCTGAGTCTGGGCGCCAAGCTGCTTGCTGGTAGCGATGGAACGCAGCTCCAGGTAGAGCAAAACGAAGACTACCTTCGGGGTGGTGCTATCGCCGGACCGCCTGTTGAGTCCTTCGGTAGCCAAGCCCTGCCTTTGCCGGAGGGTGGGCCTACTCGGAGTCGGGACCGTTGGGCAGTTTCAGAGTAGTGGTGTTTTAGGTGCTCTCCCGCAGGTGTGAGGCTGAGGTTGTGAAGACTGGGAGCGCCGATTTACTGAAAATGTAAAGGATAATATTTTTTTCTATTAGTAATCATGGTATAAATTTTATTCCGTAATGGGTAGAGTTTCTGACTAGGAGTCTTAAATGGAGGAACCTCATGAATCATCCATCCTTTCGTTCGACCCTCTTATTCGCAGTGACAGCATCCTTCGCTGTTGCCATGGCGTTGCCGCAACAGGCCTCGGCTTTGTACCCTAGTTGCATCAAGCCGAACTACTGTGACTCGAGCCCAGTCAACTGCCCATGCTCGTGCCCGGGAACCAGTCTGAGCTCAACCTGTGAAGAGTATGATCAAAACGTCGGAGTTTGTTGGGTAATCCCGGACCTTATGATGGCGGGAGGTCTCCCTGAGCTGTCTCAGGACCAAGAAGCTTCTGACACCAACCTGGACGAGAAGGCGCAGCCCCAAGTGGCGCCAAGGCCAGCTGAAGAACCTGTTCTCACCACCGGCTCGTCCTAGCTCGAAGCAGATTAGATAAGCCAGCTGAGAGTAGCTTTTTAGAGAGTCTAGGCGACAGGATGTCGCCGCGTGATTCTCCGTAAAAAGCGAGAAAATATAGGGGACTCGCCCTCACATATGCCCCAGTTGAGTACAGGGCTCCGGATTTCGATTCCGGGCTCTCTGAGCCAGCTGTGCGAGGGCGAGACTGCCGCCCTGGTCCTTGGAGAGATGGATGGTCTCGGCCTGACTGCTGTTAGCGGAAGGGCTAGGGGCGGCAGTTGTCGTCAGATTTCCAAGGTTAGGACTAGCGATCCGGTGGGCTGAGGACTTACCGGATTGGCAACACGGTGAAGATTCTCGATCCGGAAGCTCCCTAATCGCGGGGATATACCCAGCAATGGAGCCTGAGTGGATCTAGGGCTGTCGGTCCTTGGAACTACCTCGGGTCCGTTGAGTGTACTCGGTGCTGAGCTGGGTTTTCCTCAAGCTCGGCCCAACCCTGCCTAGATCGATCAAGCCCAGTCAATGCCTCGTCGTAGCCAATCCCAAATCAGCCACCAACCTCTGAAACCTCGGTTCGTCCGCCAGCAGCTCGAAGACTGGGTCCACACTGGCGAAGGGCAAGAGCATGTCTCGGCGTCGGTAGGACTCTTCCAAATGAAACATCGCCTCGTCCTTCAAGCCGAGAGCGGCTTTTTGGGTGGCGATGGTGTAGTCGAGGATTGCGGTGTCGTTGTCTGGCAGCAAGTGTTCGACCTGGAGCTGTCGCACGCTTGTCGCGCGCTCGGAGGTGGAAAGCTCCTGCGGTAGCGGGTTCTTGGCGTCGAGTGCTTCGAGAAGGTGGTCGATGGCTCGTTCCATGCCATCCAAGTCTCCCAAGGCCTCACTGGAATTCAGTAGGCAGTTGGAGGCCCACAAGCGAGAGTTCGTGCCCAACGCGAGGCTGCCCTCGCACCGATCCCGAGCTTGCTCGAAGCGATGGGCCAGGTAGTCGGCGTATCCGGCATCTAGCCAGGCGTTTCCCGACAGGGGATCCAGCTTGACGGCGAGATCGGTCATGAGACCGCTGTTTTCGGGATGCCCCATGACCGCTTCCAGGCCTGCTCGGGTCGCCAGCACGATGGCGTTCCCCGGTTCCAATGCCAAGGCCCGAGCGATCAGATCACGTCCCCCTTCCAAGTCTCTTTGGGCATACGCTCTTAGCAGGCCCTGGGCCAGATAGGCATCGGCCGAATTCGGATTCAGGGTGAGGGCGATCTCGGCGGCTTGGAGGGCGGCGGGAATCGCCAGTTGGTCGGAACCAAAGCTGTTGAGGGCGAGGGCCAGAGCCAAAGTCGCCTGACCGGGAGCGAAGCCGGGGCCGAGACGAACCACCTCATAAAGACCCTCGATGGCTTCCTTCTGGTCACCGATGCCGGAAGAGAACTTCCACCTGGATTCGGCAAAGAGGGCGTAGATCGAAGGATCCAAGGGGAGCATTGGGGGGGATTGAGCCTTGCGGTTTTCGGTCTCTGCATCAGTCTCGAGTTTGGGAAAGAGATGGCTGATGATCTCTTCTGCCATGCCCCGCGGCGCTCCAACCAGTTCTGCGATCGGTAGGTCCGCCGCCGTCGACCAGCGGACGGCCTCATCCCCGCCGTCAATGAGCATTGCCTTCACCTGCATGGCGCCCCTGTCACTGGAAACTTGCCCTTCAATGACATAGCTAACGTTGAGCCGTCGTCCAATCTCTGCCACTCGAAGATCAGTACCTCCAAGGCGAATCATCGACCGGTAGCCGATGACCTCCAGCTGTCCCGGTGCCAACCGTCCCAAATAGGCGATCAAATCGAAGGTCATGCCCTTGGCTAGTGCAGCATCCCTACCGGTGGATTCGAAAGGAAGGACCGCGATTCGGATCGGCGCAGGCGTCGATGCCGGAACCGATGCCGAGGGGGGTGGGGCGTCGTTTCGCAATGTCCAGAGGGCCAAAGCTGTCAGAGCGGCTAGGAGCACCACAGACATGGCTTTCCGAATGGGCCGACCCGGGGGGGAGGTCGGTGTTGGTTCGGGGCCCGCGCCGGCTCGGGTCTCAGCCCTCGAAGGTTCCGTTGGGGGGCGACCCTTCGAGCTGGGCGAGCTTTCGGCGGGGGCAGCGTCGGGTTCGCTAGGCGTTGGAGGCACCGCTTCTGGAGGCACTGGTTGTCGGGATACCGAAGCAATGAACCGGTAGCCGGCCCTGGGGACCGTCTCGATGTACCGAGGATCTCGCGCCGAGTCCCCGAGAGCCGTTCGGATCTGGTTGATGGCGAAGTTCAATCCATGTTCGTGATCGACGGAGAATTCGTCTCCCCAGATTTCCCGGCGGAGCTCGTCCCGGGTGGTCAGGCGAGCCGGCCTCGAGGCGAGGAGGGTCAGGACTCGCAGTGGCTGGGGCTGAATACCACAGGGCCGGCCGTCCCGTAGGAGCGATAGCTCGCCTGGGTTGAGCACAAAGGGGCCAAATCGATAGAAGGAACCTCTCTGGAACCCCTCTTCAGAATCTTTCACTCTTTCGGGGGCCTTGGCTAAATCTTTTGCTTCCAGCACTTACCTCCTTTGTTTCTCCTTACCCAACCCTTACCTCCAACTGATGGATCCGATGCCTCAACACGGCTACTTTGACTCCAGTGCTTGGACGGAGGTCGGGCTCTTGAGCCAGCTCAGTGGCTAGGTCTGCTGTCGATCTTCATTACTCATCCGGCGACCGAAAGTTGCCATTCCTGGAGCGTTTCCGTGACGAACTTCGGCTTGTCTCGTTTTTTCTCGATGGCGGCCAGCGGATCGGATGCTTCGGTCGCCCCCGAGGGGTTCACAGCAACCCTGTCCACGGGTTCCTAGGCCACGGTTTCCTGCCCATTGGGGCCAGTCCGAAAAAGCACACTTCAGTCGTGACCCGGAGTGGGACACGGCCAAGGCCTCTCTCCACCACGCAGCTCTCGCTCCCAGGGGCGACTGGTGGAGACCTCAACATCCACGTCGATCTCACAGCACTAGGGAAGTGCAACAACGGAAAAGGAGATAGAAATGAAGCATGTCCCCATCGGTCTGTCCCTACTGCTCGTCCTCGCCTTGTCGGTGGCCCTATGGCCCGGTGAGTCCGATGCCGCGAGCATTGCCAACGTCACCCTCGATTCCTTCTTTACCGGCTGTTCCGGGAACGTGGCCAGTTACGATCTGGAAGCCAACAAGGATGTCGTTGGGGGGGCGTTTTCGTGGAGTCACGGGGTGACGCCGCTTTCTGCCAATACCGCCGACCCAAACTTCGCGACAACCTCGTTCGTCAAGTTTGAGAAGCGGGTCACGGTTTCCTTTTGGCATCCCATTGGAATCTGGGATAGCGCCCAGGTGACCCTGCCGAACCCCTGTATCTAACCCTCTTTGAAGGGGCGAGGGCAGCCTTCTGCTGCTCTCGCCTCGATTCCCGCTGTATCCGGTTCCCGCTAGATTCCCTTTTTGCTCTCGACCCCACAGCCGAAAAAGATAAACCCGAGTGCTAAAATTGGCGCCAAGTGGGTAATGGCAGGGGGTCTTGGAAGGCCCTCGTACTCGTTTCGAAGAGGTCCCATGGGCGCCGAGAAGTCGTTGGACTGCGGCACCGGATGGTTTGGGAAACTAAGTGGGCATGGCCCATCGAGGCAGCGGACAATAGGAGTGGACAGCGAGATGAAGTTCTCTGGGCTCAAGCTGATCGTTTTTGGACTTGTTCTCTCAGTTACCGGGGGGCTGCCTGTTCCTTTGTCGGCACAGCCCATGGAGTTGGTCGCGGATCTTCTACCTGGAGCGCCGCTGCCGGATGGTTTTCCCGACCGAGGAGGGTACTGGCGTTTCGGTGATCGAGCCATATACCTAGGGGACACGGGATTCTGGATTTCCGATGGCAGCCCGGCCGGCACCTACCCCTTGGGCCGCACTTGCCCCTCTTGCTCCTCCTTGCCTCAGTTTTTGGGAACGACCCGGCACCGCGCCTATTGGCGCAATCAGGCTCCCGGGAGGGATTCCTGGCTGTGGAGCTCCGATGGCAGCCCGCGGGGGGCAGCTCCCGTTGACGAGTCGATCTCGTTTCGTTCCAGCGTCGAGAGATCCAGCTTTCTGTTTTCCGGAGAAGCGGTCTACTTCGGGGGGTTTCAGGAACCGGCCTTCGGCATCTGGCGTTATCACCCGGATGAAGGGCCTCCTCAGCGGTTGGTCAGGGGGGTGGCATCCAGGACCTCTCGGACTCTGGCCGAGTTCGCCGAGCTAAACGGAGAGGTCTTCTTCGTTGCCTACGGCATGGGCTCGGGGCCAGGGCTGTTTCGCACCGACGGGACGGCCGCAGGAACCCGTCGGTTGAAGAGCTTCGGCAGTGAGGCCCAGCAGGATCCCCACGCTCTGACGAGGGTGGGTGATTTGCTCTTTTTCATCGCCGATGAAGGGAATGGAGAGGACGTCTGGGTGAGTGATGGAACGGCCGGCGGCACGAGGCGGTTGACCGAGATCACGAGCTATGGGGCCTTTGAGCTGCGAGCATGGATCCGCCCTTGGCGTGGGGGAGCCTTCTTTGTGGCTAGGCAAGACGAGACCTGGAATCTTTGGACCTCAGATGGAACTCCGGAGGGGACTCACCTCCTCACCAACTTCGGCAGCGACGGCTCCATTGGCCTTGACGGAGGCCCGGATGCCTTCGTGGCCGCTCAGGACTTCATCCTCTTCAGCGCCCGGGAGAGCCGTGACGAGCCCTATGTTCTGTGGAAGGCCGATACCTTCTCTGCTAATCCTTTTCCCGTGTTCGGTTCCGGGGAGGGCCCAGTCTTAGAGGATCGCGACTTCGCTTTTGTCACTGCTGGCGACCGCTTCTTCTTTCCGGCGACCCGGGCCGCGGGAGGAGAACGCCTCTGGGTGAGCGATGGAACGCAGGGCGGTACGCTACCGATCGAATCTCTGTGCGGCCCTTCCTGCGGGGGTGTCGTCGAAGGCTTGACGGCAATCGACGGCATCGTGCTTTTTCGCCGGTCGGAGGTCAATGGCGGTATTCAAAGCCTGTGGCGAACGGATGGCACGGCGGATGGCACCTGGCGGTTGACCGCAGAGGGAAGCGTTGGAGGTAGCGGCTCGGTGATCGATTCCAGCTGGATCGGCAGAGTTTCCGACGGCTACCTACTGCTGATGACGCAGGCACCTTTAGGCAGCATCTTCGGTAAGTTGGGAGACAGAGGTGAAGTCGCTCCTATCCGCATCGCCGGGGCAGGGGGCTTAGGCTCCTTTCCAAGAGAGTTTCAGGCCTGGAAGGGCGACCTTGCCTTTATCGCCAAGAAGCCGACTACGAGCCTCCCCGACTATGCTATCCGGGCTGTATCTCCGGCCACCTTGGAAATTCGGGAGGTTCTGCCCGATCCACCCTGGGCCAATACTTTTCAGCCGGAGGCTCTGGTGAGCGCGGGAGAGCATCTATTCATCCGCCTCAACCGCGACCAGGAGATTTGGAGCACCGACGGCACCCGGGAGGGCACCGTGCGGCTCTGGCAAGGGGGGTTCAATCAATCGAACTTCTTCCAGGTTGCCTATGGCGAAGAGCTTGTTTTCGGGGTCGAGGGTGGCGAGTCTCAATGTGAGATCTGGAAGAGCGATCGGTCTGTCAGCGGGGCCCGCCGGATTCTGCAGCTAGGCCGGCAGTTCTGTTCCCTGGGCAAAGCCACGGTGGTAGGCGACAACGTCTATTTCCTGATGAAGCAGGGCGGTGGCAGCGAGAACGAAGTGAGTGTGCTGCGGCTTCAGCCGGATACGGAGGAGGTCCAAGTTCTTGCCCATCTAGTGGAAGAAAATGGCAATTCGAGGTTGGAAGCTCGTCCGAGCTTCACCGAATTCGACGGTGATGTCTACTTCTTCTTTGATCTTGCCCTATGGCGCAGCTCTGCAGGGGCGCAAGAAGCCGTCCGTTTGGTGGATATCGATCATCCCCCGACCTTCGGCCCCATGGCTCGACTGGGAGACCAGCTCTACTTTCTGGCTAGCGGGCCACGGGTGCTGGCCCTCTGGCAGACGGATGGAACGGCGGGAGGAACAGTAGCGCTGCGCGAGTGGGATCTTTCCTCCAATCGAGTCGAGCTGAGTCAAGAGCTGGTGACGGCAGGGGGCCGACTTTGGTTTCCGGCCTATGAGGTAGCGAGCGGTGCGGAGCTTTGGACCAGCGACGGCACCGAGGCAGGAACATTCCCGGTAAGTGATCTGGAGACCGGGGCGGGGCATTCCAGCCCAAGGCATCTGATAGAGGCGGAGGGCAAGCTCTTCTTTACCGCCGAGGATCGCTTCCGTGGTCGGGAGCTCTGGACCCTGGAAGGGTTGGCACCTCGCTTGGTACAGGACCTCCATCCCGGGCCTCGGGGGGGAATGAGGGAGAACTTCAGAGTCTTCCAGGAATCCCTCTGGATGGCCGGCGACGAGGGGCTCCGCGGGTTCGAGCTTTGGCGGCTACCATTGTCGCGAGACGAACCGGGTTGCCTCCCCGGGGCCGAGCGACTCTGTCTCCAACGTGGAAGGTTCTCCGTCGAAGCCTTGTGGCAGGATTTCCAAGGGCAGCTAGGAAGTGGAAAAGCCGTGGCGCTCTCGGCGGACACCGGCTATTTCTGGTTCTTCAACCAGGACAACGTAGAGGCGATCCTCAAGGTCTTGGATGGCCGCAGCAACAATGGTCATTTCTGGTCTTTTTACGGAGCACTTTCCAATGTGGAGTACCACTTGACGGTTCGGGACACGGAGACCGGTGCTGCTCGGCGCTACTTCAATCCTCTTCGGAGCTTTGCCAGCGTTGGCGATACCCATTCCTTTGGCCCTCTTGGGGCGGGGGCCCTGGCGAATCCGGAAGAGGCCTTTGAGCTTGATCTGGCAGGGGAGCCGGTGGTGACTCAATCCTTCGATGCCTCGGTGGTCGGGCAGCCCTGCGCACCGACCTCAACCCGCCTCTGCTTACAGGAGGGGCGTTTCGCCGTCGAAGCCCAGTGGGAGGACTTCGGTGGCAATATTGGTGTTGGCCAGGCAGTGGAGCTAACCCAGGACACGGGGTACTTTTGGTTCTTCCGGGACACCAACGTGGAGGCCGTCCTGAAGGTTCTGGATGGCCGCCCCAACAACGGTAATTTCTGGGTGTTCTACGGAGCCCTTTCCAATGTTGACTATGACCTTAAGGTGACCGATTGCCAGACCGGCGCCGTCAAGACCTACCAAAACCGCAATCGGTCCTTCGCTAGCGTCGGGGATACGGAGGCGTTTCCCGGCGGCTAGGAAATCGGGAGAAGCCTCGAGGATGTCCCTGGAACCCGACCGGGAATTGCGAAAAGTCCATTCACCAGAATGACTTGCGGTAGCCTTTGGAAGGCGTATTTAAGGCGTGCACGGACTGCATGTCTGACACCTCCTTTGGCGAAGCTCTTGCCACCTCTATTTCGAAGGGAAGTGACTCTGGTTATTCGGCGATTCGAGCTTTCTGAGAGATGTATAGATAATCTTGAATCTTTCGATTTATATTCTCCAAAAGCCCTTCCGAGGGCAGGAGAGGTGGTCTAGCATGAGGCATGCAGTTTCAATTCGGTGGCTTCGAGCTGGACTCGGACAGCTTGACCCTGGTGCGCCAAGGAGAGCTCCTCAAGGCGGAACCGAGGGTTCTCGAGCTGTTGATTTTTTTGGTGGAAAATCGCCATAGACTGGTATCGAAAGAAGAGCTCAACGAGCGATTGTGGCAGGGGAGAGCGGTCTCGGACGCAGCGCTCACTCGAAGTCTCTACCAGGCCCGTAAACTCCTGGGTGATTCTTCCAGCGAACAGAAGTATTTAGTCACCGTGCATGGGCGGGGAGTTCGGTTTTCGAAGGCCGTGGATGTGCGAGAGGTAGGGCCGGAGTCCGCAACTAGCCTAGTCGAGGGCGGAGCCGTGGGAGTTTCTGCCCACGGACAGAACTCGGTTGGGGGAGCCCCAAAGGGGATCTCAGCGGGTGCACCGGTGAGGTCGACTCGAAGAGGAGGAGTCACCGAAGAAGTTGCGACTGCTCTACCGGTGGGTGATTCCCCAGGAGTCCCACGGTCTGAGCCCCCACTCCAGGGCCACTCTGGCACAGCTCTCGGTACGGTTGGCCCCTTCTCTTCTTGGAGTCGGAGAACCGGTGTTGCGGCCCTGGTGATGTTGGGCTTTGCGGTGAGCTGGTGGGTGGTGAACGGAAGCTCCCAGGGAGAAGGGGGGAAGCCGGGTCTTCCTGCCGAGTCCTTCGATACGGCGAGGGGGGCCGCAACGGCAGGGGCGTCAGTTGGGGAGGTCTCCTCGCAAGCCGGGGCAGCCCCTCGGCCCAGACTGGCCATTCTTCCTCTGACCGTCCCGTCCAAGAGCTCCGACGAAACCATGGACGAACTAAATCTTCTGGGCCTTTCTTTGGTTGATTTGCTTCACTCGCGGCTGGCGACGGTCCCTGGCTTGGAACTGCGGTCCCTGACCTTGGCGGAGAAAACCGCTGCTTCTGCTTCGTCCATTCAGGAAATGGCCGAGGACATGAGTGTGAGTCACGTCTTGGCGGGCTCCATGGAAGAGGGGGAGGCGGATCGTGCTCAGGTTTCCTTGGAGCTCTACGAGCGGATTCCTGGCAAGGGGGTTCGAAGCACCCCCCTCGGCGTTTTCGCAATCCCCAAGGTTTCCTCCGGGGAGAGCTTTGGCAGCTTTGTGCAAGCTCGAGATGCCATTGCCGAGCGGGCTGCTCGCCTCATCGGTTCGGCGTTTCAGTTTTCAGAAAAGGAGCCAGGGGCCTCCGCGGATGGTGAAGCCTGGCGTTTCTACATTCTCGGTTACCAACGTCTGAGCGATGATTTCTGTAGTGGCAGCGGCCCAGCCAAGGAGCTCTTTCAGCGCGCCTTGGAGATCGATCCTAGTTTTGGACTGGCTTGGCAGGCCCTCGGGATGTCTTACTACAATCGTGTTTGGGCTTGTGGAGAAAGCGCGGAGCTCTATGGAGATGCCCTGGCAGCTTTGGACCGTGCCCTCGAGCTGGCCCCGGAGCTTCGGGTTCCCCGCTTTACCCGTATCACTTTGCTCTTGGAGACGGGGAAGGTGGAGGAAGCCTATGAGGCGGTTGCCGAGGAGGCGGCGCGCACCCCGGACGACAAGTTGGTGCTCAATGCTCAGAGCTATGCCTTGCGCTTTGCAGGGTTTCTGGAGCCCTCATCCAAAGCTCTGGACCGGCTCTTGGAGCTAGATCCTCTGGTCTTCGCCGTTGGTGGTCTGGGGGGCAGTCCCAATACCTATCTCTATCAAGGCCGCTTGGACCGGTTTCTGGATGTCCTCCCCGCGTCAGAGATGCCTTATCACCGCTGGTATCGAGGCTTTGCGAGTTATCTCCAGAATCAGCCGGATGCCGCCCGCGCGACCTTAGAACCTGCCTTCCGGGCAGGTCCTAGCCAAATTTTTGGCCGCCTCTCTCATGCCCTTTTGGCGGTACTCAATAGTGACGGGGAAGCGGCGGAACAGATCGTCAAAGAGGTTTCCCGTCAGAGGTTGGCCATGGGCAGCGTGGATGCGGAGATTTCCTACAAACAAAGCCAGTTGTTGTCCTTGTCCGGCGATCTAGATGCAGCCTTTGCGGAGCTCAGCCGGACGGTGCACCAGGGCTTCTTCTGTGTCCGATGCTTCGAGTCGGACCCGACCCTCGAGCCTCTAAGAAGAGATTCTCGCTGGTCAGCTTTGGTGGAAGTGGCCAAGGGCCGCCACTTGGCCTTCGCTCGTCGATTCGATCTGGTTCCTGAGACGATCTAGATTGCCTCCGGGGTGCTCTCCCCTCCAACGCCTTGCTCTTCCCTCAAGAGATTCTCCCTCCTTCGAGGCTCATCGTTTCGGTGAAAAGTACCTGATTTCAACGAGATAGAGGAATCCATCAGGAGTCCATCAGATCTCCCCTCGCTCCCCATCAGGCTCCATCATCCCCGGCCCGGAGATTCTTCGGGGCATGTTGGAACTGACGAATTTCTACCGCCCTTCCCGTTGTCTATCCGTTCCTGTGCTGGCGTTCCAGTTCCTGGTTCAGATCGGCTTCGGTCTCTGTTTGCCCAGCGCAGCTTTGGCCACGCCGAGGGACTCTTCCTTTTTAGAAAGACCCTCGTTAGCAAGTCCTTCTTCGGCTTCACCTTCGGTAGCAGATCTCCGTCTGGAGTGGGCTGAAGGTCGAGGGGGAGAAGGGCCTAGTGGTTCTCTCGGAGGCAGCTCTCCCCAAGGCGGAGAGATCCACGGGACCGAAGGGGAGGCCGTTTCGGTGGCGTACCGTCTGCGCAATATCGGCGGTAGCAACGCTTTTGCTGCCGTAGTCGAGAGCTGGACAGCCCTCGGTCGGGAAGGGCGCCCTCTTCGCCTCCAGCCTGGGCCCGCAGCTGGAGAGATTCAAAAGCGGCACCTCGAGCTGGCCCTGGCTTCCGGTATGCGGGAGCTATGCGTCGAGGTGCGGCTCCAGACTCTTGAAGCCGGGTCCCCCGGTGATCCCAACCCCAAAGACAACCGCATCTGCCGGCGGGTGATCGTCCAGCCCTCGCCGGAAGCTCATTCGCCGCCTCAGACCGAAGGGAGGACTCGATGAAACGGAAGATATGTGGAGGGGCTGTAGCCCTCTGGCTCAGCCTCGTTGGCTCGATCTCGGCGCAAGCCCAGATCACCGCCGAAGGGACCTATGACACCGACAAATGGCTGCGGCGGGATTCGTCGGTGGGGCTGCGCATTGCCGGAGCGTCCGAGGGCCGATTGGCGGTCTTTCTGGACTCTACGGATGTCACGGATCTACTTCGCCGCCGGGGAGATGTTTGGCTGTACCGCAGCGAGCTTCTTCCTTTGCCCGTGGGAGAGACCGAGTGGGTGATCTGGCAGGTGGGTCCCGGCGGGTGGCAAGAGGTCGCCCGGATTCCCCTCAAGGTTCTTCGTAAGAGTGGTCTCGAGACCCGAGAGCAGGAGCTGAGGCTGGATCTCCAAGGACAGAGTGATCTGGACGCCGGTGGAACCATGCCCGCTCCCAAGGAAGAGCGGCTCACCGCCCAGATCGATCTCCAACAACGGGCGAGCCTCAAAGGCGTCTCCATAAGGCTTGCTGCCAACCTTCTGGGGGTTTCCGAGATCGAGCAGGCTCTGCGATTTGGAGAGAGAGGAGAGCGAGCAGATCGGTTAGATCTCTCCAGTTGGGGACTGTCGGTGACCCGAGGCAAGGGAGAGTTGGGGTTTGGGCATCTCTCCTTCGGCGAATCTCGACAGCTGATCGATGGATTCTCGAGTCGTGGAGCAACCCTGCGGCTGCCGTTGGGATCGACGGTCGACCTAAGAGTCGCCGCCCTGAATGGCAGCGCCATCGTCGGTTGGGATAACTTCCTCGGCCTTTCGCGCAGTCGCCATCAGGTGCTCGCCGGTTCCCTTGGTGTCGAGCTCCTGCCCAAGACTCCCGGGGCTATGCGTCTCGAAGGTACCTTTCTCGATGGTTCTCTCCTGCCTCTCGCAGATTTCAACCGTGGTGAGGTGACAGATCGGGAGGAGAGTGACGGTTGGAGCCTGCGAGTGCAGACCGCCACTCCGGCTCAGCGTTTCCGGTTGGATGCCGCTGTTGCCGAGAGCCGGTTTACCAATCCCACCGATCCCTTTCTTGCCCAAGGGGAGGAACTCGTCGAAGTCGAGAGGGAGACCCGGGGGGCCCGCTACGGTGACCTCTCGTGGGTGATTCTCCGCCGTCAGCAGCCAGACACAAAGGCCTTTGAGGTAGCTGTCGACCTTCGTCACCAACGGGTAGAGCCCCAGTACCGAACCGTCGCTGCTTTTCTCCAATCGGACCGTCAGGAAACCGCCGGTGATCTTCGCTTTGCCTGGGGAGGCAGCTTGGCCCAAGTCTCCTGGTCCTCCAGTCGGGACAACTTGGATGATCTGGCTTCCGTCCTGACAACTCGCACGCGTCAGGGAGCCTGGTCCTTCAATTTGCCCTTCTCGGAGTGGAGTGGCGACGAATCGTCCTCGCCTTGGTGGCCGGTCTTCACTCTGACGGGGCAGCGAATCCACCAGAAAGGGGATGACATTCCTGTCAATGGAGGCTTCTCAGCCAGTCATATCCCGGACCAGATCAGCTTCAATCACCAAGCCGGTTTGCAGTGGAGTGGTTCCGGGTGGAGCCTGGGCGCCACCGCTTCCAGTTCGGAGCAGGACAACCGTCAGCCCGGTCGCGAGAATGCCGATTTCCTCCAGCGAGGCTATGGCCTCACCGTGACCACGACTCCTCTGGAGCGTCTCGACTTGGGTTTCGACCTGCGTCACGAGGAGCAGGAGAACCTGGCTCAACAAGAGGACCGAGTGAGCCGAAGTGCGGGCCTGACTTGGTCTCTGAGATTGCCCGCCCGGCAAGTCTTGAGCGGCAGCTTTTCCTGGACCGAGAGCCGCACCGATCCTGGCATTCGGGTGTCGGAAGACCTCTTGGGGGATGCCCAATGGGCTTGGAGCTTCGAGAGGCGGCAGCGGGTCCATGGATGGAGCGGCCAGCTCTTCCTGCGCTGGGCCTACCAGCAGTCTGACGCTACAGATTTTCTATTCGCATTCGACGAGCACCGCATCGGTTGGAAAGTAACCGGTGGTTTCACCATGAGCCTCTTCTAGGGCGCTGAGGAAGGAGAACACCATGAAACGAACTCAAAGCCTCGGCTTGATTTTATCTATCTGCTTGATCGGAGCGGCCTTTCAAGTGGAAGGGGAGATTCGCCGCGATCCCAACGGCGTGAATGTGAACTCTCAGGGAGTGACCTCTGTCTTCATTACCTTCGGTGGTCTGGTCGACCAGGTTCCGGTTGAGGCAACCTGGTGTGGGGAGCTGATCCCGGCAACCCCGGACCGGGGCCTCAAATGTGACCCCAATTCCGTCTTCGGTCGGCTGCCTATTCGCTTCGATCAAAGTCGGCTCTCCGCTGGTGGCGGGGTCTTCACAGACATCATGACGATCCCGGCCTCGGTGTCACGGCGGGCTCACCAGGCAGCCCAGAGGGGGGAGACTTCGTCATTCTTCTATGTCCGTCGCTTCGTTTCCACCAGCGGTGGTCCCGACGAATTCGTCTTTGTTACCTGTCGCCTGGCCGGAGGGGGAGCTCGAGTGCCCTTGGCCCTCATCGATGTGGCCCTGGATTTCTCGCTGGCAACCACGGTGCTGGCGGTGCCGGTGGGTACGGTCCCCTCGACGTTCCGGGCGGAGCTGGCCTACAACGGTAGCGGTCGTTTGCGAGGCCGGTGGGAAGTGGTGCAGCCGGGGGAGGATCCGCCGAGCTCTCGGGATCTGTTGACGGAAGCCACGCTGCCGCCGGAAGAAAGGCTCCTACAGCGGCGCTACACCCTGGTCGAGCGATTCGACGTGTTCCTTCCTCCCACCGGGAAAGTGATCATCCAGGGTCCCGACCCGAGCCGCCTACCCACAGAACTCGAAGGCCTGTATCAGATCCTCTTGAGGGTTGAGGCCGCAGACGACAAGGAGGCGGACTCCAACCGGTCCAATGCCGGCGCCGGCGTGGGGATCGTTCATTCCGGAGCTGTCGCCGGTTTTCCTCTGCCCACTCTGCGCTACTTCGTCGGCAGCGCTAGAGAGGGAGGCGATTTCGCTGCCGGTGGAGGAGAGCTTCGACTGCTGCAACCTTTGAAAGAGGCAACCGTGGCAGCCCCGGTGGTCTTCGCTTGGACCGTTTCCCCCAACACCCTTATCTATCGCCTCGAAGTAGAGACCGTGGAGGGCTCCCAGGAGCTTCTCTCGGCTGTCCTGCAACAGGGCATCGCCAGCTATGCGGCGCCTTCTTGGCTAGCTGAGAAAGCCAGTGGAAAAGCCTTGAGGTGGCGAGTCATCGCTCTTGGCCCCGGAGGCCAGAAACACTCCAGCTCACGGTGGCGAGAGTTTTCGTTCGAATAGTCCCATCCGTTCAACAAAAGGAGACAGAAATGAGTATCAAGAATGGTTTGCGTGAGAGTCTCGTCAGAGGAGCCCTGTTGGCAATAGCACTGGTGTGGGCCCTTCCCACCTTCGCCAATGTGGACCTCGTCGTGCAGAGCGTGCAATGGCTCTCTGGGCCGGAGATTGGAAATTGCAACAAGGTTCAGATCACCGTTCGCAACAACGGCAACGAGCTTGGCAACGAAATAACTGCAGCGCGGATGCGAATTTTCCCTACCGGAAATAGCTTCCAGACCTTGGTGGATAAAAATGCTTTCTTCAGTTCCTTTCAGCCTGGGCAATCTCAAACCAGGACCATCTCGAATTTCGAGCTTCCTGGAGAAGTCATCACGATCCAGGTCAGTGCCGATGCGGAGCCAGCCAATGGGGTGGGGAAGTTACAGGAGTCGAATGAGAACAACAACACCTTTACTCAAACCGCGATCAATGTGAACCAAGCCTGTGGTGGTGGACAATGTGACCTCAAGGCGACTTTCAATCGAGGCATGACCACAGTGCCGAGTAGCTACCCAGCCAAGATGTCGATCAGATTCGAGAACATTGGCGGTGCCAACTGTCCGTCGAAACGGGTCATCCTAAATCGATACACCGGGACCTCTCCCAGTGGCAGTCCAACCAATGTTGGGATGGAGAGTCTGCAAGCCTTGGCACCCGGGCAGAGGAAGAACGTCTCCTGGAGAGATGATGATCACCCACCCTCCGGGCAGTTCACCTACCGCCCGGACTACGGTGGAGGTCATTCGGATGCCAACAACGGCAATCATAGTCCCAGCCAGACGATCGCTTTCAAATCTCGTAACGGCAACGGTGGCGGTGGCCAGCCGCCCACCGGGTGTGACTTGACGGCTAACTTTGTTCTTCCACAAGGACCTACGACCTCTGCCGGTAACATTGGCTTAAGGGTGAGATTCAAGAACGAGGGGACGGGAACCTGCCCAGCCAATAGCATCAAGCTGACGCGCTACAACAACTCTAGTTGTTCCGGCTATGGCAGTCAGGTCGGAGGTTCTCGAGGTTTCCAGGGTCTGTCGGTCTTGAACGTGGGGGCTGAGGTCGATCTCAACTGGACGGATAGGAATGTTCGGCGGGGAAGATATTGTTACAAAGTTGGTTATGCCAGAGCTCATAACGACTCGGACAACGACAATCACCGAGTGCAGAAGAGGCTTTCTGTGAACTAAAGGGAGTCCCGGTACTTTCAGTTTCTCTTTGGCCGCGTGCTCATCACGCGGTCTTTTGCTATTTGTCAGTCGGTCGACGCCTTCTGCCCTCTTTGGCGACTACGCACGGACAGGAAGAGGAGCAGCACCAGTGAGATCAAGGTGATGACGATGCCATGTTTCTTCATCTCTACGAGATTCCGAGCGAGAGCTGCCGCCAACACGCTGTCAAAGATGAGGTGTCTTCGGCCTTAGGCATCCCAGATCACTCGCTGCTCCTTCAGCGCTTGTCCGCACTGCAACCACTTCCTATCAGCGACCCAGCGGCCGTGGGGGGCGTCCCATTCCACTTGGTGACGATGCTTCAGCCACCAATCCACGAAGGCTAGATTTGCCTGGTAGGAATCGATTCGAACTTGGTCACCACAGGTCAGCGGCATAGCGACCCTCGGAAGCAGTAGGCCTGTGGCATAAGGACGGGAGTTCAGGCTGCGTATCTCGTCAACCACCAGATCGATTCCAGTCCTGCTTTGCCAGAGGTCAAACGTAGCTAGATAGGTATCGACTTCTCTCCAATCAAACCGGTTGGTTGGTGGGAAACCTCGGAATCGGCGGAGCGCTAGAAGTGCCTTGGTCAGTCTTTCGGCCACGACATCTTCCGGGTCAAATTCAACTATCTCAGCGAGTCGCTGGACAGCGAAAATGGCCAGGTCAGCATTCTCTGTTTCTCGAGTGATCCGAGTGAGAAGTGGTAGCTCGAGATAAGGAGCTCTATCTGTTACGAAGGCGAAGTAGACCTTCCATGTGCTGTTGGTGAGGACCGAGTCCCAATCCTGGGTTGCCAATAGCAGGCGAACGACGGCGGGCACTGCCTCCTGGAGGGGCTTTTGGGTCAAGATTTGGTAGACAAACCAAGTCGAATCTTCACCGAATTTGAGAATATCGAGAACACCCTGTCGGTCGCCGACCATAATCTCGAGCAGATCGCTCCGGGAGTGAGTCAAGAAAACCGGAAGAAAGACATCTTCGAGATCAGAGCAATAGATGGGGGTGGACCGGAAGAGCTCAACGAGATTTCTGAGCCGTTGAGGATCTTCGCCGGTACCAGTTGCGACCAGTTGGCGGCTTTCTTCGACGACCTTCGGCGGGACATAGTCGGTTGGGCTCGAGGCATCGCTGCCCACGGCCGCCGTAAGGGCAACCGCGAAGATCAAGAAGTGAAGAGAAGACCTCATGAGAATCTCCCCGGTACAGATATCTTCGATTTCTAGGGATCCTTCAAAAGGGCAATCCCCGCTTCCCTCATCTAGGCAGACCCTGTCCAGCTCCAATAGTTCCCAATCGACGCCAGGGTGTCAGGCGTGCGTTCCATGCATCCCTTAATTACAGCTGACCTGGCGCTTCAGTGGGTTGTGCTCAGCTCATCTATTTAAGGACTGCATGGAACGCATGCCTGGCACCTCATCTGGGGAGGGTTGACAGGGGGAGGTTTGCTTGAAATAGTTAACCAAATGGTTATAGGAAAGAGTCAGCTCGACAGCGTTTTCGGTGCTCTCTCAGACCCGATTCGGCGAGGGATTCTAGAGAGGCTCTCGGCGGGGGAGACCAAGGTTGGCGCTTTGGCCGCTCCCTACGATGTTTCTCAGCCAGCTATTTCGAAGCACCTTCGAGTCCTGGAAAAGGCTGGTCTCATTCAGCGGACCCGACGGGGCCGGGAGCATCACATCAAGGTCGATCCGCGGCCCATTGAGGAGGCTCGGAGCTGGATCGCAACCTATGTCCGGTTTTGGCATCACCAATTCGAAGCAGTAGACATCTATTTGAAGGAACAGGAGAAGACACAGAAATGAGTACGGACATTCGGTTCGAGGACGGCAAGCTCTTCGTCACCAGAGTCTACGCAGCACCTCGGGAGGCCGTCTTCGAGGCTTGGGTAGAGACCAGCAAAGTTCAGCAGTGGTGGGGTTGTGCTCAAACGACGAAAGTTGTTTCGGAGATCGAGCCCCAAGTGGGAGGCAAGTACAACCACCTGATGACCATCGAAGGTGCCGGGACCTTTCCGGGGCTTTCTCAGTTCACCGAATATGACCCGCCCTCAAGATTGGCCTACGCTTCCGAAGGGTCGGAAATGGCACCGGCCATGCAGGTGAGCGTCGATTTTCTCGAGCATCCTGACGGCACTGAGGTTCGGTTGGTCCACGAGGGCCTACCGGAAGATCTCCTTCAGCACGTCCAGCCTGGCTGGACTGCAGCCTTCGGCAAGCTAGACACCTTCTTGTTGGCGGCCCACGCCGCCTGAGGTTTGGACTCCAACTTCGGCCCTCGTTGCTGGGCATTAGATTTCCTGCGGCGAGAGGCTCGAGGGGCCAAGAATTTCGAACTGGCCCCTGGGCAGGCTGACTCAGGATAGGGAAGAGCCGCCGAAAAGAGCATCAAGGGATCCTCATTCCTGCCCGGGTGGAGGGAAGATTAGGGAAAAGGCTGTATTCCTGGGAAAGATTGGAGCCCGCGGATGGAGTTCTGAAACGCAATCTTCAGCTTCCCACAAGCTGGGTTTCTTGAGCCTACCGCATTCTAGAAAGGACGGTCTTCGAAGGAGGAGGGACTCTAGCGTAACTGCAGGATCTTGACCTGGCTCTGCGCTGTGCTCGCTCGGGGTGAGACGAAACCAATGGCGCCGGGGGTCTTGGAGACAAAGGAGAGAATCTCTTCGTCCTTCAACTTCTCTTCCGGGGGAGTGCCTCGGCCCGTGAAGATTTGCCGCTGCCAGTACTTCTTGACGGCTATGGAAGACCGGCCGATGACATCGTTGCAGAAGGCGTCTTCGATGGTTTTCTCTTTCAAGACCACGGGCCGAACAGTGGTACCGTTTGCCCATTCCACCTTTTTCTTGAGGAAGAGATCCGAGACTTCGCCGCGAGTGAGAGAGTTGTCAGTGACGTCCGGGTGGACGACGATGCGGTAACCATCTTGGCCGAAGCTGGATAGAGCCGGCAGCACCGCCAAGACAAGGGCGATGGTGAAGGCGGCGGCGTGGATGGTGCTTCTTCTTGTCATCAAGAGTTCTCTACTCGGAGGCCTTCTAGATGGCAGCAACTCCAAGACATCCCTATTCTATGGCAGATTCTTGTCGGCGACAACACCGTATTATTGTTTTCTTCATGAGTGATCATCAATATCGGTGCTGGGAACCCTAGCTGACTGAACAGAGAGGAGCTCTTCTTGGGGGAGGGCTGGCCGATACCTGAGCACCGACCAACCCACCAACCCACCAACTCACCAACCCACCAACCTCTTTGCCCGCTAATGACTTAGATCAAGAAAGGGCAGGTGGCTCTTCACGGACAGGTGGCAAAGGCGGCTGTGTCGAGAATGGGAGCGAAGTCGTCACCCTGATCGTTCTCGTACTCTTTGGTCATGCCGCTGAGGGTGTCGGTGACCTCGATGGTCACTTCCACATTGGTGAGGCCGGCGGCAAAGACCCAGAAAGAGTTGAATGCCGGCACATCGCAGGCGTCGAGAATTTTCACGATCAGCTCCGTATTGCCAGCATTGAAGAACCAGAACTCACCGCTCTCAGCGGAAGGGAGAATGGCATTGCCGTCCCCTTCGGTGCCATCCGGAGTCGTCCAATCAGCGGTGACCTTGAAGCGACCATCCTGCAGGCAGAGAGTGTGGTCATCAGGCTGACAGGGGGGCAAGGTGAATTCTACTAGCTCGAGATCTTCGTCGATGATGTTGCCGAGGCCTGGAGCGTAGAGCTTGGGATCTCCGGGTCCTGGATCCTCTGCATCGGTCTCGACGGTCTCGAGGACATTGTTGGCGGTGCCTGCGGGGACCTCAATGGAGCCCCCGAGGCCGACGACCTCGGCTCGCTCTTCGGATTCTCCGGGAGCCCGCTGCAGGGTGTAGCGAGCACCGAGCATGGGACTGTTGGGCATCAAAATTCCCGCCTGAGCTCCATCCTCTCCGGCCCGCCATTCGGTACCCTCGTCTACGATTTCGCCATCTTCATATTCCTCGAAATCTTCTCCAAAGAACCACACGTCACCGGTTTCTCGGCAGGAGGCAAAGTATTTGCGGGAAATCTCCACCAGCTCGTCCTCTTCAAATTCCCGGCTTTCGAAAATCCGGGTGGTGATTCCGGTGATCTCCATGGTTTCTGAAGTCACTGTGGTGCGAACGGTGACATCTTCACCTTCTTCTTCCAATAGTAAGGACAGTCCCGGCTGTAGTGGGAAATAGGTATTGTTTCCGGTGCTGGAGAAGGTACAGCCGTCCGGGCTGGGGAGAGTGAATTCCTGGGCTTCCACCAAGTTTGGTGTCAAGACCAAGGCGAGAGCCAAGAGGGTCGAGGTGAGGTAGGTCGAGCCAGAGCCGTGCCGGAATCGTGGCGAGGAAACGGCGGGGTATGCCATGGAAGATCTCCTTGAGGATTGCTGTTGTGGGTGCTGTTCGAGCGAGTGCTCGCTTCGCTGCCACAGGTTTTTTTGTTCTCGAAAGGTCAGACACCATGGAGAGATAAATCCTTCGCGAGTCGTGAGAAATATTACGTTTAGTTGCTTTTGTGTTGGCCGGCAATGGTTGGATTGGATGAGTCGACAGAGTTTTTGATGGTTGGCTAGTTTGGGGAAGTGTGGAATGGGGCAGAAGCAGGAGAGGAAGTTGGGGGAAATGAGGGGAGGTCGACCCGCACCTCGATACCGATCGCCCTCCCTTCAAGCCCGACTCGCTAGCGAGTTAGAAGGATTAAAAGTATTTTTCAAGGGAGTGTTTCAAAAGCTGAGGTATCGAGGATCGACTGGAAGCCTTCGCCCAGAGAAGAAGATAAGTATTTTTTGCCTGCGGCGGCGAAGGTGCAGCCGTCGCGGTTGGCGGTAGTGAACTCCTGTGCACCCGCGGGCACTGAGACCAGTCCCAGGACCAGGATCAGGGCCAGGCGGAAGATGGCGGAAAGGCCGAAGAGAGAGTTGAGAGAAGACAGGTATGCGTGATGTTTCGATATCTGGGCGGGGTTAGACATGCTGCTCTCCTTCGTTTCTGCAGGTTCTAGATCGGAGTAGGTCATTGACTCGACCGAGCGACTGGGAAGAACTTTAGTTCTGGCCCTTCTGATAACCCTGGAGGGGAATTCCCTAGCTCAGAGACCAGGTTTCTCATCTCGAGGCAGTGAGCTGCCAGTCTGCTAGGCTCTTTGAGCTGTAGCTGTATTAGATTGACGATCACCTGAGTTGAAGATGAGATGGCAATGACGATGGTGGAGAAGCAGCTCATGGGATCTGTTCCTGATTCGAATCGGAACCGATGGCTTAACAGAGCCAGGGGGACCGGCGTCTTAGGGCTCTGGATCGCAAGCCTACTGCTCTCCGGTCTGCTGGGAGCAGGCAAGACTCTGGCAGCGGAGCCCTCCGCTCTGGGCAGCCGGGAGTCGACCGTGCAACTTCAGGGACTGTCTCTCTCCAAAGCGCTTCGACAATTACAAGACGAGGGCTTGACTGTGCTGTTCAGCAGCACCTTGGTTCCCCCTCTCGCTCATGTTGAGGCAAAGCCTGAAGCACAAGAGCTGAGCAAAATTCTGGTCGAGATCTTGGCGCCTCACGGTCTTGCGGCACAGGCTACGGAAAGTGGCATTTGGGTAGTCGTAAGAGGAGGAAAGGCCCCGCCACCGAGTTCATCAGGTATTCACGGTACGGTGGTTTCTCGGAGCAACCGAGGTCCCTTGGCGGCGGTCACTTTGGTGGCCCAGCTCCAAGAAGGAACCGAAAGCTCACCTCTGCCAGCTGGAGGATTCGAGGCCTTGAGCGATGCCGAGGGTCGATTCGAGGTCTCGCTGCCTGCGGGTGGCGTGTATCGGCTGGAAGCCCGTATCCCCGGATATGTCGTGGAGCAAGTAGAGCAGGTTGCCGTAGCTGGCGATAGACCTACCGAGGTGCTGCTGGAACTCAATCCAGCGCCGATCACTCGAGAAGAGATGATTGTCACCCCGAGTCAGATCGCGTTGTTAGCGGAGAGCCCGAAGGCTTCTTTGGCCCTCAGCAAGGAAGAAATCAAGGCGCTTCCTCACTTGGGAGATGATGTCTTTCGTGCCCTATCTCTGCTACCGGGCACGGCTTCCAATGATCGATCGGCACAATTTCAGGTGCGCGGCGGTCGACGAGATGAAGTTCAGGTTCTGTTAGATGGCCAAGAACTCTTCGATGCCTTCCACCTCAAGGAATTCGACAACGCCATTTCCATCGTCGGCTCGGAAGCCCTGGGCCGGGTGGATCTGACTACCGGGGGGTTCCCAGCCAAATTTGGTGACCGTATGAGTGGGGTTCTGGATATGACGACGGCATCCCCTGCACCGGGAGTTCGGAGCCATTTCGGCATCAGTCTCCTGACAGTTGAGTTGGGGAACGCGGGAGCTTTTCGAAACGGCAAGGGAGCCTGGCTGGGCTTGGCCCGTAGGGGGTTCGCTGAGTTCGCCGAGCAGGTTCTAGACCGAGAGACACCAAGGTACTGGGATGCCTATGGCAAATTCGAGTATCGAGTCAGTCCCAGGAACCTGTTGCGAACCAACTTTCTCCATTCAGGGGATGTCTTTGAGCTCCAGGAGATCGAGCAGGAGGAATTCAAGGATTTCGATACGGACTACGACAGCACCTACGCTTGGCTTAGTCATCAGATGACTGCTGGGAGCCGGCTTTTGGTGGAGACCACCGTTTCCCGAAGCCGCCTTCAGCGAGACCGTACTGCCATCGAGAGAGAGGAAGAGCAGAGCTGGGACCTTCGGGATCGGCGCCAGGTCGATGTCGATGAGGTGCGCCAGGCTTGGGATTTCCAGGCCAACTCCCGCCACTACCTCGAGTGGGGAGTCGGTTTTCGCCGATTCGAGGTTGCCTACGACATTGATGCCGATTTCGACTTCCAAGTTTCCCTGGCAGAGCTGAGGGATGGCCCCCGAGTCGGCAACATTACCTTTCTGGATTCCTTTTCAGAGGAACACACCAGTGCGTATCTAGTGGACCGTCTTCAGCCCATCGAAGGCCTGACCCTCGAATTGGGGGTTCGCTACGATCGGCAGACCCTCACCGATGAGGATCATGTCAGCCCTCGTATCAATCTTGCCTACGACCTAGGGGAAAGGACTCTCGCAAGAGCTGCCTGGGGTTACTTTTATCAGAGCCAACGGCCCTACGAGCTAGAGGTTGTAGATGGGGAAACTTCGTTCAATAGGGCGGAGCGATCGGAGCACCGGTCCCTGGGAATAGAACATCTTTTTCGCAAGCCTGTAGCTGGAGGGCGGCAAGTGGTGCTGCGCCTGGAGGCCTACCAAAGGGACATTGCCGATCCTCGGCCCCGTTGGGAGAATCTCTTCGAGGGGTTCAACAACTTTCCGGAGCTGGAGCCGGACCGGGTTCGGATTTCTCCTGAAGAAACTTCCTCGGAAGGGGTCGAGTTGTTCCTTCGCACCTATGGGGGCAAGCGTTGGGACGGTTGGCTCAATTTTGCCTACTCCTCCGTTCGAGACCGCATTTCCGGTGCGAGGGTGCCGAGGCAGGTCGATCAGCCTCGAGCTCTCAACGTCAACTTCAGTCTTCGACTCAATCCGGTTTGGGACTTGGATCTCGCTTGGCGATATCGATCCGGCTGGCCAACCACCCGCTTTACCGTTATTCAGGTCGCCTCTGAAGGAGGCGCAGAAGATGGCGAAGAGGATGGCGACGCGGGAGATGAAGACGAGGGGGAAGCCGACGTGGAGTTCCTTCCCGTGCTAGGACCTCTTTTTGGCGACCGACTGTCGGACTATCACCGCCTCGACCTGCGAGCCAGTCGCACCTGGAAGCGTTCCTGGGGTCGAGTGGTGTTCTTCCTGGATATTCAGAACGCCTACGATCGGCGAAACCTGGCTGGTTTTGACTATGAGATCGACGAGGACGATGGCACCATTCTCGCTGACCCGGACCACTGGCTTTCCATCACTCCGTCTGCCGGGTTCCGTTGGGAATTCTGAGCCTCCAGAATTCCTTCTCCATCTGCTTTCTGAAACAGCTCTTGTCTCGCCGAAGGATTTCCTTCCCGCCGGTATCTATGTACTGAAACCGCATAAATACCGGCCGGTTTGCCCCTTCTGAACAAAGAATCGGTTCTCCTCCGACCCTATTGGGACACGACTTGGATTGGGCAAAGAGGGAAACGTCATGAGGTCAAAGGCAAATTAGCTGTACCTGTTGTTGGCTGCGGCCTCTTTGCTGTGATCAGATCTTGATTCGAGAGACCTGCAAGAACTTCCAGAAAGGCCTAGCCCCATTTTTAGCTGAGCTTCGGAATCCTAGGGTGTCAGGCATGCATTCCATGCAGGCGTTAAATGCGGTAGCTCAGCGATTTCTCTCGGTGCTCGCCTCTTTTGCTTCATTCAAGGGGAGAAGAGGGGAGTACTTAAGGAACGCATGAACTGCATGCCTGACACCGGAGGTGGTCCAACAGTCTGGCCAAATCAAGGGGGGGGAGAGGTGGGTTCCAACTTTGATTGCTTTGGCTAGGTTCCTAGAGGCTGCGGATCTCGAGCCGTCCGTCGGTGATGTGGTGTTGTAAATCGCAGCCGGGGAGGACTACGGCCAAGCTTTGCTGTGGTTGAAGGCCTTGAATCGAGCCATGGAGAATCGTGGTTCCGGCAGAAGTTTTGAGGTCTGAACTAGTGAAGATGAGCTCCAGGCCGGTTTCCCGGGCCACCCAGCGAAGGTAGTCGAAGGCAGTGGTACCTTCGATCTCCATCACCGGTGCACTATTTTGAATCCACTGCCAGTGGGGGCCGTAGGAGAGAATCTCTTGGCGAAGGGTCGAGCCGTCGGCGAACACAGCCAGTTCGATGCCCTTCTCCGCGCGGTGAGAGGTGCCTTGGAAGTCGACCTCCACAAGGCCTTCCCGAACTCTTAGTCGCAGGTTCGCCTCCTGGTCGCCGGGCTGCTCAGAGAGCTTCACTTCGAATTGGGTGCCAATGTGACGAACGGTGCCGTACGGGGTCTCTACTTCTAGCGCCAGGCCATCGTGGAAGGTCGGGTCCTCATCGAAGTAGAGAAGGCCTCGCTCAAGGGCGACTTTGGACGGTCCTTGGGCCCGAAGACGGGAGCCTGCCGCTAACCGCAGGCTGGCGCCAGAAGTCAGCTTCAAGGCCACCAACCCACCTCCGCTATCTTCGGTCGCAGGAATTTCCAGTATGGACCCAGGAGGAATCTTGGAGTCATTAGCGAGAGGAAGACTTCGAGGCTCGGGGTCAGCTCCAGGCAGGAAAAGGCTCGCAGCTCCCTGGACGAACTGAACCTGGGCAACGGCTGAAGACGAGGGAAAATCGCTAGGAAGGGACCAACGCCAGCCGATTCCAAGGGCGAGCAGGATCATGGCGGCAGCGGCGAGACTCCAGGCCCATTTGTAGCTGTCCCGGTGAACCTCGCTCGCCCCCTTCTTTTGGCTCAAGTGCCGGCGCCATTCAGCCTTGGCTGCTTGTTTGATCTGAAGAAGGTCTTCCTCCGGCAAGTCGGGGCGGTGGCCTGCCTTCTGTAAGAGGGAGCTGACGGCCTTCTCATTTTCGAGATCTGCCACAGAGTTCTCAGGTGGGTTGATGGGCTCTCTCATGATTGGGGCGCTTTCTTCAAAGTCTGCGGAAAAGATACGGCGGGTGCAGTTTTGCTGCTGGTCTGTAGACTCTCGAATCCTTTGCGAAATGCCAGTCGGGCCCTAGTAAGAACCGATTCAGCTGCTTTTGGGCCGGTTTCGAGCCGTTGGGCGATCTCTTTGACCGAAAGGCCGTCGATGTACTTCCATTCCAAGGCTTTGCCGTAGCGCGGCGGTAACTCGTCCAGAGTCTGATGGACCAGACTGGCTTCCTCACCCCTTAGAACGTTGGCTTCGGGGCCACGCCGGCCGGACGGAGGAACCATGGCTTGCAACCCAGGGGTCGTTTCTTCTAGCTCGACCAATCTTGGAGCCCGGCCTTGGGTTCGGAAATGGAGCGCTATTTCGTTTCGGCAACAGGCACACAGCCAGGTAAACAGGGATGCGTCGCCGCGAAAGGTCTCGAGGTTGGTGACTGCCTTGCAGACGGTCGACTGCACCAGCTCTCTAGCGAGCTCGTAGTCTTTACCCAGCCGGCCGAGGGCGAAGCGCAGTAAGCCGGGAAAATAGTCGTCTGCCAAAGTCTCGAAGGCCCTTTCGTCGCCTTCGAGTAGGCGTGCGACCAGGTCACGCTCTACCTCTTTTGGGTCTGGGAAATCTGTCGAGGCGATCTTCATACTCTGGCGCGACTCCCGGTTTCCTAGGTAACGGTGTTTTCAAAGGCACGGCGTTTCTAGCAAGAAGGAGTGTCCAGCAAGGAGTTGTCTCTAGACGGTGGAGTGTTCTAACCCAAGATTTCTTCTTCTCGCTGGCTAGATAGATACCATGTAGCTGAGAATCCTTCGTTCGGAGTGACGATGCTGTCCCCGAACTCGGCGCGGAGGAGCCGGTCTTTTGGCACAGGACTTTGGTGAGGCAGAAGGGAACTGGCTCCTAGAGGCGAGAAACTAGCCCACGCGAAAACGTGTAGCGCCTTTCCTGTGCTGGATCCAAGCTGCCCCCTGGCAGGGGTATCCCAGGCCTCGGCCAGCAGTGGTATCATCTCGATAATGGCAAAACCTTTACAGTACAACTCGACCCTGATCGGGAGAGAGGACCTCACTTCCTCCCTGTCTATTTTCAAAGTTCAACCGGATGCGGAGCTCGCCGCAGGCCTGGCTACTTTTCTGCCCGGCCAGTATGGAGTCCTTGGGCTAAACAATGAGGCGAATCCGGACTTGGGCTCGGTGCGCCGGCCCATGTCGATCGTCAATGCCCCGGAAGAGAAGGGCGCTCTGGAATTCTACGTGCGCTATGTAGGGCATCCGGAAAGCGACAATCCTCTGACCCATCTCCTGTGGAAGATCGGTGAGGGGGACCGGATGTTTCTCGGTCCCAAGATCACTGGGAAATTTACCCTCGAGGACACGGTTGGGAGCGAGGATCGGCGTCTCAAGATCTGTGTTGCGGCGGGTACCGGCTTGGCTCCATTCACTAGCTTTGTGCGCAGTGCTTTGTTACGCGAGCCAGGCCGAGATTTGAGCGAGTTCGTCATTCTCCATGGCGCTTCGTATCCAGCGGATCTGGGCTATGTGGACGAGCTCAACGGCCTGCGGGACCAACATGGTCTGCGCTATTTCGGGTCGGTGAGCCGGCCGAAAGAAACTCCGGACTGGACGGGGGACGTGGGGAGGGTAGAAGACTACTTCTTGCCCGAACGGTTGGCAGAATTAGAGCAGCGCTGCGGCCTCGCCGACGGCGAGCTGACTCCGGCTCGGGCAACGATCTTCATCTGCGGTCTTCAAGGGACTATCGGAAAGACTCTGACCCGGCTGATACCGCGAGGCTTTGTTCCCGAGAACCGAAAACTGCGTCGTGCTCTCGAAGTGGAAAAGGAACAAGCCGCCAGTCTGTTCTTCGAGCAATACGATACGACGCCGGTCATCGATGTGAAGGATGAAGAGCTGATGGTGACTCTGCGCCAGCAGCTGCGAGAAGGTCTCAGTGCTCTCGCTTGAGAGGCCTTTCTAGAAGTCAGAGTGGCTCTGAACCGCTCGTCAGGCCGTCCAGAATCCGGCAGATTTTGGCAGTGGATCCTGGCAGCGACTCCCCTCAGGGGGTGGTAGGGCTGCGAAGCGCCAACGATGGAGTGTTTCTTTTCTTATCGATTCCGAAGGGATTTGCTGACGCTGTTGGGGGCATTTCTCCCAATAGTTTTCCTCTTGCAGCCAGTGGCTATGACCGCGGGCTGCTTGGGGTCAGGTATCGGGCAGAAGGGTACCGCAGAAGGTGTGGTGCCGATGTAAAGGGTGGTTGGTCGGCTGCGGCTTCAGGCGAGCCCGTTCGTTAGCCAGAGAAAGTTTCCCGGCGGCCTCCAGGAGGCTCGAAGGGTTTGGAATGAAGGAGAAGAAATGGAATTCAAAATTTTGAGTCGGAAGGCAACCCAGGGTTTTCTGCTTTCCCTCGTCCTCTGTACCGTCATGGTCACCACTGGCTGTTCCGTGAACCCGGCTACGGGAAAGAATCAGTTGATGTTGATCTCCGAGGCCCAAGAGATCGCTATGGGCAGGGAGGCAGATCCCCAGATTATCGCGTCCATGGGCCTCTACGACGACCCGGAGATTCAAGAGTACGTCAGCAGCCTTGGCCGTGACCTAGCGGCGAAGTCAGAACGGCCCAATCTCGAGTGGCATTTCCGCGTCGTGGACGACCCTCTGGTGAATGCATTCGCGCTGCCTGGAGGCTACATCTACATCACTCGAGGGATCTTGGCTCATTTTTCCTCGGAGGCGGAGTTGGCGTCGGTGCTCGGACACGAGATCGGCCATGTGGTGGCTCGTCACAGCGCCAACCAGATGAGCAAGCAGCAACTGGCCTCGGTAGGCCTGGCGGTGGGAACCGTGCTGTTAGATCCTCGCAATCAGGGTTATGGAGCTCTCGCCAACGCTGGGATGCAATTGGCTTTTCTCAAATTCAGCCGAGATGACGAGCGCCAGGCGGACGATTTGGGGTTGCGCTATATCGATCGGGTCGGCTACGACCCGAGACCCATGACTGAGGTATTCGAGACTCTCGGCCGAGTGAGCGCTGCAGCTGGGGCACCTCGAGGTCCGGGCTGGACGGCGACCCATCCAGCTCCGGAGAACCGAGTCGCCCGTCTGGGACAGAAGATTAGTGCCATGAACGTCGACTTCACCGGCAGGCCGGTACGCCGGGATGAATATTTCTCTCGCCTCGCCGGCATGACCTATGGCAGCAACCCGAGGGAAGGCTTTTTCAAGGACAACGTCTTCTATCATCCGGACCTGGCCTTGCAACTGACCTTTCCTCAGGGCTGGACCACCCAGAATGCCCGCAGCGCCGTCGCTGCCATCAGCCCCAACAAAGATGCCATCATGGTGATGACTCTGGCGCAGCAAGATACGGTGGATGAGGCGGAACGCGCTTTCTTCGAGGAGAGCAAAGTGACCCGGGGCAACCGCTGGCGGCCAGCTCTTCGCGGCTTGCAGGCCACTGGGAGCTACTTCCAAACCGGAACGGAACCGCAAAGGGTGCTGGGTAGGGCGGCCTTCATTTCCCAGGGAGACCGAGTCTTTCGACTGCTGACCTACAGCTCCGAAGGCAAGTGGCGGGGCTACGATCGAGGACTGGCGGGAGCCGTGGAGAGTTTTCAGCGCCTAACGGATCGCCGCTACCTGGATGTGCAGCCTGCACAGCTCGAAGTGGTGAGACTCCAGGAATCCATGAGCCTCGCGGACTTCTCGCGACGTTATCCCAGCAGCTCAGATTTGCAGACTCTGGCGATCCTCAATCACGTCGAGGAAGGGGAAGTCTTGGAAGCCGGCAGGATGGTCAAATACGTCGTCGGCGGGAAGATTCCCTAGAGTCGTCATGGAGATCTCCTCGCTTCCAGCCTTTCTGGACTACTACGGCAAGATCCGCCAGCGAACTCTGCGAGTCGCCCGACGGATTCCCACTGACAAGATGGAGTGGACCTACCAGGAAGGAAAGTGGACGCTGGGAGATCTCTTGCGCCATCTGGCGGCCCTGGAACGGCATATGTTTGCCGAAAACGTGCAGGGCCGGCCGAGTCGCTATGCGGGCTGCGGTCGGGACCTAGCAGACGGTTATAACGAGGTCTTCGCTTTCGTAGATCGACTCCATGAGGAGTCTTTAGAGATCTTTGGTCGATTGGGAGACGAAGACCTTCAGCGCAAGTGCACCACGCCTGGCGGTGCCGAGATCCGAGTCTGGAAATGGTTACGAGCCATGGTTGAGCACGAAGCTCACCATCGGGGGCAGATCTATCTCTATTTGGCCATGCTGGGGGTCGAGACCCCAGCTCTCTATGGCTTGACCTCCGAAGAGGTGAGGGACCGCAGTCACCCCTAGGTCGCTTGCCGGGGTCATTTTCTAGCTGCTCGCCCGAGTGGCTGCTCTCGCTACTTTATCGGACCACTACTTGGTCGGAACACGGCCAGGATGGGCACGGCTACTACCGCACCCGCTGGCGGCGGTTACGAATGTAGTCCGCCAAGATGAACTCGCCGAGATTGTAGGGCGATGCGAAGTAGGCGCGGCCTCGATTGATCTTGGTCATCTTTTCGACAAAAGCAGTGAGGGTTGGGTCGGTGGCGATCATGAAGGTCGTGATCACTACCTTCTGGCGACGGCAGCTATCCGCTTCCTCCAAGGTGCGATTGATGATGCGCATGTCGAGGCCGAAGGGATTCTTGTAGATCTGCCCCGCTTCGGTCATGGCAGAGGGCTTGCCATCCGTGATCAAGAAGATCTGCTTGTTGGGTTGGCGTTGCCGGGCGAGAAGAGCTCGAGAGAGCTCCAGGGCCTCTGCGGTATTGGTGTGGTAAGGCCCCGCATCGATGTAGGGAATCCGCGACAGCTCGACTTTCTCGGCTCGATCACCAAAAAGAATCACCCCTAAATGATCTTTGGGGTATTGAGTCGTGATCAGCTCTGTGAGCGCTAGAGCTACCGTCTTGGCCGGGGTGATGCGATCTTCCCCATAGAGCACCATCGAATGGCTGATATCGATGGCGACGATGGTCGCGCAGGATGTCAGATGTTCGGTCTCGAAGACCTCGAGGTCCTCTTCCCCTAGGTCGAAGGAGGTTCCGGCGTGACGCCGCAGGCTGTTCTGTAGGGATCGAGCTGCATCCAAGTGGTGGATGTCATCGCCAAATCTGTAGGGCCGCGTCTCTGGGAGACGCTCCAAGCCTTCTCCGGCGGAGCGCACCGGGTGGTAGCCCGGTCCCGCCCGCTCGAGCCCCGAGAAGATCTGCTCAAAGGCACTCTTACGAATGCGCCGTTCTCCCCCAGAGGTTAGTGAAAGCTGGCCCTCTTCGTTGGGCTGAAGCATTTGCTGGTCAGCGAGGCTTTGAAAAAAGGCTTCGAGGTCCAGGTCTTCCGGCAGATAGCCTTGCTCTTGGATCTGGCGCATCCAATCCATGGCTTGCTCGGCGTCACCGCCAGCAGCGAGAACCAACTGATTGAAAATTCGCTGCAGCTCCTGATCCGCCATGATCTGGCGGATGATCTCTGGGTCCAAATATCGAAAACGGTGCCGCATGGCGAAAGTATACTCGCCCCCAGCGCGCCGGCATACCGAGGCTTAGCCTTCTATGGATGGTAGCCAAGCAAGCGCATTGTTGATCGCTAGGCCACCATCCACCGCAAGACTAGATTCTTAGGAGCGGTCCACGCATTTCTGGACGATGCCGCCCCTCCAGCATCGGCAGTTCTCGCAGCAGCCATTGCAGAAGCAGCCGGGTGGGGGTGGGGGAGGACGGAAGCAGGGGTTGGTCGGGACGAGGAATACCTTTTCGGTCTCCGCTTCTTCATCTTGCAGGGCAGGAGTCAGTTCGGCAGCCTCCCCACCGGTGAGTCCGGCGAGACAGATGGCTTCCGGAGTCTCAGCTGTTCCCTGGGCGGATGACTCTTGGGCCTTCGTAACATCAGCCGCTTCAGCAGCTTCTGCCATGGTCCAGCCTCCCATAACCATTGCCAAGGCGAGCAGTAGGAGTGGGAGTCTCGAGAGTAATCTCATAAGTTCCTCCATGAAGTTAATAAGATGATTGCATTGTACATCAGTCAGCTTATTCGGAAGAATAGAGAGGTTTTATCGCTCCTTGATGGGTTGTTGAAGCGCGTGTAAGCAAGGGGGGGGACCCGAAAATTCCACTTCCCCGTCGAGGGTGACAGAGTGCCCTAGGAGGTCTCTACGGAAAGCTATTGGAACTCAGTTGATGCCTTCGTCGTCTCTTCGGCCACCGCGAGGCTTGAGCAACTGAAACTTCACCAGTTCCTTGTAGCTGACTTGGCTGTCCAGATCTTCTCGGGCTAGCTTGAGATTCTGGCGCAGGCCCTCCAGGATGATCTCTGCCGCTAGGGCTCGTTGGTAGCGTTCCGCCGAGTGCTGGCTCGCCAACTCCAAGAGGCCCGGAACTTGATCCAGAGCGCTTTCGAACTCGTCGAAGGCAAGCTCGTCAGAGAGGGTGATGGAGCCCCCGGCGGCAAACCAAGCTACGATTCCGGCGTAGGGACCGGTGTCGTCTTCGCCGCCGCTGCCGACTTCTTTGCCCACTGCGGGAAAACGTTGGTCGAAGACCTTCTTGATGGCCTGACCAATAATCTGCTCAGCGACCACCTCTGGTCCCTTTTGTTCCCCCTCGTAGACCATCTCAACTTTTCCAGTGATGGCCGGCAAGAGCATATGAAGGTCACACAGTCGGGCGTGGACCGCCTCGTCCTGAGTCTGGATGGATCGCCGCTCCAAGTTGGAGGTCAGCAGCTCGAGGGCCGAGATGGCGACCCGGGCGCTCACCCCTGAGGCCTGGTCGATCAGATCGCTATCCCGGGCGGCAGCGGTGATTTCTTCCACCAGCATGCGTACTTCATCGGTGATCACGACACCGTTGGTCCCTCGGTCGATCCAGGCTTCCTGACGAGTGATTTCCGCTGCCACGTCCAGATCCCTTGGGTAGTGGGTAAGGATCTGAGACGAGATGCGATCCTTGAGCGGTGTGATGATGGTTCCGCGGTTGGTGTAGTCCTCTGGGTTGGCAGAGAAAGTCATGAGCAGATCCAGGGGAATGCGCACGGGGAAACCACGAATCTGCAGGTCGTGTTCTTCCAGGATGTTGAAGAGGCCGACTTGGATCCGGGGAGCCAGGTCCGGAAGCTCGTTGACCGCGAAGATGCCGCGATTGGAGCGGGGGATGATGCCGAAGTGAATCACTTCAGGGTCGGCGAAGGTCAGCTTGCGAGTCGCGGCTTTGATGGGGTCGATATCCCCTAGAAGGTCGGCGATGGATACATCTGGGGTCGCCAATTTTTCGGTGTATCGCTCTTCTCGGTGTAGCCAGGAGATAGGAGTGTCGTCCCCCATCTCAGCTATGCGACGTTGACCCCAGGTCGAGATGGGGGCCAGGGGATCATCATTGAGCTCCGCACCTTCCAGTACCGGAACTTCTTCATCGAGAAAATGCACCAGAGCGCGGAGAATTCGTGTCTTCGCCTGCCCTCGCAGACCCAACAGAATAAAGTCGTGCCCGGCTAAGAGGGCATTGACCACCCCGGGAATGACCGTCCGCTCATAGCCCAGAATTCCCGGGAAGAGCCGCTGCCCCTTGGCCAGGGCGATTTTGAGATTGCCTCGCAGCTCCTCTTTGACGGTCCGGGGAGTGTAGTCAGTTTGCTTCAGAGCACCCAGAGTTGTCGGCCGCTCGTTTGCTGTTGCCCTTTTCCCAGATTTTTTTGAGGACATCAGTCCTGCAGCTCCAGCCAACGTTCAGCGTCGAGGGCCGCGGCACAGCCGGTACCGGCCGCAGTGACCGCCTGTCGGTAGGATGGGTCCATAGCGTCACCACAGGCGAATACTCCAGGCACGTTGGTGGTGGTGGCAGGGGGATTCACTTGAATGTAACCCACGGCGTCCATGTCCAGCTTGTCGCGGAAGATTTGTGTATTGGGACTGTGGCCGATAGCCATGAAGACACCTTGGGTTGGAAATTCGGATTCCTCGCCGGTCTGGGTGTCCTGAAGACGAACTGCGTGAACGCCGTCTTCCCGACTCCCAAGGATCTCTTGAACGGAGCTATTCCATTGAAAGGCTACCTTGGGGTTCTTGAGGGCTCTCTCCTGCATGATCTTCGAGGCTCTCAGTTCTGACCGGCGGTGAATCACAGTCACTTTGGTCGCGAATTTGGTCAGGTAGTTGGCTTCTTCCATGGCTGAATCACCACCACCGACGACGACGATTTCCTTTTCCCGAAAGAAGAATCCGTCACAGGTGGCACAGGCGGAGACTCCGTAGCCCATCAAGTGTTCCTCTGATGGCAGGCCCAAAAGTTTGGCGGAAGCACCGGTGGCGACAATCAGGCTGTCCGCCAGATAGCTTCCTTCGTCGGTGCGCACCGCGAAGGGGCGGCGGGTCAAGTCGACCTCGACGGCCTCCTCGAATTTCACCTCGGTGCCGAATCGGCGAGCTTGTTCCCGCATGCGGTCCATGAGCTCGGGTCCCAAGATTCCTTCCGGAAAACCAGGGAAGTTCTCCACGTCGGTAGTAATCGTCAACTGTCCGCCGGGCTGGTTACCTTCCAGGACGAGGGGCTGCAGGCCGGCGCGGGCAGAGTAGAGAGCGGCGGTCAGTCCGGCGGGGCCGGAACCAAGAATGACGACTTGATAATGGTGATTCTGGGTGTCTTCACTAGATGCCATGAACGTTGAGCTCCTGGGCAGCGGTGGCCGATGAAAGGAAAGTGCGCCCTGAATCAGACGCGTGGAGACGACACCCTGGAGTATAGCAGCGCTACCGGGCACCCAGGCAGGTTCTCTCGTCGATGGAAAGAGACGACAGGAGGGGGTGTTCGGACGGCATCATTGCCACTAGAATCGCGCCTCCAGGAGGAGACCCCCACCATGGCTATCAGCGTATTCGATCTATTCACCGTCGGCATCGGACCCTCCAGCTCTCATACCGTGGGTCCCATGAGAGCTGCCTTGCTCTTCGTCAGGGGCCTGCAGGAAAGAGGTTTGTTGGATCAGACTTTGCGTTTGCAAGTAGAGCTTTTTGGTTCTCTGGCCCTGACAGGAAAGGGCCACGGCACCGATCGGGCCGTGCTGCTAGGACTCGAGGGGGGATCTCCGGAGACGATCGACCCGGACGGGGTGGAGGCTCGATTGGAGAAGATTCGCCAAAGGAAACGCCTTCGCCTTCCGGATGGCCGCCTCCTACCCTTCCTGGAAGCCAAGGATCTCCTGTTTCGGCGTCGAGAGTCCCTACCAGCTCATCCCAATGGCATGCGGTTCACCGCGTTCTCGGTCGAGAAACCCACTCTTGGGGTAGACGCGGAGGTGCTGGCGAAGCGCATCTACTACTCCATTGGGGGCGGTTTCGTGGTCAACAAAGAGGCGGTTGCGGAGGACGTTCTGGTGATGGACAAAACTCCGCTGGCCTACCCCTTTTCTTCCGGTACGGAGATGCTCCGCCTCGGAGCAGAGAACGGTTTGCTGATCCACCAGATGATGATGGCCAACGAATGCGGTTGGCGGTCGGAGGACGAGATTCGGCGTCGCCTGCTGGAGATTTGGCAGACCATGCAAGCTTGCGTCGAAAGGGGCTGCCGCCAAGAAGGAGTCTTACCCGGTTCTCTGAAGGTCCCTCGGCGCGCTTCAACCCTGTATCGGGAATTGTGCGAACGACCGGAGGAAGGCTTGAAGGATCCGTTGACCGTGCTGGACTGGGTCAATCTCTTCGCTCTCGCAGTCAACGAGGAGAACGCTGCCGGGGGCCGAGTGGTGACCGCACCCACCAACGGTGCCGCGGGTATCGTCCCGGCAGTGCTTCATTACTATTGGCGATTCGTCGGCGGTGCCGACGAAGAAGGCGTGATTCGTTTTCTCCTCACCGCTGCGGCGGTGGGAATTCTATTCAAGGAAAACGCCTCGATCTCCGGGGCGGAGGTGGGGTGCCAGGGGGAAGTGGGAGTCGCTTGCTCCATGGCTGCGGCAGGTCTCGTCGCCGCTATCGGGGGCACCAACGAACAGGCGGAAAACGCCGCGGAGATCGGCATGGAGCACAACCTGGGCCTAACCTGTGATCCGGTGGGAGGTTTGGTGCAGATTCCCTGCATCGAACGTAATGCCATGGGGGCGGTGAAGGCCATCAACGCTGCCCGCATCGCCCGGCGGGCCCAGGGCGGGCAGAAAGTCTCCTTGGATAAAGTCATCCGAACCATGCGCCAGACCGGCGCGGATATGAAGCGGAAGTACAAGGAGACTTCCAGGGGAGGCCTGGCGATCAATGTGATCGAATGTTAAGACAGCCAAGGGTGATTCTATCTCTGGCGACAACGGGGTCTCTGGAGACGGTGGTTCGCCCGAGACTGCTCGCTGACTAGAGATCTTCGCCCCAGCCAAGTCCATCACCAATTCAACCGACAGTACCGGCCCTTAGGGGGTTGCCAGCAGCGATCCTGGGCCTCAAGATAAGGCCAACTTTGACGGAAAGGAATCATGCCCATGCGCGCCAGTGAAAAACTCGCCGAAGCCATAAATACTCAGGTAGGCAACGAGATGTTTGCCTCCATGAAATATCTCTCCATCGCCTCTTATTTCGATTCGGAGGCCTTGCCGACGCTGGCTCGATTCTTCTTCCGCCAAGCGGAAGAAGAAAGAGCCCACGCCATGAAGTTCCTGCGATTTCTCCTCGATGTCGGAGCCCCGGTGGAAATTCCTGCCATTGCGCAGCCCCCTTCCGGTTTCGCATCGGCGGAAGAGGCAGTAGCCATGGCTCTCGAATCGGAAGAAAGTGTCACGGCTCAGATCGAGGAATTGGTTCATCTGGCGGAGCAAGAGAGAAATCTCTCGGCCCGGAACCTTCTGAATTGGTTCTTGGAAGAGCAGTTAGAAGAAGAGAGCACCATGGGTGATCTCTTAGCTACGGTGCGGCGGGCCGGACCAGATCGTCTCCTGGACGTGGAGACCTACCTGGATAGGGAAGCGGTCAATCTGGTAGGGGAAGGGACTGACGAAGCCTAAGAGCTTGTCGCCCATAGACGTCCGTGGCCGGGAAGCCCAGCTAGAGAAGCCCTATCCCCACGGCTCACGCTA
Source organism: Deltaproteobacteria bacterium (assembly GCA_022601195.1). Taxonomy (GTDB): domain Bacteria; phylum Acidobacteriota; class Thermoanaerobaculia; order Multivoradales; family JAHZIX01; genus JAHZIX01. The sequence goes on from JAHZIX010000017.1 coordinate 114,279, forward strand.
GGCGATTCGCCTTGCGACAATCGTCGCTGTTTCGTCTATTGGCGACTCTCTTTCGCCTTCTATCGCGCCGGCGGACCTCACGGCATTTGGGGTCTCCGCTGTGATGGGGGCTAGTTAGAGCACCGCTTCGGCGACGCGGACCGCGTTCAAGGCCCCACCGAGAGTGAGATTATCCATCACTGCCCACAGCCAATATTCGCCGGGCCGTCCGGTTTGGAGGTGACCGACAAGAATCTCTTCCCGGCCGGCGGCGGCGGCGGGGCCGAGTTGATCCGGATCGTCCACAAACTCCAGATAGGGGCTCTCTTCGAGAGCTAAGCGGATTGGCTCCAGTCCTGGATCGCTTCCTTCGAATCGCAACTGCAGGCTGATTCCCAAGCTATGGAAGACGGCTCCTTGGAGCAGCTGAATGGAGGTATCCACCTTGCTTCCCAGGGTGTTCTCTACCAATTCGGGAAGGTGGCGACTGGAACCCGCTGACACGGGGAGAAGATTGAAAGCCAACTGCTCATCGAAAACCTTCCTCGCCTTTTCAGACGAAAAGGTGAGGATCTGGCGAGTCTGCTCGAACAGCTCGTCGAGGCCTTCCTGCTCAAATAGAGACGCTGGCAGAATCACTGTGGCAGAAACGGAGAGCTTCTGGGCTAAAGCCACCAGGGGCTTGACCAAATGAGCCACGGCAATAGCCGCTGGGTGGGGGCTCACTAGAGTTTCACCTCGTTGGGCTGCCTCTAGATTAACGCCGGCGATAACCGGGGTCCCTCGCTCCACATCAGCGTCTCCAGCGAGCAAAATCGAGGTCGTTCCTGGCGCAGCTGCTGCCAGTGGCTCGGCGAGGTCCGCCATGGACCCGGGGAGGAAAGCGAGGTCGACACCGGTCAGGCTATCTTGGTCGAAAGCCGCGACAATGGTGGCGGCACCCCGGACGTCCGTAAGGCGTCCCACTTCATCTTTGCGGGTTGTCACGAGGCGCAGCTCGGTCCATAGCTCGCGACGTTGCTCCAATGCCTCGCGGATATCGTTTCCTAGAAGGGAAGTGGGGTTGAGAAGGGCTAAAACACTCATTAGGTCTCGCTTTCTGCTGGGTCTTTCACTATGACGGCGCCTTCCGCTAGCTGCCCCTCCTCAGAGCCAGGGGAGGGGGTTCGCTTCAGTCGCCCCATCAACCAGGCGATCGGAGCCGACGCAGTATAGAGAACTCCGATGGCCAGAAAGAAGGCCTCGGGGCGCAAAGCGATCACCAACACGAGAGTGCAGATCGGTAGAAGGGCGCGGTAGCTCCACCGCTTTCGTAGGTCAATCTGTTTGAAGCTCCGGTAGCGGAAGGTCGAAACCATGAGGCTGCCGAGGAGAATCAAAGCGGCCATAGTGATGGCGGAAAGAACCGCTTGCCAGGGAGCCGTGAAATCACTCCGCTGTGGAACGGTATAGAGAATCGCACAAAAGGAGCTCGCTGCTGCCGGGGCGGGCATACCGACGAAGAACCTCGAGTCGATGCTGGAGGTCTGAATGTTGAAACGGGCTAACCGAGTCGCAGTGCAGATGGTGAAAAACAGAGGAATGAGCCAGCCGATACGAGAGAAGTCCTCCAGGCCCCAGAAGAAAGCCATCAGGGGCGGAGCGACTCCGAAGGTCAGTAAGTCGGCGAGAGAATCATATTCTCGCCCGAACTCACTGTCGGTACCGGTCATGCGAGCGATGCGCCCGTCGAGGGTATCGATAATGGCAGCCAGAAAGATCAGTAGCGCCGCGTCTGAAAAGCGCCCTCGGTAGGCCAGAATGATGGCGTAGAAACCCAGCAGGATGTTGCCGGTGGTAAAGAGGCTGGGGAGGATGAAGATCCCTCTGCGGAGCCGCCCCCGAAAAGGTCTCCGCTGCGGCTTCATGGTTTTCCTTCTGGTGGGGAAGCGACGAGGGTTTCTCCGCTGCGCATACGATCCCCTTTGCCCACTTGAATCCGGTAGGTCGCGGGCACCAACAGATCGACCCGGGAGCCAAATTTGATCAAGCCGATCGTCTCCCCTTGTTGGACCTCTTGGCCTGGCTTTAGGTAGCAAACGATCCGCCTCGCCACCAATCCTACGATTTGCCGAACTCCGATCAGGTCTCCGTTGGGGAGTTTCAATACGGAGAGATGTCGGGCGTTGACTTCTCCCGCATCTGCGTTGAAAGCTGCAACTTTGCGGCCGTCCGTGAGCTTCGAGTAGATCACTTCCCCCTGGGTTGGCGCCCGCTGAGTATGGACGTCGAAGACCGAGAGAAAAGTGATCACGCGGTGGAATTTTCCTGGGCCTACTTCGGCATCCTCAAGGGTGTCGATTTTCAATACGACACCGTCGGCGGCAGCGATGATCGAGTTCGGATCTCCCGAGAAAGTGCGGCTCGGATGGCGGAAAAAGAGCAACAAGAGGATTGCGAGAACGGCGGCAACACTCGCCCAGACTCGGTATCCGGAGAATCCAAGAATGATGGCGAGGGCAATGAACGGAACGACGAAGGGCCAGGCTTCTCGAGCGAATTTCATGGTCTCAAATTGAAAAGGAGAGGGGAGATCCCCTCTCGCGGTTTACTGGACAGGCTATTGGATTGCCTGAAATAAGAGTCTAGCTACTGCTGAATTCGGTGTCGCTTAGGCCGGAGCGAGGACACCTGAATGATTATGAAGGATAGCTTCCATCTCATCCTTCAATCGAAGTTTGTGAAGTTTGATCCGTTTTTCCTCGACCTCGTCTTCAGGGGAGCGAAGTGACTTCCCAATCAGTTCCGCGAGCCTTTTCTCACAACCCTGATGGTCGTCGTGTAGGCGGCGGAAATTGGGGTCACTCTCGATCAGCTCCTCCTTCAATACTGAGAAATCGGGCATCCTCTCGACCTCCTTGTAGGTACGGAGTAAATGGCCTTTCCCGAATGATCGGGAAGGTGTCTGGAAGAAAGACTAGAACGGTCTGCTCTTGGGGCTGAAATAGCATTATTGAAGTCTTTAGATGATAACACCGGCCCCGATAGGGATCAAGAGTGGTCTCGGAGGGCCTTTCCTTCTTTGAATCCACTCTATGGGGGAAGTGCATAGGGCTAGCTCCGAGCCCATTCAGACTTTGCGCCCATCTCTGATTGTGACCCTGATGCCGCGTCGGACGAGAGCTCCTGGCAGGGTGATCTAGCCTGCCAGGAGAGGGAGACGATCGAACCGGAGACGGGAGGCTGCAGAGGAAATGCGTCGGCGCCAGCCCTTCCTTGGCTTCGTTCCGGGTGCTGGGGCTCCGGAATCGTCAGTCCAGGGTTCCTCAAGGATTGCCTGATCCCTAGATCTCGAAAACGAGATCCTCTTGCACCGGCTTTGTGGAAGCGACCAGTCCTGCGATCATGAGTACTACCGCGATGGCGAAGATGGTGATGGCTAGCGCGTTGGCACCCACTCCGCCGGAAGGAACGGCCTTGGCAGCGTTGGGAATCATGGTGACGGCTGCCATTCCGGTGTAGTGCATTCCGCAAACGGCGATGCCCATGACCAAGGCGCTACCAAATCGCTGCCAGTTTCCCCTCAAGTTGAAAGCAAGCCAAAGGGCCGCAGCAGCTGCCACGACAGCGATAGCGAGGGATGCCAGGACGAGGGTCGAGTCGTATTTGAGATCGGCGGGCATTTGCATGGCAGCCATACCTGTGTAGTGCATGGCAGCTACCCCCAGTCCGGTTAGTAGGGCGGCGAAGGAGAGTCTGCCAAGGCCCGTTTTTCCTCTCCCCATGATGAACAGCCCCGCGCCTGAAACGGCCACTGCGAGAATGGCCGAAAGGACGGTAAGTAGGAGGTCATAGGTGACAGGCATCGAGGTCTGATAGGCCAACATGGCGATGAAATGCATGGACCAGATAGCGCAGCCTCCCAGCGCTCCCGCAGCCGCGAGCAGCCATGGCCAGAGTTTTTCCTTGGGAAGAGAGGGCAGTCGGGTGGCTAGGCGAAGAGCGGTGAAGGAACCGAGAACGGAGATGACAAAGGACAATGCGACGAGAATGAAGTCATAGGAAGCTTCCATATCTATTTCCTCTTTGGAGATATCTTGGGGTGGTGGCTATTGGCTCAGCTGAAACTCGCAGGGGCTGCCGGTATCTTGGTGGCTACAAGCGGTCTCGGTGACCGCGACGGCTGAGGTTGTTGGGCTCAACTCGAGAAGACCACGGATGACTCCGGCGAGATAGGCGCAGGAGGGCTCTGGATCCTGCGGGCGACAGAAGGGGCAAGCAGCGAGGGCTATCCTAGAACCGTCAGAGGTGCTCACCGGACTGAATTTCCTGAGCTCCGGAACGACGATGCGGTCTAGGGCTGTAGGTAGGTCCAAGGGGCTACCTAAAGAGTAGCTTTTCCTGTAGGCACCATTGCCAATCTTGCGACCAAGGCTAACCAGGCAGGCATCTCTCGTGTCCTTCGGCAAAGAGGATCCGAAGTTGAGAATTGTCTGGGTGATCTCAGAGTCTTGACTACCCGATACTTCGTGAAAGGCCTTCCGAAGGAGCTCCTGGAGCTGCTGGTCAGAGGGCTTCGCCTGAACCAGCCTGCCCATCCTCTCGACCCCGGGGATAGCCTCGATCCGCTCCTTCAATCCTGAGGGAACCGTGCTGTCTACCGCGAGACGGAAGCGGATTCGTTGCACCTCTTCGTTGACCGGCTCGAGGTCCTGACCGAGAATTAATATTCCGGATCGTGCCAATTCGGAAGCGACTCGAGAGAGGATTCCCGGCCGCCGAGCTATAGAGATCTCTAGAAACGTACCTGATGCCACCATCAGTGCCCTCCGCCAATTACAGATTATGAGAAATCAGAAGTATTTTCGCGAAATCATATCCCGTAAACCGGGCGAAGACCATCCTGAAACTGGAGAGTGCGCAATCCGTGGGAGGCCTGGGCTTAGGTTGAGATCGCTTGGCTCCGGAGGGCAGAGCTCGGTAAGGGCTTGGGCGTCGAATTTGGTGACATCTCTCGGCCCTGCCGGAGGTCAAGTTACTTGAACGCCTTGGGAAGAGAAACCGCCGGTGCTCTCAGGTAGAGGGGGAAGGCGAGGGTGGAAGCATCCCAGGGCGTCGATAGATCTTGGGCTAGTCGGGCAGCAGGGGAGGCCAGTGGAGGCGCGCCTACCCAGAGGGTCGTGTCAGGCCAGCCAAGCCGCCCGGGAGCCGGATCCGTTCCAAAGGCAACGACTACGTTTGCTTCTGGGTAGTTGGCTGGTAGCTCAGCAGCGGGAAGGCATCGAGGTTCATCCAGGGCCTCGGTCTGTGGATCTCCTCGAAAGGCCTGCACGTAGACGTTGCCTCGCAATGCGTCGACTACCGCAACGATCATCGGCTGGGAAGGAGAGCTAGGAGCCTCCTGCGAGGCTAGGTTCTCGACGGCACAGAAGGCCAAGACTCGGAGAGTAGATAGGGTCCTGGCTGGCAGTGTAGTGGCTTGATGAAGGCCCATGAGGGTGGCCAGCCCGACCCGCAAGCCGGTAAAACTACCGGGACCACTCAGCCCTACCAATCCTCCCAGATCCTTGAGCTCCAGGCTTTGGCCCCGGAGCATTTCATCTATCGTTGGGAGAAGGGCTCGAGAACTCTGTTTTTGCTTTAGGGTTCGTTCAACGAGAACAGTCGATCCCAGGGAAAGGGACAAGCTGACGATGGGGGAACTCGTGTCCACTGCGAGGAGCGGTCGTCCAGGGATAGGGTGGCTGTCATCCATTCGCAAAGTATAGCTGGCTCGGGGAATCACCAGAGAAGCGTTGAAGTTGTTCGCCGAGTTCGCTAGCCTGCCGGTCTTGTCGGAGTTCCAGCCTGTTCTTCGACGTCGCCAAGAGGAGAAGCCAAGGCTCGTGGCCAGATCCCAGACTGAATCTAAATCCAAGAGTTCGGCAAAAGCCAAGAGCTCGCCCCCGAAGCTCACGCCCATGTTGCGTCAATACCTGGAGGTGAAGGCGCAACACGAAGATGCCATCGTCCTCTATCGCATGGGGGACTTTTTCGAGTTGTTTTTCGAGGACGCGGTGCGTGCGGCACCCATTCTCGAAGTGACTTTGACGGCACGGCACAAAGGGGCGGAAAACGAAGTCCCCATGTGCGGGGTGCCTCATCACGCCATCGAGGGCTACATCGGCAAGCTGCTCAAAGCAGGTTTGAAGATCGCCATTTGTGACCAAGTGGAGGATCCGGCCCAAGCCAAGGGTCTGGTTCGCCGGGAGGTCACTCGGGTGGTGACCCCTGGAACGGTCAGCGAGCCGAGCCTCTTGGACGGCAAGGAAGACAACCTACTGGCCAGCGTCTTGTGGCTGGAAGAGATCGGTGCGGGAGCATTCTTGGATGTCTCCACCGGGCGTTTCTTCGTTCGTCGGTGGAGCTCCTTAGAAGAGGCCGTGGAGGATCTTCGGCTTCACCGTCCCCGGGAAGTGCTCTTCGAGGAGGAGGGTTTGCCGCGGGAGATCTTTCGCTTCCTGGAAGCGGAGGTACTTTGCCGCACGCCGATCGAAGGGGATCGCCTGTTCGATCCGCGGCGAGCTGCGGAGCTGCTCAAACGGCAACTGGATGCGGCGAGTCTGCGAGGATTTGGCCTAGAGGAAGGGGAACCGGCGGTACGAGCTGCCGCAGCAGCCCTCGCCTACGCCCAGGAGACTCAGCACAACGACCTGAGCCATATCCGGGAATTGGCGGTTCGCCAACCCGGGGATGCTCTGGTCCTCGACTCCACGACTTTGGCCAATCTGGAGGTTTTCCGTTCCCTTCGAGAAGGGGGGCGCAAGGGCACCTTGCTGTCGATCTTAGACCGCACGGTCACGGCCCCCGGTGGCCGAGCCCTGCGAGAATGGCTCCGTCGTCCTCTGCGGGACCCGGACGCCATTTCTGCCCGTCACGATGCGGTGGCAGAGTTGGTGAAGCAAGGGGAAAGCCGAGATCGGCTCCGCGGGCTTCTCGGCCAGATCAGCGATCCCGAGCGGCTGTTGGGGCGGGCGGTCCTGGGGACGATGGCACCGCGAGAGGCGGCGACCCTTCGGGACAGCCTTGCTTTGGTACCGGAGGTCTTGGCGACCCTAGAGGACTTTGACAGCGAAGTCCTCCAGGAGCTCCGCCAGGCCGATCCTCAGAGTGAGCTTCAGGAGGAGCTGGCCAGGGTATTGGAGCCTGCTCCCGCAACCAGCTTGAAACACGGTGGAGTCATTGGGCCAGGCGTAGACGAGGAGTTGGATCGCTACCGTTCTCTGGCGAGGGACAGCAAGAAGCACATCCTGGCACTGGAAGCGAGGGAGAGGGAGGAAACCGGAATCTCCTCCCTGAAGATCCGCTTCAACAAGGTCTTTGGCTATTACCTGGAAGTCACCAAGGCGAACCAACATCTGGTGCCGGAGCACTACGTTCGGAAGCAGACCCTGGTCAACGCGGAGCGCTACATAACCCCCGAGATCAAGGAACTAGAAGACCAGATCCTCACCGCCGAAGAGCGCCAATTGGCCTTGGAGGAAGAGTATTTTTCGGCCCTGGTGGCTCGCGTTGCTACTTGCCACGGGCTCTCGGATTTGGCGCGGTCTCTCGGAGATCTGGATGCTCTGGGAACCTTTGCGGAGGTCGCTGCCCGGCATCGCTACCAGAGGCCGGAAATGGCTGCCTTGGGAACGCCGATTCAGGTCAAAGAGGGGCGCCACCCGGTGGTGGAGCGATCGACCGCTGATCCCTTCGTGCCCAATGACATCGAGTTGGACTCGAAAAACTCCCAGATCGTTCTTCTCACGGGCCCGAATATGGGAGGTAAATCGACCTACCTGAGGCAAGTAGCCCTTCTTGTCTTGATGGCTCAGGCGGGAAGTTTTGTTCCTGCGGAGAAGGCGACCATCGGAGTGGTCGACCGAATCTTCACCCGAGTGGGTGCTAGTGACGACCTCGCCCGGGGTGAGTCGACCTTCATGGTAGAGATGATTGAAACGGCAAATATCCTTCATCACGCTACCGAGCACAGTCTGGTGATTCTCGATGAGGTGGGCCGCGGCACCGCGACCTTCGATGGCCTATCTCTAGCTTGGGCCATCGTCGAGTTTCTTCATGAGCACCGTCGCCCCAAGACTCTCTTCGCCACTCACTACCATGAACTTACCGAGCTCGCCTCCCTCCTGCCGCGCCTGGTCAATCGAACCTTGAGTGTGAAGGAATGGGGAGACAGGATTATTTTTCTGCGTCGGGTGATTCCAGGAGCTTCGGAAAAGAGCTTCGGCATTCAAGTGGCGAGGCTGGCGGGTTTGCCGACCTCGGTCCTCGAGCGGGCAGCAGAGGTGTTGAGCAACTTGGAAGCTCAAGAATACGACCTCGCCGGTAAGCCTCGCTTAGCCCGAGGTGAAAGAGCACCGAAGGCTCCGCCTCCAAAGCCGCAACTCAACTTGTTCGCCACGCCGGAACAAACTGCTGTCGATATTCTCCGAGGCCTCAATCTGGATGATATGACGCCCCTGGCGGCCCTCAATCTGTTGCAGAGTCTTAAGGCGCGTCTGCAGTGATTTGAGAAGAGACCCGGAGAACCAGGTAGATCCGGAGAATAGAGAGGCCTTCGACACAGAGAGGTCCAAAGAACCGAGAAGGCCAGTGCGACCAAGTAGAAGGCCCGGTCACCTGAGAAGATGAGCCGGGCCTTGCCGTCGGAGTTCTACTGGATCCAAGAAGCCCTAGAAGGGGATGTCGTCATCGTCGCTGCCGCCCCCTCCTTGCTCAGGTGAAGGGCCCTGGGACCCACCGCCACCACCACCGCCGTAGTTGCCGCCACCCCCCCCACCGCCACCGCCGTAGTTGCCGCCCCCACCGCCGCCGGAGCAACCACCGCCGCCGCCGCCGTACCCGCCACCGGAATCGCCTCGGCTACCCAGCATCTGGAAGGTTTCGCAGACCACCTCAGTGCGGTATTTCTTCTCGCCGCTCTGCTGGTCGTCCCAGGAGCGAGTCTGCAGCCGGCCTTCGACGTAGATCTGTTTTCCCTTGGTCAGGTACTGTCCGGCGACCTCTGCTTGGCGGCCCCAAACAACGATGTTGTGCCATTCGGTTTGTTCCTGACGATTGCCGTCACGATCCTTCCATTTGCGAGACGTCGCAATGGAAAAACTGGCGACGGTTTGGCCGGAGGGGGTGTTGCGGACTTCCGGGTCTCGTCCCAGATTGCCGACGAGAATGACTTTGTTGACCATGAAGCTTTTCTCCTCTAATTTGGTCTCGAAAACGTATCACAGGCAGCCCGAGCAAAGGGTCTGCTACATCTATAGGACGGATTTCATGCGCCTAGTCTTGCAACGGGTTTCGAAAGCTTCTGTTCGCGTGGGCTCTGAGGTTGTTGGAGAGGTCCAACGGGGAGTTTTGGTACTGGCGGGAGTGGAGAAGGGGGATGGCCTCAGCCAGGTGGATGCCGCGGTGCGCAAGCTGGCGGGGCTCCGGCTCTTCGAGGACGATGCCGGCCGCATGAATCTCGACACGGCTGCCGTCGGGGGAGCTTTTTTGGTGGTTTCCCAATTCACTCTTGCGGGCTCGCCCTTGGCCCGGGGAAGACGGCCCTCTTTCACCGGGGCGGCCCAACCAGCTCTTGCCGAACCCTTGGTCGAGAAGTTGGTCGCTGGACTTCGCCAAGCTGGCTTCGAAGTCGCTACGGGCCGGTTTGGAGCCCAAATGGAGGTGGAGTTGGTCAATGACGGCCCGGTGACCTTTGTGGTGGATCTCTGAGGTGGTGAAGAACCATCTCTCCAGCTAGGGGGCGACGAAAGTCACCCCGACGGGCATGGGCATGAAGCTGATCAATAGAATGACCAGGGTTGCCAAGGCCAACATGCGCCGTATTGGGTCCAAAGGCTGCCCCTCATCCCACACCGGTGGGTGGCGCAGTCCAATGATCAGGAGAAACACACACCAGGCCCACCAGACCGGCCAGAGAAATCCCGCCAGAGCTAGGAGGCACCACAAGGGCCAAGCGAGTCTTCGCTGCCAACGGCCTGCAACGGCATAAAAGAGGTGACCACCATCTAGTTGCCCCAAGGGCAGTAGGTTGAGGGCTGTAGCTAGGAGTCCTACCCAGGAAGCCAAGGCGATGGGGTGGAGGTCGAGACCGGTAGCTTCCGGAACAGGCCCATGGAAGAGTTGAATCGTCCACTGGGTGGCGAGATTGGTACCTAGAACGAGGATGGGTTCGCCAACCTCTTCGCTCACCGTTTCGAAAACCTTGAGCTTCGAGTTGGCGATGCCATAGAAGAGGCAGGGGACGAGAGCTACGAACCCCGCCAGCGGTCCAGCGATCCCAACATCGAACAACTCCTTCTTGCGCCGAATAGGAGCCTTGATTCGAATGAAGGCCCCAAAGGTCCCTAGCCCTACCGGAGCCGGCAGAAAGAAGGGGGGAGTTGCAGGCAATCGGTAATAGCGGCAGGCTAGGTAATGACCCATTTCATGGCAGAGAAGAATGAAGATCAGCGGTAAGGAATAGGTCAGTCCCGCCAGAAGCAAGGATGAATCGCTCCACACCTCGGCGATGGCCGAAGGCGAAGCCCAGAGAGCTCGATCAGCAGGGATTCCATCCGCCCGGTGCCAAAGAGCTCCCAGAGTGGTGGTCGAAAAGAGGGTAAGTAGGAGGAGGAGAGCCGGTTTGCCCCAATTCCTCGGAGAGGTCTTCGGGGGAGGAATCGGCCCTGCAGGTAGGTCGAAAAGAAAAGGCGATAGGCTCCCTTCTTGAGAAGGTTCGGCAGAGGAGGGGACCTCTGGAAGATGAGCGGCTGTGGGTTGGAGTGTTGGCGCGGCTTCGTCAGTGGGAAGCTCAACAGCCCCATCTCGGGCGGGATTTTTACCCAGCAGAGGGTCGCTGCCGTTAGGTATTTTCAAGGGCAGAAGCTCGCAGCATGGGGTGATAAGAGATGGAGAAGGTCATCTCGTGAGCTGCTCCTGAGGGGAGCCTGTCTTCTTTCGGGAGGGAAGGGCTTCGATCGGTGCTCTTTAGGAAACTAGCACTCGTTTACCGTTCCGTGAAGCCGTCAAATGTCTTTGAGCTCTTTTCCGGGTTTGAAGCGAACGGTCTTTCCCGGTGCGATGGCGACTTCGACACCGGTCTTCGGGTTCCGACCGACCCCCTTTTTCCGATCCCGCACTTGAAAAACGCCGAAACCGCGCAGCTCGATGCGTTTTCCGCTGCACAATGCGTCTTTCATGGCAGCGATGATGGCATCGACTGCTTTCGCAGCCTTTACCCGTGGAACCTCGGAAGCTTCCGCAACGCGATTGACGATGTCAGCCTTGATCATTTCCGCTCCAAAACGGCGCGCAGTGTAACAGTGGGTAGAGGCTCCGTCAAACGGATTCTACCTTGGACGACGATTGCTCTCGATTCCTTAAGATACAGCTTTCAAAGGCTTTGGCGGTCTTCGATACGAGGGTCTTCCACTCGGACCGTGGCCTCGGCCGAGTTTTCTCGGCGCTACGATCGGCATAGATGAAGCAGAGAACTCGGTCTCCTACTCGAATTGGCAGGAAAAGACACTCCATAGGCCAGTCTCCTTGCCAGCAATCGACCAAGCGCCGGTGCGCGGCACTACGTTCGAGGCGCCCGACAAAGATCTTGCCATCAGCGTCGCCGGTAGAGAAAAGAGAGGCCTCTTCGAGGCTGTCGAGAAATTGCTCGAAGCGTGGCCGGTTCGGAGCAACTCCTCCGATCATCCATCCCTTGAATCCACTTCCTTGGGGAGAAAAGAGAGCTACCCGGTCGAAGTCGGCCTCGAGGAAGTCGAGCACCGCGGAGCCTATCTCCTGGGCAGAACGGGCATTCTTGAGACGAGAGTCGAGGGTAGGTAGAGGAAAGCTATCCGGGTTCACCAGGGCTTGATCGGAGTAGAGCTCTGCGAGCTCGTTTTCCGTTGGGGCGATGGCCGGGCCCGACGATGATTGGAGTGCGGTTGCCAGCGGCATGCTGCCTTGGTCACCATTCTTGGTATCCAGAGAGGACAGTCCGGCACTCTGCTGGAGATCACTGCTGAATCGTCCAGGTTGGGGCTGAAGGGCTCGCTTGGCGACGGTAGCGGATTCCAAAAGGTTCGGGCTCGGGCGTTGTGGCCTAGGCTGACTGTTCTCCGGTGGGCGCTCTGGAAGCTCGGTCTTCCTGTTGCCGGACTCGCTGTCGCGCCACAGGTAACGTGCCCGATTGAGTTGATCCAAAAGTCGAGCCATGCGTTTTGGACATTCCCCGCCGTAGAACTTTTCCAGGGCTTCATAGATGCGGCTCTCCAGGGCCACAAAGACTTCGATGCGTTTGCCCGTAGCGAAGGCAATCTCGTCCCGCGCAGCCAGATCTGTTGGGTCCAGGAACGCGACTTTCAATCGGGAATTTTCTAACTCGAAGGGGATGACTCGTTGCCGGGTAGCGGTGCTACTGGAAATCAATGCACGGACGGACGGCGGGGTCTTCAGGAGAGTTTCGACCTCCACCGCCGGGACCGCCAACCCTCGAGAGACTGCGGCGAGGAGCCGCCGCTCGGAAATCGCCTGAATCTCCAGGAGGCAAGTACCGAGTCTTCCTCCGTGGCGCCGTTGCCGGACGAGAGCACGCTCCAGTTGGTGACGGGAAATGGCGCCCTGGAACTCGAGGGACTCACCTAAGGCCAAGGAACTCAAGGTTGGATCCCCAAGATGAGGTCTAGCGAGGCTTCAGCTCTCCCGATGCCCGGGGAGCTCCTGGCCAGGGTTTCGAGAGTGTATTGATGGTGGTCCATTTCGCCAGGGGGTGTGGTGCTGGGAAAGCAGTCTCAGGCTATCCGGTTTTGAGGAGTCTTCTGTAAGTCTTTTCTGTCGTATAGGTTAACGGAATTCGTCGTATTATAGAAACGCCGACGGCAACTGTAAAGTTACCGAGTTGTGAAGGTTGGGCGGGGTTGGTATTCTTACTCTATGAGGATACTTGCCACCCTTTCCCTTCTGTTCCTTCTCAGCGCTTCCCCTTCTGCTCTTCTTTCCCAGCCGCCTCCTGAGGAAGCCTCGTCATCAGCGAGTCCAGGAGCCATCCAGGAACAGCCCGCTCTCGGAAGCGGAGCCACCGCGCCTGCAGAACCGTCCGGAAATCGGGGCGAAGCAGCTCTGGAGTTCGCCGTCGCCAAGTTGCTCGCTGACGAAGGCTCCTTCCGCGAAGCTCTGGAAGCTTTCGAGTCGGCGGTCAATCTAGTCCCGGAAGACGCTTACGTGCGGGCGGAATATGGCGAGTTCTTGGCGCGCCTGGCTCAACTTTCCCGATCGCCCCGCTACCGGAAGCAACAGTTGGACAAGGCGATCGAGCAATCGGAGCGAGCCCGGGCTCTAGCACCGGATGACATTGATGTCTTGAAAGTGGTCGGTGAGGCCTATCTGGCAGCGGCGGAGCTAGATCCTAGGACGGTAGAGCCGTTGGAGAAAGCTGTCGAGGTCTTCGAGAGAGTGCGCGCTTCTTCGGAGTATGAGCTACAAGCCCGCATGACCCTCGGGCAGATTTTTTCCTACCTCGGTAGAGATTCCGATGCCGAGTCGGTGTACCGGGAAGTGGTAGCGATTCGGCCACGGGATCGCCGAGCTTACGATCGTTTGGTGGAGACTCTGCTGCGAGACGGCAAAAGTGCCGAAGCGGAGGTGGCCTATGCCGAGATCCTCGTCTTCGATCCGGAAGCGAATGATTTGCGTCTGGAGCTGGCGAAGCTTCAAGGTCAGAGGGGGGATCACGCAGCGGCAGAGAAGACCCTTCGCCAGGGGGGGGCGACCTTCCTCGATTCTCCCCCGGCTCGACAGTTATTGGCGGTTCAGCTCTATTTAGGAGGCCAATACGAGGACGCCCTGGAGAGGTTGGACGGGGCGGTTGAGGTCTCGGAGACGAAAAGCCTCGAGCCCTTGCGGGCATTGATCTTGGCAGCGCTGGGCCGCAACTCGGAGGCCGCTGTGGAGTTGCGGGGCCTGTTGGCTCAGGAACCGGAGAACCTGGATGTGGCTTCAACCCTGAGCCGAGTCCTGGTGCGCCTGGACCGCCGTCAGGAAGCGGCTCAAACTCTCGGCCAGGTGGTGGAGAGAGTCGAGGCCGGAAAGGACCCGGACCGTGCGATGGCTCTTCGGTTCGAGTGGGCCGAGGTGCTGATGGGCGGGGAGGAGTATTCCGAGGCGTTGAGCGTCCTCGATCCTCTCCTTGGATCGTCCAACCCGGCGGCACGAAATGGAGCGGTCTTGGTTCAAGGGGAGGCTTTGACTCTTCTTGGGAGGCCGGAAGAAGCTTTGCGCCTATTGGAGGAGCTCGCTCCTGGAGAGGTCTCGAGCACGGCGAAACGAGCCCAAATTCTCTTTGGCATGGGTCGAGACGAGGAGGCTAGAGCCTTGCTAGAGCCCCTGTGGGGGCAAGGAGATGAAAGCTCAGCCCTCGCCGCGGCTGCGGTCTATCAGCAGCTCGAAAGGTACGAAGAGGCTGCCGAAGTCCTTCGGGAATATATTTCCCGTCGTGGAGAGGCTCCACGCGTCCTTTTCCTACTCGGGGCGGCTTCTGAACGGAGCGGCAACCACAGCGAGGCAGAGAGGTCTTTTCGTCGCCTCCTGGAGTTGACCCCGGAGTCCCCAGATGCCCTCAACTACTTGGGCTATATGTGGGCTGACCAAGGAGAGAACTTGGTGGAAGCCCTCGATTTCATTCAACGGGCGGTTTCGGCGGACCCGGACAACGGCGCCTATGTGGATTCCTTGGGCTGGGTTTTTCATCAGCTGGGGCGCCATGAGGAAGCTCTGGTGCAGCTGGAAAGAGCCTCGAGCTTGGTACCGGAAGATGGCACGATTCTCGAGCATTTGGGCGATGTGTATCTTTCACTCGGCCGTAGAGGGGAAGCGAAACAGGCCTATGAGCGTGCGCTGCTACTCAGTGATGCCAATGTCGAACAGATACGGGCGAAGCTAAAGCCGCTGGCCGAAGTGGCTACGAATGCCCCGTAGCCTCGGCAGGAGGAAGCAAGCGCCATCGCTTAGGTCAATATTTTTCGGCTCGAGCTATCGCTGTTGGGGAAGAGGTAGGCGGCGAGCTCGTCTGTGGCCTAACCGTTCCCTGGTCCAGCAAAGTTCTTCTATGGGGCCTTTCAGCTGGGGTTGCCTCTTCCTCGGGTTGTTGGTGATGGGCTGTGCCTCGGCTCCTTCGATTCCTCCTGAGATAGCCCGCCCTGAGGGAGGTGCCCTTGGGGGAGTGGAGACCGAGACTGTCACCGATAGACCCCCGACCCAAGGTGAATTTTTGCCTCCCTGGGAGATTCCGGCGGAGGCCTTCAAGAGTCAGAGGCTGTATCGATTTCACGCCAGCGGAAAAGGCGGGAGAGGGCGGTTTCGCTTGACCCTGAGGTTGGCCTCTCCAGATCGATTCCAACTCTCTGCGACAGACCCCTTGGGTAGATCTCTTTGGTCCCTCCATTTTCGTGATCGCAAAGCCATCCTCATCGAGCACCGAGAGAAACGTTCCTGCCACTTCGATGAGACCATTGATTTATCCGAGCTTTACTTGGGCTCTTTCCCGTTGAGATTCTTGCCGGCGGTGCTGCTAGGTCGAGTACCAGGGCTGCCGCAGTCGGCTCTCGAGCCTCTGGGGGAGCCGGATGGACCTCTCTCGTTCGTCGACTCGGTTGGGCAGCGATGGTCGGTGGCCTTGAATCAGGGGACGGTCGTCGGTTGGACTCTGGAGGACCCGGCGGGGGAGATCGTGGCGATTCTGCAGCGGGAATCGGGCGGTTGGTCGGTTCTGGAAGAGCCGAGGCGCCAGCTGAAATTGCGTTGGCGGGAGGTCGTCCGAGAGCCTCTGGAGGATGAGTTGGAGGCACCCGAAGTGCCGCCGAGCTACAGGGAGGGAGGCTGTTTGGCGGAGGTCCCGGTCGCCTCGTTCGGGAGTGACTTCAAAGAAGGATTTGACACCTCG
Organism: Deltaproteobacteria bacterium; assembly: GCA_022601195.1. Classification (GTDB taxonomy): domain Bacteria; phylum Acidobacteriota; class Thermoanaerobaculia; order Multivoradales; family JAHZIX01; genus JAHZIX01. The sequence continues at coordinate 130,189 of JAHZIX010000017.1, forward strand.
CTTCGGCAGCTCTAGCATACGCCCAACGCGTGGGTTTCCAGCGTTTGGGTGGAGTTCGAGATGGAAATCACCGAAGTCAAAGTCTTCCCGGTCCGCGAGGAGAAACTGAAGGCCTTTGTCTCGGTTGTTTTCGACCATTGCTTCATGGTCAATGACATCAAAGTCATTCACGGCCGCGAAGGCTTGTTTATCAGCATGCCCAGTCGCCGTAAGAAGAATGGGGATTTCAAGGATGTCGCCCATCCGCTGAATAACGACACTCGGCGTTTGATCGAGGAGCGTATTCTGGACGAATACGAGCAGATCCTCCAAGTGGACAAAGGGGCCTCGGCTGAGGATCCAGCGTCTCGGACGGAGGACTCTTCGAAGCCGGTGGTGGAGAAGCCTGCGACGAAGGAGAAGACCCTAGCTGAAGTCGAGGAACTTCATCTGAGGGATTCTTTTTGGTCGGTACCTTGAGCCCGAGGGAATCACGGATCTGGATAGTGGACCGGAATCAGACGATCGGGAGTACTAGAAGTATCGCCAGAGATTTGTCAGCATAGAGTTTCTGGGGCGTGGCCAAGCGGTAAGGCACGAGACTTTGGATCTCGCAATCCTAGGTTCGAATCCTAGCGCCCCAACCAAGTCATTCAGTCAGGTATTCCTAAGGCTATACTTTCGGGCCAGTTGGATGGCCCGAATCGAAGTCCGACGCGGAACATGGGCCCAAACCCGATTCCGTGACAAAGGGCCGAGTGCGGCAAGGGTCTCGTCAAGAGACCGGGACGATAGATAACGACAAGCGCGAGCACGATCAAAAATGTATGGCGAGTTGAAAGTTTTCGGTGGCCGGGCTCACCCGGCGTTGGTGCAGGAGATCTGTTCCTATTTGAGCCTGCCCCCGGGCAAGGCAACGGCCTACAATTTCTCGGATGGCGAGACCTTCTGCCAGATCGATGAGAACGTTCGCGGAGCAGATATCTTCGTCGTTCAGCCAACCTCCAGCCCGGTCAATGACAATTTGATGGAATTGTTGATCATGTTGGACGCTTTCAAACGCTCTTCCGCTTCGCGGGTCACAGCCGTCTTGCCCTACTACGGATACGCCCGACAGGATAAGAAAGATCGACCACGGGTGCCCATCACCTCTAAGTTGGTGGCAGACTTGATTTCTAAGGCTGGAGCTGACCGGGTTCTCACCATGGACCTCCACGCCGCCCAGATCCAGGGCTTTTTCGATGTTCCGGTGGACCATCTCTTCGCGGCTCCAGTGCTGTTGGACGCCATTCGAGATCTAGAGCTGCCGGATATGGTCATCGTGGCGCCTGATGCTGGTGGCGTCGAGCGCGCCCGGGCTATCGCCAAGCGCCTATCCGCTGGTCTGGCTATCGTCGACAAGCGGAGGGTCGCCGCCAACACCGCCGAGGTCATGCATCTGATCGGAGATATCGACGGTCGCAACGCTCTGATCATCGATGACATCATCGATACGGCTGGAACTCTGACCAAGACGGTTGGCCTGCTCAAAGCGAAGGGGGCCCAGCGCATCCTCGCCGCAGGGATCCATGGAGTCCTATCTGGCCCAGCCCTACGCCGCATCGAAGAATCCGAGATGGAAGCCGTCCTGATTACCAATACCACCCCAGTAGATGACAAGTTAGCGAGCTGCCGGAAGTTGCGCTCCTATTCGGTGGCACCGCTTCTTGGAGAGGCCCTGCGGCGCATCCATGAAAATAGCTCCGTAAGCTCGCTGTTCGTTTAGAGGAAATTGAGTCATGAGCAAGTTAGTTCTTGAAGTCGAGAAACGCGAAGAAAAGGGGTCCAACGCCAGTCGTAGGATCCGAGCTCGGGGAGATGTGCCCGCCGTCGTCTTTGGCGGAGGCATCGATTCGGTTCCCATCGTGGTGAACCGCAAGAAGGTCATCGAGTTGCTCCAAGGTTCCGCCGGTGGCAACACCATCTTTCTCTTGAAAGTCGGCAAGGACGAGCGCCACGCGATGATTCGCGAAATGCAGGTCGACCCTATGCGGGGACAGATCGAGCACATCGATTTTCAGCGTATCGTCATGACTGAGAAGATCCAGGTGGACGTTCCCATCGAGCTGGAAGGCACCCCCGTCGGCGTCAGGATCGACCAAGGTATTTTGGATTTTGTCAGTCGTGAGGTCGCCGTGACCTGTTTGCCGGGCGATATCCCCACCAGCTTTACTCTCGATGTCTCCGACCTGAAGATCGGACAGCATCTGGAGGCCAAGGACTTGGACATTCCAGAGAATGTCGAGCTGATCGATGATCCGATACGTCTGATCGTCTCCGTGGCCGCGCCGCGACTGGTCGAAGAAGAAGAAGAGACCGAAGAGGATCTGCTGGAGGCTGGAACCGCCGAGCCAGAGGTCGTTGGAAAGACCGCGGAAGAGGAAGACTCTTAAGGCCTCCGAGCGTTTTTCATGGCCGAGGAGGAGAGCAGCGGCGCCGGATCCAGAGAGGGCTTGCGCCTGATCGTGGGGCTTGGCAATCCGGGAGACAAGTACGAGGCGACCCGGCACAACATCGGGTTTCGGATCGTCGAGGAAGTCTCCCGTCGACTGGACCTTGGCGAGGCTCGAACCGAGTGCCGTTCCCGGATTTCTGGGAACGGCTCTTTGTACCTCGTTCAGCCACAGACTTTTATGAATCGCAGCGGACTCGCGTTGCGATGCCTATGGGAACGCTACGGCTATGAGTCGCAGCAGGTTCTCGTCGTATATGACGAGGTCCACCTCCCCCTCGGTCGTCTCCGCTTGAGAACCAAAGGGGGCCCCGGCGGGCATCGGGGCATGGAGTCCATTATCGAGAATCTCCGCACGGAAGAGGTCCATCGCCTCCGGTGCGGTGTCGGCCCTGCCGATGCGGATTTGCCAGGGGACGAGCTAGTTCCGTTCGTTCTCGGGGCGTTCGATGATAGCGAGCAAGAGGTCGTAGACGAGATGATTACGGCAGCTGCCGAGGCCTGCATGAGCTGGCTGGAGGATGGTGCCGAAACGGCCATGAATCGTTTCAATAGATGATCGTTCCAACTGAGAGTGATCGGGGTCAGATTCCGCGAAAAGTGGAATAGCACTCGGGTCGTTTTTGAGAATTCCCTGTTCTTTCAGGGGATAGATGCGTTGGTGTAAGGAGGGAAAGAGTCGTGGACACACAAGCTTTACTGCTGATCCTTGGATGCGGTGTGCTGGGATTGATTTTTGCCTGGCGGCGTAGTGCCTGGGTCAACAGTCAGGATGCCGGAACAGATGAGATGAAGACCATCGCGGGCCATATCCGTGATGGCGCGATGGCCTTTCTAGGTCGAGAATATAGAGTGCTCGCCATTTTCGTGGTGCTTGCTGCAACAGCACTGGCAGTGGCCAATAGCGCCAATGCCAAAAGCTCCTGGTTGATCGGTGTTTCCATGCTCGCTGGTGCCTTGTGCTCCGGTCTGGCAGGCTTTTTTGGCATGCGGGTGGCTACGGCGGCCAATGTTCGCACTGCCGCTGCCGCACGGACGGGGCTAAACCCGGCCCTGCGGATCGCTTTTTCCGGTGGAGCGGTCATGGGGTTCTGTGTCGTCGGCCTCGGCGTCGTCGGCTTGACCGGCCTCTTTCTGTTCTACAACGACCTATTCGCTGGGGACTTGGCTCGGGTCATCACCGTCCTGACAGGCTTTTCCTTCGGCGCTAGTTCCATCGCTCTTTTCGCCCGAGTGGGTGGCGGGATCTACACCAAGGCGGCGGATGTCGGCGCTGATCTAGTGGGCAAGGTTGAGGCCGGAATCCCCGAGGATGACCCTCGCAATCCCGCGGTCATCGCCGATAACGTCGGTGACAACGTCGGAGACGTCGCCGGTATGGGAGCTGACCTTTTCGAATCCTATGTCGGGGCGATCATTGCCGCCCTGGCTCTGGGAGCGGGAGCTACCGTGGTGTCGGGAAGCGGAACCTCCTCCCTGGTCCTCTTGCCTCTGCTGCTAGCGGGAGTAGGGATTCTCGTGTCTCTGGGAGGCACTCTGCTGGTGAAGACCAAGGAAGGTGGAGATCCCGGAGTGGCCCTGCATCGCGGCACCTTTGGCGCTGCCATCGCCATGTTGGTCGCTACCTTCTTGATCATCAAGAAGCTCTTCGGAGACAACTTGTTCTCCTTGGATGGCAAAGAGTTTGGCGGCATGGGAATCTTCTGGGCCACCATGGCCGGTCTGATCGCTGGTGTTGCCATCGGCCTGGTCACCGAGTACTACACTTCCGAATCGAGGGGCCCTGCTCAGCGCATCGCTGACGATAGCCGCACCGGCGCTGCCACCAACATCATCTCCGGCCTTGGCTTGGGGATGAAGTCCACCGCTTGGCCGGTCTTACTGCTGGTTGTTGCGACCCTCATTGCCCACTCTCAGGCGGGCCTTTACGGCATCGCCATCGCTGCCCTCGGCATGCTCTCTACGACGGGTATTCAACTCGCCGTTGACGCTTATGGCCCCATTGCCGACAACGCTGGCGGCATTACCGAGATGAGTCATTTGGGTGAGGAGGTGCGCGCCCGCACCGATAAGTTGGACGCCGTTGGAAACACGACGGCGGCGATTGGCAAAGGCTTCGCCATCGGCTCGGCCGGCTTGACCGCCCTGGCCCTCTTTGCGGCGTTCCGCACCGCTGCCGGCATCGACAGCCTGAACCTTCTGGATCCAGTGGTCATGGCGGGGCTGTTCATCGGCGCCATGATGCCCTACCTCTTTTCCTCCATGGCCATGCAGGCGGTTGGAAGAGCGGCCTTCAAGATGATCGAGGAAGTTCGTCGCCAGTTCCGCACCATTCCTGGCCTCATGGAAGGTACGGGCACGGCCGACTACGCCAAGTGCGTCGACATCTCGACGGCAGCGGCCATCAAGGAGATGGTCGTTCCTGGTTTGATGGCGATCTTGGTGCCAGCCATCGTCGGTTTTTGGGACAAGACTGCACTGGGTGGCTTGTTGGCCGGTGTGACGGTGTCCGGTGTTGCCATGGCGATCTTCATGGCCAACGCTGGTGGCGCTTGGGACAACGCTAAGAAGTACATCGAAGGCGGTGCCCACGGCGGAAAGGGCTCCGAGGCACATAAGGCTTCCGTGGTAGGTGACACCGTGGGTGATCCTTTCAAGGATACTGCCGGCCCCAGCCTCAACATCCTCATCAAGTTGATGTCGGTGGTCGCCTTGGTGTTGGCTCCTTTGCTGTAGGACCTTGGTGTCGGCCTTTGATCGAAGAATTCGGTCGAAGAGTTTGAGCACAGAAGTAGGACTAGCCCTGGTGCAGGGAAGTCTATAGAATCCGGAGTCTTGAACCGCGGAGAGGCTTTCTTGCCTCTCCGCATCTACATTCCCTCTCTGTCCCACCCTTAAGTGGGACTGTTCAGGCCATAGGGAGGTCTCTTGAGAGTTTACGAGTTAACTTTCGTCGTCGATCCTCGCGTCTCTGACGAGGACGTGATCGCTTTGACCGACGAATACAAGAAAATGATCGAAGACGGCGGTGGCAATGTGCCCCGGGTCGAAAATTGGGGTCGGCGGAAGCTTGCCTATTCCATCAAGAAGCTTTCAGAAGGCAAGTACGTCCTTCTCTACATCACCACCGAGCCGGGTTCGAACCCGCTACCAGCGGTAGAGCTTCGTCTCAACCAGAATGACAAGGTTCTTCGTTTCCTCACCGTGCGGACGGATCGTGAGCAGGATGCTCAGCCCGAGCCGGAACCAGAGGCCGAGGCGGAGACCACGGAAGCACCGGCAGAGGCTGCCGCAGGGGAGGGCTAGACCACTATGAGAAAGCAAGTCTTCTACCGTCGGCGAAAGGTCTGTAAGTTCTGCGCCGAGCGGATCGAGTACGTGGACTACAAAGACACCAAACTGCTGGGCCAGTTCATTCCTGAACGGGCAAAGATTCTTCCGCGCCGTATTTCTGGTACTTGTGCCAAGCATCAGCGCGTCCTTCAAACTGCGATCAAGCGGGCCCGGCATTTGGCCTTGATCCCGTTCTGGACGGACTAGGAGGAGGGGCCCATGAGAATCATCTTGCTCAAGGACCAGCGCAATCTCGGAAAGCGCGGTGACGAAGTCGTCGTCAAACCCGGTTTCGGCCGAAATTTCTTGTTGCCCCAAGGGCTGGCTTTGGAATCGACGCCGGCAAACCGCAGCTACTTCGATCAACAGAGAAAGAAGATCGATGCCCGTCACGCCAAGGAGCGGGACGCTGCTGCAGCCATCGCAGCGGAATTGGCCGGCGTGAAGGTGGTCATCCAGAAGCGAGTCGGCGAGTCCGGCACCCTTTACGGTTCGGTCACCTCCATGGATGTGGCGGCAGCCCTAGAGGAGAAGGGAGTCAAGGTAGATCGCCGACGCATCGATTTGGATGGCGGCATCAAGACGGTGGGAGACCACCAGGTACCGATCGATCTACACCCGGAAGTGGTTGCTGAGGTCACCGTGAGCGTGACTTCGGAAGAGTAGAGTCAATGACGGCGGAACCCGGCGAACGGCCGGAACCGCGGCTCGAGGATTTTCTCGGAAAGCCAACCCGCCGTCTGGAAGATTGGCATTGGCTGTGGATGGGGGACCAGGAGTTCCCGATCCGCAGCCATCGCGGTTTCTGGGGACGAATTCTCGTCTCCTTCAAACGTTTCCTTCGGCCTTTCACCAAGATTCCCCAGAACGACCTCTGGGAACGCCAGCGGGTCTTCAATCTAGTCCTTGCGGAGCATCTCATCGAGCTCCGGCAGGAGCAGAAGCACCAACGGTTTCTTGGAGAAGAGACCAACCGCCAGGCAGAGCTACATCGACAGAGAACCAGTCATCTGGAAGCCTTCATGGATGATGGCTTGAAAGAGATCATGCGTCATAATGATGCGCTCTTTTCTCGGGTCGATCAAAAGCTAGACCTCTATCGCCGTCGGTCGAAAGATCTTGCCGATACTCTCGGTGGGGCTCTCGCTGCCCTTGGAGATCCCGATGGTGCGACCTCGCCAGGAGGTGGAGGTGGAGTCCCATCCGCGGCCACTGAGTCCTTGGCCCGAGCTTGGGACGAACATACCTACCTCGAGCTGGAGCGCCGGTATCGGGGCACCGTGGAAGAGATCGAGCAACGCTTGGCCGTTTACTTACCCTTCCTGGAAGGGGTCGGCCCCGTACTCGACCTGGGCTGCGGGCGCGGTGAGTCGCTGCTCGTCTTAGGGCGACAAGGAATTCCATGTCGCGGCGTCGATGGCAGCCGTGAGATGGTCCAGCATTGTCGGCAGCTGGGCCTCGAGGTGGAGGAGGGGGACCTTTTCAACTGTCTCGAGGGGGTTGAGCCAGGAAGCCTAGGTGCCGTTGTCTCGTTTCATGTCATCGAGCATCTGCCAGCTCCGTCCCTAGATCGTCTGGTACGCCTGGCTTTCCGCGCCCTGGCTCCCGGAGGAGTTTTGGTTCTGGAGACTCCCAACCCTTTGTCGGTGGTGGTTGCAGCGAGAAACTTCTGGCTCGACCCAACACATCAGAGGCCAATCCATCCGGATAGCTTGCGGCTTTCCTACGAGCTTGCCGGTTTCGAGAAGATCGAACATCTGGAGCTCCGGCCCTTTGCAGAGGCGGATCGCTTACCGGAGATCGACTTGACCTCCTTGCCGGAAGAGCAGAGAAAGGTTGCTGACCGGGTCAATCGCTTGCGGGATCGCCTGGATGAGTTGCTTTTTGGTTTTCAGGACTACTCTCTGGTTGGCGTGAAAGGATCCGAGTCTCAGGTCTAGACTTCGGTCAAGTTCACGCCAGGCTAGCCATCCTGGTCGGTCCAGTTGTCTTCCCGAGCGACGTCTTCGAACTCTTCTGGCATCCGCTCCCGCTCCTTGGGCAGATAAAAGGGGCGCTGTTGGTACCAGGGCAACTCCATGACTTTCTCCCACAAGGGCTCATAGGAGCGGGCCGGTTCGGTACCTTGTAAGAAGGCTTCTACAATGACCTGTTCAGCGCCAGGAGTTGGCAGCAAGCCGGTATACCGTTCTACAGGGACCAGGTTGATGCCCGGTGGGGGGGAGAATTTCGCGTTTCTCTCCACCCATCCGGTCTCCAGTCCGGACTCGATCAGTTGCTTCCAGATGGGGAGAGCGGCCTCGCTACCGGTCATGCCTCGGCCCAGAGAGCGGCGGCGATCGTAGCCCACCCAACTCAGGATCGTGTATCGAGGGGTGAACCCGACGAACCAGGCATCGGAAAAGTCATCGGTGGTGCCTGTTTTACCGGCTAACTCGACTTCCAATTTGCGCATGGAAGTGGCAGTGCCGCGGTCCACGACGCCCTTGAGAATAGAACCGAGAACGAAGGCGGTTTCGGGAGTCGTAGCGAAGCTGGTCTCTGGAAGGAACTCGTCCAAGGTGCCGCCATTTGCGGATTCGACCCGTTCGATTAGCCGAGGCCTAACGTAGGTACCCTGATTGGCGATCGAGGCAAAGGCCGCTACGGTCTCCAGAGGAGTCAGCTCCGCGACCCCCAGGGCGAGACTTGGGTAGGGTAGGAGCTCTCCCTCGACGCCACAGCGGCGGGCGAAATCAATGGTGCTGTCGACTCCCACCATGTCCATCAACTTGACCGCCGTCATATTCATCGATTTTTCGAAGGCTCGACGAAGGGTGACGATGCCGTAGTACTTACGGCCGAAATTGCGTGGCCGGTAGTTGGGAGTATTGTCGGAGCCAGCAAAGTAGGTAGGGGCATCGAAAATTGTGTCCGCTGCGGTATAACCCGCTTCCAGAGCAGCGCCCCAAACGAAGAGTTTGAAGGCCGATCCAACCTGGCGACGAGCTTGGGTGACTCGATTGAACTTAGATCGGGAGAAATCCCAGCCACCCACCAGGCCGCGAACGGCACCATTGGCGGATTCTAAAACGACAACTGCCCCTTCCGCTTCCGGCTCCTGATCCAAGAATAGGCGAGGCTCGTCAGACTCCTCTTTGCCTGGCTCCAGATGGAAGAAGGCCACGTCACCGGTTTCGAGAACTTGGTCCGGGCGGCGACGGCGGGTCCATTTCATGCCTTCCGGTGTCAGCTCATAGGTGTTCTTTCCAATGCGGACCTGCGCTGATTTTCGGTCCGAAGACAGAACGACCCCCTCATACCATCGACCCACTTCCAGTTCTCCCTTGGGCCAGGAGTCGAGTTGAACGGTAGTGGGGTCCTCCTCCAAGTGGCGGGGGGCGCCTCGCCACCCCTTGCGATGGTCGAAGGCAATCAGACCATCCCGGAGGGCCTGCTCGGCACTGGCCTGAATCTGGGTGTCCAAGGTCGTATAGACCTGGAGACCGCCTTCCAACATGGCTTGAGTGCCGTAGCGAGACTCGATCATCTTGCGCACATCTTCTGCAAAGTAGGGAGCGATTTGAGTCTTTCTCTGCTGAGTGATGACTCCCAGGCCCTTGGCGGTGGCATCTCGATGTTCGGTCTCAGAGATGTAGCCCTCCGCTAGCATGCGATTCAAGACGTGATTGCGTCTCTCGAGAACCTTCTTCTGACGTCGATAGGGACTGTAGTCGCTGGGGCGTTGGGGAATTCCTGCCAGCATCGCCGCTTCGTGGAGCTCTAGTTCTCCGACGGTCTTATCGAAAAAGAAACGAGCCGCCTGAGCCATGCCGTAATTGCCGTGGCCGAGGTTGACGATATTGCAATAGAGGGTCAGGAGTTGCTGTTTGCTGTAGCGCTTTTCCAGCTCGACGGCAGTGAAGGCCTCTTCGATCTTACGGCTCCAGGACTTCTCCGGAGTCAAGTAGAGGGCCCGAGCCAATTGCATGGTGATGGTGGAGGCGCCTTCCTTCTTTCGGCCATGGCGCATATTGGTCAAGGCAGCTCTCAGTATTCCCGTCGCATCGACGCCACCATGGCGAAAGAACTTCTTGTCTTCCAGGGCGACGATAGCGTGTTGGAGCATCTCCGGAAGCTCATTCTCATCGAGGAGAATCCGCTTTTGGCGGGCGAACTCAGCAAAAATCTGACCGTCGCTACTATGGACCCGAGTGATCCGGCTTGGGGTGAAGCCTTCTAAGGTATCTACCTGAGGGATACGGATGGCGGCAGCGACGGCGATACCTCCGACGATCCCCAAAAGAACGGCACCGAGGGCCGGGAGCAACCTCCTTACCCAGGGCTGGCGCATCCACTCCGAGGGAGTTAGCCGAGTCGGTCGATGCTGGGCCCAACCTTGTTCGTGGCGCAGCCGATTTAGGGGGGACTCGGGGCGGTTCTCATCGATGGGTTCGTATTCCATGGGCGCATTATAGAGCTTCCACCAGGGCCTTGGTTTGGTCTCTTTGTGGCGAAATCAAGGCAGAAGAGAATGGCACCGGTTTTCGACCATTGGCTGTGGCTATACCCGACAGCAGTACCCAGTCGCCACTCTCCGAGTCGTCCCTAGAGACCTCCTTTGATTCGGTTCCTCTAAGTCGTCCTGTGGCTCGCCTTTGGAGGTCCAAGCAAGGTAGAATGGTTTATGCCTGATTTCCGCCTTCAGTCCCCTTTCTCTCCCCAAGGAGACCAGCCGGAAGCGATTCGGTCGCTGGTCGAACGAGTGCGCGCCGAAGAGAAGGAGCAGGTCCTTCTGGGAGTGACCGGTTCCGGAAAGACGTTCACCATCGCCAAGATGGTCGAGGAGCTCAATCGGCCGACCTTGGTCCTATCCCACAACAAGACCCTGGCGGCCCAGCTTTACCAAGAATTCCGCTCCTTTTTTCCCGACAATGCGGTGGAGTACTTCGTCTCCTACTACGACTATTACCAGCCGGAAGCTTACGTACCGGCCAGCGATACCTATATCGAGAAGGAAACGAGCATCAACGAGGAAATCGATCGCCTGCGCTTGAGGGCCACGAAGGTTCTCTTTGAGCGGCGGGATGTGCTCATCGTCGCCTCCGTTTCTTGTATCTATGGCTTGGGGTCTCCGGACGCCTTCTTTGGCATGCTTCATTTCTTCGACAAGGGTTCGGAAGAGGGCATGGACATCGCACTCCAGAAGTTAGTGGCAATGCAGTACGAGCGCACCAACATGGATCTCTATCACGGTAGTTTTCGGGTTCGGGGGGATGTACTGGAGATTCAGCCGGCCTATGAGGATCTCGGGGTTCGGGTCGAGTACTTTGGAGATGAGATCGAGCGAGTCAGTCGCTTTGACACCCTTCGAGGAGTCGTTCTAGAAGAGGTAGATCGGGTGGGTGTCTTTCCCAAGACTCACTACGTGACCCCCAAGGATCGGCTCCAGCAGGCAGTAGGCACCATTCGAGAGGAGCTGAAGGGGCGTCTCGAGGTGCTGGAGAGCGAAGGCAAGCTGCTGGAGTACCAACGTCTGGAGCAGCGCACTCGCTTCGATCTGGAAATGCTGCAGGAGATTGGTTACTGCCATGGCATCGAGAACTATTCACGCCATCTCAGTGGCCGGCGAGAGGGAGAGGCGCCACCGACTCTTCTGGACTATCTGCCTGAGGACTTCCTGTTGGTGGTCGACGAGAGTCACCAGAGCGTTCCCCAGGTCCGGGCCATGTACCACGGCGACCGTTCGCGAAAACAGACACTGGTCGATTTTGGCTTCAGGTTGCCCAGCGCTCTCGACAACCGTCCCCTGACCTTTGAGGAGTTCGACGAACGTATTGGGCAGCGGGTCTATGTTTCTGCGACCCCAGCCCCCTTCGAGCTCGAGCGCACCGGCGGTGTTGTTGCGGAGCAGATCATTCGGCCTACCGGGCTGTTAGATCCGCCCATCGAAGTGCGACCAGCTCAAGGCCAAGTGGACGACCTCGTGGCAAAGGTGGCAGAGATCGTCAAGCGCAAGGAGCGTGTGCTGGTCACCACTCTCACCAAACGTATGGCGGAGGAGTTGACTCAGTATCTTCTGGAGTTGGGCCACCGAGTGCGCTATCTCCACTCGGATGTGGACACCTTGGAACGGGTGGAGATCGTTACCTCCTTGCGGCGGGGAGAGTTCGACATCTTGGTGGGCATCAATCTGCTGCGGGAGGGATTGGATATTCCCGAAGTTTCATTGGTTGCCGTGCTGGATGCCGACAAAGAGGGCTTTCTACGCAGTGAGACCTCTTTGGTGCAGACCTCTGGTCGAGCCGCTCGCAACGTCCACGGCCGGGTTATCTTCTATGCCGACCGGATTACCCAGTCCATGGCTCGGGCCATGGAAGAAACCCGCCGACGCCGCGAGCTTCAAGAAGCTTACAACCAAGAGCATGGAATCGAACCGGCGACGATTCTCAAAGAGATTCATAGTCCTCTGGTGGCCATGGCCAGTCTCGACTATTACCCGGCCCATCGGGGGCCTTTGCTCGAGGTTGCGGAGGGAGAAGAGGTTCCCTTGACCAAGCGGATTCAATGGTTGGAAAAAGAGATGAAGGAGGCGGCCAAGAAGCTCGAGTTCGAGCAGGCGGCGGTACTTCGGGACCAGCTCAAGGAGCTTCGGGAACAGCAGATTTACGCCGGCTGAAGGGCCGGCCAAGAGGCTGCTGAGTCGTTCCGAATCACCCTGGAGGCGGCAGAAGTTGATGGGGCTCGAGGGTCCCAATTCGCCTCTCTCCGGAGCTCAAGTCTTCGATGGCCAGAACCCAGAGCTCTTCACCTTCTTCCCTGTAGATTGCCGCCGGGTCCGAATCGTCTGGGCTCGCCCTGTCCAGGTAAATCGGCCAGCGATAGGATCCGTCTCGGCGCTCCCCGGGCCCTACGAGGCGATGCTCAAACGTGGTCGCACCCTCCAGCTCGGTTCGTGCCAAAGTCAGACGCAATGCAGAAGAAGACGTTTGCCACCGTCGTAGGTCGACCTCCAGCTCGGCGTTTGGCGGGCTTGGCTCGGAAGCGGCCTTTCCAGACGGGACGATCTCGAGGGAGGGGGGGGCACTTGGCGGAGAGTCTGGAACAAGGTAGAGGCGAGTTTCCGGTGAGTCGGGAGCCTCGAGCCATCCTCCCTGAAGGATGAACTGGCGCACCCGAGCTTCCGTGACTGACTCGAGGCTTCCACTTCGGCCAAAGGCAGGCGAAGGTAGCGTTTCGGCACCATCTGCTATGCGAGCCTCCAGAGGCTGAACAGCGCCTCCAGGAGGGCCGTCCAATTGGTAGGTGAGGAGGAGGCGTCGGCCAAGCTCGACCAGCTCCCGGCCGAGAGCTTCGCCATCCTGGATGACTCGTCCAGCAGTGATGTCAGCAATAAGGTGAGCTGCCGGCTCAGCATCGATATCTGCTAGCCCAGCAGGACGCCGAGCCTCGGCCGTGAGGCTCCCGGGCCGAGGGGTTTCAGGGTCAGCCTCCCTGGAAGCTACTTCTTGTCCTTCCGGGAGCATCTCCAGGGGTGTTTCCGAAGGGATCTCACCCTGAGTCAGCTCTCGCGCTGCCTCGAAAGCTCGCTGGGCTTTTTGTTCTTCTCCGAGGCGCTCGTAGGCTCTTCCCAATTCCACCAGAGCCTCGCTCTGCTGTTGGCTGGTCCGAGGATCTCCATAGAAATGGAAGAGGCTCTTTTCAAAGCTCTCCACGGCTTCCAGGTCGTTGCCTCCGCGAGCGTGGGATAAGCCCTGTTGAAAATAGGCTTCCGCTTTTTCCCGGTCACGGTCTTCTTCGTAGGTGGCGATGACGACTAGAGGCGGTATGAATGGGGGAAGGATACGGAACTTCCCAATCCGCCTACCCGGTTTGATGCCGGCTCGATTTTCTGGCAAAGGGCGAATCAAAGAGAGGCTGATCCAACCGTAGGCCGCTAGTGTCGTCGCGAATTCCTCCGCCCAGGGGCGAATCGTGGCGCCTGGGGAAGATCCGTCTTCGAGGTAGTAGGTTTCCGGTTCTAGATCGAAGCCACCCCCAATCCAGAAGAGGGCGCGGCGGGGGTTCGGGGAACTCTTGGCAAGTTGGAGCAGGAGGACATCGAGGCGATCTCGAAGCAGGCGAGTCTCCAGGCTCAGCAATGCCGCGCCATCTCCCGAGAGCTCAGAGAGATCCGAGTCGGGAGCCTGCAACAGGGTGCGGCGCAGCTGTCCCAGAGTATCTTCGCCCCGAGGGTCGAATCTCAGCCGCGCCAGTACTTCTTGTATCTCCTCCAGGTCCTGGCTTTTCTCCAAGAGGATGCGAGGGCTGGGATCTGCCACCAAGATGCTGACGACTCCGAGGTCTGTTAAGGCCGCTGCATGCTCGCTCAACAGCCCAGCAGCCCAGGCCATTTCTTGCTGGCTATGCAGGCCGGCCTCGAAATACAACAACAGGTTCCAAGGGGTGGTTTCTCGATTGGGTTCTTCCAGACTGATGACGGGGCGCCCGAGACCACCGAGGAATACTTGAAAATCCCTTGGCTCGAGGCTTCCCGACTGGAGGCCCTGGCGTTTCTTTTTAGCTTTCTTGGAGCTGGTGTCGAGGAGGACATCGACGGCGGTCACTTGAGTGGTCGATGAGAACTCTGGCTCTTGGCCCCTGACTTCGATAACACCGAAAGCCTGAACTAGGGCCAAGGTGGCAGTTAACTGGAAGAACTTCGAGCTAGAAAAGGAACTGGAATGGAACATGGAAGCAACTCTAGCAAGTCCTGGGCCAGCTTTTGGGACAGGTCTTCGAACTGACCAACCCATGGAGGCGGGAGATGCAGTCAGGAGATTCGGCTAGCCAGCCAGGTCAACACGCCGGACCAGCCAATATCGCTAGCTTGTTGGGCTTAGACGGCTGCTAAGTAGAGAGATGCTTCTCGAGCTCGGAGGCTCCATGGGGACCTCTGGGGGAGACGCTATCTCAATTCCTCCGCATCCCTTTTGCCACGCTTGCTTTGTGCCAGAGAGTCCAGCGGTCAGAAGGAGACCCGTGCCTTGGATCTTTTCCAATGGAGGTGAAGCCCATTTCGACCAAGGCGGCATGAACATCCTCCCGGCCTTGGAAAGACTCTGGATCATCCTGGCCGAGACCGGTAGCGACTCCTCTTCGATAGAGACAGCTGAGAGTGTAGTGCCAAGGAGCGGCTGGGTGAGCGAGGTTTTCTTCCAGCCGATTGGAAACCGGTGAGTTCCACAGCAAGAGCAACCCTTCAACGTCCAGAACCTGTTGCACGGCGGCTAGGGCTGCCTTGGGTTGAGTTAGATTCTGCAGGCCCTGAAGAGCCATGACGAGATCAAAGCAGCGTGCTTCTCGGCTTTCGGGAACTTCGCCGGTAACAAAGAACAGGTTCCCGAGGCCACTGAGCTGGGCTGCCTTTCGAGCAGCGGTGGTGACCGAGTCGGAAATGTCGTAACCGTAGAAGCGACTTCCTGGGAAGGCTTTGGCCACCTGGCGCAGCGCTCCACCACGGCCGGAGCTCAGGGCGAGGACCTGAGCCCCTCCGAGTAGCACCTCTCCCAGCCGTGGGTGGGTTGGAATGATGTCACTGATCAGCGAGCGAGCTACTGCCGCCTCCCGCTGCTGGTCGAGAATCTCCTGAACCTTCTCGTAGCGTCCAAAGGCGACCCCACAACCGAAACGGAAACTTCGTAGGAAGTCCTCTTCCAGTTCCCCCAAGGCGGAGAGCAGTTGAGCCCAGGGAGCGAGGTTGTCGGCTCCACCCTGGCGACTCAAGTGAGCTGCGTATCCTGGCGACAGGAGGTAGAGGTTCTCTGAGGATAGATATTGGACGATCCCTCCCGCGGTCAGGGCTCCGAGCCAGTCGCGGACGGGTCCCTCCTGTAGACCTGCTCGGAGGGCGATCTCCTCGATCGTGGAGGGAGGCATAGAAGCCAAGGTGTCGAGCAGGCCGGTACGGTGGCCGATAGAAACCATGAGGGCCAATGCAGCTTCATTGAGCATGCTGAGCAAGCGCGGTGGTACCTCCGGAGAGATCGGCAGCGGGGGAGTGTGGGGGCTAGGGTCGAACATGTGAGGGCTCCGGAGACGAGGACGAGGGTGAAAGGGAGGGCGTGGCTTGTGCAGAGCTTCCTCGATCAAATGGAGGAGTGCCTACCTCCTTACAATCGCAATCGGAGAGTAGATCCCGCCATGAGGTCTCCGATTCCCTTGACCCCGGGGAACCCAATGGGCAGACTGGGCCCATTCCATTTCGGTGGCTCTGGATCCTAGAATCTGGATATCAGGGCACCGATCTTGCTCGGTTCATTGCCGACCAACGATCTTCTACTGCGAAGCCCTATGTACTTGTTTTTGTTGCGGCATCTACCCCTTTCTTCCATCCGAATTCCCACGGGTCGTGCCGTTGGCTGTGCAGCGGGTATCCCCGGTGAAGGTCTAGGGATCCTCAAACATCTTCAGCCTTTCCCAGAGATTTCGGTCTATGGGCAGAGCGCGCCATGACTTCCCTGGTTCGGGAATCCGTCGTCCTTCGGATCCGGGAGCTTCCGGATCGGCCAGGTATCTACATCTTCAAAGATCGTGATGGCAAGGTGCTCTACGTGGGGAAGGCGAAGTCTCTTCGCAAGCGGGCGGCCAGCTACTTGCGCAAACCGGAGGATCGGCGGATCGAGGCCATGCTGGTCGATGCCCATCGGCTGGATGTCTTGATCACCGACACCGAGGCCGAGGCTTTGCTGCTGGAGAACAATTGGATCAAGCAGAAGCGTCCTCGGTTCAATGTGCTGCTGCGGGATGACAAGACCTATCCCTATCTAAAATTGACGGCTCATCCCTATCCACGGCTAGCCTTCACTCGGCGAATCCTGAACGACGGTGCCAGCTACTTCGGCCCATTCCTGCCCGGAGGCCTAGCTAGGAAAGCCATCAAACTGTCTCAACGGTTGTTTCAGGTTCGGGTTTGCCGCATCGAGATCGATGGCCGTTTACCTCGGCCTTGCCTGTATCACGACATGCATCGCTGCCTGGGCCCTTGTGTGGCAGGCCTGACCACACCGGAAGAGTATGCGGAGGCGGTGGAGCAGACCCGGCTCTTCCTATCCGGTCGCAGCGAAGCATTGGTGAGGAAATTGAAGAAGGAGATGTGGACAGCAGCTCAAGGAGAAGACTTCGAAGAGGCGGCGAAGTTGAGGGATCTCATTTCAGAGATCGAGCTATTGGGACAACGGAACAAGCTGTCGTCCACTCGAGGGGACGACATCGATGTCTTTGGAGTGCACGGGGCGAAGGGGAACGCAGCGGCTGCGGTGCTGATCATGCGGGGAGGGCAAATTCTGGATCGCCGGGAATTGTTTTGGGAAGGGGTTGGCGAGGTTTCCCGGGAGCGTCTTCTCTCGGAGGTCTTGCCGCAAATCTATGACCGCACCACTTCTGTCCCCAAGGAAATTCACTTGCCCTTTCCCATAGATGGTTCGGAAGCCCTCATCGAGTGGCTCAGCGAGCGCAAGGGAGAGAAGGTCTATCTGCGACTACCGGCACGAGGACCGAAGGCCCAGCGGGTGGAGTTCGCCCAGCGGAATGCGGAGCGGGCCTTTCGGCGTCGTTTCCGGCAAGGAGCCACCTACCTTGTGGTGGCGGAGAAGCTTCAGGAAGTCTTGGATCTTCCCCAAGCCCCACGGCGCATTGAGGGTTTTGATATATCGAATTTCCAAGGGGCCGAAATGGTCGCGTCTCTGGTGGTTTGGGAAGAGGGGAAGATGGTCAAAGGGGACTATCGTAGTTTCAATATTCAAGGTCTTCCGGGACAGGACGACTTTGCAGCGATGAATCAGGCGGTGGAGCGGCGATATCGGCGACGCTTGGAAGAAGTGGGAGAGATGCCGGATTTGATCCTCATCGATGGAGGCCGCGGCCAACTCAACGCCGCATTGGCTGCTCTAGCCACCCTGGGGGTCGAAGAAACGCCAGTCATCGGCCTCGCAAAGCGGGAGGAGGAAATCTACATTCCGCACCAACCCGAACCGTTACGGTTGGAGAAGAGTCACGGTGGATTACGGCTTCTCCAGCATATCCGGGACGAAGCCCATCGCTTTGCCGTCTCGCGACATCGCCGCCGACGTTCCCGCAAGACCTTCAGTAGCGCTCTCGACGAGTTGAGTGGCATTGGAATTCATCGCCGAAAGCTTCTGCTACGTAAATTCGGCAGTCTTCGAGGAGTCCGGCAAGCTGCCCTGGCAGAATTGCAGGCGGAGTTAGGACCGGTGATCGGCGCCCGCATTCACCAGCAGCTACATCCTCCTGCGGACGACCAAGATTCGTCGACCTAGCGCAGAGGTCGTCGTAACTTCCTGGAATCGGATAAGATACATCTGGCTATGCAAGATAATCCCCGCCGTGGAGACGCGGCTTCGCCCGGCAGCCATTCCCTTCAGGAAGTGGTCAGGGAAGTTTATATAGAGCAGAAAAGCGGCATCCTCGAGGTGAAGCTCGCGGCTGAGGCTCGGCGATTCTACTTCGTTGGAGGAGAGCTGCACCTGGTAGATGGGCATCCTTTGGCGCGGCGTCTGTCCGGACTGTTGCAGGGAGACCTCGAGCTCGAGACCGCAGCAATCGATGTTTCTGGCGATCGTCTGACCGAACCGACACCGCGGTTCGAAACCACCTGGCCTGCGGAGGCCCAAGAGGAGCTCAAGGGGCTGATCGCCCGGATCGCTCGTTTTCTGGTTCAGCTCAACGACGGCGACTTTCATTTTCGAGAAGGCTCGGACGGCCTACCGGAAGGGTTGGTGGGCCCTCTGCCCACCGGATACCTGGTGATGGAGATGGCTGTTGTCGAGCAGGATGATCTCCAGTTGGTGGACCGCTTGGGAGGCATAAAGGCCCGTCTCGGAGCCCTCAACGATGGCGGACGTTTAGAGCAGCTCTTCTGGTTGGATACGGAAGAGGCTTTCTTACTTTCTCGACTCGAGGTATCGATGGATCTTGGGGAGATCCTTTCCCAGGCAGGAGCCGGGCGCGCCTCGATGCTCAGACGTCTCGTTCGCCTGAAGGCCATCGGTCTCATCCAGCCTCCAAAGGAGCTTCCCCATAAGGCCAGTGATCCTGGAGACGACCTCGTCTCCGCCGGTATTTTGCATCGCTTTCGCAGTCGGATAGCCGAAGATCTCGAGAACAAGCCTCTGCAGCTGGAAATCGACGACCACCGCCAGAGATTGGCCGAGAGCCTCGCCACTTTGGGGGAGAGGAATTACTACGAACTGCTCGAGGTACGCCACGATGCTACGCCGGAGGAAGTGCACGCTTCCTATGAAACCTTGGCTCGACTGGTGCATCCTCGCCATGCTATCCCCCTTTCCCTGGAAGGAAAGGAACCGGCTTTGGAGCTCCTTTTTGAGCGGGCCACTCGGGCATACCTCACCCTCAATGATCCCCAGCGGCGCAGTACCTATGACCGCAAGATGGAGATCAATCCCCTAGATGAGCAGGATGTCGACCAGGAAACCCGCCATCGTGAAGTGGCTCGAGAGTACTTTCAATTGGCTCGGAGGATGGTTGACACCCAGCAGTACCATTCTGCCTATCAACTCCTGAGAGACGCAACCCAAAAGGATCCTCGCCCCGAGTACTTCGCTCTGCTGGGCCAGGTACAGTCGAAAAATCCAAATTGGATTCGTCAAGCGGTGGAGAGCTACCGAGAAGCCCTCGAGTTGGCACCAAACTCCGCTGAGGTCCGCCTCGGCCTAGCCCTGATCTGCGAACAGGCTGGATTCGATACGGAAGCGAAGCTGCAATTCGAAGGGGTCCTGTCCCGCGTCCCGGGGCACCCAGCAGCTCTCGATGGCTTGGCGCGTCTTGCGGATACCGGCGAGGGAGACAAAGATTCCCGAAGTTGGTGGCAGAAGCTGTTCCGCTTGAGCCCGAAGGCGGACGACTAGTCTCGCCGGTCTAGCTGGCTTCTAGGTCAGCTGTCCTCCGGATCAGTCCGACATCCAAGCAGCTTCGGGCTTTCCAGAGTGCTCTTTATCTCTAGCCAGTTTTCCTTTTCTGATCTGGACGCAGTAGACTCCTCCCCGGTCTGGAGAGCGACAGGTGATCGCTTCTTGGCTTCTAGCCAGGGAGAGGAAAGTCCGAACTCCCACGGGCAGCATGCTCGCTAACGGCGAGGCGCAGTGATGCGACGGAAAGTGCAACAGAGAGTAGACCGCCGGTGCCTCCGGGCATCGGTAAGGGTGAAAGGGTGCGGTAAGAGCGCACCGCTCCATCGGTGACGGTGTGAGGCACGGTAAACCCCATGCGGAGCAAGACCAAATAGGGGAGTGAATTCGCGGGCTGTCCGTCCCGCCCATCTTACCTAGTGAGGTGGACACTCTCGGGTAGGTTGCTCGAGGCCGCCGGCAACGGCAGTCCCAGAGGAATGATCGCTACCTGGTTTACCAGGGAAACAGGATTCGGCTTATGGAGCTCTCCAGACCTAACCCTTTCATGGCCCGCTTGCCCCCGCCGGTGCGACCGGGGGACCGAGTCGGAGTCGCCGCTCTCTCGGGAGCGATCGATGAGCAGCGGCTAGCTCGTGGGCTCGAGAATCTGACACGGCTGGGCCTCGAGCCGGTCCTGGCAGAGAATCTAAACCGCAAGGAATTTCTTTTTGCCGGCACCGATGGGGAACGGCTGGAAAGCTTTCACCGACTGGCTGCGGACCCAACTCTAAAGGCTATCTTTTTCGCCCGTGGCGGCCATGGCTTGCTACGAGTCTTGCCGTTCGTGGATTGGCAGCTCCTAGCACGCCACCCTCGGGCTTATGTAGGCTATTCGGATCTAACCCCTTTCCTCCTGGAAGTCGTACACCGGCTTGGCTTGGTGGCCTTTCATGGCCCAATGATCGCTGCGGATTTCGCCCGGGATTTGCTTCCCGAAGAAGAAGAGAGCCTTTGGTCTTGTCTCGGTGGGCATTTCCCCCAGCTCCTGACCGTTGACTCCTGGGTTCGACAGAAACCGGCGCAGGGTCCACTGCTCGGGGGTTGCCTCAGCCTCCTAACGGCCTGTCTCGGCACTCCTTTTGCGCCCCGCCTGGAGGGTGGGTTGCTGTTCTGGGAAGAGGTCAACGAGCCTCTGTATCGTCTCGACCGAATGTTGACCCACTTGCGGCTCTCAGGTAGTCTCAATGGACTATCAGGCATGGTTGTGGGGCACATCGTTTGGGATTCGGATGAGACGAGCCCCGACCTAGCTTTGTCTGAGCTGTTTCAGCAGACTCTCGGCGATTTCTCTTGGCCTCTGGCCCATGGAATGAGAAGCGGGCACCAAAGCCCGAACTTGACCTTACCCCTTGGGATGGGGGCGGTCATGGACCCTACTGCGGGAGGCCTAGTAGTCGGTGAACGTTAATTTCTGGTTATCAAGACAGAATTCAGTATGACAGGAAAAAGCTCACCTAAAAGCCATACGGTCGATGTCTCCGAAGGGGAGTTCGTTTTTCAAGAGAACGACCTGGGTACCGAGATGTACATCGTTCACGAGGGACAGGTAGAGATCCTCGAGTCCATCGGTGCGGAGATGAAGCGTCTCGCCGTGATGGAGAAGGGAGATTTCTTCGGTGAGATGTCTCTCTTAGATGATTTGCCTCGCAACGCCAGCGCCCGAGCCCTGTCGGACAGCCGTCTCCTAAGAATCAACGGTTCGATGTTTGTGCAAATGCTGCGCAAAGAGCCGGAGATCGCCATTCGGATCATGCGCAAGTTCTCCCGCCGTCTTCGCGAGGCGGATCGCATGCTCAAGCAGACGATCAGCGGCCTCGATGGCACTAGCGTTGGTATCTCGTCAGAGAGCCAGGCGCCCGAGAGGCGTCATGGCAAAGAGTGCCTGCGGGATGAAAAATCGGGGATGACGTTCTACCTCCTGGAAGGCGAAGAAACGACGGTTGGGAGAAAAGATCCGGTGACCGGAATCTATCCTGGCATCGACCTCACCCCCGTTGACAGCCAACGTTCCACCAGCCGCCGTCATGCCAAGCTCTATCGGAAGGGTGGGAAGTTCTATGTCGCCGAGGGCATCGGCACCATGAACGGAACCTTCGTCAACAGCACTCGCCTGGAAACAGGGGTACCGATGGAAATCGAGGATGGCAACGAGGTTCGATTCGGGGTTGTAGGCCTCACCTTTCACCTCTCCTGATTCGGGCTTCCTACGGCTGCATCCAAGGCAAGGCCTCATTGGTGAATCAGGCCTGCTCCACAGAAAGTTCGGAATCGCTCCTTCGTTTGCCAGGGGTCGGACCCAAGAGAGCGGCGGCCTTGGCTGCCCTGGGTTGTACCAGTGTGCAGCATCTCTTGCACCACCTTCCCATCCGTTTTCAAGATCACAGCCGAGTTGCAAGGCCTATTGAAGTCCAGGAGGAGGGATTTTGGGTTGTCGTAGGACACCTGAAGGAGTTGCAGCGGATTCACCTTCGGGGCCGCCGCCGAGTTCTCATTCGGGGCAGGATCGAGGACTCAGAAGGCTCTTTAGCGGTGCGATGGTTCAATCGCCCCTACCTGCTGCGCCAGGTTTCTTCGAACAAACTCTATCGGCTGATCGGAGAGGTAAGGCGGAGCGGATCTCGGTTGGAGTTGCTCAACCCTCAGGTGGAGGAGGAAATCGACCGGGAGGAAGACCAAGACGGTTCTTGTCGGGCCCACGCAGCTACCGTTCCTGTCTACGGGCCCTTGGGAGAGTTGGGGCCGGCGATGGTAGCTCGGTTGCAACAACACGCCTTGAAGCTTTTTCTCGCTGAAAGGCCTCCTGACCCCTTGCCTTCGGAGCTGCGTCGTCGCCACGGGCTCATTTCTTGGCAAGAAGCGATACCTCGCCTCCATGACCCTCGGGGTGAGGACTCTCTGGAAGCACTTCAAGCTCGCGATACTTCAGCTCACCATCGCCTTGCCTATGGTGAGCTACTAGAAATCGCGGCAGCTTCCGACATCGGTAGAAAACAGCGACGGAGGTTGGTCAAAGCTCATTCCTACGGGGAGTCGGGAGATTCCGTTCCTTGGCAGAAGGATCTCTTTTCCTTTTCACCCACTGCGGCTCAGGAACGAGTCTTCGCCGAGATCTCTAAGGACCTTCTGGCGGACTCGCCGATGGCTCGGTTGCTCCAAGGTGACGTTGGAAGTGGAAAGACGGCGGTCGCAATCCAAGCCCTGAATTTGGCCCTGTCGAAGGGTTTACAGGCGGTCTATATGGCACCGACCGAGCTCCTGGCGGAGCAGCATTTCCGTCTTTTCGATCGGCTTTTGCCAAATGATATCGCGGTGTATCTTGCGACGTCCTCTAACGTCTCGGAGCTATCCGAGACCAGTGGGCAGGGCGGCGCCGGGCTATGGGTGGGAACTCATGCACTGCTGGAAGAACGGTTTCAATTCTCTCGATTGGCATTGGTCATCATCGACGAACAGCATCGGTTTGGTGTCGAGCAGCGTCGTTTGCTGCATAGCAAGGGAAGAAGAAGCCCTCCGGGCGACGCAGCAGCTCTTCAGCAAGGGGAGGAATGGGCTGGGCCTGACCTACTGCTGATGACGGCGACCCCGATTCCTCGAACCCTCACCTTGGCTCAGTTTGGCGATCTGGATCTTTCTGTCCTGGACGAAAAACCTCCTGGGCGTTTGCCGGTGGCGACTCGGATTCTGGAGACGCGGCGCCGACGGGAAGCGGTGCGCTCATTGGAAGAAACCCTCGAAAAAGGCGAGCAGGCCTATGTAGTTTATCCTGCCATAGGCGCTGGTAGTCGTGGCCCCAGCCTCGAAAAAGAAGGAGAGCGACTGCGGCAGAAGCTATCTAAGTGGTCGTCGAGATCGATTCATGGCCGGTTGTCTCGTGGGGAGCGCACCGAAGCGGTGGAGGCGTTTGTGACAGGAGAGGTTCAGTTGCTGCTGGCGACCACCGTAATCGAAGTGGGGGTCGACGTTCCCAGGGCAACCTTTCTGCTCATTGAAGGAGCGGAGTGGTTTGGGCTAGCCCAATTACATCAGCTGAGAGGGAGGATCGGTCGCAGTCATTTATCCTCCTACTGCGTGGCTCTCCATGGACCTCTGCAGGACAGTGCTCGTCGTCGGTTAGAGGCTTTTGCCCAGTTGGAGGACGGTTTTCTCCTGGCGGCTGAGGATTTGAAGTTGCGTGGAGCCGGAGATTTAACGGGTTCTAGGCAATCTGGGGCTCCGGCGTTCCGAGCCGCGGATCCAGTGACCGATGGAGATTGGTTGAGGAGAGCCCTCGAGGATGCGGAGGAGCTTTCAGGCCGATGGGACTCTCCCCACTATGCCAACTTTGTGAAGAAGGTCTTTCCTCGGGTACAGGCGTGGTCTCGAGTCGGGAAGGGAGGCTGAGAGTTTTGAGGGTCCTATTGATCGCCAACACCTTGCCTCCTCGGGACATCTCAGGAGTGGGGGAGCAGGTACTTCAACTCGCCGCTGGGTTGCGGGAAAGAGGTCTCGAAGTCGAAGTTCTCGGCCGCGGCTCTGGAGGAGCTCGAGGGCCCAAAGTGCTCTTTCCTCTCACCGTCGTTTTGCCGGTTCTTTGGCGGCTGCTTCGATTCCGGCCTCAGGTGGTTCAGGTTCACGAGTCCGACGGAGCCTTTGCCGCCCTAGCCACCGTGTTCCTGCGTCGGCTTTTGGGGCCACGGCCCCTCCTACTGGCTTTGCAGCAGGTGAGCTACCTCAGAGAGATTCAAGCGGTGCGCCCCCTCCGAGACCAGGATCTGATCCTGGGCTTACCAGGTAGGACGGAGAGCCGTTTTCGACTTTTCAAAGGGCCGCTGCAAGTCTTGTTGGGAAGGTGGACCTCCCGCCTAGCAGATCGCGTTCTCGCCCCTAGTGCTGTGACGGCTAGGGAATTAGAGGAGGACTACGACGTCAAGGAGGTGGCCGTTCTCCCCAACGTGACAGGCGGTTTGGAGATCCCTTTGGAGACCTGCGCCGCCGCCATCAATGAGTCCGGCTTTCTACTCTTCGTGGGCCGCCTGCGGCTTCGCAAGGGGGTGGAGGTACTGTTCCAGGCCCTCCACCGGTTGGCCTCCTCTCACCCTCGGGCCCGATTGCTAGTCGCCGGGGATGGGGAGCACCGCTCTGCTCTGGAGGCTAGATGTGTCGAGCTGGGGCTGCAGGAGCAGGTGCGTTTCTTGGGTCGGTGCCGAGCCGGGGAAGTTCGAGAGTTGATGTCGCGAGCCAGTGCCCTGGTCGTACCGTCTATCTATGAAGGAATGCCCTTGGTGATTCTCGAGGCTATGGAGGCATCTCTGCCGGTCATTGCTAGCTCGGTCAGTGGGATACCTGAGGTCGTTGGTGAGACCACCGGCTGGCTGGTTCCGGCGGAGGATTCGGAAGCGCTGGCGAAGGCACTTGAAGAATCCCTTTCGGATCCCCAGGAGGCCCGCCGAAGAGGGAGTGCTGGCCGTCAGCGCCTAGAGGATGAGTTTCGGCCGGTCCATGGGGCTCGCCTATGGCACGATTTGGTCTCCGCTGAAATAGCAGGCCAAAAGGACTGAGTCCATGGGGACGAGATGGGCACTTTCCCTCGGCGGGTGCGAATCTCGGCTCTCAGTTCCCTTCACGATGAATATCATCCCGCCAGAGCGAGTCATCTGTGGCATGATTTCGTCTCTAGTAAAATTGCGGCGCGGGAGGAGAAGGTTTCTTGGAAAAGACAAAGTTCGGCACCATCGTCCTGAGTATCAATGTGTTGGCGACCTTCGTTCTGCTGGCGACCGCCCTCCAAGGGTCGAAGCGAGTTCTGTTTGGCCTAGATTCGCTCCATCTTCACGTTCTTCTCTCTCTTGCCGCTGCCCTTGGAATTTTCTTCGCTCATACCTGGGTCGCTATCTATCTCGTTTCTCTCAACCGGGAGATGCGGCGATTCATCTCAGAGAACGGCTTGACGAGTCGTGCTAGAGATCTTCTAGTGCCTCCGGCCTTTTTAGGCTGGTCTCTGGCTCTGTTGCTCGTCTTGTTGGTGACCTTTTTCTTGGGACCCGCGGTCCTACTGGGGAAGGCTCCCTCCTGGTCTCACACAACGGCTTTCTGGCTCACCCTCGCTGTGCAGCTATGGAGTCTCGGAGTCGAGTTTAGAGCCCTGCGAGTCTGTAAAGAGAATCTGATTCAACTGAATCGCACTCCCGTTTGAGGGAGCTTGTGGTCGGAATAGGTTGAAAGAAGAAGGCTAGAGAGCCTTTCGGGAAGTTCTTCTCAACGGCATCCTCAGGATTCCCTGCATCTGAGCGGTCTTCAAGGAAGGGCTCCTGATCCCGGGATTCTCCGCAGATCCAGAGTTTGGGTTCGTTTGTCTCGAGCGTAGAATCTTGGGCATCCGTTCGAAGGGCTTCCAGCAGTAGCACCTCTGCAGGGGACGGGAGTCAAGGACTCCAGGTGCCCTGGCATCTCTCACCGATTTCGGTGTTCCCAGCGACCCAGAAATTCCTTCTGAATCACGACGGCCCCATCGCCGAGCCTGGGTGAAATACTTTAAGGCATATTCTATAGTGCTATTTGTTTAAGGGTAGTGAGTTGTGTTACGAAGGCCGGATGGTGAGTAGGTTGCAGAGCGAAGAGGAGAAGCTCCAGCGAGCGCTGGTCGATCTCGCACGGTTCAAGAAGAGCTACATACATCGCCGGATCTTGTCTAGGCAGTCTAAGGACCAGACCGCTCCTCCCGAGCAGAGGGCAAAGACCCTGAAGATTGGGCTCGCCTGCACGAGCGAAACCGGAACTCTCTTTCCCCTCGGGCCCACGCTATCTTCTCTTGTCTCAGAGTGGGGGTCCGTCGAGCGCTGGTGGCGAGATGTTGTGGCAGAAGTCGATCTTCCGGCTTCGAAACCGTGCCCTCTATGCAGCTACCGTCATCGGCAGGGAGAGATGAAAGTCTCCTTGGGCAAGGAAGGAAACCCTAGCCGGGTGTTTCTTTTGATCTTTATGGGCCACGGAACAGATTCCCTGGACGAAATGAAAGGAGAGACTCTCCTAGTGGCGGAGATCATAGACGAGGGGAGAAGCTTAAACTCCTTGGAGCAAAGTGAGAGTCGGCTTGTGGCTTTGATGTCCAGCCTGGACTCCGGAATGCTTTTGGAGGATGAGACGGGATCGATTTTGCTCATCAATAGAGAGTTCTGCCGCCTCTTCCGATTGCAAGGACCACCGGAAGCTCTTCTGGGGACGGTAGGTTCTCGAGTCGTCGAGGGGACCCGCCATCACTTCAAGGTTCCGGAGGCGTTCGTTTCCGGAGTGGAGAGTCTGGTCGCAGCGAGAAAGCCCCGTACAGGGGAGGAGCTGCTTTGTTCGGACGGAAGGACCCTCGAGAGAGGCTACTTTCCCATCTTTGACGGGACGGTCTTCCGGGGCCAAATATGGCAGTACCGGGATATTTCCCAGCTAAAGCGGGCAGAGGGCAGGTGGTGGGTTAGCGAACAGGTCTACAAGGATTTGTTCCGGTTTTCCGGCGAGGGGATCTTTCTCCATACTCCGGCTGGAAAGATTCTCGACGCCAATCCGAAAATGGTGGAGCTTCTTGGGATCCCCCACGAGAGACTCCTGGAGATTCCGGTTGCTGATCTTCACCCGAGGAGTGCCACCCAGCTGCGGGAAGATGGGCTCAGGGAGCTTCGGAGAACGGGGTTCGTGCGTCTCGACATTCCCTTTCAAAGGGGAGACGGTTCAATTTTTGTCGCCGAGCTCTCCGCTACTCTGACCGAGCGATCAGGTGGGTCCCTCGTTCAGGTGATTGTGAAGGACGTTACCGAGCGCCGCCGCTCCGAAGAACAGATTGAACAACTTTCCCTCGTCGCCAGCAAGACCTCCAAAGGCGTCTTGATTACGAATGCTCAAGGCAAGACCGAGTGGGCCAATGAAGGATTTACGGCGCTCTCCGGGTATTCCCTCGGTGAAATGCTGGGAAGGAGCCCAGGATCGATTCTTCGAGGTCCGGAAACCGACACCCAGACCACCGACCGGATCGATGCAGCTCTGCGCCGGAAAGAAGGTTCTTCCGAAGAAATTCTCAACTATCGAAAGGATGGATCCCAATACTGGGTGGGACTGAATATTACGCCAGTCCTGAATGAAGAGGGAGATGTCACTCAATTTGTCTGCATTCAGGACGACATCACCGAGAGGCGGCACCAACAAATGATGCTTCGGCAAGCGAAAGACCAAGCCGAGGCAGCAAATCAAGCGAAAGACGATTTTCTGGCGACCATGAGCCATGAGATGCGAACCCCGCTCAACGTCATCCTCGGTAATCTTGAGTTGGTCAGGGATGGAGAGTTGGCCGAGGGGCAAGAGCAGGCTGCTCGGACAGCGCAGAAGGGTGCAGAGTCGTTGTTATTCCTCATCGAGGATTTGTTGGGCTTCTCAGAGATCGAATCGGGAAAGATCGAAGTGGTTCGGGAATCCTTCGACTTCTCTTCGTTAGTTCACGATGTCTTGTCGGGCTTCGAAATTCGAGCCCAGGAGCAAGGGGTACGTCTTCGGGCCGAGTTTTTAGAGCCTTTCCCGAAGCGCTGGATTGGAGACCGGCAGAGAATCCGTCAGATCATCATGAACCTGGTGGGGAACGCCGTGAAGTTCACCGAACATGGGGTTGTGACGGTGAAGGTCGGGAAGAAGGTAGGAGACGAGGGGGGCTGGTCGGAAGGACTCATCCTCACCGTGGAGGATAGTGGAATCGGCATCGAGGAGGAGTTGCAAGAGCTCATATTCCAGAAGTTCTTTCGAGTTGACGGGTCCAGAACCCGCTCTTCCGGGGGAACCGGTCTTGGGTTGAGCATCTCCCGGTCCTTGGCCTGGCTCTTGGGAGGAGATATTCGTGTGAGTAGTGTTCTTGGAGAGGGGAGCCGCTTCGAAGTTTTTCTGCCCATGGCGACGGATTCTGGGTTCCAGGCGCCCCACAGGGAGGAAGTCCCTGCCGGGCTCAGTTGGAACCAGGCTGTAGGGCTCCGAGCGCTCTTGATCGAGGACAGTGCTGACAATCGTCGTTTGACCACTCATTTCTTAGAGCGGGCCGGATTCCGAGTTCTGCGAGCGAAGAACGGTCAGGAGGGGGTGGAGGTCACCCGGGCCGCGGTGCCCGACTTCATCCTCATGGATATCGAGATGCCTGTGATGGATGGATTTCAGGCTACCCGCGAGATCCGAAATTGGGAACGACGCCATGGCCGGGGCCCGATTCCCATTCTGGCCCTAACGGCCCATGCTCTACCGGGGGTTCGTGATGCGTGTCTCGCCGGCGGGTTCACGGATGTCCTGACTAAGCCCTTCAGCAGCGGTACTCTTCTCTCCGCTATCTCTTCTTTGCTGGAAGGGTCGGTGAAAGAAGGAGATTCAAGGTTGAAGCTGCAGCCCCCACCGTCGGCACCACGAAGAGACGTCGCCTTTGTCGATCCCGATATTCTTCATCTCAGACCCTCCTTTTTGCGAAGCTGCGAACGGATGAATCGGGACCTTCTGTCGCAGATCGATCGCCTTGACTTCGATGCCATCCGTCGAGCTGGGCACAATCTCAAGGGGAATGGAGAGGTCTACGGGTTTCCTATGCTTTCAAGGATTGGAGGTATGGTCGAGAGGGCTGCCCTGGAGGAGAACTCTGAGTCCCTTCGACGTTTGGCCGCAGCTCTGCAGGATTTCCTCGAGGGCCTGCGAAGGTCCGAGCTGGAGGCGGGGGAGGGGGCCGAAGGCCAAACTGACTGCCAATGAATCCCTACGTGGAGCCGTTGACGGAACTCAGGCTCGCGGTCCCTTTTGGGACACTTCCAGTCGTTGTCAGAGATTTCGCTCCGTTCCGAGAGGGGAAGCCAAGCGGTGAGCCCGAAGTTCTCACCGACCTTCTACGGCGACGGAGGGTTTCCCATCATCTGCGGCGTCTTGTTCTCCGAACTCTTCCCCTTCAATCACCTGGTGCAAAGCCAAAACTCGCCGTACCGCTTGAGCTGTAGCCCGTGCGGTGAGAGTGGCTCCAGTCACCGGGTGGATGCCTCGTTTCAAACGCAGAGAGTCGTCCAGAGGCCGGTCCCTAAATTGGTCATACCAGATCGTCCGAGGAATATAGTCCTCGGGCTCTCGAAAGGAGAGGATCTCCACTCGACGGACGTGGCCCTGGGGATCCACGACGATCATCAAGGTCTCCGGCAAAGTACGCACCCGATGAACATCGAAATAGGCGGTGCCGAGCTCGACTCCGTCATGGTGAGCTCGGTAGGGGTGGACGATCGCTGAACGGACCTCTTCCCCTGAGAGCTCATGAGCTCGAGCGACCTGCTGCTCAGTGAGGTAGACAGTGCTCCGCTCGACTTCGCCTTTTGGGAATGCCAAGACCAAGGCTTCCTCTACAGAGAGGAAGACCTTAGCCTGGGCGGCTCCCGGCCAGGAGCTCAAGGCGAGGAAGAACACCACGAGGATCGGCAGCCAACCGTTCCTGCCTTCTCTGGGGACTCCCTGGGGGGCGGTCCGCCTAGAAGATATACCCAAGGCCGACATTGAATTGGTCGATTCCAGTTTCAGAGCCATTGTCTACGTCCTGATAGTCAACTTTGAATACGATGCGATCGATGGGCTTGAAGCTCAATCCAAGAGTCAAGGTCTCCACGTCTCTGGATGGGTTGCGGAGGAATCCATTGGGCACCTTTGATTGAGTGTCCAGACTCTCGTACCGGATAAATGGGATCAAACCTCGCTCACTGCCGCTGCGGGCGAGGAGGTCGTAACCGGCCTGCAAATAGTATCCCCGTAGCTCTTCGCCGATGGAAGACGCGCCCGAAAGGCCGAGAGTCTCGTTGAGCTCAGCCACGTCGTCGAGATCCGCCTGGGCGTAGAGGCCCCGTAGCTCGAAGCCCTTCCTGCGCCACTCCACATGGCCTTCCAGAATCGAGGTTTCCACACCGAGGACTTGTCCGCTGCTGCCCTCGATACCCTGGCCTGAGTTCCCGAAGTAGGCGGAGATACCGGCGAGAAAACCGGGTTGGCCGACGTAGTCGAGGCGACCGGTCCAGGCGAGGTTGTCTGCGGTGGCCTTGGAGCCCTTCTGGCGCCCACCTCGAATTCCGGAGGACGAGAAGCCCGATGCATCCAAGCCGTTGAGGAGGTAGGTGCGATAGGTGAATCCACCGATCTCCCCAAAGATGCCGGCCCCGTTCTCCCGCCAAGTGGAAGGAATGATCTGCCTTTCTACGCTCGGTCGGCTGGACCCCAGGAAGGTGGTGGGCTCATGAAGCTCGTTGACGAAGCCCATGGGCACGAGGAGCAGGCCGGTCCGCAGATTCAGCTCAGGCTTCCACAAATAGTCCAGGTAAGCGAATTCGACGGAAACAGAGCCCCGTTCTCCGGTGCTGGCATGCTCGAATTCGATCTCGGAATTGAAGATCCAGCGGTCGTTGAACTTATATCCGGCATAGAGGATGGCTCGAAGGAAGTCGAATTCGTCTTTCTTGCCGGAGGCAGAGCCATCGTCTCGGGTCGAGTCAAAGCCTTGGAAGAGCATCTCCCCATAGCCTCCGAAGGATAGACCGGGCTCTTCACGATAGATCTTGGAGGCAGCCGGGCCGAATCCATACTGGCTCTCGTCAGCTACCGCGGCGACTTGGCCCAACCCCAGTTGCTCGAGCTCCTGGGCCAGCAGGTCGAGGCGCCGTTCCAGCTCAGCCAGACGATCTGAGTTTGGAGGAGAAGGGGTCGGTTCGGTTTTTGGCTCTGTCTTTGGCTCAGCCGCCGAGAGTTGAGACTTCATCGCCTCGAGGGCGCGGCGAAGATCCTCGATCTGCTGTTCCATCTTCTCGAGTCTCTCCTGGCTCGGGGGCAGCGGAGACTCGACTTGTTGGGCCGAGGCAGTCGGGGCGACGGCTGGGGAAAGAAGAATCAGGCAGAGTAGAAAGCGCAGAAACATGGATGAGTGCTCCTAAGGAAGGAAAGTCAGCGGAAGATCCGCCACGAGAACAGTTAAGCGACCCTTGAGGCCCGAGGTGGCTCTAGCGGTGAGTTTTTCGTCGCGGAATTCCAAGACCAGGACTTCCACGCCAGGGTGGCCTTTAGCCCAGCCGAGGGCCCGTTGCGGCCCCATGACGTAGAGGCCGGTAGACAGGCAATCGGCCTCCAAGGCAGAGGCGGTGACTACGGTGACGGAACCGAAATCCGGCACTGGATTTCCCGTGGCAGGATCCAAGATGTGAGAAGTCCGGGGTCCTTCCCCTTCGAGGCTCCCGAAGGCGAGACCGCGCTCACTGTTTCCGGAAGTGGCCACCGAGCCCGAGGTCAATTGGAGATCGACAACCGGGAGCTGTCGACGATGTGGATGGGCGATGGAGACCGTTCTGGGAGTCTCGGGTCCTACGGCCAGCCACTGGCCTCCCAGATCGATGAAGCCGGTCACTTCTTCGTGGAGGTCTCGCAGCTTTTCCGCCATGCGGTCGAGACCAGCTCCTTTCCCAAAGGCACTCTCATCGAGCCTGAGGCCGGGTAGCTGGCGGCTGGCCGAACCACTGAGCGAGAGATGGAAAGCCCACATGCCGCTGCTCTGGCGGGCCTTTCGTTGCTCGGCTTCGCTTGGCTCCCGACCACCCGTGCGCACGCCCCAGGCATCCAAGAGGGCACCGATGGTCGGATCAAAGGAGCCCCGAGTTTGTTTCCAGCACCGATGGGCTTGGGTCAGCTCCTTCCGGAGAGTGGGGGAGAGGCGAAATGGAAAACCGGGAGCTGCCGCGTTGAGGCGGGACAACTCGGAATTCGGTCTCCAGGTGGAAAGCCTGTCTTCGGTTGCTTCCAGCTCTCGAAGAGCGGTTTCGCTTGCAGCCAATGCCATCGCCCGGTCTCGTCCTTCGAAGGAGAGGTGAAGCTCTGTTCCCATGACGGTCAGGTGCCGTTCGACGGTCGCGGGCCCTCCTAGGTCTTGCGTTTCGGCAGGCGGGACCTTCGAGGTCTGGTTTTTCTGGGGTTGTTCTTTCTGGAATTCGGATTTGTGGGTCTGGAATTCAGCCGAAGGGTCCTGTGGAGTGGCGAGGATGGTCGCAGCGAGGAGGGTTGCCGGGAGGAGGTATTGGGTCATGATAATCTTGTTTCGATATTGAGACTCAGTCTCGATAGCTCGGCGATGTCGTTAAGTGTCTGGCAAGAGGATGTGCTTTGTCAAGGAGAAGGGCTCGGCGTTACAATCGCCAACCTTGTTCCGGATAGGGACTTGGCTCAGCCAATATTTCTAAGGAAGCCACAGTGAAACCTGTAGAGCGTTGGAGCCATCACACCGCCAACTTATTGGTCGGAGGAACCGGGTTGGTCTATGCCATCTACCGGTATGGCGTGACCCCGAAAGATCCCTATTCGGTCGTCAACCATCCCTGGCAGCCTCATGCTCAACATCTCCACCTTCTCCTGGCTCCGCTTCTGATCTTCGTGGTCGGCTACAGTTGGCGGCGCCATATTGGGCCTCGGCTTAGGAGTCGAGGCCTTCGCGGCTATTTTTCCGGCCTTGGCCTTGCTGTAGCTCTCGTTCCCATGGTGGCATCGGGGTATTTGATCCAGACGGCGGTCAGCGGGAACTGGCGCAAGGTTTGGGTAGGAGTCCATCTCGTGACTTCCGGGCTCTGGCTTTTGGGTTATCTCACCCATCAGGTCCGTGCCTGGAGCCAGCAGCAGGAAGGGAAAGGGGAGAATCCAAGCGGACCCTAGCTCACCTTTCTCTCTGCCTTTTTTCACCCTCGACCTCACCGTCCTTTTCATCGCCCTCCTACAGCGGTTCCGTGTCTGATGGGATCTTCAGCGCCAGTAAGCGATTCTGCTCCAGGTAGAAGGTGGCCTTGCCTGGGTTACAGAATTCGCCCCTTTCCTGGGAACTCTAGGCATCTCCGGCCCCTCGCGGCGAGTCTGGTGAGAAGTCCTGGCTCCAAGAGGATTGGTTGGGCAACCCGGGTGTTTCCAGGCGGGGATGACGATTGTCTACCTAGAAGCCGAGGAGCTGGTTGGAAAACACCTTCCTTCGCTATAATGGCCTCTTGAGCGAACGAAAAGGAAGTCCCACCCCAGCCTCGCTTCCAGAATCCTGGAAAGTGCAGTTACCGATCTTCGAGGGTCCCCTCGATCTGCTACTGCATTTGATCAAGATCAATGAGCTAGACATCTACGACATCCCCGTCGTTCTGATCTGCGATCAATTCCATGCCTACCT
Source organism: Deltaproteobacteria bacterium (assembly GCA_022601195.1). Classification (GTDB taxonomy): domain Bacteria; phylum Acidobacteriota; class Thermoanaerobaculia; order Multivoradales; family JAHZIX01; genus JAHZIX01. The sequence continues at coordinate 164,123 of JAHZIX010000017.1, forward strand.
CGCCTTGATGGAGGATTTGGACTTGGATATCGCTGCTGAGTTCATCTACGAAGCGGCGGTTTTGATCCAGCTGAAATCACGAAGCCTGCTACCGCAGCAGCGCAACGAGGACGGAGAACCGGAGGAGGACCCCCGCGAGTACCTGGTCCAACGCCTCCTGGAGTATCGACGTCTGAAGGAAGCCGCTCAGGAGTTGGCGGAAGTCGAGCAGCTGCGTTTGGGAATGTGGACCCGGAAGGCAGGCCTACCGGACCTGGGGGAGGATGAGGAAGAGGGGGTCGATCTCGGGGAAGTCTCTCTTTTCGACCTCTTGGCAGCCTTCAAGAAGGTATTGGTCCGCTATGACAAGGAGCACCCTCCACCATTGCACCTCTCGGCCGAGACGTTTTCGGTGCGAGACCAATTTCACCGGTTATTGGGAGCTCTAGAACCGGCACGACCGTTCGATTTTCTAGACGATCTACGCCTTCTCTCCTGTCGGTCCGAAGCCATAGCGGCTTTTCTGGCAATTCTGGAATTGGCCAAGCTCAACCTCGTGCGAGTGCATCAGACGGAGGCGGGAGAGGTGTTGTTGTACCGCACGACCCGCGAGTTACAAGACCAAGACTTGGAGATGATTCAGGGATGACCGAACGTCAGGAGATGATGGCCACTTTCGAAGCGGTGCTCTTCGTTGCGCCGGACCCGGTGAGCCGAAACCGTCTATTAGATTTGTTCGCCGCAGAGGAGCGCCCGGAAGCGGAGAAGGCCTTGGACGAGCTTCTGATGCGCTACCAGTTGGCGCCGGAGCAGCAAGAAGAAGGCCACGGCGTGCGCATCGAGGAGGTTGCCGGAGGCTACCGACTGACCACCCGACCTCACCTCAACGAGGCATTGCGGCGATTCTTCGAGGCGAGCCGAGCCAAGAAGCTCTCCATGGGGGCCTTGGAAACTCTGGCCATCGTGGCCTATCGGCAGCCGGTGACCGCACCCGAGATTCAGGAGCTTCGGGGAGTGAGTCCTTCGGGAGTCCTCAAGACTCTTTTGGAACGACGGATGGTCCGCATTGCAGGTCGAAAGGAAGTTGTCGGCAAACCTTTCCTCTATGCCACCACCCAGGATTTCCTGGTTCATTTCGGATTGCGAGGCCTGAAGGATCTGCCACCGCTGGAAGAATTCGAGGAGGCTCTGGCGGGGGATGGCCTGGGCGAGCTCTTGGTGGGGACGGATCTGGAGGAAGAAGTCCTGCAGACGGCTGCAAGGCTAGAAGAACAGGCCGAAGACCAAGCTTTGAAAGAAGAGGCCCTCGCTGAGGAGGATCTCCAAGAAGCGGCCTTGAGGGAAGAGGAAGACTTTCCGGAAGAAGATACCGCGGGTGAGGCCTCGGAGGCTCCTCTGCAGAAGTCTCTAGAGCCAGTTCCGGACAACTTGAGCCTGGTCAGCGAGATGGAACTCGAAGAAACGACGGCGACGGAAATAGAACCTCGCGGTACCGAGGAAGCTGAGGAAAATCATGGCTGAGGAACGATTACAGAAGATCCTGGCTCGGGCGGGAGTGGGCTCTCGCCGCTTTGTGGAAGAACGAATTCGAGCCGGAGCAGTCACGGTCAACGGCAAGGTGGCCAGCCTCGGGGATCGAGCGGATCTGGCCCGAGACGCGGTCAAGGTCGACGACAAACGCATCACGGCAGCGCCCGGAGAACATCGCTACCTTCTTCTTCACAAGCCTCCGGCCACCATGAGTACCTTGAGCGATCCGGAGGGCCGACCGACCGTTATCGACCTCATTCCCAGAACCCAGCGTCGTGGCTTGATTCCTGTCGGACGCCTCGATTTCATGACCAGCGGGCTCTTGTTGCTGACCACCGATGGGGATTTTGCCCATCATGTGGCACACCCTCGTTTTGGTTGCACAAAGACCTATGAGGTCAAGGTCAAGGGCTACCCCGGAGACGACGCCATCGCGAAGTTGCGCCGCGGTATCACGATCGATGGCAAGCGTACTTCCAGCTGTTTTCTCGAACGCCGTTTTCTACCCAAGGGCGTTGGTAGCTCCGATAACAGTTGGTGGAAGATCATCCTCAGCGAAGGACGCACTCGTCAGATCCGCGAGATGTTCCTGCGCATCGGCCATCCGGTGCAGAAATTGCGCCGAGTCTCTATCGGTGCCGTCACTGACACTCATTTGCCCATGGGACGGTACCGAGAATTGCTTCCCATGGAGATCAAGGCTCTCCTCAACCCATCCAAGAATCCCATTGGCACCGAGGGGAAGGGGAGTGGAAAAGGCCGAAAAGGGGGCGCTCGGAAGAAAGCTGACTCCAGCGCCAGCAAAAGCCCCGGTAGAAAGGGCCCAGCAAATAAGAGCCGCGGTAATAGCGGGGCTTCAGGCGCGAGCACAGCTCGAAAGGCTGTCGGCGGAAAAGGAGCGCCCGGAAGAGAGGATTCCCCGAGAGGAGCCCCGAAGGGGAAAGGGGGCGCCGGAAGGGGTGTCTCGAGCGGTCGGACCGCTGCTGGAGGGGGCTCGAAAGGGCCTCGAAACAGTGCCTCCCCGGGTCGTTCCTCAGATCGTCCTCCAGGTCGTTCTGCCGGTAGCTCACCAGGAGGCCGAAGAGGCACACGCCGACCAGGCGGAACCTCAGGTCCTGGAAGCCGCGGACCTGGAAGCCGCGGACCTGGAAGTCGAGGTCCCGGAGGTCGTGGACCTGGAAGCCGTGGCTCCGGAAAAGGCAGCGGTAGCCGTACCCGAAGATCATGACGAAGTCTCCTCCTTCCCTGATCGTTGCCATCGATGGCCCCTCCGGGGTCGGCAAGAGCACGGTCGCCCGCCGCCTAGCAAAGCAACTCGAGGTGCCCTACTTGGACACGGGAGCCATGTACCGCGCCGTCGGCCTGAAGGCGTTGCAAGAGCGTCTAGACCCGGCGGATCAGATATCCCTCGAGCCGATGCTGGAAGGGCTCGACGTCCGTTTGCAACGAGCTTCCGACGGAGCTTTCCATGTACTGTTGGATGGGGAAGATGTCGAGCAGCATATTCGCACCGAAAAGGTCGGAGCAGCGGCTTCCGCAGTGGCTACCCATCGACAGGTTCGTCAACAGATGGTGACCCTACAGCGCCGCTGCGCCGAGCAGTTGGGAGGGGTCTTGGAAGGCCGAGACATCGGCACCCAGGTTTTTCCGGACACTCCCTACAAGTTCTTCTTGGACGCCAAGCCGGAGGTGCGTTACCGGCGCCGCTACCTCCAGTTACAGGAACAGGGTCGGGACATTTCTTACGATCAGGTGGTGGAAGAGGTGAGCGAGAGAGATCGTCGGGACCGGGGCCGAGAAGACTCTCCTCTGACTTTTGATCAAACCTACACTCTGGTGGATGCCACCGATCTGACGGTTGATGAGGTGGTTGCCGAGATGGTTCTTCAGATTCGGCAGCGGTGATTCCCGAGGCAAGTGATCCCGAGGCCAGTGATCCCGACACCCTTGTTCGGTTGGTTAGCCGGAGTCGTGGTCGGTAGCTCGGAAATTTCCTCTCTATTGAGCTGAGCAAAGTCTTTGAGGCGTCTGGTTCAAGCCGAAAGTCTCGCGGAAGAGGGGGGGCAGTTCTGGGCGAAGGAGGATTCTGCCGCTGCCACTAAGGTGCCCTTGAAAAGTTGCTGTCGAAGTTGCTGGCAAAATGGGCCGATTGCGCCGCTTCGACGGAGCGATTTCAAAATAGGACACCACGCGCTGATCTAAGCGGTTGACACTGTTTAGACGACGCACCTATACTGCGAACTTCCGAGTTCTAAAAGCCTTAGCTGAACTCGCTGCGCTTGCAGTCGCGGGCGCACCAACAGGCCGACCGCCTGTATCCCAAATCGCAAGGAGGATCTTTGATCCATGCCATCCAATGAAGAAGAACAGCAGTCCGTAGAGGCTTCGAAAGAAGTCACAGAAGCTCCTGAGGCCAAGGAGGTCGCTGAGCCGGAAGCTGCTGTAGAAGACGGTAACCCCACCGAGGAAGCCGAAGCTGCTCCAGCCGCCGAAGAAGTGGCCAAAGAGGAAGCTCCCGCAGCCCCCGAGGTGGAAGCCGCTAGCACCGATACCGACGACGACGATGATTCCTTCGCTGAAGAAGATGCCGAGAGCGAAGCGGATCGACTGGCTTTCGAAGAATTTGCCAAACTCATCGACGAGAGCATGCACAATCTGGTCGAGGGTGAAATTGTCACCGGGCGAATCATCGAGGTTCGCGGCGACACCATTATCGTCGATGTAGGGTACAAATCCGAAGGCCTCATTCCCGCGGCGGAGTTTCGTGACCGGGATGGACAGGTCACCGTAGGCGTCGGCGACGAAGTCGAAGTGCTACTGGAGAAGACGGAAGACCAGGAAGGTCACGTTTTGCTATCCCGCCAGAAGGCGGAGCGGATGCGGCGCTGGAACGAAGTCGAGAAGTCTTACAAGGAAGGCGCGGTCATCAAGGGCCGGGTTCTCGACCGTATCAAGGGCGGCCTGACCGTCGATGTCGGTCTACGAGCCTTTCTGCCAGGTTCCCTGGTAGATATCAAGCCGGTCAAGAACCTCGAGTCCCTCAAAGGGCACGAGCTGGAATTCAAGGTCATCAGCCTGGATCGTCGGCGTAACAACATCGTTCTTTCCCGCAAGGCGGTTCTCGAAAAGGAATTCGCCAAGAAGAAGAAAGAGACGCTGGCCAACCTGCGCGAGGGCGCCGTCATTCAGGGCGTGGTCAAGAACATCACCGACTACGGTGTGTTCATCGACCTGGGTGGCATCGATGGTCTCCTCCACATCACCGACATCTCCTGGGGCCGGGTCAACCATCCTTCGGAGCATTTTTCCGTTGGCGATGAAGTCGAGATCGTGGTGCTCAAATTCGATCCGGAAAACGAGCGGGTGTCTTTGGGCTACAAGCAGCGTTCCGACGATCCTTGGACCCTGGTCGACAAGAAATACCCCATCGGCTCTCGCATCGACGGCAAAGTCGTCAGCTTGGTGGACTACGGTGCCTTCGTGGAGATCGAGGAGGGCGTGGAAGGCCTCATCCACGTCTCGGAGATGTCTTGGACCAAAAAGGTCGTCAACCCGGCGAAGATTCTCAACGTCGGCGATCAGGTTCAAGCGATCGTTTCTGAACTGGACATGGGGCAGCGGCGCATTAGCTTGTCCCTCCGCCAGACGGAGCGCAATCCTTGGGAGGAGCTCTCCGATGGCTTCCCCGTAGGGAGTATCGTCGAAGGAAAGGTTCGCAATCTGACCGAATTCGGTGCTTTTGTGGAGATCACAGAAGGAATCGACGGTTTGATTCACGTCTCCGACATGAGTTGGACGAAGCGAGTCAAGCACCCGGCGGAGATTCTCCAAAAGGGGGAGACGGTCAAAGCGCGCATCACCAATATCGATGTCTCCAACCAGCGAGTGTCCTTGTCCATCAAGGAGTTCATGCCCAATGAATGGCAGGACTTCGTGGATAGCCACCACGTTGGCGATATCGTCGAGGGACGAGTTGTCAATGTGACCGACTTTGGCCTTTTCGTGGATATCTACGAAGGGTTAGAGGGCTTGGTGCATGTCAGCGAGGCAGATCTGCCGTCCACTCAGTTGCAGGACCACTTCGCTGTTGGTGATTGGGTCCGGGCTCGCATTCTGCGCATCGAAGAGGAAGACAAGAAAGTCGGCCTGACGATTCGCGGAGTCAACCAGCCCACGGCTGAAGAGATCGCTGAGCTGGAAGCTAGTCAGCCGGCAGAAGAACCCGCGGAAGAGGAAGCCGAGGCCGGAGAGGCTGAGGGCTCCAGCGGGGAAGATGCCGCAACCGATGAGTCCAGCGCTGAAGCTACAGAGGAGGCTAAAGAGGCTTCTGAGGGCGACGCGGCGGACGAGGCTAGTGAGGATTCTTCGGCGGACGAGGCGACGGAGGACGGCTCTAGCGACGACGAGGACTCGGTACCGGATGAGGGTGCTGGGAAAGAGGAGGAATAGGCTTCGGCCAATCCATCGTAGCCGGTGCCAGTCCCGTGTTGGCGAAGGTATGGCACTATACAGGTACCGGCTACGACTGTTCTGAAGGGAGATTTGGGTGGCGATCAAGGGTGGGATGACCAAGGCAGAGTTGGTTGATGAGGTTGCGAAAACGACTCAGTTGACCAAGAAACATGCTGAGATCATCGTCAATACGGTTTTTGACAGCATCGTCCACTCCCTTCGGGAGGGTGAGAAAATCGAATTGCGAGGTTTTGGGAGTTTCCGTATACGGAACCGAGGGGCTCGCATAGGTAGGAACCCCAAGACAGGAGATAAGGTCAGAGTTCCTCCTAAGAGGATTCCTTATTTCAAGCCTGGCAAAGAGCTCAGAGAGCTTCTGAATACCCCTCCCAAGGGTTGAGGAGCTAGCCCAAGTCTGTTGGGCTTGTGCGGTATGCCAGAGCGAAGTTCCCGTCCACGGCGAAGGGGACGGTATCTGTTCTCTTCCGTCGGGACACCGTCGGTGGGGCTCGGGAACGCCGACCTTCTGTCTTCGGGGCGGTTTCGATGCGTCTTTTCTGTCCCCGGACAGAAGTCACCATAGACCCCTTGAGGTTAAGCCGGGGACAGGAGACAAGGCAGTGGCAAAACCTCCCAATGGGAACTCTCCAGGGACCTCCGAAAAGACTGATCTTGGAGATCCTCAGCCGATCATGGCTCAACCATGGTTGCCCGCAGTTTTGGCGCTGCTGGTTCCGGGAGCGGGTCACTTGATGTTGAAGCGATGGCCTCGCGGGCTCCTCTTCAGCACCCTGGTGTTTTCGTTCATCTTTTTGGGCGTCGAGCTCGATGGCAACTTACAGACGGGTTTTCGAGGCCCCTTGGAGTCTTTGGCGACCCTGGCTTCCATGGGAATCGGCGTCGCTTACGGGATCTTGCGATTCTTGCTCGCCTACCAGGGAGACCTCAGCGCGGCTGGTTTCGAGTACGGCGGCACCTTCCTGATTACTGCTGGCCTGATGAATCTTCTGGTGACCCTCGACGCCTGGGACATCGCCCACGGGCGGAAGGAATAGATCTCCTATGCCAGTGAGTCACTTCTTGCTCTTGGTGCTCTACGCCTTCGGGGTCAGCGTATTTTTCGCTGTCCTCTGGCGGCGGGAACGAAAAGCCCAGATCAAGCTCTTCCTTCAGCTTTTTTGCGGCATGGTCGGAGGTAGCTTACTTCTGGCCGCTTTGATGTATCCCTTCCCTTCTGGACCGCCGAGTCCCATTCCCTGAGAGCCGTAGAAAAGGAACGCATGAGCGGAACTTCATTGCTCCTGGTTGCCGGGGAAGCCTCCGGGGACCTCCACGGTGCTCGCCTTCTTTCAGAATTGAAGAACCTCGTTCCGTCGGTGGAGGCCTTTGGTCTCGGTGGTGGAGAGCTGCGACGGGCAGGCCTGGAAGCCGTTTCCGAGGAGAACATAGCGGTGGTGGGCATCACCGAAGTTCTGAAGATTCTCAAAAAGGCCAAGGCGGTCTTTCGACAAGTGCTTGAAGAGGTTGACCGACGGCGCCCTCGAGCGGCGGTCCTGGTCGACTTTCCTGAATTCAACCTGCGCCTGGCAAAGGAGCTCAAGGCGCGGGGAATTCCAGTGATCTACTACATCAGCCCGCAGGTTTGGGCCTGGCGTCGTCGCCGAGTCAAACAGATCGCCCAAAGAGTCGATCTAATGTTGGTCCTCTTTCCCTTCGAGGCGGCCTTCTACCAAGGCCATGATGTGGCGGTCTGCCACGTGGGCCATCCCCTCATCGACGAAGTCCCGGAGCTCAATCACACTTGGAATGGGGGAAAGCCCCCTGAGGAGGCCTTCCGGATCGCTCTGTTGCCGGGATCTCGATCCAGTGAGCTCGAGAAGTTGCTCCCCCGGATGCTCGAGACCATTCGCCACCTGAAGAAGTCTCTACCGGTTCAGCCGGTTTTGATTCGTGCCGCCACGATCTCCCCGGAAGAGCTTCAACCGTACCTGGATGCTCTCGAAGAAACTCCGGAAGTGATTTCCGAGGACCGCTTCTCGGCCATCGCCGGGTGCCACCTCGCTCTCTGCGCTTCGGGTACAGCGACCCTTGAAACAGGCCTTTTGGGAACCCCGTTGATCGTCGTCTACCGCTTGGCTCCGTGGACCTATGTGCTGGCAAAGCTATTGGTCAAGGTGCCTTTCTTCAGCCTGGTAAATCTGGTGCTGGAGAAGAAGGTCGTTCCGGAGCTGGTACAGGGAGAAGCGGAGCCACAACGGGTGGCGGAGAGAGCCAAAGCTCTTCTCTTGGCTCCTCGAGAGATCGAGCAGATGCGCCGCGAACTGGGCCATCTGCGTTGCAAGCTTGGGGACCGAGGCGCCAGCCGTCGAGCTGCCGCTGCCGTAGCGCCCTGGCTTACGGGTGGGGAGAAGGCCTTGCCATGAAGTTGGCTCGCTTTTTCGGTAGCTATCTCAAACACTACCGCCTTTGGTTGGTGATCGCGGTAGCAGCGGTTCTTACCTTTGCAGCTACGACGGCGATGATGATCTCGCTGATCGAGCCTATCTTTTCCGAAGTTCTGTTGGCCGGAGACGAGGACATGGGTGTCCTGGGTTCCTTTGCCGGCGGGACAAAGGGAGCGGGGGACCCTGCGGATGGGGTCCCCGAAGAGGGGGAAGGTCACCCCTGGTGGGAACGCTTCGACCTTCAGGAGCGCCTGGATGGCCTCTACGAGACACTGAAATCAGCAGCCGGAATAGATTCCGGGAACATTATCTATTTCGCTCCGCTTCTATTCGTTTTGGTCTACGGCATTCGTAGCCTCGGAGCCTTCGTCAGCGGCTATTCCTTTCAGCGTATCGGCCTTGGAGTGACCACCGATATCCGTGGCGATCTCTACCGCCGTTTGCTGGATCAGTCGAGTCGTTTCCACGCCGCCCATCCTTCCGGTGAATTGGTGAGCAGGGTGATCAACGATGTCACCATGATGCAGATGGCGGTGTCTACGAGGTTGTTGGACATGTTGCAGCAGTCGGTGACCCTGCTCGCCATGTTGGCCATGCTGCTGTCGATCCACTTCAAACTGGCTCTACTGTGCCTCGTCGTGACGCCGGTATTCTTGATTCCCGTCGTTCGCTTCGGTAAAGGGATTCGAGGCACGAGTCATCGCTCTCAGGAGAGGATGGCGGACCTGGCTCATCTCCTGACCGAGGGAATCCGTGGGCACCGAGTGGTCAAGGCCTTTGGCATGGAGGACTTCGAGGATCGTCGTTTTCGCCAAGCGACGGACCGCCACTTGAGGGTCAATCTACGAGCCCAGATTCTCGCCAATATGTCCAGTCCGGTGATCGAAACGTTGGCTGCCCTGGGAGGGGCAGCGCTCATGGTCTACGCCGGCAAGAGCATCCGGGCCAACGAGTTGACCGTCAGCGTGCTCGTGCAATTCCTGACCACTCTGCTACTGATGTACGACCCGATTCGCAAGATCAATAAAGCGAATCTGATTCTCCAAGAGTCCCTGGCGGCGGGCCATCGGGTGGCGGATTTGATCGCCGTACCCGACGAGATCGTCGATCGGGCTGACGGTCCCTGTCTGGAGACCCTGGAAGAGGCCATCGAATTCAAATCCGTGACCTTCTCCTACGACGAGAAGGTGGTCCTGGAGGATGTCAGCCTGCGGCTAGAGAGCGGTGAGATGGTGGCGCTGGTGGGCCCATCCGGCGCTGGCAAGTCCACCTTGGTCAACCTGCTGCCGCGCTTTTTCGATGCCAATGCCGGGCAGGTCCTCATCGATGGCGTGAGCATTCGAGAGATCCCCATCAAGAACCTTCGGTCGTTGATCGGTATCGTGACTCAGGAGACGGTGTTGTTCGACGATACGATCCGCAACAATATCGCCTATGGGCGATCCGATCTGTCCCTGGACCGGGTAAGAGAAGCCGCTAAGGCCGCCTATGCGGACGACTTTATTATGGCTTCCTCGGAGGGCTACGATACCTTCATTGGCGAGGGTGGCTTGAAGCTGTCGGGAGGCCAGCGCCAGCGGCTGGCGATCGCTCGAGCTCTCCTCAAGAATGCACCCATTCTGATTCTCGACGAAGCGACCTCTCCTCTGGATTCCGAGTCGGAAGCTCTGGTGCAAAAAGCTCTTAGCAATCTCACCGAAGGGAGGACGACCTTGGTGATTGCTCACCGTCTTTCCACGGTCACCAATGCGGATCGCATCGTCGTTATGTCGGCAGGGCAAATCGAGGAGCAGGGCACCCACGAGGAATTGGTGGAACGAAATGGCACCTATAAGAGGCTTTATGATTTGCAATTCCGCGTTGACTAGAGCTGGCGTCACCCGGCCAATGGAGGTGCCTCCATGCGGAGCATGACGGGTTTTGGCCAGGCTTCTGAGGAGAACCAAACCTATCTCGTTTCGGTGTCGGCCCGCGGGGTCAACCATCGCTACCTAGATCTGAAAATTCGCTTGGAAACGGCCTATGTGGCGAGTGAGGCCGCCGTGAGGGATCTCTTTGCCCAGGAGTTACGGCGCGGGAGAGTGGATGTTCGAGTCGACATTCAACGGCTCGGGCCCCGGCCCGTGAAGGTGGAGGTACACCGAGAGTTATTAGAGACCCTCCACAAGGCGGTTCGCCAGCTGGGGGACGAGGGATTGCTCACCGGAGGTCTCCAAGCAGGAGATTTGCTGAGGCTTCCGGATGCTCTTCGTATCGAGGCGGTAGGGGAGGCCTGGGGCGAATCGGACCAGGACCTCCTCATGGGGGTCGCTTCCCGGGCCTTGAGTCAGTTGGTCACGGCGCGGGACCAAGAAGGTCAGGTCATCGCTGGTGTTCTCCAACATCGCCTTGATCTATTAGAGGAGCAGGTCGAGGTCCTGAAGCGGGAGAGAGAACCGGCGGTCTCGGAGATCCGAGACAATTTGAGCCGTCGCCTCGCTGAGCTCATTGAGGGAACTCAGCTGGAACCGGCTCGGTTCGAGCAAGAAGTGGCTCTCCTCATCGAACGGACCGATGTCCAAGAAGAGCTGGATCGTCTCGCCGCTCACCTACAACATTTCCGTTCCCTCATGAGCGGTGGGGAGAGCTTGGGTAAGCGCTTGGATTTCCTCACTCAGGAGATCCTCCGGGAGCTCAACACCGTTGGCTCGAAATGTCGCAGTACGGCGATGACCCGGGCGGTGCTGGAAGCCAAGGCTCTGTGTGACCAGCTACGGGAACAAGTTCAGAACGTGGAGTGAATGAATCGATGGCAGTGGGCAGACTATTTATTGTTTCGGCTCCTTCCGGGGCTGGCAAGTCGACAGTCATTCGGCATCTCCTCGAACAGGATTTGGTGCCGGCGGGTAGCCTCGAGCTTTCGGTGAGCCACACGACTCGGCTTCCTCGCAAGGGAGAGCAGAACGGTCGTGAGTATCACTTTGTCGATCGGGCCGATTTCCAGGAGATGGTTCGAGACGATCAGTTCTTGGAATGGGCCGAGGTTTTCGGCAATCTCTACGGGACCTCGAGGCGAGCGGTGGAGCCGCGCCTCCGGGAGGGGATCGATGTGCTGCTCGAAATCGATGTGGAAGGGGCTCGCCAGGTGCTGGAGCGGTTTCCCGAGGCTTGCGGTGTTTTCCTATTGCCGCCCTCCTACCAAGAATTGGAGAGAAGACTTCGTCATAGAGCCCTGGATTCACCGCAAGTCATTGACCGCCGACTCGCTGTATCTTCCTGGGAAATCAGACGTTACGAGAGCTATGACTATGTTATAGTGAATCGCGATGCGGCCTACGCAGCGCAGGCTTTGGCGGCGGCCATTCTTGAAAAGCGACATCGACTGAGCAGTCAGCGAGACGAGGTATTAGAGATTCTTCGTGGCTTTCCCGCGGAGGAATGCCAAAGCCCTCAGTAGAGCCTGTTGCCATCGAGAGGACACGCTGGTTGCCTTGATTTGAGACGGGGTACGATGGCCCGGTGCGGTTCGCACGAAAAGATCTACCAATAGGTTTCGCCCGATAAGACTTGACCGATAAGACTTGACAGATAAGATCTGCCCGGTTGTGGATACGCCTTGAAACTGGAGGAAAGACCCCGAATGGATCGACTACCCGAAAGACTCGATAGTAAATTTCGCTATGTGCTTGTTTCTGCGGCTCGGGCCGAGCAACTGATGCACGGTGCTCCGCCTAAGATAGCTCCCGGAAAAGACAAATCCACTCAAGTGGCTCTTCGTGAGGTCAAGCAGGACCTAGTGGCCTGGGAGATGGGACCAGCTCCGGCGCCGGAGCCCAAGCCGGCTCCGGTAGTGGAACCGGTGGCCGAAGAAGACGCAAACTAGCTTCGACTCAGGGGGACCTAGTCTTCCATCTACTGCGATGAGACAGATGCAGTGAGACAGAGTTGCAAGATCCCAGACATCTGGTGATTCGGTTTCTAGAGTCGGACAGACCCTGGCTTCGAAGGCCGTGAGCTTGAGTGCCCACGGCCTTTGGTGTATTGATTGCCCCTGGAAACTGGTTGCAAAGAAGAAGGACGAAAGGAAGATCTAAGATGAGCGGCCGTAGGATCCTCCTCGGAGTCAGTGGCGGGATTGCTGCCTATAAGGCTCCGGAACTGGTGCGGCGCCTGCAAGATGGCGGGCATGAGGTTCGGTGCGCTCTCAGTCGCAGTGCCGAGTCCTTTGTTTCTCCTCTTGCTCTAGAGGTTTTGACGGGGCATCGGGTCTATCGGCAGGAGTACCTTGCGCCTGGGGTGGATGGAGAAGAGCTTCATATCACCGCGGCTGCCTGGGCGGAGGTCCTGTGCTTTGCTCCGGCGACGGCTCATTTGATGGCCCGGCTGGCGTTGGGTTTGGCGGACGACTTCCTGACTACCGCAGCCCTGGCTTTCTCGGGGGATACCCTCATCGCCCCAGCCATGCATCATCAGATGTGGTCCCACCCATCGGTGCAGCATCATCTCGAGACCTTGATAACTCGGGGAACTCGGGTGGTTGGTCCGGAAACTGGCCCTCTGGCTTCCGGCGAGGTCGGAATGGGGCGGTTGGCAACTCCTCGAGCCATTCTGGAAGCCTTGTCAGATCTCGAGGCGGCGGTTCCCCTCCAAGGGCGAACGGTGCTGATTAGCGCGGGCCCCACCCGAGAGCCGGTCGATCCCGTGCGCTACCTGGGAAACCGCTCCAGTGGCAAGATGGGCTTTGCCTTAGCTGCAGAGGCGGCCAAGCGGGGAGCTCGGACGATTCTCGTGGCGGGCCCCGTTCACCTGCCAACCCCTGCTGGCACCGAGCGGACCGATGTCACTACCGCGATGGAAATGGAGAGAGAAATCCATCGCCATGCCGCCACTGCCGATTTGATCATCATGACGGCGGCCGTCGCGGATTTTCGAGTGCGACAACCGCAAGGCGAGAAGATCAAGAAGGGAAGTGGAGTCCCCGTCTTGGATCTCGTTCCCAATCCGGACATTCTGCGCGGCTTGGAAGCAGTCGCTCCCCAGGCGCTGCGGATCGGTTTTGCAGCCGAAACCAACGATCTCGAGGCCCATGCTCTCGAGAAATTGGAGAGCAAGGGCGCTCACGGCATCGTCGCCAACGACGTCAGTCGCCAGGACATCGGATTTCGCAGCGACGACAACGAAGTGATCCTCTACCTGCGGGACCAAACCCCAACAAAGATCTCTCGACGGCCTAAGGCAGAGATCGCCGCTCTGTTGCTGGATTCCTTTACCGAGAGCCTGCTCCAGATGCCTTTGGTATCCGCCGATCCTTCCTCGTAGAATCTCCCCATCGAGACCTGAAACGAGACTTGAACCCAGAAACGAGACGAGATCCCAGAGACATGAAACCTGATCCCGCCATCACCGAGCTCCTTTCCTATCTAGGAGATTTGGGGTACCGAGATCTCTATTTGTCACCGGATGGAGGCGCCAGTGGATCAGAGGATCCTGGCCAACGAGAAGAGGCGCTGACTCTCGTCGCAAAGGAGGCTGCAGCTTGCCAGGGTTGCGGTCTGGCGGAGAGCCGACAGACGGTTGTTTTTGCCTCCGGAGACCCAAAGGCACAGTTGATGCTCATCGGGGAAGGCCCGGGAGCCAACGAGGATCGAGAGGGCTTGCCCTTCGTTGGGGCTGCCGGACAGCTCCTCAATCGTATTCTCGAAGCTATCGGCTTGGAGCGGGATAACGTTTACGTCGCCAATATCGTCAAGTGCCGGCCGCCGGGAAATCGGAATCCTCAACCGGATGAGATCGCCGCTTGCAGCTCCTTCCTGGAGCGGCAGATCGACCTGGTCCAGCCAAAGGTGTTGGTGGCTCTCGGTCGTGTCGCAGCTCATGCCTTACTGCGATCGGACCAGTCCCTGGGGCGCCTGCGGGGAAGCTGGTACGAGGTTCAGGGCGTCCCTACGCGGGTGACCTACCATCCGGCAGCTCTGCTCCGCAATGAAGATCTCAAACGGCCAACCTGGCAAGATATGCAGGTGGTGCGGGATCGTCTGAAGGCTCCGTGACCCCGTCTCGAGAGCCCGGATCGAAAGGGCTAAGACAGACGGCAAAAGCGCCGAAGAGAAAGTGGTTCGAGCAGTGGGTAGGCCGCCTAGAGGCGGAGCTCAACGGCCTCGAAGGCCCCTTGGTGCAAATTTGGGCCTGGCCCGGAAGTGGGAAGCGCGCCCTCTTGGCGGAGCTCGTTACGCGAGGCGGGATGGAGATTCCCCCGGTGGCCCTGAGAGATGCGGGACTCCTGCGACGAGTCGCCCGGGAAGCGCGTCAGAGGGAGTGTCCCTGGCTCTTGTGTCGGCAGTGGCCTCACGCCGCAGATCCGGTGGTACCCGGTCCGATTCTCGATGAGCTGACCGGCCGGCCCTTATTAGTTTTCAGCTCTCACCTTCGTCGTCCTCTAGACAGCAGCTCCTCCTCGACTCTCGAGCCTCGGTCCCTCTTGTTGGAGAGCAGCGAAGTCGCTGGTTTGTGGCATGAGTTGACCGGAGAAAGGCCGGCCCCGGCTCAGGTGAGCGGCCTGATCGAGGTTTGCCATGGTTGGCTCCAACCTCTTCGGTTAGCGGCGGTGGCGACTTCCCGGGGGCACCAAGTCTCGGCCGATCCCGCTTCGTGGTTGGCTTTGCCGGAGATGGTGGAGTTCCTTCGTCAAGAGGTTTTTGATGGAATTCCCCTCGGAACCGTGGAACCCGATGGTTTTCTGAAAGGGGAGCTGCGGGCCCGAGGAATGGCTGTTTTCGACCCTGCTTCGAAAGTCTATCGGGAACCGAAGTTGGTCGGAGCCTTTTTCCAACTACCTAGGGAGGTCCTGCGCAGGGATAGGCCGGAAGCTGTACCTCCTTCCGTCCCTCCAGGAACCAGTCTTGAGGAAGATAGCGAGGGGGGAGGCACCGGCCCGACCTTTGAAGTCCGGCTTTTCGGCACTCCTTTGGTCACTCGCCTGCCTAGTGCGTCGAGAGGGGCCGAGACGGGGGATTCCCTTGGCACCAACCTGGGTGAGGCCTCGCCAGTGGAAATCCGCTGGCAACTTCGTAGGGCTTTCAAGATCTTTGCGTTTCTTGCTAGCTGTAAGGGATATCAAGCGGTACGAGAGGATCTCATCGAAGCGGTCTTCCCCGACGAGGATCCAGCGTCCATCAAACGTAACTTCCATCCCACCTTGAGCTACCTAAGGCGCAATCTACTAGGGGGCTCCGGTACTCCTCGAGTTGTTGAACATCGCCATGGCACCTATCGCTTGAATCCGAAAGTCGTTTGGAATATTGACTCTGAACGGTTCGAAGACCTGGCGACGAAGGCGGCTCAGAAGAAGTCGGCGGGAGAGCTCGAAACCTGTGCCGTCCTGGCGCGACAGGCTTGGGGGCTGTACCGTGGACCGTTCCTCCACGGAATCTATGATTCCTGGGCGGTAGAACGGCGAGAAAGTTTGCAGCGCAGCTACCTTCGCCTGCTGAGAGATCTGGGAGAAGCCTCTGAAGCTTTGGGACGTCTGACGGAAGCCCTGGATGCCTATCGAGCGGTGTTGGTGGAAGACCCTCTCCAGGAGGGACTGCAGGTCGCCACCATGGGAATTTATGCAGCTCTCGGTCGTCGAGATCTCGTGCGTCGGCAATATGATCGCCTCAACGGTCTCCTGATGGAAGAGTTGGGGGTGGAGCCTTTGGCCAGCACCACCGCTGAGTATCACCGCCTTATGGGGTAGAATCCGGCCCGCAGCCTGATCCAAAACTCGACGCTTTTCTGACGCACCGGTAGAATCCCCTCGTGAGCACCACTCCCGCCCCTGCCATCGCCATCGACGACCCAGGCGTCTCCGCACCGGCATCCCGTCGCCAAGGTGACGACGCTGCACAGACATCCGCGGCTCTGGATGTAAGCGTGCTCGTACCAGTCCTCGACGAAGAGGAAACGGTGGAGGAATTGTCCCGCCAGGTTGCCGAAGTTTTGGACGGAATGGGACTCTCCTTCGAGTTGATTTTCGTCGATGATGGTTCCCGAGACGCAACGCCCCAACGGGTCAAAGCGGCTCGAGAAAAGGATCCGCGAGTCAAATTGGTATGGCTGCGGCGAAACTTCGGCAAAGCGGCTGCTCTGTCGGCCGGCTTCGACTTTTGCAAAGGGCGGGTGGTCATCACCATGGACGGGGATCTTCAGGACGATCCGAAGGAGATTCCCCGTTTCCTCGAAGCTCTCGAGGAAGGAGATCTAGATCTAGTCTCCGGCTGGAAGCGCCGACGCCAAGATCCCATCTCCAAAACCTGGCCTTCAAAGCTCTTCAACCGCGTCACGAGACTACTGGCGCAGGTGGATCTGCACGATTTCAATTGCGGTTTCAAGGCCTACCGACGCGAAGTGCTGGAGCAGATAGATATCTACGGTGAGCTGCATCGCTATATTCCGGTATTGGCGAGCCGTCGAGGCTTCCGAGTCGGGGAAATCCAGGTGGAGCATCACCCCCGCCGCCATGGCATCTCCAAATATGGCTGGGATCGGTTCTACAAGGGGCTGCTGGATCTCATCACGGTTCTCTTCATTACCAAATACACCCGTCGACCCCTGCATTTGTTTGGCGCCATCGGGTTACTTTTCCTGGGCAGCGGACTGGGGATCAATTCCTATCTGGCCATCCGCTGGATAGGGGGAGCCTCCCTGTCGAACCGCCCCTTGTTGCTGGCGGGGGTCTTGCTGATGTTGATGGGGATTCAGGTGCTGACAACGGGATTACTGGGCGAAATGATCACCTTCAAGAACTTCCGCAGCTCCGATTCCTACTCGATCAAAGAAAGCTCGGAGTAACAACCTGCGTCTCCTCTTTCTCACCCAAACCTATCCACGCTTCGATGGGGATACCTCCGGCCCCTTTATCCGAGACCTTGCCCAAGGCTTGGTGCGCGGTGGCCACGAGGTCACCGTCTTGGCTCCCCACGCACCGGAAGTCGCTAGCCAATGGGACGATGGCGGAGTAGAGGTCCAGACCTTCCGTTATGCGCCGGAGCGTTTCGAGCTCCTAGGCTATAGCCGTAGCCTCGAGCGGGACGAGACCATGAAAAAGGGGGCTGCTGTGGTGGCTCCCCTCTATGCCTGGCAAGGTCGACGGGCAGCGCGGGCACTTCTTCGAAGTCGATCCTTCGACCTGATGCAAGCTCATTGGGTGGTCCCCAACGCGTTGGTGGCGGCGCCTCTGGCGAGGCGAGTCCCCATGGCCGTCGGGCTTCACGGCAGCGATGTCTTTCTCGCCGAAAAGCCTTGGTTGCGATCGTTCGTGAAGAGGGCTCTCGATCACACTTCGGTGCTTACCGGTTGCTCTCCGGAACTGGTGGATAGGGTTTGTGCGGTCGGGTTCCCCGCTGAACGCTCGCGAGTCATCCCCTATGGGGTCGACACGGAGGTGTTCTATCCGGACCGCAGCCAGGGAGAAGGTTGGCGGAAGCGTTTGGGGATCCCAAGCCAGGCACCGATGATCCTTTCCGTTGGCCGCATGGCGACCAAGAAGGGATATCAGTTTCTCATGCCCGTTCTGGAGAGGCTGTTCTCGGCCCACCCCGAGGCTCATTTGGTGTTGGCGGGAGGAGGGGATCGCCTGGCAGAGTTTCAAGCTGCGGCGGCACCGTGGCGAGACCAAGTTCATTTCCCGGGAGCGGTCTACCGAGATACTCTGCCGGATCTGTACCGGGCGGCAGATCTCTTCGTATTGCCGGCGGTTCACGACCCCAAGGGAAACGTGGACGGGCTTCCCAACGTCATTCTCGAGGCCATGGCGAGCGGATTACCGGTGGTGGCATCGGAGATTTCCGGAATTCCCCTCGCCGTCGCGCCGGAGGAGACCGGTTTGCTGGTCCCGGAGCAGAATTCGGAGCAGTTGTTGGCGGCCCTCAGTAGAGCTCTCGATCTGCCGACGGAAGTTCGCCGACAATGGGGAACGAGAGCTCGCAAGAGGACAGAAACGGAACTGAATTGGGACGCCATAGCCGTCCGATACCGCCAAGCCTACGAGCTGGCCCTGGGAGATAGGAAAGATGGTTGATAGCAAAGGGGATCGTTGGGCGAAGGAGTTGATTTGCTCGAAAACCGACGAGAAGGCACCCTTGGATGAAGCCACTTTTCTTTCTGCCGCGGGAGCTCCTTGGCTGGTGGACTACGACTTAGATCCGGAGAAAGGCCAAGACTTCCGGCGGCGACTCTTGGTCCGGCCCTGGACTCTGTGGCGGTATCGGGAGCTTCTGCCCATCGCTGACTTTAGAAACCGCATCGATCTTGGGGAAGGGGGCACGCCTCTGGTCCGTCTTAGGCGCACAGCCCCGCCTGGAGTTCGAGTGTTGATCAAGGAGGAAGGGGGAAATCCCACTGGTTCCTTCAAAGATCGCGGCCTGTCCATGGCAGTGAATCGGGCGAAGGAACTGGGGGCAGAGGGAGTCGAGTTAGCGAGTGCGGGTAACGCAGCTCTGGCCTTGACCGCTTACGCCGCAGCAGGTGGGTTGAAGTGTCGAGTCGCCATGCCAGAAGACACACCAGCCTCGATTCTTCAGCGCTGCCGCGCCATGGGAGCCGAGGTGCTGACGTCTCCCGGTACTCTGGTGGATGCTGCCGGTCGGCTCAAGGAGTTTGATGACGGCTATTGGAATCTCTCCACCCTCAAAGAGCCCTATCGGGCCGAGGGAAAGAAGACCATGGGGCTGGAGCTCGCTGAACAGTTGGGGTGGCGGCTACCGGACTGGATTCTCTATCCCACCGGCGGCGGCACGGGCATCGTTGGTATGCACAAGGCTTTCGCCGAGTTGGAGACCCTCGGCCTCATTGGTTCTCACCGCCCTCGATTCGCCGTGGTCCAGATGGCCGGCTGTGCCCCCATGGTGAAGGCCTTTGAAGAGGGCAAAGAGAGTGCGGACCCTTGGCAGAATGCTCAGACTCGGGTTTGGGGCCTGCGAGTGCCCCAGGCCATAGGCGATTTTCTGATTCTCCGGGCTCTTCGAGAGACCGGTGGAACCGCCCTGGCGATCGAGGAAGAGAGACTCCTAGAGGTTTTGGTGCGGATGGCCCGAGAAGAAGGTTTGCGTTTGGGCCCGGAGGGCGCCGCTTGCGTCGCCGCGATGGAGGACCTCGCGGCACGAGGCGACCTCGAGCCGGGCCAGACGGTGGTGATCTTCCAGACCGGAAACCCAGATAACTATCTTTGATCTCGCCAGGCGGCTCCTGGGAGAGGGCGAGGATTTTTGGATCTACTCGTGCACTTTTCTAGTTTCTCCCCGCCAAGGGTCCGACCAAGGCAACCAGCAAATCTCGGCATCGCTCGAGGATCTCCAGTCCCAGAACCGTCGAGTAGAGTGGGGTAGAGGCCTCACCTCAGCTCAGATAGATCAGGCCACCGGCCTCACCCTAGGGGTATACCTTGATGGGGGCACAAAAGCTCGGCTGCGAGAAAATTGAGGTAGAAGTTCGTTGCGCATATACTGCTCCTTATGTTCATAGAAAGATGACCTGGGCACGAACAATCTAGTTTGGGTTATGGGTTAGATGTCGGTTGTGATGTCGAAACCCTGGATTCCGTGCCTCACTGACCTCCACCCGTGGAAGGAGACTTCCTATGTCTTTCCAAGCGATCAGGAACACATTGGCTCTGACTCTATTCGTGACCAGCTTTGTCGCTGCCTTTGGGGCAGCTGCAAATGATCAGAGCTGTCAGCCCTACGACCCTGAGGACAAGGTTTGTGAAGGCTACGACCGCAAGCACACCGTCAGGGCCCTTGGCGGCCCTAGTGCCTTCCATAGCGAGCCGGCGGAGGTTTGGCAGGGTGACCTCAAGGTAGATTGTGGGACACTCGACAACCTGCTCGACAAGATGCATGGAGTGGATTCTGAGACGAACCTCCGGGGGGAGCTCGAGGCCATCTTAGAGAAGCAGGGATTGGCCCGCTGGGCGCCGAACCTCTGGAGCGCTATCAAGAATTGTGCTCGTGAGGGAGCCGTGAGAAGGGACCCTATCGACAGCGAGTGCGTCGATGAGATCGAGAGTGGGTGCGCCAACAAAGTCGACGGCGGGTGCCTCGACAATATCGATCAGGACACCGTTGATTCCCTCCTGATCAAGAAGGGCTGCAAGCTCGACTGGATGACCTTCCGCAAGGCTAGCGGACCAGCGATCCTTGGAAAGGTCTTGGACGAATCCGGAAACGTCCCCGAGGGATCCATCGGATTGTGCTTCGAGAACAAGAAAGGGAATGAACAGTACGCCTCCTCCGAGAAGTGTCTTCCCCATTCCGCCTTCAGAATCACCGTGAGAGAACCTGTCGAGAACGTCTGCAAGACGGCAGAGGTACCACCAAAGTGCTCCTTGAGAGTCGTGGAAGAAGCCACTTGTGGTGGTCCGATCCGTTTGGAAGCCTCGCCAGGAGCCACGGTGGAAATGATCAAGCCCGTCCGTAAGCAGTTGACCGGAGGAAAACTCAACTCTGAGGGGCAGCTCATCTTCCTCTACCCGGGACCCGACGACGGACCTCTCGAGCAGGACAAGACCTACGAGTTTGTAGCGACTGTCCAGGGGGAGGCTCCTCAGGCTGGGCGGCACTCAGCCAACTATCACACGTTCGTAATTCCACAGGACTGCCTCAACCTGGCCTACGGTGGATTCGAGCCGCACTTCACGCCCTGTCAGCCACCGAGAAGTACTTGCTCCACGTCGATCACGGTACCGAAATGCGAGCCGTCTATCTCGGTCAGAGCCGAGTCGACGGGGGCCGGCTGCAAAAAGTGCTTCGAGGTAGAAGTTGTTTCGGAAGACGATCCTCCGGTCACTCTCTTGGACTCCATGGTGAAATTCGTTGACGAGAGTGGCAATGAAGTCGTCGCACGGAGCTGCACCGACGGTTCCGAGGTCCGCGAGCTAACCGAGCCAGGAAAGATCTCTTTCCGGAAACCTGGGGAATATACGCTGAAGGCTACCGCCAAAGGGTGCTGCCAAGAGTCGTCGCCGTCTTCCGACGGGAGTTGCCCGAGCCACTGCATCGGTGGAGCCAATGCGGAAACGAAGGTGACTGTCGAGAAGCCGGGCTGGACAGCGCGCTTTTTCGGCCTGAGGTTCGATCCGGATGACGGACCACTGAGGACGAGCTCGATTCGGCCAGATGGTGTTTCCGAGCGCTCGAAGTTACATCTGGGAACTGCCGTGGGAGGCGGTGCTGAGATTGAGCACCACTTCAGCAGATGTATCGGCCTGGCGGCGAGCGCCCTCTACGGGGCTCTGGGCACGGAGCTGTTCTTCGACCTCGACAACGAGTGGGAGGCGGCCGACGACGACTCCAGCTTCCTCGCTTTCTTGATTGGTCCCAACTTCCACCTGACGCCCTCGAAGAAATTCGATTTGTACATCGGGCCTTTCATCGGCTTGGCCGACCTCGGTAGCACTTCCTATCGCGTACTTGGTGAGACGCAGCGGCGGAATCTGGATGCGGGCACGGTGTTCGGCGGCCAAATCGGCCTCGACATTCCGTTCGGTCAAGGAGATTGGGGGGTTCACTTCGGCGCCCGCTACATGGATCTGAACATCGAGATCGACGAGGGTGGTCCTGAAATATCCGCTGATCCGCTGGGAATCGAATTTGGGTTCGCCTACAGGTTCTAGTTAGCGAAGAACCCGCATGGGGCGGCGGGTTACCCTAGACGGCCTCTCCTAGGAGAGGCCGAGGCGTTTCATGCGACGGGCTAGGCCGTTGCGGGAGATGCCTAGAAGCTCGGCAGCCCGGATTTGGATGCCATCAGCAGCCTTTAGGGCTTCCCGGATGGTGCTCTTTTCCACGGCTTCCAGCCGCTCTCGAAGAAGTAGAGAGGCGGTTGGTGCTGCCTCCTTCCGTTCCCCCGTGGATTCCACCTGCCGGTTCTCGTTCGATTCTCGGATTTCCGCGGAGAGCAGCCCTGAGTCGATCACCTGACCGGGGTCAGCGCGGAGCACCAGCCGCTGGATCTCGTGCTCGAGCTCGCGAATATTCCCCGGCCAATCATAGGCCAGTAGACCCCGGAGAGCTGCCAAGCTCAGGCCTCGGGGGAATACGCCTCGTTTGCGGGCGAAGCGGCGCAGGAAGTGTTCCGCGAACAGGGGAAGGTCTTCCCGGCAAGCCCTCAGGGGAGGAATCTCGAGAATGTAGCCAGTGAGCCGGAAGTAAAGGTCCTGCCGGAAGTGACCGTCCCGGATTGCCTGACGCAGGTCCGCATTGGTGGCTGCCAGAATTCGCACGTCGATGGCCTGGGGGTGACCTCCCAAGGGCTGGATCTCTTTTTCTTGGAGAGCCCGAAGAAGTTTCGCCTGGAGATTCAAAGGGAGCTCTCCGATCTCGTCGAGAAAGAGGCTTCCACCTTCGGCAGCCGCGAAATGGCCAACCCGAGCCGTGACCCCAGTCGCCGTTCCCTTGGTGATGCCAAAGAGCTCCGCTTCCAACAGCTCATCGGGAAGAGCAGCGCAGTTGACGGAGATCAAGGGCTGGTTTCGGCGCGGCGAAGAGCGGTGAATCACCGAGGCGAAGACTCCCTTGCCAACGCCGGTGGAGCCGGTGAGGAGAACGGATACATCTTCCGGGGCGACCCTCTCCAATTGGCGAAAGAGAGCCAGAAGAGGTGGGGAGGATCCGGCTAGAAACCCCTCCGGGAGGTTGAGGGATTGAGGCTGTTTCGCTTCCGGAGGCGAAACCTGCTGTCCGTCCGAATCTCGAGGAGCGAAGGCTTCGAACATTCGGATGAGAATTCTCAGCAGGATTCTGCGTTCGTCGTTCTCTTCGCCATTTCCCCACAGCACCAGGGCGAGCCGCTGATCTTGCCGGGAGGGTTGCATCGCGACTTGGTACTGGATCCCCGGCGTCTCGTCGGTCATGCCGGATCGAACCCAGGTCGGCCCAAGAATTTTCCGGTCCTCCGGTTCCAGGAATGCCTCCTGGGGGGGATGACTGGGAAGAAGGCCCCAGCTGTGGAGCACCAAGGGTGGTTTCTGACCGGAAACTTCCACCAGGCAACAACCTTGAAAACCCAGAGATTCGCCCAAGCATCTTAGAGCGTTGGAGGCGTCTCCCAGGGCTAGTGCACTCCCCATCTCATCCAAAAGCCGAAGCGAAGAAGCTGCGGCCGAGTCTCTGAAGTTGTGAGAGGTCTCCAAGGCCGTGACCTCGGACCACAGGCTGGACATCTTCGTTGGTTCCCGGTTCGCAGAGGGCAGATTCCCCAGGGAGATGGCGACGGTGGCATCGTCGGATCTGAGGGATTGGAGAGTCAATGCCACCGGACCGAAGCGAAGCTCGGCTCCTTCGAGAGCCGCCGCCCGCCGTACTCTCTGGCCATCGACGAAGGTTCCGTTTCGGCTGCCTCTATCTTCGATCACCAGACCTCCTTGCTGAATGACCAAGAGCGCATGCTGCCGGGAGACGCCATGGGCGGACAACCGCAGATCGCTCCCGGGGGAGCTGCCGACGCGGATCTCTCCAACCGGTAGATCAAAGACTCGCTCTCGACCTTCAACTTCCCCTCGTAACCGAAATGGGGTCTCGAGGTCGACCTTGTCTGGGGATCCCATGGCGGGATTCTACCGGAGTCCTATGCCCCGAGGTCTGGACCTTGAGGTCGGGGTCTTGGGGCCCGTCCTGGGTTGAGTCCTTGGCAGGATCCTGAGGCTGACCTTGGGGCGGGTCTTGGGGCAGGGGTCTGGGTTAGGAGCGATGCACCGGAATCGGGCATCGTGCCCACGAACCGCCCACGAGGCTTCTGTCTTTGGGATCTCGGGTTTGGGGCGGGATTTCTCACTTTCTACCTAAACCTTTTTTTTATAGAGACTTAGGGAGACATCTTCGAACGTTTCGGAGGATGGCATCGCCGTTGCTCTAGAGCCCTTCAGGAGTCGGTAGGTCCGACGACCTCGCTCAGGTCTTCGATGCACGGCATCGATGCCCGGACCGGCGAGGGTTGGAAATGGGCGTGAGCCTTCAGGAGTGAATTGGAATGAGACAACGGCGCAAACTGGAACGGAAATCCCCTGAGCTCTCCTCCCGAGAGCGGATCACCGAGGAGGGGAGGCGACAGGAGAACCTGCCCTCCCAGGTTACAGGCAAGCTATCGGAGCGGGGGGACCTCAGGCCGACTCGTTGGCGGAATCTCTTGTCTCTTCTGGTCCTTTTCGGCGTGCTCTTCCCCCTCGCGGGCCAGCCGCCCTGTGACACCCCGGCCATCGCTCGAGACGATGTAGCAGCTCTCCCCGCAGGAGGAAGTGCCCTGATCGATATCTTCGCCAACGACTCCGACGCCGACGGTGAACCTTTGGACTTGAGCGGATCCCTGGGAACCGGCGACTGTAGCTCCTTGGGAACAGCGACCTATAACGGCGATGGCACCGTCACCTTCGTTGCCTTTTCGGGGGAAGGGGGGACGTGCTCTCTTTCCTATGCTCTGGCCGACGGCGGTAGCGCTTCGGTGGCGGTGAACGTCGCTGGGGAGGTTGTCCAGACGGACGGCTGTCAGGGAACTGGCGACCAAAGCCAGGATCCTTTCGGCTACAGCAGTACGCCAGCTACCGACAATTGTCTGATGGGGAGTCAAGCGATCGAAAAGTGCTGCTGGAAAGAACTGATTCGAGGGCTTCGGGGAGAGAAGGTCTGTCTCCCGGTCACCAGTCGGAGAGCCGCATCTCCCGAAACGGAGCTCTTCAGTGGCGGCTCAGAGAACCACTCGGTCCTCTGCCAGGCCGCCGAATACCTAGACACGGGTAATGACGGCTGGTACGAGCGCTATATGGATGCCCAACAGGGCTTCGACCTGAGCCAGAATCTCCATGGTTGGATGGGAACAGAAGTCCTCTCTCCTCTCTACGGCGCTTGGATCGCCGCTTCGAATATCGCTGCTCTTGACAAAGCCAGGAGTGGCCCCAATACCGAATTGGTCGAAAAACTGGAAGATTGGCTGCTGACCTATTGGGTGATGCAGGCCCTTCTAGCCAACGATTTTCCGGTTACGGAGAGCGTGGCAGAGCTCAGTACTGCAACATCTAGTGTGGTGCCGGAAGCGGGCTATTGGGACGGTCTTTCCATCGCCTCTACGGGTTCCCGCCGACTTAGCGACAACCTGGCGGCAGGTCTAGGCTACAGCCAGCCGCCTCATTTCATGATGGCTCTCGCTCTCGATTCTCATCCACGGAACTTTGGCGAGGATCATCTTGGTCTCACGGACATGGGCCAGCCGGAGTACTACTATGCTCCCCTTCGTGAGTTATTGCTCTTGGAAGGGACGGACCTCTCCACGGCCCAGAACGGTACGGTGGACTTCCAGTCCTTCCACCCTCCCGCGGAACTCTTCGGCCTGACGGACAGCGAGAGAGAGACCCTGCGCCTGTTCGTCGAGAGCGGTGGAAACCAAGACCCAGCGGTAGTTCTGAGCCTACTTCCCGCCAACCCGATTCCCCACTGCGTTGCTGGCACTGGAAATCGTTGCTGCGAAATGACGTTTCTACGGACTACCGAAGGGACGATGGGTCATTTCGGAGCCGGCCAGTGGGGCCGCCAGAGCGGTCCTCTTGGAGTGAATTACATCTGCAATCGCAACAAGCCACCGAATCATGCAGTGCGTATGGATCTCGATGGCACTCTCACTCTCCTGGGACCCGGGCAGGTGGGCGACTTCAATACCCCGCGGCACGACAACACCTACGAGTCCGGCAACCAGATCTGCGCCGAATACGCCTTGTCCCCGCAGCAGGGAGGCGGCATCGCCAACAAATGCATCGACAAGCCCGGCGGTGAGGTGATCTACGAGATCACCTGGACTACCGACCACGGCCTGGTGGTACGGGACTACAATCCCCAGGGAGGTACCCCGGAGGAGCCGGTCATCCAGAGCCAGCCCACGAATGTCGGCGTCGCGGAAGGAGTTTCCGCCGGTTTCCAAATCCTGGCTCAAAGTGTCCCTCCAGGCCGGGCCCTGGACTACCACTGGTATCGGGATAATTCACCCCTGCCGTTGAACGATCCCCGACTAGTTGGAGTCGATAGCGCTGCTCTCGACATCTCGTCGACGGTGCCCGGGGATAGTGGCTCCTACCATTGCCGGGTGACGGATCGCCTCGCGCCCTCGCTCTTCACGGAGTCCTCGGCAGCTACCTTGACGGTGACCCCCGACGGACCACCTCTCTCTATCCTCATGGACCCGGAGGATAGATTGGGCCTCGGCGAGGGACAGACAACGACCTTCTCGGTCACAGCCCAAGGACCCAACGGGGACGACAGTCTGCGCTATCAATGGCAGCGCAACGGTATAGATTTGGTGGGATCCAACACCACCGATGATTTTCAAGGGGTAAATCACAGCACCCTGAGCATCCACAATGTCCACAACAGCTACGAAGGTGCTTTTCGTTGCCGGGTGTGGGATGAAGGCGATCCAAGTGTTTGGGAGCCTTCTCAAACGGCAGACCTAACGATTACGGAACTCAGGGCTCCCTATGGCGGCAGTCCTCAGACGCTTCCCGGCCTTTTCCAGCCGGAGTACTACGACGAGGGCGAGCCGGAGGTGGTCTACTCCGACACCACTCCTGAGAGCTTGGGTACCAATGAAGGTAACTGGCATGTGCGCCGGGACGCCGTGGATTTTCTCACCGGCGCCGCGCAGGCTCATATTCGTTGGGCCTACATAGCGCCGGGAGAGTTCCTCAAATACACGGTGGAGTTGACCCAATCGGGAACCTTCGACCTGGCCATCAACTACAAGATGGTGACCGGCCCTGGAGAGATTGATCTGGATCTGGCGTGGGGAGGCCCCAGCCCCGGTAGCCAAATGAAGACTTTGGTCCTACCGACTCAGAACGACTTCGAACAGCAGGTCTTTTCTGCTGTATTCGATGAGGTCCCTTCCGGTAGCGCCGAGCTGACCCTTACCTCCAGGGACACCCTGGCAACGACGGAGGGTTTGCAGATTCTCGAAATGCGCTTCATGGCGGAGCCTCCAACCCTACCGGAGCTTCCGGTAGCCCATGACGATCCCTCAGCCCAAGGAGCACACCTACCTGCCCTGCGAGACCAAGATCTCTCCATCGACGTGTGCCTGGACCTGCTCGATAACGACGAGGGTGATGGCGATCTCATGGACTGCACCACCAAGGCTCAGAAGGTGGCTCTCGAAGAGGTTTTTCAACCGCAACAGGAGGGGGCCCAGGTGATCATCGGAGTCGACCAACTCACCTATCGGCCGGCTCCGGGCCACACCGGTGCCGACTCCTTCCAATACACCGTAAGGGATTCGGAAGGTCAGGTCTCGGCACAGCCGGCAACGGTGCGGGTTTTCGTCAACGGAGACTTGCCAATGGCCGTCGATGACACCTTCACCTCCCAGCCCCAGGATCCCAGCGGGAGCGGGGTGACTCTGCAAATCTTGAAAGGAACTCTGACCGGAAACGACCAGGCCTCGAGCGGCTTTCCGATCTTCAAACGCCTCTTCAACCCGCCGTCAAACATTGTCGATCCGGGGCCCAACTCTCAACACCTTCTCTACACCCCGCCGTTGGGATTGTCGTCAGATAGCTTCCAATACACCATTGAGAACAGCGCTTTTGGCGATGGTCCGGAATCCTTGCCGGCGACGGTGACGATCAACATCACCACCGATATCGAGGCTCCGGTGGCCAATCCGGACATCTACTTTATGTCCCAGTCGCGAGCAACTCCCCAGACGGGGATCGCGGTCAGCCAGCAGGAGCTGGTGGCCAATGACCAGGGGAGCGGGAACTTCCAAATCTACTTCCCCGATCCCCCCGCCCAGAGCCTCGGGGACTTTTCGGGGCACGTCTTTGGCTTCAATTTCAGTCCCTTATCGAGCACCACGGGAGAGATTCTCTTTCCCTACGATCTAGTCGATATCGGCGTCCCGGGCCTTCCCACCGACCGGGCGGACATCCGTCTCCGAGTGGTGCCCTTTCCGGTGCCTCAGCCGGATCCCGGCTTCGTCACTCCTCACAACACGGCCATCGAGATCGCACAAGATGCTCTCTTTCTCAATGACGCGCATCACGGTCGGCAGCTGGAAGCCGTCTTGGAGGTGGGTTCGGCGATCAGT
The DNA here is from genome assembly GCA_022601195.1 of Deltaproteobacteria bacterium. Taxonomy (GTDB): domain Bacteria; phylum Acidobacteriota; class Thermoanaerobaculia; order Multivoradales; family JAHZIX01; genus JAHZIX01. Next base: position 192,607 of record JAHZIX010000017.1, read on the forward strand.
GGCACCGCCGTGATGCTGGCTTCGGGCAACATCCTGTTCACACCGAATCCGGGAGTCCAAGGAGCCGGCGGATTCAGCTACCGAGTTGTGGACGATCTCCACTCGGAAGACACTTTGGAAATAGGGACCGAGGGTAAAGCGAATCGGTTGTCGGACCCAGTGGCAGTCACCATCCAAATCCTTCCTCCCGGACCTGCAGCGGCGGATGACTACTACCTCATGCCCTTCCATCTTCCGGAGCTGCTGATCCGTTGGGATGAGCTCTTACTCAACGACACTCCTTCTGGAGACGTCAGACTCAAGGAGTTCTACAGCCCTCAATATGGAACGACGAGTCAAGAGTCCGCGATTGGTATGGACCTGCCCATTACCCGCTATGTTCCGGGTCTGGGGCTGTGGCAGACGGGCATGGACTCGTTTCAATACCGCATCGAGCGGTCCGACCAAACTCCACCGGATACCGCCCTGGGCACGGTCCACCTAACCCCACTGACGGTGACGAATCCCTGGGTGGTGGATAGTTTCGAGGGGGGAGACCTAGGGGCCTGGAGCTCGACCTCCACCGTTGGCGGCTCCCTCGACGTGGTGTCCAAGGCAGCCCTGACGGGAGGCCTTGGGCTCCAGGTGAAGATCGACCCGGCAGCCACCGGGACTCCTCCGGGAAGCGTTCTCGTCGCGGTCCATGAGGATCTCGGTGAGCCTCAGTCCCATCTTTGGTTGGATTTTCAGGTCGATCTCCAAGCGGACCAGCTCGACGTCGATCCCGGGGATTCCTTCCAGTTGGTCAACAGTCTGTTGTCCGGTGAGGGACATATCGAGATCAAGGCGAGGGCCAAGACTCCCCCGGAATTTGGTTTCGAGCTCCAGGCCTTGACCTACCAGGACTCCGATGCCGCCGCGACCACCATCAGGACCGGTTGGGTAGACGTGGGAAGTGGAAGGCGCTGGGTCACTTTGGAGTGGAAAGCTTCCGAAGCCCCAGGAGCCAACAACGGCGCTCTGCGGTTCTGGTTGGATCACCGCCTGGTGGACGAGAAGACCGGCCTGGACAACGACCGGAAGACGATCTCCAAAGTTCGCATCGGTGCCGTCAAGGGCATCGACGAAGGAACTTCCGGATCGATCTTTTACGACCAGATCTCCATCTGGCCCGGAGAGGACAACCGGGAGATCCTCCTTGTAGACAAATTCGAAGACTCTCTCCCCGGGTCCTGGGATCGGATCGTCGCTTACGGAGGAACTCTCCAGGTGACCTCCAGCGCTGCTCTGTCGGGCGTTTCTGGTTTGGCTCTAGATATCGACCCTCAAGGTACGGGGATTCCGGCTTCCAGCGCCGCGATTCTCTTAGAGGAGACCTTCGACGAGCCCCAGAACCATCTCTTCATGGAGTTTCAGTTCCAAGTTGATCCGGCCACTTTCGACATGCCGGAAGGAGAAGACTTCGTGCTGCTGCCGTCCTACTACGCGACGGAAGGGCATTTAGAGGTACGCCTACGCAAGTCCGGAGGGAAGTACCAACTCCAGTTCACCACCTATCAGGATCCGGGGGTGCCTCCCGCAGCTAGACGGACGCCATGGCTCACCATTGGCACGGTGGCTCGTTGGATCTCCATCGAGTGGCTCGCGGCGACGGAGCCCGGTTCCGTGGATGGTGCTCTACGGGTTTGGATCGACCATCAGCTGGCGGCTTCAGTCTTGGATGTCGACAATGACCAGAAGACCATTCAGCGGCTGCGCCTCGGAGCCGTCTCCCGGGTGGATGAGGGAACCAGTGGCCGGCTGTTTTTTGACCACCTCACCTTCTGGCGGGGTTCCGGGAGTCGGCGCAATCTCCATGCAGACAACTTCGAGTCCGGAGATCTGACCGCTTGGGATCTGACTACCGGGAACGCTTCGGCCACTTCCGGGGCCAGCCTCCTGGGAGCCTATGGCCTTCAAGTGGATGTTGCCGGCGCCGACGATGTGGGAACCGTCACCGATGAATCTCCAGCTGCCGCCAACACCTACGAAGTGAGGCTTCTCCTCGACACCAGCAATCTCAACATCGGTCCCTCCGATCGCTTCATTCTCCTCCAGGGGACGAGCAGTTCGGGGCTGACGGTGTTTGAGATCAAGGTCGATGGTGGGGGAGGCAGCCCTCGGATTCGGCCAGTGATGTCCGGCCCGACGACCGCTTCCACGGCCTGGGTCCCGCTGACCAGCGGGTCTCAGGAGCTGCGCTTCCTGTGGCAATCGACTTCCGCGGGAGGAACGGTGGAGTTCTGGATCGACGACACTCTCGCCACCACTTCTGCCTACAACAGCGGTGATCTCACTCTCGATGCCATCGAGGTGGGTGCGGTCCGTGGCATCGACGCCGGTACCACCGGCACTCTGGCCATCGACGAATTCCGCAGCTGGGAGTAGCTCCCGGCGAAGGAAAGTGGGTTCCCCGGGATTTCGACAACCCGATCACCCTATGACCCGGGGAACCCCTGTTTTCCAACTTTCCGTTTACTCGCGCTTCCTGGGCTTTTCGCACCTCTTGGGCCTTTGGCTCCTTGGTGGGTTCCCGAACTTCGGCGCTAACGAATTTTGAATCAGAAACCTTGTCTCGGCTTTTGACCTTGAAGGAGATGGATATGTTCCTGAAGACGCGTTTGAGAACCCTGCTTTTCATCCTGGCTTGTTCTCTGGCCAGCTCGACTCCAGCCACAGCGCAATCGTCGGCTTCTAGCGACGCCGCGGCGAGTCCGACTCAGGCGCGGGGAGTGAGCGGAAACTCCGCTTTTGAATTCGGAGACCTCGGGACGGTCAACCTGATGAACGGGAATCTCTCGTTCCGGATCCCCTTGGGAATCTCCTACCCGGTGGGGCCGGAGTTGTCCTACCAATTCGCTTTACAGTACAACTCCGGAACCTGGGGGTATGAAACAGATTTCTGTAATGTCCTGGAAGATCCCGACGATCCTACGAGTGGTTCCCTGGCCAATCAAAAGCTGAGTGTTCCCATCCCGGATCCCTTGAGCAACGCAGGTCTGGGGTGGACTCTCTCCTTTGGTCGGCTGCTGCAACCGGCAGACGATCCGGTCGATGGAGTGACGCCATTGAGACCCGGGAGATGGACTTACGTGGCCTCGGATGGTGCTCGCCACAGCTTCGGGAGCGAGCTGAGGCCCGGTGTCGGGCCGGGAGAAGCGGGCTATTCCCATGACGGAAGCTACCTTCGGCTCCGGGATACTTGTCAATCGAGCTTCGAGGACATCAACTGCGGGCGTAAGGATGTGGATCTTCCCAATGGAACGGTGCATATCTTCACCAACCTAGGCACGACGGTGAATCCCGATTGGCGTTTGGCGGAAATTCAAGACCCTTTCGGGAACAGCATTTACATCACTTATCAGGGCGATGAATGGCTCGTTACCGACACCTTCAGTAGAAGTCATGTAGTGAGGTTCTCGGATGCGTCTTACAGCCGAGTGACCGAGGTGGAGCTCCAGGCCCATAGCAGCACATCGGGAACAGCGACGTATACCTTGGATTACCTTCCGTCGCCGGAGAATAGTGTCGAGCGCCACAAACACAGCTCTCTCTTGCTGCAAGCTCATTGCACGGATCCCCTTCTAACCGAACTACCAAATACTTCGCCAACGCTAGAGGTGGATCTCTTGAAGGACTTGACAAGGGAGGATGGGTCCTTCTTCGAGATGACCTACCACACTGAGGATCAGGATGGGATCTCGAAGTCCGCAGCGATTCACACCCTCCGCATTCCCACTGGGGCTTCCTACGAGTGGAAATACGGCATCTATGACTTCAAGCACTTACCTCCTCCAGGGGGTTTTGTCCATGGTTTTCGGCCCTCCCGGTTTGGCGCTAGTGTCAACTGGGGAGTCCGGGAGAAGCGACGTTTTGTCTCCACCGGGAGTGGGGAAGTGGAGTTGGGGACTTGGAAATATGAACCTTTTTTCCAGCAGCGAAGTGACAATGGAGATATCAGTTTCTGCTCTTGGGGTAGTAAGGTTACAGACCCTGATAACAACCTAACGGAAAGCTATTTCAATACCGTTGCAATAGGGGATCAAGAGCTAAGGGCCTTGAGTAATGCCAGCTTCACCCTCTGTGATCCGGAGGGACCTCTCAATGGTCCCTTGGATTCGGAGCCGCCTTACCTTTCTCAAAGAATGTTCGAGGGCGGCAACCTCGTCCGGTCCATCTACCTCGAGTACGAAGGGGACGGGATCAACGCTCATCCTTTCGAAAAAGACCTTCGAATCATTCATCGACAGACGGTTTTTCATGACGACGTGGGCGCTGGTGGAGTCCCCTACGAGACGAACGAAACCTATTCCAATTTCGATGGCCTGGGAAATTACCGGACGCGGGTCCGGTCCAGCACCTTTCCGGAAGGGACCGTGGAAAATCGAGTCTTCACCAATTACAACTCAGCATTTGACTATGGTGACGTCAATCAGCCTAGCCAGGAACAGGCGATTCCTGGAGAGATGGACAAATGGTTGCTGCGGGATTTCACCTTTCGAGAGACTTCTCAGGGGGCGGACCGATCCCTGGCGGAATACTGTTTTGATCCAGTGACCGGGGTCTTGCTTGGAGAGCGCCGCCTGAAGGATCAGGATGAAGATCACGCCACGAACCCGGGCTTCGAGGAAGGACCTGAGGACGCTTTGACCCTCTTCACCTTCGACAGCTCCGGCTTTCCTGCCGAAACACGCTTCTACGGTGGAGATGGAGCGGATGCACCCTTGGCCAATGGCGATGTTTGTCAGACCGCTGCGGCTGAGGACTATCGCGTCGTTCAGGTTCATTCTAAGGGAGTATTGGAGAAGAGCTATTTCCACGACTGCAATGGAAATGTGGTGAGTCGAAGCGTATTTGACACCATCGACCCCACGGGTCTGCTAACCAGAACCGAGGACGAAGCGGGTATTGCCACCGTGTTCCGCTACGACCAAGAAGGGCGCCTCCGGTGTAGCTCTAAGGTTGGCGAGGTGGAAACGTGGCACAGCTATCAATTTCCCTCTTCCGTGGGGGATGTGGCGATGCTGGAAACGTTGACTTGCCCTGCAGGGCCGAGCTCCTGCGACCAGGGAGTTTGCCAAGCTTCGTCCTATTTGACTCAGGAGCGTACTTTCTACGACGGGCTTGGCCGCCCGACTCTGACCCAGAGGAGAATGCCTCTAGAGGGAGGAGATGGCTGGGTGGAACGAGCGACCACCTACGACGAGGTGGGGCGAGTGTCTCGCCAGAGTGCCTGGGTGCCGGAAGGGGAAGCCAACCTTCCTAGCGACCCGGACACGATTCCCGATTCGAGCCACACGGCGCATAGTTGGCAGAGGGGCTATGACCGCTTCGGTCGTCCTGCAAAGGTTGAAAATCCGGACCGCTCTTTCACTACTTTTTCCTATACGGGGAATCGGCAGGTTACCTCCACGGTCACCGTGGGGCAGGGCTCAGTGGAAAGTCAACGTACAGAGATTCGCGATGGCCATGGCCGCCTCGCTGCGGTGAGCGAAGCATCCGGAAACGGAACGACCTCGGTTCACACTACCTATCGCTACGATCAGGAGGGTCGCCTCGCAAGGGTCTGCTTCAACGACAACGATACCTCGCCTCAAGATTGCCCCCAGTCGGGAGCCCAGCGACGCATCTTCGACTACGACGGGCGTGGCTGGCTGAGCGAGGAGAATCATCCGGAGCTGGGTACTACCGCCAACGGCAAGGTGAGCTACACCTATGACGCCATGGGCAAGGTGATTCTCAGAGATGCTCCGGGAACTGCCTCGGACCTGACCCACGTCTACGACCAAGCCGGCCGGCTGACTCAGGTTTGCACCGAAGGAGATGCCAACGGAAGTTGTTCCAATCCTGCTGCCCGCCTGCGAAAAGAGTTTTTCTACGGTCGAGAGAACCTGGGGAATGATCGCAGAGGGGGCAAGCTGGTCACCGCCAAGCGTCACAACTGGGTGCGCACCGCCGATTCTCCCAACAACGACACGGACATTGTGGTTACGGAAAATTTCGCCTACACCCAGAGGAGCGGAAAGCTGTCGGAGTATGGCATCCGCTCCGCTGGGGGGGGCAATTTTCGTTACCGTATCCAGGCCTATAACGACCTGGGGAGTATCACCTCTCTGGAATATCCCGAGTGTCTGCATGGGTCCTGCGATATCGGCAATGGGGGAACGAAGGTCTACACCTACGATCGGGGGCTCCTGGCGCAGATTGCCGGAACCGTTTCCAGCGTTAGCTATCACCCCAACGGTCAACCGGACGAGCTCGTTCACAGCAACGGCACGGTGGATCACCGAGACCTGGAAGATGATTGGAGGCTGGGCTCGATCTCTCTCGTCGACGATGCCGGAACCCTGCTATGGAATACCGGGAACTATACCTATGATGCCGCGGGAAATATTCTGAATATGGGCTCGGAAGAATTCGACTACGACCGGGTGGGGCGGTTGACGGAGAGTACCGTCCAACTCCCCGATGGCTCCGCGGTGATTCAGGATCTTGCCTACGACATCTACGGGAATCTCACTTCCATGGAAACGACGGACCACGGGGTGATCTCTCTAGGGCCCTCAGCCGTTTCCAACCGGCTCTCCAGTGCGGGCTACGACCCTCGAGGAAACATGACCAGTGCCACCATCGATGGCACCGGGCTGACCTTTGCCTACGACCCCTTCGACCGCATGAAGTTGTCTTCGGAAAGCGGTGGCGCCGCTTCGAGCTTTCTCTACACCGCTTCCGATGAGCGATTCGCCATCTTGAATCCAGGAAGTGAGGATGAAACCTATACGATCCGCGGACCGGCTAACGAGGTTCTCACCCGAGCTCGTCGCTTTTCCACGGCAGCCTTGACTCGTCATAAGGACTACATCTACGCGGGCGCCGCCCTGGTAGCTGTCGATGGCCCCACCGGCCAGCTCCACATCCACAGCGATCACCTCGGCACCACCCGCCGAGTCACCGACGGCTCGGATCCGGTCCTAGTCGTCGAGGCCACTACTCTTTATCCCTTCGGTGGTTACACCGACCTACCCGTAGCAGATAGCGAAGAGCTCCTCTTCACCGGTCACGAGCGGGATGCTCGAAGCAGCAATCCGGACGCGGCTCTGGACTACATGCACGCGCGGTACTACGCCGCTCACCTGGGGCGCTTCACGAGTATCGACCCTGTGTTAGGGGAGGCTTCTGCTCCTCAGAGTTGGAATCGTTACAGCTATGTTCGAAATTCGCCGATGGGCTTCTCGGACCCGACGGGAATGCAAGGTCAAAATTCACAACAAGCTCACGTCTGCAGTGATTCCTTGGATTCATCCAGTTGTAATGGGCCTGAAATTATGACCAATGCAGAACTCGCCAGTGAGCAACTTAAGTTAGCCGGTAAGGGTCTTTTGAACCTGATGGAAGGCGTTAGCCAGGTTTCCGCCTTCTTAAACGATCAGACTTTTGGGAGATTCATGGGCATTTACTCCCGGCCGGGACCAAAACCTCCAGAAGTACTGGGTGGTGAGGCTGTTCAACGCTTTGGAAACGCGATTGGTATTGCCGCCGTGCTACCGGCCCTAAAACCTCTCGTACTTCAGACTGGTGGTGGGATTCTGGGAGGTGCGCAGGCGTTAGGCGGAAAGGGGGTTGCTATTGGCAACTTGGGATTTACCTCGTCTGCTGCGCAAGCAGGCTACGGTGTTCTCTCTGTACCAGGAATGCTCTATTCCGGACCCTTCGGTGCCACCCAGCAGAGCTTTCAGACCGTTGCGGGCCTTAGGAATATCGTAACAGGCGCTCCCATCGTCTTGGGGCCGGCCGGTCCGATTACGAAATTGATGGAAGTACCCTTCCTGGTAAGACTTGGTGCGACCATCACCAAAAGTGGAGGCCCCCCGTAGGAGGGATCAAGTAGAGAAGATCTAGTTGTTTCCCGAAAGTCACAACCAAGCCTCTGTGGGGCGGTAGTCCGGGAGTTCTTGTGGGAGCCGTCGAGCTACCCCTGACTCTGAGCCCTCTGCGCCAGCGACACATACCCAAACTCCTCCGCCTGGCGGAGGACGGATTCTCGTTGCAAGGCGGCTGCTTCCGGGCGGCCGCCTTCTTTTAGGATTCTGCTGAGGGTGAGACGCAGCTCGAGTTGTTTCAGGATGCTGCCGCTGGCCTCGGCTTGGGCGAGCTGATCTTGGATTCGTCGAACCGCCACATCGGTATGGCCTTGGGCACTCTCCAGAAGAGCGGTCGCGCGGGCGATTTCAAAAGCCAAGGGGCGATCCTGGGTGTGGACGAGGAAGGCATCTTCGATCTTCAAGGCCTGGGCGGCCTTCTCCAGGCGGCCTTGCTTCAAGAGGGCCCGTGCCAAGTTGATCTGAGCAAGAATCTGGAAATAGGGGCCGGGCTGGGGGTTTCCGAGAGTCAGAAGTCGGCGGATTTCCTGCTCGGCCACTTTTGCCGTTTCGCTGGTCATAGATTCTTCCTGCCGAAGAGCTAGGTAGATCCGAGTTCGACTACCAGCCCCTTCATCGAGGGAGTCCCAGAGCTGCAAGGCCTCCTCGAAGAGCTCGTTGGCCCGTTCTGTCTTTCCCTGGAGATCAAGGGTGTAGGCAAGGCGTTCCACGGCTCGGGCGACCAGACCAGAATTTTCCAAGAGCTGGGCCTTGTGGTGGGCTTCCTCGAGATTCCTCACGGCACCGGGGAGGTCACCGAGCTCGGAGAGTAGGGAACCGGACTGGAAGAGAGCCGAAATTTGCCCTCGTTCTTCGCCGCTGGCTTCGAACAGAGCTTCCGCCTCGGCAAAGCGTTCCTGAGATTGCCGAAGCTTGCCGATGCGGTGAAGCTGCAGGGCATGGTTGCGCAATGCTCCCGCCAGCAAGACGATCTTGCCGACCTCTCGGGCCTGGATCACCGCGGCGCCGAAGTGTTCAGCGGCCGTGGCGTGCTTGGCTTCGAGATGATTGAGGACGGCCATAGCTCTGTGAGCTTCGCTTTGGGCTTGCGGGCTCTCGGATCGTCGGGCTTCCACCAAGGCCTTCTGGGCCAGAGCGAGAGCCTCGGGGCGGGTCGCAGTGGTGTTGCCTAAAGCCAAGGCCTGAATGGCGAGGATGCGGCAGGCGTCTCGAAGATTTCCGGACGCGCTGAAGATTTTCCTCTTTTCGGCCAGGGAAGGGCCTAGAGAGAGAGGCACGTGTCGACCTCCACTCTTGGATACCGCAAGGGTTGCTCGAGCCACTTCCAAGTCGCTCCAAGTGCCCTGAGCGACTTTGGTCTCGAGGTGTTGTCGCACCCGTTCGAGGGCGGTGAAATTCTGTTCATGGAACAGGCTGTCAGCCTGCAGGAAGAGCGCTTCGAGCAGGAGGTCCGGAGCTTCCAGGAGCATCGCCTGTTCTGCGGCCTTCCCGGCGAAGTCGCCTTGTTGTGTCAGCTCGCCGAGAAGCTGGTGGAAATGCCCTCGAAGGATGGACTCCTGAATCCGTTCGAGGGGGTGGCCGGGAGATTCCGCCACTTCGCCGAGGGTGGCCGCCGTGGCTTCGACGCCAACGCCGAACAATTGGGACTGAGCCAACGCGAGGCCATAGCCGAGATTGTCCGGGTATCGATTCCAAAGGCTGCGGTAGAGCCTTGCGGCAGCACGCCACTGGCCCTGGCTGCTGCGCCAGAAGGCTTCGAGCCTATCGCGGGTTTCTGGAAGTTCCCTCGCGGCTAACTGAAAAGCCCGTTCCGCAGCTGCCGCTGCTCGCCGGTCGAAGCCGAGAAAAGCCTGCGCTCGAGCCTTGGTCAGGGAGACCATCCAGGCATCCGGTCCCAAGACCTCGGCTTGACGGAGTTTTTCCAGCGCTTCTTCGGGCCGTTCGTCGCGAAGGGCGAGACGGGCTTCCGCCAAGGCCTTGAGGGCGGTTTGATCTCTTGGAAATCCCGACAGCTTCTTTGCCGTTCCGGCGATCTCCGGAGGCAAATTCTCTACGCCGACAGCTTCCAACTGACTCTGGATTCCCTGAAACAGGCTGACAGCTGCTTGCGGGATAGATGGATAGTCGGCGAGGTTCAGATCTTGAGGCAGCGGGACCGCCTCTCCTGGAGAGATTTCCAAAGTCCACTCCAGGCGGGGAAGCTCGTCATCTCCAGAGCGGGCCAAGGAGCCTTGGAGGGAGATGTCTGCGAGGGGAAGGAGGGCCAGCCGGGGTTCTTCCCCATAGGCCGTAGCCAGAGGAGAGGTTTCCAGGAGGCGCACTCCGAGGTATGGCTGCATCAACTGCACTGTGGCTGTCCAGAGGGCTTCCGCAAGCCAGGCGTCTCCGGGGTTCGAGGTTGTGAAGGGAGGGAGCATCAAGGTCGGGCGAGGAGCCGAGATCAAGGGCGGCTCGACCGCCGCCTCTTCGGTTTCTGCTATCGAGACGGAACTCGAATCGACAAGCTCGGTGGGGGCAGAGGATTCCTTTCGAGAGAAAAAAAAGAGGCTCAGGGCGATCACAGTTGCGAAAACGGCAGCAAAGCCAAGGGAGCTTCGAGGCCAGGTTTTCCTTGGAAAGAGCGCAGCCTGTAGCTCCCCCGCATCCCTATACCGGTCCTCTGGCTTCTCCTCAAGGCAGCGCCGAATCGCACGAGCCCAGGGGGAAGGGAGCTCCAGGGCTCGCTGCTCCAGAGAGCGTTTGGAAGGCGACCTTCGAGATCTCCGTTTGCTCTGTGTCGCTTCCTGAAGCTCCAAGAGGATCAGGCCGAAGGAATAGACGTCGGCGGCACAGGTCAGGGGCTGGCCGGCCTTCTGTTCCGGTGCCGCATAAGCGGGAGTACCGGCATTGGGTGAAGTCTCCTCCGGGCGACTCGTCTGATCAGCAATGGCGAGTCCGAAGTCTGTGATGACCGGGCGCACGTCCTCTAGGGAGCGACCAGGAATCTGGGAGGCAGCGTTCCCCTGGCTGCTGACCAGGAGGATGTTTTCTGGTTTGAGATCTCGATGGGTGACGCCGGCCTTGTGCATGGCCGCTAAGCCACTGATCAGTCGCTGAGCCCAATGGTGGGCCTCCGCCGTCTGGAGAGGTGGAGAAGCCTGAAGCCGTCTACCGAGGCTTTCTCCCTCCAGGAACTCCATGGTTAGAAAGCGGGTCTCGTCCCTTCGGGTTCCCCAATCGGTGCTGCCGAGGTTGTGAAAGAAGAGATCGAAGATCCGGCAGACGTTGGGATGAGTCACCTCGCGGGCCAACTGGACTTCTGTCTTGAAAAGATCCATGGCTCGCTGAGAGCCAGCGATCTCAGGTCGGATGACTTTTAGGGCAACACGGGTCGAGAGCTCCTCGTCGAAGGCCTCGAAGACCTGTCCCATGCCTCCTTGCCCCACCAGGCGGACGATCCGGAAGCGATTTGCGGCCCGCTCACCCGGCAGGAAAGTCGGGACTGGAACCGAGGCTGTGCCCTCATAGGGCAAGTCTTCGTTGAGGGAGGTGAGAGAGTCTGATCCTACCGTAGCCGGCTCTTCATGGGGATTCTCGGCAAGTGAACGTTTCATTGGAGACTCGTGGCCGAGGCCTGACCGAAATGGGAATCCACCCCAACGCCGAGTGCAGCGATCCTGAGGGCGGGATGGGTCCGATGCATGCTCAAATTGACCAAACCGGAGCGTCTCTTCGTTTCATGGAGGTTGTCCTCAGGGTACCAGCTTGGGATCGCTTCTCTGAAAGAAATTCTTCGAGCCTCGGTCAATTTCAACAACCTATTCTAGAAAACTATTTCTGGAGCCAAGTCTTTAGATAATGGCTTTTTGAGTACTCTCTGGTGAATTCCTTGAGGGATAGAAGGAGAGACAAGACAGGACTTTCTTAGCGCCCTCGCGAGGCAAGAGCGAGGTTCTCTTGAAAAGAGGAATACTCATTCGAAAAGAAAAGAATCTGTTGGTATTTGGAATGTAGAGACGGGTTGTTTCGAGACTCGCTCGGGAATTCCGGGCGACTCTCATGGGGGACTTTTCTGAATGGCTCGAGAGGAGAGAGAAACTCTGGATTGACTTCCTGAGGAAAGGTGCTATATTTCCAGCATGTTGGAAAAGCAACACCTTGAAGTCTTCCTACACCGTGAGGGAGTTCTCCTATGAGTCCATTCACCGACCGGCATCTGAGCCGCCGGGAAGCCCAGGTCATGGATCTGATCTATGCCAGTGGAGAAGCCACGGTCACCGATGTGTTAGCTGGCCTCCCGGATCCACCTAGCAACTCCGCTATTCGGGCGCTTCTTCGAGTGCTCGAAGAGAAGGGGCACCTGATCCACCGCAGGGACGGGGTGCGTTTTATCTACCGCCCGACGGTACCGATCCGAAAGGCGAGGGTTTCAGCTCTCCAGCGGCTGATACGAACCTTCTTTGGTGGCTCAGCGAGTACCGCAGTGACGACTCTGATCGACCTTGAAGTCGAGAACCTGAGTCCGGAGGATCTCGACCGCATCGGTGCAAAAATCGACGAAGCTCGTAGGAAAGGATGTTGATCCGTGTTGCAGCTTCTCACCCCGAGTAGCACGGCTATGACAGTCTTCGGCGGGGTACTGGTTTCCGTACTCGCCAAGGAGATGATTCTCCTGGTCTTAGCCGCAGCCATCGCGCGGCAGATACAGAGTGCGGCCCTTCGGCACCAGATCTGGTTGGTGAGCATCCTGGGATTCTGGGGGCTGCTCCTCTGCGAAATCTTGGCTCTCGTGCTCTTCGTTCCGACCTTCGTGCTGCCCATTCCCACCCCCGTACCCTGGAGGCCGGCACCCGCTTCTTCTGCTCTTCAACCGGATGTTGCCACTGCGAGTTTTCCCAGTGGTCAGGAGCTGATGTTTCTATGGGCTCTGGTGGGAGGTTTCCTTCTCTTCCTTTTGCTCGTAGGGACCCTTCAGCGCTGGCGGTTGGTGCGGCAGTGCAGGCCCATTGGGGATCCTCTCTGGGCCGAGTTACTCAACGATTGCGGAGAAAAGGTAGGAGTGCGAAGGCGCCCCCGACTGTTGCTGGGCCCGACGGATGCCACTCCCATGACTTGGGGAACCTGGCGCCCCCACATCCTTCTACCGGAGAGGGCGGGAGAGTGGTCAGAGAAGCACCGCCGGGATGTTCTTCTTCACGAGCTATCCCATATTCAGCGGCGGGATCACCTGAGTTGGCGTCTGGTTCAACTGACAAGAGCATTGAGCTGGCCGAACCCTCTCCTTTGGTGGGCAGCTCGACAGCTAAGAATGGAGAGTGAGATCGCCTGTGACGATCGAGTGCTTCAGACCGGTGCCCGGCCCTCAGGTTATGCCAATCATCTCTTGGCTGAATTCGTTGATTCTCGAAGCTACCGCCCGCGGTCTTGGATTCAGCCACCCAGCTTGGGAATGGCCCGGGAGTCGAGCTTAGAAACACGAATCGACCGAATCTTAGATAAGACAGTCCATCGACAGCCCCTGGCGCCGGGGCGGCGAGGCTTGGCGACTTTCGCTGCGGTAGCGATCTTGGTTCCGGCAGCCCTGGTCGCTCCCGGGTTCGTGGAAGGTGAGGGCCTGGATTCAACGATTCTAGAGGAGAGTCAGAGGCATTTGAGGAGTCCTTGGAGCTCAAAGCTAGCTGGCCTTTCGGAGTTGACGAGGAAGAGTTGTTGCGGCCCGGGCTCCGCTGACATCTACTGGGATGGCTTCGAGCAAGCGGAAGCCACTGCCTGGCTATCTGTCTATACGGGGAAGCCGACCGCCTACACCGTTGTTGCCAAATTTCCGGATTCGAAAACACAAGCTCGGTCCCAGGAACCGCTTCACATCATCACTTGCATTGGGGGCCCTACCCAAGAACCCGTTTGGGGCCCGAGTCAAAGCCTCTGCTTCAAAAGTTGGCGTCGATGAGAAAAGGCCGAGCTTCCCCTCATCATTGGGTTTGACCGGCGGTATTGTTTTTTTACCGCCGACTTGGAAGAGGGGAAATTCTCCTAGAGTTTCTGCCAAGAGGAGCGGTTGGTTACCTCTGATTTGATCTAAAACTTCACGCGTAACAGAGCGTCTTGCAGGAAGCCCACTGGTGTCCTGGTAGGAATCTCTGTGTCCAAAATTAGTCTCATGAAATGAAAGGATTCCTATGCGCGGATTCAGTATGTGGCTGAACCTTTCCCTAGTTCTTGTTGGCGGAGCCTTGCTAGCATGGACTTTTTCCCTAGGGGCTGAAGGGAGTACTCTTCAGCCCTCGGAAGCAGACCGCGAGGCCTTGACTTCCATCCAGGCGAAAGCGGGCCCAACACCTCCCCTCTCCGAGTTCACTGACGTGGCCAATGTCGGAGTAGGGCCCTGCTCAACCTATATCTATCAAACAATTGACGACTGTTATAATAAGTACAATCCTCCTCAGCCAAGTATCCTACGGAGTTTGATCACCGCGGACGAAGCACGGGTGAATACCCCTGGTGAGAGAGCAGAGGATCTAGCTACCCTTCCTTGGCCGCCTGGCGATCCTTCTCGCTCCGCCAGCACGATTTTCCCCACCGGGAAGACCTCTCACGATGGACGGGTGGTGCTAACGACCGAGGTTTCTAAGATGCATATCTCGGTCTACCGTCCCGAGGGTCTTGGCTACAGCCAAATGCAACCGGCTGGGGGGAACCCATTCTTGACCACTCCCAAGGAGATTCATCCTCTCCTATTCAGCAACCCTCTCGACACCTCCATGCCCTATGCAGAAACAAGGTACGACCGCCCAGGAGTACTTCATACGACTCTCTGTGAAGATTCCGGGACTGCCTTTTCTCCTGACGGGCAGATCGCCACAGGAAGAAATCCTCGTTCCTGTACCGCCCAGGATAAGCTGGGTGTCTCCTTCGACGGCGACTGCTATGACCTGAGCCTGTTGGCGGTTCTCGATAAGAGGTTGGGAACAAACGAAGGCTTTCAGTATGAGCTACGATCCGTGGATGTAACGGTGTTCGTTCGGGATGGAAAATCCTTGAATGCCACCGTGCGAGATGGCAATACTCCATGGATCTACCCCCGTACTGCTCTCAATGTTCTCGGCAAGCATTCTGACTTCCATCCGGACTCAGCGACTCTGCCTACCGGTCCTGGAATTTCTGAAAATCGCTACAAGGCGCGAGCCCAGAAGTGTGCCCAAGGAGGTACGGATGGTTACTGTGACTTCATCGACCTTCAACACCGTTCCACGAACTTTGAGGTCTTCATGGACGGCACTTCATTCGATTGGAGTGGATCTCAATGTCACTCTACGAATCCTGGCCCGGACTGCCGCAATGGACTCTTTCTATTCGAGTTGAGCATTACAGCTGACGGGAAATTACTGATGCTCAACCTGGTCGGAGGTAAGGGACTCTACTATTCCTATAACGAGGTGGGTGCATGTCGGGCAGATGGTTGGTCGACTCTACGGCCAGCATCGGATATGCCATTCGATCCCGATATTTGGCAAAACTACGATATTGGACGAGCCCAACGGAGAATGGTTGATGGTGTGGAAACGAGTATTCCGTTCCGAGATTCTCTCGGTCAAGACATTCAGGAAGGCGAGAATATCGATGGCGCCTATGGTTGGATTGATCGAGAAGGAAAGAATATGTTCTTTTCTATGGTAAATGATGCGCGGGATGGTTACCGAGCGAGCTCTTCCACGGACTCCTATCCTTACCTTCGTGGCCACACAAATCCTGATTACACCCCTGGGAAGGGAGTTGTAGTCCTTGGGGCCTGGACCCAAGGTAAGGTGGTTCACCTCGACAACGGATTGAATCCTACAGACTTCGGAGGAAGGCGATTCGAGAGGCTTCGAGATCCAGTTACCGGAGCTATCCTAGCCAGCTTTCTCGCTGAATATGACATGCCCCTCTACCAGGGTGATCCGGTCGTTTTTAGTATGAAGAGCTCTCAAAATATTTTCTCCCTGGAGAATCACCTCTTCCCTTATGAGGCTCATAGCCCGAGTCTGCCCTTTGACGTGGTTTGGACCATGTCGGCAGATACGCAACGGAATGCCGAAGTGGCTTTTGATGAATATCTCAACGACGATGCCTTCATCGTGGCGAACATGGCGCCACCTTTTTTCAGTGTCGAATGTAGCAATGGTCAACGACAGCTTCACCCGGACGACGGTTTTCTTCCTTCCAACACCTGCGTACGGATCGCCCGTTCTCCTTTTCCCGGGGGGCCCGATCCGATCGCTAGTTACAAATTCAAGAGGAATCCAAAGCTGCAGAATGCGGCAACCAGATTGGAGCAGTTCGACCCACAAGGGGAGAAGGTCCCGGACTACCTTCAACTGCGGGGCGGGGCTCGTGTCGAGCCGGTGGGCCTAGGGGGAGTGATCGGTCGTGGAGTCTATTTAGATGGCAATAACGATTTCATGGAAGCACGTTTTTTCAATCCGTCGGCTACGGATTGGTACTTTGGCCTATGGATCGATAGCCGAGAAGCTCTCGACTCGTCGGTGCGAACCGTATTCTTCTTCCCGGACAACTCTTGGATCGGGATGTCACGAGATCAGATCGTTGCTCACAATCCTCGGTTCAGCACCAACCAATCCATGGACATCAGCTCCGTGGGCTTGGAAGAAGGGAAATTTTTCCATCTCGGAGTCAAGGTGACCACAGAAGGTGGTCTGCGGGCGATGCGATTCTTGATCAACGGAACTCCGGTCCACGGTACCAAGTCCTCGACATCTTGGCCGGATCCGATTCCCGATGCACTTTGGTGGATGAACACCTGTTCCGGTGATTGCCCCGGTTACACCCAGGGTTTTGAGATGAGGAATGTTTGTACCAACGGCCTTTGTCAGGTGGCCAGCTTCGTCGTTGGTGATCCAGGACCTTCCCGAGCATCCTCCAACGACTCTGGGAATCGGAAGTCCCTAAAGGCCTGGGTCGACGATCTGCGGGTCTACCGCCTAGGGGCTGCCGAGCGGGCTAGCAGCGGGTATTTTGATGAGTACGCCTGTAATCTGGCCTTGGGAACTCTTTTTTCCGTTAGCGCCATTGACCCTTACTTGGTCTTTCCGGAGAACGTGGCTCGCTATGGTGAATTGAAGGCGATCGGGATCAATCACGGCATTCTGAGCACCAAGGGCAGAGCTCCGGCGGTCAATGTCTGCGAGCAGATGCGCCTCGAGAGTTATTCTGAACCTTTGGACTTTCCTCCCCAAACGGGGCCGGATGCGGGGTTCTGTATCGGCCGGGTTCATGGCAACCCACATCCCAACAGCGAGCTGGCAGGTCGGTGCAAGCGGGAGGAGGTTCTCGGCATTGCCAACCTACCCCTGATTGCCAATCAACCCCTCTCCAACTATCTCCAGGTACCTTTCTGTCAAAGTTGCCACCACTCCGGAGCGACCATCTCAGGCTTGGACCTGACGGCCTTGGCTCCCGGGAGCGTTCCCCGAGAGGAGGATCCTCGCCGGCGACCCATGGACGTACCGGCAACTCTGGGAGGTTGCGCACCCCACCACGCACCCTTCCTGGCCATCAGTCCTCGTTGCGATAGGAGTCGATCCTTCGTTCAGTTGGATGACTTCTTCGATTCCGGACCCAAGGCAGAACCGGTACCCTGATTCTGAATTCGTAGCCCTAGCAGAGACCGGGGGCTACGATGCGCCCTAGCAGTCTGCGGTGAGAATTCCTCGTTCTCAACAACGAGGGGCCTTTCACCACAGGCTGCTGGGGTCGTGAAAACGGAGAGGAGCCGCTACTCTTGTCTCCGCTCAGCCTTAAGGAGGCAGAAACGGAGACTTGCAAGATGGAGAAGGCTCTTTGCCACAACCTATAGCCGACCGCATTGCCGAGATTTACCAGGCCGAGTCTCGCCGAGTCCTCGCGACACTGATTCGCCTGTTGGGAGATTTTGATCAGGCGGAGGAAGCTCTCCAAGAAGCTTTCAGCTCGGCTCTGAGCGTTTGGCCGAAGGATGGGATTCCGGAAAAGCCTCGGGCATGGCTTGTCTCGGCGGGGAAGTTCAGAGGTCTCGACGCGATGCGTCGCCAAGGGCGCGGCAAACAGCTGGCCCGTCAACAGGCGGAGGAGAGTCCTCGAGGCTACACTCCGGCTCCAGGCTGGGATGGAGACGTCGTCAAGGATGACCTTCTCCGTCTGATCTTCACCTGCTGCCACCCGGCGCTGCCCACAGACTCTCGAATCGCCTTAGCTTTGCGCTCGGTATGCGGCTTGACCACGGCAGAGATTGCCAGCGCCTTTCTGGTTCCGGAGGGGACCATGAAGAAGCGCATCTCCCGCGCCAAAGCAAAGATCCGAGAGGAAGCCATCCCTTATGAGGTGCCGACCCAATCAGAGCTCCCAGCCCGACTCGGCACCGTACTGCACGTCGTCTACCTGGTCTACAACGAGGGCTACTCGGCGACCGAGGGAACCCAGCACCAACGCCGGGATCTGGCATCCGACGCGGTGTTCTTGAGCCGTCTCATCGCCGACTTACTCCCGGAACCGGAGGCCCTTGGCCTCCACGCGCTGCTCCTGCTTCATGAGTCGAGGAGTGCTGTCCGCATCGACGACCAGGGCGATGTGGTGCCCCTTGGGGAGCAGGATCGCGCCCTGTGGAATCAGGAATTGATCGCGCAGGGAGTTGAGTTGGTGCAGCGGACGGTGATGTCCGGTCGGCTGGGCCCCTACGGCCTTCAGGCAGCCATCGCCACCGTACACGCAGCAGCGGATTCCCTCGAGGCTACCAACTGGGGTCTCATCGTCGAGTACTACGATCTGCTGATCGAGCTTCAAGAGTCGCCGATTGTCGAGTTGAGTCGGGCGATCGCAATCGGTATGAGAGACGGACCGGAAGCAGGGATAGCCTTGATAGAAGCGCTCCTCGCCTCGAGTGATCTGGCTTCCTATCATCGCGCCCATGCCGCCAAGGCCGACCTCGCCCGGCGTGCCGGCTTCCTCGAGGAGGCTCGCGAGTCGTATCGTAGAGCTGTCCAGCTGGTTCGACAGGAACCGGAACGGCGGTACCTGGAGAAGTGCCTGATGGAAATTTCTCGTTAAAAACTCCCAAGCGATGTCCCTCGTGGCCTCCGCCCTTCGACTAGGTGGTGAATAGAACAACGGAGCGGGATCAAAACCGCCGTTAACAGAGGCCAAAAACAAAGGAGAAGGCTATGCAATTTTTCGTCTACTTCACCATGGCAGAGGGCTGCCAACCCCGTCCTTCGGCACCGTCCCCAGAGGAGATGGCCGAGATGGCGAAGTTTCATGAAGAAGCCATCAAATCCGGGGTCATCGTGGCGACTGGAAGGCTGAGCCCGACGACCACCAGAGTGCGCTTGGAGGGCAGCGAGGTCTCGATTACCGATGGTCCCTTCATCGAAGGAAAGGAAATGATTCCAGGATTCTCGGTGATCGAGCTCGATACCAAACAGGAGGCCATCGATTGGGTGGCTCGATATCGCGAAATGATCGGTATGCCGGAGCTAAGGATGGCAGAGATCTTCACTTAGAGAGTCGACGGAATGCCGGTCTGGGGACCGGCTTCTTCATCCTTCGAGAAGAGAAGGAGGGAGCTTGCAACATAACCGACCGGTTGGTATATTTAGTCATGGCCGCTGCTACACCCAATTTGACCCGTATCCTGACCTCAGCCCAGAAGTTGATTCTCTCGAAGGGGTTCCCAGCTACCAGAATCGACGAGATTTGCGAGGCTGCAGGGGTCACGAAGGGGGGCTTTTACTATCACTTCGGATCCAAAGACGAGCTCGCTCTCGCGGTCATCGATCGCTACTTCGATGGGATCGTCGAAGCCCTTACCCTGGAGGACCCGGTACCGGATGATCCAAGAGAGAAGGTCCTGGCTTTCATAGCGCAAGCCATCGAAGTTGCTCGGGGTCCGGTTTTGAGGGATGGATGTGTTCTGGGTGTTCTTACCCTGGATCTCGCCGAGACTCACCCGGAGATTCGCCTGGCCCTCGCCGAGCGCTTTTCGGGTGTTGCTAAGGCCCTGGAGGGTGACCTGGTAGCAGCTAGGGAGAGTTCCCCTTCTTGGCGGGGCGGAGAGCCGAGCAGCCTGGCTCGGCAGTTTCTCGTCGCTCTCGAAGGGGGGCTCGTGTTGGCCAAAGCGCACGATGATCCAGGCCTCGCGGTGGAAGCTCTGGAGCACTACAGGATGGCTCTGGAAGCGGCTCTGCCGGCTCCAGAAATAGGAAATGGGTAGGCCAGACCTAGGCCCGGGCTCGTGAGGCTCGGTCCCTTTTTTTGATGAATGAACTATACCAACCGGTCGGTAAATTCAAGGAGGACACTCAATTTCTCGATGGGTGCCGGAGACTGCCGTGCTGAAGGTAGCCGGACCGAGATCGACAAAGTCAGAAGAGGCGGGGATCGGCAGGCGCGCTTCCGGTCCAGGGAAAAACCCAAACTCAACAACAGCTAAATGAGGAGAGATGCGTCATGAATCCAGAAACAACTGCAGTCATTTGGGTCGATGTAGACAACGAGTTCTTGGAGGAGAAAGGGAAGCTACACGGTGCCGTGAAAGAGGTACTCGAAAAGAACCGAGTGGTCGCGAACATGAATGAGCTCAGTCGCCGGGCTCGAGAGGCCGGTGTTCAGGTCTTCTTTATGCCCATCCAATTTTCCGAGAACTACAAAGAGATGGGAGACGATCCGGACGGCATTTTTAAGGTGGTGAAGGATGCGGGAGCTTTGAAGAAGGGTACCTGGGGTGCTGAGGTAGCTCAATGTCTGCAGGTCGAAGATGGGGACGTCGTTCTGGGAGAAAAGAATACGACTTGTGCTTTTGCATCGACGAGTCTAGAAGAGGAGCTACGACGGCGGGGGGTGACCCATTTGGCTCTAGGCGGTCTGTTGACCAACGTCTGTGTCGAGTCGACCATGAGGACGGCCTATGACAAAGGCTTCAAGGTGTTTTCCCTCACCGACTGTAGTGCGACTGTGAGTCTGAGCAGTCACGAGGCCGCTGTGACTCATGATTGGCCGCTGTTCTCGACTCCGATGACTCATAGCGAGTTTTTGGGGCAGCTAGAAGCCTAGAAGCCGTTTCACCGACCGGTTCCTCTGGCAATTTCTGGCCTTTGAGTCCGGATTCACTGCGCCGGAAGAGGCTCAGCCAGAAAACGAAAAACGGCCGCTGCGGTGAATATCGCGGCGGCCGTTTTAGGTGGTGGGGAAGTAGAGCCACATCCCCTTTGAAAATGACTAGCAGGCCATCTCGACGCCGGTCGCCTCGGCGACGCCATCCAGGAGACCCCAATAGGCATCGAGAGCCTGGCTGGCAGCTTCGAGGACCTCTTCGCCAGAGGTGCCAGCGGCCAAGCAACGTTCGATGGCCATGCGCTCTCCGGCGCGGTGACGGACGTCGGCCTCTTGGTGCACTGCGAAGTACTCCAGGGTGGCGTCGTCGTCGATACCGTAGAAGCGCTTCAAGCCTTCGGCCTTGGTCGCTGCGACTTCCGGCTGCTGGCTCTCGTAGCAATAGAGTGCGGTGAGACCCGCAGCGGTGCTGTTCTCGCAGAGGCCGGCAAAGGCGTCAACGGTTTTTCTGGTCGCCGGGGTAGGTTGAGCACTGGCGACAGCTTGCGGGTCCTGGCCGAGGCCTTCCGCAAAACTGAGCCAAATGGCAGGGTGAGGCCGGGGTTCCGACTCTTCTTCGCGAAGGTTGTCGAGGACCTCGGTGCGGATTACGGCGTCATCGGTGCCGGCGGCAACCGTGCGCAAGTACTCCGGGAAGGCCTCCACGTGGGGATAATACTGGGCGGCATAGGTGGCGAGTTGTTCCTGGCTGAGCTTGCCAGCGGTCCAAGCTTGATAGAAGGGGTGTTGAAGAATGGAGCGCTCGGCGATTAGGGCATCGAGCTGCTCGAGAATGGAATGCTGCGAATGGGTCATCGGTCTCCCCTTGATATTCTCTCTGTATCGGGTTCTAGTGAATCGTGTCGGGCTCTCGTGGAGCCACTACGATTATACCGGTAAACCACCAGGAATGAAGGTTTTCCTGATATAGCCCTAGTAGCAAGACCCTAAAACCAAGGAAGGAATAGGCATCAATGGAAATTCGCGATCTGGTTCTGGTAGATGGTGTCCGAACGCCCATGGCGGAGCTCAGCGGCTCGTTTGCCGGAGTTTCTGCCATCGAGTTGGGAGCCCATGCTGCGCGGGCTCTTCTCGAACGAACGGGCACGGCACCGGAGGAGATCGATCACACCGTCGTCGGCAATGCCCTACAAACCTCCCCGGATGCCATCTACGGCGCCCGTCACGTAGCCCTTCGAGCAGGTATTCCTCAGGAGAAACCAGCTGTCACGGTGAATCGCCTGTGCGGCTCGGGGATTCAATCCATCGTCTCCGGCGCTCATCTGGTGCTTCTCGGAGAAGCTACGACCTGTTTGGTGGGGGGCATGGAGAACATGACCCAAGCGCCCCACGTGGTCTATGGCGCTCGAGCTGGTTTTCGCCTCGGCCATGGAAAGTTGGAAGATTCCCTAATGTTGTCCCTCATGGACCCCTATTGCGGCTGTTACATGGCCCAGACCAGCGACAACCTGGCTCAGGACTTCGGCATTAGCCGTCAAGAACAGGATGAGTTCGCTCTGGTGAGCCAGCAGCGAGCAGCGGCGGCTTGGGAAGCGGGTCACTTCGCTGATGAGGTCGTTCCCATGACGGTGGGAAAAGGGCGCCGGGAGAAGACGGTCGACAAGGATGAACATCTGCGGCCGGAGTCGACTCTGGAGGGGTTGGCAAAGCTTCGTCCGGCCTTCGGCAAGGAGAGCTTCGTCACCGCCGGCAACGCTTCTGGCATCGTCGATGGTGCGGCCATGATGTTGCTGACAACCGCCGAGAGAGCCAAGGAACGGAACCAGGCTCCCCTCGGCCGGATTCTCTCCTGGGCGGTGGTAGGTGTGGATCCTTCACGCATGGGCATTGGTCCCGCTCCGGCCATTCGGGCAGCCCTGAGCAAAGCTGGGCTCAGCCTTGCCGATGTCGATTTGGTGGAGGTCAACGAGGCCTTTGCGGGGCAGATTCTTGCCGTTGTGCGGGACCTGGACCTAGATTTGGACAAGTTGAACGTCAACGGCGGGGCCATCGCTCTGGGCCATCCCCTGGGAGCCACAGGCACCCGCATCTCGACCACCCTACTCAAAGAGCTTCGCCGCCGCGGTGGAGGAGTCGGGGTCGCTTCCGCTTGTATCGGAGGCGGGCAAGGCATCGCCATCGTGGTCGAGGCAGGAGGCTAGCTAAAACCGACCCGGGAGGCACTGCCTATGTACCGTTCCCTAGAAAACTCTGCCCCCTCTCTTTGGCTCGCCCGTCGGCGGGTCGAGAGGGAGGTGCCCTTCGCCGTGGTAGGTGGGGGGCTGGTGGGTCTCTCCACAGCCTATTGGCTCTCTCGAAGGGGAGAAAAGGGAGTCGTACTGGAAGCAGAGAACCTGGCCGGGCGAGCCTCCGGTAGGAACGCGGGCTTCTTGCTCACCGGCTCAGCCGAGCCCTTCGTGCAGCTGCGCAAGCAGGTGGGGATGTCCCGTGCCCTCGCTTTCTGGCGGAGATCGGAGGAAAACCGACGCCTCTTGCGGTCTGAGCTCTTGGATTCAGGGGAGGTGGAATGTGAGTTTCTCCAGGAAGGCAGCTGGATCGCCGCCATCGACGAGGCGTAGAAGGTTTCGGAGCTGCGGGAAAGTGCCGAGGCCCTGGCTGCCACTGAGCTTGCCCACAAGCTCAATTTTCGATGGGTCGAGGGTCGCGAGTTGCACCAGGCCAGTGGCAGCAGTCGCCTTGGAGGAGCCATTTTTCAGCCGGAGGATGGTGGTTTGGACCCGGTGCAGCTGGCCCTTGGTTTGGCCAACCGGGGCAGCTTCGAGATTCATCAGGGAACTCGAGTTCGAGGACTGGAGCCCTACGGAGATCGCCTGCGCTTGATCTGCGAGGCGGGCGATACCGTGGCGGAGAGAGTCGTGTTGGCGCTCAATGCCTATTCTCCCTTCCTGCTACCTCAGCTAGCGGCGGAAGTCAGACCGGTGCGAGGGCAGATGCTCGCCACGGAGCCCGGTGAGCGGCCTCTCCGCGGCGTTTGGTACATCGACGAGGGATTCCAGTACTTGCGTCAGCTCAGCGATGGCACCACGGTCCTCGGCGGATGTCGGGGAGTGGCCGTAGAGGAGGAGGTCGGCTACGTGGAGAGTCCGACACCCCGGGTACAACAGGCCCTAGACTCTTTTCTACAGGATTATTTCCCCGACCTTGCTCACCGACCCGTAGCTCGTCGCTGGGCAGGAACCATGGCTTTTACTCCCAATGGACTCCCCAGCATTGGCGAGATTCCCCATTTGCCAGGCGCTTACTACGCCGCTGGACTCGGTGGCCACGGGCTCTCTCTGGGCTTTACTCTCGGTCGCTACCTGGCCCAATGGCTCCAGGGAGAAGAAGTCGGTCCTTTTATTGGCTGATCCCCCTACTGCGGCGGTTTGCACTTGCTCGTCGAGTCCTCCGAAGGAGGATCGGGAGCAGCTGGCTGTCGAGTTTTTCGATTCTTCCGGGTCCTTTCCCGGGAGGGACGAGTTCGCCGCCGGATGGCGATGGTAGACTTCCCGCCGAATCTGACGACCAACAGCTGGGAGACCGAGGATGCTGAGCCTATTCGAGCGCCTTGCGCAGATCATTTCTAATTTTGTAACCGCGTATCTAGGTCCGGTAGCGGACTTCCTGGAGCACTATGTCTGGGAATGGCCTGGTGGAGTGGGGGGCTTGCCGGCGGAGGTTTCCCTCCTCGCCGCAATGCTGATCGCTACAGGCCTCTATGTGACGATCCGGCTGGGATTCGTTCAGTTGAGGGGCTTCAAACATGCCGTCGCCATCGTGCGGGGCAAATATGACGACCCCAACGATGAGGGAGACCTCAAGCACTATCAGGCCCTCACCACGGCACTTTCCGCCACCGTTGGGATCGGCAACATTGCCGGTGTTGCCATCGCCATTCGCATGGGCGGCCCCGGGGCCCTCTTCTGGATGTGGTTGACGGCCTTCTTCGGCATGGCCCTCAAGTTTGCCGAGTGCACCCTGGCTATCAAGTACCGCAAGGTCCACAAAGATGGCTCGGTTTCCGGCGGTCCCATGTACTACATCGAGATGGGGCTGGGAAAGAGTTGGAAATGGATGGCAGTGTTCTTCGCTGCATTAGCCGCAATCAGCTCCTTCGGCAGTGGCAACATGAACCAGTCCAACACCATGGCGGTTCAAATGCAGTCTTCTTTTGGTGTTCCGCGGGTGTTGACCTCGTTCATCTTCGCTGTGTTGGTCGCCATCGTGATCATCGGCGGCATCAAGCGCATCGGTCGCGTGACCTCCATCTTGGCTCCGGCCATGGGCATGCTCTACGTGGTGGGAGCCTTGATCATTCTGTTGATCAATATCCGCGAGGTTCCATCCGGCTTTGCCCTCATCGTAAGCCAAGCTTTCGCTCCCGAACCCCTGGTCGGTGGTGGTGTCGCCTCCTTCCTGCTGACCCTGATGTGGGGTGTTCGACGAGGGCTGTTTTCCAACGAGGCAGGGCAGGGTAGCGCACCGATTGCCCATGCCACGGCCAAGACCACAGAGCCGGTCCGTGAAGGTCTGGTGGCATCCCTAGGCCCCTTCATCGACACTCTGGTGATTTGCACCATGACGGGTTTGGTGATCGTCACCAGTGGTGTCTACAAGGAAAAGGTTGCGCGGAGTTTCCCCGTGGCAGATTTGGAAGCGGTGGTCGGTAGCCAATTAACCGATTCCTCCTTACAACAGTTGCGCCAACAGCGCGATGGGGCCAGCGCTGGAAGTGAAGTCCAGGTCGTCAACGGGCAACCTGCTGGCCTTGGCTTCGTCAGTCTCAATGCTTTCGTCGAGGGAGCCTCAGTGGAGGACGAGCAAGGCCGACCTTGGAGTGGCCGCCTCACGTTGGCTCCCAGCGGTGACGTCAGCGCTCCGGACGGCGAGCTCCTGACGGTTCGGGGGAAGGCCCTCTACACTGGTGCTGAGCTCACCTCCCTGGGATTCAAGAAGGGATTGGGGAGTACCGGTCAGTTCATCGTCACCCTGGCGGTGCTTCTGTTCGCTGTTTCAACGGCGATTTCTTGGTCGTACTACGGTGACCGGGCGACGGAATATCTCTTTGGGAGCAAGGCTATTCCGATCTACCGCTGGATCTTTGTAGGCTTCTTCTTCCTCGGCGGTATCTTGCCCCTGGAAGCGGTGTGGACCATGGGGGATGTGGCCCTGGGGCTGATGACTGTGCCCAATCTCATCGCCTTGGTGATGATGTCGGGCACCATCGTAGCCATGAGCAAGGACTACTTCTCGCGGGATCACAAGCCGACTCAATAGGGCCTTGGTAGAGATCTAAGGGGTGTCCTGGGAACCGACCGGGGCGCCCCTTTTGGTCTTTACAGGGAGTCGGTGGGCAAGGTTCGATATCCCAAGCATTTGTAAATCAGGCGAGCGGTGACGAAGTCGCTGCTCGGTTGGCCAGGGATCGGAGCCAGCTCGACGACATCCATGGCGACCACCTCCTTCTTCGTGAACAGCCGTCTCAGGAGCTTTAGGGTGGGCCACCAGAACCCCCCGCCAGGCTCGGGAGTGCCGGTGGCTGGAAGTAGGGACGGGTCGAAGAAGTCCACATCGAAGGTTAGGTAGATCTTTCTCGGTAGCAGGTCGAGGTACGAGTCCCAGAGTTCCAAGGCTCGGTCTAACTCGAATCCCCATAGAACAGGAATCTCATGCTCCCGAATCAGCTCTCCCTCTGGAGCAGATAAAGACCGGATCCCCACCGGTAGGGAAGGAATACCCAGATCCAGGATCCGCTTCATCACCGAGGCGTGGCTGTAGGGGGATCCTTCGTACTCATCTCGAAGATCCGCGTGGGCATCGAATTGAACCACGCCGATGTCCTGGAATCGCTCCCGAGCTGCCCGCACAGGAGCCAAGCTCAGGCTGTGCTCTCCGCCTACCGTGACGACGAATTTCCTGGCTTCCAGCTGCTCAGAGACGGCATCTTGGATCTCCCGGAGGATGGCGGGCATGGCCCATTCGGAAAGGGCCACGGGGGGCAAAGTGGCGATCCCTCGGCGAATCGGTTCGCTGCGCAGCTCCTCGTCGTACCACTCTACCTGGGTCGAGGCCGCCAAGACGGCTTCCGGGCCTCGAGCGGTCCCCTGGCCATAGCTGGTGGATCGTTCCAGGGGTACTGGCAAGATCACCGCCGCTGCAGATTCTTGGTCTCGATGGGAGGGATCCGGAGCCAGAAAGTGGGTCTGTGAGGTATCCATCAGCTAGGGCAGGAGCACCGACGCCGCAATGACGGTGGTCCAAAGTCCATCCTTATTGCCTTTGGCGGTCTGAGTCAGCGCTGTCGTGGAGACGATCTGGCCGGAAATTCTCCAGATCTCTCTCTTCTCGTCATAGGAGGTGTCGGGGTCGAAGTCGACTCCCAAGGTCGTCGCCAGCATGGTGGCGGCGAGGTCTTCCGCATATTCGCTTGCTGTGCGGCTATCCTGGCCGTAGGCATGGTGTTCCGAAAGGTAGCCGTACTGGCTGCTGTCTCTGGGCTGGGCAACACCTACTGACGCCACGATCAATCGGTTCGGCTCGTTGGTAGCCGTCTCGGCAACGACGCAAGGAACGACCGCCCCGGGGGGCAGCTCTTTCACTCCCACAGAGCGTCGAATGATCTTACAGCCTGGAGGGAAAATGCTAGAGACACGGATGATGTTGATCGCCGCGATGCCGGCATCCCGGAGGGCCATCTCGAAACTGGTCAGTTTCTCGCGGTGAACACCAACACCGCGAGTGAGAAACATTCGGGTGGGGACAAAGAGAGAATTGCCCATCGTCGGACCCTCCAAGACCGGCAGCTCGAGCCTCTGAGGTGATCTATCTTGATTCCTGAGGAGAGGGCCGGGAAGACTGTTGCTGAGAAACGTTGACTCTCGAGTAAGTGGAACGATGCGGTTTTAGCAGGCCTCTTCGCTAGCTGTCAACGCAAATTTTCCAACCCTCCTCCGGTGGGATATCTTTGCCCTTCTAAGGAGGGCTTCATGAACCGAGAAAGAGCTTGGGAGACGGTGGTCGAGCACGTTGAGGATGTCGGCCTTCGGCGTCATATGTTGGCGGTGGAGGCGGCGGTGAAAAGCTATGCTGCCAAGTTGGGAGGGGACCCGGAAGTCTGGGGATTGGCAGGCCTGCTCCATGACTACGATTGGGAGATTCACCCGACTCTCGAAGGACACCCGGCAGAGGGAATACACCTACTTCGGGAACGAGGCTTCTCGGCGCCGGTTCTCCAGGCGATCCTGGCTCACAATACGGCTGGTACCGGGGTTGAGCGAAGCGAGCCTCTCGACTTTGCTCTCCTGGCCTGTGACGAGATCACGGGCCTGATCATCGCGGCGACTTTGGTCCGTCCCCACAAGGACATACGTTCCATCAAGGTCAAGTCCATCAAGCGTAATTGGAAGGATCGCCTCTTTACGGCTGCGGTGAGCCGAGAAGAGGTTTCCGAGGCCGTGGAGGACTTCAGCCGAGTCTGTTTCGACGGAAAGCTACAGTTGTGGGAGCACGTAGCTCATGTTCTCGAAGCCATGCAGGGAGTGGCCGCGGAATTGGACCTGGACGGCCGCCTGGCGTCCTAGGGAACGGCGTTTTTAGGGGCGTCAACGAGGGGCGTGATCGCAGGGGGCTCCTGGCCCCCAAAGCAGGAAGCCTGCCAACCGAGGATGGATGGAGAGAGAAAGGCCAACGGGAAATTTCTTGGTGGACCGCAAGCTTCCAGGAGACCCGTTTCCGTCTTAGTTAGGTACCCCCGGGTAGGCCGGTGGTTTTGCCTCGAAAGGGGGCCTGATGACGGAAGATCAGATTCGCGAGATTCGAGAGATGCCTCTCCAGGAGAGGCCGCGGGAGCGCTTGTTGTCCCACGGCAGTGAGACCTTGAGTGACGCCGAGCTCCTGGCGGTGCTTCTGCGCACCGGCAGTCCTGGTTTACCGGTGATGACATTGGCTCGGGAGCTGCTCGAGGAATGGCGGGGCCTCGGTGGAATGCCCGGCCTCTCCTATCGGGATCTCCGGCGTCGAGGGCTGGGGGCGGCCAAGGCAGCAAGCCTCCTAGCAGCGGTGGAGATCGGCCGTCGACTCGCCTTGGGCAAACTCCAGTCAGGAGACGTGCTCAGTCGGCCTTCATCGGTCGCTGCCTACCTCATGCTGCGGTATGGCCGCAAACATCAGGAGGTCATGGGAGCTCTTTTCCTGGACTCCAGACATCGCTTGATAGCTTCTCAGGAGTTCTTTCGCGGAACACTCCAACGCACTTCCGTCGAGCCGAGAGCGATTCTCAAGGAAGCCCTGCTGCGGGGTTCTGCTGCCATCGTGCTATTTCACACCCATCCTAGTGGGGATCCTTCCCCCAGTAATGAAGACATCCTGTTCACCCGGCGCATGGTGGAGGCGGGAGATTGGGTGGGGGTTCGGGTCATCGACCACTTCATTTTGGGGTCTGCCGGTAGCTTCGTGTCACTTCAACAACGAGGAGAATGTATGCCACCGGCCAAGAGGGACAATCTCTCCTGAACCAAAACTCCATTGATGCAACTAATACCTCGCTGGCAGTGTCCAAGTACTCGGAGCGCACTGAAGATCCTTTCAGCAAGGGGGGTGCGAGTCCAGGGAACCCGTAGCTGCAGGCCAGAGCCTCAGCTGGCAATTTGAAGCAACCCTAGAAGAGGTATTCCTAGCAATGATTCCCAGATCGAAGAGAACGAGCCTCGGACCCAAAATAGCTCGACACCCCAATCACCCTTCACTTGTGATGGCACTTCGCGGCCTGTCCCTTGAGCGCAGATCTTTGCTCTGCAAGGGAACGGCTTGGGCGAGACTTGGCCTGGCGGCCAGCTTGCTTTGGTTAGGCAGTGCGGTTCGAGCGTCAGAGCCGACGGTCGAGATCGTGGCCCCTACTCCCGGAACTCCAATCTTCGGAGAGACTCTCATCCAGGCTCGGACCCTTTCTCTTGAATCTACGACCGAGATAGAACTTTGGCTGGATGGCAAGAGGGCAGGGAGCCTTCTGGCTCCAGACTTTCAGCTTTGGTTGGATGTTGGAGCCGAGAACCGGGAACACACAATTGAGATCCTTGCCGTCAGCCCCGCTGGGGTCCGTCTGCAAGCTCGACTCGTGACCCCAGCAGTGCACATCAATGACACGGTCGAGCTCAAGCTGCGTCAAGTGTTCGCTACGATAGTAAATGTCCGTGGGCAGAGGATCCTAGGATTGGTTCCGAAGGATTTTGAACTCCGTGACAATGGTCGGAAACAGCGCATCGTTACCTTGGCCTCTGGAGACATCCCTTTCTCGGCCGTCCTACTGCTCGACGGGAGTCTGAGTATGCGGGGTTCCCCTATGGAGGCCGCTATCCAGGGAGTCCGTAGTTTCGTGGAGGGAATGAACCCATTCGATGAAGCTCGGTTGTTGGTGTTTTCGGACCGACTCCTTGCTGCCAGCCCATTTACCGGAAGCCCCGACGAGCTGCTAGCTGAGGTTCCTTCTCAGCGGGTCGAAACTGGCACCTCCATTCACGACCACCTGTTCTGGTCCATTCGCCTTCTGGAGGGCAAGCTTGGGCGAAAAGTCTTGGTATTGCTCTCGGATGGCCAAGATGTCCACAGCGTCCTGAGGATGGAGGTGGTAGCGGAAGCCTTGAGCCATAGTGAAGCTCAGCTGTATTGGGTGCAAATTCTGGATGCGCAGGGTTTGGCTAGGTCGAGAGCCCGGGGCCTGCACTCTTTTCTTTCCGCTGAGGAAATTCTTCAGCAGCGAGACTTGCTTCGGCGAGCGGTGCAGAGGTCCGGTGGGAGAGTTCTCGAAGTGCGGCAACCTGAAGAGATTCCCCAGGCCTTGGCGGAGGTCCTCCGGGAGCTGAGAGAACAATATGCTATTGGGTACTACCCTGAGCCTGGCATAGAAGATGGCAGCTGGCACCGTCTGGACGTCAAGGTCCAGGGCCTCGGGCGTCGGGTCCAAGTCCGAGAGGGATACTTTGCCCCGTCCCAGATGGGAGGTGACAGATGAGACGGGTGCTCAGAGGAGGGGCTCTAGCGATTGCTCTACTGCTCCCTATTGGAGCTTTCGGCGATCCGCTGGCCCCTACCAGTCGTGTGGAAGCTCTGAACCAGTTTAGCGAAGTCCTCAATCGCCTCTCGGTGGACGGAGATTTTCGTCGATCCGCAGCCGAGCTTGCCGAGATGGAGTCACAGTGGGCTGCCAGAGATAGTCTGAAGGTTCTGATCGACGCCGAATGGGAGCTCCTTGGGTACATTGGCAAAGAGAAACCGAGAGCCGCCTATCCCATCGCCATTCTCTTTGGGGCTCTCTTCGAATGGTACAAGCTTGCCGATCAGGCAGAGGCTGCAGAACGGGCGGTGTCCTTCATTGGGGATGCCGGAAACTTCTACCGGAGGAGTCGGGACTCTAGGCAACAAGTGGACCTCAAGAGCTCCTCCGGTGCTCCCCTGGAAGACCCATCGGTTCGTAGTCGTAACCTTTCTCGGATCGGGCTTATGATGATCTACGGAGGGAATTTCGACTGGGCGAGAGGGGGCTTCTTGTCACCCGCGGTAAGAATCGACCCCAGCTCGACGGCACCTCTCCACATTCTGGCGGCGCTCAGCGAGAAGACGGACGACTTCTCAGAGGCGCAGCGGTATCTCGAGAAGCTATTGCAACGGGCCCCCGACGATGCTCAAGCTCACCTCCGTCTTGCGATGGTCCAGGAGCGAATGGGGAAGAGCGTTCTCTCGCTAGCCTCGTTGGAAAGTCTCATCGAGTCCGAGCCGCCAACCCACGTTGAGATTCTTGCCCTGCAGGAAGCTATTCGCCTCCATGGAATCCACGGGGCCCTCGACCAGGCTCGTCGGCTGCTCAATACAGGCCGACTCCGGTTCCCCAAGGAGCAGAGCTTTCTGACTCTTCGGCTTTGGCTTTTTCCGGAAGAGGTACGGGAAGTAGCGGCCGTTCTAGAAAGCATGCCGGCGATGGCTCCTTGGGAGCGGGAATCGGTATCCCGAAGCGCTCGAGTCCTCTATAACAATTGGCCCCACCTGGAGATCTCTGATCTTCGAGAGAGAGAGAAGGAAGACATGAAGCCCTACCTGGGAGCTCTTCGTCTGCTGCTGAACCTGTTGCGGCTGGAGATTCGGACCCTTCGGGGATGGTCTCCTGGTTGAGACAGGGATCTGGCCAAAGAGTCGGCATCACGAGATTCGCGACTAACCCTAAGTGGCCGAGGAAGCCAACGAGCCATGAGGGAGAAACGTCTACCGCCAATCCTCCTCGAGCCCTAGAAGTGAATTCCCGGTATTTGGGGCCTGGTCGGGGGAATTCAGCTTCGGGAAAAGCTGTTCTCAGCATCAAGATCTAAGATGCGATGTCAATGAACCAAATTACTGGAGTCATTGGCCCAGGTCTGTGAGGAGTCCAAGGGAGCCCTCGAGGACTCGCTCTTGGTGGGAAGGACCTCTGATGACCCGACAGCAAGGAAGACTTCGATGGGTGATAAGGCGCGCTGCTTAGGATCTCTTCTATGCAGTTTCCTCGTGACGCTTCCGGCCACTGCCGGCAACGAGAGCCGAAATCTCCGGCAGCCTTGTTTTGGCAAGCACCTCGAAGAGAAATATTTCGTCATTCTGGAAAAGGCGAGTGAGGAGCCCAAGTCTGCTCCGCTGGTCTCTGGGATAGGGAAGCCCGGGTCAGCCAGAGAGGCACAGAGACGAGCTCTCGAACCTAGCGAGGGTGCGGCGGACTTGGTGGAGCTTCACGAATGCGCCTACCGGGCCGGCGTCAAGACCTCGACTGTGATCCAGATCCTGGTGAATGTTGCCAAAAGAATCTCCCCAATCTCCAGTCCTCACTGCTTGTCGTCGATGATCGCCCTGCAGCAGGATGCCTACGCGAGTCTGCTAGAGCAAGGCAATCATTGGAGAGCTACTGAAGCGTTGGAGGTCCAGGATAGGTTACTTCGCCTGCTGGTGCGTTCCCAGAGCGATCTCGACACCCACTCTCGGGCAGCTCGTTTGTTGAGTCGGTTGGCACTCATGCAGCGTTTGCAACACCGGTTGACACCTGCCCGCCGAACTCTGCTTCGCTCCATCGAGCTCGATCCGCACGATGCTGCTCAGTGGTTACACCTGGGCCTCCTAGAAGAAAAGTTCGGGGAGTACTCTGCCGCTGAGAAGAGCTTTCTGCGCTGGTTGGACCTAGATCCGGAGGATCCAGAACCGAGGCTTCGGCTGGCCTTGACCCAAGGTCGCCTCGGCAAAGAGGAGCGGTCGCGCCAAGGTTTGGCAGAGCTCTGGCAAGGAGATGCGCCAGCTTGGATTCGGGTTGTTGCTCTCCAGGAACTGGCTCAATCCCTAGTGAGAGAAGGCCAGGAGGGGCGAGCCCAAGTTCTACTGTTGCAAGGACTGCTGGAATTCCCTGGAGAAGCCGGCCTTCGCATACTGCTTCTCAGTCTGGGGCCTACCGGCGAAGAGCTGCCGGTGTCCTTGGTGAGAAGCTTTCATCAGCCGGAAGAGCTGATGCCCTCGGAGAGGCGATCCTTCCGATTGGAGTACAACCAGTGGTCCATGAGCAAGATGGTCCCGCACCTGGAAGCTATCTCAGAGAGCTTGACAGGTGGCCGGGAATGTCTTCGCTTGGAACTGCCCCGACTGGCACATGGAGCCAGAGCTGGCTGGCCCCACTCATGAGGAGCAGGAGGAGTAGGTTCCATTGGACCTGGGCGAGGACCCTTCTTAGAGGCTGGTTCTATTTGTTTGCCTTTGGCCAGGTCGCTTTCGCTGAACCCCCTTCGGTAGAGATTGCTAGCCCCCGATCGGGAAGCCCACTCTTCGGCAACACTCTCATCCAGGCACGGGTCCATTCCTCCGAAGCTCTCGAGACCGTCGAAGTGTGGCTCAATGGAGCCAGGGCGGGAACGCTGCCGCCTCCGGACTTCCGACTAGAGGTTGACGTCGGAGAAGACAACCGGGAACGACTCATCGAAGTAGTGGCCCGAACGGTGGTGGGCTCCGAAGGTCGAGCCCGGCGGACCTATCTGCCGGTCCGCATCGATGGAAAAATCGAGCTCCAGTTACAGCAGGTTTTCGTTACCGTCACGAAGAATGACGGCGAGCGGGTTCTCGGGTTGAAAAAGGGCGATTTCTTGCTG
This sequence comes from Deltaproteobacteria bacterium, assembly GCA_022601195.1. Taxonomy (GTDB): domain Bacteria; phylum Acidobacteriota; class Thermoanaerobaculia; order Multivoradales; family JAHZIX01; genus JAHZIX01. Next base: position 226,748 of record JAHZIX010000017.1, read on the forward strand.
CGAGATAATCGGCAGAAACAATCAATTGTGACTCTGGAATCCGGAGAGATACCCTTTTCAGCAGTGCTCCTATTGGACGCCAGTGTGAGCATGAAGGGGCGCCAAATGAAGGCCGTTGAGCAGGGGGCACAAACCTTTGTAGAAGGCTTAGCGGACCTGGATGAAGCTCGCATGATGGTGTTTGCCGAGCGACTGATCGCTTCGACGGGTTTCACCATGGAAGCCGACGACCTAGTCCAGGTGATTCCGTCTCGGGAAGTCGAGGGGGGCACCGCTCTCTACGATCACCTGCTCTGGGCCACGCACCTTCTAAAAGAGCGGTTGAGTAGAAGAGTGATGCTTCTTCTCTCCGACGGTCACGATGTCCACAGCCTCGTTTCCATGGATCAGGTCGCCGAGGCCATCCAGCGAACCGAGGCCCAGGTTTATTGGATTCAGATCTCGGAGCCGGGTGTGGCAGAAGAGACTCGGAACTTCTTTCACTCATTTCTTCCGCCCAAAGAAATCATGCGGCAAAGAAGGCTGTTACGCCGAACCGTCGAGCGTACCGGTGGCCGAATTCTTCGGGTTTCTCAACCCCAAGAGATCGTTGGGGCTCTGGCGGAAGTGCTGCAGGAGCTGCGGGATCAATATGCCATCGGCTACTACCCAGAGCCAGGAATCGACGATGGTCGTTGGCATGAGTTGCAAGTGGAGGCTCTTCTTCCTGGCCTCCAAGCCAAGACCCGGAAGGGGTACTACGCTCCCTCTCCAGCTCCCCCTCAGGCCCCGTGAGCTTGCCTAGCGGTGGGTGTCATCCTGGCTCTGTCGTGGTAGCTTATCCTCTTGCGCCGGAAGGCCTAGAGGAGATTTCCAATGACCACGAAAAGCCCGACGAGGGCAACCAAAATCATGGCCCGGGGCCATCTTCGGGTTGGACTTGCTGCAAAGGGCCAGTTGCGTTGGGCCGTAGCTGATTTGTCCGAGATCGTCGAGGCGGCTCGGCAACGGCGCGATTTGTCCCCGGTGGCCTCGGTAGCCCTTGGGCAAATGCTAGCCGGCGCTGCCCTCATTCTACGGTTACAGAGCAAAACGCCAGTTCGGGTCATCCTCGAGTCCCAGGGTGACGGTCCTTTGGGTCGGGTCACCGCTGAAGCGGATGACCTGGGGCATCTGCGGGGCTCCGTGACGGTTCCTCAGGCGGTAGTGCCGACGACGGGCCAGGCGTCTGAGGGGGAAGGCATCGACTCCGCAGCAGGGATCGGTAAGGGCAATTTGAAAGTGATCCGACAGATGCCGAATATCACTTACGAGAGCGTCGTTCCCCTTCTGGATGGGCAAGGCGTTAGCCAACAGCTGACCCACTTCCTTCAGCAGAGTGACCAGACCCAATCAGCCCTGCTGCTCGGTGTTCTGCTGCGCTCGGACGGAGTCGCCGCAGCTGGTGGCCTCATCCTCGAGGCCCTGCCAGGAGCCGACGAGGATTTGGTGAACACTCTGGAAGGAACTCTCTCGAGGCTTCCTAGCGTCAGCCGCTGCTTGGAGGAAAAGGGTGTCGACGGTCTCTTGGCTGAAGTATTTGGGGAACTGGACCGGAAAGACCTCGAATCCTTGCCCCTCGCCTATGTGTGCACCTGTGACCGGGAGCGTCTGCGCCTCCATCTGGCCCACTTACCGGCGGAAGACCGGGATCATCTTTTAGAGATGAAAGAGGAGGGACAAGAGGCGGGCACCGAGGTAGAGTGTAATTTCTGCGGTGCTCACTACCGATTCTCGGCGGAGGAGCTCAGCATTCCTCAATAGAGTCTCCGTAGTCCCGTTCGCCGGAGAGATCGGTGAGAAAGAGTTGCTCCTGAGCTTGAGATCGGAAGGGCTCGGGAACCTGGAAGTTGGAAGGAAGACGATGAATCGATTTTATGTCAGCACGCCCATTTATTACGTCAATGACCGTCCCCACATCGGTCATGTCTATTCCACGACCGTGGCCGATATCCTCGCCCGATATCACCGAATGATCGGCGAGAAAGTCTTTTTTCTTACCGGTACGGATGAGCATGCTGCAAAAGTAGCTGACGCCGCTGCCGAGCGTGGAATTTCGCCATTGGAGTGGGCGGACCGCAACGCCGGCGAGTTCCAGAGCGTTTTCTCTCGCTTGGATCTCTCTCACGACGACTTCATTCGCACCTCGGAGCTTCGCCATACGGATCGGGTCCGTCACTACGTTCGCCAGTTGATCCAAAGTGGCGATGTCTACCTGGGAGAGTACGAGGGTTGGTATGACCCGAGTCAAGAAGAGTACGTGCCGGAAACCCGGGCCAAAGAGGCGGACTTTTGCAGTTCCATCACCGGCAAACCCTTGGAACGGAAGAAGGAGAAGAACTACTTCTTTCGCTTGAGCCGTTACAGCGATGATCTGTTGGCGCTGCTCGAGAGCGGTGAGATTTTCAATGTCCGGCCGGAGGCTCGGCGCAACGAAGTCACGGCGCGGATCCGGGACGGCCTGAACGATATCCCCATGAGCCGCACCGGCGTCGAGGACTGGGGCATTCGAGTGCCGGGTGACTCTGAGCACACCATTTACGTGTGGATTGATGCTCTGTTCAACTATTTGACGGCGGTGGATACGGACGACCGTCGTGATCTGTGGCCCGCGGACGTTCAGATCATCGCTAAGGACATCCTGTGGTTTCACGCCGTGATCTGGCCGGCATTGCTACTCGCCCTTCAAAAGCAGCCGGGCAACGCTTGGATCGCTCTTCCTCGCTTGGTCTATTGCCACTCCTTCTGGATTCGAGAAGGCAGGAAGATGAGCAAGAGCCTGGGAAATTTCATCGACTTGGAAGAGATCGATCGTTTCACTGAGGTATTCGGTCTGGATGGATTGCGGCATTTTCTCGCGAGCCATGGCCCCTGGGGCACGACGGATTCTGATTTCTCGCTAGAAAAGTTCATTGAGGTGTACAACAGCGATCTGGCCAACACGGTCGGTAACTGCCTCAACCGGGTCACCAACATGACCCACCGCTATTTTCAGGGAAGCTTGCCTGCTTGGGGGCCGAGAGTGCCGGATACGGGGGAGTACGACGGTACTGCGGCTCGTTGCCTTGACCGCTATCGCTCCGCTTTCCAACGACTCGATATAGCGGCAGCTTCAGCGGCGGCTCTCGAGCTGGTCAAGGCCATTGACGGTTATATCGCCAAGACCCAGCCTTTTCGTTTGGCCAAGGACGAAGCACAGTTGCCGGTGGTCAGCACGATTCTTTACAACTGTGCCGAGGCCCTCCGGCTGGCGGCGGTTCTTCTTTGGCCCATCGTGCCGCAGAAGGCCGGGGAGATCCTACAGCGCCTAGGTTGTAGCGAGATCGCGGACTCTCTGGCTGGTGGCCCTTCGGGGAAATTCGAAGAGTGGACGAAGTGGGGATGGCTCCAACCGGGAACCACTATCTCCCAAGGGGCAGGTCTGTTCCCCCGGGTCGATAAGAAGAAGACGATGGCCAAAGTTGGCATTGGAACGGCTGGAGAGGGAATCAACGTGGAAGCGAAGGAAAAAGGTGAAAAAGCTGGTGCGGGAACTTCCTCGGCCAAGGATCCGGTAGCCAAGAAGGTGGCGACCGGGGATGCTGAGGGCGGCGCGCCGGAACAGATTTCCATCGACAATTTTTTTGAAACTCAGCTGCGAGTCGCCACCGTCAAAGAAGCGGAGCCGGTGCCCAAGTCCAACAAGCTACTCAAGCTCACGGTGGATCTCGGAGAGGTTGGTGGAGGAACCCGTACCGTAATCGCTGGGATTGCCAAAGCTTACTCACCTGAAGAGCTCGTCGGACAGCAAGTGGTTGTGGTGGCCAATCTCAAGCCCGCCAAGCTGATGGGCTTGGAGTCCAACGGCATGGTGTTGGCGGCTTCCGTGGACGGTAAGCCCGTCGTGGTCCGTCCTAGCGTCCCGGTACCGGATGGAACCCAGGTGCGATGAGCTCTGCCGCCAACGACGCCTCGATCCTGGATGGGGAGATCCTTATCGACTCCCATTGCCACCTCCAAAGCCTCGAGCCCGGCGACCGAATCGATGCCCTGGCTGCTGCTCGTGAGAGGGGAATCGATGGGTTTCTCCTCCCCTGCATCCAACTCTCGGAGGTCGATGACATTCTCGAGTTCTGTCACAGCCAAGAGAGGGTGTGGTGTGCTCTGGGAGTTCACCCCCATGAGGCCCGGACCTGGAAGGCTGGCGATACGAGCCGCTTGGAGGCGCTCTTGGATGACCCCAAGGTAGTCGCGGTGGGGGAGTGTGGGCTCGATTTCCACTACGATACCTCGCCTCGAAAGAAGCAAGAAGAGGTGATGCGAACCCAGTGGCACATCGCCCAAGAGCAGGATCTTCCCGTGGTGATTCACAACCGGGACAGCAACGAGAAAATGCTCGAGGTCCTCGGCTGTGGCGAGTTCCAGCATCTCAAGGCGGACTTCCATTCCTTCGCCGGGGGCCGGTCCATGGCCGAGACGCTCATCGAGAGGGATTTCTACCTCGGGGTTACCGGCATGGTGACCTTCAAAGCAGCAGACAACATCCGCGAAGTACTACCGGCCCTACCGAAGGATCGATGCCTGGTGGAAACCGATACGCCCTACCTCGCGCCGATTCCCTACCGAGGCAAACCCAACCGCCCTGCCTACGTCTACGAAGTCGCCCAAAGAGTCGCCCAGGAATGGGAAATGCCCTTGTCGGAGCTGGCGCGGCAAACGACAGAAAACTTCTTTCGGTGTTATCCGAAGGCTGCAAGTAGCTGAATTGTAGAGACCGGAGATAAGCGCGAGACGCAGGAGGTTCCCTGGTGTGCTTGTCTCAAGGGTCTTTTCAGGGCTCTACAGCTAGCCGGTGTTTCTGAAAAAAGGTCCACATTTCACGGGTGGCGCTGATGCTGCGGTTGGTGGATCCGAGGATCCACTCCGGAAGAGGCTCGGCGCCTGGCCAAGTGTGGCCGCCGCCGTGAATGGTCAGAAATGCAACCGCCGCATCGTCAGTGCATTCCGTGTAGTCCTGACGGGTAACGCCGACCACAATCAAGGATTTGGTGGTGTCTGGGCCACAGCCATTTCGTCGCGCCCAGCTCGCTGCCCACTGGACAGGGTCCCGGAAAGAGGCGGGGCCAACCCAGGAAATGCCTCCTTCATAGGGAGCGAGGGGATCCGCTGTTCCGTGAAAGGAGATCATCGGCACCGGTCTACGGTCGCTGCACCAACCCCAAGGCAGCACGTGGGCTGCTGCCACCATCCCCACCGCTGCGATGCGATCCGGCAAATTGCAGGAGAGCACGAAAGCCATGGAGCCGCCATTGGATAGTCCGTTCGCATAGACCCTAGTCCGATCGACGTTGTAGGTCTTCTCCAGTTGGTCGATCAGATCTGAGATGAATTGAACATCCTTGGTCAGTCCGGCTCCCGGCCTTGTCACGCGCCATCCCGTCATGCCTCCGGCGTCGAGACCTGCAGGGTAGACCACGATGAATCCTTGGTTTTCGGCAGTGTCGTTCCAACCAGTGAGATCTCTTTGTAGTACAGGCCATCCGGCACCGCCGTGGAAGCTGATGACCAAGGGAGTAGGCTGGGTAGCATCGTAGCTCTTGGGAACGTGGAGGAGGTACTTCCTCACCTCACCGGAAGAGACGATCGATCCGTTGCTCCTGTTCTCCAATTGGAAGGAGACGGCCAGCAACAGAATCACTAGCAGAGGCAGACCGAGCAGAGCGAGAACCGCAAGGATGACTCGCTTCCCCCTTCCTTTCATCGCCCCCACCCTCTCATCGATGTCGATTCCGATGAAGGGCAAGCGGTGCTGCGGAGATTCGAACCAAAGGAATGGCTAGCACGGCCACGAGACCTAGTAGATGACTAGGAAATAGGATCGCCGGTAGGAGCCATACCAGCCAGCCGAGAAGAGCCAATACGGAGAGGGTCCAGCCCAGGGCACCGATGACTAGGCTACGGTCGCTGAGCAGCCGGCTGCGGTGAAGGCGAAGGGCCACCTGGGCAGCGGTGAGCATCTTGAGGCAGACCAAGGCCGTGAGAATCCAGGGGAGAGAATTCCAGCCTGAGGCGATCATCGATCTGCTGTTTGCCATCAACCGTGGTGCAAGCAGAGCGAGGAGAGTGAGTATCGAGAGGGTCGAGAATATCTTCGCCTTGATCAACCACGGGCGACCGCTCATTCCGATGTACAGACTCTGTACGAGCTGTTTCCAAGTGGCGAGGACGAGGGCCAATAGCCCCAGTAGGCCCATCGCCCAGGCTTGGGGCTCGCCGCCTGCGAGTCGGACCACCTCGCGGGCTCCATGGGCCACCACCGACCCTGTATCCGAAAGGGCGACGGCCAACGGAAGGGCTGTCAGGACCACTAGCCAGGAGGCGAGGGCACTGCCCATGGTCACCAGGAGCTTTGCAGAGAGGAGAGAAGTGCTGGTGAGAGGTTTGGTAGCAATGAACGGCGTCAGCTCATAGGAATCACGTCCCCTGGAGCTAGATCTGCTGACGTTAGCTGCGGCGAATGCGGCCATGAAAGGAGGGGTAAGCAGCACCGCACCAAGAGTCCCGAAGACGATGCTTGGGGTGTCTCTGAAGGCGAACAACAGAGACAGCTCGAAGGGCAGCAGGAGGCCCACCAGCACCGGAAGGGAGCGACCCTGTCGCCGCCATTCGAACCAAACCTGAGCGCTAACGGGGGAAGAAAAACGGTCGGGCCATCGAGGGAGAAGCTTGCCGATGCGTCGGTGGCGATGAATCGGCCTCTCCTTGGAGGTAGCGATGGGGGAGAAAGGGAGCCTCCCATGAAGAACGTCGCCGTGCCGGGCGCGGGTTACTGCGAGGCGAGCGAGGAGATAGGCCATGGGGAGTTGTGGTGCGAGGAGAGCCAGAAGGAGGGGTTCCGGAGCCCTTAGGCTGAGTAGCAGAAGAACGACGAAGCTAAGGAGGGCCAGCCACAGGATCGTCAGGACGACCCGAAGTCCTCGCACCCTGTAGGGCATCCAGGTTAGCCCTTGAGTCCAAGCGAGCCCAACAGCGGCGAATAGAGCTGGCCATATCCATGGCACCTCGACTTCGGAAGGCCACAGGCCGAGGAATCTCGTGGCCAGCCAGAGTAGGGCCATTGCTGTAGCGCCATAGAACATCGGCCACCCAGCGAGTGCAGAGCTGGTCACTGGAAGGGTAAACATTCGGGCCGGATAGATCGACTGGCGCGCCGCGAGGTCAGCGGTGAGGCCGAAACTAAATACCGCTAGGAGGTACATGAAGGTCGAGCCCAAGGGCACGATCACTCCGAAGGCGAACTGCCAGTCCTCATCCAAGGTGATCCGTTGTCCTGGAGCCAGCAGCAGGAGTCGAACACCGGCGAGGGTGATGAGATAGAGAAGCAGGGCACCGAATCCCCAGCGGTGCCGGCTTCGAAATTCCCAAGCGATGGCAGGAGCAGCTGACCAGCCCATCGTCTACTCGTTCTTTTCCAGTGCCCTGAATTCCCTCACCGCCCTTGAAAGCTCTTCATGGGCAACGAACACCTCGTCGAGAGAAGGGAGGCGCTCGCAGATGACTCTCCCTTTTTGACCTGCCAGGGCAGAGGTTAGCTGCTCCACATCTCCGCGAGCCAGGGCTATCCACTCCTGTCCCTGTTGTTCCCATCGCAGCACTTCCGCGATGGTTGGGGGTTGAGTTCTAGGTTCCTGAAAACGGACTGTGACCCAGCGGTAGGCCTTCTTGATGACGGCCAGTTGGGCGCTCAAAGTGAGGCTGCCTTGGCTGAGCATGGTGACGTGGTCGGCGACTTGCTCCACTTCGTCTAGGAGGTGGGAAGAAAAGAGCACCGTTCGTCCTTCGCTGGCGATGGTACGAAGGACGGCCGCGAGGATGTCGCGGCGAACGATGGGATCGAGGCCGGAGGAGGGCTCGTCAAGGACCAGTAGCTCGGGACGGTAGGCTAGGGCAATGAGGAGCCCAGCCCGCGCTTTCTGTCCCTTGGAAAGTTTGCCGATTCTCGCCTTGGGGTCGAGGCCGAAGGTGTCTCGCAGCTCTTCTGCATAGGCGTCATCCCAGCGAGGATAGAAGGCTCTCGAATAGCGAATGAGCTCATCTACCCGCATCCAGTTGGGGAGCTCGTTTTCCTCGGAGAGGTAGCCGAGGCGGGATAGGACGGCGACCGGGTCGGCCACTGGATCCAGGCCGAAGACCCGAATCGATCCCCTTTCTGCTCTCAGCAGGCCTAGGATGTGTTTGATCAGCGTCGTCTTGCCGGCTCCATTGGCACCGACGAGGCCGTGAACCTCCCCTCGCTTGACGCCAAAGCTCACCGAGGCGAGAGCAGCCTTGTCACCAAATGTGCGCGTTAGCTCCGATACCTGAATGACGGCCTCACGCACTTTCAAATTCCTCTCTCGTGTTTCCGGTGGTCAAACCTGAGCTCTCTATTCCCAACCTGAAAGGGCCCTGCAGCCCTGCTATTCCTACCTCGGTTCGCGAAAAAGCTGCCGGTGAAAATAGGCCATCTTGAACCTGTTTTGAGCGAGAAGTGGATCAATAAATCCTGACACACCCCGCTCCCTCCTTCAACAGGAGCCTTCTTCCGGCGGTTCTCAAGCTTGAAATCCATTTTCTTGAATCTTCTAGCGTTATTCTCTACACTAAGAAAATGAAGTCTACCGGGCACTCTTGCCTTTCGGCCCTCGAGTTAGCGAATCACCTCGCGACCTCCAATCCGTTGAGAAACCAAGAGGGGCCCCCGGGAAGATGGCTCCCCCTACCTGTTGTTTCTCGGGAAGTTCCGACGGCGTCACCGGATTCATTGGACCGGTCCCTCGAGCCTCCCTCTTTTATTGCGAGAGGTAGCGTCCTCCTAGTCGATTTGTCTTTGCCAGTTTCAAGGGCTCAGTTTGCCGAAGAAGTGGATGACTGTGCCGGTTGCCTGGACAGCTACGGCAAACTCGAGACGGCCATGCGACGCTCCTTCCATCCCGACCCCAGAGTAGCGGCCGAAGTTCTGGCCGCCGAGGCCTATCTCCAGGATCTCCGACTACCCCTGACGGGGACCTCTCTTGGCCCCAACCGCCATGGAAACCCTTGCCCTCATTGGGGACTGGTGATTCTCTTCCTGGAAAAGGCCAAAGAAAGGCTCTTCGAGGACCGACATGCGGTTCGCGATCTGGTTCAGATGGCGGTAGAAATCTCCGAGAATCTAGGCGGAGATTCATATTCGGAAATGCTGGTTTGGGACCTTCGAGCTCGCGTTCTTGGTGAATTAGCCAATGCATACCGCCTGCTCGACAATGGCACGAAGTCGGATAGTTGTTTTGCCACCGCTTTCGAGTATTACTCCAAGGGGAGCAGATCTGCTCGACTCTGGCTGCGGCTTCAATCGTTACTAGCAGGATCTCACTCAAGCCGCGGCAGCTTCTACCAGGCACTCCTCATTTTGGATCAAGCTACAAAACTTGCTGCTCATGGTCCCCAAGAGGAAATTCTGCTCGAGCTCTTCTGGCAACAGGCCCAGGTTCACTACAAGGCAGGCCGGACCCAGGACGCCCTTCGCGATATTGAGACAGCGATCGCTTCCTTGCCAGAAGAATCTTCAAAGAGGATCCGATTCGCTCTACTATTTCATCGAATCCTGTACCTGCTCGACCTGGGATTTACTTCAGAAGCTCGCCAGCAATTGCTAGTACTACCTCCGGCGCCGCCCTCCCTTCGTGTCGAGAGCCGTCACCTGTGGACCGAGGGACGGTTACTGCGAGCCGAGGGGCGCCCTAGTTGGGCGATACCGCCTCTGGAGAAGAGTATCGAGACCTTCAAAGGGGAAGGTGACCTTTACAGAGCAGCCCTGGCCATGGTCGATCTGAGCGCCGTTTATCTTGAACTGGGGAGGATTGAGGAGGCGGAGCGGCTCGCCGCCTCCGTTCATCCGCTTTTTCTGGCCAGGAAAGCCTCGACGGAGGTCTTGATGGTCGCCAGGTTACTCGGCGAGGCTGCCAACTCGGAGACTTTGAGTGTGCCGATGCTGGACGAGGTGGCGCGCTACCTCCAGCGGATTTAGCTGCTACGGTCTATCTGTCCAGCTCTCCATCTCGGGAGGGCGCTTGTTGGGGGTCGGCTAGAGAAGCGAGATGGCTAGATCGGGTTCGGGACGTCGATGAATTCGACTTCCAGAGAGAACTTCTCCGCCAGGTGCTCACCGAGGGTCCGAATTCCGCAGCGTTCGGTAGCGTAGTGGCCACAAGCTAGGAAATGGGTTTGGCTCTCCCGAGCTAAGTTCATCACCCATTCACTGACTTCTCCTGTAATGAAGGCGTCGTAGCCCTGGTCGATGGCCTGGTAGAACTCCTTTTGAGCGCCGCCGCTGATGATGGCGAGGCTGCTGACAGGGTCCGGTCCGTGGAGGAATGCTTGAGGTTGCTGGTCGAAGAAAGTGGCCGCTCTACGGTTTAGCTCTTGGGGAGAGATTCCCACCTGGAAGTGACCTGCGAAGCCAATGGGGTAGCCCTTGTAATCCCCGAACGGGACTAAGTCGGTGAGGCCGAGACCTTGAGCTGCGAGGGCGTTATTGCCCAGCTCCGGATGGCGATCCAGGGGAAGATGATAGGCCAGAAGGTTGATATCGTTCTTGATCAACGTCGAGACGCGTCGATAGGTCAGCCCCGTCAAGGGGTAGGGCATCCCGGTCCAAAAGAGACCATGATGAACGAGGACGGCGTCGGCGCCGGCCTGGTGAGCTCGATCAAAAAGCTCCTGACAGGCCGACACCCCCGTGACGATCTTGGTGATCTCGCTCCGCCCCTCCACCTGTAGGCCATTGGGGCAATAGTCTTGCCCTTCAGAAGCCCGTAAGGTGGTCTCCAAGTATTGAAGCAGGGCGGAACGATCCATCGAGGTCGTCTACCTTCTCTTATCGGTTGCCGCCGCGGTCGCCGCCTGGGCGTCCGCCACCACCGGAGCGTCCGCCGCCACGTCCGCCGCTCGGGCGTCCACCGCGTCCGCCACGATCCCCGCCGGGACGACCCCGTCCACCGCCTGGGCGTCCGCCACGTCCGCCACGGTCACCACCGCGACCCCCTCGGTCACCACCACGATCACCGTAGGAGCGTCGCTCCCGGGGCGGTCCTTCGGGAGCTCCCATGCCTTCATAGTCAGCAGGGTTGTAGTCCGGGGACTCCATGATCACGACTTTCCGGGACAAGCGAACCTTGCCACTGGCGGAGTCGATCTCAATGACCTTGACGGTAATTTCTTCACCTTCCTGGCAGATGTCTTCCACCTGGCCGACCCGATAAGGCGCTAACTCACTGATGTGAACCAGACCCTCGGTGCCGGGGATGATCTCGACGAAGGCACCGAAGCCTTCGACGCGGGTTACCTTGCCGGTGTAGACCACACCGATCTCAGGCTCAGCGGTGAGGTGCTTGATGATCTCGATGGCCCTCTGAGCCGCCGGGGCGTCCGGAGAAGCGATGGTGACCGTGCCATCGTTCTCGATCTCCACGTCACAACCCGTCTCTTCGATGATCGACCGGATGGTCTTGCCACCAGGGCCGATGACGTTGCGGATCTTCTCTTTGTTGATTTCCAAGGTGTAGAGGCGGGGAGCGAACTCGGAAAGGTCTGTCTGGGGTGCCGGCATGACGGCTTCCATCAGACCCAAGATGTGGAAGCGACCCGCTTTGGCCTGGGTCAGAGCTGCTCCCATGATCTCCCGGCTCACACCAGCGATCTTGATGTCCATCTGTAGTGCCGTGATGCCGTCCCGGGTACCGGCGACCTTGAAGTCCATGTCGCCGTAGTGATCTTCCTGTCCGGCGATATCGCTCAAGACGGCGAAATCCTCACCCTGCTTAATCAATCCCATGGCAACGCCCGCTACGGGAGCCCGGAAGGGCACACCAGCATCGAATAGAGCCAGGGACCCACCACAGACGGAAGCCATGGAGGAAGACCCATTGGACTCCATGATGTCGGAGACCACGCGCACGGTGTAGGGGAAGTCATCCTCATGGGGAAGCATGGGAGTCAAAGCCCGCCGGGCCAAGACTCCATGACCGATCTCCCGCCGGCCGGGGCCACGCAGGAACTTGACTTCACCCACCGAGAAGGGCGGAAAGTTGTAGTGCAGGAGAAACTTCTGCAGCGTTTCCCCTTCGTACTCCTCGATGATCTGGGCATCCCTACGGGTGCCTAGGGTGGCGGTTACCAAAGCCTGAGTCTCGCCGCGAGTAAATAGGGCGGAGCCGTGGGTGCGGGGAAGGAGCCCGTGCTCGATGGTGATGGGGCGAATCTCGTCTAGACGACGATCATCGAATCGACGCCGATTCTGTAACACCGACTCCCGCAGGGCCATATCCTCCAGATCGTGGAAGACCTTTTTCATCTGGCCCTTGAGGTCTTCGTCGTCTCCAGCCTCTTTGGCTAGGTAAGCATCTTTGACTGCCTTGATGGCGTTCTTCTGCTCGAACTTTCCCTTGGTGTGTAGGGCGACCTTGTACTCTTCGTAGAGTTCGCTCTTGACCTTGTCAAAGAGTTCCTGCGGGTAGGACTCAGGGGTATCCCAGCTGGGCTTTTGGAGGTTGCTCTCACGGAACAGCGCGTGCTGGACGTGAATGATGGCTTGAATCTGCTCGTGGGCCTTGAAGATGCAATCGAGGATCACGTCTTCGGCGATTTCGTTGGCAGCGGCTTCGACCATGACGACGGCCTCTTCCGTGCCGACGACGACCAGGTCGAGTTCCGAGACGTCTCTTTGGCTATTCGTGGGGTTGAAAACGATCTCGTCCTCTACCAAGCCCACGCGCACGGCGCCGATGGGGTTGTAGAAGGGAATCTCAGAGAGTACCAGGGCGGTAGAGGCGCCATTGATAGCCAGGATGTCGGTGTCGTTCTCTCCGTCCGCAGAAACCACCATGGCGATGATCTGGGTCTCACTGAAATAGCCTTCCGGGAACAAGGGCCGCAAGGGGCGATCGATGAGACGGCAGGTAATGGTCTCTTTCTCACTCGGTCGACCTTCTCGCTTGAAGAAGCCGCCCGGGATTCGCCCAGCGGCCGAGCTGTACTCGCGGTAGTCGACGGTTAGGGGCAAGAAGCCCCGAGGAGTAGCTTCGCCTTTGGCCATGCAGGCCGTGGCTAGGACGATGGTATCTCCCAAGCGCACCGTGCAGGACCCGTCTGCTTGTCGGGCTATGCGGCCTGATTCGATGATCAGGGTATCGTCACCGATGGTGAGTTCTTTCTTTACTGTCATGTCTTCCTTCTTTCTCTTTTCTCTTGCTTCTTTGTCTTTTCCGTTCCTTGAACGGTCTGCTGGAGCAGTGTCTGGCGATCAATGGGGCACGACTCCTCGAGCGGCCCAAATACGACTTTTCTTGTCTTGCGGTGTGCTTGGGATTGCCAGGTCCAGCACTTGCCGAATGCCTACTCCAAATCTGGAGCTGTCTTGGGATTCAGCGAGATTCCCGGTCTATCTAGTACGAGTAGTTCGGTGCCAGAGGATCAAAAGGCTGGCTGGAGGCCAGAGCTCCAGCCAGAGCTCGCATAAGATGTCTGATCGACCGAGGCAGCCGGGAATGATCCCCGTCGGAGTCCTTTTTCTGCCGGAGCACTATTTCTGTCGGAGCAATGTTGCTGTCAGAGTAAGTTTCGACGGAAGGTGAGTCTCGACGGAAGGTGGGGTTGGTTACTTACGGATTCCCAACCGGGCGATGGTCTCACGGTAGCGCGATACGTCCTGCTTCTTCATGTAGTCGAGCAGGCGCCTACGGCGTCCAACCATCTTGAGTAGACCACGGCGACCGTGGTGATCTTTCTTGTGAATCTTGAAATGCTCGGTGAGCTCGGTGATGCGCTTGGTCAGCAGAGCGACCTGGACTTCCGGCGATCCGGAATCGTGCTCGCTGAGTTTGAAGTCATCAATGATTGCCTTCTTGGCTGTGCTTGTCAGGGGCAAGACTATCTCCTCCGTCTCTTGCTTTAGTTCTCTCTTATTCTCATTTCTTTCCCGCGGATTCTACCACAAGCCGCGGATTTCTCTAACTATCGATGAGATCTACATTTCTAGGGGGTTGAACCCCATCGGCCAGGTCCTGTAAGGACTGTTTCGGGACCGTCGGCACCGCCTTAGGTGAATACGACCCTGGGCTGGATGACCGCCACTCCACGGCTGCCGATACGCTCGGTCACGGTACCGACCGCTACGAAAACTCGGCGTCGGTTGACCAGCTTGATCCAATCCCCTTCTTCGGCTCTCAGATCTTGTACCAGAACTGTTTGACCGTGTTGAATTCTCTCCTCCTGGACGGGATCGACCACTAGATCTTGAAAGGGTAGGGGAATGGCATCGAAGGGGATCCAAGAGGAGCCGATCCAAGAGAGATCGCTACCTTTGGTTTCCTGCGTCTCGGCAAGCTCTTCGAGAGCTTCGAGGGTCTTTGCCGTATCGACTTTGAAGTCGCCAATCTGTAACCGCCGCAGGCTCTCCAGGTGACCGCCACAACCCAGGGCTTGGCCGAGATCGTGAGCCAGGGATCGAGCATAGGTTCCAGAAGTACAGCCGAGGCGAAACCGAATCCGGTCCTCTTCGAGCCCCCCTTGGGGACTGAATTCGTAGACGGTGACAGCCTTGATCTCGACGGGCACTTCCTCCCCTCGACGGGCCAGCTCATAGAACTTCTGACCCTTGATCTTTTTCGCTGAATAGCGTGGTGCTTGCTGCTCGATAACTCCTTCGAATTGAGTCATCGCTTCACTCACCGCTTCGAAGGTGATGCCTTCGGTGGGTTTGGTAGCAGCGACCTCTCCAGCCGCGTCGTAGGTATCGGTTTCTATGCCGAGGCGGATGGTCCCTTCGTAGACCTTGGGGGCTTGAATCAGGAATCGAGTCAAGCGCGTCGCTCGGCCGAGGGTGAGTAGTAACAGCCCCGTTGCGCTGGGGTCGAGAGTCCCGCAGTGCCCCGTTTTCTTCTGACCCAGCAACCGCCGGACTTGCTGCACGATGTCGTGGGAAGTGCAGCCTCCGTGTTTGTCGACAAGGAGCAAGCCGTCTTTCATAGCCTAGGTTCCCATCTGTTCTGCCAAAGCGGCAACGATCTCTTGTTGGGCTGTCGCCAGATCGAGATTCACTGCGCAGCCCGCAGCGTTGTGGTGACCTCCACCGCCGTAGTGACGGGCGATCGCTTCGACATCGATCTTGCCTTGGCTTCGTAGGGAGGCTTTGACGGTATTGTCGTCTCGTACCTTGAACAAAGCCACGGCTTCGACACCGGCAATGGACCGAGGTGTATCGATCAGTCCCTCAGCATCGCCATCCTTGGCACCTGCATCGAGGTACATCTGCGGAGTGAGACTTGCGGTAGCGATTCGGCCCTCACTGTGCAGCTCGAGAGTCTGCAGCATCGCCCCTAGCAGCTGAATGTGAGCGGCTGGCAAGCTCTCGTAGAGCCATTGCGAGATCAGCTCTGGCCGGGCTCCCGCCTCGACAAGCTTCGCTGCTGCGGAGAAGGCGATGGCGGTGGCATTGGAAAAGCGAAACCCTCCGGTATCGGTTACCAGAGTCAGATAGAGCAAGTTAGCGGTATCCGCATCTAGGGGGACGTTGAGGGTCTCCGCAAGCCGCTGTACCAATTCCCCAACCGATGGGGCGCCTGGGTCCACCCAATTGATGGCACCGTAGAGCTGATTGCCTAGGTGGTGGTCAATATTCAAGAGATTGGGGTGGTCTCCAAGGATCTCCTGTAGGCCGGAGCGATCGAGGCTCGGGCACTCGAGAGGAATCACCGTATCGAATTTGTCCGGGTAGCCTTCCGGAGCTTCCATGCCATGGCGAATCCTGCTGGCCCCGGGAAGAGGAGCATAGACGGTGGGGAAGGGGTCTCTCAGCCAAACGACGGCGCCTTTGCCCATGCTACGAAGAACTCTAGCAAGGGCTAGACTAGAGCCAACGGCATCGCCGTCCGGATTGATGTGGCTGGTGAGGAGGAATCGCTTTCCCTGGCGCAGTCGCCGGATCAAGGCCTCAGGGGGCGTCGTCATTGTGGACATCGAGGGTCTCCAGAAGGTCCGAAATTCGCTGGCTGTGCTCGGCACCGCGATCCAGCTCGAAAAGTAGTTGGGGGGCCACCCGAAGGCGAAGGCGACGACCTAATTGAGAGCGCAGGAAGCCCGCAGCATGGCTGAGGGCCTCGACGACCTGTTCTCGGTCTTCCTCTTCCCCCAAAACCGAGACACCGATGGTCGCTCGGCTCAAGTCGCCAGTCACTTGAACGGTAGCGACAGATGCGAGGCGTACTCTCGGGTCCTTGACGCGATGAAGGATGAGCTCACTGAGCTCGGCGCGGATCAACTCCGCGATTCGATCGGTTCGGCGACTCATAATGTGCTCTTTTCACTCACTCCTCGAATCGACCCGTTCCCTAGAGTGAACTCTCCAAGAGAAGGGAAGGGGCCCACTGGGTTATGTAAGCTTCGGTCTCGGCTTCGAAGATCCGATGTACCGATTCCAACAATTCCTCGACTTCCTGCTCTCGGTTGCCGACGATGGCCACCGAGATCTCGGCTCGTTGATGCAGATCGTGATACTTCGTTTCCGCAATGGAGACTCGATACCGATGATGGATTCTCTCCACCAACCCTTTGACGATTTTCCGCTTTCCCTTCAGGGATCTTACCGATGGGAGGTGAAGCTCACAGACGGAGACTCCTAGGATCATGATCAAGACTCCTTTGGAGCCGACTCGCCCCTTGGGGAAGAAGACTTCCCTTGAACTGGCCAGAGGATTTTACAAACTACTCCTGGAAGCAGCCAGCCCTAGAGAAGCAGAAGCCCTAGAAGCAGCTAGCCCTAGAGGGTTGCCGCGACCTCTTCCTTGGTGTAGGCCTCGATGATGTCACCTGGTTTGATGTCCTGGTATCGCTCCAGGCCGATGCCACAGTCGAAGCCGTTGCGCACCTCGGTGGCATCGTCTTTGAAACGTCGCAGCGAGGCGATCTTGCCTTCGTAGATGACGACATGGTCGCGCAATAGACGAACTGCCGCATTGCGGCGGACGAGTCCATCGACCACATGGCAACCTGCGATCGAACCGAACTTAGGCACCTTGAAGGTGTTGCGAACCTCGGCCCGTCCGAGGTTGACTTCCTTGAAAGTAGGCTCCAAGAGGCCCGCCATCGCCTTGCGAAGCTCGTCGATGAGCTCGTAGATGACGGTGTGGAGACGGAGATCGACGGCTTCTTTTTCTGCGAGGTCCGAAGCAATTCGTTCCGGCCGAACATTGAAACCCACAACGATGGCTTCGGAAGCGGACGCCAGCAAGACATCATTGGTGGAGATCCCGCCGACGCCGGAACCGATGACCCGCACGGAAACCTTGGAGGTGCTGAGTTTGACGATGGCGTCTTTGAGAACCTCTACGGAACCCTGTACATCCGCTTTCAGGACCACTGGAAGCTCTTTCACTTCACCGGATTCGATTCGGTTGAAGAGCTGATCGAGAGATAGTTTCGCCTGGCCGGAGGTCAGGGAACGCTGGCGGGACTCATTGGCACGGAATTCAGCAATGCCTCGAGCTTTGTTCTCATCTTCCAGCACTTGAAAGGTGTCGCCGGCTTCCGGGACGCCTTGAAACCCGGTGAGCTCGACGGGAGTCGCTGGGGGAGCCTCTTTGAGGCGCTCTCCGAGGTCATTGGCCATGGCCCGGACCCGTCCCCAGGTCATTCCCGTGACGAAGCTATCACCAACATTCAAAGTACCGTTCTGAACCAGCACGGTGGCAACGACCCCTCGGCCAACCTCCTTGCGCGCTTCCAATACGACGCCCTGAGCCTGCACTTCGTCATTGGCCTTGAGCTCTAGAATGTCCGCTTGCAGAAGGATCATCTCGAGGAGGTCTGAGATACCTTCGTTCTTGAGCGCAGAGATGGGGACCGAGACCACATCGCCGCCCCAGTCCTCGACCAGGAGGTTCTGATCAGCAAGCTCCTTCTTCACCCGATCCGGATTGGCATTGGCTTTGTCGATCTTGTTGATTGCAACGATGATCGGAACCTTCGCCGCCCGCGCATGATCGATGGCTTCGATGGTTTGAGGCATGACGGCATCGTCCGCTGCCACTACGAGGATCACGATATCCGTCACCTGAGCACCCCGGGATCTCATGAGCGTAAAAGCCTCATGTCCAGGAGTATCCAGAAAGACGATCTTGCGACCTTGGGCTTCTACTGCATAGGCGCCGATATGCTGGGTGATCCCTCCGAATTCACTTTCCGTGACTTGAGAGGACCGAATGCAATCTAGCAGGGAAGTCTTGCCGTGATCGACGTGCCCCATGATGGTCACCACCGGGGCACGGGGGACCTTATCGGTACCTTGGTCCTGTTCTTCCCGCTCCATCTCCTGTCGGAACTGAACTTCTTCCTCGAAGCTGACCACCATGGTTTCCACACCTAGTTCCGTGGCGACCTCTTGAGCGAGCTCGGCGTTGAGAACGTTGTTGATGTTGGCCATGATGCCCCGTTGGAAGAGCGTCTTGATCAGGTCTTTGGACTTGACTCCTAATTTTTCTGCGAACTCCCGAACGGTCATCCCCTCGGAAATCATCACCGGGCCTTCTGGAGCGCTGTCCTTGAAAGCCAAGGCCTCTACCTGTTGGCGCTTTGGCGCTTCCTTGGAGGAGCGATCTGAGCGACGTTTGCCACCGCCTCTTCGCCCTGCAGCAGCAGCTCGGCTAGTCGCGGTGGAGGGGCGGAGGCTTCCACCTGGCCGGGCCGTGCCGAAACCACCTGGATCTCGGCTAACGGTGGCTTTCTTCAGGCTCCGAACCTTCTTGTCCGGGGTTGCAGCAGGAGGTGCTGCCGGCTTGGCCTTGGGCTTAGCCGTGTCTGGCTTGGGCGCTTCGACTTTGGCTTCCACCGGGGGAGCCTCTGCTGGAGGCGCAGCTGGCGGAGTCGGAGCTTCCTCGACCACGGGAGGCTTGACAACCTCTTCGGGCTTGGGCGCTGGACGTTCCGATGCCGGCAGAGTCTTGATCCGCGATTCGACCCTCTGGATCATCGTGCGGGGACGGCCTGGTCGTAGCGGGTTCTGCGGCAAACGACGAGGGGGAGGCAGGTTGGGGCGCCGCAACGGGCCGCCGCCAGCCGGCGTTTCACCATCTCTGAGGATCACTTCTCGAGGGTGAGGAAGCTTCTTTCCTTGGAGGATTGCTTGCAATGTGTCTGTGTCTATCTGGGCGTCATCGCCTTCGACTCGGACACCGATCGACTTTAGCTTGAACGTCAGGTCCTGGTGGGGGATCCCCATCATGCGGGCCAGATCTTGGATCGGAATTTTTCCCATCAGTAGTCTCGAGTCTCCAATTCGCGGTATTTAGGCCTTCGAACGCTCCGCCGAAGCTAGTTCGAGTCGTCCTCAGCAGGGTTGTCGTCCACCGCCTCGGTTTCCTGATCATCCGTGGCTTCCGAAGTCACGGATTCTTCTGCCTCCGGCTCGCTGTCGCGGGCCTGAGTCATCTCACTTTCCTGGAATGCTTTGCTCAAGGCGGCCATGAAGTCGTCGTCGGCCATGGTATTGGCGGGAGCTGCAGGCTCTTCCACCAACTCAAAACCGAGGTCGGCTTCTTCTTCTGCCTTGGGCGGGCCTTCTCTGAGGCTAGATTCGTTGTCGGTGGCCCAAACGAGGATCGACTCCGCCAGCTTGGGCCCAATGCCTTCGACTTCCTGTACGTCTTCTGCCGTTGCTTCTAGAAGAGCGTTGAGGGTTCCGAAGCCTGTCGCTTGCATGGCCTCAGCGGTCTTGGCTCCCACCCCTGGGATTTCGGTCAGCACCAGATCAACGTCTTCCTTGCGTTCGGAATCTCCGGACCCAAGGGCGCTCTGCAGCATTCGAGCCAGAGCATCGGCGACCTCATCCTTGACATCAGATTCGCTCTTGATGTCGATCTTGGCTCCGATGAGCTCGGAGGCGAGACGAACGTTCTGACCCCGTTTGCCAATGGCAAGGGACAGCTGTTCATCTTCGACGATGACATCGAGATGGGGATACTCACCGTGGTGAGTGACCGAAACGCGGGTGATCTTGGCCGGGGCAAGGGCGCTCTGAGCAAAGGTCACCAGGTCATCGCTGTGCTCGATGATGTCGATCTTCTCGCCTCTCAGCTCGCGAATGATGGATTGGACCCGGGAACCCTTCATGCCTACGCAGGCACCTACTGGGTCAACATCTCGCTCTCGGCTATAGACCGCGACCTTGGCTCTCTCACCGGGTGCGCGAACCGCGCTCTTGATGATCACCGTTCCGTCGTAGATTTCGGGAACTTCCATTTCGAACAATTTGACCAGAAGTCGGGGATCGGTCCGGGAAAGGACGATCTGTGGGCCTTTTGGCTGAGTGTGGACATCGACGATGACACCGCGAATCCTCTCGCCTTGGCTGTACCGCTCGTGGCGGGACTGCTCGCTGCGGGGAACCACCGCCTCGGTCCGTCCCAGATCGATGATGATGTCGCCGCGCTCGAACCGCTTGACAGTGCCGTTGACGATTTCACCGGAGCGACCGATGTACTCGTTGTAGATTTTCTCTCGTTCGGCTTCCCGAATGCGTTGGTAGAGCACCTGTTTGGCAGATTGAGCGGCGATTCGTCCCAACCCCTCGGTGGAGATAGGGAGAAGAATCTCCTCGCCAACTTCGGCATCTTCCTTGTGCTCTCGGGCTTCTTCAAGGTCCCATTCGGCAAGCGGGTCTTCGACCTCCTCGACAACGGATTTGACGATGAATGCCGAGAATTGGCCTGTTTCCGAATCGAGGGAAGCGCGCACCGGCTCTTTGATGCGGTGCTGCTTCTTAGCTGCCGAGGCCATGGCATCTTCGAGTGCCTTGACCCAACGATCGAGATCGATCTCCTTCTCCCGCGATACCTGTTTCAGAATATCGTGGAGGTTGATGTCCGCAGCCTTTGACTTTGCTTGACGCATGATCGTTTCAGTCTTCCTATATTTCGATCTCGAGCCGTGCCGTCTCGATGCTCGTCAACGGTAGCTCGAAGGAACGTCCAATTACGGGGCCCTTCTTAGAGGCTCGCTCTTCGACCAGCGTAACCACTCCGTCACGGTATTCCTGCAACCGACCGATGACGGTTTTTCTGGCGCCATCTTCCGGGTCCCGCATAGTGACCTTTACCAGTTGCCCCGCAAAGCGTTCGTAGTCTCCCGGCCCATACAGAGGACGATCCAAACCCGGGGAACTGACCTCCAAGAGGTAGCGTCCCTTTCCGAAGTCCGCTGCGTCGAGAATCGGAGAGGCTTGCCGAGAAACTCGCTGACAGTGGTCGAGGGTAACACCATCGGGCCTATCGAGCACGACTCTCAAGGTACCCGACTTGAACTCCAAGACTGCTAACTCGCACCCTTCGCTCTCCGCCAGGGCCGCTAGCTCTTCGGCTAGCTCACGGTCGACCCCTATTAGCTCCATGCCCATTCACTCCGGTGCCCGGTTAATTTTTCGGACCGTCTCTCTCAGGCTCGAAGCCCAGGTCGTCGGCCAATAAACTTTGGCACCAACAAAAAAAGTGGGCTGTTTGCCCACCTTTCTTCTCGCTCATGTGCGAGATAGAGGCGACGTTTAGCCCGCCTAGACGGGACTAAGTTGGCAGTATAGCTCCCACAGTAGTCGAATTCAACCGCGACCGAGAGGAAGTCCTGGTATTCCGGAAGGCTTTTCACGAACATCGGAGGGTGCGAGTCGGCGGGTATGGGCTCGAACGAATACGGGGTGGAGCTGACCCACTGGGATTCCTGCTCCAAATTGAATCTTTGTGCCGATGCTATGGGGTGAGTTGAAGGGAAGATCCCATCCAAGAAAGCTAACAGCTGATCCTATCGACCTCTGCCAAATTGGCATGACGCACCAACCTTCGTCACTATGTATGGTGTCAAGATCAGAATCTAAGTGGACCTTGCGGGGTGAAATCAGGTGTTCTCGGGATTCTCCGCGAATCTGGATACTGGCAAGGTCCTTGCTTACATGACGAGAGTCGGAAAATGAGGAACGCCTGGGAGATCATAAGAAATGCACCAAAACTCGAGCAGTCGCCACTACGTCACCTTTTTTCTACTGGTGGGTGCCGTCGCCTTCGGAATGGTTCTCGCCAGTGGGGCGAAGATTACACCGACCGCCTTTAGTAGCCCCAACCTTCAATCGGGGCCGGTTGCGGCCTCGCTGGCTGCACCACCGAATCTGCCGAGTTTCGCGGATCTAGCTGAAGCGGTAGGACCCGCTGTAGTGTCGATTCAGGCGACATCCTTCGAAACGTCTCGGAGGCAGTCCATGGATCCGTTCCAGTTCTTCTTTGGCCCTCGCCGGGGTCCCCAAGGACAGCAACCACAGCAACCACAGCAGCGAGAGCAGGATGGCCCCGGTAGGCGTTCCGATTCCGGTGGCAGCGGATTTCTGGTCAGCGCCAGCGGTTTAGTGGTGACCAACGATCACGTCATCCGAGATGCTAGCGATCTCCGAGTCACAGTCAACGATCGTCAGTACAAAGCCACTGTGAAAGGGCAGGATCCGGATACGGACATCGCTCTCCTCCAGATCGAGTCCGACGACACCTTCTCTTTTCTCTCCCTTGGCAATAGCGACAGTCTGCGGGTGGGAGATTGGATCATGGTGATCGGAAGCCCCTTGGGTTTGGACCACACCGTGACCACTGGTGTGGTGAGCGCCAAAGGACGGAGCATCGGCATCAACCGGGATGCCTCTTTCGAGAATTTCATTCAGACCGACGCAGCGATCAACTTTGGTAACTCCGGCGGCCCTCTCGTCAATCTGCGCGGCGAGGTGGTGGGTATCGCCACAGCCATCAACTACGGAGCTGAGAACATCGGCTTTGCGGTTCCCGTGAGCACTCTGGAACAGATTCTTCCCCAGCTTCGGGATACCGGTAGAGTGGATCGTGGGTACCTAGGAGTGAACATCTCCAATCTCGACTACCGTTCCGCGCAAGCCTTTGGCCTCGATGAGCCCAAGGGGGCTCTGGTCGAGAGAGTCACCGAGGACACTCCCGCCGAGAAGGCTGGCCTGGAGCCCGGAGACATTATTCTCGAAGCGGATGGCAAAGAGATCGAGGAAACCCGGAATCTCATCGAGTACGTTGCCGCCAAGCGGCCTGAGACCAAGGTTAATCTGAAAGTTCTGCGAGACGGCAAGAGAATCAGCAAGGTGGTCACTCTTGCCCAGCGCCCTGGGAATGGTCCGGCGGCTGAGAGCGACGGCCCGGAAGAAGATGCTGGCATCGAATGGTTGGGCTTGCGCTACCAGGACCTCACTCCAGCGGCTCGCAGCCAGCATGGGATCAGCGAGGACGTGGAAGGTGTTTGGGTGGTTCAGGTATCCCAGGACAGCCCATTCTTCGAGCAGGGGGTACGGCCTGGCCTCCTCATTACGTCAGTCAACGGAAAGCGCGTCTCCAACGTTCGAGAATTCGATGAGATCGTCCGCAAGGCTGGTTCCGGATCCGTCATGCGTATTTATGTCGAGAGCTTGGGCGAGCAGGGCTCCCAGGGTCGATTCGTCTTCGTTCCGGTGCCCTAGGAGCATCGAGATAGAGGAATCTCTCGGCTGAGAGATCGAGAGAAAGGCCGGTTGCCCATGCAGCCGGCCTTTTTACGATTCCTCACTTCGAAAGGCGCTCTCTCTAGAAGAGAGTTATTCCCAACCTCCCGTAGCAGCTCCTGCTACCTGGCTCTTTTCGTATAAGGTTAGAGCGCATGAGTGAAAAAGAAACGTCCCATCGCCCAACCGTCCTGATCGTTGATGACGAAGCTTCGATTCGCGACAGCCTGACCATGATCCTCGAGTATGAGGGGTACCGGGTCAAGGAAGCCTCCGGAGGTGCGGAGGCGTTGGTGCGAGTCGGCAGTCGTACCCCCGATGCGGTTCTACTCGATATCAAGATGCCAGAAATGGATGGCCTGGCGGTACTGAAAGCCTTTCGGGAACGCGGCTATGAGATGCCGGTGCTGATGATTACCGGCCACGGTGACGTCGACACTGCTGTCGAAGCTACCCGCAGCGGCGCTTTCGATTTCTTCGAGAAGCCGTTACAAAGGGATCGGGTGCTCCTCTCCCTTCGCAACGCGGTGGAGAGCTTTCAACTCAAGCGAGAGAACCGGGCTTTACGCCATCAGCCGGATGACCTGATTGGTGAGTCCTCGACCATGCGGCGGTTGCGGGAGACCATCGATCGGGCCGCACCGACCCCTGCCACGGTGTTGATCACGGGCGAAAGCGGTACCGGCAAAGAGCTCGTAGCACGGTCCATTCACCGCAAGAGTCGGCGTAGTGACAATACCTTTGTCCAGGTGAACTGTGCTGCCATCCCAGAGGAACTCATCGAGTCTGAGCTTTTTGGGCACGAGAAGGGAAGTTTCACCGGTGCAGTGCGGCGCCAGCTGGGTAAGTTCGTCGTAGCGGATGGCGGGACTATCTTCCTCGATGAGATCGGCGACATGTCTCAACGAACCCAGGCGAAGGTTCTGAGAGTACTGCAAAACGGCGAGGTCGAACCGGTAGGAGCGGCCACCACCGTGCAAGTCGATGTTCGGGTGGTTGCCGCCACCCATCGCGACCTGGAACAAGAGATCGCTGATGGCAATTTCCGCGAGGACCTCTTCTACCGGCTCAACGTGCTGCCCATCAGGACTCCTCCTCTACGGGAGCGCCTGGAAGACGTAGATCTCCTGGTGACCTACTTCCTGCGCCGCTATGCGGAGGCGAATAACTACCGGTCGAAGGAGTTCAACAAAGACGCCCTGGAGCACCTACGGAGCCTTCCCTGGAAAGGGAACGTTCGAGAGTTAAAGAACCTGGTGGAACGGCTGCTCATTTTGTCCCCAGGGGAGTCCGTCACCTCCGAGGACGTCATGGCTGCGATCGGGAGAGGACGAGCGGAGCTCTCCGGGGCCCTGTCTGCCGCCAAGACGCTGAGAGAATTTCGCGAGACTGCCGAGCGACTTTTCCTGATCCGGAAGCTGGAAGAGAACGGCTGGAATGTCACCCAGACGGCCCAAGCCATCGATACCCCTCGGAGCAACCTCTACAAGAAGATGGAGCAGTACGACATCAAACGCAACGAGAGCGGCTAGGACTCTCCAACGGCCGGGATTCTCGGCAGCTTGGCGCTCGCTCGAGGTCACTCTTCAATGACCGGGTCTCGACGATGACGCTTCCTTGGGGCGCGGGATTCCTTTCTTCTCTAACCCTCCTCGCCTCCGCTCGAAGGCTAACTTTCCTCGCGGCTATTTCGTCCTCCGGAAGGAGGAGGGAAAGATGCTAGGATCGAACCCTCTGGAGAGCGGCCCAGGTGCTGCCTCGAAGCCAAAACAACGAAGGAATTGGATGCTATGCATATCGAGCTCAATGAAGAGCAGGAACTCCTGCGCGAGACCGTTCGGCGATTTGCCGACGAGGTGGTCAAACCCAAGGCGAAGGAGATCGATGAAACTGGTGAATTCCCTATGGACTTCTACCGGCAGGCCGGAGAGCTTGGCCTGGCGGGGGTTTGTGTGCCGGAAGAACACGGCGGCGCTGGAATGGATGTCGTCTCCTACACCCTGGTGATCGAAGAGATTAGCCGGGTTTGCGCTTCCAGCGGAGTCATCTTGTCGGTGAATAACTCCTTGGTTTGTGATCCGATCCAACGTTTTGCCACCGCGGAGCAGAAGCAGGAGTTTCTGGTTCCTCTCGCCAAAGGCGAGAAACTAGGCTGTTTTGCTTTGACCGAGCCGGGAGCGGGTAGCGATGCGGCAGCCCTCCGCAGTACCGCGGTTCGGGAAGGCGATCACTATGTTCTCAACGGCAACAAGGTCTTCATCACCAATGGCACCCACGCCGACATAGCTCTGGTCTTTGCCAGTGTCGACCTGGAGCAGAAGCATCGTGGAATCACCGCATTTCTGGTCCCTATGGACACACCTGGCTTTTCTCGAGGCGGCCATGAGGTCAAGTTGGGAGTGAACGCTTCTGGAACCACCGAATTAGCCTTTGAAGACATGCGAATCCCGGCGAGTTGGAGGCTGGGAGAAGAGGGAGAGGGCTTCAAGGTCGCCATGTCGACCCTGGATGGCGGGCGAATCGGTATTGCAGCCCAGGCTTTGGGTATCGCTCAGGGAGCCTACGAAGAAGCGGTGGCCTACTCCAAGGATCGGGAACAATTTGGCCGCTCACTATCGAATTTCCAGGCCATTCAATTCTATCTGGCCGACATGTCCACGGAGATCGACGCCGCTCGGTTGTTGACCTGGAAAGCCGCCTGGACGAAACAGAGCCAGAAGCGCTATACCCTCGAAGCGGCTCAGGCCAAGTTGTTCGCTGCGGAAATGGCTCAGCGGGTCACCAACAAGGCGCTGCAGATTCACGGTGGATATGGCTACACTCGGGACTACAACGTCGAACGCTATTTCCGCGACGCTCGCATTACCGAAATCTATGAAGGCACCAGCGAGGTTCACAAGATGGTGATCGCTGACTGGGTGCTGAACAAGGCATAAGGGGCAGCCAAAGTATGGACTTCGGCTTCGATGAAGAACAAGAGCTGATCCGGGACCAGGTCCGGCGTTTCGCCGAGGAACGGATCGCTCCCGGGGTTCGCCAGCGAGACCAGGATCATGAGTTTCCCGCCGAGGTCCTCGCTGAGATGGGAGAGCTGGGACTCCTGGGGATGATGGTACCCGAGTCCTACGACGGGGCTGAGCTCGATCCACTGACCTACTGTGTGGCGATCGAGGAAGTAGCCCGGATCTGCCCTGCCACCGCGGTCACGATGAGCGTGACCAACTCCGTCTGTTGTTGGCCCATCGCTCGCTTTGGTAGTGAGCTTCTCAAGACCTCCGTCTTGAAAGAACTAGCGAGTGGGGAAGCTCTCGGCGGTTTTGGCTTAACGGAACCCGGTTCCGGAAGCGATGCTGGCAGCATGAAGACGACGGCTCAGAGGGATGGGGATAGCTGGATCCTCAACGGCGAGAAGGCTTGGATCACCAACGCTGGGCCGGGGAAGTACTTCGTGGTCCTGGCGATTTCAGATCCACAGGCTGGGAAGAAGGGCATCAGCGCCTTCGTGGTACCCGCGAGCTCTCCAGGATTCTCTGTGGGCACCTCCGAGGAGAAATTGGGGCTCAAGGCCTCGCGCACGGCGCCCCTCTATTTTTCGGACTGCCGGATTCCTGCTGCCAATCTCCTGGGAGAGGAAGGCAAGGGCTTGCGTATCGCTTTGGCCACCCTGGACCACTCCCGCCTGGGGATCGCCGCCCAAGCCGTTGGAATCCATCAAAGAGCCTTAGAACTGGCCGTCGAGTATGCCAAGGAGAGGGTTCAATTTGGAGTTCCCATCGCCAAGCATCAGGCGATTCAATTCTCCATCGCTCAAATGGCCACCGAGTTGGCTGCGGCTCGTGAGCTGACATACCACGCTGCCTCGGTGGCAGAATCGAGTCGCCAAGCCGGAAGATTGGCTGCTCAGGCCAAGGTTTACGCCAGTGAAGCGGCCAATCGAGCTTGTTTCGCCTCTCTTCAAATTCACGGTGGCAATGGTTTCTGCGAAGACTACGACATCGCCCGGCTCTATCGAGACGTGCGAGTAACGACGATTTACGAGGGGACCAGCGAAATGCAGCGTCTGGTCATCGCTCGACACATCTTGAACTCCTAGCAGCTCGTGGTGAGACTCACTCCGCCTGTAAACGAGCCTTTGGCGGCGGGTTCGGTAGCTACCTTGATGGGAGCGCCCTAACCCAGGGAGAAACGATGGCCACTGATTCCACCTGGGATAGCTTTCCTCGCCGCACCTGGGAGGATTGGCGTCGATCTCTCGATTCCCCAGGAGTCGAGCCAGGGAACAACCGTACCTACGAGAAGCTAACCAGCCTCTCTTTGGATGGCTTTCCCATTCAGCCTCTCTACGGCCCCGAGGAGACCTCCTCGGAATCTATCGATCGTTCTCTTCTCCTCAAGCTCGACGCACAGCCCGGCAAGGGGTGGCAGCCCGGCAATAAGTGGAGAAGAGTGGCTGAGTTAGCTCACCCTTCCCTCCAACAAACGCTCCTGGCTCTGGAGGACGAGGCGACCCGTGGCTTGGAGGGAGTCTGGCTACGATTCGACGATCTGCTGCGAAATGGAGTTTTCCCACTAGATCTTTCCCTTGAAGAGGCCCAGGTACGGCTAGCCCAAAGAGGGCTGTGTCTACCGAATAGGGAGTCCCTAACGCGGCTGCTGGGAGAACTAGACCTTCCTGGCTGTCACCTCTACTTGGACCCAGGGAGAGGATCTCTCGCAGCGACCGCGTTGCTCATCGACGCCCTCGGGACCGGAGGTGGAGAAGCGGCCGGGGTGGAGCTGAAAGAGGTCCAAGGCAGCCTGGGCTGTGACCCTCTGTCGGATGCCGCTCGAGGAGCGGCGATGCCGGGAGCTGCTTCCCTGTTCCGAGACCTTGCGGTGCTGGCTCAGTGGACCACCAACTCAGCTCCCGGGCTGCGGCCGGGAATGGTTTCGACAGCCGTCTTTCACCATGCTGGCGCCTCGCCAGGGCAGGAGTTGGGTATCGCTATGGCTTCAGGCTTTGCCCAAATGAAGGCTATCGGGGAAGCCCTTGGTGAAGGAGGAGACGCTGCCAGGCAAATTCTGTTCTCTTTTCCCATCACTGGAGATCTCTTCGGCGAGTGCGCGAAGCTCCGGGCGGCGCGCCTGATGTGGGCCCGGTTGGTCGGGGAGTGTGGCGGTTCTCGGCAAGCCCAGAGAATGGCTCTCCATGCTCGAACTTCCTGGCGGACAGCAACCCTGTTCGATCGCGGCGTCAACGCCCTCCGCGGCACCGTAGAGACCTTTGCTGCCGTCTTGGGAGGGGCCGATGCCATCTCGACAGCGCCCTTTGATGAAGCTCTCGGGCCAGGGAGTCGCTTTAGCGGAAAGGTAGCCGCCAACACCCAGTTGATTCTGCGAGAAGAAAGCTTTCTCGACCGGGTGGGAGATCCTGCTGCTGGGAGCTGGTATGTGGAGGCTCTCACCGGGCAGCTCGCTGAGGCTGGCTGGAAGTACTTTCAGAGCATCGAGGCTCAGGGAGGTTTGGTCGAAGCCCTGTGCCAGGGGGCTGTGCACCGAGATATTGCAGCGATGGCCGCTCGGCGAAGAGAGCAGCTTGCCACTCGGGCCCGCGGGATTACGGGCATTTCCGAGTTCCCCCATTTGAAGGAAGCCCCCTTCGAACATTCCACCAAGGATGAGGCTCACCAAGCTGTGAGGAAATACCTGGCCGGGCTAAAAGAGGAGCGAGTGGGCAGTCCAGCTCCTCCAAAAGAGAAAAGGAATCCCCTTCAGGAAGCGAGGGATGCCCTGGCTGACGGAGCGCCCTTGGCTCTGGTGTCTCGCAACTCTGCCGCTGGGGATCTGCGACCTTGGCCACAGGGTCCTTTGGTTGGAGAGCGAGATTCAGAGCCCTTCGAGAATCTCCGCGCGGCCAGCGATGAGGTGCTTCGGAGAACGGGCCTGCGGCCGCGAGTGTTCCTCGCCAACCTTGGATCCTTCCGCTCCCACCGACTGCGCTCCGGCTTCGCCCGCCGGTTCTTACAAATTGCCGGGATTGAATGTGAGCTTTCCCAAGAGCTTCAGAATGAAAAGGCCGCGGCGGACGCCTGGGCTCTTTCTTCCTTGCCGGTGGTGGTTCTTTGCGGGGCCGACGAGGTCTATCAGAGCCTTGCCGCTCCAGTCGCTCGGGAGTTGATCGAGAGAGGAGCTGGAAGGGTTCTATTGGCTGGAAGGCCGGGAGAGGAGGAATCAGAGTGGAAGCGGGCAGGCATCAGCGGCTATCTCTTCTTGGGAATGAACACGGTGAAGACCCTACGGCAGCTCCTGATCGAGTTGGGAGCTGAGCTATGAGCCAATGGCCCGACTTTTCGAAGGTGGCCTGGGGGCAGCCAGCTCGGGGGCAGAATGCCGTACCCGGGAGCGGTTTCCAGGAGGCCGCATCTTGGGAAACTCCTGAAGGCATAGACGTCGCTACCGTCTATTCCGAGAGAGATCTCGCCGGAGTAGAGCACTTACATTCGATTCCCGGAGAGGCGCCCTACGTTCGGGGGCCCTACGGCACGATGTATGTGCAAAAGCCGTGGACGGTTCGCCAGTACGCCGGCTTCTCCACGGCGGAAAAATCCAATGCCTTCTATCGCCGCAATCTGGCTGCCGGTCAGCGGGGCCTCTCGATTGCCTTCGATCTTCCGACTCATCGAGGTTACGATTCCGACCATCCGCGAGTGCCGGGGGACGTGGGCATGGCAGGAGTGGCGATCGACTCCATTCTCGATATGCGGATTCTCTTTGAAGGGATTCCCCTCGATCGGATGAGCGTTTCCATGACCATGAACGGCGCCGTTCTTCCCATCATGGCCCTCTACATCGTTGCAGCCGAGGAACAAGGGGTTCGTCCAAAGGACCTCGCGGGCACGATTCAAAACGACATCCTCAAAGAGTTTATGGTGCGCAACACCTATATCTACCCACCCTCTCCTTCCATGCGCATCGTGGCAGATATCTTCGGCTACACCTCCCGAGAGATGCCTCGTTTCAACAGCATCAGCGTGTCCGGCTATCACATGCAAGAAGCTGGTGCGACGGCAGATCTCGAGCTGGCCTACACATTGGCAGATGGTCTGGAATACATCCGGACGGGCCTCGCCGCCGGTCTCGATTTGGATAGCTTTGCTCCGCGAATTTCGTTTTTCTTCGGCATCGGGATGAACTACTTCATGGAAGTGGCCAAGCTGAGAGCGGCGCGCCTCCTGTGGGCTTCTTTGATTCGCCCCTTCGCACCGAAGAATTCGAAATCCATGACTTTGCGCACCCACTGCCAGACCTCCGGTTGGAGCCTGACAGCCCAAGATGTCTACAACAATGTAGCGCGGACGTGTGTCGAGGCCATGGCAGCGGTCCATGGGCATACTCAGTCTCTTCACACCAATGCCTTGGATGAAGCCCTGGCCTTGCCCACCGATAGCTCAGCCCGCATCGCCCGCAATACCCAACTCTATTTACAACATGAAACAGCCAGCTGTCGGTCCATCGATCCATGGGGAGGGAGTTTTTACGTCGAACGCCTCACCCAGGAGCTAGCTCAAAAAGCTTGGAGCCACCTGCAGGAGGTCGAGGAACTCGGTGGCATGGCCAAAGCCATCGAAAGCGGCCTACCCAAGATGCGTATCGAAGAGGCGGCGGCTCGGACCCAGGCACGGATCGACTCGGGGCGCCAGACGATCGTCGGGGTGAACAAATATCGCCCAACTACGGAGGAGACTCCAGAAATCCTAACGGTGGACAACTCTGCCGTCCTGGCTTCCCAGCTGGCTCGTTTGGAGCAGTTGAAGGCGAGTCGGGATGGAGCCGTGGTGGAAGAGAAACTCTCCGCTTTGACCCAAGCTGCGGAACGGGGCGACGGCAACCTACTGGCACTAGCGGTGGAGTCTGCTCGGGCGCGAGCTACGGTAGGGGAGATCAGTGCTGCTCTGGAGAAGGTTTTCGGTCGTCATCGGGAGAGCCCGCGCATCGTTTCCGGTGTCTATAGCGGAGAGGTAGGAGACATGGCAGATCTTTTGGAGCCAGCTCGAAACCGAGCCGATGCTTTCAGTAGGGAGGAAGGGCGTCGCCCGCGGATCTTGGTTGCCAAGATGGGGCAGGACGGTCACGACCGTGGCCAGAAGGTCATCGCTACCGCCTTTGCCGACTTGGGATTCGATGTGGACGTGGGACCACTTTTCCAGACTCCGGAAGAAACCGCCCGGCAAGCCGTGGAGAACGATGTCCACATCGTCGGGGCTAGCTCACTCGCTGCTGGTCATCTCACCCTGGTCCCCCTCCTCCGCGAAGCCCTCGAAGAGCTGGGACGCGGTGACATCATGATCGTTGTCGGTGGGGTCATCCCTCCTCAGGACTACGAACCCCTCCTTGGCGCTGGTGCCAGCGCTGTGTTTGGTCCAGGAACGGTGATTTCGGAAGCTGCGGTGGAGTTGTTGGACAAATTAGCCTCGAGTCTCGGTCATCGGCCGACCCCTCCCTGAGGATCAAGGACATAGTGGAGGCCATTGCGATTTCCAAAATTGCACCTAAAGAGGCTTCCGTGGCAATCTAGCCCAGCCATGCAATCTGACATGCCATCCCCGGATCGAAGGGGTCGCCCTACAGTTGATGAATACGAGCGGGGAGTACTGGCAGGTGATCGGACCATCTTGGGTCGAGCGATCACCCTGGTCGAGAGCAATCTTCCGCAGCACCGAGAGGAAGCTCAGCAGCTTCTACGGCGGCTCTTGCCCCATACCGGGAAGGCCTACCGAGTCGGGATCACCGGTTCTCCGGGAGTGGGCAAGAGCACCTTCATCGAAGTGCTAGGGAGTGAGCTCACGAGAGAGGGGCATCGGGTCGCTGTCCTCGCCATTGATCCCACGAGCTCGGTCAGTCGCGGCAGCATTCTCGGTGACAAGACTCGCATGGAGGCGCTGGCCAAAGACCCTAAGGCCTTCATTCGGCCTTCTCCTAGCGGTGGCTCCTTAGGAGGGGTGGCTCGCAAAACCCGAGAGAGCCTACTGGTCTGTGAAGCAGCTGGTTTCGATGTGATCCTGGTGGAGACGGTGGGGGTCGGTCAGTCGGAAACCCTCGTCGCCGAAATGGTGGACTGTTTTGTCTTATTGCTGCTGGCCGGAGCCGGGGACGAGCTTCAAGGGATCAAACGCGGAATCATCGAACTCGCCGACCTTATCGCGGTTACCAAGGCTGACGGAGACAATGCTCAGCGGGCTCAGCAAGCCAAGGTGCAATCCGCAGCGGCGCTTCGCCTAGTGCCTCCCCTAAGTGCCCATTGGAAACCTCGAGTCGTAACCGTCAGCGCTGCGGAGAAGAAAGGCATTCAGGCCTTGTGGAGCCTCATAGAAGAGCACCGTTCCTGCCTTTGCAGTGTCGGAGAACTGACGGAAAAACGTCGTCGTCAACTGTTACGTTGGATGTGGTCCATGGTCGAGGAAGGAGTCATGGGGGATCTCCGAAGCCACGCCGAGCTTGCCGAGCAGTTGCCTTCCCTGGAGCAGCGAGTGCTGGCAGGAGAGGCCACCCCGACATGGGCGGCTGAGCGGATTCTCGAGATCTTTGGTGCTCGTCCGTAAGCCTTCCCCCGAAGCCTGCAAACTCTTTCCTAGGCTCCTCGTCCGGATCTGGCTTTCTCCCCGTTACACCTCTGCCAAATGCAAAAGAGCATCCCCTTGATGCACCAATGGGTTGTTGGTGTACCCGATGATGACTCCATCGTGCCGTGCCCGGATTTTGTAGACCTTGGAGGAAAAGGGGTTCGAGATCTCGCCGAGGATCTGGTTTTTCTCCAGCCGGTCGCCGAGGTTGGTGGCGAGACGAAAGATCCCGCTGCGGCTGGCTCGAAGCCAGCGGGTTTTGGAAGCGATGAGGGGCTCGGCGGCCGGGAGAGGGGGTGAAGTCTCCTCACTGGGCTCGATCATCTCCAGATGCTCCAGGACCCGCAGACTGCCGTTGATGCCTTCGGAGATGGCACTGCTACTAAATCGCAAGGGCTGGCCCGCCTCGTAGGTGATGACGGGAATATCAACGTTGCGGGCTGCTCCTCGGAGGCTACCGTTGATGGAGTTGGCATCGATGATCAATGGGGCGCTAAAGGCCTCCGCTAGGCTACGAATGGCCTCGTTCTCCAGTTCGGCCCGGATCTGAGGGAGGTTCGACCGGTGATGAGACCCGGTGTGAAAGTCGAGGCCGTAATCACACTGCTGAATGACTTCATTCATCAATAGATGAGCCAGACGAGCCGCCAGAGAGCCTCGCTTGGAACCGGGGAAACTACGATTCAGATCCCGACGATCCGGCAAATACCGAGTCTGGTGAACGAAGCCGAAGACGTTGACCACCGGCACGGCGATGACGGCACCCCGGAGGTTCTTGGCCGACAG
This sequence comes from Deltaproteobacteria bacterium, assembly GCA_022601195.1. Taxonomy (GTDB): domain Bacteria; phylum Acidobacteriota; class Thermoanaerobaculia; order Multivoradales; family JAHZIX01; genus JAHZIX01. The sequence goes on from JAHZIX010000017.1 coordinate 260,726, forward strand.
ACGAGACATCACCTGGCGGATGATTTCGATGCCGTTGAGCTCGTCGCCGTGGAGAGTGGAGGTTAGAAAGACTCTGGGGCCGCTGTGCCGTCCATTGACCACTGTAACTGGAACCCCCAAGGGAGTGCCGGTAAAAAGACGTGCTAGGGGAAGCTCTAGGCGTTGGCGCTTTCCGGGAGGAATCTCGTAGTCGCCAATGAAAATATTCTCATCCATGGATGCGGTCACGGGTGGGGCCTTTCTCAGCTTTCTTTTCTAGAAACTCGATGATGGCAGAGGCGACATCGATATCCGTGGCGTTTTCGATTCCTTCCAATCCTGGAGAGGAATTGACTTCCAGAACCATCGGTCCACGCTTTGAGCGGAGCATGTCTACGCCGGCAACGTGAAGACCCAGAGCCTTGGTGGCTCTCACCGCGGTGCGACGCTCGAGGGTAGTGAGCCTGACAACGTCAGCTGTGCCTCCCCGGTGCAGGTTCGAGCGAAACTCCCCGGGGGGAGCCTGCCGGCGCATCGAGGCGATGACCTTACCGTCGACGACGAAGGCTCGGTAGTCGGCACCACGAGCTTCTTGAATGTACTCCTGAGCCAGCATATTGGCATTGAGCTGGCGAAAGGCGGCGATAACGGATTCAGCGGCCTTGTAAGTTTCCGCCAGAACAACTCCGATCCCCTGAGTTCCCTCCACTAATTTGATGATCATCGGCGCTCCGCCGACGGTTTCGATCAGACCATCGATGTCGTGAGTGGAATGGGCGAAGCCTGTTACCGGCATGCCTAGACCCTCTCGAGCCAGGAGCTGGTGACAGCGTAGTTTGTCCCGCGACCTCGTGATGGCTTGGGAGCCGTTAGCTGCGAACACTCCCATGACTTCGAATTGCCGCACCACCGCTGCGCCATAAAAGGTATTCGAAGCGCCGACCCGGGGGATGATGGCATCGAAATGGAGGTTCTTGCCGCCGAGAATCACCGAGGGTTTCCTGGGAGTAATGTTCATATAGCAGCGTAGATAGTCGACGACGCGCACGTCATGGCCGCGATCCGTGGCTGCTTCCTTGAGCCTCCAAGTGGAATAGAGCTCTGGTCCGCGGGAAAGAATTCCGATTCTCATGGAGAGGAACCTCTGGTTTGCCAGGTAGGTACGACCTCTACCCAGGGGTGATCAGGAAGAGAGGGACCCACTGGGTCTTGGTCGCCAAGGGGACTCTTCGTCCGTCTCGATTTGGTTTGGGGCATCGGCCACAAGTCTACTGCTAAAGGCTGCGAAAAAGTGGATCTCCGGACCTGGTAGCCACACTTCCGACAGCACCTGCCTTCCTTCGATCTCGATGCATCTGTCTTCACCGAAGCGCTTCGCCTGGACGCTTCCCTGGAACTAGGAAGAAAACTAACCCGGCTGCCCGTCAAGGGTGATCCTGAAGTCGGATTTTCTCCGCCACCCCGAGTGAAGGCCACTTTGATGCGAGGTCTCTTCTTTGGTTTGAGGAGCTCCACTACGCCTTGGCTAGGGGTTGCAGGCCGAACTCACTGGGCACGGCTAGATAGATTCTGGACCTCTCTCAGGCGGGATACCGACCTGGTCGCTTCGAAGTGGTTCCCAATAACTTCGATCATGGAGAGAAAAAATGCTTACCGAAAAAAGACCTTCGACAGCACGATGGACCCCAATCCTGTCGGGCCTTCTGATCCTTCTCTTTGCCGCAGCTCTGGCTGTCCCAGTAGCGGCTCAGGAAGCTCTAGAAGCCCCTTACCTTCTGACCCTCGATCCTCAGGGCCTGGTGACGGAAGTCTTCTTCGATGCCAGCAGTGCCCAGGGCGATGCCGATGACAATCTAGGCTCTACCGTTCAAGGGATCTTTGGTGGGGGAGGGGGCGGATGTACCGGCTACTTCTGCCGCTCCTTTGCCGCAGGCCCCATCGATAACTGCACCGACTGCACGGTTTCTTGCCCGGGCAACGACCACCCAGACTCTGTCAGCTGGTGGACTTCGGATCAAGGATGGGACCCGGTGATCAACGACTATTGGGTGAGCGGCGGAACCGCTTGTCATGGCGGTGGTATCCGAACGGCGGCGGGGCTCAACCAGTGCACCTCTGACGAGGCCGGAGTCGTTTGCCGGGACTGTGCCAATTGCATCGCCGACTCGGACTACTGCCCTTAGGCAAGTCTAGAGAAACCTCAACCTGCCTCTAGGCAACAACCCAGAACTCGCCCTGGAGATCCCTGAGATGAATCCAATGAGATTGCCTTCCTGCCGTCGACCGTGGCTCGAGATGAATCTTTTCCTTTCGGTCCTGATGTTCAGCTGGTTGCCAGTTATGGCATCTGCCTTAGATGGAGAGATAGTGATTCACGGTTCGGTAAGGGGTCTCCAAGGCGAGCCTCTGGTTGGAGCCACTATTCGGCTGCTGCCGGTTAGAAATCACTATTGGGATTGGTTCGAGGCTTCTCCTGCGGTAGCCAGAGAAGTCGGTCGTTCCCAGGCGGATGGGAGCTTTGCCATCAAGGCCCCCGCCCAAGGCTTGTGGACCCTGTCGGTCGAGCAGGAAGGCCTGGCACCGATGCGTTTCGAACTCCGGGCCCTCCTGGGCGACCTCTCCCTACCGGAGGTGGTCCTTCAACCGGCGAAAACAATCCGGCTGAGAGCCGTGGGTCCTAGGGGCGAACCCATTGGCGACGCTTGGGTCCTGCCGCCGAGGCCTTTGTTCGGCGAAGGATCACCGTATTCTTGGCAACTCAAGCTGGTGACGGCCCGAACGGGGGCCGATGGGGTGGCTGAGGTCCGGATCCCTCGAGATGACCTGTCTCACTCCCCTTGGTGGATTGAGCATCCCCTTTATCTGCCTCGAGAGATCGACTGGGCGAATGAAGGCTCCACGGCCACTCTCCTCCCTGTGACCCCCTCCGACTCCGAAGGACGGTGGTTGGTGGTGAAGAATGCCGCGGGCTCTTCCTCGGAGGGTCTTCTCATCATCCCCTCGGAGCGCCGGGCACCTATCTCCCAGGTGGAAGAGGATGACCATGCCTGGTTGCCCGGTATTTCGCGATCATCCCCTCCCATGCACATCTTGGCCCCCGAGGAGGGCCGTCTAGGTTTGGTAGACCTGGAGTTTCAAGAGGGAGCCCAGGAGGTTCGAACCGCCGTCCCCATGGCGAGAGAGATCTCTGGGTACATCCTGGATGAGACGACCCGCCAAGCTATTCCGGGGGCCTTCGTATGGCTGGCTCGGGACCGGGGAATCTGGAGTCGGACAGATGCTCGGGGTGCTTGGCGACTGTCGATAGGGAAAGACGAAAAGCTGATCTTTGGCGTCGATGCCCAGGGCTATCTTCCTTTGAATGTGCCCGTCGTAGGTCGGCCGGGAGACAGGCCTTCTATTGAATTGAGTCGTTCGGCGAGCCTCGAAATAGCCGTGAGAGGAACCGATGGTAGCCCGGTCCTTGGAGTCGAGGCCGAGTTGCGGCACCTTTCCCAGGTCCAGGCGCGAACCGGTGACCGTCTGCCGTCAGTACGGACTTGGGTCGATCCGGTGGGCGGCCGAGCCGTGGCCAGGAAGCTCGTTCCTTCAGAGCCCTATGAGATCGTCGTTGGTGCTCCAGGGTTCGCACCGGTGACGCGGCCCTGGAGTCCTCCGGCCAGTGGCGGCACGACCTCCCTGGATCTGATTCTAGAGCCCGCGAATCGACTACGGGGCCGGGTGACCTCGGCATCTGGCGAACCCCTTGGCCAGGTAGAAGTCGTTTTGGTAGCGGCTTCTGGGTTCGCACTGCGCCGTCAGGTGGCGGTCGGTGCTCGACTTCGAGCTCCAGCGCTGGCGACAGCTTCTACGGCAGCGGATGGCACCTTTGAGATCGGTGATTTACCTCGAGGGCCGGTGGATCTCATCGCCCGAAGAAAAGGCTTCAGTCCCACCAGCAGGTCGGGGATCCGTTTTCCACAGAAAGGCCGTCAAACTGACCTAGGGACCCTCACCCTGGGGCCGACTCTCCATCTCCAGGGCCGGGTGGTCGACTCCGAAGGACAAGGAGTCGAAGGGGCAGAGATCTTTCTCACCCACCGCGCTGAGATCCCCGGAGCTGGTGGCAAGGAGTTTTCGTCTGGTGGCGGTCATCCCCTGACGACGACCGATGTCGAAGGAGCCTTCACCCTCCGAGATATCCAGCCAGACCGTCCCATTAACTTGCAGATTCACCGAGCTGGGTTTGTTCCCAAGAAATTGGAGGGCGTTCTCGCTTCCCAGGAGAGTTCCTTGGTCGTCACTCTGTCGTCTGGGGGCTCCATCGAAGGTGCCGTCTTGGACTCAGAAGGTCGACCCTTGCCCGGTGCCTTTGTGGCGGTCGAACTCAAAGATGGACTATCGGCAGGGCTCTCGGCTTCCCTTTACCTTGATGGTCTTGCCACGACAACCGACGCTGCCGGAAAGTTTCGGCTGCAAGGGATACCTCCTGGCGATCTGGATCTCCAGGTTCGAGCCAATGGCTATCGACCGGAGACCCAAAAGGTCGACCAGCTCGGCGCAGGGCAAGTGAGAGAGCTGACTTTCCGTTTGGAGGAAGGAGTGCTTCTCGAAGGTTTGGTGGTTACTCACAAGGGAGATCCTGCGGGCGGTTCTACCGTTCGGGCAGGGGGCCACCAGACTCGAGCCGACGAGGCCGGTAAGTTCAGCCTCGGTGGCCTGGCTCCGGGACAGACTCGAGTGGCGGTGAGGCATCCCACCCTGGGTCGGTCCCAAGAAGTCGTGGGGATCTCGCCGACCGGGGGTTACGTGGAGATCTCCCTCCCCGCGTCGGGCCAGATCGTCAGCACTACCGTGGATGAAGGGGGGAGCCCCGTGGAGGGAGCCACGGTCCGCCTGCTGGCTGGAGGATCACCGCTGATGCGGCGGACTGATCGGCAAGGCGCGGCCTCTTTTGAACGAGTTCCTAGCTCCGCCGATGCTCTCCTACTGGTCGAAATGGAGGGCTACGTCGAAACCCAGAAGCGGGTCACCGTTAGCCCTCAAGGGAGTACCGAAGTCACTCTGGTCCTTCAGTCTTCGTGCACCCTTCAAGGCCGGATTCTCTCCTCCCAAGAAGAGAACCTGGAGTCCCTTGAGGTATTCGCTAGCCGAGCCCATACGGCGACCGTCGTGGGTACGGTGGACTATCGAGGCGAATACGGAATTACCGGTCTGAAGGATGGTTCTTGGACAGTGGTCGCTCGGAGTCTCCAAGGCCGTCGAGGGGAATCCAAGGTCCAATGTAGCCCTGCCGACCGGGTACCGAGAGTCGACCTTGAGCTAGACGAAGGTTTTTCCGTATTGGCGATGGTCTCCCTCGATGGGCAGCCCATCGCCGGCTCGGAAGTGCAGATTCTAGATGGGGTCGGAGCCATCGTAGACGGCGGGCGCACAGACCGTCATGGGACTTTTGCTGCCAGTGGCCTCAAAGAGGGGCGGTACCGAATCCGTGCCGTTTCGCGGGAGCGGCGTCTGGAGGCCAGTGAAGACCTGCGAGTGCCCGAGATGGATAGAGTGGAGATACCCCTGGTGCAACTCACTCTGGCTGGAAACGTCGTCGATTCCAGCAGTGGGCTGCCGGTGACCGGAGCGCGTTTGAGGCTTCTCGCGCAAGGGGAAGGGGCGTTGAGACTGGTAGCGACGGTCTCCTCGGATTCCCAGGGCCAATTTCGATTCCCCAATGTCGAAGCGACCCATCTGCGCCTCGCTATCGACCGGGAAGGCTTCGCGAATCAGGTGGTCAGTATTCCGTTGGCAAGTCTCATGGCTCGGCCTGCCATCTCGATTCCCCTTAGACCAGCTTTGTAGGGGCCAGCTTTGTAGAGGCCGCCTTTTTCGAGTCTAGTTTTGGAGTCTTGTGGGCGGCTAGAGATTCCGCCGGTACTCGCCACCCACCTCGTAGAGGGCATGGGTTATCTGGCCCAGGGAGCAATGTTCCACGGCCTCCATGAGGGCAGCGAAGATGTTGCCACCGGAAAGAGCGGCGCTCTTGAGGGTTGTCAGGCTTTTGGGGGATTCTTCTGCATGCTGAGCGTGGAAGGTCCGCAGGCGGTCGATGCACAACTCTTTCTCTTCCTTGGAGGCACGAGTCAACTCGACTCCCTGGGCCAACTGAGAGCTCTCAGAATCCTTGGCCAGGAAAGTATTGACCCCAATGATGGGGAGGGCTCCGCTGTGTTTGAGGTGCTCGTACTTCAAGGAGTCGTCCTGGATCTGGCCGCGCTGATATTGCAACTCCATAGCTCCGAGGACACCGCCCCGTTCCGTGAGCCGGTCGAATTCCGCCAGTACCGCTTCCTCCACGAGGTCCGTGAGCTCCTCGATGATGAAGGCTCCCTGGGTGGCATTCTCACAATTCACCAAGCCAAACTCTTTGTTGATGATCAGCTGAATGGCCATGGCTCGACGCACTGACTCACTGGTCGGAGTTGTAATCGCTTCATCGTAGGCATTGGTGTGGAGGCTCTGGGCATTGTCATAGGTCGCCAGCAATGCCTGCAGCGTGGTGCGAATATCGTTGAAGTCGATCTCCATGGCGTGGAGACTACGGCCACTGGTTTGGATGTGGTACTTGAGCTTCTGGCTACGAGCAGAGGCACCGTAGAGGCGTTTCATGGCTACGGCCCAGATACGCCTAGCCACTCTACCGATGACGCTGTACTCGGCATCCATGCCATTGGAGAAGAAAAAAGAGAGATTGGGAGCGAAGTGGTCGATCTTCATACCCCGAGACAAGTAGTACTCGACGTAGGTAAAGCCGTTGGCCAAGGTGAAAGCCAGTTGATGCAGAGGGTTGGCTCCCGCTTCAGCGATGTGGTACCCGCTGATGGAGACGCTATAAAAATTTCGTACCTCGTGGTCGATGAAGAACTGCTGCACATCTCCCATCATTCGTAGGGCGAACTCGGTGGAGAAGATGCAGGTGTTTTGGCCCTGATCCTCCTTGAGAATGTCGGCCTGAACGGTTCCGCGCACCCGGGCCAGCGCCTGGCTCCGCAGCTCCTCGTACTCTGCATCGCTGAGGAGGGCCCGCACCTCTTCCCAGGTAGCTTGGCGGTCAGCATCCGGAGCCAGTACTTCTGAGTCCGAGATCTCCAGGCGTCCCTCGTCCTTCAGGAAGCGGCGGCAACGCTGGCGGATAGCGGTGGAGAAGAAGAAGGCCAGGATGGTCGGAGCTGGACCATTGATGGTCATGGAGACGGAAGTCGTTGGGTTCATGAGGTCGAAGCCAGCGTAGAGGCGCTCCGCTTCTTCGACGGTGAAAATGCTGACCCCGCTTTCCCCGATCTTGCCGTAAATGTCCGGACGAAACTCCGGATCTTCACCATAAAGGGTGATGGAGTCGAAAGCCGTGGACAGGCGCTTGGCGGATTGGCCGTCAGCGAGGAGATGGAACCGTTCATTGGTTCTCTCGGAAGGCCCCTCTCCAGCGAACATGCGGGTGGGATCTTCTGCCTGTCGTTTGAATGGGTAGACTCCAGAGGTATAGGGATATTCCCCGGGAACATTCTCCAATTGGCGCCAGAAGAGCCGGTCTGCGGCCCCTCGGAAGCGGGGAAGAGCGACCTTGGGGACTTTCGTCTCGGATAGAGTCGTGCGGAAATTGTCGACCCGAACCTCCCGGCCTCGGACTGCGTAGGTGAACACTTCATCTTGATAGGAGGCTTGCCAGGAGGCCCAGCCTCGAAGCAAGTCCAGGTTCTCTGGAGTCAGACGGTGCAAGTTTCGGTCGTACTCCTCCATGAGGTCGAGGAGGGCGGGGCGCTTCTTGGCTGCCGCCTCGACTCCCTGGGAACCAAAGGGGGTCCAGGCTTGCCGCTCACCTTGGCTCGGGCCCTCGAGCAAACGAATCGCTCCTTCGAGGGCCTCGATATCAGCGGCTGCGTCCGCTTGTTCTCTCGCCCAACTTCTATGTTCTCTCACCGCTTCAGAGATTTCGCTGAGGTAACGCTCTCGCCCAGGCTGGATGATCAGCTGTCGGGTATCTGTGGCGCGCCGACTGTCGGCGGGGTAGGAGCTCTTCCACTCCAAGTCAAACCGCTGATTGAGGGTCTGGATGAGATGACCATAGAGAGCATTGACGCCGGTATCGTTGAAGTGGGCCGCACTGGTACCGAAGATCGGCAGATCTTCTAGACTTTGGTCGAAACTCTCTCGATTTCTCCGCACCTGTTTCCGCACCTCGCGCAGCGCATCCTCACTGCCGCGACGGGTGTATTTGTTGATCGCCACCAAGTCTGCGTAGTCGAGCATCTCAATCTTCTCCAGTTGGCTCGGAGCGCCGAATTCACTGGTCATGACATAGAGGGAAAGGTCGGAGATCTCCGTGATGGCATTGTCACCCTGGCCGATACCGGCGGTCTCTACGAAAATGAGGTCGAAGGGGCCTGAACGCACCGCATCCAGAACTTGCTGCACCGCCGTCGAGACTTCGCCACGAGCCCCTCTGGTAGCCAAGGAGCGCATGTAGACCCGAGGGTTTTTGAGACTGTTGAATCGAATTCGATCCCCCAGCAGCGCGCCACCGGTGCGACGACGGGTTGGATCCACGCAGACGACGGCGATTTTCTTGTCTGTGAAATCGTGGACGAAGCGCCTCACTAATTCGTCTGTAAGGCTGCTCTTTCCCGCTCCGCCGGTCCCGGTGATTCCTACGATGGGGGGGCGATTCGTCTCCGTCGCAGCGGGTGCCGTTTGTTTTTGGGTCTCTTCTCGCGCCTGAGTGGTTCTCAGCTCAGCCAAGGTCAATTGGCGGGCCAGAGGCAGGTAGCTGCCATTCATGCTCAGGGGGAGGTTCTCGGGTACGAAATCGCAGGTCTCCATGATCATGTTGATCATGCCCTGTAGACCGAGGGTCCGTCCATCTTCCGGTGAGAAAACTCGCTCGATGCCCTTGGCGTGGAGCTCTTCGATCTCTTCTGGGACGATCACCCCGCCGCCACCACCAAAAATTTTGACGTGGCCAGCTCCTCGCTCCTGAAGCATCTCCCGCATGTAGGTGAAGTACTCCATATGACCGCCCTGGTAGCTGGAAATAGCAATCCCTTGGGCGTCCTCCTGGATGGCCGCGTTGACGACTTCTTCCACGCTACGGTTGTGGCCCAGGTGAATCACCTCAGCGCCGGTTCCCTGGAGGATCCGACGCATGATGTTGATCGATGCATCATGGCCGTCGAAGAGAGCGGCAGAAGTAATGATGCGAACGGGATGTTTGGGTCTGTAGGGCTCGACCTTGAGCATGGATAGTCCTCTTACAAAAACGTACCGAAGATACGGGCGTACACGGTTGTTGGGAGGGCGCCCTGGGCGCACGCCGCTCCTGTTCATGCTAGATCATACGGCAGACATCGTCCACAGAGGTTCACCTCTCAGAGTTTCCCATTTTCTCAGTCTGGCTAGTCGGTGGGCTGGAGCACTGTCCCACGGGGAGCTTTCCTAGGCGGTAGACGAGCGACAGGATTTCTCGGCCGTGCCTGCCGGCCGGTGGGCTGTTACAATCCTAAGATGTCCTCTTAGCAGCGTTGGGCCGAAGGGAGGCGGGGTCTCGCCGGTCGTGTGATCCGGATCGTCCCCGAACCTCACTGAGAGTTTACTCAGAGCTCACGGCCTTTTCGGAAGGAATTTCAATCACGATGCACCCATTGAAGATGGCCGGCGAGTTGCTCAAATACACCTTGTGGGCAGATCGCCGAATTGTCGCGGCGGTGAGTCTCGTGAGGGAGGAAGATGCGAGCCGGTCGGCTGGGACTAGCCATGGCTCTCTCGTCGGGACTCTCGCTCACATTCTCGGTGCGGAACAGATGTGGTTCTCTCGCTGGGTGGGCGATCCCTTGAACGAGGTGCCAGGCATTCAGGAGTACGCAGACCTGGCGGCGGTCAAGAATGGCTTCGAGGAATTCTGGCCTCAAATGGAATTCTTCATCGCTTCTTTGAGTCAAGAGCTCTTGCAAGGGGACGTCGATTGGAACAATAGCCGAGGGGAAACCCATCGCCGAAAGCTCTGGCAGTGTATTCTTCACTTGGCGAACCACTCTAGCTACCACCGGGGTCAAGTGGTCACCTTGCTGCGTCAGCTCGGATACGAACCTCCAGCTACCGATTTGATCTACTTCTTCGAAGACTGAAATCTTTCCGAGAGGCCTGGTACCGCAGTGATTGACTCATCGCAGGCTCGATGCTACTTTTACGCGCGTAAATTACGGAGGAATAATGAGTAAGACGATCCTGCTGGCGGATGACAGCGTGACCATTCAGAAAGTCATCGAGCTGACTTTCATGGACCAGGACTACGATCTCGATGCGGTGAGCAACGGTGACGACGCCCTGGAGCGCTTGGGGCAGTCCTCTCCGGACTTCGTGATCGCTGACGTGCACATGCCCGGAGCTTCCGGATACGAGGTGGCACGTCGCTCGAAGGAGCGCTACCCGGAAGTGCCAGTGTTGCTTCTCGTCGGCACCTTTGAGCCCTTTGACGAAGGTGAATTTCGCTCCAGTGGAGCCGATCAAACGCTGAAGAAGCCCTTCGATTCACAGGAGTTGCTGCGAATCGTGGGCGAGCTGTCACCTAGCGCTTCCAGCGAAACGGAAGTTGAGGCTGCTCCAGCATCCAGTGGACCAGCACTAGGCGGAGAGATGCCTGCTGAGTCCGTTGCCCCGCCTGCCGACTCTGATTCTGGCGCAGATGCCTGGACGACGACTCCCTTTAACCTCCGCGCGGAACCCGCCGCTGAAGCGGCAACCGAGCCGTCGGAAGAAGTGGTCGCTGAGCCAGCCTCCGATATTTGGGCTGCCGAGCCGGAAGATGTCGTGGAGTCAGAATCGGCGGTAACTCCCCCTGTTGAAGTGGTAGCGGAGCCCGTCGTTGCCGAGGAACCACTCCAAGCCGTAGCCGAGCCGGCAGCCGTGGATCTTCCAGAGTTTGCTCCCATAGCCGTCGAACCGTCCGCGGTCGAAGCACCCAAGATGGAAGAGACAGCTGCTGAGCTAATTCCAGAACAGGAAGTAGCTGTCGACGAGGCGGACGCTGTTGGTGAGTTGGAAAGCGCCGAGCTCGCAAGCCCAGAGGTCGCTAGCCCAGAGCCGGAAGCCCCAGAACCGGAAGCTCCAGAGCCGGAAGCTCCAGAACCAATCGCCACCGAGGTCACACCATCCGCGGCTTTCAGCGGTGGCCTCTCCGAAGATGATGTCGAGCGCATTGCTCGTCGAGTCGTGGAGAAGTTGAGCGAGAAGATGACTCGTGAGATCGCTTGGGAAGTTATCCCAGACCTGGCCGAAGTGGTGATCAAGGATCGCCTGCGGGAATTGGAAAGCCAGGTAGAGTAGGTAGTGTCAGAAGAGCCTTTGAGCCTTCTGGTTGCCTATGGTGGCGCCGATGCTCTCTGGCTCTACCGGTACCCAGCTCAGCTCGCAAGCTGTCTCCACGCAAGGGCTATCTCAGCTTGATGGCGATTTCATCACGAGGGCCAACTCAGCTCGAAGGCCCTGGCAGCTCTCAGGTCACCTCAGCCCGAAGACGACTGCCAATAGTGGGTGACCTCCCTTCCCATCGGAGCCGTGAAGGCCTCGAGGGTGCTTCGCCTACATCTACGCGGACCGGGCGGGGCCGCTGCAGGTTCCAAACCAGACGAAGATTCCTAACCAGACGAAAAACAGAACCGATAGAAACTGGGGCATCCTGAAGCACCATGGATAAGCACTTCGACCCGAAGAGTTATGAACAGAAATGGCAGACCTATTGGTCGGAGAACGATGTTTTTCGGACTCCCAATGGTCCCCTAGAGTCGAGTTTCTGCATCATGATCCCGCCCCCCAATGTGACGGGCAAGCTGCATATTGGCCATGCTCTTCAATCGGCTTTGCAGGACCTTCTGGTTCGTTGGCACCGCATGCAGGGCCGGCAAGCTCTGTGGCTTCCCGGAACAGACCACGCGGGGATAGCGACTCAGCTCATGGTGGAGAAGCAGCTCGAAGCCGAAGGAAGCTCACGGGAAGAGATCGGCCGAGAAGCGTTCCTGAAGCGGGCTTGGCAATGGAAGGAGCAATACCAAGGGAACATTCGTAAGCAATTAGATCTCTTGGGATCCAGCTGTGATTGGAGCCGCGAACGATTCACCCTCGACGATGGATTTTCCCGAGCCGTACGAGAAGCTTTCGTGCAGCTCTACAAGGAAGGCCTCATCTATCGCGGCGAGTACATCGTCAATTGGTCACCGAGGCTCAATACGGCCATCTCTGACCTCGAAGTGGAGATGCGCGAGATGCGGGGCAAGCTCTACCATATGGCTTACTCCGTCGAAGGAAGCGACGAAAGGGTCGTCGTTGCCACGACTCGCCCCGAGACCTTGTTGGGCGACACGGCTATCGCGATGCACCCGGAGGATGAGCGCTATCAGCACCTTCGCAAGCGGGTTGCGATTCTACCGATCCTCGGTCGCACTTTGCCGTTCATTGCGGACGATGTGGTCGAACCGGGCTTTGGTACGGGCTTGGTGAAAGTGACTCCCTTTCACGACCCTAACGACTTCGAGATGGGGCAGAGGCACGGGTTGGAGCTGATTCAGGTGATCGATCGCCGGGGAAAGATGACCGCAGCGGCTGGGCCTGATTTCGAGGGCCTGGATCGCTTCGAAGCTCGACGAAAGATCGTCGAGCGATTGGAGCAAGAGGGCCGTCTGATCAAGGTCGAAGAACACCTTCACAACGTCGGCCATAGCCAACGTAGCGACGAGCCCGTGGAACCCCTCGTTTCGACCCAATGGTTCTGCAACGTCTCTTCCATGGCAAAACGAGCCCTCGACGCTGTCGAAGAGGGAGAGTTGCAGTTGGTTCCCGACTCCTGGGGAAAAACTTGGAGCCACTGGTTATCCAATATCCAACCCTGGTGTGTGTCTCGTCAATTGTGGTGGGGCCATCAGATTCCCGCCTGGTACACCTCAGACGGAAAAGTCTTTGTGGCCAACAGTTTAGAGGAGGCCATCGAAGAAGCCGGGACCGATGAGCTGACCCGAGATGTGGATGTGTTGGACACCTGGTTCTCATCCGGTCTCTGGCCCTTCGCAACTCTTGGATGGCCCGAAGAAACGCCCGATATGGCCAGTTTCTACCCCACCAACGTCCTCATCACAGGCTATGACATCTTGTTTTTCTGGGTAGCTCGAATGGCCATGATGGGGCTTCACTTCACCGATACTCTACCTTTTTCAGCGGTTCATCTGACGGGCTTGGTACGGGATGCCAAGGGTCACAAGATGTCGAAGACGAGAGGGAATACCGTCGACCCCTTGGATCTGGTCGATGAATATGGCGCGGACGCCCTTCGCTTTACGCTGACGGTCCTCGACAGCCCCGGGAGGGATATTCCTCTCGATCCGGAGCGCATGGCGGGCTACCGAGCTTTCGGTAACAAATTGTGGAACGCGACTCGTTTTGCCCTTTCGCGGGTGGGAGAGGCGAAGGTTCAAGAAAGTTTGGATTTTGCCCAATTGGAAGCTCCGGAACGGTGGATCCTGAGCCGGCTCTCCGCCACTGCCGAGGAGGTCAACGCCAAGTTCGCCACTTTCCGGTTCGACGAGGCCTGCAACTGTCTCTACCACTTTTTCTGGCATGAGCTATGCGACTGGTACCTAGAATTCTCAAAGCCGGCCCTTGGGGGAGAGGCACCTCGTCCGTTGGTCGGGGAGGTTGTTCTGACCGCCTTGGATCGGAGTCTCCGGTTGCTCCATCCGGTGATGCCGTACCTCACCGAGGAATTGTGGCAGCGCCTGCCGGGTCACGAAGCGATTCATCCCACGACCATCGCTCTGGCTCCCTATCCTCAAGCGGAGGAGGGCTGGCGGGATCCTCAAGGGGAAAGCCAGATGCAGGCCCTCATCGAGGTGATCACTCGATTGCGCTCCATTCGCAAGGAGATGGGGCTGCCTCCGGGCGAGAAAGTCAAACTTTTCGCCAGCTCTGAGATTGCTGGGATGGAGTCTTTTCTGAAGGTTGAGGAACCCTTGTTGAGTTTTCTCGGCCGGCTAGAGAGCTTTGAGATAGCGCCGCCTCCGGAAGGCAGCTCTCGGGATCTGGTAGCTGGAATCGAAATCGCTGTGACTGCGGAGCGGGAATTGAGTCCAGCTCAACGCCAGAAAGTCCAGAAGGAGATCGAGAAGCTTGCCGAAGAGATCGATAAAGGGGAGCAGCGACTGAACAATCAACATTTTCTCAGCAAAGCACCAGCAGCGGTGGTTGAGAAGAGTCGTCAGCGTCTGGTGGAGCTCAGCGAGAGGCGGGCGAGCCTACAGGCGAGCCTCGAGGGCTGATTCCGGCTTTTCATGGGCTTCCGTGGCTACTTAGATGAGCTTTTGGCGTTGCGCCCTTCGTCGGGGCGCGACAATCTCATCGTGGTCGAAGCCATCGGTTCGACTCAAAAATTGGCCAGTCGTTTCGTCCGGGAGTACACCGGCGAGGGGAGACAGGTCCCTGAAGCGATCGTCATTGCCTATCAGCAGACCGCTGGCCGAGGGCGACATGGTAGGAGTTGGTCGAGTCCTGCGGGAGCTGGGGTCTTCGTCACCCTCCTTCGCCGCTTCCCTGCCGATCGGGAAGTGCGAAACCTTCCTCTCTTGATGGCAGTTTCCTTGGCGGAAGCGATCGAGGTTTATCTGGGCGACGGTGATAGCTGTCAGCTCAAATGGCCCAACGACCTTCTGATCAGAAAACGAAAAGTGGGTGGCATCCTGATCGACATCAAATCTCGATCAGGGGAAGCTGCCGTTGGTCTTCTGGGCTTTGGCATCAACCATAGTCATCGAACTGAAGAGCTCCCCGCAAAGCCATCCATCTCCCTGGCGGATTGTGCTCCCTCCCTACCTAGCCTGGCTGAGCTCACCGATCGAGTCCTCTCGACCACAACCCATCATCTGACGCGGTTGGAAGATCAAGATTGGCTGATCGATCACTATCGGCGGAAGTCTGTTCACGCGCTAGGCGATCGACTCACCTGCAAGATCGGTGAGAGGTATATCGATGGAGAGTTCATCGGCTTCGACCGGCAAGGCAGTCTGCGACTGAAGACCGAACAGGGAGAAGAGTGCGTAACCACCGGAGAGATATTCCAGGGAGCAGGGGATCTATGAGCACTGGGACAGACCGGGATCTCTTGATTTTGGTCGATGTGGGAAACACCAACGCCGTCTTTGGTGTCCTGAAAGAAAACGAGCTGATCTACCATTTCCGACTCTCGACCACGGCGCGTCGAACGGCCGATGAGTATGTAGCCCTCCTACTCCCCTTGCTGCAGCGGGCGGGCCTTGACCCAGGCCGAGTCGAGGCCGTGGTGATCTCCTCTGTGGTTCCTCCGCTGCATTTCGCTCTGGAACAGATGTCGCGCCAGGTTTTTGGCTGCGAGCCGATGTTTATCGACGCTCACACGGACACGGGACTGCCGCTTCGCTACGACCATCCAGCAGAGGTGGGAGCCGATCGAATCGTCAATGCTCTGGCAGCCCGGGAGCTGCATGGCTCACCGGTCGTCGTGGTCGATTTTGGTACCGCCACTACTTTCGATGTGGTGAATGGGGAAGGGGAATACGTCGGCGGCTTGATAACTCCCGGGATCAGCATTTCTTCTGAGGCCCTGTTCGCCAAGGCCTCGCGCCTTTATCGGGTGGAAATCGTTCAACCGAAGAGTCTCATAGGAAGCAATACGGAGGGCGCCATGCAGGCTGGCATCTTCTACGGCTTCTTGGGGCAAGTGGACGGCATCCTGGCGCGCTTGAAGCTGGAAATGCCCGGCCTCGAAACGGTCATTGCTACCGGTGGCTTGGCGGAGCTGATCGCCTCGGCTTCCAACCACATCGACCATGTAGACCAAATGTTGACTCTCACCGGCTTGCGGCTCATCTACCAGCGGAGTCGTCATGGCCTCCAAGAATGAGATAGGTAGCGAGGACCAACGCTACTTTCTGGCCATCGAGGAGGCCTTCATTCGGTTGCGAGGAGCCCCACTCCTATTGTCACCAGCGGACTGGCGTCAGGCTCGGGCCTGGAGAGAGGAAGGAATCCCTTTGGGTCTGGTCCTGGAGGCTCTGGAAGATCTCTTCGAGAGGCGGCGCGAGCGTGGCACGAAAGGTTCCATCTCCAGCTTGCGCTATTGCCAGCGGGCAATCCAGGAAGCCTGGGAATCAGCTCGGGAATTGAACCTGACCGCCCAGCGCCAAGCCGCGCCTTCCCTGGATGTACCCGCCGCATTGCAGGCTTTGGCCAACTCACTGCCGGAAGCCTTGCCACAGCGCGAGAGCTTCGTCGCGGCGATTCTTGCTGCCGGGCAGGAACCTGAGAAATCGGAGCAGGAGCTGGAAGCGTTGGATGAGCAGCTGCTTGCGTTGCTGGAAACAGAATTGAGTCCGGCGGATCGTCAGCGCTTCGAGAAGGAAATGGAGACCACCCTCGGCAAGCTCTCCCTCCGGTTGCCGGAGGAACAAGTGGAGAAGGCGCGCGAGCGTTTGCGAAAACAGAAGCTCCGGAGCCTGCTTGGGGTACCGGTTCTTTCCCTGTTCTCGGTCGAGGAGCCGGGTTAGCGGTACCGGGCTCTGGTACTGGGTCCTGGTACTAGGGCTGGCCCCTTTGGGTCGTTTCCAGCTCCGGGTTTGCCAAATCATTTCTTAGAGACCTTCTTCTTTTCGCCATAATCCTAGAGAGTTCTACGTTCTTAGAGAGGTATGAAACGCCCTCTCTATCCAGCGCTCCTCCCTTCTCTTGGTTTCTTGCTCGGCACCATCTTCGCTCTCCAGGCGAAGAATCTCAGTTGGCCTTGGTCCGTCCTCCTCTTAGGCCTATCCGTCTCGGTATCTCTCCGACTTCGTCGCGAGGCGACGGAGGTTCAGACAGCTTCGGAGCCGCAGCCACAGGGTGGAAAGAGCGGCAGACTTCGTACCACCCATCGACAACAGCTGGCGGCACAATGTGTTGCCTTTGCGGCCCTCGGTATGCTCAGTGTTTGCCTCCGGGATGCCGGTCCCGGTGCAGCTGAGACTGGCCTGGATCCAAAGCGACCCGTGACAGCGGTGGTTGATTTGGAGGGACCTTGGAGGGCCGGCCCTTTTGGTTGGAGTGTTCCTGTTCGGATCAGGGAGCTGAAACAAGGGGATCGCCTTTTTTCTTGGCGGGAGCCTCTATGGCTACGTCTCTCCGGTCGGGAGATCTCTCCTCCGGTAGCACAGACTCTCCGAGCCCGAGGTTTTCTGGGGCGAAACCGCGGATATCTCAATCGCCCTGTAATCCCACCGTCTCCCTGGTCCTTGAAGGTCAAGAGCACCCGCCTTATCGAGGAGATGAATCCTCCTGGAGCCTTCATGACCTTGTCCCAAGAGTTGCGGGAAAGGGTTTCCCAAAGTCTCCATCGAGCCAGTGAGGGAAATCGCACCTCGGTCTCTCTTCCCTGGGTCAAGGCCATGGTCCTCGGAGATGTCGGAGACGTTCCAGACTCACACAAACGTACTCTACGACGCACCGGTTTGGCTCACCTGCTTGCGGTGTCCGGGCTCCACGTCGGGTTGGTGGCTCTGGCGATTCTGGTTCTAACCCATCGGACCTCGAGAGGGATACGTTTCGGCGCAACAGCCTTAGGGGTCGCCTTGTACCTCCTCTTGATCGGTCCCCGGCCAGCGGTCCTACGGGCGACTTTCATGGCTCTCCTAGCTCTAGCCAGCCTCTTGCTTCGTCGTCCTCCTGCCGGTGCCAATGGGCTGGCTCTCTTTGCCATGGCCGCGACAGCCTGGCGGCCTCGCCTGGTATTGGATCTGGGATTCCAACTTTCAGTAGCGGCGACCGCCGGGATCGTGCTCATTTCACCGTGGCTTCTACGCAGTTGGGGACGGCTGCCGCGTTGGTTGGAGACCTCTCTTGCTGCGAGTTTCAGCGCGCAATTGGCGACTCTGCCCTTTTCTCTTCCCGCCTTTCATCTCTTGGTTCCCGCAGCTTTCCTCTTCAACCTGATGGCTCTACCTTGGGCCGCAATAACCTTGACTTCCTTCCTATTGTGGACCTGCCTTGCGCTAGCTCTTCCAACCCTCGCCGGAGTACTGCTCCCGGTTCTGGATCTGCTGATGATGCCGGTGATCTTCCTTCAAAAAATGCCCGTGGTTTCCTGGATGGTGCTGCCAACAGCGGTGGGGCCTGTTGCCGCAATGGGGATCTCCTTCGCCGCAATCAGCGCTCTAAAGTGGCCCCGCCGTGGTAGTTGGATCTTGTTGATGTTGGTGATGGTGAATCACTGCGGAGTCTCCCGCCAGAATCAGTACCCCACGGCAACTCTTCTCGATGTGGGCCAAGGGGAAGCGATCCTGCTGCGAGATGGACCCCGTGCTGTTCTGGTGGACGGCGGAGGTTGGGCCAGTGGTGACTTTGCGAGCCGTGTCTTGCTGCCCGCTTTGGCCGGAGAAGGTGTGGGAGCCTTGGATGCTGTCCTCATGACTCACCCAGACGGAGATCATTGCGGGGGGTTGGTCGGTCTGGTCGACTATCTGCCAGTGAAGGAGTTATGGACAGCGCCTCGCTTCCGCCATTCTGATTGTGCAGAGAAGATTTCCTCTAATGGACGGCCCATGAGATTTCTATTTCGGGGCACGACCCTCTCCCTCGGACGCTGGAGCCTGCGCGTTCTTCACCCCAGTTCTTCTGGAGAGACCGCTAGCGACAATGAAGGATCCGTCGTGGTGCGAGCACAGGTGGGGGAGAGCTGCCTTCTCCTCACTGGGGATATTGAGCGCCGTAGCGAGGCAGAGCTTGTTCGCCACGACCCTGAGGCCCTGCGCTGCAGGTTTCTGAAGATAGCTCATCATGGTTCCAAAACATCGTCGTCAAGAGCCTTTCTGGAAGCAACCGGATCCCAAGTTGCCTTGATTTCTGCTGGGGCAGCCAATGTCTATGGCCACCCAGCATCGGTCGTTGTTGACCGGCTTCGTAGGGCCCAGATGAAGGTTTTTCGGACGGATCTCCACGGTCGAGTGCAAGTGGAATTCCGTTCCTCCGAGTCGGGGCAAGTGAGCAGTGTGGCAGCCTGGCCAGGCAAGGAGTAGTAGAAGCGCGGTCGCGCAGGGAATCCACAGGGCCAGACAGACGCTTGAGGGAGACCGGTACCTAGTCGCTGCTTCTCAGCACTGGCTGGACGGTTCCAGTGCTAGAAACGGTGGATTCGCATAGAATTTGGCTTCTATGGAAACGACTCTGGCCATTGTTGGTCCCACCGCTACCGGAAAGACGGAGCTCGCAATCGAAATTGCTGAGCAAATCGGTGGAGAGATCATTAACGCCGATGCCCTGCAGGTCTATCGTGGCTTCGATATTGGCACGGCCAAGCCTTCCAAGCAGGAGCAGCAGCGAGTTCCTCATCACCTCATCGACATCGTCGAAGCCGAGCACAGATACTCGGCCGGGGAATTCTCTAAACGAGGCCGAAAGGCCATTGAGGAGATTCGTGGCCGGGGCAAGCAACCGATTGTCGTTGGGGGGAGTGGGCTGTACATACGGTCTCTCTTCGAAGGGCTGAGCCCGGTTCCTCCGGGCGATCCGGAAGTGCATTCCCGGTTGAGGAAGAAGCTCGAGGAAGAGGGCCTAGAAGCACTACGAAAGCAGCTGAAAGAGCTAGATCCTGTTTCGGCGCTAAGGATCTCAAGCGGTGACACGCAGCGGATTCTACGAGCCTTGGAGGTGGCTCTGGTCACCGGGCGCCCCTTGGGAGAGTGGATTGCCGATCAGCCATTCGGTGAACAGGCCTTGCCTTCAACCAAGATCTGTTTGACCCTTCCGAAGAGTCTCCTATACGATCGAATTGAGTGTCGTGTTCAAAGGATGGTAGATTACGGCTGGGTCGAAGAGGTCCGTAACCTCTTGGCTTCAGGAGTTAATCCTGAGGCACCCGCTTTTCAAGCTATCGGTTACCGGCAGATCGTACGTTTTCTTAACGACGAGACCACTCTGGAAGTTGCCCTTGGTGATACGGTGCAAGCCACAAAACGGTTTGCAAAGCGTCAAAATACCTGGTTCCGTAAAGAGCCGGGTGTGCAATGGGTGGATGCGTTGGGGGTGAAAGGGTTGGGTCCAGATCTCATGTCAATGTCTTTCTTGAATGGCTTCGGAGGGTCCAATGGCGAAGCACAACATTAATATCCAAGACGGGTTTCTGTTTCAGAACCTGAAGGAAGCTCAGGTACTTCACATAGAGCTAACGACAGGTAAGAGCATGATCGGGCGACTAAGGCGCTTCGATAGATTTGCAATTGTCCTCGAGAACGATAGTGCCGAGACTTTGATCTACAAACATGCTATCGCGACAATTTCCCTGGCTTCTTGACCGAGTGGGCCGGGGGACCGAAAACCGGTGCCGGTTCGATTCCGGATTTGCTCTCCTGCTTCTTTCTCTGCTTGCCGGATGCTCAACGGCTCCGGACATTAGGATCCCTGCTCAGCCGAGCGGTAGCACCCACCAAGCCATACGGGGGGTAGATAGAGCTTTTCTACCGGACCCGATGGTGGGTTACTCCCTTTCTGCCGAGCCCGAAAGGGCAGGGCAGTTGCGGAGTGCCTACCGCCGCCTGATGGACGGAGAACCTCCTACCGAGATCAGACAGGTCGCAGAAACCCTTCTCCTCGAGGAGGAGGGTTTTCACCCGGCTCAACTCCTCATTGGGCAGAGTTGGGTGGTAGAGGGGCGCTATCGGAAGGGGATCGATGCCCTTCTTCCCTTAGTGGAGGAGGTCCCTGACTACGAGCCAGCTAGGCTTAGCCTGGGGCGAGCAGCCGAGCTCGGTGATGCGCCATTGGTAGCTTTTGAAGCGTTCTCTTCGGTCGCCGACACCTACGAAGCCGCCGCCGGTCGAGTGGAGGAGTTGAGGCCCAGAGCGCTAGAGATTCTGCATTTCCGCTTCCAAGACGCGATAGATCGAGGTCGCCTCGAGGTGGCTGCGAACAATGTCGGTCGGCTCCAACAGTGGGCGTCGGACGAATGGGAGACCCTTGCTGCGATCCACCTTCTGTCCCAGAGGCAGGAGGATCCCTCTGCCGAGCTGGCTGTTTTGCAGAGGATGGTGGCTCAACGCCCGGAAGAAACTTCTCTTTTGCATCGACAGGCCCAGCTGGAGGTGGAGATCGGAGATCCGAGTCGGGGTGTCGCTCTGCTGCGTTCCCTGGCCGCTGCCAATCCGCAAGACAGCGTCTATACCGACAGCCTGGAACGAGCCGAGTTCTCTTGGCGTTTGTCGATGCTTCCACAGAATGTCAAGGACCTGGTCGCTCTCCAGGATCTGGGGCGAGGTCAGTACGCATCCATGCTGTATTGGTTGGTGCCAGGAATTCGCCATGGCCGAGGCCAGAGTGGTCGGATCGCCACAGATATTCTCGATCACCCGGATCGAGAGGCAATCGCTCGGGTCCTCAGCCTTGGCTTCCTCGACGTAGATGAGCGCTTACACCGCTTTCAACCCGACCGGGAGATTTCGCGTCTGGAAGTTCTCGAAGCCTTGCTGCGCTTTCTCGGCAGCCAGAATCGAGGGATCTCTTGCCTCGGCAAAGGAAGGATCACGGGGCAGATTTCCACCGAGTCGGTCTGCCGTAAGGCGGCGAGCTGTGCCCTCTTGCCCGGAACCGGCGATTGCCTCCCACAAGCTTCCCTTTCCGGAGGGGAAGCCTTGGAGTTCATTCGCCTCAGCTTGAGGTTGTTGACGCAACCGTGAACTGGACACTGCCCAATCTGTTGTCCGTTCTGCGGCTCGGATTGGTTCCTATTTTCATTATCGCAGTGATCAATGGCAGGCCTGCGGAAGCTCTTGCGCTGATGGCTCTGGCGGGTTTGACAGACGCTCTCGATGGTTACACAGCGCGCTATCTCAAGCAGCAGAGCTTGCTAGGGAGCTATCTGGATCCAATTGCAGACAAACTCCTCATGACGGCAGCCTATGTCGTCCTGGCCATCCCCAATCTTTCCCAGGGGGTTAGAATTCCCGTTTGGGTCACCGTCTTAGTGATCACCCGGGACGTGATGATTCTCGGTCTCGCCGTCGTTCTCTCTATGACCCACGGAGCTCGGAGGTTTCCTCCGACTCTTCTCAGCAAGCTCAACACCGCCTTCCAGGTCATCGCAGTGCTGGTCGTGCTCACTTCTGGGCTATGGCCGAGCGCAGCTCCCTGGGCGCGACTGTGCATCTACCTCGTTGCTGTCCTGACCGTGGTTTCCGGTCTTCAGTACGCCTTCCGCATCGCTGCCTTTCGAGGCGAGTCGGATGGCGCTCCAATGAGCTAAACTCTCCTCGATGTCCCAATTCGTTCACCTTCATCTCCACAGTCAGTTCAGTCTTCTCGATGGTGCAAATCGCCTCGACGATGTCATGGACGCTGCCGTGGAGGCAGAGATGCCGGCGGTCGCGCTCACTGACCATGGAAACATGTTCGGTGCCATCGAGTTCTACAATCGAGCGCGAAAACGTGGCCTCAAGCCAATTATCGGAATCGAGGCCTACACCACCCCTTATGGTCGCCGTGATCGCACTCCAGGGCAAGGGTCGAACAATCACCTGGTGCTCCTCGCCAAGAACGAAGCGGGTTACCGCAACCTCATCAAACTGACCTCCAAGTCCTATTTGGAAGGCTTTTACTACAAGCCACGTGTTGACCATGAGCTGCTGAGAGAGCACAGCGAAGGAGTCATCGCTCTTTCCGCCTGTCTCAAGGGAGAGGTCAATGAAACTCTGCGCCAAAGAGGGGAGGACGAAGCGGAAGCGAGGGCTCGGGATCTCTTGGAGATCTTTGGAGAAGAGAATTTCTTCCTAGAGCTGCAGAATCACGGCATTCAGGAGCAAATCGATGCCAATGTGTTTCTGCGAGGTCTCTCCAAGCGCCTAGGGGTGCCTCTCGTGGCATCTAACGACTGCCACTACCTTCGCCAATCTGATGCCCGAGCTCACGATGTCCTGTTGTGTATCGGTACCCAGAAGGCTCTCGCTGATCCGGATCGGCTGAAATACGCCTCCGATCAATTCTTCATGAAGACTGCGGCAGAGATGCATGCCACTTTTCCCAATGACGGCCAGGCGGTAGAGAACACCGTGGCCGTGGCGGAAATGTGTGATCTGGAAATCCCCACGGGAACCTTCCACTTACCGGAGTTTCCCGTGCCTCCTGGTTACACCTTGGAGAGCTACTTCGAGAAAGTGACTCGCGAAGGTCTCGAGCAGCGTCTGGAACAGCTCAGGAGAGCCAATACCCATGTGTTGGAGAAGTTCTCCACGGAGCTCTATTTCCAACGCCTGGAGACCGAGATTGGGATCATCAAGACGATGGGCTTCCCAGGCTATTTCTTGGTGGTATGGGATTTCATGCGCTATTCCCGGGAGAATGGAATTCCCGTAGGCCCTGGGCGCGGCTCCGCAGCGGGATCTCTGGTCTCCTATTCGCTCCGCATTACGGACATCGACCCGCTTCAGTATGACCTCCTCTTTGAGCGCTTTCTGAATCCGGATCGCGTCAGCATGCCGGATATCGACATCGACTTCTGTATGCGGCGTCGGGGCGAGGTCATCAACTACGTTTCCGACAAATACGGCAAGGATCGAGTCGCCCAGATCATCACTTTTGGAACCTTGGCTGCCAAGGCGGTGATCCGCGATGTCGGTCGGGTTATGGGCATTCCCTACTCGAAGGTCGATCGTCTTTCGAAGATGGTGCCGGACATGACCAAGTCCTTGGCCCAGGCGGCGGAAGAAGTGGATGCTCTGAAGAGCGAGGTGCGCAGCGACCCGGAGGTTCGACAGATCGTCGAGATTGGGAGTCGTCTGGAAGGGTTGACTCGTCACGCTTCGATTCATGCCGCTGGAGTCGTCATCACTCCTCAGCCGACAGAAGAGCTGGTGCCTCTCTATCGCGTCAAAAAGGGCGACGTTGAAACCATCATGACCCAATGGGACAAGGACGTGGTGGAAGACCTCGGCCTGCTCAAGATGGATTTCTTGGGTTTGCGTACCCTGACAGTCATCGACGACACCATCAAGATCCTGAAACACCAAGGGATCGAGCTGGATCTAGAGCATCTGGGGCTGGATGATGAAGATACCTACCAGCTGTTCTGTGAGGGCCGCACCAGCGGGGTGTTTCAATTTGAATCTGCAGGCATGAAGGATCTGCTCCGACGGGCGAGACCATCCCGTTTTGAGGATCTGGCAGCCTTCAACGCCCTGTACCGCCCTGGCGCTCTCTCCGTAGGCATGGTGGAGGAGTACATCCAGCGAAAGCTCGGCAAGAAGAAGGTCGTCTACATTCTGCCGGAAACCAAAGATATTCTCGAAGAGACCTATGGCGTCATCGTCTACCAAGAGCAGGTAATGCTCATCGCGGTGGAGGTGGCTGGGTTCAGCATGGCGGAAGCGGATGTGCTGCGGAAGGCCATGGGCAAGAAGAAAATCGAGGTGATGACCGAGCAGAAGGAGAAATTCCTCGATGGTGCCGATAGTCGCGGAAAAAGCCGTAAAAAGGCTGGCGAGTTATGGGACTACATCGAGCCCTTTGCCGGCTATGGTTTCAACAAGAGCCACAGTGTGGCCTACGCTCTTCTGGCCTACCAAACCGCATATCTAAAGAGCCACTTCCCCGTTGCCTTCATGGCTGCGATGCTCAACTCGGAGATGGGAAGCTCCGACAATGTGGCCAAGTACGTCCAAGAGTGCCGGGAAATGGGGATCGATGTGCTGCCCCCGGACATCAACCATAGTGAGTGGCTGTTCACGGTGGATGACAAGGCGGTGCGGTTTGGCTTGGGAGCTATCAAGGGTATTGGGGAAGGCGCCGTCGACGCTATTCTCGCGGCTCGGCGTCAACTGGGCAAGTTCGACAGCCTGGGCCATTTGGCGACTGAGGTGGAGATCAAAGCTCTCAATCACAAGGTTTTCGAGAGTTTGATCAAGGCAGGGTGTTTCGACAACAAGACGGACAACCGGCGCGCCCTGTGGGAAGTGCTCGATACGGTCCTCGACTACGCTCAGGGGCGGAGACGTGAGATCGAAATGGGGCAGGGTTCCCTCTTTGGAGGAGAAGTCAACGCCGAACCGGTGCCCAATCTTCGCCTTCCTCCTTGGCCGGAGCGGGAGCGCCTCAGTTTCGAAAAGCAAGCTCTGGGTCTCTATCTGACGGGCAACCCCTTGACCGAGTACAGCGAGGTCATGAAGAGGTTTCACCTCAAGAGCCTTCAGGACCTCAAGGATGAGGAGGGAGCGGAAGGGTCCATCCGGGTTGGAGGTCTGGTGACCCAGCTACGAATGACAAAGATCAAGAGCGGTCGGAATGCGGGGCGGATGATGGGTCGCTTCGTTTTGGAGGATCTCACCTCGACCATGCCCATTGCCGTTTTCGCCAACCAGCTCCAGCAATTTGGGCACCTTCTCAAAGATGAAGCCGTTGTGGTCGTCAAGGGTAGCGTGCGGGAGCGAGGCAGCGACTACGAGATGTCGGCCGAGGAGGTCGTCGGCGTTCAACTGCCGACCGATCGCATCCTTTCCGTGGATCTGACTCTTCCTGGACATCTCTCCACGGCAGAAATGTTCAGTCTGCGCAACATCCTGATCGAGAATCATGGCGAGGTTCCCATCCGGCTGCGCTATCAACTTCCTGGACAAACGATTCATATCTCTCCCAGAGCGGATCTGTGTGTCGAGCTGAGTCCGGATCTGGTGGCCTCCCTAGAGGGAATTCTTGGCTCTGGATCGGTTTTCGAGCGGCGGCCGGAGGGCTGAACAGAGATGTTTCGCCGGGCTCAAGTCGTGCCCCTGCAGCTATTTCGTCGATGGATCAAAGACTTGCTGAGAGTACCTATGCCTTCCCCAAGCTGGTCGCAATCTGCCCTGAGGTGTATTCCCTTGAGCCTGAGCTTGCTCTGCCTGAACGCGGCGGCAGAGTCGGATCGCTTCCGAGTTCTAGTGCGCCTCGACTGCACTAGCGAGATCTCCCGCCAGGAGACCACCCTTTTTGCCAACGGAACTGTGCGATTGAGGGAGAAACAGGCCCCTCAGGCCGATTTCGTTTCCCAAGACTTGGGTTTGGGGCTAGACGAAGATGCCGGCCAATTACAGTTGTTTCTCGGTGAATTAGGGCCTGACGAATTGGCCGGCTACTTGGATCGCCTGAAAGGAGAGGACCTCAGTGAGAGCGAAGAAACGGCCGATGGTTCCGCGGCGGGAGAGTGGATAGAGACCTGCGAATTGGAGCTGCGGCTACCGAATCGTCCCCCCAAAGACCTCACTTTTGGTCGTTTCGATTCTTTAAGTCTCGCCACTTCGAGGGTGGTGGCGATCGCTCGCGAGCTTCATGCCTACGTCCTTCGGGAAGATGGTTCTCGACCGGGCTTTCCCGCTGACTACAAGCCGGAGATCGGTGATCGCCTTCAACAATGGGGCGGTAATATTTTCGAGGTTCTCTTGTTTACCGACGGCGGTAGGGCAGTCGAGCTCCAAGGGATTAGCCAGCCCATCACCATCATCATTCGAGTCGATGACTTGAAGAGCAAGTTTCGCCGACTTCTTCCGGATCCGAGCTGATCTATGGCGAGGCGCCCCGGAGTGAGAGTTGCCGGTGGTCGGCATGGGGGGCGAGCTCTCAAGGTTGCCGGAGGGGCTCGCCCTACCGAGGGACGGGTGAGAGAGGCCCTGTTTTCAATTTGGCAAGAGGAATTGGAAGGTTGTCAATTTCTGGATCTCTACGCAGGCAGCGGCGTTGTCGGTTTGGAAGCAGCGGGAAGAGGAGCCTTGGAGGTGCTAGCCGTTGAGCGGGATCCGCGGTGTCTGAAGGCTCTGGAGCAGAATCGCAAGCTTCTCGATGAAAGGGGGTTGGAGGTGCGTCGTCTCGATTTACCTCTTGGCCTCCAGACGCTGCATCGGGAAGGCCGGAGCTTCGACCTCATGTTTGCCGACCCGCCCTATGGAATGGGCTACTACGAGACTCTCCTCCAAGAAATGGGCCTGTTGCTACGATCCGACGGCATCATCGCCTTGGAGCACGCTCAACGAACCGTTCTGCCGGCGGAGGTGGCCGGGCTAGTACGGGTCGAAGTCCGGCGCTACGGAGACAGTGCTTTGAGTTTCTATCGGCAGTTGCCAGGATAGGTTTCCCGGGAAGAATTCGGGCAGAAATCGAGGAAATCGAATGAATGGGTACCCCCAGTCCCTGCTACTGAATACGGAAGACCTCGGCTTTGCGACCGACTTCTACCAGCTCACCATGGCAGCTGCCTATCACGCTATGGAATCGATGCCCCGAGGGACCTTTGAGCTGTTCGTTCGCCACTTGCCCCCGCATCGGAACTTTTTGATTTTCGCCGGCCTCGAGCAGGCGTTGGCGAGCCTCCAGGAGCTCCGCTTCTCGCCGGAGCAGGTGAGCTACCTTCGTGGTCTCCCGCAGTTCGAGCAGATTGGCGATGACTTTTTCGAGGTTCTGGCCAGTTTTCGCTTCCAAGGAGATATCTGGGCGATGGCCGAAGGGACGGCTTTCTTTCCCTACGAACCGGTGATGCGAGTCGAGGGAAGCCTCCTTGAAGCGCAATTGGTGGAAACCCTGCTGCTCAGCACCATCAACTTTCAGAGCGCGATCGCTTCAAAGGCAGCGCGTATCCGCCTCTCTGCTGGCAGTGAAGTTCACCTGGCGGAATTTGGCAGCCGACGGGCCCATGGCCCTCAGGCCGGGACCTGGGTGGCAAGAGCTGCATTTCTCGCCGGATTCGATTCCACTTCGAACGTTCTCGCCGGTCAGCGCCTCGGCATTCCCATCGTTGGCACTATGGGCCATAGCTATATCTTGGCTTTTGACTCGGAAGTGGAGGCTTTCGGTCACTATCAACAGCAGTTTCCTAGGCACTCGGTACATTTGGTCGACACCTTCGACTCTCTCGAAGGGGTTCGCCAGGCCCTTGAGACGGGGAGGCCTTTCGAAGCCATTCGGCTCGACAGCGGTGATCTCAAGACTCTAGCTCAGGGAAGTCGAGAGCTGTTGGATGCCCACGGCAGGCAGGATGTCAAGATTTTCGGATCCGGAGATCTGGATGAATGGAAGGTGAGGAGGTTGTTGGGCCTGGGAGCACCGATCGATTCATTCGGCGTTGGCACGCGACTGGCAGCCCTAAGTGATGCCCCATTCTTGGGCGGAGTGTATAAGCTCGTCGAGCTCAACCGTGAAGGCCAGCGGAGTCCAAGGGCAAAATTCAGTGCCTCGAAGAGTACCTTTCCATGGCCTAAGCAAGTCTACCGACGATTTCGCGAGGGGTTCATGGCCGGAGATGCCCTTCTCAGAGCGGATGAGGCTCCTGAGGGGGACGAGCAGGCGGTGCCTCTTCTGCACCGAGTCATGGAACGGGGAAAGCTGGTAGATATTCCGGATGGCGATGAATCGGGTGGTCTCTCTCTGCATAGCCTCGAAAAGGCGAAGCAGAACTGCCGCCTCCAGCTGGAGCAGCTACCATCGCCTTTGAAGCTACTCGGAGCCAGTGCCTTTCCGTACCGTGTCGAGATCGCTGCATCATTGCGCAACAACCGCTAGGCCTGTGACCTTTTCAGGAGTCGTCGAAAGGTAGGTAGTAGGCGAGCTCTTCTAGGTAGATCCTCAAATCGACGTCTTTGAGAGGAACTCCGGGGATCGTCCGGATTCGCGTAGGAGCGAAATTCAACACCCCTTTGACCCCCGCTTTGGCCAAGCGTTCATAGTTCTCTTGGGCCCCATGGGCAGGTACCGTCAGAACACCAATTTCAGCTCCGCTTTCGCGGGTGACCTCCTCCAGAAACTGGCTATCGCGAACAACAAAATCATTCACGGTCTCCCCGATCTTGGCTGGGTCCGAGTCAACGCCGGCGACGACTACGAAGGGCCCGCGGTTGAATCCTGGATGGCTGGCGAAAGCTCGCCCCAGGTTCCCCATGCCGACCACGACGACTCGATACCTCCGGTCCAGGCGCAAGATGGAGGTTAAAGTGGGAATCAGCTCGTCCACTTGATAACCGACACCTCGGACCCCAAAAGCCCCGAAGTGGGCTAGGTCCTTACGAATCTGGGCTGCAGAAAGATGAAATCTCTCCGCTAGTTTTTGTGAGGAGATCTGTTGGACTCCATCTTCCTGTAGGCGCTTTAGGGAACGCAGGTAGAGGCAGAGTCGATTGAGGGTTGGGGGGGAAATACTCACTCGGAATCAGAGTTGTCGCTGGGGTATTTCGGGTACTCTACGACTGTCATGACCATGTGAAGAGTGTCACAAGCAGGGGGAGGGATTCAAGATGTCAGAGCCTTCGGAGGCAGTCAGAGCTAGCGGGGAAACCACGGGACCACGCCTCGCCTTGGTTACGGGAGGAAACCGTGGAATCGGCGCAGCCATCGCTCAGAAGTTATCCCAGCAGGGCTTCAAGGTGATCCTCACCTACAACCGGGGAAAGGAGGCTGCCGAGAGCCATGCACAGGAAATCGGCGCCGATGCATTCGAGCTACGCTTGGAAGATGGGGAGAGCATTCAGGGGCTAGTGAGGAGAGTACAAGACGACTACGGTGACGTTCAGGTACTAGTGCACAATGCCGGTATGACGCGGGACGGTTTGCTGGCTCTGTCCAAGGAGGAGGATTGGGATCTGGTCCAACAGGTCAACCTGAAGGGACCTTTCCTACTCACCCGTGCCTTGCTCAAGGGGATGATTCGGCAGCGCTGGGGCCGAGTGATCAGCCTGGCCAGTGCCAGTGGGGTCATCGGTCACTTGGGCCAGAGCCACTATGGAGCTTCCAAGGGGGGCCTCATCGCATTCACCAAGTCAGTGGCACTCGAGGTGGCTCGCTATGGCATCACAGCCAATTCTGTAGCTCCGGGGTTTATCGACACGGATATGCTCGATCAAATCCCGCCAGCGAAACTAGAAGCCTTTAAGAAGACGATTCCCCTGCGGCGGTTGGGAAGGCCCGATGAAGTTGCCGAGTTGGTGGGGTTTCTGGCATCCGATGCAGCTGCCTATATGACCGGCCAAACGCTGCGCATCGACGGGGGATTGATTACCGCCTAGCCATCCAGTGAAGCTGTGAGCCAGGAAGTCATGTCTGCGGACTGCGTGTTTTGGCGCCCAGGATTGCGAGAAAGAGCCATTTCGAGAAAGGCAGGGAGACCTGTAAGAAGCAGAGAGATGAGGAAGGTGGTGCGAAAGGGGGGACTCGAACCCCCACATCCTTGCGGACACAAGATTCTGAGTCTTGCGCGTCTACCAATTCCGCCACTTTCGCATTCCGCCGTGCCGACAGAGAAAGCGATTCTAGAGAGGAGCGGGGTGCTCTGTCAAACCTTTGCTGCGGGAACCAGAAAAGCGCCCAGACGGTCTAAGGTACTCAAGCGCATCTCTGGAAATGGATGCTAGACTGGAAAACCATGTATAAATTTATTCTCATCCCATATCTTCTTGCCTGGGCCGCCCTCGTTGGCTGTGGGGAGAAGCCTCTTACGGAAGAGGATCGCCAGGACATCACCCAAACTCTCAGAGATTATCTGCCAGTCCTGGCCACCGGTTACACCTCGGGAAACCTCGAATCTCTCAAAGAATTTGCTGCCGAGAGAGAGGTCGCTCGGGTTTTTACTCGAGTGTCGGAGCTAGCTGACGAAGGAAAGTTCGTCGAGCCTACTTTCCGGGAGATGACCGTCGAGAATATTCAAGTCTGGAGCCACGCCAATGCCTTTGTTACGACCCTGGAGGTCTGGGACTTGAGGGTCTACGCCAACGGTTCCCAGAGTCTTCTCGGGCAAGAGCTGGATCAGAGCAATCGAGTCAAGTACCAGCTCAAGAGGAGAGGGCCGAAGTGGGAAGTCCTCCTTCG
Source organism: Deltaproteobacteria bacterium (assembly GCA_022601195.1). Lineage (GTDB taxonomy): Bacteria > Acidobacteriota > Thermoanaerobaculia > Multivoradales > JAHZIX01 > JAHZIX01. Next base: position 291,566 of record JAHZIX010000017.1, read on the forward strand.
AGAGCTCGACGAAGCTATTCAATGAACAACATCACACGACCGCTGGCGGCTGTCTCGTCAGTGGCCATCGTCGGCCGACCCAATGTCGGCAAGTCAACCCTATTCAATCGCCTCGTGGGGCGCCGTCAGGCTATCGTGCACAATGAGCCCGGGGTTACTCGGGATCGCATCGGGGGACGTGCTGAACTCACCGATGACTGTAGTTGCGAGCTGATCGATACGGGAGGTTTGGTTCCCGGGGACGATCCCCTGGGCCTGAATGAGCAAGTAGACCTGGCGGTAGGGGAGAGCGATCTGTTGCTCTTTCTCGTTGACGGTAAACAAGGACTCGTCTCCGCAGACGAAGAGGTCTGGGATCATTTTCGGCGTAGTGGAAAACCGACTCTTTTAGTCGTCAATAAGGGAGATACTCACGAGGCCCACCGACGTTTCGATGAGTTTCACCGCCTGGGAGTCGGCGAGGTGTACTTGGTATCAGCCGAACACGGCACTGGCTGTGAAGAGCTGCGAGAGGGCATTGCAGCGCGCCTCCCCCCCATCGAGGAACCCCAAGACAGCGGAGATTCTCCAGCGATTGCCATCGTCGGCCGTCCCAACGTCGGTAAGTCGTCTCTCGTCAACCAGATTCTCGGAGAGTCCCGGGCTCTGGTTTCTCCCATAGCCGGTACGACGAGGGATCCGGTGGACACCCTCTTCGAGGCCGATGGGGAATCGTACCTCTTCATTGATACCGCTGGAATTCGTCGTCGGAGTCAGGTCTCAGGAGCCGCCGAACAACTAGCGGTCATGATGGCCCGCCGTCAGATTGAGAGAGCCCAATTAGCCATTCTCGTGATCGATGCCAGTCAGGGAGTGACCAGCGGTGACTTGGCCATCGCTGGCTCCATCTGGGAGCTAGGTCGAGCCGCGGTGGTGGCGATCAATAAATGGGACCTGCTGGACGAAGACAAGAGGGAAGCACTAGATCTCTCTTGGCCTCGTTTGGCGGAGCTTTTGGCAAACCCTCGCCGAGTCAACCTCTCCGCTTTGACCGGTCGCTCCTTAGCCAAGCTCTTTCCGGCTATGCAAGCGACCCTAGGGGATTTCCGAATCGAATTGACGACCGCGGATGTGAACCGGCTATTCGAAAATGCCCTGCGCCGCTCAGCACCGCCTAATTTTCGCGGCCGCCCTTGGAAGGTCTACTACTCGGCCCAGGTCAGTACGGCACCACCTACATTCATGCTTTTTGCCAATCGGACACTGGCTCTCAGTCACACCTATCGGCGCTATTTACAGAACCGGGTTCGTGAAGCCCTAGGATTACCGGGGGTTCCCATTCGCCTGGTCATCAGACGTCGTTGAGGAAGGTTGGAAAGAGGTACTGGCGAAGGGAGGATCGGTCCCTGGAGACTCTATCTTCGACCTTGTTCGAGGCAGATCGATCGCCTATACTCATCTCCAACATGACTCTAATAGTGTGAGGCCCCCTGACCTGTAACTCATTTCTCACTTCGCTAATTTATTGCTGTGGCATCAAGAAAACCTTTACGCACATCATCCCTGACCAAGGCTCAACTCGTAGACGTGGTGTATGAACGCCATGGTGGTCTGACCAAAAACGAAGCCGCCGAAATAGTCGATGCCATCTTCATGACGGTGAAGTCCAGTTTGGGGGATGGTCGTCCCGTTCGCATCATGAACTTTGGCACCTTCGAGGTGACCTCTCGCCCAGGGCGGGATGGAGTCAATCCCTCGAATGGCGAAAAACTCTTTATTCCTCCCCACAAAGGACTGAGTTTTCGGCCGGCACGGCTACTGAAGAGCCTGGTTTCCTCGGAAACCCGCAAGAAGGACCACTGAGTCCATGGCGGCAAAGGCATCTGGCTCAAAGCGCCTCTACTACAAGATCGGTGAAGCCTGTAAGGAGATGGATATCCAGCCTTATGTGCTGCGGTATTGGGAGACGGAGTTCCCCGCTTTGGCTCCCAATAAGAGCAGGTCCGGTCAACGGGTCTATAGCGAGAACGAGTTGGGCATCATTCGTCGCATCAAAGAGCTGCTCTACGTGGAAGGCTATACGATTGCCGGTGCAAAGAAGAGGCTCGACAGCGAACTGGCTGATGGTGGCCCTTTGCTTCGGGAGGCACAAGGCTCCGACGAGGAGGCTTCTGCATCAGAAGAATCGGCTCCTTTGGACAGCGAGCTTGACACCGTAGCCGTTGAGAGGATAAAAACCCTCCGACGCGGCATTGAGGAAGCCTTGACGGAGAGCCGACAGATTCTTCATTTCCTCGATTCTCGTACCCCGCCTATGTAGGTTTCGGTTTCCGTCGGGACGTGGCGCAGTCTGGTAGCGTACCTGAATGGGGTTCAGGTGGTCCCGGGTTCAAATCCCGGCGTCCCGACCATTTACACTAGTTCTTTGTCTTGGCAGCCTGGCTTGCCACTGAATACGCTGAGGGCCTCCGTCATGACCCAAATCCGCGAAACTGCCGGTAATTTCGAGGGTGCCCAGAAGCGCGTCGGACTCGTTGCTGCCCGCTTCAATAGTCGTATCGTCGATGGTCTTGTTCAAAGTGCCGTCGACTGCCTGCTTCGTCACTCCGTTTCCCCAGACGCCATTGAGATTGTCCGAGTACCGGGTGCTTGGGAACTGCCTCTCGCTCTGGATGAGTTGGCGAGGAGCGGCAAATTCGACCTCCTCGTCGCTTTGGGTGCGGTCGTACGAGGGGAGACTCCTCATTTTGACTATGTCTGTGGTGAGACTTCTAGCGGGATCGCTCGAGTTTCGTTGCAGAATCGCCTTCCCATCGGTTTCGGCCTTCTAACCTGCGAGAACTCGGAGCAAGGCCGCCAGCGCAGCGGTGGAAAAGCAGGCAACAAGGGATGGGAGGCGGCAGCGGCAGCCCTCGAGATGGCCGACCTACTTCAGCGTCTACGCTCTTAAGGAGGCGGCTTCGTGAGTTCATTTCCCGGCAAGCGCAGAACGGCTAGAGAAATGGCCATCCAAATGCTCTATCAGAGCGATGTGGGAGGCAGCGACCTGCGGCAGATTTTTGCCAGCTTCGACTTCACCCCCTACCTCACTGGTCCCTCAAAGGCTCCCGAGGATGCTGAAACGGAGGCGGCTCCGGAGGAGAAGCCCCGGCCGGTGCTCCAGCGTCCCCAACTAGAAGAAGCTTTTACCTATGCCTGCAACCTGGTGCGAGGCGCCGTAGAGAACACCAGCGCCATCGACAAGCTCATCACCGAGCAGGCGGACAATTGGCGGTTGGAAAGAATGCCCATCGTGGATCGCAACGTGCTGCGCCTGGCCGTCTACGAAATGCTCTACGAACAGGATATTCCGAAGTTGGTCGTGGTCGATGAAGCCATCGAGCTAGCCAAGCGTTTTGGGTCCGAGAATTCGAGTCGTTTTGTCAATGGCCTACTGGATGGTCTGCTCAAGCAAGCCCCGTTTCATGGGAGGGCTTCTTGAAGCCCAATTCTCTCCTCGTTTTCTTGATCGCCGCTTGGTGCTCGGGGCTCTCTTTTCAGAACGCCTTTGCGGGCACCGTGATCGCAGGGTGGGACCAGACCGATCTTTTGATTCCGGCCGGAGTCGAAGTTGCGGATTATGAGAACAGCGGGTATCGCCTCGAGGTTCGGAACAGCCGCGTCCGGGTTCGAGTTCATGCTGAGCCTCTCGAGAGCCGCCATGGTTTCGAGCTACCTACTTTGGGAGCGGCTCAGGAAGAACGTTTCTCAGCTGAACCAAAGCGTCTAGCGCGGGCCGTTGTCGCAGGCGCTTCCACCCGCTACGAGGCGGTAACTCGCCTGCTGGACTGGGTGGGGAGGAATATTCGCTACGATCTCGATCGACAGGCCCCTCAGGACGCTCTTTCGGTGCTAGATAGGCGGACAGCCTACTGCACGGGTCTTGCGCGTCTGAGCGTCGCCCTGCTCGGTTCTATAGGTATCGAATCGAGAGAGGTTGTCGGTTTCGTCGTACCCGAAGGCCGCGACGCCGTTTTTCACCGCTGGATAGAAGTGCACTATCCCGATCGGGGTTGGGTGTTTTCGGATCCACAGTTCAGCCTGAACTACGTACCAGCAACCTATGTACGCCTTGCCAGCCCCTATGTGAGGGGCGGAGAAGACCTGAGTGAGCTGTTGGTTCTTGTCGATCGTACCAACAGCTTGATGCCGGTAGATGAATCCCCTTACGGAGACAGGAACACAACGACCCGTCGCAACAAGGCGAGCCAAACCTCAGCAGCCCTTCTGGTATTAGTGGAGGATGGGGGAGAGGGCCGAGTCGTTCTAGAGCGCCCAGGGTTTCGTCAGGCCTTGTCCTTGGACAAGGGAGAAGGTATCTTCCTGGGGGTCCGACCAGGCCGCTACTCCTTCCGCCTTCTTCGCTCCGGGCTTTCGGCCATCGAGGGTTCGGTTCATATTCGGGCTGCTGAGCGACGGTATATACAGATTCCCCTCTCGAGGCTCACGGCTTCCTCACCGAGCTGAGTCGTGGATCTCGAGTCAGAAACCCAGTGAATCCTGATGAGTATTTTCAAGGACTTTAGATGACTGACAAGCTGTGCCTCTTCCATCGCCCAATCTCACTCTTGTCTCTCTTCTTGGTTCTCAGCTTCGCGACCGGCTGCGGCTACAGCCTTGTGGGCCGAGCCAGCAATCTTCCCGAGGACATCCGAACTGTCTATGTCGGCAGCCTGGAGAACCGTACGGCTCGATCTCAGGTCGAACAAGTCCTCACTCGTGCCATCGTAGATGAGCTGGTAACTCGGCAGCGGTTTGAGGTCGTCTCGACTGCCGCTGGCGCGGATGCAGAGCTTCGCGGCGCGGTTGTCGCCTATGGCGCAACCCCCGTTGCTTTCGACGCGGACGGCAGAGCGACCGAGTATGAGATTGGCTTCGTCACGGAAGTCATCTTTCAGAGACTTCCTCGCACTCCGGATGAAGAGCCAGAGGTCATTTGGCAGAATGATCGATACCAATTTCGGGAACCCTACGAGGTGCTCTCGGAGGGGGTCGATTACTTCGATCAAGAAGATCAGGCTATCGTCGAAGTGGCCGAGCGCTTTGCCGAGACGATGGTTAGCGATCTCCTGGAAGGCTTCTAGGAGATTCGTTCTTTTCCCTCTCCAGGCAGAAAAAAACTCTCTCCAGTCTTGGGGAAAAGAGGAGCTGGGATAGGCTCCTCTTTACGGCATCTTTTCAGAGACCTGCATAGGAAATCCCTCTAGAGACTCTGGGGAGAAAATCTGGGCACCGGCGGCCCGTGTACTCTTCTGTTCGGCCGAACTCAATCTCTGGCGTGCACTCAAGGAACTGGTGCGCCCAGAAGACCAGGATCGAGCTTTTGGGTGGATGGGGGAGCGGGGCAGGTGCTTCGAGGAGAGATCTTTAGATCTACGGCTCAGGTTCGCGTTTTTGGATACGAAAAAGCCGCAGTGGCCTCGATGGGCTAGCTGCGGCTCTTTCTTTGGCCTGTTCCTTCTAAGTCATCGGCCGGATAGGCCGGGAACTCAGTCGGAGATACCAGCAACGGCGTGCGACAAGCGGGACTTGTAACGGGCGGCCGTGTTGCGATGGATTACCCGTTTCCGAGCAGTTACATCGATGATCTTCAGAGTGGCTGGTAGTAGGCTACCAGCTGCTTCCTTGTCTTTGGCCTCTACCGCCGACCGAAGCTTCTTGATTGCCGAGCGCATCCGAGATGTCACGGACTGATTGCGCAACCGGCGCACCTCATTCTGTCGTATTCTTTTTATCGCTTGCTTTGAATTCGCCATCAGATCTCCGTCATCAAAAAAGCCGCACGAGTGTGCGACCGCAGGAAGATACTAGAAACTCTATCCTCCGTCAACCCCAAGCTCTCGCAGTCGTTGATGGGAGAGATTGGCTTCGTCACTGCCTTCGAACTCCCGGATGACATGTTGCAGTTGCAGAATCCCCTGGGCTCTCTCATTGAGCTCAAGATAGGCATATCCTTTCTTGAGAAGAGCACTGGGGGTCTTGTCGCTCTTGGGGTAGCGATTGATCAAGTTGTCAAACTCACCTACTGCGAGCCGATATTTCCCCTGTCGGTAGAAGCACTCTCCCAGCCAGTACACCGCATTGTCCGCTAGCTCGGTATCGGCAAAGGCGCTGATGTATTCCTGGAACTGCTGGATGGCCAGCTCGTAGTTGCCTCGCAGATAGTCGTTGTAGGCTGCCCTGTAAAGGGTCTCAGGATCTTCTCCGCTCGAACCGGTGTCTGCGGACTCGAGGCTTCTACCAAGAACTTGGGCACTCGTCCTAGCTGCTTTCAGTTCCTGGTTGGTTGCCGCGAGTTGCTGAGACAGCTGAGCCAGTCGATAGGCGTCGTCATCCAGTTGCTGTTTGAGCTGCTCAACCAATGCTGTCAAGCTCTGGATACGAACATCTTCGTCAGCATTCGCTCTTACGATCGCTTCTCGCTGCTGGGCGATTTGATCGCTGAGAGTGGATACATCCTCTCTATTGGGCATCTGCTTCTGGATAACCAAGACCTGCCGCTGCAGGTCCGCAACTTGCGACTGCAGATTCAGCAGCTCCTGGTTCGATGAACAGCCCGCGGTGCAGAACCACAGCAAAGCCCCTGTGCCCAGGAGAGAAGGCCACCGCAGAGAGAGAAGACCAGCCATGGACTCCCTAGGAAGCAGTCAGAACAAAGTGGGTTCGGCGGTTGCGAGCCCAGCAGCCTTCCGTACTCTGGGTACAGGCTGGCCGTTCTTCACCGTAGCTGATGGTTCGCATCCGGTTGGAGCTCACCCCTAAGGAGGAGATGTAGTCCCGAGCGGTATTGGCTCTGCGGTCTCCGAGGGCGAGATTGTATTCGGTGGTTCCGCGCTCGTCGCAATGACCTTCCAAAGTCGCTTGCAAGTTCGGGTTCTCTTTCAGGAAACGGGCGTTGTCCGCTAGATGGGACCTCGCCTCATCTGAGAGATTACTCTGGTCAAGTTGGAAAAAGACGTTGGCGTGAAAGCCGCGTCGAGCCGCCTCTTCGTTGAGCTCTACGGCTCCCTTGTTTTCCCACCAAGGGACTTCAGCTACATCTTCTTGGGTCGGTGGTGCCGGTGGCGGAGCGACTTCCTCGACGGGCTCCGCGGGTTTGGTCACCATTTCCATATCATCAGGGGTAGTCGGGCCTTTCTTGGGACCACAACCAGCTAGGATCGTCGTAAGGCCAAGCACAACGATCCCGGGGACCATCAACATGCGGCTCATGCTTGTCTCTCCTCAAGGTTTTATTTGGACGAATTGGCTTGCAGGCAACATTCGTGGCTACTCTAGCAGAAGGCCAATCGCGGCGGCAACAGTCTGAAGGGGGTAGAGTTAGCGGTTTTTTGCCGGATACGGCGACCAGCTGGGAGAGGAGTTGTTTCCCTGGTGGGTGAGTTGAGCCAAAACTCGACCCTCCAGGTCCACAACATAGATCTGAGAGCCTTCCCGGCCTTGGGAACTGAAAGCGATTCGTTCGCCGTCTGGAGAGAAGGTTGGGCCTTCCTTATTGCGGCTACCTTTCGTTAGAACCGTGGTCTCGAGAGTCACAATATCGGTGACGACAATTTGAAAGACGCCCCCTCGGCGAGAGGAGTACGCGATGCGGCTGCCTTCAGGATGCCAGGCTGCGCCATCATTGTAGGTGCCGTCGAAACTGATCCGGCGAATATTGGCTCCATCCGGGTCCATGATGAAGATGTTGGGGTTCCCCGTGCGGCTGGATGTAAAGGCGATGCCCTGGCCGGTCGGGCTCCAAGCTGGATTGGTTTCGATACTGCGGGAGTGGGTCAGTCGGCGTTCCTGGCTTCCTCCGGATCTGGCGGCGAAGATCTCGGTATTTCCATCGAGGGATTTGGCGAAGGCAAGGCTCCGGTTGTCCGGGGAATAGGAGGGCGACAGATTGTGCTTGCCGTCGCTGACCAGGGTGTTTTTCTTACCCGTAGAAAGGTCCACTCTCAGGAGGCTCGGTGGGCCCTTGAGGAACGAGAGGTAAGCCAGGTTCGAGCTGTCTCCGCTCCAGGTCGGCGCCATGGAGATACTCTTGTGAGCCGTCACTTGGCGTTGTCCGTGGCCGTCATAGTCCATGAGATAGATTTCTTTGTGACCGGTCCGATCCGAAGTAAAGGCGATGCTGGTGCGGGCGATTCCCCGTCTTCCCCCCAAATAGAGCATGACTTCGTCAGAAAACGTGTGGGCTATGGATCGGGCGATGTCGAAGGTTCCCTGGTAGCGTTTCCCGAGAATGGAGTCGCCATTTTTCAAGTCGAGAAGCCGACCTTCGAAGATCACCTTGTTTTCGGTGTCTCGAACGTCCGTCAGCAGAAGAATGTCGTTTCCTAGAGATCGATATTGCTCGAGATCTCTGGATGAGTCTCCCGACAATTTCAGCACCGCGAGGGCTTCCGGGCCTTGAATATCGAAGATCCGGGTCGCGTCGAGGTCCGAGCGAAGAGTGGATTCCAGCTCCCGGGCAGCCTGTTCTCCCCGGCTACTCATGCCCGGAGCGAGAGAGGTGGCAGGAAAAGCCAAGGGAATCCGCGGTCTCGTCTCGCCTTCCAGAGTGGCGACAACCTCATTGCTAGCCAAGGGATCAACCTCTAGACCGGTGGGCTGTTGAGATGCGGGCTGGGCCTCGGACGGACTTCCTACGGTGAGCAAGATAGTCCCAAGGAAAAGGAGTGAAAAGTAGGAAAGGGCAGGCTTAGTTTTCATAGCGTTTCTCGATCTCTCAGCAGTTAGCGGACGATGAGGCTGACTCCTAGCGAATCTTGGCGATACCCAACTGGCAGGGGGGGGAGTGGAGAAGCATCCTGGATGGCTCTCAGGGCAGCGCGGTCGAAGACGGCTGACCCGGAAGGATCTCTCAGCTCCAGATCCTGAATCGTGCCGTCTTTGAGGATCCGGAAATGAACCACGGATTCCGTATCTTCTGGAACCAACGGCCGACTCCAGCGAGCTCGGATCAGGGCTACCATCCGTTTGACGTAATAGTCATAGGTGAAGTCTGGATTGTCGAGAGTGGCAGCGGCGGCACCGAAAGCATCCGTTCCTCGACGGTTCCCGGTCTCACCGCCTTGGCGCTGAGGGATGACGGGTTCTGGTGGTTGTTGAGACACCGGTTCCGGGGCAACTGGTTCCGGTTCGGGGGGCTTCGCTTTTTCGGGAGAGGGCAGCGTTGGCAAGGTGGCGTCAGGTTTTGGCTTGGGAGCCTCGGTGATCTTTTCTGGCACCGGCGGAGCCTTCTGCTCGGGTTCCTTCGGTGGAGGGCGCTTGACCGGCTGTTTTTTCGGCGGCGGTTCTTTGACTCCCAATGCTTGTAAGGGGACGACTTGTGCTGTGACGAATCGTGGCGGGGCAGGCTTGGCTTCACCTAGCAATGGCAGAATAAATGCTACTGCTATGGCTGCCGAGTGGAGGAGGACTGCAGCGATCGTGGTTGCCCGAGTCTTGCGCTGACGATGCAGCCTTTTTCGGCGAAATAGAATCTGCTCTACGGGATTGTTCATGACGTTGACGCTCGGGTGGTCACGGCCGTGCCGGGACGATCTGGCCTGGCTAGATATCTCTCATCTGATGTCGATGGCCCTGTTTCTGTCCTATTCGTAGGTCATGAGTGGTGCTTCATCGGCGGCGAGGCTTTGAAGAATCCCCTTCTTCCGTCACCATTCCGACTCGAGTAATACCTCCCTCATAGAGAAGGTTGAGCACCTCGATCACTTTACCGTAGGGGACGTCTCGATCTCCCTTGAGAAACACGCTGTCATCCCCTCGAGAGTCGATCATGCCCTGAAGCTGTTCGACCAAACGGGTCTCGTGGACCGGTTGATCCCTTAGATACACCAGACCTTCTTGAGTGATGGATAGGACCAAAGGATCTTCCGTTCTGAGGGGGAGGGGATTGGCGGAGGACTGCGGCAACGCCACCTCGATCCCCTGGTGCAGCATCGGTGCCGCGATCATGAAGATGATCAACAAGACCAGCATGACATCGACGAGAGGAGTAACGTTGATGTCCGCGATGACTTGGTCATCGCCCTCGTTGAATTGAAAGGCCATAGGGTCTAAGTGAAATTCCGTTCGGTAAGATTGACGAACTCGAGGCCGAAATCTTCCATTTGAAGCTTGCTTTCCCTTAAGCGCTGGGCGTAATAGTTGTAGCCGATCAGTGCGGGAATGGCGGCTCCCAGCCCTGCCGCCGTGTTGACCAGAGCTTCGGCAATACCAGGGGCTACTGTCGTAATCGAGGTCGAGCCGGTGGCGCCGATTTCTCCAAAGGCAATCATGATGCCCCACACGGTGCCAAACAGCCCAATGAATGGTGCAGCTGCGGCGGTGGTAGCGAGAATCTGAGTGCCGCGACTGAGGGATGCCAACTCGGCCCTCATGGAACGCTGAAGACTTCGTTCTACTGCTTGGACGGATTGAATCAGATATCGGCTGCCGGTCTTCTCGGTCTCCCCTGCAGCTTTGATTTGGGTGTCGATTTCGGCGTAACCAGCCTGAAAAATACCCACCAGCGGTGAGGTGCTCAGTCGCTCCGTTGCGGAGTTGACCTCGCTGAATCGGTTGCTGCGGTGAAATACCTTCAGGAATTCCTTGCTTTGACGATCGGACTTCCGTAGGAGGAAGAACTTATTGAGAATCACTGCCCAAGAGGCTAGGGAACACAAGATCAGGATACCCAGAACCACTTTCGCCATCGGACCGGACTGGAGAAAGAAGTCCAGGACTCCTGGCGCGTTGGCTGAGTGGCCAGTGGCTTGTACGGAAGCGAGGAGGGGGTATGGTTGCATGCAAAACTCTCCGGGAAACAAAGGTAGCTCAGGACCCGGAGAAAGTAGCACGGGGACCGTGGAGTGTCCACGATTCCAGCCTCGGTGACCCGGTTAGATTTGGGTGATGGTGTTCCTGCAGAAAGTGGCTCATGGGAGCGGTCTTTGCAAGAATCATGCAAGACTGAGGAATGGTGCAGGAAAATCGGACTGACTGGGTCTGTTTGGTCTTGCCAAGGACTGCGGTCCTTTTCTACCACTAGCTCGAAGGCCTTGTGTGCTAGGCTTTCCCGAGTTCTTCAAGTGTCTGAAATCCAGTTTTTCTGACTCCCACCGCATATTACGTATCCAGGTAAAAACTAGCCAGTGAGCCATCTGACCTGCCAGTTCATCTTCAATTCCGGTCAGCATGGCACGACTCTGCCGTCTTCGGGCTTTGCCGTCGATTTGGCTGAAGATCCCCATTCTGCCCATCAGTTGATCAAGCTGGGAGTTTCTCCCCGGAGTGATCTCCCGGCGGTCCTGCTGACGGACGCTGCCGGCAAGCTGCGGGTGATCGGTCTCCGATTGGGGCCCGAGGAAGCAGAAGAGGTGATTCGAGGCCGGGCTCTGCCCACGGACCGGGTGGTCCTGTATAGCGCCACCTGGTGTCCCGACTGCAAGAAGGTCAAGCGAGCTCTCGACGAGTCGCCTCTCTCCTATGAAGAGGTGGATTTGGATACAAATCTCAAGGCGGAAGCCCTCGTGCTCGAGAAGAGTGGTGGTCGCAGAGTTGTCCCCACTCTCGAGTTTGGAGAGCGGCTCTTCGTCTTTAACCCCGATCCGGGTTTGTTGTCTCGACTCATCGACGGCGCTTCTTCCTTAGGCGCTTGACGCCAAGCACCCTCGCAATTAGGGTATCTGGGTCTAATGCGGAGCCGGTGGCTACAGGCTCGCCCGAGCCCATGAGTCGGTGTCTGCAGTCTGAATGACAGGAGAAAAACTCAATGCGAATAGCGGTCTGTATCAAGCAGGTGCCGGACACGGAGGCACGCCTGCGTCTCGGGAAAGACGGTCGTTGGCTCGACGAGGAGGACCTTCCCTTCGTCATCAACGAGAGTGATGAATACGCTCTGGAAGAAGGTCTTGCCCTCGCCGAGAAGACCGGTGGGGAAGTCGTGGTGTTTAGTCTAGGACCAGCTCGGGTGAAAGATGCCCTGAGAAAGGCTCTGGCTCTCGGTGCCTCGAAGGCGGTTCACCTCAATGATGAGGCCTTCGCCAATGGTGATGCCCAAGCCACCGCCCGGGCCCTCCATGCGGCCATCAGTAGGGACTCCTTCGACTTGGTGCTAACAGGTTCTCAGAGTGATGATGTTGGCTATGCTGCCACGGGTTCTGTTCTCGCTGGGCACCTAGGATGGCCCCACGCCTGGCTGGTGATGGGAGTTGAAGTGGAAGAGGGAGGCGAGGCCCTCAAGGTGATTCGCGAGATGGAAAGTGGAATGAACGAGATCGTTCGGCTTCCTCTTCCCGCAGTTCTGGAAATCCAAGCGGGAATCAACCATCCCAGATATGCCTCCCTCAAGGGAATCATGAAGGCGAAGCGGAAGCCCCAAGAACAGTTGACTGCCGCTGACCTGGGGCTGGACGCCAGCTCGGTAGGCGCTGCGGGCTCCCGTTTGGAGATTCTGTCGGTGGCTTTCCCGGAGAGTGGTGCTGGTGCCCAAATCATTGAAGGCACTCCCGAACAGGCGGCCAAGTCCTTGGTGGAGAAGCTACAGAAAGAAGCGAGGGTTCTTTGAGCATGGCTAAGAAAATCTGGGTTGTTCTTCAACAGAAAGACGGAAAGCTCCATCGCATGTCTCGCGAAGCGATTGTCGCTGGACAAAGGTTGGCCCATGCCACCGGTGGTTCTGTCGAGGCTGTGGTTTTGGGCTCTGGAGTTGCCGAGGCTGCCTCTGAAGCCGCCTCCTTTGAGCTCGAAGCCGTTTGGAAAGCGGACCATGAAGCCCTGGGGACCTACACTCCAGGAGCATATATTTCCGCCTTGGCTGCTGCTGTGAGTTCGGCCAAGCCGGATTTCGTTCTCTTTCCTCATACCTACCAGAGCGTCGACTATTTTCCCCGCTTGGCCCACCAGCTCGAGGCCGGGCTGTTGCCCGAAGTGACGGAAATGGACGCATCGACGGGAGAGCTACAGTTCAAGAGGCCCGTTCTTGGAGGCAAGATGACGGCGACCGTCCGAGTCAAGGGAGAAGGCATGGTGCTGCTATCCGTTCAATCCGGGGCCTTCTCGGTGGACGATGCGGTTGCCGGCTCCTGTGAAGTCCGGGATCTAGACCTGGCGGGCACTCCCATAACCGCAGACCGAGTCCTTCTGGGGGTCGAAGAAGTGGGAGGAGACCAGGTCGACCTGAGCAAAGCAGAGGTTGTCGTAGCGGTGGGAAGGGGAGTTGGTGGGGCCGACAAGATGGCCTCTGTCGAGGAGCTGGCAGAGTTGCTAGGAGCTGAAATCGGAGCGAGTCGGCCGGTCATCGACAATGGTTGGTTGCCGAGAGATCGCCAAATCGGTTCTAGCGGCCAAACGGTAGCCCCCAAGCTCTACTTGGCGATTGGAATCTCCGGGGCCATCCAGCATCTGGTCGGGATGAAAGCCTCCTCGGTCGTCGTCGCGATCAACAAAGATCCAGGGGCACCGATTTTCACGGTGGCAGACTATGGCGTAGTCGGCGACCTGCACGAGATTCTCCCGGCTCTCAATGAGGCGATTCGCGAGGCCAGAGCCTAGAGCTTAGGCCTTGTGGGGATCGAACCTCCTCCGGGCTACGGTTTTGCGGAAACTCTCGCGGCGCACGAGGAGTTTTGTCCCGTGCGGCGTTGGTCTCCCGTGTGGTTATTGCGCTCATAGTCAAGGCCTGCTGCACAGCAGGAGCGTTTCAAGCTCTAGATATAGAGCGGAGTAACCACTCGGGAAACTAAACTCTAGCTTCGGCTGCGGCGTATCTCGAACAGGGCCACTGCGGCAGCGACCGTGACATTGAGGGACTCGACCGTATTCGCAAGGGGAATGGTCAACTTTTCCACAGGAAGGTCCTTTCCCTCGACAGAGAAGAGAGTCTGCGACAAGCCCCTTCCTTCCGCGCCGAGCACGAGGACCCAAGCTCCTTCCCAACTACCTTCATAGAGATCCTTTCCTCCTTTAGGCTCGAGGGCAAGCCAGCGTGGCGAAATGCTCCGAAGGTGATGGTTGAATTCCCTTACCGAGACCGAGGTAGCTATGGGCACCCGGAGAAGGCTGCCAGCGGAAGCTCGGAGGGCCCTTGGGTGGTTGGGATGCACCGTTCCTTTCGCCAAGGCCAGACCTACGCAATCGGTGGCTTCTGCCACGCGGGCGAGGGCACCCAGATTGCCCGGATCCTGAATGCCATCAAGGTAGAGATAGAGACCCTCTCGTTGGAGGGGGAGCTCGCTCACCCCGTGACGCTCGAGCTCGACGATCGCCAGAGCCCCCTGAGGAGAGTCCGCATCGGTCAATCCGGCTAGAATCCTCTCTTCGGCCAAGAGGGGTGGTCTGGACAGTCGTGCAGCTAGTTCAGCACCTTCGTCTCGTTCTAGAAACGAAGGAGTCATCAAGACCGTTTCCAGAGGACACTGCGCCTCGAGAGCCTCCCGCAAGAGGTTGGGACCCTCGAGGACCGCTCGCGAACCTTTACTTCTCAGCAGCCGCCGAATATCCTTGATCGTCCGATTGGTGGAACTCCTAATCAACATGACACGGTATCCTAGAGACTTCTGGCGCTCCCTTCAAACCGGGATCGAGATCGCCGTGGGAAGCTCCCACCCGGAGAAGCTTCTCGGGGTGAGAGATGGCTTTCGGGAGTATTTTCGAAGCCGCCTACCTGAGAAGATTCCCATTATCCTTGTGCCACAAGGGGCAACGGACACGCAAACCGGTCTGCTGCTATCCGATGAGGAGACTGCTGCCGCGGCTCAAGCGAGAGCAGAGGAGCTCTATCGCGACCTGGGACGTCACTATCTCTTCTATGTCGTGGCGGAAGGGGGACTCGATTTCTTGGAAGTCGGGGAGGAATCCTACTACTTCGTCCGCTATTGGAGCGCCATCAGCGGACCGGTCGGAGCGACTCTGGGCGCCAGCTCGTCCCTCCAGCTTCCTTCGAATCTCTTAGAAGGCCTCGATAGCAGTGAGGTCCCCTTTGCTATCCCGGGAAGTCGCAGGTCTGGGGGAATGTTGGGGTCCTTGACCGGAGGTCACGAGACCCTTCGCAGGGCAGTCGCCGCGGCCACCTTCAACGCGTTGGCAACACTTTTCTTCGGTATTTTAGAAGGAAACGCCGACCCTCGACGTCGCAGAGCAGCAGAGGAGTAGGGGAGCCAGTCCCTTCTGAGTATTTTTCATCATCACCATGGCCTGGACAGGGCCTGGAATGGGGTGCTACTCTGCGGGCCGTTTACCCCCAACCTTATAGATTGTGATGAAAAACTTACGCGAGAAAACGGCGGACTCCTCGCTCGATGAGATGCTGAAGGCTCTCGAGCCTCAGATGAAGCACATCCTTTACAGGTATCGGATTCCCGAACAGGATGCCGAAGATCTGTTGCAGCAAACCCTCCTGACATTGCTCTACAAGCGCCACGAGATTCAGAAGCCGGAGCCCTGGATCCTTGCCACTTTTCGCAACCGCTGCATCATGTACTGGCGGTCGCGCCAAAGCCAGCTTCACCAGGCGGTGGACACAGCTATCCTCGAATTGTTTGCCGAGCCCGGAAGCCTTTCCCAAGAGTCCACCGAGCTCAGTCATGACCTGGAAAAGGCGATTGCACGTCTACCCAATCGTTGCCAACGAATTCTGCGACTTCGGTATGGTCTGGATTATCGGCCGGCAGAGGTCGCCGAAGCACTTGGATATAAGCCTTCGAGCATTAGGAAGATCACCAACCGCTGCCTAGCTGCCCTGGCGAAACAGCTCATCGTTGCTGGATTTCCGGGCGCAAAGAGCAGAGCGGCTTCTGCTTAGCCCCCTCGGCGTAGGCTCCGGGGATCGAGGATCCAATAAATTACCCTTATGAAATAAGCGTACATAGACGAAAGCTTCCTCATTTCAGGTCTAGAGGAAGCCATGGTAAGCTTCACAACAGGTTGATGTAGTGGAGGGACAGACGTGGCGAGGAATAAAGGCCTTGACGAAGATTTCGAGAGTTTTCTCAGCCAGGTCCAGCCTCGTCTCAGAAAGACCCTTGCCTTTTACAGCATCCCGCCGGCAGACGCCGAAACTCTTCTGAAAGATCTCTTCCTGACTCTTCTCTATAAGAGGCAGTCGATCGCCTCGCCAGAGCTCTGGTTGGTGAACACTCTTCGTCACCAATGCGTCGTCTACTGGCGCCGGCATCGGTTCCAGCTGTACTCGAACCTGGACAAAGCCCTGAAAGGCACTCTCGCAGGCCTTCAGGGTTCCCTGGAGGACGGCGGTGACTCCTCTGAACGAGGCAGGCTCCTGCGAAAGCTCGACGCCTTGGTGGCAGAGCTTCCTCCTTCTTACCGGAATCAACTTCGCCAACAGTACAGCCAACCTAGAGATGGCATGGAGAGTTCTGGTGGGGCTCGGGCGGCTTCGTCTCTGAGTGCGAAGGAGTTGGAGCTTTGTCTCGCTTCCTTGGGGAACACCTTCTCTGAGCTAGGCTTGGCCACGGAAGACGGTTCCAAGAACTCCTAGCCCCTTCTCGAAAAATCGATCTAGGAGCGTCAGCGGATCTTCCCTTTGCCATCTCCATAGAGGCAAAGCGCTCGGCGTCGACCTTAAGCGCTGTGGGCGCCTGAGCCCATTGCCGTTCAGCCCCTTCAAATCTTCCCAGGAACGCCTCGCTTCGAAACTCTGGCTCGACGAACTCGGAAGAGATCGCTCCCATGGTCGTGAAAGCGCCGCCTTCAAGGTCATCAAGTCAAACGCTTCATTGAGCGAAACAAGGCCAACTGCCTGTTTCTTTTGGCCAGGTGCGACCGGTACCATTGCTCACTATGAAAAAGCTCTATATTGGCCGTTGCTCTAGCCTCCACTTCCTCCTTCCAATGCTACTAACCCTGGGGTTGGTTTCTTCAGAACTTAGCGCGACCTGTGGTGCCTTCTCATCCTTTTCCTCAAATCGGAGGGTGGATGCCCAGGAACGATGCCGTTTGGAGGCTTGGGCTACCGAAACGGGCTCGAGCGCTCTTGTGGTTTCGGCCGATGGGGCAGTCGTGTTCGAATTGGTAACACCCCGTTCGGACTCGCTCATCCACACAATGTCTGTGACCAAATCAGTTGCTTCGCTAGCCATTGGGCGAATGCTCCAGGACGGTCAGCTGAACTCCCTCGACCTGAAGCTAAGCGAAATCTTTCCCGAGTGGCGGCAAGGAAGGAAGGCTCAGATAACCCTGAGACACCTACTCACTCATTCCACAGGACTTCAGGATGACCCAAATGCCGGGGTGGAGATCGAACCCGCCCCGGACGTAGTTCAGCTGGCTCTAGCGGCAGAACTGACGGAGGCTCCAGGAGATGCTTTTCGCTACAACAATAAGGCGGCGAACCTGCTTGCAGCCATCGTAGAGAAGCTGACCGGACAGAAGCTCGACGACTATTTGAGCCGGTCAGTCTTCGCGGATCTAGGCATCCTTGATTCCGAGTGGTTGAAAGACGCAGCGGGCAATCCCTATGGGATGGCCGGCCTGTCCTTGAGGGCACGGGATCTCCTGAAGGTTGGGCAGCTCATGAACAACCGAGGAGACTGGCATGGCACGCAGCTAGTGCCCAGTAGCTTTGTCGATGAAACACTGACTCCGCAACGAGAGGACAACGCTCGGGTAGGCCTTCTCTGGTGGCTGGTGGAAGATCCACCTTCCGGATACCAAGCAAATGGATGGCTTGGGCAGTGGCTGGTTGGGTTACCCAAAATCGATGCGGTTGCCGTTCGGCTGGTGGATCGGGCTGACGCTGTTACCGGTGAGAACACGACAGGGTTCTTGGAGCTCATGGGCGAAATACTCGCTGATGAAGCCCCCATCTCGGATCCCTAGTCAGTTCGGACAGCTGCGCCTTTCAAGGTAGCTTCTCGCGCTGATGAAGCTCACCCCCGCCCCCAAAGACCAGAGAATTGGACGACCAGAAGAAGAGGAGCTGAGGCCAGACGAAGCCGGCTTGTCGAGGTATCCGCCTATACGCTCATCGCTAGACTTCAGAGTCTTCGACTGATAACATGTGAGACAAAACGAATAGGAAATAAGAGATGGAGCTTCCGCAGCGCTGGGAGTCGAATCAGCAAAATGAGGTTCAGATGGAGGTCTTCCTAGAGAGGCTTCGGCCCAAGCTATGTCGGATCCTCTCCCAGTTTCGGGTGCCCCCTGCGGATTCCGACGATCTCATCCAACAGGCACTCCTGGCGCTCGTGTATGGCTGGGACTCCATTCGAGAACCGGAAGCTTGGCTAGTTGGAACTCTGAGAAACAAGTGCCTTCTGTATTGGCGTCAACGTCGGAGGTGCCTGTACGAAGCTGTCGACACGGTTCTCTTGGAATGGATCGCTGGAGCGAATCGCCCGGACCAGGACCGGATCGAGATCGCTTACGATCTCGACGTTCTACTGTCGAAACTTCCTGAGCGGTCCCGCCGATTGCTGATGCTGCGCTACCGCGAAGGTTACAGCCCTGCGGAAATTGCGGAGAAGCTTGGCTATAGTCCCAAGAGCATTTCGAAGATCACCCAGCGTAGCCTTGCATTGCTGAGTCGTGAGCTCCTCCGCAGCGCTCATTGTCCGGGCGTTTTTCGAGAGCATGTCGAAGCCTCCTCCTAGTCTGTTCTGTCTCCCTGCATCGTCTCGATGCCCAGCATCATTCTAGCGAACCCGCCTAGAGTCGGAGTTCTTGCGTAGCGAGAGGTTTTTGGCATTCCATTCCCGGTCACCGAGATGGGGCCAAGCTTCCCAGCCGTTGCCCCTCCTCAAGATCCAGAGATCCCTTTTTCTTCCTACCTTCTTCCAGGTTCACGACGCACTCCCCGTTCTCGCTCTCTCTTCCAATCGCTGAGCCGATGGTGAGGGCCGGGTCAATATCGGAGCCGGCATCGAGGACCTACCTAACGCCCTGAGAGAGGTCCTCTCCTGACAAGTCAGGGAGCCGTGAAGGGTTCTTTCTGCAATCTCATAGGCTCTTCTTGACAAAATGGTAACTTGGTACCAAGATACCTAGTAGAGCGAAGGGAGGTTGTTGTGCACATTCAAGTCGGTGTCCACATGGAAGTGCGCACCGGAAACTTCTCAAGTAACCGAGAGGAGCTTGATTTCTGGTTCGCCGTTTCTGTCTTCAGCTCACAAGATAAACCCGCTCAACGATATCCACGGCCAGCTCCCCATTGGCAGCGGGTAAACACGAGTCAACGGCTAAAGGAAATACCCCTTCAAGGGGACAGCCACCGATGTGGCGCGTCCCGACTCTCTCTGGAGAAAACCAACCATGTTGCATTCCCTATTTTGGCTGCTCGACCACTATCCGGAAACCGGCGAGTCTGTAGCTTCCCTGCACCAGGCTGCCTTGGAGGAGGCTGCCCTAGCGGACCATCTAGGCTTCGCCTCTCTGTGGATTTCTGAGCACCATTTCCGGAGTCTCAGCACAGTGCCAAACCCTGCGATTCTCCTCGCAGCGATGGCCCAGCACACCCGGACGATTCGTCTCGGACCGGCGACCTCCGTCTTGCCTCTCCACAATCCAATTCATTTAGCCGAGGACTACGCTCTCGTCGACGTTCTCTCAAACGGTCGGTTGAACATGGGAGTTGGAAGCGGCTCTCAAGCAATGGAGTTCTCTCCTTTCAATGTCGACTTCGAACTCCGCAGGGAGCAGTTCGTGAAGAACTTGGCGTCTTTCCGTCAAAGGTGGGAGATCGCAGCACGAGGTGAGTTCGGCCCAGACTCCCTCAACGTCACCCCGATCCAATCGCCAGCACCGCCGATCTATGTCGCGACCATGAATAGGGACGCGGCCTACGAGATCGGCCGAGTAGGGGATTCACTGCTAACCCTCGCCTCGCCGTCTTCAGCGAACCTCGAAGAAGTTGCGGCACGAGTGCAGGCCCATGCCCGAGGCCTCGAGGAGGCTGGTAAAGAAAGGGGAGGAGTCGAAGCCATCGTGATGATGTTCGCCCACGCTTCACAGACTGATGCGGAGGTCGAAGCCGTCGTTGTGCCCGCTCTCTCTCGGCTGATGTTCAATATGGCAGGAACCCGGCTGAAGGACCCGAAGGCTTTTTACGAGGAGATGAGGAAGAAGGGCATTGGCGTATTTGGAACTCCAACAGGAGTGAGCCATCACCTGGAACGCCTCGCCGACCTCGGTATTGGCCATGTCGCTTTTGTCTCTCGGTTTGGAGGAATGTCGAAAGAGGTGGCGACCCGAAGCTTGCGGCTACTCGCACCTGGCCGGTCAGCTCTTCGTGATCCGGCAGAGGTGCTAGCAGCCAGCATGGGGCCATGAACCGGTCGCCGAAGACTCGCAAGGCGACCGAATCAGCCGAAGGAGAAGGGAAGACCCTAGGAGCAATTGGGTCGTCATATTTGCCCCGGCGTGGTGCAACACAGGGGCGCAGAGAGGCCAGGTCCACCGCCTGAAAGTTGGCGAGAGATAAATGAACCCGGTGCTCCCTTCCTACAAAGGAGAACCGAGAGCTGAGTCACTAGGTCTTGACGCCGAGGAATAGATAGAGGGCTAGCGTTGTGAAGATGAGGTTCGGGCTCCAAACAGCAATGGTCGGCGGCAGTATCCCCGCCTTCCCTAGGGTGCTGAAGAAGATGAAGACCGTAAGGAAAGCCATCCCTAGAACGACGGCCAATCCAACTCCATAGAGAGCACCTTGCCGCCCAAGGCGGAAGGCGAAGGGGAGCGCTAGTAGAACCATGACCAGGCAGATGGCTGGGTAGGAGATCTTGAGCTGTTGCTCTACCTTCAACTCCGGGACCTTCTCGCCCCGGCTCTCCAATTCTTGAATGTAACTGCGAAGCTCCAGATAACTCATTTGCTTTGGAGGACGAATCTCGGCCGTAAAGTAATCTGGAACTTCCGGGTAGTCGCTGCGCCGAGGCTCCAGGAAGGGTTCGTAGTTGGTTACCAGTGGACCCGAGAAGGATCTCTTCCAACCCTCTTCGAAGACCCATCCACGGCCATCGAAATTCGCCCGGGACGCCAGGAGGCGGCGTGAGAGCTGATTGTTCTCATCGAACTCGAAAACCTGCAAGCGTTCCAGGCTAGGTTTTTCTGGGTCGAAGCGGAGATAGTTGTAGACATACCGTCCCTGACCGAAGAGCCACTGGCGGTCCGCTCGGCGATAGGTGCGAGCTGTCTCCCTACCCATGATTTGATTTTTCATCTGGGCCACCCGCTCGTTGGAAGCGGGAAGGATCTCTGTTTGCAGATAGGCACAGGCGAGCACCACCACCACCGTCGCTCCGATGGCTGGTAGGGAGAGGCGAAACAAGCTGACCCCTAGGGCTTTGAAGGCGGTGAGCTCATTGGCTCGGGAAAGCAGGCTGAAAGTGAGTAGGGTAGTGATGAGAACGACAATGGGTGCAATGTCGTACAGAATCTGGAGGGAGAGATATTTATAGTAGCCCAGCACTACAGATCGCGGAACTTTGTTCTTGAGAATGTTGTCCACATTCTCTCCCAGGTCAGCGATGATGTAGAGAAGAACGCAAGAAGCCAGCACCATCAGGAATACCCAGAAATAGCGGCCGATGATGTAGCGGTCGATGAGGCTCGCGAAGCGAAAGTGAAGCCGCGGTAAGCGCAAGACAATCCGTCGTTGTTTCCCCCCCTGCCGGCCGCTTTGGCGTGCTGAGGCGGCTCTTGCCGAGGAAGCTCGAGCTGAAGAAGCTTGACGGCGGCCCTGGATCCACCTTCCCACAGCTCGCAATCCGGCCCACATGTCTTGCCGAATCCACCGATCGACTCGGGATAAAAGAAGACTCTTGTCACTGTTGCGGCGAATGAGCAAGAACAGACCCAAGGCCCCGAAGAGAATGTTCGGAGTCCACATGGCAATCCAGGGCTCCACTTCGCCGAAGCGAGCACCTTCCTCTCCATTACTCAACAAGACCCAATAGACCATGATGACCAGCATCGAAAGGGCGAAGCCCGCTGTCTTTCCTCCTCGGCGATTGTTGAAGCCGAGGGGAAGGGCGAGAAGACCGAAAACCAGACAAGCTGTGGGGATGGAGAAGTTCTTCTGAATCTGAACCCGAGTGAGATTCCTCATTTCCGGAGAGGTATTGGGGTCTGCGACCTTCCGCCGCAACTCTCGCAAGTCCATTTCCCGGACGCTCTTGGAAGCAGAAATCTTCGACAATCGGCTCGAGGTAAATGAGTTCTCCAGGACGATCTCGAGCCGATCGCTTCGGCTCACGGTGTAAGTATCGGGACGCCGAAGGTCGGCAGAGTGAGTGACCGCTCCCTCCAGATCCAGAATGAGTCGCTCCCCTTGATCGTCGACCCGAACTTCCCCCCAATCCGCCACGATGATGTCGTTGGCTTCTCCCGCTGACGTTTGAGCGAGAAAGACCCCTTTCCAGCGATTCTGGCCTGGGGGGATATCGAATACATAGAGAACCTTGTCGTCCCATTGCTCGTGAAAAATTCGCGGTTCCACCTGCTGGGACACACTTTGGGTCATGATCTTCAGATTGAGCTGAAGGAGGGCGTGATTGCCGTGGGGAAGTACCGAGACCATCATGTAGACGTTAATTGCCGCCAACAGCCCGGAAAGCAGCAAGATCGGTCGGTAAAGGCTCAGCAAGCTCACGCCGCTGGCCCTCAGAGCCACTAGCTCGCTATCCGCCGCAAAGCGGCCCACCGCAATGAGAATGGCAAAGAGAAGCGCCATAGGGAGAGTCAGAACGATGCTACTCGGTAACACCAGAGCCAGGAGTTTCCCAACGGTGGCCACGGAAAGGCCTCGCTGGATAATCATCTCCGCGGAACTAAAGAGATACTGAAGTAGGAGGAGAAACGTATAGACTGCAAAGCCCAGCACCAGTAGGCCCAAAATCTCGCGGAGTATGTAGCGGTCTAAACGGCGCATCGGAGAGCGATTATATGCTCCTGGAGCCATCCTCGCAGACTGAATTGGAAGGGAAAAGTCAGCCATGCAAATTCGTCTCGATAGAAGATACCGTTTCACCGCCGGTCACCTTTACAGAAGACCGGAATGGTCTGAGGAAGAGAACCTGGCCAGGTTTGGCAAATGCGCCATCCTGCCAGGACACGGGCACAATTACCGTCTCTATGTCAGGGTCGCTGGTGAAGTAGATCCCAAGACGGGATTCGTGGTCGACCTGCCGGCTTTGGATGCCTGCGTCCAGGAGACGATCATCGACCGACTGGATCATCGTCACATCAATGAAGCAGTGGAGGAGTTTTCTCCCGGAAGGTTGATTCCTTCCAGTGAAAACCTCTTGCTCTGGATGTGCCAACAACTTCAGCCAGCCATCCCCGTTGGAGTGACATTGATTTCTCTGCGCCTCGAGGAAGACGAGGATCTTGCTGCGGAGTGGATTTCAGATCCGTAGATCAGGAGTGTTCAGGACTCAGCGATTCCTTCACCTGGGAGTTTGGAGAGAGAGGCGAGCCTGATGTGACGCATCCTGGCTTCCAGTTGATTACCTACGGATTCTAGTTTACATAATATATCTTACCGGACTCTGTATATAAGGCTAATTCTAGGTGAGAATTCACCTAAGAAACCACCCAGGCTCCACTTCGGAGACCCAAGGCCTGGGGCTCTGGACTCCAAAGTGAGCTTGGTCAGCTGAGCCCGTTTGGGATGTGCGAATCGGAAAGGTCGTTAGGCGGGAGAGATCTCACCAGCCCGGAGATCCGTCAAAATCTGCTCCAGTGCTCGAACGAGATCTTCCTTCTCGACCATGCTCTGTCGAAAGGATAAAGAAAGACTGTAGGTCTTGTCGGGGGCTTTGAATTTAAAGACATAGGGCTTCTTGCGCTGAGCCCCTGACTTCGTTTGGCTTTGGCGGAACTTTTTACGCAGATCGTCCCGGCTGAGCCCTTGGCTGTCGACGGCCTCCAACAAGGCGATCATCTCTTCCTCTGAGTCAGCCTTGAGGATCTCTAGTAAGACGGACTTCGAGTGAATCCCAAGAGCTTGCGAGATATCTCGAACCCGTGGAGAGATTCTCAGCAGAGAAAGACTCTCCGTGACGACGGTACGAGATTTACTGACCGCCGAAGCGATCTGCTCATGGGTGTAGTCGTGAATCTCTGCCAGCGCTTGGTAGCCATCTGCCTCTTCGAATGGAGTCAGGTCTTTCCGCTGGAGGTTCTCTACCAGGGCAATCTCGAGAGCCTCTTGCTCCGAGACCTCCATCTCGATGACCGGTACCTCAGAAAGACCAGCCTCTTGTGCAGCCCTATACCGCCTCTCTCCGGAGATGATTCGGAGACTGACGTTGCTACTCGAAGCACCGACTTCATCAGCCGGTAGACTTCGTACCAAGATGGGTTCTAGGACGCCCTTGGAACGAATCGACGCCACGAGCTCATCTAGATTTCCCATTGAGTGTCGAGGTTGTTTTGGATCGGGTTCGATGGCCGTCAAGGAGACCATGCGACCAATTCCTTCCCCATCTCTAGAATCAAATTCTTCAACGAAATGGCTGCTATGCCTCATCCGACGACCTTCCGGCAAGCCTCGCTTGCGCGCCCCACTGGAACTAGACACGACTTAGGATCTCCTCAGAAAGCTTGTAGTACTCGAATGCTCCACTGGAACTAGGGGCAAACGAAAAAATCGACTCCTGGTAGGCTGGGCTCTCTTCCAGCCGCACACTCTTTGAGATCACGGTTTCGAAAAGCTTGTCACCAAAGACACCCGATATCTGATCGTGGATATCTTTGGAGAGCTTGGTCCTCTTATCGAAAAGAGTGATCAAAGCGCCGAGGATCTGAAGCTGAGGGTTTGCTCTCACCTTAATCTTGTCAACGGTTTCCAAGAGATCGTCGGTCCCTTCCAGAGCAAAATAGCTGCTCTGAATGGGGATCAAGAGATGTGTCGCAGCGACGAGGGCATTGACGGTGATCACCCCAAGCGTCGGCGGTGTATCGATAATGACGAACTCGTACTCATCCTTGACCGGATCCAGAGTGTCCTTGAGTCGGTAGTTGCGGTCGATTTCACCCAGGAGCTTCGACTCGATATTGGCAAGATTGATCTTCGCAGGAACAACGAACAGGTTGGGCTGAGAAGTTGCTGGCCGAATGATGTCCGGAAGCCCTACGTCGTCCCGGGTCAGAGCATCGTAGATGGAAAGCTCTAGCGCTCTAGGATCGAGAAACGACATGGAGCTATTTCCTTGCGGATCGACATCGATCAACAAGGTCTTGTGGCCTTTGGAGGCCATGGCTGCCGCGAGATTGATAGCGGTCGTGGTCTTGCCGACGCCGCCTTTTTGATTGGTGATGGCGATATTCATAGATCGCCGGGAGTCTATGAAATGTCATGGAATGGGTCAAGGAGACTCTTACCGGGATGGGTACCTTTTTCCTTCCTGTGGGGGGAATGAGATCGTGTTGACTCCCCCACTCCTCGACCTGTCAACTTCCCTTTTTCGGTAGAGCCATGACGACTCCAAAGTTCTTCGAAATCTCTCGCTCGCCTTGTTTCTCGGGCTGTTTTTCGGTCCCTAGAAAAAGTTGAAGAGGGATGTCGGCGCGCCGACAATGAGGGTTACCCTAGCTCTTCCCGTAAAACAACGAGCCTTCTCTGGCTTGGTACTCCCTGATTCCCCAGCGTCAAACGGCATGATCTAGTATTCGACCGAGGGTCTACTTTCCTGGGTCGCTGACTTCATCGTATTTCTCGGGTAGCCAAAAGCCACTAGTTAAGTGAGTCACCCAGCCTCACCACGAAGTCGTTGAGAACCTCAGACACAAGGCTTGTTCTTCTTGGGAACTCTGTAGTTCTAAGCGGGAATTCAGTCGTGGGTTAGGCCCATTCTGTAGCTCAGGCAGGATAGATGTCGGCGCGCCGACATTCTCTTCAATATCTAGCCTAGGAATCCTGGATACTGCTTGCGGAAAAAGAAGCGTCTTGGGAGAAGCAACCTTGTCGTGTCGGGAGACTAGACCTCAGAAGGGGGACAGAAAGGAGGAGGCTCCTACATGGTGTATTTACCAAGATCTTCCGGCTTCACTTCTTCGAGCCATTTCTTGAGACGCTCTTCCTCGGTCAATTTGCTGAGACGATCATCAACGCTAGCTTTGTCTAAGACTTGCTGCGTCACATAGAAAGGAACCTCCGCTCGAAGCGCAAGAGCCAAAGCGTCACTGGGACGTGCATCGATCTCGAGAGATGAACGATCCTCTTGCTCCACATAGATGAGGGCGTAGAAAGTGCTGTCTCTTAGGTCCGTAATGACGATTCGGCTCACCTCGCCACCGAGCTCTGAGATCAGTGAGAACAACAGGTCATGAGTCATGGGCCGCGGTGTGTCAACGGACTCTAGGCTCATTGCGATCGCGTTAGCCTCGAAGACCCCAATCCAAATGGGGAGGAGATTCTCTCCATTCTGATCTTGCAGAACCACGATGGGCATTTTCGAGTCTGGGTCAAGGACGAGGCCTTTGACCTTCATCAGAATCTCTTCTAAGGGGTGAGTCATAGAGCTATTGTGGAGTTGCTCGAGACCTAGGTCAAGAGCCCGGAGATAGCAAAAGGTGAAATTCTCCACACCTGGCCCCCTCTCGTTACCAATCTCTACTCTGGTGAATTTGCTTAGAGCAAAGCCTTTGGTTCGGGTGACCCTTCGAGGGCCGAGTGTTGAAGGGACGGTATGAGAGAAGGAGTCAATCCGGCAATCAAGAATCGCTGAGCCTCAACGGACTCCTGGGGAGATGAGCTCCTCAGAAAGGCCCTTGCTCACTCCTAATTGGACTAGCTAGCAAGACTTCTGGATAGAAGTCAGGGAGGGAAACCGGTACGGCTTCCTAGGGGCTAGCCTCGAAGAACTGGCAGTACGGAAGGTCGCTCGAGAAGGGAGGGGTTGGCCGACGTCTGTCCTCTTCGAATTCCGAGAAGACTGTGTGGCTTTGCGTCGGTGATCTCGACTTGCTGAAGGCTCCCTAACTTTGAGGGTTCCCCAAAGGTGTCGAAATGAACGATTCGGTGGCAAGGCGTTCTGCCCATCTGAGTCCCAGGTTGCTTGCTATCGCCCGTCACCAGCACCTCGATCTCTTGGCCAAGCAACTCAGAATTGAGCTCCAGTTGGATCTTTTTCTGAGCCTGAAATAGGATCTGCAGTCTTTCGCTAGCAAGATCATCGTCGATTTGGTTCTTGAGCCGCGGCGCTGCCGTACCTGGTCGAGGGGAATACTTGAAGGCAAAAATCGAGGCGTATCGGATCTGCTCCACCAAATCCAAGGTCGCCTGGAATTCCTCATCAGTCTCCCCTGGAAATCCTACGATGAGGTCTGTCGAGAGGGCTATTCCTGGCCGCGCCTTCCTGAGAGCGTCTACAAGGGGTAAATACTCCCCTACCGTGTATCCCCTACCCATTCTCTTCAACAGGCTGTCAGAGCCAGCCTGGACAGGAAGGTGAAGGTAGGGAGAGAGGTTCTCATGGCGAGCGAATTGCTCGACCATTGCAAGAGTGAAGTCTCGAGGATAGGAAGTCACGAATCGAAGACGCTTGAGGCCTTCTAGACGAGCTACCGCATCGAGCAGGTCGGCAAAGTCGAGATCCTGATGTGGATCTTTCCAATGGTTCACGGTCTGCCCCAGGAGCTCAATCTCGACGAAGCCAAAATCCAAGAGATGTTGGACTTCCTCGAGAATGTCTTCAAACGAGCGGCAGCGCTCAGGGCCACGGGTGCTAGGTACGATGCAAAAAGTACAGCGCTTATTGCAGCCCTCGATGATCGTCACCATTCCCTTGAAAAGACCGTCTCGGGAGATGGTGTCGAAGTCGTAACTTCTCTCAGCCGGGAATCCCGTCGCAACGACTCGCTCTCCGGCACGACGACGATTCAAGACCTCACTCAACTCACCAACTCGGGCTGGTCCTAGAACGAAGTCTAGGTCGGGAACTCGTTTGAGAGCTCGCTCCCCCACTTGCTGCGCCACACATCCGCACAGTCCAATGAGGAGATGCTCTCGATCCTCTTTGAATCGGCGGTACTCCCCTAACCTCGAGTAGACCTTGTTCTCCGCCTTCTCTCGAATGCTGCACGAGTTGAGAAGGATCACGTCCGCCTCTCGCGGATCTCGGGTCGGGAGCAAGCCCTGAACCATGAGCTGCCCAGCCATGCGCTGGGTGTCCAGTTCGTTCATCTGGCATCCCCAGGTTTCGATGTAGTAGCGCCGGGCAACCGGGGCGGCAGGCTGAACGACGGATAGAATCGAGGTCATTGAGGGTCTCCACCATCGACGGACGGAGGATCTAAGACCTCATGGGAGCGAATTTCTCCCGGAGTGCCCTCCTCGTAGTCCTTGTCGGTCACAGGTTCGAATTCGATTCCTTCATCGATCCAAGATGGATCTGCTCCGGCTTCTTGAGCCTCTTCGTAAAGCTCCTGAAGCTCTCTCTGGAAATTGACTTCCTGGGTACGGGTTTCTGCTAGTTGCTCGAGAACTCGATCCCATTCCGGCTTGATCTGACCATCCCGGACGAATGGGTCGTCTTCTGAATAGAAGTGCCTTCTCAATTCGGCGGCACGATCTTCCAGGCGTTGGCGCTCCTCGACGGACTGCTTCCATGCCAGCCGGGTCTCCAGAGCTTGGTCTCTCCAGTACTCCTCTTGACCTGTCGTTTCGGGAGAGGTTTCTCCGCTTGGAAGTGCTTCCGGAACCTCTTCTTCATCAACATAGGTCAACTCACCGCTGGTGGCGTATTCCTCGAGATTTTCATTATTGATGACCGCAATGGGCATGGAAGAAGTACCAGACTGCCTCTTGGCCCTTTCTCGTTGGGCGACCGCCACGAGGTCTTGAATATTCTTTTCCTTGGGTCTCTCGGATTCGATCTCGACCACGGAAACGGACTCTGATTTCACGGGCTCTTTAGAAGCTTTTGGCTTCTGAGGAGGAGCTGGAAGACGGGGCGCTGGCGGCGCTGGACTATTCAACTCCGCCGAGGTGTCGACTGGAGGAGGGGTTGTCGGTCTCTTTGCTGCCGAACCAGATGAGCAGCCTGCCGTACCGAATAGGAGCAGGCCAGAGATCACCAGTCCTGAGCTCAGTAGGCCAGAGGAAAGTAAGCCGGAGGAAAGTAGATTGGAGACTGGAAGGATTCTCCGGTTCCGAGTCCTCGCGAGCCACGACCTCGACCGCCCGAGGGCATTCCCAGGAGCCAGGGGAGCCCTAGGCTCGGCCATAGCGATCCTCGATACGGACGACATCATCCAACTCCGGAGTGGAGACTTCGATGATGTCGCATCCATCTTCTCCAGCGACCATGCGATGCCGAGTAAAGGGACGAATCCGATAGGACTCTCCCGCCTTCAGAGTACGCTCGATGATCTCGTTTCCCTCTTCGACAAAGAGGGCTACGCTACCCTCTCGCATGTAGAGAGTCTCATCCTTTTTTTCGTGATATTGCAATGAAAGAGCCTGTCCGGCATCTACATGGAGAATTTTCCCCACATAGCGATCGGTGTGAGCGAAGATCAGCTCATATCCCCAAGGCTTGTCGACTCTTTGAATGGGTACATTCATTTCTCTTACCTTTAGTCTGATATCAGGAGAGAACCTCCAGGGGACTCTCCTCTGTCATTGATGCAGTTTGCTTTAGGAACCGATCGAGATAGCCATCAACTTCCTCAGCCGTAGCCAAAGAGCCGCAGGTCACTGCCAGCTGTTCAAGCTCCGGTAGCGACAACGATCGAACGCAGGCCTTGACTTCCGGTACCAGACGAGGACTCATTGAAAGCCTTCTCAAACCCAGCCCCAACAGGAGCGGAACCAGGCGAGGATCTCCCGCCATTTCACCGCACATGCCGACTTCGATACCCGCTTGTCGCGCACTCTCGAGGATGAAGCGTAGCATGCGGAGGATGGCCGGATGAAGCGGCTGATAGAGGTGAGCCACATGCTCGTTGTTTCGGTCCACCGCTAGGGAATATTGCAGCAGGTCGTTGGTTCCAACGGAAAAGAAATCGACCTCCCGGGCCAGTAGATCTGCGATGATCGCTGCGCAGGGTACCTCGATCATGATCCCGATCTTTAGGCTCGGATTGTGGGCGATTCCTTCCTGGGAAAGTTCTGCCGCAATTTCCTGTGCAAAGACTCGGAATTCTCGAACTTCGTCCACCGAAGTCACTAGCGGTAGCATGACTCTCACGTCATGGTGGTAGGCGGCCCGAAAGAGAGCCCGAATTTGAGTCCGGAACATCTCGCGACGAGCCATGGTGAGGCGAATGCCCCTCAAGCCCAAGACGGGATTCTCTTCCCGAGTATTCATTAGCTCTCGAGCTAACTTACGCCCACCCAGGTCGTAAGTTCGAATAATTACCGGATTGGGTGCAATCTCCCTGGCTAAAAGCGTGTAAGTACGTAAGTGCTGCTCTTCTGTTGGTAATTTAGGGCTTTGCTCAATGTATAGGAATTCACTGCGGTAGAGCCCTACCCCCTGGGCTCCATAGTTCGCCGCGTCATGGATCTCTTCCGGTAGATCGATATTCGCCATCAGGGAAATCTGAGTACCATCGAGAGTCACCGACGGAAGATGCCGGGTCTCCTGTTGTTCTAGGTCATGGGCGTCCTGTGCTTGCCGGAGCCGTGCATACTTTTCCAGAGTCTCCGCCGTTGGATGGAGAATGACAGTCCCCGCTCCCCCATCGACGATGACGGGGTCTTCGTCGGTGACCAGTTGAGTGACTGAGGCCAGGCCACCCACTGCGGGCACTTTCAAAGACCTTGCGATGATGGTGGTGTGAGAGGTACGACCGCCAGAGCCGATGGCGAACCCGACCACCCGGTGGCGGCCTAGTCGAACAGCTTCACCCGGGGGGAGATCATCGGCTACCAGAATGATGTCCCCTTCTACCTCCGAAAGCTCATGGTGGGAGATTCCCTGTAGGGCTCGGAGGAGGTAAGTGCCTACGTCATGGAGATCCTGCCCCCTTCCCCTGAGGTAGTCGTCTTCAATGGCTTCGAATTGCTCCGCCAGCTCAGCAGTGGTTCGATGCACCGCCCACTCGGCATTGACGTGCTCGCCGCGAATCCGAGCGGTGACTCGGCCAACCAAAGAGGGATCCTTGAGGAGAAGGATGTGAGCTTCTAGGATGCCACCGATCTCCTCTTGCAGCCCATCCTCCATGTCCCCTGGCAACTCTCCCATCTTGACCTGAGTGAGCTCCCGGATGGTCAACTCACTCGCCTCGTGGTACCGAGCTACTTCCGCATCGATGCTGTGGGCGGGCAGGGGTAGGCGAAACACCTCTTCCAGGTGATTCTCGACACAGACGGCTCTTCCAATAGAGATTCCATAGGAGACGCCTAGGCCCGTAAGAACCTGTTCCCGTTGCCCGGACATCAGGAGGATTCCTCGAATCGGCAGGCAAAAAGCTCTTCGATGGCTACCAGAGCTTCTCCTTCGTCTTCCCCTTCGCAGCGAATGGAGACTGTCATTCCCTGAGCGGCCCCTAACATGAGGATGCCCAGAATACTTTTTGCATCAACCGACTGCCCCTCTAAGCTGAGCCGAATTTGGCTTCGAAAGCCGCCAGCCAGATGCACCAGCTTGGCAGCAGCTCGGGCATGTAGCCCCAGGCGATTTACGATCGCTACGTCCTTTTCAATCATCGCTTCTCTCGGTCATTGGGATCGTAGGCACAGGTATTCGCACAGGCTTGGTCCCGCCCAAGGCAGATACTTCCCTGTCCTTTGGCAACCAGCCAACGAGCTGTTTCCTCGAGATCGAGATCCGTAGCCCGATTGCACCCTAGCCGGACTACCATCGGAAGATTGACTCCAGTCAATACTTCCAGGCGACCGGGGTCTTGAAAACTAAGCGCAGCTCGGCATGGAGTACTGCCGAACATATCCGTGAGGATCAGTGTCCCCGCCCCTCGGTCGAGCCCTCCGAGAACTATGGAAATCTTCTCCTGAGCTTCGGGCAGACCGTCAGCCCAGTCGAGACAGAGAGCCTGAATCCCTTCGAGCTCACCGGCAATCACTTTTGCGGAACTCAATAAGGAAGCCGCTAGATTACCGTGAGTTAGTACGACTACATTCATCTATATAATGTCTTTTCGAATTTTCCGAGTCGAGAGATTCGATCCCGAAAACCACCGCAGCCGGCGAACTCGGCCGCGCCTGCCCTTAAGGGGATCTCATTTTGTCAGATGTCTCTGGCTTGTCTGCAGATTCTGCGCTACACGGCCCATTCAGATCTTGGGCGTGGGCGGCCATATTCTCCGCCGGTCCTCGGCCGACCTCAGCTCGTTTGCCATCACCATGGGGCCGGAGCAGGCCAATCCCTTGGATGATACCAGTGAATTCAGTTGGTGATGTCGCGGTGCAATACCCGCACAGCCCAACCTTGATCATCGAGAAGAGCCGCCAGTCGCTCGATGGAGGCAACCGATCGATGGCGACCTCCGGTGCACCCGATACCGACCGTCAGGTAACTTCGATTCTCCCTCCGATACCGAGGCAGGAGGAAGAGAAGGAAATCGGTCAAGCGCTGAACCAACTCGCCAAACTCCTCTTCCCCTTCGAGGTACTCCTGAACCGGAACGTCGAGGCCAGTGGCCTTTTTGAGCTCGGGAATGAAATAGGGGTTGGGTAGAAACCGGACATCGAAAAGCAAGTCCGTGCCGTGGGGAATGCCGTATTTGAAGCCAAAACTCACCAGAGAGACGACCAATTCCGGCTCTTCCCCAGGATGGTCAGTAAACTCCCGGTAGATGTGCCGACGCACCTGATGTATCGACCAATCACTGGTATCGATCACCATGTCAGCGCTGCCCCGAACCTCCGCGAGCTCTTCTCGTTCGCGACGGATACCCTCGATGACCGAGCCTTCCCTAGCTAAAGGATGAGGGCGGCGAGTCTCCGAGAACCGGCGTACCAACGCTTCGTCGGAAGCCTCGAGGAAAAGGAGAGTCGGTGCGATATCTGTGCGATCGATCCCCTGCATGAGGAGGGGAAACGCTTTAGAGAAGCCCGGCGCTCTGGCGTCTGTCACCACCGCAATGCGGTCCTTCCCTTCTGCCAGAGTGAGGATGTCGTCCAGAAAAAGCCGCAGGAGAGGAACCGGCAGGTTGTCAACAGTGTAGTAGCCGAGGTCTTCAAAGCACTTGGCTACGCTACTTTTGCCCGATCCGGAGAGTCCTGTCACCAGAGCCAGCCGGACTCTAGGTCTTTGTTCGTTTTCGCTCAAGCTCTACCTCTAACTTCCGAGCAAATTCTCTGGCGGAATGATGCCCCTGCATCTTGAGGACATGATTCCGAGCGGCGATCTCAATGAGGATGGACACGTTTCGTCCCGAAGCCACTGGCATACGAATGTAGGGGCAGGGGGTATCGAGAATCGAATAGATGGTTTCATCCAGGCCCAGTCGATCGTAGACGCGGCCTTCCTGCCAAGGCTCCAATTCCACCACCAGGTGCACCGTCTTGCGATCCCGCACGGCAGCGAG
The DNA here is from genome assembly GCA_022601195.1 of Deltaproteobacteria bacterium. Taxonomy (GTDB): domain Bacteria; phylum Acidobacteriota; class Thermoanaerobaculia; order Multivoradales; family JAHZIX01; genus JAHZIX01. The sequence continues at coordinate 325,013 of JAHZIX010000017.1, forward strand.
GCCAAAGAGATCCTGAACATTGATGATACCCAGGCCGCGCAATTCCATGTGGTGTCTCAGGGGGCCTTCTGAGAATCCCACCAAATCACCACTGTGGTAACAGCGAATGGTCACGAGATCGTCCGCAACCAGACTGTGACCACGGGTGATCAAATCCAAGGCGATTTCACTCTTTCCTACCCCGCTAGCGCCGATCAAGAGTACGCCGATACCGTAGATGTCCACCATGACTCCATGGACGCGAGTCGCCGGAGTTAGATTGTCCTCCAAGAAGAAGCTAATATTCTTGATGACGGACGAAGACAGAGCTGTCGAGGACAGCACGGGCACCTTGCGCCGTCGACACAGGTCAAGAAAGTTCTCGAAAGGGGTCAATCCTTTGGTCACCACGAAGACCGGTATGGGCAAAGTGGTGATGTGGTCGAAGCGCTCGGCCCGCTGCTCCGCGGTCAGGGTATCGAGATAGGCCAACTCACTCTCGCCGATAATCTGGACCCGGCCGCCGCGGATATAGGGATAGTAGCCAGCGAAGGCCAAACCGGGTTTCTGCACTCGAGGATGAGTGATCCGATTGTCCAGATGGTGCTCCCCACTGAGAACCTCGAGTTTGAGCTCAGAGAGCTCTTCTCCCAACAATTCTCCGACGGAGACAAAAGTAGCGTTGCTGTCTAAGGACATTCATCCCCATTCGACGCTCCAAGCAATTGGAAAACGGCTTGGCGATCTTTGGCATCCAGAATAGCGTCTACACAGCGGCCCTTTTGAAGCCACCGAGATACCGAGGAGAGAACCTGAAGATGAGAGGCCGGGGAGGCTTCTGGAGACAGTAGGACGAAGAAGACCTGGACCGGCTGTCCATCCAGAGCCGCAAACTCTACCTTCTCGCGAGCCACCGCGATGGTGAGGATCGGTGAGGTCAAATCCTTCAGCTTGCAATGGGGAATTGCCACACCACCGCCGATGCCGGTCGACCCCAACTCCTCTCTCTCCTGAAGTTTCAAGTAGAGCCCTTCAGCATCCCCGATCACCCCCGCCTGATGGATCAAGCTGGAGACAGCTTTCAAAAGCTGAGGACCCTGTGCGCCTTCCACGTTCTGGAAGATAAGCTCCGGTCGGGTCAACTCGTCGAGACGCATGAGGGACTAGGACTCCGGGACGATGAGGCCATAGTTGTCGTCTTTGCGCTTGTACAAGACGCTGACTTCGGAGCTCGTCGAGTCTCGAAACACCACGAAGTCATTCTTCGACCCCTCCAGAACCAGTGCTGCTTCGTCAATGGTCATGGGTTTGATCGGCAGATGGGTCGACTTGATGACTGCTGGCTTGGTGCCCGAGCTCAGACTCTCCCGCTCCAGGACCTCCATGGGCCAGCGAATTTCCTCATGGACCGATCGGTCGGCCCTACGTCTCTTGTCGATAAATTTCTTGCGGGATCGCCGAGCTTGTTTGGTGAGCTTCTCTACTGCACCGTTGACGCTATCGAGAAAGTTCTCTGTCTCCTCGCGAGCCTGGAGGGCGCCAAAGCGGTGGGTCAGATGAACGTCAGCTATCTGACGGTTCTTTTCGGTCTCGAGGATCACCCTCACTTCGACCGGTTCCTGGACGAAAGGAACCAGCTTATTGAGTTTTTCTTCCGTGTGGTTCTTGAGGCGATCACCGAGGTGAACGTGCTTGCCGACGTATTCAATATTCATGCTGTGTCTTGCTCCGTGGCAGGTCTGAGTTACCGCGACAGGAGTTCCTTCTCGAGCACGATCAGAATATCTGTTTCCGGTCTGTCGAGGAGGGGATTCCCAGCTCATCCCGATATTTGGCAACCGTCCGCCGAGCGATCTGAATTCCTTCCCGCTTGAGAATTCTCATCAGCTCACTATCCGACAGAGGTTTGTTGGGGGGCTCCTCCTGAATCAGGTGTTGAATCTTGCGCTTGACGGATAGCGACGAAATATTCTCCCCATAGTCCCGGTCGATGCCGCTATGAAAGAAGAATTTCATCGGCAGCAGGCCTCGAGGAGTATGGATGTACTTGTTCGATACCACTCGACTCACCGTCGATTCGTGCATGGCGATGTCTTCGGCGACATCTCTGAGGACCATGGGCCTCAGGGCATCGATACCTTTCTCCAGAAACTCCTGCTGTTGCTTGACGATCGAGTCAGCCACTTTGTAGATGGTCCGTTGGCGTTGATCGAGGCTCTTGATGAGCCACAGTGCCGAACGCATCTTGTCTTTGATGTAGCCATGAGCCTCAGAGTTGTCGGCATCACCGCGCATCGCCCGAAGCATGCGCCGATAGGCTTGGGAGATGCGCAGTCGGGGCATGCCGTCATCGTTGAGCTGAATCACGTATTCGCCGCCCACTTTGACTACCGCGACATCCGGCTCAATGTATTGGGGCCTATCACTACTGAAGCGCCGTCCAGGCCTCAGCTCGAGATTACGAATTAGGTCCACGGCGGGTTCGAGGCTGGCCAGATCGACCCCGATGATCTTGGCGATAGCAGCGAATTGGCGCTTCAAGAAAAGAGGCCAATGGTCTGCCAGAATGAGCCTGGCCAAGCGAAAGGCTCGCTCCTCGGCAGTTTCTTCCGCAGCTTCGAGCTCTTCATCGGCCTCGACGGATTCCGCCTCAGGCTCCCCCGCCGGAGCTTCGAGATCCATGCCGTAGGCCACCGACCGGTCGAGGTCCAAATCCGCTGCAGACTCCAAAGGAAAGCTCGATGGGTCGTCCCTGCGGCGATGTTCGAAGGAGGTGCCATCTGCCCCCGGGCTCGAGGGGTCTGTCGCTCCGCTGGTCGATCCATGGCGTAGCAACGTCTCGTCCGGCGTTCCAGCTCTCCCCGCTACTTCTCCCGTTGAACCCGTTGGTACGGAACCCTGGGGTTCTCCATAGGAGGGGCCGGCGTCCTGGGAAGTTTCATCCAAGGGGGCTTCATCCGGAGGAACCGCTAGCAGGGTGGGAGGTTCTGTTCCGAACTTCAACTCCAGCTGGAAAATGAGGCTCTCTTGGAGGTCCCGACAGGCGATACCCGGAGGATCGAATCCTCGGACCAATCGCAATGCCGCCAAGACCTCATCTTCTGTGTAGGGCTCCTCCTCGTGGGGAGAGTCATCCGGAGGCAGTGGGGAGAGAGCTTGGATCTCCTCGCAGTTGGCAACCAAGAATCCGTCCGGATCCAAATTGCCGATGACCAACTCAGCGATCTCCCGTTGGCGCAATTCCAAATCCGCCATGTGCAACTGCCACAGAAGGTGATCGTAGAGGTCGGGATCGCGGGAGAGGGTGTTCTCGATAGGGGCTCCCTGCCGCTCCTCCCAGGTCGAGGTGTAGCTGGACCCTTCCATATAGTCACCGAAGTAGGCATCGAAGTCGATGTTCTCCATGGAGGCATCGTCCTTCTCAGCTTCTGGGGTTTCCTGGGCTTCGACTCCCTTAGCAACCTCTTCCTCATCCGATTCGGGAGATTCCTCTAGAACAGGATTCTCGACCAACTCCTGCGCCACGGTCCCTTGAAGCTCGATGCGGGTCATCTGCAACAGCTTGATCGCTTGCTGAAGCGATGGCGTCATCACCAACTTCTGGGCGAGCTTGAGAGAGAGCTTTTGTTCTAAGGCCATGAGTTACAGACTAAACCCTTCGCCGAGGTAGATTTTTCGTACCTGGGCGTCGTTGGAAAGCTCAGCAGGAGTACCGGAACGGAGGATTTCACCGTTGTTGATGATATAGGCGCGGTCGGTTATTTTCAATGTTTCCCGCACGTTATGGTCGGTGATGAGAATGCCGATGCCAACTTCCTTTAGGTGCTTCACGATATTCTGAATATCAAGGACGGCGATAGGGTCGATTCCGGCGAAAGGTTCGTCGAGGAGGATGTACCAGGGATCGATCACCAGAGCCCGGGCGATTTCTACCCGTCGACGTTCCCCGCCGGACAGAGCATAGGCAGGAGTCTTGCGAACCGTCGTCAGGCCGAAGTCCGCGATCAGCTGCTCCGTGCGCCGGGCTCGCTCCCCCCGGGGCAGGTTGAGGGTCTCGAAAATCACCCGTAGGTTGTCTTCCACCGACATCTTTCGGAACACCGAAGGCTCCTGGGGCAAATAGCTGATGCCTCGTTGAGCCCGCAAGTACATGGGGAGCTCGGTGATGTCCTCCTCTCCCAGGAAGATGCGCCCCTTGTCCGGCGGGGTCAAGCCCACGGTCATGTAGAAGGTGGTCGTTTTCCCGGCGCCATTGGGTCCCAATAGCCCGACGATCTCTCCCGGAGCCACTTCGATGGTGACATCCTTGACCACAGCCCGGCCACGGTAGACCTTATTCACTCCACGAGCGAAGAGATGAGGATAGTCCTTGGGATTGATGGTCTCTGTCATGATCTAGTGGTGCCTGGTCTCTGACTGCTGGCTATCTACCTGCTGGAGAGCAGCCTCGATTCCCGTCGGCGACGAATTCTGCTCCGCTTCAGGGTCGGTGGACTCGGGGGCAGCTGGTTGGCCGCTAGGTGCCGGGGTGTTGGGGCCCTGTGCAGGGTCGCGCGTCCTCGGAGTCCTGGCAGCTCTTCCCGTCGGCTCTACTGGCTCAGCGGAATTCAGGAATTCTACGCTACCCTCGTCGAGCTTGTAGACGACGTGTCCCCCTTGTAGCTGACTTCCTCTTCGATCTTTGAGAGTGACCGGGTTTCCCCAGATCTCGATCATCTTCATCCCTGGATCATAAACCGCCCTCTGGCCTCGAATGCTCTTGCCCTGGGAACGATCCTCCACATGGGCTTTCGCTTGGCAGAAGAGACGCTTCATTTTTCTGTTCGAGTCCAACTCGATGCGGGTAGATCCACAGGTCATGGTTCGAGGCCCGTCCAAAACTTCGACGCCATCCCCATAGCGTAGCTGGTTCTGATTTCCCAAATAAGAAAAGGTACCGGCCTTGACCTCGAGCACGCCGGAAACAAGATTGCCGGAATCGTCGGAGTCCGCTGGGGAGTTCCACACCGTCTTTACGTTGCCCACTGCTTCCAGACGATCTTGGGCGTGGAAGGCCTTGAGCTCATCTGCCAAGAGCAAATCGCTTCCTCTCCAGGCTCGTACTTGTCCGGAAAAGACCGACTGTTGGAGATTGCGCATCCAACTGGCTTCCTCCGATTCCACCCACACGGGACCGGATCCCGATTGCAGCAGGGGCCCAGGCACGGAACCGCCCTTGCCAGGAACGAGAGCGGTACGGACCCCTTCGGAGGCATGGACGCTGTCTCTAGCTCCATTGAAGACGATGCGGGGAGCGGTCACTTCGCCTCTTGGGCTGTCTAGTCGAACCGGAAATCCAACGAACTGGACACGGTTCTCCACCAGGTTGGCCCGCGCGGTAGCGCTTTTGATCTCGACGTCCTGTTCCCGATAGTCGACCGTTCCCGCCAGTTTGACCAAGTGGAGAGAACCATCTTCGGCAAACCCTGCCTCACACCTCTCGGACCTAGCTTCTCGCACCGGGGGACCATCGGTCCGGCCAGCCGGAAGCTCTACTAGGTGAACCTGACCGTAGCCATGAGCGATGTCCAGGGCGTCGGAAGTAAAGTCTGCGACAATGTAGTTGGCGGTGATGCGCCGATTGTTTCCCGTCTCCACGTCGGTGGTCTCGAGCTTCGACGGATTGAGGGGGCTTCCCTCAATTTCGAGCTTCCTGGGTTCTTCCCCTTCTTCGTCGAACAACAGAGACATTCCATCGCCAGCAAAGCTCATATAGCTCTCAGCGAAGAGACTACTCTGGGAACGAACCTGGAACCGCCCCTCGACATTCCAATTGGCACGGACGAAGCGAATCGCATCTCGATCATCTACTAAGTAGGCGCTCAGTCGGTCCGACCGAACGAAGTCTTTGTTGTAGGTGAGCCTCACACCACCTTCCGCTCGCAGCAGTTGCCGGCGCTCCTCGAAGTAACCGCGGCTAGCGGTGAGACTGGCCTTCGGTTGGACGGAGGTCCGGGTCTCAATCTTGACGTCTCCCTGCAGCAGGAATAGCTTCGATGGCACTTCTACCCGTAGGCGATTGCTACTGCCTTGAAGGCTCTCGCCGTATTCAAACCGAACTGGAGTGGTGCTGGAGACTCTCTTCCCCTGCTTCCCCACCTTCAGCTTGTCCGACCAGAGCTGGAACTGGTCCGGCCCGACCAGGTGAACCTCACCTTCCAGTTGCGCTGAAGTCGCCTGTTGACGATAGAGAGCTTTCTGGCTGCTGGCCTTGAACTCCTGTCCATCTGGTTGAAAAAGGCTGATTTCAACACCTTCCAGGTGGGTATTGGCCTCCCGGTCGATGCTCTGGGTGTCCCCTTTGACCCGAAACACGGGTCGCCCCTCTTCATAGTGGGTGTAGTCGAAGCCTTCGCTGCGGGTGGTGAGCTCCTCTGATGCGAGAGGACGTTCTGTCTCAGCACCCTGGGGTTCTTCTACCGGAGCCAATCCGGAACGGCCAAAATAAAACAGGCTAGCTAGACCTGCCATGAAAAGCAGAGCCATCAGCAAGATGAGCTTGCGCATCCGTACCAGTAGCGGCACTTTCTTGTTGCGAGGAGACCTCGGGGTCGAGAAGTCTCGGTGTGCTGGCCCTGGGGTTCTCATGCAGGTCTACAATCCACCAGTCGAAGGACCGGTCCCCCACGATACGTGTCTCGTTCCAGGTAGGCAAGCACCTCAAAGTCTTTAGTCAATTCCGAGGCCCTCGACCGCCAACGCCAACCGAGCAAGCGAACCGGAGCTCCCTGAGGCCCTTTGGCTTGCCCGGAAAGGTGGTCTTTGCCAAAAAATCGGAGCGAGCCGGATCGGTTTAGGGGTCCTACCCGAAGCAAGGGCTGGGGGTTTTGCTGTCCGTGGGGCTGAAGGGCTTCCAGCTCATCCAACAGCTGGTCCGTAACGTCCCTGGGAGCCACGGTGAGCTCGTACTCATAGATACGTTCGAACAGATGGGGCGGCCACTTCTGTGCCTCCTCTTGCCACTGGGAGCGCAAGTCCTCGAGGCTGGATTTGGCAACGGTCAAACCCACGGCCTGAGAATGTCCTCCAAAACGATCCATGTCATCCTTCCACTCGCTGAGAAACCCATGCAGGTCGACTCCCGACAGGCTCCTTCCCGAACCGACCGCGGACTCGCCGTCCAATGCGAACAGCAGAGTCGGGCGTTGGAATTCCCGCATCAACCTTCCCGCAGCAATACCGACCACTCCACGATGCCAGCTCTCGTCCCAGGCCACCAGGATCGGGGGGAGAGGATCTTGGCCGGCGATCCTCTCCCGGGCCTGTTCGACCACTCGAAGCTCCTCCCCTTGGCGCTGTTTGTTCCACTGGTCCAGCTGACTAGCTAGCTCAGCGGCGCGGGGAACGTCCCGACAGAGAAGCAGCTCGAGGGCACTCTCGGCACTGCCGAGACGACCCGCTGCGTTGAGCCGAGGTCCAAGACGAAATCCTACATCTTCGGCAGTCACCGGTAGGCGCACCCCAGATTGGTGAATCAAGGCTCGGAGTCCGGCCGATCGGGTATCACCCAGAGCTTTGAGGCCGAGGGCGGCAATGGCACGGTTCTCCTCCGTCAAGGGAACCATATCTGCGATGGTCCCTAGGCAAGCAATGCGCAAAAGAGCGTGTAGATCGTTCTTGCGGCCGCAGCGGTCGAGAAGCGCTAGACAGAGCTTCAGGGCCAAACCAGCGCCACAGAGCTCGGGATAGGGGTAGTGACAATGTTCCTGTTTGGGGTTGATCTGGAGAGCCTGCTCTGGAAAACCAGCACCAGGAAGATGATGATCCGTGACGATGACATCCAGATCCCCTTCGATAGCTGCACCTACCGCTGCTACAGAGGTTGTGCCGCAGTCTGCAGTGACGACCACCCCACAACCCTCTTGCAGAGCTCTCTCCACATGGACGGGTTGAAAGCCGTAGCCTTCTTTCATGCGGTGAGGAACGATCGCCAGGGTGGCGATTCCGCAGGCGCCAAAGACAGCGTCAAGCAGGGCGGTGGCAGATACCCCATCGACATCGTAATCCCCAACGATGGCGACTTTCTCTTGCCCATCTCGTGCCGCCACGAGGCGTTCGATGGCCCGGTCCATGCCGGCCAGAAGGTAAGGGTCGTGAAACTGATCGGGGCTGGGGTTGAGGAATCGGTCCGCGGCCTCACGGTCGGTGATTCCGCGGCGTCCTAGTAGCTCTGCCTGTAGGGGGGCAAAGCCATGAGATTGCAGTAGCTTGGCCGATTCCGGCACCGGCGAGGGCCGCCAGGTGGCTAAGGGCAGCAGGGTGAGATCTCCCTAGTTGAAAACACCCATGCCTCGAAACTTCCGAGCACGGTCAGCTATGAGCTCTTCGGTGGTGAGCCCCTGGAGCTCCTCGAGGGCTTGGTAGATGACATCTCCCACCCGTTGACACATAGAGACTGTGTCGGTGTGTGCGCCGCCGGCAGGTTCCGGGAGAATTCTGTCGACAACGCCCAACTCCAACAAATCCGGAGCGGCCAGACGCAGAGCCTCGGCTGCTTCCTTCTTGCGGGTTTGATCTTTCCACAGAATAGCTGCGCAGCCCTCGGGGGAGATCACCGAATAGGTGGCATATTCGAGAATGAAGACGCGGTTGCCGACCCCCAGAGCCAGAGCTCCACCACTGCCCCCTTCGCCGGTGACGGTAACGATGATGGGAACTTTCAGCGCCGCCATCTCGATCAAATTACGGGCGATGGCTTCCGCCTGTCCCCTCTCTTCGGCTCCGATTCCCGGATAGGCTCCCGCCGTATCGATAAAGGTCAGCACGGGAAGGCCAAACTTTTCCGCCAGTCGCATGATGCGAAGAGCCTTGCGATAGCCTTCCGGGCGCGGTTGGGCGAAGTTGCGGTAGATCCGCTCCTTGGTTCCCCGACCCTTCTCGTGGCCGATAACCGCCACCGAGCGACCTCGAAACGTCGCGAAGCCGGTGACGATGGCGGGGTCATCACCAAAGCATCGATCGCCGTGGACCTCGACCCAATCCTCCATGAGGTGGGAAACATAGTCCAAAGTGTGGGGGCGGTCACCGTGACGGGCGACCAAAGTCTTTTGCCACCGAGTCAAGCCGCCGTAGACCTCTTTGGTCTTCTTGCTCAGCTCTTTCTGTAGCTTGGAGATCTCTTTGGAGTGGCCGCTTCCTTCCGGATAGGCTTCCAATTCTTCGATACGCCGTCTCAGCTCGACCAACGGCTCCTCGAATTCATACTCAGGGGATCGCATGGGTGCGGAAGCTAACAGACCCTAACGGGACCGTCAACGACTCAGCCACTGATGATCGAGGCAGAACCCAAGGCCACAGCTCGGGAAGGGACCTCTGCGCCGGAGGCTTCGAGAGCCGAGGTGAACTTAGGACCGAGCGGTCTCGGAGCCTAACCGGCAGCTGGTGCTCATTCGGCCTACGCTTCTTAGGGAACAGTCGTTGTCCAAGTGTCCGTGTTGCCATTCTCAAAGCCGTCGGCAAAGACCAAGGAGCTCGTGCAGTCGATGGTAAGAGTGCCCAAAGATGTTGCCCCACCGAAAGGAAAGCCGGTGATTTGAGCGATGGGGGCTGAGGGAATGGTCACCAGGTCAGGAGCATCGTAAGTGACTCCCGAGTCGGTTCCCGCATCGTAGGGGGGCAGGTCGATCACATCTTGGTCGATCCATCGGCCTGCCCGCAATAGGGAGAGGCCATGAATTCCCACGAACCAATCCGGACTTGGGGCGATCATTGAAACGACGGTGAGATAGGGAAAGGCGAGATCGATATCAAAGGAAACAGAGACCATCCCCGGCGACACCCCAATGCCGCCACCGGAAACCAGATCTGCAGCAAAGCCATCTTGGATGGCATCCTCGACCTCCTCCTGTAACAAGGTTTTTGCCCCGGTTTCGGCCATTAGCTTGATTCCCGGCGTGGCCAGCCCTCCCGGTTCCCAGAAGGAGATTCCCAAGTTGTGGGTGCCGCCGATCAAGCCTGAAAAATGGGGATCCAGTGGAAAATCCGTCGGGTGTGTGGCGGCACTCCAGGTGGCGTCGAAGCGTAAGTTGCACTGAGCCATGGTGCCAGTTCCGGCGTACACCGGAGACTGGGCGGTAACGACGAGACAGAAAGCTATGGCAGCGAGTCGGCGAAGCGGCATAGGGGACCTCCGGAAAAGAAATAACGTCAGCTCCTCGAGCTTGTGGAGACATTACGGTCGTCGGAGGTAAGGTGGATTGAACTTCTTTGAGCCAGGGATTTTCGCTCCCTGGTGTTGGGAAGTGCCTACATCAGGTCTTGAGGGTCTACGTCGACGATCAGGTCAGCGCCGGGTTGTTCGGGCACCACCTGAGCCACCAAACGACGCAGTTGGCCGCCGTTGGCTGCCCGCAATAGGAGTTGGAACCGCCACTTGCCCCGCAGCTTCTCCAACGGAGCAGGAGCGGGTCCGGTGATCCGGACTCCCCGCGCGAGAGGATGGCGCTCGAAAGCCGCCGCTAGGTCGTCGAGCTTTCGCCGCCCTCGTAGGCGGTCCGAATCTCTCACCACAATCTGGACCATTCGGGTGAAAGGAGGATAGTGAAAGATGCGGCGGAATCGCATCTCTTCTGCTGCAAAGGCTTGGTCATCGTTTTTCAAGGCCGCCCGGATGGCGTAGTGGTCCGGGTGGTAGGTCTGAATGACCACCCGCCCGGGCCGTTCCCCGCGCCCCGCCCGCCCTGCCAGTTGGACCAGAAGATTGTAGGTACGCTCCACGGCACGGAAGTCGGGAAAACCAAGGTAGGTGTCCGCTGACAAAACTCCCGTGAGGGCGACTCCGGGAAAATGATGTCCCTTGGACACCATCTGAGTACCGATCAATACCTGAGCCTGGCCACTGCCGAATCGTTCCAAGACGGCAGCGGCTCCCCCCGGTTGGCGCACGGCATCTCGATCCAGAACGGCCGTCGTCGCGAAAGGATAGAGTTCGTGGAATTGTTCTTCGAGGCGTTCGGTACCTGTGCCGATGGCTTCCAAGGCTTCCTCGCCACAAGCCCCACAGAGGATCGGTACGACCACCGCATCCCCACAGTAATGACAAATGAGGCGCTCATCCCGCCGATGATAGGTGCGAGGAAGACCACAGTCTTCGCAGCGCATGTCCTCTCCACAAGCACGGCAGAGCAGGACCGGGGAATAGCCCCTTCGGTTTCGCAGCAGGATGACCTGTGCTCCATCCGCCAGGGTCGCCTCGATCTCCATGCGCAGTCGAGTCGAAAAGAGAATATCGCCGGGTCTTCTCGCTCCCTCTTCTTCCTTCAGGTCCACGAGGATGCCTTCCGGGAGGCTCCCTTGCCCGGCCCGGGCGGTCAGCTGCAGGGGGCTGTAGCGCCCGGACTCGGCATTGTGGCGGCTTTCCAAGCTAGGAGTTGCCGAGACGAGAACCACAGCGGCTGAGGAGCTACGGCCTCGGACAAGAGCCAGGTCTCGACCGTTATAGCGAGGATTCGATTCTTGTTTGTAGGCCGAGTCCTGCTCCTCGTCAACGACGATCAAGCCGACCTTCTCGATGGGGGCGAATATGGCTGACCGGGGCCCTAAAACCACCCGAGCTTCGCCCGCTTGGATTCGTTCCCACTCCTGTCGGCGCTCGCTGGCTCCCAAGTTGGAGTGCAGAAGCGCCACGAGATCCCCGAATCGCCCACGCACCGCCCGGGCAAGAGCGGGAACCAAAGCGATCTCCGGGACCAGCAAGATGGCTCCCCGCCCCATTTCTAGAGCTCCCTCAATGGCTCGAAGGTAAACTTCAGTCTTCCCGGATCCGGTCATCCCTTGGAGTAGAAATGGGGTAAATTCCTGGCTCTGAATCGCTTTTACCAGGGGCGTCACGGCAGCCGCTTGGTCCGGTCGCAGGATGATGGTTTTTGCTTCATCGCTACTCATCACGTGGCGATCCAAGGGCAGCCTCTCGACCTGGGTAAACTTGCGAAGTAGCCCGAGGCCGGCGAGGCGCCGCACAACGGCGGCAGTGCACTCGATGGTGGAACAAATTTCCGCGCTAGTGGCCGGTCGGGCCAAGGCGTCGAGGTATTCGACTACGGCGCGTCCTTTGGCCGACTTGCCGCAAGCTTCCTTCTGTTGCTCGAGCTCTCCCGGGGCGAGCTCATAGGCGGTGACATAGCGGGCCCCCTTAGCGGAACCATGCTCCCGCAAACGTCCACTCCGATTCATCGCTTCGACGGTGGCAGCGAGCCCTTCTCCACCGAGGCTCTTTTGGAGCTCGCTCAAGGAGAGCCGACCGGAGTCTCGCAGCAAGGCCACGACGGAAGCTTCTTCGGGGTCTCTGGTCGTACCAAAGGCGCCGGCATCGGTGAGGGATACAATTTTCTGCCCCCAGCCAGGGAGGTCCAAAGGCAGGAGAGAGCGCAGCACTTCCCCTAGGGGAGAAAAGTAGTAGTCCGAACAGAACCAAGCGAGTTCCAGTAGGTCGGTCGGAATCAGAGACTCCCGATCCACCAACTCGCTGATGGGGCGGGTTCGGATCCCCTCCGGTGCCGATTCGGGGAACCCGACGATCACTCCCACCAGGCGACGCTTCCCCACCTGCACTTTGACCCTCATGCCGAGTCCGATGATCGGACGAAACCCCTCGGGGATATCGTAAGTTAGGGGACCCGGAAGAGGAACTGGAACAGCTACGGCAGCAAAAGTGGGTGCAGCCGGCGGGGAAAGGTCCCGAGCTTGAGACATGGTGGCAATGGTTGGCAGTTAGCTCAGGAAGGCCCGGAAGCGGCCGCCTGGCGGCACCCGTCCGAGCAGTAGAGAGTGCCCGAGCTCTCGCTCACCACTTCCTCGAAGGGGAAGTGAAGCTCGCACACTGCGCAGCGAACCAAGGCTTGCGCCTCTGGGTGGGCCGGAGCCTTGGGAGTCTGTCCTCCTGCCGACAAAGGCTCTTGTCGGGCGTCGCCGGGGAGGTTCTGACGAACCCACCGGACGATCAGCTCGAAGGCGATCCAAAGCAGCACGATGAGAAGAACGAGTCGAGTCATTCTGTCTTATCCGGCGGCCTGGCGTCGCCGATCGATTTCATCACTCAGTCGTTTGACTTCCAGATCACCGGGCCGAAGCTTCCTCAATTGCTCTAGGGCAGCTCCCGCTGCGGCATAGTCGCCAAGATCGATGCCGAGGACGATGGTCTTGTTATAGAAAGCCAGCCAATGATCTGCCTTGCCCTCCAGGGCCTGATCAAAAGCCTGTATGGCTTCAGGGAAAAGGCCTTCAGCTCGATAGCAGATGCCGAGATCGGTCAGTACGTCGCTGTCTCCCGGCTGCAAAGTCAAGTAGCGCTGGTAGAGCTCCCGGGCTCGGCTCCAATTGCTAATGTCGAAGTTCATGTTGGCTAGTTGGCGTATGGCCTCAGCATCGTTGGGGTTCTCTGCCACGCGGCGCGCTAACTGCTGCACCATTGCGTTCGGCGGGCCTCCGGAGTTGGGCATCCCTCCGCCTTGGGTTGCTGGAGCAGTACCAGGGTTCGTGGCCTGACCTCCTGCCTCGGCCTGTGCTTCGCCATGAATCCGAGGCTGCGGTTGAACCTTAGCCATGCGTTCTTGAATCATGTAGCCGGCGATGAAGCCGCACAGGCTACCGATGACGAGGAAGAGAACGTTGTCCTTATTCACTTTGCTCCATTCAGAGGGCTCCATTCAGAAGGCTTCATTCAGAATGCCTATCTCAAGCCCTTTTGCTTGGGGGAGATTTATCAAACCACTTTGGCTGGTTGGTACCAACCTTCGTGTTCACGGATTGCATGATTCTTGACTCCCCAGGACCTTTCATAGCCTACAGGGAAGCACCCTGTCGTCGGAGGGTTTTTCTTCTCGGGACCCTAGGGCTCCGTTTCGTCGTCCTCTTCCGGCTCATCAACGGTCTCGTTCGCCAGCAGTTTCTCAGCTTTCCAATCGCCTCGCGCTGGTCGTCCATCGGCGAGTTCCATGGCGGTCCAATACCCGGAGATCTTGCGGGTTACCGGGTCGATCTCCCCAATCCAAATGGCGTCCAAGCCCCTTAGAGAGTCCACCTTTTCCAAACGCAAGTTGCCACCGCTGTAGGTCCCCCGAAGGGATCCCCCTCCCCCGTTCTCTAACCGATAGGAACCGGTCACGAGGTTGGTGGAGAACCGCAGCTCGAGCCAACCTTCCTGATCATCCGGGTCGAGTTCGAGGCTCCAGCGGCCGCTCAAAGGGTCAGCCAGTGCCGTGGACCCGAAGGCCTCCACTTCGATTCGACCCTCGAGAGCAGATGTTCTGCGAAGTCGATCATAGAGCCGGCGCCGAAGCTCTCCACTGCGGCGGTTGGCTCCGGCTACCGCCACCTCAGCGAGAGATGCCTCCGTTTCTAGCCCTTCGAGCTCGGCGACAGAAACACTTCGGCCTTCCACCAAGACATCGATGGCGGCGAGGGCGTTCTCGAGCTGTCCCAAGGCTTCTTTTTGCTCTCGCCGAGCGGTAGCAAAAAGACGAAGATCCTCCGCCAGGAGTTGTCGCTCGACATCTAGCTGGGCGGTCAAGACCGTCACGGTATCTGCCCCCAAAGCGGCGGGAGCTGTTTGGAGAAGGAGAAGCGAAAGCAGTAGGAAACCCATTGAGTGCTTCATAGCGCGGGCATTCTAGCAGTCTGCTCCTCCCGAGCCCAGATGAAAAAAGCCGCCCCTCAGGAGCGGCATTCTTCATGGAACAAAAACTCTCCGCAGCGAGCCCTCAGGCAAGCCGGGAGCTTTTGGCAAATCGGGAACCTAGCTGGCAGCTTTGATGGCCTGGCTACGCTTCGCCAAGCTACATTCCAAGGCTTCCTCAACCAGCTCGAGAGCTTTTTCTTCGTCGATGTTCTTGACGTGAGCAACTTCACTGACGATGAAGTACTTGGCCCGCTCGTACATCTTCTTCTCCCGGAAAGATAGGCTCTTTTTCTCACTCACCAAGCGTAGATTCTTTAGAACCTCAGCTACGTCGGTGAGATTGCCTGTCTTCATTTTGTCCAGGTTCTGCTTGTACCGGCCTTTCCAATCCTTGTACGTATCGATATTGCCGTCTTCGAGAATCGCGAAGAGATTGCGGATCGCCTTGGCGTCGCAAAGAGGGCGAAGGCCGACCAAATCAAGATTGGCCTTCGGAACCATTCCCTTGGAATTATTGGAGAGGAAGCGCAGGTAGAAATAGACCTGCTCGACGCCGTCGATACTCCCTTCCTCGATCTTCTCGATGAGACTGACCCCGTGGCTGGGGTAAACAACCTTCTGGCCGACCTTGAATGTCACCTATGAGTTCTCCTATCCTGATCAGGTCGCGTATCGTTCTGCCGTAAACCAATGAAAGTAGACCACTTACCATCTATTTTATACAGCATTAAGGGGCCGCTTGTCAAGTTCTTTGTCACCCACAGATGTCTAGGAATTCACTTCTAGGTTGACACCGCCCCGTTGAGCGCCTAGGATCTCGTTTCCCACGCCGGAGTGGCGGAATTGGCAGACGCAGGGGACTCAAAATCCCCCGCCTTTACGGGCTTGAGGGTTCGAGTCCCTCCTCCGGCACCAGCTATCCACATCTCAGCGCCTACCACGCCAGCTGCTTCGTTCCAGATTTGCTGAAAAGAGACTTCTGAGATGAGGGCATCCCTCCGAACTAGAGTCGAATCCTGGGCTAGAAACGGTCGAGAATTCTCTAGCGTTAGAACTGCTCTAGAAGCGTAAGTCCCCTTAGATCCGATTCTTTCCGTGCTCCGTATCCCCGATTAGTCCCGAGCCCGATGTTCTCATCAACTTCGCTGCGAATCACCGAAGTTGCCTGGAGCTGTTCGTGGGAAGGCGCCTGTCACGGAGCTGTATTCCGCCAGAGCCATAAAGCGAGCTTCTGACTGCATGGATTCATGTCAGATGGGTGGAACTGTGCCTGGATACTTCGAAGGTCTAGGTTGGGCTAGAAGAGCAGCGATGCCGGGGCCGTAGAGTCACCAGGTAGTCTCAGCGGGTCTCCCCTGCTCGTTGTCTCTGATTTGCTGATCTCATCATGGCGCCCTGCGCTTTTGATGCAACTCGAAATGGTTTGTTTTTCTTTGGAGAAATCTTATGAAGATTACCCTCACGCTAGCCGCCTTTTTGCTCATCGCCTGCTTTCCCAGCCTTCTCTTAGCAAACGACGATATGAAGCCCGTGGCGCCTACCGAAGGCGCCGAGAACGCAGTCTTGGACGGAAGAGTCGATCCCATCTCGGAGGAAGGCACCGCGGAACCGCAGGAAATCGATCTTCAACCCCCGGCAGAAAGCGAGAAAACCCTGTCGTCCTGTCTCTTCTACAAAAACGTTCAGTGTTTCAGAGAGGGGGAAAGGTGCCGCTGCAATTTGACCACGGGTGAGCCGGCCGTCTGCCTCTGCACCGATCTCATCATGGGCGGCCTTGTCTGGGTCTGCACCTAACTTAGATCCCTCTATAGATGAGGCAGGCGCGGCCTCACCGGCCCTTTGGGTTTCCCAGAGGGCCGTTTTCACAGAATTCTCTTTCACAGAGTCTCGAACCTCGCTGACGCATCGGCTCTCCCTTTGGGACGTTACTTGGTGAGAGTGGAAGGCAAACCGCCGACCACATACCTATGACTTCGAACTGGGAGGAGACCCCCATGACTGAGAGACTGTTGAGCTATACGACCAAATTGCTGCCGATCATCGCTGTGGCCGTGCTGTTTTTTACCAGCCAGCCGGTCCAAGCCTTCGATGGCTGCAAGGCAGTAGACTTCGACGACGACGGGGTGGTCTCCTTGTCAGACTTGGTGATCTTGAACGACCCGAACGTCTTCGGGCAGCCGAACGCCCGCCTCGATGTCGACGGCAGCGGTGCGGTCGATCTAGCGGACTTCTATTTTCTGGCAGGTTTTATTGGCCAGACTTGTAGCGGATGCACTGCCAACCTGGTAAGTCCAGCTCGGCCTCCGGTGGTCGATGGGGCGGACCGTAGCGCTCTGGAAAGTGCCTACGGAAGGGATTGCCGTGGCGATCTCAATCGGGACGGTGTGGTTGACGACGACCTCGATAACGATCTCTTTGGGGTCTACCTCAACAACCCCGCCCCACCGGGTTCGCCCCAGGCCCGTGCGGACTTCAACGAGGATCAGGTCGTAGATCTCCTAGATGTCAATCTTTTCGTAGCCATGATCGGTACCGACTGCACGGTGGATCTCAATAAGGATGGCGCCGTCGATACAAACGACCTGTGGGCGCTGCTCGCTGCCTGGGGACCATGTCCTTAGGAGGTCACTACGCGGTGCGTGTGGGTATTCCCGCGCACCGCCTCCTCACCTTTCTCATCTCGCTGTCGAGTCTGCTCGCTGCGTCACCGTCCTTTGCCTTTGATGGCTGCCGAGCCGCCGACTTCGATGGCGATGGAGTCGTGAGCGAGGAGGACTTGACGCATATTCAAGGCGTCCTCATTGAGGGGTTCGGTGAGCGAGAGGATCTGGACGGTGACGGCTTCGTCACCGAAGCTGATGTGCTGTTGGTACAGCGTTACGCACGGCCCTGTGAGGATTGTCCGAGCATCGCCTGCAACGGTTGCCCGGCCGATTTTGACGGTTCAGGCCTCGTAGATGAGGAGGATCGGGAAGACCTCTTGAGGGCACTCGGTCACGACTGCCGCTTCAATCTCAACCGAGATGGTCTGATCTGCCCGTGGGACCTGAGGCTTTTTGGTGCTTACCTGGGGAGCCCTGAACCCCTATCCGTGGCAGCAGCACGAGCCGATTTCGATGGCAACGGCCAGGTCAACGAAACCGACATGTACATGCTCTCTTCGCGCATTCCGGAGAACCCTGAGGACTGGGATCGCCTTTGTGCCCGCGACCTCAACCACGATGGAATCGTCGGTGCAGACGATCTCTGGTTCCTTCTTGCCGAATGGGGTTCGTGCCCGGAGGAAAATGGTCACGGGGAGAGAGCCCAGTCTAAGCCCGACGTTTGCGATACTGAAGATCGGTTCATTTTCTGAGCTAGGGAGTGGGGCGGAGGCTCCTAGAAGAAGCCAGATAGAGTTTCTCTAGACGTTCATCCGCTGCCCGGGTTGCCGAGTGCTGCTCTCCCCGGGCGGCAGCAAGGTCGTTGCGCCCTTCAAGGAGCCAGGATTCCGCTTCGGCGAAGCGCTGCTGGCCTACTAGGCTTTGGCCCAACCAGCTCTTGGCCTCTGCCAACTTCCAATGCCCCTCAGCGAGACGGACCTGACGGATGGCCAGAGCCTCTCGGATACTGTCTTCTGCTTGCTGAGGATTCCCTCTTTGCAACTCGACCCTCCCTAGTCCTAGCATCGCTGAAGCGGCATGGGGATGTTCGGGGCCGAGGGCTTGCCGGGCAAGGTCGAGGGCCTGCTGGTAGGCTTCTTTGGCTTCTGCTCCCTTCTCTTGGCGCAGTTTCAGCTCCCCAAGTTTGAGCAAACTCGGCACGACACTGGGGTGATGAGGGCCCAACCCCTGCTGCAAAATGTCAAGAGCCTGGCCTAGGAGCTTCCTCGCCTGTGGAAACTCTCCGAGCTCCATCTTCACTACGGCGAGGTTGCTGGCAGTCCGGGCTACCGAGGGATGATTCGGCTCGAGTAGTCGAGTACGAAGCTCGAGAGCTTCCTGGAAGGCGGCCTCGGCTTCCTCGTAGCGCTCCGAGTTTCTTAGCAGGACCGCTAGAGTATTGAGCCCACCGGCGACATAGGTACTTTCGTTGCCGAGCACTCGCCGGTAGGTCGCCAAGCCTTGCTCCATAGCCTCGATAGCCGGTTCGAGGCGGCCTCGCTTGAACAGTAGGTCGGCGAGATTCTGGAGACCCACTGCAACATTCAGGCTGTCTTCACCGAGGCGAGCTCGGTAAACCGCCAGGGCTTGCCGGTAGAGCTTTTCCGCCTCGCCGTAGTCGCCGGTTTTTTTTCAGGAGCAATGCAAGGTCGTTGAGACTCTCCCCCACCTCGAGAGCATCGCTTTCGAAGAGGGCTTGCCGATTGGCTAGGGCTTGGCGAGCAAAGGGCTCCGCTTGATCGTAGGCTCCCCGCTCCCGCAGAACCGAAGCCAGGTCGCCGACGGTCTCTGAAACCTCTACGGATTCGGGCCCAAAGTGCTGCTGCTGGATCGCCAGAGCCCGCCGGAGGCTGTGCTCCGCCTCCTCCAACTGGACGGTCTTGCGTAGTAAGACACCGAGATGATTGAGGCTCTCGGCGGTTTCCGGAGCGTTCTCGCCGAGGGCCTGGGTGCGATTCTCGACCGCTTCCCTCAACAGTGGCTGAGCGCGGTCATAGAACCCCAAATTGCCGTAGGCGACTCCCACGGTATCGAGCATCCTTGCTCGCACCAAGGGCTGTTGTAGGAGCTCTCCATGGAGGCGAGACGCGGCTCGATCGAGGAGGTCGCGGACGCTGACATCCTCTCCGGACTTCCCGAAGGGGTTCGCCTCCTGTAGCAGCCCTGCCAGAAAATCGGCGACCCGCTCCGCCGCCAAAGCCTCTTCCTGCGCGCGCTGCCGCTGCTCCCGTGCTTCCTGTGCTTGCCAGGAAGTCGCCAGAAGCCCCCCTACCAACGATAGAACGACCAAAGCCGCCGCGATGGTGACGACCCGGTGCCGGCGCACAAAGCTGCCGACCTGATACGTCAGGGAGTCGGGCCGGGCGAGGACCGGAAGGCCATCCAGGTGCCGACGCAGATCTTCCGATAGCTGCTCTGCGGAGGAATAGCGCCTTTCGGGCTCCTTGCGAAGGGCCATGGCAACAATGTTGTCGAGGTCGCCCTCGAGGCGGCGGCGTAGCGCTCGCTGGTGGCGCTTCGTGGAACTTTCCCCAGCCTTGAAGCCGGTCCCTTGGCTCGCTCCCGGACTGGCGCCGGAGGCGACGACGGCGCTGGGGGATAGGGGTTCCGATTCACAGACGATGCGCTCGACCTCACGCCGGTCTCGGCCGACCAGACTGTAGGGCAAGCTGTCGGTGAGTAGCAGGTAGAGAAGGACTCCAAGAGAATAAATATCACTCGCTGTCGTAATAGGGGTATCCCGTAGCTGTTCCGGGCTGGCAAAGTCGGGGGTCATGGGCGACGAGCCGAAGGAGGTGTCTCCCGTGTGGAAAGGCACGTGGTCGGAACCGAGTAGCTTGGCGATCCCGAAATCCAACAACTTCGCTTCTCCGCTGGCCGTCACCAACACGTTCCCAGGCTTGATGTCCCGGTGAACGATGAGGCGACCATGAGCGTGGTGGACGGCATTGCAAACGGTGCGGAAGAGCTCGAGCCTCTGGCGAACCGTCAACGCCTGGTCCCTGCAGTAGCGGTCGATGGGCTCCCCTTCCACATGCTCCATCACGAAGTACGGCAGGCCGTCATCGGTGACCCCGCCGTCGTGTAAATGAGTGATATTTGGGTGGGTCAGGCTGGCGAGGATTTGACGCTCTCGCCGAAAGCGGTCGATGATCTCGGTGCTTCCCATGCCCCGCTTGACGACCTTGATGGCCACCTGTTGCTGAAAGAGATCGTCAGCACGCTGGGCCAGGTAGACCGCTCCCATTCCCCCACGCCCCAACTCACGGACCAATCGATAGGGGCCCACCGAGGAGCCTTCCAGGTGATCCAGGTCTTCCTCCCAAAGACCTGCTACCGCTTCTAAAGCGTGACCGTCGATCCACGGCAGGGAACGGCTATCGGCCTCCAAGAGGGAGGTGACTTCGGCAGCTAGGGTGGGATCTTCTCTACAAGCCTCGTCCAGGTAGGAGGAGCGATCGGCAGCGGGAAGGACCTGCGCCGCCTCGAAGAGCTCTTTGACTCGATCCCATCGCTTAGACATCGCGACTTCTCCATGGCTGTTCCGCAGGGAAGCTTCTCCTAGGGTAACGTCCCAAAGGGGGACACGGTGCTTCACGGAGCCGTCAGGAGCTCACGTTTGAGCCAGGCCCGCGCGGAGCGCCACTCCCGGTCCACCGTCGAGCGGGAAACTCCCAACACTTCTTCGATTTCCCGACTCTCGAGACTGCCGAAAAAACGCAGCTCGACGATTCTCCCCTGCCGCTCATCCAACTTCCGGAGGCGGCTCAGCGCTTCATTGAGCGCCAAAAGCTCGTCGACGTTGGCTGCCTCACCGGGCGCTCCGACGTCGGTCAAAGTCACTTTGAGGCTTCCTCCGCCCCGTTTGGCTGCTTGATGGCTCCGGGCATGTTTCATCACTACTCGGCGCATGAGATGAGCGGTGACCCCAATGAAATGGGCGCGGTTGCGCCAGTCGACCCGGGTCTGATCGATCAAGTGAAGGAAGGCCTCGTGTACCAAAGCTGTCGGTTGGAGAGTGTGATCGGACCTTTCCTGCCGCATGTACGCCCCAGCCAGGCGGTGAAGCTCGTCATAGACCAGGGGCAAAAGGCGGTCGAGGGCTGCCGCATCGCCCTTCCTCCAATCGGCCAAGAGCTTCGTCACATTCTCGGGCATTCCCGACCTCAAACCTCTCCCTGGGTAGCTTGATTTGAGCCTATTATGCCCATCGCAGACATCTTTGCCACCTCTCTCCCCCATTCCCTCGATGCTGATGGTGTCTCTCGACGAGCACTGACCTCAGCTGTCCAGGTTCGATCTGGAGCGAATCTCCGAAGGAGATCTCCCGGTGAGGTTTCGGATCAATCGTCGGAGCGTTGCGGGCTCTTCATAGCCAACCTTGAAGGTGATCTCTGAGAAGCTCCAGGAAGTCGTCTCCAAGAGATGCAGGGCCTTCTCCACTCGAATCCTTTGAACGAGTTTCAGAGGGGTCTCCCCGGTTGTATCCCAAACTCTCCGGGCTAGGGTGCGTTGCGAAAGACCGGCGGCCTTGGCCAGATCTCTCATAGCGAAGGACTCACCAACGTGTTCCCGTATCCAAGCATCGATCCTTCGAAAGTCTTCGCTGGAGCCCTGTAGGTGCTCTGTGATCATGTATTGAGCTTGGGAGGATCGTCCGTCGAGCAGCAAAAGGCTCGCCACCTCACGGCTGATGCGACCACCGAACAGATTGGTGACCAGAGAGAGGGCCAGGTCCATGTGGGCCATGGCTGCTCCGGCACAACGGATCCGATTGCCATAGGTCACCATCTTTCCAATCTGCAAGTCGACCTCGGGAAACCGCTCGCGAAAGGGAGAAGCTAGGTGCCAGGTCGTAGTGGCTTCGAAGCCATTCAGTAAACCCGTCTGAGCAATGAACCAGGTGCCGGTACATGCCGTAGCGATTTCAGCACCTCGATGGTGCTGCTCGACCAGCCAGGATGTGACTCGCGAAGCACAGGCGCCCTGAAGAAGCGGCCCAAGAGTCTCTACTCCTCGTTCCGCCACGATCCCGGGAAGAACGATGACATCGGGTCCCCTGGAATCGCCAATCGCCCCATCTGGAGCCAAGGTCTGCCGCGACGCTGTGGTGATGGGATCTCCATCGAGAGTCAAAGTGGAGACCAGAGACCTCTTCCCGGCAGCTTCGGGAGAAAGGCGAGCAGCCGTGCCGAGGACATCTCGCACGATATGAACAGCCGAGTCGAACACTTGGTCCAAGCACAGAATCGCTACCTTCATGTGGCAAAAAATAACCGATACTTGTCTAAATTGCCACTTATGTCCTCCAAGAAGGATTCATATCCTCTATCTCACACTCACCACGGAGGAATGAGCCATGAGTCAAGGGAATCGATCAACCGTCCTCGCCGCCGCACAAGAATGGAAGGATGCCTTCAACCGCCAAGACGCTGCTGGCTGCGCTGCCTGCTATACAGCAGATGCCACCATGCACGCGGAGCCTCTCGCAAGAGCGCAGGGGCGAGAAGAGATTCAAACCTTCTGGCAAGGCCTGATCGACGCTGGCTTCCGGGATGTTGAGTACCTAGATCCCAAGGTGGAGCTTCTCTCGGACTCCAAAGCTCGTCTGACGTCCCCCTGGACCATGAACCGTGCCAGCGGCCGGATTCACAATGAGACATGGGAGTTGAGCTCGGAGGGCCAGTGGCTCCTGACCTACGATCACTTCGAGGTCCTGGAGCAGTTCGAAGACTCGAAAACCTAGAATCTACGGTAGCGAACTGAGAAGGTCGATTTGCCGAAAAGCAGAGTCGAAGGGCAGGTATCTCAGCTGACCACCGCCTCTTCCTCTTTGTAGACATCAAAGTTAACCTCCCCCAGCTTGAGCCGGCGCAGGACGTGCCCACAAGAGAAAAAGACGATGGCTTGAAAATACAGGCTCATCAAGGTCGCGTCGAGAAAATCGAGTTGGAAGATATTGTCAGCCGCTACCGTCATGAAAAAGATGCTCACGGCAAGACTGACGTAGAGGTAGGAAGTGAGATTCGTTGCGATTTGCCTTTCTCGATCCCCTGGAGCCTGGTGAGGGTCCTGTTTTTTGCCATAGAGATGCCGAGCCCCCAAGGCGATGAAGAAGAGATTGCTCCCGGTGATCACCGCTGCGCTGTCGAAGCTGCTCCATCGGAGGACGAATTGTTTCCCATAAAGATCCAGGAAAATGGCGGCCAGGTAGAACAAGATTGCCCAGCTCAGGAGTGTTGGAGACACGAAGTCGAAGAGCCGCCGAGGGCGAAGCTGTGCCTTTCGAGTCGAAGCAGAATTTGCTTCTCTCATGGATTTGAATCTCCCGAACTCCAACACCTCTAGCAACACCAACGGCAGAAGTTGAATCATGCCGTATGTTGCAGGCCAGGCTTCCGAGATAAACCCATCGTCGGCAAAAGTGCCTTGATCCACCAGGATCACTGCCGCGAGAAAAACGAATCCAAGGAAGAAGATGATCCGATTGATCACTTTGAAGGCGATGTGCCCCATCTTGTAGTACTCCACGGGCTGAGGGTAGAGCTTGGGGTATTCCGACGGAGGGTAGCTCTTGAGCACAGACCTCATGCGATCCAGGAGTTTCTCGGCAAAATAGAAGGAGATGAAAAAATCTGGCCCAAAAACACAACGTAAAAAAGAAGGCTCGACCAAGTCCACATACTCAGACTCCTCCACTTCCGCGATCATTCATCACATTGCCGAAAGCGATTCGAATCTCTGAATCCGTCACTCCCGATTCCCGGAAAGCCCCGATCGCCTGGCTCAACTGAGCCACCACCCAATCGTTCAAATCGATGGTGCTATTGACCTTGGCATTCGGATGCACGAAGGTGCCTCGATACCCCTTGGTTTGAAGGACGGAATCCCGTTCCAAGAGTCGATATGCCTTGGCCACCGTCTTGTTGTTGATCTCCAGATCGTTGGCTAGCTGACGAATGGAAGGCAGCGGATCCCCAGGAGAAATCTTGTCCTCGAGAACGGCTCTTTTGATCTGCTCCATCAATTGAGTGAACAAAGGAACGGGAGCGTCGATGTCGATGATGATGTCCATTGCCGTGTGCTTCGGGTTTTCCTCTCGAGGTATACCCCTATGTACCCCTCGAAGTAAGGGTACAATGGGATCACCCTTTTTAAAAGAGCCACCAAGGTAGCCAGACCAGAGGGGGCATATGCTTCTCCTGTGATGGAAAGGCTCTGGGCTCCGAAAACTGGGCCCGTGGTAGCCTTCCGCCATGGGTAGCGAACACTTTCAGAACGACGTCATCTTGGGGCTACGATCCAGGGCTCTCGCCTTTCCCGAAGTCCTCGAAGGGGACTCGTGCGTCAAACGAAGCTTTAAGGTCCGTAAGAAGGGATTCCTCTATCTCGGGGAGAACGCCAAGGGGTACAACATTATGGTCAAGCTCGGCCCTTCCAAGGAAGAAGCCCAAGCTCTGGCCAGCGCTCGGCCCAAGAGTTGGAGCGTGGGAAAAGGGGGCTGGGCTAGCCTGAAATTTGGCCCCGACGAGATACCGCCAGAGGGATTGCTGGAGCGCTGGATGGAGGAAAGCTACCGACTTCAGGCTCCCAAGACACTGGTTGCTACCCTGGAGCCCCCTCGGTGATGCGAGCCCGAGCGCCTTGGCTCCAATGAATTTCAACTGAGGGCCCCTCTCCTCCATCGCCCCGCTCTCAATGCGGTGAGGCTTAGATCTCGAGAGCACCCGGACAATCAGCTCTCCGCAGGAACGCCTCTTACGCCGCTGCCGTTCCATTCCACATCCAGCATCTCCTTCGACCAGGGCTGTGTCTGGGTCAAGAACTCACCTTTACCACCGCAATAGATCCAGTTCTTCGGCAGCTCCGTATTCAAAGTAGCTTCTTGTCGAAATGTCTCATTCACTTCGCCGCGAGCCGCCGGAGGCGCCTGCTGATGCTTAGAAGGTATCTGCAGCATTCACGGAACATCTGTACTCGGGCACAGGTGAGGTATTTGGGTGAGAGGTCTGGCTTCAGGCAGAAAGGGAGCCGCTTCAGCTAGGGCTTCCATGTGTTGATCTCATCGGAGCGCTCTGCGCTTCTGATGCAACGGGAATCGTATGCCTACTATTGGGAGAAACTCTATGAAAATCGCGTTCAAGTTTGCAGTCGTCGTACTCACCGCTTCCTGCTCCACCTTCCTCCTCGCCGCGGAAGAACAGAAACTCGAAGTGGCTACTGCGAAGGCTAGTGTTGAAGTCGAGGAAACAGAGGTAAAGCCCGCCACGCCAGAGGAAGAAGGCACTATCGGACTGGAGGAACTAGACCTTCAGGCCCCGGAAGGCGATCTCAAGGCTCTGCCCAGGTGCAACACCATTGAAGGATTTTCTTGCCCCAGCATTACGGCTTTTTGTCGGTGCGAACTCTGGCCGGGTGAGCCTACGATTTGCTTCTGCAAGGAAGATCAATTCGGCATTCTGGAGTGGCAGTGCATCTGAGCTAGGTCTGCCTTTTGAAGAGTGAGGCTCTCTCGGCCTCTTCGACCCTCTGGGTTCTCAGAGGGCCGATTCTCTTCTTGAGTTGTTCCCCCTGCAAAACCCTCCCGCTCTCCCCGAATTCGTTCTGAGTTCCTGTCTCGAGTCCCTTTTCCTCTTGGACCTACTTCAAAAAGGTCATCGATGCCCAGCGAGAAGCTACTAGCGAGGACAAGGCGATGAACAGTGAGGGCCATTGATCATGAAGGCTTCGGTTTGGAAACTCAACGATCCGGAAGAGTCAGATCAGCTTTCCCTTCGCGAGGAGGTGCTCCCCCACCCCCGGGAGCGGTGAGGTTCTCGTCGAGCTCGATGCCACGGGCCTCAATCGAGCCGACCTGCTCTTCATGGCGGCTGGCAGTCTTCCAACAATTCCTAGCCCGATCTCCTTACCTCTGTGACCTTCCCACGAGAATTCGAGCTAGCTGCCGGGGCCCTGTCTGGCCAAGGGCAGATGCCTTTGTTCTCTCTTCCGTCTCAGCCCTGCTCCGCGATTTTCTCCTTGAGGCTCCGAAGCCTCTCTTCTGCGGCGGTCAGGGTAGTGCTCCTGATGGCCCGGGTGCGATCATCTGTGACCGGAAGAGCCTTGGCCAGACGGATCTCCTGCTCCAGGGCTTCGGCGGCTTCCTTCAGCTGATGGTTGGCTTCGTAGGCGTCCGCCAAGCCACTGAAAGAGGCGGCCACGGTAGGCTGGTACTGAACTCGGCGTTGAGCGACGGCGACAGCTTCTTCGGTGCGATCCAGGGCGATCAGGTGGCGGGTGATGAATCGCAGACAGTTGACGCTATTCCAGCGGTCCGCCCGCGGCAGCACATCGAAGCCCACTCGTTTCGATAGCTCCCGGTAGTACTTGTCGATATTTTCCAGAGCATCTCCCGGCTCGGCGACGAGATCCCGGTAGCGGGAAGCCCAAAGCTCATGAGGGAAATTCTGCTCTAGGGCAGATTGCACGGCCTTGATGAAAACCTCATAGTGATCCGCCTTGGGGACGACTTCCACCCTCAGATCGAGGGCCGTTGACTGGCCAAAGCGCCTCTCCAGCTCATCGAGATTGGTCTGGTAGTCCAGGCGCTTCTGGATGTCGCTGTCCGCAACTCCAAGGTACAGCTTCGCCCTTCGTTTCGGAGCTTCAGCCAAAGCTTCTTCGAACGCATCCAAAAAGGTCTTGTCCTGGGCATAGCCCATGCCGATCATGTCGGCTGCGGCCACCAGGATGTGGCTACGAAAAAGATCGGGGGCATGGGTAAAGGTGTAAATGGGAAACAGACTGCTCCCAGAAACTCCGATGATCAGGCGATAGGAGTTGGCTCGATAGTTCTTCTCGAGAAAGGGGATCACCTCTTTTTCGAGATGCTGCACACTGAGCTGGGGATCTCCGGAACCACCGAGGGTCTTCGCCCCCCACATGCCGTGGGTGTAGATGAGAGGAATATCTCCCATGTCGTTCAAGCTGACGACGATGGACTCTGGAATCCGCTCCCGTTCGCTAAGGAGTTTCACCATACCGGCCAGGGTCGGGAAAAATCGATTGCCATGTCCACCGTTGATGAAGATCACCGGATAGGTGTGTTCTCTGGAGGACACTTCGAAGCCGTCCGGCAGGTAGATATTCATCGAGACGGTATCGGAGAGGATCGCGGACCGGAACTCGATCCGTTTCCCTATGGTGATCGGGGTTTCCTGTCCAGCTTCGAGCCCAGGCTGCTTGTTCCCAGGGAGTTGGCCCTGGGCGCCAGATGCAGCGAGGGCTGCGAGGAATATGGCTATGCTGATTTTTCTCAAGGTGGTCTCGTTTCTCTTCCTGGCTCCCTCTAACGGAGGAATCTTGCTGGAATACAAATTTGGGTGAACCTGGTTGACTTCTGCCCTGAGCCCCGTCGAGATCCTCTCAGTTCCGAAACTCACGGAGCTGGGAGCTTGTCGCTTCGATCTATCCCCTTGAATACGAACTCCTTGGGTTCGGGTTTCACGACTTTGGACTGAGTACTCGGAAGCCATTATCCATCGACAACCCTACCCCGCCATTCCGGCAAAACTTGGTTCCGCTCCACAGTTCTCTCACCGGGCCCCAGAGCTCCCTCACCGAGTGTGGGCGAGAAGAAACTTGCTCATTGGATGACGGGATCGAGCTCAATAATCCGCTTAATAGAGTCTGGGGTGAACGATCACTACGCTCGGAGCCACTCCAGAAGATTGTTCAAAGCGTAGTTATGAAGTGGGCTCGACCTTTGGGCTCGCGAATCCAGTGCTTCCGGAAGGAGCGTTTTTATGTGTCACACCCGTCTCCGCTCGAATCCTCAGTCACCGGAAACAAGGAGAGGTCGCAGCGACTGGCCTGCTAGCCAGAGTCTTCCGTGGGGAAACCTCGCTGGGAAGGTGCCGGCTGCCGTTCTCGCCCTGACTACTCTCGTCGCCCTGACGATCTCAGCTCCCTTCACCCCCACCACCTCCGCCTCCGAGCTGGACTCCGCAACTCCCACGGTCCTGCCTGCCCATGAAGTCAAGACTCCCGCAGGGGAGGAAGAACCGATCGCATCCATTGGTCATGGAGCCTTTTTCGACCACAGCGGCCAGCAGATCGTGCCGACGGCTGAGTTCGTTGCCCGGGCCCAGAGTTGGTACCGGGAAAGACTTCTGGCCAGGCTGGCTCCGCAGCAGGAAGCGGAATTCGACACTTTCGAACAGCGTTTGACCGAGGGCATGAGCCTGGACTCCCAAAGCCGCCTGGTGACCAATCAGCGCTCTCTGGAATGGCTGGCTACAAACTCCACCCTGACGGCGGAAGACGCTCGCATGCTGGGAAAGCTGAAAGCGTTGAAGAACCAGCTGAACTGGGTCCTGCCCCGCCGGGACGATCTCGAGGAGCTGCGAGAGCTCAAGGCTTTCAAGCCGGATTTGATGCTCGAGAGCCGGCTCCAACGGCCGGAATTCAATCTGACACCCCAGACATCCCACTTGGTCACCACCAACAGCGGCCAGGACTACATCGATGAATGTGCCATGTGGAGTGTGCCGATTCCGCCCTCCATCGGCGTCTTGGACCCCGCCGGCCTGACCGGCTGGAGAAGCCTGGGCTTTATTCCCACGGGAGACCAATTCATCGTCGGGACTCCGGCGGAAGTCCGCGTTTTCGAGAGCAGCGACGGCATGTGCATCGCCCTGCCCCGGTACACCAACGGGGGCCTTGGTACGGTCTTCCTCGATGGCGTCATCTGCTTGAGCCAAATCACCTCGAAGGTCTGCTACTGGGACAACCAAATGGGCGGCGTCGGCTTCAACTTCGCCGCCGGCGATGAGATTCCCATCGGGGTGCCGGACTTCACGGTGGATCCCATGCTCCGGTACCAAGGCGGAGGCGCGGAAATCGAGTTCGGTTCCGGTGGCATTTGCGCGGACTGCCACGCTGGTGAGAACCCTTACATCATTCACCCGGACTCGAACCTGGGCTCGGTTCTCTTCGGAGATATGGGCAGCTCCCCACTGAATCTTCCGACTTTCGGCCCTGACCGCCATGACCCCATCGTGGGCGGAAGCTGGCCTCAGAATGCCCTATCCCATGCCCAGCCTCTCGTTCCAGCGGCCTGCAGCGGCTGCCATAGCTTCGGAGGTTCCGGCGGACGGTTCCCTCATTTGTCCTCGGACATACCGGACTATTGCAACACCATCCTGGCCCAGGCGATCACCGACACCATGCCTCCCGGCTCTCCCGGCAGCCAAGCGGGAACCCCGGCCATCGTCAACTTCCAGGCCTTCTGCAACACGGCCCCTAGCTCCGGCCCCTCCAATCGGGGTGACCCTCATCTCACCACCACCAACGGCGTGCGCTACGACTTCCAGGCCGCCGGTGAGTTCGTATCTCTGCGCAACTCGGCCACGGGTTTCGAGCTGCAGACTCGCCAAACCCCGGTTCTCACCACCTTCACCCCCGGAGCCAACGCTCACACCGGCTTGTCGAGTTGCGTCAGCCTCAACACCGCAGCGGCGTTTCGCCTTGGTGAGCGCCGCATCAGCTATCAGCCACTGAGGGGCGGCGAGCAGATGCTGCTGCGCATCGATGGCCATCCGGTCACCCTCAACGAACGAGGCTTCGACCTGGGAGGGGGCAACTGGATCGCCAATGCTGCTGCCGGCGGAGGAATCGAGGTCACCGTGTCTGATGGAACTCGAGTGATCGTCACCCCCAACTACTGGTCATCCCAGGGCTATTGGTATCTCAATGTGGAAGTTCTCGATACGCCAGCTCGGGAGGGCACCATGGGTCACATTCTCGGCTCCGATTGGTTGCCCTTGGCCCCTAACGGTTCGTCCTTTGGACCCGCTCCAGCCAGCATCCCCGCTCGGGATTTCTTGCTCAACCAGGTCTTCGCCAACGCCTGGCGGGTCACGAGCTCGACGAGTCTCTTCGACTACGAACCCGGCACCTCCACGGAGGACTTCACGGAGAAGCATTGGCCGCCCCCAAGTGGCACCTCCTGCACTGAGATTCCTTCCAATCCCTGGCCCGGTAGTGAACCCAGAAAGCCCGTGAAGGGAATGGACCTCCGCCGAGCCAAGACGCTCTGTAGCGTTATCGAGGACCAGGCGGCCTATGAGGAGTGCGTCTTTGACTTGAACCTCATGGGCGACCCAGCCATCGTCAACGCTTATCTGCTGACCCTACAGCTAAGAAATATGTAGCTTCCGTTAGCTGCAGAGGAACGTAGAGGGCTGCTGGCTGTGTGCAAGCATGGGCAGCAGCCCTCTTTCGTTTTCCCTCGACGTTTAGGCCACCACGGCTGGCTTCGGCATCCCATCGTTTCCACCCCTCGAGACCCACTCCCTAGCTCTCCCCTCACGCTCCAATCCTAGCCGCGCCGCCCCTTCTTCGCCTTCAGTAACGAGAGAATTTTCTCCTTCGTTGAAGGATTCCAGAAACTCCTTGCGCCCTAGAGAGTAAGGCCGCTTCAGTTAGGACTTCCTCAGTCAAGGAAAGGAAGAAGGGGATGAACGAGAAGAGACGACCAAGAGGCCTCACTGAGTTTATTGGGTTGGGGATCTGCCTCTGGATGGTGTGTAACGAATCCAATGTGCAAGCTCAGATCACCGCAGACCCGACGTTGATACGGCGAACTGAGATCTTCAGCGATACCAGTCCCGCCATTCCAGTGAAGAGAAGCACCTGGGCTCCTACTGTCCTTCCAGCTCACGAGAAAGTTTCTCCGGCCCAGGAGGAGCCCATCGCCTACATAGGTCATGGCGCCTTTTTTGATCACAGCGGTGAGCAGATCGTGCCGACGGCGGAATTCGTTGACAAGGCACAGAGCTGGTACCGGGCTCGGCTTCTCACCAGGCTCACGCCGGACCAGCATGCCGAATTCGCTCGCTTTGAACGGCGATTGACCGCAGGCATCAGCCTGGACGAGCAAACGAACCTCATCGCGCATCAGCGCTCCCTCGACTGGTTATTGGCCAACTCCACCCTCACGGCAGAAGACGGTCGCATGCTGGGCAAGTTGAGAGCACTGAAATCTCGGCTGAATTGGGTACTGCCCCGGAGGGACGACCTCGAGGAGTTGAGAAATCTCAAGCCCTTTCAGGTTGACCTCATGCTGGAGAGCCGGCTTCGGCAGCCGGACTTCAACCCGACACCCCAGACGGACCACTTGGTCACCACCAACAGCGGCCAGCCCTACCTCGACGAATGCGCCTTGTGGAGGGTTCCAATCCCAAAACCTATTGGTATCTCAATATTGAAGTTCTCGACACGCCGGCCCGGGAGGGCACCATGGGCCCCGTCATGACCACCGACTGGCTACCCCTGGGTCCCAACGGTTTGTCCTTCGGGCCAGCACCGGGCACCCTTGCAGCCCGGGATGTGCTGCTCAATCAGGTTTTCGCCAACGCTTGGCGGGTCGATGATTCTACGAGCCTCTTCGACTATCAACCAGGAACTTCCACAGCGTCCTTCACTGAAGCTGCCTGGCCCCCACCGAGCGGCACTGCCTGTACCGATATTCCCAGCACCCCGTGGCCGGGAGGTCGGCCGAGGGAACCAGTGAAAGGGATGAACCTCGATCGAGCCAAGATGCTTTGCCGAGTCATCAAGGACCCTGCCGCCTTTGAGGAATGCGTCTTCGACCTGAGACTCATGGGAGAAGCGGCCATGGCGGATGCTTATTCGATGACTCTGAAGCTCCTGGATTACTACCGCCTTAGCGCCACCGAGGAATAAAAGCCCTTTCGGCTTCACCGTGTCGCGCCCTGGGCCGTTGGTCCTCTTTGAAGACCGAACGGGTATGGCTGAGTCGGTGAAGGTTGCCGCGTCAAACGGGTTAACACCTCTAAACGGTTACCTGAAAATAAAGATAGTCGAAGAAGTAACTTATCGCTCTTGATAAATAAATACTCTCCGGCTATATTGAATGAAAGTTCTGACCTAGTTCCCGTGAGCCCAGCGGGGTGGCAGCACTCAACAAGAATACGCGGGGCTCTCTGGTATGTGATCCGAGACCCAGGGGTCCTGAACTCAAGAAGAGATTCGACACCCCTGCTAAGGGCTTGACCATCTTGCGGTGAAGCCTGGCAAAGACCCACTTTCGCTTTTGGAGGCCTCCCATGAAAAGAATCTCAGGAATGACCCTTATTGTTACCAGTCTCGTCGTGACGATTTTCTCGTTTTCCGCTTACGGTTCGGAGCAAGCGTTGGAAAGTCCGGCGCAAGTGAACTCATCGCCGGAAAGCGAGAGGATTGAGAACTCCGACTCAACCGCCGAGGCACCTCAGCAGCAAGTCATCTCATTTCTTAGCCCTCTGCATGCTGATTTGCTCGCTCCCCCATTGTCCATGGGGAATAGCTGCATTCCTGGGAGCAGATGCCGGGAGCCCGGACAATGTGGCATCGATGGTGTTTGCGTGGTCATCTACCGCGTATGCCTTTGTCAATTCTAGGAGAACTCTGGGTGGGTAGAGTACGAAGCCATATCCCTGGACCTGGGAGCGTCTCGCTTCCGCTAGACCTTCCCAGTCGTTGACCGCAGTATCGCCACCGAGCGCGCCTGCAAAGATGACTTGCGGGAACGAGATGAGAGCTACCTGATCCTCTCGCTCTCGGAGAACTGTTTCAAAGCTGCGAACTCACTTCCATCGGCAATCTGTGGCGCCGTGAGAACCGCGACTAACCCGAGGGAGATTCGTCCAACGGGGAAGCAGTTAGGCCCGCCCCTACTCCCCCGCCGGAGGCAGACCGACCAGACCGCAGTATTCGCGGTAGCCGCAGATCTTCTCTCCGCACACGTCCAGGGAGATGGCGACGAGTTTCTCGTAAGGCTTGCCTCGCAGCTCCCCTTCGCCTTCGAACTCGCCCCGATCCCCTTCCGCTGTTACGGAATCGATCTGGCGGATATGAATGCCTTTGGGAAAGGCCTTCGAAACGAACGCGAAGATCTCTTTCGCCTTGTGCTTGCCGTGGTGATTGCCCAGGAATTGGCCGCTGGGGAGCACTCCTCAGCGGCTCTCGCGAAGATCTTGGTTTCTCTCCTACTGGTCCTGACGATTGCGATCCACCATCTCTCGATGGGTACCGGCTGCCAATACACGACTCGGTAGCTTACGGCCCAGGAAGCGGGCCAGCCGCTGTGAGGCTCGCCGCAAGCGGTCGAGATCGACTCCCGTCTCGACTCCCATGGTCTGGAGGGCATAGACCAAGTCCTCAGTGGCAATATTGCCCGTCGCACCCTTGATGATGGGACAGCCGCCGAGACCGCCGAAGGAAGTGTCAAAGGTGGTGACGCCCGCCTCGAGACCCGCCAGGGCATTCGCGATGCCGAGGCCTCGAGTATCATGGAAGTGAAGCCACAAAGGCATTTCGGGCAGGGCTTCTTGGACACTCTGCACCAGGCTGCGCACTTGAACCGGGTTGCCCAGCCCGGCGGAATCTGCCAAACCAATCTGGGCACTGCCTCGCTGAGCGAACTGGCGAGCCAGATCGACCACTCGAGACTCCTCCACCAGACCTTCGAAAGGGCAACCAAAAGTTGCCGCCAGCACCGCTGCAACTGCAACGCCTCTGGGCTCGGCCAAGGCGAAGATTTCGCCGAAGACTTCCAAGGACTGGGCAACGGTCAGACCGACGTTGCGACGATTGTAGGTTTCGGTGACGCACGCCACCAACCGCAGCTCCTGGGTTCCCGCCTCGAGAGCCCGTTGAGCTCCCTTGAGATTGGGGACTAGGGAGATCCGCTGGACGCCGCCCAGCTGGTGGGCAGCGGTCATGACCTCTACTGCATCGACCATCTGGGGAATGACCCGGGGGTGCACGAAGGAAGTAATCTCGATCTGGGAGAGGCCGGCTGCGGCCAACTCTTCTAGCAGCTGGATCTTCAGCTCGGTAGGAATGAAACGGTCTTCCGCTTGCAACCCGTCCCGAGGGCCGACTTCGACGATTTGAACTCGCTTCGGCAAGCTCATATGGGCTTCCTTTCAGAGCAGACCAAAGCTCTCATGGATTGGACCAAGGAGATCACCTCACCGTAGTTGCCTTGAATATCCCGATGTTTGGCTCGGGCACCATTTGCTAGCTTTGTTGTGGCTTCCACCACCGATTCCAAGACCGAACCCAAGGGAGAAACAGGCTCGGTAAGGCCGCCAATGAGGTTTACGATCACTACTGCCGGACGGCATCCCGAAGACATAGCCCCCGTCAGGCCCCGAGAACGATAGCTCTCCAATGCTTCGCGTTGTCGGTTGGTGCTCATAAGACCCCTTCTTCCTTCAACCGGTCGACTTTCGAACTGGAGAGTCCCAGAATCCCCTCCAAGACCTCATGGTTGTGGGCACCGACTTCGGGCCCGGGCCAATCTGTTCGGCCAGGAGTTGCCGACAATTTCGGCACGATAGCGGGGATCTTCAAGGGCTTGCCACCCACTTCGACCTCCTCGAAGAGCCCTCGGGCCTGAAAGTGCTCGTCTTCCAACATATCTTTGACATCGTAGATCGGACCCGCAGGTACGACCGCCTCCTCTAATCGTTCGAGGATCTCGGCGACGGACAGGGCTTTGGTCCAGGCAGCGATGGCAGAATCCACCTCTTGCTGGTGGCGTACCCGGCCCTCGTTGCTAGCCAAACGAGGATCCTCGGCGAGGTCCTGCCGTCCAGCGCAGGTCATCAGCCGCTTGTAGATGGAATCTCCGCTACCGCCGATGATGACGTATTTGCTGTCCGCCGTTGGGTAGATATTGGTCGGAACAATGCCGGTGATGGTCGAACCGGAAGGCTCCCGCACGATTCCGCAGCGGTCGTACTCCGGAACCACCGCTTCCATCATGTTGAAGACGGACTCAAAGATGCCCACATCGATGACTTGCCCAGACTCTCCGTTACCTTCTCCAGTGTTCTGCCGCTGCCGATCCAGGAGAGCCAGCAGGACTCCGAAGGCGGCGTGAAGGCCGGTTAGGGAATCCCCCAAGCTAAGGTTCTGGCGAACCGGCGCATCACCAGGGAATCCGTTGACGTAGCGCAACCCCCCCACCCCTTCGCACACCGAAGCATAGCCGGGCCGGGAGGCATAGGGACCCGTTTGGCCGTAGCCTGAGACCCGAGCGTAGATCAGCTCCGGATTGTCAGGCTGGATATCCTGGGGGGCCAAACCCCATTTCTCCAGGGTGCCAGGGCGAAAATTCTCCACCAGGACATCGACCTTCCGAGCCAGGTCGCGAACGATCTCGCGCCCGGCCTCTTGGCGAAGATCCACTGTAATGCATTTCTTGTTGCGCCCCAGAGTTCGCCACCACAGAGAGGTGCCCTCGTCCATGATGCGCCAGCGACGCACCGGATCACCGAGGCCAGGCGGCTCGACCTTGATCACCTCAGCGCCGTAATAGGCCAGAAGAGTCCCAGCAAAAGGCCCGGCCATCAGTTGCCCCAGCTCTAGGACACGGATGCCGTCCAGGGGTCTTCGATTCATTTCCAATCTCCCATGCTGATAGATCTGCCTGTCTTAACCGTGAACGGTCCCTAGGGTCCTATGTCGAATCCACTCTGTCAGTTCCCTGCAAGGAATCGACCCAGGAGTCGCTTTCCTGCGGCAGCGTCCCGGCGCTCTTTCGATTCCGGGGAGCAATATTGTATTGGCATCCGTACAATAAGAATTTTCAACTTCCCGGCCCATCGAACCTCCCTCGAAGAGTCTCATTGGGAGGAAGCTCGGAAGAAGCTGAGGTCTCTCGATCACCGCCCTCAGAAAAGTGCCGCCTTCCATGTCGTCATTTCCTCTGTTCCACAAGCATATCGGGGTATGGCCGAAGCGGTGTTGGGAACGATCCAGGAACACCCCATCACCTTCAGCAACTTCGTCCCCACCACCATCCACAGGCTCCTCGAGGATCCCACCGCGGAAGGCGCGGACTTCAGCTCCCTGGAAGATCTCCTCTTCGGAGGCAGCCCCATGCAGGAAGAGAATCTCCGCTTGGCCAGCTCGCGAATCAGCTGGCTAGGGGTGCTCAAGGCCTTCCTTTTGACCACCCCGTTGGGTGTCTGGTCGCCTTTATCCGGGACTACGACCTCTTCCTCACTCCTTGGCTGCCCCTCAAGCTAACGCTCCTGGGCCTGATTTTTCCGATCGCCGTGGTGCTGGTGAATGGCGCGGCGGGAACCTTCTCCCTCTTGGAGCGCGTTGCGGCATTTCCCTTCTCCTTTTCCCCCAGCAAGGAGGTAGAAGATCTCGAAGACGACCTTCGCCGCCAGGATCCACGGCTCGCCTACTCCGTTTGGCCCTTGTATGGGATCATCATGGTGATCATTTTCATTGCCCTGCCGGAACATTCTTTTCAACCCTGTTTTGGCTAAGGCTATTTTGGATCGAAGCTATCGCCGTGCCTCTATTCATGCTGTATCAGGTAGGCACTTCTCCAACATCGAGCCCGTCCCGTTGGCTCAATGTGATCGTCTGGGCCTTGGTGCTGACTACCGCCCCCCACGGTGCTGATTCGCAATTCATGAAAGAGGCGCCTCGCTGTACGGCGGGAGACCTAAGATGAAGGAAAGAACACCAGCCCGTTTCGCGACCGAAGAAGTGCCCCTCTACTACCAACTGGCGACGCTACTTCGGGAGCAAATCCTCTCGGGGCACTACAGCCCCAGCGAGCGCCTGCCTACGGAAGCGAACCTCGTAGAAGATTACGGTGTCAGCCGCATCACCGTGCGCCAAGCCCTAAAATCCCTCGAGGAAGAACAGCTCATTGAGCGTTCCGCCGGTCGCGGCACCTTTGTCAGCGATGAGATCAAGAGTCCCGAGCGCTTGCAGATGAATGGTTCTCTCGACGATCTCATCTCCATGGGCGTCGCCACCTCGGTCAAGTTGGTGGACTTGCGAGAGGTAGCAGCTAGCACCGATGACCGGCGCATTTTCGGTCTCCGGAAAGGCAGCCGAGTGGTCCAATGTACCCGTTTGCGCTACACCCAGGAGCAACCCTTCAGCTATATCGTCAACCGGATGCCGGCGCATATCGCCGAGAACTTTGACGAGCATGACTGGGAGGAAGTCTCGATTCTTCGCTTCTTCGAGGAGAAATTGGGCCTGGACTTGAAGGACGCGGAACAGACCGTGGGAGCGACCCTTGCCGATGCCCTGCTGGCGAAAATCCTCGACACTCGAGTAGGGGCCCCTCTCCTCTCGGTGGATCGGGTGGTCTACACCCGGGCCGGGGATGCGGTGGAACGGGTCCATACCTACTACCGTGGAGACGTTTACTCCCTCACTGTCCACCTGACTCGAGATCCGGACCAGAGCGCAGCGCCTCGCAGCTGGACCCTCAAGGACGATGGCGAGGCTGTTTTTTGAGCCGTCCATTCCTGGGTTGGCGCATAGCTGGCGCCTCTCTCATCGCCTTGATGGTCACCAACGGGATGATTATCGGCGGTATCAATGTCTTCGATGAGTCTTTGCTCAGCGAGTTCGGTTGGAGCCGAGCCCAGCTCAAGTTTCGCGACTTACTGACCTTTGGTATCGCCGGATTGATGGGGCCCTTTGCCGGCGCCTTGGCAGATCGCTTCGGGGTCCGCCGACTGATGTTCGTCGGCGCAATGTTGCTGGCCGGTTGCTACTTCGCCTACGGCAGCATCACCTCCTCCACGGGCATGTACCTGATTCACGTGGTCTTCGCCGCCGTTTTGGCTAGCTGCGGCCTTATCGTGGCAGTGATGTTGGTGTCTCATTGGTTCGTGGCCCGGCGGGGAACGGCCATCGGCATCGCTTTGTTGGGAACCAGCCTCGGTGGAACACTGCTGCCCAAGCTCGGCACGGCGTTGATCGCAGAATTCGGTTGGCGACAAGCCTTTCGATGGGAAGCATTGCTTCCCATCATGCTACTGGTGGTGATCGCCGTCGTTGTTCGGGATCGACCTGAAGACGTGGGCCAGGTCGCTCTGGGTGCCGAAAAAGCCGAAACGAAGGGGTCCGGACCGGTGAGCGCTGCCGGCCTCTCTTTCTCCCAGGCGGTTCGCACGGGAACTTTTTGGGCTCTGGCTTTTGCCGCCATGACCACCTTCTATTCGATCCTCGGCGCTCAAGCACACCTCTTTCTCCACTTCCGGGATCTGGGGTTTTCCCTCGGCCAAGCATCCTCGGCTCTGTCGATGCTCTATCTACTGGCTCTGGTCGGTAAATTTGTTTGGGGCTATCTCGCCGACCAGCTGCACCAGAAACGGGTTCTGTTGCTCAATATCCTGGTCATGTGGACCGGTAGCGTACTACTGGCTACCCTCAAGCCCAGCCTAGTTTGGGGAGCAGTCATCCTCTTTGGAGTCGGCTGGGGAGGGCTCTACACCCTGCTCCAATTGCTGACGATGAATGCCTTCGGGCTCAAAGCAGCGGGCAAAATTCTCGGCACCATCACCGTATTGGACGCCATTGGGGGAGGCCTCGGAATCTGGCTCACGGGACTACTCTATGATCGCGGTGGTAGCTATCAAGTTCCCTTCGCTGCCATTTCTGTGCTCATTTTCTGCGCTCTCCTAGCCTCCACCCAGATCCGGAAGCACTCCTGACGTTTCCTCCGTCCGAGAGTCTTGAAGAGAGGCACCCTCAGGGAGTCTGGGGCGACCCTCTCGCCTCGCAGCAGGCCTCATTTTTGGAGAAAACTCGCCTCTGCTTCCGATCCTGCCAAGGAATCCACCAACAAGCACTCCCTTCGTGGGAAAGTAGCCTCCCTTGAACAAATCTAAACAACCTTCCAGCGCCAGTTTTGGCGAGTTCGTCGCCCTCATGGCGACCTTGATGTCGTTGGTGGCCTTGTCCATCGACGCCATGCTCCCGGCCCTCGGCGAGATCGGTCGGGACCTCGGGGTCCAGCGCGACAACGACGTACAGCTCGTCGTCTCCTTGATCTTTCTCGGCATCGCGGCGGGCCAGCTGGTTTATGGGCCGATCTCGGACAGCGTAGGGCGAAAGCCCACTCTGTTGGCTGGATTGGCCTTGTTCATGGTGGGTTGTTTGCTATCGCTGTTTGCCCGGAGCTTTTCCATGATGCTCGCTGGGCGACTGTTGCAAGGCCTGGGGATTGCCGGGCCGAGAATCGTCACCGTCGCGCTGATTCGGGACCGATACGAAGGGCGGCTCATGGCGAGGGTGATGTCCTTTGCCATGGCGGTCTTCATCATCGTTCCCATTCTCGCTCCGGCCATGGGGCAGGGAATTTTATTGTTGGCAAATTGGCGCACCATCTTCGGCGCGTTTCTGGCCATCGCCGCAGCGACCGCTGTGTGGTTTTGGCTCCGGCAGCCGGAAACGCTTCCGGTGGAACGTCGAGTGCCCTTTACCCTCGGTCGGATCTTCAGAGGGTTTCGCGAGGTTCTGGCCACCCGCACCGCCCTCGGCTACACCATCGCCGCAGGATTCGTTTTCGCTCCCTTCGTAGCCTACTTGAGCATGGCGCAGCAGATGTTCCAGGGGCAGTACGGCGTCGGGAAGTTGTTCCCCCTCTACTTCGCCCTGCTCGCCATTGCCATCGGCGCCGCTTCCCTGTCGAACACTCGCCTGGTGATGCGATACGGCATGAAAAAGCTCGCCCACTGGGCACTGGTGATGACAGGACTGATCTCCGCAGGCTTTTTCGTCGTCGCCTACCTGGCGGGGGGACACCCGCCCCTGTGGGTTTTCCTGGCCTACCTGCTCGCCGTCTTCTTCTGCGAAGGGATCCTGTTCGGCAACATGAATGCCCTGGCCATGGAGCCCCTCGGCCACATCGCCGGCATCGGCGCCGCAGTGGTTGGCTCCCTTTCCACGGCCATCTCCATCGCCGGTGGAAGCCTGATCGGCCAAGCCTACAACGGCACCATCCTCCCCTTCGTCGCCGGCTACGGAATTCTAGGGCTGGCCGCCCTGGCGGTGATGCACTGGACCGAGTCGGAGCCTAAGACCTCCGGGTCATGAGGCCCTTGTCCTTGATCCGATAGCCATACGAATTTCGGATCCCGGACACCCGAAGGCATTGCGACGACTATCGGACAGAAAAGCTACTCCAAGGAGAGATTGGAACCCTACATCCTAAAGGTCTTGGTTCCGTATTCGGGTTTCCAGTCTCACCGCAAGTTCCGGGACTCCTCCGGCGCGGCTTGAAAAGACGAGTTGTCCTTCCTCTTGATTCGGTCGCTCAGAGCCAACAAGAGACCAGAAACTACGAAAGTCAGGTGAATGGCTACTTGCCAATAGAGCTCCCGGTCTGTGAGGTCCTCAATGTGCATGAACGACTTGAGAAGTTGAATCGCTGAAATCGCCACAATGGAAGCCAATAGACTAAATTTTAGGCCACTTAGGTCCACAGTCCCCATCCACGGCGGTCGATCTGGATGGCCTTGGGTCTCCAGCTTCGAGACGAAATTCTCATAGCCGGCAAAGATCACCATCACGAGCAGGTTGGCGACCAGAACGATATCGAGCAGGGACAATATGGCGAGAATCACATTGCTCTCGGAGCCCGAAGTCATGGTTCGAATGAGTCCAACAAGATCCTGAAAGAACTTTATGGCCACCAAGAAGAGTGATCCGACTAGGCCCAAATAGAGGGGCGCCAGTAGCCAGCGGCTTTGAAATATGACTTTTTCGAGACTGCGTTCCAAGAATTTCACGGGCGGTCCTCCTGACCATGTACTAGCTTGGAAGCGGAGCGCGGAGCTTCCCGCCCTGCCGGAGCTTCTAGGGATTGTAGTGGCTTCGGCACAACGAAGGAGGCCTTGAGGGTTGAAAGGGGACCGAGAAAGTACTTGAACCAGACCTTCTTCCAGAAATCACTTCCGAGACCGTTCGATCGCTCGCCATGACCGAGAGCAGAACCTGGCCGTTCAGTTGCTCGGCCTGATTCTCTCGATCGCCGGCACCTAGAGAACTCCTCCCAAATTTGCTTGTTCTAGATCCGCCCCGCCTCGGAGGCCTTCCACCTTAACCCAGGTCACCCAGTGCGCTTCGAAAAAGACCGGCAAGTCGGCGGTCGAGCACCCGGCGAGATGACGTGCGGTCCTCGTGCCACTAGCCTTCGTGAACCCAGTCGGGACAACTCGGCAAATCACTTCGGGAGCGCTCTTGGCCGTCATCGCTGAGCATGATCATGTAGCCGTGGGGGCCTTGGTAGCCGATGAAAGGCAGCTCGTTGCGGTCATGCCAGGCTTCCATATCGAAGCCGATGTCTTGCGGAGTCAGGTTGGGGGCATAAAACATGACGTGGGGAGCAAACCAGCCCAAGGTTTGATTTCTGGGATTGAAGGGGCGGTTGTAGCGCGACAGCATGTAGGCCACTCCCGCCCGCTGGGGAGACTGAAAGGTGCCGTCTTCAAAGCCTTGCCTCACCTCTTGGGAGATCGCTGCGGCGCTCTTGCCGGCCATCAGCCCTTTTCCAAAGAAGAGGATCTTCGGCACGATGGTCTCCCCGCCTTCTCGGTCGAAGCAGGTGGGTTTCAAGACCCGAGGGTGGTCGCGGTTGACGATGCAGGTAAAGCCGTTGCTGCCCTGCCGTTCTTTCCGGTAGCCGGTCTCCTCGAGGGCGTAGACCGTCGCTTCGGCCCGCAGATGTTCCGGTGCGGCGCTCAGAGCCAGATTGATCTCGCAGGAAGCAGGCAACACCTGCACTGGCAGCTGCTTCTTCTCTACCGGTTCCCGCCCCTCTGCGGAAGCCGGGTTCTCACCGGATGCAGACCCCACTGGGGCCAAGGCTGCAAAAAGTAGGAGGCCTCCAAGGGCGGCCCGAAAAGTCATCTTCATCGTCGTTCCCCTCTCCATCTAGGTTTCTCGATCTCCAGCTAGGGCTAGATGCTAGTAGTTTCTACTGCTTTGCCCGCGTCTCAACCGCATCGCCTGGAGTAGTATTCAGCCTAGATATTGACGGGAGCAACCCGGCAATGTGACCGGTTCTTCCCGTCAGATTGAAGATCGAGCGAGCCAAAGTGAAGAAAAGCCTGGATGACATCGATGCGAGGATGATTCAACTCCTCCGCGCCCACGCCCGCACCCCGTTGGTGAGCCTTGCCAAACAGGTCGGTCTTTCCCGTAGCGCCACTCAGGAGCGCCTGCGCCGATTGGAGAGTCAAGGAGTCATCGCCGGCTACACGGTCCTATTTCAGCCACCGGACGACTCCGCCCTTCAAGCCTGGATCTACATCAAATTCGCTTCAGGATTTCGCTGCGCCGACGTCGTCCCCCACCTCCTCGCCTCTCCCCAGGTCCGTCTCTGCCATAGCTTGGCCGGCACCACGGATCTGGTCCTTCGGGTTGAAACAGCGTCCTCCGGAGAGCTCTCGAAGCTACGGGAGAGCTGGATGGAGATCGAAGGCATTTCCGAAGCGCTCACCCATCCAGTCTTGGAGGTTCACTACGAGGGAAACGGTCAACGTTCGCCAATCGGTGGAGCCCTTCCCCTGGAAGGAGCTGCCACGGGAAGTCACCCCGGGGCGTCCCCAAAGGAAAAGCCATGAAATCAGAACGCTTCTTCACTTTCATCCAGCGGGTCAATTCCCTCTTCCTTTTCGTCGTTGGACTCGTGGTTCTGGGCCTGTTGATAGGAACAGCCTTGGAATCGATACTCGATCTATTGAGGCCCAAACCCGCAAAGAAGGTGGTACAGGTCCACAATGAGGAGACTCCTGAAAGTTCCCTATTCTTCGGATCCTTCGATCGGCTGCCCGGTACAGATATTCTTTGGTCGCCGGTTCTTTCGTCGGACGGCTACCCCTCCAAGCTTTCCTCCAAAGGTTCTCGGGAGACCAGGAACTACCTGTTCTTCGACTTGGAGGCCAAGAGATCCTCCTGGTTGGTGGATGGAAATGAGCAGGTCTTTTCCTGGTATCAAGTGGCCACCGTCGAGGACGCAGAAACGGATTCTTCCCGAGCCATCGCCCTCCTCTTTCTAGTCATCTCCGAGGATTCCGATGGCGATGGCAGGTTGACCGAGGATGACGAAGCGGCCCTTGCCCTCGCCGACCCCACCGGGCAACGCATGACTACCCTGCTCTCCGGAGTAGAAAGAATCGATAGCTTCGAGGTCTTTTCTCCCAGCCGCGGCTTTCTCTTTCTGGTCTCGGGCGGATCCCTCAAAGTGGCGGAGCTGGACCTCGAGAGGCTGGAGATTCTTTCCATCGACCCCCTGCCTTCGATTCCACTAGCTGGAGGCAAAGAGATTCCGACACCTTCCTAACGTGTCTCCGCCGGTCCAGGTTATTGGCACATCTGGGGCGGTCCCGTTGTACAGCTCTCATGAGTAGTGGGGGGGCAATCCGGAACTCAGACTATGGTGCCCCCTTTCTGCCGAAGTGCTTCTCAAAGCCAGCAATGCCGGGTGCGCCACTGTTCTTGACGCTCCCTATCCTCGCACCACTGCGCTCAGGCCCCAAGTAGTTACGGACACAGACCAAGAGGGTTAGAAAAATCTATGCCATTGAACTCGCAGCTGTTGAGGAGGTAGAAGTTGCCGCCGGTGAAGTCGGTAAACCCGTAGGTGTTGTTTACGTCTGAACTGTTGAAGCTGAGGTAGTTCACGGTGGATAAGCTGGCAACGCCTTCGGACTGATTCCCCATAATTTGGTTACGGTAGAGGATGTTGCCGTCGGAGGTCCCTTGGATGACCACGCCGGCGCTGAAGTTCTGGGAAGCGTTGTTTCGGACCAGTGCGTTGCCGTCCGCATCGATGAGATCGATGCC
This sequence comes from Deltaproteobacteria bacterium, assembly GCA_022601195.1. Lineage (GTDB taxonomy): Bacteria > Acidobacteriota > Thermoanaerobaculia > Multivoradales > JAHZIX01 > JAHZIX01. The sequence continues at coordinate 368,960 of JAHZIX010000017.1, forward strand.
GCGGAAACCGTTGGCCACGGCGACGTTTTCTATCAGCATGTTACCGATAGAGTTAATCACAGCAAAGCCACGACCAGCGTTGTTTTGCGCTTGATTTTTCTCCAAGACGTTTCCATCCGATCCTCCAGAGAGTTGGAACGCACCGTTGCCCACGGAGGTGTTGTTGATGGCTATGTTGTTGGTCAGATAGTTCGACGATGACCCCATGAGCCGGAAGCCCACGGCGAAGTTCGCCACCGTGCAGTTCTCGACAATGACCCCAGTTCGGCCATTTAGCTGGATACCGGTGCCGCCTCCGGAGCCGGTTATGGTGAAGCCGTTGCAGTCGAGAGTTATGTCGTCGGCACCAATGGTGGGTCCGTCGCCAGCGCAAATTGCCGGTCCGACTAGCGTGGTACTGGTCAGCAACGTGGTTACGCACTGCGCTCCTGCCTCGATGCTGAAGAAAGTAAGTAGGGCGATCATCAGGGCAAGCGGTGTCACCATCAGTCGTTTCATTGTCATCTCCTTGAGTAAATCTCAGTTGTTTCTTCCGTTGGTGCGTTGCACTAACTCGGCCTGAGCTCGCGCTCCCCAATGGAAAATTGGGTCAGGCTCTCCGCTTAGATCCGAAGCCAGAGCTAGGCGGCTGCGGTACTGCATGCAGAGTCGTCCCCACCAGAGAGGCTAGAGACAGAAAGAGCGAGACCTTAGGGTTCTTACCGCGCTTCATTTAATAGAAATACCACAACAAGACGCTTAAGAAAACTCTTATTTCCGCGTTACCGCTTAACGAGTACTACTGGGCTTTCGGAGGTCCTCAAACAATAGGCCCACCAGATGGCACTCTCTATCGCCAAGGGTTCCTCCCTAAAGCCCTATGACCAAGCTGATTGACCGGATTAAGGGGCCACTCTAATCAGTTAGGCAACAAAAAGGTTGCGCTTCACGGAGCAGGCTGGTAACCTAAAGGCAACTAGGAGGTTGCATAAATGGAAGACCGTATTGAAAAGAGTGTGGATCTGAAAGCCCCCATCGCACGAGTTTGGCGAGCCTTGACGGACCATGAGGAATTCGGCCAGTGGTTTCAGGTCCGGCTGGATGGACCCTTTGCCGTGGGAGAGATCTCTCAAGGGCAAGTCACCTATGAAGGGTGCAGCCATATGAAATGGGTGGCCCAGGTCGAAGTGATGGAAACCGAGCGGCGGTTCTCTTTCCACTGGTGCCCCCTCTCGGAAGATGCTAGCAAGAGCTTCTCCAACGAACCCAAGACCCTGGTCGAGTTCACCCTAGAGGAAATTCCCGGCGGGACCCGTCTATTGGTTTCCGAATCGGGATTTGCCTCTCTGCCGGAAGGCCTGGATCGGGAAGGTGCCTGGCGTAGGAACAGCGACGGGTGGACTCAGCAAGTCCAGAACATCGCTGCCCATGTCCATGCTTGAGTCGAATCCTCCATCGAGCCCGACTCAAGGGAACCCAGCGCCGGTATTCGCTGCTCTCGGGGATCCGACTCGCCTGGCCCTGATCTCTCGCCTCGGGGATGGCCAGGCCCGTTCCATCGCCCAACTCTCGAATGGCTTCGAGCTCACCCGACAAGGGGTGACCAAGCACTTACGAGTTTTGGAAGAGGCAGGGATCGTTGCCTCGAGCCGGGTCGGCCGGGAGAATCACTTCTCCTATGTCCCGGAACCCATCGAGGGAGTTCGCTCCTACCTGGACTCGGTTTGTGAACAATGGGACGACGCTTTGTCCAGGCTGAAGGCCTTCGTCGAGAGCTAATCGAAGCATTTCTTCGGTGCGCAGCGGCGAGCCTGACTCGCTGCAAGATCGATTCATCTCCACCCCTTTGGGCCCTATCTAGGCCTCGAAGGGGTACGTTTAGCCCTCCTAAGGAGGCGAACGGGTCTCGTTGCTCGCTGCTTTTTGCTCGTTGCGGGTGGTTCTGGCATACTCCAAATCGTGTTCTCTCCTAGGCAACGTTCGATGTCGATCCTCATCCTCTTAGGATGGCTGGCGCCGAGCGTCCTCGCCCTCGGAATCGGTCTACACCTCGCCCTCGATCATCACGCCCCCCACGGCGACGAGCACCAGGCGAAGATAGTGGACCTGATGAAGGCGGTGTCCCACGGGCATCACCACGATCACGGCACGATGCCGGAGCACCAACACTACGCCCACTTCGACGGTCAGGCCCCTGTTCTCAGGTTCCATCTCAGCCTCTTGGGCGCGCTCCCTACGCCTCCGCTATGGCCAGCAACTCGGGTCGAGGAATCCACCCTCGATCGATCTCCGAGCAGCGGTTTACCACCCCCTCGTTTTACCACCAACTGTTCCCTACTGCTCTGATCCACGGTTCGCGGCCGGGCTCGTTTCGAGCCTGAAAACTCGACCTGGAAAGGAGCTAGCATGCCTCGTTGCCTCCAAATCGGCCTACTGCCGGTGCTCTTCGTCGTACTTGTCGGCGCCCAGAGCTCACCGGTGATCACTGAGACCGAATACCTATCGGTCCTAAACCAGAATCATCCTGTCGTTCGCGAAGCTACAGGGGCTATCGCTATGGCCGAGGCTCGGGTCCTCGAAGCGGCAACTCAGGAGAACCCCGTTCTCGGCGCGATTCGCGAAGACCCAGACGGGCCGGTACGGCAGACCGAGTTGATGATCTCCTGGCAACTTCCCGATGCCGCCAGGAAGTCAGAGGTCAAAAACCGCCGGCAAGAGGTGAAAGCGGCAAAAGCCCATTTCACAGAGCAGGTGCTGGCCCACCGCCTCGCCATGCGGGAGGCCTACGCCAGCTGGGCGGTCGCCAGTGATCGTCAGCGCCGGCTCGCGGCCCAGGCAACTCGCGTCGAAGCTCTGGCGGAGCGTCAGGCCGCTCGGGCCGAGAAAGGTCTCTCCTCAGGCCTCGAGAGCCATCGATTGAAGCTCGCCGCTAACGCTCTCTTGTCCCGAGTCGCCGTGGCTGCTGTTGACCGAGAACGGACCCGTGCTCAGGCGGCAACCTGGTATCCAAACCTGCCAAAGGAAGCTCGACCGGTTCTACCGGACCTGCCGGATCTCCTCATGGCCGAGGGCTCCCCTGACCGAGTAGGGTCCACGGCTCAGATTCAGGCAGCTGAGGAGAATCTTGCCGCGGCGAGGCTAGCTCGCGTCGCGGCGGGGCGCTTCCTCAGATCTCCACAAGTCTCGGTGGGCTGGCAACGTCAAGAGGCGGAGTCAGGATCTGTCGGAGGCCCAACTTTTGGGCTCGCCTGGTCGGTTCCTGTCTTCGATCGCAAACAGGCGGCAAGGGCTTCCGCAGAGGCCCGCATCGAGACGGCACAGATTCGACTGGAGCTCATCGAGGGCGAAGTCAGGGCTTCTCGCGATGCGGCACGAAAGAGCTTCGAGCACCTCTCCACTGCCCTTGACCAGGGTCGCCAGGAAGGGGGCATCAACGAGCGAATGCTCGACGGCGCCGAGGCGGCGTTTCGTCTCGGGGAAGCGAGTTTGACGGACCTCCTGGAAATTCAACGTGCCGTCACCGAGGCGGAGCTGGCATTGCTCGACTTGCACGAAGCAGCTTTGGCCGCCCACCGGGAGATCGAACGTCTCGCCGGGCTGGTTCCTTCTTTTCCACAAACCCACACCGAAAACCCAACCAGCGACTCACCAACCGCGGAGAAAGCACCATGAACAAGAGCTACTTTCTACTGTCTATTCTTTCCTTTGCCCTCCTTTCCATGGCTTGCCAGCAAGGGTCCTACGATGCTCCAAATCCTGGAGAGACAGCACCCAGCCCGACGGCGGAATCGTCGACCACGAAGGCTCCTGGGATGGATTCGGAAGCTGGGTCAGCAGAAGAGGTCAAGTATGAACCGGCCTATCCAGCAGACGTCAGCACGGAGGAGCTGAGTGAGGAGGATGTCGCCCAGCAGGAGACCCAACACTCCCATGATGGCGGAGAGATGCATTCCCACGATGCGGAGCCGGGCCACCACGAGGACAGCGCCGATGGCCACCACGATCACTGAGGGGGCCGGAAGCTACGGGCTTCCGCTCCTCGCTCTCATCTTGCTGGCGAGCTGTGCCTCTCCGACCGTCGAACCGGCAAATACCCCGGCGAGCACTCCGGCAGGTAGCTGGTCGGTCACCGCCTGGGGGGAACGTTTCGAGCTCTTTCCCGAGGTCGACCTCTTGGTCGCGGGCCAAGTCGCCATGTCACACACCCACGTGACTCGCCTCGCCGACTTTTCTCCCCTGGGCGAAGGGAAGGTGGAGATCGTCCTAAAGGGAGCTTCCGGGGAGCAGGTCTTCGAAGCCCCTCAGGCCGACCGTCCGGGAATCTTCGCCATCGAAATGAGGCCCTCTCAGTCCGGAGAGTTCGATCTGCTTTTTCGGATCCGCGACCAGCATGGAACCGAGGAAATCCGTGGTGGGCGAGTTCGCGTCGGCACCGTGGAAAACCCAGGAGGAGTGCTTCGTGCCCCTGCTCCTCGAGGTGGTTCCGATGGAGGCGAGCCTCTCTCGCTGCTCAAGGAGCAGCAATGGAAGAGTGTCTTCGGCACCACTTGGGTCCAGGAGGGGAACTTGGCCCGCAGCGCCGCCGGCCTGGCGAAGTTTCGTCCACCGGCGGGTGGGGAAAGTGCCATTACATCTCCCATAGATGGAGTCCTTCAGCCGACCGCGAGCTCTCGCTCCTGGCCCTTCGTCGGGCTCCGTGTAGAACAAGGGGCTCCCCTCTTTCAAGTCATTCCCCGGACCGCTCCTGAAAGGAGCCTAATGACCCTCGAAGCGGAGTTGGCGACCCTCGAGGCGGAGCTGCTGTTGGCCCAGACCCGCCGCGCTCGTCTGGAAGAGCTCCTCGCCCTCGAGGCCACCAGCCAACGGGAAGTGGACGAGGCTCGATCTCGAGCCGAGACTCTCGAGGTGCGGAAGGGAGCGGCAGCAAGAGACTTGGAAGCGGCCCGGTCATCGCGAGGCGGAGGACCGGTGGGAAGCCATCGCGGGGTTGCCCTCAAGGCTCCCTTTTCCGGGGAAATTGCGGCGGTCACCGCAACCCCTGGAGCGACCATCACCGCAGGAGAAACTCTGGCTCGTCTGGTCCAAACCAACCCGGTGTGGATCGAGGTCTCCCTGGCTCCCAAGGATGCCCAATGGATCGCCCAGGGGGGAGTTCGAGGCATCGTTCTGGAGGACCCGGAAGTGGGGCCCGTGAGAATTGAAGAAGGGCTGTCTCTGGTGTCCATATCGCCGGAGCTCTCTCCCAAAACCGGTACCGTTGCCGTCTTACTCGAGGCGGCCCAATCAAAAGACTTTACTCTCGGTTCGACCGTCCCAGCTCAGGTCCTTTCGGCGGAGAAGCAAACGGGTATCGTGGTTCCCACCTCTGCCTTGGTGGACGATGGCGGCGTGTCGGTGGTGTACCTACAGCTCTCCGGAGAGAGCTTCGTCCGCCAGAGGGTTACGGTCCTGGCCCGCCGGGGTGACCGGGTATTGCTCGATCACCTCGTACCCGGCCAGCGCCTGGTCACCCGTGGCGGCGATGCTATCCGTCGGTCGTCCTTGATGAGCAGTGGCTCAGCCCATGGCCATGTGCACTGAGATGGCGGCCATGGGACGCCTCGAAGGATTGATTCGTTTCTCCCTGCGCCACCGTTGGTCGGTGGTCGGCGGCGCCGGACTCCTCCTTCTTCTCGGAGCGGCTTGGATCACCACTCTCCCGGTGGATATCTTCCCGGATCTCTCCTCCCCCACGGTGACTGTGATCACCGAGGCTCCCGGAATGGCACCGGAGGAGGTGGAATTGTTGGTGACCTTTCCGGTGGAGTCCGCCCTCAACGGATCGTCGGGAGTCCGTCGTTTGCGTTCGGTCTCCGCTGATGGGATTTCCGTGGCCTGGGTGGAGTTTCAATGGGGAACGGACCTCTACCAAGCTCGTCAAGTGGTCACCGAGCGCTTGCAGCGGGTAGACCTCCCGGCCCAAGTCGAGCGACCGGAGCTCGGACCCATTTCTTCGATCATGGGCGAGATCATGTTCATCGCCATGACCTCGGCGACCTTCGATGACGGCGGTGCCTCCCCTGGTGCTTCCCCCATGGAGCTACGCCGCTTGGCAGAGACCGTCGTTCGCCGCAATCTGCTGGCGATCCCGGGGATCTCTCAGGTCATTCCCTTGGGGGGCGAGCTCCGGCAGCTTCAGGTCACGGTGCACCCCACCGCCCTCGCCCAGCACGGCGTGCCCCTCGCCGAGGTGATCCAGGCCGTTTCGAGAGCGAGCCGCAGTCCCGCGGCGGGTTTTCATGTGGAAGGGGGCCAAGAATATCTGGTCCGCGGCCTTGGTCGGGCCCGCAGTGTCGAAGATGTGGCCGCGGCGGTGGTGCGGGTCCAGGATGGGGTTCCGCTCCGTGTTGGACAGGTCGGCGAGGTCGCTTGGGGAGCTGAACCGGCCCGAGGAACGGCCTCCTATCGAGGTTCCCCAGCGGTCATTCTGTCGGTGCAGAAGCAGCCCGGTGCCAACACCCTCGAGCTGACCGCAGCCATCGACCTAGCTCTCACTCAGATCCAGCGCGCGCTCCCCGAAGGGGTGGTTCTCGAAACGGAGAATTTCCGCCAGGCGGATTTCATCGAGGTAGCCATCGGGAACGTCGCGGAAGCCCTCCGGGACGGGGCAATCCTGGTGGTGGTGGTCCTCCTTCTCTTCCTCGGTAGCCTGCGAACCACCCTCATCTCGGCCCTGGCTATCCCCTTGTCTCTGGTGACTGGAATTCTAGTGATTTCAGCTCTCGGACTGTCCATCGACACGATGACCCTGGGCGGCATGACGATCGCTATCGGTCTGCTGGTGGATGACGCCATCATCGCAGTGGAAAATGTCTTCCGTCGCCTCAAGGAAGAAAAGAGTCTGCCGGCAGGTGACCGCCGCCCCTCGACGGAAGTGGTCGCTGCCGCAACGACGGAAGTGGTCAAACCCATCCTTTTCGCCACTCTGATCATCGTCCTAGTTTTCCTCCCCATCTTCTTTCTTCCAGGCTTAGAGGGTCGACTGCTTCGTCCCCTTGGTCTCGCTTTCATCGCGGCGTTGTGCTCCTCCCTGGTGGTGGCCCTCACCATCACGCCGGTTCTCGCTGCCCTGCTGCTGGGCCGTGGGCGATCCCTCGAGGCTGGCGAACCTTGGTTGCTGAGAGTCTTCCACGGAACCTACAGACCCATTCTCAGCTGGTGCCTCGGGCGCCCCCGAACCGTTCTCACCATCGCCGCCCTGCTTGTGGTGGCTGCGGTGGCCCTGGTGCCAGGCTTGGGACGCAGCTTCCTCCCCCCTTTCAACGAGGGTTCCCTAACCGTTTCGGTGGTGAGTCCACCGGGTATTCCCCTCACCGAAAGTGATCGGTTGGGGAACCAGGTGGAAGAAGCTCTGCTGAGCTTTCCGGAGGTCCTCTCCACCAGCCGTCGCACGGGCCGCGCCGAGAAGGACGAGCATGTTCAAGGAGTCAATGCTTCCGAGATGGAGGTCGTTCTGGCGCCTCTCGGCAAGGGCCGATCCAAAGACGAGCTGGTCTCGGAGATGCGCCGCGCCGTAGCGACGGTCCCGGGAACCACGGTCTCCTTCGGTCAGCCCATCAGCCACCGGATCGATCACATGATCTCAGGCTCCAAAACCAACCTCGCCGTCAAGATCTTTGGCCCGGACCTCGCCGTGCTGAGAAGTCTCGCTGCCCGTATCGAGCAGATCTTAGGAGGCGTCTCTGGGATCGTCGATCTATCCAACCAGGAGCAGGCAGCGATTCCTCAGTTAGTGATCGACTTCGACCGCACCGCTATGGCCCAATATGATTTGTCGCCGGCTGATCTCGGCGAGGCCATCGAAGCTCTCTTCCAGGGCGTCCCCGCCGGTGAGATCGTCCAGGGGGAACTGACTTCTGATATCGCCGTCCGCTTCCCCCCTCACTTGCGATCCTCCCCAGAAAAACTCACCTCCCTACCGGTCTCGACACCCAACGGCGATCTCCTGCGGCTGGGAGCGGTGGCCAAGGTCGGTCGCGACCTCGGCCCTTCGCTGATCCGGCGGGAGAACGTCCAGCGGGTCGCCATGATCACCGCCAATGTGGCCGGGGCGGATCTGGCGGGAACGGTGGAAAAGGCCCGGGAGCAAGTGGAGGCTGGAGTCCGCCTGCCACCCGGCTATCTGGTGACTTTTGGTGGCCAATTCGAAGAAGCCTCCCGGAGCATTCAAGCGCTGGGACTATTGGGGATACTCATTCTGGCTGGCATGTACGGGTTGCTCTTTGTGGCTTTCGGAGGCCACTTCGACACCCTGGTGGTACTGGTCAACCTTCCTTTGGCCCTGATCGGTGGAGTCGTTGCCGTGGCCCTGGGAGGCGGTGTTCTATCCGTAGCCACCTTGGTTGGTTTCGTCACCCTCTTCGGCATCGCGACTCGGAATGGCGTGCTTCTGGTGAACAACTACCAGCGCCTGCTTTCCGCGGGGGTCCCCCTCACCGAAGCGGTTCGTCGTGGCTCCGAAGAGCGCATGGCGCCCATCTTGATGACCGCCTTGACCGCAGGCTTCGCCCTGGTGCCTTTGGTTCTAGCCAGTGGCGCTCCAGGTAACGAGATCCAGAGTCCCATGGCACAGGTGATTCTCGGTGGCCTCCTCACCTCGACCTTCCTCAACCTGGTGGTGGTACCGGTGCTCTATCTCCGCAAAGGCCGGTCATCCTAACGCCGTAGCGAGGCCTCAAAGAAAGACCTGGGAAGACCTGGGAAGACCTACACTAGGAGTCTCAGGGGAGGGACAGGCTCCCCTCCCCTGGACCAGCCTCAGTTCTCTCTCATCGAACCGAAGCGACTGCGAGTTTGGTCAAGGGTAATTGAAGGGCCACCATTTCCTGGCCGTTGCGAATCAACAGCCGATCCTCCAGCAGCACCGGGTGGTTCCAGGTCTTGCCTTCGATCATGGGTATCCGAACCAGCTCGCCGAAGCCCTCTGGGGTCGCTTCCACCAGAGCCAGCTCACCCTTCTCCGTGAGCACCAACAGTAGGTCTTGATCCTCCAAGAGAACCAGTTGGCCGAGGCCGTAGCGCCCGCCCTTCCACTTTCGCTCCCCGTTCTCCAACTCGATGCACGCGAGGATGCTGCCATCGAAACCATAGGCATGCCCTTTGTGCACCACGAAGTCACTGGAATAGGGCTTCAACCGAATCGACGTCCAACGCTCTTCCAGGTTCCAACCATCGGCGCTGCGACTCACCGCGAGGCGGCGCAGGCCACTGGACGAGCTCGCACTCACCAGGAGATCCCCTTCGGCGGTCAAAGCAGGCTGCACAATGGGATAACCCGGCCAGGCATGCTCCCACAGCAGACTGCCATCGGTTGGGGATACGCTGATGACACCGCCACCATGAATCTGCAGTACTTGGGGGACCCCTTCGAGAGTCAGGAAGTGAGGTGAGCTATAACCGGCGCCGCCGGCAGGGCCGGACCACCGAGGCTCGCCGCTGGCCAGGTCATAGGCGATGAGGGAACCGGAAGCCGCGATGATCACCAAATCGTCCACCACCAGAGGAGAACCGGCAAAGCCCCAAGTGGGTAGCTTCGCCTTGGTGTCCGAGGCGGCGTCCCGGGACCACAGAAGAGCCCCGTTGCCGGCGTCGAGAGCATTGAGGATTCCGGTGGCCCCAAAGCTGAAAACGAGGCCACCGTGAAGGGTCGGCGTGCCGCGGGGGCCGGCACCGCCATTGGACTCCCAGAAGCGAGCCGGGTCACTGTGTTTCCACACCAGATCACCGGTGCCTCCGTGGTAACAGGAAACGACTTCTTCCTCGCCCCGTTGTTCCTGGGTATAGAAGAGATCACCCTGCACTGCAAAGGACGACCACCCGGGGCCAATGGGGCGCCGCCAGAGTTCCTTGGGAGGGGAAGTCGCCCAGTCGGTGGCGATTTCTACCCCGCTGATCACGCTATTGCGCAGGGAACCGCGAAAGCCGGGCCAGGAGGGGCCATCTCCGCCGTCCGTCAGAGCCGCCGAGACCGCCGCCGACTTACCGGCTGACTCGTTTCCACCCAGAGCGAGAAGCCGCTCTTCCGGAGTCTTTGCCCAACGCCAGGCAAAATCCGAGTCGATTCCGCCGGTGAAACCTCCGGTTCTGATGAGAGCCCATCCACCACAAGCGAGGAGCAGAATCGCCACCATAGCCAGGGGTCGAAGGTTGACCGGAAATCGGTGACGCATCACCGCCCAAGCGACCAGGGCGAGGCTCAGAACCGGAACGACATAGATGAAGAACAGCATCCCCATCGCCCCAGTCCGGATCGACTCATGAAGAAGGTAGGGAGTCACTGCCAGGCCCGCAATCATCACCAACACCCCACCCCAACGTTCGAGGCGTGGTGCCTTGCTGAAGAAGGCCCACCAAACGGCGATCGCCAAACCAAAGCCCAGAGCCCCCATCACCCCGTAGGGCAAAGCGTCGGGAAAAGCGATGGGCACGACAAAACGCCCTAACCATTGCAAGGCCAAAAGGACGATTCCGGGCCACAAGCGAAGCGACTCTGAAGGGCTCGAGGCTCGTCTCGAAGGACTGGACGGGGAGTTGGTCACGAGAAGTTCCTTTCCAAAATTGAGGAGCGAAGGCCGTCTCCTTGGAAACCATTTCTACCCAGCTTTACGCTCGGGTCGGGAAATTTGTTCCATAGGAATTTGTCCGTTTCGGAAAGGAAGGGGGCATGATTGGAGAGAAGGTTCCCTCCATATCTGGCCAGCTGGACTCCAAATCAAACACTAGCCGAAGCCACTCCGGCACAGAAAGGAGGATTGTTGTCTTCACTCAGACCTGAGGTTGTATTTGTCGAGGCTCTCGAGCTGGCCCTACCTTGCGCTCTCGATTGCGGACCCTTGGCTCAGGTCTTGCCATTCATAGAACTGCCAGGTACGAATCACCGAGCCCGCTTCGGGATGGCCTTGGAAGTGCTCCCAGGAGGAGCTGGGGGCCTTTTGCCCTCCCCGGCGTTCCTAGGTATCGAGTCCTTAGAAGAGTCTCTTGTTGTGGTGTTCTTGATCGACCCAGCGGCCAGGCTGACCTTCGACGGAACTGTCGGCCACTCAGACTGAGGCAGGGTCGATCGGCTCACCCGCAAGGAACTCTACTCGCCCCTCGCGACCTCATAGGTTGCGAGGGGCGTCCGAAATGCTCGAGAACCTTCTCCCACCGGTACCTGTTCCCGGCGCGTAACCAATACCGGATGCGGTCACAGGTTCCTGTTTGCTGCTCTTTTCTGACAACGGTCACCCACCTTGCTCAGTCCGGACCGGCTTGGTCCCCGTTCTTGGCGTCCGGAGATTCCAACAACCGAACCACTCCCTCTCCCCCGTCCACTTCCACCCATTGGCCATCCTGAACTCGATTCATCAATCGATCGATTCCCACCACACAGGGCTTGCCGTACTCCCGTGCCACCACTGCTCCGTGTTGCAGGACTCCCCCCACCTCCAGAATGACGGCAGCAGCGTTGACGAAAAGGGGCGTCCAGCCTGGGTCGGTGGTGTAGGCCACCAGCACGTCTCCTTCCTCTACCGTCTTTTCATGAGGATTCCTCAGCACCTTGATGGGTCCCTTGACGCTTCCCCGGGAGACTCCCAGGCCGTGTAGCTCCCCAGGTGTTTCCGGGCGCGGTGCTGGGCGTAGGATTCGGCCTCGGGAGTCGATGACTTGAGGGAATTCGCTAACTTGGTGATCGAGAATCCGACCGAACCGAGAATTTTCCTCGCTGAGGGCGCGGAGATCCAGGTAGGGATCCCGTGCTGCCGACTCGAGATCCGTGAGCTTTAGATGGAAGATCTCCTCGGGAGAGTCGAGACGCCCTTGCCGCACCAGACGCTTTCCCTCCAAGAGAAGCCGTTTGCGAAAAGCGTAGTGAAATAGAACCAAGTGATGTTTTGGCGTATCTCGAGTTCCAGCGAATAGGTCGATGACTAGATGAGCCCGGCGCAACAGGCTTCGCCGCGGCCATCCCAAGCGGCTCAGGAGCTCCTCATAGGCTTGAAACCTCCGTTCTACCTGCTTCCGGTGCTGCTCCGAAGGGTCGAAGCCGCCGTCGTCGGTGTTCATGAAAGACATCTGCCTCAGAGCGAGGCGGGGATCGTCGCCGTAGCGGGGGCTTGCCACATCCATTTCCAGGGGGCCTCGGGCCCCGAACCGGACCAGAAAGGCGTCCCAGGCTGACAGGAACTCCGGAGATAGCTCACGGGCTTCAATACGGTGGGCTAGCTCGTCCAGGTCGTCGAAATCGGCCCGTGTCAGGAGCTTGGCGAGACAAACCATCTCGATGCCCATCTCGACGACCACGTCCCCCTCAAAACCGACCTGGAGGCTTTGGATCAGAGCTTGGTGGTGAGGCAACTTCTTGCCGACGACGAGTCTCAAGGCTTCCAAGGACATCATGGCGGCGGCGAACACGGACATGGCCGAGAAGGCCTGGCCCACCATGCGGTCACCATAGACCTGCAGGAATTGGGTTAGAGAGAGTGAATCGTCGACCTCTTGGCCCATTGCTCGTTCGTAGACCTCCGCTCTCCGCTGGAAGGCCCCATGAGCTCGTCGGGGAGCGATGAGAGCCCACAGAATATGCCCAAACAGACTTCGCATCCGCCAAAGGAGCCGGGGCATGCCCGTCAACGATTTCAAACGCAGCCAAGGGGGGCGATGCTTTGCCCGATAGCGATCGGCATCGACATTTGCCAGGATTTCCCCCATGGAGATGTCCTGAGGAGCGGTCCCTTTCGATAGCTGTTGGGGGCTCGCCAACCATAAGACATTGGAGAAATTGAGGTACATGCGCGCCCCCTCAAAAAGCACCAGTCCGTCCTCGGGAGTGACTCCGGTGCGAAAAGTATCCCGAAAGAAAGTCGAGGCCAGCCCCTTCATCCAATCCAGTTCCATGGGAGAAATAGGAGAATTGGTGGTCATCCCCTTGGACAGAGCGCTGTCTACATAGAGAGTCCTGCGCTCTCCCGGCTCGGTTTTTAGGGCTTCGGGTAAGGGTACGTAAGTCGTAATGGGGCGTGCTTGCAATAAGTAGAGCCCACCCTCCCCATAGGCCCACTCGATATCCATGGGACAGTCATAGAGCGCTTCGACTCGACAGATCAACTCCGTCACCTCGAGGACCTGAATCGAGGTGAGGCTTGGCTCTAATGGCTTCTGAGGGCCTCGCTCCTCGGTGCCTCCTTCGGCCAGGAGCCACACGGAAGTCTGTTTCCGACCGATGCTCTCTTCCAAGATCTCCCTGCGGACTTTGTCGACGATAAAATGGTCCGGCGAAACCTGCCCGGCGACCACGGACTCGCCCAATCCCCAACTGGCGTTGATGACGGCTTCGTCATAGTCGTTGGTGAGGGGATTTACCGAGAAACCAACACCAGAGACCTCACTATCGATTTGCTGCTGGACGACGGCGGCAAAACTAGAAGACTGAATATCGAGACCCTGCTGCTGCCGATAGACCATCACCCGTTCATCGAAGCAGGAAGCAAAGCAGGTACGGAGAGCTACCTCGAGATCGGCCAGGGGAACTCCAAGCCGCGTTTCATATCCACCCGCGAAGGAAGCCGAAGCCGAATCCTCTTGGGGTGACGAGGAGCGAACAGCACACAGTGTTCCCTCCCCTATCCAGAGACGGCGGAGCTCCTCTACAGCCTCGTTTTGATCAGCGTTCAGCGGTAGATCGGAGCAGATCCCTTGCAGCGCCTGGCAGTGGGGTCTGCTGACCTTCCCTTCTTCGCCTAGAAGCTCTTGCCAGAGGGAAGACGAGAGAATCTCATCGAACCAAGGGGCAAAGAAATCCGTGGTGAGCACCGCCCCGGGGGGAACCGCTAGACCGGCTTCTGTCATGCGAATCAGTGCGTGGCCCTTGCCTCCCACTTTCTCGACAGGCGTTCCTGTGGTGCCTGGGAATCGAATCAATCGGCTCAACTCTTGACCTCGCCTTCGGTTAGAGGACCCATCAGGTTAGCGGAGGCTCTGTCGTGGTCGCTCAGAGTCTTTCCAGGGTTCGGGTTTTCCAAGGTTCGAGTCTCTCTGAATTAACGGCGCCTCCAAAGCCTCGACGTCGAGACGGCCACCGGCGTCGACCTGAAAGTTCACGCGGGTGGTTCACACCACCGGGCGGGGCGGCTCAAGCAACTGTCCGATGAAGAGGGGATGGTGATGAGGAATAGCTGTCGTGTGGCCCCTCCCAGCTCTCCAGCAAGGCTTCCCGAAAGCGATCGGTGGGTTCTGGGGGCAAGTCGGGCAGGACCATAAGACCTCCCTCGAGCTTCTCAAAGGGGTCCATCATCTCCGTATCCAGTCTTCCCACAAACCCATTCTGGCGCAACCGGAGCCGAGAAAGAAACTCTCTCACCAAACTCGACCTTGGCCACTTCGGCTCCTCGTACGTCCTAGCCGGTTACCTCTCGAAACCTAACCAAAGTCAGCTTAGTCCTGGCTTCTTCTTAGATGGAGCTAAGAACAGAGTTTCTCTTAGACTCTCCCCTGCCCCAGACAGCAGACTTTCCACGGGTTGAAACAAGCGACCCCAGGCAACCAGTAGGGAGAAGTGACAGCAGCCCCCTGTGGGAAGGCTGGTTCCGCCTGAGCACCTCAACAACAACTGAAGCAAAGGAGCTGGATTGGAGACCGGATTGCAGACAAGAGACCAAGCCTCGAGAATGGGCCGATCCCTAGCCATCGACAACCTACGAAGCCTCCTCACTCTCCTGGTCGTCGCCCATCACGCTGTTCTGGCCTATGTCTCTTTTGCTCCACCAGCGGGAATAACTCCCTGGGACACGTGGCCGATGTTGTGGAGAGCGTTCCCCATCGTGGATCCGGCCCGATCATCCCTGCTTGATTTGATCGCTTCCTACAATGACGGGTTCTTCATGGCTCTGTTTTTCCTTCTCGCCGGTCTCTTCACCTGGCGAGGACTAGCTAAGAAAGGTGTCGGGCCTTTTTTGCGCGGTCGAGGGAGAAGGCTAGGAATTCCCTTCATTATTTGCGCCGCATTTTTGGCGCCCCTGGCCTACTACCCCTCCTACCTTCAACACGGAGGTGAGCCCAGCTTGGGCCCGTTCTCCTCCGCCTGGTCCTCTCTCGGAGTATGGCCGGCAGGGCCCGCATGGTTCCTGTGGGTCCTCCTCGCCTTCTCGGCTCTGGCTGCCCTGGTGACGACGATCGCACCCCAATGGGGAGAAACATTGGGCCGCCGGTTGGGTCCTTTGGGAGAGAGGCCAGCTGTCCTCTTTGCTCTCCTGGTGGCAGTTTCGGCCGGGCTTTACTTGGGGGTTACCCAATTCGTCGATCCCATGAGCTGGTTTGAGTGGGGTCCCTTTTCGGTTCAGACCAGCCGAATCCTCCACTACGGGTTGTATTTCCTGGTCGGAGTAGGCCTAGGGTCCTACGGCATCGACCGAGGGCTCCTCGCTCCCAGCGGTCGCCTCGCACGTCGATGGCCTCTCTGGATGGCCGCTTCCCTCACCCTTTTTGTAGCTCTCATGGTTGGGGTGATCACTTTGCTTTCTCAGCTCCAGTCGGGCTCTCTCAACCCGGTACTGCAGCAAGTCGTGAACTTTGGTTTTCCCCTTTCTTGCGCTGCATCGAGCTTTTTCCTGATGGCCCTTTTCCTACAGTTTGGTCACCGTGGAGGAAGCCTCTGGCGCAGTCTCGGTCGCAACGCCTTTGGCATCTATCTACTGCACTATCTCTTCGTCAGTTGGCTGCAGTTTGCCTTGCTCGATATGAGCCTCGGAGCAGTGACCAAGGCCACCCTAGTGTTTTCCGGCGCAGTCGTTCTGAGTTGGGGAGTTACAATCTTGCTGCGGCGAATCCCTTTCGTGGCCAAGACCATCTAGTAGCCGATAGATCCCCCCAGGCACACCCATGGAAACTGGAGGGGCCAGGCTTTGCGATTAGGTTGGCGAAAAAGGCTCGGCCGCGAAAATTTCTGCTCGGTGCCGGCGCACCAACTCCCCGTAGTACCCTTCCCGGTCCGAGGAGAGGTCCACCGCACGGGAAATCATTCGACGGGCTTGCTCCAGCTCCTCCTGGAAAGCCTCCCCGGCCTTCTCCTGGTGCCGGGCGAGGTGATAGTGATGCCAGGCTTGAGTATCCAAAAGGATGGGATCGCTATCGCGACGCTGCTCATTCTTGTCGAATTCTCGGGCCAACGCGCGGCGCTCCTCCAGCTCGCACTCATTTCCGGAAACGGTGAGGGCATAGAGCAAGCCGTTGACGTAATACATCCGCATCTCTAGCTCTTCCTCTTTCAGAGCCTCCACCGCGCGACGGGCAAAAAAACGAAACAGACCGAGGGAAGGGTCTTTGGACTCCTTGGCCGACAAATTGGCTTCTTGCAGATCCTGAGCACCGGGTTCGATGCGGAGGTCGATCTCTCGAGCCGCTCCATAGAGAATACTCAGCTCCCGCAGGCAACGGGCTTCTCTTCGCGCCGTGCTGCGGGGAGAAAGAGACTTCTCCCAATCCCTCTGCCGCTGTCGGCACAGCCGACAAAGCTGGGCCGCTTTCTCGAGCAAGCCCGCCGCCACCAGGGGAAGGTCCCAATAAAGCTCGAGGGTCCAAACGCGTAGGGCTGTCGCTTCCGCCAACAGCAGCTCGCAAGTAGAGGCGAGGTGTTCCTGTGGACGCCTGGTTTTGGCCCGCGGCATTTCCGACTTCCAAATCGACCTGCGGCCTTGAACGGCGGCTTCGTAGGCTTGGAACCACTTATCGTGACTGCTGTAGATCGAGTTGAGCAGAAGATAAAATTCCGGGTGGCCCTTGAGCTCCACCTCGCATTCGAAGAGATCTCGAAGCAGGGCTTCCCGAGCTGTGGCCCGGGTTTCCTCTGCTTCACTGTTGAGAAGCTTCAGGAGCGGCTGGAGCTTTTCGATCCAACGACGCACTTTTTCCGATTGAAACTCCGGAGCGTAGACCACCCCGCCCCCGGGGTGACTGCGCAAAATCGCTCGAGTCCCCAGGGAGGACATTCCAAGAGTCGACTCGAAAGATAGGGAGATGTCCGGCAAGGGGGCAAAACTGACCGAGATCCGGCGCTGAAGCGTCTCCATAGAGTCGATCACCGGTTTGAGCTTCTCGTCGAGAAGCTGGCTGAGTGCCTCCTTATCGACATCCCGCACGGCTCTCCGAAACCGGCCAAGGTCTCCTACCGACTCATCGTCGAGAAGCTCTACGGCGTGTTTGAAATGTTCCAGATTGATCCAGGTGCTGTACTTGTTCCGTAGCTGGGTGATCTCGCCATGAAGACTGTCGATGAGCTGGTGCACATCGTCCGGGACCTCCCCCTTCTGTAGCAGCGGCAGGCATTGGTGCTTGACGCGAAATCGGAGATCCTTGATGCCATCCGCCCGGCCAAGATCCTTGGCCATCTGCATCAATTCCTCGACCCGGTCCGTCTTCGACGTGCGGAGCATCTCCTGAACCAGAACCAGCTGAGGAGGTTGGACGATGGAGATCTTGGTCCGGCCCGAGGGAGTGTCGACCCACTCACAGAGCAAATCCGCATCAGCCTCATCTCCTGCCGATGAGTACCGGTACCGATCCAGGGATTGCCAAATCTTGCCGCTTCGACTCAACAGCAGAACCAGATGCTTATTGCCGAGTTCTGAGTTGATTCTTTCTAAGAAATGAAGGGCATGAGCATCGATGAGATCCGCCCTAGGCCCATTTCGACTCACTCCCATCTCTTTGAGCTGCTCATAGAGCTTCATGACCCGGTCCGAGTCGTAAAGATACTCCCAGTCGTCGAGCCCGAGGGTTTGCGAGGTCAGAATCTCCAACCTCTCTTTTAGATCCCGGTACCTCCCCTCATAACCATCCACCGGGCCGAACCAACTGCCAAAAATGGCTCCCGGCTCTTTGAGCACGGCTTCCACCAACTGGGCGGACTGCTCCTCCGGGGTGGCCGAGTCCCAGCGCTGGCGCACGGCGTTCATGGTTTCCTTGAGAAGCTTCAGCTTAGTGATCGCTCCATCCAAGTGGTGAATCCAATTGGAGGTAACCCCTTCCAACTCCGAATAGTGAGCCGGTAAGAGAAAGAGCTGTGGATAGCGCTGAAACAGCAGTGACACGGAGTAGTCCCGATCGTCCGGCGTCGGCTTCTTTTGCTTCAGGTAGCTGGGACTGAGGAACTCGACGACCTCGCTGGTGTCGACGCACAATTTGACCTCTACGCCGCTCAATCGCTCCAGAGATAGGGCGCCCTCCAGGGCATCACTCCAGGCAACCCAACCGTGAGACTTGTTGAGCAATGAGTGAATCTTGCGAGAGAGTTTTCGGATCTCACCAGGATCTGTTGTCATCGCGTCTGATGTCATCGCGTCAATCCCCTGCGCTCTTGGCTCTCGCCCGGACGACCGCCAGACCTGGAAAACGCCTGGACCCACCCTGTCCGATGCGACCCTTGATCCTGCTGAGGAAGCCATCGATCTTGCCATTGCTACGAAAGATGTCGAGAAGCTCGGCGCCCACCGCCCGGGAGCTCTCTTCGAGATCCGCCTCCAAGTCGATGTGGATTCGAGGTCTGCCGTCGACCCATAGAGACAGGAACTGTTGTCTCCGTTTGACCTCGATTCCCCCCTCCCGCAAGACTCGGGCTAAGGGTCCGGTGGGAAACCAGCTTTCTTCGCCGGCCAAGTCCATGCCCATACCAGCTTCCACATCGGTGGCCAGCGGCAGATCCTCAGGAGAATCCGGCGCTTCGATGAACCTCCATAGATCCATCTCCTGAAAAAAATCTCGGAAACACTGTTCCCAGGCCTGTTGAAAACGGATGTGAACTGCTTCCTGAGGGGTCAGGGATTCGACAATCAGAGTCAGCAGCGCTTGTCGCCAGTAGGGCTGAGGCCAACGCAGCAATTGGGGAATGAGCTCGATCGCGGATGCCGGTTCCAAACGCCCCAACTCGCCAAAACAGAGAGGGCCGACCTCGAGCTCCACCCGGCGGAGATCTCGACGCAGCATATGCTCCAAGCCCTCCGTTTCATGCCAGGCTTTGAGCAAGGACCAGAGTTTGCGGCGCAAGGGGATAGCGTGGCCGTTGACCTCGAAGGTTTCCTGGCTCAGAGAATCATCTCTCACCCAACCTCGGAGCACCGGTGAGACTTCTGAAAGGTCGAGCCGACCGGCCACCTCCATGAGGTTGCCAAAGACTCGACCCCGATCCCGCATCTCATCCAAAGGGCCCTTGGTTCTGAAGAGGTGCACCACAGAGAGCCGCACCTTTTCCCGTACCTCGGAGTGTCGGCGAAATTTCTTCACCTGATTCACCACCCAATCGGCGGGGGTCATTTGGGGAAGTAGATTGGGGAAGGGAATACCGAAGGGCTCGAGGTTCTGGCCCTTCGTTCGCTCATCGAAGAAATAGACGAACCACTCCGCCCGATCGATCTCTCCTTCCAAACGGAAGAGGGCGTGGGGAGAACGGGTCATCGCCGTATTCCTACTTGTTTCGAACACTTCGGAGTCGGTGGAGGGCCCGATCCGCTATCTCGCGAAAGCACTCCGCAATTCTATCACCCTCCCCAGGGCGACTCACGATGCCGCAAGCTTCGATGGGGGCATCGGATCCCTCGGGCACAACGACCGGCCCATGGACTCCTTCCGGCAGGAGTGCCTTACCCGTTGCCGGGTGGCAGGCCCGACTGGGGACCTCCGGCCAGGACTCGGCAGGCTCCCCCGCTCCCGGAACGAAAAGGAAGTTGCCCCATCCATCGAGGCTAGTCGGTACACGCAGCTCACTTTCGGCGGCCTGTCGGTGCTCCAATTTACAGTGCACGGCCAGGGCCCGGGAGAAGGCTTCGCCTTTGCCATCGGGACCGTCACCGTAGTCTTCCCAGCGATCGGTCCAATCGAGGCCCAGGGCATCATAGGCTTGGTTGACATCGAAACTCTTGGCGCCGGAGCTGGAGCAATGCTGCTCGAGCTCCTCCCGGTCGGTAAACCAGGCAATCCCATGAGCTCCACTGAGCACCGCATCCTGGGTGGGCATCGTCAGTTCACCCCGCTCGGCCTTCTGCCAGATTTTCTCCTGATCTTCTTTGCCAAACTCACTGAAGCCATAAAACGCCGCGTAGTGGTTGCTGAAGGTTTCCAAACGCATCAGGGAGGTTCCGGTGCCAGATACGCCCCCGCCGAAGTCCACCCTAGAGCCCTGGAGTCGATGCGATCCGGCAGCTTTCCAAACCTCTTCGCCAAGGTGGTTTTCCAGGCTCTCAGCCAGAGCTTCCAACGCCGCGGTGGGTGCCACCCTGTCCGCCAGGCAATTGAGACAACAGATCGTTAGATAAAGGGGGAAAGATTCATCGCTGGCGGCAGCGAGCCGCTCCGCCGATTCGATCAAACCCTCCGCCTCCACCACCATGGAAGAGGGAGATTCCCCGGCCACGGACCTTCTCAGCATCTGGGCGAGAGAGTGGCTCAGGAACCGCAGATCTTCACTTGTAGACAACGGAGCGCCTCCCATGATGATGAGCGCGACTCATTCAGCAAGAAAATAATAACTCAACGGGAAGTCACTAAAATACCATGCAACTTATGGCTGCCTCAAGGAAGGGAGTACGGAAAGCAGCGGAAAGACGGCCGTGTCCTCAGGTGAGTTTAAGGAGGGGGATGTCTCGAGAGTTAGCTCTTCCAGCTCCTCCGTTCCTAGTTTTCTGGAGCAGGCCTCCGGTGCCCGGCCGTGGCCACCAACAGAGGAAGGGAGCGACAGTGAAGGCAATCCAGGCCCGCCTCGGCCAGCTCCTCCCGCAGCTCCTGTTCCGAGAAAAAGTGATCGAAGGTGCCTTGTAGCCGATCCCCTAGTTGAACCTCATCTTTGGCCCCCCTCACCTTGCGCAAGAACTTCGCGATTCGGTGGGTCCAAACCATCGACCTAACCTCTCCGGTGCGTTGGAAACAAGACAGAGCAAGAACTCCCGAGGTGCTCAAGATAGATCGCAATCGGCCGAGAAACCGGACTCGATTGGCTCGCCCAGGAATGTGGGTGTACCCTCCCCAGCCGATCAGGATAGTGTCGTAGTGTTTCGGTACCCCCTCGCCCCACCCTGCCGGGACATCCCCCGGGGGGGCATCGAAAACACCCAAAACACCGTTTCGTTCCGCGTTGAGATCCCGACAGACCCGAACCAGGTCGGGATTGCAGTCGAAGACATCTACACTTAGGCCTCGATCCACCAATGCCCAGGCCTCCCTGCCCCCTCCGGAGGAAGCGACGAGGACGGAGGTCCCATCTTTCAGGTATTGTCCAAAGAAAGCCTCTTCCCAAGGGAAGAGCCCCACCTCGTTGTGCGCCCGAGAGCGATATCGAGGCCACCGTCGATACCTTTCCAAAGTCAGTGAGTCGAGATTGTAGGAACTCAGGAGCCCCAACCAGACCCCTTGATAAACGCTATCGAGCCCTGTCTTGATGACTCCAACCAGAGAGTCTATGGCGAGAAAGAGGCTCACCAGGACAGGTGGGGAGCGGAGGGGGGGAGTAGACACGCCGGCTAGCTAACCTCTAGCCACCACCCATACCGGGTTTGGTGAGCTGATTGACATCGATATTCTGCCCCGACTTGAGGGTAACGTCGACGATACGGCCCAAGTCCTCGAGTTCTGGCGGCTGGTAGGGTTTTCTCCGCAGTCTTCCACAACCCTTTCCGCTCCTCGCTTCGACTATTTTCCAGTCTTCCAAGACCTCTCCTTCGCCTTCGAAATTGCTTGGGTGAAACTCTCTTACCGCCTAGCCGGTGGTATCTCTCCCCAAAAGGGCCGCTCGGGCAACCTGTCCGGACAGCCCTCTCAACCATAGCTCTAAACACGCAATGCGCCAACACCGGTCCCCCTGGGGCAAAGTCGGATTCCTACGAAAGGAAGCCCACTGGGCTCGAGCGCTGCGCTGGGAGACGAATTCTTTGGATTTCCAAGAGCTGGCCGAGAGCAGCTCATCCCCAAGCTTCGGCAGGGTCGCGGAAAACACCGCCGTGCTGAAGGAGCCAAAGGCCGTTTTCCTACGACGATTGAGAACCTCCGCAGGAAGATCACTGGCCAGAGACCGTTGCAGCAGCCACTTCCACCGCCCTCGGGGAATTCTCTCTTCAAAGGAGAGGGCAAGCACTTGCTCGGCCACGGACCGGTCTAGGAACGGATGACTGACGGTCAAGTTTCGATGGGCCCCTCGACCCTCGAGAGACTCGAGAGCCCAGGACATCTGCGGATATTGCAGGAACTCATAAGTCGCTTGATGAGTTTGAGAAGAAAAGCCCAAATCCGGCGGCCGGTCCACTTCGGGGCTTTCATAGAATAGCTCCAATAAAGCTGGAGAAGCCCAGGAGTTGCCGGCCCTCTGCCGCAACCGGCGCCGATTCCAGAGAGATTTCTTCCACTTTTCAGGGACTCCGACCTTGAGAGAGTCGAAGGCCAGGGTGGGCCAGGAATTATGTGAATACCGGCTGAGCCGTAGACTCTCCAGAAGCATCCGTGGCAACCTGCCCCGGCGCACCAGATCTCGCAGGAAAAACTCTTCATGGAAGAGTTCATCTCCTCCGAGACCAGTCAGCAGAACAGAGCCCCCTGGGCTACCCAGACGAGCTGCGCAGCCCTCGAAGATGCCTCTGTGCGGGTCAAGGAAGGGGTTGCCAATGATCTCCGCATCCCTAGCCAGATCTTCGGCATCCAGGGTGAATCCGGGATGAAAACTCTCTGCGGAGATCTCCTGAGATCTGACGACAGCTTCGATGTAGGGAGACTCGTCGCAGTCCATCTTCCCGAAGATGGCTGATAGAGCCTTGAGGGGAGGCCTGCCAGGGCTCCCCTGACCGTGCCAGATATTGCCCGCTAGAGCTACGATAGAAGATGAGTCCATACCGCCACTCAGCTGTATACCGACCTCCGGAGCCATGGAAAGGCGCCGACGAACCGATTCGAGCAGACTCTCCCGAAGAGCTTCGAAGGCTTCCTGTCCCGACTGGTGAGACGGGAGATCTTCAGGAGACGGCAACCAATAGCGCTGCTGCCTTACGGAGTCAGCGGTCGCCACCAGGAAGTGGCCCGGGCGAAGGCGATGAACCCCCTCCAAGAAGGTCCGCTCCACGGCCTCGAAACGGCCAAAGAGGTATTCACCCACGATCAGAGGATCCGCACGAGGGCGAAGTCCCAACTCGATCAACTGCCTTGTATCCGAGGAAAAGAGTAGAACTTCCCGGCTCCACGTGTAGAAAAAGGGCCTAACTCCGAAGGGATCACGGGCCGCTAACAGCCTTTGTCGACGGCCATCCCAAAGAGAGAACGAAAAATCTCCTTCGAGGCGGTCGACCAGCCGCATCCCCCATCGTTCATAAGCGGCCAGAATGACTTCTGCATCCGTTTTCTCGGCGCAATCGAGGTGCAGCTCCTGACTCAAGCCCGTGTTGTTGAAGAGATGACTATCGGCAACCACCAGGCAGTCTCCCCTCTCTTGGCGAGAAATTGCTAAGCCGCCGCACCGTGGATTCCCTACCGGCGCCTTGGCTGCCGCCATCGCTGACGCCGGTCGGGACTGACAGATCGGTGTATCCCGGCTCCGGTGCCTCAAACTGGCTATTAAGGTGGAGGGCTCCGGACTGCCTCCCCCATCCTGCCGCCAAGATACCCAGCCCACCAAGCCCCCCACAGATCACTCCCTTCCATCCCACTCCGTGAGATCCGTCAATGCTGCCCGAGAAGCACACCGCTGGGAGTGAACTCCCAACAGAAGCTCAACCGAGGAGAATCTCTTCCAGGCGTCCTAGGCTGTCCGCAAGTCGGGTCAACCCCTCCGGTAAGTCCAGGGCTAGCCCCTCACTGCGCTCTGTCATCCAGGCATATTGCTCGAATTGTCGTTTCCAAACCGTCTCCGATTGCAAGTCTCCGAAACCGTGCCTCCGAAGACACACAAAGAACTCCTTCTTGGTCAGAGGTCTGCAGGTAGGCTCCAGCACTATGGAGCTGCGCTCGAGGAAGAATACTCTTCGTGGGAAGGGACGGCAGGTACCACTGCAATGGACAGTAGAGCCCTGAGAAGATGGCCGCCTAACGGGAAGTAGATCGTCTGCAACGATCGAATGTCGACGTTTTCCCAACATCCGCGCCAAGGTCGACTTTCCGGCCCCGCTAGCACCGACGAAGGCCGAGCAACCTTCATGGGAAGCCACAGCCGAAGCGTGGAGAATCAATCGACTCTGCAGGACAGCAGCGTAGGGGATCACAGCCCGAGCCAAATGGGTACGCTCCTCTAACGTTAAATCCCAATTGGGGAAATAGGCGCGAGAGCCATCGCGAGAAATTGAGGAAACCCTCTCTTTGGAATCGCCTCCACGAAAAGCTCTAGGAAGGTCTATCACCTGAGAAGGATCCTCTTCGAGGCCAGATTCCAACGAGAATTCGGAGCCAAATCCAACGGAAATCTCACCTTCCCCCCGGCAACAACCGGGAGAGAGGGCCAACGGCGAATTCGAAGTCAGCTTCCAGCAAG
Source organism: Deltaproteobacteria bacterium (assembly GCA_022601195.1). GTDB lineage: Bacteria > Acidobacteriota > Thermoanaerobaculia > Multivoradales > JAHZIX01 > JAHZIX01. Next base: position 393,441 of record JAHZIX010000017.1, read on the forward strand.
AAGAGTAGTAGTCATGAACGACGGCCCTTGGTGCCCCCAGGTAAGAGTCACCTGAGCGACCTACCACCTTCCAAGAGGATCCACTAAAGCCATCCTTTTTTCCGGCAGCCACACCCCACCCAGAATATTTCATCAAGAAAGAGTATAACCTGACAATGACTACCTTAGGCGGCGTCTCCCCCTTCCCCTCTGCCTTCTCGCACAGGAGGTAAATCCCCTTCAACAAGACCTCAAAACCAATCAAGACCCGACAACACGCCGGGCCTTGATTTTCACCGTAATAGAGTCAACGAGGAGAGGCCTTCATGGTCCCCAATAAGTCCTCTACGGGAAAGTCAGCGTCCAAGCGGTGGTATTTCCGGTCTCGAAACCATCTGCGAAGATGTCCGTGTCGACGATGACCTCGGAGGATCCCAAGACCATTTCTGTGGGCGGTGAGCGGTCATAGCGACTCCAGAGGTCGAAGAGAATCTCTCCTCGACTCATCATGGGAGAGGCCCCGGTGCGACTGATGCAGTCGTCCGGAAAGCCATTGACGATGGCTTCGTTGAGCAAGAATTCGACGTACTCCTTGCTTGCCGTTTGGTAGAAGAGGCGGGCCTCCACGGTTACCGGCGAAGGGGTGCCCGACGGAACGGGGATGGAATAGTTGGTGTCATCGAAATTCACCAAGATTCCGGATCCAACGGAGGTTTCCGGGTAGGTATACCCAACCGGCTGAGTCTCCATGTCCGAGCCCCCGGTGAAGCCCTTCGGAGGAATTCGATTGTCTTCCAGAATGCAATTATTGAGGACGAAATGGAAGACATGATCTCCCTGCGCGTCGGTGATCTCGCATTCGTTGGTGGTCCCGTTCCAAGTTCCGCTCTCCCGAGCATAGATCTTGATTTGAGCATCCTCGGTGAGCACGCCCGTTGCCGAGTCATAGGCACCGCTTTCCCAAATGAGATTGTCATCGGCATCTCGTGCCTCGACATTGAGCCACATGCGTCGGCCTTCGGTATAACCCGTCGGTAACTTATGTCCGCTTAGATTGGTGATTCGTACCTGAGCATCCAAGACTCCCCCAGCGGGGACCTTGGGCGGCGCCGTGACCGCAATGGTGGCGCTTTGATTCTGCAGCAGGTCTTCTGCCCAAGCGATGGTCGCATTGAAGCTATCGGTGCGATTCAAGGCCGGATACTCATCCCGCAGCACCGCTGGTACCCAGGTATTGCCTCCAACGAATTGATGCACCGGTAGGTTGCCAGTACGGTTGGTCTGTTCGAAGAAACAGGCATACACGGGATCGTTGGTGGCGTCCGGCATGTGGCAGTTCTGGCAAGTGGCAAAGTCCTCACCGGCTTCAACCGCGAAATCCGATTGCGTCCATTCTGTATAGGTACGCTCGATGGGATAAGGAATGCCCGTGTCGGTGCCCGCTTCATCGATGAGAGTTTTGGCGGGGCTGGTGACGTTGTGGCAATTGCCGCACATGGCCGAATCTGCATGGTAAGGGGAAAAAGCCCATTCGTGAGGCGGAGGAGTGTCCCCGCCCATGGGGTAATCGTAAGGCCCCCGTCGGCAGGGTCCCGACCCCATGGTGGTGCAGTCGGCGTCGTCGATCCAGTACTCAGCGTTCTCCGTGTAGACGGGTTGCTCTCCCGTGGGAGGCGACGGATTCTCCATCATGCGGTGGCAGTGGTGACAGCTAACACCGGAAAAATCGCTATCGGGAGCATCCAAATCCCCCAACATGCTACATCCGTCGGTCGTGCCTCCGGGGGGCTCAGAGCGTCCGGCCAGCCAGCCGGTGGGCATATGGCATCGCAGGCAGAAGTCTCCAACTCCGGGAATATCGTTGTTGGCGACGTCTAGCGCTGCCCAAAACAATGGATCCCGGGCTGAGTTAGCCATCATCGAGCCAGCCCAGGTAGGAAAGGGCTCGTGGTTGGTACCGGCGAAATCGCCGTGGCAGGAACCACAGTTACTGGGCGGCAAATGAGGTGTCGTGAGAGGCGGTTGGGTGGCGTTGGGAGTTACCCCACCACCATAGACCGCGAGAGCCACGAGAACGGCCGTAGCGACTCCGAGGGCAGCTCCCCACCAAGGGGTCTGCTGAGGCTCGCGGGCCGTAGAAGACTCGGGTGAATCGGACGGAAGATTCGGTTTGGGCGACGAGTAAGTGGACTTCATAGCTGTCTCGCTCCACGGGCATCAATAGAAAATAGGGGAATAGCTGAGAAATCTTACCAGGCCAGAGCCCGTTGCGGAATGTTAGGATGGCGATCTTTTTGGCGAGCAGGAGTCCGTAGAAACTCACCGCCGGGCCCAGATTCCTCTATACCCGCTCAGGAGCAGAACCTTTTGAATGATCGCAACTCCTTGATCGACCCTCTCAGTCTCGAGACTATTCCCCCCTCCGCTGCCCGCAGGCTCTTCGAGCTCACCTTGCAGGACCGCCCTCCCCAACACTCGCGCCAGGTGTTCGTAAATCGCACTCTGAGAATGGAGAAGATCACCACCATTGGCTTTGATCTGGACTGGACTCTGGCGGACTATCACCAGGATCACCTGTCGCAGCTGGCTTTTGAGATGACCCTGGACCGGCTGATTGCTGAGTTCGACTACCCCAGGGAGATTCTCGGCGCGGAGTATCGGCCCGACTTTGCCCGCCGCGGCCTGATGTTGGACACGGAGGCCGGTACGGTTCTCAAGATGAACCGCCACCGCTACGTCGGCAGGGCCTACCACGGTAGACGCTTCCTCGATCGCAAGGAGAGAGCTCACCTCTATCGTCGCGAACCCATCCAGCCGGGAAGCGATCGCTTCTATTTCGTCGATACTCTCTTCGAGCTCCCGGAAGTCAGTCTGTTCTCGGAGCTCATCGAGCTCAAGAGCGGCAAGGACAAGCCTGGCCTCCCCTCCTATGCAGAGATCTTTCGAGATACCCGTAAGGCGGTGGATTCCATTCATGCCGACGGCAGCCTGAAGACACGAATTCTTTCGGACCTGCCCCGGTATCTGCCTCGGGACCCGGAGACCGTTCTCGCCCTGCGACGTCTCGCCCTCGGGGGACGGCGTTTGCTCTTGATCACCAACTCGGAGCAGTACTACACGGACGCTCTATGCTCCCATCTCTTCGATGGTGCTCTCCCCGGTCTCGACTCCTGGCGCGATCTCTTTGATGTCGTGATTGTCGAATCTCGTAAGCCCAAGTTCTTTCGCAAGAACGTTCCTTTCCTCGATCTCAGCAACGGCCAGGAGGTAGCTCTGCCCGAATGGGGAGGCTATTACCAGGGGGGCTGTCGCACCGGCCTGATGAACCTCCTAGGAGGGGCCGGCGAGGAGGTGGTCTATGTGGGGGACCATATCTACGGCGACATCCTCTCCTCGAAACAAGTCTCCACTTGGCGAACTGCCTTGGTGGTTCGGGAATTAGAGGAGGAGCTCGAGGCTCAACAGGGGCTTCAGACCAAGTCCCGCCACGTGGATGTTCTCAGGTCGGAGCTCGCCGAGTCCGGCCGGCAGATGGATGATGTTGCTGACCTTCTCACTCTCTACCAGCAGATCGTCGTCAATGGAGATGGAGATAAGGCACCGGAGGACCCCAATCTGGCTCGGGTGCGCGAGCACTTCGATCTCCTGAAGCAGGACCATCGAGTCATGCGGCACCACAAGAACCGGTTGCAAGAACGCATCTCCAGCACCCTAAACCCCTATTGGGGCTCGATCTTCCGCCAAGGGTCCAACAAGAGTCTCTTCGGTTCCCAGGTAGACGACTTTGCCTGCGTCTACACATCCCGGGTCAGCAATTTGGCCTACTACGGTCGAAATCACTACTTCCGCGTACTGCGGGACCAGATGATGCACGATCCGCCGATCTAGCCCCCCACCCACAGCTCGCAGGCACAAATACAAAAGCGAGGGATTCCCTCCCTCGCTTTCATCAGGCCCACATCCGTCCTAACGGACGAAGCGTCTCCTACTCGCCGTCGGCGGTCACTTCGATCTGGTGTTGCTCCAGAACTCGACCAGTCGTTCGGTAGAACTCCACCAGGCTGGTGCGGTAGTTGGTCACCGCTTGTACCTCGGAGCTCTGGGCCTGGGTCAGATCCTCCTGGATCTGCAAGACCTGAAAACTCGTCGACATACCGTTATCGAAGCGCTTGCGCTCCGCATCCAGATTCTTTTCCTGAGCTCGTCGGGAAGCACGGGCGGCCTCCACTCCCCGGGCCGCCGCATCCATTTGGCGCACGGCGCTTCGTACCTCGGTGGAAATGCTCTGGGCCAGGCTCTGGGTTTGGATCTTGCCTTGATCCAGAGCCAGACCGGCAATGGCATTTTGGGCTTTAGCTGCCCGGTTCTGCAAGGGAACGGAGAAGTTCAAACGGATAGAAAAACCGTCGAAGTCAGCCTTGGGCAGATCGCCCACCGCATCGATGATGTCGCCACTGCTCACCAGCACTCTCTCTCCCGTGTCCGGATCGTCTTCGAAGAGGTCTCCGTCCAGAGTCCGCGCTCCCCAACCCACAACCAGATCCAGTTGGGGCTTGAGTTGGTTGCGGAAATAGCCGGAGTCGATCATCAATCGTTCCAACTGTAGTTTCTGATTGATCATCTCGGAGCGATGGTCCAAGGCGTACTGGATTTCTTCTCCCAGCTCGACCTCGAAGGGCTCGACCATGGCTTCAGTCACCGGAAAGATCTCCATGTCCCACAAATTTCCATCTTGGAGATGGAGCAGCGCTCTAAGGGTGTCCTCTGCGTCTCCCGCTTCTGCCTGGTTGCGGATGATGTCCCCTTCCCGCTGGGCGATACCAGCTTCGCTCTGCACCAACTCGAAGGGAGCCAACGTGCCGACCTCGACGCGAATACGATTGCGTTCGTGAAGCTCCCGGGCAAGGGTCAAACTCTCCTCTGCCACCTCCAACTGCTTGCGAGATCGCACTAGGTTCCAGTAGGCATTTTCCACCTGCTGAATGGTGGTAATCACCTGCTGAATGAAAGTCTCTTGGCTGATGCTGCTATCTCTTCGGGCCAACTTCAACCGTCGTTCCGTCACTTCGCGGCCGAAGTTTCGTAACAGAGGCTGGGAAAAACCCAGATTGAAGGCCGACCGGAACTGAGGGTTCAAGTTAGCGAAGGTGTTATTGGTCTCGAACCGCTGGTTGGTCCAGTCAAAACTGGCGACACCGCCATAGGGGGTCAGCTGACTGAGGGAGAAATTCAAGTCCCCAGTGGTGTCGTTACGAACCGCAGCACCCTCCAGGGACGTGGCTGACGGAGTGGACGAATCCCTCACCTCGGCTGTACCGTTCAGGGTCAAGTCATAGATCCCAAACTCGGAGTTTTCCAGATGGAAGGCTCGAGCTCGGTCATAGCGCTGTGCCAGAAGGTCCAGATTCCTTTGCAGGGCGATCTCGACCGCCCTTTCGAGACTCAATTGGATGGCCTGCTCTTGCACCTCCAGGCTCGCATCGGGCATGGAAGGATCCACGTCCTCGCCGAGGACCAGTTGTTGCGCTGATGCAGGGTGATATAGCAGAAGGCTCAAAACTAGGGCTGCCATCGCCCGGGCGGGGGTGCTCGAGGTTTGGCGGCCAGCACCAGAGAACGCAGAAAACATGAATTCTTCCTCCTCAGGACGGGTCAAAAAGCGAAACTCATTCTTCTCAGATGCCGAAGGGGGGAAAATCCTTCCCGTTCTTCATCGGCTCTAACAACGCTACGTGGTTTTGGAGTGATTGTTCCAATTCTCTGTCACCTCTCTCCCCACCAAACGATGAAATCTAGGTCTCCACGAAGCGCGATTTCAGTTCTCCAGGAAAGTGGCAAGCAACCTCTCCACCCTCTCGGTGTGCCACCAACGGCGGCTCTTCAGACGTGCACCGAGTCTGCGCTACGGGACACCGGGAGTGAAATCGGCAACCGGTGGGTGGGGCTGCTGAGCTAGGCGGATCCCCCTCGAGAACGATGCGGCCGGCGCGACCTTCAGGCTCGGGGATGGGGACCGCGGACAGCAGGCTCACCGTGTAGGGGTGCTTCGCTTTGCGCACCAAATCCCGCGCCGGCAACACCTCGACGACCTTGCCAGCATAGAGCACTGCGACGCGATTGGCGATCTGTTCCACTAGAGCCAGATCGTGGGCAATGAACAAAACCGTCAGCCCCAGGCTCTGCTGCAACCGATAGAGAAGGTTAATGATCTGCGCCCGCACCGAGACGTCCAGAGCTGAGACCGGTTCGTCGGCCACTACAAAATCCGGTTTCGTAGCCAAGGCGCGAGCGATACCGATACGTTGCCGCTGACCGCCGGAGAATTGGTGGGGGAAACGGTCCAGGGCGCTGGCGTCCATGTCGACGGTTTCCAGTAGTTCCACCAAACGGTCTTGGCTAGAGTCTTTCCCCAATAGATCATGCACCTGCAAGGGCTCGAGAAGAACCCTGCGAATCCGCATACGAGGATTGAGGGAACCGTAAGGATCCTGGAAGATCATCTGGAAACGACGACGGCGGCGGCGCAGAGCCTTCGGAGACAGCTCCAGAAGATCCTCTCCATCGAAATGAATCGAGCCGGAGGTCGGCTCCAACAACCGGATGAGAGAACGTCCCAAAGTCGTCTTGCCGCTACCGGACTCCCCCACCAGGGCGAAACACTCACCGCGCTGGATCGACAGATTCACCCCGTCCACCGCTCGCACGACCCCCTGCTGCCGTTGTAGCAATCCCCGCCGCACTGGATAGTGCTTGGTCAGGGCTCTGGCTTCCACCAAACCGCTCAACCGGTCTCCTCTCCTAGGCTCTCGGCCCCGTTCGGGGGTACGTCGTGAAGAAAACAGCGGGCTGTGCCACCCTGAGGCAGGGAATACAAGGCTGGTTCTTGGGTCCCACACCGAGGGAAAGCTTCCGAGCATCTCGGGTGGAAACTGCAACCGCTGGGAAGCTGCCCGACTTCGGGCACCCGCCCTGGAATCGATAACAACCGCCCTCTTTCCACCGGTCGACCCAAGCGAGGAAGGGAAGCTAATAGCCCACGAGTGTAGGGGTGAGCGGGAGATGCGAAAAGGTCTTGCACCTTCGCCCCCTCCACCAACCGGCCAGCGTACATGACCAGCACCCTCTCGCAGGTTTCGGCGATCACCGCTAAGTCATGGGAGATCAGAAGAACCGCTAACCCGAGGTCCCGCTGCAACTGGCGGAGCAATTCGAGTATTTGCGCTTGAATGGTTACGTCCAGGGCTGTTGTGGGTTCGTCTGCCAGCAGAAGGGACGGTTTGGATGCCAAAGCCATGGCGATCATCACCCTCTGCCTCTGCCCGCCGGAGAGTTGGTGAGGGTAATCCCGAAGCCGCTGTCCAGGGTCCGGCATGGCCACTTGCTCCAAGAGGCGTTCCGCTTCCCTCAATCCCTCTCGTCGCGAAACTTTGCTGTGGATGCGCACCGCCTCGGCGATCTGAAAACCAATATCGAGGACCGGGTTCAGGGCGGTCATGGGTTCCTGAAACACCATGCCGATACGGGCGCCTCGAATGGCACAAAGGCGCGCCTCGGAAAGTTGCGAGATGTCTTCGCCCTCGAGGAGGATCCGACCGGAGACTCTTCGGCCCGGGCTGGGAAGCAGCCCTAAAATGGCCAGGGCGGTCATACTCTTGCCGGAGCCGGACTCCCCGACCAGGCCGACGAACTCCTCATCGTCCACGGAGAATGAGAGGTTCTCGACAACCCTTTCCCACTTCCCTCGAACCGGGAACGCGAGGCTCAGATCCTCGACTTCCAGCAGCTTGGTCATGTTTTCCTCGGCAGAAGAGTCACTCTACCTGCCGCCGTAGCCACTCCACCGCCAGAGAAACTCCAAAGCCCGTTGCCCCTCCGTCTTCGGACGCTTCTGACCGCTTGTGAGCCGTTCCGGCGATATCCAAATGAGCCCAGCGCTTCAAATCGCCGACGAACTCGGAAAGAAAGCCAGCAGCGGTGCCCGGAGATCCCCATCGGGTGGCGGAATTTCGCAGATCACTGTGATTCCCCTTCATTTCCTGGAGGTACTCCGGCCACATGGGCATCCGCCAAATGCGATCCCCACTCTTCAGGGCAGCCTCCTCCAACTCGCCAGCGAAATCATCGTCGGGACAAAACAAGGCTGCGCCATGAAAACCGAGAGCCACGACGGCTCCCCCGGTGAGGGTGGAGTACTCCAACAGGGCTGAGGGCTTCTCTTCGACGGCAAAGGCCATTGCATCGGCCAACAAAAGCCGGCCCTCGGCGTCGGTATTGAGAACTTCTACGGTCTTACCGTTGTAACAGCGCAGGATGTCCCCAGGACGGTAAGCGGAAGCTGCTGGCATGTTCTCTGCCAAAGGAAGGTAGATTCGCAGGCGGACCGGTAGCTCCAACTCTGCAACAGCTTGTCCGACGGCGATCATCGAACAGGCACCGCATTTGTCATATTTCATGTCGACCATGCTGGCCGCCGGTTTGAGAGACAATCCACCGGAATCGAAGGTGACCCCTTTTCCCACCAAGGCGATGACCGGCCCCTCGGTCCCCCATTCCAACCGCAAGAGCCGGGGCGGATTGATGGACCCTTGCCCCACCGAAGCAATGCCCTCCATTCCCCGCTTCCGGAGCTCCTCCAGATCCATCACCAGGCTTTCGAAGCCCAGGGGATGGAGTTTCTCCAAGGCTTGCTCGACCATCCAGATGGGGGTGGCTTCGTTGGCCGGTGCGTTGGCTAGGTCCCGGGAGAGAGTCACCGCCCGAGCCACCACTTTGGCTCGCTGCTGGGCTCCCCGATACAATTTATCCTGGCCTCGGGTGGGAATGACTTCAATTTTCGCCAGTTGGCGCTTCTCTCCTTTGGAGGCACTGCGAAAACGATCGAACCGATACTCCGAAAGCAGGAGATTGCGAAGCACTCTCTCCGCCGCTTCCGATCCAGTCGTTTCTGGGTGGTCCGGCAGAACCACCGCTAGGCGAGGAGAGCCGTTGGCCTTGGCTCGGCTGGTGACTTGTTCCAACCAGGCATTGAGGAGAGGCCCGGTAAAGCGATGGCGAGCTCCTAGACCCCAGAGGCCGATGGCCTGCGGCCGTCCCTCGGAAGTCTGAGTCTCAGCGACCTGACCACTCTTCCCCTTCCAGCCGGGGCGGTCGGTCAATTGAGCGACGGCGACACGATATTTCTCGGGCCACCGGGAGGAAAGAGGAGCCTCCCCTTCGAAACAACCAATGGCCACTTGGTCAGCAGAGAAACGGCCAGGAGAAACAATCCCAATAGCAACCACTATGTTCTAGTCCTACGATCTGATGAAATAGCACTCAAGAGCGCAAAGTGTAGCAGGCGCGATACGTTTCCACACCCTCGAAACTCGAGGCAGAATTCCCTCGCTGAGGCGAATCAGGATTCGAGCAATCGATCTAAGGGAAGAACCGGCTGCAAACCAGGGTTTTCCTAGGATTCTTCCAGAAAGAGTCCTAGCCGGAGACTCTTTCGAGAGCTTGTGCCAAAAGCTGCTGGATCTCGACCTATCATGGTCGTCAGAGCGGACCCGGACAGCGGGCCGCTGTCGTAGTGACAAACGGAGCCTGAGAACTCAACGATATGACCCTACCGCCCCTAGCTAACCTGATCCGCGGCCCGTTCAACTTCTTGCACGCCAATGGAGAGGAGATTCGCCGTCTGCTCCCCAACGCAGAAGAGGCTCTACCCTTTCCTCAGAGAGTATTCCTCGAAGACGAAGCTCTCACCCCCCTTTGGGGCTTTCCGGTCTTGTTGTCGGAGAGTCTAGTCAGCCTGAGTCAGGCCCTATCCGCCTATTTGCACCAGGAAGAGCTAGCTCAAGTTGCCACCATAGAACGGCGCCGATTGGACGCCCGAGCTTACAACGACGCGTGGAATACCTACCGGAATCTCCTCGCTCGAGCCCTGGAGAACGTCACCCTTTCCAGTTATGGCCGGCACTACCCGAGTATCTTCTGGCTGGTGCACAGCCGGGACGTGGCCCTCTGCCTCAAAGATAGTCCCAAGCGCATCCGGCGCATGGATCTCAAGGTGGGCAAGCAGCGCGGTGATCAGCTCAAGTACAAAGTTTTCGATCGCTACCAGGACCGCCTCCTCACCACCACCTACGATTTGGTCAACCGTCTCGCCATGGATACCGAGGAGATGGAAGAAGAGCTCTTCCCTCGGCTTCTGAGGTGGATGCTGGACAACGTCTTGATCTTCACCGAAGACCACGTCAGCCACACTCTCGAGGAGCTCGACAGCTATTTTCGGGGCCATTTGGGGATCGATGGCCGAGACTTGCGACGGCGCTTCGCGGCCCTTCGGGACTGGCACCACCAGCTGCTCCACTCCGACCCGGAGCTTCGCAACATCGTTAGCCAACTGATCTCTCCGGATCCGGAGCAAAATCCCTCGGACCTTTTGAACCGCCGGGGCTACCTCAGTTTCCTAGCTCGGCGGCCTGGCTATGACCCTGAGAATCTTTTTCCCTTGCCTACGGTCAAGGTTTGGGAAAGCCTGCTCATCAAACTGAAAGAATTTGAGCTGTTTCGAGCCCTGCGAAATCTCGTCATTCCCATTCACCGGAACGATGAGGGCCAGCTTTTCCGCAGCTCCCAGACCTCGCCTCGTCCCAAGACCCAAGTCACCGGAAATCTCCTATCCAGTGCGACCCGCCCGATGGACTTCATGGCTCCGTGGGTGGTCGACCCCGTCGTCTACCGCTACGGCCTGGTCTACGACATCACAGATTTTTCGTCCCTGGTGTCTCAACTGAGAACCTCTCGCCCGGAACAGCAGGATCATGCCTTTCGCATGATGTTTCGGTTTCAGAGAAGAGTGAATCGCCTGGCGACCTCCTACCGCATGAAGTTGGAAAAGTACCTCGGTGATGGCGCCTTCTACTCCAGCCGTCATCCTCGAGACCTACTGGTCTGTGCGGTGCGCTTGCAGCGCTACTACGTGCAGGCCTTGGAGGAAGGCTTGGTGTTCGACCGAGGCCTCCGAGTGGCACTGAATTTCGGCTCCTATCGGCTGATTCCGCTCCGCACCGGCGGCTCCCGCGCCGAAGCAGATCGCTATGAATTCTTCGGTCACGGCGTGGTCGAGTTGTCTCGTTTGACCACCGGTAAGGCGAGCCGGGAGATCGACGAAATCAAGACCATGCTGGTCAATCACGGTTACCCGGAAGGAACCGTGCATCGCTTCTTTGCCCCTTTGCTAGACCGCAATGTCGAGCTAGTGGACCGTCAAGAGGAGAAACGCCGTTTTTTTTCCTATATCAATCGCAATGGGCACCTAGTCAACGAAGGCATTGTCGCCACGGACCGCTTCATCGCTCAGCTGGACCGGGAGCTCGGGCAAGCTCGCCTCTTCAAGGGAGCCATCGAAGGACGTCCCTTTCTCATCCTCAAACTCGTCGACGGCGCTGACAGCAACTTTCGTGTCGGTCTACGCAAGTTGGGTAACGCAAACCTCAAAGGTCTAGATAAATTAGCCGTCTATGAGCTGGTCGATGGCGAGGGGATGGATCCTTCTTCACTGCAAGAGATTCGCCGTGAGAGTCTGTTGAAGATTCTCGACCGCTACCACGCCCAGTGGTACCGGAAACGTTCAGGAGATTCGAGATGAGACAGGAATCCAAGACGGAAATCCGAGGCGCTGATCAGCACCAATCAGCCCAGCATCAGAAAATGCTCTGGAATTCCCAGGTACCGGGCCTACCGCAACCCCGAAAGGGCAAAGTCCGTGACATCTACGACCTAGGAAGCGAGCTGCTCATTGTCGCCACCGATCGTCTCTCAGCCTACGACCACATCTTGCAGCCAGGGATTCCGGGCAAAGGCAAAATCCTGACCCAATTGTCTAATTTCTGGTTCGATCAGTTGGAAGACCTGGTTCCCCATCACCTCATCGAGACGGATTCGTCCCTCTTTCCGGCTCCTTTGGCCGCCCAAGGGGAGCTATTGAAGGGTCGATCCATCCTGGTACGAAAAGCGGAAGTCATTCCCTTTGAGTGCGTCGCTCGGGGCTTTCTCGCCGGTAGCGGGTATCAGGAGTACATTCGCTCCGAAAGCGTCTGCGGAGTTTCCCTACCGAGCGGCCTCGAGAGGGCCAGTCGCCTACCGGAGCCCATTTTCACTCCAGCGACCAAAGCTGAGTCCGGTCACGACGAGAACATCGACTTCGAGACTCTCGTTCGGGGAGTAGGAGAAGATCTGGCCCAAAGGCTTCGGCAAATTACCCTCGACCTCTACCGCCGGGGAGCTGAGCGGGCGGCCCGAGGAGGACTGCTCCTCGCCGACACCAAGTTCGAGTTCGGACTTGTCGACGGCGAGCTCATCCTGGTGGACGAGGCCCTCACCTCCGATTCCTCTCGTTATTGGCTAGCCGATCTCTGGCAGCCCGGCCAGGAGCCTTCTTCCGTGGACAAACAATTCGTTCGCAACTGGCTCGATGCCTCTGGTTGGGATCGAGAGTCGCCCCCTCCGGAGCTGCCCCAGGAGGTGGTTCAAGGAACCCTGGACCGGTACCAAGAAGCGTTTCGGAGACTTACCGGTGGAGAGCCGGAACTGTAGAGACGCACAAGGCACCCTCGCCAGAAAACCACGACAAAGGACCCCCTTCCCCCGGGCCAACGCCCTTTTTTCGAGGGCTATTCTTGCGCTGCCACTAAGAATCTTCGGATCTCCTGGCCAACCTCGGCGGGCTGGTCTAAGTGAGGAAAATGTCCTGCGCTCTGGATCACCCTAAGTACGGACCCTTGAATCCGCTTTTCATAACCCAAGGCGACCTCGAAGGGCACCACGTTGTCGTGCCTCCCCCACAGAATCAGGGTCGGGCTTCGAATACCAGCTAGCGACTCATTGAGAACCAAATCGTCGCCAGCCTTGATTGCGTCGGAAATGGACCGGATGAAGGAGAGGCTGTCATTCAGCTGGCCCGTGAGGTGATCGACCATGGGCCCAGGTAGGGGTTGAGGTGTGTGAACGAACCGACTCAAATGGGTGAAGTACTGCTCCCGGCTCTCCACCCTTTCCTCGAACCCGGGGTAGCTGAGCCCAGAGTCGCTCAGCATTTTAGGATTCAGCCTTCTTGAGTTCAGCCTCGGAGTGCTCAGCCTGGGAGCGCTCTGGCCAGGGGTGTCTAACTCGGCAGTTTCAAGTCCGGTTGCGTCTAATCCGGATGAGGATTCCTGTTCCTCGAGCAGCAGCCCTGGAGGATTGAGTAGCATCAAGCGCTCCACATCCTCAGGATAGCGGGCAGCATAGGCAGCTGAGAGGTGCCCTCCCAACGAGCTTCCCCCTAGGTGAAAAGTGTCGAGCCCTAGGGCTTCTACAAAGAATTTCAGGAACTCCACCTGACCCCGGATGCTGTAGTCGAGGTGAGAGTCCCGAGCGTTCGACCCATGGCCCGGAAGGTCCGGAAGGTAGACGCTGTAGCGATCTGTCAAGAGGGCTGCAGAGCGGACGAAGGAGTTCTTTTCGTCGCCTAGGCCGTGCAGCAGGAGGAGGGGCGGCCCCGCCTTGGGCACCTCTGACTGGTAATAGCTCACTGTGTAGGCCCCACCCGGGGAGCTTCCGGCCCAGCCCCCCCTCTCACCCAGGACCTGATCGCCCACTCGGGATGATGGGTCTAGGACCAGCTTCTTTGCTTCCAACCCAGCCACAGCCGCACCCCGGGCTTGGAGAAAAGCGTAGGCAGCGGATGGAAAGCCGAATACGAAGACCAAGCTGGCCACCGCCATCCCCAGCAAGCAGAGTCCACCTCCCATCAGAATTCTCTTTACAACCATCTCGGAGTCTCCCTTTCTCTGCCTATTGATCTCAGAACACGGCGCTTTTGTCGACCTTCTTCTGAACCTGCCCAAGGGATTGCCGCGATAGGAGCATTCCCAACTCTGGATGGTCGATGACTTCCAACTTTGTCCTCGGGAGAAATTTCATGACCCTTTTTTCGCCAGTTCCGGCGTACAAGGGTGACGGCTCGCATCCGGCGGGAGTCAACTGTCGCTGAAAGGCGACTCATCTTTTTTTCTGGTGGCCCACCAATAGGGCCGAGGAGGATTTATGTCGAAATCATCTATTCCGGTGCTGTTTTCCATCTTTGGAGTCATCGCCTTTGCTGCGCTGATGGTGCCTTCCGCGTCGGGAGACATCACCAGCACCAGGGGGCTTCCCGTAGACGGAGAGATTTCCGGAGTGATCTCGGAAACCCATATGGACGAGTCCGGTCTCTCCGAGGTCTACATCGAGAGCGATGACGAGGAACTGGGCACTCTGGTCCTGACCAATGGTGATCCGGCTATGGGGGCCAACGATCTCGAGCAATTTGGCGCTGTGCTGGAATCCGGCGTGAGCTGTGGGGGCCACGTAGTCCTTCAGGCGATGAATGGCAACCTCATCGGAGCCTCCTTCTCGAGATCTTCGAAAGTCATTTGTTGCGATGCTTCCCGCAACCGTTGTTTTAAGGCCTCGGCCCGGAGCTGCGCTACGAAGGGAACTCCAACCGATCCGACAGACGGGAACGCTTGGACCTCTATGAAAGACTGCGAAGATAACTGCAAGTAGACCCAAACCGATTCCCTGGGGGGCTTCGACGGTCCTAACCCTAGGATTGTAGAGGCCTCCCCCCCTCGCCCCCTCGCCCCCTCGGTTCGACAGCCAAGGATCGCCTGCCTCCAGTGGGCAAAGACTCGACTTGCCGCCGCCACCCACAACCAGCTAACCCTGTCTACCAGGGACCTCCCTTTCCCCGCCCATTGGCCTCAGAACGAGGCTGTCCATCTTCTCAACCTTCCTGAGAAGCGTTTCTCGAGGTAAAGAATCCAAGCCCTAGCCGGCTTTTCGGAGGGCCGGAAGGCAGGAGGGAGCTCCCCTTCTTTCTATTTGTTCGGCAAGAGGTAAACGCGTCAGTGAGTTTCTGGCTCCTAGGAAGAGAACGTCCTGCTGAATCCACGAGAAAGGGGAGAGCAAAGGAGGAATGAACAATCGGTTGAGGTCATCGCCAGCATCCCTGATGGTGCCGATTTCCAGAAGGACCGCATCTCCTTCTTTCGTCGCTGACTGGCTCCAAAGGCCAATGGCGCAACGTTCTCTCTTCAAACTCCTGCAGGTCCGAGAAGATCCCTGGAGTTTGCATCGGGAGTCAGTAGAGGTTCTTTTCCCGTGACGGAAGCCGTTTCTTTTGGACTCATCCATCGATCGCAGGAGATCCTCAACATGATTCGAAGACCGATCCCCTTTGTTGTCCTACTCCTCGCCCTCAGCTTTTCTTCCCAGGTACTGGCACAATTGGTTTGCCCCTCTCCGCACCTACCTGGAGACCCGACTACCTATTCGGGAAACGGAGGAGCAGCCCAGAACGTCTCCAACTGCAACGGTTTCGAATGCGCGACTCCCATCCTTCAAGGAGGGCCCTTTTTCCACCTGGAAGGGGGCTGTGACCCCAATGTGAGCGCCTGCGACCTGACGGTGGAAATTCAGCTGGAGTTTCCCGGAAACTCCCTCAACCCAACCGGACTCCACTCGCGTGTCTTTTGGTTTACCGACCAGTTCTCCGCTCCCAACTCCACTGGAGGCTGTTTCCCTCTGCCGCCCCCATTGGGCAATAACTGTAACTTCGCAGCCTCTTGCGGCTTGGAAGGCCAGGAGCTGGTGCAGGAGAGAGGGAACTACTTTCTCGATGTTGGCGCGGTGAGCTGCGCCGAGTTGACGGACGGCGCCCCCTCTACCAATCCCCTACTCCAGCCCTACGTGGTAGCCGGCATCTCGTGCAATTTTCGCTCCGCCCAGCACTGCGTGCGGCGCCTCAATATTCCCGTCGACCTGACGGAACAGGTTCTGGCCCAAGAGCTAGGCTGCAAAGAGCCTCCTCCGGATGATTGCAACACGGATGCAAACTGCCAGACCTGTCTCCTTGCCGGCGGTTCCGGCGGCGCTGGTGCTTCCGGCGGCGGTGGCGGTGGCAGCTGGGGGGGCGGTCCCCAAGGAGAGAGCGGCCCCGGAGCCCAGCTCCGCCATCGAGCCGGCGGGGTTGGCGGCGACGGCTTCCCCGGTACCTCCGCCTGGCGCACGGAGCTGGGCCTATACTGGAGCCATGACTACGCCAAGCGGATCGTCCAGGATCCCGATGACTCCCGCGTCTGGCTACTGACCCAAGGAGGGAGCTTCCGACGCTTCACAAATCTGGTCGGTGGGGTCTATCAAACCGCGTCCCCAACGGACGAATACCGCACCCTCACCCGCACCGCCTCCGGCTGGGAGCTCACCGAGCTCGATGGCAGGGTGCATGCTTTCGATGCTCTGGGCCGTTGGGCCTCCACTACCGACCGTTTTGACAATGAGAAGGTGGCGATCTACAACGGCGCGAATCAGCTGGAAACGGTGACCTTCCCGGACCACCGCATCGAGACTTTCGACTACCGCGCGGATGGCAAGCTAGTCTCGATTACCGAGGTCGGAACGGATTCCTCCACCAGCCGCACCTGGACCTACACTTGGACCCTCGACGAGCTCGACCGTATCGATCGTCCGGACGGCACGGCCCTGGAGTTCTTCTACCAAGACGCAGCGTTTCCGGGATATCTCACCCGGGTCGAGAAGGTCGGCACTCTCGGGGGACGACGAGTCGAAGCTGCCTGGGAATATGACCCCCTGGGCAATGCGGTGGCCATCTGGCGCGGCGACGCCGTCAAAACCGGCCCTGCTGCCATAGATCTGTGGGAGCTATCCTTCGACGATACCTCGCTCCCCTCCTTGACCACCGTCACGGATCCCCTGGGGGCCACCTCCACTTACACCTTGGAGAGGGACGAGAATAGCCGTAAGCCAAAGCTGACCGCCCTATCCGGCGCCTGCCCAGCCTGCTCCGCCGGCCCCAATACTCAGTTCGCCTACAACGATCCAAACCATCCCCTTCGGCCCACCCTCGAGACCGATGCCAAGAACCACAGTACGGAGATGACCTACGACGCTTTCGGCCAGCTCCTCACTCGAACGGAAGCCATGGGAGAGACGGAGGAACGAACGACCACTTGGACGTATCACCCTACCTTTCCGGCCCTAGTTACCGAGATGCAGCAACCTTCCACTGCCGGAGGAACCTCCACCCGGGTGACCACCTTCACCTACAACTCCTCCGGTGCCCTAACCGAGCGCCTAGAGGAAGGGGTGGAGATGCCCGGGGGAGCCTATGCCTATGCAACAGCTTTCACCCCCAGCCCGGAGGGCTTGAACCTGGTGGTCGATCCACCCGGCTACAACGGAACAGACCAGACCACCTTCACCTACGATTTGGTCCAGGGAAGTCTCCTGGTAGCCACCCGAACGGATCCCCTAATAGGATCAACAGCCTTTGAGTACGACGCTCTGAATCGGCGGACGAAGGTCATAGACCCAAACCTCGTCGAAACGGAGACGGCCTACGATCTTCTCGACCGAGTCATTACGATCACCCAGCGGGGAGCTATCCCAGCCGACAATCTCGTCACCACCCACAGTTACAACGAATTCGGGGACCTCTTCCGAACCCAGCTGCCAGAGGGGAATTTGATCGAGTACGTCTACGATGCCTCCGGACGGCTCACTTCTGTGGAGAGGAAGGCCAACGCGGCGACTCCCGGCGAGCGAACGGTCTATGTCTTAGACACCATCGGTAACCGAACTCGAGAAGAGCTCCAACGCTGGAACGGTGGGAGCTTCGAAACCCGCTCGTCCACCGACTTTGAATACCAAAACCGCTGCCAACTCCAAGCAGTGGCTTTCCCCGATGGCACGAAGACCGAGTATGCCTACGATTGTGAAGGCAATCTCGAGCGGGTCTGGGACGCCAACCATCCTTCCGCCGGGCAAACGGAGATCCCTACGACTCAATACACCTACGATGCTCTGGACCGCCTAACCCAGGCCTCCCAGCGCTGGGGCGGCAGCGGTGGGGGCTTCGCCACAACCCTCTACGGCTATGATGTCCAGGACCACCTGACCTCGGTCACAGACCCGGAGCTCAATCTCACCACCTACGCCTACAGCGACCGCAATCTGCTCACCAGCGAGACCTCTCCGGTCTCCGGTGTCACCAACCACCTGTATAACGAGCATGGGGAGCTGACCCAGAGCACGGATGCCCGGGGGGTTGTCACGACCCGCACGATAGACGAGTTGAACCGAGTTACCTCGATCAACTACGGAAGCAATCCGAACCTCACCACCCAGCACACCTACGACGACCCGCAACAAGCCTTTTCAAAAGGCCGACTGACCAGGATCAAACGAGGCGGTGTTTTCATCGACTACAGCTACGACCGTTTCGGGCGACTGATCCAGGATGGAGCCCTCGCCTTCACTTACGATAAGAATGGCAATCGCTTGAACCTCGACTACCCTGGAGGTTTGAAGGCTGTCTACACCTTCGACTTCGCGGATCGTCCGGAATCTCTCACGGTCCAGCGCACGGGATTCCCCAACCAGGTAGTGGCCTCCGGTGGAATCTATGAACCCAACGGCCCCCTGAAGGAAGTCTTGCTTGGCAACGGCCGAACGGAAACCCGGGGTTTCGACGCTCGCTACTTCCCCACCGACCTCCAGGTTGGCGGTGCCTCGACGATCCTTGATTGGACTTACACCACGGATTCCATGGGCAATATCTCCATGATGACGGACAGCCTCGACCCTGCCCAGACCCGAGCCTACGCTTACCAGGATTTCCAGTATTTCCTGACCTCGGGAGTCGGCCCCTGGGGCACTCTGGGATGGACCTACGACAAGATCGGCAACCGACTCTCCGAGACTCGGGACGGCTCGACGGACATCTATTCCTACGTCCTCAACGGCGGTGGTGGGCGGACAGCCTTGTTGGACACGGTGCAGATTCCTGGCGTAGGCACTCGAACGTATCAATACGATAATGCCGGCAACCAGACGGGAGAAATCGACCCACAGCAAGGGACTCTAACGTTGACCTACGACGAAGCCGGCCGGCTGTCGAGCCTGCCCAGCAACCCAGGCTCGACCAGCGGCTCCGGTGGCCCCATGGGAGGAGGCCCGGGCCCGATGAGCGGAGGCCCAGGAGGCGGAGGAATCGTCCTTTCTGCACCTCGGGTGGAGCTCACCTATGACGGTCGAAGCTTTCTCAGCTCGGCCCTCGTCCCTTCGACCCACTTGCCGCAGCCCCAAGACGGTGTAGAGGCAACCTACACCTCCAACGGTCTCTTTCTGCAAAGACGGGACATCCTCGCCACGGACCCCGCCCTTTCCGTGAAGGACCAAGCTGTCCTCTACTTCGCAGGTCGTCCCATAGCGATTTTCGAACGGAATCCCTTTGCCATCGCGGATCCGGGCACCCTGATCTACCTAACGACGGACCATCTTGGAACGCCGGTCTTGGCGACAAACTCGGCGGGTCAGGAAATCTGGTCCGGAGGCTTCGAGCCCTTTGGCCAAGATTTTGCGGGCGCCGAGGCCGCTGGCATCTTCCTGCGCTTCCCAGGCCAGTGGAATAGTGACACCTGGCTGCAAACCAGCCCAGAGGGAGGGATCTACTACAACGTGCATCGTTGGTATGCGCCTGGTTCGGGGAGATATTCGAAGGTGGACCCGTTGGGACTTGAAGGAGATATCAACCCATTCGCCTATGCAGCTTCGAATGGCATTGTCTTCAGTGATCCCCTTGGGCTGAAGGCTCGACTCTGTTGTAAATCGATTGGGCAAGGCAGGGGAAGGAGCGGATTCCTCGGCACCATCGCCGAATTCGTACTGAAGATTGGCTCTCACTGTTATGTTGAGAAGGAAGAGGGAGGGAAGAGAACAACCTGGGGACTACATCATGTTCGAGGTGGTTACCTTACCTTCGGAGACGGTAGAGTTCGGAGAAATGCTCCGTTCGATTTTGCAGGCGATGCAGGCGAGTGCGGTGAATGGAACGAATCTTGCGCCGTCGATCAATGTGTAGACCGAACCGCAAGAAGCTATCCGGGTGGAACCAATGGAGTGAGTCTGTACAACTTCCTGACTGGACCAAACAGCAATACATTCGCTCGAAACCAGAGTGATAAATGTAACCTCTCGCCTCCGCCGGTTGCAGGATCATGGCGTACACCCGGCTGGAACAGCCCACCAACGTCTGCGCGAAGAAGGATTGGCCTCAGATGAGACTTCCACGACATATGGGTTTGGATTCAGAGGTGCATCGGTGCACCGAACAATCCTTGAATCGACTGTCTCTTCGATCCAAAGGCCTGAGCGCTTGGGTGATCGTGCTTCTGTTTCTCGGTGGATGCTCAGATCACTGGGATGAAACGATGGATCTCGTTGGACAGTTCACCTGCGGCATGTCATCAGATGAAATTAAATCTCTAGTAACACCTAATCGCATGAGACGGATGGACGACGACACTGCTATCAGAAACTATGTGAGTAGTTTTTCCTTAGAGCGGGGTCCGACTGTAAGCCTGTTTTTCTCTCGGAATAGATTTTATGCGGTCAGGATTTCTGAGACCGTTGGGTTAACGAAGATCTTTGAGCATCCGCGGCAAAATCTCTGTTCAGGCGAAAAGACCATCCGAGTCACAGCCTATTCTAATAGCGATCATTGGGCTGAAGGCGCAGTCTTGCTGAACGACAAAGAAATCGACCGCTTGGAGAACTCCTCTCCGTTGTCCGGAGACCTAGAGCTTCCCCTAGGAAGCCATAAGCTGCATCTTGAAAAGGATGGAAAATCTTCAGCAGTGGCAAATCTGATCCTGACACCGATGAGCAGCCACATGACCGTCTTCTTTGGTGAAGGGCAGCCTTTTGTTGATAGTGACCCACCGGAGAAATGGAAAAATCCACGGAAAGTCCCTGACTTTGTAGCACTGAGACAGTCGACCCTAGAGTGATTTCTATTCAGTTCTCAAGCTCTTGGAAACGGGAATGCGCTGCCCTTGGTCGTATTCCTTAGGGGCCGAAAGCCTGACAAGAGCGAAAGGAAAGAGCCCGGCTACGTCCGGGCTCTTTCTTCAGCTCCCTGCCTTTCTTCACTCCTCTTCCTGCTCCCTCTTTAGAGCACACCTTGACTACCAGCTACATCTGTAGCATTATCAGCTACAAACGTAGCCAAAGGGAGATCATGAAGCTCAGCGAAGCAGAATGGAAAGTCATGGGGATCATCTGGCAGCGTCAAGTGGCGACGGTGCGAGATGTCCTCGAAGATCTCCAGGCAGAAACCGGTTGGGCCTACTCCACCGTCAAGACCTTGCTAGCTCGCTTGGTCGACAAGGGAGCTCTGAAAGTGTCCAAACGAGCCAATGTCGGCCACTTCGAGGCTGTTGTCAGCCAACCGGAAGCCCGCCGCTCGGCCTTCCATTCCCTGTTGGATCGGGCTTTCGAAGGGACCTTCGGCTCCCTCATGCAACACCTGGTTGCGGACGAGAGGCTCTCGCCTCGCGACAAGGAGCAGCTTCGGGATCTACTCGAAGAGCTCGACCCGGCCGACGCGACCCGGCCCGACGATCCGGCTCCGGAGATGCCAAACAAGCTTGACGACTCTGGGAACTCCGAAGCATCATGACGACCGTTCTCATGAAAGCCACCTCCCTCTGGTGGTCCTGGCTCCCTCCCCTGGCCATTCAAGGGGGCTTGCTGATCCTCTTGGTCACCGCGATAGATTTTTCGCTGCCCCGTCGCACTTGGCCCCAACTGCGGGCGGCCCTTTGGTCCTTAGCTCTGGTGAAGCTCTGCCTGCCCCCGTCCCTGACCTCTCCGGTCAGCCTACTCCAGTGGTCACCGGAGCCACTTGCAGGGCTCGGGAGCGCCAGTGGGCTGACGAAGTGGGCTGAAATGCAGAGCCCGGTATTCCTGACCACTTGGGCCAAGATTCTCTTCCTGACCTGGTTTGGAGGAGTTTTCGTATTCGCCATCGTCGGCTTGGTGCGCTATCGCCAAGAGAGGAAACGCTGGAGACGGTCCGCGATTCCCCCAAACTCAGAATGGCTCTCTATCGCTATCCAAGAGGCAGGGGATCGCCTCGCCATGAAAAGACTCCCTGCTGTGTTCCTCCAGCCCGCCTCGAGTACCCCATTCGTGTTGGGAGCACTCAAACCGGAGGTTCATCTGCCTGCAGACCTGGCCCCGGAGGAGGCTCACCACGTCTTGCTCCATGAGCTTTCTCACGTTGCCCGTCGGGATGTTTGGTGGGCAGCAGCGGCAGCTACCCTTCAGGTGCTCTATTGGTTCCACCCTCTCGTATGGTGGGCTCGGGGGCGATTTGCCGTGGTCAATGAGCAATGCTGTGACCGCTCTGTGGCCAAGGTTCTGGGACCAGACTCCCCCGCCTACCGCAAGACTCTTCTCCGCTTCGCAGCTCGCCGCTTCGCTCTGCCCAAGAGCAGCATCGGCTTCGTCCGTCCCCGCAGCGCTCTCTTGCTCCGCCTCGCCCTTCTCGAACACCCGTTCGCCGAAAAAGTGTGGCTGAAGCGTTTCGTGACCTCCTTGGTCACAACGGCTCTTCTGGTTGCCTGTATCCCCATGGCGAGCCAGGCCGAAAGCGCAGTCGGAACTATTGCCGAGGCCATCGACCGGCCACCGGGCTGTCTACAGATCCGCTATCTCGTGTTGCAGAAACTGGCTCAGGAAGAAGGATTCCTGCAGCCAGACCAGGATGATTCCATCGTTTCCCCTTGAGAAGGAGAACCTAGATGCCCCATATGAGCTCGCCGACCTACCGCTGTCCTTCCCTCTTTGGCACCTTGGGAGGTCTACTCTTCGCTGCGTTGCTAGCTCTTCTGCTGGCCTTTCCGGCTCACGGGGAAGAGGGAGAAAAAACGATCTCTACCGACCAGCTGGCAGCGATGATGGAAAAGGCCCGGACCATCACCCAACCCTCCGAGCACCACCAGGCATTGAAACGATTTCTAGGAACCTGGGAGACGGCTCTGAGCATCACTATGGGAGGTGGTAGGTCACCGGCTGAAAAAGGCGAGACCACCTTCAGCTGGCTCATCGATGGCCGGTGGGTCCAGGGCAAGGGCAAGGGAACCCTCATGGGACTCCCGTCCGAAACCTTCATGCTTCTCGGCTATGACAACTTCAAGAAGAGTTACGTCACCGCTTCGGTGAGCAATATGGATACCGCCATGATCACCTCGGAAGGCGATATGGATCCCGGTGGCAAGGCGCTACTCACCTACGGCACCTTGGATGAATACCTCACCGGCGAGCACGACAAGATGGTCAAGACAATCTGGCGGTTCCTCTCCGAAGACGAAATCCTCATGGAGCTCCATGATCTACCCATCGGTGAAAACCACACCCAAGTCGTCGAAATCCGCTTCAAGCGGAAGAAAGGGAGTCCGTCATGAGTGGATTCGAAGTTTCCCGTTCCATCGCCGCTCCCATCGAGGAAGTGTTCGACGCCGCTACAGACCTGAGATCCGCGCCAGACCGAGTCTCAGGAATTGTCGAGCTAGAAGTGCTCACCGACGGTCCGGTGGGTGCCGGGACTCGGTTTCGCGAGAAGAGGATCATGTTCGGCAAAGAAGCCACCGAAGAGATGGAGATCCAAGACTTCGACCCGCCCAACCGCTACTCCGTGAGAGCCGAAAATCATGGCTGCCTGTACCTGAGCGAGTTCCGATTCCAAGAAGAGAACGACGGGACGTTGGTGACTTTCGCCTTTGAAAGCAAAGGACTCACCACGTTTGCCAAAATCATGTTGGTGCTCACCAAACCTCTCATGAAGACCATGATCAAATGCGTCGTGCAAGATCTGGACGACATCAAAGCCTATATGGAAGGGCGACCGGCTAAAAAAGTTGGTGGCTAGAAGCCTTCGAGGAGGCAGCTGGCTAAACCAAGGAGGCCCGGGCAGTATCTCCCGGACCTCCTAGAGGCCTTCAGCAGCTAGCCTCCGGCAACGATCGTGGCTCTCATTCCAGCTCGCAGAGCAGTCTGTACAGTCAAGGTCATCACCTCCTTTCGTCCCACGCGCTTTGGAGTTGCCGACAGAGTTTGGTCCGAGGACTCTTCCTCGGACCTCCTTGGAGTTCTCAGCTAGCCGCCGACAAGAATCGAGGATCTCATTCCAACTCGAAGAGAAGTCTGTAGAGTCAAGGTCATCACCTCCTTTCGTCGCACGATTTGGAGTTACCTATCCGGATTCGATGATCTCTGCCCGTAGCCCAGCGGAGACTGTCGTCTGCACTTTCATCAGATCACCTCCTTTCGCCGCACTATTTGAAATCGCCGAAAGAGTGAGGACCGAGGCGCCTGCCCGGACCAGCCAGAAAAGAGACCTATCCGGATTCGATGATTTGAGCTCGGAGTCCGGCGGAGACGGCTGTCTGCACTTTCATGGGATCACCTCCTTTCGGTACAGCCAGGACCTGCACCCTTCCGGAATCGAAAGACATGCCTGTCCCTACTCCCTGTTGCGGAAGGAGAAAGAAAATCGGGTCACCGCCGCTGGAGGCTCGACCTGGGCTTGACGGGCTAAAAGGGAGCTGGTGAGTCGTCGAAGGGAGAGGAAGCGGAGTCTAAGCCGTCCGGATCGGGATTCTTGAAGGAGGTGATCTCGCCGACGAAGATGAGCGGCACGGTGCCGGTTTCGCCACTCCGATGCTTGGCGATGATCAATTCTGCGCTGCCCCGCTTCTCAGGGTCGTCCGGGTAGTAGATCTCTTCCCGAAACACGAAGCACACCATGTCGGCATCCTGCTCGATGGCTCCGGACTCTCGAAGATCGGCCAGTTGGGGCCGGTGGTCACCGGTTCGCCGTTCCGGGTTACGGGACAGCTGGGACAGGGCAATGACCGGGATCTCGAGCTCTTTGGCCAACTGCTTTAGGCCACGGCTGATAGCGGCTATCTCCAGATTGCGATTCTCGTACTTGCCCCCCGCTTGCATCAGCTGGAGGTAGTCGAGAATGACCAGACCGAGCCCCTTCTCCGCTTTCAAGCGTCTGGCCTTCGAAGTCAGCTCCAACAGAGATGGGTTTGGAGAATCGTCGATGTAGAGGGGAGCCGTCTTGGTTCGCCGCACCGCGTCGTGGACCCGCTGCCATTGTTGGTCCGATAGCAGGCCCGAGCGCAACTTCGAAAAGCTGATGTCAGCCTCGGAACACAGCAAACGAAGGGCCAACTCCTGTTCACTCATCTCGAGGGAGAAGATGCCCACTCCGGTGTTCTCGTTCATCGCGACATGGTGAGCAATATTGAGGGCAAGACTGGTCTTGCCCATACCAGGACGACCGGCGACGATGACCAGGTTTCCCTTGTTGAGGCCGTGGGAAATGCGATCGAACTCACGGAAACCCGTAGCGACCCCAATCAAGGAGCTGCCGGGACGGTCCTCCAATTCCAGAACCGCTTCTTCTAGAACTATGGAAAGGCGGGTGAAACCACGCTGGATGGTTTCTTCCCCTAGGCTGAGAACGGCCTGTTCCGCCTTGGCCAGCGCCTCTTGAGCCTCCAAACCACCTTCCTGGCAGTCACGAATGATCTCGGCAGAGGCCTGGATCAGCCGCCGACGAACCGACCGTTCCTTGACGATCTCTGCATAGGTGTCGACGCGGGATAAATCCGGTAGATCGACATCGAGAGTAGCCAGATAGGCGAGCCCGCCCGCCGCTTCCAGCTCAGCTCTCTGTTCGAGCCTCGCCTGGACGGTGCGCAGATCGATTTCGACCAGCTGGTCTTGAAGGTCGATCATGGCCTGATAGAGCAGCCGATGACGTTCTAGATAGTAGTCCTCGGCGCTCAGGCGACCCGCGATCACCGGCAGCGAAGAGGGCTCCAAAAGGATGGCAGCGAGCACGGCGCGCTCCGCCTCCTGACTGTGGGGCAAAGTCAGGTTCTGTTGCAGAGGTTCCAGCATGGGGGCACGAGACTTAGATTGGCGTTTCAAGACTGCCCAGTCTAGGCAAAACCGGCAAGGGGTGCAATGACCGCGAGGCCGAAAAAGAGGCTCCCGCCCGTGGAGCGAGAGAGCTCGAAGCCTACCTTTCTCGAGAAAAGGCTAGTTGGGGGGAACTTTTCGCTAGAATCTTGCGTAGATCCAACCAGAAACGATAAGCCCTACACTGACTCGGCGACCCGCTGGTTCGCTGACTCGCAGGAGATTTCTCCATGAGACCACTGTCGAAGACTCGGTCCGCTGCCTTTGTGAATCTCGGCCTGGCCCTGAGCCTCGCTTTTGGGGGCACCACTCGGGCTGCCGACCCCTTCGCTCACACCTACTCCATCGTTGCTCAAGATCCTGAGACGGGAAATTTCGGGGTGGCCGTCCAGAGCCACTGGTTTCAAGTTGGAGTGCTCGTGCCTTGGGCAGAGGCTGGCGTTGGTGCCGTCACCACGCAGAGCTTCGTCAAAGTCGAGTACGGCCCCGATGGCCTCGCCCTCATGCGCTCCGGAGCCTCCGCCGCGGAAGCTCTGCAGAGACTTCTCGATGCGGACCCCCAGCGCCAAGTTCGGCAGGTGGCCATGGTCGATGCCAAAGGAAGGACGGCGACCTGGACCGGGGAGAATTGTGTGGCGGAAGCCGGCGGCCAGAGCGGCAAGGGTTACTCGGTACAGGCCAATATGATGGACAAGGCTACGGTGTGGCCCGCCATGGCCGAAGCTTACGAGAATGCCGAGGGCAGCTTCGCCGAGCGCCTTCTCCAAGCCCTAGAGGCTGCTGAAGGGCAGGGCGGAGACATCCGTGGCCGTCAGAGCGGCGCCCTGATCATTGTCAGTGCCAAGAACACCGGTCAGCCCTGGAAAGATCGGCTGGTAGACCTCCGCATCGATGATCACGAGAATCCCGTCAGAGAATTGCGGCGTCTCCTCGGCCTCCACCAAGCTTATGAATCCATGAACGCCGGAGATGACGCCGTCTCCTTAGGTGATGTCGACAAGGCGGTGCAGTTCTATAGCCGAGCCGTCGACCTCGCTCCGGACATTGTCGAGCTGCCTTTCTGGCAGGCGGTGACACTCTTCCTTGCGGACCGGGAAGACGAAGCCCTCTCTATTTTTCGACAGGTATTCGCCCGGGAGGAGCGTTGGCATCGGTTGATCCCTCGCCTTCCCGCGGCAGGTCTTCTCCCCGACGACCCCAAGAAGATACAGAAGATTCTCGCTGTCGGCCCCACTGGGAGCGCACCGGCTACCGGCAAGGAGCCGCCGAAAACCAGCGAAAGGAGGCCGGTCGGCGGAGCGACGTCAGGTTTCTAGGACAATGCGCAAGATCGTTTCGCTGGTACCGATCAGATCATTGCTCTTCAGGCGCCGTGGCTCATTGAGGGTGTGTCCTCCCATGCGGGTTGGGCTACCCGGAGCCAGGTTCTTGACATAGAACTGTCCGTTTTCCTGGGTAATCTCGAACTGTTCAGGAGCGATACCGGGCTCATCCCCTAGGACGCAGTCGCAGGTCGACCTAGCCCCGACCACAGCCCGTTCTCGAAACGAAACCTTGTATTCCTTGCCCTTGCGGCTACCCCGCACCACGATGAGCCGCAAGGATCGAAGTTTGAGGACAGAGCCTGAGGTTGCCGCTACTTCCGGAAAATCTTTATTGGTCTGGGCAGGAACCGAAGGGGTGAACTTAGGCCCTTTCTCATCGCTCGACGGGACCCCGGCGGAGCTTCCCTCTAGAAGGCTATCCTCTTCTTCTCCCGGCTTCGCCGGTCGAGTCACCAGCCAGGCCAGCAAAACAAAGAGAACCGCCGCCAGGGCATAGAGCCACCAGGGAATGCTCTGCCACCGACCCACCGGTTCCCCAGCCCCCGAGGCCGCCGTATCGCTTCCAGACTGGCGACTCCCACTCCCCTCCTCGCCGACGCCACTGCCGTTGGAAGCACTGCCGCCAGAACCGCCGCCGCTAGAACCACTGCCTGAGGATCCATCTCCGTCGGAGTCTGCCGAAGCCCCAGGAGTGGCCAAGGTCGGAAGCGGCAGCAGTCTCACGTCGGTTCCCCGGGACAGCACCTGTTGCCCGGTAGAGAGGTTCAATTGAAGACGGTAGACCCGACCATCGCTACGACAGGAAGGGCAAACGACATCGGCGACCCAAACGCGCCGAATCGCTTGGCGGATAGCCCCGTAGGACTCGGCAAACTCGGTGCGCTGAGCTTCAAAAAAACTGCCACCGGAGACGGTAGCGAGGCGTTTGAGCACGGCCAGGAATGTCTGCCTACGGTCATCCGGTCGCAACCGGCTGTAGCCAATGGCATGAATGGGAACGGGATCTTCTCGCAGCTTCTCCACGACATCTTCCAGAGCCAGCCCACTTCCTTCGTCGAGACCGTCTGTTAGGACCGCCAAGACCCGGCGGCCGGGGATGCCCTCATCCCTTCTTTGACTGAGCTCCAAGGCGTCGAAAAGGGCGCGGTGCAGGAGAGTCCGATTGTCCGTCGGTCCTAAGGAGGCCAGGCCTTCCTGAAGCTGATTCTTGTCCTGGGTGAAATCCACCACGACCCGGCTTTCCGAGCCAAAGGCGATCACCGCTCCCCAATCCTTCGGTTCCAGATCGCCGACCCAGGAGCTCAGGGCCTCTCGAATGCCATCGAATTGCCTTGGGGTCAAAGACTTGGAGATGTCCACCAAGAAGATGTAGGCCACACCCTCACCACTGCCCTCAAAAGGCTCCAGACGGTCCACTCGCCCGCGATTCTCGCCGATGGTAGCGCTCAGGTCCGTCGCCGCGAGGCCCGTCAGAGGAGTCTCCCCCTCACCCAAGGCATCCAAATAGACCCGTAAGGACGCCGGTTGGTCTCCCGTCTGACGAGCATGGCTGACCGTGAAGCGCTCCGCAGCTACTGCCGGTGAAACACTGGTGGCAAAGAGGAGACTACAAACGGCTAAGCGATGAAATAGGGTCGCGAGTCTCGGATTTCGCATAACGAACTCAGTCCTCAAACATGGAAAAACAGCTGCAGCACTCAATACTCGGGGCCTATGGATTGTACAAGCTGGGCACCGAGAGCGCCAAGAGTGGAATCACTGTGTAGTCTCTCAGTTTGAACTCGAACCATCGCAGCGGCACAAACGGCCCATTTTGACAACGAATCCTGCCAGCGTGGCCTCGGCCGGAACCCTCGTAGCAGGGAAGGTCGGGTATCCGAGTACGGAATGTAGCGCAGCGAGTACCGCACGCAGGGTGCCTAATCCGACAACGCCACGAACCTTCCAAAAAAGGCCGGATTCTTCAATCGCTGGTACCCAGCCTGCTGGTTGGTGACTCGTAGACGATGAGACCAGGATGGTAAATCGAGGATGGTGACACCTCTCTCGAGAATCTAGCTTCAAGTCCGGACACGACCTTGCCTTGCCTAGGAGACGGTTGGATGGCAGCCTTGGTGTACAATGGAGCTATGTATTCTCTCGCCACGAGCGAGGGATTTTGTAGACACCTTTTTTCACTCCGGAGAGCTCACCTCTCCGAGGACGATTGCGCTGACTCTCGTCACTGCTTCAGCGCCTTTTGAGACTCCGAAGATTTTTCAATGGAAGAGCTTCGGGGCCGATGTTTTGGGTGGTATGAAATGACTCCTAGGTTTTCTTTGGGTCTGGAGCCGAGACCGTTGCCCGTTGGCGACCAGTTTCCTAGCTCCTCCTCATTCTCCGCCAAAAATCCGTTTTCGAATTATCTAGATTCTCTGAAATTGCCCAAGCTTCACCTATCCGGTGCTCTCTTCGAGCAATCCGGTTTGGTCGGGTGCTCGGGCCAAGGTTAGAAAGAGGTAGGCCTGTCGTGACCGAACAAAAGATGTATCTCAAGCCCAACGTGGTAGTCGAACCGCTCATCGACCAATGGTACGCCTGGGCGCATTTGATCTCCCCGGCGACCGCCGCCATGAATATCGTCGACCGACATCTCAAGATCATGGACTCCTACATCCGTACCCCCCAGGTCCATGCCGCTGCGGTGCGCAACCCCAAAATGCTCGGTGGCCCTTTCATCGACTATAAGAGCCCCAAGGTCCCGGAGATCAAAGCCCTGATCGCCAAGACCAAAGAAGAGCGTAGCCAGATGATCGCTTTCTCCAACGCCATCAAGGAGTTGGACGAGATGTTGCGCAACGAGGCCAAGGGGTATTCGCTACACCCTCTCTACGAAAAAATTCCGGAGATTCTCCGCGGCTACGTGGAGCTGGTCTACGACCTCAATAACCAGCCCTCTTTCCGCCTTATCGAAGCGATGCTCTACCAGAGTCCGTTCTACGACGACTCCACCCAGAGCCTTGCCCTTTCCTTGATCAGCGAGGACGACCGACCTTTCATCCTCAGCACCCCTCGGCTTCTAGAGGAAGGAGAGGTCCAGCTCTACCGCCCCTTCAAACACGCTGGCATCGACGAGCTGTTCCGAATGAAGACGGAACCCCAAACCTACGCTTACATCAAAGAAAAACTGGAGATCGAGGATGAGCTCGACGAAGCTTTTCAGGAGTTCCTGACCACCGAGGCACCCACTCCCTACCCGGCCTATGAGGGCCCAGGAATGCGTTGGCGCTACTTCGGTCACGCCTGCATTCTGCTGGAAAGTTCCACGGCCAATATTCTTCTCGACCCGGTGCTTTCCTACACCTATGAGAACGATATTTCCCGCTACACCTACGACGACCTACCGGATGTCATCGACTACGTGTTGATCTCCCACAATCACCAGGACCACATTCTCTTCGAGACCATGTTGCAGCTGCGCCACAAGGTGCGCCACGTGATCGTTCCGCGGTGTGGAGGTGGCGCCCTTCAGGACCCTTCCCTCAAGTTGCTGATGGAGAGCATCGGCTTCGAAAGCGTCATCGAGATGGATGAAATGGAGACGGTGGAGTTCGAGAACGGCCGCATCACCGGCCTGCCCTTCTTCGGCGAGCACGGCGACCTCAACGTGCGCACCAAATTGGCCTACAACTGTGAGCTGGCCGGAAAGAAATTGGTCTTCGCTGCGGACTCCTGCAATATCGACAACTACCTCTACAAACACGTCCACCGCATGGTTGGAGACGCCGACGTTCTTTTCCTCGGCATGGAGTGTGACGGCGCCCCCATGAGTTGGGTGTACGGCCCCCTACTCACCAAGCCCCTGGACCGCTCTATGGACCAGGACCGCCGCCTGGCCGGCTCCAACTACGAGCGAGGTAGCGCTATTATCGACACCTTTAACTTCAAAGAGGCCTACGTCTACGCCCTTGGCCAAGAACCGTGGCTCAACTACATCATGGCGGTCAAATACACCGACGAATCCAATCCCATCATCGCTTCCAACAGGCTTATCGAAGAGTGCCACGAAAAGGGCATCATCTCTGAACGCCTCTTCGGCGAGCGGGAAATTCTGGTGCCCAAGAGCGCTTCCCCAGCTCCCAACCTAGCCCCTGAGGTGAAACCGGAGCTAGTTGAGGCCTAGGAGACGAGAGAAGGCGAGTCAGCCGGTTCGAAGATCCTTCGTGGTTCCCGCTTCTAGCGGACCACGGAGGATCTTTCACTCTGCCCCAAAGGCTCCGCCATCTTTTCCAATCGCCTCAAACAGATCGGATTCCGATAGACTGAAGAACGATGCGAAGCTGGCGATTTAGAATCTGTGCCCTCTTCCTGGTCCTCACGTTGATGCCGGGAATGTTCGAAGCGGTCGAGAACACCGTTCATCTGGTGACTGTGGGGCATCTTGCTCATGCAGGTACCAGTGACCACGGGCATTCGCCAACCGACCCGGAGCACGGCTGCACCCCCATTTTTCACTCCTGTGGCTGCCACACAGCTCTCGCATTCCTATTGATATCTGCTGACTCTACAACCAGCTTATCCCCTGTTGAGTTCCCTAAGCCTCTTTGCAGAGAGACCCTTCCACAGGGTTTCTCCTCACGTCTCGATCGCCCTCCACAAGTCTGATCCAGCACTCTAGGACCTAGATCGACACGCCAAGTGCCTCGCAGCGCTCGGCGGTGCCGTTTCGTCCCTTCCACTCCCAATCCTTTGTTACGGCAGAGTTCCAACTAGGAACGATGGTGCCGCTTGTCAAAGTCGGCGAGCAGGAAGGACCTAGAGCCTGGTGGTGCTCCTCGTCCGCTGGAAAACAACGGTAGACCAGCCATTTCACCGAATTCACTTCGAGGGATGGGGGCTCCACCGCAACGCTTGTTCGTTCTTTTCGATCGAGCGGCATCGACCAACGAACCCAACTCGGTCGTTGGACCGGGTCGGCGACCAGGAACCAGGACTCAAGAGGATCAGACATGTTTCGAACAATAGCTCTCCTCCATCGAAAGTCGATGGAATCGCCAATGACATTCCACTCGGTTATGGGCCTAGCCCTTTGCATCGCTACACTATTTTCCGCCCAGATGACTCTAGGCGCACCTGGGCCTCGCTGGACCTTGGAAGAAGCGCTCGAACAAGCATGGGTGCAAAACCCCCAGCTACAAGCGAGGCATTGGCTAGTCAAGGAAGTCGCCAGTGACCTGATCGAGGCTCGAATCTACCCCCATAATCCCCAACTCGAGCTGGAGATCGGAATCCGGCGCAGCCTCGAATCCACCGCTTCCGACTATGGCTTCACCATTTCTCAGGAGCTGGAAATCGCTGGTCAGCGGGGCAAGCGGCTGACCCTAGCCAACCAGGAGTTGGCAGCGGCCAAAGCAATTCGAGGACGCTACCAGCAGCTTCTCGCTCTCCAAGTGGAAACCGCCTTTGCCAAGGCGGTGCGAGCTCGGGAAATCCTGACGGTTTCTGAAACCGATGCCGTCCTGGCCAAGGACATGTTGGATTTCTCCAAACGGCGCCTCGACCGAGGTGCAGCGACTCAAATCGAAGTCAACCTCGCCCAGGCGAGCGCGGGCCGAGCCGAGCGTCGGCTGCAGCGAGCATTGGCGGATTACGCCACAGCTCGAAGCCTGGTGGCCGAGGTGGTTGGGGTAGATCCTCAGGTTCAGCCGGAGCCCATTGGAGATCTGATGCCTCCAACCTTCGAGCCTCCGGACATCGATGGACTGCTCGAGCTGGCGCGGCAGAATCGGGCCGATCTCGGGTCCATCCAGCACCTGGAGCAAGCCGCTGAATCAGCCATTCAAGTGGCCCTAGCCGAAAGCCGTCCTAACCTGACCCTGGGAACTTTCTTTCGGCAGGAGGAAGGCACCGACGAAATCCTTGGAGCCACTCTGGGGCTCTCGCTCCCTATCTTCCAACGAAATCAAGGTCAGGTGGCCAGGCACCGAGCTAAGCACCAACGCCTTCGTTACGAACGGGATTCTTTGAGTCTCGGCATCCGGCAAGAGGTCATCGGCGCATCCAACGACTTCGTTGCGGCTCAGGCTGCAGCAGAGTTTCTACAACACCAAGTCCTGGGTACTTTAGAAGAGAACGTCGAGCTCATGCAGCGATCCTTCGCCGCAGGACGTATTGGAATCACAGAGGTCGTCACTCTCCGAAGAGAGTTTGTCGCTACCAATCTCGAATACATCGAAGCCTTGGCAGATCTTTGGTTTGCTCGTATCGCCTTAGACCGTGCCACCGGTAGTCCCACGGCCGGAAGGGAGCTGAAATGAGCCTTCTCGATCAACGAATCGGCGTCGTCCTACTGTGCCTGACCCAGGTGACCACGGCTTGCTCCGGCCCCGGCGGGAACTCCCCTTCCCGATCTGTCTCAGAAGAAGCCCAAAGGAAGGAAGGTACGCCTTATCCAGACGATCACGGTTCCAAGGAAGACCATGAAACGGGGAAAGAGCATGAAGAAGGGGGCGAGGGGATAGTCGTCTTGTCTCCGGAAGCCGCCTCCCGCATAGAAATCCGCACCGCTCTAGTTGAAGAGCGAGTCTTGCCAGAGCGACTCCTCACCACGGGCCAAGTCGACTTCGATCAAACCCACCTAGCCCATGTCAGCCCTCGAATCTCGGGACGGGTTCATCGAGTACGCGCCAAGTTGGGGCAGAGGGTCCTCGCTGGGCAGACCCTGGCGGAGGTCGATTCTATCGAGATGGGCCAGTCGAAAGCGATTTATCTCCAGGCCAAGGCAAGCCGAGAGCTAGCCCGGACG
Source organism: Deltaproteobacteria bacterium (assembly GCA_022601195.1). GTDB lineage: Bacteria > Acidobacteriota > Thermoanaerobaculia > Multivoradales > JAHZIX01 > JAHZIX01. The sequence goes on from JAHZIX010000017.1 coordinate 427,398, forward strand.
AGCTACGATCGCAGCCAAGCCCTTTTGGCGGATCGAATCGCTTCTGAGCAGGAAGTACTGGAAGCCGAAGCTCAGCTCCGTGAGACCGGCGCCGCCCTTCGTACCGCTGAGGAAACCCTGCATCTCTTCGGATTGAGCCAAAGACAAGTGAATGCCTTGAGCTATGAAGATGAGGCAGCCTCCATCTATCCGCTCAGAGCACCCTTCGCCGGCACCATCGTCGAGCTTCATGCCACCCGGGGAGAGCTGGTCACTCCGCAGCGCAACCTCTTCACCCTGGCCGATCTCAGTCGAGTTTGGATCTGGATCGACATCTATCAGCGAGATCTCGGCCAAGTGCATCTCGATGACCAAGCCGAGGCTCGGGTCGATGCATTCCCCCAGGAAGTCTTCACCGGCAGAGTGAGCTACCTCAGTCCTAGAGTCGACGTGGATACCCGCACGGTGCAGGCGCGCATCGACCTGCCCAACCCAGAGGGAAAGCTACGGCCAGGAATGTTCGTCGAAGTAGGCCTCCTGGACCCCCACTCTTCGGAGGGTCAGGGAACAAAGCTATCGGGTTCCGTCGCGATTCCGGAAGGAGCGGTAATACCGGACGCGGATGGCTTCATTGCCTTTGTGGAAACGGCCGACAACCACTTCGAGCGCCGCTCCTTGAGCATCGGGCGCAGGGTCTCTGGCTACGTAGAAGTCCTCCAGGGCATCGAAGTCGGCACTTCGGTGGTCGTCGAGGGAACCTTCCTTCTCAAATCCTCCGCTTCCAAGGATTCCTTGGGCGGCGGCCATGAGCATTGAGGTGCCGAGATCATGATCAAGAAACTGATCGATTTCTCTCTCGATAATCCGTTCCTCGTTCTGGTTTTGTGGCTTCTGGCTGTGGTTCTTGGCATCCAGGCTCTGACTCAATTACCCATCGATGCCGTCCCCGATGTCACCAATGTGCAGGTACAAATTCTGACCAATAGCCCCGGTCTAGCACCGGAAGAGGTCGAGAGCCTCCTTTCTTTTCCCATCGAAACCGCCATGAGTGGTCTACCGAAGATCGAGGAGATTCGCTCTATTTCCAAGTTCGGCCTTTCAGTTGTCACCCTTGCATTCAAAGAAGGAACCGATATCTATTGGGCTCGCCAGTTAGTCAGTGAACGGCTGGTTGCAGCTCGGGAGGAAATTCCAGAAGGATATGGAGATCCCGAAATGGGTCCCATCTCCTCCGGCTTGGGAGAGATTTTCCAATTCGAGGTGCGTGGGGAACCCAGCTGTGAGGTAGAAGATGCCCGCTCCCCTACCTCCCCGCAAAGCCCCTCCCCCAGTCCTTCGGTGACCAACGGGTCGACCGAAGGGACCTGCTACAGCCCGATGGATCTGCGATCGATCCTCGATGGCTACATCAACTACCAACTCCGGTCCGTTCCGGGCATTGTCGAAGTCAACTCCTTCGGTGGTCAGCTCAAGACCTACCAGGTAACCCTGGACCCTAACCGTCTAGTGTCCTACGGCTTGGCGGTCGGCGACGTATTTGAGGCTGTCCAGGCCAACCATCGAAATGTCGGAGGCGGCTACATCGCTCGGGGCGGTGAGCAATACCTGATCCGGGGAGAAGGATTGGTCGAGACCTTGGAAGATCTGGAATCTATTGTGCTGACTCACGACGAAAGGGGAACGCCGGTCTCCGTAGGAGACATCGGTCGAGCCGAGCTAGCTCCCATGATCCGTCAAGGCGCAGTCACCCGGGATGGCCGTGGCGAGGCGGTGGTGGGCATCGTGATGATGCTGATCGGTGAGAACTCTAGGGTGGTCGTCAACCAGGTCAAGAAAAGGATCGCTCAGATCGAAGAGACTCTGCCTCCGGGAGTGATCATCGACCCTTTCTACGATCGCACTGAATTGGTGCGCCGTACTATCCGTACGGTCAGCAAGAACCTGGTCGAAGGGGGCATCCTAGTGATCGTGGTGCTCCTGCTCTTTCTGGGCAATTTGAGAGCTGGGTTCATTGTCTCTTCGGCCATTCCCCTGTCCATGCTGGTGGCGTTCATCGCCATGAGGCAAGCGGGGATTTCTGGCAACCTCATGAGCCTCGGCGCCATCGACTTCGGTCTTATTGTCGACGGTTCCGTCGTGATGATCGAGAACATCATTCGGGTCCTCCACGACCACCGAGGCGACGATCGAATTCCCCACCTAGAAAAGGTACGTAAGGCAGCCCACCAGGTAGCCCGGCCGGTGGTCTTCGCGGTCGGCATCATCCTGATCGTCTACCTACCGATCCTCACTCTACGCGGTGTCGAGGGCAAGATGTTTCGCCCCATGGCTTTGACTGTGGTCTTCGCCTTGGCCACGTCTCTAATCTGCGCCCTCACCTTGATGCCGGTGTTGGCGAGTTTCTTTCTAGAGCGGGTATCGGAAAAGGAGCCCTTCCTCTTTCGCCTCGCCAAGGGACTCTATGTTCCGCTCCTCGGCGTTTCCATGAAAAAGAGGAGGCTCACCGTTGGCATCGCCCTCGGCCTCTTGCTGATCAGCTCAGCCGTCATTCCATTCTTGGGAGCAGAGTTCATTCCGCACCTCGACGAAGGGGCTATCGCTATGCAGATCTGGCGTCTGCCCTCTATATCTCTCGACCAATCCAACCAAGTCTCGACGGTGGCGGAAAAAGTCCTGAAGGAACAATTTCCCGAGGTCGAGACCGTCATCTCGAGAACCGGGCGAGCCGAGATCGCCACTGACCCGATGGGAGTGGAGATCAGCGATACCTATCTCATGCTGGCGCCTCGGGAAAACTGGCGTTACGACTCCAAGGAGAAGCTCATTGCAGCCATCGACAAGGCGATGAGAACCAACGTTACCGGAGCGATCTTCAGCTACTCCCAACCTATCGAGTTGCGGGTTTCCGAGCTCATCTCGGGAGTCCGCTCGGACCTTGCAGTTCACATCTATGGTGATGATCTAGATCTCCTCAAGAGGGCTGCGGACGACGTAGCCCGAGTCTTGCAGAGGGTCAAGGGGGCTGTCGACGTCAAGGCAGAACAAACCGTTGGCCTACCCGTACTCCGCATTCGTATCGACCGCCACGCCATTGCCCGCTACGGAATCAATGCTACAGACGTTCTTGATGTAGTTGAGACTGTTGGCGGGAAGCAGTTAGGGGTCATATCGGAAGGGCGACAGCGATTCGTTCTCCAGGCTAGGTTCGGCCCTGAAGTCACCGCCAACTTGGACAGCCTGCAGGATCTACGAGTAGCCGCTCCTGCCAAAGCCGGAGCTCCTCCCCGACTCATTCCCTTGGCGCAGCTGGCGGATATCCAACTGGAAACGGGCCCGGCACAAATCAGCCGGGACCGCATCAGTCGACGGATCAATATCGAAGCGAACGTGCGCGGTAGAGATCTGGCGTCCTTTGTTGCAGAAGCTCAGGAAACGGTAGCTACAGAAGTTCAGCTGCCAGTCGGCTGGACGGTGGAATGGGGAGGTCAATTCGAGAATCTGGAGCAGGCTTCGGCTCGGCTCATCCTCTTGGTACCCTTGGCTCTATTGCTGATTTTCGCCCTGCTCTACTCGACCTTCGGCTCCCTGCGACTCGCCACGTTGATCTTCCTCAACGTGCCTTTGGCTACTACTGGCGGATTGTTCGCTCTATTCCTTCGTGGTTACCCCTTCTCCATCTCAGCCGGGGTGGGATTTATCGCTCTATTCGGCATCGCCGTGCTCAACGGAGTCGTGTTGATGTCCTATGTCATTGAGAAACGGAATCAAGGCCTGAGCGCAACGGAAGCGGCTCGGGAGGGAGCACTCACTCGCCTTCGTCCAGTCCTGATGACCGCCATGGTGGCCTCCTTCGGCTTTATCCCTATGGCCCTTGCCACCAGTGCTGGAGCTGAGGTGCAGCGCCCCTTGGCCACCGTGGTGATTGGCGGGTTAGTCACCTCTACCCTCCTGACCTTGTTGGTCTTACCAGCGATCTATCCATGGTTCGTAGGCCAAGATCCAACTTCTTCAAATGCCCCCACCGAGCTGATGGAGACCTAGAGCTCCCCATTGGACGATCCTCCGGGCCCGACGCTCCGGGTCGCGGAGGATCTCGGGTTCTTCTTCCGCTTGGCGGCCTAAAGCTATAATGGCCTCGAAGACCAGGCCTTGGAGGATCTCGAAGGCGGCCGGGGATAGGGCGGGATCTCCAAGATAGTTCTCCAATCGGCCCCCGGATCGGTAGTCGGGAAAGGCCTCCAAGCCAAGGAATCGCAGGGCCAGCTCCGTCCGGTAGGAGCCGAACACTTCCACGATGCCTGCCAGGTCAGCGAGCACTTCATCGACGATCTGAGGCACCTGCCCCGGATAGGAGCGCTGAAGGAGGTAGTGAGCGGCTTCGTGCTCCTGGCGAATCCGCAGAGACGCCTCGAGCCATTGAGCTTCCCCCATGCCCACCTCCGTCGCGTCGAGACCGCTGTAGGCTCCTCGGCTCAGGAGAAGAAACCGATCCTGATAGAGCTGTTTATTTTGCCGTAGCTTCGCCATCTCTAATTCCCACCCAGCATGGAGAAGGAAGGTCGATCCCTGACGGGATTCCCAGTCCTGCCGGTAGCGCCTCACTCGCCGCCAGTTGACGATGCCACTGACCAAGCAAGCGCCGAGGGAAGCCGGCACCTCCACTGGCTCGTTACGGGCCGTCAGCACCTGAAACAGAGCTTCGAAATCTTCCCGCTCTTCCGCCACCAGCACCGGTAGCTGACCCGCTGCGGTCGCCAAGAGGCGAACTTCCAACCCTTCCCGGGATCTCAGCTCCAGGTGAGAGGTGGCCCCTTCGGAAGCCTGTCCTCGACGCACCGCGGCTCGATAGACGGCGGTCTCACTGAGACCCCGCAGTACCGGGAAACGGAGCTGGGGAAAAGCTTCCTGGAGATCTTCCCAAACACTCCGGCTCACGGGCCCGATAGGCTCTTCGCCGCCCAGGAGCTGACGCCACCAATCCACGTGCGGCTCCTCCTCCGGTGGCCACGAGGAGTCGAGGCGTGGCGCCGCATCGAGATTGCGCTTCCCCAGATAGGTCACCAGCTCTTCTGCCACGGCCTCGCTGCCGCCATGGCGGAACACGACTTGCCGAAGTCCAATCTCCTGAGAAGAACCTTCCAGAGGTTTTTCTCCCTGGTTTCGCCCCTCGGCCCTATCTCCCCTCATGCCAGCTGCCTCTTGGCTAGCTCGGCGAATTTGCCATCTTCTCTCATCAATTCCTCATAGGTACCGGACTCTCGGATCACCCCGCCTTCGAGATAGCAGATGCGGTCCGCATGAATGATCGTGCTCAGGCGGTGAGCGATCACCACCCGGGAGGCATGGAGGCGACCGAGGCTCTCCGTGACGATGTTCTGAGTCGCGTTATCCAGAGCACTGGTGGCCTCGTCCATGAAGATGATCCTCGGCCGGTTGACCAGGGCTCGGGCGATCAGCAGGCGCTGCCGCTGGCCGCCGGAAAGACCACCGCCTCCTTCGCTCACATAGGTATGAAGTCCCATGGGCATCTCCTTGATATCCCGCTCCAATCCAGCCATGCGTGCCGCTTCCCAGGCCTCGTCCACACCGCGGGTGCTGGTACCTATGATGTTGCGATAGATGTCTGCCGGTAGCACCCGGCTCTCCTGAAGCACGACCCCTAGTTGCTGGCGCACCTCCCGGAGATCGAGCCCTTTGAGATCCTGGCCGTCGTAGTAGATGGAACCCTTCTCGGGGGTCTCGAAGCCGAGCATGAGGCGCATGAGGGTTGACTTCCCAGAGCCGGAGGCACCCACAAAGGCAACGAACTCCCCCGGCTGAATGGTTAGGGAGATATCTCGGATGATCCATGGCCCATCTTCTTGGTACCGAAAGTGCACATGGGATAGCTCGATCTCTCCCGCCAGTTGCCCGGGGTAGGCTTTGCTCTCGTCGATCTCCGCCTCGGCCACCAGAATCGGTTCGAGGCGCTCATAGATCGGTACCGCTCGCACCAGATTGAGAGCCGCTTCGGTGAGAGATTGCATGGCGGCCAGGAATAGGCCATAGGAAGCCGAAAAGGCGATGAACTCACCGGTGCTCAGAGGACTCGGCAAGCCACGAGCCGAGGCTTCGATCATCATGGATGCCAAGACACCGAAGATCGCCAAGTTGGAGATCACTGGGAAACCCGAGCTGACCACCGTGAGGGCGTTCTGGATTCGGCCCACGACAAAGCTCAACCGACGCTGTTCGGCAAACTTCTGGGCCCAAACCCGAAAGGCATGATCTTCGGCACCACTCACCCGTAGCCGGCTGACTCCGGTGATGAGTTGGAGCACCAAGCCGGTCAATTTACCTCGCTGCTCGAATTCCTGCCGCTGATAACGCAATTGCAGGAGGCCTGCCAGAAAGGTGAAGGCCAAGAGAGCCACCGTGAGGCCCAGGGCTGTCCCCGCCAAACGAGCGCTGTACCAAAACAGCAGCAGGACGTAGAACACCGAGCTCATGGCCCCCAGCGCGGCGGACACTCCTGCGCTCGCCACCAAGCGCCGAATCGCATTGATCCCCGCGGCTCGATCCGCCAGGTCCCCGGCGGAGTACTGCCGAAAGAAGGTCGACGGTAAATTGAGCAGGCGATCCCACACCGCAGCCTGGATGGAATAGTCCATCTTGCCTTCGATGCGCAGCACCGCGATGCTCTGGGTGATCTTGAAGGCGGCGGAAGCGACCGCGGCAACCCCCAAAGCAAAGGCAAACTGCACCAATAGATTCTTCTCAGCCTCTGGGATGGCAGCATCGAAAACCTTCCCTGTAAAGATCGGTGTCAAGGCTGCCAGGACGCCCAGGAGGAGGCCCATGAGGACCAACATGGCTGCGTCCCACCCAAGACCTCGGAGGCCGAAACGGAGCAGGCTTCTCACCGCCTGAGGACCTTCGTCGAAAGGGCGGTAAAGAACGTGGCCGAAGGGGGAGATGCGCTCCGCCACAGCCTCGTCCACGGCAGTGCGCTGCCGGGCCGCCAGGTCCACCAACTCATAGCTGCGCGGTCCGGACGGTAGCAGGGCAACGGGTGCCTTGTTGGTCTCCCAGCGGCCTAGAATCGGCCCCTGGTCTCGGCGCCACCAATCGTCCCGTAGGGCTACCCCTCGCAGTCGAGCTCCCGAAGCTTTGGCGATGGCTCCCACCCGCTCTTCGAAGGCCTGCTCTTCCGGAGCATCCTCGTGGTCAAGAACCGGAATACCGGCGGCGTCTCCGACTTGCCGCATCGTCTGGAGCACCAGATCTCCCTCAAAATCCTCTAGTAGGAGCTCGCGGGCGGCAATCTTCCTATCCAAGACTCCAGCAAGACTTCTCAGGGCGGCCTGGCGCGCCAGCTGGGCTTGTTCTTGGCGCGAACGAAGTCGGTTGAGCTCGTCCACCAAAGCGAGCTTCTTGTTGATGAATTCACATTGGCAAAGGACCCGATGAAAGAAGTTCAACCCGCGCCATAGAGCGATTCCTTCGAGCAGGGATGGGGTCGATCGAGCTACCAGATCGGTGCGAACTCCGAATTCGTTGGAAGCCTCTACCCAGGTCGTGGTGGCCAGAGGAAAGAGATCTCGACCGGTGAAAGAGAGGGGCTCCATACCCACGTAGAGCAAATCTCCTCGCTCTACATCGAGCCACACGACCTCGCGAACGGCTCGGGCCTTCTGCCCCGGATCCAAGGAGATCTCCTCTTCCGGTGCCAGACTGGCGTCGACCATGGGTCCGGGAACGATGTCCTGAGTCAAGCTCTTGGAGAGACCGGAGATCCACCGATCCAGCCACAGGGCCACGCGGGGCCCAAGGTCTTCATCCCGGGCCAGCTGAGACAGACGCACCACCGTGATGCGCCGTACGACGGTTCCCAAATGCCCCACTGCGAGCAGGCCCGCCCCCACTCCATAAGCTTCCAAGTCCATGCCGAAGAAGGCCTGCCCCGGTTGGGCGGTGAAGTAGTGGGAGCGCTGCCCCACCGGCTGCCCCTCCTCCACTCCCACCGCAAAAAGCTCTACTCGCCCCGTTTCGACGACATAAGCCATAGCAGGGTCATCCAGAAGAAAGGGGCGATTGCCGTGTACGGTGACCGGTTCCCCGAAGCCTTCTAGGCCCTCAGGGATTGGAGGATTCTGGGGTCCTTTGGAAGCCGAGGAGGCTTTCCTCGACCCGGACTCCCCCGCCACTGCCGACTTCGCCGACTTTTCTTGTACCCGTTCCATTCAGGATCTCCTCATTCCTGAATCAGATCCGCATAGGGGCCCACGACATCCTTCATCCCTTCGTGGGTTCCCCGTTGGACGATCTTGCCTCGTTCCAGAACGACGATCTCGTCACAGTCTCGAATGGTGCTCAGGCGGTGGGCTACGAAGATGGTGGTACAGCCGCGCCGGCGAAGGTGCTCATCGATGGCCACCTCGGTGGTTGGATCCAGAGCGCTGGTCGCTTCGTCCAAGACCAGAATACTGGGGTGGCCAACCAGGGACCGAGCGATCTCCAAACGTTGGCGCTGACCTCCACTGAAGTTTGCCCCCCCCTCTTCGACGCGAGCCTGATAGGCCCCATCCCGGGTCTCGATGGTTTCGTCGATGGCCGCGTCCTTACAGGCCCGAGTGATGCTGGGCACGTTGATGTCCCGGTCCCACATGGAAACGTTCTCCCGCACCGTTCCCTCGAACAGGAAGATCTCCTGGTCCACCACCGCTAGAGAGTTGGCCATGAGGTCCGTAGCGAGCTGTTCCCGGGGCACACCGTCGAAGAGGATCTCTCCCTGCCAAGGCTCATAGAGGCCGGCGATGAGCCGAGCCAGGGTCGACTTGCCGCTACCGCTGCCACCGACCAGGGCCACCCGTTGGCCCGGTTGCAAGCTCAAATTGAAGTTCTGGATCAGTGGCTTGTCTAGAGGGCTGTAGCCGAAGGTGACATCTCTTAGCTCCAGCTCGCCGGAGAGCTTGACTCGCTGCGGCCCTTCCAGTTGCGCCGGCATCGAGGTATAGCGGCGATCCTGGGGGTGACGCAGAACGTCATCGAGACGATTCATGTCCGCCTCCAACTCCTGGATGCTGGAGCCGAAGCTCACCAAGGTTTGAAGAGGCCGGGTGAAACTCACAGCCAAGCTTTGATAGGCCACCAACATGCCAATGGAGAGCTGGCCATCCATGACCTTTAGACCACCGAGGAAGAGAATGACTGTGGTGATCAGTGAATTCAGAAGAGGCGGCACGGCGGTTACCAACTGGGTAAGTAGGCCCAGGGCTTGCTCTGTTTTCAGCGTCTTGGCCTGATACCCCGCCCAACGGGAGAAGAACTCTCCCTCCGAGCCCGTCGCCTTCAAGGTCTCGATCATGCGCAGGCCGTTCATGGCCGTTCCAGTGAGCTTTCCCTGATCCAATAGGAGCTTTCTCGCCGCATCGATGCGGCGCCGGGAAACGATCTTGACGGCAACGATGTTGAACACCGCGAGGGCCACCACTGCCAGCGTCAGCGGCACGTCGTAGAGCAACATCAACGCGCCATAGAAGACGATCAACAGGCAATCGAGGGCGGTGGTGGCCAGTTTCCCCGACAACAGCCGGGCCACCCGATCATTGATCATCACCCGAGAGCCGATCTCCCCGGCAAAGCGCTGGGAGAAGTAGCTCACCGGCAGACGCAGGATGTGCTGAAAGAAGCTGGCCGAAGTCTTCAAGGCCAGTCGAGTTTCCAGGCGCAGCAGGTAGTACTCCTGAAGCCAGGTCAAGGCCATGCGCAGCGCCGCCGTCAGAGCCATGCCGAGAAGAAGAGGACGAATGAGACTGTCTCGCCCACCGATGAGGAACTCATCGACGAAGAAGCGAGAGAAGGTTGGCACTACCAAGCCGGGAATCACCAGGAAGAGGCCACAGAGAATGACGAATAGCAGGGCTTGCCGGGAGCCCGCCAGACGCTGTTCGAGGGCTCGCCGTAAGCTAGGTCTCTCCCCTCCCATGAGGAAGTCTTCCCCTGGCTCGAAGGTCAGAACGACTCCGGAGAAGGAACCGTCCAACTCTTCCATGGTGATGACTCTCGGACCCGTGGCCGGGTCGTTGAGATAGACCTTCTTGCCTCGAAAACCCTCCAGGACGACAAAGTGATTCATGTTCCAAAATAGGATCACGGGCAAGGTCAGGTCGTAGAGCCCGTCGATCTCCTTGCGGTATCCCTTGGCCACCAAGCCGTATTTGCGGGCCGCCCGCAGGACATTGCTCGCCTTGCTGCCATCCCTGGAAACGCCGCACTCCAGGCGAAGCTCCTCCAGGGGGACGATTCGCCCATGGTGAGCCATGACCATGGAAAGCGCCGCCGCACCGCACTCCACGGCTTCCATTTGGAGAACCGTGGGCACTCGAGCGCGACGGCGCGGAGGCTTGAGAGGAGCCGGAGTGGACACGGAGCTACTTCTAAGAACCCGTGGGCTCAGTAAACCGGTAGAGCTTCATCACAGGGTCTCAGCTGACCCCGAGAGCTTCTTTGAAAATAGGCAGGACGTAGGAAATCGGACGCTTTTCTTCGACGATCACCGACGCTTCACAGATGGTGCCGGTGAACACCTCGTGGGGCGGCCCTTCTGATGACGACCAACGAAAGCCACTGGTGGTGGAGGCATCCGGGAAGAGAGTCGTCACCACTTCGATGGGGGCCGTCTCCCCGGTGAGAGAGCCCACCAATTGTTCGTTGCGCAGCACCCGTGCCATTCCCTCCGGGGTCACCGGGTACTCCGAAGTCTTTTTGACCTCGCCTAGAATGAAGCCGTATTCCTCGCGTTTGACGGTGGATGGAGAGATCCTCACCGCCATGCCCGGCTTGACCTTCTTGCCTTCCCCAGCGGGAATGTAGACGATGGCGTCGATGGGCCCTTCCATGGCCTCGAGAGTCAGCAGCCTCATCCCCGGAGCCACTAGATTGCCCGGGTCCACCATCAGCTCCAGCACCCTGCCGCGGTAGGGACTGAGCACCTCAGCGGTTCCCGCCAGTTGGTTCTCCAACTCCCCCAGCTCCCGTTGAACTTCGTCCAGGCGGTTGCTGCGGGCTGAACGCTGAGCCTGCTGCTCGGCAATACTCTGTGCTACCGAAGCCAGTTGGGCTCGAGTCGTCAACAGAGTGCCTTTGGTGACCAAGCCCCGTTCCAGCATGCTCTCTTGAACCTCGGCCTTTTCTTCCAACTCCCGCCGCTGCCCCTGCAGCTGAGCCAAGATTCGGCCGGTGGAAAGAGATTGCTTCTCGGTTTGTTCCATGAGGGTCTGGAGCTCGTCCCGAGTGTTGTCGATGCGCAGGACCAGGTCTGCCTGACTGACCCGGGCCAGGACTTGCCCTCCCTGAACGACATCTCCGGGAGTGACCAGAATTTCTTCCAGCCGCCCCGAGCTACCGAGGCTGACATCCAGCACCGCATCGCCGCGAATCAACAGTCCATTGCCGTGGACCTTGGTAGCGATGCTACCGAAGATGCTCCACAGCACGGCGCTCAACAGGATCAAACCAAGGGCCCCGAGGGCCCACCACCCCGCCGGAGCCGTTACCACCATCATTTCGTCCAACCGCTCCGGCGAGGCCATCTTGTCCAGAGCCGCTTTACGAAACAGGCGCTTAGCGTGATCCATGCTTTGCGAGCCTCCCGTTGGTCATCCTCGCCCGTAGGGAACCTGGGAAGGCTTCTAGGGGGTCTTCCAAGCGGAGAAGCCCTGGCTCGTCACCTTCGGTTACCAAGCCTCCCAGCTCAAATCTCAACTGTTCCTTCAAGCGCACGAAGGCGGCTCGGGCGCTCAACAGCACTAGCCGAGCGGAGGTCACCTCCTCTTCCGTGAGCACCATATCTACGACACTCTCCTCCCCCATGCGGAACTGCTCCGTCGCCGCTTCTAGGGTGGCTTCGGAATAGCCCACCGCCTGCTGACGTCGCTCCACTTCCCGAGCAGCCTTCTCCAGGGAGTCCAGAACTCCCGACCGGCGGAGATCCACCTGACGTTTCAGATCCATGGCGATGATCGAGCTCTGGCGACGGAGGGATCGGGCTTGCTCCAACTGAGCCCGGGCCACTCGGTTGTGGCGAGGTAAGTCGAAGCTGAGGCGGAACACTCCCGTCGGGCCAGACTGCTTCGCCTTGAAGGCGCGGCGAAAGCCATCCATGTTGTAGATCTCTTTGTCAAAGCTCTCGAAAAGTCCGGAGTAGCCGAGAGCTAGATTGAGATCGAGGCGGCGGCGGAGGTTCCGTTGAGCGCCATCCAGGAGTAGCTCGGTGGCCTCCCGACGTTTAGCCGCAGCAGCGACATCGAATCGTCTAAGGGTCGTCTCTTGGTTGGTGATCGCCGCCGTCAAGCGAGCTGCGCGATGCGGAGCCCAGGCTCGAGGAAGGGAATCCTGTGCCCGAGGAGCGTGGTCCATGGACAGCACTTCCAGACCGAGCCTGTCTGCCAAGGCCAAGCGGCGCACCAGGATCTCAGTGCGAGCCTCGGAGAGATTCGCCTGAGACCTCGCCAGACGGGCTTCCACCAGGGCCAGGTCCGACCGAGGCAACTCATCCCCTTCCACCAGACCCTTAGCGAGGCGCAGTAACTCCCGGTTGATCTGCACCGCCTTGCGAAACAGCTTGCCTCGCTCCTGGCTGGCGACCAAATCCCAATAGGCCAGGGCCGCGGCCAAGGCGCTTTCGTTGGCTCGGTGAAGCCATTGCTCCAGGGTGGCGCGGGTGTTGAGCCGGGCCGCTGCCAGAGGCGCCTGGCTGACCCGGCGGCCAAGCCCTTGGCGCAGGGGGGCGAGGACTTCGAAGCCTAGAAAAGTAATGAAGGCATTGGGGAGACCCTTGCCCCCCAAGGAAGCTCGCAAACTCTTGCCATCAAAATTGTCTTCCACGCTATCGAGAATCACCCCCCCGGAGAGCTCGACACCGTTTCTTAGGAGCTTGCGAAACCGGGCATCGAATTGCAAGGTGTAGCGTTTCTGGATCTCCGGGATGACTCCCAACTTCTCCAACGCCACCTCGCTGTTGGCGATCTGGTTGCGCAGGTCGATCACCACATTGGTGAGGGTCATGCGGAGAGTGTCGAGCTGCTGCTGAAGGATCAACTCCAGGATCTCTCGCTCCTCGGGATCATCTTCCTGGGCGATCACCGTCTGAAGAAAGTCTTGAAAGCTCTCGGCGTTGCTGCGCTGGAAATCGGACAAACAGACTTCCGCACCGTTGACCACCAGAATCAGATCCTGGCAATTCGGGATGGGCCGAGTGTCCGTACGAGCCAGCTGCCGTTCGAGGTCCTCGTTGATCAAGTTGAATTCTTCGATGATTACCCGATGCACATTGCGGCGATCATCTTCGAATTCCCGTTGGGCTCGTACCAATTGGCCTTGGGATCGCTGGTAGGACACGGTGAGATCGAACCGGGAGTCGAAGGCGCCATCGAGATCTGCGCTGATGCCCCGCTCGATCTCCACCCGGAGCGCCGCCCGGGCCAGCTCCTCGTCCTCCTCCAATGCCAATAGCAAGGCTTGGTCGCGGTTCAGGAGCACTTCCTGCTGGGCCAGAAGAGGCGCTGGCAGCAAGGCCAACCACAACAGCAGAACCGCTCTCCGAGGGCAGAGACTCTTCAAGATGACCTCACTCACCCCGAGGCTCCAGCGGATCGGCTTTTCGCGACGGTAATTGCGCCAGGTTGTCGAGCACCAGACGGCCTCCGTCCGAAGTTTCTGAGATCAAAGTCCCCGTTTCAAAGCGCAGCTGGGCCAGCAACTGGGCATAGCGGCGACGGGCCGAGGCGTGGCTCAAACGAACCTCGGTCAACCGCTGCTCGGTGAGCAGGGTGTCCACCAAGGTGGACATATTGAAGCGGAGCTTTTCCCGCTCCGCAGCGAGAGCTAGGTGATAGTTTTCCACCGCTTCCGAGGCGAGCCCTACCTGAGTCCGAGTTTCCTGAAGAGAGCCAAAGGCCTGGACGACGGCGGAGCGAATGCGCCGCCCCAACTCGGTCGCATCGATGGTCTGGATCTGCTCCTGAGATTCCGCCTGGAGCAACCGCCCTTCCTGGGTGTTATTGGCGAAGGGCCATTCGAAGTCGAAGTTGACGCTGTAGCTGGGTCCCACCCACTTGCCGTCGAGGGCCTCGGAACCGCTGTTCTCAGCCAGGGCGTTGTACCAGAAACGGCCACCGAGATCGAGGCGAGGTTTGAGACCGAGTCGGGCTGCTCGCAGGAGAACACCTCCGGACTCCCGCAGCTTCAGAGCCGCTCGGTAGTCGTCTCGGCGATCCACCGCTTCGGCCACCCAGCGGTCCGGCTGGGAAGCGTCGAGGGAGCCGAGAGGCAGCAGTTTTGGGAAAGGGTCAGCCGGCGCCGGCGCTTGTTCTTGGCGCTCCACCGCAAGGCCCATGAGATCTGCCAAATCCAGACGGGCTTCCTGAGAAAAACGCCGGGCATCCTCCAACGCAGCCCGACTACTAGCTTGCTGTGCTTTGCCCCGAGACAACTCGGAAGCGGTGACTTCATCCGCCTCTATGAGCATGCTGATGAGCTCTACCAACTCCTCTTGAACGCGCACCGAGTCCTCGAGCACGGCCACTCTCTCTTCCCCTTCGACGGCACTCCAATAGGCCAAGGCGGTATTGAGAACACTCACCGCGGCGCTGTGGCGCAGAGCCGCCAGGCTCGCTTCGTAATCGAATTGAGCCGCCCGCTCCGCCGCTCCCGTAGCGTGACGCCCGAAGCCCCGCGCTAGAGGCATGTCGATGGTAAAACCGAGGGTGCCGCGGTAGAGCTCCCGAATCCCCTTGCCGCCGAAGTCCTCATTCACCGGCTTACCGACGAACCGATCCCCATCCAAGGTGTACTCGAAGAACGGTCCCCAGGTGAATCCGCTACGGCTGGGAAAGAGATATTGAACATTGAGCCGACCGAAGAACTCTTCCTCCTCCCGAGGCACCGGCCCGAGATCCGCCAGCTCCTGACGGTCCTCCGCCAGATCCGCGGTCAGCTCATCGACATCTCCTCGGGCAGCGATCACCGCATCGTTGAGAGCTTGGTCCCGGAGGACCAGAAGCTCCCCTCGATCCTCAGCGCTGGCTCGGCGAATCTGAAAGTTGATCACGTCGATTTGTGCCTGCACGTCCGGGTCGCTGACCTGGGTATTTTCGGGATCCTGCTGCAATACCAGGATCTCGTTGAGAATCTGCTGGGAGACGATCAACCTCTCATTGAGATTGTCGATGGAAGTCTGACGGTCCTCCCGTCTCTCTTGTTCGGTCTGGCGAACGCTGGCCCGGATATTCTGTTTGGTGTAGTCGTAGGACAGGTCTGCGGTGAGGCGCTGGTCGAACTGCCCAGCCTCTTCCTGCAATCGGCCGCGGTGAAACCGCGCTGTCTCTTCATCCAGGCGAAGAGTCGGATTGTTGGCCAGAGTGAGACTCAACGCCTCCGGCAGAGTGATCGTCTGGCCATCAAAGACCACCGGCTGCCACCTCTCCGGAGGATGTGCCAAGGGACCGACGTCCTCGGCAGTGAGGGACGAGCCGGGTGGGTCTTTTAGCTCCGAAACTGGCTCTGGAGTCGACTCTGAGCCTTGGACCGACACGGCTAGTGAATCTACGGAATCCTGAGCCGCCATTCCCCATCCCGCCGAGCTGAGAACCAAGACGGTCAGCAGCCAGGCCGAAACTCGCCGGAGTCGGCTGAGTCGTAGAGCCGCTTTCCACTGACCTCTCGAGTCCGGTCCTCTCTTGACCATCGATCTCCCTCCCTGGAATCCCATTCCCATCACAGCTCCTTCTCCGTACCCCGGGTTTCTCCGACGAAGCTCACCCAACTCGCACAATGACGCTTGACGAAAGCGACCATGGGCCGATGGTGCATGGGAACAGTGAGGCTGCAACGCTCGTAGGGAGTTTCACTGAGGCGCCGGATGGACTCGGAATACAGGGGCACAATGCGGCCGCGCTGTTTCAGGTCCGGACGAATGTACGAGCACGTGAAGCGCACGATGTCTCCACCTACCCGGTGATTGATCACCCAACCCACCACTTTGCCATCCAGCCGAGCACCGACACTGGAAAACGGCTCGAACCCACGCTGGTCATAGTTCCAGGGCACCAAGTCTTCCGCGATCCAGCCACTGTCCCGCTGCGACTCCTGGAGCCAGGACCGATCCTCCTCCGTGAGCTCCCGCCAAGGAAAGATCTCCAGGTTCGATCGCACCGAGTATTTGCGGTACCAAGGGGTTGTCATGGCTTCCCGGACGGTGAATTTGACGGTGATCATGCGAGTCTCCGGCGGAGCCCAATGGTGCTTCTCGAAGAGATGTTCCATGATCACCGCGCCGGGCCGACCGGTCATGTACACCGCTACTAGGCGACGAAACCCTTCATCTCGAACCGCCGTCTCGATTTCACTCAGCAGGAGGTTGGCAATTCCCTGTTGGCGAGAGGCAGGATTGACGAACACGGAGAGGAGCTCCGGATCGTCGTGGATGCCCATGGGAATCCCAGCCAGGGCTAGGCCAAGAGGCTCTCCTCCGAGAAAGGCGCCAACGGCAATGGGTTGAGTCTTGCGGTCTACCCCTTCATCGGCATGAAGAACCGCCGGCTGTAAATCGAGCAGGGGCCGATAAGCGGGAAAGGTCATCTGCCGAAATCGGGGACTCTCCTTGGGGCCTAGCCTCTCGCAGCGCAAAACAGCTCTCCTCAGAACCTCGAAAACAAACCACACCCATCCAAGCCACACACAGAAAACATAAAGCGAGACCCTTGGACCCAAGAAGAAGGAGGCTTCCCTCCTCCACTTGGTTCCTTCTCTCTCGAGAAAGGCTCCGGAAGGACAAACCTCAAATAACCACGGGAGAACGGGCTAGAGACTCTTCGAAGCACTCATCGATTCTCTCGTAGCCATATGACGATATCACGAGATTTCGATCACCTCGAAGAAGGGCTGAGGGGTTACTGCTGTCGACCTGCCGGAGGGGAGAAGGTCAGCACTGAAGGGAACTGACTGGGGTCAGAGAATCGAAGAAGGGAGTACCCGATGCCCGCCAGGCCTCGGAAGAGTCCTGGGTGATAGAGGGAATCAGGGCTGGCATCCAAGCGAAAACCGCCTTCCTCCTGAGCCCGCTGGAGCCCTCCCCCCAGGGACAGAAGCGCCGCTCTTTGCAGTCCTTCTCCCGCTCCGTCGAGACCGGCCTGGAAGAGCAACTCTAGGCGCCCCAAATTGCCACAACACAGATGGTCTGTGGCAGCCGGGAGCGCCCGACGAACCGTCGCGAGAGCCGCCTGAGCTTCGCTTCGCGATTGCGGATCCTCAAGCGCCTTCCAAGTCTCCAAACGGGCTAAGCCGATACCCGCAGCACCGTTGCACCAGGCCACCATGAATAGGGGACGCCCATCCTTGCGGCGAGCCCCCACCACAGGCCAATTGCCGAGTCGTTGTGAGAACAGGCTTCTCTCATAGGCCAGAGCCTGCTGGATGGCATCGCGAATAGAGTTTCCCTCGGCGGCACTCTCGGTGGCCCCATAAAGCCGAGCCAGGGCAAAGGTCACCCCCGCGGCGCCGTGCCCAAAACCAGCGCTCAACCGACCTCGGCGATCCAACCAAGCGGCACCTGAGCCGTTCGGGGCGGGCTGTTGAGCCTCCCGGAGTCGCGTTCCACAGGCTTGTGCCAAGGTCAGATACCTCGAGTTGCCAGTGCGTTCCCAGAGCGCTAACAAACCCACCAAGGCTCCGGAAAGGCCATCGGATAGATCGAAATCCACCGCCGCCTCGAGGTCAGCTCGGCGAATCGACTCCGCTAGCCTCTCGCTTCGAGCCAGCCAAGGCTCCGGCTCTCCAAGAAAATCGCCGACCCAAGGCAGAACGTAGAGCCATCCCCCGAGACCGCTGAGCAAACCCCAAGTCTCTCCCGGCCCCAAACGCCCTTCTTTCCTCCCAATTGGTTTCCCTCCCGGTAGGAAATGCTCTGGTAAACACCGAAATAGCTGCTCACCGGCCCGGCGAGCCAACTCCAGGAAGTCATCTCGTTGGGTGGCCTGGCTCAGGGCAGCGAGAAAGAAGGTGATCCCCAAAGCGCCACCATAGAGATCCGGGGAAAGAGGGAGATCACGGCGATCGGCTCTTTTCAACCAGCCATCCCCTTCCTCTTCCCTCGAGCTATCTCCGGCCTGAGCTGCCGCCAAGAAAGCCTCCCCCACCACCGCGGCTTGGTGAGTGAGCTCCTGGGCCGTCGGCAGCTCGTCCGCACCGACAGACTTTCCTCTTTTCGCCGTGGAGGTACGGTCCTTCCCAGCCCCAGGCAGATTGGATGCTAGGAGCTCTCGAGGCACCAGTGTTCTACGGATACTCCCCTTTTGGCGCTCTAGATCATCGTAAGAAAGGGCTTCTAGGTGCTGCCGCACCGCCGAAAAACCGCTGCGAAGAAACTCGCCCTCGACAACCTCTTGGCCCAGTTCGAGCCCATTCCCTCGGCGACAAGGGATATCCACCGAATCACTCGGTAAGGAAAAATGCGGCACATCCCGTCCTTGAAGATCCTGACGTTCCCGGGCCACCAGGGGCCACAGAGTGGGGCGCTCGAGAGAGCCGAGAAAGGCCCGATTTAAAGAGTCGATGAGGAAGTCTGCCGTCCAGGCTTGTCGTTGATAGCGAGGCTTCGCCAGGCGAGCCAAAAGGACTCCGTATATCTGGCTCGGCCGGAACAGAATGCGCGTCGAGCCTCCCTGAAAGGCCTTCAAGGGTCCCCCGGGCGCGAGGACGCGAGAACGATTCTGCAGCAAGAAGCCGTAAGTCTTTGAGAAGCCGTCGAGAATCTCCTCCGGATACTCTTCCGGTCGGGTTGGAGCCTCCCCCATCCAAGCCTCATTGGCTCCCCGGTTGGCGGTCACGTCACGGAGCTCGAAGGACATGGAATCCGTGTTCGTCTCTTTCCAGAATGGGCGTTCCGACTCGGTCATGAAGCCATCCCCGGGCTGCAAACCGCCATGATCGAAAGCTCCTCCGTCGGCGCCCCGCTGGGAGTTCGTAAGCAGCTGATTCCGCAGCGCTGAGCCGTCCCACACATCCCCATGCGCACTCTGCCGGGACGGCTGAAAAAACGTCTCTCCATCAACGACCACGGGCCCCTGGGCAGCAGCAACCAAATTGCCCCCGTGGAGGTCGTCTCCACGAAGAGCGTAGGCGAGGCAAATGAGCGCTCCCGCTCGGCGGTAGTAGGCCCGCGCCTCTTCCCGATTGGCCAAAGGCACAGGGTCCACCGTCTCGACCCAGCCGTATCCCTCCCGAACGAGAACCTTCAAGGGGCGAGGCGCTGGCTCTAATCCCGCTTCCTGGAGCCAGCGAAGAAGGCCGTTGTAAGCCCCTTCCAAAACCATGGAGCGAGGTTTGTAGATGATGCGGATGCCTCCTTCGAGGCGGAGGGACAATACCTGTCGGCCGCCGTGATGACGATCCGATAGCCCGGTTCCGATGGCTTCGACCCGAGGGGCCGCAGAGCCCGGGTCTCCCTGTGGCCCAAAGAACTTCACCAACTCCTCACCGTCTCCCTGGAGCCGGCTCCACAGCTCCGCCGTGGTCTCTACCCAAGTGTTCATGACGCGCCCTAACTGCCGCGCTAGGGTGGCGTGGCGCTGGAAGAAGTCTCCCCAGCCCTGTCGTAGGAAGCCATCCACAAAGGCCAGGTAGATCTCCCGATTCGGGGCTCCCTGGGTGGCCGCCCTCGGGGACTTCTGGCTTCGGAGAAGAACCTGTCGAAAGAGCCCGAATCGCTCATAGAGGCTTTCCACGGCGAGGGAAACCAGATCGTGGAGCAGGCGAATCTCGAGAGCCTGTAGCGCTGCGGGAGCTAGGCAATCCGGGGCCGAATCGGTCAAGGTCTCGAGCTGCCGTCGGGCTTCCCTCAAATAGGGAACGAGAATCTCGAGAAAGGGCAAGGCGCGACCTCTCGGGAAGTAGCGATCCTCAGCGACGTTGCCCTCGGTGGCCAACTCCTCAGCGACCTCCAAGCGACGGTCGAAGACAGCCTTCAAGGAACCCCTCCAATGAGACTTGGGAATTTCCTGTGCCTCAAACGGAGTCTCTTCCGCGAGACAGAGCTCCAGCCGCTCCTTTGTCCAACCATCCCAGGATAGACGCCGGTCGAAAGCTTCTTGATCCCCTTCGGCGCAGGCACGAGCCCAGGAGTCGAGATTTCTGCGGGGCGAGTCGGCGGTCGGGGGCTCTTGGTAGGAAGGACTAGCGAGATAGGCGCACCAGCGTTCGTCGAGGGTCGCACCTCGAGCCGCCAAGCGGTTCCAGTCCAGGATGTCCTCTTCTTGAACCTGGCTGACTTCGGCCGGTTCCTCGGGGGTCTCGTTCTCAGTGGCTCGAGTCTCTCTGCTAGCGCCGGCCTTCGCGGCCCCTTCTTCCAGAGCTACCGTTTCTGGAGCCAACCTATTTGGAGCTAACGTTTTTGGAGCTAACGTTTTTGGAGCTAACGTTTTAGGAACCACAGCCTCTCCCGTTTTCAAAGGCTCTCCCCTCTCAGAATTGCCCATAGATTCGCTGCCGGGATGTCTCTATCCATACGACAAGACCGCCTTCCTCCTGAAGGGAAAGGCGGCCTTGTCTTGTGGCATTAGATGCCGTCGAGATCAGACCAGGGAGACCTCGGTGTTGAGGGTGACGACGCTATTGAAAGCGCCGTCATTGTCGGAGCAGGTGACGTTATCCATCTGGTTGCCACCACCGCCGCCCTTGCCACCGGCGACCATCTCGAGATCCTCATCGGCCAGCTCATCGCTGGGGACGTGGGGGGCGATGAGATAGAAGGTGTTGGCGGTCTCTTCCACAACCTCTACGTTCAGCCACTCGGGAAGCTCCTGGCCCAGATGTTGAGCCAACAGACTCTTGGGGTTGGCGACCAAGGCATCCCGGTATTGGGAGTCGTTGGCGGCCTTGTTGGTGATGAAGTCCTGCAAAGCACCACGGCTTTCTACTTGCATTGTTCTTTCCTCCATTCAGGGTTTGGGGTCGAGAAAACGAGCTCCTACGGGGCCTAGAGGCCCCGCAGAATCAGACCAGGGAGACTTCGGTATTGAGGGTAACAACGCTATTGAAAGCACCGTCGTTGTCGGTGCAAGTGGTGTTGTCCATCTGGTTGCCACCACCACCGCCCTTACCGCCCGCAACCATTTCCAGGTCTTCGTCAGCCAGCTCTTCACTCGGTACGTGGGGGGCGATGAGGTACACCGTGTCGGCCTTTTCAGCGACCACTTCCACGTTCAACCACTCGGGAAGCTCCTGGCCCAGATGTTGAGCCAACAG
>JAHZIX010000018.1 GCA_022601195.1 Deltaproteobacteria bacterium
GAAACTCCCGGGCGCCCTCCAGATCTCCTTGGGCAAACAGCGTCCCCGCCAGGTTGTTCCGTGCCGTCAGAGTGTCTGGATGTTCCTCACCCAGAGAACCCTCCCTTGACCTCAGAACCCTCTCCTCCAACTCCCGGGCGCCCTCCAAGTCTCCTTGGGCTTTCAGCGTCCCCGCCAGGTTGAGCCGTGCCGTCAGAGTGTCTGGATGTTCCTCACCCAGAGAACCCTCACTTGACCTCAGAACCCTCTCCTGAAACTCTCCCGCCTGAGCATAGAATCCCTGGGAGAAAGCAAATTGGGCTACGTAGATTCCCAACTTCCGAGCCTCAGCGGTACTCAGCGTCTCCCTAGAACCTGCTAGCAACTTCAAGGCGTGAAGGAAGAGGGGTCTGGCTTCCGCCCAATTCTCAAAGCGGTCGGCACCCCCTGGAAAGACAACGGACATTGCTTTGATCGCTCGGTCTTTCCAGGTGTCCCTCTCTTCCTCTGAAAGGAGCACGAGGGTGACCTCTTGCACCAAGCGGTGGACTCGGAAGGTCTTAGCCTGCTTGTCTTCACTCTCCACCAGCGAATACTCGAGCAGTGGTGCCAAGAGTTCGTCTGCCTCTATCGGCTCCTTGAGATCTTCCGCCAGCGCCGCCAAGCGAGAGCCGAGATGAGGCGCGCCACGAGTGAAAAAACCTAGCGGTATCCCCTGAGGCTCCAAGAACGCAGAGACCTTCAATACATCGGCCGAGGCATCCGAAGTCTCTTCGACCTGGTCGATGTTCATCTGCCACGTGGTGGCCACGGTGAGCTCGTACCCCCCTTCAGAAGGAGGTACCTTCTCGAGAAGCTTGAGCCGACGCTCTTTGTAGGAGGCCAGATAGTCGGTGATGGAGCTCTGACGGGTGGCGAGAAACGCCGACGCCTGCTCCAGAGCCAGCGGTAGGTATCCCAGCTTGTCAGCCAGGTCTTCAGCCGCGGAGTGCTCCTCTCCCTCGAGCCTACGGTCGAGCCGCCCTTCGATCAGTTCCAGGGCTTCTTCTGGATCGAGGACATCCAGGCTGAGCGGGGGCGCAAGACCCGCAAGGATCGACCTGCGAGTGGTGACCAAGATGTGTCCCTTCACGAGGTGAGGGAAAAAGGAACGCAGTCGCTCCGAATTCTCCACGTTGTCAAAAACGAGGAGGTACCCGTCGTTGGTTCCAAGCCAGGTTCTAAGAGCTGTGCCTATTTCCTCCGGCTTCGCGTCGTCACCAACAAGCCGCAGGCCTTGCGCAACCTGGGCGGCCGAGACGGCCAGGGTTTCCGCGGTTTCGGCCTCGAGCCACAAGACATAGGAATGGTCGTCGGCATGCCGATGGCAATACTCGATGGCGGTCTGCGTCTTCCCTACCCCACCCAGGCCGCGGATGGTCTGGGAGAGGGCTACAGGGTCCCCACTGGTGAGCCGCTGGCGGAGGTCCTCGAGGACGGATTCCCGGCCACGGAAGTAGGGGTTGCGACGGGGGGCTAGAAAGAGACGGTCCGGAGATCCAGTGGGCTCAGGCAAGGTACCGAAGAATTCTTCTAGGATCTCCAGATGCGACTTGACCTTCCGGTCGAAGACCTGCAGGGGCCAGAAACGGCACTTGATGCCGGTACCCTCGACGGCCTCTTCTGCAGCGTCCCGTGCCGGCTTTCCGAAGTTCGCTGCAGTGACCGCCAGGAGGATCTCGTCTGGCCACTTCTCCTCGGGCCACTTCTCCAGGATCTTGGCGAAGGCGTCGCGGGTTGCCGCTTTGCCGAACGTTGCGACGTTCTTGCATTGGACGTAGATCCGGCGGCCGTCCTTAGTTGCGGTGAGATCGACTCCCCCGTCTCCTGATCCTCCCAGAAGGTCTATCTCCTTGTAGCCCTCAAGGTCCAAAACCCACAAACACAACCGTTCGAATTCGTCCCCGGAGAGGCGGTTGAAAGGGAGCATGTGCTCGGTGCGTGTACGTGGGCCGGGCATTCGAAATCTCCAAGGATTAGAAGAAGGCGAAATGAAAATGGAGTCTTTCGCAGCTTATCAAATCAAGAAGAGGTGATCAGCGCTACCAAGCTTCTCGCCAGCCATGCGGGGATCGACTACTCGGCTCTACCAGCGATTCCCGGGAGCGGATCCTCGGGAGATTCCTTCGGCTTCGATTGTGGAGAGTCATAGCGGGCCTCTTTTTCTCATGGAGGGAACGTCCCACCGGGCGACCCCCTGTCCAGAGCCCTGAGCGAGCCGGCCTTCTGGAGTTGCTCAGGCTTCTTCGGCTTCCAGGAGTCCTGCTCCCTTGAAACGAGGTTTCTCTTCGCCGCAAGAATGCTCGAAGGCATTGAAGCGGGACACACCCTGATATCTGACGCTAACGAGCTTGCCTGCCCGAAGGTACTCGGGCGAACAGGTCGGATCTCAAACCCACCCATCGCCGAAGACTCAGGGACGATTCCTCTCCAAGATGGCCCACAAACTTCCCCCCTCCCCTATACTGAACGGCCGTGGCCATCCCTTCCCCATCGCTGTCGACCCGCCCAACCGAGATGATCGAGCAGACCTTTCGAGAATGGGGCCTGGGCGATGCCGCCAATTGGCTCAGCGAGCTCGCCATGTTGACGACCCTCGTCGTCGTGGCTTTGGCAGCACACTTCGTGGCGCGCAGGGTCCTTCGCCCCGCTCTGCTGGCACTGGTTAGGAAGACCCGCACCCGTTGGGACGACGTCCTGGTCGAGCATAAAGTGCTGCTGCGCCTCATTCACGTGGTGCCTGCATTGGTTTTGTTCCTTGGAGCGAGTGGCGTCTATGGGGCTGGGGATCCGCTGCGGGGTGTGCTCCAGAGGCTGTCCCTCGGGTACATGATTCTGACCGTAGGCCTCGTGCTCACCAGTTTCCTTTCGGCCGTCGTCGTCATCTACGACACCTCGTTTCCAGGCGCCAAGGAAAGGCCGATCCTGAGCTATGTTCAGGTCGTCAAGATTTTCATTGGGATTTTCACCACGATCCTCATCCTCGCCACGGTGATGAACCGCTCCCCCTGGGGCTTGGTGGGTGGCCTCGGAGCACTGACAGCGGTGCTGCTACTGGTGTTCAAGGACTCGATCCTCGGCTTGGTAGCCAGCATCCAGCTGGCCAGCAACGACATGGTGAGAGTCGGCGACTGGATCGAGATGCCCAACTATGGTGCCGACGGCAACGTCGTCGAGATCTCCCTGACAGCAGTCAAGGTACGCAATTGGGACAAGACCGTTTCCACCATCCCCACTTACCGACTCATCTCCGACGCCTTCAAGAATTGGCGCGGCATGACCGAATCGGGAGGCCGACGTATCAAGCGAGTCGTCTACATCGACATCTCGAGTATCTGCTTCCTCGACTCCGCCATGTTCGAACGCTTCCGCAAGATTCAGCTCATTCAGAGCTACCTGCAGCGCAAGGTCGCGGAGATTCGGGACTGGAACCGCGACCAAGAAGTCGATGAGGACTCTCTCGTCAATGGCCGCAATCTGACCAATGTTGGCACCTTTCGAGCCTACGTAGAGGCCTACCTGCGGAACCACCCACAGATCCATCAAGACATGACCTTCTTGATACGGCACCTCGAGCCGACGGAGCATGGATTGCCGATGCAGATCTACGTTTTCAGCCACGAACAGCGCTGGGAAGAATACGAGGCCCTCCAGGCCGATATCTTCGACCACATCCTCGCCGCCGCTTCGGAGTTCGATCTACGGGTCTTCCAATCTCCGACCGGAGCCGATATGCGAGCCCTCGCTAGTGAGATGGGGCGACGGTAGCGGGAGAATCGAACTGAAGAGGGTCTTGATTCTCCTGAAAAAAGCGCCCCAAAAGGACTAAGGCTCCCGAAAACTAAGGGCAACGCCCGCTCGAAATTCCTCCGCTGGTCTCAAGAACACAACAAGCCAGAAGACCGCGCTGGTATCTCTAGTCTCCACTTCTCTCTGTGCTGGAACAGGCAAAGGTGCCCGGCCCATGAAATCTTGAAGCCGAGAGGCCGGCAAAGAAGGTTGGCCCGGCCCTTCCCGTCGCGGACATCTGGGAGCCAGAGACTTGGGAGCTTTTCTTTCTCCCCCATTCGAGCAAATCAGGTCTCAATGATCCCCTTTCTCTTCCAAGTGGGCGTTAGGGAGTGGATTGCCGCATTCGGCGGCGAGTCTCCCGTCGCTGGAGGGCGACGGCTTCGTTTCTTTATTTACCCCCAAACGGGGGATCAGGAGGATTTATGTCGAAATCATCCGTTCCAGTGTTTCTCTCTATTCTCGGAATCGTTGCCTTCGCTGCGTTGGCGGTCATGCCTGCATCCGGAGATATCACCAGCACCAGAGGCTTGCCCGTCGACGGGGAAGTTTCCGGAGTGATCACGGAATCCTACGCGGACGAGTCCGGTCTCACCGAGGTTTATATCGAGAGTGATAACGAGGACTTGGGAACTCTGATCTTGACCAACGGCAACCCAGCCACGGGCGCCAACGACCTCGAGCAATTCAGCGCAATCTTGGAATCTCGCCTGAGCTGCGGAGGCCAAATGGTCCTCCAGGCGATGAATGGCAATGTCATCGCAGCCTCCTCGGCACCGGTGGTACCGACCATCGTCTGCTGCGATCGCCCTCGGAACCGCTGTTTCAAGACGACGCCCGCAAAATGCGCCACCAAGGGCACCAATATCGATCCCTCAGACGGCGCGCCGTTTACCTCCTTCGCCGACTGCACAGCAAACTGCAAGTAAGGAGAGGGTTGGTTCCGCGGGGGGTGAGAGTCTGATTCAGGGGCTCCAAGAAGCCCCCCGCTCGGTTCTCAGATAGGGAGCTCCTCACTGGGAATGGGGGCTCCCGCCATCTGAAATGCGAACTTTCCTTGCCTCAGCCCTTCCTTCCAGTCCCTCGGCTCTCCAAACTCCCGCCGTTCCCCTCAGCTGAGGAGCCGCCCAGCCCGCAACGAATCTCATTGCCCCGGGCTGGTCACTTCCTCCTAGAGGCAATGAGCCGACAGGGGTTCTTCATCCACCAGCTGACAAAGGCCGGAACAGCAAATCGGGTTCCCCTGGAGTATGCATGACTCACCAGCTCGCTTACACCTTGGGCCCGCTGCGGGTTGCTTGGAATCGATGCCTGGAGAGAAAAGGGAAGGAGCGAGGACGAGCTCGTCCGGGGACACGTCGACCTGGTTCCCCGCCGCAATGATCCCTGCTTCGATTTCCTCAGAAGGGGTTGACCCCGCACTCTGTTGAGATGCGACTTCCGATCCAGGCGGCTCCAACTTGTTCTCCCCTTCGAGAGCACCTCCGGAAGGACATTCGTCCCCATTAGACCACCAGACACCACAGGTCGTAGTCAGATATCCAACACCTGGAGAGAAACAGCTGCAGGCATCGCTGGCACCAGGAAATGGGCCCCCGGGCAAGGGTCCCTGGTTACAGAACCACTGGCATCGGGCAATGGCTGCCGAGGCCGGCGAAGCCCCCACCAAAATGACCCCCATCACCATGAACGCACTGAGAAGACGTCGAATCATCATGATCACACCCCCTACAAAGACAGAAAAAAACAGGCAAGCCGAAAACAAATATATCCGCTAAGTCGAATTTCACTATATCAATCATGTAGTGCGCGGACAAGCGACTCAAGAGATCGAACAAGACCACTTCGAATCTTCCCTTGCCCTAACTCAAGAGAGCTTCTCGTCTCCCATTCTTCTTCACTGGCTCTTGCCAAGGCATCATCGATGCCGGGGTTCCTGAGATGGGGCGGAGCCTCCGCCTCAGCGCCCGTGGGCACTCTCAGATGCCCCTGAGGGACGCCCCAAAAAGCAATGACCCGGAGGAGCTTCACGCTCTCTCCGGGTCAGGTTCGAAACCAAGATTTTCGTGGCACTCTCAACCGGCGCTTACCAGGACTGGGATTCGCACCGTGTCTACCATCGTCCGACGAAGTCGGAACAGGACCGAATCGAATCCACCGCAGGCATCGGAGCCGCCAAACTGGCCGGTTGGAATCGCGTTCGTGAAACCCGGCTGCTGGGGGGGACTGTTAGGGTCCGTCATGTCGTCTTCACCTGTGTCTGTCGGGTAGCAGGTGTCCGGGTCCGTGCACTCCTCGGCAAAGGAAACCGTCCCGATGGGGCGACGAGGGCTGGTAAAGAAGTGGGCGAATCGGTCTGTCATTGTGTTGGTCATGGTCGTGCTCCTTCGGATATCGGATTACATCTCAGTGCCGGTGTGCAGTTGCTGTCCGGCCTACATTTAGAGATACGCAGAAATCCAGGGAACCCCGCCAAAGAAAACAATAAAAAATATTTGTATAGATCGGTGAAATTTTCGTAGAGATGCGAGTACTGCCGACAGTGAGGGAACCCTTGGCAACGACTGAAGCGGCTCGTGAGGGCATTCGGCAGAGGCAGAGAGGGGCAGGGAGACACCTACCTCTCCCTCGAGTCCTGCAGTGCCCAGGCCTCATTGGGGCTCCCCAGCGCCCCCCAACTACCCCATTCCGTTCAGCATTCCGGCCCCTGAACCCACTGTCTGAACGCGCCTTGACAAGTGCCAGCAAGTTCGAGAATCTGGCCCTTCTGGTAACTAGCGAACACAGAGAGGGAGACGGAGAGAGTCCCCCTTTTTCGCGTCGAGGGGAGCAGGGGTAGCCCAAAGGAACAGGCTGAACTCGACCCGCAAGGGAAGGAATAGCAAGCATGGCAGTTGAGATAGGTCAGGACGTCGATCCGCTAGAGACTCGGGAATGGTTGGAATCCCTAGAATCGGTTCTGGAGAGGGAAGGCCCCGAAAGGGCCCTATTTCTTCTCGAACGGCTCGCTGAGCATGCTCGCCGCAAAGGCTCTCCCCTTCCCTTCGACAAGAACACTCCCTATTTCAACACCATCCCTCCTCACCAGGAGCCCCTTCTGCCGGGAGATCCAGCCCTAGAAGAACGCATTCTCAGCTTCATCCGCTGGAACGCCATGGCCATGGTGGTGCGAGCCAACAAAGAATTCGACGGTGTCGGAGGCCACATCGCCACCTATGCCTCTGCCGCCAACCTCTACGAGATGGGTTTCAACCACTTCTGGCGAGCGGCTACCGAGAAGCAGGGAGCGGACCTGGTCTACATCCAAGGACACTCTTCGCCAGGTATCTACGCCCGGGCTTTCTTGGAAGGCCGGCTGACGGAAGACAACCTGTGGCGTTTCCGCCGCGAAGTCGAGCCCGGGGGGCTGTCCTCTTACCCCCACCCTTGGTTGATGCCCGATTTCTGGCAATTTGCCGTGGTCTCCATGGGATTGGGACCCCTCATGGCCATGTATCAGGCCCGCTTCATGAAGTACCTCGACCGTCGGGGCCTCATCGAGGCTGGAGATCGCCGGGTGTGGGCCTTCCTGGGAGACGGCGAGACCGACGAGCCGGAATCTCTCGGTGCCCTGACTTTTGCGGCCCGGGAACAGTTGGACAATCTAGTCTTCGTGGTCAACTGCAACTTGCAGCGGTTGGACGGCCCGGTGCGCGGCAACGGCAAGATCGTCCAGGAGCTGGAAGGGGCCTTCCGCGGCGCCGGCTGGAACGTCATCAAAGTTCTGTGGGGATCCGCTTGGGATCCGCTCTTTGCCCGGGACACCTCGGGGCATCTGGCGAGGCGCCTCAACGAGTTGGTGGACGGTCAATTCCAGAGCATCAGCAGCAACGGCGGCGCCAAGCTCCGGGAGCTGGTGTTCAGCACCTCCCCGGAGCTCGAAGCTCTTGCCGCAGGTCTCAGCGACGATGACCTGGACCGGTTGGCCATCGCCTACGGCGGCCACGACCCGCAAAAAGTCCACGCCGCCTTCTCGGCCGCCAACGCCCACCAGGGAGGCCCGACGGTCATCCTGGCGAAGACCATCAAGGGCTACGGCATGGGCTCCGCTGGCCACGCCCAAATGTCGGCCCATCAAACAAAGAAACTCGACGAAGATTCCGTTCGAGTCTTTCGGGACTCCTTTCAGGTCCCCTTGAGCGACGACGAGGTGGCGAAGATCCCGTTTTTTCGCCCATCGGAAGAGAGCCCCGAGGTGCGCTATTTGAAGAGCCGTCGGGAGAGCCTCGGCGGGCCCTTGCCCAGCCGCAGCACCGAATCTCCGAAGCTCGAGATCCCTCCCCTGGAGGCCTTTCAAGCACTGCTCACCAGCTCCGGCGAGCGAGAGATCTCGACCACCATGGCCTTCGTGCGTGCCTTGGCCGCACTGATCCGCAACAAAGAGATCAAAGATCACTTGGTCCCCATTCTGGCCGACGAGGCTCGCACCTTCGGTATGGAAGGAATGTTCCGCCAATTGGGTATCTACTCCGTCGTCGGACAGAAATACAAACCGGTGGATGCAGATCAATTGATGTACTACCGGGAAGAACCCGACGGGCAGATTCTCCAGGAAGGCATCACGGAAGCCGGTGCTCTGGCCTCCTGGATCGCCGCCGCGACCTCCTACTCCAACCATGGCGTACCGATGATTCCCTTCTTCATTTTCTATTCCATGTTTGGTTTCCAGCGCATTGGCGACCTCGCTTGGGCGGCGGGAGATATGCAGGCTCGTGGCTTCCTTCTGGGAGCAACTTCCGGTCGCACGACTCTCAACGGGGAGGGCCTCCAGCACGAGGATGGCCACAGCCACATTCTGGCTTCCACCTTTCCCAACTGCGTCGCCTACGACCCCACCTATGCCTATGAGGTTGCAGTGATCCTCCAGGATGGGCTGCGGCGCATGTACGTCGACCAGGAGAACGTCTTCTACTACTTGACCCTACTCAACGAGAACTACCCTCACGGGGAGTTGCCGAAGGGGATCGAAGAGGCGATTCTCAAAGGGATGTACCGGCTTCGGGCCAGCAAGTCTCGAGCCAAGAAGAAGCGAGTACAACTCCTGGGCAGTGGCGCCATTCTTCGCGAGGTGGAAGCGGCAGCGGAGATTCTCGCAGCGGACTTCGGCATTGCTGCGGATGTTTGGAGCGTCACCAGCTTCACCGAGCTGCGTCGCGACGGCATGGCCACCGATCGGTGGAACCGCATGAACCCCACCAAAAAAGCCAAGGCTTCTTACGTCTCTCAATGCCTGGCAAAGGCCCCCGGACCAGTGGTTGCAGCCACCGACTACATGAAAGCCTTCGGTGACCAAATTCGCGCCTGGGTACCCAACGCCTACACGGTGCTCGGTACCGACGGTTTTGGCAGAAGTGACACCCGCAGTGAGCTGCGCCGCTTCTTCGAAGTCGACCGCTACTACGTCACCCTGGCGGCTCTGAAGGCCTTGGCGGATGAGGGGGAGATTCCCGCCACGACCGTCACCAAGGCGATGAAGAAATTTGGCATCCAAGCTGACAAGGCCGACCCGGTGAGCGTTTGATGAGAGCCTCTCGCCGCCAGGAATACAGAATTTTGAAAGTCTCGTGAAGTCCTAGGACTCGTGACGCCGTGAGGTAGTGGAGCCTTCTAAAGGAGTAACCGTGGGAAAGATAGAGCAAGTACCGGTTCCGGATATCGGCGACTTCGACGAGGTCGAAGTGGTCGAAGTGCTGGTGTCCAGTGGCGACAAGGTACAGGTGGACGATTCGCTCATCACCTTGGAGAGCGACAAGGCTTCCATGGAGATCCCGGCTCCCGCCGCAGGGGTCATCCAAGAGCTGCGGGTGAGCCCGGGAGACAAAATCGGCCAAGGAGCGATCATCCTCACTCTCGAGGTAGAGGCTCAGGAGGTAGAAGCGGGAAAAGAGGCCAAAGAGACGGCTCCGCCAGCTTCTCCTGAACCCAGCCCAGCCGCGGCACCCCCAGCAGCTCCTCCAGTGGCTACACCGGTAGCTACATCGGCAGCTACACCGGCAGCTCCCTCCACGACTTCCTCTTCTACTGCACCGTCGGCTCCTCCGGCCAGGATCGACGAGGCCGGCTTTGCCAAGGCTCATGCCAGCCCAGCGGTGCGCCGTTTCGCGCGGGAGTTAGGAGTCGACCTGGTCGCAGTTACCGGCAGTGGCAGAGCTGGTCGAGTGCTTCGGGAAGACGTACAAGCCTTCGTCAAGAAAGCGATGCAGGGGAAAGCCGCCGAGGGTGCTGGAGGCTTCTCTTTGCCGCCGGCTCCGGAAGTCGATTTCTCCCGCTTTGGAGAAGTCGAAACCAAAGCTCTGTCTCGCATTCGCAAAATCTCCGCGCGCCATTTGAGCCGGGCCTGGGTGACCATCCCCCACGTTACCCAATTCGACCAAGCGGACATCACCGAGATGGAAGCTTTCCGCAAGGCCAACAAGGCAACGGCCGCTGATCGGGGAGTGAAGCTCACGCCGGTGAGTTTTCTGCTCAAGGCCTGCGCTCAGGCGCTTCTCGATTTTCCAGAATTCAACTCGTCTCTCTCCGCAGACGGAGAAAGCCTGATTCTCAAGAAATTCGTCAACATCGGCGTCGCCGTAGATACTCCCAATGGGTTGGTCGTGCCGGTGATTCGCGATGTCGATCGCAAGAGCCTGCTCGAGCTTTCCGCGGACTTGGGAGACGTCAGCTCCCGGGCCCGGGACGGCAAGCTCATGCCCAAGGATCTCCAAGGGGGATGCTTTTCCATTTCCAGCCTGGGAGGCATCGGCGGTACCGCTTTCACTCCCATCGTCAACGCCCCGGAAGTCGCCATCCTCGGCGTCTCCCGGTCGGCCATGAAGCCGATCTACCAGGATGGCGAATTCGTCCCCCGGCTGATGCTGCCCCTGTCTCTTTCCTACGATCACCGAGTCATCGACGGCGCCTCGGCGGCTCGCTTTACCACTCACCTGGCAAGCCTACTTTCGGACATCCGGAAACTGCTTCTCTAGGATCATCGAGAGGAAACCATGGCTGAGATCATCGAAGTAAAGGTACCGGATATTGGCGATGTAGATGACGTCGATGTCGTCGAGGTTCTGGTAGCCCCGGGAGACCGAGTGGCAGTAGACGACTCCCTGATCACCCTGGAAAGCGACAAGGCCTCCATGGAGATCCCCTCGCCACAGGCTGGGGTGGTCAAAGAGATCAAAGTCACTCCCGGTGGAAAAGCGTCGGAAGGCATGGTGATCCTCACCCTCGAGGCGGAAGCCGGGGAAGCCTCGAAGAGCGCAGCCCCCTCGGCAGACAAGGCCGAAGCGGCTCCGCTCAGCTCCGCTGGTGCTGCCTCCCCTGCTGCAGTATCGCCAACGACCAGTGCCTCAGCTGCCAGTGCCCCAGCTGCCAGTGCCCCAGCGGCAGTCCCAGTGGCCGACTTCGAGAGGGCCGAGACCCACGCAGAAGTGCTCGTATTGGGCTCCGGCCCTGGCGGCTACTCAGCGGCCTTTCGGGCTGCCGACCTGGGCAAAAAAGTGATTTTGGTGGAGCGCTACCCCTCCCTCGGGGGCGTCTGCCTGAACGTTGGCTGCATCCCCTCCAAGGCTCTCCTCCACGCCGCCAAGGTGCTCGACGAGACCGAGGACTTCGCCGCTCATGGCCTGAGCTTCGGCAAACCGAAGATCGACCTAGGCAAGTTGCGGGGCTGGAAAGAGAGTGTGGTGGGTCGCCTCACCGGAGGGCTCGGCACTCTCGCCAAGCAGCGCAAAGTGCAAGTGGTGCACGGCTACGGCAGGCTCACCGGACCACACCGCATTGCCATCGAATCCGAGGAAGGCCCGAAGGAGATCTCCTTCGACAACGCCATTCTCGCCGTGGGCTCTCGAGTGGTAAAGCTCCCCTTCATTCCCCACGACGACCCGCGAGTCATGGATTCTACCGGTGCCCTGGAACTGGCGGACATCCCGAAACGCCTGTTGATCGTCGGCGGCGGCATCATCGGCCTGGAAATGGCCACGGTCTACAGCGCTCTCGGCTCCAAGGTCACCGTGGTGGAGCTCATGGACAGCCTGATTCCCGGCTGCGACAAAGACCTGGTTCGCCCCCTGGAGCGGCGCATCAAGAAGCGCTACGAGAACATCTACTTGGGCACCAAGGTCACCGCGGTGAAAGCCACCAAGAAAGGCCTTACGGTGTCTTTCGAGGGGAAGAAGGCACCGGATACGGATACTTTCGACCGCCTTCTGGTCGCCGTCGGCCGACGGCCCAACGGAGATGTCATCAGTGCCGAAGCCGCCGGAGTCGCCGTGAGCGACCGCGGCTTCATCGACGTCGACAAGCAGCTGCGGACCAACGTGCCTCACATTTTTGCCATCGGCGATCTGGTGGGCCAGCCTATGTTGGCTCACAAAGCGGTGCACGAAGGGAAGATTGCCGCGGAGGTCATCGCGGGTCACAAAGTCGCCTTCGACGCCCGGGTCATCCCCAGCGTCGCCTATACGGACCCGGAAGTCTCCTGGGTGGGGCTCACCGAGACCCAAGCCAAGGCGGAAGGTATCCCCTACGAAAAGGCCGCCTTCCCTTGGGCCGCCAGCGGCCGCTCCCTGGCTCTAGGGCGTGACGAAGGCAGCACCAAACTCCTCTTCGATCCCGAAACCCATCGAGTCCTCGGTGGCGGCATCGTCGGCCCCAACGCCGGTGACCTCATTGCCGAAGTTGCCCTGGCTATCGAGATGGGTTGCGAAGCCGCCGACATCGGCCTCACCATCCACCCCCACCCGACCCTCTCAGAAACCGTCGCCTTTGCAGCGGAAGCCTTCGAGGGCACGCTGACGGATCTCTACTTGCCAAAGAAAAAGAAGAAGTAGCGGAACCCAAGAACCCCTGAGCGCGCTGGCAACAAAGATTCGGAAGGTCGAATGCTTCAAATCTCAGCTGCGTCCGCTCTTTGCCTCAATCTCGCCACAATAGGGTCATGGCTGCCGACTAACGTAGGTTTGTGACGCCCCTAAGAAAGCCACTGGCCCAGGTCATTGCTCCAGGTCACAACTCGAGACGGGCGACGACAAGACGCTGCGGATGGCAAGGAGGAACGGGCACATGGCTCCATCGAAAATGGCACCGGCTAGGGATCGCAGTTGGAAGGGGACTTGGCAACTAGCGACAACGCTCATCATTCTGACCCTGGCACTACCTGCCCATCCGGCGAACCTCACCCAGG
Source organism: Deltaproteobacteria bacterium (assembly GCA_022601195.1). Classification (GTDB taxonomy): domain Bacteria; phylum Acidobacteriota; class Thermoanaerobaculia; order Multivoradales; family JAHZIX01; genus JAHZIX01. Next base: position 13,019 of record JAHZIX010000018.1, read on the forward strand.
AAGAACTCGAGGAACAGATGCTGTCTAGCAGCGTGCCAAACGCTATGTGGAACCTCCTGCGAAAGACGGTGGGTTGGGAGACGCGCCCCGACTACCAACACCAAAACCCGTTCTTTCTGCAAGGTGACTTCGATGGCGAAGGTGGGACGGACTTCATCCTTCGACCGGAGGGTGAGGCCAGGTTGTTGATCGTCCGAGCCTCCGGAGAATTCTCTTGGTTAGAAGACTGCGGCCTCCGCGGGGCAACCCCCTCGTCTTGGAGAGTTCACCTCAAGGGAGACAATCCCAGCAATGAAGAGGGATCTTCTGGCTCAACGGCCGATACCATTGAGATTCGAGTCGGTGAAATGACCGGATGCTTCCTCTCTTGGGATAGCGAAGGTTTCGTCAAAGAGGAGATCGTTGGCTGTTGAGGGGTACAACCTCAACCCCTATCTGCTCCCACCCCTGCGCTTCAGCTGGTCCCGAGGATGGATCTCAACCGCGCCGCCACGCCTTCCGGATCCGGCACCAGCAAATCCCAGGTTTCCTGGGCGCCACCCAATCGCAGAATCGGTGGGATCTCCGAGAAGAGGGTCCGCTGCCATCGTTTCACCGGCTGCTCAGCGATCTCTAAGAATGTGTCTGAGCCCAACGGAATCTCTATGGAGCCTCGATCCCTGGGTAAATTACGAGAATGAGGAACGAAAGCGAGGGCGTCGCTGGCGATAAAGAGCACTCCACCAACGCCCATGGTGGGTGACTTCTTCCAGGTGCAGGGCAGTCGATACTGGAAATCCCGACCCGGCGGTGGAGATGCCGCATAGGGACCAATGCCTCGGTAGATGGCCTTCGCCATCCTCGTCAGCCACCATTGGAGAAAAGTCGAGAAGAGGAACCCGAACAAGCATCCGGCGACAAGGGCAACACCGGCGGAGATGGCAATCCTCTGCAAACCCCAAGAAGGCCCCAACCCCCACAGCAAAAAGAGCCCCATCACCAAACCATAGAATCCGCCGCCTATCCACGAAGCCCTGCCCCAGCTGCGGCCCTGGCCCTGAATGGAGGAAATGTACCGATCCAAAGTGAGAAGATCTTCCATGATGCCAGCTCATTCTAGCGGCCCCCAAGAAAATTCTGCACCGATCAGCACAATCCAAGGGAACCTTCTATGCGCATTTTGCGTATAGTTAGGCATGAGCCCAACAAAACGCCGCCGCGCTCCCCTGCGGCCTATCGAATTTCTGACTCTCGCAGCGCTCTCAGAGGTGCCCCGCCATGGCTACGGCTTGGTCCAGGAAGTCGCCCAGCAAACGGAGGGCCAAATCCAGTTGCGGCCCGGGGATCTTTACCGGGTCCTCGTTCGATTGGAACAGAGGGAGCTCCTGGCGATCTCCGACCGGCGGCCGACACCCGAGATGGACGATCAGCGGCGCACCTACTATCGATTGACGGACCTTGGCCGAGAGATCCTGCGGGCTGAAGCGGAAATGCTTTCGAAGGTCTCCCAAAACGTTCTCTCCAAGGTCCACACGGAGGTCACCCCATGAGGTCCCGTCAGCCATCCCTCAGCGAGTCTCGGTGGCTCCGGTGGGCCTTATTGGCGTTCCCCGCTTGGGCCCGAGAGCGTCACGGCGATGCCCTCCTCGAGACCTGGGAGGACCTCCACAAGACCCACAACCTTCGCGCCGTGAAAATTCGCGCCGCCTGGGACCTCCTCCGAAACGGTTGCTTGCTGCGCTTGGAAGAGACAAGAAACGCGGAGCGCCCTACTGTCTCTTCAACCTCCCTTTCCGCGCTCTCCCGGGGCCCCCACTTGGAAACCCCACTTCTCCACCGCTCTGCTGGCCTGAGAGCTTCCACTCGCCTCGAGACGGCTGGGCGAGACCTGGTCTTCGCTATTCGCAAATTGCGCCGAGAGCCGGCCTTCACCCTCACGGCAGTGCTCATCGTGGGTCTGGGGATCGGCGCCAATACGACGATCTTCTCCATCGTCAACGCCGCCTTGTTCAAACCCCTACCTTACGAACGGCCGGAAGACCTGGTGCGTATTTACACCTCGGAAGAGGACACGGTCCTACCGGTGGGCACCGGGTACTTGGAGTACCTGGAACTCCAGGAACGCCGCGACCTATTTGAGGAAACCGCCTTCCATGCGGACCCCACCTTTCTCACCCTGGAATGGGGAGGGTCAACGCAAACCGTCATGGGTGAGTACACCTCCGTGAGCTTCTTCCGAGTCCTCGGTCTCAGTCCGGCATTGGGCCGAGACTTCCTCCCCGAAGAAGACACTCCAGGAGCTTCCGAAGCGGTCGGCATGATCAGCCACAGTGCCTGGCGCAAGAGGTTCGGTGGCGACCCTTCCATCCTCGGTAGACGACTCCAGGTCAACGGCATTCCGATCACCATCGTCGGCGTAGGGCCGAAGGGGTTTCAAGGAACGCTCACCGGGATCGACTCGGAGCTATACCTCCCCTGGGGCACCGCAACGCAGGCCGACCGATCAGCCCGAGCCCAGCTCGAAGACCGCCGAATTCGCGAGCTCTTCGTTCTGGCTCGGCTGCAGCCCGGCGTGACCCGAGAGGCTGCCCAGAGTGCCCTCACAGTCATGGCTGCCAACCTGGCCGCGGACCATCCCGCCAGTAACGAAGATCGAACTCTCCAGGTCTACGCCGCAAGCGAGGTGCGCTCCCATCCGCTCTTGGACCGAGCCTTGATACCCGTCTCGGCTTTCTTCATGGTGCTCATGGGTCTGGTCTTGACGGTGTCGATTTCCAATCTCGCCAACTTGCTCCTGGCCAAGGCATCGGCCCGACAAAGGGAAATGGTCCTGCGTCTAGCCCTCGGTGCTCGCCGAGGCCAGTTGGTTCGCCAACTCCTGGTCGAAAGCACACTACTGGCAGCCGGTGGCGGTCTGGTGGGCCTGGCCATCGCCCTTCTCCTGCCCAAATGGCTGGTCGCCACGGAACTCCCCCTGCCGATTCAGTTGAGCTTTGATTTTCACCTCGATTGGCGAGTTCTAAGCTTCGCCATCCTCCTATCCCTCGCTACGGGTCTCCTGTTCGGCATCATGCCGGCCCTCAGCGCTTCCCGGGCCGCGTTCTCGAAAGCCATGGGGGGAAGCCCAGCTTGGCGCTTCGGCCAGTCCAGCCGCTTCAACCTGAGAGACGCCCTCATCGTCGTCCAGGTAGCCGTGTCGACCCTTCTCCTGGCCGGCGGAGCCCTCTTCCTTCATTCCCTGCTGCAGAGCCAGAATGCTGACCCCGGCTTTGAAACAGAGAAATTGGCCCTGGCCACCTTCGACGCCGAGCAGGCGGGCTACCGGGATGAAGAGTCCGCCCGCCACCTTTGGAATCGCTATCGGCAGCAAGTGGAAACGACCGCTGGCCCCGGAACCGTCGCCCTCACGAGTCGAGTCCCTCTCGGTTTTCTCGGCTCGCAGCAGATCGGAATCTCATCTCACGGTGACCTCCTTCCGGGCGAGCGCCCAGAGCGGCAGGTGGAACTGAGTATCGTCTCCCCAAACTACTGGCAGGTCATGGACATTCCACTACTCCGCGGCCGCGGTCTCCGCGAGACCGATGTCCCAGCAGCCCCCCGCGTTGCCGTGGTGAGCCAAACCATGGCCCAGGAGCTCTGGGGACCTTCTCCAGCCATCGGCCGTAGACTGGGTGTCGAGGGCCGTGGTCTGGTCGAAGTGGTCGGCGTCGTTGCCGACACCAAGATCCGTCGCCTCTCAGAGACGGCGCGCCCCCTTCTCTACCTCCCCTTCGAGCAAAACTTCGAGCCCTGGATGAACCTCGTCGTGGCCACCGATCGCCCCGCTGCGATGAAAGAGACCCTGCGGCAAGAGTTAGCGTCGTTGAATCCGAAAGCAGCTCTTCTGGAAAACAAAACCATGACGGAGCACCTTGGCTTAGTGCTATACCCGGCGAAAGTCGCCGGTGCCATGCTGATGGCCACTGGCCTACTAGCGCTTCTGCTGGCAAGCTTTGGGCTCTACGGCATGATCGCCCTGGCCATCGCCCGTCGTACCCGGGAAGTGGGTATCCGAGCCGCCCTGGGAGCGAGTCGCCCACGGCTCATCCGCATGGTGGTGGGAGAGGCCCTTCGAGTGGTGGCCATCGGTTTGGTCTTCGGCCTCGTCCTCGCCACTCTCGCCCTCCAGCCCCTGCGGGGACTGCTCTACGGCATCTCGCCCTTCGACCCGATCTCCTTCGCCGCCGTCGCCTTGGTTCTCGGCCTCGTCACCCTTGTCGCCAGCTACCTTCCGGCCCGCCGAACCGCTCGCATCGATGTGGTCTCGGCATTGAAGTCAGATTGACCCCACCGGATTGCCTCGACTCCCACCCTCCGGTGTCAGGCATGCGTTCCATGCAGCCCTAAAATACCAACCCCTCCAGAAAAATCACAGCTCCCGTATTCGGCCAACCGCTGGCATTTAACCGATGCATGGAACGCACGCCTGACACCCAGCTCTTCCAGGAGCGATGGAGCCGGCTGGTAGACTCTGGAGCACGGCGTTGGGAAGACTTGGAGAGGGTAATGACTCTCCTAGGAGGACAGCTCTGATGGAACAAATATTGGTCGTGATCGGCATCACGTTCCTGGTCATGGTCAGCCCCGGTCCGGACTTGGTCATCGTCACTCGAAACACCTTGGTGGGCGGTCGGGCAGCAGGACTTTGGTCGTCCCTGGGAGTCTTGGTGGGCAACGCGGTACACATGACCTATTGCCTGCTGGGAATCGGCTGGCTGATTTCCCAGAGCATCGTGGCCTTCAGCGTTCTCAAATTCGCTGGCGCCGCCTACCTCATCTACCTGGGAATCGCCACCTTGCGGGCCGATGACTCCTCTTTCGAGGTGACTTCTGACAGCTCCGGGACCTCGGACGAGAAATGGTTTGTCCAAGGTCTTCTGAACAACGTTCTGAACCCCAAAGGCTCGCTGTTTTATCTGGGGGTTTTCACCATGGTGATCACACCGGAGACCTCTCTCTCCATGACTCTCACCCTCATCCTTTGCATGAAGCTAGTGAGCTCGACCTTTTGGCTCGTCTTCGTTTACACCCTGGATCAGCCCATCGTCCGAAGAGTCTTGGAAAGGAGCCAACGCACCGTCAACCGAGTGTTTGGAGCTCTCTTGATAGGCCTCGGGCTACGAATCGCAGCCATGGAGCGGTAGCCTAGAGAACTCACCTTCGACTACCTCGGCCTCATCGCCGAAGCCTCAAATAGGGGTTGAGCTGCATCGAGTCTGTGGCCATGAAGACCAGATAGGCCCCGCAACAATGTCAAGGATCGATGCGACCCTCTCGTAGGAGTTGAGTCCATCAAAGCAGGAAAGTCCACAAGAACGATGAAAACGATTGCGATCCCGCTCCTACTGAGTCTCAGTGTGCTTGTAGGTTGTGCAACCTACCAGGCCCAACAAGCTGGCCTTACGGCCGGTACCACCAGTCCGCCGGCCAACAACGCCCTCAGGCTCTACGCCCTGGACTGCGGCACCATGGACTTCCCCGACATCAGCGCTTTCTCCAACCAGGGGAAATTTGATGGAGTCGCCCTCTCCTTGGTGGATCCCTGCTTTCTTCTTCGCCATCCCAAAGGGGATCTCCTCTGGGATATCGGTCTGGACCAATCCCTCGTTGACAACCCCAACGGCATCCAGACCGAAGCCATTCACATGAGGATGACCACCAAACTGACCGATCAACTCGAACAGCTCGATTTACCGCCTTCGGGTATCGAATTCCTGGCCATATCTCATTCTCATCCGGATCATCTCGGCAACGCGCACCTCTTCCCCGAGGCGACTTTCCTCGTCCACGAAGCCGAGCGGGCCTTCATGTTCTCCGAGGCAATGCAAGGCCTTCGGGAACAGGGAGCCGAGGCTTATGCGGCCCTCGAGAGGGCGACGACGGTGACCTACAAGGATCATCACGATGTCTTTGGAGATGGCAGTGTCGTCATGAAGGCCATGCCGGGGCACACCCCGGGGCATGCGGTACTGCTGGTCCGGCTGCAGCGCTCAGGAAACGTTCTTTTGACTGGGGACCTTTACACTCATGCCGAGGCCCGGAAGATGAGGGCCGTTCCGGCCTTCAACATCGACCCCGAACTCACCCTTCAGTCCATGGATCGCTTCGAAGAGCTGGCCAGCGAAGAGAAAGCTCGCGTCGTCATCCAACACGACAAGGACAGCTTCGAGTCCCTACCGACCTTTCCCGGCTATCTCGATTGATCGAGGAGAAGAGGCTCGAGGAGCCCCATAAGGGCGTCTCCGAACCATCAGGGCTTTGGTGCCCGGGAATGAACCCCCCGGTGAGCCTTGGACAACCCCTCCTCCCGCAGCCCCAGGATCCTGCGAAGCTCGCCGATACTCAGCTGAAGTAGGTCATCGAAGCTATAGCTGCCGAGAAAGAAGAGCGATGGGCCACCAAGAGAGCTTCTCCAAGCTCTCAAAGTCCTTCGTGGTGCTACCACCAAGCCAAGGAGAACCCCGCCAAAAACAATGGAGCCCACATAGAGACCCAAGGGGCGTAGTCCCCGACGAAATTCCCAGGCCGAGATCTCTCCCTCTCCAGTCAGGTCGGTGCCAAATCCGGTCGCAATATGATGCAAGTCATGGAGCATGATCGCCCACCTATGCCGCGGTGGGTTCGGCACCGAGAACTCAAACCCCAGGACCGATGCCGGGGTCCGCGAGCCATCATAGGCCTCCCTCTCGAAGCCGTTCTCCTCAAAAAAGGCTCGAAGCCCCTGTTCCACGGTCCAACTGGCGGGAAACGGCTCCTCTCGGGAAGCCGTGAAAGACTGCTTAGCCATCCCTCGAAACACCTCCTCGTGGCGAATCCTAGCTCTCCCAGAATACGCCACTCGCCCCCCGATTTCAGCCCCGGACAGCCCGACCTCAGAAAGTCGGTGTCAGGCATGCGTTCCATGCACGGCTTAAACACAGCCGACAGTGCAGCCGCTACTCCCCGCTGCTCAGCTATGAGTTCCCTTGAAAGAAATGCTCGCAATCCCCCGGGGAACCAGGCCTGTTGGCATGCTGGGGATCCAAACAGCACAAGACCCCGGTTGCGACCACTTCCACCCAAATGGGTGGAGGGGCTGGGCTCAACTCACACCACTCGGTGCAGACAGTGAAAGGAAAGTTCGCATCACAGTAGGCTTGGTTGGCGTCTGCCCGGCCATTGGTCTGCCATTCACCCTCTTCTGGGCCCGGATAGTTTCCTTCCCAAGGACCCTGGGGAGCGCCGAACGAACCTACTACCGCCAGACCGCAGAGCGCGAATAGGGACAATGGCGCCAATATCCACCGACGGATTGAGAGCTTTTCTTGCATGGATTTTTCCTCCTCAAAGAGATGAGCCGAATTCAAACCGGGCTGATAGGCGAAAAGCAGGAGCGAATTGGATCAAGTCAGGCTCCTTCGATTTCAGATCTCCCCCCCTCGGCCAAGGATCGGGTGCCAGATAGGCCTTTCAGGAAGGCGTTTTAGGAAGGATTAGAGTCCAGCAAAAGGGATTCGAATGGGAAAAATGCTCCCGCCCTTCTCGGTTCCATCGGATTAGGTGATAGAGTTAATTTTCGAAAGGACCATAACTTCCACGACAGGATGTCTGTGGTGACCGCCGATTGCCGATGACAGCGAGGTGTTTGGTGAAGAGTCCAGTCCAGCAGCCAGAACCAAGCCCGACCCCCCTCGAAGATTTCGCCTCCCAGAAAGACCAGGGAGAGCTCCTCCGCTGGACCTTTGTCCAGGAAATCCGCTCGGCCCTGCGGACTTTCCAGCAGAGGCCCTTTCTCTGTGGCCTCGCCATCGTGGTCCTTGCCTTGGGGATCGGCCTCAATGCGGCTCTATTCTCAGCCACCTTCAATCTACTCTTCTCTCCTCTGCCCTATTTCGAGCCGGACCGCTTGGTATCTCTCTTCGAGACCGCCAAGGACGGAAGCCGCCGCAATGCCGCCTGGCCCAACATCGAAGATTGGCAGGACGAAGTGGCGACCCTCGAAGGCACGGCAGCGTTCCGTCCCCGAACCTTCGCCTTGCAAGTCGATTCCTCTGACACCATTTCAGTGGTGCAAATTGGCATGGTGACTCCCGGGTTTTTCTCCGTTCTCGGAGTCTTGCCCTCGCTGGGACGGCTCTTTTCTGCCCAGGATGATCGAGACCAAATCGCTGCGGTGATGCTCACCGATTCGCTTTGGCACCAGCAGTTCGGCGGCGACCCGGCGATCAAAGGAAAAACTCTGCGCCTCAACGAGGCCCCCTTCACGGTGATCGGCATCCTTCCCCCGGAGTTCTCCTTCCCTATGGACGGAAAAGTCCCGGCAGCTTTCATCCTGCTAGACAAAGGGGTTTACGGAGAGCGGCGCCATCAACGAACCCTGGGAGCGGTGGGCCGCAGAAAACACGATGCCTCCCTACGCCAGGTGGGCACCGAGCTTTCGGGGGTGGCCGAGAGACTGGCGCAGGCCTACCCGAACACCAATAGGAATTTTGGAGCTGGTCTCGAGAGCCTCGAGGACTCCCTCCGTGGTCCTCACCGGGAGCCCCTTCTACTCCTCGCCGGAGCTGGCATCTTGGTATTGATGATCGCCTGCAGCACCGCCGCAAATCTCCTGCTCTCGAGCTTTCTGGCTCGGCGCAGAGACTTTGCCCTACGGTCCGCTTTGGGAGCCAGTGAAACAGCGATCCTGCGCCTGCTGATGCTCGAGTCTTTGGCCCTGACGGGCAGCGGAGCCCTCCTCGGCTTGGTGGTCACCGCCGCCAGCCTGGCTTCTTTGCCCGCCATCCTCGACCTCTTGGGCGCCCCTCTGCCAGCGGCTATCGGAACGTCCCTCCCGGGGATGGCTTCCGGTGACCTGGCAAGCTTCACCGCAACAGCCCTCGCAGCAGCAGCTTTGGCCCTCGTCACGGGCCTGGCACTCGCCTGGCTTCCGGGCCTGGCAGTGAGGGGCCGAGGCTGGGCCTCGCTGCTGCAAACCGGCGGCGCACCGACCGAGGGCCGCGGCCGGTGGCGGGAAAGTCTGGTGGTCGGCCAAATCGGCCTCTGCGTGATTCTGCTGCTCACTTCCGGCTTACTCCTGCGTAGCTTCTCGTCACTTCTCTCTACCTCACCAGGATTCTCCACCACCCGGGTGCTGAAGTTTGGAATCGGTTTGCCCGAAATCCGTTACAACACCGAGCCCGCCTTCATCGCCTTTCACCAGCGACTGCTGGAGTCCTTGGAACAGATACCCGGAGTCGAAGCCGCAGGTGCTATCGCCCGCCTACCGTTGAGTGGCCGAGGGTTCTCCGGCGGCTTCCTGCCGGAGGGCGAAGCGGCGGACAATAACCAATGGCCGCGAGCCGCCATCAACCTAGCCAGCGCTAACTACTTCCCCAGCCTCGCCACGCCGCTCCTCGAAGGGCGTCTCTTCTCTTCCTTCGACTCCACCGAGTCACCGCGAGTCATCCTGGTCAACCAGGCATTCCGGCTCCAGCACCTAGGAGGGAAGAGCGCGGTGGGGAAACGCCTCCGACTCACCTGGTTCAGCGAGATCAATCCCAGGGAAACCCCTTGGGAGATCGTCGGAGTCGTGGGCGATACCCACCAGACTAGCCTCGAGGAACCACCGAAGCCCGAGATCTTCCTCCCCATGAGCCAATTCCCGGCGGATGGCTGCAGCTACGTGTTGCGCCACGCCCCGGGGGCCTCTGGAATCGAAGCAGCGGTACGGAGTGCGGTAGAGAAGATAGACCCCGGTCTCGAAAAGCTGCGCATCGAATCTCTTGGCGCGGTCGTGGACCGGAGTTTGGCGAACCGCCAATTAGCCCTCTACCTGGTGGCGGGCCTGGCAGCCTTGGCGATTCTACTGACCATATTGTCGCTCTACGGAGTGATTACCTTCTGGGTCGCCCAGAGCCAACGGGAGCTGGCCATTCGACGCTGCCTGGGCGCACGCCGGGGTCAAGTTGCCGCCCTGGCTCTGAACCGTGGATTGCGACTCATGGCTCTCGGCGCTGGTGTCGGGGCCATCGGTTACCTATTGTTGAGCCGCTGGCTGCGCAGCCACCTGCACCAGGTGAGCACCCTCGACCCTTGGACCTTCGTGGTCGCCAGCCTGTTATTGGTGACCCTAACGGTCCTCGCCTGTGCCCTACCGTCGGTGCGGGTCGCTCGTGCCTCTTTGCGCATTCTGACTCAGGAGACGAACGCCTAATAGCGCGCGATTCGCACACCACTCGGTATTCCATCATCGGCCCCAGTCCCAAACGGGTGCCGAAATCGAATTCTTTTCGAGAGGCCAATCTTGCCCCAGCTGCCGGTCATCACCGCCATTACGGCCCCTCCTCCCTGGCCCAACGCCGGCATGGCCAGTGTCGATCTAGCTCTCTACGATCTCTGCCGCCGTCACCAGCTGGAGGCGGAAGTACGCTTCGTTCAACTCTATTCCTCGGAGGAGAGACTGCCCGAGCTACCCGAGCCGATTCGACAGGACTTTCTGCGGCGCCAGAGGCTCCCCTTTGCCTACACCCCGTTTCGGGATCGACTGGAAGAGCTCTATGCCAGCGATGTCATTCTCTACTGGGGCGACTTTCTCCACGCCTTCGGGTACCACTCTCAGGTAGCTGCCATCCTCGTCGACTTGGGTTTGGAGCCCACCTTGGAGGCGGCTGCGGAGACCGTGCGCCAGCATTTCCTACTGACCGAGGCACCGCGGGAAGCCCTCAGCCGAACCCTCGCCTTCGGCGGCACCCTGGTGTTCAATCGAGACCGTGACTACCGCCACCCGGACTACGGCCCCGCCCTGGGTCGCTTCGTGGACGCCAGCCGCCGGATCTGGATGCGCGACGTCTACTCCGCCTTGCGGGTTCGCGAGCTGGGGGATTCGCATCCTGGCGATTCGCGTCCTGGGGGTTCAGGCCAGAGGAACCTAAGTCGGCCCTTTCCTCTCGGGGTGGATGCCTCGCTGCTGCTTCGCCAAGATTGTGTGGCGGCTCTTCCCGGGGCATTGGAGAGCGCCCCTTCCCAGGCCCCAGCCGCGGGGGTGTTCTTTGGCCGTACCCGACGAGACGTGGCTCCCCTGGCAGCTTTTGCCCGGGATCTGTGCGCAGCTCTGGACACTCCGGCGGAATGGCTCTCCTGGCTCGACCCTCGCACGCCCCCGGCCCTTCTTGGCCCGACTCTAGAATCCTTTCCCGCCCTTACCGCGCCGCAAGATCTCGCTCCCCCGGTGGGCGAATTGCTCAGCCGCTTGAGCCAGTACCGCTTTGTGGTGACCGATACCTACCACGTGTGTCTCAACGCTTGGCGATGCGGAGTGCCTGCCATTTGCCTGGGAGATGCACTGGCAACGCAGCAGAGTTTTGATTGCAGCCTCGGTTGGAGCCACGCCTGGCGGGACAAGCGTCACGTTTTCTACGCCATGCACGATGCCATGGAGTATTACGTCGCGAGCGAAGAGCTGGCAGACCCGGAGCTCGCCCAGCGAAGACTGCAGCACACCAAGGAGCTGCTGCAAGACGCGCCTTCCGCGGCGAGCGTCACCGCGTCGATTCGCCGCCGCCGGGACACCGTGGAGCAGGAGCTGGTCCAAGAGCTGCGAATCCTGCTGAACCCCGGTGCCCCAGGCAAAGCCACCACTAGAGCTACAACTAGTGCCGGAGACACAGCCGAGCCTAGGCGGCCATGACCGAATCCCACCGACCAGCCATCGGCCTCTGTGGGTTTGAGGAACACCCCTGGGCGAGCCTAAATCGCACCCGCGCTTTCTACCTGCGAGCCTTGGCGGAAGAATTCGAGACCACCTTGGTGGAAGATGTCGTTGCCGCCGCGGCCAGCGGACGATTTGCAGCCTTGGTCAATTTCTTCGGACGAGACTGTTGGGATCTTCCCCAACACCCGGACTGCCCCCTGCTCCTCGCCCTCCATGGAGGCCCCGTCCTCGATCAGGAATTCCTGCGTTCCCGCTTGGAACGCTTGGAAACTTCCGACGCTCTGATCGTCAACTGCACCTCGGACCTGGCGATCTTCGACGACCTATTTGTCGGGGCCGGCCCCCACCTCTGCCACCTTCCCCTGCCGGTAGACCCCGCACGCTTTCATCCCCTCCCTCGCGACCAGTGTCTAGAGTCGGTACCGATCGTGGAAGCCGACATCGTCATCGGCTTCGTCGGCCGACTGCTGCCTCAGAAAGGCCTCCACTACTGCCTTCGCTTCATCGCCGAGCTGCAGCGGCGCCTGCATCCACGCACGGTCTCAGGACTGGTGATTGGAGACTACTGGGGTGACTATCCGGTCCTCGACTACGTCACTTCGGACTATCCTCAAGGGATCGCCTCGCTCATTCAGGAGCTCGACCTCTCCGACGCCATCGCCTACTTCCCGGCCGACATGAATGACCAGGAGCTCTCCGCGTGCTACAGCCTCATGGACCTCCTGATTCATCCCACCTGTTCCCTCGATGAGAATTTTGGCTATACCCCCGTCGAGGCCATGGCTTGTGGAACCCCCGTTGTGGGGGCTTCCTATGGCGGCCTCAAAGACACCATTGCGGACGGCATTACGGGAATCGCCATGCCGACCTGGACCACCCGGACGGGTATCCGCATGGACTCCCTGGCCGCCGTGGAAAAGGCGGAAGCCTGGCTGCGCGATGAGACTGCCCTGAAACAGCTCAGCTCCCAATCTGTCCAACGAGCCCGCCAGGTGTACTCGGAGCAAGTCTGCGGCCGCGCCCTGTGTGACGGTGTCCGGGAGGCGATCCGCCTTCGTTCCACCGGTCTCGCCAAATCAGGCTCATCCAAAACTGGCCCCTCCAAGCCAGGCCCGCCCAAACCAGGCTCATCCAAAACTGGCCCCTCAGAAACAATCAGACTGCGCAGGGAGGCACCCGCCGAGCCCCCTTCGGGGCTATTGCCCCCCATCGACACTCCTTGGGAGTTCTACCGACCGGTGGTCGAGCACTATGTCAGCGGCCCGCTTCCTTCGCTCCACGACACCACGCGGGTGTGGATGCCCGCCCCCCTGAAACCCCTCGGCCAAGGGCGCTACCAGGTCCAAGATCCCGCCTGGCCCGCGGTGCATGAGCTCACAGCGGCAGACTTGGAGCTACTGGAATATTGCCATTCACCGCAAACGGTGGCTCACCTGGAGCTGGCTGCGGGCCCGTGCCGGCAAACCCTCCAGCAGTGGTTGGAGCTAGGCTTGGTCTCCGCAAGCTCTCCAGGGAAAAGAAAGCCATGACTTCCAAACCACCTCTATCCGTGATCATTCCCTGGTGTGACCGGCCGGAGCTCGAGACCACCCTTCAAGCCAATTCAAGTGGTTTCTCTGCCTTTGGCTGTGAAGTTCTGGTCATCAGCTGCGGCGGCGATAGCACCTCCCTAGCTCAGCTCTTGAAGCGCTTGGACCTACCTAGCCTTGCCGGCTACGAAGTCACGAGAGACGAAGCCGAGGCGGAGACCTTCAACAAAAGCCTGGCTCTCAATCTCGGTGCTGCGGCCGCTCGCTCCCACCAGCTCTTCTTGTTGGATGCCGATATCGTCTTAGGGGAGGCCTTCCTCGAACAAGCCAGCCAGGCCCTCACCGAGGGCAGCTTCGTCACCGTCGATCGAGTGGAAGAATCTCAGAAGGCGAGGACGCCGGGAGACTCCCAGTTGCTGGAAATCGTTCACTCCATGGAATTCGAGACGGTCGGTGGCCAGCGGGCCAAGGTGGAAACCAATCGGCTGCGGTTTTCCGACGGCAGTCGCAGCGCTCCAGGATTGGTACTGCTCCGGCGAGAGGATTTCATCGCCGTCGGTGGCATGAGCTCGAGGCTCGAGGGATGGGGTTGGGAGGATCTCGATCTACTGGTGAGGCTACAACTTCAGCTCAGCCTGGCTTGGAAGCGAGTGGGATCGGTGGTGCACTTGAGTCACGGAGACGAAGCCCGTAGCTTCCACCAAGACGGCAAGGCTGCGAACCAGAGACAGAATTTGAGCGCCTGTCTGGAGCAATACCACCAAGGCTGCTTTCTCGGCACCTACGAGGAAGACACTGCGGCCCTTTCCTCCTCCCTGCATCGCCTCATCTGAGTCTTCCCGTCCGAATCCCATCCCACCGACGAGGGGAAGAATCAACGGCTCAAGGCGTCTTCCCCCACCGCAGAACCTCCCCATAGCCCTCCTCCCTGCCCCTCGAGGGTCGGTAGAGTTTTATCGACCAACGCCACCATCGCTTCGGCCACCTCCTCGGCTGGAGAATTCTCCTCGAAAAGAACTCTCAGGCGCCCCCTATTCCGAGACCAACCGGGCTCCCATTCCACGGTTTGGCTACGGAATTGCTCTCCCACCGCCGCGGTGAGATCGCGCAGAACCGGCCCCAAAGGGCGCACCGCGTCACTTTCCAAATGGATCTCCGCTCCCACACGATCGCCGTAGTCCAATAGCTCGTAGTGCACGGCACGAGGCCAAGCGGCGGGCCCGATGCGGCGAAAATGCCCCAGATGCCCTCGGGGGCCGAGGCCTTGTCGAGCACGCACCGCATAGTGCTCCACGATCGCCTCGAAACGGGGACGAATGGTCACGGAGGGCGGTGCGGCCGCGTAGATTCCTGACGAGAAGAGTGCGGGCGGAACCGAGGAACGCTCCAGCCCCGGCTGAGCAGCCAGGGCATCGAAGTCGACCTCGAACCGTCGGAGATCTGCCCTCTCCAACCGACGGTTCCCCCGCTGGGCTCGCGTCACCTCCAACTGTAGAGTCATGGCGCGCCGGTAATGCCCGAGATGCAGGAAGCAGTCGAGAAAGGAGAGCTCCGCCAAAGCCTCCGGAAGCAAGGCGTTGAGCTCGTTGAGGACCAGAGCCATGGCGCCGCGATGCTCTGCCTCGATGGGATAGCCCATCGCTTCCGCAAAACCAGCCAACTCGATGAGGTGGCCGGCGTAATAGCAGTGGTTTTCCAGGTATTCGTCGACGATGAGGGTGTCCCGCAGCTCCCGCACCAAACGAGACTCCGGGCTCTCCTCCGCCAACGACCTTCCTGTGTCCAAGAGCCGGCGGGCTTGCTGGAGAATGACGCCCAGCAGCAGAAGCATCTCCAACTGGCCGGACAAAAAGCCCTGCCCTTGGGAACGAAAACCCTCGAAGCCGGGTACCAGCGCCGCTACCGCGCAAATGCCCTCGGTGAGGTGAAACTTGCGGCACACGTCGAAGCCGCCGAAATGGTGCGCCTCGATGGCTAAATCCACCAACGAGGAAAGATCGTGCTCTTCACCGTCCAGGGAGAAGACACCTTCCAGCGCCTCCCCTCCCAGCTGAGCCGCGGCAAATAGCAGGTGCCCCAACTCGATGCCCTTGTCGGTGCGCAAGAAACGGCTGTTGGCCGCTAGCTGACTCAAGGTAACGCCACCAATGGCATCCTCGAACAACGCCTTGTGGGGCTCGACTCCTGCCATGACCGCATAAGCCAGGCTCTGCCAGGGGTGATAGTCCCCTTCCGGGTCGCACTGCAACAGAATCGGACCACCGCTACGGTTGCGATGCACGAAGGGCTCGAGCTCGGCGGTGAGGGGTCGACCTCGAAAAAGACCGTCTCCCCAACCGTTGAAGACATGACAGAGGTGAGGTAGGCCGTCTCTTTCGACGATCGCCGGCAAGGAATGAGCCATCTGGAGCGCCAGCTGCTCCGAGACCCTCTCAACCGCCGCCACATCGAGCTGCGGCGATTGCCGAAGGAGATCCGCGCGCATCCCCTCCACCGCCTGCTTCTCCCGGGCCGAAAGCTCCAGAGGCCACCAGAAGGTTGGTTCAGGCATCGAGCTCCGGAACTCCATTTGGGCCCCGTGAGTCCCCGGCTGCTGCCCGTAGAACTCTGGAAAGCGCGTGGCAAGCCACCATATGAATGTCCTCCACCGGCAAATACCCCGGGTGGGGAACTAGAAAGTGGATATCGCAGAGAGAGCGCGCCTGGCCGCCGTCGAAGCCCAATAAGCCGAGGGTGGTGACTCCCTGACTCCTGGCGTAGGCCAGGGCCCTCAGGCAATTGGCGGACTGGCCGGACGCGGAGATGGCGAGCACCGCATCCTGTTGCTGAAGCCTCCCTTTCAACTGGCGGGAGAAGACTTCCTCATAGCCATAGTCGTTGGCCAGGGCAGAAAAGAGGCTGGGATTTCCATTCAGACAAACGGCCCTTAAAGGAGGCTCCCCCAAGGGCTGCATAGCGGAGAGGTCGTTGGCGAGATGTAGAGCTGTGGCCGCGCTACCCCCATTACCTAGCAGGTAGAAAACGCCTCGCTGCTGCCGGGTACGCCGAAGCACCGCGGCCATCTCAGCCACGGGTTTGGCGGACAACCCAAGGAGCAGATTCGCCACCTCATGGAAGTGCGCCGTCGCTTGGTGCTCCGTTTCGGCAAGCTCTTCTTCGGCGAGCTGTCCCGCTGGTGCCAGATCCTGGAGTGAGTCCCCCGGCGAAACCGGCACCCCCATCCCTCTTCGACTCAATTCTGGAAAAGAAGAGGAATGAGGCGGTGTAGGCATGGGAACAGCTCTCCTGTTTTAGTAAGGTCCTTTTGAGCCGACTGGGGCGAGCCAAGAAATCCGACGAGCTCCGTACTCGCCGCAATTCAGGGCTCGCCGTGACTCAGTGCTCACTGAGATTCGGCGTTGGCCGAGACTCAGCGCTCGCAGCAACCTTGGGTGCAACACCCCAGAATGAGCATATCGATGAACTCGTTGGCATTCCCGGTCAAGTCCTTTCGACTCAACTTGCGTACCGTCTTGGAATTCTTCGACGTCTTTTCAGCGCTCTTCATGAAGTCCTCCTTGGTAAAATTTGTTAACTATTTCATTATAACCGCAGGTACCCATATTTTGTCAACACTCTCGAGCAACCTTCTCTCAAATACTCAACATCCAACTGCCAAGAACCTGCCTCTTCAGATGGAGGAATACCTGAAAAGGACGAACTCGCCGCCTGCTGAGCGCCGAAACACCTAGCGTTCAGCAGGTAAAGGCGGGGCTGTTGGGACTAGACAACTCGATCGGGATCCAAAGGCAGCGCCTTGGGCATCGAATACTCCTCCGCTGCTTCTTCAAATTCGTTCTGTAGGGCCTCCCCAGATCACAAGATCCGTACCCAAGAACGAGGCGTTCGTTTCACCTTACGGGCCACCACCAAAGTGCCGAAAGCTGGAATGACAAGCGTTGATATCAGGGGATCCAATCTCGCTACTGGGAATACAACAGTAACCCTTCCAAGTTGAGCCCGAGACTTCCCAATCCGCGCAGACCATGCCGGCAGGGCAATCATCGTGACCACTCTCCACCCATCTTCCACCATTGGGCACTGCCATGGAAACCACCGCCACCAAACAAGCGAAACCGAAACTAGCGATGATCCAAGCCTTCCGGATTCGATTGAATTGATCTTTATTCAACATAAGAAATCTCCTCTCTAAGATCTATTTTCTATCTATTACACCCTGAGACAGAGTAAGCGAAGGTCTTTGCTCGAGGCCACAACGGCGGGAGATCTACACCACCTCGGGCTGCGATGGAAAAGACCGACACATTCCTGGCAGTTCAGAGAGCGGACTTCCCCTCGGAAGAGATCGCTTTCTTAGCTCCCGCAAACTGAACTCTTTTCCTTTCTGTACCGCTACGCGCAACGCGAGTAAAAATGGAATCAAGGATTGACAGAAAATCGAGAGAAAGTTTCCTTGCTCTCAGAGCCGTGATTCTCACTCGGCTCGGTGACAAACTTGGCAGGAATGCCCGGAGGTCATCACCAGGGCTGCAGGGTCATCGGTAGGGTCGTCGTTGGCATAGAGGTCGGCATAGAAAGCAAGGTTTGCACGGCGTTCCTCGGCCTCCGCCCGATAGGGCCAACTGGCATAGTCGGGAATACTCTTCACCATTTCGAACGTCCTTTGGGCCGCGGCTGGGTTTCCCGCTTTGAGCTCGTAGTCAGCGAGAAAAGTCAGGAAACCCTCGAGGTTGTGCGGCCACCGGAGGTGGTTCTGACAGGTGGAGTCGTCATCCGGGCAGGCGGTCGTGATGGCCCTGCGTAAGGCCCCCAGGCCACGAGCGAACGCCTCGGAGCTGCGAGGGGAGCCGAATCCAGCCAGGGCCACGGAGAAGGAATGGAAGCTCGGGTCCTCGCCGTAGGCAGCGAGCAGCTCCCCTTCGAGCTCTCGGACCCGTGCAGGGTCACGGTCGATCCTCGCCAAGGCCTGCTGCGTGGGAATCAACCAGCTCGGGATGCGTTGGTCGCCAGGAGCCAGCCGCTGGGCGCGCTCCAGGAAATGCTCGGCGAGAATCAGGAAATCCACCGTCCGCAGATCGGTCCGGTCCCCTTCTGCACTCAGCCAGAGGTAGTTGAGGCCGAGCAAAAGAGCGGTGCGCGGGTCTGACGGATCGGAAAAGAAGGCCTCCTTCAGCTCCTGAAGCGCTGCGGACCGGTCCAAGGGCCGGTCTCCCAGTTGGCCATTGAAAACCTCGAAGAAGCGGGTTTCGGCCTGTTCGGCTCGGGGATGACGGCCAGACCCCGCAGGCGATCTTTTGGCAGCCCAGGTGTTGGCAGCCCGGGTGTTAGCGGCCCGGGTGTTGGCGGCCAAGGTGTTGGAACTCAGGGGATCGGCGGGCACCGTAGTGGGGGCCGGTACCCGGATCGCAGCGGCCTCGCCCTCCTCCTCTAGGTGGTCCTGAGCCAGCACAGCGGTCAACTTGGACACGGTCCACTCAATCTCCGTACCGGCAGGTACCGAACCGGTAAAGGCAGAAATGTCGACGAGGCTGAGCAGAATCGCCTCGCCGAGATCAAAACTCCCGGGATCCGGCCCATGGGACTGGCCGGGGAAATACTGCATCTCGGCGACGGGCAGGTGATGGAGGCGCGGTCGCCCCCCTTGCACAGCAACCGCCGGGAAGCGGTAGACCAGACCAGTGATATCGCGCAAGGTAGGAACGAGCTGAGTGGAGCGATTGCCGCGAATCTCGATGTCGAGGTGGTCGAGACGGTCGAGAGTCCCGGGGCGAAAGATCATTGCCGCACCGACCGGTTGGCCCTGGGCGATGGTGTAGCGAACCCGCAACTGGCCCTTCGGATAATCCGGCGCCAGCCCGGCGCCAATCGCCACCCAGGAGAAGGGCGAGTCGCCTCCCAGGGGCAAGTCCACCTCCCCCTTGTCTACCGGCAACGGCGGAAGCTGCATGGAGATGGGGCTCGGGTCGGGGCCGCCTGGCTGGGCGAGGGATTCCCCAAGAGGGACCAGCGCAGCGCAACCAAAACCGAGAAAAAGCAAGCCGACGTTCCGGTGGGCGATTGAAGGGAGCAAGGATCTCAGTCTCGAGTAGGCCGCTTTCAGCATGGTGTCGTTTCCTTTCGTTGGAGCCGCTCTTCAGCTGCTCATTCGGCAGTTCTTCTTCATCCTAGGAAGCGCCACCGCCAAACGCATGTGCCGGAAGTCATCGCTTCGAGAGTGACTTTCGGCACATGTACGCCGGGCCGGGCCTAGCTCATAATGGAAAAATGGAAGAACACTCCTTGAGGGGACGCTTGATGCTCGGGGCCGCAACCCTGACCTGGGCCGCGGTGGGTTTGCAGTATTGGCTGGTCATCTGGAACCGAGTGCTCGTGAGGTTGCCTCCCGAAGACTCATTGCCCGACGATATGGTGCAGATGTTGGGGCTCTGGGCAATCGCCCACATCCTCTTTCTCGCCACACTCTTGATCGGTTCCTGGTTGGACTTGAGCCAACGTCCACGGTGGGCCCGCCTTCTCCTGCTGAGTGTGCAAACCGTTTGCGCCTTGGTCGCCACGGCAGCCTTCGGCGATTCGCTACAGGCAGCTCTTCTGGTGATCGTCGCCACTCAAACCGTCGTCCTGTTCCACTTGCCACGGGCCCTGACCTGGATGTTCGGCCAGTCGGCGCTGCTCGCCGTGATCCTGTGCCGCGAGAGCGGCCTGGGCCCCGGGCTTGCCCACACCGCGGCCTTCGTCGGCTTTCAGCTCTTCGCCCTCCTGGCGGTGACCATGGCCGAGCGGGAGGCCGCCGCACGCCGCGAGCTGGCGCGCACCAACGCCGAGCTCGAGGCCGCCCGCGAGCTGTTGGCGGACAGCTCCCGGGTCGCCGAGCGGCTGCGCATCTCCCGAGAGTTGCACGATGGCCTCGGCCACCACTTGACGGCGCTGAGTCTCCAACTCGAGGTCGCAGCCCATGTTGGCGATGGTGAGGTGGAGGAACCGGTGAAACGGGCCGGCGAAATCACCGGCCGCATCCTCGAGGATCTACGCCGTACCGTGCGCACCCTGCGCAACCGCCAGCCGGTGGACGTCGCCGCATCCCTCCGCGGTCTGGCCACAGGGATTCCCCAGCCGAATATTCACCTCACCCTTCCGGACAAGCTGGTGATCGAGGACCCGGTGAGAGCCAACGCTCTGGTGCGCTCGGCCCAAGAGCTGATCACCAATGCGGTGCGCCATTCCGGCGGCACCAATTTTTGGCTCGACCTGAAGCAGAAGGATGATTGGTTGGACCTCTCGGCTCGGGACGACGGAACAGGAGCGGCCCGATTCGTACCCGGTAGCGGGCTAGCGGGAATGCGTCAGCGCATCGAAGGCTTGGGGGGCACCCTCGAAATCCACCCGGCCCCAGGCCAGCGCGAGGAAGAGGGCGAAGGGTTCCGTACCCGACTACGGCTGCCCTTGTCTGCTCCGGCACCGCAATGGGAGGGCGCTGGATGATCCGCCTCTGCCTGGTCGAGGACCAGGCCCTCGTCCGCCAGGGGATTCGCAGCTTGCTGCGGCTGGTTCCCGAAGTCGAGGTGGTGGCCGAAGCGGTGGACGGCGAGGAAGCGGTGGAGATGATCTGCCGAGAGCACCCCGACGCCGTGCTCCTCGACCTGCGGTTGCCCAAGCTGAGCGGCCTCGAAGTACTGGAAGAGCTCAGCCGCCGCGACGCCCTGGTGCCGACGGTGGCGCTCACGACCTTCGACGACGAGGCCTTGATGATCGAAACCGTCCGCGCCGGAGCCCGCGGCTTCCTATTGAAGGACGTCTCCCTCGAAGAGCTGAGTCGGGCCATCCGCACCGTCGCTGCCGGTGGCACCTACTTGCAGCCCGCAGTCACCCAGGGCGTGCAACGGAGATTCGCCAACCTCGAGGTCGACGTTGGTGGGCTCGATCCAGCCGACGCGTTGACCGATCGCGAAGTCGAGGTGCTGCGGCTTATCGCCGGCGGCCTCAGCAACCGGGAGATCGCCGAGTCCCTAGCGGTGGCCGAGGGGACGGCGAAAAACCATATCTCGAGCATCCTTTCGAAGCTCGGAGTGAGAGATCGAACCCGGGCTGTGCTCAAAGGGTTGGATATGGGCTTGCTGTGACCCCTATCGGGTCGCCGGATCTGCGGATCCTACAGGCCACTCTCCTCCCTCTCCGGTGTCTCCCAGGCGGAATGGCCTTCTCCTCCTCACCCTTCTCGTTGGAAACGAGGGCCAGAGCCCTACTGCGTGCTTCGCATCGAGGGACCAGGCTGCCATCGCTCTTTTCAAGGAACTTTCTGGAAAACAAAGCAGTCTAAGGGCACAAAAGGAGAACAATCATGAAACTCAAAGCACTCGCCCTTCTCATTCTTGTCCCCCTTCTTCGTCCCCTTCCTGGAACCGAGGCCGAAGAACTTGCTCCTGACGGCTCAACTCCAGCTTTCCAGATAGCCATGGTTCTCAATGCCGGCTCCCCGGACTCTCTAAGCTCCATGAAGGCGCCCGACGCGAACTCCTTCACTGCAGGTTCAACAACGAAATCGCTTCCTCGGCTCCTGGCAGGGGAAGTTCCCCCCTACCCCGAGTCAGCCCGCCGAAGCCGGGTCCAAGGCAGCCTAGTCATTAGCGGAATCATCGATCCTCTGGGTCAGCTCCAAGAGCTTGAGATCGACAGCACTAACTCCCAGGCCATGGAAAGTATGTTCAAGGAATCGACCTTTGAGGCTTTGAAGGACTGGAAGTTCTTCCCAGGAACCGTCAACGATCAAGTCGTCCCGGTCTCCTTGCGGCTCATCGTGCAATTTAGGCTCATCAATCCCAGCAAAAGGATCAGCCGCAGCTCCAAAACGAAAGGAACTTAATAAGGTGAGGAGAGGGGGATAGCAACTTCTCTGACTCCTCCGCGTTGTCATGAGGGCATTCGGCTGGACAACAGGGGGGTTTGGAGGGAGAACGAACACCTCCTCTAGCAAGGGTGGTCCAGAAACACGACGCTCCGATCCACCACCATAGAGTTCATTCCAGAACTCGAAGGGCCCTTCGAAAAATCCCCAACTAGCCCCCCGCCTCCACCCGCCACGGCGGGAGATCTCCAAGAGCTTGAGTGAATCTCGGATCCTCTCGCAAGGAGTCGAAGGCGGGGCTTTTGAGGGTGTGGAGTAACCAGAGATTCCGCTTTTGAGCCGCCACAGCGAGCCACTCCAAAGCCTTCTCCGTCTGGCCGGATCCGGCGTAGGCTGTGGCGAGCCAGGTGGAGTACCCGGGAGGGCGGCGGCTCATGGTGAGGAGCCCTTGGAGGTTCCAGCGGTGGTAGCCGATCATTCCCTCCTCTGCCACCGCCCGCTCGAGGTCGGCGATTCGCTCAGCACTCGCCCGCTTTCGGTGCTTGACATCTTCGACACTCAGCTGAAGGGACTCGGACTCCCTCCCGAGGCGGGCCAACGCCCAGGACTTCTCGCGAAGATGCCAACTGAATCCCGGCCCCAGGGCATCCACGTCTTCCAGTCGGCGCAAGGCTTCCTCGTAGCGCCCGGCGGCGTTGAATCGCTGACCTGCTGCCGCATGGATGAGAGGCGACAGCGGGTCCAGCTCGAGGGCGATGGTCACCTGCTCGCAGGCTTCCTGGTGCCGACCGAGGAACGACAGCAGCTCCGAATACCATTGACGCGCCGTGACGTAGCTTCTCTCCAGGGAGATGGCTCGCCGGTAGGAAGCTTCAGAACCGGCCCAATCGCGGTCCCTCTGCAACCGCAGGAGACCGAGGGAGGCGTGAGCTGCCGGTAGGTCCGGATCCAACTCCAGGGCTCTTGCGATGGCGACCTCGGCCCCACTATAGGCTTCCCCTTCCGACAAGACAGTGTAGGAGTTGGCGAGCAGGTGAGCATCCGCCAGGGCGGCCCAGGCGGGGGCAAAGTCTGGATCGAGATCGACGGAGCGCTCGAGCAGCTCGAGCCCATGGCGGATATCGCTACGGCGCTGGATCTCCTGATGCCCTTGCAAGTAGGCCCGGTAGGCTTCCGATCTCACCGGTCTGCCGGGGCCCAAACGGAGGGCCTCTTTCGGACTGAGCTCGGTGCGCGTCTGCTCGGCGACGTCTTTGGCCACTTCCCGTTGTACATCCAGAACTTCCGAGAGGTCGCGATCGTAGCTGCGGCTCAATAGGTGGTCGTCGCGGTCGGGGTGGATCAACTGGGCAGTGATGCGCAACCGTTGACCGACCACCAGGACGGTGCCCTCCAACAAATAGTCGACCTTCAGGGTGTCGGCGATCTCCGGGGCCAGAGCATCCGAGTCGCGAAAATGCGTCGCTGAAGTCCGGGAGACCACGCGCAACCCGGAAACGCCCGCGAGTTGGTGGGTGAGCTCCTCCGTCAACCCGTCCGCCAGATAGGCGTTGGCTGGGTCCGGGGAGAGATTCTGGAAAGGAAGAACAGCGATGCCGGGTCGTCGAGACGGCTCGGGGGACCTGGATGCCGCCGCATCGACAGGCCGAGAAGACGACTCCGAGCTCTTTCTCATCCACCCAACCCAAGCCAACACAGCCAGAACCGTCAGAATCCCCAACAGACCCCAGGACCTCCAGCGCTTTGGCCCGGCCGCTGAGCTTCCGGATGCTCCCTCAGGGGCAAAGGTCCCCGCCGAGCCCGGATTCGGTGCTACTCCCGCTACCGCTCTCGACTCCCCGTTTCCTGGCTCCGAGGCTCCTGTCTTCGAGGCTCCTCGCTCCGGGGCTCCTCGCTCCAGGGCTCCGGACGGTGCGACTTCAAGCTCTGAGATTCCAGCCCCTGAGATTCCAGCCCCGGAGATTCCAACCCCTGGGGCCTTGGCATCGGCTGGCCTCACCGCCGCGATCAACCGATAGCCCCGCTTCGGAATGGTCTCAAAATAAGTGGGCTTCTGGGCATTGTCCCCCAGGGCCTGGCGCACCAGGGACATGGCCCGACTGAGGGTCTCGTCGACCACCGCCCTCCCCTCCCAGACCTCCTCCAGAATCTCCGCTCGAGGAACCACTTCCCCGGGACGATGAGCAAAAAAGACCAGCAGCCTCATGGCCATGGGCTCCAACTTGCTGGAATCCTCCCCCCGGCTCAGTCGCAGCAGGTCCGGCTCGACGAGCCACTCACCGATCACCCAGGGCTCTCTCGACCTGGGCCCTGGGCCCCTCCCCGTCGAGAAATCCCCATCCGATGACGATCCTAAGCTCACCCTAAGCCCTTCCTTTTCCCCCGGTCAGGACATCGAAGCCGCGGACCACCGAGACTCGACGGTGCTGGAGCGACTCCCTCACCAGGACCTGCCAGCAACCTGACTGCAACCTGAAAGACACTCTGCCAACAGAGAGTCTATCCCCTGCTCATCGATGGGAGGCCCCCTATGAAGATTCATCTTTCGGCTCCAAGGCTTCATCTCTACCTAGAACTCCCCAGGGCTCTCAGGGCTCCAAGGGTTCTCAGGATCCTCAGCACCCGAGTGGCCACCCTTGGCCTCCTACTCTCCCTGGGGATGAACACCGCCCCGGCAACCGCCCAACTCTCCATCTTCGAGTTCACCCTATTCCCAGGGGCCACCGACAGCCAAATGGGAAGAGCCAATGCCGTTGGCGACTTCAATAACGATGGCTATGACGACCTGGCGGTGGGTCTGCCCGGCACCGAAGTCAACGGGAGTACCGATGCCGGTGCGGTGGTGGTCTTCTATGGCGGGCCCGGAGATTGGCTTTCCTTCGATGCCATTACCGCGGAGCTCCTCGGCACCGTGAGCCAAGCCGGCGCCCTTTTGGGCTTGGCTCTGGCGACCGGTGACTTCGATGGCGACGACCATGACGACTTGGCGATGAGCTTACCGGGACGAAACGTCAACGGTGAGATCGCCGCGGGACAGATCGCCGTCGTTTACGGCAGCCCAACGGCTCTCGACTTGAACACGGTCCAACGCTTCACCCAGATCTCCTTGTCCGGCGCCACCGAAGAAGAAGATCTATTCGGCTTCAGCCTTGCAGCGGGAGACCTCTCTGCCGACGGCATCGACGATCTCGCCATCGGCACCCCCTTCGAGGACATCCCAGGCCCTCTCGGCCCGCGGGAGAACGTCGGTGAGGTCGCTATCATGTACGGCGTCGAGAGCACCGGCCTGAGTCCGACGGGAAGCCTAGTGATCAACGAGAACTCACCGGGAGTTGGACTCAACGCCAATACCCAAGAGCAATTCGGTTTCTCCCTCGCCATCGGCCAGTTCATCCACAACGCAAATACCGATCTCGCCGTAGGCACCCCAGGGGAAGTCGTCTTTGGTGCCGGTCGACATGGCGCCGTCATCCTCTTTCCGGGAGCCCCAGGAGGCCTCGACACAGTCGCCGGGGTAGAAGGAGTCTTGAGCCAAATGACCCCGGGCGTTCTCGGCACCCTGGGAGATGGTGACCAATTCGGCTTCTCCTTGGCGAAGGGCAACTTCGATGGAGATCTGTGGACCGACCTCGCCATTGGCGTCCCTGGAGAGAGCCAGTTTGGGCCCAGCAACTCCGGCGCCGTCCAGATCCTCTACGGCAATGCCGTGGGACTGAACGCGGCGGGAAATCAAATACTCCTCGAGAGCACCATCGACAACGATGTCGATGTCTTTGATCGATTGGGGACAGCCGTAGCAGCCGGGGACTTCAACAACGACGGTCGCGATGATCTGGCCATGGGTGCTCCTTCCGACGATTCCCTAGGAGTCGCCGATTCCGGCGAGGTCACCATTGTCTATGGCACCAACGCTGGCCTCTCCTTCGATGGCCACCAGATCTTCAACATGATCTTTTTCGATACCCTCGATAGCGGCGAATTTTTCGGCTCCGCCCTCTCCGCCGGCCGCTTCTTCAACCGCAGCCCAGCCCAAGATCTCGCCGTCGGCATCCCCGAATACGCCGAGGTCGCGGGCTCCCCAACCGGTGCATCGCTGGTGATCCGCAGCCGATCCATCTTCAGCGACGGCTTCGAATCCGGAGACCTCAGCCAGTGGCCCACCAGCGCTCCATAAACTTCTGAAACGGTGTCAGGCATGCGTTCCATGCACGGCTAAAATTCCACCTGGCTCTCCGTCTAGAACCCAACACGCCGTGCCGACTCTCAACGACGAGAATCGGCACGGCGCGAATGGGGAAGGCTGTACTTGGGCGCTCCAGGATTCTGGAGAGAAGCGCCTACATGGGCCCTTCCTGCTCACACACAAAGGGTTCTAGCCAGTCACAGTACAGATCATTCCAGCTACCGCCATCCCACATGTTGGCGCAGTTCTCATTGCTGCCGCCATTCGGCTCGATAGGAGCCCAATTCAAGTAGGTTGGGACCGTTTCGTCCGTCCAAAGCCAGACACCTTCTGTTTCGAGATCCGAAAGCCCGATCCATCGAACCTGGGTATCGGACTTGGAGGCGATCCAATCGTTCTCGTCGGAGTCTTCGATCTTCGCCAGAGACCCCGGGAGAGCCTGGCAAGCCGCCTCGGCCGTTGGCCAGGAAACGGCGGTGTTGCAGAACCAATACAGCTTGGTTTCATACCCTTCCAAAGTACAGCCACAAACATTCCCCTCATCGACCTGGCCGTCCAAATCGTTGTCGACACCGTCGCAAACCTCCGGCTCCGGTACGGTCGTTGGGCATTCTCCTCCGAATTGAGGACTGCGAATGACTTCGTCTTGGGCCTCGGCGTTGCTCCATAAAACCCCAAAGTAATCGGCTCCGATTTCCTGGGCGTAGGACTCATCGTCCACCATGAACCCGAACTCGTTGAGATCACTTCCGGAGCTGCGGCCAATGGCGCTGGGGTAGAAATTCTGAGAGCCGACATAGAACGCCTCGCCATCGATGCGCCAATATTTGTTGTGGGCCTGAATCTCCAACCCCAGTGCCGCCGCCGTTGGCCGGAACGGAGCCCAGGAAAGACGGCAGTAGACATCGTCAATCTCTTTCTGGCTCAATCCATGGATAATCGCGACATCCTCAAAGATCTCGGTAGCAAGGCGAGCCTGTGTCTCGACCGAAAAGAATGGCGGTGCCCCCCAGGGGTCTGAGACAACGATCTCGACTTCGATGGGCGCCTCGATCATGCG
This sequence comes from Deltaproteobacteria bacterium, assembly GCA_022601195.1. GTDB lineage: Bacteria > Acidobacteriota > Thermoanaerobaculia > Multivoradales > JAHZIX01 > JAHZIX01. Next base: position 40,319 of record JAHZIX010000018.1, read on the forward strand.
TTCAAAGACCGCCTCCCAAACGATATCTGCCATCCCACCGAACAAATGCAGCTGGTGTTGAGAGATCTCAATCTTTTCCTCTGCGGAAGAAATAGCAGCGACGACCGCGTGATCCGCCGATTGATCCAGATTCCAAGCCCACGGAAAAGGAGCCGTGTGCCCGCGGCCCAAGGCAAACACATTGAGACCTCCATACTCTCCTACCGGGGGAAGGTGAGAAAAGGCCGGCTCGCCAGTCAGAGTGCAATGAAATCCAACACAAGTGTCCGAGCCGTCGGGATCAGGACTCGGTAGCAACGACCGCCGCCGGGACCACAGCTTCTCGAACATTCGATCTGCCGCTCGAGCCGCATCTCCTTGGAGACGCATATTGAGGTCATAGACCGGCGCCTGCCCTGCTTCCGGCTCGATATATCCATTTTCCCAATTCTGCCCCCCGACAATGGCGAACTGCCGATCGCGTACCGCAATCTTCGTATGATTCCAGGCCTGCCCCAGAACGACTCCCACTTCCGCCACGGAAAGTCGAACTCTCAGCCGGCTACTGGTTGGAGAGGACCGAGTCAATGCAGAATAGATATCTTCCGCGGTTGGATACTCCTGCCCAACTCCCCCAAGCGCAGGGGAAAGAATGATCCGTACCGAAGGCCAATGGCTCGGCTCGACTCCCTGGAAACGATCGCTCAGATCCCACAATGCCGGTGCCAAATACCGCTTCGTGAGGGTGTCACCACTCTCCAATCTGCGGTTGTCGATATGAAGCGAAGAAAGAACGAAGGTGGAAGAGGTCTCGCGAATCTCGTCGGCGATTGCCTGATAGAAAGCATCCGAGTCCGCCGCCGTCGGCGGGTTCCCGAGCCGGGGGTTCTCCCATATCCAGCCCCGAGGGAGAGGGTTCTCCTCACCGGGAAGGTTGTTACAACGGGTCAGTTCTGAGAAAAAATTATCATCCTCCCCAGTGAGCTCGTCCAAGCGAGCCCGCACAGCGTCTCCCGGGGAAGACAACGCCTCCCAATCACACAACCCGGCCTTGTCTTGAGTCCCTTCGACCCAGAACCCCAGGTCATCGATCAAAAGGTTCTGACTGGCGGTGATCAGTCGAAAGGTGAAGTGATTATCCGTCGCGTCGGAGCCCAAGTGGAAAGGTCCGATCATTTCTCGACGCCAATCTGACAAGGTGGTCGAGAACTCATGGGACCGAACCACTCCCCCATTGCCATCAATCACGTCCAATGAAAAGGAGGTTTCGGTCCGGGAATCATCAGCAAAGAGGCTTCGCTTTCGATAAGAAACAGAGATCCAATATCGATCGGAAGGGGGAGGAAATCCAGATCGATCGAGCACCCGACTTGGCACCGTAAACTGTTGATATAACATTGCAAAACCAGCGGCAGAAATGCGCTCCGGCCAAATCGCATTGGACGTCGTCGTAGAAGTCTGCAAGGGAGGCTCCACGGACCAGAGTCCTTCATCCGCCGTCCAACCCGCCATATCCGCGGTAACAAAGCCGTAGCGAAGGTAGTTCCCACAATCCTCACACCCATAGGGAGGCCTGATATCCCCATGAGCGGCGGCGGAGTGAATCAAGAAGGGAAGCAACAAGAAAAGGTACCTAAAGTGAAGTAGTTGGCGGTGCATCTGAATCTCCTTGCAGATCGTGAAGGTGCAAATGGTTCCCACGGAGAGATCCGTTTTAGGCCTCGAGGAAACACGACCAGAAATAGGGAAGTGCAGTGCCCACAGAGGCCCCCACTCCCAATGTCAAGGAAGTTTAGTCAGCGCCGGAAAACAAAACATGAGTCAAATGGCTCAGTCGTGTGGGTAAGCTCGTCAAGGAGAAGATCGGGGAAAAATGGGACAAGACGAGGGAAAGAACCAGCGGAGAACTTAGATAGGTATCAGCTATCGGCACCTACCGACCAGGCTCTCCACCCAGACAGGAAATGCCTGAAAGGACTCGAGATCATGAGGAACTTCCATTCCTCACCTCGAGGCTCCACCTTCCAGGCTCCGGAACCTCTAGCAGGGATGTGCGCGGCTAGTCACCCTTCGACCGCAGGATGAGCTCTTTCTCCTCACCGACCGCCATCTCAAAGAAAACCTCATCAAAGTCACCGAATCGGCTCCAACCCTTTAGCCGGTACTCACCACCCACCAAGGGAATCCGCACGCCACTGGTGCTGGTCCGGTCCTTGACCCACTTTCCTTTTTCGTCCTTTCGTTCGACCCAGCAACGGCCGTCCTCGCCGGCAGAGCCGTCGGCGTTTTGATAACGAACGGTCAGGTGGCCCACGGGGACCACGATGCGGTGCTCCTGTACGGCTTCGGTGGTGACCACCAACCCTGGGTGCTCGTGAGGCGTCAGATACAGAGGGAGCCTTAGATCGTAGGTGCCGGGGAGGGCTTGTACTCCGTTGTGGCGATGGACACCATATTTTTTCTCACCGTTCTGCCACAACTCAAAGTTGGAGCGAAACTCGATGTCGCTGCCGGCCGACACCATGGTGATCTTCACCCGCACCGTCGCCGCCAACTCGAAGAGAATCTCTTTGTGATCGCCATCGGCGAAGGTCTCTTTGACCGCAAGGTCGTTGTCGGCGTTGGGCTGGCTGCGAAACTCGTAAGTGCCCGGCTCGAGGTAAGCGCGGTCTTTGGCTCGAAAACCGAGAACTTCTTTGTCTTCTTGGTAGGCCGTCACATGGGCCCCCTTGTGGGCCTCGCCTGCCTCGACGAACCGAGCTCGCACGGAGGGTGGCTCCGGGACCACCATGTTCAACTTGGTAGCCCCGTCCCCCTCCACCTTCACGGTGCGAGTGACCGGCTTGTAGAGGGTCCCGTTCCGGGTCCGCACCCCAACCGTGACCTCGAACTCTCCTTCCGGCACCGTATTGTGACCATTGCTGGAGACTTCGAAAGGCTCGCCCCCCTCCTGCCGCGCTGTCCCTTGGACGCGCATCTGCTCCCCTGCCTCGTTGGTGGCGAGGATGTCGAGGACCCTCCACTCGCTGCCGTTCGCGCTATCCGGGGCACTGGTGGATTGCTGAATTTCTCTCAAGCCCGCGGCCAGCTCGTCGGCAGAGCCAACATCGCGATACTCGGTACCGGCAGCGTCGGAAATACACTGCATGGCCAGCCGTTCCTTGTCTTCCAACCCTAAGCCCACCACATGGACCCGAATCTGAACGTTCTTGCCTTGCCACTCTCGCACTAGAGCACAAGGGTCTTCATCGCAGGTCTCGATGCCGTCGGAGATGAGGATGAGCTCTCCCGGGCGATCGCCAAAGTCAGCTAAGGCTGCCCTAAGGCTTCGGGAAATGGGGGTCTTTCCCTTGGGATTGACGCCGTCGGCGAAAGTCCTCATCTGAGAGATGGCCGCCTCCGGAGTGGAAAAAGGAACCACCAACTCCGTGTCCGAACAATCCCCTTCACGGCGGTGACCATAAACTCGCAGCGCCAATTCACGCCCCGCGTAATCCTCTGCCACAAAGCCTTTGACGACCTCTCGAGCCGCGGTGATCTTGTGAGTTCCATCTTCCAACTGGCCCCACATAGAGCCCGAGCCGTCGAGAATCACATAGACCCCGGGGGTTTCCTCCGCAGCCAAGAGGGAACCGGCAAGAATGGAAACAGCGGCAAGGGCCCAGCACAGGAGTCGCTTCATGGTGAGAATCTCCACGAGAGTCGGAACGTTCTTTCGCTAGCGTGCCCTTAGTCTAACCGCTGGCGACAGAAAGCAGCCAGCAGAGGGACGGTTCGAGCAGACCCACCATCTCCTACAAGCTCCTCAGGGGTGGGTCAGAGACCAGGCCGAGGTATCCCCCGTTTCGAAGCCATCGGCAAAAATCATATTTGTCGGCGGCGGCTCCTCGATCACGTAGAGGGCGTCGAGGTCGGATGGACCCCAACTCTGGTCGAGGGACGATCCGTCGTAGAGCACCTCCCAGCCCTCAACAGTGTCGAAGGCGACGACATCCTCATCATCGAAAGCCACACCACCGACAGTGCCGCTGCCATCGAAGGACAACGCCAGGCGCCCGTCGGAAAGCTGGCTGGCACCATCCAAATCGAGGCTCGATGCAATGCCCTCCGCCGAAGCGTCGAAGGTGAGGGCGAAACCACCGCTGAACTTGACCAGATCTTCGTCCGCGATGAGATCCCCATCGAGAATGACCGACACGTCAAAAGACAAGAGGAGTATCGTGCCGGCCATTGAAAAGGCATCGATCCGCGCACCAGCAGGCACCCCTTCCGCAGCCCCGCTGAAGAACACCCCATAGCCATTGCCATCCCACACCACTACGTCTCGAGGGGTCGCGATCAGACCATCCGCCAGCTCGGTGGTCGTCGCCAGGGAGAAGAAGGCCTGCGCCCCCTCCTGGTGGTAGGCCGTCACGTCCGCTGCAACGGGCAAAGGGCCGAGATCGATGGGGGTGACCTCGAGAATGTCATCTTTCACCATGGCCTCGTCGGCGACGGTCACGGCGGCCAAAATCGCGGTGGTGTCCGGAGACAAGGCGAATTCCTGGGCACCGATCGGAGCGGCGGCGATTAGCCCCCCAGCGATCAGCCCCCCAGCGACTGGCCCAGCAACAACGGCGCGGGCTGAAAAGAGGAGCTTGTGGAAGGTCCTCTGCAGGAGAGTCCGCCGCAGGAGGCTCGGCTGCAGGAAGTTACGCTGCAGGGAGTTACAGTGCAGGTAGTTCCGCAGCGACTCCCTTCCCAGCACCGAACCACGGGTTCCTTGGATTGTCGAGAGATTCATAGCCATCTTCCTCGAGCACACCGGCTACGGGCAGCTCGTGGAGGAGTTACAAGCATTGCTATCGACCTGTACGCCGATGCCTAAGATCGTTCCCGAACCGTTGGAGCTCAGGACGTTGCCGCCATAGGCCGAGCCAAGGCCGGTAAAGTCGAAGCCAAAGAGAGTGTTGTCCCGGGCTGTATTCCCCTGCAACAGGGAACCTTGCCCCACCCGCGCACCGTCAAGGCCATTGTTCAAGAGGCTGTTGTTGACGACGGTGACGGAAGAAGAGGCGATGAGACCTGAACGGTCATTTCCCATCGAAGCATTCCCCATCGCGACACTACCCTGCCCCAAGTCGAGGCCGTTGAAATCGTTGTCCAGGGAGGTGTTCCCTACCAGGCTAGAGCCGTCGTCGACTCGGATACCTGCACCGCCGTTGAGGCTGGCAATGCAGTCGCGCACGATAGAACCCTCTCCAAGGTTGATACCGTTGAAGTCGTTGCCGGTCGCATGCACCTTCTCGACTCGCGCCCGGTGAGACAACCGGATCCCGTCACTGCCCATGCCCCGGACAGTGCCATTTCGGATCACCACGCCGGAGACCGAGGTCGAGGAGCCGTCGATGCCATCTCCTTGCCCCAATCCACCCCCCGGGCCGAAGATCGTGAAGCCATTGAGGTCCAGCGATACGAACGACGCCGTGATCAGAATGCCTGTGGTGTCGAGATCCGGTACCTGGAGGTTGCTGGTCAATCGGTAGCTACCCTGCTCGCTGAGGGTGACGGGAAATCCCGGGGTATCCCCAGGGGTAATGCTTCCCACCGCGGCGGATGCAGCATTGATCTCGATCACCCCATCCACCGCCTGCACGGAGGTTGCCCCCAACCCCAGACTCACCAACAAGATCATGGCCACCACTGTCTTCTTCGAGTCCTCGATTCGCCTCATCGCCCTATCCTTCCTTTCTGGAGGGACTGCTATACTTTTTTCGTTCCTTCTCCCCCTCGCTTACATCAAGACGACAATGGCGCGAAAAACCGAACGCATTGCCGGTGAAACCTCCGCAGCTCGCCGGTCATGAATCAACTCGACGATCGACGTCTCATTCGGGAGGCGAAGGAAGGCTCCGGAGAAGCGCTGAACAAGCTCTTCGACCGCTATGGCGCCAGGCTCCTCTCCTTGATTCGGCTTCGCATGGGCCGCTCCCTGCGCCAGCAGCTGGAGTCCCAGGACCTGTTGCAACAAACCATGCTCAAGGCCTTCCAACGCATCGATCAATTCGCCGGTGGCGGAGAAACTTCGCTCATGGGTTGGCTGGGTGCCATCGCCCGGAACGAGGTTCACGACCAGGTGAAGTACTTCCGTCGTGGCGGCCGCGACGTCGCCCGGGCGGTCCCCCTGGAGGCCGTCGGTGAAGCCATGGCCCAGCAGTTGCGCACTGAGGTCAGCCGGCTGCATTTACTCGCCCAAGCCCAGGCCCTCGAGAACGCCATCGAGTCTCTCCAGGAGCGCCACCGGGAGATCCTCCTCCTCCGTCGCTTCGAAGAATTGACCTTCCCCCAGATCGGCAAGCAACTGGGCAAGTCTCCGGACGCCTGCCGGATGCTCTATTCCCGAGCCATGGCGGCCCTGACCTTCGAGCTTCAAGACAAGCGCGGAGACTGACCCATGCCAGACAAAGAGACAGCTAGAGAAACAGCCAAGGAAGTGGCCAAGGAAGCAGCCAAGGAAACCTTCCAGGAGTGGCTGGACCGACGGATTCTCGACGGAGAAGAGCCCGACCCCGTATCCCTGTGCCAGGACGCCCCGGGATTGCTCCCCGATCTCCTGCAGCTCATCCAGCAGTATCGCGCCGTGGATGAAGCCCTGCCCTCGCCGACGCGACCCGAGCGACCCGAGCGACGAGGCCGGGAGGAAGAGACTCGGGAAGCCCCCGTCATCGCCCGCTACCGCGTCGGCGAGCAGATCGGCGAAGGGGGCATGGGCGAGGTGTGGGAGGCCCAGCAGGAAGAACCCATCCGGCGATCGGTGGCCCTCAAAGTGATCAAACGGGGCCTCGGTCTCGAGCGTGTCGTTCTGCGCTTCGAATCCGAGCGCCAGGCGTTGGCCGCCATGGAACACCCCGCCATCGCCAAAGTCTTCGACGCCGGTGCGACGGACGACGGGCGCCCCTATTTCGCCATGGAGCTCGTCCGCGGCTTACCCATCACCCGCTTCTGTGACGAGAATCGCCTTTCCGTCCATCAGCGCCTCGAGCTTTTTGCGCGGGTGTGCGACGGCGTACAGCATGCACACCAAAAGGGCCTCATTCACCGAGACCTCAAACCCTCGAACGTCTTGGTGATGCTGGTCGACGAGAGTCCCCAGGCCAAGATCATCGACTTTGGGATCGCCAAAGCGATCGTCCCAGACCGTAGCGAGCACGGGACGCTCACCGAGCTCGGCCAAGTGGTCGGGACGCCCGCCTACATGTCCCCGGAACAAGCCAATCTGACCAATCCCGATATCGACACACGCAGCGATGTCTACTCCCTCGGCGTGATGCTCTATGAGCTGATGGTCGGCGTCCGTCCCTTTGAAACCGGCGCCACCCCCTTTTCGCCACGGGCGCGCACCCTCGACCCGCCGACTCCCAGTGCCCGGGTCACGGCCCTGGGCTCGCGAGGGGAAGAAGTCGCCGCCCTCCGCCGCACGAAATCGACGAGCCTCGCCCGCTCGCTCCGGGGCGACTTGGACTGGATCACCCTCAAATCCCTCGAAGAAGACCCTGAAAAGCGCTACAGCTCCCCCGCCGCCATCGCCGAAGACCTGCGGCGGCACTTTCGCGACGAGCCCGTGCTGGCCGGCCCCTCCGGTGCCCGCTACCGACTCGGCAAACTGATCCGCCGCCACCGGGTCGCCGTGGCCGTGGGAGTCCTCGTCCTACTAGCCCTGGTGAGCACCTTGGCTGGCCTCGCGGTCGGTCTCGATCGCGCTCTACGGGCCGAGCGGCGAGCCACCGTCGAGTCAGCGGCCTCCCGTAGCGTTGCGGACTTCTTGATCGAGCTCTTCGAGCACTCGGATCCGACCTCCGAACACGACGGAGCGTTGAGCGCCCGCGACTTGCTGGACCGAGGTGCCGACCGCATTCAGACCGAGTTGGGGGACCAACCGCTCGTCCAAGCTCGCATGTTGGAAACGATGGGGCGAGCGTACAAAGGCCTAGGTCTCTACGACACGGCGGACGAGTTGCTCCTCAGCTCGATCCAGCTCTGGCGCGCCGAAGCCGGAGAGGAGAGCCTGGATCTGGCGCGCACTTTGTACCAGTTCGCCGACCTCAAGATGAACTTGGGGGACCCTGCCGCTGCCGAAGAAGCTGGCCAAGCGGCAGCCGCGATTCGGCGTCAGCACCTGCCGGAAAACTCCCTCGAGAACGCCGTGAGCAACAACCAGCTCGGCCTCATCCGGTGGCGCATGGGCGAGCACGACCAAGCCCTCGAGCGTCTCGAAACCGCGTTGGCCATCAAGGAAGAGATCCTGGGACCCGACCATGGGGACCTGGCTTCCCTGCTCAACAATGTGGCGATTCTCCATTGGGAAGCCTACGACTTCGAGGCGGCCCGCACCCTCATGGAGCGCGGGCTAGCCATCTTCGAGCGTGAGTTAGGCCCCCAGCATCCCAACGTCGCATCCAATCTCAACAACTTGGCCTTGGTGTCGGATCACGCCAAGCGATTCGACGAGTCGGTTGCCTACCACCAACGCGCCCTGGAGATCCGCGAAGAGACCCTGGAACCGGACCACCCGGACATCGCAGAAACCTTGAACAACCTGTCCAGCCCGCTGATGGCTCTCCAGCGGTACGACGAGGCCAGGACTGCCCTCGAACGAGCTTTGGTCATTCGCGAGAAGGTCTTCGGCACCGAACATGCCGAATTCGGCACGACCCTATTCAACCTCGGCAACCTTCTGGTCCAGATCGACCAGTTCGAAACCGCACGCCCCTTCGTGGAGCAGGCGCAGGCGACCTTCGAGACCGCATTGGGCCAAGACCATCCCTCCATCGCCTACGCCCATTTCGCCCTAGCGGAAATCGAAAGTTCCGAGGGACGATGGTCACAAGCCTATGAGCAAGTTCAGCGGTGCATTGGGATCCGTGAACGGGCTCTCGGCGCCCAACACCCACTTCTCCTCGAGCCCCTCGAGCTCGCTGGTTCGGTCCTTCGAGAGCTAGATCGCGACGAGGAGGCGGACGCGATGCTGCACCGGGCTGGAGGCATCCGCCAAAAGCGCACCCACGAGGAGTAGTGTCCGGAACGGACCTAGAAACCTAACCTTCCCTGGCTTCGCAAGCCTTCTTAGAGGATGGGAAGGCCCACACATCCCTCTCCTGAGATGCCCTGGACGGCCTCCACCCAGGCCTCCCGCACCCACTCGTGGAGCGCGGTTCCAAAAAACCACTCCGCAAGCCCGATATCCAAGGGCTCAACGAGCTCGAAAAGTCGGAATCCCGCCCGCAGCAGCCACTTCCCGATTGGCAGCCGAGCCGGAGGCCCCAGCTCCAATGACCCATTCGAGTCGTTTTTCGCGCCAACTTGAGAAGAGGGGGCGGATGAGCTAAATAGCCTCCCGGCTGTTGGGAACTCTGTCCTTCTCCTCTCTCCAGGACACACTGGAGTGATCCTGGAAGTCGAGAAAGGAATTGGCAATGCGGTTTCGTTTTTTTACTTTGGGTTTACTGATCGCCCTCATTCTCACTTCGCACCCGCTTCTCCATGCAGCCGAAGGCCCCCCGGCAGTCTTCGACGTACTGTCCTACGAGGCCTCCGCTTCCTCGCAGGAAACCGGGCTCAATGCTGCCGGTGGAACCCTCCTTACGGTGGACCAGAGCTTGCTCCAGGGCGACCCGGAGGCCATCTCCGTGGCGCTCCCGGACGGCGGCACCGCCGTGGCGAAGCGCAGCTACTCACGTCGGGTGAGCTCCACCGAGTACCACTGGTTCGGCAACCTCGACGACTCCCTCGACTTGACTCTCGGCGGATCGATCAGCTTTCACTCCTACCAGGGACGCCTGATCGGAAGCTTGAGAACCGCGGACGGCGCCGCTTACCAATTGACTCCAGACGCTGAGGGGCACCGCCTCATGCCCGTGGAAAGCTCCGGGAGCGGCTGCGGCCTCGACCACTCGGCAAACGGCCTCCAGGCTCTCCAGGAAGGAATCGGCGAAGGGCTCCGGGAAGGGCTCGAGTCGCTCCCCGCCGCGGTGGGCACTTCCGACATAGAGTGCCTACCCAACAAACTCCTCACCCTCATCGACGTCATGGTGCTCTATCCCCTATCCCTCAGCCCCCAGGCTCAGGCGGTCCAAGATTTCGCCGTGGCCAAGGTCGCCGAATCGAACATGATCTTCAACTTGTCCGGGGTGGGGATCATCTATCAGCTGAAGTACGTCGGCCCCATCACCGCCGAACAACCACCGCCGCCGGCGATCTCGGGCCCCAATGAAGCCACCCAGCCCGTCCTCAACTGGATCAACGACCAATTCGCCACCACAGCGATCAACAACGAGGTGGAGCTGCTGCGCAAGGCTCACGGCGCGGACATGATCTCCATCGTCGTGCCGCCTCATCCCAACAACAACTGCGGCATCGCCAACCTCCCGGAGCTGCGCAACGGCGTCGAGACGATGTTCAACTCCACCGCACCCTTCGGCAAGAAGGCCTTCACGGTTCTCGAGCTCGGCTGCGGCAACAGTGATTTCACCTTCGCCCACGAGCTCGGCCATAACTTCGGAATGCGCCACGAGATACCCCGGCTGCCCGTCTTTGGCATCCGCCAACCGATCCTCCCCTGGGCCTACGGCTACGACATCGACGTTCCAGGCACCGACGTCGCCTCGGTGATGGCCTGTTACACGCCGCCGTTCAACTGCCGTCGGGTGATGCGTTTCTCCAACCCGGACGTCAATTACCAGGGCGTTCCTACGGGCCTCCACTCCAGCCAGTCCAACGAGCCGGCTCATAATGCCTGTGTTGCCCACAAGCGCGCCGGCCAGTACGCGGTTTTTGCTAGCCCGAGACCGAGCAGTCCACCGAGCCTAGTGATCACCTCCCCGGCGGAAGGTGCCCAGGTCACCGCCGGAACCAGTTTCAACCTGATCGCCACCGCGACAGACCCGGAGGACGGCGACCGCCGCGCCTTCGTCCAATGGCGGTCCGACCGCGACGGTTTCCTCGGCAGCGGATCACCCCGGGCAGTCACCCTGAGCTCCGGTGGCCCCCACCTGATCACCGCCGAGGTGACCGACACCAGCGGCACCAAGGTGCCCTACAGCATCCGCCTGTCGGCCTTCGAGACCGACCCGCCGCGCCGCTACATCGACAACCCAAGCCACAACGAGCAGGTCTTCGGCAGCATTCAAGTAACCGGCTGGGCCACGGACTCGTCGGGGGTGGATAGCATCACCTTTAAGGTCGATGGCGTTCCAGCTACTCTTTCCAACTTCTTTTACGGCACCCACCGCGCCGACGTGTGCGCGGTGCATTCGGATCTCAACGACCTGAACTGCCCCTTGGTCGGCTTTCGAGGGACTCTCAACACCGAGCAGTACAGCGATGCCACCCACACTCTCCAAATGACCACCGTGGATACTTGGGGCAATAGCAACGTTTTCAACCGCACCTTTCGAAAGGTCGCCGCCCGAACCTTCGACCCCACCGACGACGCCTATGTGAGCGAAGCGGACCCCAACGGCAACTTTGGCAATGCACACACCCTCAAGCTTCGCGGCTCCGGCTCCGGGCAGGCCCTGCATACGTACACGAAGTTCACCGTTACAGGAATCACTCGCCCCGTGCAATCGGCCACTCTACAGCTGCGCAATCTCTCGACCGAACTCGATGGACTGCATATCTACTGGATGCAGGATTCCAGCTGGAACGAGTCGACCATCACTTGGAACAACGCTTCCTTGCTTTTCCACCTACACTTCCCCACCTCATCCCATCCCGCCATCTCATTGATCGAGGTCGACGTCTCGAGCATTGTGAGTGGTAACGGAACCTACACCATCGGCATGGTTTCTCCGGACAGTCCGAACCAAGAGGTTCGCAGCTCCAACACCCTCTTTGGGCCGAAGTTAGTGGTGACTTTCTAGAACACGGTATCCAACCCAGCAGGGGGACCTCGTCCCCCTGCCTTCGTCCTCGGGGACTGCTTTTAGAAAAATCAATTCCGACGTATCCAACGAACCTGCACCTCAATGGTTGGGTCGGCTAGAAAGGCGGACTACCCCTGAGGAGAAAAGTGAACAATAAAAGATAGACTCTCAAGAAAAAGACGGCGGGCCGAGCGCTCCAAGGAATTGTTGTTGCCTCGTCGCCACCAGAGTCGTCGTTCTGAAAGAGATATTTGCGCTCTGCCGGCACCGTCTTTCCGTTGGTAACGCGCAATTCACAGGAAAGAGGGCTCAAGAAAAATGCGGCCTTGACTGAGCGGAAATCTGTGCTACCTTGGAAAGGTTGTTGCTAAGCTTGCTCGCCGGAGCCGTCTGGAGAATGCACAGTGTCTACTTTCTTCAGGCTCCGCCACGGTTCGATTCTTGCCTCCGCCCTCTTCCTTTCAGCTATCTCCCTTCCTGCGGTAGCAATCTCTCTTCAATCCGCTTCCCCCGGTGGGCTATCGGTAGGTGCCGAAGCCGCCAATGAGGTTCAGATAACCCAGAGTGACGTGGAAGCTTTGGAAAGTGGAGAGATGCTCGAGGTGACCCTCGACGGGGATACGGTCCTCACCCTCGACTATTCCGAAGGGTTTGTCGATCTCAACCGGATCTCTGTAGGTGTTCCTGACGGACGGGTCATGAATCTATTCCAAACATCGAAACAAGAACCACGGTGGAATGTCTTTCAGAGGTCCGGCCACTTCAGCATCAGCGATGACCCCAGCAACTTTCCTGAGCTTACGGAAGAAGAGGTCGACTTGCTCAGGCAATTTGGCGAGCTCAACACCAACGAGGTCAGCGCCATGCGCATGAACGCCGGATGCTGGTGCATCGTGGTCCTTCTGGACAACTTCTAAACTCGAACTGCCTTGCCAACCAGCGGCCCCCAACCGACCTCCAGAAGGAAACGCGGCGAGGGGCCGCATTGCTTGGCAACTTCACCCACCCCAGCACCATAACCATCACCTACCGCTGGTTTTCTCAGCCTCCCCTCTCCCCCCGGGAAAGGGGCTGGGGGTGAGGGCTGCTGGCAATTTCACCTGCTGATGCTGGGATATTCCACCGCAAACCGCCCCCGATGCCGTGAGCTTCTTGATCACGACAAGAGCTTAGCCAGGTCCTCCTGAGTCAGCGAGCGGAGCAAGCTGTTGTCAGCGCGGAGAATGGCATCGGCCAATTCCCGTTTCGATTGTTGCAATTGCAAAACTTTTTCTTCCACCGTATCCCGGGAGATGAGGGAATAGGCAAAGACCGTTTGGGTTTGGCCGATTCGATGGGTACGGTCGATGGCCTGAGCCTCCACTGCCGGGTTCCACCAAGGGTCCAAAAGGAAAACATACTCCGCCGCTGTTAGATTGAGACCCACCCCACCCGCTTTGAGACTGATCAGAAACACCTTGCATTCCGGATCTTCCTGAAACCGCTGGATACGCATCTCCCGCTTGCGGGTCCGTCCGTCGAGGTATTCGTAGGCTATCCCTCTTGCGTCCAGGCGGGAGCGGACAATAGAAAGCATCGAAGTGAATTGGGAAAATACCAGGCTCTTGTGACCGGCCCCGATAACCTCTTCCAGCTGAGACAACAGAACCGCTAACTTGGCACTGTCCTCCTCTCGCCGGGTGGGGTCCATGAGTCCCGGATGACACGCCGCCTGGCGAAGCCGTAACAGGGCCTCCAACACCTGAATCTTGGATCGCCCCAAGCCCTGCTTCGCCACCTTGTCGAGAAGCAGCTGCTGGTAGTGCCGGCGCAGCTGATCGTAGTCCTTGCGCTGCTGGGGCAGCAGGTCGCAGTAGATGGGCTGTTGGACCTTGTCGGGGAGATCCGTCGCCACCTGAGCCTTGGTGCGGCGCAGGATGAAAGGTTTGATGGCGCCAGCGATGAGAGCCAGCCGCGGGTGCGGGGAACCATCTTCGTTTAGGGCGTCCTTGCCGACTCCTCGCAGTTGCTCGGAGCCACCGCCTGGCCCGAAGAGACCGGGGTTGAGAAAGTCGAGAATGCTCCTCAACTCTCCCAGGTGATTCTCGATGGGGGTCCCCGTGAGGGCGAGGCGATGCTGAGCCTGGAGGAGACGACAAGCCTTGGCGGTCGCCGACTTGGCGTTCTTCATGGCCTGAGCCTCGTCCAGAATGGCGTAGTCGAAATTCTGTTCCTTGAGGAAGGCAACATCCCTGCGCAGGGTGCCGTAAGTGGTGATCACCACGTCGAAGTCGTCGAAGGCGTCTCTCAGGTGGCGCCGCTTCGGCCCGGTATAGTCCAGGACCCGCACCAAGGGAGTAAACCGCTGCGCCTCGTTGATCCAGTTGAACACCAGAGACTTGGGCACGACGACGAGGGAGACGGCTGGGCGCTCCTTTTCCGGGGTAGCCTTACTATGCCTCCCTTGCCGCCGGGACTCCAGCAATGCCAAAACCTGTACGGTCTTGCCCAATCCCATGTCGTCTGCCAAGCAGCCACCGAAACCGAAAGTGCGCAGAAAGTGGAGCCAGCCCAGGCCCGACTTCTGGTAATCCCGCAGCACCGCCTTGAAAGTCCGTGGTGCCTCCCGGGGCTTGACGCCGGAGAACTTGGCGAGCTGACGACGAGCCCGGGCCACCGCTTGATCGAATTTGATTTCCGGCTGGGCGACCAGTAGCGCATCCATCAGCCCCACCTGGCTGCTGCGAAACCGCAGCCCCTGCTCCCCCAACTCTCCCAGCTGCGCCAGAGGCTCGAGTTTGTCGAGCCAGGATTCCGGCAATAACCCCATGCTGCCATCATCCAACAACACCGTCTTCTCGCCCCGTTTCAGGGCTTGCAGCAGCCGAGGCAGCTCGACCCTCTGCTCCCCAAAATCCGCCGCTCCCCGGAGGTCGAACCAATCGATACTGGTGGACACCTCGAGATCCAACTCACCGGCTTCCCGGTAAAGCTGGCCCTCCGCCTCGACCCGCCAGCCCTCGCTGGTCAGAGTCTGCACCAGGCCGGCCAGCTGGCGATCCAGAAGCTTCAGGTTGACCCAATGCTCGGCATATTCATGGGGGACCTCCCGCACGCCCAGCTGCCGCAACCGAGCCAGAGCCGCTCCTTCCGCTTCGAAGTCACGCCTCAAGAACCTTGGAGGCTCCGGCCGGTAGACCCCTTGACGGCCATCCAGCCAGGAGACGGATTCGCCTTGGTAGTCGAACAGCAAAAAGGCTTCGAGGTCCTGTTTTCGGGTCAGCGACCAGCCCTCCCGGCGCTGGATCCTCAACTGCGGCGAGGGATGTCCCGCCAACTCCTCGTAATGCAGAGCTTCCGGCAGGCGAAGCTCCGGAGGCCGAGGCAAGGCCAGCAGGGTTCCAAGAAACCGATCCCGGTGGTCCGCCGGTATGGCGATCTCGCCCTCGCGCCGCAGCAGCGGAACGAAACCAAAGGCCCCTCCCACCGCCAACCGCGCCACTTGGTGGCGGTGAAAAATCAAACCTGACGAGGCCACCAAGGCCGGTTCGGAGAGAGGTAGCCGGGCCTCGCCCCGGTCCAGGAATCCGCGTAGCAGGAATCCCTCAACAGCGCTGGAGACTTCTAGGGTCAGCGTCCAGGGTTCACCGCCGTCCCAGGTCACCGGGTGCACCTCCTTCGAGGCAGCCCCAGGCATCATCAACCTCCCTGTTTCCGCGGCGAGGCGCACCCAACTCGCCACGATCTCCCCCGGCACGGTCAGGCGTTTCGGGAGCTCCAGGTCACGCCCATACCCGTACCATCCCCGGCCCGCCGACTCCTCGGCACCGAGCAGCAGAGCCAGAAGCTGGCGGTCTACTGGGTCCGGAAGGAGGGGAATCACGTCTCGATCGAGGGCAGAAGATTTGAGCTTCCCCCAATCGCCGTCCTTCTTCCGGTCCCGGCAGCGAAGGTCGATGACGACGGCATCTTTGCTCTCCGAAGAATCTACATTGAGAACGTAGAAAAGCTGCCGTCCTTCGAGCCAGGGCCGCTGGCCAGGGTCCACCCGAACCCCAGGCTGTTGGACCTCCTCCAAGCAGCTTTGCCAGGCTGGAACAGCCGGTTGGAGTCGACCGAAACTCGAGCCCTCAGCGGTAGACTTCTCTGAGAGGAGAGAGTCTTCGACACCATCTACCGGCTCGAAATCCAAAACTGGAACACCGCGGGTAGACGGCAGGAGCCCCGCCTGTTCCGCTGCGAGAAGGGTTGCCCAGATGTGCTTGCACATCTCCAGGCGATCCCCAAAGTAGGGACAGGTACAGCTCCCCTCAACGAGCGCCTCCTGGAAACTCCAGAACACCGAAACGTCATAGTCCTGAGTCCCCGAGACAGAACTCTCCACCATACCGGGCTCGCTTCCGACAATCTTCACCCACCCCGCTTTCCAATAGCGGATTCCCCGCTGCCGAATGCGATTCGGTACGCCTGGCTCCAACCGTTTGGTCATGAGCATTTGAAAAGTCCTTCATCCATGGCCTGCGGGGTCTCTTCCATCACCCAACGAAGTCTCGCTCCAGAGGAAAAACCGCTGGAATTGAGCCCTTCAGCTACCAACAAAAGTCAGGATAACTCGCCTCCGCTCTTTCTGCAGCTGAAAATGGGGTCACCGGCCGTTTACAGGGAGAGTGCAGGGCACCCTTCGGCGCACCTGATTGGAGGGGCTGGTTGGGTTCCAGTGGCTGTATTGGGGGTTGAGGGCAATCCCACCCGCTGCTGCTGGGAAATTCCGCCTCCTATTGGGCGGAGAGCGGTGCTTAAGAAGTGTGGAGGTCGCAATCCCACCCTCAGCTACTGGGAAATTCCGCCTGGGCTGGCGACTCTACCGTTATCAACCTAGAGACAGAAAGGTCGCAATCCCACCCACAGCTGCTGGGAAATTCCACCGGTCAAGATTGAGCAGCAGGACAGCGGGTTCGTTCAGGTGTCGCAATCCCACCCACAGCTGCTGGGAAATTCCACCACTCTCAGATATCTCGCAAGCGAAGTCGAGGACGGACCGTCGCAATCCCACCCACAGATGCTGGGAACTTCCGCCAACTTATTGAGACCGGAAAGGCAGAAGCGGCGATAAGAGTCGCAATCCCACCCACAGATGCTGGGAAGTTCAGCCTCTCTTTTGGAACGACTATGATCGCTTTGCTTCGGTAGTCGCAATCCCACCAGCAGCTGCTGGGAAGTTCCACCTCTCCACTTGGGGCGGTTGTTATTGAGCAGAACATTACTGTCGCAATCCCACCCACAGCTGCAGGGATGTTCCGCCTTGCAGCGGCTACTACGCCCGCTTTATGAGTGACGAGGTCGCAATCCCACCCACAGCTGCTGGGATGTTCCGCCAGGACAAGGAATATTTGGAGAGAGGATTCTCAATCTGTCGCAATCCCACCCACAGCTGCTGGGAAATTCCGCCGATAGAAGGTCGCTCCGGGAAAGGAGTGGCTGTCGTCAGTCGCAATCCCACCCACAGCTGCTGGGAAATTACGCCTCCCGCGGGTGTACCCTTCCAGCCGAGTCTGGCAACGTCGCAATCCCACTATCAGCTGCTGGGAAGTTCCGCCACATCGCCCTGAGCTCTTCGCACGCGACAGAGATGTCAGTCGCAATCCCACCCGCAGCTGCTGGGAAATTCCGCCTTGATGCGGCAGTTTTGCTTGCATCGAGAGATGAGGAGTCGCAATCCCACCCACAGCTGCTGGAAAGTTCCGCCTGTACCCTCGGGAACCCTCTTAGAATCAAGGGTTTCCAAGGGCATTTTTCGTTACCCCTCCAAATTCAGTTGTCAAAGACCCTCCGGAAGCCCCAAGCCGAAACAGCTCTACCCTCATAAATAGCTGATTACAAAACAGTTACGGAAAAAGTCGTTACCTATCGCAAAAAAGGGCGAAAAGCGTTGGCATGTCGTTTGCCGTATTCCAGGCTCTCGTCCCCACCCCGAGCACTCTTCTCAATAGGGTTAGTTGCCGTCCGTTCGGTTTCGTTGAACCTGGGAAGAAAAAAACGACTCCAATCGGCACAGCCATAGCTCACTCCCCTAGTAAGTGAGTCCCCTTCTGCCAAGTTTTGTTGAGATCAGATCGAAAATAGATCGAAAGAAGTCCCCGCCCCTGAGACCCCAAAGCGGACACCATCTCAGCCTGGGGTTTCCACCCCAGGCTATTCCGACGTCAGCACCGTCGAGCTCGTCGAACCACCACCATCCTTCTTGAAGCTCAACACTCCGCTGGTGCAGCCGTCGATATCCAGGTCGTCTACCCGAGCCCGATCCCCCGCTACGAGGGGGGTCTCGATTTCGTTGAAGCTGTAGGTGACGCCGCAGGCCTGGAGGGTGGGGGCCTCGAGCTCTCCCTGAAACTCCTCATCGATTTCGATCGAAAGGGTTTGTTTCGTGAGCACGAAGAGGCAGACCGGGCAGGGGTCCATTCCCGGTTGAGGGTGCAGCCAGGGGGAGGTGCGAGCTCCGGAATACTGAAGGAAGGGGCAGGGATCCAGGGGTTCGCCGAAGGCGGGGCTGTAGAGAGGTTCCTGGCCGGCGCAGACCGTTGCAGGAGAGGCGATTTGGGTTAAGTCGAGGGCGGAAATCGTGTTGTAGGGGTTGGTGTCAGCTGCGGTCACTCCATTGGAAGCGGGAACCCAGGCGGTACAGGTGAAGGGCTGGCAGGAGGGCTCGTCGCAGCCGTCGTCGAGAGCCGAGCAAAGGGAGACTCGGTGGACTTGGGAAGTGCGCTGGGTGGACTGGGCCGGGCAGCCCTCTCCGGACTCGACAAAACAAGCGAAGTCGACCGCTTGAGCCAGTGGATCTCCCGACTGGTGCAACTGGTCCATGATCTGGGGTCCGTCGAGGGAGCCCCTGTGATGCCACAGGGCGGCGGCACTGGTGGCGACGAGGACTGAGGCGACGGAGCTTCCCGTTAAGACAGCGCTCGCCCGACCGAGGCCGGCCGCGGCTGTGGCGTGGTCGCCATAGGCCACCAGGGGAGGTGAGCTCAAGGGCCGTGCGTTCGGTAGCGGGTTGCCGTCCGCTCGAATGGCGGCGGCGGCGAAGACCAGAGGTTGGTAGGCACTACTGGAATCCTGGCAGGACCGCGGTCGCCGCTCCCAGGCCGCTGGCAGGAGAGGCCCGGGAGTCACCCCCCGGAGCGCCTCGTAGTTACCGGCGGCTGCAATGGTTACAGCTCCCTGGCAGGCTGCGTACTCCAAGGCTTGGTAGACCGCCTGCACCGCTGGCGGCATGGCGAAAACGTTGCCCTCCAGACCGCCGAAGAGCTCTCCATCCCAACCGATGGAAAGATTGATCACCAGGGGCCGGGGAGAGGGCTCCCCCTGCCATTCCCGAACCTCTTGGTAGAGAGCCTCTGCTAGGTCTCCCAAGAGACCTAGAAACCCGCCGTGGGTGGTGTCGCGGCGGCTCCCCTGGCGATCCCAGGGGTCGAAAGAGATATAGGCCAGAGACAGGCGAGGAACGACTTCCACCAGACACGGCTCCTGAGCAGCGCAGGCCATGGCTTTCGCCAGCCGCTGGAGGGTTTCGCCGTGGCGGGAGGTCTCCGGCTCCCCCCCGGGGTTGTTGCCAAGGTCCGGAGAGGTGTCGAGGATGGCGAGACGGGTCGGGGGTTCCTGGGAGAGGGCAAGGTGGAGGCCCCCTCTGCCCTGGTCCAGAAAGCGAGCCTCCAACGGGGGCCGGAGCGCTTCCACCAGGCTATCCGCCTGCAAGGTCAACGCCATGGCATCCTCCGCTCGGCTGCTGAGAGCCAGCCCCGAGAGGGAGGAAAGAGCAGCCGGTGTGACCGGACCCGACGGGGTGAATTGGTATACACAGAAGGGTCGAAGCTTGGCCGGAACGCTACTCCAATCGAAGGCGTCCAGACCAAAGAGGTGGCGGACGGACCAGGGATATCCCGGGTCGGGACACGGTCCCTTGACGACAGACTTAATACCGATGTGCCGCCACTGGCTGAGAGCACTGGCCGCTAGAAGGGGCGGATCTTCCGCTGGAGCCGCCCAGGTGATGGATCCCAGACCAAGGGGTGCCAAGCCAGAGGATGCCAGTACACCCAAGAAAACAAGGGCTTCCCACCCCACCCTTCTACGCCTCTGTTCGATTCGCCAACACGACTCTTGCCTATTCCAGTCCATGAACACTCCTCCTGGCTCTATATAGGACTTAGCCGCGGCGGCTGACTTTCTGACAGAAGAGAGGCAAATTTTCTGCGCAAGGCCGGAGAAAGGAGGGGTTAGCCCGAACTTCTCACCGACTTCGTCGCGAGACACCGAAGATGCCTGGAAATCCAAGGAAGAGGGCGTTTTCTGGGACGCAGGCATAGTTGCACTCTGTCGAGAAGCAGAACCGCCATCTGACGCAGGAGATCTAGGCAGATCCGGTGTCGCAGTAGAAGGTTGGTGAGAAGTTCGGGCTAGCGCTCCAAGACGCGGAAGGCAGCCCAGTCGGTACCCTGGCGGATCTCCGGCTCCAGCTGGGCTCGACGCAGGGCCTCCGCCAGGGAGAGATCTCCCTGCCAGTGGCGGTAGAGGGCGCCCACCATGGCGGCGGCGGCCTGGTCGTCAACGGCTCTCGATGAAGAGAGCACCTCTCGACTTCCACCCACCAGGAAGGCCTCGGCGAGGCTCAAAGCAGGCCCCGAGACTCCCCGACCCGGGCGGCCCGTGTCACAGGCGGCGAGCACTACCGAAGCCGGCAGGGAGGGTGAGGCTAAAACGTCACCTACGGAGAGCTTTCCCGAGTCGGCGAGACGCAGAGCGCCACCGAGGCCGTCTCCGAAGTCTGCATGCCCACTAAAATGAAAGACGCTCGCTCCTTCCAGATCGACCAACACCTGGCGACGAGTCGACGCCCCCCCCGTCAACCAGCTCACCGCCAAGGCTCGCTGGTGAAGGCGGCTCGTGACGGTCGAGGCCTCCCGGCCCGCCGCCGGCAGAGTTTCCGTGGGATCGGTGACCACCAACGCCTGACGCTGAAACGCCGGGGGGACCGAGGCATCCTCCTCAAGGGCATCCTCCCCAAGGTCTAGGCCATAGACCACAGAAGCTTGGGCCAGCAGAGGGGCACCGTCGACCGGCAAGGCGTGGAAATCAACGCCCCGCAGCCATCCATGACTGTAGATCCGCACCTGTTGGGCCGTAGCGAGGCGCTTCCGGAACGGTCCGAGAAGACGCACCGCTAGCTCCTCCGAAGGTAGCTCTCGAGGCAATGGGCCCAGGCGCGCCACCTGGATGTCGCCAGTGCTGCCGGAGTCGAAGTCGAGGTCGAGGGCGAAGCCAACCCATCCGCCTACGACCGGGTGGTAGAGAAGAATCACCTCACCCTCCCCCGGCACGAGAGCCCCCTCGACCTTCGCCAAACCCTTGGCATCCAAGAGAGCAAAGGATTGATCCAGGGCCTGCCGCAGCTCTTCCGACCGCTGGCGGCGCAATAGCTCTCCCCCCTTCCGCTGACTTCCCGCCTGCCGCCAAGCGTCTCCAAGACTCGCGTCGAGCTCCGCTGCCAGGGCTTCATAACGAGCTAGAGATCGGCTCCATTGGAGCCTCTCCTCCGGGTCGAGACCGGCGACTCGCTCCTTGAAAACCAAACCTCGGAGCACCCGAGAGCGGGACCGCCGGGCGGCCTGAAAGGCCTCCTGGCGAAGGCCCAAATCCAGCAGCAAGGGGAGGTAGGACCGGGTAGAGCCTTCCACCGCCACCATGGAGGTAGCCCGCCCCAAGCCCACCGGCGAACGTAGGCTGATGTCGTCGAGGAGCCCCTCGGCACTCGCGTAGGCTCTTAAGGCCTCTTGGGACCGCCCAGCGGCCTCCGCCACCCGAGCCTGGCCGAATAGCGCTCGCCACTCCGCCTCCGGCGAAAGGGCGACGACAGCTAGCTCCTGAAGTCTCGAAAAACCGTCAGCCGCCCGCTCCAGGCGTCCCCGGCGTTCGTCGAGGCGCGACTGGAGATCCAGATGCCATAGGAGAAGTCGGGGCGAGGCGTTGCCGAGATCGGCCCGGGCCTTCTCGAGATGCTCCTCGGCGGCCTCCAAGTCCCCGCGGTGAAAGCGAGCGAAGCCGAGATTGATTTGGATGCTAGCTCGGCCCACGGTCTGGCAGGATGGTCCCGCTGCCAGGGCTTCCAGAGCTTCTTCGAGGAGAGGCAGGGGGTCCTCCGCTGGGGAGGGTTCGACCGGGGTACCTTCGGCAGGGGAGCCCGCTTCGAGCTTGAGAATACGGTCCCACCCCACGTTGTTGAAGAGAGTGGCCCGTTGGCAACCATTGAGCTGTTCCAGGTACCCCGCATCTGAGGTCAGCCGGTCGAAGAGCTCGCGGGCCTCTTCCCCTCGGCCCAGGCGCTGCAGTACGCGGCCCAAGATTTGAGAGATGGCTCCCAGACCTGCCGCATCCGCCAGGTGCTCCCGCTGTTCCTGAGCCCTGTTCAGGAAAAGCAGGGCGTTTCGTAGATCGCCGTTGTAGAGCGCTAGGGTGCCCCGGTAGTAGGCCTGACGATAGGCGGCGTCGGCATCCCCCACCGGCGGCAGGGGCATCTCTTGTAACTCTTGGAGAGCCGTTCGAAAATCGCCAAGGTCACTGTAGGAGATGTGGATCAACAGGCACCGGTCAGCGATCTCCTCTCCAACATCTCCCTTTTGCTGGTGCTCCGAAATGGCCTGGCGAAGCAGCTCCCGAGCTTTCACCGGATGGCCGGACCTCTGTTCTATGCGCGCCAGCAGCCCCAAGGCCCTTCCGTACCAACGGTCCTCGGAAGAGGCGCCGACGAGATGCTGCTCCACCAATAAGCGAGCCTCTTTCAGCTGCCCGGAGCGGCCTATCTCTCGAGCTTTGCGGAAGACATCGGGCAGGGGCCACTGCTGGACGGGCAATACGAACTTTGCTGTCGCTCCACCCCCGCTGGCCGAAACCTCCAACCTTTCGAGCTGTGAAGCGCTGACTCGAAAGAGCCGCCCGCCAGCATTGGCTTCTCCCACCACCGGCTCCCCTAGGGGAAAAGCCCGGAGTTGGAGGTCCGCCCCGGGCGCCGCCCACGCCCAGACCCGCACCTCAGCCCCAGGGCCCAGAACGCAGATGGGAGCCCCTAGGGGCCCAGAAACCGAGCCAGAAGCCGAGCCAGAAGCCGAGCCGGATGTCGAACAGCCAGAGAACTCAACCTTCAGCGCCAAAGGCTCACGGGAAGCCTCGCGTGAGGACCGAGGCTCAGATGGAGAACAGGCAAAAAGGGCAGTCAGGGAGAGGAAAGCGACCCAACGACCTCTCCCAGCAGCTCGGAGCCCCGAGAACCGAAATCGCGAAGATCGCCGCCGATCTAGGGCTCTGGAATGGGCTCTCGGAGGGTTTCTGGGAGGGACTCGAGGAGGATCTCTTGGCGCATCCAGCGAACGGTTTCGGAATCCCGTTTCGCCCCACTGGGGGTCCGGTCTCGGAGCTTCCCGAGGTCGGGTTTGCAGCAGGGCTGGGACACCGCCAACCACAGGGTCGCCAGTCCAGGATCCAAACCGAGATCTCCAGCCCGAAGCTCGAGTTTCAAGGACCCTGTGGGAGCGACACGAAGTCTCTCCGCGGGAACTCGCCATGGCCGCAGAGTACCACCCTGTTCCAGAAATACCGTGAGAGCTACGTCACCGACCAGGGGCTCGGCAGGAAACAGCTCCAGGTCCAGCCGAATACCCTCCATCAGGCGCGGCACCGCCGCCACCGCCGCCGTAGAACGCTGCACCGCTACCCCCCCTCTGACCTCCAAGGAGTACTCCGGAATCTTCTCTCGGCTCGGGCCGAAGACCATGGCACCGACCCAGACCATCGCCAGGCTCGCAGCCGCAGCTAGCGGCCACCAGGAAGATGGAGGACCCCAAGAACCAGGATGCCAGGAGGACCGGCGGCGACGGGGAAAAATCGCCCGAATGCCCTCGAGCACGCGGCGCCGGAAAGGGCGGCCCAGGGGGCGGAAAGCTTCCCAGGCAGCTCGCATTTGCGGCGAGCTCTCCGCGAGTTTCCGCAGATCCGCCTCTTCTTCACTTTCCAGGTGGTCGTGGCTGAGGGAATCCCAGCGCGAATCCAGATGCATCCTCTCTTCCTCCTGTTCCCGGGCCAGACGCCCCAATTCCTTCAAGAGCTGATCATCTTGGTTCATAGAAGAATTATCCGACATGACTCGAAGAGACCTCCAGGTCCAGAGAGAGGTCCCGGGCGCGGCGACGCAGGCGAGAACGCCAGGCATAGACCGCATCGGCGCTCAGGCTCGTCTCCCGGATGACTTCGGGAACCGACCGCTCGAGGACAAAGATCAGCTGAAAAATCTTCCAACCCAAGGGACTCAGATCCTCCTTTAGCCGCGCCAGAAGGACCTCCAGGCCTTCCCGGGAAGCCGTGACTTCCTCCGGGCCAGGGTCCGGGGCTTGGGACTCCAATTGCATGAGCTCCGTGGGCTCCTCGGTCCAGGGGTTCCGCCGGGCGCTGCGCAACACCGCCTGGACCCTCCGCTCCGCCACCAAACCAACAAAGTTCGCCAAAGAGAGCCCCTTGTCAGGTTGCCACTGGCGCAGCACCCGAGCGTCGGCAGCAAATAAAGTAACGAACACTTCCTGGACGATATCTTCGACGATGGAACGAATGTCCTGCCCGTGTTGGTGTCGATCATTCCGCAACAGGCTCCGGGCCACGCGCACCTGGACGACTGGGGTTAGCCAATCGACCAGATGCTCTAGGGCCTCCTCATCTCCGGCCAAAACAAGAGGTAGCTCGGCCGGATCGAAAGGGTTGCGGTTAGACATAAATATGACTATTCAACAAGCCGGGTTCGGGCAGGATTCTCCGCCGGACTCAGGGGATGCAATAGTGAGCGGGAATCTCAATGCGAGTGTTGGGGACCTCGAGACTACAATTTTCATCGTAGAAAAACTCGTAGTACCAACCAATCGTCAGAAACTCGAGACAGTATTCCCCCGCCACGACCGTGGTGCAACGGTTCTTTGCGGGATCCCATGCGAGCTTCCAATACCCGAATAGAGGATCGTCGGGTTCGGTGACCTGGGTGCAAGTCACCGGGGTGTCCGGGACCAGAGTGCAGGCACGATTTCGATACACCAGAACCGAAAGGTCCGGGTCTCCCGGATCGACCATGGGCGGCAAGTGCGGCACCGGGTGCATTTCGAAGAGGAGATTGCCGCCCAAGTGGGGACTGACGTAGTGAGTTTCGTCCACCAAGACCGCCCCGAGACGATCGAGAGCAGGCTGTTCGTGGCCAAACTCAACAACCAGGGCAGGCTGCCCCACGTAGGCTTCCAGGCTCAGGAAAGCGACCACGTCTTCGGGATCGAATTGGGCCGAAGCCGTGGCTGCCGAGAAGATCAAAAGCAAAGCGGCCGCAGCGAGTGCCTGGGTTCCTCGCCGAAGACCCAAAGCAAACCCTGCCCGGCTCCGGGCTCCGGGCCACGAATGTTGACGAATCGTTGGCTTCTTTTCGACCATTGCGTTTCCTCCTCAGTACCTCGAAGCAGCATGCTTCTATTGAGGAGTTGTCCGCAAAACTATGAAACCTGACAGGACTCGTGAATCCTCTGACTCGCCACTGTCGCCAATCGAGATTGGCTTCGTGCCTCGCACCCTGCCGTCACTGCGAGATCCCTACCGGGGAATCGTTCACTCAACAGAGGCTAGGAGCTCTCGAACCGGTAACGAGGAAAGTCTCTTCCACGGCTCACGGACCGCTCGTTGCTGGGATGTTCCCCTTACCTCCTCTGAAAGCCCCTTTCCCTGGAACCGCGAAGCGGGACACCTATAGGAGCCTGGGGTTTCAACCCCAGGCTACGCTTTCTTCACCCTAGCCCCTCAAGGCACAGCCAGGGACCAGCCCGTCGTATCCCCACTCTCGAACCCGTCTGCAAAAAATCGATCGGAAACCAATTGTCCACGAATCTCGCCGGCCGGAAAGGCATCCGAATGAATGTTGACGTAGAAGAGGCCCGCCGCGAGCTCTGCGAAACCCTCCGGCCCCGGTGACACGATGATGTTAATGGGGCTGGTGGGATCCCCCAGGTCGAAGACCACGGGGCCGGTGGTTCCTGCGGCGCCCCGGTGAATGTGGGCCACGGTCGGCATGAAGACATCGTGAGTGCAGGCCACGGTGAGGTCCGCCGGGGGGTTGCTCAGAGTGGCCGAGCAGTCCCCCACGGCTGCCGACCCGGTGGGCGGAACGGACTCCCCCTGGTTGGGTTTGGCGACGAACCTCAGGGACGCCGGTTCGACGATCTGCCCGCGGACTTCACCGGAGGGGTGGGTCGTGGAGTGGATGTTGACGTAGAGATTGCCGGCCAGGATGTCCGCAACGTTGTCGGTCGTAAGGTCCGGCCAGGAAGTGAAGAAGGGACTCGTACTGGGGTCGCCCAAGTCGAAGACGATCGGCCCCGAGACGCCGGGAGCGCCGATGTGGATGTGTGCTGCCGTGGCATCCGGGATGTTGTGGGCACAGCCGATGTTGAGCTGGGCTGCGGGAGGTATGAGGCCATCGAGCACGGCAAAGCACCCGCCGGTGGCCGTGGTGACGATAGGTGGCGCTTCCTGCCCGCCGTCGGCCGGGAAGAGGAAAGGAATCACCGAGCCGGCGTGGGTAGGCGTCGCCGCCGTGAGGAGGGAGAAAGTGAGGATCCAACAAAGCGTTCGGGGTGTCATGAGAGAGAGGCCCTCCTGTAGTCGATCGGCAATAACCTGACCTAAAAGGCCAGGTCCGCCGGCAAAGTTCGAGTGAGTTCAAGAGGTCAGTACTGTTTGAGGGCTGGAAGGTTCAATGGGGAGAGGGATGGAGCGGGGAGAGGCCCTGGAGAACTGGTGTTTCTAGCGGGAAGACTGGAGGGGGGCTGGCGGGATACGAGGGTGCCCTTGCCGAGCTGCTCAGCGGCGGCACTGAGTCGATTCCGGCGAAGTTTCCAGGTCGCCCGGTCCCTTGGGTGCCCCTCGAGGGATCGCCCGAAGAGCTTCATTCACGGCTAGGTCCGTGTCGAAGGCTGCAACGACGTCTGGGTCCAAACGCGCCAGGTTCGTTCCACCACGATAGGCTATCGCGTGCTTGCCCCTCAGCCCTCCTGCCATGCGGCTGAAGTCGTACTCTGGCAAAAGCTCGTCCTTCTCGTTCAGTTCATCCCCGTTCATAGAAACTCTAGAAACTCCGCTCCTTCCTGGTCGCCCGCCGGGCACTGATCACCCGGATTAAAATCAGTGGTTAGAAACCGGGTCCGTGAAGCCACTGATCATCGACCCAAACCAAGTCCTTTTTGACTTCTTGGGGGTCGAAGGCACTGCGGGGATAGTCATAGTAGTTTTCCACATCCAATTGGCCCTCTGCACCCCGGCTGCGGATAGAAACAAGGCCTGTTGCAGCGTAGGAGGCTTCACCGTCAAGAGCCACTGCTAGCCTGTATTCGTAGGGATTCCCCCAAAAGTCCCTTTCCGGCACGAACGGAAGGTAGTCGGGGACCAGCAACTTCTCCAAAGCCTGAGCGGAAAGGTGCCATTCACGATCCGGGGGAACCTCTGCGCTACCGGTTTGGGGCTCATTCTGGGACAGCCAAAGAAACATTGCCCGTCCCACCTGGCGCATTTCTTTTGCCGTCAGCCGTTGAGCCAACTCATCCGTGACGGGTATCCTTACCGGTCCCTCATTCGACCAGACGAGATCTCGGTCCAGGCTCGATGGAGGGAAAGTTTCCCGAAGGTAGTCGTCTGCTTCATATTGGCCATCGCGGCCTGGGCTGCGCACCTCGATGGACCCTTCGTGCTGAGACCACCTGCGGACCCGGAGCTGCAAGGGATGACCCCAACTGTCCTTCTCCGGCAAGCCTTCTTCTGATCCCAAAAATCGAGCTAACAGCCCAGCAGGGATATCTGCCCAGACCCGCGACAGTCCCATCGGAGCCGCGGGGATACCGTTCTCTTCGCTGTGAAAAGTTTGCTTGAAATGAGCTTCCAGGGCCCGAACCACCCCGGCCAGTCTCTCTAGAGTTTGCTCCTGGGCCTCGCTAGGGTGATTGGCAACCGTACCGACTGCCGGCGCGGAATACAGCACGGTAGCCAGCACAGCGAGCAACACCCCGAACTCGAAGGTGGAAATCCAAGGCCGGGGCAAGTGGCTCTTTGGGAACATCCCTTCATCATATCGATTGGGATCCCAAGGTTCGCAAGGGATTTCCACCCCTCGCTCCCTTTCTGCCGCCCTCCGGGCTCCGGAAGCACGAAGGGGTGACCGTTTTCAGCGAGGAAGGGGACTCCCTCACTTTCCTTGCTCGCTACCAAACCCCTGGTTCCCCAAAGCAACCTAGACGCCTGGAGCGACATTCTCCTTGAAGGCAAGCCGCAACACCCGCCCGGTCCACAAGGAGGGCTTACCGAAGCCGACAGCTCTTTCCCCGGACCTGATAACCTAAGCGTTCACGGAACAGCATCGAGCCGGAAGGGAGCGAGAGCTCATTCTGTCGTTCAACCTGTCGGAGATTCCTATCTTGCCCACAACTCCCCTTCTCTCTCCATTTCCCTCCACCAACATTTACAATGCCGCCTCTGTTCTCGACTGGATCAACCAAGCCAAGCTCCACCCAGAAGGCAAGCCCAACTTCAAGGGAACCTGGCGGACTGTGCAGGGGAAAAGGTAGGTGGCAAGCTGGCGGCAGCTTAGAATCCTACGAAAGGGCACTGAGGAGTGGAACCGATGGAGGGAAGAAAACCCAAACCTGAAACCGGCTCTCAAAAAAGCGAATCTCCCGGGCTTAGACCTTCGAGGAATCAACCTCCGCAATGCGAACCTCGAAAAGGCAAACCTTCAAAATACGAGTCTCGTGGGAGCCAACCTGGTCGGGGCCAACCTACTATCAGCCAAGCTTGCCAGAGCGGACCTCAGAGAAGCTGACTTCACCGGGGCTAGCCTCTTCCTGGCTGATCTAAGCGAGACCCGTCTCATCCGAACCAATCTTTCTACTTGCCATCTCCAAGGTGCGAAGTTTAAAGGTGCCGAGACTGAAGAGACGAACGTCAACCGAGCCGCCGTAGGGGAGCTAGGCTCTGTTCTAGAGGATCTCATCTTTCGAGAGAACCTCAGCTGGCGGGTCTGCATGATCGGCAAAAACTACGGCTTCGACGCGAACAGATACTCCGATGACTCTTCTGCATGGCTGACCCGGTCCGGCTATGAGACGATCTTCGAGGCGGCCCTTCGGCAATTAGGAGCCTCCACTCCCAACTCCATTCACCTCACCTTCCAAGAATCCGTTTGGCGTGACCTAGTGGTCATCGAGACCGGCCTCCGGGAACTCTTCGGCGAGAGCGTCGACACCAAGAAGACAAAGGGCGCCCTAGCCGTCAAATTCCAATCGACGGAGGACCTCCAGCAGGGTCTCGACGCCGTCTTCGTCCAACTAGCCGCCAAGACCCTTCAGGGAAGCGAGACCATCGACTCCCTCGTCGTTCAGGGTGAGGGTGAAGATTGCCAGGTCTTTACTCCTGAGCACCTCATCCAAGGCCAAGCCCTCCTGTGGGCCAAGCTCAACGAGATGGGCAACGACATGACATCCATCAAGGGCCTGCTCCCCTCCCCGGAACTCGAGCTCACCGACAACCAAGAAACCCTCGCCAAAATGGCTGAGGACATCCCTATCTTGAAGTACTTCTCTCATCGATTCCGAAGGTGGCTCACCGAGCGCGATGTCAGAGAGGCTGGTGAACTTCAGGTAGGGAGTCTTTTTCAGTGGGCCTTGAACGGCTTCCGTTGGTCAGCCGAAGCTCGGCAGCTCCGCGGTAAACCCCCTAACGCTGAAGTTCTCGAGGAGCGTCGCACTAGAAACCTTCCAGCTAGGCGCAACGAGGAAGGATAGTCCCTCGGTAGATCGGTAGACAGGGAACCGAATTCATGCCGATGATCAAACGAAACACCGGCTGAGATTCCCTATCAAAGCTCCGTCGTTCTTCCCTGAAACTGAGGCAGACCAACTGCCGAAGCCCTGCTTCGTTCTCCTACTTGGTGAATTTCCTGGCACAGAAATGAGTCGAGCGACAGCAAAGAATGAATCGATAAGGGTAGGCAACGCGAAGAGGTCTTTCCCTCACTTTCGAAAGAGTATCTGGCAATTCTTCGAAGGTCTCCGACCTGGAGATCCAAATCGTTCTCGGTGACAGGATTCAAAAAGAGTTTTCACCTCTTGCCCTCTGTCTACCGCACCTCAAGCTCCGGAACCCCGATTGGGTGTCAGCCTACAATGAGGGAGAGAAATCCCTGGCAACCTTGGAAACCGGAAAACATCTCCCTTCGGAAACATCCCCTTATCTGGTAAAATCAAAATATCTATCCATTTCTTTAGGAGGACTTTGCCTATGCAGTCACCGACCACGAACCGATCACGTTCTCGTTGGTTGCCCCTATTTGTAGCCACGGTGGGTTTGCTCGGTTGGGTTTTCGGTGCTACGGCAGTCACTCTGAAGAAGATTCCGGATCCCCGGCCCGGGGGCTGGGTCGTGGACCAAACCGAGACTCTGAGCCCGAGGCTCGAGAGCCAGCTCAATGGGGTCGCCGAGCGGGTTCACGAGCAGGGCGGTGAGTTGGTGGTGGTGGTGGTCGACAACCTGTCTGGTGCTCAACCCCGACGCTTCGCTACGGACCTGGGCAATCGCTGGAACCTGAATCCTCGAGGGGTGTTGATGCTTCTAGCCAAAGGCTCCCGGGCCGCTGAGATCATTCTGGGGCGACAGGTGGAGAGCGCAGCTCAGATCCGCACCAGTCAACAGATCATGGACAGCATCCTGGTGCCTTCGTTTCGATCCGGGCGATATGGGGAAGGCTTGTTGGCGGGGGCTCAAGCAATCGAGAAGAGGATCTTGGGCCCGGAAGCGGTGACAGCTACGGCGCCCGACAGGCAGCAAAGCTCGGGCTCCGCAGAGATAGGAGCCCAAGGCTTGATGGCAGAGGAAGCTGAACTGGCCAGGGAGGCCAGGCAGTCTGGGAGGACAGCGCCCCCTGCGGAATCACCCAGCTCCGGGCTTGGGGGAATTCTCGCCAAGGCCCTCGCCTTCCTGCTCGCTGCTGGCGCCGCCATCCAAGGGGCAATCTGGGTTCTCCGGCCACCCCGCTGCAAGAGCTGTGACGTGCCGCGGGTCCAGCTTGGAGAGTACGAGGAAGACGCCCATCTCTCCGCGCCAGAGCGCCTGGAAGAGACTCTCGATAGCGTCGACTACCGCCTTTGGGCCTGCCCCAGCTGTGGCGACGTCCTCAAGCGTCGGCACAAGCGCTGGTTGACCCGTCAAAAGCGATGCCCAGCTTGCAACTTCGTGACCATGAGCCAAGTCGAAACAGTGCTGGAGCAGGCTACCTCAGCCAGCTCCGGCCTAGCGGAAGTGGTGGAAGACTGCACCAACTGTGACTACCACTCCACCACCACAACGACGATTCCTCGGGTGACTTCCAGCTCCAGCCACTCGAGCTCTTCTTCCGGAGGCGGGAGCTTCTCTTCCGGGAGTGGGGCCAGCGGCAGTTGGTAGGGCTTGGCTTCGGCCTCCGGAATCCCGGAGGGGCGGCAGGATTCAGCGAGGGAAGAACTCCCTCGTTCCCAACAGCTATCAGGTCAGCCATCCCCGATCTATTCCTTTTCGAGCCAGGAGGACGAGAAGGATGGCGACCACCAAGACAATCCCCTGCATGATCAGAACCCCTGCGCCAGCGGAGGCCGCTTTCATGATGCCGAAGAGAGCGATGTCTTGGAAAACGACTCCCGCCAGAGAGGCGACGAGAGCCATGAAGGCCCAGCGCTTGCGAAAGATCAGTCCAAGGCAACCGATGGCGCCGGCCCAAACGGCGATGGCCGTGGCACCGACTGCCCAAGCAGGGCGAGCCGCGTACATGGCTTGTTGAGCTTCGCCCATCTGAGCAATGTCGTCGGGAGTGAGGCGCGCATCGGCCAGATAGGCAGCGCAGCCCATCAAATTCCACAATAGGGCGACAATGGCTACGGGGCGAAACCACTTCGGTGCGTTGCTGCTCATCGTTCTTCTCCTTCTGGTAGGTGGCGGGTCTCTTGCGCGTCGACGCGCCACCGCACTGCTTCTAGCCGGCTTCGGTGGCTGACTTCGAGGAACCGGCCTCAACCGGCAGGCCCAAGGATGGAGCGCTCAAGCGCCACCCAAAAACCGGTTCGCCCCGCCTTCTCCGCCTTGGACTCGGTAGTTTGTTTCCTAGATTGTAGTGCATCGACTAGAGCCCCCACTACGCCCCCGAACCAGTGCCGCCAAACCAAGCGGTAACCGAATGTCGGGAATTCCCGAGCCAAGGAAGCCAAAAGGCAACCGAATGTCGGATCGGGCGTCGCCCGTGCTAGTCAGTGGGAAGCAAAAGTGGGCGATGAGCTGAATTTCAAGAAAATCTCTCTCCTGTGCAGGAATCCCACCCGACTTTGCGTTCTTAGAAGGCATGACCCACCGACTTCGCTACGCACCCCTCGGCCCGAACGGCGAAACCCTCGTCGAAATCACCCATCGCTGCTTGGCGGGCATGTTCCTCTTGCGCCCCTCGAAGCGACTCAACTCCATCGTCACCGGCGTCCTGGCCCGGGCTCAGCAAAAGCATGAGATCCGCATCCATGCTTGCTCCTATCTAAGCAACCACGGGCACCTGCTGATCAGCGCCAAGAGTCAGAAGCAGATCTCCTCCTTCATGGAGTTCGTTAGCTCCAACATCGCTCGAGAGGTCAACCTCCTTCACAAATGGAAAACCCGATTCTGGGCCAAGCCCTACACCGGCATTCCCGTGGTCGGCAGGGATGCGATCCAAATAGAGCGCCTCAAATACATCCTCAGTCAGGGCACCAAAGAGGGCCTCGTGGACAGCCCTAAGAACTGGCCGGGTATCAACGCCGCCAAGGCCCTCGCCAATGGTCAAAATCTCGAGGGAATCTGGGTGAATCGCACCGCCCTCCACAAAGCCCGCCGCAAGCTTGGGCCGGAAAAAGCCCACGCAATCGACTTCGAAGAAGAGCTCACCCTGGAGCTTTCCCCCCTCCCTTGTTGGATTCATCTCGAACCGGAGAAACGACAAAAAGAAGTCCAAGGACTCATTAAAGAAATCGAAGAAGAGGCCACCGCCCACCGCCGTCGCGAAGGCACCCGCCTCGTTGGCCGCCGGGCTGTTCTACGGCAAGACCCTCACCACCGCCCCGACAACCTCAAAACTTCCCCGGCCCCAAAAGTCCACGCGGAGAACAAAACATTAAGGGAACAATTTTTCCAAGCCTACCGGCTCTTCACCGAGGCCTTCCGGCGCGCTGCGGAGAAGCTCCGAGAAGGTGACCTGACCGTAGAGTTCCCTATAGGGAGCTTTCCTCCTGCGTTGCCCTTTGTCGAGGCGATTCAGGGCCTGAAGCCTGGGTAGCGGCCTGTAACCTGAGAACTCCCGCCAGATTCGATCACCTACCACAGGTGATCACGGCCAAGGTGTACCTGGAAGGTAGATTCGCCCCGAAAGTCTTTCCGAGAAACGCCCTGAAAGGCGGTCAAGAGCGCCATTTGGCATCCACAGCCAACCCAAAACCGAAAGAACCGGCCTGCCCCGACTACCAATGACTCCCAAGGCGATTCTTCTTTCGCCACTCGGTTACCGGTGACGCCCTTTTCACCACTCGGTTACGGCTGATTCCGGATTCTCTTTTCATCACTCGGTTACGGCTGATGGTCAGGGAAAGGCCTCAGTATCCCCCTGGCTCGCGAAGGTTCCAGAGGGATTGAAGTAGGTGCGAGTGGTTTCCTGTAGACGATCCTCTATGGACAAGGTGTATTCGACATTCGAGAGAGCGCCATAAAACACCCAGAAATGGCCGTTGACCGCACGTCCATCGAGAACCTTGAGAACCACTTCGGCGCGAACCGGATTGAAAAACCAAAAGTACCCTGTATCCGTTGTCAAAGAGACTCCATGCCCAATACCAGTGTTGCCGGAAAAGTCTCGCCACGAAAGGCTAGCGGCAAAGCGACCTGCTTCGAATTCCAAGAGGTCCCCAGTGGTACCTGCTATCGATTCCACATCCAACACGGGGCCTTCCTCGCCCGGAACCTCTGGCAACAGAGCAGCCAATGCCTCTGGACTCAGAGAACCACCAGCGGGAAAGATCCCCCTAGCTGTTGCCCCCAGAGGAGCTTCCCCAGGAAAGGCTGCCGTGTCACCTACACTTGAGAAAGTTCGGGCGGGGCTGCGATAAACCTTCTGGATGCCGGCCTGAGTATCCGTCACTGTGAGTTGATACTCAACATTGGAGAGAGCTCCATAGAAGACCCAGAAATTCCCATTGACGGCACCACCGTCAACTACCTTGACTACCAACTCGACGTTCTCTGGGCGGAAGAACCAGAAGTAGCCACTCTCCGACGAGAGGGCCTCTGCACCGCCTTGCCCATCTCTCTCGTTGAGATCTGCCCACGCGACTTCGACACGGAACCGACCGTCCTCCCCTAGGCAAAGAGTGTTCGGGCTGGAAGAGCAACGAGAGCGCAGAGCCCTCGTCGTCCTCTCGAAAAAACCATCAACCAAAGATCTAGAATTCAACAACACCAGAGGTTCTTCGCCGCCGATGATAGAGCGGAGATTCTGATCGCCCTTGAACCGTGAGTTGACCTGAAAATCTTCTGAAATAGGAAAGCCCTCGACCGAATACCAACGAGCGAAAACTCCACTTTCGTCCCCGTCACGGCCTGTATGGTCGGTCCAAGCAACGAGGTAGTCACCATTCTGGCGCACCGCTAGGTACGCGTGACCGAGACTCGGGCGAAACCCGATCGGCATAGGCATATCTGGGAGCAACTCGACTCTCCCTGGCAAGAGATTTCCCATCACATCGAGGCGTTCGACAACGACCTTGTCGAAATTGCCAACTAGCGCCCAAGTCACCACTATTTCACCATTTGGAAGGCGCACAGCATCGCCAAGCTGTTGAGGTGCTGAATCGTCCCCGTCTTCTGTATCTCTGCCGAACCAAGAGTGGGCGGACAGCAACGTTCCATCAATACCGATCCGGCGATAGGAGACATCTTGAAACGAGGGCTCGTCACCATACGACTCCCAGATCAGGAGGAAGTCATCTTGATCTCCCGGGAGGATACGACTCACCCCACCATCGTAGGAAAGTTGTAAGAAAAAATCGCTGACTTGCACCTCAGGACCAAGAGCCATTCCATCAGCCGAAAACCGACGGACCATCTGGCGGGACCGGTAACCTGTGATCTCTTCCTGGAATTCCGGCCCCATTTGGGACCAGGAAAAGACCAGCTCTCCGTTCGGGAAAACGCCAACGTTTGGAAAGGTATTGGCTTGGGCCGTGTTCGTATTGAGCTGGAACTCTTCTGCTAGAGCAACCCCTTGGCGAGAGAAACGACGTGCTAGAGCATCTCCACCCAATTCGAGATCGCAATTATTGCCGCCGAGCTCATCCTGTTCTGACCAAAGGAGGAGGAATTCCGCCTCCGTCAGGCTGGCGGAAACACCCTCAAAATGGCTCCAGCAGCGAGGAAAGTCCGGAATATCAAAGGGTGCTGCGATCGGGTTACCGTCGGAGGAAAAGATTTGTCCTCGCGCCAGGGGACCAGTCGGCCCAAATTGATAACGAAGAAAGAGAGTTTCCTGTCGATCTACCGACAGGAAACTCTGCCTCACCACTCCCCCTTCGACTTCAAATGACTCCAAAGACTGTTCAATCCCCTGAGGAAGCGGAGCTCCTTCCAATGGCTGCGCCCCGATCGCTTCGCTAAAGAAAGTGACACATAGGACCAGGAATGTAAGGATTGGTATCTGTTTCTGGATCAGTCTCATTCTCGAGTTCTCCTCTTGAGCACTGCAGAGTCGATCATCTGTGACCTGGCGGCCACTCCAGACGTAGATATTATCAAACTCCCTAAGATTAATCTTCAAAAACTTCTAATCATGAGCAGGTCTTGCGTTCAAGATTCCCGCTGTAATCCTGTCTTCTCGGGCTCCACCGACCAAATTCGTTCCCTGTAGAGGGTCCGCGAGAAAGCCGGCCGCAAGGGAATCGACAAAGACGGCTGAGCCGAGAGACTCGCCCGTCGCGGAGATCTCTCGCCCCCACAGCAAGTTCGTCGGTTCCGGGACCACCCCGAGAAGGGAAGGCGGTCCCTTCGGAATTGCCGGACGAAGTTTCTAAGGTCGTGGGTCGGTAGGGGGGCGGGACCGTCTTGGATGGCCGGTTTCCCCTCCCTGAAGGGACGGAGACGAAGGAACAGCGCGAATAGTCCGCTTCTCAGTTCCATCGACTTTCTGTGCTCTCGAGGTGAGATTCGCGATTTCTTGGCATCGTTCCCCACTCCCCTCGACGGTCTTGCAAGGGGGTTTTCAAGGGAGATCTTCAGTATTTGGCTATGGACTCGGCTGTGGATTCGGCTGCGGATTCGGCTCTGCGGGCTTGTCTGGCACTGGCGAGTGCTGGCCGGCTAATGATAAAGCTATGCGCTATTTCGGATAAGATGACTTCTCGAATGTACTCGAAGCCAACTTCGAATCGATTTGGCGGGTTTGAGGACCATTCGACGTAGCAACAAGTTAGCGAAATAGTCGCACTCGGCTGTTGCCCTATCCAACAGAAGCTCGATTCGACATCGCTTCACCTATTCGGCCACTTGAGCCCATCGCTGTTTCAAAGGGGATCCCATTTGCTTGTCTTTCACCCTTCCTCTCCCATTTCTCAAAGGAGTGTTCCATGAAGAGAGCAGCCATCTACTCGATTCTCGTCGCCAGCTACGTGAGTGTATTCGCCGCGGAATTTGGCCGAAATGCTGCTGCGGCAGATGCAGGCCCCATCAACAGCTTCAACGCCGCTTGGATCCTCAGCGAGGACCCTGGCGTCGGCTTCGAAGGCTCACCGACCTACTGTGACCTGGATGGCGATGGTCAGGACGAAGCCATCGTGGCCGTGGGTTCTGGTGCAGCTCCCATGCCCCTGGACCCGGCCTATGTCGAAGCGGTCGATCCGCTGACCGGTAGCCGACTCTGGCGGGCCGCCCAGGGAAATTCCGGCTTCGCTAACCCCCTTTGCCGCGACGTCGACGGTGACGGCGTGCTGGATGTGCTGACCGCCGGCCGCTTCGGTGACGTAAAGGCGTTGTCGGGAATCGACGGAACCGTCCTGTGGTCCTTGAACGACCTCAATCCCGGGGCCATCGACGACGACGCCAACACCTACTCTCCCGTGTCCGCGCCGGAGCGCCCGGAGGTGGTCTTTGTCACCACGGGAGGCGGA
Source organism: Deltaproteobacteria bacterium (assembly GCA_022601195.1). Taxonomy (GTDB): domain Bacteria; phylum Acidobacteriota; class Thermoanaerobaculia; order Multivoradales; family JAHZIX01; genus JAHZIX01. Next base: position 77,481 of record JAHZIX010000018.1, read on the forward strand.
GTCGATCAGGGTCAGAACCCACGCAACCCTGGGTCCGTTCTCGCCATCGACCTGGATGGCAACATCGTCGCTCGTTGGGACGAGCCCAGTCAGCACGAGATCTACACCTCCCCCGCGGTCAAGGCCATCGGCCGGCATCACCGCAACATCTTGCTGGTGGTCGGCTCCGGCGGCGAGACGCTTCCCGGCAGCCTGCACTTCCTGCTCTACAACACCTTCTTCAAGCGCTTCTTTCCCTATGCCGAAGTGCCCACTGTTTGCGAAACCGGCGGTTACGTCGCCAGCCCGGTGCTCGGTGACATCACCGGCGACCGCTTCGGGGTTCCGGAAGTCGTCGCGGCAGATTTCTGCGGCACCGTCGCGGCTTTTAACATCCTGGGGCACGAGCTTTGGCGCCAGCCAACCAGTTGGCCCTTTGTCATCTCCAACCCATTGCTCAGTGATCTGGATGCCGATGGCGTGTTCGACGTCGTCATCAACAGCATCGCGGTCAACCCGAGCCTCCCCGATACCTTTCCCCTCATCGACGCCTCCCTCGACACCTTCCATGGGGCGAGTGGCGCTCCTCTCTGGTCATCGCCCTTGAAATTGGCCCCCTTCGCGACCCCGGCCGCCGCTGACGTCGATGGGGACGGCGTGGAGGACATCTGGGTGGCGACGCAGCACTTCTTCCTGCCCAGCGAGCTGACGGTGTATTCCGGAGCCGATGGTTCGGAGCTGGTGGCCTATGGCAGCGTTAGCTGGGCCGGTTCGCCGGTGCTCAACGACGCCGACGGCGACGGGTCGATCGATGCGTTGGTCATGGACGCTCCGCCGGTGTTCGCCCCTCCCTTCCCCCCCGTGAGCACGATTCTGGTCAACCTACCCGGTGTGGCCTTCGATGCGAACGCTTCCTGGAGCGGCTTCCGAGGCCCTGATCACGACGGGTACCGGCGCTGACGGTAGGAAACCCGCGAACACTCTTCGTCACTCACCACTCGGCTGCGGAACCTCCACAAGAGCGCTCCGGAGCCGAGTGCTTCCCTTCCCAGAGTCACACCGGTCCCCAAAAACCAAAAGCCGCGAGTTTTCGTGGCAATTTGTATTGCCGCCACACCTTGGGTATATTCGTTCCATCCTAGAAGGACTTGCCTAGGCCTCAGCTCCTGGGAGACTTTGAGCAGCGAGGCGGAAACTCTCGATGGGTTCCTTTGCGAGAAGGATCTACTTGCAGTTTGCGGCAAGTCTCGATAACAAAACAGAAGGAGGAGCCGAAATGGACCTAACAGGACTCATCATATTCTTAGCTATTGGTGCGATTGCAGGTTGGCTGGCTGGAACCTTGATGAAGGGTGGCGGATTTGGTCTGCTGGGCAATATCGTTATTGGTGTTGTCGGGGCAGTATTGGGTGGTTGGGTCTTTGGTCTGCTCGGTATCGCCGCAGGGGGACTCATCGGGTCCATTGTTACCGCAACCATTGGTGCGGCCTTGTTGCTGTTCATTGTCCGCCTGATTAAAAAAGCTTAGCAAGCCAAAACATCATCCCAGCCGGCCGCAATCGCGGTCAGCTGGGTGCAGCCAATGGCCGCAGATTCTCTCGAGGATTCACAGTAGCTCACATGGGCAAAGGTAAGTTTGGTGGGCTTCACCTTCAGACTAGAAATCCCACTCCTAATCCGACCCAAACCCCAACCCAATCCCCGGTTCAAGCCCCGACTCGAAGCCTGTCCCATTCCCGGCAGTGGAAATGGCCAGAATTTCCCCTTCCTTGCTCTTTCAACCCGAGCCCCGGAACCCTCAAATGGCGGTAGTGAGCTTGTAGCAACGAAATGGCTTCATGGTGGTGCTTGTCACCTCAGGGGCCGCCTTCACCGTGGCGAAAACTCAAATCGCAATCATCAATATTCTGCGACCCCAACTTGGAGAGGGGAATACAGCAGTTTCCCGGCCAAGGTTCGGCTCCCGAAACTTCCCAGTCGGCACAGACCATGCCCGGTGGGCAATCGTTGTGATGACTCTTCACCCATTCTCCACCGTCAGGAACTGCCGAGCAAACCATCGCTACCAAACACACAACAGCAAGACTCATGACGGTCCAACTTTTCCGAACTCGATTGAGGTGCATATTTTGGGGCATGGGAAACTTCCTTCTAGTCGTTGTCATTTTCAATTCGCCACGTCAGGAGCCCTGTCAGATGAAATAGATAAGAAATAGAAGCCTATGGCACACCTACCTCGAAGCGTGCACCACAGGCTTCTTCGAGCGCCGGGGAACGCCTCCATCCCCCGTCACTCTTCATCCATTCAGTCAGTAGTACCTACTGGTGATTCTACCGCTCGTTCTTCGACGTTGACGGCGGTACCCAGGGGATCCGCTTCCTCTCCTTCGGCCTTCGTCTCCAGCTCCGGATTCAGGCTCTCGGTTGGATCTACGGCGCAGTCACCACCGCCACCGAAGGGACAGGCTCCGGTCGCCCAGCCAGCACAAGTGGTGGTCATGCCGTTATCGCACGCGCAAACTTGACCGGCGTAAATCTCTACCGTCGCACAGCGAGATTCGCAGAATTGCGCCACCGCAAAGGCAGGACCTGTAGCTAAAAAGGCAGCGACCAAACCCAACAATAGAAACGTTTTCGATCCACGCATTGAACTATCCTCCTTCAGATTGAGAAGCTACCGTGAGTCTGCTGTACAGCCAGTAGACGCCCTCGGTATTCAGCTGCTCTGAAACCACAGACCGGGCAAGGCTCTTGACGACGCTCACCGAAAAGGGCGACACCCAAAAGGATCGTCCCCGGCGATCGGTCCGCAAATCTTGCCGTTCTGCATCGCTACGCGCAGCGAAGAGGGAAATGGAATCAGCGAGGAGAAAAAAGATGAAAGAAACCTAATATCCCGACTGACGGTATCGGTCCACAGGGAGGGGTTCGACGGCGTCAGCAGTGCCGAGCGCCCGGACGTAGTGATAACCGCAGCAATGAGGGTCTCGGGCTCTACCGCAAGGAACTGCGCCAGCACTTCTTCCAAGCTTACCGACTCTTCACAGAAGCCGGTTACAACCCCCGCTTACGACCCCTGAGCGAGGGCTTCGAGGCGGCGACGGGCGTCGCGAGTCTTAGGGGCCTCGTTCCCCAATGCCGCTTGCAACTCCTCGTGGGCAGAGACCAAGAGGGGCTTGGCTTCCTCCAAGCGTCCAAGCCGTACCAAGCTCTCCCCCAGGACGCTTCTCGAGTAGGCCGGGTACCAGGACCCGGCCAGGCTTTCGGACCACACTTCGAGGCCCTCCCGAAGCAACGTTTCTGCCGCCTGTGGGCGGTCGGTGTCGATCAACACCAGCGCCAGTCCTGTTGAGGTGATCAGGGTTCCCGAGTGGCCGGGGCCGAAGACTCTCCGTACCAGGTTGACCGCCTCCCGGTAGGCCTCTTCGGACTCTTCGAAGTCGCCCTTGGTGCGCAGCAGGGAGGCCAGGTTGTTGAGAGCCAGGGCCAGCTCCGGATGGTCCGCGCCGAAGAGCTCTCTTTCCAACTCGAGAGCCTGGCGGTAGGAGGTCTCGGCCTCCCCCAGCTTGTCCTGCTTCTTGAGGGCCAAGGCCAGGTTATTGAGCAGGGTGGCGACTCGAGGATGCTCTTCTCCCCGATAGCGACGATGCAGCTCGAGGGCTTCCCGGTAGAGCTCTTCCGCCGCCGGCTGGTCTCCCAACTTGGCGAAGATCAGTGCCCGAAAGGCCACGGCATCCGCATACTCGACCCGCTGCTCCGGCAAGAGATCCCTCGCCAGGGTCAAGGCTTGCGTCGAAGGGCCCTCAGCGCTTTGGTAGTCCCCTCGGTAGCAAAGTACATCGACCAAGTTGTTGAGAGGACGTACCAAGTCCGGGTGGTGCTCTCCGAGCCGTTGTTGGAAAATAGCGGCCGCTTCTCGGGCCCTCTGCTCTCCCAACTCGTAGTCGTCGTCGAAGGCATCCGCGACTCCCAGGGTACTGAGGCTCTCGGCGAAGGCCAGGCTGTCCTCCCCTAAGAGGCGGCTCCGCAGCTCCACTGCCTTGGCCAATTGAGCACGAGCTTGAGAGGTTTGTTGCAAATCGAGATAGATGGTGCCCGTAACATCCAAGAGGGTGGCGTACACCTCCGGTTGGTCCCCAAGCTCCCGGTCGAGGGCCACAGAGCTGCGATCCACCGCCTGGCGCACGGTCAGATCCTCCCCTTCTCCGGCAACGTTGAAGACGCTTTTGACGAAGGAAAGAACGGCCCTCAGCTGATCCCTCTCCCGGGTGATCTGCAGGGATTGGATAGCCAAGGCGATGGCGGCGAAAGTGACGATCATCGCCACCAATGCCGCCGTGGCCACCGCCATCCGGTGCCGCCTCAGGAATTTCCCACTGCGGTACATCATCGTATCCGGGCGGGCCAACACCGGCAGACCCTCCTGGTGCCGGCGCAGATCTTCCGCGAGCTGCTCCGGCGAGCTATAGCGCCTTTCCGGGTCCCCATGCAGAGCCTTGGCGACGATGAGGTCGAGATCCCCTGCCAACAGCTTGTGTAACTGCTCCGGCCGGGCACTGCGCAGCGCAGCCAGGTCCTCGACGGTGGCCGTTGTCTCGTTGGGCTCAGCGCTATCTCCCAAGGAGGTACCCGCGCTCCCGGTGCTCCCGGCAACACGGCTCTTAGGGCTGACCTCCTCACTGGGCTTGGTGGTCGGAGCTGAGGTCATCTGGGCCTCGATCTCGAGGGGAGACAGTCCCTCCAGGGAGCGGGGCAAGTTGCCGGTGAGGAGTTTGTACAGCAGAACTCCCAGGGAGTAGACGTCACTGGCTGTAGTGATACGCCGCCCCAGGATCTGTTCCGGGCTGGCGTAGTGAGGGGTCATCAGGCGGGCCCAGGCGACGGTCGGTTCTTCCGGCGGAACACCCGGTTCCGACTCGAGGAGTTTGGCGATACCGAAGTCGAGAAGCTTCGGTTCGTGGTCGGCAGTGACCAGAATGTTGCCGGGTTTGAGGTCCCGATGCACCACCAAATTCTGGTGGGCGTACTGAACGGCAGCGCAGACCTTGCGAAAGAGGTCGAGACGAGCCTCTACCGGGAGTCTCTGCCGGTCACAGTGTTCGTCGATGCGAACCCCATCCACCAGCTCAAGGACGAAATAAGGCAGGTTGTCCTCGGTGGTACCGCCATCGTAGAGCCGGGCGATATTCGGGTGTTCCAAACCCGCAAGAATCTGCCGTTCCAGGCGCAGCCGCCGTAGAGCATCAGCGCTCTCCATACCTTGGCGAATCACTTTCACCACCACCGGACGCCGAAAGGTACCGTCCACTCGGTTGGCTAGAAAGACGGTGCTCATACCTCCTTGGCCGATCTGGTCGAGCAATTCGTAAGGACCGAGGCGCCGACCCGCGGGCGAGGCCCCCTCGGATGGCTCCGCCGTAACTTCTGTCGCTCCTCCTTCGGCGACGAGCCTTCCCAAAAAGGACCCCGCCTCCTCATCCGACTGCAGTAGGTTCTCGAGGCAGCCTCGTAATTCGTCGTCTTCGCCGCACTCCGAGCTCAAAAAGGCTTCGCGATCTTCCGCCTGGCAGGCCAGTGCCTTTTCGAAGAGCTCTTCGATCCGTTCCTGACGCCCGGACTCGCGGTCGGACTTGTCCTCAGATTTCAAGCAGGGTTCCCTTCACCAGATAGGTGTGCAGCCAGGCTCGTGCCAAACGCCAGCGGCGAATCACCGTGGCGGTGGAAATTCCCATCACCTCGGCAGTTTCCACCTTGGTGAGGCCGCTGAAGTACCGCAGTTCCACCAGGCGAGCCAATTCTTCGTTGGTTCTCTCTAGGACATGGAGAGCGCCATCGAGCACCAGGAGACTGATGGCGGGTTCCACCCGCGAGTCCATCGACTCCTCCAGCTGTAGTTTGACCAGATCACCGCCCCGTTTCTCCGATCCCTTGCGACGGGAGTGGTCCACCAGAATGCGGCGCATCATCTTTCCGGCGATGGCAAAGAAATGAGCCCGATCTCGCCACTGCACTTGGTTCTGGTCGACCAACCGTAGGTAGGCTTCATGAATGAGGGAGGAGGTGTCGAGGGTGTGGTCGGACCTTTCGTACCTCAGAAAGCTGGAGGCCAAACCGCACAGGCGGTCGTAGATCATCGGCATCAGCTCGTCCAGGACTTCGGGGTCACCTCCACTCCAGGACTTCAGAAGTCGAGTGATCTCGTCGGTCTGCGGGTCGCCGGTTGAGTCGGATTGCACGGGGAACCATTCTATGGCACCCAGCCCGGAGAGACCCCCTCAAAACCAGCCTCGCCCAGACTCCTCGAGAACCTGACCGAGGGAGGAGTGGTTCTGGCCTAGTTCGAATTCGCCACGGCGCGTCTGCACAAAGAGTCCAGCTTGACGACGAAACCTAGCGGCGCGGCGACAACTCCCTATCGGTCAGACATGTCCCCGCTCTTTTTCCGCCAGGCTTCTCGTCCAGCTGGAGTGCCTCAGAGCCTTCGCTCTATTCGACCCAGGCCAGAACCAACTACCGAACAAGCTGCCAACTCTCGCCCAGGCTCCTCATAAAGCAACCTGGACGAGTGTCGGGTAGGAGCTCCCTTAGGGAGGGGGCGCGGTGATCTGCAAGCGCTGCCAGCCAGCAGCGGCTCTGGCGCCCCCGGGGTTCACCACTTCCACCCAATGCCAATTCCAAGCTATCGGGTTGAAGGTGCCCAAGGGGGGAGGTTCGGCCACGGTAAAACCGAAATCCGTGTAGGTCGCGGGCACCCCTGGGGCAAACTGTCCGCCGACCATGAGGCGATAAAACAGCAGAGGTTCCAGCTCCACCGCTGTTTCCCAAATCCGCCGGCCATCGTCGATGACATCGGTGGGGTGGATGGGAAGGACGAGCTCTCGGAACTCGTCGGACTGGGCCTCCAGGGAGAGGTTGGGATTCGGCGGATTACCGCTCTGAGAATTATGGGTGAATATCCGGAGGGTCGCACCGTGCTCGATGCCCTTCCCCTGCACTCGAAAGCGCCGCGGGGCTTCGTGGCGAACGCTATCGAGACCATAGGCGCCGGGAGGGCCATCCTGGAGCAGCCCATATTGGTACAAGCGGACGGTGTGAGACAGGGAATTGCCATGGACCTCATTGTCGTTGGTGGCCGGGAAGTTCCCTGGGTTGGCCAGAAACGCCGGATCCTCCCAAAGGAGACTGAGCTTCGGCACCTCGAAATAGGCGGTATTGGGAGCCATGGGCAAAAGCTCGATTTGGCTCGGCGCTGCTGCCACCAATCTCAACGCATTGCCACTGGGAGCTGCCATGCGTCGTTCGCTGCCCAACGGTGTGGCCACGAGCACAAGACGGTCATCCGCAGCAGTGACCAAGTTCAAGAGGCTGGCGCGGTCTAGGGTGACCCCAAGAATATGAGGCTCCTCCCGATAGATCGGCACGGGGCCACTGAAGTCATACCAAAATCCCCGCCAAGAGCCGCCGATGAAAGCCTGCACCGCCAGACCGGAGTTCGCCAACTTGGCCTGACCTTCCGAGATGGAAAAGGCGTTGGTCGTCCCCTGGAGGTTCTTATTGGCTGCCGTAACGGTATAGGACAGCCCAGCGGTAGGCGCCAATCCCCAATCGAATTCGTGACCGAACTGATTCAACGAGTGGAGATTGGTGCAAAACAACGTCGCCTGACCGCTACACATAGCCGCCCGGAAGAAATGGAAGTTGAAGGCGTTGAGAGTCGCCACTCCATTGAGATCCTGGCCACCGTTCTGCAAGCGCAATCCGGTATGAGTGAGACCCTCGAATCCGACGATGGGAGAGTCGATGGGATTCGAGCTGCCATTCAGGTCGAGGCGAGCTTCCCGCTGAAACAACCCCTTGAGCTGAGCGGTCTCGATGGGCTGAGCGGGAATGGGAAACTGCAGCACCGCGTGAGGAAGAAACTGCAACTGAGGCGGCGGATCCGGATCCCCCGGCACGACGCCGATCTGCTCTGTGAGCATGTTGTTGCTGCCCTCCGGCAGAGAATGACAGTGAGCACAAGACCCGGTCTGATCGGTTTGGATGATGTGGTAAAGCTTCATCCCTCTCATGGCGCCGCTACCGGAAACCTCCTGGCTCGTATCGTCATCGTCCGGGTCTCCGAGGGTTCCCGAGTAGGCCCGACCGAGAGGTTGCTTGGGATTGGAAGGGTAGTGGATGGAGTTGACGAACTCTTCGTAAGCCCTCATGTCCGCCGTGGACAGCTCATCCCCATCCAAGAGTCCCTCGAAGGCGGGGTTGAAGGCGGTAAAGTCCGCCCGGTCTCCCCGCCAGTGATAGGGCGCGTTGGTGAAGAGATCCTGCATACTCTGGGGGACTTCCCAATTGAGCAGCCCTTGCAAGGTCTGGGTGACGATGAACTCCTTGTCCGCAGGAAACTCCGTCAGGGTAAACCCGCCGCTATCGAATAGGTCCGGGGGAATGGTCACCGGTTGAGCCTCGGGAGTCCCCAGATCCCACGCCAGGGCATCGGTGCGGCCGTCGATATGGCAGCTGGCGCAGGACACGGTGCCACTTCCCGACAGTCGGGCATCGTACATAAAACGTCGGCCCCGATGGATGTACTGGGGCGTCGGGTCGTTAGCGAGAAAGAAGTCCGCGACGAAAGTCTCGCCATTGGGGTCAAGAATGGTCACCGAGTTGTCCAGACGATTGAGAACATAGAGGCGGTCTCCCGGGTCATTCGCCTGCCCGGCGTTGGCCCGCTTCAAAGCGAGGCCTCGAGGCCCGGCCATGGCTTTGGTGGGGCGATTGGGATTCGTCGACGTCACCGGTGCGATGCCGATGCGCCGCCGAGCCCAGGAGTCCGGCGCCATGGTCAGGTCCGGCACGATGATGCCGATGCTGTCGCTGTTGAAACCGGCGACGAAGACTTTATCCACTTCGCCGCCATTCTCCAGCAGGACGACATCCGTGGGCTGGGCGATGGTCGCGGCAGGTGCTGCCGGCACCATGCCCGGAGGGCCGGAGGTGCTCGGCACGAGATTGAGATCCCGGCGATGGATGGTGGCATCCCCGGAGCACAGATCCTCCACGGCGTAGACCATGCTCTTGACGAAGCCGGTGGGCTCCTGGGCCAACACCGGCTCATCTCGCACCGTGGTGTTCTGGGCTTCGGCACCGACCAGGTAAAGGTCTCCGGCACTGGAGAAAGCCATATTGAAGTTGGTGGTGCCAATCTCTCCAAAGGCTTGCCGCACGCCGGTGGTGAGGTCGGCGCTGAAGAGGTCGAAATCGAAGGGATCGACCGGCGCATTGATGGCCGGGATCACCACTCGCTCATTACCTCCCTTGTTGCCGAGAATAAACAGCTTGCCGCAATTGATGAGAATCGCGTGGGGCTCGTTGAGGGCGATCTCATCGTCCAGGCTGTCGAAGTCAATATCCTGCCCTGTGGGCACCGACGCCGGTAGCACTTCGAGACCGGGACCGACCGCATCCAGAGTCAAGGCGTTGTACCAACCGAATCCCTTGAGGGTCTTGTGGGTGGCAAAGAAGGTGTGGGTTCGCACGGTGCCCCCGTCGCCGTCCGGAACATCGAAGGAGTAGAACGCTACGTCCATGGGCTCGTCGCCGACCCAAGCGGTCTCCAAAACCGTCGCCGTCAAGGAGCCGGGCCCGGAGGGAGCTTTCACCGAAATCATGGTTGCCGAGTCGCCGAGAAAGTTCATCGTATAGAGACGCTGGAGCTCCTCGTGCCAGCGCACCGTCACCGGCTCTGGCCCAGTGGGCACCCTAGCCAGCAGCCGCAGATCTTGGGGCACCGTTTCGTCGGTGTCGTAGATTTCGATGGAACCATCGGGCGTGTTGCACACGAAGAGGTAATCGTGGCCACCGATGCGGGCGGTCTCGATAGGGTGCACTTGGGGACTCTCGACATTGAAATAGTCGGTTCGCCCCTGCCCTTCCGTAACCCAGGCCGGACCCAACAACACCGAGAGAAATACGACGATAGCGGTTGAGACTCTCATGTTCACCTCCTAATCAGCTCTCGCATAGACAGATCTGCCTACAGAACAAGGTCAACCCGATTCCCGACCGAGGCAATAAATTCCTAGGAAACGATCGGAAAAGTCCAGGCTTCTATTGGATTGGGAGTCCCATTCGTCGCGAATTGCCCTCATCAAAGGGGTTAATTTTTCCGATACCATGACCCTCAGCGAAAGTAGGGATCCTCGCCTCCTCGAAGACCCTCGGCACAGCCAGGGCTCGGGAAACTACGGCCGGGAAGGCACCCAGAGAAAGCGCTCAGAAAAGGCACCGAGGGAAAGTACAGCTCGAAAACCTAGGGCGAGGATTCAGACAGCCAGGGTTACCAGCGTAGGGAGTATCGAGGCTTTGATTAGAACCATGAACGCGGAAGATGTCGCCGAGGTGCTGGAGGTCCGTACCTCCACCATCGAGAACGCCATGACCATGGAGGCTTTGGAAGCCTACGGCATTACCGAAGACTCGGTGATCGAGGGCATGAAATCCCACACTCGAGGTTGGGTTTGCGAGATCAACGCCCGCATCGTCGGCTTTTCCATGGCCAGCCGGACCAACGGAGAGGTGTTGGTCCTGGCCATCCTACCCAGCGTCGAAGGAAGAGGGATCGGTGCCCGCCTCTTAGGGGAAGCGCGGGATTGGCTGTTTTCCGTGGGTTACGACGAGATCTGGCTCAAGACCACTCCCGATCCCTCCCTGAGGGCCTACGGGTTCTATCTCCATCAGGGCTGGAAGCCTTCCGGCACCATAGAGGATGAAGACGAGGTCTTCGTTCTCGCTGCAAGGGACCAGCCCTGACTTCTAGCCCTAACTTTTCACCGAATTCGTCGCGAGACACCGAAGATGCCTGGAAATCCAAGGAAGAGGGTGTTTTCTGCGACGCAGGCATAGTTACTCTCTGTCGAGAAGCAGAATCGCCATCTGACGCAGGAGTTCTAGGCAGATCCGGTGTCGCAGCAGAAAGTTGGTGAGAAGTTCGGGCTAGGGCCAACCATCGAAGGCGAAGCGACCACCGCCGCCGGCAGAGCGCCAGGTCCGGTTGTCGAAGTACTCGTTGGCGGCCTCCAGGGTCGGCCGAACCAAGGTCTTGTTGTCTGCCCCCAACCAACCACACACCGACCCGGAGTCGGACTCGTCTCCCAGGAGATCCGACAGAAGACCGGCGCGTCGAAAGCCCCCATTCTCCCAATCGTCGTAACTACCAAAGCAGATGCGCTTGGGTACGGCCAAAGAAAGTAGCCGACCACCGACTTGGGAATCCTTGAGCACCCGATTGAGCCCCGCCTTGACGATATCCCCTCCGGGCGCATGAACCCACGCTCCCACGAAGGTGAGATCCGCATCCCGCAGCAAGTAGTCCTCGGCGGCTAACCAAATCTCTACACAGCCGCCGACGGCCTCGCAGCTCTCATCCCCCAACTCTGCGGAGGAGTCGAAATGGGCCACGGTCCACTGCTCCCAAAAACTCTGCTCGATGGCAATGTGATCCGGTACCTGGTAGTCGATGGCATCCAGAAGCCCCTGGTCGAGAGCCACTTCGAAGGCCTCGCGATCCCCTTCCTCTTCGAGGAGCCGGTACTCCTCCACCAGGTCCCGAGCCAGCTCCTCGGTCTTGAGACCACCGGCCCGCAACCGCAGCCAGCGGTCTCGCTGATCGATGATCCAATGGCCGACGCCGCGGCGCGGACCGATGCCCGTTACGGCTCCTCCCCAGGCCTCGAGAACGGGAATGAAGCTGGGCAGATCGGTGATCTTGGTGATTCCGAGTTTAGGGATGGGAGCTGCCAAATTACCCAGCAAGAGCTCCCCTAGCATCTCTCCAAAAAGCTCTCCGAAGTCTTTCTGAGTCTCCCGCATGGACTCGTTGAAGCTCAGGTCCTTGAGATGATCGAGGGCCGCTATGTAGCTATCGGCGCTGCGCTCCAGGTTCTCTACGATCTGCCTGGCATTGCGGTCGATGAGCTCTCGAACCCGGCCCGGAACTTCCCCTCCGGTCTCCGGGGAATCGGATAGATCCTCGAACAGGTCCCAATCTTCGTCATCGGACAGCGCCTGGGATTGCACGGGCTGAGACAGGAGAGCTAGGGAAGCCAGCAGGACTAGCAGAGTGCTAAACCCTACCCGGGCTCCTCTCCACGAGCTCCAGCGCGATGTCCTCTGTAATCTCAGTGTTGTCATGGATCGATCTCCTCATTTCTGTGCATGGCAAGATTTCTCTGCTTGGAAGGCGCGCGGCAATAAGCCTTTTGCCGACCGGCAAACGAAAGTGACCTCACCTATTCGAGTAGGGATTCCAGGCTCGGTTCTCCGTCATCTAGGGAGACACCATCTGGAGCGAAGCTGTCTTCCATCAGGTGGTACCAGGTACAGGCGGTGTCGTGACTCTCGACGAAGGCCAGCTTGTCTCGGTTGGACAGACCCAGGAGCTCCCAATCGAACGCTCGGGGGTCCCCATGGCCGCCGGGGCGATCCACTTCGCAATGCCCCACGACACCGTCCTCGGCGATGGGATGCCGAGAGCGGATATCTTCAATCAACTCATCGAGAGCCAAGTACTGCTCCACCGTGGGCTCACACAGCTCGCGGACAATGTCTCCTTCTTCGACCCCTTCCTGCCGAGCCGCCCGAGTCAAGGGAGCCCCAGTGAGGGAGTTACAGCTGGAGCCGTAACCCCGCAGAATCTGCAGCTCGATACCGATGGAGCTTTGGTTTACCTGTTTGGCATGCCAGGCCGCCCGCTCTTCCCCGATGTGCTGGTACAAGGTGCCGTCTCGATCGATGGTGTAGTGAGCCGCGGATTTTCGACATTGCCAGTTGTGGTTATTGCCCCGGGCATGATCGCCATTGTGGATGACGATTTGGGTGACCTCTTCCTCGCGATGGGAACTGCGGCAGTCCACCTGACCGAAATATTGATAGTCGACATCGACTTCCGGCAGTCGGTCGGCCCTCGCTCGGCATAGGCTCGACTGGGGAGGATCCCAACGAGCACAAGGAGCGTCTCCATTGCCACTGCAAGAGCGGGACTGACTCGAAACTCTCTTGGGGGCCGGGTCGTCGCACCGCACGACTTCGATGAGCTCGGGCTCCATGTCTACCCATCCGTCTTCCCCGCCAGGATCTTCCTCGATGGAGCCTTCCGATTTCTCTTCGGTCCTCACTTCGCCAGCATCCGTCTCGCCGCTCTCGAAGATGTCCCAGAAGCTCTCCTCAGAGGACTCCTCCGGAGGAATCTCAGCAGGGTCCGGAGTGGGCTCTTCGGGAGGATCCTGGAGGCTGGTGGGAGCAGCCTCGGAAAGGAAGGCACCAGCGTTGTTGCCGTCAGCAGGGGCAATCCAACAAAGGGATGCCAGAAGAAAGAAACCAGACAGCAACCATCTCGAAGGGCTCGAACAGCCTTTGACCCTTTTTTTCTCCACGGAAATCACCGTCCTTCCTGGGTCGGCAGCTCATCGACGAAGAGGGTCGTCGAACGGGTCGATTGGCGTCCGGAAGAAACCGTCGTGCCCCCAGTAAGACGCCATTCGATGAGGTAGTCATAGACTCGACGGTCTTTCGGCAGAAGCACTTCCAGATCGCCAGAGAACTCGCCCCGCCCCGGCACCAGGGTGATCTGCTCCGTCCGTTCCCCGTCCACCGGTTGGGTGAATATCTGGACGGTGAGGGCTCGCACTCGGGCCGCTTCCAAGGCCTCGGCGTTGGCGGAAAGGCCCAACCGCTGAATCACCAGGGGAGGAAAGAGACCGATGGCCCCGTCCCGAGTGGTTCGCCAGGGCTCGGCAATGCGGCTACCGCCAAAGAAGCTCCACACCACCCGGTATTCGTACTCCAACCACCGGCTGCGGTCGCCGTCTCCCTTCCAGCCATAGAGCAGGCTGAAGCGATTGCCCGACTCCGCCAGGCTCTTTTGATCGATGCGAAGCTCTTGCTGGGTGAGGTCACCCTCCCCGTGGCGCTTGCGCAGCTCGAAGGAGACAAAGTTCACGAAACGGCCGAAGTCCTCCAGATTGAGACCATCCACATAGACCGCGACCTCCCGTTGCCGGTACAGGGGGTCGTCCAGATTGATTTGGAGGAAGCAGCGGCGGCAGCCCGAGACGTCGCCGACCTCGCCATCGAAACGGTCGAGAATCTGGTCTTGGCTGTGACGGTTGAGCTCGATCCTCAGAGTCTTCTGCTGGCTGCGGCGACGCATCTGAAAGGACGCCAGCACGGCGAGGGCCGGGCTCGAGTCCTCTTCTTCAGCCGATGAGGGAGTCTCGGCAGCCTGGGTTCCGGGTTTCTGGCTACTAGGTTTCTGAGTCTCGGGCTTCTGAGTGCCGGGCTTCTGAGACTGCGGCGCCTTGCCGGCATCCGCAGCCTTAGAGGGGGGATTCCCGGAAGCAGCCTTCCGGAGTCGGGCAGCTTCCTGCTGCTTCGCCTTGGCTCGCGTTCGCAGGGTTTTGGCTTCCTTGTCGTAAGTCGCAATCCTCTTCTTCGCCTTGTCGATGTCCTCTTGCTGGATCTTTGCGGGCTTTTCAGGAGTCGCTTCGGCGAGCTTCTTTTCTGCCTCGGCCACCTGGCGCCGCCCCGATTGCACCTTCTTCTCCAGGCCCTTCGCCTTCTCGAGAAGAGCCTTTCCTTCCGCCTCCGCCTTGCTGGCTTTCGCGGCAGCAGCTGCCCCGGGTTTGGCCTTATCTTTGCCTGGGCCTTTGCCTGGGCCTTTAGCTGGGCCTTTGCCTTGACCCGTCGGTGTCGTCTTCCCCGGAGAAGCCGTTTTTGCCGGGCTACTGGCTCTGGATCCGCCCCTGGATCCTCCCCCGGGGCCACTGCTGGACGCCTTGGGGGTCACTTGCGAGGTGCCCGAGGAGCGTTTCTGCCCCGCTTCCAAAAGTCGAAAAGCTCGATCCAGGAGAGATCCTCCTCCCCCTGCCGAGGCCTTGCCAGCGAGGCGTTTGAGATCGGCGGGATCGGGAATTGGCTCGAAGAGGCGGGACACCAAAGCCCGGTAGGTCTGATTGACCAGACCCTCGAAGCGTTCGTCCTCCCCCACCCAGGTCTCCCGAATCGCCCCCGCGTTGCGCAGATCTGTGAACGCGGCTTCTATTTCTGCCCCGAAATAGCTATGGGCCACCCCGGCGGCAAAAGCCTTGTGGTTGTAGACCTCCTCGAGATCTGCCTCGATGGTGACCCCGATAGGGCCACGGAAGCCCGCCACTTCCATGTCGAAGAAACGCACCGCGAGAGGAGGTCGCGATTGCTTTTGAAAAGCCTGCCAGAGCACCCTCGCCCCTTGGCGAGTCAAGACGATATTGACCGAAGCCCGCCCTCCCAACAGGGGAGCGTTGCCGATGCCCAGAATGGCCGAGGTCAGCGGGTCCGTTCCGGATTCGACATCTTCCTGGGAGCCGGTAAAAACGAGAGCAAACCGCCCGCGGCGATAGCCGATGGGCCCCTTGAGGGTCGCCGACGGCTTCTGCCGCCTCAGCTCATTGCGCGCTCGCTGGATCTGCTCCGCATCGGCGCCCAACTCCATCTGCAAATGAACGATGCCTCCCCCCTCTGCATCCGAAGAACCTGAAGGATCTCCAGCCGGACGGGTGTTTTCCGCCCAGCGTAGAAAGGAAAAGGCTGGTTGCCCCACCTCGTCGACGGCCAGCCGGGGCTGGTTGGGTAGGTAGTAGTAGGCGTTCTCATCCCGCAGGTCCCGGTATAGGGTCATGCCTCCACCCTGCACAAAATCGTCCAGGAGAATCTGCTGCGCGGCACCGGGATCGGGCATGGAAAGGGCCAACGCCGATCCCAGCAGAGCCGAGCCAAGGCAGGTTCGATAGATATTGAGGCGGATCCAGGACGGACAGGATCGTCGTGTCATCGTTGTTCCCCTTCGAGCAGCTCAGCAAACTGAGCCAAGACCCCTTCGTCCCCGGCAGGCGGCACTTCTTGGGCTGCTCCTCGAGCTGCGGCCAGGGACGGCGAGGCGTCGACCAAAAGATCCGTCGGAATGGCGGCGTAGATGTAGTCGTCCCCAACTTTTGGGCTCCAGGGCAGTGCCAATTTGCCCAGCTCTTTGTGGTTGAGGATGAGCCGGTAAGCATAGCCTCGGCTGCCCCGGTCGAGATAGATCCGTCCCCGTACCAAGGGCTCACCGGAGAGAGGAGAAAGGTGGAGATTCTCTTCCACCTCGCGGCCGAAACGCCGATAGCGAATCTGCGCCGTGACTCGGGTGACTCCAGCTCCTTCCAGGGCAACCAAGTCCCCCTCTAGCTCGATGGACCGCGAGGCAACGGGAGGGGTGAGAGTGACTCCTTCCCAACTGCCCGACCGCCAAGGAGGCTTGGCGGGAAATACTTCGCCGCCCCGAAGGCTCCACTGCTCCTGGTATTCGTAGACATCGCTGGCGGCGTCTTCCCCCCGAGCGTAGGTGAGGCTTTGCACAACCCCCCGCGCTGCCACGCTCTCGGCAGTGAAAGTAAGGCTGTCTTCGAAGGGGCGGCCAGAGCTGCGGGTCTTGCGAACGTTGACAGTGACGTAGTTCACGGCATCTTCGAACATCTCCCGCGAGTCCAGATCGAGCACGAACTGAAGGTCTCGGTGCTCAAAGAAGGGATCGTTGAGGTTGACCGCTCCAACGCATCGGGGGTTGTCTCGCACCCCGTCATACCACTCACCGAGATTGCCGGTGAGCGAGAACGGCCAGCGCACCGCCATGCGGTACTCGAGGCGGAAGGTCTGGCTCCCCCTTTCCCGAAGGGTCTTCGAGACGGTTTGGCTAAAGCTGTTGGACTTGCCTTGGCGGCGCTGGTCCGCAGACTCCTCCCCGCTATCCTGGCGATCAGCGGGGGCTGGCGGTGCTTGGAGGCTCGGCGTTGCCAGAGCATCCAGAAAATATTGGAAGAAGGCCTCCCGAATCTTTGCCGTCCGCTCGTCTTCCCGCAGCTCCTCGAAGTCGACTTCCACGACCTTCTTGCTCTCCAGGAACTGGAATTGCGTGCGGCTCTCCTCGTAGGAGATCTCCTCCTCACCACACCACCACAGAAAGCAGTCCTTGGTTCTGGTGTACTCACTCTTCAGGCTTTCGGACTCGTCCACCAAGCGGTCCCAATGAATGGTTGCGGTTCCCCGGGCCGCCGGGGCCAAGGTGGTGTAACGAAAATTGAGCTGCACCGAAAGGTCGGCGATGGACCGGGTCTGCTCCAGACTCGCCGCCATGAGCTGCGCACCGCGACCGGACAACCGCGCCGCCGCCGCCGCTCGATCCCCCGGCAACAGAGGTGCTTTGCCGAAATGAAGCACCTGAGGAGTGAGGGAGGCGTCCGATAAAGTCGCCGAGACGATTTGAAATCCCGCCGACTCGGCCACTGGCTCCATGGGCACCGGACCGATCAGCCGAGCCCCCCTCCGCGCCGCCGCCAACCGCTCCCCAAGCTCCGCTTCCTGGGCTCCGTCGAGGCCCCACTCAACGAGAAAATGCAGCAGGGCACCCTGCACGCCATCGTCGCTCTCTCGCTGCTCCGTGGTGTATTTGAGGAACAGAAACTCGGGAGTCTTGTCCGCACGCCGAGCCAAGCGCAGGTTGGCGGGCAGATAGTGGTACAGCTGGGTCTTCTGACCTCTCGGACCGGCCTCCCCATAGAGCCGCACCACCGTCCCGTCCTGGAGAGAGATCGACAGCACGTTGTCGTCATCGAGCACCGTCGCGGCCGCCCTCGACTCCCAGATCAGGGTCACCCCTAGGCAGAGCACGAGATAGAAAGCCAGACGGGCTACCAGGCGGGCTACTAGACGGGCCACCAGATTTGGAGCGGAAGCCGCCCCGGTCCTAGCGGTTACACGGAGTACCCCTGGGGCGGAACGAGGCAAGGAGCAGGGGGAGGCCTCTTGGGGGCCAAAGGGAAATCTCATAGGGCGTCCTCCGACAGGGGAGTTGTCACGGTGGTTCGATGGGAAGCTTCGACCTTGGATACGGCTTCAGATGGCGCGGCTTCAGATGGCGCGGGTTCTGTAGGAAGAGAGCCTCCGGGCATCTCGTCAAGCAAGATCACTCCGCTGTCGTCCGTGCCGGAGCGTTCCCGGCGATGGCCATCTTCGAAGATCCAAGTCAGGGAGTAGCGATAGCCAAACTCTCCGCGAGGTAGAACGACTTCGATTTCCCGGTCCAGGGAGCCTTCCTCGGGGCGGAAGAGCAGCTGACTTTGCCGTCGCTCACCAAAAAAGGGGGTGTCCAAGCGCAGGGAAACGGCTCGAACCCTCTGAGCCTCGAGAGCAGCACCGTCTCCAAAGGCTTGCACCCCTCGGCGCACGAATGGGGCATAGAGGTGAATCACCGGATCCGATTGGGTGGTCCACGGGGTCCGGTAAGCTCCCCCGCCCTGGAAGCTCCAACCGGTGCGGTATTCGTAGTCGAGCCAGGCGGACCGGTCGGCGTCGCCGTCCCAGCCATAGATCAGGCGTAGGTCAGGGAGAGACTCGGACACCGAGTCCCGATAAAGGACTAGCTCTCGCAAGGTCTCCGCTCCGGAGCCATGACGCTTGCGCAAGCTGACGGTGACGTGATTGATGGACTCCCCGAGCTCCGGCTGGAGAGCTCCGTCTACGGCGATGTGGATCGCTCGCTGCTGAAAAGAGGGGTCATTCAGGGAAACGGTTCGAAAGAGATTCTCGTCTTGGCCGTAGCGATGGTAGAGGTCTCCGAGATTGACCGTGAGCGAGTGGTGACGGTCGTCGCTGGCCCGGTGCTGGAAGCTGAGAACACTGGTTCCCTGGCGACGAATCTCCTTGGCCTCAAAGGCCAGGTGTCCGCCAAAGCCCAGCACCTTCTGCGCCTTCGATCCCCGCTTTGGGTCGAAGAGCGCTATCAGAGCCTCCAAGGGACCTGCCGCCGTCTCGCCAGCTCCGGGCTTTGGCTCTATGGGCTGGAAGAGCAGGTCGAGCAGCCGGGAATAGGCGCGGTCCACTAGAGCTTCCGTGACCTCCGCACTGCCCGTGGACTCGAGGCGGATCGTCCCGTTCTGGATCAACTCATCCAAGAGAAGCTCAATCTGAGCTCCCACCCAATAATAGGTAGCCCCGGTGTTCAGAGAGCGGTGCCGACTGACCTGGTCCCAATCCACCACCAGCTTTGCCTGATAGGCCGGGTGCTGGCCACGAAACACCAGATCGAAGGCCAAGGAGACATCCGGTGTCGGCTGTTTCAAACTCGCCAGGAGGAGCGTCGACGCTTCCGCATCCAAAGCAAAGGAGAGGGCGAGTCGGCCTCCTTCGAGCACCGGGGCGGCTCCTTGGGCGAGCACTCTCGGGCCTCCCTCGGAAGTGGATCGACTGAGAATCGAGGAGACGAGGGTGTACTGCCCCTTCTCGAAGAAGACCGGGCCCTGGAGACGAAGCTCCTGCTTTCCTGTCCTCCGCCGGAGCTCCCGAAGCGCCTGGGCAACCTCTTCCTCAGGGGTGTGGTATTCCACCAGAAAGTGGAGCACACCACCGCCCGCGGCAGCTTCTATTGCAGAGGCGGAGGCCTCCTCGGACCCTGCGGCGACGTAGCGGATGAGGGAGAACCGCGGGCGCCCGGTGTCGTCCATGGCCAACTGCCCCCGAGAGGGCAAATAAACATAGGTTTCTGGGTTCGAAGCCAAAGGAAAACACCACAAGCTGCCCGCTTGGACACCGCCTTCCAAGAGCACCTCCTGGGCCCTTCCAGAGATGGGTGAAAGCCCCCCGAGGACCAGAACCAGGACCAGGACCAAAAGCCCCACACCGAAGGGTCGCCGCTGCTGGAGAGACCTCCGGGAAGTCTTGCCCTTCATGGCTCCCGATCCTCGAAGTTCCCGCCCTCGAAGTTCTCCCCCTCTAGGGTCAAATCCTCGAAGATGGATGGCTCGGGCACCGCCTCCAATGACTCCGGAGCTTCTGGTGCTTCCGATGCCTCCGGGGCCACTAGGTAGAGATACTCGGAATCCAAGGGTTGCGCAGGGCCACGACGCTCCCCCGCTGGGCCGTACCAGGAGAGTCGGTAGACCACCGGGCGACCCCGGTCGAAGTAAAGCCTCGCCGCGACCGTGCCATCCCTGGCGGCTGGGCGGAGGACCACCGGTCGACGAAAGGCCGCTTCGCCAGCTAGAAAGGTGGCAAACTCGAGAACCCCGTGGGATACGCCGGGAGAGGCGAAAGCCGTCGGATCCACATCGATCTCGATGACCTTCTTGGTCAGGGGCGGCGCCAAGGAAATCGCCGGCGACGAGCTGCGCAGCCAAGTCCCCGGGGCTTCCGGATCCGCCAACACCTGACCTCCGCGGAGACTCCAACGAACCTGGAACTGAAACTCGCTCCAATCCGCTCCGCTCTCACCGAGCCGGGGAAAACGGAGAGTCTGAAAGGTCTCTCCCCGTTCCAACTCACCGCGGCCAAAAGTCAGGGTGCGGGTCAAGGCAGGGCGGCCGGGGTACTCCTTGCGCAGGTTTACGGTCACAAAGTTGACCGTGTCCTCGAAGGCCTCCAGGTAGTCACCATCGAGCTGGAAGTGGACCTCCCGATGTTCGAAAGCTGGATCTTCCAGGCTGACGATGCGGAAGTACCGAGATTCGCCCCTCGAGGAGCCCCCAGAAGAGCCGCCCCCCAGAGCCCCATACAGGCCGCCAAGGTTGCCGGAGGTCTCGACGGGACTGCGCAAAGTGGTCTCCCGGCGCAGATCCAGCACGAAGCGTTGGCGCCGAATGTCCTGCCGGTTCTTCAGCACCCACTGATCATCGGAGTAGTACTTCCGATTCTTCGCGCCACGAAAGAGCCGACTCAAGAAACCACCCCGTTGACGCCCCTGGATCTGCCCCGCCTCGACGGTCGCCTCCCGTTCCGGGTCCGCTGCCCAGCCGGTTTGATGATCGAAGAGCAACTCCGTCAGCTTCTGAGTCACCAAATCCAACACGCCGTCGAGGCCTCCTCCGCCGCTAGTAAGGGCGCCGGTCGCCCCAGCCCGATCGAACACTTCGACGGTCAAACCTCCACTGCGCTCCAGCTCGTCGATGGCCTGGCGAATCTGACGGCGAGTGAACTCTTCCTGATGGTTGCTCACCAGGCTGAAATGGCGATAGACGGTCTCCATCTCCGCCGTGACCCGAGCTCCATAGCTGGGAACCGAAGCTTCGTAGTAGGCGGATAGGGCTACCGAGACATCGGAGGTAGGCCCGGAGAGGGACTCCCACAGAAGGGTTGCCCCGCGCTGGTCCAAAATCGCCGCCACCGCTGCCCGGGAGCCCGGGGTGATGGGAGCTTGCTGGGAAGTCACCACGCTGCGGGTAAATCCTTCACTCCCCGGCTCGGAGGACACATCCGAAAGGACACCGGAGACCAAGCGGAAGGAGCTACCGGCAGAGTCTCCCTCGCCGCCTCCCGACATCAGGGGCACCGGCCCGGCGATGCGCCCTCCCGACACCTGCTTCCTCAACTTGGTTTCGAGGCCCGCAATGACTTCCTCCGGGAGGGTGAATTCCACCAAGGCGTGAAACAAGCCTCCATGGGTGCCACCGGAGCTATCGACATATTTCAGGCAGAGCAGCTCGAAGCCACCGTCGGCGGAGGTCGCCAGGCGGGGATATTGCGGCAAGTAGTAGTAGACCGAGGGATCTTGAGTATCCTGCAAGAGCTGGACGCCATCGATCTCTCGGCGTCCCTGGTCGTAGTGCACCAGTGCCGCCGCCTCGGAGCTCCAAAGAAGGCCCGAGAAGGTCGCCAGCAGGACGGTCACGGAGAAGGGAAACCGGTTGAGGATCAGCGCCATCGTTCTTCTCCTATCTCCCATTTTTCGGCGGGGAGACTATCCGGCGGGGAAACTCGGCTCGTTATATCCAGCAGAGCGCTCCAGGACGACCCACTCTGCCAGTCGCTCACGGTCGTGGCTCCATCCCGAGCGATCTCCAGGATGCGGTAGCGGTAGGGACGATCGAGACGCACGGCGAAGGGAAATCGCAGGCTAGCGGCGTAGAGGTCCGGTGCGTTCGCCTCAAAGACCAGGTTTTGAGAGACGGGGGCACCACTCACCCCCTGGGCCTCGACCTCAACCTGTTTGATGGCCAGGTCCGAACGCAGACCATCGCGAAAATCGAAGCAAAAGACGTCGACGGCGGCATAAGTCGGCGGCAAACGCTCGTTGAGATCGAAGCGCTGCACCGCCCGCCCGCCGAGTTCCCCATCGAGAGCGATGGAGACCGTATCCGCCAAAACGAGGTGATCCTCCGGAGCTTCTCTCAATTTGGCCTGGCTCGACTTCACTAGAGCCAAGAGCTTGCGGCGCAGCTCCTCCTGCTTTGCCTCGTCTCCATCTCTTGCCCCGGAGATGCTGGCGTCCAAGTCTTCTTGCTGGCCATCTCCCTGTCCTGGGGCGAAGAGGGCGTAGGTCAGACTGAATAAGCTCTGCCCTTGCTCCAGAGCCGAAGCCACCAGTTGGGAAGTTGCTGAGTCCAAGCGGACGCGGTACTGGCGTTCCGTCCAATAGGTCGTGAGGGTGGTCTGGCCAGCCGCCCCATCGGCCTCCAGGTGGCCTTCCGGCAAGGGCTCGGCGGGCTGCCCGGGTAGAGCCAGCACCAGCGCCGCCTCGATACGCCGAATCGGCAGCGGCCTCAGCTGAATGGTCCGCCCCTGTCGCTCTGCCAACCAACTCCGCGCCTTGCGAAGCTCCTCTCCACTGGGGGTCAACAGGCCAACCCGCAAGCTCAAAAGACTGCGAAACAACCGCACTTCCGGGTCCCCGGAGACTTCTCGCCCGACGTAGCGAAGCTGGAGAAGATTCACTGCTGGATCCCCATTCGAGGAAGCGAGGAGCTCGAGACCCAAGGGGCGATAGTAAAAGCGATGCCGAACCTCGGTGTCGGCGAAGATCTCGACCTCTCCCACCGTCAGTCGCTGGCCCAGGTCGGCTTCTGCCCAGGCCGACGGCGCCAAACTCAGGAGTCCCGCCAGCAGCGCCCACAAGATTCTCGTTGGGCCTCTAGTTGGGCCTCGCCTGTCGGCTGGAAAGATCTTCATCCCTACCGTCCCGAGCCCATGCCGGAGTCAGATCGTTGCGGCAGGACACCGAGAGCTTCCTCCAGCTGCACCGTGCCAATCGGCTGGTAGAGGGCCGAGGCGGGTACCCAACTCGGGGAGTCGTAGAGCGCCCCGTCGGGCATCACCAGGCGCAGGCGATATTCGTACAGGTGCTGGTCTACCCCTTCCCCCGACTCCTGCTGACGCGCGGAGTAAATGGGCCCCATGAGGAAGCTTCCCCCGTCCCGATCGAGAATCAGGAGGGGTTGGGTCCGGAGCTCTCGAGAGCGGGGGTGAAAGAAGCGGGAACGAACCTCCAGAGCGATCTCCACGGCGCCGGTATCGGCCAGAGGGCTCAGGGTTCGAAAGACGATTTCGCTGCTGGCCACCGTCGAAACGCCGCTGGTCACGGCCGCCAAGATCTCCTCTTCGCATTCCCGGCAGGAGTCTTCGAGGACATAGTCGAGCCAAACCTGCAAGGCGCCGTCCAGGGCTTTCTTGGGAATGGGGCGAGGGTCGATTTCGAGGCTAGCTCCCCGAGGCACGGTCCGCTCCCCGAGACTCCAGGAATACACCACCGGCCGCTGGTTCTCCAACCGCAGTACGTGCAGGTAACGCAGCAGCACCGGATAGGGCAACTGGTTTTGCCAAGCCGCGCCTGGCCGCCAGTAGACCCGAGGGAAATTGGACCGGGAGGAAGGGTCGATGGAAAAAGGGATCGCTTGGTTACCCAATCGGTTGCCCACCGGCTGGAGGCGCACCCGCCCCCCGAGCCCCCCACCTTCGAGGAGAGCCAGCTGGAGGTTCTCCTTGGTGACGCTGTCCGTGGTCAGGGCCAGGTCCAACCGCCCCAGGGGATCGGAAACCCCCGCAGCCCGCACCTTGTCAGCGGGAATATCGAAGAGCTGCTCCAGATCCTCAGCCAGCTCCACTTGGGGCACTTCTTGAATGGGAATGCGGCTCAGGCCGTCGAAGGAAGGGAGGGCGCGGCGGAGACGTTGAGCCCGGAGCAGGGATCGGGCAACCTCGACCTCAGCCGGGTCGATGCCGGCATCCAGAGTCATACGGACCAGAACACCCCCAGCTCCACTGGAGCCACTGGACTCACCAGCAGCTCCGGCCCCACCGTTGGCCGCCTGGTACAGCATCCGGAGGGCGTAGCCTTCATAGGCGTCCCAAGCAAGCTGGTAAGACTCCGGCTGGAAATAGTAGATCCCGGAGGCCTCCTGCTGGTCTTTGAAGACCCGGGGGAAGGAGAGGATGTCTCTCTCCCGGAGAGAAACCTCCGGGTCCGGCCGCCAGCCGTCCAGAAGATCGACCCTCTCCGCCGACGGCCCCTTGGCCCCGCGGTCCCGGTCCTCCGGCCGCACACCCAAAGCCCATTCCGCACGGGTCGCTGCCGCCACTTGAGAGGTTCTTCGCTCCCGGGCAGCGCCAAAGCGCTCCGCACCACTCCTCGTTGGCGCACCACCGCTTGCCGGCTGTTGAGGCTGCGCTCCGGGGGCTCGAGAGAGAGTCCTCCACTGGGAGGGGGGATCCGCTTTGCCATCACCGGCTCCACCACTGCTTCCACTGCTGCCGCCAGTTCCCCCGCCAGTCCAGCCAACAGTGCTTCCCGTCGAGGAGCCTCCCTTTGAAGGGGCCCCAGGGTCGACCCCGCGAGAGGGCGCCGTCTCAAAATCACCCCATTGCCGCGGCCTTGGCCTCGGCCTGGGATTCGGTCTCGGTGGCGGGCCCGGATCTGAGCGCGGATCTGGGGCTAAGCTCGCCGCTCGCCCAACGGCTACGGGAGTGATCTCGATCACAAGGTCTTGGGCCGCTCCCGTCGGCGTCCACGTCTTGGGTAACCGAAAGGTCCTCTGGAGCAGGTTCAGAGATCGCCGAGGGTCGAGGACTTCCAGGAGCAGATAAGCAGATCGGGGCGCCTCTCCCTCCCCTTCCCGCATCGCCAAACGGAAATCCAAGTCCACGGACTTGGAATCCCGAGGCAACGGCACCGGTTCGGAATCGACCCAGCGCAGCAGCCGCTGGTCCTCATCCAACACCTGCCCTCTCAAGCGCAGGTCCTCTAGCCCTTGGAAGAACACCGTCAAACGAAGAAAATCCGATCGATCCTTGGCCACTCGAGCGCCGAGGATCCCTCCCTGAGGTGCTTCGTCTCCCCGCAGCAGCCCCACCAGAAGAGATCCCACCTCGGTCTTGAGGTTGGACACCCCTTGAAGATCGCGCCCTTCCAGACCAGAAGAGGCCGGACGCTGATCCTGAGCCTGGGTCTCCCAGCCCAATCCCCAACCACCGCCAAAAGATCCTAGAAGTAGCAGCCAACCAAGGGCCGCCGCGAAACTCGGCCGAATGCTCACCGACCGGAGAGGGCCACCGCAGGCCTCTTGGCGGGGCGGTATCCGGGAATCCACCGAGCCAAGGTCCACCGGCCGCAGGCTCTGCGAAGGCGAGATCGTCCTGGTCAACCGGGAGCAGCCGGCCAACCGAGCAAGACCGGCCAACCAGGCCGCGAACTTTCGACACCGAATCGACGGGGGGCGCATAAGAGTTCTCCTAGGGTCACCAACTTCCTCTACCCTCACTCCTACGACCGAGGCAGAAAAAACACGACACGAATGAGATATAGTCATTCATGAATACCCAAGGAGAACCGCCACCATGGCGACCGTCGTCGGGGATCTGCCCCAACTCCTCCAAGCCTGCTCCACAGGTGACGAGGATGCCTTCAAGCAGCTCATGTCCTTTCTTTATGGGGACTTGCGCAGGATTGCCCAGCAGCAGCTGCGACGGCTTCGCCCCGGTCACACCTTGAACACCACCGCTCTCGTTCACGAGCTCTACTTCAAGCTCGTCGATCGTTCAGCCCTCTCTCCCAGAGACCAAGGCCATTTCTTGGCCATCGCCGCCCGAGCCATGCGCCAGATTCTGGTGGATTACGCTCGGCGTCAGGCGGTCCGTTCCCGCGCTCGAGGAGAGGGCGACAGCCCACAGGTCCTGGTCGAGGGCCTAGGCCCTTGCCACCTGGAGAAGCTCCTGGCCGTCAATGAAGCGTTGAGCGAATTGGCCCGAGTCGATGAGCGCCTGGTCCGCCTGGCGGAGTGCCGTTTCTTCGCCGGCATGACCGAGGTCGAAACCGCGGAAGCGATGGGGCTCTCGGTGCGCACGGTGCAACGGGACTGGAAGCGGGCTCGAGGTTGGTTGCGCAGCTTCCTGGAAGCGGACGATGCCCCTGGACCCTGAGCGCTATCGCCGTCTCGACGGCCTGCTCACCGAGGCCCTGGAGCGGCCCCCAACCCAGCGCAGAGAATTTCTGGAGAAGAAGTGCGGTGGAGACGTGGCCCTGCTGCGGGAAGTCTGGGCACTGCTCCAAAAGAGCGAAGAGGAAGAAACATTTCTGCGGCCCGGCGGAGCCCTCTTCGAAGGATTGATCACCGACTCGTCCCTATTGGAGGACGACTTAGAGCCATCCCGCAGGGGTCAGAAGATCGGCTCCTGGATTCTCGGGGAAGAACTAGGCCGGGGCGGCATGGGCGTCGTCTACCTAGCCCACCGCCTCGACGAAGATTTCGAGCAGGAGGTGGCTCTCAAACTGCTTGCCGGCTTCGTCTCCACTCCGGAGGCCCTCGAGCGATTCCGCGCCGAGCGGCAGATCTTGGCCCAACTGGACCACCCCTGCATTGCTCGCCTAGTGGACGGCGGGACCACTCCAGAGGGGACTCCGTTCTTCGCTCTGGAACGAGTCCAAGGCCAGCCCATAGACCGCTATTGCGACGCGGAAAGACTCTCTATCGAAAAGCGCCTGGAGCTCTTCGTTCACCTCTGCGATGCCGTCGCCTATGCCCACCGCAAATTGGTGGTGCATCGAGATCTCAAGCCGTCGAACATCCTGGTGACTCGAGACGGAGTCCCCAAGCTCCTGGACTTCGGCATTGCCAAGCTGCTGGTTCCGGGAACGACCGACTTGACCCGGCGGCGGGACCGGCCCATGACTCCCGAGTACGCCAGCCCGGAGCAGGTGCGAGGGGAGTTGGTTTCCACGGCCAGCGATGTCTACGGCCTCGGGCTACTGCTCTATGAGCTGCTAACGGGCTGTCGAGCCCACCGATTAGAGAGCCGGGACTGGGCCGAGATCGAGCGCACCGTCTGCTCCGACCCCATCACCCGCCCCAGCGTCGCCGTGGCTCCATCCCGGGCGCCAACCAAAATACCGACTAAAGTGCGAGCCCAAAAGGGGGCCAGAAAGAGAGTTGCCAGGAACGAAGAAGGTGAAGTCCTAGGGGATCCCGCGACCGCCCGCGGCACCTCCCCTGCCAAACTGCGCCGACGGCTCCAAGGGGACCTCGACACTATCGTCCTCACCGCCCTCCACAAGGAGCCGGAACGCCGCTATCCCTCCGTAGATCGGCTGGCAGAGGACGTCCGGCGCCACCTGGCGGGCCTGCCCATCACCGCCCGTTCCGAGGGCTGGACCTACCGTCTCGGCAAGTTCATCCGCCGCCACCGCATCGCCGTCCCCGCTGCCTGTCTGGCAACGGTGGCCATCCTGGCAGGCCTGGTGGGCACCCTCTCCCAAGGCCAGAGAGCGAGCCGCGAAGCTCTCCGGGCCTCGGAGGTCAGCGACTTTCTGGTCCACCTGCTGGAGGTCTCGGACCCGGAGAGAACCCTGGGCCACGAAGTGACGATCACTGAGGTCCTGGACCGGGCGGCGGTGCGCATCGAAGCCGAGCTTTCCCAACAGCCCCGCCTGCGGGCCCGCCTCTCCAGCCTCATCGGCCACCTCTACACGCAACTCGGCCGCTACCCACCGGCCCAAGACCAACTGGCTCAGGCCCTGGCCCTGCAGGAAGAAATCCTCGGAACCGACCACCCGGATGTCGCCGAAACTCTGCAACGGCAAGCGGCCTTGCTCCATGATCAAAGCCAGCTGAAAAATGCTGAACAGCAAGCTCGAAGGAGCCTGGCGATCCGCCAGGAGCAGCTCGGTCCGACTCGGCCAGCGGTCGCTGCCAGTCGAAAGATCCTGGGACAGGTTTTGGAAAAGCAGGGCCGTTTCGAAGAGGCACGGGAGCAATTCCGTCACACTCTCGAAATCCAACGAAAGGAATTCGGAGAGCGCCACCCGGAGGTGGCCTCGACCCTCATCGATTGGGCTTTCGTGGAGTACCAGGACGGTCATTGGGATGAAGCCCAGGAGCTTTACGGAAGCTCCCTCGAGATCTACCGAAATCTCGGCGACGGCCGCAGCGTGGGAACCGCCGAAGCCCTTCAGGGGCTGGCTTTCGTCGGAATGGCTCGAGCCCGGGACCATCAAGACAACGAAGACTACCTCTTGGAATCCGCCGAGATCACCCGAGACCTTCTCGGGGACGGGCACCCAGTCCTGGCTTCTCGCCTCGAAACTCTCGGTAGCTATTGGAGCATGAACCATCAATTCGACAAGGCCGAAGAGAGCTACCGGGAAGCACTGGAAATCAATCGCAACGCCTTTGGCTCGGACCACCTCCTGATCGCCAATATTCTCAACAATTTGGCCAGCTTACGGTTTCGCCAAGAGCGATTCACCGAGGCGGCAGAGCTCTACCACCAAGCCCTCGAACAACGGCGGAAACTTCTGGGGGGGGACCATCCTCAAACCGCAACCACCTGGAGTTATCTCGCCTACGCCTGGCATCGCGGCGGAGATCCACGGGCGGAAGGGGCCTACCGCGACTCCTTGGAGCTCCTACTGCAAATCCGTGGAAAAGATCATCCCCATGTGGCCAACGTCCACAACGATCTTGGGCGTTTGCTCCTCGACACCGACCGATGCCCGGAAGCCGAGCCCCATCTGCTCTCCGCCTTGGAGATCCGCAGCCAAGTCTTTGGGGAAGATGCCCAGCGAACCTCGGCCACGAAGCTCAACCTCGCTGTCTGCCTAGCGCGGCGCGGCGAGCTGCCGAGAGCCGCCGAGCTTCTCGACTCCGCCCGCAGCATCCGAGTAGAGGCTCGCGGTGAGGAGGCCTGGCAAGTGGCGGAGGTAGACCTATTCCGCGCCGAGCTACTCGCTCGCCTGGGAGACAGTGCCGAGGCCGCGGCACTTCTACAGCAGACCACCGAACGCATCGACTCGGCCAAGCCCGAGGACCACTGGCTCCGCCGATTGGCCCGCAACCTCGAAGCGCGCATTGAGTCTCTCTCCCGAGAGCTTGGGTAGCGAAATCCATCCTGAACGGCAGCGGCCATGGGGTTGGTAAGTGTGCCGGCAAGAGCATGGAAGACCTTTCCCCTCAACGACGTCCAATGAAGATGTTCCCTCGCTAGTCCCTGGGCTCACGGAAGAGAGGTACCCCCTTTGCTCCCTATTTCCGGCAGAGCGGAGCTGACAGTCTCGGCAACCGGGTGCTTGGCCGCACCGATCTTGATCACCTCGCTGCCGGTGCGAACCAGGAAGGCATCGTGAGCCGCAGCGACTCCGTAGACCGTCCCCTCGGTGGTCAGAGTGCTCTGGGCTAGTACCAGGGGGCCGGCTGGGCTGTTGCCGAGAACGATCGTTTGGCCCTTCTTGGTGAAGAAGTAGGCCCGCTCCCCGGAAACGATAGGGCTTGCCCAGCAGGAATCCCCCAGGCGATGCCTCCAGCTCTCGTCGCCCTTCGTGCGATCGATGCAAGTCACGACCCCTGCCTTGTTAGTAAATAGCACGCAGTCGCCGTGCACCACCGGGGAAGCAAACCCAGAAGTCACTCCCTTGGCCGTCCACACGTTGTGCTGGTCGTCTAGCTCTCCCGCTCCCAGTCGGTGAAGCTCTTCCTTCTCAGCAACTTCGTCCCGAGGCGCCGTAGATGTGGGGATATCCAAGGAAGAAGGGGACTTCTGTGACGCAGGCAGAGTGACACTCTGTTGAGGAACAGAATCGCCTTCTGACGCTGGAGATCCTGGTAGATACGGAGCCGTAGCAGAAGGCTGGTGAGAAGGAAGAGCTAGCGCGAAATTGTGCCCCGACTCCGAACTGGCAACGATCACCAGGCCTCGATCGACGGTGACCGAGGGCACGTGGTTCTTCTCGATGCCCTCGCGGTACCACAACCGAGCGCCGGTTTGGGCATCCAGCCCTTCGACTCTGCCCGCGGCGCTGCTGATCAGCTCTTGCCCGTTCTTGCCGGAAACGACCACCGGGGTGGTCCAGGATACCCGCGCCGGGCGATCCGCTTTCCAATAGGTCACGCCGGTCTCTTTCTCCACCGCGAGAAAGTAGGACGGACCGTCATGAGTGACCTGCACCACAACCGCCTCGCGAGTCAGCACCGGCGAGCTGGCCACGCCGTGATTGCCGGCGAAATCACCGTAGTCTCGAGTCAAAGACCGCTGCCACAGAGTTTCTCCTTCGTGGGATAGAGCGACTAGATCTCCACTCTCGAAGAAGGCATAGACCCGCTCCCCGTCCACCACCGGAGTGGGAGCTCCGCGGCTGACCATCTCACTCGACTCGATCTCTTGACTGGCAGGGAATCGCCGCCGCCAACGGACTTCGCCGGTCTCCAGGGACAGAGCGCTCAAGATCAGAGTCTCTTTGGCCATCCCTTCGATGGAGGTAACGAATACCTGGCCGTGCCAGATGACGGGTGCGGATTGGCCATAACCGGGGACGCTCGCCTTCCAGGAGATATTCTCGCTATCCGACCAAGTCAGTGGCAGCTCTGCGTCTAAGACCTGGCCATCGCCCCGACCGCGGAACCCCGGCCAGGAGGCAGTCTCCGCCAATCCTCGCAGCGCCTCCCCAGCCGGCTCTGGCTCGACGTTGCCTGGCTTCAGAGCGCTGATCTGCAAGGTCTCGAGATCGTCGAGGTGACCGGTCCGGGCAGCACCAGCGATGAACAGGAGGCGGTCTTCATGGGGCAAGAGCCGGTGGAAGAATCGCGCCGTCTCCAGCCTGCCCAAGCGGGTCTCCCACCGATCCTCTCTCGCCTCCAGGGCGTGGACGATGCCATCGGACCCAGCGAGAAAGATCCGCTCCCCGACCCCAAAGGCCGAGACCCCGAATCCCTTTAGGCTTCCGGTCATGGGTGGGAGCTTGGGGCCTGCCGACCATCCGCCGCTGGCAATGTCATAGACCTCGACCCCGCGACTCGTACCCTCTCTTCCCAGGCCTCCCAAAGCGTAGACCTTGCCGGAGGCCGCTGCTGCTGCCAGGGCCCGCCGTTGGAAGGGTTGAGCAACGGTCTGCCAACCGGCGGCCTCGTCCCGGAGATCGAGGATCGCCATCTCTTCCTGCCACAACGCCGTGTCGTCGGCACCGCGCAAAGTCCAGCCACCGACCACGTATAGGTGGTCGTCGAAGACCACCGCGTCATGAGAAGAACGGGCTTGGGGAAGGGGTGGCAAATCCCTCCACTGACGGCTGTCGAGATCAAAACAGCGGACTGCGGCAGTGGAGTAGAGCTCCTCCTCGCTGCCAACGTGATTGAGGGCCCGCAGACCACCTACTCGGCAGACCTGGCGACCGTAAGCGACCATGGGCAGCCCCTGCAAGCCTTCGACCTCGCCTAGAGAATGCCAGCCTTGGTCGGGAGCTTTCAGATCTAGGTGGAGAAAGCGATGGGAGAGATTCTCGATGGAGTGTTGGTGGGTTCTCCCCACATGGCCACCGTAGACCACCAGATCGTCGCCGGCGATGGCCGCGCCAAAGCTGGCGATTCCTTCTGGAAGGGACGGCAGAACCTCCGCCATGGCCAGAGGTGGAGTGAGAAGCAGGCACAACAAGGCGATCCCCACACCGTGGCCTGGGAACCGGCTCGACTTATCGATTTGTTTAGACATAATTCTCGATCCTGGTCGACGCCCGGAAAGTGGCTCGCCACCTTCCGGAGATGGAATATTCATGCTGCCTCGGCCAGCCGCTTTTTGGCTTTTCCTAGACATCGCTTTCTTTGCTTCTGGCTCAGGGCGGCCATCAAGGGACATCCACTGCACGCCTTCGCCTTCTTCTTGTACTTCTTGCAACACTTCGACTTGAGTTTCATCTCGCGCTCCGAAGAAGGCTCAGAAGGTGAAACGGGCCTGCAACCCGAAACTTCGACCGGGGTTGGTGTAGCGGTCGAGGGTCGATGAAGTGGCATCGCGGCCGCGGACGTAGGTCCACTGCCAGAAGGTCTCGTCGGTCAGGTTCCAAGCGGTGGCTTGTAGGGTGATCCGCGGACTGAGGGTGATCCACGCCGCCAGATCGAAGGTCTCGGAACTGGGTGGACGGAACTGGGTTGAATCCGTGGGTAGATCGCTAGCGCTCTTGGAACTGACCAGAGTGGCGGTACCCTGGAGGCCCCAAAGGGAGTCGGGTCGGGAAAACCGAAGCCCCGTGACCAGAGTCGGTGGAGCGATGGACTCCAGAGGCTCCTCGGCAGTGACGTTGTCGCCGTCGATGAGACTGTAGGCCGCCCGCCAGCGCCAAGATTGCCCCAAGCGGAGGTCTGCAGCGATTTCCAACCCGGAGATCTCGACCTCGTTGATATTCTGCGGCTGGAACTCCACCAGCCCCTCCCGCGGGTCAAAGCCTAGGAACACCGTCTCGATGAAGTCATCGAAGCGATTTTCGAAACCGACGATGCTGAAGCTGCCGCGAGAGAAGTTGCCACGCAATCCAATTTCCAGGTTGTCACTGGTCTCCGGCTCCAACTCCGGGTTCGCCAAGGTCCGGTAGCCGCCCCCTTGGTTGGTGAAGCCGTTGTTGACGGCGCTCATGGGTGGTGCCCGGAAGCCGCGGGCATATTGGGCAAAGAAAGACAGCTCGTTGCTAAGAGAAAGCACCGCGCCGAGCTTCGGTGAAATGGCATCGTCGGTGATGTCTGCCGGTTCTGGAGTCCCTGGGTTGCCGTTCAGAAAAACAGCGTCCCCTTGGTTTGCGTCCAGGTCATAGCTGTCGTACCGGACCCCGGGGATCAACCGCAGGCGCCCATTCCACAGCTCCAACTCGGTTTGAATGAAAGCACCGATCTCCTGCACTTCGCTCTCGGGGAAATACTTGGTGGGAAACACCAAGCTGGTGGGCACGGGAGCACCCGAACCGATGACCACCTCCGAGCGGTCCCGTAGCTGGTCAAAGGTGTCCTGTTGTAGGGCGATGCCATAGGTCAGGGACTGCTTGCCGGAGCTTCCCAGTCCCTTCCGTGCCTCGACCTCGAGGCCCAGGGTCTCCTGATCGAAGGCCAGCAACCCGTCACGGTCGGAGAGTCCGAGGGAGCCCTCTCGAATCTCATCGGTATCTTGCTCCGTGTCCGCCTGCTGCCAAAAAGCCCGCCAGATCAAAGAGTCGGCCACCGGGTTCTGCGGGACCAGGCTCTGCTCGACGCTCAGCCGCTGTCGCTCCTGGGTATCGAGGGCATCGAAATCCCGAACCGCTGAACCGAAGGGAGAACCCGGATTTCGGCCGCTGAGAACCTCGGTCTCGGTTTTTCCATCGAACCATTCGAGAGACACATCGAGTTGCGAGCTGGCCCCCGTGCGACCGATCTTCAGCAGAGCATTGTCCTGACGGCGATCGATCGGGTTGGGCTCGGTGCGAGTGAAATCCTCCGTGGCGATGTCTCCTTGATTGTCGAGCTCGGCGCCGTCTCGGTGGGTGAAGACGATGGAGCCCTGCCAAATGTCGTTGCCACGGGCATAAACCAGAGATTCGGAGGTCTCGGTAGCGCGACTGTCATAGCCACCGCGCAAGCTGAAATACTGCGCTTCACCGCCTAGGTAGCTGCGCGGACTGCGGGTCACCAAAGAGACCACACCGCCCAGAGCGTCACTGCCGTAGAGGGCAGAACCGGCGCTGCGCACGATTTCGGCACTCTCTAAGGTGTCGAGGTCAATGCTGTATTGGGTGACGCTAAACGGGCCGAAGTCGAATTGCTCGGCGGTTGGAATACCGTCGATCTGGGTGAGAACCCGGTTTCCACCAATCCCCCGAATGTTGAAGCCGCTGGTGCCCAGTCGACTGAGGTCGCCTTCCACATAGACCCCGGGTGTGAAGCGCACCAGATCCGCAATTCCGGTGTAACCAAGCTCGGCGATCTCGGCGGCTCCGATGACGTCGATCGATCCCGGAGTGTCCTCCAAGGTGCGCTCGGAAAGGGTCGCCGTCACCGTCAGGTCATCGAGAAAGGTCGCCTGGACTGCTGAGTTATCGGTCCTTGGGCCAGCGTCGGGATCCGAGGAGTCCCCCGCTAGCAGAGCGAAGGAAGGTAGGAAGAGGAAGAGAGCGAAGGAGGAGACCCAGAGGCAATTCCGGATTCCCGGAAGCCGCCTAGCCAGCGGTTTTTCAAGCATGTAATATGCCCTCGTGGTTTGTGGCCCTCGTTTTTCGAGTCCACGGTCCATGTTTGGGTGGCGACCCGCGTTCCGCCAAAGACCGTTGGGTCGCCGCCTGATTTCCTCTTACGACTCCACTGTTTCCAGTATCAAACCAGCTTCAGTATCAGCGCCGTGGAGGCTTATTTAACGCTATTGAGACTTGATCTCAACAAGATGATATAGATACTGGACTAAATCAGTCCGCTTTGTCAAGAGGTAGGGAAAGGGCCAGATCGAGAGGAAAGCCCAGAGCAAAACCAAGAGCAAATCCGGCCGATGATCGGGGGAGCCTGTCAGCCGGACGCTAAGACCCAGGCTCGGAATTCCCCATCCAACTGGCTCCAAGACTTTCCAAGGGCTTGGGGAAGTTGCTCAGGATCGTGGATGGAAGCTCCCGCTATGTCCTCGAGAAACGAGCGGAATCGGGGTCCGAGAGCCGGATGAAGGAGGAGGAATCGAACCAACAATGCACTTTGCTCGTAGTCGAAAGAAAGAGCCCCTTGATCGAATTCACTGCGCCTTCTCGACACGATGCTCTGAACACTGGCCGCGACCCCACCCCGGTAGGCATCCCGCAATCGCCGGGCTTGTCCCTCGACTCCAGCAAAGCCGGTAAGCTCTCCCAGACCTGCAGGTGTCGCCGGGTCCCCCATGGCGTCCGCCAAGCCCTCCGACAGCCACGGCGGCAGCCCGGGCCCCATGGCTCTCCTCAGCAACAAGTGGGTCAGCTCGTGAGCGAGGGTGGTGGCGAAGATCTCGGGATCTAGGGAGCCAGCTGGAATGGCGACGAAACCCTTGGCGCCGTTGGCATAGCCAGCGTAGCCAGCTCGCAAACGCCCATCTTTCTGGGCGAAACTCTGGAAGGCCTTTCGGGACTCGAAAAGAAACACCCCTTCCCGCGGCACCCCGCGAGGCTCCAGCCCAAAACGTCTCCGAAAAGCTCCCTCCAAAGGAGCCGCGACTCGCTCACAGATCTCCAGAAGTTGCTGCTGGCGAACATCGCTCACTCGTCTATAGGGGCCGCAGCTGCCCTCCGAGGGATTCCTCATAGAGCCCTTAGCCGCCGTCACCAAATGCGCTTCCGGGGGTCGCGAATCCCGACCCGGGCGAACCTCCGGAGCTTCCGAGGGAGTCTCTTGGGAAACCACCACAGGTGCAGGAGCTGGCTTCGGCTTCGGCCCATAACGAGCCCAGAGACCCAGACCGAGTACGGTCACCAAGGCGAACAGAAGAAGAATTCGAAGAGCTCTCTTGATCATGATGAGACAGCCATCCTATCGGGAATCGGTCTCTAGATTCGAGCCCCCATCAACTGCGCTGGCCCTGGTTCAAATACCCCGGCACTTCTCTATGGCTTTCCCGAGTTGGATCTAGGCTCATTCAAGCAACGGTACATTGACCCATCCAGCTTCGAAAGTACTCTCCATTGCCCATCTTTTCGGACATCGGCCAATTCAGGCTGCGTCCGTGTCACCCAGGAGGTTAGCCATGAAGAAGTGTTGATACAGGACCCTCAGCGCAGCCGTGATCATCGGGTTTGGCCTCGGATTGTCTACCACGGTCGCTGTCGAAGAGGTCGAAGAGGCCGAAGAGGTCGAAGAGGTGATTGCTGAAACTACGATGCAGGCAGCAGCTGTCGTCGTATTGCTGGTAATGAAGCCCTTTTCGTCACTTCCCAGCCCGGCAATCCCCAAAGGATTCTACGTTTATCCAGATGAGGTCTTCAGCCGAGGGAAGCCGTTTGGAGAAACCTGTAGAAACTGCCCAGAAGACTGCGGAGCCCACTACCCGACCTGCAGGGGATGGCAAGAGCTCGGCGAGGGAGCCGGGTGGCGTTGCCACCACCGGACTCCCCCGCCTTTCCCACCCGAGACGGATCTTCTGGACTTCCCAGAACTCTGCAAAGCTCTGCATAGCCGGGGTAAGTCCAACTTCTACAATCTAGCTCATCGAGGGGGCATCCTTACTCTTCTATCTCGGGCAAACCTCCGGTCCTGGTCTTGGTGCAGGTACAACCGCCATCGCAGGTTCCATAGCACGAGCACAGAGTGCACTTGGTTATGAGAGGGTCGCAGCCATCAACACCGCACAATTCACCCGTGCAGCTCCCAGAACAGGTCAGTTCTCCCATGAGGGATTCAGGAATCATGAATTCAGCAAACGGTCCGACGGAGGTCAAATCTTCCTCAGACAGGCCGAGGGCTTCAAGAGTGGCCCGATCCATCTCGGGGGTGTCATCTTGTCGAAGCGCTACGAACTTCCGGCGCGACACCTTAACAATCTTGCCTTCGGGGGTCGCGTAGCTCAACGATTCCGGCGCTCCAACCGCCTGCACGTCCATCACCGAGAGCAGAGCATCGAATTCTGGGTCGGTCGCGTCGATCATCGTCGCCTCACATGCCTTGGCGTCCCTGCTTTCACTCTCGATCCCTTCGGATACAGGAGCAAAACCCACCAGGCAACCCAGGACGATAGCGAAGGGTACGAAACGAAGCGCTAGAGATCTACTAAACATAACAATCCTCCTGAGGGCAGTGTGATGAAAAAAGGTCCGTGCATTGGCTCGCGAAGAAAGCAAGGAAGGAAACATTTTGAGTTCTCGCACCCTCGACGAATCGAGAGATGTCGGGGTTGATGTCGCTGGTGCGGTCATAGGCCACGGCGCGCAGAAGCTGTGGATTGGCTCTGCTGGAGGATGGACCGAAATTGTCGTCCACGGTGGGACTGGCCCGGGTGCTGATTGCGCCCAAGCTCATCGCGGTTTCGAAGACTACTGAAAAAGGCATAGTTTCCCCTTTCGTGTCAGGTTTTGGGCCGTTCTCTCAGGAGGTTGGAACGTCCCTTCTTCCAGTACACGAGATTTTGGAGAAATTGCTGCCACCGAAACTCTATTTTCTTTGAAGGATGAATCGTCCTGGGTGCTTTGGAAGCTCAAACTCTTCAAGAGTTTCCCCTTGGGTCCCGGGCTAGCCCGTCCCGCCTACAGCCACCGAGCGGCCCGGAGGCGCCTCCCCAAGCCGCCCGGTGTCAAGGCGGGTTAACCGCCTGCGATGATTTCCGAGCGTAGACCTGCGTGGACAGATGTCTGAATGGTCATAGGATCACCTCCCTTCTCAGTAGATAGGCTTGCTGAGCACTTCCTCTGGGGCCAAAGGAGTCCCCGGCGGCCCCTGCCTTCTACTGCGAAAAGAGGGATGGAATCCAGTCAGGGTTCGCTCGGAAAAGAAAGGCCAGTGACGAAGCACCCACCACCAGCACGAGGGGTTAGGTTGCTAAGCAAGCAGACATTCGGTTGCCGGCACACCGGCACCTTTGGAAGCAGCGAGATTCCCGATCTTGGCTAGAAAACGTACAAGGAAGCTCTAGGCTAGCGAGCCTCCCGCAGGAGGCTCGCCAAGAGCTGCCGCGCAAGCTAAGCCCTACTCTCAACAATCGGTTCGGTGATCAGCGACCGAGTCTCGGGGTCGACCCGCAGGAAGGCCTCTGGGTCGACCTCCCGAGGATCGGCGTGTAGGAAGGCGACCCTGCCGAGCTCAGCCCCCGCCTCGGCTTCGGCGTGCTCGGAGGCGGTACGTTCTTGCTCCTCCTGGCCAGGATGCTCACCTCCGCGCCAGGTGACCGTATGGTGAGTATGGACGACCCGACCGTCCTCCGGGTCGTAGACCACCACCAAATCCCAATTCTCGATTTCTTCAGGTCGATTCTGAATTTCCATTTTCTCGGTTCCTTTCTATGGGGTGAAGAACACGGTGGTGCAAAGGACTCGGGCATAAGCTTCCTTAACCCGCAGACGAAATGTGACGCTGGTGCATTGGCTCGCGAAAAGAGCGAAGAACGAGACGTTGTTCACTCCCGTGGCGTCGACGAACCGGGAGATGTCGGGATTGATGTCGCTGACGTGGTCGTAGCCCACCGCGCGTTGCAGCTGTGGCTTCGCCCAGATAGCGGATGGACCAAAATGGTGGGTCATGGTGGTACTGGCGCTGGTGTTGATGGCGCCAACGGTCATCGCGGTCTCGAAGACTCCTGCAACTGGCATGGTTTGTCCCTTTCGTGTCTGTTTTGAGTCGCTCTCTCAAGAACTCGGAGCGTCCCTTGTTTTCAGTACACGAAGTCGGGGAGAAATTCCTGCCATCAAGGCCCGATCTTCTTTGCACCCTGCGATGTCCCGGCCACCCTGTAGGCTCAAACTCTTCTAGGAATTCCACTTCCCTCCATGGCACAGCTCCCCGCTTCCCACCGCCATACCCGGCCCCGCCAGGGGACCCGAAGGCCTTCCCCTGGTGCCCCACGCTTTCCTTCCCCGGCGCACAGCACTAGCTTGCCCTCTCGATAATTTGCGTAGTACGATATTAACGCATTCTGAATCGACGTAATATTTTGATGTGCCCATCTCAGCAGACCGGGTCCCAGCCAACACTGGCCAATACAGGCCGTGTTACCTAGGAGGTTAGCTATGAAGAAGCTCACGTACTGGATCCTCAGCGCCGCCGTGATCGTCGGACTTGGCCTCGGATTGTCCACGACAGTCCATGCCGATGAAGAGATGACTGAAGTTACTGAGGTTGCTGTAGAAGCAGCCCCTGTCATCATTCAGTTGGTAGTAGAACCATTCTCTGCTGTCTCTAAGCCTGACAACCCCCAGAGCTTCTACATTTGTGGAGATGGAGTCTGTAGCCGCGGGGGACCGGTCGGAGAAACCTGTGCAAACTGCCCAGCAGATTGTGGATCCTGCTACCCCACCTGTTAGGAACGGGCAAAAGTAGGATCTGGGCAATCGGTGGTGTTTCCACTACCGGTTGCCCGCACCCTCCCATCCCAAGACGGATGTTCTGGACTTCCCAGGGATAGGCGAAGCTCTGCTAAGCCGGGAAACTCCGACTCTTGGAGTGCTGTCCCTCCTGGGATCACCACTCCCCTCCTCCTTTGACGGGACCCTTCGATGCTGGTCTTTATACAGGAACAGCCGCCATCGCAGCTTCCGTAGCAAGAGCAGCTTCCCTGGCAACGCTACATGGAGCAGAGATTGCCCAGAACGTCCCAGCCACTCCCCCCCCCACTGAGTCCCCGTTCAGGTTCCAGAACAGGATGTTCCTCCGAACCTGGTTTTGGGAATCCTGTATTCAGCAAATAGCGCTTCGGACGCTACACCCTCCTCAGATTGTCCGAGTGCTTCGGGGGTGGTCCGGTCCAACTCGGGACTGCCATCTTGTCGAATTGCTACGAAGTGATGGCTCGGCATCTTGATGATTCCGCTCTCCCGGGTAGCCTAACCGGCCATTGCGGGCGCTCCGCGCCCTCTGAACATGCATCGCAGAGAGCAGAGCACTCATTTCAGACTCGGTCGTGTCGATCATGGAGGTCTCACAAGCAGCAGGGTCTATGCCTTCAACCTCGCACCTTTCAGATCCAAAAGAAGAACTCACCAAGGAAATTATGACGAAGGCGAAGGGTGAGAGCCAAAGCCATAGAGATCTACTGAACATACCGATTCCTCCTCAGGAGACGGTAATGAGAGTCGCTCGAGCCCCAGAGCAGGATTTCCTTCGGAAACTTGAGAATCGCCCCACCCATCAAGGTCCAGTTTGGTTGAGAGTCTCATCGCGACGAGGCACTGAAAAGAACCCATTCGAAAGAGGAATCTCTCGCCACAAACTTTCGGTAAATAGGAAAGGCCACAGCAAAGCTGCCAGCCTCCGCTTAAACAAAGACATCGTGAATGCCTAGCCTTTCTCCCGTCGGCCAATCAGTAGCATCTGGTTGAATCGACGCGTTTTCTCTCTATGCAGCCTGTTAGGGAATTCTAGAAATGAGCTCATTCGTGGACCGGAAACGACCCTCGCAAAAACTGGAAATAGATGTACTCGCAGGGGTTCCCAAACCCCTAGCTTGTAGCTAAGGGGGTTCTCAAAACTAGAAAAAGAGAGCTAGGACCGAAAAGTCTCCTTGAAGACTCCCAAAGCGCGCCTCGGTCCGACCATTCATCTAAGGAACCGGCATGCCAAAACTGGCTAGCGACGGTATTCCTCCCCTTCTCCCTTACCGCCTTCCATCTTGGGGAGAGAATATGCCTAGGCAGCAGAATTCTGCTGCATTCCATAAGGAACCAGGCGAACGGGGTCAGTCAGTGAAGAGTGATCGTCGATTCGTCAGGAGAGGAGCTGATCCCATGATTCAATTTCTAATGTCCCTGGGACTCGATGCCTTGGCTGGATGTGATGGGGGAATTCTCAGTCCATCCATCTGCCCCAATGGAGGGCCTCAATTGGGACCATCCATAGATCCCGATGGCTAGAGCGCTTAGCTGCATCTCTTAGTTGCAGTTTTTCTAAATTATTACTTTCACTGAGGTGTTCCGATTGAGCACCTTTTTTTCATGGCTTTAGGGAATTTTCCTCCCTACTCGTAGTCGATTTACAACACTTAAAAATCGTATGCTAAATAAGTGAGAGGAGAATACATCAATGCGACGATTGAAAGACTTAGTGCGACAGCAGGTACTCCCGTCGATGTGCCCCCGATGCCGCAAGATCCTGGAGAGAAAGATGCTCAACCTAGAGAAGCTGCGCGGGCAGAGGCGCAAACTAGCGCCTCTGATAGAGCAGCAAAGGAGGGATGCCGTCCCCTTGGTCGATGACCTCCTCAAACTCCCCCAGGAGAAACAAGTCCGGAAGATTCAGCTCACCAGGCATCGCCTCCGCAGCCGCCCCGTTGCCGAAGAACTGTTGTTGCGAAGCCGTCAGGCGGTTCACCACAACCCCTACGAAGCGGTGCGCCTGGCCGAATTGGCCCGGGAAGTAGCGCTAACCCTGGTAGGGGTAGGTGAGCTAGCTGCTCTCAGTGGTGGCCAGAGAGGCATCCTCGACCTTATGGGACGCTGCTTGGCCTTCCAAGCCAATGGGTACCGCGTCGCTTGTGACTTCGAGACGGCGAAACATTGTTTCTCTAGGGCTGAAGATCACTTAAACCGTGGCACCGGTGACCAGCTCCTACAAGCGGAGATTCTCAGCCTCAGAGCCTCCCTCGTCCACAATCAGCGGCAGTTTCACCAAGCTATCGACCTCGCAGACCGGACCGAAGAGATCTACATTGAGTTGGAGGAGACTCACCTCCAAGGGCGACTGCTAGTCAAAAAGGCCGGCATTTACCGGGATTGGGGGCATCTTGAGACGGCCGTTGGGATCTTGATAGAAGCCTGCAAGTGTATCGACGAAGAGAAGGACCCGCGGCTAGCAGCGATCGCCAGCACCAATCTTGCCGAGTATTTCTGTCAGCTGGGAAAACCTGCGGAAGCAAACGTCGTGATGGACGACAGCCACGAACGGTTTCACAACACCGTCGATAGCGGTTCCACTCTGCTGCTTTATCGTGAATGGACAGCCGCGAAGGTGGCCTGGGGCCTCGGAAATCTCGAGGAGGCAGAGGACAAATTTATCGCCGTCAAGGAAGCGTGGGCCGATTTGGAGAACTCTTATAACAGCGCCCTTGTCTCCCTAGATTTGGCCGAATTCTACACCGTATTTGACCGCCTCGAGGATGTCGCAGCGATCGCTGAGGAAACCGCCAAGACACTCGAGGTGATGGAGATGCACCGGGAAGCGCTACAAGCCGTCTACCACTTCTTCTTTGCTGCCAAACGTCGGCAGAATGCCGTTGAAGTCATCCGCAAGGCGGCTGCTACCCTGCATAGGTACCGCTATTGTCGGGTGCTTCCTTCCTAGTTGCCTGCTGTACTTCCCCTCTCCGGTCAGAGCTACTGAGTTGGCCTCGGTGAAGCCGCTAGGAACCAGACCGACCGCCTTCAAAGAATCATCAAGACACATCGGTTCGGCAACTCTTGCCAGATCGCCAGATACGACATCGGCTTTCCTAACTTACGCTCATGAGACTGCCGAAGGCTCAGACCCGAAGGATCAGGGGTAGATGATCGAAGTGTCGATCTCGATCACAAAGGGCAAGCGAATGTTGCGTTACCAACGCTGCAATCCACAGGTCGTTGGTCGGGATCGGGGTACCTTGGGACCTCAACTGACGAAACAGGGCAGCGTAATGAAAAGTCGTTTGGTCATTGGGCCACAGAATCCCAACATTCTCCGATAGGAGGAACTGATTCAAGATTTGTTCGTTCTTTTTCCCATGACGCCCCAAGGCAAAGCCGGCGCGTAGCTCGCCAAGGACCACATAGGGGAGGAAGACCTGAAAACGAATTCCAAGAGGCGCACCAACTCTGCGCCTCCTCGGCAAAGATCTGTATATCGATGGGTATCGAGAGCAACCCTCAGCGCCATAGGTCCTGATCCACCTGGTCTTGCTGGGCGAGGGCTTTGTCGAAGTCCTCATCTTCGATCCAGGTCCCCGCCAGAGGGCTCAAATCTCGATGGCGAACCGGCTCTGCTCCCAGGCCCAGGCCTTGAGTCAAAGCTTCGGTCGTCGGCTCGTTCAGGCTCTGGTCTCGCTCAGCAGCCCACTTGCGGAGCGCCTGATCAACCACCTTTGGAATATTTCGGACAGTGTATTGCATGCATCCAGCGTAATCACTGCAGGCATTCCATGCAATCACTCCTTCCCATCACAGAAGATAGAGGCCTGCCCCCGAGCACATCGTTGAGCAAACAGACTGGACTCGGCTGGGGAACAAGACTTTTACGCAAAGGTCTAGCCCATCACGGCTCGTCCCACCCACCAGAACCCACCAGTTTCAGCTGCAAGGTCTCGCCATCGTCTTCTCCGCGCTCAAAGTAGAGCCCGCGCTCCTCGCCGTTCGGGTTCGAGGTGAGAAACACCACCCCAGCGGCTCGGTAGGCGGCTTGGAGGGCGTAGGAGGCACCGCGGTGGAGCTCGTCCAGGACATCCAGCTGGCACTCGGCGTAGTCCTGCCAATAGAAATAGAGCTCCTCGCCGGTCTCTTCGCTTTGGTCAGGTTCGAAGAAGTCTGCCCAGCGCGTCTGCGGCGAATCGTCTTCACAAGGAGAGCGGTCGAGAGTCAGGGTGTATTGACGTAGACCGACGACAGCACCTAAGAGGCTCTGTTCCCAGGCTCGGAGCAACTTGGCTTCGACTTGATCAGCGAGGTACTCGAACTCCCATTGGGCGTCTTCGTCGACCTCGCTACTGCCTTCGCGAGCGCTCCAAGCCAATCCCTCTTGGTACCACTGCCGGAGCGTCCTCGAACCTTCCGGGAGGAAGAGAGCTACCGCGGGAAAGGGAGCCTCTGGTTCACCGAGGCGGAACGGGCCGGACTGGGCCAGAGCACTCCGGTAGGGAGCCGGCAAAGGGAAGCCAAGCTCGGCTTCCAACCTATCCAGAGAGGTCCCGTCCAGGGGACTGGTGGTCTCCAATCGGAGGGTCCGCGGATTGATACCGGGAGCCTGCCTCTCCAACTCAGCCTGCAACTCTTCGATCGCCGAAGCCAACCCTCGGGTGGACACTGCGGCATCGAAGGGAACCCCCTGGGGTTCTGCCGTGACCACCAAAAAACCACTTCCTTCGATCCTTCGGGTGCCATCCTCCATACGGGTCTTGCCGTTCAGGCTGTAGGGATGGATTCCCGCCGGCAGCTCGACCGCCAACTCCGCCAGAGTCGTGGTGGCATTCAACTTTAGAGTTCCCAGGCTGCGGTCGCTGACCTTGATCTCGACGATCTCGGAACGCTGGTCGTAGCCGAGCTCATCGCCGATGCGCACAGCCACTCCACCCTGAAGCACGACTGGGCTCGCAGGGGCCCGGCGCAAGTCGGCGTCGAGGAAGACGGGCAGGATGGTGTTGACCTCGCCGCGAGGGTGGAACCCACCGACTCCCCCATGGTTGGCTCCCCAACCCAGGAAGGCGCCATCTTCCCGTCGAGCAAAAGCGTTGTAATGACCACCGTAGATCTGCTTTACCCCTTCGAGACCCTCGATGCTCCGGAGCTCTCCCTCCAACTCCCCCCGCTTGTCCCCCAAGGCGCCGTAGACATTCCCTCCGAGCGCTAGGACGACTCCATCCCGGCGCAGGGCGAGGGTAAAATCGTAGCCGGCGGCCACGGCTGTGATGGACCTTAGGCCCGCTATGGGGCTCGGCTGACGGAAGCTCAAGTCGCTGGCGGGCAAACCCAGCTGCCCGGAATCATTGACGCCCCAGCCCCAAACCTGGCCGTTGCGGTCCAGGGCGAGACCGAATCGGTTGCCGATGGCGATGGCCTGAATCTTCTCCAAGCCCTCGATACGAATCGGTCGAGGGTTGGCGCTCGCATCGGTGATGCCATCGAATATCGAGGCCTCTTGTTGGGCGCTCGTTCCGAGCATGCCTCCCCAACTATTCCCCAT
Organism: Deltaproteobacteria bacterium; assembly: GCA_022601195.1. Lineage (GTDB taxonomy): Bacteria > Acidobacteriota > Thermoanaerobaculia > Multivoradales > JAHZIX01 > JAHZIX01. The sequence goes on from JAHZIX010000018.1 coordinate 122,072, forward strand.
GCCCCACACCGTGCCGTCGGCACGCAGGATGAAGCTGGTTTCCGAGGCCGCCTGAACCGCCACCGCGTCATCGATTTCTTTGATCTCCACCAGCCCGGCACGCCCCTCTGTATCCCCGACCCCGAGCTGCCCGAATTCATTGCCACTCTTCCAGCTGGCACCGCCCAGGGTGCGCACCTTGCCATCCTTGCCCAGGGCGATGAGGTGATAGTCCCCTAGGGCCAGCGCCGCGGTTCCGGCTAGCTCCGGCAGCCTCCCGGGGACGTGACTCTGCTGCTCACAGGCATCTTCGCTGCGAAGCCGGGCGCACCAAGTGTCACCCCAGAGCCAAACCTGCCCTTCCTGGTCCAGAGCCGCGGCTCCGTCCTCGCTCTCCGGATCCAAGAACACGGCAGATATATTCGACAAGCCGGGAATGGCTTCGAAGTGGTTCCGAGGGCCTTCCTGACGGTCTCCCCTCGGCGTCCCATCGTCGCCGCTGGCAAAGACCCGACCGTCATCGCTCACCCACAAGACCTGGCTACTGGCAGCGATACGGTGATCTTGGAGCGAAGGAGTCGCGGCCAGGCTTCCGGCAAGGAAACTAGCAAGGAGAAAAGCGAAGAAAGAATGCATAGTCGCCACCTGTGAAGAATTGCGGGTCACTCAATAGGACCGGGTGTTCCCCAAAAACGCTATCAGATCTAGCGATTCCCCCAGGCTCCCCCTAGCGAAACCCCTTTCTCGACTCAAATCCCTTGAGATCAGCGATGCCTTGCCAACCGGCGAATCTTTCTCCCTCCCCGACCGTAGATTAGGCTAGGAACTCTCAGTATGAGCCGCTGGTTAGAGAAAACGCGCCATATGAGGTAGGAAAAAAACGACAGCAAGAGGGTAAGCCTACAACTTACCTCCGAGCCAAAAGCCCCCTGCCCCCATACCCCCTCGAGGAATACACCATGGCCATTTTGGAAAACACCGTCTTCCCCCTGCTCAAGGACGCTCGCTCCGGGCTGCGGGCCCTAGCCAAGCGCCCGATGATCAGCCTCCTCGCCATTGGCTCTCTAGCTTTGGCCATCGCCGGGAATACCGTGGTGTTCAGCATGGTGAGCTCGTGGCTGTTGTTCAACTGGAATATAGACAACCCCGACCAAATTACCTTCGTGTGGCAAAGCAAATCCGACGAGATGTTTGGCCAGAGCCCTGTCGCGGAGGCCAATTTTGTCGATTGGCAGCAGCAGAGCCGGACTTTGGAACATTGGTCTGCCATTCGCATGGCCCCCTACAGCCTTACCCAGGGCGAGGAACCGGAGTCGATCCTCACCAACGAAGTTTCAGCCAACATCTTTCCCCTACTGGGCGTTCACCCCGTCCTTGGAAGGCCCTTCGAGAGAGACGAAGAGATTGCTGGTCGCCACCGTTCAGTAATCCTGTCTCATAAGTTCTGGAGCGAGCGGCTCGGGGAGGACCCCAACTCTCTGGGTACCTCTCTCCCCCTCAATGGCGAGGAGTACTCCATCGTCGGGGTGCTGGCTCAGGACTTCGATTTCATGTTCACCACCGGCGAGCTGTTCGTCCCCCTAGCCATGGACCCGCAGAACCTCTCTCGGGAACGACGGGACCTGATGGTCATGGCAGGTCTTGGGGATGGGATCTCCGCCGAGGCCGCAGAGCAAGAGATGAAGGGCATCTCGAAACTTCTGGCGGAGGAGCACCCAGCGGAGAACCGAGACTACAGCGCCAAGGTGATTCCCTTGCCGGATCAGTTCCCAGGCAAGGTCAACGTTTATATGTTCTCCATCCTCCAAGCATTGATGCTCATGGTACTCCTCATCGCTTGTACCAATATCGCCAATCTCCTGCTTGCTCAGGGCCAGAGCCGTCAGAAGGAAATCGTCCTAAGGGCAGTGCTCGGAGCAGGCCGCAAACGGATACTGCGCCAGTTATTGATCGAGAGCCTGGTGTTGTCCGTTATCGGGGGCGGGCTCGGAGCCGTGCTGGGAAACAAGGCCACCCAAGCACTCTTTTCGGCTTTTTCGGAGTACCTACCGGCCAGCATGGTGCCTTCCATGGACGGCCGCGTGCTGCTCTTCACCTTAGCCATTTCCATCGCAGCGGGCCTGGTCTTCGGCATCCTGCCAGCGCAACAGGCGAGCCGTCTAGACCTCAGCCAAGCCCTCAGCGAAGGGGGAAGAGGGGGAGCCAGTAGCCGGCGGAAACGGTGGATCACCCGCTCCTTGGTGGTGGCACAAATGGCGGGAGCCTTGATCATGCTGAGCGGCGCCGCTCTGCTGGTACGCTCCTTTCTCGAGCTGCAACGGGCGGAACCGGGCTTTGAGGAAAAGAACCTGCTGACTTTTCAAATGGTGCTGCCCCAACAGGCCTACCCGGACGACGAACGGGTCGCCGCCTTCTACGATCAGCTCACCGAGTCCCTGGCAGCTCTGCCCGGAGCCTCGAGCGCTTCTTCCACCACCGTCTTGCCTCGCTCTCCCCTGCCCCCTTCCACTACCTTTTACCTAGGTAGTCACAGCGGCACCGAAAACGAGGCTCTTTCCGCAACTTTTATCGGTGTGGGAGAAAGCTATCTACAAACTCTGGAAGTCCCCCTCCTCCAAGGACGCGCCTTGGACCGCCGCGACCACAGCACAACTCAAGCCGTCGTCGTGGTCAACCGTGCCATGGCAGATCGCTTTTGGCCCAACCAGGATCCTCTCGGAACCAATATCCATCTCCACGGTGCTCCCCGGCAAATCGTCGGCGTGGTCGGCAATGTGCAGCAGGACATGTTGGTCAGCACCGACGAGGGCTTCGCCCCCATCGTCTATTTGCCCCAGGGCCAAATGCCTTCCCGCATCATGAGTCTGGTCATCCGAACCCAAGGAGATCCCATGGCGCTCGCCCCGGGAGTTCGAGAGACCCTCAGCCACCTCGATCCGAACCTCAGTGCTTCCCAATTGCAGTCTATGGAGAAGTATGTCGGCCAGTTTTTTCTCGGCATGGAGATGATCAACAAATTGTTGGTCGCTGCAGGCATCGTCGCCTTGCTCCTCGCTTCGGTGGGTATCTACGGAGTGATCGCTTTTTCCGTAGCTCAACGAACCCAGGAAATCGGCATCCGTATGGCGGTGGGAGCTCGCCAGCGAGACGTCCTACGCCAAGTCACCTGGGAAGGCCTCGTCCTCGCTCTCATCGGCTTCGTCATCGGCCTACCCGTGGTGTTTGCCCTCACCATCGCATTGAGCCGCCTGCTTTCCGGCCTCAGCTCCGTCTCTCCAGGAACCACCGGCGTGGTCGCCTTCGTGCTCTTACTCATTGCTTTAGCCGCCAGCGCCATTCCCGCCTATCGTGCGTCTCATTTGGACCCCCTAGAAGCTCTGCGGCAAGATTGAAGTGAAGAGCTAGCGAGGGATAGGCAGTCGGTGGGCACCTCCCAGCCCCCGGTAGCCACCTCGTCCTTCGGTGCGCAGGTCCAGGATGCGCGCCGCCCTTGGCCATTGGACGCCATCCCGGACGGCTGCTAAATTACCCTCGGTCCTTTAACCTGCACCGAGAGGTACCCCCAGATGACCGAGTCCACCAAGCTGCCCCCGGAGATGTCTCCTTCCCATTACATCGAGCGAGTGAATCTGGAGACGGGAGAGGTCATCGACCGCGAAATCCTGCCGAAGCAACTCTTGGTGAGTCACCACCGGGACTACCACATCGTCGACGTACAGGCGCGACGCTTCATGAGCCGCTTGATGAAAGAGACCGGAGATGAGGATCTCGTCCGCCAACGCATGAAAAAAGTGCGGGCCATGGGGCACAAGACGGCGGAGATGGTCGCCAAGGCCTTGAGGCGCAAGGATCCGCAGGAGATCTCCAAAGCTCTCTTTGGGCTCAAGGAGAAGGAGTATTTCTTTCGCTACAAGAAGCACCCAGCAACCCGAGAGGAGATCGATGCTCTTCTCGAAGAGCTCCAAGAGCAGGCCGCAACCAAGTTGGCCGCCATCAGTCAGGATGGCAAGCTGCCCCTGCGAGTGCTACTGACCGGGGGCACCGGCTTCGTCGGTCAGGAGATCATCTGGCAAGCGGCCAACGACCCGGATATTGCCGAAATGGTGGTGTTGATTCGCCCCAAGGAAATCCGCGACCGAAAGACCAAAGAAGTCATCGAAGTCCATACTCCGGCTCGCCGCGGCGAGGACCTCTTGAAGCGACTCTGGCTCGATACTCCGGAGCTGTCGGCCAAGTTCCGCTTCATCGCTGGAGACGTAGAAAAACCCAACCTAGGGATCAGTGACGAAGACCTGGAAGGTCTACGGGCAACCCTCACCCACGTCATTCACTGCGCCGCCAGTGTCGCTTTCGATGATCCCTACGAAGCTTCCTTCAGCGCCAACGTCATGGGCACCCTGAACGCCTTGGAGTTCTCCCACCGCTTGCAGTCGGCGCCGGACAGCCCGTTCATCGCTCATTTGGGTATTGAGACTTCCTATATTCACGGTCGTCAGGTGAACAACGTCGCTCGGGAAGACGACATGGTTTTCCCGCGAAATTTTTACAACAACTATTACGAGCTCACCAAGGCCATGGCCTCCATCGAAACGGAGCGCTACATTCTCAGCAAGAAGCTCCGGGTCACCCAGCTGTGCCCTGCGATCGTCATCGGCGAATACCGAGCCGGAAACAACCGCGGCGACACCAAGGTCGTGAACGCACCGGTGAACGTCTTTGGTCGGGCTCACCAGACTCTCAAACAACCCAAGGGCAAGAGCAATTGGGTGGAACGGTCCAAGGGCACCATGATCGCCAAGATGGCTTGTGTTTTCCCCGGGGACCCTTCGGCAGAGATCAATCTCATCCCAGTAGATTGGGTGGTAGCCGGAATCATCGCGGGCCTGAAAAAGCCCAAGGCCGTGGGGCGTCGGGTTCACTTGGCTACGGACAATCGGCTTCGCTCCCAGGAGATCAAGGAAATCGTCGGTGAGGAGCTAGGGGTAGACGTCAAGCTCGCGGACCCGACGCTGCACCGCAACGTCACCTTGCCAGCCCTGGGAACGGTGCTCAAGAAGCTCAAACAGGAGCGCATCGCCAACGCTCTAGAGAAACTCGGTGCGATCTTCGGCAGCTATAGCGAATGGGGCCAACCCATCCACGAAGTTGGGCGAGACGTGAGCATCCTCGGCTTGCCGGAACAACGACCCAACTCTCGCTATGCCTTCCGCATGCTGACTCGCCACAATCGCTACGTCCAAGATTTCGGCCAGGTTCGTGACTTGGATGAGATCTCTCGCCGAGAGAAAGTCTGGTGGGACCTGTGCCACGAGCTCGAGGAGGAGACCGGTGGCCCCGTCGGTGCCATCTCCGCCGACGAGTTTCGCCGGCACCTGGCGGAAAGAATGGACCTCGAAGCCTTTGAGCGCAAGACCGGGTAGCCCAAGACCGGGTGGCGCAAGGACCTGCAGCAACAAACAGATCCACTCAAGGCACAGCAGTCCTCGGGATGACGACCCTCTCGAGGACTTTGCTCCACCCATAGGGAAATGAAATCCAAGAGTGTGTATTCGAACCGAATCCGATAATGGAGAGATCTCAGCCGCTTTCTCTCCGTAGTCACTACGGCAAAGCATCGCAGTCGGAAGCCCTCGGCACTCTTGGGCGGTCCGTGAATGCCCTTAGGAACAACCCATGATGAAAAGACAGCTCCATCTTCTGCCGTGCGCCACCGTGCTCCTCTTCCTGGCTTCCTGCGCCACCTCTCCACCTTTGGTTTCACCGCCCCCGGAACCACCTCCACTGGCAGACCCTCAAACCACCCCAGCAGCGAATCGCCTACCTACCGATCCGGCTGTGACGGTCGGCAAGCTGGCCAACGGCCTTACCTACTACCTACGCGCCAACAGCCAGCCGGAGAACCGAGCCGAGCTTCAGCTGGTCGTCAATGCCGGTTCTCTATTGGAGGAGGAAGACCAAAGAGGTCTAGCTCATTTCGTCGAGCACATGGCCTTCAACGGCACCGAGAACTTCGAGAAGGACGAGCTGATCCAATATGTGCAGTCCATTGGAATGCGCTTCGGCGCCGACCTCAACGCCTTCACCACTTTTGACGAAACCGTCTACACCCTGACCGTGCCCACCGAGGATCCCCAAGTCCTCGAGACGGGAATGCAGATCTTGGCAGACTGGGCCCATGGCATCTCCTTCGAGGGAGAGGAGATCGACAAGGAACGAGGCGTGATCCTCGAGGAGCGGCGCCTGCGACTCGGTGCCGGAACGAGGCTATTGGACCTCCAGCTTCCAGTTCTGTTTCAGGGTTCTCGATACGCTGAGCGCATCCCCATCGGGACCGAGGAAGTTCTCGAGAACGCTCCCTACGAGGCACTGCGGCGTTTCTACCGTACCTGGTATCGCCCAGATCTAATGGCGGTGGTTGCCGTCGGTGACTTCGAGGTGGATGCCATGCTCAGCTTGGTAGAAACCCACCTGGGAGATTTTCGAGGCCCCGACCTGGCACCGGAACGAGCCGCCTTCCCGGTTCCCGATCACAGCCAGGCTCTCTTCTCCATCGAGACGGACCCGGAGGCGACCGAAACCGAAGTCGCGGTGTACACCAAACTTCCCAAGGCGTCGACGGGCTCCGCCGAGGACTATCGACGCTCCATTCTGGAAGTTCTCTACCACAGCATGTTCAATGGCCGACTGGGGGAAATCTCCTTGCAGCCGGATCCACCGTTTCTCTACGCCGGCTCCTCCGGCGGGAGCTTCGTGCGCAGCCGGGATGTCTACTCCTTGAGCGCCGCAGTTCGTGAAGGGGAAGTAGACCGAGGCCTAGAGGCTCTCCTCACGGAGACGCGCAGAGTCGAGATACATGGCTTCACAGAAACCGAATTGGAACGCACCAAGACGGACTTACTGCGCTCCTACGAGCAGGCGGCATTGGAAAAGGATAAGTCTCACTCAGCCGGCTTGGCAGCGGAGTACCGCCGCAACTTCCTCAACCAGGAACCCATCCCAGGTATTGATCGGGAAGTAGCCATGGTGCGGGAATTTCTACCGGGGGTTCAGCTGGAAGAGATGAATCGACTGGCGGATGACTGGATTACCGAAGAAAACCGAGTGGTCCTGGTCACCGGGCCCGAAAAAGCAGATTCTTCACTACCCGATGAACAGCAGCTGACGCAAGTCTTCCAAGCCGTGAAGGCAAAGGAGCTGGAACCCTACATTGATAGAACTCGGGAGACCCCTCTACTTGCCCAACCTCCTGCCCCGGGAGTCGTGGTCGAGGAAAAAGAGCTGGCTGATATCGGGGTTTTGGAATGGCGTCTGGCTAACGGTGTGAAGGTGCTCCTCAAGCCGACGGACTTCAAGAATGACCAGGTGCTGATCAGTGGCTTTAGCCCCGGCGGACATTCCTTGGTGACCGATCAGGACAGCACTTCCGCCACTTTCGCTACGACTCTTCTGACCGAGGGCGGTTTGGGAGACTTTGATCAAGTGGAGCTCGAAAAGGCGCTCACTGGCAAAGTGGCTCGAGTGGCCCCTTCCATCGACGAGCTGGAAGAAGGGGTTGCCGGGGGCGGCTCTCCCCAAGACCTGGAAACCGTACTGCAACTCATCTACCTCTATTTCACAGCACCCCGGGCGGATGAAGTCGCAGCCCAATCCTTTCTCAATCGCATGCGTCCTTTCGTCGAAAACCGCTCCGCCAGCCCCGGAGCCGTATTTCAAGACGAAATCGCCGTCGCTCTCTCCCAGGGCCATCCTCGGCGGCGACCGTTGTCCGAAGAGACTTTAGAAGAGGTCGACCTGCAAAAAGCTCTGGCCATCTACCGAGACCGTTTCGCCGACGCCAGTGATTTCACCTTCGTAGTGGTCGGCAATTTCGTCCCCTCAGCCATTCGCCCCTTGGTGGAGACGTATCTCGGCGGCCTGCCGGCCATTGGACGCGAAGAGAGCTGGAGAGACATCGGCGTCCGGGCCCCTTCCGGCTTGACTCGGGTAGAGGTGCGAAAGGGCCTCGAACCTAAGAGCCAGGTCGTGCTTATTTTTGACCAAGACGCCACCTGGACCCGTCAACAACATCAAACCATGGCGACTCTCATGGATGTACTCCAGGAACGGCTGCGGGAAGAGATGCGGGAAGAACAGGGATCTGTCTATGGGGTCTCGGTTTCCGGCTCCATCATTCGGGAGCCATGGCAACACGCTCGGGTATCGATTTCCTTCGGCTGCTCACCGGACCGGGTCGAGACGCTCATCGCCACCGTCCTCCAAGAGATTCGCCGTATTCAAGAGGAAGGTCCCGACGAAACCTATCTGACCAAGGCCCAGGAAGCACAGCTACGACAACGAGAGACCTTGGTCCGGGAGAACGCATTCTGGGTTGCGATTCTCTCCGCTTACACCAAACACGGCGACGACTACCGCTTGATCCCCGAATTCGAGGCCCTGGTCAACTCCGTGGATGCAGAAGGAGTCCGACAGGCGGCTCGTGCCTATCTGGATACCGACTCCTATCTCCGGGCGGTATTGTGGCCGGAAGAAACCAACTTCGTGGAGGCTGCTCCGTAGCTCCCTTGGGACGCCGGAGATGTCAGCACCTCCCGTGTCTCGGAGCACCAGCCGACGAGGAGGGGGGACAGTGAACGCGGCTCTTTGGTTGGTCAATCCGGCAGCCGGCGGCGGCCGAGCCGAGGGAGTCTGGGACCGACTCGTTGCGACGAACCCGGAGTTGCAGAATGCCCTAGTGGTTCGCGACTCGGATCCAGCGGTAGCGGCTCAAAAGCTCGATGAGCATCTGGAGCGCCGTACTTCCGGCAGTCAGGGGAAGGCCATCGAAAGAGTCGTGGCCGTAGGGGGAGACGGTACGGTACACCTGGCTGCCAACCGCTTGCTCCACCTCGGCCTCGGCCACCAAATCGCTCTCGGCTTGATTCCGGCCGGTACCGGCTCCGATCTGGCTCGATCCCTCGGCTTGCCCACCCAACCCAAGCGCGCGCTCGAGATCCTGCGCACAGCAAAACCCCAATCCCTGGATGCCCTCGAAGTGGCGACCTCGAATGGCCACCGGAGCTACTCCATCAATATCGCTTCCGCCGGTCTGTCCGGGCAGGTCAACGAAAAGGTCAACGCTCTTTCCCGCAAGGGTTCCTTGGCCTACCTCACCGCCACTTTGTCGGCCTTGAGGAGCTACCGAGCCGTATCTTGCCGTGTCGAGATCGACGGCAAACCCTGGTGGCAGGGCCCTATCTTGCTCCTGGCCATCGCCAACGGTCGCTTCTTCGGAAAGGGAATGAAGGTGGCCCCCAAGGCTCAGCTCCAGGACGGTCTTGCTGACATCGTCCTGGTCAAAGGAATGCCACGCTGGCGCCTGCTCCTGCAGTTACCCCGCGTCTATCTGGGGACCCACCTGAGCAGCCCCTTCGTGGCCTGGGCCCGGGGCCGGGAAGTCCGCATCGAACCGCTCGAGCCTCTTCCCCTCTTCGATCTTGATGGGGAGGCCATGGCATCTGGCCCTGCTCAGGTGCGAGTCCTTCCCGACGCTCTACACTTTCTTTGGTAGTCCGGTTCTGGTGAGACACCTTATCGATAGGATCGAGAGATCTCTACCCATTCAAATCTGCACATAGGCTCCGGTAACTTGATTCATACCAGTCATTTGCCTATCCTTGGCCAGGGAAGGAGCAGACTTTGCCTATCCTTGCCCAGGGAGGGGACAGACTATGTTGATTGCAGTCGCAGAAGCTCTGGATTCGAATCAGGAGTTCCTGGAGAGTCATCTCGACCGATGGGGATTTGAAAGCACCTTCTTTTCTACCGGTGCCGCGGTCCTCCAACGCTTCCAACAAGAGTCAGCTCCGAGGATTCTCCTGGTGAGCTGGGACATTCCCGGCCCCGCTGCTCTCGAAGTCTGCCGACGACTTCGAGACGGGCAGGAGAACCAGGCGGTTCACATCATCGCCTTGGTAGGCCGTGCTCGTTGTCACGAAGCCCTCGAAGCTCTGCGAGAAGGTCTGGTGGACGATTGCGTCCTCTCTCCCGTCGATGCCTACTCCCTGGAGGCCCGCCTAGCGGTCGCTCGCAAAAGCCTAGCTCTACGGGGTCGCCTCGCACGGACAGAGTCCGAGCTCGAGTCCCAGGCTCTGAAAGATGGCCTGACAGGATTGTGGAACCGCGACGCTTGCCTCTCCTTTTTACGCCGAGAGCTCGCGGTAAGCCAACGCGACGGCAACTCCGTGGGCGCTGTCATTCTGGACCTTCCCGCCCTGCGAGAAGTCAACCAAGTGCACGGCTTCGAGGTAGGAAACCAAGTCCTCTGCTCCATCTCCGAAAAGCTGCGCACCGCTGTGCGAACGACGGATTGGGCAGGCCGTTTCTCCGGTCAACAATTACTCGTAGTTCTTCCCAATTGTAGTGAGCTGAGGGCTCAGAGCGTTGCTTGGCGCCTACGCCAGTTGGTGCGAGAAGTCTTTGAGAAGGCAGCCATCACCGAATCCCGAAAGATTCACTGCGGTGCCATCGCGGCGGAGACTGGGGATGGCGACCTGGATCGATTCGTCGCCAACCTCTTGGCAGACCTCACCGCTCGTTCCTTGGCCGAAGACGACTCCTGAGGGGCTTTCTCCACTCCAGTTTCTGCCAAGTACACCCAGTGACGGGCTAGGCCAAACTAGCCCAGTTCACTGACAAAGCTCCCCTCGTCTCACCGCCTCCCGTTAGCTAGGTCCGTGCAAAGTCTTCTTCCTGGAGTGCTCACTCCAGCTCTTCCGGGTTGTTAGCACCTCCATAGGAAAGGTGCTATCAAGAGAGAGGAGGTTTAGGTTTCCCGAAATCTCCGGCATTTTGGAACCAGAGGCCTCAGAAAGAATTCCCCCTCCTATTTATTGAAGGCGCTAATTCGGTCAAAAACTGTCAGCAATAGAAAATCACGTTGAGTTTCCAGCAAAGATCCGTCGATCCTGCGTCCATTGAAATTCCACCCTGCCAAGAGGTTTCGAAGATCAATCTTCTCTCAAAGCGAGGGATCCAGGAAATCAATCCTCAGACTCCGAGCCAAGTTCCGCGTCCAAACAAGACGCAGGAGAAGCGAGATGTTGCTGCCAACAACGATGCCTCCGGTGTTGTGTCCCCCTCGAGGGGTAGCCCCATCCGGAGAAAAGCATGAAAATCCCGGAGTCGAGCCATGTGTAACACAAAAGTGCTACTCTTTCCGAGGAGGTATCGTGAGCTCATGGCCAAACAGATCACCCTAAGACGGAGCGGCGGATCCATCAGTGCCACCCTGCCAAAAGCGTTGGTGGAGCGATTCCATCTCGAAGCGGGTGACTCCGTATCTGTCATCGAAACGGATACCGGCATTCTTCTTCTTACCCCCTTCGACCCAGATTTTGCAGAAGGCTTGAAGGCCTACTCCCAAGGCGCTCGGAAATATATGAACGCCCTCAAAGAGCTATCGAAGTAGGCCTGAGAGATGCAGGACTTCCGGTGGCTGAGTCGCAATCTCGTCGACGCCATCCACGGCGATCTTCTTCGGCAATTTGGTGGCGCGGGCGGAGTACGGGATAGCAACCTCATCGAGTCGGCCCTTGCGCGACCTCGCCAACGGCTTGCCTATGACCCAACCAGTGATTTCGCTTCCCTAGCTGCAGCCTATGGATTTGGCCTCACCAAGAACCATGGGTACAACGACGGCAACAAGCGGATCGGCTTCATGGCCATGTATGTGTTCCTGAGCTTGAATGGCCTTGAATTGGAAGCCCTAGAAGAAGAAGTCGTCGAAATCATGCTCGATGTGGCAGCCGGCGACCTCTCCGAAGAGGAGCTCGCTGCGTGGCTTCGTGACAAGCTGGAACCGCGCAGCAAATCTTCCGTATAAAGAAGCAGGACTCACTCTACCGGCCGCTCCCCCGCCCCTCTCGGATCGGCCCGAATCAGCCTGTCTCGGCCCGGATCTGCCGATCTCGGCCTATGGGAGATGGAACCATGCTTCGAGAGATGCGCTTTGCTTTTCGCCGCCTACGCCACAACCCTCTCTTTTCCGTTACCGCGATCCTCACCCTAGCGCTGAGTCTTGGAGTGACTACAGCCGTGTTCTCTGTCGCCCGGGGAGTGCTGCTGGCGCCTCTGCCTTTCGCCGAGCCGGAAAACCTGGTGCGGGTTCACAATCACCCGCGGGGGGATCGTTCCATCACTTTCGAAGCCTCCTACCCGGCCTTCTTGGATTGGCGACGGGAGAGCAGCCGTTTTTCTGACCTGGCGGGCTACGCCTCCACCAGCGGTGGATTGGTGGTGGAGGTCGGCGACCATCAGGAACGCCTGGAAGGAGCCATCGTTTCTTGGAACCTCTTCTCCGTTCTGGGAGTGAGTCCCATCGAGGGGCGGCTGCTCCTGGAGCAGGACGATGTCTCTGGTGCCGAACCGGTGATGGTGATTGGGGAGGGCTTGTGGAGACGGCGGTTCGGAGCGGACCCGAGCCTTGTGGGCCAGCGACTGAGAGTCGGTGGTGAGCCCCGCACCGTGGTCGGAATCGTACCCGCGAGTTTCGAATATCCCCTGGGAGCTGAGATGTGGGTACCGGTTGCGGAGGCCCTGGCTCCTCAGCTCACCGAGAGCTCGACGCGCTTTTTTAACCTGGTCGGTCGCCTCGCCCCCGGCGCTAGCCTCGCCGCAGCCGAGTCGGAGCTCGGTTCCATCGTCGAGACGATGACCAACCCAAGCCTGCCGGAGAGCTCCCAGGGCGAAATCTCCCTCCTACCCTTGGAACAGGATCTTCTCGGCGACACCAAACCACCTCTGCTCCTGCTCCTTGCCGCAGGAGCCATCGTGCTGCTCATTGCTGCTGCCAACTTGGCGAGTCTGGAAACAGTTCGAGCCATTGCCGGCCAACGCTCCGAAGCGGTTCGCCGGGCCCTCGGTGCTGGCGCCGCCCACCGCCTGAAAGCGGCCCTGGCGGATGCAGGTCTGCTCGCTTTCACCGGCGGAGTCCTCTCTCTCCTGCTGGCAAAGTCAGCCCTCCCCCCCTTGCTGAACCTAGCTCCTAAATCCTTCTTTCGAGCCGACCAGATCGCCATCGACGGCTGGGCTGTAGCCGGCGCTGGTCTCGCCATGGTGCTCCTCACTCTCTTCTTGGCCCTGGGGCCCAGAGTCATTCTTCGCGCCGTTCCTGCCGCCCAGGCCCTCCAGCGTTCCGCGGCAACCTCTACGGGAAGCCGTGGAAGTCGCAGAGCTCTCTCCGGATTCGTAGTGCTGCAATTGGCCGCCGCTCTAGTCCTGTTGTTGGGGGCAGGGGTCCTGATGCAAAGCATGATGCGGCTGGCAGCCGTCGACACGGGATTTTCCCGCTCTCCGACCTTGACCCTTGCGGTACCCCTGCTAGGAGAGACCTACTCCTCCGCCACGGAAGTCTCCCAATTCTATGAGGAGCTGATTGCCGACGTCCGGAACCTGCCGGGGGTGACCGCCGCTGGGGGAGTCGTTCAACGGCCCCTCCACAGCTGGCAGGGCTATGACTATCCCTACACCGCCGAGACCCAAAGCCAACAGGAACAACAGCAGAATCCTCTACTCAACTACCTGGCGGTAACCGCTGGTTACTTCGAAGCTCTGGAAATTCCCCTTCTGGAGGGACGCTCCTTCACCGAAGCGGACAGGGAAGAGTCGCCCTTGGTAGCGATCATCTCTCGCTCCGTGGCCGAGCGCCATTGGCCAGGCCAGAGTGCCCTCGGCCAGCGCCTCAAATGGGGCGGGGTGGAGTCGCCACCAACCTGGATCGAGGTGGTAGGGGTGGTTCCGGAAGGACGCCTGCGCACCCTCGACCGGGTGAGCCAGAATGTCTTCGTTCCCCACCGCCAGAGCTCATGGCCCTTGGCGCACCTATTGGTTCGAGCCGAAGGCGACCCGACCCCGCTGCTTCCAGCGATCCGCGACCGCATGATGGCCTTGGATCCCCAGGTCCAGCCCTTGGATGTGGCCACCACCACCGAGCTCATCTCGGCCGGTCTCTCCCGGCCTCGCTTCCAAGTTCTGCTCCTAGGAATCTTCGCCTCCCTGAGTCTGGTCATCGCCGCCATTGGCCTCTACGGAGTGCTCTCCTACGCCCTCACTCTGCGGCGCCGGGAAATGGCTCTCCGACTCGCCCTCGGCGCCCGCCCCAGGGGCATCCTCACCCTGGCCCTTCGCCATGGGTTCGCCCTGGTAGCGGTGGGAATCACCCTGGGAGTTTGTTTTGGGTGGTTCGCCGCAGGCGCCCTCAGCAGTCAGCTCTACGAGACTTCCGCCCGCAATCCCGCTGCCTTTGTCGGCTTGCCGCTCCTACTCCTCGTCGTCGCCCTCGCAGCAGCCTACGGGCCAGCCCGGCGGGCTAGCCGAGTGGAACCGGCCATGGTGCTCAAAGGGGAGTAGGTAGGTTGGTTGGTTGGCGGGCTGTGACGTTGGCGGGCTGTGACGCTGGCAATTGTCCCTGGTCTTGAAGGCAAAAGTTCTCGGCAAGAACTTCGAGGGGAACCTAGATACCACTAGCAAGCGAGTCCCCCCGCCGCGACAAAATCCTTTCCTCCGCGGAACCCCCGAGTTTGCCTGCTACTGCTTCAGGAACTAGGCCCCTTGGCTCTGGCTGCCACCGCCTCCCAACGGGCACCACGAGGAGTCTGAGTCAGGGTTCCAGCAGAGCGAATATGAGTGCTGACCAAGGTGGCCCGTTCCTGAATCGCCGAGCTGGTCAAGGCAGCGCGGCTCCGCATCGTCTTTTCACGATCTGCCCAGGAAACCATCCAATCCTCTCGTTCGAACTCCAGCGGATGGTGATAGAGATCCCCTAAGCAATACAGCATCTCGCCACCAGAGTGCGCCCGGACGATTTGGTGCCCGGCAGTTTCTCCTGGCGCCGCGAGGATATTCAGGCCTTCCACTAGCTCCCGATTCCCGTCTACGAGGTCCAATAGCCCCTTCCCATGCAGCAGTCCGAGGGTCCGACTTTCGATGGAATCCGAGTCCTCAAGCAACTCTGAGATGTCTTGCCAGTCCACTCGGCTGATGTAGTGACGAGCATTGGGGAAGCACGGTTGATTCTCGCCATCGACTTCCTGAGTCGTGCCATTGAAATGATCCCAGTGGCGATGGGTGATGACAACGTGATCGACCTCTTTCGGTTCGATGGCTACGGCCGCCATCTGCTTCAGGAGGCAAGGAGGGGGCTGATACCCCTCGATCTCGTACTCAGAATCGGCTCCTACATCGTATGCCCCCGCATCGACCATCACCGATGTGGTGGGTAACCGGATGTGAATGGAGTGAATCGGCAGGGTGGCTTGATTCGAGAATTCAGCCAGGTCCTCTTCCCGAGCAGGGACACCGGGGGGAAGTTTCATGTGATCGACCAGCGGCAGATAGATATCTCCAATATTGAAAATCGTAACGACCGCTTCCCCAAGGGACAAAGTCCTGATCGACGCCTCGTGCATGCGTTGCTCCCGTAGCAAAGAAACGGCGATCGAGGAATGCAAGCTGCTTTCTTCGAATCGCCTTGGGTTCTTTCTTGCCAGCTCTCGAGACCTCTTTCCAAGGTGGCCAAAAAGAAGCCCCAAGACCGACCAACTGCCTGGTTGACCATGGCTTGAGTTTAGACTCATTCTGAGGTCAAGAAATTCCCGTTGGTTCCCACGTCGCTCCGAGATTCCCTGGCCTCGCCCCTCACCGGCGGAATTCAGACCCGACCTCAGCCGTTCACCGTATGCATGAACTCCTCCGGGTAACGGGTACCGGCCACCAGCTCCGGAGGCAGTACACGTTCGATCTCCGACAGTTCTTCCTCACTGAGCTCAATATCCGCAGCAGCCGCATTCTCATCGAGGCGGCTGGAACGCCGGGTCCCCGGGATCGGAACAACGTCTTCCCCCTGGCGGAGCACCCAAGCGAGAGCCAACTGTGCTGGAGTGCAACCCTTCTGCCGAGCGATGACTTCGAGACGCTCCACCAGTTGAAGGTTCTTGTCGAAGTTCTCCCCCTGAAAACGAGGCGACCAGCGGCGGAAGTCCGTTTCACTGAAATCCTCCGGGGATCGAATCTGCCCGGTGAGGAATCCCCGACCGAGAGGACTGTAGGGGACGAGGCCGATTCCAAGCTCCCGTAAAGTGGGTAAAATCTCTGCTTCCAGCTCCCGACTGAATAGGGAGTACTCGGTCTGCAGGGCAGCGATGGGATGAACCTTCGCTGCACGACGGATCGTTTTTGCGGAAGCCTCGGATAGTCCCAGGTAGCGCACTTTCCCAGCTTCCACTAACTCCGCCATCGCTCCGACGGTGTCTTCGATGGGTACTTTCGGGTCGACTCGGTGCTGGTAGTAGAGGTCGATCTGTTCGATGCCGAGGCGGGCGAGACTCTGGTCGCAAGCCTGCTTCACGTATTCCGGTCGGCCATTGATACCGAGGAATCCCCCATCGTCACTCCTTACGTTGCCGAACTTGGTAGCCAGGGTCACCTCATCCCGGTGTTTCGCCAACACCTTCCCTAACAGCCTCTCGTTGTCCCCCACGCCGTACATATCCGCGGTATCCCAGAAGGTCACACCGCGATCGAGAGCGTGATGCAGAGTCGCCAACGACTCTCTCTCATTACCCTCCCCGTAGAACTCCGACATCCCCATGCAGCCGAGCCCCATTTCCGAAACCTTCAATCCACTGGTTCCCAATTCCCGTTTCTTCATCGCACAATCTCCTTGATGAAAGTCGTATTCCTTGGACCTAGAGATCGTAGGTCTCGGTAGGTTGATACGGGTAGTCTGATCCTGTCGATGTCTTGCACAAACCTGCACCATTCCTGGCAGGCTTGCCCAAAACCTGCTCGAAAATTGCATAATCCAGCTCGATGAACCAGACAACCAGCCAAATCTCTATTGCCTCACGGAACTTCGCCCGCCTCGTCCGAACGCGGGCCACGGCGTTGGGAATCAATGATTCCCCTTGGCCACGGCTGAAACTAAACCGAGCGGAAGCGCCATTGCTTCCCACCAGCGTCCTCTACCAAGCTTGTCTGTGCGTGGTTGCTCAGGGGGGAAAGCGCGCGATCGTTGGGGAAGAGACCTACGAGTACGACCCCATGCAATACCTGGTGGTTCCGGTACCTCTCCCGATTCTTGCTGAAATTCCCACGGCCAGCCCCGAGACGCCATATCTGGGTATTTCGCTGCAAATCGACAGCTCCACCGTCAACGAGCTGCTTCTCGAGCTGGAGGAGGTGGCCCCCTCTCCAAAGCCTGTGTCTCGTGCCGTCTACGTCTCGGAGGTCGAACCTGCGTTGCTCAGCGCTTTGGTTCGTCTCCTGGAAGCCCTGGACGACCCCCGAGAAAAGCGGTTGCTCGCCCCTGCGGCGGAGCGGGAGATTCTCTATCGAGTCCTGACCGGCCCCCAGGGAGAAAGGTTGCGGCAACTCGTCCGCCAAGACAGCGCTGGTCACCGCATCGCTCAGACAGTTCGCTACCTACAGGAACACTTCGAGCAACCCATCGACGTGCCGACCCTGGCTGCGAAGGTGAACATGAGCCCCTCGGCCTTCCAGCACACCTTCAAACGGGTGACCTCCCTCAGCCCGATCCAGTACCTGAAGCGCCTGCGCTTGCACCAAGCACGGGCCCTGATGCTACGAAATGGCCTGGGCGCCAGTGACGCCGCCTTTCGAGTTGGCTACGGTAGCCCTTCCCAGTTCAGCCGTGAGTTCCGGCGACAGTTCGGAGCTCCTCCCATACAGGAGATCGAACGCTTGCGAACCCCGTGAGGCGCTGGATGTTTCCATCATCCCCTTCCAAGGCGACTCAGGAATAGGAAACCCCCGGATACAACCAGCTGATGGCAATGGTGAACAGCGGATGGAAGACCAAGTCGAAAATCTTCCAGGCCACGATGATACCCAGCAGCGCGAATTGAGGATGGCTCCAGATGAAATTCTGGTACCTCGGCACGAGATGGTCAGGAAGCAGAAGGGTGATGGCGGCGCTGCCGTCCAGCGGTGGCAAAGGGAGCAGATTGAAGATGAACAAGAGAAGGTTCATAGCGAAAAAGCTGCCCAGCAAATAACCGATAGATCCCCACCAGGAACCCTCCCCGGCAGCCGCCGCTGTGACGTCGGCAAAGTTGATGGTGTCGGGGGCAAAGAAGACATCCGCCAAAACTCCAACATTGATCAACAAGGCGGCCAAAAGGACCAGTAATAAATTTGCTCCGGGGCCAGCGAGGGCCATCCAGGCAGCCCGGTCGGGAAATTGCTCTGCCCAACGTCGATTGTAAGGAGCGCTGGCGAAGCCCAAGGGCCAGCCCGCGACCACCACGGAAATCAGCGGCAACAAGACCATGCCGACAGGCTCTCGCTTGATGTGAGGCAAGGGATTCAAGGTGACCTGGCCACCGTCGTAGGCGGTCGAATCTCCCCCCTTGAGGGCAGCCCAAGCATGCGCTGCCTCGTGCAAGGTGGTGGAGAGAAGGAAGACCACGTAGAAGATGATCCCGTCCATGAGATCAAACATGCGACCAAGCTCCTAAGGATGTTTGGTTTCTAGATGGAATGAGGTGGCTAGCGTTCAGGCTAGCGCGCGGGGATAGGCCAGGATTGCCCGGAGGGAATACCTTAGAGCCCTGGTTTGACCACTGGGCTGAACTTCTTTTCGGCATCTCATAGGACGGTATTTTGAAACGAGCTGAGTGTCAATTCGAGTCCCGAAGAGGCCCCCTAGGAGCCTGTCTCGAATTTACGGCTTGTGGCTGACGGAGCGCTACGGGAGGTCCCTCAGGGCGCTTTTGCAGCCGAAACCTGGTTGGTTTCGTCAAAAAAGCAACGCCGAGGGGACCTCGTGCCGCCCGTCCGACGCTTGGCGATTCAATGCGTGGCAGGCTCCTACCTCGCATTTCTCACAGGATTCGTCACGAAAAGTCGTAGCTGTCTCCGATGAAAGAGCTTCACTCCGAGACCGACGCAGTCCCACTGCCAGGACGACGAGGTTGGGATCGGAGTGAAAGACCCGGCAAGTGCAGGCACATCCGGCCTCGCAGTAGAAGGTTGGTGAGAAGTGCCGGCTAACCTATTTCATCTGTTCGAAAGAAGGTCTCGAAAAAAGAGCTCCGAGTTGACGAAACGTACGTCTTATCGTACGATTCTTTTATGAGAAGCCTCACTGCCACGGAAGCCCGAAAAGGTCTCTACCGTCTCCTCGACGAGGTTGCGCTGAATAGCGAACCGGTCCAAATCACCGGCAAAAGGGCCAACGCTGTGCTGGTAGCGGAGAGCGATTGGCGGGCTCTTTCCGAAACGGTCTATCTGATGTCGATCCCGGGCATGGCCGACTCCATCCGCGAAGGTCTGGAAGAGCCTCTGGAAGAGAGCTCAGAGGAGCTGGACTGGTGAGTGATTGGCGAGTCGTCTTTACTCGCCAAGCCCAAAAGGACGCCCGTAAGCTGGCCGGCTCTGACCTAAGGCTCAAAGCGGAGCGTCTCCTCGAGATACTGAAAGAGGACCCCTACCGAAATCCTCCCACCTTCGAGAAGCTGGTGGGAGATCTGGCCGGCGCCTACTCGCGAAGGATCAACATCCAGCACCGCTTGGTGTATCAAATCTACCCGGACGAAAGAGTGGTCAAGGTGCTGCGGCTGTGGACCCACTACGAGTGAACCATCTTTCAGACACCAGCATCGCTAGCCAGCTCCCCCGCCGACGCCGTCTGCCGGATCGTCTGCAACACACCCGCCTCTTGCCGTTGGGAGTGGTACAAATCCCACCGTTGTTGCAGATTCCTTCAAAAACCAGCAGTGTTGCCAAAGATCTTCGGCAGGCGCAAGGCAGTACTAGGAGCAATGCCTCGCCGGCCGTTGATCAACTCGTTGGCCCGTCGATGAGGAACCTGAGTCCCTTCGGCCAGCCCGAACTTCTTGCCGACTTCGTCGCGAGGCGCTGGAGATTCAGGCAGATACGGAGCCGCAGCAAAAGGACGGTGAGAAGGGTGGGCTAGCTGCCGTTGAGTCAACCCCATAGAGTGCAGGAAGTCCTCGAGAAGTATCTCCCCAGGATGGGCCGGCTCGCGGTGAGTCAGAGCTCGAACCACGGCCGGGCTCTCCTATCGGTGGGTTTCGATAATCTTTATATTCACGGGTTGGCCGCCTACGCCCCGCCCACTGCTTTTACCCCCAAAGCCTTCATCCGCCGGTAAAGGGTCGAGACAGGAATGCCGAGCGCTTTCGCGGCTTCCGGTACGCTCTGCTGGCTGACTTGGAGAGCGCGAGCGATCTCGTCTCGTTCGACAGAATCGAGGGTCGCCTTGAGGCCAGTGGAGCTCGAGCCAGTGCCCAGCTCCCCTCCCCCGTGGGTCAACACCTTGGCACTCAGGGTGCTGGTATCCAGGAGGCCGCCGTCGGCCAGGAAAAGGGTGGCGCGGGAAATTTCGGTGAGAAGCTCCCGGATGTTGCCGGGCCAGGGGAAAGCCTCCAGAGCCTCGAGGGCATCCCGGGAGATTCCTGCCGGGCGGACTCCCTGTTTTTCCGCCTCTCGCACCAGAAAATAGGTAGCCAGGCCTGGGATGTCCACCCTGCGATGGCGAAGAGGCGGCAAGGTAACCTCCCAACCGGCAATCCGGTGGTAGAGATCCGAGCGGAACTCACCGGTGGCGAGCATGCCTTCCAGATCCCGGTGAGTAGCAGCGAGGACTCTCGCCCGGGCCGGCCGGGAGGACTTGGCTCCCAAGCGGTGTACCTCCCCCTCTTGTAAGACCCGTAGAATCTTCGCCTGGGTGGGCAGCGCCATGTCGCCAATCTCATCGAGAAAGAGAGTGCCCCTATGAGCAGCCTCGAACTTCCCCGCCCGCGCTTCCACTCCGGTAGCCACGCCGCGCTCGATGCCAAACAACTCCGCTTCTAACAAGTCCGCTGGCAATGCCGCACAGTTGAGAGCCACGAAAGGGCCCTCGACCCGGGACGCCAGGTGAATGAAATCGGCGAGCACTTCCTTGCCGGTTCCTGACTCGCCTCGAATGAGAACGCCAATTTGCCCGCGAGCGACCCGCTCCGCTTGGCCATAGATCGCCTGTACTCCCGGGTGGAGGCTCGGAGGGTCAGGAAGAGGAACCGCCTTCGGAGCGCTATTCATCGAGGAGTCCCTAGGTTGCGCTTCCGGCTTCTGACCTTCCTTCTTTGCCAATTCCAACAGGTTGGCGGCGGCCACCAGAACGGGACCACAGGCGCGAGCGACGCCTCGCTGGAATAGAGTGAGCCGAATCTCCACTCCTCCACCCCGGGCCTCCAGAACTTGAGTCGTAGCCGCCTCGGACTGTTCTTCCCTACGGCCCTGGTAGAGCACTCCACGGCGACCACTGGAGAGCTCTACGATCTCCACCTCCAGACAAGGGATGGAACGAAACAACGCCGCCCCCACCCACTGCACCCGATCCAGAAAACCACCCCCTTCGGCCATGCGAGCCAAAAGGTGGGGAATTTCCGCCACCAGGAACCCTTGAGCCGGCGCCAAAGCCGCTGTGCTCTGACCGGTCTCAGGGATCGAGGGAAGAGGAGAGCCAGGAAGCGCCAGATCTACGGCGGCCTCGGCATCTCCCGGAGCTATTTCCTCTAGCTTCGCTTCCACGGATCCGAAACGAAGGCTCGTGCCCCCTTGGACGAGCGTTTGCGACCGGATCCGCTTCCCTTCCACCCATGTGCCGTTGCTGGAGGCGAGGTCTTCTAGAGTGACTCCCCCTTCGCTCACGATCAAGCGGGCATGACGTCGGGAAACGCTGGGGTGAGACAGAGTGAGCTCTGCCTCAGATTCGGTGGGTGTCGACTTGGCAGGAGACGAACCGATCACCGCTGCCCCCTCGGGTAGGGAGAGCGTCACCGGCCTTGGACTGAGCTCACAAAGCAGTCGATAAACCATCGTGGGTGGAAGTCCTCTCCACCAACATAGCACGCTCCTCTCATTTTTGAGAATGAGCCTCTCCCACCCATGAGAGGCAAAGGCTTCCTCCTCTCAGAGCCCCCTTAAACACTCCCTAGAGGACTTCCTCAAGCGCTCACAGACAGATCCCGATGAATCCACTAAGCCTCATAAATACAGATCTTTACAATCAGACAGCAAGCACTTCAACAACCTTTAGGGAAGGTATCTCGCCGCGCGGCTTACCTGGCAGCCTCCTTGCTCTTTATCCAAGTCGACAAGGAACAAGAATCACTACCGAGGACATGCCATGAAGACCACGACTCGACTTCACAACCTGACCCGGAGCCTCCTCCTAGGGCTTCTCATTCTGACTAGCGGCCTCCCCTTGGTCGCTCAAGAAGAACGGGAAGAGATCCTCGAGAGGCGGGACCTGCAAACCAAAACCTTCGACAACTTTGACGGCACCGAAACTATTCAAATAGGCCAGGAGCCTCTTCACTATCTGCCTTCCGGCGAGGAGCTCTACCTGGAAATCGACCCCACCCTGGTCGAAGAAGAGGGATGGCGCAACGAGACGAACTCCTTTCCAACTTTCCTGCCTCCTATGCTTGGCGATGGAGCCGCCATCGAGCTGGGACCGGAGCTGGGAATCCGTTGGCTCCCTGGAGCCTTGTTCGCTCGCACCAGCTCCGGGGAAGACGTCGAGCTGGGACTGGCTGCTCCTTCCTGGGGAGTGCTCTCCGAAACCCTCGACAATGCGGTGGTCTACCCAGACCTCTACCCAGGTCTCGATCTGATGGCTGAAGTGCGGCCGGGAACCTTGAACATAAAGGTTCTATTTCGCGAGTGGCTATTCGAGATTGCTCCGGAACAGATCGAGTTTCTGTTCATCGAAGCTCCCCTGGAACCGAACGGCTCCCTCCTGGAGGCGGTGGAAGCACGAGCCAACGCTGGTGAAGCATTCGAAGCGATTCCCCTCTATTTTGGCCGTGCCGAAGAAGAATACGTTATCGAAATGCTCGGACACCCGGGGATTCCGGAAGCCCAATTAGAAGACCACGCGGAGGCTCTGACCAAAGACGAAGAGGGAGGCTGGGTGCCTCTTCCGGACGGATGGCGCTCCAACACGGCCGAATTTCTATCTACTGGAACCGTCCGGCATTTCTTTCACCATCCGGCCAACACTCATCTAGAAGCCTATACCGGCGTCGGAACCAGCAGCGCAGCGCTCATGGCGAGTTTTGAGTTCACTTCTCACTCGGGAGTCCACACGACCCGCTTCGCCAATGTGAAATATACCGGATCCACGAAGGAACCATCCGACGAAGGTTTTTTTGGCCTCACTGCGAAGTGCCCCTTGCCCGTAGCCGGCGCCACAAAGGTTCCCGGTCCCTGCAAACTTCTCTGGAACACCATGATCGTGGGCAAGTCCCAGGAGCACCTATATCGAGCCTTTGTCGGTTTCGCGGCTGTGGGAAAGGTCGCTGACGAGCTCAAACAGAACAACAAGCGGGAGGTCTTCGATATGCAACTCGGATTCTTCGGCGCTTCCAGCCAACCGGCTTACACCGGCTTTACCGGCTTCTCCACGGACGAAATCATCTCCTATAGCGCCGTGCCCTTCCTCACCGTTCCTGGCCGCGTAGGTAGGCTCACCATCAAGAAAATGCCTCTGAGCTTCGCCAATCCCCACAATCAAGAGCTTCGCAGCACGGCCGGTGGAAATATCAAGACCAGCACCTGGTCAGGCCACAGCCAGAATTCTTCCACCAAAGGAAACTTCCAATTCGGTAGATTGACCAACAAGAGGTCTGGAAGTGCGAAAACTCGAGCCGTCGAGGACTTCAATACCCTTTCGGTGAGAGGTACCACGGGCATGGGCTTCCTCTTGACACTGCCTTACGACACTTCCCCTTGCACTCAGTGCACCGCAAACCATCCGGACCCGGCAATCCAAGCTCTGAACGGCGACTATCGAGTCGGCGCCATGTTCAATGAAATGCGCTTGGAGATCACCACTCGCACCATTGGTTCCAGCCGCCTAGCTAGCCTCGCCGTCTCCTCTGTAGGAGGTCATCAGGACGATCTCTACCCGGGAGAAACCCGCGCCTGGGATATAGAGATGGCCTCCCGTTCCGGGTCGCCGGACCCCTTGGAAATCAACAATGTTGCCTGGGATGCCGCCACCGGGGTGGAGGTGTGGTTTACCGATCCCGCTAGCGGCAACACCATCTACAACCCAACCCTTGTTCAGGTCGGCGACAAGGTGCGCGTCCACGCCACCTGGGCCACGGCGGACCCTAGCCTCTACGGCAAGACCAAGGACCTCGAGATCTTCGGTTTCTTCCAGTCGGCAGCGACCATGAATGGGGGGTGGGCGAAAATTCCCATCAAGCTCAAGGCCCCGGAAGCCCAAGCGACCTTCCCGAACCCACAGCCGGCCTTCAATGGCAACGATGCCGGCCCCGCGGGTCTCGCGGACCTCTCGCTACCCTCCCAAGGCCTACGAGCCGCAGTGTGGGCAACGGCTGTGGTCGAGGGAGTCAAGGGCCCCACCAAGAAGCTCCAAGAGGGGAAGCACTGGACTATCCGGCTCGCACTCCCAGGTACTTCTGGTGAGGTCCTGGTCAACCCGAATCAATTCCAGCCGGGCATCCACGAGGTGGACGTGACTCCCTGCCTGCGCCCGGCCGGCCATGCTGCGCCCACTCATTGCCTGAAGAACCAGAAAAAACGCCTCACTTTCGAGATCCTGCCGGCATCAGCCGGCCATCCCCCTGCCATCGATTTCATCTCTCCCTGGAGCATCGATAGCCCCAGTGGCGGGCCGGTGATCGTTTCTGTGCAGGGTTTGAACCTCGGTGGAACGGACCCCGCCACCCGGGTGAAGGTGCCGCAGTTGCTGGCCCAAACCGCTCCCCGGCCTGGCTCCACGGACGCCCGCGTAAGCGTTCGCATCCAGACTGCGTCGACCCAGGTTTGCGGACCTCGGGACTTGAGCGTCATCACCTCTGCAGGAACCGACACCGCCATCTTCAACGTCACCAAGCCCTTCTCCAGTGGAACCCGGCACTTCGCCGTAGAGGCGGAAGCTGGCGTGGTCACCAACCTGCAAGTGAAAACCTTGTCTGGAGCTTCCGGCGGCAAAGCGATTGGCACGGCTGCCGCCGGAGATGCCGGCAAACTCACCGTCTTCTTTCAAGTACCCGCCAATGCCAACTACCAAGTCCACGCCCTTTATAGGACTTCAGCGCAGGGAGGAGCTCGGGGAAAAATAACCATCCTCGAAGATGACCCGGTAACTGGAAACCAAACCACCGTGAAGAGCTTTGACCACCGGCTCGCCGCGGTGCCTTCGGGCCAAAGCGGGCTCCGTCCCCTCACGGATGTCGGCCAGGTGGGAGGGGCTTCCCTGTTCAGCCTCACCTCCGGTAAGTACTACCGTCTGGAGCTCGAAACTATCTCCGGACAAGACCTCCCCATCTATGACCTGCTGGTGTTCTCGGATGGCAACTTAGGACCAAAGCTGTCCGAGATCTGCCGCTAAGAACTCCAAGACAACCTAAAGCCAAGGCGGGGAAAGCTCCGCCTTGGCCCGGTTTCAAAGCTATCTCAAAGTTTCGTCGTCACTCGTTACAGGTTTCCGTATCTCGGGCTCTTGACCGAGTCAAAGGTTCGCAAGAGGGGTTTACAGCAACCGTATTTGAGGAAGATCTAGGAAGTGCCATGAAGAAAAAATATATCTCCGAAACCCAAGGCTGTCAGCCGATCGCGAGCCTACTCCTAGGCCTCTTCCTACTGCTCTCGGGGCACCCCCTGATCGCTCAGGAAGAGAGGGAAGAAATCTTCGAGAGACGGGATGTCTATACCAAGGTGTTCGACAATTTCGACGGCTCCGAAACCTTCCAAGCGGGCCTCGAACCCCTGCACTATCGACCTTCCGGCCAGGAGGTCTACCTCGAAATCGACCCCACTTTGGTCGAAGAGGAGGGATGGCGCAACGAGACGAATTCCTTTCCAAGCTTCCTGCCGCCCATGCTCGGTGATGGCGCCGCCATCGAGCTCGGGCCGGAGCTAGGAATCCGTTGGCTCCCTGGAGCCCTCTTCGCGCGCACCACATTCGGGGAAGACATCGAGCTGGCCTTAGCTGCCCCCTCTTGGGGAGTGCTCTCCGAAACCCTCGACAATGCTGTCGTCTACCCGGATCTCTACCCAGGTCTCGATGTGATTGCGGAGATTCGCCCTGGAGCCCTGAACATAAAGGTTCTGTTTCGCGAATGGTTGTTTGAAGTCGCTCCAGAGCAAGTCCAGTTTCTGTTCACCGAGGCTCAGCTGGAACCGGACGCATCCCTATTGGAAGCCGTCGAAGCACGAGCTAACGCCGGCGAAGAATTCGCAGCCATTCCTCTCTACTTTGGCCGCGCTGAAGAAGAATACGTCATTGGCATGTTCGGACATCCGGGGATTCCGGAAGCCCATTTGGAGGACCATAGGGATGCCTTGACCAAGGATGAGGAAGGGGGTTGGCTACCCTTGCCGGATGGGTGGCGATCCAAGACGGCAGAATTCCTGTCCACTGGAAAAATTCGGCACTTCTTCCACCACCCAGCGAACACTCACCTCGAAGCCTATTCCGGAGTAGGTACGAGCAGCGCCGCGCTCCTGGCAAGCTTTGAGTTCTCGGGTCATTCAGGGGTTCACACAACCCGCTTCGCCAACGTGAAATACACCAGTGCGCTTGCTGGAGTACATGCAAAAAGAGGATTTTTCGGTGGCGCTATGAAATGCCAACAACCACCACCCGGCCCACCGACAAGCCATAGCTCTTGCACCATGATTTGGAATACCATCATCGTGGGTAAGTCCCAAGAGCATTATTACCGTACCTGGCTCGCCTTCACCGGCTTCCAGGCCCTTCTCAAGGAGCTCACAGACGACAAGACAAGAGAGGTATTCGATATCCAGCTCGGTTTCTTCGGTGCCTCCAGTCAGAAGGCGTATACCGGATTCGCCGGATTCTCCACCGATGAGATCATCTCCTATAGTGCCGTGCCCTATTTGTTCAAACCCGGCCTTGAAGGAAGACTCGCTTTCAAAAAACTTCCTACGGTCTTTTCCAATCCCCACAACGAAGACTTCCGAAGCGTGCCCGGCGGCATGATCAAGACCAGCACTTGGTCCCCCCACAGCCAGCACTCCTCGACGAAAGGAAACTTCCAATTCGGGAAGTTGAACAACAAGCGTTCCGGAACCGCGAAGACTCGAGCCGTCGAAGACTTCAATACCCTCGTCTTGGGAGGTAACGAGTTCGCCCCTTCTTTTCTCCTAGCGATGCCCTTCGATCGCTCCCCCTGCACTCTGTGCACCGCGAACCATCCGGACCCGGCCGTTCAAGCCCTGAACGGCGACTACCGCGTCGGTGCGATGTTTAATGAGATGCGCTTGGAAGTCACCACCCGCACCATCGGCTCGACTCGCTTCGCCACCCTCTCCGCCTCTTCCGTAGGGGGCCACCAGGATGACCTCTACCCGGGAGAAACCCGTGCCTGGGATATCGAAATGACCTCTTTTGTCGGGCAACCAGGCACCCTGGAACTCTACGACGTCCCCTGGAGCTCTGCCAACGGCGTAGAGGTCTGGTTTTCTGACCCCGCTACGGGTACCACCCTCTACAACCCGCCCTTGAGTCAAGTTGGCGACAAAGTACGGGTCCATGCGAAATGGACCCGAGCGGATCCGACCCTTTACGGTCAGACGAAGAGCCTGGAGGTTGGCGGCTTTTTCCAATCCAATTCCATCCTGAAAGTGGGCCGTGTAGAGATCCCCATCAGACTCAAAGCCCCGGAAGCCCAACCCACCTTTCCAAACCCACAGCCTATCTTCAACGGCAACGATGCCGGCCCTGCAGGCCTGGCGGAGCTATCCCTACCTTCCCAGGGCCTTCGGGCCGGAGTTTGGGCCACCGCCCTCGTCGAGGGGGCCAAGGGGCCAACTCAGAAGTTGCAGCAGGGAAAGCACTGGACGGTGAGATTCGCGCACCCGGGCAGCCCCGGTGATGTTTTCATCAACCCAAATCAATTCCAGCCGGGCATCCATGAGGTGGACCTAACACCTTGCCTACGGCCCGCGGGCAATGCTGCGCCCTTCCATTGCCTAAAGGCCAACAAGCAACGTCTCACCTTCGAGATCCTGCCGTCGCCGACGGGTCACCCACCAGCCATCGACTTCATATCTCCTTCAAGCATCGATAGCCCTAGCGGCGGGCCCGTCATCGTTTCGGTCCAGGGCCTGAACCTCGGAGGAACGGACCCGGCTACCAAAGTGAGAGTCCCTCAGTTGTTGGCCCAGACCACTCCCCGACCCGGCTCCACGGATTCCCGAGTTAGCGTTCGTATCCAGACCGCTTCCACTCAAGTCTGCGGGCCTCGAAACCTGAGCGTCATCACCTCTGCTGGTACCGACACCGCTATTTTCAACGTCACCAAACCGTTCACCAGCGGCATTCGCCACTTTGCCGTCGAAGCGGAAGCCGGAGTGGTGACAAACCTAAATGTAAAAAACCTGTTTGGGGCGTCGGGAAGCAAAGCGGTGGGCACCGCTGCCACTGGGGACGTCGGCAAGCTGACGATATTCTTTCAAGTGCCAGCCACTGCCAACTACCAAGTCCACACCCTCTACTCGACTTCCAACCAGGGACCGGCGCGAGGCAAGATCACCATCCTCGAGGACGACCCGATAACTGGAAATCGCACCACAGTGAAGAGCTTTGACCACAGGCTCGGTGCAGTGCCTGCGGGCCAAGCAGGACTTCGCCCTCTCACCGAGGTTGGCCAAATTGGAGGGGTCTCCTCTTTCAACCTCACCGCCGGCAAGTACTACCGCCTGGAGCTCGAGACCATCTCCGGACAGAACTTCCCCATTTATGACCTGCTGGTGTTCTCAGACGGCAGGGTGGGGCCGAAGCTAGCCGAGATCTGCCGCTAGCCGACCCTCCGCACCCAACGCCGGGGCGGGGTCGCCTCGCCCTGGCGTTGATGGATCGATCCACTGGTTCATTGACCCACTGATTCATTGACCCAACGGGGAGCCTTCGGGTTTTAGAGCTCTTGTCCCAACCGACAGATTGCAAGAGGGGTTCACAAAAACAGTTCGAATCGACCACAGAGGTAACCATGAACTATTTGAAACGTCTCCAGAACCGATTCCAGTACTTGATCCTAGGCCTCGTAGCAGGACTCCTCGCTCTCGCCATCGACCCGTCCCTGAGCGCCCAAGAGGAGCGAGTAGAACTCTCGGAGGAACGCGACGTCTATAACAAGGTCTTTGACAACCTGGACGGAACGAAAACTCTCCACTCCGGTCTGGAACCCCTCCACTACCGCCCCTCCGGAGGGGAGGCCTTTCTCAACATTAACCCCACCCTTGTGGAAGAAGAGGGTTGGCATAACGAAACCAACTCGTTCCCCAGCCGCCTGCCAGAGATGCTCGGGGAAGGTGCCGCTCTCGAGTTGGGACCCGACTACGGCATCCGCTGGCGCCCCGGAGCTCTCGTCGCACGGACGACTTCCGGCCAAGACATCGAGCTAGGCCTAGCCGCCCCATCCTGGGGAACCCGCTCCGAGGAATTGGAGAATACGGTGATCTACCCGGACCTCTACCCAGGCCTCGACTTGGCGCTAGAGGTTCGGCGGGGCTCCTTGAACGTGAAAACTCTGTTCCGAGATTGGCTCTTCGAGCTCGCCCCGGAACAGATCGACTTCCTCTACATAGAGGCTCAGATGGAGTCGGACGCTTCCCTCCTGGAAGCCGTCGAAGAGCGTAGTAACGAAGGGGAAGCTTTCGAGGAAATTCCCCTTTATTTTGGCCGCAGCACTGAAGACTATGTGATTGGCCTATTCGGACACCCGGGAGTTCCCGATGCTCATCTGGAAGATCACTCGGAAGCTCTGTACAAGGATGAGGAAGGGGACTGGTCCCCCGGGCCGGACGGCTGGCGATCCAACATGGCGGACTTTCTCTCCACCGGGACAATACGGCACTTCTTCCGTCCCCCGGCCATCACCCACTTACAAGCCTTCGGTGGCACCGATTCCTCCGCCGCTCTGACCGCTAGCTTTGCCTTCACAGCTCGAACCACCCTCGAGAAAATTCGCTTTTTCAGTGTGAGCTATTCGGCTGCTGACTTCGGCAAGGGAGGTGCGAGTCTCTTTGGCTTCACCTACCGATGCCCACCGGGTGCTTCCGGTGGATGCCGCATCTATAACAACATCTTGATCGCTGGAAAGGCCGAGGACCGCCTCTACCGCACGGTGGTTTCTTTCCGCGGCATCCTCCCCTTCGCGGATTCTCTGATCGCTGACCCCGCCATCGAGATTGTCGATATGCAACTCGGTTTCTCTGGCGCTTACAGTCAACCTAATTACACAGGCTTCTCCGGCTTCACCACCGACGAGATCATTGCCTACAGCGCGGTATTCGCCCTCAGCGACCCAAAGCGCCCGGGACGATTCAAGATCAAGAATCAGCCTACGGTCTTCTCTAACCCTTACAACGAAGAAATGCGTAGCGTACCGGGCGGTACGATCAAAACCAGCACCTGGTCACCTTTCAGTCAGCAATCTTCTCAGCGGACCATCGACTCTTCTCCCTTTCAGTTCGGAAAGCTGTCCAATAAACGCCCGGGGTCCCTCGTGCCTCGGGCTATTGAGGACTTTCGGATTCTGTCCCTGCAAAGGAGATTGGCCATGACCATGATCCTAGCCATGCCCTTCGATGCCACTCCCTGCCCCCTCTGCACCGCCAATCACCCGGACCCCGCTATCCAAGCCATGAACGGTGACTACCAAGTGGGCGTTATGTTCAGCAAGTTGCGTTTGGAATTCACCACTCGTAAGACTACCGGTCGAGCGGCGACCTTGACCGCTACTTCGGTTGGTGGTCACAACGATCGTCTCTATCCAGGGGAGACCCGGTCCTGGGATGTGGAGCTAACAGCCTTTTCTGGAACTCCGGACACCTTAGAGCTCAACAACGTTATGTGGGACCCCGCCCACGGAGTCGACATGTGGTTTACCGATCCCACCACCGGCAACACCGTCTACAACCCGCCCCTGGCAACCGTTGGAGACAAAGTACGAGTTCACGCCAAATGGACCACAGCGGACCCGACTCTCTACGGCAAAGCCAAGAAGCTCGAGATCTTCGGCTGGTTCCGATCCGCAGCGACCAGTGCAGGAGGATCCGCGGAGATCCCCATTCACCTCAAGGCGCCCGAAGGATCTCCCGCCTTCAACCAAGTCCTCACTTCCGTCGACGACAATGTGACCACTGCAACGATTCTCGCCACCCTCCAGCTGCCCTCCCAAGGGCTGAGAGCGGCCACCAACGCCAGGGGTGTTCTCGAGTGGGTCAGTGGTCCGACCAAAAAACTAAAGGAAGGTCAACATTGGGCTGCTGGAAGCCCCGCCTCCCCAGGCAACGACGGAGATCTGTTGATCTATCCGGATCAATTCAAACCTGGGACCTACAAAGTAAACCTCATTCCCTGCCTGTGGCCGACGGGTCAAATATCAGCCTTCCACTGCCTCCAGGGACAAAAACAGCAGATCACCTTCGATGTCCTCGCAGCGGTGCCAGGGCATCCTCCCTCCATCGACTTCGTCTCTCCTTGGAGTGTCAAGAACGTCAGGAACAGCCCAGTCACCATTTCCGTTCTAGGCTTGAACTTGGTGGATCCAAACCAACCGACTCGGATGCAGATTCATGGTTTGATTCCCTTGACCATTGTTCAAAGCGGCGCCACGAATAATAAAGTCAGCCTTGTTGCCACCCCAAACCCGTTCCAGTACTGCGGCCCGGACGAGCTCAAAGTCGTGACTAGCGCCGGTGTTGCTACGGCGGTCTTCAATCAAACCAAACCTTTTTCTAGCGGGACGAATTACTTTGCAGTAGAAGCGGAAACCGGCATCCTCACCCAGTTGAAATGGCTCTCCCTCCCGGCTTCCTCCAACGGCAATGTCGTCAGCCAAGACGGAACGAGAAGCGGTAAGTTGACGATTTTCTTTCAGGTACCAGCCACGGCCAACTACCAGGTCTACACCGCCTACAAAACCCCAGGCAATGGGCCGGCACGAGGCAAGGTCACCATCCTGGAAGACGACCCGGTGACCGGCAGCCGCACCACCGTAAAGAGTTTTACCCACAGCCTCGCTGCGGCCTATGGGCCCATCGGTGGTCCACCCCTCTACGGCCTGAGGCCCCTCACCGACATCCGCCAAGTGGCAGGAGCCTCTCGTTTCAACCTCTCCGCCGGCAAGTACTACCGTCTGGAGCTCGAGACCATCGCCGGCCAGGACTTTCCCCTGTACGACATGCTGGTGTTCACGGACGGCAACCTAGGGCCGAAGCTGTCAGAGCTTTGCTTCTAGCAAGGGAATCACCTCCGGCCTGCTTCGACCAACTGGCGGGAGGCACCGAGGCGTGCTGCCAAAGAAGCCTGTAGGTTTGAATTGAGGGACACCGCTCGCTCCAGGTCCGCCAGGGCTCGGCGGGCGGCGTCTGAGTCCCCTGAGAGCGTCGCCTGGTCGAGCAGAATCCCACCGCGGGCCACCAACAACGGAGAGTAGTTCGGGTTCATCTCCAAACCTTCCTCTGCCCGAGCCAAGCCCCATTCGAGAGTCTCCGGAGAGTCTTCCCCCTTCGAAACCTTCCGCTGACTCTCGAGACGTGCCCAACGAGCCGCTACGGAACAGGATTCCGGCTCCCCCGGTTGAATCTCCAAAGCCCGGTCCAGGTGTTGCCGAGCTGTCCTCAACCAGCGGTCCGGGGAGCCGTTTTCCCCAAGGCTCCAGTGAGCCCTCCCAAGAGCTACCGCCGCCAGGCCTCGAAAGGTACTCGCTGCCTCGTTGTCGATGGCGAGAGCTTCGGTCAGCCACCGTTCCGCTCGGTCTAGAGCTGTAGCTTCCCCAGCCCTACCCGGCTGGCTGCGATGCTTTTCTCGGGATGAATTTCGATACCACTCCGCCTCCAGCAGCCAAGTTTCCGCAAGCTCGGTCATTCCGGCTCGGTAACGGGGATGGAGTTGGAGAGCATCCTCGAAATGACCTCGGGCTCGTTGCAGCGCAGGCCGGGGGTCTCCACCGGATTCCATCTCATAGCGACCTTGAATCGACTCCACTCGGCCGAGATTCACGTGGGGTTGAAAAGCTCTGGGATGGAGCTGGATGGTTTCCCGCAACGGAGGCTGAGCGGCCGCGAGGGTCCCGGCAGGATCCAGGCCTCGGGAGACTTGGTATCGCGCCAGAAAGAGCTGGCTCATGCCCAGATTATTATGGGCTGAAGCGTAGGCGGGATTGATGCTCAGGCTGCGATCAAAGCTCTCTATGGCTTGGGCCAATCGCTCCGCGGGATCCTCTCCTCTCTCGAAGGTCACCCGGCCCAGGTCCATCTGGGCCACTCCCAGGTTGTTCCAGCCGTAGGCATTCTCCTCGTTCAAAGCCACCGCCCGTTGATTGGCTTCCACCGCCTTCGCCAACTCCGGCCGCGGATCGCGACCCCGCGAGCTCTCGAATCGAGCCAGAAAAGTGTGGGAACGGCCCAGATTGTTGAAGGCGTAGCCGTAACCCGGATCCAACTCAGTCGATTGGTTCAAATGATCGATGGCCTGGTGGAAGCTCTCGGTAGGGTCCTCGCCGCTCCCCATCTGGTACTCCCCGAGGCGGTTGTAGATGGCTCCCACCGTATTGAGGAAGATGGCTGGATTGCGGGCCAGGGCTGTAGCCCGCTTGCCAGCCTCGATGGCCGCCTCGAATTCTCTCCTCGGGTCCCCACCGCTCTTGGACAGAAGACGAGCCTGATCACCATGGACCCAGGAGATCTCCTGCCATCCTCGGGCGTCCAATGGGTCCAATTCGACGGCCCGACGAGCGTATTGAAGGACTTTGGCAGCCGCCAAGGAGGGATCGCTTCCCCGATCGGCCTGTTGCACACTGAGAACCCGCCACAAGGTTGCAATGGCCATGAGAAGGCCAGGGGCATCCGGATTGACCTCCAACCCCTGGTTGCAGAGCAGCAATCCAGCCTCCAAGAGATCTTTCACGTCTCCCCCCCGGCCATAGACTTCCAGTTCCATGCGCTGGGCCGCAAGATCACAAAGCCTCTCATAGGGCAGAGTGGCACTCTGAGCCATGGCGGAAGCACGGCGATAGGCTTCCTGGGCTTGGCGGTACTGCTCCACCGCCGCCTCGTGCTCGCCGCCGGATCGATGCCGATTTCCCTGAGCCGAGAGGACATCCCCGGCGAGGATCTCAGCTTCGAACAACCACGGGGCCTCCTCCAATGCTCGTGCTGCAAAGCTCAGGGCTGAGTCGAAATCTCCCTCATAAAAGGCGATCAGACCCTCCACGTAAGACGGTATGACGGCGGCGCCACCACGGCTCGAGACCAGCTTTTCCAAGGCCGGGTCCCGGAACTGTTGCCGGGCCTGTTCTTCCGCCGCCGCTCGGGCCCGGCGATCGGCGATTCCGCGGGCAGAATCCAGCTCCTTTTCGAAGAGCCGTCCATAAACCAACCCCAGGGCATAGGCCTCTTCCGGAGGCCGAAAGTCCTCTTCCCAGGCTTTTTCCAGGAAGCGACGTGCTTGCTCCTCGTCTCCAAGGCTCAGGAATCCCCTCCCCAAGGCATAGTGCACCGGCCCTGAGAGTGCCGAGCTAGCTCCTTCCGCCTGCCCCTCCAGGAGAGCCATACGCTCCCGCACCTGCTGCTCTTGGGGACGAATATCGTGCCGGGGACTCATGCGGCTGGCCCGCATCAACCATTCCAGATCCTTGACCTCAGCGGTGAATCGCTGAGCCGCTTGGGCTCTTTGAGCTGCCTGCCATCGGGCTTGAAACGCCAAGGCAGCGGAGGCGAGAACCGCCAACGTGGCCATCACGGCAACGGCAGCTAGGGTGCGGTGCTTCCGCACTTTCTTGGCGATGCGGCTGGACAGACTCGCCGGCACCGCTAGGATCGGCTCGCCGTCCAAAAACCGCTCCAAGTCCTCCGCCAAAGCGCGAGCCGAAGCGTAACGATGGCGAGGTTCTTTCTCGAGACACTTGAGGACGATCGTCTCGAGGTCGATGGGCAATTGAGGCTGTACCCGGCGAGGAGGCTGGGGCTCCTCGCTGAGAGTCTTGATCAGTAACTCGGTTGGACTGCCCGAGAACACCGGCTCGCCGGTGAGCGCCTGGTAGAGCGCAGCACCCAAGCTGTAGACGTCGCTGCGACGGTCGGCGGCCCCGGTCGAGCCTTCGGCCTGTTCCGGCGCCATATAGGGCGGTGTCCCCAGCACCGCACCCTCCACCGTAAGGCTGGTGGCATCTTCCTGGTAGACCAGCCCGAAGTCCACCACGTAGGGATGGAACCCCTCCGGCCCCTCGGATCTCTCCACCAAGATGTTTGCCGGCTTCAGATCTCGATGGATCATGCCCGTGCGGTGAGCGACGTGGACCGCCTCGGCCACCTGCGCCACCACCCGCACCCGCTGCTCCAAGGTCATCTCCAGGCACGCCTGGTCCAAAGGCAGACCGTCGATGAGCTGCATGGCGATATGCGGCTGCTCAGGATCCTCTCCGACCTCGTAAACCTTGCAGATGTGAGGATGATCCAGTTGCGCCTGAGCCCGCGCCTCCCGCAGCAGGCGCTCCGCCGCCTCGGCGCTGTAGACCCGTAGCACCTTGAGCGCGATATGGCGCTGCAACTTCGGGTCGAAGGCCTTATAGACCTCCCCCATTCCGCCTCGACCCAATAAGACCCCGGTCTCGTAATTCATGGTGATGGGGAGATTCTATGCTGCCAACGCTCGGCGCGCTCCAGGCGGGCGGCCAATTGCAGACGAAAATCTCTCTCTCTCCAGATTTCGGGCCTGTCCTGTCGCTCTAGGAGTCGGCTGGCTACGCGGGCGGTCTCCCCCTTCCCCGGCACCCCTTGCAGAAAAGCACGGCAGTGAGGGTCCAAGATGCCGCGACCCAGCTCCAGAGAGGCATCATCGACCCACCGCAACAAGGGAAGCAAGGTGGATGGTTTGAGGGAATCGGGTATGCGGCCCAAGGTGACTTCGAGGGCAACCAAGACTCCCAGGGCATGGCGAGGCGACTGGCGGCCGACAACCTCCAGGACCGGCGCGGCCCGTTGCAGCAGGAGTTTCGGAGGGTCCACCGGCCAAAAGGGAGGCGGTCCCGGTAGCTGCCGAATCGTCGGCGGCTGGCAAAGGGCCGCGAGGTGCCAGCCGAAGGCCACCGCGTCCAGGCGGCTGTCTTCCAGGGATTGGAGGAGGAATTCCGTCGCCCAAAGCTTTGGCTCTCGCTGGGGAGACAGCAGCGAAACCGCCAACAACCAATAAACCGCAGGAGTGACGATCTCGTCCGGATCCAGCAATGCGTAGGCCGGCCCCCAATGCCCTCTCAAGGAAGCATTGCCCGCGCGCAGCACAACATTGGCCAGGCCAAGAAAAATGGGATCCGAATCTCCAGGAAAAACACTGCTGGGCCAGGGATGAGAGCCACAGAAGGGAGAGTGATAGTGCAGGAGGCTGACCTCTTCCGGAGCCGGTGACTTCGGCGACCTCGTGAAGTTCTCCTGCAACGCCAAGTAGCGCCCCCAAGAAACCGATCGCACATCCTGGAAAGTCACCTGGGGCTCCTGCCAGGCTCCGCCTCCTGCCCGCGACTCCCGGTGGCGGCGCAAAACCTCCGGGGCTTCGCCGCGGGGGCACCAGCTACTGGCCGCCGCGAACCACCACCCCTTCGCCCTTCCCACTGACACCGAGTCCTTGCCGAGGGCATACTGCAACGCTTGGGCAAAGTCCGTCGAGGAGCTCGGCATGGCGTCCAGGGCCTCCGGACGCCCCGTTGGAGCCAACCGCAGCAGGGCCAGCGCCCCGTCCACCGGTTCGACCTTCCCCCCTGCAGAAGTCAGAGTCACCCAGCGATTGACCAGGCGAAGCGGGTCGATCCAGCTGGGTTCGTGGGTCGGTGTCGACAGCAGCGGTACTGGCGTTCGAAGGCGGGCGCGGCGAGCGATCTCTACCGCCAAAGCAGCAAAGGAAGCGCCGACGTCTCGAGGCGGCTCCGGCCAAAGGGGGCTGCGACCTAGGACCTTCGCCAGGAGCCGTTGGGGCCAAGAGTCCCCACCGGAGCGCCATCTCTCTCCCAAAGATGGGTAGGCCGGGGGGTCTCCTCGTAACCAGGAGAGCACCAGACGGCCATAGGCGATCTGAAACGGCT
Organism: Deltaproteobacteria bacterium; assembly: GCA_022601195.1. Taxonomy (GTDB): domain Bacteria; phylum Acidobacteriota; class Thermoanaerobaculia; order Multivoradales; family JAHZIX01; genus JAHZIX01. The sequence continues at coordinate 159,199 of JAHZIX010000018.1, forward strand.
GACCGTCGAGACCCTCGGGGGCCACGTGCGGGGCGACCTCCTCGGCTCGCTGCACCAAGGGAGCGGCTCGGCGGTCGAAGTCCGCGGGACGCTCGGCACACAGAGCGGAAATACCTCCTAGAACCCGGTGCAGTCGTATAGCGTCTTCCTGCTCCTCAAAGGCCAACAAGGCCTCTTCCAGAAGCTCATCGAGGTCCGAAATGGCCGCAATCTCCCGATTCGGTTCCAGGCGGGATACCGGCAGCTTCCTGAGCTCCAAGCTCGCCAGAGAGCCTCGGTAGCCTTTCCTTGCTACTGATTCCTCGGCGACCACTTCTTGTGAGCTCTGCTTCTCCAAGGCTGCCAGGTCGATCCCCACCGACAACAACAGAGACGGCGCCAAGGCCTTGGCTCGGCATCTGAGGGATGCAATGGAGGGTAGCTCCGACTCCGCCGAGGCCCCACCGGACATCGAGACTGATTCCGATGCACCTTCGCCTTCCAGCACCTCTTGGATGCGCTGGCGCAACCGGGGTCCCGATAGCTCCGCCGCCGTTTCCAGTAGGCTTCGAAGATTCGGTGCTCCCTCCTGCCCCAGAGACGAAATGCGATCGAGGGCAAAACCCCGTGCTTTCTCTTCCGGATGTTCGAGGGCGATAGCCGCGGTTTCGGCTCCAAGAAGCTGCAAATCCGGCCAGGGAGCTACCACTTGGGCTATCAGGGTCAGGGCTCGTTTCACCCTCCCGGCGCTTGGGCTCCGCAGAGTCGGTTCCAAGCTCGACAGCCATTGGATGGCTTCTTCCGGCGAGGACGGTCCGCAGCCCTTCAGCTCCGACAGCGCCAGGTCCAGGGTCGACGGTCGCTTCGAGTAGAGCAAACGTAACCATCGCTCCGGAGGTATCTGCAGGTCCCCGAAGGCCTCCTCGAGGCTGCGGACCAAGCGAACCACCCACCGACTCTGGGGAGGAGCCAGATCCCTTTCCAAACCATCCAGAGTGGCTCCGACGAGGCGACCCAAGTCCAAGCTCCCCTTTTGACAACAACGGACTAGAGCCCGAGTCCATTCGCCGCCCGGCTCGCAGTCCACTTCGAAGAGTTTCCAGATATGGATTTCGAGAAGCTCCGGATCGGTGTCCAGAATTTCTTCTAATCGGCTCCCTTCCTGCCCGAGGGCGCTCACCATAGCGCGAACATAGATGAGCTCTTCCGGGCGCTCGACCAAAGCCTCTCGCTCCATCATCCGGACCGCTGGCCACAGATAAAACCCCATTTCCTCACAGGCCCAGGAAGCCCACTTGTTCAGCCATGGCGGGCGGCAGGCCATCAGGACTTGCACTCTCCCGTCCTCGACTCCCTGCGGCAAACCTCCTAGGGCATGCCACAAGGTCCAGTTCTTGGCCTGGCCCCAGGTACAGGTTCCCAACACCGCCACTCCAGCGCACCTTTGATGAGCCTTCTCTGCCTCGCTGGGGGGACCAGCGAATTTCCGGTTCAAGGAATTCTCAAAGATCCGGCTGGCGACTGAGCGAAGCTCCCGCCTTTGCTTCGCTGAAAGCTGCGCCAGCCACTCGATGCACTCCTCCACCGCAGCGCGCTCAACGAAATCGGCGAGAAGCTCCTCGGACGGTGTCACCGAGACTCCTCGGCACCGTGCCCCGGACCCAGGGCTACATCCCGCCTCTCTTGCCAAGCCTCGGCTCTGGCAAGGCAGGCCGACAACAACCTGTATTGAGCCTCGTGGAGGTCCCCGTCGGAGCCTTCGTCTTGAATTCCCAATAACTCCTTTGCGAATCGGGCTCCTTTGCCTTTCCCCCGAACAGCTGTCAGATGCTCCCGACAAGGCTGACTCTGTACCCGAAGGCCGTGGTTCATGGCGAGGCCGTGGAATAGCTCCAACAAAGGCCCCACTCGCCGAAGATGAGAGGCCTCCGGCTCAAACCCAGCAAACAGCTCCTCGAGCAGCTCATGAACGCGGCGCCCGTGAAGAGGTGAAACATCGGCTAAGTCGGCCAAGGTCTTGGCCCAGCGAGCGGGTCGCAGAGTCGACAGCTTGGTCAAGGGCGCCCACCACCGCCCCACCTCGGCCCCGCCCACTCGACCATCTTCCATCCCGTCTTCGAGAACCTCCCTGGCCCAAAGAACGAGGTCTCCGATGGAGCTTTGTAGAGCCACTCCCAGCAAGAGCCCTCCAGCGGCCGTCAAAGGTTCCTCCCGCCGGAGGAGCACATCGAAATGGCCACGGCAACCAAAGAAGGTGGTGCCGGTGGGGAACATCAGAATCTCCCGGGCCAATCGGATCATGAGGGGGTCCTGAACTCCAGGCCATGCGGTGCGAGCCCAATTCGAGAACCCTGCAGGCTCGAAGAGGAACCATGAAGTGGGTAAGGGCGCTGGTTTGTCGCCTTCGAAGGGGGGCGCCCACTGGGTCACTACCTGGGTCTGGATCGCCGCCCATCCTCGATCCCAGACCTCGAGCCGGCAGTCCAGCTTGGTTCCACAGGCCGAACCCGGCGCAGCCCGGGGGTGAACGACCTGGACGGCCGGCACTTCCAGGTCGAGCCGGATTCCACACCGGCTCCGAGCCGCTGAAATCCATAGAGGCTCCGAAGGACCCACCGCAACGTCGGAAGCTCCGAGAGCGAATCGGCTGGCCTCGACCACCTCGGTCCACGGCTCCGGGACCAACAAAGGAGGTCCAAGGGCCTGGCGAGCCGCCGAACGCCCCTCCGGAGCCAAGCGCAACAACCCGAAGACACAATCCCACGGTTTCGGAGGGGGTTCTTGAAGCAGCTTGGTCTTGATTCGCTTCACCAGGACCCCTGCCTCCAGCCAGCCCTCACTGTGGTTAGGAAGCCCTATCAAAGGCGAGGCCTCGCCGGCCAACATCCCCTCGCATAGCTCGCGAATCAGGCAACCGAAGTATTGCTCGAAGCCTCCTCCTTCTTCGCTATCCGGAGGCTGAAGATCGACCGCCAGCTGTTCCAGGAACAGCTTCCCCTTGGGTGGCCGCAGCCAGACCATCACTGCCAGCATGAGAAGCTGTTCGAAATAGGACGCCCTCGAGAGAGCAGGCTCGCCCTCTCGTTCCTCCTCGATTAAGTGAACCAGGGGCGCGGTACGGCGGTCGAAGTCTTCGCCTCGCCGGGAGTGCAGGCGGTTCAGGCCAGCCAAGAAACGGTACAGGTCGTCAGCGTCCTGCTGCCCCGACTCCTGTACGGTCAAGAGAGTCATAGCCAGGCGAGTGAGTTGCTCTACGTTCTCGATGGGTTTCAGGCGAGCTTCCTCTTGGAGCCGGGGAGGGCCGATCCACTGCCCGTCCCCAGAGATCGGTGGTAGAGGCGATGGCAAGCCGTTGGAACCCAGCGCTTCGAGGGCGCCGTCCAAACCGGCCTGTCGACGAAGGTCCGAGTCCAGCCGGTGAGCTCGCCGTCGCCAAGAGTCGAAACTCTCTCCGTCGTGCCCCCGGGCAGAGTCTTCGGAAAGAGCCAGGCCCTCGTCGACAGAGGCGGCCACCATAGAACGAAGGCGCTGACGGTGGACTGGTGCCACTACCTCCACCGACTCCCTCAAACGCCGGAGCAGCGCGGGATCCTCGTTCGAGGAGTCACCCAGCTTCCACTCTTCGATGAGATCGAGAGCCAAGCTCTGTACCTCAGCATGAGTGTGCACCAGGCCGCGCAACAGGATCTCCGAGGCAGCCAACAGCAGACTCCTGTCCTGATCCACCGATTGCCTCACCAGCTTCATAGCGGCGAGGGCTGATTTCTTGCTCCCTCCCCCAACCAAAGCTCCCAGGGAGCTGACCAGGCAGGAGGGGGAGAGGTGGCCCAGGAGATGCTGGTTCACCTTGTCGAGAGCGAAAGCAGCGATCTGAGAATGGCGACTTTCCAGCAGGAGTAGGAACGAAGGTCCATGGAAAACGATTTCCTCATCCGAAGGCTCCAAACCCCGTAGGAGCTTCACGAACCAGCGCCCCCAGGAAAGCCTAGACGCTTGCGATAAGGCTCTCAGACATCCCTCCAGGACACGGCCTCGGTCGATGCGCCCGGCCAGACTGAGTTTGGGAATCAACTCCAACCAAACCGCCCGGGGAAGATCCGTGGAGTCGGTGTGAAGATCGAAGAGAGACCAAAACGGATTTTCCAGAAGGCCCGGGTCCCGATCCAGGGTGGATAAAATCGAAACCTCGTCATGGCCGCATCGCTCGAAGAAGCCCAGTACGTAGGCTTCCCCCTTCGGTTCTTCGATGAGGCCGCGAAGCTGAAGCTCCCGAAGAGTCCACCAATAGCAACGCAGCTCCCGGGAGGGGCTGGTGGCAATCCACTCCGCCCAATCACCGAGCCACTTCGGGTGACGATCGAGGAGCACACGAATCTCCGGGGCGTCGACTCCCGGAGAGCCTGCCGGAAAGCTCGCTCTTTGCTCCCACAGGTCTAGACGGCGTAACCGGGACCAGGTCTCCGTGGCGATCAGGGCGACCCTTGCCCGTCTCCGCCCTCCTACCCAGGGCTCCCAAGACGTCTCCCGGAGCTGTCGGTACCAGCGGCGGGATTCACCTCGCAAGGAGCGCCGGGAAGCTTCGTCGAGGGCGCTGAGAAACTCCACCAATCGTTCCACCGTACCGGTGGAGACCAAAGTTTCGAGGGTCTCTACCAGGGGTTTCGTCAAGAATGCTGCCTTCGGCCTCGAGCCCTTCGGCGGGCCAACCGCAAGGCGAGAATATGCTTGCAAGGCCCTCGGTCACCCTGGTGCTTGGCGAACCACCGGCAGGTACAACGAGCCTCATCCGTCCCCACCCCAAGGCGCACCCGATGCTCGACGCCGGAGCCTTGGACGTAAGCTTCTAGATCAGCTCCCTGGGAAGAAATAATCTGAACGTGACCTTCTTCTACCAGCCTGCGAGCTGCCACCAAGCGAGGCTGGTACTTCTCTACCTCACTCAGTTGAAAAGGCAGCTCGCGGCTGAAATAGGCTCCCTGCTCGACATCGAAGCCCACCAGGCCCTCGGTTCCAAGAACGGCCAGAATCCGTTCCACGGCTGAGGCATCGACCTGCAGCTGCCGAGCCAACTCGGTTTCGTCGATGCGCCCCTGCCAACCGAGCAGCGCCCGGGCCGCCTTGGCATGGCGCCGGGCGTCACCGTCGAGGAGGGACTCTAGGGCTTGCCCTTCACCAGAGAAACCTCGAGAGACTTCCGGACTCAAGACCAACTGAAAACGCATCTCCTTCGCCAGCAACTGCCAACAGCTCACCATTCCCGTTGAGCTCGCGAAGACCTGTAGCTCCTGAGCGTGGTGGAGAATCGGTTCCAAAATCCGCAGTCGCTCGACACCGGCGACGGGAACGGAGGGGTTGTCTGAGCGCTTCTGATTCGAAGGAATCGCTCGGGCCAACCGCAGGCGGCCTTGGGTCTGGGAGACTTGGAGCTTGGACGTTCCTAGTTTGCCCCGTGGCAGGGAACGCAGGAACCGCAACGCTTCGCTGCCGGAGACTCGCAATCTCGGTTCTGCCTCCAATCCGCGAAGATAGGATTGAATCTCCAGGAAACCCCGAATCCACCGAGTGGGCAGTCGGACCTTACGCTCCACCACCTTCTCCCCAGCCCGGTCCAACTCGACTTGCTCTCTGCCAACCCGGAGGGCAACCGGATCGTCATCCCGGACTCTGGCTAAAGCAGCGCGCAAGGGAGGGTTGAAGTCGACATTTGTGGTACCCCTTCCAACCATAGAACCGCTCAAGGCTTCCGGAAGTAGATCGACCCGGGCATAGACGCTACAGCAGGAGGAAAAGACCTCGAAGCGGAGGCGTTCCCCATCGCAAGTCACCACCGGATCTGCTTCCCGAAGGATCCGTTGCAACATCGCTGATGGAATGTAGAAACGGCTCTGAACCACCTCGTAGAGAGCCAGCAGGAAGTCGGCGGTGCGGCGAGGAGACAGCAGAGAGCCGGCGAAAAAGTGAGGATTGGATTCCCTACCACCGCTGGTCGCCAGGTGCAGAGACGGCTTTCCATTGCCTTCTCCGAGCACTGAATCTTCCCGATATCGATAGGTATGTTCCAAAGCCTTCATAGGATTTCCGGTGCCCCCTACTCAGCAGTCTTTTTCGAAAATCAATCCCCCGAGATCTGTCAAGTTTATCTCCACTTTGCAAGGCCAAGAAATCTGGCAACCGCCAAGAGATCTGGCAAGCGAATGGACCGTTGCCCCAACAACGCCGGTTCCAGTTGGGCTCCTGGCTCTACCAAGGAGAGTCTCTCCTGATGAAATGGAAGCGGCCCCAAACTTGCTCTCGGTGCTTCAAGGAAATCGCCGCCGGAGTCGGGACGATCGGGAAGCCAAGCTACTGGGAAAGCAAGGAGAGGGGAACCTTCCCCAAGACGAAGGTTCTCGAGCCCTTGCCATCCACCTCCATCGGCACGGAAGGCTCCCATCCCGGGCAGAAAACCCTTGCCTGGTGTTGGCGCCAAGGGCCGATCACGAAAGCCGCTTCACCCTGCTGTAGAGGCGAGCTATCGAGAAGCTCTTGCAAGGACTCGTCGTCCGCATCGTAGATCTCCACGACACACTCCGTTTCGGCAGGCGGCCCCACCGCTTCCGCTTGGATTCGCAAAAACCCGTCGCAGGGCGCCAACAAGCAGAACAAGCCGAGGTGGACGAAGGCGCCAAATGCCAATATCGAGGCAACGCCGCATCCCAACCCGACCCGGGCTCCAGGAGTCATCCCGGACTCCACTGTCTAAGAGAATTGCAGTACTTCACCAGGCCGCCACCCATAGGGACCTCCTGCGGGGAAAGGCCGACATAACCTCATCTCCCTGAGGCGTCACAGATTACCGCTGGCGAGAACCGACCAGTAGAATCATCGACGCGGTCAGAACCAAAGTCCCGATCTTGTACCAGACGGGTTCTGCGCCGGTCTGAAACACCAGATTTGCCAAGGTTGCCAGAGCCACCAAGGCGGCGAGAATGGAACAAGCTAGTTTCGATTTCCCACCGGCGATCACCTTGGCCAAGTAGCCGGAAGTCACCCCAATGATCGCTAGCACTGCCAAAGCCAAAACGATGACGACGAGCCCCTCCCGGCCCATCACCGGTACCAGCAACGACATACTCGCTACCGCAAATAAGAGATACCCGGCAATAATCGCCAGGACCATGCGTAGAATGCTCATGAGGTCGTCCTTCCCATTCCGAAAGAGTGCCCTAAAGATCGCGAGAGCCACTGAGGAGCCAGTCCACCCAAGGTGGGTCTCCTCAGCTTAGGGTTTTCAGTCGTTGCCCCCAGGTGGGGAGCCGGCGATCCGAATTGTGCGACTGGCATTCCCATTGTACGAAGGGAGATCGCACAAGGTTCTCGGGCCCGGATCTGCGGCAGAAAAACATTTTGTTCACCGGACGCCCGGATGCCGAAGTGTCTGAAAAGGCCGGAGCGCTTGCTAGGAGTCTTGTTTCGAGCCCTCAGGGAGCCACCGGTCAAAGGCCTGGCAATACCGCACCACGCCTCCTTCGGCAGGGAGCTTTTCAGCTGAGAGAGGCAATACCTGAAAGGCGGCCCCGCCACCAAATTCATCCCGAAGACTCAGGTCGGATGCCGGCAGAAAACCAAACTTTTGGTAGTACCCTGGGTCGCCGAGCAGCACCACGAAGGGGGTTCCCTGGTCCCGGCAGGCCCGAAGCCCGGCCTCCATGAGGGCACTGCCCACACCAGCTCGCTGATGAAGAGGAGCGACCGAGAGGGGGGCTAGGCCCAATCCTTCGAGGTGCCCGGAATTGTGGATGATCCTGGCGGGACTGAGTAGCAGGTGCCCCACTACTTCGCCACCGACCTCCGCGACCAGAGAAAGACTCGCCCACCCCCGAGATCGAATTTCGTCGACCAATTCCGCTTCTTCCAGGCCTGGAAAGGCCGCTCGATGGACTGCAAAGATGGCATCTCGATCCCCGGAGCCCTCTACTCGAATAGAAATCTCTGCCATGAGGCTCAGTCTCCGTCCCAATCCCAAAAGTAGTCCGCGTTGGTCAACTCCGCGTCTTCCTGGGGCGCCTGGTAACCAGCGGGCTGGGCTTCCCGTTGGATCAAGAGAAGCTGCCGCTCCAACTCCTCGGTCTCCTCCTGCCAATAGGCTTCGGTGCCGAAGTGAGTCCAGGTGGCAGGAAAGATGGGGTCGTGCCAGCGGCGAGCGAGCCAAGTGGCATAGTGCACCAAGCGCAGGGATCTTAGAGGCTCGATGAGTTTCAAGGTCGAATGATCGAAAAGGCAAAAGCGCTCGTAGCCTTCCAGGAAGGCCTGCCGTTGGCGGCGGGCGTAGTCGTCACGACCGGGAATGGCGAGCCAGAGGTCTTGGACCGCGGGCCCGGTGACCATGTCATCGAAATCCAAAACATTGAACTTGCCGTCCCGCAGCAACAAATTGCCCAGATGGAGATCTCCGTGCAAACGATGAACCGCCACCCCTTCCATCATCCGATCCGTGAGGTGAGCGATCTCTTCTGCAGCCGCGAAATAGCGCTTCCGCAGCCGCTCCGGCACCGTATCGTGGCTCTCCAGCCAGGCCAGGTTGTCGCGAACGTAAGTGTCGGCATTGAGTTTCAGCCGATGGGGAGCTTCTTTTTGGGAAGCGACGCTATGCATACGCCCCACCAACATACCCAAGCGCTCCGCCAGCTCCTCTGAAAGCTCGTCCGGAGCCCGACCACCGCGCCGTTCAGCGAGGGTGTAGAAAAGATCGTCCTGCCGCTTCAGGGTCGTGCCGTCGGGGAACCGCCGCACCGGGCAAACGGGAATCTCGATAGCGGCAAGATCTTCCAGGAAAGCGTGCTCTTCGAGAATCTGCTGCTCCGTCCAACGACCCGGTCGATAAAACTTAGCGATGATGCGCGCCTTGTCCTCGACCTCTACTTCGTAGACCCGGTTCTCAAAAGAGTTGAGGGGATAGCAAACATTGTTGCACCGCAAACCCCCGGCCTCCACCGCTTCCAACACGCGCTCCGGGGTGAGCTCCAAAAAGAGATCCGTGGTCTTGTCCGCTTCCATAGGGGGCTTCCTCGCTTGCAAACGACCGGCCCAGAGCGAGACGGCGTAGCGGGGCAGTCTAGCAGGCGGGCTCCAGTGGTAAGGCTACGGGCGGCGAGAAAACGGCCAGTGAGGAAACAGGTGGTGAAGAGTCGGACAGGAGAGGACTCCGGATCGTTAGGGCTATGGGCCCACCGGAAGGCTCGTCTCCCGCTGCCCAGCTCACTGAGTCAGGCCCTTGGCAGCCGGTACCGCCGGAATCGAATTTCCAGGACTCGCAAAAGGCCACCCAGCAGCGGCGAGTCCCAGGTCTGTCGAAAGTCCCACCTATTGCTCGATATTCTTCAGAAGCCCGCTTGGAACAACTCACCTTCCCAGGGCTGGATAAGCTAGCCCCTCCCTCTCACCAACTTTCTGCTGCGGCTCCGGACCTCCCGGGATCTTCAGCCCAGAAGGCAACTTCGCTCCTCGGCAGAGCGCAAATCTGCCTGCGGCGCAAAGATCGCCTTCTTCCTTGGACACCCAGGCAACCCCAGAACCTCGCGACGAAGCCAGTGAGAAGTCAGGGCTGAATCTTAACTACTTTTCCCTTCGAAATTGTAGATCAAGGCCCTCAACTGGGCAGAGGAAACGGACCCGGTAATTTTCACATCGATCTCCAGCTTTTTGGGCCCCATTCTTGCAAAACCCACCGATTCCTTTGTCACATACATATCTTTGGCCCGCTTCCTTCCAATCGGTCCCATCGAGAGTTTGACACTCAATACCCTGCGGCTCTTCACAAGCCTGCCCTTGTTTCCGGAAGGCCTTTAGGGTTTCGAAATCACCCTTACCGCCCTCGTCATCTCGGTTTAGCCAGCGGGTCCAGGTGTTCTTATTGCGAAACAAAGATGTGGCTTGGACTGCTACCGAGCCTCCAAAGGAGACATCATCTACATGTGCTAAGTAGGCATCCCTAAAACCTCCCTTGATACCTGGAACCTCTCCCCCTTCACTTGCACATTTCGAAAGACAATTTTCCAGCCTATCGCAGCAGATAAGAATGCTCGTTTTTGTCCCATCTTTTTTCTCTACATCCTTACAGGTAATACAGTGACTGTAGTCCACAGCCATCAGTGCCGACGAGGCCATCAGAAGGCAGGCTCCTATCAGCAGGGCCCTACTGAAAAAAAAGGTAGAGTGGGAGTAGGGTTTCGTTTTCATGGTGATTCTCCTTCGGTTATCGATTGATTAATAGTTACTGCTTCGGACACAGGAACCGAACCTCGAAATCGAGGCATCGAGACCCATCTTTCTGTTTGGCATTGAGGCAAAAACCTCCCTTCTCTGTCGTGCAGCTATAGTCGAGACCGGTTTCGTTCCAAGGAACCTTGGTGGAATGAGTTCGGCATTCCACCTTCTTGGGGTTGTCGCAGGCTTGGTTCAGGTCGAGAAAGTTAGGCAGAAGCTCGAAGTCGCCGTTGCCGCTCGGAAGGTCGCGGTTGAGCCAGGGGGACCACTCCCACTCCTCTTCCTCCGGGCAGGGTCCTGCCACGGTTCGGCAACGCGCACCTGGGATATCCACGAATAACTTCTGGTCCCAGGCGAAATAGCCGCCACCTTTGTCGCCGATGGGCATTCCGGGTACTTTGCAACCGGCATCGATGGCGCAAGTCTTGCGCTTCTTGTTGTAGTGCCCCCTCGGGCAGGTACAGCACCGGGAGCACCCAGCGAAGGGAGCGGGCCGGCCGTCGAAGTCCCAGGTGTTGTTGGGGTTGTCCCTTCTTCCAACCACACTGAAGCAACCGAGGGTGTCCACCTGGTCGAAGTCGGTGCCGATCCAGCTGCACAGCTTCTGGTGATCGGCGATGTCCCCAGCGCAACGTTTGGCGCAGGCTTCCGAACATCTGGCCTTCTTATTCGATTCCGTACCGCGGAACCAGGCGACCGGACCGTAGTCCTCGAGCACTGCCCCTTTCTTAGAACCAATCCAGCACTGGCAAGGCTTTTTCGCCTGGGCTGGGCTCGCCAAAGCGGTCCAAACCAATAAAAACACTAGAAACAGACAATTCCTTTTCATCCTGCAAGCTCCTCTCTACACGTCGTTGCGATGACTCCGAGCCCTTTTCGGGCTGCTTTCATGAGAGGAAACGGAAGATCTGGGAATCGGGGATCACGGAGTACAGAAACGGTCGGCGGCTTGAACCGCAACCAGAAGCACGTTAGTGTCTCCTTACCAAAGTCTTTTCAGGAATCTGCACCTATGAAGCAACGGCCCAAGCAGGAGCCGGGGGATGGCTCACCGACTCGGGGAGAGGTTACGGCTCTCCTGGCGGATTTGCGCCGAGGGCGCCGTGAGGCGATGGACGAGCTGCTGCCGCTGATCTACCACGACCTGCGGTCCTTGGCCCGCCGCCAGTTGCGGGGGCAAAGGCCGGGGCACACCCTGAACACCACAGCCCTGGCTCACGAGGCTTTCCTCAAGCTCGCCGACGGCGGTGGAGAGGGTTGGCAGAACCGGACTCACTTCATGGCCGTCGCCGCCACTGCCATGCGCCACATTCTGGTGGACGCAGCTCGCCAACGGCTGGCCCAGAAACGGGGTGGCGGCGCCTTTCATGTGCCGTTGGATGAAGTGCAGGTACGAATCGACGCTCGAGCCCTAGAGGTCTTGGACTTGGACGCCGCCCTCGAAAAGCTCACCCTTTTAGACCCTCGCCAGGCCCGAGTGATCGAGCTTCATTTCTACGGCGGGATGACCTTCGAAGAAGTCGCGGAAGTCATGGAGATCTCGACCCCCACGGCGAAGAGAGATTGGCGCAAGGCCCGCGCCTTTCTTCACTTCACGCTGGCGCGTCGGAGCGACGCCGCGTGATGGAGAGCGGTCGATGGAGCCGCGTCGGAGAGCTTCTGGCCCGCCTCTGGGATGCCGCCCCGGAGGAACGGGAGAATCTGCTTTCAACCAGCAGTGACGGCGACCCGGAGCTGCGCCACCAGCTCGAGTCCCTTCTAGCTGCGAGCGAAACCTCCGGCCTGCTGGACCGACCGGTGGGAGACCTTGCCGTGGATCTGCTAGCGGAAGGTGCGGCCGATGATTTGGTAGGAACGAGCCTTGGTCCCTTCGAGATCCGTCGCCAGCTGGGAGCCGGCGGCATGGGAGAAGTATTCGAGGCCCTGGACACGCGGTTGGGCCGCACCGTCGCGGTGAAACTCCTTCCCCCCTGGCTTCGCAGCCCTCAGGCCAAGGAACGCCTGATGCGAGAAGCCCGAGCGGTCTCTGCCTTGGACCACCCGAACATCTGTACTCTGCACGACATTGGCGAAAGCGACGACGGTCGCCTGTATCTGGTGATGGGTTATTACGGCGGCGAGACCCTAGACCGAATCATCGCTCGGGGGCCACTATCTGTGGAACAAGCCCGGCGAATCGCCTGCCAGATCGCTCGCGGACTAGGCCGAGCCCACGAAGCGGGCATCGTCCACCGGGACATCAAACCCGCCAACGTCATCCTCACGGAGCAGGATGAAGCGAAAATTCTCGACTTCGGCATCGCCCGGGTCACCGGCGAAAGCGCCCTGACCGCCACCGGCGGCCGACCGGGCACCCCCGCCTACATGTCGCCGGAGCAAGCCACCGGCAGCGAAGTGGGTGCACAGTCGGATTTGTGGTCGCTGGGAGTCGTTCTCTACGAGATGCTCACCGGCCGCCGGCCCTTTCGGGGAAGTGACCCCCAAGCGGTGATCCACGGCATCTTGAACCGCACCCCAACCGACCTCAAAGAGCTGCGCCCGGAAATCACCACAGACCTGGAAGACGCCGTCGACCGAGCCTTGATCAAGGATCCGAAGGAGCGGTTCTCCTCCGCGGGAGAGTTTCTGAAGACCTTGGGTGAAGATCCCTTGCCGACTTCTCACCCTGGCTCCGGAATGCGCTCCTGGCCCTGGATAGCTGCGGCGGGCGCCTTGCTGGTCATACTCTGGCTCGGTAGCCAATGGTCGCCGAGCCGCGAGCCAACTCCTGCCCCTAAACCGCGAGCTGAGGCGGCGGGTGACTTCATCGACGAGGTTCCCCTAATCGCCGTGATGCCCTTTGTGAACCGCTCCGGCCAAGAGGAGTTGGATTGGTACGGGCCGAGTCTGGCTCAGCTGGTGGCGGATGCCCTCGCTCCGTCTCGCCATCTCCGGGTCGCCTCCCCGCGGCGAACCCAAGCCTTGTCGAAGCAACCAGCAGGAAACCTAGAAGCAGCTGCCCTCGCTGACGGCATCGGCTTCGTGCTCACCGGAGAGCTACTCCCTTCCCCCGAGGGCTTCCAACTGGCCGCACGAGTCAGCTCTACCCAGGAGCAACAGCAAGTGGTATCCCATCGGACGGATGCGGCAGAGCCCCGTGAGCTACTGGCAGCGGCGGATGAAGTGGCTCTGGCAGCCCGCCGCGCCCTCGGGGCTCCACCGGAAGAGTCCATCGACGTATTCGCGGCCGACTTCGCGAGTGACCACCCGGAAGCCTACGAGTTTTATGTCGAAGGTCTGCGGGCTTACTCCGACTACCGCTACCAGGAGGCGGAAGCCGCCTTTACCCAGGCCTTGGCCATCGCCCCCAACTTCACGATGGCCCTCTACCGCCTGGCCTATATGCGGGCAGCCATGGGCCGGACTGAAGAAGCCCGAGCTGGAATAGCCTTAGCGGCGGCCAAAACCCAGCGCCTTCCAGACCGGGACCAGCGCTACGTGCGGGCAGCTGCCGCGTATATCGACCGACGCGTTGAAGACGCCATCACTGCTTACCGGGAGATCATCGAGCACTATCCCTACGAAACTGAAGCACGAAGTCAGCTGGTCGTCCTGCTCCACTCCCAAGGCCACCAGGAAGAGCCGCTGGAGCTCCTCGAGACCTTGAGCCGCCTGGCTCCTGAAGATCCGGCGGTGTGGAATATGTCCGGCCAAATTCGCTTTAGCCTCGGTCAGTATCAGCAGGCGATGCTCGATCTGCGTCGCTATGCCTCCTTGGCTCCGGAGAGCGCCAACGCCCACGACACGCTGGGCAACGCTTACCGTGCCCAAGGGGAGCTCGCCCTGGCTGCTGGCGAGTACCGCCAGGCCCTCGAGTTGGACCCAGCCTTCGGCAGCGCCCAGGTGGACCTCGCTATCGTGGATTTTCTTCAGGGGCGCCGAGGCGAAGCTGAAGGGAGATTGACCGCTCTTGCCCGAGACCCAAAGGCCTCACCCAGGCACCGCATCCGTGCCGCCTTCGAGCTGGCAGCCGTGTTGCGATCCGCGGGCCGCTTCACGGCTTCAAAGGAAATCCTGGAAGAGTTGGAACCAGAGATCAGGGCGGAATCCGTTCGGGAAGCCTGGGCCCTTTCGGTACGGGGTAGCTCCGAGATGGAATTAGATCGTCCGACCAGCGCGCGACGTCTGCTGGAACGCGCTGTGGCTCGCTCCCCCTCCCCGGTGGCCACTCGTTACCTCTACGCTCGGGGTCTGCTCGAGCTAAAGGAGCAGCGCTGGGCGGAGCTGAAACACACCATTGACGAGATCCAGCGAGGTGCCCTTCCTGCGGATGACCCCAACCGCGGCGCCGAAGAAAAAGCGGCTGCGGATCTCCGAGGGTTGCAGGCCCTGGCGGAAGGGAGAGCCGCTGCAGCCATAGAAGATCTCGAGTTGGCCGTGGCCTTGGATGGGTACTCCTATCGCATCTACCGCCTCGACCTGGCCAGCGCCTATCTCGCTGCCGGTCACCTTCCTCAAGCTCTGGCTGCCGGCCGCCAGGCTCTCGAGCAGCAGCCCTTGGCCGAACCCCGCCTCGACTTCGAGTTGGACCGTGGCCGGGCTCAGCTGCTCCTCGCCCAGGTCCACGAAGCCATGGGAGACCGGGAACAGGCCGCCCTCCACGCCAAGGCCTTTGTCGCTCTTTGGGCTGACGCCGATGCAGGTCTATCAGATCTCGTCGAGGCAAACCGACTGGCGACCCTCCGTAGTCTCCCGTAGTCCTGCCGTTAGCGCGGCACTGGAGTGAGCTCTCCAGCAAAAAGATTGCCTCCGTCCGGACAAATAACTTCCTTATCGCCACTGAAATCGAAAGGTAGACTCCCCACTGAGACAATTCTGACCCGGTAGATTGCCTCCTGGGAGAGCACCCGCAGTCCTGCTGCCACAGCATCCTTGCGGCTCACCACGCCATCTCCGTCGAGATCTTGCAATCTAGCCGGAGCCGTGCCGTGGACAAGGAAAGCGCGCAATGTCACTACCTCCGCGGGCCTCCTCAAGCCGATCCCAAGAAAGTGCTGTTCACATCGCAGCGGCCCTCCATCCACTCGTAACAACACATTACCGGTCCGCGGCAGAAACCTAGTGCCCTTCCGGGCCGAAGCCCTGCCACCCAAGTTCCGCAGCGAATGGGGCAGTGGCTCTCTTCGAGCTCCGCCGTTCTTCCTGAGCTCGATGGCCTCCCTGGTCAACTCACAGGGCTTAGAAAGCCTGCAATCCGCCAACACCACCGGGGAGAACAAGCGAGGAGGCACATTCATGTGGGCCATGAGCGTGGTTTGACCCTGAGCATCTTTCAGCTGGTACGAAATGCTCTGGAAAAAACCAGCCAGATTGCGGGCGCGCAATGGCTTGGGCCGGTTGAATCTCTTTCCCGTGACCACTCCCGGACCACCATCAGCAATCAACACCAACCCCGGCAACCGGCGATTGTGGCCATAGCCGTAGCCGTCTCCCTTCGAGCCCACCGGTGGCCCAATGGGAGCGAGTTCCTGGCTGCGGGACTCTTCACTAAAGACAAACACTTGCGGCCGTGCTCCATGGACGCCTTTTTGCGGCACAGTCAACCCCGGACGAAAGACGACGACCGGCGGTGGGTGAAACGGCCCGACCCTTAGAACACTAGTATTCGAACCATCGGAGCCTTCTCCGACGGTTACCGCGCCGGTATGCTTCTGCGGGTGTCCCATGAACGCCTCTCCTCGCTTCTCGAGTGAAGGAAGAGAGGACACGCCGAGGGGGCCAAAGCCCTTGAGCTTCTCTTTGTCGAGCCTCAATTCCAACGTCAGTGGCCAACCACTAACTGGTTGAATGGCAGGCTCCTTGGGGCCGGAATTGAGAAAATGAATCTCGACGACTTCCTTGGCTCTTTTCGGGTCGCGAGCTTGCCCCTCCGGGGACACCCAGACCGCCGCCAAAGCGATCAGAATCAAACTCCCTCGTACCAATTGCCTCCGCTTCTCCCCTGTCCCCTGCGGCCTCACCTTGCTGCAGTATTTCTTGCTAAACATCTCTGCTTCCTCCCAAGCTCCGAAGACTCCCTCAGAGCGGTTCCGGTAGTTGCTGTGGCGACCGAGGCCTTTTTAAGGATCCGCGGCCAATCTATTAGCAGAAACGGAGAAACGGCTTGGGGAGGATCAGGTGGGAGAAAAGTCTGAGAAGGCTGTTCAAGAAACTTGAAGGGCACAGTCGGGCAGGAATGGGGGAAGTCGGGCCTCAATCCAGAACCGCTCCGTCGCTAAGGTCGCTCCCGGGGTATCTTATTTTCTCGATCCGGTGGCAGGGTGGACCGGAGCAGACCGGAGCAGACCGGAGCGAGAACATCTAAAATCCCCGAGACAGGCACCCTCGGGGCCCTCTTGGAGCCGGGTTCAACAGATCTCCCTGTTCCCCTTCCCGACCAAACCGAGCTGTAGATCAAGAATCTCCTCCAAGCCCCAGCTAGGAGCGAATGCAAAGTGAAACAACCCTTCACAGGTCACGGGGACACCACTTGCCGGAAAAACTAGTTCTGACACCTCCGATGGAAGCGACTGGCAAAGTCAAACTGTCCTTCACGCGTCCGTTGGAGGGGCTTTGCAAAGTCAAAATCCCTCTACAGGACCGGTGGAAGCGACTGGCAACTGGAGACGCCCCTTCACCGGTCGCGGGACGACCACTTCGCAGTAAAACGACCCTTCACAGGTCACGGGGACACCACTTGCCGGAAGAACGACCCTGACACCTCCAATGGAAGCGACTGGCAAAGTCAAACTCCCCTTCACAGGGCCGTTGAAGGCCATTTGCAAAATCAAACTACCCTTTGCACATCCGGTGAAGGCGACTTGCAACTGGAGATCCTCCTTCACTGGCCCCGGGGCGACCACTTCGCAGAGAGGCTGCCCGTCCTTCATCGCTTAAAGACAAGCTGCAAACAGAAACTCCCTTTCACCGAGCTTTCGAAGCCGAGGGGGGAGTGACGAGACCAAAGGGTGGCAAGGAAAACTAGCCTTCCTGTGGCCGATGGGAACCCTCTCCCACCGGCCAGCAGCAGGAAACTCTACTGGTTCGTAACCAGCATCAGATAGACATCGAAATTCGGCGAAGGATCTGCCCGGAGGGTCGGCAGGTTGATCAATGAACCGTCGTAAGTACCACTGGAGACCGGGGTGACTCCCGTGAAGGCGCCGGGATCCCGGGAAAGGTCCAGGACGTTGTAGATGACGTAGGGATCTCCTGGAGTCAGAACGCCGGAGACATCCACGTCAAAGGACGTTGCCAAATCCCAGTTGAGGGCGACGATCGTCGCTCGGCCGTACTCATATTGGTTTGGTTTGACCGTGACTTCGAGTCCCGTCGGTGGGGCGAAGGTGTAGGAGCTAGTCGTCTCCATCTGCCAATGGTCTTGCCAGTCGGAGAAAGCCTGAGAGCTTCGACCGAAGGTGATCTGTTGAAAGGCATTGTTGGCGTCGATGTAGTTCACGACAAAGGCCGTGTTCTGATAGCTATTCCCATCGAAAAAATGATTCGGAGGATTGGCGGTGGTGTCCGGAGAGCGCAACTCGACGACGGAGTTGTGCTCGACCAGATCTCCCACTTGGAACATCCGGTTGTTCGTCATCTCCAGATCCTGCATTTGCAACGGCACGATCTGCGCATCGATCACCGTATTGCCGGAGATCTCAGCATCCACTCCCTGGCGAGGCGCAATGCTCGCGCTATGACAGATATTGTCTCGAATCAGGACGCCGTTGGGGCCTCCCAGGCCGCCGCGATAGAGAATGGAGCTGCCCCACCTCGGGGCCAAGACGGGATCCTCCTCGTGGCCCCCGTAACTGCCACGGAAAAGCACATTACCGATGGTATGAACGTCGTTCAACTGGGTCCCTTCTGAGCCAAAGACATGCACGAGGGTGAAGTAGGAGTCAAAGATGATGTTCTCGACTGCCTCGACGGGGTCGCTCGTCGGGTTTTGAATGTAGAGGCCGTGTCCCGACAGACCATCGCTGTTGAGTCTCCCGTTGTGATAAATCACATTGCCGTAGATCTCTGCCCCTCTCCCCACCGAGTTACTCGAGTAGTTGTCATGAATCACACAGTTGATGAAGCGGTTTCCAATGGCGCCGTTGTCGAGCCCAGCATAGTGCGGAGTCACCGCATTGTTCTCGACCCGGGTATTAGATGAGGGAGGACGTGGCATGGTCGTGGTCGACTCCAGATTCATCAACGTGACGTAATCCCCGAGAACAAAGATGCCGTGATTGAGAATGGGATAGGGCGGAGCCAAATGGATGGGCCGAATCGTGATCGGGGCCGTAGCCGTCCCCGCAGCCTCGATGGCGAAACCCCAACGTCCTCCTCGAGACGAGGTGTACAAGCCGTCGTGGAGGAAGAGCGTGTCCCCCGGCAGCAGCGGGCTCTGTCCGTTGGTTGCTGTGTCGAGGTCCACCGGATCGAGGAGAGAGCCTCGGGCTGAGGGAAGACCGTCGGGAGAGGCATACACGAACGGCGGCCGAGGCGGCGTTGTAAAGGCTAGCGGCAGTGCTTCCGTCAAATTCCCTGAAGGGTCGACGGCCCACACGAGCAATTCATGATCGGTTGCGAAGTCCAACTCGGAAACCGGCAACGAGAAACTGGTGCCTAAAGGAGTCAAACCCTGGGACCATACGGTGCCCCCCAAGGATTCCCGCACTTCCACAAAAAGCCTTACGGGCTCGTCCGCCGAAACGTTGATGGTCCCCTCCACTCCAGTCAATGGAAAGGCCTCGAGGTTCAAAACCTCCAACTGAGAGAGAACCGGAGGAGTCGTATCAGTCCCTCCCGGTGGGGGCCCTGCAGAAAAGATCTCCTCTACTTTGGAGAGCCTCAAGGGGCGGTCATAGATGCGCACTTCGTCCATCTGTCCGACGAAACCGGACCCCAACTGAATAGCCCCAGCCAAGGGTTGATTGGCAGAGCCACCCGGTCCATCGAGACGAAGAGCTCCGTCCACAAAGAGCCGGGTACGGTGGGGTTCGAAAGAGACGACGGCGTGGTGCCATGCGCCCACGTAGTTCACCGCGTCGGTCAGAAAGAGAGGAAGGCTCGGATTGTCGTTGTTCCGCTGAGAGTAGATGCGCAGGAAGCCGGTGTTCTCCAAGAGCCGCAGACTCCAGCTGCCGTTGCCACCGCCGACCATCTCCCGCAACAGAATTCGATCGAAGGAAGTCTGAGCATTCGCCTGGAACCACAGACTGTAGGCTCCGAAGCCGGTGCGCCCCACAAAGGACTGTTCGAAACGGATAGCTGGAGTGGCAAGACCCGCCGGATCATCCAGACTCAATCCACCGTCAAATACTCCAGGCTGCCAAGAGTGGGCTCCTGGGATTTCCGCCGGCGGTAGTGTTCCGGCAACATCGAATACGAGATCACCGCTGCCTTCGTTGAGGGGAGCGTGGAAGACTAGGTTGCAGTCGTAGTAAAGGTCTTCGACTTCAGAGACATCCAATGGGCGATCGAAGACTCGGATCTCGTCGAGAACTCCCTCCATATCCTCTCCGATGCGGAGAATTCCCAGAGGAGACTGGGAAGAACTGCCCCCAGGACCAACCGCTGCGAGGGCTCCATTGACGAAGATTTCTGTAGATCGAGGATCAAAGGAGACCGCCAGATGGATCCATCCGCCCCATCCCTGAACCTCGGCGCGCACGAAGAGAGGAGAGGTCGGATCCTCCTGCCCTGCCTGGAAATAGACCTCAGGCCAACCGGTGTATTCGTTCAGCCGGAGATTCCAGCTCGAGTTCCCGGGCCCGACCAACTCCTCGATCAAGGAGCCTCGCCACGGCGAAGCATCCTCCAGGTTCACCCAGAGCGAATAGGCTCCCTGCCCTGAATTCGCGATCAAGCTCGCCGGCACGTCGATGGACTCGCTACCGGAGACCACCAAGGCATCTCCGGTCATCCCTTCCGCCCAAGCCGGGGAACCCGTGATGTTCAAGGCACTAAAGTTTCCCGTCGAATCGATGGCGGAGCTACCTTCTCCCTCTTCGAAGGGCAGATGTAACAACAGGCCAGGGTCCGTGTCACCGCTGATGGCCACGGTTTCGGCAGCGACGTTACCCGCGTCATCTACCGCCCACAGGCGAAAGGTGAAGGCGTCATCGCCGGTGAGGTTGGGAATCGTTTGTAGATGGCTGGTGCCCGCCACTGGATTCCAGGCAGCGGGAATCGATGGACTCGCTCCGGGCCCGAGCTCGACGCGGAGTCGGGTCTGCTCGTCGGTGGAAACGGAGACCGTAGCGCTAGTCGAAGATGCCCGCTGAGCTTGGCTCTGAGAGAAGACCGGAGGAACATGATCGCCGCTGCTCGCCAGCACGAGAGAATCGGCATGAAGAGTGGTCACTTCCGCCGCACTGAGCACTCGGTCGAAGATTCTGACGTCGTCCAGGAGGCCGGCAAAGCCGCGGTCAGGGTCCCTACTGGGATGCCCTCCGAGCACCGTCGCAAGGTGGGGGTCTGCCAAGTTTCCGCACCCTCCCGCCGTCTTCAGAAGGCTGCCATCGGCGTAGACCCGCGTCTCCGTCTCATCGAAGGATACGACCACGTGGACAGGTGCTGCTGTCGGCACCAAAGAAGTCCAAACCAGTAGATGGGGGGTGTTTGTGGTGGCGTTGGTCTGGCAATAGAAACCCAACAACCCGTGGCTTTCACCAACGATCAGGTAACGATTCGTATTGCCGCCTCGCTGCCCTCCCAGAACGAATTGTCGTTCGCTGCGCGCCCCGTCGGCTTTGAGCCAAAGACTGTAGGTACCGGCTTGACTCGCTTCCAGAGCGGCCCCCGACAGGCGAATCTGTTCGTCGCCGGAAACCAGTAGTCCTTGGCCCACAGCCCCGGCTCCCCAAGTCGGTGTACCGCTGAGCCGCGCGGGCTGTTGCCATTGGGCAATATCGTAGAGAACGTTGCCACTTCCTTCGTTCATGGGCAAATGAAAGGTCGGATTCGCCTGCCCATGAACCGCCTGGGCGGCTGCCAAGATCAAACCTACACACAGAAATTTCCTCATTACCAACACTTGAATCACCTCCAGAGTCGTTCGCTGTCGGCGCGAAGCGATGGCCACCATGGCCGCCTCCGGAGCTATTTCTCGAAGAACAGAAGCTCGCCCGACACCTACCCTGGTCCCGAATTTGTTCTGTGGGTTTACTCAGTGGTGTGAGCGGACTTCGAATGGCTACTAGATTGAGGAGCGGTTTGCCTTGTGGTGAAGGCTGAAGTCTTCAGGCACGGGGCTAGGTGATCTAGCCCAAGAAGGTATGAATTCCCTTGCCCTTCGGCTTGAGGTTCCCGTCACCAGGGCCCTCCGGGAGTCCTTTCCTCCTCATCACTTCCCGCTTTGGTTTCCCATACCGGTTACCAAAGCCAGGCACCAATGCTTGGCGTTAGGACACCAGCGCTTCGCGCCGTCCTTTGGCGCACAAAAAGAGGGCGCCCTCCTTTCGGAGGACGCCCTTGTGGCAGCCAGTGAGAACCCGGGGAGGTTCTCCTAGCCCCTCACGTACTGAAGAGGCAGGTTGCTAGGCAGGTTGCTAGGCGAGATCTCAAGGACAGGTGGCGAAGGCGTTGGTGTCGAGAATCGGCTGGAATTGAGTGCCGAGCGGGTTGTTGTAGGCCTGAGTCTCGCCGGTCAGGGTGTCTTCCACCATGAGGTCGACTCCCTGGTTGGTGAGGCCGGCGGCGAACACCCAGTAGCGGCCATTGGTGGAGCAGCCATCGAGAACTTTGACGTCCAGCTCGATGTTGGAGTCGCGGAAGAAGTAGAGAACACCGGAATCTTCCGTCAACTCGAAGCCCTTGGCAGAGCCGGTGGCGTCGCTGGTCTCCCAGTCGGCGTAGACCATGAAGCGGCCGTCGTTGAGGCACAAGCTGTTGGGGCCGGCGAAGCAGGTGTCGAGCTGACCGCGAATCTCGCCAGCGGGGATAGCCTCGGAGTGAATGTTCAGGTAGAAGTTGCCGCTAGCGAGGTTCTCCAGGTCCGCCTCGGAGACAGCGAAGGTCTCTTCGATGGGAGAGGTGGCGTCGGCAAAGGGGAAGACCACCGGGCCGTTCTCGCCCCGCACCGCCTGGTGCAGGTGAGCGGCAGTGACGTCGGCCACGTTGTGGTCGCAACGCACGGTCAAGGACCCACCATCCGAGCTGACCTCTCCGCGACAGGCGGCAGTGGCCTCCGAACCGTTGGTGGGCACTTCCTGGGAAGCATCAGCACCAAAGCTGAAAGTGGTGGTGCGGACTGCTTCGATGGTGATGCGGGCCAACTGGCGGCCGGGGGTCACAAAGTTGGCATCGGCGAATTGGGGCGCGTCGAGAATGCCGCCGGTACCCGGAGCGTTGAAACCAGGGTGCACGGTGACGACACCATTCTCGTCGACACCGGTATCAGGCGCCGCTTGGCCGAAGGCTGCAGTGTTGGCTGGAAGCTCATCATTGACCTCGGTACCACCATCGAGGACCGCCAAGCCGCTGACGTAGAACTGGATGGGAGTGAAGACACCGTTGGTGTCGAAGACTCGGTGCGCCAAAGGGTTGCCATTGGCAATAAAGGCATCGTTACTGGGAATCACCATGGAAATGTAGCTGAAGTATTGCTCGCCGTTGGCCCGGTCCACATCGAAGATCATGGACGCTGACTCGCCGGGGAAGATAGGGCCATTGGGGCCAGGAAGGGTGGCTTGAGCCGAGGTGAAACCGGCATCGAACTCATCCGTTATGGGCCCCGTGTTGCCGTCTTCGACAAGACGCTCGACGGTGCCCCGTAGCGGTGCGTTACGGTCGTAGGAATCAAAGGTGCCGTCATGAAAACCAACCCATACTGGGGTCAGGAAAGTGCCACCCTCCGGGGCGACGTTCTCGATGGTGACTTTGACTTCTACGGCCGCAGCGGGAGCAGCGACCCAGGAACCGGCAAAAAGGGAAAGCGCTAGGGCGCTTGCAGTAGTCAGAAATTTCATTATCTCTCTCCTTGTGTTTGCTGCCGCCAATTCGTGAGGGGCGGCTGGAGATCTTGTATTACAAGGCCCGTGCCAACCCATGCAGCCATTGAGTCCAATAGACCTAAACGCCCTCTCTATAGGCACTTAGATCTACTACTAGGAGAGATTCAGAGAGAAATCCGTCGATGATGTCAAGGTCTCCTTGACAATCCGAAGAGGGCTTCCAGGCCCATTGTCAAGGGATGCTTGACACTAGATTCAGGACTGGAAAAAAGAGCTACGACTCGGCGCGAATTAGGTAGTTAGAAATGGGCCCAGCCAGGGCTAGCAGGAGTCAGAGGGAGGCCCATTCAAAGATAGGGGGAGAACAGCCAAGCAAAAGCATCCCGCATGCGCAGCGGGATGGAGCGGCTGTCCATCTCTTCCAGGGTCACTTCTTTGGAAACCTCTCGCACTTCTTCGCAATGGAGAGCCACCTGGCTACCAAAGGCATGATCATAGACTCCGACATTGAGCTCGAAGTTCAGCCTTAGGCTCCGGGGATCCAGGTTCGCAGAGCCAATCTGAACGTAGTGGCGATCCACCACCAGGAGTTTGCTATGAACGAAGGGAGGAGGCTGATAATAAACCCGTACCCCTCGCTGCAGGATCTCCCAAAGCATCTTTCGGGTTGCCCAATGAAGGTAGAAGAGGTTGTTCTTGGCGGGCAAGATCAGGCTCACCTGGACGCCCCGCAGGGCCGCTGCCTGGAGAGCCCCGATCAACTCTCGAGAAGGCAGAAAATAGGGAGTCATGATGGCGACTTCT
Source organism: Deltaproteobacteria bacterium (assembly GCA_022601195.1). GTDB lineage: Bacteria > Acidobacteriota > Thermoanaerobaculia > Multivoradales > JAHZIX01 > JAHZIX01. The sequence goes on from JAHZIX010000018.1 coordinate 183,192, forward strand.
TGCCGCGCCGCCGAAAGGGCGCCGACCAGAATCATCGCCAACTTACCTAGGTTCTCATCGGGACCATCCACAACCGCACGGCAAAAGGCCTCACCAGCGAGCAAAGTCGGCGGAGAGCTCCCTAGGATCTCCCCCGTCAGGAAGGCCCAATCTCTGCGAAAAACCGATTCGATATTGCCGGCGATCGGGCCCGAAAGGCGAAAATGTACATCGACCACCCGATCCGGATTGTCGACCACTTCCTCCAGGTGGCGATCTCCCAAATTCATGCCGCCGGTAAATGCCCATTGCCCATCGACAGCGAGGATCTTGCGATGGTTGCGCAGATTGAGATGGACCGCTGGTGGAAACAGGCGCGGAGGTAGAAAACGAGCCACCGGCACCTGCTGGTCCAGGAGTACCTGGCGAATCTGCTGACGAGAGTAGTGCTCGCCGACCCCGTCCAAGATAACCCGCACCTCCACCCCCCGCTGGCGAGCCCGGACCAAGGCGTCGGCGAACTTGAGCCCCGTGGTATCGCCATCAAAGATGTAGGTAGAGAGGTAAACACACCGCTGAGCCTCGTCAATGGCCTTCAGCATGGCCGGATAGGCTCGCTCTCCGCCGTGCAGTGCTTCAACGCGGTTGCCAGCGAGTAAGGGCCTAGCCGTCACCGCCTCGGAAAGGCGAGCCAGCTCCGAGAATTCGGTAGGCACTTCCTCCGGAGAAATCTGGAAATCCGATCTCCCAGGCACCTCCTGGAGAGATCCCTCTACGGAGTCCACGTCGAGCTTTCGTGCCCGGGTAGCGATCCGGTTAATGCCAAAAAGCCAGTAGGAAAGGGAACCGACCACGGGGAAAAGGAGACAGAAACCAATCCACCCCAGGGCGGCTCGGGAGTCCCGTTTGAATACCAGAGCGTGCCCGGCGGCCCAAAGGGCGAAGCCGATGGCGACCGAACTGCAGATGACCGTGAAGACCGTCATAGGCGAAGCATATGGGAATGGAGCCTCACTCCCTAGCCCTCTACCGAGAGAAGTTGAGGATGAAGCTGTAGGGAAAGGCTCTCTCAACCAAATCCCTCCCGACAATCCCAGGGGTGAGCCCCCCCACGAAAAAAGGCCGGCGAGCCCAGCACCCAACAGGGCACCGTTTTCACCGGCCTCATTTCTAGACCGTCCCTCCGATTCTCCTCTCCCCTCGAGAAGAGGGGCTAGGGGTGAGGGCTCTAGGAAGCGCCTAGAAGGTCCAGCGCACTCCCAACTTGGCCTGCCAACGGGAGCGCAGGTTGTCGAGGGTGAACTTATCCTCGTTGTCCGGGTCCGTGACAATGCCATCTAGGCCGTAGATGGGACGACCGTCGTCCGTAACACCTTCGAAATTGAAGGGCGTCACCGAGTTGAAGCTAGCGAAGCGCACATGGCCGCTACCGCTGTCGAGGAGGTTGAGGAAGTTGAGAACATCCAGGGTGACCTGAACCTTGCTGCCACCAATCGGAATGTCCTGAGCAAGCCGCAGATCGACGGAGCTGGTCCAAGGACCAACGCTGGCGTTGCGCTCGGCGATCTCACCGAAGTTCAAGCCGTCCACGGAGTTGACGAAGGCAGCCAGCTGATCCCAGGTACCGTTGGTGAGAACAACATCATCGGGCCCCGAAGGGACGTAGACCAAGTCGTTGCTAAAGAAACGATCACCATTGATGGAAGGAAACTGCTGGCGGCCGTAGATGGCCGAGTAGGGCCGTCCGGACTGGTGGTTGTAGAAGGCCGAGACCGTGGTACCCCAGCCGCTCTGTCCCCACTCAAACTGATAGTTGAGGGAAGCGCTGAAGCGGTGCTCCACTTCAAAGTCGGAACGGGTCGCCCGCGGATTGTTGGGGTCGATGGCCTCGTTGAACTGCCAGTTGGAAACCGCCTGGCTGGAAGTGCCGTCGTTGACCACCTCAGAGTTGCCCCAAACATAGGAGACAAAACCCGAGATTCCGCCACGGTTGGGCTTCTCGATCTTCACGGAAACGTTGGTCGATTCACCTTCCGAGGTATTGGTCAAGAAGTAAGCGCCACTGAAATCCGAGTTGCGACGCTGGAATAGAGGCCGCCCATCGAAAGGCTGGGCCTCACCGGTGCGCTCGATGTTGAGATTCTGGTAAGCGATCTCGTTCTGGCTATCCGCGTGAATGAGCTCCAACGTACCGAGGAGACCCCACCAGGGTAGCTGGGTGTCATAGGCCAAGTTGACGCGGAGAAGCGACGGGAACTCGAAGTTCGGGTCGATCAGGTTGACCTCTTGCGAGGAAGCGCCACCGATGGTCTGCGGCTGATTGAAGGGGTCCGGATTGAAGGGAATGGCGCCACGAGCACTGATCCTCGTGAACTCGACCCCTGTGCCGCCGTAAGCGTTGGAAACCCACACGAAGGGGCTACGGCCGGAGAAGAGCCCAACACCACCGCGCAACTGCTGCCGGCCATCGTTCTTGATGTCCCAGTTGAAACCGATGCGAGGGGACCACAGCTCGTTACCGTCCGGAATTTCGTCCGTGCGGAATCCAAATACTTCCTCCGTCAAGGGGTTGCGGTTCGGGGTATCCGGGAACAGGGGAATATCCAACCGCACACCGTAGTTGAGGGTCAGGTTGTCCCGCACTCTCCACTGGTCACCAGCATAGAAACCCAACTGGTCGACACCAAAACTAGCGAAGGGATCGCTGTCGTTGGAGAAAGTGTGGTCGTAGCGATTGGCGATACCCGCCTCGAAGGCGTCGACATCATCGAACCGATAAGCACCGAAGGCCTCGCGCACAAAGAGATTGTCGAAGGTGAAGAACTCGTTGTGAGTGCCTATGGTGATGGAGTGATTCCCCTTGAGGAAAGTGAAATCGTTGGTGATCTCAAAAATATCCTGGTCCAGGCTGTTCATGGTCGAGAACCGCTCGGTGCCTGCCTCGAGGTCGGTGGACACGCGCCCGCCGGCACCATCGACATTCTCGATACGAATGTAGGGGAAAGGCTGCCCCACACCGGCACGACGATCCTTAATGGTCTGGTTGGTCAGGCGCAACTCGTTGAAGGAGTTGGAACCGAACACACTATTGAGCTGAGCCACCGTGGAGTTGGTCTCGTTGGCGAATAGGTACGCATGGCTAGGAAACTCGTAGGCAAAGGATGCCGGGCGAAGGATCAGGTTCTCCGCATCGACGAAGTTGTGACGCAAGGTCAGCTGATGACCGGTGCCCACGTTGAAGTCCAAGCGCCCGAAGAACTTGTCGCTGTCGGTGTTGCGGTTCTGCTGGGTGAGAACCCCGGGGTCGAAGCCGTACTGGGTCTGCAGGAGGTTGCGAAAGCGCTCGCCTTCCGCTGCCAGGTCACCGTTGCGGATCAACTCACCCGCACTACCGGTGAGGGCAAAGCCCGTTGGGGTCGTTCTTTCGCCAATCTCTCCGTTGACGAAGAAGAACAGCTTGTCCTGCTTGATGGGTCCACCGATGCGGAAGCCGTACTGGTCGTCTTCGAAGGTGCCCAACTCGGAGAAATCGCTAGGGCCGTCGCCCACATAGCTATCGTCCCGGGTGAAGTAGAAGACCGAACCGGCGAGCTTGTTGGAGCCGCTGCGGGTCACCGCGTTGATGCCGCCACCGGAGAAGCCACCCTGGCGCACGTCGAAGGGAGCCAAGACCAATTGCAGCTCGGCGATAGCGTCGAGGCTGATGGGGGTCGACTCGGTCTGGCCACCAGGGGTTCCGGTATCCGCCAAGCCGAAGAGATCGTTGTTGACAGCGCCATCGATCTGCAAGTTGTTGTAGCGGCTGTTGCGACCGGCCACGGTGATCGTCCCGGAACCGTCGCCATCAGGAGTCACCGTGAAGAATGGGTTGAGGCGAGTGAAGTCTTCCAAGCCACGGCCGATGGTCGGCAGCTCTTCGAGGGACTCGGTGGAGACGCTGCTGGTGGAACCGGTGCGATTCGGGTTGATCAACCCGGCATCAGCAACCACGTTGACGGTCTCTTCAATGGCCTCGAGACTCAGCTCGAAGGGCGCATTGGCGGTCTCGCCCAACTTGACGTAGACCCCGCCCTGGCTCTGGTTCTTGAAGGGCTGCATTTCAACGGAAACGGTGTAAGGACCACCGACGCGGACACTCGGCAGGCGATACCGCCCGTCGTTGTCCGTCACCGCCGAATAGCGGGTCCCTGTGGGTTCGTGAACGGCGGTTATCTGGGCGCCGGGCATGGCCGTCTGGTCGGTGTCGACCACCTGGCCGGCCAGGGCGCCGGAAGTCACACCCTGGGCAAATGCGCCAGAGGCGCACAGCAGGAGAGCGACACAGATAACTAGAGCTGAATGATTCCTCATCTCGGGTCTCCAAATCTGGTTGTAGGTTCTTTTGGGACGATATTTTCTTTTAGGACAGTTTCGTTCAGGACGATCTCGTTGGGTCGGCAGCATTCTGGTTCTGAGAGGATGCCTTCTAGATGCGAAGGGAGTGACGATGCGGTGAAGACCTTCCCTGCGACAGCAGGAGCGGTCAGCGATCGGGTCGACTGTGGAACTCTTGTCATGAAGGCCTCGGTTCTTGGCCTGCCGCATTAAGAAAACGATCCACTCCTCTGTAGCCTTCTCGCTTGTGCCGTCTCGGTCCTTTGACTCTACCAAGGACCTTGAACGAGGTCGAGGAACAAGGACCCGCCGGGTCAACCCCAGCTCTCCATGTCGCCCTCGCTGCTTTCACCCCGTCCGGCGGCGGTACCAAACCATCCGCGCCGCTAGGCTGCTAACGAAGGACCAGATCCTTGGCGTTGCCTGGTCCTAACGAGAAACATATACGCCGGAAAATGAGAACACCGACGAAAATGAAGTTTCACTTACGTAGAGAAGAACCGGGCTGGAGGAAAATCGCTCTTGCACCGGATGGCAGCATTATATCTGTCGGTGAGTGGCAAAGAAACCCCCTTCCGGCATTGTCGCTCCAAGGTCAGGGCAAGGCGCTCCCCCCCTTCTAGTCGCTGGTTGCGCGGATCTTTTTGCAGACGATAGACTTGGCTCTCTTGGAGCTCTCACTCCACCCTTACTTCTAAGACCCGAAAAAGGAGATCGCCATGAGTCGAATGCACTCGTTCCTTCCCCTCACCCTGCTGCTGACCCTGGCCGTTTTCCTGGCCACACCGGCAGATGCCAAGAAAAGAAAGAAGCTACTTCACGACATTCCTATGGTTTGGAGCCCCACCGACGAGATCGGAGACCTCGGCGTCGTCGACCTCACCAAGCTCTATGACCGCACTATCCAGTTCGGCACCTTCACGGACAAGCGCAAGGATCCGGAGCTCATCGCCAAGAACATCGAAGATCAGGACGACGGAGTGGTCCTGGAAGTCACCACCACCGACGACATCGGCGAGTGGGTGGGCAGCCAGTTTGCCCTCGTCTTCGAAGGCCTCGGCCTGACGCTGGAAGAGGAGGGAGGAGACGTCATTGTAGAAGGGGAAGTGAGACGCTTCTTCGTGACCGAAGACTCCACCTACAAGGGGGATGTGGGAGTCCTGCTTACCGTCAAGAGTAAGAGTGGCGAAAATCTTTGGAAGGGGATGGTCAGTGGCACCGCCGGGCGCTGGGGAAGATCCTACTCCAAGGGCAACTACTTTGAGACCCTCAGCGATTCCACCTTGGAAGCCATTCACAACGCCATCAGTGACCGTAACTTCCGTAAGGCTCTCGCTGGCGAATCCAGTAACTAGCCCGAACGAACCCCACGAAACGAGCCTGAGGAAGCCGTGGAGCGCCCATGAACCATCCCGAGACCACCAACTCGGCTCCGTCGGAGCCGGATCCAACCGGGACTGGATCGGCCCGACCTGGAGAGACCCGAGCCGAAGACAGAGGTGAGGACTACGATGTCGTCCTGATCGGAGGAGGTTTTTCCGGAGCCTCCCTGGCACTGCTGTTACGCCGTTGGCTCCCTTCGGCTCGGGTTCTGGTGGTGGAAACTCGGGGTGAGGAGCAGCGCAAGATCGGCGAAGTTGGCGAGGCTACCGTAGAGGTCTCCGGCTGCTTCCTTCATCGCGTTCTCGGGTTGTATCAACATCTTGCGGAAAGCCACTTGCCGAAGCATGGTCTGCGCTATTGGTTTTCGGCCTCTCCGTCGAGCTCTCTCGCAGAGATGAGCGAAGTTGGGCCACGGGAAGTGCCCCGCCTGCCCACTTTTCAGATCGACCGAGCCGTGCTCGATGAGCATCTCCTGGAACTGGCAGTGGGTGAGGGAACGGGAGTCGCCCGTCCCTGCCGAGTGGTGGATGTCGATCTGGGCTGGCCTCAGAGCCGACTGACTCTGGAAGAGAATGGCAAGGAGCGTACCGTCACAGCTCGGTGGGTCGTCGACGCTTCGGGTCGAAGGACCTTCCTATCCCGTCGCCTTGGCCTCTATCAACGCACGGAAGAACACCCGACCTCGGCCATCTGGGCGCGTTTTCAGGGAGTGGCCGACATGGATGGCCCGGCGATGCTCGGCAATGATGCCCGCGCTCCGAAGCTACAAGAGCTGCTAGCAGCCCGTCGCTTAGCCACCAACCATTTCTGTGGCTATGGCTGGTGGTGCTGGGCGATTCCCTTGTCGGGAGGGCGCACCAGCATTGGTCTGGTCTACAACAAAGAGCTCTTCGAGCTGCCCGGCTCCGGCACCAAGGGGGAGCGCTTCCAACACTTCGTCGACTCCCAACCGGGCCTTCGAGAGTTGGCTGCCGGCGCCCAGATGGAAGACGACCTGATGACCTACGCCCACCTTCCCTACCGGAGCTCTCAATACATGGACCGAGGTTGGGCCCTGGTCGGCGATGCGGCTTCCTTCATCGATCCGTACTACAGCCCGGGCTTGGACCATGCGGCTATCTCGGTATACGCAACGGCCCGGCGAATTGAGGAGGATCTCTCGGGGGTCCTCGACGACCCAGCTCTGGGCGCTGCGATCGCACATCACAACCAGATCTTTCAGGACTCCTATGATCGCTGGATCTCGGCTCTCTATCTCGGTAAATACGAGATCATGGGGGACGCGGAGCTGACCGGCAGTGCCTTTCTCTTCGACACCGCCATGTACTACATGGGGGTCGTCTCCCCTCTCTACAGAAACGTCGAGACTCTACAAAACCCGTTGTTCGGCCCCTCTCAACCGCAAAGCCGCATCGCTCACCGAGTCATGCAAGCCTTTACCCGGCGGCTCACGAAGCTAGCCCGCTTCCGCCGTCAAGTGGGCACCTATGGCAAGCGAAATCGCGACTACCGGGTTTACGCCAAATCCTTTGGTCTCGGCCGGGGGTCTCTCGGTCCCCTGCTCCAAGGCCTGGCTATCTGGCTTCGAGTGGAAATCGAATGCTGGGGAATTCGCCTGCGCCGGGGCCGAGTCGACACCTCGAGCCCGGTGCCGACGCCCACCTCCAAGCTCAGTCCCGAGGGCCAGCTCAGGGCCGAGGGCCCAGCCGCCTAGCCCTTCCTCGATCCAGGGTCAGGCGCCGGAGTTGCGAGACCGTTCCTTGAGGTCGGAGAACATCTGCCTGACTTCCCCTTCCAACTGACGAGCCAGCCTTCGACGGTCACTCAGGACCAGCCCCCGGGTCGCTACCGGAGTCCCGATAGCCATGCGAATAACCCCGGGGCGAACCTGAAATCCACCCCTGGGTAGCACCCGGTCAGCCCCTTCGATCGCCATGGGGACGACTTCCACCCCGGCCTCGATGGCGGAAATGAACACCCCGTTCTTGAAGGTCCGCACACTCCCGTCGATGCTGCGGGAGCCTTCCGGAAAGGACACCAAGCTCTGTCCCTGGTCGAAAAGCCCAGCCATCCGCCGCATTTGCCTCAATGCCTTTAACCTCTCCCGCCGATCGATGTAGATCATTCCCATGGCGGAAATGAACCAGCCGAGGAAAGGGACCTGGCGAAGCTCATCCTTGACGAGAAAACGCAACCCGACGGGTAACCCGTAGAAAAGAGCGGCGATATCGATCTGGGATTGGTGGTTGACCACGAAGAGGTGGGGTTTGGAAAAGTCCACCCTCTCGAGGCCCTCGACCTGCAACCGGGCTCCCGCGCCAAAAAAAAGAAAAGGGGCCCACAGTCGCCGAGCCATCCACAATCCAACGTCTGGGCTTCCAGTGACAAGGCGGGCGAGCAGAGCGACCAGGATGCCGAAGGCCGATAGAGTGACACCAACGACTGCTTGAGCTGTGTTGATGAGAAACCACAACGAACCAGCCATAGCGTCTCAGTGCAGCGTTGCGAAGCGGTAGCTCAAAACCATGACCGGCGTCGGCAGCCCTATTTTCCCGGCCACAATTCCCGAAAACAAAACCACTGGTAGGGCGCCTCCAGAATCGCCGCCTCGACCTCTGCGACCACCTTCTGGACCGCTTCCTGGAGGTCTTCCTGTCGATTCTTGGTGTGAGCGACCTGAATCGGTGGCCGAAAGACCACTCTCGACCGGGATCGCCCGGCACGAAATACGAAGGACGGCACCAGGGGAACTTCTGCAGCCCGCCCCAGGGAAACCGGCCCGACCGGCAGCTCGATGGGGCGACCGAAAAGCTCCGCGGTCACGGTGCGACCACCGGAAGGTGGGCGGTCCCCTTGCAAGGCGACGATCTCTCCCCGTCGAAGAGCTGCCAGCAAGGTCACCCCCACATTGGTGGCGTGGGGGGAGAAGTACATCTTGACTCGGTCATCGCCACGGTTCTCGTAGAGCTTGAGGACGAACTCTTGAGCTTTCGGGTCCATCTCCTCTTCCCTGACTACGTGGACTTGCCAGCCCTTGTAGCGCGGCGAGCGAAGGGCTCCCACTTCCCAATGCCCGACATGGGCAGTCACCAGGACGAACCCTTGGCCGTCCCGATGCAAATCCTCCAACCCTTCGTCTCCCTCGACGGTCACGGTGAGGGGACGGTCGGTGGTTTTCTGTTCGTAGCTCTCGGTCAGGCACCAAGCGAAATTCCACATACTGCGGTAAATCCGTACCTGCCGCTGCCACCAGCTACAGGGGCCCAAGGCGGCTTCTAGATTCGAGGCGATAGCGCGACGAATCCGCCGCAAGACGAGGAAGAAAAAGGTCGTGAATAGAACGACGAAAATACCCATAGCCCAGGAAGGGAGAATGGAAATACCCCAATGATGAAACTTGAACCAAAAAACACCGGTGATATGGAATGGCCCCAACAGGCGTCGGGAAAAGCCAACCTCTGGCGCTTGGGATCGTGCTTCGGCGGCTTGGTTCAAGAGACGCCCTCGTGAACCTGAAGAGGTCGTCGCTGGAAAGGTCTCATCTGGGAAAGCCCGGTCGCGACTCCAGATAGGCTGCTGACCCAGCAGGTCACGGCAGCCTCCCTAGACGAGCCTTGGCGACTGCCCAAGCGATGCGACCGCCGTCCACCCAGGCCCGATAATGACTGGTTTGCCGGCCATCTGCGGCTCCGAGCCGGATCGCCACCGAGGTGACCCGCAAGCCCAGCCGCCCGGCTCGTACCAGCACGCAGCTCTCGGCTTCGAAGCGAGGCTCTGGCAGACCGGTGGCCTCCAAGAGACGCTTCGAGTAGACACGAAACCCGGTTTGGGCGTCCGGCAAAGGTAGGCCGCTGACCCAGGAAATCACTTTGGAAGACCACCGATTGCTGACCCGCCGTAGAGTGCTCATTTCGGCAAATCGATGTTCTCTGGACCCCAGCACCAGATCGGCACCACCATCCGCTGCCTCCAGCAACCGTGGAATCTCTTCCGGAAGGTGCTGACCGTCGGCGTCCAAGGTCACCACTCGTTGATAGCCTCGGTCGAAAAGCGCCTCCATACCCACCCGCAGAGCATTTCCCTTGCCACGGTTCTCCGGCAAGGACAACACCTCTGCGCCTGCCCTTCCCGCCTGCTCGGCGGTCGAGTCCTTGGAGCCATCGTCGACCACCAAAACGAGGGGAACTTGAGCCAAGGTGCGCTTCACCACATCGGTGATCCACGACTCTGCTCCATAGGCAGGGATGACCGCCGGGGTCGCCTGCTGTAGTTGGGTCATTCATCGTTCCTACACTAAGATCACGACAGAGAGGTTCCCTATCTGAGTAATAGGGGCGGTCTCCCTATCGTATCGCGGCCGCCTTGAGTGGAGTCTCCAAGATTATAGCAAGAGAAATGTCTTCACGCCCCTGGAAACCACCCTGGACCGTCAAGCTCTCGGCGGGTTGGCTGGCGGCATCCGCCGCAGCAGCCATCGCCGCGCCGAGCCATTGGATCTGGGCTCTCGGTGCCGCCGCCGCCAACCAGCTGATGTTGGCCACCATCGGCATGTACCCTCGGAGCCACCTGCTGGGACCTAACCTCACTCGGCTCGGAGGGAATTCTGCAGCAACCACCGAGGGCGGACGAGTCGCCTTGACCTTCGACGACGGTCCGGACCCCGAGGTCACTCCAGCAGTACTGGATTTACTGGCCGAACGCCACGCGAAGGCTTCGTTTTTCTGTATCGGAAAAAAGGCCGAAGAGCATCCGCATCTAGTTCGGGAAATCGCCCGGCAGGGCCATTTGGTAGAAAACCACACCTACCATCATTCTCCCCTCTTCGCTTTCTCCGGCCTGGCTCGCCTGGGCCGAGAGATCGACCGTAACCAAGAGGTGATCGAAACCTTGACAGCACGGCCCCCGGTCTACTTTCGCCCGCCGGCAGGCATTCGCAGCCCTCTGCTGGAGCCGGTTCTAGCGAGGCGTGGTTTGCATCTGGCCACCTGGTCTCGGCGCGGCTTCGATACCGCCGATAGGGATGCCCATCGAGTCAGCCGACGACTCCTCACGGGCCTATCTGCAGACTCCATTCTGCTCCTTCACGATGGCAATGCGGCTCGCACACGCAGCCAACGACCGATCGTGCTGGAAGTCCTACCGCGAGTCCTCGATGCCCTCGAAGAACGAGGCTTGCGAGCTGTGGCTTTACCGCATCCCCATGTCCTCCCCATACCCGGCGGCATACCCGATGGGCAGGTCCCACTCACTGAGAAGGAGGCTCCGGAGCCATGAAAACAACAGGACAGGAGTCAAGAACCGTATCTTTCGGCTGTGGGGCTCTATTCGGCATCTTTGTGGGAATCGGCTTCGGCCTGGACTACGTTAGCTCGACCCCGACGTTCCTTGCCATGATCGTGGCTGGTAGCCTCATCTGCGGCATTCTGGCAGCGGTACTAGGAGATAGCTTCTGGCACAAGTTCTCTTCCTGGTTCCCCTTTGGGTGAAGCTCAACCAGAAGCCAGCTAAACAGGCCAATAGAGATCGATTTCCCGTTGGGTCGGGATAGCGATGGGGATCTCCTGCAACAGGCCCAGTCGCTGCTTGGCTTGGCGAAGCTCATCGAGGACATCTACAGCGCGACCATAGCGAGCCTCCGGGTGGGTCCGAAGAATGACCGGCTTGCCAGGAGCTTGCCGAAGCTTGGGCGCAAGATAGGTGAGCAGATCCTCTAAGCCCATGGTCTTTCCGTCCACCGATAGCGGCTCGACCCCTGCGGGAACTTCGACGAAAATCGACTCCACAGGGTCGATCCGGGCGGCGTCAGCAGGTTCGTCCGGTAAGCCCAAGTCGAGTCCCTTAGTGGCAGAAAAGGCCATGGTCAAAACGAAGTAGATGATCAGCAGGAAGGCGATGTCGGCCATGGATGAGGTCGGGATGTCACCGTTGAATCGGTCCGGGTGTCTCTTCACAGTACCTCCTTCGGAAGACGGGTGGGGGGAGGGTCTAGGCTGTTGGACCCGAGGGGAGAGAAGAAGTTCCCCGAAGAGCTGTCTCGAGAATCAGGAAGAGAGACTCAAGCAGAGGCGGGCAGTAATTCCAGACGCCAACGATCGCGAGCGGTGTCGTGCCCTCTCAACCGCAGCTGCACTTCCGCTCCTACAGACCACAAGACCTCTCCATCACGGCTCCTGCGCAGGGTGACTCCGTCGCGACCGGCATGAAGATTCTCTCCCCCGGGCTCCTCCTCGAGGTGGTGCTGGTAGATCTTGACATCGATGGCAGGTTGGTCCAGCTGAACATGGACTTTGGAGCGGGAGATGCCGAGTACGGTCCCTCGATGGGTAGGGCGATCCTCTCGAGCTAAATCCAAATCGCGGGAGAACATCTGATCGAGCACCTCACGGTTCAGCTCCCGATCGATCTCTCGCTGGACCTGACGGGATCTTTCCGCTGCCGCTACCACCGCTTGGCGCAGCTTTTGGTCGCGACCGAGATCTCCTGCCGAAGCCAACCCCAACCGCTCCCAACTTTCTTTGTGTACGAAGACTCCCACCACTTCCCGCATGGGAGCGGTAAACCGAGCGTAGACGTCCGCTCCTACGCCATGGTGAATCCCTGGCTCCGAGTCGAAACCGGATCGACCGCCGGCGAGCATCGCCTGGCGGTGGATCGCCTTAGCGATTCTCGATCCATCCCCGGTGCTCGGAAGAGAACGAAGATAGGCAGCGAGGCTCTGTCGCCCCCGCTGCCAGGCCCACTGGGCCGGATCCTTCCCTTGAATCTGCGTCAAGGCCCCGATCTGCCGCTGCAACTGAGCCAGACGCTCGCCGTCCGGCGCTTGGTGATAACGGTAGATCGCTTGTAGCCGATCGTCTCCCCTTCCCCGGCGAAGGAACCGAGCCCCTTCCATATTGCACAGCAGAGAGATTTGTTCGTTGTACCGCTCAGCGTCGATGCGATCGTCGGTCATAGCGATAAAGCCGAAGCCCGGCTTTTGGCCCAGATTGATGCGGACTTCCTGGCGTCGAATCTGGAGGATGTCTCGAGCCTCCGCCAGGGCCAGACGCAGCTCGCCCACCCGCTGCAATAGCTCCAAGCTCCGGCTCACCTCCGGGTCGCCGCCGGGGGCTTTTGCCTTGCCGTCAAAGAAATCCTGGACGGCGTCGTAGGAGGTCTTCACTCGGCTTCGAACGCGAGCCCGGGAGATGCGACACTCGCTCACCTCTCCATCCGCCCCGAGATCGACTCGAAACATCAATGCTCTGCGATTCTCCTGGAGGTGCAACGAAACCAGGTACTCGGAGAGCTCCCGAGGCAGCATGGGAATCACCAATCCGGGCAAATAGTAGGTCGAACCCCGGGCCAAAGCCTCACTCCACAGCGCCGTGCCCGGCCGAACGAAATGGGCAGCGTCGGCGATGGCGTACCAGACCCGAAAGCCGCCTTGCCTCTCCTCGATGCACACGGCCTGATCGAGATCTTTTGAATCTTCCTCGTCGATGGTCACCAAAGGAAGACCGGTAAGGTCCTCTAGGGACGGATCGTCGATGGCCGGATTCTTCACCCAGGCTTGGGCCTCTCGAAGAGCAGCGGACGAGTGCAAAGGCGACCGCGGTGCCTTACGGGCCGCCAGCTCATAAACGGCGGCCAGGGCACTTCCCGGCTCTGCGAGATTGGCTTCGGGTTCAGCGAGACCGCCGGCGACACTGGCACGAAGCCAGCTACCGTCTGAACTCTCGCCCTCCAGGCTCCAGCTTTCCTCGCCGTTCCAAGGGTCGACCAGGCGCCCCTCCTCCATTCGTCCAACGACGGCTCTCTGACTCGGGTCGGGCTGACTCATCGCGGTATCTTATCGAGAGAATCACTCCTTCTGACCCAACGACGAGCCATCGCGCTATAGAAAGAGAGCTTGCGCCGGACCGCCTAGACTCGAAAATCTCGCCAAGTCGGCGCCCCACTACAAGGACAGTCGCCCATGCAGACCCCATCATTAGCCTCTTTAGCCCAGAATCTTCGAGCAGGATCCGTTGGCATCCTCGGAGTGCCGTTCGACGCCAACTCCTCCTTCCGCCGAGGTGCCGCTGCTGGACCGACGAGCCTTCGCCAGGCCCTCCACAGTTCCTCCGCGAACCTTTGCGCCGAGAATGGCCTGGATTTGGCTAGTGAGGCGTCTTGGGTGGACCTCGGAGACCTCGAGCTTGCCCATGCGGAGGAAGCTCTCGCTGCCATCGAGACCGGAGCCGCAAAAGTTCTCGCCACAGACGCAAGGCTGATCAGCCTGGGCGGCGATCACTCCATCGCCTACCCTCTGCTTCGGGCCCATGCCCAGCTCTACCCAAAGCTCAACCTCTTGCAAATCGACGCTCACCCGGACCTCTACGAGGAGCTCGACGGCAATCGTTTCTCCCACGCCTGCCCCTTCGCCCGCATCCTCGAGGAAGGCTTGGTACAGCGGCTGGTCCAAGTGGGCATTCGGACCATGAACCCCCATCAGCAGAAGCAAGCGGAACGCTTTGGTGTCGAAGTCATCGACATGCGATCCTGGCGACCGGACATTCAGCTCCATTTCGACGGCCCGGTCTACCTTTCCGTCGACCTCGATGCCCTCGATCCCGCCTTCGCCCCCGGTGTCTCCCACCACGAGCCCGGAGGCCTGTCGACCCGAGACCTATTGGGCATCGTGCAAGGATTCGAAGGTAAGCTGGTGGGGGCGGACATCGTCGAGCTCAACCCGGAGCGAGATTGGATGGGCATGACAGCCATGGCCGCCGCCAAGATTCTCAAAGAAGTCTTGGCCCGACTGCTCCAGTGACAACCGCTCACGGCCCGAAAACCGCGAGCCCAAGCGACCGAGACGACCGAGACGACCGAGACGACCGAGACGACCGAGACGACCGAGACGACCGAGACGAC
>JAHZIX010000002.1 GCA_022601195.1 Deltaproteobacteria bacterium
CAGAAAGAGATCAGGGAACAGAAAGAGATCAGGGAACAGAAAGAGATCAGGGAACAGAAAGAGATCAGGGAACAGAAAGAGATCAGGGAACAGACAAGGACCAGGCGCTCAGACCTCCAGATTCGAAGCCGTCGGCAAACAGAGCCTCGCGCGGCCGAAAAACGATCTCGTCACCGGAAAATTCCAGGGGAACGGACACCCCCACTGCGTCGAAGAGTTCCGTGAGAGCCGGATCCAACGAAACAACCGCCCGGTGGCCCACAGGAATATCACCCCGAGTAGGTAGCGCAATGGTTAGAAAGGAACCTGGAATCTGATTCAAGGACGAATCCGGCGACTCGAAAGTCAACATCAGGAGTCCAGGAGTGCTAGCGTCCATCTCCACGGTCCCCTCACCAAAGCGAGGATCGATGGTCACCGTGGGAGGGCCTGCAGCGATCTCTGCCGGGAAGCGAAATCCTATTTGGCCCGAGCGAAGAAGGACACGTTCCTCTGTCTCAACTCCTAAGATCGCGACCCTCCCCGGGGCGATTTCATCTCCACTGGCCTCGAGGGAGTAAGGTGCATCGTGGTCGAGCACCTCTAGGCTTCCCGCACGAAAATCGATCTCGATGGGATTTCCCTCTTCGTCAAAGAGCTCCGTATTGAGAGGGTCGAGGATCAGGTCGATCTCCTGCCCTGGAATCACTCCCGCGCCCAATCGCAAGAAGAAGGCAGCCATGGGCCCATCGGTGGCATTGACACTCACCAAGTCGGAAGTGAATTCGATAATGGCGGTCTGGGTTCCCCCTTCACTCTCAAAAGTCGTCACGCTGATCACATCGAGAAACTCGCTGAAGACGATGGCGTCCTCCAGATCGTCAAAGGGTAACTCTCCCCCTTGATGAGCCTGACCGAGACAAGCCACCAAGCAAATCTGGCCCTGGCGAACTGGCGTTGGTTCGTAGGTCCGTAGCACCACCCCGGTGAGCTCTCCGGGGCGTCCCGAAACATCTTCGACGCGCAGGGTGAGAGCTTCACCGGCCTCCATGGGAGGGACAGCACATAAGAGCCACGCAAGGACGAATGTTCTGGAGATGAAGCCCAGGAATCGGTAACGAAATCTCACGAAGAACCTCCTAGGGGGTCGGGCCGGGAAGAAGACGAGGAAGAAGGTGAGGAAGTCAGGTCCGGCATCATCAAGAATCTCTCCCGCTTCGAGGAGGCCACAGTGGCGTCCCCTTCGCCGAGGGCTTCGACTCGCCAGTAGTAGACCACTGCGGGTTTCAAGGCCGAGGCGATCTCTAGGGGCAAGGCCATCACAATGAAATCCCTACCCAGAGACTTCGCTGCCCCCGCAGCCCGGAAGGGTGTTTCCAATAGGGCCTCCCACAACACAGCATCCTCTACATCCAGCAACTGAATGCGATATTTCTTTGCCTTGGGAACGCGTTGCCAGACCAACTCCGCTGGCCTTTCCTGCAATTCTCCAAGCGGTGAATCCAACTCGAAACGGGCTCCTCGAAGAAGAGTCTCCGGAGAGCGCTCCGGTAACGATGGAGCTTGCGGGAGGTTGAAATAGATCAACAAACCGGTAGCCAAAGCCAGCATCACCGACGCCGCCAAACCAACAAATCTGTTTCGAGAAACTCTCTCCCGCGAAGCTGGGGAGCCTAACGACGAGCTGCCTCGACTTGCCGGGGATCGATCAGAATCCGAAAAGGGGCGGCGACTGGCAGCCGAGCTCCGGTCTCGCGATCGAGGAAGAGAGACGGGCCCCGGCGCCGAGAACTCACCCACTCCCGCCGCAGCCGACCGACGCCTCTCAAGGCCCGCCCTATCGAGCTTGGCATGAAGCTGATCCGCGGAAAAAGGTTTGGCGAGAAAGAACACCCTCCGATCGAGAAGCATTTTCTGCAATCGCTCATCACCGCCGGAGCTCGAATAGGCCACCAGAGCCAAGTCACACTCTTGTGCCAGCAGGGCTTCCAACAAATCTGTGCCGCTCATTCCCGGAATGCGAATATCGGTCACCACAGCGTCCAGGGCCGAGCCTCGGGAGCTCACCTCTTCCAGCGCTGAAACACAGTCTGCAACATCGGTGACTCGGTGTCCCAAGTCCTCCAGTAGCTCCCGGGTTGCGGAGCGTAGCTCGTGGTGGTCATCGACCAGCAGAATGTTCATGAGAGCTTGTCCAAACTCCTCGCTTCCCCTAAGGCCGTCAGAAGCTCGGTCAATCTATCCCGGTGAGAATGAATCCAAGATGACAGCGAATTTTGGAGCCCTTCCCTCCGTGAAGCCAGCTGCCTCATAACCCGGTCAGACGTCGGAACTGGCATCCAGCAACTCTCGCACCATGCGGGCCAACCCCTTAGCGGAAAAGAGCTTCTTGACAAAATGTACCTGGCCCTCCGCGATGCCATGGCGCAGGGTGATTTTGTCTGTGTGGGCGGACATGAAAAGGGCTTTGACTGGCCGTTGCTGCCGCATCCTCTCCACGACCTCGGGACCACTCAAACCCGGCATGACCACATCGGTCAAGATGAGCTCAATCTCCTCTTTCCGGTGCTCGAAGATATCCAGCGCTTCAGCTCCGTCGCCGGCAGTGAGGACCTCATACCCAAGGGCATCCAGTAGATTCCTAGTGGAACGGCGAAATTCTTCATTGTCGTCAACCAGGAGCAGGCACTCTGTGCCTCGCAGCTCCTCCTCGGATTCCGAGCCCACTGCCTCGGCCAATGTTTCCGGTTCCAGAACACGAGGAAAATAAACTTGGAAGGTTGTGCCTTTCCCCTCCAAGCTCTTCACGGTGATACGACCGCTATGCTGCTCGACGATGCTGTAGACGATGGCTAGACCTAGGCCCCTGCGGCCATCATCCGCCTTGGTGGTCACAAAGGGTTCGAAGATCTTGTCCCTCAGTTCAGAAGGGATGCCACTTCCGGTATCAGACACGGTGATGAGAACTTCCTCCAACGCCGAATCGGCGTGGGAGACATTGGAAGTGGCCAGAGTCAAGCTCCCACCATCCAGCATTGCCTCCTGGGCATTGAGCAGAAAATTTACCAGGACCTGCTCGATCTGGCTCGGATCAATTCTGATATTCCAAAGGTCTTCCGCTAAATCCGTTTCAATACGAATCCCCTCCCCTACGGAGGGCGTCATGACCTTCTCCAGGCCCTGAATAATGCGATTGATGTTGAGCACTTCCAACTGCAGGTTCTGCTGTCGGCTGAAGGTCTGCAGTCGATCGATGAGGCTCGAAGATTTCTTCACCACCCGAATGGCAGCATCCATTTTGCGGGAGATCCAAGGATCTTCTCCCCGCCGCATGCCGACCAATTCGCAATGGCCCCGCACCGCCGCCAGGTAGTTGTTGATGTCGTGGGCGAGTCCACCGGCGAGGCGGCCAACGGCATCCATCTTTTGAGACTGAATCAATTGGGCTTGGCTGTCCCGAAGGGCGGCCTCCGCCTGCAACCTCCTTCGTTCTCGAGTCCAGAGACCGAAGGTAGCGAAACCCACGATGCCACACCAAGCGAGAAGAATTCCCTGAAACACCAGGCGCGAACGCTCCCGGCTCCGCACCATCCGTTGCTCGAGGTTGGTGGCCAAGCTTTGGGCGTGAGTCAGGAGATCTCGAAACACCGCGTCGTAGTGGACATCGATCGCCGAACCAATGCCAACCGGCTGGCCCTCTTCGAAGCCCGTTTGCCGCTCTACGGAGATTTCTCGAAATTTCTCGATATCTGCCGCCAAGGACCGAGCCGTCGCTAGATAGGGCTCTTCCAATAAGGGTGCCACCGGCACACCCCCTCCCGCCGGTCGATCTCCCAACATGGCTCGCACGAGACCCTGAGAGCGGTCGAGATTTTCGTAGATGTCCAGCACGTCTACCTCGTCACCGGTGACGTACTCTTCTAGCCAAAGGTGAGACGTCGCAGCTCCCAGCTCAATCTCTCCCACGGCTTTGAGAAGCTCTAGATCTTCGACGATGGCGCGCTGGCGAATCTGGTCCGTTCCGAGAAGTAGAGCCGCCGCCAAGATGCCTAGACCAAGTACCGCCAGGGGCATCCACGATCGCTCCAGGGGAGGAGCCAGAGAGGCCTGATCCGCCGACCGCCCCGAACCTTTCATCGCGCCGGCATCCCAAGACCTCTATCGCCATTAGGCCCTTTGGCTCTTGAGCGAATAGCCCACCCCCTTGAGGGTATGGAGCAACCGCAACGGATTGCCTCCATCGATCTTCTTGCGCAGCCGGTAAACGGTGACATCGATGACGTTACTCATGGCGTCGAAGGAATCGTCCCAAGCATGCTCCGCCAACTCCGTTCGGGTGACGACTTCGTCGACTCGGGTCAGCAGGTACTCCAAGATGGCGAATTCCTTCGGACTCAATACGACCTCTCGCCCCGCGACGATGACCTTTCTCGCCGGCCGATCCATCTTCAGATCGCCGGCCTCCATGGCGTTCAAGCTCCGATCTCGGCGGCGTAGGAGGGTGCGCACCCGCGCCAGAAGCTCAGCGAGGGAAAAGGGCTTGGTGAGGTAATCATCGGCGCCGGTATCTAGCCCTCCCACCCGGTCTTCCAAGCGGCTGCGCCCCGTGAGCATCAAAACGGGAGTCTCGACTCCCCCTTTTCTCCAGGTACGCAGGAGCTCCAGGCCATCGGGAGCCGGAATCGTCCAATCGAGTACCACGGCGTCGTACTCGTTCATCCCCATCATCTCGTCGGCCTTCTCGCCATCGCGAGCCAAGTCGACGAGATAGCGCTCCTCCTCGAGCGCCTCCACCAGCACCTCAGCCAGATCTGGCTCATCTTCCACGACTAATATCTTCATGTTCTAGTCCCATCATATGACACCTGGTCGTAGGGGTACGGGAGACTCTTTCTAGATTGGTACAATTTCTATCGTGAAAAAGTCGCTCCCATCCCTGTCTTTCCAGCTGCGTCGTGGCGAGGGGTCGTAGATGCTTGGAGATCTCAGGAAGAGGGTGATTTTGCGACCGATAGGGGCCGCTTGCCTCATCGCCGCCCTACTCACTCCATGGGAAGTCCACTCCCTGGGTCAACCTCTTCAGTCTTCACTTCCCGGGGCAAACCGAGATCCCTTCGAGGAAGGTCGCCGGCTTCACCTTAGCGGCGAGCCGGGACCAGCCAGCCAGCTCTACCGCCAGGCCATCGACGATCCGGCCACCCCCACTGAGACCAGAGCCAAAGCCCACAACAATCTCTGTCTGATTCTCTTCAGCGGCGGTGAGAGCACCTCGGCGGTAAAGAACTGCCGGGCGGCCCTGAGACTGCGGAAAGCTCTCGGAGAGACCGAAACCCCAAGCCTCGCTCGTACCTTCAACAACCTCGGCTTAGCCCTGCACAGCTCTGGCCAGTTGCAAGAAGCGGAGCGCACTTTTCACAGCGCCCTGGAAATTAACCGCCGGCTGAACCTGGACGAAGGGGAGATCATCAACCTCTCGAACCTGGCATCGGTCGCCGAGGAGCTTGGTGACTACGGACAGGCTCTGGAGCTGCACCGCCAGGGAGAAGATCTCGCCGAGACCAGCGAGGGGGCGCCTTGGGCCCAGCAACGGCTGAACATTGCCCGGCTCAACCAAGGGGTCTTGCTGGAGCGGCTCGGTGCCTTCGACGAGGCTCTCTCGAAGTACCACCAAGCGATTGCCAGTGGCGCCCTGGATCCCTCCGCCGAGGCCTTGGCTCGTCTCAACACCGGAGTGGCCTATCGCAATCTTGGCGACTCGGCCAAGGCGGTCGCAGCCTTCGAGAGAGCCATTGAAGTTTTCCAGACCTTGAAAGAGCCCGGCAACCTATCCAATGCTTGGTTGAACCTCGGTATCGTTCGCCACCTCAACCTGGGCGATCTCGACGCTGCGGAAACCGCTTTCAGACAGGCCCTCCGCTTGGCCGTCCAAACCGACGAAGCGCGCCAAAGAATCCAGAGCCGGTTTTACTTGGGCCGGCTATTGCTGGACCAAGAGCGCTGGGATGAGGCCGAAGAACAATTCGAGATCTGCCTCAAGGTCTCCACCGCCAGTGGATCTGCCGAAGGCAGATGGTCCGCCCTGGAAGGCCTGGGCCTCCTCGCCGCGTCCCGGGGCGACCTCGAGGCCGCTTCCCAACAACTGCTCCAGGCCGTCGGGATGATCGAAGGAGTGCACGGAACCCTGGAGCCAGGGCACCATCGAAGCGGCTTCTTTGGTGACAAGCGGGAAGTCTACGGAGCGGCGGTAGAAGTACTGGCAGCCATCGCTTCTCGGGACCCCAGCTCCACAGCGAAAAACTTGGCTCTGGAGGTGGTTCAGAAGGCGAAATCACGGGAGCTAGTGGAGGTCATCGGTAGCAAAGGAGCTGGAGGTGACGACGAGAGCCCAAACCGAGCCTCCCGAACGGCTGCCTTATCCTCAAAGAGCCTGGTCTCCGCAGTGGGAGAGAGATTTCTCCTGGAGTTCTTTTTCGCTCTCGACCACCTTTTTGCCTGGCGGGTTGAGGAAGGAGAGTCTCGGTTGTTCGACCTAGGTCCCAAGGAACCCATCGAAAAGGCTGCCCAGCGACTTCATCAGTCTTTGGCACGGCACACGGATCCGAAGCCCGACGACCTCCGCTTCCTTTCCCAAGCCCTGGTGACGTCCACCGAGCTCTGGCCCGAGGCGGGGGGCACCGTATTCATCGCACCAGATGGTGCCCTGCATGCCATTCCTTTCGAGATCCTTGCAGGTCCCGCCACCGCAACCAACCACGGTCGTCCCCTTTTGGTGGATAGCTACGCCATCTCTTATCTTCCTAGCGGTTCCTCCTTGGGATGGTCCCGACCGCCGCTAGAATCTCTCCCACTGACCCTCGTGGGCTTTGCCTTCAGCGACCCTCTCGGAGATTCCTCCAGAGACGCCCTTGGGACCGAATTTCTACCCCTCCCGGCATCGAGCCAGGAGCTGCGGGCCTCGGCTCAGAAACTCCCGGGCCAGAACCAACTCCACCTGGGATCCGACGCAACGGAAGCTGCCTTTCGCCAGGCGGCTCGTACCGGCACTCATATTCTCCATGCGGCGACCCACACGATCCTGGAAGATCGAAGAGGGGTCGGTTCGGCGATTCGTCTCTACCCAGACGACGAGAATGACGGACTCCTTACCGCTGCGGAGATCGCCGACCTCGATTTCCGAGTCGACCTCACGGTCCTCGCCTCCTGCCAATCTGCGAATGGCCTTGGCCAGGATTCTCGCGCCCTCACCTCTCTCACCGGCGCTGCTTTGGCAGCCGGCTCGAGAGCGATCCTAGCCACCCTTTGGGACGTCGGTGATCGAGAAACCGCGGCATTTATGGAACAGTTCTATTACCAGTTGGGCCGAGGCTTGTCCCCAGATCTAGCCCTGCAAGCGGCAAAGCAGCAATTCATCCAAGATGACACCTGGGCCGACCCTTCGATCTGGGCGGCCTATGTCCTCATCGGAGACGCACCGGCGATCGTCTCCAGGCCTCGTCACAGCCGTTGGATTTGGCCCCTGGTCGGCCTGGTGGGAGCTGCCGGGCTCTTTCTCCGGCGGCGGCGGCGGTCCTTCCATGAGCCATCTGCCGGTTAAAGGCTGAGGGGGGCTCCTGCTAGCCCCTGGCCGCATCGACGCGAAAAAGATTCCCGCGCCCTGTACACGTTCTTTGCTCCTCAGGGACTCCAACGGGATATGAGCGATAGGAAAGAAAGAAATCCGCAGCGGTTTCCCGAGCCCAGACGGCTTCTACCTCTAGCGACTCTCTTGGGACTCTGCCTGACCAGTGGGCTAGTCGTCGGCTGCTCCTCGAACCCTCGCCCCGGTACCGGGGATCTCGCTTTTCGACTGAGCTGGTCCGGCGTTTCCGATATGGACCTCTTCGTTGTGGACCCCGCCGGGGATTGCATCTTCTATGGGGACCGCTCCGCCGAATCCGGTGGCAGGCTCGATATCGATTGCAACCGGGGCACGGACTTCCTGTGTGAAAAACCCCTCGAGAACGTCTTCTGGCCCAAGCGAGGCGCCCCGGTGGGCACCTTCTTGTTCTGGGTCGAGGCCCACGCCCTGATCCCTGCCGAGGCTCCTCTGAGCTTCGAGCTCCTGCTCTTGAAAGGCAAGTCCATCGTTTGGCGCCACCAGGGGATAGCGACCCACCATGAACAGATCGAAGGGCCCTTCTCCGTTGGCTTCCCAGGAGACCCGACTTCCTTTCCCACGCCCCTTCAAGGACCGCCGCCCAATTGTTCGACCACCTTCTACCAGCTCATCGACGGCGCGATAGTTCCTCCGCCGGGGGTTCCTGTGCCGGGGGCTCCTTTGCCAGTGGTTCCTTCCCAGCCGCCCCGAGAACAAGGCTAGTCGTCAGGTCGTTGCCGTGGTTCCCCGGAGATAAGGGACATCTCCTGCTCCGAAAGGGGATCCTCCTCCAGGCCCAAAACGGCAGCCGCCTCTCGAGAGGGGAGGGATTCGACCTCCCGAAGGCGGCGCTCCATGGCGCGGGTCCGGACCCCGGTTTCGTCGAGGGTTCGGCTGGCGGTTCCGAGCTGTTTTTTGACCTTGTCGAGCACCGCTCCAAACTTGCCGAATTCCGTCTTCACAGCAGCCAAGACCTGCCACACTTCGCTGGCTCGTTCTTCGAGGGCGAGGGTGCGAAACCCCATACGGAGACTACTGAGCACCGCGGTCAGAGTGGTCGGGCCCGCCACCACCACTCGGTAGGTTTGCTGCAGCTCTTCCAAGAGGCCCGACTGGCGCAGTACTTCCGCGTACAAACCTTCCGTGGGCAGGAACATCAAGGCAAAATCCGTCGTCTGAGGCGGGTTGAGGTATTTGTCGCGAATTTCCCGCGCCGCCACCTTCACCGCCCGGGCCAAAGCGACGCTGGCCCGCTGCACCCCTTCCGCATCGGCGGTCTCTGCGGCTTCCAAGAGTCGTAGATAGTCTTCTTGAGGAAACTTCGAATCGATGGGTAACCACACCGAAGGTCCCCCTTCTCCGGAAGGACCCGGCAGCCGAATAGCGAACTCGACCCGTTGTTGAGATCCCTCCTTGGTTTGCACGTTGGTGGCGTATTGCTCAGCGGTGAGAACCTGCTCCAGAATCGCCCCCAATTGCACTTCCGCCCAAGTTCCTCGCGCCTTGACGTTGGTGAGAACCCGCTTCAGGTCCCCCACTCCGGTGGCCAGACTTTGCATCTCCCCCAGGCCCCGCTGGACCGCTTCCAAGCGCTCGCTGACCAGCTTGAAGGATTCCCCGAGGCGCTTCTCCAGAGTCCCCTGGAGCTTTTCGTCCACCGTCTGGCGCATCTCGTCGAGGCGCTTCTCATTGCTCTGTTGAAGCTCGCGGATTCTCCGGGCCACCCCCTCACCCTGACTGCGTTGCAGCTGCCCCATCTCTGCCAAGGTCCTCACGATGGAATCCCCGGTACCCCGCAATCCAGCACCCACCTCTTCCCGTAGTTGCCGCCCCTGCTGACGAGACTCCTCCCGCCCCGACCGAAGCTCCTGCCGAAGCACCCTCTCCGCCGCCACCCTGCGAGCCGCCGAAGTCCGCCAAAGCAACACTCCAAGCAAGAAGGCATTGAGAAACCCAAGACCGACCAGGATCCACAGAAGCTGCCCTTCGATGTAGCTTGGGGAGGTACCGACACCACCACCGGAGGCGATGGAAGGAGCCTTGAGAAAAGACAGTAACCCTCTACTCATCAACATGTTAGAAACGATAGAGGGACAGGGAGAGGGAGTCAAGGAAGGCGGCTCGCAGCCAAAGAGAAGGAACCCCAAGAGAGGGACACAAAGACCGGACAGGTTTCAAGACTGCAAAATAGGCCTTACAACTCGAAGGGCTCGCCTCGAAAGCAAGGTCGTCGCCTAAGCTCCTCCACCGAGGCGTGGCCAAATTGCTCGAGAAAGCGTTCGTATTGGGCGGGGGAAAGCCTGACCTCATCCTTGAGTCGACGAAGCACCGCTATGTCCTCAGAAGTTAGCGGCAAGTCCTTGGCCAGGCTATCGAACCAGGAGGTGTCGGCACGCCTAGGTGGCTTCTCTGAGTCGCTCATACAGCTCTCGCCTCCCTCTCTTCTCGAACAGCTCTCCGACCTCTTCCTGGTCGACCCCCGGTAGATTCAGGAGAAAGCGAATATCGCCCAACTCTTGGATCGAGCGATCCGGATCGTTGTGCATCGCATGAAGCTTGAGAGCAATCAGGTGCTCCGGCCTGGGCACTTCTATTTGCACCCCTTCGAAAAGCTCTCTGCATTCCGTTTCTCCGAAGAGCTTGGTCCCGGTAGCGCCGTCCACATACAGCAGATCGAGACGCCCCCACTCCGGATCCGAGTGCTGATGATTGGAAAAGCCCACCGACTTGTGGAGAGTTTCATAACCCAGCCCCTCCAGCAGATCGATAACTCCCCCTTGAGATTCTCTCACCGTGATCAAGTCGAGATCGAAAGTCACGCGAGAGATTCCATAGGCATGGAGGGCTAGGCCGCCAATCACCGCAAACGGGAATTCGTGACGGCGAAACCACACGGAGACTTCCTCCAAGACAGCACCGAACTGCATGCAAGGAGGCTAGCACGGCCGACGGTTGGGTCGAGATCTGACTCCTCTATTCGGTTGAGGTCCAAGTACCTCTGCCCAAAAACAAAAAGGCTCGAGCAGTAGGGCTGCTAGCAATCCACCACCGTCACCGTCACTTCATCGAATTGAGGAATATCCGGGTAGCAGCCTTGAAAATCCGTCCACACTCGGAAGGTTCGGCTGAGGCCCGCTGAGCCGGCGGGAGCACAGAGGATCGGATTGGGATCCGTTGGGTCTGTAAAGGGACCGGAGGGTGTCCACTGGACGGAGGCACCGTCCGGCGCCGTCGACAGGGGTTCCGGACCGCCGGGCACTCCACCCAGGGTGGTGCAACTACCGGCGCAGAGGGTGCGGTCGTCCCCAGCGTTGAGAAAGCAATCACAATCTACCGCTGTGATGACGTTCGAAGTCACCGAGTCACAGCCTCGCACTCCCGTAAGGGTGTAATCCCCGGGCACATCCGGATAGGTATACCAGCCGGTTCCGGGGCTCCCCCCGGACCAGGTGAGGCTCTCGAAATAGCTGAGGGCGTCGAAGAAACCTGGAAAGATGATCGAGTCCCCGACGCAAACTCGATCTGCGTCGGGGACCGCGAAGGGAACGATCTCCGGAGGCACGGAGCTACCGGGAGCTGGCTGCAGGATGTAGGAGTCGATGAAGTTGGGAAAACCTTTTCTGCCATTGGTCGGCAGAGGAACCGCCGTGGGGTCGAAGGTCACCAGAGCCGGCACCGCGTTGGGATTGTCGATGCGCGCAACGGTCACGCTATCCCCGTGGAGATAAATCTTGCTGTCCGCGCCGATCTGCAACGAGCGGATATTTCCCGTCGGAAAAGAATAGATCAGAGTGCCGGAGGCTCCGATGGTCGAACAATCTCCACTACTGAGGTCGAATTGGAAGAGATCCCCGAGATCGGTCACATAGAGACGTTGGCCATCGGGAGAAAACGAAAGGCCATAGGGAAGGGTCAGGCCAGTGGAGAATGCACAGGGATTGCTGACCACCCCGGTGGCCGCATCGAAATCGAAGACCTCGACGAATCCGGGATCGTAAACCGCCGTGGCCAATCGATCCCCTTGGGGGGAAGCCTTGAGAGCCCCCGCCGCCGTAGCTCCCACCCAGGTGGGAAGATCGAAGGGATCCTCACCGTGGTTGCTGCCGACGTTGGAAACGATAGCTGTGGGGTTGAGGCCCGCCGAGCTGATCTCCCAAGCGTGGAAGGCGTTGCTCCCCGTCGCTACATTGAAACTCCAGCCGTGAGCCAAGGCCCAATAGCCCCCACCGGGCTTGCGCACCCCCACGAGCTTTTCTGCTGCCGGCACCAGAAGCTGATTGAAGAGCGGCGTCGTCACCGTCCCTAAGGACCTGCTGAGCTCATAGAAATGAATGCCTCTGCCATCCTCCCCGAGGGGATTGCCATCCCGGGAATCGGCGGTGAATAGATAGAAGAGATCTGCATCGCCAGGATGCGGCAGGAATAGGGAATTCTGAGTGCTCGAGAGGTTCCCTTCCAGGCCGGCAGCCAGGAGACCGCAGCTGGCATCGTAAACCTCCATTCCATCGGTGGAGAACAACAGCTCACCGGTACAGCTATCCGACACCGCCGCCGATCCTTCCGAGGTGGAAACGCAGCCATCGGAGCTCGCCACCGGCAGGCCCGAGGAAAAGTCAAAGGCCGCGAAAACCCCATAGTGCCAGTGATTGGCCTCCAAGCTCTGGGCCTGGAGCGGTGATGGTAAGACCACCCCGAAAACGATCGAAAAGAAAGTGAAGCCTTGCAGGGCCTTACCGAAAAATCTGGCAAACGATCTGGTGAACACTCTGTCGAACATAAAATCCTCCCAAAGAAATAGAAATGCGGCCCAAACCCTAGGCGGCTTCCCCAGGGGCTCTTGGAAGCAGCTTCGGGAAACCTCCGGAGCCACCTCCGGGGAATCTTCCAGCCGTTGCTTCCCCCCAGTTGCTAAGCCGTGAAATAGATCGGGTAGAGAACTGAAACCCTCGGCGAAGGCGATTCTTGCGCCGGCTCGTAGAAAAACTGTCTTCCCTGATCTCAAACCTGACCGAGATCCCGCTACCGACGATTCACCAGCTCGCAGACAAGGAAACAGCAGATGAAGAAAACGACCTCCGCGGGACCGTTAGTCGCGTTGTCGGGTGGCGCACTCTGCCTGCGGTACTCGCTGGGCTGCGTTCCGTACTCGGATACCCCTCCCTCCCTTCACTCACTTCTCGAACGGAGGCTGGGGGGCGAAACTTGCTAGACTCGCCGAATCCACAGCCGCTGTCCGGGAAGGCCTAGGCCCAGTAAGAAAGGCCCAAAAGGAAGGGCCCAAAAGGAAGGGCCCAAAAGGAAGGGCCCAAAAGGAAAAATCCAGCGAGCGAGGCCCAGATGCCGACAAACGGAACGAACCCCCCAACCCCGGCTCCTTTGCGGCTCCTCCGGCGCCGACTCTCGCTGCTCCTCTTGATCTACTTCTTTGCTGGTTCAGCGAGCCAAAAGCTGATTCCCGGAGTAGACGAGATCTTTCCCTTCTTCGGTTGGTCCCTCTTTTCCAAAGTCCCCAATGTGGACCAGCGCTACGACTTGTTGCTGGAACCCCAGGGCAGCTCCGGGGAGACGGCAATCTCTTTTTTTCACGCCCCGGGGAACCTGGTGACGGGCAATCGCTATATCGGGCGAAAAGTCATCCAGAAGCTGGGCAAAGCCTTAGACCGGGGCGAAGCGGAACGAGCTTTGGAGCTTCGGACCCAGCTGGAGCAGGCCTACCTGCTCGGCAAGCCTCGCTACCACCTCGTCTTCGAGAGCTACCATCCCCTGGAAAAATGGCGCACCGGCGAGAACCGGGAGCGCCGCCAAGTAGCGACTTTTCAATACGGTGAGCCGGATGCCCGATAGCCGTCGTCTCGACAGGATCGCTTCGGCCTTCGGAATGTCCCGTAGGGCCACGACCTCTTCCCCGCAGCGAGCTGGCTGGACCGTGGGTCGCCTCTCCGGCAGGGAGAGATTCGCCAGGGCTCAAGGATTGATCTCGGCCTTCTATGGGGTGATTCTCTTTCTAGCCGTGAGCCAGCTCTACGAGTGGCCAGGCCACTTGGCGGCGACCCATTTCACCCCTCGCTGGCCGGTCTTTTGGTTGCGCTGGGTGGAACCCCGGATCGGCATCTCGATCATCCTCTGGTTACACCTCGCCGCAGGCGTGATCGGCGTCGCCTTCAGTCGCTATCGCATCGCTCGGGCTGTGGTCTTCCTGTCTCTATTGGAGTTCCTGGCCTTCAAATTCTCTTTTGGTTCCGTCAACCACGGCGACCATCTCGGAGTTCTCCTGAGCTTCGTGTTGATCTTCCTACCCTCAGGCTGGCAGGCATTTCCCCGAGCCCCGCGTCGGGTGCGGGCCGCCACTCTCTCGGTGTTCTCAGGCTGCCAGGGGATGATTTTGCTCATCTACAGCATGAGCGGAATGTGGAAGGTGGGTGGTGTTGTCGAGCAACTGCTCTTGGGGGAGACGCCCTATATTGCTCCCCAGGGGCTCGCCCAGCAGATCGCCTCCAAGCTTCTTTCGGAGGATTCGAGAACCCTGCTTGGCCCCTGGTTGATCGACCATTGGTGGGTCGGCTGGCCTCTGATGGTCGGTGCCCTCTATCTGGAGTTCTTCTCCCTGTGGATGATCGCTCGGCCCTCCCTGCACCGCTCCTGGGGACTGGGCCTTATCGCCCTGCATATTTCCAGTCACCTCACCTTAGGGGTGGGATTCGCCCAGAATTCTCTCTGGCTAGCTCTATTTCTGGTCTTCTCCCCTTTTCGGCCACAGCAGACTAGCTGGCCGAATAGCTGGAGGACCATGCTAGAGGAGCTGCCTCTGCTGGGCAGGTGGTCCCAAAAAATCTCCTCCCAAAAGCCCTGAGCATCTCGACGAACCGAGCCGAGCCAATGAACCAGGAGAGCCCCATCCCGAAGTCCGAGCTAGCCGGCCGACTGCTTTGGCTCGCCTCCATGGCGATCTCCCTGTGGTTCTCCTACCTCAACCGATTCTTCGAGCTCGACGACGCCCTCATCTATCATCGCTATCTACGCAACCTGTTGCGCGGCGAGGGTCTGGTCTACAACCCCGGGGAAGCCTTCAACGCCCTGACCTCGCCGGCCTACACCTATCTCTCCCTAGTCTCCTCCTGGCTTCTGGGGGACGTTGGGACGGCTTCCGTAGCCTTGGCAGCAGTGCTCTTCTTGGCTCTTTTGACTGTCTTTTTCTTTCTGTTCCGGCGGGTCAGTGGCTCCCTGGCAGCGGGGCTAGGATGCCTATTGGCAGCCACTTCCCCCTACCTCTACCAGACCTTCGGAATGGAGTCTCTCCTCTTCGTTCTCCTCACGGGAATCTGCCTTTGGCTCTTCGAAGCCGAACAGGGCTCCTTCTGGCTCGGCATCGCCTGCGCTCTCTTGATCCTGACCCGCAGCGAAGGGGTCTTTCTGGTCGCGGCTTTGGTGATCCGCCACCTCTGGCTGCGACGGCCCTTTCCCCGCCTGCGCGATTTCCTGCTACCAGCCCTTCTGGTCTTCGCTGTCCTGGTCTTCAACTTCCAGTATTACGGCGAGCCGCTGCCCCACACGGCCCAAGTCAAGATCGACCAGGGCCGTTCGGGACTGTGGGGAGATTGGCCGCTATTTCTTCGGGCGGGCTACCATCTGAATTGGTTCTTCGCCGGCAGCAAGGCCTTGGCGGCGATTTTGGGACTCGCTGCCCTCGGCGGCTTCTGGGCTCTGCGCCGCCGTTCTCTCGGTTGGAATGGAGCGATCTTTCTCGGGCTGCTTCTGCTGTTCTACGTCGGCCTCAATATCCCTAGCTACCACTGGTACTACGCCCCCTTCTACGTGGCTGCCTTCTTCTTGGCCCCGGTGGGTTTCTCCGGTCTCTGGAACCTCTTGAAGAAAGCCCCTCACCCGATCTTGAGCAATGCTGCCCGATGGGCCCTAGCGGGCCTCTGCCTGTGGGTTCTCGGCCAGCTATTCGCCGACAATCAGAACCGCCTTTCCGCTGCGACGGCCCCTCCTCCCTACCAGCAGATCGGCCTGTGGCTCAAAGACCATGCGGCTGGGGATGCCAAGCTAGCAGCGGCAGAAATTGGCACTCTCGGCTGGTATTCGGAGCTCTACATGATCGATATTCTCGGATTGGTCACCCCCGAGAATTCTCGCTTCATTGGTGAGCGCCAATTCGGTGCCTGGTTGGAGCTTCACTCACCGGACTATGTGCTCATTCACGCACCGCCCTGGGCCACGGAAACCGCCGTGGTCAAGGCAGCGGCCCGGGGGCGCTTCCTAAGGGACTCCCGCTTTTCCTTTCCTGGTTTTCAGCTCTACCGCACCACCGGCCAGCCAGCTCGGGAAACCATCGCCGAGATTCTCCTGCGCCTCGCCGCCGAACCGGTTGAGCTGGAAGAACAGACGCTGGCTCAGCGCATTCTCGACGACGGTCTCTACAACCCCATCCACATCGCCGGCGCGAATCTGGTGGCGGTCAACCTGACCTCCGATCGGTGGACTCGGGGCACCCAGCCCACCGCCGTGGCAGCCAGAAACCCGACTGCCCAACCTCAGGAGATTCGCCTACGCTTGGCTTGTGTCGCCGAATCCCAGGATCTCCCCGTCACCGCATGGATACGCCAAGGGGAGACTCGCCAGGAAATCCCCTTCTTCGAAGCAGGAACCCAAGAGGTGAATCTCGGCACCCTGGCTCCCGGCGAGATCCGCCTCTTTCTGATCCACACAGACAAAGCCTGGACTCCCGCTGGGAAAGACCGGCGGCGGTTGGGAGTCAAGATCTTTCCGCCCCAATAGAGCCCTTCCATCTGGACCGGAATCAAGGATGGCGTCAAGATCCAGCAGGCGATCCCTGCCTCCCGGAGCTGGCCCTGGACACATATCCAATAGGAAGCCCACTCCCAATCGACTCAGAGCTCCAAAGACCTCAGCCGTTGGAATGCTTCCGGATATCCAGATCTTACTTTCGGTCCGAATTCGGATCCGAAGGACTCGTGGTCGTCCGGGAAGTGATGATCAACTCGGGTGCAAAGGCAGGCGCCTCCTTACTCCAAAAATTCAAACCACCTGTATCCACGCTGGACGCAACACCTAAACTCACAACACTACTGGGTCCCTGGATCGCTGCAGTAACGTCGATTTCATGCCACGTGTTGGCAGCCATATTCTCTAAGTCCCCGAGATAGCTGAAGGTGACAGTGCCAAGTTGATCCCAGTTGAGCCAAGTGATGGCACCCTCTTGCCAATTCCCCATATTTCCCATGAGGTAAAAACCGGCAGAAGGAATGGGATTCGCCATTGTTCGCAACTTCAGAATCGCCGATTCGAGCGCACCTTCATAGGGGGGCACTTCAAATCTCAGGAAAGAGTAGCGGCCGAAGTGAGTGGGGTCGAACTGCACCCGAAGATCCAAGGTATTTCCATAGTTTTCTACCGGGTTGCTCTCAGAGACCCACGCATCCCTCGCCGCTACGACGTTTTCGGGAGAGTTGGCTCCTGAGTGCTCGATGTGAAGCTCTGGCTTGAGACTCGAACCACTAGACCAAAAGAAGCCCGTCTGATTCTCACCAGAGGCTAACCCGACAGAAATGGCGCCTGGGCCGGTCACCAAAGGGGTCACATCGAACTCGTGCCAACTGTTAGCCGCTAGAGAGGTTCCTTCGTCGAGAAAGCTAAAGGTTACCATTCCGAGGTTGTCCCAATTCAGATAGTTGATAGAGCTCTCAGACCAATTCATATTGCTCATATTGTAGACACCTACATTGGACACCTGGGAGTTCTTGGTATGAAGCCTGAGGTGGGCGGAGGTTACCGTGCCATTGAGCTGTGGCACATCGAAACCTAGAAAAGAGTATTTCCCTTGGTCCGAAGGAGCATGGCGAATCCGAAGCTCCGGGCGGAATCCAAAGTTCGAATTTCCCAATCCCTCGGCAACAAAGGCATCTGCGACGAGATTTCCCGGCGTCTCTTGGAGCGCTCCTGAGGCGCGAATATAAAGCACCTGATCCCCGCCCGGTGGAGCAACGAAAGTCGACCCGCTCCCCAATCGTGGAGAGAACACCCCCGTGCGTGGGTCGAACCAACTAGCGTCGTAGGACACTGGTAGGTCAGAGACCGTGACGCTACCACCATCGAAGAAGTAGAGGATGTACTCTTCTCCTGCCCGTGCTAAACACCACACCAAGTCACTGGTAGTCAGAAGGTTGTCACTGGGCACCATGCCCACTAGATCAACTCCCCTCTCATCCATGAGCTTCTTGGTATACCCAACGTATCTCATTCCTTGCTGTACCGAAGAGTGGTTGAGACCTACTGGACTGGGTCCTCCCGAGACGTTATAGACCAACATACTGGGGTAGGCTCCAGAGACTACGGAAGTCCAAGCCTTCTTTCGAAGTTGATCCGGCGTGCCGGGTGTCACACAACAGTCGTTATCCGCTATCAGCGGAAGGTGGAACTGGTTGAAGTCGTCTACCAAATCTACGTGTACCCCCAAGTACTCCGCAGGATTGATAGCGGTACTGCTACCGTCGGGCGTCCTGTGCCCTCCCAGATCCCGATGATCCGGTGAATCGAAAGGCATGATCATGTGTGCCGGATGATTCGAGGCAATTTCCGCAGAGCGAATCGCCGCTCGCATATCCCCTAGCCAGGAATGCGCCGGCACTCCCGGCTTGGGAGTTGTCACCTGAGGCTCGTTCGACACCTCCCAGATGATGTTCCAATGACCGCCCAGCCGCTCAACCGCCTCCTGAACGAATTCAATCTGACGATTCTTGATACCTGTCTCCCCCCCATATAGTGCCGCGATATTGGACAGGGAATGACCATTGATATTGTTTTCGAAACGAAAGTAATCGTAGCGCCTTCCTCGATGCTCGAACGGGCGTTGAGAGATCCCTACGGTGTCATCCCAAACTCGAGAGTGAAAGCCATCAAAAAGAGCGACTTGAACGATCACGTCCTTGACGGCAGCATGAGATATCACTGCGTCCCAATAGTCAAAGAAGAATGGATTTATCTCACTCACATCGAACTTATCACCAGGACTCGAGCTGTCATTGACACAACAAGAACCCGATCGCTGGTAGGGGTGCAGCCACTGATGATTCTCGAGCGCCATCCCCATTGTCAGCACTACACGCAGAAGGTTGACATTTCGATCTGCCAGAGCATCTACCAATTCAACATAGTAGGTATTGGTCACTGGGTTATCAAAATCTATCACTTGAGGATGCACGATAAGAGCTTGAATGCCCGGGTAATACCCAGTCAAGAAGAGTTGGTCATCTCCGAGTAGAAGGCGATGCGGATCACTGGGATCGATCCGGGGAACGCCTTGAGCCATAGCGACGACAGACCATAGGAATAAACAAAAGAAGCCCAGAACTCTCATGACAATTTCCTTTCTAAATGTACTACCCACACACCCCGACATTCCCGGAGTCAGCAAGCACTAACCAGAGCTCTCGCTGTGCTCGAGGACAGCTCTAGCCCCTAGACAAAGACACAATTAATGAATGGATGATCACCAGCTACCGAGCTTGCTTCTCGTCATCCTCAGGAAGCAAACTCTGCACAAAATCGACAAAGTTGTTCAGGAAATCTACTCCCTGATTGACAACGCCTCGAGCCTCTACTTGCAGAGATATTGAACCTGCTGCTTTCTGCTTGCTCCGAAGATCCGGCTCGATCTCGACTCCCGAGGAATCCACTACCAATCCACCGAGGCCGGATTGAATTTCCCCCTTCGCGCTCCCTCCCATTTCGAAGGGACCTTGCTTGCCCTCTAGCCGCAAACCGCCCACCTCAACGAATCCGGAATCAGCATCTACTTGATAGTCGAAAGGAATACCGGGGGCAATTCTTCCACTCGACGAACCAATCTCTGCCTTCTCGTAGAATCCGAAATTCGACACTGAGCCGTCCGAGACTTCCACCGCAACACCGACTCGAACAGAGAACAGTTTGGATCCTGGTACTTTGAAACTTCTTGTCCCCAGTAGTGTCACCGCGTTTCTTGGAACCTCGATCCGTTCGATGGGCTCTCTAGAGCTCTGGGCGGCATCCCGAATACTCACGGGGGCACTTTGCCGCCCATTGAGGTCCACACGACTATTGGGACTGTTCAGGGCGTAGGTATACCGATTCCAACTCTGCGGACTCTTCGCATTCCCCAACACCGGATCGACACTCAGGAACCGCCCCAGCGACGGCGCGTAATACCGAGCATGCATATAGTCCACGGCGGCAGAGGCGAGGCCCACCTCGTCTCGCTCGTGACCGGTGAAGCGCAGCTTTTCACCACCGATATCGCCGTTGTAAGCGTAGGGGCCGAAAGGAAAGTAAGTGGTCAGATCACCGATCACATTTCCTGCCTGATCGGTGACCAAGCGGGTACTGCCGAGGTGGTCCGAGTGCAGGTGTCGAACTTCCTCTCCGGAGCCATTGGGCACGACGGAGGCAATTTGTTGGGCGCCGGCGTGGATGTAGTCCTTCTTCCAACTCCACTCGTCGTCCTGCCATTCGAGGGTGCGCAGGAGCCGGTTGTCGGGACCGCGGGCGGAGTAGGTCTCCTTGCCGGAAACCAAATCAACGGTGAGAAACCGTTCTCCGGAAGCGGTATAGGCGAAGGCTCGCTCGACCCCGCCCCCCCTGACATTGGTGAGACGAGTCTGCAAGCGATGGAAATCGTAGAGGTAGACCTGCCCTCCTTCACTCCAGCGGGTCATATTTCCCCGAGCGTCGTAGTTGGCGAGGGACAACGGCAGGCGGTTGGTGGTGCTGCTGGGGAGCAGAGAGCGATCCTCCGGAGACGGCCCATCGCGCTCGATCCGTGTCAGATTGCCGAAGCGGTCGTAGGTGAGAGTCTCCGTCGAGGTGCCACTTGGAATGATCACAGAACCGGAGACCAGACGATTCACCTTGTCGTAGCGGTAGCTCTCGCTACCGATGCCATAGATGTTGCCGGCACCGTCGAACTCGTAGGGGCCGTGGCGCCAAAGCTCGGAACCACCGTCGCTACCGCGTACCACCACTGCCTCCAACGGTTTCCAGGAGGTCAGGTTTCGCTCACGTTCTTCCCACAAGTCGTTGGCGTGCTCAATACGCGCTAGGTCGCCATTGCCGTGGTAAAGGAGTCTCGGCGCAAAACCCGGGACCCCAGTGAGCCGGCCCTGGGAATAGTCGAAGTTCACCGTTCGTGCGGGCCCCGTACCGGCACAGGGAGGCCTATCGCATCTCGGATAGCTCAGGGTGGCTAGATTCCCCAACGGGTTGTAGGTGTAGCCGGAGATCAAGCTCATGCCCGACGCATCGTCCCCTCCACGGGTGGAACGTACCGAATAGGAAGAGAGGCGCCCCGCTCCCCCGGCGTAGCCGAAGGTCTCGGTAACGGTGTACCGGAAGGCCACAATGGGCCCCGTTCCGGAAACCAGGTTCATCTGCTTGGCTTGGTAGAGCTTGCCCGCTCGATGGAAACCGTCATCGGAGTTGCTCCGAGCAAAATAGAACTCCTGGAGGATCTCTCCCGGGCGGCTCTCGAGGCGCACCACTCAACCGGCAGCATCCCGGCGATAGAGCAATCCGTCCGTTTCCAAGGCCCCTGCCGGATTCTCCTCAATAACCTGGCCCAAGGGGTCATAACCATAGGTCACTGGCCCCTCCATCTCCGGATGGCTCTCAGACATCATCAGACCCCGCCGGTCGTAGGCGAAAGAACGCGACTGGCCAGCGCAAGCATCGAAGGGGTCGGCATCGTCATCGACACACACCGCTACTAGGCGGTCCCGTTGGTCATATCTGTAGGTGGTGAGGATGTTGTCCCCGCCGGGGCCCGAGGACTCATCCACTCGGATCAACCGCCCGAAGCCGTCCCGCACCTCGGTCCGGGTCGAGGTGACGAATCCGGAAAGGGAATACACCTGCACCTGGATGCGAGTAGCTCGATCTCCAAAGTAAGTGAAGACGGTCTCTTTGCCATCCGGCGCCCGAATATTGCCGGGGCGGTCCAGGGCATCGAAATCCCGATACAGGGTAGAGAACTCGTCGCTGCCGTCTTCCGGAATCCTCCAGGTGGTCTCCTCGACCCGACGGTCCAGCTCATCGTAGGCCACCCTCCGCGTTCGCTCCGCCGTGGAGCCGACCCAGGGCTGGCGGGCCCAGCTCTGCCGCAATCGCCCCTGACGGTCATAGAGGTTGCGGAATTGGGTCAAGCGACTCGTGCCAGTACAGGAGTCGAAGCCGTTGACGATGGGTCCACAGGAGCGAGCCTCGTCCTCGAGGGGGCCGTTGGAGTCGGCATCATCCGGAAATCGGTACTGCTGAAAGACTCCTGCCGTGTTCTCGTTGGTTGCCCGGCGTCGGCTCACGGGCCGGCTCATGGAGTCGTAGGAGAAATTGGTCTGGACACCGGAAGGGTCCCGACTGGCAGCCACCAACCCGGTCGCTGGATCGATGTCCCGGTCCAAGGACACAAGAACCACTTCTTGATCGCTGTCGACCTTTTCCGTGAGACTACGTACCCCGGAAGAATAGCTGTGTTGTAGTCGGTAGGTGGGAGAGTAGGATCCCGCTGAACAAGCGTCCGAGCCTCCCACCGTAGAACCACTGCTACTGAGTCCATCCCCCCCATAGTGGGCCTCTTCCCCTACGTTGCCGTCAGCGTCCTCGGTAAATAGGGAGAGCAAGTCACGGCCACCCCCGTCGTCCGTTCCGGTCAGGCGGCGGACCCCTTTGAGAAAGCCCGTGAGCTCGCCAACGCCATCGGCTCCGGCAAAGCAGTAGAGAACCTTTTCGAGCACATTGCTGGAGTCGAAATAGACCGCCTCGGAGTCGTAGCGGGTGAAATTCCAAGTGTCGCTCTCCACCGGTGTCGCCGTCGGTTCAAAGCCGGGCACATAATTCGTCTCGATGGTTCGCGCGGGGCCGGAGTGAGGGAAGTTGCTATGCCGGATCGCCTTCCTGTAGTGACCAAAACCGTCCCAGTCTTCGCTGCGGGTCTCCGTCCATCGGTCCTCGTCGTCATGGTAGACCGTGCGGCTCTGAATCAGCCGTCGAGCCCCTTCGGAAGGGAAACCCGGAGTCAGGGGCCATTCCACTTCGTATCGCACCCAATTGGAGCGCAGCACGGTGCCATCGCTGGGATCTCGGGTCTCTCCAGCCAGATAGAGATCGTCGTAGACCACCACGGGGTCCATTTGGTCCGGTTGGCAAACGGAGAACGGTAGGTTTTCGAAGCCGGCAAACCCAGCCTTTGCCGTGTTGTAGTACTGAGTGCGCCAGCGCTGAGGCTCGGCGGTCATCTCATCCGCATCCCAATCTGTGAAGAACTTGACATCGGTCCTCCGGTAACACGGGGGCGGGCGGTCGTTCAGGCTATCGTTGGGAGTCGAAAATGGGCTCTGACCGTGGTCGTAGTACCACTTCCCCATGGGTTGTTCGGTGGCTCCATCGAATTGATACCGACGCTTCGTGGTCACCCCCCAAACTCGCTCGTGGGGCCGCGGAACCCCCGAGGGCCCATCGCCGCCCCGGGCATAACCCCATTGCACCGAGTAGCGATACTCGTAGTGCAGGGCGGTGGGCAATCGCAGGGTCTTCATAGCTCCGGACTTGCCGCCGCCACCGAAACATTGGCCGCAGTCACCGCCGATGTCGGAGTCGTAGTAGGTCATGGCGTAGAAGGAGTCGTCTGGCAGCACCAGTCGGTCCAAGACCTCGACCGTCACTTGCCGCAGGGAGTCCGGAGCATTGGTACAACCCAAATCTCCCATGGTGATCTCATCGAATTGATGACGTACCAAGGTCAGTGGCGATCTCTCGAAGGAGTAGACGGCGCTGGGAGTGCTGAGATCATCGCCGAACCTTTGAAGCTCCACCGTCTGGATCTTGTTGTAGGCCCGGTCCGGCTCGCTGTTATCAAAGGTCACCTTGTGGAGGCGGCCCTGGGAGTCCTCCAGCTTCCATTCGTGGGCGGAATAGTCCACCTCGAGAAAATTTCCAAAGCGATCCCCTATGTAAGTGGGCAGCCAGTAAGCGAGGTCGTTCGTAGGAAGCGGAGTGATGTCTTCCACCACCCGGTGGAATTCCGTAAAGGTGCCGTCAGGCATTTCCAGACGTATGCACCGGGAGTCGATTCCGGTCTGAGAGTTGCGGCAGCTCGTCGGTTGGAGATCCTCGTTGGTGCCCACTTCGACGTTGAGGCGCATCAGGCTCCGCCCGGTGGAAAAGAACACTCGATCCTGCTCCGTCCCTCTACCCAAGAGCTCCCAATGAAAGCCATGGCGGGTACCGTCCGGCTCCACGTAGGTGTATTTGTGCGTCATGACCCCCAGACTGCTCGGGCCCAATTCCTCCAATCGGCCCAGCCCCACTGTCCAACCAAAGCCAGCGTTGGAGGTATCCGTAGGACGGAAGTAGGGAAAAGTGACGGGGGGGGTGCCGCTCCCCGGATTGCAAGTCGCCGTTTCTTTCCGCTCCCAAGGATTGGCGTTGTAGACCGCCTGCAGGCCGTAGGAGAATCCACCACCCAAGGGATAGGAAGGCCCCAGGGGGACCCGCACCGTCAGATTGCCGCTGACCAGATCGACACTATCCACTTCCCCAAGTTGGTAGACCCCCTCGTCGGACAGTCCCTGGGAAAGGGTTGGATCGGTGGCATCTGCCAGGGCAGCATTCGGGCCGATTCCCAGCCCCAGGACGGCCAACAGAAAGACTCGTGAAGAAAAGGCCCCATTGCGATTCAAGTTCTCAAACATCTTTTGTTCTCCAGAAACTGCCTCGGGCTTCAACGCCAGGCCTCGAAGTTGTCAATAAAAAAGCGGCCGGTGGTTTGGGGAGAAACGCCCCAGGGAGCTCCCAGGGAAAGTCCCGTGATGGTCTTGCCATCGGTGTCGAGATCATCGCGACGGAGCTTTCCGCCCCCCTCTAGGGAAATCTCGAAGACTCCGTCAGATGCTCCCGGAAAGGTCGCTGCGAGCCATTCCAAATAGATCGTCTGGGGTCCGTCGGAAAGGGGGAGCCAGGGCAGGAGGGGCACCATGGTGCCGTCGTCCGACCAAGTAAGGACCCCCAATTGGTAGATTCCAGCTTCCTCTCGGAGGCGCACCAGGAAAGGAGCACCGTTGGTGCCCGTGGCCGACAAGAAGACCTGGGCCGGGCCTGGAGCCATGACCAGAGAGTTCGGATCGAGCTCCATGCGTGCTCGAAGGCTACGTTGAACGCCTCCTAGGTCGATGGAAACCAGAGCCCCCGCGGTCGCCGCATCGGTGAGATCGACTTCCAGGCCGTAGCTCCCGGCGAGGGCCGCCGTGGAGCTGGCAGACACCGGGCCGAAGGCCGTCGTCCAAGCCGACAGATCCCCCGTCTCGAAGTCGT
This sequence comes from Deltaproteobacteria bacterium, assembly GCA_022601195.1. Lineage (GTDB taxonomy): Bacteria > Acidobacteriota > Thermoanaerobaculia > Multivoradales > JAHZIX01 > JAHZIX01. Next base: position 24,974 of record JAHZIX010000002.1, read on the forward strand.
CCCTCAAGAATCTCTCCCGGCCGCGCAAGCCCCGCCAGGATTTGAAGGCGTCGACAGCGAAGCTGCCACCGGTCCCCGCATCCAAGCCAGCGACCGCGCCGATGGAGCCTCGGGTGAGATGAAGGGAGTCGTTGTCCAGGTTGCGAAGGCTGCCGATTCCCTGCTCCCCCGCCTTCAATCGAGCGCCCCCATTGTTCTTGCCGGGGCCGCTGGACGCCCACCACTCCAAGGACAGATCGACAATGCCCGAGGGCAGAGGCTCGATGACCGAACCAACCCAGCCGAGGTCATCCTCCAGGGCGACGACCCGCATCAGCTTCTGGCCACCGATCTGGGCCAACCGAACGCTGACCACCCATCCTCCCGGGCCGGCGCCGCCGAACAACAGGAAGCTGTCTCCATCCGCCATGACCAGGTCGTTCGCGTCGAGGCGGAAGGTCGCCCAGTAGTGGGTCTCCCGGTCCAGGGAGTCGTCGTAGAGAAAGGCCCCGGCGGGATCAGAGCTGGTGATGTCGACCTCCAGGCCCTGGGCCCCCTCTAGCGCCGCCCCGGTCGATAGGTTGAGCACTCCGGCGGCCTGCACCGCCCCGGTCCAGGCAGAGAAATCACTGCCCTCGAAGTCGTCCCGGGCAAAGGCATGGCGGCTCTCAGGTCCCTGGCAACTTCGGTAGTCGTCGAAGAACAGGGAACCCTGGGTCGTCGGGGCGATGGGGAAAACAGCTCCCAAGTTGAGCGCTCCGGCCTCCTGGGAATCGTTGTCCAGGCCGGCGTGCTCAGCGGTCAGAAGACCGTCGACCCACAAGCGGGCCACGCCGTCGGAAGCTCCCGGTCCAGAAGCAGCCAGCCAATCGGTGCGCAGATGGCGGTCACCGCTGGGCAACGGCGCCCACGGAGAGTGGTGCCAATGGCCGTCATCCGCCCGAGCCGCCAGGGTAATCTGGGTCTGCCCCTCCTCTCGGGTGAGTACCAGGCCAAAGGCCTGACCGGATCTCATCAGGAAGTGGAATGCGCCGTCCGCCAGCTGGAGCTGCGAGTCGTTGAGCCAGAAGGTGACGGAGAGATCTGTCCCCGCCTCCGTGGCGCCGTCCCCAACGAAGACATAGGTCGCTGCGGGAAGGACTTCGACGGAAAGACCCAACCCGCTGACGATGCCCGCTTCTGCGCTGACAGCGAGGTCACCGCCCACCGCTGCCAGTTGAGTCCAACGGTTGAGGCCGCCGGTGAAGTCGTCCGAAAAGAGATGGGTGCAAGGCGGCTGGGCCTGGAGATACACGGTGGCGGTATCCGCCGGCAGGGAGCCCCCCTGGGCGTACTGCACCGCATAGGTGAATTGGTCCCTACCGATGGTCCAGAAATCCGCCGAAGGCGTGTAGACGACTCCGTCCGGGGTTAGCTGGGTAGTGCCCAGGCTGGCCGGGCCAACGGAAAGGACGACCAGCTCTCCTACCCCTTGATCGTTGGCGAGAAGGCCCGCCGTGGCAATGCGATGGACCGTCTCCCCGGTTGGGACCAGGGCATGGTCATCCACCGCATCGACGGGAGGAGCTGCGACCTCGACTTCCACCGTGATGGGAACCGAAGAGGTTACCCAATCGTCATTCACACCCGCCAGCTGGTTGGCAGCTCGATAAGTGAAGGTGTCGGCGCCGAAGAATCCGGCCCGTGGCGTGTAAACGAGGACGCCCGGAGCCTGTTCGACAACGGTGCCGTCGGAAGGGTCCGTTAGGGACCCTTCTTCCACATGGAGAGCCAAGCCAAAGCCGTTGTCGTTGCCCAGCAACTCGGTCGCCGCCTGGATGGTTCGGGGTGTCTCGTAAGGGGTTGCCAACTGATCCCCCTGGCCCTGGGGCGCCGGATAGACCTCGAAGGAGACTTCAGCAAAGTTCGACAGTACGGGGTTGCCAGCCTCTTCGATGCGATAGCTCGTCGTAGCGGTATCGCTAAAAACCACCGGTGGGCGGTAGTCCAGAGAGACGATGGTCTCTCTCAAAGTTCCGTCACTCACCGGAGTGGATTCCTTGAAGCGGAGCTCCCCGCCGTTGGCGGCCTGGTCGTCAGCCAGCAATTGGTGAAAGAACACCTGAAGCTCCGCCGGTCCTCCCTGTATCTCCTGTTGAGCCATGAGAAAACTGTTTGGGGTCGCCACGGGCGGCGTACCCCCTTGATTTGGAACCAGATGGACCGTTCCCAAAGCGGTGTCGGAGGGGTCTGAGGCACAGCGAATGCGATATTGAAACGAATCCGGCTGATCGAAGCCGGCACCCGGTGCATAGACGAAAGCCGAAGCCGCCGGGGTGAGGGTTCCCAGGGTTGGCAAGCTGGCGGGATCAAAGTCTAGGGTGATCTCCCCGGCGGGATCGTCCCCCTCCAAGAGAAGGCTACGCTGGATCGAGAAGACCTCCCCGGGAGTGACCAAGAAGCTCTCCGAGTCCGCCGCGAGAGCCGCGCTGCACGGAGTCGGTGTGCCATCCGAGGGCTCGATGGTGAGAACCGCCTTGGCGGTATCCGAGGCGACCCCGTCTCCCACGGAGTAGTGAATCTCGCATAGGGTGGTCGCCTGGACCGTCGTGGTCGGATAGAAGGCGAGGGTGCCGTCCTGGTAGTTGACGACATCGCCGGGACAATCGTCGGTGCCCAGAGTGAGGGTCAGGGCCGAACCGTCTGGATCGACATCGTTGGCCTGGACGTCGATCAACACCGGCGTCTGATCGTCGGTGGCGGCTTCGTCATCCTGCGCTATCGGAGGCTCTCCGGCGAAGGCGGCCAGGCTCCAACCCAGACTTGTCAGCAATATCAGAATCCATTTCATCACCGGGCTCCTTCTCCGTTGGTTGGCCGCCTCCGTTGGCTGGCCGTCTCCGTTGGCTGGCACTGGCCAGCACTGGCCATCTGTGGCCAGCTCAGCGGTTCTCTACTGAAACCTGCGCTGATCGAAGGGAGGAAGTGACAAAGGAAGCAGAATCGGTCCGTAGACCTGCTGACGGAAGGAAAATCTCGCCTATCTCCGCCGGCAGCGGAAGGAAACGGTCTTTCCACTTGTTGGAAAGTGGACCATACTGCTACGAAACTAGAGACCAACCGTGATGAGCGAATCGATACCAGGCGAGATCACCCAACTCTTACGCCGTTGGAGCGGTGGCGATGCAGAAGCAGCGGAACAAGTGCTCCCACTCATCTACCGGCAGCTGCACAACATCGCCGTCGGCTACTTCAGCCAGGAGCGATCCGATCACACCCTGCAGCCCACCATCGTGGTGCACGAGGCCTTTTTACGCTTGCGGGGACCGACCGGCGCAGAAGCCAACGAGCACCCCAAAGGAACTAAGAAGTGGGAGAATCGCCGCCATTTCTTTGGAATCGCCGCCCGGTTGATGCGGCAAGTACTGGTCGACTATGCCCGTCAAAAGAACCGTCTGAAGCGAGGCAGCGAGGCCGAGCTCATTTCGCTGACGGAGGCCCCGGAACGATTTGCGGAAACCCCTCGAGGAATTCTCGCCATCGACCACGCCCTGGAAAAGCTCCGCAAGGAGGATGCTCGCAAGGCCTCCGTGGTGGAGCTCCGCTTCTTTGGTGGTCTGGACAACGATGAGCTAGCGGATTTTCTAGGGGTCTCCAAGAGAACGATCATTCGCGAATGGCTGCGGGCCCGCGCCTGGCTTTTCGCCGAACTGTCTTCGACCGCAAAATGACTGGCGACTCAGCAGGCGGCTCAGCGGCTAGCTCTCCGCCAAGGAACCAACAGGGAGAGACCCCCGAGCAACCACCCCCTCAGGAAGAAACCGAGCTGCCCCGGGTCACCGATCAACTCTTTGATGCCGCCATCGAGCTCCCGGGCAGCCAACAGAGGGCGTTTTTGGATCAGGCCTGCGTCGATAGCCCCCAGTTGCGAACCAAGATCGAGCGGCTGCTCACGGCTCACCGCGCCGCCCAGCACTTTCTCGAGCGCCCCATGGCTCGCATCACTGCCTCACCCACCCACCCGGAAGCTTCGACAGGAGCTTCTTCGGATAGCTCCCAGGTGGAGGCTCCTCAGCGTCTCGGCCCCTACCGCCTCCTCGAACTGCTTGGTGAGGGAGGCATGGGATCTGTGTTCATCGCCAGCCGCGACGACCAAGAGTTCGAACGGTTGGTCGCCATCAAATTGATACGCCAGGGCATGGAGAGCACTGAAACAAGGCGGCGCATCCAGCAGGAGCGCCAGATCCTTGCTGGCCTCGAACACCCCAATATCGCCCGTCTCTATGAGGGTAGTACGACGGAGGCGGGAAGGCCGTTCCTGGTCATGGAGCTGATCGAAGGATTGCCTATCGACCAGTTTTGCGACCGACACCGCCTGTCCATCGAGGAGAGGCTGAAGCTCTTTGCCAAAGTCTGTGACGGCGTCGCCTTCGCCCACCGTAACCTCGTCGTCCATCGGGACCTGAAGCCGGCCAATATCCTGGTCACCAAAGACGGCACCCCGAAGCTTCTGGACTTCGGTATCGCCAAGTTGCTGGACACCGACCACGACTCCAAATCGGGGCACCCGAGTTCCCTCGACATCACCCGCACTGGCTTTGGTCCTCGCACTCCCGCCTATGCCAGCCCTGAGCAGGTGCGCGGAGATCTGGTCACCACGGCCAGCGATGTCTACGCCTTGGGAGTCCTACTCTTCCAGCTCCTCGTCGGCCGTGGTCCCTATGCTCCCGAGAGCGCTTCTCGTCACGAGTTGGAAAGAGCCATTCTGGAACAGGAACCCCGCCCCGCCAGTGAAGTGGCGATGGCTGGCTACCTCGACGGAGAGGGAATGCCTGGTCCGTCGGCGGGGGAGATCGTTCGAGGGCGCCGCCTGGAGCCGAAGGCCCTGCGCAAGCGGCTCCAGGGAGACCTGGATGCGATCGTTCTCACCGCTCTGCGCAAAGATCCCACCCTGCGTTACAGCACTCCGGAAGCTCTCGCCGAAGATCTACAACGCCACCTCGACAATCTGCCGGTTCGTGCCCAACGAGACTCCCTCGCCTACCGAGTCGGGAAGTTCGTCCGGCGCCACCGCCTAGCGGTAGCCATGGGAACGGCGATTGCCGCTCTTCTCTGTGGCTTCGTTGTACGACTCCAAGCGGAGCACAACCGAACGCTCGAATTGCGGGAGCGAGAGAGGACCGTCTCGACCTTCCTCAAAGGGCTATTCAGGGTTCACGACCCCAGCGAGGGCCGGGGCGAGAGTCTCACCGCACGGGAGATTCTCCAAACCGGCGTCAACCAACTCGACGACACCTTGGAGGACCAACCTATCCTCAAGGCCAGTCTGCTCAACACCGTCGGTGAAGTCTTCACCAACCTTGGGCATGTGCAGGAAGGAAGGGGATTCTTCGAGCGTGCCCAAGCCATGATCGACGCCGTTCCCGAAGCAGAACATCAGGAACGAGCCCGAATCCTCAAAAATCTCGGCTGGATTCACCTGTGGTTTGGAGAGGTGCAAGAAGCCGAGGTCTCTCTGGAAGACGCCCTGGTTCTGTATCGCAAGCTCAACCCACCAAATGCGGAGGAGCAGACGTCAGCGCTGGTCACCTTGTCGACCACTCAACGGATCTTGGGAGATCTGCCGAGAGCCGAAGCACTGGCCCAACAGGCCCTGGCCCTGGCTCGCACCGTAACCGGTGATGGCAACATAGCGCTGGCCGAGGCTCTGGCTGCCAAAGCCTCCGTAGCGACCGCGAAGGGAGCCTATGAGCAGGCCAAGAATCTCACCGCAGAGGCCCTCGAGCTGCGCCTTCGCAGTTTCGGGGAGGATGACCCCGAGACCGCTTCCCTGATGGCCCAAATGGGGGTCACCCTGGTTCAAGTAGGCGATTTGGAAGAAGCAAAACGGCTTCAGCTCAAAGCTCTGGAAATCCAGCGACGCCTCCTGGGAGACGCTCATCCCGCGGTTCTCATCACTCACCGCAAACTGGCCAACACCGAGCTTCGACTCGGCGACTTCGAGGCTGCGGAACAAGCGATCGCGAGTACCCTCGAAGGGTTGAAGTCTCAGCTCCGACCAGAACATCCGGATGTCGCCTCGAGCCTACAGCTGCTGGGATCGATCCAACTCCAGTTGGGCAAGCTCGAGCTAGCCCAGTCCAACCTACAGGCGAGCCTCGAGATCTTTCGACAGGCTCTGGGAGAAGAAAACGGCCGAACAGGCCTCGCTTTCGCTCTCTTCGGTGAGCTTCAATGGGCCCTCGGCCAACCCACTGAGGCGGAAGCATCCATGCGCCGAGGGCGAGCCATTCTCCGCCGAGAGCCAGAATCGAACCCTCGTCACCATACCGATGTCCTACTCCATCTGGGCGCTCTACTCCTCAACACCCAGCGAGTCGAGGAAGCCGCGACGATCATCGAACAGGTGATGAAGCTAGAAGATAGCTACCTCGACTCTCAACCTTCCCGTCGGCTAGAGATCCTCGAGCTGCAAGGGCGACTCGCAGCGAGCCGACAGAAACTCGAGCAGGCCAGTCGTTTCGCCGAGGAAGCGCTGGCCTTACAAGCCAAGAAGCAATACCCCCGACACCCGACCCGATCCAGGCTGCTGTGCCTGCGGGCCGCTATCGAGCTCTTGCAAGGAAAGGCTAGCGCTGCAGAATCGACCGCTCGGGAAGCGATCCGCATCGCTCTCGACAGCGTCGGTGAAGCAAGCCCCCTCGTCGCTCGAGGAAGGTTGGCTCTCTCTTTCGCCCTGCTGGAACAAGACCGCCCTCGGGAAGCTGAGCCGCTGCTGCACCAGGCCATAGAGGTCCTTCCCCCGAATGGGGACCACCTCCCCGCCGGCCCTTGGTCGGCCCGTTCCGCCCTCGCTGAGTTTGCAGAAATCCCATCACCCAGGTAGGCCCTCGGGCCTGTGCAGCTCAAGTCCTTGTCGCGCTGCGAGCCAGTGAGCGAGAAGCCAGCCAAAGAAGTCCTGAAGGTCGTGCAACAGGCTTTCCCTGCTAGCCCAAACTTCTAGACCGGTTTAGCAGCTCGCTGCCAGCGCCTCCTGCAGACTGAAACGGCCCTCGTAGAGAGCCCTTCCCACCACGGCGCCGCTAATCTCGGGCTGGAGAGCCGCTTGCCGCAGATCGTCGAGGCTGTGGACACCTCCGGAGAGCAGAGCCGGAATCCCGGTGACTCGGGCCATGGAGCAGGCCAGCTCGAGATTGGGTCCCCCCATCTCGCCGTCCCGCTGGATGTCGGTGACCAAAACCGCCGGGCATGGAAGGCCCTGCAAGCGCGGGAAGTCGAGCTCCACGGTGGTGGTCCAACCATCCACCCCCAGGCGGCCGTTCTTGAGGTCGAGACCGGGTACCAATCGACCTGGAAACTCCTGCACCAGGGATTCGAAGAGAGGAAAGTTCTTGGCCACCAGGGAACCGACGATGCCGCGGGTCACTCCGGCCTCCAAAGCCCACAGCACCGACTCCCGGTCTCGCAGACCGCCTCCCAACTCCACCTGGAGATCGTGCTCCTTGGCGGTGTTGATCAGGGAATCCAACAGAGGACGCTGAGGGGATTCGCCGAAGGCTGCATCCAGATCCACCAGGTGCACCCAGCGGGCCCCGGCGGCAGCAAAATCTCCGAGTACCTGGCGAGGATCCTCTCCGTAGACCGTGCGCTGTGTGTCGTCCCCTTGCCGCAGTCGCACCACTTTGCCCTGGCGCAGATCGATGGCCGGCAGGAGGTCGAGTTTGCCCAGGTGGGCGTGAGGGGCAGATCGTGAGCCAGACTGTGAGTCAGCGTTCATCTACGATCTCCAAGAAATTGGCTAGAAGGCGCAGGCCGGCAGCGCCACTCTTCTCCGGATGAAATTGAGTTCCAAGAACGCGGCCCTTGCCGGCCACCGCGGGAAAGCAGCGACCGTGTTGAGCGGTGGCCAGGGTGAGCTTCTCCGGCACTCCTTCGGGGGCGAAGCTGTGAACGAAATAGAAGTAGGCACCATCGAGGCCTTCCACCAAGGCATCGGGTTGGTTTTGTTGTTCGGGTTGGTCTTGGCATGGGAGAACGTCGAGTCGGTTCCAGCCGATATGAGGCAGGGCGACGGTTTCCGGCAGCCGCGTGACCGACCCTTCCAACAGGGCCAAACCATCGGTGGTGCCGAACTCCTCCCCCCGCTCGAACAGCAATTGAAAACCAACGCAGATCCCGAGCAGCCAAGCTCCCTCCGCCACCGCCCGTTTCAGCGCTGCTTCGAGAGGGCCCCGCAGAGTCTCCCGGGGGGGACGAAAGGCCCCCACTCCCGGTAGCAGGAGGCATCGAGCCGCCGCGATGGCCCCAGGGTCCGAGGTGATCTGGGAGCTGCTACCCAGGTGGCTCAAGGCTCTCTGCAGATTGCCCAAGTTGCCCACTCCGGCATCGAGGATGACGGCCTCGGGAGCGCTCATGGAGAGACCTTCATCGAGACAGAGTCCCCTTGGTACTGGGAACTTCCGCTGCGGCAGCCTCTCCTTCAGGAGATCCTACCGCTCCCTGCGGTGCGCCTTGGACCTGAGCCGGTGCCTGTCGAAGTGCCACCGCTTGCCGGAGAGCCAGTGCCACCGCCTTGAAAGCAGCTTCTGCCGCATGGTGGCCATTGCGGCCGGAAAGAATCGTCAAATGAAGGGTTAACCGCCCGCGATCCGCCACGGCTTCGAAAAAGTCTGCCACCAGGCTGAGGGGAAAGTCTTGGGTCACCCACACCTGCCTCAGGTCTTCCGGTACTTGCCAGTGGAAGGATCCTCGGCCACTGAGGTCGACCACCGCCCGAGCCAAAGCCTCGTCCAAGGGAGCATAGGCATGGGCAAAGCGGTGGATGCCTCCCCTCTCCCCCAGAGCCTCGTGCAGAGCTTCCCCAAAAGCGATGCCGACATCCTCCACGGTGTGATGGAGATCGATGTGGGTGTCTCCCTCCGCTTCCAACTCGATCCCCAACCCACCGTGGGTGGTCAGGGCGTCGAGCATGTGGTGGAAAAAACCTCCCGGAACTTGAATCCAGCGCTCGCCTCCATCCAGATCCAAAGCGAGGCGGATCGAAGTCTCCGAGGTGCTTCGCTGTACGCTTCCTCGGCGCGGGTTCATACCCGGCCTCCCGCCAAATATCCCATCTCGTCCAGGGCGCGACGAAAGGCACGCAAAGCCCCACCGCCGCCAACGGTCACGCGCAGACATCCCCGCAAGCCAGGCCCGGCACTGACGTCCCGCACCAGGATGCCGCGGTCGGAAAGGCCCTGGCGAAGGACCTCGGACCGCCCCTGGGCACCGTCATCGGTTCCGCAGCGCAGCAGGACAAAATTGGTTTCCGTTGGAAAAGTCTCGAATCCGGCCTGCTGGAGGAGCTCCTCCCACTGGGGCCGGCGGCGCAGGATCGTCCCTACCGCCCGCTCCGAAACCGCCGGTTCCGACAGCACCGCAAGGCCCGCCGCCACACTGGGATGACCGAGGTTGTAGGGCAGCTTCGCCTTCACCAGCTCCGCCACCAATTCCGGGTCCGCCAGCATGTAGCCGAGGCGCAAGCCGGCCACCGACCAAGCCTTGGAGAGAGTCCGCAACAGGACCAGATGACGGTAGCGGTCCAACAAGGGTCGGTAATCGTAGCGAGAGAACTCATGGTACGCGTTGTCCAGAAGCAGTGGCCCCTCCAGGCGTTGCAACAAAGCCTCGACCTGTTCGACCGTAGCGGCATCCCCCACGGGATTGTTTGGGGAACAGAGGATCACCGGTCGCCGCGGGTCCTTCTCGACCTCGGCCATGAGGGCTTCCATGGGGAGGGCCAAATCCGAACCGGCCTGGAGGAACCTCGGAGTTCCACCGGAGCGGGGCACCAACATGGAGTAGAGACCGAAGCTGGGAGTGTGACTGATCACCTCTCCCATGGGGGGGCACATGGATTCCACACAAATGCTCAGCAGCTCGCTGGAACCAGCTCCCGCCAGGACTCCCTCCCAGGGCCAGTCGTAGTGCTCGCCGAGAGCCTTGCGAAACTCGTCCGCATTGAAGGTGGGGTAGGTCGCCCAGCTCTCCTGCATCAGGCGATCGACACAGCGTTTCTTGATGCGCAGGGGCAAGTCCCAAGCGACCTCGTTTTGATCCAACTTGAATCTACTGGGACCTTGCACCAGGTGATAGGCCTTGAGGCGGCGCAGCTCCGGCCGCACCAGATTCGCCGGGGAAGGGGGCTGTGGAGAAGCCGGTGAACCCGGATTCGAAGCCTCCTGCGATTTCGTTCCATCCTCGAATATGCCCGTCATCGACTTCTCCTTCTGGCTGCGGCGGCGTGGGCAGGAAGCCCTTCGGCATCCGCCAAGATGGCGGCGTCCTCCGCTTTGACAGCGGCGACCTCCGGCGAAAAACGTACCGTATGGCTACGGCGAATGAAATCTTCCACCCCAAGGGCCGAGGTGAATCGAGCGCTACCGCAGGTGGGTAGCACGTGGCTGGGGCCAGCCAGGTAGTCACCGAACACCTCCGGCGTCGACGCCCCCAAAAAGATGGCTCCGGCATGGCGAACCTGCCCTTCGAGGGCTTCCGCCTCCGGGCCTATGAGCTGCAAATGCTCCGGAGCGAAAGCTTCGATCAAAGGGAGAGCTGCTCCGATCTCCGGCACTACGAAGATTCCGCCGAATCGGCGTAGGGAGGCTTCCGCGGTCTCCGAAGTGGCCAGGGATGGCAATTGCTCCTCCACGGCGGCAGCTACTCGCCGCGCGAAGCTTCGGCTATCGGTGACCAGCACCGCCGCGGCATTGGGATCGTGCTCCGCCTGGGCCAGGAGGTCCGCCGCCACCCAAGGCGCATCGGAACCCTCTTGGGCGACGATCATCACTTCCGACGGTCCTGCCAGGCCATCGATGCCGACGTCGCCGCTCACCAGCCGCTTGGCGGCGGTCACCCACTGGTTCCCCGGGCCGACGATCTTGTCGACGCGGCGAATGGTCTCGGTGCCATAAGCCAAAGCGGCCACCGCATGGGCTCCACCCATCCCCCAAATCTCGCCAACCTCCAGGCGCTTCAAGGTGTAGCGCAGCTCCGGGGTTGCGCCAAAAGCCGCGGCGGGGGTGGCTACGACGATTTCTTCAACGCCGGCTAGGCGAGCCGGAATGACCGTCATCAACACCGTCGAAGGATAGGCGGCTCGGCCTCCCGGCACATAGACCCCGACTCGGCTCAAGGGGTGGCGACGCTCCGCCAACTCGACGCCACCGGAGTCGATGCGAAACCCTGTGCGTACCTGCTGCCGATGAAAAGCAGTGACAGATTCGATGGCTCTCTCCAAAGCACCAGCGAAACCGCTGACCAAACCCTCTGGCCCTTCGTCTCCTGCCGGCTCGAGGGCAAGGTCGGCCACCTGGGCCGCCTCAGAGCCGTCCAACTCCTGGCAATAGGTCAGCAGCGCCTCATCCCCCTGGCGACGAACCGCTTCGACGATACGCTTGGCCGCCCGCAACGTTTTGGCATCGAGCACCAAGTCAGTGCGTCCCTGCAGGCGGGCCAACATCCGCTGGCCCCTCTGAGAATCGGCTCGAAAAATCCGCAGCGGTCCGCTCAAGTCACCACCTCGGCCTTCTCCAGGCTTTGGAAGAGACGGTTGAAATCTCCCCGGAGGCGTTGAAATGAAGCTCGATTGACCACCAGGCAGGCGGCGACCTGACGGATCACCTCCAACTCCTGCAGATGGTTCTCTTTGAGAGTCCTCCCCGTCTGGACGATATCCAAGGCCAGCTCTGCCAGATCCAACAAGGGAGCTAGCTCGATGGAACCGTGAAGTTTGAGGATCTCGGCACCCCAGGGGCGCTCTCGCAGGACATTGCGAGCGATACGGGGATACTTTGTGGCTAGTCGGATCTGGCTGCCCTCCTTGGGCAAAGAGCCAGGGCGACCGATCAGGGATAGGCGGCTACGGCCTTCCCGAAACCGCACCGGGACCAGCAGGTCGCCCGCTGTCTCCTCCAAAACGTCGCTGCCCACCACTCCACAATCCGCAATGCCGTATTGCACGTAGAGGGGAACATCCCAGTCCTTGAGCAGGAGAATCTCCAACCCTTCCTCCGGCGACACCAGCCGAAGTTGCCGCTGACCATCGTCGAGGACCTCCAGAGGCATACCAGCAGCTCGAAAAGCCGCCCGGGCCGTCGCCAAGTTGCGCCCCTTAGGCAGGGCCAGACGAATCACCGGGTCACCTCGTTGCGGGCCGTCTCTTCAGAGTTAGAGGCTTCCTCAGGATTGGCCGCTAAAACCTGCTCCAAGGCGAGGGAAAACCCCACTGCGGGCACGTGCGCGCCAACGGCCTCGAAAAGTTGATCGTAACGCCCGCCACCGCCGAGGGGAGAGGCCTCTCCGGCGGCGAAGGCACGAAACAGCAAGCCGTCGTAGTAGGAGCGCCCGGCCGTGGCCTCGGAGTCGGGAAGGCGGCGAGAAACCTGGGCGAATTCCGCTAAGTCCAGAGTGAGCTGAATCTCCGGGAAGTCCTGGGTCATTTCCTGAAGCAGCCGCTGCAATTGGAGACACCCTTCGCCGGCAGTCTCCCCAAGAGCATCGAAATGCTCCGGTACGCCGTTTTCCACCACTTGCATCAGGGCCTCCTGGGCACTCCCCTGAGATCGTCGAAAAGCACCCCTCTCTCGTCTCTGAACCTGGGCGAGCAGTTCAGCGGCTTCCTCTCGGCTCGCCGCGCATTCCTCCGCCGCAGCTTCCAGAACCCCAGCGAAACCCAAGACCACCCGAAGGTCCTGCAAGCCCGTGGCACGGAGTAACTCTAAGAAGACTCGCAGAATCTCCCGCTCACCGGCCTCCCCGCCGACTCCCAAGAGCTCAGCCCCCATCTGGTGGGATTCCCGAGCCCGCCCGGGGCGAAACTCCCGATAGCGAACGACATCGCCTCGGTAGAACAATCGTAGGGGCAATTCCAAGGAGGCCAGGCGAGGGGCGATGAGGCGGGCGAGCATGGGAGTGAAGTCAGCCCGCAGGGCCAGCTGCTCCCCATCCCGATCAATGAATCGATACAGCTCCGAACGGCCACCTACGGAGAGCATCGGCAGGTAGGGATCTAAATAGTCGAGAATGGGCAGAATGACTTCGGAGAAATCCCTTCCCTCCAACGAGCCCACGAGCCTCTGCTCCAGCCGCCGCCGCTGCTTCGCCGCAGAAAAGAAACTCGCAGAGACTCCAGAAGGAAGCGCCGCCGAGATCTTCACGGCCACGACTCCAAACAAGGCGAATCCAAAACGGGTACTTTTGACACGAAGCTCCTCCGTTTTACCGGGAGGAGGCTGGCTGGTCTACGGTGAAGTGGATCGAACCTCGCCCCGGTGTGGAATGCCGGGACGATGTGCCCCAGCTCAGGTCATCTTGTGGTGATGAACCAGATCCCGCCCCGCATGCAACCGCAAACGGGCAGTTCCCTCTAGGGGGTGGACGACGAGAATGGGGATCGTTGTGCGCATGGTTCGAATTCCGCCTGGATTTAAGCAGCCAGCTCCCAAGCTGTCAAGCCGAGGCAACTCTTGGAGCCGTCCCCCCGTCGGCAGCAAACTTCGCATCCGAAGGGGCTCCCTCGATAGAAGGCGGCAGTGGAAGCTGCCCTGGGGAGGGCCCACGGGACCGAGAGACCGAAGGGAGAAGCCGAACGAAGAAGCCGAACAGAGGAGCGAGCCGAACCGCCCCTTCACGCCGTCCGTAGAGCCGGTTTGCAAACTGAAAACACCTTTCACGCAGCCTGTAAAGCCCCCTTGCCAGGGAAAGGTCCCTTCACGCGACCCGTGGAGCCCTCTTGCCGAAAAAACTCCTCTTCACACGATCTGTGGAGCCGATTTGCAAACCGAGAACACCCTTCACAGGGCCCGAAAAATCGATGTGCAAACTGCAACTCCTCTTCACAGGGCCTACCGAGGCGACCCCGAAATGAATCGACCTTCCACAGGCAAGGTGTACCCCTATTGCATCAGGAAAAGACCCTTCACAGAGCGCGTCAAGGTGACTTATTAGAGAAACGACGTTTCACGTGCTCTGCGGCGATCTATATTGCTCGGGAAGCCGAGCGGCGAGCCACGATCTCCGACAGCGAGAAGTCGCCAGAGGGCTGAGGTTCCAAATCCTAGAACTCCCCGAAGCTCGTTAGGTGAGTCGGAAATCAGCTGCAACTCCGTTTGCGTTAAAGCTCTGAAGAACCCAAGGGACAGGTAGTCAGAGGGCTGAATTCCAAGAAAGTCTTTCTCATATGCACGGATAGCCCCTTGCTTTGCGTTCTTAGAAGGTATGTCCCACCGACTCCGCTACGCACCCCCCGGACCCAACGGCGAAACCCTTGTTGAAATCACCCACCGCTGCCTGGCTGGCATGTTCCTTTTGCGCCCCTCGGAGCGGCTCAACGCCATCGTCATCGGCGTCTTAGCCCTAGCTCAACGCAAATATCAGGTCCGGGTCCACGCCTGCTCCTACCTCAGTAACCACGGCCACCTCTTGATTAGCGCTGAGAGCCAGAAACAGATCTCCTCGTTCATGGAATTCGTCGGCTCCAACGTCGCCCGCGAGGTCAACCGGCTGCACAGATGGAAAACCAGGTTCTGGGCCAGGCCTTATATCGGTGTTCCCGTGGTTGGCGGCTCTGAGATTCAAATCCAACGTCTCAAATACATCCTCAGCCAAGGAACCAAAGAAGGCCTGGTGGATAGTCCCCTGAACTGGCCTGGCATCAACTCCGCCAAGGCTCTCGCCAACGGACAGAACCTCGGGGGGATCTGGGTCGACCGCACCGCCCTCCACGAGGCACGCCGCAAATCACCTCGAGAGAAGGTCCATGCCATGGACTTCGAAGAGGAACTTACTCTCGAGCTCTCTCCCCTACCGTGTTGGCTCGATCTCACCCCGGAAAAACGTCAAGGCGAAATCCGCGCCCTCATCAGCGACATCGAACAGGAAGCCGCCGCCCGCCACTGCCGCAAAGGCACCCGCCCCCTCGGCCGCCGCGCTGTCCTACGCCAAGACCCTCACCACCGGGTCGAGAGGCTCAAGACCTCCCCGGCACCCAAAGTTCATGCAGGAAACCAGGAATTGCGGAAGCAGTTCTTTCAAGCCTACCGACTCTTCACCGAAGCCTTTCGCGCTGCCGCGAAAAGATTGCGCCTTGGAGACCTGAGCGCCGAGTTCCCAGAAGGGAGCTTCCCACCGGCATTGCCCTTCGTGGAAGCGATTCAGGGATTGAAGCCTGGATAGAGCCTCAACCCCCGACCTTTCGGACCAACTCTGATTTCCCACCGGGGTGATCGAGGGAGAGATGTAGCTCGCCCTCCAAATCCACCCAATCACTCTCACAAAAACACTAAGAAGGGCTCCACTAAGGACCCTCCGAAGCACTTGGAGAGCTTGGAATGGAGCAATTCCCTACCCTCGAACTGCCGAAACCCGAAAAAGACCACCGATCCTCTCCATTAGGCTGCGGACTATTCGGCTTCTCTCCATTAGGCTGCGGACTACTCCGTCAAATTGGATTCTCGCAGTCACCAAGGGTGCCGCGCATCCTCTGACTGCCGCTATCCATACAGCATAGGTTCCCAGTCGGGATTTCCTCCATGATGGGAGAGTTGGGATCGGGAACCAATTCGCACCATTCCGCACAGATGGTGAATGGGAAGTTGGCGTCGCAATAGGCTTGGTTGGAATCTGACCGGTCGGTATATCTCCATTGTCCCCAGCCATCTGTACTGCCCCAGGACCCCATCGCCACCAGCCCGCTGACGGCAATCAGAGCTAGACCGATCAGGTACCGGATCTTCGTCGTTAGCTTCTCCATGGTTCCCCCCTCCGAAATGAGCGTTAGTTGAATTTGTACCGGCCATCTAGGCGAAAACCGTCCCTACATTGGATCAATCTTCTTTCTTTGGGGTCGAAATTACCTACCGTTGCCGAGCCAGCCTGTTCAAGCGCCAGGTGTCTTTCAAAAGAGCGCTTTGTATCGAACTCCCAAAGAAACCCTGGAGGCTCGTCCCTGGTCAGAGAAGTAGATCCGCCCCTCTCTCGATCATCCAATAGGCCGCCAGGCAGCCGATGACGTAGACGGGAATCGCACGGGCGACGGTGGGGACTCGCGTTCGCCAACCGATCCTGCCATCCGCTATCGAGGCTCCAGGGCGCACCAAGGCTCGGAATGCTGCGCCTGCTGCGAGAACCAAGGCAACGAAGGCCAGCTGTCCTAGCTCGATACCGGCGTTGAAGGCGAAAAGGGCAGTGGGGATGTCCCCCGAGGGTAGGCCCGCCTCGGTAAGGGCGCCGGCGAATCCGAGGCCATGGAAGAGGCCGAAGCTCCCGGCCATCCAGCCGGGATGACGTTGCATCCACGTCCTACCCGTGAGGACCTCTCCGTGGCTCGACCGGGGGCCGCGGGCCAGGTCCACGGCCAGCAGGTAGATGCTGAAGGCAATCAAGACCTCTACCGGAGCCTGGGGTACGCGCACCAAGCCGAGGGTCGCGAGGGCCAGGGTAACGCTGTGGCCGAGGGTGAAGGCGGTAACCGTCCACAGCAGACGGCGGCCGCCGCCCACCAGTAGCACCAGGCCGAGCACGAAGAGAAGATGGTCGATGCCACTGGCTATGTGCTCGATTCCCAGGCGGCTGTAGGACCAGATGACGCCGGAGAATGACTCTGCCGATGGCACGACGAAAACAGGAGCATCCGCGGTCAGCACGTGGCGAATCGAGCCGCCGCCGACCCGCTCCAAGCGCAGCAATACGTTCGCCCGAGTGGAGGCGATACCGTCCACCGACAACTCTCGACCCTCGAGCCCTCCTGGGCAGTGCACGGTCCACAGAGCGGTCGAACCGGTGCCCTCACGGCGGATTTGCGTGTCGCCCACGACACGGCAGGTGCCGGGCAAGCGCGGACCGGCCCGAGCACCGGCGGGCTGCACGTTGGGCTGCTTCCAACGCACGGCGAACCTGTCCGCATCGGTCTCCCGCAGCTCCAGCAAGGCAGGAGCAAAGACGTGGGCCGAGACCGGGACGACGCCGATGAGAACGGTCACCGCCACCCAGAAGCAAGAAAGCAACCGACGAAAGACAAAGGTCGTTCCGGTCCTCACCTAGCATCCTCCTTAGCCGTCTCCAGGAGGGCGACCTGCGAAGCCGTCGGAGGGGGCAGGACCACTTCCGTTCCAGCGCGCAGCTGGTCGAGCCGTGCGGCTAGCCATCGATCGGCTAGCACCTCCATCAATTCGGCCCGCACTCGCTCATGCGCCTCCCGCAGCTCGGCGACGCGTTCGGGGGCATACTCGTCCACCCGGACGTAAAGGCGACCATAGGTTGAAGACAGCGGCCCCTGCCAGGTGCCCACGGCTGCTGTGTCCAGAGCGTCGACGAATGCACGGCCGAATTTCCGCGCCAAATCGCGACGCGGGAGAGATGGCAAGACTTCCGGCGTCATCGTGTCGTCCTCCGCGGATCGCCACGTCAGCGCCATCTCTTCCTTCCTCCGAAAGCGCTCCGGATGCTCCCGGAGATAGGAAAGCAGCGCTTCCTCCGAGGGTTCACGGGACAACACGGCGGAGCGAATCAGCCTGCGGGCACTATCCGCCAGAATGCGGCGCACCACCAGGTCGCCCCGATGAAGGCCGAGAGCCAAAATCTCGTCCACGTCCGCCTCGGCAAAGTCTTCGGAACCTTGCTCGGCACCTTCCTCTGACGAAACAAAGGAGGCGATCTGTTTCAAGCGCCGGTGCACCGGTGCTTGGTCGAGAAGACCCAGGTCGAGGGCATGGCGAAAGAGAAGCTCTTCGTCCACCATCTCACTCACCTTGGCCTGCACTTCGGCCTCCGTCGGCGGCCGATGGTGGATCGCCGCGAGCTCGGTTCGCGCCTCGCCAACTCGCAGTGCCGACACCACGATCGGGCCGTGCTCCAGGCCGGCATCGACTCTGCTGCGGGCTCCGTCGCCAGCCCCGAACGGTCCCTGGAACCGCACCGCTAGGACAAAGAGGAGCACCCCGACGATCAAAAAGTGAACGCCGGGAGCACGGGCCGCCCGCATCACCCCGCCACCGAGGGTCCGAAGGCGACTCACGGAAGATCGGATGCGGGGGAATACCAGACCGGCGATGTCCACGCCCGCTCTTGGATCACCGGCTGCACGTAATAATCGCTAGCCTCGTTGTTGCAACAGAAGGCCGCCTGTTGGGCCTTCAGGCGGTCGGCCGGATTTCCCGACTTCGCCAGAGCCGTCAGGCCGTTCGCGCAGCCGGTGGAGAGGGGGTCGATCTGGTATTTGTCGCGGCAGATATGGGTACTGTAACGGCACACCGGGTTCTCGAGCACGCGCAGGTAGTAAAAGGCCGCCTGGTTGGCATCGAAGGTCTTGTCGACCCAAACACCGCACAGCTGCTCGTGGCCGGCTCCCGTGGGTTCACAGGTGTCCCGGTTCACCCAGGCGTCGTTCGGTCCACCAGCCACGTCGATCACCTTCTCGTGGGTATTCCCCTCCGCGTCGAGCCAGCCCTTCACCAGCTGAACCCGCTGTAAGAGGGCACCCTCGTTCGGATTGTCGTCGCGGTAGGCCGAGAAAAGGAACACTGGACGGGCATTCTTGCCGGCCTTGGCCCGGGACGGTGCCTGGTCCAGATCCCCGCCCATGGGAACGCCGTGGGTGTAGCCGGCGTCGGCCAGCCGGTCGGGACGCTTGCAGAGAGTCTGAGCGTTGAAGGCGTCCCCCCAGCCGGCGAAGAAACGCACCACCGGGCGGGTGCCGCTGGTGCCATAGGTTTCGCGCCGCTTCATGGCATCGAAGATGGCATCGCGGGTGTTCTCCTCGGCCCAAACCACCGAGTAGCCGCCGGAATTGTTCTGGATGTTGTTGCCCGCTTGTACCGGGATGGCGTCCTCGATGCCCTCGTGCCCCTCGTAGGTCGAGTTTTCCGGATGCCAGCCCATAGAGCCGTTGTGGGAATCGGACGCCGCCACGATGCCGAGCTTGAACGGGTTGACGCCATATTGCTGTTGGAAGGCCAGGCCGTCCTTCAGAACATTGCGCACGAAGGCGCGATCGTTGAACGCTTCTGGCGGTACACCACCGCTGCCGGCGGCGGTGCCTACGCCCGAGGCGCCCTGGAGGCTGGTGGTGTCAAGGATCTCGAAGTTGCAGAGCTCGTCGGAAGTGCCGACGCCAGCGGCGAAGCGCGGGTCGTAACGACACTCGCTCGACCCCTTGTCCTGGAAGATCTCCACCAGAGGTTCCATCTGCTGCCGGTTGGCCGCGTCCTCGGCGTTCCGCGGATCGAAGAAAAGCGGCGGGATGATCGGATCGTCGGGATTGCCTACACCGCCACCCAGGTTGGAGTTGTGCGGGATGGTCAGAACGTCGCATTGGGGAAGACCGCCCTTCGGCGTCGCCTCCAGACACTGGTCGCGCAGACCGTCCCACAGCTTCTCCACCGCCGGAGTTCGAAGGTATTGAGGCGGCGTGGTGTTGGGGTCGGGGTTCTTCACTTCGGCCATGTCGATGGCGGTGATGGGCGTTTCGATGACGTTCTCGTTGCGAAAAATGACATTGCGGTGCCAATTGGTGCCGCTGGGGGTAGATGCCGCCTCATAGGCAACAAAGGTGGTGAACTCGCACGGCTCGTTGTGATCGTGAGCCGATTCCTGGATCGACTTCCACACCGACAGGCCCGAAGCGTCGCAGTCTGCGGCACCGCTCTCGCACAGGGGCATGCGGCTGTTCATGCTGCCAGTGATAAATCCGGGGCCACCCAAAATCGTGAACGCATTGCTAGCGCTGGTCCGCATCGCGGAAGGAGGGAGCCGGCTGCCATCTTCGATGGCGATCGGCTGACCGTCGGCACCGAGCTCCACGCCGTCGCCGGTCTTGTAGTAGAAGCCGCGGATCATTTGGCAGTCGAGGGAGTAGTAGGCCGAATCGGGGGCGCGCTTGCCGCCGATCATGTCGCTGAGGCAAATGCCGATCTCCCCGAATTGCTCCGCGTGGTCGGTGACCATTCCCCAGTCCAGGGGTCTAGGGTTGGTATACATGGTCTCGTTCACGATGCCCCAGGGCCCGACACCGGGTAAAGGCGCCAAGCCGCGCGCGAAGCGGTAGGCATCGTCGGGAGTCGACGGCACGAAGCGAATGGCGGCATCGAAGGACAGGCCAGTGTGGAGGTGGGTGGTACCAAAAAAGGGCTGGCGGAGAGGATCGCGATGGGCGCATGGATCGCCGCTACTCGCCGCGGCTAGAGGAATCGCTGTCGCAAGCGAGAAGATCAAAGAAAGGCACGCCAGACGGGGCGTGGGGGAATACATCGGGGTCGTCGGACCGGCTTTCATCTAGAGCACCTCCGGAAAGAATCGCAACGGTAGAGAGATTGAGCAAACGATAACACGAGGGCCGACCACCGAACCTCCAGAAGAAGCCTCAAGGGCTAGCCCTTCCTTCACACCGAATTCGTCGCGAGGCACTGGAGATGCCGGGAGATGCAAGGAAGAAGGTGATTTCTGCGCCGCAGGCATAGTGACACTCTGTCGAGGAGCAGAATCGCCTTCTGACGCCGGAGATTCAGGTAGATACCGGACCGCAGCAGAAGATTGGTGAGCAGGAAGGGCTCGTCTTCACCAGGGATTTCCATCCCTCGCAATCCCATCCACCATCTCACCCCTACCATCCGATCATCAGCGATGCTTGCCGTGGCGAGAAAGACGCTCCAATCGGGAGATCTCATCCTCAGAGAGAAGCTCGTGTTCGACTTCATTCCCTTCGTGGTCAATGAACCACCACCTGCCCCCCACCAGGGAGCGATGTTCGAACTCCGAATCTTCCAGCTCGCAGCCCTCACACACGAGTGCGTGTCCGTTCTCGAACGGCCAACCCCAGTCGTAGTGGTGGCTGATCGCCTCTTCGAATTGGCGATTGAAGTAGACGATCTTGCCCTCCCGCAGGCCTCGCGTGAGCCCCTCGGACCAGGGGTCAGGGCTGAAATCGAAGCTGATTGCGCTTAGCGATGTTCCATCAGGTCGCACGTGGTACCAGCCCTTCGTTTGGACGAGCACCCTGGCAAAGCCGTCATCGAGGCTCACCCGTTCGACATGAGCCGGGTCGATTTGCAGGCGCCCTTCCGGGTCTAGCCGAGCGCACTCTTCATATCGGTCCCAGTCGTAGTCGATCTGATTCGCCGAGAGGTTGGTCGCGTCACTACTGGCCGTGTAGGAACAAGATAGGTCATATGGTTCGAGATCCTGGATGGGCCAGGGAATGGGCTCGAGGGCAAGTCGTGCGAACGAGAGGTCCATCCAAAGGCCGGGTTCCGACTTCACGACCGCGAATTCCCAATCTCGCCAGCGCCAGGACATCTTGGATGGATCGAGAACAAATGTTTGTTCGTCGAGAACTTGCCCGGTCGAGAAACCGCCTTCCAGCAGGTACATCTCCCTGAACTCGACCTGGACTGACCGAGAAGACGCCCCGTCTGGATCGCCGTTTGTCACAAAGCCCGTCTTCACCACCAGCTCGAGCGGCGGCTCCAGGACCACGGGCCGATTCTTGGTGGCACGGACTGTCCGTGGCTCATCGAGCCTGCGCTCGGACACCCGGTCGAGGCGAACCGCGACATGGGCACCGCGAGGCTGCAAATCGACCAATGCGACGCGAACGTCTTTTACCCAAGCGTTGGTCTGACTCTCGTAACCTTCTGACATCGAACTCAGCTCAAACGCGACTCCGTCGAGAGAGAAGTGAACGGTAGTGCCGCTTCCCGCTGGGTAGGACTTGGGGAGGAAAGGTGACTCAGCTATCGTTTCGCTCACGATTGAGGTCAAGACGAGCGTGCCCGCACCGGTCTTCACGGGCACATCGAGGGACAGATCGACGAGACCCGGTATCGCCGACTCCTCCGTCGTCTCACCGTCGAGATGCGGTGTCGCAAGAAATCCAAAACACAAGAATCCAACGAGGAAGGAACGTTTCATCGCTCTACTATCCCACAGGAGGACAGCCTGGGATCTCTGTCGATGGGTTCGAGTCGGAGGTTGCCCCACCAGTGAACAGTTGGATCAAACCATACTCAACCTACGGGGTTCAGTATTCCTTTCTCCCACAGCTTGGCAAGGCTCTCTATTCGGCTACGGGCTATTCGCGACTTTTCGCCAAGGGGAGAGGTCTCTCCGGGGAATTATTCGCGCTAGAAGGCCTCTAGGTCGGCGGAACTAGCAAAAGTATTTGGCGGATTGTTGTACACCTTCACGGCTCCGGTAACGCGATCGGTCACCGTAAGGGTGTAGTCCACATTGGACAGCGATGCATAGAAGACCCACCACTGACCATTTACTGGGCGACCATCGAGAACCTTCACGACCAACTCGATATTCGCTTCGTTAAAGAACGTGAAATAGCCACTGTCTTCGGTCAGTGCAACGGCGGTCCCGGAACCGGTGTTGCCCTGTGGGTCGGTCCATTGGACCAGCGCTGAGAACCGGCTGCCGTTGAGGCAGAGGGTCTCACTGTCAGCAACACAGGGAAGCGGTGCCTCGCCAGCTTCGGGCAGAGTTTGGAGCGCCGGTAAGCTTTGAGCCAGAGCTTCCAGGCTTGGCTTCACGGAGCGAGTATCGAGAGAAGGTAAAGAGCTGTTTCCTTCTTCCGAAGGAGCTTCTATGGCAAACGCCATCGTATCTCCGAAGCTCGCGAGAGCCCCACTGGGATTACGGTAGTTCCTGATCAAACCTGTTGCGGTGTCCGTAACCGTCAAGGTGTACTCGACGTTGGATAGAGATGCGGAAAAAACCCACCAATGCCCATTGATCAACCCGCCATCTAGGACTTTCACCAACAACTCGACATTGCCGGGGCGGAAGAACCAGAAGGCTCCGGATTGGTCGGTCAGGTTGATGGCGTTGCCGACCCCGGAGTTTCCGCTGTGGTCTTCCCACTCCACGCTCACCTGAAACCGCCCTTCGCGCAAACACATCTGGTTGGGATCTTCCGCATCGCAAATACTTGACCCGGTCCTTGGGTTGGAAACCACCAGAGCAAAAACACCAGTGGGACTTCCGTCCTGATCATCCCAACTCAGGAGAAAGCCATCCTCCATGCTGCCAACACTGGGAAATAGAGGCCCTCCAGGGCTCAGGTCCTCAACCACTTCGCTATCCGGCCCTCCGAAAGGATTGAGGAAGCGATAGAAGACTCCACAATCGGCCACAGCGTTCGAGGCCGGCGGGCAGCCATCCCAGGTGACCATCGCCTGACCACTCGAGTCCGCAGCAACACCAAGAGAAAGAAAATACAGGTCGTCGGTATCACTGACAATGACCTCATCTGCCCAAGGGCTTTGGGTACGATCAAAGGCTCGGGATTTGATGGTGCAAACCAGACCTTCCGACGGCGGAGTGCAGCCTTTCCAAACAACCAGAAAACTACCATTAGGAAGCCATGTTACATCTGGAGAAACGTCGAAGCCGCTGGGTTCCTGGTTGATTCGAGTCTCGCTGCCAACGCGATCCCCTGAGGCATCGAACCGTTGTGCCATCACATGGGTCCCTGGAACTTGAATCCAAACCACGACCATCTCACCGTCCCCCGTGTGAGTGATGGCAGGGCGCCGCGGAGACCCGGCACTGTTGGGGCCCACCGGCCGTGCCGAGCCAAGAGGGGAACCATCGGCGGCAAAGCGTCGCACAAAAATGTCGCGCTCGGCACCGATGTCCACTGTCCAGGCGACGGTAAAGCCCCCCTCGTCGTCCATGGCCACGGAATAACCGCCAATAGGTGGCAAATCTGGATCCCGATACAGCTCCAGAACAGGGGAAGCAGGGTTGCCGACTGCCGTGAACAGACGCCCGGCCACTACCGGAGTCGTGTCGTCGGTGCGATCGATCCAAACCACCACGATTGCACCTGAATCATTGCGATCGGTAGTCGGGCTCGAGAGTTGGAAACGACCAGCCTTGTCAACGAGGAAGTCCTCACCGAGGAACTCCCCCTCTGGGGTCAGTAACCGAGCGCGAATTTCTGTTTCCCCTTCGGTCAACTTCTGCCGGTGCCAAACTACGACTGTGCCACCGGCCGCGTCAGCGGCTATCTGAGGGGTCAGATTTACATCTGACGTGGGAGGAGTGTGATCATCGAGAGAGATTGGAAAGGGTGCTGGAGGGTTGATGGTAATCGGGAAATTGAATTGCTGCTCCCAACCGTCTCCCTGCACGTGCAACTTCAGCTCTCCCCGGTGCCGATCCGGTGCTCCCGGAGCAACGGTAAAAGAGAAAACCTGAATGTGGCTATGGGTGTTCGACCAGCCGTTTCTCCTACGGGTACCATCGGTGATCTCGATGAAAGGATCTGAGGTCGTCAACGTGAGGGTGACCAGCCCCGAAGCCGGGACCCAGACATTTTTCAGAGCTGGACTAAATGTGATGTTCTCCGCTGACTCTGCCAGACCATTGCCGTTGTTCGCAGGGTCTGTGGGGTCATCCCTCAGGCGCCAGGAGGTTACTTTGAGCACCGGTTGCACCGAAGCATCCAAGGCGTTGAAGAGATCCAGCTGGCCATGGCCAAAACTCTGCCGATTTCCGCTGGACCCAGCCGTGAAAAGACCGTGATCCCGAGAAGAGCCTTCCAGGCGGGAGCGAACCTCGGAGGTGCTCAACGATGGATATAGAGAAAGAACCAACGCAGCAGCGCCAGCGACGTGGGGAGCTGCCATGGAAGTGCCATCAGAACGAACGTAATCGGCATCTACCACTTTCTCTTCGCCGCTAAGAGCTGTTCCCTGAGCCTTGAGAGAAAGAACATCCACCCCGGGAGAGGCAAGAGAGACCAGTCGACCGGTATTTGAGAATCTCGCTCTTTTGCCCGAAGCATCGAGAGCGCCGACAGCCATCACCGCAGGGTGGCTGGCAGGAAAAGCGGCGGAAGTATCGATACCTCTGTTGCCAGCGGAAGCTACCAGCACAACCCCAAGGCTTGCGGCATATTCCACACCGATTCCGATGGTTTCGCTGCCGCTACCGCCAAAGCTCATATTGATGATGTCGGCTCCGTTGTCAGCTGCCCACATCAGGCCAACGGCAATATCATCGGACTCCAGTAGCCCAAAGTTGCCGCCGTTAGAAGTCGAAATGGCGAACCCGGCCCGGATCGGCATGAGAGAGCTGTTCCAAGCGACGCCGGCTATTCCGATGCCATTGTCGGCCACCGCTGCGATCGTCCCACTGACGTGAGTGCCATGGCCGTTACGGTCGGTCGGCTCGAAATCCTGGGTAGCGTAGTCCTCTCCAGGGATGGCGACGAAGCCCCGATCCAGATAGCTCTCGAGATCAATGTCCACCACATCTCGCCCAGGGTTGCCGGCCGCATCCCGCCAAATATTCGCTGCCAGATCCGGATGAAGTACATCGACCCCCGTATCCACCACCGCCACGGTCACTCCACCACCACCGATGCGCGGTGGCTCCTGCCAAAGGGAAGATCTCTGATCCCAAACCTGATCCCACTCACTCGCCTCGAGCCCCCAGAGATCCGAGTAGGGCTGGCTCCAGCTCCCGGACTCCCAAGATTCGTCTCCATCACCGTCGACATACCGGTCTCGAGGCAGGGCCTCCTGACGGTAGAGATGATTGGGCTCGGCAAAGATCACCCGAGGGTCCTGTTTCAATCGGTCCACAACCTCAGAAGGATCCTGCTCGCCGCCGAGGGAAAAGCGGTAGATATGGAATAGCTCCGGCAAGGCGACTGTCTGTCCCTGCACACGCGCCGAGAGGTTCGCCTGCACGACCACCCGATCGTGCTCCTGCCTCAGAGTCTCGATAGAAAGCAGAGAGCTACCCTGCGCCAGTCGGAGGGTCTCGCTGGACGACCGAAACACCGCTTGGACTGCCGTCACTTCCAAGGCCTCGAAAAGCAGATCCAGGGTGGGCACCGTGCCACGATGAGCGAACCCGGTCTGAGCGCAGAACTCCAGCTGATCGTTGAACCGCACCAACACTTCCCGAGGTGCTTCGCTTAGATCCGGTAGTTCTCCAGCAACAGCTGGTACAGCCAGGAATAGGAGAAGTGAGAGAATCTGTGGGAATCGGCTGCGCATGGAATCTCCTCGGCAGTAGCTACACACTCAGAGTTTGGGGAAAAGATGACGGCTCGTATCAAGAGGCGTTATCTAAGTCTTAAACGCATCACACCGCCAAGACATTCCTGGGTCAGAGTACTGTATTCACAGGCTCGTAGCATCCCTCGGGTGGAGCCGACACCTGTGCTAGTTCAGCGTTCCTGGCACAGTGTTCCCAGCACAGCGTCCCCAGAACAGCGTCCCCAGAACAGCGTTCCCAGAACTAGAGGGACTAAGCACTTGTCCCTGGTCACGCTGAGTGGGGTAAGGCAGCTCCCCATGATCTTCCCCTTATCTTGGACGGGTCCATGGGCTTCGGTAGGGGCTGCCACTTGCCCCACGATCTTCAAATTTCCTTCGCCGCCGGGCCTCTCCGTTCGGGCCTATCCGTTCGGGCCTATCCGTTCGGCTACGGACTTTTCGGGGTGATGGTATCTGTCGCCAGAGAGGACCACATGAGCCATTTGACTCAGCCAGCTGGAGATCTCCGCTACGAGGAAGTGTTCGAGGTTGTGGAAAGCCCGAATCTCAGAAACATTGCTCTCCTGTACGGGGACTTCAACCTTCTTAGCTTTCTTAGTTAGAAGGCATGTCCCACCGACTCCGCTTGGCACCCCCCGGCCCAAACGGCGAAACCCTCGTCGAGATCATCCATCGCTGCCTAGCTGGCCTTTTCCTCCTGGGCCCTCCAGGCGGCTCAACGCCATCGTCATCGGCGTCCTGGTCCTGGCTCAAAGCAAATACAGCCCCCAGCGCCGAACTGTTCGGGGGCCCAAGTTCCGGGGGCCCAAGTTCCGGGGACAGCCATCGCTCCGCCATCGATCCTCTTCGTTCGACTAGGGACTATTCTCGCTCGGCACCGTGGGCCAAGCTGCGGGCTACCGCATCGGCCAGCTACAAGAAACGACCCTTCAGGAAATCCATCTCAAGATAGCTGCTACGACTTACGGGCTTTGGACCAGGTCGTCAGCGATGAGGGCGCTTTGTAAGCGGTTCAAGTTGGCGATGGCGTCTCCGGGGTCTGCGCCGGTGATACCCACCATGGCCCAGCGGCCGGGAATCGATGCGACGGTGTCGGCGTAGACCGCCCCCTGATCGAAAGTGCGTGTGACTCGAAGCAAGGCCTGTGGTCGGCTTGGGAGCTCGGGCGGTAGATTCGGGTCACGCCGTATTGGTGGCCACCACTCCCGTTCTTGGTGCTCTGGGCCTTGTCGAGGAAGGCCCGTAGGCACTCGGCACCGGTGAACGAAACGTTGAGGTCCTGGACTCCGAGCAATATGGTTTCGCCGAAGGCACCCCCAACGGTGCCGATGGCGAAGTCGATCCCCGCCAGCACTAGCCCGGGAGCCCGCCGCTCGAAGGCATCCTGAAAATCATCGACGAACCGGCGCAGCCGACGATAGTGAGCTGCTGGAATGGCGAATAGATCGAGGCTGTGCTCGTCCAGCAGCACATTTCCTTTCCAGGAGGTGCCCTGCATGAATTGGATCGTCGCTCCCGGGGCGACCTGACCCCCGCGAATATGGGCCGAAAGAGCTGTTGGCAAGGTTTGTCCACCGACCCTGGCCTGGCAATAGGTGACATGGGCTTCCAGCACGTAGTCGTCGCCGTGGACATGAGCCTCGCGGGCCAAGTCAGCGAGGGCGGAGTCGTCCTCGAGGCAGATGCCAGGAGTGATCCGCGCCCCGTCTCCAGACTCCGAGGCCTTCAGGCAGCCGGTGCGCAAGCCATAGCGTTGCCTGAGGAGACCAGCAGCTGATAGCACCTGCTGCACAAAGTCCTCTACCGGTCTACCCTCGCGCTCGATGGTGTAGCCAGGGATAGCAGCGACCTCGATACCCAACTGGTTGGCCAGGGCACAAAGGCGACTTTCCTTCTCCAAGCACTCTGGTGCTGTCAGGCCCGATAGGGACCCGGTCAGGCGGGTCGCCAGCTCCACGGTGGGATGCAGCACCGACTTGCGATTCCAGGCTGCTGACAGCGCTGGGCGGTTCGCTTCCAGGGCTAGTTCTTCGAGACCAGCAGCTCGGGCGAGCCAGAGCAGGAAGATCTGCATCTCGAGCTCAAAAGCGTAAAGACGCACGACCCGTGGAGTTTCCCGCACGCATTCGACCAACCGATCGAGGGCGCAGCCCGTGCCGCCGCGGTAGTTACGCGCCAGATGCAGCAGGGCATGGGATAGGTAGTAGTAGTCACAATCCTCGAGCTCGACGGCCTCGGCTCCCAAGGCTCCGACCGCTGCTTTCCAGGCCCGCGTGCGGCCGGCCACAACATCTCCAGGGCGGGCGAGATAGACCGAACGAGCTTCTTTATAGGTGGTGAAGTCGCCGCCGACTCGGCCGCCGATGAGTGCATCCAGATCGCCGTCGAAAGTCTTGAGCTCTGGGGTGGTGGAATGCAAGATGAGTGCGGGTCGATGGGCCTTGTCTCCCGTCGCGGGCTGCAAAATTTGGCTGGCAAGTCGGCCCACCTGTTGCAGGTCGCAACTGAGTAGAGCCTGGCAGGTCTCCTCGATCTCGATCTGGGAAAGGGTGAGGGGACCTGTTTGTAGGCCTTGCCATGGAATGCGTCGCCCGTTCCCGAGCTGAACAGTCCAACCAGAGGTATGGCCAGTGGAGGGGTCTGGACTAGCGACGGAGTGCCTCTCGTAGAGCGTCAACTTCTGAGCTCCCCGGATTCGGAGTCAGCGGGGGTCCCGATGTTCCTAGAAGAGCTCGAAGCCCACCTAGATATTTCGAGAGCATGGCCGAACGGTAGGCCAGCGGATACATGGAGTTCCACTAGGTATCTCACGATGCCCCTTCCTTCTCTGGAGAAATTTAGGATTGCTTATTATTCCACACTAATGAGAAATAGGCGAGCGTGTGCTGTGAGCATCTCGTTCGGGAGAGCGCAGAATGCAGATTGGGGAAGAGCCAGATAGATTCGAGGGCGACATCAGCGACCAGTTTGCCCTCATCCATTGGATTCTTGGGAACCGTCCTCTGAGCAAAGAAATCCAACGAGCCGCGAAGGTTGGTTACCTGAAAGGCACCGAAGGCCTAGAGTTTCGACTCCTGGAAATCCCCAAGGCTCCTGAGGTGAATCCGAAGTCGGCTACACCTCCAATTGCATTGACCTCTTGAGGGACCCAAGGGCCTAGAAAGGTTCAGGGGGCAAGTTTCAAAAGGCTCTCAACATCTCGGTACGATCCCATCACTCGGCTAGCTAGCTTTTCGCCACTCCTCACTACTCACTACCCACACCTCACGACTCAGCAGCGGAGGGTTCCAACTTAGCTGCAGCTGCGGATCGACCTCCTACTGACCACTTCCCAGAAAGTGCATTGGATGTGGTGATTGCGGGTCCTGCTGCAACCACGAGCTCCCGGAATAGAACGAAATCTAAGTCCCGAGTTCAGCCTCTCAGCCGCCAAGAAACTGCGCTCTTGTTCGGTTGCTACGGGCATGAGAACTGGGCCGCCCAGCACTGGCTAGTCGTTGCTTCTCACCGGATTCGTAGCGAGCCGGCTTAGATGCCTGTAGATGCAAGGAGTTCGCTTCGAGGCCGACGCAGCAAATATAGGCAGATCCGGCGGCGCAGCAGAAAGTTGGTGAGAAGGAACGACTAGCATGCACCACAGCTATAGCCGACGAACCGCTCCCGGTACTCCCCCGTGTCATAGCAATAGCCACTGGTGGCATGACACATCCATTTCTTCTCGCTGGAGAAGATGACGCCATATCTCAAGCCAGGCGAGCAAGTCTCTCCACAAACCGTCAGGGTCGAGAATTGCCTCCACTCGGAATACCACCAACCTTGAGCAGCAATAGGTGGTGTCAAAGACAAGGTCACCACGACTAACGCTGCGCCTACCAGCCAACGAAAGGAACACTTCCTCTCAACCTTCATTGCTTCCCTCCTTGGGATCGGTTTGGAACCTCAACATCAAACTTCACCTCTAGATCAGAAGTGTATTTCTCCTGCCAGGCTGATGGTATCTGCCGCCACATAGGACCACATGAGTCATTTGACTCAGAAAGCTGGAGGTCCCTGCTAGGTGGCATTGTTCGAGGTGGTCAGAAGTCCGAAGTTCAGACAGCTTCTCGCCTGTTCGAGGACAGTGACCTTCTTTGCGTTCTTAGAAGGCATGTCCTACCGACTCCGCCAGGCGCCCTCAGCCCGAACGGCGAAAACCTTGTCGAAATCACCCACAGCTGCTTGGCGGGCCTGTTCCTCTCAGCCGCGGACTGTTCAGCTACGGACTATTCCGGAGATCCCGCGCTCGAGCCCACGGTATCCGCGTTGCGGAGACTCCATAGGTTCCTTATGATTCCCCCATGCTCAGCACCCTTAGCGCAAAGTTGTCTCCTATCACTCTTCCGAACACCACCGGTGAAGACATCCGCCTCGGCAGCCTGTGGGAAGACCGCCGGGCCGTCATCGTCTTCCTCCGTCACTACGGCTGAATTTTCTGCCGTGAGCACGTCGCGCAGTTGCGCGACCACGAGGAGGCCATCGAGGCGGCGGGAGCTTCGGTCGCAGCGGTGGGCCTTGGCGACCTCCGCTATGCTTCCGCCTTCCGAGAGGAAACGGGGATCACCTTCCCTCTACTGATAGATGCAGACCGCCGGGCCTACAAGGCCGCCCGGCTCGGGTCGGCGTCTCTCCTCCATCTCGCCCGCCGAGACAACCACGCTGCTCGCAAGAGGGCCCAGGCTGCCGGCCACCGTCAACATAGCCTCGGCGAGCATGCTCTCCAGTTGGGAGGCAGCTTCGTCTTCGGCCCCGGCGACACGGAGCACTTCGCCCACCTAAGCGAGACTTTTGGTGACAATGCTTCGCCGGAAGATCTCCTGGCGGCCCTCAGATAGCCAGAGCGATTTCGTCGAGGTCTAAGCCGTCGTTCTCCTCTTTCGACTGCACCGGCGCTGCTCCAAAAATAGAGTGCCGACGGGAAAGAGCAGGACGAGGAATAAGGCGTAGAACGCGGGATGGCTGAGGTCCATGCCCTTGGGACGATAGACCCCACCGTAGAGGAGGCAGGAGATTCCATAGACGGCCAGGATGCCGATGCCACAAGCACGCCATAACGCCAGATCGATGAGGGACGAGGCGGTCTCATCTGCCGGAAGCGCATGGAAGTGAGGAAACACGATCGTAAGCCACCGGTCCATATCCCACGCGATCAGAGCGAGGGTGCCCGCGAGCATCATGGTAGCGACGGTGGCCGTAGGGATCACGCCGGTGCTCCAGCAAAACACAGTGATTGCGGTTATGACCGGCAACGCCATCAGGGCCCCGAGGGTGGCGAAAGTCTGGGTCATCAATAGAACGGCGATGAGCAACTGGACGCCTCCAACGAATTGGTAGAAGACGCCGGTGGCGTAGAACGAGTGCAGGAATTCGTGGAAAGCGCCGGTGTTCTGGGGATCCGTGAAGGGTTGGTAGATCACCTTCTTGAGCCCTGCAGGGACGAAGGCGAACCCCAAGAGAATGCGCAGGTTGGCAACCATCACGTGGCTCCACCGCCGCGCCCGCAGGCTGTTGATGAGCTGCTTCACCCAGCCAGTTTACTCCCGATCACCCAGGCACCAAACGCGCCTAGCCCGTCCAGGGCGCTCCGATGCCTGCAATGGCCACGGCCTTAGGCGCCTTGGTCGGAAGCGCGGATCTCAGAAAAGCTCCTCTCAGGTGGGAGGACAGCAGCCCTCTTGGCGTTCTTAGGAGGTATGTCCCACCGACTCCGCTATGCACCCACCGGCCCCCCGAACGGCGAAAACCTTGTCGAAGTCACCCACCGCTGCCTGACGGGCCTCTCCATTCGGCTACGGACTGTTCACGACTGTCCACCGGCTCATCGACACTCCACCGCCGCTCGAACCGTTTCATAGATGGGCCGGGTAAACATCCACTCGCCCATCTCCCGGATGATCCGACACCGCTGAACTTTGTCGAGGCGTGGATCCCCCTTCAGGTCCACTACCAGTGCCTCGAGAGTGTCTGCGCCCTGGGCGACTTCGATGCCACCGTCACTATCAGTATCGAACCGTAGGAACGAAGCTCCCTTCTCGCTGTAGGTGGGCCATGGGGGTCCGGCCGGGGACGATGGCAGCCCATCCCGGGCAAACGAGGCCCAATAGCCACCCATCGCGCGACTCAGGTTCTCGCGTTCGCTGGCGGTCCGGTCCTGGAAAAGAAATCGATCCGCGTCGCCCAGGTATTGAAACCTGTTGAATACGAACGGTATTTCGAAGCCATGGGCCGCGCCGAAGAGAGTTTTGAAATCCATCGAAAGCAGCCGTCCACCGTCATCCCAGTCAAACCGATACGCGTACACGGCATGATGGCCCGCTCTGGCCATCATGGCTGCCGGCTGGTCTACCGCGCGAATACGCCATAGGCGACTGATATACCCCGTCAAAGCATCGTAGAACTCTTGGTCGTGAGGCACCGGAAGGAAACCCAGAGCTTTCTTTATCAGCTCGGGGTTTCCAGCATAGAAGAGCTTCATCTCATCTCGGTTGGTTCCGACCATAATCGGCACGGTATGGAAGGTCTCCGTCGATGCGAAAGCTTCACGCAACGGACGCGCCGGCAAGACAACCCCGTCCTCGATCACCCGCGGAACATCGAGAAAACCACTTCCCTGCTCATAGGCAGCGAAGAGCTCCGCCAGGGGAACTGCGCGAAGCTCCTCGGCTTTGCTGACCCCGAGCCTTTTGGCAACCTCCATCGAGGTATTGGCCAGGGTGCCCTCGAAGCCCTGCGCTGCGGCCAGGGAGGTGCTGTCGAAGCTGCCGGACTGAATGATGGCTCGATGGAACAGGCCCTCGGCAAGCGGCGAGGCCAGTAGCGCCGCCACGTTGTGACCACCTGCGCTCTCGCCGAATACAGTGACGTTGTCCGTAGCACCGCCGAAAACTCCGATGTTGCCTCGCACCCACTTCAGGGCCGCGATCAGGTCGAGCGTGGCGAAGCTGGCCGCGGCGTCCTCGGGGGTCGTTGCGCTCTCTCTCAAGCTTGGATGGGAGAACCAGCCAAGGGGCCCGAGACGGTATTGGGTCGCGACCACAACCACCTTCTCGTTCTCGGCAAGACGCGAACCATCGTAGGCGCTCGACCGGCCCCAGACATTGCCACCACCGTGGATCCAGACCATAACCGGCAGGGCCTTTCCCTGAGCGTCGGCGGGAGAATAGATATCCACGGCGAGGCAATCTTCCGAGCCGATGATCAGACCCGCCTCCAAGCCTTCATCTTCATCGCTCTGGTTCGTCAGTTGCGAGCACCGCTCGGCGAAATGGAGAGCCTCGCGCACACCCTGCCACTCGGGAGCCGGCCTCGGACCACGCCATCGGTTCTCACCGGCTGTCGAAGCGGCGAAAGGTAGGCCTCGCCATACCTGAGCGCCATTCTTCGCTAGGAAGCCGACAACCTCCCCCTGAGCAAGAGATCTCGCGGTTCCCGGCGAAGACGCCGGCAACATTTCCTTCTCTCGACATGCGGCAACCAAGAGGAGAATCCCAAGGCAAATCAGACTTTTCATTGACTCCCCCCTGTTATGATCCACGGCCCTCACTCATGTCAGAAGTGACACCAGCACCGCCAAGATCGCTAGCAAGCCGAGCCCAAACCACAGCATTTTCCTGCGGACCGGAATCTGGGAGCTGCCGTCCGCGAGGGGATCCGTATGGGGATCGACATAACGACCGAGAACCTCGGTCGCCGGTGCCTCAACACCGGAGGTTCGAATCAGCTCCTGAAGCTCTTTGGACAGAACACGCATTTCATCGCGGGCAGCCAACGCGTGACCGATCTTGATGTCTACCCCGTTGCTCTGAAGCATCTTCTTGGCGAGCCAAAGGAGCACCGGTTCGGGAAGCCACCGGAAGATATTGTGGTTGGCCGGCGTGATTGGAATACCGAGGACGGTCAAAGCCCGATAGCCCTCGAGTATCCCGCGGAGCATGAGCACCAGCGCATCGGGCGTGCGTACCAGTCGATCGATGTCGCCTCCCGCCGCGTATAGGGCATTTGCGGTGGGCCAGATCTCAGCAGCATGAGTCTTGAGCCACGAATCCATTCTGGAGCAGATCGATACGGGAAAACCCGCCGCTTCGAGGCCGGCCCCAAGCTCCTCGATGCGCGCGGACCTCGTGCCGTCCAGCTCGCCGAGGGTCGTCGGTTGCTCTCCTGCCGCCAGGATCAAATAACGAAGGGTGTGGTGGTCGACGGTGGCAGCAGCTCCTGGAAATCCGAGCAGTACCCGCTCGCGACCCAAAGCCTCTTCCATCTCCGTGGCCCCCGCGGCGTTGTTGCCAAAAAACACTATATTGGGTGTCCGGCGATTCTCGCGCAGGATCGGCAGTACCTCCGAAACGTGGTTCTTAGGTAGGACGACCAAGACGAAATCGTATCGATCTTGAGCATCGAGCCGCGCCACTACCTCTACCTTCGAAGTGGTCTCCCTGCCAGTCAGGGCATCTTCGAGCCAAATGCCCCGGGAGCGAATCTCCTTTAAACGCTTTCCCCTCGCGAGGATGGAGACATCCTGGCCGGACTCCTGCAGCAAGGCCGCGTAAAGACTTCCAATGTTTCCGGCGCCGTACACGAGGATTCGCATCGATAATCCCCTTTCCCTTTTCCAGCATAGAGAAGAGCCTGCTGATGCGAACCACCCCGATGGGGAGGCTCCGTGCGCTCCCGGGGGCAGCCCTCTCTCTTAGTCGCCCAGGCGCTCCGGATCGGACTTTTCTTAGGCTCCGCCTCACGGCGACTCCCTGGTCCTTCCCAGGCTCTTCCGCTCGGCGAAGGTCTGCTGAGAGAGCTTTTACCTGGCAAGTTCGATGCTATGCCCGGCCTCCGCATGGGTAGAATGGCCTGTGTGCTGGGGATCAATGAAGGGTTGATAGATCACCTTCTTGGTACCCACTGAGCCCCGCTGAGACGAAGGCGAATCCCAGGAGAATGCGCAAGTTGGCAACCATCACGTGGCTCCACCAGCTCGCCCACAGGCTGTCGATGAGCTGCTTCACCCAGCCAGCCTTCTCCCCAACTTTCAACCTCCAAAAGCGCCCTACCCTCCCCGGGCGCTCCGAAGTCTCCAATGTCCGCGGCCTTGATAACCCTGGTCGGAAGCGCGGATCTCAGAAAACTTTCTCTCAGGTGGGAGGACAGTAGCCCTCTTGGCGTTCTTAGAAGGCATGTCCCACCGACTTCGCTATGCACCCCCCGGCCCCAATGGCGAGACCCTCGTCGAAATCACCCACCGTTGCTTGGCGGGCATGTTCCTACTTCGCCCCTCGAAGGGACTCAACACCATCGTAATCGGCGTCTTGGCCCTGGCTCAATGCAAATACCAGGTCCGAGTCCACGCCTGTTCCTACCTCAGCAACCATGGGCACCTCTTGATCAGTGCCAAGAGCCAGAAACAGATCTCCTCCTTCATGGAATTCGTCGGTTCCAACGTCGCCCGCGAGGTCAACCTCCTACACAAATGGAGAACCAGCTTTTGGGCCAGGCCTTATACCGGTATTCCCGTGGCTGGCGGCTCTGACATCCAGGTCCAGCGTCTCAAATACATCCTCAGTCAAGGAACCAAAGAAAATCTAGTGGATAGTCCCCTACGCTGGCCTGGCATCAACACTGCCGAAGCTCTCGCCAACGGCGAGAACCTCAAGGGGGTCTGGGTCGACCGCACCGCCCTCCACGAGGCACGCCGCAAATCACCTCGCCCAAAAGTCTACGCCATCGATTTCGAAGAAGAACTCACTCTCGAACTCTCTCCCCTACCCAGCTGGGTAGATCTCACACCGCAACAACGTCAAGAAGAAACCCGCGCCCTCATCAAAGACATCGAACAGCAAGCCGCCACCCGCCACCGCCGCAACGGAACCCGCCCCCTCGGCCGCCGCGCTGTCCTACGGCAAGACCCTCACTACCGGCCAGAGAAGCTCAAGACCTCTCAGGCTCCCAAAGTTCATGTAGGAAATCAGGAATTGCGCAAGCGATTCTTCCAAGCTTACCGACTCTTCACTGAGGCCTTCCGGGCTGCCGGGGAAAGATTGCGCATTGGAGACCTGAGCACCGAGTTCTCGGAAGGGAGCTTCCCGCCGGCATTGCCATTCGTGGAGGTCAATCTGAAGTTGAAACCTGGATAGAGACTCAAACCTCGACCTTCCGAGCCAAGTCTGATTTTCCGCAAGGGTGATCGAGGGAGAAGTGTGCCTTGGCCTCAAAATCTACACGAATCACCCTCAAAAGCTCCCTACAAGGGTGCCGAGAAGGGCTCTTCGAGACACTTGGAAAGCTTGGCATTGCGCCATTCCAGGCATTCGAGCAGCCGAATCCCAGTGAAGAACAACGATCCTCTCCGTTCGGCTACAGACTGTCCGGCCAACTCGTCGGTGGTGAGGGTTCCAGTGGGGCCTTTTCCGGAATCTATTTCAACCTGTTTGACCCAGTTTCGTAACGAAGATTCCGTCAGATCTAGATCCCGGGAAATCTGCCTTTTGCTCGTCCCGCCTTCGCGAACCAGTCGTACTGCCTCTGCCTTGTACTCGTCGGTTAATTTCCGCCGTTGCCTCTTTGCCATTCAGGATCTCCCTGCGCATTATCGCGCTCCCTGGAGTGTCCACGAAATCGGGGCAGGGCCAGACGGCATTGCTGGGCTTACGTCCATGCTCTCAACTTATCCAATGCGCTGATGCACGCTTTTATCGTTAACAACAGCTTCTGTCCTCTTCGCGGCAGAACGCCCCTCTCATTCCTCTTGAAATATTCGTCACAGGAGATGGTTGTTATTGTTAAATGGATTCAGAGGCCGGTAGCGAGTCGACAGGCAGTCCACGCTGCTGTTGTAGCATCCGCTTATGGTTTAGAAGATCCGGATTGATCGCCGAAATCTCCATATCTGAGATGGAAAGAATTTTATCATCATCAAGAAAACGTACGAATGAAGGCGTCCCATCTACCGGCTGAAGTTGGAGCCGGTCGCGGAGCGAGCTGCGCAACGTAATGAAAAAGGTGCTCATGAAAGCTTGATCGTTCAAAAGGTCGACACTTTCTCCAATTTTCTGAGCTAGCTCGGCGCTTTCCTTGTTGCCGAGAAGTTGAATATCCCGAAGCGCGTCTTCGGCCTTGATACGGTATTGACCCAGTTTGTCATGCCCGAGCATCAGTGGGTTTTCACGCATCAGAAGCGCGTGCAGATTGCGGTAGGCAGTGACGAGCGTTTCGGTTGCGTAGGCTTCGCGTCGCTCCGCACGCTGTTTCTCCAGTTCAGCTTCCATTTCCTGGACATGCTTTCGACGGTTCTCGCGCATAGATCGAAAAAACGTTACCCAGGCACCTATGACCAGGACCAGCGCGGCGAAGGCTGAGGCAATGGCTTCTTTAAGGACTTCCTGCCAAAAGCTGAATTCTTCCACTAGTTTTATCTCCTCCAAAAATACCGTCGCTTGCTGATTTCTCGTGACCGTCCACAAGTAACTAGGTACGAACGTTGATGCCGTTCAGCGGAGGGCCGCGAAGCGGACCGCCCACTGCTACGGCGGGTTGGGCTGCACCGTGCGAGCGACGCAGCGCCGGTCAAGCCATGCTCCTAGACTTCCAGGAGTGCGACCGCCACGCGACGCTTGCGAACTCGATGATCACCACGGCACCAAAGATCCAGAACTGATCCCAACCACCTGTCTTATAGTGAATAGAAAGGAATAGACTGGCAAGACCAACATCAATCATCACTAGGAAAGGCGCGTGCCACGCAAGGTACGTCCAGAACCACTTGTTCTCTCGTTCAGCCTTGTGTGCGGTCCACGGCCCCGTTATCCCAGAGTCACTGTTTTCCAGTTGGATCAGTGAGTTGTCGCGGATTACCTGGAAGGACGCGGAGTAGTGGTAGTTCAAGAGCCACAGCCCTGCGGCAAAGGCGATCAACACCAGCCCGCCGATTCCGAGCACGAATGGAATGTAGCTGGGTGACCATGCGTCTTGCTTGGTAAGGGCAATGCAGAGGCCGACGAGATAGGCAAGCAACGTCTGCTGTCCGAAGCGCCGCGTATCCAACGTGAGCTGACTGTACTGAATGCATGCCTTTGAGCCCTGCTCGTACATTTCACTATCCGATACGGACAATTGACTTCTCCTTCGTGTCAGCGATTCTGGAGCACTTGATGCACAACTCCCAGCGCCACTACACATGCTGCGCTCTTGCCTGCCCAACGTACGACCGCTCAGCGCCCAGCAAAGCCGCAGAGCGGCGAAACTGAGTGCGCTGGAGTGGTGGGTTCTGCGAAGACTGCCGATTCGAGGAAACTCTGGCTCGGCCTGAAGTCCAGCCGTATTCAGCATGTCATCCCGTCCCTTGTAGTTGAATTGGAATCTTCCTTACGAGGCGGATCTTGGGGTCGTCGGAATCGAGGACAACTTGATCCTGTAGCGATGTATTCGCAAACTTGACCAACATTCGTTGGAGATGGTCAAAATCGGCAGATTCGCCGAATATCAGCTTGTGCTTTCCAATGAAGTCCTTTGCCGGCGCGGTCAGCCAAGAAGTAGTCGCAACTATCCCCTTAGCGGGAACGAGGAGCCCGCTGTGGGATCTAGTAAAGTCGTGGACTGTGCCAGCTAGTTTTCTGACTACTCCTACATCAACTCGATTCTCGCTGCTGTAACGCTTACATTCGATCAAGAAAAGCTCATTGATGGCTTTGCGATTTACAGCTAAAATATCATAGCCGCCGTCCCGAGAAATGGGAGTAAGG
This sequence comes from Deltaproteobacteria bacterium, assembly GCA_022601195.1. Taxonomy (GTDB): domain Bacteria; phylum Acidobacteriota; class Thermoanaerobaculia; order Multivoradales; family JAHZIX01; genus JAHZIX01. The sequence goes on from JAHZIX010000002.1 coordinate 63,750, forward strand.
CGCACATCATAGCCCAGACGCCCCCACAGATCCGCTACTAGTTCCTCAAAAGCTCGGGGCTCAAGATCATAAAGCGCGTCGGGATCTAGTGCGAATCTTGCTAGCAGATCGTCAGTGAATTTTCTCACCGGGCTCGAAAGTGCGCCCTCTCCCTCGACCAGAATATTTTCAATCGGGAACGCCGAATGCTCTGAAAATACTGTTGGAGAAACTGCTTCTTCAACAGAAGTAGTCTTGAACGGGTGAGCTCTGTTTACCAGTGTCGAATCATACTCGGACGCCCGAAAGAACTCACCGCTATTGACGTCCCATCTTGCGACAGCATTACGCGAGTGGTAGAGAGATCCTCCGGAAAAGCCTAGCACGTCGTCGCGGTGCGGATAACTAGCGATCGCATTGGGTTGATGATTTGGATTCAAAACTGCGACCGTAAACGCCTCCTCTTCGACGCTTGCCGACCATAGAAGCGCAGCTGCGCTTGCGAAAAGTTCACCCATCGCGGCGTTTGCGACGATTTCGTCCTTTGCAGGCATCGGAACGGTCACATACCCAGCAGCACAGCTGGCGAGGGCTTGTCCAAGCCTGAAAAAACTCCTACTATTGCGCCGCTTCCCAACAGAAGCGCAGAGTTCAGCTTCATGAAGCGATTCTTCGATCAGCTCGACGTACGGAAGCTCAGCTCCAGCCTTCGCTGCTGCGGCAAGCACTCGACGGATCGCCCGAGCCGAGCAGACAACTTTGCCCCAGTGAACCATGTGAGCATATTGTTGTTCAGTCGCAAACATAGGATTGGAAGTCAAGGTCAAACCTCCGCGGTATCCAAAAGGAATGTCTTCCCTCTGCTTTTCACAGAGCCTAGGGCAGGGCTAATCCCGCAGAACGGTGTGCCGGCCAGCGGCGCCACGCGTCCGCTGCGCTGGCGGGTTCACCTGATTCGCCATAGCGGGAAAGGCGCTTCTCTTGTTTGTGCACACGCCTTCTCTCGAGCAATACTTCGGATCGGCTTCAGAGTCGGCGCTAGCTGGCGCACTCCACAATCGCCGAACAGCGTTGCCTATGACGCTGCGCAGTCTCTGGGCCAATGCACGCTTTTGACGGTCTCGGACATAGAAGAAGCTAGTGCAACCCTCCCATTCCCACACCTTCGCCAATGCATCCCACCTGATATGCCCTCCCTCGTAGAGACCGACTAGATGCCCTCGGATCGAGTCGATCTGAGTCGAGGCCCAGCGGTGACTCGGGACAACCAGTCTTTTCTCTTGATAGAGCTTCTCCATCAAGGCATCTACATCGGCGACGAGTTCACCTTCTCGGCCGATCGCGGTATAAGAACTGAGGTGATTCAGCACAAGGCAGATCTCAGCAGGATTGCTGGGCGTCTGCACTTCCTCTGCTGCCTGCAAGAAGTTCTCTTCTCGCTTGTCGAGAGCGCGCTCATGCCAGGCGCTTCCAGTCAGCACCATGATCGCCCGCCCGAAAGTTTCACTCCTGAAGGTTCCTCCATCACTGTTGTCCTTGTAGGTGAACCTTAGTTTCAACGTCAAAATTGACGCGTAGGCAGCAGCCGTCTGTTCGCTCTCTGTTCTCCAAGTCGTTCGCCTTCAAGTCTTTATCTCAGGGTATGAGGGATTACTGTGAGTGTCAATTGCGTCAATAGTGATTTATTAGTGTCTATACGTCGAGAATTTGACGCCTAGGCAGCATAGAGCTACCTGGGCTGCAGGGCCGGAAAGGCTTTGCAATTAATGACTTAGACTGGCTCTATAGAGGATCGACGAAGGGGGAATGCGTCAATGGCTTGGCGTTGAGCGTTCCCTGTGACCAAGACAAGGGCTAGGCTCAAAGCTTTGTGCGCCTATACGTCAGTAGTTCGACCTCTAACCGCGCTGGCGAATCACTCCTCTGCGGCGTAAGTCGTTTTTATCTGGATAGTTACCGATTGGTTCGCCCGTTGCGGTGGGAGCTGAGCGTCAAGAGGTCGTCGTATAGATTGAATAAAGGAGCCTTGGCATAGACAATGGACTTTTAGCAAAATCCATGAACGCCTCGGCGGACAAGTAAGAATCCTACGGATGCTAATCTCTTATCCTGCGCCGGCCCCGGGTCACTTCACAAGGATTTGAAAGAGGAAATTTGCGCTGATCGTCATTTCCTCTGACAGCTCAGGGATTCTCGTAGAGCGACTTGGGCCGGCATCGGATTGATGACCGACTGCTCCTTCTGGCTACGTGAGCCTGCCTCATCCCACCTAACTTCCATTCTCCAAGTCCCCTGTCATCAGCCTAGGCCGCTCAAGTGCGAGTCGATTCGCCCGACCCGGCAAACTTGTGTGGCCGATCGGGCAAGTTCCTCTCCAGCGCCGGAAATGTGGTGACAGCCTGTGACAGCCTCGAGGGAACGGGAAAGCTGCGGGGTGGGGTGGGTCTTTGAACTACTCTCGAAGACATCTCCCGCGAGATGATGCCTCTATAAGGCGACCCCTGAAACCTATCTCGTTTTCGCCTCGTAGGCCCCCTCATGAACATTAGACAGTCACTATCGGATCCGCGGGAACACGGAGAACTCCCTCTGGTCGGCATAGAAGGACCGGCGAAAGAGACTCGGATGAAAGGGCTTCGCTGGAATCTCAGACGGTGCCACCTCGTTGCCCTTTGCCTGGCAACGTCTGCTGTTGCTACGACCAACGCTATTGCGCAATCCACTACGCAACCAGCGGCAACGCAACCAGCGGCAACGCAACCAAAGAGCATTCGTCCTATGACAACTGCCCGCGCGGCGGCGCTCGAAGCGGTATTTACTGACCTAGTCGAGAATAAGGGCATCAATAGTGCAGGCGCTGCGGTTATTAAGGACGGCAAGATCATTTGGACCGGTTACTTTGGCTGGCAAAGCCCGGGGGTGCCGGCCTCTAGGCGTACTCAGTTCAATGTGGCATCACTCACCAAGACAGTCACGACTGAGACCATCTTGCGCCTTGCTGATCAAGGCAAGCTCGACTTGGATGAAAGCATGGCTCCCTATTGGGTCGACCCGGATGTGAGAGCAGACCCTCGCCACCGAGCCCTAACCCCGCGCATGGTTTTGACTCACACCACCGGTTTCCTGAATTGGCGCTTTCTCTCCGACGATTTCAAGTTGCATTTCCTGCAAGACCCAGGGTCAACCTATGGCTATTCGGGAGAGGGCTTCAAGTATCTCGCCACCTTCGCAGAGAAAAAGTTGGGCAAGAGGTTTGACAGCCTGGTGAAAGCCGAGGTCTTTGAGCGCTTGAACATGTCTGGTGCGTCTATCACTGTGGAAAAGGACAATTTCGCGAATATTGCTCAACGGCTGGATACCAAGGGAGAGTTCTTTGGCCCCTATTGCTTCCCACAGAAGCGTTGGTGCCGCGAAGAAGGTTCTTATTCTGCCGCGGGTGATCTTGTGATCACGGTAGAGGACTACGCGACATTCCTCATCTCGGTGATGGATGGAGTCGGCTATAGCCAAAAGTTGACGACGGACCGGAATCGGGTGCAAGGTGACGAAAATAAAGAAACCAAGGTGGACTGCACCAAGGTGCCGGCCGACATCTGCCCCCGAGCCCAAGGATTCGGATTAGGTTGGGAGGTCTTTGACTACGGCAATACCAAGCTCGTTAGCCATGGCGGCAGCAACTGGGCCGAGTTGACGATCGCCTATTTCTACACCGGCTCCCGAGATGGACTCTTGATTCTCTTGAGCGCCCCCAACGAGCGAGCGCGAAAAGCAATGCCTATACCTCTAGAGCTCATTGATCCCGGTTCAGCTATCGTCGCCCATTACCAGCGTTTGGCTGCGAGGTAAGATTACCGATCTTCCCACTGCCAAAGCCTTCCTGAGTCCACCGTGGAAGAAGGTGGCTTGCCTGATTTCTTGGGACCACTAGTACTCGAGAACTACTCGCTCTTGCCCCCCCCCCTTTAGCCAATCCTGCTTGTCCCCCCATCTGGCAATGGCTTCCGCACCCCCTCCTGGTCAACAGGAAGCCGTCACCCCACCCCCCTTAGCCAATCCTTCCCCATCCATCAGGTCCCTTCCCCCCCTCTTCTAGCAGACTCTGAGCTACTTGTTGCCCCGGTTAGCGACTCGGGAGGGCGGACCTCAGAACGGTAGAGACCAGCGAAGGAAGACCATGAGAAGACGACAGAGAAACCTTCAGAGAGGATCCATACTCCAACCCACATTTCAGCGGCTGGGACTCCGAGGGGTACGGCTATTGCCTCTCGCCATCCTCGCCTTCAGCATGGCATCTGCTGCCCAGGCTCAGCTCGATACTGCCAATTTTAGGATCTTGAGCGGGCTGTCCGGAGATTCCGGGGATCACGTGGGAAGCGCCCTTGCGGTGGGTGACTTCGATGGCGATGGTCTCGATGATCTTGCCATCGGCGTTCCGGGTGCGTCGGGTAGCAATGGTGGAGAGGTCGGAAGGCTTGTGTACTACTTAGGCGCTGCCTCAGGATTCGGTACCAATGGCTCTTTTTCCCCGGCCTTCCTAGGTCTGGACATCGAAGCGGGTGCCCGTTTTGGCGCCGCCCTCGCCGCCGGAGACTTCAATGGCGATGGGTTTGATGATCTCGCCATCGGTATTCCGGGCAGGGTTGTCGCTGGCGACGACAATGCAGGTCAGGTAGTCATCCTTTATGCCGATGGTCTCAATAACGGCGGCTCTCCTTGGGATGTCAGCGATCCAGCTTTGTTTAGCCAGGCCAACCTTGCCGGTCAAGTTGAAGCGGGGGATTCCTTCGGTATGAGTCTGGCGGCAGGAGATCTCAACCAGGACGGCCTCGATGATCTTGCCGTCGGTGTGCCCCTCGAAGACATTTTTGCTTCGGGATTTGGCATCAGAGTTGATGCCGGCGCCGTCAACGTCATCTACTCCGTGGACGGGGTGGGTCTCACCACCGCCGACAACGAAGTTCTTCACCTAGAGGTGGACAACGTGAGCCAGAACGCGGGACATGACGACCTTTTTGGGTTCTCATTGGCCATTGCCGACTTCACCGGGGATCTGCAACCGGATTTGGCTGTCGGCGTGCCGGGGGATTTCATCGGTGCAGCCGATGGCTCGGGTTCTGTTGAAATCTTCGAAACGGATGGCAACGGCATCAACGTTCTGGCCGATGAGCAACTGTTCAACCAGGCCGACCCTGATATTCAAGGAACCCCCTCAGAAAATGATTCCTTCGGATTTTCTTTGGCCGTCGGGGATTTCGATGGCAATGGTCGCGCTGATCTTGCCGTGGGAGTACCCGGAGATGAAGAGTTCAAGACCTTTGCTGACGAAGGGGCCATACAGATTTTCTATGGCCGCATCAACGGCCTGAGTACCTTAAACGACCAATTTTTCACTGCAGAGGCGGGAGGCGGGCCGTACTTTCCCGCTGCCTTCAATCGGTGGGGGGAGGCTCTGGCGACGGGAGATTTCGACTCCAACGGCTTAGACGATCTGGCGGTTGGCGCACCCCTCAGCAATTGGGAAGGGGTACCTAATTCAGGACAGGTCAACGTTTTCTATGGCCTTAGCACTCAGTTTGGGTTGCAAGTGGTGGGCATCCAACATTTCAACATGTCTCTTTTCGGCAGCCTCGCCGCGGGAGATGAGTTTGGCTTTGCTCTCGCCACGGGCAACTTCGCCAACAGCAATGGAGGTGCAGGCCTCATTGTCGGCGTACCTAATCTCGAGGCCTTTGGAGATCCGGAAAGAGGATCCGCGGTGTTCATTCGCAGCGGGTTCCCATTCCTGGATGGCTTTGAAACCGGAGATACCTCGCGGTGGAGTGCGGTGGTGCCGTGAGGCTCACCCTCGAAATTCATCCTCGAAAAGCCTTGTCGATGGCCCCCTTAAGCGATTCGCTACAGGGGATCATGGAGTCCAGAGGGGTAGATGACCAACTTGCTCGAGATAGCGAGGGTCGTCTCGCAACCCATCGAAGGCCGGACTGCGTTGGCGGTGAAGAAACCAGAAGATATCGTCATCGAGGGTCTTGGCCAGCCACCGGAGCGCCAACTCTGTCTGTCCGGTGGCGGCCGCCGTCTCGGCATTCAAGAAAGGGTTCGAGTCAGGAAAATCGCCGAGCCGTTCGTGATGCCAGGTCCAATAGCCCTGAAGCCCGCCTAGGGTCACCGCTGCATCGATTTCAGCAAGCTCTCCGGCATCCCCGCCGTTCTGTCGCTCGATTTCTCGACGGAACGCTTTTGCTGCGGCACCTTCGTCCCCTAGTCGGATGAAGGCATAGCCCAGTTCGCGAAAGTGCCAGGAAAACGACGCACCCAGGTCTTCGGCTGACTCGAGCTCCCAAATCGCGTCTGCATAGCGCTTCGCGGCGCTGAGACGCTGCCCTAAGGCGGCGTGTACGACGGGGGAAAGAGGGTCGAGCTCCACGGCAATGCGAACTGGTTCCAACGACTCTTCGTAGCGCCCCGCTAAAGTCAGCATCTCGGAATACCACTGGTGGGCCGTAGCGTAGCTCGGCTCGAGGGCGATCGAACGAAGGTAGGAAGCTTCTGCACCCTCCCAATCTTGGTCCCTCAAGGTGAGCAGCAATCCCTGGGCGCAATGGGCCTGGGCCAGGTTCGAGTCGAGGGCAAGGGCTCGGTCGATAGCTCGCTGGGCCGCGCGATGGCCTTCCCCGGGAAGCTGAAACTGCACCGACAGCAGATGCGCATCGGCTAGAGAGCTCCAGGCCAGGGCGAAACCGGGTTCCTTTTCCACAGCGTTCTCCAGCAATGCCAACGCCGCTCTCACGTCGTCGGCGGTACGCCGCCGCAAGGCCTGTTGACCCTGAAGGTAGAGACGATGCGCTTCGGGATCGACCGTTTGTGAAGCACTGAGACGAACCTGCTCCGCTGGGGTCAGCCGAACTTGGGTCTCCCGAGCGATGTCTCGCGCCACGGCCCGCTGGAGGCTGAGAATGTCTTCCAGATTGCGATCGTAGGTGCGGCTAAAGAGGTGCTCGGCTTGGTCTAGCCGAAGGAGGCGAACACTGATCCGCGCGCGGCCTTCGACCACCAGGGCCGAGCCTTCCAACAGCAGCCCGACGCCGAGTTGCTCTGCGATGGAAGCCAACGGCTCTGTGCTGTCTCGAAACCTCATGGAGGAGATTCGCGAGACGACTTTGAGGCCACCGATACCAGCGAGTTGGTGAATGATCTCCTCGGTCAAGCCATCCGACAGGTAGAGGTCCCGGGGTTCACCGGAAAGATTCTCGAAGGGCAAGACGGCAATCGTAGGTCGGTCCTGGGGCGCTGCCACCTCTACCGCCCCCGGCACCAGGGACGCACGCCACCACTTCGCAGCAAGGCCTGCGGAGGCGAAGAAGAGAAGAGCAGCGACTAAAATCCAGGATCGACGGAAGCCCGGAACCAACGGACGAAGGGTCGGTGATGGCTGGGTTTCCGGGAGAGCAGATTCCCGAAGCTCACGGTTTGGTTCCGATAGAGCCGGCTCCTCGGTCCGCTGCTCGGTCCGCTCCTCGGTTGGCTCCTCGGCGGGCGTCGAGACGGGCTCCGGAACCTCTTCTTCCACGGGGCTCACGGAAGCGATCATGCGGTAACCGCGAGTCGGAATGGTCTCTATATAGCTGGGTCGGCGAGGATCGTCGCCGAAGGCCTGGCGCAGCAGGGAGACTGCGCGAGTCAAGGTCTCATCTACTACGGAGCGGCCGCTCCAAACGACCTGGAAGATCTCTTCACGGGAGACCACCGCCGGCGCCTTCGCAGCCAGGAAGAGCAGCAGCTGCATGACTCTCGGTTCGAGTCGATGAACTGTTGAGCCGTTGCGGATGAGGAGTAGATCCGGTTCCACCCTCCACGGCCCGACCTTCAAGCGGCCGCTCTGAGCAGCTTCGCCCTGATTCGCTGCGAGGCTGGCCGATTCGAAGCTCCTTCCCTCCTCGGTGCCTTTGCTCATCCTGCGGTCATTTCTCGTTCATTCCTGGAGTCCAAGATATCCGCCGAAAGAAGGGACTTCCCCATCGAGTCCCTCTTCCGGACCCAGATTACGGAAGGGCAGCGTATCCGACTCGAGAATATACACCTCTGAGGTCTCTGCGATGAACCCAGAGAGACTGGCCTGTGAGCCCACCGAGCTCGAAACTCAGCCCCATGGGGTTTACAGCCCTAGGGACAGCTCTCCTGGAGAGTCTCGAGCTGAAGTGCAACAGCTAAGCTTCGGAGGGCTGGTTATTTCGGTGACCCATTCCTCTTCCCATCTCCGCTCTTATAAACATCAGATCAGTGAAACTTCCTACCATGCTATAATTCGACATAACCACTTAACTGGAGCAACGAATGAACATCACCGTAGTGACCTTGGCCCTGATCGCTGCGACTCAACCTTCCGACCTTCTCCTGGAGCAGCCTTCTCCCATTACCGTAAAGTCTACTTTGGTCGTTCCGAACGGGGACGGCACGGTCAGCTCGACGACCACTGAGGGCACCACACAGACCCTCGTCGAACGGGTTGTGGTGGCTCCAGGATACGTTGACTGTGCCATCTGGGAGGTCACCCAGGACAGCGCGAGATCTGTCACTGGCCTGGAAGCTTGCCAATTTCTATTCAAAGACAAGTGGGACGAGTTCTTGAGAGGTGCAGAAGCCATTCGCTCTCTCCCACTTTCGATGGGAGGCGGAGGCTGGAGCTGTAGGAGTGACTCTCTCAACCGCATCGAAGATGATCTGGCCTGCGAAGTCACCATCACTGAATACGACGACGGAGCTCCTCAGGTCACAGAGAGGATCTTCGGGTTCGACGAGGTTGCCGGATTCGCGTGTAACTCATGGTGTATGACTCATTGGCAAGAAGATGGGCATTTGGTAGACCTTCTCTACACCTGCACCGGTGATCACGAAGGCGCGGGCTCCCATGAGGCTTACGACGAGCCATCCGGGAACTGATTCGCCACAGCCGCTGCTACCAGGCCTTCCGACGACACTCCGCTTCGCCTGGAGGTGGCGGTGCCCTATCAATTCCTGACGCAACCCCATCAGCTCTACCAAGCCCAAAGCTCGCGACGCAGATACCTTCCCCAGTTCTCATCGTAGGGATGGACCTGCTGGACTCCTCGCTCTTCCCTGTACACCGGCAAACCACCGTTCGCCCAGGCGAAAATGGACCCTTCCAGATTGTGGACGTTGCCATAGCCGGCCTCGGTCAGCTTCTGGGCTAGAGCCGAAGAGCGGTAGCCCACGGAACAGTAGATCACTATTTTCCGGTCCTTGAGCCCTAGGTCCTCGGGTGCCCCTTCTGACGGCAACCCGGCCAGCTGCTGCTTCGCCATTTGCAGGTCGGTAGCCAGTCGGGCCGTCGGGAGGTGACTCACCTCAAACTCTCGAGCTTCCCGGGCATCCAACAGGATGATGTTCTCGGCGCTTTCCGAAAGCTCTGCCTGCAGCTTCTCTACGGAAATCTGCGAGACCTCCGGGTATCTTTGGCGAATTTCTTGCTGCAAGGTGTGAAGATCCTCTGCCGGGGCGCAAGCAAGCCCCGCCATCAAAGGAAGCAACCCAATCACCCAGGCTGCCACCTGTTTTCGGTGAACGGAGCCAGTGCCCCGAGCCAGTGCTCCGAGCCAGAGTCTTTCGAGGTAAATCACGCGTTGAGGGAAGGTCTCTTGCGACCGCCAGCCCAGACCCCCACAGCACCGATGACTGGCAACAAGAAGGTGTACCAGGTTGGCTGGCGCGCCACTCCTCCGGCCTCGAAGTTGCCCAGGTCTCCGCTTTCGATCCTGGAGATCATCTCAGCGACCTTTTCCGCCGGTGGCTCCGGGGCAGAGATCTGCATCATCGCCAAAGCCAATCCCAAGGTGAAGACGACGGCGGCTAGCACTTTCACGGGCATACCCGTGGGATGAGGGCTGACCCGCGCCGCCACCCAACCACCCAATAGAGCCGAGGCGGTGCTGAACAGAATGCTTGCGGTCAGCCAGGCCCAGGACACTTCCAAAGTGCCCGGCCGGAAGGCGAAGGATGCGCCGAGGGCGGCATAGACCAAGGAAAGAGTCACCATGACGAAGATAGCCATGGCCAAATAGCCGAGAAAGACCGCCAAGATGTTGCGCCCCATGGGATTCCACCTCCAGGTTGATTCGAGCTAGACAAGAAAAGCCTATCGTAACCTGCCGCATGAGCCCTTCTCGAGGCAGCGGCTCAGCGAAGAAAAATGCCTCGAAATGATCGAACGCTCCTTCATTGTCCGCCTTATAGGAAGCAGTCGATGGTGGCTGTTCCCGGCAGGAAAAAACCTACCGGACTCAAGAAGGGAGTGACTCTATGCGTCTGACCTCTATGGTTCTCCTCCTCAGCGCTTTGCTTCTGCCCGGATTCTGGGCGGATGCCTCGCCGAGTCCAGAAACCACGACCGCTACGAAGGCGGTCGCCCAAAGCGAAGCGACCGAAGAAGGTGCCATCTTTGTGGAAGGGACCTCGGTGGATTTCCTCTCCGAGATAGCTCCAGCAGTGGACTTCAAATTCGAAGCGACTGGATGCGAGCCCATCCCTCCGGGCTGCCAGGATGTCTCCGGGTTCTGTGGTTGCATCGACCAAGGTCTCGGCCGTTTTCCTTGCCGAGTGGTCTACTGCCTGGGACTACCTTGGCCTCCCTGTATCTAGGAGCCCTCTCTCCTGGCCCTGTCTCTGTCCTAATTCTGTTCTGCTAAACTGGGAGCCCTTCTGGGCTCCCTTACTCCTGCCCCTCGAGGCTGCGAAGAATCTTGTCGAAAAACTCACGATCTTCCGGTCGTTGGTCGACGTGGGCGGCAAAATCATCGCGGCAGCCTGGGTTGCAAAAGCCGACGGTATGGCCTCGATATTCGGTGAGCGAGTCCGCCGAGACGGGCTTCCCGGAGCGCGGGCAGTGGTCGTTGATGGCCTTCATGGTCTTCTCCTCGTTCACAACACTGGGTGGTGATCCCGGCCAACGGGATTGCAGAAACAGGATATCGTGGTTGCCATGGCTTCACCCCACAGCGACGCTTCGTCCCCTTCTCCCTCCCTCGCCCTCTGGTTGGCTCCCGAAGAACCTCTGGCCTCGGAGCTTCGATGGTGGATCGATCAACTTAGCCAGCGATTGAGTGGTCCTCGGTTCGAACCCCACGTCACGGTGCTCAGCAGCCTTCCTGGGGACCTTTCAGAGGCACTGACTCTCACCGAACAGCTCGCCCAGAGACTCTCCCCCGTGCCTATCGAGACCGAGGGCGTCGCTCTGCTTCGCCACTACTACCGAGCTGTCGTCCTACCGATCTTCATGACTCCGCCTCTGTGGCGGGCACATCTAGCCGCTCGCTGGACCTTCGAGAACGGGGCGGCCCCGGAAGGTAGGCCGACCTACGAGGAAGAAGACGCCAGTGAGGACAAAGTGAGCTTCTTCCCTCACCTGAGCCTTTATTACGGGAAAGCCCCCTTGAGCACTCGCATCGAAGCGATCGATTCCTTCGGTGAAGTTCCGGATTTCACCTTCCTGGCCTCAGCGATTCAACTCATCTCGGTAGGTCCCGACCCGGAGAATTGGGAGATCGTGACATCCTTCCCTTTGAAGGGTCTTCCTGAAAGGCCATTTGGTACGTCCATCGACCCAAAGACGAGCTAGAGATCGGCAACCGACCTTCGGAGACCCAACCTGATGAATTCAAGAGCATTGATCCCAAGCCCCTCACGGGTGCGGTCCATTTTCCTCCGGAAAATCTCTGTCGACCGCCTCTTTACGGTCCTTGCCATTCTCGTTGTGGCGGCTTCCAGTAGCGCCTGCTCTGGAATCGACCCGGCGGTGCTCGAAACCATTCTCGGCCCTCCGACTACCGGCACCGAGGCTCCTTTGGATGAAGCCACGGTCGATCGAGGCTTGCGAGAAGCCCTCCGCCTGGGCACCCGCCGCGCCGTCGACCGAACGTCAGCCGTGGATGGCTTCCTCGCCAACGAGCTCATCCGCCTCTATCTGCCGGAAGATCTGCAACGGATGGCGGACACACTGCGGCAGATCGGCTTTCGTCGCCAGGTAGACCAGTTGGAGGTCACCATGAACCGGGCGGCGGAACGAGCTTCCGGGGAAGCGGTAGATGTGTTCATCGACGCCATCTCCGCCATGAGCCTCAGAGACGTCTTCGGTATTCTCCGCGGTGGTGAAACCGCTGCAACGGACTACCTCTACAGCCGTACCCACGACTCCCTCCGGGGCCGCTTCGAGCCCATCGTCGAAACGAAGATGTCCGAGGTGGGCCTCTATCAGCAGTACAACCGCCTGTCGGCGACCTACAATGCACTGCCCCTTGGGCAAAAACCTGCTGTCGACCTCACCGACTACATCACCCAGGAAGCTCTGGACGGCCTGTTTGAGATTCTTGGCGAGGAAGAACGGCGCATCCGGGAAGACCCCATCGCTCGCACCACAGAGTTGTTACGCAGGGTGTTTCGCTGAGCCTGCTCCAAACCGATCGGTAAGAGAAGCCTCTAGCAGCCCTTGGTGAAAGATCTGTCCGGAATGGCTTGGCCCTCAGCCGGCCCATCCCACGGACCTCCTCCGCTGACTTCTCCCTAGCGGGGACCCCGCTGAGCCGAGGCTCTTGCCTCTCGACCCCTCTATCGGTGACTGCCGAGTCAGACTAAGTACCTGCAAAGCCAGGGTAGAGGCGGTTAGCTAAAGCCGATCAGGCAAAACTCGGCCCTAGAGAGCAGACAAGAAACGAGAACTACTTAAGCGCTGCATGGAACGCATGCCTGACACCGTCCTCGGGAGGGGTGGCTAGAAATCGATGTAGCCGTCGCGGGCGCGGACTTCCAGGCCAGGTTGGCGCACGGTCACTCGAACCTTGTGCCAGCTGCCATCTTTGCGGACCCTTTTCGGGTAATAACCGAGGACGTATTGGTCGCGCAGCTCTGCCAGGATTCCCTGGAAGGCTCCCTCGATTTCGTCGAGAGAGCGCAGCACCTGAATCCGGCCGCCGCTTTCTTCCACCGCCTGGCGCAAGGTACGAAATTCACTTTGGTAGCTCTCTTCGTTACGCCAAGCGGACCGTAGGCCCGGCAACTCTTCGTCGGTGGTTTTGGCAGAGCCCAGGTAGGGCAAGCGTAGCCAATACACCAATGCCTGGCTGCGTCGGGCTTTGTCCAAAACCTGGAGCATCGGCAAAACGCTGTGGGAGTCGACCCCGTCCGACAGCAGGATTACCACTCGACGCCCTTGGCGTTCTTCAAGTTGTTTCATGGCGAGGTAGAGATGGTCGTTGACCGCAGAACCACCTCGAGCCCTCACGTCGCTGAGGCCAGTGGTGAGCACCGCAGGAAAACTGGTGAAGGGAGTGGAGTGCAAGATCCGGTCGGAGAACACCAAGAGTTTGCCTTCATCCAGGGTCTTCATCCCCTCGAAGAAGGTCTTGGCGCCGGCTAAGGCAGATCCTAGTTTCTCTCCCTGCATGCTCAAGCTCGAATCGAGGAGCACAAAAGCGGTAAAAGGAATATCTCCCCGAGCAAAAGTGATGAGTTTCTGGGACTTCCCTTCGTCGGTGACCTCGAAGGCATGACGACCAAGCCCCTGGACTCTCTCGCCTTGGCGGGTCACCGTCACGTAGAGCTGTTGGAGGTTGACCTTCACCTCTTCGTTGATGCGAATCCCCGGAGTCGTCATGGTGCCACTGCCGGAAGCACCGTTCTTGGCATAAGCGACCACTTCGAACTCGTGCTCGTCCACGTTGTCCCCGATGTTGACTTCGAGGGTGTAGGGAGGCTCTCTCAGCTCCCCTAGGACGACGCCATCGACGTAGAACGAGACTCGCTCGACCTCCAGCTCTGTTCCGATGACAGCAGTGATGACGACCTCTCCAAAGGCTGGGGTAAACGGGTCCGGGCTATCGAGAGTGACAACGATCTCCTCTTGCCCTCCCGTAGGCAAAGCCAAGAGCATCAGACTGCTCGACACCAGGAGAACGGCGGCACTTTTCACGAAGAGCTGGTAGTTGTTGATTTTCATGGCTCTAGCTCCCCGGCTCTGCGTTGGGTTCAGGACCTTCGAGATACTTGTTCAGAGACTCGGTGAGAAGCGGTAGACGATTGCCGGAGGTCTCATCGATGAAACGGCGGCTCTGCCTCACCGTCCAGGTCGGTTTGCTCCCATAGGTGAGCCGGGGCGAGTCATTCTTGGTTCCCACCTTGGCGTCCAATCGAGACAGGACCTCTCGGGCAGCCGCCGGGCGACCGATGGCATCGAAGCTCGCCGCCAACTGGATGTAGATCCGCTGCTGACCAGGAAACTCAGAGATCGCACTCTGCAAGACTTCGATCGCTTCGGCCACTTTCTTGTCCATGCTCAGTAGAGAGGCCATCTGCTGGTAGGCGACGACTCGAACCCAAGACTTGGTTCCGGTTTCGAGGACCCGTTCGAATAGCCTCCTGGCTTGCTTACTCTTGCCAATTCGCTGGAGATTCACCGCCAAGCGCAGCCGCGCCTCGGTCATTTTGGGTCGTACCTCTACTAAATGCTCGAGAATGGCCGCAGCGGCCTCGTACTCGCTATAGCTCTCCAGAATCACTCCGAGGCCCAATAGCGCCGCCTGATCATCCGGGTCGTATTCCAGCGCGACTTCAAAAGCATTGCGAGCCCCCGGCACGGAACCGATCTTCTGAAGATAGCCGCCGATACTGACAAGGTTCGCCGCAGCGATCCGCCGGGCTCCTTCCGAGCCGCTCAACTCGACATAGGAGTTGGCGAGTTGATACGCCATCCCCCGTGAGTGCCTCGCCAGCAGGTAGTTCTTGTTTCGATGGTGCCGTCGGTAGATATTTGCGTGAAACCGCACTAGAGGAACCAAAATCTCCGGATGCTCCCGCGCCAGTTCCAAGGCCGCGTCCACTTGATCGACCCCCGAAAGCCCTCCCCGGCGCTTCGCTGCCTCGCCAGAGAGTTGAGAATGCTCCATTCGAGTCAGCAGCAAGGAAGCTGGGGGGGCATTCTCGAACTTTGGATCCAGGAGCGCTTCCGCATAGGCTGCCATCCACCGCTCGAGAGTCATGGCCCGGCGACGCTCAGCGTTGGAGAGCTCCTCAATTTCCGTGTCTTCCGGCAAAGGAGCTGGCGTCCGAAGCTGAGTCCAGACCGGCAGCTGGGAACCAAACTCGGCGGGAAGCACTACGATCGAAATGGCTCCTTTCAAGGGCTCCGGCGGGACCTCGGAAACATCTAGGCCCTCCTTCCGCTTGACTTCGGCGAGGGGATCCTCGGGCACTTCCCCGCGCAACTCGAGAAAGTACTGTCCAGGTCGGACACCGGTAGCCGGCAGCTCGACGGGAAAAAGGTTGAGCCCCTCGGGACCCGCCACGGCCTCTCCGCGGCGAACGAGGCTCATGTGGAAAATGGACTGGCGATCAGAAAGGGTCAGCAAATGAGCCTTCAGCTCCCCCTCGAGAGCTGTAGCAGCGACAAAGAAAGAGGCAGGACGACCACTGTGGATCACCGGGAATGTCGATGGGATCCCCCCCTGGCCGCCGAGATTCCAGGGCGGAAGGGAAACCGGCTGCTCGTCTTTGGTGGCCTGGTTCACCAAAAGCCAGGAAGCCCCATCACTTGGGAAAATGGGAATCAGCTCAGCTGGAGGGGCTGTGGTCGAGGCCGGTACTGTGATGGGCTTGGATTGCAAGCTGAAACGCTTCGAGCTTCGCTGGCGAACCAACACCTGGAGCGTATAACTGTCCGGCTCCAGCTCTAGCTGGCCAACGAATTTGATGCCACCGGCCTCCAGTAAACGCCTCCCTGCCTGCTCCAAATTCACGGCGATGGCCTGAGTCAGGAATCCACCGATGCCTCCATCCGGATCTAGTGCATAAGCATAGATCTCCGCGATCAGGGTCTCGCTGGTATGGCCCTCCAGAAGAGACGCCGCTTCCATCTCGACCCACAGGCTGACCGGCTTCTTGACACCGTCGCCGGGCAGAGGGATCGCCTGGACAGAAACCCCTAGCTCACCGCCCTGCTGACCGCTGAGAATGAGTGCCGCAGTGCTGGTCTCGAGGCCCCCCGTATCGGCGACTCGAACCGCTGGAGGCGCTGGCGCCTCCCCCTGAGCGAGAAGAGAAGCTGGTGGTAACACGGTGGCGGCCAGTAGCAGGCTCCATCGAGTCAGCCATGGACGTACTCGACGAGACCGAACGCTGCCCGGCCCCGGCTCCTGCCCCCAGATGCCTTTCTCAAATCCACAGGCGCTCCGCCTTGGGGCCTTCCGGCCTACAGCGTTACGGTCTGAAACGTTCCGGCCGGAACCGTCCCAGCTCGGGGCTTGTGGAATCCCGTTCTCAGTGAGCCTTTGCCCCGTATTCGCCATGTCTATCGTGCCCCTTCGGCCACTTCGGCGGAGGCGATAGTCGTCGGGACGTCCAGGTCTAAGCTGGCAGTAGATTCGATAGCAGCTAACTCATCTCGCACGGAGACGGCTACTTTCTGCTGCCCTTCACGCATCTTCAGCTGGACACCACAGGACGCCGGTCTTCCCAGGGCCACCAGAATTTCCTTGTTGGGAATGCGGATGGGGCACAGATGTTTGACCACTTTCGATGTGCGCCCCTTGCTGTCTCGAGCCGCGACGAACATCGAGACCTGAGCTTGGTGGAACTTCTCCCCCGGAAGTAGGACCAACTTGCCCAAGGGCACTTGAATCCTCAAAGGAACGAGATAGTGCCCGTCTTCGTCTTCGGTCTGCTCCCGGACCTGGACAAGAATATCCAGAGGATTGTCGACCTCGGACAGGGATAGGGCAGATAGAGTCCGTGCAGCGACTAGCTCATCCTGGGATCTCTCCAGGAAACTATCCCGAAATCTCACCTTGTAGGCCTTGTTTGCCACCTTGACCTCGATGCGCCGCACCTTTCCTTGGACCAGGCGGTTGGCCTGAAAGCCTAAGGAGTAGCGATTGCCCCAATCTTCCACCAATCCCGCCAAAACCCCTTTGAGAGAAGACGGGGTCAACCCGAATTGGCCGCCGGTTCCTTCTGCCAATAGCACCATGGATTCCTGGGCGGTACGCTCTTCGGTACCCCCAACGCTGAAATCGAAGGTGCCGAAATTGCCCCCGGCTCCTGCGGTGGTGGCAGCGGAGCCTCGCTCCGTGGCCGCCGGAGGAGCCGCGTAGAGGGTGTAAAAAGTGACGGCGCTGGCATTCGCGTGGGCGACGAGATCCCGAAATGCCTTGGTCGAATCATCTCGGCTCGCCTCGATCTGCGGGGAGATTCTCTCACTGACCCCACCCAAGCTCTCGAAGCGGCGGGAATAGGCCTCGTAGAGGGCTTCCCCGGGCCGCAGCGGCAATCCATCGCTGACGTAAACCACCGACTTTCTGCCAGGCAGGCCCGCGGCGGTATCGACGAATTGCCGCAGCACGGCGATGGTCTTCTGGACGTGCAGAAAGCGACGCTGGGAATAGGTGGTGATCTGCGGCAGCACTCCCCTCGCCTGTGCCTTGACTGAATCAGACATTTCCTCGGGGGTTCGATCGAGATCTCCCCGGGCGCCCAAGGAAGGATTGCCTGCTTCCACATTGACTCCCGCAATCTCTTCGAGAATCCGCCTCTTGTCGATATCGAAGCGCGGCCCCGAGGGACCATCTTTTTCGGCCTCGGCAATCGCCGCGAAAACATCGTGACGAGCCGAAGTGAAAGGCTGGCGAACTTCCAGGCTGGTGGAATTGGTCACCACCATCACCATGGCGTCTTCCGGCAGCTCCTCTAGAAGAAATTCCTGGAGGCGGTTGAAGACCCGCTTGCGGTTGGAGGCCTGAATATTGGCGTCGTCAACGTAGAGGATCATCTGCAGTGGTGCCTCTTCTTGAGCCACCATCGCCGCCGCCTCCCCTGGGGTAGCTTCGCCGGCCGGCGTGTCACTTCCTTCGACGCCAGTGCCTTCGACAGCCGTGCCTTCGACGGCACTGAGATTCTGCACCTCGCCACCGTCCACGGCAAAGAAGTTGGAGACTTCCACTACCTCACCGTTCGAGGTCACTACAAAATCTTCCGGTTTCAAGCCATGGACGGGGTTGCCGTCCTTGTCGGTAACGACGACATCCACGTTAACCACGTTAACTTCGGTAACTTCCTGGAAGACGGCTGGCCAGTCAGGCTCCTGGGCCGAGACCCCAGAGGCTCCGAACCAGGCTCCGAGACTGAAAGCTGAGGCTGCGAACACCGAGAATAACTTCGTCATTGATACGACCCCCCATCGGGACTGCAGTTTCGCGATCGGAACGCGAGTCAGTGATCGCCCCTCGGGACGGCTCGTAGGTCTGAAGACCTTATTCTAGAGCCGCTAGGGAACTCACCACAAGACGTTGGAGTTGTTCTTCTCCTTCGTCGACCCCCAAGCTTGGTTCCTACTCTAAGAAACGTATTTCACCTGCAAGAACCGCCTCGATTGGAGCGATATTCCTCCCGCCGGCAAAAAATTCTCCCACTTCAGAAATTCCGTAACTAAGACAAGGCACACAGGAACTTCTCTGACACGAGAATGGGACTCCTTTGTTTGACCTTTTCGATCCCTGCAGATCATGGGCATCCCGGTGGACTCGCCTAGGCGGAAGAAAAAGGTGTCATTCTGCTGTCGAGACCTTCTCGCGGAATTGACCCACGAGAGCGATTCTTCTACCCTACGCCCCTTATGGGGACATTTTCATGATTGCGCGGGGAGCCGTCCGCGACTCGCGGCGCTGCTGTGCTCCGGAACCTCCCAAGTGGGTCGCCGAACTGGTCGGGGGGCGAGAAATCCGCTGGGCACCCAATGCAGCTCAACGGGACCTTCGCGAGAACCACCTAAGTGGCGAACGCTTCGACCTCGTCTCGCTGCTCATACCCGATGCCCTAAGCCTCGGCGAACGGCAATTAGAGCAAGCCTGCGAAGCCGCCTACAGCGAGCTAGGGCGCCGTCTAGGTGAACTCGAAGCCCCTCATCCTGTGAGAATTTGGAATTTCATTCCTGGAATCCTCCAACCTCTGGAAGAGATCGAGCACCGCTATATGACTTTCAACGCGGGGCGCTTTCACGGTCTTCGCGGTTGGTTCCCAAGACCGACGACCTTTGCCTCCTTCGTTCCCACAGCCACCGGCGTCGGTCACCCGGGAGAGGATCTCGTCATTCACTGTCTGTCCGCGCAGCAACCGGGCACGGCGGTGGAAAACCCGCGCCAGGTCTCCTCCTACCGCTACTCCGAACGCTACGGTCGGTTGCCCCCTTGCTTTTCCCGAGCGACTCGCTTGCGAGCGCCCTTCGACCGCCAGCTCCTGGTGGGCGGAACGGCCAGCGTCTGTGGGGAAAACAGCCGGCATACGGATGATCTGCGGGCCCAGATCCTGGAGACTTTCGCCAACCTGGCGGCAGTGGTCAGGGCCGCCGCCACCGAAGCTCCGGGGGAGTTGGAGGAGTCCATCGAAGACTCTGCAGAACATTCTCACCTGTTGAGCTGTTATCGCTCGGTGAGAGTTTATTTCGTCCGCGAGCAAGATCTGCCGACCATCACCTCTCTCGTCGAGAGCCGATTCCGCAGCGCCGAGACGATCGAGTACTTGCAGGCGGACCTGTGCCGACCAGACCTGTTGATCGAAATCGAAGGCCTCGCCGAGCTGGCTCATCCAGCTACAGCTAGCGTAGAATAAGACGCAGAACAGGGCCTACCCAAGGCCACTCCATTGCAGCCGGATTCGACTCCTAGGACCAAAACTCGGAACCTCGAAACATGCCCTCACCTCCACGGCAACGCGACGCCCTGATTGTCGGTGGTGGCCCCGCCGGATCCACCGCAGCGCTGCACCTGGCTCGCCGTGGTCTGAATGTGACTCTGCTGGAAGCCAGCAAATTTCCCAGATTCCGCATCGGAGAGTCCTTTTTACCAAAGGGCCTGGAGTTGATCCGCGAACTAGGCCTCGAAGAGCCCCTAAGTCGCCTCCCTCAGGTCCAGAAGCCGGGCGCCGAGTTCCTCATGGGACACGGTCGGGACGAACCTTCCTACGCCTGGTTCCAAGATGCCATGGGCGACGGTCTGAAGGAGTCCATCAATATTGCCCGAGCGCCTTTCGATTCCATGCTCCTCCATCAGGCTCGGGGGGCTGGAGCGGAGATCCGGGAGGAAACCCGGGTACGGGAAATCACTCGTTTGGAGCAGGGCAGCGTCTCCTTGCGCCTCGACGGCGGCGAGGAGCTTTCCGCCAGAGTGCTCATCGATGCATCGGGCCAGGGCACGGTGGTGGGCCGTCACCTAGGTAGCCGGCGGGTGCTGCCCCATCTCAAAAGAGTGGCTTATTTCGCTCATCTCACCCGGGTCCACCGCCCGCCTGGAGATGCCGCAGGAGTCATTTCGATCATCCTCTGCGAGGAAGGGTGGTTCTGGCTCATTCCTCTCGACGCAGAAACCACCAGCATTGGGCTGGTGATGGACGACCGGCTAGCTCGCCAGGCAGGAGTTCCCGCCCGGCATATGCTGCGCTGGGGGATCGAAAGATGTCCGGCAGTGGCAGAGCGCTGCCGATCCGCCCAGTTCCCGGAGCTCAATGAGGTAGTTGCCGATTTCAGCTATAGCTGTCGGCCCTACGCTGGACCAGGTTATTTTCTGGCTGGTGATGCGGCTACCTTCGTCGACCCCATCTTCTCCACCGGTGTCTGCCTGGCCATGGCTTCAGCCCTCGAAGCGGCTCGGGGCGTGGAAGCCATGCTCTGTGATGGGGCGAAACCAAAGTCCGTTCAGCGGCGCTATGGGAAATTCATCGACCAAAGCACCCGCCCCTTTTTCAAGTTGGTGAATCAGTTCTACAGCAAACCCTTTCGTGACCTTTTCCTGGAGGGCGAGGGCCCACTGGAGATTCACAAGGCGGTCATTGGGATACTCGCCGGGGAAGTCTTTCCTCGACCTTCTTTCCCCGTCCGATGGCGGCTGTGGATCATGGAAATCTGCCATCGCTTGCAACCACACGTGGCGTTGGTGAAGCGCCGCGAAGGCTTTTCTCTGCTGGCGGCGGAACCGGAAATCCTGCCCCGTTCGGCCCCTCTCGGGCTGCCCTCCCCGGAACTACCCCCTGCCGAGCTGCAGGTCAGCGTAGGCTCGGAAGCTCCGGGTTGAGATCCCGGGCTCGCCGGTCGGCTCGTAGAGCCTGTTCCCCTTGACCCAACGCCTGATGGGCCTGAGCTAGCTGAAACCAGAGTTGGGGGCTGGAAGGCCATATCTCAGAGGCCTTGGTAAAAGCGCTCGCCGCCATATCGGCTCGTCCCAGCTTCTGAGCCAGCTGCGCCCGAAGGATCCAAGGTTGTTCCGAACGAGGATGATCGTTGATGAGGATTTGGGTGTCTTCCACCAAGCCCAAGAAATCACCAGCATGGAATCGCAATCTGGCGCGGGCCATTCGAGCACCGGCCTCCTTGGGGTTGACCGAGAGGGCGTCGGAATAGGCTGCAAGAGCTTCCGAGAGCTTCCCCTGGGATTGAAATACCAAAGCCCGCACCTGGTGAAAAAGGGCCGTCTCCTCAACCGCCGCCCAGCCTTCCGGAGCGCGACCTCGGACTGCAGCCGCGGAACCCGGCGGCGGAAAACGCTCGAAAAGGACCGCGGCTTCCGGGAGCTTCCCGAGGGTCGCCAACCCCACCGCCATCACTCCAGCCTGCCAAAGCTGCCCCTCTGGGCTAGACAACTGGGACTTCAGACGACCATCGTCAAAGATCTTCAAGGGCGAATCGGCAGCAGCAAATTGGCGATGGGGCAAATCATCTTGAGGGGGAGGAATCGACCGTCGCACCCAATGGTCCGCACTTCGGACATGAGGTAGATCGAAGGGTTGACTGCGTCGCACGTGACAGTCCACACAGGATGCTTCGGTCCGTGGCGGCTCTCCGGTCACCTGCTCGGTGGTCAAATCGCCGGGCCGTGAGCACGACTCGTGACACTGCTGACAAGCGCGATCGAAACTGGCCACGCCTTGCTCTCTCACTCCAGTGTGGGGATCGTGGCAAGTCGTACAGGTCATGGTGCTCGCTTGGAAGCAAGCGGATTCCACAAGGCGCTCCAGCTGGCTGACGAAACGAAATTCGTCCTCCTGCTTTTCCGGCACCAGAACCGGCCAATGAACCACCGACGGCAACCCTTCTCGAGGCACTTCCCGGGTCAGCTCCAGACGAGCGTCCCCTTGCAAATGGCAGCGTGCGCAAACATCCCTTTGGATCGGCGCCGATAGGCTCCCCAAGCGCCGTAGACCAACGTTCTTGGCATCGATGGCACTGGATCCGGTCATCAGCTCCACATGGTGATCCGTCGAGCCATGGCAGGCGTCACAGGCGAAGGGAGACAGCTGGGCAAAGGCCTCCGACCCCATGGCATTGCGAGGGAAGAGAGATTCTCCTTGGCTGTCGGTGGCTGCTCTGGGGAGATCTTCGAGGCGATCCAAGGTGTGGCAGGTCAGACAATCGTGAGTGAGCTCCATATCGATACCGGCGGAGCCCGGAGCGTTCTCGAAGGGAGACAATTTCGGTCCCTGCCCAGCGATGGTCTCCACCGGAGCAAAAAACAACCTCCCCGTTTCCTGGCCACTCCACGGATCTACTTCTGCCGTAGCCCAGGAAGTGTCGAGGATCCCGGCGCCGATTCTGCCGACGATCCGCTGGCGTCGAGAGCCTCCGCTTCGGGTCGTCGCCAACAACCAGCCCTCGTCCCCTCGGCGGCTCAAGTCATAGCGGTTCCCGGTCTTGTCGTTGGTGACGGTGCCAACGGGCGGCTCCGTCACCGGGCCGATGCTCTCCGCCATGCCGTGCCGGAGATAGGTTTCCACGATTGGTCGATGGCAAGTAAAGCAGGCCCGCATCGGCAAGGGAACATCGGTGCTTTGGATCTCTCGAGAAGCCTGAGAAGGGCTCACGGGAGGGGCCGTGGAAACGTCCTCCTCCGCCCCCCTTGAGGCGCTAGCTGGAGATGGAGCGGAGGCCTCAGCCGGTGCCTGGGAAGCAGCGGGAGATCTCTCGCAAGCGGAAGTGAGCAGAGCGATGCTCAGACCGACCAGGACGGCGCGGCAACCCTTGTGGGAATCATGGTCATGAGCCGAGGGACCGGTTGGGAAGCGGCCAAAACGAAACCCGCGTAAAAGTCTTCTCCACGAGGGAACCCGGGGGAGGGAGAGAAAATTCAGTAGAGAGCGGTCCATAGCAGTCGTCTCGAGGATGCCCGTAGGCCCCATCGTAACGGGGCCTCGAGAGAAGTTAGGGAAAGCCGAGCAGGACTCGTTGCCCGTCAGCAAAGTATCAACACAGAGACTCAGAACCCCGGGGACTCAAACCTCCGGGAACTCAGGACACTGATAACTCAGGGCACTGGTCGGTCAGGGCACTGGTCGGTCAGGGCACTGGTCGGTCAGGGCTCTGGCCCGAGCTGGACCAAAAGCTTGCCCGTATTGGAACCGTCGAACAAGCGCAGCAGCGCCGCCGGTGCGTTGCGCAGCCCGCTCACCACATCTTCCCGGTAGTGAAGGTCCCCTTCCCGCAGAGCCGTCCCCAAGTAAGCGAGAGCCTCTCCATAGCGCTCCCGGTAGTCGAACACGATGAACCCTTCCATGCGCGCCCGCTGAACCAATAGGGCCAAATAGTTAGCCGGCCCCGGCACCGGCTCGGTAGCATTGTACTGAGAGATGGCACCGCAGATAACCACCCGGGCCGCCATATTGATGTACCTCAGTGCCGTGTCCAAGGTCGGGCCACCGACATTGTCGAAGTAGACATCGATGCCCTGGTGGCAAGCGGCCTTGATACTAGCTCCCAGGTCTTCGGTGTTCTTATAGTCGATGGCTTCATCGAAACCGAGATCTTCCTTTAACCAGCGGCATTTCTCCGGCCCCCCGGCGATCCCGACGACCCGGCACCCCTCGATCTTGGCAATCTGACCGACGACCGAACCTACCGCGCCGGCAGCGCCGGAAACGAGAACCGTCTCCCCCGTCTTGGGCTTTCCAATCTCCAGCAAGCCAAAGTAGGCGGTTAGGCCGGTCATGCCCAAAGGACCGAGGGACACTCTCAGAGGCACCTCCGGTGGCAAGAGAGTCAGCTCTGCTCCCGTAGCGATGGCATGGGTCTGCCATCCGAGGACTCCCTGGACTCGGTCTCCCGCAGAAAAGTCACTATGGTTCGAGACCAGCACCTCCCCTACCGTCAACCCGCGCATGACATCCCCGAGGGCGATCGGGGGGAGGTAAGACTTTCGGTCGTCCATCCAGCCTCGCATGGCCGGGTCTAGGGAGAGGTAAACGTTGCGCACCAACACCTCATCGGGCCCCGGATCCTCGATAGGTCTTCCGATGACCTCGAAGTCGCTTTCTCGAGGCAAGCCCACGGGGCGAGAGGCGAGACGGATCTGTAAGTTTTCGACTTCCACGATGTCTCCCTTGGGCGCAAATTAGGCGCCTGATCGAGCGTCTAACGTCTCCTCTAGGAGCCTGTGGTGAGAGTCCCTCGTCGCGGCAAGGGACTTGAGGCTTGGCGGTGGCTCGGGACAAAAACGGCAGCAAACCCAAGGCTTGTTCTCGATTCTTCAACCAAGAGCCGCCGTCAAAGATCTTTTCAGAGCCACAGAGCGTTTCACCACGGACAGCTAAAGCTCAAAACGTGCTCCGCACGGTAGCACGAAAAGGGGACCAGCTCCGGGATGCTCTTTACGGCATCGAAGACTGAGCAATAAAACGGAACACCGAAAAAATGGACCAGCTGGATTTTCGGCATCGAAAACCAACAAGAAACCATCCCCGCGCCCTTGGCGAAGGTTGCCCCGGGCCGCTAAAGCCGAAAATGATCCGGCCGCCAAGTCTTGATGGCTTTTTTGATCTGCTCCTGGCCCTTCAAGCTACCGTTGAGCACCTGCCCCACCAACTCGGGTAACTGCTCGTCACTGGCAAAGCGAAGGCCGACAAAGTCCCTGGAATCGATCTCTCCGATGCGACTACGAAGCTCCTCCGGCAACACCGTCTGAAGACGTAACCGCTCTTCCAAGCGAATCACTCGATCCTGGGCCTTGAGGGCGAAGAGCCGCAGAAAAAGCCCCATAGCTACAAAACAAAAGGCCATCAGCACCGCCATCAAGGAACCGAAGTGGAAACCATGGCCAAGTCCTCGAAAGAACGACCAAAGGGCACGCAAGAAGTTGATGGCGAGGATGGGAAGAACGACAAAATGGTAAAGCGGAACGAATTTGCGGTGGGTGCTCAGGTTCTGGGGTGCCTCTTGCGACATATGTCTCTCCTTTCACCGCGACGACAGTGCGGTGATTCGTTGAATTCAACCGAATGAATGCATCCTTCAGTTTAGTTCATCAGGGCAGGAAATGCCGCTATCGAATCTGGAAGGAAGACTCTTTCTGGTGAGCTGGAGACTTAGCTAGCTGGCGAGCTCCGCAAGATCTTCCGCCAGTCCAAAGAGGAAGACCTAGGAGTTGCCGGAGATGACCTTGCGGACCATGTCGCTGGTGATCAGCAGATTCCAGCCGCCTTCTTCTCGCGCCACGAGATCTTCCTTATTCCAAGGGTCGAACTCCAGTGGATTGATGATCTCTGTGAAGATTGGCCGAAGGGCGCGGGCACCGGTACGCCTATCCTGCCCGGCCTTTTCGGAGATCAAAGCCGAAGCCAGAGCCTCGATGTCGAGATGGATATCCATAATCTTGAAAAAGGCCCTCGCCCGCACATAGGGAGAGTCAAAAGACTTGAGCAAGATCTCTTGCAGTACCGCCTGACTCAGGTCAGCCAGCACCACCACTTTCTCGAACCGCGCCATGAATTGAGGCACCATGCCAAACTTGAAGAGATCTTCTGGTTTGAGCTGCTCGGACAGGAGGAACCGCGTTTCGATCCGCATCTGCCCCTCGGCGGTACGAATGGTCTGAGTCTTGAGCTTGCTGCCGCCACCGGGTCGACTCACCCGATCGAGGACCTGCTCGTAGAGGCTCTCGAAGGCACCACCGCAAATAAACATCATCCGCCCGGTGTCTATGTCGAGCTTCACTTCTTTCTCGACTCCATCTACCCAAGCGTGAGTGGGGTAGGTGATGCGCTCCCCCTCCATGAGAGTTAGGAGACCCTGCTGCAAAACGACACCGAGAGCGTTGGGCTTGCCCGCCAAAATGGTCGACATCTTGTCGATTTCGTCGATGCAAATGGTGGCTCGCTGAATGGCCGTTGTGAGCTCCTCTGGGGTCGGCCGCGCTCCCACGATCGCCCGGGCCCGCTGCTCTACTGCCGACATCAACCGATCCGGCCGAAACTCCAGACGGTCCGCATCCACCAAGAGGTTGGCATTGATGATGGTCACCGCCCGAAACGGACGATACTCCGGCACCTCGTTGTAGAGGCGCTGGAGGTTGTTCATGATGGTGGTTTTGCCGGTACCGGAGTTTCCGATCATCAACAGATTGCCCGACACCTTGCCGGTCGTGTGCTTGTAGACCGCTACGGAGACGAATCGCAGGGCTCGGTCCTGACCCAAAACACCCCGGTTCAACTCATCGAAAATGAGTGGAGGAGTGATGTCTTTGAAATCCCTCATCTCGGATGGAGTGGGATCTGCGATGTCGAGGGTCTCCGTGGGCATATCTGACTCCGATTTCTAGTTGTCTCTGGGCGGCCTCGAAGCCGCAATCAAGGGGCTCCCCATGAGCTGATATGAGCTGAAGAGTGGCCGATGGCGAAACTCAGTCTATATGTCTACGGACCCCACGGCAAAAGCGTTCGAGGACAAAGTGCTCACCCCGGTTCAGAGGAGGTACGAAGGCAGCTCCGGGCTCTGCGCATGCTCATAGATCAACGATGTTTCCAGGTGCGCCACTTCCTGGCGGCTGCTAAAGGCGGAGAGGGCCATTTCCCGAAGATGGTCGCTATCGCGCACCGCCACATGGAGTAGGAAATCGTTGCGACCCGCCATGTGATAAGCCGCCACAACCTCCTTGAGAGCCAGCACATGGGCCCGAAAAGCGAGCACCGTGTTGCGGTCGTGGCGCTTCAATTGGAGCGCCACCATGGCCTGTAGGCCGATGCCGAGAGCTTTCGGGTCGACCCGGGCCTGGAACCGACGTAGTACCCCCGCCTCGGTGAGGCGGCGAACCCGCTGTAAGCAGGTAGAAGCAGCGATACCCAACTCCGCCGCCAGTTCCTTGTTAGACAGTCGAGCATTCTTCTGTAAAGCCGACAAGATTCTTCCATCGATTCGGTCCAGCTCCATCGAACCTCCCATTTTCCGAATTATCTTCACATTGTATTGATAATTCAGCCTTATATTCTACCATCACTCCTGTGTAACGAAGGAGATTCACCCAATGACCCTCAACTCTCAGACTCGAACTCCCCTGCCCTTCCTGGCTGCCGAGGGCTTGCCCTCCCAGCCCAAGGAAATTTTCCAGCCCACGGAGCCATCCATGGCCATGGTTCCACCGACCACCACTCCGACGACCACTCGGCTGCTGGTCAAGCTCAGCAAGGCTCTGCATCGCTTCGGCACTCCGGCTCACCGCCTGGAAGCCGCCATGACAGCGGTCAGCCAACGCCTGAAGCTGGAAGTCCATTTCTTCTCTACCCCAACGGCGATTTTCATCGCCCATGGGCCGGCAGACCAGCAAAGGACCTCCCTGGTTCGGGTAGAGCCAGGAGAGGTGCATCTGGAGAAGCTTTCTGAGATCGACGAGATTCTCCACCAGGTGGTGACGGAAGAGCTGGAGGCCACCGGTGCAGCGGAGCAAGTAGAGGCCGTCCTCGAGGCTCCGTCGCGCTACGGCCCGGTGATAACCACCTTGGCCTTCACGGTGGCATCGGGAGCCGCCGCACGTTTTTTTGGCGGTGGATTGCTCGAGATTGCTGCTGCCTGCGGCGTCGGCCTGATCACCGGCGTGCTCGCACTGATCATGGGACGGCACGATTCCGCCAGTCGCCTATTCGACACCGTGGCAGCCGTGACGGCAGCGACCATCGCCACTGGCCTCGGAGCCTCCCTGGGCACCACTTCAGCGTTCATCATCACCCTGGCGGGGCTCATCGCCCTGTTGCCGGGCTTGACCCTCACCGTCGCCATGACAGAGCTGGCCACTCGAAACTTGGTCTCGGGCAGCGCTCGACTGGCCGGCGCCGGCCTGGTCTTCCTCACCTTGGGTTTCGGCGCCGCCCTCGGCAGTCATTTGGGAGTCTTGATCGGCGGCCAGGCCTCAAGCCGTATTCCTCAGGGCCTAGCCCCTTGGACCGAGCTTCTCGCCCTGTTCATCGCCTCGGGGGCCTTCGTGGTTCTGTTCAAGGCTCGCCCCCGTGACTTCGGCTGGATCCTGACCGCCGGCGCCCTGGCCTTCTACGCTGGCCAAGGGGCCACCCATTTGCTGGGCCCGGAGTTGGGAGCCTCCGCTGGAGCCTTGGTCCTAGGCTTGGTCAGCAATCTGGTCGCTCGCTGCCGGCGACGCCCTTCCGCCATCACCCAGGTCCCTGGCCTCATGCTCCTGGTTCCCGGAAGCTTGGGGTTTCAGGGCGTCTCGTCCCTGGCTGCCCACGACACCCTGACCGGCATCGAAGCCGCCTTCTCCATGGCTCTGGTCGCCGTCGGCCTGGTCACCGGTCTACTCATGGCAAATTTGCTCCTGCCGCCTCGGCGCTCTTTGTGAGGATCGACTAAGGACTTGGGCTGGTGCTCCTCGGCGAGCACCGGCCCTCCGGCGAGAAGGCAGCCCAAACCGGCTCAGTCCTTCTTCGACTCCCCCGGCTCTTCTTTGCCTCCCCGCTCTTTCTCGCTTCGCTGCGAGATTCCCGGTTAATCCTGGCGCAGAGCCTCACAAGCGCCGGCGCCGATGGGATCGGTGCGAGTATCAGGAAAACAGCAGAAGACCCCCTGCGGAATTTCAGTCCCATCGGGCATCCGCAGACATTTTTCCTTGCAGACCAGTCTTTCCGGATCCGTGCAAGCAGAATTGTCTCCGCTGTTGACCCAAACAACGATCGGCACTCCCGAGCCCAAAGAGGCCTGCACTGTCCAAGCCCCAGCAGCCGACAAGATCGCAAAGACCAACAACACCCATTTCACTTTCTTCATGGCTCACTCCTTTGGAGATTGATCGAAGACCCTAAATTGAGCCCTTCATCTTCTATTGCGGAAACAAAGGGATCATCGAGTCAGCCGGGTTCCGGATCTACCCTTCGCTGTTTCTAACTTCCCTGCTCGCAGGGTGACGACACAGCTAGCTGGTAAGATCCAGACAGCCTTGCCTGAACCTCGAACGAACCCAAGGACAAAGAACATGCATCCTCACTCGACTCCGCGCTCTCTGATAGCGACCGCTCTACTCTTTGCCTGGGTCGCCGGCTCCTCCGCTCACGCCCAAGTCCTCAACGAGGTGGTCGCCAACCACACCGGAACGGACGATCACGAGTATCTGGAAGTCATGGGAGACCCGAGCACCGACTACTCCAACCTCACCCTGGTCCAGTTGGAGGGCGACGCGGGCAGCACTCCGGGCCTCATAGATAGCGCGATCACCGTGGGTACGACCGGCGCCAGCGGCCATTGGTTCACAGGGTTTCTGGACAACCAGCTGGACAACGGGACCACGACATTCCTTCTCGTAGACGGCTTTACGGGCATGGTGGGCATCGACCTGGATACCGACGACGATGGTGTTCTCGACACCACCCCTTGGACTTCGACCCTCGACTCGGTAGCCATCAATGACGGCGATGTGGACTTCGAGTACTCCACCGTCGTTCTCACCCCCGGCTTCGACGGCGTGAGCTTCACCCCCGGTGGGGCCTCCCGAATTCCCGATGGCACCGATAGCGACTCGGTGGCAGATTGGGTGCGCAACGATTTCGATGGAGCTGGCCTGCCCGGCTTCGGTGGCACTTTAGGGGCCGGCGAAGCCCTCAATACTCCCGGCACCGCCAACACCACCACCCTGGCACCCAGTGGCCCGGCGCAGATCAGTGAGATCGTGCTGGATCACTTGGGAACGGACACCCACGAGTTCTTGGAGATCTTCGGTGAGCCAGCGGTGGACTACTCCGCTTCGACCCTTCTGGTGGTGGATGGTGACGCCGATCCCGGTGAGATTCTCACCGTCCTTCCCGCCGGGATGACCGGCAGCAACGGTTTCTTCGCCACGGCTTTTCTCTCCGAGCAACTCACCAATAGCGCTGCCACCGTGTTGTTGGTGGAGGGCTTCTCCGGCACCGCCGGGATGGATTTGGACACCAATGATGACGGTACTTTGGAGCTAACCCCTTGGGACGCCATTGACGACTCCGTCGCCCTCGCCGATCCGGTGGCCGGAGATGTGGTCTACAGCACGACCGTACTCACACCGAGCTTCGATGGCGGCACCACGATGCCGGGAGGAGCCTCCCGCTATCCCTACGGCATCGACACGGATGCAGCCGGCGATTGGAGACGCAACGACTTCGATGGCGCCGGTCTGCCCGGCTTCGGCGGCGGCCTGGAATCCGGCGAGTCCTTCAACAGCCCTGGAGAGGTCAACATCGTCGGCATGGACGACTATTACGACTCCGTAGACACCAGCTCGGCGGCCACGTTGCGGAGCTCTCTTCACGAGGCTCTCGATGACCACGTGCGCTTTCCCTACAGCTCCTCAGAAGTGGATACATGGGATGTGCTGGAGATCGCCGACGAAGACCCGGCGGATAGTGGCTCGATCCTGGATGTCTACCGCAATGCCAGTTATGCCAAGGAGGGCGGCGGTAATTCCAACTACAACCGAGAGCACACCTGGCCCCGTTCCTATGGATTCCCCGACGACGGACCGGGAAATTACCCCTACACGGATTGCCATCAGCTCTTTCTCTCCGACATCGACTACAACAGCGACCGCTCCAACCTCGCCTTCGGAACCTGCAACGCCGGCTGTAGCGAAGGTCCAACCCTGGCCAATGGAGGCCAAGGAGGCGGCAGCGGTAGCTACCCGGGCAACTCCAACTGGTTTACCGGCAGTGGCGGCACGGGCATCTGGGAAACCTGGAACGCGCGCAAGGGGGAGCTGGCTCGGGCTCAGCTCTACCTGGATTTGCGGTACGAGGGCGGGCTGCACGGAATCACCGGATCTGCCGAGCCGGATCTGATCCTCACCGACGACACCTCCCTCATCCAGACCACCGGGGGCGTCAACGCCGCCACCGCCTTTATGGGACGCCTCGCCACTTTGCTAGCCTGGCACGCAGCCGACCCAGTCACCGACGGGGAACGCCTGCGCAACGAGGTGGTCTACCGCTTTCAGGGCAACCGCAATCCCTTTGTAGATCATCCGGAGTGGGTGGCCTGCCTGTTTTCCGGCGCCATTTGCAACGGCGGCGGCATCTTTGCCAATGGCTTCGAAAGCGGTGGCACCTCCGCCTGGACCCTCACGGTGGGAGCTCCCTAGTCCCTCAAAAAACCGGTCACTCAGAAGAGAGAAATCGTAAGGGCCGCCCTCTCCTGACCCTGAGCTTCCTGCCCCACAACATCCTGCCCCGGAGCCTCCTGGTGACAGGGCTGAGGTGTCAGCTGGTGATGACCGAAAGACCACCTCTCCTGCGGGCGCAGACGCCAGAGCTGCCACCGTTCCCCCAAGCTTGGGTGGGCCTCGGCTTGGGCTGGCGCCGGCCAAGCGGACAGGATCTCCCGCCAAGCGCCTTTTTGGGCCAAGGGTCGAAGATGAACCGGGTCTAACCCGTACCAATGGCCCCGGGCCTCGACGGACCGGGCACCAAAAAGCCCTGCCAGGTGGCGGAGCTGGTCATCCAGAACCCTACATTCATCTCGAATCTGTTCCAGAGGTTTACGGCAGTGGGGATAGAGCAGTTGGCGCACCAGGCGATATCTCCAGGGAGGAAGCACGGCGACGCTCTCCCTGGGCATCTGAACCAAGGAGGTGGAGCTGCCGAGATCCCTGAGCCGCCCTAGACAAGTCTCGACCCAGCCCGAAATCTCCTCCAAGGAGGGCCCGTACAGCAAGTCATTGCCGACATCCATGAGGAGAGCTTGGCAGGGGACCTCCGGTCGACTCTGCAGGTACGGCCACAGACCGCAGTGGATGATGCTGGGTAGCCGACGAAAACCGGCCTGACTTTCCAGCCCATAGGAACGTCCATGACCAAAAGCACCGACAATCTCCAAAGGCCCGGAAAAAGAAGCACGTAGCTTCGTCACCAGGGAAGGAAAAGCAAAAGCGATATTGCTGGCTCCCAACAGAATGATTCGCCGTGGCTCCATGAAAGCGAGTGTCCTCGCTTCGGCGAAGGGAAGTCAAACTTCCTCGGGAGTTTCTAGAGAATGGGGCCTTAAGCGCTAGCTCCAACGTTACGGATCGTTCTCCCGTTCTCGGAGTGGGAAGGATCCCAGAGATTTCTTTGTTACCCCTGGTGGAGCAGGCGAGTCTCACGGGAAAAGCGAAAGCAATTTTGCTTACGGAAAGGAGTGCCTCGTGATATCCCCCATTCTCGCGCAACGCATCAGAACCCTTTTCCACGAACCTTTTGGACACATGGACCTCTCTGGTCTGGCAACGGAAGTCAGCCGGGCTAGAAACGACCTTGGACTCCCACGCCGAGACGATCTGGAGCATCTTCGGGGTCTGCTGCGGGGAGACCTCCCGATCCCCGAAGGACCAGAAGTAGAAGCCTTGGAGATGGCCCTAGGCATCGAGCCGGGAGAGCTCCTCGCCCCCGAACCACCCCCGAGCCTGCGGCGGCGGCTCGAGCAACGCCACGAGAAGAATCTGCACAAGCTCGAAGCCCTTCGCTTCTTCTCCTAAGCTTCCATCGGAAGCCCCAAAATGGGGTGTGGTACCGACCTTCCACTGCCCTTCGGGAAGGGTTGAGTAGTCTGCGACCGGGCTTGCCCAGAGGAGTCGCCCCTAGGACTCTCCTCGGGACTCTCCTCGACATTCTGCGCAAAGAATCGGCAGGGAAAATTCTCTCGCAGCTACCAACCCGCCCGCTGCTCTATGGCCTAGGGCCACCAGCCCTGAGCTATACTCTGAGGACTATGGGTGTTTTTGATGGCCTCGGCCAAGCTCTGGCGATGTTGCGACATCAGCAGGGCAGCTCTCAGCAAGAGATTGCTGACCGTGCGGGTGTCAGTCGGGCTCTACTGGGTTCTTATGAAGCCGAGAGGACCGAACCCGGACCCAAGAACCTCTCTCGGCTACTCAACAGCCTTGGAGTTGACCGGTTCGGCCTGGCCGCCGCTTTGGAGACCGTCAACGGCCGACCACCCATCGCCATTCTCCCTAGCCGCTCCCAAGCTTCTCCCCAGGAGCAGGAGATCCTCGACCTATTGGATCTGGACCTTGCTCCTGATGAGGAAAAGGTGTTTCTAGGCATGCTCTATTCGCTGCGGGATTGGTACGCCAGCAAGGAAGCGCCAAGATCAAAAGATTGATGATCAGCCAGTGAGCCAAGGTCGACCCTGGCCCCGGAAATTGGTTTCCTGGGGCCTTTTCATCTTGGTGATTCTCGGGGTGAGCAGTGTGATGCGGGATGTATTCCTCAGGAACAGCCTCTACCCCGCGCCAGCCGTCCCGGTACCGGCGCCTCCCCTTCCCCTCCTCGAGGTCACCCTAGAAACCTACAGCGGAGACCGAGTCGTCGCCTGGGCCTACGAGGCCCAAGAACCGACGCCGGGAACGAGCCGCGTCTCCGTCCTGGTACTCCATGGCAACGGCGAGAACCTGGGCACCCTGCATCTATCCGGTACCCTGGAAAAACTCCGCCGTCTGGGAGTGAGTTTTTTAGCCGTCGATTACCCGGGCTACGGTCGAAGCTCAGGCAAACCTTCGGAGAAGGCCAATATCGCCGCAGCTAGCGCTGGCCTCCAATGGCTCTCCAAAAACGCACCGGAGGATCGCCTAGTCGTGTGGGGTTGGTCCCTGGGAGCCGGCGTTGGCATACAGGCTGCCGCGCGGGCAGAAAGAATTCATGGCCTGATCACTCTCAGTCCCTGGTCCTCCCTAGAGGCCGTAGCGACGGAGCATTTTCCTCGCTGGTTGATCCGCTGGGCCCTGGTGGAAACCTACGACTCCGTGGCCGCTGCAAAAACTCTCCGGTGCCCTGCTTTTGTCGCCCACGGAGAAATCGACCGCATTATTCCAGCCCACCAAGGCAAACGCCTCGCCGATACCTTTCCCAACCTTTACCGTTGGCTCGAAATCCCCGGAGCCGGCCACAACGACCTTTTGGCCATCGATTCCCTGTGGCAAGAAATGGAAGACTTTTTCGGGCACCTGGAGGAGCCCCCCCTGGGTGGGCTCTAGTCCACCGCCAAGTTCTTCGAGCTCGCCGACTCGAGGCCTTCCCCACCGACTCTCAAACCTTCCGGATGACCGCCTTCGTCGCGGCAAGCCGGAGATGCCCTGAGCGCGGAACCGTAGGAGGAATTAAGGGAGAAGCAGGGGTCGACAGCCGTGTTAGGCTCGCTCGGCATCGGGACAGCAGAAAGGAGTCCTCCCGCCATGCTTCGAGTGGTCTCTGACAGCCAATCAACCCATCTTCCCCCCTTCCTCTCCACCGCCCAGCCGGTCAAGTTCGCAGTGGGGTTCTATGAAGCCGAGGAGGACGAATCCGGCTCCTTTCGCTGGATGGAGCAGCAGGCGTCTCTCACCTTCGCAGCCCTGCCCGGTGAGCGCTTTCTCGAGCTGCGGGCCTTCTCCGAGTTTCACGACCTTTCCCAGACCCTGACGATTCGTGCCGCGGGATCTTCAGCCGGCACTCAAGACGGCACTCAAGACCGCATCGTGGCGGCGTTTCCCCTTACGCAGGGTTGGCAAACTCTCTCGGTGGTTCTGCCTGCAGGAGTGGCGGGCGTTGATCTGGAAGTCAACAAGCTCTTTCCCCAGGCCTACTACCCGCAGGACTCCCGAAGACTGGCCATTCGGCTGTGGGCTCCCAAGGCTCACGGGGACCCTCAGCGCCATGGCCACATCCGCAGCCAACAAGAGAATTCCATCGCCAATGTTCGGGAGATGAACGCCGGAGCGACAGTACTGTCTTCTACCCCACGCATGCTCGGAATCGACATGTATGGGGTCTGCAATGTCAAACCTCCCTGTGTCTACTGCGACTGGCAACACGCCAAAGATCTCGAGGGTGACCAGGTCGAGGCTCCCTTCGATCACCGCACTCTCGAGGAGTGGGGAGAGTTCTTCGACAACTCTTCCATGCTAGTGAACTGCTCCATTGGCGAGCCCTTCATGATGAAGAACTTCGACTCCCTCCTGGACACCTTCGGGAACCAGGGGAAGTTCGTCGAGCTCACTACCAATGGCCAGATCCTCACCGACCGCAATATCGAGAAGCTCCTCGGCCGGAACATTCATCTCTATATTTCCCTCGACGCTTCCAACGGCGACACCTACGCCAAGCTTCGTAACGAAAACTGGGATCGCATGATCGGCAACATTCGGCGACTGATTCGAGCCAAGCGGGAAGCCAATGATCTGCCTCGGGTCTTCGTGGTCTTCATGCCCATGAAGCTCAACGTCTCGGAGCTGGAAGACTTCGTCAAGCTGTGCGCCGAGCTCCAAGTCGACCGGCTCATTCTCCGGCCCCTCAACTGGGCCGAGACCAGCGATCTCACCTGGGACCGCAATGGCCATCACTACGACTACCTAGATCAGCTCCTGCCCTTTGAAGAGCTGGTGCGCATCAGCGGCCGCGCTGCCGCGCTGTGCGAAAGGTATGGAGTTGCCCTTTCCGACCAACTCGATTTCGGCGGCGATTTGGAATCCGCCTTCGAAGAGGGTTACGAGGAGGGCCGGAACAAGGCTGGCGAGAAGGGTGTTCTGAAGGAGCCTACCGAGGAACCCGCTTTCGGAGCCGCCGACTCTCAGGTATCTGCCGTTGAGCCTCGGCCCAGCGCTCCAACTTCTACCCCCCTACCTTCGTTGGGGAACGAAGCGAACCCTCCCTGTCTCGAACCCTGGAAGAGCCTCTACATTCTGCGTCGTGGAGTCATGCCCTGCTGCTATGGCGCCGAACCCATCGCCCCCATGACCGGATACCGGGAGACCTGGAACTCCCAGCTGATGCAGGATATTCGTAGCGATCTCGTTTCCGGCACTTTTCACACTTACTGTCAGCGATCCAAGGCTTGCCCAATTGTCCGCAAGGCGCAAGCTTCCCAAGAGCTGACCTTTAGTGGGCGTTCCAAAAAGTCCTTGCTGCGAGCTATCCATCAGGTAGACCGTTGGTTAGGCGGCTCTCTGAAGAAGGTTTACCACCTCGCCCGCCCTTCGGTGCGCGCCTAGGAAACGATCGCCAGTTGACGGCTCGTGGCCGGCGGAGCGCCGAGGGAGTTCCCTCGAGGCGGCCGTGCCAGCGAAACCTGGCGGGTCGCGGAAAAGATCAACACCGAGGGAACCTCGTTTCGCCTATCCAATCCTGATTGGCTCTATGAGCGATAGCGCTCGTAGGCCGAATTTCTCACCAGCGAACGGGGCGCCGCTGTCGAGACTTGACTCCCAGGCCCATTAATCGTATAAATACGATCATGAGTCAGCGAGAACCTGCCGCCGAGCAAGCTAGGCTCTCTGTTCTGCCCCAAAGGGCCAGCGGTATTCCCGAAGCTTGTTGCACCCTCGCCATCGAAGGCCGGGAGCAAACCCGTTTGGTGCAGATGTTCAAGGCCTTGGGTAACCCGATTCGCTTCGAGATTCTCAAGTTCCTCCTCACCCACCCCGGCTGCATCACCGGTGACCTAGTGAACCATCTACCCATCGCCCAGGCGACCGTTTCCCAGCACTTGAAGGTACTCAAGCAAGCAGGATGGGTGGCGGGGACGATCCAGGGCCCAGCCGTTGCGTACTGCCTTGACGATGCCAACGTAGCTTGGTTTCGCAGCCGCGTCGAGGACGTTTTCTAAAAAAATTTGCCACTTTTAATCGTAAAAATACGATACGTATATAGAGACCAAATTGGAGACAACCATGAAGACAACCACCTGTCGCCCTGCCCCACTTCCCGTCGCCGTACTCGGTGCCGGTCCCATCGGCCTAGTGGCAGCGGCCCATCTCGTCCAGCGTGGTTTCCAACCTCTGATCCTAGAGAAGGCGACCACGATCGCCGCTAGTGTTCGCCAATGGGGGCACGTCAAGATGTTCTCTCCCTGGCGCTTCAACATCGATCCAGTCGCCCGGGAGATGCTCCAGAAACAGGGATGGAAGGCCCCGGATGAGGAGGCTCTTCCCACCGGAAACCAACTCGTAGACCAATTCCTCGAGCCTCTGGCTCGCATCGCGGAGATTCGAGCCGGCCTCCAGCTGAATACCGTTGTTACAGCAGTATCCAGGAGCCGCCACAACAAGCTCCGGGATGGTCGGCGGGAGAAGATGCCCTTTGTCATCCACGGCCTTCACAAGGGATCTCCCCAGCGTTGGGAAGCTCGAGCGGTGCTCGACGCCACCGGGACCTGGGGCAATCCGACTCCCATGGGAGCTGATGGTCTCCCCGCCCTCGGCGAGGACGAGAACAGCGATCGCATCTTCTACGGCATTCCCGATGTAAAAAGCGTCCACAGGGAGCGCTTTCGTGGCCGGCGAGTCGCAGTAGTGGGAGCTGGCCACTCTGCCATCAACACACTACTGGACCTAGCGGACTTGGCTCGCCTAGACCCGGCGACGCGCATCCACTGGGTTCTGCGACGAGCTCGGGTGGAAGACACCTACGGCGGCCAAGGGAACGACGCCCTACCCGGCCGTGGGCGCCTGGGTGTTCTCCTCCGGCAGTTGGTCGAAGAGCAGCGGATTCAGATCCACACTCCCTTCTTCATCGACCGCCTCAAATCCATCGGTCAGGGAAAAGACAGAGCCATCGTCTTGGTGGATGGCTCCCGACCGGAAGAAGATCACCCGGTTTGCGACGAAGTGGTAGTCGCCACCGGCGCCCGACCGGACCTGAGAATGTTGGAGGAAATTCGCCTGGATCTAGACCCGACCGTAGAGGCACCTCGTGC
The DNA here is from genome assembly GCA_022601195.1 of Deltaproteobacteria bacterium. Taxonomy (GTDB): domain Bacteria; phylum Acidobacteriota; class Thermoanaerobaculia; order Multivoradales; family JAHZIX01; genus JAHZIX01. The sequence goes on from JAHZIX010000002.1 coordinate 101,704, forward strand.
CTTGGCCCCACTGATCGACCCCAACGTCCACAGCTGCGGCACCGTCCGACCCCACGGGGAAGCGGAGCTTCGACAACCGGAGCGTGATTTCTACGTCGTTGGCGTCAAGAGCTACGGTCGCGCACCGACCTTTCTCCTCACCACTGGCTATGAGCAGGTTCGCTCGGTGGTGGCTCATTTGGCCGGCGACACGAATGCTGCCCAGAGGGTCGAGCTGGCGTTGCCCGAAACCGGTGTCTGTGGCCTTCCCGGAGCTGCAAAACCCGTCGCGGTTGGCACCCAAGGGCAGGCTACAGAGTGAGTTCCTTCGTTACCGGCGGTAAGCACCGATCCTCATCGCAAGCCTGGTAGGTAAAGAGAAGCTTGGCTTCCCCCTCTCCTGGGGGAGATGCCAGGTCGCCTCGCACCTCGACTTGGCCTTCGTAGACCCGGATCTCGCTTTCCGCATAGACGGTCTCGAGAGGGGCCCCATCGGGATAGGTGACACCCCGCAGCTCCGTTCCAGACCCCTTGATCTCCGTGGGGATGAGAAATTCCTGAGACGCCGGGTTGGCGTTGATATGCCAGCCGGAGGCTACGTTCACTTTCAATCGAAAGGCTCGCCAGCCCTGGTGGTCGGGTCCCACCTGCGCTGCCACGGTCACGACTCCTTCCGCTTCGGCAAAGAGAGGATTCTTAGGCTCATCGGCAAACTCCTTGGCAACTTCCGTGGAATCTGCCGATGCAACCCCGGGGGCAGTGGCCGCGCCGAAGCGATGGGCTGCGACGCTCATCATCCTCAAGCCTTCTGGGGTCGCCTCCAACATGCCTCCGAAGGCCTTCAAAGAGGCCTCTGCCTCTCGCCGCCAACGAGCTTCGCCAGTGCGTTCGGCTAAGTCGAGAAGATTGAGCACCGCCACGGCGTTGGGAGACGGCATGGCTCCATCTAGGACATCCTTGGAACGAAACAACAGATCCGGCTGCTGGGCAGCTACGAAATAGCCTCCCCCGGTGTCTCTCAGACGGCGGATCTGCTCCTCCGTAAGCTCTTTGGCGGCAGTCAACCAGGTTTTCCTACCCGTGGCCTCATGAAGAGCCAGGAGGCCACGCACCAAAAAGGCGTAATCGGACAGATAAGCATCGATCTTGGCGCGCCCTTCCCGCCAACTATGTTGCAACACCGAGCCTTTACGCATCTCCTCGAGGACGAAGGAAGCGGCTCGCTCCGCCTGGAGGGTGAAGGTCGGCTCCTGGAGAATCCGCCCAGCGGTGGCTAGGCCAGTGATGGCAATACCGTTCCAATTGGTCAGGACCTTGTCATCCGTCAGGGGCCGATCTCGGAGCCACCGTGCTGCGAGGATCTTGCCCTTGAGATTCTCCAAACGCTTCAGCAACTTCTTGCGGGATATCTTCAGCCGCTGAGCCTGGCTGTCCAAGGACTCGGGCAAGTGCAGGACGTAGAACTTCCCTTCGAAATTGACCTCCCCATCGAAGCCGTAGATCGCTGCCAGGAAGTCAGCATCCTCGTCGCCGAGGATCTCCTTCAGCTCCTCTCGGCTCCAGACGTAGTAGGCGCCCTCATGACCGTCGGTCTCCGCGTCGATGGCGCTCCACAGGGCTCCTTCCGGGGAAGTCATCTCCCGGCCCAGAAAAGCCGCTGTTTCCCGAACGATGCGAGCAGCCTCCGGATTCTGGGTGCGCTGGTATTCCAGGGCATAGAGCTCTAGCAGGAAGCCGTTGTCGTAGAGCATCTTCTCGAAGTGAGGCACCAACCATTGGCGGTCGGTGGAATAGCGGTGAAACCCCCCTGCCAGCTGGTCGTAGACGCCGCCCCGAGCCATGTGATCCAGACTGGCGGCTAGCATCACTCCCGCCTGAGTATTCTTCTCAGCCAACTCGAGGGGAAGAAATAGATTCGACGGCGTGGGAAATTTGGGAGCACTGCCAAATCCACCCCAGGTTTCGTCGAAGCGCTTGGCGAGGAGTTCCATGGACCGTTCCGCCACCGCCGGCCCCGGTGCGGTGGCCGTCGGCTCCGCTCGCTCCTCCAGGTAGCGCCGCATGACGTCAGCGATCTGGGTTGCCGAAGCCTGTACCTCTTCCCGGCGATTCTTCCAAGCATTCTCCAGGGACTTGAGCACGGTGCCGAAGCCAGGCCGGCCCTGGCGATCTTCCGGAGGAAAATAGGTACCCGCAAAGAACGGCACGAGATCCGGGGTCAGAAACACCGAATTGGGCCACCCGCCGTGGCGGGTCAGTACCTGGGTGGCGGTCATGTAGATCTCGTCCAAATCCGGTCGCTCTTCCCGGTCCACCTTGATGGAAACGAAGCCCTCATTGAGCATCGCCGCGATCTCCGGGTTGGTGAAGGATTCCCGTTCCATGACGTGACACCAATAACAAGTCGAGTAGCCCACAGAGAGGAAGATCGGCTTGTCCTCTCGGCGCGCTTTCTCGAGAGCTTCCTCTCCCCACGGATACCAATCCACCGGGTTGTATTGGTGCAGCAAAAGGTAAGGGCTACTCTCCCCCGCCAAGCGGTTCTTTCGGCCCTCTTCGTGGTGCCCCATCTCCTCCCCTTCGGCCTGTGGCTTCTTCGATGGTTCCTTGGCCAGGCTGCTCCCAACCCAGAGCACTCCCCCGAGCGCCAAAAGGAGACCCAGAGCTGTGAGTAAGTAGTTGAATTTACGCATTAAACTCTCCCGAGGCAGTGTAGCAGTCGGTCAGCTCGGCACCGGTGTTCCCTGGGTGGCTCGCAGGAGACCTGTCTAAGAATCGTTCTGTGATTTGGAGTCGCCGCCACTGAGTCGGCGCTGAGTTGGCTCTCCCGCCGAGCGAGCTTATCCACCCGATGATGGGTACGGTTCTGTCGGGACAACGGATGGCAAGGCGAGCTTCTTCGAAGCTTTGGACCGCAACCAGAGGTCGCCTGCTCCCCTAGCGATACACCTCCACCGGGGCGGGAGGTCCGAAGTGATAACCCTGAAGGAGATCGAAGCCGAGGGATTTGGCGAGAGAGGCGTTCTCAGCGACCTCCACTCCCTCGAGCACGGTGGTGATACCCAAGTCCCTCGCCATCATCAAAAGCTGGCCCAAGAGGGTCCGCCGGCGCTGGGCCGCGGCAGGGTTGTGACTCAGCCAAACGATATCGAATTTGAGGTAGTGGGGAGTCGCGTCGGCAAGCTCGATGAGCCGGGCTTGGCCGATGCCAAAATCATCGAAGGCGATCTCTACATCAAGGTCCCCAAGAGCTTGGTGCAGTTGGCGAAAAGCCGCCAAGTCGGTGACGGCACTTTCATGAATCTCCACCACCAAACTACGATCCGGCGAGTTCCGGCGCTCTTTCTCCAAGGCCGCCAGCAGAGCCTCCGGGTGTTGAATCTCCCGCGGGTGGGTGTTGACGAAGAGCTTCTTGTCGGCGGGTAGGAGACGGGCCTGCTCGAGACTAACTCGACGAAGAGCGTCCGTAAGAGTCTGCTCCAAGCCCATGGACTCGGCGATGGGAAAGAGTTCCCCGGGCCCCTTGATGGTCTTGCCTAGGCGGCCCCGCCCCAACTGCTCGTAGCCCATGGGAACGTGAGTCGTCACATCTACGATGGGTTGAAAGATCCCGCGCACTTCGTTCTGGTCCAACATCTCCTGGAGGGCTCGAGCCTGACCGAGGAGGTGAGGCTCGAAATCTTTCGCGGATAAGCTGAGGGTTTCCATCGCTGGTTCAGCCCGAACCTCCACGAGCTGCCCGACGCGAAACTCCTGGTTGGCAAACTTCAGAAGATCTCCGGCCTTTAGAGAGATCTGCCCCTGAAGGGCTACTCCGTTGACCGAGGTCCCGTTGCGGCTTCCCCGATCCCGAACCCAAAGCTCGCCTTGGTCTCGAACCCACAATTCTGCATGTCGTTGGGACACTCCGACGGCAGAGAGAACCAGATTGCACTCGGCTCCTCGGCCAACCATGAAGGGAAAAATCGTCAGAGGCGTCCGCCACATACGACCACTCTCATCTAAGTAGCCTTCTAAAAACCAATTTTGAGGTACAGACACCGACATCGTGAGCTCCCTTGGCTCCCTAGAGGCGTTCTTGGTTGTTCCCAACGAGGGCCATTACTCTAACCCCTCGCAGCCTGTGGCGAAAGTCGCTGGTTGCATAGAACGACAAATCTGGCGGTGGATCTGGGCGAAGAGCCGGAAACAAACCCGAGATCTGGCAAGGATTCTCCAGCGAAGAACCGTTCCTGACCCCACCGGGTCTGGTACCAATACTGGGACCCCGCCAAGGCTAAGGCCAAGGGAGAGGGAGAGGGAGCAGGAGATCTCGTCGACCCGAGATGCAGCGGAAGCCTTCGGACGGCCTACTTCTTCTTGGCCGAAACGATGAAGTACCCGAATCGAGCCCGGGCCATGCCCAGCACGGGCGATAGGACGCAGGCGAGGAGATGCCCCCATCGGACCCGGCTCAATCGAAGGCGTTCTTTTATCAACCGCCGGAGGAGAAAACCCAGGGTCACCCTCGGAACGTGGAAAACACTCGGCGCGATACGCCATGAGGCATCTTCCACTTCGATGTCCTGGAAACCAGCCTCCCGTAGCGCCTTTGTAAACGAGCCGATCTCAGCGAAGGTCTCCACCGCCCAGTTGGAGGAGACGACCCGAGTTACCCAGGATAGAAAGACGCCCCGGGGTGGCCTTCCCTTGAAGAAACCATCTGCCACCACCAAGGAAGAACCCGGTTTGAGGACGCGAGCGGCTTCCTCGATGAAGGCACGCTTATGCAGTCCCTCGGCGTGGCAAGAGCTCTCGATAGCATAGGCACCATCGAAAGTCGCAGGCCCAAACTCGGTCGCCGTATAGCTCTGCTGGTGAACCCGAGCGCGATCTGCCAGGCCGGAATCCTCTGTCATCTGTTTCGCCTTACGAACCTGCCAGGGCACCAGTGTCACTCCATCGACGACAATATCGGGGTTCTCTGCCGCTACGAGGCGGAGAGACGCTCCCAGCCCACACCCCATGTCGAGCAATCTATGGCGATATTTTTTCTGTTCTCGAATCGGCTCTGAGCAAACCGGCTCACTCTGAGCTTCCGGCAGAGCCAGACGTCGCACCACCTGCCGGGTCATCTCGTCCAGCATCGGCTCCAACTGCCAAGGACGCAGACCCCGACGGTAATAACCAAAGTGCATGTGGAAATGCTGGCTCCAAGCTTCGTAGTCCGGGCCGGCCTCTTCGTAGTACTGCAGAAGGTCGACTTTCGAGTCGTTCTCCTGGGCGCCTAGTCCGGTGACATCGTCTCGAATCTGAGTTGCCATAGGAAGAATTCTCCACGAGTCCTCTTCGTTAGTGTGGGATCAAGCGAATCACGTCTTGGTCTCTGTCTTTGAAGACCTGCCCTTGAGGGCCTGTGGCAGCCGATCACCAAGTTTCAAAAAACGCATCAACGAATCGAGAGGCAGCTTGCCGACAGCGTCGTACCAGGAACTGGTGATCTCGAAAAACCGCAACATCTCTTCGAGGCGCTGCTGGGTCTCCTCATCGTCTCCCTCTCTAGAAACGGTCTCCAAACAGTCCCGGAGCATAGAAATCGTCGGATCGATCTCCCGTGTCTTCCGTTCGTCGAGAATGGTTCGAAAGAGTTTCCAAACGTCTTTGTCGGTCTCAAAGTGATCACGGCGATCTCCAAAGACATGCACCCTCCTCACGATCTTCCAGCCTTGAAGCTCCCGCAAGCTATTGCTGACATTCGACCGAGCCACTTGCAAAGTGCTGACGATTTCCTCTGCATTCAGAGGTCGAGGGGATAGGTAGAGGAGAGCGTGAATTTGGGCAATGGTGCGATTGATCCCCCATCGGTCCCCCATCTCGCCCCAATGGACGATAAAGCGGCTCTGGGCGGAGCTGAGGTTTCCTTCACTCATTTCTGTCTAGACAGAAATTACCGTATTGACCGATCCAGGTCAAGAGAAAAACTTGTCGGAGCCAGCCCTTGTCAAGCTCTGAACCGTAAAGGTCCAGCCCGAGGCCCGGGTTAGGGCTGCGCCTTCTCGTCTGGGGCCCCAAACCCGTATAAGTGGTCCATACCGCGTATGAGGAGCGTCCCATCAGAGATGGCGGGGGTCGTCATGACCACTTCTCCGAGCTCGTTGATCACCCTCTCTTCATACGTCGTACCGGCCACGATCACGTAAGTTCTGCCGTCCTCCGTGGTCAGAAGGAGGTGACCATCCACAGCCACGGGCGAACCACTAAAACTATTTCCCCGACCCACTCGGGTACGGTAGTGAAGCTCACCGGTCTTGGCGTCGTAGGCGGTCAATCGGCCGTTGTTGTGCAACAGATAGAGAACCCCCTGGTAGGCGATGGGGGTGGGAATGTAGGTTCCGCCTCGGGCGTCGCTCCACATGACGGTGTCGCTGGAGCTACTTCCTTCCGGCAGGGTGAGATCACCCCGGCCGCCCGGCTTGATGGCGTAGACCGGCCTGGCGGGAGGGTAGCCACCGGTGACGTAGGCGATGCCATCGGCCACCACCGGCGTGCCCACGGTGACCTCTGAATTGGGACTCAGAGTCCACAGCTCCCGCCCCGTAGCGACGTCATACCCTCGAACCGTGGGGGCGTTGGTGATGACCTCATCGATCCCTCCCGGCTGCGCTGCTGGCAGTATCGTCGGCGTGCCCCAGGATGGAATTTCCTGTCGGGCCGTCCGCCACAGCTGCTTACCCGTCGCCACATCGAAGGCAGCGATGAAGGAACCTTCCTGAATGTCCACCTGCACGATCACCTTGCCCTTGAAGAGAATCGGCGAGCTGGCAAAGCCCCATTCGTAGGTGGGGTCGAAAAACCAACCACTGCTGAGAGTGCCCAAATCCTGGTGCCAAAGGAGCTTGCCAGCGTAGTCGTAGCAAAAAATGCCCTCCGAGCCGAAACTCACCACTAGGTGCTTGCCGTCGGTCACCGGCGTCGGGTTGGCATGGCTGGACTTCAAATGGCGCTTCACCTTCGGTTTTCCGGAGCTGGCGAGTCGCTCCCAGAGGATGGCTCCGGAAGACTTATTGATGGCATAGACCCGCCAGCGGTGCGGGGAATCGTCTTCCACCGAATCCACATCTCCGTAGAGACCGGTGCGGAAGGTGTCGTCGCCGCTCTCCGAGACGACGCTGGTGACAAAAACCTTGTCGCCCCAAACGATAGGGCTCGACAGGGCGATACCGGGAATGGCCGTCTTCCATCGCAGGTGCTTGCCTTCTTCCCCATCCCAAGTCAGGGGAATCCCCTGGCCATCGCCGATGCCGGAGGCATTTGCTCCACGAAAGGAAGGCCAGGGCTGCGCTACCCCCCTCTTGACCGGAGGAAAGATGGCCGTCTCAGCAGGCGTTGCCGACTCCCCCTCGCCACCTTCCTGCCCCGCCACCACTGATGCCTTGGCATCTGCCGGCGAGGTCTCCGGCTGGTAACGCTGAAAAGTCATCTTGTGATCCCCTTGGGAGAGGACGAAGCCCTCCGAAAGGCCTCCCCGCCCTAAGAATTTTAGGGACACCGCCGCCATGCCGCGGGCGCCATAGACCCCCTTGCCTTCCGGCCGTAGGCTCAAAGCATCCTGCCCCTCAGCCTGCGCTTGCAGAGTCTCACCATCGAGAGAGATCTTGATGGTCATGCCGACCTCTTCGTTGCGATAGGTGCCGACCCGCCCCTCTAGGACTTCCAGGGGCTCTTCTACTTCGGTGACTTCCTCCGCCGGCAGGGCAGCTACCTTAGGTGCCAGGAACTCGGCAATCGCTGTGTGGTCTTCCGACTGGGCTCGAGCCAGGGCATCCCTCAGATCCCCCGCTTCGAGGGTGTCTGTCGCCACAGCAGCCTTGACGAAGTCCAAGTCACCGCTGCGCGCCCCGAAAGCAAGCACTTCCGAAGCGGGCTCGCCCCCGGCCTCCAGAAGCAAGAGAACCACTTTCTTGTGCTGCGGGGAATCTCCGGACTTAAAGGTCGCCCATCCCAAGGGAGAGGTGTTGTAGAAGGTATCGACGACGTTAGCGTCGGCCCCTTTGGAAAGCAGCAATTTCACCAACGCCAGGTTGCCCTTGTCGGCAGCGAAAAATAGCGCCGTCGCCCCGTAGCGAGACTTGAAATCGACCTCTGCCCCTGCCGCCAAGAGCTTCTTGACTTCGCCGATCTCCTCCCGTTGCGCCGCCGCCAGCAACGCCTTGCCGGATTCTGCGGGGGTCGGAGCCGGTTCGGTGGCAAAAGAGGAGAGGCTGAGAGCGAAGAGCAGGGTCAGGGAGGCTATTTTCCAGTGCATCGAGGAGGCTCCTTGTGAGGTCGAGAACGACGATGCCCTAGCTTAGCTCACCAGTCCCTCCGTGCGAGCAAACCTTCGACAGCGGGGCAAGGAGGACCCAACAGCTTCCCAGCGATGTGGAGAACTCCACCTGCTTACTCAGAATTCTTCATGGAGCCGGCTTCGCGCCGGTAAACGGACTCTCCGGAAAGTGTGCCAACGATTCGAGGTCAAGGGCTCGACCCTGGCCTCCAAAGCCTAGATCAGGAGTCATCAACCGAAGAGTTCTTTCGCCCGAAGCCTTCCTTGCTTCTCGAGGCTCTTCACCGTGTCCTGGGTTAGCTCGGGATGGCTAAATCGACGCTCAAGCTCCTCGAGAGAGGATTCCAAGAACTCTGCCCAAGCAGCATCCAGGACTTCCGAGCCTCCACGATGCCCCGTCAGAACTCCTCGCAAGAGTCCAAGAGAGAACCACTCTTTGGGGTCGCCACCTACCCCCTGGAAACTCAATAGAAGCTGCCCTCGATCCAAAGTGAAACATAACCGAGTGGATTCCGACTCGAGCCTGACGAAGGCGTCACCACCAGAACTCTGGTCCACCCGAGAGTCGACCAAGCGAAATCCCCCAGGACGGAATAGAAAACCACAGTGTGTTGCTAGATACAGAAGAATCTCAACCATCTCCCCCGCCTCCAGCCTTCAAGGCTCGTTGACTGCCCCAGTCAGATCCCATTTTCGTTATTAATTAGGGGATCTCATCGGAGATCTCCGCTACCGAGCAAACGTACAGGCTTGGATCTCACCGGACTCGAGGTCGACATCGTAGTCGACCCCGTTCCAGTTCCCGACAACCAGAACTCCATCTTTTGAGATGAGATTCATGAAAGGTCGATCCTCTGCACTACCATGGGGAGATTCCTGGATCTGCCATCGAACACGATGATGCTCATCGATCAGGAAGACGTTGCGATTGAAAATGTGCCCTACCGGGGTCTCCACTCGCACCACGACACCCTCCTTGACCTCCACCGCTTCCACGGCCCGAAAAGGAAGCTCCACCGGTTCCCCAGTCAAGTAGAAAATACCGCTTTTTATCTCAAAACTTCTCATGGTATCGGCTTGGTGTTGGTGAATGCACTCTCTGGGAGGCGCTCGAGCAATTCATATTGAACCGCCCGGCCTTGGCCTCCAAATCCAGGGTTGACCCGACCTGTTCTAATCTTCGTTCCCATCGGTACGGTAACCTCCGAGACGAATTCAGGAACCTCCGGCAGAGCGTATTTCGATTGAATCTGACGAGGGCTCAGGCCTTGGACAGCATCCTTCCTCATCATCCATGAACGTGCTTTGTTATTGGCCCCATGAACGCGTACGAAGCTTTCCTCCGCGGTTGTAGTGTACTCAACAACCTGGGTTCCCGGGCGATAGGGAGGATGATAGTCCGACGGGAAAGTGGAATTCGCTTCCGCTGCTGACTTCTTCACCACATTGGCGCGCCGTGGCAGAGCTCCATTCGCTGCCGGCGCGGCCTCGGCCACCTCCGCCGTCACCCGCGGCGCCATCTCCTCGATGGCCTCTTCCGCTCCTTCCGTGAATCCCTTCGCAGCGGCCTCGCCCAACTCGTCGCCCAAGGAGAGGGGGTTCATGCGCGAAGCGGTGCGACTCATGGCAGCTGTCCCTCGACTCAAGCCTTGGGCGACGGGAGAGGCTGCAGTGTTCGCTCCGGGTAGGCCGATGGACAGGCCTTCCACCGTGATGAAGGCGAGATCCCCGACCCCCTGGCTGATCAGCTTGGCGCTATCCAGGGGATGCATATCTTCTTCCATGGCGGTGACAAAGCGCTCCGCGGCCCGGTCGGTGCTGACATCCACGTGGTGAGGGAAATTCAGCACCCCTTCGATGCCAGCGGGAATGATCGCTGCAGCACCACCGAGAAAGAGGAGGCCTCGAGCCCATAGGGGGTTACTGTCGTCGAAGGCACCCTTGAAGCCCTCCACCATTCCCTTGGCCATGGGAGATCCAGGAACCACCTCTTTGACCCCCTGCAAGAGGCCAAGAGGATCCTTACCCTGGAAGGGTGAGTTGCCGACGAATTGGTACATGGAGGGCCCGTCCGCATAACCCATGGGATCCGGAGTGATGAAGCTACCGATCTCCGGATCGTAGTAACGGTTGCGGAAGTAGATGAAGCCGGTCTCCGGATCTACCGGTCGACCGTGGAAGCCGAATAAATTGCCGATGGCGGAACTGGAAGTCACTCTTTCGTCCGCCGCGCGGAAGACGATCCAACGAGGCGTTGCAGGAGTGATGACGACGCCCGCCGAGAAGGCCTCTACGAGGGTATTGCCCGATGCATCTGCTAGGCCCGTGCCGATGGTGATGACGTGAGAGCCATCCTCCAAGGGATCGTCGGAGCGCAGCTTGTAGAGGCCTTCGTCGACGCTCCAGGTCAAGGACTCGCCGTCGACCTGAATGGCCGCCGTGGCCACTGCCAGGTCGATGGGTTCCGATAGCTCGACCTCGAGGAAACCGTCTTGCACCAATACCTGCTCCAGTTCCGGAGCCTTGCCATCCTGAAGAACCTGATCCCCTGCGGGCCAGACGAAGGTCAGCTCGAAGATCTCCGCCAAGGGGTTGGCAAACGAGTCGACCACCGCTTCTCGAGGCAAAGTCAGCTGCAAATCGGTCCCGACTGCCGGTGGATCCGCCAGGGTCAACACCAAACGACGTCGGGCTTGGCGCCCGGCTGATACCGGTAACTCGACGGAGATGTCCAGGAGGTTGGTCGCCGCGGTATCTTCCAGAGTGATTCCACCGGCCGCCAAGGAAGCCTGGACCGCTGACGGTTGCACCTCTTCCGAAACCTCCAGCCACAACTCACCGCCCACCAGGCGCACCTGTTCGATCTGGGGCGGCGTCGAGTCGACCAGAATGCTCACCCCACCAAATGGGCTGTAGTCGTACCGTTCGATGGGTTTGCCCAGGTCCATGGAGGTGGCCACGACAATGTTGCCGGTGTCGTCATAGAGCGGCACAAATTCCGTTTCCAAAGTGCCGTCACCGTCCATGTCGGTTTCGACACAAACCATCTCGTCAATGCCAAGGCCGAAGGTCCGGCGAGTCGCCAGCTGACCATCTTTGTAGTCTTCCAGCTCTCGCAGGCCACCCCAGGCCATTTCCAGGGTCTCTTCACCCACCACCTTGCGAATACGACGATTGGAAGCATCGTACTCGTAGCGGGCGATCTCCTCACCGGCCAGATCGGTGACCAGGGATAGCCGGTTGCGGAAGTCGTATTGAAGCCGGAGATCTCCCTTGCGGCTCAGGTTGCCGTTGGAGTCCCATTCCAAGGGGATGCCGTTGAGGGACTCCGGTCGATTGCGCCCGGAGCTATCCAGGGGAAGAGTAGAGAGCTCCGGAATATCCTCATCGAGGACATTTCGAGACAGCAGGTTGTTGGCGCCGTCGTAGTTGAACTCGAAGAGATCCGGCAACCCAGCGAAACCGAGGGGATCCTGGGGCTCGTTGTTGGGCATCATGGACGAAGCGCCGGCGACCTTGGCAGCCTGGGTCACCCTTCCGGCGCCGTCGTAGCCAAGACTGAAGCCGGCACCGCCGAGATCGCCACGGGTCTGAGAATTTTTCAGCGACCGGGGGCTCCAGGAGAAGGATTCCTGGTAGACCAAGTCACCGCCGGTACCCATCTTGGTCTCCATCAACAGGCGACGGGCCGCATCGAACTGCCGAGTGCCAGCGATGCCGTTGGCGTAGACGGAGCTTTCCAAAAGGAAGGGACCTCGGTATCGGTAGTCGACGAAAGCCATCTCGCTGCCGTCCGGCATCATGGCCTTGACCTGAGCCGGCCGGTCGAGGGGATCGAAGGATCGGGTCACCGTTCTCCCGGAGGGATAACCAATGGAGGTGATGTTGTCCGCATCGTCATGGCCGTAGGTCACCATCCGCCCGGCGGTCATCTCGCTGGTGATGCGGGAGACTGAATCGTGGGTGTATTCGGTGGTGATGTCTCCGGAGCGAGCCTTCATCAACCGGTACAGTCCATCGTACTCATAGGTCTCGACCATGGGACCGACGATTCCTGCAGCCGGCGCTACGGTGCGATTGATCAAGCGGTTCGCTGCGTCGTGTCCCTGGGCGATGGAAGTTCCGTTCTGGTCAACGATCTGCTGGATGTTGTGGCTGGCATCGTAGACGATGGTCTTGGACTTGGAGTCCGGAAGGGTCTTGGTCAAGTTGCGATTGAGAGCGTCATAGGACCATTGGGTCGTGTTGCCCAGAGCATCCTTCATGGACCTCAAACGGGAGCTGGCATCGAAGGTGAAGTCCATGGAAACACCTTCGGGCTTGACGGTTCTCGTCCGGCGATCCAAGCCATCGTAAGTATGCTCGCTGACGAAGCTCTCAGGGTCGATCTGAAACCGTACGTTATGGCGCGCGTCATACAAGAATTGGTGGCGATTCCCCAGAGCATCTTCAGCAGAGGAAAGCCGGTTCAGAGCATCGAAGGTCATCGCCTCAGAAACCATGGTCATACTGCCATCGTCGCCCATTTCATGGGTTCTCACTTCGGTAACGTTATGCACCTCATCCAAAATGTATTCGTATCGATTCCCCTGAGGATCCGTCCCCTCCATGAGCCTCTCAGCTCCGTCATAGCGATAGGTAGCCACCCGGCTCAATGGATCGGTCACCGAAGTGACATTGTTCATTCCATCGAAAGCCATGATCGTCAACAAGTCTCGGGGCCCCGTTGGTGGATTTGGCCCGGAGCTGGAAAAGAGGCTGTCCCGTCGCTCCGTGGGGCGGTTCAACAAATCGTAGACAAAACTATTTTCCGACAACATTCCTCCACTCAAGCCATCGTAGGTTTGACGCTTCATGGAATTGCCATTGTTGTCGTATCGAAAAGTTTTGCGGTTCCCGACGGGATCCGTATCTTCCCTCTTTCGACCAAAGCCATCGTAGGCAACGGCCCAGGTATGGGAACGGCCATCGGTGAACGAGGTTCGCTGTCGCTCTAGGTCATAGCCGAATTGATGCATCACCGATTCCGGCATGCCAGATCCCAAGGTCTTCGTTTCCAGAAGATTCCTGGAGTCGAAGGTGTTGACCGTGACCTGGCCTTCCGGTTCCGTCAACCGAGTCATGTTCAAGTTTTCGTCGTACTCGAAGCGGTACATGGCGACGGCGCCTCCTGCCTCGATCTCTCTCTTGGCTTCTGTTCTCTCATCGAGAAGACCATAGACAAAGGAGTCGGTGGTAAAGCTGGCACCATCATCCCCAAAGGGGCGTCGGTGTTCCTTTAGATTGCCATTGCGGTCGTGCATGAAAGTAGTCTTGTAGCTCAGAGCCGAGGCTCCATCGTTGGACCCCGATGCCGCTTCCATGCTTTCCACCAACCAATCCACCTCATTCCACCGGCTCTCGGTGCGCACACCGCGAGGATTGATGATGGCCTCGACGTTGCCGCGAGCATCGACCTCGAAGCGAGAGGTCAATGCCAACCCGTCGCTGTCGACCATCTTGCGGCGCAAATACCCTCTACTCTCTCCAGCTTCGAAATAGGAGTACTCGGTGACATGACCGTTGGGATTGGTCACCTGGCGGACCTGTCCGAATTCGTTGTAGAGCATGGAACTGGTGCGAGCCTCCGGCATGCCCACCGCTTCCGTGACGACCCGAGGTAGCCCCACCGGGTCCCGTTCGATCTCAGTGATCATGCCTCGGGGGTCGACCATCCGGGTGGGTAAGTTGCTGCGCTCCTCGAACTCCGTACAGGTCACCAGCTCGCCGTCAGAGCCATTGGCTCCGCGGCCATCCGCTTGCACACGAATTTGAGTCAGATTGCCCCGACTGCGACGGGGGCGAGGCTCCGGCAGGGGACCGGAACAGGGTTCGTCGTATCGGTAGGTGGTCACCCGACCCAGAGAGGAGGTCACGGAGGTCTCGAGCCCCTCCTCGTCGTGGTCCATCAGCCAAGAGGCACCTTCAGGATCCTCATAGCGCTGGTTCTGGCCAGCCGCATTGTGAGTAAAGAGGAAGGGATTGCCGCGCCGGTCCGTGACGGTGGCCATGTGCTGGTCGAAGTCGTAGGCGATGCTGAGGGTATCCTCGCCCCACTTCTGCTCGGTGACCTCTTCCATCAGCCCATCGCCGTCTTCATCGGAAAAGGTGAGCTCGAGCCATTTTTGCCCCATGGGGTCGGTGACCGAGATCAGGTTGTCCCGCTCGGCGAGATGCCCCACGAGATCGGTGGGCAAGGAACCCATAGCCGGATATTCATACTCGGTCACCAAGCCATCCGGATAGGTCTGCTCGCCGATGGTGATGCGTGGTGAAGTCACCGAAACAAGGCGGCCCCCGTCGTCATATTCGTAGTCCACCTGCCGTTGGTCGAAGTCCATCAACTTGGCGATGCGGCCTTCGTCGTCGTATTCGAAAACGTAGTCCCGATCCAAGCTATCCACCACTCGGACCAGGTTGCCAGTCAAGTTGTAGTGGAAGGTCATCTCGTTGCCGGTGTCTTCAGCATCTTTGACGAAGTCCGCGATGGAGGTGAGCCGCCCGAAGCGATCGAAACGCGTCACCGTGTGAGCCGCGTCAATGAGAACCCAGCCGCTAGCCGTTCGAGTGAGCTCCCAGAAACGCCCAACGGGGGCGTCTAACTCGTCATCCTCGTTCTTTTCGAATAGTTCCCTGCGGCCTCGGCCATCGAAATACTCCACGTCTCCGTCGGGGAGGGGCCGCAGACGCTGGCGGTAATTGTGGTCGCAGCCGATACCCAAAGGCCCGGCACCGAGAGCTTGATTGCGGTAGGTGCGCACGAAGGCGAAGTCGAGACCGCGGGCCTTGACGAAGAGATCCGTCTCCCTCATGGACATCTCTCCGGAATGGAGCAAGGTCCCTGGCGCCACCTCTCCCTGGCCCCGGGAGGCGTTGAGTGTCGGTTCCTGGCGGACCGACGGGCTCAGATCCCAGGGCACGCTGTCGAGGGTGACCTCCGCGGCGTCGAGGCGCAAGGGATCATAAATCTCGGTCAGCTGCTGGCGTATCTCGTCGCCGAAACGCAACGCGATGTGATGCCCCGAAAGGAGCTCCGGAGCGTCTTCCGGCAACCCAGCGTCTTCCAGATCGCAGCGGGTGCAAAGATCGTCTTCCTCCTCCGTGCGCAGGTATTTCTGGGAAGCTCGCAGATCTGCCAAGACCGCCAGCTCCTCGGAAAGAAACAGCTGATACCCCTGATCCTTAGGATCATCCGAGAGCCGGGTGAGAACCAAGCCGTCCTCCATCCCTTCCAGGGCTACCGGGGGAAGATCCTCTATGACCTCCGGATCGCCAGCTCCTAAGGCCGGCAAGCCGCCGGGTCCGAGGCTGACCACATCGATGTGGGCTTCCTCGCCGACGAAGCCCGGCAGCTTGGCCAGGACTCGAAAGGAGCCAGGGATTTTCGGCGACTGAGGGTCGTCCTGGTCGAACCGTGCCGTGGGAACACCGAAGGGAGCCAATCGGGTGAGCTCCTGGAGGTTCCCTTCCGAATCGACGGTGACCGCCTTGAGCTCGGGGCCCGCGGTGGCGATGGAGTTGAGACCTGGACCACCCCCACCGACGAAGAGAAGTCCCAGATCCGGCACGATGACCATCGGCGAGCGGGTGTTCCCCTCCAGCTCGACGGTTTCCAGAATGCGGTCGTCGAGACCGTCCCCATTGGCATCCAGTACCCCGCCCACCAACTCCGTGGAAAGGTCCACCACGTACAACCCACCATCGTACCCAGCGGCATAGACCAAGCGATTCTGCCGGTCCAAACCGATGTGATTGATGTTGCCGGGCATTTCTATGCGCGCCTTGAGCACCAGGGAGTTCCGCTGGGTCACGTCGTAGATGAGAACTCCCGCCAACGCGTGGCCGATGACCAGATAGTCCCTCGCCTCGTCGTCGGCTAGTTCGCCGTCACCATTCAGATCGAAGATGAACTTCTGCAGAGTCTCCATGCCGATCACAGCGCTGGAGCCGTCGATGCGGATGGGATCGGTGACCAACACCCCGAGGGCCGCTGGCTGGCTGGGAGGCGCGGTCATCTGCACCACTCCCTGCTGGAATAGCACCGTGGGCACCGCCAAGGGAGTCCCACCGGGGTTTTCCAGATCCAGCAACAAACCGAGGTTGAGGATCGGCGCCATGGAGCTCACTCCACTGCCCCCGACAAAGAAGTTGAGGACCTGGCTGAGGATTGGGCTTGGGCCGACCTCTCCTTCTTCGTAGACGGCATTGACATCCACTGCCGCCAGCCCCCCACCGTTGACCGCCACATAGGCGACGCTGCTGCGAGAAATCAATAGCTCCAACTTGTCGCCGTCGCGCACTTCCAGGCTCACCGAGAAGGAGCCCGCCGCCGTCGCCCGGACGCGATTCCAGCGCCCCAGAGTGTGATCCTTGAGGGTCACCGGCTGGTGCTCCGTGGCTCCCGTGCCGCTCACCGTCAGGGTGAAGTCGGTGACGCCCTCCGGGGCCGTGGCCGGTTCGACGGAATAGCCCGCGGGGGGCGCCTCCCCCATGCGCCAGGTGAAGGTCTCATCGTTGGAGAGCACCGCGGAGCGCCGCGGCGTCCCAGTGGGCAGATCGAATAGCCCGTTGGGGAAGTTGGAAATGATGGTGGAGCCCTCGAAGGGCTCGATGCGGGCCGGGCCATTGGGGTCCGCGGCGATGGCATCGGGGTCGATCTTGAGGGGATCGAAAACCTTGAGAACGCCCGGGGAGCGGTCTCCGGCACCGGTCATGATCACCCGTCCATGGGGATCCACCGTGACGCCCCTCACGGAGCTACCAAATTCGATGGGGAAGAAGATGTCTCCCGGGATCAAATTGCGAATATTCGCTGGATCCGAGGCATCCAGCACCGCCATGCCCTGGCGACCGGCGGCGACGAAAAGCAGGCTGCCGATGCGATCGACCTCCCGGGCCTCGGTGAACGGAAAGACATCGATGGGCCGGCTCTCCTGGATCTCGAATCGGATCTCCAGAGTCTTGCCCCAGGTGTTGTCCGCGGCATCGGCCATTTCCGGATTGAGAGCCAAGGTGTAGGTCTCTCCCGCTCTCCAAGCCAGCCGAGGAGTGATGCGGAGATTCTCCTGGGAGCCGACGGGCTCCTTGGTGACGTCGAGTGCAGGACCGCTGGCGCCATTGCCTTCGTGCACCTCGATACCCGGAAAGCCCTCTGCCAGAGCCTCGCTGAAATCGATCTCCAAACGATCGTTGACCGCCAGCCGCGCACCGATAGCCAGCAGGTAGCGATTCCCAGCCTCCACTCCGGAGCCATTCAAGCTAAAGGATCCGGAGCTGGTAGAAGTGGTGAAGATATCGACCCCATCGTCCAGACCCAACAGGCGCACTCGCACCTCCGAGTGAGCGGCACCATCGTCTCCGTCGATGGTCAGGGAACCGCCATCGAAGTCGAGAAAGATGCCCAGGTCCAACTGTTCCTGTTGGGTCTCGCGCAGGTCGATGGGCAGAAAGCGCAGGGGCGAGCCGGCTACCGGCAGGGGGGGGATCTCATCTCCCTGTTCGTCCAGAGGCAGCTCGATGATGTCGCCCTCATCCGCTGGCGGCTCCAGCTCTCCTTCGAACAAGCGATAACCGGTAGTCAAATCCCGGATCTCTATGTCGAAAGGCTGTCCCAGGCGACTGGGAATGGCGATCTTCTGGGGCACCAGTCGGGAAATAGCCGCATCTACCGCCGTCACCAGATTGAGGTCACCATTGAGGATTCCCAGGTTCGGTTGGGGACCGAAGGGCAGGACCAGATAGCCCAGGGGCACCTGCGATTGCCAATAGCGATAAAAGGTATCTCCCCGCGGGGCGAACATGCCCGGCAGAAACTCCCGGGGACTGGAGGTCATGGCTTGGGCGCCGTTCTCCAGAACCACGGGGCCACCGCCCACCGCCGACAGCTGCTCGGCAGCTAGATTCTGAGCCGCAAGTTGTTCCGCAACCAAACCACCGGAAGTGGCGCCGGCCATGCCCTCGAGAGAGGCAGCACGGATGCCCTCCGCCAAGATTCCAGCGATGGTCTGGCCGGCAGCGGAGGTTTCCTCGGTGGTCAATCTCCCGTCCAGGAGCACCCCGATATCGTCCGCTTGCCAGCGCGGCTGGCCAAAGAAGTTCACCACCCGGGAGAGGAGGTAGACCCCTTCCGTGGCTCCCGGCGGCGCCGGCACGCTGATGCGCAACCCTTTTTTGGCGGTAGCCCCGCCCAAGTTGAGACGGAAGCCATAGGAAGCGGTGAAACCGATGGGTGCGTCCGGTCCGGGAGCAGCCAACGGTTCGGGATCGATGCGGACCAGAGTCGCCGCATCGAAGCTCTGAGCTTCCACCGTGACGATGACCCCATCGCCAGTGGAGAAACGAGCTCCTTCGGGCCCCACATAGGCTCCCTTGAGATCCTCGGTGCGAAAGGGTCCCAACTCGACGACGATGTCTTCACCGCTATCCCCCAATACGTGGAGCAACAAGAAGTCCGAGACGCTGGCTTCGATGAAGATCTCAAAGCTACCGTCCTGCTCCGCGTTGAGGGTCGTGGTGGTGGCGATGGACGTCGTGTTCTCGACGAAGACCAGAGCGTTGGCGGGCACCGCTCCCGGCGCGCCGAGCACTCGGGCCATGCCCTGGTCGTCCGGCTCCACCAAAAGAATGCGGGTGACGTCGATATCTTCGTTGAGCAGAATCCTCAAAGTGGTGAACGTCGACACCACCGGTGAATCCAAGGTATTGCCCTGAAGATCTCGCACCTCCACCCCAACCCGCAATTCGAACTCCGCTCCCGGGGTTAGGGTCGCGTCCGGTACCACCGTCACCAGAGCACCCTGATGATCGAAAGTCACCGCCACCGGCTCGCCGCCGCGCAGCAGCTGAATGCCGGCATCCAGAGAAGCTCGGTCCACGGGTTCAGAAAAGGTGATGGTGGGCTCGATGCCCGGCGGCACATCCACGGTGCCGTCGGCGGGGATGATGCCCTCCACTTCCGGGCCGATGATCAACAAGAGGAGGTCTAGGTCGACTCGCTCCTCCGCCGCGGCGACGACCACGGAGGTGGTCACCGCATTGCCGGTCAAGGCGTTGGCGGCGCTCACCGTCGCGGTCCCCACCGGCACCGGCAGGACGTAGCTGCCATCGGCAGCAGTCCGTTGCAGCCAGTCCACTCCTTCAGCCACCACCGAAGCGCCTACCAAAGGCTGACCAGAGACCGCCACCACCGTACCCCGCAGATAGCCATGGGGATCCGCGAAGCGAACCAATAGGTACAGCCCGCCCCGACGAAGCCCTGGCCAGGGCAGGTCGAGAGGGTCGATGGCCGTCGTCACCCATCCGGTGGCCGCGGCCTCGAGGCCCGCCAAGGGGCGGTAAAAGGCACCGGCCCCCTCGTCCACGACCTCCAGGAGAATTCCCGTCTCGCCGGCGGCGGGCGGTGGGTCTATGGCCAAGCGCAGGGTCAAGTCGTTGGCAGCGGTGCGGCCCCCCATCTCCAGGGCCAACAGGCCGAGAAACTCAGTCCCCGCTGGGACTCCCAAAGGCAAATCCGATTCGAGACGGCGCTCCAATGTGACCGCCGTGGGCTCGCTGAGGGCGCCGACGGGAAACTCCACCGCATCCCCTTCCGCCGAGGTCACCGAGCCTCCATCCGGTCCCAGCACGTCACCCCGCACGCTCTCACCGCCATAGGCCTGCACCGAGACATCCTCGGTACCCAAGCTCAAGGGCACAGTTTGGGCGGACAGGGAGGGCCTGAGTCGGAACCGGGACCGTTCCAGACCGTCCGGATCCCGGTACAGCACGAGATCAGCTCGGTAGGGAGCCTCGCCCCGAACCGTGCCATCCAACAGGGTGAGCCGCTCCTCGATCACCAAGGTCAGAGGGAAACCGCTGGGAGTCGGAGCCGCCAGGGTGTAATTGACCGTCGCCCGGCTGGTCTGGGTCGGTAGTACCACCGCCGGGTCGAACTCCATGGCCGCGGAGATCACCTCGTCGCCCACCGGTACCGGCGCCGAACCCAACACTTCACCGTCCACAGGCAGGGGCGGAGCCAAAGCTCCCGTGTCCGCCTCTAGGGCTGCCACGCCTCCCCCCTGGAGCAGGGAAAGACTCACCTGACCGTCCGCCACCAAGGTCGTGCCCCGGCTCCTCCATTGCAAGGTGGCGAGATCGAGCCCGGCGAGAACGACCTCGGTGCCATCGGGGGACTCCACCGGTAGAGACAGACTCGCTGCCTCCACCAGGGACTGTTCCCCCAGCTCCACCCAGGCGGCGCCCCGAGGCGACCACCCATAGGGCAGGAGGGACGGCAAGCCCTGCTCGTCGAGAGGGGTCACCGCCACCGAGGTGGTGGCCGCCAAGGCGCCCGCCGGCAACTCCAGAGTGGCGCCACCGGCCCCATAGGTGCCGCCCGCGGGCCCCAGCTCCTCGGTGCGTTGCCGGGGAGTCAATCTCGGATCGAAGACATCGGTACCTTGACCACTGCTGGTGGTGACGATGCGAAAGACGGGGGTGTAACCCGGCCGAAAGATCGTCACATCGTGAGTTCCCACCACCACCGGCAATTGAAAGGCACCGGTGTTGGTGGTGGTCTGCTCCGGTAGCGGTTCTGCCAGAGGAAGACCGTCGGTGGCCACTACCAAAACTTGGGCTCCGGCGAGGGGTCTCCCGGTGGCATCGTCGATCACCGTGCCCGCCAAGAAACTGGGGGCCGAGTCCGCTCCAAAGATCTGGGAGAAGGGAAAGGCTAGCGGGTTGGCCGCCAGGTCTTTCACCAAATGGGCCACCTCGAGGCGCAGGGCTTCGTCCGGCAGCGGCGGCGAAGCGGTCAGAACAGCGCTGCGACCGTCCGCTGCCACCGCAACCGATCCGGGAAGACTTCCGGCGCTAGCACTCAAGGTCAGGGCACCGGGGAGGCTGACACTTCCGGGCTCCACGGCCTCGTTGAAAGTCACCGTGAACTGCTCACCGTCCCGGACCGCCGAAAGGACTTCCGGTGGGCGACAGTCTTGCACCACTTCCACCAGCACGGCAGCCGAACGGTTGCCGTTGCCGTCCACTGCGGTCACGGACAGACGGTTGAGGCTATCCGGATTGAGCCCGACGAAGACCGAAAAACTGCCGTCTTCCTGAACGTCCGCCACCGCCGCTGCGGCTCCCCCGGCGACCTCGACGGTGGTGCCTGCTTCTGCCGTACCGGTGATTTCCAGCTGCTGAGCGCACAGGTAGGGGTCGGGAGGATCGACCGCTGGCACTGGCGGTGGAGTCACGTCGGTGGTGATGAACACCAAAGTCTGAGGATTCGCCAGAGCATTGCCGGCCAGGTCCGTCAGCAAGTCCGTGAGCACCAACTGCACCTCGGTAGCCGAAGGCAGCGGCGAGCTCGGCCTAACCGTGACCACTTCGGCGGCCACGGTGACCTCGGCGGAAAGTGGGCTACCAGCGGCAGTTTGGGCGATCAAAGCCGCCGACGACGGTGCTGCCAGAGCTTCCGAGAAGGTCAGCTCGAAGACCGTGGCGATGGGGATCGCCAGGGCGCCGCCAACCGGCTCCGAGGAGAGGAATTCCACCGCTTCGGTATCCCGAAACACCGTTCGGGTATGGCTTCCTTCATTGTCCTGAACATCCCGGGCCCGGGCCACCAGGCGGTTCTCCCCTTCCACCAAGGGAACATTCTCCGCTGTGAAGCTACCGCCGACGACCACCGCCTCGATGCCGTTGACGGTCACCGTGATGCCTTCTTCGTCGTCGACCGTGCCGGTCACTTCGATGGCGGAGGCGGTGAAGCGGGCTTCCTCGTCGGGGGTGAGAATCTCGACCTCCGGAGCGGTGGAATCGCGAATCACCGTAACCCCATCACTGGCTTGGTTGCCCAGGGTGTCGAAGGCGACAGCGGTCAACTCATTGGCTCCCTCTTCCAGAGCTAGAGAGAGGCTCCAGTCTTCTCCCACCAGCTGCGCCCGACGGCCCTCCACTTCGACTCGATCCAAATGCGGATCCGCCGCCGTGCCTCGCACCACGATGGTGGCGTCCGGCACCACTGTACCGGCGGCTGGATCGGTGATGGCGATGGTCGGTGGCTGGGTATCCAGCACCACGGTGCGACTCGCCTGGCCGGTGTTGCCGGCGGCATCCGTGGCCACGGCCGTAAGGGTGTTGTCTCCCTCCGCCAGGGGCACCTGAAGAGCCAAGTAGGTGCTGCCGGTTACCGAGGCGACAATGCCGTTGACTTCCACGCCCGAGAGGTGGAGATCCTGCGCTGCCCCCTGTACCGATACCGACACGGTTCCTACCACCGCCCCCGCTGCCGGCTGGGAGATGGACACCACCGGGGGCGTCGTATCGCGCACGATGCGGTGGCTCTGCTGGCTGCTGTTGCCCACCGCGTCCGTGGCGGCCAACTGAAAGAAGTTCTCCCCTTCCACCAAAGGGAGGGGGCCGACGGTGAAGGTCTCCCCCACCAAGGTCACCGGTTGGCCATCCACCGTCGCTTCCACGGCTCCCACCACCCGCACCTGAAGCACGACTTCCGTTAGGGCGAGAATGGAATCCGCCGCCGGGGTCACCATGACGAAGATCGGCGGCGTCGAATCGATGGTGAAAGTCACCAGCTGGGAGGCGGTGTTGCCGGCTGCATCCGTGGCAGAGACGGACAGTTCGTGGAGCCCCTCTCCGGTCACCCCGGTACCGGACACGAAGGGAGCACCGTCCAAGGTCACCGTCTGCGTGACGGTGGTGGCGTCGGTAATCTCGATGATGGGAGTCACGGCCCGGCTGAACAGCGTGCCATCTACCAAGGGACCGCCACTCTCCAGAATTCCAATCACCGGCGGTTCCGTATCGAGGGTGAGGTTCTGGCCCACCTGGGAGCTATTACCGACGGAGTCCGTAGCCTCCACGGTGAAAGTATTGGCACCCTCGATGAGGCTCAAAGAGGAAGTGAAGGCCTCGCCGGAAAGGTTTGCCAAGGAACCATCGACGCGAACCTCCAAGAGATTTGGATCCACCGCCGTCCCGCTCACCGCCACCACCGGGGTGGAAACCACCACATCCGGAGCCGGGGCTGCGATGGTGATCACCGGCGCCACCGAGTCCCGCTCCAAGGAATGGCTGAGCTGCGCCGAATTACCGGCGGCGTCCGAGGCCACCAAGAGGAAAGTGTTAGGCCCTTCCTGCAGGGGCAGGGAGCCGGAAGTGAAGTTCTCCCCATTGAGGCTGATCGCGGCGCCGTCGACTGTCAAAGAAGTCGCACCGCTCACTTGTCCGGTGAGAACCACCGTCGCTTCCGCCAACAAAGACCCGTCCGTCGGTTGCACCAAGAGGAACTCCGGCGGAGTGACATCGATGGTGAAGCTGACGGCCCGGGAGGAGGTGTTGCCCGCTGCGTCCACTGCCGAGACGCTCAGTTGATGAAGGCCCTCGGCCGCCACCGAAGTGCCCGAAACGAAGGGAGAACCATCCAGAAGAATGTCCGAGGTCACCGAGCTCGTGTCCGTCACCTCGATCACCGGGGTCACCGCTCGATTGAACAACGAGCCATCCGCCAAGGGTGCTCCCGCTTCGAGAATACGAATCACCGGGGCACCGGTATCGAGGGTGACGGTTACCTGCGCCTGAGCACTGTTGCCGAGGCTATCCGCAGCCACCGCCGTCAACGTGTTGAGCCCTTCCTGAAGGACCACTCCAGGGGCACTGAATCCAGGAGGCGAGAGCTGGGCTGGAGCTCCATTGACGGTCACCGTCGCCAGATTGGGATCCACAGCGGTTCCCTGCACGGTGACGGTGGGAGTCCCTAAGACCGCCCCCGGGGCCGGTTGGTCGATCACCACCACCGGTGGAGTGGAATCCCGCACGATGCGGTGCAAGAGCTGCGCTTCGTTGGCGACGGCATCCCGGGCGGTCAAGACGAATGAGTTCTCCCCCTCCGCCAACACCAGTGGAGGCGTCGAGAAGTCTTCTCCCGCAGGCCCCGTCAAGGAGATTTCTTGGCCGTCCACGGTCAGGGTCTCGGCCCCCTCCACCTGGCCTACGAGGCTGACCTGACCAGCAGCGGTGAGGGTGCCGTCCGGCGGATTGACGAAGACAAATACCGGCGGGTCGACATCTAAGAGGACTTCAAAAGTGCGGCTCGCGGTGCCCAGATTGCCCTCCAGGTCGGCAATCTCGCTGGTCAGGATGAAGGTCCCCGCGGTCAAACCCGAAAGGGAACAGCTCGCCCCGGCGGAGCACACCGTACACTGACTGCTCAGGTCCACTCCATCCAAGGCGGCAGCGAAGGTTGCCCCGTCGATGCCCACACCGAAGTCGAAGAAGGTGATCACCGCGTCTGGAATGGCTCCCATGGTCTCTACCGTGAGCGGAGGCCCGGTCACTGCCACCACGGGCAGGGTATCGTCGGTCGAAGCTCCACGGACCTCTAACACCAACCGCGGCTCCGTGTTGCAACTTTCTCTGGAGCCGTAGACGACTTCCCCGGGAGCGGCTTCGTCGGCCTTCTTCAGCAACCAGCCGAAATTCTCGCTACCGTTCAGGAAGGCCTCGACATCAGCGGTGACATCGAAGGCAGCTGCGCCGCTATCGCCGTTGTTATGGAGCACCGAGGCGGTGGTGACGGGAGAGAAAGCGCCACCGCTCCAAGGCTGCAGACAATCCGCCTGCCCGTTGCCCGGCGCCTCGTCAATGGCGCAATTCCAGCTGGCCGCTGCCTCTTCCCAAGTTTCCGTGACCCGGTGTAGGTCGACACTTCCCCCGGAAGCATCCCAATCATCCGACAAGGTGGTGATCGTCACCTCGAGGGTCGCTGACACCAACGTACCGTCCCCCACCAGGGCAGCGAGATGCTGCGGGTCGAAGCGCACCAGGCTGCGAACCGGAAGGGAGTCCGGCGGTGGCGATGGCAAAGCCGGCGATACGCTGAGGCCAAGCAACTCTCCCTGATGGAGGTTCGGGCTCTCCCCCCGCAAAGTGGTGTCGGCGATAGCGAAGGCGGCAACGGTGCGAAGAGGTTCCAGACGCTCGATGGTCACACTGAGCTGAGCGCTATTGCCAGCGGCATCCGTGGCAATCCATTGAAAGACGTTGTCGCCCTCGGAGAGAGCAAACGGACCGGCAGTGAAGTCTTCTCCCGCCGGCCCCTCGAGGGCGACCGATTGGCCATCGAGGGTCAAGCTGGTGGCGTCCTCGACGATCCCCGTGAACGTGACCTCAGCTTCCTCCACGGTGCTTCCATCCGGTGGCTGCAGGTCGACGAAGACCGGTGGGGTCTGATCGATCTCGAAACTCACCGACGCCGCTGAGCTGTTTCCGGCCTCATCGGTGGCAGTGACGGTGAGGGTGTAGCCGCCGTCCAGATCTACGGGAGTGCCGGAGACAAAAGGATTGCCGTCTAGCAGGATCTCCTCGGTGACCGCGGTGGCGTCGGTCACTTGAATCACCGGCACCACCGGCCGATTGAACAAGCTGTCGTTGGCTAGCAGAGCGCCGCTCTCCAGAATCTCGATAACCGGCGCTTCGGTGTCCAGGATCACCGTGCGCTGCTGTTGGGAGCTATTGCCCACCTGGTCGGTGGCGACGACGTCAAAGGTATTCGCCCCTTCGACGAGTGCCAAGGGAGCGGCATAGGAATCCCCGCTGAGGGTGGCCAGGTCACCAGCTACTCGCACCTCTTCCAGGTGGGGGTCCAAGGCTGAGCCACTCACCTCGACAGTGGGGGTGGACACCACGGCATCGGCGGCGGGAGAGGCGATACTGAGCACCGGTGGGGTCGAATCCCGCTCTAGAGTGGTCACCGCAGTCGCGCTGTTGCCGGCCTCGTCCGTCGCCACCAAAGAAAACGTGTTGAGCCCTTCCACCAAGGCCAAGGGGAAGAACGAGAAATCATCCCCAATGAGCACTGCCGGAGAACCATCGACGGTGACCGCGGCGGCCGAGGTCACCACTCCAGCGAGAGTCACTTCCGCCTCCGCCACCAAAGTGCCATCCGGTGGCGTCACCGATACGAACACCGGCGGAGTGAGATCGATCTCGAAGCTGACCGACGCCGTGGAGCTGTTTCCTGCCCCGTCCGTAGCGGTGGTAGTGAGCTGATGCAGCCCTTCCGTTCCGACGGGGGTTCCGGAAGTGAAGGGGACGCCGTCCAAGAGAGTCACCACGGTTCCCGGGTTGGCTTCCGCGACTTCGATCACCGGCGTCACCGGTCGATTGAAAAGAGAGGCATCCCCTAGGGGAGCTCCCGCCTCGAGAAACTGAATACCGGGGGGGGTGAGGTCGATAGCGAAGGTGACCGCCAGGGAAGAGCTATTGCCGGCAGAATCCGTCGCAGTGACACTCAGCTGGTAGCTGCCTTCCCCGTCTACGGGGGTGCCGGAGACGAAGGGGGCGCCGTCGAGAAGAGCTTCCGTGGTCACCGGCGAGGCATCCGTCACCTCGATCTCCGGCACCACCGAGCGGTTGTAGAGGAAGCCATCCGGCAACTCCGCTCCGCCTTCCAGAATGCGAATCTCCGGGGCATCCGGATCCTGATTTTCGTTGGATTGGGCGGACAGATCATCCCAATACTTCCCCCCGGAGCCGCGGCCCCAAAGGCCGATCCAGCCGGAGAGGAGTGGGCTCCCCTCGTCCACGGCATCGACTTGCCAACCGCTTGGCTCCGCATCGTTCTGCCGCCAGACTTTGGCCCGGATACGTAGCTGGGAACCTTCCATCTCGGTCTCGACGATGAAGCGATACCACTTCTTCTGTTGCAGATTGACGCCGGTATCCAAGTCCCCGGTCAGCGGGCCGGCACCGGCACAAAAAATGCCTCCACCGGATCCACTATCGGAATCACTGTCCGAATCGCTGTCCGAATCGCTATCGCTGTCACTATCGCTATCCGAATCACTGTCTGAGTTGCTATTCGAATCACTATTCGAATCACTATCGGAGTCGCCATCATTTTCTGGAGCAGCAGCACCACCACAGCTGCTGAGTTGAACCGTGCCATTCTTGGACCGCTGAGCCAATAGGTAGTAAGCATCCGGGCCGGGAAAAGAAGAATGAAAGGTCACTCCCAAGGCCGCCTTATTCTTGTCTCGAATCATCCGACCTTCGAAACGGAAACCCTCCGCGGAGAACAGATGATCCCGCTGGTGGGTGAAAGATTCTGCCGCCCCCTTCTTGCCAAAAACCGTATTGCCGGACGCCACCGGATCGGGCCAGGTCTTGAACTGTCCTGGTGCCTCGTTGTGGGGATTGCCCGGGGCGCTGTCGAACCATCCTGGTGGATTCGCCTGGGTGCCGTAGGACTCGAAGTCGTCAGCGAAGGGTGTTCCGCTTTGGGCCAAGAGGAACCCGGGTAGAACGACCTGGAGCAACACCAGCACCAAAACAACGACGGTAGAGGCTTTCGACGGATTCATGGCGATGGATGGTCCTCGTTGAAATTGCGAAGTTGGGCCCTTGGAAGCAAAACCCCGAAATAAAAAGGTTTCTGAAAGCCGGCCTTCTAGAGACAGGTCATCTTTCTTCAGAGATCCGGAGCTCACGGTGATCTCCCTCATGGCACCAACTCCACGCGATCGATGCCGCAATCAGTCAATAGGATTAAGGTCGAGCCGCTCGTTACCGCATCCCGCAAGCCGCAGCGGCTGGTGAAATGACCGTAGACGGCCTGCGTCGCACCGCCGGGGTGGTTGTCCACTCGCAACAGCGTCTTGGCACCCCCCAGGCTCTCTGCCCACCACAATCGGGGACCGCTCACCGAACTCAGGCGGAAGACCCCGAAAGCATGGTGAGCCTCTCCGGGAGCCGTACCCAGGGAATGGGCGCCTCCCAAGGTAAAGATCTCGCGAACCCCTTCACCGGCAACCGCCGCGGTGACTTGTAGGCCCGCGACGTCGAGGTCCACGAGCTCCGCTCCGGGAAAAGAACCGCTGGCCACCAAAGCCGGCGCCAGGCCGGGGGCCAAGAGGAAGCTCGAAGCTCCGCCGCCTCCGAAGACCCATAACGCCGTACCTTCCACCAAGAGGCGAGGAGTGCTCACGGGACTGACCGCCACGCCTTGACTCGGTACCTCCACCGGGGCCAAGGGAACCGCGAGGTCCAGGGTCTTGAGGTCCAAATTGGCACCAGCGTCACCGAGGGCTAAAAGCTGCCCGTTGGCCAAGGCGACATCCAGCACCGGTTGGCCGGTGAAGGGATCGAGGCTCGGAGCTGCCACCGGAGTCCCCGGAGCGCTCAGGTCAAAGACCTCCAACTGGCCGGCGGCCACGTAGAGCACTCCTCCGTTCAAGACCGCCCCTTGGACCGGTCCGGTCACTTCCACCGTGGACAACAAAGTCGGCGGCGAAGTCGCCGTATCGACGATGGGAATGGCCACCAGGCCCACCTCCTGGCGCACGGGAAGAAGTGCCGCCAGAGTTCCTTCCAAGGCTATGCGGGCAGCGCCGCCGGGAAGGTCGAGGGAAGTCGAGCCGAGCCCCGCTGCAACCCGGGTTCGCACTTTGTTGCCGGCTCCCGCGCCATCCAAGGCTTGCAGAGTCAAGGCCTCACCAACTTCCACCGTCGGGAGGTCGAGGGTGAAGGAGCCGTCCGCAGCCACCGCTGTCTGGAGGGTCGAGCCATCCACCGAGGCCGTGAGAAAGTCCGCCCCGGAAGCAGCACCAGGGGCACCGATCACCGCGGCACCACTAGCTGTTGGTATCGCCTCGATCTGACTTTCCACCAACCAGGGGCGCAGCGCGCTGCTCTGGAAGCCCTGGTAGGGACTTCCGAAACTGCTCCCCAGCACCCACAGCAGGCGATCCGCCACGAATAGGGTCCGAGCGGATCCCTGAACCGGCGCCCGGGTCAGGGTTTCGAATTGGAAGCCGTGAGTCAGGAAGTCCGTGTCGAAGCTGCCGACGAAGACGTCCGCATCGGAGGAGTTGCCGATCAGCGCCTTGCTACCGACTTCGACCACCGGACCGAGACTGGAAAAACCACTCTTGAAGGCGGCCAGATCCGTACTGTTGGAGGTTTCCGTATCCGGTTGGCCTCGATGCAGGCTATGCAGCTTGGTAGTAATCCACTCGTTGAAGAAGGCGACATCGTCGACCAGAGTCAAGCTACCGGCCCGAAACGCCGTGCCGTCCGCCTGGTTGGTGGCTCGCAATATCGGGTTCGCCGGATCACCGATGGCGAACATCTGGTAGGCGCCGCCGGTGCCGTTGCGGTCCGAAGCCAAGTGCATCTCCCCCTCCCGAACCTCGAGACGGAACGGATCACGGATCGACAGAGGCTCTTGGCTGAGCAGCCTCGGGTTGCGGGGATCGTGAAGATCGAAGGCGAAGTAACGGTGAGAGCCACTGCGTTCCACGGCATGGAGAATGCCGTCCACCAAGGCGAGGCCTCCAAAGCGATCGAAGGTACCGGCGAGGAGCTCCAGGTCCATGGTGGCCGGATCGTGAAATAGATTCTCCGGATCCCGGGCGTCCAGGATGCGAAGGTATTTGCCCTGGGCCATAGCAAGCACGCCGTCCTCCAGAGCCATGTAGGAAATGGAGCCGGATATCCGAGGCATGGAGAAAGGCGGTGGCGGTGGCGGCCCCGAGGAGCAGGTGCCCGCACATTCGTCACAGGCAGCAAAGCAATCCGGCCCACCGCCATTGTCGGTGCAGTGGTTCACACAGGAATCACAGGATTGGGTGCAATCGTCGGTATCCGCACAGGTGGTGAAGCATTCATCGCAAGCATCGAAGCAGATGGGGTCACCTTCTCCGAAGATCGAGCAGCCTTCGTAACAGAGGTTGCAACCAATGAAACAGGATTCCTCATCGTCTCCTCCACCGCCGCCTCCGAGATCCACCACAGCGGCCACGTTGGGTTCCAGTGGATCGCTGGTATCCACCAAAAGAAGCTCGAAGGGAACTTGGATCTCTGAGTTGTCGAAGCATTGGCACATAGCGATCATGCCTTCGTCGACGGCGATGGATTCGAAGAAATGGTCGGACCTGGGCAGCTCCGGAGACAGGCCCAAGTCGCCGCCGATGGGACCGAAGCTCTGCGCCACGCTGGTGAGATTTGGGAAACCGGAGTCCCTCACCGTGAGCTCTAGGAGGTCCCCCTCGGCACCCAAGGCGGGAACGGAAAAGCTGCCGTCCACTTCCGCGAGAACCGTAAAGTTCTGGTTGGAAGATAGATTACTAATCTCTACCGTAAGGGGGAGATCGATGTCGTCGACGGCGCCCGGTTGGCCGTCCAGGGAGAGGCCGAACAAGCCCACTGCGAAATCGATCTTGGAGCCATCGACTACTGGAGCCCGGGCGTTGCCCGGTGTCCAGGCAGAGCCCTCTGCCACCACTGGAGCCTCCGTGGTGATGACGTGATCCTCGGTTTGTGCCCTCGCCAGGCCCCTCACGGAAACGCCGTCGAAACGGAGTACCCCTCGGTAGGCATCTCCCACCTGAGCCGAGAGCGGCAAGCTGCTCGTGTCCAGGGTCAAGGTATCTCCCTCATGGGCGTGGGAGGAGATCCGCCAGAGGTCCGAGTAGTCGAAATTGAAGGCCACTTCCGATCCCACCAAGCTGTGGCGGAAGGAGGCATCGAGATCGGTCATGCTGTCGACGGCAACCGCATCCACAATGCCGGAGCCCACCGTCGGTACCACCGTCGGTGAGATGGAAGCGATGTCGTTGTTGTCGAGGATCAGATCGCCGAAGGCCTGAGTATCCCGCTTGATGAAGACCGTGCCGGCGGCGCCACGACGATTGGTGAAGGAGGGACCAGAACCCGCCGCAGCGGAGACTCGAGCCACAAAATCCTCGTCGACGGTGCCCGAATACACAGCGACTCGACCGCCGCCGCCACTGCCTCCACCACTGCTCAAGCCGCCGCAGCTGGTACCACCGGTGGCGGCAATGGTGCCGATACCCGTCAGGCTGGAGGCATCCAGGCGAATGCTGCCACCGGCACCGGCACCGCCGTTGCAGGAGTCCACACCACTAGCGCTGAGCGCTCCGTCGATGATGGCCTCTCCCGCCGTGGAAATGCGCACCACGCCGCCACCGTTGCCACCGCGACTATTGGAGCTGCTCGTGCCGCTGCGGAAGCTACCGCCCCCACCGGGCTCGCGAGGGTCGAAGAGATTGCCGTAGAGAGCCGGCCCGCCCAGGCCGCCGCGACCGCCGTGACTGCCGCCGGTGAAGGGATTTGCCGAGGCCGCACCCGACTGTGTATTGGGGTAGGTGTAGGCCCCTTCCGGGTTGATACCTCCCAAGTAGCCCAGGCCCGACACGTTGATGCCGGCGCCGCAGGCGATATACAGCTCGCCGTCCAAAGTCAGCTCCAGACTCTGTTCCGTGGTGGCATCCGTTGGCGGATGGACCACATTGCCCGAGACCACGATGAGGCGTTCGAAGCTGTGAGGCCCCTCCACCGTCAGGGTGGCGCCATCGACCAGAAGGCTTTGTCCCTCCAGGCTGAGGTCGCCGACGGCCAGGGTGGTGTCCTCGGTGATGAGCACACCGTCTCGCACCGCGAGGGGAATCACCACTTGGTCCACATTGGCTCCATAGTCCGTCGCCAGCAGGGTCAACGTGTGGGCCTCCCCTTCCAGCCAGTCTTCGCCGATGGGA
Source organism: Deltaproteobacteria bacterium (assembly GCA_022601195.1). Taxonomy (GTDB): domain Bacteria; phylum Acidobacteriota; class Thermoanaerobaculia; order Multivoradales; family JAHZIX01; genus JAHZIX01. The sequence continues at coordinate 133,582 of JAHZIX010000002.1, forward strand.
ATCTCCAGGTCGAAAGTGCGGTTCCGCGACAACGGGAAGTTTCGAGCCTCCGGTAGAAAACCATCGTCCAGGAAGGCTTCGACACTAAAAGTGTTGATGTCATCCGTCACCGTTATGTTGAGAGGCAGCAATTGGCCAGCGATCACCCGAGGGTTCGGGCCCGGGCAATTCACCGTCATCTCGGGCCCTTGGGTATCCGTCGACAACGGGTTGACGCGAATCAACCGCCGCGCCGTCCCGACGTTGCCATTGATGTCCACCGCCGAAGCCGTGATCGCCAGCACTCGTGGTTCCTCCACCGGCGGCGCCGCTAGGCGGAAGGTGGAAGAGGTGCTGGAACGAGTCACCGAGAAGCCACCGAGCTCAGCGGTGTAGACCGTTCCGAGGGCAACGTTGTCGGTGGCGAAAAAGCGCACCGTGATGGTGTCCCCAGAGGTGAAGGCCTGCAGCTCTGCAGGGGTGGTGATAGTCACCACCGGCGGAACCTGGTCTTCGACCACGGTGAGGATCCGCTGCACTTCCACCATGGCGCCGCCGGTATCGAAGGCGCGCAACACCACGGTGACGGAGTCTAATCCCGGTTGGAGCTCGGGAACGTATTGCCGGCTGTGAGAAACACTCTCTTCACCAGCGAAGCCAACGGTCTGGCTGTCGGTCAGCACCCCGCTGAGCTCGAGCTCTAGCCGGTCGATTCCTACCAGACCAATAGCCGAGAAGATGATCGTCGCCGACTCTCCCGAAGCGACGGAAGACCCTGGTTCGAATTGAATAGCTGCCTCGAGGGCCGCGGCTGTGGTGCCATCCACCAACAAGGAACCTTCCTCGACCTCTGGAGCCTCGCCACTGAGGATTCGATCCTGAGTCAACAACCGGGCTCCGTCCCGCACCGTCACCCGGTCGAACCGGTAGACCCCTTGGTAGGTATCCCCGGCCACGGCCGTCAGAGGTTGGGTCGCTGCATCGACGGTCAAGACTTGCCCGCGGTGATCGTTACTGGTGATTGTCCACAGCTCGGAGAAGTCATCCTCAAAGGCCACTTCGACCCCTTGCAGAGTGTGACCAAAAGAAGCGGAGCCATCGGTGACGGTAGCTGCGGTAACCGAATCCACAGTGCCACGCCCAACACTCACCAACTCGGTCACTTCCGTGGGGAAGTAGCCCGCGCCGTCGACCAACAGCTCACCGAATTGATGATCACTGCCCTTCCAGAAGATCGTGCCAGCGCTGCCTCCCCCAGCCTGGATACGGGGCCAGAGATCCGGAGCGACCATGTCCGTATAGAGAGCGATCCGTCCTCCACCACCGCGGGAGGTGGTGCCGGTGAAGTCGCGAGCAGAAGCCTGAATGACCCCCGCTCCCCGAATCGACTGCGCTTCCAGCCGCACCGAGCCGCCCGCGCCTACGGTTTCGCTGTTGGAGGTCAGCCGGCCGTCGACAATCAAGTTGCCCTCCGGTGCTGCGATGCGGATCACCCCGCCACCGGTGCCAACACCACCGGCCCCAAGATCCACCGGATCGAAGAGGCTGCCGTAGGTGAAGCCGAAGGAGTCGAACTCACCGCGACCGCCGTGGCTGCCCCCCGGGGATGGATTGCTCTGATTGGGCAATTGCTCCCAGAAATAGGTGTACCGGAAGTCGTAGCCACGCCGATCCGCGTGCACTTGTCCGCCGCAGGCGACATAGAGGTCACCGGTCAGTCCCAGGGCCATCTTCCAGTCGAATCCGTTGTTGGCGAAGTGGTTGATGCTGTTGTCGCGCACCGTGAGGGTCGCACCGCCCATCACCACCAGGTTGTTGAATTGATGGAAGAGATCGATGGTGAAAGTGCCACCGGTGATGATGATGTTCTCGCCTTCGTAGGTGAAATCATCCTGGCTGAGGAAGAAGTTCGAGTCGAAGATCTCCCCTTCCACAGCCTGCACGGTGGTCTGCACTTCCGCGGTGGAACCGGCGAAATCTCGCACCACGATTCGTAGGACCGCCTCCTGGCCATCTAAGAAGGTGTTGGGTAGCTCAAAGCGATAGGAAAACGAGTCCAGCGGGTTGGGAATCGTCTCGAAGGGCTCGGTGGCCTCTCCGAGGTAGAAGTCCACCGCCTCCACCGCTTGGTCATCGCTGACTTCCAAGTCCAGATCGATACCGGTACCCGGGGCCATCAAAACTCGATCCGAAGGGCAGAGCATGGAGATGCGAGGCTGGTTAGGGTCGAATAGAGGCTCTACCAGCACGTTCCAGGTGTGAGTGGTGCTGTTGCCAGCGTTGTCCAAGACCTCCACCACGATCTCCACATTCTGGGCAGCCGGCACTGCCGGCGCATTGACCGTCCACAGGAAGGGCACGGTCCGATCCGTATTGAACCGGTCTCCAAAGGTGAAGCGAACCTCTTCGACTCCTACGTTGTCCTGGGCCACCACCCGAATGGGCACCAGGTCGCCAGCGGTGAAGACGGTTCCCGGAGCCGGAGAGAAGGTCAAGATTTCCGGCGCCGTAACATCGAGGGTGCGGAATTCCACGACCACCGGCGGAGCCAAGAAATTGCCGCCGACATCCGCTGCCCCATCAATGGTCAAGCGGTAGAGCGTTTCCTGATCGAGCACCTCGATGGGAAAGAGCTCCACTTCCCGCTGGTCCCCCAATAGCTCGAAGTCGAAGGCGACCGGGGCTCCCGTGTCCGTGTTCTCGAACTGGAAGGCCGCGGCAAGACTGTCGGCGTTCATGGGCTCGGAGAACACCACTCGCAACAAAGTATCCACCGGCAGGTTGATGTCCCCATCCTCGGGAAAGGTGAAGACCACCTCGGGAGGTAGCACGTCAGCGGTGGTGAAGGTAATGCGGGCACTGACCCCGAGATCGCGGCCCGCTTCGTCGCGAATCGCGTCGTCGATGCGCAATTGGTAGTTGGTAAAACTCTCGAGAGGATCCGACGGAATCAGGGTCAGCCGGGTGTTCCCCTCCGACCACTGCCGGCTGTGAGAGGTGAAACCGGATCCGGTCTTGCGAAAGTCGATCCAACTACCGTTGAACTCTTCCAGATCGATGGGCTCGCTAAATTTGATGCTCGGCTGAGCGTCCACGGGCAAGCCCACCTGGTTGGCCGCCGGAAAGACATCGCTAACTTCCGGGTCGATTTCATCTAAGACCACGGTACCGAAATCGATCACCTGACCGTTGGAGGTCAACCGACCGGCCATACGCTGCTGCCCCGGGCCGCCGTCTTCCAACACGACGAGAGAAAAACTCACCAAAGGAACCGCTGGAAAGTCGTAGCTGCCATCCGGCTCTGTGAACAGAATCAGCTCCCGATCCCTCTGGTTCTCCCGGAACTGCAGGGACAGCAGAGCATTGCTGGCCGGGGTCACCCCATCGGCGAGGAGCACCGAGCCCACCACGCCGCCGGAATCCTGCAAGATGACGGTCAAGGTGACCAATTCCCCATCGACTTCCAGGTCGCCCCGCTCACCGCCTCGGAGACCGGTCACCGGATCCGTCGCAGTGGCGTAGAGCCTCGCCTCGCCGACGTTGGCAAAGGAGATCTCTCCCTGGGCGTTGGTCATACCGAAGAAGCTGCCCTGACGATAGAAGCCATTGGTGTTGAGTCGAATCTCCGCCGATGGAACACGATTTCCGAAGCTGTCCTCGGCGATCACCGTGACGCTGCCTAGGGGCCTCATGCGCACGTCCACTACCTGGTCTTCGTCGCTCTCGGTCTTTCGGGTGAAAGTACTGCCGCGGTGATTCCCCAACTCTTCCTGGGCAGAAATGCCGATGGAACGATTGGCGATCACTCCCTCGAAGCGGTAGGGGTTATCGTTGGTGCCGTCGATAAAGCTGAAGCTCTCCGAGAGGGTTACCAAGGTATCGGGAGCAAAGAGCTCTTCGCCGTCTCCCGGAGCCAAGACCCGGCCCACGACCGCACCACTGGGTTCCCAAACCAAATCCACGTCGACCACTTCATCCTCGCCGGAGATCTGGCCGCTAGCTCTCGCTTTTCGGCGCCCGCCGGTCTCCTGAGCGAAGAGAAAGAAGTCCCCTTCGGGAATCCCGTCGAAGAGAAAGACACCTTCCGAGTCACTGCTGCTATAGGTGCGCACGAAGGTCGGGCTGGTGGTGAGGCGAATGGTCTCGCCGGCCACCGGCGACTGAGTCACCGGATCCGTAAAGGTGCCCTGAACACTGCCCCGAGCTTCCAATACCAGTTCCAAGCCCAGGCGGTCACCGGTAAACGGACTGACTTCGAGCTCCAAGAGGCGCCCGGCGCGGCCGCTCCCTGCATCGAAGGCCGTCAAGGAGTAAGTACCGAAACGCACCGGGTCGAAGAGAAAGCCACCCTCGGCGTCGCTGACTGCCGCATCCCGGCCGTTCTCACCGCGCAAATTCACTTGAGCCCCGGAGACCGGAGAGCCATCCACCGGCGACAGCACCCGCCCTTGCACTTGGTTGATGCCGACATCGACCCGGATTCTGAGATTGAGCTCCATGCCTTCGTCCCGCAGCTCGGCGAAGGTCTTGCCGCCGGCTTGCCGGTTGGGGGTGATGGTAGAGACCACCACCGGCCCCTCGAAAATGTTGCTGAAGGAATAGTTTCCCTCCGCATCGGTCACCTGCTGCAAGCGGCGGCGGGGGTAGTCGACCTCCTGCAGGGTCACTGTGAGACCCGCCAAGCGGTCTCCCAAGGTGTTCTCCACCCAACCGGTCACCAGGCCCTTTTTCTCTAGGACCAGCTCCGTCTCCAAGGTTTGCCCCTGGCGGAATCCGGAGATGCGCACTTGGCCGACCCGGAAGAACATGCCCGCGTCCCAGAAGGCCTCAATACTGAGGGAGGCACGCCCGGTGGGAGGGGGGACCAGCTCGAAGCGGAACTCCCCGTTCTCGTCGCTGGTCACTTCGAAATTGGAGAAATTCGGGTGGCGCAAGTTGACCGTCGCCCCTTCCACCGGAGTCTCCCCGTCGATGTCGTAGATCACCCCGCGAATGGTGCCGTTGAGCTCGAAAATAAAATCGTGCTCCGCGAGCTCGCCATTGACCGCCAAATGCCCACTCTGAGTCTTGTTGCCATAAAAGGGATTGCGGGCCGTTAGAGCATAGTTGCCGACCAGAACGTCAGAGATCTCGAAGGTGCCGTCATCCTCGGTCTCCAAAGTTAGGGTGTCGAAGGGACGGACCAGCCCGAATTTGACCGACGGCACGTTGTAACTGATGAAGGAACGCACTCCCGCCAGCTCCCCGGATTCCTGGCGTGCCAGCACCTGGCCCCGAATCGTCCCCTTCTTGAATCGAATGTTGGTGAAGGCCGTCTGCCCCGAAGCGAGAATGTCTGCGATGCCGATGCCACCGTCGTCCCCTTTTGTGGCGTGGACCTCGTAACGTCCCTTGGGGATGTCCTCCAGTAGGAATTGGCCGCTGGAGTCAGTGAACGCCTCTCCGAACCAGGTGGAAAAACTCGCCGCCACATGGACCGTGGCCCCGACGACCGGGTTGCCGTCGTAATCCAGCACTTCTCCCGCGATTCCCCCCTCCGCCGGAGGGTTGAAAGTCAGGTCCCGGTTCACCACCTCCCCATCGAAGGTGAAAGTGGTGAGCCGATCGGTGCGCAGGGTGAGACCCTGATCGATGGCGGAGATCTTGAAGGTGCCCAGAGGAATTCCATCTAGGCGGTAGAAACCGTTGGCGTCGGTCACCGTGTTGACAGCGGTGCCGTCGGCCCAAACGATGGCCATGGGTGCTGGTTCCAACCCTCCGGGGGTCTGAATATAGACGTGCCCTTCGACACTGGCTCGTTCATCCAGCAGCCGCATCGTGACCTCAGCGACACCATCGGCGGGAATGTCCGCCGTCGCCTGGCTGCCAAACCGACCGGTCTCGCTGGAAAAGGCGGTGATGAGCACCGGGATCGTTGGCAGGACGTCGAAGGAGAACCGCCCGTCCTCATCGGTAAACCGCTGACCGAGAAAGATGCCCCCTTCCCCGAATACGGTAATGAAGGCCCGAAAGACCGGCTCCGTACCGGACGCATCCAACACTTGCCCGCGCAATCCCCCCACCGGTTCGTCCGGCCGCCGGAGGATAGTCAAATTGCGTTCCACCACGGCTCCAGCTCTCTCCACCTCGACGGTAGCGGTGACGAAGTTGCCGTCATTGGCTTCCGCCAGAACCGTAATGGTGCCCACGGGAACATCTCGGATATCGAAGTTGCCGTTGTCGTCGACGATGTCTCTCTTGCCAATTCCGAAGGTACTGCTGTATGCCGTCACATTGGCTCCGGTGGGAACCGATCCGTCCTCGAACAACACCTGTCCTCGGACCACACCACGACCCAGCATGACGATGTCGATGCGCACCGTCTCCCCGGAAGTGCGCACCCGATCCCGAACTCGGCCCCGATGGGCTCGCTCCGGATCCGTAGCTTGCAGCTGGAAATCACCGCCGCACAAAGTCTGGCGGACGTAGTCGAAGGTGTACTGGCCGTTGGCGTCGGAGATCACCGCCGCGGTGCGGTGACGAACGCAGGCATCTGGCCCAATGGTGAATGGAGACACGTCGTACTCGAAGAGCTCCACCGGTGCGTTGGCCACCGGCTCGCCATCCGGGCCGACAACAGTGCCAGTGACCGTGATCCCTGGGGTGGTCAGGTTGCTGGTCAAGGTCACCACCTGCTGACTCAAGTGAGCTCCGGATAGAGAGGTGATGTCCCGCACCGTCATCTGCTGCTGGTTGAATGGGCTCAAGGGATTGTCGAAGACCACTCGCAGCACTCGACTGGGGGCTGATCCATTCATAGAGACAGCTTCCTGGGGACTGAGGCCACCGTTGGAGAGCTTGCCGGCAATTTGAAATCGGCTCGGGTTTGGAGGTACCAGCGGATCGAGGTCGAGCTCCCGAGAAAACAACACTTCCACCACATGACCGGTCTCGTCCACATCCGCGTTCTGCAAGGCTGCTACCACCTCGAAGGGACGCCGCGTGACCTGGCCGAAGGTAGCCGGGATCTGGTGGTCAACGACCCCGTCTCCTTCCACATCGAGCATCAGAGTCAGCTCGCTAGCCCCAGGTAGGAAATCCACCACCGCCAGGCCTGCTGCCCCCAGGGACGGAACCTGGCGCCACCGGGCCATGCGCAGCTCCCCGGTGGCCGTGGGCACCAGTAAATGAAGCTCCGTGCTGCCGGCTTGTAGCTGGCGAAACCGAACCTGGTACCCATCCGGTTCCGGCGCTGCCAACAACGCCATCTCGGCATCTCCCAGGTCGAAGAGGTCGGCGAAAGGCAACTCCCGGCGCCGGTCGTTGCGCACGCCAGAGCCGAATAGCACCTGGCCGCTGACCCGGCTCGCCACTTCCAATTCGAGACCTGATCCCACCCCGAGCACCGCCGCCATGGCGGGTAAGTCAGCGGTGGACGAGATAAATCGGTCGAAGGCCATCTCTGCGCTGGTAGCTTGCGCCTCACTGGCCAGGATTCCCCCTAGGGCTGCACCGGCGGAGGCACCTTCGAAGGTAGCCCGCCGAAGATCGTCCCAATCGAAGCGGGCGTCCCGACCCCCGGTCCATTCCGCGGCCAGCATCGCCACCCCGTCGAAGAGATCCTCGCCGAGGCCGTTGTAACGACCTGCCATGGCCAATTGGTTGACTCGGGAGGTCACCGCCGCCCGGGAGACCTTGGGAAGGTCGACCTCCAAAGCAGCCTTGGGGGTGGTGGCAACGGTGAAGGCTTGACTGGCAAAGCGAAACAGAGAGTCCACCAGGTCATCGGGCAGATTCGAGGCTTCGGCGGGTAAGACGATGGAGTTCGGAGTGGGTGGCGTCGTCACGTCCCCCACCGCCGTGGTCAGCTCGATGCGTCCGGAAACGTTGTCACCGGTGCGCAAGGCCGTCGACACCACCCGTCCACTAACCCGGGACCGAACTCGGAATTGCAACACTTCCGTTTGGGTGGGGAGGAGGGTCTCGATCACCCTCTCGTTGGTGCCGATCACCTCAGCCCCGGCGACCCCGCTCACCGGCAACCGCACCGTCACCAGGTTAGCGGGGGCATTGGAGGTATTGGTCAGGCTCAGGCGGAGGCTGTACTCCTGGTTCGCCTGGACCGAAGCCGGATGGGACAACACCACTCCAAAGGTCGGATCCCGCACCAGCACCACCCCTCGGGCCACCCCCGACACCGGCTGGAGCCCGGTGGGCAATCCCTGGAGGATGCCTTCGATGTCGAGGCTGACGATGTGATTGCCTTCCCGCAACCCTTCCACCAAAAACTCAGCCTGGCCGGTCTCCTGACCGTTGATGTCCGGATCGTCATCGCCGGTACCGAGCTCACCGTCGGGACCGGGTACCCGAACGGGAACCGGTACCCCCAATGGAGTCGGCGGCTCGGTTTCTGCAGGCCGCAGGCCGGCGGGCACGCGAAGGTTGGCAGACAGATCCCGCAAGACCAACGCATCCCCTTCCGGTGCGCCGTTTTGGGCCATCAACATGACGGAGAAGAATTGATTGAGGACGGCATTGTCGAAGGGAAAGACGATCGCCGCCGGGATGGGTGGCAACTCTGCCTGGGAGCAACCGCCGCTGCAACCGCCGGTCTCCAAAACGGTGGGAATGATCTTTGGCGGATCGAAAGTCTCGATCTGCGGGAACCTGGGTCCCCCGGGAATGATGAACCGAGCCCCACGCCCCGTGCCCCCTCCCCCTCTGGGGATCGCCAAGTTGAAGCTCATTTCCCTCACCTCCCCCGTGTCGACGGCGAAGCCGAAGACAAAGTTGAAGGCTTGAAAGTTGTCCTCGTCGATGATGATGCCTCGAGCCCGGATCTCCTCCAGGGTCAGGGGGCGGGAGGTCACTCGGGTGATGAGAATCTGCGTCACCAAAACTCCAGCCGTGCGGGGCTCCGCGAAGGCCAGCAGCTCGCCTCCTTGAACCAGTCGAATGTTGTCCAGGGAATACTGGCCCTTGAGGGTCAGCCGGGGTAGGCGAAAGGGCTCGTTGGGAGTGGTCTCCAGCACCAGAACACCATCGATCTCGGGGCCGGAGAAGTCGCCCACGACCTTGAGGTCCTGCGGTAGGACTCCGTTGTCAGCGTCGTACCCCTGAAGCTCGGTAAAGATGACACTGGGAGTGTCGTAGGGCACCGTCTGCTGTTCCGGAGCCACCGCCAGGCGGGCCCCAGCGATGAGCAACTGAGCCTCCCCTAAATCCATAGCCCTCACCGGGGCCGCGGAGAGCAACCCCAGAAGAAATACGGCGTAGAAAGTACCCAAGCGGGTGCAATGGCGAAGCAGAGATCGATGTTTCAAGATCGGCCCGTCCCTTTCAGCTAGCCCAAGACAGAGAGGCATTAACAGCATAAAACTGTTGTAAATTTACTCATTTACTCGGAACAAGGCGGTTGCCCTCTGATATTCCGATTTCTCTTCTCGATACATATAGAGGCGATATTCGGAAGAGAAGTACCTCACGCCTAGATAAATTTATATTTCCAAATAAGTAGCACCGACCTTCCACCAGATTCCTCGTTCTCACCGATCTTGGACAGTCACCACAGCGGTTCGCCTCCGCCTGGGCCAACCCAGGGGCGATGTACTAGCATGGTCGGGTCCGAGCTCCGGCCACCCTGGTCAGAATCTTTTTCCTAAGGAACCTCGACGATGAACTCAAACTTTCGCTGCCGAATCCGAATCTCTTGCCTTTGTCTCACCGCTCTTCTCCTGCTTCCCTTCACCGCCAGAGCCAACGACTTGGCCAGTGAAGGGCCCGACCACCGAGCCGAAACCCTGGTAGAAAAGACTCTCCAAGCCATGGGCGGAGAGGAGGCCTGGGACGCCACCCGTTTCATCTCCTTCAGCTTCGCGGGATTTCGCACCCACCACTGGGACCGGGAGCTCAACCGACATCGCCTGGAAGGGAAAAAGCGGGACGGTGACTCCTATGTGGTGCTTCTCGACCTCGAAACCCGCGAAGGCTCCGCTTGGCTCAACGGAGAAGTAGCCCAAGGAACGGCCGCAGAAGAGCTATTGGAAATGGCCTACGGCGCTTGGATCAACGACACCTACTGGCTAGTGATGCCTTATAAACTGCGGGACCCCGGAGTGACCCTCAAATATGAGGACAAAGAAAAGCTCGGAGAGGTCACCTATGACAAAGTTCGGATGACCTTCGACGGTGTCGGCCTGACCCCCGGAGACACCTATTGGGTTTATTTCAACCCCGAGACCGGTCTGGTAGATCACTGGTCCTACATCCTTGAAAGCTATGAGGAAGGTCGCCCTCCTACTTTCTGGACCTGGGAGGGTTGGCAGCGGTTCGGGAAGGTCATGCTGCCTACCGAGCACGCCCAGGCCGGGAGCGACCGGAAACTACCGATGCAGAACGTAGCTGTCTACGACGACCTTCCCGATGCGGTATTCGAGTCTCCAGCGGCGATTTCGGAACCGGATGACCCTTCCTAGAGTATGAAGGAAGCACCACAGGGAGAGCTCGTCGCCATTTGGCTGAAGCGGGTTCGCCGAGGCCCCATGGACCCTCACCAAAGAGCCCGGCTGCTCACCGGTGAAGGCCTGGAGGGGGATGCCAACCGAGGTAGCCGCAAACGTCAAGTGACGCTCATCGAAGAAGAGCTTTGGCACTCTGTACAGCAGGAGCTGGAAGCCGAGGTGGACCCGACTTGCCGCAGGGCAAATCTCCTGGTGCGAGGGGTTTCCCTAGCCCATCATCGAGGCGAGGTTCTCCAAGTTGGCTCTTGCTCCCTGAAGATTTGGGGCGAAACTCGACCCTGCCGCCTGATGGAGGAGACCCATGGAGGATTGCAGGCCGCTCTCGATCCGGATTGGCGAGGGGGAGTCTTTGCTACCGTCGAGGAAGGCGGAGAAATCGAAGTCGGTGATGCGGTAGCCTGGTCCCCCTAGCGCCCTCGTAGGAAAGCTCTGGGTCTACTGAGACGCCATTCCAAAGAGCTAGGGCAGGAGCTCAACAGACGAGGCAAGAACCATGAGGTCTCGATAACCATGAGACGCCCCGCAGGATGAAATACCCCCCTCTCCCCCTCGTGGCAGCTGTGCTGCTAGTCCTCTTGGTGCTTCTCGCTCCGGGAATCACAGCAGTGGGTTCGGCGGAGGCCGGCGGGCCCCTGCTCCCGGCCAACCCCTACCTGAGCTTTCTACCCCAGGATCTCGAACCGGACTGGAGCTACTGGAATGATCACCTGGCGCAGCGAGCTCGCCAGAGACAAGCACGCCAGAGGCAAGCACGCCAGAGCTCTCTAGGTCCCCCTGTATCCATTGACGAGAGCGAGCTGCCCGGCCAGTTTCGTCGCAATGACTCTCCTCGACAAGCCGACCCTCTGCCGAACTTTGGCACTGCAGCGGGCCAGACCTCCCGAATCCGTATCTCCGGAACGGTCCTCGCGGCGCTGACGGACTTGGGCTCGGTGCCGGAGCCCAACGGTTCTATCCCCACTTCCCAAACCCTCGCCCTCACCGCCGGCTCAGCGATCACCGTCAGTGGAGAAATCGGCGACGGAGCCTTTGGGGACAGCAGCGGTGATTTCGACTTCTTTCGTATCTCAGCTCTGGCTGGCCAGATCTTGGAAGTCAGTGTTCGGACCCCGGAGCCTTCCTTCGACCTCAACCCCATCTCAGGCCTCTACGACGCCTCCGGTACCCTTTTGGAAGTCAACGATGATCGACCGACGGTGGGTTTCCTATTCGACCTGGACAGCACCTTCACTTTCCCCATTACTGCTGACGGTGACTACCTCGTCGTGGTGGGAGGCAACCGTCCTGCCAACGGCGACAACGTACCAGCGATGCTACCTGCCGACCCCTTCGACCCGTCCAGTGGGCCAGGCTTGGGCAGTCAGGGCACCTACCACCTGAATCTCGGCCTCGACTCCCCGACACCCAGAGATGTCGACTGTTTCGCTTTGCAGCTAGAAGCCGGAGACGTGGTGGGGGCTAGCCTCTACGAAGGAGCTCGCAAAGTCCGTCTGCAAAGAGGCTCCGGCGAGTTGCTAGTCGCCGCTGATGGCAGAGATCTCAGCGGCCTCTTCCCAGACGAGTCTCCTTTGCCGGGGGGAGGCAATGCGGCAATCTCCTATTTGGTGGGCGAAACCGGTCCCCACTCCATCTGCGCGGAGAGGCCGGTGGATTTCGATAATTCCGCCTACACCTTGGAAATCGCCGCCAGTCGACCGGCTCTAGATCGCGAACCTCAGGCCGTCCGGCAGATCTTGTTTCTGGATTTCGATGGCGCCACCGTCAACCCGGAGATCTTTGGGGGCTCCCCGGGTTCTGTCGATCTATCTCCCTTCGCTGACTTCCTCTCCGATTGGGGCCAGACCGCTGCGGAGGAGAGTGATCTCATCGATCGCATCGTCGCATCGGTGGAGGAAAACCTCTCCGAGGACCTCCGTATCCTCGGAGGCAACGGTGACTTCGATACCAGTGGCTTGGTGGGTACCTTCGATGTCGAGATTCGCAACAGCCGCGACCACCCAGACCCATTCGGACAGCCCTTCGTAGCCCGTGTGATCTTCGGCGGTACGACGGAGGAGCTGGGAATCCTAACTATCGGTATCGCTGAGAACATCGACGTGGGAAATTTCGACACCGGCGGCAGCGCCGTGGTACTTCTCGATCTGCTCAGTGCTCCGCCGGACAACCCCAACTCCCTGAACCAATTCCTCACCGGCGAAGTAGGAGCCAAAGCCCGTCTTCTCGGCCTCGGTTTGGGCAATATTGCGACCCACGAAGCGGGGCACCTGCTGGGCAACTTTCACAGTGCCCGCGACGAAGGGGAAAATCAGATCATGGACCGGGGAGGCAACCTACCTGCCTTCGTAGGAGCCGGAGAGGACGGAGTATTCGGCACCCCGGATGACCTCGATATCGATTTCGGCCAGGATCTCTACGAGCCGGCGGAAGCCTTTTCCGGAAGCCAAGATTCCATCGATACCATCTCCTACGCCCTCGGCGTCGGCGGCTCGAGACCCATCCTTCGAGCCAGACCCAGAACTGTGTCCTTTGCTCCCTTAACCCCAGGGGACACCTCTGTCTTGCCCGTTTTGGTCAGCAACGAAGGGAACCTGTCCCTCGCGGTGGCCAGCCCACAGCTGTCGGGTCCCAACCAGGATGAGTTCTCGGTAGACCCAACGCCCCCCTTCACCTTGGCTCCTGGCGTGTCCAGGCAGCTCCTAGTGAGTGCAGCACCGACTTCCAATGGAAGCAAATCGGCTTTGCTGGAGCTCGGCAGCGATGACCCGGCGCAACCCACCAGTCGCCTCCCCCTGGGGGTCCAGGGAGGTGTGCCCGCAGCCAGCGGTGCTCCCGAGATGCATGACTTTGGGGTGATCGAATATGGCGTAGGTCCCCAAAGCTCGGTGCTGGAGTACAACATCTCCAACAGCGGTCTCGGAGACCTGGTGGTCTCCCATCTGGAGATGGTCGGACCGGACCCGACACAATTCGAGGTGGAGCCTCCTCCCCCGCTGACCCTCGAGCCCGGCAGCGAGCAAACGTTGACTGTGCGCTTCGTACCGTCCGGCTCCATTGGAGCCCTCGAAGCATCCCTGGTCGTGCATACCAATGACCCTGGCAGCCCCCCTCTCACCGCGGCCCTCTTCGGGGAGGCCAATGGACCCGATATTCGCTTCGACCTGCCGTTTTTCGCCTACGGGCGAGTCTTGGTCGGCACTCCTCGCTTGCGCGAATTTCGAGTCGAGAATCTCGGCAACCGCGTCCTAGAAGCGACTTCCGCCGTTTTCGAAGGGGAGAATGAGGCAGATTTTGCGGTCACCGGTGGCGACGTGCCTTTCTCCCTGGCTCCGGGTCAGACTCACGTTTTTGAAGTGACCTTTACCCCAGGTGATCTCGGCCTGCGCAGCACTCTCCTGCAGCTTTCCAGCAATGATCCGGACGAGAGCCCCCTCGAGATCACTCTGATCGGCGAGGGAACTCAACCGGGCATCGTTCTGGTTCCCGAGCTCTATAGCTATGGGCCCATCCCCCCCGGGTCCTTCGGTTCCAAGCGATTTCGCATTCTCAATGAGGGGGGATTTAGGCTCAACGTCGCCGTCTCGGAGCTCACGGGCCCCAACGCCGACCAATTCCGCATCGCAGTGGGAGGAGCCCCGTTTTTCGTCTCTCCGGATTCCCTGCACATCATCCGGGTCGAATTCTTGCCTCTCACCGAAGGCGAGAAACGAGCCTCCTTGGTACTCGAGACCAACGACCCGGACCTACCCCGGGTGGCAATTCCTATCACCGGCCTCGGCCGGTCCGCGGTACTCACTGTGGACAAGACCTGCACCGCAGACCTCGAGAGCGGCACGGCCACCTGCCAGCTAGAGGCCACCAACCTCGGTACCGGCGAGGCTTTTGGCGTGGAGGTGATCGACGACCTTCCTCCTTCCCTTCTTTGGATAGCAGACGATTGTGGTGCCGGCCCTCCCGTTGCTAACCGGCTCACCTGGACTTTAGGTGATCTACCGGGAGACGGCGTCCCCTCGACGTGCACTCTCCAGCTCTCTATCCAGCCGAACCCTCCCCCATTGATCACCAACCTGGCCGGTATTCGCAGTCAGTTCACCCCGGAAGGCACCTTCGATGCGAGCAGCAGTGCGATACTAGAGTTGCGCTCCATCGAAGAGATTCCCACCCTCCAGGGGCCCGGTTTAGCCGCCATCGTCCTGCTTCTCTTCCTAGTAGCCGTTCGCCGATTGAAGCGGGTCTAGCAGCTTGGAGTCTTCGACCTCTCGGTCAGTCCTTTCTGCGAGCTCCTGCGAAACCTAACGGGCTTTTTTCCTCTGGATTCATTTCCAGGCCAGGCCTCTCTACGGCCCTTATGCACCCTCTCCCCGAAGCCGCTTAGGCGGCAGGATGCCAACGACATTATCGGTCTCCCTGGTACACCAGAGAAACCTGGCAATTGCTGATTCGGCCGTTGGTCAAGGTAGGCGAGAATTCGCAGTTGAGAAAAGTGAGCGTTTTGCTATACAGTCATGCCCATGGGTGAGCTAACAGGAATTGGCCAAGCTTTAAAGTTGCTGCGAAAACGGACGGGACTCAAACAGCGTGAGGTCGGTGAAAGAGCCGGCGTCACGCCAGCCATGATCAGTACCTATGAGACCGGCAAGGCCGTTCCACTGATCCCTACCGTTGAAAGCCTTTTGAACGCCATGGGCTTCGATCGCTTTGATCTCCTAAACGCCATCGAGGCCGCCAACGACCGGCCACAGCGGGATTTCCCCGAGGCCAACCAGCACCAGGCTTCTACGGAAGTCCTGCGTACTCTGGGCGTGGAAGGACTCTCTCCCCAAGAGGAAGAGGCCTTTCTCGAGGCCCTCCAAGGAGTCTGCCGCACCCTTCAACTGGCCCGCCGGGCCGTCAGCTAGCCGAGTTCCCTAATAGGTCCATGCAGGCTGGGGTCGCCAGCCCGCCCTTCTGTTACGGCTTCGTCTCTCCCTGAACCTCTGTCGTCAGAAGGCGATTCTGCTCTTCGAGAGTTCTGTCTTTTCGTAGTGGGCAGCTCTGCCTGCTTCCCAGAAACCGCATTCTTCCTTGGGTCTCCAAGCACCCTACCTTAGGCCTCCAAGCCACTCAGACACCTCAGGCGACGTCGGTGAGAGCCTCGCTCTAGCTCGAAAAAGAGAAGAAGACAGATACCCAAAAGCCCCTCTCTCATAGAAAGGGGCTCGATGGAAACCCGAATGGCCTCAGGGGACCACTGATCTTCGGTAACCCGACCTCAGAGGCCCCCTAACCTTAGGGGACGCAAGCCTCAAGGAACGGTCAGGCTCCAAGCAGAGGAGTCTCCGCTCTCGAAGCCATCCGCAAAGATATTTGTATTGGTGCACTGGCCCGGGACACTGACGTTGGTGAGCTGGATGTCATCCACGTACCAACCTTCTTCCGTCTGCGCTCCATCCGTGGAGAAAATCCAGCGAATTTGCAGGTCCTGACCGTTGAAGGCGGAAAGATCCGCGGTGTACTGGGTCCAGGTTAGGTTGACACCGGAGAAGGAAGGAGAATTCGTCGCAAAGCCACAGGCATCGGTGCTCTGACGGAAGGTATTGGGATATCCCTGATCCAAATTGAGCAGGTTCCAGTTGCTTCCTCCATCCGTAGAGAACTGCACGACGCCGCCGTCCCAGCGGTCTTCCGTGAAATAGACGGTCCAAAAACTCAGCTGCGACGCCTCCCCGGCCGTGAGGCTCAGAGGGTGGGTGGCAAACCAAATGCAGATATTGTTCTCGTAGGTGGAAAAGAAACTTCGGTCCCCGGTGTTGGAGCGGTCCGTGGCCGGTTCCCAACCGATGTGTTGGAGGTTATTGACCGACTCTGGGTTCCCCGTCAGAGCACCCGTGTCGTAAACCACCGTGGGGTCCCCGACTTCCGCTCCGGTGTCGAAGAGGCCGTTGGTAGCAGGCCCCGCGGGACTTCCGGAATGCTCGACCAAGTTTCCGTCCTCGACACTGTTGGCGGTATCACTACTCCGAACCACGTAGTAGTAGTCCTGGTCGAAGGTAACCGAGGTATCCACGTAATGAGTTACTTGAAGCCCCTGAGCCACTCGATTCCCCGGTGCCGGAGTGAATCCAGGCACCGTCGAACGGTAGACGGAGTAGGTGACCGGCCCGCCGCAGTTTGCCGAGGCGGAGGCCCAAGCGACATCTAAGGCACAACCGGAAGTCCCCAGGTTGGTCACACTCTGCACCCCGGAAAAGACCGGCGGAGCAGTGCAGGCACCCGTGGTGGAGGCTGACGAGCAATTGCTATCCGGTGAGACGCAGAGCCCATCTTCCACCGAAGACCGGACCACATAGGAGTAGTCCACCTGGCCGGAGACGGTGGTATCCGAAAAAGTCGTCCCAGTGAGCCCCTCTGCGATGCGTTCGAAGGTACCGCCAGGGCAGGTCCCGAAGGAGCGATAAACATCGAAAGTCGCTTCCGGTGGCGCCGAGCTGTTCCAGGTGAGACCGATCGTGTTGTCTCCTCCTGCGGATGCAGCCAGGGTATCCGGTGTGGCCGGTTCCTCACACAGGATGGGTTCGACGATGAACATCCCTTCCCGCTGAGTGCTGATGATGGCGATACCGCTGTCGAAATAGGGGTAGACGCTCCAGGCGCCATCTCCGGTTCCTACGGAATTGCTACTGGGGAAGGTATCGAAGAAGGCGACTTCCGAAAGATTACCGTTGGCAACGTCATCCAAGGTCAGAATTCGCAGTCCGGCGCGGTAATTCGCCTCCCAAACGAGACCGTTGTGAACATAGAGGTTGTGATCCGTGGCGGGACTGCCGGAATCCCAGGAACCGATCACCGTCGGCAAATCGAGATTCGTCAGATCCCAAACCAGAGTCCGGGTGTTGTCGCCGGTGTTGATCTCATCGATCTCGTCGTCGAGGATGAAATACCGGTGATCGTCCGTGACCCAGCCCTGGTGGGTGTACCCCACTCCGGCATAGCCGGTGCGGGAGATCTGTACCGGGGCGCTCTTGTTGGTGACATCGACGATGGTCAGCGTGTCGGTGTTGGAGTTGAAGCAGACCTCCGCTCCGGCGTAATCCGTGTCGGGGCCGATGTAATTCACACATTGGGCATCGTGGGTGTAGCCATCGGCGCTAAAGCAACCGGCACTGACCGGGCTGGTGGGGGTGGAGATATCGACCATGTGCAGACCACCGGCGCAGGAGTCGCCAGCCGTTCCCACCCCGTAGGCATAACCGCTGTCCTCGTTGATGACGATGTTGTGAGCGCTGCCAAAACCGCTGTAGTGGGCGGTGTTGGAGAAAGTCGCAGGAGGGCTGGCAACGCTCCTCAACTGCGTCAAATCGAAGATCTGTATACCGTGGCCATCAGCTTCCGAAACGATGAAGGCATGGTTGGCGTAGACCTTGATGTCGCGCCAGGTACTGTTGCCGGTATGAGTAGGAAGGTTCCCTAGATAGATCGCTTCCTCTGGGTCCGACATATCGATGAAAGCCGTACCGTTGGTGCGCCCCATGAGAGCGTATTCCGTGCCGTCCAGAGGATCCGTCCAGCCCCAGATATCGTTGCCATTGCCGCCTCCGATGCTGGCCATGGGCATGAGCTCCAACAAGTCGACGCGATTACAAGGAAACCCCCCTGCCACACCGCCGACGCACTCTTCTCGGTGCTCCGGTTCCGGCACGGCAGAACCTTCCGGATTCTCCAGATCCGTCAGCTGACGGTCCAGCAGATGCATCTCCATATGAGAGTGGGCGGGTTCGAATTCTATGGGTACAGGCTCGGAAGCGACCGCCAGACCAGCGGCAAGGAATGAGGCTGAAGCTATCGCCAGGGAAAATTTCAGGCGCATGGGACCCTCCTTCAACAAAACACAATAAGTGGACATCCCGAGAATGGGGGATCGAGATGAGAACCGAGACGGGCATCACATCGGTTAGCGCCTTGTATTATAGGGGTTTCGAAACAGAAACACCCTGCAAGGGTCACACTTCCGGTAAAAAACCGGAAAACCAGCGCAGGACCTGTCTTTCGAGGCCACCGGAGCCACCGAAACCGAGATCTAGACGCTGTGGAAAGGCCATGTGCCCACCTCGATGAGTCCATACGGACTGGATCCCGGAGCCAGATCCCTCCAGAACCGGACGCACCGTTCTCATGGGTACCATAGGATCCGCCACGGCTCCGACGTAGAGGGCGGGCAGATCGATCTTGGCTAGCTCCGGTCCGACACTCATCCGCCGGTAATAGTCCGCTGCCCCCTGGAAACCATGGCGGGGCGCCACGATGCGCTCGTCCCACTCCCTCAAGGTGCGAATCTCTTCGGCTTGCTCCAGCGGCAGAGGGACTTCTCTTCTGGCCGCCACCGGCCGGTAGATCTCTTTGAGTCGAGCCATCACGTAGCGCCGATAGGGGAGGCGGGCGATGCTGGCAAAGGCAGACGAGGACGCCGCCAGATCGACCGGGGCACAAACCGCAGCCACGGCTCGAACTCGAGGGTCCTGGCGGTGAGCAGCCCAGCGCAACACGGTGTGCCCCCCCAGAGAGAAACCAACGATGAAGAGATTCCGATAAGTCTCGAGCTCGCCGCTGCCCAGGGCTGCTTCCAGATCCTCGATGAGGCCCGCGTGGTAGTAGTCCTCTCCACGGCGATCTGCTCCGCGAAGATTCAGGCTCAGGCAGGACCAACCGGCAGCCTTGGCCGCTGCAGCAGCACGAAACATGTAATGGCTCTCCGCACAGCCCCCCAGGCCGTGAATCGCCAGGACTAGAGTTCGGGAATTCGGCTCCGGGTAGTACAGCCCGGAAAGAGAAACCCTTCCAAACTGTGCATCCTCCACCTGTACCCTCCAGGGCGAGCGACCCTGTGGCGCCGCCGCCTTGCGCAACCGAGTCGAAACCGTCCAGAGATGACCGGCAACCGTCACCGGTGAGTCTCCAAAGAGGGATCGATCTTGCCTCGCTGAGAGAGGCTGGCTCGACCGTTACTCCTCTTCAGGGCCCCAGGCCTTCTCTCAGGATCTCCGATTGGAGAGTTTGTCCCCGTGCTCCTGGTGGCCCTCCTACCTGCTGCCGCTCCCATGAAGAGAGAGAGGAAACCCTGGAGACGCTCCAGGAACAGCTTCTCCAGTCGGTTTATGAGTGGATAGGTCATGAGCCTTCTCTAGGAAGACACGTCTCGAGGTTTGTCTCCAGCAGGTCGGCAAATTTCATAGAAGACCTCGTCCGGAAGGCTGCTAGCTAGGGTCATACCGAGTTTGTGCATGATGTTCACCGACCCCTGGTTGGCTGTGTAGGTCCGGGCCACCAGAGAATCGAGGTTCAAGGGCCCCCAAGCTTGGCGTAGCATCTCCCGGCCAAACTCGGTTCCCAAACCCTTGCCCCAATAGGCCGGCGCAAAGAGCCAAGCGATCTCCGCTGGCCAAGGGCCCTCGAATCTCCAGGGAATCAAGCCACACCGCCCCACCAGCTTGCCATCCGCCTTGTGGATCGCCGCACACAGACCGTAGCCCCACTTTCGATGGTCCTCCAGGTGCCGCTCCAAGGCCGCCACCGTTTCTGAGCGACTGCGAGGCTCCCCCGTGATGTATTTCATCACCCGTGGATCGCGGTATAGAGCGAATAGATCATCCAGATCCGCCGCCTCGAGAGGCCGCATCAAGAGTCGTTCCGTTTCGAAGGGTTCCATCATGGTGGGCCAGTCTCTCGCAACAGTTCTTTTTGGGAAAGGATTACAACCAGCGGCGTACTGCGCTTTTGTAGCGCAGGTAGGAATCACCGAATTTGGCTTCCAGATAGGCTTCCTCGTGACGCACCGCCGTGAGATAGACGAGGATCAGGCTCATCGGCACCAGTAAGAGCATCCAGCCATTCCCCCGGTGAAAAGCCACAGCCATTTGGATCACCGCCATGCCTACATACATAGGATTGCGAGTAAATCGGTAAACCCCACTGGTCAAAACTTCCGGAGTCGGCTTCCAAGGAGCCGGATCCTGGTGACTCCGCTGAAAAAGCCCCATAGCGGCCGCCAAGGCGCCACCGCCGGAGACGGCCGTCAGGAGAGTTGCCAGGCGCAACGTTCCAGCTTCCAGAGGAATCGGTATAGCCCAGACCCATCGATGAAGGACATAGCCCAACGATAGGACCGCTACGAAGACAAAAGGAGGTGGCAGCCGAACCGCGGCGGCATCCTGTTCGGTGGTGCTCATCACGGGAGGTATCCTACACCTGCTGGCTTCCCGGGCAGGGCCCGGATCGCCAAGAACGAAATGCCCTGGCCCGCAACGAGACCAAGAACCCTCGCCAATGAATCGCTGAACACCAGTGAGGGCTCGCTGCCCGACCACCCTGCGAAAGGACAGTGGATGGACAGCGAACGGAGACTGCTAGGTCTTACCTCATTGACACTCAGGGTTGTCGTAGAGGCGTTGGGTGTAAGTGACTCCACCAGTACCTGAGAGGCCTGATGAAAAGCCTGGCCCGCCGCCGAAGAACGCGGATGAACCCGTCTCCGAGATATTGGCTGAGGACCGAACATTGAGACCAGCGGGCATGCCGTAGGTCGCGGTACCACCTTCTCCCCACCCACTGGGTTTGCCGTCGGTGGTGGTAAACCCAGCGAAACTAACCAGCGAGCCCCCGCCCCCCGTACCGTAGGTGTACCGAATGACCGCAGCGTTGGGTGGTCGCAAACTGATCGAGGCAGAAAGACCCTTGAAAACTCCAAGGCTTGCCGAAACGCCGACGGTCGGCTTCAAGACAGCGTCGCAGTCGAAGCTGATCACCGTGTTCGAGTCCTCCTCCACCTCCGGCTGTTCCTCTTCGATGTCTTCGGGATCCAAGGAATCGTCGTTGGGCAGCTCCCGGTCGCCGGAAGGAACGGGGACAATGTCAGGATCTGGGAACAGATCAAAGATCCAGGCGATGACGTCCCAGATACCGCCACTGGGAGGCCCAGCGTCGACGGTGTCTCTCCAGTACGGCGCGACCACCTCGATTACGTCCATATCTTGCCGCCCATCGGGGTCGATGCGGCTCAGTGGGTTTCCGACCCCATAGGCATAGCGATTGAGACTTTGGGGCTGCCCCGGGGTACCGCGCAGCGGGTCCACCGAGAGAAAGCGGCCCAGGGACCATTGGTAGTGACGAGCATGCATATAGTCTGCACCGGTCGAGATGTCTCGCTCGTGACCGGTGAAACGCATCGGGTCATCGGAGGCGGTTGAAAACGGTTCCTCGCCGTAGGGATTGAAGAAGTGGGTCGAGCTGACGCTCCCGTCGTGCTGGGTGATCAATCGCGGACTGCCGAGATGGTCCGGATGGCTATGGTGAACACTGATCGCGCTAGCTCCAGCCCACGCCAACCGGCGGTTGCCGGAATAGACATAGTCACGATCACGGCTCCAGCCGGAAGCATTGAGCTCAATCCGGCTCACCACTTGTTGGCTGAGATCCCGTAGATGAAAAGTCGCTGTCGGGCCAAACGGGAAGTCGGGGATCGAGGCCACTCGTTCCCCGACTGCATCGTAGAGATAGAACAAGCTAGCTTGGCGGATAACTCGATTGGAGGTGTCGTAGGTGAACTGCTGGCCATTCGAGGAAGTGAGATTGCCAGCTGCGTCATAGGTGACCGCTCCCGTTAGCCGATTGGTGGCCGGATCGACACTATAGTCGACGGTACCGTTCATCTGGTGAGTGTCGCCGATGACCTGGGTTAGGTTGCCAAAGCTGTCATAGCTATACGCCTGACCCCAGGTCCCTCCAAAGTAGGAAGCATCCACCAAACGACTGACGGAGTCGTAAGCGAAGGTACCGCTGCCCATGGCTTTCACATTGCCCGCGCCGTCGTAGAGCAAAGCTCCGGAATCGAAGTTCTGAGATGCCGGGTTGACGCCGGTGGTATAGAGACGCCCCGTACGACTACTGAAGGCCGGGTCGAGGTCCTGATGATCCACCACTCCATTGGCATGGTGAATCTCCTTCCACAAACCACTCGAATGGTAGTTGATGGCGGAGGCCCAGCCAGGGACCGCGATGGGCATTCCCTGGTCGTAAAGGGTACTCACCTGCCGCCCGGGCCCGGCTCCGGCTGTGCAGGCCGGCAGGTCACAGGATGGGTAGGTCTGTTGAGCGATGTTGCCCAATAGGTCGTAGCCGAAGGCCTGGTGGAAGGTGACATCGTCTTCACTCCACAGCACTTTCGTCTCTTTGCTGGAGGTCCGGCCTCCGACCCCTTGGTAGCCAAAGACCTGCTGAATCTTCACCTCTTCCTCACCGGCCGAATTCCAAGGTAGGTCGAGGTAATTGTGCCGAGTCGTGGTCCAAAGCTTGCCTAAGCCGAAGCCGAGACCGCCGTCGTAGGCGTACTCCGTGACCAGCCGACTCCCCTGGCCAAGGTCCCTTACCGCCGTCCTCCGACCGAAGGGGTCAAACTCGAATTTGAGGTCGTGGGGGCCATCGGTACGACGATGCACCACCCCCGCCGCATCGTAGTCCACATAACTGATCACACCGTTGCCGGAAGGTCCCTTTTCCGGATGAGTCTCGGAGAGTAGGAAACCTCGGTTGTCATAGACCAGACTGCGAGTTTGTGTCGGACCGTTGCCGGAAACGATCTCGGTGAGCCGATCACCAACATCGTAACTGTAGAGTGTTGTCACCGTGGCACCGGCAGGGCCGGCGGGTTCATCCACTTGACGCAGCCGACCATAGCGGTCGACCCTTCGAGTGGTGGTAGCGTAGCCCTCGCCGCCGACCAGGGCGATCTTGGCTTCCCGGATCGTTTGTCGATCTCCAGCGTAGGTCAAACGCACGTCATGCCCCGCACCGTCCGCGGGCCGGATCGTCCCCGGTCTTCCAAAAGCGTCGAAATCCAGGAAATCGGTAGAGGCAGCGAGGTCACCCCATTGGGAGACCGCCGTCACCCAACCGCGAGCGTTGTGCGTCGTCTCCCGCTCTGACCACCCTCCGCCCGGCAGCTTTCGCCGGACGAGTCGAGAACGGCCAAAGTCATCCAGGATCAATTCCTGTTCGGTCAACGGCGTTCCTCCGCCATTGGGCTCCGAGAGAGTGCGCAGGGAGGCCGAGACTCCCGTGCCGGAGTTGGTGTAGACGAAGCGGGTTCGGGCACCATCCTGGGGAGTGATCGTCAGGGGCCGACCGAAGGCCTCGTAGGTATAGGTGGTGGAAAACCCTGCACTGTCTCGCTGCGTCAGGACCAAACCGGTGGACGGGTCGATATCAACGTCGTAGGAAAAGAAAGGTGCAAACCCACCTCTCGGCGCTCGGCTGCGAGTGCTGACCCGCACCCCCGCCTGGTAAGCGTGGGTCCGCCAGTACACCGGCTGCGTCGGGACCGTGCCGCAGTCGTCCCCGGAGGTCCCCAGACTCTGGAGATCACCGCCATAGAGCTTGGCGTCGGTCACTAGGCCAAGGGGGCTTCGGGAGAAGGTTGCCAACAGGTCTTTGCTGCTTCGCTGAACCCCAGAGGCGATCGCCCGGGTGCAGGTGAGAAAGCCGGTGTCGGCCTCGAAGCCATATTCCACTCGGGACGTAATCTCTCCAACCGCCTCGTTCTCGGTGGTCTCCGTATAGTCGTAGATGCCGAGAACCCAGGGATCGGCGGGCGCCGGTGGCGCGTAACCGGGAGCGAAGTAAGTCCCATCGACCCGATTGAAATGGGTGAAGACCTCACGCAGCTCTGCATCGGTCGAATCGTCTCGAAAAGTGCCCGTGGTGATCACCCGCCGAAAACTCCCGAGACCATCGAAATCACTCAAATCGACATCGGCATAGCGATCACCGTCGTCGTGATAGATGACCCGACTGGCCGAAACCGCTCGGTTCAGGAGAGTCCAGTCTTCGAGGGGAGCACTGGGACCTGGGGTCTGGTCGCGACGGTAGCGCAAGTAGGTGGAGCGCAGCTTTGCGCCAGCGCAAGAACCGTTGCCATTGTTGGTTGGATAAACCTCGCTCGACAGGTAACGGCCATCGACTTGGTCGGTATAGACGAAGGGCAAACCTCGCTCCCAACCCTCCCCCGTCGAGGGTGAGCGCCAGTAAATGGCATCGAAATAGTGCTTGGTGCAATCGCCGGTGGGCTGAACCACTTCCGTGTGGAGCTCCGGATGCCCTCCGGTAGTGGCGGCGCTCACTTTGGTGGTCTTGTAGCGCCAGGCACCGTGAACGGTTCCATCTGCCGCGATCAGGGAACGAGTCGCCACGCCGGCTGAGGCATTGAACGGTGAATTGGACTCGCTGGGAGGAAAATCGAATTCCTGCCAGGTCCAGCTCAAGGCGCCACCGGTGGGTAACTCAACGCGATTCAGAACGCCAGGGAGATCCTGGATTCCCCCTTGGCAAACGTTCTCGTAGGCGGGCTCTCCCGCCCCATCCTGCATCCGGTATGCGGTGCCGTCCGGCAAATCCAGTCGAGTCAGGTGGGGGACTCGAATCCGGTTGGGGGTCGAGGTCGAAGTGTCTTTGCAGCTGACGTCCAAATTGATATTCGAGTAGGTAAAATCATAGAACACCCGCTGGCCGGCCACGCCTTCTAGGTCGACCTGGGTCACCACTCGGTCGATCCAGGCGTATTCATCGGTCAGATGCACATAGTGCGTACGACCATAGCGATCCGTCACGGTGCGTAAGGTGTCGTTGGCGTTGTAGGCAATGCTGAGGTCGGGGTCTTCGGCAGAGGCGAAAGAAGACCACACCTTCGTGAGGGGATAGGTGGTCCCGTTGCCGCCATTGCCCGAGTCGAATCGCCGGGTCGTGCCGTCGGGGAACTCGATATCGACGTAGAAGTTGTTCCATTTGCGGAGCCGCAAATAGCTGCCATCCCGACTGTATTGGACCTTGTTGTCACCGTCATTCTCGCCCTTGTGAAGGGTTTGATAAAAGGTGTGACGGCCACCGTCTTCACCAACATAGAGCCATCGCCCCGTGTCGTTGTAGGCATGTTGGGGACCGTAGACCTCGCCCCAGCCAAGATGCCATCCGAAACCCGCCGTGGCCTTGGGATCCGGGGTCGCCCGGACCTTCGTCGTGCCGCTCTCCTCGACCATCGCGTAGCGCCAGACATTGCTGCCATAGACCATGCTAAAAGGCCCGATGGGCACCACGGCGGACAGACGACCACTGAATAGATCGACTTGATCGATTTCTAAAGTCGATTGGTAGGAACGCTCCGCGTCAAAACCCAGAGGCAAATTGGGATGCATCGCATCGAGGGGAGCCGTCGTGACAAGGCCGGCCACCAGGAGAATCGCCGCAGTCAGAATCGCGGTACATCGAGCCGCTTGAAAAACGTTCACGGTGTCACCACCAAGGACCAGAACTCGAGACGAGTGGGGTCGATGCCGACGAGAACATCGCCCGGTGCCGCACCTTTGTAGGCGACCGTAGAGCCCAGGGGCCACACCTGGGTCAGGACATCCCGCAGCGGTACCGTAATCTGGCCGTCATCGACGCCATCGTCGTCGCTGGCTGTGCCGTCGAAGTTGCGGGAGTGCCAGGCCCCCACTCCAGGACGCACCACCAGAAGCTCTAGGCTCTGCCGCGCGTCCACCAGCTGGATGCGGTTGCCACTAAGGGTAGCCGGATCGACCGTTACCAGCGCCGCCGGAATGGGCGTATTGACGGTGTAGTCCCCGGAAGTGGCGTCGACCACGGCCCACACGGCCTTGTTGGTCGTGATGCCACCCGGCGAATAGTTCAGAATGCCGTCGCCGTTGTCGTCGACCACCGGAGCCAACCCCGGAAGCGTCACCTCGGTCCAGTCCGCCGCCTCTTTGGAAACGCCCAGAAACACACCACAGCCACCAGGGGTTACCTGTGAGGCGATCACCAAACCATTCTTGAAGACGAGTTGGGGCTGTGACGCCGCCATTGGCGTCACAGCCCCCATAAAGGCCAGGAACAGAAAAAACTCCACTTTGAAACGTTGCATCATCGTCGACTCCCTTAGGCAGATCGGTTGGCCGTGCCGTGCACGGCGAGGGCAGGGGCCCTCTAAACCAACCGGCGCAAGGGAGGGACGAAAGATCTCAGGAAAAGTGGATCATTTCTCCCAATCGAAAGCTGCTCTCAGGGAGCCGTCAACGACCAGGCCGAGGTGTCGCCCGACTCGAAGCCATCCACGAAAATCACCGGACTTAGGGTCGATTCTCCAAGAATCGTTATGGGGGACAGGTTGGTCGCTTCTAGGGAGAAACTTGAAAGGCTGTCAACGGTTCCCGAAGCATCGGCTGCCAACAGGCGAAGTTGATCCCCGACCAGCTCCGTGGAGTCCGAGGCCACGAAGGTGAAGGGGCCGGGGAAGTTCCAAAAGAAACAAGGAGGGTCGAGCCAAATATCCGGGAGCTTGCCACAACCAACAACATCGGCACGGCCAGAGATCTGCCCTACCGAGCCACTGGGAACGGTCGTAGAACCGGCCAAAGCACCGCTGTTCCACACTTCGACCCGTACCATGCTGGCGCCGAGAGACGAGTAGTCCGTGCGAACTTCCAGGGCGTCGCCGACTCGAGTTAGGGAGGTCTCACCAAGGGCGGAATCTGCTGCCCCAGCGAAGGTACCCGCCGCTCTCAAGGTCAGCTGGTCCAGGTCGTCTTGGAGACGAATCGGCTCGAGCTCCAATAGAGCGTAGTCAGCTTCGTCTAGCGAGACTCTTACACCATCCTCGCCACTGGAACCGAGGTTCGAGATACTGAGACGGTCCCCTTGGCCTTCCAGGGCCGCTTCGCCGAGAGCGCGATGAGGGCGGCCAAACACCTGGACAGCCTCCTCGAAAATGGTGAAGGACGGGATCTCCGAAGCTTGCATTAGGGTCGCCGACAGGGAGCCCACGACTCCCGCCTGGTCGACGGAAGCGATGATGATCTGGTCCGCCATGACCTCGGAGCTTCCGGTGATGGTGACCAGTCCGGGCCCCGCCAAGGTAACGATTGCCAAACACTCCGGAATCACCGGCACGAAGGGATCGATCACGCATCCTTCCGGAATGAACCGAACCAACTCGCCTTGGAAGGATGCATCGAAGACAACGCTGTCCACCAACGCGCCAGCGAGGCGAGCCTCTACCCGCAAGCTCCCCGGTTGAACCGCAGCGGCCTCGAGAGACAATCCCCAGAGATCCCCAATATCCTCGACATACAGGGACCAGATGGACTGGTCCGCCATCCCATTGAGCTCTCCCATCGTGGTGATCCTCATGAAGGACCAATCCGGGAGCTGGGGAGCCGCAGCGATGGGCTCGAAGGTGATGCTATGGGACTCGACAGCCCCGAGACCGATGGCAACCCCGTCTTCCCCTTTCGAACCGAGATTGGAAACCAACAAATCCCCTCGGGCATCGAAGCCCAGAATCGCTTCCCCCAGCGCTTCGTGAGGCAAGCCCGAGTCCAGGACGGCAGTGGTCTCGATGGTCAACGAAAGATCGTCATCGTTGTCCAACCAGCCGGTGCCCGGGTTGGTCATAGCCAGGGCGGCTCCAGGAAGGCCATGAACCAGATCTTGACTGCCGCACTCCCAGGAAAAATGATCCCCGCTGGCTAGACCGTCAAAGATTTCCAACCAATAACTTCCCTCTGCGGGCAACATGCAGGTACCGGATAGATCGACGGTGAATCGGTAGGTTTCGAAGCCATCGACGATATCTCCGGTCAGAACCCGAGAAGTTGGCACCACGGCCGACTCGTGGCAACCCGCGATCGCAGTCGGTCCAGGTAGTCCACCAACGTCCGGGTAGACGTTGATCTCGAAGGAGTCAACCACACCGGGTAGATTGTCGAAGAGATAGGCGCCCGTAAAGCGCAACCGCCCGAGCTTTTGATCCAAGCCGGGAGCGATCACGAAGTTCTCCGCGAGGCTCTGGGAGAGCCCCACATCGGAAGTGTGCACTCCGGCTCCCGTTGGCGGCTGGTCGAGGACTCCTGCTCCCAACGCCTCAATGGCGACCAACCGAGCCCGAGCGATACCGATGTGATCGATCGGTACTCCATTCTCGTCGGCCCCTCCCGTGCCGACCAGCCCTGGCGCAGAGGGATTTTCCAAGGCGCTCGCGAGAAAGGCCGCAGCATCCTCACAGGGAACCTTCTGTAGCGGCGCCACTTGGAATCTCAAATCGACGGACAGCCCTGGGGGAATGGTGGTCAATAAGGTCGCAAAACCTTGCCAATCGGCAGATCCGCCAAAATCTGTATCCGGATCGACCATGAAGTCTAAACCGGGTACCGGCAGGCCGGTAGCACTGTCGATCACCTCAGCCGTGAGAACGTTGCCCACCGTCCCAGGTAAATTCAGAGCGCAGGCGCAAAACTCATCGGAAGCCGCGAAGGTTGAATAGTCGTGAATGATCACCGTCAACTCGCCGTTCTCGCAAACGTCACCGGTCACCCACACATCCGGAGGGTGGGACGGAAGCTCGACACACGCGAGGCTCGCACTCGGCGAGCCCACCACAAGAAGGAAGGCTAAAGTGACTAGAAGATTGGGGCCGCGGGGAAGACGCAATTTCAGCGTGGTGATCATCGATTTCCCTCCGTTGAGCGGGTTGAGTTGGGGTCATCGCTCCCACTACAAAGTAAAACCTTGCAATGGGAATCAGAAATGAACGCTCATCTCCTCTCATGACCGGATTCCGGAATCCACCCGCCAAGGACAAAAGCAGCTGATGCTCGATATCGCCCGCGGGTCCGCAAAAAGGTTGCTCATCCCCATGGGCGCAAACGGAGAGTCAATTCCTTCATAGGAAAAAGATTTTTTCTTTCTCGGTTAGTGCTCCCTTCCTAAAGGTGGTCAATGAAAGCCGCCTTTTGAAACCGTCAATAGCAACAGCGGGCGCGAGTCAAAAGCCTTGGAGAGGCAAGGAGTGCCCGGTCCAGGAAGCCGAGCACTCGATCCTTCAAGGTTGGGTCGATGTCCACTCCGAGGTATCCCCCGATTCGAAGCCGTCGGAGAAGATTTCTCCGGAGCCAACTCCGATGCAAAGCTCATCGATGCTGATGCCCCCCTGTTCTCCCGGACCCCCGGTGAGGTCAAAGAAGGAGCTCGGAGTCGTGAAGACATAACCCAGAAAGCCACTGGCGGAGGACGGTAGGGTGGTCTGCTGACCGTTTGCCGCCGCTACCCAAGTCTCGGGACCGGTGGCGTAATGGAAACCGAGCGCCAGAGATGGCGCCGGCGGCGTAACGCGAACGCCCTGACCGGAGTCCCGAAAGTGAAACTCACCGTTGGCGAAGATGTTTCCCGGATTGAGGTACTGAATGAGAACCTCTGGCGGCGGCGTCAGGGTGGTGAAAAGTACTCCTCTCGTGGAGGTGAAAGGCGTAGGCGCAGTGCCGAAGGGAGGAAGGTCCTCTTCTTCGAAGGTCTCACAGTCCATCCTCCCAGCCGCTTGCTGCCAGGCGGTAGCATCCGTGAAGACCTGCACCGTGGGCTCTTCAACCACCTGGTAGCCGAAATCGACTCCCGCATGGGTACCTCCCCCTTGAACGACAATTTCGGCGCGATGGTCGAGCCCCCCGTCCAGGTCGAAGGTCGCTTGGGCTCCTACCGGTAAGGTACCCGTATCGATGCGGACCTCGTGAAGGCCCACCGGTACGGAAGGGAAATAAAAGTTTCCCAGAGCATTGGTCATGGCATTGGCAAGGCCATTGCCAGCGGCGTCGTGAAGTCGTACCAAGACCCCTGGGAGCCCACTCTCACCACCGTCCTGAAAACCATTGCCGTTGAGATCCTCCCAAACCCGATCACCGACCAATCCACCGAAGCCGTCATCCCACGGGAGAGGATTCCTCATCGCCATGGAGTCGAGGGGGATGAATTCCTCTTCTCCTGCTTCGCGGCTCGAGACGATCAATTCCTGAAATCGAAACGGGTCCGGCTGCGTGTACTCGACGCTGAACGGAATCGTGGCGGAGCCGTCTGCTGGGATGGTCAAGGAACCCTCCACCGCAAGACCCGGTTCTTGTTGGTTCAGGCTCACCACTTCCCGGCCCGCCTCCAGACTGTCCGCCATCGCCTCGATGCGGAAATCGAAGTTGGCGACCGCGCCGGTGGTATTTCGAAACTCCCAATTCTCTAGCTGCACATCTCCTACCGAAAGAATTCCCGTTCCTCCTCCATTGGGACCTCGCACCCGGCACAGATCCCGACGATCCTGCACCGAGCCGGTGGCGATGGCAGTGCCTCCCGTCGCCGTGTCGACGCGAGTCACTTGGTAACAACCCACTTGTTTGGCCATAGTCATCCCCATGGGGCGCTCGATGCGAATCGGCACCGGTAAGCAACCAGGCATGACCGTTACGGAAAGAGCGGGAGGAATCGGCATGATGGGCATCAGGCTTTCAAAGCCGTCCGGACCGTCGATGGTGCACTTGCCACCGGTCACCGGCGAGAGACTCGGCAGGTATTGAAAACTGAGCTCGTAGGTTCGCGGGGTCGTCGAGTAGTTGCAGACATCCACATAGACCTGCACATGGGACACTCCCAAGCAGAACCTTTGGTCCCAAGGCAAATGAATGCTGTCTTTGCATTTGCCCTCGGCTCCAGCACCGAATATCGCCTGCATCTCCCCAGGTCCCAACGCTCGATCAAATAGCTCCAACTCGTCTACCAGACCTCCATAATCGAAAGCCGAAAATTGACCTTGACTGACCAGAACCGGAGCCGTGTTGTTGATGCTCGTCATGTCGAGAATCGGCAAGGTCTCACGAAGGAAACCATCTAAATAGCACTGCACCTCCACCGCGGACCGGTCGACCACAATCCCGAGGTGATGCCACTCCCCGTCGTCCGGCACCAGGCAGGAGGAAAAGAGATGGGAAGCTCCATTGAGGCCCACACCAACGTCGAGAGCAAAGGGAGAGGTGACTTGCTCCAGATAGAGCTCGTAGCCCCGACCTGCTTGGCTATCGTATTTCCCTACCAAAGCACCGACGGTGGGATCCCGAAGCCAAGCATCGATGGAAAGGTCGCCACTACCAAAGTTCAGAGCCCCATCGTGGCCAATCACTAAAAACCCAGGCCCTGCGAGGTCCAAAGCACCCGCCACCTTGCCGGGCTCGGGCGACGGCTGGCCGACGTGACTGCCGTCGCGGCCTGCGATCAGATCCGCTGCCACAGAGCCAGCTCGTTCATCGAAGGGAAGCCAACTCACCATGCCGGGAGGCGGCGCCACGCATTGAGGGGCACAAGGAGAGTTCGGGTGGATGGGGCCAAGGGCTTCCACCCGCCGGCCGTTGATAGGTGGATGCCTATCCCTCCCGGCGATAGCGAAGACCTTGCCATCAAGGGTCGCTGCTGCCAAATCCGTCAACCCAGAGTTGGTAGACGGCTCGATTCGCCATTGATCATTCTGGGGATCGTATGAAAAGACGCGAGCATCGTTGGGGGCGACTTCGTCCCCGTCGTTGATCAGGTAAATCCGCTCATCGGGGCCCACCGTCATACCGCGGCCACCGAGGGCGAAGTCTCCTGGGACCAAGGGTGGAGTCGCTTTGGCATTCGCTGCTAGCCACTCGTCGTCCTCCGGGTCATAGGCGAAGTTCACCGCCAAACTCGTTTGAACGCGGTCGACCCGCCCCATGACATAGATCATTCCATCACAACCTAGCTCTGCGCCAAGCCCCACGTGAGGTGCCGGCATAGTGTCCCTAGGAACCCACCCGTCCTCGGGATGCACGGGATCGAACATCTCGACACTGTCGACAGGAATCGGTCCAGTCCCAACCCCGCCGCCGAAGACAAAGATCCTTCCGCGCCGATCGGTAGCGGCAGCAGCCTTGGTTCGCCCTACCTGCAACGGGGGCATCGTCGTCCAAGTACCGGGATGGGAGGTAGGGTCGTAGACCTCCACGGTGTTCAGAGCCGAATTCGGCCCCATGGTCCCACCGATGACCCAAATTCTGCCCAGATGATCGACTGTCTCCGTCGCAAATCGACGCGGTGTCGGCAAAGGCGCGGCGGTGGTCCAGCCGGAACCCGGAGTGAAGACATCATTGCGGGAAAACAGGATGGAATCACCACCGCCACCGAAAACATAGAGACGCTCCTGCCCAGATGCACTGCTGACCGCCGCTACGTGGCCGTAGAGATCGATGGGCAGCGAGGGCTCGTTGACCCAAGGTTGAGCTTCGGCTTCAAACAAAGCCGAGCTGGCGAGGAGGGTTGCCAGGAGAAGGGAGATCCTCCTTCCTTTTCGCCGCACCGAAATAACAGAGATCGTCGAAAAGTGTTGGTTGGGGGGGAAACCGAAGGGGGGAAACCGCTTTTGTAGTAGGACCATCGGATCTTCCTTTCCTAGCTGGTACCCGGAACCCGCGCCGAAGAAGCACAAGGAAAGGAGTCAAAATCTCCCAGCCTGCGGCCCCGGAATGGAGCTTCGTGCAGTGAGTTCCAATGGGTTGCTTAGCCCTTTGGGCGCAAAAGGCACGGCAATCCCTTCATGGGTCCAGGAAATTTATCGGCGCCACTCTCTTCAGGACGAGCTGCTCGAGACCAGATCTTTCTGCTTGGGGTCGCCATCTTGATTTCGCACGCCATAACTTAGAGACCCGCGGTATCATTGAATTAAATGAGAGAGATAGAGCCCGAAGACATCACCGAGCTCCTGCTCGCTTGGCGAGGAGGAGATGAAGCCGCCTTCGAGCGTCTGGCGCCGCTAATCTACGACCAGCTACGACGCCTGGCTCACGCCTATATGCGCGACGAGCCCAGCGGTCACCTGCTGCAAACCACCGCCCTGGTCCACGAGGCCTACATACGCCTGGTGGGCTTGGACGCCGAGTGGGAGGGGCGAAGCCACTTCTTTGGAGTCGCAGCTCAGCTGATGCGCCACGTTCTGGTAGACGATGCCCGCCGCCGCCGATCTGCCAAGCGCGGTAGTGGCATTCGGCCGGTGCCCCTGGAAGCTATCGAGCTGGCAGACGACCAGCCCAGTGCCTCGTTGCTGGCTCTGGACGATGCTTTGCGAGAGCTGGAGGGCATTGATACCCGCAAGAGTCGAGTGCTGGAGATGCGTTTCTTCGGTGGCCTGACCGGTCGCGAGATCGCCGAAGTTCTCGAGGTTTCGGATACCACCGTGGAACGGGACATGCGGTTCGCCAAGTCCTGGCTCGCTCAACGCCTCGGCCCCTCCGAAACTGGCCTCGCAGGCCCGGCGTCGAGCCTGCCTTACGGTTAGTGGGGGTTGGTCGGTATGGACCCCAAGAAGTTTCAAGCCGCTGAAACCCTCTTTCACCAAGCCCTCGAGCTTCCCCCCGAGGCCCGAGCTACTTTCCTGGAAAAAGCCTGCGGTGACGATGCCACTCTCTACGATGCCGTCTCTGAGCTGATCGCAGTCGAGCCCGGAGCCGAATCCCGGTTGGACGGCGTGGTGCGTCGCAAGGCCATTGAAATGGCACCTGAAGGAGGAATCCCCGAAGCGGTCAACCTACCTCAACGCATCGGTCCCTACAGGGTTCTCGGCCAGCTGGGCCGAGGTGGCCAAGGCGTCGTCCTCCTCGCTGAGCGAGACGACGAGGCCTTTCACAAGAAGGTGGCCATCAAGGTTCTGCGCGGTGGCCTCGATACCGGCGAAAGAGCGGGCCGCTTTCGCCGTGAGCGCCAAATCCTCGCCCGCCTCGAGCACCCGGCCATCGCCCGAGTCTTGGATGGCGGCACTTCCGAGGACGGGTCTCCCTACGTGGTCATGGAGCACGTAGAGGGGGAACCCATCGATTCCTACTGCATCCGCAGAGACCTGGGAGTCGAGGAAACCCTAGATCTCTTTTGCCGCGCCGCTGAGGCCGTCGAGGCCGCCCACCGCCAATTGGTAATCCACCGCGACCTCAAACCCTCGAACCTGCTGGTGACCGCCGCTGGAGAGCCCAAGCTGCTCGACTTTGGAATCTCCCAGCTGCTGGACGAAGACGACTCTCCTGAGGTCGACCTCACCGTGACGGGGCGCCAACCCTTGACCCCCGGTTTTGCCAGTCCGGAGCAGGTGAGGGGCCAGCATCTGACCACCGCCACCGACATCTACTCCTTGGGCATCCTTCTCTACCGCCTATTGACCCGTCAGCAGCCCTACCGACTCCAGGGGCGCAGCCCCGCCGAGATCGAGCGAATCATCACCGAGACCAAACCGGGAAAGCCCAGCGCCATCGCTACCGCTGGCGGCGATCCCTCCCTGGGCCGGCGGCTGCGGGGCGACCTCGACACCATCGTCCTCAAAGCGCTGCGCAAGGAGCCGGAGCAGAGGTACGGAACGGTAGCGGAGTTGGTCGACGACCTTCGCCGTCATCAAAGCGGTTTGCCGGTGCGGGCGCGAGGAGAGACCGTTCGCTACCGCCTGGGAAAATTCCTGGCTCGCAATCGCCTGCCGGTAGCGGTGGCAGCGGCAGCCACACTGCTCTTCGCCACCCTGGTGACCTTTTACACCCTTCAACTGCGAGCTGAGCGGGACCGTGCCACTCTGGAAGCGGTACGGGCGGACCAGGGGGCAGCTGAATCCGAAGCCGTCACCCAATTGGTCACCGAATTGTTCGCCCTCGCCGATCCCAACAGCTTGGACGGCCAAGAAATGAGCGCAAGCCAGCTGCTCGAGCGGGGAGTCGAGCTAACCCGGCGCATTCCCGCCGACCAACCCGCAATCCGAGGCCGCCTGCTCGGTTTTCTGGCCGATGTTCACGTCCAGTGGGAGCTCTACGACCCGGCCCGCGAGCTTCTCGATGAGCGCCTCGAGCTCTACCGCTCCCACTCCTCCGAACCCACTCCGGAGATAGCGGCGACCCTAACGGCTCTCGGAAAGCTCGAAATCGACCGCCACGGCCTGCCAGAAGCAAGGGACTTTCTCGATCGCGCTCACTCGGCTTGGCAAGCCCTCGGCCAAGGCGCCAGCCAACCAGCGCTCCAGACCAGGCTCTACCAATTCGAGCTACTTCAGGCCACCGACTCCCCCATCGATAGCAAGGATCTCGAGAAGGAGCTCGTCGAGATCAGTGCAGACCTCCAAAACCTGGTCGACCAAGAAAGCCGTCGCCTGGCACCGGATCATCCGGACTTGGCCAGAGTTCAGCGCCTGCTGGCAGATAGCAGGAGCCTGGAAGGCGATCTGGCTCTGGATCAAAGGGATCCGAACCGCGCCGCGGAACGCTACCGGGTAACCCTAGGCCTGCTTCAGGAGGCCCTGGGTCCAGCACACCTGGATGTCGCCGCAACCTGGAATAACTTGGCGGTCGCCTTACAACGGGCTGGCCTACAGGAGCAATCACTCTCCGCAAGGCAAAAGCAACTGGAGATCCACCGCCAGTTGCTCGGTGACTCGAGCTACCGCTTGGCCCTTGGCCTATGGGGTCTCGGAGTCTTCCAATTGCGCCACGGCCAGCCAGAGAAAGGCCTCGAAGCTTGCCGCGAAGCCTTAGCCATGACCCGGAGCCTCGGAGGCGAAGAACACCCCAATGTTCCCCAACTGCTGCGCTGCGTCGCCCTAGGCTGGACCAAGCTCGGGGAGACCGAAGAGGCCGCTGCGGCCTATGGAGAAAGCGTCCGCATCGTCCGCCGCATCGTCGCCGACGATCGGGCTACGCCCTGGAGCTTGTCCACAGCACTGTTTCATCTGGGAGTCTTCGCCCTACGCGAGGGAAGAACAGTCACCGCTGACGAAGCTCTCCGAGAATGCACCGAAATCCGGCGCGCCGAAAACCCCAACGCCCCCGGCACCCACCAAGCAGTCTGCTTGTCCCAGGGTGCTCACACCTCACCCCATGAGGTCAGCGCCTTGGTGGAGAGGTGCACGTCGTAGTAGAAAACCCCAACCCCGAACACCTCATTACCCCTAATGAATCGCTGTCCATGCCGACGCGTCTCCGGACTCAAAGCCATCGGCAAAAATTGCCTCCAGCTCAGGCAGCTGCTCGGTAGGGCATTGATGGACTATGGGAATCGGAGCGCAGGGGTGCAAACAATCTGGAGGGAAGAAGCCGTGTTGTGGAGGAACCTGGCTCCCCGCGACAACCTGGTCGACATCCCTCACCTGGCTCCTATTGGGACCGACTTCGATGAGATAGTCCATGATCACGAACTCTCCCGACTTCACCGCGACTTCGCCCTGTAAACCAACGGTGCAATGGCTCCGGGCGAAAAGGGTGATGGGGTCAGTATTCCGATAGGTGCCGTCCTGTTGATCCGCCAAATCGATGCCCGCAACTCCCCTCAGATCTCCCATGGGGTCGCCAGTGACGTAGACGCCTCTGAGATCAATGGTGGGGGAGTCATTGACCAGGCAAAGATACGATTTGACCTTTTCCTTTGGCTCCAACTCGTCCTGGCAGTTGATGATCCAACCCTCTACCTGGTTGGCCAACACCGCCGCGGCCTTCTCGTAATGGCCCACCACTTCACTGGCAAAACTGACCGCCGGAATCCCCGTCGTCTGGATCCGAAACCGGGCGGCGCTGGTGACGGCTTTGGGGTCGAAGTCTGGCCACGCGAAGATGCGATCGCCCGTGAAGGGACTGCTCCTTCCAGGAATCGAAATCGCTACCGGGCTATCGAAGGTCAGCTCGACGAGAGGAAGATCGCCGTTGGCCAGCGGTTCGTCCCCCGGGAAAGGGTCCGGCGGGAAAGAGGAAGGAATCACCGGATCGAGGATCGCGGGAGCCTCGGCAAACGTCGCCACCGGATTCTCTAGGTTCGTCCAGGTGCCTTGGCTGACCTCTCCATTGAAGATCTCCAGGCCGATGGGGACCAAGTAGGGAACCGGATCGACAAGAGTGGAAAGGGGCGAGAAGTCGAAGCTGGCTTGGAATTCCGAGCCAGTAAACTCGATCCGGGTCGCCAGCGCGTCTTGATCGACCTCCCCATCCACCGTCCCGAAGGTCCGAGCCTCCAAAGTGGCACCGTCGAGTAGCTCCAGGGGCGAAAGATCCTCGATACCGACGAACCAGCTCAAGGCCTCCCCAAGCTCTACTTCCAGAGTCGCTGTGGATCCCAGACCGGGACCGGCGGTGGGTGGCAGCCCTTGAAGGGTAAGGGAATCGGAAGCAGGAACAAGGAAACCCTCCAGGGCTCGATGACGGTTGTTCCACATCACGACATCATGTTGAGCGAGATAAAACGAGTTGACCCCGGTGGCAGTGAGCTCTAGGGCACTGAAGAAGTCAGCATCGCTCGTAGCGTCTTCAGCGACAAAAACCGCGCTGTCAGCATCAACAATTGTCCCGTCAGGAAGGCGGAAGCCGCCACCGGCGCCCTTATCTGGAAATCCATACAACCCAAGAGCTCCGCCCCGGTGGACAAACAGCTCCGGTTCCAGATTCGCTGGCCATAGAAAAGAGCCTGCTGGCACGGAGAGCTTCTTCATACAACCAACCTGAGTATCGCCAAGATAGAGCTCGAAGGAGTAGGTAGAAGCCCCCAGAGCAGAGAAGTCTGGTGTTAGCTTGAACTGGCCTGTCGTAGGTTCGAACTCGATTTCGAGCTCCATCGCCGTCACTTCCGTTCCATCCACCAGCCCCACAGCGGCTGCCGTGAGCTTCGCGGTTCGGAGAATGTCAATGGTGTCGATTCCCAAGCGCGATGCCATTCCTTCAGCGGCCAGAGTCTCGACGCGAACACCGTCCGTGCCAGCTCCTCCGAAATTGCTCACCTCCAACCGATCCCCAACCAAGACGAGTTGAGCACTCCCTAGAGGAGTATGATTAAAGCCCTCAAAGGGCACCGTAGAACCGGCCCAAACCACTGGGCCAAGGGAAATCAGCAGGACACCCAATATCCATTGTGAACTCAAGATGGGTCTCTCAAACATTTCTGGACTCTCCTTATTTCTTTTACCAGTTCGAATCGGCAAGAGATGCACCGAAGGCTGTCCGCAGAACGCACCGAGGGCCCTGTTCGGCCCCCTTCTTTCTTTCGAAGAAGTGCGTCCGAATAGACAGCTGCCACCGCGCCAGCCTCTTGCCTAGAATCTCTTGGAGGTTCACTTATGAGGGCGGAAAGTGCTCGCGGAATCCTTCACAGAAAATCAAGATTTCTTGCCAGCGATGGCCTTCACTCACCTAAAACTACCCACGCGACATTCGGCTGCCACCTATCTGCCATCCACCGACAGCCTCCCCTGCAGTACCAGCTGCGGTGTCAGGCATGCGTTCCATGCAGTCCTTAAACACCGAACACCTCGAAGCGATGGGATAAGAGCTAACCTCTTCTCCAGTCTGAATTTACGAGACAATCGCCTCGAGATATGCGACGAGCGATTCCTTGTCATTTAAGGGCTGCATGGAACGCATGCCTGACACCGGGGGCCATTGGATGTTCGGTTGCGAGATGGATTTCCCCTACGGCTGCTACCATGGGCTCTCATGGATACAGAGCCCATCGCGAGCCATTCAGGGTTGGGAAGAAGTCTGCTCGAGAACCTGCGCGCCTATCCTCTCGAGGCGGGGATCAGCCTGGTTAGCGGAATCTCTCTGGTGTTTCTAGGCTGGCTTTTGGCACAGGAAGACTTTCCTCTTTGGGCCTTGGTGGTGCTGGCTACAGCAGGGGCGCTGGCTCTTTTTTGGCTGCTGACCCGGAAGTCTCGCCGACGCAAGCGCCTCCGCAGCCTCCCTTTCCCACCCGAATGGGAAGCCGTGTTGCAACGGCAGGTAGTTTTCTTCCAGGCTTTGCCAGCGGACGAGCAAGTCCGCTTCCGCCAGCAGATTCAGATCTTTCTTCACGAGAAGCGCATCACCGGAGTCGGCACCAAGCTGGACCCCACCGTGCGGGTCTTGACCGCCGCCAGCGCGATCATTCCCATTTTCGGGTTTCCGGAATGGGAGTGGCACCAGATCAGCGAGGTTCTGATCTACCCTCACCGCTTCAATGAAGATTTCCAGTTCAAGG
Organism: Deltaproteobacteria bacterium; assembly: GCA_022601195.1. GTDB lineage: Bacteria > Acidobacteriota > Thermoanaerobaculia > Multivoradales > JAHZIX01 > JAHZIX01. The sequence continues at coordinate 172,917 of JAHZIX010000002.1, forward strand.
ACGCAGAAGGCCGCCAGATCCTCGGCATGGTCGGCACGGGGGGCATGAACGGAATCATGATCCTCGCCAAGCCGGATCTGATGCAAGGCTTCAAAAACCCAGGCGACAAACGCAATGTCGGTCTCCACGAATTCGCCCACCTGGTGGACAAGAGCGACGGCTCCATTGACGGCGTGCCGGAGGTAGGCCTCGGCAGCGCCTTCATTGGTCCTTGGATCGAGCTAGTACGCCGGAAGATGCAGGAAATGGAAGCCGGCGATTCCGATCTCAACCCCTATGGACTCACCAACGAGGCGGAGTTCTTCGCTGTCGCCACGGAGTATTTCTTCGAGAAGCCGGGGCTCATGAGGCGCAAACACCCGGAGCTCTACAGCATGCTCGCCCGGGTTTTCCATCAGGATCTCGCCAGCCGTGCCAAGGCGATGGTGAAAGCTGCCTTGAACCGCAACCGGTCCTTCGGCCGCAATTCTCGCTGCCCTTGCGGCAGTGGCCTCAAATATAAGAAGTGCTGTCTGCGGCGTTCCGCTGCGACTCGCTAGGTAGCTGTCGGCAGGGCGCGGCCAAGAACGCCGGAGCAGCCACGGGAATTAGATTCCCCCCACTGTCGCCGTCCAAGCCGAGGTATCACCGCTTTCGAATCCGTCCTGAAAGAAAGGATCTGTGAAGATCGGCGGCAGGTCGGTCCCCTGGACGATGCCGAGGGGCTGGTATTGATCCCAGCCGGGAAAAATCAAACCCAGTCGCCGATTGGCCATGCGACGAATCAAGATTTCACTGAGGACCGTTCGAAAGTCCGTGGTCACTGCCAGATCAGCGCCATCGAAGAGTTGGTCGTTGGCAAGCCCTGGCCATTGACCATAGATGCCACCATTCACCTGGCCCCCAAGGGCCAGCATGACGTTGCCATGGCCATGGTCCGTGCCGTTGTCGGCGTTCTCTACCAGGCGGCGTCCAAACTCGCTCTGAACAACGAGGGTGGTTCGGTTGTTGAAGTTCTGGTCGCCGGCCCCATCGAGATCCGTATAGAAAGCTGCCAGGCCCTCAGCGAGAGCTTGTACTCGCGTGCCGTAGTTTCCACCGCCGGCGTTGCCCTGGCCATTGTGATTGTCCCAACCACCGAAATCGATGGTCGCGATGCGCAGCCCCAGGTTCAGCTTGATCATCTGAGCAAGAAGTTTGAGGTGGTTACCGAAGGTTGAGTTGGGATACACCGCTCCGTTGGCAGGATTGTAGGTCGTCGAAACGTTGAGCTCGACGATATCCAAGGCGTCGAGAGTTTGGCTGCCGGTTTGGTGCACCGAGCTACCGCCCCGCTGCAGAATTCTCCGCAAGGCGACTCGCTGAGCCGAACGCCAGGAGGATGGTCCGGTGTTGAGCCGGAAGTCGCTAGAGCTATTCATATTCAAGGAATCGAAGCTGCCCTGAAGCGACCTCTGCTGAGTTCCGCCTAAAGCAAGTGCCGGAGCGACGATCTGCGGAGGAAGGTTGCTGGCGCTCTGCAAATGGCGCGTCAACCAACCGGTGCTCGTCGTGGCGGTGCCCGGGGTACCTAGCTCGATATCCCTCATGGAGTCGAAGTGGCTGCGAGTTGCCACCGTGGAAGTACCGGTAGCGTTGATCACTGCAAGACTGCCGTTGGTAAATAGGTCATGGAGCGGCGCAGCTCTCGAATTGAGACCGAATTGGGCATTGAGAGGAAGGGCGGCGTCCGACCCCGTGGTCGGTACAGCGAGATCCGGTCGGGCGAATTCATAGTGCCCGCGATCAGCGCCATCGATGGGCGGTATCAGATTGAGACCATCCAGGCCTCCCCGGAGAAAGACGTGGACCAGAATGTCTTCATTCGAGCCGGGTTGGCCGAAAGCGACGGTGTTGAATCGAGTCCCCGAATAAGCCGCTATGGCAGCGCAACAGCCAGTAACAAAGCCGCGTCGTGTGGTGTCGGTCATGATCTCATTCTCTCTCTATGCTCATTATCGGAATAGAAAATTGGGTGTCATAAAGATGAGACCGACCATCGAACGGAGGCGGTCTTGGATGGTAGAACTGGTGTCGAGGGGCAGATCGATATCTGGGTTGAAACCTTGAGCCATGAACTCGATGATGTCCTGTCGGTCCTCCGGCGTCATCGGGCGCTGAAGAATGCGATCGATCCAGAAGTCGGCTAACTCCGTCGAAGTGCGAACACTCGGCGGCGTCGCCCCAAGGACATCCAAAACGAAAGTTGTCGTCATCGTCCCGCACGTCGATCAACCAATTGACCCATTTCCAGGAAAGTGCCCGAGGAGTGGTGCTCTCCCAGGCTTCTTTGAAGTCAGGAAACCCGTCTGGAGAAGCCCGGCGAAAGATAGAGTGCCCCGTGGCGCGAAGACGGGAGAGCATGGAATCGGTATCCGAGTCACCAATGGAGAAATCGAAATCGGCTTGCGCTGCCCGCAAAGCTCCAATCCCAATCTCGAAGGGCCGTTTGGTCTTCCCTCCCCAGGTGCTCTGGAATTCGTTCGATAAAACGATCAACCGAACCACCTGCGCTAGCTGGTCCGGAGCGTCTTTCTGCGCCGTGAACAAGGCGGCTGCCTGATCGATCACGGTTTGAGGTGGGTGGTCCGAGATCAGCCGGCGGCAGAGTTTGCCGGCGATGTGACGACCGGTTCCGGGGTGCGCTGCGAGAGCATCGAGCACGTCGCGGCCATCCTTGAGAGGAGGCTGGTCTTGAGGAATGAAGACACCGAGAACGTTCTTCTGGAAGCGGTCATGATCGACGGATTTATAGAGGAAACTGCCATCGTTGGAACCTCCGTTGTTCGTCGTGTTGTCTACCGACCACCCGGTGAAACACCGTACCGCTTCGAAAACGTCTGCATCGACGTAGCCGATGGGAAGGCCTTCGCCGTCGGTGGGCACCTCGCTCTGCGGCAAGATCCCGAGGTAGTTTTCTGCCCCCAGAGTCATGAGCTCCAAGAGCTCACGGCAGAAATTCTCGTTCGGCCCAGCGTTGGTGCTCGTGTAGTTGTCCAGGTAGTAGAGCATGGAGGTGCTCATGGCGACGTCTTCCAACATCTGGCGGAAATTGCCGAAGACATGGGGGCGAATCACCGATCGGTCATAGTTGGCTATGAGAGTGCGCACGACACTGCGGTCGGCGTAGACATTGAAATGGTTGTGCCAAAAATCTGCCATCACTTCGAGCAGTTGGCGCTCGCTGTAGACCCCCCTGAGACAGGTGGCGCGGATCACCTCTTCGCGCGGTAACGAGGTGTCCATATTGGCAACGATATGTTCGACCCACAACTGTTGACGGGTCTTGTTGAGAGTCGTGAAGTTGGCAGCGGAAAGGGCAGCGTCGGCGACCGGATCGGGAATCGACTGCCAGTCGATCTGCTGGTCAACCCAGGCGGTAAGCCTCTCTAAGGGAGTGTTTCCAAGCCCGTCGAAGCTGGCCACATCTCCGGGACGGGGGCCAAGGGCAAGACGGTTGAAAACGATGACACCGAGGTTCGGTGTCGGCTCGGTACCCGCCTGGGGTACCTGTCGGCGCGGGCGCCTCAGGGCCGGAGTACCGGCGGCCACACCATGGCTTGGTCCGGAATCTTCCTCCCCATGCGCTGGTGTAGAGACGAGCACGGTGGTGGCGGCAAGAGCACCTGTGGTCGTCAATAGGGCGCGACGATCCATTTTGGAACTAGACGGTTTCGATTCAGACATCAATTCCTCCGATGCAGTTCACCCGGGACCGACCGAAACCATTGGCAGCTGGGCGGGCTACCAATCTTCCGATCCACTTCTTTCGATTTACAGAGCTTGCGAACCGTACTCGCAAATAGCGTAAATGTGGCGCGCTCGACATTATCAACCCATCTGCAAGTGCGCAAGTTTCGATAATAAAGAAACCCAGCCGACGATTCCTGTCAGTCACCTGTCGAGGATTGACGGATTTCGATATCAGTTCGCAGCATTCGAGCCATATACGGATTACAGAGCAAGACTTGTGCCGAGCTGGTGACCTCTGATTCCCGGGGATGAGCTCCGACTCAGGGCTGGGTGGCCCTACCTAGGTTGAATGGCGAGGTGGCGATGAATGAAATCGCGACAGCCTGGGCCGGTCAGGGCGGCCTGCGAACATAGATAAAATAATTCATTCAACTGCGTACACCACAATATTCAGAAAAGTGATAAGTTCGTCACCACAATCGCTTGCTCCCCCAACCTGACCGGTGAACGAAGATGGTGATCATCCCCCGGTAGGCAGCCTGTGGTGAAAACTACTCGTCGACGAGAACGGGAAGGATAAGAAGAAGGAGCCGGCTCTGCCATGGACAAAGCGACCGATCGCAGTCTTCTCAAAGTCAGAAAGAGAGGATTCAGGTTTATTCCCTTTCGCCCAGGAAAAGGAAGGCCTTTGGAAACCGCTGGCTTATCCGCGGAAACGGACCTCCTGGTGTTCGAACGGGGTCTCGATCGGGTGGCTCTCATCATGCGGGAGATGGCCTATCACCACGTGGCTCAAGGGGTCGTTAGAGGAGAACCATTCCTGGTTTGCTTCTGAAGCCCTTGCAACAGTGGGGTTGGTCTAACCCCTATCGTGGACGGGAAGGTACATCACTTCGGAGCGGTTGGTTACGTCAATGGTCTGACCGTCATCGCCGACGAAGAGACCCGGACCCTCTGGGACCACATCTCCGGGGAAGCCTTCGAGGGTCCCCTAACAGGCAGGACACTCTAGGCTTGGCCGGTCTTCTGCACCACCGCCGGAGGCGAGTTAGCGAGGCACCCCGACACCCTTCTCTACTCATCCAGCCACCGTTCCTGGGGGATGTGGATCATGAAGCAGCTGCAGAGATTCACAGCCATTCGGGGAAAGGGGTGGATTCCGCCCACCTTCTATCGGTCGATGGCTCAACCCATCGACCCCCGGCTGCCCAAGCTGACTCAAGGCCTGGGGGTTATCGCCGAAGGCAAGGCCAAGTACTACCCCCTTGACCGACTCCCCAAAGGGAGAGTCACCGAAGACCAGTTGGGGAAGCGCCATCTTCAGATCGTTCTCGACGAAACCGCCGGTACACCCATCGCTACCTGGCGAGATACCCGCGAACCACCCAGACAACTTCTCGCCCGGTGGTATGGCTTCTCCTACTCCTACCCTTCCTGCACGATCTATGAAGGGTCGTACCAAGAAGCTGGCTAGAGGAGAACAGCCCCCTCTCTCCAAGAACTCCCGAAGAAGCTTTGGTTACGGATCTCAATAATCCTAGCTTCTCCGAAATTCTCCTTCCAGCCTCGGCCCTCGCCTGCCAACGACCTACCGGAGTCACAGATGCCACATATTTACTATTTTCTTCCTTTTCACATATAATCCTACGCGTATTTCGATAACAACAAGGAGAACGCCATGAAGAACTGGACTCTTCTCGCTCTCGCACTTGCTGCGATTCTGATCATCCCTGCTGCTTCCACCCCAGCAGAAGCTCCGGATTCGCCTACTGCAGCGGCCCTGTTCACAGCTCAAGAAGCTGGCGAAACGACCCCAGAGGCGATCGAGGCACCATCCGCTACAGAGGACGTAGACCTGGACCTGAACCTGGATGCCCTGGATCTACCCAAGATGCAAAAGAAGATCCGCCAGTGCACAGAAAGCGAAGCAGCGTCGATCGGCTGCGCCTGGGAAGACTGCCTTTGCATCGGCAGCACCCCACGATGCTTCTAGCCTTCTCTCGGTCGCCTTGATCTGCATCTAGATGTAGCCCTGAGGTGCACCACAGAGATACAACTCTGGGCCTCGGAAGGCACCGTCACCTTCCGGGGTCTCGAGAGGTAGCCCGAGACCTCCGGCCATTCCGAGCTTCGCCGGTCTGTTGTGCTAGCTGTTCCCTTTTGCCGGAATTCCTCGGCACCCCATCCAACCATTCACCTCGCCTTCCACCCCTTCGGAAATGTATCGATGCACAGGTGCTCACCCGGCATCGGACCCACCACTCTTACAACCGAATTTCCACCGTCAAGCCCTGGCTCCCTCCCAAGGTAATCGTCGCTTCGTGGAGATCACAAACCGCCTGGACCAAGCTCAGGCCGAGGCCGTTGCCTCGTTCCCCGCGGTGATCCGGGAGGCGGTAGAAGCGACGGAAGACGTTGTCTCGTTCCGACTCCGGGATACCGGGGCCATTGTCCCGCAGCAGGATACGGCCGCCGGGAGACAGGGGTTCTAAGGTGAGCTCCACCGCCCCCCCCGCCGGGGTGTATTTCAGGGCGTTCTCCACCAGGTTACTGAGGGCCTGGGTCCAGAGATGGCGGTCTCCAAGGACTCGGACCTCACCGCCGGGCCGATGGAAATGAAAGGCGATCCCCTTGTCCACGAAGACGGGGGCATAGAGCTCCGCCACATCGGCGACGGTGGCGGCGAGGTCGAAGGGCCGAAACTCCTGCTTCTTGCGTCCGGTTTCGACCTGAGCGATTCGTAGCAGCGCATTGAAGGTCTCGATGATCTGATCTGCCTCCTGCTGCACTCCTTCGAGGAGATCTCCCTGAAGACCCGATTGGCGGCGCAGGAGATCTAGTTGGCCTTGTAGACGAGACAGGGGTGTTCGCAGATCGTGAGCGATGCTGTCGCCCATTTGAGCGAGGACTCGGGCACTTTCTTCGAGGTGCTCCAGAGTGTCGTTGATGGTATGAGTTGCAGCAGCCAAATCCGAGTCGGCCGTGTAGAGTTCCAGGCGGGCGCGAGTCTCACCCCGCTGCTGCCTTCTGGCCGCCGCCCTCAAGGTCTCGAGAAAACGGTGGACGGGCCGGCTCTGGCCCCAGCCGATGAGAAGAGCCAAGGGCACTCCCAAGAGCAGAACCACATTCCTCCAAAACCGCCCTCGGCGAATCTCCGACCATTCCCGATCGAAGGGAATGCCGAAGAGAAAACGGCCGCCGTCTGCGAGCTCTCTCTCCGTCAGCAGGCAGTTCTGCCCTTCCGCGAAGAGCTCCCGGTCGCCCAGATCACCTTCCGAGGCGACCCCCTGGACCTGGACCCCGGGGGCCAGCCGGTGCCGCTCCAGCAACCGGTCGAAGCTCGAGATCAGAACCTCACCGTCCGCAGCAACGATGCGAAGACAACCCTCCATCTCTTCAGCTTCTCCCAGTAGCTCCGACCCCCGCAATGCCTCCGCTAGAGCCCTAGCCGAAGCTGGAGCGCGGCCAAGAGCCGATTCGTAGGCCACTACTTTGGGATCGGTGAGGGCAATGATCTGGTCGTGAAATTCTTCAGGGATCTCTTCCAGGAACCCCTCCACTAGCTCCGGAAGCGGCAATGTGCCCCAGTCCAAGTCATCCTGGTCAACGTCCCCCAGAAGGGCTCGGCGCAGCACCAGCCCCGACTTCTCTCGAAGACTCCCTTCGAGCTCCCGGCGCAGCTCACTCTGGTACCGGTGGAGAAATTCTCCGAAGGTCTCGTCTTCGACCTCTTCAAGCTCGAGGGGCTCTCCTAGCAGAGCAAAGACAGCTTCTTCCCTCAACTCGAAGGAGCCCCGGGTCTCCAAGAGCTCCTCTTCCAACTCTTGTAGGCGTTCCAGGCCGGTTGCGGTTCGCAAGCGGACGCTCTCCCGGTACTGCAGAGACAGCACCAGGGCAGCGGGAGCCCACGCCAATAAGGCTGCCCCAACGCCCCGCCGAAAGGTCGAGCTCCCCATGAGGCCCCGAGCTCTCACGACGCCTCGGAGGGCTCGCGGAGCACATAGCCGGCGCCCCGTATCGTGTGAATGAGAGGCTTCTCGAAGTCCCGATCGATCTTGCCGCGGAGCCGAGAAATATGAACGTCGATGACATTGGTTTGGGGATCAAAATGAATCTCCCAGACGCGCTCCAGGAGCATCGTTCGGGTTACCACCTGACCAACGTGGCGCATGAGGAACTCTAACAATTGAAACTCTCTCGTTTGAAGGGGAATGGCCCTCCCCCTCCGTCGCGCCTCCCGGCCCAAGAGATCGAGCTCCAGATCCGCCACCCGCAGTACGGTAGCCGGCACCTCCTGGTGGCGGCGCCGGTAGAGGCTTTCAAGGCGGGCGAGAAGCTCAGAAAAGTGGAATGGCTTGGTGAGGTAGTCGTCACCACCGGCTTGGAGACCTTCCACGCGATGCTCCACGTCTCCCAAGGCAGTGAGGAACAAGACCGGCACCGTGTGCCCCAGGGCTCGCAGAGCCTTCACCAAGGCGAGACCATCTAGGTTCGGCAGCATACGGTCGACGATCAAGACCTCAAAAGCCTCCGAGGCGGCCAGGCCCAGCCCTTCCTGGCCGTCCCGGCAGATTTCCGCGGTGTGACCTTCTTCCCGTAGTCCCTGGGCGATATAGGTCGCCAAACTTTCGTCGTCCTCGATGATCAGGATTCTCATGGAACAGCCTTTCGAGACAAAGTCGCGAGTCCTTGCTGTCGGCACTAGGCGAGTCGGTTCCCCATCCTTTCATGGAGTGAAGGTGATGGGAGATGACATTTTCTTCATCTTCGGTTCACGAAGGTGTCAGCAGCGGTGGGTAGGGTCTCCGGGTCCGAAAGGACTGTTGTCAATCAATACAGGGGAGAAACTAGGACCTGCCTAGCCCTGAAAACAGGAGCGACCCTATGATGAGCTATTCCCGTCGAAGCGCGATCTCGTCCAGCACGCTATTCTCTCGCACGGCATTCTTCGGCACGGTATTTCTCAGCACGGTATTTCTCAGAACAGTGTCTCGTAGCGCTGTCATACGCAACACTGCTCTCTTTGTCCTCATCAGCCTACCCATGGTGGCCTTTGCCCAACAGAACAATCACTGTGGTGTCCCCGTAGATGGAGACGGCAACCCCACGGATGACGAAGGTTTCGTCAGTGTCGTAGCCCTGGGTACGGACGACGTCAACGACAAACAACAAGGTTTCTTCACCGACGATGTCACCACCGGCGGGGGAGGTTTCGACCTACACCCCCTGACCTCGGGAAACGACATCATCACGGATTTCGATCCAGCTATGGACCTGCTCGATGTCGGTGACTTCGCTCGGCTGAGCGACGACTTCGGTACCCTGCGTTCTCTCGAAGACATAGCCTCCCTTTCGAGCCAAACCACCGTTGATGGGCAAACCGCTCTGGTGATCGACGTCGACGGCCCCTTAGGCAATTCGACAACCACCCTCCTGGGTATCACCATCGATCACCTCAACTCGAACAATGTCTTTTTCGGTCTCGGAGGTACTTCGATTCCACCCCAGCCGGTTTCTTGGTCTTCCGCCAAATGCGTCACCCTGAATACCGGTTGCAGATTTACCATCCCCGGTCACGAAGTTCCCGGTTCCAATGGCCAAGGCCCGGCCAATGCGCCGGATCCGTGTCAGATTGGTGGAGGCGGGCCAACGGGTGGGGACGATGCTCTGCTACTCAACGAAAACCGCTTTCGCATCGAAGCGAATTGGCGGAACTTACGAGGAGAGACCGGAGTCGGGAAACCGATACAGTTGACGGACGATACGGGGTATTTTTGGTTTTTCAACTCCACCAACGTGGAAATGGTGATCAAGGTTCTCGATGCCTGTGAAGATTTCAACCGGTTCTGGATCTTTGCTGCGGGGTTGACCAACGTCGAGGTCGACGTGAGAGTCATCGACACGGAGACGGGAGAAATCTTCACTTTCCAGAACCCCCTGGGAACCGCCTTCCAACCCCTCCAGGCGACAGATGCCTTTGCCACCTGCTAGTTCATCTCTGCGGGCTTCAAAGCCTACGGGCCAAGCCTCTCGTAGGCCGCCTGATTGATCAGCAGATAAGTGATCTCTCCTCGTGAATTCTCTCGAAAGGACAGTAAGACCCCGTCATCACGCTGGAAGTCTAAGGGTCCTACCTGGTAGGCCCACTTGTCTCGGAACTTCAACCCGCGACCGCTCGTCTCGATGGCGAGCGGTCTGCGGCTCCACCCCGTCGTCGGATCCGTGTGATGATACATATTGTTTGCGTAGGTACCAGCGAAGCGAGACAGGTCTGATTGTTCTTCATAACGTTGCCTCATCTCCCTGCCTGGGCGCCGGCCGGAAAATAACTCAGCGATCAATCTCGAGACGGCAGCATTGGATAGAGTTCCGGATTCCTGGTTATAAGAGATATAGATCCCAAGATCGAACTCCGGCACCAGGTGCAGATAGGCTCCAAAGCCTGTCATCGATCCGCCGTGACCGAAGGCACCCACACCATGGCTCGAGTCCTCGATGAAGGTGAACCCATAGCCAGGGTGATCAGGGTGGTTGGTGTATTGCTGAGTTAGCATCGCTTCTGCAGATTCGGACGACAGTATTTGTTGGTCTCGAAACCGCCCCTCCTGCAGCAGCATGATGGCAAAGTTAGCCATGTCGACGACCGTCGAATTGATCGTGGAAGCAGGCGCTGTGTTCATGAATTCCCATCTCATAGGAATCCACTTCCCATCGAATTCGTATCCCACTGCGGTGTCTCCAACCAAAGCAGGAGGTACAGCAATACCGCTTCTGTGCATCTCCAAGGGCTCGAAAATCTCCTGTCGGAGATACCTCTCGAAAGGCATACCCGAAAGGCGCTCGACCAAGTAACCAGCTAGGGTAATCGCATAGGTGTCATAACAACTCACCTCACCTGGTGGCCGAACTCGGATCAGATTGTCCTTGAGGAACTCACCGAGAGGGAGAACATCTTCCAGCTTCCCAACATGACGCCCAAGGCCAATCTGGTCAAAACCAGCAGTATGGGTCAACAGGTGCCGCACCCGTACCGGTTCTTCAATGTTTTCCGGAACCTTGAACTCGGTCAGGTAGTCGTTGACGTCGGAATCCAAATCCAAAAGACCCCGATCGACAAGTTGCATCACAGCCACTCCCGTGAGCACCTTGGAAATCGATCCTACTCTGAAGATGGTGCTTCGAGAATCTACCGGTTTTTCTTGATAAACTTCTCGGCTTCCGAAGCCTCGGTCGTACACCAGTTTGCCTTCATGGACGATAGCAATAGCAGCTCCGGCAATGCGACGTTCAGCCATGGTATCGATGAAGAGAGGACGAAGCACCTTGTCGAGAGCGGTAGGATTCAAAACAGAATGATTTAATTCGAGTCTCGGTACTCCCTCACCGCTGGAAAGAGCTTCGGGTGCCATGGCCGCTCCCACTGAGAGAGTAGAGAAAACAGCGACCGTCGCGACGGTCAAGGACCTCCGGGGAATCTGATGACGACGGTCAGGGTCGAGAACCGTTCGCAAGCGCCTTTCGAATAAGCGCCCTCCGAGAATGGAATGGGCAGCCGGCATCGGCGTCGGCCCCAAATCAGCATAATCACGGAAGGTCTCGATGAGACATTGGGCGTATCGAGAAGGCCTGACCCCTGCGATCAACACTTCGCTGTCAGCAGCCAGTTCTTGCTGCTGTCGAAGCTGGTCCGCCGCCTTCCAAATGAAGGGGTTGAACCAAAAGCAGGCCGTGGTCAACTCAGCAACTAGGGTTGCGAGAGGGTCCCGGCGCAGCACATGGGCGAGCTCGTGAAGCAGAATCATCTCGATCTGCTCAGGAGCCTTGCGCTCCAGGCTCTTGGACAGAAAGATCACGGGTCGGAAGGTACCTCCGGTCACCGGTACATCGACATCGTCGTGGTGCACCAATCGCGGAATCGTGCGGATGTTCTGTCGATCCGCCACCCGACGAAGAGCCTCCATCAGGGGGCCGGAAAGAATGGGCTCGGCCTGCCGAATCAACTGAGCGGTTCTGACCTGCCGCAAGCTCAGGCGGGCCAGTAAGACGCTGAACCCAGAGATCCAAATGAACAGGAAACCAATCATCCAAGCTGGTGCCGGACTGGCTAAGGTATCTTCCCTGTCACCCATCGTGATGTCGCCGAATTTTCCCAGGGCTGCAAAAGTGAAGTGACGTTGGCTTTGGCCGAGTGGTTCGACGACCTCAGGACGACAATCCACAGCCAAACAACCAACAGCCCCAGGCTTGACAAGCAGAGTCACCAGAAAGATTCCCAGACTACACAGAAGAGCGCTCAGGACCATTTGACAAAGAACATGGTGGGACCAGGTACGGAGTCGATGCACCGCGAACCCTACCGCCAACAGCACGGCGGATCCCCCTAGGGAACTAACCCAGAGACCGTCGAAGAAGAGTGCGCTATCCATGAGTAGCTACCGACCTTCCTGGGCTGCCGCCTGAATCAATTTCTCGAGCTGATCAAAATCGATCTTCGTGTCGCGCTCGCGAGAGACGTCCACCAGAGCCTGGAGGGCGTATTCCGGAGATCCTTCGAAAAAGGTGTCGAGTAACCGCTCCATGGCCGACCTGGACGCCACTTCCTTGGGAGTGGTGGGTAGATACACGTATCGAAGTCCCTTCTCGTGATGCTGCACCAGCCCCTTCTTTTCCAGGGCCCTCAAGATGGACCTCACAGCCGAGTAGCTCGGCACATCTGGTACCTCGCGAAGAATGTCGGCAGCCGAGACTTCTCCTATCCGGTAAATGACATCTAAGACCTGGCGAGCCCGGGCGCTAAGATCTTTCTTGGGGTGTTTCTCAGGTGCTTTCATGACTTCCTTCCTCGCGTTTCTCGAAGGCTGTGTCTATTTCTGAGCAGGTGTCTTTTTTGTGCACGATGCTTCTTTCCGAAAACCTTGCTTGTTTTTGCACATTCTGCTTGTTTTTGCGCGTCTTGAACTTTTTTGCGCAGCATGCACTTTTTCGAGCACTAAGATTGCACAACCAACCCGGACCGTCAAGAAGACATCCTGAAACCCAGAGCCATCTGGCGTCATCCTGCATGCCTGTGAGGGCTTTCTGATCCCTCTCCTAATCGGGTAGGGTTCAGATCGACAGGGCGGCTCTTGGCTCCCGTCGCCTTCTTAGAGAAGCGGCACTACGGAGAAGCGGCACTACGGAGAAGCGGCCCATTCGAGGGCCGGCCCGGTCCATTCCGGGAGAGGGCGGTAAAGGAAGCCGTGGCCGAGGCCGGTATCGAGGCGGATCTCACGATGGTCTCCTAGATGAGGCGACCGCGCGAAAAGAGAGGAGCAACTCTGGGCGATACCATCGCTCGCTTCAAAAATGGAGAGTACGGCCCCATGAAGATCGAGGGAGCGACTGTCCAACGCGGGTGCACTACAGCCCCCCATCAAGACGAACCGCGCTTGGTTCATCTCAGCTCTGGTCGATATCACCATGGCGATGATCGCCCCCTTGGAGGCTCCCACAACCGTAATCCGCTCCGCTGGGACTCCCCCTTCGACCAGAAGACGCATTTGCTCGACAATCCGCTCTGCGTAGTCATCAATGTCCGTCTTCTCTCCTCGCAATTCGCTTACCACCGTCAGCCCCGTCCGCCCCAGCTCGTCGAGGATGTCTCGATACTCATAGGGACCAAATTCAGGGCTCACTGCCTCAGGCCCTTGGATTTCGACGATACGGCCATGAAGGTAAAACAAGTACGAGGCCTTTGGGTCGATGGGGGTCGCGGTCGATTGCAGACCTCGAACTGGTGGAGAGGAGCATGCTGAAAAGGCCAAAAGGGCCGTCGAGAAGGCAAGCAGGCAAAAGCGGATCATCTCGATCTAATCCTCCAAAAATCTGATGGGCTACCCCTAAGGCCACAGGTAGCCCTTATCTTACTCACCGATTTCTTTGGGAGGTGCCATAGAGGCCTGAAGATCCCGAGAAGACGGTGATTCAGGTAGATAGGGAGACGCAGCCAGAGGTCGATCACGAGGAAGCTCCAGACCCGGCCCCAGGTTCTCGACTGTTTCCCTCGAAGCACGGACAACCATACTCGATGATTCGGGTCTGGAATCCCTTGAATAGACCAGACCGACCTGAATAAGGCCCTGTGAGCTTTCACTCACAGGGCCTTGAACTGATCCGATACCTTTCTAAGATCTAAGGACCCCACAGGGTTTTCTAAGTGAACTTACTGTCCAACCGGTCCTTGGTTCATGATAGTTGGTCCGGCTTTCAGACTCGCTCTGACCTTCATGGACTCACCCCCTTTCTTCCCACCGCTAGCTATCCACATTCGCGTAGAAGCCAGCCCTGGTCTTATTGATGCTTCGGTAGGTTCTGCCGAAGCTCTCGAGCGGCGAAGGTCGGCGACTCGACTTCTACCACCTGATCTAGGTTGCGAGAACGTCACGCTGATCGGGTCAACGGGCCAGAGACGAGAAGAGATGGAGAATGCCAGGCCAAAAACGATTCGAGACAACCAGGCTCAGTTACAGAAAGGGTGCTGGAGACCTGGCGAGACTTCCCACGGACTCTAGGGAAGAGTCTTTTCCTCAAAGCGGGTCACCGAACCCAACGTCGCAGTGGGGGCAGAGCTTGGTGAGGGTGCGAACGATTTCCCACTTCAGAGAGAAGGGGCTGCCGCAACGGGGGGCAGGACCAGAAATGGCCCCGAAAGAGTCGCCCTACCGGCAGGAGAGAGGCCCAAGAAGGATAGGAAAAGACTAGAGAGCAATGGACCGTCGCACCTCTTGGGGGAGGGTCGTGACAACTCCCAGCACCAGGAACACCCCCCAGAAGGACCCGCAAATTGCGGAACTGCCAAACCTGGGACCACAACCAAGGGTCCTGTTCTACCCAGGGAATCCCTTTCCGTCGCCGTCGGTGGCCCCATCCTAATTTCGAAGAAGGCTACCCAACCGCCTTGCCCATAAGAGCGAGGCAAACGGGGCTTCGCCGCTATCACTTGCGCAGAGTCGACCGAGACCCGTAGATCACCTTCAGTTGGACCTTCTCTTCGCCCCGCAATACCACCGCTGTCGCTTCCTGATCCGGTTTGGATTGCCGGAGGATGTAAACGAAGTCGTGGATGTCGACGACTTCAGTTCCACCGAGGGCTACCAGGCGATCACCTCGTTCAAAACCGGCTCGATCGGCGGGACTGCCTTCGCGGACCCCAGCCAGGAGAACCCCACCGCCTCCGTCTTCGGCCCCTACGTAGTCCGGGATAGTGCCGAGATAGGCGCCATAGGAACGGCTATCTCCCTGGGGAGCGGGAGCGGGAACCTCTTGATAGGTGAGGGCTTCCTCCCGACCGGCCAACTCTGCCAGCAGCTCCGCTACCACGGTAGAGATACGGGCACCGCCGGCGGCATTGATCAGGTGAATGTCATCGGCGGGCTTGTGGTACTCCTGGTGCGCACCAGTGAAAAAGTGAAGTACCGGAGTGCCGGCGGCATAGAAAGGTGTTTGGTCGGATGGACCGTAGCCGTCCCCGTCGAGAGCGCAGCGCATCTTGTGGCTCTGGCAGATGGGTTGCACCAGGTCCGGCCACTCGACAGCCGAATCCCCACCGAGAACCGCCACACTATTGCCGCGCAGACGCCCCACCATATCCAAGTTGACCATCGCCAAGAGGCCCTCCAACTGCACATCGTCGGGGGGATGGCGAGTCAGGGCCGTGGAACCGAGCAGGCCCGTCTCTTCCCCAGAAAAAGCCACTAAGTAGATATCTCGACGAAGCTCCTTCTGGCGCGGTACCAGGTGCCGGGCGATCTCCAACAAGGAGGCGGTGCCGGAAGCGTTGTCATCGGCGCCATTGTGGGGCTCTTCGCTCTCCGGCGCCAAGGAACCGTGGCCACCAAGCCCCAGGTGATCGTAGTGAGCCCCTACCAGAACAGCTCCTTCCAACCGGTTTGCGGCACCAGCAGGGATCTTGCCCACGACGTTGGAGGTTGAAGTGCGGCGAACCGTCAAGTCGGTTGCCATAAGAGCCCGAGGGCTCCCGGATGGCGCCTCGAACAATTGACTGCCGACGGCTCGACTGAGGTGAAAGACAGGGATACCCGCCTCCCCCTTGGTATTCACTTGCAGAGATGGAAGAGGAGCCTCCTCGGGAAGGTCTTGCCCCTCCTCCACTGCCGGCAGGTCCATCACGATCAGGCCAGCAGCCCCATGTTGGCGAGCGTTGAAGGCCTTGTAGCGTAGATCGCTGTAACGGCGCTGGGCCTCGGACTCCTCGAAACTCTCCGTGGTGGGAGTGAATCGCCGCACCGCGACGATCTTCCCCGTCACGTCCAAGTTGGCATAGTCGTCGATGCCGAGGTCTTTGGCACTAATGCCGTAGCCGGCAGCGACTACGGCAGCTTCCACTTCGTCGCCAGAAGACGAGAAGGATGCCGGCCTGGCGTCATCGGAGGATACGGCCTCGCCATCGATCACCAGCCGAGTTGCGCTCCCCACTTCGACCTCCACGGGGACTTGAAAGGAATGCAGGAAAAGCCCTTCACCAGCTGCTGGCAGGACTCCTAGAGTCTCGAACTGCTCCGCGAGCCAAGCTGCCGACGCGTCGAGGCCTGAGGTGTGAATTCCCCGTCCCTGGCGGGCATCGTCCGCCAGCCAGGCGACATCCGCTGCCCACCGGTCCGCCGCTCTCGCCTCGACTTTGGGTTCGTGTTCCACCCAACGGGCGACGTAGACGTCGGTCTCCCCCGGCTTTCCCTGGTTGCGGTTGGAGCCGAAGGCCAGCCATTTGCCATCCGGGGAAAACATCGGGAAGCCATCGAAACCGGGAGCGTAGGTGATGCGCTCCAATCGGCTACCATCTACATCGATGGCCCAAATCTCGAACTCTCGAGGACTGCCCGTACCGTAGTTGGAAGAGAATAGGATCCGCTTCCCGGAAGGAGTGAAATAGGGTGCAAAGGTGCCGGAATCCAAGTAGGTGATCTGCCGCGCCTCACTGCCATCCGCGTTGGCGACCCACAACTCCAGCTTGCTGGGACGTACTAGGCCGCGAGCCAGAAGGCCTTGGTAGTCCTCCAACTCTTTCCCCGGCTGGGGCCGGGAGGCTCTCCAGACGATCTGCTCGCAATCGCTGGAAAAGAACGCACCGCCATCGTAGCCAGGAGTCTCGGTGAGACGCTCGACATCGCTACCGTCGGCCTTCATCCGGTACAGCTCTAGATCGCCGTCCCGCATGGAAGTAAAGATGATCGAACCGTCCACCGGACATACAGTAGCCTCGGCGTCGTAGACCTCGTTGTCGGTGAGGGGGACCAGCTGAGAGCCATCCCGTAGCGAAGAGTAGATCTCATAGCTGGGGTAGATGGGCCACACGTAGCCTTGGGATCGATCCGGAGGCGCCGGACAAGCCTTGTCATCCGCATGGGTGGACGCGAAGAGAACACTCTCTCCCGTGTGATTGAAATAGCCACAGGTCGTTCGGCCGGTACCGGTGGAAACGAGACTCGTCTCTCCGGAACCATCTGCCGCCATACGAAAGATCTGGTCGCACTCATAGGGAGGTCGGGTGGATTGGAAGATCAACTCTGTGCCATCCGGTGACCAATAGGCCTCAGCATTTTCGCCGCCAAAGCTCAGTTGCTTCACCTCGGCGAGATGGCTCTCCCTAGGATGATGCAATCGACCGGACTCCTCAAAGGCCGCCATCTCCTCTGCTGCCCCCTTGGCGTCGCTGCCAGGGTCCGCCTCCGATGCACTGGCCCATGGAGAGGCAGTGGTTTCTGAAAGAACCCCAAAAGGTAATCCTCCACCCAACATCCCCACCGCCAAAACGGCCATCCACCTACTTCGAATGACTCCCCTTAATTCCATATCCCTCTCCTTGGCCCGTCTCTTCTCGGCCTAGCCCACCTGTTCCATGCCGAGCTCCTCAATGATCGCGGGTCGCGATCATGGCGGCGAAATCCACCAGACGCGCTGAATAACCCCATTCGTTGTCGTACCAGGACAGAACCTTGACCATCCGATCCCGGAGCACCATGGTGCTCTCGGCGTCGATAATAGAGGAGTGGGGATCGCCGATAATGTCCCGAGACACCAGAGCTTCTTCGGTGACCCGCAGGACGCCCTTGAGGGGTGGTTCCTGGGAGGCCTTCAAAAGAGCTGCGTTGACGGCCTCTTCGGTGACATCCGACTTCAGGGTAGCAACAATATCGGTCACCGAGCCGTCGGGCACCGGAACTCTCATGGCCATTCCGTCCATGCGGCCAGCGAGCTCCGGAAGAACGATCCCAGCGGCCTTGGCGGCTCCGGTGGTCGTGGGGATGATGGAAACGGCTGCGGAGCGACCTCGGCGGCGCTTACGCACGGGCGTATCCATCAGAGCTTGACTGGAAGTGTATGCATGGATCGTGGTGATCATGAGGTGCTCTACACCGAAACTATTGTTGAGAACCTTGGCCACCGGCGCCAGACAGTTGGTGGTACAAGAGGCCATGGAGACCACCGTGTGGCGATCCGGGTCGTACTCGTGGGCATTGACCCCGATAACGAACATACCGTCGGCGTCTTCGGACGGAGCCGAAATGATGACCCGCTTTGCTCCCCCTTCTAAGTGAAGGGCTGCTTTCTCTCGGACCCGAAAGGCACCGGTCGCTTCCAGCACGATATCGACACCGTGGTCCCCCCAGGGGATTTCCGCAGGGTTTCGTTGGGAAAAGTAAGGGATACGCTCACCGGAAACAACGAAAGCGGAATCCTCGTGATCTACTTTTCGAGGGTACCAACCATGCACCGAGTCGTATTTCAATAGATAGGCCAGATCACCGCGGTCCGCCAAGTCGTTGACGGCCACCACCTTCATTCCCTGGCGATCCATGATGTGCTTGAAGGCACATCGCCCGATGCGTCCGAAACCGTTGATACCAACCCGTATCTCACTCATATCGAAAAGACTCCTTCCAGTCCCTTTTCCTCTGTGGAGTGGCCACTCCCTAGTCGTGCCACCAAAAACCAACGGGTGCCCAAGCTAGAAAAGAGCGCAGGGCCCCTCGCGGTGGATCCCTGGCGCTGGGTCTCTGGCGTTGGATCCCTAGCTGAGGGTCCGTGGCACAAATTCCATGATGCCAGCCCCTGGAGCTGCCCCCATCGAGGGAAGCATCCTATGGCTGCCTCCCGGTCCCTCTCGAAGTATCAGCCCTCATCAACAATCGATTCTTGGAGACCCAATGCCTTCGCAAGACAAACCACCCGCGAAGGTCCCATGATGGTTGCCACCAAGAACCCTGTCAACCCAGACCCCTACCGCCTCCAGCGGCGTCTCCCCTGCCCTGCCCTAGCAAGTCGGTCGATAGATCCGGCTCGGCCTCCTCGAGAAAGTCAACAGCCGACAGGGAAAGCTTCCAGACGAGCTGCCAGGCCCTTCTTCGAGCCGCTAGGAAAGACCGATTCGCTCCTTTGTGAGTGCAGGCTAGGATAGAATTCAGGACATGAAGAAATGGGGAATTCGCCTCGTCCTTGTCTTGGCCCTAGTGCTCGCCGCCTGGGCGCTGCGCCGAACTGTACTCGCCCCCGAGCCCATTGAGGTCCAGGTCGTAGAAGCTTCTCTCGGCCTGGTGGAAGAAAGCGTTACCAACTCCCGAGCGGGCACAGTCAAGGCTCGCCGTCGGGCTCGCCTTTCGCCGGAAATCGGCGGGAGAGTGGTGGAGCTACCTTTCCGAGAGGGAGAGCGGGTAACCGCTGGAGCTGTCCTCCTACGACTCGACCCAAGCCTTCCAGCGGCTGAAGTGAAGCTCGCCCAACGACAATTGGCCGCCGCTGGCGCCGAGCGCCAGAGGGTTTGCTTCGAAGCCGACCGGGCGGATCGGGAACTAGCTCGAGTCCGCAGATTGGCGGACGACGGTATCGTCTCTACCGATAACTTGGATCAAGCGGAAACCGCAGCCCAGGCCAGCCGGGCAGCCTGCTCGTCCTTTGCAGCTCGGCTGGAGCAGGCTCAGGCTTCGGTGGATCTGCGCCGCAGCTTCCTCGACCAAACTGTCCTGCGAGCCCCCTTCGACGGCATCATCGCCGACCTCGCTGTGGAAATCGGTGAGTACACCACTCCGTCTCCACCGGCCGTTCCGGTCCCTCCGGTGATCGACATCCTCGATCCCACCTCCATGTACATCAGCGCCCCCATGGATGAAGTCGACTCCGGCCGTATTCGACTGGGCCAGTTGGCCCGGGTCACCATCGACTCCTACCGCGACCGGAGTTTCCCAGGTCAGATCAGTCGTGTCGCCCCTTATGTGGAGGATGTCGAGCGACAGAATCGCACCGTGGAAATCGAAGTAGAACTGGAAGATTCCACCCTGGCGGCCACACTCTTGCCCGGTACCTCCGCCGACGTCGAGATCATCCTGGAAGCCAAGCAGGACGTCCTTCGGTTACCGACCTCAGCGCTCCTTCAAGGCACCAAAGTTCTGATCTTGAATGCCGGCACTCTGGAAGAGCGCTCGGTCACACCGGGTTTGAGAAATTGGAATTTTACGGAGATCTCCTCCGGCCTCGAGCCTGGACAAGAAGTCGTCAGCTCCCTCGACAGAGCCGAGGTCAAAGCGGGGGTCGAAGCGATCGCTGCCAATACGACACCCGGAGGAAACGCAGCGCAGGAGTCCCCTTGATTCGCCTCCAGGGCATCACCCGAACCTTTTTCGTCGGTGGCCAGGCGGTCCACGCTTTGGCTGGCATCGACGAACACATTCGCCCTGGCGAGCACGTCGCCATCATGGGCCCCTCCGGCTCCGGCAAATCGACCTTGCTCAATCTTCTTGGCTGCCTGGACCGACCCACTTCCGGCACCTACACCCTAGACGGCAGGGAAGTCGGCAGTTTGGGGGAGAGCGAGTTGACTCGGGTTCGTCGGCACCTCATCGGCTTCGTCTTCCAAAGCTATCACCTGGTGTCCCGCCTCACTGCTGAAGAGAATGTCGAGCTGCCCATGATCTTTGCCGAGATCCCTCGCGGGGAACGCCGCCGGAAAGTGAAACAAGCACTGGAGGCGGTCGACCTGACCGATCGTGCCGACCACCGACCGGACCAGCTTTCCGGTGGCCAACGCCAAAGAGTTGCCCTGGCCCGATCCACGGTCATGGGCCCCCGAATCCTGCTGGCGGACGAACCTACGGGTAACCTCGACTCTTCCTCCGGGGCACAGGTCTTGGGCCTCCTCGAGGACTTGAACCAACATGGCCTGACCCTGATCGTCGTCACCCACGACCCCAACGTCGCCCGGCGAGCCCAACGGACTTTGGTGCTACGAGATGGTCTCATCGTGCGGCGACTGCAAGCCCATGAGATCGGCAACACTCTCCCTTTTGAAGACCTGCCCTCCGAAGCGGCAGCCACGCCGCCAGACTCTCCTCCCCAGGGCGAGGAAGGGTCGGTCGAAGCGAGCCCCGCCGGAAGCGAGTCATGAAGGGGACCGACCGGCTGCGATTCGCCCTACAGGCCCTGACCCGTCACCGCCTGCGCAGCCTCCTGTCCCTGGTGGGAATGGCCATCGGGATCGCCGCCGTCATCGTGCTGACCTCCTTGGCGGAGGGCGCCCGCCGCTACGTGACGCAGCAATTTGCCAGTATCGGCACCGACCTGCTGGTGGTTCTGCCAGGCCGCACGGAAACCACCGGTGCGGTCCCGGGAAACGTCGGCGTACCCAACGATCTGACCCTGGAAGACGCAGAATCCTTGAAGCGTTCGATCCCAGCCATCGAAATCTCCGTGCCCCTGACCATGAACACGGAAACGGTGGCTCAAGGGGAGCGTCGGCGGCAAGTTGCCGTCCTGGGAAGCACCGAGAATTTTCTAAGGGTCTACAGCCTGGAAGTTGGCCAAGGCCAATTTCTCTCGACCCAAGACGCAGCTCGAGGAGGATCGGTAGTGGTGTTGGGAGCCGCTACCGCTCGCGAGCTCTTCCCCGGAGAAAACGCCGTTGGCAAGGTTGTGCGCATCGGAAGTTGGCGGGTTCGAGTGATCGGAGTGCTGGCCTCCAAAGGAGCTCAGCTGGGCATCAACATGGATGAGATCGCCGTCATGCCGGTGGCCACCACCATGCGGTTATTCAATCGCACCTCCCTGTTTCGCATCCTCGCCCAATTGTCGCCTCAGGTAGAGGCCGACGAAACCGCTCTCCAAGTGATCGAGGTATTGAAGCAGCGACACGGAGAAGAAGATTTCACCATCATCACTCACGACGCGGTGCTCTCCACTTTCGCCAGCATCATGAATGCCCTGACCTTCGCTCTCGCAGCGATCGCCGCCGTTTCTCTAACCGTGGCTGGAGTCGGCATCATGAATGTCATGCTGGTCTCGGTGTCGGAGCGCACTGCCGAGGTGGGTTTGCTCAAGGCATTGGGAGCAGGGCCCAGACAGATCCTGGGTATTTTCGTCACCGAGGCAGCGCTCCTATCCACCGCTGGAGGACTCTGCGGCCTCGCCTTCGGCTGGTCGATAGTGGCCCTTACGGTACGCCTCTACCCGGCACTCCCCGCGAGTCCACCGACCTGGGCCGTGGTTTCCGCCCTGGTTGTCTCTACCGTAGTGGGAGTCCTTTTCGGAGTCCTACCGGCCCGTACCGCCAGCCGGTTGGACCCGGTAGAGGCGCTGGGAAAAGGATAAGGCCACCGTGTCATGATGGACCTTCTACGGCTGTCTCTCAGCTCCATGTTCAGCCACCGCCTGCGGTCGGTGCTTTCCATGCTGGGAATCGCCATCGGCATCGGCTCTGTGATCCTACTCACCTCCATAGGAGAAGGAACTCGCCAATACATCCTGGCCGAGTTCAGCCAATTCGGCACCCGCCTCATCGCCATCCATCCGGGCAAGGCCCAAACCCTCGGAGTGCCCGGTGTCCTCGGCGGCTCTACCCACAAGCTAACCCTCGAAGATGCCCTCGCCCTAGAGCGGATCCCCGGAGTGGTGCAACAGGTCCCCGTGGCTCTCGGCACGGCCCGGGTCGAGGCCGGAGGCCTAGGGCGCAGCGTCATGGTCTACGGAGCAACTCCGGCGATTCCGGAGGTGTGGCGATTCCAGGTTCGTCAGGGGAGCTTTTGGCCCACTGGAGACCCCCGAAGAGGCGCCCCGGTTACTGTCCTGGGTCCTCGTCTCAAACGAGAGCTATTCGACGACACCAATGCCTTGGGCCGGTTCGTGCGCATCGGTGGAACACGTTTCCGAGTGGTGGGAATCATGGAGCCCAAGGGGCAATTCCTAGGCTTTGATATCGACGACTCTGCCTACATTCCCGTAGCCACGGCCATGAAGCTCTTCAATCTCGAAGAGCTCTCGGAGATCGACCTGCTCTATGCCAATGCCGACGAAGCGGAGTTGGTCAAGGAAAGAGTTCGCCAAGTTCTCATGGAGCGCCACGGAGGCACGGAGGACTTCACTGTCTTGACCCAAGAAGCCATGCTCTCTGTTTTTGGCAACATCATGAACATCATTACCCTGTCGGTGGCAGCCATCGCCGCCATCTCTCTATTGGTAGGAGCCATCGGCATTCTCACCATGATGTGGATTGCCGTCGGCGAACGAACCCCCGAGATCGGGCTAGTGCGAGCTATCGGCGCCAGCCGGCGTCAGGTCAGACTCCTGTTCCTGGCTGAGTCTGCTGGCCTGGCCACTCTGGGAGGCCTCGTCGGATTGGCCGGCGGGTTGGGAATCTGTGCTGTGTTGCGCGACGCAGTACCCGGACTGCCGGTGCATACGCCTACCGTCTTCGTGGTCATCGCGGTGGCAGTCAGCCTGATCACCGGCTTGGTTTCAGGAGTGCTCCCAGCTCAGCGCGCCGCCCGCCTCGACCCCATAGACGCACTACGGGCCGAGTAACAGCCTCAGAGTAGAGGCGATAGAGCAGGTAGAAAGACCAGCAGGGCTGCCAGGACGATCCGGCCCCAAACGGTCTTCCTGAAAGCGGAGGGAGCTTTGACTCCCCAAGAACGATGAGTTAGCTTTCCAGAAGAGGGTCTCGAAAAAGATTCAATACCGAGTAGAAGAAAACCAGGTAACAACATGTCAAAAAGAAAAACACCAGAGAGATCAAGGACAGAGGGATCTAGTACAGAGAGATCTAGTACAGAGAGAAGCGTGCCAGGCAGAAGAACGACAGCCACAGAGCTCGCCGCTGCAACCGTCTTGGGTTTCGCTTGCCTCGCCTTCGGCGGCGCCTGCTCCGACCAGGGGAAAGCTCCTGAAGATGACAAAGTATCCGTGGCCCCCGAAGCTGCGGCTTCGAAGGCTGCCGAAGAACCCGTCGTCACCGAAGATGGCGAGCTGATTTTTCGCGAAGACTTCGAAGGCGGAGAGCTCCCCGCCGGAGTCATTCAAGGAACGACTGAAGACCCGTAACTCCCAGGAGCCATTGGTGCGGTAGCCCCGAGCTAGGCTCTTTAGGTTCCCCGGAGCGGGCTGAAAGTCACTTTCAATGCGCTCTTACTTCTCGATGACTTCTCGGCTCTAGTGGAGGAAACCCTTTTGATCGATGTCACCGAAGCTGTGCAGAAAGCTAAGAACGCTTTTTCAGCTCTCCATACGGATGTGCCGACGAGTCAATTACGCATGGCGGAGGTGGAGCTATCGAGTGACGACACCCATTGGCTAGTGACTCTTGCCTACCTCGACGACGAAGTCAGCGCCATCGCTAAACACAAGATCTTGAAAATCGATGCGTCAACAGGACAGGTGAGATCCGTCAAGCTTCGCACTCTCTGAGGACCTTCACTTTGTTAGCTCATCTGGCCGTAGATTCCGACATGCCGAAGGAAAGGCTCTCTCCTCACCTCCAGCCTTCCTCAGGGCAAAAGGCTAGCCATCGCGCCGCAAAAGCAGCCCCCCGGCCGAGGGCATCCCTGGCTTCCCTGACCTTTTGGCCTGCTGGAGGGTCCCTCCTGGTTCTGCTCTGCCTCAGCCTAGGGGCTTGTAGCTCCCTCCCTCCCATCGAGCTCTACCCCCAACCGCGGCCGGCGACAGAGGTACTGGTATTCGTTCCGGGCATCACCGGGGTTCAGCTGCGAGACCGGGAGACCAGCAAAGTACTCTGGGGGACCGGTCCCCGTCTCCTCTTTCCCCGAGATGGGGGCTATGGCGTCGCCCTACCGATCCGGTCGGCTTCGGAAGGCAGTGCGGAGACCACCGATGGAGTCGAAGCCTTCGCTCCCATCGAAAAGATCCGACTGCTCAAAGTGTTTGGCAAAGAGGTCTACGGCCCCGTCTTCGAACTGCTCACCTCCAACGGCTTTCGTCGTGGCAAGCTCGAGGCTCCCACCAGCGACGACAACCTTTTCTCCTACTCCTACGACTGGCGCCGAGACAACGTTGTCGCCGTAAAAAACCTCGTAGACCATCTCGCGAAACTCCAGATCCTTCGCGGTCAACCCTTGAAGGTCAACCTGGTCTGCCAGAGCAATGGCGCTCACCTTTGCCGCTACTTGGCCAAATACGGAGCCTCCTCTCTGGAACAAGCCGAGGCAGGAGGCACTCCCCTACCGCCCGGAATCGAAATCTCCAAGCTGATCCTCATCGGAACTTCCAACGGCGGTAGCTTGCGCATACTCCGGGAAATGAACCGAGGACGAAACTACCTCGGCCCCTTTGGCCGTCACTGGAGCCAAGAGGCCGTTTTCACCTTCCAATCCCTCTACCAAGACCTACCTGCCTATCGAACAGACCTCTTTGTCGACGAGCAGGGAAAGAGTCTTCCCGTCGACCTCTACGAGGCAGAGAATTGGCTCACCTATGGCTGGTCCATCTACGGGGAGAAGACTCGGAAACGTCTTCAAGACAGGCCTCGCCCCGACCTCTTCGGAAACGCTGACCAGCGCCGCGCTTTTCTGGAGGAGAACCTCGCAACAGCGCGCCGATTCCAGCAGCTCCTCCACCAGGATGCTCCTGGCTTTGGCCATCCTCGGTACTACCTGATTCAGAATGTCTATGAGGAGACGGCGGACCGGGCTCTATTGGTCCGAGAAAAGGGCCAATGGCGCACTTACTTCACCGGCGACAAGCGGCTCAACAAAGCCCCCTATCTGCGAGCGCTGACCAGCGCCCCAGGTGACGGCCATGCGGCCAAAACGAGTCAGCTCTTCCTTTCGCCCCAAGAGACCAACGCCTTAGGCGCAGCTCCCTTTTACGTCCAAGGAGGCCATTTCGAGCTCATTTTGGATCCAGGTGCCAAACGCCGACTCTTAGAGTTCATCAACGATTAGAATCTGCCCATCCATCACTGCCATACCAATGGGGTGTCAGGCATGCACTCCGTGCACCCCTTAAATACACACAGAACGGACGATGCCAGCTAGAAGGTTCGGGACAAGAGGGAAGGAACACGCATCATGCTAGAGAATGTCTCCAAATCCGACTTCGACAAATACCTTAGCCAGAACTTTCGCCTCGAGGCGGGAGACGAGTCCTTGGATCTGCATCTGTCAGAGGTCTCGGCTCTTAGCGAAGCCGCTCGCGTTCCGGAAGGACGGGAGCCCTTCTCCGTCATCTTCCTGGGTCCCAAGAACCGGCACCTCGATCAGCAGATCTACACGGTCAGCCACCCTCAGCTCGGCACCTTGGAGGTATTCTTAGTACCCCTCGGCCCAGACAAAGACAACTCAGGTCTTCGCTTCGAAGCTGTGTTCACCTAAGCCACTAGTTCTGATCGACCCTAGTATTGGGAAGATTCCTAGACTTGGCGACCTCTGAAGTAAGGACCTCGTCGATCTACCCCCTCAGGGGAAGGTCAGGGACCAGGTAGAGGTGTCGCCGGATTCGAAGCCATCCGCGAAGATGGCACCCACCTCGAAGGAACCGATATCGCAACGGGGAATCTGGTCACCATCTCCATCGATGGGTCGACTCATACCCCTTTGATCTGTCTGCGTACAGGCGTCGGCTGAGCTGCCGACAGCAGCTGGATTGCCGGCGTCCACAAGCGGGCTGCCTACCATGGGTTGGTGAGTATCCGTAGGGCCACCGTGGTTGGCCAATGGGGATAGGAGAGGATCGATGGGGCTGCTACTGGTCCCTACCTGATCACCAGTGGCGCCAAAACCAGAACAACCGCTGTTGTTTCCCAGAAGATTGTAGCCGCGGGAAGTAGCCAATCCGCTGCAATCCGGGCCGGCATCACTCATATTGTCGGCCAACACTGAATTGGCAATACTGAAAACCGCGCTACCTTCAATGAGAACCCCTCCTCCCAACAAAGCAGATTCATTGCCGACAATGGTAGCCCCATCGACGGTGACCATTCCCAGACTGAATACATAGATGGCGCCACCAAGGTCGCTCAGACTCTCATTGCCGGAAAAGGTGCTGTTCGTGATGGTGGAGAACGACGTCACCAAGCCACCTCCCCCTCCATCGGAAGAATTGGCAGATATCGTGCTGTCGATGATCGTCATGTCGCCCCCTAGACCACCACCAAAACCGAAGCCGCCCACATGATTGTCCGTAATCGTGCAGCCGACGAGGGTGAGCTCTGCATTGCCCGCAGCGATTCCTGCCCCACTGCCGTTTGAGAGGAGACCATTGCGAACGGTGACGCCTTGGATGGTCACGGTCGTGCCCATCTCGACGTCTACCACCCGGTCGATGGCGCCTCCATCGATGATGGAGCTGCTAGCCCCAAGGCCTAACATGATGGTGTCATCGGTAATATCCAGATCACCGGTAGCTCCTAAGTCTTCCCCCATACCCGCGATGCTCAGCTGGTGAACCCCCGCACCTAAGAGAACACGATCCTCACCCGCCAGAACATTGGCAGCCAAAATCGCTTCCCGTAAAGAGCAGTCTGCATCGCAGCTCCCATCATTGGTGTCCGTGAGCTTGGTGACGTCGAAATCGATGGCACCTGCCGGCCCCATCAAACTGAGGGAAAGAACCACCGCCAAGAGAGGGGCTAGAGCCCGGCTCGAGAATGAAGAGATGATGGAAAGGAAACCTAGAGACACCATGGGAGACCTGCCTTTCAGAGTTTTTATGATGCTTTCACATACTCTAGGCGAGAACAGACAGCGAAGTGCATCACTGCTCACAGAAGAAGATCGAAGAATCTCCCCTTTTCCAGTGTTTGATGGTTGGAATCTCTTTTGACCTCAACCGACTGAGGTATTTAAGCGCTGCACGGAGTGCATGCCTGACACCCTTGGTGACACCTTTGGTTTCCTTTTCCCGTTTGGATGGTTCTAAAGATGTAGGAGGCAGGAAGTCATGAACCTCGAGACGCTTCGGCAAAGTTTTCGCGACCCTCGGATCTACCAGATCACCATTCTGGGCAGCTTGTTGGTCTACGGCCTGACGGTGCTGGATTTCGGAGTGTCTCTTCTCGGAGCCGCGACCCTTCTTTCGGCCGCTCTCACTGCCCAGGCCGTCTTCTCTCGGTGGTTTCGTTTGCCTCGATTCGATCCGCGGAGTCCGCTGATCTCGGGACTGTCCCTGTGCCTGTTGCTGCGAACCAACTCCTTGGCGGTGGCTGTAGGAGCCGCCTTTCTGGCGATCGGGAGCAAGTTCCTGCTGCGACGCAACGACAAGCACATCTTCAACCCCACCGCCTTTGGCCTAGCGGCCTCATTGTTGATATTCGATCAAGCCTGGATGTCTCCGGGCCAGTGGGGACACGCTGCCTTCTTCGCATTCCTAGCTGCCGGCTTCGGTTGTCTGGTGATTCACCGGGCGAGGAGGAGTGACGTCACCTACGCGTTTCTTGCTGCCACTCTGCTCATCGCTTTGGGCCGGGCCCTGTGGTTGGGGGACCCATGGACCATCCCCTTGCACCAGCTACAGAACGGCGCTGTGCTCATCTTTGCCTTCTTCATGATCTCGGATCCCAAAACGACTCCGGACTCCCGGCCGGGGCGCATTCTCTATGCGGCCCTCGTCGCCACGGTGGCGGCGACTCTCCAATTCCGTTTCCACCAGCCCAACAGCCCTCTTTGGGCCCTCGTGGCATCCGCCCCCTTGGTGCCCCTGCTCGACCACTGGCTGCCCGGCCATCGCTATCGCTGGCCAGGCTTTTCCCTAAAGGAACGACCCATGAAAACTCGACTCAAAACCGCCTTCGCCCGCCCACTGCTCTGTCTGGCTCTTCTGTTGGCTAGCGCCCTCCCAGCCAGCGCCTTCTGTGGCTTCTACGTGGCGAAGGCGGATTCCAAGCTGTTCAATCAGGCCTCCCAGGTCGTTCTGGTTCGGGACGGCGACCGCACCGTCATCACCATGGCCAACGACTACCGTGGCGACCTGGCGGACTTCGCGGTAGTCATTCCGGTTCCCACCTTCCTGGAACGGGAGCAGATCCACGTGGCGGAAAGTGCTCTGCTGGATCATTTGGATGCCTATTCGGCCCCGCGATTGGTGGAGTATTTCGATCCGAACCCCTGTCAGGAGCGTCTCTATGAATCCAAGAGGAAGTTGAAATCGCTGGCTTTTGCACCTGAGTCAGAGTCCCGAGATGAAGCAGCAGCAGCTCTAGGCGTCTCCATCGAGGCCTCCTATTCGGTAGGCGAATACGACATTCTGATCCTCTCCGCCGAGGAGAGCGATGGCTTGGTGACCTGGCTTCACAACGAAGGCTATCGCCTTCCCGAGGGGGCCGAGCCGGTGGTGGCCAGTTACCTCAAGCAGGGTATGCGCTTCTTCGTCGCCCGGGTGAACCTCGACACCCAGGCCGAGCTGGGGGTTCAGAACCTTCGACCTCTACAGGTAGCCTTCGAGTCACCGAAATTCATGCTGCCCATTCGCCTAGGAACCGTCAACGCCGACGGCGCACAGGACCTGATTGTCTACACCCTGACTCGCAGGGGACGAGTGGAGACCACCAACTACCGCACCGTCCGCTTGCCGACGGGCATGGAGCTGCCAGCCTTCCTGAAGGAGCCGGCAAGCTTTGCCGACTTTTATCGCGACATGTTCGCCCGCCAGGTAGAGAAGGAACGTAGACGGGCTGTCTTCCTCGAATACGCCTGGGATATGGCCTGGTGTGACCCCTGTGCTGCCGACCCTCTTTCCGCCGCCGAGCTGCGCCAACTTGGAGTCTTCTGGCTGCCGGAGAACCAACAGAATCGGCAAGCCCAGAACGTTTTCCTGACCCGCCTCCACGTGCGCTACGACGGGGAGCATTTCCCCGAGGACCTACGGTTTCAAGAAACCGGTGACCGCACCAACTTCCAAGGCCGTTACGTGCTGCGCCACGCCTGGAAAGGTAAGAACACCTGCCCTGCCGCCGAGACCTACCACCAGCAGCTCAGCGAGCGCTATGAAAGGGAAGCCATTCAACTAGCCTCCCTCACGGGCTGGCAGCCAGAGAAGATTCGCCAGCAGATGGGAATTCGGCGGGCCGTGGACGAAAATGAGCCAGGGCAAGAGAAGGACGAAGACCCTTGGTGGAAACGGGTGTGGGGCCGATAGGAAATGGGCCCTTTCCCCCGCCCCCATCTCCTTAGGGGAGGGGGGGCCGGGAGTCGAGAGGCTTTCGGCAGGACCAGATCAAAGCCCGATCAGAACTAAGCGGAGCGGCTTTTTCTAGCTTGGCTGCAAATACATCTGGAGAAACAGAATGGTATCCATGGCACCGTGAGCCAAGATCGTCACCCACAGGTTGCGACCGACAACGAGGTAGGCCACGGCGAGGGCAAGGCCCATACAGGTGGTCTGGACCATCCCTGCCAGTCCCCAGCTGAAGTGAGCTACGCCAAACAACACAGCGCTGGCGGCGACAGCGATCCAAGGCTTCGACCAGGAACCGAGCTCCGAGATTCGCGTCACCAAGAAGCCGCGATAGATGACCTCTTCGCCGAAAGACGCAAAGAACCAAACGGTCGGGAGACTCACCAATAGGAGAGGCAGATTTCCCGCCATGGCGTTGTAGCCACTCATGTCGGCTTGTTGAGGCTGGCTCATCAAGTTGGCCATGATCACCGCGCCGACCACGAAGGCGGCTATGGCGGCCACGAAGGTTAGGATCGACTGGCCACCTACCCACAGGCTGCGACGCCAGGTGCTCGACCGAAAGGCGAATCCGAAATGGTCGAGCCGCTGGCCGCGGACTCTGAGCCCGAGCCAGACCGCGAACAACATCAGTGCGTTGGCCAAGAGAACGGGAATTTGGCTGGTGATCGGGCCCTCACCGGCCAGCCCCTTACCGAGGAAAAGGGCCAGGATTGCCGCCCCGAAGACGGCTCCGATCTCGCCCCACCGGGCCCACTGACTCGACATGAGAAGCAGCCCCACGGCGGATGGGGCAGCGTTTTCAGAAGAAGTGACTGGCCTGGCAGCGAAATGCTGCATCCCTTTGCGGGAAGTTCCTGGAGAAGACACAGACGAGATGCTCGGGGTACTCATTGGGGTACTGCTCATTGAGTTACTGCTCCTAGGTTGGAAGGGTTGGGTTTGAGGGCAGCAGCGGCTTCGTCGCACCACGCTAGGCGGGCTTGTAGGACCAGAATTCCCTGGCGCAGGGTGAGGTAGAACATCAACGCCTCCGGACGAAGGTCAAGGGCAGATTCCTCCTCACTGTCGGCCTGGAGAAGGTGTCCAACCTCGTCGGGCAGAGCTCCTGTCTCGACCGCTCGGGCCAAGGTGCGCTCAGACTCGGTGTACTCCTCGAGGCGCTCTTCGAGCTGACTCCGATGCTCCTCCAGGAGCCTCGCGGCTTCCGCAGGCGGTCGCCGACAACTCAAGAAAAACTTGAGCGTCAGCTCACTACGGGTCCGAACGGGCTCCGAGGGAGCCCGGAGCCATTCTTCCAGGGCCTCACGCCCCTGGTCGGTGATGGTGTAGAGAAAGCGCTTTCTGCGCCCGCTCCCCTGGGCCTGCTCCTTCGTAGCAAGCCCCTCATCGACGAGGCGACTGAGGGTCGGAAACAGTTGGCCATAGCTCTCATTCCAGAAATGAGAGATTCCCATCTCCACGAACTTTTTGATGTCGTAGCCCGACATCGGTTTCCAGGACAAGAGGCCTAGGACTGCGAAATAGGTCTTCTTTCGTGCTGCCATGGCTTCAATATATCAAACTGATATATCTAGTGCAACCCGACCGAAAGTGACCACCTTGGCCTCACCGAGGAAGGGTCTTTTTTGCGGCCCCTTCTCACGCTCCTTGCGTTCCTTCTCTACCAGGACTCCGCTGTGGTGAGCCAGATATCTCCTTGCAAGGTCATGGTAATTTCGCCCCTTATGGGTTGGCCGTCCATCAGGCCCTCGACTTTCAGAATCGCAGTGGTACCGTCGCTCGAACCCCCTAGGACCTTGACCTCCCGAGGCGTCATCTCTTTCATGAAAGTGATGTTTTCGTCCATCCCTTCGGCCCCCAACATCTCGGCCATTTCCGGCGGCACCAACGCCTTCATCTTCTCGACGTCCCCCGATAGAACGGCCTTGGTCCAGGCGACATAGGTCTTGCCGGGCTCGCCGCCACCCTCGGGCAGCGCTGGGCCTATGGGGGCGTTGGGGTCCGAAATCGGAACACTGAAGGAGAAGTCGTACTTGTAGGTATCCTCGAAGAAGGTCTTCGATTCCGTATGGAAAATCCGTCCGGCGAATCGCTCGACGGTCGAGCTTTCGAGGACCACCTCTGGGTAGTCGCCGCCGGAGATATTGCTACCGTCCGCGGTCAATTTGAGATCCTGGGAAAGGGCCTGAATCTCTCGTTCGCCGCTATCGTTGAATTCGCTGGTGAGAGTGACTCCAACCTTGACGTAGGGAAAGTCGAAGAAAAAGCTATCGAGCTCCCGAACCTCGATGGACTCAGCGGCAAAGATGACCGTCCAGGTGGGGTCGCTCTCGTCGTAAAACCCCTCCTCCTGGGCGATAACGTAAACGTAGGGCAACTCGACGGCCTCACCGTTGGCGATCAACTTGCCATCGACGACCAGCTCCTCCTGCCCTGACGCCGTTGGTGACCCGATGGCCACGGTCAGCGCGGCAAGGAGTAGCCACGCCATGGTGTATCGGAGATCTTTCATCCTCATACCCTCCTCGATTCAGCCCCAATCCAAGGCTTTGGTTGTGCGCTAGTGAGCGCTCCCATGCTAGCGCACCGGTTCTTGGCGCTCGATGGGCGACGCTGAAGAAAGTCCTGGCCTGAGGGAGAAGGAGGCTCCGGAAACCTATTGGAAGAAGAGATCGAGGGGAGAGTAGAAGCAATCCCCTCAAAGCACCCCCCTCCCTCTTCTGGAGAAGCCTCTGGAGCAAGAGAGAGCAAGAGAGGGCCAGAGTTGACTACAAGGGATTGCGGAAAGTCGAGTTTCTTCGAGCCACCTTTCGGCGGACGCGCTCGGGAAAGGGGTGGAAGCAGAGACACGAAGCAAAGCCAGCATGGCTCCAACGGTCCGTGCCTCTACCCCGACCCAACGACGAGAAGAGAAGACCGAGGCGGAGTCAGGAAGAAGCGAAGGTGCGCGGCGCCCTGCTACGACTTACGGCGCGCCGTAATGGGCCAGAAGATGGAGCAAACATCCCCTTGGTAGGCCATCTTGTGTACGTCCAAGTTCCCTTCGAGGAGGTTCGAGTTGATGACGTGGATCGTGTATTTACCATCGACCGCTTTCCGCTGGTCGAGGAGTTTGGAAACGTCTTGGAATCCCTGAAAAGTCAGGTAGCTCTTGCCGCGCACCACTTCGTCCGGTTCGACTATCAAAACTAGCCGCTCGCCGGTTTTGTCACCGGTCACGGTCATTTTCACTCCCTTGGTGTCCGTAGCGCCATCGGTTTCAATGGTCACAGAGCTATCGAAACCCGGTAGGGTGACTTTCATAGGAAGCTTGGCGCACTCGAGCACCCCGGAATTGAAACTCCAAGTCCAGTCGCCATCGAGACCCTGGCATTCCTCCGGCCTCGGGTTCTTGCGCTCGACCGTGCGAGTGACATTGAGCAGCTCGGATTCGATAGAGCCCTCAGAGGCCTCTGACGCCGCCCCGCCATTGCCAATCGTGTCGTAGCGGGCGGAGACCAAATAGGCTTCTGGGATCACGTCCCGGGGAGGAACACAGTCTTTCCATTCGCCCGCATCTTTGATCGCTGGCGCCATGAAACACACCTCCGTATTGCCGTCGGCAATGGCAGGTTTGCCCCCTACTTCCCCATGAGGCCCCTCCATGGTCACGAAAACCACCTTGCCTGTGAGCTTGGGACCACCCACCACAAAACAAAGTTCCTGTTGGGAGTGAGCGGGAAAGGAGGTGACATTGCCGCTCACGGGAGAAGAGACGAAGAGCTCCTGCCCTTCAACTTGGGAAGCCAGCAGGACGACCGCCGCCGCAGCTCCACGGGTGAAAATTCGCAGGATCCTCTGGACCGGTACTGTTTTCCTCATTCTTGACTCCTATTGGCTGGGCCCATGGTCTGGATGTTGTTGGCAGAGGTTGCCAGCCGATGTTCTCCATCGACGGGGCTAGCAACCCTCTGCTTTGAAAGAACGCAGAATGGGCTCCTAGGCGGACATACAAAAGACCCGCGTCCAGATGGGGAGATTCGAATTCGCTTCCATCGCCCCTCCCCAGGGCGCCCCCGCTGGCAAGAGTTCTCTTTTCTGAGAACCCCATGACCCCTTCCGCAACGCCTTTGCACATCAACCCCTGACGACCAACTACCGGACGCCGAAGGGAGATCACCATGCGAGGAATCAAACTGTTGAAGTCATACCGATCCTGGTGGGCTGATTCAAAATCGCGAGAGAGAAGGCCAAGGAACCCGGGCATCGCGCCAAGGAACCCAGTGATGGCCCTCCAGGCGGATGGACGATCCATCGAGCTAAGACGCCCTCTGATCATTGGTAGAAAACCCGATTGCGATGTGCGACTCGACGATCACCGGATCGGTGACCGTCACGCTGAAATCTACCAGGTAGGGGACCTCTGGTGGATTCGGGACCTGGGCAGCGACGATGGGGTCTACGTCAACGGGGAAATCGTCGAGGCAGCCTTGCTGGACCCCACAGCAGAAATTCGCCTCGGCGCCAACGGCCCGACTCTGCTCCTCTGCTCCCCGTAACTATCCCTCAGGGCCCCGAGAAAAATCCTCTTCTGCGAACCTCTACGGCTGCCCACAGTGGATCGGCGGCCGTCCGCAGCTGAACTGCAACCTCTCGGAGTCGGTGCTTCCGAACTCTCTTCCAAGACTGGTGCCCGACAACAGCTAGGCAGTCGTGCCCTTGGAGGGCTGCGGCAGCTTGTAGGCGCGCAGTATTCACTTTCGAATAGTCCGCAGAGGCAGGGTTTTACCCCTCGACCTCAGGTTCTCTTAGAGGAAATGGGAATCGGTGATCGTCGTAAGAAACCCTCCGGCAGGGCGAAGTCGAGCTGCTGGTGTCGAATCTGGGCGTCGAGGCTGGGCGTCGAGAGGCTGGGCATCGAGGCTGGGCATCGAGGCTGGGCATCGAATTATGCAGGGGGAAGGACGTTGGGCCAGTAGGAATCCCCTGCCCCTTTGCATTTTCTTGCCGACTTTGACCTTCCTGAGCGCAATTCTGCGTATTCCCCAGTGAACGCCGCTAGGCAACACAGATTGGAGAGCACAATGCGCAGAATCAACCTACTCGAATCCTTCTGGCCCCGGAGGACCTCTTCTAAGCTACGGCAGGATGTGGTCACCACCTCGAAGCTCACTCTCGTAACCGCCGGCCAGTCCATCGAGCTCGCCTCCCCATGGACCATTGGCCGGCTGCCCTCCTGCGATCTTCAGATCGACGACGCCCGGGTCGCCGACAGGCACGCCGAGATCTATCCGGTGGGAAGTCTCTGGTGGATTCGGGATCTGGGGAGTGACGACGGCACTTATCTCAACGGCGACATCGTCGACGCGGCCCTTCTGGAAGCCCCATCGGAGATCCGTCTCGGCACCAACGGTCCGACGCTACGCCTCGAAGTCTCCGACGATGGCTCAGAGAAAACACGGAGTTCCAGTCCGTGCTTACCCCTGCCTCAGCTACGTTCTTCGTTGGACTACGCCATTTCCGGACTTCCTAGCAGGACCCAACCCAAGTCCAATGGCTAAGAAAGCAACTGCGGGTAACAGGACACAGACAAGATAAAATAACCCGAACACTTGGTCGGTACTGATCTACCTACCTTGCATTGCCCAAGGAATACTCACGGTCGACACGACTAGGATAGTCAGAGAAAACAGGAACCAAAAAAAGTTGATCCTTGGGTTGCGCTCGTTCGCAGCGACGACAACATAGGGCAGAAATATGAGTCCGTAGACAAACAATCCCCCAGGAGACCAATTTGAAACCGTGACGTCATAGAAACTCGTATCGGGGCTGGTTGCCTGAAATCGATTGAACCAGCCATTGATCCGTAGACCTTCGTACGATGCACAAGTCAGAATGCAGATGGTGCAAGTGGAGAATCGTCTCAAGAGTCCCCTCCCTAATTTCATGTGAACGACCGGATTCAATCGCCACGAGACACAGGCCAGGAGGCGAGCCCATATTCCGGTTTCTTCAAGCTGATGTCGTCGCATGCGAACGACTTTTCGCAAGGTGCCGAAGATACCAAAACCCAACACTCTTTCTGGAGGGTAGACCTCTACTCACTCCAACTACCTTCGGTAGTTTAGATCTACCTTGCTCTTAGATGTAGTGTACTTGGGAGAGTGAAACCAGGTGCGGGATAGCTCGGAGAGCTCATTCCAAAAAAATCCTCGAACTCGAACTCATGCTGCCGCGTTCTGCGTTCTTAGAAGGTATGCCCCACCTGACCTGACCCCCACCACCGACTCAAGAGCCTCAAGACCTCCCCCTCCCCGAAGGTCCACGCCGAAACCAAGGAGCTCCGCCACCACTCCTTCCAGGCCAACCGCCTCTTCACCGAAGCTTTCCGCTCCGGTGAAGAGAAACTCCGAGCCGGCCACCTAACTGCAGAATTTCCAGCCGGTAGCTTCCCTTCAGCTCCGCCCTTGGTAAAGACTGTCCAGAGCTTGAAGCCGGGATAGCGAACCCTTCATCCCAATCCCAATTTGCTCACCTCTTCAGTTGATCCAGGTCGATCTATATTCGGAATTCACTTCCAGCGTCAGATGGACTGGATAAGAGTCCGAACTCGGCCCTGACAGCGGGCAAGTGGCTCCCCTCGAGCCCTAAAAAGTCCCATGGAGACTCGTTCCGGCTCGGATCCCGATGAAACCCTTCCACCCTCTCCGTTGCTACTCCGTTCAGTTACGACCATTCCCGCTACTATCTCTTCGCTATGAACACACCCATACCCGTTCGGGAATGTTAGAGAAACTAAGGGCTGCCTTAAGAGTTCCTAAGTGAGGTTTTTTTCGTAGCTGCCATTGCTATCTTGGCCGTCAATGGTTGAGCAAATTCTTTCACCAGCAGCGAGCTTCGTTCTCGCGATTCGAATTTGGGAGGATTCTCTGATGGCCCTAGAAAATGCACCGAACGCTCGGGATGCGATGATCGGTTTTCTGTTCTTGGCCGGTTTTGTCCTGCTGCTGAATCCCGTTTCCGCGGGGATCGTTCCTACAGGCCCAGAGTTGGCCGTCAACGTCACCACTCCTGGCAATCAATTCGGCCCCGATGTGGCCCCAACTCCGGACGGCGGATTCATCGTAGCCTGGGTTCACACGAGGTCCGAAGAGGACCGCATCGTCGAATTCTTCTTTCGGCCCTATGGAGCCGATGGAACGCCCCTGAGCAGCGAGATCTCCTCCGGCGCCACCGTCGAGAGGGGAGGAGGGGTCGATATCGCAACGGATGGGGAGGGGAATTTCGTCCTCGCCTTTTCGATCCAGAACCAGATCCTCGGTTTCTTTCATGACCTCTACTTCAAACCCTTCAACGCCGATGGAACCGCAGCGGGAGAAACGGAGATTGCCACCATCCGATTTCAGGAAGACAACTCTCTGGGCGGCGTGGCCATGACCCCCATGGGTTCCTTCATTCTGGCCTGGAACGGATGCTGCGAAGGGCCGGATTGGGGAGTCTCGACCCGCTTCGTAGACTCCTCGGGGACTCCGGAGCCGGAACCGGTATTTCAGGTGGATCGTATTTCTAGGCCGGATGTGGCAGCGGCACCCGATGGAGGTTTCTTCCTTGCCTGGCGGCAGGATGGTCTCCAGGGTCAGTGGTTGACGGATAGGGGGTCGGCGGTCGGCTCCCCGATCCCGCTCATTTCGGCACCGGTCACCGGCTTGAGCACTCCGGTCGCCAGATTTCAGCCAGATGGCACAGGGTTGGCCCTTCTCTCCAGCCGGACGCCCGGTTTCGTCGAGATCCTCGGGCGTCGGGTGTCGAGGCAAGGTGTGCCGCTGGGAACCGAGTTTCCGGTGATGAGTCCCCCAATCGCCAGCGGTAGCAATTTCTACCTGGATGCCGCGGTGCTCCACAACGGGGAATTTGTCGCAGTTTGGCAACGGGAGCTCGACGGAGGAATTCCAGGCCCCTTCATGGCGCGTCATTTCAGCCGCGAGGGACAGCCCTTGAGCACCCCGATCTCTTTGGACCTCCCGACCTTCAGCGAGGAGATAGGTCCGCACGTAGCGGCCATTGGAATCGACTCCCTAGTTCTCACCTGGCTCAATACGGATGGCCGGGATGGTAGTGATTCGGGAATCTTCGCCCAGCGTTACGACATAACTCGGGACAGCATCTTCGCCGATGGCTTCGAATCGGGGGACCTCTCCGCCTGGCCACTTTCGGTTCCCTAGGGCAACCAGACGTTTAGCCCTTGCCTCAGTCCCGAACGAATCGAACGCTTCTGATGAGACCGTCTCTCACTTCGTAGATGGAGACGTACTCGGTCTCCTCACCCCCAGAGATCACGGTTTCATGATTGATCACGTAGCTGTCCTTGGTGATCTGGTGATGGATGTCGACCCGGACGGCACCTTCCCGGAACATTTCTTCGAAGAGGCCCTCGAGCCGGCTCTTCCCCGTTCCCAAAGACCTGTCGGGATAGGTGTAGATCTGTACGTTCTTGGAATAGGTGCTCAAGATAGTGTCCAAGTCGTGCTCGTTGTACGCACGCATTCTTAGATTCACGGTCTCTAAGGGAGAACGAGCGACGGAGACTTCCGCGTCCTGAGCCGGGCCCTGGCAGCCAGCGATCAGGAATCCCGCGAACAAGATGAGTACTCCAGTCCTAAACAATGCACTGTCTCCTTTCAACAAGCGTTGGCACAGGCTCCGGTTGGCACAGTCCCTGGTTGGCACAGTCCCTGGTTGGTTCTTCCGGACGAACCCTCAGTGGGCAAAGCCCAGTGCGCCTACCAACACACAAGAATCACACGACGGTACCGCCAATTTGTTTCACGACGATGACTAGCTGGCACCTCAGCGACATCTCCTCCACCAGGTTTCCCGACAATGACACCACCCTCTCCATCCGGTTACGCCCCTCCCCTATCAGTCTGAATAGGTCTCAGGAATAGAAACTTCGGCACCAGATGAAGGAATCTCTTCTCCGCCTGCGCCCATGAGTATGAGCATCCTTTGTGGTCCGCTGGCGAAGCTAGGGTTTGCCACTTCTGTCAGCGGGCATTTTTTCGCTTCTGGTCACGGCAAGAGGCAGTGTTCGGTTCTCGAACTGCACCGGCTGGTAGCGAGGAAAATCCGTCGCGAGCAGAAACCTGCCGACCCCGTCCTGGGAAAGGTTGACATGACTTTCAACAGAACCTGGCCTGTTATCGCCATCATCGGTGGCCTCGCGGTCCCGGCCCTGGGCCTGGGCCTGGGCCGGGGCCGAACTGTCACCTACGACATGACTTTTTCCGGGACTGAGCTCATTGGAAATGCAGACATCCTTTTCCCAACGCGGGCTCCCATCCCATCCGGAACTTAACTCATCTTTGGCCCCGGAGCCGTGGATTTAGAGATCTTGATGCGGCTGCCTCTGGTGGAAGCCGGGACATTTCCTGCCTCGACGCCCTTGGGGGCTATCATCGATATCTCTCTTGCTCATCTGACGACAGACAATGACCCCTTCTTGTTTCTGGGCGATGGTTCGGTTTTGGTAGGAATGGAGCTTGCCGACAACGACGGCGGCAAGGGAACTGCGAATAGTCTGCGAGAACCCATCTTGTCAGCTAAACTAGAGAGAGTCATTCTCTTCACCGACGCCGGATATCCACCACCGGGCACAAGTCACAACATCACCGCGAAAATCTGTATCAGCGATCTGATGACCACAGTGAATGCGATTTTTGGACAAGGGGATGAGAGCGGGGAGCTGACGAGAACGCTGGACGAAACCCGAGCACTTTCTTTCGTTCTTGTTGCCCACAGCCCCGATGAGCAATACAGAGTCGATGAGTTGAGAGTCCGACTAATAGAAGACGCACCCGACCTCGGTCTACCTTGTTCCACGATACCTGTCGAGCTCCTCAGTTTCGAGATCGAGTGATCCGTTGCAGAAAGCACCAGGTCAGGAAATCCCTCGTGAAGGTGAACACCCAGATGTTCAGCATATGACAGTGGGACCTGAAGCAAGGTAGTCGCCAGTCGAGCGTCCGGGGTTTGGGAAATCTGGTTGCCGGTTGTTGGAATTCCTACGAAATGCCCATAACGCAGATCTCTTCTATCTGAGAGATTCAGAGACAGGGCTGCCAGTTGGCCGGACCGTGCCAATGGTCGTCGTTATTGGTGACAAGCCGATCCACGGTTCTGCCGGATCCATTTGCACAGCAGAATCGCAGTCCAGCCAATCTGCCTGCAATCTCTGGTCTCGGTTGCTGAGCTAAAATGTCTGTAGGTCCTGGAGTGTTGACGGCGTCAAGAATCTTTCGGAAGATGCTTGCGATATCCCAGTTGACCTCACAACTTTCCCTTGACCTCGCTAAATTCCCCTTGACCTCACCACGCCCGTTGGTACAAGCTTTTGTCCAAGGCGTCAGGTCCACGCCCAACCTCTTAGGCCCTTCCTCAGCATGGGTCCTCGTGAGGCAAAGGGGGGAATACTCCCGGATCGCGCGCTCCAGCTTCCCGGTTGGATGCCGAATCACGAACTCTTGCTAGACCGATGGTCGCGCTGCTGAGGAGCGCTGGCACCGGTCTGGACATAGGAGTGAAGTGATGCCTAAGGATAAAGATCTCAAGCGATTGGCGCGAGAGCGCATGGAAAAGACCGGCGAGTCCTACACGACCGCCCGGGCTCAGCTGTTGGCGAAGAGAAGCCTTGCTGGCGAACGACTTTCGGAAACGGCTCTAGCAGAACTGGCAGGCATGTCTACGGAGGCTCTGGTGCGCGCCACCCACCATGATTGGAGCTGGTGGCTCGATTACCTCAAGGGCGTTCCTTTCAAAACCAAAGAGCATCGGGAGATCACGCGCTACGTCGAGGAAAACTTCGATATCTCTGCCTGGTGGGTTCAATCCGTGGTGATCGGTTATGAACGCATCGTCGGCCTGAGGGAGATCGGTCAATCTCGCACCGGTAGCTACGAGGCCAATAAGAGTAAGACCTTGCCGGTCCCCATCGAAACTCTCTTCAATTCCTTTGGGGATGCCACTACCCGAGGCCAGTGGTTACCGGACGTCGATTGGAAGGTTCGCAAGGCAACCCCCAACCGCTCCATTCGCCTCGAGTGGGCGGACGGCTGCCCGGTCGAACTATGGTTCACCGCCAAGGGTGACGCCAAGAGTAGTGTGCAAATACAGCACCGCAAGCTCGCTTCAAAAGAAGACATCGCTCGCATCAAGGAAGAATGGACCGCACGGTTCGAAGATTTGAAGCGCTTCCTAGCGGCTCAGAGCTGATCTGGATCTCCCCCGGGGCCTCTCCTCGGGGGCGTCTCCTTTACCGGCCGCTGAAAGGCGTAGGCCTTAGCCAAACACCTTGGCAAAACGAAAGCTGGTTTGTTCATATCCAAGGTGTCGATAGAAAGTATGGGCTTTGCTTCGACGTACGTGACTGGTCACCTCGACCAAGCCACAGCCAGCCTTGGCCAAGGCCTCTTCAGCTGCCAGAACCAAGGCCCGGCCGAGTCCTTGGCCGCGCGCAGAAGGTTCGACGACGAGCGAGGTGATACGCCCAACGGGCTTGGGCCTGTGCAACACCACCGCGCTATGCAGCGTGATCGCTCCGAGCAAAGAACCTGCCCCCTGCACCACAAGGGCAGAATTCCCTTCTGACTTCCAAGCTCCCCACACCGCAGCAACATCCTCGGCAGCGAGAAGGTAACCCAGAGGCGAGAGGAGACGGGCGAGCTCCGCTGCGTCTTGGGATTTTGCGAAGCGAATGGAGGAAACGTTGCTCATGGAGTGACCTCGATCGATGGCCGCCTTCCAGCACCTATCAGTACCCGTCAACAGCCCAACCAATGGGTTTCGTTCCGAAGTCTACCCGACGTTCCTAGCTCGGCGGCTGAGCTTCGGCGCGCAGTTCAGACAAAGCCGCAGCGGCCTGTGCTACTTCCGGATTTTCCAATCCATAGCTCGCCTGGCGAATCGATAAGGCTCGTTGCTGAAGCTTCACAGCACCCGGTAGGTCCCCCCGCTTCCGGGCGAGAATCACCAATCCATCGATGGCAAGGAGCGATTCCAGATGATCGGGGCCATGAGCGGTGTCAGCGATGGTCAGAGCCTTCTGGTAGGTCTCGAAGGCAGTCTCGAGATCCCCCTCATCCAGCAGGACCTGGGCAAGGAAGCTCAGTGCCTTACCCGCGGCAGGGTGTGATTCATTGTAGGCCGCAGCCCAGGCGTCGTGGGCTCGCTGATGAAAAGCTTTCGCAGCTGAAAAATCCCCCTCCAGGCGCGAGATCGTACCGAGGCCATTGAGGGTATTGGCGAGGGGAGGCTTGTCCCCATCGAAAGCCGCCTGTTGAATCCCCAAGGCTCTTTCATAGAGGGATTTCGCCGCTTCCAACCGGTCGCGTTTCATTTCGATGAAGGCCAACCCCGCCACTGGCTCCGCAAGGCGTGGGTTGGTCGGACCAAACGCCGCTTCGAGAACCTGAAGCGCTTTCCGATAGTGCTCTTCCGCTTCGTCGTAGCGGCTGAGATCTCGAAACACCCCGGCGAGCTCATGGTGGGAAAATCCATACAGTGGGTGACTCGTCCCCAATCCCTTCGCCGCCGCTTCGAGGGCCCGACGAAACTGACGTTCCGCTTGGTCATACTCCCCTTGAAGGCTGTGAATACGCCCCAAGTTCAACGTGCTGCCGACCGTCTGGGGATGCTCCGGTCCAAACACTGCCGCTTTGATTTCGGCAGCTCGGAGGAAGGCCACCTCGGCTTCGTCGAGGCGGCCCATGCGGCCGAGGAGAGATGCCAGGCGAATGAGAGCCTCGCTGACGCTGCGGTGATCGGGACCGTAAACCTGCTCCAACACCTCCACCGCTCGCTGGTGAAGAGGCGCAGCTTCACTATCTCGCCCTTGCCAGCCAAGAGTATTGGCCAAGGAAGACAGGGCTTTAGCGAGGTCCGGGTGATCCCGATCGAATTCCTGTTCTCGAAAAGCGAGCACCTGCCGCTGCAACGCCTCCGCTTTTCCTAGCTCTCTTTTGGCAAAGTAGAGAGTTCCTAGAGCCTCGGCGGCTGCCATTCGCTGCTCGGGGCTTGCTTGGTCAGAAGCCTCTAGGAGGCTCTGGCCTCGCAAGTAGGTTTCCTCAGCTGCCGCCAAGTCGGCGCGGCGATACTCGAGGGAGCCGAGATCCAGTAGGGTCTCAGCTCTTTCTACCGAGGTGGCCCCTAATTCCGCCACGAAAATCTCCTCCGCCCCTCGTAGAGATGGCTCCGCCGAGGCATCATCTCCGCTATCCGCCTGCAAGCGCCCCAAGGCTCGGAGAGCCACAGCGACCTCCGGGGCTCTGGTGCCGCGGATCCGCCTCTGGCTCTCGAGGGCCTTTTCGGCCAGAGGCACAGCCTCTTGATAGAGCCCTAACTTGCGGTGGATTTCGGCGATCTTCCCCATCATGCGGGCTTGGATCAGGGGTTGGTCGGCCAGCTCCCCCTCAATGCGTTGTCGACCTCGTTCGAGAATCTCGCTAGCGGTCAGGTCACCCCCTCTGGCGTTCTCTGGATCTGAAACCTCGAAGAGGTCGACGAGGAAATCGGAAACTTGAGTCGACGTGGCGACTTCCTCCAAGGCCATCTGCTCAGCACGAGTGGCTCTTACGGCCTGCCAGGTGGCGATAGTCGCCCCCACCACCAATGCCGTGAGAGCTATGCCGGAAGCGGCCACCGCCAACCGATGGCGGTGGGTGAACTTCCGAGCACGATAGAGAAAGCTCATGGGCCGAGCTTGTACCGGCTCGTTGGCTAGAAACCGCTGTAGATCTTCCACCAGAGCTTCGACGGAGGCATAACGCCGATCCGGATTCTTCTCGAGAGTCTTCAGCACAATCGTGTCGAGATCACCGTGCACTTGGCGCGCCAACTCGGTAACCGTCGCACTGCGAGCAGCGGCGATATCTCTCATGGAGCGGTCTCCGGTCGAGCTGGAGATGCCAAAACTGGAGGTCCTAGAACTGGAGGTCAACAGCCGGCTCGGCCGCGGTGTGTCGAGGTCGGTAATCCGCCGCCCCATGCTGCCGAGATCCTCTCCCTCGAGAAGATGGTGGCAGTGGCCGGTCACCAGCTCGAAAAGGAGCAGCCCCAGCTGATACTGATCGGAGCTCGTCGTGATCGCTCCGCCGGTGAATTGCTCCGGGCTGGAATATCGAGGGGTCAGCAGGAGCGCTCCCGTCTGAGTACGCGCTGAGACGACGGAATCGGGGTCGAGCTGCTTGGCGATCCCGAAATCCAGCAGCCGTACTCGGCCGGTCTCGTCGACCAAAATATTCGATGGTTTGAGGTCGCGATGGACCAACAGATTTCGATGGGCGTAGTGGACCGCCTGGGCGACCTCGATGATCAAACCCACTCGCTGGCGGAGGGGCAAATTGTGAGTGTCGCAATACTCGTCCAGGGGCAGACCCGAGACGAGCTCCATGGCGAAATAGGGGCGTCCATCCTCGGTCACCCCACCATCGATCAATTTGGAGATGTTGGGATGGTCGAGGGAAGCGGCAATCTGGCGCTCGATACTGAAACGCAGCACCATTTCCTCGTTGAGATCACGACGCCGAAGAACCTTGAGGGCCACTTCCTGGTGGAAGTCTTCGGTCATCCGCCGGGCACGATAGACGGAAGCCATGCCGCCCTCCCCTAGCTTGTCGACCACCCGGAAGACACCGATGACATCCCCCGGCTCGACACTCACCGGAGCGAGGGCGCGGACTCGCTCTTGAATCCCCCCCAGAGGACCCTCTTCCGCCGCGAGGTCATCGACG
Organism: Deltaproteobacteria bacterium; assembly: GCA_022601195.1. GTDB lineage: Bacteria > Acidobacteriota > Thermoanaerobaculia > Multivoradales > JAHZIX01 > JAHZIX01. The sequence continues at coordinate 217,838 of JAHZIX010000002.1, forward strand.
ACACCAACGTCTTCGTGACCGGCGAGCAAAGCCCGCACAGCTCTCGATAGCTCCTTGTCTCCGGCACAGGCTTCCTCGATGAGTGCTTCCCGCCGAGGCCCCTCTACCTCGATAGCCTCGAAAAAAACTGCCTGAGCACGCTGCCACAAGCCCGCTTCGCCAGCTCCTGCATTCAGTTCCGGGTCCGTCACGGCAGAGCCACCTCAGCTCCATTGGTGAGCTCTCGGAGCCATCGGATGATGTCGTGACGTGGTTCGATCCAACCCAAATTGGCCTCCAGCCTTCTCTTCCGTCGGAGAGGGATAGTCCAACGATACCTTACCTCCTACAGTTTTTTTGGAGCAGCGAACACCTACTAGGCCATACGTCTCAACGACTTCGTGGCGAGGCGCCGTAGATGCCTAAAGATCCCAGGTAGAAGTTGATTTCTGCGCCGCAGGCAGAGTCGCACTCTGTCGAGGAGCAGAATCGCCATCTGACGCCGGAGATTCAGGTCCATACGGAGCCGTAGCAGAAGGCTGGTGAGAAGGCAGGGCCAGACCTTTCAACAGGTCAACGGTGCCTGACCGAGGAGCTAGCTGCCCGGTCAACCTCCGAGCCCATCGAGGGCAGCCACCGACGCCTTCAGGTCCGAGTCGTCGGGCGGATAGATCGCCTTGCGGATCACTACCGCCTGCCGCAACAACTTTCGGGCTGGCCCGACACGACCGAGACCCACCTCGACCTTGGCGAGCTCGTGAGCACTGTCCGCCACCGTCCCGTGCTCATCCCCAAAGTGGGCCTGGCGGACTTCGAGGGCAAGGGAAAAAAGCGCAGCAGCTTCCTCACGTCGACCCTGCGCGGCGACCGCTTTAGCGAGACTGTGGAGGTCCTGGGCAACCCACGGGTGATGGCTGCCATGAGCCGCGGTATTCCCTTCCAAGCTGCGGCGATAGTGGCGCTCGGCCTGAACGAATCGACTCGAATGATAGAAGACGAAGCCCAGGCCCCTTTCGGTGCGAAGACGGGAGGAGTGGTTAATCTCGAGGGTGAGGCTCTGAAGGCGGGCTAGGTTTTCGAGCATTTCCACCGCGGTCTGGGCCTCGCCCACCCGAGCGAGCGCCTGGGCCAGTTGGGTTTGGGACAGAAGCACCTGCTGGTGCTCTGCCCCCAGCTCGGACTCGGCGATTTCGCAAGCCCGACGGTAGGTGTCGATGGAATCCACATGGCGTCCGGATCGAAACTGCGCATCCCCCAGGAGGCGAAGCGCCTTTATCAGGTCTCCATTGTTGCCAAGTTTCTCAGCCACCCTAACGACGCTCTCCGCCTCGCTGATCGCTTCGTCCCACCGATGTCCTCGTAGTAGCTCATGGACCAGGTTGTGCCGGCCAAGAATCGGCCGGTAGTGGTGAGGGCCGTATGTGGCCTCCCAGATACTGACCGCTTCGCGAAACAGAGGCTCGGCGTTCGCCCAAGTGGCGAGACCTCGATCGATCAGCCCGAGGTTGTTGAGCGCGCCCGCGAACCGCGGATGCAGAGGGCCGAGCTCTTGACGAAAGGCCTCGACCGCCTGGTTCATGAAGGGCCGAGCCTCGGAGTTGCGTCCCATGAAATTGAGTAAGACACCGAGATTGTTTGCCGACTCGGCTTCGTTGGCGCGTGCCCAGCCGCTCTTCATGTCGGGGGCAATTCGGCTACGCAGCTCCAATGCCTGGCGATGAGCGACCTCAGCTCCCTCGAAGCGTTCCTGTTGCCAGAATAGATTGCCCAGGTGACCATGGGCTTGGGCCAACAACTCGGGATGGACATCTGCATCCCCTTGGCGCGCCTCCAACACCGATCGGAGCAAGGGCTCAGCCTGGTCGAAGAGACCCTGGTGGCGATAGATCAATCCCAGCGAGCTGATGCTCTCGATGACCTCGTGATCTTCGGCTGGTAGGTGGGCGCGCCGGATGTCGTAAGCCTCGGTGATCAAATCAGTCGCCGATTGAAACTCCGCGAGCTCGACAAAGATCGACCCGATCGTCTGCAGGAAGCGGGCCCGAACCAGGGGTTGTTCCGACAGCTCGTCCCGCAAGCTCTCGGCACCTCGGTCGAGCAGCTCGCGTACCGAAACCGTATTGCCGGCCATGCGTTCCGGGTTGGCGCCTTGGAAAAGCTCGACCATGAACTGCCGCACCTGCTCTGATTCTTCGAGGGCTTGCCTGGCTCGATTCGCCTCGGCATTTGCCCGGCCCGCCTCCATCGTGCGCGCGGCAAACCCCCAAGCCAGCGCTACAAACAACAGTCCGGCTGCCAATACACCGCCGGCATGGCGGCGCCCAAAGCAAAGCGAACGGACCAGAATCCCCGCGCTCCGCGCCTCGATCGGCCGGTGGGTGATGTGGCGTTCTATATCCGCCGCCAGCTCCGCGGGGGTGCCGTAGCGACGAGACGGGTCGAAATCGATGGCCTTCAGGACAATGGCGTCGAGGTCGCCCTTGAGTCTCCCGGTGAGCTTTCGGACGGACACTCGGCGTCGTGCAGCGATCGGCTCGGCGCGATGCGGCGGCAATTGCTCCAGCCGCCGACTCGGCGCCACTACCCCGTGCTCCTTCAAATGGTGGAGGTACGACCACGGGGTTTCTCCCGTGGTTTCGAAGGGCAGAGCACCAGCCAGCAATTCGTAGAGTAGAAGGCCGAGGGAGTAAACATCGGTGCGCGTGTCGAGGCCGAGGCGGCCGGCGGCGGTCATCGCTTCCGGACTGATGTAGGGGGGAGAGCCGAGGATCAGCTCCTGGGTTGGCCGAGAATCGGCTAGCAGAGGCTCGTCGAGAGCCCGGGCGATGCCGAAGTCGATGACCTTGGCCACGCTCTCGCCGTCCAAGCGGGCGACCAGGACGTTGCTAGGCTTGAGGTCGCAGTGCAGGACCCCCTTTTCGTGAGCATGCTTGATGCCTGAGCAGACGCCGAGAAAAAGCCGTAGGCGCTCCTCGACAGTGGAGTTGGCCCGATCGCACCCATCGGTGATGCATAGGCCTTCGACCCTTTCCATGGCAACGTAAGGCAGAGCATCGTCGGTCGCACCGACCTCGTACATGGCGGCGATATTCGGGTGATTGAGACGGGCTAGAGCCTGACACTCGGCGGCGAAACGTTGGCGTAGGTTGGCATCGTGAAGGACGCGAATAACCTTGAGGGCAACGCGCCTCTTGACGGGTTCATTCTGCTCGGCGAGATAGACCGATCCCATGCCGCCTTCCCCCAGCTGTTCGAGAATCCGGTAGCGCCCGATCCGGTCGGGTACCTCCCTTGGCTCTATCTGAGGGGAAGAGGCTCCCAGCTGTTGGCTACCCATTTGCTCCACAGCCGGGACAGATAGGAAGCTCTCCCATTGGGTGGCTTCGCTTGTCGAGAGCAGTGCATCTACCTCGGCTCGCAACGCCGGATTCCAAGTACACGCTCGGTCCAGGAACTCGCGTCGGGCACCGCCCACGAGATCCAGTGCATTGGAGACAATGTCGGTCACGCCTTCGATCCCAGGACGGTCCGGAAGAGGCGTCGGGGCTTGGCTCCAGCTCAATTTCCGACCTCCCGCAGGGCCCACAATCTCGCACTCTGACACTCATTGTCGGGCCAGATGGTCATAGCTTCGAGCCCCTCATGGACAGGTTCGGTGGCATAGCCGGACGAAAGGGCCACGCCACCGACCGGGCGGACTTCCTTGCACCTCGAGTGGTTGAACTTCGTGCTCATGAGAAAAGCTCTAGGTTGGAGCCGGTGCCCTCCTCTTGGTGGGGGGCGGGTCAGCCATCGCAGCAGCTCCCTTTGACACCGGTAGATAAAAGGAGACAGGCTCCTCCTGAGTTGACGATCACCAACAATGTCTTTGGCGAGTTTTCACGGTCAAAGTTACATACTGGAGAATTCCAGGACTCCATGGGGCTTGGATATCCGAATCGGACTCATTGGGCGTCAGATAGGTTCCTTCAGATTCTGGGTGGCATCTTTTTCGGTGCCCTCGATATCTCCAACCACAGCGGCACCGGCCTGTTCGTGGGCGACGTTGGCTCGACCCGGGAGCCGGAACCGGCTCAACCCGTCATGTCCCGCAGAAGCCGCAACCGCGCGACTTTCCAGTCTCGGCTGACAGTCATGCGGGAGACCTCGAGGAGCTCGGCAACTTCGGCCTCGGTGAGGCCAGCAAAGAACCGTAGCTCAACGATTTGTGCTTGCCTCGGATTCTGCTCCGAGAGCCTGTCGAGGGCTCGCCCCAGAGCTAGGAGGTCGAGATTTGGAAAATCGAAGGCATCGCTCGCCGACTCCATCGAAACCAGCTTTTCATTGGGAATGCGCTTGCCAGCGCGCTTGCGCCGCGCGTGGTCGATCAGGATGCGGCGCATGGCGGTGGCAGCGGAGCCGAAGAAATGTCGACGGTCTTTCCAATCCAGCACTTCTTGGCCGAAGAGGCGAAAGAAGGCCTCGTGCACCAGATCCGTAGCCGCCAAGGTAAGCCCGGGCGCTTCCCGACCGACCATAGCCGCAGCAGTGCGTCGAAGCTCCTTGTAGACCCCTTCCACCAGAGCCTCGATCGCCTCGGGAGCACCGTCGCGAGCGTGGTCCAGCAGCTGGGTAACATCACCGCTCGGCCGACCCTTCGAGTTGTCGGGGCTGTCGAGACCTAGGTCCACAAGAAACTCTCCGCGTTCACTACGGTGGCTTGCCGTCTGAGAGGCGAATCCAACGATCCGCCGAAGCATCCTCGAACCGCGAAGATTCTCTCCCTCTCCTCGACCATTTCTCGCCGTCGATGTGTCATCCGTGCATATTCCTATTCGGCACATTCGTACACAGAAAGGGGCAACGAAACTCGAGCCTGCAACCGCGAAGGTTGAGGAAGGAAGTCAAGCGTTCCATGCCAGCCGCGATATGGCAACGGGAAGCGAGTCGGCGGGGTCTCTGCCTTCAACGGTCTTCATACAATGTCCTATCTCCGCATGAATCCGGATCGCGTCCCCTCGAGCCCCTGAGTTCGCCCTCATTTGCCAACCGAGAACCTAGAGTATTGCCGCAGCGCCGCACGGACCGCTTGTACAAAGACACTACACCCCATGAATCCGCAACTCCCGTGCCTCTCGTTCCTCATCGAGATCCTTCACCGTCACGACCGCTTCAATACGGGCAATATAGGGGGAGCTGAGACCGGCACTCCGTGCGCCAACGAGTACATGATGCGCGTACCAAGAGAATGGGCGCAGAGCGGTGTTGATTCGAGTCGCGAAGTAGGTAAACGCTTCCAAGGAGTCGTTCGCTTTGTCGATGAGCCTCACTGAAGCTCTCTCATAGCCACTCCCTACCCCCTCCACACGGTCCAGAGCCGCGACCTCTGCCGGATCGATGTCAAAGACAACACCATCGACCGCGTGCCCGGAGTCTCCGGTCCGGTACGCATCACATTTCGCTGAGCCATCCTGACCGATCTTGTGAAATCTTAGGTCGTAACCTGCCAAAGAGTAGACGCCGAGAAATTCTGCGCTGGCAACACGTCTCCGCAGTCTAGCAAGCGCCATGTTCGATCCGTATGCGAAGTAATTCATCGGTTTGGAGGGTAACAGCCAGCGCTGTTCGGTTACGACCCGTCGGCTGACTGAACGACCTGCGACTGGCGGATTTGATCGATTTCCAACCCTCCTTAGGGTTGCTTCGTCTCCCAGAGGTGGAAAACCCCTCGATCTCAACGAATGGTGAGAGGGAAGGCCTAGCAGTCAGTCTATTCCGCCTTGAATATCTCCCTCAACGGGCTTTGGCTGAGGAAGCCGACCCTTTCCCTCTCTCGCTCGCCGGTCGCAGCCGGCCCAGCCTGAGGTGCAGCGTTCGCCGCAGGCTCTGTTCTTCGCTGAATCGGATCCAATATCGAGAAACTCCAGCTCCCCCGTAGTGGAACGACTACCGATCTAGAGGGCCCACTATCGGGAACTCAGGTGAGATTCTGCACCATCTTCATGACTTTAGTGTTGTATTCGTAGAAAAATTCTCGAATTCCTAACATTCATGTTGCTCGGTAGCCCATTCCTGCGCATGAAGTAATAGAAGGAGAAAAATCCGGCCCCGGGTCGACAACTTCCTTCCTATCGACAGCCTATTCGAGTTCCGAAAAGCCTCGGAGAGACATCTTGTTTTCTCCTGGCTCAGAGGTGCTCTTGCCGATAGAAAAAAAGCGTTTCCATCCAGGGAGGAGAGCAAAAGAAAAGGAATTACTCAACACCAACACAAGCAGTTCGAAACACGTCGACTGGTGCTTCCTAACATCCTGTTCGCAGGATGTTGCACGGAGCGCTCAGTGGGCACTTTTTGAAATTTAGTTTACCGAAAGAGGGAGTCGTCGATGAAAATGAACCAACTAGCTAGGAGAATAGCCTTCACCCTTGTCCTTCTCACGGCTGTGCCAATGTGGGTGCAGGCCGCTGAGTCTGTCCGCATTTCCGGTGAGAATCTTGGCCGACTCGACAACGTCAAAGGACTCGCTTCCGCAGACCTCAACGCCCGCGCTGAGGGAATTGCCCAGGGCTTGCTCGGTGCTGCACCGGGAGAAGTAAGGGCCTTCCGGGCTCACACCGACGACATGGGAATGACCCACGTCCGTCTTCACCAATATTTGAATGGCAAGCGCGTCTATGGAGCGGATTCGATCGTTCATGCTCGAGCCGACGGCGAAATCTACCTGCTCAATGGAAACTTTACCAAGCCTGGTAACCTTTCGAGTCGCCCGGAGCTCACTGCCGACGCGGCTCTGGAAATCGCCCTCAAACAACTCGAAGTTTCAAAGTTCGAGCTTCTCAGCACGGCAGAGATCAGCTACGCCGTCGGCATCGAAAGTGGCGCTGTACAGCTGGCTTGGAGGGTCCTTGTGGAGTACGGCACGGAAACTCTAGCGCGGGACTACGTTTTCGCCGACGCCACTACCGGCCGGGTAGTCGCGGTGAGTCCGACCATCCACTACGCCAAAAACTGGCGCACCCACGACTCGTTGGACCAGGAGATCATCCAAGGTCCGGTGCTGTGTACCAACAATCAATCCTGTGGCGACACCGCAGCCCAGGATGCTCACGATTTCGCGGCTACCACCTACGACTACTACTCCGTGAAGTTCGGCCGGGACTCTCTTGACGACTCCGGTATGACGATGATCTCCAACGTCCACTTTGGATTGAACTACAACAACGCCGGCTGGCTCTCGGCCCCTTACAACCAGATGATCTATGGCGACGGGAATGGCTCTCTTTTCTCTCCCCTCAGCGGCGACCTCGATGTAGTGGCTCACGAGCTCACTCACGGTGTGACGGACTTTTCGTCAAACCTGACCTACGCGAACGCCTCCGGTGCTCTCAACGAAGCCTGGTCCGACATCATGGGAGCTTCCGCGGAAGCGTGGGCCGAAGGCGGCATCAACGCCGACACCTGGAAGCTCGGTGAGGACATCTACACCCCAGGCATCGCCGGTGACGCTCTGCGTTACATGAACGACCCGACCCAGGACGGCTACTCCACCGATCACTTCGACGACCGGATCCCCTTCGTCGCAAACCCTACCGACCTCAATGACTGGGGCGGGGTCCATGGCAACTCGGGGATCGCCAACCTGGCCTACTACCTGTTGGTCGAAGGCGGCACGCACCCCCAGGGAAAAACGTCCACGGTTGTCACCGCTCTCGGCATGGATGTCGCCGAGCAGATCTTCTACCGGGCCAACAATGTCTACTTCACCAGCTCGACGGATTTTCAGGGCGCCTCTAACCACACTGCCCAGGCGGCTCTGGACCTCTACGGCACCGCGGAGCGGGACCAGGTCCTCAACGCTTGGTGTGCCGTGGGAGTCGGTTCCTGTGCCGGCGGCGGTGGCGGCGGTGATGTGGATGCGCCGATCATTTCCAACGTGGATTCTCAGCGCATCCGGCGCCGCCGGTTCAGCATCTCCTGGACCACCAACGAGGCGTCCGACACCGTGATTACCTTCATCGGTGGTGCCAGTGGCACGTTCTCTGACAATTCTCTCGTTACCAGCCACAGCATGAACTTCAATGGTGCCACGGCTGGTACCGTCTACACGTACAACGTGAGCTCAACGGACGCGGCTGGAAACACAGCCACGGCCGGTCCGTTCACCCATCAGCAATAACGCCTCGGCCTCTCTCAGAGTCTCTCGAGGGCCGGTTGCTCTTTGTGGCCGGCCCTCCCTGAGACTCGGCGCTCGGTATCGGCCCTACGCCTCGCGGCCAAGAGGGAAGGTCATCTCGTAGGCGCCGGTGAAAATCCCTCCTCCCCGTGCCAGCTGGATCACCCAACTCCAAGATCATCTCGAAGAACGTTCCTGAACGCCCTGCCACAGATCTGCCTTGGCGGCGCGTTCCATCGATTTTGGGTCCGTTACGGTAGAGCCCCGGCTACGCCAGCGCCCAACTCTTGGTTGAGCCACGCCCGGGAGAACACCCAGTCACGCTTGGCCGTGGACTTGGAAATATCCAAAGTCTCGGCAATCTCCTCCAAGGTCAGACCGGAAAAGACCTTGTGCTCCACCACTTGTCGGTATCGAGGACCGAGCTGCTCGAGCCGACTCAGGGCCTGTTCGATGGCAAGCAAGCTCTCGGCCTGGGAATCGGTTAGAAGCTCGACGTCTTCCAAGGGCACCGATTGGGCCCCCTCGCCTCGTTTCTTCGCCATCTTGCCGCGAGCGTGCTGCATCAGGATCTGCTTCATGGCCAAGCCAGCAATGCCAAAGAAATGGCCGCGATTCTTCCATCCGAAATCGTCCATCTCCGCCAAACGCATATAAGCCTCGTTGACCAAGGCCCGAGTATTCAGGGTGTGTCCTTGCCGTTCGCCACGCATCTGCCGGTGGGCCACGGCACACAGCTCCTCATAGACCGTCTCAATCAACTCCTGGAGTGCTCCCTCGCGGCCCGAAGCTTGGTCCCGCAGTAGTTGGGTGACGTCGTGACGCGGTTCGATCCAACCCATCTTGGCCTCGACTTTCCTCTCGATTTACAGGTGATTCAGCAACCATACCGCACTCTCTTAGTTTTTTTCTGGAGCCATGAACCCATCTGGGGAGTTCTTGCACATCAACCATTGACGGCGAGATGAGGACGGCCTGATCGAGCCACCGCAAGACGAACGAAACGCCAACACGGCACCCAAAACTGGAGAACATCGTGAACAACAACACCGCGCAAAACAACACCGTGAAGAAGATGATTCTGGTCCTCACCCACAATGCCAATGACGACAAGTCAACAGTGGCCTTCACCATCGCCAACGCTGCCCTCTCCTCCGGCACCGAGGTCGGCATCTTCCTCGCTTCTGACGGCGTCGAGCTGAGCCGCGATGGCGCTTGCGACTACACGGCCATCAAACCCTTCAAGCCAGCCAGCGAGCTCGTCGAGAGCTTCGTCAGCAATGGCGGAGTGCTGTGGGCTTGCTCCCCTTGCTTTCAGCATCGGGGGATGAAGGAAGAGGAGACCGTCGAAGGGGCCATCGTCACCGGAGCCGGCCCCATGCTGCAGTGGATCGCCGAAGGCGCAACGACTCTCAGCCTCTAACTCACCCATTTTTCATTTCACCCAAGATTAAGCCCAAAGCAAGGAGAAAAAACGATGCCTCTTCAGTGCCCCATTGAGCTCGACGTCGACCGGCTTCGCCAAGAGATCCAGGACGTCTACTCCCAGGTCGCAACCGCCCCCGACGGTGATTTTCACTTTCACCGCGGCCCCGTCTTTGCTTCCCAGCTCCTGGACTACGACGCAGCGGAGTTGGCACAGCTTCCCAGCGCTGCGACGGCGTCCTTCGCTGGAGTCGGCAACCCCCTTTCCATCGATCCGCTGCACCCGGGAGAAGTCGTCGTTGACCTCGGCAGCGGTGCAGGCATGGACTTGCTCCTGGCGGCGAAGCGGGTCGGGGCAACCGGCCAGGCCATCGGTATCGACATGACCGATGCCATGCTCTCCAGCGCCTCGGCCTCGGCTCAGGAGATCGGCGCTGACCAGGTCGAGTTGCGAAAGGGTGATCTCCTCGAGCTACCCCTCGAAGACGATAGCGTCGACGTGGTGATCTCCAACGGCGTACTCAACCTAGCGCCAGACAAAGTCGCCGCATTCTCTGAAATCACTCGAGTGCTCAAACCTGGAGGGCGACTGCTCCTCGCCGACATCGTCATGAGCGGCGAGCTCAACGAAACTTGTCGCAGCGATATCGATCTCTGGGCTGGCTGAATCGCCGGTGCTCTGCAGTCTGCAGAGCTCGTGCAACTCCTGACGGATCTAGGTTTCGTCGAGGTGCGAGAGGTCAAGAGGTTCGACTCCTTCTCAGCCACCTCCAGTGAAAAGACCGCCCGGGCCTTCGGTGTCGAAGGGGCGAACTTCTTCGCTCGCTGGCCGCAGCAACAGCCCATCCTGCATCGCGACTCCGGAGACTGAGATGTCCAAACGAGACCGAAACCACCCAGCCGTTTACCTCGACTACGCTGCGACCACACCCGTGGACCCGGAAGTCCTCGAGGAGATGTTGCCCTATTTTTCCCAACACTTCGGAAATCCCGGTAGCCGCATTCACAGCCGCGGTCTCACCGCAGAGACCGCCGTCGATACAGCTCGAGAACGAGTGGCGTCGCTGCTCGGAGCACGCCCGTTGGAGATCACTTTCACCAGCGGTGCCACGGAGAGCAACAATCTTGCCCTGGTCGGGGTCGCTGCCGCTTGGAACTACGACTGCGACCTCTTGATCTCCGCCAGCGAACACCCATCCGTGGCAGCGGTGGCTCAAGGACTCGTCGACAAAGGGGTGCGCTTGCAGATCTTGCCGGTCGGCACCGATGGACGGGTCAGTCCTGGAGCCCTCGACAAAACCCTGGAGACGCTCTCTCATCGCTCCCATGTTCTGGTCTCCGTGATGCACGCCAGCAACGAAACAGGAGTCATCCATCCCGTTGAGGAGATCGGCGCCCTTTGCCGGCGCCATGGAGCGGTGTTTCACTGCGATGCCTCTCAGAGTGTCGGCAAGATTCCGGTGAAGGTCAACGAGATAGGAGCAGACCTCCTCTCCTTGAGCGCCCACAAATTCTATGGGCCCAAGGGAGTTGGTGCTCTTTATGTAAGGCGTCAGAAACCGCGAATTCCCCTCCTAGCGCAAGCCAATGGTGGCGCTCAGGAGCGGGGTCTGCGATCCGGCACTCTCAATGTTCCTGGCATCGTAGGCATGGGAGTGGCAGCAACGGTCGCTTTGCAACGCCTGGCCCCGGAGAGCGCCGAGCTTCGCCGCTTGACCCGGCTGATGGTCGCCTGCCTCCGGGAGCATCTGAGTGGGGTCGAAGTAAATGGCTCTTTGGCTCATCGCTTGCCGTCATTTCTGAACTTGAGCTTTGCCGACGTTCCGGCGGAACGTTTACAGCAAGCGATCCGGCCCCTCGCGGAGATCAGCGCGGGCTCGGCTTGCGGGACCGGGAAGATCGGTCCTTCACCGGGGCTCCTCGCTCTTGGCCTTCCCGCCTCTCGCGCCGACGGCGCCGTCCGCATCGTCCTCGGACGATTCACTACCGAAGATGATGTGCATCGAGCCATCGATGCCATTGTCCCTGCCGTTCTCCAGACTCGCCGACAGCAGACTCGTCAAGACCGGGTTCGTCAAGACCGGAATGACCGATCGTCTCTGGAGCTGTCCAGAAAACGGCGAACTGTCGGTACAGCTGTGGGGAGCCAACAGAAGATGAGCTGCGGAATCACGGAGGCACTAACCTCGTCCACTCGTGGTCAAGCCACCCTTCCGAAGTATTTCCCGGCCTCCCCCCAGGGCGCAGCGACAACCACGGATCCCGGCCCCTTCGAGAACCTGACTCTAGCCAAATAGTCGAGCGCCACCGAAGGCTCGCTTGACGTCCCTGTTTACCTTGCATTACAGAAAAGGATTTCGCCATGAATCTCGATACAAAAGAAAAATTTCTCCGCATCGCCTTGATCGTTTTCGGTCTGGTCTTCTCTGTGGGCCTCCTACCGATGACGATTCTGTTTCCCGACAGTTGGATGTGGGAGCCTCGACACAAGGAATATGAGCAAATGATCTTGGCGATCTATGCCGTTCTCGGTATCTTCCTCGTGATGGCAGCGAAGGAACCGGCACAACACCGGAGTCTCATCTCGTTTACCGCTTGGTCGAGTCTGGTCCACGGCGGCGTCATGCTCCTGCAAGCGCTTCGAGATCCCACCGAACACGCCAACCTCTGTGGAGACGTACCAGCCCTCTTCGCCGTGGGATTCGTGTTCCTGTGGCTCGGGCCCAGGAAACCTACCTCTGTCACAGTTCATTAGTGCCGCTCTCGCTGAGATTTGAAAATACACTCCATTCCCGCTACCCTCTAGATCCAGAAAAACTGTTGGTAATTTTCGAACCCTGCCGCGCAGCACAGAGTCTTCCCGCGGCGTTGGCCGGGTCCAAATGGGTGCTACTTACGCCAAGAAGAGCGAAGGCGCATCAAAGGAAGGTGGATCGATGAAAAGAAAATTAGAAACATTCGCATGGATCACGGCGCTGGTGGGGATCGTCTGCCTAGGCCCCTATGCTCTCGGCCAGGTAGATGAAGGTGCCAACCAAGATGCGGCGGAAGATTCTGCTGTGAATGCGGCGCCCGGAGAGGAAAGCGAGCAACCCACCGAGATTGCTGACGAGATTGTCGTCATCGGTACCCGTAGTGCCGAACCACGATCCGTGATCGATTCACCCGTCCCCATCGATGTCATTAGCCGGGAAGAATTCAATTCTATTGGTAATTCGGCAGACCTCACAGACAACCTAAAAACCCTCGTCCCTTCCTACACGGCGACTCCCGCCACCGGAGATGGCAGCGCCTTTGTGCGCCCCACCTCGCTGCGGGGCACCGCACCGGATCAAACCTTGGTATTGGTCAACGGAAAACGGCGCCACCGCTCTGCGTTGGTGCAATTTTTCGCTCCGGCGGCAGGCAACGGTGCTCACGGAGTCGATGTCGGCATGATTCCCGGTATTGCGATCCAGAGGGTCGAAGTTCTACGTGATGGAGCTGCCGCCCAGTATGGATCTGACGCCATTGCTGGAGTGATCAATTTCGAAATGCGGGACAACACCGACGGCGTCGAAGTTCAGCTTCAACTCGGCCAACACTATGACAGCGAAGATAGCCTCAAGGCAGCGGTCAATGCCGGATTCGCCCTCGGTCAAACGGGATTCTTCAATGTCAGCGTGGAGCACGTCGACAACGATGCACTGTCTCGAGGCGTGCAGCGCCCTGACGCTCAGGCTCTGCAGGATTCCGGCGTCCCCGGAGTCGGAGCAGACGCCCCCTTTGGCGACACTCCCCTCGTTCAAACCTGAGGACGGCCAGAGACCAGCGGCACCCGTTTGTTCATCAACTCGGGCTTCAACCCTAGTGACACCACCCATTTCTACCTTCAGACGGGTTTTGCCGAAACCGAAGGCCGATATCGTTTCTTCTACCGCACTCCCAACCACTCGAGCTTGGTTCCCTTGCGGGCTGATGGTTTTACCGGATTGCAAGCAGGCTACACTCCCTTTCTCGACGGTGACCAGACGGATCTCAGCTTGGTAGCGGGGCTCACCGGAGTCTTCGCGGGCGATGCCACCTACGACTTCAGCGTAGGTTATGGCAAGAATGAGCTCGACTACTTCCTCAACAACACCATCAACCCGGACCTTGGACTCGCCAACGGACTCCCCGCTCAAAGGGATTTCGACGTTGGAGGCTATGAGCAGGAAGAGCTCAACCTCAACGCTGACTTCACCAAGCCCTTGACGGACAAATTGCACCTCGGATTTGGAGCGGAATGGCGCGAAGAGACCTATGTCGCAGTCGCGGGAGAGCCCAACTCGTTCTTCGGCGCCGGGTCCAATGGATTGAAAGGTATTTCTCCAGATGATGCCGGCTCCTTCGATCGCGACAACATTGCCCTTTATGTGGATCTGGAACAGAACATCAGCGAAGATTTCCTGGTGCAGTACGCCCTCCGGTTTGAAGACTTCTCCGATTTCGGAAGTACCGTCAACTGGAAAATCGCTAGTCGCTACACCGTCAACCCATCCTTCACTATCCGGGGAGCTGCTTCCACCGGGTTCCACGCTCCCACTCCCGGTCAAGCCAATGTTCGCACGACGATCACCACCTTTGACGGCACGACGGGGCTACAGGTAGAAGAAGGTTTAGTACCTTCCACCAGCCCACTGGTAGAAGCCGTCGGAGGCAAAGCTCTGACGGAGGAAACCTCCCTGAACCTCAGCGCAGGGTTTACCAGCAACTTTGGCAGCAACAGTACCTTGACCTTTGATCTTTATAAAATCGACGTGGATGATCGTATTTACCGCACTGGTGATATTGCGGTCCCAGGCACCACCAACCAAAGCATTTCTTTCTACACCAACGCCCTCGACGTCGAGTCCCAAGGAATCGATATCGTTCTCTCTTCAGGGTTCGATTGGTCGGACCAGGTCAAGACCAACTGGAGTCTGGCCTTTGGATACAACGAGATCGATGTCGTCGGCCAGACTCCGGTATCCGGCGTCAACCCGGTCAGTGAAGGAATCATCGAGGACATCGAAAACAATTATCCCAACGAACGCTTGGTTTTGACCTCCAACACCAGCATCGGGGACGATTGGAATTTTCTGGCCCGTGCCAACTACTACGGGGCGCATTTCGACGAGCGTGGCCGCATCGGAGCGGCGTCCTCACCATCGGCGGAGATCGGCTCGACGGTCTACATCGACCTGGAGTTGGGGTACCAAATCACTCCCCAGCTTCGCTTGGCCTTAGGCGCCATCAACGTCTTCGATGAATTCGTCGACGAGATCGATGCCCCCTTCTCCAACCGCCAAAGCGTCGGCCTCCAATATCCACGCCGTAGTGCCGCGAACTACGAAGGTGGATCTTGGTACCTGAAGGGGATCTTTCGGTTCTAGCCCGCTCTTTTCACCTGCTTTCTTCTCACCAGCCTTCGGTTCGCGCCTACGGATCCTCCGGAATCTCCTGCGGCGAAGGCTGGTGAGGAAGCCTCACCCCGAAAAAATCGACTTCTGCAGATCCACTGTGTTGGAGTCGAACCACGGATCGGCATCGCCAACGAAGAGCGCCCTGGGCCCTTATTGGGGTATCGAACGCTCCGACCTTCAACACAAGGGATGAGCTCGCTGCCGTACAAACTAAAGAACTACTTCGAAAGAACATCCCCCTCCTAGCGACGAGGCCCATTCCGGTGGAGGCGGTACTGAATAGAATCGTGCCAGAACAGAGGAGTCTCGCCTTCGGGTTCCCTCTATGGCTGGATCCAACCCTTCGGAATCACATCAAAAGCACCCCTCGAGCATATTTTCGAGAGACGCTGGTCAAATTTGCTGGTGAATATTCAGCCCACGAATCGGCTGTCGACACCTCTGCGGGCCCTTCTCGGCTCCAACATCGCTACTCTGGCAACAGGCGACGGATCAAAGACTTTCAACGCAAGCCAGTAACAGTGGGCCCTGACATCCCTTGGCAATTGAGAACCCAACGATCTCCGCCGCTTGCTAAAGTTCCACTATCAAAAAGCAACACCCACCCTGCATGCTAAACTGCTGCCGCAGAAAAGCAACACTCTCTTTTTCAGAACCGACTCTATTGTTCAGAACCGTAGAGTCAATCCGATCCAGGACCCGCCAGTGGCCACCACCAGGGAGCGAAGTACTTGGAAACGACACCTCAGTTGCCGACCGGTCCGACCGACCTGCTCCTACGCTGGAACCACGGCGACAACAAAGCTCTCCAACGGTTAATACCCCAGGTTTACTCTGAGCTGCGCCGCGTCGCGTCCCGCGTCATGGCAAGAGAACGTCGCGATCACACCCTCGACGCAACCGGCCTGGTTCATGAGGCCTTCCTGCGCCTCCACGCGGCGCAAGCACCTGCCTGCCACGACCGGGGCCACTTCATCGCTCTCGCCGGGCGCATGATGCGCCAGGTCCTGGTCGACCACGACCGACGTGTCAGCGCCCAACGCCGCGGCGGCGGTCTTCGTCGCGTCACCCTCGACGACGGCGCCGAAGCCTTCGGCTCCCGGCCCGAGGACACGTTGGCTTTGAACAACTGTCTCAAGCGTCTCGAAGCGCTGGCTCCACGCAAGGCACGCGTCATCGAGCTACGCTACTTCCTGGGCCTCTCCGTCTCCGAGACTGCCGCGGCCCTCGACCTCTCGGCGCGCACGATCGCCCTCGATGTGCGCTTCGCCCGCGCTTGGATCGCCGCCGAACTCAGGGGCCGGCCCCGCGATGGAGCCTGACGCCTTCGAGGAGATCGAGAGACTCTTCGCGCGCGCCGCGGGCTGGAGCCCGGAGACGCGTGCTACCAAGCTCAGCCAGTGGCTCGAGGAGGGGATCGACCCCAAAATCGTGGCCGCGGTGGAGCGCCTCATCGAGGCCGACATTGAATCGGACGAAGTCCTCTCTCGCTTGGTCGACGGTGGCGCCAGTAGATTCTTGAGCTCGATCGCTCTCCCCCAGCCGGCGGACCACATTGGACCCTACCGATTGATTCGGGAGCTCGGTAGGGGTGGCATGGGCTGTGTCTATCTGGCATCCCGTGACGACGGTCACTTCGAGCATGAGGTTGCGGTCAAACTATTGCGCCACGACTCCTGGCATCGAGACCTCCTCGAACACTTCCAAAGCGAACGGCAGATTCTCGCTCGCCTCTCTCACCCCAACATCGCCGTGCTTCACGACGGCGGTGCCGAGACCGACTTTCTCTACTTCGTCATGGAGCACGTCGACGGGCCGCCGATAGACACATATTGCGACGACAACGGACTCACCCTCGCGGACCGACTGACAATCTTCCTCCAGGTTTGTGCCGGGGTTGACTTCGCGCATCGACGCCAGGTTGTGCACTGTGACCTGAAGCCCAGCAACATCCTGGTGGACGAAAACGGCCAGGCCAAGCTGCTCGACTTTGGAATCGCTCGACTCCTCGGCGAGGCTGGCGTTCCTTCGACCGATGGTCCAGATTGGCGACCACTGTCTCCCCGCTTTGCCAGCCCGGAACAGGTCCGCGGCGAAGAGCTGACAGCCCAAACGGATGTCTACTCCCTCGGCGTACTTCTCTACCGGCTCGCTTGCGGTCAGTGGCCCTACCCGCAGGAGGGTCGCCGAGACGGTTCTCCCCTCGAGGTGCCCGAGGCACCGCCCCTCGCCCCTAGCCAAGCCTTGATGCTCGCGGCGAACGGCGAGGCGGTCGCTCATCTGCGTGGACGGTCCCGCCGCGGTCTGCAGCGCCAGCTCGCCGGCGACCTCGATGCCGTTCTCCTCCGCGCCCTCGACCCCGACCGTGGATCTCGCTACGCCTCCGTCGAGCAACTCGCGAGCGATCTCACCAACTACCGCAACGGCTACCCGGTGAGCGCCAGGCCCCCTTCACTGGCCTACCGGGCAACCCGATTCGTCGGGCGGCACCGTCTCGGCATGGCTGGACTTGCCGCCGTCTTGATAATCCTCATTACAGCCTTGGCCGTCGTCGAGGTACAGACCGGTCGGGCGGCCCGTGAGCGCGACCGCGCCAATCAGGTCACCGAGTCCCTGGTCGACCTCTTCGAGATCACCGACCACCGCGAGCGCGACGGCGGGACCATCACTGCCCGCGAGCTCCTCGACCGCGGTGCGACTCAGGTCAAGGAGCTAACGGACGACACGGATCGCGCAACGCTGACGGGGACGTTGGCCGAGCTCTACGGCCGACTGGGCCACTACGCTGAGAGTGCGGAGCTCTACGAGGCATTCCTCGCCGCGAGGGGAGGGAGTGCTCGGCCGAGGCGAGCTCTCGAAACTGCAGGAGTACACTACGAGCTCGGCATTTCGCTGGCAGAGAGCGGTCGTTTCAGTGAAGCCCAGGCCCATTTGACTCAAGCCTACGAGCTTCGGCGCGATCATCTCGATGGCGACGACGAGGCGCTCGTTCGGAGCCTCAACGCACTCGGTTTGGTCCATCACGATCTGGGACGCTTCGCACAGGCCCAGGACATCTACCTTCAGGCGGTGGCCATGGACCGGCGCCTCGGTGGCGGCGGCCTATCGGCATTCGGCCGCATCGTGCGAACCAACCTTGCCCTCTTGCTCATCGACTTGGCGAGCTACCAACAGGCGATCGAGATGATGTCCAAGGATCTCGAGGAGGCCGCGGCGGACGACGATCTGGGCGATCTGGAGCTCGCATACCTGCAGTGGGTCAGGGGTCTGGCTCACGAGCGCGCCGGTGAGCTCGAACTTGCCGAGTCCGACATGCGTTTCGTCGCCGACACGTACCGGCTAGCTCGCGGCCCGTCCCACCCGAAGACGGCGAGTGCCCAGAGTCGGCTCGGCACCGTGCTAGCTCTCGCGGGGCGGTTGGAGGAAGCACGACCCTGGATTATGGAGGCCCTCGAGACCCGGCGCGACACATTAGGAACAGCCAACCCCTATTACGCGCTTTCCCTCGAGGATCGGGCGCAGCTGCACCTTGCAGGTGGGAAGCTCGAAGCCGCGGCAGCAGATCTCGAAGAAGCATTGACGATCTACCAAGAAACGATGATCGACTACCCGTTCGCGACTCGGGCCATGGTTTCTCTGGGCCGAGCTCACCTAGCTCTCGACCGGCCCGACGCGGCCGCTCAAGTCCTCGAGGACGCCCTCCGATTGCGCCGCCAGATTCTGCCTCCTGACAACCCGCAGATCGCCGAGGTCGAGGTGCTCCTAGCCACCGCCGCCCCTCCTCGCGGTGGACGCGATGAAGCTGCTCGGCCAGGGGACGCCGCCAGGTAGGCACCCCTTGGCCAAGCAGCGGAATCGTCTCTAGGGCTCCACTTCGCCAGCGAATCCGGGAATCCCGTACTCACTGAACGGATCCCCCAGCACGTCGATGCCCTTGATGGTGCCGAGGTCGTGATCGATGAGGAGGCTCATGTTGGGCTCTGGAAAGCAGCCGGTGTTGATCGGATCCTCGTAGGTGGTCGATGTGTAGGCCCAGGGAAGGCCTTCGTAAGTGATGCCGCCGCAAGGGAACGCGGTGGTACCCCCAGTGCCGAGATCGTCCGGGGCGAAGAGGGAGAACGTGTAAGCACCGAGGTTCGCAACCGAGTCGTTGACCAACGTCGTGTACCCGGGCCAGCTGCCACCCCGCACCCGCACGAAAGGGCTGACCTTCCGCCTATCGCCTGTAGCGGTGATAAAGCCATTCCCCGGTTCGGCGCCATTCGTGCCCTCGAGAGTCTCACCGAAAGCCTTGTGGAAGTGCGGGTTGCCGGTGTCGAGAACTTCTCTCACGGACCAACCGATGAGATCAGCACTTGGCCGGCAAGCCGAAATGCGGACCCAACCGAAGATCTCGGTAGCCGTTGGATAGCCCGGCGAGCCAGGGCCGATGCGCACGGTGGCATTGGGAAGCAAACTGGGTACGGTACCCGTACTGACCACTGATCCATCACGATCGAAGTACTGAATGCGTAGCGGGCCAGCATTGGTTGTGCCGACATTCGCCACCCCCATCAAAGTCTGGATGACGCCGTTACTGCCCGCCTCGTAGCTCAGGTCCGGATTGACCAGCTGCCACTGCGGCGAGTTGGCCAGCATGGTAGAAGCCATCCGGAACTGGCTGAATTCCGGCTCGGTGGGCCCGGTGGCATCAGCCACGAGATCCATCATCACGCCGTCGCCGAGGATCGACAATCCATCCAGGCTGTAGGCGTGCACCACCAGGTCCCAATCCGGCGAACCGCCATAGAGAGCGTCGACGCGGTTGAGGAAACCGGGGAGGGAACCTCCAAGGTCGGTGAGATGGCTGCCACTGACATCCCACAACGTGCCGTTGGAAGGAATGTCGACCGTGCGAAAAGAAACGGGGCCGATCACCGAGCCGTTGGCCTGGTTGTAAATCGTGACGTCGATCTGCACGGTATTCACCGTGTCGTTAGGATTGACGATCCAATAGAACGGCCGCTCGTCATTGACGAAGTCCCAGGCCGTGGCCGTCGTCACCGGCAATGGCCCCCACCAGAGCTCGGTCTTGCCCTGGTCTTTCTGCAGCTGCTCCATCGAGCTCAGACCGGCGATGACCGCGCCACCCAAAGCAGTGTCCGGATCCGTTACGCCGGCGAATGTCTCACTGTGATGCAGCGCCGCGCCAACGATTCCCGGTCCACTCACGACGCGCACCCGAGCCGAGCCGACGCCGCTGGCCGCAATAGGCATCGCTGCCTCGATGTGGTGGCCGCCCGGCAGAATCAGGGCGGGAGTGGAGGTAGAAAGCAGAACGCCCATATGGCTGAAATAGTCGATTTCGACCAGCGTCGCCGCTGAGTCGTCCGGATTGTTGACGATGACCGCGCTGGTGAAACCATCGAACAGTGTGTCGGCGGGCGGCATGTAGAGGAGACCACCCACCCACTTCTCTGTAGCCCGAAGGCCCTGGAGATGAGTCGACGACTGCAGCCAGAAATGGTCGCCGCCAGGGAGGGCGACCGCCTCCCGTCCGAGTTGGTCGAGGGGAATTGGATCGGCTACCGCCAAGCAGGCTTGAAACGGTGCCAGAGCGGCTTGCGAGGTGACGCCTTCCTCGGCGGAAGCTGTCGTGGCCCCTGCGGCGACGACCAGGTACAGCACGGCACTGAGTGTGGTTATGAATGCTCGAGTCATTTCTTGGCTCCTTTCGTTCGAGTGAGTAGGACAGCCTCGACGGCTCCTACCTACTGATGCGAAAAAAAGAGCCCACCACTGCAATGCCGAATTCTGTCGCACACCTTCGGCATGGGGAGGGTCTGGAGTGGTGACGGGGTTGCCCGAACTTCTCACCAACCCCCACGAAGCAGCTCCAGCAGCTCCCCATCGATTCGCGCCTTGACCGTCCGGCGGTCGACCTTCAGCCGGCGAGCCACTTCTTGGAAGCTGCCTGCCTGAGCATAGACGAGGGTGGTGTAGCCGCTCAGGAGTTCGTTTGCCGTCAAGGCCCCCTCTAGCATCTGCTGAGAGAGCTGTTCGGCGGCCCCCGAAGCCTGGGCTTCTGCAGGCGCCGGAGGGTGGTAGGAACGGCGAATGAGCACATTGCGGATACACTGCCCGAGCTCCCGCACATTCCCTGGCCAGCGGTACTTCCCCCCGGGAGACAGATGATCGTTGACCCAGTGGAGAACCTCCACGGACAGCTCCTCGACCTCGCTCTCGCCGACCATCTGGCGCGTCAAGTGCCTCACCAGCACCCCTAACTCCTGAGGCGAGTCTTCCAGCCTCTCTGCTAATGAAGGCGTTTGGATGCTGTCGGCGCACAGCCGATAGAAGAGGTCTTCACGAAAGCGGCCAGCCTTCATCTCCTCGCCTAGGTCGCGGTTGGTCGCCGCGATGACTTTGCCTTCGAAACGCCTCTCCTGAGTCTCCCCGAGGCGCTGAAAGGACCGATTTTCCAGCACCCGGAGTAGCTTCACTTGAAGCCCGGAATCGATCTCGCCAATCTCATCGAGGAAGACCGTGCCGTGGACGGGGCAGACTTCGAGCCACCCGGCTCGATCCTCCACCGCACCGGTAAAGGAGCCACGACGATGACCGAAGAGCTCCGACTCGATGAGCGCCAGAGAAAGGGCGGACAGATTGAGGGGGAAGAAGGACTCATCGAAGCTGGCTTGAAAGGTCTTTTTATGAGGATTGAAGGGAAGATAACGACTCAGGCCGATGGCCCGCGCGACCAACTCCTTGCCGGTGCCGGAGGGACCCGTGATCAGGGTCGTCACATCTCCCATGTGGCGAAAGAGAATGCGCCGATAGCGGCGCATATCGTGACTAAAGATCGATTCCCAGACCGCAGCCCGCTGGCGCGCCGCCGGCATGGAGCCACCGACGAGGAACCGATGGATGTGATGAAACGCCCGCCGTACCTGAAAAAAACAAGCGAAGAGATGGGCTGGGTCCGGCAAGTCGACCTTGCCGGCCAACGCCGCGGGTGCGAAGAACCTCTCGAGATCTCCGGCAAAGTTTCGATAGAAAGGGAGAGGTCCGTTTCCACCTCCCTTCAGCTCGTCTCTCATAGGCCCATGGAGCTGTTGCTGGTAGCGGCGATAGAGGGCGTAGACCACCAAGTCCCGGTAGATTTGAGCCTCAGCTTTGCCGACCCGTCGAACCTTGGCCAGGCGCTCTCTCAGCACCTCGGCCAAACTCTGAGCCTCAGCGGTGAGCAGAGGAAGGTTCGGGTTGGCCGCCTCTCCTCCCTCGAGTTGAATATGCCAAACCTGCTGATGCTCGACGAACCGATCCCCGAGGGCACGGCGCTCCGCTTCCACCCGCTCCGGCATGAAGGGGTTGACCAAGGTGAGGTCGGCCAGGGCCGTCGCCGTCTCGCGCTCTCGATCACTGAGTATCATCGCCACCCTCCTCAACTTCTTCCCGAACTGTACATTGATTGTACACATATCATCACTGAATGCTCAGCCCAGCGTTTCCCTCTTGTGAACCTGAATCGACCTAACTCGCCTGCCTCCATAGGCTTAGGAAGCGCTCTCCTTCATGGCACGCAGCCTGCTTTAGGGAACTACCGAACGCGGCATTCCGCCGCTCAAGGAGAATCCCAAATGCGATGGCACAAACGACGACAACGCCCGGCTGCCCAGAGCCTAGCCTCGAAGACCCTCCGACACTCCCTGACCCTTTTTTCTCTTGTCCTGGCCCTTGGTTTGCTCCCGTCTCCCCCGGTGGAAGCAGCCGGGATGCTGGTGGCGGACGGCCCCTTCGGCGGCGCCCTCGAGATCGAGGAGCACTCAGTGGAAGTCACCATCAACAACGGCATCGCCGTCACCGAGGTCACTCAGGTGTTTCGCAACACGGAGGACCGAGTGGCGGAGGCCCTTTACACGTTTCCGGTGCCCCACAAAGCTTCGGTAGCCAACTTCAGCATGTGGATCAACGGCGAGGAGATGGTCGGTGAGGTGGTCGAAAAGGAGCGAGCCCGGCAGATCTACAACAGCTACAAGCGGCGCGGCCAGGACCCGGGGCTCCTCGAGCAAAACGACTACAAGACTTTCGAGATGCGAATCTTCCCCATTCCCGCCCGCGCCGAGCAGCGGGTACAAGTGGCTTATTACCAGGAGCTAGAGATCGATCACGATTGGGCCACTTGGGTCTATCCCTTGGCTACGGTCACCCAACCGGGCGTCGACGCTCGAGTTCATGGTCGGTTCTCCCTGAACCTGGATGTGCGCTCCGAGATTCCCATCAAGGAAATGGAGAGTCCCAGCCACGGCGACGATTTCGTGGTCGCTCGCCATTCCGACTTCCTTCACCAGGCCAGCCTCGAGACCACCGGTGGCAGCTTGCGTCGAGACCTGGTGATTACCTACCGATTGTCGCGGCCTCGTACCGGTGTTGATCTGATCGCCTCGAATCCTCCTGGGGAGGACGGTTATTTCCTCATGACCCTAACCACCGGCGAGGAGCTCAAGGAGACCGAACGGGGCATGGACTACGTCTTCGTCCTGGACATTTCCGGCAGCATGGATGACGACGGCAAACTGGCCCTCTCCCGAGGCTCCATAGACGCCTTCCTGAGAGAGCTGGGGGACGCCGATCGATTCGAGGTGTTGACCTTCAACGTTGCCGCCGATGCTCTCTTTTCTCGCCTCGAGTCGGCGGAGACCGGTACGTTGGGGCAAGCGGAGAGGTTCCTAGCCTCCCGCCAAGCCCGAGGAGGCACGATCTTACGCCCGGCCTTGGAGACGGCCTATGGCTACAAGGATCCGGATCGCCCTCTCAACGTCGTGCTGCTCAGCGACGGCATGACGCAACAGGGCGAGCGTGCCACCCTTCTGCGAGCGATTCAGGAACGCCCCTCGGGCACCCGGGTGTTCGCCATCGGTGTCGGCAACGAGGTCAACCGCCCCCTCCTGGAGCAACTCGCCGAAGACGCCGGCGGCCTAGCAGCCTTCCTCTCCCGAGGCGATGACTTTCAACGAAAAGCACGAGCCTTTCGCCGCAAGCTCTTGAGACCCGCCGCGTCGAATGTCGAAATCACCTTCGAAGGAGGGGCCACCTACGACCTCGAGCCGCGGAAACTACCGTCCCTTTTTCACGGCAGCCCTCTACGCCTATATGGGCGTTACCGCGACTCCGGCCCGGTCACCGTTCGATTGACAGCGGACGTTGGCGGCGAGCAGCTCGACCAGGTCGTAGAACTAAATCTCCCCTCCGAGGAGGGCAACAACCCGGAAATCGAGCGCATGTGGGCCTGGCATCGCGTTCAAGGCCTACAGAAGGAGGCTGATCGACGCGGATCTCGAGACTCCGCCATCGACGAGATCGTTCGTCTCGGAGAAGGCTTCTCCATCGTCACGGAGTACACCTCCTTCTTGGTCCTCGAGAACGATGCGGAATACCAGCGCTGGAAACTCGAACGCCGCAACGCACTACGACTGGAACGGGACCGTCGCAGCCAGCGAGCTCTACGGGAAGAGATCACTCGCCTCCAGGACGAAGCGAGATCCGGCCTTGGCCCCATAACGCCGGAAGAGAAAGCCCAACTAGCCCAGGCCAAGCCACGACGGCCCTCTAACGGGCCCCCTTCAGCTGCCCGCCGCCAAGCGACTCAGCCGGTGAACGAGCCGCCGAGGGAGCCTTCCCGGGGAGCCGACTTCGACTTCGGAGGAGGTGCCATCGATCCTCTCACCGCACTTCTGGCCCTGGGACTCGCTCCCTGGCTGGTGGGAGGAGCGGTGCGGCGGCGGCGCTAGAGCCCAAAGATGCATGTCTTTACCCCATCGGCGCCATCCCCCGAGTCGACCTCCCTTTCGCCTCGGGGGCTTCGCCCTACCGCTCTACTCGCCGCCGTCCTGGCGACGGCGCCAGCTGTCATCCTCTACTGCCTCCCCGCCACCACTCGCTGGGCCGAGTACGATCGAACCCAGCTCGCCACCGGTGAGCTGTGGCGGGGAATCACCTCTCATTGGGCTCATTGGAACGGCGAGCACCTCTTCTTCGACGCCATCGTCTTCGGCGTCCTAACGGCCATCGCCGCACACCGCTCCCCGAAGCGCCTCCTGGCCACTCTCGCCACAGCAGCCCTGGCAATCCCCCTAGCCCTCTGGGTATTTCATCCTCACATGACCCTCTACCGCGGCCTCTCCGGCCTCGATGCAGCTCTCTTCGCTCTCGTCTGCGGCCTGAGCCTGCGAGAAAGCCTAGCCAACGGCAACCGACCAAGAACCATCGCCACCGCAGGTGCCCTGACGGTCCTCACCGCGAAGATTGTCTATGAGGTGGCAACCGGAGACGCACTCTTCATCGATCAGGTTGCGGCGGGCTTCGTGCCAGTTCCCTTGGCCCATGGAGTCGGCGGCGTCTGTGGCCTTCTCACAGCATTCTTCGGCAGCGAGGAAGAGAACTCCTCGGGGCGGCACCGACTGCGCGCTCTCGACCCTGCTAAACTAAGCCTTGAGTCACCTCAGAAAATCTCCCCCAGGGCTCTCGATGTCTTCACCCAGAATCGAGAGATAGTAGAGGCTTTGCATGGCGAACCCCAGGATGGCTGCCGACCTCACTCAACTTCTCAACGCCCATGCGACCGGCGACGAGGCCGCGTTCGAAGGGTTGGTGCCGTTGGTTTACGAGGATCTTCGGCGCTTGGCCCGGGCTCAGCTTCGCCGTATCCGCTTCGGCGAAACCCTGAATACGACAGCCCTCGTCCACGAAGCCTATTTGCGCCTGGTCGACCAACCATCCATGGGCCAGGATCGTCATCACTTCTACTCCCTTTGCGCGCGAGTGATGCGCCAGATCATCGTCGATTCAGCTCGGCGAAGAAGATCCCAGAAACGAGGTGGCTTCGAGCCGATCACTCAGATCGATGACGACAAGCACCCCGGGCTGAGTCTCTCGGAGGCGGAACGTGTACTGGAGATCGATGACGCTCTAGGCAAGCTGCTCGAGATCGACGAGCGCTTGGTCCGGGTGGTCGAGTGTAAATTCTTCATGGGATTCACCGGCGCTGAAACAGCTTTGGCCCTCGACATCCCTTCGCGAACGGTGGACCGCCTTTGGGTTCGGGCTCGGGCCTGGCTAAGGCAATCTCTCGAGAGTGATTTACTCTGAACCCGCTTGTCGCTCCCAAACAGCCAGCAGATCTCTCAGGGCTTCCACTCTTCCTTGCTGTCCATCTCCAAGGGCCGCCCCGGCCGCCTCGCGGAGTAGGTCTCCAGTAGTCGCTTCTCCGTAGATCTCGCTTTCTTCGAGCTGAACCCAAAGCCGGTCGAAGACTCCCCAGGAACCCTCTCCAAGGGCGAGGAGGCTTGCGCCTTGATCCGCCAGCAGAGCGGCGAGGGCCTGCCTAGCGATGCCGCCGTTGGCGACGGAAGGCCCGGCTTCCAAAGCAAACAATAGCCGGTCGATATGCTCGGCGGCGTCGTCCACCAAGCCACCGTCGAGGAGCAAGAGAATCAGTTGGCAGAGGCTTCCTGCAAAGAACGGGCTGGTCGCTCCATACTGCCGTTCGAGGATCGAAAGCTCCAACTCCCGAATTTCCCGTGCTTCCTGATGCTGGCCGAGCTGGTGCAGGGTTCGGGCCAAGCTGCCGGCGGGCCTGACGACTTTTTCGTCGGTCGGGCCAAAGAACCGTTGAGTCCGAAGCAGGGCCTCCCTCAAGGGGCCCTCCGCTTCGGCCTGGCGGTCCATCAGCAACAGAACCACGCCCAGGGACGAGAGAACCTGAGCCATCTCCTCATCCCCCGCGTCTTCCTGAGCCAGGAGGATGCGCTGTGCCCCCCGCAGAGAGACGAGGGCCCGTTCCGGTTCCCAGCACCGGATGTGGTGGCGGCCGACGGCGGTCATAGCTTTCGCCGTCGCGACGTGATCGGCTCCGTAGGTCTCCTTCTTTTGCCGTAACGCGGCTTCGAGCAGGCGCAGAGCTTCGTCTTGCACCCCCAGAGAGGAGTAACTCTCGCCGATCATCTCCATCACCGCCGCGTAGAGCTCCGGTTGGTCGCCCAACTCGTCCTCTGCCCGGCGCACCCCGCGATCGAGGATCTTCTCGGCGACGGCAGCTTCCGCCGCTGAGTCGAGGGGCCTCCGGGCCTCAAACAGGCCGCGCATGAAATGAGTCACCTGCTGGGCTCGCTCCGCCTCACGGCGGGCGAGATTTCTCTCCTCCTGAAGGCGAAGCGTGAAGCCTCCGATGAGTCCTGCCAAGACGATCAGGACCACAGCGGCAGCAGCTAGATCGAATAGATGGCGATGGACGAATTTGCGCAGCCGATAGCGGCGGTTGCCTGTGCGAGCGGCTACCGCCCTCCCTTCCAGAAAGGCGTTCAGATCCCGCGCCAAGTCTGTCACCGAGCCGAACCTCTCCTCGGGCTCTGGCCGCAGAGCCTTAAGCACAATGGCATCGAGGTCACCAGCCAACTGGCGACGAAGCTTTGGTTGATCGAGCCCCGAGATCCGCACTCCGGGAGCCTCATGGGCGGCTTCCGACGCCTTGATCTTGGCAACACCGCTCGGCCGGGGGAAGATTCGGCCCGGAGCTCGGCTCGAGATCTGCTCGACTAGATCGATTCCATTGCCGGCTCGTTCACCGGTCAGCAGAAGAAAGAGCAGAAGGCCAAGCTGATAAACGTCCGAAGCCGTCGTGATGGGCTTGCCGAGAATCTGCTCCGGAGAGGCGAATTCCGGCGTCAACACTCGCATCACGCTGCGGGTCTCGGGCACCACCGAGGGAATGTCGATGGCCATCGCCTCATCCCGGAGCAGCTTGGCAATGCCGAAGTCCAAGAGCTTTACTCGCCCCTTGCCGGTGACCAGAATATTGGACGGCTTGAGATCCCGATGAACCACCAAGTGTCGATGGGCATGGTCGACTGCAGCGATCACCTCTAAGATGAGCTGCAGTCGCTCTTTCAGGGGATGGCTCCGACGGTTGCAGTAGCGGTCGATGGGTTCCCCTTCGACCAGCTCCATAACCAGATAGGGTTGGTTACCCGCCGTGACACCGGCGTCATAGACGGTAGCGAGGTTCGGGTGGGAAAGGGTGGCCAGGATCTGCCGCTCCTGCTCGAACCGGTCGCGAGTCTCCTTCCGTAGATCCAGCTCCAAGACCTTGATCGCCACCTGCCGTACAAAGGTCTGGTCCACGCGCTGAGCTCGGTAGACCACCGCCATGCCACCGCGGCCGATCTCCTCTAGGAGCTGGTAGGGCCCGAGCTGAGTCCCCTCTTCAAGGCCCGCCGGTCGGTCGGACAATTCTGCCCAAGCGGCTTCCAGAACCTTCTCGCGAAGCCCGCCGCCTTCGTCCAAGTCGTTCTCGGGGGCCTCCGCTTCAGCGCAGTCAAGAAGATCCATAAGACTTCCCAACAGAGCAGGCTCCTCCCCGAGAGCGGACCGCGCGAAGGCGGCCCGTTCCTCGACTGGCAGGTCCAGGGCCTGATCGAAGAGGGCATCGAGCCTTTTGAGATCTTTCAATTCTTTGGGCAATTCTATCTCGATGCAGTACTAGCTGAAGAATGCCAGCCGAAGGGCAATACCCGGCCCCTCCTCCAACGAGGGGGGCCGGAGAGGGATCATTCCCGTAGGCAGACGTCGTCGTCGGTGAAGGGGCAAGGATCGCAGCCATCCGGAATGCCGTCGCTGTCGCTATCCGGATCCCCCTCGTCGCAATCCCGGGCCTTGTCCAACATCACCCAGATGGGGTTGGTGAAAGCGTATCGTTCAATGCACTCACCGTCGATCACGTCGCAATTGCAGACGCCGCCGGCCCGGTAACAGCCGTTCGACATTTCCCTCGGCGTCTGGGTGCGCACAAAGGCCCGTACATAGAAGCTCTCGCCACGGAAATTCTGAGCTGCCTCGAAGGCTGCCAGATCCAGGTCGAGAGGTAGGGTTCCGGAGAGGGCGGTATTGGGAAGAGGAAGGTCTTCCGGCGGTAGGATCTCCGTCTGAAGACAGCTCGAGTAGCCCTCTAGGAGTTGATACCCCGAGCATTCGGTGCACGGCACATCGTAGGCCAAGGTGCGGCAGAGGGGAAAATTAGGAGGCGATGTGGGGTCGCCGCCAGGAAGGTCCTGGGGCTCGTTGCTCTCGCAGGTCCAGATCTTGGCCTCGCACATGGGTAGGGGCGCTCCCGTGGTTCCGCCAGAGATCCTCAGACGGGTAAGGGAAGTCTCCTCCAGGTGCCAATAACGATCGTCCAGGAGCTCGTGTTTGAGGCCATAGGAATCTGGGTACCCGATCCCTTCGCCGACTCCCCGCAGGCGCCCTCGCGGCCCGTGACGGTAGGGGGCATAGGTGCGGCCCAATTCGCCGTTTTGAACCCCGAGATAGAAGTCGACCATCGACACCGGACCGAACTCCTCCGTCGATTGCCACTCCACGAGCAAAGGGAGAGCCGTCTGTTCTGGAGTCAGGTGAAGGACGCTTCCCATGGGCGCGTCGGTGTCATCGATCTGCCCATTGCCGTTTGTGTCGACGACCATGCGCAAGGCCGGGCCATCGGTGACGGCGAAGTTCCCACTCCCCAGAGCGGCAACGATTTCACCGTGCTCGTAGCGCACGGGATATTGGCCATCCGGAACCCCAGGTACCGGCACTTCGGTACCGGCTCCTGCCCCTAGAAAGACCAAATTCCGAGGCGAGCCGATGGCTCCATCAGTAGCGTGAGTAGTGCCATTGAAATAGCCGGAACGGTGGTAATTGAGATCTCCGTGGGCATCTGAGCCACCCGCCATGAGCCAGCGCCGCGGCTCCCCCGGCTGCAGCCAGGAAATCTGCCCTCTTTTGATGGGATCCAGACCCCAATGCAGCATCTTGTCCCAGGTAAAAGAGCTTTCCTGGAGACCGCGGGCCACCCTCTTCTTGCTGTGCTTGTCCCACTCGCCGGATTCCGGATCCCAGGGCGCAAGATCGAATAGGCCGGAGTTCGTGGCGAAGCCTGAGCGAAACGTTCGAGAGGGCTTCGGCGCCCCGAGCCCCTCGAGGCGCGAATAGCCGATTTGCATGGCGGGGCCACCACTGTAGTTGGCACTGGAGTGGACCGATGAGGAACGCCGAGAGTTCTCGTTCCACATCTGAAGACCGAGAATCCCAGGGGATTCGAAGGCGATACTCAACATATGCTCGCTCCAAGGCACACCATCGGGACCTTCGCTACCAGGCCTGGGGGCGTTAAGGGGATGAGCCAGAAAGGCGAAACCCTTGCGGGAGACTTCCGGCAAGAGGGCTTGCTTGCCCAGGTGGGCTCGGCTGAGCCGCCGCTGGGCGCCTCCGAATTCGCCGGTTTGGCTCGACACAAAAGCGGACTCGGTGCCGCCGAAGCCGTCCGGTTGCTCGAGGGAACTGTTGGTCGGCATGTACACCATGTGCTCCCGGCCGTAGTGGTACTCGTTCAGCCCTTGGGCATCTTTGACCAAGACTCCGCCGGTCGCCACTTCCCATAGATTCGAGGTGTCGCAGTTTTCGGCCCACAACTCGCCGTGCCAACCTTTGCAGAGATAGTGAGAGGGGTTGTAGCGCAGGCCATTGCCGTAGGTGATGTACTGATCGGCCTGCCCTGGAGCCACCTCCGGGATGGCATCGATCTCCCCACCTAGAAGAAGCTGAGGTATCACCCCGTGGCCCAAGACGTTCTGAGGCAAGGAGCCCGCTGCTTCCAGGGCGGCCTCGGCATTCACCCCATCGGCACCTTGGATCAAGCCGTGGGCGACAGCGAAGCGCCGCCGGTTCATGTCCCGCAGGGTATCCCCCTTCTTGCGGACGTAGACCAGGTTATTCCAGCCAAGACCGGCAGAGATGTCCGCGTCGATGACTTGTTCCGAGTCCGAAGCGTGCTCCGTCGCCAAAGCGAAGTCGAGGCCCATGGCTCCCATGGCCCGGATGACGCTCCGATAGGCAATGCCGGATTCGCCCTCGTTGTCGGTGCCTTGGGAATGGTAGTGAAGGTCGCCGTAGACCCACCCCTCACCAAAGCGCGGCAGAGGAGCCTCCGCAAAGCGGACCCGTACCCGATTACTGAGGGTGAGCATGGCGGGCGGCAACTCGACGCTGGCGGCGGCCTCTTCGCAGGAAACCGAGGGATAACGAGTTAATTTCACTTCCAGATTGAGATCGACCAAGGAGCCGGGCCGGATTGGCTCTCCGTCATTTTGCTGGGTCACCGGATGCCATTGGACGGCGTGCCACTCGCTCGATTCAGAGAGGTCCCGTAGGCCGGAGCAATCCTCTCCCTGCCAACTCCGGCACAGCTCATGGGCCGGAGCAGCTCCGTTATCCGGAAAAGGCCACCGCCCCCGAGTCAACTCCACCTCCGCGAGGTCGTCGAAAACATAAGTATCTTCTTGGGCGCCATTGTGCACCGTCAGGCTACAGAAATTCCCCAGGGAAAGGATGTCCGCGGCGCTTCGTTCCAAGTCACCAAAGTAGCCCCAATCCAGCTTGACATCCATCGCATCGTGGATCGTGATGAGAATGGGAACCGAACCGAATTCGAAACCGCTGCCATCGGTTGCTTGAACCGGCTCGATTCGCCAGGGCACGTCGATGACATATTCGAAGGTCCCCTCTATCCCACCAGCACCACCGGCGTCGAGGGGCTGAGCCCAACCCCCGAGCAGCCCTAGGATCGCCAGGAGCCAGGGAGCCATCTGAAAAAGCCGCCCACGGTCGCCAATACAGTCTGTCAAAGCCATTGCTTTCCCTCCTTGAAGCGCCGCGGAGATTCCTCCGAGGCGCTCGTTTTATTGCGTGTTCTTTGGGCGGTACGCAAAGGAGGGAAATTCTTCGCCAACAAATCTTCAAAACATTTCGAGTGCATAGCACCACACTGATACCGGACTCCGAGAAAGAAGTTTCCAGCACCTCCATGCGGCAAAACTGCCGACGTTTCCATGACCGAGGTTTGGCAGGTGGCCCCCTGAGTGCCCTAACCACTTGCCAACACCATGCTAGGCCCCCCCGGCACCACACCCCCACGAGCTCCAGCCGTTCCTCCTCACCGGATCCGTCGCGAGCCGGCGTAGATGCCTGTAGAAACAAGGATTTCGTTTCGAATCCGACACAGTCGTACTGTCAGTACGCCGAGGAGGGCTTCGGAGCGAACGATGCAGCAGATGCAGGCGGATCCGGCAGTACAGCAGAAAGTTGGCAAGAAGGAACGGCTCCCTCCAACCTGGTAGAATGTCCCCGTTCCCAAAAAGATGGCTGCGGGACCGGTTGCCTCCATCCCCGGCGAGTAGAAGGTTAGGAACCTAGCTGGTTGCGATGATGCCCCAAGATTCCCCTCAAAGCCCCATTCGGCGCGCTCTAGCCAGTCTTGGTAGCTGGACTGGTCTGTTGTGGGGCTTGCTGGTCCTTCTTTGGCTTCTGGATGTGACTTCCGGAGCCAGGGGAGGTATCTATGCGACTTTAGGGCGATTCACTTTTCCCTTGGTGGGAGTCGTCACCTTGGTGTGGGTAGGGAGCCAGCTGCGGCGCCATCTAAGATCTTCCCCTACTCAACTGCGGTGGCTCTTGCCGGGGCTGCTGGCTCTCTCCTTTGCCATTCGCTTGGTTGGTGTCGATCACGAGGTTTTCGAGCGGGCCTACCGGGATGAAGGCACCTACTATCACCACGCGGACAAGATCAACCAGGGGGAGTGGAAGCGGTTCAGCTTTGTCTATCCCCACTTTCTCTACTACCTAGACGGATTCTCTCTTTGGCTGGCGGGGCTCTTTCCGGAAATCTGGCACGGCTTGGCTTTGAACCTGTTCGGGGTTGAAGAGCACCTGGCTCGATCTTGGTTGATTCTGCGATTCGTCGCCGCTTTGATCAGTGCCCTCGTCGTGCTTCCGGTGTTTCGCATCGCCGAAGCCCTCGGGGGAGCTCTCGCAGGAGCCTTCGGAGCCCTGTTGGTGATCTTCTCCCGACTGTTCAACGATGGTTCCCACCTGTTCATTGCCGATGTACCCTCTGCGGTTTTTGCCACCTTCAGCCTGTGGTTCTCCGCTCGCCTGCTGACTCAGGAGCGCCGACGGGACTACCTATTAGCGGGGATGTTCGCTGGGCTGGCGGCGGCGACGAAATACCCCGCGGGACTGGTCGCTGTGGCGATCATCGCTGCTTGGGTGAAAGGGCGCCTGGAAAGTCGGCGATTTTCCTTCGACCTCATCTGGGCAGGCCTCATTTCCCTCGCGACCTTCGTCGCCTGCATGCCGACTTTCTTGCTCTATCCCCGGATCGCTTTATTCGGTGACCGAGGCATGCTCTTTGGGGTGCGCCAGTACGCCAAGGGAGGTTGGATCGGGGTCATGCCGGAGAGTAATTGGCAATACTACGGCGGAGAGCTGGCGGCAAGTTTTGGCTTAGTCGCATTGATACTGGGCATCGCGGGGCTCTTCTTGCTGGGTCGAAGCCGCGGCTGGAGGCTCCTTTGGTTGCTCGCCTTTCCCGCAGCCTATTTGCTGTTGGTGGGCTCCATGAACATGGTGGTCCGACGCAACCTCTTTCCCGCTCTGCCCTCTTTGGCGGCGGTGCTCGGCATTGGTTTGGGGGTGCTGGTCTACTCCCTCGCCCGCCTGCGGCCTCCCTGGAGCACCGCCGCGGCGGCCACTCTGGGCCTTGCCGCCCTAGCCCAACCGGTTTCCTGGGCCAGCCTCGACACCCTAGCGCTGGCGCGGCCCAGCACTCGAGACGTGGCCTCTCAGTGGATCTCGGAAAATCTTCCTCCGGGGTCCGGCATCATCAAAGAGTCCTATACGCCTCGGCTAGATCGCAACCGTTTCGCCTTGCGGCAGAGCCGCTTTGCGGCCCGAATCCCCCTCGAGGAGATCCGGCGGCCCCATCACGATTTTCTCTTGCTGGCCCGGCCGGCCTATCAGAGATTCCTCGATGGCAAGGAGTTGACGAAAGAGCATCACCACGAATTCGGTCGACGTTACCGGGAGATCCTCGCCGATTTTCCGAAGGTAAAGGAATTTGCTCCTGGGCTCGGGCGCCGAGGAGCCTGGTTGGAGCTCTATCAGATCCCCCCCTTGCCGGGAGCCCATGGGGAAGAGGGAAGCATTCCGGCCTCCGTGGCGTTCCTGTCGCACGGCTCCATGCGACCAGAGGGCTCGGCAACCGTTCATTATGCTGCAACCGGGCAGTGGAGCCTTTTCAAAGCCCTCTTGGAGGAAGGTGATTTCTTGGTTCGTCTCCAAGGAGAGGTGCCTCCCGGCGGGGCTTTAAGAGTTTTGGATCTGGATCGCCGAGAAATCACCCAACGGACTCTTGGCCAAGACACCGAGGCCGTAATCACCCTACCGAGACAGGACAAATACCTCTTTTATTTGGACCTACCACCTGGAAGCTCCCTCTCCAGCTTCGAGGTTTCTCGATTCGAAATAACCGAGTCTGAAAGCCCCGAACTCGAAGGAACCGCTCTCGAAGGAACCGCTCTCGAAAAGACCCCGGCCCCAAGACCTCTGTAGTTCTAGAGATTCCTCACCACGATTGCAGCGACGAAACAGAGGGTTGCCATCAAGATTCCAAAGAAAGGAACCTTGAACCAATACTTCTTCGCTAAGACGAGGTAAATCCCCCCCATCACCACGGGCAGGGTCGACAACCAGGTGGACTCGTGAAGAACCTCGAGATGGAATAGGGCGAGGGGAAGATACACGCCAGGAATGAGCAAAGCAGCGAAGCTATGGCTCGCATTGAACCCCTTCCAAGCCTTCCAAACCGTGGTGTCCTTGGTGATGTTCAATGTCCCCTTCTTCATGGCTTCGGTCACGGCGGATTCGAAAGGGTGGAGGCGTCGACCGAAGAACGTGTAGACGAGATGAGCCGTTCCCAACATTCCAAAGATCGAGGCACCAGCGACAAATAACCACTTTTCCATGGGGAGCTCCTCATTCAACCAGGTCAGCCCAGCAAACCCTTATCTCTTAGAAAGCCCTGCATCAGCTGCCAAAGGCGTTCCTTTCGATCCAGCAACCGATGATCACCATCGGAAAAGAGATGCAGCTCCAGCTCTTCGAAAACACTTTCCGTGGCGAAGGCAGCCACTCGCTGCCAGGACACGGACGTGTCTTTTTTTCCCATCAATAACAAAGCTGGGGTCTGGTGCTGCCTCACCAGCCGTGAAATGGGATGAGCCCTCAGGTCTTCGATGAAACTCCAGCCCATCTCGCAATCGACGAGATCGGTTCGAATCTTCATGGATCCCTGCTCCTGCCATTGCTTCAGCCCCTCCTCCCCAAACCAAGTCTCGGCGGTTTCTGCCAAATCTACCGCCGGAGCCAGGTAGAGCCCGGCGGCAACTTTGTCCGGGTGTTGGGCGCAAAACCACATGCCGGTGAGACCTCCCAAGGAAGACCCCAGAACGATGACTCGAGGGAACCCCCGACGCTCCAACTCTCGATGCATGCGCTCCATGTCAAGGAGGTTACGAGATAGGGTCAACTCTCCCATCTCTCCCCCGGACTCCCCGTGGCCCTGAAAGTCGAAGGAACAAAAGGCGAACCCTTCCTCGAGAGCCTGACGCCGGAAAAACTCTGCCTTCTCCCCTTGCTGGGTGGAACCGAAGCCATGGAGATAGAGGATGGCAGGATCTCCCGCACAGGGCTTGTCCGGGAGGTCGAGGCGATAGGCGAGAAGCTCGTCTAGGCGATCCAGTTTAGGCATGCTCATTTCTTTCCAAGGGCGGTATTCAGCAATCCGGCAAGGCGGAAGCCACCGAGAAGAAGTTGTTCACCAATGACTCCTCGCGCTCTTGCCAAATAGGCCTCAGAGGGATAGCCCTCGAAGTCGATACCGGCATAGACGGCGGTCTTTGCAAGGTGACGCCCCTCCTCGGCCCAGGTTCCTGGATCGGAATCTTCTAGTCGAGCGGCTCCCGGAGCAGCAAAGTCTCGACGAAGTTGTTGGGCGAATCGCTGAACGGGTGCCTGCCAACGGCCCTCCGGATTGACGAAAGGCAGCAGACCCGCGGTCCAATCCCAAAGGCGGTGAAGGTTTGAGTGTTCCGGGTCGCGGAGAGTAAAGAGGTTCCCTCCCCGGTCGCCGCGGGAAAATCCCTCGCCAAAGCGACTGACGGTATGAAGCGGTTGGTGTACGTCCCCCACCAAATGAACGAGCACCCGCAGCATCCATGCTTTTTGGAGATCATCGGCGTCAGCATCGGAGAGCACTTCTACCGCTCGACGGATGGCCCAGACTGCGTTGTAGGGGTCCGGCCCTGGCAAGGTCTCCCACTCTCCCTCATCGAGACCCTCGCCGATGGGAAGGTTGATGTAATGCCAATGATCAAAGGCTGTAGGGCCCTCGGATCGCAAAGCGTCCATCCACGTAGAGGCTGGAACGAAGTGATCAAACCGGGGTTCGAAGGGAGCCAAGAGAGCGATCAAACGATCTACTTCCGAGCGGGTGTCGGAATCGAGCTCCTCGTAGGCCAACTGTGCGGTCACCAGGTGGCCCGTGGGCCCCCAAGCTAGAGCGGAGGAAGAATACGTCAAAGCCGCTAGTAGGGCGACTACGGCCCCCCTTTGCAGAGACTTCCTCAGCCCCAAATGCCTCAATCCACTACCTCGACGCCGCGCCAAAAGGCGATCCGCCCAGCGATCTGACTCGCCTCCTTGAAGGGCGAGGGGTAAAACCAAGCGGCGTCCCGGTTCACTTCCCCTTCCACTTCCAGGTGGTAGTAGCTAGCTTCTCCCTTCCAATGACACTGGGTGCGATGAGCACTGTCGCGCAGGAAGTCCTTTTCTACAGATTCGACGGGGAAATAGTGGTTCCCTTCCACGACGACCGTTTGGTCACTCTCGGCGATGATCGTTCCGTTCCAGATGGCTCGTGGCATGGCAGATTTCCTCCTTGGCTAAGTCCAGATCATCCCACGGAGGCGGCCCATCCCGAAAGACCGGTTCTTCGGTTTCAGCTGATAGGCATTCTATGAAAGTGGTCAATGGATCGAGACGTGACTCGAGAGCTCCAGCCCGAACTTCTTACCGACTTCGTCGCGACACACCGAAGATGCCTGGAGATCCAAGGAAGAGGGCGTTCTCTGCGAGGCAGGCATAGTGGCCCTCTGTCGAGGCGCAGAATCGCCATCTGACGCCGTAGATCTAGGCAGACCCGGTGTCTTACCAGAAGGTTGGTGAGAAGTTCGGGCTCCGGCCCCGTCTCTTGTTCCCCTTTTCCTCCTGTCGTAGCCTGGGCTCCTCCTATATTGATTCTGAGGACGCCCATGATCTCCTACCACCGAGCCCGTCTCACTATCTCCATCGGCCTGCTTCTGCTGGCTTCGGGCACCGTGAGCTGCCAGCCACCGAAGGAGGAAGGGGCTCTCGGGGAACGCCCGAAGGTCACTCAACACCGACGTCCTCTCCTAATTCTTGGCATCGATGGTGGTGAGTGGAAGGTCATTCGGCGAATGTGGGAGCAAGGCAGGCTGCCTCATCTCAAAGCTCTCTCGGAAAAAGGAGTCACGGCCTCTCTCGGCACTAGCTACACCATGTCTCCGGTCATCTGGACCACCATCGCGACTGGTTTGCGACCGGAGGAGCATGGGATCGAAGATTTCGTAGTCTCTACACCCAATGGAAACGTACCGGTGTCTTCTTCTCTCCGCCGGGTCCCGGCCCTGTGGAACATGCTCAGCCGCGCGGGTCGCAAAGTTGCCGTACTCGGTTGGTGGGCCTCCTGGCCGGCAGAGGAAGTCAACGGCTTGGTCGTGTCGGATCGTGCCCTCAAGGATCTCGACCACCGAGTCTACCCACCGGAATACCTGCCTCAACTCCAACGTCTGATCTCTCAAGCAGACGATGCGCCGAACCCCTTTGAGCCCACAGGATCCTCTCGGCGCCAAGACCAGCTGATCGCCCAGATCGCTCGCCAGGTGGTCACCGAGGACTACGATCTAATCCTCGCCTACCTGCGGGGTATCGACATCGCCAGCCATCGTTTCTGGAAGTATTTCGAGCCCGAACGCTTCCCCGAGTTGAGGATCTCCCAGCGAGAGCTCTCCGCCAACGAGCATCGAATACCCAAGGAATATGAGGCGGTGGACCAGACCCTCGGAAGCTGGCTCGCGGCCGCCGAGCCGGAGCCCAACGTGTTGGTGATTTCCGACCACGGATTCCGCGCCCATAGTGAAGAGGTCATTCGGCTGGTTTTGGACTTTGACCTTCTCTTGGAGCGGCTCGGGTTTCTGGTGCGGGTGGATGGCAAGATCGATTTTGAGCGCACCGAGTTATTCACTTTCGAATCCGCGGACTATCGCCTGGTCAAGAACCTGAGATTTGCTTTCGCTGGTCGCCCGGAGGGAGGGAAAGTCCCTCCGGAGCTGGCCCAATCCATCCGCCAACGGTTGGAGGAGGAGCTTGGGCGCATCACCTACTCCAACGGCGAACCAACCTTTTGGGTGCGGGATCCTCGGCGCAAAGAGTCCCGACGGGGTATCGACTTCGCCGTCAAGGTGAGCCAAAGAACCACCAACCTCGATCTACTTTACGATGGAGACCCGGAACCTCTGCGGGGAATTCTCCGTGAGATCAGTCGTCTCTCCGGGGACCACACCACCCACACTCATGGAGTCTTCTTTGCTGCTGGCCCGGACATCGACCCCACAGCCAATGTCGAAGGCATTCGCATCCACGACATCGCCCCGACGATCCTCTACGCCCTGGGTCTACCCGTCGGTGAGAACTTCGCCGGCCAACCTTGGATGAATCTCTTCTCCGAGGAC
The DNA here is from genome assembly GCA_022601195.1 of Deltaproteobacteria bacterium. GTDB lineage: Bacteria > Acidobacteriota > Thermoanaerobaculia > Multivoradales > JAHZIX01 > JAHZIX01. Next base: position 256,537 of record JAHZIX010000002.1, read on the forward strand.
TTTCGCAAGGCGAATCCCCTTCGCACCGTCAAAGCCTGGGAGGTGAGCCGAGAAGGAACCGCTGTCACCTCTTCAGCGGACGAGGAGATTATTCGAGAACTCAAAGCTCTCGGATACTTGTGAGGATCTCGTTGCTGAGAATCTGGTTGATGAGAACCGAGGACGAGCTGCCCAGAACCTGGTGTCTCCGGCTCTCGGCGACCTACCGTTTGGGCGATGGCCCTCGGCCTCGAGGGCGAAACTCGACCACTCGCCCTTGGAATCGGCCACCGATCCATGCAGAGGCCCAAGAGACCCGCACCGGGATCGCTGACTGGCCCCGGCTGCGAATGAACCGCCCCCGCCACCAGGCTGGGCTGTCCGTCGGAGGGGTCGTCATAGCTCGGTGGACTTCCTCCGGCTCTACCAACCGAGGGGCTAAGCCTTCCGCCTCGAGGCGAGCAAAATAGCCACTGCCTAGCTCGTGGTAGCGAAGGTCGAGGGTCTTGAGGAATTGACCTCTTTGAGGCCGACTCGCCCGACTCCCCTGCTCCTCGGGCTCAGAATCGGATGCTAGATCTACCGCCAGGTCTGCTTCAGGTCCAGTCTCGAGGTCGGCGCTCGCTTCCTGCTGACAGGATTCGAGAAAAAATCTCTTGGTCACCCAGTCCAACTTCCCGATGAGGTCTTCTTGCCTTCCTTCTTCGAGGGCCGACAGCATCTCGTCCCACAGCTCGACCGTCTGCCTCGACTCCAGAGAGACCGTTGGCGAAGCGTTGACGAAAGCTCGAGCCCTATTCAGGTAGTACCGCTGAATCTCCAAAGCCGATTTCGTTTCTTCAGTGCCGAAGAGACCTGTGCCGAGGAGACCAGCTCCTCTGCGCACCACCACCGTTTCGGTCAAGGCAGGGTCGGCGACAATCGCCAACAGCGCCGAGATGGGCCGCCTCATCCTCGGGGCCTCGGTGAGATAACCACTCTCCACCATGTCTAAAACCAACTGCGTCGAGGCCACTTTGAGATACTCCGCCACCTGCGCCGCATTGGAGTCGGAAAGCCCGAGTTGCAACCGCTGATGACGATCGAAGAGTCGGAACAGAGGAGCGACGCGAAAACTCAGGGGCAACGCAGCCTGCTTCATGAGATTTCCGGTGTCGAAGAGAGGCCGGTTGTCGGGACGGATCGAAGTCCTCAGGATCCGCCGGATAGCTGGCCCCTTTTCAGACAGGCCAAAGCGACCCTCTGGAGTCACCGTACCCGCTCCCGAGAGCACTGGCCTAGAAACGAAGAAGGCCGTCGCTTGGTGACGAATGTCCCGAAAAGCCGTCGCCCAGAACAAGAGGCTCAGCGGTGCGGTGATCGGCCAGGACAGGAAGTACGCCAACCACAGTTGAAAGCGGCCGAAAAACCTACCCAAGGATCTCTCGTCGGCCTCAGCCAACTCAATCAGTGGCTCCAGAACCTTCACCCGAAAAGGCAGGAAGAGGGTTCCCACGGCCAGGATCGTCATCAGCACGAGGACGATCGCGATCGCCACCTGCACCAGAAAAGACATCACCGCCTGCACCAAGATCACCGGCAGGAGCAGAACCAGGCCGAGCCGATAAAGACCCAAGGCCAGGCCTGACGCGATGGAGACCTGGTAATTTTCTTGGGCACCGTAAACATGCCCTTCTCCATCCAGACAATTCTTTACCAGCCCCAGCTCACCTCCAAAACCGCGGTTCTGCATTTCTTCCTGGGCCCAGGGCAAGGCCTCCAGTAGGAGGGCTTCCTGAGCTTTTTGATAGAGCAGAACTTGAGATGGAGACCGGCACTCCGGAGTCGCCCCTTCCACCAACCCACCCTCCGGACAGTGAGGAAGATGCTCATAGTAGAAGGCGCCGCCGTTTTCTAAGAAGATCTGGTTCTTTCCTACCGGGGCATCCCCGGGCCGGGCTGCCACCTGGCGACTGATGGCTCGCACCAGAGCATCATAAATCTGGCCATTTCCCGGTGAGGCTTCCACTCCCGAATAGCGGATGGCATATTCCGTTTCGAGACCCATCAAACGACAGGATTCGGAGCCAGAGGGGTTTCTTGGTCGAGATGAGGAAGAGGAGAAACCGACCGGAAGACTGCTGGAACGACCACCGGATTGTGAGCGACGAGATTCCCGACCCCTGCTAGGAGAGTCGGTGGAACAGAGGTTTCCAGGGATAGCTTCGACTTTGGCGCTGGGGGAAGAGTCGTTGACAGGAAAAGCTGCGCTGGACGAATCCCGGTAAAGGGATTCAGTGCCGGGGGAGGCGGTTCTTGGGGGTTCAGCGCACGAAGAGCCATCGCTCCTGAAAGCCGTGCTTTTCAAGCCCGTATTTCTGAAACCCGTGTTTCTGAAGCCTTTGTTTCTGAAACCCATGTTCCCGGAAACTGACGGCGCCATGGCCATCACGGAAGTCTGGACCTGACTCCCCCGAACAGGTCTACTCGCCCCCCTCGGGAACCACCGTTTCGGCAAGATAGGTCTTGGACTGCGCCAAAGCGTCGGAGGTGACCTCCTTCACCAAGGCCTGAAGCTTCTGAGTTTCCGGCCCAGGGGACGAGGGACTCTTCTCTTTGCGGATCGTTTTCACAGCGGCTCCTCCTAGTAGAACTGAGACGAATGCTAGCACAGGGCCGAACGTCTCCCCCGGGTGTTGCGGTCCCCCTCTACCCTCCCGAGACGGCCTGCAAAACCGTCAGACTGGTACCCGCCTCCAAGGGCTCGCGCCAATCGTCCAACCAACGCACATCAGCGTCATCGAGAAATAGGTTTACGTGGGGACGCAAATTTCCTTTTTCGTCCACCAGATGCCTCCGCAGGAGCGGATAGCTGGCAAACAGTGACTCCAAGAGGTTCTCCAAGGTCGAAGCTTCCACCCTAACTTCGCTAAGCCCTCCAGCGGAAGATCGCAAGAGGCTCGGCAACTGCACCGTTACGGTCACAGGGCCCGACATGTCTAGGCCAGCAAGAAAGCTGAAACTGATTGAATTCTAGGCAGCGTGAAAGGCATTGACTGCCAGTCCTCTCCGCCATCTCGGCTATAAAACAGCTGTCCACCGGTCGTGCCGAAGTAGATCCCGCAGGGTCCCAGGCCGTCCACCGCAAGAGAATGGCGAAGGACTCCGGAGTAAAACCCGCCTTGGGGTAACCCCGTCGTCATGGCATGCCACGACTCTCCCGCATCGCGACTCCGAAAAACTGCTAATTTCCCCTCGATGGGAAGCCGGTACTCATCGCTCTCCAGGGGGATCGTGTAGAGCGTATTGCTATCGTTGGGGTCGAGTTCCATGGGAAAACCAAAGCGAGCGGGCAAGCCCGTCTCGATTCGTTGCCAGCTGTTCGCACCGTCGGTGCTGCGAAGCACTCCCTGGTGATTCTGCTGGTACAGCAAGTCCGGAACATTTCCGGCCTGCACCAGGCTGTGAACGCAGCTACCGATGTGCTCGAATTCCTTCCCCTTGGCTACGATGGGAGCACCTTGATTGCAAGCCTGCCACGAGGCTCCTTTGTTTTCGGAGCGAAACACCCCTACGGCGGAGATGGCCACCCACATGCGATTGGGGTTCTTCTGATCGATGAGAATACGGTGCAGGCACAGGCCTCCGAGGCCCGGCGACCATTCTCCTCGGGTGGGGTGATCGTTGAGGCCGTCGACGCCGCGCCAATGCTCTCCCTGGTCGGAAGAAACGAAGAGCCCGGCTTCATCCACACCCGCATAGAGCAGGTCGGGCTCTTCCGGCGGTCCGGGCTCGATGCACCAGATACGGTTCAATTTGTGCCCGGAGGAGTCCTCGTAGCGAGGTCCGTGCTCGATCTGCTTCCAGGTCTCCCCTAGATCTTTGGATGTCTGTAGGTGAGCTCCATAGACGAAATGACTGACTCCGGCCCAGATTGCCGTGTCTCCACGACGATCCATTTGAATGGGCCCGACGTCCCAGCCCTTGAAATGGGGCCCTTCCAGACGCCAGTTTTCACGGGACTCGTCCGACCACAGGAAGAATGCCCCCTTTCGGGTGCCCACCGTCAGAAGTACTCGGGACATCTCATTTCCCCCTTTCGTACTGTTGAAAGCCAGCCCAGACACCTGTGGATCACAGCATATCCTCACCACAATGCTACCTCAGCAACTCGAAGTTGCAACACGGCGTCACTCAGCCCCGGTATACTGCGCGGCCATGGAAACTCGAGCAAAAATCATGGCCACCCTCGGCCCAGCCTCCAGCGATCCTCAAGTGATCGAGCAACTGATCCAGGCTGGCGTCGGTATTTTTCGATTTAACTTCTCCCACGGTACTCACGAAACCCATCGAAACACCATCGATGCGGTGAGATCCGCAACCGCCAAGTTGGGGCGTCACATACCCATCGTGATCGACTTGATGGGCCCTCGCTACCGCCTCGGCCAACTGCCCGAGGGAGGCTTTCATCTGGCAGAAGGGCAGCAGGTCCTCCTCGGTGAAGGCACGGACGAAGTGGACCTGCCGGTGGATGCACCGGAGCTCATGGAACATCTCCAACCCGGTGAGCGGGTGCTCATCGACAACGGCTTGGTGGAACTCTCCATACTGGCCCGCAAGGGTCGCCATGTCGCTGCCCGCGTGGTCCATGGGGGGCCGGTCTCGACCCGCAAGGGAATCAACCTACCGGACACCAACTTACCCTTCCAGATCTCTCTCAAGGATCGACAGGACATCGCCTTTGCAGTGGAGGTCGGGGCGGATTTCATCGGTGCCAGTTACGTCGGCCACTCGGATCACTTGGAGCGGCTCCGCGGGGTCATCGAAGCCGCCGGTGGCCGCTTGCCCCTGATCGCCAAGCTCGAGCGCCGAGCAGCGGTGGAACAACTCGACAGCATCGTTGACGCCGCCGATGCGGTCATGGTGGCACGGGGAGATCTGGGCGTCGAAGTGCCCCTGAACCAGGTACCGGTGCTACAAAAGAAGATCATCGCTGCCGGACGACGGTCCGGAACACCAGTCATCGTCGCCACCCAGATGCTGGAGTCCATGATGGAACAACCACGACCGACTCGAGCCGAGGTCTCGGATGTCGCCAACGCCGTTTTCGACGGGGCCGACGCCCTCATGCTCTCCGGCGAGACCGCTGCCGGACGCTTTCCCTTGGAGGCAGTGCGGACCATGCGCAGCACTATCTTGGAAGCGGAAGGCTATGGCCGCATCGACGCTGAGCGCCAATCCGAGCTCAGCGGCGCTAGACCCGGCATTATGGACGGCTTCGAAATGGGCTCGGTGGATACTCCGGACGCTGTCTCCGCTGCCGCTGCCCACGCGGCCAAGCTCCTCCAAGTCAAACAGATCGTCGCCTTCAGTCAGGGAGGGTTCACCGCTCGGCTCCTGGCCCGCTACCGGCCGCCAGTGCCGGTCCTGGTGTTTACCACCGACCCGGCGGTAGCTCGCCGGATCCAACTGCTGTGGGGGGTTTATCCCATTCTGCTGGACCACAACCCGGAACAGCACGACGAAGTAGTGGAGATCGTCGATCGAGAGCTATGTGCCAAAGGATTCGCCGAGCCCGGCGAGGTCACCATCATCCTCATGGGCGCCCCCATCAACGAGCGGCCCCGCACCAACCTGATGAGAGTTCATCGGTTGCAGGAGCGGCCGAAGCTGTAAGTAGAAATCTCAGATGGCATCCGATGGCCCTCCGGTGCCGGACCTACCGGACTTCATTGCTCGCCGCCTGCCCTTCGATCGGCGGTGTGTGAGCTTGGAGAAGGGCTCGAACCGGGGATTGATGCTGCACACCATCGATCACGGGGGCCGGAACGATCCCGCGGTTCTCTTGGCCCACGGCAATCCCACCTGGAGCTTCCTCTGGCGCAAGGTCATCTCCCATTTGGAGGGCTTTCGATGCGTCGCTCCCGATCTCCTGGGCCTCGGCCTCTCGGATCGCTTCTCCTCTCCTCGAGAGCACTCCCTGGCTCGTCACGCCGATGCTCTGGCCGAGTTGGTGGAACAGCTGGGGCTCACCCGAGTCATTCTGGTGGGTCAGGACTGGGGAGGCCCCATCGTTACCGCGGTGGGTGCTCGACTGCCGGACCGAGTCGCGGGGATCGTCCTAGGGAATACCTCCGTATTGGCTCCACAGCGCCCCCGAGGCACCGCCTTCCATCGTTTCGCTAACTTTCCCATCGTCAGCGACCTGGTCTTCCGATTTCTAGGCTTCCCCCTGCGCTCCCTGCACCGAGTTCAAGGAGAACCGACTTCCATTCGAGGCGACATCGCCCGAGCTTACCGTTGGCCCCTCTCCGGACTAAAAGATCGCGCTTCCCCTTTGGCCCTGGCCCGCATGGTGCCCAACTCCATCGATCATCCCAGCTACGGAGAGCTTCAAAAGACCGAAGCCTGGTTGCGATCCTTCGAAGGTCCCATGGCCTTGGTTTGGGGCCGGAAAGACCCCATTCTCGGCAGGGCCTTGAAACGTCACACCAAGGCCTTCCCGAAGGCTAGCGTCACCGTCACCGATGGCGGTCATTTTCTCCAAGAGCAAGTGCCGGAGGAAATGGCCAGCGCCATTCAGCAAGTGGCGACAGGTAACGCCGGGCACACCCCCAACTAGAATCTCACCGCCGACCGTTTCCAGGGCCGTTATCCGCGAGCCTATTTTAGGACTGCATGGAACGCATGCCTGACACCGTGGCACCGCTCCTGACGCCTCTACGGGGGGTGAGATCGCTTCGAGGAGTTGCCCAGGGCGAGGAGGGCCGGGACGAGGGTAATGGAGACCCAGGCGGTGGCTACGGCGCCCATGATGGCAACATAGCCGGTGGTCTTGAGCCCCGGGTAGTGGGAGAGGGATAGGGAGCCGAAGCCGACGATTGTCGAAAGAGCGGCGATGACGATAGCTCGCCCGGTCTCTTCCAAACCGGCTGTCAGGTCTCCTCCGGTGGCTTCGATCTCTCGGTAGCGGTGGATCATATGAAGCCCATAGTCCACACCGATGCCGATGATCATGGTGCTGACGAAGACATTCATGAAATTCGCTTTGATGCCGACCGCAGCCATGAAACCGAGCATCCACACGATCCCCACGGCCAGAGGAGTCAAAGCCAGCGCCGTGTCGCGAAGGCTACGGAAGTCGACCCAGATCAATAGAGCTACCAACAGGAAACCCGTGACGACGGCAATGATGGCGTCTCGCTGGACGATCTGCTTGACCCGCTCATTGACCCGATTGCTTCCCGCCACGATGGCCTGTGGCCCGAGGGCTTCGGCCATGGCATCGATCTCCGGCGGTACGGATTTGCGCCAGCGATTGTCCGGCGGATAGAGACGAAGAACCGTCTTCCACCCGTCGTCCGTGGAGCGTAGGAATTGGTCCAGGAAACGGGCTCCCTGGTCGCTGCTAGAGACCTCCTCAACACCGATGGTCTGGTGCCGTTGGAGTGCCGTTCGCAGCAGGCTGAGGCCTTCCTCGAAGGCTTTGGCCCGCATTCCCTCCTCGGCCAAGACTCGCCTCACGGTGGCCTCGATGCGTTGGGGATCGAGAGCATCCTGCCGGCCGGTTTCCAACCAACTCAAGGTTTCCCGCTGGCGATTCAACGGTGGTAGAACAGAAGTAACCGATTGAAAGCCCGCGATGATCTCCTCTTCTACCAGGCCTTGGGCGAGATCTGAGGCACGCCCTGCCAAAGCCAGGACATCTTCGGGACTGTCACCGGTGAGTACCAACATGGTGAAGTCGAAGCCGCCCCCGAAATGTTGGGCAACTTTGGCAGCTCCCTCCAGACCCCGATTCTCCTTGGGACGCATGGCAGACATGCTCTCCTCGAAGCGGATGTCCCCAACCTTGAGCAGGGCCAAAACGGTCACGGCACAGCCAATGAACAATATCGGCCAGGGTCGCGCTAGGCTGCCCCGAATGAGAAAACCGGTGCCGAAGCCATGAAGGTAGAGATTGGGAGTCGATTTGCGGCGGCGATGGCGGTCTTCGCTCCAGGACAGAAGGGCTGGCAGGAGAACCAGCACGGCCACCATGCAAAAGAGGATTCCTACGCCGGTCAATAGGCCCATTTCCCTGAGACCGGGAAAATCTGTCAGCAGGAAGGCTCCAAAGGTCGCTGCAGTGGTCACAGCACCGACAACGACGGCTCGGCCGGAGCTTCCAAAGGCCAGAGAAAGGGCCTGCTCCAGGCTTCCGCCACGACGCCTCTCCGCCACGTAGCGCCCGTAGACGACGATGACGAAGTCAATCCCCAAGCCGATGAGCAAGGCTGCCACTCCGCTAGTGGCATTGCTCAGAGTCCCCAGGAAGGCGCCCGCGAAGCCAAAGGTCAGCACCAGACCTACGGTGAGGGGAAGCAAGGCGTAGAACAGGGCGCTGAGACGCCGAAAGGCAATGAAGAACAGCAGCAAGACACCGACTACCGAGGTAGCGGTGTTCCGCATCATGTCGCTTTGGATGAAGCTGGCATCGTCCAGAGCGGTCAGGTAGGAGCCGCCAAGCACCAGTTTGGGGACTGGCAAATCCTCCCCAGCTAGCTCCGGCCAACGGGTGGCAATCTCGGCAAAGCGCTGTTCGACTCCAGCGACCAGACGGCGATCGAAAGCGATGTTCTGGGGCCGTTCCACCGGCTTAGCGAGAATCAAAAGAAGGCGCTGATCCTGGCTCAGATAGAAGCCGCTGGTCCAGTCCACCTCCAGGCTTCCTCGGGAACCATCCACTTGCCCCAGCAGAATCTCCGAGAGGCCTAAGGGATCTAGCTTCAAGAGCTGTCTCAGAGCGACCGCCTGAGGGGTTAGGAGAGTGCGGCGAACCTCTCGGATCCTGGTTTCGATTCCCTCGTCGCTCAACCGGTCCTCGAAGGCCTGACGACCGGCCCCATCGAGAAAGAAAACCGCGCCGGGGAACAGCTGTCGTAACAACTCCTCGGGCTCTTCGATGCGAAAGCTCACCGACTCCAGCTCCGGCATCCCCTCGAGGCTCGTCCCTAGTTCTTCCACCGCTTCCAGGTAGGGGTCCAAAACGACTCCCTCGGGCAATTCCAACGCAACCAGAAGGTTGTCGAAGGAACCGAACTCTTGCATCGTCTCTCGAAACACTTTGAACACCGGCTCTTCCTGGGGCAGAAGATTCATCACATCGGTGTCGAAACGCAGGCGCAGAATGCCCAGGCCTGCCAAGAGCAAGCTAATCAGGAGGCCTGCGAAGACGATGCGGTAACGGCGGCGAACGAGGAGGGCTAGATTCGACAGCAAAGAAGGCGGATTCACAGGCGATTCTCAGGGAGATCGTTTTCCGGTTCCGGAGAGGTCCACGACTTGTCTCCAGTGACAAATTTACGAAAGCGCAAGAAATACTCCAGACCGGAGTAGACACTGATCACCAGAGCCACCCACAGGCAAATAGGCGCCAGGTGCTGAAACTCTCCCAGCTTGTTGTAGAAGATGAGCAGGGAAATAGCCACGATCTGACTCACCGTCTTGACCTTACCGGACAGGCTGGCGGGAATCACGATCTGTTCCAATGCAGCAAAGGACCGCAACGCCCCGACAGAAAACTCCCGAGCGATAATCGTCACGACGATCCAGGCAGGAGTCGTGTGGGGATTCATCTCCACAAGGGAGATAAAGGCAGCGGAGGTGAGCACTTTGTCGGCGGCCGGATCGAGCAATTTTCCCAGTCGGGTGACCTGGCGATTTCGCCTCGCCAAAAAGCCATCGAGAAAATCCGTGAGAGCCGCAAGCAGAAACAGCCCGAGCCCGACCAATTCCTTTTCAGGAAACTTGGTCAGCAGGACCACTACCAAAAGTGGCACCAATAGGATGCGAAATAGGCTCAGAAGATTCGGCAGGTTCAGCATGGGGAACGATGAAAGAAATCACCCGAAGGGTGTTCGAATTCGGCCTATTTTCCCGCCGGGCTCTTTGCAGGGCCTGCCGGGCTCTTTGCTGGAATAGTGGGTTTCGGAGGCGGCGAGGTCGACATGACGAGTCGGTTTCTCGCATCCCGGGTGAGGTAGATCTTCGGCTTGTTGCCGCCGGTTGGCTTCGAGGGCACTTCGATGGTCATCTCCTTGCCTTCGACCAAAGCGAGGACCCGCCGCACATAGTTTTGCGTCTCCCGATAGGGAGGGATCCCGCCGTAGCGACGTACCGCTTCCGGGCCGGCGTTGTAGGCGGCGAGGGCCAACTGAACGTTTCCCGAAAAGCGATCTAACATTTGTCTCAGATACCGAGCGCCGCCACCAATATTGGCTTCCGGATTGTAGGCGTCCTGCACTCCCAAGTCGCGCGCCGTCCCCGGCATGAGCTGCATCAGCCCCATGGCTCCCTTGCTCGAACGTGCCTTGTAGTTGTACCCCGACTCGACCTGTATGACCGCCTGCACCAAGCGACGGTCCAAGCCTTGGCGCCCGGCGTGGTCTTCGATCCACCTCTTCAACTCGAGACTATTCACCTCTCGCAGGTGAGTGGAGAGCCGAATCGAACGCTGGTTCGAAGTCTCGTTGTAGATATGGGGCACTCCACCCTCGCCCTGACGCATCTTGACCTCCGCAGAGGCGGCAGAAGACAGCAGGACCGGAAGGGCCAGCAAGAGAATCGCCACAGTTCGCATGATTCGAATTTCCAAAGCTCGGGGATTCTACCAGATCAGCCTCAGACCTTGTTATTCACCGCCTAGCTGCTCCTGCAAGGTGGCCTTCGCTACCTCCAGCGCCTCTTCCAGACGGGTGTGATCTTTGCCTCCAGCTTGGGCGAAGTCCGGCCGTCCTCCTCCTCCGCCGCCCACCACTGCTGCCGCTGCCTTGACCAGTTTGCCGGCGTGCACCCGAGGAATCAGGTCCTTGCTGACCGCCGCCATGAGGGTCACCTTGCCCTCCTGCCCAGCACCGATGACGACCACTCCGGAACCCAGCTTGGACCGCAGGGCATCGGCCATGTCTCGCAACTCGTTGACGGGCGCCAGAGGCACCTCCCGTAGCAAGACCGGGATCCCTTCGATCTCGGTTTTGCCGTCTCCTCCTCCCGCTCCGGAAACTACCTGCAAGCGGAGTTTGGCGACCTCTTCCTCCTTCTCCTTGAGACGCTGGCGCAGCTCCGTAATCTCCTTGGGCGCCCGGGCCGGTTCCCCTCCCAAAGCCTCTCCAACCGCTTCCAGAAGAGAGTCTCTTTGGCGTACCTGTTCCAAGGCTCCTTCGCCGGTGACCGCTTCGATGCGGCGAACCCCGGAAGCGATCCCCCTCTCTCCGGAAATCAGAAAAAGGCCAATCTCTCCCGTGTTGGCCACATGGCAGCCGCCGCAGAGCTCCAAGCTAAACCCAGGCACCTCGACCGTCCGAACCGTGTCTCCATATTTCTCCCCAAATAGCGCCATGGCGCCCGCCGCCACCGCCTCCTGGTGACTGCGCTCACAGATCTCCACCGACGAGGCGCGAAGAACCCAATGATTGACTCGACTCTCCACCTCGAGGCGCTGCTCCGCGGTCAGGGGTTGGGAGTAAGTAAAGTCAAAACGCAACCGCTCCGGCGCTACCAGAGAACCAGCCTGGCGCACACTCTCTCCCAAGACCTCGCGTAAGGCCGCATGAAGCAGATGGGTCGCCGTATGGTTGCGTTGAATGGCTCGACGGCGCGAGCCTCCCACCTCGAGATCGACAGCGAGGCCCGGAGAAAGGCTCCCTTCCCGGACTTCGACGAAATGAAAAAAGGTTCCCGCCGTGTTCTTCTGAGTGTCGGTAACCCGCGCCGAGCCGCCCGGCCAGCGAATCTCGCCCACATCCCCTACCTCGCCGCCGGATTCAGCGTAGAAAACCGTGCGATCCAAGACCAGGGCTCCCTGCTCGCCGGTCGCCAAGGCAGCCGCCGGGCGGGCTTCTCCCCCGTCCAAGAGCGCCAGGCGCTGTACCTCGGCGCCGGACAGCTCGAGATGGCCGTAGCCATCGAAGGCGGTGGTTGGAGCCTCCTGCCCCGCCAAGAGAGCCTGCTGGAGAGCCATCAATCGCTTCTGACCGTCACCGGTCGCCTTTCGGGAGCGTTCTCGCTGCTGCGCGAGCTCTTTTTCGAAGCCCTCTTCATCGACGCCGAAACGTTCCTCTTCGGCGATTTCCCGAATCACCTCGAGGGGCATTCCGAAGGTGTCATAGAGCTGGAAGACCTTCGCTCCGTCCAGACTCTCTTGGCCCTGGCGGCGAGCGCCTTCGATCTCTTCCTGCAACTGACGGGCACCGCTGGCAAGAGTTGTGAGAAATTTCTCTTCCTCGGCCTGGAGGGTCGCCACGGTCGCCTCCCGAGTTGCCACCAACTGTGGGTAGGCCTGGTCCATGATCTCTCCGAGCACCGGGACCAAGCGGTGCAGAAAGGGCTCTTCCAATCCCAACCCCATGCCGTGGCGCACCGCCCGGCGGAGAATACGCCTCAAAACATAGCCCCGCCCTTCGTTGCCGGGAATCACCCCATCCGCGAGGAGAAAAGTCACCGCCCGCAAATGATCCGCAATCACCCGAAGGGAGACATCCTTCTGCGGATCCGAGCCAGGCTCGCCGACTCCCGCCAGAGTCGCCCCGGCCTCCAGGAGCGGAAGGAAGAGGTCCGTTTCGTAGTTGGAGGGCACTCCTTGGAGCACCGCAGCCACCCGTTCGAGACCGGAACCGGTATCGATGGAAGGGTTGGGCAAGGGTTGTAAATCGCCTCCGGTCTGGCGCTCGAACTGCATAAAAACGAGGTTCCAAATCTCCAGGTAGCGACCGTTCTCGCTGCCTTCTTCCCAGTCAACCGCGGGCTGATCCGGATGGCAGTCGACGAAGATCTCGCTACAGGGGCCACAAGGCCCGGTGTCTCCCATGGCCCAGAAATTGTCTTTGGCGCCGCATCTCAAAATGCGCCCCTCGGGCAGGGAAGAGACCTTGTGCCACAGATCGAAGGCCTCGTCGTCCTCTTCGAAAACGGTAGCGAAGAGATGCTCCGGGGGAAGGTTCCAAACCTGCGTCACCAGGTCCCAACCAAATTGAATGGCCTCTGCCTTGAAGTAGTCGCCGAAGGAAAAATTGCCCAACATTTCGAAGAAGGTGTGATGACGAGGGCTCGGGCCAACGTTTTCTATGTCGTTGTGCTTGCCAGAAACCCGCAGGCATTTCTGAGCGCTCACCGCTCGGCGATTGTCCGGCGTTTCTACCCCCAGGAAGTAGTTTTTGAACTGCACCATGCCCGCATTGGCGAAGAGCAGCGTGGGGTCGCCGGCCGGCACCAAGGGGCCGCTGGGCACCAAGCGATGATCATGGGACTTGAAATAGTCGATAAAACTGCTGCGGATGTCCGCACTGGTCATGAAACGACGGTTCATGAGGATCTACCTATTCGTAGTTGTGGGCCTATCGAATGGGATTGGGGAGAGCTTGGGTCTGCTGCTCGGAAAAGGCTTCAGCCCGCTTCATTCGTTCCCGGCTTCGGCTCCCTGGCTTTGGCTAAGACTCTTCAACTCTTCGAGGACGAAGAAGATAGCACGTCGAGAAAAACCTTGGCGCTGCAGGTACCTAGCCGCGGCCTCCGGGTTGTCCCGATGGCGACTTCGCTGGGCGGCGGTCAAGGCCGCCTCGCGGTCGTCCTGAGGCATCAACTCATCGAGCACAGCGGAGGCATCCTCTTCCGGAGCCCCTCGGCGCAGTAGGTCCGCCAGCAGTCGACGCCGACCCACTGGTCCCCGCGCCAATTTCTGACGAGCGAATTGTTCGGTGGCCTGGCGGTCATCGAGATAGCCCAGGGATGCCAGACGCTCGATGGCGTCAGCGACCTCGTCTGATTCATAACCTCGGCTCGCCAATTTGCTGCTCAGCTCACGGCGAAAATGGGTGCGGCGGGACAGTAGATCGATCGCCTTGTCGAAACAGGCTTTGGCCAAGACGGGCTCCCGCTAGCCGGTTTCCAGCTCGAAAGTCTCGGATCCGCCCAGGAGGTCCGTTTCCTGAGGAAGCTCCAAGGAAGATTCCATTTCCTCCCGGGCGATGTCGGAAGTGAACTGAACCCCTTCCACCTTGAGCCGAAACTCGTCCGGATTGCTGGCCCGATACATGGCCTCTTCGAGAGTGATCAGACCGCTCTTATAGAGCTGATAGAGACTCTGATCGAAGGTCTGCATGCCGTATTGGCTAGTTCCCAGAGAAATCTGCTCGCGAATGAACTTGGTCTTCTCTTTGGCCTCGATACACTCACGAATGTAGGGAGTGGTGATCATGACCTCCGTCGCCGGCACCCGGCCGATGCCGTCCGCGCGGGGTACCAAACGCAGCGAAATCACCGCCTTCAAGACCTGCCCCAGCTGGATACGAATTTGCTTCTGGTGATGAGGCGGAAAGACCGAAATAATTCGATTGATGGTTTCAGCGGCGTCGAGGGTATGAAGGGTGGAGAACACCAGATGCCCTGTCTCGGCGGCGAGCAAGGCGGTCTCGATGGTCTCGTAGTCTCTCATTTCACCGACCAGAATCACATCCGGATCCTGCCGCAAGGCAGCTCTTAGGGCGCCAGCGAAAGCTCGAGTGTCGACGTCGATTTCCCGTTGATTGACCAGGGACTTCTTGTCCCGGTGCAGAAATTCAATGGGATCTTCGACGGTAATGATGTGCTCGCCTCGGCCAGCGTTGATGGCGTCGATCATCGCCGCCAAAGTGGTCGACTTGCCGGAACCGGTCGTTCCGGTGCACAGCACCAAGCCCCGTCGCTCCTCACAGATCTTGTCCAGGACCGGGGGCAACATCAACTCGCGAATCGACAGAATTCGTGCAGGAATGACGCGCAACACCAGGCCCACGGCTCCCCGCTGCTGAAAGACATTGACCCGAAACCGCCCCAAGCCCGGTACCGAATAAGCGATATCGATCTCGTATTCTTCTTTGAATCGTTGCTTCTGGCGGGCGTTCATCATGGAGAACGCCATCTGAATGGTGTCCTCTTGCATCAAGCGCTTGAGCTCGTTGAGGGGAAATAGATCGCCGTCTACCCGAATAATGGGGTGGTTCCCCACCTTGAGGTGGACATCCGAGGCCTTGCGCTCGATGGCTATCTTGAGAAGGTCGTTGATGTTCATATCGCCTCCGCTTTCCCTGAAAACACCGCCCTTGAAATCATCGCCCAAGGAAACACTGTCCTTGAAATCACTGCCTCAGAGAGCACCGCGCCTGAAAGCACCACCTCCGGAACCGCTAGCTGCCCAGCGGCGAGAGCTGCCACAAACCGTAGGCGAGGGCTCTTGGCAGCGCTATCTCACTCCACCTTCAGCTAGGCGACTCGAATCACCACCGGGCGAAACTCTAGACCGGCATCGCTGATTCGGCGCGTACCCGGGTCAGCCAACCGTGTCGATCTTCGATTCGACCGGTGACCACTCCCAGGTACTCGTCGCGAATCCTTGCGGTGACCGGGCCAGGCCTACCGTCGCCTACAGGAATTCGGTCCACCGACCGGATGGGCGTTACCTCCGCCGCTGTGCCGCAGAAGAAGAGCTCATCACAAGTGTAAAGCATCTCGCGAGGCATTCTCTCCCGGACCACATCAATACCGAGATCCGCCGCCAACCTTACGACGGTTCGACGGGTGATGCCGGGCAAGATAGAGGCGGTCAGGGGAGGGGTTACCAGTACGCCGTTGACGACAGCGAAGAGGTTCTCACCAGACCCCTCACTCACTAGGCCTTCCACATCCAAGGCGATCCCTTCGGCATAGCCATTGGCCATCGCCTCCATTTTCATCAGCTGGGAGCTCAGATAGTTTCCTGTTGCCTTGGAGAGAGTGGGGATGGTGCCGGGGGCCGCTCGCCGCCAGGAAGAGACACACACATCGACTCCGTTGCGAATGCCATCCTCTCCCAGATAGCTCCCCCACGGCCAAACCGCAATGGTGACGTCGATGGGGCAGTTCAGGGGGTAGACCCCAAGGGTGCCGAGTCCTCGAAAAGCCAGAGGGCGGATGTAACACTCGTCGAAACCATTGGCCTGGATGATCTCGCAAGTGGCCTCGGTCAATTCCTTTCTACTGTAGGGAATCTCTCCGCGGTAGATTTTGAAGGAATTCTCGAATCGCTCCAGATGCTCTTCCAGGCGAAAAATTGCCGGGCCTTCGGGGGTTCGGTAACACCGAATGCCCTCGAAAACTCCAGATCCATAATGCAAACCGTGACTGAGAACGTGCACTTGAGCCTTGTCGAATTCGACTTGGCGGCCGTTCATCCAAATCCACTTGACACCGTCAAACGCATTGGTGGCGGACAAAGGGGGTACTCCTTTCGGGACGGCTTCGAAGCGGGTGCTTCGGAAACCAATAGGAACAGTCATGGTAGCCCTTCACCTTCGAAGGTGTCAACGACACCAGCTAGCCCTTCAGAGATAAACCCCTAGCTGTCAGTAGCTTGAATCCTGACAGAAAGTCGGTGGGGCGACTCGGGCAGGGAGAGACAGGAATCCGACCGGTGCGGAGTTGACCCGATTCGGCAGAGGTGCCGGGGTCCCTCTATCAACCCTCGCCGCCAGCACTCGTCAGCCACCAAGCCGCCGCCACAACAGCAGCCGTCTCGACTCGAAGAACTCGCGCTCCGAGGCTCCAGGACTTGATCTCCCAGGCCTCGAAACGAGCTCGCTCCCCCTCGCTCCACCCGCCCTCCGGCCCTACCACCAAGGCGGTAGAGTCTGTCCCGGAGGTGTCCACGGGCCCCTCTTCTGAGGGGGTGGTATCCAAGTACCAAGTGACTTCGCAGCCGGCCGCGAGGCGGGGAATCTCGTCGAAGGAGCAGCCGCAGCTAAGCTTTGGCAAGAGGGAACCCTGGCTTTGTTCCAATGCCGAACGAGCGATACGCTCGAGCCGCCTCGAGTTGCCTTCACCGTATTCTCGGGGAGTTCGCTCCGTCGACAGGAAATGAATCTCCGCCACCCCCAGCTCGGTCGCTTTCTCCACTAACCAAGTGGCCCGTTGAAAGCGAGGAGAAGCCACCAGGAGACGAACTCGTCTCACCGGGTCTTGGCTTGGTGCCGTCGCCCCAGGTTCCAACCAGGCACTTTTGGCACCAACCTCAGCCACTCGAGCCCACCGAGCTCGGCCCTCACCATCCACCAATCTCAACCGATCCCCGCACGCCAAACGTCGGGCTCGAAACAAGTGCCGATAGGGCTCACCGCTGATTTCCAGTCGTTCGCTGGCCAACTCCTCGACAGAGACCAGTAGTGAGGTTATCGCCGACATCGAAATGCCACCCAGTCCCCTTCTTGCCGCTGCTCCTGAATCTCGAACCCCAAAGGGGCGTAGGCCGAGAGGACCTCTTCTCCCCGGCTCTCTAGGATTCCCGAGAGAATCACTTCGCAGCGCTCCGCGAGGCACGCCTCCAGGAGAGGAATTTGGTCCAGAATTCGCTCCGGAAGAATGTTGACCAAGGCGAGATCGAAATGAGGGCCAACGGCCAGGGCCTTTAGATCGCCGGCGAAATAGTCCGGTGCCCAGGCATTGAGTCGGCAGTATTGCCTGGCCAGGAAGGCGGAAGGTAGGTCGATATCGAAGCCGACGACCCGGCTCGCTCCCAGGGCGAGGGCAGCGAAGCTCAAGATACCGCTCCCAGCTCCGACATCCAGCACTCGTTTCCCGGAAACCTGGCTCCGCTCCAACAGCTCGAGGGCCAGGCGAGTCGACTCGTGACTGCCGGTCCCGAAGGCCTGGCGAGCTGGAACGTGGATGAGAAACCGGCCGTTAGGAGGCGGCCCCGAGGCCTCGCCCGGTGGCTCAGGTTCGCGGGGATCGATCCGAAACCGATCGCCGATGTTTAAAGGCTGAGCTTGACGCCGGTAGCTCTCCAGCCAATCCTGGTCCACCACGGACCGGCGGTGTACCAGCTTCACGGTTGGGGGCAAAGGGAAGGTAGGAGACTCACCTTCCGGGAAATAGGCTTCGATCAAACCGATTTCCGGCGATGGGGCTTCCAAATGCTGCAAACCCAGCACCCCCGAAGCGCCGAGGAGCGCCACGACAACCTCTTCCAACTCTTTCGGAAAGCTATAGAGGAAAACCGGGAAGGTGGTCATTGAATCGTCCCTGAACAGGAGCAAAGCCTGGAGAAAAGCCTGTAGAAAAGCCTGTAGAAAAGCCAGGAGACGGTCGCCCCCACGGTACGCCAGTATCTGGTCGAGCCCACCCTGAGAGGGCGTGGGCCCCACCCACCACTAGCCGAAGATCTCTTTCTTGACCTTCTTCTTAACTTTCTCGAAGACCCCTTCCTTGACACTAGTGCCCTGAAGTTTGGCAAGCTGCCGTAGAAGATCTAGCTCCTCTTGGGGTAGAGAAGAAGGCTGAGGTACTGCTATATCCAGCCGGACGATGTGATCGCCCTTGCCATTGCGACCCAAGCGATCGATTCCCTGGTTCTTGAGGCGAAACACTTTTCCGGGAGACGTGCCCGATGGAATATCGAGCTGAACGCCACCGTGAAGAGTCTCAACCTCGACGGAAGCCCCCAGCACAGCCTGGGTGTAAGGGACGGACAGCTCGCTGAGAACATCGAAGCCGTCCCGTTGAAAGGTCTCGTGATCTTCCACCACCATGACTACGTAAAGGTCCCCAGCCCCTCCCCCACGGCGCCCATGCTCTCCCTCCCCGGTCAATCGTAAACGGGCTCCCGTGTCGACACCGGCGGGAATCTTGACATCGAGCTTTCGCTGCTGCTCCTTGCGACCATCACCTCCACATTTGGCGCATGGGCTCGAGATGGTTCTACCCTCCCCCTTACACTGAGGACAGGGCCGAGCAACGGTGAAAAAGCCCTGGGTATAGCGAACCTGACCATGACCGGCACAGGCGGAACAGGTGACTGGTTTGGAACCATCTGCTGCACCACTCCCCTTGCAGGTCTCACAGTTCTCTAGCCTTGGGATCCGCAGTTGCTTCTCGGTGCCGAAGGCGGCTTCTTCGAAGCTGAGGCGAAGGTCGTAGCGCAGATCTGCACCTCGACTGCCTCCCCCCCGGCTTCGACGACGTCCCCCGCCAAAGAGGTCTCCAAGGCCAAACATATCCCCCAAGATGTCGGAGAAGTCCGCGAAAGTACTGGGGTCAAAGCCCGCTCCACCGGCCCCGGGCACTCCTTGGTGACCGAATTGATCGTAGCGCGCCCGCTTTTCCTGATCCGAAAGAACGGCATAAGCTTCTGCCGCTTCCTTGAATTTGGCTTCCGCCTCTTGATCCCCCGGATTCTTGTCGGGGTGATAGCGAACCGCCAATTTACGATATGAGGATTTGATTTCCTGCTGACTTGCCTCTCGAGAAACAGCCAGCACTTCGTAGTAGTCTCGCTTCACAATCCTGATCCAGACTTAGAGTTAGTAAAATCTCGGAGCTAGAAGAATCTATTCGTGAGCCCGAACGAATCACGGCCAAAGGCCGAAATCTCTCGATCTAGCTCGTAGAGCTCTTGTCCAACATGACCTCGGAAAGAAGACCGGAGATGGAAGCGAGATCGAACATGGAGGCTTCCAAGTCCGCCTGGTCTTCCGAAGAAAGAGCCATACGGGCCTTCAACAACGCCTCATTGACCCGTTTTTGCTCTTCTTCTCCGATGGAGGTACGGAATTGCTCGAAGACCCGGTCATTGGTCTCGATCATACCTTCCAACCGGTTCTTCAGACGCCGCAACTCACGACGCTGATTGTCTTCGTGGGCGTATTGATCGGCCTCCTCCACGAGGCGCTCCACCTCATCGGTGGAAAGGCCGCTCGCCGGGTTGATCTGAATGCTCTGGGAGCTATTGGTCGCCTTGTCGCGGGCAGAAACGTTGACGATACCGTTGGAATCAATCGCGAAGGTCACCTCGATCTGGGGAACACCTCGAGGCGCCGGCGGAATTCCCACCAAGCTGAACTTGCCAAGACTCTTATTGTCTTTGGCGATCTCCCGCTCTCCCTGCATCACGTGAATCTCGACCGCATCCTGATTGTCACTCACCGTGGTGAAAATCTGGCTGTTCTTGGTAGGAATCGTGGAATTTCGCTCGATCAACTTGGTGTAGAGGCCACCGTGAGTCTCGATACCCAAAGACAGGGGTGTGACATCGAGCAGCACGAGATCTTTAATGTCGCCACGGAGAATCCCAGCCTGAATGGCCGCCCCCATGGCCACCACCTCATCCGGATTGATCTCCTTATTGGGTGACTTGCCGAAAATGCGCTCCACGGTTCGGAGCACCAAGGGCGTGCGGGTCTGCCCTCCCACCAACAGCACCTCGTCGATGGAGTCTGCGGTCAATCCGGCACTTTCCATCGCTTCCCGGCAAGGCCCCTCGGTGCGCTGCACCAAATCGTCCACCAACTGCTCAAAATGTCCCCGAGTCAAGGTTCGCGCCAGATGGCGGGGGCCCATGGCATCGGCAGCGATGAAAGGAAGATTGATCGCTGCGTCCTCCGATGTGGAAAGCTCGCACTTGGCTCGCTCTGCAGCCTCTTTGAGGCGCTGCAAGGCCATCCGATCGGTACGCAGGTTGATGTTGGCTTCCGCCTGGAATTCTGCGATCAGCCAATCCATGATCCGTTGATCGAAGTCCTCACCGCCGAGAAAAGTGTCTCCGGAAGTCGACTTCACCTCGAAAACGCCGCTCTGAAGCTTCAAGACCGTAATATCGAAGGTGCCACCTCCGAGGTCATAAACGGCGATCGTCTGGTTCGACTCCTGTTGGTTCATCCCATAGGCCAGGGCCGCAGCCGTCGGCTCGTTGATGATGCGCAGCACTTCTAGGCCGGCAATGCGGCCAGCGTCCTTGGTGGCTTGCCGCTGGGAGTCGTCGAAATAGGCTGGTACCGTCAAGACAGCTTCGGTGACCTCTGCCCCGAGGGCCTCTTCGACGAACCGTTTGATCTCTTGCAGAGTAAAGGCGGATATTTCCTCGGGGCTGTATTGCCGATCCCGAATCTCGACTTTGACGTCTCCGTTGGCGGCCTCTGCCAAACGGTAAGGGAGAATCTCACTCGCTCGCCTCACCTGCTCGTCGCGATACTTTCGGCCCACCAACCGCTTGACCGCGAAAACCGTGTTCTGAGGATTGGTAATGGCTTGCCGCTTGGCGATTTGCCCCACCAACCGCTCACCGTCCTCCGTAAAGGCCACGATGGAGGCAGTCGTTCGGCTGCCTTCCCGATTGGAAAGAACTCGAGGCGCAGTCGCCTCTACCACCGCAACACAGCTGTTGGTGGTCCCGAGGTCGATGCCGATAATCCTACTCACGAAAAACCCCTCTCGCCCGCCAGCTACCGTTCCCTGGCCCGCGGCTCACTTCCCGCCGGTTGCGGCACACACCTAGTTGGCAAAATTCCATAGCACTTCCATAACAGCCTTCCCACCACAACATCTCCACGATGCTGCGCTCACTTGCCTCGTCAGGCCGAATCAGTCTCTCCGCCGCTGGAACCACCGGCTTCCGGCATGGAGACCTTCACCATCGCAGGCCTCAACAGGCGCTCATGGAGGATATAACCCTTCTGCAACTCGTCCGTCACCGTCGGTTCCGTAACCTCTGAGCTGGTATCTCGCAGGACCGCCTCGTGGACGGCTGGGTCGAAGGTCTCTCCCAGAGCCTCTACCTCTTTGACGTCGAATCGCTGCAGCAAGCCAGCCATCTGGTTGAGAATCATCTCGACCCCAAGCTTGAGATCTTCGGCACGGCCGTCCGAACCGAGAGCTCGCTGCAAATTGTCCACCACCGGCAAAAACTCCCTCATGGGCTCCAGAAGCGCGTAGCGGCGAACCTCTTTTTGCTCGCGCTCCATCCGCTTGCGGTAGTTCTCGAAATCGGCAAGGGTCCTCAAGGAAGCATCCTTTAAGGTCGCCACTTCTTTCTGCAGCCGCTCGATCTCCCTAACGGCCTCCTCGTCAGCTTCCGTTGACATCTCTTCATCGCCACCCTTGCCGGCTTTCTTCTTTTCTACTGCCTCCACCGCGGCAACGGCTTCTCGCATGGCCGCATCGAGGCGGCCAGCACTGGTATCAGCGGCATCGACCTCCTCCAAATCGGCGAAATCTTTTGCTCGTTTCGATTGGTCTTTCGGCATCGATAACTACTCCATAAAGGCATCAAGATCCGGAGGGAAGCGTGGCCGCCAAAGCCTGGCTCAGCCTCTCTCCTAGATAGTCCACGAGCGGAATGACCCGCTGATATTGCATTCGGGAAGGACCAAAGATCCCCACGGTCCCGAGAGGTTTTTCACCCAATTGGTACGTCCGTGTCACCAGGCTGAATCCCAACTCGGAAGTGAGGTCGCTATCCTCGCCGATCGTTACTCGCACCCCCGGACCCCGCATACACTGGCTCAACATGAAAACCATCCGAGCCTTGTCTGCAAAGGTATCGAACAAGCGGCGAACTCGTTCGATATCCGAGAGCTCCGGTTGCTGGAGGACCTCGGTAGCCCCCTCCATGAGAATCTCCTGATCCTTTGGAAGGTCCAAACCCTGACGCGCCAGATGGATAGTTCTGGACAAGGCCAGGTCTACCTTGGCTCGCTCTTCGGCCATGAGCAGCACCAGCTTTTCCTGAGCTTCTTTCAGGGTCAGCCCCGCGAAATTTTCCGTCACGAAATTTGAGATTCTCGCTAACTCATCCCGCGGTACGGGTTCCGGAGTCAGAATGACCTTATTATCTACGAAGCCGCTCTTGGAAACCACCACGCAGAGTACTTTCCCTTGGGTGAGGCGCACGAACTCCACCCGTTTGAGCACCGTCTCGGCCAGAGCAGGGGTCAGGACGATTCCCACTTGATGGGAGAGCTGTGACAACAGCTGAGAGGTCGAGGTCATTAAATCCTCGACACCGACTCCCTGGCTCGGCAGGTTGGCATCGATATAGCGCCGATCATCGCTGGGGACCGTGGGCTGGTCCATCATGGACTGAATATAGAGGTGGTAGGCCTTGGGTGTAGGGACCCGTCCCGCGGAAGTATGAGGTTGGGACAGCAAACCGAACTCTTCCAGATCCGCCATGACATTCCGGATGCTCGCTGCCGATAGGCCATGGGTGCCATGCTTCGCCACCGCCCGTGAGCTCACCGGTTCGGCGCTCAAGATATGAGTGAGGATGACATCCTTGAGGATCGCTCGATCCCGCAGGGTCAGTTGGTTCTGGGGTTGATCCGTTCGCATTGAAAAAAACTCGTGGCCCTGGTCTTCCATCGACCTGAATGCGGCGACGGCGCCAAGGTGCCCTATCACCGGCACATTCTAGCGCACGACCTTTCTCGCCCGAACTTCTCGCCGACCTTCTGCTGAGGAACCGGATCTGCTTAGATTTCCGGTGCCGGAACGCGATTCTGCTCCTCGGCACAGTACGGCTCTACCGGCAGCGCAAAATCGGACCTCTTACTTAGATCTCCGGGCATCCCCGGTGCCTCGAACGGATTCGGTGAAAGGTTCGAGCTAGCCTGGCCGAGACGGCCGCGGCGCAAACCACCTCCGACTTCTCGCCAGCGGTTTCGGTGAAAATTCTCAAGAGTTGATGATATTGACCCGCCTGACGCTGGATGTTACCCTTCATCGTTCATCACTGCGGTGATCCTTACATGGTTTTTTTCAACTACAGCACCATGCAAATGGCCGCAAAGATCGTTTACTACGGTCCCGGTCTATGCGGTAAAACCACCAACTTACAGCAGATTTACAACCAGACCTCGAAGGATTCGAGGGGAGAGATGGTCTCTCTGGAGACCGAAACCGACCGTACCCTCTTCTTCGACCTACTGCCCATCGATGTCGGTACGATCGCCGGCTTCAGTACTCGAATTCAGCTCTACACCGTACCTGGCCAGGTGTTTTACAACACCACCCGCAAGCTCGTATTGAAGGGTGTAGACGGCGTCGTCTTCGTTGCCGACTCCCAGCGCCCCATGCTGCAAGCCAACATCGACTCCCTCAACAACCTGAGGGAAAATCTCGCCGAGACCGGAGTGCGCTTGGAAGATTTGCCCATTGTCCTCCAATTCAACAAGCGGGACCTTCCGTCCATTTGCACGGCGGAGGAGATGAATCAGGCGTTAAACTTCAACCAATGGCCATATTTCGAAGCAGCGGCTATTTCTGGCCACGGTGTCTTCGAAACCCTCAAGGGCATCTCCAAATTGACCCTAGTGGCTCTGAAAAAGAAGCTAGCGAGAGGCAGTGCTCAGCGGTCCGGCCCGGCGAAACCGACGGCACCACCCCGCCCCACTGCCCCTAGCAAGGCTACTGCCGAGCCCCCTAAAACCACCTCCACGGCGACCACTGCCCCAGCCCCGGCGGGCTCGGCGGACCAAGATAAGAAGTCTGCCGCCAAACAGAAGGCGCCCATCCCAGCCGCCCCTGTAACGCCGACCAAGAAGCCAGCTGCTGCGCCGCCCAAGACAACCGCCGCAGCAGCCCGCCCTAAGAAAGGCGTCGATGTTCTTGGCGAGCTGGAGAAACTGCGCCAGCAAGTGTCTTCCTTTCGGCCACGGGACAGAGTCTCTCCACAGCGGATCTCTCCCCAAAATCCTGCCCCACCCCAACCGAACGGCCATGGTGAGCATCAACGGGAAATCCAGGTCGCCATTGAGCCAGCGACCTTTCGACGGGTGCGACGTCTCTCCCTGAATCTCCAAATGGAAGACGAGAATCATCAGCGCATCGACGTAGCGCGAGCTATTCATGTCGACATTCAAGATCCCAAGAGCCTGGAGAAGGTACTCCTCAAGCTCAATATCGCCCTCAGCGCCAAGAAATAGGCGTCAAGCTTGAACTAGGAGGCCTCTGAAAGGGCTCTTGCGAGGGTCAAGTCCTGGATTGGAGGCCACCTAGGGCCCCCCTGAAACCGAACGAAGAACGCTCAACCATGAAATGTCCCTACTGTGGAAAAAACGACGACCGAGTCGTCGACTCCCGTGAACACCGGGATGGCGAAACGATTCGTCGACGCCGAGAATGTCTGGCTTGCAACCGGCGTTTCACCTCCTACGAGCAAATCGAAGACATCCCCTACATGGTCGTCAAGGAGGACGGCAGCCGCCAGAGCTTCAACCGAAGCAAGATCATGTCAGGGCTTCTCAAAGCCTGCGAGAAGCGTCCCATCGCCATCAATCAGCTCGAAGCTCTCGTCGACTCCGTGGAAAGCCTGCTCCACACCAAGCCCGAGCGGGAAATCAATGCCGATGAAATTGGCAACCTGATCATGGAACGACTGCGCGAGTTGGACCAAGTCGCCTATATCCGTTTTGCTTCCGTCTACCGACGCTTCGAGGATATAGATGCCTTTGCGGAGATGGTCCGCTCTCTTCCCTCCGGGGATCGTCCTTCGAGCTGAGTAGCAAACAACCGCTGAAAGCACCTCCTCCATGGAAACAGAAGCACCGATTCCCATCCCGGACATCCTGCCGGTCCTACCCATTCGCGACACGGTCATTTTCCCGTACATCATTCTGCCCCTGTCGGTCAGTCAGGAAAAGAACATGCTGGCGGTGGACCAGGCGCTGGCAGAAGACCGGCTGATTTTTCTCCTTTCCCAGCGAGACCCTGAGGTAGAAGACCCGGGGGCAGACGATCTCTACGAAATCGGCACCACCGCCGCCATCATGCGCATGCTGAAGCTTCCTGACGGCAGAGTCAGGATCCTCGTTCAAGGCCTGACTCGTGCCCGCATGACCCACCTGGGCCAAAAAGACCCTTTTCTGCGCGCGCGCATTGAAACCGTCGCGGATGACCTTGGCTCCACAGGAGAAGTGGAGGCAACGGGTCGCATTCGGAGCGTCAAGGAAAGACTAGAGCAGGCCGCTAGCCTAGGGCGCAGCATCTCCCCGGACGTTCTTATGCTAGCTGCCGGTCTCCAAGACGCTGGCCGTCTAGCTGATCTGGCAGCCAGCAATCTGGAGCTCGGTGTGACCGAGGCTCAGCAGCTGCTCCAGGAGCTTGATCCCATCGAGCGTCTACAGAAAATCAGCAACCTGCTGAATCGCGAAATTCAGGTGCTCACCGTACAGCAGGAAATCTCCTCGGAGGCTCGAGAGGAGATGGACCGGAGCCAGCGGGAGTATTTCCTGCGCCAGCAACTCAAGACGATTCAACAAGAGCTTGGGGAAACCGATGAGCTCTCCGAGGAAGTTGCCACCTACCGTCGCTTAGCGGAGGAGAAGGGCTTGCCGGAAGCAGCCCTAGAAGAACTGGAACGGCAAATACGCCGCCTTCAGCGCAGTCATCCAGATAGCGCAGAAACCACCACCATTCGCACCTATCTGGAATGGGTTACCGGTCTTCCTTGGCAAACCTACAGCGAGGACTCCTTGGAGCTCGAGGAAGCCAAGCGAATTCTCGACGAAGACCACTATGACCTGGAGAAGGTCAAAGAGCGCATCCTCGAGTACTTGGCCGTGCGCAGACTCAAGAAGGATAGCAAGGGACCACTGATCTGTTTTGTCGGTCCTCCCGGAGTGGGCAAGACCAGCCTGGGGCGCTCCATCGCCAGAGCCATGGGGCGAAAATTCGTCCGGATCTCCCTCGGCGGTGTTCGCGACGAAGCGGAGATTAGAGGCCATCGGAGAACCTATGTGGGAGCCCTGCCGGGACGTATCCTTCAGGGTATTCATCAGGCCGGGACCAGCAACCCAATCTTCATGCTGGACGAGATCGACAAAATCGGCTCCGACTACCGGGGCGACCCTTCTTCAGCGCTTCTGGAAGTTCTCGACCCGGAGCAGAACTCGACTTTTCGAGATCACTACATCGGCCTCGACTATGACCTTTCCAAAGTCGTATTCATCGCTACTGCCAACCTACTGGAGCCCATTCAACCGGCCTTTCTGGATCGCATGGAGGTGCTTCGCCTTAGCGGATACACCGCGGAAGAGAAGATCGAGATCGCCCGTCGCCACTTGATCCCGAAGCAGCAGGAAGAGAACGGGTTGCAACCAGGCCAGATGGAGCTTTCCGAAGCGGGCTTGAAAAGACTCATCAGTCACTACACCAAAGAAGCTGGGCTACGGAACCTCGAACGGGAAATCGCTGCTGTTTGCCGCAAAGTAGCGGTACGCATCGCCAGCGGAGACGAGCGCCCCATGACCGTAACTCCCCGCACCATCGAGAAGCTCCTAGGCCCAGCTCGCCACTACCCGGAAGAGCTATTAGACAGCGATCGAGTGGGCATCGCCACGGGCTTGGCCTGGACCGCCGCGGGAGGCGACCTCCTCTTCATCGAGGTAATCGCAGTTCCTGGCAAAGGGGAGCTCACGCTGACGGGTCAGCTGGGAGCCGTCATGAAGGAATCCGCGCAAGCCGCCCTTTCCTACGCTCGCTCTGCCGCTCAAGGCCTGGGCGTCGGCCAAGATTTCTTTGCCAAACATGACCTCCACGTTCACGTCCCAGCGGGCTCCATTCCAAAGGATGGCCCCTCCGCTGGGATCACCATCGCCACCGCTGTGATCTCTTTGCTCAGCGGCAGGCCCGTGGATCGGCGTCTGGCAATGACCGGAGAAATCACCCTGCGCGGAGAAGTCCTTCCTATCGGTGGCTTGAAAGAGAAAGTTCTGGCCGCCCGTAGTGCTGGGATTCGTTCGGTCGTACTCCCCAAGCTCAATCAGCGGGACCTGCAAGAGATCCCGCGGCACCTCAAGCGAGGAGTCGAGTTTCATCTAGCTGAAGATATGAACCAGGTCATTGCATTGGCTCTTCGCGATCGGCCTGCGGAACCTCCCATCGAGTCTCTAGCTACGGCGCCAGAAACGGCGACCCTGAGCTCTTGACCACCGCCACCGGGCTCAACACACCATGACGGCCAAGCGGTGACCGCCAAACCATGACAGAAAACGCCTTGATTCGCTGGCTGCGACGCCAAGAACCAGCCCTAGCGGAGCTTCTTGGCGATGACGCGGCAGTCCTTCCTCCCCTTCCCAGCCCCGCCGTAACCGTAGACAGCCAGATCGCAGGAATTCACTTCCCGGAAGGCTTAGACCCAGCTCTCTTGGCGCAGCGACTTCTAGCCGTCAACCTGAGCGACCTGGCGGCTATGGGAGCCAGCCCACGGTATGGTTTCCTCACCCTCTCAGTGCCGGAGGGCTTCGACCACAGGCGGTTCTTTCGAGCCTTCCTGAAAGCCTGTCGAATATTTGGAGTGCGCCTCGCCGGAGGCGACCTGGCTTCCTGTCGCCAGGTGACCACGAGCCTGACCCTGGTTGGTGAGCTGCCCCCTGGCGGACACTGGCTGAAACGTAGCACCGGCCGAGCCAGGCACGACCTGTGGCTCGGTGGCACCGTAGGTGAATCCGCTTTGGGGTACCACCTGCTCGCTGCAGGAGCTCAGTGGCAGGGGAACCGTATCTCCCTCCCCAAGCACTTCGAAGCCCCCACTACGGTCGCTCGGGCAGCCCGTCGGGCGATCCGTCGGCACCTGCGCCCTAGCCCTCAACTGGAGCTCGGACGATGGCTCGGCCAGCAAGGCGCCGGCGGAGCCATCGATATCTCAGATGGCCTGAGCCTGGACCTTCACCGGCTTTGTGAAGCAAGCGGCACCGGAGCCGAGGTCTTCACGCAGCAGCTTCCGACGGCCCCCAAATTCGAGGAACTATGCCGCCAACTGGATCAGCCTCCCTTGGACTTGGCTCTGAGTGGCGGAGAGGATTACGTTCTACTGTTCTCGTTGCCCACAGGAACGACACCTCCCAACGAATTCGGCTGTTACCCCATCGGCAGGCTCACCCAGACCGGAGACCTCCTTGCGGTGACCAGTGAAACGACCCAGCCCCTGAGAGCCGTGGGTTGGGATCATCTCGCCCGACCTTCTCACTGACGTCGGCGATCCAGGCAAACCGGAAGCCGTAGGAGAAGTCAGATGAGAGAGGTGAGCTAGGAGCCCCACGGAAGTACGTAGCTGTCTCTCCTACAAGAGCTTTCTTCCAGGCCCAACGACCCTGGCCTCCCCAGGGACTCTCCTTCAAAGGGTTTCGTATCCCAGGCTTCCTCTGAGAACGGCTCTCCGGCAGACCTCCTTAAAGCGCGTAGAACAGGCTTCCGACAGCTTGTCACCAGGGTTTCTTCTCCCCTGGGACTGGTTCGTAAAGATATCTACGCAGAGGAAATTTGGAATATCACTAGAGATAAGAGATTCTTGCCGGGAACCAGGAAAGTCAGTATATTTCCTACAGAAAGATCGGCCACCGGACTACGGACTTTCTCCTACACGCTGTGCGAAACTCTGTCTGACGGTTGACTACGGCTTCCCAAGCCTCCGCCTGACCGTCGAAGGTGCCTGGATAAGCCTGGATCTGCAGTGCCCCCCAACTCGGATGTTTCAGTTTCTCCCCCCTTCGGAACTGCCTCGAAGAAGTTGTCTCGTGAGGAAAAAGTGTAGCCCGGGCTCCGCGGAGCC
Organism: Deltaproteobacteria bacterium; assembly: GCA_022601195.1. GTDB lineage: Bacteria > Acidobacteriota > Thermoanaerobaculia > Multivoradales > JAHZIX01 > JAHZIX01. Next base: position 285,863 of record JAHZIX010000002.1, read on the forward strand.
GCCGTATCTCGAAGCTAGAGAGCCGAATCGAATCTATCAGCCCCAAAAGGAGCTAGCCATGACGAGGACCAACATCGCCAACTCGATACCTGGAGACCGCCGCCGGCAACTCCCCAGGGGGAGACATTCGCTGTTGGCAGCAGTTCTCGTCGGCCATCTGATGGCGGCCTCCGCCTACGGAGACGACCAGATTCAGACCTTCTTCATACCCGTTGACGAGACCCATATTCTGACCCAAGCAGCGGCGATCAACCTGGCGGCACCAGCCCCTCCAGCTTCGGAGACGGTACATACCGTTATCTCAGTCTCAGCGACGGTAGATGGCACTGTCTTGTGCTACGACCATTGGGAAGATGGCTATGAGCTGGATATTTCCAACCCGGTCCAAGCCACTACCCAGATCATCAATCTCGATGCGGGCGACTTTACGGTCCTCGAGAACGACATCCCTGCGAGCCCTCGGGATCCAGCAGTGATTCTCTTCGATGCCCGCGACCGCATTGGCACCTCGAACCAAATCGCTATCACCCGCGGTGGTTGGCGCCTGCAAGAAGGCACCCTCCTGGCGGGAGCTGTCGAAGTTTTTCCCACCGTCGACTGGGGGACCCGATTCGAGTCACCCGTAGGCGAGAATCTAGGGGAACCCACCTTTGAATTTGTCGCCGCATCGGTATCTTCCGGTGAGCTTGGGGCTGTGCTCCAAATAGACCTGGATGGAGATGGAGTGGCCGACGAAGTGCGACGCCTCGGGCCTGGGGCCAACACCCTTATCGAGGGAGTGGTGGTCGGTACCTCGTTTCAATCTTCCGATCCGGTGCAGGTTCACCTGCTCAGCGGAGACCGTGGTTCGAACTTCGGCGGCCGATGGTTCAGCCTGGTCCCCACGGAACAATGGTCCGATAGCTACTACAACCCTGTCGGCACCTCCGTCCTGGGCCGGGAAACCGTTGTCACTCTCTACAACCCTCTGAACACCGCTATCACCGTAACCCATGAGACCTTGGTCCCCACGATCGCGACTCAAAGCTTCGAAACAACCACGACCGGGGCCATCAGTAGTGCAACCCCCTGCACCACCCCGCTGGTGAGAAACTTTGCCGTCGCCGCGACCTTCGACGTCACCGATGTCAACCTGGGTTTCGTCGCTGACCACGCTTTTCGAGGTGATATTCAAGTCACTTTGCAATCCCCTCAGGGCACCAGGGTGACTGTGATGGGTGCTGCCAATGATGGCAATGACAACTACGATATTCAGCTGGACGACTCGGCGACGGGAGGGATCAACGATGGCAATGCGGATGCCACCGGTGCGCCCTTCTACGAGCGGGATGCCCTCCCCTCGAGCTCCATGGGTAGCTTCGTCGGTGAGCCCGCTGCCGGCACTTGGGTCATGGAGGTCTGCGACACCTTTACGGGTGCCGACGATGGAACTTTCCTACGGGCGCGCTTGCAACTGGGAGAGGTCACCGCAGTCACACCAACGACCGGGACCGTGACCGTGCCGGCGGGTAACGTAACGAATTTCACCATGCCCCTCAATTCCGGAGGCCACTTCTTCACCGCGGGAGGAGAGGATTTCTTCGCTCTGACCTCCGTCGACTACAACCAGACAGCTAGCGATTGGGGTTTCACCCAACTGCCGGAAGAAAACTTGACCACGACTCTGGTGGTCGGGTGGGCGCCGGGGAGAGACCCCACATCGACCACCAACCCGACCGAGAACGGCAGCCCCATTTGGGTAACGGCGACCATGGCCACGGATCTCTACGTGGACTTCGACGGTGATCCGACGACGGGCCCCCTCGTCGACCCAGAAGGCAATCGCTATGACCAACTCGTGGCCATAGGTAGTCTGGAGTCCATCCGACTCTTCGACAGCGACGGCGACCAGAGCGGTGCTCTTCTCTACACCCTGGATGGCACTTTGATCACCGCTGCCTGGGGCCAGGACCCGGTGACCGCCAGCGCGGCGGAGCCCGCTCTGGACCTGGGAACCACGGTGCTGCCCATCACCAAGGTGAGAGTGCTCAAAGAGGGAGTGCTGATCGATGACGTGGACGGCGACGGTGGAATCGACCCTGGCGAAACGGTGCAATACACCATTACCGTCTCCAACGTTTCCGATGCGGTGATTCCCACAGTAACGGTCGAAGACACGGACCTCGACAGCAACGTCGATTACGTTGTCAACAGCACTGAGCTGGACGGACTCGTGGTCGCTGACGATGCGCTGGGAACGACCCCCTTTCCCCTCGACGAAGGGGGCCTCGACATCGGCGCCCTGAGCTTGGGACAGGTCGTGACCATCACTTTCAATGTGACGGTGGATGACCCGCTACCGGTGGGGGTGGAGAATCTACTGAATATAGTGGAAGTTCGGGCCGGCACCGAAGTGGAGAGTGACACGGAAGACATTCCGGTCGGTGACCCAGAGCTGCTCATTACCAAGGTCTCCGATGTCGTCGGCGATGTCCAGCCGGGGCAGATCATCACTTACACCGTCGGTTTGACCAATAGCGGCGCACTTCCCCATCGTGGCATCAAGATCTTGGATGCCCTACCAAGCGGGGTGACCTATCTCGCCGAATCGACCAGTGCCTCGGGATTCGTGCCGACCACCGTTTCTTCGAGCTATGACAACACCACCACCGGAACGATCAGCGCTGCCACGCCGTGCGCGACTCCCTTGATTCGCACTTTCACGGTGACCGATACCTTTGCTCTCACCGATGTCGATCTGGGTTTCCGGGCCAGTCACGCCTATCGCGGTGACATTCAAGGGGTGCTGCAATCTCCAACTGGAACCCGAGTCACCGTCGTCGCTACCTCCGGTGGGGATAGCAACGACAACTACGACATCCTCCTGGCCGATGGATCGCCCAGTGCTCTCAACGACGGCGACCTGGACGACACGGCAGCGCCCTTCTTTGATCGCGCCACCAACCCCAGCAGCCCCCTGGCTGCTTTCAACGGTGAAACTCCGACGGGAGCCTGGCAGCTAGAGGTCTGCGATACCTTCACCGGCGCAGACGACGGGACGTTCTTGAGCGCCCAGCTCGTGGTGCGCGGGGAAAATCAGGTCGCGACCACGAAGACCAACCAATCGGCGGCACCCCTGCCTCTCTTGGACGGAATTCCCAACAATCTCATTCTGGCTCCCGACGCCTTCGAGCTGCAACCGGCACAAGTGATGTCGGTGACCTACCAGGTTCAGGTAGAGGACCCCTTGGATGTCAACACCACCGCCATCGTCAACACCGCCTATGCCACCAGCCTCGAACAACCTTTCCCGGTAGTGGCCACCGTGGTCGACCCGGTGAGTCTCGGTGGCTCCATTGGAGATCGCGTTTGGCTCGATGCGGACGGCGATGGTGTCCAAGATCTCGGTGAGCCGGGGCTCGCCAACGTAGTGGTACAGCTGATCGACCCAGGCCTCGATGGCATGCCGGGTGGCGGCGACGACACCGTCCTGGAATCCGCGACGACAGATACCAATGGCGGCTACCTCTTCGACCATCTGGCTCCCGGCAATTACTACGTCGCAGTGGATGACGCCACGTTACCCGGTGGTCTCACCACCTCCCCCGGCACCACCGATCCGAGCGCCGTGATCGCTCTGGCGGGGGAAGAGGAAATCCTCACCGTCGACTTTGGCTACACCAACGCTGACCCGACTACCGGAATTCTGGGTGACTTCGTATGGTCCGACGCCGATGGAGACGGCATCCAAGATCCTGGCGAAATCGGCCTCGGCAATGTGGATGTGGAGTTGGTGGATGGCGATGGCAACGTCGTCCAGACGACCACCACGACGGCGGATGGCGGCTATCTGTTCACCGGAATCTCCCCCGGTGAGTACACCGTGCGTATCGCCTCCGGTGAGCTGCTCCCCGGCGGAACCCTCGATGGGTTTTCGGCGACAACGGGCCCCCAGAGTGAAGGCGGTGCGATCAGTGATCCGGTGACCGTGGCCGCCGGAGAGGTCGTGCTCGACGTAGATTTCGGCTTCACCAACCCTGCCGGCACTTTCTCTATCGCCGATGTCTTCTGGTTGGATATCGATGCCGACGGCATCTTCGACGCCTCCGAGGAAGCCCTCGAAGGGGTCACCGTAGACCTCCTCGACAACTCCGGGAATATCATCGCTACCGCCACTTCCGGAGCCGACGGTAGCCTTCGCTTCGACGGTGTGGCCCCAGGAGATTACACTCTGTCTGTGGCGGACAACGGCGGAGTTCTGGTTGGCCTCGGGGGAACCACGGGGCCCGCATCGGCACGCCTGCTGCCGGTCACCGTCACCTCCGCCGACGTGACGGGGGTCAACTTCGGCTACAACGCTGTCGGCACCCTCGGTGACCGACTGTGGAACGACTCCAATGGAGACGGAATCCAAGACCCGGGCGAAAGCGGGCTGGCCGGAGTCACCGTAGAGCTACTCGACCGTACCGGTACCGTCATTGCCACCACGGTCACCGATGGCAGCGGAGGCTACTCTTTCGAGGGTCTCGCTCCGGATCAATACACCGTCCGTGTCGACGCAGCCACACTCCCAGTAGGGTTCTCCCTCACCGGCGACCCCGACCTGGCGCCGGACGGGCAATCCACCGTCACCCTCGATTTCGGCCAGAGCGATCTGACCCTGGATTTCGGGTATCAAAACTCCGCCCTACCAGACCTCTCCGGTACCGTCTTCGAAGACCTCGATGCCGACGGTACGGAAGAGTCCGGGGAGCCCGGCTTTGCTGGAATCACCTTGGACCTGCAACGGACCTATGAAGTGATCGACGGCGTTATCGACGTCAACGGAGATGGCTTCATCTCCGCCCTCGACACGGGCCTCGTCGACGGCGTCGCCATCATCGATGGCCAAGTGGATCTCAATGGTGATGGGGTCGTCAACGCATCGGACGATGGTCAGTTCAAGGGCATCAGCCTGGTGGATGGTCTCCTCGACATCAATGGCGACGGCGTCGTGAGCGGCACCGACGATGGCCTCGCTGCCTGCGACCCCATTGCCACGACCACTACCGACGCGTTGGGCAACTACTCTTTCCCGGACCTCTTAGACGGCGACTACCGCGTTCAGGTGACCGATACCGAGGGCCTGTTGACCGACTATCGACTCACCTCCGGTTTGGATGCTCTGCCGGTGACCATCGCCGGAACCTCGGTTTCAGATGTCGACTTCGGCTATATCCGGGAAGCCGGCACCGCCTCCATCGGCGATCGTCTGTGGCTCGATAGTGACCGCGATGGTTTCGAGAACGCTGGGGAGCCGGGTCTGGCGGGAGTCACCGTGGAACTCTTCGACGCCGGGCCGGACGGTGTCATCGGAGGCGGCGACGACATCTTGGTGGCGACCACGGTCACCGATGCCACGGGCGGCTATGCCTTTCCGGATCTCGCGCCGGGGAACTACTTCGTCGATCCGGATGAGACCACGCTTCCTACCGGCCTCGGCGAGACCACTTACCCAGTGGGAACGAACCCCTCTGCGGTCATTCCCTTGTCCGAAGGCGAAGACTTCAACGACGCGGATTTCGGCTACCTATCGGCCGTGGGGAGCGCTCTTGGCGACCGTGTCTGGGCCGATGCCAATGGAGACGGCATCGAAGATCCAGGGGAGATCGGCATCGGCGGAGTCGACATCACCGTCTCCGGACCCGGTGGCACGTTTACGGTCACCACCGCTGCGGACGGTAGCTGGCTCCTCGCCGGGCTGCCCCCAGGGCAGTACATTGCGACCGTGGACACCAGCACCCTCCCCGGCGGGTTGAACCCCACTCCCACCAATGCCGACACCACCTACACCTTGGAGGTCAGTGCTGGAACCGACTACTACTTCCTGGACTGGGGCTTCGATGGCGGTAACCCCGGTTCCATCGGCGATACGGTCTTTCTCGACGTCGATGGCAACGGCACCCAGGGCGCCGGGGAGGCGGGCATTGAAGGGGTTACCGTGAACCTTCTCGATGCGATGGGAAATATTCTCGCGACCACCTCGACAGACGCGAACGGGAATTACGACTTTCAAGGAATTCCGGCAGGGGCTTACGATGTCGAAGTCTCTGATACCGCGGGTGTGCTCACCGGCCTCAATCTCTCTTCTCCCGCCGTGACCACCATCACTCTGACAGCAGGAGAGGACTATGACTTGGCCGACTTCGGCTACGCCCCTTCCGGCGGCAGTGGCTCTATCGGCAGTCTGGTCTGGCTCGACACCGACGGCGATGGTTTCCATGACGCCACAGAAGACGGTCTCATGGGCGTCACCGTCGACCTCTGGCTCGATGTCGATGGCAATGGAGTTATCACCCCGGGCATTGACAACCTCATACAAACGACCTCTACCGACTCTAACGGCGAGTATGAGTTCAATGGCCTGGTCGCCGAGAACTACATCGTTCAGGTGACCGATGACAATGGCATCCTCGCTGGCATGAACGCGACCTCGGGTACCGTGGGAGTCGACGACAACAGCCAAACCAGCCCCTACCCGCTGACTTTGGGACCAGGGGATTCCAACGTGACAGCAGATTTCGGCTATGTCAGCGCGATCAACCTCAGCATCGGCGGCACAGTCTTCGAAGATCAGGACCAGGGTGGGGACAACGATGAGCCCTTGGAGCCGCTAGTTCGGGATGCCACCGTTACCCTCTATCGAATCGTTGGAGGACAACGTTTTCTGGTAGGCACCACGACGACCGATGCCAACGGCGACTACTTGTTCACCGGTCTTCCTCCCGGGGACTATGAAATCGAGACGGACCCCTCCGGCACTTCCGTCGCTGGCTACCTGCAAACCACCCAAACCACCACCGGTGGCGTGCAATCCGTCATGTTGGTAGCTGCCAATGTGACCGATCAAGATTTCGGGTTTTGGAATGGTGGTCTCATTTCCACCCCCGTCACTTTGGCCTGGCTCCAAGCAGATTTCGATGGCTCCGTCCGTTGGCAGACCTCCACCGAGGTCGGCAACGTCGGCTTCTACCTTCATGAGCTCACGGCTCAAGGCCTCGAGCGAATTCATGAAGAACTGATCCCGGCCCGGTCGGAAGAGTCCCTCCTACCCACCAACTATGAGTATCGAGCCGACGCTGCCCTTTCCGGTCAGCTGATTCTCGAAGATGTCGACCTCTTCGGTCGCTCTCGATTCCATGGCCCCTTCTCCGTCGGCAAGGAACACGGCCAGAAAGCAGCAGACCTCCAGTTCATCGATTGGCAGAGCGTCCGCCACCAACAACTTGAGAAACGACAGAGCCGCCTTCAGGCAAGCATCGAAAATCTCGGGGTAAGAGGTCGATCCGGATTGGTTGCCGAGCTTCAAGTGAACGAGGACGGCCCCTACCGAGTCACCTTCGAAGACCTTCTGGCTGCGGGAGTCGATCTAGATGGAGTTTCACCGGGCGATCTACTGCTCACCCAGGCCGGCGAGCCGGTCCCCATTCGCCTAACTGGAGTGAGAAACCTCTTTGGTGCCGGCTCCGCGATCGAATTTCTCGGTAGAAAAGCCATTTCCCTCTACACCGAAACGAATATCTACCAGCTGAGCCTCGAAGCGGAAGGGGGAGCTCGCATACCCGCAGCGCAGGAAAGAAGCTCGGCAAAACCAGAAACCTGGTATCTGGCTCAACAACATTTCGAGCGGGAGCGCTTCTACAACTTCGCTTCTCCAGTCGGTGATCCTTGGTACGACACCAGACTTCTGGCAACCTCTCAGCCGGTGTCCGAGGAGATCGATTTCGACCTACCTGGCTGGGTCCCGGTAGCGGCACCGAGCTTCCTCAGGGTAGACCTTTGGGGAGTTACGGATTTTCCCATCGCTCCAGACCATCACCTTCAGATCGAGGTCAATGGAGTGGCCGTAGCGGATCTCCGCTTCGACGGTCTCCAAGGCCAGATCGTGGAAGCTCAATTGGAGCCGGAAATACTGCAACCCACAGGAAACCGCCTGACCCTCCACCTACCTCACGATACTGGAGCGGCTTTCGACTTGATCCATCTGGATTCCTTCACCGTCTCCTATCCGAAAAACTTTCTGATCCAAGATGGAGCGCTGACCTTCACCACCACTGGAGAATCCCTCCGAGTCGAAGGAATTCCTAGCCAGGAGGTCGTGGTCTTCCGCCAGATGGGAGATCGGGTCGAAACTCTGGAGAACATCAAGCTACATCCCAACGTCGTCGGTTTCAGCGCACTTTTTCCAGGTCACCGGGAAGAAGCGACCTACACCGTCGTTACCGCCGAGGCCTGGAAATCGGCGACCATCGAACTGCCACGGCCACAGGTCGACCTCTTGGCCGATCCTACGGAGCTCGTGATCATCTCCCATGGAGACTTCCTCAACGACATCGATCGGCTGGCGGAAGCGCGACGCCTTCAAGGCTGGACTGTGCAAGTGGTCGACGTACAAGACCTCTACACTCAGTACACTCACGGAGTGGTCAACCCGGAGGCCATTCACCAATACCTCCAAGAAGCTCATCGCCAACTGGGAGCTCGCTATGCACTACTGGTGGGAGGCGACACTTACGACTACCTCAACCACCTAGGCCTCGATTCGGTGAGCTTCATCCCAACTTTCTATGCCCAAACTGATGACATTGTGCGCTTCGCTCCGGTGGATCCCCTTTTCGGAGACATCGATCTGGATGGAGTTCCTGACCTTGCTTTGGGACGACTCCCAGTGCGAACTTCGGCGGAGCTCAACGATGCCATCGACAAGATTCTGACCTATGAACAACACGCTCTGGGTCGCACCGCCATCTTCGCCGCCGATGGCTTCGACGGCGCCGCCGGTTTCGATTTCTCTCGCACCAGCGACTGGTTGCGTGATCGCCTAAGCACCTCCTGGGTGACCGAGACAGCTCACATTGATGAGCTCGGTGTCGAGCAGGCTCGAGCCAAAATCATTGAGAACATCGAAAACGGTTCCGCCCTCACGAGTTACTTTGGTCACTCCGGGCCCTCGGTTTGGAGTTTCCAAGGCCTCTTCGATACCACCCACGCAAACGCCTTGAGTAACACAGGAAAACCCACCGTCGTCACTCAGTGGGGATGTTGGAACACCTACCACGTAGACCCTTACTACGACACTCTCGGACACCGCCTTCTCCTCAACCCCAACCGAGGCGCTGCTGCGGTGCTAGGTGCTGCCACCCTGACCGAAGCCCAATCGGAAGGAAAATTGGGAATCTTGCTATTCGAGGAGCTCAACATTCCCGGTCGGCCTCTCGGAGAAGCGGTGCTCATCGCCAAACAGAGACTCGCGACCACTGAGCCGAACTTGCTGGATGTTTTGTTGGGATGGACTCTGCTCGGCGATCCCACCATGACGATGCCCTAGCCTGCCAATAGCGGTCCTAGAACTTCGCCCAACGGTAGCTTTCTAGGGCCGCTCAAGGCTTGCCCCGTCGACAAAGGTGACACCACCGAGAGAGCATCTGCTCGATCTCCCCCCGACCCCTGGACGACTTTCGCCACCTCCAAAGCCCACACTCCTGAGCCAGTTGCCGCTAATTCGGCCAGAGCCATTTGTCCGAGTCCTTCCTATAGCTCTTTCAGCGAAACACCGAGAGAGAGACCCTCCTTCCCCTTGCTAGCGTGTTGATTCGCACCGGGTAGGGCTGATTCCGAACCACCAAACGAGGATTGGCACCCTCGAACGGTAGGGCCTCACTCTATTCGGCGAGGACAAGGCATGGATGGGAGTTGCAGGGGAGGGTGAGAGAGGTTTCTGAATCTCCTGTCTCAACCGGCCTCTTCTGCGCTCAGGTTCTCAGTCCTACCCTGGCGAAATTCTGTCGGAGACAAAGCTACAGCCAGCTACCAAGAAGGAGTGGCAGATGATCAATATCTTGACTTCGGAACCCGGTCGGCCCTGGAGGGATCGTCTTTCTACTCCTTTCTTTCAACCGTCCAGGAAACAATGCGTCCTTCTGACTCTTTTCGCAGCCGCCATCGCGGGCCTCTCTCCCGATCCGGCAGAGGCCCAATGCCCAGCGGATAGTGCCTCTGCCACTTTCGCCTGGTCTACCAGCCCAGGCACCGGTAACGAATGGCTGACCTCAGACCAGACCGATGGCGCCTCGCGGATGTACTCCGTCAGCTATACGGATACCTACGGCAATCCCAACTCGGTCGACGTCACCGTGGCGATTCAAGACCCCAACGGAAGAAGCTGTGATGACAATTTGATGACTGACCCTTCCTGGCCCAACGACCCAGATTGCACCAATGGAGCCACGGAAACCAACGGCATTTTCGGTTCCGGATTCCTCACCGTCGCCATGAAATCACTCACTTCCAGTGAGACGGTCCGCTTTGACTTCACCTTCTCGAAGCCCGTATTTATGGATGACTTCACCATTTCCGACCTCGATGACGTGGGCTTTGGATTTCAACCCACCGTCGAACCCGGAGACTCCTTCCAAGATCGCATCACCCTGGCGGCGACCAACGGCGGCAGCAGTGTCCCCATTTCCTTGGTGGCCGGCACGAATCTCACCCTTGCTGGCCAAACCGCTACCACCATCGTCGCCGCGGGAGTCAATGGCAACCTACTTCCCGGGGACGCCCCAGGAACCCTCACCGCCTCCACCACTCTCCCGCTGGACAGTTTCAGTCTCACCTACCAGAACGGCCCTCTCGACGCCACCAACGAAGGAGGCAACGGGATCAGCGACTCCCATGCGATCCGAACCTCCGGCTTTTCCTTCTGCGTCGAAGATGCCGCTCCCCAATTGGCCATCGACAAGAGCTCTAGCCCGAGCGGAACTCTGCAACCGGGAGCAGCCCTGACCTACACCGTGGTGATCACCAACAACGGGCCGGGGAACGCTAACCAGGTCGAGCTCACGGACACCTTGCCAGCCGGCGTCACCTACACGTCCAGCTCCGCTCAAAAAACCTACCCAACGGCGAACACGGGTAGCTTCACTGCTCCCAATCTGGGGCCAGCGACCTTCGACGTAGCGGGGTTGAGCCAGTCTTTGGACACCACCGGAAGCATTCCTGCCGGAGCTACCCTCTCGACCTACTCCTTTGCCGTTACCGGCGCCTCTTCGGACTTTCTGAGCGATATTTCCCTATCGGCGACCTACCCGGGCGGCACGGCCTACACCCTGGCAGCAGGTACCTTTGGAACAGGAGGCGCTGGTGGTTTCTCCCAGATCCGAGGTCCCGATCCCTTCGCAGGATCTGCTGAGGGGATCTATCAATTCCTCTGGGGAGATATCTTCGACGGTGTCGCCGGAGATGACAACTCGATCACCTCCGCCACCTTCACTATCACCTACGAGGCCGGGCGGACCAGCACCACCGACGCCGCCGGAGCCCCTCCGAACCTGGTGACGGCAGCCGATGAAATCACTCTGCTGCCTGGAGAAACCCTGACAGTCACCTTCGATGTCACCGTGGATGACCCATTTCCCGGAGGCGCGGCCAGCCTCACCAACCTCGCTGAAGCAACGGCGACCGGCCTACTAGCAGTCACCGATACCGCGATCAACCCCGTGGAGACAGAGGCCGACGTCAGCATCGTCAAAACCCTGATCACAGCTTCCCCCTACAGTTCCGGGCAAACCGTCACCTACACCCTAGTGGTCGCCAACGCTGGTCCGGTCACCGCGACCGATGTGGTTGTTCAGGATGCCCCCACTAACTTGTCGATCACCGGAGTTAGTGGCGGCGGATGCAGCGGATTCCCTTGCACCATCCCCAGCCTGCCTGCAGGGAGCAGCGTCACCATTACCGTCACAGCGACGGTCCCATAGGAGGCCCGGTCATGAAAAATCATCAACTGAGATCGAGTGCCAAACCGAACCTTCAAGGGGCGAATTTGAACCTGACAAACCGTGGAAAACGTCTGGAAACCCACAATCGGAGCCGATCTGGGGCAAGTCGAAGGGTGCTCCAGGCCCAGGTAGCCTTCGCCCGGGCGGCCATGACCTGGGCGGCGGTCTTCTGGGTGGCTGCGACCTGGGCACCTCATTCCTTTGCTGCCGAAGCGCCTCTGACGAGCCGATACATCGTCACGACTACGGGAAATACCGAGATCATCGGTAATTCCATCGTTACCTGCGATACCTCCGACCCGGCCTGTTTGACTGCTCTCGGCTCGGGACAGCCGAGTAATACCTGGACCATGTCCCATATCGACGTGGATGCGGATGGCACGACCTTCAACTCCAGCAGCGCCGATTTGACGATCCCGGCTGGAGCTACGGTGCTTTACGCAGGCTTGTATTGGGCGGGAACCACAGAAGGCTCTATCGCCCCGCCAAGTCTCGCCCAGCGTACCGATATTCGATTGGATACACCGGCGACAACCGGATACCTCGACCTCTCCGGAACTCTGCTCGGTGACACCACTGCCGACGATGACAGCTATGGCGCCTTCGCCGATATTACGTCGCTGATTGCGGCTGGCGGCTCCGGCACCTACACCGTGGCCGACCTTCAGGTCTCCACCGGTACAGGTAGTACTGGCCCCTGGGGAGGTTGGTCTATTGCGGTGGTCTATTTCGACTCGTCGGAGAGCTGTCGCAACCTGTCGGTCTTCGATGGCTACGAGAACTTCTTCTTCGCTAGCGAATCTGTCACGGTGAGTGGGTTTCAAGCTCCATCCACAGGGCCGGTAGCCGCCACTCTCGGCTTCTTCATGGGCGATGGTGACCGCCAGAACACCAACCCTGACGATGCCACCGACGCCCTCCTGTTCGAAGGAACCACCCTGAGCAACGCCGTCAATCCAGCAACCAATTTCTTCAACAACACCGTCAGTGATTTCGGCGTCAACGTCAGCACCCGAAATCCCGTCTTCAACCACACCCTCGTCGTCGATGTCGATACCATCGATGCCTCCGGCATCCTCGCCCCATCCGCCACTTCGGCAACCGTCACCATCAACTCCGACGAGGGCTTGTGGTGGCCTCTTCTGACCATGGCCATTGGTGCCGACTGTCCGGACCTGGCCATCACCAAGACGGTCAGCCCTACCGGAACGGTTTCCCCAGGAGCGACTCTGGAGTACACCATCGAGGTCACCAACAACGGTCAAGGTCTCGCCGATGATGTGGTTGTCTCGGATGCCCTGCCTCCTGGAGTCACCTACGTCCCAGCCACAGCCATCAAGACCTACCCAGCCCCGGTGGCGGGCTCCTTCACCTCTGCGAATCTAGGCCCAGCGACCTTCGATGTGGCGGGTTTGACTCAGAGCTTTGACACCACCGGCAGTGTTCCTGCAGGCGCCACCCTGACCTCCTATTCCCTCGCGGTCGCTGGCAACTCGAGCGATTTCTTGAGCGATATCTCTCTGTCTGCCACCTACCCAGGGGGCACGGCCTACTCCCTCCCAGCTGGAGATTTCGGCGGTGGTGGTACCGGCACCTTCTCAGAGACCCTTGGTCCCGACCCTTTCGGGGGAGCAGCCGAAGGGGTCTATCAATTTGTTTGGGGGGATATTTTCGACGGCGTCGTCGGCGACGACAACGCCATTTCCTCGGCCACTTTCACCATCACCTACAATGCCGGGCGGGCCGACACCACGGATGCCGCAGGTGCCCCACCGGACCTGGTGACCGCCGCGGACGATATCGATCTTCTCCAGGGGGAGACCATGACCATCACCTTCCAGGTAACGGTGGATGATCCTCCTCCTGCCGGAGTGACTTCCCTCGTCAACACGGGCTCCGCCTCCTACGGTGATGTTCCTCCGGTCACCGACACAGCCACCAACCTTCTGGAGAGTGCTGATGTCGCCGTCACCAAGACTCTAGTAACCCCAGGAGCCTTCGTCGAAGGTCAGACGGTGTCCTTTACGATCCTGGTTTCCAATAACGGTCCGCTGACCGCGACCAATATCGTCGTCACCGACACCCCAACGAACCTGACCTTGGTCTCCGTCGCCAGTCCGAGCTGTGGCGCCTTACCGTGCATCATCCCGTCCCTAGCCTCGGGAGCCAGCGAGGCGATCACCGTGACCGCGACCATCAACGGCCTTGGAGATTTCGACAATGCTGTCACCGTGGCCGCGGATCAGCTGGATCCAGACCTCAGCAACAACAGCGATCAAGATGGAGATATTGCTGGCAACAGCGTTTCTTTCGCCTGTGAGTTCGACAATGTCGCCTTCGTTTCCGCCACTCAGCCGGATCCCATATCTGCCAACAACTCCGACTCCACCGACAACGGCGGCTCCGCCTGTGTAGCAGACGTTTCCATTGCCAAGGTGGGATCGCCTGACCCGGTGACCATCGGCGACGTTCTCACCTACACACTGACCGCGACCAACAACGGACCAGACGAAGCTTCGAGCGTCACGGTTACCGACACCCTGCCTGACAACGTCTCTTTTCAAAGCGCCGTGGCAAGCCAGGGAAGTTGCTCGGAGAGCCTCGGCACCGTCAGCTGCAATCTCGGCAACCTGGCCAACGGCGGTTCCGCGACAGTAACCCTGCAGGTCGTCGTCGACTCCGTTCCCGCCTCCGACCCTCCCTGTGCCGCGGGTAGCCTGAGCAACACAGCCCAGGTCTCCGCTTCCCAGTTCGACGACGACACCAGCAACAACCAAGCTCAAATCTGCACCTCGGCCCGAGCCCGACTCAATGTGGTCAAGAGTCTCGTGCCAGAGGACGACACCGGAACCTTCGACCTCTCCATCGAGGGCACCACGCTGGTCAACGGAGTGGCCAATGGTGGTGCCACTGGATTTCAGTCGGTGGATGCCGGGACCGCCATCGTCTTCGCAGAAGCACCTGTCTCTCCAGGCTCTTTGAACTCCTACGACATCACTTTCACCTGCGTCGATGGCCACGGGGATCTGGTAGCTACCAGCGGCGATGTGATCACCGGTACCTCAGCCTCCTCTCAGGTCACCATTCCCACCGGAGCTGGCATCACGGAGCTGGACCAAACGGTCACCTGCACCATGACCAACACTCGCAAGGCCAGTGTCGCCATCACCAAGAGCGCGACTCCGGCGGATGCCACCAACTTCGACTTCACTAGCCTCAAAGTAGCGGGCCCGGGAAACAACCAGATTGGCGACTTCACCCTCGATGGGGAAACCGTCGACAGCGGCGATCCGGACACCTTCATCAACCAGATCACCTTCCAAGCAGCTGCCAACCGTACCTACGACATCACAGAGCAGGTACCTGCCGGCTGGATGCTGAGCGCCATCCAATGCATCGATTCGACCGGCAATACCACCGTGGATGTGGCCAACTTCACCGCGACTCTGGTTCTCGATCCTGGGGATACGGTCAACTGCACCTTTTTCAATCGGCAAACCAGCGAGATCAACGGTACCGTTTGGCTCGATACCGATGGCGATGGAGTCAACGACATCGGTGAGCCGGGTATCGGCGGCGTTACCGTTTTCCTCTGTGACTCGGCAGAAGCCACCTGCGACGCAGGTACAGCCGTGGGAACGGTGGTAACGAATGCCAATGGCGACTATGTCTTCCCAGACCTGGCTCCCGGTAGCTACCAAGTCCAAGTCGATGAGAGTGATCCGGATCTCACCGGCCTCGACGGCACCGCTGGCAATCTCACCGGGAATTCCGGCACTCTCGATCTCCCCCCCGGAGAGACCGCCAGCGCAGACTTCGGCTACCAACCGGCGCCGAACACAGCGGCGGTGGAAGGTACCGTCTGGAGCGACGCCGATGGCGATGGCATCCAGGATCCCGGTGAGGTCGGTCTTGCCGCGGTCACCCTACAACTATTCAACGCCGATGGGTCTCCCGTGGACGCTGACGGCGACCCCAACAATGGCGTGCAACCGGTCACCGTGGAAACCAGCGGAGACGGCTCCTACTTGTTCTCCAACGTACCCCCAGGTGAGTACCTGGTGCAGGTCGACACCTCCGATCCAGAACTTGCCGGCTACAGCAACACCACCCCAACCAGCAGCATCCCGTTTACCCTCAATCCGGGAGACGTGGTGACCGACGTAGATTTCGGCTTCGACTCCCCAACTACTTCTACGGTCAGCGACGCGGTCTGGTACGACGCGGATGGCGACGGAGCACTGGACACGGGGGAGGAGCTCATCCCCGGGGTTACCGTCGACCTGGTCGATTGCGGTGCCGACGGCATCTGCGGCGGAGCCAACGCTGCGGACGACGCGGTGATCGCTACTGCCACCACCGACGCCAACGGCGAAGTGCACTTCTACGGAGTCGCCGACGGCACCTACGAGCTTTCTGTCACGGATACCGATGACGCCTTGATGGGATTGGGGGAAACCACCGGCACCGGCGGAACCGAAGGAATCCTGGTAAGTGGAGCTGATGTTCTCAACGCCCCCAGCGACGGTGGCACTCCGAGCTTCGGCTACAACGCCCCCGGCAGCATCGGCACCACTCTGTGGAACGACGCCGATGGCAACGGTACGCAGGATCCCGGCGAAGCGGGTATCAGCGGGGTTGTGGTCAACCTGCTGGCAGACACCACGGGCAATGGATTCCCAGACACGGTAGTCGCCACGACCACCACCGGACCGGACGGCAGCTATCTTTTCTCGAGTCTTTCGGAGGGAGATTACACGGTCCAGGTAGACGCATCGAATTTCAATGCTGGGGGCGCTCTCGAGGGATATGCCCAGACCTTCGATGCCGATGGCACGGGTAGCGCTCATGAGTCCACCACGGCTCTAGCCGGAGCGGAGAGCGACCCAACTCAAGATTTCGGATACCAAAACAGCTCCTTGGCAGATATCTCCGGCTCAGTCTTCGATGATCTCGACGCCGACGGAGTCTTGGAATCTGGTGAGCCAGGCATCGGTGCAGTCACCATCGTCCTCCTCGATGCTAGCGGCAACCCCATCGCTACCACGACCACAGACGCCAGCGGTAACTACCTCTTTCCAGATCTCCCGGACGGCGACTACACCGTGGAAGTCACTGACGATGCCAACATATTGGATGGATACCTCTTGACCAGCGGCCTCGATGCTCTCGACGTCACCTTGGCAGGAACCGATGTGACGGATGTCGACTTCGGTTATACGGCCGCTTCTGAGACCGGGTCCATCGGTGACACCCTGTGGCTGGACGCCGATGGCGATGGTCTGCAGAGCTCTTCGGAGCCAGGTCTCGCAGGGGTAACGGTTCAACTCTACGACGCTGGCCCGGACGGAGTCATTGGCGGCGGCGACGACGTGCTAATCGCCACCGTCATCACAGACGCCAACGGCGGCTACGACTTCCCAGGCCTCGAACCCGGGAACTACTACGTGGACCCGGACGGAACGAGCCTGCCGACGGGTCTTGGCGAAACGACCTATCCGGCGGGAACCGACCCTTCGGCCGTCATCCCTCTGTCCGAGGGCGAGGACTACGACGAAGCCAATTTCGGTTACCTTTCGACCACCGGCAGCGCCATAGGCGACCGAGTCTGGTACGACGCGGATGGCGACGGTGTGCAAGACTCGGGAGAAGTGGGCATCGGTGGGGTCGAAATCACCGTCTCGGGCCCCGGCGGCACCTTCACCGTCACCACCAACCCAGACGGCAGTTGGCTTCTGACCGGTCTCCCCCCTGGGGAGTACACCGCCACCGTCGACCCGGCAACTCTGCCCGTCGGTACCAACCCCACGCCGACCAACGCAGACCTCACCTACACCCTGACATTGGATGCGGTGACGGACTATTACCTCCTGGACTGGGGTTTCGATGGTGGCAATACTGGCTCCATTGGTGACAGGGTTTTTCTCGACCTCGACGGCGATGGCAGCCAGGGAAGCGGCGAAGGCGGCATCGAGGGAGTGACCGTCAATTTGCTGGATGACCTGGGTAACATCTTCGCCACCACGACTACCGATGTCGATGGGAACTACGACTTTCAGGGAGTGCCGGCAGGAGATTACTCCGTCCAGGTGGCAGATACCATGGGGGTGCTCACCGGTCTCAACCTCTCTTCACCTCCCGTGGGTACCATCAACCTCGCAGCTGGCGAGGACTACGACCTGGCCGATTTCGGATACGCCCCTTCCGCCGGCAGCGGATCCATCGGCAGCCTCCTGTGGCTCGACAGCGATGGCGACGGTTTCCATGACAGCAGCGAATCGGGTCTCATGGGTGTGACCGTCGAGCTCTGGCTCGACGTCAACGGCGATGGCGTCATCACCCCCGGAGTGGACAATCTGGTCCAAACCACCCTCTCCGACACCAATGGTGAATACGAGTTTACCGGCCTGGTGCCCGAGGACTACATCGTCCAGGTGACCGATGACAACGGCGTTCTGGCCGGTATGAGTGCTACCGCCGGCACTCCCGGGGTGGACGAAAACAGCCAGGTCAACCCCTATCCGGTAACCCTCGGAACAGGCCAATCCGACGTCACGGCAGACTTCGGCTACCTGGGAGACACGAACCTCAGCATCGCCGGCACGGTCTTCGACGATCAAAACCAGGACGGCAGCAACGACGAGCCCGTGGAACCGGTCGTTCCCGGTGCTGAAATCTCCCTCTACCGAATCATCGATGGCGAGCGCTTTCTGGTCGGTAGCACCACCACAGATGCCAACGGTGACTACGGGTTCAGCGGCCTACCTCCAGGGAGTTACGAGGTCGAAGTCGATGTGTCCAGTACCTCCGTGGGGGGCTATCAACAAACCACCCAGAGCGGAACCGGAGGCGTGCAGCCAGTTACTCTGACCACGGCCAACGTCGTCGACCAGGACTTTGGATTCTGGAATGGAGACCTTATTACCACCCCCGTCACCCTGGCCTGGTTCGAGGCCGACTTCAGCGGCTCGGTGCATTGGCAGACCTCCACCGAGGTTGGGAATGTCGGCTTCCATCTCTACGAGTGGAGCAGTCAAGGCCTCCGCCGCCTCAATCAGAACCTGATTCCGGCAGAATCCCAGGACTCTCTCGAACCAAGGTCCTATGAGTTTCATTCGAGCCACCCTCCAACCGGAGAGTTGGTTCTCGAGGATGTCGATCTATTCGGTCGCTCTCGATTCCACGGTCCCTTCGCCATCGGGGAATCCCACGGCCGCAAGGCTAGTTCTGCCCACCTCATCGACTGGCAAGGGGTAGCCCAGGAACACGCCGCAAAACTATCTGCGCGACGCCAAAGTAGAAAAACGCTTCGCGCCAACCGAGAATTCGAAACCGTCGCGGAGCTACAGGTTACGGAGAATGGCCCTCAACGAGTCACTTACGAAGATCTGAGGGCAGCAGGAGTGGACCTATCGGGAACCTCCGCCCGCAGCCTTCAGCTCTCCTCTGGTGGACGATCAGTACCCATTCGGGTCACCGGACCAGGTCGTTTCGGCGCGGGCTCCGCCTTCGAGTTCTTGGGACAAAAGGCTGAATCCCTCTACACGAGTACGAACGTCTATCTCCTGAGCCTCGAACCGAAGGGTGGGGCACGAGTCACTGAAACCTCGGGAAGAATCTCAGGAAATTCGGCGTCCTGGCATCTCGCCCACCACCACTTCGAGCGAGATCGCTTCTACAATTTTGCTTCCCCGGTGGGCGATCCCTGGTATGACACCCGCCTCCTCGCCACCTCCGAACCGGTCTCGGCAGAAATCGAGTTTGACCTACCCGGATTTGTTCCCGCCTCGGTCCCAAGTCACCTCGAGATCGACCTTTGGGGAGTGACCAACTTCCCTATCGCACCGGATCATCACGTCCGAGTCGAGTTAAACGGAACACAGGTAGCCGAGCTGCTATTCGACGGGCTGGTAGGCCAGTCGATAGAAGTCCAGCTGGCACCTGGACTATTGAAAGGCCAAGGAAATCACCTCTCCTTGAAACTACCCCACGACACCGGTGCCGCTTTCGACCTGGTTCACCTGAATTCCTTCAGCGTGCGGTACCCTCGCAACTTCAACCTGGAAGCAGGGGCGTTGACCTTCACCACCGACGCTGACGCTATCGAGGTGGAAGGACTGACCAGCCGAAGTATCGATGCCTACCGCCAAACCACCAAGCGGGTCGAATTCATCAAAAATGTACAGGTGAGGCCGAGCATCTCCGGATTCCGCGCCCGCTTCCCGGGCAGCTCCGAAACCGCGACTTATACCGTGGTCACTCCTGACGGTTGGCAACAGCCCGTCATCGAGATACCCAGATCCCTCACTCCGGTGCTGGGCCGCGCAGCCAATATGGTGGTCATCGCCCATCCGGATTTCCTCGATGGCATCCAGCCCCTGGTCGAAGCTCGCCGCGGAGAAGGTTGGACGGTAAAAGTGGTCAACGTAGAAGATCTCTACGCCCAATACACTCACTCCATCACAAACCCTGAGGCGATACACCTCTACTTAGGAGATGCTTACCACCATCAGGGAACTCGATACGTCCTCTTGGTCGGTGGCGATACCTACGACTACCATGACCATCTCGGCATCGGCTCCATGAGCTTTATTCCCACCTTCTACGCTCAGACGGACGACATTGTTCACTTTGCGCCGGTGGACCCGTTATTCGGAGATATCGACCTCGATGGAATCCCAGAAATCGCCGTAGGTCGCTTGCCAGTGAGAACCTCCGCCGAATTGGCGGACGCTATCGACAAGATTCTCATCTACAGCCAACTGCCCTTTGGCGCGACCGCCATGCTCGCTGCGGATAGCTTCGATGCAAGCAGCGGTTATGACTTTACCTTCACCAGCGAGCACATGAGATTCCAACTGGGAACCGCTTGGCAAACCGAGACCGCCTACATCGACAACCTCGGCGTCGATTCAGCGCGCGAGACTCTGATCAGTAGCATCGAAACGGGGGTGAGCCTCACCAGCTACTTCGGTCACTCCGGCCCATCGATGTGGAGCTTTCAAGGCTTGTTCGACACCTCCCATGCAGATGCCCTTCAAAACGGCAACAAGCCAACGGTAGTGACGCAGTGGGGATGTTGGAATTCCTACCATGTCAATCCGTACTACGACACTTTGGGTCACCGCCTACTTCTCAGCCCTGGTCGAGGCGCTGCAGCCGTTCTCGGTGCCGCCACCCTGACTGAAGCTCAATCGGAAGCGAAACTCGGGACCTTGTTGTTCCAGGAACTCGCCGTATCCAGGAGACCCCTAGGAGAAGCGGTACTAAAGGCGAAGCAGAAGCTCGCCACAACTGAACCGGATCTTCTAGATGTATTGTTGGGGTGGACTCTGCTCGGCGATCCCACCATGATCATGCCCTAACTTCGAGCTGCGGCTGGTAAGTCTCTCTTCGAAGGTCAGGTCTACCCAGACGCCGATTGAGCCCAGAGCGGGGGCTGTCGAGAAAGTTTCGGTTGGGAACCATCTCGGCGTCGCTGCTCCATCCCCCACGAAGGGATCTTCTGGGGCCGCTTCCAAGCCACGGTACCTTTCACCGAACAAAAAAATCCCCACCGGTAGGAGGTGGGGATTTTTTCTATTCGAGGCGAGTAGGAAACTCGCCCCATGAGAAACCGAAGCAGAACCTGGAATCAGCGCGAGACGTTGAGGCGAATCGGCCTATTGAGCTCCCGCCGAAGAGCCTTCAGCTGCTTTTCGAGGGCCAAAACTCGCTTGGCTAGTTCGACGTCTCCGGTCGGTGCCGCGGCCGGCTTGCGTCCGCGACGAGCTGCCACTTTCTTCTTCGCCGGCTTGGCAGCCGCGGCCGCCTTCGGCTTCCTTCCTCGACCGCTCTGTGCGCGCAGCTGCTCGAAGACAGCCACAGCCTCTTCGTAGAAACGGCGGGCGCGACCGGTTCCTTCACTCTTCAACTTGGCGCTATGTTGTTTGACATAACGGGAAAGAGTCGGGTAGGAAATCTTCGTCCGCTTAGCGATTTCCGTCAGCGTCAGAAGACCGCCCGCCGCTGCTGCCTGCGCCTTTTTCGGAGCCTTGGCGACAGTCTTGCGACGTCTCGTCGGGGCCTTGGCAGCCTTCGCGGTCTTCGTTGCCTTACGGGTCACCGCCGTGGAGCGGGAAGACTTGCTCTTGGCCTTCCGCTTCGAAGCGGCGGTTGCCTTCTTAGCGGGAGCGGGAGCTGGAGCTGCCTCAGGATTCTTACGAGGCCGACCCCGCTTACCAATATTCTCTTTCTTGATCTTATTGAAGACGGCGAGAGCTGATGTTGGGTAGCGCTGCTTGCGGCCTTCTCCAGTGGAAGGGATACGATCCTGATAGAGCTTTTTGTATCGTTGCAGCGTCGGCATGGAAATGCCGGTTTTCGAGGCGACCTCTGTCAAGGTATAGAGCTTTGCTCTGCCTCCGGTTGCTTTCTTAGCCATTTAAGCTAACCTCCTGTACGGGCAAAATTTGGGTCATCAAAGTTTTGAACCCATTCATTATCGATATGTGCGCATCTGAAGTCAATTGCAGACTCTGATCATCAGTCCTGTCTGGCTCGTAAAAAGCCTTTCCCAGCCTTATTACTGGGAAGGGAAACGAACCCTTTCATTGCGTAGAATGAGCCCGGGATCAGCTCAAAGTAGCCAACGTTGCTCGGATCTTGTCAAAACTCGGTAGATCTCCAGGGCTAGGGCAAACTTCGGCGTAGCGAATCTTGCCAGCCTTATCGATGACGAAGGCAGAGCGCTTCGAAACGCCTTTGAAGCCCATGAGTTCCTCATAGAGAGAATCGTATTGAGGAGAGACTTGACGGTTAAAATCCGACAAGAGGTCGAAGGGGTAGTCGAATTCCTTCGCCCAAGCTGCCAGAGCAAAGGGACTATCGACGCTGATCCCCAAAACCTTGGCATCAAACCCGTCATATTGAGAAACGTCATCCCGCAGAGAGCAGAACTCATCGGTACAAACCGAGCTGAAGGCTAACGGAAAGAAAAATAGAACCACGTTCGACTTGCCCCGAAAGTGAGACAACTCCACAGCTTTCGTGTCGAGAATCCCCTTGAGTGCAAAATCTGGGGCATCCTGCCCAATCTCAATACTCATCGTATCCATACCTCCTGGTTCGAGAATCATGCTTGATCGTGGTGATCTGCGGAAGAAGAAATTTGCATTTACGGAAAGCACTAAATCAAAGTTGACTTCAGCCACTGGGTGCCGACGGTAGAGGGGCAATCTCTGCCTCCTCGAATCCGGCTGGGCGGGAACCAAAGAGCCTGAAGTCCATCCCTGCCACCGATCTCCTTTCGAAGTTCCAAGATGCTCCTTAGATTGGATGATTCGCAGCCGGAAGTTCTAAAACGGGGATCTGTAAAAAGCTAGAAAAGCAAGGGATGGAATTCCCCAGCGGAGGTATTAGTTTACCCAACCCCTAGCCAAAACGCCAGTCATACGGTTTCCTGCCTGAGGGAAAGCCCTCCCGGGCAACGAATGGATCTCCTTCAGCTTCTTGACGCCGCGATGCCCCGGCAGCAAACTCAAGTATTGCCCAGCCCCTTCAGCCGAAAAGGGACGAGCCACGGTTCTACCTTCGTCAAGGGCATTGAGCCTTTATTAGAGAGTCGAGCACCCACTCAAGGTGTCTTGGCAACTTCCGGGGAGACACCAGCTAGGTTCTTCCGTGCGCGAGGATTCATGGCATCTACGAGCGCATCTCCCAAGAAATTGAGGCCCATGACCGTGAGTAGTATGGCCAGCCCGGGAAAGAGGGCGAGATGAGGTGCGTCTAGGAGATGCCCTCTTCCGGCATTGATCATCGCCCCCCAGGAAGGAGTGGGAGGTTGGATACCCAATCCCAAAAAACTGAGGCCAGCTTCAGCCAGAATCGCTCCAGCCATACCTAAGCTCGCTTGAACGGTCAGGGTCGGCAGTACATTGGGTAAGACATGGTCTCTGAGAATCCTACTTGCCGGTGTTCCCGCTGCCCGAGATGCCAGCACAAACTCTTCCTCTCGGATCTGCAAAACTTGACCTCTGACAAGACGAGCGTAGCCGACCCAACCAATCACCACCAACGCCAATACCACGTGCTCTATGGCAGGACCGAGAACCGCAACGAGAGCGATCGCCAAGAGGATGCCGGGAAAAGCCAGGAAGACATCGGAAGCCCTCATGATCCAAGTATCAATTCTGCCTCTGAAAAATCCAGCCACAGCCCCCAGGGCCGCCCCGAAGATTCCGGCCAGCAACACCACTGAAAACCCCACGCCTACGGAGACTCGTGCACCGACGATCAACCGCGACAGCACATCTCGACCGAGCTCGTCCATACCAAGCCAATGATCCCTCGATGGCGGTTCCAATCGCTGCTCCAAGATCTGCTCATTGGGGTCGAAAGGCGCCAACCAGGGAGCGAAGAGGGCAGTGATGACCATCGTGACGACAAGTACACCCCCAGCCCACAGGACGAATCCTGACGGTAGGTGGCTCTTTCCTCCAGTGCTGCCCAATCTCAAAGGAATCTCCTCATTCGCAACGGTCCTCAGTCAGCACGAAAACGAATTCGTGGGTCGAGTACCGCGTAGAACAGATCCGTCGCCAAGTTCACCAAAACGTAAGTCACCGCGATCACCAGAATTCCCCCCTGGACAAGAGGGTAGTCTCGCAATCGAATCGCCTGTATGAGAAGACGACCCAGGCCCGGCCAGGAAAAAATCGTCTCGGTAATGATGGCTCCCGTAAGCAAGGCTCCAAACTGCAAGCCAACCACGGTCAGAACCGGGATCAAGGCATTCTTCAAAGCGTGCCGAATCAAAGCTTGATTCCTGGCAAGTCCCTTCGCCCTGGCACTGCGGAAATAGGGCTTTTCTAACTCCTCCACCACCGAAGATCGCACCATACGGGTGAGTAGACCGGAGAGAGCAGTACCGAGAGTAATGGCTGGCAGAACCAGGCTGCTCCAGCCCTCCCGGCCAGAGACCGGGAAGAGGTTCCAGTGGATCGAGAACGCAAGGATCAACATCGGACCCAACCAAAAATTGGGCATCGAAACACCCGTCAGAGCAAACAGCCGCGAGCCGTGATCCAAGATTCCATCGCGATTGGCAGCGGCGACCAATCCCAAGGGAACTGCCAACAAGAGAGCGACCAACATACTCGCCAAGGCCAACTCGAGAGTTGCTGGATAACTCTCCAAGAGCAACTCCGTTACTGGCCGTTGATAGTGGATGGAGTTCCCCAGGTCTCCCCGCACCAAACCCCTAAGGAACGAAAAATACTGCTCTCCGAGAGGTTTATCCAAACCTAGACGAGCCCGCAAGGCCTCGAGGTCCGCCGCTTGGGCTCCTTCTCCCAACATGATCTCTACCGGATCTCCGGGAATGAGATGAATGAGGGAGAAAACCAAGGTCGCCACCAGAAACGCGATGGGAATCGCTTGAGCAATGCGGCGGAGTGCGTATCTGGCCATAGAAGAAGTGTTTCGCTTCAGGAAAGATTGAGTTGACGAATCAGATAGGAGAGAGCCTGCCGGGTTAGCCCCAGGCGTCGAGCCGCCTCCGATTGATTCTTTGAGCTTGCCAGAGCATTTTCTAACAGTCGACGCCGAAAAGCTTCCAAGCTCTGATGATAATCCGTCACTGGCGACTCGGTATCTCGGGCAAATTCGAGATCGTCACTCTCTACTTTTCTGCCCTCTACCATAGCCGCAGCTGCGCGGATGACATTCTCTAGCTCACGAACATTACCTGACCAGCCGTAGGAGAGCAGACGAGCTCGCGCTTGCCGAGATAGGCTTACCGGTGGCTGGCAGCGCCGTGCGAAGTGTTCCGCCAACAAGACAACGTCTCGGCCCCGATCTCTCAAAGGCGGGAGATTCAGGTACCCCACTTTCAAACGGTAAAAGAGATCTTCCCGGAAATGCCGATCTCGGACCATCTGCGATAAATCGCGATGGGTGGCCGTGACAATTCGAACATCCACCCGACGCGGAAGGCTCTCGCCGAGGCGGCGAACTTCTCCCTCCTGGAGAACCCTCAACAACATTCCCTGGGCGGTGAGTGGCAAATCGCCAATTTCATCGAGAAAAACGGTCCCTCCACGGGCAGTTTCAAAAATTCCAGCTCGGTCTCGATCAGCGCCGGTAAAAGCCCCTCGAAGGTGACCGAATAGATCCGATAGAATCAACTGTTCAGATAGGGCAGCACAGTTGAGAGGTACGAAGGGTCCATCTTTGCGTGAACTTCCATCGTGTAACTGACGAGCAAACAATTCTTTTCCAGTGCCACTTTCACCGAGCACTAGAACCGGTACATCACTTGCTGCCAGTTTCTTCGCCCTCTCCAATGCCTTGATGATTTCCGGGCTTTCTCCCAAAATACCCACACCTTCCCCGGAAAGGTCATTCCCCAGCCGAGGAATCTCCAAGTCTCTCGCCGCAAGATGCAGCAATGCTGTCAATGGTCGATCGATGATCGCTGCTCGCAATTCCAACGAACCACCCTCTACCCGTAGAGAAGCCTTTTCACTTCCCCCAGACCCGCCAAATAGGAGGCGCCCCGAGCTCATTGGTTCTTCCAACCACCACAGCTGAGCCTGCGAGTATCCCGTTTCAGAAAACAGGGTAGCGATAGCCTCCAGCTCAACCGAATCCTTTTTGGCGTAACTCGCTAGGGCACTCCAAGCCCCCCCGTCTCGTGCCTCCAGTCGTTCTCCCAAAGCCCGTGCACCAACTCGGTAAAAAACTTCGATCGCGTGTCTCCTCCAGCGAACCGGAACCGCGCCGGAAGCCACGGCTTCGAAGTCGAAGACAAGACGAGCTGCCCGGTAGGGTTCGAGCTCCTCGAGAGACTGCCAGGCTGCATCAGGAGCTTCCCGACCGATCAGCAGCATTTCCCACAACTGGTGCTGAGCGGTGCCTGCCGCTGCTGCGAGGGCTCTCTCTCGAAGCCCTGCCAAAGCCCAAACCGCTGGTAGCTCTTCGGGTTCGAAGACAGATGAAAGAGCCGTCTCGGTCGTCCGACTCAGTTGACGTGCTGCTTCGCCGCTCCGCCCCATCCACCCCAGAGCTCGGGCTGCCAGGGCTCGCAGTGGTTTGGTATTCCACTCCTCTCCTGGTTCCTGCTGCCGATCGAGGACACCCAAAGCGTGGTCCAAAGCAGCTCTCGGTCGGCCTAAGGTCAGCTCGTACCTTGCCCAAAGTTCGTCGTCTTGGAGGCTCCCTCTGACGTTTCCATCTCGACGATTGGTGACCGTAGATAACTCCAGAGCCTCACGCACTCCCACCAATCGCCCGCGGCGCAGGCGAATCTCCGCAAGGTTGTAGAGCCCCAAAGTGGCTTGCCGGGGTCCCTCGGAACCACGGTACAGACGGTGACAGTGGCCGTAAGCTCGTTCGGCACCAACCAGGTCCCCCAGCTGTGCCCGGCCCCATCCCAAGTCGTTCCAGAGGCCCGCGGCCTCGAAACGACGCAGGGATCGACGGTGCTCCTTGAGAGCGATCCGCAGGTGTTCGACAACCTTCTTGCCGTCACCAGCGGACATCGCTTGCATTCCTCGAGCCTGATGCCAGCGCCACCCCAAAGCAGGATGGTCCGCAGCTTCCTGGGATCGAGTCAGGTGGTTCTCTATCCCTTCTAAGTCACCTTGATCCCAAGCGACATTGGCGGCCAGAATCTGTACCTTCAGGTTGGCGACTCCGCCGGCTTCTTCCCCTACGTTGAGGATCCTCTCCAACCAACGACTCTGCCCTTCTCGATCCCTGAGGTTTCCCAGTACCCGCAAGGCAACATCTGCTGTGGCGAGAAGGTCAGGTAGCTCTAAGGACCGAGTCTCCAGCCGGCTGACCGTGGCCCGGGCAAGTTTGAGTTTGCCAAGGAACTGCTGACAACGCGCCTTCAAGAGGCTCGCTTCCACACTGCGAAACCTAGCCGCACCGGCCAGGGCACTCTCGAATCGGCCCGCGTCATAAGCCTCCTGAGCCTGCTTCAGACTGAGAGAAGCCGACGCCGCCAGAGGGGTACGGGCCTTGGCGGGGCACCAAAGAGCTCGGGCAGCATCTCCAGCCACCACTGCTTGGGCAGCCGAATAGGCTGCCAGAACTCGGCTTGGGTCACGGGGGTGATCTGGGGCCTCTAGAACGGACTTGGAAACACCTATTCGGTGCTCTAGCCGATGAAGAAAAGAGCCCTCCCCAGCCCCCCATAGATACCAACCGTCGGTTCGCTGCAGTGCAGCGACGAGGCAACGACGAACATCCGCGAAGGACGGTTCCCAAAGAAAGGGAGCCTCGGCAAAAACTTGGGCTGTCGCCTGGCGAGCCGACACCGGCGCCAGATCCATCTTCCAGACCTCCAAGAGACGCTTTGCTGCGGCCCGGCCTTGGCCGCGCCCAGAGATGCCCTTGCCTCCTCCGAAGAGCTCCAATAGGAGCTGCCGCAAAAGAGCTTGCGGTAAGGTCGAGCTACGACCAGCCTCGACGGGAGACAATCTCAGCTGCCCGTGGGTAGACACACGGGCAGCTCGCCACCCCTGAGAAAGACGCCAGCCGCATTCCTCCAGCACGGCTAACAAAGCCGTCGCTTGCATCACGATCCCGAGGCGCTGCCGATCTGTCAGTCTGGCCTTTGCCAGAGGAGAACCCCCATCGCCCTCCAGGACGGAGTGGCGAATTTCGAGAACACGGCTTTCCGGAGCCGTATTGCCCAAGGAGCCGAAGGAGATTCTCATAGAGATAGCAGGCTCCTCAAGTCCCGCCAGAAGTCCGGGTAGGATTTTCCGACTACTTGAGGGTCTGCGATGGAGACTCCAGGGCGACGCAGCCCGACGAGGGCCAAGCTCATGGCGATACGGTGGTCATCGTAAGTAGCGACTTCTACAGGCTCCAGATCGGTGGCGACGCCGTCCGCCCATATCCCTTCGATGACCAAACCGTCAGGAAGCTCCACCACGGGTACTCCTAGACGACCTAGCTCTCGCGCCATGGCTGCCAACCGGTCGCACTCCTTGATGCGCAGATGAGGCACGTTTTCAATCCGAGTGGTGCCGTGAGCGAAGGGAGCCAAGGCAGCGAGGGTCGGTACTTGGTCTGGAATAGCCGACAGATCCGACTCGATGGCCGCCAACTTTTCTCCGCGGATTTCCACCACTCCCGGTTGGCCCGAAGGATCCCAAGTAACCGCGGCGCCCATTTGCTCCAAGAGCTCCAAGAACTTCCGATCTCCCTGCTTAGAAGACCGATTCAAGCCTTCCAACTGCACTAGTCCACCGGTTAAAGCGGCAGCAGCGGCGCCATAGCTGGCTGCAGAATCATCTCCATCCACAATGACCTGGGAGACTCCCAGGGTTCCGGGTATGACTCGATACACACTGCCCGGCAGCAGCTCCACCCGGCCCCCGAATATCTCGATAGCGTCCAGAGTCAGGTCTAGGTAGGGAGCTGAGGTCAAGGATGTCACTTCGATCTCCACCGGCCTTTTCGCTCGCTGGGCCGCCTGGAGCAAGGCGGACAGGTATTGGCTGGATTCCCCCGCATCTACCGTCGTGTGCCCCCCCCGGAGGCTTCCCCCAACAATCTCTAGAGGACCGTATCCCTCTTCACCGAGACAGCGAATTTCTGCCCCCAACTTGCGAAGCGAGACGATCAAGGGGCCGACGGGCCTTTCCCGTAGGCGAGGAGTCCCATCTAGGCGCCAAGTTCCAGGGAGGGCACAGAGGGTCGCCACGAGAAAGCGGTACATCGTCCCCGCATTGCCGCAGTAGATTTCTCCCCCCTGCACTGGCTCATTCCCAGGTGTCAAACGAACCTCCTGGGACGACCTCTCGACTCCAAAGCCGCAAGTTTCCAGAGCTGCGAGGAATAGATTTGTATCCTCCGCCACCAAGGGACGTTCGACTCGTAAAGGCTGGCCCGACAACAGCGCCAGATTGAGGTAGCGATGGGTCAGGCTCTTGGAAGCCGGGGGGCGGATCCGCCCCTTGGCACACCTTCCAGCAGGAACAGAAAATGGTTCAGGAGACTTCAAATCGGAGGCCGTCATAGCCAAACTCCACACCCGGCGGCAGGGGGACCTGCGGGTTGCCGTGGTCGATTTCGTGGTTGATATGAGTCAAGAAGGTTCGTTTGGCGCCAATTCGTTCAGCGGCTTCCAACGCTTCCTCGACACTGAAGTGAGTCGGATGGGGTCGATATCGCAAAGCATCCAGAATCAGCGTTTCGACTCCTCGCAGCAGCCCAAAGCTGGAGTCTGGAATTCGGCTGCAATCGGTGACGTAGGCAAAGGTACCGATCCGGTATCCAAACACCTCGAGGGAACCGTGAAACACGGGGATAGGAAGGACCCGCAAACCTAAAAGATCAAAGGGTTCCCGCACCGCGAACAAATCCAGACTCGGCTTTCCCCCTCCCTCCTGGCCTGCCTCGAAGATGTAGGCGAAGGTCCGGCGAATCCGGCCGAGCGTCTCCTCAGAGCCGAAACAGGGAATAGCGGCCCCTTGGCGAAAATTGTACGACCGCACGTCGTCCAAGCCAAAAACGTGATCCGCATGGGCATGGGTAAAGAGAATGGCGTCGAGGCGGTGAATACCGTGGCGGAGCGCCTGTTGTCGCAAATCGGTGGAGGTATCCACCAAGATGACCGCCTGCTGCCCTCCCGGGGCGGCAAAAGTAAGGCGCAAGCTGGGTCTCAGCCGGCGATTGCGAGGATCTGTAGATGTACAAACGGCGCAGTCACAGCCGATTTGAGGAACACCGGAAGAGGTCCCGGAACCAATGACGGTGACCTCGAGCACAGCTGGGGCCTCAAGTTTCACGGGCCGGGCTCCGCTCTTCTAGCTCCGCCTCGCTGCCGAACCATTCAACTCGCCGGGTCTTGAACCAAGCCTCTAGGAGAATCACTTCTCCCCCCTGCACCACCCATCGCCGAGCTTCGTGAAAATGCCCCAGAAGCAACGTGTCATACCCCTCCCCCAAGCGCCGCTCCGCGTAGGCCCGAATCACCGACTCAGGAATCTGGGCTTTGTGCTTGAAGTTGGTTCGCGAAAGCCGTTCATCCGTCGAATGAACGATTCGCCGCGCCAGTGCCGCTGGAATTCGCCGAACCAGAAGACGGCTCAGAGTGCTTTTGGAAAGCCACCGCCAGAAACGATACTTTCGATCCTGATCGTTGAGACCGTCCCCATGTACCACCAGGTACCGCCGACCCCCGGCCTCAAAAGAGGTTTCCAAGGTAACAGCATCGAAGAATTGACCGTAGGGACCTTCACCGAGAAAGAAATCTCGATTCCCTTCGATGTAATCGACCCTAAGCCCTTGTTGACGGAGCTCCCCGAGAACCGCCGTTACCTCCGCAACCTCTGGGGTCTCAAAGGCCTCGAAACCGACCCAGACATGAAAGATATCGCCGAGGAGAATGAGCCTCCGGCAGCCCGACCTCGCCACCTGTCGCAGTTGAGCCACCAACTCCGCTGCTCCCCCGCCGGGACCTCCAAGATGAGAATCGGCGACGACGGCAACGGACCGGGCGGCAGCGAGCGACGTTGAGGTCAATCTGATTTCTCAGGAGATCGATAAGGTGGGTCGAGCTGCGGCATTGCGGGTCACCTCGGCGACCACCGCCTCAGCGATCCGGCGGAAGGAATCGACATGGGGCCCTTCGCCTTGGCTCACCACGATGGGCTCTCCCGCATCTCCTCCCAAGGCGATGGCCGGGTCCAAGGGGATACTGCCAAGGAAAGCGGACCCCAACTCTGCTGCGGCCTTCTCACCGCCTCCGGTCTTGAACACCTCGGTGGTCTTCTGGCAGTGGGGGCAAACGAAGTAAGACATGTTCTCGACAAAGCCAACCACAGGGACATTGACCTTCTTGAACATGTGGAAGCCCTTCCGAGCGTCGATGAGGGCGACATCCTGGGGCGTCGTGACAACCACCGCTCCAGACATCGGCACCTTTTGACTCAGCGTTAGTTGGGCATCGCCGGTTCCCGGCGGAAGGTCGATGATGAGGTAGTCGAGGGGTCCCCAATCGACATCCCCCAGCATCTGTTCCAGGGCTCGCATGACCATCGGGCCCCGCCAAATGACCGGGGTATCAGTGTCGAGGAGAAAACCCAAAGACATCACCTTGATGCCATATTTTTCGAAGGTCTGCAGCCGATTGTCGATCACCCGAGGCCGATCGTTGATGCCAAACATAAGAGGAACCGAAGGACCATAGATATCTGCATCCAGGAGACCGACCGAATAGCCAAGGCGTTGCAGACTGATCGCCAAGTTGGCGGCGACGGTAGATTTTCCCACTCCCCCCTTGCCACTGGCTACGGCTACCACGGACCGCACCTCAGGAATGAGCTTAGGATTCCGCGCGGTGGCCTTCTGTTGGCGCTGGGCTGGGGTTTGACTGGCTCGCAACTGAAGCTCTACCGCCACAGCAGAGACCTCCGGTAGGCCACCCAAGGCCTTTTCCACGTCAGCCTTGAGCTGTTCCACCGCCTCGCGGTTATTGGAAGCGATCTCCAGAGCGACTCGAACGGTGCCTCCTTCGATTTCGAATCCTTTGACGAAACCGAACGAGACAATGTCCCGGTTCATCCCGGCAAAGCGCACGGCCTTGAGAGCCTCCCAGAGACGCGATTCCATTTCATTGGCCATGATCGAATTTCCTCTTCCTAGTCAGGGATGCTGGCTCTTATCGGCGGCGAGTTTTCTATTCGGCAACAGATTTCGATTCGGTAGCAGGATCAGCTCGGCGCCGAGGAGTCTATCGCAGCCTCCTCAGGTACCTTAGCTAACCGGGCAATGGAGTGGCGAATCTCTCCGGAGAGCTGTTTGCTGCGCCTCAACCCGAATTCGTTAGGGTCCACCGAAGCCCCACAACACACCTCGATGACACCGGGACGAATTCTAAGGGTCGACCTGGGCATTACCGACAGGCTCCCGGAGATGCCCACCGGCACCAAAGGCATACCGCTCTTCAGAGCCAGCAACAAGCCACCTCGCTGAAAGGGCAGTAATCTACCGTCCGGTGACCGAGTCCCCTCGGGGAAAAACACCACAGAGCCACCGCTCTTGAGCTGCTCGACCGCGATGGCTAGGACCTTCCGTCCCTGGCTCTTGTCGCCGCGGTCCACCGAGATGAAACCAGCTGCCTTGAGAGCCCAGCCGAATATGGGGACCTGAAACAAACCCCGCTTCGCGGCAATGCGAACCTTGCCGGGAAGCACGGACAACAGCGCAGGGATGTCGAACCAGCTGGCGTGGTTGGAAAGAAATACGTAGCTCCGGCTGGGATCCAGAGCCTCCTCGAAACTGGCCTTCACCCGGACACCGCTGGAAAACATCCAACAGCGCCCCCAAGCGCGACTGCACCAGGAAGCGAAGCGGCCGCTGGGAGTCACCCAAGCGAAGAGAATCGTCAGGATGCCGAAAAAAAGAGTGAAAATCACCAGCCCAAGAAGGCCCAAGAAGGTTCCGAAGATGGTACGCAGGGCAGTCATGGTTCGCTATTGTGCCTGTTTCGAGCCTATCGTGAAAGCCAGAGGTGAAAGCCATAGGTGAAAGTCGGAGATGAAACCCGAAGAAACGACAAAAGCCCTCCCAGGAATATAGATTCCTCGAAGGGCTCCCTCAAAGCGCCTCTCGCGCTCTCCTTTAGGTCGCTCCTGGCTCAGCCACCGACCCCGAAAGTCACCAGTTGCGTCTGGGGATCCAACACGATGTGTAGATCCTCATCCAGCATCTGTTCGTGATCCTTCAAAACGTGCAGACGTACCTTCGAATCCTCAGACACCAGACGAAATGCCAAATCGACCTGCTCCTCGAATTGGTCCGCCGGAGGAGGCAGATGCCCAGGTGCAGCCTGCGGGCCTTCCCGGTAAGTTTGGCAAGCCATCCAGAGCTCAGCCCCCATCTCCGCAGCCACCGCCTTGATCGAGGAAATCTTTTCCTCGTCTAGCTCGTCCGCATTGACTTCATCGAGAAGAATCACCTTCGGCTCGAAATGCATGACATCTCGGAGCATCGCAGCGACCTCTCGGAGGCGATCTGTTGAAAAAGACTGCCCAATGTAGGTGTGGATGTGGCGTCGACGCTCGATTGCCACCTGCAGGGGAGCCAAGTCATCCAATTTTTTCTCGAGACGTAACATCTCCGTGAGAATGTCGTCATACCAGGTCCGCACCTTGTCGACGGTACTGTCCAAGGCGATGTGCAGGACTTCCTGCCCAGAGAGCAGGGCGTCCATGCCGACATCGACGAGGAAGGCCGTTTTGCCGACCCCTGCCCGAGCCAAGATCAGGGCCAGACGGCCAGGTCCAGGGCCGGGATGGCCGTCCCGTTCGAGGAGCTTGCGCGGTGAGCGCCGCAGGTTGATCATGACCTCGCTCATCAGTCGTCCTCCTGGGCCACCTGGCCACTATATTTCTCTTTGAGCTCCGTGGTCACCTCGGAGGGGGCCGGAGCGTATTTAGCGAATTCCATAGTGAACTCCGCTTTTCCCTGAGTTTCAGATCGCAGGTCTGTAGAGTACCCGAACATCGCTGCCAGCGGCACCTCTGCCTCCACTCGCGCGAAGCCACCATCCTCGGTAGATCCGAGAACGTTGCCCCGGCGCTGCATCAGCGTCCGGTAGATGGCTCCCTGGAATTCAGCGGGGCCTTCGACCTCCACTTTCATCACCGGTTCGAGAATCCGTGGCTTGGCCCTCGAATAGGCTTGGCGAAAGGCAGAACGGGAAGCTACCTTGAAAGCCATATCGGAAGAATCCACAGCGTGGGAATTGCCATCCTCGAGGACTGCTCGCAATCCCACCACGGGAAAGCCGATCAAGCGGCCCTTCTCCATGGCTTCTTGGAAACCCTTGTCACAAGCTGGTACGTACTCGCCGGGAATGCGACCACCCCGGATCTTGTCGACAAATTCGTAGTTCCCCTCTTCGAGAGGCTCCAAATAGCCAGCCACTTTGGCGTATTGACCCGAGCCACCGGTTTGCTTCTTGTGGGTGTAGTCGAACTCGGCTCGTTGGGAGATCGCCTCCCGATAAGCCACCTGCGGAGCACCGGTCTCTACCTCGGCCCGATACTCTCGCTTCATGCGCTCGACGTACACCTCCAGGTGAAGCTCTCCCATGCCGGAGATCACCGTCTCGCTGCTCTCCGGATCCAGGCGCACCCGAAAGGTCGGATCCTCCTTGGTGAAGCGCTGCAAAGCCTTCGACATATTGTTCTGAGCCGTCGAATCCACCGGTGTGACCGAAAGGGAGATCACCGGATCCGGTACGTGCATGGAGGTCATGGCCAGTCGAGGGCCGTCGGCATAGAAGGTCTCACCGGAATGACAATCGATGCCGAACAATCCAACGATATCCCCCGCTTCAGCCGAGGTGATGTCTTCCATGGAGTCCGCGTGAATCCGCACCAGTCGACCGATCTTGATCTTCTTCCCGGTACTGGCTCGAAAGACCGTATCTCCCTTGGAGAGCCGGCCCTGGTAGACCCGGACGAAGGTCAGCTGACCGTAGCGCCCCTCCTCCAACTTGAAGGCGTAAGCAACGGTCTGGCCTTCCGGGTCCGAAGCCAGCTTTACGGAGGCTTCGTTTTCGTCCAGATCGATCGCTTCGATGGGTAGATCCAGAGGACTCGGAAGATAGGCGTTGACCGCGTCCAGCAAGGGCTGAACACCTTTGTTCTTGTAGGCGGAACCGACAAAGACCGGCGTTAGGTCCAAGGACAGAACTCCCTCGCGAACCGCGCTGTGCAGAAGCTCCGGAGTGACTGTCTCTTCCAAGGCTGCTTCCATCAGATCGTCGGAAAACATGCTCGCCGCGTCGATCAACGTGGTGCGAGCAGCGTCCGCCTGTTCTTGCAACTCGGCAGGAATCGGCCCTTCTTCGATGGTCTCACCGTTGTCACCGCGAAAATACAGAGCTTTCATCTCCACCAAGTCCACCACGCCCTCGTGGTCTGCTTCGAGGCCGATGGGAAGTTGCATCAAGACGGCGTTGTGATTGAGCTTGTCCCGCAAGGCCGCCGTGACCCGCTCCGGATTGGCACCGGTGCGATCACATTTGTTGATGAAGGCGACGCGGGGCACTTTGTATCGACGCATCTGTCGGTCGACGGTGATGGACTGGGACTGAACCCCTGCCACCGAGCAGAGCACCAAAATGGCACCGTCCAAAACCCGCAGAGCCCGTTCCACCTCGATGGTGAAATCCACGTGGCCGGGAGTGTCGATGACATTGAGATGGTGGCCTTCCCATTCGACATAGGTCGAAGCGGAGGTAATGGTGATGCCGCGCTCGCGCTCGAGCTCCATGTGATCCATGGTGGCACCGACGCCGTCCTTGCCCTTCACATCATGAATGGCGTGGATCTTGTCTGCGTAAAAGAGAATCCGTTCCGTCAAAGTAGTCTTGCCGGAGTCGATGTGAGCGGAAATGCCGATATTCCGGATCCGCTGAATTTCGTGGCTCATGGTCGCTGTCTTTCAGAGAGTCACTCCCAACGGCCTTCCACGGCGGTCTGGAATGACGAGATGATTTGAGCTAGTGGAACAATGAACCGAGGATTTCCGGGGTCGGTTCATCCTCGTGGGAGGCAAAAACTACCCAGGAAGAAGGGAATTGTCAATGCCTGGGGCCGGTAAAAGCACTTCTCTCAGGGACTAGTAGACGGTTTTGCCCCCGTGGAGGCAGCTCGTCCCCTTCTCTCAACCATTGATCGGCATGGAATTTACCCTCGCCCTTGCTTCTCACCGAACTCGTCGCGAGGCACTAGAGATGCCGGGAGATCCAAGGAAGAAGGTGATTTCTGCGCCGCAAGCATAGTGACACTCTGTCGAGGAGCAGAATCGCCTTCTGACGCCGGAGATTCAGGTAGATACGGGCCCGCAGCAGAGGATTGGTGAGAAGGTAAGGGCTGGCCTGGACGCCCAGTTCCTTCAGCTCTCTCCCAAGTTTCTTGAGCTTCGAGAGCAGAGCTGCGCGGCCATTGCTTGCAGTCTCCGGCCGGCAGATTCTCCCTCCACTAGCCGCCTGCGCCCCAGTGCTACACTTCGTCGGCGATGTCTTCCGCAACCACTAGTCGGCACCGATCCCGTTTCCAAAGTTGGCTCTCCTGGAGTCTTGTGGCGGGAGCGCTCTACGATCTGATCTTCGCGGGAGTCATGGTGGTCGCACCCCAAATGCCCGCTAAGTTGTTGAATCTGCCGATGCCCGGGGAGACCTTCTACCTGTGGCTGATGGCCATCTTCCTGGTCATGTTGGCGAGCCTGTACCTAGCAGCTGCCATCAACCCACGCCGCTACAGCGCTATCATCGCCGTCGCCATCGTCGGCCGCATCGCTGGAGCTGTTGCCTTTGCGGTGGCCGCAAGGGGAAGGCCCGAGCTGTCAGGGCTGTATCTCTTGGCAACCGCCGACCTTGCTTTTGGCCTCGCCCATCTGGCGCTCTGGCTGCCTGTCCGACGCTGAGCCCACGACCGCGGGTACGATCGCCCCAAGCCCCCCACCTTCCACTGGAACTGAAGAGGGGGGCCGAGGCAGGGGTTTCAGATCAGGAGCCGGAGCTTGCGGGCCTCCTTAGGCTCCCTTGGGGAACACCTCACCACCACCCCAGGCTATCGAGGAAAGCATGGAAATAAGCGTCCCATCCTCCTTGCAAGGGATGCAGCGAATTCGCCTCTACGCTGGGAGGCCAGAGGTTGTAGTCGACATCGTTGATGAATGGATCCTCGTTGTTACAGGCTCCGTGCCCTCGAAATAGGGATTGCACTTCCACGAACGATAGATTGATGAATCGAAAGGAGGCTGCCTCCTCGACCGCAGGGGGCAGCATCTCGTTGAGCAACCTGGTCTGACCGTCGAGAAAATCCGCCTCCTCGACCGACATCCCACTCAAACCAGGACAACGGCGAGCGGAACCATCACCCGCAGAGGGCCGCCCTCCTCCTGGTGGTTGCTCTACGGGGTGCTGCTGCTCCATCAGAGCGTGAGGGAGCATCGGCTGAAGGGCCAAGGGATATCCCAGCACTCGAATCGTCGCGTCGGGCAGTTGGTAGTTGATGAGCTCTAACTGGTCCAGTAGCTCACCGGCGATGCCCGGCAAGTTGTTGATCTCGTTTTGGAAGGCTCCGTCGCCCTCGAGACAATCGGTACGAATACAGAGGGAAACCACAGACACCCAGTCGAGGCCACTTCTGGTACGCACATCGTTACCGCCTATGGTGAAAACGATGATCGTGCCCTCACCGGTTCCGAGCTCGAGCCCCAGGCTTTGAACGTTGTTCCATTGGACTTCGAGGTGACGCTGCAAGAGCTCCGCGCCACCACAGGCCTCGAAGATAAATTGCGGTTCGTTTCCGGAAACATCCTGGATGTATTCCACGAGCTGGAAGCCGGGGGTCGCTTCCTGGTGACTGTAAATGGGATTGTCGCAATGCCCTTGCCCCCCTGGCGGGGCTGGCGGATCCGTAGGGAGAACTCCGAATCCAGCACTATAGGAATCGCCCAGCTGAATCACAAAATCGATCTCCTCCGGGGGCGGTGCCGACGAGCCTGCTGCCGAGACTCCTACGGCATGAGGCTCTCCCTCACAGGAGCCGAATCCAGGAAGGGCGGACCAATCGATATCGCTACCCCCGCGAATATCGTGCAGGATGAGGGCTTCGAAGATCCACCACTCTAAGTCACAAAGCCACTCCTGGTAGTCCTCTGAAAAATCCCCATCATCGATTCTGTCGAAGATCCGCCGAACGATGTACTGGACCTCTCTCACCTCTTCCGAAAAGCCTTCGACAGCGGCATCCAGACCACTCGGGTAGTCGTACCAGTCTTCGCTGAAGTAATCAGCCGCATGTTTTGAGCAGGCGTCTCCCCGATCAGACCCGATGGCTGACAATAAGGCCTCAGCTAGATCAGCGAAGTACACAGATCCTGCTAACCAGGAAGCTGCTTGATCGACCGTCTGCTGAATCGGATGGTGCTGGGGAGCCTCCGAACGAATCGTGTCCAATATCTCATCGAGGCGGCTCCGCGCTTCGTCGCGGGCTAGGTCTTCGATAGGCTCGGCGAGGTCTCGAATTTCCTCTTCCAACTCACTTGCAACTCGGCAGTGCTCTTCGAACTCAGCTTCGGTATCTTCCATCACGCTGTCGACAACATCTCGCATCTGCCCTGCAGCCATGTCCCCAGCCTCTTGCTGAGCATCTGCCACAGAATCCTCGATCATATCGATCCAGGCGGTGCCGCTAACCCATGGGTTGCCATCGTGAATTTCATTCTCGTCGAGCCACCGGTCAAAGAAGGACCGCGGATGCACCACGCCTGCAGCTTGTTCTTCCCGCTCTCGCTTGGGCGGCGGATCGAAGAGCCTCCCGATGTCTCTCCAGACATTCGAAACAAAATCTCCTATCTCTGAGCAAGCGTGCTGAAACCAATTGGAACCACCGAAGTCGCAGCCCTCCGGTTGAGCTGATATCGGTGAGGCCGGTAGCAGCAAGATCGCAACTAATAAGCAAAATCCGATTGAATATTGAGTCCCTCGCTTCGAGATCGACATTCGATTCTCCTCTCAATGATCTCCCTAGATCTCCTACTGAAAGATCCCGAACCCAAGAGAGGGTTTCCGATCGGTCAGTGGAGCCTTCAATGCCAATGAGAATGTCTAGGATCGAACGACGAGAAAAGTCTCAAACGAGCCAAAAATCGCTACTAGCTCGCCTCTCTCGGCTTTGGAGCAAATGAAGTAATCCCATAAGGAATGCGACTGCGCCCTCCCGAAGGGAGTCAACGGTGAGCCATAGGTGAAACCAGAGCTCGTCAGAGAAATCTAGTGAATCCTGACCTAAGACTCAGTGTGTTGAGCTCGGGGAACCGGTGGGATCCTGCTGATGGTCCCCCAGAGTCTTCCAACAGCTGGAGCCTCTACGAGACTGGGGTACCTATCTCTGAAAGCGAGCAGCGGGCACCTCGTTTTGAAAGGAGTCAACCGTTCGTCAAGCGCTCCGTTTTGCTTCAGCGCTAGATTCTCCGGCCTCCAGATGCAGTCTCACGTTCGCGATGGCACCTTCCGCTAGACGGACCCGAGCCTCCTGAGACCAACCAGCTACCAAATCGTGAAAAATGAGCCTTGGGATACGAGAGAACTCATCACCAAATTCACCAGCCCCGACCGCATCCATAATCGCGAAGTTGCGGCCCGAAGACATCCAGGCCCGAAATGCCTCGACATCAAAGGTAGGGCCGATGGAAGTATTGATCAGAATGGTTCCCTCCCTTAGAAGGGCAAATTCCTGAGCACCCAGGAGACGAGTGTGGCGAGGCAAGTGCGTGGTGACCACGTCTGAGGTCCTCAACAGGTCGGCCAACTTGCGAAAGCGAATGCCCCGCTCCTCGGCATCCGGCTGACGGCTACGACTGAAATAAACCACATCTACTCCGAGAGCCTGGGCCGCCCGAGCCATCATCCCTCCGGTGGCTCCCAGACCGATGACTCCCATGCGCAAGCTCTGGAGCTCACGGGCCTCGGCCTGCCACTGAAGGCCGCCGATGCCCTTGAGCAGAAAGATGAGCTGGGCTAGGAGAAGCTCCACCATGCCATCGTCGGCGTAGTCACGGACTCCGGAGACCTTCACTTGAAACTCTTTCGCGGCGGCGATATCGACGTTGGCGGACACCTCATCGTAGAGGCTGCAACACATCCCGATGTACTTGAGATCCGGCGCCGCCTCGATGTGGCGTCGAGTGATGGGAGTGCGCCAACTCACCAGCACGCAGTCGGCTCCCTTCATCCGCTCAGCAACTTCTTCGCTGGAGGAAGGGTCCACGGCGCTAATGGCAATCGGCTCGGCGGAGAAAGACTGAAGTTTCCGAAGAGAGGCCTCGGTGAAACCAATGTCGTCGATACCGACAATTTTCTTGAACTTCATGACCGAATCTCCTTTGACAGAACAAAACATCGCAAATAAAGAGAAGACACCTCGAGACTCGATCATGAAGTGCGCCGAGGCCGCCGGACCGGGGCGAGAAAAAGCGAACTCATCGAAAATCAGAAATATAGACTGAGCTAATATAGGCGAATCGCCAGTACTCGAACACTTGATTCAGTAGCCGATTCGGCAGCGCGGCCAGCCAATGAGGGGGTCCAGTCAGAAGGTCTATTCTGAAGTCTAGTGAGAAGACTCGGCTCGAAACCTCAACTCGAAATGCTGGAGCCCATAGTCAGCCGCGTGGTGACGAAATCGCGAAAGGTCCGGGGGGGCCGGCCCAACAAGGCCTGTAGGTCTTCGAGGTTGCCTCTCATGCCCCGCTCTTCGTAATACCGAAACATGCGGAGGAAAGCCTCCAGGCGTTGCCCGTTGAGGCCGATCTCCTTGGCCTGCCGGGCCCAGACTGAACGGGAGATCTTCTGGGCTCGCACCGGCCGTTGTAGGCACTCAGAGAAAACCCCAGCAATCTCTCGCTGATCGGGGCCTGCTTCTCCACACAACTCATAGATCGAACCCCGGTGGCCCGACTCAGAGAGCACACGGGATGCAGCTTCCGCTACGTCCTCTAGATCGACCAAGGCAATTCTGCTCGAAACAGCATAGGGAACCTCCAAGACGCCTTGCTGGACCACCTCGGTCCATTGGCCTAGAAAATTCTGCATGTAGGCAGCGGGCCGAAGAATCGTCACCTCCAAGTCGGTCTCCATGAGCAGTTCTTCGACTCTCCCCTTGTGCCAATGGTGAGGCATCGCTTCGACGTGGGGATCGAGGACTGAGTGGAAAACGAACCTTCGTACCCCGAGGCTCTGAGCGGCCTCCAGGATCGATTGGCCGATGGGGACCTCGAGGGGATTCATATTGGGACAGATGTGGTAAATCGCCGAGCTTCCAGCCACTGCAGTCCGAAGAGCTCTCTGGTCTCGAAAGTCCCCTTCGACGATCTCGGAGACTCCGATGGCCTCGAGGCAGGATCGGTGCTCTCGGCGATACACCCAAGCACGCACCGCCTGGCCGCTCCGGACCAAGGCACGACTGACCGCCACACCGGTTTTGCCAGCGGCACCCGTGACGAGAATCAGCTCTCGAGACAAGAGAGCCTCCAAGACCTCAACTCATCTTTGCCAAGAGCAAGATCCATCAACGCCCCAATGAAAAAGTGACCCGTCGGTCGAGCCTGGCTTGGGCCGCTTCCGCCTCGGCGCCAACCCAACTCCGAAATTCCCGGTCAAAAGTCTCCAGATCGGTTTCGAGGATTTTCAAAAGCAACTTTGGGTTGGCTCCATGACCGATGGCGATTCTCTTCAGGTAGGTGCGAAAGCCTTCCGTGAAACGCCCGTCTTCGCCGTCCATGAGGTAGCGCACCACAGCTGCGGAATGACTATAGGCACTGCTTTCGATGGCGGGTGAGTGGAATTGGGAATAGTCCAGGCTCCAGAGAATTCGCACCGGTGGCAGCAGGCCTTCGTCCATGATCTTGGCGAGATGAATCAAACGCACCTCTGGCCTGGAGCCAATAGAGCGCCAAACATCGAGGGTGCTGGAACGCGCTCCCCCCTCCTTCGCTACAGTGGCCGCGGACTCGATCCAAAGGCCACCGAGATCGCTAGCTAAGCCTTCCTCGAGCCAAGTCGGAAGTTGACGAGCCAGGGCTCGATCATTGAGCAAGTGGGTGATCTCGTGCACCAGGGTCCGTGCCAGGGTGTTTCGTGGCTTCTTCTCAGCGAAGAAAGCCAGGACTCCGGAACCTGCGTGACCAGCATTGGTCCCTCCACCGGGAAAAGAAGACTCCGAATAAGCTCGGTAGTCCCCCTCGCGAGCGAAGAGAACGACGGTGCGCCGAGGATTGCCCGAAGGCAGGCGACCGTAACGGGAAAAATAGGCCTCTTCGGCGTGACTGGCAGCGCTATCGAGGAAAGACAGTAACTCCTCATCCTCGACGTCCGTATAGACGTCATAGGCCCCCAGGCGACGGGAAGGACGGCGAATCCCCAGAATCTGTCTAGCCTTCCGCAGTTGGTCTGCACTACTACCGACGGTCGGGTCCGCCTGCTCCCGGAGAATTCCTCGTCGCGCTTTCCTTCGAGAGTATGGGGGCTGCCAAGCGGTGTCGACCCAGCCCCTCTCTCCGGCGAACACCACCTGGGCCCAATTGCCTTGACGCTCGAGGACGGGAAGGTGAGCCATCGCTTCGAGGGCCACTCGAGCTTCGGCCTCGGGCCCCACCTCCTCTCGCACTCGGTTTCCCGGCAGAACCCAGATCCACTCTTGAGCCAACCACGGGACGACGGCGCTCTCTGCCTCAGACCGGCGAGAACGCCGTGGCCTGGGAAGAGTAGGGACAGCTCCCGGAACGATCTCCACCTTCTCGAGCCTCTCCTGACCGGTCGCTGGAGAGTTTTCTGTTGTCGAGCCTACCCGGGTTGCCCACAGAGGATCGTCGCCCCTTCGAGACTCCCCGCTGCTGGACGACCCAGAGTCCGCTGCCGGGCGAGTTCCTGGAGTGTCGGCCGCCGGAGGCTTGGCGGGCGCGGAATTAGAGGGAGGCAAACTTCCCTGGCCATTGCCGTCAACGAAAATTCGCAGCGGCTCCTCGGGTTTGCCCCCCCTCGCACCCTCAGTGGAATTCTCGGCTCCCACCTCTGCAATTTGTACTGAGCTACCTTCAGAGTTGTCTTGAGACTCAGGCAGGTAAACCGACCGTAGGTGAGCCAACGGTTTGCCGACCACCGGCCAGTCCCCCGCTTTCTCCAGCCAGGCAGATTCCGGATGATGGATCAACCACACAAAGCCAGCGAGCCCCCCCACGAGAAGCGTAAGAAAGAGGTAGGGAAACACCTCCCCACAGCCACGTTTCATCGGGAACCTCTCAAACGAACCAAGCTCCTAACTCGCCCCGGAGAACTACGCATGAGCTCTCGCCGACGAATCGATAGGGCCACCGTCTCTCGGGATGGCTGATGCCTCATTGGAGATACACATACTTACATTCTACCTGAGCTGAGGAAACAGCTTCGAGCTGGATGGCCTTGTTGGGGAGATCGGAGAACACGAGCCTGCCATTGGTTTCCGGAGGAGTGCTACCCTTTGGCTCTCACCCAGCATCTACTGTGGTTCTAGATCTACCGAAAGCTCCGGCGCCTCGCCACGAGGTCGCAGACAAGGAGAGGCTCGCATTTCTGGAGGAGACGTCGAGATGTCATTCTCGACGGATGGAGGTCACTTTCAGAGGAATTCCCCACTGCCGAGCTCCTCGCGGAGACTCGAGGACGATGCCCGAAAAGACGACCCGAAGCCCTTCGTGGTGAAATTCTTCAGCCAGCCCCTGGGGCGCGAATCGCGTTCCCGCATCGAAGTCCGGGACTAGGCCAAACCCAAAATTGCCCACTCGGGTTACCTGACCAGCCTGTGCTTCGATTTGATCTCCCGGTTCGGTGGAAACCGGCCGGACCGCCGGGCCTCCGGAAGCAACCGGGTCTCCGGAAGCGGCCGGGTCTCCGGAAGCAGCTGGGTCTCCAGAGGCAGCAGCCCGGGGCGGATCGAGGGCAGGAGCCGCACAGCCGAGGCAAGAAAGAATAGCGACAGCTAC
Source organism: Deltaproteobacteria bacterium (assembly GCA_022601195.1). Taxonomy (GTDB): domain Bacteria; phylum Acidobacteriota; class Thermoanaerobaculia; order Multivoradales; family JAHZIX01; genus JAHZIX01. The sequence goes on from JAHZIX010000002.1 coordinate 330,202, forward strand.
GGTCCAAGTTTTCATACTGGTGTCCTTTCCGATCGTCTACCGTTGCTCCCTGCTACGAAAACAGGATACTTGCGCCTGGAAGCCAGTACATTCTGCCACCGAAGTGGTCCCCTAGGAGAGGCCGTCTCCACTCCTCCGACCCGGTCTCCGGACTTGTCGCAGCCTTGAAGGCGAATCTCCGCCATCTCAAAGAGCCGGACAGGACCTTTACCTAGGTTTCGGCAACTGTGGTACAACAGGGCATGTCGTCGTATATCCACTAACTACAACTGGGTCGGAGAGCTATGGAGCTGGCATCGCTAATTCGTTACGCGAGAGGTGAGGAGCAGGTCGATCTGCTGTTCAAGAATGCGCGGGTCGTCAACGTGCTGAGCGGCGAGATCATCCCTACCGATGTCGCTGTTGTGAGGTCGCGCATTGTAGGCCTCGGGGACTATCGAGCCAAGGAAGTGCTGGACTTGGACGGAGCTTTTCTCGCACCGGGTTTCATCGATGCCCACGTGCATGTGGAAAGTGCCATGGTCCCGCCTTCGGAATTCGCACGAGCGGTGGTCCCGCGAGGCACGACGGCAGTGATCACCGATCCCCACGAGATCGCCAATGTGTTGGGCCTAGATGGCATCCGGTTCATGTTCGAGAGCGCCAAGCACGGCCCCCTGAGCATGTATGTCATGGCCTCTTCTTGCGTCCCTGCCACAAACATGGAGACCAACGGCGCCATGCTGCGGTGGTACGACTTGGTCTCTCTCAAATCCGACCCTTGGGTCCTGGGTCTAGCGGAAGTGATGAACTTCCCCGGAGTGGTGGGCGGAGACGAAGAAGTGCTCGCCAAGTTACGAACCTTCAACGAGCTAGTGATCGACGGCCACTGCCCCGGGCTGAGCGGACGGGATCTCCAAGCCTACGCCGCCGCGGGTATCCAATCCGACCACGAGTGTACGACGGTGGAAGAAGCCCAAGAGAAACTGCGGCTGGGTTTGACGATCTTTATTCGAGAAGCTACCAACGCTCGCAATCTCAAAGCCCTTCTACCACTGGTCAACCAGAACAATCACCACCGCATTTGCTTTTGTACCGATGACCGTCAACCGGCGGACCTCCTGGACGAAGGGCATATCGATTTTATGGTTCGCACCGCCATCGCCGAGGGTATCGACCCGATCATGGCGATTCGTATGGCCACCTCCAACACGGCCAACTACTTTCGCCTCCACGACCGCGGCGCTATCACCCCTGGGCGCCGAGCTGACCTGATCGTCTTTGACGACCTCCATGCGCCGCGTCCCCGTCTAGTCTTTCGAGGTGGACGCCTGGTCGCCAAGGATGGCGAAATGCTCGTTCCCCGGCGCCAGCCAACGACACGCAATCTGCGCGGCACGATGAATGTCAACTGGGAACAGGTGGACTTCCGGATCCCGGCAGAAGGAACGACGGCACGAGTCATCGGTGCCATTCCAAATCAGCTGGTAACCGAAAACCTCACCCTAGAAATGCGCATTGAGGGCGACGAAGCGGTGGCCGATCCGGACCGAGACCTGCTGAAGATGGCGGTCATCGAACGCCACATGGCCTCTGGCTCCATCGGTAAGGCCTTCGTCCGTGGCATTGGCCTGACCCGCGGTGCCCTCGCTTCGTCGGTGGCTCATGACCACCACAACTTGGTGGTCATCGGAGCTGATGACCGCTCCATGATGACTGCGGCCCGTCACTGCGCGGCCCTCGGCGGAGGCATGGTCGTCGCTGATGGTGACCGTGTGCTTGCCGAAGTCCCCCTCCCCATCGGTGGCCTCATGAGCCCTGAACCCATCGAAGAGGTCCGCCGGACTCTCGATGGGGCACTCAAGGCAGCAGCCAGTTTGGGCTCCACTCTCCACGACCCTTTCATGGCCATGAGTTTCCTCGGCTTGGAGGTGATTCCAACCCTCAAGCTCACGGATCAAGGATTGGTGGATGTAGACAAATTTGATTTCGTCCCCATGTGGGTCGGTTGAGAAAGACAAAATCGATGACTCGAAAATGGTTATTCTTCCTCGTCGTTCTCGCCACGGTGGTAACCCTCGACCTGGTGACCAAATCCTGGGCACTGCACCATTTGAGTCCAGGCGGACCCACCGTCTCCGGCATCGGCGGCATTCCCCTCACTCTCCATTTCAATACCGGTGGCCTCTGGGGGATTGGTAGTGGCACCCTGTCCCGTTGGTTCTTTGGTCTGGCGACAGCTCTGGCCCTCTACGTCCTGGCACAGATCTATCGCAGCACCCACAGGTCTCAGCGGTTCCGACTCTTCGCGGTGCCAATGATCGCTGGTGGGGCCATCGGCAATTTGGTGGACCGCCTGCGTTGGGAACGGGGTGTAGTGGACTTCCTCGGCCCTTTCGACCTTGGTTTCATGCAGTGGCCAATTTTCAACGTCGCCGATATGGCTATCAGTTGCTGCACCATCCTGTTGGTGATCTCCATGTGGAGAGATGGCGAGGAGATGCCTCTAGCCGAGAACTCTGCACCTGAATCGAGCCTCTCCGAGGGTGCAAACGAAACCCCTGCCACGAAAAGCCCGTAGGGGAAACCAGGAGGACTCGAAAATGTGGACTTTCCTGGTTTGGTGCATTCTCCTGGTCATCAGTTGGCCACTCGCTTTGATCGCCCTCGCGATCTATCCGCTGGTATGGCTTCTAACTCTGCCTTTTCGCCTTGTAGGCATCGCTGTAGGGGGCGTCTTTGCGCTCCTCAAGGCCATTTTCTTCTTGCCTGCAAGGCTCCTTCGGGGCCCTGAGACAGTCCGTAGAAGTCGCGCCCTCGCAGCCTAATACCCAAAAAGGCCAGCTTTCTTTTCCCTAACCAAGCAAAACGGATTCGATTCGTTAGAGAATGGGTGGGCTCTCCCATGGGGTAAGAGGCACCGTCCGGTGTCTCTTCCTTGAGTCTTGCCCATGCTAGGCCAATGGTAGGCACGTGGTAGACTGTGAAGCTCTATAGGAAGATACAGAATGCCGAAATCTCCTACACCGCAGGAGGAGTTGGACTCCCTCGTGCGGGTCGCCAAGAGCTTCTCCCAACGACAACTGTACGCCGAGGCAGCTGATCTTTTTCGCCTCGCTTTACAGCTCGACCCGAAAAACGCTGGCCTACGGATATCCCTGGCCGAGATGCTGCGGATGCAGCGGCAGTACTCGGATGCGGCGCCGAAGACCCGAAAGGACGCCCTCCAGGAGCAGTTTCGCCGCGATTCCATAGACTCCGCGCACTTCCTCGGACTGGCGGAATTCTACGCCGGTAAGGGAGAGACTGCCCGCGCCCTTTCCTGCCTCGATATGTCCAAGGCAAAGAATGCCGTAAACCCCGCTCTACTAAAGCTTCACGGCAAGATTCTGGCACGACACAAAGACTTCGGCGGCGCAGCCCGAGAGCTCGCCCAAGCCCTGCGCTACAACCCTTTTGATGGTGAGCTGGCAGAAACCCTGGGGCGCATCGAATATGAAAGGCGAGACTTCAAGGCATCTCTAGATGCCGCCATTCAAGCCTACCTCCTACTCAACGATGGTGATTCAGAGGGTGCCGAGAGGCTACGAAAACGGATTCGGACCCTCAAACAAATTCTCGGGTTTGAGCATGCGGACCTGGTTGGCCGCTTTCGTGCGGGCCGAGAGCAACTCCAAGTCGCCTTCGATCGCTTGCAGTGGCACCGGGACCTCTTTCTCGAACAAGGAGGCTTGGCGGAAAGCGACCTGACTTCCTCTGCCCAAAGTAGCCCTCCCGGAACCGGTCTGATTGGATTGGCCGGAAAGATCCAAAAACTGGGAGCTTTCCCTAATTTATCCGACCCTCAGATCATCCAGGTCGCCCAAGCCGCAGAGGAAGAGTTTCATGATCGAGGGCTGCGGATCTTCCGACACGGAACCGTCGAAGATGACCTCTATCTACTGACCTCCGGGGAAGTATCGTTTCAACGCACCACCTCCTATGGCGTCTTCGAAGTGCGGAAACTAGGACCAGGATCTCTGTTCGGAGAAGCCAACTTCATCAGCCACCTGGAACGGACCGGAGACACCCTGACCTTGGAACCGACCCGAGTGCTACGATTCCGCGCCGAGGCCCTTCGCCAGGTGATCGCGGAGGATGCCGAGCTAGGAGTGCGTCTCTACTGGATTTTCTGGCATACCCTAGCGCGCAAGCTACGGGCAACCAACGAGCAGCTTCGCACCTTCTTTTCGTCGGACGCAACCTCTGCGGATCCCTCGCAGCTTCGCCATGAGCATCCGGAAGCTGCCCTGCGAGTCAAGATTGACTCCAATGACAAAATTCGCGTGCTTCAGGAACAGGGTCTCTCTCACAGCGAGCTCATGACCCTGGCAACATTCTCTCGCGAGAAACGATTCGAACCCGGCTCCTTTATCTTTCAAGAGGGGGATGAAGGGGGAGAGATGTACGTCATCCTGGAAGGCAAAGCGAGAATCAGCAAATTCATTTCAGGGGCCGGAGAAGAAGCTCTCGCTATCCTCGAAAGAGGCGACTTCTTTGGTGAGATGTCTCTCATCGACGGGCAACCACGATCCGCCGATGCCCGAGCCCACGACGGCCCTGTCACAGTCCTGGCTCTCGAAAGAGCGACATTTCATGAGATCCTCTCTATGGATGCTCACGCATCTCTTGAGCTACTCCAGCTACTTTGTCGGTTGATCGCTCTGCGGTTGCGAGAGATGAACTCTAAGCTGGTAGGTTGGAGCATCCTCGCCGGGCCACGTAGCGATGACGATTCGGTCGACCCATCCCCTTGGGGGCAAGCGACTTCCCGGGGCTAAAGAACCGTAGACGCGAAGCAATGTTGTCCCCGTGGAATAACTGGAGCCTCCCGAAGGCTTCCTACAGTAGACAGCGGAGAGACGAAAGGCCGAAGTGAAGGAACGGGACCCACTTATCGAGTTGCTCTGGGAGTTACAGCCCCAATTGCAGCGGATCTTTCAACGATTCCGGGTCTCTTCCGACCAAGCGGAATCCATGTTGGAAGATGCCATGATGGTGCTGGTCTATCGGTATGAGCAACTGGCGAGGCCCGATCGCTGGCTCCTCAGAACCCTACGGTATCGTTGCATCCGCGATTGGCGTGAACGACGCAGGAAGCTCTGTTTTGCGGTGGACCAGGAGATCCGCAATTGGATTTCTGACGAAACCATCTCTCGGGAAGAAAGAAAAGCACGACGAGTGGAGTTGGGGGAACATATCAGCCAGCTTCCACAGCAGTGCCGACCTCTACTGCGCGAGACCTACCGGGTCCCTGAATCCGACGATCGGCCTTTGCCTCCCCCACCGAATCTACCGGACTTCTCTTTGGGTGCCCACAAGCCTGAAGACCCCTTCGTGCGCTGCGTCACTCGCTTGATGCGGCAGCTGATCGTCCAGCGGAGCTCTGTTTCGGCATCCCTTCCGTAATCTGATATCGATTCGGGTCGAGATGCTGGCGCGCAGCGCGGTTTACCGCGGCAACATCTACCGCTAGCAGCCGCCCGATCCGCCAATCGAGATCATCCAGAGGAAGTCCATAGAACTGCGCTTCCAGTAGCAGGTCTGCCCACTGCCGAGCCGTTTCCCGGCGAAAAGGCTCTCGCCCCAATAAATAGGAGCGGGCCTCTTCCACCTCTTGGTCTGAGACTCCCTTGTCGAGCAACTTGTCGATCTCTTCTCGAACCCCACGTTCCGCTTGTTTCAAGGTAGTCGGGGAGGTCCCGAGATAGACGACGAACCGGCCTGGGTCCAGACCCGCCCCGGAAAAGGTGTGTACCTGGGCCGAGTAGGCCAAGCCCTCTTTTTCTCGAATCCGTGCAGGAATCCGACCACCCAATCCGCTACCGGCTCCGAGAATGACCGCCAAAACCTCCAAAGCCGCCACGTCTGGGTGGCTTCGGTCCACCGTCAGGTGTCCCAACAGCAGATGAGCCTGCTCTCCTGCAGGAACCTCCACTCGACAACGGGAAGACGTCCCTCGCGAGGGTCGTTCCGGCTGCTCCGGGAGACGAGCTTGTCCGGTGACGAGGCCGGCAAAGGCACGTTCGGCCTCTCGCACCATCTCTTCTTCGTCGACGGGACCGGTCACGACGACAGCCAAGCCCGAGTTGACGGATCGCTGGTGAAAAGAGCGGCAGTCCTGGGAAGACAGCCGAGCCAGGCTTGTGGCGTCTCCCTGGATTCGACGAGCCAAGGGATGCGGGGAGTAGAGCTGTTCGAGAAACCTGGACACACAACGCATCTCGGGCTGATCTGCCAGGCTCTCCAACTCTGCTGCTGCTTGGCGGCACAACCAGGAACAGCGATCCGCAGGGAATGTCGACTCCAAAACAGCTTCTGCGGCCCAGTGGAGGCCCCGTTTCCAATCTACCGCCAGGGCATCGACAGACACCCCCAAACCCTCAAAACTACCGGAGCTCGAGAAGATCATTCCACGATCCTCGGCGTCCTCCGCCAGGCGCCTCCAATCGCGCTTGTGAGTCCCTTCCGAAAGAAGGCGCCCGGAAATGAGCGCCTGCCCAGGAATCTCTTCGAGACGGGCCCCTCCGGCGACCCCAACACGAACCGCCACCACAGGAGCGCCTTCGACCCTCCGAGCACGAACGATCACGGGAGAGGTGCTGCCGCCTTCCGACAACGACGGCTGCGCGGTCAAGGAAGTGCTCCCGGAGCTGCTGAAGACGGGGCCGCCAGAGACCAACCGATCACCCCTGCCCCTTCCGGTTCGAAGGTCCTTGCCACCAGACTCGAGATTTCCTCCGGCCGCACTTGTAAGGCTCGCTGCAGCTGACGTTGGGGGTGATCCAAATCGAAGTGAAGCAGAGCGAATCCGGCGGATAGGGCCTGGCTATGAACTCGTTCGTGACCGAAAATCCAATCTGCCAAGAGCACCTGGCGGGCCCGGTCCATTTCGGCCGAAGATGGCGGTTCGGTAGCCAAAGCTGCTAGCTCCTTTCTGAGAGCCTCTTCCACTCGTGCCGGCTCAACCCCCGGCACCACTTCGAGGGCGAGGCTCAGCTGGCTGGCCAAAGGAGACTCGCTCAGAGAACCCGAAACCCAAACGCACAGTTGTAGCTCATCGACCAGAGCTCGCTGAAGCCTGCTGGAGCGGCCCGATGTGAGCAAGGAGACCAGGAGACGAAAAATGCTGTGATCCCGGTGGTCTGCCGAGGGAGCCGCGACGGCCATCAAGAGCCGGGCTACTTCTCCGGTGTGGCGCTCGACTCTCTTCCACCCGGCGCCGATCTTCGGCCTCTGCGTGAAAGCAGGCGCTGCGCCTCTTGCAGGCAAACTCCCAAGCCGGGCCTCGATCTCTTGCAGAGAATTCTCGGGAACATCCCCCGCAACGACCAATACGGCGTTTTCCGGAGAGTAGAGGCGGTGATGAAAGGCGGCCAACTCCGAAGCTCCGCAGTGGGTCAGGGATTCACGAGTTCCCAAAACCGGCTTGCCGTAGGAATGGCCCTGAAAGAGCTCTTGCTGTACGGCCAACTCGAGAGCGTCCCAAGGTTCCCCCTCGTACATAGCAATCTCTTCGAGAATGACCTGCCGTTCGCGATCGACCTCCACCGGATCGAGAGTCAACCCGGCCATCCGGTCAGCCTCGACCTCGAGAGCTTCTGTCCAGCGATCACTGGCAAAGTTAAAATAGTAGGCCGTAGCGTCGTGGGAGGTAAACGCGTTATTCGAGCCGCCCAGAGCTTGAGTCCGGCGGTCGATCTCTCCAGCAGGATAATTCGGGGATCCCTTGAACATCATGTGTTCCAGGAAGTGAGCCATTCCCCCCTCGAGAGGTCCCTCGTTGCGAGTCCCTGCCCGGTACCACAAGGCGCAAGTCACCAGGGGCGCTTGGGGATTGTGCACGGTACAAACGGCCAAGCCGTTGGCCAGAGTCTCGACTCCGACTCTCCCTGGAAGAGTGGGCACATCGGTGCTCACAGCCTGCATCGGTTCTGAAGTTGGACTCATAGTAGGCCTCAGCTCAGGACGAGGTCATCCGACCTCTAGGATATCCGACCTCACGCCGGGTAATGATGATGACTCTGCTCGACGAACTCGTCCCTCGACGAGCTCCAAAGTAGGTGGGCAATAAACAGCGAGCCCTCATCGACGGAGATCCAATTGCAAGTGTTCTTTTTCCGCTCGACTCCCCGCCCCCGGTTCGAGGTCGTGGTCCCGGAATGAACGATCCGGACCCCCCTCATTCCCCTCGGGTAGAACTCTTCTGAGCTACCGATATAGGTTTGATGCATATGTCCCGACAGAACTAAGTCCACACCCGAGTCGGAGAAGACTTCCACAGCTTCATGGGCTCGGTGCAAGACTCTTTGGGTACCAAAAGAGGGAGGTGGAATCAGTTGATGATGGGCCACGATGACTTTGTAGGTTTCCTCTGGCACCTGACGGAAATAGCGCGAGATCTCCTGGAGCCGCGGAAGAGTGATCTTGCCGTCCTTGAGAGTCAGGCCATGGGCCGTGTTGACCCCCACCATCACCAGATCTTCCAGCTCTAAGATAGGTTCCAACTCGTCGGCAAAGTACTTCCGGTAGGCCCCGAAGGGAGCCAAGAAACGTTCCCAGACGCGATAGAGAGGCACATCGTGGTTGCCGGGGACGACGATGGTCGGAGCCGAAATCCGATCGACGAAACGCCGCGCTTGTCGAAACTGGTCTGGCTTTGCCCTCTGGGTCAGATCTCCCGAAAGGACCACGACATCGGGCTTTCGCTCATCGACGAGCCGCAGCACCCCTTCTGCCACCTCGGGCCGATGAGGGGGACCAAAATGGACATCGGAAATATGAAGAAAATGTTTCGCCATGAGGCCAACGGTTCAGACAGCAAAGTCCCTTCAATCGGGATCGGCATCGAGAGCGGTCTGGACGTTGCGCACCAATTCGTCGGCAGCGAAGGCGGACAGGTCATCGATCATCTGCCAGCCGTAGCGTTTCCCCAAATAGAGACCACCCATGGTGGCCGCGACGAGGGAAGCAAGAGGATACTTGCGAACCATCCTCTGCCATTCCAGCCTAGGCCCTGCTAGCTCGTCCAGAACCTGCTCTGGATTCAAACGATCTCGTCTCGAGCCGTCCCCTGGGGATTGGCGATTCGACAGATCTTCTTGGCCAAATTCTGGTTCATTGCCAACATCTGGCATTTCCGACCTTCTTTCCATGGAGAATCTCTCTAGCGATGGCGTTTTTTCTCTCGGACGCCCATCGATCTTCTAGATTTCGTCCCGCCGACTCCGCAGCAGGAGCCCGACCACAAATCCGACTCCGGCAGCGAGTACGACCGAGCGACCCGGGTTGTCTCGCACGTATTCGTTGACGTTCTGACTGAGATCGTCGAAGTCCTTACGGGCCTTGTCGTAGCCGCCGCGAACATTCTCAGAAACTTGAGCATAGCGTTCTCGAGCGGCCTCTCCGGCTCGATCAGCTCCCTTGCGTACCTCGCCCTGGATACGCCCATACTGGCCTTTGGCCTCGCTCGCTACTTCGCGAAAACGCTCTCGAGCGGCGGCGAGCCCCTCATTGACGACCTCGCGAGCCCGTTGGGTGCCCTCTTTCTCGAAGGGACCATCCGTCGCACTGGATTCCTTCACCTCGTCACTCATATCAATAACCTCCGTATTCCGAACGCTGCCAGAGTTCAGTTAGCGAACCATGAATCGTGGAACGACCCTCTTTGCCTGTCGCTTGAAAGGGAAGAAGCCGACGAGGGCCTAGACGGCCCAATGATACCAGAAGAGCTCACATGCCGGGATTTTCAAGGCCACTCCGAGGTTTCGCCGAAGCCCCGAATCTCCTCGGCTCAGCACGGCGGTTCCGAGATCGATGCTAGACTTTGGCAGTTCCGAAAACACTAGGCGCCGCAAGAAGATCTCTCGGCACGATCCCAGGAGCAAGACAACACACTATGGCAAAGGTCACATTTTATGGCGCCTGCGGCTGCGTCACCGGTAGTTGCACCCATCTCAGTTGGAGCCAAACCCAGATTCTGGTCGACTGCGGCATGTATCAGGGAGATCGAGATCTCAAGAAGAGGAATTGGCAGCCCTTTCCCTTCGACCCGAAAGACATCGATGCCGTGATCATCACTCACGCCCACCTCGATCACACCGGCCTGCTGCCCCGGCTGGTCAAGATGGGATTTCAGGGCGTTGTCTACTGCACCCGCCCCACCCGTGGGTTGATGTCTTTGGTACTCCAAGACTCTGCCAAGATTCAGCAGGAACAAGCTCGGTGGGCGGCCAAGAAGGGCTATAGCCGCCACAAGGACCCCAAACCTCTCTACACCACCCAGGACGTTCGCCAGACTCTCCGCTTGGTCAAAACCGTCCCCTTCCATCAAACCCATGAAGTATTGCCGGGGATTCGCCTCGAATATCGCCGTGCCGGGCATCTACTAGGGGCCGCCAGTCTCAACATCACCGCCAAGGGAAGTGACGGCAACTCCCGCACCTGGTGCTTCTCCGGCGACATCGGCCGCTATGACGTACCAATCCTCAAAGATCCTGAGACAACCCAAACCAAGCCCGATGCTCTGCTGCTGGAGTCAACCTACGGCGACCGCGCCCATGAAGCAACAGATCCGAAATCTGAGCTCTACGAGATCATTCGGACCACCTTCGACCGGGGAGGTTCGGTGATCATTCCAGCCTTCGCCTTGGGGCGCAGCCAAGAAGTCCTCTACTACCTGGCGGAGTTAGTGGAAGAACAGAAAGTCGACCCTCGGGCGGTTTTCCTCGACAGCCCCATGGCGATCAAGGCCACACGGATCTATGACAGCTCCGTGGCCGAGCACGACGAGGAATTACAGGAGCTCGATGACACCATCGACCCGCTGAGTGCAGACCCTTTTCAGCATTGTTCGACTTCCTCCCAGTCCAAGGCCCTCAACAAACGAAAGAGCCCGGCGGTGATCGTCGCTTCCAGCGGCATGGCTACCGGGGGTCGGGTTCTGCATCACCTCGCCCAAAAGCTCGGTAACCCCCGTCACTCGGTGGTTTTCGTAGGCTACCAAGCCGCCGGTACTCGCGGCCGTGTTCTCACCGGCGGCGCCGATACGGTCTCCATCTACGGCCAACGAGTCCGGGTCCGAGCGCAGATTCATTCTCTCCATGGGCTCTCCGCCCATGCCGGGCGCAAGGAAATTCTGCGCTGGTGCGACAGTCTCCCGGTCAAGCCTGAGCGCATTTTCCTGAATCACGGCGAAGACCAATCCCGTAGAGCCTTGGCCGCGGTGCTGGAGGATGAGGGGTGGGCACGGCCAGGTCAACCCAGCTTCGGAGACTCTGTGCCCTGGTGAACGAACCAGCTACTGATGCCCGCTTCGAAAAACCCGTCCGTGTTCTAGCAGCCGGAGCTCTCATGCTTCGCCTGGCGGTGCAGAAGGCCCGTCGGGAGGGGATTGGGGTCACCGCTTCGGCCCTTGCTTTCGTGACAATTCTCTCCGTGGTACCCCTGCTGGCGGCGCTCCTACTCGTGGGTGCGAGAACCTACTCCCAGTACCAGCCGAAGGTGCTCGACCTTCTGGCTGGGCTCCTGCCCTATTCCGAATCGGCCCTCCAGGACATGCTTCAGGAGTTCCTGCTGCAAGCCCAGAAGGTCCAAGGCTTTGGCGTGGTCTTCTTCCTGCTGACGGCCCTCGCCGCCTTCTCGACCATTGAGCAGGTCATCAACCGAGCATGGGGGGTGCCTCGCAACCGCTCCTTCCGGCAGCGCCTGCAGAGTTTCACTCTCCTACTATTTTGGGGCTCCCTCCTATTGGGAGGGGCTTTTTCGGTGGCGGTGGCCCTGGGTCGTCAGGCCAACCTGGATGCTTGGTTGAAGTCCACGGGCCTGCCAGGTCTGCTCACTCCGGCCATTCTCCTCGTCGGCCTCTCGATGCTCTACTGGTTGGTTCCCTTTACCCGCGTGGAATTCAAACCTGCGCTTCTGGGAGGGGCCGTTGCCACTTTGTTCCTCGAGCTCCTCCGCAAGGGCTTCGCTTCTTATGTCGCCGCCTTTTCTGGCATCAAGCTGATCTATGGCAGCTTCGCCTTCGTCGTACTTTTCATGGTGTCGATTCAGATCGCCTGGAGCATCATCCTGGCAGGCAATCAACTGACCTACGTGGCTCAACATTTTCATGCCCTGGCCCACAAGCACCGCACCGGAGGAGCTCTTCGAGGCCAATGGCTCGGACTAGCTGCAGCTCTCCTCCTGGCAGAGCGCCTGGGAACAGGGCACCCCATCACTGACGGCGAGACGCTGGCCAACCGCCTCAGAGTCCAGCCCCGAGTTCTCCGGGATGCCCTCGAACCATTGCTGACAGCAGGCCTGGTGCAGAGAGCCGGGACAGAAGGGGAGGCGTTTCTCCTCGGCCATAGCCCACGCCAACTAACGGTCCGAGGCCTCCTCCAATGCTACGACCCGAGGGACGCCGATCTCAGCTTGGAGAGCCTGCCCTATCAACTCAGAGACATCCGTCGTCAGATCAGCGAGGCTCGCACTCTCAGCTTTGCCGAAACGAATCTCGCCGACCTAACTCAAGGCTCCCGGGAGGTCACCAAGGAAGTGAGGGGACCCAGGGAAAAGGGACAGGATTGAGAGCCCACCACCGATTCGCCTGCGCTTCTCTACCTTGCTCCACCGTCAAATGGCCCTCTCTTTCATAGCTCGGGCTTCTGCCACAGCCTGCCCAGGGGGATGAATCCTCTCTACCCTGGGCCCGGGCTCGGCCAGTTGCACATGCCTACAGCGGCGAGTAGAATCCACGCTTCCCGTGTGTGGGGCAGTAGCTCAGCTGGGAGAGCACCACGTTCGCATCGTGGGGGTCGAGGGTTCGAGTCCCTTCTGCTCCACCATTCCACCACTCCTTCGATTCTGTTCCCACTGTCAGTCCGATTCGACTGGCTCGGCACTCAAATATTCGGCAGCTTGAGCGGAATGAGGAGCGGCTCGTCAAGAAAAAGGGAACAGCGAATCTATGAGTGAAGATCGAGTCTACCGCGTGATTTACCAGAGTCAGGGACGGGTCATCGAGCTCTACGCTCGGCAGGTGTCCCAAGGTGGACTCTTCGGTTTCGTAGAAGTCGAGGAGCTCGTCTTCGGTGCGCGTTCAGAAGTGGTCGTAGACCCCTCTGAGGAGAGCCTTCGGACGGAGCTCAGCGGCGTCAAGCGCCTCTTTCTTCCTTTGCACTGTGTCCTCCGTATCGACGAGGTGGAACGGGAAGGCGTCTCCCGCTCCCGCCCAGCTCCGGAAGGCGACGGTTCCCTCCATCATTTCCCTGTTCCGTTCCCGACTCCAGGGCCCGGAGGGGGATCCGAAAAGTAAGCTGGTAGGTACTGCGAGCGGCCTCTAAACCTCGGAATTTGGCCGAGGAAGATTCTGCCTCCTCTCTTCATTTGATCGACAGTCCACTAGAAACCCTGATAAATTTCCCCTCTTTCCCACCACTCCAAGGAGTTTTTATGAACTTTCAGAAATCTATTCGACCTGTATTTTTCTTTGCCACCGTTCTGTTGGTCCTCCCTCTGCTCTCTGCTTGTTTGAGCGCTGAGACTGCCACGGAAGAGGATGTGGCCGAAGCCAAGGAGATGAATGTGTCCCTCGAGACCGAAGACCAAAAGACCCTCTACGCCTTGGGGTTGGCCATCGCCCAGAATCTGGGCAACTTCAACCTGAGCACCGACGAGCTCGCCATCGTGCAATCGGCCATTGAGGACAGCGTCATGAAGCGCGACCCTCAGGTCGACCTACAAGAGTATGGCCCGAAGATCCAAGCCTTCGCCCAGGCCAAGGCCAGCGCTGCGGCGGATGTAGAGAAGGCTGCGGGAGCTACTTTCCTCACCGAGCAGGCAGCCATGGATGGAGCTGTCAAGAAAGATTCCGGCTTGATCATTTCCGAGATAACCGCCGGCACCGGCGACAGCCCAACCGCTGCTGACACCGTCTCCGTGCACTACCACGGCACCCTAAGAGATGGCACCGTCTTCGACAGCTCCGTGGACCGGGGACAGCCGGCGACCTTCCCCCTAGGGGGCGTCATTCCCTGCTGGACGGAAGGCCTCCAGTTGATGAAGGTTGGCGGCAAGAGCCGTTTGGTCTGCCCCTCTGACATCGCCTACGGAGATCAAGGTCGCCCACCGGTGATTCCCCCCGGGGCCGTGTTGATCTTCGAGGTCGAGCTGCTCAGCATCGGCGAAGCAGCAGCTAGCTAAGCGCCTTTAGCGGCTGCCACTCGCTGTAGAGCCGTGGCGGCCGCTAACTTGCCTCCCTTTTCCCCTCTCGTCCCTCCGTCTCCGCTTGTCAGCCACTTCCCGGTTCTTCGTATTTTCCTACGTTTCCCTTGACAAATACCCATCCCATAGATATCTTCAATTTCGCATTTGTCACTAGTCAGTAAGTCGTTCCACCTGGGCCCAATGAGGCCACCACTCTTTTCGCCCTGATTCTCTCCAACTGAGGAAGATTCGGGAAAAGCAGAAAGAAGCGTGCTTTCGAGCACGATGGAGAGAGTCGACGGTGGAGCGAAGCGTTTCTGCTTGGGGCAGCGATCACTACAGGTCGTTGTCGTTTTCTCCTGTAAGGGGTCGCCGTCTGGCGATCTAGAGAGAGGGAGTTGCTCTCGTCGACCCTCCGGGAGGCTGCGCAAGGGAGGACCCTGTGCCGGCTACTGGAGCAGCTGCTTCTGCGGCTATTGCCGTCGCCTTTTCCCAAGATGCCCGTGGGCCACCTAGGCTCTCTCCATCACGGCTCTGCCCTTTGGATATTCCCCTCCCCGGGGTGTTCACTCTTCCGAATCTACTTGCCCATCGTCTTCGGGGATCATCCGCTGCGCGGAGCTACAGAGGCCTGCTTCATAGCTTATTTTCAATTCCTCACGAAGGAGAGATGATGTTCCGAATCACTTTCAGAGATGCGGCCCTGGCGATTACCTGCACAGGCGTCGCTCTACTTCTCGCGTCTCCTGCTCTCGCCCAGCTCACCGACGTCACCCAAACGACTCCCAATGTACCCGGCGGAGCCATCGGGAAGTCCCTACAGGAGCAGGTCGGAACCGGCCAGGGAGATGAATTCACCCCCGGTTCGTCCATTTACCTGATCAAGCGAGACCCCGCTCGTTCCATTCGCCGCGGTCGCCAGCTCTTTCAGCGTAAATTCACCGCCAACCAAGGTGTCGGCCCTAGAGTGAACTTTGACGCCAGCGGCAACATCCGCACCAACCGGGCCCTAGGGGCTGGTCTCGTAGACAGTTGTGCCGGCTGCCATGGACGACCTCGCGGATCTGCTGGATTCGGCGGCGATGTCGTGACCCGTCCCGACAGCAGGGATGCACCTCATCTCTTCGGCCTTGGCCTCAAGGAAATGCTCGCCGATGAAATGACCTCCGAGCTGCGGGCGACCCGCGCAGTGGCGATTCAAAGCGCCCAGCAGCAAGGACACTCCGTCACCCTGAACCTCTATGCCAAGGGAATCTACTTCGGACGCATCAAAGGACTCCCCGATGGCACCTCGGACGACTCCCAGATAGAGGGAGTCAATGCCAACCTACGGGTCTTGCCCTTCTTCTTCGAGGGAGGCACAGCCTCCATGCGAGAGTTTGCCATCGGCGCCTTCAAGGCGGAGATGGGACTCGAGAGCCCTGATCCAGTCCTCTGCGCTGTGACGGACCCGGTCAACCCAACGGCCCAGACCAGCCCCTCAGGCTTTCACTATGATCCGGCCCTCGATACCTTCGAAAGGCCCCCGGTCTGTGATGCCAACGCCGATGGAGACGGCGATGGAATCGTCAACGAAATCGACACAGCCTTGGTAGACCACATGGAGTTCTATCTCCTCAACTACTTCAAGGCAGGCCTCGACCGCCAGACCTTCCGCACCCAACAGGGAAAATCTCTCTTGCACCAGATTGGCTGTACCGAATGCCACGTACAGAACCTGACCATCGACCATGATCGAAGAGTGGCCGATGTGGAGACCGTCTACGATCCCCAGAACGGAATCTTCAACCGGCTTTTCGCCACCGCTTCCACCCTCTTTACTCAAGTCAATGACGGTCAGGAATTCCCTAAATTACTGCCAACAGGAAATTCCTTTACAGTCAGAAACATCTACACTGACTTCAAACGCCACGACTTGGGGGAGACTTACTGGGAACGAGAATATGACGGTACTCTCCAGAAAGAGTTCCTCACCACTCCTCTGTGGGGAGTGGGAACCACGGCACCCTACGGTCACGACGGTAGAAGCATCACCATTCGCAACGCCATCCTGCGCCACGGTGGCGAGGCTTCCTGGTCGAGAAACAACTTCGCCTACTTGAGTGACAGCAACCAGCGAAAGATTCTGGAATTTTTGGGGACCTTGGTTCTTTTTCCCCCAGACGACACCGCATCCAACCTCAATCCCGGCAACCCCGGTGGAGGCTTGATCCAAGACCCCGCCGTGCATGGCAGCATCAATCTGGGAGCTCTGTTCCAGATTGCCGCCGAAGGCCCAGAATAGGAGCTGGAGTAGCTAGATAGCTGAACAGCCCGCAGGGTCTCGAGGAAATTCTGGACCCGCGGGCTGTTCCTTGCCGAGGACCCTCTCACTTCGCCCCCCAACCCCTACTCCCGCCAACCCGCTTGGAAACAGTCGCTGCTTGGCCTCAAATTCAAGCCAAAGAGTCGCTCTGCGGTTCCCCTGATATCTTGTAGCTAGTGTAGGTTGATACAATACGAAGTCGTTGCCGCCAAAAGACTGTTTCACCCGACTCCGACCTCTACGGGTCGTCCCCCCGAACAGACAAACATTCTCTGCTGGGGGGACCCAATGAGTAGTGATCTCCCATTGATCGAGCCGTCAGACTCCACTGCGTTCCCAAAGGTCGTCCGGGTTGATGACGAAATTGCCGATCTGATTCCCGGGTACCTGCAACGTCGACGGAAGGACTGTGAAACCTTCCATCAGCTCCTGAAGGAAGGGGACTTCAGTGCCATCCGTGCGCTGGGCCATAATCTCAAAGGATCCGGGAGCGGGTATGGCTTTCAACCCATCTCCATCATTGGCCGAGCTATCGAAGAAGCAGCCCTTTCCCAGAACAGCTCTTCGCTGAGAGTAGAGATTGCAGCCCTCGAAGATTACCTCGACCAGGTACGATACGAGTGGTCAGGCGGAAGTGCGTGAGACAAGCAACCACTCCCATGAAAGGTCCCAGTACCCAACGGCCATTCGCGAACTGGCACGGGTCAGGGTAAAATCGTGGGGAATCCCAGTTTCGCTAGACGGGCGAAAAGGGCCGGTGCCTTCCATGGGCTCCGCGATAGAGAAAACTGCCGGAGGATGCGGGTATGAGGTGGAAGGGACGGAGACAAAGCGCCAACGTCGAGGATCGCAGAGGCCAGAGCCCCAGGGGCAGAGGCAGGGGTATGACCATGGGTTGCGGAGGCCTGGTGCTGGTCATTGTTTTCGCCCTGCTCACCGGACAAGACCCGACCCAACTACTTGATGTAATCGGGGGAGTGGGAGGAGGAGGCCAGGCTCCTAGCTCCCCAGGGCCAGCGACTAGCGGGAGCCCCGGAGATCAGTTAGGCCAGTTTGCCTCGGTCGTCCTCGCCGACACCGAAGATACTTGGAATCAGCTGTTTCCCCAGATGGGCGGGCGCTACACAGAGCCGAGATTGGTCCTCTTTTCTGGGGCGGTCCAGTCCGCCTGCGGTTTCAACTCCGCAGCGGTGGGGCCCTTCTACTGCCCTGGCGACCGCAAACTCTATATCGACCTTTCCTTCTTCAACGAGCTCGATCGGCGCATGGGAGCGAAGGGCGACTTCGCTCAGGCCTATGTCATCGCCCATGAAGTGGGGCACCACGTGCAAAAACTCCTGGGAATTTCCGACCAGGTACGCCAGGCCCAGAGCCGCATGTCTCGGACCGAAGCTAACGGCCTTTCCGTCCGCATGGAGCTCCAAGCGGATTGTTTCGCTGGTGTCTGGGGCAACCACGCCCACAATCAACGCAATTTGCTGGAACCTGGGGATATCGAAGAAGGCCTGACTGCCGCCGCCGCCATCGGCGACGACAAGCTGCAACGCCAATCCACCGGTTACACCCGCCCTGAAACCTGGACCCACGGATCTTCGGAGATGCGCCAGCGCTGGCTCACCAAAGGCCTCCAGACCGGCGACCCCTCCGCCTGCGATACCTTTCAGGCGGATCGGTTGTAGGGGCAGGACGAGGGCCCTTGGAGAGAGGTGTAGATCCCTCTCCAAATCCTTCGAGAAACCTATCTCGCCATCCTTACAACGCTCGCTTCAAATGAGAGCTGCGTCCGCCATGACTTCCACCAGGGCCGGGCCATCGTAGGCGAAGGCCCGCGCGAGAGCGTCGTCCAATTCGCTTGCCTGAGTCACTCGAATGCCCAGAGCACCGCAGTTCTCAGCGAATTGAGAGAAATTGGGGTTGTGCAGAGAGGTCTGCCAGACATCAAATTGATCCGCCTTCTGCTCCTTAGAGATCTTCCCCAGCTCAGCATTGTTGAGCAGAACGTGAGTGATGTTCATGCCATATTTGACCGCCGTCGTCAGCTCCGCAAGATACTGACCGAAGCCACCATCTCCCGTCACTGCCACGCTGGGCCTTTCCGGCGCTGCAGCCCATGCCCCCATGGCCGCGGGGAATCCAAAGCCGATGGATCCTAGGTAACCGGACATGAGAACGGTCTGCTCTTTGCACTCGAAGTACCGGCCAAAGGAATAGGCGTTGTTCCCCACGTCCACGGCGATGACGGCATTAGCAGGTACCTGGCGGTTCATAGCGGCAAAAATGGAGGCTGAGTTGATGCCGCCACCCAGATCGTCGGCCAAACGGCTAGCCTTCTCTGCCCGCCAGATCCGCCACCGTTCCGCGACCTCGGGGCGTTGATCCACCGTCTCGACCCCTGCTAAACGATCGAGCAGGAGATTGGAGGTCACGGCAATGTCCCCCAAGACCGGTACATCCACGGGATGAACGCGCCCCAGCTGCCATGGATCAAAGTCCACCTGGATGGTCGGCTTTTTGGGAGTGATCCCAGTGTGATTGGAAAATGAAGCGCCAAACACCAAAAGGGCATCGCACTCGTTCATGAACCAACTAGCGATGGGAGTTCCGCTTCGGCCGAGAACACCACAACCGTAAGGATGGTGGTCTGAGATCTGGCCTTTGCCCTTGAAGGTGGTGACTACGGGAGCCTTCAAGTGCTCTGCCAGACGAATCACTTCCTCCATGCCGTTGCGAGCGCCGTAGCCAACCACGATCACCGGTCGTTTGGCACCTTGGAGCAGAGCCACGGCACTATCCAGCGCTTGAGCCGGCGGCGCGATGTCCGTGGGGGTGAGGCGGCCCTCCGGTCCGGAGGCCTTCGCTTCTCCCGCCGGCAACTCTTGCACCTCGTTGGGGAAGATTAGATTCGCTACCTCTCGGAACTGGATGGCATGCTTGAGAGCCAGGTTGACCAGCTCCGCATGCTTGGAGGTATGAAGTACGGTTTGGCTCCAACCCGCGACCGACCGAAAAGCAGCAGCGAGGTCGATCTCTTGGAAGGCGCCTGGGCCGAGCACTTGGGTATCCACTTGACCGGTCAGAGCCAGTACCGGGGCTCGGTCCACTTTGGCATCCCACAGCCCGGTCAGAAGATTGGTTGCACCAGGACCGGCAATGGCCAGGCAGGCCGCCGGCTTTCCCGTGAGCTTGGCGAAGGCAGAAGCAGCAAAGGACGCTGCTCCTTCATGGCGAATACCGATGAAAGTCAGCCTTCCCTTGGCCTCTTGCACCCGCAAAGCATCTGCCAAACCCAAGTTGGAATGCCCCACCATGCCAAACACATGAGTGACTCCCCAATTCACCATCGTCTCTGCCATGACATCGGAGACCGTCCGCTCTCTGGCTGCTTCTTCTTCGATTCCGATATAGATCCCGTCGGATCTTTTCTCCACCGCAAACGTCTCGACACCATCGTCGTACCCTCCCGGGGGCTTGCCGGTGAGGGGACAAAAATCCCAGCCATGCCAGGGGCAACGCAACATTCCCCCCTCGATAGAACCTTCCCCAAGAGGGCCCCCTTGATGAGGGCAGTGGTTATCGAGAGCACCGTATTGGCCGTCATGGTGAGTCAAGGCCATCGTCAGATGCCCCACGGTGACAGTCTTGACTCGGCCCTCCGGGAGCTCATCCAGGTCAGCGACTCGGGTCCATTTGAGTTGGGTCTCAGTCATTGCGAGTCTCCTAGTATCGCGAGATCAAAAATTTCGAGAGCTTGTTCGCGGGGCAAACTTCCTCAAAGAGGCATCACTCCGCCATATCGAATGCCCGTCAGAGCAGCGACTTCTCGCTTCCAGCTGGTCAGATCTCCGGCGTGGAGTTGGTTCAAGTGAGTGTGCCCACAAGCTCGGGCCAATAGGCTCATCAATTCCGTCGACGCCTGGAAAAAGCGCGCCAAACGTTGCGCTGCCGGCGTGATGACCAGGCGCTGGCGCAGATGAGGTTTTTGGGTCGCGATTCCCACCGGACAGTTGTTGGTGTGGCAAGCCCTCATGCCCAAACAACCGATGGCTTGAAGAGCTGAGTTGGAAACGGCGACACCGTCTGCGCCTAGGGCCATCGCTTTGGCGAAATCTGCTGGCGTCCGCAGACCACCGGTGATGATCAAGGTCACGTCACCACGATCACGGCGGTCCAGGTGATGCCGAGCCCGGGCTAGTGCTGGTAACGTAGGCACGGAGATATTGTCCCGGAAGATCAGTGGAGCAGCGCCGGTGCCACCACCCCGACCATCCAGAATGATGTAGTCCACGCCTATGCGCAGAGCAGCATCGATATCGTCCTCGATGTGTTGCGCAGACAGCTTGAAGCCAATGGGAATACCTCCGGTACGTTCCCGTACCTGATCAGCGAATTCACGAAACTGATCCTCGTGATCCCATTCGGGAAAGCGGGCAGGAGAAACGGCGGACTGCCCCACGGGCAAGCCCCTTACTTCAGCGATCTTTCCTTTGACCTTGTTACCCGGTAGGTGACCGCCGGTGCCGGTCTTCGCCCCTTGGCCTCCCTTGAAGTGAAACGCCTGCACCTTCTCGAGTTTGTCCCAGGAGAATCCGAATTGAGCTGAGGCGAGCTCATAGAAATAGCGGCTGTTGGCCTCCTGTTCCTCCGGCAACATCCCACCTTCGCCGGAACAGATCCCGGTGCCGGCCAACTCAGCCCCCTGGGCCAAGGCGATCTTGGATTCTTCCGAAAGAGCTCCGAAGCTCATGTCCGAGACAAAGAGAGGAACCTCGAGGCGTAAGGGTTTCTTGGCGTTCGGTCCGATGACCAGCTCCGACCCTACCGGTACTTCGTCGAGCTGCGGCAGCCGGGCCAGTTGGGCGGTGACGAATTGAAGGTCCTCCCAGGTCGGAAGATCCTGTCGGGGCACTCCCATGGCGGAAACGACGCCGTGATGCCCCAGCTTCTTCAGACCATTGGCGGCCAACTCCTGAATCAGCTTGGTGTGAGGCTCCTCCGGCGCACCATGGACATCGGCGTAGGTCCCTTGGTACTCGTCCCGATGATAGGGCTGGGGGTTGTCCTTTTCCCAGGCAGCGACCTCGTCTGCGTCCACCATCAACTGGCCATCTTCGAGCCAGGACCGGAAGGTATGCAATGCTTCGGCGTTGTTGTACTCACTGACTCCGGTATCAAAACGGTAATCCCAGCCGTGGACACCGCAGATGAGGTTCTGGCCTTCGACATGACCATCGGCCAACAGGGCGCCACGATGGTGACAACGGCCATACAACACCGAGACCTCTTCGCCGTAACGAATGATGACCAAATCGACATTCTCCACCAGAGCGTAGGTGGGCTGTTTCTCCTGCAATTCGTCCCAAGCTGCGATGGCCTGCTTTCTCATCTGATCTCCCTGAGGTATTTGTTGTCGAGCCGCATTCTTTGTTTGAGGATTAAGGGGCTAGCCCGGACTTCTCACCGAATTCGTTGCGAAGCACCGAAGACGCCTGGAGCCCCACGGAAGAGGGCGTATTCCGCGACTCCGGCGGAGCCACTTCCTGCCGAAGAGCAGAATCGCTTTCCAGTGCAGGAGATCTAGGCAGATCTGAGGCCGCAGTAGAAGGCCGAGGAGAGCTTTGGGCTAGCTGGAGTGTCTCCACCCGGAGCAGAGGCAAGTCGTCGAGAATCTCCAGCTGTCCTCGTACCTGTACCCGACGGCCCGCCCACTCGATATCGAATTCGAGGGGCTCTTCTCCGGAGCTTGCCAGGACATAGACCACCGACCGACCATCGTCTTCGCGCACCAAGAGCCCCGGCGGAATGCCACCGGAAAGGCAGCGGATTGCGCAGGCTCGATGCACCTTACCCACCGCAGGACGCATGACCCCCAAGAAACACTTTGTGTCGACCAACTCTCCGGTCAGGTCCACGGTCCCTAGCCCCTGCTTGGTGACCTGAGCATCCAGAGCGACCCCCGGCCCTAGGACACGGAAAGACTCCGGGGCGTTCATCTCGATCATGGTGCGCCCTTGGCGGTAAATGAGGCTACCGTCGAAGGCGACCCTTTCCCCATGATGTCCTTGGGCGACCTCGGGCAAGCCAAACTTGCCGAAGCTCACCAACAGGGCGAGGCTGCCCCCATCTCCCCCCGGTGCCGCGAGGCGCAGCATCGGGAGAGGTGTTTCGTAGAGGGTTCCTTCAAAGGAACGGACCTGGCCGAATTCGAAGACTCCGCTGTCGAAGCGATCCTGCGCCCAAGCGAGAGCTGCCATGAGCAACGGAACTGTTAGAGCCAACAGCACTGTTGTGGTCTTTAAAGGGCCGGCGAGAGCTGGAGAGAGAGGTAGGTACCCAACATAGAAGGGATCGTCTCCCACGGCTACGCCCTCACGACTGGCCTCTTCGACGGGAATGCCACAGCTTCTTGCCTGAAGCTCGTTGGCTTGGGGATGTACGTAGACCGTATCCTGCTCCAAGGCAACTCGGTAAGTAGGCACCACTTCCGTAAAGGGTGGTGGGCTGCAACCATCTTCAGGTCGATACTGCCACCCGTGCCAAGGACAGGTGATGGAACCATCGATGATCTTGCCTTCCCCGATGGGGCCACCCTGGTGTCGACAGACATTGGAGAGAGCGAAGATCTTGCCTTCGTGGCGAAAAACCGCCAGTCGCTCCCCTCCCACCAACACAGGCTTTCCCCGGGACTCCTGTAACTCAGCCACTGAGCAGGTGGCGACGAAACCGTCTTTCTCTAGCTGTTTCCTGCGACGGTCTACTTTCGCCTCTCGAAACGCTGCTGCGAGGTGCAGGCCGAGAATCGTCACAGCTCCGAGGGCCAGCACGACCGGGTAGAGCAAACTCCCTTCGCTCTGTAGAGCTCCATAGGTCACGTGGAGCAGTAGCAAACCGTAAGCGACAAAGACGAGTACGTGCAGTGTCTTCCACCAGGAAGCACCCAAATTGCGCAACCAGAAATCGTGGCTGGTAGCGGCCATGAGAAAGAGGATCAACAAGGCACCGACACCGAAAATCTCAAAGGGAAACCGGCTTAGGCGGAACCCCTCGGCAAAGAGGTTGTAGTCCTCTCGGTAGGAAGCCAAGGCGCTCACCAGAGGGTTGGTGTCACCAAAACCGTGGAATTGAATCAGAGCGAAGACGCCATGAATGAGTCCCAACAAGAACATCGTCACCCCTAGATGGCGGCGATTGTAGAGCAGCGGTAGAAACTTTCGATTGAGTCGCGCTAGGGGGCCTATGGCGAGAATCACGTGAAGTAAGACCAAGGCCGCCGTCGATGTCGTCCGAATGATCAAGGTCTCCGCGGTGATGCGGGGATGGATCACGAGACTGGTGACCGCCGCCGCTGCTACCCCGAGCAAAAGCACTGCGGCCAGGACGCCGTCATAAATCTTCTTGTGGCGATTCCACTGGACGCTGGTATGACCTATCGACATGGTATTGCTCTTACTTTCCTAGTCTTGTCGTTCGGCCGTGATGGCCCTGGTTCAAAGCCACCTTTTTGGCATCGTAGAGGCGCTATCTCAGGGCCCTCGAGCTCAACCTCAAAGAGCCCTCGAAGCCAACTTCTTCTGATGGGCTAGGGAATACAGGACGAGAGCCCCGCCCTCTCGCCCCGGCAATTCGTAGCGAAGGGTTGCAGGCCCCCAAACGGCGCCGAGATAAACCGCCTCTCGAGAGAGTCCTTCCCCTTGGGGAGTGGGTACCCAAAATAGGGCCAGAGAAGGCACCTCCAGATCTTTCGCTATGGACAACTCCACCTGCCGCCGCGGATCCTCCACGGCTTCCCCTTGAGAACGCAGCGTGAGGTCGATGGGAAACCCTTCGAATGGATCCAAGGGGTCGAGCATTCGCGAACCAGCAAGCTCCGGGGCTCCGTCCAGAAGACTCTTTTCTATCGGTGGAGGCCCCTGGCGGGAGGCCCATCCCGCACCGACTGCCAGAGGCAGCAACAGGGCTAGTAGGCAGATCAGAAGCCGATGAAAAGACCGCAGCCCGCCAGAGCTGACGGGAGACTCTGCCTCTCCCACCACGGAAAGGCCTCGGGCCGCTCGCCTCCACTTCAAAGCCAATGCTGGCCAAAGGGCAATGAGCCCCGGAGTGATCAGCAGGCGAAACAGGAAGCCGGCTCCCTTTACCCCCGGATCCACCTTAGACAAGCCGGTCAGGTGAAAAATTAGCGTAAAGATCAAGCCGACTGCAACATAGACCGCTCCGAGGGCGAGAAGGGTTTCGATCATGCTCGGCAAAACTCCCTTGGGAACCACCAAAAAAGGCGGTTTTTAAGTGGGCCGGCTCGCCACCGATTGGGGCGAGGCCGACTCCAAGAACCATCGTTGTTTCAGACCTTTCTATAGAGTACACGAGGCGGTGAGCCGAGGCTACCGGGGGTCCTTGTGTGGCCCCAGCCAAGCGCCGTAGAGCTCTGGTCGCCGATCTCGAAAGAACAGTCGGCGGGCGTGAGAAGATTGGCAAAGGCTCAAATCCATGTCCACCATCACCAGGTCCTCTTCAAGGCTCTTGCCCCGAACCAAGAACTGCCCATTCGGATCACAAGCAAAGGACTCTCCGCTGAAAGACAGCTTTTCTTCCTCCCCGACCCGGTTGCATAGGGCAGCGAAGTAGCCATTCTGAAACGCCGATGTACGGACCTCGGCTTCGTAGAGACCCTCCGGCCACTCCCCCACGGTTCCCGCCTGGGGAATCACCACTAGCTCCGCACCTGCCACCGCCAAAGCCCGCATGTATTCCGGGTAGTGACGGTCGTAGCAAATGGCCACACCAATCCTGCCAACCTGGGTATCGTAGACCGGAGCACCGAGGTCTCCAGGGTGGTAGTAATCCTTCTCGTGGAAGCCTTCATAGTCGGTAATGTGGACCATGCGAGTGGTGCCAAGGTGGGTTCCATCCGCATCGAAAACCGGCGAGCTATCGAAAGTCCGGCCCTGCTCATCGACCTCATAGAGATTGAAGACGGTCACCAAACTCAATTCCCGGGCCTTCGCTGCCACAGCGTCACAGCTGGGACCAGGGATCGTTTCTGCCAGCTTGCGGGCTTTCGGATCTGCGGGATTCTGGGGAAAGAAACGATCCAGCACGACCTCCGGGAATACGATGGCCTCGGCCCCTTGCCGAGCCGCTTGCTCCATAGCCCGCGTGACTTTGGCCAAATTGTGCAGACGGTCTTCGCTAGAAGACAACTGAGCGAGAGCTAGGCGCATCGGAGGGGCTCCTTCAACGGGTTTCCGTCGTCTCGTCGAGACGGCTGATGTCTACAGAAATAGGCGAATTGTCTTTCGGCGCCGCGAGAAGACTCTCGAACTTGGCGTACCAAAGGATCTCTTCTGCCTTGTACGAGAACCGAGCGGGAACGGTTTGGGAGGAAGTATCATCGATCCCTCTCAGCAGCTCCAGAAACTCGGCTCCGACGTCGACTCAATCCTCTTGGGACGTTCCTGTTACCCCTTCAGGTCTTCTTCAATGAAATCCCCTCCGGCACTCCCCTTGCCTCCATCGAGGCAGATCAGCAAGACAACCCCGGCAACCGACATCTGTTGACGGAAGGGATTGGGCAAGATAGCCTCTTCTCCGCACTGCGGCATAAAATGCAGCAGTGCGGCAAAAGGAGACCTTGCACCATGGCCACGGTATTTCTCACGGGATTTCCAGGTTTTCTCGGCTCGGAGCTCTTGCCTCGCATTCTAGAGAGAGCGCCGGGAGCCCAGGCCGTCTGCCTCATTCAATCCAAATTTCGCTCCCTGGCGGAGCAGCGGATGAGCGAGACCATCGCCGAAAATCCGGACCTCGAAGGGCGCATCGAACTGGTCGAAGGCGACATTACCGCACCGGGATTGGGGCTCGAGACCTTATCGGACCTGGCAGAGGACACCATAGAGATCTTCCACCTAGCGGCGGTCTATGACCTCTCCGTCCGACGGGAAGTCGGCATGAAGGTCAACGTGGAGGGCACTCGAAATATGCTCGACTTTGCCCGCCAATGCCCACGACTTCAACGCTTCCAATATGTCAGCACCTGCTACGTCAGCGGTCGCTACGCCGGCATCTATAGCGAAAGTGATCTGATCAAAGGGCAGACCTTCAACAACTACTATGAAGAGACCAAGTACCTAGCTGAAGTAGATGTTCAGAACGCCATGGCAGAGGGCTTGCCGGTGACCATTTACCGGCCTGCCATCGTCGTCGGTGATTCGAAAACCGGAGCCACCCAAAAATACGACGGCCCCTACTACGTCATCCGCTGGCTTCTCAAGCAGCCCTATCTTGCGTTTATGCCGATGGTAGGGGACCCGAAAGCCGTGCGGGTTAATTTGGTCCCGCGGGATTTCGTCATCGATGCCATCACCCACCTCAGTGCCTTGAAAGAGTCTGAGGGCAAGGTCTATCACCTCGCTGACCCGGAGCCTCAAACGGTGGACGAGCTGGTGGAAACGGTGGCCAAGGCGACCCGCCGCACCGTGATACGCCTTCCTCTCCTGCAGGCCGTAGCCAAAGCCGCCATCGACCATGTACCTGGGGTCTATCGCTTGATGGGAATTCCCGCAGCCAGCATCGACTACTTTGTCCACCCCACCCACTACACTTGCTTCAACACCCTGGAAGATTTACAAGGCAGTGGAATCACAGCCCCACCCTTCCCAAAATACGTCAACCGATTGGTGGCCTTCGTCAAGGGTCACCCGGACGTCAGCTCCAAAGCAATGACTTGAGATAGCTAGCTTAGGAATTTGTATCCAACCCGATGAACCGTAATCAGGAAACGGGGCTCGGAAGGACTGGACTCGATTTTCTTGCGCAACTTCGCTATGTGGGTGTCTACGGTGCGGGTAAATGGAATGGTGTCGTAGCCCCAGACGGAATCCAGTAGCTGCTCCCGGGTTACCACCTCTCCCCGGTGGCGAAGAAAGAACTCCATTAGTTGAAATTCCCGTGGTGAGAGATCCAGCGGCTGTCCTTCTTTCGTCGCCTCATGGCTCTTGAAATCAATGGTGATATCGCCGAAATCAAATCTGGACAGAGAGGCTTCCGGCCCTGATCGGGAACATCGCCGTAAGACCGCTTCGGTTCGTGCCAAGAGCTCCATGAAACTGAAAGGTTTGGTTACGTAATCATCCGCTCCTAGTCTTAGACCAAGCACCTTGTCGATCTCCTGACCTCTCGCCGTCAACATGATGATTGGAGTGGAGACACCCTTTCCTCGAAGGTCTCTGCAAACATCCAGACCTGTCATCTTCGGCAGCATGACATCCAGGAGGATCAGATCCGGCCCCTCTTCCTGGGCCAAGTTCAGCCCCACTTTGCCATCTCCCGCCGTTAGGACCTGATACCCCTCGTATTCGAATCCATCCCGTAGCGCCACCGTCATGGCTTCATCGTCTTCTACGATCAACACCTTCTTGTTCATGACTTGGCCCCTTGACTCGGGTGATCTCGATAGACGGGAGCATCCTGGCTTTCTATCGGAGGATCTTCCGATTCTGTTGGAAGGTGAAGCGAGAAAACACTCCCCTTCCCGAGGGTGCTGTCAACTTCTACTTTGCCGCCATGAGCCTGGATGACGTGATTCACGATGGAGAGACCCAGCCCGGCTCCCTTGACATCGTGAACCAAGCCGGTTCCTACTCGATGAAACCGTTCGAAGATACGCTTTTGTTCCTGGCGAGAAATGCCGATGCCTTCATCCTCGACCTCGAGCACCAGCCAACCTTTTCTCTCGATCAACCGGACCCCGATGCGGCGGCCACCATTGGAATATTTCACAGCGTTATCCAGGAGGTTACATAGTGCTTGACGAATGGCCCCCGCATCCAGCTGTAGATTCGGAGGAGGGTTCTCCGGCGGATCCCAGTCGATCAGAAACCCACTATGGCGGAGTCTCACCTCAAAGGTATCTAGCGCTTCGGAAATGATCGTCACCAAATTCGTAGATTCAAATTGGTAGGAACGATGTCCCGACTCGATGCGAGAGAAATCTAGAATATTATTGATCAGCTGAGTCAACCGGCGACTCTCGGTCTCGATGTATTCCCCATACTCTCTGACCTTCTCTTCCGTAGAAGCCCGCCCGAGCCTCAGGAATTCTCCGAAGACCCGAATGGAAGACAGAGGAGTTCGGAGCTCATGGGAAACGTTCGACACAAAATCGTTCTTCATCTCCGAGAGCTTCATTTCTTTTGCCGTTGTCCTTAAGACCGTCAGAATCCCTCCCAACAAGAGCAAACCCAATATCGTCGAAAGAGTGACATTGAGAGCGAAATTGGCTCGGGCCAGCTTCTCCGGTCTCGAGAAACTTCCTTCCAGACCGATCCGCCAATCCGCAAAGACAAAGGAGAGGGATCGGTAGATTGCATCGCTGGAAGGTTTTGCGAGAGGCGGAACTCGCCCTCCGGAAGTGGCGGCTTTCTGTATTGACGACACCGCCTCCCCCTCGGCGTCTCGAACTACCACGGACAAGTTCTTGGTGCTTTCAAGGGTGGGGATGGCCTGTTGGACCGCCTTGGGAAGAATCTCGCTGGCAAAGTACTCCTGGTCGATCACCGCACCAGCGAGGCCCACCAACTTCTCCGTTTCGTTGGTGATGGGATTGAGGAGAATCCGGTGACTGGGATCACGAATATCCACTGCCACGGCCGTCGTGTCCACGACGCCTCCCTTTTTCGCCACCATAGACCACGGGGCGGCGGCCACATAAATGGCCCTGACTTCTTCGGTGAAACTGGAATCGACCAGAGCTTGAGCTTCCGCATCATAGATCCGCATTCGACCGAATCGAGGCTCTAGATAACTGATAACAAATAGCCTTCGGAAGCCGCTGGGACTGCGCTTCTTGAAGTACTTGGCCGCCTTTTGGGCATATTCCGGCTCGAAGACCACAGCGGGAAGATTGAGCGCTTTCTCCGCTTCCTTTCGGTAGGAGTACTCCACCTCTTTGGTTACGGTGGTCAGATAGTTATTGAAATGCGCCTGCCAAGCGATGGTGGACTTGCTCTCCAATTCCCCCAGCCATCGGTACTGCAGCACCAAGAGCAGGACCAGAGGGATAAAGGCTGCCAAGAACCCCAACCACAAGCCGCGCCACCGGCGATGGAATCGCCAGGGCTTTTGTGTGGACTCAGTCGCGGGAGTGGTAGGTGTTTTTCTCATGGCTCCAAAAGCGGGCAACTCGACCGAGAGAGCCCGCGAGAGAAATATAGCTCACCCCCTGCCCTCGCTTCCGCTGATTTACAGCTTGGTTACATCTTGCACAAGTTATCACCGGCCCGAGAGGACATTGACAACTTCGCACCCTAGGCTTGCCCCTGTCGTAGAACGATAACCCTGGGGCGCGACACCCCAAGCACAAGGAGATTTCAACTATGCGCAGATTGCTCTCTTCAACTGTAGCGGTAACCGTCCTGTTTCTCGCTGGGACCGCCTTTGCTGGCTCTGATCATAAGTGCGACAAAAGCTCCCAAGACTGCCTCGACGCCCTAGCTACCAAGCTCCAGAGTAAGGGTTGGGCCGGGTTTGAAACCGAGAAAAATGATGATGGCTACTACCAGATCCGTAAGGTCACCGAAAATAGCCCAGCGGAAGCTGCCGGTTTTCAGAGTGGCGATGTTCTCTTGGCTCTCAACGGAGTCACCTTCTCCAAAGACAACAAAGAAGCCCTCAAGAAAGTGAAAAAGAGCCTGGGCCCTGGCAAGAAGGTCAAGTACACCGTAGGTCGGGACGGTGGAAAAACCCAGATTGCGGTCAAACTCGCCAAGGTTCCCGAAATTCTCGTGGCTCAGTGGATCGGCGAGCACATGATCGACCAGCACGCCTACGTTCAGGTGGCTTCCAAGTAGTCCCTCTGGTTAACCGCTCACTGCTGCTGAAACCCTTGCTGCCTCTTTGGCGCAAGCAGCTGACCGCAACGAGATCGGGGAAGGCTCCTCGGTCTCGTTGCTGGTGGGGGACCCGCCCGGAATCAGCCCTGACCTATCTCGGTGGAAAGTCCGAAAACTCCGACTCAGCCGTCAGCCCTCTTCCTTTCGGGCCAAGCGGAATGTCAGGAAAGTCAGTAGCAAGACCGCTGCTCCAAGAGCGCCCCACAGCAGGATCTGCTGAGCTCCCTTGACCGTTCCCAGCCGCGAATGACTTCGGAAGGACGGGTTCTCCTGGAGGGGGCTCACTACGGCATCGCCGCTCGCTACCGCCAACACCACATCCCGCACTCGCTCCAGCTCATAGCGCGGCTGCGAGTCCTCAGGATTCCCCAGAAGCAAGGTGTAATTGCCTTCGGGACCGGCAAAAAAAAGCTCTGCGACTGGAAGCCGAGCGTCTACTGTGGCCAAGTCTAAGGGTGCGTCATCACCATCCACGATAGAGAGCTCCAGGGCGTCCAACCGAGTCGCCTGGAAAGGCACCACTACCGGTCGCGGATCTCCGATGCGCCGCTCCAGGCGCCCCTTCACCAGAGTTCGCCGCTCCTTTTCATGAACTCCAACTAGGGAGAACTCTCGATCGAAGAAGGGCTCCGGAAAACTCAGGGTCACTCGGGTTAGGGTGACATCCTCCGCAGGAAGTCCTATCCGGTACACAGACCTGCCGTCTTTGGTCTCTGTTTCCAGCAAGGCTAGACTGCGGGTCTCCCGAGCGCCGGCCCGCTCCAGAAGATAGGCCCACTGCTTGTCTTCATCACCCAGAATTCGAATATCCGCGAGATCCGGTCGAGCCTCAGCCAAGTCTTCGACACTGAGTAGAAGCCTCACCAGGCCTTCCGGGGAGGGTCTCGCCTGGAACCGGCGACGCAGGCGGTAGGGCCGCGCATCCAGGACTGCTCCCGGGCGTTGGGCGAAGGCCAAGATAGGCGCTGGGTCGAAACTGGGATTCGATTCCGCCTCTCCCAAGCGAGCCTCCTGGAGCTCCCGAGGATCGTAGAGGCGACGGGCCACTTCGGCCCTGTCCCCGGTCACCTCCTGACCCACCGGAGGTAGCAGGGCCGCCACGTCGTATTGAGGGCGAAAGGCTCGACCGCCCCCAAAGCGGAGAGTACCGACGACCTCTCCCGAAGCGACCGCCGGCAGGGAGAAGATCAGCGCCGGTTGCCGCACTTCGGCGAGGAAGCTCAGGTTCTCCAACGGGGGGCTATCTCCGTCGGCGATCACCACTCTCAAGCGATCCCCACGACTCGGAGACAATTCGATCTCCAGCCCCTCCACCGCTGTCGAGCCCAAGACCCGAAAGCAAGCCTCTTTACCCAAGACCCCATCGGTGCTCCCGGGCCCTTCGTCCCAAACCGCTACTTGCCGATGGAAAGCCTCTGTCGTGGTCACCAATCGCAGCCGATCCGCGACCAGACCACGAGGTCGCTCTAGCTCGATCACCGTTTGCCCTTCGGTCGTCTTGCGACCCAGCTCATGGAGCTCCGAAGAGGCCAGCAACCGAGCATCGAAACCCTGACGGCTGAGGAAGCGGATCTTCGGATCGAGATAGGAGCCCTCCTCCCCTTCCAGGATGACTCGCAAACGATGGATATTCCCGCCGAGAGGAGGAAGGCTCACTCGCCGCTTCTCCCGCAGTGGACTCTGTAAGCGGAACAAAGATGCCTCCGGGACCAGTACTCGAGGAGTTCCTGCACGGTCGAGGGATTCCACGACCAGTCGACGAACAAAGCTACGTCTCGAAGCTTCGAAGACAAGATCCCAACTTCCCACAGCAGGCTTTAGGGAAGGAACTTCGATCTCGTAGACTTCGCGCCAAATAGCCGGAGCTCGATCTCGCCCTGTGACTCCCTCGCTAGCTTCTTTGGTAGTTCGCCGAGCCACCTCCAAGACGACCGCAGCGACCTCTTCGCGGAGCTCTGCGCGGGTTCCACCGGCATCCACCAGGTAGGGGACCTGTCGTCCCTGTCCATCGAATACCCGCAGATCCGAGAGGTCCGGTCGGACAGCCCGTACCACTTCGGTAGGCAGAACCAATCGGGTCAAGCCACCGCGCCTGGAATCAGCATCCGTTGAGCCAGCGCCTATCGAGCCAGCATCCGTCGATTCACCTTCTGCTGAGGCATCGCCTGTTGAAACACCGTCTCCGAGCAGAATCTCAGCCTGCTGGGGAAACAAAGTCGCAAGCTCCGGCCTGGGAGCCGCCAGAACCATGGGCATCAGCAACGCTGCGCCTATCGTGAAAAGGACCAGCCTAGCCCGGTCCCAAGGCCAGACAGACCACCGCCGTCCGCTCAGAAGGGTACTTTTCATGTCATGTCCTTTCCGGACGGGGAGATTCTCAACAGGACCAGCTCCGAAAGGCATCTACGGATCCGGAGGGTCGGAGGGCCGAAATACAAATCGCTGGTAGACCAAGGAAACCAGAATCAAAGAAACTGCCAGGCCTACGAGGGATGCCACCCGGTAGAGATCTTGCAGCTCCCCCAAGTCGTAGAGGAACACCTTGCCGATGGTCAGCACCAGGAAGGCCAGGCTGATCCAACGCAACGAGACTCGATTTTTCGCAATGCCGAACCCCAGCAGCACCACCGCATAAATCGCCCAGGCCAGGGAAGTGGTCAGGTCCCGAGCGGAGCTCCGCTCGAGGCTCCAGGTCAGTCGACTTCCCTCCGCAAAGAAATCAAGGATCGAGAGATTGATCCACGCGAAGATCACCAGAATGGCCGCCACTCCACAGGCGGCTGCTCCAAGAGGTTTTCCGGAGCGATACAAACCCTGCTCCCTGGGCACCAAGCGCTGGAGCTCCAAACGCTGGAGCATGTAGGCTCCGCCGAGCAAGCATGCCGCTGGAATCAAGTAAGTGTAGGTGAGCCAATTGAATACAGGTACCCCGGAAGCCGAGTGATAGCCCAAGACCTGGGGGTTGACCACCAAGCGTGCCGTCACCGCGGCAAACAGAGCCAGAGCGAAATACTTCAAACCCGCATGATCCAGTCGGCGCCATAGCCAAAGGAGGGCGAGTCCCTCCAGGGCCCAACCCACGGTGATCCACTCCTTGTCCAGTTGAAGAGGAATCGCCAGGCTGATGAAGCCGAGGGTTACAGCGGCAAACCACACCAGACTACTCTTGCGTAGAGGCTCATCCTGCTTCCACAAGCTTCTGGATCGGTAGGCAGAAGCCAGTGACAACGCTGCCAAGGCCAGGGGCAGGACGCCGATAAAAGTCGCACCGAAAACCGCCTTGAAGAGTTCCTTCATGGGAAAAAACCAAGCGGGACCAGCCAAGGCGGCGGCGTACCAAGCCCCCCTCTTGTCGTGAAAAGCGCGACCGGCGAAGGAAGGCCAGAAAGTGAGTAGGACCACGGCAAAGAACTGCAAAGCCAGAGCCTGGCTCGAAGAGGTCAATGCCAACCACTTCCCCGACTGGCTGTAAGCCCACAACAGATGACTGAGAGCCAAAAGTGCTACGGCCCCAGCGAAGAGAAGACCAGAGCGCAATCTCGTTGCCACGAGTACCACCAGTATCGCTAGGACGATGGAAAACCCGTGGTAGATCCAAGCCGTTCGCAGCACCGCGTGGCTGCACACAATCAGACCCATCAGTGCCAGGAGAGGAAACAACGCAGCTGCGCGCTCCGCCCACACCCCACCGGGTGCGGACCGGCGGATGAAGGTCAACCCCTGAAAGGCCAGCGCTGTCAACACAATGACTGCTGCCAAAGCCGTCACAGAGCCTGCGTAGCTGCCAGGATGCTCCCTCAGACTGATCAAGAGACAAAAAACGCCAGACCCGGCTCCCGCTGCCGCTAATCCATGAACGGCTTCGAACCCGGAAGCAAAGGACTGCCGAACCAGCAGCGCTGCGAGCAGTGCCCAGCCTGCGATCCACGGCCAAACCAGGCTAGACGTCGGCCTCCCTTCGAAGGCAAATACCGGCGCAATCAGCACCATGAGCATCCCGGCAGCAGCCACCACGGCGGCTAAGCAAGCGGCTCGGCGTAGCACCTCTAACTGGTCTCGACGACGCAGGTCGAGCTCGACGAATATATGGAAAGAGAAGGCCAGGACGACCACCACAGCCGCCACCAACCATTCCTGTCCCTGCCCCCACTCTGGCTCCCGAAGCCAGGCGAAGAGGGACCCGACTGCAGCAGCAGCAGCGGCGGAGCCAAACCACATCTGACGATGGACCCGGCCGAGCCATTGGGCGGCCAGGCAGAGCAGAAGAAGAAGCCCAGCCAGAGGCACGAGGCGGTGGGTCAGCGCCGCCATGCTGGAGACATAGACCGTCATGGTGAAGGCGAGAAAAACCCCCGCTGCTGGGGCAAGCCAGGGAAGGCCACCACCAAAGCTGCTCACCGCGCCATGAGCGCCTTCCTCTTCCCCTTCCGCCTTCTTCCACCCAGATCCCAAGGCGTAGAGCAAAGCAAAGACTCCCAGGACCACCAAGGCGATGAGAGCTTCGTCCTCCTCCATGAAGAAGAAGATCCAGCTGACCTGATACAAAGTTGTTACCGCCAAGGTGAGGAGGGCGAGGAGACGCCAGCGGCGCTTCCTGGACAGAATCAGCAACCCGCCATTGAGCAATAGCAGGTATGTGAATAGCCCGATGGGGTTCTCCGTCATCGAGGTCAAAAGTGCCGGGGTTGCAAAACCGCCGATCAGGCCTAGCACCGCAACCACCAGCGTCTTGTATCGCCACGAAAGCAGACCGCAGACCACCGTCACCAAGATCATCAACAGATAGGCAATAGGCACCCCAATGAGCTCGTAGAGACCTCGAGCCGCCCACACCGCCGCGTAGAGAATGACCACTGCGGCCCCCGCCAGAGCGTTGGCCGTGCTGACGTAACCACGAGCGCGAAGGGCCTGGCTTCCCACCAAGGCAGCTAGACCGACCAGGACCGCCAGGGCTACCCGCACCACCGGCGGAATCCACCCGGCTTCGATGGAGTGCTTCAAAAACAGCACGGCGGCTAAGGCGAGCACGATGCCACCGAGCACCGCAGCGCCCCGTAGACCGATCCAACGCTCCCAATCGATCCCTGGCCCACTCTGCTTCGGTCCTGCGCTGTCTAAATCCAAAGAACCTTCTGAAGCTGCCAAGGGAGGGGGAAGGGGAGCTGCGGGCAGGGATGTACCTGACGGTGGGTTGACAGGCAGAGCTGGCTTTGGCACCGAATCCTGACCACGAGCTGACGAGTCGACCGCGTCTACCGCGGAGCCCGGTTGTTCTGGTGCTGGCTCGCGAGAATCCGGGAGGGAAGCCGATGCTGCCGCGAGCGTTTCGTCCCCGGTGGGCCCCGGGTCTTCTGAGGCACTCTCCAAGGACCGTTCCTGAGGCGGTTCCTGGCGAGAATCGGCGATCGCGATAGGCGCAGCCGAGGCAGTCTCCTCCGATGCTGTTGCGCGATCAACTGGAGCTTGGGGAACGCTTGGAGTGGCGGTGGCGGTGCCAGTACCAGCAGCAACTTGCTCTTCGAGCCGAGCGATGCGCTTCAGGGCCAGGTCGAGGCGCTGATCAGCTCCCTCCAGGGCCTCCAGTCGGCGACGGTTTTTCCGACTGGCTCGCCAGCCGAACAAACCGAACACCGGCGCGATGACCAGGAAGGCCAGGATGGCCAGAACGAAGAGTGCGAAGAGCGGTTCCATCTTTCCTGAGGGCTATTCCTGAGGGCTATTTATTGGAGTAATTGTTGAGACGATAGCACGCCACGGCAGCCCGTCTTGAAGCGGGGGCTGCCTACCCCGAGCTTCACCTAAGAGGCGACGCTGGGTCAGCGGTGGAAAGGACGCGACTCGCTCCCTCGAGAGGATAGAATTCATGCAGCTATGGAAATCTCCAACACCTCGGTCGGCAATGTCCTGACCCGGACCTCCGGCTATTTGCGCACCATCACCTCTCATTCCCTACAACCCTACCGAGGCTGTCCCCTAGGAAATTCCCTCTGTGGAGTCGGATGCTATGTCCAGCACAATCCCTATGTCACCCAGGGAAGGCGCTGGGGAAGCTTCCTGGAAGTTCGCACCAACGCCGCGGATTCCTACCGCGCTACGGCAGCGCGCGAAGCTCGATGGGCGCGTCGACACCGGGAAGGGTTCTCGATCTTTCTCTCGAGCTCCACGGAGCCCTTTCCGCCTCAGGAGAAGCGCTACGGCATCACTCGGCAGGTCTTGGAAGCGATGGTGGAGCAGCCCCCAGAGGAGGTTCCGGACGAGTTGATCCTGCAAACCCATAGCCCTCGGGTTACGGAGGTCGCTGAACTGCTGCGAGCTCTCGCCCGGAGATGCCGACTGCGAGTTCATCTTTCCATCGAGACGGATCGTCCAAAGCTGCCCGGCCTACCCCCTCCGGCGAGCACCATCGCTCAACGTTTCGCCGCGGCGGCCCAACTCAAAGAGGCCGGCCTAGCTACCGTGATCACCGTGGCGCCCCTACTGCCCCTAGAGGATCCGGAGAGTTTTTTCTCTCGAGTCGCTGAGGCAGCCGATGCCGTGGTGTTGGACCATTTCATCGGCGGTGATGGCTCGAGCACCGGCAGCCGCACTCGGCGCACCCGTTTACCGGCTGCCATGGAGGAGGTCCAACCCGCCAGTAGCGAGCTTGGTTATCGGGATGCGATGGTCCGCATCGCCCAACGGCATCTACCGGGAAAAGTTGGGGTCGGAATCGACGGCTTCGCTGGGAGATTCCTGGCGTGATCTTCCCGATATCCCACGAGCGCACCACCGTGCGTCGCCTACCCTGGGTGACCTTCTCTATCCTGGCAGCCTGTCTCGTGGTCTTCGTCCTTTCTCCTCGGGGCGGCCCGGCCATGGAAGAACCCAGCAAGAGACACCTGGAGGTTCTGGAGTTCTTTCTCGAACATCCTTACCTGGAGCTCGACCCCCGCGTTCTGCCCCCGGCCATGCTTGAAGAAATCGTTGCTGCTGCGGCGCCTGCAGATGACGCCCCCGTGGATCTACTGCAAAAGAAACTCGACCGCCTCACGGCGGAGTGGCTCGAGAGCCTGAAGAGTTATCCCATGCGCCGCTGGGGCTTCGTACCCAATGATCCAACCCTCTCGGGGCTCCTGCTGCATTTCTTCGTTCATGCGGGTTGGCTACACTTGCTCTTCAATCTGCTCTACCTCTACCTCACTGCCCCCTTTGTGGAAGATGCCTGGGGCAGGGTTCCCTTCGCCCTCTTCTACTTACTCTCCGGAATTGCGGTGGCTCTGCTGTACATGTGGCGCTATGGGGACTCCTTTATCCCACTCGTAGGGGCCTCTGGAGCCATCGCCGCGGTGATGGGAGCCTTCGTGGTGCTCCATGGCCGGACCAAGATCGACTTTTTCTACTGGCTGGGCATCCTCGTTGGTACTTTCTCGGCTCCCGCTTGGTTGATGTTCGGCTTGTGGTTTGCCGGGGAAATGATTTCAGCCCAACTCCAAGATAACGTCACCGGTGGCCAAGCGGTCGGTGGAGTTGCCTATTGGGCTCACATATGGGGTTTCGCTCTGGGCGTGGCTACCGCTTGGGCATTGCGGCTGCTGAAGTTCTCGGGAGCCAAGGCCTCTGAGCCTGGCCCCCTTGGCAGCGAGATCCTGAGTACCTCCCGGAGTGCGGAAAGAAAGGGACAGACCGGCGAAGCCTGGCAGATGCTGGAAGACACCCTAGTCGCCAACCCTTGGGACGACCGGGTCCGAGACGCCTATTGGCGCTTGGCTCAAAAGCTCGAACGGGAGGACAAAGCGGCCCAGGTGATCACCACTCCTGTACGCACAGCGCTTCGTGATGGTGCAGCTCCGGAGGCCCTACGCTTGTGGCAGGAAATCGACCAAAGCCTGCCGGATTTGGTCCGCAGCCCCTCCCTACTCACCTCCCTGGCGGAAAACGCGCAGCGGCTGAAGAAAAAGGAATGGGCCAGAGAGCTGACCCAGGAGGCTTTTCGGGTCTCTCACCGAGCAACGCCCGCCGGGACTCTGTACCGTCTGCTCCGGTTGAGCCAAGGCCGAGACGACGAGCTCTATCAACGAGTGCACCAGCTTCTTCTCGCTCATCCAAAGCTAGATCCGGAAACTCGGCTGAAACTGGAAGCTGAACCTCCCACCTCTGTTCCCACCCAACCGGATGGTCTACCGATCCCGCCTCCCTGGACTCCCGACTGATTTTCGTTGGCCAAACCGGCGGGTGTAGACTGTAGCCAGATCAAATGAACTTTTTTTAGCCGGGAACGGGACCTACCCTTCAGAGGTTTTCGGACACTCTAGAATGAGATTCTCTGGCTCTTGGCGGGAGAGAAGAAATGGCTCGGGATGTGACGCAGCTATTGGTGGACTGGAATCAAGGAGACCAAAGCGCTTTGGAAGAGCTCATGCCCCTGGTCTACCAAGAGCTTCACCGTCTGGCGGAGCGCTCCATGCGGCGGGAACGGCCAGGTCACACTCTCCAACCCACGGCTCTGATCCACGAGGCCTACCTGCAGCTCGTCGACCAAACCCGAGTTCAATGGAAAAACCGTTCCCAATTCTTCGGAGTCTCGGCCCAGCTCATGCGCCGCATCACTTTGCTCCACGCCCGCAAGCGGGGGGCCGCGAAACGAGGCGGAGATGCTCACCGCATCACTTTCGACGAGGATCTTCCCGTCTCCGCTCACCAAGCTTCCGATTTGATCGACATCGACGAAGCCCTCACGACCTTGGCTTCCCTCGAGCCGCGGCTGGCAAAAGTAGTGGAGCTACGCTTCTTCGGGGGCCTGACGGTGGAAGAGACAGCGCAAGCCTTGGAAGTGTCGCCCACCACCGTCAAGAGGGAATGGCGCACCGCCCGCGCCTGGCTCATCGATCGCCTGGCTGACACCGAAGTCCCGTCGCACAAAAACGCGGCAACGGGATGACTGGATCCGTCGAAGCCAAGAACTTCCGGCGGGTTCGAAAAGTCCTCGAGGCGGCCCTCGAGCTACCGCCGGAGCAGCGAAGCCCCTACCTCCAAAAAACCTGTGCTGGTGACGACGCCCTCTACCAAAGAGTCGCAGCGCTGCTGGCGGCGGACGCTCGAGACGCAAGTCCCATCGACGAACCCATCGCAGACCTTGCCCTCCACCTGCTGGGCCAAGGTCAAGCTGATGCCCAAACCGGAAGGCGCATCGGTGCTCACCGATTGCTAGCAAGCATCGGTCACGGCGGCATGGGGTCCATCTACCTGGCGGAGCGAGCGGACGGCGAATACCAGGAACAGGTCGCCATCAAACTCATCCGCCCAGGCTTGAGCAGCGAGGCCCTGATCGATCGTTTTCGCCAGGAAAGGCAAATTCTCGCTCAGCTGAACCACCCGAATATCGGCCGGATTCTCGACGGCGGCGTGACTGAGGACGGCCAGCCATATTTCGTCATGGAGCACATCGAGGGAGAGCCCATCGATCGCTATTGTGCCGCCGGTGGAAACTCCAAGCTCCCTCCGAGCCGCCGCCAACTCCTCGAGCTCTTCGCCGAGGTCTGTGACGCCGTTCACGCTGCCCACCGCAATCTGATCATCCATTGCGACCTGAAGCCATCCAACATTCTGGTTACGGCCGATGGAGTCCCAAAACTATTGGATTTCGGCATTGCCCGACCGGCACCGAAAACCCTCGGCAGGGATCGCTCAGAGAAGGGAACGGCAACCCCCACCGCCCTGACGCCGGACTACGCCAGCCCGGAGCAACAGCGTGGCGAAACCTTGACTACCGCCAGCGACATCTTCTCCTTGGGAGTGGTGCTTCATCTGCTACTCAAGGGACGACTGCCATCGGCAACGGAGAAATCCGTCTCGGAACCCGCGCTGAAGGCGGATCTGAGAGCTATCCTTCGCTGCGCTCTCGCCCAGGAGCCGGATCAGCGCTATTCCTCGGCACGGGAATTCGGGGCAGACCTCAGGCGCCATATCGAACACCTGCCGGTGACGGCCCAGCATCCCACTTGGACCTACCGAGCCGGCAAGTTCCTGAGACGAAGGTGGCTCGCCGCCACTCTGACTTGTCTGATCCTCGCCAGTGCGGCAGCAGGATTCTTCGCTACCTTGCACCAGGCTGAGTTGGCCCGGGCTCGAGGCCAACAAGCGGAACGGGCCTTTGATTTCTTGGTCGACGTCTTCGTTGCCTCAGACCCGGACGAGGCCGGCGGCCCCACCGACTTGGCATTGATCCAACTCCTAGACGAAGCCGCCGCCCGCACCCCGGAGGAGTTCACCGACGCGCCGCCTCTCCAAGCCCGGCTCATGGACGTTATCGGCATGGTTTACTCGTCCCTCGGGCGCTATGAAGAGGCCGAGCCGCTGCTGCGCCAAGCCTTGGAACTGAGGCAGGAATCACTGAGTGACAACCACGAAGATTTGGCGGTGAGCCTTGATCATCTCGGGCTCCTGCAGATCTCCCGAGGCCAGCTGGAGGAAGCCGAGCTCTATTTGGACAAAGCCCTCTCCATGCGCCGGGAGCTCCTGGGTTCTTCCCACGAAGCCGTCGCAGACAGCCTGCATCGCCTCGGTCGACTCCGCCGCAGCCAAGACCGACTCGAGGAAGCGGAAACTTCCTATCGAGAAGCCTTGAGCTTGCGGCGCGCCCTGCTGGGCAAACACAAGGATGTAGCAGTTACCTTGAACAACCTGGGAGTTGTCCTGAGGAGCCAAGGACGCCTCGACGAAGCGGAAGAAGTCCTGCGGGAAGCCGCCGAGCTCTTCGAAGAGCTCCTGGGGCCAGAGCATTGGCGGCTGGGCAATACTCAAAGCAATCTGGCTCTGGTATTGAAAACCCGCCGCCAGTACCCGGAGGCGATGGCCCTCTACCGCCACGCGTTGGAGATTCAACGGCGCCACCTGGGCGGTGACCATCCGGAGCTGGCCAACACCCTCAACAATCTAGCGGTAGTGCTGTTTCGAGAGGGCAACCTCGACGAAGCGGAAGCAAGCTTCCGGGAAGCCCTGGAAATTCAAGTTCCGCGCCTCGGGGAAGATCATCTCCGGGTCGCGAGTATTCGACGCAATCTGGGCATGGTGCTGCTGGATCAGCCCCGTTTGAGTGAAGCCGAGGCTCTGCTACGCAGGTCCCTGCGGGTGTTCACGGCAAAGCTGGACAGCGACTCTCCCGACATCGAATCCACCCAATCGGGTCTCGGTCGGGTGCTCGCTGCGGCCCACCGCCACGGAGATGCGGAGGTGATGCTCAGAGCCAGCCTGGAAAGCCGCCAACGGCGAGGAGCGAGCCCCTACCTCATCGCCGTCGCCAGCACCCGCTTGGCAGCGAGCCTGACGGCGCTGGGCCGGCAGCAGGAAGCCGTGCAACTACTCCGCCCTGCGTTGGCGACTCTGGAAGACGAGCGGGGTGATCAGCACCCCAGAACCCTCGAAGCCCGCGCTGCTCTCGCTACAGCTGAAACAAAGGTCCCCTAGCCCGACGGCTGTGAGCGAGGAGTACTAATCCTCGTCGTCGATGTTGTCGAGCTCCGAATCCTGACAGCTTCTGAACGGGCTGAAGTCTGACAACATCACCTTCACCACTACCGGCGAGATGCCATCTTGGTAGGCGACAGCGGTGGCTACGTAGACTTCTCCGTCAATCAAATCACCGAGCCCGGAGACCAACTGGCCGACAAAGTCGAACATCCCATTGTCGGATCTCTTTAGATAGAGATCCGCCTGCATGGGCTCCAGGTTCTCGATTCTGAGTCGAAGGCGAAGATCCATGGGAACCGGAAATCCGGTCGGCGCCAGATGGGCGATGAAGCCGTGGCCTGGTTCCGTACCCCCGGCTCCGACCTCATGAGAGATCCTACTGGTGCAATCGTCCGCCCCCTTCACGTCGAGGAGGGATCCGTGGATCTGGCTATCTTCGAGAGGCTCGATGTATTGGACACTCCCGGACACCACACAGGATTGCTGCCCCACAACCGCCGTGGGAGCCACCTGAAAGAACCCTGCGAGCACCAGAGGAAGACCGACCCACCGCTTCAATCCAAACAAACCAATCCTCATGAGAATCTCCTTTCTCCTCCAAACCATCTGATTTGCCCTCTACCTCAAGAATGAAGTAGGGGCCCCAATAGAGAACGTACATTCCCCTCCTGAATGGGACCAATTCTTTCAGAATGCCCAATTTCCGCAGCTTTCATGGTCCCTTCCAAGACTCGAAGGTACGTCTTTGATTGAGTTCAGAGGGCACCCACCGCTACTCGCGGTAATCGCCACAAACGAAGAAAAGGAGGTCAGCAGAAAGCGGCTTGGGTGCACCGAAACTCGATCGGTTTTCGATGAGTCTATCGACACTCACAACGAGCTCGGAGACTCCCAACAAACGGACAGCAAACTTGGAGGAAGAACACCATGAAATACATCCTAGTAGCGGCGGCTCTCCTCGTCGCAACCCTCGTCCCTACCACCGCAACGGCTCAGGTTGGAGCCTGCGTGGTACCAGGCATCTGCCTGCACAGCGGACCTGGAAACGACGTCATCAATGGCGGACCTGGAAACGATTGCATTTTCGGTGGAGGCGGTAACGATCAGATCTCCGGGAATGGTGGCCACGACAATCTCCACGGTGAGGACGGCGACGACGTTCTACGGGGAGGTAGCGGCAACGATTGCATCTGGGGAGAGCAGGGCGACGACGTATTGTACGGCGGCCCGGGTAACGACAACCTGGTCGGCGGCCCCGGCAACGATGTTTGCATCGATGGTGGCGTTGCCTACTTCTGCTGATATTCCGTCCCAGGCTCGTCGCGAAGCTCTCACCCTCGCGGCGGGCTTGGGACGATCGGCCCCGCCCGGGCGCTCTCTACGGCTCAATTTCTCTAGACCTTCCCCCTAGAGACCCGGCCTTCTAAACCCCGAC
The DNA here is from genome assembly GCA_022601195.1 of Deltaproteobacteria bacterium. Lineage (GTDB taxonomy): Bacteria > Acidobacteriota > Thermoanaerobaculia > Multivoradales > JAHZIX01 > JAHZIX01. Next base: position 373,481 of record JAHZIX010000002.1, read on the forward strand.
CCGACAAATCACGGTCCTATGGCCCCAGCCAGCAGGTCCATTGGAAAGGTCCAAACTCCACGATCTGGGAGGTTTCTCATGTCTCTTCGAGCTCGCCATACCCGCTATCACCCTCAAGCTCTCTGTCTGCCTTCCTCCCCCTTGGCAAAAGCTAGGCCGGTAAATACGGAGACCATGGCCTCTCGAAGGCTCGGCCCTGTGACTTTCCTTTCCGCAGCTACGCTCCTGGCTGCCACCTTCTTCTCGCCCCCGGATAGTAGGGCGATGGATAGTCCCCCCCCGGCTAGCAGCGCCCCCGCTGGCAGAACCCTGGCGGAGCCCCCGATTCTTCAGGGCCTCGTCCTCAGCATGGACGGTGCTGCCCTACCGGGCGCCCGGCTCGTAGCCCGAACGGTCCCCAAGAATTTCGAGATGATGGAGTCCTTGCTCAGCGGGCAGACACGACCCGTCGCGGCTAGTTCGATCTCTAACCAAGGTGGACGCCTGCACCTGGAGCTCCCTGCACCCGGCCTTTGGCGCCTCACCGTCGAGGCCCCCGGCTTCCTTTCCATGCAGCTGGCAACCGTTCCTGTGGTTGCAGATCTGGTGCTGCCTGAGGTCCGCCTTGCCCGAGCCAAAGCTACGGAGATTCACCTGGTGCCCCAGCAAGGAGGGAAGGTAGATCGAGTCGGTGTCTTCGCCGAAAGTGCTGCGGGAAGTCTGTGGAATGACCCGACAAAAGCGCCCTGGCGGCTCGCTCCCCGGTTCGGCAGGACCCAGGCCGACGGACACCTCACTCTGCTTCGGGGAACGGGAGAGAGCCTCGATCTCTGGTTACACCTACCCTCCCAAGGCTGGGCCCAACAGGCTCGTTTACAACGTAGCGGGCGCATTCCGGTGGGTCGTGGCTCCGGCATTCGAGCACAGCTGGAAGTGACCACTAGAGGAGGCGAACCGGTGAGCGGAGCCATCATCTCCACCCGTGGCAAGGCCTGGCCCTTGGTGAGAACCGGGGCATCCGGGAGGGTTCACCTCACGGCATCCACGGAAGGCGCCCAGTGGCTGGTGTTCGCCCCCGGTGGCCGCCATGGCATTCTTCACCTGGAGGCTGGCGAGACGGTCGCCCGCCTAGCCCTGCCAGAGACTCAACCGCTGCAAGGCCGAGTCACCACCCCCTCCGGCCAACCCGTGCCCAACGCTCTGGTTTGGATCTCCACCGAGCCTGCCGACGCCGTCTCGACAGATCCGGAGGGCCGCTTCCAGGTGCGGCGTTCAGCTGCGTCGAAATCTCGCCTTCTCCTTCATCACGCTGACTTTCGGCCCGCTTCCCGAACCATCGAAGCGAGCCGTCACCCAGAAGAAGTCTCCATCCGCCTGCTACCCACGGCTCAGATCCGTGGGCGATTGGTGGACCGAGAGGGACACCCCTTGGCAGGCGCCGCCGTAGCCGCTATTGGCGCTACGCCTCAAGGCGACAGAGCTAGCGGCGGAACCAACAGAGGCAGGTGGGCCCGTATCCCTCGGGACGAAGCCGATAGTCGAGCCTACACGGACCGGAAAGGAGAATTTCTCCTCGCAGGCCTCTCTCCTGGCACCACCTATCTGCTTCAAGCCAACAAAAGAAGCTATGGCCAGACCCAGCAGCAAGTAGTGGTTCATCGGCCCGGCTTACACTCCGACCCCGTCGAGCTACGCCTCTCCCAGGGCCGAGTCGCCTTCGGCAGGATTCTCGATCTCGACCGCCGCCCCATTGCCGATGCCGTGGTGACCGCCAGCCCATCTAGCTCTGGGAGCACTGCAGTCCCCTCCCCGGCGAAAGTCATGGGAATTTCTAACCCTAGGGGGCATTTCGAGCTGGCCGAGCCTCCGGGAGGGCGGATCGATCTCCATGCGGCGGCACCGGGCTACGGCCCCCTGGTGGTGCGAGGACTGGAGATTCCTCCCGGAATGTCCCCCGTAGACCTGGGATCCCTCCTCCTGGACCCTGGTGCCACCTTGGTCGGCCAAGTCACCAACCCCACGGGCCAATCCGTGCCTGAGGTCTCCATCTGGGTACGAAAGTCGTCGGAATCCAAGGATCGATTTGCCCTCACTGCGCCATCTCGGCCTTCGGATAGCACCACCGACGCCCAAGGGCGTTTCGAGATACAGGGCCTCGCCGTCCAACAACCGGCAGACCTGTGGCTAGGAGCCACCGGCTACCAGCCCCGCCTCGTCCTGGGAGTGCTCCCCCCAGACCCTTCCTTCGAAGGCCTGTCCCCGGAAGGAGAACCCGGTGAGGTAGCTCTCTTGGAGGTGCGCCTCTTCCCAGGGGCTCGGGCCATGGGCTCAGTGGTCAGCCAATCCGGAGAGCCCATCCAGGCCGCGGAAGTGCGTCTCAGAACCATCGAGGGAGCCAATCCAGGAGTCCCCCCTGGCAGCCTCGAGCAGATCGTCCGCACCGACTCCCTAGGGCGTTTCGAATGCGCCAGCTTGGTGCCGGGAGTCGTCGAAATCGATGTCCGCGCCGAAGGGTTCGTCTCTTCCCCTGTGCACCGTCATCGGGTAGTCACAGGCGGCCAACTCGAGGAGCTTCGTTTCACCCTAGGTCCCGGAGCAGTCATCGAAGGGTGGATAGTGGATCCAGAGCTGCGCCCGGTACCGCGGGCCGATGTTCGCATCGGCGATAAGAGTTCCCAGAGCCAGGACGACGGCCATTTTCGACTCACGGGAGTGGCTCTCGGGCATCACCTTCTGGAGGTCGAGCACCGACACTTCAATGCCTCTCGCCTAGAGGTCGAAGCGGGGACGGGGACCCCGCCCTGGGAGATCGTTCTGCAGCCAGCGGTGGCGGTCTCCGGCAAGGTTGTGAACCCCGACGGACTCCCCTTGGCCGCGGTGGAGATTCGCCTAGAAAACGAAAATTCTAGCGGCTTGGGGCAGAGCGCTAGTAGCGACACCAACGGTCGTTTTCACTTTCCCGCCGTCGCCGATGGTCGCCATCGGCTACGGGCTCACCGGGCTGGCTACGTCGCCTTGGATTCGGAAATGGAGGTCACTATCGAAGGTGTTTCCGTCACCGGAGTGGAAGTACGACTCCAGGCGGGAGGCACCCTCGCTGGCCAGGTTCTCGGCCTCGACTTTGAACAGCTTGCTGGAGTCCGAGTGGTCGCGGAAGGGGTGCGAAAGAGTCAGGCCGGCGAGGTGGACTACGAAGGTCACTTCCGAGTTGAGAATCTGTCTCCCGGGGACTATCGGCTGGTCGCTACGACTCTAGGCGGCAGCCGCCAAGCGAAGGCTTTTGCCACTCTCGAAACCGGCCAACTTTTCGCCGAGCAAGATCTCGAGTTCCAGGCAGCCCTGACCCTACGAGGCCTCGTAGTCGCCTCCGGAGAACCCCTGCCGGAGACTTCCGTCACTGTCAGAGATCGGGAACGGTTCACCACTCGCGAGGTCCAAACAGATTTCGAAGGCCGCTTCGTCCTAGAAGACCTAGAGCCTGGGGCCAAACGCATCGAGTTGGCCAACCATCGCTACGGCGTGGTCGACAACCGCAACCTCGATCTTCAGGGAGATCGAGATCTCGTCCTCGAGATCACCACCGCCACCTTGGCCGGCACTGTCCTCGAAAGTACCCGAGGGGAGCCAGTGTCGTCCGCGGCTATCGTACTCCGGCAACTCCTTGGTCGTGGCGAAGAGAGCTCTACCTTCGCCGTCAATAGTGACCACGAGGGACGCTTTCTCTTTCAACGACTGCCCCAAGGTTCCTTCCGCCTCACCTTGCAGCACGACGGCTTTCTTCCCCTCGAGAGACAAATTCGCATCGACAGAGAATCCCCTGAGGAGATGACTCTGGAATTGGAACGAGCCGCAGGTCTGGAAGTCTCGGTTTCCCTAGAGACCGGCGGCACCCCTTCTCTCATCTCCTTGGCGGGCCGATCTCACTCCGGACAGGCCTTTCGAGAGACCCGGCAAACCTTGGACGGCAAAGCTTTTTTCTCGACCCTGGCTGCAGGAACCTGGGATCTGGTCGTGGCCGGGCCGGGAGGCGCCGCCAGGAAAGCCCGTGTGGAAGTTCCCGGCGAACCCTTGGTGGTCGCCCTCCCAGCCGCTGGAAGGTTGAGGGTACGCATTCCAGAACTGGTCGCCACGGAAGATACAGCGACCCTCACCATTCTCGACCCTCACCAAGAACCTCTAGTAACCCTACCGCCCGGTGGTTCTCCCTTGAGTAGCTGGAGAGTCGTCTCCGGCAACGCGCTGGTGGAGAACGTTCCAGCTGGTGCCTGGCGCGTGGAAGCTCGCTCCGTCGATGGCCGCACTTGGGCCGGAACCGCAGTCACCACCGGAGGCCCCGATGTCGGGGTCGAGCTGCCTTAGCCCGAACTTTCACCGGCCTTCTACCGCGATACTGCATCTGCCTAGATTTCCTACGTCAGAAGGCGAGTTTGCGCCACCAAGGGGTGCGGCTCCGCCTGCGGTGCAAACACGCTCTTCTTCCTTTGACCTAAGGGTATCTTCGGTGCCTCGCTAGGATTTTGGTGACAAGTTCGAGTGAAGGACCGCTTGGCTCCTTCCACTGACGATTTCTCTGATTGGTTTTCGTCCAACGGACCACTAGACGGCGATGTTATTGTTGTGCTTTCGTCCCCTCTACACCCGCAAGGAACAAGGAGCCTACAGCTGATCCGAGCACGAGATTGGGCGCAGATCTTTCTCGGTGCTGCCGCCATCGCAGGGGCGGCGCGACTGGCTCTGCCTTTCCCGGGGAGTCCTGTCCCCATCTCCGCTCAAACGCTAGCGGTGCTTCTGGTCGGTTGGATTCTGGGCAGCCGCCACGGCTTGTCAGCGGTGCTTCTCTACTTGGCCGCTGGCGCCGCAGGGCTTCCCATCTTCGCCGATGGCGCCTTCGGCATTTACCATCTGCGGGGCCCCACGGGAGGCTATCTAGCCGCTTTCGCTGCGGCGGCCTGGCTTATCGGTCGCCTTCGGGAGCAAGACTGGCCCAAGGGCTTTCTTGGTGTAACAAGCGCCATGCTCCTCGGTCACACCTTGATTCTTGCCATCGGAGCCCTGTGGCTGTCGTCTTTTGTCGGCTGGGAACGAGCCATCACCGGAGGAGTCGCTCCCTTCCTCGTCGGCGCCGCCGTCAAATCGGCTCTGGCGGCAGGAATCGTGGTGCTATGGCACCGTAGAGGAAGGGCAAGCAGAGCCTCCGACGCCTTGGGTTGACATTCTACCCAAGCAAATCCATACTCGGGTAGCATGTCTACCCAAGAGAACCCGTCTCCATCCGACCGCATCGCCCTCCTTCAGGGAACCTTGGATCTACTGATCCTCCGGACCCTCATCTTCGGAGCCCAGCACGGCCAGGGGATCGCCCGGACGATCCAACAAACTTCCGGAGAGGTCCTCCTCGTCGACCACGGTTCCCTCTACCCGGCACTTCAACGACTGGAAAAGCGAAGTTGGATCCGGGCCGAATGGGGGACTAGCTCCAATAACCGTCGAGCTCGCTTCTACGAGCTCACCGCCGAGGGCCGGAAACAGCTGCTGAGGGAGACCGACCAGTGGACTCGTCTGGTCCAAGCCATGGGCCGGGTCCTCGGTCTCGACGGTGCTGCTCTCGAAGGTGAGAAGGGACGAACATGATTCGCAAGACCGAGCGCCCCGATGAAGACTTCGCCGAAGAAATCCGCTCCCACCTTCGCCTCGAAGCGGATCAAAGAATTGCCGAAGGAGCGACTCCCGAGGAAGCGATGAAGGCCGCCCAACGCGCTTTTGGCAACGTCACGAGGAGCCGCGAGGGATTCTACGAATCTCACCGCAGAATCTGGTTGGAAAACCTACTCAAAGATTTTCTCTATGCCTTCCGGCAGATGCGCCGGTCCCCGGTCTCGACGGTGACCATCGTGGCATCCCTAGCCTTGGGGATCGGAGCTTGCACTGCGGTCTTCAGCATTCTGAGCCCCCTTCTTCTCAAACCTCTCCCCTTCGAAGATCCTCAGCGATTGGTTTGGATCGCCAACGATGGAGGCAACGGCATGTCGGGGGTCACCTCACGAGTTGCCACGCTGCGGGATTTTCGGGATCGGAGCCAATCCTTCGATGGATTGACAGGCTACTTTGCCTTCTTCGAGCAAGGTAGCTACAACCTCACTGGAAGCGGTGAGCCAGTACGGCTGATTGGCGTCCCGGTAGCCCACGACTTTCTCCAGGTCATTGGCGTTCCCCCGGTACTCGGCCGCAGCTTTGTCGAGGAAGAAGGCCGCTTTGGCGGGCCCAATGCCGTGGTTCTTTCCCATGCTTTTTGGACCCGGCAATACGGCGCAGACCCCTCCGTTGTGAGTAGCACCATTTCCCTCAACGGGGAGCAGGCCGAAGTCGTTGGGATACTTCCCCCTTCCTTCGACTTTGCCTCCATCTTCGCCCCCCACACCCGGGTCGACTTCTTGACGACTTTCCCCATCAGTGACGAGATGGATCGTAGGGGAAATACCTTGTCGATCATCGGGCGCCTGGCCCCCGGAGCCACCCTAGCGAGCGCTCAGGCTGACCTGGATCAAATCATCCTGGGCATTCAGGAATCGGACCCGACCCGCCCCAGCGTCGGAGCCATTGCCACTGGCGTGCAAGACAAGATCTCCGGTCCCTTCCGTTCCGCGTTTCTACTCCTGGCCGCCGCTGCTGGAGCGGTCATGCTCATCGTCTGCGTGAATTTGTCGAACCTGCTCCTGACCAAAGGGACTCAGCGAAGCAAGGAGATGGCTGTGCGCAGCGCCCTGGGAGCCGCAAGGTTCCGCCTAGTTCGCCAGATGGTCATCGAAAGCCTCACGTTGGCGTTGATTGGAGCCGCCCTTGGCCAGGTTCTTGCCATGGCAGCCACTCACTTCGTCGCGCGGGCCGATGGCCTCGACATTCCCCTCTTGAATCAGATTGCGGTGGACGGTCGGGCGATGCTCTTCTGCACTTCCCTAGCCCTCGCAGTCGGTGTGGTGGTGGGAATCGTTCCAGCCCTGCGGGTTTCCAGCGGACATGAAGCGGCAGCCTTTAGCGGCTCCGGCCGCGGTATGAGTGCTTCTCGGGATAGCACTCGCCTCCGAGAGGGCTTAGTGATCGCCGAGATTGCCCTGGCCTGCATTCTCTTGGTGTTCGGCGGCTTGCTGTTGAAGAGCTTCCAGAACCTCCTCGACGTCGACCTGGGGTTTCGAGCTGAAGAAGTCGTTGCTTGGCAGATTCAAACGACCCGCCCCTTCGACAACCTCGCCGACCTGAACGCCTTCTACGGGGAGGTCGTGGATAGCGTCCAGTCGATTCCGGGAGTCGCCTCCGTCGGTTTGACCGATGCCGCCCCCCTCGGCCGCAATCGGGGCTGGCCTCTTTACGCCCCAGGTCTTGACTACAACGGCGATCGAGCTATCACCACTTTTCCCCACGTCGTCGATAGCCAGTATTTGCCCACCATGGAAATTCCCCTGTTGGCAGGTCGACACTTTACCCCCCAAGATGATCGGGATCGTGACCGTGTCGTCATTCTCAACGAGACCGCCGCCAAGGCCGTCTACCATGGGGAAGAGGTGCTTGGCCGCAAAGTTCGGGTCGGACCCGATGTGGAATGCGAGGTCATCGGTGTGGTGAAGGATATTCGCCACCGCTCCCTGGCTCTCGGTGCCGGACCGGAGTTGTATCTCCCCTTCACCCAGAGTGGAGATTTCCGCACTCTCGACATGGTCGTGCGTTCCTCGATCCCCGTTTCGTCTCTTGCCAAGAGCGTTCAGAGGGCTATTCACGCTATCGATCCGGCCATGCCAACCGGGGATTACCTGACCTTGGACAGCCTGGTTCAGCGTTCGGTCTCACCCCGTCGCTTTACCCTTCAGCTACTGGGAGCTTTTGCAGCCGTCGCTCTGGCACTGGCAGCCCTGGGGATCTACGGAGTGCTCTCCCACGCCGTGACCGAAAGGATTCCCGAAATCGGCATTCGCATGGCATTGGGTGAGACCCGGGGGCAAGTCCTCCAACGGATCGTCGGTAAGACCTTGCTCCTCGCCATCATCGGCCTTGCCCTGGGGGCTACCGGATCCTTTCTAGTCACCAAGTGGGTATCCGCCCTGCTCTACGACACCACTCCATCGGATCCTACGACCTTCCTCATTACCGCCACCGTCCTCCTCCTGGTGGCCGCCTTGGCCGGTTTCTTACCGGCTCTCCGAGCCTCGCGAGTCGAGGCCGCCTCGGTGTTGCGGCAGAGTTAATAGCAGGTCGAAGGGCTTTTCCGGGCGCTGAAAGAGCCTAGCCTTCCCCTTCAGCCGGCTGAGGGTTCCCGTTAGGAGGCAGCCGAGTAGCTGTGGCCTTCATGGCCTCGGTCTTGGCACTTTCCGGGCCGTGGGTGAAGAGGGTCCAGTCGTAGTGATCCTCGTCCGTGAACACCCAATGCCCGGTGTAGGCTGTTCTCTCTCCGTCGGGGTTGATCAACTCGAGCTCATTGATCAGGGTGTCCCCTTCGAAGTGCGTGGTCATTTCCGCGAGAGTGTTGCCTTTTGCACCGACGGAATAGCCTCGGATGGTCTTCTCTTCCGGATGCCAGAACCAACGGGCTTCGGCCGCCAGCTCACCCGCCTCGTCGTAGCTCCTGGCGAACACGGATTGCTGTCCGATACCCCATTCGAATTCATGGGTGAGGAGGGAGATCTTCCACTTTCCACCGACGAGGCGACCAAAGGGAGACAGGGGGTTTTCCTGGGGAGAAACTGTCGAGGCTGCCTCTAGGGAGGCCCTAACTGAAGCCTCGTCCGCGGAGCTTGCCCCGGGGAAAGCTAGGGTACCGAGGAGTGCTCCGAGCGCTAGGAGGCAGCGGTGTCGAGGTCGTGTCATGATTTCTTGCCTTTCTCACGGGAGGGAGCTCCCACGGCTTCCCCATCGCGGTTGGATTCGAAGTGTTGAAGGTAATCTCTGAGAGAAAGAACGGCGGCATCGAAGGGGCCTACATCCCGGTAAGAACGGCTCAGCATGACCCCACCCTCCATGGTGGTAAGGATGAAGGTGGCGAGTCGATCCAGGTCCGTCGAGGGTGGAAACTGATCCGCGGCGTCCAGGAGCCAGCCTCGAACAATGGTTCTCCACTGCTCGAAGTTGGCCTCGATGAGCTCCCGTGCCCGCGGCTGAAACTCGCTCAATTCGAGAGCCAGATTGCCGATGGGGCAGCTGCTCTGAAACTCCGACCCGAGGAGCTGAGCCCGATAGACCTCCAACAGGCCAAAGACCCGGTCTAGAGGGTCGGAATGGCGTTCCACGACGGGCTGAATGAGCATTGGCCAGATGTTGTCTCGATAGAGCTCGAGAACACCGATCAGGAGATCTTCCTTGCTCTTGAAGTAGTGATACAGACTGCCACTGTTGACCTGAGCTTCCCGCAGGATCTGAGCCATCCCGGTGGCACTGTAACCCTGGGCATGGAAGAGCTCCCGCGCCGTGAGCAGCAAGCGCTGACGGGTCGGGATCTTGGGGTCTGGTGTCGTTTTCATTCGAAAAATTCTCTTGGTTGATCGCTCAACTCAAACTCTAGGGAGGCGGGTGAGCTTTGTCAAGGAAAGCGACAGGGTCGAGTCCAGCTTGCTGTGCCTGGCGCTTGACGATGAGCCGCAAGGCCTCCGGATTCAGGGAGGCGGGGGGAGAGGAACAATCCAGCCAGACCGCACCTTAAGACAGCTTGGAGCCCTCTAGGGGGTTGAGGGGTGAATAACAGCTGAGGGTTCCAGGCTTCATCTCGCTGGGGCGAGCTTCGTCCTCTCCGAATCGACACGCTCCCCGGAGCTTAGCGGACAGTCTTTCCCGTTCCGTATGAGGAACTCTACTAGGGCCGAAAGTGTCTTCCTGTCTATTAGCACGGCGCTCTTTGGGACGGTGCTGCAGCTCTCCTCTTGCCCCCAGTGACAGTCCAGGATTCGCACAGCTCTGCGGGCAAGGTGTCTAGCGTGGCGCGAAAGACTTTCGCGAGGGCTTCGGCCGCACACCACGGTGATCGCCATCAAAAGCGGCGGACAAGTGAGCTGAGCTTGGGGGAAGGGGCGGCGCCAGGAAAGACCCTCGAAGCGCTGAAACCGTAGCTTCTCGTTCAAATGCCCCCGCTGGTCCAAGAAACCCAAATTGCGCTGAGTGGCCTGCTCTGAGAATTTTGGACCATTAGTTTCTTGACAGAATGGCCCCCTCGAACCAAGAGGGAGCTATGAAAAAAGGAAGATTCAGCGAAGAACAGATGGTCAAGATTCTCAGGGAGGCTGACCGGGGTACGGTCGCA
>JAHZIX010000019.1 GCA_022601195.1 Deltaproteobacteria bacterium
CCTGCCGCCACGAAGTCAGCTTCCAAGGTACCCGGAGAGAGGTTCCCGAAGCCGAAAACGAGAGACAATTCCCATACGTGATCGAGAAGACGAGAGGACGGGACGAGAGAACAGGATACCTCATCCCAAATTTCCCTCGGAGATTCACCCGGGCACAACCTGCCGTGCCTTCCACCGCGTCACCAGTGGGCTTCGGACCACGAAGCGACCCCATGGCAAGTTCCAATGTTACTTCTCGTGTACTCCTTTGAACCCCGGCGCACTCCCTCGCGCCCAAACTCCAAGGAGAACCTCATGATACGCACAGGAACCGCCTGCTTCGCCTTCGTCCTCACCCTCGTGTCCCTCCTGCTTTCCGGCCCAGCAGCCGCCCAGGTCGACCCCGGTAACAAAATCCTCCTCCAGTTCGGCAAACAAGTTGGCGCCCTGTGGGTACCGGAGCGCCTACCGGAGGCCTGCGAATACCAGGAGCATTGGTATCTCTTTCCGGACTACGAATATCCTGGTGATGAGCATCCCATCGACACCACTATTCGCCCCGTCGAGGAGCAAAGCTTCGAGACCCTGGAAGATTTCCTCGACACCATGAACAGTGAGCACCCAGACGGCCGTCACATCACCACCATCGCCATCGAGCACCGAACCGACTGCCCCTAACCAAAAAGGTGTCAGGCATGCGTTCCATGCAGCCCTTAAATGCGAGACCTCGATGGTTCCTCGAAGGGCTCGTTCCTCTTCTGCCTCCTACAGAAGGAGAGACGCTTACTTAAGGAACTCATGAAACGCATGCCTGACACCAAAATTCGGCTCAGGCTATGGCGAAAACTTTTCCCTCTACCGCAGATGATCTGCGGCCACTTTTGATGAGAACCGAGAGGGAACGAGAGCAAGAGTGGGAGAGTGCTTTTCCTGAGGACCCTATCCGCCCCGGACTCCTAGGTCCAACAATAGGTTTCGAAGCAACGAGAGTCGTCGGTATCGAAAAGGAAAAGTGCTTTGCTGCGGACTTGAAGGAGGTGAACGGGATGGAATTCCTAGATCCAACCTATGTTCTTTCTCCTCCGTCAACCAAATTCCAAACCTGGACCTGCGGAGACGACTCGGGGATGAAATGCGCGGCCACGGGAGCTTTCGCGGAGTTTCCCGTGAGAGGAATGATCAGTTGTTTCTCTTCTGAGAATCTCACAACGATATCCCGGCCCTCCCGAACTCCCAGAGAATGCACTCTGTTTCCGACCAGCGCCCGGAATGCATCAGAAGAGTCCAGAGCCAGCTCTCCCGAAGCTCCACAGACCACCCTCACCCACGGAGGGGTGAAGGCGCGGAGGGTCATTCTTTCGAAGTGAAATTCGATGCAATCCTGAGCAAAGAGCACGGCGGTAAGGGGTTCCCCTAGCAGCATTGCTGGAATCTCCAGGTCATCTAAATTCTTGCTCCCGAGGCCAGCCTGGGGCACTTCTGCCCTGAGTTAACGGTCGATGGAGGCCCTTCCAAATCCTCGGCAAAGTGAAAGGAGCTACCCAAGCACCGCACGAGGTGAATGAGTAGCTCAGAGTCTTCCAGGAAGATCGTTTCATTCTGGCTTGTAGAAGATGGAACATTGGTACCCTTCCCCCAGACTTCCGGCACCTAGAAAAGCTACCGGAGAAAATTTTCGAACGGGACCGAAGTAGCATTTCGAAACTCTCGACCACCTTCGAAGGCTCAGAATCAGACATGTGTCACTTGCAAATACCCAAAACGATGCTTGAACGAGTCCAACTGACACTGATTTCCCTGCTGCCCAACAAGGCAGACGAAGAACATCGGGTACTCCCAGAAACCTAACTGACATCGAATCTACACACCGGGAAACGCTCCAAATTAGACGTTCCCTGGCATTAAGGATCGAATTGCATTCTCCTGCTTTCAGGTCAATACCTCTACTTCCATCCGGAGAGTACCTATCAAAAGAACTGTCGATCAAAAAAAAGTACCTATTGAAGCCTCTATCTCCGCGACAGCTGATCAGTCTTCAACGATGCAACTCGAAGAGCACAAATCGAAACGTTTCGCCCAGGCCGTCAGAACATCCCCACTCTGCATTTCGATTTCGAGTTCAGAATGGTCAGTATCCTCACCCCGCCTCAACGAAACACTGTTGATTGATGAGCTCTCGCCCCATGGAGATTGGTGAGTGAGTGCTAACTTCCTTAGGCCATGGGCATTCAACTGCTTTAACTCAATCCCGCCCTCCCATGACCGAAGATCCAAGGTACACTTACCTTCTTCCCACTCAACACTTATCGAAACCAGGGTCGCATCATGAAGAGTCTGGATTTCCACCTCTGTCAACATCGTAATTCCTCTACTCTTTCTCGATAGGAAGGTGAGCCTCAGGGGATTCTCGAGATACTACCTCACCAGAAGACCCAAGTCTTTCTCCTGCTGGGTTATTCACATGTCCATGTGGTGGATCTGCGTTTGGATGAGACAGAATCCTCTGTTTCCCCGTCTGTGGGTCGACATAAGCCCCCCTACCACCGGCTGGGTCTGGACCCCGGGCCTCGAGCCCCAACTCTCTGGCACGCTTATCAATCTGAGAAGGAGTCTTTCCAGCGACCTCACTTGGAGAAATATGTCCAACAGGTCCGGCCTTCTCCGGCAGAAGTTTTCTTCCGGTGTCCGCAACTTCATCTCCATGCTTAACAATCGAGCTTCCAACCTTCCTCAAAGCGGCTCCGCCAACTATAGGAAGAGCAGCTGCAACCGCCGTCACCGCGCGTTCGCCTGGTGAAAGATTCTCACCGCTGACCAAATCGCGACCTGTCAAAACTTCCTGGATATCCTTGATATCGCCAACTACTGGAACCAAGCTAAGAAGGATACTTGCCCCTTGCCGCCGTGAGATCTGCCCTGTTGGGTCTGTGTTGTTGACAGGATTGTTTGCTACATAAGCATAGAGACTCCAGGCCTCCCTCGAACCATCTCGATACCGAATCGGATCCACACTCAAGAACCTCCCCACCCAAGGCGAGTAGTACCGGGCGTGCATGTAGTCCAAGTCGTCTTGGGCACCGGTCTCGGCACAGGCCCCTTCCGCGCAACCGAAGTCCCGCTCGTGGCCGGTGAAGCGAAGGGTGTCGTCGTCGTCAGTGGGGGTGGAAGCGGTGCGTTCGCCGTAGGGCCAATATTTATACGAGGCGACGCGAGCACCAGTGGCATCGGTCTTCAGGCGACTCGTTCCCAGGTGATCGAGGTGGAAATGAAAGGTTTCTTCTCCTCCCGTGTCATTGTTGACGGTCGTAGCGAGGAGGGCACTGCCGCGGAAGATATTGTCTCGCTTCCAGGTGAAGGCACCGCTGTCCAGATTCCAGCTGACCGTCCGCAGAACCCGTTTCCCAGGGCCCCGGAGGGTCCAGCGCTGCTCTTCCTTCATCTCGTCGATCACTGCCACCCGCTCGTTGTCGGCGGTGTAGAGCATTTGGCGGTTGATGTCACCATTCATCTCCGTCGCAACCATGTTGAAGGGATCGAAAGCACGAATGGCACCGAAACCTTCAGTTAGATTGCCCGCGGGATCGTAGTCAAAATTGGAGCCGGTGAGGCGATTCGTTACCTCACTGACAGCCATCGAGCGGCTCACCTGATTCGCCATGGCTACGAGGTTGCCGTAACGATCGTAGGTGTAGTCACGGACTCCGTCGGTTCCCAGGTTCGCCCGGGCGAGGCGACTCAAGCTGTCGTAGCCGAATTCGTCCGTCCCGATTTGGGTTATGTTGCGGGCACCGTCATAACGAAAATCAGGCAGATCCAGATCGAGCCCGTTCTGCACACCGGAGGTTGAAAGACCCCCCGGCAACTGAAGGTAGTGATCCGTGCCGTTAGGCTTGTAAAGAGCCTGGTGGTCCAGCACACCGTTACTGTGGTTAATTTGCTGCCACATGGCATTGGGGTGGTAGAGGATGTCGTTTAGGTAGCCCGTAATGCTCGTGAGGTAACCCTCGCGATAGTCATGATCGAGCTGCCGCGCCGGCACTGCTGCTGCGCAAGCACCCGGGTAGAGGCAATCCGGGTAGTCGAGGGTGTCTACATTGCCGAGGCTGTCGTAGGTCAGAGTCTCGTGAAATACCTGGCCATCGCTGGAGCGAAGCTCCATTTCGGTCATGGCCCCACCGGGCTCCCGGTAGGCGAAAGACTCGGTAATGACGATGTCCGAGGTGGCTCCCGTCTCTCCATTGAGAGAAAGAACCGCATTGCGCCGTTTCGCCTGGACGACCTTGCCAACCCGGTGGTCCACAGGAGGCCCGGCGCTGTTGGTGCGCCCGTAGAAGAGCTCCTTCCAGGGAATAGCGTTGCCCGGTTCCAGCACCTGGGTGAGCCGCCCGGCGCGGTCGTAACGAAACTCCAGATCGAAGCCCATAGCCAGGTTTCGGTAGCCCGCATTACCGAGAGAGTCGTAGTCTCCATAGGACAGAGACGAGCTGCCACTGGGATTGAATTCCGGATGGGTCTCCGAGAGCAGGAAACCTCTGCGGTCATATTCGAAACGGCGAATCTGCGCTCCACTATGCACCCTGTTGAGGCGCCCTCCAATATCGTAGCCGTACCAGGTTCGGAGCTCCCCGCTGCCATCCGGGTTCGGCTCGTGCAATTTGATCAGTCTCCCCAGCCGATTGAAGCGCTTGAAGCGGTAGGCGTCTTGGGGGTTGCCATTGGCGTTGCGGAATTTCCATCTACTGGTCTCGCCGCCGACGCCGTAGTAGTCGATAGTCGTGACGAAGTCAGCGCCGTCCGGCGGCTGAATGCGGCCCACTCGGCCGAAGGGGTCGTAGTTGTCGTATTTGGTCCACTGAGCTGCGCTAGAGGCCGGCTGAAACTCCGTCTCCTGCTTCTTGGTGCTATTGCCGTGGTATTGAATGCGGCGCACCGCCCGGCCGCCGTTGGGCATCGAGCGACTGACTTTTCTCAGCCTTCCGATGCCGTCGTAACCATAGCGCTCATCCTTGAGGAGGCCGGTTCCATCCCATTGCCCCAGGGAAACTTGCCAGGGGCCCTGAGTGTCATAAGTCATTCTGGTAGAAGCTCGCCCATCGGGAGCACTCTCCACCAAGCGACTGAGGGTGTCGTAGGCGTAGTGAGTGGTCACTCCGGACGGATCTGAGCTCGCGGTGGCCAGGCCCGTGGAGGGATCGATGACCTCAGACCTTCTGCGCAAGATGCAGTCGCGAGTCGAGGAATCCGTGCACTGGAGCTGACCCAGCGCCCCGGGCTCGACGAACCAGGAAGACTCCGGAACACCAAAAGCATAGGTGTGATCGATGCGATATTCCGCTCCCGGCTGCGGTCCTCCGCAAACATCCGGTGCGTTGGCGGCAAGATCCCCACCGTAGTACAGCTCTCGTTTGGCAAACCCTCGGGCATCCGGGAGAAGGAGCACCACCGAGTCTTGATTCGATTGAATATCTCCTTTCAGGACCCGGCGCCCTTCGAGAAAGCCGGAGTCCTTGTCGAAACAAAACTTTTCGACGGCGACGCCCTTGTCGGTTTCCTCGACAGTGCGGGAATCATAGGTATTCAACAACCAGGGAGCGTCGAAGTCAGGGAACTCGAGGCTGCTATTCCCCGTATTGCTATCGGGGTCGAAAGAGTAGGTCCCGCCACCGGAGTTGTAATCGGTGATGACTCTTTGGAAGTTTCCATTCTCCTCCGGGAAAGGAGGATTGATCGAGCCGGGAAGACCTGGGAAGTTGCCGAGAGCTTTCGAAACTCGGTAGTGGCCAAAACCATCGAATTCCGTGAAGTCCGTAGCCGTCCAGCGTGGGGGTCCATTGGGCGTTCCTTCGCGATCTTTCTCGTAGGTGACGGCCTCCCCGGCGACCCGCTGATTGAGCTCTGAGCAGAGGACTGGCTGATCCAGACCTCCGGGGTCGCAGCCCCCGAAGCTCCGCTCATAACGCAAGAAGTGAGAGCGGTACAGATCACAACTGCTCATATTTATAGGATCGTCCCGATTCGCTAGATCGCATCGATACGTCTTCCGGGAGAGGGCGTACTTCTTGCCGCCGGAATCTTCAAAGTCTTCCCCATGAACGATGGGTAACCCGTATTCGTCGTTGTGCCAACCGAGGTTCTCGGGATCTTCTCCGGAGGCCCACAGGCTGAAGTAATTTTCTTCGCGACTCACCCGGGAGTTGCCGATCTCCCGAAAGACAATATTGACTTTCCCGGCCCACACCGTCGGTTTGTTGCACTCCTCCGGAGACGGGGAAGAGATCAGTCCACCGCTCTTATAGTCGACCCTTTCGAGAATGGTGCCACCGATATCTCTCTTCAACTTCTGGGCGACTCCCCAAGTTACGGAAAGGTTGGCATTGGAGAACAGGGGGAGCTCCGGGAAGATCCCATAGGGCCCTGGGGTGTGGTTGGGTACCAATCGACTGCAATCCACCGCCGGACTTCCGTAGGTGCGGTAGTCCCACTCATAACTTCCCTGGGTAGGCACCACCATCTTCTTCAGCCGTGCCGCCTTGGCTGAGCAATGGACAGTGCCAACCGGCGCCGGTAGTTCCTCCTCGAAGTAGTCGAACCGGTACTCCCAGGTATCCGTGGCAGCGCTCAGGGGGGAAGCAGCTTCGTGGCGGACAGAAGCCAGGAGCTCCAGAGGGTAGGGATCCTGGCTGAGGCCGATGGAGGTATCGTGGCAAGCGGGCAGGTAATCGTGGCTTGGGTGATAGCCGAAGTCGTAGACAGCACGATCCTGGCCCAACACCTCCAGATCTACCTTTTTGACCCGCTGGCCGGAAAGAGAATAGTCGGCGGCTTCGAAAACAATGCGATGGGAACGGCCATGGGAATCACTGATCTCCCATTGAGGCAAGCCCTCTGGGGAAACCCCCAGGGCGACCTCCATGTAGTTCCCGAAGGGGTCCTCCATACGCTGCAAACGCCAGCGCCCCGTGCCGTCATCCACCGAATCGAAAAGATGCCGAATGCCAGAAGGAAAATCGATCGCCCACTGAGCCCCCACCTGGTGGAGCCGTAGGTAGGTTCCATCCCGCGTGAACCAGCCATCCCCCGGATTGGGCTCATCTTTGTGAAGGGTCGGCCAAAAGGAGTGTCCGCCTCCATCCGGAGAGGTGTAGGTGGGCCGCCCGGTG
The DNA here is from genome assembly GCA_022601195.1 of Deltaproteobacteria bacterium. Classification (GTDB taxonomy): domain Bacteria; phylum Acidobacteriota; class Thermoanaerobaculia; order Multivoradales; family JAHZIX01; genus JAHZIX01. The sequence continues at coordinate 7,140 of JAHZIX010000019.1, forward strand.
GGATTCCAAGGATTCTGCGGCACCGGATTTGGCCCCGGTAAGGGAAAAAGCGGTCCCAGGAGCTCACCGAAACTGAGGGTCCAGCCCGTGCTGGCGTTGGAGCGAACATTGGGGCCACTCCTAGTGCGGCAGGGATCGTCATACCCCATGGCGATCCACGGTTCGTCGCAGTTCAGAGAGGTCATGCCGGTCTCCGGGTCAACATATTCGAATTCCCAGAGGTTCGAGTTGTAGACCAGGGTCAGCCCATAGGAAAGGTTTGGGCCAACCGGGTAGGTGCCACCGATGGGAATGGTCAAGTTCAAGTTCCCATTGAACAGGTTGACGCTATCGAGATCGCCAAAGTCGTAGGCTTGCTCGGGCTTGAAACCACGCTCTGTAGCCGCTGAGGGCGGACTCAGAACCGGGGCTGGCGGAGGGCCGGTCTGCGCGACTCCCACCGTAGGGTTTAGGGCCAGAAGCAACCCGAGAGCCGCCTTGGAGAGACGAAGAGTCGTCGTTTTCATGATTCGGTTCTCCTTGAGAGTCATTCCCGTTCTCCTCCCTGATTGGGATCCACTTGGACCAGGACTGTGGCCTGATCACTTTGGCCGGCGTAGTCCGTGACCGTCAGGGTCACTGGCCGGCTCGCTGCCTGGGCTGGGAAGGTCCATTGCACCACCGGGTTCTCCGGAGTGATGACGGTGCCATCGATGTCCAGAACGGCAGCAGCAATGCCCACATCGTCGGTGGCCTCGCTCCAGTCGAGCTCATAAGTCGTTCCGAAGAGGTGGCGAGCAACAAGGGCCGCCGCCGGTGGGTCGTGGACTCCCTGCCCGCTGACGTCGGTATCGAAGGTGGTGGTATCCGAAGTTCCCAAGACGTCGGTGACCGACAGGCTGACCGTCTGGGAGCCGACCTGAGAGAAGTCGATCTCCACCGGATTGGCGGTGGCGGCAACACCCCCGGGAAACTGCCATGCTGCCTGCAGCTCAAAGCCCGCCGATTGGCTGGTGAATCGGCAATGCAAGGCCTCGCAGAGCCAAGAAGCTGAAGCCTGGGGCCGAAGGATGAGGATCACCTCCCCCGTGGTCGTGCTCTGGTTGCCCCAGGTGTCCTCGACGGTGTAGGTGAAAAGGGCCGCGAAATGCAGGAATCCTCCCGGCGTGTACCAAAGCTCGCCGCCAGCTCCGAGTGAGAAGAACCCGTAGGAGTTTCCAGTCGGGATTCGAGTGAAGCCAACCACTTTGAGGTTGCTGGTCTGGGGCTCCCCTTGGGGATCGACATCGTTGTCGAGAACATCGAGTTGAAAGGGGCGGTCTGGATAGGTGTAGAAGCGATCCTCCTTGAGGGACGGAGCTCCGGGAGTCACCTTCACGACAACTTGGGCGACTCCCCTCTTTCCCGTGGCTCCATCCTGCACCGAATAGGCCATGCGGTCGGCGCCAAGAAAATTGACCGGAGCCTGGTAGGTGAATCCGACAAAGGAAGGACCTACGTTGCGGATCGACCCGTGAAGGGGCTGGCCGGAGCCGAAAAAATCCACGAAGTCCAGGGGGTTGTTGGCGGGGTTATCAGGGTTGTCGGGATCCGGGTAAGGAATGAGGTCGTTGCTGAGGAGATCATTCCAAGCGACCGGCAGATTCTCTCCCTCTGGAACCTCGAGAAGATCGCTCGTACCTACGATGACCAAAGAGCTATCAGGGGCGGAGCGGAAGATCCTAAAATCGGTATTGCTGGTCAGGCCATCCGCCCCCTGAATGTCATATTCCAGTTGCACGAAAGAGGTGAGAGGGGCGCCACCGGTGGTGTAAAGCATGTAGCCATGCACCGGATCCGTGTCGGGGCAGACTAGGGAACCGATTGGGGCCGGTTGGGAGCAAGGTGGCACCATCTGTAAGTCATCTCCCGTATCGTTTTGTAGCAATTCGGAAAAAGTAATCGGAACCGTGACATCTCCTTCCGAGGGAATAGCCAAGCGCAACGCGTCATAGACCGCCTGTGTGATGTCCGGTGCAGGACCATTGCCGCCAACCTGAACCACGACCTCGGCGGAAGCGATGGCGTCACTGCCATCGTTGGCGAGCTGATAGGTGAAGACATCATCTCCGACGAAGTCTTCGTCCGGTACGTACCAGAAGGCAGTCGGGTCACAGCACAAATCGATCCGGCCATTCTGGGGTTTGGAGAAAAAGCCCCGTCGAATGTCGAGACTGGGCGGAGGTCCTTCGCTCTCCGGCAGGCTCCCAATGGTGTCGTTGAGAAGTAACCTGGCGTAGGGAATCCGCAGAGCTTGGCCCTCATTGGCCGTGATGCAAGGGGATGGATCTGGGTGAGGACAGCCATCCGAATTCGCGATGGGCACCGCACCTTCGAGGAAGGTCAGCGTGATGACCGCCGAGTCCTGGAAACCGCCGGCCTCCACGGTGTAGGAAAAAGAGAACGAGTCGGGACTGGCAGCCACGTGGTCGATCAGGATGCCACTGCGATCAGGCAGCCATTGAACCTTGGGACTAGCGGTCGAGAAGTCACTCTCCTCCACATGGGTCACCTCCAAGGGACCATAGCTCGGGTCATCGTTATTGAGAATGTCGTCGTAGGAGAGATAGGTAACCGTTTGCTGAGGTAACTGACGCTCATCGTCCTTGGCAAGATCCGGGGTCACCGGTACCTCTGGGGTGGTGACGCTGACCACTTCGCCGTCGACACAGGAACCGTTTAAACAGGAGCGAACCCGGTAGGAGTAGGTTGCCCCCGGGATTCGTCCGTCGTCTAGAAAGACGATTAGAGATTGAGAAGTGGGTGGCGGAAAATTCGGGACGGGAGGAAAACCGGAGCCTCCCGGGTCACGGCGCAGCAACTCATAAGTTGCCTGGCCAGCATGGGTATCCAACCACGAGACCTCGATGGTGTAGGGATCGATGGGAATGGCGGCGATGGAGATCGACTTGGGACCACCGAGATTTTCCTCCAGCACGATCTCGACCGTCGCCGTGGCGGACGAGCCACCCCACGGGTCTTCCACTCGATAGGCGAAACTATCTGTTTGAGCAGCGTTCGGGTCGGGGGGAAGAGTCGGACTGGGAGGGAGGTAAAGAAACGTACAACCTTGGTTTGAGCCCAAGGCCGTTGGGGCTGGCCCCAGGCTCCCCTCGGCCGGCCCGGATTCGATGATGCAAGTCAACGGATCGCCGTCCGGGTCGGAGGCGTAAGCGAGCAGATCGATGAAGACCTCCGCTGGCGGGTTGTCGCCGAGGAAGTGAAAGCTTCGGGTCTGTACTTGGGGTAGGCCATTGTCCGCGCTCATAGGAAAGCCGACAAGGCACAGGGCTACCGTCACGAAAACGAAAAGGGCCCTGAGTAGCAAGTGAGGGGATGGGCAACAGAAACGCGAGCTCAGACTCATCGGAAGTCCTCCCAGTGGACAATGGAGACACGGCATCAGGCCGTGAGCTCTCGCCAGAGAGTCCAGTAGTGGATGCCCCAGCGATGGATTTCACCCTAGTCAGGACGGGTCCCGGTGAGAAGCAGATCTGGTGTTAGAACTTGTGAGGAAGGATTAGAAAGATGTTAGTGGGGCTTGGGAAAAGCGTTTTGAGCCGCAAATGAGCCTAGAAAACCACCCATCAGATTTTTCGAAATCACTCACCAATCGACTCTTACTACTCCACGGCGAAGAGCCCAAGGAACTCTTTCCTGCGGTGGGGAGCTCCCACAATCTGAACACCTCTTCTACCTCTACCTCGCCGGAAAGGAAAACAAGGGTGTCAGGCATGCGTTCCATGCAGCCCTTAAATGCGACTACTCGATGGTTCCTTGCGACCTTCACCCTCGTCCACTCCCAGTGAGGTGTGAGAGGAGTACCTAAGCAACTCATGAAGCACATGCCTGACACCGGACAGCCTTGATGCTGGTCCTACTGGCCTTGGAAATCCGTAGTTGCCTGCGCTAGCGGATCTGAGCTGACAAAGGGCCTGGGCCAAGCTCCGGTACTCCGTGGCAAGTTTCTCAGCCGTTTCTCGTGTTCTCCCTCGACCCCCGGTGCGCTCTTGCACCACCAACCGAAGGAGCACCTCATGATCCCTAGAACCACCGCCCTAGCCCTTACCGTCATCGCACTGATTTCAGCTCTGGTGGCCTTCAACGCCGCTGCCCAGGTCGACCCTGGCATGAAAATCCTCATCCAAGTCGATTCTCAAGTTGGTGTCCTGTGGGTACCAGAACGCCTTCCGGAAGCTTGTGAGTACCAGGAGCATTGGTACCTCTTCCCTGAATACCGCTACCCAGGTGACGAACACGCCATCGACACCGTGATTCGGCCCGAACCCGACCTTGGGTTCGACAATCTGGAGGAGTTCCTGGCCGTCATGGAAAGCGAATATCCCGATGGGCGTCACATCACCACCATCGCCATCGAGCATCGCGAGGATTGTCCCTAAGGAAATGGGGTGTCAGACATGCGTTCCGTGCAGCCCTTAAATACGGTCCCTCGACGTCTCTCTAGATGCTCGCTCCAGTTGTGCTTCCTGCGGCAGGAAAGGCATCTATTTAAGGAACGCATGAAGCGCATGCCTGACACCGAGTATGCCCTGGCAAGGATCTCCCCACGCAGAAAAGGACGCTTCGGGTTGTCCTATGACAGCTGTTCAGGCTGAATTTTATCCATCGAACCAGAAGTCCGGTGGCAAGTTTCTCGCTGCTTTCTCGTGTACTTCTAGGAACCCTGATGGGTGCCTCCGCGCCCATCTTTTCAAGGAGAATCTCATGATCCGCAAAGCCGCCTCCGTTGCTCTTCTCGCTGCTGCCCTCGTTTCGCTCCTGTTGGCGGTTGACGCCATGGCTCAGTTCGACCCCGGGGAAAAATCCCTCATTCAGTTTGGGACCCAGGTCGGCGTCCTGTGGGTTCCCGAGCGGCTACCGGAAGCTTGCGAGTACCAGGAGCATTGGTACCTCTTTCCGGACTATCGCTATCCGGGTGAGGACAACCCCGTGGACTTGGTCATTCAACCCAACCCGGACCAGAGATTCGAAAACCTGGAAGAATTCCTCGACACCATGGAAAGTGAACATCCGGAGGGCCGTTACATCACCACCGTGGCCATCGAGCATCGTGAAGACTGCCCTTGAGACCCTGTAGGGAAACTCTCCGGACAAGAACGGGCCTCTTTCGGCGACTCGGCGTCGCGAGACTCCATCCTCTCGCTAGAAGGGGACTTTCGCCCTAGCCCCTCGAGGCTCACCAGGTGCCGGGCCTGGTGAGCCTCCAGCTCCCTTCCGAGCAGCCTTCCTTGGGCCCCTTCTCGGGCACCTTCTTTCTGGTGCGGCGACAGAAAAGATCTCTCTCCATGTCCAGATCCTCTCTCCCTTCCCGCCATCCCTATTGAGCCAGTCTTTCGGGCTTCGTCGAGGGGAGGCCTAGCCGGCCTCTCCAAGGAGAGGCGAATTCCTGCGAGGAAGAACGCCGAGAGGGAAAACACCGCGAGGGAGAGCACCGCCATGAAGCGAATCACTTGTCTTCCGATTTTGGGCCTTTTAGCCCTTTCCGCCTTCATCGCCCCCGTACCGGTGACCGCTGCAACCCTCACGGTGACCACGGAGAGTGATCTCGACCTGCTCGATGGCCTGTGCTCGCTGCGGGAAGCTCTGGTCGCCGCCAACTCGGATTCTCCTTACCAGGATTGTCCGGAGGGAAACGGAGCCGACGAGATTCTCCTCGAAGTGGCTGGCACCTATTTGCTGCTCCTGCCCCTACCGGTGATCGAAGACGATTTGAAAGTCACCGGCCTCGGCGCGGACCTCAGCATTCTGGACGGTGGAGATACGGTGCAGATTCTGAACTTTTCGCCTCCGGGCCCGGGCAACGGCGAAGTCCTCCGTCTCGAAGGCCTTCAATTGACTGGAGGAAGAGCCGCGGAAGGCGGAGCCATCCGGGTTGCTCGGAACCGCGGCCTGGAGATCGATCAATGCGTCCTCGTCGGTAACGTCGCCACTCTCCAGGGAGGAGCCATCGCTGCCGACCGGCCAAGCTCGGTCTTGATAACTGAGAGCCACTTCTTGGACAACGTCTCCAACTCGATTGGTGGAGCCATGGCTGTCGAGGGGGGAACCACCTTTATTGAAGATTCGACCTTCGAAAGAAATCTGGCCGAAACCTCCACCGGTGGAGCCATCTACGCCCTGGTTGTCACCGATCTCTCTTTGTCCCGAGTGACCCTCTCCGGCAACCGCGCCGCCGGGGATGGTGGGGCCCTCGTTTCGGTGGCTTCTCAGGTCACCCTGGAATCTTGCACGGTGACCGAGAACCAGACGGATTTCGATGGCGACGACGACGGTGACGGTGGCGGCCTCTCCATCGCCGGCCAGGTCTCCTTGACCCTCTCGAACACTATCCTGGCCGGCAATCTCGATACTTCCCCGGCCGCCGAAGATTGCCGCGATGGTCACCGAAAGCTCGGCGCTTCCATCGTCACCTCAAGCGCCAACGCCATTGGAACCAACGATTGCTTCGACACCAACTTCCCCGCCGGTCTCCCCAACGTCAACGGTGATTGGGTCGGCACCGTCGCCTCTCCCTTCGAGCCTCTCCTACATCCCCTGGCCTTCAATGGCGGTCCGACCCCGACGCACCTTCCCTTCGCCGCCAGCCCAGTGGTGGATCAAGGCAGCTGCACCCTGGCGACCCACGACCAGCGAGGTTTCGGCAATGGTGTCACCGGCCTGCGCATCATCGACGACCCGGATGTCCCGGACCTCATCGACGGCTGCGACATCGGCGCCGTGGAGGTCCATAGCATCTCCCTGGAGGGCCTGGTTTTCGTGGATGGTTTCGAAACCGGCGACACGAGTCGGTGGTCACTGACGGTGCAGCAACTGTAACGATCGATGGTCAACTCAACCACTGCTTTAACATCGCCGCATTCTCATCGACCACCCACCAGGTCAGATTTGACATGAGATTGACTTGAAATGGGGTCAACTGGAAGTCGGGCTCGAGGTCGTTGTTCTCATAGGCCAACGAGTAGGTTGGGAAATAGGCCACCGGCCCGTAGTGGGTTCCGAAAGGATTCTCTGAACCTAGACCATTGCCGTATTCGATGTATTTTTTGAAGGTCCAAGGACGGGCAAAGTCGTGAGCGGGCTTTGGATCCGGCGTGGAGGGAAGAAGTTTCTCCCACTGGTTCACGCGATCGAGATAAACCCACAACACTTCCACCTCGCGCCCCCCCGGAAGCCCCCAATTGTCGTTGGGAACGGTACGGAGTCGGTTTTGGGAAACGACCCCGGCCCATTGCCCCGGACCCGCCTTGTCTCTCTTCTTGGCGGCCACCAACCCTTGCACCACCTCTGCGAACCCATCGTAGCTGCTGCCTCCCACCGTACCCTTTTTCAACTCGAAAACGTGATCGAGGCTATTGGGGTTCGTACCATCGGCCAGGGCCTGACCGAAGAGTTGAGGAAGGAGGGAGTCCACTTGACTGGCTTCCGGAGCTGTCGTGCCGTTGTAGTGAATATCGAGGATCGTCGAGGTATTTACAAAAACGACAATCTTCTCCACCCCTCTCAACAACAAGGAAATAACCCCGTAGTTTTCAAGCAACCCACCGTCGCCAATAAAATAATCTTTCTCCGTGGGCAGTGGGCCTCCAGCGGGCTGGAGGGGAGTCTTCGACACCGGCCAGACGTCCCTCACCATGGTGAAACTGGTGTCATTCAAATAACTGGCCAGGAGCTGAGCATAAAAAGCACTCGCCAAGGCACTGGCTTCGACCATATTGAAATGGCGTTTCGGAGGAGTCAGGCCGACACAAGAAGACCCATCCTGGGAAGAGCTCGCCGTGCTGGGGGGACATAAGGAAGGCAATTTCGCCGGGGCCACGGTGCCAAAGGCAAAGGTCTCTAGAAATCCCCCACCCAGGCGAACGATGCGAACCAGATGGGGAGTCCGTGTGGGATAGTCGATCTTGAAGATATTCGGCGCCCCTACGTAGAGCGGTGTCATCTCCAGGCCGGCGTAGAGGGTTGGGCGGTTGGGAACCCCCTGAGGTCCCATGAAGGTAGCGTTGGCGATGAGGAAGGGACGCTTCGAAACTCCCTGGGCAGCTTCCCGAACACAGAAGAAGTGCTTGTTGGCGAGGGCCGGGTTGCGAGCCTTGATGTCCGCCACGGTCTTACTATCAAAGCTGAAGTAGGCCTGCTCTTCCGGCTCTGTCGCTTTGGTTCCAGAGATGGGGTTGAACAGTCCCAGGGGCTTGAAGAAAAACTCTCCCACCACCTCGTACCAAAGTAAGTCGCTCTGGAAAGATTGGTTCCACAGCTCCTCTCCCCGATTGAAAC
>JAHZIX010000020.1 GCA_022601195.1 Deltaproteobacteria bacterium
CCCAGCGGATACGGGCCTCCCCGCCGAGGAGGTTGTGGCTCATGGTGGAAGCGTCCGCAAGGTCGGTGTTGCCGATGGCCAGCTGATGGGAAGCTGTAGTGAGGCCCCCAATGACGTTGCCAACGAACTCGACAGGGCCGGAGGGAATACCAGCCTTTCCTTCATCTCATGAGGGACTCTAATGCCTCCATTCCACCTTCTGAGAAATTTTCTAGACGTGAGGTATCCCCCGCAGGGGCGAGACCTAAGAGTCCGGTCTATTTTGCGCTAGTCGCTGCCATCTCAGTATCGCAAGTAAGGGGTCGCGGGGAGCCATCTTCCCCTGAAACGAGCGAATTCCTCCTAGAGCGTGAAGGAGTAGCCAACAAGACACCAGCAAGAAGGCTGGGAGATTGAATCTGTTGAGCAGGGAACTCAAGATGAGTATGAGACTGAGCGCGACACTAAGATGAAAGCTGGTACGAGACTCCCAAACATTCTTCTTGAATGCCCAGTACGACACAAAAACACCGCCGACTCCGAGAAGTCCGAGGCAGTCTGATAAGGCCATTCTTCGAAGTCCTCCACCTACTCAACATCGGTAATGATATCTACGGTGCCAACATTCAAGACTCTGTCTAACTTCTCCCATTTTACCATTCTGAGGCGTGCTGGATAGCTAGAAGCGAATTCAAGCAAGCGAATGCGCGATAGAACCCTCCGGACGCTTTCTCCAACGCGGACTTGTTCTCATCTCCAACATCACTGATCCCCTTGACGACCGAAGCCGGGATTCCTGCCTCGTTAGCTGCGGCCATGAATCCGTGAGCTTCCATCTCAGCCGAGACCAATTTCGGGTGAACCGGCGCAGCGACCTGGACCGACTTATGGCTCGGCACTTCATCTTGGTGCTTTCTCAGCGAATCGCGAAAGTCAGCATCACGGATCAGGAAAGGGCCGCCGGCAACGGCTCCTACAACGAGGTGGGGTGGTCTGATTTCGCCTGGAGGAACAATGGTTCCAGCCCTCAGACTGCTCAGCGTATCGACCACCATTGGGATTCTCTCGAGGCAGTCCTTCTGCCAACCCCTGTAGAGCCGAGAGCTGGACCGAAGTCGCCCCACCCACCTCCGCATCTGCGGGTCCACCTGGAATCCGTCCGTACGAAATGAGAGCATCCCTTTCTCTATCGCGATGTCCTCGTAGCCAAGAACCTGACTCGCGAACGGCACGTCACCCAAGTCCACCTCTCCGGTGTCCACTGCAGCTGCAATGCCGACCAGTACTGCCCGCCTAGGGTTCAATGCCGACAGCAGCGGAGCGACAAACATTCCTAGCGACACTGCGCCCATCTGAAATGCACTCGCGACGGCAATCCTAATGCTTCCACGGTCCCCCGGAAGCTGCTTGCGATAAATCTGCACGCGGTCATTCTCTTCTTCCAGGGTCGCATCTTGTTCGAGGATCGCCGTGACGACCTGATTCTCTTCGGTCAAAGCCGTCACGATAAGGAGCTCAATCTCGCCTGGCCTTGGGGAGTGATTCAAGCGCTTCTTAGAGCCAGCAATCCAGTCCACCTTGGTGTCGTAGAAGTCGGCACCATCATCGCGTAGATCTCGTAGCAATCGGCTGAATTGCGTGCGAATATTTCGAGCTCCTGCGACATCTTCTCGGCAACGTTGCTGGAGGCCCGATAGTACTTTGAAAAATACTCCGAAAAGGGCTTCTGCCTCGCGCCGTCGTGTCCAATCTTTTTGGGAGTAGAACTGTCGAACGAGGTCCCTCTTTCGCCAAGACGGAGCCAGCAGCGCGTTAAACCCTGCCTCCTGAAACAATTTCAGGATCGCCGACCGCGGAATGTCTGAAACTACTTGCTCAAGCAGAGAAATCCTGCTCTTCTCTAGGTATGCCATGTCAGTCATTTCCGCCAGCGACTGCCTCAGAGCAATCTCCCTCTTCGCCAGCATCAAGATCTTTCGCCCTATATTCCTTTGACAAGAACTCGATGATTGTGCTGAGAGTACGGTCAGGGACCTTCATGACAAGGCCAGCACTTGAAGAGCTGGTAGTAGGTCGGTCGTAGTTCATCTGAAGATATCCCCAGCGATTTGTGGCACTCTCTCCGTCGTAAACTACTAGCTCATCAAAAGGCATGAATACACCCTCCTTCAGGAAGATAAATGTAAAACTACCTCCGTTTTCAGACCAATTGAACTTACTGAATCGAGCTTCAAATCGATCTCTTCTACGAAGGAGTAATTTCGTTGCGGGTAGGAAGTACGTGTATTTTATTCCCTTTTTCAAATTCTTGACGATGGAAGATCGTATCTTTTCCTCGTACAGATCGTTGTGCAAGGAGTGGCTTACAACCCAAATGCTATCGAATGCATTTGCCTCTTCCACGGAGATGATCTCCGGGGTCATGAGATTATCTTGCGCTCTCTGCAGTTCCGTCAATCTCTGTACGCGGTCCGTAAGCGGTCCGATGTGCGAACTGAACGCTCTTTCGAATTCACCTGCCAGGATACGCCTGAACATCTCTCGCCTTGGATTTGGGTCGAGAGTCTCTCGTAAAATATACCGTTGCCGTTCTGAGTCAGAGGGCTTCTCATCTTCCCCACTCATCGCATCTACCAGGTTGTTCAAGCAGCTTTCGTGAGCCTGAGGATCTCTGAAATCAACCGTGTGGAAACTTAGAAGCTCTTCTGGTAGATTGCGATCCTCTGAGTTCGTATCTTCGACAACGACACGGACAAGTCTGCAGGGAGATGAGCGAGAGGAGCCTGCTGTGAACAAGGCAAATCCATATTCATATCTAAGTCCGTTAAGATATTTTTCTGCCAGGGATTCCTGAGTATAGATCGCAAGAAAGACGTCTGCCTCACCGATTAGGCGGTGAGCCAGGGCGACGTTTAGTTGATTTCGATGCCACCGCTGACTCTTGTCGAAAGGTATTACTGAAAATCGCTCAGTGGCTTCGATGAGATTCTTAAGTTCCTCGGCAACTTTTAAATCAGGCGCCGCAAAGCTCATGAAAACCTTTCGAATGGGGGTCCTCGACCTGGCTGAACGTCCACCTTTTCTGGGGGTAGGTTTGCTTACTTTCTGGTGAGTCATTTCGGCGCCTCCGAACGGATCAATCTGGAGCTATGAGTTGTGGCGATAGAAATCAGGGCTCGAAAGACGTGAATGAACAAGAAGTCCGCAAGTTCCTGGCGCCCTTGAACACCATCTACTGCACCAGGTGAATTTGAATCGGGATCAGTTCGAAGGCGATCGATGATCCCAAGACGCGACGAGATGTCTGCTATCTCGCCTACGACTTCCTCCCCAATCAGAGCATGAAGCCGCTCTGCGACAATCCGAAGGTACAGGGAAATTCCTTCGTTTACCTCGTCGACCTCCATTTCCGTCGCATGAGAAATGAGCTCTTCATAGGCGCTGTCGACCTCAATGGGCCGTTTCGTCAACCGTAAGAGCCGGATCAGAAGATCGAGAGAGTCAGCTACCAAATGATTTGCGATCGCTGGCGACTGATCAGCTTGAAGTGCTCCCATATTTGCTTCGAGCATGGAGCAAAGGTGCTCGACCAATCTGCTCTGTGGGGTGCTCTCGCTATCTGCGAGTCCTTTCTTTCGTCCGTCTCCTACATCTTCAATACTTCCTGAGTCATGAAGTGCCACGTACTGTTGGACTGCTCTTGAAGTGATAGACAGAGACTGCCCTGCAGCAGCTTTCAGTCCGTCAAAGTTGTCATAGATGACTGCAGAAAAATAGAGAGCCAAATAGATGGGAGCTAGAACGACCATCGAGACTGACCAGGGAAGAAGAGCCGCCATCAGCGTGAAGGAAGCCGTCAACGAGAGCGAAACTGCCGTAAATAGCATGCCGGTCACAAACATGGAATTGCCGATGAACTTCTCCGGCACACCTGTAAAGCTGATTGTGTACCAAGCAACGCCTGATGCGACAACTGGACCGACGAGTCCAATGAGAAAGGCCGATATTGCTTGAGTTCCCAGATTAAGTATTCCACTTGCGACCAGAGCCCCGATTGCAGCTACATTCAGCCACATGATCAAGCGATGCTTTTTAAGATTGGCAAACAGGAATTTGATTTCTGCAATCTCGATGATCGTCGGTGAATAAGCGGAAGCGTGGCCTGAGGGTTGCAGGAAAGGCGCAAATCCAACCATCTTGAGAAAGTGGTAGAGGGGGTCGATGCGCTCATTCCAGCTGCCATTTCCCAATTGATCGTCACCGACTCTGCTATGAGAAGTGTTACTCAATTTTGACATCTTGATCTCCTAAAGGTAGTCAATATCCAAGCCGAGAATCGAACGATGCCCAGGTATCTCGGGGTCGAGACGAGAGATTTTGGTAACACCATGCCAAAGATCATGATCGATATCGGACTGAAGCAGCCCTTGCCCTTCTGCAAGCTGGATACTCTCTATTGCCGCCGGACCGTCACGATTGAGGAGCACATGGCTCTCTCCGCCGATAACATTCTCTCGTTCGAGCACTAACGCAGAGACGATATAGTTGGCTCCGTCTTGATGCACTCCCTCTGGCGCTGGCTTGCTGCCGCGAGCTTCCGCCTCGGTTAGCATTAGATGGAACGTCAGCTGATAACGATGTGGCTTTGGGCCAGGTGCCGCAGACACAAATTCACAGACCACCCCCATTAAGCGCAAAAGATCAGCATCGTCTAATAACGATTTCGGGGGCATTGCGAACTGGCGAACTCGCGCGCGTATGTCGTCGACCTTCTGCGCAAAGACAGGCGTTCCTACATCCAGAACTTTCCAGGAATACGGTCTGGCGGCCCTTTCCACGAGATATCTTCTGCAACTCCGGCGGCGGTAACTCTTCAGAGCAGAAAGTTTTGCGATTTCTGCCCCGGCGAGAGACAACCGTTCGAGCCAAAACTCAACTGCCGCGGGAGTCTTTTGCTCTGTCATTTCGACTTCGTGCAACAGGGCCCATTTCTTGAGCCAGGCGGTTTCGCTTTCACGGTAAAGCTCCGGCAGCTCGGATCGAACGAGCACCTCGGCATTCAAGGCCGGATCATAAGGATCGTAAGGGGCACCTCGAGCTGCTTCTGCGAAACGGCGCAAGAATGGACGCGGCTCGATGCCAATTTGCTCTAACCGGAAGTCTCGGATCCTAGAGGTAACAGCACCTCGATGAAGAACCTCTCGAGCCTCTCTAGAAGATACATATCGCATGTCCTCAAGCCCCTTTGTTCGTCTCGGCGACGCCGAGATCCCTTGGGCTTTCTTCGAACAAGCCTGGTCCAAATCTTTCGAGTAGGTTCGACATTTCTGAGAAGACTATCGACGTCCGAGTGTCGACCATCTCTTGTTCTTCTTTATGGTTGTTGCGGAGGCAGTGAACTTCGAACCCGATGGCTTTGTAGGATCTATGGTGACGCACCTCATCGCTCTTTGAGCAGGACTCCACAAAGGAGTCGATGAGATCAAGCACAATTTTGTCTGCCTTCTTCTGATCCATCGCAGGCTGACGGATTAGCTTGTTGGCCTGATTCAAGAGCTTTTCGGCATCAACCAAGGCCTCAATGTGTAGGTCTTTGATGTTGTTGAAGACTTCGTAAAAGGCTAATCCCAGTGAGTAGTTCGCAACTTGTAAGGTAATTCCGGAGCGCAGCTGTTGAGAGGTTGCGTACAAAAGGGAGAGCGACTGCTTGAAGAAGCGTTCAGCAGTCTCGTTCTGGCCGGTTAGCATGGCGTCGTTGACGTCATACTTGAGGGAGCCAGCAAAGATCGAGAAGAGAAGCTTTCCGACCACACAGATCGCGAACAACGAGGCGAAGGCCTTCACGAGAGTTTGCTCTGACCAGGCCGGTAGTAAGGGCAGCCAGAGATCGGAAGTTAACGAGGCAGACGTTGCCAGCATCAGCATGGTAAGGGAAAGTGCAAAGGCCACGAATAGGTGAGTCGTTAACTCCATTCCGAAGTCCTCGAATTTCTTCTTCATGCTGGCCAGGGAAACCGAGAACCAGGCGGTGCCAGCGACCATGGTCGTCGGAATCAGGACGGAGACCACAATCTCGGTATCCAGTGTCAGCAGGGCCGGCACTAGGAGCAGCGAGTAACAGATCGCCGTGAAAACGGCCGGCGCATATTTTCTTTTGACTGCTTCATCAGCCATCCCGCGTTCGAAGTTGGTGAGCTCGATCTTATAGAAGAGACCGAGTATCTTGGATCGAATTAGTTTTTCTAGCATGTAACCTCCAGGACCTTCCTTCCTCTTATCCTTCATTTTCCAGCCGACGATGGCGGTGCTTATCGCCGAACACTAAATACGATGGCCCATTGTTCGCCGTCGGTAATTAGGAGTCCTGTGGACTGGATCTGCGATTGCTCTGAGAACTCTCGGAGATTTCTCAGAGACCGGAGGAGGGCGTTTCAGAGGTGTCAGATGTTCTTCAGATAACTTCGAGAGCAAAGGCACAGGACTTTGAGGCTAGGTTGGCCTAGCCTTTGAAGGATCGAGCCACCGCGCACCTCAGTCAAGGTCGCAGTGTGCTCCCCCTAGTGACAGTCCTAAGGAAGGAGAATAGCTTCATGGGCCGAGATAGCCGTAGGAACGAATCCAGACCGAAGCTGAATCACCACCTATTGTCCCCAGCACCCGACAAGCTGGAGAAGGCACTGAGCGTGCATGAGGAGATCTTTCAACGGGTCTTGAGATTACCGGGAGTGACGGCTGTGGACGTGGGGTACGCAGTCCTGGAGCGCAAACGCCAGTTCATCGACTTGCTGGCGATTCGGATTCACGTCAAGCGGAAGTTGTTACCGTCAGACCTCGAGGGTCTGGGCTGGCCGAATCTGACTGATGGAAAGCGCTACGCAGCACAGAAGATCGTCAACGAGTTCCCGATTCTAGGTGTGGAGATAACCCAGAGCCCTGAAGATGAGAATAGGCTCTGCGTTGACGGAGTTCCTCTCGACATCATTGAGGCCAAGTACCACCCCTTCAATCAAATTCATATTGATCAGCCCAAGTTGAGCGTCGAGCTCGAGGACGCCGAGCTCCAGCGGATCTCACGTGGCCGAGTCAATACTCTGGTCGGCGGTGTCAGCCTGGGCAGCTCAAATGGCCAGTCAGGAACGTTGGGAGCGGTCGTTTGGGATCGCACAGACGCTTCTCCTTGCGTCTTGAGCAATTGGCATGTCTTGGCAGGCTCTCTCTCGGCCGAAGTAGGGCAGCCTAGTTTCCAACCCGCTATCTTTGATGGTGGCAACTCTTCCGATGTCGTCGCAAGACTAAAGCGCTGGTGTTTCGGCCGACACGGCGATGCTGCACTGGCAGAGATCGTCTCACAACGAAATTACTGCTCAGGAGAGATCCTCGGTTTCTGGCACCCAATCAGTGGCACGATGAAGCCTCAGTTGAACATGACTGTTTGCAAATGGGGGCGGACCACGGGATTCACTGAGGGATTTATCGATGGAATCCATCTTGCGACAAATATCGACTACGGTGGTGGACTCGTCAGGTACTTTCAAGATCAGATTCACATAGCCCCTCTCCATTCGGGCCGAGAGTTCAGTGCCGGAGGGGACTCCGGGTCGCTGATCGTTGCCCGTTTTAAACCCGATGGCGCACCGATGAGCAGAAGGACCCAATCGACGAACGACGAGGAACGCCTCCAGAACCGTGTTTACTATGCAGTAGGGCTGCTCTTCGCCGGAGATGCTCCCGGGTCTCAGTTTGGGGAGTATGGCATCGCTACGTCGGCCGAAAGTCTGGAGGAGAAACTCGAATTCTCCTTTCAACCACTCTTCGTACCGAGGAGTAGTATCCGCCCTCAAGTAGAGAACTTTCAAAGGCCCAACATGGGGGCAGTTCTTCCTCAAGGTACCCGATGGCGAGGCCCGCGCCCTTATTCGGCAGTTCCGGGGGGCACGCTGAAGGGGGGCAGTCCACAGCCGGATGCAGAACGACTAGGAGCTGGTGGCGGTGGCGGAACCAGCGGTGGGGGAGGCGGAGGGTAGTCAGGTTCTAGGTTGGGTCGAATCGACAGCACTGATCTCCAAGATCTCGAGGAGCCGAGCCTCACCCAGGTAAGGCTGAAAGCTGGGGTCGCTGATCAGCACTTCCGGTGAAAGCCCTGCCTGGACCGCTTTCCTGGCATATTGGAGTAACATCTTCAAATCACCGGTCAATGCGTAAATTCTAGCCGCATAGGAAAGCAAAGTCGGCCGCGTCGGCTCCTTGGCGAGGAGGTCCTTGATGACCTGCTCTGCTTCTGTGAGCCTTCCGAGCTTCGCCAAGCAGACGGCGCGCTGTCCGAGGCGATCAATGGGACTGGATTCTTGGTTGAGTATGCGGTCGTAGTTTTCAAGAGCTATTTCGTACCAATGGGGCGCTTTTTCCGGTTGGCCACTGGTGACATAGGCATCTCCTAGGCCCATCGGTGCCGTAGGGGAGGAAGGGTTGAGTCGATAGCCGGTTTCGAAAGCATCGATCGACTCCTGCCATAACTGCCGATTATAAAGAGCAACACCTAGATTGTTGGCAAAGCGGAAATCTTTCTTCTTTTCGAGAAGACGCCGGAAGATGCCCGATGCTTCGAGGTTGCGGTTCGTTTCTAGATAGATTATGCCAAGATTATTCAGGGCCGTAGGGTAGTCGGGGGCGTATTCTAGGATCTGTTGATACTCAACCGCTGCAGCGTTTAGTTCACCTAAGTTCCACAATCGCTGAGCGAGTACCTGACGAGCCCGAATATAGCCCTTACCGACTTCTGTTCCTCGAGAGATGGTTTCCAAGCCCTCTTTCATTTTACCTTTCTCGAGAAGAGCCTCGCCTAGGGCCGTATACCCCCGATCACATTCGAGCTCTCGGGCACAGTCTGGGTCGAGGTTTACCGCTTGTGTGGCAGCTTCCACAGCAGCATCCAAATGCCCCTTGAGTAGAGCCAGTCTTGCCTTGGCGACCCAAGCGAGAGCAAATGCTGGATCGGATTTCACGGCTTGAGCGGCTAGATCATCGATCTCCTCGAGTACATCCGAATCTTGAATTTGCTCCTGCCGGACAGCCAAGAGGAGGGCGAGTCGAGCATTGGCTTCCGCATGATCGGAACCTATGCTCAGCGCCTTCCGGTACATTCGTTCTGCCTCCTTCAGGCTCTCGACATCATCACCTCGCAGCTCGTAGTGGATGCCCTGGTCGATCAGCCGTCGAATCTCTGGAGAGCTCGCCTCTTCTGCCCGCGAAGGCAACGGTCCAGATCGGGATCCGCGAAGAGCCAGGGACGCGATGAGAAAAACGCTGGCAAGAGTTGCCAGGACCAGCAGCCATCGTCTCGACAACTTCCATGACCTGTCAGTTCGAGGCTTATCTGGGCTATTTTGGTAGTTCTGCAGTCTCTTTAAAGCACCCAGCAACTCCACCGTGCTTTGGTAGCGATCCTCTGGGTTCTTAGCTACCATTTTCTGAATGATGGCCTTGACCGGTGGTGAAATCATCATCTCATCAGGCTTCTTAGAACTTTCTGGGTCCGATGAGAGAGCTGCATGAACAACCTCGTGCTCATAGTCTGCTTGAAATGGACGTTCTCCATTGACCATCTCGAAGAGCACTACACCGAGAGACCAGATATCGCTTCGATGATCTATCTCCAGACAGCGGCTCTGTTCTGGCGATTTGTAGGCTGGTGTTCCTACAGAGACCCCCGTTTGAGTGCCTCCCGAAGCCCCCAGGAGTTTAGCGATACCGAAATCTGCGATCTTGACCGTGCCGTCTCCCGTAAAGAGAATGTTGGCTGGCTTAATATCCCGATGAACGATTCCATTTTCGTGGGCGACCCTCAGGCCGTCAGCGATCTGAGAACAAATCCGAATGGCCTCGGCTTCGTCTAGCCGATTCTTACTCAGGCGATCCCTTAGGCTGCTGCCACTGTAGTAGGCCGTAGCGATGAACTGTCGTCCCCCGGTTGCTCGACCTACTTCGAACACTGTTGCCAAGTTTGGATGATCCAGAGATGCCGCAAGCTTTGCTTCGCGCTGAAATCTGCGGCAAGCTCCTGGGTCGTCGACCAGTTCAGGTGCCAAGAATTTGAGTGCAACCTCTCGATCGAGGCGGTGGTCATGGGCCTTGTAAACAACTCCCATTGACCCACGCCCTAACCAACTCAAGATTTCATAGTCTCCTAGCCTCGTCCCAGTAATCAGTTCAATTGAGTCCTTTGGTGAAGGATTCTGTGCTGGCACCCGAACTTCCGCCAGGAGGCGGTACCCTCTCCGAGGAATTGTCTGGATATAGCGAGGCTTCCTAGCATCGTCGGCGAAGGCTTTTCTTAGGTCCCAGATTGCGTGGCTGATCACTTCCTCGCCGATATGAGCTCCTTGCCAAACCTCTTCCATGGCTCGCCGCTTGGAGACAACTCTAGGCGCGTGCCTCGCTAAGCAAAGGAGTACGTCCATCGATCTCGGCTCGATTCGGCAGCTTTCTCCCCCTTTTTCGAGCGCATTCAGCTGTGGGCTTACCCGAAACTCACCAATCCGGAAGTCCGGCTGTTGGGAGCCTCTCAACAATGGCGACTCGCTCTCAGATTCTGTTCGTTCCTGTGTCAATCTGTCCTTCCGTGAGTTCATCAATAGCGCGCAGAGTTAGAGTCGAGTTGTCCGTCTTGAGACTACTCGCGCTTAGAATTCTATCTGCACACTGAGATTATTGCGCTCTTGCGGTTCGCCTAGAGCTTACTACTCTTGTGCTGCGAGCTAGCAGTGCTAGCCCTCCGACGGGCCGGATTTGCGGGAGATGTCCTGTGATCTGGCCTCGAAGAGGCGGGCGAGTTTGTTGTGCGGCAACTGCCTTAGTTCTGTGGCTTCCTGGTGTTCTGAAGGTCTCAGAGAACCCAGGCTGGGTGTCGGCGGAGCTTGTCTTACAGACCCTCAGATGTTCGGCGATCGTGGCTTCAGCCTCGCGGAGTAGGGTCCAAGGACGGTGGTAGTCAGTTTTCTCTTTTGGCTTTCCCGAGCAGTCTCCTCGGTTCAGACCCTCTTGGTACTTCGGCACCAGAGCTAGTGCTGCTGGGGTTCAGGGAAAGGTCAAAGACCATGCCTGCGAATCGCCACTCTCAAAGCCGTCCGCGAAGATCGATGTTCTTTGCTCATGGGCTCCCATATCGTGCTCCAGGCCCAGGGGGCGAGGTAGACCTTTGATGTCTACCCGGATGTCGATGCCGTAGAGAGTCTCGAATTGTTGGTACACCGGGTGCTCGAAGCTGGCATCCACCGCCGCGGAGCCGAAGCCCAATCGGTAGTCGTTGGCGGTGGCGTCGACGAAAGAGGGGGCGGTGTTGATAGAGCCCAGGCCCTGGCCGGGAAAGGAGCTCTGGAAGGTTGGCAAGTCGAGGACGGTGGAGCTGCCCCAGCGGATACGGGCCTCCCCGCCGAGGAGGTTGTGGCTCATGGTGGAAGCGTCCGCAAGGTCGG
>JAHZIX010000021.1 GCA_022601195.1 Deltaproteobacteria bacterium
GTGATCGCCGATGGGGGAGTGACCACCTTGTGGCTGACGGCGGGTCTGTTCCACCAGATGGTGGAGGGGCACCTGGATAGCTTGCGGGGGGTGCGCCAATTGCTGGCCGGCGGCGATGCACTTTCCCTGTCCCACGTGAGGCAGGCCCTGGAGGAGCTGGGGCCGG
The DNA here is from genome assembly GCA_022601195.1 of Deltaproteobacteria bacterium. GTDB lineage: Bacteria > Acidobacteriota > Thermoanaerobaculia > Multivoradales > JAHZIX01 > JAHZIX01. Next base: position 167 of record JAHZIX010000021.1, read on the forward strand.
AGACCCGCATCATCAACGGCTACGGCCCCACGGAGTCGACTACTTTTGCCTCGACCCACGACGCGGCGAGCCGCGGCTTGGTGACCTCGGTGCCCATCGGCCGCCCCATCTCCAACACTCAGACCTACGTGCTGGATGGTCACGGCGAGGCTTGCCCGGTGGGGGTTCCAGGAGAGCTTCACCTGGGCGGCGATGGCCTGGCCCGGGGCTACCACCAGCGGCCGGGGCTGACGGCGGAGCGCTTTGTGCCCTCACCCTTAGCCCTTCTCCCGGGGGGAGAGGGAGACCGGCTGAGAGCGGATTCGATGGCAGCCGGTCTCCGCCTGTATCGGACCGGGGATCGGGCCCGTTGGTTGGCGGATGGGGTGTTGGAGTTCTTGGGGCGGGACGATGGCCAGGTGAAGATTCGCGGCTACCGCATCGAGATCGGTGAGGTGGAAGCAGCGCTGGCGGGACACCACCAAATGGCTCAGGTCGTTGTGGTGGTGCGAGGTGAAGGAGCTGACAAGGCCTTGGTGGCCTATGGGGTGCCTCAGCCGGGAGCGGAGGTGGTTGATGGTGAGCTGCGCAGCTATTTGAAGGGTCGTTTGCCGGAGTATCTGGTGCCGAATCGCTTCGTGCTGCTGGAGGAGCTGCCGCTCACGGAGAACGGCAAGGTGGATCGCCGGGCCCTGCCGGATCCGGATCTGGTCCGGGGAGCTGACGAGTCGACCTATGTCGCCCCAACCACGGCGACGGAGACGGCCCTGGCGCAGCTGTGGGCGGAGCTTCTGGGTCACGAGCAAGTGGGCCTGACGGACGATTTCTTCGAGCTCGGCGGCCACTCCCTGTTGGCCACTCAGGTGATTTCCGGGGTGCGCCAGCGCTTCGATGTGGAAGTACCTTTGATGCTGCTTTTCGAAGAGCCGACGGTGGCGGCTCTGGCGGCTCATGTAGAGGGGGAGGGAGTTTCCGGGAGCGGGGATTCGGCTCCGCCTCTCGTCGCTAGTGGCGAGCCCGGCCCCTATCCTCTCTCCTTCGCCCAGCAGCGGTTGTGGTTCATCGATCAGATGGCACCGGCCACCCCTGCCTACAATGTGCCCTTTGCCGTAGGCCTTTCCGGCTCGTTGGATCTTGCGGCACTGGAAGCCAGTCTGGCGGCGGTGGTGCGGCGCCACGACGCCCTCCGCACGACGTTTCACCCGGGGGATGAGGGGCCCGTTCAGACGGTGAGCCCAATGGATCATTGGCAGCTACCCCTGGTGGATCTGGAGGGCCATCCCGAGGCAGCCGACGAGGTCCGCCGTCTCTCCATTCGAGAGGGGATGACTCCTTTCGATCTGGCCCGAGGTCCGCTACTTCGGGTTCGTCTTTTGAGGCGGGGAGAAGGGGAGTACGTGTTGCTCCTGACCCTTCATCACATCGTTTCGGACGGTTGGTCCATCGGTGTTTTCACCCGGGAGCTGTCCCAGCTCTACGGGGCGTTTCTGAAGCAGGAACCGTCCGCCCTACCGTCCTTGTCGGTGCAATACACGGACTTTTCCCGCTGGCAGCGCCAGTGGTTCCAAGGGGAGGTGGAGGAGAGGCAGCTGAGCTATTGGCGGGATCGCTTGGGAGTCTCTCCCGAGCCTCTGGAGCTTCCCTTCGACCGGCCGCGGCCGCCGCAGCAGAGCTTCGCCGGTGCCAATCGAGTTCTGCGCTTGCCGAAGGACCTCGGGGAGCGCCTCGAGGTGGCCACGGGGGAAGCCGGCGGAACTTTGTTCATGACCCTTTTGGCCGTCTTCCAGATGTTTCTGGCCCGAGTGACCGGTCGGCAGCGCATCGTTGTGGGGTCTCCCATCGCCAATCGCAATCGAGCTGAGACGGAACCGCTCATCGGGTTTTTCGTCAACACCTTGGCCCTGTCGACAGATCTCGAGGGAAATCCGCTGGTGTCGGATGTTCTCGAACGGGTGCGGCGGGAAACCCTGGAAGCCTACCAACACCAAGACTTACCTTTCGAAAGGCTGGTGGAAGAGCTCGAGCCTCGGCGGGACGCCAGCCGTCCGGCCTTGGTCCAGGTGAGTTTCGCCGTCCAGAACGCCGCGGCGAATTTGCTCCAACTTCCCGGTGTCGAAGTCTCTGCCGGCGAAGTGGGCTTCCCGGTGGCAAAGTTCGACTTGACCTTGGCGGTCGTCGACGGCCCCAACGGCCTGATGGCGGAGTTCAACTACAACACGGATCTCTTTGACGGCAGCACCATAGACCGTTTGAGCCAGGCTTGGCGGGTGCTGATGGAGGGCGTTCTCGCCGCTCCCGGAGATCGTCTATCTACCCTGCCTGTGCTGACCAGCTCGCAGCAGGCTCAGCTGTTGGGTGAGTGGAACGATACGACGACGGCCTATCCGGCAGAGGCCTGCATCGACCAGCTCTTTGCTCTTCAAGTCCAGCGGGATCCAGAGGCCATTGCGATCCTGGCGGGGGATCGTACTTGGAGCTATGGCGAGCTGGATCGCCGCTCGAATCAGGTGGCTCGGGCTCTGGTGGAAGTGGGAGTGGGGCCCGAGTCCATGGTGGGACTGTGCGTCGAGCGGTCGCCGGAAATGGTGGCGGCGGTGCTCGGCGTTGCCAAGGCGGGGGGTTCCTACCTGCCTCTGGACCCGGAGTATCCCGAAGAGCGTTTGGCCTTCATGTTGGCAGATGGAGCGGTGGCGGCGGTGGTGCTGGGAGAGGGGCAGACGGAAGCCCTTCCGCCGTGCCCGGCACCTCAGTTGATTCTGCCGGAAATTTTTGACCAGCAAGGGGAGGCTCCGCTGCGGCCCCACGGAGGCAGCGCGGACAATCTGTTCTACGTCATGTACACCTCCGGCTCCACGGGCAAGCCCAAGGGCGTGGCGGTCACTCACCGAGCCGTATCGCGGCTGGTGCTGGAGACCAACTACGTCGACCTGGGGCCTGAGGATCGGGTGCCCCAGCTGGCGACCTCTTCCTTCGATGGCATCACATTCGAGCTTTGGGGGCCGCTGCTCAACGGCGGCGGGGTGGTGATCGTTCCCCGCCCGGTGGCCCTGGACCCGGATCGATTCGCGGATCTGCTGGAAGAGTCCTCGGTGACGGCGATGTTCATCACCACGGCCCTGTTCAATCAGTTGGTGCAGCAGGCGCCGCGGGCGTTCTCGAAGCTGCGCTATCTGTTCTTTGGTGGGGAGACGGCAGATCCCCGGTGGGTGCGAAAAGCCCGTGCCGTGGAAGGGCTGGAGAGACTCACCCACGTCTACGGTCCCACGGAATCGACGACGTTCTCCACGGCCTTCTCGGTGCATGAGGTACCGGCGGACTCCCTTCGGGTGCCCATCGGTGGCCCCATCTCCAATACCACCGGGTACGTGGTGGATCGCCGAGGTTCCCTCGTTTTGCCGGGGGCTTCCGGCGAGTTGGTGCTGGGCGGCAAAGGTTTGGCTCGGGGATATCTGGGCCGGCCCGGTCTCACGGCGGAGAAATTCGTTCCGGATGCCTTCGCTAGGGAGGTTGGTCAGCGCCTCTACCGCACCGGGGATCTGGTGCGGCAGACGGCGGAAGGAGCGGTGGACTTCCTGGGCCGGGTAGACCGGCAGGTGAAGCTGCGAGGTTTCCGCATCGAGTTGGGAGAGGTGGAAACGGTTCTGCGAAGTCATCCGGAGGTCA
>JAHZIX010000022.1 GCA_022601195.1 Deltaproteobacteria bacterium
CGGGGACCAAAACTCGGGGACCAAAACTCGGGGACCAAAACTCGGGGACCAAAACTCGGGGACCAAAACTCGGGGACCAAAACTCGGGGACCAAAACTCGGGGACCAAAACTCGGGGACCAAAACTTGGAACCCAATTCCCAGGGCCCGATCTCGACCCACCACGACTCCGGAAGAAGTGGTCGTACTTCTCCAGAGTCGTGGACAGCCAATGCAGACGCTCGAGAGCTCAGAGATCTAGCAACCTCAGGGAACTGGCACCGATATGGGATAGAGGGCCAAGCCACCGACACCATTGCCCAGCTGGCCGGTTTCAGCGTTCCCCCAACAGGCCACCGTACCGGGTAGATTCCCTCCAGAGCCAGCTGCACAGGTATGCCAGCCACCGGCGGAGAGGCTCTCGACTCCATTGAGGTTCCAGCTAGAGGACTGCCGGACGTACACGGGCAATGAGCGCTGGGTCGTCGTGCCATCACCCAATTGGCCGTCGGAGTTGGCTCCCCAACATTTGATCTGGCTACCGGCGACCAGGGCACAGCTGTGCTCGTTGCCCGTGGTGATGTCCGTCGCGGCGTTGATTCCGCTGACCGAGACGGGAGTGTGGGCGTCGGAGGTCGAGCCATTCCCCATTTGACCGAAGTTGCCCCGGCCCCAGCATTTGAGCTCCTGAGTGCTCCGAAGAGCACAATTGTGGTGCCGATCCGAGCTCACCTTGATGGCGTCGCTGATCCCGGACACCAGCACCGGTACCGACGAGCTGCCGCTGGCCGCAGTGGAGCCGAGCTGACCTTCCGCATCGGAGCCCCAACAATAGATCTCGCCACCGGCTGCTACCGCACAGCTGTGGCGATCCCCTACGGTGACCTGGACCACCCCATTCAAACCGCTCACCTTGACCGGGATCGTTCTATAGGTGGTGGTCCCGTCGCCCAACTGACCGTAAGCATTGCTCCCCCAACAATAAACTTCCCCACTTGCCAAAAGAGCACAATGGTGGTTGCCGGCGGTAGAGACCTGGAGCGCTTTGTAGGGCATGGCGATGGTCTCGATGTAGGGATCGAAATCACCGGCGCAGCGGACGTCGCCGGCGGTATTGACCAGGCAAGTGGAAGGATTGCCACTGGAAAAGATCTCCGGCCTGGGAAAGCCGGATAGAACCGGTGAGCCGCAAGGTGCACCGTTACAAGGGTCGGTAGCTCCGGTACCGAACTGGCCTAGAGAGTTGCTACCCCAGGCATAGACGGCACCGGACGGGCGCACCATGAAAGAGCTGCTCCCTCCCGCCACCACCGCCTCTGCGAGATCCCAACTAAACTCGGCGACGGCGGTATAACCGTGCTCGTACATATCCATCCGCACATCGTGCCAGCCGGCCGCGAGGTGGTGAACTGCAATGTGAGTGGTGGCCGATTGATCCTGCCATTGAGTCAGGATCGGCGTGTCGTCGATCCAAAGGTAAACGCCATCGTCCGTCTTGGTCTTGAATCGATAAAGGCCGCTCACGGGGGCGAAGATCTTCTTGGAGAAGCGCAAAGAAAAGTTGTCGTTGCCGACACATTGGCTGGGCGATCCATTTCCCATGTAGTAGGAGAAGCCTCTCTTGCCGTGCTCGTATCGTCTTTCTTCCGGCACGGTGGGGTCATTGGCGATGGGAAGTGGTGGCGGAAAGCTCGACCCGGCCAGGTCGAAAGCTTCGACTTTCCATTTGTCGAAGATCGTCATCAACTCACCATTGAAGCAGCTCCCACCGGGAACGGTCACGGACCAGAACTGGGTTGGGCCGAACCAGCTGATGCCATCCCGCACCATGCGTACCGCAAGGGTCTGGGTGCTCGAGCTGGTAGCGCTGATATCGAAATGAAAATAGGCAAGATCTCCGGGAGGTACCGGAGCATCCAAGTACACCCGGCAGTCGTTGGGATTGGTGGTCGGGTTGCAATATCCCCAATTGCCGACGCCGCTCCAAATGAGGGAATTGGAGCCGTCGAGGGCACCGAGGCGAAAACTCTCCCCCTCGGTCCAGGTCACGGTGCCGGTGTTCTCCACGACAACCAGAGCCGCAGCCGATCCGTTGGCAGGCAAGGTCGCCGGAATCGAGCTCAGATCAGTGCGGATGTCTGCACACCAACCGAATGGATCGTCGCAATTCGACGGCGGAGGGGGTGGAGCTGGCCCATTGAGCACCTCGTAGTACACCACATCGGTACTGCACCGATCGTTGCCGTCGCAGGCTCGCACGGTAACGATGCGGGTTCCCGCCTCGTCGCCAGTATTCACGGAACAGTTGAAGGAATTCCCCACCTTGGAGCAAAAACCATCCTTCACGGAAGAGTTGGGATGGATCGCTTCCCATTTGACCTCCACTGGAAAGGCAGTGCCTCCCCAACTTCCACTGAAGGTGACGGTCGAGGGCGAGGTCGAAACAGAGTAGACATCCGACGAGGTCGGCGAGCTAACCGTCACCCCCACCGAAGCGGGAGCCCAACCACTGAAGAGACTCGGCCGAAACTCACTCGTGCAACCCTCCATACGGGATCTCTGCCCGGCAGTAAATTTGTCCCGGCACTCATTCAACAAGCTTCCATCGGCGGCAGAGAACGCCCAAATGCCCATGATGTTGTCCCAATCGTCCGTCGGGTCCGGTGGGTTCTCGATGCAGGTATTGGGAGCGTTGCTACTGGTGGGGCAAGATGGGCCAGCCCCTGGAGGGCGGCTCAGCTGCAACACCGTATCCGATACTAGATCCGGATCATCTTCAGCCAGGCAATACCCAGCGTAGGGATGATCCAGACCAAAGTAGTGGCCCATCTCGTGAGCCACGGTTCGCCAATTGCTGTCCCGAATTCGATCCTTGCGGACCGCAAAATGATGCAAGTAGTGATCCTCCCCGGACCAGGTCCAGCCTTCCCTCGAAGCAGGCCACGCGGTGGTCGAGTTACCTCCCGTGACGGCATCGCTATAGAGGCTATTGACCGCGTACACATTGACCTGATGACGAATGTCCTTCGACCGGGTCACCAGCATGCTTTCGGTTACCGACGATCCACCAACGTAGTTTCCCCAAGATGGGTTCACCACGTGCTCCAAGTCATTCAGGTAAAACTGGAAGGGAGTGTTGGTGTACTCCGAATTAAGGGTAACCATCATGGAGGAAATCTGCGCATCGGTGACTTGCAGGTCGTCGGTGCTCACCGAGATGATGTGGAGAAAAATGGGCACCCAAATCGTCCCGGTAGGAATCGCCCCGGCGTTGAAGGATGAGTAAAAGGGACATTCCGGAGATGGGCTAGGGATGGGGGTAGGGCTTGGCCATGGAACGGCATTTTCTTCCACGGCCACTCGGCTCAAGCCGCAGGTCTCCGCGAGGAACCTCTGTTGTTCCCAGATCTGTGCGCTACTCCTGGGTGCGAGGACGAAAGAAAACAACAAGCAAATCGAAACACCGACAGACTTCATAGCCAATCCCCTACGCCGTCACCTCATCCGCCACCCTTTGGCAAATCTGTACGGCTGGCGAGATCCTAGAAAGGAGCTGGAATTGGCAACAGAGTCAAATGACTCAGAAGGAAGGGAAAATCAAAGGGGAAGACTCGAATCGGGAGCAGCAGCTAACCTTCGGAAGAATCGGTTAGGAAACTCTCCCGGTCGAGAGCGTACTGAAAAGTTTCTTCAGCACGCCCTCGAGGGAGCTCCTCTAAGGACTTTCAGGACTCTGGGGACTCACCGCCGAAGCCTCTTGCGATCAGAGATCGATCCAGGAACGCTCCGGGAGCGAGCAAAGAACCACTAGGGAGCGGTAGAAGACCAGGCAGAGGTATCCCCGGATTCGAAGCCGTCTACGAAGATCGGCGGCACCACATCGACGCTCGTCTCCACCATGAAGGCACTGGCTACGCGGGCAAATTTGACCGCATGCTCACCGCTATTGCTCAGAGTTCCGACGGTATCCGAAGTGCTGTGAATCGACCCATTGTGCTGGCCGAAGGTGGCTTCGAAGGGAAAAACCGCCCGGAAACCGCGGTTGTGCCAGGCGGCATGGTCGGAACAACCATAGCCACAGAAACTGGTATTCCAGGTCAGATCGGTGAGGTGGGTGTCGATCAGGCTTCCCAGGAAGGTGTTCAAGGCACTATCGGTGAAGTCGCTAATCAGGGTCAGGTCGTTGGTAGAACCATTGAAACCGGTCATGTCCAGCTGAAGGACAGCCACCACATCGTCACTACCCGCCTGGAAGGTGTCTGCGATTTCCTGGGACCCTCGAAGACCGACTTCTTCGGCTGCGTAGCCTATGAATTTCACCGTCCGTTGGGGGGTGAAGCCCTGCGCCAGGGCGATGCGAATCACTTCGCTGAGGGTAGCGATACCTGAAGCGTTGTCGTCAGCTCCGGGAGCCAGGAAGTCCGGGTTTGAAGATCCCGAGGAAATGGAATCCAAATGCCCCCCCAGCACCACGACCTCGTCGGGCTTGGTGGACCCCGGAATGGTCAGGATAACCGACGGCTGAGCCCAACCAGAGTGAGAGAACAATTCCGAGGTCACCTCCGGCCTGCCAAAGGCGTAGCCTGCCCACAGATCCCGGATCCACTGGGCAGCGTTCTGGCCCGAGGGGTGTTGATAGTAGCGATTGTTGAAGTCAGTTGAGAGGGTCTCGATGGTCTCCAGGATCTCATCGCCTTGGAGTAAGCCATCCAAGCTCGCAACCAGAGCCGGCTGGTCGATTTCGAAAGGCAGCGCTCCTCCACCGAGCTGTGGTCGAGCAGATTGCAGCAGCGCTTCCTGCGCTTCTTCCAGGGAGTCATGAGCCAGAAAACCTGGACACCGATGATGGCTCTGGTGAATCACCCGGGAAATGCGTTCCAGGTCTCGACTATCGATGCGGGTCGCGACCACCTCTCCTTGTCGGGCCACTGCCTGTAGCGGCTGATTCCGGAAGATCAAGCCATGCTCCGCCTGGAGGCGAGCGAAGGCATCGGCGCCGATGGTGATCCATAGGCTGGACTCCTCCACCAGAGCTGCGCCCGGGAGCGCGTCTGAAGCTCGAGCCTCGGCACCAGGCCCCCATAAGATCAGGCCACTCATCATGGCAGCGCTCAGAAAGGGCGCTGGGAGACGACGCAGAGAGAAATGACGGCAAGAGAGAAGACAGTGCACGGGGACCTCCTTCAACAGCTAGGACGATCGAAAGCCCAAGAGAATTAGTGGATTAGCAACCCACCTGGCGGACCATAACCATCTCTTGGACCAGGCAAAAATTCGCTCCGACAGCTGCCAAAAAGCCCACATAGATTAGCAGGCAGGCAACAGGAAAAGGAGCACACACCGAGAAGTGAAGTAAAAAGGAGAAAACACCGTGAGGTAAAACAAAGACATCGCTACCAACTCACTAGGGAAGAACAAAATTCCCGAGGAGCGAACCGATAGCCGCGGCCTCCGACGAGGATACACTACCGGGGAGCGAATTCGATCCTGGAATTTTGGGCTTCATGACGGGAAGACGAGAAACTTAGACATCTATCGCGGCAATCCCTTCGGGGAACAACCGTGAGATAAGGAAAAAGAGACCAGCCATGTCCGAACATCGAGCCAAGATTCTCTGGCAGCGAGAAGGAGAAGACTTCTCTTACTCAGCCTACTGCCGCGACCATAAGTGGGAGTTCCCAGGGGATGTGACCATCCCCGCCTCCGCTGCCTCTGCTTTCCTGGGTTCCGATGATCGAGTCGATCCAGAAGAAGCGTTCGTGGCGTCGATTGCCAGCTGCCATATGCTGACCTTCCTCGCCATCGCATCGCGAAAACGCCTCGTGGTGGACTCCTACCAGGACGAAGCCAAGGGATTTTTGGAAAAAAACGAGCGGGGTGCACTGGCCGTGACTCGCGTGATCCTCAAGCCGACCATAGAATTCGACTCGGCAACCCCCGTCAGCCCGGAGCAACTCGCCAAGATTCACCAGCTGTCCCACAAAGAGTGCTTTATCGCCAACTCTGTAAAGACGTCCATCGTCGTGGAAACGCCGACACCCGAAGCCCTCGATTAGGCCTTGGGTTGAACGCCCAGACCGAGATATACCGCCCTGGCGGGGCGAGGAAACCGCTCTTGGGCCGCAAAGGGGGACACATTGGCTAGCCTGGGATTTCAATCCCAGGCGACAGACCCTGGAGATCCCATGGGATTGCAATCCCAGGCGACAGACCCTAAGACCGCGCAGCGCGCGGCTACCAGGTCCAACCAGTAGGTCAGTGACTTAGACCTTGCCGGATCACGAGGAGAACCTTGCCACCATCTCCCACCTCCACGGCTCTCAGAACGATGAAAAACCTATCGTTGCGATGCCCAACGCAGGTGGGATCTAGGGTCAGCTCTGAGAAGTTTCCCCACTCCGGCTGAAGGTATTTCCCCAATCCCTCCACAGGACCACTCCAAGGGGAAACCACCCACGGTTGATCTTGGCGCTGGTAGATGAGCTCGACACTCCCCGCCCCTGCCAAAGACTCCTGCACTTCTCGGGCAGCGAAACGGGAGAAGCTGCGATGCAGGGATGGGCTGTCAACCAGATCGGAGAGAGTCTCCTGCAGATCATCGGAGATCCCAAGGGTGCAGACTTGCTGAGTGAGCTCCGTCAGTTGCTGTTGCCGACGAAGGGAGTCAGCGAATCCAGCGGCTAGAAGCAGGGAGATCAGTCCCAAGCCTGCCCCTAGCACCTTCCACCGGGAAACCGGAAGATGCAAGCCAAGGGGTCCACTCACGATTGGCCTTCCGCAGGCATTCGTCCGGACTTACGGCTCCCTTCGATCTCCTCCGCGATGGCAGAGACTCGGTAGGCGATAAGACTGACATTGAGCATCAGGCTGATCAAAACGCAGGCTGCCAAGAAAATCAGCAGGGATACGATAGCCAGTACCCCTATCTTGTCGAGCCAGGGAGGCAGTAGGTCCCAGCCGAAAATAGCGTCTGCAGAGGCCAGAATGCTGAGAAAGATCAACACCCCAAGGGTCCAGACGGCAAAGTAGGTCGCGATCGCTTCTAGCTTCGTTCTGTCCATTCAATCCTCCAACTCGTTTCTACCGCGGATCCTCTAGATCGAATGTGGCAACCCTGTGGCACCCGAAGGGCGCCCTCGAGACTCTTTGTGGGTTTAGAGGGGAAGACGGATGCAGCTTGCGGGGCCGATTGCCTCGCCGGGTCAGGGTAGACTGGCCCTCGGGAGTCGGGAGGTGCCAATCCAGGATCCAGCTTCCTTCGTAGTTCAAGGTTAAGGGCCTCGCGGCAGATGGCCGACTTCCCTTCCCAAAACAGGAGACATCAAATTGCCTACTTCTGCTCAATATCGGCTCTTCACTCGAACTCTCTCTGCTACTTTCACCGGAGCTCTCGTGCTGCTCCTAGCTGCCTGTACAGCTCAAGCGGGAGGCAACGCAGGCGCCGCAGCACCAGAGAGCGATAGCCCAAGAACCTCCACCTCCAGAGACGACATCGCCGCAGCTGATATCGAAGTCGCCATCTTCGCGGGCGGTTGCTTTTGGTGTACCGAATCGGACTTCGAAAAGGTAGAGGGAGTCATCTCAGCGGTTTCTGGGTATATCGGTGGGCATCAGGACAACCCCACTTACAACGAGGTATCCGCTGGCCGAACCGGCCACACGGAAGCGGTGCGCATCGAGTTCGACACGACTCAGATCAGCTATGAGGAAATGCTCGAGACCTTCTGGTACAGCATCGATCCGACAACACCAGATCGTCAGTTTTGCGACCGAGGCAGTCAATATCGCAGCGGTATCTTCTATCTCGACGAAGATCAGAAGGCGGCCGCCCTCCAATCGCTAGCAGAGATCGAGGCGACCAAACCCTTCTCCGATCCCATCGTGACGGAAATCACCGCTGCAGACACCTTTTTCCCGGCGGAGGATTATCACCAGGATTTCTACAAGAAAAGCCCGGGACGCTATTACAGCTACCGGCGCGGCTGTGGACGGGACGCCCGCCTCGAACAGATCTGGGGAGAAAAGAAATGATCGCTACCAACCGGCTTCGTAACTTGACTCTCGTCTTGGCCTCAGCAGTCTTGGTGCCCTTCATCTCTGGCTGCGCAGGAGATTCTGTGGAAGCCTCCCAGGACGAAGCCGTGGCTGCCGAATCTACCGCGCATGGTGAAGTCTCCCCCGTCCGAAAAGATCTGGATGCCCTGCGAGAGCGGTTGACCCCAATCCAATTCCGAGTCACTCAGGAGGACGGCACCGAAAGACCGTTCCGCAATGAGTACTGGGACCATCACGACGAAGGCATCTATGTCGACATCGTCTCCGGAGAGCCCCTCTTCAGCTCCACGGACAAATTCGATTCGGGCACGGGCTGGCCAAGCTTCACCCAACCGTTGAAGAGACAGCACATCATTGAGCTCAGCGATAGAAGCTTCGGTATGGTCCGCACCGAGGTCCGTTCCAAGGACGGCGACTCCCACCTGGGCCATTTGTTCAACGACGGACCGCGCCCTACCGGCCTGCGCTATTGCATCAACTCCGCCTCCCTACGATTCGTGCCCAAGGAGAATCTGAAGAGCGAAGGCCTAGGAGAATTTCAGCATCTCTTCGAGCCGGCGAACGAAGGAACTGGCGAGGAACACTGAGTCGCTGCGCGGGTCCAGTCGGAAACTCAGCGACCGAAGAATCAATGAACAAGCAGCAGTGGCAGCGCCTGTCTCTGCTCTGGGACCGGGTAGCCTCTGCTAGGCCGGAACAGCGCAACCAGCTGCTAGAAGACCTGCAAGAGGAAGACCCAGCCCTTCACCAGCATCTGGAAGCTCTCTTGGAGCATGCCCAAGATGACACTTTCCTAGCCGACCCGGTGCTCGTCGAGCATCCCATTTTCGCCGAATCCATTCCCCAACCGGACCCATGGTTGGGTCGGACCCTCGGGCCCTACACTCTCGCGGAGAGGATCGGCGAAGGGGGAATGGGTTTGGTCTATCGTGGCGAACGCCGCGGTGAGTCCTTCCAGCAGCAAGTCGCCATTAAGGTCCTCCACGGCCCCTTCGGTCATCGGCGACTGCACCAACGCCTGGTCGCCGAGCGGCGTATTCTGGCCCAACTCGACCACCCCCACATCGCCCGCCTTCTCGATGGCGCGTCCACAAAAGAGGGAGTTCCCTATGTAGTCATGGAATACGTGGCTGGGGTCACCTTGAGTGTTTACCTCAAACAAGCCTCTCCGGAACTGAGGTCTCGCCTCGAGCTATTCCGCAAGATCTGCGACGCTGTCCACTACGCTCACCGCCATCTGGTCGTGCACCGAGACCTCAAACCCGCCAATATCCTGGTCACCGAAGATGGCGAACCGAAGCTACTCGACTTCGGCATCGCCAAACTCCTCACCGCTGAGGCCAAGGGCGAAGAGCTCCCAACCCGCACATTGGCTCGCGCTCTGACCCCCAGCTACGCCAGTCCCGAGCAGGTAGCGGGCCGACCGGTCACCACAGCGGCAGACATTTACTCCCTGGGAGTGTTGCTCTACGAGCTGCTTTGCGGTCAACGGCCCTTCGACCTCTCATCCCAAAGCCCCGCTGAAGCGCAGCGGCTACTGGAGAATCAAAGCCCCCCTCTTCCCAGTGAGCTCGAGTTCAAGAAAAGAAACGTCTGGAATGTTCCTGCCGCCCAAAGCGCTACTCCTGAAACCAAAGCCGACGGCCTTTCCGAAAGCAAAGCGCCCCAACGTCCCGTCGCCGCCCGCACTTTAAGAGGAGATCTGGACAACATCACCCTGAGAGCTCTCGAAGCGGAGCCGGAGCGCCGCTACCCGTCAGCGGAAGCTCTGTCTCAGGACATCGACCGCTATCTCTCCGGACTTCCCGTTTCTGCAAGACCTCAGACCTTTGGCTACCGGTTCACCAAATTGGTCAAGCGCAATCGATCCGCAGCCGTGCTGGTGGCGTTACTGGCCTTGTCGACTCTTGCTCTCGCCCTCGTTTCGACCCTACAGGCAGACCGGCTTCGGCAGGAGCGCAACACGGCGCGAGCGGAAACCGAAAGAGCGGAAGAGGCCGTCGAGTTTTTGGAAAAGATGTTCAGCGTCTCCATTCCGGAGAGCGAAGCGGGGCCGGAGATATCCGTTAGAGAGCTCCTGGATCGTCACCGAAACCGAGTTCTGACGGACCTTGCCGACCGACCTCACCTACAAGCCCGATTGCTGGGAACTCTCGGCAATATCTACCTCAGCCTAGGAAGCTACGACCAGACCCAGGAGCTCCTGGATTTATCCCTCCTGCGCTACTCGGAGCTGCCCGGTGATCACCGTCTCGAGATGGCTCAGACTCGAACCGAGCTCGGCTTGCTGCTCAACCAAAAGGGCCAACCGGCCCAAGCCATCAAAGTTCTCCAGGAGGCCCTCCGAGGGATCCGGGCTCAGAACCGCCCGGACCCCAACGACCTAGTGAATGTTCACCGGCAGCTGGGCTTCGCTTACCGCGACCGAGGGAGCTTCGAAGAAGCCGAAAAGAACTTTCGTGAAGCCCTCCATCTTCTGAGTCCCCAAGAAAAAGAAATTCAAGGGCAGCTCCTCACCTCTCTCGGTACCGTGGTCGGCCTGCGTGGAGATCTAGCTCGAGCTTCCCTCCTCGGCTCTCGGGGCCTCGAGATGCTCCGCGCCAGCGACGCGATTCCCTTGACTTTGGCCGGAGCTCTCGCCAGCCAAGCGGAGAACTTACGAAACCTCAACCAATTTTCTCGGGCCCGATCCATGCTCGAAGAAGCGGTAGAGATCTTCCGACGCTATGACGTCAACCCAGTCCGAGAAGGGGCTGCTCTCAACAATCTCGCGGCGACCCTGCGTGCCCAGGGCGACCTCCAGGGGGCCGCCAAAGCCTACGGGGACTCCCTGGAGCTCCTGGGCCGGGAGCCAGGACCGAAGAACCTCCGAGTTGCCACCATCATGAGCAATCTTGCAAAAGCCCACGGCGCCTTAGGAAACTTCCCCGAAGCTCAAACACTCATGAACAGCGCCTTGAGGACCTTTCCTAAAACGGATAGTCCTCACCACCCTTATCTGGGTATCGTCCACCATATTCATGGAGAGATCTACCGGGACCAAGAGCTTTTAGAACAAGCCCTAGAAGCCTCCGACAAAGCCATCGAGATTTTGTCCAGATTGGGCAACGAGGCGCATCCATGGATGGCAGCAGCTCAGTCTTCCCGGGGATCTATTCTCCTCGCCTTGGGCGATCTCGACGAAGCCGAAAGTCTGATCCGCCAAAGCCTGACCAGCCAACAGCAGAGCCTCGGCACCGAAGCCCCAAGGGTGGCAGCCAGCCATCACCTACTGGCTCGACTCTTCTGGAGGCAAGGCCGCAAGCCATCCGCCTTCGAGGAGTTCCAGGAGGCCCTTCGCATCTACCGCCTCAAGCTGCCGGACCAGCATCCGGACATCGGCGCTTGCCTGGTGGACCTCGGTGAGGCTCGACTCGAGAACCAGGAGGTAGAAAGCGCTCTTGCTGCTCTCGCTCAGGGGCTAGAAATTCTGCGTTTCCGCCTACCTGAGAACCATTGGAGAGTGGAAGAGGGTGTGTCCCTCCAGCGGCGTGCCCTCGCCTCGAGACAGTGACCCGCTAGAGCTTGAAGGGCGGAAACCATCCAGAAATTCGTCCAATGCTACGTTAGGCAACGTTCACCCGACTGGGGCTCCGGTGGGTAATTCTGCGACCGAAGAGGCTAGCGACGAGATCGACGAGGACCCGAGCGCTTTGGCCTCGCACATCGAGATAGGGGTTGAGCTCCGCGACATCCAAAGAAAGCAGTAGGCCTGAATCATGGAGCATTTCCATGACCAGGTGAGCCTCACGGTAGCTAGCCCCTCCAGGAACCAGGGTGCCGGACCCCGGCGCCAAGCCTGGGTCGAGAAAGTCGACATCAAGACTGACGTGAAGTGCCCCGCCGCGGCGACGAATGTGTTCCAACCAGCGACTCAGGGGTAAGGCGACTCCCTGTTCATCGAGGCAGCGCATATCGGTCGTCTCGACTCCCCGCTCCTCGAGCAGGGACCGCTCCCCTTCATCTACGGACCGAATCCCGAAGAGATGGAGGTTTTTGGGGTCGAGGACTCCACTTTTCACCGCTGAGCCGTCCTCGCTACAAAGCGGCTCGAAACCCGGCTCTCCACACAACATCGCCAAGGGCATTCCGTGAAGATTGCCCGAGGGGGAGGTACTCGGGGTGTTGAAATCGGCGTGAGCATCGAGCCAAAGGACGAAGAGCTCACGGTTGGTGGTGGCGCAATAGCGCGCCGCTCCGTTGACGGTCCCCATGGACAGGCTATGGTCACCGCCCAAGAAGATCGGAAGATGCCCTGAGACCAGGGAGCGGTAGCCGCTCTCGGAGAGCTCCAACAGCCAGGGCTGGATGGCTGAAGCATTCCGACCTACCTTTTCGAGGTCAGAAGACTCTGCCGCGGAAGGAATAGGCGTTAGGTCACCCGAGTCGACAACCTGGTGGCCGAGGCTCTCCAAGGTCGCTTCTAGACCAGCAGTGCGCAGTCCTGCGGGCCCCATGACCGTTCCGAGCTGACTGCCACCGACCTCGAGGGGGGCCCCGACCAGGTGCAAGGGTCGGCGAGGGAAGGGCGATGGCATTGCGCTTTGGTTCTTCATGGAAAAGTCCTCTCCTCCTGTTCGAGAGACGGTCGATCTCGTGTCCGTCGGTGGCTTAGATCTTCCAAGAAAATAGCTGGTGACGTAAAGGCAGAAAACCGACTGAATGACAGCCAGAATTGACCAGTTTGATAAGATCAATCGACCAAAATGGGAGAAGGTGCATGGATGACACGGACTATAGGCTGCTCTCGCTACTGCGAACGAACGCTCGGGCGCCCATCTCTGAGCTGGCGAGAAAACTTCACCTGGCCCGAGCAACGATCCGATCTCGCATCGACCGTCTGGTCGACTCAGGGGTGATTCAGGGCTTCACCATCGTCACTCAGGACGGTTCTCACCGAGACGCAGTGCGAGCCATCATGACGGTCAAGGTCTTAGGACAGGGAGCTGACTTGGTCATTGAGCGCTTGCGTGGTTTTCCGGAGGTGACCACTCTCCATAGCACCAATGGACGTTGGGACATCGTTGCCGAATTGGAGGTGGACACCCTGGTTGCCTTCGACCGCTGTCTGCGCCGTATTCGGCTGGTCCAGGGCATCGAAACCACCGAAACCAGTATCTTGTTGGCTAGCCAGAGGAAGGGGTGAAGAGGATACATCGCCCGATTCACCCACCCTGGAGACGGGGCTCTGGAGAGGGAAGCGGCGGTCGATGGTCCGAAATGAAACCAACGGTTCGAGGTGAACCCTTAGAGATAGGCGGATCGAAGACTCTCAATTACAAAGTCCTAGCTGGCAGGCGGTGGCCGCCCACTACTAGGTCGCAGCGGGAGGTCAGCTGATCCGTTCGCGAATCAGCTCTGGGACCTGGCCGGTCTCATCGATCTTGAAACAGCTGGAGAAACGTTGGGTCAAAGATTCATCCGGCTTACGAAGGTAGATCCTGGCCAATTCTTGTCCAGCTTCGACAGCCTCTCCAAGGCGCGCCTTGGAATGGAGAGAGATCCCAGGGTCGATGGTATCCCCAGGCCGCAACCGCCCTCCACCTGCCTCCCCTAACAACAAGCCTAGGCGACGGTTCGCCACCGCAGCGAGAACTCCGGAGCTAGGCGCCTCGAGGATCACTTCGTGGGGAGCGAGGGGAAGGTCCGGCCGAACCCACCAGGCAGCCTCGGCTCCCTGAGCGATCGCCCAGGTCTGAAACTTCTCCCGGGCTCGCCCGGAAGCGATCGCACTCTCGAGATCGGTTCGTCCAAGGGGACGCCCCAGCAAAGAGGTGACCTCTTGGCACAAGGTGTAGGTAACTTCCATCAGATCTGCCGGACCACCGCCCTCCAAGCAATCCAGGGTCTCCCGTACCTCAGCAGCATGACCGACCCAGCGACCGAGAGGCTGGCTCATATCGGTGATCACTGCGCTGGCCTTAGCACCGAGGCCAGCGGAGGTCTCCACCAAAAGCCGAGCCAGCTTGCGGCCTTCGTCCATATCGGGCAGAAAGGCACCATCACCGGTCTTGACATCAAAGGTCACGGCGGCGGTACCCGTCGCCAACTTCTTGGAAAGAATACTCGCTGCCATCAAGGGAAGAGAATCCACCGTTGCGGTCACATCCCGCAGGGAATAAAGGCGACGGTCAGCCGGAGCTACCTCGCCGGTGGCCATACCCAAAGCCAAGCCCGTTTTTTCGATCAGCTCTAGGGCCCACTCACGGCTGAGATCCTGACGCAGCCCCGGGATGGTTTCTAGCTTATCGGCGGTCCCTCCCGTGTGGCCCAAACCGCGGCCGGTGAGCATCGCCACTGGTTGATCGCAAGCGGCTAACAATGGGCCGAGAATCAGAGAAACCTTGTCTCCGACTCCACCGGTGGAGTGCTTGTCAGCCACCGTCGGAACCTCGTCCCGCAGCTGCCAACAGTCGCCGGAAAGCATCATTTCCCGAGTGAGCGTTTGGGTCTCCCGCCCGTCGAGACCACGAATCACCGCCGCCATCAGGAACGCGCCTACCTGAGCGTCGCTCCAAGTGCCGTCACAAACTCCCGCCACGAGCCCAGCCAGATCCTCATCACTGAGGCTCGAGCCAGAGCGTTTGCGGGTCAGAATGTCGTATGGGCTAGTCATGGAGTTTGGAGAGTCTGGGGCACCGGTGGATGTGTAAAGGAAGCCGCGTCGTGGCTCTTCTATGGAGCGGCTAGCCACCAGAAGGTCTAACCAATACCACGCCTAGCCAATGGCAAGCCACTGAGATGTCTTGCCACCACGACCATTCACTCGTGCCAAAAACCTGATCAGCCGGCAGAGGCTGGGTTCCCCTCCGCTAGAGAACTCGCCTTTTGCTGGGCAGTCAGACTGTAGGGAGAGCGGGGGAATTCGTCCACGATACGTTGGTAGTAAGGCAGAGCTTCCTGGGGCCGCTGCAAATCTTCCAAGGTCGTGGCCAACTCGTAGAGGATGGCATCCTCCGGAAGAGGCTTTCGATCTGAGTCCAGCATGCCGCGCAGATCTTCCACCACCTTCTCGCTATTCCCATCCTTGCGTTCCAGCGCAAGAAGGTTCAGTCGTACCTGGGCTGACAACACGTCGTCGCTATGGTTTTCGGCGTAGGCCGCCCATTCGGCGCGAGCGGTTTCCAGGTCTCCGTCCTCCGTGGCCATTTTTGCCAGGAAGATACCAGCGACATCCGCCGCATCGGAAGAACCGTACTTGGAACGAACGGCCTCGAAGAGCTCCTTGGCTCGACTACGACGAGCTGCCTCGTCGGGAAAATTGAGGCCGCCGGAGTCGTCAACGGAACCAGCTTCTAGAATGGGGGCTTCATAGACCTCCATGGCCTCAGCAAGGGCCAAGGATGCCTTCTGTTTCTGGTGGCCGAGAAATCGAACCACGGCTACAGTGAGGAGAATCGCCGCAACCACGAGGCCGACGGCGGTGAGGATCGTCTTCATATGGCTGCGACCGTAGCTTACGGTCGACTCCATGGAGGTCATGAACTGATCCTTCTGCTTGATCTCCTTACGCGTTAAGCGTTGGCTCATTTCGTCGTCTCTCCTGATGTTTCGATTTGGCTCACCAAGACTTGTGTTGGGAGCACCTAGAATTCGCGCTAGATTAGCACAGGGCCGGGGTCGAAGAAAGAGGTCTTGGCGGGGTTCTCGACCCCTTGGCCACGGGACAAACGATCCTTGGGGGCCGAAGGTTGACTCGGGCGGCGACGAATAACCTTCGGCTAACTATTCTGCGGCCATCTTGGCCCCTATCTAGCCACCCATCTAGGTACCTATCGGCCCAAACCGGTAGGTTTTTCGATCTCGTAGATCGCGTCGGTGACTCCCTCGATCTTGCTGGCAAAAACTGCCTGGGCATCGTACAGGCCTCTATTGTAAAAACTGGGGCCAATCTCCTGAGCGATGAAGTCCAGCAGAAACTGCGCCTCGAAGCCCCCCAACTCCCGGTTCAGCTCCTCACTGAAGTAGAGCTTTAGCCGCGCCACCAGCGCTTCCTGCTCTGCCTTGGAGAATACGATTTTCGACATCTTCTCAGTCCTCCCCATCTAGGACCCGTTCCCATTAAAGCCCCTTTCCCATCAGGGCTTCACGGCAAGATTTTTGCTATCCGCTCCCGGTCCCGGTGAGCCGTCATCCTACCTCGGCGAAAACGACCGAGTCGGACTCCGGAACCCAACCAGGGGTTCGACCCACCCAGGAGCCGAACCCCCAACTGTCTACCTACAACTCGCCATCTGCCCTGATTTCTCGCACTCAGCCGGTAATACTCGGGAAAGACGGCCGAGTCCCCCACCCGTCAATAGGCTGGATAGAACACTTCGTAGCTTTCCGCGTGGCGAAGAATATCTCCAGTCCTCACTCGCACCGGGGCATATTGGTTGGTGAGCCAACGGTCCAGCTGAAGGGTGTACTCCGGCCCGGTGGGATCTCCACTTTGGCCGCCGGGCAAGATCTGGAAGGAGCGAATTCCCCAACGACTCAAATGGGAGTAGCCCCGTCGGCCCGCAGCAAGGAGAAAGGTGAAGCTCTGGTCGTCGGCAGCCCGGGTGCTGTGAGCGCCAGTGTCGATGGACTCAAAGCCTCCACCGCGGGAGATGCCCGGCAGCTGAGGACCTAGATCAGTGAAGCCTCCCGCTGGGGGAACATTGAAAGGACCCGCCAAGGGATGAGGGATGGTGATGCGGTGCAGCAGCCCCCACCGGTAGTCGTCTTGATCCGGCGAGCCTCCGAAAGCGTCCTGAAAAGAAGGCCCCGCCAATAGGTCGAGACTGGCCCGCAAGGTCTCAAGAAGGATGATGTCCCGTGCATCAGGTCCGGACTCGACTCCCGGAACTTCAAAAAAGGAGACTCCGGAAGCGCCCACCCCACCAGAGGTCTCGAAGGTTCTGAGCTGGTGCAAGAGAGCTACATAGGCCTGACGGTCCGGAGGCAATGCTGCGCCCAGCCCGAGGCCGTCGAGGGTCTGGTCGATCACTCGGCGAATCAACTGGCCACGCCAGACGGAGAAGATCGTTGTAGCGACACTCGCCTCCTCGCCTTCCAACGACGGTAGGGGCAAGTCCTCCGGATCGTCTCCCGGGTCATAGCCTGCCGTGATTCCAGTAGGGGTCGAAAAATCCCAGGCGGCCAATCGTTCAACGGCCTCGGCTACAGCCGGGTCCGCCGCCAAGGCAGCTAATTGGGGCGAAACACCATCCTGGAGGCCCCGGTCGAATGCATCGACCAGGTAGGGAGCCAGGATCTCAGCGTCAAGCATCCTCGAATCGGCTTGAAGGCGACGGATATCGGCTCCCGAAAACCGGCGTCCAGCACTTCGGTTCTCTTCGATGGCGCGCTCCACCTGAGCTGCTCTCAGGCTGACGAAGGAGCGATTGAGATAGTAGACACCACCGCCCCCCCGAAGCTCATTGAAGGGATCGTTGTCGAGGCTCCCCCCCATGGGGTCATTATTCGAGCTGTTGAGGTACCCCTGAGCTGGGTTCTTCGCCTGAGGCATCTCCTCTCGCGGCAATATCTCATAGGGCAAGCTACGAAATGGGTCCTGCCCCGAAGGCCGCAACCATTCATTGCGGAACTGCCCGGTGCCGTCTCGAATCAGAAACGGCGCAGCGCCATCCACCCTCTCGAGATTTTGCAGATCATCTCGCAAAGGCACTTCACCGGAGGCAAAGTAGGCAATATTTCCATCGACGTCCGCATAGCCCATATTGAAAAGAAAACCGTCTCCATAGCGCATCGCTCGGTCGAAATCCCGCAGCTTGCGGGCCCGGGCCAGTCGAATGAAAGTTTCCAAGTCGAGGTTTGGCGACCAACCGATGTATTGCACACTCAAACCCGCTGCAACACCATCCTCCGCCGGACCGATAGAGAGCAGTGGTCCATTGTTGCGCCGCGGCACATGGTACGACTCTCCACCCGCCGAGGGAGCTACCTCGAGAGGCTCTAAGTTATCCGGAATCCCATCTCCAAGGCGGTTTGCCCGATAGCTATGCTCCAGCACCGTAATCGGCTCGGGATTGCCTTGAAAGATCGTATGAGTCGGGCGTCCGCTGATCGCATCCACCATCACCCGTTCGGCAAAGGTGTCAGTGACATCCATGGAATTGTTGGTAGCTCCCCAACAAACCCTATCGGTGCAACCGATGGGTACAGCTGGGATCCCAGCGAAGGTAACCCCGGAGACATCTCTCAGCCCTCCTCCCCTCAACACCTTCAGATGGGCTTCATAGATCACTGGTGGCATGGAGAGAAATTGATGGGGATCGTTGGCCAGGATAGGAACCCGGCTGCGGGTCAAAGAGCTATCCAGCAGCCACCAATTACTACCCTGCCCACGCTGTGCTCCTTCCAAAGTTCGATGAAGGGTGGGAATTGCAGCTATCTCGTCCCGCAACTGCCGCGCCAAATCGAGGACGGCGCTATCCAAGGCGAATGGCTGGGAGGCTCTGGGGCTGCCTGCCCCTTCACTCGATGTACCTGAGCTTGATGCCCCTAAGGAACCTTCCCTAAGCTGCTCTCCTGCTGGAACCGTTGTCGTAGGTTCCGTGGGTGCCAAGCGATAGACATCCTCGAAAAACAGAGCAGCGCCGTCAAAGTCACCGGCACTCCCCGCTTGGCTAAAAGAGTCAAGAGCCAAAGTCAAATTGAGGTCTGAGAGGTCTAACCACGAGCTAGCAGAAAAACCCTTCAATAACAAATAGCCATCGGAGGGGCTCCAAGGACGAAGGCTGTCCAAAGTCACTTCGAGAAGAGAATATTCTATCGGCAGAGGGTTATTCGCCAGGTAAGCATTGACACCATCTGCATAGGCCGTCAACAGGCGGCGAGAAGAAGTGCTATGGGCGGAAAAGCTAGCCTCCGCCACCGAGCGCAGATTGAACCGTCGAAATTGAGCATCCGAGCTCAGCAATCCAGGGCCGAGAAGCTCGGTAAGAGTCCCTTCGAAGACATGGCGAAAGAAGTCCATTTGAAAGAAACGGTCCTCAGCATGAACATAGCCAAGAAGAAAATAAGCATCTGACTCTGCGAGGGCGAAAACATGCGGTATTCCCTCCCCATCTCGGATCACGGTCGCTGGATGTCGAAGGCCCTCCAGCTCACTGGCCACAATTGGCCATGCCAGGCTCAAAGAGATCGCCACAGCTATCACTGAGACAAGAGACCTCTCGAGCCAAATGCACTTCCCGCTCAATACTTTACTCACTCCCATTTCGACCCTCCTCTTCCAGGATTTACCATTTACTTCATAAACCTATCCCCTCCCCGTTTTTAATTCCCAATTTCATCAAAAAATCGCTCACCGATAATAAAAAAATACTGTTGTACCAATAATTTTGATTGTTATCTCTCCGATAGCGCCTCATTTCCAGAACCGATCACTCTAAAATGGATCTATAGAACGAAAAGAAAAGAACCTGGACACCCACTCGGCTGCGGACGGAGTGAGTCATTTTGTATCGAGATCAGATCGCGGCAAATCGCCCACACGACCCGACTGCCGAGATACCCCCTCCAAGCAGGAGCGAATAACCTCATCAGTAGCTTGATATTGCGCGACATCCTATTCCTGGCGTAGGGCTTCCAAGGGATCTAACCGAGCCGTGCGCAGGGCCGGGATCAGGGCAGCCCCAAAGCTCACGAGTCCTAAAGCAACGGTGACTAGAGCCAGGGTGAGAGGATCATTGGGACTCACTTCAAAAAGTAGACTTCGAAGCCACCGAGTGAGCAAAGGGGCTGTCAACAGACCCACTACGAGACCGGCCACGGCGGGAGCCAGACCTCTCCCCAGAACCCACCGGAGAATGTCGCCCCGGGCTGCCCCCAGAGCCAATCGAGTCCCGATCTCCCGAGTCCGCAGGCCCATGGAGTAGGAGATCACTCCGTAGATGCCCACAGACGCCAGGACCAGAGCCAACACCGCAAACACACCTAAGAGAAGGAGCGTCAGGCGTGGAGTGGTCAGAGAGGCTTGCACCCGATCCTCGATAGTCTTGGCATCGTAGATGGGTTGAGCCGGGTCCATCTCTTTGATCTGGCTTCTCACCGAAGCATCGAGGGCTCGAGGATCCGCCGCGGAACGCACTAGCAGAAACATATTGCTCCAGGCGTATTGAGAAAAAGGAACGAACATCTCCGGCTCCGGAGGCAAGTCGAGGGCACTCTGCTTGACATCCCCCACCACCCCCACCACCTCCATGGTAAGGGGGAGGTTGGGGAAGATCCCTTTAACTAACTCGCCCATGACCAGGCGTTGCCCTAGAGGGTCTCCATCCGGCCAGAAGCGGCGCGCCATGGTCTCGTTGATGACCACCACCCCCGGGCTATCGGCCCGATCCGAGCTCACCAAGGTCCTGCCAACGCGCAACGGGTCGCCGAGAGTCTCGAAATACCCGGCACTGACAGCTCTGAATCCAGCCGTTACCGCATCATCGAGGGTCTCCGGCGGGCGGCCTTCGATGTGGAAATCCCAGTCCACGGGAACGCTTGCAAAGGGCAGCCATGAGGTGACCGCTGCTGAAGTCACTCCAGGAAGAGCCTCTACCCGGGCCAGTAATTCGCTAAAGAACAATCCTTGGGCATCCCCGGTGGAGTATTTGACCGCCGGTAGGGCGAGCTGCATGGACAGCAACCCCTCGGGGCGGAAACCGATGTCCTGCCGTTGCAGTTGGAAAAAGCTGCGCGCCGTCAGCCCCGCGCCGACGAGCAAAAGGAGAGCGAAGGCTACCTGAGCGACGACGATGACCTGACGAAGCCGAGCTCGGTCTCGATTGCTGCTAGCTCCTCGGCTACCGGTTCCCAAGACACTGTTCAGGGAGAGCCGAGACAGAGACGCTACCGGTGCCAGACTAAAGGCCACTGAGGTCAGAAGTGCCACCGAAGCGGTAAACAACAACACCCGGCCGTCGAGAGAAATCTCACCGAGGCGCGGCAAGTTCGCGGGGGCGGCAGTGACCAACAGACGGTTACCCAGGATGGCGAGAAGTAGTCCCAAAAGGCCGCCACACACCGCCAGGAGGAGGCTTTCGGCAAATAGCTGACCGGCCATTCTACGACGACTGGCACCGAGAGCTTGCCGAAGGGCGAACTCCTTCTGCCGACCGGAGGCACGAACCAACACTAGGTTCGCGACGTTGGCACAAGCGATCAGTAGGAGGAAACCCACCGCCCCCAGCAGGACCAGCATGGCAGACCGAACGTTCCCCACGACGCGATCATGCAGTCGGTGAACGACCACTCCGAATCCAGAATTCGACTCCGGATACGCCTGCTCCAAGCGAGATGCCACGGTATCCAAATGGGTCTGTGCCGCAGTCACCGAAGTCCCTTCAGCGAGGCGCCCAACGACGAAGAGGGATCGAACGGTTCGATTTGCCTTCTCTTTCGCATCGAAGGCCAGCGGTAGCCACAGCTCGGTGCCTTCCGGGTAGGCAAAGCCCGGCGACATGACGCCCACCACCTCATGGCTCGTTCCATCGAGCTTTACCTGACGTCCCACCATATTTGGGTCAGCTCCGAACCTACGCTGCCAGAGTCCGTGGCTGATCACGACAACTCGGTCCTGCCCAGGCTCGTCCTCCGTGGGAAGAAAGGTCCTTCCCCGAAGCGCCTGAGCCCGAAACACCTCGAAAAAGCTAGCGGAAACGGCACTGGAAACCACTCGCTCCGGCTCGGATCCGCCGGTCAGGTTGTAACCCGTGTCCGAGTAGAGGGAATAGGCGGCGATGTCCTCGAACACCTCGACCTGTTTGCGCCAGTCCAAGAAGTTGGCAGGAGAGACCGAATACCATTTCCAGCCGCGCTGGAGGTTCTGCTCCAACACCATCACCAAATTTTCTGGTTCCTCGTAGGGCAAGGGGCGGAGCACTACAGCGTTCACTGCAGTAAAAATCGCACTACTCGCTCCGATGCCTAACGCCAGGGTCAACAAGGCGACAAAAAAGAATCCCGGCTCCCTACGAAAGCTCCGCAGGGCAAGCCGCAGATCCTGCAGCAGGATGGACAAGACAGACTCCTTGGGGGAGGCCAGGGGTTTGGATTATTTTAACGGTTATCGGCCCGCGATGGCAGCTCCTTTCGAAAGAAAAAGGCTTAGAAACAAAATTGCAGTGTGAGCTTCGCCAACGAACCCCACACTGCAATCTCTTTTAAGTCGAACTTAGAAACTAACCGACAGGCTTATTATTGAGTATTCGTCCTCGAATTCTGTGAACGGGATCTCGATACCAAGAAAGGCGCCGCTCGAGTCGAAGACAGGAAAGGGGAACCCAGCCAGCTCATAGGCTTGTTCGTGATATTCCGCCTTGAGAACCAAGTTGGGAAGAATGGAATAAACCAGTGAAAAGCCCAGATCTTCTCGCTGATTGAACTCGGCAGGAGAGGCGAAACCGATGGCATCTTGCTCTACATCCCCAAATTCCTGCTGCCCGTAGAGAGAAAACTTGTCATTGAACAGCCAACCGAGTTGAAAGTAATAGTTAATAATCTCCGCCTCGCCGCCAACGAAAACGCTGTTGTCGACGGGAAACTCTAACCATTTGTACTCAGCGCGAGCGATCAGCTTCTCGAAAACGGCATCTATGGAGGCATACCAGGAATCCCAATCCGCTTCCGCGTTGTTGAAGCCGCTGGCTTCGCTGACGGTATAGGACTGGCCCCCGAGACCGAAGCGAAGCCCTTCTACCGGAGTTCGCAACCAAAATTGGGCACCGTAGCCGTCGGAAACGTCGGCCTGGGTTACCGCGTCATTTCTGGCAGACCCGGCTTCCAAATGATCCCACTCCCCATAGTAGGCATCGATGTCCAGTCCCCAATCCGAAGTTGCGCCGATCCGGTGGCTGAGCAACACTCCATCAACGGTCTCACTGACGAAACTTCCTTCTCGGTAGAAATTGAAGGAAGGGCGGAAGAACGGCAGCAGCGTCCCAACATCCCGGTATTCATTGAAGATGCCTACAGGAGTTGGTACTCGACCGACCTTGACAGAAGTATTGTCGGTAAACCGAAACTGATAAAAAGCCCAGTCGAGCTCGACGTCTTCGTCGATGTCTTCGGTCAGAGGGCTGTTTCCCAACTTTCGGTGACTCAACTGAACAATGACGGTGTTCTTGGGTGTTGGGTCATATCGCAGTTGTAGGGCCGCAATGCGGTAGTCAAAGGTTCCATCCTCATCGAGGCCGAGCACGAGTTGGTCTGAAGTTTCGAAGGGACGATCTTCGTCCGGGTCCAGTTCTTGGTAGGCAGTGGTCAGGTAGCCGTGGAGACGGAAATGGTCTTTCCAATAACTCCCTTTCGCCTCGGCCTCGGTTCCTTCCGAGTCCTGCTCTTCCTCAGCCGCTAGTAGGCTACGGGAAAGGGCAGCCTCCACCTGGGTGGCGCCATCGACCGTTGCTTCTTCCGCGTGAGAGGTTTCTGTTGCAAGTAGGGATATGCCGATCGCCAGCCCCACCCCAGCCACCGCGCATAGAACTCTTTTTGGTGCTACAAGCATCCGCGTTCTCCTTAGTCTCAAGAAAGCTCAATTAGATGCAGCTTGTATACCAGAAAAGAAGAATCGGGACCAACACCAACAAACTGATGTATAGCCTAACTTCCAATTAAACAACGTCGTTCTTTCCTTCTCCTTTTGCACGACAACAGAGGCGCAAAAGGAGGTTTTCTGGTGCTGTCCTTAGGGACCGGAAATGAGGCTCTCGCGAAGCACTGCGGCCAATCGTCGGACGTGGGGATCCCGGAGCATCGTAGTGTGATTCCCTTCGACGCGCTTCACCGAGAGCTGAGGGCCGACCAGCTCGCTCCAGAATTCGAGGCGATCGGGAGCCCCGGGGATCGGTCCCTCCGCATCTTCCACCACGACCAGGACCGTGCGCCCTTCGTAGGGCTGCGGTTGGTATTTCTGTAGCACCTCGAGGTTGGTCTCGTAGACCTTGAGCAAATGCGGGGACCACTGACCCGATATTCTCGAATAGTCGAGACCGGCCCGACTGGCAAGCTCAACCAAGTAGGAAACCTGATCTCCCCCTTCGAGGCCAGTGAGTTGGTGGCGAGAGACCGGAAGGCGACGACCCAACAGACTCTCGAGATCCGTGGCTAAGGACTGTACGGCGGCGCCAGCAGGTATGGCAGCCTTGCATCCTGGAATAGAAGGCTCCAACAGGAGCAAGACAGCGACTTCCTCCCCTTCCTGGCGTAACTGCTGCGCCATCTCGTACCCCACCACCGCCCCCATGGACCATCCACCGAGGTAATAGGGACCGGCTGGCTGAGTTTTTCGTACCACCCGGACGTAGTGTGCCGCCATTTCCTGCAAGGTTCGGAACGGCATCTGACGACCACCGAGCCCGGGCGCTTGAAGACCGAAAAAGGGCTGATCATCACCGAGCAGCTCCGCCAACTCGAGAAAATTGGTGACGTCCCCAGCTATGGCGTGAACGCAGAACAGCGGCGGACGTTCTCCATGGGGTTGAATCCGCACCAGCGTCACGTCCTCCCGACTGGCCAGAGCTGGATTGGCCAAGGCCGGTCTCTTCCCCGCCAGCCTCTGGCGCAACAGCTGTCGACGCTTCTCGGAGAGCTTGGCCTTGCGATCTTCCACCTGTTGCCATCGCTGGTCCGCAACTTCTCGGCGGCCCACCGTCGGCGTCGCGGTCGGTCCCCCAGGAGGAGCCAACTCCGCGGCCAAACGCAGGGTACCTTCCACCACAGATCGGCCCCGAACAGCCAGGATCTGTTCCTCGCCCTTAGCTGAAGTCAATCGCAGCCGACCGAAGGCACCGAGAGGCATGAGTCGCCCCAGCTCGGACACCACCACGATCTCCGCTGGTTCGTCCCCCAGGGCCTCGAGGAGAAAGCGATCTTGTTCCTCAGCGGTTTCCGCCAGACGGCCCAGGGAATCTCCCGAGACTCGTTCCCGAGGCCATTCCACCTCCAGTTGATGGGCCTCTCCCGGAGACAGCAAGGAGAACTCTCCCAGCCCGCGGGAAGGTCCCTCGGAAATCGAGGCGAGAAGTCGCCCGAAATTGCCCATCCAGCGATGTATCGTCGTGTCATCGAATAAGGCAGAGTTGTACTGCACTGACCCTTCCAAGCCGTGGCCCGCATCCGTTAGCCCAAAGGCCAAATCAAACATCGCCTGATCCTCCCGATCCGCCAAATCCAGGATCTCCAGATCAAGCCCTGGAAGAGAGGGTTGGGGAAGTGGTTCGTGGTTGAAGGCCATCAGGGTGCGCACCAACTCTCGGCCCGCCGAAGCCGGCTCCGGCTGCAAAACCTCCACCAATTTGTCGAAGGGCAAATCCTGGTGAGCAAAGGCTTCCAGACAAACCTGCCGCTCCCGCTCGAGGAGGGCCTCGAAACTCAGCCCACCGCCGAGGTCGGTGCGCAGGACCAGGGTATTGATGAATAGACCCAATAGCTTCTCCGTCCCAGCAACATGACGGCTCGCCACGGGAGTTCCTACGGAGATATCCACCGCCTCGGTGTACCGATAGAACAAGACTTTGAGGGCCGCCATGAGGGTCATGAAGAGGCTGCAATCCCGCTTTTGGGCCAGCCGCTGTAAGGAAGAGATGACCTCCCCGGAAACGATGAAGGCAGCCCGCCCGGCTGGCGAAGGCCTCAGCTCTCCTCCCGGCTCCCCTCTAGGCCGGTCAGTGGGCAGCTCCAAGAGCTCCGGCTGGCCCCCCAACCGGCCACGCCAAAATTCCAAGAGGGCCTCCAAACGCTCTCCCTGGAGCCACTGGCGTTGCCAATGGGCAAAATCGGCGTACTGGAAAGGCAGCGCCTTCAAGGGCGAAGGTCGCCCAGCCACCAGAGCTGGGTAGAGCGCAGCGATCTCCTGGACGTTGATGCCTCCGGACCAGCCATCGGTAACGATGTGGTGACACACGGATACCCACACATGCTGCTGTTCTTCTACCCTCAAGAGGAGGTTCCGGAACACCTCTCCCCTCACTAGGTCGAAGGGCCGACGACCCGCCGCCTTCGCTAGGTTCAGAGCAAGACCCTCTTTCGATTCTCGGTCCAGGCCCGAAAGATCCACGAGCGGCAGCTCCGCCCGCTCCAACTCCGCCGGAAGTTGGAGGGGAACCCCCTTCTGCTCGACAAAACGAGTGCGCAAAATCTCGTGACGCCGCACCACTTCACCGTAGGTTCGACTCAGCGCCCCCACATCCAGATCTCCTACCATGCGCACCGCTGCCGGTAGGTTGTAGGCGATTCCCTCGGGATCCAGCTGGAAAAGAAACCACATGCGCTCCTGGGCGAAGGACAGGCGCATGGGCTGGTCTCTCGGTTGTCTCTCGACCGGACTCTCCACCTCGCCTTCGTCCCCCGACGCTAGGGCGAGCTTGGCAGCTAGGTCGCCCAGCACCGGGTTCTCGAAGACTGTCGCCAGGCCTAGCTGAGCTCCAAAGTCCGCCCGTACTCGTGTCAGCAGGCGAGTTGCCAACAGGGAATGGCCACCGAGCTCGAAGAAATCATCCCCACGACCGACGGGCTGAATGCCCAGGAGGTCTTCCCAAATCTCCGCGAGGGCTATTTCTTGGGACGAGGAAGGTTCGAGATAGGCAGCAATCCCGGCTGGCCGCTCATGGGTGGAATTTTTCGCCGGGCCAGCCTCTCGACGCAGGCTCCGAATATCCAACCAATGCTCTAGCTGAGGCGCCAGAGAACGTTTCGCCACTACGATCCGGCCCTGGGCTCCGAGGCTCTCGAGGCCGAGAATACGGCGAAAAGCCTCCCCGCCTTCCTCGGCACCGATGGAAACTGAAGCCATCTCACGATCTCGCTCCGAGACAGCTCCCTCACCGAGGGACCAACCGTCCCAGTCGATGCTCAACCAATTGATCTTGCCCTCCCCATGGCGCGCCTGAACGAAGGCATCCACGAAGGAGTTGGCGGCGGCATAGGCGGTAAAGCCCAAGCCCCCGAGGACAGTGGCTGTACTCGAGGTCACGGCGAGAAAATCCAACTCGCCCGGAGGACTCTCCTCACCCAAGATTTCGTCCAACACCAGCAGGCCGTGGACCTTGGAGCGAAATTGCTCGCGGCAAGCGCCTTCGTCCAGGTCATCGAGGAGGACCGCTGCCCGATCACCGGCGATGCCGGCCGCGTGAATCACCCCGTGGAGACCTCCCAACCGTTGCCGCCAGCGACGCACCAGATGCCCCATGGATTCCCGGTCCGCAACATCGGCTCGGTCCAAATACAACTCCGCTCCCGCCTCCTCCAATGCTTGCAGCTGGCGAATCCGGAAACTGACCGGATCTTTCTCCCCTTTGTTTGCCAACCAACTCGCCCAGTCTTCCGGCGGAGGGAAGGTGGAACGCCCCACCAACACCAAGCGAGCCTGGGACTCTCTGGCGAGCATCCCAGCCAAAGCTAGAGCGACGCCGCCGAGGCCTCCGGTAATCAAGACCGCTCCATGGCGCCGCAGACGAGGATTCCGTGGGCCCGCCTCGATCCGTCGCGGCTCGAAACTCTCCACCCACCGGGCCCCGCCCCGAAGGGCTATGGCTCCCCCACGGGGTGGTCGTAGCAGCTCATCGAGAAGCTCAGAGACAGTAGTCTGAGGGTCCCCAGGCGGGCTACCGGACGCCCCCACCGGAAGATCCACGGCCCGGCAGGCGAGGGCTGGCGCCTCCTGTTGGATGACCCGTAAAGCACCGGCGACGGTGGATTTGAAGGGCTCGAAGGTATCCCTGGCATCGAGACGAAATAGGCCGCTGGCGGCGACACAGAGCTCCGCTTCCTGGGATTCATCCTCTCCCCCAGGGTCCTCCATCAAGGGGGTGGCCAATACCCTTACGAATTCCTGTGCCAGGGCCAAAACGCTGTAAAGGGTCGCCACCTGAGTCCCCTCGAAGGCGGCCACCCGCTGATCGCTGCTACCGGTCGAAATCAGTCCCGCCGCCATGCCCCAAAGATGAACGATACGCCGAGGTCTCGTGCCTTCCTCCTCCAAGGCTTCCAACAGACTTCGGTAGTCCTGCCGCCGCCTCGGTGCCACCACGAATTCACTTTCCGAAAGGCGCTCGAAACGGCTCCCGGCGGTCACCCTGAAAACCTTCTCTCCCCGCTCTCGCAGCTGCTGGCTCAAGGCATCTCCAATGCCATCCACTCCACTCAAAAGCAACCATGGCCCGCGTAGGCCGGCACGGCCTGCGCTAGCACTGCTCTCACCAGCACCGCTCGCACTAGTACTGTCCTCACCAGCCTGGGGCAAAACTCCAGGGGCTTCGTCGCTGCGTCGCCAACTGGGAAGGTAGAACCAATCTGCCAATTTTCGAGTCCCCCCGGAGCTCTCGGATACCAGCTCCTGGGAAGGCTCCACCCAATACCGCCGCCGCTCGAAGGGGTAGGTGGGCAAGGTCCTGCGATGACGATGTTCGTGGCGGTAGAACCCCTGCCAATCTACCGGGACTCCTGACTGCCAAAGGCGCCCCAGAGCCGTCAGGGTCGTCTCCAGGCTACCGGCGGGATCCTTCGGCCCGGGCAGCGTCGGCACCAACCAGCGATCTCCTGCCGTCGGCTGACGCCCCATCAGGGAGGTCAGGGTTCGACCAGGCCCCAACTCCACCATAGCGAGATCAGGAATCTCCAGGAGCCGCTCGGCGCCAGCGGCGAAACGCACCGCTCCCCGCAAGTGAGCGGCCCAATACCCGGGGCGGGTAGCCTCCTCCGACGTGATCCAGTCGCCGCTCAGATTGGAGAGGAACGGAACCGCTGGCGCCTGACGGGGCACCGCCGCCACCGCCTCTTCGAACGCCGCTACCGCCGGTGTCATCATGGACGAATGGAAAGCGTGGGAGGTGTGAAGGCGCCGATGCTCCACTCCGTCCCGTTCCAATTGCTCCGCAAAGGCCGCCACCGCAGGAGAAGGACCGGAGACCACACACGCTTCGGGGCCGTTGATGGCTGCCAGGTCGAGATCTTCCGAGCTTCTTTCCAGCCGCCCCGACAGCTCCGCCTCGGACAAGGCCACGGCGAGCATGCTTCCCTCGGGCAACTCCTGCATCAAACGACCTCGCAGGGCCACCAGATCGAGGGCGTCCTCCAAGGAAAAGACCCCCGCCAGGTAGGCGGCCGAGAGCTCCCCGATGGAATGGCCGAGCAGAGCCCGGGGCTCCATGCCCCACTCTTGCCAAAGATGCGCCAGAGCGATTTGCAAGGTAAATAGAGCCGGCTGGGCGATGCGAGTCTGGCGCAGCCGTTGGGCGCACTCCTCCCGGTCGGCCCCCAGCAGAGGAAAGAGCAGCTCCCGGAGATCGAATCCCAAGGGCTCGAGGAGCCTCTCCCCACAGAGGTCCACCCAATACCGAAAAGTCGGTTCCAGATGGTAGAGCTCCTCACCCATGCCGGGAAACTGAGAGCCCTGACCTGGAAATAGAAAGGCCACCGGACGACGGGAGGTCTCGTCAGTGACCGTGCGCACCTGGCGCTGTATGCCCTCCGGCGCCTCCCCTTTCAGAGCCTGGGCTACTCCTTGTGGGTCCAGACTCGTCACCCACATACGGCGGTGCTGGAAAGTCTGCCGCCCCACTTGAAGGGTATAGGCAACATCGGCCAAGAGCCTCTCAGATTCACCGACTCCCCCATCCGAATTCTCGAGGCTGTCTGAAAGAAAGGTCCCCAGCCGATTGCCAGCTGCCTCCAGGGCTTCCGGGGTCCGGGCCGACCAGATCAGCAAGCGGACAGGACGGGAAGGGCCGGAGGCATCTCTCGGAGGGCCTTCTTCCAGAACGACATGGGCATTGGTGCCACCGATCCCAAAAGAGCTCACTCCCGCCCGCCGGGGAGACCTGCCCTCTTCCCAAGGCGTCAGTTGGCGATTGACAAAGAAGGGGCTGCCGGCAAAGTCGATGGCTGGATTGGGAGTCTCGCAATGCAAGCTCGGAGGGATTTGCTTACGGTCTAGGGCCAAGGCTGCTTTGATCAATCCGGTCACTCCCGCCGCGGCATCCAAATGACCAAGATTCCCCTTTACGGAGCCGATGGCACAAAAACCCATGTCCTCGGTATCACCTTGAAAGGCCTCGGAAAGGGCAGCGATCTCAATGGGATCACCGAGCTCGGTACCGGTACCGTGGGCCTCCACGTAGCCGAGACTTCGAGCGTCGACTCCAGCATCCGCCAAAGCCTGGGCTACGACCTCCCCCTGGCCTTCAATGCCCGGAGCCGTAAAGCCAACCTTTTCTGCACCGTCGTTGTTCACCGCCGAGCCACGAATCACCGCCACGATGGGATCGCCGTCGGCCAGAGCTTGGTCCAGGGGTTTGAGAGCCACGACGCCGACCCCATTGCCCCCCACCGTGCCCGCCGCCTGCGCGGAAAAGGGCCTGCAATGGCCGTCCGGGGAGAGGATCATGGACGGTTCGTAGAGATAACCGGTCCGCTGAGGAAGGCGAACGGTGACACCCCCTGCCAGGGCCATCTCACAATCTCCCGCGCGCAGCGCCCGGCAGGCCAGGTGTATGGCTACCAAAGAAGTCGAGCAAGCTGTTTGGACGCTGAAACTAGGCCCTTTGAGACCCAGCTTGTAGGACACCCGAGTGGCTAGGAAGTCCTTGTCGTTGGCCAACATCGCCTGGTAGGCACCCGCTGCCTGGAGGGCCTGAGGATTGGCCATCAGATTGCCTTGGAGATAGGTATTGATGCCCACTCCAGCGAACACTCCAACGCGACCCCCAGTCCCTTCCGGCTGGTATCCGGCAGACTCCAAGGCTTCCCAGGAACACTCCAAAAAGAGCCTCTGCTGCGGATCTAGGATCTCCGCCTCTCGAGGCGTCAAGCCAAAGAATCCGGCATCGAAGAGATCGATATCCTCCAGCACTCCCCCCGCCCGCACCCAGTTCGGGTGATAGCGGTCGACCGGTACCAAGGTACTGTCCTCTAGCTCTTCCGGGGTGAAAAACGAAATCGACTCCTCTCCCCCACAAAGCTTCTGCCACAACTCCTCGACGCCTCCAGCTCCGGGAAAACGGCCACTAGCAGCCAGCACCGCGATGGGGCCAGAAGCTCCCGCCCCACGAGGCGATGCCGAGGCGGAAACTCGCTGCCGCGCCGGTCCAGGTCCCTCCAGATGATCTGCCAGAGCCCTCACCGTAGGAAAGCGAAACAGGTCGACCAGGGAAACGGTTTTCTCCAGTTCCCTCTGCAATCGACTTTGTAACTTGACCAAGAGAAGAGAATGGCCACCGAGATCGAAGAAATTCTCCTCGGGCCCCACATGGTCGATGCCCAAGAGATCCCGCCAGAGGTTCGTAAGTGCGGACTCCAAGCCGTGGATGGGGACGTCCCTTCGAGCTTGCGCCTGGGCTGGTTCGGCTTCTGGTTCGTCGGACCCCACTGCTGGTCCTGAGGCAGCCGCCGCCTCGACTAGAGCAGCGAGAGCCTTGCGATTGACCTTGCCATTGGGAGTCAACGGGAACTCCGCCACCACCTGAAAGAGGGAAGGCACCATGTACTCCGGCAGTCGTGCACCCAGCTCCCGCCGAAGGCTTCCCTGTTGCGCGGCGTTCTCCAACTGCTGAGGAGAAGTGGTCACCGTCGGTTGCAAGTAGGCGATCAACCGATCGTCTCCGGCCCCTCGGGACTGCACCGCGGCGACGGACTGGCTCACCATCGGTAGGCTGTCCAGGGCGGTCTCGATCTCTCCCAGCTCGATACGCAATCCCCGCAGTTTGACCTGGAAATCCAACCGCCCGAGAAAATCGATAGCTCCATCGGTACGAAGGCGGACCTCATCCCCCGTGGCATAGAGACGGCCGCCCGCTGGATGGCCCGCCTGGCGACCGCCAAAGGGATCGGGAACGAAGCGCTCAGCGGTCAAACCAGGGCGTTTCAGATACCCTCGACCAAGGTTGGCTCCGCCGATGTAGAGCTGGCCCGCTGCCCCCACCGCCACGGATCTCGAGGCAGCGTCGAGCACGTGAATTCGGGTATTGGCGATGGGTCGACCGATAGGCACCGCTCCCTCTTGGTGGGCAAAACACTGCCAGGCCGTAACGTCCACTGCCGCTTCTGTGGGGCCGTAGAGATTGTGCAGCTCCGGGCCATCAGGCGAGAACGCCTCAAAAAAGCGATCTCGAAGGGAGGCTGCCAACGCTTCTCCGCTACAGATTACCCGACGCAGAGAGGTGCACTTGCCCACCTCCTCACCGTCGAGGAAAGCCGCCAGCATGGAGGGCACGAAATGGAGAGTGGTGATGTTTCTCTGGCGAATCACCCTTCCGAGGTATTGGGGATCTCCGTGGGCACCGGGCTGCGCCATCACCAGTCTTGCGCCGAATAGGAGAGGCCAGAATAGCTCCCACACGGAAACATCGAAGGATAGAGGGGTCTTTTGCAGAACCCGATCCCCCACCGTCAGACCGTAGGCTTCCTGCATCCAATGGAGCCGATTGAGAATGGCGCCATGACTATTCATGGCCCCCTTCGGCTGGCCCGTGGAACCAGAGGTGTAGATGACGTAGGCCAGACTTCCAGAATCCACCGGCACGGAAAAGCGACTAGTCGGGAAGGGCGAAAAATCTGCAACCGACTCAGCCCCTAACCCGGAGACGCCAAACCCGGAGACGCCAGACCCGGAGACGCTCGCTCCGGTGCTCTCCTCCCTCCCAGGCTCCACCTCGAGGGGATTCTCCGCAGCTTCCGACAGGCATACCACCGTAGCCTTCGGAGCCCCCAGGCGCGGCCACAGCGCCACGGTGGTCAGGACCACTGCCGGCTCGGCGTCTCGCACCATAAATGCCAGTCGTTCCTGCGGGTAGTCCGGATCGAGGGGAACATAGGCCGCACCGACCTTGAGCACCGCCAGCAAGGCCACCATGAGCTCCGTGGAACGTTCCAAAGCCACGGCGATCCTGGACTCCGGGCGGACTCCCTGGGCCGCCAGGTAGTGAGCCAGTTGATTCGCCTTGGCTTCGAGCTCACCATAGGTCAGCTGTTCACCGCCGGGTCCTTCCACCGCAACTGCCTCGGGAGCTTCCGCCGCTCGTAGCTCGAAACCCCAGTGAAGCGCTCTCCCCAACCGGAGATCCCGATGGGTCGCGTTCCACTCCAACTCGACCTGCTGACGCTGAGCCTGGCTCAACCAAGGCAACTCCTCTACCGCCCGGGTGGCTCCTGAAAGCGCCCCTTCGGGGGATCTCTGTGCCGCTGCGGCAAGCACGGTCCGGAAATGGCCGGCGAGTCGCTCGACCGTGGTTGGGTCAAAGAGATCTCGGTTGTACTCCAAGACTCCGCCCAAGCCATCCCCAACAGGCTGTAGATAAGCAGTGACCTCGAACTTGGCTGTCTTGGTAGAGAGAGCTTCCAGCCGGGTCTCCAAACCTGGAAGAGACCACTCCTCCTCCGCTCCTGCCTGGTAGGCCAGCATGACTTGAAAAAAAGGCGTATGAGCCAGGTCTCTTCGCGGCCGCAGAGCTTCGACCATCTTTTCGAAGGGCAGATCCTCGTGAGCGAAGGCCTCCAAGGTCCGTTCCCGCACCTCCGCGAGCTGCTCTTCAAAGGTAGTCCCAGCCTCCAGAGGGGATCGAATCGCCAGAGTATTGACGAAAAAGCCCATCAGCCCTTCCAGTTCCACCCGGCGACGGTTCGCTACCGGCGTTCCCACGACGACATCCCGCTGCCCGCTCAACCTCCAGAGCACCACTCGTAGGGCGGTCAGCAGAACCATGAAAAGGGTCGATTGACGACGATCCGCCAAGCGATGGAGATCCGTTGTGAGCCGGGCCGACAGCTCCAACGGCAGGAAGTCACCCTGAAAACTCTGCACCGCTCCCCGAGGTCGATCCGACGGGAGCTCCAACGGCGGTGGTGATGGCGATAGGCGCTGCCGCCAAAATTCCACCAAGGCCTCGGAGCTCTCGCTTTCCAAGCTCTGCCTCTGCCACCGGGCATAGTCCACATATTGAACTGGAAGCGGCGGCAGAGTCCCTTCGGTGCTACCTTGGCTGGACTTCCGGTAGAAGGTCCCCAGCTCGCGAAAAAAGACCCCTTGGGACCAACCATCGGAAACGATGTGGTGAAACACCGCCAACAGGCTGTGGATACCCTCCGCCAGGCGCACTAAGTGCACCCGCCAGAGAGGGCCCTGCTCGAGATCGAAGGGCCGTTGGGATTCTCGCTGAGCCAAGGCCCTCAGGGCTCGTCGTCCATGATCGGCGGTGAGGGCAGACAAGTCGACCAGAGGCAATCGTCCGAATCGTGCCCGGCCCGCTCCGTCAACCTTCCTCCCGCTGGGTTCGATCCACTGCAGCACTTCCCCATCCCGCTGCCGAAACAGCGTCCGCAAGGGCTCGTGGCGGTCCTCGATGCTCTCCAAGGCCGACTCGAAGGCCTGTACCTGGAGCGGCCCTTCCAAATGAAGCAGGCCGGCGATGTTGTAGAGAGGCGATCCCGGGTTCATACGATCCAGGAACCACAGCCTCTCTTGAGAGTAGGACAGGGGGAAGCCTTCTGAGGCCTCGGTGCGACGGCTCATTGGGTCAATTTCACTGGAAAACAAGTGCAGAGAGTCGGCGGCACCGGATTTCCCCGGCGGCACCGCTGCTCGGGTCAGTTGCTCCAATCGCCGAGACAGATCTGCCAAACGGGGAAATCGAAAGATCTCTCGCACCGGGAGCTGCAGGGAAAACAGACGTTCCACTCGCGCCACCAGCTGGGTCGCCAACAGCGAATGCCCTCCGGCCTCGAAAAAGTGACTCTCCGAAGTAATGGGAACCCCAGGGAGTAACTCTTTCCACGCCGATCCCAGGATCTCCAAAAGGGGGCTCTTTCCAAGGGAACGGTCGAGCTCCACCTCCCCGCCCCCGGTCGGCTCCGGAAGGCTGGCCAAATCCACCTTGCCATGGGCTGTCAAAGGCAGCTCCGCCATAGAGATCACCTGGGAGGGTACGAGATAGTCCGGCAACCGATGGGCCAGCCGAGCCCGCAGGACGACTCCATCGACCTCCTCTGCTGCCGCGACCACCCATGCCAAAAGGCGGGCTTCGGCACCTTGCCCCCGCACTTCCGCTGCGGCTTGGGCCACCGAAGGATCCGCTTCCAGGGCCGCCTCTACCTCTCCCGGCTCGACCCGAAAACCTCGCACCTTCTTTTGGCGATCTGTGCGGCCGAGAATTTCCAGGGCGCCATCGGAGCGAAAACGGGCCAAGTCTCCCGTGGCGTAGACTCGCTCGCCGGGGCTGAGGGCGTGGGGATCCGGTAGGAAACGCTGAGCGGTGTGACGGCAGTCGTCTACATACCCCCGAGCGAGACCTGCTCCCCCCAGGAATAGCTGCCCCGAAACTCCCGGAGCGACCAACCTCGAAGACGAGTCCAGAACTCTGACTCGGCGGCCCGCAAGAGGACTTCCCACCGGCACCCGAGGGATCTCTTCGCCCCCCTCTTGCCAGGCTCCAGCATCGAAAGTCGTCGCTGTAACCACCCCTTCCGTGGGCCCATAAGCATTGAGCAGGCGAGGTGGAGCTAGAGTACGGATATCGCCATCGGCCTCGACCTTAGAGCGAGAACCCACCCAGCGGTGCCACACCGACAAACCGGCTGGAGCCAGTGCCTCTCCCCCAGCCACAACCAGGCGAAGAACCGGTAAAGCGACGGAATCCGCCAACCATTGGGCTGTTACCTGCTGCCAGTAGGCCGTCGGTAGGTTGGCCACGGTCACCTTCTCGTCCTCTAGCCGCTGGGCCAGCTGAGTGGCGCTCCACACTTCGTCGGAGCGCATCACGACTCGAGCCCCGGCGGCGAGAGCAGGAATCAGCTGTTCCAGGGAGGTATCGAATCCCGAAGAGGCAAATTGCAACACCACATCCCGAGGCTCCAACCGGTAGTGAGAAACAATCCCCTGACAATGCTGGGTCAGAGCCTCCCGGCTGACCCCTACTCCCTTGGGAAGCCCGGTCGATCCGGAGGTGAAGAGCACATAGGCCAAGGCTGCCGTCGAGGGAGCTCCGGAAGCCGGCCCTCGCTGCCCCTTAGACGCCGCAAAGACCTCCTCGAAGGTCACCTGACGAATCGGCAAAGAGTCGCTGGGAGTCTCCTTGCATGGAGATGGGGATAAAGACCGCGGCAGGGCTTGGGCAGTGGACCCATCCACGAGGACCACTACTCCTCGGGGCCCAGACACTCGGGACCCGGACAATCGGGAGCCAGAACCCACAGAGCCAGAACCGGAAAATCCTACGCTAGAAGCTCCCACTCCCGTGACCATGTGTGCCAACCGCTGCGGTGGGTAGGCCGGATCGAGGGGAAGATACGCCGCACCGACCTTGAGCACCGCCAGCATGGACACCACCAGGCGAGGAGAGCGCTCCAGGCAAACCCCGACCACCGTCTCTTCCTTGGCTAGGCCCAAGCTCAGTAGACCCTTGGCCAGGGTCTCGACGGCCCCCGCCAGCTCACCGTAGGTCAACTTCTCTTGCTCCGTCACTACAGCCATGGCAGCTGGGTTCTGCCGAGCCCGACGAAAGATCTCCTCGACGATATCCGTCGTGTCCGCTGCCGCTACGGTCTCCGTCCCTGTTCCCGCGGTCGGTCCTTGGCCCCACTCCTCCAGCAACTGCTGCTCTTGCGCTGGTGACAGCAAGGAGAGTTCTCCGAGAGGGGCATCCGGCTGCAGTGCGACTCGACCGCAGAGCTGACGGTAATGTCCCATCCACCGATCGATGGTCGTGGGGTCGAAAAGGTCGCTACGAAACTGGGCAAAGCCCTGCAGACCACCGTTTCGGGGCTCCAAATAGACACTCAAGTCGAGATCGGCGGTGCCCGAATCCACCTCTAGGACTTCAGTTTCGAGATCCTTTAAGGAAGGGCCGGTGAGAGACATACCCTGAAGTTGGAAGGCCACCTGAAAAAGCGGCGCATAGCCAAGATCCCGTGGTGGAGCCAGGGCTTCGACCAATCTTTCGAAGGGAAGCTCGGCGTGATCCAAAGCCTCCAAGACCAAGGCCGAGGTTCGATCCAAGACTTGCCGGAAATTTTCGGCCTCAGCCAAAGGAGCTCGCAGGACGAGACTATTGACGAAGAAGCCGACGATGCCCTCTAGCTCGGATCGTGGCCGACCGGCCACCGGCGTCCCCACCACCGGATCTCGTCGCCCGCTCAAGCGAGCGAGCCAGACCAGGAAAGCCGCCAAGAACACCATGAAGGGAGTGGCTCCCCGGCGCGATGCGAACCTTTCCAGAGCCTGTACCGTTCCCGAAGGAAGTTGAAAAGGGAATAGCTCTCCTCGCCAACTAGCTACCGCGGGCCGAGGGCGGTCAGTGGGCAGCTCCAACAAAGGTGCCGCACTGGCCAGGCGCTGGCGCCAGTGGCTCACCAGGCTTTCCAGCCGGCTACCGGTAAGGCGCTCCTGTTGCCACCGACTGAAGGCACCGTAAGAGGTGGTGAGGGCTGGAAGAGGCTCGCTGACCAGCGGGTTCCGACCGACCTCGCCGGGAGCTTTGGAGCAATAGAGACCGTAGAGCTCCCCCAGCTCCCGGCCCAGAATCTCCATGGACCAGGCATCGGAGACGATGTGATGGAGCTGCAACGAAAGGAGATGTTCCCGGGGTCCCAGGGCCACCACGAAGACCCGTAGCAGAGGCCCCCGCTCGAGTTCGAAGGGCTGCTGGGAAGTCCTCTTCAACCACCTTCGGGAAACCTCCCTACGAGCCGAAGGAGCCAAAGCCTGGAAATCCAGCACCGTCAACCTCGGTTTTTGGCGCGGCAGGACCGCTTGCCGGGGATCTCCCCGGTCTGCAATGAATACCGTCCGCAAAGCTCCGTGGCGCGCCACCAAGGCGGCGACAGCCTTTTCCAAGGCGGAAAGACGCAAAGACCCTTTGAGATGTAGGGATTGTTGAATTAGAAAATGCCCCGCTCCCTCCAATTGCTCCAGAAACCACAACCGGCGCTGAGGAAAGGAAAGAGGAAAGAGCTCCGGAGCCCCCTGGCGCTTCATCAGCTTCACCAAAAGGGCTCGCCGTTGGGCGGCAGAGAGGCCTTCCAGAGAGGGCTTGCCGGGAGCCCTTACCGGGACCTTGCTCGGGGGCTTGCTCGGGGTCCTGCTCCGGTTTCTAGTGCCCGCTGGCTTAGCGGTCTCTTTGGGATCTTGGGTAGAAGTCATGGCTCAGACTTCCTCCGCCAGGAGAGTCAACAACAGAGAATCCACCGCTTCATCGCTGAGCTCCGGGTGATCTCCGGGGTCCTCGAACAGGCTCACCGAGATCGGATCCAAACCCTGGGAATCGACATCTTGCAACGGGGCCTCCTGTATCGGAACCACTTTCGGCGAAGGCAGCGGAACCTCTTTCGGCTCAGCGCCTCGACGCTCCAGCTCCGCAGCCAACTGAGCGATGGTGGAATGTTCGAATAGGGCGCTCAGAGGTAGGCTGAGCCCTACCTCGTCCTCTAGGCGAGCCAGTACTCGAGTGCCCATCAAAGAATGGCCACCCAGCTCGAAGAAATCATCGTGAATTCCCACCGCCTCGACTCCGAGAAGCTCCTGCCACAACCTCGCGACCATCGCCTCGAGCCCCCTCCCGGGGACCTCCAAGGAGCTCGGCGAGGCCGCAGGCGGCGGTGGTGTTCTGAGAGATTTCGACCCGGAAGAGGAGGGTTCCGCCGGCTCTCCTGGACGGGCAAACTCTTCTCCACCGAGACTGGGGTAGATCTCTCCCGCGAGACGCCGGGCCAAATCTGTCGTCGAGACCGCGACTCGCCGCAGGGGCGAGGCGATGGCTCGCTCCAGGACCTCGCAGCCCTCGAGAGGGCTCATGGCAAAAGCCTCCATGGCTTTCCGCAGAGAAGCCAAATCCTCGGGCAAAGGCAGCTGAGCCATCCCTAGCCCTCGCCACAGATCCCAATTCACCGTGGTCACCGACGGCAACCACCCGCTCTCGCTGAAGGAGTCCAAAAAGGCGTTGGCGGCGGCATAGTCCGCCTGACCGAGGCCACCCAGCTCGGAAGTCAGGGAGGAACACAGTAGAGTGAAATCCAAGGAATCCCCCGCCAGCAACTTCGCCAGCACCCAGGTGCCTTGGAGCTTCGGCGCCAGAACCTCTTCCATGGCCGCGGCCTCGCGATACCGGGTCAGTCCTCCGCCGGCCATTCCTGCGGCATGAATCACTCCATGGAGGGCACCAAAACGCTCCCGAGCTGCGGCCAGCGCCGACCCCATGGACTCCTCGTCGGTGACATCCGCGGCGAGGGCCAGAACTTCCCCGCCGTCTCGCTCCAGCCGTTGTTGCCAAGCTCCCTGGGCCGGCAAGGGATGACGCCCCACCAGCACTAAGCGGGCCGCGGCTCTCTTGGCCAGATAGTGAGCCACCTCGAGACCGACTCCACCGAAGCCACCGGTGATCAAATAGACGCCCTTAGGGCGAAGGACCGGATGGGTTTCGAAGGCCTTCGGGGCTTCGGGGCTTCGTGAGGATCCAGAGGGCGGTGGAGATCCAGAGGACGGGAGTCCGTCTGAGAAGGACTCCGCGAGTCTGGGCCCCGAGACCTGAGGCAAAGGGGTCGGTTCGAAGCAGCGGTGCCACCGCTGCCCTCCCCGCCAGGCGACGTAAACGGAACTGTCTTGCGGGATCCCAGCCGGAGCAGCCGGATCCTGGTCGGTCAACTCTCGAGCAGTCAACTCTCGAGCCAGCAAGTCGGCTAGGTCCTCGACAGATACTTCCTCTTGGGAGGGCAGGTCGACGTGACGGCAAGTCAGGGCGGGTTGTTCCAAGGGAAGAACTCGGCAGGGCCCCAGAAGGAGGGCCCGAGCTGGGTCTACCGGGTCCGCAGCCAAAACTCTGTAGACTCCTTGGGAGGCCACTAGCAACTGCAAATGGCCGCTCTTTTTCGACTCTGACTGTGCAGGCTTTGGCAGTGCGGGCTTTGGCTGTCCAGACTTTGGCTGTCTCGATTCTGGCAATCCCTCTTCCGGCAGAGCCTTCGCCAAGGCGATGAGGCTGGAAAAACTCAACTCCTGACGATGGCGAAGTGCCTCGGCGGAGGGTAGGGCCGACGCTACCGGGCCACAATTCCATAGATGAACAAAGTGGCGAGGGAGCTGATCTCCAAGAGCCCCCAGCAAGGACATGGTGTCCTCCGGACGGGCTGGGTGGATGGCAAAAGCATCGGCCCCGAGGCTCTCAAAAACCTTGCCAATGGCCACGGTCACCACCCTCTTGCCGTTCTGGCGCAACCGCCGAGCCAGAGCTTCGCCGATGCCCTCCGGGTCCAGGTAGAGTAGATAGGCGCCGGAGCCCGATGCGGGACTTTCCTCGGGCATCTCGCCACAAGCTAGGTCAGAAGCCCCATCCTGTACCGGGTGTCCACCCCCTTTTGCTTCTCCCAGCAAAGGGGGTGCCGAGCGCCAAGCCGGCCGGTGAAACCACTCCTCTCGAGCCAGCCTCTGGGGCCGAGGGGATGGTGAAGGGCTGGTAGAGGTCTGAGCTACCCCAGGCTCGACCCAAAAGCGCTGCCTCTCGAAGGGATAGGTTGGGAGATGGAGCCGCCGCCGAGCAGGCCCATGGAGAGCCACCCAATTCAGATCCGTCCCCGCCAACCACAATCGACCGCAGGCCTCGAGAAAGACCTTCAAGTCGTCTTCTCGTCGGCGAGGGTGCCGCAGAGTTGAAATAGCGGCCTCACCGGTGGCTGCCCGGGCAAAGGTACTGAGGCTTCGGCCCGGGCCCACTTCCAGAAGTTGATAGCGCTCTCCCAACTCTTCTAGGGCCGGGAGAAATCTCACCGGACGACGTAGATGTTCGACCCAATACTCCGGATCCGTCGCTTCCTCGGGAAGAATCCAGGTGCCGGTAACATTAGAAAGAAAAGGCGTGCTGGGGGCCTTGAGGTCCACCTTCTCGACCACTTCCCGGAAGGCCCCGAGGGCTGGATCCAGCAAGCGGGAGTGGAAGGCATGGGAGGTGTGCAGGGAGCGATGATCCACTCCTCTCTCTTCCAACAACTCCGTGACGGCCGCGATGGCCTCCGAGCTACCGGAAAGGACCGTATGAGTCGGTCCATTGAGGGCAGCCAGATCCAAGGGGGTCCCCAAGGCTGTCAATTCGGCCAGCAGCTCTCGCGCCGACTCCTCCCCCATCCCTACACTCACCATGGAACCACCCGGTAGGTCCTGGATCAGCCTGCCCCGCGCCGCGACCAACCGCAAAGCGACCGGTAGCTCCATGACACCGGCCCAACAAGCCGCCACGTACTCGCCGATGGAGTGGCCGAGCA
Source organism: Deltaproteobacteria bacterium (assembly GCA_022601195.1). Classification (GTDB taxonomy): domain Bacteria; phylum Acidobacteriota; class Thermoanaerobaculia; order Multivoradales; family JAHZIX01; genus JAHZIX01. The sequence continues at coordinate 41,286 of JAHZIX010000022.1, forward strand.
ATGCCTCCCCTTCCACCCCCAAAGAGCGCCACAAGGAGGCGAGGGCATACTGCACCGCAAACAGGGCTGGTTGGGCCAGAGCGGTGCCGCGGAGACGGTCCTCGGCGCTCTTCCTTGCCGTCTCGGTCTCTGGACCACCCTTCACTCCCCCACCGGAAAGATGAGCGGAAGACTCGGCGGAGAACTGGGGGGAGAAGATCACCGACCGCAGGTCTAGGCCCAGATCTTCCTGGAGGAGATCCGCACAGCGGTCCACCTCTCTCTTGAAAACCTCGAAGTGGTGATACAAGCCCTGGGCCATAGTGAAGTACTGGCTCCCCTGGCCGGGGAACAGAAACGCCACCGGTCTGGAGGGCTCGGCGGCCCGACGCTGAAGCCGCCGGGCCGGGTCGCGAAGCGCTGCGGCAGCATCCTCGAGGCTCCGACAGACGACGAAGGACCGCTCCTGGAAGGCCCTCCGGCCCGTCTGAAGGGTGAGAGCGACATCGCCCAAGGCTCCTTCTGCTTCTGGGCCCGAAGCGGAGATCTTGGCGGAGATCTCACCTCTCGCCCCCATCCTCTCCAGATGCTCCGCCAACCGCTCCTGACTGGAATTCAATGCGGTTTCCGTTCGCCCGGCCAAGGGCAGAATCTCAAAAGGAGAGCCAGGAACGGTAGCGGGATTCTGGGGAGCCTCCTCCAAGACCGCATGAGCATTGGTGCCGCCGATGCCAAAGGAGCTGACTCCGGCCCTCAGCGGCAAGGAACCCCGCCGCGGGAAGGGACCGCTTTGACGCTGCACCCGAAAGGGGCCGCCGGCAAAGTTGATCCTCGGGTTTGGAGTTTCGAAATGGAGGCTGGGAGGAATCTCTCCCTGCTCCAGACAGAGCACCGTCTTGATCAAGCCAGTAATCCCAGCTGCAGCGTCCAGGTGACCGAGATTACCCTTTATAGACCCCAGGGCAATGACCCCGTCAGCACTCGCCCCACCTGAATTAGCCTCATTGGGTTTGGCACTGCCGGCCTTGGAGATACCCGCTCCGAGGCTGCCCCCGCGGACGCTGCCGAACACCTGGTTGAGGGCCTCCACCTCGATGGGATCGCCGAGCACGGTCCCGGTACCGTGGGCCTCCACATAGCCGATGCTGGCGGGTTCGACCCCGGCCGACTCCAAAGCCGTCGAAATGGCCAAAGCTTGACCTGGAACACTGGGTGCCGTGTAGCCAGCCTTGAGGGAACCATCGTTGTTGATGGCAGAGCCCCGAATCACCGCTCGGATGGAATCGCCATCCCGCAGAGCGGCGGAGAGAAGCTTGAGAGCGACCACCCCGGCCCCGTTGCCCCCCACGGTACCGCCAGCCTGCTCGTCGAAGGGTCGGCAATGGCCATCGGGAGAAAGGATCATGCCGGACTCATAGCGATACCCTGCCTCCTGAGGTAAGCGCACTGAAACCCCTCCGGCAAGTGCCACATCGCACTCCCCTTGGCGCAAGCTCTGGCAAGCCATGTGCACCGCGACCAAAGAAGTCGAACAGGCCGTTTGCACCGCCACCGCCGGGCCTCTCAGCCCTAGCCGGTAGGCCACCCGGGTCGGCAGGAAATCCTTATCGTTGGCGAGAGTGAGCTGGTAGGCACCCACCGAACGCACCAGCTCCGGCCGGGTTTCCAGGTGACGGCTCAAGTAACTGCTCTTGGTTAGGCCGGCGAAGACTCCCGTGCGGTCGTCTCCCCCCGGCACATAAGCCGCATCCTCCAAGGCTTCCCAGGAACACTCCAGGAACAACCGCTGCTGGGGATCGAGAATCTCTGCCTCCCGGGGGCTCAGGCCAAAAAATGCAGCGTCGAAGTCAGCAATTCCAGCCAGGCGACTGGCCACCGGAACGTATCTGGGGTGGCGACGATCCTCTTCGGGCACTCCCGCGGCGATCAGGTCCTCCTCGGTCAAGGGAGAGATCGCTTCCTTCCCGTCGCTCAGCAACCGCCAGAGCTCGTCGACATTGTTGGCGCCGGGGAATCGCCCGGCGACGCCGACGATGGCGATCGATTCTCTCCTTCCCCGATCCAGGGAGCTGGCAGCAACCGAGTCCTGTTGTGGAGCCCGAACAGACTCTTTGGAAATCGGTTCAAGATGCTCCGCCAGACTTCCAATGGTTGGAAACCGCAGCAACTCTACGGGCGTGAAGGCTCGACCGAGCTTCTCCTCCAAGAGGGTTGCCAGGCGAGCCAACAGCAAGGAGTGGCCCCCAGCCTCGAAGAAATTCTTTTCCCGCCCCACCCCCTGGACTCCCAAGACCTCTGCCCAGGCTTCCGCGATGAGGCCTTCCATTTCTCCCCGCGGCATTCCCCGAGAGGAAACAGCGGCTTCCGGCGGCGCGGGCAATGCCTTGCGATCCACTTTGCCACTGGCGTTGAGGGGAAATTCATCGAGGGAGACAAAAGCCCCCGGCACCAGATGGGGTGGCAACACCGCCTCCAACTGCTCCCGAAGTCTCTGGGAGGTTTCCTGCGCCCCGAGCTCTCGGGAGCCGGTCTGGTGAGCCCCACTATCCCGCGGGACTACATAGGCCACGAGCTGCGGACCTCGCTGCTCGTGGTGACGCACCTCTACCACCGCGGCGCTCACTTCCCCGAGAGCCAACAATGCCCTTTCGATCTCCCCTGGTTCGATACGAAAGCCCCGAACCTTGACCTGGAGGTCGAGCCGGCCCTGAAAATCAACCTGGCCGTCGGCTAGATGACGCACTCGATCCCCGGTGCGATACAGACGTTCACCGGGTCGCCGGGGCCACGGGTGAGGCACGAAGGTTTGCGCGGTCTGAGCTGCTCGGCCGTGGTAGCCCCGCGCCAGGCTGTGGCCCCCTAGCACCAGCTCTCCCCAGGCTCCCAAGGGCACCAATCGGAGAGAACGATCCAGCACCAGCGCTTCAACCCCCAAGATCGGACGCCCCAAGGAAGGCGCTCCCCCAGAGGTGGAATCTTGCTGTCGGTCCAGGCAAGAGACCGCCCCAGCGGTGGCCACCACCGAACACTCACTGGGGCCATAGTGGTTGACCAGATCCCAGGAGAGACCCTGAGAGGGGCGACGACGCAGGCGATCTCCTCCCGTGAGGAGCACCCGTAGATCCAGATCCGCCGGGATCTCTTCGATCATCAATGCTTCCGCCAGAGGCGTCGGGGCAAAGGCATGAGTGATCCGTTGCTCCGCCAACCACCCCCACAAGCGGTGGGGGTCGACGCGCAACTCCCCATCGGCGATGTGCAGGGAGGCGCCGGAGGCGAGGGCTGGCCAAGTCTCCCAAACCGAAGCGTCAAAGCTCTGGCCAGCCAACTGGCTCAAACGGTGGCCGGTGCCCAGGGAGTAGGCTGTCAAATGCCAGCGAAGTAGATTGCTCAGGCCCCCATGGGTGGTCGCGACGGCCTTGGGGCGCCCGGTCGATCCAGAGGTGTAGATGAGGTAGGCCAAATGCTCCGGATCTGGTGACGGTAGGGGCTTTTTCGAGTCCAGAGCACCCTCGACCCCGATCGTTCGCTCCCCCGTCTTTGGGCTTCCAACCCTGCGGTCTCCTGTTTCCAGGACGACGGTCTCGAGAACGACCGTCTCGAGGGCGAAGGCCGACGAACCCGAGCCCCCATTGGACTCGTCTCGAAGGACTCCCCCTTCGGTCCGATCCAGATCGGTGATCATCAGGTGGGCGGCGCTGTCTTCCAGCAGGAACTCAATTCGTTCCTTGGGAAAACTCGGATCGATGGAGAGAAACGCGCCTCCAGCCCGCAAGATCGCCAGCTGTGCCAGCACCAGTCGCACCGAGTTCGGCAGCAGAGTGGCGACCACGACCTCCGGACCGACTCCCCGATTCGCCAAATGAGTCGCTAGGAGCCGAGACAGATCTTCCAATCCTCCATAACCCAGCTCCAACTCTCCCGAGGCCACTGCCAAGGCGTCGGGGGAGGCTTCGGCCACAGCTAGGAATGAATCCACCACCGTGTTTCCTACCGGCTCCACATTCGACCCTTGATTCCATTCCCGGAGCAGCTGCCAGCGTTCCGCCGAGGACAACATGGAGAAATGAGAAACCGATTCGTGGGGCGCAGCGGTAGCCGCTTCCAAGAGATGGCAGAGATGGGCTACTAGCCGATCGGCGGTGGAGGGGTCGAAAAGATCCGTGCGAAACATCAACAATCCATCGACAGCCTGAGGACCCTCCAGAAGATGAAAATTGAGATCGAATTGGCCCTCCTGTTGACGCAGACCTAGGCTCTGCCAACGCAGGCCGGCAATTTCTGCTTCGGCTTCGCTCTGTCCCAGCAGCAGAGGAAAGATCCCTCGGCGGTCCATGCGGGGAGACTCCAGAGCGAAGGCGACATCGGCCAGGGGGGCTCGACTGGGGTCCCGAGCCACCCCGAGTTCCTCCACCACTTCGGCGAAGGGCAACTCACCATGTTGCAAAGCCTCCAGGGTGGTCGATCCGACTTGTCGTAGAAAATCGAGAAAGATCGGTTGATCGGTGAGATCAGCCTCCAATGCCACCAGATTGACGAAATATCCCACCGTCCCCTGGATCTCGGGTCGATCCCGACCGGACACCGGTGCCGCCACCAGGAGCCGCCTCTGGCCGCTCCAGCGAGACAACAGCAGTTGCACCAATCCGAGCATGGCAGCGAAAAAGGTCGACCCCGCGAGGCCAGCCAGGTGACGCAGACGCAGTGCCGCTCTCTGCGGCAGCACGAACTCCCGGGTGGCGCCAGCGAAGGTCTGCGCAGCGGGGCGCGGACGATCGAGAGGCAATTCGAGCACCGGCGGCTGATCGCCCAGTCGATGACGCCAATAGCGGCGCAGGGCAAGGCCCTCTTCCCCCGCCAAATGCTGCCTCTGCCGGTCGACAAACATCCGGTAACTTTCCCCCGAGGGCGCCAAGGGAGAGAGAGTCCCCAAAGAGGAGGGCCCCGGAGAATCGAGCCCGGGGAGCCATGCCGGATAGAGCTGATGCAACTCTTCCAGCAAAACACCGATGGACCAAAAATCTACCGCGATGTGATGGAAGACCATCACGAGAGCGTCTTCCTCCAGAGCTTCTCCCTCGAGCGCTCCTTCCTTGGGAGCCAGCCGAAACAGCCCGAATCGGCATGGGATCTCCTCTGCCAACCGGAAGGGCCGCTGGGTGAAGGCCTCTAGGGCTTCCCGAAGCTGCCCTTCTCCCCAGGACCGACCGTCGAACACTTCCAGGGCGAAAGCCGATGCCGGTACCAGGCGCTGATAGGGCTCCCCCTGCCTTTCCTCGATGACGCAGCGCAAGCTCTGGTGCCGTTCCAAGAGCTGCCCCAGAGCCTGCTCCAGAGCACCCTTATGAAGGGGCTGTTGGTTGGAACCAGCGCGAATTCGGGCTCCGAAAACAACGTTGTAAGCCCAGCTCTCCGGGTCCAGCCCTTGAACAAACCACAGGGCCCGTTGGCCCGCCGACAAGGGGTAACCGTCCTGGGCTACCCGTTCCTCCAAGAGGGTCCGCAGCCGTTCCCGGCGCTGCTTTGAGGCCGCTGCTCCCTGGGCTGCCATCACGACGCCACCGTCCCTTCTAGACGTTGCAATAGCCCCTCCGCCTCACCTATCGAGAGCTCGTCGACACGATCTAGTAATGCGAGAGCTTCGGCGGCGCTGATCGCCGGACTGGCTGCCGGCGCCGGAGCGCCCGGCTTGGAGCTTCCCCTCGGAAAAACCTGAGCGGCATTCTCTTGGGATTGTTCAGACGCCCCCCCATCAGCGACCTCCTCCTGTGACCTCACCGCACCTGCTAGAGCAGCCGAGGAGGACTCGGAAGAAGGCTGGGGGGGGGCGACGGATTGCCGGCCAGCTAGTTTGCCAGCTAGCTGCTGGGCTACGTCCTTTAGAGTGACACCACCAAGGAGCCTCGCCAGGGGCACTTCGATCTCCAGGTCCGTCTGGAGCCGGTTACGCCACTCGACGGCCACCAGAGAATCGAGCCCCAGACCCGTCAAGGGAACGTCCTCAGACAACCGCCCGGGCGGAATCTTCAACACGTCTCCCAGGCCCTGGCGTAGATAGCCTCGTAACGTCCGCTGGCGCTCTTCGTCGGAAACCGATCCGACAATCTGCGCCGCGGTGGCTGCCTTCCCGAGAGCTCCCGCCTCCACCGAGCCCCCCGACGCCTCCTGCCCTTCCCGAGCTTCAGCGAAGAGATCTGCCAACAAGGGGGAACGCCCCAGCTCTGTAGCCGAATCGCGCAGCCGGCTCCAAGAGGCGGGCAGCACCAACACCTGGGAAGGCGAAGCAGCGGCCAAGGACTCGAAGAGATCCAAAGCTGAGGCTGGTTCCAGGGTACCGAAGCCGAGATCAGCCAAATGCTCGGCGGCTTCGGCCTTTCGAGCGGCGAAACCTACCTCTGACCACAGCCCCCAGGCGATGGAAACGCCGGGCAATCCCAAGGCACTGCGATGGCTGGCCAAGGCATCGAGGAAGGCATTGGCAGCGCTGTAGTTGGCTTGACCGGGATTCCCCAACAGTGATGCTGCCGAGGAGAACAAGACAAAGAAATCGAGGGGCTGTTGACCGAAAGCTTGGTGCAAAGCCCACGCTCCCAGCACTTTGGGCCGCAGGACCGCATCGAGAGATTCCGGTGTCAACTCCGCCAGGGCACCATCCTCCACGACGCCGGCCGCGTGCACGACCCCAGCGGTTTGCGGCCAATCCTGCTGCGCCAATCTCGCCGCCAAGGCTTCCAGGGCGTCGCTGTCCGCAACGTCGAGAGCCACCGCTTCAACGCGAGCTCCCGTGGCACGCCAGGCCGAAACGGCCTCCAATGCAGCTGCTTCCACGAGCCCCCGTCGACTCAGTAGAACCAGCCACCGAGCGCCCCGCTCCACCAGCCGCCGAGCCACTTCTAGCCCCAGACCGTTCGTGCCGCCGGTAATCCAGTAGGTTCCCTCACTGCGCACCTGCAAAGGAGAACCGGGAGCCGGCGCAGCAGAACGCACCAATCGGGGCACATAGACGCTGCCCCACCGCCAAGCCATTTGGCTCTCCGCCGAGGGTAGTTGCAGGGCGGCGAGGAGGGAAGCAGAGGCATCTTCCGGTAGCGCACCTCCGTCCAGATCCACGATCGCCCCAAGTAGCTCCGGTTGTTCGTGGGCGGCTACTCGAGCCAGTCCCCATAGAGGTGCTTGGGCCAGGACGACGGGGTCATCTGCGTCGTCCACCGCCACAGCCCCACGGGAAGCGAGCCAAAGCCGCGGAGGGCTCTGCCCACCCCCAAGAGCCAGCTCCTGAAAAAGCTGTAAAGGAACCGTCGATGTGAGAATTCGACTTTGCCACAGGAGATCCGAGGAAGGACTGTTGCCGCCTGAATCCAGTTTAGCGGCCTTCGATTCACCCGCGTCCGGTTCGCCAGCGTCCGGTTCGCCCGCATCTAAGGCCCACAGATAGACGATTCCTTGGATGGGGGCCGTCGCCGCCGCCACCGCCCGGTGCAGTCCTTCTCGCACGGCCACCGGATCCCCGACGTCGACCCACTGAGACTTACTGGCTTGGGGCCGTTCTCCTCGAGCAGACGAGCCGGCCTGCAGCACCACCACTTGATCCCCCCGTTGCCCTAAACGGTTTGCGAGGGCTGTGCCCACCCCTTGTCGATCCGCAAAGATCAGCCAACAGCCCGGCTCGGTACCCGCTGGCGCTGCGCCGGAGGCCGACGCCTTAGAGCCCTTCGCATTGGATGCTGAAGAGGGCACGGGTCGCCAATGAGGTTCATAGAGCCAATCTTCCGGCTTCTGCGGCAACCCGCGGGATCCCTCCTCTTGTTGAGCTGAGGCAGACACTCCCGAGGCAGACACTCCTGAGGCAGACGCGCTCGGGGAAAAAGCGCTCGAGGCCCTTCGCACCTCCAAACCTCGAGTGTGAGCAACGATCTCACCGTCTTCCTCAAACAGGGTGACATCGACCGTCAACGCCTCCCCCATCGAAGCTCCATCCCCCGAAGGCTCGGTCGCTGCCACCCCCTCTCGGATATGAACCCAGAGGGAAGTCGGCGACTCTGGCTCTTCCTCTTCACCAGATCCAGAGACGGAGGATCTAGAGAAAGAGACCCCTAGGGAGAAACCTGCGCAGCCGGTGGGGAGCCAAGGGAATTCTCGTCCGCCCGCTGCCTCATCTCGAGGAAGCAAACCAGCTGCGGCTTGCCACCCAACGTCCAAAACCCCCGGATGGAGGGAGAAAAAGTCTCTCTCCTGTTCCACCACCGCAGGAATTTCGATCCTCCCCAGGGCTTCCCTGACCGGGGCCTCTGCCGCCCCACTCCAGAGATCCACCAGGCCCTGGAAACGATCCCCATATTGGTAGCCCAATTGGAGCAGGCGGTTCTGCTGGTCCTGTAGCTCCACCCGTGTCGAGCATCGAATTTGCAATTCCTCGAGGACCCGGCGAGGCCCCTCTTCCCCCGCCTCCATCGCAGCGGCCTTCGCCGACAAATGGAGTCGCCAGGGTCCCTGGGCCAGTCGGCTGTAAATTTCCACCGCGGCGGTGCTGGAACCGCCTCCTTGACCGGGATTCGGGACACCTGCTCCTGAGCTGCCCTCCCCTGACCTGGCCGCCTCATCGCCACCCTCCAACCAGCAGCGGGTTTGCAGCTCGACTCCGGGAGAGCCATCTTCCAGGTCCTCAGAAGAGACCACCAGGGCCTCTTCTAGGCTCACCTCTCGAAGCTCTACTGCTGTCTCCAGGGGGAGAATAGACCGAGCTGCCGCCAGGGCCATTTCAAACCAGGCAGCGCCGGGGAAAACGGCTCGGCCACGGACCTGGTGATCGCCCAGCAGACCTCGGGCAACCTCTCCGACGGTGCCTTGCCAGAGGTTTTCCAGCGCCGCCCCTGGCTCTCCTCCAAGCGGCTCTTTTCGCCCAGCCAATTCCAAGCGGCTCCCCAGGAGAGAGTGCTCCAGGACTGCCCCTTCCACCCCACTCGAGGCCCTGGAGCGATGGCCGGTGCCGACGTTCTCGAGTCTGCGGAACCAATACCGCTCCCGCTGCCAGGGATAGAGGGGAAGCTCCAAAGCTCCCGATGGCCTCCCCTTCCGGCGGACTTCTCTAGGATGAAGCTGGGCTGAATTGGCAACCTGGGCTGAATTGGCAAGCCGGGCTGAGTCAGAGCTGTCCAAGGCGTTCCAATGAGGGTTCCGCCCCTGGGCGTAAAGCTCTCCCAGGCTGGTCAGGAGGCTTCTTCTCTCCTCTTCCTCCCGCCGCAGGGAAGGCAGGGCTTGCACCGAGGTCCGACTCGCGCCGGAGCCGCGCTGGGCGGCGATCTGGCCGATGGCTCCCACCACCAAGGGGTGGGAGCTGATCTCCAAGAAGGTCTCGACGCCTTGGCCCAAGAGAGTCTCTACGGCAGCAGCGAAGCGCACCGGCTGGCGCAGGTTCCGTTGCCAATAGAGGGCATCGAGAACCTCTCCGGAAATCTTCTCGCCGGTCACCGTGGAAACCATGGGAATGGCCAAGGGGTTCGGCTTCAAATCCGCCAGAGTTGCACCCAGCTCATCGAGTAGGGGCTCCATGTGGGGGCTATGGGCAGCCACATCCACCTTGACCGGCCGGCAAAAGATCTCTCGGGCTTCTAGGCGACCTTGAATTTCCCCCAGCGGACCCGCTTCACCGGAAAAAGCCACAGCGCTGGGACTGCTGTAGACCGCGATGGAAGCTTGTCCCGGCATTTCCTCGAGTACCTCGGCCAGAAGGGCTTCGGCCTCCGCGGCTCCCACCTCGGCTGCCAGCATCGTGCCGTGACCGCTGGCTCGGCGCATGAGACGGCTGCGATGGCAGATCACCCGAGCTCCTTCCTGCAAGGTAATCCCACCGGCGATGCAAGCCGCCGCAACTTCCCCCAAGCTATGGCCGACGACCCAATCCGGTCGAATTCCCCAGGACTGCCAAAGGGCTGCCAGGGAAACCTGGACGGCAAAGATCAGCGGCTGGATGATGTCAATTTCCAGTAAACGGGAAGAGTCCACACCCCGGGCTAGCTCCTCCAGGGGAGACCAATCCACCTCCGCCTCCAAGGCGGCAGCCACCTCTTCCAGGCGACGGCGGAAAACCGGTTCCTGGTTCATCAGCTGGCATCCCATAGCCGGCCATTGGGAACCCTGGCCGGAGAAGACGAAAGCCATTGGGGCAGGGCCCACCGCGGGGCGCTGCCCTCGAGCCAAGCCTGGATGAGGTTCTCCTCGGCTGGAGGCTTCTAGGCCAGCCAGCAGCTCATCCAAGTCCGAGGCCACCACCGTTAGCCGATGGTCTAGATGCCCACGGCGTAAAGCCAGAGTGTCCACGAGCTCTCCCAGTGGGGGTCGGTGGAGCTGTAGCCAAGGGATCAATTCCTCCACCCGCTGAGCCAGGGCTGCTGGGTTGTGGGCGGAGATGGGAGCCAGCTCCGGGAGCCCGTTCACCGAGGGAGACTCTTCTCCCTGGGAAACGTCACCTTCGACGGCTCCCCGGGGCGCCTCCGCCAAAACCACATGAGCGTTGGTACCGCCGAAGCCAAAGGAGCTGACACCAGCTAGACGAGGCGCTCCGGAAGCCGGCCAGGGCTCGCCGGCCCTCTGCACGCGGAGCCCCAGGTCCGCGAAGTGAATTCGAGGGTTCGCCTCCCGGTAGTGCAGGTTTGGCACTCTTTCCTGGTGATAGAGGCTCAAAGCGACCTTCATCAAACCAGCGACCCCGGCAGCGGTTTCCAAATGGCCCAGGTTCGTTTTGATCGAACCGATGGCACAGCGCTCACCCTCTTCCCTGCCTTCTCCCAGGACCGCACCAATGGCCTGAGCTTCGATGGGATCTCCGAGAGGTGTACCGGTTCCATGAGCTTCGACATATTGCACCTGGCGTGGATCGACTCCAGCCCGGCTGTAAGCCTGGGAGAGCATCTGACGTTGAGCCTCCGGGTTGGGAGCCGTCAGGCCATTGCTGCGGCCATCTTGGTTCACCGCTCCCCCCCGCACCACCGCGTAGATGCGGTCGCCGTCGGCCTCCGCCTGGCTCAGGGGTTTGAGCAACACCAAGGCGACGCCCTCGGAGCGGACATAGCCATCGGCTCTGGAGTCGAAAGCCTTGCATCGACCATCCGATGCCAGGAAACCACCCTGTGAGAAATTGACGGTGACCTCCGGCGACAGCAAGACATTGGCCCCACCAGCGAGAGCCACCGAGCAATCACCTCGCCACAACCCGTGGCAGGCTTCCAAGATGGCGACCAGAGAAGAGGAGCAGGCGGTATCCACGGCCAGGCTTGGTCCCCGAAAATCGAAGCAATAGGAAATGCGGTTGGCTGCGATAGAGAGAGCGCCACCGGTCCCGGAGTAGGCATCGCTGGAGCGAGAATCCTCGAACAGCCATCGCCCGTAGTCGCTCATGCCAATGCCCACGTACACTCCCGCGTCACTTCCGGAGAGGCTTTCCGCCGGCACCCCTCCATCTTCCAGGGTCTCCCAGGCAACTTCCAGGAGGAGGCGCTGTTGGGGATCCATGCGCTCCGCTTCCCGCGGTGAGATTCCAAAGAAGTAGGGATCGAAGCGATCCACCTGGTCGAGGAAACCTCCCCAGCGAGAATTGGTTTTTCCGGCCCGAGGGGCTCCGGCCTGATAGACCTCGTCGACAGCCCAGCGATCCGCTGGCACCTCGGTCACCGCGTCCACGGCCTGCTGCAACAACTGCCACAGCTGGTTGGGCCCCGAGGCCCCGGGCAAACGGCAACCGAGGCCGATGATGGCGATGGGTTCGGAGATGGGCTCGGTTTGGGCCTCGGATCGGGCCTCAGATCTGGGACTGACTCCGGGACCGGGTCCAGGATTAGGTCCAGAACCAGTGACGAGACGCGCCGCCTCCGCACCGACCCTGTCACCGCTGATCTCCCCACCCACCGTCAAATGGCGGCTCGCCGCTTCGATGGAGCCATGCTCGTAGAGGAGCGTTTGGGGAAGCTCCCGACCCAGCCACTCCTCCAACTCGGCAGCCAGGCTCACCATGGCCTCGGATCCCAAGCCATAGCGAGCGAAGGGCTGTCGGGGATCCACCTGGTGAGGTTCCACCACCAGCCGCGCAGCGAGGCGCTGGGTCATCCACTGTGCGATGTCGGCCTGCCCAGGCTTCCCGCTGGGGGTCACAGAGAAGGGCCCGGGAGGGGCCGTGTCCTTCTTCCCGGTCGTCGTGGCCCCTTGGTTCAGTCCCGGTGGCGAAGGCTGCACCACTTCGGAAGACCTGGGAGCGGCAACGGAAGTGCTGGTAGGACCCGTGGATGCTTCCTCAGCGCCCTCGGCCCGAGGCTGCAGAGACGCCACGTAGCGCTGCCGAGCCTCCGCCACGACCACCAACTCGTCGGCGAGAAATGCCGCCCGACAAGCGGCCCGTTGGATTTTTCCACTGGACGTCTTGGGCAAGGTTCCCGCAGCGATCAAAACCACAGCCCAGACCTCCGCATCGTGGTCCTGAGCCACCGCCTGGCGCAGGGCTCCGGCCGCTTCGCGACCTTCCTCCTCGGAGCAACCCTTCTGGACCTCCTGAACCACGACCAGCCGTTCCTCTCCCTCGGGAGTTTGAGAGAAAGGCACCGAAAAGGCGGCTGTACAGCCTCGTCGAAATTGGCTGTGGGCGGCTTCAGCGGAGAGCTCCAAATCCTGTGGATAGAGGTTCCGTCCCCGCAGGATGATCAAGTCCTTGAGGCGGCCGGCAATGAACAACTCTCCGTCGCGCAGGAACGCCAGGTCGCCGGTCCGAAGAAAAGGGCCCTCACTACTACCGGCAAGCCTGGCTTCGAAGGTCTCACAAGTCGCTTCCAGCCGCTGCCAATAACCTTCGGCGACACATTTATCCTGAATCCACAGCTCCCCCACCGCCCCCTCCGGCAAGGGCTCCAGAGTGTCCGCATCGACGATCACGAAGCGAGCCTCTCCCACCGGCTGACCGCAACCCACCAGCTCTCGGGAAGGGGAACCGGTTTGGGGTGGCTCGACGCGGTGGCGCCGCTCGAGCATCTCGCTGTCTACCGGCAAGATCACTGGCTCTTGGCCCCGAGCCTTGGCTGCCACCAAAAGCGTCGTCTCCGCCATGCCGAAAGCCGGGCAGAAAGTGCTCCACCGAAAACCTTGGGGTGCGAAGGCCTGGTAGAAGCCTCGCAAGGTGGACGGGCGAATCGGCTCCGCCGCGTTGTAAGCCACTTTCCAGCTGGAAAGGTCGAGACCTTCGCGTTCCTTCTCCCGGACCCGGCCTCGGGTGAGCTCATAGATGAAATTGGGGCCGCCACTATGCGTCACCTGGTGCTCGGTGATGGCTCGCAACCAGTCGGCGGGCCGGCGAACCACGTCCATGGGGGACATGCGAAGGCTCTGGCAACCAGTAAAGATGGACTGGACCACCCCGTGAATCAGGCCGTCATCATGGTAGTTGGGAACCCAAATGAGAGCGACGCTGTCCGGGTCATAGTCGAAACCCTCACGCAGATAGGCGGCGTTGTCCAAAATATGCCCGTGGGTCGACATGACGCCCTTCGGGGCTGCCGTAGAGCCGGAGGTGTATTGAAGATAGGCGAGGCTGTCCCGGCGCACCAGGGGCTGATCCCAGGTTGCAGCAAGGTGGGAGCTGACGCCGTCCGTGGCCAGCCATTCGATTCCCCGGAGCCTCGCCTCGGAAGCAGCACTGGCTTCCAAATCCGGGAGCAGATCCGATACCGTCAGGACGACCGCCGGAGCCGCATCTTCGAGAATCGCCGACACTCGGGGAAGAGTCCGAGCTAGGCGCCGCGGGTCCGGCGGCGGAGCGGGAACGGCCACGATACCGGCATAGAGACAGCCAAAAAAGGCTTCGGTGAAATCCAATCCCGGTGGAAAGAGAAGGAGAGCCCGAGCTCCTGGCCGGAAGCTCTGCTGCAGACGAGCGGCTATGGCCTGGGCCCTCGAATCCAGCTCAGCGAAAGTGAGATGGGTTGCTTCGGCTCCCCCGCTGCCCAGGAACGTCTTGGCACGACGCTCCCCGTCTTCCCTGGCCCTTAGACGCAACAGCTCCACTAGGGAGCCGAAGTTCGGCTCTTCGAGATTCATCCCTTCCCCTTCCGAAAACAAAAAAAAGAACGCTGACTTAGCTCAACGCATTGAGCTCTTCTTCACTCAACTCTTCCAGCTGATCCAGGATCAGAGACACCACCTCGGCGGCTAATTTGGCGACCGTGGGGGACTCAAAAACTTGCCTCAAGGGCAGGTCTACCTCGAAGATCTCCCTCACCCTGGCCACCAAGCGGGTCGCCAGCAGGGAATGACCTCCGAGATCAAAAAAGTGATCGAAAGCTCCGACCTGTTCCACTTCCAACAGATCAGCAAAAACCGATGCCATGGCTTCTTCCGTTTCATTTCTCGGTGACTGCCAAATGGCGCCTTCCCGAGTCGAGGACTGACTGAAGCGAGGCGACGGTAAGGAGCCCCGGTCCAGCTTGCCTCCGGCGGTCCGCGGCAGAGCGACTACCGGAATCCATAGAGAAGGCACCATGTACTCGGGAAAGTGCTCCCGCAGATGGGATCGAAGTAGCTCCACATCGAGCTCTCCTGCAGCAGCGACGTAGGCGACCAATTGGTCCTTGCCGCTTTCCCGGAAAAGAGCCACTGCGGCCTCGTCAACCGCTCCGTGCCCATCCAGCACCGCTTCGATCTCCAAGGGCTCTACTCGGTAGCCCCGCACCTTCAGTTGGCTGTCCCGGCGCCCCAGAAACTGGATCTCTCCGCGGGCCACCCAACGGGCCAGATCACCTGTACGGTAGCGGCGACCACCGGGGTTCTGGTCAAAGGGATCCGGTTGAAACACCGCCGCAGTGGCAGCGGCTCGCCCTCGATACCCTCGAGCAGGAGCGACTCCGGCAACATAGAGCTCTCCTGGAACCCCCACCGCTACCGGCTCACCCTCCGGGTCCAGGAGGTAGATCCGAGCGTGAGCCAAAGGCCGACCGATAGAAACCTCCGGCGGCACCGAGGTCGATCCGCTGTTCTCTGCCCTCGAAGGCTCCAAGGGTGCCGGCATCGACAACACCGCGCTACTGACAGCCACAGTCGTCTCCGTGGGCCCGTAAGTATTGAGCAGCAACACCTCATCTCGGTAACGCCGTCGCCACATCTCGAGCGCTTCCGGCTGAGCCTTTTCTCCTCCGAGGATCACGAGGCGCAGCCGCGCAGGCAGGGCAGCCGGCCCCTGGGCGTCTCCCACCAGCCGGTGCCAGAAGGAAGTAGGAAGGTCCACCACGGTGATTCCCCATTGGGCGCAGCAGCTCCAGAAACGGCTGGCAGAATCCAGCATGGCATCGGTTCTGAGCACCAGAGTGGCTCCCCGAGCCCAACACGGAAAGAGCTCCTCGGCGCTGGCGTCGAAGGCCAAGGAAGCAAATTGCAGCACTCGATCTCGATGAGAGAGGTTGAACTCCTCCGCCGAAGCCAAGGCATGACTCACCAATGAGCCATGCTCCACCATGACTCCCTTGGGTCTACCGGAAGATCCGGAGGTGTAAATGATGTAGGCCAAGCTGTGCCGCCCCACCCGGCGTCGGGGAGGTACGGTGGGCCAACCTCGCAACCCTCGCCCCAAGAGCTGCGACAGGTCCAAGACCTCCACCGCCTCCTCTGGAGAAGAGCTCCCTTGGGAAGGGAGCGCGACAGACCGAGCTGCTCGGTCTTGGGATCCTGGATCTTGGGGTACCGAGTCTTGGGTTACTCGGTCTTCAGATGCCGGCGCTTCAGATATCGCTACTCGGGCCTTGGAAGTCGCCAAGGGGAGGGGTGGTAGGGAACCGTCCGTCACCAGCAACCGAGCTCCGGCATCCTCCATCACCCAATGGCACCGGGATGCTGGCCAGCCGGCATCCAGAGGCAAATAGGCCCCGCCCGACTTCAGAACCGCCAACACCGCCACTAACATGTCCGAGGATCGCGACAGCCGCAGAGCGACGACGGTTTCGGGACCGACACCGCGAGAGCAGAGCTCATGGGCCAGTTGATTCGCCCGACGCTCCAACTTCCCGTAGGAGATGACCTCCTTGGGCTGGACTCCATCCCCGGGCACCAAGACCGCTGGCGCAGCGGGATCTCTCGCTGCTCGAGCCTCGAAGAGATTGTGGACCCCGCCCGTGAGAGCCACGGACTGCTCGGAGCGGCCCCAGACCTGCAGGATCTGCCGCCGCTGAGCCTCATCTGGGCCCACCAAATCTCCAAGGGTCGCAGCGGGCCGTTCCGCCAGGCGGGACAGTAGCAAGCAGAAGCGGCTGGCCAGCAGGTCGGCGGTCTCGGAATCGAATCGGCCAGCGTCACCATTGAGCTCGAACTCCAGCTCCGCTCCGGGGAAGACGAAGAGTGCCAGCGGATAATTGGTCCGCTCCTCGACTTCCAGGGAAGCGACCCGTAGGCCCGCCAGGCCCTGCAGCAGAGCTTCCTCCACCGGGTAGTTTTCGAACACGATGAGGGTCTCGAAAAGAGCCTGCTCCCGAGGTAGGCCGCTCCAACGCTGGATCTGCTCCAGGGCACAGAACTCGTACTGGCGCTGGGCCAGCTGCGTGCCTTGCATTCCTTGCAGCCAATCGTCCAACCTCTGGCCCCGATCGACTCGAGTGCGGACCGGCAGAGCGTTGATGAACAGGCCTAGAGTCGAAGCGAACCCCATGTTCCTCCCGGAAACTACCGATCCGAAAATCACCTCCCGAGAACTCGTCAACTCGTGAAGTAGCAAAGCCCAGGCGCCTTGGACCACGGTATTGAGAGTCACCCGGGCCCTCCGAGCGCTGTCCTTGAGGGCGGTCGTCAAGCCACTCTCGAGGCGCTGCCGGAGGCGCAAGTCACCACCTCCGGACACCGCTTCGCTGCGACCGACTTTCAGCGGAGCCGGAGCCGGCATGCCTTCGAGGGAGGCGCGCCAGAACGCTTCCGCCTCGGACAGATTCTGCTCGCCCTGCCAGGCGACGTACTCGCAGAAACGAGCTGCTGGTTCGAGAATCGGATCGGAACCTCCGATCTGAGCCTCGTACAGAGAAAAGGCCTCTTTGAGCAACAAGGAGACTGACCAGCCGTCCAAGACCAGGTGGTGGTAGCTGAGCACGAACCGCGTCCGCTGCGGCTCCAGGCGTAGCAGAGCAACCCTCAGCAAAGGCTCTTGGTCCAAGGAAAACGGCCGGGAGCGATCATTGGCGAGAAAGGATCGTAGCTCGTCCTGCTGCGCTGCGCCGTCGAGATGACTCCAGTCTTCCTCCTGCCAGGGGAGCTCTGCCTCGGCTCGAACTACCTGCATGGGATTCGACAGGCCTCGCCACCGAATCAACGTGCGCAGCGCTCCATGGCGATCCACCATGCTCTGCCAAACCCGCCGAAACACCGCCTCGTCCAAGGGCCCCTGAAGGTCACAATGGAGTTGATTGAAGAACACCCGGCCCGGGCCCCCTCCGAGAGGCTCCGCCAAAGCTCCCGGCAGATCCTCGTGGACCAATAGATAGAGCAGCATCCCCTCCTGGGAGTTCGCCAGAGGGAAGATGTCTTCCACTTGTGCGCTTCCCCCTTCCGCCTCTACCAAGGCTTCCAACTCTCCCGGGGGCAACGAGCTCAAGGGATAGTCAGAGGCCAAGAACTCGGCGGTCGATTGGCGTCGATCCGGATCCAAGAAGACATCGAGGGCTTCCAGGAAGCGATCCGCCAACTCCTCTATCTCCGCTGCGCTATTCAGTCGTTCACCATAGGTCCAGATCATCTCTAGGCGCCCCCCCTCTACCCAGGCATCGACCTCCAAGCGATAGCGCCGTGGATCGCGATGGTCGCGGGCTGGACCACAAGCTTGGCTCGAGGGTGTGAAGAGGCGAGAGCTCGAAATGAGAGGATCGAACTGACCGAGAAAATTGAAACTGACCTGCGAAGGCGGCAGTGCCGCTAGCTCCGAGCGCACCGCATTGTCCGGGTGGCCGTAGCGAGCCAGGCCGAAACTGACTCCGTTGTGAGGCAGGCTACGCAGCCGCTCCTTGACCCCACTGAGCTGGTGCCCAGGCAGATCTCGCTGAGTCGCCGGTAGGACCACGGGGAAAATCGATGTAAACCACCCGACGGTTCGGGAAACGTCCGGTACCTGGGTAGGGTCTCCCCCCAGATCTTCTCGCCCATGCCCCTCCAGGTCGACCAGAACCTGATCCCCTCCGGTCCAATCTCCCAGGGTGCGCGCCAGGGCGGCTAGCAGGACCTCCAGGGGACCGGTGTGATGAAGTCGAAGCATCTCCGTCAGAAGCGTCCGAGTGGCCCCGCGGTCGAGGCGACGGGTAACGGTACGGGCATCCCCGACAGAATTCCGTTCCACGGCAATACCTGTACTGGCATCGGCCGTGATCTCGCCTCTTGCCAGCGCCGCCGGTGGGCCTTCGGGAAGGGGACGGACCTCTGCCCAAGGCAGATCCAGCCAGGCAGCCGCCACCGAAGATAGATCCTCCGTCTGCACCCAATCTTCCAAGTGTTTGGCCCAGGCCGCATAGGAGGTCGATTTCGGCGGCAACGGCTGGCTACGGCCCCGGTGATCCACATGCCGATAGGCGGATTCCAAATCTTCCAGGAGAAGTCGCCAGGAGACGCCGTCCACAACTAGATGATGGCAAAGGAGGAAGAGCCACCCCCCTTTCGGGGCGGGCATCCAGGCGATCCGAAACAACGGCCCTCGTTCCAGGTCGAGGCTAGCCTGCAATCCGGTGCAAAGCTGTTCGAGGGTCTCTGCTTGAGCACTTCCGTCCAACTCCGCTACATCGAAGGTCACCACTACCGGTCCGCCAGCGACCACTTCTTCTACGGATCGGCACTCCTGGACCCAATCTTCCGCTGGGTGGCCTTCCGGACGGCGAAAGCGCAGCCGCAGAGCATCGTGGTGCTCCACTAAAGCTCGGCCCGCTGCTTCCAGGCGATGGAGGTCGAGAGTCTCTTCTGTCTCCAAGAGGACTGCTTGATTCCAATGGTGAGGACTGGCGAGCTCCTGGGAGGCGAACCATCGTTGGACCGGAGTCAAGGGAATGGGCCCGGAGAGATCTTCCACCTCTTGGGGGGCCGTTCGATTGCGACGGGCTTGGCCTGCCAGTTCCGCCACCGTAGGAGCCGTGAACAATTCCCCTGGCACCAGATCCAAGCCCCAACGGTGGGCCCGAGCGACGATCTGCATTGCCAGGATGGAATCTCCACCGAGGGTCAGGAAGTCGTCGTGAATGCCAATGGACGGGGCCGCCAATACTTCTTGCCAGATCTCCAACAACCTTTCCTCCACCGCATTGGTGGGGCCAGCCGAGGCTGCAGAAGTGAGCCGCTGAGGAGCGGGAAGTGCCTGGCGATCCAATTTGCCGTTGGGCAGGAGAGGGAGAGCCGTTAGCAGGACGAACTCTGCCGGAATCATCCCCCCCGGGAGACTCCTGGAGAGGAAGTCTCGAACAGCACCCAGGTCGAGACACCCCTCCGACTCCAGCAGCGCTCCCGCTCCGCGACCAGCGCTGATGCGAGCCCCCGGAGTCGGAACGATATAAGCCACCAGGCGGAGCCCCAGCGGGGAGTCCTGACGCCCCTGGACCACTGCACTTCGGATTTCCGGATGGCGTTCCAGGACCGCCACGATCTCTCCCGGCTCGACTCGAAATCCATGCACCTTGAGCTGATCATCACGCCGCCCCAGGAAGACGAGATTGCCGTCACTAGACCACTTGGCCATGTCTCCGGTTCGATATTGGCGTGCTCCCGGAATACCGCTGAAGGCATCGGGAAGAAATCGGCTAGCGGTCAAGGAAGGCCGGCCGAGATAGCCGCGGGCCAGGCCGGCACCGGCGATGAAAAGCTCCGCGGACACCCCAACGGGCACCGGTTCCCCTTGGGAGTCCAACAAGAAGATTCGTAGATTGGAAATAGGCCGACCGATAGGAACCCGATCCTTCGGCCGGGAAGGATAGCAGCGGGTCGCGGTGACATCGATGGCCGCTTCCGTCGGCCCGTAGAGGTTGTAGAGTCGGGCCCCCAGTCGGCACAAACATCGATCCCTCAACTGGGGAGACAGAACCTCCCCGCTCGCCACCACATGACGCAGGCTATCGAGCTCCTCGATGCCCGGTTCGACGAGAAACACATCGAGGAGGGAGGGCACGAAATGAGCCAACGTCACCTCTTCTTCCCGGATCAGTCGAGCCAAATAGGCCGGTTCTCGATGGCCCTCCGGCTTGGCGATCACCAACCGTGCTCCCGTCAAGAGAGGAAGAAAAAGCTCCCACACGGAAACGTCGAAACTCAAAGGCGTCTTGTGGAGGACGACATCCTCGACGCCGATTCCCAAGGCATCCCGCATCCACAGGAGACGGTTGACCACTGCCCCGTGGGTGTTGATGGCACCCTTCGGAGCTCCCGTAGAGCCGGACGTATAAATGACGTAGGCGGCATTCGAGGGTTCCGGCTGGGTGCCCTCGACCGCCTCTCGGTTGCTGCTTTCAAGGGAATCTGGGCCCCCGGCCTCCGGAACCAGCAGAACTCGGTGGGAGGGGAAAATGGCCGCGACCCCGTCAAGGGTCGCGGCAACACAAAACACCGCTCGGCTATCCCGGGCCATGAGGCTCAGGCGCTCCGGCGGATAAGAAGGATCCAAAGGCAAATATGCAGCGCCCGCCTTGAGCACCGCCAACAAAACAACAACCAAATCAAGGGATCTCTCGAGGCAGACCCCCACCAACACTTCCGGACCGGCTCCCTTGGCAACGAGTCGGGCTGCCCACTCCGTTGCCTGGGCCTCGAGCTCTCCATAACTCAACTTCTGTCCTTCATAGACCAGGGCCGTGCGGTCTGGATAGCGGCGGCAAACCGCCTCCACATGCCGGTGAAGCAAGAGCTCTCTTGGGGTGATTTCCCGCTCGCTCCCCGCTTGAAGACTCGGTGACCCAAGACTGCGATGGGACAGGCTGTTCCAAAGAGCTCCGGCCAGCCGGAGCCCTGTGCGATTGAAACCCGAGACCACCTGCTGCCGCTCCTTAGGACCGAGCAATGGCAAGGTCTCTGATCTGCGCTGAGGGTTGATCAGGGCCGCCTCCAGCAGGGTTCCAAGGCGTTCCCCAAGGCGGTTGACATCCACCGCCTCGAAGGCCTGCCCATGGCCTTCGAGCTCGAGGCGTAGCCCGCCAGTGAGTCGTCGACAGCTCAGGCGCAGCCGATGGTTCTCGATGCGACAAGATAGGCCCGCCAAAGAAAGCTGCACTCCACCGATGAGGCGTTCGCTGGGACATTCACAGAAGTCAAAACCCAGGGCTAGAAGCCGTTGACTGCCCTGAGATCTCTCTGTAGCGGACTCCCCTTGGGGCCCATCGAGAAGTTGGTCATCGAAGTATTCCTGCCAATCTTCTCCCTCTTCGATCTCCCGCGCCCACGCCCGGACGCCATCCAAGAAAGGAGCCCGGAGGTTGAGTCGCAGCTTAACCGGCAGACTCTTCTCGAACAGGCCGACGCTACGATCCAACTCCTCGTAGGCCCGACCACGGCTCGTCCGCGTGAGAACGATCTCTGGGTTGCCCGTAGAGCGAGCCATCAATAGCGCCCAGCCCATGAGAAGAAAGGCTTCCTCCGGAAGGCCAAAGGGAGCAGCGTGGCGTTCTAAGTGACGGATCTCTTCGCGACCCAGATGCCTCACGACCCGATGCAGCTGGCTCTCAGCCCTCGAGTCTTCTGCAGTGGGGGCCGTCACCAGGGGAACCGCAGCCAGGAGATTGGCCGCTCCGCCGGACGCCTCCGCCGAGTCCTGCCCGACTTGGGAGGTTGCCCCAGGAGGGAAAACCGGGTCCTCTAGAGGAAGCTCCGAGTCCCTCAGAGGCAGATCACCCCTACCGAGCCAAAAGCTGCGGTCCTCGGCGGTCTCTTCCAACTCCAGGAGCTGCCGCTGCCAGGCGGAAAACTGAGCGTAGGGCATCGGCCTCTCATAGGCTTCTACCTGCTTCAACTCTGCATAGGAAGCCGCCAACTGCTCAAAGATCTGCACCAAACTCCAGGTATCCGCCAATAGGGCGGGGAGGTCGAAGATCAACAACCAGGAATCCTCGGTGACTTGGGCCAGGGTCAGACGGGGCTCGCCTCCCAGAGCCGTGTCCGGCAGCCGTCGCCCCCGATCCTCCAGGAACGAGCTCACTGCCTGTTGCTCTTTTCCGGCAGAAAGGTTCCGCAAGTCCAGATGATTGAGGCCAACCACGATTTTCTCGTCGATCACCTGCACGGGACCGTCATCGGAATCCAGGAAACGGGTACGCAAGGTTTCCTGCATGTCCATCAGTTGGCGCAGGGCATTGGTGAGCCTGGGCAGATCTAGAGCACCGCGCAAACGGACGACCAGCCAAGACCGCAGAGCAGCAGCGTTTCCAGGGTGCCGCCACAAACGCTCCTGCTGGGGAGACAACTCGTAGGCATCGATCACGTCGCTCATAGGTGGGGGTATTTCAGCTTGGTCCAGCCAGCGGCTCAGGCTCATTGGGGATCCTGAACCTGTACTTTGATCGGTTTGGTATCCCGCAGCCGGTCGATATTGGATTCCCGGCGCCGCCGTCGGTGCTCCTGGCGAATCGAGCGATCCGCCCGCTGCAACAGATCCAGGGCCCCTTCGAGGAGCAAATAGGGTCGGCTAGGAATTTCCTCGAGCAAGCTGGAAAACATCTTCAGCCAACGGCTGACGGCCTCCGGCCGGTAACTACGAGAATCGTAGACCATTTCCAGAGAGAGACACTTTCCAGGGGTCACGTGAACGCTCAGTGGGTAATGGGGGCGACCCAGGTACCGAAGGTCTTCCAAACGCAAGGAACCCGTTTCCTGCTGACTCGGGTCGGCAACATTGAGGAACACGAAGATGCTCTCGAAGAGCCTACCCCCATTGGCGACCTCACTCCACGACTGGACTCGCGCCAAGGGCGTGTGCTCGTGCTCCTGCATCTCTGTCTGTCGGCGCTGGAGGTCACCCAACCATTCCAAGAGGGTGCGCTCCCGATCCAGTAGAACTCGCTGCGGCAGAGTATTGATCAAGGGGCCGACCATGCCTTCGATTCCTTCCAACGGAATCGAGCGCCCCGAAACCGCTTTTCCAAAAACCACGTCATCGGAACCGCTCGCGAAGCTCAGGAGCAATGCCCAGGCCCCTTGGACCACGGTGTTCAGAGTCAATTGATGAGCACGAGCCAGCTCTCGTAGAGCGCTGGTATCGACGGCCTCCAGGGAAAGCCCGACCCGAAAGTAGCCACAGGCCGTTCCAGGCCAGGAATCTGAAGCTGCCCTATCCTGAAGATGGCTCGGCTCATGGAAGCCCCTTAGCTGCTCGCGCCAATAGGGCTGAGAAGCGTCATCGTCCTGGCTCTTGATCCAGCGGACGTATTGGCCATAGGACGGTGCCGGCGGTAGGGGAAGGTCCTTGCCGGTGCGCTGAGCCTCATAACACCGCACCACCTCGTCCAGCACCACGGAGCTACACCAGGCGTCCACCACCAAGTGGGTGACACTCCACAGGAGCCAGTAGGAAGTTTGGGAACGGCGCAGCAAGGTCAGGCGAAGAAGCGGTGGAACCGAGAGATCGAAGCCGGTGGCCCGATCTTCTTCCAACAAATCGATCAACTGGTCCTGTTGAGCCGAATCCGAAGAGTCGCGCCAATCTAGGTCGGTGATCCCCACGGAGACGTTACGGTGGACCACTTGGACCGGCTTGGTCAGGTCCTTCCAGAGAAAACCCGTTCGCAGAGCGGGGTGACGGTCGACAACTTTCTGCCAAGCGCTCTGAAAGGCGGCCACGTCGAGGTCCGCTTCGAAACTACACACCGTTTGCTCGAGATAGAGACCCTGGCCAGGATCCGAGAGCATGTGGAAGAGCATTCCCTGCTGCAGGGGAGACAGAGAGAAAATATCCTCCACCATCTCAGCCCCATTTCCGCTTCTCCCCCCAGAGGCGCCCCGCGTAGTGCTGCTCTTCTCGATGGTCACGAAAAAGTCCCCAAACACGCCATTTATTCGCCAAAATTCTGCCTGAAAATTCGATCTCCCACCCTTCCCAGGTCAGGAGAACCGGATTCCCCTGACACTTATCCCTACAGGCAATTCAATGAGCCGCCTTACCGACTCTCTTCGTTCAACCACTATCTGTGTTTAGGTCGTAAGTAATCGGGACAATATTTTGTTGATGTGGAATCCATAAACCCATCTGCATAAAAGACTTTCGAAGATTCCTAAAACCGAAGCACCGCTAGATTTCAATTACGCTTACGGGAAAAACGAAGATCCTAGGGTCTTTGGGGATAAGAAAAGCGACTTCACAGAAGTTTGCCCAGATCAGTTGGAACCGAGCTCACCGGTAGAGGTCTCGAGTAGCTCGTTCACTTTCTCGTCTTCCAATTGCTCCAGCTCCTGGAGCATTCGCTGCAGGACCTCTGTGGGGGGAGGCGGCAGGGCCGGATCCGGAAGCTGAAGACGATCGATCTTGCCGTGGCGGGTGAGGGGAAAGGTGTCCAAGAGCACAAATCTGGACGGAATGAGGGCCGCTGGAAGAAAGCGCCGCAGAGCTTCCCTCAGCTGACGTTGAGAGGTCGGTGCCACGGACCCAGTTGTGTAATAGGCCACCAAGGCGGTGTGCCCTGGGGCCGTTTCTCGGGCGACCACCACCGAACGCTCGACCTCTGGCAACCGGCCGAGTTGGACCTCGATCTCTCCGGGCTCGATGCGATGCCCACGGATCTTTAACTGATGATCTTTGCGTCCCATGAATACCAACTGGTTCTCCGGCGGCTGAAGCCGCACCAGATCGCCAGTTCGGTAGAGTCTCCGCCCAGCTCCCCCACTCAAGGCATCGGGTACGAAGAACTCCGCTGTCAGCCGCGCCTCTCGCCGATATCCACGAGCCAGCCCTGCTCCGCCTAGCCACAACTCCCCGGTGGTCCCAACGGGCACCGGCATCCCTCGAGGATCCACCACATAAACCTGGGTGTTGCTGAGGGGACGACCCAAGAAGACTCTCGATGCTTGGGGAGACACCCGCCAGGTCGTCGCCCACACAGTCGCTTCGGTGGGTCCGTAGAGATTCCATAACCGGGTTTTCCCCCGGCTCAGATCGCGACTGAGCCCCGCCTCCAAAGACTCTCCTCCGCTCAGCCAGCGCTGTCCCGGCTGGCCTCGAAAACCGTGGGCCCACAATGCCTGCCAAGCGGAGGGAGTGGCCTGCACCAGATGAATACCGGTCCAGCTGGCATCGATCCAGCTAGCACCAGCTCCGGAGCTGAGCTTCCTGCCGAGATTCGAGCTCAAGTCCGCTTCCAGACACTCCTCGACACTGGACAGAACCACCGTTCCACCGGTCACCAAGGGACCGAATAGCTCCAAGAGGGATATGTCGAAGGTCAGCTGGGTGAGTGCCAGGAAGGATTCACCGGAGCGCATCTCAAGCTCTCCAGCCATCGCTCCAAGGAGGTTGATGATGGCTCCATGAGTGACCTCGACTCCCTTCGGGTGACCTGTGGACCCAGAGGTATAAAGCACATAGGCCAGATCATCGGGGCCGGCGACGCTACCCTCGACCTGCAGGACCTCGCTCTGGGCTGGAAGCGAGGGAGCGGGAGAAAGAGAGAGAGTCGGAGGAGAACCTTCGACGGGTGCAAAACCTGCCCCCAGAAGCAACAGCTCTGCTCCGGAGTCCTCCAATAGCTGCGTCCATCGCTCCCGGGGGTCCCTAGGGTCCAATGGCAGGTAGGCAGCCCCCGCTTGGAGAATACCGAGCAAGCCGATCACCGCCCCAAGACTTCGTTGACACAGCACCGCTACCACCGTCTCCCGGCCGGCTCCCGCCTCGACCAACCGAGTTGCCAGACTTTGCGCCGCTACTGCCACTTCCCGGTAGGTCAGTTGGACCCGTCGCCCTCCCTCCACCCCTACCAACGCCGGCGACTCGGGCTGTCTACGAGCCCAAACCGAAAAAGCCCGAGGAAGAGTCGGAGGAAGCATCCTGGGCGAGACGGTATCGTTGACCTCCACCAACAACTGCTGGCGTTCCGCTGGGGAAAGCAACGAAACGGCCGCAACCCCGGTGGCGTCTCCTTGGGATAGAGCCTCCAAACTACGGCGGAAAAACCCCGCGATAGCCGCCAGCCGAGCCCCGGCCAGCTCCCCTCGCCCGGCCTCTTCACCACCCGCAACGAGACTCAGGGCGAGCTCTCCCGTTAGGGGATGGCGACTGAACTCGGCTCGCAAGGGAAAACTGGTCTGGTTGGAGCCAAAAGCCTCCTGAACCTTCAATCGCCGCAGGTCGGCGAGGCTAGCGAGTACGTGGAAGTGGGTGAAATTGAAAATGCTCTCGATCACGGCACCGGGCCGACCCTGGCTGGCATCCCCCAGCCTCCTAGCGGGCCCCCCGGGGACCTCGCTGTTCTCCCTTGAGGCTTTAGAGGATCCCCGCCCCATTTCCGAGAAAGGAAAGCGTCGATCCTTCAGCAGATCGCCTTCCCGTGTCGCCACCTCGAGCACCAGTTCCACGAGGGATAGGCCTGCGAGGTTCACCACAAAGGGCAGGATATTCATATGCATGCCCAAGACTTCTTCCGAACCGGGAATTTCCGGCCGCCCGTGGGTCTCCAGCCCGGTAAGGACTCGGTCCTGACCGAGAAGACGACCCAGCGCCAACAGGTGAGCCGCCAGCAACACCTGCTTGACGGGCACCTGAAGGGTCCTCGCCAGAGCTTCCAGACCTCGACGCAGGGCAGCTGGCAAGGTCACCGGGAGGTTTGTGGGCGCGGCAGCCGAAGAGCCACCCTCTCTGCCCGCGGTCCCCGTCTCCCGGCACCACCGAGGAAGCCGGCTCACCGGAGCTTCCTCGAGAATCCTGGAGAAGCGTCGTCGGGCTCGGCTCGAACCCAACTTCTCCACCTCCGCCGCAACGAATTCGCGAAAACTGACCGCTGGGGAGTCGCTGGGCAAACGGTCTCCCGAAAGAAGAAGGTCATAGCCCTTCAAGATCTCTCGAATCAGGGAGGCAGCGCTCCAACCATCCAACAAGGCATCGAAGAAGCTCAAGGCAAAGGCGAACTGCGACTGACCAGGCTCCAGGACAGCGATGAAGCGTAGCCCTGGCGGATCCTGCCATGGCAGCGGCCGACGCATCTCCTGGTCGATCCAAGCCTCTAGCCGTTCTCTCCACGAAGTTCCAGCGACCGCTGACAAATCGAATTCCTCGAGGGTTCCCTGGGCCTGACGATGGACGAGCTGGAGAGGCTCCGAGTAGTTGGCTAGGTCGAAGGCGGTACGCAACATGGGATGGCGGTCCACCGCTCTCTGTATGGACTGGGTCAGAAGGTCTCGGTGGTAGGGCCCGGCAAGACCACAGACGAGAAGATCTCGATACATGGGAGAGGTCGGGTCGAATTGGCTATGGAAAATCACCCCGCTCTGGGTCCGAGCCAGGGGCAAGGCATCTTCCAGAGACTCCGGGAGCCGCCTTCGGTCCACCTCTTCCACCAGAGAAAAGGGCTCGGTAGGTCTAGACCCAAGGACTCCAGATTCGCTCGAGCTAGATTCGTTGCGCTTCGATTCCGTCGGCCCAGACCCTCCGGCAGTAGCTACACCGAGAGCCGAGGACGTGTTGCCCAGCGGTGGAACCAAGCTCGCGGCGAGACTGCGAATCGTCCCGCGGCGGTGAATGTCCTCCAACCGCACTGCATATCCGGCAGCCTCCAAGCGAGAGCGAATCTGCAAGCTGCGAATCGAGTCTCCCCCAAGGGCAAAGAAATCGTCGTCGATGCTGATATCGGCGACTCCCAAGACTTCCGTCCAAACCGCGGCCACCTGCTTCTGCAACGGAGTTTCCGGCGGCACCGGTGGATGAGATCGAAGGGCTGGCCGATGGGGAGATGGCAAGCGGCGGCGATCCAACTTTCCACTGGCAGTGCGGGGCAACTCGGCCAAGGGAATCCAGTGAGAGGGAATCATCGCTGGAGGCAGCAGCCGAGCTAGATGGCTTCGCAAGGCGGCACCCGGGGGGACCTCACCGACGGCAGTAAAATAGGCCGCCAGTCGAGCCGGGCCCGCATTTGACCGAGGGTTTGCGGAAAAGCGCCTCACGGAACTCCCGCCGCTCGCTTCGTCGTCGGCCTGAGCCGAGCCCTCGGCGTCCTCACTGAAGATGGCCACCACCGCTTCCCCTATCGCGGGATGGGTAGTCAGAGCAGCTTCCACCTCTCCTAACTCGATACGGACTCCTCGAATCTTCACCTGATGGTCCCGGCGCCCGAGAAAGAGCACACAGCCGTCCGGCCGGCGGCGCGCTAGATCGCCCGTGTGGTAGAGCCGGCTCCCAGCCCCGAACAGCCCATAGGGATCTGGCCGAAAGGACTCCGCAGTGCGCCGCGGACCCCGCCGATAGCCGCGCCCGAGGTTGGCCCCGCCGATAGCCAACTCTCCCACCGCCCCCACAGCGGCTACATCCCCTAGACCATCTAGCAAGAGAAGATGGGTTTGGTCGATGGGACAACCGATGGGCACGGAGTCCCAGGGACCTTTAGAGGGACAGGGCCAACTGGAGACATCGATGGCCGCTTCGGTGGGGCCATAGAGGTTCTCTAACCGAGCTCCGGGGGGCATACGGAGATAGAACTGGCGGCAAAGCTCTGCGGAGAGAGCCTCGCCGCTGGAGATCACCCAACGCAAACTCGACAGGGAGGACACCACAGCCTCCTGTAAAAACGGCCCTAGTAGGGAAGGAACGAAATGGATGACCGAAATTCCCTGGCGCGCAACCTGACGAGCCAGGAATTGGGGATCCCGGTGGCTACCCACCGGGGCAAGTACCAAGCGAGCGCCAGTCATGAGGGGCCAGAGAAGCTCCCAGACCGAGACATCAAAGGTCAGAGGGGTCTTTTGAAGGATCCGGTCCCTCGGACCTATGGGATAGGCTCGTTGCATCCAACGCAAACGGTTGAGCAATCCCCGGTGGCTATTCATGGCCGCCTTGGGCTGGCCGGTGGAACCGGAAGTGAACAAGACATAGGCGAGGGAGTCCGGGTGATTTGCCGGGCGAAGCATCGCAGCACCAATCCCCTCTTCCGGCAGGAGCCCTTCCGCAGACGGGGGCCTCGCTCCTCGTGGATCTCCTACACGACGAGAGGCCGCCCATCTCCTCAGATCAAAAGTCGCACAGCCGACTCGGGACACCTCTGTCTCCCCCATCGCCACGACTACTCGGGGGTGCACCGATCTCAACAGACTGCGCAGCCGCTGAGGGGGGTCCGCTGGGTCCAGGGGCAGGAACGCCGCGCCGCAGCGAAGCACGGCAACCACACACACCACCATCTCCACGGAACGGTCCAGCAGCAGAGCAACTAGATCGTCCTCGCCAACCCCTAACTCCCCAAAGCGGGCAGCCAGGCGGGCTGACTCCTCCATCAACTCACCATAGGAAAGGTCCCTTGCTGAAAACCCGCTGCCGGAGGCCGCCCCGTCAGCCAGGCTAGAGTCCGAGATCATGC
The DNA here is from genome assembly GCA_022601195.1 of Deltaproteobacteria bacterium. Classification (GTDB taxonomy): domain Bacteria; phylum Acidobacteriota; class Thermoanaerobaculia; order Multivoradales; family JAHZIX01; genus JAHZIX01. Next base: position 70,766 of record JAHZIX010000022.1, read on the forward strand.
CGCGCACGGCGATCACCTCCGGCTGGCGAGAGGCTTGCTGAAAGATGCGTCCAAGGAGGCCCATGGAACCCGCCCGGGAGGCCCTACCAACAGCCGTATCGTTGACCTCTAGGACCAATTGATGGCGCTGAGATGGAGGCAGAAAGGAAAGCGTTGATAACCGTCTCTCAGGGTCCGAGGCAACCGTGCCGAGAACGACTTCCAAGTGCCTCAGAAACCGTTCGGCGGTGGTGCCGTCGAAGAGATCCGTATCGTATTCCAGGCGAGCTCCCAGACGCCCGTCCGCCAGCGGCGCCAGCCACAGATTGAGGTCGTATTGACTGGAGCGCTGAGCCACGGCCACAGATTTCACGGGAAGCCCGGAAACCGAAACACCATGCCCCGGCAACCCCAGAATAAAGGGAGAAAACTCTCGCCCGCCGTCACCGGGAGCCGCCTGGACCGTTACCACTACCGAAATCAACGGCGGGCGGCGAGGATCGGACTCGCCGCCCAGGCGGCCTACCAGCCAGGGAAAGGGAAAGTGCCGATGCTCGAACACTTCGAGGAGGTCCTCGCGGAGGCGCTTCAGATGATCACGGAAGCTCTCCTCGGGCCTCAGATCTGCAACCAGGACCAGTGGGTTGACCCAATACCCCACCAGCCCCTCCTGCTGACCGCTGCCCCTTCCCGAGTCGAGGGTTCCCATTCGAAACCGCTTCTGACCGCTCCAGCGCCCCAGGAGCCATTGCACGGCCCCGAGGGCGGTCATGAAAAGGGTCGCTTCACTCTCTCGGGCTACGGCTTCCAATCGGCTCCCAAGGGCTCCCACCGGGGATACTCTCGAGGACGACTCCCACGAATACCACTCGGCACGAGAATCAGCTTGGGTGAACAGCCTGTTGAGAATCTCCCCACGGTAGCGCCGCAGAGCTGGCGGCGGGCGATCAAAGGGTAGGTCAAGGGAAGGAGGCAAGGGCGTTAAGCGCTGACGCCAAAAAGGCCATGAGGCCTCTAGACTCTGCTGCCAGGCCTCCCCCTGTACCTTCTGCAACCAATCTTCAAAGCTGCCATGGGTCGATCGCTCCCGACTATCCAGAGAGTCCCGGCGGAGCCCTCGGTTCCTGGACGGGACGGTTTCCGACCCACGGTTCCTCAGAACACTCGTCTTCACGGAACTCGTCTTGGCAACCCTCGCTGTCGGAACTAGGGTCTCCGAAGCACTGGTCTCCGAAGCACTGGTCTCCGAAGCACTGGCCTTCACAGCAGTCGACTTCAGAGCTGTCCCTTGGGGAGCACTGCTCGGGGGAACTCGGAGCTGGGCCAAAATCTGCCGCCACAGAAGGGTCAAAGACCACAGGTCCGCCACGGCGTGGTGAACCACCAGGAGCAGGATGTCGCCCTCGGGGCGATGCCACAAACAGCACCGCAGAGTTGGTCCCTTGACTAAGTCGAGGGGTTTCTCCACCGCCTCTTCCAGGGCTTCCCGGAACCGACTCGGAGACCAGGACCGAGCCTCCTGGAAACGAAAATCCACCGGTGCTTCGGCGCTGGCCCGGATCCACTGCTTCAGATCGTCACTTCCGTGGCCCAAATCGTTGGAGTCTCGGTCGCTGGGATTCCGCGCTACCATCGCTTCCCCATCGAACCTTCCCTCGCCAATCTGCCCTACCTTGGAGCCTCCCTTCTGGGAGCTTGGTTCGATGATTCGGCTACGGAGAGCACCGTGACGAGCCAAAACGCATTCCAGAGCATCGAGCACTCGGGGAGGAGCTACTCGCCGACCGATGCGAGGAGCCTCGATACAGAGAGCACTCGCCAGATGAAGGACCGAGCTTCGAGGTACCAACCGAGAGGAGAAGAACAATGCCTGCTGACCAGGACTGAGGGGCAGAACGATCTCTCCCGTCGGCTCGTCCAGCACTGCCCGGCCGGCTGCCGTCAATCTAGACCCGGAGCTAGCCGAGGCGGCCTCCTCGAGATGCTTCGCCAAATCCTTCAAGCTCGAGGCTTCCAAGAGAGACCGGAGTCCCAAGGCGACCCCGGTCTCCCGCTCGAGGTCCGCGAGCAACTCTGTGGCGCCGAGGGAATCGAGGCCGAGGGCAGCGAGAGATTGGCTGGGGTCGACTTCTTCTGCCTCCGTGCCCACCTTGGCGGCCACCGATGCTCTCAGCCAAAGCAAGAGTGAGCTTCCTCCCAGCTCCCGCTGCTGGGATTCTGAGGCCGTCGCCCCGGAGGAGCGGGAAATCGAATCTACCGGTGGATCGCTGGCGATCAGCACCGACAAGGCACCCGCAGCGAGCTCCAACCGGCACTGCCTTCGCCGCACTTTGCCACTCGGTGTGCGGGGAATTCCACCGGGAGCAACCACCACGAGCTGAGAGGCCTGAAGACCATGTTCCTCGCTCAGACCTCTACGCAGGGCCGCGAGGAGCTCGTCCCCAGCCGAGCGATGGAATCTTCGGTACCGAGGGGAGACCTCTTGCACGACGATGAACTCCGGGCCCAACTCCGAAGGCCAAGGGAAAGCAGCGCCGAGGGCACCTTCGAAAGCCCGGTGACTGGAAGCAGCGGTGGCTTCCAGGTCCTGGGGGTAGTGATTCCGACCTCGAATCACCAGCAAATCCTTGAGTCGGCCGGTCACCCAGAGCTCCCCTCCCAGCTTCGCCCCCAGGTCTCCGGTGCGCAGGAATCGAGTTGCGGGATCCGAAGCCAGGGAAGCTCCGAAACTCGACTCACTCTCTTCCGGGCACTGCCAGTAGCCGGCGGTTATGGAATCACCGGACAGCCAGATCTCCCCCACTTGACCTTCTTTGCAGGGCTGGCGATCGGTCGGGTCGACGATCTCCAACCGCAACCCTGGACTCACCACTCCGCAGCTCACCAAAGACCGAAGGGGCTCTTCTGCCGTGGCTGTTGAATCCGAGGGGATCACGAGCCGATGCTGCTCCAACTCCCCCGTCACCACTGAAACCAGCTTTGGCGAGCTCCCCGGAGGGGAAGCGCTCACCAACAGGGTTGCTTCGGCGAGGCCGTAGCACGAAACCCAAGCTCGAGAGGAGAACCCAGCGCTGGTAAAATGACCGCCAAATTCCTCCAGCGTCGTTGGCAGGACCGGCTCAGCACCATTGAAAGCCACTCTCCAGGAGCTTAGGTCTAGCTCCGAAGCTCGCTGCTCGCTAACCCGGCGGCAGCACAGACGGTAGGCAAAATCCGGTGCCCCGCTGACCGTAATGCCATGTCGCTCTATCGTCTCCAACCAGCTCACGGGTCGTTGGAGAAACCCCTGGGGCGAGCTGAGAAATGCGGGCAGACCTGAAAAGAGGGGTTCCAAAATTCCCCCCACCAGACCCATGTCATGGTGGGGAGGGAGCCAAGAGCCGACGATGTCACCCTGGCGCAGGCCGAATCCATGGCGAATGCGTCGCAGGTTGTCCATCAGAGAACCATGGGTGACCATCACCCCTCTCGGTTCCCCCGTGGAGCCCGAGGTGTACTGCAAGAATGCCAGCCCCTCTCGCTTCAGCCGAGGACGCCCCCATTGCCTAGAGAGCTTCGGGACTCCCGCCGCCAGAAGCTCCCCGAGAGATCTCTGTGGCAAGCTCAGGTCTGCTAGCTCCGGTGCTTCGGTAGTCCTCTCCCCCTTCGGCTCTCTTAGCATCAGCCGGGCACCGCAGTCCTGAGCCAGGGCTCGTAGACGGTGCCTCTGCCTGCGCAGGGTAGGAGGATGGGCGGGAACGGCAACGACTCCCGCATAGAAACACCCGAAAAGAGCGACGATGAATTCTAAGCCGGCAGGCAACGCCACGAGGACCCGATCCCCCTCGGTGCACTCCGCCTGGAGTGCCGTAGCTACCGCTCGTGCTTGGCGATCCAGCTCCGCGAAGGAAAGCTGGCGGGACACCACGGTTCCTGAAGCGCTCTCTTCAGAGGCACTTTCCCCAGAAGGACTCTGAATTGAGCGTTGAAGATCCGGATTCAGGAAGGTGAAAAGAGTCTCATCCCCGTGGAACTCAGCTCGCTCCTGGGATAGGTCGACCAGATTTTCAGCTCGAGTAGTCGGGTCCAGTTGGTTCACGGTGCATCTTGGGGGGGCACCTAGTTTTCTACCGGGGAATTTCTACCAAAAGCCTCACTACCTTGAGCACGATGGTCCTAAACTCGATGGCCATCAGCTCGATGGCCAGGAATCGCAGAGAAAGACTCCGAGGAAAGGTCCGTGGCCAGCAGCGCCTCTCAACCGGGAAAGCCCGAAGGCGCGAAGCCTAAGCGACCGACGCCCCACAGGCTGCGGGAGGAGCACTCGAGAGATGGCCTAAGCTGCTCTCCCTAGACCTGAAAAACCTCCGCCATGCGCTTGAGCCGATCCGCCTCGTTGGCCAATGCCAAAGTTGCCGACGAGAGCTGTTCCGCGGAGGCCAGATTCTGCTGCGCCACCAGGGCGATCCTCTCCACCGCCTTGACGACCAAGTCTCCACCCTGCTTCTGTTCCCGGCTGCCGTCGGCGACCTGCTGCGTCATTCGATTCATGACATCGACGGATCCGATGATTTCACCAGCACCGTTGGCTTGCTCTTTAGCGGCGATGGTCAGCTGCCGGGTCACGTATTGCATGTTGGCTGAGGTCGAGACGATCTGAGCAGCACCGCTGGACTGTTCTTTGGTGGCTGAGTAGACCTCTGCGACCAAATCCGTCGTCTTCTTGACGGACCCGACGATGTCATCTAGAACACTCCGGGTCAGACCTACCGCCTGTTCCGTATCGGACTGAACCCGCTCGATGAATCCGGAGATCTCGCGAGTCGAGGCCACCGACCGCTCCGCCAATCGCTTGACCTCTTCCGCAACCACGGCGAACCCCTTACCCGCATCCCCCGCGTGAGCAGCCTCGATAGCGGCGTTGAGAGCCAACAGATTGGTCTGGTCAGCAATGTCTTCGATGATCCGAACGATCTTGCCGATGTCCTGACTCGAGGTGCCGATGGAGAGAATCACCCGACTCAGCTCCTCGCCCCCCTCGCTGGCGAGGACTGCGGCTCGCCGGGAAACCTCATCCACCACCTTGACCTTGGCCTCGATGGAGTTGATGGAGGCGGTCATTTCTTCGATGGTGGCAGAAGTCTCTTCCACTGAAGTGAGAAGCTCTTCGGAGCTTCTAGCCACCTGTTCGATAGAAACTCCCATCTCCTGAATGGAAGCCGAGGTCTGGTCCACCGTCGTCGCCAGGGATCCGGAACTCTCGGCGACGCTGTCGATCTGTGCGGCCATCTCCACCATGGTGGTGGAGGTCTCCTCCGTTGAGGTGCTCTGGGTCTTGGCTCCAGCGGTAATCTGGCTAGAAGAAGCCGAGATCTCATCCGCCGAGGTGGCCACTTGGGCCGAAGCTTCCTTGACGTCCCCGATCATTTTTCTCAGGTTCTGAATCATGCCGCTGAGAGCGACACCGAAGCTATCCCGATCGGAACGGGGGCGCGGCTCCACGGTCAAATCCCCGCTCGCCACCGCCTTGGTCACCCCTTCCATCTCGTGCAGGTACATGAGCATGCGCTGCATTGCGCCCTGTAGCTGGCCGATCTCATCCTGAGAGGTGATGGTGATCCGGCTGCTCATATCGCCCTCGGCCAAGCGGTCTGCGACCTCCGCCGCCTCCCCTACCGCCGAGGTGACCGAACGGGTGACGATGCGAGCGATCAGGATCATCGAAACCAGGGCGAATAGGATGATCCCTGCGATGGACAGGACGGAGTTGCGCCGCCGAACGTTGGCCTCATCAAAGGCGCTGGTAAGACGGGATCGCATGGTCCCTTCGAGGGCTTCGAGGAGATCGCTGAGCTTCCCTGAGGAGCTCGAAACCAGGGCCTGGAGATCTGCCGGCCCCACGCTGCTGGATTCCTCTTCGTCGCTGCTATTCTGGCTCGCCCATTGTCGTGCAGCGTCGAAGTAGGTGTCCTGCACAGTCTGAATTTCCTGGATCACTCGCGACTCGTCATTTTGAGCCTCGGGATTGGCCCACTGATCCAATTTTCCCCGGAAATCGCCTCGTAACCGTTCGGCCTCTCTCTGGGCGTCCTGGTCACCGCCGAAAACCCAGTCCAAGACTTGCCCTTCGATCTCCACTTGTAAGTCCGACAGATCCCGAGCCCTCTCGAGGTCCGCCACGAAGCCCGTGGCCTCTTCGCCGTCTTTGTCGCTGGAATAGACGTCACTGGCCAGTTGGTCGTCTTTGACGTAAGACCTGTAGGTGACTCCTAGAATCACCACGAAGGCCACCAGGGCCAGCCACAGCAGCAGCAGGATTCTGCGACCGAGCTTCAAGTTGGAGAACATCCTCGCCTCTACTTCCTAATCCACCGGCTTCAGGGCCTTGACGCCCTTGCGAAGCTTCGCTCCCACCGTTACATAGCCGATTCCGCCAGGGGTGCGAGCGACAAACTTCATCACCTCTTCGTCGGAACCATATTCCTTTGGCTTGACCGCCCGGCCAGAGTACCTCTCTCGCTCCCAGAAACTGCGGAGATGAGAGAGAGAAATCTTCTCACCATGGATCCGAGCGTGAAACGCCGCTCTGACCTCAGCTTCGATTTTTTGGCCTACAACCTCTACTCTCGGTCCCTTCGGCCAATCTTCCCACTTGGTCTCCAGCTTTCGATACATTTGCCGCACTTCTTCACGAGGCAATCCATCGACGGGGTTTTCAGAATTGACGACCAGCAGAAAGCTAGCCGCCTCCAATTCCACCGCCTGTGCGCTCAAGAACAGAGTAGCGCAAAATAGCAAACAAAACATGTGACTCACTTCACGCAAAGTATAGCGATTTCTGCGATTGTCGGCGATACAAACTACCTGCCGACAGACCCGGAATCAAAGTCAGGAGCTACCGAACCGATCGATCAGCTCCTCCGCTGCACTCACCTTCAAGGGCCGGGCGAACAGGAAACCCTGTCCATAGCTGCAGTCGAATCCTTGCAATACCTCCAACTGCTCCCAGGTCTCGATCCCCTCGGCCATCACTTCCATGTCCAGAGCATGAGCTAGGGCCACAATGGTGCGTACGATCTCAGCGCTATCGGTGCTGGTCATTCGTAGGTCTCGAACGAAGGACCGATCGATCTTGAGGGAGTGGACCGGAAAACGATGTAGGGCGCTCAGCGAGGAGTACCCGGTGCCAAAATCATCGATGTGAAGTTGAACCCCTTGCCCTCTCAGGTGGTTCAGGATCTCGACGGTGGCCTCGGGGCTCTTCATCATGACCCCTTCGGTAATCTCCAGGTGCAGGGCTCCCGGCGATAGGCTGGCGTCGTATAGAGCCCCTTCGACAAGCTTGACGAAGGCTGGGTGAGAGAGCTGCTGGCCTGCGACGTTGACGGTCATCGCCAGAGGTCGCTGGGAGGAGAAACGATCCTGCCAGAACTGCGCCTGCCGGCAAGCTTGCCGCAACACCCATTCACCGATGGGTAGGATCAAGCCGGCTTCGGCGGCGAAAGGGAGGTAGTCGCCCGGATAGATGGTGCCGCGGTCCGGGTGTTGCCAACGAATCAGGCTTTCGAAGCCCCATAAGTTGCCATCCCGCAATGAGTAAATGGGCTGATAGTGGAGCTCGAACTCTTCCCGTTCCACGGCTCGCCGTAGATCGCCCTCGAGGCGCAGCATACCCACCGCGGAGACATGCATGGCGGCATCGAATACGACGGGCCGCCCCAAAGATTGGGCTTTGGCCCGGTACATAGCCGTATCCGCGTCCCGCAACAGGTCTTCTGCTCTCTCGTAGTCCGAATGGCTCAGGGCTATACCGATGCTGGCAGCAGCGAAGACCTCGTGCCCTCCCAGGTCAAAGGGCCTCCGCAGGTCCTTTTGGATTCGGCCAGCGACCTCTGTCGCCCTGGCGAGCTCATCGATATCGTCGATGAGAATGGCGAACTCGTCCCCGCCCAGCCTGGCCACCGTATCTCCTAGCCGTAGACAATCATCGAGCCTTCTCGCCACGAGCTTCAACAGCTCGTCGCCCAACATATGACCGAGACTGTCGTTGACGACCTTGAACCGATCGAGATCGAGAAAGAGGACAGCGAATAGACTGGTAGCGCGGCGTTTGGAGCGGGAAAGAGCATTCCCCAACCGATCCAGGAAGAGTGCCCGATTGGGCAGCCCGGTCAGGGCATCGTGAAGGGCATCGTGGACGAGCTGCTGCTCCGCTTGCTTGCGCTCGGTGATATCGGTAAGAGATCCCGCCATCCGATAGGGTTTCCCCGCTTCATCCCGTACCGCCAGCCCCCGACTCAATGTCCATCGATAATCCCCGGTGGGGCGCCGAATCCGGTGCTCATTCTCGAAGTGTGGGCTCCTCCCCTGAAGATGAGCATCGAGTTGGGCACGCAGCAACTCCACCTCTTCCGGATGCACCAAACGAAGCCAATCCTCCAGGGTCGTCCCGACTTCCTGATCTTCCTCGAAACCTACAATGGACTTCCAGCGGCGAGAATAGTGCACAACTCCCGATCGCAAATCCCAATCCCACAGACCATCGTTGGCTCCCTTGGCAGCCAAGGCATAGCGCAGCTCGGAATCCCGCAGGGCATCCTCAGATGCTCGCCGCTCCGTGATGTCCCAGACGACCATCACCTCTTCCGGAACCTCTTCTGGCACTGCTCCGGACAGTTCTCGGGGTACCTCTCTGAGCTCCAGGGCTGGTTTCCGTCGCAGAGAGGAACAAGAGAGGAGAACCGGGAAGACGGAGCCGTCTCTGCGTCGATGCAATCCTTCCCACTGTCCCCCGTCGGCCAATTCCTCTCGGGTGCACCGCTCCTCCGGGGTACCCTGCATTGGCACCGCCGACGGCTCAGCGAAAATGACCTTGCGATCCTGTTGGAGAATCTCCTCCCGGGTATAGCCGTAGGTCTCCAAAAAAGCGTCGTTGACGTAAATGATCTCTTGATTGGGCCCTACGATGAGGACGGCTTCATTGATCGTGGCGACCGCATGGGAAAGAAGCTCGAGCTCACGAGAAGCAGCACGTTTCTGAAGAGCCTTCTCAACAGTGATCGGCAATATAGTGAGGTATTTGCGACCTAAATCCTTAATCAAATAGTCATAAGCACCCGCCCGCATCGCCTGTACGGCAATCTCTTCATCCCCCGCCCCAGTAATCACGACAATGGGGATGTCGCAGCTACGCCGAAACAACTCCATCGCCGTTCCGTCGGGGAGATGAAAATCCGATATGACGATATCGAACTTCTTCTCTTCCAGGAGACGATGAGCCGTTCGAATAGAAGGTGTTAAAGAATAGACATATGGCAAGTTTCGATCGTCCACCAAACGTTCGAAAGCCATTTGATCTACCTGGTCATCCTCAACCAAAAGAATTTGTATCGTGGACGCCATGATGGTCTGTTTTGCTAATGCTCTTTTCGGCGGGAAAGGAGGAGGAACTAAGCCCTCGAGATTCTCGATGGAACCTCCCTCACTCCAGGAGAGCTATCGAGGTAGTTCACTCAACTCCCAATAGGAATCGATCGTCTTGATAATCTCCACAAATCTATTGTACCCAATCGGTTTGATCATGTATCCGGCAGCGCACAAGGAGAAACTCTCTTCGCATTCCTGCCGACTGCGCGACGTTGTCATGATGATAACCGGCAGAGATTTCCAATCACCCTCTTCGCGAAGGGCGCGAAGAACCTCCAGGCCATTCATTCGAGGAAGGTCGAGATCCAGCAGTACCATCCGAGGCAGAGTTTTCTCCGGATCCGAAAGATAGGCGAGAGCCTCCACACCGTCGGAAACAACTTCTAGCTCTGCTGCCTTACCCAGCTCCGAGAAAGCTCGGCGGGCGCGCATCGCGTCCACCTTGTCATCTTCGACCAATAGGACTGGACGCTTGTTCACCGATCTCCTTCCCCGGGATCCAGATCCTGTTCTTCGGACAGTTCTGCTGGCCAGGTAAAACGAATCGTCGTGCCTCGTCCCTCTCCAGATTCCAGCGCCACCTCACACCCTTCCTCCTTGACGATGCGCTGGACCAGTGGCAAACCTACGCCTGTACTCTCGAGCACATCCCGAGACTGGAGGGTCTGGAACATCTGGAAGACCTTCTCATGAAACTGGGCCGGTATTCCGGGCCCGTCATCGGAGACGGCAAACTCATATGTGCTGCTGCGGGTCCTGGCTGAGACAACTATTTTTCCGGATTGTCGATCATGGTGCTTGATCGCATTACTGATGAGGTTGGAGAAAACCTGCTGTAAGCGTACTTTTTTGGTGTGAAACACCGGTAATTCGCCTTCGGTTCGAATCTCGAACTCCTCTGGGGGTGCTAGAAGCTCACTCACTTCAGCGACCAATTGGCCCACATCCACGAGCTGTAGCTCGGAGTCCATCCGGCCCGCCCGGGCATATTCCAGTATTCCCTGAATAAGCCCTTCCATGCGCTTGGCGCGCCCCTGCAGCAGCTGCAAGCGTTCAGCGGTCTCCTCGGGAAGATTGCCGATCGCCTCGAGATCTTCCTCGATCCAACCGGCGAGGGTTGAGATGCCCCGCAGCGGAGCCTTGAGATCGTGGGAGGTTGCCCGCGCGAAGTGATCCAACTCGCGATTGCTGCGTTCCAACTCTCTTTGCCGCAGCTCGATTTGATCCAGCATGTTGTTGAAGACATCCCGCAGGGTCGCTATTTCATCTCGCCCGATGGTGCGCACTCGAAGGGAATAGTCCCCTTCACAGGAGATCTTGCGAGCCACATCCGCCAGCTCCAAGATCGGGCCAGAGACCACTCGGCCCAAAAGAAAGGAGATGATTCCGGAAACGAGAATCACGCCGGCAAAAACCAGCAGCATGTTCCGAAGGTAGTTCTTGATGGTCCGGTCGAGAGTCTCGGTGCTGAATCGAAGATGCACCGTGCCCAGCCGATCTTCTTGGTCGATGACGGGAACGATGACCTTCAGATATCCGTCCCGAAAGCCATCAATCTCGTCGCCCGGGTCGGGCTGTCCAAAACTCAGGTCGCCGCGCATGTGGTGCGCTACTACATCCCCTTGGGAATTGAGGATATAACCTTCTAGGAATGCATAGTGACTGTCCAACACCTCCAGGGTGTCCTGTGAATCTTCGTGATTCTCGAACAGAAGGGAGACGACGTTGTAGGCACCGACGAGTTGGGCGACGGCTTCGGAGCTGACCTCGAGTTCCTGCTTAAAAATTCGCAGGTCATTGATGATAATCAACGAAAAGGCAATGCCCAAACCGAGAAGGTTGGTCACCAGAATCGTAGCGATTATCTTGCTTCGAATCGAATGCCGGTCAAGAAGGCTCATCTTCAAGTTTCAGAACGGACCCACGGCATGAGTTGCTCTAAGAGCTCTCGGTCTGCCGGAATCCGAACTACCCCCCTCCAAAACACAAAACAACTTCGCCAACGATCTCGGAGAGATCGAAGCTGACGAAGGCCATGCAGCGGTACGGCACAGAGTATAGAGCGAAATAGCTTAACCGGTCGAATGAAAGATAGATATTCGACGATCCTGATATCCTCTCTCGCCCACGGGACCTACCTGTGGAACCTGCCCCGTAGACCTTCTTATGAGAAGAATGAAATGAAGACTGAGATCGCCATCGTCGGCGCCGGCCCGATCGGCATTGAGCTCGCCGTAGCCCTCAAAGGGGAAGGAATCCCCTATGTCCATCTCGAAGCGGGCCAAGTGGGCACCACCATCGGTTGGTATGCCCCCCAGACCCGCTTTTTCTCCTCTCCGGAACGTATCGCTATTAGTGGTGTTCCCCTCCAGACTCTGGACCAAAGCAAGGCGACCCGGGAGGAATATCTCCTCTACCTTCGCACCGTCGTGCAACAGTATGACCTCCAGATTCGCAGCTACGAACCCGTCGACAGGATCGAGGAGACGAAGGGAGGGTTCCTCCTCCACTCCACCGCTGGTGGTGCGACTCACACGACCGCTGCTCGTAGGGTGGTCCTGGCCATCGGCGATATGCACCTTCCCCGCACTCTCGGCATCCCGGGCGAGGACCTTCCCCATGTCAGTCACTACTTCGAAGATCCCCATCGCTATTTTCGTCGCCACGTGCTCATCGTAGGTGGCAAGAACTCCGCCGTGGAAGCCGCCATTCGATGCTACCGCTGCGGTGCTCGGGTTACCTTGAGCTATCGCCAGGAGGACCTGAACCCCAAGCGCATCAAGTTCTGGCTGATGCCCGAAATTAGAGCCATGATTCGCGATGGCAGCATCGAATTCCTACCTTCGACTGCCCCCCAGGAGATCCTCGGTGATCGAGTTGTCTTGAGTAGAGTTGGGGACGGGGACAGGGATAAAGCTGGCCCCACGGAGAATGGATCGTTCGAGGTGCCCGCGGACTTCGTCTTGTTGATGACCGGGTATCGCCAAGACTCGAGTCTGTTCGAAGGTCTCGGACTTCGCCTGGAAGGGCCTGGCAAACGCCCCTGGGTCAACCCAACGACGATGGAAACGAGCCTTCCCGGTGTCTACGTCGCCGGCACGGCTTCTGCCGGTACCCAGATGGCTGGCGTCAAAGCCTTCATCGAAACCAGCCATATCCACGTCGAGCGGATCTTGGCAGCGGTCACCGGCCGCCCACCAAGGCAGGACCTGGAACGATCCTACGAGTTGCCGGAGAGTTGATCTGAAGAACCTTGGACGCCGTTTCGGGCGCCTCACTGCTCTCAACATTCTCGCCAACGTTACCGTGCCCCTAGTGGGGTTGGTCGATGCGGCTATGCTCGGTCACCTGCCGGAGCTACGATTCTTGGCAGGGGCCGCTCTCGCGTCCGTGGTCTTTGACTACCTATTTTGGTCTTTGAACTTTCTTCGCATGAGCACTACCGGCCTGACGGCTCAGGCTCGGGGTCGCGGGGATCAGCTCGAGGCAACCCAGGTCTTGTATCGGTCCCTCACTCTGGCCGCTGGCCTCGGATTGGCCGTTCTACTGCTCCATCCCCTACTTCGTGTGCTGGGGTTCTCTCTCCTCCAAGTCACACCAGATCTGGCCGAACCGGCGGCGGACTACTTCCGAGGCCGCATCTGGGGAGCCCCGGCTACGCTGGCCAACTTCGCCTTTCTCGGCTGGTACTTGGGCCGCGAGGAAAGCGGTCGGGCTCTGGCCATGACCGTGACTGCCAACCTCGCCAATATCGCCCTCAACTATGTCTTGATCATGCGCCTGGGCTGGGCTGCTTTTGGTGCTGGGGTCGCCACCGCTTGCAGCCAATACCTCATGCTCACCGTAGCGTTCTTGCTGTTTCGTGCCCTCGGCAAGTCGCCCCCCTGGAACTGGCGCACCATCCTGGACCGACAGAGCATCGTTTCCCTTTTTCGGCTCAATGGCGACATCCTGGTGAGAACCCTATTCCTAACCTCGGCTCTGGCGGCCTTTACCGCTCTGTCCTCCCGCCTGGGGAGCACCACCTTGGTAGTCAACACCCTCCTCTTGCGCTTGATGATCTTCGTGGCCTACTTCATTGACGGATCCGCCTTCGCGGTGGAGAGCTTGGCAGGAGTGTTCCACGGCCGTAGGGACCCCCGAGGCCTACGAAAGCTTCTGGGCCTCGCCCTGGTGAGCGCTGAAGCAGTGGCCATGGTATTTCTGGCAATCTTCCTAGCCATGCCGCAGAGGATCCTCTCCTGGTTGACCTCTCATCAGGAGGTGATCGAGCAGGGATCTGCCCTGATGCCCTGGCTCGTACCGGTGTTGATTCTCGGAGCTCCCGCCTTTGTCTACGATGGTCTCTTTCTAGGCCTCACTGCTGGGCGAAGGTTACGCAATGCGATGTTTCTATCCACTGCCGGGGTTTTTCTGCCCCTCGTCGTGATCGCCGTGATGCGAGGCAGCAATCACGGTCTTTGGTTCGCCTTGGCGGCCTGGATGGGAGCTCGAGCTCTCACTCTCGCCCAGGGGAGCCGCGACCTGGTCCACCCAAAGGAATCCCCTTATGCCTCTTAGAAAGTCCACGAGAAGCCACAATCTCCATGTAGTCCTGGTATTTCCTGAGATTCCCTGGAACACCGGCAACGCCGGCCGAACCTGCCTGGCGGCAGGAGCCCAACTACACCTCGTCCAACCGCTGGGCTTTTCCCTCGAGGAAAAACGGCTACGCCGCGCGGGTCTCGATTATTGGTCGGAGGTCAACCCACAGATCTGGCCGAGCTGGGCCAGCTTCGAAGCGGAGCTCCCCAACCTCGGCGAGCCCTTTCTATTCACCTCAGAGGGAAAAAGCTCCCTGTGGAGTACCGAGTTTCCGCCATCCTCTGTGCTGTTGTTCGGTCGAGAGAGCGGTGGGCTTCCTACCGAGCTCCGCCAAGCCTACGGTGAAAACACCGTCTCCATCCCTATGGAGAAGGGCCCGGTTCGCTCCCTGAACCTCTCCACTTCCGTTGCCTTGGGAGTCTATGAAGTCAAACGGCAGTGGGCCTGTCCACCTCGCTCCTAGCCTGACCTTCTCTCCAAGCTTCTGCTACGGCTCAGACTCCCGGAACAAGGCGGCTTACTTCTTCTCGCGGTATTCCGAGTCTCGGAAAATCTGCATATCGCTCCAATCCCACATGCGGTGAGAGTGCCGACCGACCCGATGTGGTTTCTTGTTCCACTCATAGACCGTCTTGTCCGTAACACCGCGGTACTGAACGAAAAAGCTAGTGGCGGTCAACAATCCCACCACCGCCACAGCTAGGGCCTTGCGCCACCGTGATAGCTGGAGAACCCCTTCAAGGCTGGGCAGCAGGAGAAGACCCCAAGCCGGGACGGACTCCACCATCAGCCTGGGCCCGTAGGACCAACCACCAGCCCATTTCTCGAATGTGGCGATGAACAGCCACTGCACCACCATGAAGGCAAGGGCTAGAAGGTAAAAAGGGGCGTATTCTGACCTTCGCCGCAGCACTAGAAAGCCTCCTACCAGAGAAAGTAGGAAGATCGGAGTGAACACTAAAAGGCCCCGATTGGGGCTCACCAAATGGAGGGCGAGGGCTTCCCAGAAGTGACCAAAAGAAAGTGTTTTTTGCTGGTAGTAAGGCGGTAGCCAGTGGCCATAAATCGACAGCGCCCAGATGACAAAGAGCCCTCCCGCCCCGACTAGGACCGAGATGTACCCCAACAACTGTCGCCGGTTTTGCCAACACAGATAGAGTCCCAGGAGGCCCACCCAGAGAACCGCCGTGGGCCGGGACAGCACAGCCAAGGCAGCTGCCAGCCCAGCGACCCACCCTAGGCGAGACGACGACTGAAGGCTGCACCAACCGGCAACCAAGAAGAGAAAAGAAGTGGTGTTATGACTCCACAACCCTCCCGCATGTATCGAAAAATGCTGCGTCGCGAAGGCGAACAGAAGAGCTCCTAGAATCCCGAGTCGACCGCTGACTCCCAGCTTCACAGCCACCAGGAAGAATAGAGCTACCGAAGTTGCCGCCAGAAAGTCCGCTATCAGATCAGCCAGAAGGCGACTCTTCTTGGGGTGAGGAACGTCCCAGTAGATCTCCTGGCCAACGGCAACCAGAGGAAGAATCACCAGGCTAGTACCGATGGGATAGAAGTTGTAGACCTGATCGTCCAAACGCTTAATGCGGTAGGAGCGGCGAAAGCCTTTGATCTCCACAAACTCGGATAGGTCTGTATTCCCCTCTTCGATCAGGCTCAGGCTGGTGGGGACGTACCATTCGTTGTCGAGTCGATTGACGGTCGCGGGAACCGTCACCATTCGGTAGACCACCAGGGAAAGGACAAAGAGGGCTCCGGCGGTCCACCGGGCATGCCACCTCCCTTTCCTGCCGAAAATCACCGCCCCCGCGGTAGCAAGAATACCGAGCCGGTCTCCGCTCATCTCGTTTGCCGTTCCCCGATTTTCCAACCGTGTCTCAGGAACTTCCAGCGGAAGGGGCCGGTTCCGGTTTCAACTGGGCTCGAAAAGAGCCGAGAAACCCTGCACAACTTACCTCCACCTCGGCACCGACGGGAATCTCGAAACCATCTAGCTTCTTCCAACCGAGCTCCACCAACTCCCCTGCTTCCAGCCTCGACAAGGTGTGATTCTTGACGTCTCCAGCAGGAGTTTCGATGCGAATCTGAAGCTCCGTGAGAGCCTCTTCACCTAGATTGGAGATTTGCAGGATCTTGCCGATTCCCATCAATGAATCACGGTAGGTCAGGCCGAGAGGAGGCTCTGAGAGCTTCCCGCTGCAACCGGAAAGCACCACCACGGCAACAAGGGTGAGGCCCCAGCACCAAGGCTGGATCGAGACGAGTCTGTTCTGCACCATGGCGGGGAGTATATCCCTCCTAGTCCTGCCCAGTCAGGGCCGTCAGCCTTTCAGAGAACGACTCCAACCCTGGGTGTCCTTGCTCCTGTGCCAGAGAAACCGCTCGGGCAGCCTGGATTCGGGCTTCTTCCGTCCGCTCTAGAACACTGAGTACGTCTGCCAGACTGTCGGCGGCGTTAGCAGATTGGGGATAAAGCGCAGCGCTGTGGCGCAGTAACTCAAGGGCTTCTTCTGGCCTTTCCTGCTTTAGGAAAAGGTAGCCGTTGGAGTTGAGCAGGCGTTCCTCCGGAACAATCTCGTATCCCAGCTCAGCCGTCAGCATCCGAAAGTGTTCCTCCACCGCTTCGAGCCCTCTGGTAGCGAAGTCTTGCCGAGGAATGGCCCAATGAGTAAATAGGGTCCTGAAGCCGAGGTACTGCCTCGCCAGAGGTGTTGTGCTGTGGGAATCGTCGGCAAGAATGGGCCCTGCGTGCCACTTCAGCTCCGGTGGAGCATGCGTCTCGAGCACCTCCACCATGCGATGGTAGGCAGCCGTAATGTTCTCCGCCTCCTTGCCGCCGAGATTCAAGTAGAGAAAACTCTTCCTTCCAGCTTGCTCGGTCCCAGTGGATCTCTCCATCCAGACCTTCTTGGCTCTCTCAATCACACCGTCTTCGCTGTTCTTCAGAGCTGGGCTGAAGGCAAAGTAGGCTTGAAACAAGTCCGGTCGAGTGACCAAGCTGTGAACGGCCAGGAGACCGCCCATGGAATGTCCGGCAATCATCCGAAAGGGCTCTGTGCGGTACTCCTTCTCGATCCTTGGAATCAGTTCCTTTTCCAAAAAATCTAGGAAGGATTCCGCACCACCGGAAGATGCTCCTCTCTCATCTTTCGAAGGTGGTGAGTAGTCCCGGGATCGGATGTCCCTGGATGCATTGGGAATGGCCACCACGATGATCTCCGGCATCTCCCGCCTTTCTGCGAGCAGATTCGAGGTCATGACGGTGTGTTTTAGATTGGGAGCACCATCTAGGAGGTAGAGCACCGGGTATTGGCGGTAGGTTCTCTTGTCGTACCCTCGAGGCGTGTGGACGACGAAGCTCCGCTCCTCGGCAGGATATTGCGAGGCCATTGAGAATCGTTGGGCTGGATTGCTCGCCTCTCGCTGAAAGACCTGAACCTCTTGTGGCTGCCCCTGGAGCACAACCGGAACGAGCCACGCCAAAACAAACAGACGGATGACCTTCATATTTCTGCCCTCCTCAAATTCTTGCTGCTTCCTCACTTTCTTACGCAAGACATACAGCTGGAGTCACAGACGGACGGAAGACTCGAATCTGATCAAGGGCGGGGTTCTTAACGCGCCGAGCCGTTGGTGGACGTCAACCGGGAGCCAAGAACAATAGGAAGTACACCAACCCCAAGGTCGTGCTCAAGGCCAGGGTCCGAATCATCCCCCAGCGCAAGCGAAACAGGGCAACGGCGGCCAGGACGGCGATAGCAGCGGCGGCCAAATCCAGAGTTTGCCAGCTCGGCACGAAAAGGCGCACGCCATTCCAGAGCTTGTCCTGAACCTCCCCGAAGAGAGTGTGCAGAGCAAACCACACGGCTAGATTCAAGATGACTCCCACCACTGCCGCGGTAATGGCGGAAAGGGCTGAGGAAAGAGCCTTCTTGCCCCGCAGGTATTCAATGTAGGGAGCGCCGACGAAAATCCACAGGAAACAAGGCACGAAGGTCACCCAGGTGATGAGCACCGAACCCAACAAGCCCGAAACCATGGGGTGAAAATCCGTTGCGTGACGGAAAGCGCCCATGAAACCGACGAATTGAACCACTTGGATCAGCGGGCCCGGAGTCGTCTCTGCCATACCCAAGCCGTCGAGCATCTCTCCCGGCTGCAACCAGCCATAGGTATCCACCGCTTGCTGCGCCACATAGGCGAGCACCGCATAGGCTCCCCCGAAGGTGACGGTGCTCGCTTTGCTAAAGAAGGTGCCGAGCTGAACGAAGACATCGTTGGGCCCCAGCAGGGCGTACATGGCCGCCAGAGGCGCCAGCCACAGAGAGAGCCATAGGAAGGCCGTGCGCAGGGATCCAGACAGGGAAGGCCGAAGCTGCTGTACCAAGGCATCGGTGGCGAAGGAGTCTTCCCCGCTTCCCGCCTCCGCCTCTTTTTGAGGAACGAGAAAGAGATTCTCTCGCCATCGCCCGCCGAAAAGACCGACCAGGCCAGAACCGAGGATGACCAGAGGGAACGGCAGATCCAAAAAGAACATGGCGACAAAGGCTACCGTCGCCAAGGCGATCATGAGGCGGTTATGGAGAGCCCGGCGGCCGATGCGCACTACCGCTTCCACCACCACCGCCAGGACAGCCGGCTTGAGACCGTAGAAAAGAGCCTGAACGAAGGCCGTATCTTGGAAACCCGCGTACAGCATGCTGAGAGCCAAAATGGAAACAAAGCCCGGTAGAATGAACAATCCTCCCGCCACCAAACCCCCTCGGACTCGATGTAACAACCAGCCAACATAGGTGGCCAATTGTTGGGCCTCTGGCCCCGGCAGCAGCATGCAATAATTCATGGCGTGGAGAAAGCGGTCTTCGCTCACCCAACGCTTTTCTTCCACCAGCAACCGGTGCATCACGGCGATTTGACCTGCAGGCCCACCGAAGCTGTAGGCCGCAACCTCCACCCAAACCCGCAAAGCATCGCGAAAACTGACTCCGTGGCCCTGGGAGGACTCCCCGGTCGTCACGGTGGATGAATCTTGTGCCAACGCTCTCTCCTTCGCCCTTGCCTCTCCAGGCGCCTACACCGACTCGCAACGAATGAGGTGATGCGCAACGGTTCGTCCGGTTCTACCGGAACAACCCTGACCAAACACTTCCCATTTGCCGGGGGAGTCTACACTCGCCGATCCCAGCTCCGGAATCAGCCTGGGAAAAGAGGGAAGCCCAACACAATGGCAACGAATCTGTCGATGAACGGTGCTGCGCGAGCTGTGACGCGACGGACGTAACACGAGAGGCGGGCACACGATCATCGATGCACAGAGGAGAGGAACAGGAGAGAGGCGCAGAACCGTACACCCTTACGGGCCACACGTGACTCGAATCTTGCCAGAAGGTCTGCTTTGAGAAAAATGATTGGGTTTGGAGCCTCTCTCCCGCGGACGGTATGTGATGGATAGATCGCGACTGGCCCTTCGAGGCACTTTTACAGACGAGAGCTGGTTGGTTTTCGTCAGAGAAGCAACGCCGAGGATGCCCAGTACCACCCGTCCGGCGCCGAACGATTCAATGGCCCACCGCCCCCTAGCTTCCGGCTGTCGGTACCGGCACCGCCTTATTGATCAGATACCCCCCGTGGCTGATTCCCAACAAGGCCACCATGCCCTGACTCACCGAAGGCAAAGCATCCGGGAGGGTTGTGGCGCTGGTACTGGCGGCTAGCATGGCACCGAATGAAATACCGTAGGCCAATACCAGCAACACGGTGAAAAAGAACATCTGGATCTTGCCCAGGTCGAGGAAAGTGAAATTCGCCACCTCCTCACCGGTAAACAAGTCTGACCAACTGGCCTCGTGGACGCTCTTGTGGCTCACCATCTGTCCTTGGATCTTCAATTTCTCCAGCTCTGCTCCCTGAGCCGCCAGCAAAACGTCTGCCTGGCTCTTCTCCAGGGTGCTGGCTGCCTTGTTGCTCTTGATCATGGGAGCCCCGACCAAGGAGGTCGCGCTGATCCCCATCAGAAACCAGAGGTTTGAATCCACCTTCACCTGCATGGCATCTGCTGGATTGGCCCCCACTCGGGCAACGATCAGAGTCGCCAAACCAGACAGAATGACGATGGTCCAAGCGAGCATTTGAAAGCGAGACAAGCTGATGCGGTTGCGCTCGTCGATGAACGCCCCTCGCCACATCCCTTTGATGCCCTGGCCGGCGATGAGAGTGAACAGGAGCATCGAAGCCATCACGACCAGCCAGGAGGTATAGACACCAAAAGGCCCTCGAATGGCCATCCAAACGCTGAAAGAAGTTATACCTAGTAGGCCCCCGGTATGCTTCCATGTCCACTTCCCCGTCTGCGAAACCGGGACCGGTGAAGGCACTGGGTCCAGAGAATTGGTCATTCCTCTCCTCCTGTAAAACGAAATTATTTCCTGATATTAGCAGCCTACGCTGGGTCTCTCTTCAATCTGGTCAGCCTTGAGTGGCGACTCAGAGCGCCCGAGACCTCGAGGTCTCTCCCAGCTTTCCAGGAGTTTTTCCGGAAATCAGGACTCAGGACTCAGAACTCGAGCCCCAGATCCCTGCTCCCTGCTCTCTTCGACCAGCGATCCTCAATTCCATCAAGAGAGACCACCTACGAGAGTTGCGTCCTTCACAAGAGCTTAGGGGGACCCAGAAACAGAATTTCGACGGCGACCCTACCTGCAACCTTTCTCTCCCTCACTTGGTAACTGCCTCCCCTCCCTTCGATATCGGTAGGAGAGCTATCGGTAGGAGGGCTATCGGTAGCTGGTCCAGTCGTGACTGGGCCGGCAGTGATTGGCTTGCCGTTTCGAGCCAGTGACTCCAAGGAGCCCTTGGGAATCCTCACCGTGGCTTCGGACGAGCGCAATTCCTCCCTGCAGAAAGCCTGACGGGCTGTCCGATGAGAGGAAATATGGTAAAATCACATCACCATTGATGCGAATTTGATTTGATCGGCGCCAACTGATCAAACTTATACACCTTTTCAGGAGTTCCCCCAGATGAATCGATGGATCCTAATCTGCATCAGCGCCCTCATTTGTATCGCGCCTCAGCTCGCTGCTGAACCCGCCCGATTGGTACGGGATATTGCTCCGGAGACTGAACCGTCTTCGCGCTTCCCAAGCTGGCTCCGGGTCGCAGGTGATCAGTTCTTCTTTTCGATCCGGGGCCCCCGACGGGACACGGTGCTCTGGCGCACCAATGGCAGTCCTGAAGGTACCGTTCCTGTCCACCACTTCCCGTTTGACTCCTCGTTATTCAGTCCTCCCGGATCCACCGTGTTTGGAGACCAATTAACCTTTGAGGTCAGAGGTGAGAGCGATAGGGAGAGATGGATCTCGGACGGCACGGCGTCGGGAACGAATTCTCTCGAAGCCTGCCTCGGCCCTTGCAAATCAGATTCGTCTAACCCTGTTCAAGTCGGAGACAGATTGGTCTTCACCGCTCGGACGCCAACGGAAGGCACGGAGCTGTGGACTTCCGATGGCTCGCCTGGCGGCACCAAGCTACTCATGGAACTACTCCCGGGCCCGGAGGATGGAGCGAACCAATTTGGTCTGGTCCTGAGTCCCCTCGCGGACCAGGCCGTATTCTTGGCCCGCACCAACCTCGATCGGCAATACGCTACGGAGTTGTGGATCACCGATGGCACGGAGCAAGGTACCCAACGAGTCTTCGATCCAGGAGAAGGATCCGCCTCTCTGATCGAGAGCACTCTTCCGGGGAAGGCCTTTTTCTTTTTCAGGCCTCTCGGGGGAGCTCAACAACTGTGGGTAACCGATGGCACCACCACGGCCAGCCGCTCCCTGGTCGACTTCTCTTCTACCCCTGACGTCAGCGGTCCCGACGGTCCTTTGGGAGAGGGAGATATGGTGTTTCTCTATTCCCGCTTCGACATCGCAACGCAGCGATCTCAAGAAGAGCTCTGGCGTACCGATGGTACGGAAGAAGGCACCGGTATGATCGCCGCCCTAGCCGACCTTTATCAAGGTGACGGCAACCCCAGCTTTGGATTCGGGCAAAGGCCCTTTCTGTTCGCAGGGCAGGCCTTTTTTGCTTTCAATGATGGCGTCTCGGGAAGAGAGCTTTGGGCTACGGCAGGTAGTGCTGAGACCACCCGGCTTCTCGCAGATCTCGAACCGGGGTCAGGAAGCTCCCATCCAAGTTCTTTCAACCTCATCGGTGGCAACCTGGTGTTCAAGACGAACAACTTTTCCGGACATACCGCTCGTCTCTGGAGCACGGACGGCTCTTCCCAGGGAACTCAAAGTCTCCTCGCCGCGGAACCCTTTGGATTCATCGGGGACCTTCAACTTGCCGGAGATAGGGTTGTCTTTCTTTTCAACGCCACCGGTCAATATGAGATTTGGCAGACCGATGGCACCCAGCAGGGCACCCGATCTCTTCTCGAGCTCCCCAAAGCGGGCACATCCTCCGAACCCTACCTGTTGATTCGCCACCAGGAGAGCCTGGCATTTATTGCCCCCGGCGAAGACCGGAGAGCAGACCTTTGGTATAGCGACGGATCGGAGACGGGCACCACTCCCGGACACCTGCCCAATAGGGTCTTCGGGGGCTTTTATCAAGCCATCAACACCCTAGGAAGACTGTTCCTGGTGGGTCCCAATAGCCTCGTTGAGAGTCGTGGTCCCGACCTCAGCCCTCGGCTGCTGTTCGATGCCGACACGGAAGACTTCGCCATACGAGGCCATCAGATATTCTTCTCCCACGACGACCGCGACGTGGGTCGAGAACCGTGGGTCTTCGACCTGGATACAGGCAGCTCCAAACACCTGTACAACGTCAACCCCGGATTCGAGCTCGATGATCACGATATTCGGGTACCCAAACCTTCCTGGCCGGATCAGTTCACCACCTTCAGGAATCGAGTCTTCTTCGTCGCCGACAGCAGCGATCTGGGCCGCGAGCTGTGGGTTAGCAACGGCACTCGCGCCGGTACTCGGCCCATCGAGACGGTACCCGGCCCAGAGTCCGACATCTTCTACCCCTATTCTTTGTTTTCCACCGAAGATCAGCTCTTCCTGTTATCGGCAGATAGATACCCGGGCAAGGCGGGTTTGTGGATATTTCGAGAACAATCGGAAAGTCTCCAGAACGTGTTCCAGCCCCGAGAACACTTCGACCTCACCCGGGAAGCGGCTGGTTTTCGAGGTCGATTCTTTTTCGTGGAGACCCCTTCCTTCACCTTTAACGGGCCTGCAGCCAGTGAGCCCGCTACTCTTTGGAGTACGGACGGTACCCCGGAAGGCACCCGGGAAATCCTGGTCGGGACCGTTCCCAAGGCGGCCCCCCGCCTCTTCACTGCCGCCGGCATGACCCTCTATTTTGCTGCCATGACCCCGGAAACGGGTTGGGAATTGTGGGCCACGGATGGCACGAGGGCGGGCACTCGCTTAGTTCGAGACATCAATCCAGGCCCTGAAAGCTCCCTGCCCCGGGACTTTCGTGCGGTGAAGGGCAAGCTCATGTTCTCCGCCAACGACGGGGTCAACGGCCACGAAGTGTGGGTCAGTGACGGTACGGAGGAGGGAACGCAATTAATCTCAGAAATCGGACCGGGGGCGATGGCCTCTTTCCCAGCCGAATTCACCCCCCTAGGGGAAGAAATTCTCTTCTCTGCCAACCGACCTGACGTCGGAAGGGAGCTCTTCGCCTTGAGTGCCGAGGAGTTGGCTCAGACTTGCCAACCCAGCGACCGCCGGCTCTGCCTCCAGAACGGCCGCATCGGTGTCGAGGTAGATTGGCAAAATCAGCGCAATGGAGAAAGCGGAGTCGGCCATGCCCTCAATTTCAGCGATGACACCGGAACCTTCTGGTTTTTCGACGCGGCCAATGTGGAATTGGTGGTCAAGGCCCTAGATGGCCGGTTGAAAAACGAGAGCTTTTGGTTCTTTTCCGGAGGCCTCTCGGATGTCAAATATTGGGTCACCGCCACCGACTACGAAACGGGCCGCACACTGACCTTCGATAACCCTGCCGGCAGCATTTGTGGACAGGCGGACATCGACTCCCTCGCAGACAGTGAGCTGCTCCCCACGGACGTCTCCACTTTCAATTTCCACCCCTACCTGAGTAGGCGACCGCCGCTCAGCAATACCTCACCCCCTGGCGAAGCTTGCCCCGCTGCTCCTGGAGCCCTCTTCCTTCAGGAGGGCCGTTTCTCCGTCGAGGTGGAATGGCAGACCAGCCGAAGTGGTGGCCGTTCCGGAACGGGCACGGCCATTCCTGCCACCGACAAGAGTGGGTATTTTTGGTTCTTCCAGCCGGAAAATCTAGAGCTGGTAGTCAAGGTCCTGGACGGGCGCAGCAGCAATGGCAAGTTCTGGTTTCTATGGGGAGCTCTGTCCGACGTCGCCTACCAGCTAAAAGTGACCGACACCACCACTTGCCAGGTGCGCACCTACTCCAATCCGGAAGGGCAGATTTGTGGCGGCGCGGATACCCAGGCTTTTTGACCCGGCTCACTCTCCCGCTACCCCATGACAAGCCCCGGGGCGATCCTCCCGCCCTACGGCGCCAGACCTTGGACCTATTCGCCCCGCCTGGGGCGAGTTACCATGTCCCAGCTATGAGAGTCTTCCGCGTCGGCCCCTGGACCGTCCACCCCCACCTCCACGAGCTCCACCGGGACGATCAGCAAAATCGGGTCGGCGCCAAGGTCATGGCCGCTCTCTGCTGTCTCGCCTCGGAAGCGGGCGAGGTGGTGCGCAAGGACGATCTCATTCAGCGGGTTTGGGAAGGAGATTTCGCCTCCGACGAAGCTCTCTCCGCCGTCATTTACGAGTTGCGAAAAGCCCTAGGAGATGACGCCCGCAAACCCCGTTTTATCGAGACCATTCGCAAGAGTGGTTTTCGGCTGGTCGCACCGGTTCTTCCAGGAGCCGGCGAGGAAGACTCATTGGTGAAGCCGGATTCAGCGGCTCTGCCGGCAGCTTCTCTCCCCGGGAACCTCCCCAACCCGGAGGAGCCGATACCCTCACCTCCCGCCGTACCCACCAAGAGCCTCCCTGCCCGAGCCGGCGGTAAGCTCGCCGTGGCAGCTCTGCTGGCCGGCCTCGCCCTGCTCGCTGGTTTCGGACTCCTCCGTCGCCCCACAGCCACTGCGACCCCGGAGGTGCGGTCCTTGGCGGTGTTGCCGGTTTCCACCTACGGCCCAGAAGCGAAAGAGCTGTTCATGGCCGAGGCACTGACCGAGATGTTGATCAGCGACCTTGCCCAAGCTTCCCCCCTCGAGATCTCTTCCGGTCTCTCAGTTCGATCTCAACCTCGCACCTGGAATCTGGACCGAATCGCTACCGAGCTCGCGGTGGACGCCGTCTTGGAAGGTTCTGTGCTGCGTTCCGGGGAACGTTACTGGATCTCGGTGCAAGTGGTTGAGACCGGCACCGGGCGCCTCCTGTGGGGCGCCAGCTACGATCGGCAGGGGCCCGACTCTCTCGCCGTAATGCGGGGCGTCGCCCTGGACGTAGCTCGCCAGGTGGAAGCCCTTCTACCGCCAAAGTAGATGGGCAAGTCCCAAGCCTGGATCACGGCACAGGCATCGCAGAGAAATACCCGCATAGCCATACTGCGTCATTGCGATATGCTGCGCCGAACCGTGAGACCGATTCCAGGAAACGCTATTCATCAAGTCCATGGGGTACCGTGTCCCGGCTCAGTAACAGACCGGCCCAACGAAGGAGAGAAAGCATGACTCACAGGATGACCTCATCTAGCCGCTTGGTTTCTACCGGGGTCCCTCGCTTGCTTCTGGGTCTCGTCCTCTCCGTCGGGTTTTCCCTAGAGGCTGCAGAGGACCCCATTCGAGAAAACTCTACCCAGGGTGGATCCACCAAGTGCTGGGAAGGAGTGGTTCCTGCGGCATCCCTCCCCACCCAGCCTCCCCCCGTTTTCTGCACCATCGTTAACAGTGGATCGGATACCGCTCAGGCGAAACCCAACGGTTGGGAGGACCATTTCGACCACGGCCTGTTCTTCGCGGACTTCGAGAAAACTGACTATCTCCTCTTCGACGAGCTCAACGGCATCTTTGATGCGATCCAATGGCGTCATGCGAACCACTGAATGGTCGACCTGGCCCCCCTGGCGCCCACCGCCCCGGGAGGAGCTCCCTTCGGGGCTGCCATGATGCGCCCAAATCGAACCTTCCAATTCGAAAATGGCGAGCTGGTGGTAGAAACCACCTTTGCCGCCGGTCACCTGGACTACGCTCCTGGCAGCGCCTGGGGTGAGGTGGTCATCACCGATGCTCCAGCGCCCACCGGTAGTCGCCAGGGCTTGACCTATGGCTATCACCACTTTCCGGGTCACTACACCCTTGGCTGCCGCCTGCAATGGGACGGTCATTCCATTTGCTCTTTGATGGACGATACAGATCGGGGCGACCTGAATGGCGGCCGCATCTGGGAGATGTCTTTTTTCCAGCAAGTCGGCGAGACCAACTATGGAGGCTTTCCGGGAGTGGGCGGAGTCGAGTCCTTTCGCACCTGTGAGGCGGACAACGTCCCCGACAGCCAATGCCGGGATCGATTTCGCATCGCCTTTGGAGAAACCTCCATGACCTGGCATGTCAACGATCATTTTTACTTCGAGCAGACCGGAATTCCCCAACTACCAGCCGAGCTCACCGATGGCCCGGTATATGTCTACCTCGCCAGTGTCTCCGGTAATACAGACTTCGAGGTCATTCGATATCACTGGGATCGTTTGCTTGTGAACCCGGATCTTTCTTCTCTTTTCCAAGACGGCTTCGAAACCGGTGACACCGCCGCCTGGACCTCCACCGTTTCCCAGTGAAACCGGTGGATCTGCCAACCTGACGGCAGGCTGCTGGTGAACGCTAGCGGTCAACCCCGAAGCGGCCTCCCGCTCCGGTTAGTCGGGTATCTAGCAGGAATCTAAGGAAAATCTCAGTTGGATCTCAAGCCCCTCTCAGAGGGCTTGGCTAAGTTGTCTCCAAGGCGTTGCCAGGAGGCCACGCTTCGCGCCTTGCAAACCATTGGAGATCCAAACATGTTTCGAAATCGAACCAACCACGACGACAAATCTCGCCAAATCGAACACCGCAAGAATACTTATCAGAGAGCTTCCTGCCGGAACGCAGATCTGTTTTTTCTTGCCCTTGGCCTTCTCGGCCTAGCTTTCGTTGCCTTTCAAGGCCCCAGGGCCTGCGCCGCTGAATCAGGAGACACCGTGGCCCGAGTGGGAGCAGAATCCATCTCTCTAGAGGAGCTGGAAAACTACCTTGAGGCCGAGCTAGGCCAACTGAATCTACGCCGGCAACAACTCCTCCAGGATGGCTTGGAGAGGCTCGTGGAGGACAGGCTCCTCGCCCAGGAAGCTCGTCAACGCAAGATCTCCGTCGACCAACTCCTGGAAAAAGAAGTAGCCCTTCAAGTGGCTGAGGTGACGGACCAAGACATCGAAACCTGGTACCAACAGAATCGGACCCGGGTAGGACGCCCCCTGGAACAAATCGCCGGGCAAGTACGGAGCTTCTTGGAAACTCAGCGTCAACAGGGGGCGAGAGGCACCTTCATCGCCTCCATCCGCTCCCGCACCGAGACCCGCATTCTCTTAGCCCCTCCTCGCATCGCCATCCCAGCGAGCCCCTCCACAGCCACCAAGGGGAGAGACGAAGCAGCCGTCACCATCGTCGAGTTCTCTGACTTTCAATGCCCTGCGTGCCGAAAGATGGCGACGATCTTGGACGAGGTCCGTTCTGCCTACGGTGATGCGGTGCGCGTCGAGTTTCGCCACTTCCCCCTCGAGGACATCCATCCCGAGGCTCGGAAAGCCTCGGAAGCTGCGCTCTGTGCCGGCGAGCAAGATCTCTTCTGGCAAATGCACGACGACCTTTTCCAGAATCAGAGAGCCCTCAAGCCCCAACAGATCCAGGAACGCGCCGACGCTTTGGGTCTGGAATCCGCCGCTTTCGAGGCCTGCCTGGAATCCGGCCGACACTCGCCTGCCGTTACCGCCGACCTCGAGGCGGGCCGCAAGGCGGGCGTTGGAGGCACTCCGTCCCTGTTCGTCAACGGTCGGCCGGTGGGAATCACTCGCCTCGATACAGCTCTGCAAGACTTGAAAGTGGTGATCGATGACGAATTGCAGCGGCGGGCCTTCGAGGCAGCTGGTTCGGAGCCAGCCAGCCCCAGCGGCTAGCTCGAATCGTCACCACTGCGGCCCTTCACAACCTCGACCTCTACCGCATCAGCGGTGCCTAAAACGACCTAGTGAAGGGTCGCCGGGGCTTCATGGGCTGCCGAGAGTACGACACCGACCTTCTCGGCCAGCTCCCTGGGAGTGTAGGGCTTCTTTAGGAAAAGGCCTCCCGACAGGCCAGCCGCTCGGTCCAAGATGTCCTGCTCCGAGTGGCCGCTGGAGATGATTACCGGCAGGGTCTGGCCCCGTTCCCGAAGGGCCTCTAGAACCTCTCGGCCACCGAGGCCTGGCATCGTCCAGTCGAGGAGGACCGCTACCGCCGGGCATTGGGGGTCGGAGAGAATCTCCAAAGCCTGTTCTCCAGAGTTCGCCAGGATCGTCTGGTAGCCTGCCAATTCCAGGCAACGACCAGCCACCATTCGCACCGAGGGCTCATCATCGACTACCAGAATGACGCCCCGGCCTTTGGGAGTAGGCTTCGGAGGCGTTGCGTCAAGAGTGGTCTTGGGGCCGACCTTGCAGATGGGTAGCTCGATGAAAAAAGTGGTCCCTTGGCCGACCTTGGACTTCACCTCGATGGAGCCACCATGTTGCTTCACAATCCGGTCAGAGATGGCCAACCCGAGACCTCTCCCGCCCGACTTCGAGGAGAAAAAGGGCTCGAATAGCCTCGCCAAGGATTCTTCGCCGATCCCCATGCCGTCGTCGCTGACGGAGAATAAGATCTTTCCATCAGATCCCAACTGGGTCTTGAGGCGAACCGTTCCCCTCGTCTGGGCGGCGACTTGGGCACCTGTAGCCTTCTCCCCTGGCCCCTGAGCAGAAGATTCCTGACTACTAGCTTCGGAGGCATTGGTGAGAAGATTCATCACCACCTGCCGAAGACCCGTCGACTGGCCTAGCACTTGGGGCAGGTCTGGCTGCAAGTCGAACTCGACCCGAGATCGAATCCGCATGGAGTTCTCGAGCATGCGGCAGGTTTCGCGCACCAGCCTGTTGAAGTCTGTCGCTTCCATGGGGCTGTCCTCTCCCCGGCCAGCGAAGGTCAGGACTTGCCCGACCAGGTCTACAGCTCGACGGGAAGTATTCTCAATTTCGGAGAGCAATTCCTGTGCCTCGCCGTCGGTCTGGAGGTGCAGACGAAGCAAACCCGCATTGCCGATGATGCCCCCCAAAAGGTTGTTGAAATCATGGGCCACTCCACTGGCCACCAGGCCAATGCTCTCCAAACGTTGGGCACTCTTCAGGGCAATTTCTGTGCGCTGGAGCTCCCTGCGGGCCCGCCTTAGCTCAATCTCGTTCATCACCAGATTGCCGAAATTGAGCATGAATCGACGTTCCGACTCGGTGAGACCTCGGGAGGTGGGACCGAAGGCGCAGAGAGTACCGATCCTCAATCCCTCTGGGTCTTCCAAGGGAACCCCTACGTAGAATCGGATACCGGCTTCCCGAACCAAGGAGTTGTCCCGAGTCGCCACGCACTTGGCAGCGTCATCGAAATGCAGAACTTCTACATCGGAATTCACCAAGGTGGAACAAAACCCCGGCTCGCGCTCCACCTCTGTGTCTTCGACCCCGACACGAGATTTGAACCAGACTCGATCTCTCCCCACGAGGGAAATGCAGGCGAAGGGAACTCCCAACATTTCGGAAACCGTGGTGGTGATGAGGTCGAAGGTACTCTCTTCCGGAGTATCCATGATGCAGTAACGGTCGAGGGCCGCTAAACGCGCTTGTTCTTGGCTTTCCGATGCTTGTTTCTCAGGCATAAGAGACGGTATACCACAACTTCTTATTATTGTGCGCTCCTATGAGCACAAACCGATGAGTCTCCCGCTTCCACTTCATCTTTTCCCTGAGCCAAGAATTTCACTGGCTCCCCGGCGAGGTGCCGAAGATGCCGGGAGACCCAGAGATATCAGAAGATTCAGGAAAGGAAATCCCATCCGGGCGTAGCCACCACGTCCCCCTTCGCCTTGGGCAGAATCGATGGAACACTCCGGAGTCCCGGGTAAGTCTGGGGCCGCAACAGCAACGGGTGAGGCCGGGGCTCCTAGGTCGGCGGGATGGGCTGTTCCCGGACCTCTAAAGGGATGACGGGCTGATCGTTTTGAAGTGCGTGATTCATCGCCATGGTGATGGCAAAGACCTCGGGCCGAGTTAGCTTGGCCCCTGCCCCTTTTTCTTCCACCCTCGCCAGAGTTCCCCAGGCTAGAAGAACTGGAAGTGCGCAAAATGCTACAACTCCCTCCGGAGCCCCGGACCGTTGCAGGATCTGAGTGTAGTCCGACGCCGTCCCCAGATCCCGCCGGGCCAAAGCGAAGACATCCTTTCGCTCCGTATCGGCGGGAAGATAGGTTCGGCCCTCGTCGGCGTCGGATGCTGCGTCCTTGAGGATATTGACCAGTTGCAGCCCTTCCCCAAAAGCTCTAGCTCGCTGCCGCAGCTCAACGGCTACTGGCTCTAGCTCCTCGGTCCCCAACAGGAAAAGCTCCGTCAGCATCTCCCCGACGATGCCGGCAACGATGTAGCAGTAGGCCTGAAGATCAGCGACATCCTCCAACCGCAGAGTTCCCCGATCATCGGTGCGGGCAACGTAGATCATCATTCCATCCGCGGTCCGAGCCGTGTGCAGGCGCACCTGTTCTCGAGCTTCTGGGGTCAACTGGGAAAAAGCAGCCATGACCGCAGGAACCTCGCTCAGTAGCTCTAAGTACCCTTCGTGATCGCAGGGGGGCTGGTCAGTCCACCGCCTTGCCAACTCGGCGCAGCGTTCCGCCTCCGGTTGATCCAGGAGAGCTTTGAAGTCCTGCAATGCCTCAACTCGGCGCTCTTGGCTCCAGGCCGTGGAGTCTTCGAAGGTATCCGCGATACGAAACAGTAGGTAGGCGATGCAGACCTCGTTCGCTGTCGGCTCTGGTAGGAGAGGGATCGACAGGGCAAAGGTGCGACTGCTCTTGAGCAGCAGATCTTGAAGGTCGGCCATAGACTAAAGGGTCCCGCAATTTTACAAAGCACTCAAGACTTGAACTGGCTCAGGACAATGTCACGACTGGGTCGCAACTGGGTCAGGACCAATCGGTTCTGAGACTCGCATTCTTCCGGCTGAAAGGGAAGCAGATCATACCTACGGCGGGAATGCCAGTATCCCCTGTTAGGGCGATAATCGCCCACTGCCTAACCGAGGGCAGATCCCCTCCAGCGAAGGTTCGGGGCGTGCACCAGACAGAAGTACAGCTAAGCCCCTCCCTTCTGCAATTCGACGACCGGGTTTTCACGACCCAGGCCGCGAGATCAATTCTCCCAATAATCTGCCCCAAGGGTTGACTAGAAGGACTTTGAAGGCGGCGCTGAGCTCGCTAGTCCCGTTGGTACTCCACCTTGCCGCCGACGATGGTGTAAACCACCTCGGTGGCTGGGAGCTCTTCGTCCGGTACGGTCAAAATATCTTGGGAGAGAACGGTGATGTCCGCTAACTTGCCCGGTGAAAGGGATCCTTTGGAGTCCTCTTCGAAGGCGGCGAAGGCGGCGCTGAGAGTGTAGGCCTCGAGAGCCTCCTCTCGGGTCATGACCTGATCGCCGTAGAAGACCTCACCGTTATTCATGCGACGCGTGACCGAGGAGGTATAGCTGGCCAATGCGCTGACATCCTCCACCGGAGCATCGGTCCCGTTGGTCACGACAACGCCGCTGTCCAAAAGCGTCCGCCAAAGATAGGCTCCCTCACGAGCTCGCTCCTCCCCCAATCGCGTCGGCACCCAAGGACCATCTGAGGTGCAATGGACCGCCTGCATAGAGGCGATGACCCCGAGCTCGCCAAACCGGGGGATTTCCTCCGGGTTGAGATGTTGGGCGTGTTCGACTCGCCAACGGAGCTCCTTGCCAGCGCTCTTCTCATAGGCTGCCTCGAAAATGTCCAGAGTCTCTCGGTTGGCCCGATCACCGATGGCGTGCACACACAGCTGGTAACCATGCTCCAGAGCCAACTGGGCGGACTCCTCAATCGTGGCCAGGGCAGTGGTGTTGAGACCGGTGCTTTCGGGAAGGTCCGTATAGGGCTCCAGAAGCCATGCTCCGTGGGAACCCAAGGCTCCATCTATGGAGTGCTTGATCCCCCCCACGGAAAGGAATCCATTGGCATGATCGGTCCAGCGATGGCTAGCTAAACCCTGCCGTAGGTTCTCGGAGCTGTCCCGAACCATCATCCACAGCCTCAACCGCAGTCCTCCCTCGTCGGCAACCGACTTGATGAGGTCGATCTCTTCGAAGCTCGATCCGGCATCTTGAAAGCTGGTGATCCCCTTGGCGAGGCATTCCTCGCTCGCCAGCTCCACCTGGCGACGCATCTCGTCCTCACTGCGAGGGCTCTTTCTACTGACCAGGTACCCGGCCGTCTCTCGGAACACGCCGATGGGCTCCCCAGCAGCATCCAAGAGAATCTCTCCCCCTTCCGGAGCCGTGGTATCGGCGTTGACCCCCCCGAGCTCCATGGCCTTGGCGTTGGCGAAGACCGCGTGACCGCTGGCATGGCGAAGTACGACGGGATTGTCCGGAGAGATCGCACTCAAGGAGTGATGGGTGGGCAGTCCCTGAACATTGGGTTCGGGCAGGGTGGTCCATTTCTCCTGATGCCAACCACGTCCCTCGATCCAATCTCCCGGCGAGGCCTCCTCTACTGCAGCCGCCACCAGGGCGATGACCTCGTCCCAACTCTGCACCGAATTGAGATTGAGTTGCATGCGCGCCAGGCCGACCCCGAGAAAATGACCATGCCCCTCAATGAAGCCCGGAATGGCCAGCCGCCCTTCGAGCTCCAACACCCGTGTTTCCTCGCCGATAAAGGCGGCCATCTCGTCGTTGCTTCCTACAGCCACCAACGTGTCACCGCGGACAGCCAACGCCTCCGCGTAGGGCTGAGCCTCGTCAACGGTGGCGATCTTGCCCCCCCTCAACACGAGATCCACGGGTTCGACCCTTGGGGCGCAGCCTTGGCTCAGAGTCGATAGGACAACGACTGCCGCGAGAAACAAGCTAGCCGGAGAAAACGAATTGCTCGACTGGAAAGCCATGGCGATGCTCCTGGTTCCTGAAATTGATGCTCTTTATCGACGTCGCAGTATAACTCCATCTCTTTTGACGCGATTCCATCTCGGGATATTTGCCGTTAACTTCGCTTTTACTCAAAGATAGATCTCCTATCTTATACGCTTCTTGTCACGTTTACGCTATGGGCCCACACATTGTTAAAAGGTAGTCTCAAAGAGGCATGCGTGGATTATTTCTATTCCAATTCGTTGCCATCACTTTTTTTTTGGAGGTAAACAATGCAAAAGCACTTTCTCCGGTCAGCTCTTCTCTTCACTCTCATTTTAGCGGGACTCGTGGCTTCAGGGCCGGCCCACGCGACAGCCCTAGAGCCAGCGCCACCCCAATATCTAGTCGTCTTTGATGAAGAAAAGACAGACCCGGTCGAAACCGTTCGGCTGATTGAAAGCCTCGGTGGCACGGTACTGCAAAATCACTCTGAGATCGGTGTCGCCGTCGTCACCTCGGAAGAATCGAACTTCGCTCGCCGCATGGGTCAAATCAGCGGTATTGCCGAGGTCCAGCGTCAGGAGCGGCGCTCCACCAGTTGGAGTCAAGCGGCGCAGCAATCCATGAGCCAGAATATTCTCGGAGTTTCCGGCCCTCCAGGCCCTCCCGCTCGGCCCCTGAGCGCAGCTGTTGCCGGAAATCACGGACACAATGATGGCGACAGCGATAGTGATAGTGATAGTGATAGTGATAGCGACACTCCACCCCGCGTCTTCCCCGACCCAACGACCCTTCCGGGCTATTTCCTCCAGTGGAACATGGGCCGCATCAGCATGGAACCGGTCTGGGAACAGGAGTTCTTTGGAGACCCGAGGGTCAAGGTTGCCGTGGTCGGCGCTGGGCTCGACTATCTCCATGCGGACCTCGAGGGGCGCGTCGACCTGGAGCTCAGCAAGTCCTTCGTCCCTTCCGACGATGCTCTGGTGGAAGAGCTTTTCCCGGGGGCCCACCCCATCGCCGACTTGGCTTTTCACTCCACCTTCGTGGCTAGCCAAATCAGCTGTAGCCTGACCTTTTTTGCTTGCATCGCGCCGGACACGACTCTAGTCGGAGTCAAAGTCCTCGACCTCAACGAGACCGGGACGATTGCCGACCTAGTATCCGGAGTTCTTTACGCGGCGCATATTCGCTCCGACGTGATCCTCATCCCCTTCGCCTATTGGGGGCCTGCTGCCCCGGCCCTGGACCGTATTTTTAGTTGGGACAACGCCGAAGACCGACCCGAGATTCGAGCCATTCGCCGAGCCATTCGGTGGGCGAAGATTCGCGGCTCGGTGGTCATCACTGAGACTTCGACTCCCTTCTTCCAATTCGGAATCGACGCCGACGCCGACGGCCGGGATGTCATCATCCCAGCCCAGAGCGGTGCCATCACCGTGGGTAGCTCCGGCCTGGAAGACACCTGGGGCTTGATTAGTAACTACGGTTTCAGCTTGGTGGACCTGGCAGCTCCCGGTGGCCGCGCCAATGACGACAACACCTTCCCACCGGAAGAATTCATCTGGGGAGCTTGCACAGGATTTAGCCAATTCGGCAGTCTCAAGGAGACTTGCGCCCGAGAGATCCAACCCCAATTCGTCATCGTAGTCGGAGCCCAGCCTTCGGCCGCTCACGCGGCGGGAGTGGCGGCGCTCATCTCTTCTCGATACAACGGCCGCCGCCATGGCTTTTTCATCCGCCACAAGCTGTTTAGAACCGCCGTGGACATTGAGGCACCGGGTTTCGATCAGTTCACCGGCCACGGCCGAGTAGACGCCTTCCGCGCTATCACCGAATAACGCTTCCTGACTCTTATCCCACCCCGGGGAGCGAAGCTCGTCTTCGCTCCCCGTTGTCCCCGATCCTGCATAGCGGGCCCCTTGGCCCATTCCTATTTTCTTTCCTATCTTGGAGGTGAGGCATGACGAAATCACCCTTTCGAGCCTTTGCATTTGGCTTGTCCTTGGCGTCTCTATTGCTCCCTGCAGCAGTGACCAGCGCAGCTCAAGAGCGATACCTTGTAGTGCTGGATGAATCCCAGACAAACTCCGCAGCAAACATTCGACTCATCGAAAGCCTCGGCGGCAAAGTGGAACGAGATCACTCAGAAATCGGCGTTCTCGTGGTGACTTCCGAAGAGCCAGATTTCGCCCGCTACACCAGTCAAGTCACTGACATCAGCTTGATCAAGCGCCAGGAAACCCTGAAAACGGATTGGTCTGCGGAAGGCCAACGCGCCCTGGGGAGCACGGTGCTCGGCGTCTCCGGCCCCCCCACACCCTTGGACAACGCCTCGGGCCCTGCGCTGAGTCATCAGGCCCGGGCCGATGGCGAGCGTCCGGACCCATCCACTCTGCCGGGTTTCTTCCTGCAGTGGAACTTGAGCATCATGGGACTCGAGGAAGTCTGGGACCTAGGCCACTTTGGTGATCCCCGGGTCAAAGTCGCCGTGGTAGGTGCCGGTATCGACTATCTCCACCCGGACCTCGTGGATACCGTCGACCTCGACCTCAGTAAGTCCTTTGTTCCTTCCGACGACATCCTCGTGGAGCAGCTCTTCCCAGGAGCCCACCCCATCGCCGATTTGGCCTTCCACTCTACTTTCGTGGCCGGTCAGATCGCCTGTTCTCTATCGATCTTCGCCTGTATCGCTCCGGACGTCACTTTGGTGGGAGTGAAAGTCCTCGACCTGAACGAAGAAGGCACCATTGCCGACCTCGTGTCGGGCATCCTCTATTCCGCCAGCATTGGTTCCGATGTCATCGTGTTGCCCTTCAACTATTGGGGTCTGGCGACCTCCAACGAAGCCAAGATCTACAACTGGGGTAACCCGGAGGATCTACCGGAGCTCATCGCCGTCACCCGTGCCATCCTTTGGGCTCGGATCCGTGGCTCGGTCCTGGTCACCGAGGCGGCCATGACCTTCGAGGACAATCCCATCGATGCCGACGCGGACGGGTTGGACGTCATCATCCCTGCCCAGAACGGTGCCATCGCCGTTGGTGCCTCCAGCAGCCTCGATACCTGGAGCACCCTGAGCAATTTCGGCTTCAGCCTCGTTGATGTCGCCGCTCCGGGGGGACTGAGGCTCGAAGACGGCACGTTTCCTCCTCAGGAGCTGATCTGGGGCGCCTGTAGTGGATTCACTCAGTCGGACCCCTTTCGGGACTCCTGTGCTCGGGAGAACCAGCCCCAATTCGCCATCATCATCGGTCCACGAACAGCCGCATCTCAGGCCGCGGGAGTGGCAGCCCTGATCTCTTCCCGCTACCAGGGACGACGCCACGGCTTCTTCGTCCAGCGCAAACTCATCCGGACTTCCGTCGACATTGAAGCTCCCGGGTTTGACGCTCTAACCGGTCACGGCCGCGTGGACGCTTTGAGGGGCGTTACGGAATAGCGAATGTAGACACGTCTCGTTTCCTTGATGAGGGGGAAACAGAGGTTTCCCCCTCCCTGCATCTCTTTTTTTCTTTTTTTATTCTGTCAAGCGAGGAGGGCATCATGTGTGCAATCCGAGACCGTCTATCAACCTACACGACTTCAGCTACCCGCCGATGGGTGACTCTGGCCGCCCTGGGAGGGCTCCTGCTAGGTTCTCACCTGGCCCCACAACAAGTCCAAGCTGCCAACGCCACCGAATCCTACATACTGGCGTTTGAGGAAGCAGCCTTTTCAGCAGCGGCAGTGGATCGATTTCTCGAGGAAAACAACATCTCCCTAGTTACGAACTGGCCAGAGATCGGCGCCATGGTAATCCAGGTCGAGGCGACTAGGGCTGCCGACTTGAGCTTGCCCAAGGGTGCCCTCGGACTCGCTCCGGTCACTCGCCGCGCCGCCGGCCTGGATCGCAACTTAGCCATGGCCGACCCTTGGGAAGGAGCGGCTCCCCTACCCCGGGTGAGCTCTAGAGCTGTAGGCGCCGCGGCACAGGCCCAAACAGCCCTCCTGGACTGGCAAAGCCGGCCTCAGCCAGGCGCTTCCCTAACCACGGCAGAGGAGCTTCTCGACGCCCCCATCTATCGCTTCGGTCTCCATTGGGATCTGATGAAAATTCAGGCGGACCAGGCATGGATGGCCGGCTTCACCGGTGATCCCAGCGTCACCGTTGCCATTCTATCCTCGGGGCTCGACTACACCCATCCAGAGCTTGCCGGCAAAGTGGACCTGGAACGTAGCCGTAACTTCCTACCGGAAGACGCCGCCATGGTCCAGGACCTCTTCCCTGGTGCTCACCCTGTCGCTGACCTGGGGCTCCACGGTAGCTATGTCGCCAGCATGATCGCCTGCAACGCCTTTGGCATCGCCTGCGTCGCTCCCAACATCACCTTGGTAGGAGTGAAGGTGCTTAACTTTCGAGAAGAAGGCACCCTCGCGGACCTGGTCACCGGAATTCTCTACGCAGGGCACATCCGTTCCGATGTCATCGTCCTACCGGAACCTATGGGCACCCTCGACTTGACCCGGCCAGCGGAGATCATCGAGTACATCGTCCTGCTTCGGGCCATTCTTCGTGCCCGGATTCGCGGTGCTTTGGTGCTAGCGGGGGCTTGGCCAGAAGACCTAATGGGCTTGGGTCAGAATGCCGACGACGACGGCCCG
This sequence comes from Deltaproteobacteria bacterium, assembly GCA_022601195.1. GTDB lineage: Bacteria > Acidobacteriota > Thermoanaerobaculia > Multivoradales > JAHZIX01 > JAHZIX01. Next base: position 108,620 of record JAHZIX010000022.1, read on the forward strand.
GTGGTTCTCATTCCCGCCCAGGCGGGAGCGACCGCCGTGGCAGCCACGGGTACCGACGACCAATGGTCCGGCCTGAGCAGCTTCGGGTTCTCTCTCGTCGACGTTGCAGCGCCCGGCGGCCAGGTAGATCTGGAAACGGGGCTGCCGCCAACGGACGTCTTTGCCTTCTCCTGGGGCATCTGCAGCAGCTTCACCCAATTCGACCGCTTCGGCTCCTTCCCGGCGGAATGTAACAAGGAAGCCGAACCGCAATATCTCTTCTCATTGGGCTTGCGGCCTGCAGTGGCCTTTGCGGCCAGCACTGCGGCTCTCATCGACTCCACTCGGCAGGGTCGCCTCCGGGGCGGCGCTCTCCGCAGTCGGCTGCTGCGCTCCGCCGACGACGTACTGACTTCAGGAAGGGATGCCTTCACCGGGCGCGGAAGAATCAATGCCCTAGAAGCGGTTTCGCCCTAGAGAACCATCCGAAGCAATCTCCAGGGGGAGCGGGCATCGAGTCCTCGCTTCCCCTTTTCTACCTCTCTCGAGACCGCTCTGGGGCCAACCGAGTTGACCTCTCCTCAATTTGCAGCCATCACCAAGTCCTTTCTATAGTCTGGAGCTGATATCCTCCGGCGCAGGATTGGGACATCTGGGTGAAGAAGCTCTACACAGCGATACGCACGACCCTCGTTATCGGGGCCCACCTCGGCCTCTTGGCGCGAGCCTTCGTTCCAGCGGGGTTCATGATCTCCTCCTTCGAGGACGGTTGGCCCGTAAAGCTATGCCCCGGGCAGAACCAAGGTGTCCTGGCCACCGCATATCACCTAGAAGACGGCCCCAAACCCGACTCTTCCCCAGCATCCGACCCCGATCGTACCCACGATACGCCCCACTGCGTTCTTGGAGTTTCCTTCAGTCTGAGTGCCGAAGTCGAATCCCAGGATTTCGCGATTCGGTTACAGAGAGTCGAACACCGAGCCCTGGAGCTCGCAGAGAGTGGCACGTCGTCGGAGTATGTAGACTCCGAGCGTTCCCGCGGTCCTCCCTCCCCAAGATTCTTCCGAACCTAATCTCTGCCGGGTCAAGAAGCCTGGCCATCACAACATGCGCCCCCTTGGGCGAAATCTCTTCCTTTCCGCGAGTCGGAATGACTCGCCCTGGAAGATCGAACGGGCTCGTGTCTCGTGCGGTTCGTTCTACATCGAGATTTTCGGCGCATCCGCTATGCGGTGTTGCAGCGAAAAGCGAATGTGGGCGAAATAGCCAACCGCGATACTAGAAACACAATCGCGAGATGTCGGAAGCTACTCGAGTAGGTTCCTCAACCGCTCGTGGTGAAGCTCTCTCTGTCGACCAACGGACTCTGAAGGCGGCTCCCGGGCCATCGGCGGCAAACCTCGGGTTTGGCTTCGATGCTTGGCCCTGATTGCCTGCAGAATCTTCGTTCTGGTCGGCGAGAGAGCTCCACTCCAGGCGGCCTCCTCGCGGGTGCCGGTAGCCCTTTCCCTCGATCCCTCGACTCGATGAATCTCGGAGGTTCTGATGACTGTTGCCTCGACATCTCTCGTATCCGGTGCTTCTCTATTTGGCACTCTTCAAAGCAGAACACGGCGTGCCGTGACTCTGCTAACCATCTGTACTCTTGCGGGGACCCTCTCGGCCGACCCGCAAACCACCCGTCCCGGAACAGAAGCGGAGCCCACCGCCTCTCAGACTGCGGACTCAAAAGCCACTGACACCCCCACCCAAGGAACGGACGCTACGCCCGTTCCAGAATTCTCCCAAGAAATCATCGTCACTTCGACCCATCCCGAGTTCCCTCTCCTCGAGTCCCGCCGGGGTGACGAGCTCGAGCGCGAGGGGCACGATCTCGGTAGCTTCTTCCGCGCTCAGCCCGGGCTCGCGGCAGTGCGCAAGGGGCCGATCAATCTCGACCCCTCTATTCGCGGCTTGCAGGAAAATCAGGTGGCGATGTTCGTCGATGGCACGCGGACCTTCGCAGCCGGACCGGCTCGTATGGACTCGGACCTCAGCCACGTCAGCCCCCACGCGGTCGAGTCTGCCCAGTTCGTCAAAGGACCTTACGCACTGGCTTGGGGTTCGGGAGCCCTATCTGCCGTCGCACTCCAAACTCACCGACCGTCCTTTGGCGATGATTTTGCGGGCCGCCTCTTCCTGGGCTATAGCGAAAACGGCGAGCTGTTCGACCCTTCCATCTCGCTGGCGACCACGTCCGACAGGTGGCGCGCTCAGCTTACCGGCGGATTCCGTTCCGGAAGCGACTACGAAGCGGGTGGCGGAGACGAGATCCCCGGCGATTTCGAGTCCTTCGATGGTCGGTTTGCCTTTGGCGCTCAGCTCTCGGACAGCTACACCCTCGACTACACCGGCGGCTACCAAGATCAATCGGACATCGATTACCCAGGCCGCCTTCTCGATGCGACCTTCTTCAAGACCCAATCCCACGCCCTCGAGCTCAACGGGCAGCCCACCGAATCCCTCGGCTTCGAGCTGCGTCTGTATTCGAACCACAAAGAACACTTGATGAACAACGACGAGAAACCGACCGCCCAACCGAATCCGATGCGGATTCCACCCTTCCCCCTCACCGTGGCACTACCAACAAGCTCCGACACAGAAGGAGCCAAGTTCATTCTCCGGAAGGCGGCGGGAGATTGGCAGTGGACTCTCGGCGCCGACTACTACGACCTGGAACAAAGCGCCACTCGGACCGTTAGCAATCGAGTCAACGACAGGCTGATCTTCGAGGACAACGTCTGGCCGGACGCGACCACGGAGAACCTCGGCGCTTTCGTCCAAGCCGTTCGAAGGCTGAATCAAGTCTCCCTAGCGGCCACGGTGCGCCTCGATAGCTTCGACACCGACGCCCAACGAGCCTCCCAGTTCTTCCTCAACAATACCGGTGGCGGCCTGGCAAGCTCAGAGGACACGGTGAGCGCAGCCATCAGTGCTGCGATCCAGGTCGGGACCAGCGGCAGCTTCTCCATCGGTCTAGGCCACGCAACCCGCCCCGCAAGCACCCTCGAGCGGTACTCGGACCGCTTTCCGTCCACCAAATTCCAAATTGCCGCTGAGTTCATGGGTGACCCAACCCTAGAGGCGGAAACCTCCACTGAGCTGGACCTCGGCTACAGCTGGCAGAACACCTCGACCGCCGTTGAATTCGAGGCTTTCGCGCGCATCATCGACGACTACATCACCGTTGCACCGGACCCCTCATTGCCTCGGCGGTTGCCTCTCAGCCCCCGAACCGTCTACCGCTACGTGCAAGGGGAGGAAGCAGAATTTCTCGGCTTCGAAGCCCGCATCCGCCACAGCCTCGGCGACGCTTGGAAGTTCCTCGGCACCATCAGCTGGATCGACGGCGAAGACACCCTTTTCGAGGAACCGGTATTCGGTCTCGACCCTCTCAAGGCAAGCCTGGTCACTCGATACTTCATCGGTTCCAGCTTCCTCGAAGCGGCGATCCATTGGACCGATGACCAAACCGATGTCGCCACTACCCGCTTCGAGAAGGAGACCGACGGCTACACCCGACTCGATCTCGGTGCCGACTTCGCTTTCGGCAAACAATGGAAGCTACGGGCCGATGTCCTCAACCTCGCCGACGAGGAATACACCGAACATCTCAACACCCTCAACCCCTTCTCCGGGGCACGAATCCCCGAGCCTGGGCGAACCTTTCGCCTGACGGTGGCTCTGGAGCTGTAGGCAGGAGGGCGTGGCGAGTCTTGTCCACGATTGGCAGGAGAGGAGTCTCTGAGGCATCCAAATCCGACCAGAAACCTGACGCAAGAAGGCAGGTGCCTGTCTGAGCGGATGAGACTTGTACCGGCGCCGCCAGATTTCTCTTTCAGATGTCGCTCCTCGAGCCGATACGACGGATCGAATCCAATCCAGGGCACGACGGAAGGACCAGGGAGGCAGGGAAAGGAACCGGGGGATCCACGAGGGATCCCTCGCCCAACCTCACCCTCGACTTCCCACCCATCGATCGGCCAGGTCGTCGTTGATACCGAGGAGACGGTTGTTATTGTCGACGTAAAAGGTGTCTGTCTGGGACTGGTTGCGCACCCGCTTGAGCATGTTGTCGAAGCCGTCGGATGGGTAAGTCTCCTTGTGACCCGCTCCCGCTTGCCGCACTGTTCCGAGAGTCAGGCGGCCCACCCGGTCGTAGAAGAACCGATCCGCACCGATCAGGCTGCTTTGGCGTATGCTGGGATTCGATGCAGCATGATTCGGCGCGGCAATTGTTGGGATAACGCCGTGGCTGAGAGTTTCTTTGCTACCTTGAAAAAGGAGCTCATCCACCTCTCAGGTTGGCTCACCCTGGCGGCAGCCCGAAAAGCCAACTCCGAGTACATCGAGTTCTTCTACGATCGCCCCAGGAGCCACTCGCCGCTAGGGTATTTGAGCCCAGTGGAGTATGAAAGACGGAACTTGGCCTCCAAAGAAACCCGCACAAGTTGACCGTCCACAAGACCGGGGCAAGTCCATCCAACAAGTTTGACGAATAGGCAGAACCCCCTTGGGACGCATCAGCTATCGGGGTTGTAATCCTCGAACTCCCATTTTCCGTGGCGAGCAATCTTGCTGGCGATCTCCTGCCAGTTCTGCCCTTCGGCACTATTGATGACGGATTCGATCGCTCTTCGGACCTCATCGAAGTCGTAATCGAACAAAAGAAGATGATGGCGACCAAGCACCGCGGCGTTTCTGCCGTGCCTCCGCGCCAGCCACTCTGGACTACAAACAGTAAAGTCGAAGGACTCTTCGCCTTTACCGTTCTGTGGTCCTACAAACGCCTGCACAAGAACGCCGAAGCATGCTCCACTCTCGGGTGCCCAGGTCTCAAGATCATCGACATCTGGGCTGTGTAGCCTCCTAAGAACTGCGCGCATTGTCAGTCAAGGATATCGAGGTGCGCGTTGGACTGCCATTGCGTCAAGCCAACCGGGCGCGTCTCAAAGTTGGCTTGGAACTTACCTAAGCTTGGTTTGAATGAGGGCGGGCGGAACTGGCGCAAACCGTCGGCGCTTATCAAGATCTTGCCGTCCGATGCCACTTTGAATCCTGGACCAACCCACGCCTCTCCCATCGCCTGCGCTTGCTCACGCGTACCGGACCCAATACCGAAGTTCCCCTTGGCCCTTGCAGCACCTCGGAGCTTACCGCTGAGCTCTGCCAAGTCGTCCGTTGCCCCACTTGGGACTGCCTCCGCCGCCTCATCTGCTTTTCCAAACAGCCTCCCTAACCCGCGCCCAATGGATCTAGAAACTCGTCCAAATGCTCCTGAAGCTATATTAGCAAGCCGTCCACCGACCTTGGTAGCAACAAACCCAGCAACGGCAACATCTTCCGGTCCCGGTACAAACAGCGATGCAGCTGCACCGGCCATGGATCCACGAGCGTTGGTGTTCGTCCGAAACTCTTCCCGGCTAATGTCTCCGGCAAGGAGTGCCCGCGCGTCCCGGTCCTGTTGAATCTGAGCCCGTTCATTCCCCGTCGGATCCACGAACGACAAGGGATTGTTCCCCACATAGGCATACAAATTCCACCCATCCCGCCCCGGGTCCACACTCATAAACCGCTGGAACGAAAACACGTAATTCCGCCCGAGCATATAGTCCGTGCCTCCGTTGGGGTCCCGTTCGTGGCCGGTGAATTTGCAGATACGATCATCGTAGGGCTCGCCGGGAAAGACCTCTTGGCCAAATGGATAGTAGTGGTGGCGGCCAATGGCTTGGCCGAAAGGATCAGTGATGAGCCGCGGGCTGCCCAACTGGTCGTTATGAAAGTAGGTGCTCTCGCCACTCGCCGAGCGGCTGGCAAACATCCCTTGAGGGCCGTAGAGGTAGTCCTTGTCGTGTTGGTACACCGAATCCGGGGAAGAGACGTCTAGAGAGCCCGTGTGACGCCAGGTGCGCAGGATCTTGCCGGAGAGATCCCGCTGGTTCCAGGTCAAGGTGCTGTCTCGGCTGTCGAAGCTCAAGAGCCGCATATTGCCAGGACCGTAGATGTAGACCTGCTGCTGAAAAGCGGGGCTGTGGCGTTTGAAAGCCAGCTGCATCCCTAAGCCGTCCCATTCCACGGAGATGTTGGGGCTGCCGTCCAGCAAGCGGCCAATCTGGGTCATCTGACCGGCCACGTCGTAGGTCACATCGTCCCCGATGCCCAGGAGACGGTTTTTCTCATCGATAGGAAAAGTGTCCGTCTGGGTCTGGTTGCGCACCCGCTCGAGCACGTTGTCGAAGCCGTCGTACTCGTAGGTCTCTTGGTGCCCCGAGCCCGCCTGCCTCACCGTTCCCAGGGTCACGCGACCGACGCGGTCGTAGAGAAACCGATCCGCACCGATCTTCCAGGTATTACCCGCTCCGTCGTATTCGAAGAGCCCGGAGTCATAGAGCACTTGGGTGCCCTTAGCGTGGCGAATGCGTCGAGGACGGGCCAGGCCATGGGGGTCCGGACCAAAAACGGAGGAAGTCCCATTGCCATAGCTAATATTGAGCAAGCTCAGGTTGCGGTGGTAGCTGTAGGCCGCTGACAGGCCCTGGCTCGAGGTGGTCGAGACCGGCACTCCTACGTTGTAGGTGGTGGTCACCGTGCGGGGCGCTCCCGGAAGGTCGGAGCTGTCCGTACAGGTCGCTGCCACGCATTGGGGGTAGCCGGTGGAGACCAGCGCCCCGAGCCGGTCATAACTCCAGGTGGTCACAAACTCCGGACCCACCTGGATTGCTCGGCCGGGAGGAGCCACTTGCATCTCCGTCCTTCTCTGACTCACTTGCCCCAGGCCGCCGCCGTAGGTGTAGGTCTCCGTCACCTTCCATTCGCTCTCCGGGCCGGGACCGCCGATGTAGTTGTAGCGAATCGCCTTTTCGAGCTTGCCGAGGGAAAGGTTCGAGGAGGAGGTCGAGGTACCCCAGACGTAGCGCTGCCAATCCTTGCCCCCTTCCCGCACCCGAGTGCGGCGGCCCGCTCCGTCGTATTCAAAGATCAGCGTGCGCTGCCCATCGTTGCGCCACCGCATCAAACCCAAAGCGTTGCGCCGGTACTGGATCTTGCCGTCTTCCGAGCCGCCGGGCCCCAGTTCCGGATGGGTTTCGCTTTTGAGGAATCCTCGACCGTCCCAGCCGTAGGAGCGCTCTTGGTCTTTCCCGCCCGCCATCCGGGTGGCTTCCACCAGGTTGCCCGCGGGGTCGTAATGGTAGTCCTCTGCGTAGACTTGGCCGACCCAATTGCCCCCCACTTCTTCCTGCCCTCGAACCACCCGCTCTACGCGGCCCTGGGAGTCGTAGAAGGAGAGATTCCGCACCTCTTGACCACTGGCCAATGAGGTCCGCAGGAACATCGTCTCCGCTACCCGGCGAATGCCTCGGTAGACGTACTCCCGGGCGGTGCCGTCGGGGGAGATCACGGTCTGGGCACGGCCGTCGGGAAGGTAGTCTTTCCACCGCCGGCGCTGCTCCCGGTCGAAGGTGCAGCCGGGGTTGTTGTCCGTGGGGCTGCAATTCTCTTGCAGGGTCGTTTCATCCCGCTTACGGCCCGCAGCGTCATAGCCTGTCTCTTGCTTGACGAACTCCCAGCCTCCGGTAGAAAGAGGTTTTTGCACCAGGAGCTTCGAGAGACGGCCAAAGCCGTCAAACTCTCGAATGGTCTTGGTCAACAAAGCCCCCCCGGAGCCGCGGCGAATCACTTCCACGGAGACCTCGCTGCCTGAGGGATTGCGGTGCACCAGCTCCGTGGTGGCCTCTCGCAGAGTTCCCGCCGGGGTCACCTGGGTCAGCCGTCCGAGCGAGTCGTAGGCCAGCGCCGTGCGCTGCCCAGAGACATCGAAACTGGCCTTGGGCAGGCCCGTGGCCCGGTCTACTTCCACCCGATACTCGTAGGGAAAGCTGCCGATGCGGCTGTTCGCCAGGGTCAAGTGTTGGTAGGTGTGGCGACGCACATAGGTGGGCTGAGAGCTGGACTCCGAGGTCGGACAAGGGTTGTTCTCGTCGGTGGAAACCGAGGCCCCATCTCCTCCGAAATGGGTCTCCGTCACCGGAAGACCGGCGTTGACTCCCACCACCGTGCCCAGGCTCCACCGAGTCACCACGTCCTCTGGGGTCAGGTTGGCCCCGGCCCGCCGCCGCGAGCAGACTAGCTGGCCCAGCGTGTTGTATTCCAGATCCGTCTGGTAGGTCCGCCCGCCCTCCGTGCGCCGCTCGTAGTTGGCCGGATAGAGAATCCAACGCGAATCCCTGTCGGGCGTGAAGGGGCCTAGGTCGCTGGTGGTGAAATACCCCGTGGCACCACTGATGCCTAGCTCCGGGTGGCCTTCTTGGTAATCCGTTTCTTGGATCACCGTGCGCAGGGGCCCGAAGTTGAAGCTGTCTCTCGTGCGGATCTCCCGGGCTGACCCCAAGCCCGTCTGGCCGAGAAACAGCCGCTCCACGTAGCGATCCGCGTCTTGGTGATAGATGGTCCGTTCGGCTACTCGGGTGGCGTTGCCCACCCAACAGAACTTCCCGTCCGTTTGATGCAAGGACCGATGGGCTTCCACTCCGAGGCATAGCGCACGTAGACGGAGGTCCGTTTGTGGGCCGCACCACAAGCCTCCCCCACCTTGCAGTGGAAAGTTTCCCGGGACAGGAAGCGGCGGTTGGCCGGGGAGGTGCCAATGGAGATTTCCTTGGTGAAGGGCAGACCGTTGTCGGTCACCTGCCAAGTGTCGATGGATTGATTGATCCCAGGAATCTCCGGCCCCTCGCTCACCGCTGTGTAGAACACCTCCCGGGAGAAATGGTCGTCTACCACCGGGCCATCCACCGTCGTGACCCGGTAGTCGTCCCGGTCGCAATCCGGCCCCCAAGGGTCCTGCTCCACCGGCCCCACCAAACTATTGCTGTAGGTCCAGGTGCCCTCGAGGGCGCCGTGAAGGCTCAGGCGGCTCTTGGTGGAGATGCCCAGCTGGATGTATTTCGTCTTCGGATCGATTTGCGGCTCGATCCCCCGGTAGGTGCAGCGCGTCGGGAAGCTCCAATTGCCCCATCCATACCGCACCTTGCCTTGGCTGGGCAGGGTGACCTCGGTCACCTTGCCGGACAGGTTCGAACAATTCGAGCCACCAGTTCCGGTGGAGGTGTCAAAGACATAGGGCTGGAGCGAGGGCGGGTCGATCTTCCACAGGTGAACCGTGTTGAGCTCGGTGACCTCTCCCGGTGTTGGCCGCCCTTCCTGGGGGCAGCCTCGGGAAACGCGGGAGTTTTTATATTGAAAGTTCCACTCCGCCGTCGCGCCCCCAAAGGAAGCCAGTTTCACTTTCTGGAGCACCCGTCGCAGGTCTCCCCATTCGTCCCCGCTGGAGCGGGTGAAAGGCCGGAAGGGGCCACCGTCGCCGCCCTGGCGCTTCGTCTTATCTCGAGAAAACACCAGCTCGTGGCGGCGCTCCGTTTGCGTGCTCAAGCTATCCGTCACCGTCCAAATCTCCTCGTTCCCGGAGGAGGAGTAAGAGATCGAGAATTTGTTGCCGTAGGGGTCGACGTGCTCGAGAAACCGCCAGCAGCCGGTGACCTCTCCGCCACAGAAGAGAGTCCCCTCGGTAGCGCTCGATTTCTCAAAGACGCTCGTCACCCCGGTGGGATGGTGAATCTCCACCCGGTTGCCGTTGGGTTGGCGCAGGCGCAGGAAGCTGCCGTCTTTGGTGTACAAGCCTCCCGAAGGCCGATTGGCATTCAGGTAGAACTGATGGTTGGAGCCATCCGGAGCCACGTAGAGCCACCGGGCCGAGGGCTCGGAGAGCTGGTCCTCCCCATTGGGCCACAGCACGGACTCCAGGCCTTCGAGACCGCTGGGAGGAGTCGACGAATAGAGACGCCCGAAATGAACTTCCCATCCCAAACCCGCGTTGGAGGCGGGATTGGGGACCATGACCTCCAACTCGTCTCCCCCAGCCGGGCAGGGCACATCTGTGGCGAGACAGGAGACGATGGCTCGCTGCCAAACGGAGGAGTTGTAGTTGGCGCGGATCTGGTAGGAGATCAGCGGCCCTACCGAGTAGACCGGGCCGATGGGGATCGACAAGGAAAGGTTGCCGGTAGCGGGGCTGATGGTTTCGATGTCGTTGCCGGTGAGATAGACCTTATTGGCTTCGAGGCCCCTCTCAATGGGGATGGCGTGGTAGGCGGAGGGATCAGCCCCGGGCTTGGGATCGTCGGGATCGTCGGAGGTTTCCGTTTCCACGGAGAAAGTGACCGTGGCCGGGAAAGAAGAATTGGCCGCGAAATCTGCCACGGTAGCCGAAAGGGTGACCTCTCCCTCGGCGAGGTCCGTTTCGGGAAGACAGACGGCTCCTTCCGAAAGGGCTTCACACTGGGTCGCCAGCAGTACCCCGTCCTCTTCCAAAACGAGGCTTTGGGGGTCGATGCCGGAGCCGAAGTCGGCCCAGCTCAGATGGACCTCCGGCCGCGCTGTGTCGAGCGTCGCGCCTTCCTGGGGCGCGGTGAAAGTCAGGGTAGGGGCCTCGGTATCGGGTTCGCTTAACCCGAAAGCCAGGTCCCGCAAATCCGCTTCCGATCCTAAGTCGAGGGAGGAGAGGCGGAAGCCTGCGGCGGAGAACCGGTGGAGCTCGCGGCCCGTGGCGACCCAGAGGGTACGGTTCTGGTCATCGAGAGCCAGGCGGCGAACGGACTCTTCTGGAGACGACCCTTCTAAGGGCCCGTCTTCCCCGGGCAAGATCGACAAGATCGGCAAGGAGAGCCGCTCGGAGCCTTCTCCGTCGAACCGCTGCAGGCGGGCGGGTTCCGCTTCGCCATCGGCTACCTGGCGCCCCGCCCGCACGGCCCACAGACCACCGAACCCGTCTGGGGAAAGATGGTTCACCGGCGTCTCACCCCCCGCGAAGAGGGTCTCTTCCAAGAGGTTGCCTTCCCCGTCGTAACGGGCCAGGCGGTTGGCGAGAGCGACCCACAAAGCCCCGCTGTCCGGGTCTGCCGCCAAGGCCGTCACCTGGTCTTGCTGTCCCAGCTCGAGCCGGTGCAGAGCCTGGCCCGTGGCCAGATCGTAGGCGATCACTGCGAAGGGGGAGAAGCCGCCCTCTGTCTCCCCGGTCGCTACCCACACGAGGCCCTCGGCAGATTCTTCTGCCCGGGGTCCCTCCCCCGTCCCAGGGCCCCGCGGGCCGGGGAACAGAGCCCAGGCCTGAAGGCGGCTTTCAAGGGGGACCTCCACCAAGAGCTGACCGGTCACCCCGTAGGCGCGAACCCTGTGGCCAACCCCGACCCAAGCCGAGCCATCAAAAGGCCAGTACTCCAGAAAGACTCTCTGCCCTTCTTCGAGGCGCAGGGGAAGGGAAAGACCCGGGTCACCGGTCAGGGGAAGAGTCGACAGGGAGTCATTGGAGACATGCCAGAGAATCTCTCGCTCCGGGTCCAGAGCCAAGGCCCGGGCATCTCCCGAATCGGCCACCTGGCGCAACACCTCCGCGGAACCTCGGGTGACTTCCACCACTCCCGCTCCGTCTGCCAACCACAGACTCTCCGGGGTATCTCCTGAGCCGAAACCCTGAGCCCCAGCGGCCCAAGCGCTGACCATCCACACTCCGACGATCGAGGCTATCTGACTCCATCTCAGAACTCGTTGCACTCGGGGACTCCCTTCCCAGTTGGCGGTCTTATTTGTCTCTAACCCCTTTGCGGCGACCGGTGTATTCCATAAGAACGAAGAAAGATGGCGAGATAGCTCACGGAATTGTGAAAAAAATGAGGCGCTGTGTTTCAGCGTTTGCTATCTGGTCCTTTCGGGACTCCAGCAGCACCCAGGCCCAAAGGGGGTGAGACGAGAAAGGAGGACCAACACAGGCGGTTGGTCTGACGGGTGGGAGAAAGGCTCCTCCTCGGGAGCCCGCTGCCCAGGGTGCAGTGGCAAACCACAAACCAGCCGCGACTCCCGAGATCAGCCAGGCTGCCTGGTTCACCAGCCCTTCGAGAGCCATCTCCGGCTGGCGGCCCGCTTCCAGGAAAAACAACTAGGCTGCATCGGCCTTCGGATGAAGTTCTTGGCTTCGTAGGCCTTGGTAGGGGTTCTCACGACTCTCGAACATTTGTTGGGCGGTTAGGTCGAAACCCGCGGCTGCTTCGAAATGGCCGAGGCCGGGAGTCACCTTGCCTCGGATCCAGTTTCGGTAACTCTTCACGGATCTATCGCAGATGGGTCATCTAGGAAGACAACATTCCCAAGGCCAGACCAGCGGTAGCATCTGAGCAGTCGCCTACGAGTGCTTCCGCTGGTCTAACCTCGACTCCCCTCCCGGATCAATCTTCCCGCAGAGTCGTCATGGGATCGACGTGAGTGGCTCGTCGGGCCGGCACGAAAGCCGCGGCCAAAGCGACGAGAGCCAGGAGGATCGAAATAGCGCCAATGGTGACTGGGTCAGAAGGGTTGACTTCAAAGACCAAGCTGGCCAGCAGAGAACTGTTGACGGATGCCAGGATCGCCCCCAGGACAATACCCAGGAGGACCGGAGTCATCCCTTTGATCAGCACCCAACGCAGAATGTCTTTTCTTTGCGCTCCAAGAGCCATGCGCAAGCCGGCCTCCTTCTTCTGCTGGCTGACGGAGTAGCTCACCACTCCATAGATTCCCAAGGCTCCCAAAACCAGGGCGACCAGGGCGAAGAGGGCCAGCAAACGCAGGGTGAATCGCTGTCGCACCACCGACTCTGCAGCCACCTGCTCCAAGGTCCGCAAGTCTACGGCCTGATTGCTATCCACTTCCCAAACCGCTTGCCGCAAGGCTGGTAGCAAGGCCTGCAAACGACCTGGCTCGGTCCACACCACGACTTCCATGGCGTGCCAAGCCAACACCGCTTGGCTCAGGGGCTGGTAGAGAGCTGGTCTTGCGTCCGAGTCGAGGCCTTGATGATGAACGTCCCCAACCACTCCGATGATCTCGAACCAGGGAGCCGAAGGGTCGAAAATCTGTACTCGCTTTCCCAGCGGGTCTTCTCCGGGCCAGAACCTCTCAGCCATGCTTTCGTTGATCACCATAACCGGTAGGGAATCCTCCCGATCTCGGGAGTCGAAGCTCCTCCCCCGCACCACCGGCGTCCCCAAGGTCTTGAAGAAATCCTCGGTGACCAAGTCGTAGCCGGCGGTAGGAACCTTGGCTAGATCTACCTCGCTGCCCTCGATGACAAAACCCATGGTCAGGGCTCCGCTGGGCACTAAGGGAATGGACGAGGCGGCGCCGGCGGACTTCACTCCCGGTAGCAGCTCGAGCCTCTCCGTGACCTGGTCAAAAAAGGCCTTGATCTGATGGCCCTCCGGGTACTGCGCCTTGGGGAGAACGATCTGCAGGGCTCCCCGATCCGCCACTTGGAATCCCGGATTGACTTGCACAAGACGCTGAAAGCCCTGAAGAACCACACCGGAGACCACGAGCAATAGCAACACGAGGGCGGACTCGCCGGTCAACAGCCCAGAGCGCAGCCATTGGGACTTGCGCCCGGAGGTGGACTTACCGCCCCCTTCCTTGAGAACGTCATAGGCATTCTTGCTGAAGATCCGCAGGGCCGGAGCCACTCCGAGGATCACTCCCAATAGGAGGGAAATGCCGAGGGCGAAGAGCAGGACCCGGAGATCGACCCCAACCTCGCTGAGGCGGGGTATCGTGCCGGGATTGAGGCGCAATAGCAGGCGAGTTCCCACCTGGGCCAACGCCACCCCCACCACCCCAGCGATCAGGGCGAGCAAAGTGGTCTCCAAGACCAGCTGACGGGCCAAACGGAGTCGGCCCGCCCCTAGAGCGGTTCGCAGGGCCACTTCTCTCTGCCGTGATGTGTGCCGGGCAAGAACCAGATTGGTGACATTGGCAAGCGCAACCAGGAGGAGCAGCCCCACGGCTCCCAGAAGAAAGAGTAGGGTCCGACTGGAATCCTTCACCGTCTGCTTGTACAGGCTCACCACGTCGACTTGCCAACCGGTGTTGGCCACTGGGTACTCCTGAGCCAGGCGGTTGTAAAGGGACTCCAAATGGGTCTCTGCCTGCTGACCGCTCACCCCGTCTCGAAGCCTCGCCACCACCGCCACATTCCTACGGCTGCGACCGCTCTCGGTCTTTTCTTCCGCCGAGATGGGGCGCGGCACCCACAGGTGGTGGGGATCCCCAAGGTAGGGAAACTCGAAGCCCGGAGGCATGATGCCGACCACCGTGTAGGGAGTTCCATCCAAGCTCAGAACCTCTCCGAGGGCGGACTCATCGCCCGCCAGGTGCTGGCGCCAGAAATCGTGGGCCAGCACCACCACTTTGTCTTGCCCAGCCTGTTCCTCCTGCTCGGTAAAAACTCGCCCACGAGCGGCGGGGACTCGCAGCAGGGAGAAGAAATCCGCCGAGACCTTGGCTCCCGGCACCCGTACAGGCACTTCGGAACCGGTGAGGTTGAAGCTCAGCATATCGACCACGGAGGCTCCGTCGAAAAGCTCTCCCTGCTCTCGAACATCCGAGAAATTGCCCACAGAACCGGGCCACCGATGCCCTTCCTTGGTATCCCACAACACCGCTAGTTGGTCAGCATCGTCGAATGGCATGGGCTGGAGAACCACGGCGTTAACGACACTGAACATGGCCGCGGTGGCGCCAATCCCCAGAGCGAGCATCAGGCCCGCCACCAAGGAAAATCCCGGGCTCTTCCGCAATGACCGAAAGGCATACCGAAGCTCACTGGCAAAGTTCATCATGACCACTACCCTTCTCTGATTCGCAGCTATCGAATTCAATCTCTTCCTTGAGTCGACCTCTAGGAGGTCACTAAGGCTTCTCTGCCTCGCTTTGATGCTTCTTCCACACTGCGCCCGAGGCGCTCCGCCAACCCGGCGGCGTTGGGCGCTTTCAGGAGGGAAATATGCCCGCCTGGGACCACCCGCGTCTGGAAGCCTCCAGAAATCACCTGCTCCCAGGCTTCGACCTGACGGCGAAGATCCGCCTCTGCCCATTCCGCCGCCTGGTACAAAGTCACCGCGCCGTCGTAGGGAGCAGGCCGATAGGCGCTCAATGCCTGAACGTTGGCTCGATAGACCGCGAACAGCTTTGCCAGGCGGTGAGCATCGAGATCCGGCGACAGATACCCCTCCTGCTGCCCTCGGCGAGCCACCGCCCCTAGGACATCTCGAAACTCCTGTCCGGGCTTGGGAGCCAACTCCCTCAGTAGACTTTCCGGCAGGCCCAGCTCCAAGCCGAAGGAGAAGGCGATCACCCCCTCGTCTTCCAAGGAGCTCGCTGACATCGTCACCGGCAACCAGCTATCGAGCAGAATCACGGCACCGATTTCCTGGTCCATGGCTCTCAGACACCGGGCCATCTCTACCGCCACGAGGCCTCCAAAGGACCAGCCAACCAGAAAATACGGCCCCTCCGGTTGCAGCGACCGGACCTGCTTCACATAGGCCTCGGCCATTTCCTCGACGTTGTTCCGAGCTGGCCCATCGCCAGAAAGGCCCTGGGATTCCAAGCCGTAGAAGGGTTGCTCCGGGGGAAGCTGCCGGGTCAGCTCGACGAAGGGAAGCACTCCACCGCCAGCTCCGTGGATGAAAAATAGAGCAGGACGAGAAGCAGAATCGCCTTCTGACGACAAAGACTGGGAAAGGTACGGGGCCGAACCAGATCGTTGGTGAGGAGATCCGGTGCCCCCTTCCATGGCCGCGGCCAAGGCAGCCACCGTGGGAGACTGAAAAAGGGTCGACATCGGTAGCGCCACTCCCATCCGTGCCTCCAGACGAGCAAAGAGGCGCACCGTGAGCAGGGAATGCCCCCCGAGGGTAAAGAAGCTATCTTCGACCCCGAAGTCCTGGCGCTCCAACAGCTCAGACCACAAATTCCACAGCTGCTGCTCCAGCTCGCTTCTGGGCTCCACCGAGACGGTGGCAACCGCAGAGTCCGGTTGGTCTTCTGAACGTTCCATCAAAGCTCTGCGATCCACTTTGCCGTTGGCGGACAAGGGCAGGGTATCCAGATAGAAGAAGCGATTGGGGACCATATACTCGGGAATCTGCTGACCGAGAGCTCGGCGGTGTTGCTCGGCTAGGTTTGCGGAGTCCTCAGCATGGCGGTCAGCGAGGACTACGAAAGCCGCTAGCTGCTGCCCCGACTGAAGCCCTTGGCGCACCACCACCGCTGCCTGCTCGACTTCCGGCAAGTCCCGCAGGGCAGCCTCGATCTCACCTAACTCGATGCGGAAACCGCGCACCTTCACCTGGTGGTCTCCCCGGCCCAGGTATTCCAAATCCCCCGTCGAGCGCCACCGGACAAGATCTCCGGTGCGGTAGAGACGCGCTCCCGGTCGATCGCTGAATGGGTCGGGAAGGAAGCTGGATGCGGTGAGCCCCGGGCGGTCCAGGTAGCCACGGGCTAGGCCGTCACCGCCCAGCAATAGCTCGCCGGGAACTCCCACCGAACGCTCACCGAGGTCCCCGTCGACCACGTAAGCCTGGGAATTGGCTACGGCACGACCGATGAGGGGTTTGGAGGTTCCATCCGCCGAAGCCCAAGTGGAATAGGTGGTGTCTTCCGAGGGGCCATAGAGGTTGAGTACCCGCAGGCCCGCCGGGCCCGTCTCCAGAATGTCTTCCACCAAGGTCTGGGGCAGAGCCTCCCCGGCCAGATTGACGGTGCGGAGATTGGGCGGCAAGCTGCCGTGTGCCACCAACTCCGCCATCGCCGAAGGGACGGTGTTGATGACGGTAACCTGGTTCGCTGCCGGTAGCTTCGGCAATTGAAGGGCGTTGTCCGCCAGAATGACCGACCCTCCCCAGCTCAAGGGGACGAAGAGCTCCCACACGGAAAGGTCGAAATTGAGGGAAGTCGAGGCCAAGACTCCGGCGAGATCCTGGGGCGGAAACTCCTGCTGCGCCCACTCCAACAAGGCCACGGCGCTGCGGTGTTCGATAGCCACCCCTTTGGGCCTTCCCGTGGAACCGGAGGTGTAGATCAGGTAGGCCAGATTGCTGGATGTGCTCTGCGGCTCGAGAACAGCATTGGGTTGAGCCGGGTCGCGCTCAGCCCCCACACCGAGGGAGCCAGCACCGGAAGAGCCAGCACCAAGAACCCAGTCATCCATCACGAAACGGCGATCCCCGAGGCCTGGGAAACGCTCCATGAGGGTCCGTTCCGTCACCAACACCGATAACCTCGAATCCTCGATCAGGAAATTCAATCGCTCCACCGGGTAGGTCGGATCCAAGGGTACGTAAGCCCCCCCGGCTTCGAGAACGGCCAGAACCGCTACGGGAAGCTCGAGAGTACGGCTCAAACACAGCCCCACTCGAACTTCCGGACCGACTCCTCGGTGGCGCAGCTCCGCGGCTAGGGCGTTTGCCCGGATACCCAGCTCAGCGTAGGTCAAGGACTCTTCTCCCGCGACTACAGCAACCGCATCGGGGGTACGTTGAATCTGTGCCCTCACCATGCCGTGGAGAGTTTTGCCGGGAGAGAGCTCCAAGCGCCCATCGTTCCATTCGACTCGTACCTGCTGCTGCTCCCCTCGGGTCAGCAGGCACAATGTCCCTAGCTGCCGCTGCGGATCTTCAGTCACCGCCTCCAACAAGATCTCGAAATGCTTCAGCAGACGCCCCATGGTGGTCCCGTCAAAGAGGTCGACACTGTAGATCAGGGACAGATCCAGGCCCGTTTCGCTCGGTGACGCATTGAGAGCGAGATCGAAGGCCGTAGCCCCTCCCCCCAACGCCACGGTATTGACTTCGAGACCCGGCAATCCCAAGGTTTCCTGGCGGGTGTTTTGGAGTGCGAAGAGTGTCTGAAAGAGAGGTTCTCGAGACAGATCCCTCTCCGGCTGAAGCTCCTCTACCAGGCGCTCCAGGGGAAGGTCCTGGTGAGCAAAAGCTCCCAACACAGTATCTCGAACCTGGTCCAGGAGTTGGCGTATTTGGGTTTTCGGGGCGAGCTCCACCGGCAGCGCCAGAGTGTTGACGAAGAAGCCGATGAGCCCTTCCAACTCGGTGCGGCTGCGACCGGCGGAAGGAGAACCGATGATCACTCGCCGCTGACCGCTATGCCGACCCAATAGGACGGCGTAGGCCGACAGCAAGGTCATGAAAAGGGTGCTGGTCCCTGCCCCTGTGGTCCCTGCTCCTGTAGCTAGCCCTTGTAGTCGGTCGTACAACCGTGCCGAAAGGCGAAGGTGTTGGCCCTTCGCTCTACCGCTCAGCACCGCAGGCCGAGGCCTATCTGTAGGGAGAGCCAGGGGCTCCGGCGAGACACCCAATTTCTGCCGCCAGAATTGCAGATCCTGCTCCGCCGTGCCCTCCGTCAGCCAACCCCGCTGCCAAACCGCATAGTCCGCGTATTGCAGCGGTAGAGGGGGAAAATCGAGCCGGCGCCCAGCCACCAAAGCGGTATAGAAGACCGACAGCTCGCGAACGAAGATTCCCACAGACCAACCGTCGGAGACCGTGTGGTGCAAGGTCACCACCAAGAGCGCCTCGGTGGTACCCAAGCGGAAGAGCCGCCAACGGTAGAGAGGGCCTCGGGCCAGGTCGAAGCCTCTCGCTGCCTCCTGCGTGGCCAGCTCCCTACCCAACTCCTGAGCCACTGTTTCCGGCAGGGAGCTCAGATCCACTACCGGGAGCCCCATGATCTGGTCCTCGTGGACCACCTGGACCGGTTCCTCTCCCACCAAGGGAAAAGAAGTCCGCAGAGCATCGTGGCGTTCCACGATGGCGCGCAGACTTTCCTCTAGCATCGAGACCCGAAGGGTGCCCTTCAACCGAACCGCAGCGGGGAGGTTGTAGGAGCTACCACCGGGTGCCAAACGATCGATGAACCACAACCGCCGCTGGGCGAAGGACAGGGGAACAGCCCCCCCTTCGGCAGTGAAACCAGCACCGAGGTCGCCCCGGGAAGCCTCTCCGTCCACCAACTTCCGAAGCTGCGAGTCTCGAATTTCTTTGTTCTCGCCAGCCATCTCATTGGGAATGGCCATGCGCGCCCCAACGCGAGCGGTAAAGGCTTCGAGAGTGGGCGCCTCGAACAAGGCTCGCACCGAGACCTCCGCTGCGTACTCCCGACGCAACCTCGAGACCACTTGGGTGGCCAATAGAGAGTGACCACCTATGGAGAAGAAGCTGTCCGTCGCCGCCACTTCCGATAGCTCCAGGACTTCCTGCCACACCGCTGCCATACGGGCTTCCGCCGGGGTCAGGGCACGGCCTGTAGATTCCATCGTGGTCATCACCGGTTCCGGCAGGGCTCGCCGATCGACCTTACCGCCAGGGGACAGGGGCAGAGCTTCCAAGGGCATAAAGGCTGAAGGCACCATGTACTCAGGAAGGGATTCCAGGAGAAAAGACCTCAGCTCGGAAGCCAGAGGAGCTTCCCCATCGGCCCCTGCAGCCACGAAATAGGCCACCAGACGATGGCTACCGCCCCGGCCCGGACGGGTCACGACCACAGTCTCAGTCAACCGCGGGTGCTTCTCCAGCGCCTGCTCCACTTCACCTGCCTCGACCCGAAAACCGCGGATCTTGAGCTGGGAGTCGGCCCGTCCGAAGAATTCCAACTCACCATTGGGTAGCCACCGGCCGCGGTCGCCCGTACGGTAGCTGCGCCCCCCTGGGGTGCTCCCGAACAGCCCCGCCAAGGGATCGGGAATAAAGCTCTCAGCGGTCAAGGATGGGCGATTCAGATAGCCCTGGGCCAGGCAGGCGCCGGCCAAGTACAGATCACCGGGCACCCCCACCGGAAGCGGCTTCAAAGCGGAGTCCAGAACATGGACTCGTGTGCCGTCCACCGGGCGGCCAATGGGTGGTAGGGGGGGCCACCCAATCTGTTCCGCCGCGGCCCCGGAGCGCTCCCACGCAGTCACCACATGGCCTTCCGAAGGACCGTAATGGTTGTGCAACCGCACCGCTGGTAGCTGCTTCAGAAAGGTTTTCACCTCGGGGGTCAACCGTAACTGCTCGCCAGCGGCGACCACCTCCTGCAAGTCGGTGGGATAGACACCCTCTTCCTCCGCCGCCAGAGCCAGCTGTTGGAGGGCCACGAAGGGGAGGTAGAGTTGGTCGACCCGCTGAGCTTGCAAGTAGTAGAGCAAGGCCCGGGCATCCCTTCGAGTGTCTTCGTCAATCAACACCAGAGTGCCACCGGAGCCCCAGGTCGATGCCAGCTCCTGATAGGAAATGTCGAAAGACAGCGCTGCGAACTGCAGAGTTCGATTCTCCGAACTGGCTGGCAGGGAGATCCGCCGCTGCCAGGCCATCAGGCTGACAATGGTTCCATGGGTCATGGCAATTCCCTTGGGCCTCCCGGTGGAGCCGGAGGTGTAGATCAAGTACGCCAGGTTGTCCCGTCCCAACTCGGGCATCCGTGGGCGCACCGGCTGGGGCTCTGATTGGGCCACCGCATCGGGTCCTTCGCCAGCGTCCTCCCAATCGATCTCGTCCATCCAGACCACTGAGGTTGCCAGCAGCTCCTGCGGCAAGTGCCTCGCCTGGGCGCGATCTGTTACCAGCACCTCCGCTCCACTGTCTTCCGTCATCAAGACCAATCGTTCCAAGGGATAGGCCGGATCTAGAGAGAGAACCACTCCTCCGGCCTTGAAGGTTCCCAGCACCGCAGCGACCATGGAAGGGGTGCGGCCAAGGCAGATAGCGACCCCCGTGTCCGGCTTCACGCCGCCCTCCATGAGTTGGTGAGCCAGGGCATCGGACCAACGGTCCAGCTCTCCGTAGGTCAAAGTTTCGCCGTCGGCTCCTTCCACCGCCACCGAGTCCCGGCGGAGGCGTGCCGATCGATCGAAAAGACCATGGATCGTGTCAGCAGTGAGTCCCGTGGACGGCGGAGCAGCGACCGACGCATTCCACTCCAGAGTTACCTGGGCTCGCTGGGCCGGGGAGAGCCAGTCGTGTTGATCGATGGGGACGGTCGGAGACGACACCAAACCGCTCAACTGTCGAAGCCAGAGGTCATGGAACCGCTCGATGGTAGTGCGGTCGAAAAGGGCCGTGTTGTATTCGAACTCGCAGGCCAGCCCATGGGAGCCCTGACTCACGAAGAGAGTTAAATCGAATTTGGCGGTCGTTCTAGGAACCTCCACAGGGTTGAGGGTCAAGCCCGGCAATTCCAAGCTCTCTTGGGCGGTGTTGAAGACCACCAACATCACTTGAAAGAGGGGGGTCCGGGAGAGGTCCCGGTTGGGCTCCAGGTCCTCTACTAGGCGTTCGAAGGGGAGGTCCTGGTGAGCATGGGCGGACAGAGTCACCCCTTTCACTCGGGCCAAAAGGGATTCAAAACTCTCGCCGGGCTGCACATCCGTTTGCAGCACCAGGGTATTGGCGAAGAACCCGATCAAATCTTCCAGCTCTCTTCGGCCCCGGTTGGCGACGGGAGAACCCACAGCGATGCTCTCTTGGCTGGTCAGGCGAAACAGCCAGGCCTGGAAGGCGGCCAGGATCGTCATGAAGAGGGTGGCCCCTTGGTGTTGGCAGAACCCGTTCACCGCCTGGCCCAGTTCCGGGGGAACCAAGAAGTAGCGAGCAGCGCCGTCGGTGTTGGCTACCGCCGGGCGGGGGCGGTCGGTGGGCAACTCGAGGGGTTTGACCGAGCTTCCCAGCTGTCGGCGCCAGAAACTCAATTGCCGCTCCAGATCCTTCCCTGCCATCCAGCGACGCTGCCAGTGGGCATAGTCGGCATATTGCACCGGCAGGGGCTCGAGGGGTGAAGGGAGTCCCTGGGAGAAGGCTCCGTAGAGGACCATCAGCTCCCGAATGAACACCCCGTCGGACCAGCCATCGGTGGCAATGTGGTGCAAGGTCAGAACCAGCAAATGCTCTTCGGTACCGAAGCGCAGCAGATTGGAATGGACCAAGGGCCCCTGAGCCAGATCGAAGGGCGAACCGATAGACAAAGCAGCTAGGCGTTCCGCCTCCCCTTCCCGGGCTCTGACATCCAAACCGCTCAGATCCGTCGCTGGTAGTAATCCCGACGATCCTGAGGACACCAGCGCACCGATGATCTGCACTGGTTCCCCGGATCGCTCCTCGAAAGTCGTGCGCAGCGCTTCGTGACGATTGATAATCCCGGCGAGGGCTCGCCGCAAGATGTCTACTCTCAGCTGTCCATCCAGACGGATGGCAACCGGCACATGGTAAGCGGGGCTGCCAGCCTCGAATCGATCGAGGAACCACAACCTCCATTGAGCAAACGAAAGGGGTTCAGCGCCGGTTCGAGGCTGAGCGGTGATGGGAGCGGCGAGATCTCCGGTTCCAGCCATGGCCAGGTCGATCTGAAGGGCAAAGGCATGGACCGTCGGTGCCTCGAAGAGGGTTTTCAGGGAAATCTCGACACCGAACTCCTGCCGCACTCGGGACAGCGCTCGAGTGGCCAAGAGGGAATGGCCGCCGAGATCGAAAAAGCTGCTGTCCGAGCCGATAGCCGTGGCACCGAGCAGCCGCTGCCACTGGTTGGCAAGGAGCCTCTCCGTCGCCGTGACCAGAGGCCTGCCAATCACCGGGCCCTCCCCTTCCGGCCGAGGTAGGGCCTCCCGGTCCACCTTGCCGTTGGCGGTAAGGGGAAAAGCCTCCAGAAAGACGATATCGGAAGGCACCATATGCCCGGGAAGGCGTCGCTCCAGGCTTGCCGAAAAGCTCTCGCGAAGCTCCTCAGCGTCTTCCGAAGAAGCCTCCTGGGTCAGCACTTCTTCGGCAAGTACCGTGTAGGCCACCAGCCGCGGCACCCCGGGAGTGTCTTCGCGAAGCATGGCGAGGCTCTGCTCCACTCCCTCCAGGGCCGCCAGGGCTGCCTCGATCTCCCCCATCTCGATGCGGAAGCCCCGCAGTTTGATCTGATGATCCCGGCGCCCCACGAACTCGAGGCGACCGTCGACCTTGAAACGAACCAAATCCCCGGTGAGGTAGAGACGGCTTCCGCGACCGAAGGCATCCGGAACGAACCGCTCCGCCGTAAGCCCTGGCTTTCCCAAATAGCCACGCGCCAACCCGGGACCGGAGAGGCCGAGCTCCCCGGAAACCCCCACGGGTACTCCCCAACCCTCCGGATCCAAAACCTGTGCACCAGTGTTGGAGATGGGCCTGCCGATGGCCACTCCGGAGTCGCCGGGGTGCTGGTCGATCTGCTCCGTCGAGCCCACCACGGTGGTCTCCGTAGGACCATAGGCGTTGATGAGCTGCTTCGGCGGTCCGGCGGCGAGGATTCGCTGCACCTGCTGGGCATCCGCCGCTTCGCCACCGAAAACCACTGCTTCTAGAGGAGCCAGAGCTTCCGGCGCTTCCCGGGCCACCTGATTGAACAAGGCAGTGGTAAGAAGCAAGTGGGAGACGTCTTTGGCTCGCAACTCCTCGGCCAAGGCTCTCGGGGCAAGGGCGACGAGCTTTTCGATCCCCACCAGACAACCACCGTTGAGCAACGCCCCCCAGATCTCCCAAGTCAGGGCATCGAAGGAAGGGTTGGAAAGGTGGCCGACGCGATTCCCCGGCTGAAAGTGAAGATAGTTGGTATCCCGAACCAGGCGCACGATGCCTCGGTGAGTTACCACCACTCCCTTGGGCCTCCCGGTGGAACCGGAGGTGTACATCACATAGGCCCCTTGGCGGCTGTCCACGGTGGGCAGACTCGGCCTCGGCTCATTCCTCGAGTCCACACCCGAGGCTGCCCCGGAAGCCGAGCTAGGAGTCGCCGTTGGCTCTTCCCTATCCCTCACCTCCAAGATCTGCGGGCCCCAAGTCTCTTCCTGCCCCTCCCAGGGCGGATCTTCATCTCCGAGCGGCGCCGCTTCGAATCGCAAGGCTGAAGCCGTGGTCGCTGTGGCGAAGGCCACTGCCACCGCACCGTCTTCCAGCAGGTAGGTGAGTCGTTGCCGCGGATAGGTCGGGTCCAGAGGGAGATAGGCAGCTCCCACTTTGAGGACCGCCAAAGCCGCTGCGAGCAACTGAGGAGAGCGTTCCAGGCACAGGCCCACCCGATCTTCCGGGGCGACTCCATGCTCCAGGAGCTCGAGAGCCAGGGCGTCTGACCACCGGTCCAGATCCCGGTAGCTGTAGCTCTCCTCGCCAAACTCCGCGGCCGGCGCCTCCGGCTGCTGAGCCACCTGGGCAGCAAATAGTGCAGGTAAGCTCGCCTCTCGTGGGAAGCTGCCAAAGGTATCGTTCCACTCGACCCTCAGCTGCTGTCCCTCGACAGCGCTCAACCAAGGAAGAGACGCCAAGTTAGAGGAGGGATCCTCGACCACCGCCGCCAGCAAGCGGAGGAAGCGATCCCTCAAGCGAAGCATGGTAGTGGCGTCGAAGAGGGCCGTGGCGTACTCCAGGTTGCCACTCCAGCCTTGATTGCTGCCGAGCAGGGAAAGGGTCAAGTCGAACTTCGAAAGGGTTCCGACCCCGGCTAGAGCCTGCATCTTCAACCCCGGCAGCTCCTGAACCTGGCCCCCCGCATCCACCACCGACAACATGACTTGAAATAGCGGCGTGCGGGACAGGTCGCGCTCCGGCGCCAATCTTTCTACCAAAAGCTCGAAAGGCAGGTCCTGATGGGCGTAGGCTCCAAGAGTCGAGTCCCGAACCCGCGCCAACAGCTCCTGGAAACTCTCTTGTTGGTCCACTCGCCCCTTGAGCACCAGAGTGTTGACAAAGAACCCGATCAAGCCTTCGATTTCGCCCTGGTTCCGGTTGGCGATAGGAGTGCCAATAGCGATCTCCGACTGACCCGACAACCGAGCCAACAAGGCTTGAAAAGCTGCTAAGGCGACCATGAAAACGGAAGCACCAAGCCTCTGCCCCACCCCTTCCATGGCTTCTCCAAGCTCCTCCGGAAGGTCGAAACCGAGATTGGCTCCTTGCATCTCCTGCACCACCGGTCTCGGTCGGTCCATGGGCAATTCCAGAGGCTGAGAGACATCTCCCAAGCTCTCCTGCCAATAGTCCAGCTGTCGCTCCAGCTCATATCCCTGCAACCATTCCCTTTGCCAGATGGCGAAGTCGGCGTATTGAATCGGCAGAGGGCCTAGTGGGGAGGACCTGCCGGATACAAAGGAGCCATAGAGAGAGGAAACCTCCCCCGTAAGCACGTTCATGGACCAGGCGTCGGAAACGATGTGGTGGAGAGTGAGTAATACGCGATGATGATCTTCGCCCAGGCGTAGAGCGACGGTTCGCCAGAGGGGATCTCTGACCAGATCGAAGGGCCGGAGCCCCTCTCGGTGAGCCAACTCCGTGGCTTGCCTCCGCGCTGCCTCCTCCCCAAGCCCTTGCAGATCCACCCAGGGCAAGGGCTGGGAAGCTCGCTCACGAATGCGCTGGTAGGGCACTTCATCGTGCTCCTCGAAGGTCGTGCGTAGAGCCTCGTGGCGGCTTTGAATTTCCGTCAAACCGCGATGCAGAGCTTGCGGTACCAACTGGCCGCGGAGGCGGATGGCGGTGGGAATGTTGTAAGACGAGCTTCCGGGCTCGAAACGATCCAGAAACCACAGCCGCTGTTGGGCGAAGGAGAGGGGAATCCGATGGGGTCTTTTCTGGGGCACCAACCGCCCGACGAAGGGCTCAGCGCCTCCCTGCTCCAGCTTCCTCTGTTCGATGCGAGCCGCCTGGTCCGCCAGCCTGGGGGCTTCGAAGACATCGCGAATGGACAGGCCGACGGCAAAAGCATCCCTGACCCGGGACAAGAGCTGGGTCGCCAGCAGAGAGTGACCACCGAGGGCGAAGAACTGATCCTCTCGCCGAATACCTTCCGACAGCGACAGTACCTCCTGCCAAATCTTCGCCAACATCCGCTCGGCGGCTCCTTGGGGACTCACTCCCTGGTCCGACCGTGCCACCTCGAACACCGGCCGGCTGGCCAGCTCTCCCCGATCCACCTTACCGCTGGCGGTGGTGGGCAACTGGGGTACCGGGATGAAGAGAGCTGGGACCATGAACTCCGGCAGACGCTTCACCAGAATGCCTCTCAACTCCTCCGGGTCCGGAGGGTTCTCCGAATCTGCAGGCTCGAAGAAGGCCACCAAGCGCTCCCCCCGAACATCCTTGTGAAGCACCACGGAGGTTCGCTGAACCGAGGCCAAGCTATCCAGAAGAGCTTCGATCTCCTCCGGCTCGATTCTCAAACCCCGGAGTTGAATCTGGCGATCCAAGCGGCCGAGAAAGTCGATCGATCCGTCCGCCGGCCGCCACCGGGCGCGGTCGCCACTGGCGTAGAGGCGGTCACCGGGAGAGACCGGCCGCGGGTGGGGAATGAATCGTTCGGCGGTGAGGGCCGCCCGACCCAAATAGCCCCGGCCCAGTCCCGCGCCGCCGACCATGAGCTCCCCTGCCACTCCCAGAGGTACCGGTTCCAAATAACCATCCAAGAGGAGAATCTCGACCTTGGGCACCGGGCGCCCGAGGGACGGCCGGCCACCACCGGAAGAACACAAGCCGCGGCTCGCGGTGATGGTGGTTTCGGAGGGGCCGTAGGCATTCCACATGCGTCGCCCCGAGGCCCATAGCTGCGGCAGCTGGGCAGGCATGACATCGCCACCACACACCAAGGACCGTACCGAAGGTAGATCAGCGGCGGGCAGCTGAGCTAGAGCTGCCGGCGGAATCTGGAGGTAGAAAATCTCCAGGCCATCGATCCGATTCACCAGCTCCTGCCCAGGCAACAGCTGGCTTTGGGGCAGTTGGCAAAGAGTGCCACCGCAGCCGAGAGCCACGGTCATCTCCTGAAGAGACACATCGAAAGACAGAGCGGCGAATTGCAGTACCCGGCCACCGGGCTTCAGTCGCAAATTCTCCCCTTCCTGGCGCACAAGATTTGCCAAGCCCCCATGAGTTAAAACACTCCCCTTGGGTCGCCCCGTGGTGCCGGAGGTGTAGATGACATAGGCCGCGTTCGAGGCCCGGATGGGACTCCGAACTGGGATAGGAGCCTCCGCCGGTAGAACTTCCAAGGGGTTAACCCATTGCAGCGCCGAAGAACCGCTAGGGACGAAAGAGAGGCTCAACCGAGCTGCGGTAGAAGGCATGGCGAGGAGTAGGCGGAGGCCTGAGTCCTCCACCATGTAGCGCAGGCGATCTTTCGGGTAGGCCGGATCCAGTGGCACGTAGCAGCCCCCAGCTTCGAGCACTGCCAAGAAGGCCACCACTTGTTCGGGAGACCGCTCCAAAGCGACCCCCACCAAGCTCTCCGGACCGACACCCCGATTCCGGAGCACCGCCGCGAGAGCCTTGACCCGGTCCCCAAGCTCACCGTAAGACAGCTCCTGCACCGTGCCATCTTCGCCTTCCGACAGCAAGGCTACGGCCTGGGGCACCCGCTGGACCCAAGCTTCGAACTGCTCCGGAAAGGTGCTGCCGAGGGGTTTTCCACCTTCACCAGAAGGGAGCTCCAACCTCACTTGATGGCGTTGGGCCGGGGAGAGCAAGGCGATCTGTTTCACGGGCTGCTGAGGGTTCTCCACCACGAAGCTCAGAAGCTGCTCGAGGTGCTGGAGCCAGCGCTGCGCCGTGGAGGGGTCCACGAGGTCCGAGCTGTAGCTCAGCTGGAGCCCTAGCTGCCCGGCCGCCACTTCCCCATTGAGAGTCAAGTCGAAAGTGCTCACCTCTTGGGCCGCATCCGAGGGAGTGACCGTCAACTCCGGTAATTCTAGGGTCTGCTGGCGATTGTTCTGCAGCACCAACATGACTTGGAACAGAGGAGTTCGAGAAAGATCCCGATCCGGCTCCAGCTCTTCCACCAGACGTTCGAAGGGGATGTCTTGGTGAGCGTAGGCGGCGAGGGTCTGACGACGCACCCGAGCGAGAGTTTGGAGGAAACCATCTTCACCCTCGACTTCGGTACGCACCACCAAAGTGTTGGCGAACAGGCCGATCAGCCCTTCGAGCTCGCCACGGGTTCGGTTGGCGATAGGCGTCCCCACGGAGATCCCTCTTTGGCCGGTGATACGACTCAAAACCACCTGGAAGGCGGCCATCAGAACCATGAACAGGCTGCTGCCCTGTTGTTCTGCCAGGCTCTCCAAGCTTTCCGAGATCTGCTGGCCCAAGCGAAGCTGCCGCTTGCCACCCCAGACACTCGGCTGCGCCGGCCGTGGACGGTCCGTCGGCAGGTCCAAGGCAGGAGAGGCCTCGCCAGAGGCCGTGCCCAATTGGCCACGCCAGAAATCGAGCTGATGCTCCAGAGCTTCTCCCTGGAGCCAACTGCGCTGCCATTGGGAAAAGTCGGCATATTGCAGCGGCAGTGGGTCCAGAGGAGACGGCTGAGAGGCGGAAAAGGCGTTGTAGAGAGCCGACAGCTCTCCGATGAAGATTCCTACGGACCAGCCATCTCCCACTAAGTGGTGCAGGGTGATCAGCAGCAGGTGCTCTCGCTGCCTCAAGCGCAACAGGTGAGTGCGCAACAAGGGACCTTCGGCCAAATCGAAGGGCTCTAGGGCTTCGCGCTGACTCAGCGCCGTCGCCAAAGCATCGGCTCCGTTGCCAAGGGCGCTCAAATCGACCACGGGCAAGGGACTCGCACCGGGATCGAGGAAGACCTGCCAAGGCTTGCCCCCTTCTTCTCGGACGATGGTGCGCAGACTCTCGTGGCGAGATGTAATCTCTCCGAGGCTACGCTCCAACACCGTCACATCGAGCCTGCCGGACAACCGCACCGCCGACGGCATGTTGTAGCGCGGTGAGCCCGGCTCTAGTTGGTCGAGAAACCACAAACGCTGCTGGGCAAAAGACAAAGGCACTCGCTCCGGGCGCTCCAGGGCTACCAGGGGCACCGCCGCAGCTCCTCTAGAGTCCATCGCTCCATCCTGCAGTTCGATGCGCTGCGCCAACTCTGCCAGGCGCGGCGTCTCGAAAACATCTCGAACAGAAAGCTCCACGGAGAAGAGATCTCGAATCCTCGAGAGCATCTGGGTCGCCAGCAGCGAGTGGCCGCCGAGGGCAAAGAAATGATCCTCCCGATGGATCGGAGCCTCGGCCAGAGATGGCAAGAGCTGGCGCCAGATTCCAGCCAGGGAAACTTCCGCCTCGGTGCGCGGGGCCTCCCCTTCTTCCCGGCGGGCCAGCTGGAGCACCGGTCGCCTTGCCAGTTCCTGCCGATCTACCTTTCCGGCGGGAGTCAGAGGCAAGCCTTCTACGGTCACGAAGAGGCTGGGAATCATGAACTCCGGCAGGTGGCTCGCCAGAGTTTCCCGCAGCTCGTCGTCACTGGGAATGGGAGCGTTCGATTGGGGCTCCCTAGCCGCCGCCTGGCAAAAAGCGATCAGTCGCTCCCCCGCCTCATCTCGATGCAGCACCACAGCGCTGCGGCCGATGGCACCGACGGCATCCAACAAGGTTTCGATTTCCTCCGGCTCGATGCGCAAGCCGCGCAGCTTGATCTGCTTGTCCAGGCGGCCGAGAAAATCGAGCTCACCATCCACGGGCCGACGACGAGCTCGGTCGCCGCTGCGGTACAAGCGCTCACCGGCACGGGTCGGGCGAGGGTGGGGAATGAACCGTTCGGCGGTCAGGGAAGGTCTTCTCAGATATCCCCTTCCCAATCCAGCGCCGCCCACCATCAGCTCCCCGGCCACCCCCAAGGGCACCGGCGACAGCTGGGAGTCCAGTAGATGAACTTCCACATGGGGCAGTGGATGCCCGAGGGTCGGCTTGCCGGCGTCTTCAAAGCAACGCCCGCGGGTCGCCGTAATGGTCGTCTCAGAAGGGCCGTAGGCATTCCACATGCGTCGGTTCTGAGCCCACCGGGCCGGCAACGAAGCAGGCATGACGTCACCGCCGCAAACCAGAGAACCCACCGAAGGCAGGTCTCCTTCGGGCAACTGAGCCAGAGCCGCTGGAGGAATTTGTAGATAGAAGATCTCCAGTTGACGAATCTTGTCGACCAGCTGTTGATCCGGCATCAATCGATCTTGAGGCAGCTGGCAAAGGGTGCCGCCACAGCCGAGAGCCACGGTCATCTCCTGAAGGGAGACGTCGAAGGAGAGGGCGGCGAATTGGAGCACCCGGCCCCCCGGCGAGAGGCGTAGATTCTCCCCCTCCTGCTTCACCAAGTTGGCCAATCCACCGTGGGTCAAAACACTTCCCTTGGGTCGCCCAGTCGTCCCGGAGGTGTAGATCACATAGGCCCCTTGAGCCGATTCCATGGACAGCCGGGGTGGGACGCTGACTCCCGCTGGAAGCTCCTCTCGCGGCCCCAGGCAGACCACCGGTAAGGGGCCGTCACCGGCCAGAGCCAAGGTCGAACCTAGGGGCGCTGCCGAGTCCGCGACCAGCCATCCGAGCCCTGAATCCTTCACCATGTACTCGAGACGATCTTCCGGGTAGGCGGGATCCAAGGGGATGTAGCACCCTCCCGCCTTGAGCACCGCCAGAAACGAAATCACCTGATCCGGCGACCGCTCCAAGGCCACCCCCACCAGGCTCTCGGGGCCCACTCCGTGGTGGCGCAGCACCGCCGCCAGGTTTTCCGCTCGGCGATCCAACTCGCCATAGGTCAGTTCCTGCACGGAGCCGTCCAGCGCTTCCGCTACCAGGGCCAGAGCCGCCGGTTGGCGCACCGCCCAGGACTCGAACATTTCCGGAAAAGTCTCCTGGGGCAGCCGTCCGCTGACGCCTGCCGCCAACTCCAGGGCTACCTGATGCCGTTGGGCCGCTGATAACTGCTCTACCTGGCCTTGAATCTGGTCCGGGTCCAAGGCCACGGAACCGAGAAGCTGCGCCATTTGGGAGAGCCACCGCTGAGCCGTGGACGGGTCCAGGAGGTCCGTGTCGTAGTTCATCAGCAGAGCCAGGCCGTCGGCTTCCGGCACCACATTGAGGGTCAGATCGAAGGTATTGACCTCTTGAGGAGTCTCTACCGGTGAGACCGTCAACTCCGGTAGCTCCAGAGCCTGGCTCGGCGTGTTCTGCAACACCAACATCACTTGGAAGAGGGGTGGACGGGACAGATCTCGGTCCGGCTCTAGCTCCTCTACCAGCCGCTCGAAGGGAACGTCCTGGTGAGAATAGCCAGCGAGAGTTTGACTGCGGACCTGCTCGAGAAGATGGCGAAAGCTCTCTGCAGAGCTCGTCTCCGTGCGCAACACCAAGGTATTGGCGAAGAACCCAATCAACCCTTCGAGCTCCTCTCTAGTTCGGTTGGCGATGGGGGTCCCAACACACACTCCTGCCTGGCCGCTCAGCCGGCTCAAGAAGAGTCCGTAGGCAGCCATCAAGACCATGAATAAGGTGCCACCGGTGCTCTGGGCCAGTCCTTCCAACCGCGTGGTCAAATCCTGCCCGAGGCGCGTCTGGCAACTCCCTCCCACGACCCCTTGGCGCAGCGGGCGAGGGCGATCGGTGGGCAGCTCCAAGGGAGCAGGAGAGGTTCCCAGTTGGCCCCGCCAAAATTCGACCTGGCGATCCAAAACCTCTCCTTGCAACCATTGGCGCTGCCAGTCAGCGTAGTCGGCATACTGCACCGCCAAGGGCGAGAGGGGGGATGGCTGACCAGCGACGTAGGCGCCGTAGAGGGCCGACAGCTCGCCGATGAAAACGCCCACGGACCAGCCGTCACCAACGATGTGGTGGAGGGTGACCAGAATACGGTGTTCCCGCGGCGCCAGGCGCACCAGGGTGGTGCGCAGCAAGGGACCCTGGGCTAGGTCGAAGGGTCGCAGGGCTTCGCGCCGCGCGAGGCGGCGAGCCAGTCCATCGGCTTCGGCATCGAGGCCGCTCAGATCCACCACCGGTAGGTGCTGAGGGACCGGCGGGTGAATGACTTGCCAGGGTTTTCCTTCTTTTGCCGAAAAGGTGGTGCGCAGAGCCTCGTGACGATGAACGATTTCCCCGAGGCTGCCTTCCAACGCCGCACCATCCAGCCTGCCAGAAAGACGAACCGCCGTCGGCATGTTGTAGCGAGGAGACTCCGGCTCCAATTGGTCGATGAACCACAGACGCTGCTGAGCGAAGGACAGAGGGAGATCCTCGGTGCGGACCTGGGGAACCAACGGCGGCGCCCCTGGAGAGGCCGGATCGGCTACCAGCCCATCGACGGCGGCGGCAAAGACGGCCAGCTGGGGACCTTCGAAGAGGACCCTCAGGGGCACTTCGAGGCCCAGGTCCTGCCGCACCCGAGACACCGCCTGGGTGGCCAGTAGGGAATGCCCTCCCAGGTCGAAAAAATGACTCTCTCGCCCGATTTCGGCAACTCCCAACAGCTCTCGCCAGGAGGCTGCCAGTACCTCCTCAGTGGGAGTTTGGGGGGCGGACACGTCGAATCCGATTTCCCCTTCCGGTGCCGGTAGGGCTCGGCGATTCACCTTGCCGTTGGCGGTGAGAGGTAGGGAGTCCAGAAACACCAGCGCCGCCGGGACCATGTGGGCCGGAACCCGTTTGCCCAACGCCTCCCGGAGCACGGACGCTTCGGCATACTTCTCCTCTGCAACCACCAAATAGGCCACTAACCGGGGAGCCCCGGGGGTGTCCTCGCGCACCACCGCTAGGCTCTGCTCGACTCCCTCCAGGCTGGCCAGAGCCACCTCCACCTCTCCCATCTCGATACGAAAGCCGCGCAGCTTGACCTGGTGATCGACGCGCCCGGCGAAGTCGAGGCGCCCATCGGCTAGCCAACGAACCAGATCTCCCGTGCGGTAGATGCGCTCGCCGAAGGCTCCCCCCGAATCCGGCACGAAGCGCTCCGCAGTCAGGCCCGGACGACTCAGATAACCTCGCGCCAGGCCATCTCCCGCTAGGCCCAGCTCGCCGCGCACTCCCACCGGCACCGGACGACCATCGCGACCCAGGACCGAGATTCCAGTATTGGAAATGGCCCGCCCGATGGGCACGGACACTGTACCTGGCTCCAGATGCTTTACTTCCTCGCTGGTGCCCATGACGGTGCACTCGGTCGGCCCGTAGACGTTGAACAGATGCTGGGGTGGTCCCTCCTCAAGCACCCGCCGCACCTGGACCGGATCCGCCGCTTCACCCCCGAAAAGCACGCCGGAAAGAGTCTCGAAAGCCCGCGGCTCCTCCTGAGCGATCTGATTGAACAAGGCGGAAGTCATGAGAAGCGAGGTGATTTTTCGCCCACGCACAAACTCCGCCAGGGCCTTCGGCGACAGCACCGTCAGCTTTTCGATCCCCACCAGACAACTACCGTTGATCAAGGCTCCCCAGACCTCCCAAGTCATGGCATCGAAAGAGGGATTCGAGAGATGTCCGACCCGATGCTCCGGAGCTAGCTGGCAGAAATTGCTGTTGCGAACCAGGCGCACGATCCCTCTGTGGGTCACCGTGACCCCCTTGGGGGTGCCGGTGGAACCGGAGGTGTACATCACGTAGGCAGCCTGGCGGGGCCAAACCCGAGGCAGATCTCTCAGCCGGTCCTGAAGCCCGGTGGCCTCGTCGGAGGCTTCCACCTCTCCTCTTCCTTCTCCCGCCAACACCACTCGAGGGCCGGGTCCGGGAAGCCCTTCCAGGGCTGCCGCCGTGGACCGGTGAGCCAAGACCACCGCGACATCTGCATCTTCCAGCAGAAAACCTAGGCGTTCCGCGGGGTAACCCGGGTCCAACGGAAGGTAGGCGGCCCCCACCTTGAGGCAGGCCAAAGCCGAGGCCAGGAGCTGGGGCGAGCGACCCAACAGCAATCCCACCCGATCCTCCGGGCGAACCCCGATTTTCCACAGCTTTGCCGCCAGGAAGTTGGCCCAGCGATCCAATTCACCATAGCTCCACCGCAGGTCCTCGAATTCCAGGGCCGGGCGGTCCGGTGAACGATCAGCGAGCTCCTCGAACAAGCCGTGGACGGTGCTGTCCCGGGGATAGGGAGAGCTCGACCCAGCCCACTCCTGGAACAGCTGCTGGCGTTCCACGGGTGTGAGCAGCGGCAAACTCGCCAGGGCCCTCTCCGGCTGGGCCAAGGCGACTTCTAGGAGGGTGCACAGCTGTTGATGGAAACGCTCGATGGTGGTGGCGTCAAAAAGATCCGTGTTGTAGTTCCAGAAGCCAGCCACACCGGCCTCCGCCTCCGCCGCGCCGAGGGTTAGATCTACCTTCGCAACCCCTGCGTCCAGGGCCAAGGGACGAGCTTCCAGCCCCGGCAGAGCCAGAACCTCATCCGTAGCGTTCTGCTGCACGAACATCACCTGGAAGATCGGCTCCCGGCTGACGTCCCGTTCCGGATGAAGAGCTTCCACCAGGCGCTCGAAAGGCAAGTCCTGATGAGTAAAGCCCGCCAAGGTCGCTTCTTTGACCTGCTTCAGCAAGTGCTCGAAGGTCGCGTCTCCTTCCACCTCGGCCCGCAACGCCAAGGTATTGACGAAGAATCCAATGAGACCTTCCACCTCCCGGCGGTTGCGGTTGGCGATGGGAGTGCCCACCACCAAGTCCCGCCGGCCGGAAAGTCGGTGCAGCAGAAAATAAAAAGCGGAGAGCAGAATCATAAAGAGAGTGGCGCCAGAGCTGCCGGCGAAATTCTCCAGAGTCGTCGACAGAGATGGAGAGAAAATGAAGGCCCGGTCCCGGCCGTGGCTGGTCTGCACCGGAGGCCGAGGACGGTCGATGGGCAGCTCCAGAGGAGCCGGCGCCTCCCCTCCCAAGTGCTCCACCCAATAGGCCAGTTGGGTCTGCAGGACCTCTCCTTCCAGACGCTGCCGCTGCCACAGGGCGAAGTCCGGATATTGCACAGTGAGAGGTGGCAGCGGCGCCGAGATCTCGAAGGCCCTCGGGCTAGCCACTCCTTTGGCAGCGTCCCCTTGGAGAGCAGTACCGTACAAAGCAGAAAGCTCTCGAATCAGAATTCCCACCGACCAACCGTCGGAAACGATGTGGTGCATGTTGACGACCAAGATGTGCTCACCAGCGGACCGGCGCAGCAGGGCCGACCGCAACAATGGACCGTTCACCAGGTCGAAACCTCGAGAGGCGAAGCGCAGCATGAGAGCGTCGCTCTCGGCGGCGACCCTGCCGGAAGAGACGGGCCCGAGGGCCGAGAGATCGACCAACGGGAGAGCCAAGGGATCTGGGGCCAGGACGATTTGCAGAACTGGATCCGCGGTCGACGAATCTCCGTCCAGTAACTCCGGCAGGACTGGACCGGTGGGGCTCCGGAACACCGTTCGCAGGCTCTCGTGGCGGTGCACGATTTCCTCGATAGCAGCGGCCAGATGAGACACCGAAAGATCTCCCTCGAGAGCGACGGCGGCGGGAATGTTGTAGGCCGCCGAGCCGGGGCTGAGCTGCTCGATGAACCACAGCCGCTGCTGGGAAAAAGAGAGGGGGGCTCCTTGGGAGTGGTCCTGAGCCTGAATCGGTGGCAACTGGATTCCCGCTCCGGAGCGCAAGACCTCGTCAATGCGCAGGGCCAACTCTCGCAGCACCGGGGTTTCGAATAGGGTGCGCAAGGGCAGCTCGACGCCGAACGCGGCGCGAATCCGCGACGCCACCTGGGTGGCTAGCAAGGAATGGCCCCCGAGATCGAAGAAATGGGCGGTAGCGCTCAGGGGAGCGATCTCCAAGACCTCGCTCCAGGAAGCCGCCAGGAGCTCTTCAGTGGGTGATGCCAGAGCGACGAAATCTTCCCCGGAAACATCGAAGGACGGCTCCGGAAGAGCATTCCGGTTCAGCTTGCCGCTGGGAAAAAGCGGTAGGGCATCGAGAGCCACGAAGATTCCCGGCACCATGTAGTCCGGGAGACGGTCGCGGAGGAAATCCTTCAACTGAGCTGCCGGTACCTCCTCCCCTTCCGAAACGACATAGGCCGCCAGACGCTGCCGCCCCCCGTCGCCAACGGTGATCACCGCTGTCTCCCGGACTCCCGGGTGCTCCTCCAAGGCCACTTCGATCTCACCGGGTTCGATACGGAAACCCCGTACCTTGACCTGGAAATCTGCCCGCCCCAAGAACTCCATCTCGCCGTTGGCCAAACGCCGCCCCAGATCACCGGTACGGTAGAGACGACTCCCCGCCCCCGCAAATGCGGCCACCCCCGCTGCGTCCGCTGCGAAGGGATTGGGAACGAACCCGAGGGCGGTGAGGGCCGGCCGGCCGAGGTAGCCCCGAGCCAGGCCGTCACAAGCGAGATACAGCTCTCCAGGCACCCCGGTCGGCACCGGCATACCCCAACGATCGAGGAAATACAGCCGGGTGTTGTGAATGGGCACCCCTACCGGCGGCAGGGCTGGCCATCCGGTCGCCGCCCCCTGCTCTCCGGAACGGGTCCAAGCGGTCACCACGTGGGCTTCGGAAGGTCCATAGTGGTTGTGCAACCACCCTTCCGGCATTCCCTCCACCAAGGCTCGCACCTGCGAGGTCATGCGCAGCTGTTCCCCGGCGGTGATCACCTCTCGCAGCTGGGAAGGCCTTCTCCCCGTACTCGAGACCGCCTCGGCGAGTTGCTGCAATCCCACGAAGGGTAAGTAGAGAGTCTCGACCCCCTGGGTCTCCAACAATTCGAGCAAAGCGAAGGCATCGCGGCGCACTTCTTCCTCGAGAAGCACCAGAGTCCCACCCACTGCCCAGGTGGTAAACATCTCCTGAAAACACACGTCGAAGGCCATGGCAGCGTATTGCAAGGTACGCCCTCGAGGGTGAGCCGGAATTCCCTCTCGAAGTTGCCAGGAAATGAGATTGGCGATGGCCCGGTGACGCATGGCGATACCCTTGGGCCGCCCCGTGGAGCCCGAGGTGTAAATGACATAGAGAAGGTTCTCTGGGCTGAGATCGGTGCTGGGAGGATGATCTTCCAGAGCCATCTCACAGCCGGCCTCCAAGAGGAGCACTTGGCGGTCCGCCACCGGCAAGGCTTCCAGCCAATGCTGCTGAGTCAGCAGCACCGGAGCACCGCTGTCCTCCAACATCAGAGAGAGGCGATCTTCCGGATAGGCGGCATCTAGAGGCAAGAGAACCCCGCCGGCCTTCCACACCGCCAGCACCGCCACCATCAACTCCAGACCGCGCTCCAGGCAAACTCCTACGGGCACCTCGGTGGTCACCCCCAGGGACCTCAACCGGTGGGCGAGACCATTGGCTCTCGACTCCAGATCCCCGTAGGCCAACGACAGATCCCCCGCTACTACCGCCAGAGCCTCCGGAGTGCGAGCCGCCTGGGCCTCGAAGAGACGGTGTAGAAGACCTCCCTCGAGGGGCGCCGGAGCACCCGTATCGTTCCACTCCTGGAGCATTTGACGACGCTCCAGAGGGGGCATCAAGTCGAGCTGAAACAGGGGTTCATCGGGCCTTTGCCCTGCTGCGGCAGCGAAAGTCTGAAAGTGGTTCAACAGGCGTCGTGCTGTCGTTGGGTCGAAAAGCTCGACGTCGTATTCCAAATCACCGCTCAGGCCCTCGGTGGTCTCCGAGAACAAGAAGTTGAGGTCGAATTTTGCCGTCGCACTGGAGGTGGGAAGAGCCTCCATGGACAGGCCTGGTACCAAGACCTGCTCCTGGGGAGTATTGAGCATCACCACCATCACCTGGAAAATGGGATGCCGGGAGAGGTCCCGCTGAGGATCCAGCTCTTCCACCAACTTCTCGAAGGGTAAATCCTGGTGGGCGTAGGCTCCCAGGGAGGCCTCCCTCACCCGACCGAGGAGCTGGCGAAAAGTGGGAGCCCCGGAAAAGTCGTTGGCCAGGACCAGCGTGTTGGCAAAGAAACCGATCAAACCTTCCAGCTCGGTTCGGGTGCGGTTGGCGATGGGGGTTCCCACGGTCACCCAAGACTGCCGACTGTAGCGAGCCAGGACCGTCTGAAAACACGCCACCAACACCATGAAGAGAGTCACTCCCTCGCTCCGCGCCAAAGCTTGGAGGCCTGCCGTCACCGCCTCGGGAAGATCCAGATGGGCACCGGCGCCGCGATGCTTCTGCTGCGCCGGTCGCGGCCGATCCGTGGGCAGATCGATCACTGTGGGCGCTTCCGCCAAGGCGTTGCGCCAATAGTCCATCTGGCGCTCGAGAATCTCCCCTTTCAGCCAGCTGCGCTGCCAAAGAGCGAAGTCGGCGTATTGCACCGGCAGGGAAGCCAAAGCAGGCGGCTCCCCGGCAACAGCGGCCCGGTAGAGAGCAGAGATCTCCCGCACCAGAACCGCCACCGACCAAAAATCACTGATGATGTGATGCAGGGTGACCAACAGGACGTGCTCTTGGGGCGCCAAGCGAATCAGCGCCATGCGGTAGAGGGGGCCGACTTCCAGATCGAAGGAACGACGAGCTTCCCCTCTGTTGAGGGCTTCGAGAATCGACTCGCGGGCTTCCTGCGGTAGGCCGGAGAGGTCGATGGCGGGCAGAGGAAGGTCCTGGGAAGGAGACTTGGCGATCAACTGTACCGGCTGCCCGTGGCGCTCTCCGAAGGTGGTCCGCAGATCTTCGTGCCGGGCGACCACTCCGGCGAAGGCGGTGCGCAGAGCTTCCGGAACCAAAGGCCCCCGCAGCAGGAGCGCCGAGGGAATGTTGTAGGCCGGGCTATCCGGCTCCAAGCTATGAATCAGCCACAAGCGTTGCTGGGCGAAGGAGAGGGCCGGGTGGGAGTCTCCGTCGGCCCCCACTGGCCGCGGTACCAGAGGTGGAATGGACGCCGAAATCGCAGCTTCCTCCGCGCCCTCCCCGGGCTCCTCCACCCGCAAGGCCAGCGCCGCCACGGTAGGGGCTTCGAAGAGAGCACGCAGGGGCAGCTCCAGACCGAATTGATTGCGCACCCGGGACACCAATTGGGTTGCCAACAAGCTGTGACCACCCAGGTCGAAGAAGCTATCGCTGCGGCCTACGGGGCTGACCGCCAAGACTTCCGAGAAGATCTCCGCCAGATGGCTCTCCACCTCGTTGCGAGGCGGCTCCACTTCTGCCCTTAGCTGGGAGCTTTCCCAATCCGGCTCCGGCAGAGCTCGCCGATCCACCTTTCCGTTGGGGGTCAGGGGGAGCTCCGCCAGCACGGGAAATAAGGAGGGGACCATATATTCCGGCAGGCGTTGGCTGAGAAAGTCCCGCAGCTCGGAGATGGGTGGCGTTGCGCTAGGCTCGGGGCTCCCTCCGTCTACCGACGGCTCAGACCGACCGGCGGGATCACCGTCCTGAGCCACGATCAGGTAAGCGACCAACAACTTATCCCCGGCGGCGCGGGGGCGGCTGCGGGCCGCCACCACCGCCCGGGCAACTCGGGGGTGAAGCTCCAGGGCAGCTTCCACCTCACCGGGCTCGATGCGATGCCCTCGCACTTTGATCTGGTGATCGGTGCGTCCCAAAAACTCGATTTGGCCGTTGGGGAGAAGACGGGCCAGGTCTCCGCTGCGATAGCAACGAGCCCCCGGGAGCCCCTCGAGGTGAGCAGCGACAGGGTCGGGCACGAAGCGTTCCGCGGTGAGGGCTGGCCGGCCGAAATAGCCCCGAGCAAGGTTGGCGCCGGCCAACACCAACTCCCCAGGAATTCCCACCGGAGCGGGCTGAGAGCGGGGACCGGAGATGTAAATCCGATTGTTGGTAAAAGGTCTGCCGATGGGTACGGTGCGCTCCGGCGGCAGGGGATACCCTTCAACTTCGAAACTGGTGCTATCGATGGTCGCCTCGCTGACGCCGTAGGAGCTGATCACCCGAGCCTGAGCAGCACAGCGCTGAGCCACCGCCTCCATCTCGCCGTTGGTCCAGACATCGGAGCCGACCACCATGAGCTCCATGAAGGAGAGGTCCCCAGCTCCCTGCCGGGGTTGATCCAACAAACCCCGCACCACCGCCGGAACGAATTCCGCGGCGTTGACCCTCTGCTCCACCATCAAAGCGTGCAGACGTTCCGGTTCCAGGAGGAAGTCTCGGGGGCAGAGCACCAAACAGCCACCGGTGCCGAGGGCCCGGGCCAGGTCTCCGGAGAAGACGTCGAAAGAAAAGCTTGCCATCTGCAAATGGCGATGCCGAGGCTCGAGGCCATAGCGCTGCTGCCAGGCGGAGGTGGCGTTGGCCAGGCCACCGTGGCGCACCATGACTCCCTTGGGTCGGCCGGTGGAGCCGGAGGTGTACACCAGGTAGGCCAAATCCTCTGGGTCTACCGCAGCAGAAGCCGCCGTTGACTTGGCAGCGACGGCCTCCGTCAACTGTGCCTCTGGCTCCATGCCGACAGAGGAACCCACCAAGAGATGGCGATTGCAGGCATGGAGCTCCGGGATCTCCTGCCACCGCTGCTGGTCCGTGACCAGAAGAGCGATTCCCGCATCCGACACCATGAAGCCCAATCGATCGCCGCTGTACTCCGGGTCGAAAGGAACGTAGGCGGCTCCAGCTTGCAAGACCGCCAGCACGGCGGCGATGCGCTGAGGGGAAGTCGGCAAGCAAACCCCCACCCGGTCACCGCGGCGGATGCCTTGGTCCTCGAGAGTTTGGGCTAGCTCTAACACCTGACTTGCGAGCTCACCGTAGCTCGTCTCACCACCACTCCAGGCGACCGCTGGAGCCTTCGGCTGCCTGGCAGACCAGGAAAGGAATCGCCCATGGAGGGGTTCAAAGGAGGCCTCCCTTCGGTCGGTGTCGTTCCACTCCACCAGGCACTGATGCCGTTCCGCAGAGGCCACCAGAGACAACTGAGAAAGACGCTGCT
This sequence comes from Deltaproteobacteria bacterium, assembly GCA_022601195.1. Taxonomy (GTDB): domain Bacteria; phylum Acidobacteriota; class Thermoanaerobaculia; order Multivoradales; family JAHZIX01; genus JAHZIX01. The sequence goes on from JAHZIX010000022.1 coordinate 149,147, forward strand.
TTGGATCGGTGACGATACCCTGGAGGAGCTGCTCCAGATGGTGAGTCAGCCGCTGGGCGGTGGCCCCATCGAAGAGCTCCACGCTGTAGTGAAGATCACCTTGGAGCCCGGTGGGGGTCTCACTCATCCACAAGGTCAGGTCGTAGTGGGCCACCGTCACCTCCAACCCACCCAAGGGGGAGATGGTCAGGTCCGGTAGCTCCAAAGAAGGGGTCTCGTAGTTCTGCAGCTGGAGGAGAGCCTGGAAAAAGGAAGAGCGACTCATATCCCTTTCCGGCCTCAGCTCTTCGAGCAGAGTCTCGAAGGGCAAGTCTTGGTGCTCGTAGGCGCCCAGAGTGGTATCCCGCACCTGAGCCAACAACGCCCGGAACTCCACATCCTCGGGAATCTGCTGCCGCAAGACCAGAGTGTTGACGAAAAAGCCGATGAGGCCTTCGGTCTCAGCCCGATTGCGGTTGGCTACATAGGAACCGAGGCTCAGATCCCGCTGGCCCGAATAGCGGTGCAACAGGGTGGTGAAAGCGGCTAACAACACCATGTAGAGACTGGCTCCCTGCTGACGAGCCAGGGAGCGTAGATCCCCCACCAGCTGAGGAGACAAGGGCAAGGGGTGGGAACGCCCATGATGGCTTTGCAGCAATGGACGAGGGCGATCCGTGGGCAAATCCAGGTCTGCCGCCCCCTCCAACTGCGTCCGCCAATAGCTCAGGTAGCGCTCCAGCACCTCCCCCTGGAGCCAATCCTGTTGCCAGGCAGCAAAATCGGCGTATTGCACTGGCAAGGGGGGCAGGGGCGATTCTTCCCCGGCAGCGTAGGCTCGGTAGAGCTCGCCCATCTCACCTGCGAAAACTCCCATGGACCAACCATCCGTGACGATGTGATGGACGGTGACCACCAAGACGTGGTCCTGGGAGGCCAGGCGAACCAGCAGGAGTCGCATCAAAGGGCCCTGGTCCAGATCGAAGCTGCGCCAGGGTTCGGTGGTGGCGAGACGGAGCATCTCCTTCTCTCGATGTTCCTCTCCGAGACTCATCAGGTCGACAACGGGTCCCATCGAGGCCGGTCCCATGGAGGTAGGGCCCATGAGGGAGGGAGCATCCGTGGGTTCCGGAGGGGCGATCACCTGTACCGGCCTTCCCTCCACCGCCGGAAACGTGGTGCGCAACGACTCGTGACGCCGTACCACCTCCGCAACGCTTCGGCGTAAGGCGACGAGATCCAAGTTCCCACTGAAACGTAGGGCTTGGGGAAGGTTGTAGGCCCGCAGCTCCGGGTCCAACTGAACCAGGAACCACTGGCGCAGCTGAGAGAAGGACAGGGGCAGATCCCCTTGTCGGGAGACGCTCCGGATCGGCGGCGCGACCAACCCCGAGTCCTCCGCCCGCGCCGAAGCAATCTGCTCCGCAAACGCGGAGAGCACCGGATTCTCGAACAGCAGGCGCACCGGCAGCTCGACCCCGAAGGCTTTACGAACTTGGGAGATCACTCTCGTGGCGAGGAGAGAGTGGCCACCTAACTCGAAGAAATGAGCCTCTCGCCCAAGCCGCTCCACCCCCAACACGCCGCACCACAGCTCCGCCAAGAGCTCCTCCGTGGGCGTCGCCGCCGGCATCCCCAGAAAGCCCGCGGCGAATCGCCCTCCCCCGGATGGGTCCGGCTTGGGCAACGCTTTGCGGTCGATCTTGCCGTTGGGAGTTTTGGGAAGCTCCGGAAGAGAAACGAAGTGGAGGGGCACCATGTAGTCCGGCAACGCCTCAGCCAAATAGGCCCGCAAGTCAGCCAGGGAAAGTTCGACTTGCCCTTCGTCTCCTTCTGCCTCCTGACCCGGCTCCGACAGGGCCGGGACCACATAGGCCACCAACACCGCCCCGGCGGAAGTCTCCCCGAGATCGGTTCGAGCCACCACGACTCCCTGGGATACCTTCGGATGACCACCCAACAGAGTCTCGATCTCACCCAACTCGATGCGAAAGCCCCGAATCTTCACTTGGTGGTCCAAACGGCCCAGGAACTGCAGCTCACCGCCCTCGCTGTGGCAAGCTAGATCCCCAGCTCGGTAGAGGCGGCTTCCCGCCTCGTCGCTCCAGGGATCCGGGACGAATTTCTCGGCGGTGAGGGCCGGCCGGCCCAGATACCCCCGGGCCAAGCCTGTTCCACCGATCACCAATTCCCCGGCGGTACCCAGGGGAGCCGCTTCGAACCAGCGATCCAACAAGAAGATCGCAGTGTTGTCGATAGGTCTTCCGAGGCTCAGGGGACCCATCCCGGGCCCCACCCGCTGTACCGCCGACCACACGGTCGTCTCGGTGGGCCCATAGAGGTTCCACACCGCCGGACTGACCGCCAAGAGCTGGTCCGCCAACTCCCGAGGGAAGGCCTCACCGCCACAAAGCACCCTCAGGGAGAGGCCCTCGGGCCATCCACTGTCCAACAGCAGCCGCCAGGTGGCTGGAGTCGCCTGCATGACCGTGGCAGAGCAGCTCGACAGGAGAGCGCTGAGAGCTTCCCCATCACTCGCCTGCTCAGCGCTGGCCAGCACCAAGCGAGCACCGGTCAGCAAGGGTAGATAGATTTCCAGACCGGAAATATCAAACGTAAAGGTGGTTACCGCCACGAGCACATCGCGCTCCTGGAGACCCGGTCGACGGGCCATGGAACGCAGGAAGTTGACCAGCGCCGCCTCCCCCACCTGGACCCCCTTGGGTCGGCCCGTGGAGCCGGAGGTATATAAGGTGTAGAGACAGGACCGGGGCTGGCCGAGGGGCGCCGGTAGATTCCCGGGCAGAGCCTCCTCGCCATGGAGGGAGACCCCCACCTCCACCACGGTGGCATCCAAACCTTTCAGGAGCGCCGTCAAAGCCGGTAGGCCGGACTCCTCCCCGGCGAATAGGCGAACTCCCGAGTCCTCGGCGATGAGGCGCAGGCGGTCGGTAGGCAAATGAGGATCGAGAGGTAGGTACCAACCGCCGGCCCGGACCACCGCCAACAACGCCACCACCATCTCCACGGAGCGGTCCAGGAAGACCCCGACTCCCACTTCCGGCCCGACCCCCTGGGCGTGCAATCGTCCCGCCAGGGCGTTGACTCTCGCCTCGAGCTGTTGGTAGCTAACCGTCTCGTCCTGCCATTGAAGAGCGGTGGCCTGGGGCCTACGCTGCGCCTGAGCAGCCACCAATCCCCACAGGGTGGCGGGCTCCTGTGAGGGCCTCGAGGAATCGTTCCACTCCACCAAGACCTGATGCCGTTCACTGGGCCGCGCCCCCCCCAGAGACCCCACTCGGGTTTGGTCCGTGGCTTCCGCCAAGTGACCGAGCACACCGAGTACCTCCTCGGTAATCCGTTCCGCAGCCACCGAGGGGAAACGCTGTAGATCCGCTTGCACCTCGAGGGTGAGCTGAGCTGCCGGGGCCACCGTCAGGGTGAAGGGGTAGTTGGTGCTGGACGCTGACTCCAGATATTGGTAATTGAGGCCTCCGGATGGGGCTTCGCGAGCTTCCGCACCGAGGAAATTCTGGAACACCAGCAGGCTCTCGAAGAGAGGGGTACCCCGCTCTACCTCACTCCAGCCCTGCACCTCTACCAACGGAGTATGTTGAAACTCCAACAACTCCAATTGGCTGCCGTGGAGCCGTCGTAGGGCAGCTTGCAAAGTTTCACCGGGGTCGACTTGGAAACGGATCGGGAGGGAGTTGATGAACATCCCCACCATGGATTCGACACCCCTCAAATTGTGAGGGCGGCCGGAAAGAGCAGCACCGAACACCACGTCCCGCCGTCCGCTGCGACGGCTGAGAACCAGGGCCCAAGCTGCCTGCACCACCGTATTGAGAGTGACCCCGAAGCGCTCCGCCACCCGGCTCAAGCGCCGAGAAGCAGCCTCCGGTAAATGCCGCACCAAAGTGCTAAAAGGGGTAGGTCCGGCTTCTGCAGCTCCTGCTGGGGCGAGAGCCAAAGCGTTGGGTTCACCAAAGCCGGCCAAGGTCCGACGCCAGAAAGGCTCCTGGGGGGAAGGATCTTGAGCTCGCAACCACCGCACGTAGTCCAAGAAGGGACGTGGCCGGGGCAAGTCTAGGTCTCCCCCTTGGCGGAAGGCCTGGTAATACTTCAGTACCTCGCCGAGCAGGACAGCCTTGGACCAGCCATCCAAAATGAGGTGATGGCTTCCCCACACCAACCGATAGAGGCTATTCCCTTGGCGAAACAGGGCCACGCCCAGAAGAGGTGGCCGCGCTAGGTTGAGATGCTGCCGAGACGCCTCCAGGTATTCCTCTTCCTGCTGGCGGCGCTCCGCCTCGCTGAGCCCCCGGCTCTCCCGGACCTCCACCGCCAGAGGCACCTGACGCTGCACCACTTGCACCGGTTCGTCCCGGCCCTTCCACACGAAAGAGGTGCGTAAGGCAGGGTGGCGATCCACCACCCGCTGCCAGGCGCGGCGGAAGGCGTCGACATCCAGGTCTCCCTCCAGCTGCCAACTGCTGTGACCAAAGTAGAGGGCCGACGAGGGCTCCTCCAAGCAGTGGTAGAGGATGCCCTGTTGAGCCGGCGACAGATAGCCGATCGCTTCTACCGCAGTCCGCTTCATGACCAACCTCCGCCGTCATCTCCCGCCAGAGCCACCTGGCTCAAGATGTCGTCCAAATCTTCCGGATCGAGATCCGAAAAGTCCTCTTGGCCCTCCCCCTCGGTACCGGCGGCGCCGGAGAGCTGGTCATCGGGGTAGTCCAGGCTCGGGAAGTCGCCGTTGGCTTCGCCTGGCCCCACGGCGGTGGGTCTCTCCCCGGGAGGCAGAGGCTCTCCCACCAAATTCACCAATTTCGCCACCGTTCGGCTTTCGAACAATTGGCGCAAGTTGAGGTCGAAACCTTCCTGGCGCGCCCGGGAAGCGAGGCGAATACTGAGAATGGAATCTCCTCCCAGCTGGAAGAAATCGTCATCTACCCCAACCTTCTCGACACCGAGGACTTCCCTCCACACCGCGGCCATGGCTTCCTGCCCTGGACCCTGGGGAGCCACGAAGGGATTGGCCACCGCCTGGCGACCCAGCTCCGGTTGCGGCAGAGCCCGGCGATCCACTTTGCCGTTGGCGTTGAGGGGAAGGGCATCGAGGGGCACCACCACGGAAGGCACCATGAACTCCGGAAGCCGCTGGCCGAGAGCCTCGAGCAGGGAGGCCGCATCGATCTCTCCCCCAGCCTCAGGGACGGCATAGGCCACCAGGCGGTGCACCCCCACCGCATCCTCTCGGGCCATCACCACGGCTTCCCGAACTTCCTCTAGGGCCACCAGAGCAGCCTCGATCTCTCCCAACTCGACTCGGTAGCCCCTCACCTTCACCTGGTGGTCAGCTCGTCCGAGGAACTCCAGCGCGCCATCGGAACGGAACCGGGCTAGATCTCCGGTGTCATAGAGCCGGCCTCCCAAGGGACCGTCAAAGGCGTTCGGTAAAAAGGCCTCGGCGGTGCGCCGAGGCGCCCGGTGGTACCCCCGGGCCAAACCCGGCCCGGAGATGTAGAGCCTTCCGGTGACCCCCGCTGCCAGGGGCTGAAGGTCTCGATCCAGAACATGCACATGAGCCCGAGCGATGGGTCGCCCAATGGGCACCACCGCCGACCCCACCTTGCGGTCGCAGCGCCAGGAAGTCGCGGCGATGGAAGCCTCGGTGGGTCCATAGCGGTTGTAGAGATCCGCCTTCAGCTTGGCGAAAAAGCGCCTTTGGAGCAGCGGAGGCAAGGCTTCCGCACTAGAGGCAATGCTGTGGAGCTGCTGGCACAGCCCCATATCCGGTTCCTCCACCAACAATCTCAGCAGAGAGGGGGGAAAAATCGCCTGGTGGACCCCTTCGAGAGCCATCAGCTGGACCAGATAGGAGGGATCCCGTTGGCCCCCCGGTCGAGCCATCACCACCGCGCCCCCCGCTAGAAGAGGCAGAAAGATCTCCAGCACGGAAACATCGAACCCCAAGGAGGCTTTGTGGAGAAACCGGTCCCCCCGCCGCAGATGGCCCGCCGCGGGAGCGAAGCGCAGGCGATTGACCACCCCTCCGTGGGGAATCATGACTCCTTTGGGGACGCCGCTGGACCCGGAGGTGTGCATGACGTAGGCCAGATGCTCCGGACGGCTCCAATTGGCTGGAGCCGTGGCTGGCCAGCTCTCGCCGTCGGGGTCTTCTCGATCCAGGCAAACCGTGCCCTCTTCGAGGCCCCGAAAGCGATCCACCAACTCCTCATTGGTGACCAGGTAGCCTAGTCTGCTCTCTCCGGCGATCAGTTCCAGGCGGCGAGATGGGAGCTCCGGATCCAGCGGCACATAGGCTCCCCCGGCCTTGAGAATGCCCAAGACACCCACCACCAAATCCCGGCAGCGAGGCAAGCACAGACCGACCAAAGTCTCCGGACCGACCCCGAGAGAGCGCAGCTGATGAGCCAGTTGGTTGGCTCGCCGATCCAACTCACCGTAGGACATGCGCTGCCCCTCGAAGACCACCGCCTCCACTTCCGGCAGTCGCCTCGCCTGCTCTTCCACAATATGCTGCAAACAGCCGCCGGCGGGGTATTCCACCGTGGCCTCGTTCCACTCCAGAAGCATTTGGTGACGCTCCGCGGGAGCCATGAGAGAGATCTGCCTCAGAGCCCTGGTGCCCTTCCCCGTCAGTCCCACCAAGGCCCGTTGCAGGTGCGCCAGTAGTCGATGGGCGGCGGTGTCGTCGATGAGATCTTTCTCATAGCCCACTCGGAGAAGAAGCTCCGAAGCCGGTTCCACCAGAATCACCAGGGCGTCGTTGGCACGCTGGACGAAGCGAGCATCGATCACTTGGGGTGACTCTCCTGGTCGGCGAAGGCTGTCGTCCATGGGCACGTTCTCGAACACCACAAGGCTGTCGAAAAGAGCCTCCCCTTGACCTACTCCGCTCCAGGACTGCACTCGGGCCAAAGGAGTGTGCTCGAACTGGCGCAGGGCGACGAAGCGCTGTTGCAGCTCCGCCAGCCAAGGGGCGGGCGCCGCCGCCGGTTGGAGACGTACCCGCAAGGGCAAGGAGTTGATGAATAGGCCCACCATCTCTTCCACCCCCGCTAGGCCGGGGGGTCGACCGGCAACGGTGGCACCGAAGACCAGGTCCTGTTCCCCGCTGTAGTGGCCGAGGACCCATGCCCAAGCTCCCTGGATCAGGGTGTTGAGGGTGAGATGGTGTTGCCGCGCCCACTCCCCGAGGGAAGAAGTCATCTGCTTCGAAAGCCGTATCTCCCGCAGCCCCCGCTCTCCGGAACGACCTCCCGGGGGCTCAGCATCCGCCCCCTCCGGTTCCCCGCCTTTGCGAACCAGGCCCAAGGGGGTCGCCGCCGACACATCTCCCAAAGCCTCCCGCCAATAGGTTTCCGCCGCCGTGAGATCCTGCTCGCCGAGCCAACGGACGTAGCCTCGATAAGAGGAGACCAAAGGCAAAGAGGAGACCTCGGCACCGTGGTAGAGGTCCAAGACCTCTTTGAGCACCAAGCCCACGGACCATCCATCGAGAATCAAGTGGTGGAAAGACCAGACGAAGAAGCTCTGCTCGGCGCTCTCCTTTAACAAAGTCAAACGCAGCAAAGGAGGTTCCGTCAAGTTCAAATCCCGGCGCCGATCCTGCTCCAAAAAGGCCTCCAGATCGCCACCTTCAATGACTTCCAGCCCCACTTCCACCTGGGCTGCCACGCGCTGAAAGGGCGTCTCTTCGCCATCCCAAAAAAAGGCGGTGCGCAGCACTTCATGGCGACCGATCACCTGCTGCCAAGCGGTCTCGAAAGCCTCCACATCCAAAGCGCCTCGCAGCTCACAGACCATTTGCTCGTGGTAAACCCCGCCCCCGGGATGAAGCAAGGTGTGGAAGAGCATTCCTTCCTGGACCGGGGTCAAAGGAAAAGTGTCGGGAAGCTCCTCCACCTCGGCTTCCGGAGCCCTAGAGGCACTCTCCGGGGAAGCTCCAGCCTCCCCACAAACCGCCGCCAGCTCGGCGATGGTCTGATTCTCGAAGAGGGCAGCGGGGGTTAGGTTCAGACCGGCCTCTCGGGCCCGAGCGACGATCTGGATACTGAGAATGGAATCTCCCCCGAGGGCGAAGAAGTTATCCTGAACTCCAACACTCTCCACCCCAAGGACAGCTTGCCAGATCTCGCACAGAGCCCGCTCCTGAGGAGTTTGCGGCTCCTGATGCTCCCCGCCGCCATCCCCTTGCCAGTCGGGGGCTGGCAGGGCTTCCCGGTCCACCTTGCCATTGGCGGTGAGGGGCATCTCCTCGAGGATGACCAGAGTCGCCGGAACCATGAAGGCTGGCAACTGTCCGATCAGAGCCCCTCGCAGCTCTTCCGCCTCGAGGGACTCCTCCTCCATACCAACCACATAGCCCACCAGGCGTCGGTCCCCGGGGCGATCCTCCCGTACCATCACCGCCGCGGCCTGCACCGGAGCCAATCCCTCCAGAGCCGACTCCACCTCTCCCAACTCAATGCGGAAGCCTCGCACCTTGACTTGTCGGTCGAGGCGGCCAAAGCAATCCAGAAGCCCGTCCGACAACTGCCGCACCAAGTCCCCGGTGCGATAGAGCCGACTGCCAGGTCGGCCGCTGAGGTCATCGGGGACGAACTTCTCCGCCGTCAACGCCGGTCGCCGGAGATAGCCTTGGGCCAAACCGTCTCCCCCCAGGCAAAGCTCGCCGGAAGTCCCCAAGGGAACCGCTCGGAGACGGCGGTCCAGGACATAACTACGAGTGTTACTGATCGGGCGACCGATGGGGACTCGCTCAGCTTCCGGCGCCAGTTTCGATACCTGATGAACGACCGCAAAGGTGGTGCTTTCCGTAGGGCCGTAGCCGTTCAAAAGGGGGACTGGCGGCTCCTGGGCCAGCGCCCGGCGAGCCCACTGGGGATTCACCGCTTCTCCGCCGGCAAGGGTGTACCTCATGCCCGTGAAAGCGGCGGGAGCCTGGTCCATGACCTGGCCGAAAAGCGCCGCGGTGACAAAACCGGCAGAAACCCCGTGATGGTGAAACATCTCCTCCAAAGCCGGTGGAGACAAGGCCACGGACCGCGGTACCAGCACCAGAGCGCCACCGTTGAGGAGCGCCCCCCAGAGCTCGAGGGTAATGGCGTCGAAGGCGGCGGCGGCGAGTTGGGGCAAGCGATCTTCGGGTCCCAGATTCAAGTAGTTGGTCGAGCGCACCAGCCGAACCACCGCCCGATGGGGCACCATGACCCCTTTGGGACGACCGGTGGAGCCGGAGGTGTACATGACATAGGCCAGATCCCCGCCCCGGTTGGGGGATAGCTCCGCCCCGCAGGGCAGAGGCCCCTGAGATTCGCCTCTCGCCGCCTGAGGCAAAACCAAAACTTCGGTCTGATCCGATAGGGCCCCCGATGCGTCCGGTGCTAGCGCCGGAGGCAACCTCTCTTCCAACCCGGCCCCCACCAATAAGGCTGCGGCCTCGGCATCCTGCATCATGAAAGTGAGACGCTCCGCTGGGTAGTCCGGATCCAAGGGAAGAAAGGCCGCTCCCACTTTGAGAGTGCCGAGAATCCCTTCCACCAAAAGGGAAGAACGCTCCAATAGGAGACCCACGAGATCCCCTGGGCCGACTCCCTGGCGAAGCAGAGCTCGGGCCACCTGATTGGCTCGCTGATCCAGCTGACCGTAGGTCAAAGTGGTATCCCCATCGATCACCGCAGCATCGTCGGGCCGTCGGCGAGCCTGCTCTTCGAAAAGATGATGGATCGCGGCATCCCGGGGGTAGGCGGTGTCGGTGGCATTCCACTCCACCACCAATTGGTGGCGATCCACGGCTCCCAACAGCGGCAACTCTCGAAGACGCAGCTGAGGTGACTCTCCAATGGCCGTCAATAGCCGCAGAAATTGCCCGCACCAGCGCCGAATGGTGGTCTCATCGAACCCATCCCGATCGAATTGCAGGGAAGCCTGGTGGCTCTTCGGACCGGGAAACAAGCTCAGGGTCAGATCAAAAACAGCGGTATCGGTCTCGATGGTGTAAGGGGTGATCTCCAGGTCGGCCACCGCCGTCGCTTCCTGAGGGGTGTTCTGTAGAGCAAAGGCCACCTGAAAAAAGGGATTTCGCCCGGCCTGGCGCTCCGGCTGCAACTCATCCACCAAACGCTCAAAGGGAAGATCCTGGTGGACCTGGGCCTCGAGGGCCCCTTGAGCCACCCTCTCCAACAAGGTGGCGAAGGTCGGGTTACCGGAGAGGTCCGACCGCACCACCAAGGTGTTGACGAAAAAGCCGATGAGCCCTTCCAACTCCGGCCGGGAGCGGTTGGCAACGGGGGTCCCAAGGGCGATATCCGCTTGGTCGCAATGGCGAGCCAACAGGGTTTGAAAGGCGGCCATAATGACCACGAAGAGCGTTGTTCCACGGCTGCGGCAAAGCTCCTCGAGGGAGCTGGCCAGGGCGGCGGGAACCTCGAAATGATGCGTCCCCCCAGACAGCTTTCGGTCCTGGGATCTGCGCCGAGCCGATCGAGGACGGTCCCGGGGTAGATTGAGAGGTGCTGGAGGAGGCGTTAGGCGTTGACGCCAGTATTCAGCATGCTGCTCCGGGAGACCTTGCCCGAGGCGCTCTTGCTGCCAAGCAGCAAAATCCGCGTACTGCACCGCCAGATCCTCCAGGGGGGATGGCATTCCAGCGGCAAAGGCACCGTAGAGGGTCGAGACCTCTCGGCTCAGGACGCCCCAAGACCAACCATCGGCGATGACGTGATGAAGGGTCACCAGCAGGAAGTGATCGTCCCCCTGAAGACGCAGCAGAAGACAGCGCAGCAATGGGCCCTTGGCGAGATCGAAGGGCTGGCTCGCCGAAGCTCGAAGGAGCTCAAAACCCCGCGCAGACCGCTCCTCCGACTCGAGGGCGGACAGGTCGATGACGGGCAGACTCACCTCTAAGTGAGGTGCGATCTGCTGCTGAGCCTTGCCCCCGGGAGCAGAAAAAGTCGTGCGCAGCGCTTCGTGACGCTGCACCAAGGCATCCAGGGCTCGGCCCAGAGCGGCCCGGGACAGTGACCCCTGGAGGCGCAAACAGCCGGGCAGGTTGTAGGCCGCCGAGGAGGGATCCAGCTGGTGCAGGAACCACAACCGCTGCTGAGGAAAGGAGAGGGGTAGATCGCCACTTCGGTCCAGCCGAGGAATCGGCTCCGCCTCGTCTCTTCCGGCTTCCTCCACCAACACCGCCAACCCAGCCACTGTCGGCGCCTCAAAGAGCTGCTCCAGAGAGATCTTCGCAGCTAGCTGGTCTCGCACCCGGGAAAGCAGCCGAGTGGCCATGAGGGAATCTCCCCCCAGCTCGAAGAAATCGTCGTGGCGACCGACCTCAGCAATGCCCAGGGAGTGTTGAAACAGGGTCGCCAAACCCTCCTCCGTCGACCCTTCCGGCACCGCCCAGGCAGTGGCCATAGCGGGCCGGGCGTGAGCCTCGGCCGCCGGACCCACTGCCTGAGCGGTTGCCGAATCGCCGGTGCCAACCGCGGGGGGGACCTCGGTCGGCAAATCGATCCAATACCGTTGGCGCTCGAAGGGATAGGTGGGGAGAGCCACCCGCCGGCGTTGCTCACCGGACCACAATCGATCCCAGTCCACCTCGACCCCAGCCGTCCACAGGCCGCCCAGGGCTTGGAGCATGGCTTGTTGATCAGGCTTGCCACGACGGGGATGCCCGAGGGAAGAAAAGACCACCGCCGACGCCCCGAGAGCTCGTTTCGCCAACTTGCCGAGGGTCTCCCCAGGGCCTACCTCCAGCAAAATCGGCTCATCGACGACGGCGGAAGAGGTCGAAAGCGCCCCAAGGCCGGCGGCGAAGCGAACCGGCTGCCGCAGCTGGCGACTCCAATACCCGGGATCGGTGGCCTCCTCGGGAGTGATCCAGGTTCCAGTGAGATTGGAAAGGAAGGGAATCTCCGGCGGCCGCAATGTCATCCCCTCCAAGTGGCCACGAAAGGCCTCTGCTGCCCCTTCCATGGAAACGGAATGGAAGGCATGGGAGGTATGGAGAGGACGATTCTCGACGCCTCGCCCCTCCAGCTGGGCGGCGAAGGCAGCGATGCTCTCTGCGGGACCCGACACGGAACAGGCTTCCGGACCGTTGATGGCCGCTAGCTCTACGACCTGGCCCGCAGCCGTACCTTCGGCTGCTTCTTCTAGCAAAGGCACCAGGGCTTGCTCCGAAAGGGCCACCCCTAACATGCTTCCCGGCGGTTGCTGAGCCATCAACCGACCCCGCTGAGCCACCAGGGCAAGGCCATCCTCGAAGGAAAAGACTCCCGCCAGATAAGCCGCTGTGACCTCACCCAGGGAATGCCCCAGGAGGGCCGCGGGGCGAATTCCCCAAGACCCCCACAGCTCCGCCAGCGCCACCTCCACGGCAAATAGGGCCGGTTGAGCCAGGGCGGTGTTCTGCAGCTGCTCGGTGGCTCGGTCTTCTTCCCCGGATTCCGCAAAGAGAATCTCTCGAAGATCCAGGCCTAGGTGGGGCAGGAAACCGTCGGCTATCCGATCCAAGGCCAGGCGAAAAACTTCCTCCTGCTGCCACAGCTGGTGAGCCATCCGGAGATGCTGGGATCCTTGACCGGGCAGGAGAAATGCCACGGGAGCTTGTTGCCGCTGGCACTCCGTGGTTCTACCGCTAGCTCGCAGAGCCTCCACTGCGGCGGCCCTGGTGTCGGCGGGCCTAGTGTCGGCGGGCCTGGTCTCGACAACCACCGTGCGCCGATAGGCAAAGGCCTGACGGCCCTGTTGCAGGGTGAAAGCTACATCCGCCAATGGACGACTCTCCCCCTCTTGAGCATCCCCTTCGACAAAGCTTGCGAGGCGCTCCGCCGCCACCGACGTTGCCGCTTCGGTCTTGGCCGAAAGCACCAACAACTGAAAGCCACGGGAAGGCCCGGAAGCAGGTTGGGGAGGTGCTTCCTCCAACACCAGATGAGCATTGGTACCCCCGAAGCCAAAGGAGCTGACCCCGGCCCGACGGGGCACCTCACCCCTTTCCCAGGGCCTCAACTCGGTGTTGACGAAGAAGGGACTGGCGGCGAAATCGATCTCCGGATTGGGAGTTTCGAAGTTCAGACTGGGAGGGATTTGCCCATGGTGCAGGCTGAGGACCGTCTTGATCAGGCCCGCTGCTCCCGCGGCGGCATCCAAATGGCCCACATTGGATTTCACCGAGCCGAGAGCGCAGAATTGGCTTTCCGGAGTTTCCGCCCGATAGGCAGCGGTGAGGGCGGCGACTTCGATGGGGTCACCGAGCTCGGTGCCGGTGCCGTGAGCCTCCACATAGCCGATACTGGCTGCGGGGACTCCGGCATTGGCGAGAGCCTCGGCCACCACCGCCGACTGCTTTTGCAAGCTGGGAGCGGTGAATCCCACTTTGTGGGCACCGTCGTTGTTGGTCGCAGAGCCCCGGATGACCGCCAGGATTCGATCGCCGTCTTCCAAAGCCTCTTCCAGACGCCGCAACACCACGATGCCGGCGCCGCTGCCAAATACGGTCCCCCGGCCGGCAGCGTCGAAGGGACGAGTGTGACCGTCCGGAGAGGTGATACCGCTCTCCTCGTAGAGATAGCCACCGCGATGGGGTACCCGCACCGAGCAGCCACCGGCCAGGGCCATATCCGACTCATAACTGAGCAGGCTCTGGCAGGCCAGGTGCACCGCCACCAAGGAGGTGGAACAGGCGGTCGCCACCGTATAGGCGGGCCCGTCCAAGTTCAACTTGTAGGCCACGCGGGTGGCGACGAAATCCGGTGCGTTCGCCAACCCCGCCTCCCAGGCCCCCAAAGAGGCCGCCAAGGTGGGATGAGCGGCCAGGCGCAAGAGATAGGTACTCAGACTAGCGCCACCGAACACTCCCACCGGGCCGGGCACCCGCTCCGGATCATAGCCGGCGTTCTCCATGGCCTGCCAGGAGCACTCTAGGAAGAGGCGCTGTTGAGGATCCAACAGCTGCGCTTCCCGGGGGCTATAGCCGAAGAAGGACGCATCGAAGCGATCGACACCGTCCAGGAGAAATCCAGCGGGAACGAAAGACGGATGGTCCAGTAGCTCCCCTTCGACCCCTGCCTCCTGGAGCTCTTGGCGATCGAAAAAGCGAAGACTCTCGGTGCCGGCACAAAGCTGCGACCAGAATTGCCCCAGGTCCTGAGCCTCCGGGAACCGGCCCGCCAGTCCCACCACCGCAATCGCCGAAGCGAGATTCTCGGACTCTTCGACGCTCATCGGCGACCTCCTACCGGTTGACGGGCCTGGCTCTCTGCGATCTCCGCGTCCTGACTTTCTAGCTCCTGAGGTTCCAGCTCCTTGGATTCCACCTCAGGAGAGCTCCTAGCCCGAGGGTCTTTTCGTCCTCCAGGGCCACGACGACGAGCCATGCGCTGGCGACGTAGGGCTCCCCGGCCTCGGCTATCCACCAAAGTCTCGGTCGGTTCTTCGCTACCCTTTTGGAGCCGCTCGATGACTCTGGCCAAGCCCTTGATGCTCGGCCCCTCGTAAAGGCTCGCCGCGGGAACTTCGACCCCCAGCTGCCGCTTGATCTCCGCCACCACCTGAATACCCACCAACGAAGTTCCCCCCAACTCGAAGAAGTTGTCCAAGGATCCGATCCCTTCGATCGCCAGCTGCCCCTGCCAAATTTGCGCTAGCGTTCGTTCCAACTCTCCTTCCGGCTTGACGAACCGGTTCTGGAGCGGAGGTCGAGGATGGGCCCTTCGCGGCTCACCGGAATCCTGGAGCTGATCCGCCAAGGCGTTCTGAGCCTGGCGCAACAGCTCTTCCGCATCCGTCGACCTTCCATAGGCTTGAGTCAGGGCCTGAAAGTCCTGGGGAGAGACCAAGATTCGAGGAGCCGAGCGGTTCGCCAGCACCCGGTAGAAGGCATCGATTCCCTCCTGACCATCGATACCCGCAGCCCGCAGCCCTTGGTCGCTGCCTTCCTCTGAAGCAGCCTCCTGCCGTAGCCCACCGAGGCGGCTGTCGGCCCGTGCGGCCATACCTTGGTCTTTCCAGGCTCCCCAGGCGATGGAACAACACAAGGTGCCGGGATGACGGCAATGAAAGCCCTCGGCGAAGGCGTCCAAAGCATTGTTGGCCGCGCTGTAGTCCACCTGTCCAAAGCCTCCCAGAGGAGCCGCTAGGGACGAGAAGAGAAGGAGAAAGTCGAGCTCACCAGCCCCCAAGGCGGCTTCCAAAGCAGGACCACCGAGGACCTTGGGAGCCAAAACAGCGGCAGCATCTTCTACGGTCTTGCGCTGCGCGACCCCGTCACCGGCTACCCCAGCGGCGTGAATCACGCCGTCCAAGCGACCGAACCGTTGGCGAGCACTTCGCACGACCTCGGTCATGGCGGCGACATCAGCGACATCAGCGGTGGTGGCCATGACCTCGGCTCCTGCCTCCTCCAGCTCCCGCCAGCTCTCCGCTTCCGGCACTCTTCGGCCAGTCAGCACCAAGCGGGCCTGCCACCGGCGGGCCAACTCGAGGGCAAAAACCCTTCCCAATCCACCGAATCCACCGGTGATCAGGTAGACGCCCCGGCGCCGCAGAAGTAAATCGGACTCCAATTGGGGAGTCACCGTTGTGGGAGACGAGGAAGCCTCCTCGGACCGAGCTTCCGGGGAGGCGATCCCGTGAGGCAGTTCCGGCAAGGAGACGGCTCGCGCTGTTTGCTCCCAACGGCTCTCCCCCCGATAGGCCACCGGAGGCTCCAGCCCGTCGCTGGGTTCCTCCGCCAGGAGACGACGGGCCAATCGTTCTAGAGCCGGGCCGGCCTTGGGCAAAGTGATGTCAACGGAGCGACAAGTGAGAGCGGGCGACTCCTGGGGCAAGACTCGGGCCGGTCCGTGGATCGCCGCCCTCGCCGGTAATGGAGCATCGCCGAAGGTCACCCTCTGGGCTCCCGTGGTGACCACCGTGAGCCTGATGGGCTGCTCAAAAGTCCGGCGGCCAATCGCTTGCCCCAGACCCAGGAGACTGTAGAAACCCAGCTCCAGGTCCACGGAAGACACCGACTCTCCGTTGGTAACGCTGGTCACGGATCCCAGGTGCACGACTCGACGAGGCAATCTTCCGGCCCCCTCCACGGCTTGAAACAAGCTCTCCAGGTCGACGCTGGAGCCGGGGCGAAGGTGGAAGAGGTCAGGGGAAATCTGCTGAAACTCGGAACCTGGAACCACCGAGACAACCTCGGCGCCGTAGTTCCGTAGTTGCCTGGCCATTTCCTCTCCGAGGCCTTCCTGATCTTCGAAGAGCAGCCATTTTTCTCCAGCGGCGGGCGCCGGCCTGGGGGGTGCCACGGAAGGCTGCCAATAGGGCAGGTAAAACCAGTCCTTCAACTCCCTTCGCTGAGCCGCGGTGGCGATCGAGTCGGACTCCGGACTTGGCTGGGGAGCCGCAACCGCCGGCTCGGCCCAATACCGCTGGCTCTGAAAGGGATAAGTGGGCAGGACTTGCCGGCGCCGCTCTTCTGCGCCATAGAAATGCTGCCACTGGGGCTTGATTCCGGACAGCCACAGCCGCCCGAGGGTAGTGAGCAGAAAGCGGCTGTCGTCTTCCCTGCTCTTGGCCGCCGGTAGCGAAGCCAGTGCCCGGTGGGCCGTCGAGAAAGCCTCCTGCCGGCGGGCCAGAGTCGTCAGAGCCTGACCGGGGCCGACCTCCAACAACAACCGGCTGGGGTCTTCCAGCAACCGCCCCACCGCCGCGGCGAAACGCACCGGCTGGCGAAGCTGGGCCGCCCAATAGGAGGCATCCACAGCCTCCTCCGAGCGAATCCAATCGCCGCTGACGTTGGAGAGGAAAGGCAGCCGTGGAGTGGATCGAGGCCGTTGGGCAACAGCCTTTTCGAAGGCCACCACCGCCGGTTCCATCATGGCGGAGTGAAAGGCGTGGGAAGTGGCCAGAAGACGACAGGGAATCCCCTCCTCCTTGAAGGACTTCTCCAACTGCACCACCGCCTGTCGCGGTCCCGAGACGACGGTGGACCGGGGACCGTTGATCACCGCCACCTCGAGGGTCTCCAGAGCGGCTGCTAGATCGGGCGAGAAAGATGGCTGATGCCCCCTACCCGCCAGCAAATCCTCGACCTCTTCTGCCGGTAGGGAAACGGAGAGCATGGCACCCGCCGACATCTCCCCCATCAAGCGGCCGCGCTCGGCAACCAGAGCTAGGGCATCCTCTAGGGTGAAAACTCCCGCCAAACAGGCTGCCACCCACTCGCCGATGGAGTGCCCCAGGTAGGCATCGGGCTTCAGGCCCCAATCGCTCCACAGACCGGCCAAGGAATATTCCACCGCAAACAGGGCGGGCTGAGCGAAGCGAGTTGCGGTCAGCCGTTCCTTGGCTTGAGCCAAACTCGAGCCCTCGGCGGGAAGGTGGTCGGAAGAGGGGTCGGAGAAACCAAGGAGCTCCCGAAGATCGATGCCCATGGGCACCCGTAGGATCTCGGCACAGTGGTCCAAACGCCGCCGGAATCCCTCTTCGTTGCGATAGAGGCTGGCGGCCATGCCGAGGTGCTGACTCCCTTGACCGGGAAACAGGAACGCCACCGAAGGCTCGCTGCCGGGGGCTGTCCCAATCCATTGCACCTCCGGCTCCTCTCCCCGTAACAGGGAGATTGCTTCTTCCCGGCCCTCGGCGACCACGGCCATGCGGTGGCCGAGAGAACGCCGGCCGCGCTGCAAGGTAAAAGCAGCGTCAGCTAGGGGGATCTCCGGGCGGGATTCCAGATGGTCCGCCAACTCGACTGCTGCCTGGAAGAGGGGTTCTTCACCCTGGGCTGACAACAGGAGAAGCTGGTGAGGCCGCGAGGCACCCCCGGGGCTACGGGGAGGTGCCTCCTCGAGCACCAAGTGGGCGTTTGTGCCGCCAATGCCGAAGGAGCTGACCCCGGCTCGCCGCGGCCCATTCTCCGCTGGCCACGGTTGCAAACGGTGATTGACTGCGAAGGGCCCCCGGGAGAAGTCGATCTTGGGGTTGGGTTGTTCGAAACCTAGGCTGGCCGGCAATTCCCGGTGCTCCAAAGCCAATACGGTCTTGATCAGACCAGCCACTCCCGCAGCGGTGTCCAGGTGCCCCAGGTTGCTCTTCACGGAGCCCACAGCACAGGCGCCGCGGCGCTCCTGAGAACCCAGCGCCAGGCTCAAGGCCTCCATCTCGATGGGATCCCCCAGCTCCGTACCGGTGCCGTGAGCCTCCACATAGGAAATGGACTCGGGGGTGGCCTCCGCCATTTCCAGAGCCTCGGCGATGACCGCTGCCTGGCACTCCACGCTGGGAGCGGTATACCCCACCTTCTGTCGGCCGTCGTTGTTGACCGCCGAGCCCCGTAGGATGGCCCGGATGGAATCGCCGTCCGCCACCGCCTCCGCCAGCCTCTTGAGCACGACGATGCCCGTTCCGCTTCCCCTCACGGTGCCCTGGGCCGCAGCGTCGAAGGGACGACAGTGGCCGTCTGGGGAGAAGATCATCCCCGGTTGGTACCGGTAGCCTTGGGCCTGGGGAATCTCTAGGGAAGAACCGCCCGCTAGAGCGACATCGATCTCACCGCTGAGCAAGCTCTGGCAGGCTAGGTGTACCGCTACCAAAGAGGTAGAGCAAGCTGTTTGTACCGCCACCGCCGGCCCTCGGAGGTCGAGGGCGTAGGCCACCCGGCTCGCCAGGAAGTCCTTGAGGTTACCGACGCTCAATTGGTAGACCTCTGCCGGATCCACCGCTCCGCCTCCCAAACCCAATTGGTACAGCATGTAGGACTCGAGGCCCGCGCCCGCATAAACCCCGACGGTGCGATTCGTAGCCTCATCTTCGGGATTGCAGCCGGCTGATTCCAAGGCTTCCACCGCGCATTCCAGGAACAGGCGATGTTGAGGATCCATGGCGATGGCTTCCCGCGGGCTGTAACCGAAATAGCCCGCATCGAAGCGATCGATCCCATCGAGGAGAACCGATTTCTTGACGAAGCCCTCTCGGCCCAGTTGCTCCCGAGACACTCCCGCCTCCAGGAGCTGGTCATCGCTCAACTCCTCCACAGCCTCTCGACCCTCTCGCAATAGCTTCCAGAAGGCCGCCGGATTCGATGCTCCAGGAAAGCGACAAGCCAAGCCCACGACCGCAATGGAGCCGTCCCGATGCTCTCCTCGCGACCGCTTGCGCCCCCGCACCCGGGCCGAGGCCAGGGCCGACTCTCCTACGGAGGCTTCGCCAAAGGCTGCTACCAAAGAGCGAATGGTCGGATAGCGAAACAGATCCACCAGGGTGAGACGGTCACCGAGCACCGGCTGGAGATCACCATGGACTCGGGTCACCAGCAGTGAATGGCCACCGAGGTCGAAGAAGTTGTCATCCAGACCCACCTGAGCTAGGCCGAGGGCCCGACGCCAAACCTCGGCGACCGCCTGCTCCCGCTCGCTGCGCGGCAATGCGCTCTTGCCAGCACCGGTTCCGGTAGCCACCCGCGGCTGGGCTGCCGGCAAAGCTTGGCGATCCAGTTTCCCGGCGGGAGACCGAGGCAGCTTCTCGAGGAAAACGATGCGGGCAGGAATCATCGAAGGGGGCAGCTGCCGACGAGCCGCGTCTTTCAGCTGGTCCGCAGACACTTCCTCCTCGCCAGCCACCACATAGGCCACCAGGTGGCCACCACCGGAAGGGTCTGTCGCCGCGGCGACCACGCACTCCGCCACCGCTGAATGGCCGGCCAGAGCCGCCTCCACTTCGCCCGGCTCGATGCGAAATCCGCGAATCTTGAGCTGTTGATCACGGCGGCCGAGAAAATCGATCTCACCGCGGGACAACCACCGAGCGAGATCCCCCGTACGGTACATTCGTTGACCCGGCAGAGCCGAAAAGGGGGCTGGAACAAACCGTTCCGCGGTCAGCCCGGGGCGCCCCAAGTAGCCGCGACCGACGCCCAAACCACCGACATAGAGCTCCCCCACGACTCCCACGGGCGAAGACTTGCCCTGGCCGTCCAGGACGTAGCACTGTACGTTTTCTAGGGGGCGGCCGATACTCGGTTTGGTGGGCGCTAATTTTGAAGCCTCGAGCCTAGAAGAGTCCCGCCCGGAGGTAGCCTCGTGGGGGCTTGTCGAGAGTTCGGGCGAATCTCCATCCGCACGACCACCGCTGGCGTCCGTGCTCCCAGCTCGACTCCCAGGTCCAGTCCCAGATCCAGTCGTAGCTCCGGTCCTCGCTCCTAGCGGCTCGCAGATCGCCCAGGAAGCACAGACCGTCGTTTCGGTGGGTCCATAGGCGTTGAAGAGCCGACGGTCAGCGCCCCAAGTGTTTACCAAGGCTGGTGCCAGAGACTCTCCGGCACAAATGAGGCTCCTCAAGGCCGGCAAAGGTGTTGCCGGCAGAGCTGCCAGGGAGGAAGGGGGCAGGGTGACGTGAGAGATCTCCAGTCGCTCCAGCAACTTGGCGAGGGCGGATCCGGGCAGCATCTCCTGTTCCGGTGCGACACAGAGGGCAGCGCCGGAAGCGACAGCCATGGCCATTTCAGACACTGAGGCATCGAAGGAAAGGGCGGCAAAAAAGAGCACTCGACTCTGCCGGTCGACCCCAAAGGCCCGCGACTGAGCGTGCGCCAGGTTGGCCAGACCGCGATGCCCCAGAAGAACTCCCTTGGGGCGGCCGGTGGATCCGGAGGTATAGATGGCATAAGCCAACCCATCCGGGTCGACCTGCGGTAGCCCCTCTTCGAGCACTGGGTCCGCGAACAAGGGAGCCTCTTCGCCGCTGCTGGACGGCGCATCGGGACGGCTCGACGCCAGCAGGAGGCCTCGTCCTTCCCCGAGCGGTCCTATCTCCAACGGCTGAGACGCTGCCGTTTCGAGGCCCAGACTCTGGCCACCAGCAGCGTCCGTCACCACCCAGGGTGCCGCCGAATCCTGCAACATGAAAGCCAATCGATCTTCCGGGTAGGCCGGGTCGAGGGGAAGGTAAACAGCCCCTGAGCGCAGCACGCCCAAGAAGGCAGCCACTTGACTGGCACCGCGGGGCAAGGCCACGGCAACTCGGGTCTCCGCCCTCACCCCCGAGCGGCAAAGCGCCAGCGCCACTTGCCGAGACCCTTCCTCTAGCTCCCTGTAGGTGAAGATTCGCTGCCCACCTCGTCCGTCTTCTTCGACGATCGCCGCAGCCTCGGGGGTGTTATGAGCCCAGGACAGGAACGGGTCGATGAGGAGCTGGAAGGAAGCTTTTCCGGGTGCTCCATCGGGCGCACTGCTGAAGGCCTTGCTGGCCGCGCCCTGCTTCTCGGCAGTGGCATCCCGCTCCACTGGATTCCACTCCACGAGATTCCATTCCAAGAGAGCCTGATGCTGCTCCGCCGGAGTCAACAGCGGCAGCTCGGAAAGTCTTCGCTGGGGCGAACTGGCAGCGGCTTTCAGCACGGCGCTGTATTGCCTCGTCAGCCGCGCTGCGGAAGTAGCATCGAAGAGCTCCGCATCGTAGTGCAATACCGCCTCGACTCCGTGGGAGGACTCCGCCAGCACCAACTCCAAATCGAATTGAACGTCGCGACCGGCGATCTCCACCGATTCCAATTCCAGACCGCCGAGGGTCAGCTGGGAGCCGGATCGCCCCAAAACAAAGCCCGAGAGGCCGGACTTGGACAGCCGATGAGGCCGCTCCAAGGTCAGCATGACTTGAAAGAGAGGGCTCCGCCCAAGCTCTCGCTGGGGCTTCAACTTCTCCACCAATAAGGGAAAGGGGTAGTCCTGATGCTCGAGAGCCCCAACCACGGTTTGTCGAGTGCGGCGCAGGAACTCTTCGAAGGAGGGATCTCCCGTCAACTGCCCTCGCAGGGGTAAGGGATTGACCAAATAGCCCACCATAGCTGCCAAACCCGGTCGGTCTCGGCCGGTCGCCGGGGAGCCCACGAGCAGATCCCGCTGGCCACTGAGGCGTCCCAGCAACACCTGAAGGGACGCTAGGAGGGAGGCGAAAAGAGTGCCGTCTACCGCCGTGGCCATGCGCTGCAAAAGCTCCACCGTGGGGAGCTCGATTTCAAAAGGAAGACTCGCCCCGCGACGGGGACCACTGGGCAGTCGGGGGTGATCCGTAGGGAGGTTAAGGATCGCTGGTGCCCCGGCGAGGGCGGTCCGCCAATAGCCTTCCAATTCTTGCCCCCGAGGCCCCGCCAGAAGCTCTTGTTGCCAGCCAACGAAGTCTTCATAGCCGATCAGGTCCCCGGCATCGCCTTCCTGAGCACCTGCCTCTCGGGCCTCCGAGGATCCAACTGCTGAGGATCCAACCGAAGAGGATCTGGATACCTCCTCATCGTAAAGCTCTCCGAGCTCCCGAGCCAGAATCACCAAGGACCACAGATCCACTGCCAAATGATGAAAACTCAGCAGCAGGACCGCATCCACCGATCCCTCCGCAGGCCCTGCCAGCAACGCCCCGCGGACGGGTGGAGATGACTCCAGATCGAAGGGACGGTGAGCCAGCTCCGCCAGCCGCTGACTCAGGTTCTCGTCGGCAGCCCCCTCACCGAGAGTTTCCGTGGAAAGGGTCGCTTCCTGGGTCCAAGGCAGCTCCGTTTCCGGTCCGAGAACTCTCAGACGGGGCCCATCGGCGCCCGCCGGGAAGGTGGTCCTCAGGGCACGGTGCCGGGTCATCAACATGGCGAGGGCTCGCCGAAGGGCTGCCACATCTACATCGCTGGCGCCTTGGCTACCACGGACCTTCATGGCGCAGTGGACGTTGTAGGCACTACTCGCCGGGCTCAGTCGCTGTAGGAACCACAGGGCCTGCTGACCACTCGACAAGGGACTCTCCGCCGGAAGCTCCTGGCGCCGAAAGGCCCGCGCCGCCGCCACCGTGAGCGGGGACTCGGAAGCTGTTTCCTGAGCACCCAGGAGCACTCGCCCAAGCTCCTCCACCAGACGTCTCGGGCTGGGACCCTCGAAGAAGATCTCCAAAGGCAAGCGCACCGCCAACGCTTCTTCTAAAGAGGCCTTGAGCTCCATGGCAGCCAGGGAATCGAGAAACAAGGAAGCCTCCGGCTCCAGCCTGGCAACGTCCACTTGAAGAATGCCCGCTGCCGTAGCGATGACATGCTCGAGAAGGAGGTGTGGTTGCTGCTCCGGGGAGGCCAGCCCGAGAGTTTGTCGATCGAGGGTGGAGGCGGAGCTCGCGCTGGTCGAAGCCCCCCCTACGCCGGAGTTCTTAGCCATGGCAACCGCTGGCGCAGCTGCCCCTGATTCCGTGGCGACCCCCGAGTCCGTGGCGACCCCTGAGCCCGAGGTTGGGTGAGGTCCCGTACCGACGCCGGACGAGGAAAGACGGGAGGAATACCAAACCTTCAGCTTCCCCTTCAGCAAGGAAGCCCGGCAGGCCCGGCGCTGCACTTTTCCACTGGAAGTCTTAGGAACCGAGCCCGGCGCCACCAAGACCACGTCGGAGACCTCGAGGTCGTGCCCTTCGTGGACGGCCCGGCTCAAGGCTCGAACCACCGGTTCCATATCCATGCCCCGAGCCTCCCGGCGCACTTCCTGGACCACCACCAACTGCTCCGGCCCCTCCACGTCCACCGAGAAGGCTGCCGTACAACCTCGGCGCAGGGCTGGATGACTCATCTCAGCGCTGAGCTCGATGTCCTGGGGGTAGTAGTTGCGGCCCCGCAGAATGATCAGGTCCTTCTGGCGACCGGTGATGAAAAGCTCTCCGGTGGTCACGAAGCCCAGGTCCCCGGTGCGAAGGAACGGCCCACTGCCGTCCGCCAAATAGCAACGAAAGGTCTCCTGGGTCGCCTCGGACTGCTGCCAGTACCCTTGAGCGACACTGGGACCAGCAACCCAGATCTCCCCAACCTTGCCTTCCGGGACCACCACCCCGCCCTTCTCCAGGTCCGACTCCGTATCGACGATCTTCAGAACCTGTTCTCCCTCCGTCGGGCCGCAGCCCACCAGAGCTCGGCTCCCCGAGTCGCCCTCCGCTGCCGGTGCTACCAGTGAATCTTCTCCCGGGCCCGAGTTCCCTAAAGAAGCCCCGGCCTGGCAAGAGAGAGCAAAGCCCTCTTCCAAACCCTCAGCGGCGAAGTGGCCTACCGTCGCTGGCCGTTGCCAAGCGGACCCAGTGACCAATAGGGTTCCCTCCGCCAAGCCATAACAGGGAAGGAAGGCCTGGGAGCGAAATCCGTAGGGCCCATAGGCCTGCGCAAAAGCCTCCATGCTCGAAGAGCGCACCGGCTCGGCTCCGTTGAAGGCCACCTGCCAACTGGATAGATCCAAACCTTGACGCTGCTGCTCGGAAATTTTCGCGACGCAGAGCTCGTAGGAGAAGTTCGGGCCTCCGCTGGTAGTCGCCCGGTAGTGGCTGATGGCCCGGAGCCAGCGAATCGGCTTCTGGAGGAAATCCAGTGGCGACATCAGGATGCACCGCCCCCCCACGTAGAGGGGCTGCAACACATTCCCGATCAAGCCCATGTCGTGGTAGAGGGGCAGCCAGCCGACGATCACGGACTCTTCGGACTGGTGAAACACCTGGCGAATCATTTCCTGGTTGTGGAGCAGGTTGCCGTGGGAAACCATCACCCCCTTCGGTGCGGCGGTGGAGCCGGAGGTGTACTGAAGGAAGGCCAGAGTGTCGCCGTCCACTTGGGGATCTCTCCAACCCTCCTCTACTCCGGCCGGGAGGTCGTCGGTGGCCAGACGCCCCATGGCGCCAAAGTCTGGCGCGGCGGCGGCCAGAGCTTCCAGCTTGGGCAATAGCTCCGCTGTGGTCAAAGCCACGGCTGGCCGAGCATCTAAGGCGATGGAGCGCAGCCTCGGTAGGCTGCGTTGGGAGCGAGGTGGGTAGGCCGGTACAGCGACCGTTCCGGCATAGAGGCAACCGAAGAAGGCAACGATGAACTCCAGGCTTGGTGGATACAGCAACAGAGCTCTGCGGCCACCCGCCCCCGCCGCTTGCAGCGCCGCCCCTACGGCCCGAGCCCGAGTTGCCAGCTCTCCATAAGTGAGCTGGCTCGCTTCCTCCTCCCCTTCGAGCAAGAAGGTATACGCCAGTTGATGGGGCCTCTCCTGCGCCCGGATTTCAAGTAGCTCAACGAGACTCTCCGGGGAGCTGCCTCCGAGCGATCCCATCTTCGAATTCTGAGTGGCCATAGGAAAGATCCTCCAAACCGTGAGCCAAATTTCGGCCTCGGCCCGAGGGACGGTTTAGGGCAGTCGTCTCAGTCGAAGGGTAGCTAGCTGCAATGGCCCTTTCGAGCCGTGGTCAACGTCTCAGCTGGGGAAATCGGCGCGAGTAGAAATAGGGGCTCCATGGAAGCTCGCCGGGAAGTCGTTTCGACTCCAATAGCAGGGCTTCGGATTCCACGGCTTCTAGGCCGATCTACTGTGTTGAGACGGTGCGGAGACAGCTGCCTCCCTCCCCGACGAACAGACCACCTCATCCCATCGGGAAAGGCGATCTCCCTCGTCAGGTGGCAGTGCGCTCCGTCAGGGGAAGAATCGCTGGCATTGGCCAACCTCCAGTCAATAAATCAACAAAAAATGATGGCTTCGAGATTCTCGGGAATCTCGGTTGCGCCCAAACCTGCAGACAGTCAAACATTAGCATTCGAAGTGATTTCGAGTCAAGATTATTTCAAATTTCAAATAGATACTGCATATACTTGTGTGTATCCGCATTTTAACCCTCACATCTATCGAGTGAAGCAAATAGCAGAAAGCGCGACATTCTAAAGAAAATCCATCATTCTAAAAAATATCAAAACTAAATCGCTATTCTGATTTCTTATCCCTCTGGCAGCGGAAAAACAGCTGTGGATCTCGTTCCTATCTATACCTACGGAAGGAAGAACTAGAACCCGCCAGAAGGAAGAGCCGATAGGTGACGAAGGGCCTACCCGAGAGAAACCAAGGGGAAAGCTACCTTTGAAGAAAACTCTCGGCCAAAAAATGGAGGATCAGCAGCTCCGCTCTTCGAAGAACATCCTTCAAGATCTTCTGAGAGGGCTACTGCCGGAAGAAAACTCCCCTCCCCCAGGGACGACCGAGTCGTCAGAGACCCTCCACTCTTGAAGTAATGTCGCAAGAACAGGCAATAACACAGGCAGGAATTCAGGTAAAGACGATGACCGAAGCGTCGACAAACAAGCAGCAGGCATACCGAGCTGCAGCTTCCCACAGAGATCCCGAAAACCTAGGGGAAGACCTCCCTAGCTACCAACCTCACTCCCCAATGATCTTCAGCAGCACCCGCTTGCTTCTCCGTCCGTCGAATTCGCCATAGAAGATCTGTTCCCACGGCCCGAAGTCGAGCTTGCCATCAGTGATGGCAACGACCACCTCGCGGCCCATGACTTGACGTTTGAGGTGGGCGTCGGCGTTGTCCTCGCCGGTGCGGTTGTGGGCGTAGCGCTGCGGGCTAGCGTCGAAGGGAGCCTGCTCTTCGAGCCAGCCCCGAAAATCCTGGTGAAGACCAGACTCGTCGTCGCTGATAAAAACGCTGGCAGTGACGTGCATCGCGTTGACCAGGCAAAGGCCCTCAACGACGGCACTCTCCAAAACCGCTCGCTCAACGTCGGCAGTGATGTTGACGAAGCCCATACGGCGAGGCACCTTGAAACTGAGGTATTGGGTCAGGCTTTTCATAGAGTTTCCTACTCGGGATTTCCGCCCGCTGCAGCGACCGGGCTGGTTGAAATGGAAGCGCCGTCAAAATCCTCATTCTTCCGGCCAATTCCCTGTAGTAAGCTGCGCCTTCTTCGCGGCACGGACGGAATTCCGCACCGCTGGCACAGGGAGGACAGGACTCCGGATTCTACCGTCGATCAGGAGCGTCCTGACTGCTAACAGTCGAGGAAAAAGATCTTGCGAATCCTCAAATTTGGTGGCTCGTCCGTCGCTTCGCCGGAACGTATCCGGGAGGTTGCAAGCATCGCCTGCCACGAACGAAAGAAGAGCCCCCTAGTAGTGGTGGTGTCGGCCCTGGGTGGGGTGACCGACCAGCTTCTGGAGGCCGGGAGCATCGCCTCCGGAGGCAGCTCCGAGTACCTCCCTCTGCTAGAGGCTCTCACTGACCGGCACCTCGAGGCAGCGAACCAGCTGACCCTGGAGGACGAACAGAAAGCCCTGACGGAGGGCCTACGAGAATCATTTCGAGAGATCGAAAGCCTGCTCCAGGGCATCGCACTGCTACGGGAGGCGAGCCCACGAACCCTGGACAGCCTATCGAGCTATGGAGAGCGCCTCTCTTCACGGCTTGTGGCCGCTGCTTTTCGCGCTCACGGCCTGACCGCTGCGGCGTGTGACGCCCGCGAGCTGATCGTCACCGAGGCGGCCTTTAGCGGTGCCCGAGTCGACTGGGAAACCACCAGAGCCCGAATCCGCAAGCGCTTTTCAGCAGCTGCGAGCCAGCCCACCGCCGTGGTCACGGGCTTCATTGCCGCGACCCCCGCAGGCGAGACCACAACCCTGGGCCGAGGCGGCTCGGACTACACGGCCTCCCTGCTGGGCGCAGCCTTGGATGCCCAAGCGGTCGAGTTGTGGACCGATGTAGATGGGGTCATGAGCGCCGACCCGAGATTGGTGGGAGGGGCTGAGCCCATAGCCCACCTGAGCTATGTGGAGCTCATGGAGCTCTCCCATTTCGGCGCCAAGGTGGTCTATCCACCCAGCGTACACCCGACCCGCAAGGCTGGTATTCCTCTGCTGATTCGTAACACCCTCAACCCGGAAGCCCCCGGCACCCGCGTCGCCAGCCAGCCTGCCGAGGGCACCGAGTCATCGAGCGCCAAAGACTTCTCTGAGAGCTCGAACGCCCTTCGGCCCGTTCGGGGCATCGCCTCGATCCCAAAAATCGCTCTGATGCGCCTAGAGGGAGACGGCATGGTGGGTGTCCCGGGCATCGCCATGCGGCTGTTCGCGACTTTGGCGCGCCGGGGAGTGAACGTCATCTTGATCACCCAGGCTTCCAGTGAGCACTCGATCTGCTTTGGGGTCGCTCCCGAGTCCATCCCCCAAGCGACCGCTGGGGTCGCCGAGGAGTTCGCCTTGGAACGGCAAGCTGGACTCATCGAGGATTTGATCCTCGAAGAAGACCTCGCCGTCGTAGCGGTGGTGGGCCGGAGAATGCGGGATACCCCAGGCCTGGCGGGGAGATTGTTCACCGTGCTCGGGGAGCAAGGCATTAGCGTCCGGGCCATCGCTCAAGGCTCCTCCGAGCTGAATATTTCTCTAGTGGTTTCCAGCCGAGACGAACGCCCGGCGGTACGAGCCCTTCACGCCGCCTGCTTCCCTACCGCTAGCAAAGTGGTAGAGCTCTATCTCGTCGGCACCGGCCGGGTCGGCGCGGCGCTGCTGCAGCAATTGGCGGCTCATGGCAGAGATGTCCAACAACGCCGGGGTGTTCGACTCGTGCTGGCAGGAGTCGCCCGGCGGAACGTCTGCCTCGCTTCTCCGGAAGGGATCGACCCGGGCTCTGCCATCCAGCGGCTAGCGGCTCGAGAGGGCAGCGAAGGCGACGGCCTGAGGGCTCTTTTGACAAGCCTAAGCGACAGCCGAGCCAGCCAACGCATCTTCATCGACGCCACCGCCGGCTCTGCCGCCACGGCGGCCTATGCGGAGCTGCTGCGCCAGGGCGTCTCGGTAGTGGCCGCCAACAAATTGCTGTTTGCCGGGCCTCTGAAGGACTACCGGTCGATCACTCAAACGGGGCCGGGCCGGATCTTCTTCGAGACCACCGTCGGAGCTGGGCTACCGGTGGTGCGAACGGTCAGTGATCTGGTGGCTACCGGAGACCGCATTCGAAGTGTCGAGGGCCTGCTGTCAGGAACTCTGTCCTTCGTCCTCGACCGCCTTCAGGAAGGTCTGCTCTTCAGCCAGGCGCTGCGTCAAGCCTACGATCTGGGTTACACCGAGCCAGACCCCCGAGAAGATTTGAGTGGCCAGGACGTGGCTCGCAAGCTGTTGATTCTGTCCCGGTTGGCACACTGGGATCTCGAGCCCGAAGACGTGAAAGTGGAACCCCTTATCCCGACTGCGGATCTGGAATCCGGTGATCTCGAGGAGTTCTGGCGCCGCCTTCCGATACACGACGAAGCCTTCGAGTCGAAGCGCCAGGCAGCAGCGGAGTCCGGCCAGCGGCTGTGCTACCTTGGAATCCTCGACGACAAAGGAGCCCGTATTGGTCTATCGACGGTCGAAGGCAGCCACCCCGCCGCTGGACTGAGGGGGAGCGACAACCTGGTGGCTCTCTTCACCGAGCGGTATTCCTCGACTCCCCTAGTGGTTCGCGGTCCCGGGGCAGGCCCGGAGGTCACTGCCGCAGGCGTCTTCGCAGACCTGCTGCGGGCTGTCGACGAAGGACCAAAAATCAAGCCGTTTCCCCCAGCCTTCCAAAGACCGTCCGCCAAGGACCGGCTGAGCGACACGGCCCCATGACCTAGCCCGATGCCCCGTCCTGATGATGGGAGTCAGTAAAGGGGCCCAGGAAGGGACCCAGGACGTAGACCAGCAATCCCTCTGGAAAGAGCCGTGAGAAAGAGCAGTTAGAAAATGAGCACGACCTCACCCCAAGAACGCATTCCCGTCGCCCTATTGGGAGCGACCGGCAGCGTCGGCCAACGCTTCATCGAGCTCTTGGCCGACCACCCCTGGTTTCGACTGGCAGCTATCACCGCCTCCCCACGGTCCGCCGGAAAGCCCTACGGAAAAGCTGCTCGATGGATGCAAGCCTCGACTCTTCCCGACGCTGTGGCCAAAATGGAAGTTCTGCCCACAGCTCCGGAATCCGCTAGCGGCTGCCCCTTGGTGTTCTCGGCCCTGGACTCTCAGGCCGCGGACCTAGTGGAGCTGGACTTTGCTGCTGCCGGCCACATGGTCGTCTCCAACGCCAAGTCCTACCGCATGGATCCACGAGTGCCCCTGATCGTACCGGAGGTAAACCCGAATCATCTTCGGCTCCTCGAATCCCAACCCTGGGCTGGCGGCCTGGCCACCAACCCCAATTGCTCCACCATTGGCTTGATGCTGGCCCTCAAGCCCCTAGAAGATGCCTTCGGTATCGAGAAAGTCCATGTCGTGACCCTTCAGGCCCTTTCGGGAGCCGGAGTACCGGGAGTACCGAGCCTTCAGGCGGTGGACAATGTCGTGCCCTTTATTGGCGGTGAAGAAGACAAGCTGGAATCCGAGACCGGGAAGATTCTCGGCCGTTTCGATGACGGGCAGATCCACCATCACTCGGCCGTGGTCAGCGCCCACTGCAATCGAGTGCCGGTCATCGACGGCCACACCCTCTGTGTGTCTGTGTCTCTGGCTCGGCCCGCCAGCCCCGAGGACCTCTTCGCTGCCTGGAACCAGTATCGGGGGGAGCCCCAGCGATTGGATCTGCCCACGGCTCCGGCCCAACCGGTCCACGTGCTGAGCCAGCCGGACGCTCCTCAGCCGCGCCTCCACCGAGACCTAGACGGCGGTATGGCAGCCACCGTGGGTCGGCTGCGCCCTTGCCCCTTGCTGGACTACAAATTCGTCACCCTTTCCCACAACACCCTCCGGGGGGCTGCCGGAGGAGCTTTGCTGTTGGCGGAACTAGCCCTGGCTCGAGGCCAAATACCTGGGATCGAAATTCCGCAGGAGGAAAGTCTGAGGATGGAGGGCTCGGACTCGTGACGACTCCCTGGATACGCGCCTTCGCCCCCGCTTCGGTCTCCAACGTCGGCCCAGGCTTCGACACCTTCGGTTTTGCCGTCGAGGGCATGGGCGATCTGGTGGCAGCCCGCACCAGCTCCATACCGGGAGCTCGACTCCTGGAAATTACCGGCGATGACGGCTCCCTTCCCCGAGAGGCAGCGAAGAATACCGCCGGGATCGCTGCTTCCCAAGTGCTAGACCGCATTGCCGCCCTGGACGGCCGAGACAAGGCCAACGGCGAAGATGGGGTTGGGGTCGAGCTCCGCTTGGAAAAGGGAATGCCCTTGGCGAGCGGCCTCGGCTCCAGCGCCGCCAGCGCCGTTGCCGCAGCGGTGGCTGTAAACGCGGCGTTGGGAGGACACCTGAGCCAGGAGACCCTCCTCCACTGCGCCATCGAAGGGGAACGCATCGCTTGCGGCGCGGCCCACGGGGACAATGCCGCTCCCTCTCTCTACGGTGGCTTCGTGTTGGTCAGGGGAAAGGGCACTCCCCGTATCGACCCTCTACCAGTACCGGAAGGTCTGTCTTGCGCCATCTTGCGCCCCCATGTGGCGGTGCAAACGGGAGCCGCTCGGGCCTTGTTGGGAGACCACATCCCCTTGGCCAACGCAATCACTCAATGGGGCCATGCAGCGGCGCTGGTGGCTGGCCTCTTTTCCGGAGACTACGAGCTCATCTCCAGTGCTATTCACGACGTCGTGGCGGAACCTGTGCGCCGAGAATGGGTGCCGGGCTTCGAAGCTATTCAGCGAGCGGCGCTGGAAAGTGGTGCTCTCGGCTGCAGCCTATCCGGCTCGGGGCCTAGCCTCTTTGGTCTCTGCCGAAGCCAAGAAGAGGCCCAGAACACCTTGGCCGCTATGCAGCAGGCCCTCGGTTCGGCGACCGATCTCAGGGGAGACGGCTTTGTCTCGGTAGTGGGAGCCCAAGGGGCTCGGGTGCTCGCCGCGGGGGAGAAACCATGAAGTACCAGAGCACCGGAGGCAGAAGTCCCGAAGTGGACTTCCCCACCGCCCTGTTTCGCTCCTTGGCCCCCGATGGAGGCCTCTACTTACCCACGGAGCTCCCCCCCTTGCCTCCCTCCTTTTTTACTAATCTGGCGGGAGCGGACTTGGCAGATACCGCAGCTACCGTGGCGGCGCAGTTGATTTCCGGCATTGCCCCAGCCCCTCTGCGGGCTCTCTTGGCCGACGCCCTGAGCTTTCCCATTCCCTTGGTTCCCCTAGGACCGGTGGACTCAGAAAACACCATCCATATCCTCGAGCTCTTTCACGGCCCGACGCTGGCCTTCAAGGATGTCGGTGCCCGGGTCATGGCTCGGCTATTCGCCCATTTCCGGCCCGCCACGGAGCGCCCTCTCACCGTGCTGGTGGCCACTTCCGGCGATACCGGCAGCGCGGTGGCTCAGGCTTTCCTCGGGGTCGAAGGGACCCGGGTAGCGGTGCTCTACCCCCGCGGCAAGGTGAGCCCGGTGCAGGAATGTCAATTCACCACCCTGGGAGACAACGTTCAAGCTTTGGCCGTGGAAGGCACCTTCGACGACTGCCAGCGGTTGGTGAAATCCGCCTTCGCAGACCAGCAGCTCTCTGAACAATTCCAGCTCACCTCCGCCAACTCCATCAACTTGGGCCGCCTTCTGCCGCAGAGTTTCTATTACTTTCACGCTCTAGCTCAGCTGGCGCCTTCTAGAGAATCAGTATCTTCTGGAGAATCGCTGCCACCCGTCCTATTCTCGGTCCCCAGTGGCAACTTCGGAAATCTCACCGCGGGACTGTT
Source organism: Deltaproteobacteria bacterium (assembly GCA_022601195.1). Lineage (GTDB taxonomy): Bacteria > Acidobacteriota > Thermoanaerobaculia > Multivoradales > JAHZIX01 > JAHZIX01. The sequence continues at coordinate 181,570 of JAHZIX010000022.1, forward strand.
GGCTCGAAGACTAGGCCTGCCCTGCGCCGGTTTCGTCGCCGCTACCAACGTCAATGACGTGGTCCCGGCCTACCTGGAGAACGGCGAGTTTCGGCCCCGCCCTTCCCAGGGAACCCTCTCCAACGCCATGGATGTCGGCAACCCCAGCAACTTCGCTCGTATGGAGCAGCTATTCGGCGGTGAACTCGACCGCATGCAGCAGGTGGTTTCTGGCAGTCGTTGGACCGATGAGGAGACTCAGCAGGCTATTCGGGAAGTCTATGAGTCCAGTGGATACATCCTCGACCCCCATACCGCCGTCGGCGTCCTAGGGCTTCGCAAAGCTCTCGAGGAGGCTCCGGAACCGCGCACCGGCGTCGTTCTCGCCACCGCTCACCCGGTCAAATTCCGGGAAACCGTCGAGCCTCTCATCGGCCGCAAGATTCCCCTACCTCAGCGCCTCGCGGCCTGCCTGGACCAGCCGAGGCGCTCCCTTCCACTGGAGCCTACCCCTAAAGCCCTCAGGGATTTTCTTCGCAACTGGTAGCCGCCTCCTAACCCGCGAAGAACACTCCCATCGAGAGAGCCCCCACAAGGCTTTCCAGGGCATCTGGTTCGCTCGAACCCAAGAGCAGAAATACTAATAGAAATATATCAATTTTCAGATAGAATAAACACCCCTGACCCGAAAGGGTTCTAGAGAGGCAGGACCCCAAAGGTAGCTATCCACTTACCCAAAAACCCTCCGGAGACACTCAGATGACTATCAAAACCTCGTCGGCTCCACTTCGCCAGCTCCTCTTGAGTCTCGCCTTCGTCCTCGCTACAGACTCCACCTTCCCTCTCCAAGCGCAATGCCCGATGAGCTGGGATGACGCCGGCGTGCCGATCCCCAACCCCGATCCTCCCTCGCCGCTGGGCACACCGGAGCTCTCCATAGAAGAATTGCTCCAATTCGTCCACGATCAAGGCATCACCAACGTCGCCGAGCTCCTCGACGGCATGCCGCCAGCCATGAAAGAAAACTACACCCTGGTAGAGACCACCGGCACCGGCTTGCCCTCCAGCGTCGAGCACCCCCGGATGATTCTCTTCGGATCGGATTCCAGGTTCATTATGGCCATCGCTACGGATCCGGATGACCAGCAGCGCGAAGTCATCGACATCGCTGATCTCGACGACGACACCGGATTCTGGAAGTTCCGATCCCTCGACATGGCCGCCACCCCACCGGCCCTGTCGGCGGACGATTCCGCGTGTGTCGCTTGCCATGGCTCGCCGGCGCGCCCCATCTGGGGCTCCTACCCGGATTGGCCCGGTATTTACGGTCCGGACAACGACCGCCTTACCTCACCCCAAGCCTCTCGCCTCGAAGCTCTTCGCACGAGCGAAGCTCCGGCCTCGGATCGCTTCAGATCCATCGAGCTTCTCGATTCCCCCTACGAGACCGGTGACACTTTTTCTCTCCCAGGTCGCTCCTACCCATACGTCAACACCGTCCTCAATATGGAGCTCGGGGCGGCAGTTGCCGATGGTGTCTACCGGCGAGCGCGTCGATCTCCCATTTTCCGAGAGCTTCGGGAAGAATTCCTCCTACGCAGCTACTGCGCAAGGGAGATTCCTGATTTCATGAATTCCCCGGCCTACCAGGAGCTCGAAGCTCTGCTGATCTCTCTAGGGGCCCCCAGTGCCAGCCTAGAAGACTTCTACGGTCTCCTGCAGCTGGATCCGGGAAACGACTTCTCCCTAGATCGATTGGCCAGCGAGCCCACCGACTCTGGGTGGAATGTCTCAACAGACAGCCTTTTTGGATTGGTTGACTTGTTGGTGCTGGCTGATCTGATGATCGATGATCCCCAGGTCCGGAGCTTGTTAGCCGCTCTCCCGGATCACGCCAATGGGTTTTCCAGTGGCTGCTTCGACCATCTGGAAGACGCCCTGCGGTACAAGATTTACCAGGGCTGGACCCTTCGCGGTGAAGCTCGCCGAGCCGCCCGGGAAGTAGCTTTCGACGTGGATCTCCTACGCAGCCACCAAGGCATCTTCGACCAGGCGACCACACCTCTCTGCGAGTATCTCGCTGCAAATATCGGTTTTCAGGGTCACATCTTTCAGGACGGGTTCGAGTCGGGAGATACCAGCGCCTGGACCCAAACGACCAACGGATTCTGATCCCAAGAGAATTGACAGACGAGAGGATAGGGAGGTCCTACGGTCCCGAGAGCCGCAAAGCTTGGGACCGTAGGTACTGGGACCTCCCGTCAAACCGCCATGGCGAGCAGCTTTCCCAAACAGGACTGCCTGAAGAGGCACAACCCCGCCCTGCTACTGAGAAAGCCGCAACGCCGGGTCACCGAGGAGGGTCATTCCCAAGACCACATCGGCCGTGCCGGGCGTTTGTGCCAACCGGCGCCGGGCAGCCTGGACAGCCTCCCCCACCGTCAGGTTGGAGCGAAAGGATGCCGCAAACACTTGCAGAGCGAAATCACGATCGGAAGAAGGCTCCGTTAGACCAGAGGCACCCAGCAGAGCGGAAACTCCACCTGGAGCGAAGAGCAACTCGTGGCTCAAGGTGTTGTACTCCGGTGCCGAGTGATACCCATTCCAGCAGCCCCAGGCAAAGACCATGCTCGGGTTCTCGGTCAGGATCAGCCCACGGCCGTCTTCAGGCGTGAGCAGAGAGTCAAAACTCCAACTCATGGGGCCAGAATGGCCGATGTAGCTAATCAGAGAAATATCTGACCGGAAGGCTTCGAGGACCCCCTGTCGAGCCTCGATGAGCTCGAGGTGATCCAGATAGGCCCGGGAGATCGGCCAGTTGGCCGGCAGAGACTCGGCCAGTTGGTCACTCAAATGTCCAAAGTTGATCCGACCATCGAACACGTCCGCAGCTAGCAAGGCACCACCTGCGCTGGCTCTGAAGGCGAGAGTCTTGTCGATCAGAAGCTCCAGCTCCCGGAGAGTCCGCACCGGCAACCGACCGATGGGTAGGTCCGGTATGCCGTCGTCGTCCAGGTCGACCAGAAGAGCATCTGCAGGAGCGTGGCGAACCACCGCATGAGTCATTCCGTAAAAGGTCGGAATAAAGCTCTTTGACCCCAGGCCTAAATGGTCCAGATAGTCGTAGCTGTCTCCCCCAACCAAGAGCACCATGCGAACCCCGAGGGTCTCCACGGCGTCAGCAAGGTAGAGACGAATCGCCTCCGGATGGAAAATTCCTCCGGTGTAGGCCGTGTAGAGATCTTCGACCTGGACCACCTTGGTGGTGAGGCCTTGGCCTTGGCGCGCCTCCAGAAGTCGATCCAGATGGTCACTGAAACTCGAGTGACTGATGACCAGGTAGTCGGCCCGCCCCTGCAATAGATCCTGGGGCTGAGGGGTGACTCGCACTTGGGGAGAGAGGAGCGCGTCGGTGGTGGAGATCCAGTAGCTCTGCTGCCGGTGAGGAGCTCCCTGGAAAAGCACTTCAAAGCCGCCCCTTCCGGTGTCGAGCTCGAAGTCCTCGATGCGCTTGACCTCCTCTCTCCACCGGGTGTAGATGCGAACCTCGGGGGAAGAAAAGCCGCCAACAGAGAGCTTGGCAGCCTGTGCCTCCAGCTGAAGGCGGTCATCGATGGCCATGGAACGTCGATCGTATTGAAGGCCATAGCGATCCAGATGGACCAGATCGAAAGGAGCACCGGTATCTGCTGGCAGCTCTAGAGTCAGCCAATGGGTACCGTCGTTGCTGGTCGCTGCGGGAACATCGAAGACGAGGTTCTGGGAAACGAGCCCTCCAAAGAGCGCTTCCCCGAGCACCTCTCCATCGAGCTTCACGACGACATGGTGATCCAGCGCGATGTCCGGATGATCGGTGACTCCCCAAAGATCGACCAGTAACCGAGTGGGGCCCGGGACCTGGTGATCGATCTCGATGGGGAATTGCTTGGCAATGGGCGTGGTGAAGGCGAGCAAACGGTCCGCGTACCAGGGATCCTCGCTAGGAGAGCTGAAGCTGTAATGGCGCTCCGGTTCGAGCCACCGAGTGACCGTGGAAGACGAAACCTTCGACCCCAGATCAGAGCTACTTCGGTGTATGCCTGCCCGGAGCGCCAGGGATTTATCTAGAGTCAGACGGTAGACATTCTGCCGGCTGTAGAGAGAATCCAAAGGCTCTCCCAAGAACTCGATTTGGTCTCCGGAACCAAATCGCTTGTCGTCCGTCACCAGGTGCAATGGGACAGGAATATCCCGACTCGTTAGAGCCAGGGAATCCACCGAAGCGCCAGCGAAATTACAGCCGGCCGCCAGAAGATCTTCAAAGCGCACCCGGTGAATCCCCTCCTGGACCACCAGTAGCTCGCAGATCGGTTGAACCTCTCCCCGCTCCCCGAATTGGAGGGGAGATGCGATCCTCGAGGCGAGGCTGTCCTGCTCTCGCTGAATCGAAGACCAATCGATCGCTACCGGAGCCTTCGACGCCTCACCGGCATAGCCAGACAGAGTGCCCACTTTGAAGGGGCCGTGAGCTCGCCGACGGCCACGTCGGTCCACCTCTGCGAGCATCAACTGATCGATGGCGCCCTCAGCATCCGCCACGGTGGTGGAGTAACGCTGCGGCACCAAGGAGTCGAGTTGGTGACTGGGAATGATCCTAGGATCGAGCAAACGCCAGTCCTCGCCAGCCTTGCCGAGGATCTCGAATCCGAGGTTTTCAATCTCCGACGAGGTGGTCCATTCGATCTCCAGCTGGCCCTTCGATCGCTCGGACGCGAAGGAGGCCAGGGTCACCGGAACCGTCGAACAATCGAAGGTCAGATCCGTGAAGCCAATAAATTGATTTACCGTGCCCGGCCCTCCGACCCCGTAGGTCACGGTCACCTGATCGACCGGTCCAGGGATGGTCAGATCTGCCTGACCAGCATCCGCCAGAAAAGTAGGATTGTTCGTGTCCCCGGTGACGACCGCACTGGTGGTCCCGCTACCGCTCACCGTCCAAGAGCACGTCCCGGCACTACAGGCAGCGCTAATGGTGGTTGCCGTCGGGCCAAAAGCAGCGGTGATGGTGACGATATCGGTCCAGGCACTGCCCGAGTCGTTGTTCTGATCGTTGTCATAAATGCCGAAGGTTAGGTTCTCTACGGGTAGGCCCCCTCCAAAGGTGAGGTCGAACACAGTGGTCTGCCCCACCGCCGTACCATTCATGCCCATATAAGGAACTACCCCACCGCCCGTGAGGCCTGGATAGGGAGCCAGGGCGATCGAGTCAGGATTCGAGAAGCTAGCCGTCACCGTCTCAGTGTTGCAAGGGTTGGTCGCGGTGGTGGTGGTGGTGGTCTCGGTCAATCCGAAGCTATTGGTTCCCACCCCTGTCCAGGTGATCGTTTCGGCTAGGACAACCGGAGAAAACGCGGTTAGCCAAAGCAGACCCACCGCAGTCCCCAACCATCTCCCCCGTCTGCTTTTTCTGTGCATGGATCCTAACTCCTCCGGTTCCCCAAGTTCGTTGAGAGAAAGTTCGTCGAGAGAGGAAGCTTTGTCATCATTTCTTCAGAAGTGTACTCCAAAACGTAAAAGCCTCATCTTCAGGGGCTTTTTCTGACTAATTATGAGACTCTCGCCGCCGAATTGATGTCGGTAAAAAGCTGACATCGCTGTCGGCAAAGTTCTTACGCAGAGACCGGGGATACGACCAACCGGTCCTGATTTCCGGAAACCTTCCTAACTCGCCAAAAAAGGAACCTACGACCCTGGGAAGTCCCAAGGCTTGGGGTCGTAGGTTCCCGCCGCAAACTTAGAGAATCCTCCAGGCGGAGTTAGTCGCGGCTAGAAGCTACAGAGAGGGCTGGCGACGCCGTTGGGGAAGGGGCAATTGAGGCCTACCCAGGCATAGCAAAATAGCGAGAAGAAGGACGTGGTGCCGGGCACGATGGTCTCGGTGATGGTTCCATCGCATTCCTCCGTCTTGTGCACAGTCCATCGCTTGTAGTCATTCCTGAGGAAATCGTAGAGGGTAGGCCCCGCCCCTCCGGCCCTGCAGTCGAGGCCAAGGGACTGGCTACCCAAATATTGAGTTCGAATTGCGTTTCCCAAGTCCGTTGGACAATTTTGACAAACGCCGCAGTCCGCTTCGCAATTGAAACAGCGTTCGGTTCCTCCGCAGTAGCCATTGCCACAAATGCTGCAAGCCCCACCGCAGTCCACCGGGCAAGACTCGCAATTCTCCCCAAGGGGAGGCATGCCGCCAGCGCAGATTCCGTCACCGCAAACCTCGAAGCCCTGGGGTTGTTGAGGTTTCGTCGATATGGGGAAGGCCTGGGCGGTAGCCTTGGCGACCACCGGCAGTCCGTGCCGACTCACGGCCTCGGCGCTATCGCTAGAAAACTCATGGAATGCCTGATGGACGACGCCCTGACCGTTGACCACGACCTCGATGTCGACGGCATGGGCGCTCCCTTCTCCGAGAAGAACCAGCTCCGCGCGAAGCTCGGGACGATCACCGAGCAGCTCGAAGACGACCGAGCCGGAGTCCTCCACGGGCTTTTCAAAGTCCAGATCCAGATCCAGATCCAGATCCCCGAGCTCGCTCCTCTGCTGTTCCCGAGAGCGTTCCTGGATCGCCTCGACTGCCCTTTTGGCCATGACGAAGACCTCGGACAAAAAGACCTGATCGTCGACCCAGACCTTGACCTCAACCTCATTCTTTCCGGCTTCCAGCTGATCGGCCGGAATCGAGTAGAAAAGGAGCCGCGTTGACGGAGACAAATCTATGGCCCCTAGCGCAGTCTTGGAAGAAGGTGAGCCACAACCGATGGGGCCGCTCCCACTAGCCAAGAAATCTAAACCTGGCTGCTGTTGAAAGGCAGGATTTGTGGGGCCGTCCAAGAAGTCCAAGCCAGCAGCCTGACAGTCCTGGGGCAAAGCGAGAGACAGAGAGAGGAGGAGGACGAACAATAGGCAGTACCTGAGGTGTCTTTGGGAAGTGTGAAGCGTCTTCATAAGCCTTCCTTTCCAGTCGATGTGGAGTCGAACCAGGCGGGGTCGGCGGAGGGAATCTCCCACGGCTGCCCCTGTAGGACACTGAGAAACTCTGCCTGCAGCAAAGACCGGCCAGGTGATGCTGGTGTCTCCCCATGGCCACCTCGATCTCCGCCCTCCAGGAATCACAAACCTCCTGAGGGCAGGCCGGGCAGCGGTTGGAAAAGCTGGCTGACCAGTGCCATGCGTCTAGTGATGCTTATACGTGAAGAACTCTCCCTTCCCGCCATCTACCCACATCCGGCGAGTCAGCACCAAAACACCCCGAGCACCGAACTGGACCTACTAGGCAGAAGAGAAATCCTGGTCGAGACTGGAGAGGAAGTAGGGAACGATCGGGCCTACGATGGAATCTCTATCGGACTCTGGCAGGGCTCATCTCCCCAGACCCCAGGAACACCCAGGGTGGCGAAGCTCTTCAGGTAGAGCACCTTCTCAGAGGGGGGCGCTATCGAAGGATGACCTTCCCCTTAGGGGTTGAGATCCGTGCCCTCAACCGTGAAAAACGGGCCGTCATCACCTCCAGGCGGGAGCCGAGGGCGTCGAGAGCTCCAAGGGCCTCGATGGCTCCCAGAGCTTCCTCGCTGTTGGGATGTTCCACATCGAGACTCAACAGCTTGCAGCCCGCCGGTAGGTCGCGAGCCGGGTGGTGGGAGGTGCCCCAATCGATGACGAAGGGCACAGTCCCCCCGTAGGCCAACCGCCCTCCAGCAGGAACCGCCAGTCGCCACTGGAGGCGCGAGCCGTCCGGCCGGTGACGACTCATGGGCCGAATGGGGCCGGGATCATAGCCAACCCGGCGACTCTCCTTCACCACCTCGTCGATCTCAGCCACCTGTACCGCCCAGCCCAACAGTCGGGGCTGCCGAAAAGGACTGACCCCGAAGGGACGAGGCTGTTCAGGGTCTGGAGCTTCTCGGTCCGGGCCAATGATTTCGAGGTAGGAATGAGGTCCGAGAGACACCAAATAGTTGGCCGTCCCCAAGCCTTCGTGACGCCCCCCCGGAGTCGGCTGCACTCCCCAGCGGCGAGCGATGATCTCCACCGCCGCATCCAAGTCGGGCACCCCGTAGACCAGGTGATCGAGAGCTAGAACTGCCATGGATCAGAGCGACCTCGAGCTGTGTCCGAGACGGTCACAGCCGTGATCCCTTACGGCCAGAGCCGAAGCCCGCAATTCCGAGATCTCCTCACCTTTGAGGCTACCCTGCACAGAGAGGGCCGCAGTGCGCTTTTCTTCCTGCTCGGTCTGTGCCGAGAGAACAACGGTCAGAGCTTCCGCTACCGGGTTCGAGAATTCCTTCTCTCCTCGCCGTGCCGCCAACTCTAGTAGCCGCGCTCGATGCTCGTCGTTGATCTCGATCGTCGTTCTCATCAATAGCTCTCCCATCCGCAGGCTACAGGCATGTGCGTGCACATATCAAGACACCCCGAAAGAGACCCAGAGAACGACCCTTCGGACGACTCCGCCGGAGAAGGCTGAGAAGGTTTACAAAGCCCCGGACGGCATCTCGCCCCGGGCGATGGCCCTTGCTTGCTCAGGCGTGAAGGGAGGCTGAAGGTGAGATTCTTCCTGTTGGCGGGAGCGAAAGTAGTCGGCGACGTAGTTCATGCGATCCGCGAGTAGGGTCCAATCCCGGGCTCCGCTTCCCTCGAGAGTTCCCGGGGTCCTATCGAGCTCGGAGACGACCTTCTTCAACTCCCCTAGGGTCAGCTCCCGCAAGCTCTCGGGAAAGGCCTCGCCATGCTCCAAGGGGGGAAGGTCATCGCCAAGGCTAAGCTCCCCCTCCGGTAGGCCAAGGGTGAGGAGGCATTGAGTTGCCACTTGGCGAAACTCCTCTTCGAAACGACGTATCGGGGCCGCGAAAAGACGCCGGAACGAACCGGCGAGAAAGTGGCGTAGAAAACCTGGAACAGGCCAATGGGGAAACAACCGGTGGGGACCTTCGAGTGCTTGCTGAATGGGAGCCCGTAGCGCCCCGGAAATCGCCAATTGGAGCCGCATCTGCTCATGAAGGCCGATCAGCAAATTCGCCAGTAGAACTCTCTCCGCTCGGAGCTTTGAGTCCGGCTCAGACACCGCTCTACAAAGCGAACGAAAAGCTCCCTGCAGGACTTCGCCGGTGGCGGACTCCCCTTCCAAGCTGCCCAGGAAGACTTTGACATCGTTGGCGTCAGGCTCTTTTTTGCCAGCAAAGAGCTCCAAAAATCTTGCGAAAAGAGGAGCCATCTTGGCGTAGACCAAGTGGTTCCCGTCGGCCACATGGGAGCTCACATCCTGGGCGGTCACCCGTAGGTAAGACAGAAAGGGAGCACTTCTCAGCCACCACCGGACTCTCCACGCCCCTCGCCAGCTGCGCCGCCCTTCGAGCCCGAGGAATCTACGTAAGGGAGATGGGATGACATCGCCGCGAATGAAGCAACCAGCCTGTTTAGAAGCCCAAGTGGCAAACACACACCAACTACGATCTGCCCCTCCCAGCAAAGGCTCCATGGCGAGAGTCAGCTCATGGTAGGACTGCGTAATCTGAACATTGCGCAGCACCGGATTCGGGTTCTCTACGATAGACCGAACCGCTTCAGGGGTCGTCAAAGGGCCGCCGCTGGCGAATCCACCTGGAGACGATGATGCCGAGCTGGAAACCTCTGCTCCACCCTCAACAGAAGCTGGTTCTGAAGCTAGAGCAGCCAAGGCTGACGAAGCCTTTCGATTCTTCTGAGACGCTAGCAAATGAAGCAACTGAGAAGAGCGATACGAGGCCGGCTCCAACAAAGCCGCTTCCCCCGGGGATGGCAGGCAACAAGACGAGCTAGACATAGTTCTCCCTCTCCGTTGGTTGGATCCGATCCGGTGATCAGCTCAAAGCGGAGCTCAGCTTCCCAGGCGGCTCCATCTAGCTATACGGATTTCTTCGCCGAGAACCGACAGGGGGAGGGAAACTTCCTAGTGACACCTGTTTCAGAGAGGGCACTCACTCGCTCTAGGGTTAGGCCTACTTCCCCGGACACTGGAAACGCCCAGAAATGAAAACGGCGATCAAAACTTTGCCAGAGACCTGGTCCCGGCGGCCCCCTTCACAGATTTCTTGGTCTTCCTTCGGCGGGTACAGGACCGATTCGCCCCCCAGGTCATAAAACCCCCTGTCACGGCTACCTCCTTGGCAACGCAACTTTCAAGAGGTGTTCGGCGACAGCCATGACAAACAATCTGTTGAGCACATGATCTCGTTCCCAGAAAACCCTCGCATATCAGATTAGGGAGCTTCTCAGTTCCCCTGAGGCTTTAGGTGCCTCGCGGCTTCTACCTCAGTGAACACCACCAATCCAGGAGGTGCTCTTCCGGAGGTTAGGTATGACTAAGTTCTTGCACTGGGTCCTTAACGCAGTCGTAGTCATTGGTCTAGCCCTTGCCGGATTCCTATTGGCTTTGCCTGCGCAGGGTCGTGATCTTCCCAATCCCGGTCTGAGCGCCGAGCCCTCCTGCACCCTCCAGCTAACAGACAACGCAGCGTGCTCACCGGAAGAATCTACTCCTCGCTGACTACAGAAAGACAATACAATATGAAACTACTTGGAATGTTCGACAGAAAATTCCCCCTTTGTCTCGGGTTCATTCTAATAACAATGAGCCTGCTCAGTAGCACTGCCACCTGGGCCCAAGATTGCACCAATCAAGTGCCGACCATGACGAGCAACGGCACACCCCAGGGCCAGGTAGATGCCTCAGGCATCTTCAGCTCGAGCTACGAACCGTGGCAGGCCTTCGATATCAGCGACAGCACCATGTGGATCTCCGCAGTCTTCGAAACGCCCGCATGGATTTCTTATCAGTTCACCTCAGATCAGGTCATCGACAGGTACTCGATCAAATATGTGAACGGCACCATCACTACCCGCGCGCCGAAAGACTGGCTCTTTCAAGGTCGAACCGATGATGAATGGACAACTCTCGACGTTCGCAACAACCAAATTGACTGGGCTGGAGTCGAAACGCGGTCGTACCCGGTCACTTCGCCTGGATCCTATCGGGAATACCGGCTCTACATCACCGACGACAACGACGATCGACGCGGCGTAGTGGTCATCTCCATGGGGAGGCTATCGTTGGAGTACTGTGATCCGTTGATCTTCAGCGACGGCTTCGAGTCCGGCGATACGTCTGCGTGGTCAACCATTGAGCAGGAGTAGGGCTAGGCAGATGTAGCCGCTGATCCGCGGCCTCTTTGTTTCGAACGCAGAAAGTGCCTTGGTCCAGCCTTCGACGCCTGGAATGAGCACTCTTTGCAAGTCCGACAAGAGGATAAGACTTGGCCAAACCCGAGACAATGCGCCAAGGAGCGCACTGCAAGTCGGAAGCATCTGAGCAGATAGATGGGTAGCCTTGGGTGGGTCGTCCAGCCTGCAATGAAGAGTAAGTAATTGTGCCAAGCTGCTTGGTAGAACCGGCCCTGATGGGGAGGCCCTGTCTCGATCTCCCTCGAGAATCCCTGTCGTTATTCTAGATCGACCTATAGTCGAGAGTTGCGTATGGGGATCCGCAGTCCTCTCAGCTCCGTCCCGCAATATACGTTGTGAGCCGGTTGAAGGGCTGAGGAATCGCTAGGTCCTAACCCTCCAACATTTCCCGACTCTATATGAAGGGCGGAAGTGCCGGCAGGTTCTGTCCTTCCAAGCTTGACAGTTCAAATTGTAATGAAAAGAGCTTGAGCGACTAGCAGGCACCGTGACCACCACTCGTTCGGATCCTACGCCACCTATCGTTGGGTCATCTTCCTAGTGCTCCGAGATTCCCAATCAGGAGCCTGAGCAGTCAAAGACGACTTCCCCCTACCTATTCATAGAGACCTAGAGACGCCGACTCAATCGAGCGAGGAAGCTCTTCCCAAGAAATCCAGCAACGACCGCTGCGGGCCTCTAGCAGATTACCTGGCTCGAGCTATCCCCTACTTTCTCTCTGTCCCCAGACCGAGAGAGCTCGCGGCGCAGCCACAATTTGGCGAACTGCCAGTCGCGTTTGACCGTGGGAGCCGATATTTCCAAGGCAGACGCGGTCTCCTCGACGGTCAAGCCGACGAAGAATCGTAGATCGACCACGCGGGCCTGCCTTTGATCCATCTTTTCCAAGTCTTTCAGAGCATCGTCTAACCTGACCAGATCTAACTCTCGGTCGTTGGCAAGTCCAAAGGCTTCGTCCAGCGGCAAGGGAGAAACTCCTTTGCCACGTTTGCTGGTGTGATGCCCACGAGCATGGTCGATGAGAATGCGCCGCATGGTTTCCCCCGCAACGCTGAAGAACTGCGCCCGGTTCTTCCAACTCACTTTGCGGTAGCCATGAAAGCGCAAGTAGACCTCGTTTACCAAGGAAGTGGGTTGAAAGGTCTGAACTCGGGCCTCTTTTCCCAAGTAGTGATGGGCCAGGCGACGGAGATCATCACAAACCAAGGGCATGAGCTTGACCAGGGCTTCACGATCGCCCTCGCTCCAATCAAGGAGCAATCCCGTAACGTCTATTGGTTCTTTCATGGTGCCTCTCAAGTTAACAATGCGATCTTTTACCAGAAAATAGATCACGGGAATATCGATTTCTGGGGAAATTCTTCGAAATTCTCCATGAGAAGTGACAAGAAGGTGGCTTCACTCCCCCGCCAAACGAGCTCAGAATCCTGTCGGTGTCTTCTTAGAGCGAGTAAACCAGGGACTCCCTTTTCAAAGTGCCCAGGGCGACCTTGAGCCGACTTCCCCCGCTTTATCGCGTTACTTTGACAACGGGGGAATGTGGGAGATGAGAGGTACTTTCAGGGCAGGGTGGGTAGGCAAGGCGGCCTTTTTGACGGCACTCCTATTGCTGACAGATCTTCTGGGATCGGTTCTTGGAGCAACTTCCAGACCGATTGCCTGCCCTTCCGCTTGGGCTGAGTCTCGGGTTGCCTATACCCCAGAGCTGGCGGGAGTCGTCGTGGAAACCGTCAGCGAGGTCTCGACCTTGTACCGGGCCGGCCTCCAGGCCGGGGATGTGATGCTCACCTGGACTCGCACGGCGGCTCCACCGGCAAATCCAGAGCCTGCCTCGGGGGTCTTCCGCTCCTACTTCGATTGGCTAGACCTGGTAGCCGAACAAGCTCCTCGGGGGACGGTCGTCTTGACTGGCCGGAGAGGGACCAAGCCCATCGTTCTGACGGTGAAGCCAGGCCTGTGGACCGCGCAAGTGCGCCCAGAACTCCCTGCCGAATTGGAGAGTTCTTACGCCCGGGGAGAGATTTTCCTCGAGGGAGGAGATCTCGAGTCAGCCTGGAGTGCCTGGGAACTGCTACTGAGCGACGCTCGCTTCGAGGAGAACGGGGGTTGGAGGGCCTGGTTTCTCCTCAGGACGGGAGATATATGGGCGCAACTAGAAAACCTGGAATTTGCTGCAAAATCCTACCTCTACCTGCTTCGCAGAACGACTGACCCTCGCGAAAAGATCGAAGCTTCCCATGCCCTCGGGGAACTAAATCTTCTCCTGGGAAGGCTCGATCGAGCAGAAGTGATGATAGAAGCGGCCATCAGCCTGGAGAATGCCCTCAACCCGGAGAGCCTCAAAGGAACCGAGTTCCTCAGCCGCCTGGGTTGGATATCAATCCTACGTGAGAAACGTCACAAGGGGCGAGACCATTTCCAGCGGGCGCTACGGCTACGGAGACGGTTAGCCCCACAGAGCCTCCTTGTGGCAGCCTCGTTGAGTTATCTCGCCAACATAGCAGGGGTCAATGGAGAGCTGGATGTGGGTCTAGACCTCGCTGCGGAGGCATTGCGCATTCATCAACATCTCGCACCTGGGAGCTTAGAGGTGGCGGAGAGCCTACGAGTCTTGGGGTTCTACCTCGCCGATGGGGGTGAGTTGGGCCGAGCCCAGGGCTACGCCTCGCAAGCAATGGAACTCTTTCAACGGTTTGCCCGGGAAAGTAGGTCGGTAGCGAGAACCTGGTCCCTATTCGCGAGGATCGCCAACCTAAGAGGGGACCCAGACCGCTCTTACCACTACAACCTGCGAGCATTGCAAGTTACTGAGAGTCTCGCACCTGGAAGCTTGGAAGTAGCAGGGAGGTTGGCCCAGTTGGGAAAGGTCGCAGAAGAACGCGGCCAGTTGGACCTCGCCGATGACTACCATCACCAGGTATTCGAGCTGTGCAGGAGAATTGCTCCGAAAAGCCACTCTATGGCTGGTGCACTGAAAAACCTCGGAGACGTAGCAGCTGCACGGGGAGATTGGGATCGCTCTCACGGCTACTACCTAGAAGCATCCGCCCTCAGTGAAAGCATCGCGCCAGGCAGCGCTGCTGTCGCGGTGAGTTTCAGAGATCTGGGAAAGGTTGCAGCAAAACGAGGAGAGTTGGAGCGCGCCTACAGGTACTACCTTCGGGGGCAGAATATCATCGAGAAATTCGCGCCGAACAGTCTCTTTGTGGCGGACAGCTTAGCCAACTTGGGAAAGATCTCAGCGGACCTCGGGAAGTTGAACCGATCCCGCGAGTACCATCTCCGAGCCTTAGACCTCTATCGCCGGTTTGCTCCCAAGATCACTTCTACAGCAAAGATCCAGAACGATATCGGCAAGATCGCCCTAGCCTCCGGCGACCTTGAGGTTGCCCACGAGTCCTTCACCAGATCTCTCGAAGCCTTCGAAAACCAACTCTCACGCCTCGGCGGTTCTTATGACTCCCAAATAGGATTCCGGGCAAGAAACAGCATATTTTACCGAGACCTGATGGATGTCTTGCACACTCTTGGTAGGGACGATGAAGCCTTCCATGTCCTGGAGCGATCCAAAGCTCGGACTCTTCTCAAAATGTTGACCGAGCGGAAAGTACGACTTCCTTCAGAGGTACCAGAGGCTCTCAAGAAAGAACGTCGCCAGCTGGCAAATCAATTCGACCTGACGCAGCAAGAGCTCCGGAACCTTCGTCTTCCCAGAGACCAAGACACGGTCGAAGATATTCACTATCGGCTGGATCAACTGCGCTGGAAAGCAGACGAGATAGAAGAAAAGGTTCGCCGCTCCTCTCCTCGCCTGGCAGCTCTGCAATACCCTGAGCCACTGACGACAGATGACGCTCGACAGCGTCTGGACCAAGGAACCGCCCTTGTTTCCTTCAGCGTCGGGAGAAAAAGCACCTATGTTTTTGTACTCCGACAGGGTGAGGAACTACAAGTCCACAAAGTCTGTTTAGAGGAAGGAACCCTCCGCAAGAAAATTGAGAATTTCCGAGCCGCCCTCGACGCTGGTCGAACTCCCGGCCTTTCCACAGAGAGCTCCAAGAACCTTGGCCGTGAGCTCTACCGAGACCTGCTCCTCGCCGTGGAACCCTGGCTCGCTGGGGCCGACCGAATCCTGCTGATTCCCGATGGTCCCTTGCATCTGCTTCCCTTCGCTGCCCTCCTTCGAGAGACTGCAGCCAATGACAGTCCTGAACCGAACGAGCAGTACCTAATCGAATGGAAGCCGCTGCACTTCTCAGCCTCGACAACGGTCTACGCAAAGCTTCTAGAGGATCGCCACTCCAAAAAGGTGCCCATCGAGGAAGATACGGCACTTGAGCTTGCAGCGTTTGGTGATCCTGACTTCGGGGACGGCTCATTCTTCGAGAGAGACAGTCCCGACGACCCACAGGCAGGTTCAGCCATAGAACGGGGCCTTTTCAATTGGGAGCCGTTAGTCTTCAGCCGCCGAGAGGTCGAAGGCATCGTCAAGCTCTTTCCCCAAAGCGCACGGGCCTATCTCGGTGAAGAAGCTACGGAAGAGCAGATCAAAGCCTTGGGGAGCCGGCCCAAGATCCTCCACATCGCCACTCATGGGTACTACGACGATCGAATGCCCCTGAGCTCCGCCGTAGTACTGAGCCTTCCCGAGGGATCTCCGGAAGGACGAGATAACGGCCTGCTTCAAGCATGGGAGATCATTGAACAACTGTACCTCGACGCGGATCTCGTGGTGCTCTCCGCGTGCGACACCGGAAGGGGCAAGCTCAGGGAGGGGGAAGGCCTCATCAGTCTGAGCCGTGCCTTCCAAGTCGCCGGTGCTCGCACGGTCATCGCTTCCCAATGGTCAGCTGATGACATGGCAACGGCAGAGCTTATGGTGGCGTTTTATCGTCACCTGCGGGCTGGCCAAAGCAAAGACGAGGCTCTCCGTTCGGCTCAGATCGAGTTGATTCGAGCCCAGAAAGAATGTACCGGCCGCGGAGGTGAGCCCCGACTCGTCGATACCTACACTCCCTATCACTGGGCGCTCTTCCAGGTCATTGGAGACTACCAATAAGCATCTTCATTCCTCAACGCCTTCCAGGAGAAAAGAGGTTTGAAGGCGGCAAGGACCGTGTTAAAGGAAGTATTGGGCAAGACATTGCTGCAGCATGTAGTTGACTAGGAGCGCCACCGCACCAACCAAGGTTTCTCGGCAACTTCTTCGTGAGGCAACGTGGACGTCAGAAAGAGTAAAAATTATCTATCCCTCTTAGAATTAAGACAGAACCGCACTCGATCAAAGAGAATCGATGCCCCCTGAAATCGCACTTTCCTGATCGGTGGCCAAGAGGTTTGGAAAAGATATTGCTCATCAACTAGCCGACTGGAAAATTTAGACCTGACCCCCTACATCCCAATGGCAATGGATCAACACCTGGAGATCGACACGACCCAGAAACACTACCCTAAACTCAACCTAAGCCACCCTTTTAATCGGAATCAGAACCAGAAGGGGAATCCTAGGAATTTCGAACACTACACCTCTCGCAATAATACAATGCGATTTTTCTCCCCAAGATAGATCACGAGAATGTCATTCTCACTGAATTTCCTTAGATCTCAGAAAAAAGAAGGCGCAAGAGCAGCTCGTCGCACTACTCTTGCGCCTTGTTTCAAGCTCTTTTCTCTAGTAACGAAACATATCTAGTAGATCTCTCACGAAATCCAAAATGGGCACCTCAATATTGCGATGAATCCATTCCCACCCCACCATCCCTTCTCCGTCCTGGGGATTGGTATCCCAAGGTTCGTCGATATCTACGGCTTGCTCATCCTCTTCGGAGTCTCCTCCAGCCTGCGGGCTTTCGTCCCTCTCGGCAGTTCGCTCGCTGGCGTCCGAAACTGACCCGAAGCTCTTCTGAGGACTCGCAGCCCATGCGGATGAAACCTGAAAACCCATCGACACACATACGCAGAGAAGGATCCAAGTTACCGTTGACTTCATGACATGAATAGCTTGATTATTGTGAAACATATTTCAGCTCCTAGATCGGTAGTTGTATCCTTTGCCTCCGACTCCAAGAGATCACCCCTTGCCAATCGAAGACGCTTCCATCAAATCTTCTAGTAGCTCTCGCGCTACTACAGTCCTCCCACTGCGCAGTGTTTGGCGGGAACGTGACTCCGTCCCCGTATATGAAAGTGAACTAACCAGGAACTTCAAGAAAGTGGACGGAATCAAACTAAACCGTCCATTTCCCGTAGAAGGTACTCGAAACAAACCCTTCACTTCGAGTAGAATTGAATTAGTATGAATCTCTCAGAAAATGAAAATGAATAGAATCCAAAAAACGACCCCACTGAGAACAGTCTTCACCGATTACCTCCGATCCCTCGATCCTGCAGGTTCTCCCCCTGATTCCGAGACCTTCGAAAAATTGTGGGAGTCTCTCAGAGGAGTCCTAGAGAGTGAGTTGCGGAAGCGCGGCCTATGGAGTTGTTCACCGACCTACCTTGGGATCTACGGCTTTTCCAAGTGGCCGGCAAGAGGGTCCGGGCAGTACCGCATGGAGAGCAATTCTGAGGTTGGTTCCAAGGACGCTTTGGATGAACTGGCAGCCAACTGTTACGAGTTTGTATTCCTGCGCAGGTCTCGTAGCCTGCGAGCTCAGCTTCAGATCAAGGACAACGTCGATGGGCTGGTGTTCCTCAGTCTTCGCAACTTTCTCTATGAGACCCAAAGACGGCACGACCCCCTCGGGTACCGGATCTTCGCAATTCTCAACAAGGCCCTGAGCCAATGCCTTCAGACGAAGGTTCTGCATCTCGTTTCTGGCGGCCCCAAGATTGCCAACGACACTCTCCTCAGCTTTGACTTGGCATCAGAGTCGCTAGCAGAAAGGAGCGGAAATCTGGGTGAGATCGTTTGCCGCTGGAACGATGAGTTGCTGCCGGACTTGGTCACAGCTAGGGGCCGCGAACAGGAAACCCTGATTCAAAGACTCCAAGATCTCCTAGCAACCCTGCCCCATCACGGCATCGACTCTTTTCACTTTCGAGATCTAGTCGACCCTCTCAAAGCCGATGTCCGCTCTCGGTGGGTGGAGCTGTTGGAAGAAGAAGCGGGAGAGCGGGCCTTCGAAGGCGCGGGAGACGAGTCCTCACGTCCTATCCCTGTAGTCCCGCCGGAAACCGTTGTCGAGGAACGGGATAGCTTCGAGAAATTGGTCCGCTGCGTCAGCCAGGAGTTGGATCAGCTGGATTCCTCAGCAAGTACCAGAAAGCACCTCAGGGCTCTTTGGCACTTCTTGCGCAGCCTCGCAGGCCAGGAAGGGAATTCCCCGGAAGGCCGTCCCGAGACCATCCCAGACGAGGTGCTGAGAGGGAATCGGCTGTCACGCCGGAAGCTTTCCCGGCTCTTAGGTATCCCACGAGACCGCTTTCCCGAGCTCTTTT
This sequence comes from Deltaproteobacteria bacterium, assembly GCA_022601195.1. Taxonomy (GTDB): domain Bacteria; phylum Acidobacteriota; class Thermoanaerobaculia; order Multivoradales; family JAHZIX01; genus JAHZIX01. Next base: position 200,242 of record JAHZIX010000022.1, read on the forward strand.
CAACCATCAGCTCCCTCGTGGGCCAGTGCCAGGTAGCCACTTCCAGATCACGGGGCGTTAGTCCTAGAGGGCCTATCAGGGTGAGGCCCTCAATTGGGAGGAAAAATTTAATGGATATCCGAGATCTTCACCGGGATCTGCGTCGACGAACCGGCGAGGTCCTGCGAAGGGACGCTAGCCTCGAGGACAGTAGATTCCGCCAGCGAGATCCCAAGCCTCTACGGCCCGGGGATCTCTTCCTGCTACCGTCCATGGAAGGCAACGGTCTGGAGTGGGCGGTCCTTTCTACGTCTACTGAGGAGAATCGAGAAACACCATCGGGCTTCCCGGAAAGGGTACTCGTCGTGCCTGCGGACACCGTACCGCTCATCGGCACCGGGGATCTCGAGGCCACCGATGAAGCAAACGGAGCCCCCTTAGGGCCACTCAATCTGCGCTGTAAATTCGGAGTCTGGGCGAAGGCTGCCAGCTTCGACCCAGCCTGGAAAACAGGAGCCTTGGACCAGGAAACCTTAGACCTAGCCCTGAAGTACCAGAGAGCTGCCAAGGCCGGAACCCTGCAGTCCTCGAGCCTGGAACAAGAGGTAGATTGTGACCCAGAATACGAAACCTGGAAGCTAAACCTTGCCTCGGCGAGAGGCTCGCTGGAAATCAGCTCAGATGCCACACCAACTCGCTCCCCCTGGTGGTCCGGAGGCGTCAGCCTCCCCTTAGGCCTAGCTGCCTCTATCCTCTTCATGGTTGCGCTCGGTCTTGGCGGCGGCTTGGCCTCGGAACGGGGGAAAACCAACGCCCTCGAAGCGGAGCTATCGACCCTCGCATCTCAGCAGCACATCCTTGCAAACCGCCTTGAAGACTCCAACCGGCATCAGCTCGAATTGTCGAAACGAATCGATCAAGGGAAAGACGAGCTGGCGGAGCAAGAGCTGGCTTTCGACAGGGAGCGCCGCCTGTTCAGGAAGAAACTAGCAACCCAGAAACAGGCAGCGCGGGCTCCTGTGGTCAACTGGCCCATCAAGCATCTGCAGGAGAAGAGACCAGAAAGGGGGCCACCCAAGACTCTAGAAAAACTAAGCGTACCTGCCGATTCGCCAGCCTATGCACTTCATTTTTCCTTGCCCACGATGGACAGCGGGGACAAGGTCTATCGCCTCGACATCTCCCCCTTGGCTGATCGTCAAAAAGGGACACTCCAGAGCGGCACGATCACTCTCAGTCTGCCCGACCTAAAAAGAGCGTCAAACGACTCCACTACCTCGGTGTTGCTGCGGCGAACGGAAATACCGGCGGGAGAATACCAACTCCGTTTGTTTCACCAGGAGGATGGCTCCCAAGAAAAGCCGGTGAAACAATTCTTCCTAGAACTTATCTTGGAATAGAAATCACCAGAAGATGAAACCCAAGCGAGCTCCCCTTTCGGGCGCTGAGGGAAGTTAGATATGGATTCACGACATTGGCAACGAATAAAGTCGACAGTAGAGGCCGCACTGGAGATCCCCCGGAAGGAGCGAACTGAATTCCTTAGGAAGACCTGCAAAGGCGACGACCTGGTCCTCGAGGAGGTACTCTCCCTCATTGCTGAATCCGACGAAGCAGAGGAGTTCTTAGAAGAACCTCTTTTCTACCGAGCTTCGGAAACGGCCACCGGGTTGCCCCAGGAAGGCCATTGCGGCCCCTACCGATTGCTCGAGCCCTTGGGCCGCGGCGGAATGGGGGCGGTTTACCTGGCAGAGCGAAAAGATCAGGAATTCGAACAACGGGTAGCCATCAAGCTCATCAGGAGGGGTTTGGACAGTGAGGAAATCGTCCAACGATTTCGCTACGAGCGTCAAATTCTCGCCAATCTTCAGCATCCCAACATTGCCCATCTACTTGATGGTGGAGCCACCGATGAGGGCATCCCCTACTTCGTCCTGGAGCACGTCGAAGGCGAGCCCATCCACCGCTACTGTGAGAAACGTCGACTCTCCATCACCGAAACCCTGAAACTGTTCCGGTCTGTTTGCGATGCCGTCGGGTTTGCACATCAGAACCTAGTCATTCACCGGGACCTAAAGCCCGCCAATATTCTGGTCAATTCCGAAGGCATGCCGAAACTCTTGGACTTTGGCATCGCAAAGCTGCTCACACCGGACAACAAGCCTCAAGAAACCCTCGCTGCTCTCGGAGGCCGCTTTCTGACTCCAGAATACGCTAGCCCGGAGCAGCTTCGGGGTGAACCGGTAACCACCGCTAGCGATGTCTACTCCCTTGGAGTGGTGCTCTACCGATTGCTGACCGGCAGTGTTCCCTTCTCCGCCCCCAGCACCCTCACTCCGGCAGCCCTCTATACGGCAACTCTCGAGCGCCAACGGGAACCACTGAGACCAAGCAGAGTCACAGGCACGAAGCCAGGTCTTGGCTCCAAACCCTCATCCAACAACAATCTAAAAGAAGGTTCAGAGCCGACGACAGAGCAGACTACTGAGAGCCATTCAACAGAAAGAGCAGCCAAGCCCCCCCGCCTACCAAAAGATCTCGATTTCATCGCCCTGAAAGCACTGCGCTTTGAGCCCCAAGACCGCTACCTCTCCGTCCGAGAGCTGGCAGAGGACATCGACCGACACCTGGCCGGCTGGCCGGTAATGGCGCGCCAAGGGTCGCAGCTTTACAGATTCGGGAAGTTCGTCCGACGCCGGCGTGGTCAGCTCGTCGCAGCCGTGGTTCTTCTCAGCCTCCTTGTCAGCTTGGGTTTCAACAATCTGGAACGGCGCCGAAGCGATGAGGTAGCAAGAGAATCTGCGAGCTTCGCTTTCGAACTTCTTTCAGCCGCCGATCAAGAGGCGCAAGGGCAGCGACCGACCTTTCTAGATATCCTCGATCGAGGACTCGAGAAGATAGATGAGGCAATGCAATCGCAGCCGCTTCAGAGAGCTACTTTTATGGCGCGGATGGGGCAAATTTATCGCGGAAATGGGGAACTAACACAAGCCCGTGACCTCCTTGAAAAAAGCCTTGAACTGCGACAGCGAAACCTAAAAGAAGATGATCTAAAGATAGCACGCAGCCACCACAGCCTTTCGAATGTGCTCTGGGACCTGGGAGACTATGAAGCCGCCAGAGATCACTTGCTCGAAGCCCAAGGAATCCTAGAAAGGCTGAGCAGCTCGGAGAGCATGGGGTTTGCTAGCGTTCTGGACGGCCTAGGGGGCGTGGCCAAAGAGAGTGGGAACCTAGCCGACGCTGAGCGATGGTACCGAGAATCTCTAGAGATCAGGCGCCGTCTACTTGGTGAGGGTGACCACAAACAGATTGCCTTGGGGCTCAATGACCTGGGGTGGACTCTTGCCACCCGAGGAAAATACCAAGAAGCTAACGAAATGCTAGAGGAGGCTCTCGCTATTGAGCGCCGGCGATTCCCTGAAGTGTCAGATTCCCCCCTCTACCTCAGAACTTTGACTAACCTGGCAAGTGTTCGTCGCGATCTGGGTAGGCTCAACGAAGCGGAGCGTATGTTCAGGGAAAGCCTTGCTCTCCGACAGGAGAGGTATTCTGCCGGCCATCACAAAATCGCTAGCGTGCTCAAGAACTTAGCCCTCTGTCTTCAGCTAGGGGAGGACCTCGAATCCGCCGAGACCCTTTACCGACAAGCTCTCCGCATGAGGGTGGAAACCTACGGCGAGGAGCACGACAAGGTCGCCGATGTACGCCGAGATCTAGCCACCCTCTTGACGGCCAAAGGTGATTTTCCTGCCGCCGAGACTGAGGCGAGGCAAGCCCTAGGGATCCTTAGCAATAAGTTCTTGCCGGATCACTGGCGTATCGCTGACGCCAGGAGTGTGCTCGGTGGTTGCCTACTGGGCCTTGGAATGCAAACCGAGGCCGAAGTCTTGATACGCAGCAGCTACTCCCAACTACGGGAACACAAAGGGGCCAGCTCTCGCCAAGCATTGGAAGCTCTGGCTCGCCTCCAGCAAATGGAGAACCTGCCTGCCCGTTGAAGCCGGTGAAGCCGGTGAAGCCGGTGAAGCCGGTGAAGCCGGTGAAGCCGGTGAAGCCGGTGAAGCCGGTGAAGCCGGTGAAGCCGGTGAAGCC
>JAHZIX010000023.1 GCA_022601195.1 Deltaproteobacteria bacterium
CCGCCCCAGATCACCAATGCGATCGGAAGGAAAGGCAGGTAATCTTGTAGCGGGTAAAGTTCCCCGTGAAATAGGTTCGGCCAGGAAGTTGGAAGAAAAACGCTCCTGAACCAATACGCCAGCCAGAAGGCGATGGCAATCAACGCCAAGTCGAGGCTGAAAATGCCTATTGCGAGTAGGCGAGCTCGTTCCTTGATCATCCGGATCGTTCGCTCTCTAGTGCAGAATTACCATCATTAGAGGAACACAAGTTGCTGAGTTTCCTCTATGTGTTGGTGCCATATTCTACGGAAGAGTCCGAAGCTACGTCTAGTTAGCCTCAAAAAGGTCCCGAGGCTCTTTCTTCTGGGCCAAGTCAGAGAGCAATTTTGCATATTGATCGCAAACCACGTCCCAAGAATATAACTCTTGGGCTCTTTTAGCAGCTTTCAGGCCTTTGGCGGTGGCTTCAGAGGGATTGCTTCGAGCCTTTTCGAGCACCTTGGCTAGGGTGGAAGGCTGTTCGGCTTGGAAATACCAGGCCTCCGGGCCAGCAACTTCACGGTTTTCCGGTGTGTCGTTGACCACCAGGCAGCAGCCGTAGCCCATGGCTTCCACCAGGGCTGGGTGGGTGCCTCCCACTTCCGTTGCTTGCACGTAGGCCAAAGCGTGGCTGAGGAGCTGGCGGTAGCCGGCGCCGTAGATGGCTCCGGGGAACAAGATTCGTGAGTCCGCCCCCGTGGTGAAGCTCGAGATGAAACCGTCCGCGTAGGGAGCTCCACCGACCATCACCAAGGGGAGGTCACCGCCGACTTGTTTGTAGGCCTCGGCAACTCGGTGGGGATTGTTCTCCGGCTCGAAACGGCTGACGTAGAGAAAGTACCGCCCTTTTTCCAAGCCGAGGCGCTGGAGAGTGTCGAGCTCTTCGGGGGGCTGAGGGTCGACGCCGTAGGTGATCATGGTCGAATCGGCGCCATACCTCTTCAGGTAGTGATCATGAATCACCATGGCGTCCGTCACCAGGGCGTTGGGCAGTCGACAGGCTAGGCGTTCCGAGAGCGCATAGACCCATCGACCCAGGAGACCCCATTTGGCCCGCCGTTTCTCGATGCCGTCGACGTGGAGTGCCACTGGAATTCGAGCCAGGCGTAGCCAGGGCACGAAGATCGCGTTGGCCGAGTTCACCAACAGAGCCGAGTCGAACCGTCCAAGAGCAGCATGCCAGCAGGACAACAGCGTATGGACTGGGGTATCCAGGTACTTGGTTCGGAAAGTTGGAAGCACCACCAGCTTGGCGCCGCGAAACTCCCGCAGCTGGCGTGGCGTTGAATGGGAACGGCAATAAACAGTGACGTCGAAGCCGCTCTTGACGAGTCGCGGAGCCAGTTCCTCCATCAGGGTTTCGTAGCCTCCGTAGCGGTTGGGGATGCCGCGGCTCCCCATGAGGGCTACCCGGGGCTTGGGGTGCTCTTGACTCATAAGGGCTCCCCATCCATTCGGAACCACCGATTCACTTCCGCTGGAGGTACGGTACGCCGCCGCTGGATCCATCGCCGTTTGCGGCGAATCTCGTGGCGCTGCTGCCACAGCCATCCATAGGCAGCGAATGACGTGCGTTCTCGCAGAGCTACGTAGATCAGCGCCAGAGTGTCTCTCAACAGAGTCGGGGCCAATGTGGAGGCGAAGTTGCCGGCCGTTTGGTGGTAGAAGCGCAGCAGGTATCGATTCTTCAAGGAGTGATAGTTGACCCTGGCAGGCATCTGAGACCGGCGGTCAGGCAGGTTGAAGCGCCGGTGAACCGCTCGGGCGGTGGGCTCATAGAGAACTTCCCAGCCTCGCTCCCGCAGACGAAAACACAACTCCGCATCTTCCCGGAAGGAATGAAAAGAGAGGTCGAAGATCTCGTTTTCGAAGGCGACGTCTTCCAGCGCACTGCGCCGAAATAGAGTGGCCGCTCCCGTGCCGCCGAAAACTTTCTCGGCCACTGGCCACTGTCCCCGATCCTCCTCACCGGAACCGCGATCGAAATGCCTCCAATTGCGAGTCCAGTACATGCCACAGGCGTCCAGAAGAGTCGGTTTCCCTTCCTCCTGAAAGCGAACCAAGCGGCCAGTGACGGCACCTACCTGGAGCTCTGGATGTCCCTCCATGCGATTCAATAGGGCCTTCAGAAAACCCGGCTCGACCCAGGCGTCAGCGTTGAGGCTCAGGATCAAGGGAGCTTCCGACCTACCGATCGCCTCGTTCATACCGCCAGCGAAGCCAAGATTGTCCGGCAGGGCTACGACGGTGAGCTTCGAGTTTCCGAGCTTTGAATCAGTGACCCTCGAATCAGGGAGCCTTGGGTCTGGGGCCTGTCGACTTCGGGCGATGGCAACCGAATCATCCCGACTGGCGCAATCCACCACGATGATCTCAAAGGAAACCTCCTGCTGAGCATCGAGGGCGTCGAGGCAGGACGCCAGGTCTCGGGCGCTGTTGTGAGTCACGATGCACACCGCGATATCTGGGCAGATCATCATTCCGGTGGCTCACTTCGGGAGAAGCGCTGTCGCAGTCTGCGAGGGCGTTGCCAATTGCTGGCCGCTCCTGCGATCACGGCCCAAAGACCAGCTGCTGCTTGGCCTCTGCTGGTGGCCCTCTTCGGCTTGCGCAGGGGAAGAAGGCATCCCCTCAGGACCATGCCAACAGCTAGTAGAAGTCGGGCTAAGCCGACGCCGAGGGGGCCGTGGTGTTTGGCTAGATAGAGCATGAGGTTCCGGTAGTAGATCCATAGAAATGGGCCATACCCCAGGTGGGGGACGCTACCACCGAGCCCGTGTCGGAAGCGAGAGGCGGGCCAGTAGAGGAGGGGCAGGTTCTGATTCTGAAAACGGCGCGCTAGGTCGACGTCTTCGAACCAAGCGGGGTAGAAGCGCTCGTCAAAGCCTCCCAAGTCGACGAAAGCCCTCCGCCGAAGGGCCAAGGCTGCCGCTGCCGGTTGCTCCACCAGGCTTCCCTCGGCCGGCTCACGAGGGGAACCGGCCCCAGCTGGGATGAGCAATGCTTGAGCTAGGAGGGTCAAGAGAGTCGGAAGAGGCCGCAGCTGCCAACGGAACTGGGGCTCGCCATCGGAGCCGGACAGCCTCGGCGCCAAACCCATGGCTTCGGGATGGCGACGGAAACCATCGAGTAGAGCTTCGAGAGCCCCCGGCTCCGGCACAGCGTCGGGATTCAGGATAAGAACCACTGGGGCCCTGGCTTCTCGGACCCCCAGGTTGGCACCGCCGCCGAAGCCTAGATTCTCCGCAGGTCGAAGCAAGCGAACCCGCTGCTCGGAAACCTCCGCAGAAGCGCTGTTGTCCACCACGATGAGCTCGAATCTCGGATCCTCCGGCCAAGCTTCGACCAATCGGTCCAACAACTCCTCATTGTTCCAATGCACCACGATCCCACTGAGCCGGCAGGGCCCGGTAGAAATTTCCGAAGAGGTCATCGAGCTCTCTCCGGTCGAAACCTGCGGATCTGCTCTAGGGGAACTGAGGGAGGCCCAAAGTGGACGTAACGGGGGCCCAACCAGATGGCGCGCACCAGACCCAGGAGGATGGCCGCAGCGTTGGTGAACTGGCCTCTGAGGCAGGCCCGAACCAAGTCTCGAGTGTCCCGCTCCAGCATGCGGGGTAGGTTGAGCCACAGCGTCCTTCCCAAGAGTCTGGCAACGACCGCATAGCGGTTCCCCCGCAGCTGGGTTAGGCGTTTCAAGGGGCGGCGGTTTCCCGTCGCCGAGCCGGCGTGGTCAGCTCTGGCTCCGGGAGCTCGGTAGGCTCGAAAACCCGCCGCCCGCAGCCGGCAGGCTAGATCTACATCTTCATAATAGGAGCCGAGGGACGAGTCGAAAAACCTCGGCCCGCGGCGGCCGGACGGGAGCCCAGCGAGTCGAAGTAGCCTGGGTTGAGGCAGTGCCACCCGCTCCAAGGCCGAGCGTCGATAGAGGGCTGCTGTGGCGGATACGCCAAAGATTTCTGTGGTCTCCGGGTCGCTCCACAGGTTTGCCGGTTCCTCGGAGCCCAATTGGCAAGCTTGCCACCAGTGGTCTAGCGCGATGCCGCAGCCGTCGATCTCTCGCTCGTTGCCGAGACGAGTTTGCAGCCCTTGAACCGCCGCAGCCCGGGGGTTTCCCGCGAGGACCTGCTCGAGGCGGGCGCACCAGTTCGGATGAATCACCAAATCATCGTTGATGGTCGCTACCAAGGGTGCCTTGCTGGCCGCGATTCCGCGGTTGGTGGCTTCGGCAAAGCCGAGGTTCTTTCCTGGTCGAATCACCTGATCCGTAAGCTCTTCCGGGAGATCCAAGGGCTTGGGAGATTGATCCACCAGGACGATTTCCAACTCTTCCCCGCCATCGGAGCGCAAGGCTCGTAGGCAGGTCTCCAGATGGGGGCTCGCTCCCAGGGTGGGAATCACTGCAGAGATCTTGGGTCTCAATCCAGCCACCGCAGCTCGACTCGGTCGATAACGATACCGTTGGGAGATTGATCCCCGCGAGGAGAAGCCGCCACGACCTCCAGGACTAGCGAGTCTCCATCGGTCCAGTCCATGGGGGCCAGCTCCCATTCGGTCCAATTTCGACTGTCCTGGGGCCTCCATCTGCCGAGGAGGCGATCTCCCGACTTCGCCAAGAGCCGGATGGGCCAATCGCTATTGCGGACGTATTGAAGGTCCAGCCGGACAGCGACTCGCCGACCACCCGCCACCACGGGGGCTGTGACCGATTCCCCGGGTCGCAACACCCATCCTCCTCGGTACCGTGTTCGCTCGATGATCCAGCGGTCCGGGAAGGGGTGCCCTCGCTGTTTCTTCACCTGGGCATCTTCCACCTCAATGAGCTTCGTGGGAAGAGACTTTGCCACGAGAGGGAGAAACCCTAGAGCTAGAAATAGCAGCACCGCACCGGCTTGGCGGGTCGTGGTGAGGTTGCGCCAGGTTCTGATGGCTGGCCGCGGCCACCACCAAAGGAGCCCCACCGCGAGAGCGGCCAACGGGGGCCAGAGCCAAGTTGCCAGACGAGGGCGAACGGAGCTGGGGAAAAGCCGGGCTACGTCGGCACCGAGGAGTCTTCCAAGGTGGTCGAGTAGGTAGGTTCGGCCATCGGCGAAGTTGTAGGTCCAACCCGGCACCGCGAACCAGAGGGCCGTGAGTAGAAGGGTGAGCAGCCCGAGAGCAGCCAACAGCATACGAGCTCCGGCCTGGCGCCGCTGGGCGAGTAAGGGGATGAGCAAAAGGCCCAGCAGGGGCAGCATGAACAAGCCGTAGCGGAAGGGGGGAGACCAGCCTCCGTACCATTCTCCGCGTGGCGCGACGATCAGCAAGTAGGGGCCGCCAAGGAGCAGCAGGTCTCTCAACAAAGGGTACTTCCGATGCAGAGCCAGGAAGATTCCCGGCAGCACTAGGAACCAGATAGGAGAGGAAGGAAACAAGCCGAAAGCGGAGTCGAAGAAGAGCCCCAGGCCCCCCTCCGCATAGTCCGCCAGGGTTCGTTCGTGAAGGGCCAGCTCCTCCATCGTATGAATCTTCAGCGGATTGCCATACTTCGCCTGATTGAAAGACAGGATACCTCCGCCCAAAGCGCCCAGAGTCATACAAAGGACCAGGAGGGGCTTCCAGGGCCGGCGGGCATACCACCAAGCGATGAGGAGAAGCGAAACAGCGAGCAACATGAAACGAATCTTGATCAGAGGTAACAGCAGGATGGGAATCCCAATGACAATCCATTCCTTGCGGGTCCAGCGAGTCGCAGTCTCTCTTCGAGGAATATTGTCCAGCACAACCATGGAAAGCAGCGCGGCTGGAACCTCGACCCAGATCTGCGTCGAATAGAGCAGTAGGGGAGGAGTAAAGGCCACCCAGCCGTAGGCTACGAGTGCTTCTCCGGGGTGTTGAGGGAAATAGTGTCGCGCCAGCCGTAGGGTGGTCCAGGCCAAGAGGGCCGCCAGGATTCCCATGATGGTGAGGGCTCCGCCTTTTCCTGCCAAGCGGTAGAAGGGAGCGAGCAGGATGGGAAGAGCATCGTTGTGGCGAGAGTAGAGCTCGCCGCCGGGGCCAACGGGGTCTCCCGCCTGGGGCTTTAGGGAGCGGCCCAGAAACGCCTCTCCGTCGCCCTGGAGGTAGTTGTTGGTGAGGTCCGTATCCAAGTCGTAAGCGAGGCTGTGAGCCACCAAGAGATAGTAGGGCTCATCCCCATCCGGTGGACGCTGTTGGGTTGTCCACGGCAATAAGGCCAAGTAGGCGACCAGGGGTAGGACGAAAAAGAGTAAGGAGGGTCTGCCTTGGAGGGAATGTCCCAGAAGAGGCCGAGCCGCGAGTAGTTGCCTCCACACCCGGTGAGCCAGGACAAAGAAAAAACCAGCCGCCAAGACTGGCGAAGCGAGCTCCAACCCCAAGTCGTGTTGATAGAGCCCCAGGCTACCGAGCACCGCCACTGCCACCAGCTGAGCTTGGCTCGTCTGCCTGGAAATACCTCTCCCGCCGCTCCGTCGGCAATAGAGGTCCACGGCCCAGAGGGCGGCGACCAGGGCGGGAATGGCAACGAGGGTGCTTCGCAGGTCGCCGCCTACCTTCTCGGTCAGTTGCCAATCCGCCGCAAAGCTCGCCGCCAGGCCGGTTCCTAGCAGGGCGGCCATTCCCAGCCAGCTGGCTCCATCCCTCGGTTTCAGATTCCTAGCGGTACTCCTCATGGGACTAGCTCCAGGCGGTACACCGTGAGCAGGACATCCTTGGGAAGACGAGGTCGCCGGATGACCACGACTCGAATCACCGGTTCGGTGGACTCGACTTCCCAGCGACTGCGAAAGCGGTGGGCGAAGTACCCACCTTCCGGCGCTACGGTGCTCTGCCATGGTGGAGGGGCTGAGAAATCTCCTCGAGCAGCGATATCCGGTCGACTGGCGGCCCACTCAGCGGTGTGCTCGCCGGCTCTCAAAGCCCATTCGGTAACCCGTCCATCGGTGTGGTGAAGCCGCAGAGTGGCGATAGGGCGGCCCTTCTCGAGCTCGACCGCATAGGCCAGGTTGGAGTCGACGATCAATCTCGAGGCTGCTTGGGGTTCTACGTCCACAACCAACCTCGGCCGCTGGGCCGTTAGAGTTTTGGCCTCTGGGCGGAGGGTCTCACGGCCTTGGGGAGGGTTTACCACCAGCAGAGCCAGCAACCCACCGAACACCATTAGCGCAGCCCAAGGAGCCCTGTCGAGAGCGCTTCCGCTTGGGGAGAAGAGTCGATTCCGGCTGTTGACCCAGGTGAGAGCAGCAACTGCCATCACCACGACCACCGCGTGGGGCCACGAGGGCGATAGCCCTAGGAGCTGCAGAAAGGTCTCCAGGGGTTGGTCCCGTAGCCATGGGTATCCGGCCGCCAGGGCTGCGCCGCCAGTCCAAAGCAGGGCCCAAAGCGTCTGCCCGGATCCCCAAGGGTTGTGATTCGAGGTAGCGCGGCCCGCGGAATCGCCACCCCAGGCTTTGAAGGAAGACAGACCCAGGATGATCAGACAGAGGGGAGCTGCCAGAGCGCCGAGGCCAGGAGCCCAGCGCAGAGTCACGGCAGTCAACAAAGCATAGGGAATCCAGAATAGGCCCGGGGACCATCGCCTCCCTGACCAAGCAATGGCAGGAAGCAGTAGAGGAACCCAGGCGAGGGCCTTCAGGACCCCCTGCCAGCTTCGGGCCGGGTCGGCTGGGCTGAGCTCGAAGGCGAGGGCGGCGGCGAGCAACAAGCCGACAGCTGTCCCGAAGCGAGCCCACGAGAGGTGGAGGGCTGGCTCCCTCCAAGGGGGGGCGCAGAAGGTCAAAGCGAGAGCGAGCAAGATGACCAGAGTGTCTCCGGCTGCTCCGCCGCGCATCAGGTCGACAGCGGCGAGAGCCACAACGGCCACGGCAGGGGTGGCCGTTCCCCAGCCGTGGACAAGAGGCCGCGTGCGAGCTACCCCATCCTCGGTATTTTTCCTTGGGCGGTGGGCGAGAGCTAAGTCTCCAGTTGCCACGGCGAGGAAGGCCAGGCTTCCCGGAAGACGCCAGCCGGCTCCCAAGGCCACCGCACAGGCTCCCGCTAGGAGCACGCCGGAAAGCTGATAGCGGCGAGCGAGCAAGCTTCCGGCCAAAGCCACGAGAATCGGTGGAAGTAGCCAGCGGAGGACGGACTCAAGGCTCGAGTCCAGAAAAACCTCCGGGCGAAAGAGCACCTGAAGACCCAAGGCGATGGGGAAGGCGATGAAGAAGGGTAGCTCCCGGGGCCTCGCGGCGGTGCCCAGGCCGCTGTTCATTTCTAGAAGGCCGTTTCTAGCGACGAGATAGTCGACCCGGCGCCAGGTCGTCCAGGCCAGGAGACCGAGCAGGCAGAGAGCAAAGGCGGCTCCTCGGGTGGGGCCGGCAGGCATGACCCATGCGGCGGCAACCAGCAGACCGCTTCCTACCAATAGCTCCGAGCAGGGCGAAAGGGCCAGAGCGGCCACACAGCTCAACAGGACGGCCCCCGAGAGAGCCAGAAGGCTTCCCTCAGCAACGGACGAGGCATCAAGCTGAACACTGGCCAACGCTCCCAGAGCCAAGAGCGCTGCCAGTGGAATCAGAAAACGAACGGGACTTCCCTCCTCTAGAACTCCTGACCTAGAACTCTTGATGCAGGCGGCCGAGCACAGTCAGGCCCCAGGGGCTCGCGGTCCCATCGCAGGGGCCTGGTGAGACCCTCGAGCGCTCCATCACTTAGGTGCCCGATACCTGGGACCTGCGAGCACGGCTCGCAAACGAATCTACTTTGGTCGCCACCGATTCTGCCCGGGTAACCTGTCAAAGCAGCTCTTGCCGAGAACTTACTGAGAACCTGCTGAGAAACTGGACTGCCAGTCAGCTCCAGATTCTATCTTCATACAGGTGTACGCTGCCGCGCCTTCTTGTGCCTAGCAAATTGGGCCACGGGCAAGAGAGCTCCAACCAAGAGATACGACCGCCCTTCCAAGGCTTCCTGCGAAGGCCTCGTTGACGCTCCTAGGGCTCGGGGGTAGACTCCGCGCCATTATGCTGTCCAGGGAAAGACTCCGAAAAGATCATCAGCAAGTCTCCTCCGGCCTGGCCTCCCGGGGCTTCGATGCCGAGCTTCTAGATGCCTGGAGCCGGCTCGACGCCGAGCGCCGTTCTCTTCTGGTGGCCGTCGAAGGCTTGAAACATCAGCGCAACGAAGAGAGCAAGGCGATCGGCCAGCTCAAGCGGCAAGGGAAGGACGCCACCGAACAAATCGCTCAGGTGGGCGTGATCAAGAAGCAAATGGAGGTCCAAGACCAGCGCTTGGAAGTCCTGGACGAGGAGCTCGAAGCTCTCGAGATCTCTTTTCCCAATGTGCCACACCCGTCGGTTCCTCAAGGCCGCGACGAGAGTGCGAACCGCGAAGAGCGTCGCATCGGCGAGCCGACCAGTTTCGATTTCGAGCCGAAGGCCCATTGGGATTTGGGGCCCGAGTTGGGCATTCTCGACTTCGAGCGCGGTGCCAAGGTGGCCGGTGCCCGTTTCACCGCCTATTTCGGGGCTGGTGCCCGCATGGAGAGAGCTCTCATCTCCCTCATGCTCGACCTTCATACCGACCAGCACGGCTACACTGAAACCCTGCCACCCTTCATCGTCAACCGGGAGTCCCTCTTCGGAACCGGGCAGCTGCCGAAATTTGGTGAAGACCTCTTCCATCTGGAAGGGACCGAATACTCCTTGATTCCCACGGCAGAGGTGCCGGTGACCAACCTCCATCGGGGGGAGGTGCTGGACGAAGCGGCTCTACCCCGGCGTTATGCCGCCTACACACCTTGCTTTCGTAGCGAGGCAGGTTCCTACGGCAAGGATGTACGGGGACTCATTCGTCAGCATCAGTTCAACAAAGTCGAGTTGGTACATTTTTGTCGACCCGAAACCAGCTACGCGGCTCTCGAAGAGCTCACCTCCCATGCGGAAGCGATTCTTCAGCTCCTGGAGCTACCCTACCGGGTCATGTGCCTCGCCACCGGCGATACCGGCTTTTCCGCTGCCAAAACCTATGACTTGGAAGTGTGGCTCCCGGGGCAGCAGGCCTACCGGGAAATCTCTTCCTGTTCCAACTTCGAAGACTTCCAGGCCCGCCGCGCCAACCTGCGCTATCGCCCGGTGGGGGGAGGCAAGCCGCGCCTCCTTCACACCCTCAATGGCTCCGCCCTTGCCGTGGGCCGCACCGTGGTGGCCATTCTGGAGAACTACCAGCAACCCGACGGCACCGTCCTCATCCCCGAGGCCCTACGTCCCTACATGGGTGGTCTGGAACGGATTTCAGCAAGGGAGTAAGCTAAGCATCCTCCGGAGGGGTGGCAGAGTGGTCGAATGCACCGGTCTTGAAAACCGGCGTCGGTTCACGCCGACCGTGGGTTCGAATCCCACCCCCTCCGCCAAGTAGCTGATTTCAAATCCGCCTCTCGGGTCCCTCAGGAATCGCCATGTTGCCTGCCTCGAGTGGCTCCGGCATCGCGGATCGGCAGCTGGTCTTCTATGAGCCAACCTCAGCCAAGTTTCGATGTTATCCACTTGCGGAAGTCAGGGCCCGGCCTTGAATCGGTCCGGGATTTTGGGCGGGGAGAGTGATCTTGTCGCGAAAAAACCATCGTCTCACCATCCTCTGGAATGAGCACGCGATCTAGAAGGTTCTCAGTCTTCATTCTTTGGCGTAGTGAGTGGCGAGTCGTCGGGCAGTGGTCCAGGGACTCCAGATGGTGAAAGATGACCCTGGCGGTGGTGTTTCGTGTGAGCTCTACGAGCTCGTCTATGGAGAAGAGAATGTCTCCTCCGAAGCCGAAGTTCGCGGCGCCAGCTGGAACCAGGACGATCTCGGGCTGCAACCGGTCGAGAGCCTCGGAGACGGTCTTCGTTGGAACGCTATCTCCGATGATGTAGATCGCAGGCTCATCCGGGTGGGCGAGATAGAAGCCGGAGACGTGTCCCATCAACCATCCGATGACACCCCGCCCATGACGGGCGGGTATCCTCTCGACCTTCGAGTCGAAGGTGCCGCCGCGCAAGACCTTGGCATCGAGCCCTGACTTTCTCAGGTATGGAACGTCGATACTACTCGCCCATACCGGTAGGCCCCGCTGCTTCGTCCAGTGTCGAGCCCTCCCGTCCAGATGATCAAAGTGTTGGTGGGTAACCAGCACATCCGTTGCCTTTTCCACGGCCTGCTCCCAACCACTAGGCATGGGAACGAGGGGGTTTCGCCGCCTTTCTCCACGGAAGACTCTGAGGCCCATTTTGCTGCCAACTTCACCGAACATCGGATCCAGGAGCAGTACTCGGTCGCCGATTGTGATGAGGGCTGTGGCGTTGCGCAGGTGTTGAATTTTCATCGCTAGGTCCTCTCAGGCCCTTCCTGGCCCGACAAAGCTACTCAGAGGTCGAGCACCTGGGACTCATGACAAGGAGCCGGGTAAGCCCAAGTGTATAGATGACGAGGTTACCGAGCAGTCTCTAACTCACTAGGTTGCCGCCCCGTGGTAGCTGCCAGGCAGCAGGGGTCTCCCCACCGACGACGCCGAAGAAGAGGTTGGCGAGAGCGATGGGAGGCCGGTGGCGCTTCTGGTCTACCGATGATCGAAACCATCCAGTGCGCTGCGAGCCGCAGCTAGCTCGCTCTCGAGCTCATGGATTCGAGTCCTGAGCTCATCGAGGATGGGGCTGACTTCCTCTTCGGTGAAGCGTGGGCGGATGTGCTGGGGGCAGTTGGAGTCCCAGGCCTCTACATGGAACACGATGGCACGCTCGGGATTGGCCTTGTAGGCTGGATCGACGACTCGGCCTAGTACCTCGGAAACGCCTTCGACGACCTCCGCCTGACCCCAGATCTTGATGCGTCGGCGGTTGGGGTAGTCCATGAGGAACAGGAAAGCCTGGCTGTTCTCGGAGAGATTGCCCACCGAGATGTACTGCCGGTTGCCAGAGTAGTCGGCGAAGGCGAGCCTCCGGTCGTCCAGCACTTTCAGGAAACCGCTGCTCCCTCCCCGGTGTTGAATGTAGGGTCGTCCATCGGCACTCGCGGACCCGAAGTAGAACGAGTCGCGGGCAGCGATGAACGCCTCCAAGTCAGGGCTGATTTGATCGGTCCAGCCACCCTTTTGTTCCATTCGGGAGTAGCCTTGCCGTGAGCCCATCCTGACCTGCTGGGCCTTGACCGCGGGAGTGAATGCGATGTCACTGATGGGAGTTGTCATGGCAGTCCTCAGGGTTCGAGTCGTAGAGTTTCAATGGTCTTGAAGGCATTCTTCGATGCTTTCCTCTTTGGCCGGAAGTCGGCGATAGTTACAGAAAGGGATCCCTCGACCAACTCGCGGTCCTCCTCCACGCCACAAGGCTCAAGGGGAAAGGCAATCCGAATAGGGTCTGCGTACCCATAGCTATCCCCGAACCTCCGAGTTGATTCCTTTATGGAAACTCAGACGGCGACCGGTACAGAGCCGGTCGCCGTCATCACGCCGACGGCTTCCTCGGTGGTGATCACGGCGTTGGCGATGAAGCCGAAGTTGGTCATGGCGGCGGCATAGCCATCGCCGAGCTCCGGAGTGACGGCCGCGGCGGTAGCGTCCTTGACTACCGCAACCTCGAAGCCTTGCTCGATGAGCTCTCGCAGATGACTCTCGGTGCAGAGATTGGCCGACATGCCACCGAGAATGACCTTGTCGATACCGCGTTTGCGCAGCTGGAGGACTAGGTCGTTGGTTTCGGGGCCGTAGACTTTATGGGGGCTAGTGACGATGGTCTTGCCATCTTGAATATACGGCTTGTAGCGCTCCAGGAAATCGGCTCCCGATCCCGTAAAGTCCTCCAGGCTCAAGGCGTCCTTGCGGTCGAACATGTGGATATCGTGCATCGCCTTCTCGAGGGTGCCGGCGAATTTCCAGCCGTGGTCCGACGGGTAGTAGTAGTGGGGAGACACGAAGACATGGATACCAGCCGTCTTCGCTGCTTTGAAAAGGGACTCGATATTCTCGACCGTATTGTTCTCTGTGACGCTCCCCCCGACCATTCCCCAGGTCACCCCTTCGGGGCTTAGAAAGTCATTCTGGGGGTCGGTGATGACGAGGGCTGTGTTGTCGGTATTGATCTGGAACATGGTGTCTCCTTGTGGTGAGTTCGGGGTTGTTCTCGATTCGCTGCCATCAGTGAACCATCGCAATCCCGATGCCAGGTTCACTAATCGAGTCGATGCGTCTTGTTTGCAGCAACTTAGAGAAGGTGGACTGACCCCACTCCGGGGACGAGACATCGCGAGTCGTGAAGTGTCGTTGCGTGGCAACGAAATCTCGTTGGGGAATGGCAAGCTGAGCCAGAGAGTGCTCCATTCTGGGCAACTACTCCAGGAACAAGAGCACCCGGGCCCAAGGAGGGAAGCGCCGCTCCCTACCGAGAGGCCGCAAAGAGACAGCACCGCCTCGGCCCATCACGTCGAGGGCCGGGAACACCCGTCGAAATAACTTCAGCGGCTCAAAGAGCGCATCCTGAGTTCGGTAGGTGAGGGCATCTACGGTCTCGATACGGATGGCGTGACCATCTTCGTCAACCCGGCGGCTAGGAGGTAGCAGGAACCGCTCGATCTGACTTCGCGAAGGGGATCGAGCCGACGAGTCTTCCTCGGCCCTGGCCGTGGTAGTTCTGCTGTGCTCCTACCCCCGCAAATCAGCCGGCAACAGACTTTCTGGAAGGTTCTGGTAGCAAACCGGGCGCAGGAAGCGGCGAATCGCTCGGGTGCCGACGGAGGTGGTGGCGGCGTTGGTGCTCGCGGGGTACGGGCCACCATGCATCATGGCAGGGTCGACTTCGACCCCGGTGGCGAAACCATTGGCGAGCACCCGTCCTGCCTTCTGCTCGAGGATCGGGAGCAAGCGGGCGGCGAGCTCTTCGTCGGCCTCCTCCAGGTGAAGGGTCGCGGTGAGTTGGCCGTCTAGCGAACCAGCAATCTCCAGGAGCTCTTCGGCTGAGGCGGCTCGGACGATGAGTCCGAGGGGGCCGAATACCTCTTCTGCTAGCTCAGGGGTAGAGCGCCAGGTGGCTGCATTCGTCTCATACAGGTAGGGCGTGGCAGTTCGCCCTTCACTGGATTGACCGAATCGCTTGGTGACCCCTTCGATGGATTCGAGTCGTTGGGCGCTGGCCTTGAAGGCGCTCGAGATGCCGTCGGTCAACATGGTCTGCTGAGCGACTTGCGATAGGGCTTCCGACGCCCGTTCCGCGAACCGATCCGCAGTCCCCCCCTCTTGGAGGAAGACAACGCCGGGTTTGGTGCAGAACTGGCCGGCGCCGAGGGTCAGCGAACCGGCCCAGCTCGCTGCCAATTCGGAGCCTCTGCTTTCGAGAGCAGTAGGAAGGACAAAGTTGGGGTTGGTGGAGCCCAGCTCGCCAAAGAACGGGATCGGTTCGGGGCGTGCCGCGCAGAGGTCGAACAGAATACGCCCGGCTTTGAGGGAGCCGGTGAAACTGACCACCTTGACCAGGGGGTGCTGAACCAACGTCTGTGCGACTCCGTATCCGGAATCCTGTAGGAATCCGAAGGCCCCGGCAGGAGCCCCTGTTTCCCGCAGAGCCGCAAGAATCGCTTTGGCAACGGATTCTCCCGTCGCCGGATGCGCCGGATGCCCTTTTACGATGACCGGGCATCCGGCTGCCAGCGCCGAAGCCGTGTCACCACCAGCGGTCGAGAAGGCGAGGGGAAAATTGGAGGCGCCGAACACCACCACTGGCCCGACGGGGCGCATCATCAACCGCAGCTCAGGGCGCGGTAGGGGAGAGCGATCCGGCAGCGCCGAGGAAGTCTGCCGTTCGAGGTAGTCGCCGGAGACAATGTGCTCGGCGAACATTCGAAGTTGTCCCGTGGTCCGCGCTAGCTCTCCTTGCAGCCGTGCAGCAGGTAGACCGGACTCGCATTGAGCATGGTGGGTGATTTCATCACCGTGCAATTCGAGTTTCCTGGCGATCACATTCAGCAAGTCTGCTCGCGCTTCCCGGGAAAGGTAGCTGTAGGCTGGAAAGGCCTCCGCGGCAGCCTCTGCCGCACGCGCAGCTAGCTCGGGAGTGCCATTGGAGAACGTGTTGGGTTCTCCGGTGGCCGGCGTCGACGAGAAAGTGCCGGTTCCATCGATCCATTTTCCAGCGATCAGGTGTTTTCCATTCGGCATTGTTTTCATTCCCTATTCAAAAATCCGTGGTCGTTTAGAAGCGATCCGGTGAGAACGCTGCGACTTCGATGTGAGTCGGGCGTTCTTGGACCAGCTCGGTGATCAGGCGTCCAGTTGCCGCCGCCATGGTGAGGCCGAGCATGTTGTGTCCGGTAGCCAGAAGTGCGTTGTCGAGGCGAGGCGTCCGTCCGATGATGGGTAGGCTGTCCCAGGTCATGGGCCTCCACCCGAACCAGGTCTCGCGAACCTCCTTGCCAACAGGTGTGACGAGGTACGGTGCTGCGGATTCCTTGAGCTGTTCGATTCGCCTTTGAGGAATGCTCGAATCCCAGCCGGCGAACTCCATCATCGAGCCGATCCGAAAGCCGTCGTCGAAGGGCGTCACGCCGATGCGCCGCTCTGGAAACAGCATGGGATGTTGAGGACAGGTCTCCGGTCGATTCATGGTGACGGAGTATCCCTTCCCGGGTTCCACCGGCAGCTCGCAGTGGAGTTGGTCCGACCATTTGCTGGACCAGGCTCCCAACGCGAAGACGTAGTGATCCGCCGTCATTTCACCGCTGGAGGTCAGCAGCGAGGCGATGGAACCGCTCGACTTCCGCACTTCATCGAGCCGGCAATTCTCCACCAGGCCGACGCCGCTCCGGGACAAATGGGTGCGCCAGTCTCGAACTAGTTGGTCGGGCCTTACGGAGCCGTCCTGATCGTAGACATAGGCACCTGCTAGGTCAGTCTTGAGGGCGGGATCGAAGGCGGCGAGCTCAGTCTCCTCGATCCGCCGGGCGGTGATCCCGTAGGTCTTCGAAAGTAGTCGGTCGGTTTTTGCGAACGCCTCGAGGCTGGCCTGCTCTCGAAAGACGTAAGCGAGACCGTTCTCCTTCCATTCGCCAGCCTTCGGTAGCTCCGAGAATAACTGGTGGTATTCGTGGATAGAGGACTCGAGCATCGGCAGCAAGTGTCCCCCGGTATCGAGCATTTGGCGATGGGTACATCGACGCGCGAATTGGAGCAGCCAGCGGTACAGGCCTAGGCGCATTTGCGGCCGAATTCTGAGCGGAGCCGTCGGGTTCAGCAGAGAGAGAAGGCCTTCCCGGAGGGCTCCTGGCTCGTTGAGGGGGAGCACGTGGCTCGGGCAAATAAAGCCACAATTGCCGTGGGAACAGGCTTGGCCGATGCCGGAACGGTCGATGACGGTGACACCGAAGCCGGCTTTCTGGAGGTAGTGAGCACAAGCGATGCCGACGATGCCCCCGCCGACCACGATGACGGTCTCGCTGCGAGCGGCCATGGTCAGGAGATCCCGTTGGCAAAAGGGTCGTCTGGGTGGAAATGAAGCTCTGCATCGCCACAGACGTAGGCACGCCCGGTCACCCGCGTGATGATCTCGCCAGCTTCGTTGAGCCGATAGCTGGTGACGAAGCGGCTTCCGATCATGGACTCTTGAATCCAAGTTTGGCCGGGAGCGAGCTCGCCCCGTTCGGCGAGGCACGCCAACTTGGCGCTGGTGCCGGTACCGCAAGGGGAGCGATCGTAGACGCTGCCGGGGCAAAGCACGAAGTTGCGGGAGTCGGCATCTACAGAGTGGGCGGGCTGGAAGAACTCGATGTGGTCGATCGGCTGGCCGTCTCGTCCTAGGATGGCCCGAGCTTCGAGCTCAGCTCTTATTTTGATGGCGGCTCGTGTCAGCTCCGCTTCGTTGTCACGAACGATCTCGCAAGGAGCTTCGTCGACCAGGAAAAACCAATTCCCGCCCCAGGCGATGGAACCCGTGACCTCACCGAGATCCTCGACGTCGAGGACGACATCCCGGCGGTAGCAGAAGCTGGGTACGTTCTCGACGGTTGCCTGGTTTGGGTCCGTTAGCTCAACGCTGACACCGCCGACCGGTGTCTCGATAGCGATCTGGCCCAGTCCCACCCGCTCTAGATGGGCCAGGGTAACGGCAACCCCAATGGTGGCGTGGCCGCACATTCCCAAATAGCCGTCGTTGTTGAAGAAGATTGCCGCCGCTGAAAAGCGATTGTCAGTGGGGGGACACAGCAGCGCCCCCACCAGGGCGTCGGATCCCCTTGGCTCGAGGATGGTACCTCGTCGCACGTGGTCGAATTCGCGCTCAAACTTCCACCGGCGTTCCTCGAGGGTGCCGGTACCGAGATCCGGGCCACCTTCCACGATGACCCGTGTCGGCTCGCCTTCGGTGTGGGAATCGATGACTCGCATGGGACCCTACTCCCCTCCGTCGGAAGCTCCTGGCCAGCGTTCCCACCAATGGCGGAACTGCCGCCATTGGGATTCGAGAAACGCCTTTTGCTGCGGGCTCAGGGCATCGGTGGGGTTGAGTTGATGTTCGTATTCCGGGTTTCCTTCGAGCACCATCAGGTGCTTGTAGTACAGAACCAGGTCCGGTCCTTCATCGAAGGTGGACAGTACGCTCAAGGCATTGTCGAGCTCTTTGGCCAGGCACAGAGATTCCGCATCGCCCTCGGCAGCACGCTCGCATAGCTCGATGAGCCGTAGCACCTCTTTCGGCAAAGCATTGCCGATGCCGGTAATGGCTCCGCCAGCGCCACAGCCGACGAATCCGTGAACCACCTGAGTATCGACCCCGACCATCAGGATGAGGTTCGGATCGCCGCTGGTGATGTGTTCGGCGGCGTAGCTGAGGGAGGTCGCGCCGCCGAACTCTTTGAAGCCCACAAGATTCGAGTGGTCCCTGCTCAGGTCAAAGAATAGGTCGGCCTTGGTCTCGAAACCGTAGTAGGGGCTGTTGTAGATGACGGCGGGAATGTTGGAGGCAGCACTGAGAACGTTGGCAAAGTGAGTCCGCTGGGCAGAGGGGGAAGTACCACGAGACAGGACGCGAGGGATCACCATCAGGCCCGCTGCGCCGACTTGGCTGGCGTGGGCCGCCAGGGAGGCTGCTCTGCGGGAGTTTTGTGCGCCGGTTCCTACGACTGTGGGGACCCCAGCGGCGACGAGGTGCTCGACCCCTGTTTTGCGGTGCTCGTCGTCGAGGAGGGGCCAGTCTCCCATGGAGCCGCAGTACACCACTGCACTCATTCCGGCATCGATCAGCTCTTTCCCTTTGCGGGCCAGAGCATCGAAGTCGACGATGCCCTGAGCCGTACACGGGGTCATCAGTGCCGGCATGCATCCGGCAAATATGTTCTCGGTAGGCAAGTCTTCGTGGTGAGTCATCGCGACCTCCTATGAAGCCAGGTTTTCTGCAAAACGGACTTCCGTCCTGGACAGCCTTAAGATAGTTACCCTAAGCCTCAAAGTCTTGGCGCCGATTCCACAGCCGACTTGATTTCTGGCACAATTGACAAATGGAAGAAGAGATCATGGGGGAGGATTCCCCTCTGGTGCGGCTGCTCGAGCAGCTAGCGGAGCCCTTCACCGCCGAGGCCCTGTTCGATCAGATGCCGGAGACCGTGTTCTTCATCAAGAACGCAGAGGGCCAGTACATCTGTGTCAATGACACGTTGGTCATCCGGAGTGGCCAGCGAAACAAGTCGCAGCTCCTTGGGCGTACCCCGTCGGAGGTCTTCGGGGAAGAGTTGGGCCGCAGCTACGAAGCGCAGGACCGAGAGGTTCTTCGCTCAGGTCGACAGCTCCTCGGCAAGTTGGAGCTGCACGTTTATCGACAGCGCAAGACGGGTTGGTGCTTGACCAACAAGCTGCCGTTGCGGGGTCTCAATGGTCAGGTCGTCGGTTTGGTGGGAGTCTCGCGGGACTTGGCTGCGCCCGATCTCAAAGATTGGGATTTCGGCCAGATCGCGGCGACCTTGGCTCATGCCAAGTCTCGATTGGAAGGGCCTCCCTCGGTCAAGGAAATGGCCGCGGCGGCGAGTTTGTCGGGGTATCAGCTCGATCGAAGAATGAAGCGTCTGTTTGGGCTTTCGGCGGGTCAGTGGTTGCTCAAGGAACGGATCGGACACGCTTGCCAAGAGCTCATCGAAACGAGGCTACCGATCGCTCAGATCGCCCTCGATTGCGGCTATGCCGACCAGAGTGCTTTCACGCGGCAGTTCCGCCGCACTACCGGATGTACGCCGTCGGAGTTCCGGAGTCTGGGCGCTCTTTGAGTCGGCAATTGAGGGTAGAGTGAGGTCATGAGCGAGAACCCCGCATCCTCTGACTGGGCCGCTGGGCGTGGCGAGAAATGGCGCGCCCAACTCTTTGGTATGGAGCCCATGCTCGCTCCTGTCGACGAACCGCTGATCGACGCTTTGCGCCTCGACCAGCCTTGTCGGATCGCTGATATTGGATGCGGCGGTGGCGGCACGACTTTAGAGATCCTGCGGCGGGCGCCGGTGGGAAGCGTCGTCCACGGTTTCGATATCTCGCCCGCCTTGATCGAGTCGGCTCTCGCCCGCTCGCCGTCGGATGAGCCCGCTATCACCTTCGCCCTTGCCGACCTAGAGACGGCACCGACGCCACAAGAGCCCTATGACCGCTTGGTCTCACGCTTCGGGGTCATGTTCTATGACCATCCACCCACTGCGTTTGCCAAGCTGGCTGGTTGGCTCGCACCGGGCGGCCGGTTTGTCTTCGCGACCTGGGGCAGCCCGGCTGAGAATCCGTGGATGACCAGCATTCGGGAAGCGGTGGCCGAAGTCATCGATGTACCACCTGCCGATCCCGAGGCACCGGGGCCGTTTCGCTATGCCGATGGCGACAAATTGCTCAATTTGCTTCGCGGGGCGGGTTTTAGCGACCTCGAAGTACTCGATTGGCGTGGAGCGTTGCCGGTTGGCGGTGGGTTGCCGGCCCAGGAGGCGGCCCATTTCGCCCTGGCAGCCTCGTCCATTGGCGCCTTGCTCGCCGGTGCCGGAGACGAGGCCCTCGATGCCGCACGTCAATCCTTGGCTGAGCGCTTTCATCGGCATCAACAAGGCGGCGCTGTTCGGATGGGAGCCTGCGTTCACATATTCACCGGTGCTCGCCCCGGCTGAGGGGGTGCCAAGGTGGAGTTGGCTCCACCCGACCGACGGTTCCGATCCTAAGATTGTGGTGAAGAATTCTTCGTCCCGCCCCGGCTAGGGCGCAGAGCCTCCTGGAACATCTTGAAGGGCCAGGGTTCTGAAGGGCTCCCGGAAGGGGGGGCAAAGAGCCGGAGTCAAGCGCTGGCTTCTCTCCATCGGTTGGCAGTTCGAGGTATCCCTGCCGGTCAAAGCTGGTTCGATGTGGGCCCTATTTCGCGAATGGCTTCCATTCTCTATTTCGTGACCCATTCTTCGGCCAGTCTTGCCAGTCTTGCCAGTCTTGCCAGTCTTGCCAGTCTTGCCAGTCTTGCCAGTCTTGCCAGTCTTGCCAGTCTTGCCAGTCTTGCCAGTCTTGCCAGTCCCTTGGCAGCCTCCTCAGCCTCTTCCGGTGGCCCGGTCTTTTCGGGAAGTCAGCCACGCTCCGGCCACTACCAGGGCTGTTCCGGCCAAGGCTGTGGGCTCGATGGCTTCGCCTCGCAGAGCAAAGCCGAGAGCGACAGCCACCGGAGCCCCCAAATAAATGGGTACCGATCCACGAGTGCTACCGACCTTTCCCACTAGGGAGATCATCATGACGAAGGCGAGGCCGGTGCCAAGGATACCGAGGGGAAGCATGGCGAGAAGAGATCCTGCAGCGAAGCTTGAGCCGGGAAGGTGAAAGAGTCCGAAAGGCACCACGACCAGCAGAGATACCAATTGGGCTCGCAGCAGGACCGGCAACGCGCCGTAGCGCTGTTGGAGGGGGACCGTGAGGTTCGCTGCCAGTCCGTAGAGAACCACCGAGAAGGCGATGAGCCCAATCCCTAGGGCAGTCGATGGGGAGCCAGAAAGTTCCGGCCCCGAGATAGCAACCACTCCGACGAAGCCCAAGCAGAGCCCCAAGAGTTGCACTCGGCCAGGCATTCGGCCCAGAAGCAGAGTCGCCCAGGCGGCAGTGGTCAGGGGCACTGCTCCATTCAACATCCCCGCCATCGAGGAATCGACCCACTGCTGTGCAATGGGGAAGAGAGACAGGGGAATGCCGATCCAGAGCAGCCCGACAAGGGCGATGGGCGCCCAATCCGCTCGGTCGACAGGGACCCGGGCCTTTCGAAAGCACGACAGCGCAGTCGCGCCGAGGAGCACTCGAATCATCGCGACGACGCCAGGGCGTAGGGTGTCGAGGCCGATGTCGATCCAGAGAAAGGAGGATCCCCAGATGACGGCGATGGCACCGAGAAGGGCCCACTCCTTCGCACCAAAGGCATCGGAGACAAGACCCTCGGCACTTCTTAGGAATCGGGGAGCTTTGCGGAACTCGGTCGTTGGGGCGGTTTGAACTTTCATTTCATCCTCTCTTCAAGAGTTCTGCGGAGAATGAGCGGAAAGGTTCTATTAGACAAGCGAAACTTTTTTGTCAGTTCCGTGTAGAATTTCTAATATGTTAGATCTTCATCGTCTCCGAACTCTCCAGGCCGTCGCTCGCCATGGTTCTGTTAGCGCAGCTGCCGAGGCGTTGTACCTGACCGCTTCGGCGGTGTCCCAACAACTCGGAAAGTTGGAGAGGGAAGTCGGCCAACAGCTCCTGGAGCCCCAGGGTCGTGGTATACGGCTCACCGCCGCTGCAGAATTGCTCGTCGGGCATACGGCACGCATTCTCTCCCTGGTCGAAGAAGCTGAGGCGGACCTAGAGGCGAAGCGTGGAGTGGTCCATGGCAGCCTGACAGTGGGCGCTTTTGCGACGGCGGCCCGAGATTTGATTCCGCCCACCCTGCGGGCCCTCCGCATCAGCTACCCGGCCCTGCGCCTTAGCCTGCGGGAAACGGAGCCGGATCAGGCCCTTCTCTCGGTCGGTAGGGGGGACTTGGACGTCGCGATCGTAGTCAGTTGGAGCAACTCCCTTTTAGCGATCCCGGAGCAGCTTTCTCGGGAGCATCTGTTCGACGACCAGGCCGACCTGGCTCTGCCGGTGGATCACCCCCTAGCCAGCCGTACATCGGTAGATTTGGAAGAGTTGACCGATCAAGACTGGATCAGCTGGTCTCGGGGCTCGATCTGTCGCGACTGGCTCGTCCAGACCCTGCGCCATCTAGGGACGGAGCCGCGTATTGCCCACACGGCCATGGAGCACGCCACCCAGCTAGCCCTGGTAGGGGCCGGCCTCGGGGCAGCTATCATCCCGCGCCTCGGTCGCGGCTCGATACCGAATACCGTACGACTCCTGCGGATCCGATCCCCCCTCGTGCGGCCGATCTTTGCCGTATGGCCCAAAGGTTCCACTCGGCGACCGGCGGTGGCGGCCCTCCTCGAGGCTCTTCGGGAACAGGTGGCCGTTTCTTAGTGGGTCTGTTGATCGCCCACCGAGGCGGCTACCCATTTTGATCAAGGAGGCGGACTGGCGGATCTTCCCGGTTGGGGCTGGAGGTGGCTGCGAGGGGTAGGCTCAGGGGAGACGGCCCCGAGGTGGGAGTGAGCTATCATGGGATTCCCTCCCTGCTGGACGGCGCTGGGTTTTCCGACGCCTCTTTGAGTTAGCGTTCTCTCGATTCGGAATCAAAGAGAGCTTCACTACAGGCTCTTAGAGAGGAGACGACCATGCCGAGCTCTAGATCCAATTCGCGTCGAGGTTCATCCCGCCTCCGGAGGAGGTTACGGTTCGGCTTGGCGGTCGCCATTCTGAGTAGTGGTTTTGTATCTTCAGGATATGCCGGAGGGCCCGAGCGGTTCGTCGGCCCTCCCAGCGACCCTTGGGTACCGAACTTTGCTCACCCGGACGTCGCCGGAGGCCCATTGGTGCCCTCGGTGCAGGATGGACACTGGTCCGACCCAGGTACTTGGGGTGGCACGATTCCGGGAGCTGGCGATGTTGCGATCGTGCGTCACGACCTAACCTTCACCAGCGGTACCGCCTACGACGTAGTCGTCGAAGCCGGCGGCCAACTCAGGTTTCGAACGGACGTCGACACTTCCCTCGAGGTGGGCACCTTGCAGGTGCTTGTCGGAGGTACTCTGGAAGTAGGTACTACCGCCGCTCCGGTGCCGCCGGGTACCACCGCGGAAATCGTCTTTGTAGACCGCCCCATCGACACCAGCGTGGACCCGGGGCAATACGGCAACGGTTTGCTCGTTTTGGGGACGATCCGTCTCCATGGTGCCCCCCAAGGTGCCCCCTTCGTTCGCCTCGCCACCGAGCCTCGAGCTGGAGATCTCCAGCTTCAGCTGTTGCATTCCGTCAGCGGTTGGCGAAAGGGGGACCGGCTGTTGCTCCCGGACACTCGTCACGTGGACCCCAGGACCGAGAACGGCTTCGTGTCCCGTTCGGAGATCGTGGCTCTCGGGGACAGCGACGATCAAGCGGTCAGTCGGGCCCTCCAAGCTGCGGTCGCTTTTGATCACCTGGGTGCCCGCGATCTGGATGGCAACCTGGATTTCTTGCCCCATGTCGCCAACTTGAGCCGCAATGTAGTTCTGCGCTCCGCTGCCCCCTCCGGCACCCGAGGCCACGTCCAGGCTCTGTTCCGAGCCTATGTCGACATGCGGTACGCACTCTTTCTCGATTTGGGTCGGACCACAGCCCATGCGCTCGACTCGACCATCTTCGATGGTGCCGGCAACGCCACTCACATTGGCACCAACCAAGCCGGCCGATATCCGGTTCACGCCCATCACCTCATCGGCCCGGAAACGGCGCAGGCGAATGGCTACCAATTCACTGTGGTCGGCAACGCCATCGATGGAGGTCTCGACGAGCACCCCTTCAAGTGGGGCATCGCGGTTCATGCCGCCCATTACGGCCTGGTGGCAGACAATGTGCTTTTCAACTATGCGGGATCCCTGTTCGTCACCGAAAATGGCAGCGAGAGCAACAATCTCATCGAAGGCAACCTCGCGGTCCGCTGTAGCTCCTTCGGCCCCCTCAACACCAACGATCGGGGAACCGCTGGAACCGCTTTCTGGTTCCGCGGTGGCAACAATCGGGTGCGTTCCAATGTCGCCAGCGATGCTCGGGCATCCGGCTTCAGTCTCAACGCTTACCGGTTGGGAAACGAGACTCATATGATCCCTGCCGAGCAGGGCGGTACGTCCGTAGTGCCGACCAATATGAATGCTCTGCCAATTCTCGAGCTGGCGGACAACGAAGCTTACGGTCCCATGTTCTTTGGCCTGGATCTTTGGGAAATCGGTTCCACGGGAGAGCTTCTTCATGAGACTGCCCCCAGTGTCGTGCGCGATACCCGCCTGTGGCATTTCTGGCGCCACGGCAGCTTCGTCTACCGTAGCCATCGGCTGACTTTCCAGGATTTGACGATCCGCGGTGATCCGGCTTGGCTCCCCAACCGGTTCGTCAACCCGGTGGGCCTCGACCTTGGCAGTATCTACCGGCTCCGGAACATCGCCGTGCGCGGAGCCGATATTCAGGGCCTTCGAGTGGGCATTCAGGTCGATCTTCCCGGGCTTCCAGCGGATGCCGTAGGCAATGTCTCCAGCCAGCCGTCGCCCCAGGACCGAACCGCCGAGCTGGTTATCCAGGACAGCTTTCTCCGCAACTACTTCGATCTCAGTCTCACCAGCCGTCGCGACCTGGGCTCCCCCCGGCGAACGGCTCTGTGCAATGTGGATTTCGAGACCGTCGACGTGGGTGTCGTCGATGGCGAGCCGGAGCGGTCCATCGCCATGAGCTACAGCTTTGGTCTCGACCGCAACGTGGTGTCACCGGACGAGCTGTGGGTCTTCAACCACGATGGCACGGGCGATGACTTTCAGGTCTTTTTTCCGGAGCAAGACCCTAGCTTCATCGTGCCGCAAACCTCGGCGGACGGGCGCAGGATCGGCTCGCCGGTGCCGGGTCTCACCAATCAGGAGAATTGGGACATGTTTGGCATCGCCATTGCTGGAGAGATCCCACCTTGCCTCGATGCTTCGACCCATCCGAATGTGCGGGGATTTACCTGTCCCCTCGATGGTCTCGTCGGTACCACCGACGTGTCGGCACCTACGGCTCCGAGTACCTTACGGGCCGTCGATACCAGCTCTTGCAGTGGCGGAGTCCAGCTCACCTGGTCCGAAGCGTGTGATGACTTTGGTATTACCGGCTACCGCGTTTTTCGGGACGGAATCGAAATGGCGACCGTTTCCGGTGCCTCCTGGGTCGACACCGACGTCGTCACTGGTCTCAGCTACCGATATGTCGTCCATGCCGTTGACGGGGCCGGCAATACCTCGGAGGCCTCGAACGCCTCTTTGGTCGCGGTGCTCGGTACCCCGGTCGCGAACGCGCTCTTCTGTGATGGCTTCGAGTCCGGTGACCTGGCTGCCTGGAGCACTGTGGTGCCCTAGTCATCTGTGACGAAAGTCTCTCGGGCTCCGTGCCTCACAACCTAGGTTTCCCAACCCCTTCCGTCCATACGGCTAAAGAGCTTGGCGATGGGGTCGTCCAAAAGCGAGTGCTGAGTCTCGAAACCGGAGCCCAAGAGCCTTTGCAGCAGCCTCGCCGCCAGGCCCCAGGAAAGGGTAACGCCACTCCCACCGAGGCCGTAGCAAGAGAGAACTGGGCGCCCCCCGAGAACCTCCAGAGTTTCTGAAACCGCCGCGTCAGGCCGCCCTCCCCTGTAGCGCCTGCCCAGAACAGCGCTCATGGGAAGCTTCGAGATATCTATCCCAAACAGCTGAGAGAACAACGCTTGGTTGAGGTCGATGACCGCACTCGGTACCTGAACGACTTCTCCTGTCGGCGTCGGCACACTTCGAGTGGGACCAGAGTACTCCTCAACGTCGATGTCTCCGTCGAGAGTCTCGACTCCGGGGAGACGGGAGCCACCGAGAACCGTTGAATCCACCCTGGGATAGGCGTAAACATCCATGGCTCTCCCGGAGCCGTTCGGGTGAATGTGAGCCAACGGAGTGTAGTTGTAGGAAGCCGGGGGAACGCCGAGGTCGCGAAGGCCAATGGGAAGGTGAATCAGGTGACCTTGCTCAAAATGCTTTGGCTCCCGTCGGCCCAGGATCTTGGGGCTTCCCATTCCGGCACACACCACCAAGACTTCCCCGGGTAAGGTCAGGAGCTCTTCGGGGCCCGATACGGTCTGGCAGGAGGTGGTGCCCCCGAGCTCTCGAAAGAGGTTGAAGAGCAACCGCATATATCGCGGGGCTTCGACGAAAAAGGTGCGAAATCGCCAACCTGCCACAGGTTGATTCGCAGATCGTTGAATGGGAGAAGCGTCGGTGTAGCCCTGACCAAAGAACCCAACGAGCTCTAACGCCGAAAGGTAACCAGCTTTGGGAAGGTCCCCTTCGAAGGCCTCATAGTGCCACTGCCTCCGCACCACAAGAGGAACCTTAACTGTCAAGAAATCAAAGGCAGAGAGTGACCCGTTCAGAACATCCTCGAGGCCGTCCATAGTGACCGAGTGGGGAATGATAGAGGCAGCAGGGAAGGCGCTAGCGAAGTTGGGACTGACGGAACTGGGGTCAAAGCAGTCTGCTCGCTCAGTCGCAACCAAGTGAACGGAAACCCCCATACCTTCCAGGAGTAGGCCAACGGTCACTCCCAGCACTCCACCGCCAACGATCGTCACGCTTTTCAGTCTCATAGAACAAGATTCCGGGTCTAGTCGAGGCGTTAGAGTTTGAGAAATGAGAGCTGTCAGGCGGGCAACGACTGCAGAATGGGGGTTGGCTTCAGCGCGTGCTCTGTTGCCGGAATCTCCAAGTACTGGGAAATGTGTCGACCAGCGAGCTCTTCCGCAAGAAGACTGAGGGTGTCGATGAACGGTTTCTTGGGGAGGTGTTTCTTTCTCTCGGAGTCGAGAAGAATAGAGAGCTCGGTGAGAGCCACGACCACCATATCTGTAACGCTTGCTTGTGAAATGAGCTGTCTCAGCTGCTGCCGCTCTGTTTCTCCAACGGCCCCCTTCTTTACTTTCACGGTGAGGTCATTGATTTTTATCGAGGTCTTTGGGGAGGGCACCGAAATATGAAATTTGGCCCCCAACTGGGAGAAGGCGCTCCACTTTTCTAGGTTGGAAACAGAGCCGATGCCGAATAGGTCGAATGAACGAACGTCCCTTTTCACTAAATCTCTTTCAAGACAATCCACCATCGAAACGAAGGTGGCGCCGTAGTCGTTGCAGACCTCTGTGCATTGCTGGGCGAAAAATTGAGTTGTATTGCAAGCCAGAGCGACAAGAGAAGCGCCTCCCTCACAGAGAGCCCTTACACCTTCCACCACTACCTTCTCTACTTCGCGAGCTCGTACCTCGAGCTCCATGGAAAGGCCCATCTCGGGAACCGACTCTACGGAAACCCGAGGCAAACTGATATCTCCAAGAAGCATGACTCGAGGATCTTCGCGAACAACCTGATTGATTCGATCCCAGAGGAGCATGCCCGACTCAGGAGAGTTTCCTGTCAGAATTCCGATCTTCTGAGCCTTGGGAGCGCGCTCCTCCTCCCTCACCAGCTTTCCAAGACTCGCTCCAGGAAGTGTTTGGATCAGATCCTGCACAAAGAATTCAACCCCCCATCGCCGGTGGCCCGCATTGGTCATTAACGTGTAGGGAGGCTGCCTGCGGCACAACAGCAACCGGTCAAATACCTGGGTAATCTGAGGAACGTCAAATCCAGAGAATGGGTTGACTAAGCCGTAGGCACTACCAAGTTCTTTCTCCAGCCGCTCCGGATTCATGGGCTGGAACCGACCCCCGAAGTGGGAGGCCAACAACCCCTCGTCAAAAGAGTGGTTGGCTCGGCAATGAATCATAATAATGTGGTCACTAGGCAGAGAATCCACCGTGCCGACGAGAGACTTGAGCTCGTCGGTCAAAGGGATCCCTTTGACGCCGAGTCGATTTCGGTTGTTTGCAGCATCGAGACAGCTGGTCACCGGCGCTGCGTTTTCGCTCAATTGGAACCAGACCCCGTGACTTCTCAGCCGCTCGATGACTGTGATCACTTGCTCAGGATAAGACATGTTTTTTTGGGCAACATCCTTCTGTGTTTTTGAGGTGGTCGGATCTGTGTTCTAGGAACACGGAAAATATTAGGTTCTAAGTTGGGTGAAGGCCTCGACATTTCTCCTCGTTCAATAGGTGTTTAGGGGCGACATTTCGACTGTGATCCATTTACTCGGGTCGCCATGGTCGTTGGTCTTGCCTATCTATTGTCAACTGTCGCTGCCGGCCGGAGCTCATGAAAAGAGGTTCGGAATTCATTGGGGTCTGTGTTCGCTTCTACAGCCCCACTTCCCACATTACGTTGATTTCGCCTCGAATGTCGTGGACCATCTCCTGGCATACTTGAGAGTAGGTAAGGTCCCCCTTGTTCCTCTTTGCCAATAACCAAGCTAGTTTGGTGGTTTGTGCTTCGATACTCATGTCGTAGGCAGGAATGGCCAAGTCATGCTCTTTCAGGTATTGGCCCGGCTCATTGACCTGGAAGTTGCTGTTCCCATTCGGGGCCTGTGTGGTTACGACAACGGGTATTTCTTTGCTCTTCAAGTACTCGAAGCAGGCTTGAAGGTTCGTGCTGGCGTCGCCGGCCCCAAAAGCTCTCAATATGATTCCTTTTACATCGTTGTTGTCGACCAGGCTCGTGATGATGTCTGGAGACATACCCGGATACTCGGTCAAGGAGACGATTCGCATGTCGAAATCGTTCTCGCAGATGAGGTCGGTGGCCCGGCGTGCCTCGGGGTAGAGTGGAGTGCTCAAGTAGCTCAAGTGCTTGAGCAGATTATTTTCATTAATGTTGATGATTCTGCCGATTCTCCCGACACTACCTGTGCTAAAGGACTTGAAGGCGTCGTAGTCGAATTCCGTGTCTTTCTTGACCCGTGTGCCAGTGATGATATGGCTACCGAATACCGCCAAAACTCCCTTTATGGTGTTCTTTTCCCGAGGCCACACGGCGACCCGCATGGCGTTGTTGAGGTTCGTCATGGCGTCCGTTCCTGGCATGCCGGAAGGGACTTGAGAGCCAGTCAAGATGACCGGCTTGTTGAGATTCGCCAAGGCAAAGGTGAGTGCGGCGCAGGTGTAGCCGAGAGTGTTGGTACCGTGGGTCACCAGGAAAGAGTCGTAGTTGTCATATTCTTTGCGAATGTGTCCGGCTAGATCAATCCAATGTTGGGGGTTGATGTCGGAGCTGTCGACGTCACAAAGAGCATGAGGTTCCACCTCAAGGTCTAGGTTCCACTTCTTCTCCAGAGAGGTCACGGTCGGCTTGATGACCTCAGAGAAGTCGTCTGCGGTTCGAATCTCCTGGTCATCGCGTTTGTCGGTGGCGACCTGGCCGGCGATCGTGCCGCCAGTAGAGATTAGTAATATTCTGTGTGTCTTGCTCACGGAAATATCTCCTTGATAGATGGGTTCTCTGATGGGGCCTTGTTCATCGATTTGTCAACGAAAAATGCGGTGGCCTAGGATCAAGCTAGGGCTTTTCAGTCGAAGGTAGAATTACTCGGAATCCCTGGTTGTCATCTCGGATGGATGGATCTTCCCGGGTCCGGTAGGAAGCTCGAATATTGGTGGAGAAGTTTGCCCAGGAGCCTCCTCGTTGGATCCGGTGAGATCCTTCCCTTGGGCCCGCCGGGTCTCGGCGCGTCGGGCCGGAATAGCCCTTGGAATACCAGTCGTTGCACCATTCCCACACATTGCCGAGCATGTCGTAGAGGCCCCAAGAGTTCGCATCCTTCTGTCCTACGCCCCTGGTCTGCTTTCCTGAGTTCTTGCTATACCAGGAGACTTCCTCTAGCTCTCCATGGCGATCGTCGCTGCCTCCGCAGCGACAGGCGTACTCCCACTCGGCTTCCGTTGGCAACCGGTATCCGTTTCTGTCGAGGTGGATCTCAACTTCCTTGTCTTGAATCTCGTAAACCTCTTCAAATCCGGAGAGGCTGGAGAGCCTGTTGCAGAACTGAATTGCATCGAACCAGGAGATTCCGTCGACGGGAAGGTCCTCTCCTTGGAAGTGACTAGGGTTGGTTCCGGTGACTTTTTGGTAGAGGCTCTGGGTCATGGGGTATTTGTCCATCTGAAATGCTTTGGTGATTTCGACCTCGACCTTGCCCGTTCGCTCATTTCCCATGGTGAATCGGCCTGCTGGTACCGAGACCAGTCGACCGATCAGTTCCTCGGCTAGGGATAGGGTCGGCAGGGGTTGGTCTTGGCTATGGGCATGCACCTCGGAGTCGAGAGATGTTTCTAGAAGCCGCACATACTTGACGACGGTTTGCTCGTCAAAGAACCCGCGAACAGTGATGTCGGAGCTGCCATTTGAGTTCTCCCGAATACGGAGAATGGGTCGCAGCTTTTCAAGGCTCCGGAAGTCGAGCCACTGGTCAATGATTGGGAGCCCCGTCTTGAGAAGATCTTGGGTCTGGCTATGAGGTTCTTCTTGCCTAGATTGGCCAGCAGGCGGTTTTTCTGGCTCGAGCTTCTGAACGATCTTCTGTAATCTCACGAGGTGTGCGGGATGTCTTTCGAGTTGGCGAAAGAGAGCTGGAAAGATGTAGCCGATGAGGCTGACCTTGATCAGGAGCTCCGGGTGGAAGTCTTCATTGTCAAAGATTCTCTTCTCTGCCAGGTAGGCGGTGAAGGAGATGGCATTCAGGTATCTCTTTAGGGTCCTTGGGTTGCTTCCCAGGGATTCGTAGATCAAGTCGATGAACGGTTCCGTCCCCTGGAGCTCTCTCAGGTGGGGGCGAAGGATGTTTTCTTTGAGATCCTTTGGAGCGGCGGCCGGGAGGGAGAATGGGAACTGAATGATTTTGTCGAGGTAGTCTTCCTCGAGAAAATGAGAGGCTCCGTATTTTTCAGTTTCGTAGAGGCTCTGATAGCGAATCTGGAGTCCACGCTCAATGACCTCTCGGGCCACCCCGACAACGAAGACGAAGTTGGGAAGATCCAGCAGGACCTTCAAGCCTTCCAACAGCTGAACGGCCTTTTCCGGCAGACATCGATCTAGATCGTCGACGAAAACAACAATCTTTAGGCCAAGCGTGGACGCAGCCTCTCGGAGTATCTTGATGAGGTTGTAGTAGGTGCTCTCATATTTTCTGGCAGCTTCTGTCACCGCACCTCCCGCCTCCTGGACCGCCTTGTCGACCCTCTCCTCTTGAGCCTGCTGATAGTCGATAGTCTTCGAAGGGATGAACCTCGCGTTCAGGAGGAGAGGAATCTTGAAGTCTCCTTCCATTCCATAGAGGAGAGCGAGGGGTACATGGGCAATCTTTTCTAGGAAAGGCTGGACTAGGTGGTGCCACTTTTTCAGATTCGAATCGGCGGTTACTGCCTCGAGAGAGGCGATCAAGGTGTGAAAGAAGGGAATGATGAGATGCTCATCTGCGGTGAACTGCCAAGGATTGAACCAGACGGTGAGAGTAGGCTCCTTTTGTTCGCCGCGAGTGTCATCAAGGGAAGTCCGGACCTGTTGCAAGATGGTCGTCTTACCAGATCCCCAACTTCCGAAGATTCCTATCGTGAAGGAACCCCTGGAGTGAACGGATCGGATTACTTGCACGAGGCCGTCCCGATAGACGGAATGGCCAATGAGATCTTGCTCGGCGTACTCGTCTGAAAGAACCAGCATGCTGATGCCCTCTCAACTCGACCTGGCACCTTCATTGGCAGGTGAGTGGTGAATCGAAGATATTCCGCGAAATTTCGCTTAGCTGTCTGACTGTCTGACGCAGCTTCTGGCTTCGTTGTTGGCCCCGAAGCAGCGTCCGTGAACTAGTAGACGGCCTTCGAGAGTGATTTCCTGGAAGGGTGGAGAATTTCTTTCAACCGAGATATCCGACTCGATCCTTCAAGGCTTGCACTGAGGTCTGCTAGGCTGCTGAAAACTAATTGAGCTGTGAAGTCCTAAGATGAGAAATTGCGAAGGGGCGTGGCTCTGTTCCTAGAGGAACATGAATCCAGGAGGGTGATCGGTGATCGAAAAAGATAAGCAAGGCTGGAAAGAGGCTTGGGGTGTCGGTTTGGCGATCTATGTCGCTGGGCTGAGCGTGTTGATGTGTGGGCCACAGCCTGCTAAAGCTGCCGAGCCGAGCTTCGAGCCGGCGCCAGTGCTGGCAGCGAGCGAGATCCTGCCAGCGGATCTGTTGAAGGGGCCCCATCATAAGGTGGAGGAGAGGGTGCCTAGTGATGGCATCATGCTCACCTTCCAGATCACCTCGGATTTCGGTGAGTTCTCAGCTATCGGTCAGCCACTATTGGCCGAGAGAGTACGGGAAGTAAGAGCCCTGGCGGAGCTGGATCGGATATCCAAGACAGAGGCTTTTGTCAGCGCTGTCGCCACCTCGGCCCTCGGTCAATTGGAGACGATAGAGGACTTCGCCCGAAATCCCGTCGAAACCGTGACGGGTCTTCCCGGAGGAGTCAAGCGGCTGTTTCGGCGCTACCAGAGAGACCTCCGGGAGGGCTACGAGAAAGCGAAGGAAGTGGGGGAGTCTGTGTCCGAGGCGGTGACGGAAGTCGTAACGGGAACCGGCGGCGACAAGGAGACCACTGAGAAGGAGAGCTCTGGCGGTCT
Organism: Deltaproteobacteria bacterium; assembly: GCA_022601195.1. GTDB lineage: Bacteria > Acidobacteriota > Thermoanaerobaculia > Multivoradales > JAHZIX01 > JAHZIX01. The sequence continues at coordinate 32,677 of JAHZIX010000023.1, forward strand.
TGTCGCTGGGGTGGTGGAGGGTGCCACTGATGCTGTGGAGAGCTATGGCAAGCGGTATTTCGGTCTGACTCGATCAGAGCGGGAGTGGTACGCCAAGCTCGAGGTGGATCCCTATACTTCTAATAGGGTACTGCGAAAAAGGATCGAGAGGATGGCTCGGGTGACGGCCGCCGGGAACTTTGCGGTGAAGTTTGTCGAGATTCCGGAGATTCCCGGTGCCGATGTCGTCGAAAAAGTGAATCGAATCGTCTGGAGCACCGATCCCCGGAAGCTTAGAGATGAAAACCGAAAGCGCCTCGGTGCAGCGGGGGCAGATCCGGAGCTCATCGAGAAGTTCATGGCGAACCCCAACCTGACGCCTTCTTTGCAAACGGCTCTGGTCGCCCAAATGATCCAGCTGGACGGAGTCCGGAACAGCGACTTTCTGGTAGAGCTGGCGGCGGCGGTGGAATCCGAAATCCAGGCTCGGGTTTTTCTCGGAAGCGTCGAGATCCTGACTCACTACCACCGAGGTAGCAAGTCCATCGCAGAGATAGTGCCGGTCGCCCGTATTCCGGTCGCCCGAACGGAGCAAGGTATCCTGGCAATCTTTGTTGCCGTTGATCATCTCTCCTGGACCGAGGATCTTGCCGGCCGTAGCGTGGAGCTTCTTGATGCACTCAGCGGCGGTACGGCTCCCAAGGCAAAGGAGCTTTGGCTAGGCGGTGAAGCCTCTAGCCGATTTCGTGAGGAGCTAGAGAGCCGAGGGTGGAAGGTGAATACCGACGGAGCCCAACCTGCGAAGAGCTGATGGCCGTGCTTCCAGGTGAAGGGTTGAGTCCCAGCTGGAGGTGAAGGTGATGCCATTCAAGAGAGCGACTCTGTTCGGAATTCTTCTCGCCTTCTTGGGTCCCCTCGCCGTCGGCAAAGTCACCAGTGGATTCTCCGGATTTGGAGAGCAGGTACTAGGCCAGCTCGGCTTGTGGTTGGTGGGTGGGTTGCTGATGTGGGTGATCCTGGCGTGGGAAAAGAAACCCCTGAGCTCCGTCGGGCTAAAGCTGCCTTCCCTTCAATCGGTTCTCTGGGGCCTCCTAACGGCCGTCGCCATGCTCTACCTGGTGAGCCCTGTGGCCGCGTTCTTGGTCAGTCGGCTAGATGCAGGAGCCTTTTCTGATGGCCTTGGCAAGCTTCAGGGTCTGCCTGCCGCCTACATGGTGGTAGCGGGAGTTACTGCCGGGGTGGTCGAGGAGCTGCTCTACCGAGGCTTTTTGGTGGAGCGCTTGGCACTCCTGACTCGCAACCGGTGGTCCGCTGGGGCTCTGGCAATCGCCGTCTTCACTCTGGTGCACATCCCTTTTTGGGGCTTGGTAGGCGCTCTCTTCACGGGTTTTGGGGGAGCGCTCCTAACCTTGCTTTTTCTCTGGCGGCGGGATCTCTGGGCCAATATGGTGGCTCACTCGGTGACCGCGGTCGTTCAGTTACTTCCCTTGGCAGCTGGAGCCATCTAAGCCGCCTGGGCGCCTTCCAACCTGAGTAGTTAAGGAACGCTCACCGACCAAGCGGAGGTGTCGCCGGACTCAAAGCCGTCCGCGAATAGGGCTCCCATCTCTGCCGGCCCGATGTAGCTCGTGGCAACGACGACGTTGTCCAGGTAGAGGTGTACGTCTCGATCGACCGCTGTTGTTCCGCCGTGAAAGACGTTCATCCAGACCTCCTCGATCTTGAGGGTCGGAATATCTCGCCACCGCCAATCTTCCTTCTCCCAGGCTAGGCGACCATCGACCCAGGCTCGGATGATTCCGTCATTTTGCCCGGGGGTGTTCATCTTTAGGTATTGCTCGACGCAGTACCAGCGGTTCTTTTCAAGGTATCCCCGATAGTCATTCTGCCAGAGGTGAGAGTCCCCGAAATTTCCGGCCATGTCGGCATGGTAGACGTAGTTTCCGATCGGTAGGTGGTCTCCGAGGGGGTTTCCCGCAGGAGGCAGAATGCGAAACGTCCCTCTCGCCGACCAACCGTTCGTGCCATCCGATCTTCGGCCGCCCCAGCCGGCAACGCCGTATCTACCTGCCAGGCCCGGTAGTTTCCCTCCATCGAGGGTTTGCCAGTCATCCGCCACCCTCAGGTAGTAGCGGAAATAGATCTCTTCCGGTTCGGAGCCTGTTTCGTCCTCGAACTCGAATCCAACGCTCATCCCTGTGTTCTCACCTTCAGGAATCTGCACCCTTAGGGCGTGGCGGTCCAGTTGTTGGAATAGGAGTGGCGGGTCCGAGTCCAACCGGGAGAGGGTGCTCGCTCCGGTCCCGTAGGTCCACTGATCTCCCCAGGTTGTCGTCTCGAAGTCCGCGAAAAGAACCACGTCCGGATGCGACCCAATTCCTTGGTCCAGGGAGTATCGGGCGGCGATGCCGGGAATCGGAGAAGTCGGTGGTTCATCATGGCCCTGCGCCGAGCGGTAGACGCCGACCTCTGAGGAACCGAACTCGGCAAATACGAAGACCCGGAGGGTGGCCTCGAGTATGGGGGTGGCGGGTTCGATCTCTGCAAGGTCGAATCGCAGCAAGGAGTTGCGGGTGGGGGAGATGCGCAGCTCTTCTGCGTCTCCGAAATTCTGAAAGGTGGACGAGGCGACGTAGGTATCGGCCTGTGGAGAGAAGGTCTGAGTGCCCCCCGCAGTGACAATTTCGAGCTCGGGTCTTTCAGCGACAACCGGATAGTCGCGGCTGCGAAAGTTGTACGAGGAGTCACCAGCGACCAGGCGCAAGATCAATCCTTGGTTGCGGTGGGTACCGTCGACCCAATGCTGAACCAAGGCCGGGATGCTCCATTCGATGTACTCAGGGGTGTCGTCGTCGACCATGTTCACCGAGTCATAGGCGACTGGCCCTTGCGAGGTGCCGTCGGCGTCTCGCCAGTCGCCTAGCAAATTCTCCCAGGGCAGGAGGGCGGCTCGATTGTAAAAGTCGCGGGTCGCGCCGTCATCGAGGGCCTGAGTGCCTTCGACCCAATCCGACGGATCGGTTCCGACAGCACCTCCGAAGAGTGGGTCCCTGTGAGGCGGTGCTGTCTGCTCGGCGATCACCGGGAAGCGGAGGCCCAGAGTCACCAGAGTGAGGCCGAAAACCAGGAGGATGAACCGTGAGCGTCCCGCGAACATGAGGGAACTCTACCAGGCTCGTTTTCTGTGATGAAACCTAGGGAGCCGTCAAGCACAGGCGGATGAGGGCACGCTCCACTGTGCCAGGTAGAGGCATGCTACCTGGCGGGCTCGCGCGATTTGCCCGGTGCTCAAATTGGGGCTGTTGGCAAAGCTGTGCATCAGATTGGCTGCAGTCCGGTCTTCCACTAGGGAGCTTCCGCAGGAGGTGGAGTCGACATCGGGGTGGTCGAGGCCAAGATAGTGACCTATCTCGTGAGCCAAGGTCCGTGAGGGGCCACCACCACCTCGCCCGACGGTATCCCAGGCCATGGCGATAGCGTTGTTCGCCCGAACGGCATTTCCGCATCCAGGGCCCCGGGTCTGCCCTTGGATTCTAGCGAATCCGACTCCTATGTTCCCGCCGTTCCGCCCGACGTAGATGTGGAGCCCTGCAGTATCGCTCCTCGAGGCATGGACGCTCGATGGTTCGAACGCCCGCACGTTCCCGGAAACGATCTGGTTCTCCAACTCGGCATTCTCGATCCTCTCGTAGGAGGCGAGGCGGAACTGGATGTCAGCTTGATGCCAGATCTCATCCACGTTGAGGTACACCTGGTTGGCGAGGTTGGTTCTCACGATGTGTGTCTCCGTGACTCCTGTGGAGATACTGTGAATGGTCTGCCCTTCGGTGAAGAATGAAGGGCGCTCGAACCACGGCCACACCCGGCTGGCCTCCAGGTCGCTGGCCAGGGTCTGGCCAGGGCTCGTGAACACGTGCAAATGCACAGGGACGACGATCACCCGCGGGTCTAGCCGTACTTGGGTGGTCAACCGGTCGCGGCGATAGAACAAGGTAAGGCCCACCTCATCGCCGTTACCGGGCAAAGAAACGGTCGGCACCTGATACTCGAAGACGGGTGTGTTGCGGAAAGACTCGATGGACGGATCGGTAATGCTGATGAAGGCGCTCTGGGTAGCGAGAAGGTCTGAATTTCTGAAAATCGGATGGTCGGATTTCATCCTCAGGGACGAACAGCAGGTCCCGGGTCGACCCCGGCTGTCGGTCTCCAGTCGAACCCGCACCGAGATCAATCCGTCGATCTGCGGGTTTTCGAAGCGACTATCAACCCGGTTTCGGGTCGTCTCGTTTCCAATTTTCGAGGCCAGAAGGTCACCTTCGGAGCGGATGGCGTATTTGGTGCACCCCAAGGCGAGGAGTAGGCACGCTAGGAAGGCGGTGGTGGTAGCGCGCTGCCTCCGGCCCAGCGAACTCTTCCAGCAACTCGAGAGGGAGGGACTCCGGATGGCGACCTTGCTCATGGCAATAAGGTTAACATTCTTATTTAGGTCAAGGAGGCTGTTGTAGGTCGTTAATAGATGCAAGAGCCACCGAGCAGCTTCTTGCGGCTTGTCCGAAAGTCGGGAGCCGAAGAATCTGCCCTACCTCGAGGTTGATCGGGCAGGTTATGAAGTCGACAGCCCTCATAATGGTGTTTTTGGTAGCTACTGATTCGGGATCCAGCTCCGGCGTGACTCTGGGCTACGAGGGCAACCCGGGCATTGTGGAATTCACCGAGGAGATACCAAGAGATGAGGAGGGGGAAAGGGCTTTGCAGGAGACGACCGCCGAGTCGGTCCGCTCCGGTGCCAGCCCTTAGCCGTCGTAGGCGAGCTCCGGAAGCCAATCTCCACGGCCGTCCGGAGTCAGATCCAAGAAGTGCCAAATGGGCGAGAGGAGATCCATGCCTCGGTACAGGCTGGTGTCTTTGTCCATGATCGCGCCGCCGGTATAGACGTGGCGCACCTCGCCCCCTTCCAGAGTGAACACGCTCACTCCGGGCTCTTGCCCTCCATCTGGGGTTTCGACCCCGAGATCCTGCTTGAGGGTCGACTCCGCCGCCGACACGAGGCGCATCCCACCCCAACCTCTACCGTCAGCGAAGGCCTTGAACTCGTGGACATCCCCGGCCACCAGAACGGCAAAGTTGACTCGCTGAGATAGGTGTTTGCCAACCCCCGAGTAGCCATCGGCCCAGGCGGTGCACGAGGGACAGGCCCGGGTCTGCTGTTTGCCAAACATGAAGTGCATCAGGACGAGGGGCTTTTGTGGGTCGGCGAACAGCTCGGAGAGTTGGATGCTCCTCTTGCCCGAGCCGTCGACCTCCTCGAACCACTGATCCTCGACGACCGTATCGCGGGGAAGTTGGCGGCGAAGCTCGGCGACTCGTTCCCGTTGGTCTCGGAGTGCGATCTCTGCATCCAGCAATTCCTGCCGCTTGTGCCGGTAGTCGGCGCTTTCCTGGCTCAGGCAGTAGCGGGGTGTCGGCATGGCTTCGTTCCTTGTTCGTTGAGGATGTCTTCGGGATTAGGTTGGATCCGCTTTGTCGAAGGATTCATCGGCCTGGTCTCCCCGGTGCTCCGAGGCCTCGGCAATCTGCGACTCCAGCTCTCGCTTCAGGCCCGTGAGCTGACCCGCCCAGATATCTTGGTAGCCGTGGACCAGCTCATCGTAGACCTGCCGAATGGGCACGACATTGAGCGTATTCAGGCGCCGCGTGCCGTCCTTGCGAACCTTGATCAAACCCGCTTCCCGAAGCACACCGATATGCTTCATGACTCCAAAACGAGTCAGGTGCGGGATCGCCTCGGCGATCTTGGTCGTCCCCAGCGGCCTCTCTCGGAGGAGCTTGAGAATCTCTCGCCGGGTCTTGTCCGAAAGCGCCTTCCAGATGGCGTCGAGTTCGCTGGGCACGTCCATTCCTTCTGTTGCCAGGGTTGCCGTCTCCTGTCTGGGAGTTGAGGTTGCAGTCTATCCTTCTAGCTTTGCCTTGAGGCCGGTGAGCATTTCGCTCCAACCCTGTTTCAGGCCGCTCCGGTGGCCTTCGAGGATCAGACCGAAAGCGGAGTATTTGAAGGAAATCTTCGTCCCCCCCGCGACCGGGCTGAAGCGGACGATGAGGTGTCCCGAGACCGGGTAGGACATGAACATCGGGCCGAAGAGCTCGATCAATGTCGGGGGCTTGATGGATTGGACAAAGCCCCAAAGGTGACCATGGCCATCCCCGAGGTCGCGAAGCCAACGCCCTCCCGCCCAGCGTTCGAGTTTGAGCGGAAGCGGTTGTTCCTGGGGGCCGGTGTGACCTTCCGACAGGCGATGTAACATCCCTTCGAAGACCTCACCAGGAGCCGCTTTGATCTCGATTTCCTGGTCGAACTCTAGAACCGTCTGTTCCGCTGTGATGGGTGTAGACATGGTGGTGGATCTCCTCGATCTTATGGGCGTGTTGGGTGAGTGACTCGATGGTGTCTTTATGGTAACGTTACTAAATTGTCACGTCAAGTTTGGCGAACTAGAATGCGATCGAAGTGGGAAATCGATACAAAGGGGAAAGCGACTCATGAAAAGACTTACAGCGTCTCTAGCCTGCCTCTCTCTGATCTTGGTAGCGGCCTCGCCGGCCCTGGCCGCTAAGATGAAAAGAAAGGAGAAAAAGAACCTCATCGAGCATCTGGATAGAACTCGCCAGATGTTCCTGGAATCCGTAGAGGGTTTGTCAGAGGAGCAATGGAACTTCCGCGCCGGGGAGGATAGGTGGAGTATTGCCGAGTGCGCCGAGCACATCGTTGTTTCTGAGGAATTCATCCGGAAGAGCATCGCGGAAGCTCTCGCAGGGGAGCCGGCGGGGCCGGAGCAACTGGAGGGGGCGGTGAAAGATGACACTGTGCTTCAGCTGGTAGTCGATCGCTCACAGAAATTCCAAGCTCCCAAGCCCATTCAACCCACAGCTCGTTGGAAGGACACGGGCGATATTGTGAAAGCTTTCGAAGGGCACCGGGGTAGAACTGTGGCTTTGGTGAAGCGGGGTAAAGATCTGCGCCGCTTCGTCGCGCCCCACCCGGCCTTCGAGCAGCTCGATGCTTATGGTTGGTTTCTCTTCCTATCCGCCCACACGGAACGCCATACGCTGCAGATCTTGGAAGTCAAGGAAGCGGAGGGCTTCCCGAAGGGCTAGTTTTGAGATCCGGTCTTTCAGGGGGTGGTGGATGCCAGGGAATCCGCCCCCCTCATCGATAGTCCATCAGCAGGACGCAGCGGGTGTTCGGCTCCAAGGCTTCATAGTGGTGCTCGATGTCGGCCTCGTAGCTCGCCAGGTCGCCGGTCTGGAGCTCGACGAGCTCGTCACTGGGCCCTGCCAGGACGCGACCGCTAAGAACCAGCAGGTGCTCATAGGTGCCGGTAGCGTGGGCGCCGCTATCCCGAGGTTTTTCCGGTTGCAATTCGATCACCCAGAGGTCGAAGCGCCTTCTTCGATTGACGAGCAGCTCAGCGATCATTGAGGAGTCGGTGGCATCGAGTCGCGGTCCGGTGCCGGCGGGAACAACCTGCACTCTCATCTTGCGAGGCTCTGCAAGCCGACCGAAACCCACGTCGAGAGCATTGGCCACGGACCATAGCGTTTCAATGGAGGGGTTTGCCGTCCCGCTCTCCAGGGCGTGTAGAGTTGATTTTCCGATTCCTGCCTCCTGGGCCAACTCTCCCAGGCTCAGCCCCGCCGCCTGGCGAAGCTCCTTGATATTGCCTGCGATTCGAGCTCTGAACTCCTCAGGACTAGCCGCTGTAGTCGTAACCTCATCCTCAGACATTTGTCTTTCCCATCTCTCTGACCTGAACAAGATTCTTTCATTCCGAACGGTCGTCCCCTTGACAGAACGAGGGGGAATTGTATCATGGGGAACGATCGTCCGGTTCGATGAACGGCCGGGCCGACCGGAAAGAGAGGAGCACGAGATGAGCTCAGGATTAGTTGAAAAGAGCCTCGAGGTGGCAGCGTCGAGACCTTCGATCCCGACGGGGAGTGGCCCCCAACGACTCGCCGAGGAAGCCGAGATCACCCTCGATCCCGAGGACTGGGGATCCTTGCGGACGCTCGGGTACCGCATGGTCGACGATATGTTCGATCACCTCGCCAGGGTTCGGGAAAGGCCTGCCTGGAAGACACCGCCGGCGGACAAGCAGGCCCTCTTTCGCCAGCCTCTGCCGCAAACCGGGGAAGATCCTGAGGCCATCTATCAGGAGTTTCTGGATCACATCCTGGACTACTCCCTGGGCAACACCCACCCCCGCTTTTGGGGTTGGGTGTGCGGTTCCGGAACCGGTCTCGGCATGTTGGCGGAGATGCTGAGAGCGGGCATGAACACCGCCAATGTCGGCCATCTCGAAATGGCGAACTTTGTGGAGTATCAGGTTCTCGACTGGTGCAAGGAGATGTTCGATTTCCCCGAAGAAGCCAGCGGCCTGTTGGTGGACGGTGGGTCGATGGCCAATCTCATCGGGATCTGTGCGGCCCGAACGGCAAAGCAAGAGATCGACCTGCGTATTCGGGGCCTAGCAGCGTCGCCTCGCCGGATGCTGCTCTATGCCTCCGATCAGGTGCACAGCTCAGTGCTGAAGGCGGCGGAACTTCTGGGGTTGGGCCGGGACTCGGTGCGGATCGTTCGCACCAATAGTCGCTTCGAGGTCGATATGATCGCCCTAGCGCGGCAGATCGATACGGACCGGAGGGCCGGTCACCACCCCTTCTGCATTGTCGGCACCGCGGGAACGGTCAACACCGGTGCCTTCGATGATCTCGTTGCGCTGGCGGACCTGGCCGAAGAAGAGCAGATGTGGCTCCACGTCGATGGGGCCTTTGGGGCATTTGTCGCTCTCTCCGGGCGCCTGCGTCACCTGGTGGAAGGGATGGAACGGGCCGACTCCTTGGCCTTCGATCTCCACAAATGGATGCACATGCCCTATGACGTAGGCTGCATCCTCGTGCGCTCCCGGCCGGACCACCGCAATGCTTTCGAGTTGATTCCGGACTACATCGCCTCCAGCGCCCGGGGCACGTCAGCCAATCCCGACTGGTTCTCGAATTACGGTCCCCAGCTCTCGCGCAGCTTTCGGGCGCTCAAGGTGTGGATGTCCATCAAGGAGCATGGCCTCAGCAAATATGCCCGCCTGATCGAGCAGAACGTGGACCAGGTGAAAGAGCTCGAGAGGTTGATTCGGCAGAGTTCCCCGCTCGAGGTCGTCGGCCCGGTGGTCAGCAATGTTCTCAACTACCGGTATTCGGCCGAGAAGATGGGGGAAGAGCAGCTCAATCGTTTGAATCGGGAGCTACTGGAGGAGCTACAGGTGCGAGGAATCGCTGTGCCGTCCAGCACTCTCCTCGGTGGAAAGTTCGTGATCCGGGTCGCCAACACCAATCACCGAACTCGGTTCGAGGATTTTCGGGCTTTGGTGGATCATTCGTTGCTACTAGGGTCGGAGATTTGCGAGAACCTAGCTCAGGAAAGCTAAGGGGACCTCTTTCACGACCCAGCCATCTGGGGTTCGCCTCAACTGGAGCGCTTCCTCCCGGCTCACCGGCCTTCGACTGCACCTGGACCAAGCGGTTCGCCGCCATATCAGCGCGTTGAGATACGGGCCGCACATCCGGCCAATGCGTTCGAATCTCTCTCAGCAGTTCGTCGGGCGGGTCCGCCCGACGACGGCTCAGAAATAGCACCGGCGAACCCTCTTCGGTGCCTTTGGCCAACCAACCTCATTGTGCCTCGAGTCCATTCAAGGCTGGACGGGCATTGCAGGGGGCGCGCTTCAGGTCTCGTAACTTTTTGATTAAGAACCCCCTCGAGGTAATGCCTCCGGAATCTGGGCTATGCTCCTTGATGTCCTTTTCGTTGATAGAGCGAGGTTCTCGACCAGCTGCGAACAAGACCATTTCGTCGAGGAAGTTTTCGGCTGATGAGTAGGAACCAACCGTGCTGATCTCCATTCTGCTTCTGGGTCTCGCCATCGGGATGCAGCACGCCTTCGAGGCGGATCACCTGGCGGCGGTGTCCACCTTGGTGAGCCGTGAACGCAGCCTCAAAGATATGGCTCGCCACGGTGCCATCTGGGGCCTGGGCCATACCATCGCCCTGGTTCTACTCAGTGGGGTCGTACTGTTCTCTCCCTGGGAGCTTCCTGGGAGCTTTGAGGGGGCGCTGGAGGCCGTGGTGGGACTTCTTCTGATCGCCCTTGGCGCGCGGCTCCTCTATCGCCTGTGGCGGGACCGGGTTCATATCCATGCTCATCGCCACCCCGGAACCGCCGGTGTTGGCGAGGTGCATCTGCACGCTCACAGCCACCGCAACGACGCCCAGCCTCATAGCGCCAGCAGCCACGACCACCAACATCGGGGCTGGAATTGGCGAACTCTTCTGGTCGGCCTCACCCACGGTGCTGCCGGCTCCGCGGCGTTGACCGTCTACGTTGCTGCCAGCTTGGAGTCCTCCTTCGTGGGGATCGTCTACGTCTTGCTGTTTGGTATCGGCTCGATTCTCGGGATGGCTTTACTGAGTGCCGTCATTGCGTTGCCTCTGACCGCTACAGCTCGAGGTCTCACCTGGGCTCATCGTGGCTTGCAGGTGCTCATCGGATGTGTCTCCGTCGCTATCGGTCTTCGGCTGGTAATCTCTCACGGCTCCAATCTATGGTTCTGAGCCGGGTTTTCCCTCAACTTCCTTGCGGACCGCTCGGTGACCGCGTAACGTAGTTCCCGAGGAGTTGGGCGAGGCGTGACTCCTGTACTGAAGGGGAACCACCGAGCTTGACGAAAGAGAGACAGCACGAACTCGAAGACCCGGCTTCTTTCGGGGTGACGGAGCTTCTGGTTCAATGGCGGGAGGGGAAGTCGGAGGCTCTGGATGAGCTGACCCCCCTGGTCTACGCTGAGCTTCATCGCCTGGCTCACCGCTACATGCGAAAGAGCCCTTCCCAGGATCTTCTGCAAACCACCGCTTTGGTCCACGAGGCCTACCTGAGGCTGGTAGGGGAAGACATCAACTGGCAGGGTCGAGATCACTTTTTTGCCGTGGCCTCAACGGTCATGCGCAGAATCCTGGTCGACTTTGCCCGCCGCCGCTTCGCTCTCAAACGGGGAGGAGGGGGAGAGGAACTTTCTTTCGACGAAGCGCTCGATGTGGCCCCGGAGTCTGCGGAAGAGAGGCCTATCCTCGAGTTACTGGCTTTGGACCGAGCCCTTCACGAGCTTGCCGAAGTCGACCCCCGAAAGGCTCGAATACTCGAACATCGGTTTTTTGCCGGAATGACCATCAAAGAGACCTCCCACGTGATGGAGCTTTCTCACGCCACCGTCGAGCGAGAGATGAAGCTCGCCAAAGCCTGGCTCGCCCGAGCCCTCGATCGCTAGCTTCGTTCCGAAACAACCCGCTGGTAGAAGAGGGGCTCATTTCGACCTCGAGGGACCTGCTGAGGACCCTTCCTCTCTAGCCTTCCGGTGCTCCCGGAAATCCTTTCTTCAGCGTCGCGGATGCGGTCCGAATAGGGCCTCTGATTCTCCCAACTCCCGGGACCGCCGGAGGTTCCCTTCTACCGGGGACGAAGATTTCATGACTCCCCCGCCGAAGATTCTTGCCTAGGAATGAGGGACTTCTCCTCGGTCTTGCGGTGTATCTACTGAAATCAAGAGTAGCTCTCTCACGCTTTCGAGGGCTATCTCTCATTGACTTCTACGTAACCACCGCTAGGACCCGTTCCTAGCAAAGTCAAGGGGAATGAAATGTTTGAATCTGGTCGAAGCTTTCGCCTACTGTTTACCGCTGTGCTGGGTTTTCTCGGGTGTTTTCTATTGATAGGGTCTCCTGCCATTGGCGAGAACCCGCCAGAAATAAGATTGGTCATTCAATTGGGAGATTCCTACAGCGCTGGCTTTGGGGTCCTCGACAACAATGTCGAAGCACCAGAGCCTGGTCAGATGATCTGTGATGATCCGGAATATAGCGAGGTAGAAGTGACGCCCGGTTTTCGGGTCGCGGAGTTGATCCAAGCATTGACTGGGAACCCTGTCGACTTCGTTTTCGAAGCTTGTGGCGGAGCAGAAGTCTATAACGGTGGCAATCAGGATCTGGCTGATCAGTGGCAAGCCGCCAAGGGCCAAGTGGCTGATCTCGGACTACAGTTGGGGAGCGGGGAGGGCGTTCTCATTGTCATGACCTTCGGTGGCAACGATGTCCGCACCCGAGGGGGGTTGGATTGGCCTTCCTTGGTCAAGGAGTGCATCAATCCTTTCAATACACGGGAGTGTAGTTCGAATCGGTTCGACAATGAAGTCATCAATGCGCCCATTATTCGAGATGCGCTGATGTTGGAGCTCTCTGCCATCGCCGCAGAAGTTCCCAATGCAATAGTGAAGTTCATGGGCTATCCGATCCCTTTTCAGCCGGTTTGGAGCTCCTACATTGGTCCAATAGGGGGCCCCATGCCGAATTCCGTCCGCGATTGCCCGAGAGTCACCGGGATGTCGGCGCCGGAAGCTGATTTTCTGGATGGTCAGTCAAGACTAGTGGGTCAGTTCATTGAAAGTGCAGTCGACATGGTGGACCAGTCGACACCTATCGATCTCTCCTTTGTCGATGTGGCGCCCTACTTTCATGCACACGGTGCCTGCAATCCGACTGTACCGTTCATCAACGATGTAGACTGGGTTATTTGGCTGTGGTCGATCCAGGCGAATTCCTTTCACCCCATGGCTGAAGGCTGGGATCAGTATTTCTGGGCCCTCGTAGATAGCTTGGGCTTGTGAAGGCGTTCGCTTCGCCTCAATAGATCTCCTGTTGAGAGTCAGCTCGATTGGCAATAGCGGGTCGAGCTGACTCACTTCCAGTTTCTGAGAAGAATCACTCCTTCTCGATTCAGTGCTGACCTCTGGTTGGGCCTTCCATCTCTCTGCTCATTTCCGCTGAAATCAGATCAAGGTTCCTTCACCGTTTTGGAGGAAAGACTATTGGAACGAGAAAGTCGTCCAGTAGGGCAACTTGTGTTGAGAATCTTGAGGGACTCCGCCCCTCTCCTGCGATGAATCTATTGGAGAGCCAGCCAGAAATTCTGGTTGGAGGTCAAGTGGAATGATGCGAAAGGAGAATGTTATGAGAGGACGATTGATCTATCATGTTTTGTTTTCAGCAACCCTGCTGTTGCTGTCCTCGGTCGTGCAAGCCGAAGATGGTAGTCGCGGTGTGTATTTGGTTTCTAATGATCTTTTCGACGCGCTCGAAGGTTGGTCCGGTGTTCCCGTCAGCTCGGAGGAGGTTGCTCTTAGCTCTTATCCCGAAGTCATTCGCTCCTATGCGGCAGCAGCTGGTGGGCTATACCCGGAGCGTTCCTTGAGTGAACACTTTGCTCAGAACTACCCTGCTGCCGCAGGCCAGTTCGAGCAGGTCACCGGAGGTGCAGTAACGGACGATGGTGACCTGATTACCTATGTGATGGGCGATCGCTACGGCGATTATCAACTTTGGCAGGAGGAGGCTGTCCTCCAGAATGGCGGTACCTTTCAGGACTACATCGCTCGTCATCACCCTCAGGTCGTGGAGCAAATCGAGGCGGCGAACAGGACTCCAGCGGGCCAGGGTGTTCCTTTGGCCACTTTCGTCGGCGCCCAAGGGAGGGAAGATCTGGACGAAGAACTTCGTACGATTCTGACGCCGACGGATTGTCCTTCCAGCAGGTGTTGCAAATGTTGGGTGGTCATGACTCTGCCGAGTCAGCCCTATGACTTCGAGATGGAAGAGCTGGAGGCGGACGATGTTTATGTTCCCCCGTTCGGAAGACGCATCGACAAGTACGCAGTCCTTTCCCAGGGAGTGGCAAGGACGATTCTTTTTGAGCTTCGTCTCGCCAACCACCTAGGAGAGAAAGAGATCACCAAGACGGCTAACTACTCCAACTTGAGAGTTCGTCTGCTCTGTACCGACGATGGTGTTCCGGGTGGGCGGCAATGTCAGGGCGCCGCCTGCTCTGGTGAGCTTGCCATGGCGGTGGAGTATGGCAGTCGTGTTTTTGAAAATATTGATGTGGCGGGCTGGCCTGCCAGCCGGCGGGCTCAGCTGGTCGCCGCCGATACGGCTTTCCTACGATACGACCCCCCGGGACCCGCGTCCGAGATGACTCTCTTCGAAAAGGGTGTTGCAGTGAGCGGCGATTTCAAGACGGAATGGGATTCCGAAGCGGTTATTGAAGTGTTGTTGGCAGGGACGGAGCTCGCCATCGTCATTGGCACCTACGGCGCCTCTGCGGCGCTCTCGGATGATCTGGGCGATCGTCTCCTCAATGGCATTGTCGGCTTGGTCAAACGGGAGGGGGAAACCGGAAACAACACCGAGGATATGAAAGTACTCTTCGATACCGCTCAGTCGGTGCCGTTTGCTTTGACGCCAAACATCACTCATCTCTTTCAACTCGAGGCGGAGTCGAAGATCTACGCCCGTGGCTACGGCCCTCTCAGTGTGCACGAGGCCCAGATCCAAAGCTCGAAGTATATTGCAGCGGTGGCCCGTAATTTTCAGTGTTCCGGAGGCGCTACCGCTCCGAAGCCAGGGGCCTGCTGGCACTGGGCTTCTGGAGGCGCTCCTCATAGCTCGGCGACTTTGCAGAACTTGGTAAGAGATTTCATCTATCCCGAGCTTGGAGCGGTACCAACGGGCCTCTCGTCAACCCGTGGCTGCTACTACAACTAACTACTTCTTTGGGCGAAAGTTCTAGGCATCAACATCTGCCGGGTGTTTCGTCTCGAATCCATCCTGATCGTGTCGACAGCTCGACTACGTTGGGTTCGAGGCGGACTCCCTGCGCCTGCAGATAGATATTTGGTTTAGAAGCGAGGCCGGGGGATAGGAAGGTCCTTCTTTCGAGGGCATGCAGTGCTCATTCGTCTCTTTTGATCTTTCACAGAACCTGTCCTTCTGAGTTGTTTGTCTTTCGTAGGGCGGAGGATTTCCTGGCCTTTCGCTTTTTCTTTTGGGTCCTAGACCATTTCTTGTCTCGAAAAGTTCATCGAATTCTTGTTGAGATTCCTGAGGGAGTTTTCGATTTTTCCGCGATGAGTCTATTGAGACAAAGAAAGAGCTCGCCGGGGATTCCGGGCGAGAGATGTATTCAGGTTCGAAGAGAAATGTTTAAGGAGAGGATTATGAGGAATTTGGATAGGTATCATTTTTCCCTAACCAGGGCTTTGACGGTTTCTAGTCTGCTGACAATCGCTGCTTTGGGTGGCCAAGCGAGTGCTCAGACGGACGGTGTCCAGATGGAAGAGGTGACGACCGTTATTCAACTCGGTGATTCCTATAGTGCTGGGTTCGGGGTCTTGGATACCGATGTTCCTGGTCCTCCGGATGGGCAGACTCATTGCGACGACCCGAAGTACAGTCGACAGGAGGTGTCGCCGGGTTATCGCCTAACCGAGCTCATCGAGGCCGAGACGGGTCGCGATATCGAATTCGTATTCGAGGCCTGCGGTGGCGCTCAAGTTTTTGAAGACGGCAGCGCGGATCTAGCATCCCAATGGGAGCAGGCGAAGAATCAGCTCCTGGATCTCGAGGTCGAGCTCGGTGCAGGCGAGGGAACCGTGATTGTTCTTACCTTCGGCGGTAACGACGTTCGTACCGTTGGGGGCGACTCTTGGGTAGACGTGGTTACCTATTGCACTTTTGAGGTAGACCCCTTTCACGACTGCAACGCCTATCCGAACGCCTACTACCTTCAGATTCATAACCTCCCTGAAATTCAGCTCGAGGTCGCCATTGCTTTGGCGAATATTGCCGCCGAGGTGCCGGAAGCTACCATCCGATACTTGGGATATCCGATACCCTTCCAGCCAGTTCATTCTGTTGCATTGTCTCTTCCTGGGGGGCCGTTCATTGGCCTGCCGCCGACTTGCTTGGGCATGACGGGTCTTTCCATCTACGAAGCCAACTTTCTGGACAGCCAAGCGAATGTGTTGAATTCCGTCCTGGAGAATGCTGTGTTTCTCGCCAACGGTACAACCGTAGTTGATCTTGGCTACGTCGACGTCGACTCCTACTTTCGGCAGCATGGGGCTTGCAGCACTACACAGCCGTTCGTCAATGACATCGACTGGATCGCTCCCTTTGTGCCGGAAGCCAATTCTCTTCACCCCTTGCAACAGGGTTGGAATGCTTATTTTCAAGCTCTGCGTGATGACCTAGGTTGGTAGGTCGATAGTGGAAAGGCGGGGTGAGGCCTTGAATCTCGAGGATTCCACCCCGGCCCATTTCTGCGACTCGCCATCACAAGACCTTTCTTCCACTCGCCCGAGAGATTTCGTCTCGCAGGGGCAGGCAGCTCCTGCGTTCGGCTTCTTCTACCCGGTTCGCCCTACGGAGAGTCTTCCATTCGCCTTTTCTTGCGCAGCTCCGGCGCAGCCCCTGGTCGAGGGGGATGTGAGTTTCATTGCGCCGGAACAACTATCAAGGAGCCTTGCCATGCCTGCTTCTCTTCCTCTCTTACGGTTCTTAGATTTCGTTCCTAGGATCTCTTTTGTGATCTCAATCTTCGTACTTACCAGCTCCGTGTTGGGAAATCCTTGCCCATTACCGGAGGTTGCTCCGGTCGATCTTGGGAATCTGGCTCTCGGGTTCGTGGAGACGGGACCTGGAGTTTTCGAGGGAGGTGGTATTGGTGGCCTGGTCCGAGTCAGCCCGGCGGGGTTGGCAGTGGCTTCCAACGAGGTTGATGGACTGGCCAATGGCGCCGATCTGCACCTGGGAGTACAGGGGGCTGAGCTCGCTCTGAGGCCGCGACGAGGAAGCAGCTCCGGTGGGGCGGTAGTCGTCGGCCCGGCGGGCCAGGAAGAGGAGGCGTCGACCTTCCGGGAGCTAGAGGCTAGAGGAGTGGTTCCTGGCGTCGACATGGTCGTCGAGGCCACCCAGCGCCGAGTCAATCTCCTCTTCTCAGGGTCGGCACAGGCCTTCGAAGGGTTGGAATTTCTGACCCCTGGTGCCCAAGAGGTTCGTATCGACCCCCAAAGCGGGGCCCTGGAACTGGCTCTTCCGATCGTCGAAGGGAGGGAAGAAGGAGATTCACCACAGAGTCGTATCGGGACGATCGAATTGGTGGCTTTGGACTCTACCGGCCAGAGAATCGAGGCGGCGTTTACTCTCAATGCCACGGGGGCCGTCGGGATTCTTCTGGGTGCTTCGAATCCGGGCGCCATTGTCGAGATCGTTCTGACCCATCTCTATGCTCCCTTCGTTGGTCCGGCAGACGAGGTTGCTCTCCTCTCCGATGCCGGAATCCCCAGCGGTCACCGTATGGCGGTGGGCAGTACTCGAGCTGAGTTGGGGAGCGCTCGGCGCCGAGGGTTTCTGGTGCAGGTCGACGCTCTCGGTCTCCCGGTCGGTTCGGTGACCTACCTCGATTTCGGTTCGGATCTGAGCTTGAAGGGCGTTGCCGTCACCCCTTCCGGTGGTCTGGTGCTCGCTGGGCAAGAAAGCGATGGCGAACGAGAGATGCCGTTTCTCGCCAATCTCGATGCTGATGGTCGCGGCTTTGAGCCGAGCCAGGCCCTTGCGAACGCTCTTGGCGTCTCGGCTCACGATGTGGAAGTCGCCTCCGACGGCACCGTTTGGGTCACCGGTATGGGAGGGGGCGCCAGGGCAAGAACGAGCCTCGAAGTCCCGAGTGGCGAGCTGGGTCCATTCACCCTGGTCTTTCCCGTCAGTGAGGCGTCAGCGAGGCGGCTGTTCGTTGCTTCCGTGTCTCCGGAGCTCGAGCGCTTGGTCGGTGCTACAGACCTGCTGGTACCGTTTGCCTCTCGCCGAATTCGCGCCTGGACCGATTGCCATGGTGAGCTCAGCTTTGGTTTGCCTTGGCAGCCCAAGGAATCCCAGAGCGTGAGTCACACCTACCGCATGACCCTGCCGTCGAGCGAAATGATCGACTGTCCCTTCATCGACGATGGTTGGGGTTATGCGGCCATGTGCTGGAAATGGCACAAGACCGCCGGGGTCTACAGTTACCATCCACAGAATATTCCTGAGGAAGCCTTTCCGGTGCTATTGGTAGAGAACCCCGAGCCCCTTGCCTTCGAGTCGGATTACGAGCGTCTCAACCAGCTCGAGGCCAACGACCACGGCAATCTCTTTTTCAATACCGTTTCCAGTACCTGGTCTGACCCCAGTGGCAGTTGGGGCCACAAGCAGAATTGGGCCTACAGCCGGGAGGAGATCGCCTTAGCTGCGGCGATCTATCACGATCGGTGGAATTCCCCAGCCTTCGCCAATTTCCGGTTCACCGACGGCACCATCTCCGCAGTGATGATGCGGGGGGAGACGTTCTCGGCGGATTCGGAAGCTGAGCTGCCCCACAACGTCTGCGATGAAGACACCGACGGCGATGGTGTTTCCGATTGGACTCGGGATCCCTACCCGACGCCGCCGGAATATCAGGTGGCGCGAGCCTGCGAGTCGGCGCACAGCGGTCAGTTCGAGCTCGAAACGGTTGATTTCGACGCTTGGTTGGGTGGTGGCTACACTCCTGATCAAGAGGTCAGCGGCAGTGAGCAGCATTGGTGGGCTTGGTCTTCCCCCTATGTCGGTGATCCGCCGGAGCCGGGAGATCAAGACCAGATGACTCCGACCCACCTTTGGGAGATGAGTCGTCGTTTGGGGCAGCGAGCTCGCACCACTGTCGATCTGGTGCTCACCCGGGTAGAAGGCGGCCAGGTGCAGTCTTCGACGGTTCTATGCGGGCAAGTGGCAGCGCAGGATTTGATCACCCAAGCTGAGTAGCGTAGCGAGAGCTTCCGGGTAGGAAGGTCCGTGACAGAGACTGCTGAGAGCCCGAGGGGTTGACCTCCTCGGGTTCGATTTGTTTCTAGCCGCTCGCAAGATCTGTGGGAGTGCTCAAGAAGATTTTCCGTCAATGAGGGAGTCTTTCTCTGCTTTGCGATGAATATCTTGAATAGACGGTCGGTCGCTGAGCCGGGCTCAGCAGCTAGGTTCAGTGACTGGGTTCAGGGAATGATGCGGACCGGAAAGAAGGCAAAGGAGATCTTCCTCCATGGAGTGTTCAAGGGAAATTCCGTTGGTTAGAAATAGCCAAGGTCTGGTAGCCGAGGAAGGAGCTCGCGAGGTCAAGGGCGAGATTCTGCAGAAAGTTATACTCGATGGGGCTGGCCCAGCAAGGGCTGTCCGACAAGCTCGGCAATCTATGCTCAATCCATGCGACCTTCCACCCAAGGCAAGCTCATGAAATTTCCCTGGCGCCGGACCGAGGAGTTGTTTCAAGAGGCAGCGCTGTTGCCCGAGGAGGAACGGCGCGCTTTCCTCTTATCCTCTTGTGGTGGCGATTTGGATTGGGCGCTGGAGATCGAGAGCCTCCTCGGTGCCGAGAGCCGAGCGGATGAGCGCATTGAGAGGGTGATCGCTGGGACCGTTCAGCTAGCCGCTCGAGAGGGAGCGACCTCGAATCAGAGTCTGTCTCAAGTGGGGCCCTACAAGGTCCTGAGAGAGCTCGGTCGCGGCGGCATGAGCACGGTGTACTTGGCGGAGAGGTCAGACGAACACTACCGCAAATTGGTGGCCCTCAAGGTGGTCAAGCGAGGCATGGACACCGGGGAGATTCTCCGGCGGCTGCGGCAGGAGCGGCAGATTCTCGCTCAGTTGGAGCATCCCCATATCTCCCGACTGCTGGATGGAGGGAATACGGACGAAGGTTTGCCGTACTTCGTCATGGAATACGTCGATGGTGAGCCCATCGATCAGTATTGTCGACGCCTGGGCCTACCCGCCGAGAAGCGCTTAGATCTATTTCGAGATGTGCTGGGGGCTGTCGCCTACGCCCACCGGAACCTTGTTGTCCATCGCGACCTCAAGCCGGCCAACATATTGGTTACCGGTAAAGGAGAGGTCAAACTACTGGACTTCGGTATCGCCAAGCTTCTCGATCCGGAGCAGGCGGCTGAGTTCGGGGCCACGGCAGCGGCGCTTCGCTTCTTTACTCTCGACTACGCCAGCCCGGAGCAGATCCTCGGCAAGCCTCTCAATACGGCTTCGGATGTCTATTCCCTGGGGGCTCTGCTTTACGAGTTACTCACCGGCCGACGCCCCCACGAGAGGAAATCTCCGGAAGCTGCTCTGAGCCGACGAGACCTGGAGCGGGCAGTTTGTGAAGTGGATCCGCAGCCTCCCAGCGAGCGCATCGAGGGGGACGACGTCGCAGCCAGGAGCTTGCGGCGGACCCTTCAGGGCGACCTGGATGCCATTGTCCTCAGTGCCCTGCGTCGAGAGGAGAACCGGCGGTACCCCTCGGTGGAGCGGTTTGCGGAAGATCTGCGCAGGTATTTGGAGGGGCTTCCAGTAACCGCTCGGCAGGACAGCGTGGCCTACCGAGCCGGTAAGTTTCTTCAGCGCCATCGGCTTTCGGTGGGAAGCGGTATCGCTGCCCTGCTCACGGTCGCTTCCTTGGTGACCTTCTACACTATGCGGCTGGCCTCGGAAAGGAATCGAGCTCAAGTCGAGAGCGTCAAGTCGAGCCAAGTGGCTGGTTTTCTGACCGGCCTCTTCGAGCATGCGGATCCGGGCCGGACTCGGGGCGATCAGGTCACTGCGCGAGAGCTGCTGGACCAGGGTTCGGCTCGCATCGAAGCGGAGCTGGCAGACCAACCGGAGGTGCAGGCCGAGCTCATGGACCTGATGGGTTCCGTCTATCTAGATCTGGGCCTCTACAAAGAAGCGGACCCGATGCTGCGAGTCTCGGAAGAGCTACGCCGACAGCGTTTCGGAGAAACGGAAGAGGAAGTTGTCTCCAGCCGGCTGCACCGTGGCCAATGGCTTCATGCGGTAGGGAGATACGAGGAAGCCGAGGCTCTCTTTCAAGAGCTTCTACGGATCCAGACATCGGAAGGAGCAGGCGCTCGCTCCCAGAGGGACAGGGTCCTCGCCGCCTACGCCGACCTTCTCTTTGACCAAGGGCGGCCAGAAGAGGCGGAAACTCTGTTTCGTCAGGCCTTGGAATTTCGTAGGCTTCACTACGGTGCAGAGCACCCCCTGGTCGCCACGAGCCTCAACGACCTGGGCGCCGCTTTGTTGAATCGTGGAGAGTTGCCGGCCGCTGAACAGCCTTTGCGGGAAGCTCTCACCCTCCGGCGCAAGCTCCTCGGGAGCAACCACCCCGACTTGGCCGAAACATTTAGCAACCTGGGAATTCTCCGTTTCAAGCGGAATGACAGCAAGGAAGCCCTCGAGCATTTGGAGCACGCTTTGGCCACCCGGCGCAGAATTTATGGCCGGGAGCATCCCTCGGTGGCGGATACCCTCAACAACCTGGGAGAGATAAGTCGTCGCAACGGCGATCTGGAAGCGGCCATTACATACCTTTCCGAAGCTCTGGATATCGTTCGCGAGTTCCAGGGTACCCATCACCCAGCCTACGCCGACAGTCTCGCCAATCTCGCCCGGACGGTTCAGGTCCGGGGGGACCATGATCTGGCAGTCGATCTTCATCGCCAGGCGGTAACAGCGGCGCGTTTAGCTTATGGAAGGGATCAGGAGGAGGTTGCCCTGGTCCTCCAGCACCTAGGGGAATCCCTTGTCGCCCGAGGAGACCGGGTTGGAGGCGAGGCCGCCTACCTGGAAGCTCTCGGACTCAGAAGGCGACTCTACCCCCAAGGGCATTGGCGCATCTCTTTCCCTCTTTTCCGCCTGGGCAGCTCCCACTTGGAAAGAGGGGCGGCGGCCAGTGCCGAACCCTTCCTGGCTGAAGCTCTGCAAATCCGTCAAGCGCAGCGGCCAGATCATTGGCGGACGGCTGAGGTCCGGAGTTGGCTGGGCAGCTGCTGGGTAGCCCTGGGCCGAGTTCGAGAAGGCGGGCAACTCCTGACCCAGGCGGTCGCAGAGCTAGAGCAGGGCATCGGCCCTGAGGCTCCAGCGACGGAGGAGGCCCGCCAGCGGCTTCACCAAGTGGTCCCGAAGCCTCACTCGTCTTCGTAGTCTCCGCAATGAAGCCTCACTTCCGCCGGGGGCCAATCGGCCAGTCCGCAGTTGGCAGGGTCCTCGATGATCCGTACCGGTACGGAGCGGGAAGCGGAGCGTCCATCGTAGTCCGTTACCGTGCCCGTGAGAACGTGGTCTCCTGGACTGAGAATCAGTGCCGAACGGCTGCCGGTGCCCACGACCCCATCCAGGTCGGAAGACCAGCTGAAGATCTCGCTGATGTCACGGCCTTGAGAGTCAATGGCCTGGAAGAGGCACTTCACGCAATCGCATTTCGATAGGGGCCCATCCGGGGCCTCGAGGACAGTGACCATAGGGTCGGTGCCGTTGCCTGGGTCCGGCCCTTCGAAGACTCGGACGTTGTCGATGAGCCAGCCCAGGTAATGCCCTGATTCCTCGGTCAAACCGTAGGTTTCGAAGTGGAAACGAATGCGAATCGTTTCGCCGCGGAAGGAAGCTAAGGAGATCGATGGACTGGTTTGCCAGGCGTCGCCGGTCACCTCGGATATTTCCATCGCCCAGCGGGGTTGCCAAGTCTCGCCACCTTCGGCCTTGATGGAGACTTCCGCGCGGCCGAGGGCTTGTCGATTCACCCCGGCGAGGAAGAAATCGAAGCTGAGGGTCTCTGTCCCGGGAGCGATCTGAATGGGTGGAGAGACCAAGTCACCCCGATTGGGTCCCCCGGTTTCCACTACGCAAGTCTGATCGTCGCCGTAGTACATGGCTCCCGTTCCGGTGGAGGCGGGGGGGGACGCGCAGGAGGTGTCGTCGACGGCGTGCCAGAGACCGGAAGTCATCCACCCCGCGCTGCCGTTCTCGAAATTCTCTTCGAAACCGTCACACGCCACCACGTTGACCATCGCCGTATCCCTTGTTTGACCGCAGGAGTCTGTCGCCGTGAGGGTGTATTCCGTCGTTTGACTTGGAGAGACGAGGATCTGAGGAGTGGTCTGGCCACCGGGCTGCCAAAGGTAGTCTCGGTGTGAGCCGCCGAGGGTTCCCAGTAGGGCTTCTCCTCCCTGGCAGAGAGTGACATCCGGTCCCGCATTGGCGAGGCTGCCGCCGCCCTTGCAGAAGCAGGCAGGGCTGGCGCCACAGGCGATTCCATGGGCATTGAAAGCATCCCAAATAAGACAGCCGTTGGGGGTGCCGTTGGCCAGATTGCCATCGTCGTCGTCCGCGGCCAGCAGCACCGAATACCAGTTGGACGCACCACAACCATCGACCGCGGCATTCTCGGCAACGCACATCTGTCCCGGGTTGACCAGCCGGTAAGCTGCCCCTAGTGCTGGTAAAGCCGCGAACCACAGCTCCTCCATGGCGATGCGCCCATTCACCGAGCCCTTGCGGTCGGCCAACTTCTGGTCGAGGTCGAGGAGCGCCGAGCTGGCGATCTGGCTTTCGCAATGGGCTTGGTAGCCCAGAGGGCCTCTTACCGCGGTACTACCTTGAAAGGGACAGGCGAATCGGTCGCAATGGAGGCCATCCGGGGTTTCCAGGTTGGCTGGGCTGGCGATGGGAGCTGCGCCTCCTCCGGTGAAGGGGGCGAGATCCCGCACCCCGGTGCACCCGGGGCCACAGTTCTCGCACGGGCTTCCTGGTCGTAAACCGCGGCCGATGCAGGCGTCGTCGGTTTGCAGAAAAGCGAAAAAGTCCGCTTGTGCCTCTCCGGAAGCACCATCCGCTGCTGCTCCTCCCAGAACCGAGTCCGCTGCATGGCCGACCTCGTGCAGCAGAATTCCCGGCACCTCGGCGATATTGGTGCACTCCTGGTTAGCTCTGGAGAAATAGAAGCTACCTTCCGATTCGCTCCAGGAGGCTTCACATTGGAGCTGCGGCTGGTTGGTCCAAGCGGTCAACGGAGCCGGCAAGTTGAGCCAGGGGTAGCGTTGGCTCACTTCTAGGTAGCCCTTGGTGAGATAGAAATAGGCATCCCTCGCCGCCTGAGTGTTGCCGGGCCCTCCGTCCACGGGGTTTCCACAATCCGTGCCGGTGGATCCTCCGAAATCGAGAATGCCGTTCCAGGAAGAGAGGCTCGTCGCGCCACAGTCGTCGGTGACGGTAATCAAGGTGCCCTCGAGACCGGCGGTCGCTTCACCTCCTAGGTACTCGAAGTAGCCCGCCTCGTTGGTCTGGCGAATGCCTTGGTGTTGAACGAGAAGGTGAGGTAGGGGGACCGCCAGAGCAAGGCCGCCGGAGGCCTCGTGAACCTGTCCTCGAGCTTGTCCAAATACCTGCAGGTCGGTGACTTCGAGAAGCTCACCGCTGTGGGCGTCGAGGCGGATGCGAAGGACGGTCGCCTCCGCAGAGCCCGGAGCGCGAACGGCTGTCCATTCCCATCCCAGGAGGTGGGTTCTGGCCTCTAGGTCTGGCATCCAGGCCAAAGATAGCCCTGCCGCTGCGGGAAAGATCTTCAACTCCGGCGCCGTCTTGATGGTGAGCTCCTCCGGCGCCAAGGCCAAGGCCTCGAGAGCCCGAGGGAGAGCTTCCTCTCGGAGGATCGACGGTTCCAGCTGGACAGAGACATCAAAGAACTGATCCGTACCGAACTGAACCACCCGCCCGTGGTTGATTCTCAGGAAGACCCGGGCCCCATCCACTGGAATCCCCGAATGGACCTGCTGAAACTCCAGAAACCAAAGCTGTCGCTCCGGGTCGGTGGCGAAGCTGCGGCTTCGATCGAAAGCCAAATCCTTGGGGTCCACTTGCAGTAGGTCTGAGGTCTTGGCCAGGAACTGCCTGGCGGCAGCTTCCATGGCGTCGATCGTCTTGAGCTTCCCCGCCTTACCCTGACTGACCCCAGGGGCGACCAGGGTTTCTAGATTGCCCGTTCCGACAACGGGTAGCAGGGCAATGCCGGCACCCTGGATCAGGTGGGGCCGGTCGCTGGATCGGTCCCAGCGGATTTCCCAATCCGTCCCATGGGAGGCGAAGAACCGGGAGAGGGCTGGGTGGAGGTTGACACGCTGTTCGGTTCCCCGAAAGGTTTCGAGAATCGGTTCAGGTCGAAGGGCCGGGGAGGAGAAGGTAGAGGTTGAGTTGGTGAGGCTCGTCTCGGGCTGTGTCGCCGCAGCTTCTGCCCTCAGGGGATTTAGTGAGCACAATAGGGTAGCTGTGAGGAGTGGAAGCCTCCAGGACTGAATCGATCGCACGGTTTTCGACATCGGTAGTCTCCTCGAATCTGTAAGTGTCGCCCAGGCTCGTTGGCCGAAATGGATCAAGAGGATCTCTCTCTGCCTGTCTTATCGCAAAGCGCTATTAATCTCCCTCAAGAATCTAGCCAAAACGGGTGATGACCCTCTTTTTGGCTGCTAGGGTTCGGCTCGAAACGCCGAGCGGTAGGCGCGGGGGGTGGTTCCCAGGTGTTGTGCCAAGTGCTTTCGCAAATTGGCGGCTGACCCCAGGCCGGACCGTGTCGCCACTTGTTCGATGCTGCCGTCAGACGATTCCAAGAGCTCCCGCGCCTTCGCGATCCGCTGCCGAATAAGCCACTGGTGAGGGCTCAAGGCTGTGACCTCTTTGAACCGTCTCTGAAAGGTTCGCAAGGAGAAGCCGAACCGTCGGGCGACGGAATCCACCACTAGGGGTTGGTCCAAGTGGCCTATGAGCCAATCGAGCACGGGGCCGAAGGGGTCGTCTCCGGCACCTCCGGCTGGTGCCTCGGCATATTGGGCCTGCCCCCCGTCTCGGTGCACTGGAGCGACCATTCGGCGGGCCAGGGTGTTGGCGATGGACAGGCCGAAGTCCTCGCGAACGATAGCGAGACAGAGGTCCAGGCCCGCCGCGCAGCCGGCGGAGGTCGAGATCTGTCCGGGTTTCGAGTTGTCGTGCAGATAGAGGGCGTCTTCTTCCACCTGAATCTTGGGGAAAGATCGCTTTAGAGAGTCGATGTGGAGCCAATGGGTGGTCGCAGCTCGGTGGTCCAGGAGGCCGGCGTGGGCCAAGGGAAAGGCTCCCGTGCAGATCGAGATCAAGCGGGCACCTCGAGCGTTGGCAGCCCGCAGGGCTTCGAGAAAATTCTCCGCGGGTCGGTCCAAAGTCTCCCGCCAGCCAGGGATCAGAATGGTGTCAGCTCGGGCGAGGTCCTCGAGTTTGCCGGTGGGGCGAATCTCCAGGCCATGGTTCGAGAAGAGCCTTCCCCGCTCGACGCGGCAGGGCAAGAACTCGTACCAATCCGGCACCAACTCTGTGCGGTCTCGGCCGAGGATCTCCCGTGCAACGCTGTATTCAAAGCCCAGCAAGCCGTTGTAGATGGCTACGGCAATCCGGTGCCTTTTGACGGGCTTATTTTCGTTTCCGGAGTTCATCGCTTTTGTTCCCCTCCTCCCTAGGCTGCCTCTTTCGGGCCGAAGTGATTAGAAACACCGCGGTTATCACTGCGATAGAAGCCAGCAGCACTCTCGAGTCGAGAGCTTCGCCGGCCAGTCCCCAGCCCAGCAACACCGCTACCACCGGATTGACATAAGCGTAGGTGGAGACCTTGGCGGGCGTCGACACCTTCAACAGCCAGACGTAGGCCGAGTAGCTGACAATGCCGCCAACGATGGACAGGTAGAGGAGGGCCCAGGCTGACCGAGCCGAAACGCCGGCTAGGTCTATTCGTTCGCCTAGGGCGAATCCACCGGCAAGCAGGAGAGTCCCCCCTAAGAGCATCTGCATCCCAACGTTTTGTAGGGTCGAGGAAACCTGGGGTGCGCTCTTGGAGTAGATCGACCCCAAAGCCCACGAGAAAGAAGCGATACAGATCACCGCGGCCCCCAGGGGGTCCACCGGCGCTCCGCCTATCTGTTCCGGTCCGATCAGGATGGCGATACCCGCCAAA
The DNA here is from genome assembly GCA_022601195.1 of Deltaproteobacteria bacterium. Lineage (GTDB taxonomy): Bacteria > Acidobacteriota > Thermoanaerobaculia > Multivoradales > JAHZIX01 > JAHZIX01. The sequence goes on from JAHZIX010000023.1 coordinate 59,454, forward strand.
CCGAGAAGCAGACCCAGTACCACCGGAGCTCCGGGTTTGTTGCCGCCGGGCCGAAGCGCCTCGAGGACTACCATCCAAAGAGGAACCGTGGCCACGATCAAGGCTGCCACTCCGGAAGGCACGATCTTTTCCGCCCAGGTGAGAAGGCCATTGCCGAAGACCAACAACAAACCGCCGACGACCAGCGCCGATCTCCACTGCACCCAAGTCGGCCATGGTGCACCCCTTCTGTAGGTCCATGCGAAGAGGATAGCCCCTGCGGAGAGAAAACGCAGCCCAGCCATGGTGAAGGGAGGAATGGTCTCGATGGCAAAGAGGATGCCGAGGTAGGTCGAACCCCAAATGAAGTAGACGGCAGCGAAGGCCGCTAGAACTGCGAAGAGGGTAGGTTGAGCTTCAGCTGTCGACCTTGTCTTTTCCATGAGCCGAATCTTGGCAGGGAAACCTCTAGAGAAAAAGTGGCGTAATCGTCAAATAGAGTCACAATTACGCCACTCTTGGAGAGCCGCTGAGTAGGCAGAAGGTGTCAACGCAGGCTAGGGACAACCGGAGATCTTGACCCGCAGAGCTTCCATACGCCGACTCTCGCCGGTGGTCCCGGCCATTTCGCCGTTGGAGGCCCAATCGGTCCAGTCCTTCCCCTTGAGGTGAGCCTGGTATTCCACATTGCAGCCCGTGGGGGCGTTCTCGAGCCAGATCTTGATGGCCTCCATTCGCCGGCCCTCGCCGGTAGTGCCGCTCATTTCGCCATCGCAGACCGGAGGTTCCTGCCAGCCGTCGCCTTTGACGTAAGCCTGGTAGCAGATACTCATTTCGCCGGGCGCATTGGCCAGCTTGATCTCGGTGGCTTCAAGGCGTCGGCCTTGGCCGGTGGTTCCCGCGGTGATGCCATCCCAGACCCACGGGCCCCAGCCGAGGCCTTTCATGTGAACGCGATAGGTGACTTCCGGTGAGGTCCCGTAGATGGTGATCTCACGAGTTTGCTCGTGCCAAGGAGTGCAGCCATTCTGCACGGCTAGCTTCACGACATAGACAGTGCCATTTCCCCCTGGGTCGGAGAAGTTGTAGTGGTTCGAAAGGTTTCGAGTACCTGCTCCTCCGGAGAACCAGCTGGACCAATAACGGTTGCCTCCCTTTAGATGAATCTCGATGAAATGAAGGGCTTCGTTGGTGCTGGCTGATCCATCCAGGACCACGGAGGAACTCGCTGTCGCCGACTCGGGCAGAGTGAACGAGGCTTGGGCTTCCTCACACTCACAGAGGGCCATGTCCAGTTCGACGCTGTCTCCCGAATCCGTAGCATAGTGAGTCGACTCGAAATATTTCGATACCTTCACGGGATTGGCCAATCCGCCGTCTTTATGCCGCACTTCCACTCTTCTTTTATTCGTCTTGTGCTTGTCGAACTCGATGTCGAATTTTATCGAGCACGAGTTGATCGCAATGTTGGCGATGCCTTGTTGGCCGATGACATCAGCTCTAGCTTTCACCCAGCGACCATTGTTTCTCAAACGTTGATTTTCGGTAGAAACGCCTGTGTGCCATTGCCCGGCGCGGTAGCGATTCCATTGTTGCCCTTTGATGCGGCGCAGCCCATCTGCGTACTCCTTGTACTGGACTTTGCTGGCAGTTCCGAGGCAGCATCCCGCGACTGAAGTTCGATAGGAAATAAAGGTTGTGTTTGGGCTTTCCGTTTCTTGACTGCCGTTGCGAAGCTCTCTCAAGGCTTCCAGGTCTCGATTTTCGATCCGAAAATAGCCGTGAGGATAGTAGCGATAGATCGTCGTTCCTACCATCAGCTCTCCCTGCGGGTTGACCAATCCTCGGAGGTAGGGGTCGATGATGGGATGTTTGGAGGGCTCGATGTTATCGAGAGTGCCTCCGAGGCTAGCCAGGTCCAACTCCCCGTCGTCGAAGGCATTCTCCACGTACTCTATGTAGCTGAGCAATGACTCGAATCCGAGACTCTCGGTGAAGTCCTGGAACACCGAGGCGCGGCGCTCGTCGCTGGATTCGCTTGTGTCCCTGGTCTCCTGCAGCTCGATGAGCTCATCCATGACACCTCGATAGTGCTCTTCATCATCGAAGGCCAACATGTCGAGGTCGATGGAAGGATGGTGAAATTCGAACCTCGATCCATCCGCTTGGACCCAGGTTCCGAGAAAAGTCAAAATTAGAATCAACGATAGTCGGCATGATTGAAGCATGTGATCTCTCCCTTTGAGATTCGAGAACAGTGATGGTCGGTCGGGGGAGAAGGCTCCGCATAGAGCCCGAGAGATTCTTTTTGAAAGAGCTCGCTACCTTTTCTTTTGAGGTAGGTGATCGCCCGACCGCAGTGTTACCAAAAAGTGTTACCGAAAAATGTCATCGAAAAAGGTTTCTATTTGATCTATCGAAAAAGGGATCGAAAGTCCCTCAAGGGAGGAAGTGCCAGCTCTCCCCGAGCATGAATTTCGAGGGGGTATTAGCGATGAGAAAGGGGTCTTGGTGCCGAGCTCTCGGAGATTCCTGCCGGAAGGTAGGTGGGAGTCGAAGAGCCGGAACGGAAGCACGATCGATAGGCGCGGGGAGTAGAGGCCACGTGTTGGGCGAAATGTTTTCTCAAGTTAGCTGCAGAGCCCAACCCTGAGAGCGTCGCCACATGTTCCACGCTTTTTCCGGTCAACTCGAGAAGCTCGCAAGCTCTGGCGACTCGCTGCCCGACCAGCCATTGGTGGGGGCTCTGGCCGGTCATCTCCTTGAACCGTCTCTGGAAGGTGCGAATGGAGAAAGCGAACCTCCGGGCGATGACTTGAACGGTGAGGTTTTCATCGAGGTGAGTGACCATCCAGTCGAGGACGGGGCCGAATGGCTCGTTGTCGGAGATTCCCGCGGGGGTCGAGATGTATTGGGATTGCGCTCCGTCTCGGTGGATTGGCGCGACCATTCTTTTGGCCACTTCATTGGCGATGGCCAAGCCAAAGTCTTCGCGAATCAAGGCGAGGGAAAGGTCGAACCCTGCGGCGCCACCGGACGAGGTCCACAGGGACCCAGATGGAGAGGAGTCGTGAAAGTAGAGCGCGTTGGCCTCGATCTCGAGCCGGGGGAAGGCCTCTTTCAACAAGCCTTCGTACAGCCAATGGGTGGTTACCTTCCTGCCATCCAGGAGGCCGGCGTGAGCCAAGGCAAAGACTCCGCTACAGATCGAGACCAACCGAGCGCCCCGCTGGGCGGCGCCTCTCAGGGCCTCGAGAAAAGCATCCGGGGGGCGCTGTTGGGGATTCCGCCATCCACAGATCAGGATGGTGTCTGCAGATTCGAGATCGTCGAGGCGACCCGGTGGCTCGATGTCGAGTCCATGACTGGAAGACAGGCGGCCCGGCTCCACGCGGCAGGGTAGGAAGCGGTACCAATTGGGAGTCAGTTCTCGTCGGTCCGAGCCAAGGACCTCCTTGGCGATGCTGTACTCGAAGGATCGCAGACCGTCGTAGATGGCTGCCGCGATGAGGTGCCCCATGGCGGAGTCCTTTCTCGTCGTAACGACCTCCTCTTCTAGAGACCCGGTGGTCGTTTTCGGGTTGAAAGGGAACAGCCTCTTTAGGGCTCTAGGCTGTCGGATCTCACAAGCTTTATCGCAAGTCTCCGGTGAATTCCCTCATGGAAATCTGCCAGCTGGTGGTTGAGAAGGCCCGTGGCCCTCGGGGTTTCTGTCATCATGGAGGGATGGCACGCCTGGTACTTCTATTCATCCTGATTCCTGTCATCGAGCTGGCCTTGCTCATCGAAATCGGCAAGCGGATGGGATTGCTGCCGACCCTCACCCTGATCGTGGTGACAGGGATTGTCGGCGCGGCTCTGGCTCGGCAACAGGGGCTGGAAGTCTTAGAGCGACTGCGAAGCGAGTTGGGCGGCGGAACTCTGCCTACGGATGCATTGGTGGATGGAGCGCTGGTCTTGATGGCGGGGGCGGTCCTTCTGACCCCTGGAGTATTGACGGACCTATTCGGTTTTCTCTGTTTGATTCCTGCCACTCGCAGAGTCATTCGAGCCGGCCTGAAGCGTTGGCTGGGGACCTTCGCCGCCAAAGGGAATTTTCGCTTCACACCTCCTTCGGGAGGGCCCAGCGTAGGCACATCTTCACCGGGAATGAAAGACGGGATGAAGAATGTGACGCCGGAGGAAGAGAGGGAGTAGGCCGGCACGGGATACTAGGAAGAGCCGGAGTCTCGGAGACGCCTCTCTAGAGGTCCCTGTCGCCTCGCCGGTGGGTTCGATGGGAGCGACAGGGACTTTCGTCAGCTACGTCGTCTAGTTCCGGCGACCAAAGATAGAGCCCAAGGGGTTCTCGTCTCCTTCGCCCTCGCCGCCGGTAGGAAGTAGCTCGACTCGCTGGTAGTGGGAGGGGATTTCAAAGCGGTCGGCCTTGACGGATTCCTTACGGATCAAAGTGACGTTGGTGGTGCTTCGACTGGTCTGGGTTTTGCCCTTCTTTCCACCGACGGAGGTGGTGACGACCTCACTTTTCAAGGGGAACCCTTGAATTTTCTCCATTTCCGTGCCGATCAGGCGATCCAAAGAGCTATCTCCGGAGGATCGCCCGCTCTTGCGGAGCCAGGCGTTGAGGCCGGCATCTGAGAACTCTTGGCTCACCCACATTTCCTGAATCGTCACCGTGTGGTTCGAGCGCTTCATGCCGAGGATCTTCATGCGGAAGTCATAGCTGGTGCGGTATTTGTAGTGGCGGGTCGGGTAGCCGAGAACCTCGCCGCCGTCGCCTTCTTCCAGAAGCTCGACCTCAGGATCTGAGAACTCTAGGTTGACCAAGCCGGACATGCCTTCCGCTAAGTTGATCATGGCGGAGAAATCCCACTCGCTGTAGGTTTCGTCGGAGGGATTGACCATGAAGAGGGTTTGGCCGCCGTCTCGAGAAATGAGATAAGTGCCCTTCTTGGTCATGGGGATGTCACTTTCGATGAATTCCACCCTTGCGTGCTGGTCATCGATCCAGGCGTGTACGGTGCTGCTGCCGGCACCCTTGTCCATGGTGGTTTGGGCTTCGTAATAAACGCCCCCGAAGGCGGGCTGAGTCAGGGTGCCAGTCAATGCTCCTACAAGGGTCAGGGCTAAGGTCAGCTGTTTCATGGAAATCCTCTTTTCTCGATCATCGCGCTGGGCGCGGTTGTTGGAATTCAAGTGTGCTCGCACGGACACCATTTCCGGCCTGGGTCGGGCCGGGGCTCCTCGAGCCTTGGTATCCCCTCACTAAGGACTCACGCAAGGCATGCCAAGAATGGGACATGAATCCGAAAAAGAATCGAGCTGGTAGGCTTCTGGGGCCCTTCGTGGTCATTGGGGATGGGGCTTGAAGCCGTTTCATGGCAAGGGTTTCCTGGCGAGAAGCCAGAGCAGCCTTCTGGCGCTGGGTAGGTGCTGGGAGTTCGTCTCGAGACCCCTATAGACGTTCAGTCAGCTGGGTACGGTTAGATGGACAGGATGAGGTCGAGGTGTTGGACCCAGTCGGTGTCGGGGCATCCGGTTTGGTAGGAAAAGGGTGAGAAGGAAGGGCTAAGGGCCATGTCGTCGGAGATAACGCGGCTGTTGGAGGGCTGGCGCCAGGGAGACGAAGAGGCGAGTGGTCGCCTGATTCCCTTGGTGTATTCGGACCTACGCCATCTAGCCCGGCTCGAGATCCGGCGGCGTCACGGCAATGCGACCCTCGATCCTACGGCCCTGGTTCACGAGGCCTATCTTCGCCTTTCCAATCAGTCGGTGGCGCCGTGGAAAAATCGCGGCCATTTCTTTGCCGTCGCCGCGAAGGCAATGCGGCAGATCATCGTCGACCACGCCCGCAAGCGCCTGGCTCTGAAACGAGGTAGCGGGCAGGGCGAGCTGACTTTGGATGAAAAACTGATCGCTGTGGATGAGCAAGCAGAAACGTTGTTGGCTTTGGACCAGGCCCTGGAGAAACTCAGTCAGTTGAGCGACCGCATGACCCAGGTTGTGGAATGTCGCTTCTTCGCCGGTCTAACCGCCGAGGAGACGGCGGAAGCGCTAGGAGTCACCCGCCGCACGGTGCAAAGGGATTGGCTCAAGGCTCAGGCTCTCCTCAAGAAAGAGCTCTCTCCCCTTGGATCCCAGCCCTTGACCTGACCACTGTACCCGTCGCTGGGGATCCGAGAATCAAATTAGTTCGCGAGAAACGGTCCGAAACGCCACTGTAGCAGGAGGTCCTTCCCGATGGCGGCCTCGAGACGGTCCTTGGCGAGGTGGGGGGCTGTGGCGTGTGGCGACGCCTGCTGTGCTTCGAGGCTACCGAGACTGGCTTCGAGAGCCCTTCGGAATCGTTGGCTACTTGCCCCGACCTGCGATGCTCCTAAGGTGCTTTTGGCTTGCTCCAACCAGTGCTGGCGGTCGGAAGCCTCGACGGATCCACGAGCGCACCATAGTTGAGCCTCTGCCAGCAACAAATGGCCTCGAGTTTCCAAGGGGTTGTGAACCAGAGCCTCCGCGAGTCTCGCGCGGGTAGGAGCTAAACAGGAGGACCCTGAGGAGATGCCTTCCCAGCGCTCTCGAACAAAGGCCTCCATAGCGTATTGAATTTGGAGCACTGCACTTTTTGGGTGGGTGTTGAGGCCTGCTTGGGAGAGCTTCCTTGCAGATTCGAGCCATGACCTCGGGCTTTCTCCGGCAGCGGCAGCGAGCTGAGCACGAAGCAGATAGGGTTCCGTCAGTTGCTGGAAGGAATCCACGTCGGAAGTCCCAACTTGGTCCTCTAGACGGTCGGAGAGTTCGATGGCACGGCGAATCGACGGTAGGGGGTCGAGTCCTCTAGAGGCAGCGGCTTCGGACTGACTGCGAAGAACCGACACTTGGTTGAAGGCGGCTAGGTGGTAGGCCGGATTGATCTCCAAGGCCTGCTGGAAGTAGTCCCAAGCCCGCTCGAAGGGAGGTGAGGGATCGCCTTGCGAGTCCATTTCCAACTGTCCGAGGCTTTCCTCGACGGACCCCAGAAGGTTCAGGCCTTGAACTAGATTTGGGTTGAGCTCCAAAGCTCGGCGACCCCGGGCGAGAGCAGCCAGGTAGGAGGTTCTGGGGTCTCCCTCTCCGTGAGTGGCTTCGAATTTTCCTCGGTCGAGGTAGAGATTCGCCAGGTTGTAGGCCAAAAGAGCCCGATCCGGCGCTCGGTCGAGAGCTTGATCAAAGCAGGTGATGGCCTCGCTGAGGGCTGCCATGGGGTTCTGGCCGCGGGAGATTAGCTGCCGTGCGGCCAGGGCTCGCGCCGTGCCCAGATTCGCGTAGGAGGTCACCATGGCCGAGTCCATCTCTATGGCTCGGCGAAAGGCTTTTGCCGCCTTCTCCAGCCCTGGAAGAAGATCTTTCCCTTGGGGAGATTCGAGGCGCAGGACCCGAAATAGCATCGCCGATCCCAAGGTCTGATAGGCGACGGCATCATTCGAGGAAATAGCCAAGGCGCTTCGGGAGGCCTCCTCTGCCTGAATCAACAGATCTTCTATCGTCGCTGGTTCCAATCGGGAGTCACGGGCACGAGACAGGTGGAGCACCGCCTGGCCATGCCAGGCCTCGAGGTTCTCCGGGTCGACCTTCAGAGCTTGTTGGCAGGCCTCAAGGCCCCGCTCGTAGCCATCTTCTGACCCTTGGGGTCGAAATCGCGACATCTCTTGGTAAATCTCCCAGCCCCAACAGACTCGTTGATAGAGGGTCGGGTTGCTGGGAGCGAGCTCCAGGGCAGCGGCAAGGGCTGAAAAGGCCTGAGGGAAAAGCACTTCGGCCTTCTCGAACTGCCCTTGCTCCGTGTGCTGGGCTGCTTGGCGAAGGTAGATGTCTGCCTCTAGGCGAAGGCTTTCGGGTTCCCACGGCGCTTCGGCTTGGGCTTTTTGGGCCAGGCGAACCGCTTCGTCTAATCGATCATCGTAGTAGGCGATGCTGGCAAAGAGTTGATTGGAAGACTGTAACTCTGGGCTTCCTCCCTGTTGCAGGAACTCCTGGGCGGGTTCGAGGAAACGAGCCTCGAGATCGACGATGCGTTTGGCCCGCAGCTGTGGATCTCGGATTCGCAAGGCTCCATTGCGTTCCAGGTCGTAAACCTCTCCTAGGGCTTTGCCCAAGGCGAGGGCTGTCTCGGCGGTGCGGTATCCCGAATCCCAGGCTTGTCTCAGATGCTTGGCGGCGAGTTCCGGGCGACCTAAACGAGCGTAGCCTCGACCCAGGGCGAAATGGCCAGGTCCAGTCGCCAGGTCTCCCAACTGGCTCATTTGCAGCTGGAGGGACTCCAGACGCTCCTCCATGATGCGGCGCTCGCGGCGAATATCGTGCTGGGGAAGCGCTTGGGCATGACGCAGGAACCACTCGATCCGTTCCGCTTCCTGGCCGAAGCGTTGCGCCAACTCGGCGCGACGAAGAGCTTTTTGACGGCTCTGGACCCAGCCGCCGCTGGCGAACAGCAACAGTCCAGCGGTGATAGCCCCGATCAGCCAGGGTATCGGGTTTCGGCGCAGGTTCGAGCGCAGGAGATAGCCAACAGTTTGTGGCCGGGCGTGCACGGGGAGCCGATCTCGAAGGCGCTGGAGATCTTCGGCCAGAGCTTCCGCGGAGCTATAGCGCTGCCGTGGCGATTTGGAGAGAGCCTTGAGAATGACGGCGTCGAGGTCTCGGGAGCGGGGAAGGGGCCTTGGAGCGTTCTGGCTCGGAAGCGGAGGGGGTGCCTCCAGGACCCTTTCCTTCCACTCCTTGAACGACCGGTCGCTGGGCTCGAAGGGGAGCTGGCCGGCGAGAAGTCGAAACAGGAGGACCCCCAGGGAGTAGAGGTCGCTGGAACTTGTAGCGTCTTTGCCGATAAGCAGCTCAGGAGCAGCGTAGCCAAGGGTAAGGCGGCTCGAGCTGCTCACCTGGCCTTCGTGGCGGCTCAGATCTTCCTCGCCTTGCCCCAATAGCTCCGCGATCCCAAAATCCAGTAGCTTGACCCGACCTTCCGAGGTGACCAAGACATTGCCGGGTTTGATGTCCCGATGCACGACTTTTCGCCGATGCGCATAGGCGACGGCGCGGCAAGTTTCCTGGACCAGCTCCAGTTTTTCCAGGACTGGAAGGGCCTCGCAGTAGGTGTCTAAGGGAACTCCATCCACCCACTCCATGACCAGATAGGGGACGTCATCTTGGGTGACCCCACCATCTAACAGGCGAGCGATGTTGGGGTGTTCCAGGCGGGCCAGGAGCTGTCTCTCGAATCGAAATCGTTCGATTGCCTCTTGGTCGAGATTTTGACGGCTGGCGATCTTGATGGCGACCTTTTGATCGAATAGGCCGTCGACTCTGTTGGCCAGATAGACCGTGCCCATGCCCCCTTGACCAAGAATCTTCTCCAGGCGGTACGAGCCCAGCCGATCGCCGATACGTTGTAAGGCCAGAGGGTCGTAGGGGGAGGTGGCAGCGATCTCGGAAAGGGCAACACCGCCGGCCTGCTCGAGAAAACTGCCGGAGTTGTCGCAGTCTTCGAGCAGTCCCTCGACCTCTGCGCGGAGCTCGAGGTCGGTACCGCAGGCCTCTTCTAGATAGGCGGAGCGTTCCTGGGGTGGAAGGTCCAGGGCGGCATCGAGAATCGGCTCGAGCTGCTTCCAACGGTTGGGATTCATGGCGGCCGAGACTCGATGATGGGCCCCGCAAAGTGCGGGAGCGAGCTTTTCCTACGAAGTTCCCAGAAGTTGATGAACTCGTGCCACCACCGCTTCGGTTGTAAACCCGAAATGCTGTTTCAATTCTTCGTAGGGGGCAGATTCTCCGAAACCGTCGATGGTCAGGGTGTCGCCATGGGGACCCACATAGCGATGCCATCCGAGGGGAGAGCCAGCCTCGATGGCCAGGCGCCGGCCGACGCCGGCGGGTAGGACTCGCCGACGGTACTCTGGAGACTGGGCTTCGAAGAGCTCCCAGCTGGGCATGCTGACCACTCGGGTACGAATTCCCTCTTGCGCTAGGGCAGAGTGAGCGTCCAGGGCCAGGGCGACTTCGGATCCAGTGGCCAGGAGAATGGCTTGGGGAATGCCTTCGGGGGGGTCCGCCAGGACGTAAGCGCCTCGACAGACCCCTTGCGCTGCAAGTTTCTCCGTTTCTTCCAAAATCGGTAGCTTCTGTCGGGTCAGAACCAGAGCGGTAGGGCAATCCTGACGTTCCAACGCGATGCGCCAAGCTTGAGCGGTCTCGTTGGCGTCCGCTGGCCGAAGAACGGTGAGATTGGGGATTGAGCGCAAGGACAGAAGTTGACTGATGGGTTGGTGAGTCGGTCCATCCTCACCCAGGAAGATCGAGTCGTGGGTCATGACATAGATGGCCTGCTGGCCCATGAGGGCCGCCAAACGCATGGCTGGGCGCATGTAGTCCGAGAAGATCAGGAAGGTGCCTCCGTAGGGGATCAACAGGCCGGAAAGGGCCATGCCGTTCATGATCGAACCCATGGCATGCTCCCGCACCCCGAAGCACATGTTTCGACCTTCCGGATGTTCGGCAGAAAAGATCTCCTCATCGCTGATCATCGTATTGTTGGAGCCGGCGAGATCCGCCGACCCGCCCATCAGGCGGGGTAAAGCAGTGGCTAGGGCGTTGAGCACATTCCCCGAGGCCTTCCGGGTGGCCATGGGGCCGTCCTCGGGTGAGAAGGATGGCACCGCGGCGGGCCAGTCCTCCGGCAACTCCCGGGCCTGCCGAGAGGCCAGCTCCGCTGCTTCCTGTGGGTGGATCTTGCTGTAGCGCCGGAGCCGACTCTGCCAACTGTGGCGTTCCAGGGCTCCTTCTTCGGCGCCGCTGCGAAAAGCTTCTCGAGCCTCCGAGGGGATCAGAAAGGTCGGCTCCAAGGGCCAACCCAGAGCCTTTTTGGTGAGGGCAATCTCTTCCGCTCCGAGGGGTGAGCCGTGAGCCTTTGCGGTGTCCTGCTTGTTGGGGCTACCGTAGCCAATATTCGTGCGAACCACCACCAGGGTAGGGCGCTCGGTTTCCTCTGCGGCTTTGCTGGCGGCTTCGTCCAGGGCTGCTAGGTCATTGCCGTCTTCGACCCGGTGAACCACCCAGCCGTAGGCTTCGTAGCGCTTCGCAACGTCCTCGGTGAAGGCCAGATCGGTGGAACCGTCGATGGTGATGCGATTGTCATCGTAGAAGACCTTCAGGCTGCCTAACTTCAGGTGCCCAGCCAGGGAGGAGGCCTCGGAGGCGATTCCTTCCATCAGATCACCGTCGCTAGCCAAGACCCAGATGCGGTGATCGAACAGGGGAAAATCCGGGCGGTTGAATCGGGCCGCCAAATGGGTCCGAGCCAGAGCCATGCCTACCGCGTTTCCAAGGCCTTGGCCGAGAGGTCCGGTGGTGGTCTCAATGCCAGGCGCCAGGCCGTACTCCGGATGGCCAGCGGTTCTGGAGCCCATTTGGCGAAAGTTCTCCAGCTCCTCTAGGGGAAGGTCGTAGCCGCTGAGATGCAGCAGCGAATAGATCAGCGCCGAGGCGTGACCACAGGAGAGCACGAAGCGGTCCCGGTTGGCCCAGCTGGGGTCCGTTGGGTCGTGGCGCAAGTGTTTGGCCCAGATGGTGTACGCCAACGGCGCCAAGCCCATGGGGGCCCCCGGATGGCCCGAGTTTGCCTTTTCGACCATATCTACGGAGAGGAAGCGAAGAGTGTCGACCGAGATCTGATCCATGCGATCTTGCGCGAGGGGGCTCATGAGTAGGGGGCTCTCCCGAAATTCGTTGACCTGCGATGAGTAGGCGCTTGAAGCGATTGTTGTCCGTCCAGAAGGATAGCGGTGTTGGAGCCATCTTCCAAGTGGTTCTGGCGGACGATGGTGTCCTGGTTTGAGCCGAGAGCAGGCCCGGTGGGAGGGGAGTGGCCCAGGTCTACGAGGGGGCGAGCTTTGAATAACCTTTGACTCACGGCTCGGAAGGTGCTAAAAACCTCGTTCTCTTGTCCCGTGCGGAGAGGTGCCGGAGTGGTCGAACGGGGCTGCCTGCTAAGCAGTTGTTCGGGGTAACCTGAACCGAGGGTTCGAATCCCTCCCTCTCCGCCAGCTTGAGATCCCCTGCCAAACTTGGCTCCAGCGCGGTTTCGCTGCTGCGAGCCGCCACGGAGTCGATCATGAAAACCTCTGTTACTGGTCCCGTTCGGGTTCGCTTTGCCCCCTCTCCAACAGGATTTCTGCACGTTGGTGGCGCCCGCACTGCCATCTACAACGAGTTGCTCCGGGAAAATCTTGGCGGCAGCTTCATTCTGCGCATCGAGGACACGGATGCCCAGCGCTCCGATGCCGCCATGATCGAGCAGATTTGCTCCGGGTTGCGGTGGATAGGCGTCCAGTGGGATGAAGGTCCTTTCTTGCAGAGCGACGGGCTGGAACGCCACCAACAGGCAGCCCAACAACTTCTCGAGCAAGGAAAGGCCTTTCGCTGTTTCAGGACCTCGGAGGAGATCGAGGCAGCTCGGAGTCAAGCCCAGGCGAAAGGTGAGACTCTTCGCTATCGGGATTTCTTCGCGCCTCCTTCGGCCGACGAAGAAGCTCAGCGGTTGGCTGCCAAGGAGCCCTTCGTGGTGCGCTTCCGATGCTCGGACGACAGCCTCCATTTTTCGGACCTGGTCCGCGGAGAGGTCGAATTCCCCGCTGGATCCCTAGATGATTTCGTCATTCTGCGTTCCGACGGCTCTCCTACCTACCATTTATCGGTGGTTTGTGACGACGTGGAGATGCGGGTGACTCATGTGATCCGCGGTGATGATCACCTGTCGAATACACCAAAGCACGTCGACCTGTTTCGCGCCTTGGGAGCTCCTGTTCCGGTCTTCGTTCACCTACCGCTCATTCTTGGCTCCGACAAAAAGCGCCTTTCCAAACGCACCGGGGCAACCTCGGTAGAGGAGTTTCGGGATCAGGGTTTTCTGCCTCAGGCTCTCTACAATGCCTTGGGTTTACTGGGGTGGTCTCCGGGCGGCGATCGGGAAATCATGAGCCGAAAGGAGATGGTCGAGCTCTTCACCGTCGAGCGCATCAATTCTTCGGCGGCGATCTTCGATCGCGACAAACTCAGTTGGCTCAACGCTCAGTACATGTCCAGCCTCAGCTTGGAGGAGGTGGCCAAGTATGCCTCCCCTTTCCTGGCTCCCCTTGGCCTCGATGGTCTCGAAGGAGAGAGTCGGCAACGGTTGATGGCAGCTTTGGAGCTGCACCGCAGCCGTGCCAAGACTCTGGAAGAGTTGGGTCCGATGCTGGTTCCTTATTTCCAAGAAGAGCTGGTCTACGTGGTGGAGAGCTGTCAGAAGTTTCTCTCTCAGGAATCTCTGCCGGGTCACCTGGAGGCACTCGCTGCCAGATTCGCAGCCCTCGAGGAGTTCTCCCCGGAGGCCTTGGAGCAAGAGCTAAGGCAGCTTTCAGAAGCCGTCGAGGTCAAAGCCGGAGTGCTGATTCACCCCACTCGGATGGCCCTCACCGCCTCCAAGAAAGGCCCGTCTCTTTTCGAGCTGGTGGCAACCATGGGGAGGGAGGCCACTGGGCGCCATTTGGCGAATTTCGTTGGCTTCTTAGGCCGCGAAGGTTCTTCCTAAGGCCTTTGTTTCTCGGTCTCTAGGTTTCTCGGTTTCCCGAGAGGCTGGAGATCCCGAGCTGCCGGCAGTATCCCGAAGCCGTCGGCGCTGCGAACCCCATCGACAATCGCCTCGGCAACGGCCTGTTCGGCAAGGAAGCCCACCTGGTTGACGGAAGCTTCTTTCTTGGCGGAGGAGAGAGCGACCACCAAGTCGCCATCGAATAAGGATAGGGCGGGCTTTAGGGCTCGGTAGAACCCTCCAAAAGCCATCTGGCATACCTTGGAAAGCTCTGTCTTCGTGAGGGCCGCATCGGTGAGGACGGCAGCCAGGGTGGTATTGCCTTCCCAGGGGTCTTCTTTCCCAGGCTGCAGGGCTGCCAGCACCCGACCAGCATCCACGAGTTCCAGGGAGCTCGGATCCAGGCGGCAGCCGGCGATGAGCTGGTTGGTGCCGGGGTCTCGGACATCTCCGAAAGCGTTCACTGCCACTGCCGCCGCCACGGTGACTCCCGTGGGGGTGGTTAGGCTGGCGAAGCCAAAGCCCCCCTTCATGGCCCGTTCAGGGCCTAGAACCTTGCCGACGGTGGCGCCGGTACCTGCGCCGACGCTGCCCCGCTGTAACTGAGAGCTCGTGCTCATTCCCTCCGCTGTACGAATCGCCTCCGAAACGAGGGCCGCCGTCGGTACCGCTTCAGCGGAGCCAAAGGCGAGGTCGAAGAGAATCGCTGTCGGCACCAGTGGAACGGGTCGCACGCCGGTTCGAAAACCGATTCCCCGTTGGGCGAGGTGGTCGACCACCGGTGTGGCCGCATCGAGGCCAAAGCCGCTACCCCCAGCCAGGACCACCGCGTGAGCACGACTCGCTACGTGGTTGGGGGAGATCAGAGAGTCGAACTGTCGGGTTCCGGTGGCGGAACCTCGCAGCTCGGCGCAAGCTACGGCTCCTTGGGGGCAAAGGATGACGGTAACGCCGGTCTTTCCCCAGAGGTCGCTTCCGTGGCCGATAGCAAAGCCGGGTAAGTCCAAGCAGTAGTTGGTGTTGGGGAGCGGTGGAAAAGTTGTCATGATCGGGGATTCTAGCGGGTGTTTCCGGCCGCGAGTGGTCTCCCGGGGGAAAGTCTCCCTTGTCAACGTCTCGGGGATAGCCGACAATGTCGGAGTGAAAAAATTTCGCCCCATACACGGCATCGCCATCGTCATTGCTTTCTCAGTCCTCATGTGGTTCGCGAGCTATGCCCTCGATGGGGGCTTGAGGCGGTCCGGTCATGAGAGAGTAGCTCCGCAGCGGGACGGTACCGTTCGGATCGACACGACAGGGCAGGATCCCCTCCAGGTTCGTTTTTTTCGTTTTCTGAATCCAGCCAACCAGGAAGTCGATTTCTTCGTCGCTCGGGATGCGGCGGGTGATTTTCAGGTTGCCTTCGACGCCAACGAGGTCTGTTTCAAGCACGATCGAGGGTATCGAGCGGAGGGGGAGTGGGTCGTGTGCAACTGGTGCGACAAGGCGTTTCGTATTGGTGCGATCAATGACGGGGGAGGGGGCTGCAAGCCTGTTCCCTTGGATTTCCAGCTTCAGAATAAGGAGATGGTGATCGCAGAAGCAGAGATTCTCAAGGGGTGGAGGTTCTTCCGCTGAGGGTGGAGGAATAGCAAAGCCGGCGCGAGCGTGGTATATCTCTAATCCAAGTCGCCGGGTGGCTGACTCCATTGCAACCCCCCCGAGGCGTAGTCGCAGTTTTCCGAACGGTGGCCACGCCCTAGAATGAGTCGATTAACGAGCAGGTATAGCTCGTGTTTAGGTGTCGCCTGGCTTGGAAAGGACGAAAATGAGTTCGCAGAACTTCGTGCTCTACGAAGAGGGGTTTCATCGCCTCGAAGCAGCGCTAAAGCGCCTGCGGCAGGACGCCAATGCCAAGGCGGTCTTCCTCATCGACAAGAACGGTCAGCAGATCGCTGCGGCCGGTGAAGTAGAGCAATTTGACACGACGTCCTTGGCATCTCTGACTGCCGGCAATGTGGCGGCAACAGACGGTCTTGCGAAATTAATCGGCGAGCGAGAGTTCTCCGTGCTTTTTCACGAAGGTCAGCAGGATCACATTCACATTTCGATCGTCGCAAAGCGGGCGATTCTGGTGGTGATCTTCGACGATCGATCTTCTTTGGGACTCACCCGCCTGCGCGTCCGCCAGGCGAACGGTGATCTGGAGAAGATCTTCGAGGCCATGGCGCAGCAGAATAAGGTAGGTCCCATTGGGGGGAAAGAAGCTAGTCCCTTTTCGGAAATTACCGACGAGGATATCGACGCTCTCTTTAGCGAATAACTCAGGTCAGCGCGTTCGAATAACGAGCCGGTACCGCCGTGGATGGTGCTCTAAGAGGCTTCCTGGTGCCGTTTTCTCGTCGCAGTGAACTATCGATCAATCAGAGGGTCGCAGTATGGCGTTCATCAACTACGCCAGCAAAGAAATCAACTGCAAGATCGTTTATTACGGTCCGGGTCTAGGTGGGAAAACCACCAACCTGCAGTTCATCTACAACAAGACCTCGCCAGAGGCTCGGGGAAAGATGATCTCGCTGGCTACAGAGGCAGATCGGACATTGTTCTTCGATTTTCTGCCCTTGGACCTCGGGACGATCCGCGGCTTTACGACGCGGTTTCATTTGTACACGGTCCCCGGTCAAGTCTTCTACGACGCGAGTCGGAAGCTAATCCTCAAGGGCGTCGATGGCGTGGTCTTTGTGGCAGACAGCCAGGAATTACGGATGGAGGCGAATATCGAATCGATTCGCAATCTAGGTGAGAACCTAGAAGAGAACGGGTTCGATCTGAAGACCATTCCCTACGCCCTTCAGTTCAACAAGAGAGATTTGCCGGATGTCCTTCCCGTTGATGAGATGTATCGCATTCTAAATTTCAAGCGCGAGCCGACCTTCGAGGGAATTGCGACCTCTGGAAAAGGAGTTTTCGATACCCTCAAGTCCGTCGCAAAACAAATTCTGATCGAGTTACGCAAGAGGTAGGTGAAGAAGAAGGCATGGCGAAAGAGTGGGAGCATAAAGACGTTGCGTATCTGAAGCGGTACGCTGGTACCAAGACCCTCGAGGAGTTGGCGGATCGCTTCTCCTCGAGCGCGCAGGATGTGAGCGCCAAACTTCAGGAGCTGAGCCTCGAGTGCAAGCCCTCGGTTTCCTCCGCGGGGATCTATGACGATCCCTCGGTGGATTCCTTCGGAGCTGGCCTGGAGCACCTGAATCATGGCAAATGGAAAAAGGCCCAGGCGGAATTCGAAAAGGTGATCGCCAAGGGTGATATTCCAGAGGTCGCCGATCGGGCTCGTCAGATGCTTCGGGTATGCGAAGCTTTTCAGAGTGAGCCCTCTGGCAACAGTATCGACCCCTTTGTCCAGGCGGTATTCGAGAAGAACCGTGGTGCCTATGACGCGGCCTTGAAGATCTGCAGTGAAGGCGGTCGCCAAACCAAAGAGGAGCGATTCGCCTACCTGGCCGCTTCCGTCTATGCCCTTTCTGGTGAGGCGGACCCAGCGACGGCGGCTTTGCTCACCGCGGTGGAAATGAACCCCAAGAATCGTATCTATGCCTATCACGACCCCGATTTCCAGAGCCTCCTCGATTCGCCGGAGGTTCAGCAACTCTTCGAGGCTTCCTGAGATCGTTCCACCAGCACCTTCTTTGGTGGTGGTCGGGGGTGGCACTGGCTTGGCGGTGGTCCTCCGGGGACTCAAGAGTCACGTCGGAGAGGGTCTCGGACAACTGACAGGGGTGGTGACGGTCACCGATGACGGGGGTTCCTCCGGTCGTCTACGACGCGATTTCGGCGTATTGCCGCCCGGTGACATCCGAAACTGCATCGTAGCCCTGTCGGAAGATGAAGATCTTCTAGCCCGGTTGTTTCAGTACCGTTTCCCCAAGGGGGAGGGTTTGGCCGGCCATTCCTTCGGCAATCTCTTCCTTGCCGCGTTGACAGGTGTTACCGGAGATTTCTACCAAGCGATCCTGACCGCGGAGTCCATTCTGTCGGTACGTGGTCGGATTCTGCCAGCGACTTTGACGGACCTGAGGTTACGTGGTCTCGGTCGATCTGGGCGTACCTATGAAGGTGAATCGGCGGTTGGGCAATGCGGTGAACCTCTCCAGGGGCTGAGCCTCGTCCCAGGTTCACCGGCTGCTTTCGCCCCGGCTGTGACGGCCCTCGAAGAGGCCGATCTGATCCTTCTAGGTCCAGGGTCCCTGTACACCTCTATCCTGCCAAACCTCTTGATCCCTGGAGTCCAGGAGGCGATCCGCAGGAGCGGTGCTCCTGTAGCGCTATTGTTGAATCTGATGACCCAACCGGGCGAAACGGATGGGATGAGTGCGGTGGACCATGTCGCTGCTATTCAGCGCCTGGTGCCAAAAATAGAGCTCTCTGCGGTGATCGCCCACGAGGGGGAGCTTCCAGAAGCTCGGTTGAAGGCCTATGCCGAGGTAGGGTCGAAACCGATTCCCGTGGATCGCAGTGCGCTGGAGTCTTTAGGGGTGAAGGTGGCAGTTGCCGATCTACTGGCACCGGGCGACTTGATTCGCCATGATTCCGAGCGCCTGGGGTTGGCAGCGTTGTCTCTTCTTGGCGCCGGGGCTGTTCTCGAAAGCGGTCCTTTCCTCGGAGGAAATGCTCCACTCGAGCACGACAGCGCTGCCTCGCGCCCGATTCCGGGAACGGTTTCTTTGGGAGGTCAGTGATGGCCTCTCAGGAAGAGCTGCCTGCTTCGCGATCGAAACGACTTCCACGGGTTGCGGTCATCTTGGCGGCTGGTCAGGGCACCCGGATGCGTTCTTCTCTCCCCAAAGTGCTTCATGAGGTCGCTGGTAGGCCGATGCTGGCCTGGGTCTTAGATGCGGCTCGGGACGCCGGTTGTGAGCGCTTGTTGGTGGTCGTTGGTCACGGGGCAGAAAAGGTCCGGCAAGCTCTTGAGAGCCCAGATATCACCTGGGTTTACCAACACGAGCAATTGGGTACCGGCCACGCTGTCTTGCAGGCAGCGCCGGAGGTCACCAGGGAGAGCCTGGTCCTGGTTCTCAGCGGGGATGTGCCGCTGGTTTCCGGGGCCACTTTGACATCCCTGGCAGAGATGGCGAGCGCGGGTTGGGGAGCTCTGGCGGTGGCTATGCTGGAGGAGCCTGGAGGGTTGGGACGGGTGCTGACCCACCTGGAGGGAGATTTCTCCCGCATTGTGGAGGCCGTGGATGCAAATCCCGAGGAGCTAGCGGTACAGCGGGTGAATGCGGGTCTCTACGCCTTACCGGGGCCGGAGGTGTTCGAAGCGCTGAGCCAGCTGGGAACCGACAATGCCCAGGGAGAGATTTACCTGACGGATGCGGTGACGGCTGCAGCAAGCCAGGGGCGGAAGGTTGGATTGTTGGAACTGGCAGACCCGGCTGAGGCCTGGGGTGTCAACGACCGGCGGCAACTTGCCCAGGTGCACCAGCGTCTATTGCAGCGTACCGTAGAACGTTTGATGAAAAGCGGTGTGACCATTCTCGACCCCGATCGCACGGCGGTGGAACCCGGCGTGGATGTGGGCCGAGACACCGTTCTTCACCCCGGGGTCACCTTGCTGGGCCACACCGTTATCGGTGAAGGCTGCACACTTCACGCGGGGGCTCACCTGCGGGATTGCCACATCGGGGCGGGTGTCACCATCGAACCTTACAGCTGTCTCCATAAGACTCAAGTGGCGGACTCTTGCCGAGTCGGCCCCTTTGCTCGCCTGCGTCCCGGGGCAGTTTTGGACACCGGAGCTCGGGTAGGAAACTTCGTGGAGGTCAAGAATTCTCACCTCGGAGAGGGGAGCAAGGCTGGACATCTGGCCTACCTTGGAGATGCTCGGGTCGGGGAAGGGGCGAACATCGGCGCGGGGGTGGTGACCTGCAACTACGACGGTGAGAAGAAGCACCGCTCGGAGATCGGCAAGAAAGCCTTTGTGGGTAGCGACACCATGTTGGTGGCACCCGTAAGTGTAGGAGACGGTGCGACTACAGCTGCCGGATCGGTCATTACCAACGATGTCCCCGCCGGAGATCTTGGGGTTGGTCGAGCCCGCCAGCGCAATGTTAGTGGCTGGGCAAAGCGGCGTTCGCGCGGCAACGAAGGGGACTAGGGGTCATGTGCGGAATTGTCGGCTATGTAGGCGAGCGGGACGTAGTTCCATTGCTGATAGATGGCCTCAAGCGCCTCGAGTATCGCGGCTATGATTCCGCGGGCGTCGTGGCTCTTGATGGGGGTGAGTTCCAGTCCGCCAAGGCTGCGGGCAAGTTAGAACACTTGATCAGGAAGCTGGAGAGTAGTCCGGTGGCTGGCACCTATGGGCTGGGGCATACCCGGTGGGCGACCCATGGTGCGCCCATCGAGAGAAACGCTCACCCCATGTTCGACTCCCGGAATCGCCTGGCGGTCATTCACAACGGCATCATCGAGAACTTTCTGAGTCTCAAGAAGCGCCTCATCTCAGAGGGGTGGACTTTCAAATCCGACACAGACACCGAGGTCGTTGCGAATCTCATCTCCTCCCATCTCGAGGGAGATCTCTACCAGGCCGTAGCTCGTGCCGTGAAAGAGCTTGAGGGAATGTATGCCTTGGCGGTGGTCTCCGCCGAGAGCGAAGAACAGGAGATCGTTGCCGCTCGCCACGGCCCGCCCCTGGTTCTGGGTTTGGGGGAAGGAGAGAATTTCCTGGCCTCGGATCCAGCCGCGGTACTTACTTATACTCGAGATGTGGTGTTTCTGGAGAACGGCGATATCGCCCATCTAACCCCTCAGGGGCAGCGGATCTACGGCGCCGACGGCGTTCCCCTCGAAGCTGGTGAGAGGCCGGTGCAGCGACTCAATTGGGACCCCATTCAGTCGGAGAAGGGGGGCTACAAGCATTTCATGCTCAAGGAGATCCATGAGCAACCCCAAGCCCTTCAAGATACCTTTGCAGGGCGAGTCGATTTCGAGCTTCGGCAGGTAGATCTGGATATTCCCCTGGAAATCGTCACTGGCGTTCGGCGTCTTCATCTGGTCGCCTGCGGCACTTCCTGGCACGCAGCTTTGGTGGGCAAGTTCCTGATCGAGGAGCTCGCCAGGATTCCGGTCGAAGTGGACTACGGCTCTGAGTATCGGTATCGGGATCCCATCATCGATGAGAACGTTCTGGTGGTGGGAGTCTCTCAAAGCGGAGAGACCGCGGACACCTTGAGCGCCATGGAGGAGGGTCGGCGCCGAGGGGCGCGGCTGGTGTCCATTTGCAATGTCCTCGGCAGCCAAGCCACGCGCATCAGCGATGGGGTGATCTATACCCATGCGGGACCAGAGATCGGAGTCGCTTCCACCAAGGCGTTTACCACTCAGCTGGTGGCCTTCTACCTCTTGGCCCTCTATCTTCGCCAAGTACAAGGACGTGGGATCGAGCCTCAGTGGTTGGATAGTCTGGCTCATCTCCCCCAGGCCATCGACGAGGCCTTGCATCTGGAAGGCAGCCTGAAGGACCTTGGCAGGCGCTACGCGCGAGCCAGAGATTTCCTCTATTTGGGTCGGGGCATCAATTACCCTATCGCTCTGGAAGGAGCGCTGAAGCTCAAAGAGATCTCCTATATTCATGCGGAAGGCTACCCAGCTGGAGAGATGAAGCATGGGCCCATCGCTCTGATCGACGAAGAGCTCCCGGTGGTGGCGTTGGCGACGGGGGATCGAGTGGTCTATGAGAAGGCCAAGAGCAATATGCAGGAGGTCAAGGCGAGAGGGGGCATCGTGATCGCCGTGACCGACCGGGATCCGGAAGAGCTAGAGGGAATAGCCGACGAAGTGATCTCCGTTCCTCGAGTCGAGAATCTCCTCCAGCCCATCGTCAATGTCGTTCCGCTGCAGCTACTCGCTTATTTCATCGGTGTTCGTCGTGGAGCTGATGTCGATCAGCCACGGAATCTGGCGAAGAGCGTTACCGTCGAATAGTCCAGCGCATGCCTTCGACTTATTCCGTTAGCCGGGGCTCGATCTTTCTCGGCTGGTACGGCTTCTGCAGTCAGAGTGTGTACCCAAGCCGCCTTCGTGGACTCCTTCTTTCTAGGCCAGTCATCGCAAGACCAGTTATCGGAAGGCCTGTTATCGGAAGGCCTGTCGTCGGGGGGCAGATTCACAGAGGCCCAGTCCGCAAAGACCCAGTCCACAACGACCGAGTCTACAGAGATCCCGTCTTTTGGAGCCAAGTCGTTCTTGGTGAAGATCTCCCAGGGGGCGATCTGTAGTGGGGGTGGCTTCACGGATACAGCTTCCGCTGGTAACGTCTCCTTCGCCCTAGCCCTAATAGGGGCCTCTCAACAACTCTCCAACTCGGAAACCAACGGAAGCTACGATGCCCAAGCCCACCTCAGATCTCGAGCTCGAACAGGCCTTGAACCCAGAACAGCTGGCTGCGGTGACTCATGGGGAGGGGCCTCAGCTGGTCCTCGCGGGAGCTGGGTCTGGCAAGACACGAGTCATCACTTATCGAGTCGCCTGGCTCATTGAGCAGTGCGGAGTTCCAGCGGACCAGATCGTCGCCGTTACCTTCACCAACAAAGCGGCTCGAGAGATGCGGGATCGGGTGGAAAATCTGGTCGTCCGCCACCCCCTTCCCACCTTTCTAGGTACTTTTCATCGCTATTCTCTGCGTCTTTTGCGGCGCTACGGTGATCGGGTGGGGCTCCGCCGAGACTTCGTCATTCTGGATACCAAGGATCAGATGAGTCTCCTCAAGCAAGCCCTGGAACGGGAAGGGCTCTCCGACAAGGCCTTCCCGCCGCGGGCGGTGCTGGCAGCGATCAGCGGGGCAAAAAACCAGCTCTTGGACCCTCAAGCTTACGAGGCCCGAGCGGAGAACTTCTTTCAGCGACGAGTGGCCTCTCTCTATCGCCGGTATCAATTTTTGGTGGGTCAGGTCTCTGGAGTGGACTTCGACGACATGATCGTCAAAGCGGTGAACTTGGTCGAAGACGAGGAACTTGGCAAACGCCTGCGTTCTCGGCTCCGCTACCTCCTGGTGGATGAGTTTCAAGACACCAATCACGCTCAACTGCGGTTGGTGCGAGCTCTGTCTGGCGAGGGAGGCAATTTAACCGCAGTGGGCGACGAGGACCAGGGCATCTATCGTTGGCGAGGCGCGGACCTGGACAATATCCTTGATTTCGAAGCGAGCTTCCCTGGCGCTGCAGTACGCAAGTTGGAGCAGAATTATCGTTCCACTCAGACCATTCTCGATGCTTCTGGAGCGCTGGTGGCTCACAACACCAGTCGGCGTGGCAAGAAGCTCTGGACCGAAAGTGGTGACGGAGAGCTCATCGAGCTGTATCGGGCCAGCGACGAACAGGATGAGGCGAAGTGGTTGGTCAATGCTTTGGTTGGGCTCCAGCCCGAGCATCGCCTTTCGGATATGGCGATTCTGCTGCGCACCAACGCTCAAACTCGAGTCTTAGAAGATCGCCTCCTCCAAAAAGGTATCCCTTACGAACTGGTGGCGGGAACGCGGTTTTACGATCGAGCTGAGATCAAAGATCTAGTAGCCTATCTGCAGGTATTGCGTAATCCTTGGAATGACCTTGCTCTGGGGCGGATTCTCAATCAGCCCCCAAGAGGGATAGGGAAAGGGACCCGCAACCTATTGGAGCAGCTGGCACGGGATCTCGGTCACCCGGTCTGGGATGTACTCGCCAAGGATGAGTTGGGGAATTTGCCCCAGCGAAGCGCCAAAGCCTTGCGGGCTTTTCGGGATTTGATCGTTTCCCTGCGTCGGTTGGCAGAGCAGGTACCCCTGCCGACCCTTTTGAAGCAACTATTGTCAGCGACTTCCTACACCGATCTATTTCGAGCCGATGATCCCGAAGGACAGGCTCGCCTAGAGAATATTCGCGAATTCGTTTCCGCCGCTCAGGAGTTCACCGAGGCCAACAGCTATCAAAGTGAAGAAACGGATTTGATGAGCGCCTTTCTCGACCAGATTGCCTTGGTCAGCGATGTCGACTCCTGGCGTGGCGGAAAAGGCATTTCCCTCATGACTTTGCACAGTGCCAAGGGGCTCGAATTTCCAGTGGTAGCCGTCACCGGTTTGGAAGAGGGTCTGCTGCCTCATTTCAATGCTCAGAAGGGGCCCGATGAAATCGAGGAAGAGCGTCGCTTACTCTACGTGGGCATGACCCGGGCTCGGGAGCGCCTCTTTCTTACCTGTTGCCAGCGACGTCGGGTAGCCGGTACCTACCAAGATCAGAAGCAGTCCCCCTTCCTCGAAGAGATACCGGAGCAGTTCCTGAATGTCTCCTTGAGCTCTTCCCTCTTTGCCGATCGTAGGGCCTCCAACGTCCGTTCCTTTTTTGGCCAATCGAGCTCAAGCCGCCGGCGCCCTTCATCCTCTTTCCTGCCGCCGGAGAGTGATGGCACGGTGAAGAAAGGTTCTCAGGTACGGCATCCGACTCTGGGGACTGGAGTGGTGCTTCAGACCGACGGCGGAGGAGACTCCATGAAAATTACTGTGTTTTTCGAGCGAAGCGGCAAGAGAAGGCTGGTCGCGAAATTCGCCAATTTGGAAGTACTTTCGTGAACCTCAGGGAGTCAGCCACAACTTGGCGGCCAGGACCAGCACGACGATCAGAACGAAAGACTTGATCCAGCGATGGCCCATCAGCACGGTCAGCCGCACTCCAAGCAGACCGCCGAGAAGATTTCCCGCTGCCAACGCAGATCCGTAGGCCCAGTCGATCTTGCCATTGATGGCGAAAACGGAAAGGGCGATGGGAGTGAAAATCAGCACGATCAGTACCTTTAGCGCATTGCCTCGCACCATATCGATACCGGCGAAGGGAACGACTGCCAAGACCACGAAGCCGATACCGGCTTGAATGAAGCCACCGTGGAAGCCGACCAGCAGAAAGATGAGGCCCATCAGAACCTGGCGCTTCCCGGTCATCTTCACCTCACCCAAGGAGAGGTTCTTTAGCGGGTCCCAGATCATCCAGATGGCGACCAAAATCATGATCACCGCTAGAATTCGCCGAAAGGCGGAATCGCTCACTCCCACGGCCATCCAGCTTCCCGCTGCAGCTCCGACGATCGCTGGAAGGCCGGCCCATACCAGCCAGCGGTGGTCGATGAGGCCGTGGCGTTGGAAGCCCCATACGGCGCCGATATTCTGCACTAGGATGGCGATACGGTTAGTGCCGTTGGCCACCGCGGTGGGAAGGCCGAGGAAGATCAGCAACGGCAAGGTCAGCATGGAGCCGCCTCCGGCGATGACATTCAGAATTCCAGCGACGATGCCGGAGGCGAATAATATGACGAGGGCCAGCGAATCGGTCACCGCAATCTCCTGCCGGAAAGCTCGCATAGGTGGTTCCGGCACCATCCTTGGTCTTCCTGCCGGCCGAACTCTATCCGATCCTTCACCGCGCTAGCGAAACGGTTCTTGCGCGAACTCCGTACTTCCCGGAATCTCCTGGCAGATATCGTGCCTGCTGAAGAAGCCGGGGAGATGGAAGACCCAAGTTCGATCTCCTGCTCATGGGACTGACTAGAGACCATGGTAGAATGGACCCAATCTACCGATGCCCACCACCAAACTGACCGTCGACTTAGACTCCGGATTGCATGCCAAAGCGCGAGAGGCTGCTGCAAGGCAGGAGAGATCCCTGGAGGATCTGGTCATCGCTCTGCTGACAGATTTGGTGAAAGAGGACCGCCGCCGCTGGGCTACTCGAGAACTCTACAAGCCCTATGTGGAGCGCCCCACTTTAGCCTTGGGAGGAATAGGCAGCCAGCCTCCACGAGATCGTGACGATTCCGAAGAATAGCTATCTAGCCCTGCAGCAATTCTATTGCGGCAACCGCATTGCGGGCCAGGGCCCTCTCCTCTCTAACTAGCCATGTCTCGAGGCAATTTTGCAGATCGCCAAGAAGCCCATCTCATGACTCAATCCAAGAGCGTTTACATCGCCTACACGGGGGGCACCATCGGCATGAAGCGAACGGCCGATGGTTATGCTCCAGTTCCTGGTTACCTCGGGCAACTCATGGGGGAGATTCCGGAGTTTAGTAGCCCCCGGGTACCTCGCTATCACTTGGAGGAGTACCACCCACTGCTCGACTCGGCGAATATGGCGCCAGCCAATTGGCTCCGAATCGGTGAGGACATCGAGAGGCACTATGATGACTTTGATGGTTTCGTGGTCCTTCATGGGACCGACACCATGGCCTACACCTCGTCGGCTCTGTCATTTCTGCTGGAGAACCTCTCCAAGCCGGTGATTCTCACCGGGGCCCAAATCCCTCTGGCTGAGATTCGCAACGATGCGAGAGACAACCTTCTGACCTCAATGATTCTGGCTGGAACGGAGCCCATTCCCGAGGTCTGCATCTACTTTGGGACGCGGTTGCTCAGGGGAAACCGAAGCCGCAAAGTCAACGCAGAGGGATTGGATGCCTTCGCATCCTTCAACTATCCCGCCCTGGGGACTGCCGGGGTCGATATCCGAATCGACTGGCGAGCGGTGCGGCCAGCTCCAGGGCCCGGTGAACGCTTCGCTGTTCATCCCATGGACAATCCTCATATTGGCGCTGTGCGCTTGTTTCCAGGTATCACTGCCGAAACCTTGCGAAATTTTCTGCGCCCTCCTCTCAAAGGGTTGGTTTTGGAAGCCTATGGTGCTGGCAACGGACCGGTAACCAATCAAGCTTTTTTGGAAGTCTTGGAGGAGGCGGACCGCCGCGGAGTCGTGATCGTCGACTGTACTCAATGTCTGGAGGGCCGGGTGCGCCTGGAGGCCTACGCGACAGGTCGGGGCCTGGCTCGAGCCGGTGTAGTTAGTGGTCATGATCTGACCGCTGAAGCGGCATTGACCAAGCTCTATTATCTCTTTGGCACCGGCCTCGATTCCGCTCAGGTGAAAGAGCGGATGGAACAAGATCTGCGGGGCGAGCTGACACTCCAACTTTCGGACTCGGAATTTGCTCGTGTTTGAGCCGAGCCTGCTCGAGGGGAAGTGCGGTGACCTCGGAGCAGTCAAGGAGTATGAATGGGACTGCTGATTCTCATCGTTGCCTTTGCTTTGGGCACCTCTTTCTTTTGTTCTCTCCTCGAGGCGACGCTGTTTTCGGTACGCCTTTCTCGGCTTCTTCAGCAGGAAGCCGCAGGGGTCCGTGGTGCTTCCCGGTTGCTTGAGATCAAGCAACATCGCGTGGATGATGCCATTACCTCGATCCTGATTCTCAATACTTTTTCGAACACCTTGGGCGCTTCCCTGGCGGGTGCTCAAGCTCAGAGAGTTTTTCAAGAGACAGGCGTGGCTGTGTTTTCCGGCATCTTGGTACTCTTGATTTTGGTTGGCTCGGAGGTCATCCCCAAAACTCTGGGAGCTGTTTACGCCGACAAACTCTCCTCCTTCGTCGGCAAGGCTCTACATTTTCTTACCCGGGCAATGGCCCCCTTCTTGGTGATCTTTCGGGCCCTGACTCGTCTACTCGTGCGGGGCGACAGCGCGGCGACTTCTCGAAGCGACGTTGCCGCAGTGGTCGATCTTGCTGCTCAAGCGGGTGCTCTTTCCGGGGACGAGTCGATTCTCTTTTCCCACATGTTGGGGGCGACAACGATTCGAGTCGAGGACGTCATGACGCCCCGCACCGTCTCCGCGATGATGCCGGCGGATGCAACCCTTTCCGAGTTACTGGCCAATCACGAAGCTCAAGCCTTTAGCCGGATTCCACTCTACCGGGAGAACCGTGACGATGTGATCGGTTATTTGCGCCAACAGGATCTCCTGTCTCTCCTGTTACAGAATCGAGATTTGGATCAGTCCCTGTCGGACTTCTTACGCCCCATAGATGTCATTCCGGAAACGGCCACTGCCGCCTCCGCTCTGCGCCGCTTTCAGGGGCGCCGTGAGCATATTGCCGTCGTTTCGGACGAGCATGGGGGCATCGCGGGTCTGGTGACCTTGGAGGACATTACTGAAACTCTCCTCGGGATCGAGATCATCGATGAGTCCGACCGCCATGTCGATCTTCGTCATCTGGCGACCCGTCTCCGGGACGAGCGTTTGGCGAGACTGAAGGGGCGAATCGAGGCTCCCCCAAGAGAGGAAAATTGAGCCGCAGATTTCTTGACTCAGTGCCGGTTCTGGGAGGCTAGAGATCTCTCGGCTCCAAGGGGTGGCGGGGGTAGTCAGGTAGTTGGATTGTAGAATTCGTCTTGCGAGCAGGACTCCGGTTGCGGTCGGAGTCTAAAGATTCCAGGACGGTCTTCGGGGGTTCACGACCAAGTGTTGGACACTCAGGATAGCTGGGAAAAACCGGCAACCGGCGGAAGCGAAGATCTGAAGCGATTGTTCGAGGCGAACCTTGAGCTGATCGACCGGATCAGCGCCAAGATCTGTCGCAAGTATGGGTACTTCGGTCCCGACGCAGAGGACTTCACATCTCTGGTTCGAGTGAAGTTTCTCGACAATGATTTTGCCCGACTGCGGAAATTCGCTGGCCGCAGCAGTCTAAAGACATACATAACTACCGTCATAACGCGCTTGTTTTATGACGAACGCACTAGAAGGTGGGGGAAGTTCCGGCCTTCGCAGGCAGCGAGAAAGGGCGGCGAGGTCGCTCTGCTCCTCGAGGTTCTTCTGTACCGAGATGGGCGGCCATTCAATGAAGCGGTGAGAGTTCTTCGGCAGCAATACCAAGTCGAGGAGACGGAAGCTCAATTGGCAGATCTGGCTGCCACATTCCCTCCGCGAGTTCCCCGGTTACGGGAAGGAGAGCAGCAACTGGAAGAGTTGCCTATCGATGGCGGGGTCGAGGATCGAGTTTTCGATCGTGACCAGGAGAAGGTTGCTAATCAGGTGAAAGCAGCTCTAGACCGGGGGATGGGTTTACTACCGAAGGAGGACCAGCTGATCTTGCGGATGCACTTCGAGAACGGTTTCACCGTCGCCAAGATCTCCCAGGTTTTGGGTCTCGAGCAACGCCCGCTGTATGCCCGGGTCAAACGCTGTCTCCGGCACCTTCGCCTCTGCCTCGAGAAAGAAGGTCTTGGTAGCGAAGACGCCTTGGGTCTCGTGGGCTGGGACAGGGGGGAAGAAAATGAATGAGATCTTCGGCAAATGATATTTGAGTCCGTCTGTTTTTTTGAGATGAGGTTGAGCTGAGCCAAGGAGAAAAGGCTATGCCGCTGCCCGTTGAGATTTGCCCCGACCCGGAGCGGATTGCCGCCTTCATTGATGGTGGCATGACGGCTTCCGAGCGGCAGGATTTTGTGGTTCATCTAACGGACTGCGAAGCTTGCTATGAGGTGTTTAGTGAAGCTCTGGCGTTGAAGAACGAGTTGGAGGAGGAAGACTCGGAGGATGTGGCTGACGGCAAAGAGCTGGGGATGGAACGTCCCTTGGCAGAGGTGGCGGAGATCCCAAGTCGGTCCGGGAACCCAAGATCCTTTGGCCTGCTGATCGCCGCCAGCGTGGTGGGAGCGATCCTCCTTGGGTACCTATTCTTATCCCTTCGCACCGGTAGCGTTCCCGATAGTGGCGAGTTGGTCGCGGAGTTTCAGGGCTTAAAAGGAAGAGAAGCCTTCGAGGGACCGGGGTGGTCGAGCCCTCACAATCTCACTCGAGGCTCGGGCGGCGTCCAGTATTCCTCGGAAGCGGTGTTTCTAGGAGCGCGGTTGCTGGACCTCCAGCTAGCCCTAGCTCTCGAGGACAGGAGAGAGGCGGTGAGCCTTCTCTCCCAGCTCGGCGGTTGGAGAGGGACGATCCCACTGCGGGCCGAAGCCTTCGAGCAGATGGCGAGAGACCTGTCGGAGGCAGGGTCTCTGGCGGAAATCGCCCAGGGTGTGGCCTTGCAGGAAAGCCATCTCATGAAGGCCACTCGCGACGACGACTCGGAGGCCCTCGGCCTCATTCTTGGTCGCTGGGCCGAGGCGGGTCGTCAGGCTTGCCGGGCACGGGAGCTCTCTTTGTTAGAGAGCGAGACGTTTGGTGAGCTGACCCGCCTGCTGATGGCCAGCAAGTTGGAAAAAAGCACTCTGGAAAGGGTCAGAAAAGTATCCACTCGTCTGGAGCTGGCGCCCCAGAAGGACGCTCTAGGGAAGCTCCAAATGGTCTTCGAAGAGCTTCTCGAGTAGCCCGGAAGGCGAGGCGGCAAATGGAGCCAAGTCGAACTTCGAGAGAGGGGGGCCTTGTGCTAAACTCCCTCGCCTAGGAGCCGGTGCGAGCCAGCTCTATCCAGATCCAGACCGCCACCAGGCCAGATCGTCACGATGTTTGGGTTCACAATCTTGGCTGAACCGTCTCTACAGGGCCGTCTTCGTAAGGTTGGGAGCAGGTTTGGAGTTTGTTCTTTTATTCCTTGTACCGCTCGGCGGTGCGGGTGATTCGCTCAGACCAACCAGGAGACCGGAACATGAGCTTAAGGGTTTCTAGAACTGCGGAACACGTCTCCGCGGGTCATCCCGATAAATTCTGCGATCAGGTGGCAGATCGCATCCTCGATCAGGCCTTGGCCTTTGCCTCGGAGAAGCCAGAGACTCTGCCGGCTCTGCGTACCGCCATTGAATGCCTGGCGAAGAACAACCTCCTCGTTGTTACCGGCGAGGTGAAGATGTCGCCGGACGTGAAGGCTCGTCTCGACGTTCAAGAGTTGGCCCGTGAGGTCTGGCGAAAGATCGGATACTCTGGCCGAGCCGAAGAGCTCACGGTCATCGACCACCTTCATAGCCAATCAGTAGACATTGCCAAGGGAACGGATTCCTTTGGGGCTGGGGACCAAGGAATCATGGTGGGATACGCCACCGCGGAAACTCCTCAGATGTTGCCCTTGGAATGGATGATGGCACGGGATATCTGTTGGACCTTGCACCAGCTCCGAGATTCCAAGGAACTGCCATGGCTGCGTGCCGACTGCAAGACTCAGGTAACCCTAGACCCGGATGGTGCCGTGAGCAGCGTCATCGTTGCCGCTCAGCATTCAGAGGAAGTTCCCCACGAGGAAATCGTGGCTGGTGTTTTGGAAAAAGCTGTCCGTGCTGTCGTTGGTGATGTGGACGCCAATCGAGTCACCATTAACGGCACAGGTCGCTTCGTGATCGGTGGTCCGGAAGGGGACGCCGGCGTGGTGGGCCGCAAGATCGTGGTCGATGCCTACGGCCCGCGGGTTGCCGTCGGCGGTGGAGCCTACTCCGGCAAAGATGCCACCAAGGTCGACCGTAGCGCGGCCTACATGGCTCGGCACATCGCCAAGGCGGTGGTTGCCAACGAAGTTTCAGGGGCCAAGGAATGCACCGTCAAGCTGGCCTATGGCATCGGAAAGTTCCAGCCGGAAATGGTGAGCGCTGTGACGGATTCTCAGCAGGATGTTTCTGGTTGGGTGAAGGAAAAGTTTCCGGATCTCGCTCCCCGGAGCATCATCGACCGCTTGGATCTCTTCCGTCCACAGGGTTGGAGCTATTTCGATAGCGCTTCCTACGGCCACTATAGTCGTCCGGAGTTCCCTTGGGAGAAGATCGCGGACGTCTGAGCTCTGCGTTCAATGGAAGAAATCTCCCCGGAGGTTTCCAGCGGAATTTAGAAGGGCGACTCTCGAGAGTCGCCCTTTCTACAGATAGATTGCTCTCTGCCAGGAAAGAGGTCCACAAGCTCCCCCCAACCCGGAGGCTTGCAGATGATTCCCCTCGTTTTGACTCGCGAAACGCCTCAGGAACTTGTATTCGCTCACAAACCCGTCGCGGGCTGGGTTCTTGCTGGCGTAGGTGCCTCGCTTTTAGGGGGGCTGATCTGGCTTGCCGGAGGCGATTGGCGTGAGTTGTTTTCCTTCGACTCGAGTATTGTCTTCGGCACGGCGATTTGCAGCATCGTGGTCGTTCTCGGTGTTTTCCTGGGGTTGTGGCGAGATACCTTTTCCGTAGACCGCCGCCGACGTCATTGGGTTCGCAATCGGGGCCTATGGTTCTTAGCTCGCCAGAGCGAGGGAGCCCTCGGCCCTTCCTGTCAGGTGGCTCTCAGCCTCCGGCGTCCGCGCCGATCGGGCCAGAATCGATCTTATCCAATCCAATTGAAGCTCGGTTCCGGTGAGTCAATTTGTCTTGGTGCTGCGTCGACCCCCATGATGGGCCAGGAGTTGATGGTTGAGATGGCGCGGCGACTGGAGTTGCCAACGGTGGACCAAACTGGCAGCTCCGAGGTGGTAACTCCCTGGGAAAAATTGAGAAATTCGGACTAGCCCTTTCTTCTCTCTGAACCTAGGGGCTTAGATCTCGGGGATCCACCAGGGCGCCGTTTTTCTGCAGCCACTGAGCTGTCTTTGGATCTAGGTGGGTTGCTCCTCGGACATCCAGCCCCTGGACCCGGTCCGTCGTCTTTTCAAAATGCTGTTGAGCAAAAAACGTCGCGTTGCTGAGCCGGGCACCGGCCATGGAAACACCGCGTAGGTGAGCGTTGTTGAAGAAGGCGCCTTCGAAATCGGCGCCGCGGAGGATTGCTGGTTCCTCCCCGGGGCTCGAGAAGCGAACTGCTGTCATTTTGGAAAGCGAGAAATTCGCTTCAGAGAGGTCGGCTCCGGTGAAATCCGCGCTGGCGAAGCTGGTGCCTCGGATCTGCGCCTGGAAGACTCCGTTGGAAAATCGACAATTCCGAAAATCGGAGGGCAGCCTGCCAAACATCTTATGAAGTTGGGCTACGGAGAGTCGGCTGAAATCCCGCTGCTGATGCATTTCGTCGAACACGGTCTGCCAATCGTTCTCAGCAATCAACTCGGTTCTTTCGTCTCGATTTCCCTGCGCGTCGACTTCCACGGAGAGAATTCTCCGCATGCGCGGTTCGAAGCGCTCGCCTAGGGCGACCCGTGCCCGGTTGTGATATCCAGTGTGCTCCTCCCAGGTTCCTCTGCAACTCTCCAGGGGCATTGGGAGAAACTGAATCTCCTGGAGCCATTTGATGCCTTTGTAGAAGAATAGATCCTCGCTGGCTACGCTGCGCAGGGGACCGCCGTGGCAGTGAGGAAGGGGAGATCCTTCCAGTTCTGTGGCAAGAAATATCCCTCCGCCGGCACCAAAACAATCTGCTAGGGGAAGCGTCGTTCGGTGAGGTTCGCTGCGGGGGCCGACGGTGCCGGGGGCCCAGCTGACAAAGGAGACGGTGGGGAGCTCGCTATCCTCTGCTCCGGGTAGGGGCCGCACTTCTTTGCACAGGTCGCTGAAGAGGACGCCTCCGAACTCGACCGCACCACCGCCAGGAACGATGCCTCCAGCCGAAACGCAGGTGATGTGTCGTCGACCTCGAATGGGGCCGTCGCCGAGAGCCATGAGCTCGCCTAGAGTGAAGGAGCGCGGGTTTTCTACCTCTCCGCTCACCTTCAATCGCCATTCTTGTGGGCTGGGGATGGAGGTATGGGCAGAGCCGTCGTCCCCGACCACTTTGAGGACATTTGTATGGTTCATGGTGGGATCTCACTCATGCTCGTGCTTTGTCGGTTGATGGGAACTCTCTGGCCAAGGGCCGGGGGCGAGAACTCGACACATTCTCTCTGCGGAAAGGATGGTTTGCGAAGCCATCCAAGCTTCTCCGTCTCGGATCATTCTCTCACTCTCCGAGCCGCCCTGGAGTTGCCCCAATCGGCGAAGGCCAGCCGCTGCGTGTAGCTTCATATCGACCTTCTCCAAGCTGTCGACTGCTTGCTGAAGAAGGGCGACTGCGGTTGCCGAGTCCTCTTCCGTTGCGGCGATTCCGGCTCGAACCAGATCGGCGAGGGGGGAGGCCCACGCGAGCCCTTCCCGATCGACGGGCTTGAGAGCTGTTCTGGCTTGCCGTAAGAGACCTGCCCTCTTCTTGCTGGAGGGAGGAGCCTCGACGGCCGCCGCCAGGGCGCAGCGAGCCCGAAGCTGAAAGGCCTCTAGGCGAGTGAACTGAATTCGCAGGAGCAGTGAGCCAGCGAGCTTGGGCCATTGGTCGTCCAGGTAGGCCCAGGCTTCTGAGGCCTTTCCCGAATAGAGAGCGATCTCCGCTCGGCCTGTGAGATGCCAATAGTGCTGTAGGTGAAACCCTTGCTGAGACCAGCCACGGATTCCCTGGTCTACCTCTAGAAGGGCCTGCTCAGGATTGTCTTGGGACAGCCAGTCCACCCAGGTCATGCGGGCTCGTAGGTTGGTTTCGGCATAGAGATCGCCCCGCTCTCGAACTTCCTTGAGGAGCGCGGGCAAACGCCGACTGATTTCTCCGTATTCTCCCAACAGCAGTAGCGCACGGAGTTGGAAAATGAAGGCGGTGTCTAATTCCCAGGTCACTCCGGTGCAGCGCTCTCGGAGGAGGTTTTCCGAGGTTTCCAGGCGCTCCAAGGCCTGCTTCCAATAGCCCAATAGATAAGCGGCGACTCCTGAGGTTAGATTGGCGAGGCCCAGGGCGTGGGGGTGCTCGACTTGTTGTGCTAGATCCATGGCGGAGCGAATGAGGGTATCCGTCCGACGAGCATTGCGGCTTCCGGAAGTCGCCGAATACCCTGTTTCCATGGCTAGGGAGCGAGCCAGCCGGTAGGGCTCATCGGCCTGGAAAGATAGAAGTAGGGCTCGGGTTCCGAAGTCCATACCGCGGAGAATGTCCACCAAGCCCAAACCCACGGATACCGACCAGCAGGTGTCGATGCGCAGCAGCAATTCAGCACTGGGCTGATCTGTGCCCTTCTTGCGCAGGCTCAAACCTCGCCACCGCAGCTGAGCCCGGCGTATCAAGAGAGAGAAGAGGGCCTTTTTCGAGCTTTTCGGAAGCTCGAGGTCCACCGAGGCAAGGACTTGCCGGATAGTGGCCAGCCCTTTGTCGATACGGCCACTGATCAGGAGTTGCTCCGCTGCTCGACGCCGTAACTCTACGGCTTCCTGCCGTTCGGCCCCGTCGGCCGCGGCGAGGTAGGCCTGAGCCGCCTCGGCCCCGCGGCCAGCGTTGGTGAGGGCGTCCGCTAGTTTCACCAGGAGGCTTTGGTGGAGCCCCCCTTCCTGGCTCAAATCTAAAGCGATGCGGTACAGCCGAGAGGCGCGGTCAAAGGCTAGGGCCTCGGTGGCCTGGTCTGCTGCCCGGGTAGCGAATTCAGTGGCTTGTTGAATATCACCAGCTTCCCGGAAGTGCCCCGCGAGAGTTTCCGAGTCGAATCGGCCCGAAGCAAATAGCGCCCGGCCCAGCTGAGAGTGGGTTCGGCGCTGGCGCTCTAGGGGAACGCCGCTGAGAATAGCCTCGCGAATTCTCTCCTGGTAGATCTCCACCTTTTCCCTCGATCGGCTACCACGCATACGGACCAGTTGTTGGGCCCGGAGGGCGACCATGGCGGCTTGAGGTCCTTGATCGAGACCGCAGGCTTCACCGGCAACCTCGAGCTCCACGGGTGTTCCCGCGACGGCGATGATCTCCAAGAGTTTCCGGGCCTCTTCCGGCAACTG
Source organism: Deltaproteobacteria bacterium (assembly GCA_022601195.1). Lineage (GTDB taxonomy): Bacteria > Acidobacteriota > Thermoanaerobaculia > Multivoradales > JAHZIX01 > JAHZIX01. The sequence goes on from JAHZIX010000023.1 coordinate 94,466, forward strand.
GCCGAGGCGCGCTTCGATAGCTCTATCCAAAGTCGTTTCACTCACCTGGCGACTGATAGAGGAGCCTGGCTCTGACTCCCTGGGAAAGGTGAGGGAAAACCGGGCCAGGGCATCGATGAAAAACGGGTTGCCCGCCGACTCACGGGCGATGGCCTCTGCGAGGTTTAGGCTGTGTTCCGACGAGCCTTGACCTCCGAGAAGTCGCAGGGCGAGCTCTTCCGATTCGGCCAGGGACAGCTCGCTAACCAATAGCTCTCGAACCTGGGTAGCCGTACGAGAAAGCTCGGAAGTGAAGAGGCTCTCCAACAGAGGGCTGGTGAGCGCCTCCTCAGAGCGAAAACAGGCGATCAGCAATAGAGGGGGAGGATCCGGGGGCCGCAATAGCTCCCGCAGCAGAGCTGCGCTATCGAGATCACCCCAATGGAGATCGTCGATGAAGAGAACCACCGGATGACGGTCCGTCAGGCGTTGAAACAGCTCCCTCAAAGCAGCGAAGGCTCTACGGCGCAGTTCCTGAGAGTCGGGGATATCGAGGACCCGTCGCTGTGCATCCGCCACCGCCTCGACTCGCCGGAGGACCGGGAACAGCCGTGCTAGGGCGAGAACGTTCCGGGGCAGGAGAATCTCAGCCTGGCTGCGGGGAAGGACTCTCAGATAACGGCTGAGGGCATCGATCAGGCTGTCCAGGGCTTTGTAGGGCACCGTTTCTCGCTGGTAACAGCGACCGGCCAGGATTACGGTCTCGGGCTCGTCGAGCCGAAGGTCTTCGAGGAATCGTTTGACCAAAACGCTTTTGCCCATTCCGGCTGCACCATGTACTAGCGCCGCTATGGTGCGGCCGCGGCGGGCATCATCGAAGGCACCGGAAAGGAGCTTCAGATGGCGTTGTCGCCCTACGAAGGGGGCTGCAGAAGTGGAGGAAGCCGGCCTCGGTGGTGGTTTCTTCGTCGTCGCCTCGTTGGGGATTTGTGAAGAGCGACTCTCCAGACGATGGAGGATCTGTTGGCCTTGAGGGCGGCGTTGGGGATCCCGGCGCAAAAGCGCCTGGGCCAGGGCATCGAGGTCCTCCGGCACGGCGCTCACCACCTCCCGTGGTGGTTTGGGGTCGAGGTTCTGTTTCTCCGTGAGAATCTTCATCAACGGACCCACGAAGGGGAGGCAGCCACAGAGGCTCTCGTACAGCATGACGCCGACGCTGTACCAGTCGCTGGCTGCAGTGATGCGCAGACCGGCCGCTTGCTCGGGTGACATATAGGCCGGTGTGCCGACGATGTCGTGGTCGAGGCTTTCGTAGATGGTGGGCCCGAAGATATCTCGCACTAGCCCCAAGTCCAGGAGCACCACCCGGCCTTCTTCCGTGACCAGAACGTTCGAGGGCTTGATATCGCAGTGGAGCTTGCCCGCATCGTGCAGTGACGACAATCCCTCCACCAATTGGCGAAGGGCTGGCAGCAGGAGATCGAGCCTACCCAGGCGAGCTTCCTCTGCGGGCGAGGTGGCCCTCTCTACGGGGTCCTCCTGGGAAGCTCGGCTAGAACGAGGGGAAGGCTGGGACTGGGGGGAGGGTGGAGAGCTCCAGTCCATGAGGGTCGGTAGCTCCGACTCCGGAGGGATCTTCTCAAGGCTCGCTTCTTTGCCTCGCACGTATTCGACGAAACTGGTGCCATGGACCCTCTCCATGGTGTAGAACCAACGGTCGCCATCCGAGAGTAGCTCGTGCAGCTGCACCAGGTTGCGGTGGCTGACGTCGGCCAAAGCTCGGAACTCTTTCTTGAACCGGTAGATGGCCGCCGGGTCCACGTGGCGCAACGTCTTTAGAGCCACGACCTGCTGGCGTTTCCCATCGAAGGCTTCCCAAACCGTTCCGGATGTTCCAGACCCCAATTTGGTTCGCAGGGAAAATCTCGGGGTACCCGTGAACTCGCTCAGTCTTTCGCCCTCCGTAGCTGACCGACGTCTAACAAGGCTTCGGTGACTACTGTGGCACTACAGTGGCATTGCAGTGAGATCGCCTTGTCGCTTCACAGAAGGTAACAGGTAATTGGCAGCTAGCAATAGGAGGGAGCCGGTACCCTGGTTTGAATTTGCACCGCAGGGACAATAGAACGACTGCAAGGTCGAGGCTAAGAGAAAAAGATGTCAGGATAGGAGGATGAGCAGCAAAGATCCTTTGGAGATCCCCTTTGTTGAAGTGATGGCTCGGGAAGCGAGTTGCAAGCCTCGGCAAGTGAGGGCCGCAGACGCCCTTTTTGCTGAAGGTGCCACCGTGCCTTTCGTGGCCCGATACCGCAAGGAGGCTACGGGCGGCCTAGAGGATGTTCAGCTGGAGCTTCTCGCCAAGCGTCGAGAGTATTTTCTCGATCTGGCTCAGCGTCGCGACGCTATTCTGGAGAGTCTCGTGGAACAGGGTTCGTTGACCCCTGAGCTGGAAGCCGCCGTGCGGGCGGTGACGGGTAAACAGGAGCTGGAAGATCTCTACCTTCCCTACAAACCTCGCCGGCGGACGCGAGCGCAAATGGCTCGCGAGAGGGGACTGGAACCTCTGTCGGAGGAGCTCTTGAAGGCAGCTCATGGGCAGAGCCTTCCGGAGCAGCTGGCTTCTTCCTTTGTCGACGCGGAGCGAGAAGTCGTCGACACCACTGCTGCCTTGGCGGGGGCTCGAGACATTTTGGCGGAAAAGCTATCGGAGGCTGCACGGAACCGAGCGGCGCTGCGCAGGGTCTTTCGATCAGAAGGTGTCTTCAAGGTTCGAGGCGTTGCAGGCAAAGAAAAAGAGGGTGCCGTCTATCGAGACTACTGGGAGCATCATGAACCCGCTAGAGGGATCGCTTCTCACCGCTTGTTAGCGATTCTTCGCGGCGAGAGAGATGGTTTTCTTCTTTCTGACCTGGAGATCGACGATGAGCGTTTTATCGCTGAGCTCGGGGTGGGGTGGGGAGTTCCCTTGCGCACACCCTGTGGCCAGGAAGTGGCTCAGGCGACGACGGACGGCTATCGACGGCTCCTTCGGCCTTCCATATCCAACGAAACTCGTGGAGAGCTCCGAAAGAGAGCGGAAGCCGAAGCCATCGTTGTTTTTCGCGACAACCTGGAAGCGCTACTCCTCCAGGCGCCCCTCGGTCAGGTGGCGGTTCTCGGCCTCGACCCGGGTCTGCGCACCGGCTGCAAGCTGGCGGTGGTCGATACCACCGGTCGGGTGGTGGAAACGGGGGTGATTCGGCCGATCCCGCCAGCCGCGGATGAAGCGGGAGCCACCAGGACGATTCTGAAGAGCCTCAAGACTTACGGCGTTCGGGCGGTGGCGGTGGGTAATGGCACCGGCAGTCGCGAGACGGAAGCCTTCGTGCGCAGAGTGGTCGCCGAGGCCGGCCACGAGGAGGTGGTCGTCGCCATCGTTCCCGAAACCGGTGCTTCCGTCTATTCGGCCTCCGAGGTGGCGCGGAAAGAGTTTCCGAATCTAGATGTCTCCCTGCGGGGAGCCGTTTCCATCGCCCGCCGTCTGCAGGACCCCTTGGCGGAGCTGGTCAAGATCGAGCCCCGCTCTCTGGGGGTGGGCCAGTACCAACACGATGTGGATCAAAAGGCGTTAGGTCAGGAGCTGGACTTGGCCGTGGAGCGGGCGGTGAATCGAGTCGGGGTGGAGCTCAACACGGCGTCTGCGGAATTGTTGAGGAGAGTTTCGGGCCTCACCGACCGCTTAGCCCGATCGGTAGTGGGTCTTCGGGACTCTCGGGGGGCTTTTGCCTCTCGCAAGCAGCTTCTGGACGTGCCGGGTTTGGGGCCCAAGACATTTGAGCTGGCGGCAGGCTTTTTGCGGCTGAGAGACGGTACCCACCCATTGGACCGAACTGGCGTTCACCCCGAGCGTTACTCAGTGGTGGAGGGGATGGCGAAGCGTTTGGGGCAGCCCTTGGGAGCTCTGGTCGGCGATTCCCGGTGGGTGGCAAAGATCGACTTCTCCGCTTTCGAAGATACCCGCAAGGGGGTGGGACGCTTCACTCTGGAGGACATTCGCCAGGAGCTCGAGAAGCCGGGCCGTGATCCTCGGCCGGATTTCGAAGTTCCCCAATGGCGTGCCGATGTCACCCGCGTCGAGGATCTCGAACCGGGCATGATTCTCGAGGGCCGTGTCTCCAACGTGACCAATTTCGGTGCTTTCGTCGATTTGGGGGTCAAGCGGGATGGATTGGTACATATCTCCGAGCTGTCTCAAGACTGGGTTGGTGATCCTCGGCAGGCGGTCCAGGTAGGGCAGGTAGTCAAAGTCAAGGTCAAGGAAGTCGACCGGGAACGGCAGCGAATCGGTTTGTCCATGAAAGACCTGCAACCGAGTATGGATGGGTCGGCTGGGCGGAAGAGTCAACCCCGAGGGAAACGGGTCCCAGCAAAGCCGAGCCCAGGAAAGCCAAGCCCAGCAAGACCAGGCCCAACAAAGCCAAGTCGGGAGAAACCAGTCACAGTAAAATCAGCAGGAATCGGAGACCTGATGAGGAAATTCAACCGCCGATGAACCAAGATCGACTGTTTCACCAAGAAGGCGTGGCTCTTCATTTGGCCTCTCCCGTCACGGAGAGCCCACCCTGGGTTGGGCAACAGGAAGTTCTCCAGCAGCTCCTGGCCGCGTGGTCCCGCATTGGGCCGGAGGATCTTCCCCTAAACCCTCGTCTGTTGGGCAAGCCTGGCGTGGGTAAGACGAGCCTGGCGAGTGCCGCCGCATTCAGCTTGGGGCTCGAGGTCTATATTCTGCAGGCGACCATGGATACCCGTCCGGAGGATCTCGTCGTTTCCCCCGTTCTCGACCCCGCGGGGGGAGTGCGCTACATGGCGTCTCCTTTGGTCACTGCGATGGTGCGAGGGGGGGTAGCGATTCTCGACGAAGGCAACCGTATGAGTGAGAAATCCTGGGCTAGTCTGGCGCCGCTCCTGGACCACCGGCGGTATGTGGAAAGCCTGGTGGCCGGAATCAAGATCACCGCTTCGCCGGAATTTCGCTTTGTGACGACCATGAACGAAGATGCATCGACCTATGAGGTGCCCGAGTACATTCACTCCAGGTTGATGCCGCAGATCTATCTCGACTTTCCTGAAGAGGACGAAGAAAGGGCGATTCTTCAGGCCCAGGTTCCCTATGCCGACGAAGCGGTGCGAGCCTATGTTCTTCGATTCCTTCGTTCCGCCCATGAGGCAGACCTCCGTTACACCGTGCGGGACGGCATCAACGTGGCTCGCTACGCCATGAAGGTCCTTCATGGGGCTCAGGCCCGAGACCCGGAAGAGGCGGTACGCCAAGCTCTCGCTCTCGCCCTCGATGTGGAAGAGCGAGAGAGCTTTGACCTGAAATAGCCGCCCGTTGGCTCGTTCTGGAGGGGCTTTGAACCTCGATCTAGACTCGCTGGCCCCCGAGGTCGTTGCTGGTATTCGGCTGGTTCCCGTAGTCCACGAACGGGTGGACCTGGCTGCTGTCGTGCGGGCGCTTCTCGCTGAGGTGAAGCCGGCGGGAGTCGCCGTCGAGCTCCCTGCCACCCTGCGAGAAGTGGTGGACAAGGCGGTCGACCGGTTGCCGGAAATTTCCGTGGTGGTTTCGGAGGAGCCTGGAGAGGACGCCCTCCTTTGGGTGGTGACGCCGGGAGATCCAGCGGTGGAAGCGCTTCGTTGGGCGCGAGAGGAAGGTCGGAAGTCGTTCTTGGTCGACCCGGACGTGAAGTACGGAGAGCGACACCGAGATCCGGTACCGGATCCCTACGCTCTCTGGCATCTCGGTGCGGCAGAATACCTTGGCGAGATGCGAAAGCAAGCAGCCTCTTGGCCAAGCTCGCCCGCCGACGCCCAGCGCGAGGCCGGCATGGCTCATTTCCTACAACGGGCTCGCCAGGAGCTGGATCAACTGGGAGAGTCTGGGCCTCTGATGGCCTTTTTGGGAGTCGCTCACGTGGAGCGTGTCGCCCAATTGGTGGGAAAGGAAACAGCCTCCCCCTTCGCCCGTCGTCAACGTACCCACCTCGAGCTGCGTAACCTTCACCCGGAGAGCCTGAGCGGCTTGATGGCCGACGCCCCTCTGGTTCACGCGGTTCACGAGCAGTTGAGGTCCATCCACCCTCAGGCCGAGGAGCAGCCCAGCGCGCAACTCGAAGCCACTTTGGCGCAAACCGTGTCGCGGCGAGTGCCCTTGGAGCGGGCGGGTTTCCGGATCATTGCCGGAGAGAAAGATCAGCAGAAACATCGCCGTCGCCGCTCCATTCCAGCCTATGCTGCGAGGGTCGCCGGAAGGCAGATCGGGTCGGTCTCGGCAGTGGATCGACAATCCCTCGGGGCGGTGGTCTGGCAGATTGCATCCCGGTCCTATCTGGAGCAAACCCAGGAGAAGGTCGCGGTTTGGCAGCGGCGCCTGTTCTTTGATTTTTCTCGCCGCTACACCCTGCAACAAGGGTGGCTGGTGCCGGGGTTGTATGAATGGGTAGTCGCCGCTCGCGGGGTTGCCGATGACAACCTGGCTTGGGAAGTGTTTGACGTCGCCCGCACCTATCCTTGGCAGCGTGATTCCGCAGAATTGCCTACCGCACGTTTGGATGGTGATGAGCTGGATCTGGGCACTCGCAAGGTGCGATTCCGGAGGCGCTTTTTTCGGGTCAAACAAAGGCCCTTGAGGGTTCCCGTGGGAGAGCGAGCCGGAGACGAAGCGCCGGAAGATTGGCTCAAGGGTTTTGATTCGCTGGGGATTTGCTCTTACCCCAAGGAAGACTTGGTGATCGAAGACTACGCAGATTTCTTGCAGAAAAAAGCCGTTTCGGTGCTTTCCGCCGAGCGGCGCCGTACGGAGCCTTTTTCCACCAGTTTGATGGATGGTATCGATGTCCGCGAGACTCTGCGGAACCTTCATGAGGGAAGAATATACGTCCGGGAAGAGCGCCGAGCGCCGGGTCAGGCGGGTTCCGTGGTGGTGATTTTCGAGGACGAGTCCACCGGTAGCCAGTACCCTTACCTGATGACCTGGCACGGGGAGCATTCCCAGGAGTCAGATATGGCCTTCTACGCCACCGACCCTTTTCAGCAGGTGGTTGGCCCGGGTATCACTCGGGCCACCTACGGTGGCTTTCTCATGACTTCTCCGCCGGGCCGACTCTTCGATGTCTGGGAAGATTCGGACTACGCGCCAGTGGTCAGCAAGGCGGAGGTACTGGTTCGGGCGGCGGTGGACTATAGCGAGCAAAGGCTGGTGGTTCATGTCGCTCCCCGTCCTCCTGGGGCAGGCCTCAAAAGGTACGCTGGCTTGCAGGGTAAACGATTGGTCCATTTACCCCTAGCTAGCCTCTCACCGGTTACCTTGAAGAAGATCAGGGTGGTTCATTTATTGGCCGGCCACGATAAAAGGGCCCTTGCCAAACGGTACATCTGGTAGCTTGCCGCCATGGGAATAAATGTCTCCACCTTTGGAAGAAGAGTGAAAGCGAGTGGGCTACCTCGACCACGCTCGTGGTTTCGCGGATCAAGGTTGGCGTCGGTGGGATTTATCTCGATGGGGATCCTGCTGGTTGCTTGCTCTAGCCTGTCCCCAGCGCCCACCGCTTCCGAGGAGGCTCGGGAGAAGGGGAAGGACCTCTGGTATGTGGTCGAGCTCCTCGGGCAGCGGGCTGGCTATTTTCGCATCGAATCGCGGCCCATCCGTTTCGAGGGGAATGCGGCCTGGCGTACCGAGGAGACCCTGCGCAACGAGCTCACTCGGCGCAATGGTGGGGCTACCGAAACGGTTGTGGTCGTTTCGAGAACCACCCTTATCTCAGATGCTGCTGGCAATACCCTTCGGATCGAGAACGTCCTGGATCAAGGTGGAGGGGAGACCAGTAGCGTGGTCGAAGTCAACGGCAACAAGGCATTTCTCACCCAGGAGACCGACGGAGACACCCGTCGATTCGAGATGCCTTGGGATGAAGAGGTGGTGGGGCCTCAGGTAGCGGATCAGGCTATCGAGGCCATGCTTGCGGGCGATTCGGAGGAGGTTTCCTATCAGGTCTTCAGTTTCGAAGCCGGAAATCGGACTTTGGAGATGAAGGCCCGAGTGATCGAGCGCAGAGAGGATGGCAGCACCATCGTCGAACAGGACTTCGTTGGGTTGGGGGCAAAGACGCGGGAGGTCTACGACCGCGATGCGATCCTGCTCCGCCAGGAGGTTGGGCCCGTCGTGCTCCGTTTGGCCAGTCGGGCCGAAGCTCTGGAGCCACTCGAATCGACCCTGCAAGCATTTGATCGAATGACGGTCACCTTGGACCGTCCGCTGCCCATGGCCGGCGAGTTGAGGAAAGCCTCTTTCCGTCTTGTGCCCCGCGAGCCGGGAGACGAAATCTCGGTTGGAGGAATGTTCATCCAAGATGGTCGCCAACGAGTAGCACTGCGGGGCGGAGGCGAGATCCTGGTGGTCGACGTTCCCTCAGAGCCGTGGCAGGACGAGGCGAATTCTTCTTTTGATCCCAGGGATTATCTGGCGGCCTCTAGCCTGATCGAGAATGACGATCCGGAGATTCAGGCGGTGGCTCGTCACCAGGCCGGAGATCTTTCGAACCCCCTCTCTGCCGCTCGGCGCTTAGAGCGGTGGGTCCATGAAAACGTTGCCTTTCTAGGCTCCGGCATCGGCTTGGCGACGGCCCGCCAAACGCTCAAATCCAGGGATGGTGATTGTACGGAGAACGCTTTCCTATTGGCTGCGCTGTTAAGGGCGGTAGACATTCCTTCCCGGGTGGTGGTGGGTTTGGTTTCCGTCGGTTCCCAAGGGCAACCGGCAGTCTTTGTACCTCATGCTTGGGTGGAGGGTTATGTGGGAGGCTGGGTGGCCTTCGACTCGGCCGTCTACGGGCCTCCCGTCGATGCCGCTCATTTGTCCATGGCGAAATCAGCCGGCGGGGAAGAAGGAGCTTTGCTCGAGATCACCGTTCCCTTACTCGAGGCTCTCGGTAGATTCGATCTAGCCTGGGTCGACTGAGCCCAGCACGAGGTCTCCGGGGCGTTGGCCTCTGGGGTGTTGGTCTCTGGGGTATTGGTCTCTGGGCCGTCCTATTAGGGGCGTCGGTCTTTCAAGCGAAACACGAAGCGGAGGGCAGACCAGGTTTCGTCTATGGCGCAGACCTTGTTGTCTACCAGCCCATGCCCTAGGCCCATGCGTTGCACCACGTCGAAGGACAAGTCCGTGGGGACCCCCGAAGCTTTCTTGGGCCAGGCGATCCAAAGCCCACCAGAGAGGGCGAGGCTTCTTTTCAATCGTGGAAACTCACGAAGGAGCTCATTCTCCCGACGGGTGAAAAAGAGGATGACATTCAAAGGGCCGCGCAGCTGGACTTTGATGCGGACATCCTCTGGCAGGGGTTCCAAGGTTTGGGCAAAGTCCGCTGGTGCCTTTCGAAAAACCAGGCTGTGGCCTTTCTTGATTCCCAGCTTTTTGGCGAGGGGAGTGGAGGAGTATCCAGCCATCGGTTCTCAGCGAGCAAAAGAGGAGTCGAGCTTTAGTAGATAGATCGCTTCGCTCTGACCAACGAAGTCCATGACGACGTGGAGCACGATGCGATCGCCATCCGGACTCCATGCAAAGTCGGCGACGGTGGCACCGGTCTGAGCCATGGAGGAGGCTCGGTGGTTGAAGAAGGTCAGGCGTTCTTCTCCGCTACCGTCCAGTTTTTTTAGCCAAAGCTCCCTGCGCACAGGACGAGCCGAAAAGGTCGCCCCTTCGGGAGCCGGAGCTCGGAGTCGAGGCAAATTTCGATTGGAGGTCCACGCAACATACTGGCCATCGGGAGAGATCTGGGCCTGTTGGTCCCACTCCGCAAAGCTATGAGTGAGAGGAGTCTGCTCTTTGGTTTCTAAGTCGAGGAGGTAGATATCCATGCCTGCTTCCGGCTGATCCGCTTCCAGATTCCCGGTTATCAGAAGTTTCTTGTCGTCCGGACTGAAGGAGTCGGCGGTGACGAAAAGCCGCCTCTCTCCAGGCCGATAGGTTCTCACTTTCTTCAGTTGGGGCACTTGAGCCCGCACGTTGAAGGCAGCGACTCGAAGCTGCCACCTGCCCCAGCGGCCAACGCGGGTCTCGACCCGCTCGCTCCATGCCAGGAGCTTCCCTTCGTTGGAGAAGCGGGGGTCCAGAACCGCCCGGTTGGACTGATTCTGCGTCAGTTGAAGAAATTGCTCTCCATCCGAACTGATCGTCCAGAGCTGACTGTGGAGGCCTCGGTCCGGCGTTGCCATCTCGCTAGCTCCCAGTCGAAGCTTGCGGGCGAGATCCTGCACTTGAAAGACGAGCAGCTGTCCGGATGGGTGCCAGGTGGGGTTGTAGGCGTGGGACTTTCTGAACTCCAGTAGAGAACAGGTGAGACAGCGTTCGTCAGTCGCCTCAGGCTTGGCGACATAGATGTCGTAGTAGCCGTCGTCTCCTCTCTTGTCGAAGGCGATCCAATCTCCCTGCACGGACCAATCGACCCTTCCCCCTTCCGGAAACGCCATGTGGAGGCCCTGGACTACCGGGCTGCGAGGCAATGAGTCCCCACCGTTTGAGGGAGTTCGCAGTTTGGGTAGAGGGGGAAGTAGGGGAGGGGTAGGTGATGATTCGCTTTGCCCCCGGGAAGGCTCCTGGGCGGTGAGCAAGCCCGCGCTTGGGAGGCCTAGGACGAGAACGGTGGCAAGACCGTATCTAGCGATCTTGGGAAACTTTGACATGGATCGCGTCTCCTTTGAGCTACCACTCGAATGGGCTGATGCTCGGCTAGTGCGTTCAAACGGTGCGTTCAGACGGTGCGCTACGAATTGGACAACAAGCCAGAGCCGCACTCTCTTCCCGAGGAGGCTTCCCGACTTCCCGAGGAGGCTTCCCGAGGCAGTGAACGGGTTAGAATCTCTCCATGATGAACCAAAGCCCACCGACGATTTTCGACAAGATCCTATCCGGAGATATCCCCAGCTACCGCGTCTACGAAGATAGCCAAGTTTACGCCTTTCTCGATATCGGCCCTTTGAGCGACGGGCATACGCTGGTGATTCCAAAAGAACGCAAGGCATTTCTCCACGAGTTGAGTGACGAATCCGCAGCGGCCTTGGGGCGCGTGCTCCCCCGCTTGTGTCGAGCCGTGATGAAGGCTACCGGAGCGAGCGCCTATAACGTACTGCAAAACAATGGCTCGGAGGCGCACCAAGCGGTGTTTCACGTTCATTTCCACATCATTCCCAAGCGAGGAGGCTCCGGCCTGGGCTTGCGCTGGGATCCGCGAGCACTTGACGCTGCGGAGGCGGAAAGGCTGGTTGGGAGAATTCGAGGAGCTTTGGAAGAAGGGGGCTAAGATGGATTTGGAATTGTCTCGCGAAGAGTATGAGCGGATTGCCGAGTTGATCCACAGCGACTCCAGTCCGGTAGGCATCGACGCCAAGAAGACCCATATTCTCATTCTGCATAAATTGTTAGAGATCGAGCGCCGCCTGGTGCGCCTGGAGGCGGCTGCGGAATAGGGTTTCCGAGACTTCTTCGATGCAACTTGGCCTGCGTTTTGGCGCCCCTGCGCCGGCCATGACAAGATCTGGAACCCATGACGGTAAAAATCGCCTTTGTCGGCACTGGGTTGGGAGCCCGTGTACGTCTGTGAGCTAGCCCTTCTAGGGGCCATGGACTTTCTTTGCTTGAAGGAGATCTGGTGATGTCGAAATCCGGTTTTCGCGTTCCTCACACCCTCGTGCTGTTGGCGGGGATGATCCTGGTGGCTTACCTGCTCACGCTCGTGCTCCCTCAGGGTTCCTTCGAGAGGGTCACCAACGACCAGGGGCGGGAGCAGGTAAAAGCGGGTAGTTACAGCCAGCTAGAATCTCCGGAGCGCCTGAGCCCAACGGTCATGTTCATGGCGGTTCCAGAGGGTTTTGCCAGCTCCCAGGAGATTATTTTCTTCGTCTTTCTCATCGGTGGAGCCTTTGGCGTGCTGCGAGCGACGGGAGCTGTAGACGCGTTCATTGGACGCCTTCTCGAGCTCTTTGCCGGGAAGCCCTCGCTGCTCGTTGCGGGAGGAGTGATTCTCTTTGCCGTGGGATCGAGCACCATCGGCATGGCAGAGGAGTATCTACCTTTTGTACCGGTGATCCTGGCTCTCTGTCTGGGATTGGGTTTCGATGCGGTAACGGCCATTGGGATTATTTGTGTCGGTTATGGCGTCGGCTACGGAGCGGCGATCTTCAACCCCTTCACCGTAGTGATTGCCCAAGGAGTCGCCGGGGTCGAGTTGACCTCTGGGTGGGCGTTCCGTTTGGCCATGACGGTGGTTCTCGTGACTGTGGGTGTTCATCATGTTCTCAGTTATGCCCGGAGGGTTCGAGCGGATCCTTCCAGCAGCCTGGTGGCAGATGTCGAACCGGACATGTCTCTCAAGTTACAGAAACATCCTGCGCTGACGTTTCGCCACGGGTTGATTCTTCTATTGACTGCAGCAGCAGTCGTCCTGATCATCTATGGGCTGAGTACTCAGTTGTCGGATTGGCATTGGTATGTCGAGCAGATGGGGGCGGTTTTTCTCGCTCTGACCATCCTGTTCTGTCTGATCGCCAAGATGTCGCCGGACCGGGCTGCCAAAGAGTTCTGCATTGGTGCGGCGGAACTGACGACCACCGCATTGTTGATCGGTTTCGCTCGCGCCATCGTGGTGGTGCTGGAGCAGGGGCAAGTGATCGACACCATCATCAACGGGATTGCGACACCTCTTCAGGCGACGGGACCCTATATCGCCTCCGTCGGCATGTTTTTGGTCCAGAGCCTGTGCAACCTATTCATCCCTTCCGGCAGCGGCCAAGCCTACGTCACCATGCCCATCATGGCGCCGTTGGCAGATTTGGTAGGAGTCAGCCGGCAGATCTCGGTGTTGGCCTATCAGATGGGGGACGGCTTCACCAATATCCTCGTTCCCACGAACGCGGTCCTGGTGGGCATTCTCGCCATGGCCAGGATTCCCTATGACCGTTGGGTGCGATTCATCTTTCCCTTCATGCTCAAGATCTGGGTCGTCGGCTCCATCGCTCTGGTGACCGCGGTGTGGTTGGGTGTTCAGTAGTACCGATTCCCCTGCGCGGGAAATTTGTCTCCCTAGACCGGCTTTCATCTAGAGTCGGTACCTTTTTCGGGGGAGGAGCCAGCAGTCGATGGAACCGAGACTTGCAAAGCGTGTTGTCGTTGCCTTGGGAGGCAACGCTATTACCTTGCCAGGGGAAGAGGGCAGTGTCGAGCAGGACTACGCGAACCTCGAGCGTAGCTTGGAAGGCATTGTCGCTCTTCTGGAGCGGGGCTATGAGCTGGTCGTGACCCATGGCAACGGCCCGCAGGTGGGCAACCAGATGATCCGGGTCGAGCGCTCTCTGGGCCACGCACCGGATCTACCCTTGCCGGTTATGGTGGCGGATGTTCAGGGAGGCCTGGGCTACATGATGGAGCAAGTGCTTCTCAACAAGCTCTGGAGCCGAGGCCTATCCTATCCCGTCAGCTGCTTGGTGACCCTGGTGGAAGTGGCCGCGGATGACCCGGCGATGCTGGAGCCATCGAAATTCGTCGGCCCTGTGATGACTCACGATCGGGCTCTCCAAGGGCGAGACGAGAACGGTTGGGACGTCAAAGAGGATAAGGGGCGAGGTTGGCGGCGAGTTGTCCCTTCACCGGAGCCTTGCACGATCGTCGAGAAGGATACGGTCCGGCTGCTGGTCGATGCCGGAGTCCTGGTGATCTGTGTTGGCGGAGGAGGCGTGCCGGTGGTACGCCGAGACGACGGCAGCTGGGCCGGGGTCGGAGGCGTGGTCGACAAAGATCTGGCTTCGGCAGTCCTGGGTCGAGAGATCGGTGCCCGGGAGCTCTACATCCTGACTGGGGTGAGGAAGGTAGCCCTCCATTTCGGAACTCCCGAAGAACGCTGGCTGGGCTCCATGACCACTTCCCAGGCCCGCTCCTATCTGGCGGCCGGTCATTTCCCGGCCGGCTCCATGGGGCCTAAGATCGATGCTGCCTGTCGATTCGTCGAGCAAGGTGGAGCCAGAGCGCTCATCACAGATATCTATTCCTTGGTGGAAGCTCTGGATGGGCGGACAGGAACCTGGATCTTGCCTGATTGAGAAATCCGGGCTAGAACAAATCTAGCTGGCGGTCGTCACCGATGACTTTTTCGAAGGTCAGCCCGAGTAGTGCTAAGACCGGCTCGGCGATGGGGCGAATCTGTTTCTCGACGTAGTGTTCATAGTCGAAAGGGCTGGCTCTCTCAGCGGCGGGTTCTGGACCTGTCGTCGTCAGCACATAACGGATCAAGCGGCCTGGCTTTGTCTTCATTTTGCGGGCAGCGACGACGTGGGGCGGTGAGGTGGAAGTATAGGCACCTAGGCTTTTGCGGAGTGCCTTGCGGTAGACGAGTTGGGGGTCGTGCTGGCCCGCTCTCAGGTCTTGCACGGTCTTGCTCAGAAACTCGTCTACACCGCGGTCGGAAAAGAGACGCTCGTAGAGTTCCCGCTGCACCGCGTGGGCGAGCTCGGTCCAATCTCGCCGAACGGCTTCCATACCGGTGAAGACCACTTCCCCTTGACCGTCGTTGTCGACCAATCCGACATACCGTTTTCTCGCCCCGAGAGTCGAACCGCGCATGGGGGGGAGTACCAAGCGGAGGTAGAGCTTCTCGAGCTCCAGCTCGAGGCGACTGTCGACCTGCCAGGTCTTCTCGATATGAGCCGTCAATTCTCGGTTCAAGGTTGCCACGATCTCTCGACCTCGGCTCCATGCCTGCTCGTCATCCTCAGCCGCGGAAAGCACAAAGAGGCTGTCTGTGTCCCCATAGATCACCCGGTAGCCGAGGCTCTCGATATGTCCCTTGGACCACAACAGTATTTCCCGGCCGAAGCTGGTAACGGCATTGGCTAGGGCAGGATCATGGAACCGACAGGCGGAGGTTCCCATGACGCCATAGAAAGAGTTCATGAGGATCTTGATCGCTTGGCTGGTGACGCCGTCTCCGTTGCGCTTCGCTTCTTCCCGGCGAGGAAAAAGATCGTCGAGAAGCTTGGGCAAGATGCCTTGGCCGCGGCGAAACCCAGCTCCATTGGGGGCGACGATGGCCTGATCTGGCGTTGTAGGGTTCTTGATCAGGCCCAGGGGATCGATCTGAAAAGTACGAATGAGGCTCGGGTATAGGCTCTGGAAATCCATCACGAGAACCCTCTCGTAGATTCCGGGCTCGGGCTCCAGAACGTGGCCGCCACCGGAGGCGGCCGGCGCTACCGCATCTACCCCTCCCACCGTGGGGGCGACCCGACCACGTCGGTGAAGCTCCATTAGGTAGAGGAAGTCAAAGGAAGCAATGGACCCGGAAACTCGATCGAGAGACATTCCCGTCAACAGGCTACGCTGGACCGCCAGATCGACTAGGCCGAGTTTTTCGAGAATCTCTATCACCAAGCGAGCGTCGGTCAAGTTGTACTCAACGAAACGGCTGCGATGCCTTTTGAAGTTGCGGAGGATCTCGAGGCCTTTGTTGCCGTCCTCTTGTTGGGCCTCTAGTTTCGCTTTGCCTTCTCCGAGGACTTTTCGGGCGACGAAATCTAGCGAGTGCTCTTGCATAGGAATGAACGAGCCGCGAAGCAACTGGATACCGTCGAGTACGAGTCGCCCAGGCACCGTTGCCTGCAACCCAGCTCCGCGAGAGCGCTGGGGCCTCAATCGTAGCCCTGGCGATGGGCCGCGCCCTATCGGCAGGGACATGCCAAACTTCTGAGCCAGGTTGGCGAGAACCTTGAGGTCGAAGTCGACGACGTTCCAGCCCGTGAGAATGTCTGGGTCCAACTCCCGGACGCGGCGGCAAAAGGCCTGGAGTAAGGCTTTCTCTGTGGCAAAGGGGGTCGCCTCCGGGGGGCAGTCGTAGCCCGCTGGGGTGAAGAGAAGCACCTCTGCAGTGCCGCAGCCAAAAAGCGCGATGGACAGGAGGCGCTCTATCTTGGGATCGGTTTCGATATCCAACGAAAGGATCGAAGGCTGGTAGGACCAGGAGCAGGGGTGCAATCGAGGATTTTTGAAGACATGGTCAAAGCCTTGGAGCGGACGACTTTCCCCCTCGATTTCAACTCCTCCCCGGAGCCCATGGTGAATGAGGTACCGTACGGCGAACCGAATATCTGCTTCGAAGGTGGCGATACCAGCTCGGTGGAGACGATCGCGAAGGGCTGGAGTATCCGGAGGAGTGGCTACCTCGACTCGCAACATCGCAGCGTCATCCCGGAGGCCTCGGTAGGTGGTTGGGGACAAGGGCTTCGCTCCCAACTCTCGAGCGAAGTCCCGGTCTTGCTCGCGAACAAAGAAATGGGGAGTCTCGCGGTTGTCGCGAATCAGAAAGGTCTCCCCTCCCGCGAGGCGGCCGTACAAGTGGACCACCGGGCGCCCGCCCTCGATTCGGTAGGTAGGCTGAAGAATGAATCCTCGATACTTCATAGGGAATCTTGCCATTGCCGAGGTGTTCCAGCGAGGCTCGGCCAGGGAGAGCCTGTCGGGAGGAAGATCTCAGCGCAACTCTATCGTGTCCAGCAACTTTCTCGACGGCTCTTTGAGCTTGCCAGGCAAACCTGGGTACTTCCCGCCGACCTCTCCTCTGGCATGGCTACAAGGTGCCTCTCTACCGTTGATAGGCAACCCTCACCAAGGTGTCTTCGGGCACGGTTTGACGGCGTCGAAATGTTTTAATAGCATAGACCGATGAGGGAATTAAAGAGCGCGTCGTTTATTCGCAGGCTTTTGAGTGCAGGGTTCCTTGCTGCCGGTGTTCTGGTTGTGTCGGGGCTTGGCGTGGCAACACCACTGATGGGCGAGGGAGAGCCCTCCACGAGTGGAATGCGCTCAGACCATGTTCTCCGGTTCTATGACTCCGTGTCATTGGACGGAGGTGGCACGGTGGCCGATGAAGTGATGATCTTCCGAGACGGCCTGACTATTCTCCGCCGAACTGGCAGCGACTTTGACCCCATCGTGGCCCGAGGGCAGGCCTCGCTAGAAGATATCTCCATGCTCAAGCAGGTCCTGGTTGAAGAACGGGTGGATCGTCTGATGGGGGGGTGCGAACTGACGGGGTTGCCTTCTGTCCAGCCCATCGAGGGCGCGGTGGCTTCTCGAGAAATTCTTCTAAGTTGGTTTGGAGTTGCTGGGCGACGGGCTCGGCACATGGAGATAGATCACGTCCCATCGGAAGAGCCTGGCCCCGCCGATGAGGCTTGCTCCGATGGTCTTGCCAGGGTCGCTTCCGTGGCTGTGACGTTTTCCGAACAAGTTCTCTCCCAACCCGATGCTACCTTTGGCCCAGACATGAACTATCCGCGATCCTTGCTCTATGAGATCGATAATCAATTCGTTTCGGATCCGGATTGTGAGCTCTACACCTTTAGCGACACTTTCTTGCTGTTCCGCGATGGCCTACTGCTGCGGCGGTTCAAGGGCAGCGATGGCAGTTTCGAGTTCACTCGAGGGATCGCCCAACGGGATGTCCGAGACTTGCTCATCCAGGCGCTGGCAGACGAAATCCAAGATCTACGTGGTATCTGTCGGACTTGGTTCTTCATTCCCTTCACGGTGGACGGCGCCTGCGTTGACTACAGCTGGAATTCTGGGGCAACTTGGTTCGGTCGGCAGGGCAGGATGACAACCTTGCAAGGGAACGAGGGCATTTCCAGGGAGTGCAGCGATGGCCAGCTCAGGGTGCGGACTCAATTGGTGATACTCCTCGTCAATACTCTGGCAAATCCCTCCAACGACACCGTCTCCGGTTTCTTCACCGGCGCACCCTAGTGCCCTGAGCGGTGAGGCTCTTGCCATTGGGCTACCTCATCGCACCTTACTTCGTTGCTTCTCCTCGCCGTGGCCACGGCTATGGCTGCGTCGATGTGCCCTCTCGGATCACGCGAACGACCGCCCTGGTTCGTCGAGTGACTTCCTTCACGAGGCAGTAGAAGCAGCTTGCGGCGAAGAATCCTCCCGTTCCCGATAGGAGAGGCGGCGCACAGGGGCTTGGCCCGGTACCCTTTCAGCAAAGTAGCGGGTTGCAGAGACAGGTCGCAGGACCTGACCTTGCGGGTCAGTTCTTGAGATTTCTCATCAGCCAGAGGAGGGTGGGAAGGAGACTGATGAGAAATTGCTTTTCGCTTGAAGAAATCTCACCGAGGGAATGGTCCTCTCCTAGAATTTGCGAAAGTTGTTGCTCTAAATCGGCGAGGGTGTCCTGCTTGGGAAGAGGCAGAACTAGCCGGTTTTCGAGGTTCTCGTTTTCACTGCTATCACTGGCCTCGTGAAGAGCGATGGAGAGGTCTCGGGCTGAGAGCTCAAGGGCAGCGAGAATCTTGTCGATAGTCGCTAAACTGGGACGTTGCTTCCCAGTTTCGTAAGCGCTGAGCATCGGCGAAGTAATTTTTGCTCCCTTCGCGACCTCTGCTTGCTTCAACCCTTTTTGGCGACGCAGCGTTCGTAAAGCTTTGCCTATGTTCGAGAAATCGACCATCCGACCCAGTCTACGCGAGCCCCATCCCTGAGTTCAATCAAAAATTTGTTATCCATAAATCTCTTGCATTTATGATGTTTCAGTGGCGATAATTTATCAAAGTCGGATAGTCATCGCTAGGGTGAATATGGAAAACAAGAATTTTTCTTATTAACAAAGAGAATCCTGTCCATGTCGAGCTTGGTTTTTTTATGCTCTGGAGAGGAACTCGAACTTCTTCTTTCCCTCGGTCGAAAGCGAGGTTTTTTGCTTCTCATGGAGGGAAAACCCATGGCCAGGGCTTGGGACCAACGGCTTCCGGTCGAATTCTCAGCGTGCTTCGGCTGATATTAGCTCGGAGGATTTTCGAGTTTTATTTGGAACAATTGATAGCAAAAACATGTATGTGTACCCGTGAAAAAAAAGGTATAGAAAGGGCAGGGATAGCCACATGTTCATTCGAATTGCCGTGACCAAACAAAAGCCAAGATAAAGAGCTAGTAGGCCCTCGACCACGAAAGCAAAACTCTTGTTCGCTCGATAGCGTTTTGCTCGCCATACTTGGCTACGGTTGACGATGCTGTACTTGGGGGTCCGGTGAAAAACTCCGCCCTTCTCGAACAGGCCCGTCAGCACCGCGCCGGCGTTATTGACCGACAAGCCGATTCCGAGTCCCATCAGGGCTGGCAAGAAAGCGATCTGCCGAAGCCACCCATCGCCCCGGGCGATCTGGCTGACGATGTAGAAGATGATAACGGAGCCTGTAGCGGCCATGAAAAGGGGCAGGTCGAGGCTGAGAAGGCTAGACGAGAGGTGGTCTCGTCGAAGGACCATGGCAGGGAAGACAAGAATCGACAACAACATCATGAGTACGTAGCTAAAGTTGTTGGTCAGGTGTACGAAGCCCTCCAGTTTGACCTTCAGGGGGAGCTTCGCCCTCAGTAGTCGTAGCAGTAGTTTTCTGCCGGTCTGAATCGACCCCTTAGACCATCGGTGCTGCTGTGCTTTGAAGCCGTGAATATCCACCGGGAGTTCCGACGGAGCTTCCAATGTCGGCAGGTAGAGAAAGCGCCAGCCAGCCAGCTGAGATCGATAGGAAAGGTCAAGGTCCTCCGTTAGGGTGTCATGTTGCCAGCCGCCACCGTCCTCGATAGCTCGCCGCCGCCAAATTCCGGCTGTGCCATTGAAATTGAAGAAGCAGCCACTCCGGTTTCGAGCTGTGTGCTCGATCATGAAATGACCATCGAGAAAAATGGCCTGCACGCGAGTGAGTAGCGAATAGCGGCGATTGAGATGCTGCCAACAGGCCTGCACCATACCGATATCGGGTTGAGAAAAATGGGGCACAGCCTCGCGGAGGAACTTCTCTGGTGGAATGAAATCAGCATCGAAGACGGCAATGAGGTCGCCTCGGGCCTTTCCGAGGCCTGCTTCCAAGGCACCTGCCTTGAAGCCAGACCTGTCCTTGCGATGGATATGATGAATGTCGAAGCCGCGGGAGCGCCACTTCGCGACTGCCTGAGCGACCACCTCTGTCGTCTCGTCCGTCGAGTCATCCAGGACTTGGATTTCGAGCTTTTCGACGGGGTAGTCGAAACGACAAACCGAGTCGATCAGCCGCTTGGCTACGTACATCTCGTTATAGAGTGGCAACTGCACCGTGACGACGGGCCACTCTCGAGGGCTTTCCGGAGTCGGAGGGTGCTTTCGGCCGCTGCGCCAGTACAGAAAGACCAAGTAGGCTCGGTGAGCGCCGAACAGCGCCAGTACCAGGAGTATGGAGTAGTAAACCCCGAGGACGATAGGCCCGAATGGCAAGACTAAAGAGTCCATTCGCATTCCCTCGAAGCCGGCCGGTTGCTGGGATCGCCGTTTTCTTCTTGGTGGTCGCCCACCTCGGTCTTTTGGCGACCTTCGATCTTGCCAATCATCTACTCGTTTTCCTCATCCTTCTAGGGGTCTCTTTTGCCAGCCTCTGGGTCGCGGAGCGTCAGCTACGGCTAAGCGGTCTAAGGCTAACCCATCTATTGGTGGTGGCGGCTTTTCTCCGACTGACGCTTCTTCCGCTGCCTCCAACTCTTTCCAACGATGTGTTGCGTTACGTTTGGGATGGCCGGGTTGTGGTCGCCGGTTCCAATCCCTATCTTCTGACTCCGAACGACGAAGCCCTGGAGCCTCTGCGAGACCAGCTCTGGGAGGAGATGGATCATCGGGATGTCCCTACGGTCTATCCACCAGTCGCAATGGCCCTATTTTCCTTGGTAGCGGCGCTTCCTTTTTCGTCAATCAACCAAGTGTTCGCGCTCAAATTTCTTCTCTGTTGCGCAGACCTGTTCACCTGTGCCGGCCTAGTTTACCTTGCTCGACGGTTGAGACTTCGAGAAAGCCGGGTGCTCTGGTACGCCTGGAACCCTTTGGTGGTTCTCGAGGTTGCAGGCATGGGGCACGTGGACGCTATAGGTGTCGCGGCAGTTGTTGCCACGGTCACCTTCTTGCCGGAGCGGGTTTGGGCAGCGGCATTGGCCGCCACGGCAAGCGTGCAAGCCAAGTTGGTGCCTCTGTTGATGGCTCCCATGTGGGCTCGGCAGAGTCGGCGACCCGTGCTGTTTCTGGCGATCTTGGCAGTGGTCTCTGTGGCAATGATGGCGCCCATCGCTTGGTTTACTGGTGGCGTTCCTCCGGGATTGGTGGCCTATGGTGTTTCGTGGGAATTCAATGGCCCCCTTTTCGAACCTCTGTGGAGAGCTCTGGAGGTGCTGGACACGCCGGCCCGAGTTCAAGGATTGTTGAACTACCTCAAGGAGGCCACGGACCACAACCCAGCATGGAATCGTCTTTATCCCTTCAACTATCCTCAGCTCCATGCCAAGCTCCTTTTGGCCTTGGGTCTCCTGCTCGCCGTGGGACGTTCCTGGTTTTTCCGTTCTCCTGTCGCCGGGACCGGGTGGCTATTTGGGATGCTGCTGTTGTTCTCGGCCACGGTCTATCCTTGGTATCTACTCTGGGCGTTGCCGTGGGCGGCGCTCTGCCGTCAGAGGGCGTGGTTGGGGCTATCTGCTTTGTTACCTCTGAGTTATATCTCGCAGTTTTCTGATTTGCCCCACCTGCCGTGGGTTTTCGGCGCCATTTGGCTCCCCTTTGCTTTTTTGCTCTGGCGAAATCCTCGATGGTCCACAGACTGATCCTTTCGTACAACGGGGCGGCCTATGCGGGTTGGCAACGGCAATTGAATGCTCTGGCCGTCCAGCAAGTGGTGGAGGAGGCATTGCAGGATCTCCTCAAAGACTCCGTCGCCGTAGTTGGTTCGAGCCGCACGGATAGTGGGGTTCATGCCCGCGGACAGGTCGCTCACCTTCTGCTACCGCAGCCTTTTCCTCTTCGTGGTCTGGTCGGTGGTCTCAACCACCGCCTCCCTAGCGATATACGTGTGCTCCAGGCGAATCAGATGCGAGAGAGCTTTCACGCCAGGAGTACGGCTCTCTCCAAGCTCTATAGCTATCGCTTGAGCCAAGCAGCCGTAATCTCGCCCCTGGATAGCCCCTTTGTGGTTCCGGTGGACCGCCGCATCGATCTAGCTGCCATCAGAGAAGCCACCTCCTTTTTGGAGGGGCAACACGATTTCAGTGCTTTCGCCCTGTCTGGAGGCGGGCACCGCCAGCCATTCCGGCGTATCTTCTCGGCAAGCTGGCAGCAGGTGGGCAGTGAGATCCGGTTTGAGGTTGAAGGAGAAGGATTTCTGAGAGGAATGGTTCGGGCCTTGGTCGGCACTCTGGTGGAAGTGGGGCAAGGGAGGCGCTCGGTAGAGAGTTTCCGAGGCTTGCTAGCAGGCGGCAAGCGTAGCCAAGCGGGCCCTACGGCTCCAGCGAGAGGCCTCGTCTTGGAGCGAGTGACCTATCCACCAAACTGGATACTCAGCTGACCTCCTGGAGCCGGCCTACGAGCTTGTTGTGGTAACTTTGCCCTCCAGCACGATGATAAATTTTTCCCAGCTTGCCCCACCGGGCTCACCCGAAGAGCACCTGGCTCGCCGTCTCGATGTCGGGAATTTGCCCCGCCATGTAGCTATCATCATGGACGGTAACGGACGCTGGGCTCAGGAGCGAGGCCTACCGCGAATCGAGGGGCATCGGTGTGGGGTTGCTGCCGTGCGCGACACGGTGGAGGCTTCCGCCCAACTCGGTCTTCCAGTGCTGACGCTTTTCGCTTTCTCGGTAGAGAACTGGAAGCGCCCTAAGTCGGAAGTCTGGACTTTGATGAATCTCCTCAAAGAGTATCTGCGCCGGGAGCTCCAGCGTCTCGTCGAGGCGAATATTCAACTAAGGGTGATCGGGCGCTGGAGAGAGCTGGATTCGGCGGTCGTCAAAGCTTTGGAGAGGGGCTTGGAGGCCACCCGTTCCTGCACAGGAATGACGCTGAACGTCGCACTCAACTATTCCGGCCGCAGTGAGATCGTCGATGCCTGCCGCCGCATCGTGCAGGACTGGGCAGGGGGCGAAAAAGTCGATATCGACGAGGAAACTTTGGGTAAGTTCCTCTATACCTCGGAGCAACCGGACCCAGATTTGGTGATCCGTACCTCTGGAGAGATGAGGCTGAGCAATTTTCTCCTCTGGCAAGTTGCCTACTCTGAGATTTGGGTAACTCAGCGATACTGGCCCGATTTCAGAAGAATAGATCTTCTTGAATCGATTCTAGAATACCAAAGTCGACAGCGCCGCTTCGGAGGACTGGAAACGAAAAGCCAGTCTGTCGATTCGACCCGCCGGCGTAGCTCCTGACCGTGCAGAAATGAGATCTCTCCGTACATGAAGCGCCTCGTCACCGGCATCATCGGCAGTGCCGTGGCCCTCTTTGCGATCTTCGGTTTACCGGAGCCAGCCTTCTATCTCTTCTGCCTCCTCCTCTTTCTCGTGGCGGCAGGGGAGTTTCATCGCATAGGCCAGTTCTGGGCTCCTGAGCTGCCACGTTGGCCCCTGCTGGGCGCTATCGGTTTGCTTTCCTTCGCATTCTGCTGGCCAGAGCTCGCCATACCGCCTGCATTGGGTTCGTTAGGGCAAGGTTTGGCCCTCGGAGCTGCCCTCGTTCTGTTCTGCAGCCTAGCGGTGCTCTTTGGGCGTGGTCCCGTTGCCGAGAGTTTGTCCTCCATGTCGATGCTGGCCTTTGGTGCTCTTTACTTCGCGGTGCCTCTGGCAGCCGCTGTCGCCTTGCGCCGCCAGAGCCCTTGGGTTCTCTTGTTGGCTGCTGCGATTATCTGGATTGGCGACGCCGTAGCGCTTTACGCCGGAAGGGCCTTCGGGCGAAAGAAGTTTGCGCCGGTGATCAGCCCCAATAAGACCTGGGTTGGTGCGGTAGCCAGTCTCTTGTCTGCCTTGGCTGTCACGGCAGCATGGGGTTGGTGGAGGCTGGGGAGCGTCGAGGTCAATCTCCTCTTGGTGGGGGTCTTGACATCCTGTGCAGGCCAGGCCGGAGACCTAGTGGAGTCGATGTTGAAGCGAGGAGCCGGAGTCAAGGATTCGGGGAATATTCTTCCTGGGCACGGTGGGTTGTACGACCGATTGGATGCCTTGCTCCTAGGGGCTCCGGTCATGTGGCTCGGGCAACAGCTCATCCAGTGATTCGTCACGAGGCCGAGGGGCTTGCCTCGGCCTGCCGTCGAGGCGATGAAGCAGGCCTAGGTCATAGAAGATGAGAGCCAAATCAAGTATGCTTGAAGCTCGGTTCGGCGATCTGAGAGGAGATTCGCCGACAGCCCCTCTCGCCACCAGCGCCGGTCCGGCCTTGCTTGGTGAGGTGGAGCAGCCCCGTCCCCACCCAGGGCTCGCCCTTTTCAGAATTCGGCTGGAGCCCAGCTTCCCTTGAGGTCTGCATGATGGAATTCCTGACGAATAGTGTATCGAGTCTCCTGAGCTTCATTTTCCTTCTTGGTGTCGTCATCTTCGTCCATGAGGCAGGCCATATGTTGGTGGCCAAGGCCTTCGGAGTCCGCGTGCTGACCTTTTCCCTCGGCTTTGGAAAGCGTCTGTGGGGATTTACCAGAGGCGAGACGGACTATCGGGTGGCAGCGATTCCTCTCGGTGGTTACGTCAAAATGAGTGGGGAGCTTGCCGGAGAGGAAGGCGACGACCCGGCTGATTTTCTCAACAAGCCTCGTTGGCAGAGGTTTCTGGTCTATCTCGCTGGGCCGGCCATGAACGCCGTCCTATCCGTCTTCGTCGTCGCCATTGTCTTTATGGTTGGCATCGCGGTGCCGGCTAGCCAAGATATTGCTGCGCGGGTGGGCTACGTTATTCACGGATCCCCTGCCGAAGCTGCGGGTCTCGAGTCCGGCGATCAGATTCTCGAGGTGAACGGTGAGTCGGTGGAGTTGTGGGATGAAGTCCAGGCGCTGCTGATGACTTCGAACGCCGAGCCGGTTCAGTTGAGAGTCGAGCGTGGCAGCGAGTCCTTCGAGGCCCAAGTGACTCCCAGCCCGATTCCAGGCCACCACCTCTCTGATACCGGCGGGATTCTGCCAGAGGAGCTTCTGACGGTGACCGAGTTGGTCCCGGACAAGCCGGCCATCAAGGCAGGTCTTCAAACCGGTGACATCCTGCGCACGATGGATCATCAACCGGTGGCGAGTTTTCCGGTTTTTGTCGAGTACATCAGTGCGCGACCCGGCCAGGAAATCCTTCTGGATGTCGAGAGAGATGGTGCCTCATTGGTACTGGCGGTGACTCCAGAGAATCTGGACGGATTGGGCCGAATCGGTCTTCGGGCCGGGAACTACCAACGCTACGGATTTGGCAAAGCCTTTGTCGAGAGCGTTCGCCACAATATCTGGATCGTTCGCCAGACGGGATTCGTGCTCAGTCAAATTTTCACTCGACGAATTTCAGCGGAGAAGGCGGTTTCCGGGCCTATCGAGATCGCCACTATCAGTGGCCAAGCGGCGCGGGAAGGGTTTCGGTATTTGCTGTATCTGATGGGCGTGATCAGTATCAGCATCGGGTTGATGAATCTTCTTCCCATTCCTGTGCTCGATGGAGGTCAGATCTTCATCCTTGGCATCGAGGGAATCATCCGCCGTGACCTTCCATTGAAGGCGAAAGAGGTCATCAATCAGGTGGGATTCGTGCTCATCATGTTGATCATGTTGTCGGTGATTTTCTTTGACCTCAAGAAGAAGTTTCTTCCAGGTTTGATGCTAGGGCTTTGACCGGCCAACTAGATGAGTAAGTAGATGAGCCAAGATCAGGAAAGCCTCCGGCGGAAGCTCCTGCGCTGGACGGGTCGTCTGGCCTACCTCGCCTGCCTATCGGTGGTGGCGGTGGTGGTGGCCTATCTGGCCTTTGGTCTGTTCGTCCGTAGCGGGGTCACTCCGGTGCCGGATCTCCGCGGACTACCAGAGGCAGAAGCAACGGATTTACTCGCAGATCAGAGCCTCGGGCTGCGCCGAAATCAAGAAGAGGATGCGTTTGACGACTCAATCGAAGCCGGCCAAGTGTTGGCCCAGCAGCCGGGATCGCGCACCTTGGTGAAACGGGGGAGTACCGTCTCGGTAGCGCTATCCCTCGGCCCCCAGGTAGTCGAGGTTCCGGACCTGACCGGGCAGACGGCTCCTGCAGCACAGGTGACCTTGGCGGCCTCGGGCCTGGCCTTGGGCCGGACCGTGGGGGTCATCGGGAACAAAGCGGCAGCTGGCACCGTCGTCGAGCAATGGCCCAACGCCGGCAAGGGGGTACCTCCCGAAACCAGCATCGATCTGCTGATCAGCCGTCAGAGTCGCGGTGAGACCTATGTCATGCCAGATCTCGTCTATCGTCGCTACGAGCAGAGCAGGACTTTCTTTCAACAGAGAGGGTTTCGCCTTGGCAGTGTGAAGTACGAAGTCTACGAGGGGATTCCCGAGGGTGTTATCCTCCGCCAGTTTCCCTTGGCTGGCCATCCGCTCCGGCGGCAGGACGCCATCGCTCTCGTCGTCTCGACCTTGGAGGCTCGATCCCGTTGATCAAACTAGCTCCTTCTATCCTGTCCGCAGATCTTGCTCATCTCGCCCTCGCCCTAGAGCAATGCGAGGAAGGGGGAGCGGACCTCGTTCATTTTGATGTCATGGACGGCCATTTCGTGCCCAACCTGACCTTCGGAATTCCGGTCCTTGCTGCTCTTCGCAAGAGGACCCAGTTGCCCCTGGACGTGCATCTGATGGTGGAGGCGCCGGACCGCTTACTGGGTTCTTACCTGGATGCGGGAGCAGACCGCGTCGCCGTTCACTGGGAGGTTACCCCTCACCTGGACAGCACCCTGCGACGGATTCGAGAGGGAGGGGCCCGGGCAGGGGTTGCTGTCAATCCGGCGACTCCGGTGGAATATCTCCAAGACGTGCTGGCTCACTTGGATTTTGTAGTTATGATGTCGGTGAACCCTGGCTTTAGCGGGCAATCTTTCTTGCCCCACGTTCTCGACAAGACCCGACGTCTCAGAGAGATGATCGGAGCTCAGGGAGCCGAAGTAGAGATCGAGATGGACGGAGGTCTGGGCAGAGGCACGATTCGGTCGGCGGTAGAAGCAGGAGTGGAGACTTGCGTTGCGGGTTCCGCAGTCTTCGCGACGCCTGACCCGGTGCTTGCCATGACCTCCCTGCGCCGGTTGGCAAGCGGAGAAATCGAATGAAAAGAGTTTGGCCCGTACTGCTTCTTTCGTGTTTTTTCGGTATAGCGATCGGTTGTGGTTCAGGGGGAGGCAAGAATGATCCCGTCTTGGCCCTTTCATCGCAAGAGGCTCTCGAGCAGGGACGTCAGCTGCTGGAAGAAGAGAAATTCTTCAAAGCTCGCCGCTTCCTTTCTCATGCTTTCGAAGTGGCGCCGAATACCGCGGGAGGCCGGGAAGCTCTCCTGTTGGTTGCGGATACCTTCTACCACCAGGGAGGAGAGGCCAATTTTATCCAGGCGGAGGCGAAGTATCGGGACTATCTAAATCGATTTCCCACTAGCGACCGCGCTGCCTATGTCCAATTTCAGCTTGGAAGTTGTCTAGCTCAAAGAACTCGCCGGGCGGATCGGGATCAGAGAGCGACTGCCAAGGCCCTCCTAGCGTTCCAAGAAGTTCTTCGCCTCTACCCGACCACTGAGTATGCAGCCCAGGCACGAGACGAGATCCGTGCAGTGCGCAGCCAGTTGGCAGAGCACGAGCTGGGAGTCGGCAAGTTCTATATCAACTACGGCCTCTACTCGGCGGCAATTACCCGCTTGGCGGGACTGCTCGAGGACTATCCAGACTACACGGGCCGGGATCAAGCTTATTTTTTTCTCGGCAAAGCCTTCGAGAAAGCTGGAGTCGTCACCAATGCGCTGGAGAACTACGGCAAGCTGAGTCAGGAGTACCCCGACAGCCCTTTGGTCAAGAAGATTCCGAACCTGGATGATGAGGTGATCGCGGCAGCAAAGAAGGCCGCTGAGGTAGCGGCAGCTAAGAAAGCCGCTGAGGAGAAGGAATCTAAGGAATCTCCTGAGTCCGAGGACCCTGTCGACACGGAGGATGGGGAATGACTTCCTTTTTCAGGGAGCGGAGGAGACAGAGAGGCGGGAGCCTAACCGGGCTGAAGGGTGGGGGAATCACTGGCCCCAAAGTCATGTCCTTCAAGGCGTTGGCTGGCGCAGTGCTGCCTGGCGCAGTGCTGGTTTGCTCACTGTTAGGCTGCTCAGGGAGTCTCTTACCGGCAAGGGACGACTCGTCCGTGACCATCGACGAGCTAAAACGGCGGGTGCTCGATCTGCAAAGGCAAGCGACCATCAACGAGGTGGAAATTGCACGACTCCGCCAGCGCGTGGCGGAGGTGGAAGCTCGGCCGCAGGCTCACGTACGCAGCTCCGGAGAACAGCCATTGGAGACCTTGGTTTCGGAGACTGGCCCCATTGAGCCATACCGGCCTCCGGAAATCGAAGAGGTGGATCTCGATCCGGTCAGGTACGCAGAGCCCGTTCTCTCAGGGGAGCAGCCCGGGGCAAACCCAGGAGCGGCAGAAGGCGAAGAAGTATCAGCCCTAGTTGCCGTCACCGAGCAGGGCCAGCAGCTCTACGATCGCGGGTATTCGCTTTATCATCAGGGGCGGTTTGTCGATGCGGAGGCGGAGCTGAGGAGTTTTCTGGCAAGCTATGCTGACACGGATTTGGCGGACAACGCCCAGTATTGGATTGGCGAGAGTCGCTATGCCCGCAAGGATTTTCCTGGGGCACTGGCTGCGTTCCGCGAGACGGTAGAACGTTTTCCGGGAGGCAATAAGGTGCCCGACGCCTTGGTCAAGGCGGGGCAATGCTTCGAAGCTCAGGGAGACTTAGATTCAGCGTTAGAGACCTACCGGGAAGTCGTCCAAAGGTACCCGCAGTCTGCCGCTGCGGCACGAGCTGCGGAACGAGCGAGGGCTCTGCGATAGGAGCCTTTTTAGAGGGTCGGAGTCTCAACTAGAGCTTGAGCAGACCGGAGCTAAACCTTGACTATTGAAGGAAAAACCGATAACTTTGGCATAGAGATCTCGCTATACGCTTGTCTTCCTGGTGAGGAGCCTCCCCCGAGAACCGCAGCACCGAAGCTGGCGGCATGCATTGCAAAGCTCTTGAAAAAAAGGATCGTCATGCGGCGCACACCTGCAGCTCTTCTATTGGGTATCTTCTTTGTCGCCACCGGGCTGCTCTTCGCTGCCAAAACGGAAGCGGCAACCAACCCACCGCGTCAGCTCCACCAGGTTGGGGATCATTGGACTGCTTGGCAGCCTCCGGCTTCGACGCCGGAAGGTTCGCAAGTTCATATCATCCAGCGGGGCGACACCCTGTGGGACCTCGCATCTCGCTTTTTTGGAAATCCCTATCTGTGGCCCCAGATCTGGGAGCTCAATCGCTATATCGAGGATGCCCATTGGATCTATCCGGGGGACCCCTTGGTGGTTGGAGTTCAAGTGGTGACTCCCGAAGACCTGGCAGCTCTTGAAGGTCTTGGAGAAGATACGGAAAATGGAGATGGCGGTCCGGACGATGGTTTGGGTCTAATGAACCTGGACCGAACTCTACAGGCACCGGAAGCCCTGGGCTCCTCCAGCGATATCTACTGCACCGGCTTCATCGGAGGTCTCGAAGAGGAGTTTGGCTACCGAATCGTCGGAAGTGAGTACGACGCCCTAGCGCCAAACCTTTGGGTTGGCCTGCAGGGAGGTGGTGAAGGAATTTTCGGCAATGTCGATTCCCTACGCTTTGGTGTAGCGCCAGGAGACATCGTCTACATTGACGGCGGTCGGGCGGCTGGGTTGGTTCCTGGGCAGATATTTACGGCGGTTCAGGCCGGAGAAAAAATCACCCACCCAGAGACGCGGGATGTGGTTGGTCGGCACTATGAGCAGCTAGGACGAATCCGTATCCTCACCGTCCAAGAAGAGATGGCCATCGCCGAAGTGACTCAAGATGCTTGTGCTCGAATTGTCGTCGGTGCCTACCTTCGCCCTTTCGAGGAGATCCCAGTTCCTTTGGGGTGTCTCGGCAATCGGCGCCCGGCAAATTTTCCCTCGACCTGGGAGTCTCTGATCGATGCCCCGATGATTGTCTATGGGGACGACGGAGCCTTCAGCCTAGGCGCAGATCACGTGGTCTTTATTGACCGCGGCGAAGACAATGAGGTGGTTCCTGGTGATCTCTTTACGATCTACCGGAAGAACCAAAGGGGCTTGCCACCAGTCATCCTCGGTGAGCTGGCAGTCTTGTCGGTTCAAAGGAACACCGCTGTGGCGAGAATCGTCGAATCTCGATATCCGATCTATGTTGGAGATCGGCTCGAACTGAAATAAGGGGCTCTGCGTCCCCATATCCACCAGCGCTGTTCCGCGAAAGCGCTTCGACCTTCCTATTACCTCTGAGGAACTCTGGCTCATCTGGGCGAAGCCTTGAGTTTCAACTGAACAACCGGTCTGGGCTCGATGCCACGCATTGGGATCGTCGCATTGCTGTGATATTGTAAAAGATCACCCGGGGAGGCGATTCGTAGCGTGACTCAAGAGAGCTTGAACGGCCGTTTGTGCCAAATTGTTAGCGAGCTCGTAAGCCAAGGGCTGACCTTGGAACAAGCAAGGAAAGAATTCGAACGGCAGTTCATTCTTGCCTCTCTCGCATCCCATCAAGGAAGTATTGGTCGGTCGGCTAAGTCCCTCGGTATTCACCGAAACACTTTGCGGAACAAGGTCTCCAGCCTGGGGATCGGCACTAAGGACTACTCTTAGCCAGCGCTCCTATGAGAGCAAGGCTTGGCCCCAATACCTAGCTTCAAATCCAAGCTTCCCCTGCTCTGAACCCCTTCTGCAGGTTGGGAATCAGAAACTACATCTTCCCTCCAGCTGTCGCTTCTTGACTGGGTTCGCTTTTCTCCCGATGGACCTCTTCGTCCAATAAGCGCCGGGCTTTTCCTACCTTTTCTCTCAGCAGGGCCGGCTCTTTTCGAGGCAGAGCAGGCCGATCCTGGGTAGACCTTGTGAGCCAATAGGGAGTCCATACCTGATCGAGACCGGATCAGGCATGGGATTGGCATACAACCAGGGAGAACGGCACGAATTCCCCCTCTCGTGGGGGCCATGGAGTGCCAAAGAGGCCTTTTTCGCAACCGAAGGAGTCAGAATTGCCATGCAAACACGAATTGGAAGGATCTCAGCGGTCTTCTTGGTCGCCGTATTGTCCTTGCTGCCGTATGGCGAGGCGATTCCGGGCGAGGAACGCGCAAGCTGGAGGCCATCGCCTCCGGAGGCCTCTGAGCTGGCATCTCTAAAGGGACTCGCTCAGTGGGTTGGATCAACCCCGAACCAGAAAGTCAAACTTCCCAAGAACCTCCGCTCGGCGATCGCCGACCAGAGTGAAGGCTTCGACCTGTTTCGGCGCTTTGGCAATCCGGAGGACCAGCGCTCTCGCCTAGCGAGCCTACCTTTCGGAGATGAGATCTATCGAGTGGCGCGGCAGTATGACCTAGATGGCCTCCTCCTAGCTGCACTCGTCGAAGCGGAGTCCAACTTCTCGCCCACCGCCGTGTCCCCGGTTGGCGCCGTGGGACTGACCCAAGTCATGCCTGCTACCGCGGGGACCGACGATTTGGCCGAGCTCGAAAACCCGCATACGAACCTGAGGATCGGAGCTCGATATTTGCGAGATCTTCTGAGGCGCTTCGAAGGCAACGTAGAATTCGCCCTCGCTGCTTACAACGCTGGCCCGAGCCGCGTGGAGCGCTTCGAGGGGATACCTCCCTACCGAGAGACTCGGCGTTATGTAGAGAAGGTCCTAGCGATCTACGTAGGCCATCACCAGAGCCTCTGGGAGGGGAGAGCTACCGCCAGCGAGTTGCTGCTGCACGGCGCTTCTAGAAATGCTGGGAGTGAGGGGTAGCGGTGTCCGGAGGCAGGTTCACTGCTTTCAGGAAGCCGACCTACCAGAGCCTTCCGGTTCCTTGAGGCTTTCCTGCGAGTCATCTCCCTTGACACCCGTCTTGAAATTTCGGATGCCTTCACCGAGGCCGCGGCCGATTTGGGGTAGCCGCCGAGCCCCGAATAGGACCACCACGATCAGAAAAATGATGAAGAGTTCCATTGGGCCTATTGGCATAGTCGTACCTCCTTGAGTCTTCAGCCAGTCTAGCAGAACTCGTTCAGGGTCGCTCGCCAGAGCGGTTCTAGGAGCTCAGCGAAGGGACTTCCCTCCGATGAAGCAGCTAGATGGTAGAGAGCTCTTCGTAGGGTGGGAGCGATGAGAGGCAAATGGGCATCCGATCCCCGGTTAGCAAACGCTGCAAACGTCCCCACCGCCTTCAAGGTCCGCTGTACGGCCGCCTTGTGGTACAACTCGACGTCCTCCTCGTGGACCCCCGCCAAGTCCAGAAGCCTTTGTCTTGTTCCCTCCTCCGGGAAAAAGCTGTCGTTTAGAAGGGAAGCCAGGTCGTAATGGCAAGGTCCCAGGCGTAGGTCCTGATAGTCGATAACTGCCACGGAAACTTCCTTCCCTGGAAGAGGAATTAGATTTCTTGCCATGAAATCTCGGTGGCAGGGCACCAGGAGGCGGGCTCCGAGGTCACTGCAAAGATCGTGGAGAAAGCTATTGAATAGCTGCTCGTCGCGGCCGGCAGGAAGCAAACCCTTTGGCTTTAGAAAAACATCCCAGGTCTTGTCCAATTCTGAAATCAGGGCGTTCGAGTCGAGAGGTGGGTTCCCAGTAGCGACAATCTCTCTCGGAAGGGCCTGGATAGCCTTGATATAGCCGACGGCTATTCGAAAATAGGGCTCTCGATCGGGTAGGGTCTCTTGCGCTTCGAAGAGATTTTTCTCTCCGAGGTCTTCGAGAAGCATCCAGGTTTTCTTGGGGTCGACGGCCAGAATCGTCGGGACTCGAATTCCCGCCTGTTGCAACAAGGTAGTCATGGAGACGAAGTGGCCGTAGGACTCAGAGAGTTGGCGAGGATAGTGAGACAAAATCGCTGGATGGCCCTGTTTTCCAATGATGCGGAAGTACCGTCGCGCGGAAACATCACCGGAAAGAGGCACGACCTGTTCCGCGAAGAAGCCTTGACTAGCGAGCCATTTTTCTGGGGTTGCTTCTGTTTTCATTTTTGGAACCTCTAGAGATTCGCCGGGCAGGCTACCACAGGGTAGGCCGTTGGTTGTCTCGCTACCCCTTGCTATCCTCAGGGGCTTTTTTCTCGGTGGTCGGGAAGCGACAGTGACGATTCTCGCGCGGTCTCTCTGGTGCACATGGGGAATCACCGTTCCCGCCATCGAGAGTCAGCCTACCTAGCCGACTCCCGGCAGAGTTTGACACTCTTGGAAATCGCGGGGGATAATTCTCGAAGCCGCCCCGTGGCCTGGAAAGGACGAGGAGTAGGACTCTGGACGAAAAAGTAAGATCTCTGCTCGATCATTTTGGTAAGGCGCTGTCCGCCGCTATGGCAGATTCGTCTGAGGTAGGCGATTCCCTGCGGGATCTTCAGGATGCAGGATGTTCCCTGTATCTTCTCGTTGATTGTCAGCGGGACGGCAGCCCAAGAGAACAGTTGACTCTACCGACACGCCGCCGAACTCCTGAACCCACTTTCCAGATCAATGGCACCGACTTGACCTTCTTCAAGTCCATTGGGATCGATCCCACACGCCGACTGCGACGTCGCCGTTCCACCTGATTCGAAGCCGAGCTTTCGCCATGCCACACCGCACCGACCTCCTCGGGCTCTCCGTAGGGCAGCTTCATGAAACTCTGGAGCCGGTCATAGACCGCCCCTTCCGAGTTAAGCAGATTTTCGCCGCTCTACACCATCGAAGGGTAGTGGATTTCTCCCAGATAACAGAACTGAGCCTAGATCTACGAAGCCGCCTCGATCAAGACTTCCGTATTGGGCTACCGGCTGTCACGGAGGCCCGAACCAGTTCTGATGGAACGGTGAAGGTGCTTTTCGAGATGACCGATGGAGCGAGTATCGAAGCGGTGGATATCCCGGATGGCCGCCGTCGAACTTTCTGTATATCGAGCCAAGCCGGCTGTCCTCTGGCGTGTCAATTTTGTGTCACCGGGTATTGGGGAGCTGGCCGAGATCTCACTGTCGGTGAGATTGTTGGCCAAGTCTATCGTCTCCGGGGGCACCGAGATTCGCGCCTCTTAGAAGGCAATCAGGGGGCTGAGTCCCTCGCCGATGAGACCAACCCTGATGGACCGAAGGAGGGGAAGGAAAAGGATCTAGGTGGCATCAACCTGGTATTCATGGGGATGGGCGAGCCTCTGCTCAATGCGTCTTCGGTCCGGCAAGCTATCGAGCTGCTCTCCGAAACGATCTCTCTTCGTCGGATGACTCTGTCTACAGTTGGGATCTTGCCGGCGCTCGAAGAAATGATGGACTGGCCGAGTCGGCCCAACTTAGCGATCTCTCTTCATGCTCCGGACGATGAACGCCGGTCGAAGATCATGCCCGTCAACCGTTCTAATCCCTTGCGGGATCTGATGGCTCTCTTGAGAAAATATCCCCAGGACAAGAGCCGCAAGATCACCTTCGAATACGTCATGATTCGGGACTTCAATGACCAACTGGAGGCCGCTGATGCTACCGCTCAACTGCTTCGCGGCTTGCATGCCAAGGTGAATCTGATACCCATCAATCCGGACCCGGTTTTGGGGTCTCGAATGGTGCCACCTCCTCTGCAGACTGTCCAAGCGTTCAAAGATAGGCTGCGGAACCGAGGGGTGTTTGCGACGGTTAGAAAACAGCGAGGAGATGCTGTCAGCGGAGCTTGTGGCCAACTACGAGCATTCGCGCGAGCACCGAGAGGATTTCGGACTCCCGTGAACCTCTAAGGGTCGGCTGAAAAAGTCGAGAGAGGTCATTCGGTTCCCGTCGAGCCGAAACCACCTGCTCCTCTCTCGCTGCCTTCTAGAGCTTCGACCTCCTTCCACTCGATCTCAGGGACTGCTGCTACGACCAGTTGAGCGATGCGGTCTCCTCGTTCTACCGAGAAGGCCTCCAGTCCGTGATTGATCAGAATCACTCCTACCTCTCCTCTGTAGTCGCTATCGATAGTGCCAGGAGCATTCACCACCGTGACGCCGTGGTGCAATGCCAAGCCGCTTCGGGGCCGGACCTGGCCCTCCCAGCCAGGGGGTAGCTCGAGAACCAGCCCCGTAGGGATCAGGCGCCTCTGGCCTGGAGCCAGGGTCTCCGTGGCCTGGACGGCGGCTCGCAGGTCGAATCCAGCGCTGCCGCTCGTAGCCGTTTCTGGTGAGGGCAAGCCGTTGGCTTGAGGGAGGCGGCGAAAGCGGATTTTCATTCCTGCTTTTCCTGCCCTAGGTTGTCGGAAACACCAAAAGGTCCAAAGTCACTGCCTTGGTTACCTCCAGACCCTCCGCCAGATCCTCCACCGCCTCTACCGCCATTGCTTCCACCGCCTCTACCTCCACCGCGTCCTCCGCCAATACCTCCACCGTTACCGGTTCCCGGGTTCTGGTTGGGGTTCGTCGAGACCGGAGGACGTCCACGATTCCCTCCACCTCCACCTTGGCGATTGTTCGCTTGGGTGAAGCTGATCAGGGGAGTGACACCTTCCTTAAAGGGTCTACCAAGGGTTCTGGCTGAAGGTATCTGCGGTGGCCGATCGGGGGTGTTGGAAACCCCGGAGACGAGGTCTACAGTAAAGGCCCACTGCTCATATTG
The DNA here is from genome assembly GCA_022601195.1 of Deltaproteobacteria bacterium. GTDB lineage: Bacteria > Acidobacteriota > Thermoanaerobaculia > Multivoradales > JAHZIX01 > JAHZIX01. The sequence goes on from JAHZIX010000023.1 coordinate 130,129, forward strand.
TTCCTGATCCATGAAGACTTTGTAGGTGACTTCGGCGGACGCCTTGCTATGAACTCCTGAGATTGGGCCCACGGCCTGTTTCTTTTTGGCAAACAGGTTGCTGCTCTCTTTCAGGCTACTCTGGGGAAGAGTACCGCCACTATCCTCGGGTTTGCTCTCGGCTTCGGCTCGCTGCTGTTGCGGGCGACCGTTTCGCCGGTTGTTGCCGGTTGCGAAGATCAAGCCCCAATCGCCGTCTTCGTTCATTGGGTCCGGATAAAGCTGGCGAATACACCGGGGCTTTACCTTGATCAATTCCTCGAGCCGTACCGGATAGCGTCCGAAGCGCCGCTGGAAGACTCGAATGGCCTCGGCGTACTGCAGCCCGCGGAAAATCAGCTCTTCCTCACGCTCCCGCTGAGCAATAGAGGTCCATGTTTGGAGGGCCAACGCTGTCATGGCGGTCAAGGCAGTGACGGCCATGATCAATACCACCATGCTGTAGCCGCGCTCCAGCCGCCGCGATTCGGACGAGATACTCTTCTTTCGTCGCATCAGGCGCCTACCATTCGTTATAGGGCTCTCCGTCGAGGCTCAGCTCTTCGGATCCGGAATAGACATCCATGATTCCGGGCTGACCGTCTTCTGGAAGATCCGTCTCTGCAGGCTCGAATTCCTCGGTGAACTCTTCGTAGATCAGCTCCCAGGTTTCGCTGCTCTTGGTGATGGGGTCGATAGGGACATCGCGCACGTAGCCGCCATCCACTAGCGACTCGAGACTACCGGGATAGTGACCCTTATCGCCATAGTGCTGGTTGATGACATCCCGCAGGGTTCGCAGGTTGGTCTTGAGCACGGCTTCTTGAGCGCGTCGCGGATTATCTTTGAGCATGGGCATTGCGAGGGCTGCCAGAATCCCGATCATGGCAATAACGATAATCAACTCGAGCAGGGTGAACCCTCGGTCTTTTCGGTGACGCTGCTGTACCAGCCTACTCATTCGTCTTTTCATGGCATTGTTCTCTTCATGGCCAATCTCCGTTTCACCATTCCGCATAAGGGATGCCGTTGAGACCCGTTCCGGCACTACTGGAGCGAATATCAAAGACATTCTCGCCGCCCCATGACCCGGAGTCCGGCTCGTCTTGATAACTCAGTAGGAGCCAGTCTTCATCCGTACCCACCATTGGGTCGATGGGAATCCGTCGAAGAAAACGAGCCCTCTTGTCGATTTGTCCGACCAGGTCGACCCCTTCGACCAAGATCTCCAACTCTTTGGGGTAGCCGTCGGTACCCAGATCTACCGGGATCAGGCCGGCATCGCTGTACCGCTTGTATTCGTCAACAGCGTTGCGCATCTCCCGAAGAGCCAAGCGCAGGTCTGCTTCTTTATGGCGCTTGATGGCATATTTCGCTACCGGTAGGGTAACTCCAGCCAGAATCAGCATCAGGATGGCAACAATAATCAGCTCGACGAGGGTAAAGCCCCTCTGCGCCTGTCGCCTCAGGGCGGGCTGCCCTTTGGGCTTTCTTATTCCGTTGACTCGCTCCGTTCCAGGCCGGGACCCGGTGGTGGAAGCGAGGATCGAAGTCCGTTGGTGTTCCTTCACCGCCACAGCCTCCGTCGAGCTACGGTTCTCCGATTTGAGGGTCATCCTCGGGGAAGGGGCGTTCGTCGGGCAGCTCGTCTTCCGGATCGCCCTGAGTCGGGGGCGCATCGGCCAGGACGGCTATGCGAACGGGAGCTGCTGTGATCGAAGTGAGGGCCTCCAGTTGGCTATCCATCGCTTTCAGATTCCCGAGAGCGATCTCGGATTCCCCTGGTGCGATGGCCCTGAAGGTGACCCGGGCGAGAACTCCGTTTCCCCGCACGCCGTCAATCCTGCCAAGCCGGCTTGCCCCTACAGCCAAGGTGCCCTCTTCCGGCGAGTCGGTCAGCAGGGTGGCCTCACCGCTGCCGCCCAGGAAGTCTCCCTGCCGGACGTTTTCGACCGCTAGGATCGCTGGGTCGAAGACCAGATCCAAGGGCAGGTGGGACACCGGCGATTCGGCCTCGACTCTCACGAGCACCTGCACGGTATCCCCTGGAGCAAGTTCCGACTGGGTCGGGCTCAGCTCCACGCGAACACCGCGACCTGGGGGCTCGCCGGTAGCAGGAGCACTGTGACTGTCTGTGGCAGAGGTCAATAGAGTGGCCCCGGACTCCATCGCTGGCACTGGCATTTGAGGGATGGAGCTATCGTCGAGGAGGCTTTCCTCAATGTTATTCAGCCTATTCTTCTGTTCTTCTTCTTGCTGCTGACGGTTGTCTTGGAAGAAGCTGCCGGGAGTGGAAGTCGGAGCCAGATCGGTGCCTGGGATCTCTTCACCTTCCTTATCCTCGTCGTCGGCCCCTCCCTCTTGTAGTCCACGGGGTAGGCGTTGGAGGCGCCGGCGCAGCAGATCCTGAACCCGTTCTCGGTCGTCACTGCCGTCGAAAGGGCCTTCCACTTCAGATTCGACTCGAGGGCTGCCCCCCCGGAAGGTGATCTTTGACTCGGTGCCCACCCAGATCGGTAAGAGATCATCATCCGTAATGTTGGGAGTGCGAATGATGTGAGGGGTCATGGTCAGAATCACATCCGTGCGACCGTTGGAGGTGTTGGAATTGCTGAATAGGCGGCCGAGAAGGGGGATATCAGAAAGACCCGGAATGCCGCTTTCCGTCAGGATATCTTCCGAACGGATCAAGCCGGCCAGGAAGTTGGTCTCCCCATCCTTGAGGCGAATCACGGATTCGATGGTCCGCGTGCCGATGACCGGCTGCCTTTGTCCACCAGAGGCTTCCACGAAGCGGGCAATGTTGCTGACCTCGATGGTGACCTTGAGAGTGATTTCTTTGTTGTGGTGTACCCGCGGTTCGACCTCGATCTTGATGCCGACGTCGGTGTACTGAAAGGTGGTCAAGGGGACGATATTTCCGCCTTGGTTGTTGCCCGTATTGAACGTGGTCGTGGGGATCGGAACCCGTTCACCGATCAACAGTCGAGCCTTCTCGCCTTCGGTGATCCTCAGCTGGGGCTTGGCAAGGATTTCAGCCTGGGAATTGGATTTCATGAAGTTGTACATGAAATCGGGGATGGTGAAGGCCCAATTGTTACCGTTCAGGTCATCGAAATCCGACAGGCGCAGGGGAACGTTCTCACCGCCCAAGTCGAGGCTTTGGGAAATGGAATTACTGGAAAGCGTGAGGCCTAGATCCCGCAGTTTGGTGGTGTTTACCTGAAGGAGCTCAACGTTGACCACGACTTCGGATTTCGCCTTGTCGTTGGATTCGATGATCTTCTCCGCCACCTTCACCTTGTCTGCGGTGTCCCGCAGGATGATCGCGTTGAGTTGTTCGTTAGTCGCGATCTTCTTGGCATCCACCAGGCTCCGCAACATGGTCATCACCTGTTTGATGTCGGCGTTGGAGAGGAAAAACGTCTGGATGACCAGATCCTCGTAGTTGCGCCGATTCTGCGGGGTGTCCGCCACCACGATAATGGTGTGCTCGTCCTGTACCTTGTAGAAATGACCCGCGGCCCGCATGACAACTTCCAGGGCACCCTGGGCGGTGACCTCTTTCAGGGTGATAGAAAGTTCCTGGTCCTTGAGGTTTGGGTCGAAGAGGACATTGATGCCGAAGGCTTTGCCGAGGGCCCGATAGATGTCCTTGATGGAGGTTGGTGGTCCAAAGTCCAGATCGATGGGCTCGGTGGAACGGGGATTGAGGACGGGTGGTTGTGGCCTCGTTCCGCTGTTCCGTCTCTTCATCTCCTCGAGGGTCTCTCCGGGCTCGCGTTGTTCCTCTTCGGCCTTGATTTCCTCGCGTACCCGCTCGAGTTCCGCCTGAGCGTATTGGTTGGTCGGATCCAACTGGACAGCTTGCTGGTATTCCACCATCGCGCGGCGCCGGACGCCTGCTTCGTGATACTGCTTGCCCTTCTTGAAGTGTTCCTGGGAAGCATTGATCTTGCTGCGCAAAAGAGCAGACCGGTAAGCCAGATTTTCTGGCTCGCTGGCAACGGCGTCCATGTAGTGCAATACAGCCTCATCCCAATCCTGCTTGCTCGAGGCAATCTCTGCCTTGCGAAAGCTCTGGTAACTGGAACAGCCGGCGAGGGTGCCTACGAGAAGCAGTAGAGCCAGCAATTGGCCCCCGGTTTGATTCTGTGTCCTTGATGTTCTTCTCACTTCAGCCCCCGGCCTTGAGTTGTTTTGCTTCGACCTCAGGAAAGTCGACGTACTCGATATATACGGATTCGAAGCCGATTTTGGCTACTCGAAATTTACTGTCGATGACGGTGCCCTCTAGGGCGTTGAGGATTCCATTGCGATCCGAGAAAACGGCAATGCGCCGCCGCTTGGGCCCGAAGCTGCCCAGATACTCGAAGGAGATCGTTGGGACCCTCACTGGAGGCGGCCCGGTATCTACAGGTGCAGTTCTGCGTTGTTGTTGACGTGGCTGCACTTGCCGAACGGGCGGTGGCGGTGGTGGTGGCGGTGGAGGGACATAGAAGTCCCAGAGGTTCCTACCCGTCTCAAAGCTCGCTGCCTGAGGCTCTAGGGCTTCTAAATGAAGAATACGCGCCTCAGTGGCTTCCGCTTTGGGTTGACCTCCCCTGGAGCCACGCCCTCTTCGCCGAGAGCTCCGGCTCTGGGAACTGGATGGACCGTCCAAGGTGGTCGAAGATGAAACAGACCTTCCCTGCGGTGCGAAGTTTTTCCACAGGATGACAGCGAAGACGGCTGCCAGGACCGTCAAGATGATCTTCTGGCGTCGAGCTTGGCTCATGTAGTGGTCTCCCCAGCGCCAACCTCGATGATCTCGACGTCCGGAGCTTCGATTTCGTCGATGGAGAACAGGGTGGAAATGCGCAGGCTGATTCTCAAGCTACCGCGAGATCCTCCCCCCTGCTCGTTGAGACTGATCTCATCGAGAATCAGAAAGGAAGGAGTCAGCTCGAGAGCGTTGATCAACCTCCTTAGGTCCTCATATCGACCCGCGACGGAGAAAACGAAACTCTTCTGTTGGAGCCCAAAATCCTGGAAGCTCTGCTCCGGATAGGAAACGGAATTGGGTTCCAGGCCGCTCTCCCGAGCCAGTTCCCGGACCTCGCTGACGATGGCGGTGAGTCGCTGTTGCTGAGTCGCCAGACGGAGGCTGTACATCTCCTGAATCCGCTGCTGACTCTCGCTTGCCTGGTTCTCGAAAGCCTGCAAATTCGCCGTTTCCTGGGCCAGAGAATTTTCTCGTTCGAGCTGGCCGGAAAGGCGATCCCGGAGAAGGCTGACCTGATCTCCAAGGCCGGCTCCATGGTAGTAGGCCCAAGCACCCAGATTGAGGAAGAAAAAGACCAATGGTGGGATCCAAAGCCAAGCTTTGGTCCTCCAAATCTGCGATTTTCCTCGAGGACTACTCATTGGATCTCCAGGGGAGCTGAGGCCGAAGGCCGGCGGGGAGTGGGTTGCTCGGCAGGCCTGTCGTCTTCCCGATCCGGTAGGGACGGTTCTGTCCGATCTGGGCCTTGGGGAGGCTCCGGAGGCCTGCGAGGACGTCTGCGGTCGGTGCCTCTGGTTCCTCGGGTGAGGGGATTCGAGTCGGTTTGGGCTCCCGGGTTGGATGCCCCTCCGGAGGTGCCTCCGATGGGAAGTCCCACCGTGAGCCCCTGCTGGGGAACTCCCCCACTCCTAGGATTGGTCAATTGTCGTCGGTTGGAACTCCCAGTTCTAGGTCTCGAAGAGCCGGGCCGCGAACGGCTCGAAGTGCGGTTGTCTCGCCCTCCGGACCGGTCTCTTCCCGCGACCGCTTCGCCGAGCTCCCGAGGTAAAACCCCGTCCGAAACGTCTCCGCTGGACGGGGTCGTACTACTAGCTCCCAATCGAACCGGGCCAGCTTCTGCCCGCTGGGGCGATCCGGCCGCCAAGGGGCTGGAAGAGCTCGGCAGCCCGGTTCTGGTCTGGCTCGGCTCCCTGGAAGGACCTCCTCCAGCCTCGCGACCGGTGTTCTCTCCCTCTCCTGAGCTGGCGACAATAATCTTTTCCGAACTGGCCTGCCTGTCCGGAAAATACAACACCGAAATTTGAAACCGTAGAAGTCCCTGCTGGTTCGCATCGCTGAGCAGGCGAGGCCGTTCGAAAGAGGGGTGCTCGAAAAGACGGTCGATGAATTCGAGCTCAGCTTCCACGGTCTTGGCTTCTCCCACGATACCTAGGACAGCTCGGTCGCCGAGGGGCTCACCCGCCTCAACCTCTTCCACTTCTCCAAATTCCGATCCGAGGCCTTCCGGTCTGGGGGACAGCGTGTTCAGCCGAACGTCGGCCGGCAAAACCTCTGCCAGGCGATCGAAGAGGTGACTCCAGGAGAAGGTGCGTTCAGCGATCTTGCGGTTCAGAAAGTCGACTTGGTCATTTTGTTGAAAGAGATCGAAGCTGTTGAGGGAAGCCTTGAGCCTGGCGACTTCCTTCTCCTGGTCGGCGACTCGAAGCTCGGCTTCGGTGAGCTCAGCCCGTCGCTCCTCGGAGCCGGAGAAGAATCTCCAATACTGAGCCAGATTGGCGACCAGCAATAGACAGCCCAGGATCCCCAACGCGATGGCCAGCCGTGTGACCGGTCTGGTGTTGAGGAAGGGTCGCTGGGAAAGATTGAGGTCAGGGGTTCTCACGCGACCTCCTGGCGACTGGCTCCCAGCATGGGGGCGATCTCGAGAAAGCTCTCCGCAGAATCCGCTTCTTGCTTCGAGATCTGTACCGACAAAGCCGGCAGATGAGCTTCGCTCAGGGCTTCCGTTCGGCTCTCGAGACCGTTTTCCACCCATTCCTGCCAGGGATCTTCCACCGCCGGAGACTTAACAAGGAGGTTCAGGTCCAATGTCGTGCCCGGGAACCGCTCAGCGAGAAAGCTGCGAGTGAGTCTCAAGTCGTGAATCGCTCTTTGCTGTCGCAACTCGTAGGGTAGTTCCGGGTCTGCAGATTTGAAACGGTGCAGGATCGGTTCGCCTCGCCGAGAAAAAAGCAGAGTGTAGCCAGCTGGCTCGACCACAACAAGGCCGAGGAGGGGGCGATCGACGACTTCGGTAGAAAGGGAGGCGAGCAGCGACAGACTGAGGTTGGCGATTCTTCCAAGGCGGATTCCAGCTTCCTGAAACAACCTTTCCTGCTGAGCCAACAAGGTCTCCAAGGCAAAACCCAGCAAGGCTCTATTGGGTTCTTCCTGGTTCGCCAGAGGAGAAACCTCGGTACCTCGAAGCCGGAGCTCATCGACCCGGAAGGGAACCAGTCGCTTGAGTTTCCAGCGCAGCACGGCATCCAGGTCCTGTGGGTCTGCCGGCAACTCGCCGACTTCCGTAAAGGCGAGCCTCAGCCAGGCATCGGGGAGAACCAGCGAGGCCTCTGCGATGGGAACTTCCACCCTTGAGATCAAGCCCTTGAGGAGCTCTCCAAACCCAGCCTCGTCTCGCAAGGGGCCGCCGAGCAGGCCTGGGAGGAAAGCTTCCCCAGGTAGGTCGACGGAGTTGTAGGTTTCGAAAGCGTAGGTTCCAGCCTTGACCCGAAAGCGGCCATAGGCGAGTCGCTCGGCATCCAGGCTGAAGACATGGGGGGGCGCCGCGATGGGCGTCATCCCTGCTAGCCGCTTAATCCACGAAGGTAACTTTGTTGACTTCACGTAGAGTCGTCACTCCCTGAAAAACTTTGTCGAGGGCAGTTTCCCTCAGGAATCGCATTCCCTCTGCTCGGGCGGTCCGCTTGATTTCGGAGCCGGGCCGGCGAGCCAGAATCAGCTCGCGAATATGATCGGATAGGTCGAGAAGCTCGGAGACCGCCAAACGGCCATAGAACCCTGTGCCATTGCATTCGATACAGCCGGCACCCTCATAGAAGGTGTAGTCGGCGTAGATCTCCGGGTCAAGGCCGCTTTCATCGAGGAGTTGCGGAGAAGCCTTGGCCGGACGTTTGCAGTGCTGGCAAATCTGACGAACCAGCCTCTGGGCTAGAACGCAATTGAGAGCCGAGACGAAATTGTACAGGTCGACCTTCATGTTGAGAAAGCGCCCGAGAACGTCGATGACGTTGTTGGCGTGAACCGTGGTGAAGACCAAGTGGCCGGTCAGCGCCGATTGAATGGCGATCTGGGCGGTCTCTTCGTCTCGAATCTCACCGACCATGATCTTGTCCGGATCGTGGCGCAGAATCGATCTCAGGCCGCGAGCGAAGGTCAAGCCTTTCTTCTCGTTGACGGGGATTTGGGTGATTCCCTTGAGCTGGTACTCGACGGGGTCTTCGATGGTGATGATCTTGTCTTCGGCGCTTTGAATCTCCGAGAGGCAGGCATAGAGGCTGGTCGTTTTTCCGGAGCCCGTGGGACCGGTGACCAATACCATGCCGTAGGGCTCGCGAGTGAACTTCCTCAGCTTCTTCAGAGTCTCGTCGTCGAATCCGAGGATGTCCAGCCGGAGACTCTTGAATTCCTTGTTCATCGACTCTTTGTCGAGAATACGGATGACCGAGTCCTCGCCGTGAACGGAAGGCATGATGGAGACGCGAAAGTCGATGGTTCGGCCACCCATGCGCAGCTTGAAGCGGCCATCTTGGGGAATACGCTTTTCTGCGATATCCAGCTCCGCCATGACTTTGATACGGCTGATGATGGTCTGGTGGTGCCGTTTGTCGATGGGTTCCATCGCCTGGTAGAGAACGCCATCAATACGGTATTTGATGATGACTTCGGTGTCTCGGGTCTCGATGTGGATGTCGCTAGCCCGGCGCTGAATCGCATTGAAAAGGGTGGAGTCGACCAGCTTGATGATCGGGCTGGTATCGGCGCTGATGCGGTCGATGGACAGCACCTCTTCGCCATCCTCGTCCTCTTGAACCAGTTGCAGACGAAAATCTTCACTGGCTTCGTCGAGGACCCGCTGGGCGCTCTCCGATTTCTGCAAGATCTCGTCAATATCCGAGGGGACGCCTACTTTTGCTTCCACTGGGGTGGATAGAAGCAATTCCAACTCGTCGATCTTGACGACATTAGAGGGGTCTGCCATCACCACCGACAGACGCCCCGGAAGTTGTGCTTCCGGGATGAACTGGTACCTCAGCATGAGGTCGAAGGGAACCCGTCGGAGAAGATCGTTGTCGATGCGCAGTTGGTGAACGTCCACAAACTCGAGGCCATAACGGCGCGCCAGGGCTTGGGCATCTTGCCGCTCGGCATGGAGGCGAGCTTCGGCCTCCTCGAGGGTTTCTGCCAGTGGGGTCTGTGTTTCCGTAACCATGACTGCTATTCGCTCCCCAAAACCAAAACACTACGCCAAAAAACGGCGTAGGAAGCGGTCGGGAGGGCCTCCCCCTCAGCCGTTTCCAGCCGGAGAGGCTCTCTCTTTCTAACGGTTCTCACCGCAGTTTCGTCTAGTGACCACGCTCTTTAGTCTCTCGTCTCGACCTGTCTCTCGTCTCGATCTATCTCTGGTCTCGATCTATCGTCTACTGAACCTGCGTGATAACGCTGAACATGGGCAGGTAGATGGAGATCAACAACAACCCGATGATCCCCCCCATGAAGACCAGCAGAACCGGCTCCACCAAGGAGAGTAATCGTTGGGTTTGGGTTTCCACCTGCTCGTCCAGAAAATCGGCTACGGAATTGAGCATCTCATCCAGTGCGCCGGTTGCCTCACCGACTTTGATCATGTCGATGGCCATGTCGGTGACGCTGTTGGTTTCTTCTAGAGCACTGTGGAAAGACTGTCCCTGGCGAACTTTCTCGACGGTCGGATGCATCCTGTCTCGCAAGAAGGCATTGCCGATCCCCGCGACAGCGATCTCCATGGCAGACACCAACGGAATACCTCCGGAGAGCAAGGTCGCCAGAGCCCGGCCGAATTCCGCCAAACCAAAGCGATGAAGAATCGGCCCAACCACCGGGATCTTCAACCTTAACCGATCGAATGTAATGGCTCCACTCGGGGTTTTCCTCCACTGTTGAAAGAAGAAGAAACCCACCGCTGAGGAGATAAGAATCAACAGAGCATTCTCCCGCAGACCACTCGCGACACCGAGGGTGATTTTGGTAATCAGGGGCAACTCGGCATTCATATCCTGGTAGAAGGAGGTGAATTTGGGAATCACGAAGAGTGCCATGATCAATAGCATGGCCAAGGATAGAAGAATGAGTACCGACGGATAGGCCAGGGCGGAGACAATTTTCCGACGGGCCGAGCTCACCAGCTGTAGGTAGCGAGTGAAGCGTCGGATGACATTTTCCATTTCTCCGCTGCGTTCCCCGGCTTTTAGGGAGGAAGCATAGAGGCGGGGAAAGACGTCGCCGTAGGAGGCAAAGGCATCGGAGAGGTTCTCACCGGACTTGACTCGGTCGCGAATATCTCGCATCACTGGGCCCATGTGCGGATCGCTCATCCGTTCCAGCATCATGTCCAGAGCTTGGAGCAAGGGAAGGCCAGCGCGCAGCAAGGCTGCTAGTTCCTGGTTGAAAATCAGGAATTTCTCTGTTGGAACCTTCTTCAGCCCTCGGCCAAACGAGGGCAAGGAAAGCTTGCCGAGCAGTCCGGACCTCTGGATAGCGAATACGTGGTAGCCGCGGCGCTCCAGCTCCGACTGCAATGAACGCTCGTCCCGGCCCTGGTGGCGTTCCTCGATGATCTGCCCCTCCGGGGTGCCCAGGCGACAAACGAATTGCATAGGTGTTCCCTTTCTCGACCCTAGTTCGGAGGTTGCGCAAGCCTAGGCTTGGAAGGGGTGGTTGCGGAATTAGGCCTTGGCAAGTCTTGGGAGTGCGTGTTTCTGGTCGAGGTCGTCACCACCACCATCAGAGCCTCTTTACTGGACTTGCTGGAGGCGAGGGCCAAGGAGAGAGGTTGGTCCAGGTGGAGGAACAAGTTCGTGGCAATGAGGGAGCTGGCACCCAGGGGTCCAGGGGAGCCCGTTCGAGGGGGGTGTCCGCGAAAGACCTGGAATCCGTGAAGTTTTACTCGCTGCTCCTCGATCAGGGTTCCAATACGGAATCGGACGCTAAACCGAGCCCCCAGCTGATAGCTAACCTGCTCTCCCTCGCGAGTATTCAAGCGGGTTCCGGCCAAGACCTCATAGGTGTGGTACGGCAACAGATCCTGAAGCCTCTCGAGCAGTTTGCGGGGGACTTTCGAGGACGACGGGGGAGAGAATTTCTCTGCGGTCGCACGGATGATCAGCACTTCTACTGCCAGAGAGCTACGCGGATGATCGAACCGGCTCAGCACCGGAACGATTCGGTAGATGGACGCCGAGCTATCTCGAATGACCAGGGTGTTGTCTTGCGCCTGCAGCTCTACGGTTCCTCGCCTAGACAGTAGAGGCGTAACGAGGGCGAGTGCTTCCGACGCCGGCTGGTGCTCCAACTTGTAAGCGTGCAAGGTGAGGGCCGATTCGGCGGAGCCGATCCTACTAGGGGGGCTCTGAGCCTGCACAGAAAATGCACCGGAGAACCCTGTGCACAGCAGGAGGGTCAAGGCTGCCGTGGAGATTTCTAGCGCTTTCATAGCGAAACATCGACTTCAGTCAAGGGGATGCACTTAGAGAAAGGGACTCGAGGGAGATCACACGTCTAGGTTCGGGTCAATGACCATCACCACAGCGAGTTTCTCTTCCGGAGCTGTCAAGAAGCTGACCCGGGCAGCGGGGCTGCTGACGCCTTCGATGACCGGCGCCTCTCTCCAATTCGCTGGAAGAATCGGCGCCTCCGAGTCTTCATTCGGCCCGAACGTCGTCGCCTCACCGTTCCAGGAACCCAATTCTGCACCAGGAGTAGGAACCATCGAGGTAGCTATTCCGGTCGTCCCATCCGCTACCAGTTCCGCGGTCAGCATCGCAGGGTTGCTGTCGGCCTTGTACAACAGGCTAGCAGTGCCGTAGCCCAGTCCCGTAGCTAGGGCTGCTGCTGCGGCGGCGGTTTGCCAGATCTTTCTGCTGCGTCGTGGGCGTGACCCATTGACCGAATCTCTGGCCGCTAGCTCCATGCCTTGGCGCAAGGTGGACACCGCACGCTTCATGTCCTGGAGCTCGTGGTCACCGACTTCGATCTCGGGCATCGAGAGGCTAAACAGTAGGCTGGGGTCAATGCTGAGAGCTTCGATACGACAGGTCTCGCACCCCTCTAGATGCTCAACGTCCTGCGGCCAGCTCGAGGGTTCCTCGAGCTGTTCCTGTTCCTCGAATCTGTGGGCGAGGAGAGTTTGCCAATTTGGGCAAGCGGTCATCGTGTTTCCCCCACAGCTGTTTCGGTATCAGGGCTTTTCTGGCTGTATTCCGGAAAGCGAAGCCTCACCTCGCGGCGAAGGACTTTGCGGGCGTTGAAGAGGTGGTTGCGCACCGTCGATTCGCGGCATCCAACGATCTGGGCGACTTCTTGAGAGGAAAGACCTTCGACCTCTCTCAATAGAAAGACGGTTCGCTGCCGCTCGGAGAGATCCTTGGCTAGCTCGTGGAAGATGTCGGAGACCTCTTGGCGCTGTAGTTTTGAGAACTCTCGTTCGCTCCGCCGATCAGCGACCTGCCGTAGATGATTCCGCACCGGCTCTTGAATTCGCTCGCGGGTTTTTCGGGATCGAAGTTGATCGATGGCGAGATTGGTGGTGATGCGGAAGATCCAGGTATTCGGGCTCCATTTGGGGTCAAATTGATCGCGCTTTTCCCACACCCGAACGAAAGTCATTTGCACCACGTCGCGGGATTCCTCGTAATCTCCGAGGATTCTGTAGGCGGCTTGAATCAGTGGCTTCGTTTTTCGCTCGATGAGCTGGTCGAGGGCGATTTCGTCACCCTGTCGCAATCCCTCAAGGAGATCTCGATCGGAAGCTTCTTTCCAACTCTGGAGCTGTTGGCGCTGTGAATACACAAGTTTTGGCATAACCATCTCAAGGATAAGTACGGCTCGACACCGTCAAGCGTCTAGGACACCGAGAAAAATTTGGGCCCTGGCCAGCGTCGAAAAAACCTCTGGAACTGTTTGCAGCAGAGGCGATGTAGCTGTCCTCGCAGTGCTGCTGGTGGGCCGTGCTGCAGGCCCCATCGCGGCCTGGGTAGTGAATCGCCCTATATTACCTCCCTCGCCGAGGCTCTGGAGAGATTATACTCCCGCCCGAGATGAGGCAAATAAGCCCAGGTTCCAAGGTTGTTTCGGCATTCGGCTGGTGGAGCTATCAACTAATTTTCGGAGCCGCTCTAGCGATCTCTGCTCCCTGGATTCTTGCGCGCCGTGGGCGCCATTATTTGCAGACTCTCCTGCCGCGTTTGGGGTTTCCTGGGGGTAGAGAGCCAGGGGTGCCTTCATCCTCGGCGGGAACTTTGTGGATTCACGCGGTTTCTGTGGGCGAGGTTTCGGTGGCCGGGACGTTGGCCAAAGGGCTCCCCGTGGAGATTCCACTGGTCGTGTCGACCATTACACCTACCGGCCAACAAAGAGCACGGGAGGTGTTTCGTGGCCGTGCCGAGGTCGGCTATCTCCCCTTCGAGTTGGGTTTTGCGGTACGTCGGTGGTTCCGCCGTTTCCACCCCAAAGCTCTCGTCCTGGTAGAGGGAGACTTGTGGCCCCTCGTCCTGCGAACGGCTCGTGGGCGGGGTGTTCCCACGGTCGTGATCAATGGCCGTATTAGTGATCGCAGCTTTCCTCGCTTGCTGCGCTTTCGACGCTGGCTCGCTCCCCTATTCGGACCGGTGGATTTTTTCGCTATGCAAACGGAGGTCGACCGAGACCGCTTGCTGGCCCTGGGGGTGGAGCCGGAGCGAGTTGCGGTAACCGGAAATCTAAAATTTGAAACAGCTCTACCGGACAGATTGCCCACTCTCGAGGCTACCTTTGAAGCCCTGGCCGGGGACCGGCCGATCCTCATAGCCGGCTCCACCATGGCCGGGGAGGACGAGCTCGTGCTCGAAGCGTTTCGCCGACTCCTCGAGGAAGGAAAGAAGGCTCTGTTGCTGCTGGTGCCACGGCATCCGGAACGGTGGGGCGACGTCTATCGCTTGGCGGTGGATCGAGGTTTCGCTGTGGCTCGGAGAAGTGGATTTGACCAAGAAGAGGCGGAGAAAGAGACGGAAGTTGTTCTCCTCGATACTCTAGGCGAGTTGGCAGCCCTGTACCGTCTAGCCGCCTCGGCCTTCATTGGCGGAACATTGGTGGCAAAAGGGGGACACAATCCCCTCGAGTCGGCCCGTTTCGGTGTGCCAACGGTCGTGGGACCTTCCATGGAGAATTTTCGGGAGATGGCAGGTCACTTTGACGTTGCTTCCGCCTGGCGCAGGGTGGACTCGGCGGAAAAATTGGCTGCCACGTGGCAGCACTGGTTGGATCACCCGGAGGAGGCCGAGGAAGTTGGCCACCGTGGTGCTCGCCTCATCGAGTCCCACCGGGGGGCCCTGGAGGCAACTCTAGAAGTCTTGCAGCCGATATTTCACTCCCTGGCCGTTCCAAGGCCCATGGGGAGTAGAAGTGAGCCAGACCATGACGACCGTTGAGCAAACCCCAAAGCCTTCGAGGTCTCCGTGGCAGCTTTTCTATGGAGCTGGACACCGTCTCCGCTATGCCTACTACCAGCGCCGAGGGCGGCGCTTGCCCCGTCCGGTGATCAGCGTCGGCAACCTTCATTGGGGAGGAGGTGGGAAGACTCCCTTGGTGGCAAGCTTGGCAGCTCATCTGCGCGACATGGATCTTGCGGTGGCGGTGCTTTCGAGAGGCTATAAGCGCAAGGGACGGGGAGTTCAGGTCGTCAGCCATGGTGATGGGCCTCTGCTCGGGCCAAGCCTGGCTGGAGATGAGCCGGTGTTGCTGGCCGGTGAGGTGCGAGGGGTCAGCCTGTTGGTGGGGGAGGATCGCTACGAAGCGGGTATTCATGCTCTCGAGCGCCTCGACCCGGAGCCGCAGATTTTTCTCCTCGACGACGGCTTTTCTCATTTGCGCCTGCGTCGTGATCTCGACCTTTTGGCTTTTCCTAGCTCCGACCCTTTTGCCGGGGGGCGCCTTTTTCCTGGTGGGAGACTCAGGGAGCCTCTCAGTAGTGCCTCGAGAGCCCATGGAGTCCTCTTGACGGGAAGCTCTGGTGATCCTCAGGCCGGGAAGAGACTGGCGGAGGCTCTGAACCCCTTTGGTTTTCGTGGGCAAGGGTTTTCCAGCGCGGTAGAGGTGGATCGGGCCGAGCTCTCTCCCGGTCGGGATCTACCCTCGGGTGCCCGAGTGGTGCTGGTTTCCGCGATCGCTCGGCCGGAGCTGTTTTTGGCCAGCGCTCAGGAAGCGGGTTTCGAAGTTGTCGATGAGTTGAGGTTTCCGGATCACCATGATTATCCGGAACGCAGCCGGGAGCGCATTCGAGAGGTCTGGAGTCAGAGCGGTGCGGATGCGGTTCTGACCACTTCCAAAGACCGAGTCAAGCTGCTCGGTAAACTCTCTTTGCCCATGGCCCAACTGCCTATCCGAGCGGTGCCGGAGACTGCTTTTTGGAGTTGGTTCGAAGGCGAAGTGGCTCGGCTGTTGGCCATGGACTTCTAGGACATGAAAAATGCACCAATCCGCCATCGCCTCGAGTATGCGGCCTTCATGGGCTTTCGTGGTCTCTTGCGAAGTTTGCCCCACGCGGCTGCCTGGAGGGTAGCCGAAAGTCTGGGGACGATCGGCCACTTCGCCTTGCCGAGTCGTCGCAAAATTGCCCTCGAAAATCTCCGCTTGGCTTTTCCGCAAGACAGCGAACAGCAACATCGCGAAACGGTGCGGAAGATGTTTCGGCACTTAGGTCTGGCCTTCTGCGACCCTCTCAGTGCTGAACGATTCGATGCAGTGGAATTCTGCCATCGGCTGACCTTGGAGGGTTGGCGCCACTTTCAGGAAGCGCAGGCCCTCGGCAAGGGAGTGTTCGTGATGAGTGCTCATCTGGGCTGTTGGGAAGCTGCTGCACAGCCGATTGGGCTCTACGGTGGAAGTATGGATGTGGTCGGCCGCCCCATGGACAATCCCTTTCTCGATCGGGCTCTCACTCGCTTGAGGACCCGTTTTGGCAACCGGGTCCTGGACAAACGGGGGGCGGCTCGAGGAATGATGAAGGCCCTTCGGAAGGGGGGCGCTGTCGGCATTCTGATCGACCAGCGAAGCCCGGACCACCAAGACGCAGTCGAGGTTCCCTTTTTCGGTCAACCTTCTCGAACATCTTCGGTATTGGCGCGACTCTCGTTGAGAACCGGGGCGCCCGTGGTTCCTATCTTTGGGTATCCGGAGCCTGGAGGTCGTTACCGGGTGGTCCTGCGTCCAGCCATCGGGCCGCAAGCAAAGAAGGCGCAGAGCGAGGTTTCCCTCGACGATCAGATCCTTGATCTGACCGGGCGATATATGGAGTGTGTGGAGAAAGAGATCCGCGACCGCCCAGAATTGTGGATGTGGCTCCACAGGCGGTGGCGGTCGGCCCCTAAGAAATAGTCCGCCGAAGGGCGCCGGAGGCGAGGGGATCGCTTCGCGTTCAGAAAACGCTGGCGAGTCATCGCCGCCCTTCGGAGGCTAGAGAGGCTATCCGACTCAGTCGTTGAGGATGAAGGTGACCTTCATGTGGACGCGAAAGCTGTGGGCCTTGCCATCGCGGACTTGTACTTGCTGGCTTTCCACCCAAGCTCCGGTGATGTTGCTCAGGGTGCGGCTGGCGCGGGCGATACCCTCTTTGATGGCGTCTTCGAAGCTCACGGTCGATTCGGCGGAGATTTCAGTAATTTTAGCAACGGACATGACTATCCTCCAATTGTCGGGTTTAGGTTGTCAGGCTCCAGAGCCAGAGAAAAAGTTCACTTTGGGTGCTGAAGCCACGATGTTCAGAGACAGCCTCAGAGCTTATCATTGACCTCTCGTCATTGCCCAAGGGTCTTGCCGTGGAGGCTTCGTTTTTCTATTCGACCTCGAACAGGGGATCGCCGTTGTCCACGGCCTGGCCGCATTCCACCAACAACCGGCTAACGACTCCAGAGCTCTCCGCAGGGATTTCATTCTCCATTTTCATGGCTTCCAGTACCAGAATGCCCTGCCCTTCCTCGACCTGATCCCCTTCGGAGACCAATAGGGTGACCACCCGGCCCGGCATATAGGCGGTGACTTGGCGTCGCCCACTAGAGCCACTGCCACCGCGGCTCTCCTGAGCCAAGTGAGTCAAGGGGTCAGCCACCTGGCAGCGGTAGGGTAGGGGGCTATCGTCTACAACCTCGAACTGACCACCCCCCAGAGAGTGCACGGAGACCTGTGCTTGCTGTGCGACGGCTTGAGAGGATTCTCCGTTGGCTTCCAGGGGCCGGAGGATCAGGCTGTGTTGGCCGCCCTCGACCTCTTTGGCATCCACGGCATAGCGACGCTCCCCCAGCTCCACCTCATAACCGTAGGCGGTCTGCCGAAGCTGCAACGTTTCCTGTCTCTCCCCATGGGTAACGACTAACTCCACCGTGTGCTCCTCAAACTAGCCAAGCGGGCTGATTGACGCCAGCCGGAACGATGGCTGCCCGAAGGCAGCGGATTTGCCGCCTGTCGTTCCGTTTCCTGAAGATGGGCGATAGAGGCGGCGATCAAGGCTAAATCTTCCTGCCTGCCTTCGTCGCTGGGCCTCAGCTCACCGGCTGCTAGTTTGCGGTCCAGCATGCCGATATCGAGGCGACCCTGGCAGAAATCGTCATCTTCGAGCAGGGCGATATATAAGGGTGTGGTGGTTCGAATGCCCTCGATGCGGAGCTCTTGGAGAGCTCTTCCCATGCGAGCTAGAGCTTGTTTACGGTTCGCCCCGTAGATGATGAGCTTCGCGAGCATGGGGTCGTAGTAAATGGACACTTCGCTGCCTTCGTAGACGCCCGCGTCAGTGCGAATTCCTGGCCCCTCGGGCCACCGGAGGCGTTGGATACGGCCGGGAGAGGGGGCGAAGCCTTTGTACGGGTCCTCAGCGTAGAGACGAAGCTCGAAGGCATGCCCTCGCGGCTCGACGCCAAAGCACTCCTGGCCCAAGGGTTTGCCTTCGGCAATGGCTAGCTGAGCTGCCACCAGATCGATACCGGTGACCAGCTCGGTGATGGGGTGTTCTACCTGAAGGCGGGTGTTGACCTCTAGAAAATAGAAGTCGCCACTCTTGTCGAGTAGGAATTCGACGGTGCCGGCGTTGGTGTAGCCGACGGCTCGAGCCGCTTGAACGGCTGCTTCTCCCAAGCGGCGCCGCAGATCTGAATCGACCACTGGAGAAGGAGCTTCCTCAACCACCTTTTGGTGGCGGCGCTGCAGGGAGCACTCCCGTTCCCCCAGGGAGACAATATTTCCCTGGTGATCCCCGAGAATCTGAATCTCGATATGGCGGGGGTCGACGATGAATTTTTCGACATAGACCGCATCGTCGCCGAAACTCGCCAAGGCTTCCGAACGAGCCGCTCGAAAGGCGCTGGCCAAGTCTTCCGGAGAAGACACCTCGCGCATCCCCTTGCCGCCACCGCCGGCTGCTGCTTTGAGCATGATCGGGTAGCCGATTTCGGTCGCCGCTCGCTGAGCCGCTTCGAGGTCCGGAAGCGGATCGCGGCCGCCTGGAACCACCGGTACCCCGGCGTCCATCATGAGCCTTCGGCTTTCCACCTTGGAGCCCAATACCGCAATGGCTTCAGGGGAGGGGCCGATGAAGATAACTCCCGCGTCTTGGCAGGCCTGGGCAAAGTGGGCATTCTCGGCCAGGAAACCATAGCCGGGGTGAATGGCGTCGGCACCGATCTCTCGGGCCAGTTGGATGATGGCGTCTCCCCGCAAGTAGCTGTCCCGGGACGGGGCTGGTCCGATGCCGTAAGCCTCATCCGCCAGCAGGACCGGCAGGCTCTGGCGATCCGCGTCGGAATAAACTACCGCTCCGCGAATGCCTAGATCCTTGAGGCCGCGAAGAATCCGCACAGCGATCTCGCCGCGATTGGCGATCAACACTTTCTTGATGGCAATGGTCTGGTCTGCAGCCGACGCCGCATCCGAAGCTAGCTTTGAAGATGTCATGGGGCTCCGATACTAGCAGTCTCGTAGCGACCGAGGGCGACGATGCCCACTAGACCCAAAAGAGCTACGAGGACGGCGATGCGAAACGGTCTTCGGTCGACCCAAATGCGAATTCGATGTTCCCCTTCCGGTATCGGTACAGCGATACGGTGCAGGTTGGCGACGGCTATGGGCACGGGTGAATCGTCTATGGTGGCACGGTAGATCGAGAGATGGGAGCGCTGCCAGACGATGGCTCCGGGGCTGTTCGCGGTCACTTCGACCTCGAGTATCTCCTGCTCCAGGCGAATCCTGTGCAGTTCGCCGCCGGAGCTGCTCAGGGTAGGCTGGGAGCCTGGGAGAACAACGTCGCGCTGAGGAGAGAAAGAGGGGTCCGTAAGAGTCGTGAGGGCTCCGTTGAGGTTCGGGGCATAGTGGATGCGAGAGGCAAGAAAGACTTCCGGTGAGGCATCGGGTAACCCATAGAGCCTCAGTTCGTTGCCAAAAACGGAGGTATGGGTCAAGAGATCTGCCTCGGCCGCCGCCGCCGGAATCAGAGGGCGAGACAGGAGAAGGCGGCCCACCCCCCAGGCTTTGAGAAGCTTCACTCGAGAGACGTCATCTAGCTGGAGTATGGCGTCCCTTGCAGCTCGGCTCAGAAACGAGCTCAAGCCTTCAGGGGTGAGATTGAGCTCGTAACGACGCCCCTGAAAAATTCCAGAACTTGGATAGAGCTCCAGAAAGGTCCGTCGATGTACCCAATTTGAGGTCGGTTTGGGAAAGTTGGCCTGACGAGCATCGACCCTGCCGAACAAGTCATCCGCCGAACCGTGGACGATGGGAGTCTGCTCGGGAAGGTCTTCGAGGAGAGAAGACGGTCGAAGGAAGGCGGAGGATTCTTCCGTAGCCAGCAGCGGTTGAAGCAGGAAGAGCTGGGATCCTCCATGGAGCAGTAGGAGGAGGGCTCCTCCTACCCCGGCTCGCCGCCGGGCGAAGATTCGGGTGATCAGGCTCATAGAGAAGGCCAGGAGCATACAAAGGAGAGCCAAACCCATCCATCGGCTGCGCTCCTGAGCGATGAATTCGGATCCGAAGGAATCGGGAATCAGGTGCTTGAGAAACCCATTGGAGCTCGTCGGTAAGAAGCGGAGCCAGGCCCATAGGACTAGGTAGGCTGCCGCAAAGGCGGAGAGTAGCCGGGATAGGCCCCGGCCCCTACTTTGCCCGGCTGTGGTCTTGTCGGGTGGAAGGTTTCCTTGAAGCTTCTCCTGGCGAGAAGCCAGCTGGCTCCATCGTTCAAACCCCAGGCCCGCCAGGATCGCCAACGCCATGGCTGCAGGGAGCCACATCTTGATGGGGTATCGCAGCAGGCTTCCTCCTGGCAGCTGAAGCAGGAGCGCCAGAAGTGGGTTGGAGCGACCGAGTGCCAGAAACAAGCTTCCTGCCAGGCTCAGCCAGGCCCAGAGACGCACAGGGTTTCGCTGTAGCCCCGAGAAAGGCAGTAAGGCCAATACCAGCAGACCCGGGTAAAGAGAGAAATAGAGTGGGGGGAACCCTCCGTAGAGTGAATAGGCCCAGAAACTTCCTAGATCGAGCTGATCTGGGCGACCGAAGCAGAGGGGCAGAAACCACTCGAGGGCTTGGCCCGGGTGAAAACTCGCCGCTGTGCGGGTGGCCAGAGAGAAGCCCTGGTGGCCTCGAACCGAGAGGGGCAATATTCGCAGTAGCTCGACCCATTGAGGTGCCGCCAAAAGAGTGCCGCAGGCGAGGGCTCCAGCAGTAGGGCCGAAGCGGCTGGCGAAGGGCCGAAAGGGGCGCAGCTCGAGCCCCTGTTGGCAGTGGCGCAACAGTACAGCAGTGGCTGCGAGAGCCAACACCAGGGCCGCGATCAGGGGCTCACCAGCTAGCAATACCAAGGCCCAGAGTAGGGCTAGAGCTACTCGGTCGCGTTTTGCTCCTCGGGTGGTGGCATAGAGGGCAGCGGCTACCAAAGCAGGGGCGAGGGCAGCCCCTGCCACCAGATTGTAGAGATTGAGATTGGAGAGAAAAAATCCACTCAGGCCATAACTGAACCCAGCCACCCAGGAAGCTTGGCGTTGAATTCCCCAAGCTCTCGCCAGGGCATACATGGCTATGGGGGCAAGCAATAGGTGGATCCAGAAGTGGGCATTGAACGCCCACAGGAAAGGGGTCAGCAAATAGAAGAGATTGTCCGGGTAGAGAGGCACTACGTTGGGGTTACCGATCAGGGGTTGTCCACCGGCGATCTGTGGTGCCACTAGCGGTAGGGATCCCTCTTCCATGGCTTGCGCCTGGGCGCTTTTGAGCCCTAGATGCTCATGAAAAGCATCACGGAGAAAGAGGGTTCTCTCGCCGCTGATGATGGGGGCGAGAACAAAAATGAGGAGTACTAAGAGCGGAACTCCATAGAGCAGAAGTGGGCGTTTCATGGGGATCTAAGAAAGCCCACCTTCAACGACCAGACGAGCGCGAGGAGAGCCAGCAGCCCAGCCAGAATCTCGGGCCAGTGGGAGACTTGGAGAATAACCCGATGCCGGCCTGCTGGCACCGCAACTCCGGTAAGAATCAGGTTGACGGGAGTCGTAGCCAGACGCTCACCGCTCGCGAGTCGAGCCTTGAAAAGGGGCTGGAAGGCTCTTTGGATAACCGCAAGTCCTCCTGAGCTTTCGACCTCTATCTCGATCCGATCCGGTTCGTTTAGCAGTAGCTGGACGGAGCCGCCAGGCTGGTGATCCACGGGCAGGGCCGCCACGACTTGGCCAATTGGGTCTACCGCTTCGCTCACCGAAACGAGCGCTTCGATGGGATTGGAGGCGGCTCCGACGGCTTGGGGCCACCAGACTTCTGGTGCCGAGTCCTGGACTCGATAGAGATGGCTCGCAACGCCAAAGCGATCTACCTTCTCGAGCAGCTCTAGGCGAGGTTCCACCGCGGGTTCGAGTACGGAAACCACGGCATCCAAGCCGGCCACCTGAAACCAGTTGACTCGGCTTTCCCAGCTCATTCGTTTTAGGTTGATCTCCAATAGAGTGCAGAAAGAAGAGTTTAATCCTTCCACGTTGACCGCGAACGGGTATGAGTTGCCATGGAGCACCCCAGGGGTGACGTAGAGGTCTTGCGCAACAATTCTCTGGATGACGGATCTCGCTCCTTGCGGGGCATCCGGATAGTGAGGGGTTGGGTGCCACCGGGGAACCATCAAGGCTGTGTTGAGAATCGAGGCCCCTGTACCCACCCTCTGCTCCCAGGGGGTCGGGGCACTGTAGGGCTGTGTCGAGTCGGTCTGGATCAGAGGAGTGAGTTGGACCAAGGCTGCCAGCTGGCAGGCAACTGCCATCGCGGGGCGTCGCTGACGAATCCCGCGAACCGTCCCCAATAGCAAGAGGCTGGCAAGGAGGAAGTAGATCGCCAGCAGGGCCATTTGGGTGGCGGCGATGGCACCGGGGTCGTAGCTGTAGCCGGCGCCGTTTTGGGTCGCTACTTGGACGGCGTGAATCATCCGAGGCCGAGCAAGCCAGGTCACAGCACACAAGACCACTGTGAGTCCGCTGGTGCCCAGGGCGACCGCATTCCACCAGCGCAGCCGGTGAGTGAGCAAGCGGTCGAGGCCCCAGCCGGCCAATAGCGGTGCTGCCAGAGCCAGCCAGAAAATGAACTTCTCCGGGTACCGGAACAAGCCGAGGCTGAGCTGACCCAAGAGGCCTGGAAGGGAACCGCCTATCCAAGCCAGGAGGAGACTACTGATCGCCAGGGTGATCCAAGGCCAACGGCGGGCTCCTGCCGCCAACATCAGTATCAAGGCCACTACGCCAAAGTAGATGGAAGGGAAAAAGGGCATCCAGCTGGCGATCTCGGTGTACCAGATACCGAGATTGCCTCGAAAGTTCGGCCAGCCAAAAGGGAACGGGATGAGCAACTCGAGGAACCGCTCTGGTCGGAGAAAATAAAAGGAAACCACGCTCTCCAAGTTGCCGTGTCCGCCCCGAAAGCTAAACTCGAAAATGCGAGCTGTGGCAACGATCTGAGGCAGGGCCACCACTAGACCGATCGCTCCAACAGAAAAAGCCGTCAGGAGGCTCCGGCGCCAGCCCAATTTTGGTTTCAGAACCATCATCAAAGGAAGCAAGCCGAGGGCTGCTGTGATCGGCTCGCCGCCCAAGAGGGCCATGCCGCAGGCGGCTCCCCCGAGAGCGATTCCCCGGCGACCCCCCTTCATGGCGCCGGTCATGACAAGAGGCCACCAGGCCGCCACCACCGGCACGTTGTAGAAGCTCAAGGAAGACAGGAAAAAGCCGCAGCCGGCATAGGTAATCCCTGCCAACAACGCCGCAGCCTCTCCCTGGTCGAGGGCTCGAGCGAGGGCACGCATAGCGAAGAGGGCGAGCAGCCAATGGAGGACAAAGTGAAGATTGAAGGCGCTCCAAAAGGGGAGCACTAGATAGAGGATGTTGCCGGGATAGAAGGGAAGGACCGCAGGATTTCCCTGGAAGGGCTGTCCGAGAGCCCACTCTGGGTTGAAGGTGGGGATCCGGCCTTGGCGGAGTTGCTCCGCGCCGAAGGCTTTTTGAGGCAAGTTGTTGGAAAAGACATCCCTGACGTAAAAGGTCTCCTGGCCAAGTGCGGCGGGTATGGCCACAGCCAGCCAAAGGAGGAGTGCAGCCGCGAGCACCCAACGGAGACCTCGAGAGGGGGGCGGTGTGAGCTGCGGGATGGGGGCTTCTTCTTCGTTCATCGACATTTCATCTGCTCCCCTTAGAATAGTGCCCATGCGAAAGTCATCCTTCCCACCCTTGCTGCGAGCGATGCGGCCGACTCAATGGCCCAAGAATTTTTTTGTGCTGGCGCCGCTGGTGTTTGGCGGCGAGCTCTTTCAGCCGGATTCATTGCTACGCTCTCTTTTGGCTCTAGCGGTTTTTTGCTGTGCTGCCAGCGCCGTCTACTTGCTCAACGACCTGCGCGACCGGGAGGCGGATCGGCAGCATCCTCTCAAACGTCATCGACCTTTGGCGGCAGGGACGCTGTCGGTCAAAGCGGCCCTGGCGGCTGTAGCGGTACTCGTTGCCATGGCAGCGGCGGGCAGTCTCCAGCTCGGTCCGATCTTCAGTTGGATCTTGGTGGCCTACCTGACGATCAACCTCCTCTACAGTTTCGGTCTCAAGAACATTGTCATCCTGGACGTCATGATTGTCAGCTTGGGCTTTGTTCTACGAGTCGCGGCAGGGGGGGCGGCGATCGACGTAGAGATATCCCGCTGGCTGGCCCTCTGTACGATCTTCGTAGCTCTTTTTCTGGTGCTCTCTAAACGTCGCCATGAGATCGTCCTACTCGCCGACAAGGCTTCCGGTCAACGAAACGTCTTGGAACAGTACAGCGCATCTTTTCTCGACCAGATGATCAATGTGGTGACCGCTTCGGCAGTG
This sequence comes from Deltaproteobacteria bacterium, assembly GCA_022601195.1. Lineage (GTDB taxonomy): Bacteria > Acidobacteriota > Thermoanaerobaculia > Multivoradales > JAHZIX01 > JAHZIX01. Next base: position 154,561 of record JAHZIX010000023.1, read on the forward strand.
GTCAGTTACGCTCTTTACGCGGTCTCCCCGGAGACTCTGGAGAAATTCGACACACAGAACCTCATCTATACCTTGCCGATGGTGCTGTTCGGGATCTTTCGCTATCTCTTTCTAATCTACCAGACCTCGGCAAAGCGCAACCCCACCGAAGCCATGCTGACGGACCTGCCCTTCTTGCTCAACCTCGCCGTCTGGGGCTGTGCGGTGACCTGGATCGTCTACGGGGCTTGAGTTGAGGTCTTCCCAAGCTCGTCCCGATCAGAAATCGCGAAAGAGCCGTTGGGGAATGGGCCTGTGCTCGGGGCGGTAGATATGGTCGCCCCACCTTAGGGTGATCGCCGAGGCCTCGGTAGGAGGTTTCACCTGGTGGAGTCCAACATCGAGGTGTAGCACCCCGCCTGGATCGACGTTGTGGCCGTCTATCTCTACTGCTACAGGGGATTCGAGGGTATAGGGTCCCGGGATGAGGATCTCGAATTGTTGCCAAGCAATGCCATCGAGTTGCAGCTGCTTTCCGGCCACGAATAGCCAGCCCCAATGCTGAATGAAATTGTTGCGCAGGACCTGGCGATCTTCCGGTAACAGTGAGTACCGCATCTGATCGGCCTGCTCGTCTGAAAGAAAGAACCAGAGGCTAGGAACATTGGCGATCAGAAACAGGGGGCGTTCCTCTTCCACTACCTCTTGCAGAATGGGTTTGCCGGATTCTAGGTAGCTCTCCATCCCCCAGGAGCTCATGAAGAACCCCTTCTTGGGAAAGCTGGCCACCATGGAGCACCGGTCTATGTAGGGGACCGGCTCCGGGAACATTCGATGGATGGTGCTGTTCAGGACTTTCTGTTGCCCGTTTTGGTCCCAAGAATGGCGCAGGTATTGAGCGCCGACCTGGATGCCTACCGCAAAAACCAGCACGATGGCGGCGACCTTGAGCAGCCAGGAGCCCTTCGCTTTGGAAGCCTTCAGGAGGCTCTCTAGGCTGACGCCACAGAAGAGGACCGCTGGGGACAGGATGAATACGTAGTAGTAGGGAAAAGCGTTGCGGTATAGCAGGAGCGTAGTTAGAGGCAATGACAGAGCAAGTAGCGTCCATGCACGATACCGGCGCTCGCCGGATTCCGCCACGGCTTTTCTGAGGGTGAGCAGACCCCCGCAAAAGAGCAGTAGCCAGGGCACGAAGTCCCACCAGAGGCTGTTGAGAAAGTAAGGTAAGCGTGGAAAAAATCCATGAGACAAGAAGACTTTGGATGCAGATCTCTTGAGATAGCCACCGGAGGAACTGACTTCGGCTGGGACGAGACCGGATTGGTGCCAGGCCCAGAGAGCAGCAAGAGATACCAGGAAGGCCGCAGACCAAGCCAGCGATTGCCCTAGGAGGGGCCTCTTCTCCTTTTCTCGGGGCCAGCGTAGGAGAAATATCAATCCGACCAGACCCAAAAAAAGGACGCTCTTGATGGTGATCATGATGGAGAGGGCTAGCAACACTCCCGCCCCCATCCCAGCCGCCAGGGTGCTTCGGCTGAGAACGAGGTAAATCGCACCAAGGAACAGGGGGACGCTCAAGGTGTCCGGCCGAAAACTCGTGCTGTGCTCGACTAGGTAGGAGAAGGAGAGATAGGACAGGGCTCCGAAAAGAGCTCCCGATCTGCTGAGGAACCTTCGGCCGATGGCGTAGGTGAGGGCCGTGCTCACTCCACCCAGGAACCACAGAATGAAGCGCGCCGTGAAGACCTGGCCGATCTCGTACCCGGGAACCGCAGGTAGCCAGCTAAACAGGCGGACGTGAAAAGTTTGCCATGGGCTGCTGAGCTCGCCCTGAAGGTATTGGTAGACGTAGGAGAGGTAGTGGTACTCGTCCCAGTTAATGCTGAGCAGAAAGACCAGGTGAAGTTTCAAGAGCAAGCCTATGGCAATAAAGCCACAGAGCAGACGGTCGATCCAATTGACACCTTGGGCAGAGATCTTCGGAGTGGACGAGGGATCGTCTGAGAGAAGTTGTGACATGATTGAGACGCTGAAATCATAGCATGAGGGATGCCTGGTTCATCCGATCAACCGGCTTGGAGAAGGCTTTGTATCTCGGAGAAAGCTATGTGTCCGAGTCGATGGGATCCTAGGTCACGCTATGGGCTCGACTCTTGTCGGTTCAGCGCTTGTCGATTCAGTATTCGTTTAGGCCACCCGTTGGTCCGGCTAGCTTTGTCGGGTGGTTTCCACCGAATCCATAGAAGGATCTGGTGGTATCTGTGGTCCGCATTCTTTCGTTTCCTTTGCTGCCGGCCCTAAAGAGGTCGTGAGGCAGAACTTTCGGCGGAATAATCATGATGCAGGAAGATTCGCTGGCTCCCCTGTCGGAGAAGGCTCTTTACGACCCCTCCGAGCTAGATGACGCCGAAGGGGTCCATCTATTGGTGTCACTCCCCGCCCTCAATGAAGAGATGACGATCGATTCAGTGATCCGGGCGATTCCCCGAGCCATTCCCGGAGTGCGCCAGGTAGACGTCTTGGTGATCGACGATGGTAGTACCGACGGGACATCTCGGCTGGCTCGTGAGGCGGGAGCCAAAGTCATTCGTCACTCGGCCCCACGGGGTGTGGGGTTTGCTTTCCACCGAGCCTTGGCCCACGCCATTGAGATTGGCGCAGATCTCGTTGTGAGTATCGACGCCGATGGACAGTTCGACGCTCTCGACATTCCTAAGCTGGTTCGGCCCGTGCTCCAGGGAGAAGCCGACTTCGTCACCGCTTCCCGGTTCAAAGATCCCAAATTGGTCCCGGTGATGCCTCGGGCCAAGCTTTGGGGTAACCGGATGATGAGCCGCCTCGTCTCCAAACTGACTGGAGAGCGGTTCTTTGATGTTTCCTGCGGCATGCGCTGCTACAGCCGAAAGGCGCTCCTGCAACTTCATCTGCTGGGGCGGTTTACCTACACCCAGGAAGTTTTTCTGAACCTTGCCTTCAAGAATCTGCGGATTGTAGAAGTGCCGGTGTCCGTGAAGGGAGAAAGAAGTTTCGGGGAGAGCCGGGTAGCTAGCAACCTCTTTCGCTATGCGTGGCAGACTTCGCAGATCATTTTTCGTTGCTACCGGGACTACCACCCGCTACGGTTCTTCGGTTCCATGGCGCTGGCGTTGCTTTTGCCCGCTATGGGTCTCGGGGGATTCCTGGTCTTTCACTATTTCCAGACGGGAGGGTTTTCTCCCTACAAGTGGACAGGGTTTGCCTCTGCCGCCCTGCTCCTGGTCGCGATGTTGATCGCTCACGTTGCCGTCATAGGGGACATGTTGAATCGCCACCGGGTCTACCTCGAAGAAGTACTCTATCGGCAACGACGACAGCCCCAGGATGGGGAGCATCGACGGATCTCAGCAAGAGCGTCCGGTCAGCAATGAGAATTCTGGTCAGTACCAGCACGTTTCCGCTGCAACAGAACGATAGCCTGCCGAGATTCGTCTTCGACCTGGCCGTTGGTCTAAGTGCCGGCGGCGAAGTGACGGCGTTGGTGCCGGGGGCTGCCGGCTATCCTCAGCGGGAGCGCATGGGGGTTGTGGACGTAGAGCGGTTCACCTATTTTCTGCCTCGTCGCCTCCAGGCTCTCGCCTACGGGCACGGCATGAGGGACAATTTTCGAGGCTCCTGGGCGGCCAAGCTACAGCCGCTGCCGTTCCTTCTTGCTCAGGCTTTGGCAACCCGTTCGGTGGTGCGGTCCAAGGGGGTGACGGTCGTCAACTCCCACTGGTTGGTCCCGCAAGGCCTCAGTACGGCACTGGCGAGGGGGCGGCAGGAATCCTTCCACCACATTCTCAGTGTTCATGCGGCAGACGTCTACCTGCTGCGAAAACTTCCTTTTGGTCGTGCTCTGGCTCGGTTTGTATTGTCGCGAACGGACGTCGTCTTTGCCGACGGTAGCCATGTACGGGACAGCCTGGACGAGCTCATCGGCCGTCCCTCGGGAGCCCAGCTGCAGCCGAATGGAGTGTGGGTAGATGTCTTTCGGGGCCACCAGGACATGGAGCCGGTGGAGGTTCCCTTCAAGGAGGGATACCTTCTTTTCTTCGGCCGATTTGCCGAGAAGAAGGGGATTACCTATCTACTGAAGGCGCTTCCTCGGGTGCGCGAGAAATACCCTGGGCTCGGTTTGTTCTTGATCGGCTATGGAGCTTTGGAGAGCCAGATTCGGGAAGAAGTGGCAAGCCTTGGAGTTGCCGACCGAGTTCACTTTCTCGGTCGCCAGCCCCACAGTGAGATCGTTCGGTACCTGAAGGCCTGCCGGGCCGCCGTCATCCCTTCGATCATAGATCAGCATGGCGAGACGGAAGGTATGCCCACGGTGGTGCTAGAGGCGATGGCCTCGGGGACCCGGGTCATCGGTACGGCTGTGGACGGCATCCCCGACGTCCTACGGCACCAGGACAACGGTTGGCTGTGCCGCGAAAAAGACGCAGAAGACTTGGCCGAGAAAATCATCATGGCCCTAGAGGATCCCCGGGCAGACACCATCGTCGAGTCGGCTCTGGCCACCGCGGACCGATTCGACTGGAGCTGCGTCGCCGGTCGTTATGTCGAGACGATTCGAGGTCTCGAAGCAGGTCGATCTGCCGTTGCTAGAGACAATGCTAGAGACGAGCGGCGAAGCCAGATCGAAGCGGATGAGTAATGTCGGTTCTAGGTGTTCTCAGACGTAAGCGGCGATGGATCAATGACAGATTGACCCAGGCAGGCCAGGCTCATACTTTCTCTCTCCCCAACTTCTTACTCCACCGCCTCACTTTGCAGTTCATCGCGGAGTATTCCTCCGGCCGATGTCTGGATGCGGGGTCGGGTCGCTCGCCCTGGAAACAGGAGCTCGTCAAGCGAGGCTTCGAAGTCATCAGTATCGATGTCGAGGATAGAGCTGGAGAAGTCGACATCGTTACCGACATTCAGGATATGCCGGAGATCGAGGATAGCTCCATGGGAACCGTACTCTGCACACAGGTCCTGGAACATGTGCCTCGTCCATGGGAGGCAGCAGGAGAGGTTTCACGGGTATTACAGGTTGGCGGTGTCCTGATCGGCTCCGTGCCCCATCTCTCCATGCTTCACGAAGAGCCTCACGACTACTATCGCTACACCCGCTATGGCCTAACAGCGCTGTTCGAAGCCAAAGGGCTGAAGATTCTGCAGATGAGGGAGTGCGGAGGGCTGCTCAGTTTCCTGGGACACACACTGAGCTTCATCCTACTCTGTCCCTTCGCGGGGGTGCCGGGTTTGTGGCAACTGGCTCACGGTGCGAACTACTTGTTTCTGGTCCGAGCCCTAGCTTTCTTGGATCGCTTTCTAGGGGCATCTCGAGTGTTTCCCTGCAACTATGTTTTTGTTGCTGAGAAACAATCCCTGGAAACGTCACCGGATACGGGTGTCGAAACATGAAGGTGCTTCATGTCGTTTCCTATTTTCCTCCCGATCGAATCGGAGGGGTAGGAGAAGTCGTAGCCCACCTCCATAGGGGGCTACTTGCCGGAGGGCATGAATCCACCGTCATAACCAGCGGTACGAGTCGTGACGATGCCTCCGTACTGCGGGTAGCTCGAACTCCTCTGCGTTTTCTCCTCGCCTTGCCTCGTTATGTCAAGGAAGCTCGGAAAGCAGACCTGGTGCATTGTCATCATGGGGATGCTCTAGGCTTGCTGTGGGCATTGCGAATGACTGGTCATCGAATTCCCGTGCTCGCCACCTTCCATGTGGGCCATAGCGGTATGGCTCAGTCGTTTCGTCCCTATTGGGTAGGAGGTAGAAGGTTCGGTCGGGATTTCGCTAGTTGGAAGTATCGCAATCTGGTGGCTCGTCTCCTCGGTGTCATGGACCGTTTCATGCTTCGAGGTTCCACTGGAAACAGTTTCATCTCTCGAAGCTCAGCCGTGGATAACCTCGGGCAGAGGAAGGCCCGAGAAGCGACCGTTATCTACAATGCCCTTCCGCCCCTGCCTTCACGGCTGCCGGATCCTCAAGACGAGTTTACGGAGTTACTCTTCGTTGGAACGAATAGCCACCGGAAACGAGTCAACTGCCTTCCGTTTGTCCTTCAGGAGGTTCGCAAGAAGATTCCCCAGGCTAGATTGAGAATCGTTGGGTTCGATTTAGCTGGGGCGCAGGAGCTGTCTAGCTTGTTTCGAGAGTTGAACCTAATGGAAGCCGTAGTCGCTGAGGGAAAGGTCCTCTCCAGTGAGCTGCATCGCTTTTACTGCAAGTCTGGAGTTCTACTGGTACCGTCCGCCTACGAGGGGCTACCCATGGTGATTCTGGAGGCTTTTCAGTGCGGTCTTCCCTGCGTAGCGACCCGAGTTAGTGGTCACCCGGAGGTGATCGATGAAGGCGAAACAGGTTTTCTGGTAGGGCTTGACGACCCGGTAGAAATGGCGGAGAAGGCGTTGGCTATTTTGACGGAGCCCAGCCTCGGTGAGAGGTTTTCAGGGTTAGCTGGAGAGGTCATTGCGGAGCGATTCGGTTTGGATAGGCAGCTCAGCGAATACCTACGCCTCTATGAAGGGCTTTTGGAGAGGCAAGGGGGCTAGGATGAGAAACCTTGCGTTGACTGGCTTCAGGTATTGGCGTGCCGATCGCAAGCTGGGCTTACCCCTCCAAGTCGGGTTTGCAGTCAACAATAGCTGCAATACTTTTTGCGAGATGTGCAATATCTGGAAGGTGAAGCCGAAGCGGAAGCTATCTATCGACCAGATGAGGCAAGTGTTTGGTCATCGCCTGTTTCGGCACTGCATCACGATCAGCCTGACCGGGGGGGAGCCGACCCTTCGGAATGACTTTTCTCAGATCCCCGTGGCGTTGGCGGATGTCATGCCGAGCCTGTCTCAGATCAATCTGACGAGCAATGGGTTTTCCACCGACAAGATCGTCGCAGATCTTGAGAGCTTCCTTCCTGAGTTGAGGTCTCGAGGAGTTGGTTTTTCGGTCAATCTATCCATGGATGGAGTCGGTGAAGTGCACAACTCGATTCGTGGCAATGATCGTGCCTTCGAGCGTTTGGAACAAACGGTAGAGAGGTTGCAGGACTTGCGACGTCGGCTTCCTTTTCATCTCGTTTTGGCAACCACGCTGACTCGCAATAACTTGTCGGATGCGATGAATGTTCTCGGTTGGGCCAAGGAGCGAGATCTTTACGTCATCTTTCGAAATGCTTCTGCGATCAATCGGACCCACAACTCTGACGACTTCGAGTCCTTCGCCCTTCAGCCCAAGGAGATGGAAGCAGCCCAGAGTTTCTATCAGCACTTGTTGGAGAAGTACGATCGGTCCCGGGCTCGCTCTACTTACTATCGAATGCTTCTCGAGATGATGCAGGGCGCTCGCCGTAGCATTCCATGTCTCTACCGAAAGGCCGGGTTGTTTGTCGATCACCGTGGCGACATGTACGTCTGTACAGTCCATAGTCGCAAGGTGGGGAATGCTCTCGAGGAAGATCCAGAGGAAGTTTTTTTCGGCTCCGCGGACCACCGAACTGAGTTGGCGTGCGGAGATTGTCGAAAGTGCTCTCACGACGTCTCTCTCTTCCTCTCTCCTCTCTCTCAGGTTGTGGACCGAGCGCGTTCCATGCTGACCCAGATCCGGCGATGAGTCGATTTGCCTTCTTCTCGGAGCTGGTCTCCAGCTTTCTGTTAATGCCCCTCGCGTGGGTCTGTGCCGGGGTTTGGCGAAGGTTTGCTGTTCACCGTCGGCCGATCGTTTTTCAGGGCTGGCTCGGTTCGGAAACCGTGGGCGATGTCGCCATTCTTGGTCAGGTCTTGCGGGAGTGGAGTCTGATCTTCCCGAAGAGAAGACAAATTGTAGTGAGCTTCCGTCCGGAGATTTCCAGACGCAGCCTCGAGGAACTGAATTGCCAAGATGTCTCCGTAGTAGCTGCCGGGCTCTTGGGATCCTGGTATCAGCTCGTTTCCGAGGTTCTGGTCTTTTCCGGAGGTCCACTCATGGAGAGCAAAGCGATGCCTCTGTGGGCTTGGCGAGCGGGCTTAGCCCGTTTGGCGGGTAGCAAAGTGGTGGTGCATGGTTGCGGGATCGGCCCGGTGCGGAGCCGGTGGGTTCGGAAGAGCATTCACACCTTGTTGGGTTCATGCCGGGAGATCATTCTTCGAGATGCCGAGTCGCTCCAAGAGGTTCCCCCCGGGCTCCGCCCATGGGTCAGCTTCGATCCAGCCTTTGACTACGTGCGTCGATGGAGGTCGCAATCTGAACAACGGCTCTCTAGTTCACAGCGTCGAGTCGCACTTTTTCTGCGCTACCCGCCTCGGTCGTATCTAGACCTAGGCGTGCAGGAGTGGAAGAGTGCTTGCGAGCAGTTCGTGAGTCTGCTGGCCGCTACCCTTGATGAGCTTGGCGAAGAGATGGACTTGGAGTGGATCGGCCTGGTCATGCATGGAGATTTCCTAGAAAGCAACGACCATGAACTTTACCAGGCGGTGAAAGGGCAGATGGGGTTTCCGGACCGCCTGAAGGTGAGGTCGGGACACCACGATCTACCTTATGTTCTCGAAGAGTTGGAAGCGTCCCGAGCCGCCCTGACCGTGCGCTTTCACGGGATGATTTTCAGTCTTGCTCGGGGGAAACCCCTCGTGGCCATTGACTACACGGTGCCTCGAGGCAAGGTTTCTGCTGCCGCCAAGGAATGTGGTGCTTTGCACCGGGTGGTTCCTTGGCAGGACCTGAATTCGAAGACCCTCCCGGAGAGGCTCAAGGCAGCCATTCAGGAAGGGGAGAGTCAGCCCCAGACAGCTGCGCTCCTAGGCGATCCAGAAAGCCTTCGTCTGGCTCGGTGTGCTCACCTCAGGGGGTCCGTGCCAGGCCAAGAGGAGGGAGGGGGAGCCTCGAATGACCGACCTACCTCGTAGTGATGGCAACGGGATTGCCGCTACGAGAGACAGTGCTACTAGGGAAAACGGTGCCACTGGAAGAGACAGTGCCGCTCAACGAGGCCTTCAAGATGTTCTGAGAATGGCTTCCGGTAGAGCTGCGACCCAGGGAGTACTGATCCTCAGCGCCCTGGTCATCCCTCGTACCCTTGGGGCCGCGGGCTATGGCCAGTTCCTGGCTGCCATGGCCGTGCTGGCCATTCTTCAGGAGGTCTCTTCTTTTGGCTTGCCACTGGTCGAGATGCGTTTTCTCGCACCCCTGTACCGCGGAGCAGAGAACGCTACTCAGCGCCACAAAGCAACGGCCTTAGGATCGGCTATCTGGTCTCTTCGTGTCACCCTGGGATGGCTGGCCGCGGTTCTTGCGGTCTTTTGGTTCGCTCGTTCGGAGCAGCTTCGCCTAGCAGCCTGGGTCGTCGTGGCCCTGGGAGTGCTGGCAGTGTTGCGCTTTTCCTATGAGGCGACTCGGAGTCTGTTTCTTCCCTTGGGACTCATTGGGCACCTGGTGACCTTTGACTTCGTCCGCGCCGTTGGGACCCTTGTTGCTGTTCTTTGCGCCTTTCCCTTTTTCGGTATATCCGGGGTCTTCGTGACTTTGGTCGGTCTCTATGCCCTTTTATTCGTGGCCTGCGTTGCCTGGCTGTCGAAGAGAGCTCCCATGGCTAGGCCAACGGTTCGATGGTCGCCTTTGGCACCCTATCTTTCCTATGGAGCCTGGTCTTTCGTCGGGACTCTTTCGGAGATGGTCCAAAACCAATTCTCTGTCTATGCACTTGCCGCTTGGGGGAGTTTGGAGCAAGCTGGGTATCTCGGCTTGTCGATCCAGGTGTTCGGTTTGTTTCGCTTGTTGGTGCTGTCGGCTCGGAACAGCCTCATGCCGATCCTTGCGGAGCTGGAGGAAAATGGTGAGGTCGCCAGGGTTAGGCAGTGGGGTGGGCTCATGTTGAGAGTCTCCGCTGCCCTTTCCTGCCTAGCGGTGGTCTCCTGGGCTCTCGTTGGGGAGGTCGTAGTCCAGGGTCTGCTGAAGGATTCGTTCTTACCGGTCTACCCTTTGATAGCGATCATTCTCTTGGGGGCGCTTTTCTACGCTGGCGGGACAGTGCTCAGTGGCCTGCTTTACATTTATCGTCGCCAGACTTCGGCTTCTCTGGTTTCGGTTGTCTACGCTTTGGCAACGATCGGTGGTCTTGTGATTGCGTTTCGGGGTCCTGCCTCCGAAGTCGCGCAGCAAATCGCTTGGGCGTATGCCGTCGCCGCGGTCATCTTTTTCGTCCTGAATTATTTGGCGCTGGGAATTCGCTGCCGCCTCTGGCTGCCTTTTCGCCGGTTCTTTTTTCTAACTCTTCCGGCCTTAGCAGTGTGGCCAGCATTGACCTGGCAAGGGACGGTAGGGGAGCGTTTTGCCGCTCTGGCGCTGTTTCTCGCCCTGTACTGCCTTGTGGCCGTCGTCGGTAAGTTGTTGCCGCTGGAGGAGCTGCGAAGAATCTTCCACCTCGTGCGCCGCAGGAATCCGGGCTAAGGAGCCTGTTGCCACCACCGCTCCGGGCCACTGTGCAAGGGGAGGTCCTGGTAGAAGCTGTCGAAGGAGAGTTTGAGGGCCAGACTCTCGGCTTCCCAGCGATGCAGCTCTTCCTCGGGGAGAGTCGGTGCCAAGTTGATGGCTTCCCTCGGGTCGGATTCCAAATCGAAGACCTCGGTCGGGCGGAGTCCATAGTGGTAGATCAACTTCCGGTTTCCCTGCCGTACCGCAAGGCAAGTATCGGTGAACCAGCAAGAGATCAGCACGCGGTCGTGGCCAGGGGAAGAGAGCAAGCTCTTGCCCGGTAGCTGGCCTCGCCAGGTCGTGTCCGTGAGCTCCAACACCGTAGGGACGATATCTAGGTGGTGGCGGAGCCCCCCCTTCCTCTGCGGCGGCCCCAGCAGCGAAGGTGCCCAGAGGATCAAAGGCACATGGGCGGACTCTTCGTAGGGAACGATGTCGTGCTGTCGCCGCCAATGTTCGCCAAAAGCTTCTCCGTGGTCCCCGAGAGCAATGACCACGGTGTTGTCTAGGACTTCTGCTTGTTGAAGGACCTCGAGAATTCTTCCGATGAAAAGGTCTTGGTGGTGCAGAGCGGCCCAGTAGTGTTCCTGGGAAGCATCTACGAACTCGGTTGGAACTCCAGGGACCTGGTAAGGGTGGTGAGGAGACACGGTCAGCAGAGTCAGAAAAAAGGGCTCGGGTCCACCGCGAGTGATCCATTGCCGCGCTGGCTCGACCATTGCCATCTCATCCATGCCCAGGTAGCCCGTCGAGTCGAACCCCTGACTCGACAACGTTTCCTGAAATGCTGCCTGCTGGAATCCCATATTTCGCACCAAGCCCGGACGGTTCTCGAATTTGCCGAGGGCGGTCTGGAGAAAAGCTGTCCGATACCCTCCTTGGGACAAGAGCTTCGGTAAGCAGGGTATCGGCAGGTTGCCTTCCAGAGTTTCGTGGATAGGCATGTCGAAGCGGGGGAACATGCCACACAGGATCGTTACCAGAGCTTTTGAGGTATGGGTCACGGATCCATAACTCTGGTCGAAAACCAGGCCCTGGGTCGCCAGAGTCGCGAGATTCGGAGTGTTCTTCCACGCTTCTTCCGGAGCCAGAGGGGGCACGGAATCCGCTCGAGTTGACTCCAGGACGAGGAGCAGAATGTTTGGCCTATCCTCCTGTGGAGGGACTTCCGTTGCCACCACCGGGGCCTGGTAGAGATCCTCGTGGGGAACTTGAAAGGCGGCGGCTCGACGAATGGCCTCCTCCGGATCACCGAGTCGAAAAAAGAGCTGCGACAAGGTGCTGGTCCTCAGGTCGCTATTGCGCACCTGCTCTGTCTGAGGCAGTGCCATCAGCAAGAAACCCAATGCAGCAGGTGCGATGGCGAAGGCGCCCAGAAAGAGGGGCTTTTTCTCCGTGAGCGCTACACCGATCTGCATTCTTTTCGCCAGGAGGGCACCTAGAAGGACGCACAGCACTCCGACAACTAGCCGAGATATCAAGCGGCCGTCGACTCCGAAAAAAATCAGGCTGACCAGCATTTCCAAGTTGTCGAAGGCGTAGCTGAGCAGCTGGAGACTGAGGCGGATGCCGGTAAAGTGAAAGAAGGTGTGTTCCACCACAATCGCCAAGTAGGCCAGTAGGTGGGTGGAGTAAAAGAGGAACCACCAAGCTAGTCTTTTCCGGGCACCGGCGGCGAACAGAAGCAAGCCGAGGAGGCTGCCTTCGAGTACCAGAGCCGAGCCCAGTTCTGGCAGCAGCAAAGATAGGGTGTCAAAGGCCCCCGAAGCCAATCCTAAGGAAAAGGCCTTTGCTAGTCTGAAATAGAAAAGAACCAAGACGAGAAGAGTCCCCTGAATCAGGGCGGCCGTGACCGGTCGTTTCCAGGGGGACTCGGCATTCAGAGATTCCCTTGGAGGCGCTGATGCCAGATTCTGGGAGCCGTTGGCCTCCCGCGTCGTTGTGGTGCTCACGATGGACAGAGCCTAGCATTCCTCGCAGAAAGGACGCTGTCGAAATCGCGCCCTTTGGGAGTGGCTCAGTCTCGCCTTCCCCGTTCCTATCTGGCATACTTCAGCGCTATCAGCAATAAGGGCAGCTATTTGGGGGTGCTGGAAGGTTTTCGTCGCCGAAACTAGAATCTATGAAGAATCCATTCTCACCCGACGACCGCTTCACCGTGTTGGAGCGCCGCCAGCGTTTTAGCTCTCGCATCGCACTCTATGGCTCCCTGCTGGTCACCTTGGTGACCGCATTCGGGCTTTCCGTGCTGGCAGCGAAGGCTATATCTCTTGCGCGGTCGGCTACAGACGGCACTCAAGGCTGGTTCGATACGGATTGGCAGGAGCTGCCAGAGGTCCAACTCTTCCAAGGCTACCTCCGCATCGACACCAATGCCGACGATGGCAGTGAAGCCGCAGGAGCTGAGTTTCTCGCCGAGCAGCTGGCAGCTGCAGGAATTCCATCGGTGATCGAGCGATTCGCTGGCAACAAAGCCAATCTTTGGGCCATCCTCGAAGGGGAAGACCCCCAAGCTCTCGTTCTCCACAACCATATCGATGTGGAGCCGGTCATTCACCCCGATAAGTGGATACACGATCCCTTCTCCGGAAAGATTTCTCCTCCCTGGATCTACGGTCGGGGAGCTTTTGACATGAAGAGTGTGGCTGCGGCCCAACTTTATGCCTTCTTGCAACTCAAAGAGAAGGGCGTTCCCCTGAAACGGAGCGTCATCTTTCTCGCTACGGGGAGTGAAGAGAGGGGGAGCGACCTAGGCACGCGTTGGATTCTTCGCCAGCACCCTGAGTTGGTGGACCGCTTTTGGGCTGTTCTTTCCGAGGGAGGCGTGGTCGAGGCGATCGACCAAGGTCAGGTGAAATATTGGGGCACCGAGATCGGTCAGAAGCAATTCGTTGATCTAGTGATCTGTAGCCCATCTCGCAGCAGAATTGTAGGAATGAGGGCGGAGCTTCGCACTGTAGGGGAGGTCGCCAAGCCTCAGCGACGGTTGCCTCCAGAAGTCGCGACGATGTTCGAAGCCTACGCTGCCACGAGGGACCGACCGGAGCTCGTCGAGCTATTGAGTGCCCCGCAGCTCATGGTAGATACGGAGGAGGCTTTTACTCGTGCCCCTCAATATGTCCGGGCGATGCTCCGTAACGAGGTTCGGCTCTCCCCCGTCTATAAGACGGAAGGCGGGGGGTACCATCGGATCATCCGGCTTCATCTGCTTCCAGGGGAGGATCCTCACGAGGCTCGCAAGGTCCTGGTGCCGGATTGGATGCTGTTCGGTGTCGACTGGGTCTTAAACCAGCGGCAGAGTGCTGCCAAGGGGAGCTCTCCTGAACATCCCGTCTTCCAAGGAATCAGCCAAACCCTGGAGGAACACTATCCGGGGGCCGCAACCGGACCTTACTTCCTGCCCTGGACCGCCACGGATTCCAGGTTCTTCCGCCGAGCGGGTATCCCCTCTTTTGGGTTCTCACCCTTCCTTATCCTGACTCCGGATACTCTTACCGGCAATCATCCCAATGAGAGAGTCTCGCTGCCCGGATATGTCGGTGGTGTCAAGATCTACCAGGATCTTCTGGAGCGTCTGGTTCTCTAGCAGATTCCTGGAAGGGCTGGCTCAGCCCTCGTGGAGTGAAAAGGGCCTTCTTTCTCTCCATCCATTTCTACCAGAGCGATCTTGCTTCTCGAATGGCTGGTGCAAGCATCGCTAGTGCGAGCCGAAGAAGTTCTTCAGCACAATTCCCGGAGTCTGTTGTCAATTCCCCTCTGGCTCCGCGCCGGTCTCTTCCTGGGGTTCGGCCTCGTGAAGCCCGTGACTTTCCTCTGGCGGGTCTCCGGTCCGCTGCTTGCCGTTAAGAGCCCCTAAGAGTTCAGGCCGTGGTGAAACTCCCTGACATTCTTCCGTGGGTCGACTGTCAATTTTTGTCTGAAAGATGGCCGGAAGGCCGTAAAAAAGCGGGTTTAGAGGCTTTTTCCAGGCTGGCACGGGTCCTGCAATAGTTTGTTTCGCCGGCAGCGGCACCAAAAGAGTTTAATAATCATTCTCTCGGGAATGAGGGAACATAAGGAGGGTAGAGTCCAATGCTACAGAAACTAAAGAATCGCCAACGGGGTTTCACTTTGATCGAGCTTCTCATCGTGGTGGCCATCATCGGCATCATCGCCGCGCTGCTGATCCCGAACTTCCTCGACGCTCTGCAAAAAGCCAAGCAGAAGAGAACGGTCGCTGATGCCCGTAACGTGGGTACTGCCATGATGTCCTGGTTGACCGACGCAGCCAGTGCCGCCGCTGCCGGTCAGAGCGACTTCGACTTCTCCAGCTACAGCAGTTTTGAATCGGATGTCACTCAGATCGAAGCGGAGCTGAGCCCCGCTAGCGGCGTCAAGTACCTACAGAAGCTGGCTGTCAACGATGGCTGGACGCATTCCTTCGACTACCGCCTGAACATCGCTCTGCCCCTGTCCGAGCGGGTGATGGCGATTCGCAGTCGGGGACGTGACGGCCTGGAAGATAACGGCGGCACCTACACCGGCGGTCCTTTCGATTCCACCGAGTACGACAGCGACATCGTCTGGGCTGACGGGTTCTTCGTGCAGTGGCCTGGTAGCCTCGGCACCACCACCCCGTAAGGTAACCCCCACAGCGCGTGATCGCGCGCTAAGAAAAGTTATCGAAAAGGCGCTGCTACGGCAGCGCCTTTTTTCTTAGATCTCCTAGATGAGGCTTCCCCCATGCGCCGATCTTTGCTCTCTCCAATCTCGATCTTCATCCTCACCGTTTTCTTGGCCCTGCCCGAGAGGGGGGAGGCTGAGTCTCGCGAGACCCTGTCGGAGGCCGCTGGCTGGCTACAGAGCTATCTTCGTATAGATACGACCAATCCACCCGGCAACGAATACCGTGGGGCAGCTTTCCTGGCGGATGTTCTCCATCAGGAGGGAATTCAAACTCAGTTGTTGGTGACTCCGGAGGGGCGGACGAGTCTCTATGCCCGTCTCGAGGCAAAGGAGGCAGAGCGGACCGGTAAGGCGCTGCTGCTCATGCACCACATCGATGTCGTTCCTGCAGGCCCCGGTTGGAAGCACCCTCCATTTGACGGTGTGGTGGAAGACGGCACTCTCTGGGGGCGGGGGGCGATCGATGTCAAAAGCCTAGGGGTCGCCCAGCTGACGGCCTTCATCGAGCTCAAGCGGAGCGGCCTGCCGTTGCGCAGAGATGTGATCTACCTGGCGGCGGCAGACGAGGAGAGCGGCGGTGGTCGGGGAACGAGATGGCTTTTGGAGCACCACGGAGAGCTGTTCGACCAAGTCGGGGTTGTGCTCAACGAGGGGGGGCTCAATTTCACCGCAGCAGGAAACTTGCTGTGGTGGGGACTCGAAGTGGGGCAGAAGAGGCCACTGTGGTTGCGAGTCTCAGCAAAGGGCCGCGCCGGACATGCTTCAAGCCTCAATCCCCACAGTGCTTCCCATAAGCTGATTCTCGCGCTGGACCGGCTCCTGGCTATGGAGCCGATCTATCACGTCTCCGACGGTGCTCGGATCTATATGGAGGCTCTGGCTCCCCTTCACGGAGGAAAGTTAGGGGCCAACATGGCTCAGATAGACGAAGTTATTCAGCCGGATGGGCCGACCAAGATGCTCATGCCCGGTATGTCGAGTCTTTTCCTCGATACCGTTCAGGTGACTCGACTCGAGGCGAGCGATCGCATCAATACCATTGCGAAGGCGGCAACGGCGGAGATCGACATTCGTTTGTTGCCGGATACGGATACAGAGGTGTTTCTAGGGCGCATCCGAGAGGCGTTGGGGGCTGGAGTTCAGGTAGAAGTACTCTTGGATGCTCCTCCCGGCTCTCCCTCTCCATTCGATACGCCACTGTTCGAGCTGATCAAATCCCAGCTCTCGCCCGAAGCGCCAGTGGTGCCGGCGTTTATCTCTGGCTTCACAGACTCCCGTTATTTCCGTCAACGGGGTATCCCTGCCTATGGCTTTTCCCCCTTCGTCTTACCGTCCACGCAATTGAAAGGGATTCATGCTTCCGACGAGCACATCTCACTTCTAGAGTTCGACCGAGGGGTCCAGCGCCTGAAGAAGATTGTTCAAACATATGCCGTATTAACTCTAGATGGGCTTTGATTGTCCAGTCGGTGACTAGATTTGTCACTTTCCACTAGAAAAGCTGCTGAGAACCCCAATTTTGACCGGTTTTTGGTTGGCATTCTCTTTGCTACTCTCAAAACCAGTTCAAGGAGGGTCTATGTTTAAGCGCACATATGTTCGAGAGCAGGGGTTTACGCTCATCGAGCTACTGATCGTTGTGGCGATCATCGGACTCTTGGCAGCTATGTTGGTGCCCAACATGTTGGATGCACTACAAAAGGCCAAGCAAAAGAGAACAATGGCGGATCAACGAATGGTGGGAACCGGCATGATGGCCTGGTTGACCGACCATTCCAGCTCGGCTGCAGCGGGACAAAGCGGTAACTTTTCCATGGACAACTACACCATGGTAGAGCTTTCCGAAGTCGTGACGGAATTAGTGCCGCAGTACATGCAGAGCATTCCTGAGAAGGACGGTTGGAACTACACCTTCGAATACCATCTCAACATCAACCAAGCGGACGCACCACAGGTCATGGCGGTTCGTAGCTTCGGTCGAGATGGTGTTGCTGACGGAGATGTCTATACGGCTGGTGGCTACCTTTCCAGCGAGTACGACAAAGACATTGTTTGGGCGGACGGGTTCTTTGTACGGTGGCCATCTGGTCTCGACGTAGCCAACTAGAAGTCGCCATATCCGAGGTCCTGTGCCTGGTGGTCGTTGAGGAGGGCTTCGCAGAGCGCTCAGCGAGCCTCTGCGAAGAAACCGAGAGCTAGCCGTTCCTTCTCCCCAACTCTCTGCTGCGCCGCCGGATCTGCCTATATTAGCTTTAGCTGCGTCGTTCGCTCCGAGTCCTACTCGCCGTACGGATGGTACGTCTGCGTCGGCCTCGAAGCGAACTCCTTGCATCTACCGCCAGCTACACTGGCTCGCTACGAATTCGGTGAGCAGCAACGGCTCTAGTTCCTTTCCTGGGAATCTTTGGGGGTAAGCCTGCATTCTTTGTTTGGCTAAGAGGGTGGGGAGGCACGATTCTCAGTTGGCAGTTTTTCGCCACCAGCTGTTAGTCCAGGTACACTCCACAACGCTGTGACAGGTCTAGCACTCATCTTGGTATTTGTGGCAGCTGCCGGATTGATCGTCGGAAGCTACTCGAACGTCGTCATTCATCGTCTGCCTCGCGGGCTCTCCACGGTGTGGTCTCCTTCGGGCTGCCCAGCTTGCGGATCACGTATTCCGTGGTGGTGCAACTTCCCCATCCTAAGCTTCCTTCTGCTGCGTGGTCGGTGTGCCGAATGCCGCAGCTCGATCTCCTGGCGTTATCCAATGGTGGAGGCTTTCGTCGGCCTGCTCTTCGTACTTTCCTTTCTTCGTTTCGGCCCCTTCTGGTCTTGGTTGTGGGCAGCCTTCTTTGCCTGCCTACTGGTCATCCTAGCGATGATCGATCTAGAGCATCTCCTGCTACCGGATCGCATCACTTACCCTGGCGCCCTTTTGGGTTGGGTCGTCCACCCTTTCCTGCCTTGGGCTGACTCTTGGTTCGGTGGGCTCCTGGGCTCCGTGGTGGGGGCAGGAATTCTGCTTCTCCTTTACGGTTTGTGGTTTCTTCTTAGAAAGGTGGAAGGCCTAGGGTTGGGAGATGTGAAGATGATGGCCTTGGTGGGTGCCTTTCTGGGAGTTGGCGGCGCTTTGACAACTCTCTTCATCGGCACTGTCCTGGCAGCTTGCTTCGCTGTACCGAGCCTTCTTTCTGGCCGTCTCAGTCTCCAACACCGTTTGCCTTTCGGCCCCTTCTTGGCGCTCGGAGCGCTCATTTCGATGTTGGGGCCTGAAGGGCGCTGGTTCGAGGCTCTGGCGCCTCTTTTTTCTGGCTAGGAGCCAGTGGTGATGCAGATCTCCCCAGAGAGTGGAAATTCGACCACTCTTGTCCACGTTCGAACGTTTCTCCCTCGGCGACGAGGGAGCTCCGTGGTGGGGTCCTAGGGCGGCATGCGCTGGGGCCGCCTAGGTCTTCGCCGGGAAGTTCTCGTGCTGCTACCAGCAGCGATCTTGTTGTTGGCCCTGGTCTCGACTTTTACCCTATTGTCGTATCGGAGTGCGGTCCAAGTCAGCATTGAGGAGCGTCGCGAGGAGGCAGCTCGTCTGGCGGTCAATCTAGCTCGTTTTGTTGGGCCTGGACGTTCGACCTCGAGTCTCGAGTTGTTGGCGATGGTTCCTCAGGCCCGTGGTGTCGCGATCTTGGATGGGGCCGGTGGTCCGGTAATGGCTAGTGGTGACTTGGCTCCCGGAGAGCTCCTGCCTAGGGGCCTCGGCCAGCTGGATCACCTACCGGTGAGTTTTGGCCCGGGAAAGGAAACGGCAGAGGCGGTGGTAGCGATTGCCTCTCTCAAGGGCGTAAAAGCAAAATTTCTTCGTCTAGAGCTACCCGCGACCCATCTGGGTGCACACCAGAAGAGTATTCGCCTCCTCGGACTCGTCGTCGTCGGAGTGAATAGTGCGGTTCTCCTGCTCGTGCTGTTTTTTCTCCGCCACCTGTTGTCCCCTTGGGAGGAGCTCATCGAGAGAGCCCGGAGAGCCGCGCCGGGGGAACAAGGGGAGCCTGTCGAGCAAGAGAATGTAGATGATGTGTCCTTTCTCCTTTCGGCGTTCGAGCGTGCGCTGGCTGCGGAGGCCAAGGCGGTCGCAGGGAGTGCTGAGGAAGACATCGCTGCACTACAGCGCACTCTGACCCAAAGTTTGGAGAGTGGTCTGCTGTTGCTTGACCGAGACGGTAGAGTCCTGACGATCAACGAGGCCGGGAAAGAAGTTCTCGGGAGAGCAGCTGCGCCCGCTAGCGGGTCGACCCTGGAAGCCGTCTTAGGGAGCAGCAGCAAGCTCGTTCCACTCTTGCGCCAGGCAGTGAGAGATGGGCAAGGGTTCAAGCGTCGGGAAGTGACCGTTGCTGTCGCGGAGCAGCAGCGAACCTTGGGCCTTTCGCTCCACCCCCTGCGCCGAGACGACCGAGAGGTCCGGGGCTATTTGGTGCTCTTTGCGGATCTCACCGAAGCCCAACGCCAAGCGAAAGAAGTTCGCTTACAAGAAGGCTTGACGCAATTGGGAGAAATGGCCGCAGGGGTGGCCCACGAACTTCGAAACAGCCTAGCGACCTTGAAGGGATACCTAACCCTGATCGAGCGCCGACCCGGAGAGGAGGAGATCTCTGACTACTTGCAGGAGATCCGCCATGAAACCGATCAGCTACAGAGGGTGCTCGAGGACTTTCTTCTCTTCACCCGGCCGGGCAGCGCGAGGCCGGAATCGGTGGCCTTGGATGTCATCGTCCGCCGTTCCGCCGCGGACCCTTCGATAGCTCCGGCGACGGTACAGCTGGAATTCGGTGCCAATCTCGAGGCGCGCCTCCTCGGAGATGAGCAGCTTTTGGAGCGAGCGGTACGAAACCTCATCTCCAATGCGGCTCGCTCACATCGAGAGGCGGGAGTCAGTGTTCCCATCGAAGTTTCTCTGACCCGGGGGGCAGATGGCCTAAAGCTGGTGGTCGAAGATCATGGTCCCGGCTTTCCGGAGGCGGTTCGGGAAAGGCTATTCCAGCCTTTCGTGTCCGAGTTTCGGGGAGGCGTAGGTCTGGGATTGGCCTTGACCCACCGAATCGTCTCCCTTCATGGGGGTCGGATCTACCTAGATTCTCCTGCGGGAAGCGGGGCACGGATTGTAATGGAGTTCCCTTTTGGCGATGTTGATACCAAAGGTAACCAAGTCTAGTTCCAGAGGATTTTGGTGAAGGAACTATAGGTGTTGCCTAAGTTGTTATCTGTCAGTGATTTATGCTTTGAATGTGGTAGTGGCGCCGCTTTGGTACGAGACTTGCGTTACATGGAGAGCAATGATGAGAAAAAGAAACGAGTCTCCGCGCGGATTTACGATGGTCGAGTTAGTGGTCGTGGCGGCCATCATGCTCATCATGATGGTTCTAGGCATGCCTCATCTACGAAAGCTGCTCTACCAATCGAAGATGGAGACCACCACGGCGGATATCAAAGCGAGCTTCAATCGAGCCCGTTTCGAGTCCATTAAGAGAAGCCGCGAAGTGGTGGTGCAGGCCCTTCCCGACACTGCCGAAGTGCGTGTCTACATCGACGAGCCGGAGTTCGATGCGGATGGCAACAGAACGGATACTCCACGGCTTTTCGAACCGAACCTTCTCTTGCCTGCCGACCAACGGGATCGAGTCGTCGCCCAATCATTTCTAGCCAAAGGAATCGATTTCATCGCTCCAGCCGGTGAGGAAGCCGCAACGGGTCTGACCAATCTTTCTGGGGGTATTCCGGCAGATGCTGAGATTGAAGAGTTGGTTGCCGTCTACCAGCCCCCGAGTGGTTCTGTGGTCGATATTGGAGCCTTTCGGGTAGGTGACATCCAAAAGAATTTCCTAGAGATCCGGGTAGATATCGCCGGCACTGGAAAAGTCATCAGCCGAAAATTCGACTGCGAAGATGCGGAATGGAAAATCCGCGACGGCGAACGGGTCGATGCGAGCACCTCACCCTGGATTTGGTATTGGAACTATGACGATGATTGCTGAGATCGAGACATACCGGGCTTCGGGATCCTTCTATGGAGTAAATGAGAGATGAAGTTCAAGTCCACTCGCAGCCGGGCCACGATGCCTCGGCCGCTCCTTCGGCGCCGTCGCGGGATCTTGCCGCAGGCCGGTTTCTCCTTGGTGGAAGGGCTGGTGGCCATGGCCATTCTGCTCATCATCGTCCTCGGATTGATTCCCCTGTTTACCCAGTCCATGGTCAACAATGTCGCAGGTCGTCACCTGACCATGGCGAGTAATTTCGCCGCAGATTTCTTCGAAGATCGGGTTCAGAAACCCTTCAATAACGAAGATATAACGATGGATGTCGGATCCCGCGGGCTCTCCACCATCGAGCTGTTTGCCGGTAGAGCTCCCGAGGATGCTTCCGGTGACCCACTGCCGCATGTCGAGGGAAACGGGGTTCTTGGCAGTTTTTCCCAGAGCTACGACTCGGACGATCCCCCGGACTACGCGACTCTGCTAGCTGCCGCTGGCTTCAACAACGTACAGACTGACAATGCGGATTGGGCGCGCGTCACCAATGTGGAGCTCTTTCAGGTAACCGCTCTGGATGATGGCGTTCTAGAAGACGATGAGCGCCTTGTCGGCGGTACTTTCGAGGGCTTCGAGCACCTCAAGAAGATTGAGGTCGCCATCATTCCTCGAGGCCGAGAGAGCCTGCTGGGGCGAGGCCGCATCACAGCTACTATTTTGAAGGCTTTCTAGGAGCGGCTCGATGATCAAGAAGAAATCTCTTGCCTCTCCCGGCAATCGTAGACAGCGGGGCTTCACTCTCATCGAAGTCCTCGTTTCAACCGTCGTGTTCGTGCAGATCATTTTGGTAGCGCTGTTGATATTCGATTTCAATCGAAGGGTTACGCGGGTTCAGACGCGAGTCTCGGACATGCAGCAGTCTCTACGTGTTGGGCAGGACGAGATCGTCCGAACGACTCGCATGGCAGGGCGGTCCGGAATTCCTGTGACTCGGCCTATCGGCGCTGTAGGGGCGGAGACTTTTCCGCCCTTTCGGCTGGCGGTTTCCGTTGCCAATAACGTCACTGGTGCCGCTCGGCAGATCGCTCCCACAGACGGTGACACTCCTACGGCTCTTGCCGGTACGGACATTCTGACCGTGAGGGGAAATTTTTCGACACCTCACTACCACATGACCTTGCTCAACTTGGACGATACTCAGGAAAACGCCAAGGAGGGGACCGTGACCATCGCCCGGACCTCTGCCTCCCATCCGGAGCAGGATCTCACCGATCTGGCCAACGCCAACACAGATGGGGGCATCCCAGAGGCCATGATTCTGATTCCGTCGACCCCAGGAGAGTCCTATGTCGTTGTGGAGTTGGAGCCGGCTTCCGCCGGCAATACGGCAGATTTGATCACCATGAACTTTGTCATCAAGACCGATGGGGGCATGGAGCTAGCGGATCAGTACCGAGCTCTTTGGACAAATGACGATACGGCACCATTCCCCATGGCGCCGGGCACTGCGGGCTACCTCGCCATCCTGGAGGAGTACCGTTTTTATGTCCGCAATGACGGCGACCCGGTAGCGGAAAGTGCAAGAACTCGCCTTTCGCGGGCTCGCCTGCTGCCCGGCACGGGTGCGCCCTGGTCCGTTCCTGGGGTGGCGGTGGATCCCCTCGTGCTCTCGACAGATATCTCCGACAATATTCTCGATCTGCAAGTGAGTCTGGGGTTCGATACGACTTTTGGCACCGGAACCATTGGTGATACCGGTCTCGGAGAGATCACCGAAACCCTCGACGGGGACGAAGACGATTGGCTCTTCAACAACACCGCGGACGATATCGACCACGTCGCCTTTACAGCCCCCAATGCGGACGGAGTGCCACCCCTCTATTACGTGAGAATCACCACGCTGGCGCGCACTGGCGGTCCGGATACCAAGCATCAAGAACCTGTGTTGACCAGTCTCGAGGATCGCAACTACGCGGTCGACGATGCCTTGGTCAATTCTGAGGAGGCGCGAATGTTTCGTCGCCGCTTTCTCAAGACCACCATCGATTTGAGGAATTTGTGATGATCCGAGCTCACGGCCGTCCCCATGCCCAGCGAGGCAGCGCTTACATCGTTGTTTTGTTGGTGCTCCTGCTCCTGACCATCTTTGGTCTCTCCCTGGTCTTGATCACGCAGACCGAGGCCGAAATTGGCAACAGTACTCGGGATATCAGTAGGACCTTCTATGCCTCGGATTCCGGAGTGGCAGCGGCGGTGTCCTTCATGCTGACTTCCAACAACTACGATGCTCACGAGTTCCGCCTAACGGAAAGAGCAGTAGGGGCCCTCTCGGTACGAGACGAGGTCGCTACCACGCGAGTACGGCCGGTCGGCTCCCGGTTCTCAAACTTGGGAGACATCGCCTCGAACGCCGTCTTCCCGCCCTATGAGCGGATCAATCACCAGTTTAGAAGTACCTCGACGCGTATGGCCGGCACCCGACAGGTGGCCCAGAAGCGAATCGAGTTGATGGTCGAAGTCGACCCCTGGCAGCCGACGGCGGAGGCTCTCTATGACGGCCCTCTGCAGTATGACCCACCGCCTGCCCCGCTTTCCGGACCTTAATCGTCGGCAGCGCCTTTGGAGGAGATATTCCAGATGAAAATTCGAACGAAAACCCGTAGTCGATTCACGGCTACTTTGCAGTGGGCGTTAGCCGTCGCAGTGCTGATCGGCTCGGGCTGGCCGGCGTCCGGCGATGACAAGGGTCTGTTGAGCAGCGAAGCTGAACCCCCTTACGTCTTCATCCTTCTGGATACCACCGGTTCCATGACCTGGAATGTCGGAGAGGCGGAGTTACCCTTCCTACGGTCAGACTCACCGGACTCCAAGATGTACCAGGCCAAAGACGCTCTGTACCAGGTGGTATCAAATCTGGACAACATCCAGTTCGGTTTTTCGACCTTCAATCAGGACAACCTTCGGGTGCGCCGGAAGCACTGGATGTACGAGACCATTGAAGATGGCATTGTCATTCTGGAAGATGAGAACGGTGATCCACTATGGGTCTACCCGGCTTTAGGCGACCAACACACCTTTGGCCGTACCCAGGATTGTGATCTGAATCGAAGCCCCGATTTCGAACGGACCGGTTGTGAGGTGGCCCTTCCTGCCGACCTCGACGACGAGTGGGACGCTCGCCGCATGCAGATGTACTCTAAGCTGCACACGGATGGCACCAATCCCACCGCGTTTTACATCCGCGCTGGAAATCACCTCAACACCGATTGGCGTTTCGAAGTGACCTTTGACGACGTGGATGTTGTCTATGGGCGCAACCAGATCGAAGTCGAGGTACATATTCGAGGGGTCAACAATAGCAATACCTTCGATGAGACCAAGACCATCACCTTCCAGTTGGTGGATGGGGGAGAGGATGGCTTTGTCAGCCTCGACTTTGGTAGCGCGAATATTTCGACTCCAAGTAACCCCAACGGCCGCCAACGTTTCTTCAGTTTCGCCGATCACTTTGCTACCGGAACCTGCAATGGCTGGGAAGGCAATGACGACGAGGACGCGGACTCCTACCAGGGTTCCTCGGAGTCCACTGCGATCAATCTGAAGGTTCTCACCGACACGGCCGCCTATCCCGCGGCGCAGGCTAGCCGAAGGTACGGCGATGTCATTCCTCTAAACTGGGAGGACGACAACAAGACCCAGATTCTCGATCGGTTGGCCCCCAACCGCCTCCTCCTGGCGGACCCTGGCGATGCCGACTTGCCCAGTTTCGTCCCGGATTTCCGAGTCGCGCCCTTTTTGACGGACGTCGCTTCGGACAACAAGCTGGATCTGATTCCGGCCTTGCGCGCCGCTGCCGGCACCGTGATCATGCCTCGAGGGTCAACTCCCCTAGGGGACACACTCTCGTCTTTCGAGACCTGGTTCGACGAGTGGTCAGAATTGGCATCCAATGGCGCTACCGGAGATTCTGCCTGGGGCTGTCGTAACGTCTACGTACTTCTCCTCACCGATGGTCTGGAAACCTGTGGTGGGGACGGTCCTTCCGTAGCGGAGACCCTCTTTGATAGTGGCGTACTCACCTACGTGGTCGGTTTCGGCGTAGCGGCTTCGGCTGGCGATGACGTGCTGGACGAGATCGCCGACGAGGGAGGCACCGGGGATCCATTCCGTCCCCAGAACGTTGATGAGCTCGTGACGACCTTGGAAGATATCTTCAGTGAGATCCGAGAGGAAGCCTCGACTTTCGCCTCTGCAGCGGTTCCCTCGGTGCAGGCAAATGTTTCCGACAAGATCTTCCTTACCAGCTTCACTCCCATCGGGGATGCCTCGGTTTGGGATGGGCACATCGATGCTTACCTCAAACCCCTGCCGGTCAGAGACGACCTAACCCCGGATCGAGACCGC
This sequence comes from Deltaproteobacteria bacterium, assembly GCA_022601195.1. Classification (GTDB taxonomy): domain Bacteria; phylum Acidobacteriota; class Thermoanaerobaculia; order Multivoradales; family JAHZIX01; genus JAHZIX01. The sequence goes on from JAHZIX010000023.1 coordinate 180,066, forward strand.
CGGTGCGGTGCCAATGACGAGAGTGCTTGCCTAGCTTGGGATGCCGGCGAGGAGTTGGTGGCTCAGAGCCTGACGGAAGGGGAGCTCGACGCCGCAGCTTTGCCTGGGGGTGATATCGATCCTATCGGCGGCGCCGTCGATCTGCGCCGGGTCCTCTTTTCTCCTGGAGTTCCTAGCTCCACGGTTCCGCAGCCGCGCCGTGAATTCTGGGTCGATGGGGACAGCTCCGATTCGGAGTGGAGCGATATGTTGTTCAGCCTAGGGTTCGCAGCTTCCACACCTCCCGATGCCGCCGATAAGGCAAAGGGACAAGAAGCTCTGATTGGGGCACTGAAAATCAAGAATGAAACGATCACCATCCAAGACTCCAACGGAGATGACGTCGATCAAGAGTTGACCTATGTGCTTGGAGATATTTTTCACTCCGATCCCTTGGTACTGAGCAATCCCAACGACTTTACTCTCTTCAATACGGACTTCAACAGCAATGCCAAGCCCTGTGATGATGCTACCGATCCCAATCCGGGGTATCGGTGCTACTTCGAAAAGCACATCTACCGGCGCAAGATGTTGTTCGTCGGGTCCAATGATGGCCAATTGCACGCCTTTGATGTAGGGATCTACGACGGCAATGAAGAGGAATTCGACAATGGCACCGGTCGAGAAATCTTCTCCTTCATTCCCCGGGGCACTCTAGGTCATGTCGCGGACCTCGCGGCGATGGGGGCAGAGCACGACTACGGCCTGGATGGACCGCTGGTCCAGGCGGATGTCTTCATCGACCCAAGCCACAATGGAACTCCCACGGACACAGATCGCGAGTGGCGGAGTACTCTGGTGGGGACCCTCAGAGAGGGCGGTCGATCTGTCTTCGCCATCGACGTGACCCAGCCCGATGTTCTGGGCCCCAACAACGGCCCGAACGCTCCTGACAATGCTCCTGACAATGTTCCGGTGCCGCTGACGGGAACGGACGGTCTGGTCTCGAACTACGTGCCATCTTGTTGGGAGGGTGGAGCCAACTGCGGCCCCAGCCCCTTTCCAGCTCTCCTTTGGGAGTTCATGGATACCGCAGATCTCGATGAAAACGGCCTTGCAGACCTAGGAGATACCTGGTCAACCCCAACCGTCGGGTTGATCAAGGTCGACAATGGGGGAGATATCGAAGACCGCTGGGTAGCTGTATTCGGAGGTGGAATCGATCCGGGAGCCCTGGAAGCGGATACCCCTGGTCAGAGCTATGGGCCCGAGGGCACCAACCCCGATGTCGCCGACCGCCCAGGGGTAGTTGGAAATTGGATCTACATGGTGGACATGGAGACGGGGCAGGCGATCTATAAGCGCCGTGTCGACGGTGCCGTGCCGAGTGCCCTTTCGGTGGTCGATACCAATCGGGATCTCTACCTGGATACGATCTATTTCGGCACTACCTCAGGATTTCTCTACAAGATCAATCTCGCCGGTGACCCACCGGACCTGGCCACGTTGGCGAACCCGTCCGATGAAGACGAGTACGACATTTGGCGCCCCTTTAAGGTCTTCGACACCGGTGGGCGACCGATCTTCTATCCGCCGGCCGTGATCAACGTGGCTGAAACGGGCCAATTCGCCCTCGCCTTTGGCACTGGTTACCGTGAGGATCTGTGGTTGGCCCCGGAAGGAGTCGAAGGCAAGTTCTATATGTTGCTCGACCAGGACTACTCAATCGGCAACCTCGCCGCTCCCTTGACGGAGTTGGCCCTAACGGAAGTGGCCCTCGACGACCCGCAAGATAGCTCCAATCTGCTTCAATCCGACGGCGGTTGGTACCTTACCCTGCGCAACGGAGAACGGCAGATCGCCACGGCCTTCGCCATCAGCGGGGTCACGATCTTCACTTCCTACAAACCGAACGTTCCTGCTCCTATTGGGGACGACGAAGGTTGCTCCAGGACGGGAGAGAGCCGCATCTACATTGTTTTGACGACGAATGCCAACTCGGTGAGAAAGGACCCCGTCACCGACGACTTTTCGAAGTTCCTTTCGATCTCAGAGTTCGTCACCAATTCCTATGTGGAGTTGAGTGTGACCAAGAACAAGCCTCCGGAGGCGGGAGATGATGGGCCGCCTCGAACGGACGACGAGATCGACGACGATCTTCGTCAGGTGATGAACGAGCTCAAGGGACTCTTTCCTGACGTTTGTCGCTTCGCCAACTATACTCTGAACCTCAAGACCACCCGTGCGGGTACGGGACAGGTGTTTGTGGCACCGATTCCGATCTGTGTCGTGCAGCACAATTGGAGGGAGTTATAGGAGATGACGAAGTTCTTGACCGTGGTTTCGACCGCAGCGCTGCTGGGACTAGGGAGCAGTGCTGCTGCCGACTGGCTGGTGATGCAGGATGGTTCTCGATTGGAGACGCAGGGGACTTGGGAAACGAGGGGGCGCCTGTTGGTGTTTACCAATGCTGCGGGAAAACTCGCCTCCGTTCGGGTCTCGGAGGTCAACCTCGATGCCAGTGACCAGGCGACCCGCGAGGCTCAGGAGGCAGCGGAGGCGGCTAGGTCCGAAGCAGAACCCGAAGCACCGAAGAAGAAAAGCCCTGTCTTAGTTCTCACCGACGCGGACGTAGCCCACGTGGAGGAAGAGGAAGCTGCAACGGTGGTGGAGGAGGGGGAGGACGCATCAGCTGCGGCGGCTTCTCCATTGACGGTCGTCAACTGGGAGCAAGAGGAGGTAGCCGACGGCCAAGGAGTCATCGTTCGAGGCACCTTACGCAATGATGGAACTAGCGTTGCCACACGCATCGAGGTCATCGTTCAGGTCCTCAATAGCGAAGGGGAAATCGTTGGAACCCAAACAGCTCAGTTGACCTCCTCGAACCTTGGGGCCACGGAGATTCTGAACTTTCGGACTCAATTCCCTGATCTCAACGGCTTTGACACGGCTCGGTTCGACATCACCAGTCGTGGGTTCGAGGCGGCGCCTCGACCTTCTGCAGACGACGATGGTGCGCTGCCACCCTCTGCAGAAGGCTCTGAAGTTGCTGCAGAAGCAGGCTGAGCGAAGAGGTCACCTCATCCTCTGCCTAGATCCCGCCTCTGGACCCGATGATGTGTGGTCTCCTGGGGTGCGGTTCGCGCACCGCTAGTCCCGATAGGTTGGGAAACCTTCCAGATCAAACAGCCGCACTCTTCGCAGGAGGGTGCGGTAGCTGATTCCCAGGGCCTGGGCAGCGGCGCGCTTATTTCCGTTGGAATCGACCAAGGCCTGGCGCAGCTGGTGCTGTTGCAGGTCTTTGCTGCGAACCTTCATAAGGGGTTTCAGGTGAGGGGTATCGAGGCGATTGCCCTCGGTCAAGATCGAGGCTCGCTCTAGTAGATTTGCCAACTCACGAATGTTGCCAGGCCAGGGCTGCTCACTCAGGAGGGTTTCGGCCTCCGGGGTGAGGACAAGGAGCGCCTTACCATTTCGTTCGCAGATTCTACTGAGCAGGTGGCGCGCCAGGAGGGGGATATCAGAGAGGCGTCTCCTCAAGGGAGGCAACTCCAGGGGAAACACCTCTAGACGATAGTAAAGATCGGCGCGGAAACTACCCTCGCTTACCATTTCTTGCAGGTCTCGGTTGGTGGCAGCGACGAGGCGAATATCTGCATGAAGCGTCGAGCTACCGCCAACTCTCTCAAAAGTCCTCTCTTCCAACACTCTCAAGATTTTGGCTTGCACTCCAAGGGCTAGCTCTCCGATCTCGTCCAAGAGAAGGGTACCCCCTTTTGCGACCTCGAACTTCCCTGCATGGCGACGGTTGGCACCAGTGAAAGCTCCCTTCTCATGGCCGAAGAGCTCGTTCTCCATCAGGCTTTCCGGTAGAGCTGCGCAATTGACGCCGACAAAGGGGCCTGTAGAGCGTTTTGAAAGGGCGTGGAGAGCTCGGGCGAAAAGCTCTTTTCCAGTGCCACTTTCTCCGGTTAGAAGTACGGTGCTTTCCGTTCCGGCTACCCGCCGGAGCAACTGTACGGCGGTTCGGAGCTCCGGGTGGCGGCCAATGATGGGGGGAGCTCCGGGAGCCTCTAGGGCAGCGTCTTGCTCTTCATTGCCGAGAGCCATCCGGACCAAAGAAAGCAGGTCATCTACTTCGACGGGCTTCTCCAGGAAATCGAAGGCGCCGAGCTTCATGGCTTCTACTGCATTTGCCACAGTTCCATAGGCCGTCATCACCACTACGGGGGTCTTAGATTGTGCCTTCCGGCAGGCCCGAAGAACCTCCAGGCCGGAAGCGCCGGGCAATTTGAGGTCCGTGAGAACCAAGTCGTAGGTGCCTCTGTCGATTTTCTCGATACCGGCCAGACCGTCCTCGGCTTCCTCGATATGGCAGCCGTCGGCTTCGAGAGCGCGTCGCAGCAAGCGTCTTAGGGAGTCCCGATCTTCGACTAGGAGAATGGTAGGTTGCTTCACTTTCCCTCTGTCTCCCTGGCCGCAATCGAATTCCAGGCCGAGTGAAAAGCCGTTCCCGGCCAAGAGGTCTTATGAACTGGCCTGACCGTAAGTTCGGGGTGCGAGACAAGAACAGCTCGGGTTCCGGTTCGAGCTTCCAACCCCTCGTTATCTCGGGGGCGGCGGCAGTCTCGGGGGGCTGAGGTTGGCTTGTTCATCAGATTCCGTGGGGCGGTGGATCCAGGAGCAAAGATTGTCATGGCTCGGCTAGGGAGTCGACGGAAAAAGCAGTGATCCTTTGGGCGGCTAGAGCGCGCCCGCCAAAGGATCTCTACCCTGGATTCCCTTTGGTAGTCTGGTTCCAGTCGCTGCCCTTTGTGCATCAACTTATCGCCACCTTGGACCCTCAACAGCTGCCGTCCGTATAATGCTACAAGGTCGGGGATCGGTCTATCGGAGGGTAGCCGCTTGACCCAGGGCATCCGATGCCTTTGTTCTGATGTCCTTGCTGGGAGCATGCCGGTAGAATTCTAGCCTGCATGAGTCGGCGCTAGGAACATTATCGGAATTGGAGGCTCGGCGAGCCCTCCGGTTCATCACAGGCCAGCCTCTTGGCCTCAAGGCTTTGCCGGGCTTCTCTGGCGCCCCGAGAGCCTGAGAACCTGAGAACATAGTGTGCAATGAGCTATTACGAGCCCTATCGATCCGTCAAGAAGCCGACTCCGTCGGTGTCTCGTGACTTAGATCTCTTTGAGAGAGCTCTTCGGCAGCTTCAGGTGGAGTATGAGAAGTTCTTCAGCGGAGCTCTGCCCCTTCCCCCAGAAGACGACCAGCAAAGCCTGAGATTCGAATTGCGGCGGCTTCGTAGCCTGAGCCAATTGGGTTCCGCCGACTTGTTTCGCCTCGGTGGGTTAGAAGCACGCTTCAATAGCTATTCGGAGCTCTTCAACCGACGGTTGAGGGACTTTGAAGAGGGGCGTTCACGGCGAGCAAGGGCGCAACTGGCGGAAAATGCTGCTCTCGACCCTCAGGCGGGAATTGTTGTCGGGGGTAGTTTGAAAGCAGGTGCCGTCGAGGCTCTCTATACTGGTCTGAGCCGAGGGGGCGCCGCTCCGAAGTTCGATCTGGGAACCTTCGAGAATTATTTGCAGCGCCAGTTGCAGGGAATTCGGCAGAAGACCGGCTGTTCGGAAGTACAATTTCGTCTCGAGAAACAAGATGGCAAGATCAAGCTCAAGGCAAAACCAATGAAGACCAAGGGCGAAAAGGCCGATCAAAGGCAGGAGACATAACGAAGTGAGAAGATCATACTGGTGGATTCTCAGCATTGTGCTGGCGAGTGTTACCGGCGCCCTGCTGGCCAAAGGAACTGCCCCTCCGAACCTGGAGAAAGCTCTTCGGGCACAAATGGAGCTGCATCAGAAACAACCGACCAATCCCGATATCGCCAACGACCTGGGAAATCTTCTGGTATTGGCTGGTCTGCCGCAGGAGGCGGAAGCCGCCTATCGCACCGCTGTTGAGAATAGTGGTGACAACCCCACTCCTAGCTACAATCTGGGCCTTCTGTTGCAGCAGCAAGGCCGTAGCGGCGATGCACTGAAAGCCTTCGAGGCCGTGTTGTCGCAAGACTCAGAAAATGCATGGGCAAAATACCAGATCGGCTCGGTGTACGAGAGCCTGGGAGACAAGTCCCGTGCCGTCAAGGCCTACGCGGATGCCTTTGTCATCGATCCGGACCTCGCCTCTGCCAATGTCAATCCACAGGTCATCGAGAGCAAGTTGACGGTAGAAGCAATGCTCATGGGCTTCCGGAGAGCTGCGCAGCAACCCTTGGCTCCCAAGTCTTATGACGACCCCCGACGAATCGCCAACCTTTTGATTTCGTCCTCATCGGTAATGAGTCAGAGAGCCGAAAGCGAAGATGAGCTCGGTGCGGAGATGGAAGCAGATGAATCCGCCCTGGAGAATGTCTCCAGCCGTCCAAGTCAGCAGGTTGCGGATGCAGAAGATTCACCTCCCGCTAGTGGTGGCAGTGCCAGCAGCCAAGAAAAAGAAACCCCCCGACAGGTTCTGACCTCAGACACCATCGAACGAGGGGGAAGTCTCGGGCAGGTGACCTCGAGAGGTGGCTCTAACCGGCGTGGAAGCGCTCGGAGTACGCCGTCTCGAGGTACCTCGACTAGAAGCACCCCGTCCAGGGGGACCTCGAGTCGCTCGAGAGGTAGCTCGCCGAGGGGGAGAAGTACCGGGTCTGCAAACGACGCTGCAGCTCGAGGCTTCCGCACGCCGACCACGGGTTCGAGTAACACCGCAGGTGGCCGTGGCCGGCCTGGTCGAGTCCGATATGTGCCTCCAGGGCGTAGCACGAGCAGCCTGGAGTTGGATTGGAACGTGCCTTCGGCGCCCCTGTCAGTGGTTCCTGCCGGTTGAGTCGCGCGGCTCCGGCGGGGCAAGAAGTTAGCTGAGAGCGCGCAGCTCCAGACCGCTCACAACGGCGCTGGGGCTGCCGATCATGCCGCTGAAGGGGAGGAAAGACAGATCTCTTCCAACGGCCTGAATGCCCTGTAGCAGGGCCGAGATGGCGCCGCACAGATGACTACCGCTTACCGGGGCCGAAGCGCGGCCCTGGCGAACTTCGAAGCCACAAACCGGAAGATAGAAGCGGTTTCCAGGCCAATCAAATACCGCTGCGCCCGTGGTGTCTAGAAGATAGTAACCACGAGCCAAGTTTTCCAGCAGCTCGGTTACGGCTACCGCCGGGCTGGGTTTTAGATAGAGGTGGGTCGGGCCCGCTTTCGGGATATCCCTCCAGCTAGCCCGCCGGCTACAGCCGGCGTATCGCTTCTGTCCGGCGGGTATTTGTTGCCAGGAGAGAAGCGGCTGGCGGAAGGAGCCGCGGTCGACCAAGATCATCTCTCGAGTAGGAACCCCTTCGCCATCTGCTGGCGCCTCCAGGGCCCCTCCCATCAACCTTCCATTGTCGAGAATCGTCAAAGCCTCGCTACCGAGCCGGCCACGGGAGTCCTGGTGGTCTTGGGCGAGGTCTAGGCTTCCTGGGCCAACCCAAAGGGGGAGCAGGGACTCCAGGAGGCGAGCCATGACCGGAGGAGCTAGCAGGAACTCACCTCTGTCCCGTTGTCGTGGTGTCCCTTTGGTGAGCACCAACAGTCGATCCGCCAAGCGCCTGGCCAAGGCCAGAGGGCTGAAATGACGAGCTTCTCTTTCGGCAATGTACATGTCCGCCCTGGGGCTCTCCGCTCCCGGCCCCAAGGACTCGAGGTGAAGTGCCGCTAAGCGGCTGCGATACCGGACGCGGATGCCTCGACTATTGATGATCTGGGTTTCGCTGGTGCCGTCGTCCAGGGTGCCCTGAAGCAGCTGAGCGCCTGGAATCTCATTCCGTAGAGCTCGTTCGATTCCCTCTAGGAGGGATTGAGCCTCTCTCTCTCCCATGAGGGGAGCTTCGAAGTCAGCAGGGGTCTGCCAAGCGGGTGAGGTGATCGGTGAAGGCAACTTTAGGGGCAGACCATCCGTTCCAGGCCAAGAGCCCTGAGGTGACACTTGGCCGGTCCCTGCACAGAAGAAAGAGCCTCTCGAGTCGGATGCCCGTACTGCCCAACCTTGCTCCTGGCTATAAACCGCCGTGCGATTCAAGCCACTACGGGAGACCCGACGAGCCCTTCCTAGCTTGGCAAAAACTTCGACTTCCTGGAAGCGACCATCCTCTATCTTGGTCAAGTTCTCGAGGGTTTCAGAAACCGGAGCGTCGATCTGAGGCTGCGATTTCAGCACGGAAGCAACCTTGCTTCCTCGAGGCGAAGGGAGGGGGTGGTGGCCCATACGGGTAGTTTCTGTCCTCCCTTAGCGCACCAACCAGCACCAGCAACCTGGGGCTGCTGGCCGATGCCTCGGATCATCTCCAGCAGGTTGCCGACTCGCCCTTCGAGGCGGCAGGGGCCAACCGTTTCTGCCAGCTCACCGCTACGAATCCGTCGTCCGAAGGGAAAAAAGAGATGGAACTCGCCGGAAAGAGAGTCGAGTCTCCCGCGCTCCGCCTGGGAGAGGAAAAGGCCATCTCCCCCCGCCAGCAGCTGTTCTTGGTCGAGTGGTCCTCCCAGGACCTCCAGGTGACTCGACCGGGGGGCTGGAGGCCAATGGCGGTTACTTCTGCGGGCGGCGCCCGGTAGTAATTCTGGAGAGGACTGGCTCCAGACCATGTCGGCGAGGGGCTGTTCGACAATCCCGTCTCGTAGCAGCCACCGGCGGCAGACGGCCAAGCCTTCGTCATCGGTGACCCGCTTGATTCCGGCTGGAGCCGAGCTGGGGTCATCCAGTACATGTAGACCAGGAGCGCCTAGCCGGACTCCCAGGGCGGCGGCTGGAGAGCCTCCCAAGGCGAGGGTGTCCGCTTCCAGCGCATGGGCCACGGCCTCGTGGAGCAGCACCGCCGCCGCTGCGGGACCGAGCACAGCTAGGCCGGTGACGGGCTCCGGCGGAAGGGCCTGGCGAGCCCGGAAATAGTCCAGCAAATGGCTGGCAACCGTTTCCACCTCGGCTTCCTCTAAGCTGGGCAGGAGTGTTCCGAAGCGGCCCCAGGGCATTTCTACGGTACAGCTATAAAAGTGCTCATATTCGGTTCCGGAGGACCAACGGGTGCCTATGACTTGCAACCAGCGGGAATGGCGAGTCACAGAGATCTTGGCTGGGAAGGCTACATGCTTTTCGCGCAATGCTCGGTGAACCTCGGGAGAAAAAGCTGCCAGCTCTGGAGCATCCGGTGACCCGGGCCAGGGGCCAAGAGCCATGCGAGGTTCCGGGTAGGCAGCGGCGGGAAGGGCACGAGCCACTTGCCTCAAGGCCTCTGAAAAGAGCTTGGGGGTGATGGCATCGCGAGCCGCCAGCCAGCTTTCCCCGGCCCGAACCAAGCGCACCGCTAGACCTTCTTCACGTCGGGTTTGCACTCCTGGAGGTTTGCCCTCTGCGGGGGAGCGGATCTCCTCGGTTCGTTCCAGGAAGAGATCTGCCCAGTCGCCAGGTTTCTCGGCAAGTTGGGAAAGGGCGCGGGCTATGGCGGGGGTGTCCAGGGTCTCGAAGGGCACAGCTGCTGATTGTGTCATAGATGGTTGGCGATGAGCCGCTTTTGCCGTCGGGCAGGGTGCCGACTCAGCAAATCCTGCTGAGCCAGCATGTTGAGTTTCCGGAGAGGGAGGTCGTGGGCCTCGGGGCTGACTCGTTGAGCAAGACACCTCCTGTGTGAAAGGATCGCTCACCGAATCATATCTTCAGATTGGAGCGTGGATAGAAAAATGACCGAGATGGAGATGGTTGCCGAAGATCCGCTTCGAAGGCTCGAAGAAAAACTGGAGGCAGCTCGCCAAGGGGGTGGACTGGAACGCATCGAGCGTCAACATGCTGCTGGCAAGCTGACCGCGAGAGAGCGTATCGATCTGCTTTTAGATGCCAGCTCCTTCGTTGAGTTAGATGCGCTGGTCACTCATCGCTGCCGTGATTTCGGCATGGAGACGAAGTCGATTCCCGGCGATGGCGTGGTGACCGGCTATGGCACCATCGAAGGGCGCCTCGTCTATGTGTTTGCTCAAGACTTCACTGTTTGGGGAGGATCTCTCTCGGAAACAAACGCTCGGAAGATCTGCAAGATCATGGATCTGGCCCTCGAAAACGGCGCTCCCCTAGTCGGCCTCAACGATTCTGGCGGCGCCCGTATTCAAGAAGGAGTGGCTTCTCTGGGTGGCTACGCGGATATTTTTCTCAGGAACACTCTCGCCTCTGGGGTGGTGCCCCAAATTAGCGCCATCATGGGACCTTGTGCGGGAGGTGCGGTCTATTCTCCGGCGATTACAGACTTCATCTTTATGGTGGAGAATTCCAGCTACATGTTCGTCACCGGCCCCGATGTGATCAAGACGGTGACCCACGAAGAGGTCACCAAGGAAGATCTCGGAGGTGCCTCGACCCACAGCGCCAAGAGTGGTGTCTGCCACTTCACTTCTCCTAACGATGCAGCCTGTCTCTTGGCGGTGCGGGATCTACTTTCCTATCTTCCCAGCAACAATCTAGATGAACCGCCGGCGGGGCAGAGCAGTGATGATCCCAATCGCCAAGAAGCGAGCCTCAACGAGCTCATCCCCGAAGATCCGAACAAACCTTACGACATCAAGCGATTGATTTCCGGGGTGGTCGATGACGGCAAATTCCTAGAGGTACATGCTGGCTATGCGAAGAACATCATCGTTGGTTTTGCCCGCATGGGGAACCAAGCGGTGGGAATTGTTGGCAACCAACCAGCCTACTTGGCGGGAGTGCTCGACATCGATGCCTCTCTCAAAGGAGCCCGGTTCGTTCGTTTCTGTGATGCGTTCAATATTCCTCTCGTGACTTTCGAGGATGTGCCGGGCTTCTTGCCCGGAACTCAGCAGGAGTACGGCGGCATCATCAAGCACGGAGCTAAGTTGCTCTATGCCTTTGCCGAGGCCACCGTGCCGAAGATTACGGTCATCACTCGCAAGGCCTATGGTGGGGCTTATTGCGTGATGGCTAGCAAACACCTGCGAACCGATGCCAACTTTGCCTACCCCACGGCTGAGATTGCCGTTATGGGCCCAGAGGGCGCCGTGAATGTGTTGTACAAGAGGGAGCTGGAGAAGGCCGGTGAGGATCGCACCGAATTGAGAGCGGACCTGGTTACCAAATACCGCCAGAAGTTTTCCAACCCGTACATCGCTGCTGAAAGAGGATTTGTAGACGAGATCATCGAGCCCAGGCAGACGCGTCCGAAGGTGATCCGGGCTCTGCGACAGTTGGCGGGCAAACGTTCGAGCGTTCCCTCCAAGAAACACGGAAACATACCCCTGTGACGAACAGCTCTTCTCGATGTCGGTTCTTGACACAAGGCCAGTGCTGGGACAAGCTCTCACGGATTTTGAACTGGAGATGACCGCATCCCGGACAGAATCGCAGTCACCCGGACTGGAATCCCATAGGAGAAAAAATGAGAGAAAAAGATAGGTCCCTGCGTCGGCGTAGGCAAAGGCGGAACAAGCGTCTGAAGAAGCGCCACCAGAAGATGTTGGCTCAGGCCACGAGCAATGCTGCCAAGGCGAAGAGGGCGGCATCCAAGGCTCCCGCTAAGAAGGCTGCTGCCAAGAAGACTGCTGCCAAAAAGGCCGCTCCAGCTGCCGCCAAGGCCGCTGCAACCGCTGAAGAAGAGTAGGTTGGAGAGGGTTGTGAGAATTGCCCTGGGGGCGGATCACGCAGGTTACTCTCTCAAGGAACATGTACGCACCTACCTGGAGGGCCTGGGTCACGAGGTAGAGGATGTGGGCACTCACTCCGATCAGAGTGTTGACTACCCGGACTTTGCGGCGCTAGTTGGTGAGCGAGTGGCTGAAGGCCAAGCTCAGCGAGGAGTGCTGGTCTGTGGAGCGGGTATTGGGATGGCGATCGCCGCCAACAAGGTGGCCGGCGTAAGAGCTGCGAACTGTTTTGATCCGTTCACGACACATCTCGCGCGAGCTCACAACGACGCCAATGTCTTAGCCTTGGCTGGGCGTATCCTTGCGCCAGCCTTCGCTGAGTCGATCTTGCAGGAATTCTTGGAAACACCCTTCGAAGGCAACCGACATGCGAATCGTGTCAACAAGATCAAAAATCTAGAGGGAGCTTCTTCTCCCTAATACCCTTCGATATTCAACTTTTCCAACTCCGCAGCTTTCGCCGCGGGTGTGAGGAGAGCTGCCCATGTGGGATATGCAGAGGCTTCGTGCCGCCGACCCGGAGATCTTCGAAGCGATCGATGCTGAGAGACTCCGGCAGAACCGTGGTTTAGAGCTTATCGCTTCGGAAAACTTCGCAAGTCCAGAGGTCATGGCGGCAACCGGCTCGGTGATGACCAATAAGTATGCGGAAGGCTATCCCGGGCGGCGCTACTACGGAGGCTGCGAGTTCGTCGATCAAGCTGAGCGCTTGGCAATTCGCCGAGCCAAAAAGCTGTTCGGAAGTGAGCACGCAAACGTCCAGCCCCACAGTGGGACGAGCGCCAACATGGCTGTCTATTTCGCCATGCTCAAGCCCGGGGACACTCTGATGGGGATGGACCTCAGCCATGGTGGACATCTCACTCACGGCCATCATCTGAGCTACTCTGGCCGGGATTTCAAGGTCGTCCACTATGGAGTCGACCCGAAGACGGAGCGAATCGACTATGAAGACGTCGAGCGGCTCGCTCTCGAGCATCGGCCTGCTTTGATCGTTTGTGGTGCCAGTGCCTACAGCAGGATTATCGATTTCCAGCGGTTTCGTGCCATTGCGGACGCAGCCGGATCTCTGCTCATGGCGGATATGGCTCACATCGCTGGACTGGTAGCAACCGGTGCTCATCCATCTCCAGTGCCCCATTGCCACTTCGTCACTACGACCACCCACAAGACCTTTCGAGGGCCGCGGGGAGGTCTGATCCTTTGCGAGAAGAGATTTCGCAAGGAAATCAACCGCGCCGTGTTTCCGGGGCTTCAGGGTGGCCCTCTGATGCATGCGGTTGCCGCGAAGGCGGTTGCCTTGAAGTTGGCTGAGACGCCAGAGTTTGCAGACTACCAACGCGCCACGATCGCAAATGCCCAACGGCTAGCCTCTCGACTCACGCAGCGGGGGCATCGCATCGTTTCCGGGGGAACCGACAATCACGTGTTCCTGGTCGATGTAGCGGCTTCGGGGACGACAGGCAAGGTCGTCGAGGAAGCGCTCGAGCGGGCAGAAATCACTGTCAATAAGAACACGATTCCCTTTGATGCCAACCCACCCCTCATCGCTTCCGGTATCCGCATAGGGACTCCCGCTGTGACGACGAGAAAGATGGGGTTGGTCGAAATGGACCTGATCGGCGACTTGATCAGCGATGTTCTCGAGAGTCCGGAAGACGAAGCCAATTTAGCGTCCGTGAGGGCGCGAGTCATCGGATTGACAGATCGCTTTCCTCTATATGGGGAGCCGAGCTAAGGGCTAGTGATTTCGGGGCCTTTAGGAGAAGGCAGAGAGAGTTCGGGCTGGCCCTAGGGGCTCCTTTCGCGTCCTGTCAAGGCTCCGCACCGAGGCGGATCGAGGTAGGAGCTGGGGGCATTCCGAAACGACGGCGGAGGCTCTTGCGCGCGGGCCCGACCAAGAAGATAGAACCGCAGATCACCAGGGTGCTCGTGGGGGCCGAGAGCGCTATCTCGAGGGCAGCCTCTAGGTTTGGCTCCAGGCTCGTGTTCGCCTCGGCAAGGGGAGCGAGCTCCAGAATGGCCCGGGGTGGAAGCGCTCGATCGCTGGTCGCCATGGTGAGAATGACTCTCTGGGCAAGGGGTAGCAAAGGTCCCAGAATTCCTGGGACATCCTTGTCGTCTACGACCCCGAATACCAGAGTGAGCTCTCCGTCGATATTCCCTAGAAAGTCCGCAAGGTTCTGTGCTCCATCGGGGTTGTGAGCGGCATCGAGTAGGACTTGCTGTCCATTCGGTAGCGAGACAGCTTCGAGGCGGCCAGGCCACCGACAAGCGGCGACACCCCGCTCGATGGTTTGGGAGTCGAAACTTCCCCAACCCTGGGTCTCGAGTACCTCTGCTGCCCGCACGGCCAGAGCCAGATTGTGTCGTTGATGGTGACCTTTCAAGGACAGCTCGAGGTCGTAGGCGTTGAGTGGCGTGGTCACCAGTAGGTGCTGCCCTTGGGCCTGGCCCTCGTCTGCCAGAAGGAGCTGCTGCAAGCCCTTCTCGATAACGGTAGTGGTGCTATGAGTCAGCTCGAGGGGTGTCTGTGTTTCTTTCGCACTTGCGACCAGCTGGGCTTGAGCTTCTGTCGCCTCGGTCCAAGCAAGGGCCGGCCTGCCAGTGCGAAAAATGCCGGCTTTTTCTCTCGCGATGGCACTCAGAGTCGTGCCGAGATGTTGTTGGTGGTCCAGAGAAATCTCGGTGATCAAAGACAAGATTGGGTGGCAGGCGTTGGTAGCGTCCAATCTTCCTCCAAGGCCGACCTCGAGAATAGCGAGGTCGGCCTTGGACTCAGCAAAGAAGAGCCAGGCCGCGACAGTGAGAGCTTCGAAGTAGGTAGGAGGGGGAAAACCGGCTTGGTGGCTCGCATCGAGAATTCTCTCCAGTAGAGCTCGGAGAGGTTTTTCTTCTATGGATAAGCCGTCTAGGCGAATTCGCTCTTCGACCTCTTCCAGGTGAGGGGAGGTGTAGAGACCCGTGCGATAACCGCTAGCGGTTGCCATAGAGGCAAGAAGAGCCGCCGTTGATCCCTTGCCATTGGTTCCAGCAATGAGGACCGCAGGGGTGGCCAGGTGAGGGTTCCCTAGTCGGTCGAGTAGCTTGCGAGTCGAGTCTAATCCCAGCCGAATGCCAAATAGGGTCAGCTGCGATAGAAGCTCGTCACATCCTTTGGCGCTCTCAGGCATGGGGCTGAAAGGAGTGGGGGTCAGCCATGCATTTCATGCAAAGGTGGGAAATTCCTGCCTGCTCCCATTAGCCGGGTCTAGGCTGGCCTAGACCGCTAGGAAAAGTGGCGGAGGCAGCGAGCGACGGTTTTTTTCAGCTCGTTACGGGGGACGACAAGGTCAAGAAAGCCATGATCAAGGAGAAACTCGCTGCGTTGAAATCCCTCTGGAAGGTTCTGGCGAATCGTCTGCTCGATCACCCGAGGGCCCGCAAAACCGATGAGGGCGCCGGGTTCGGCAATGTTGAGGTCTCCTAGCATGGCAAAAGAGGCCGTTACTCCACCCGTAGTGGGGTCCGTCAGAATCGAAACGTAGGGCAAGCCCGCTGTGCGAAGTTGAGCTAAGGCGGAAGAGATCTTTGCCATCTGCATGAGGGAGAGAACTCCCTCTTGCATGCGAGCTCCTCCCGAGGCGCTTACGACGACCAAAGGACATTTTTGTGCAATAGCTTCTTCGCCGGCAAGAGTGATCTTCTCTCCCACCACGGACCCCATGGATCCGCCCATGAACCGGTAGTCCATGACCGCCAAAATGACCGACTGGCCTTCTATGGACCCTTCTACGATCACAACGGCGTCCAAAACCCCTACTGCCTCTTGGTAGGTCTGCAGGCGGTCTCTGTAGCGCTTCGTGTCAGAGAATTGTAGAGGATCTCCGGGCCGAACATCGGCAAATAGCACTCGAGGATCTTCCTCGTCCAACAGCAAGCGAATTCGGGCCGGGGCGTCAATGCGAAAGTGGTAACTGCACTTTGGGCAGACGTCACCGTTGGCCTCTACCTCTCTGGAATAGACCACTTCCCGGCACTGAGGGCATTTCGTCCATAACCCTTCCGGAACTTTGCTCCGGGGGCGATCGTGGCGAATGGCTTTGGGCTTTTTGGCTTTTTTGAACCAGGGCATAAAATATAGATAGTTGGGCTAGTCGCTGATGTGCTTCGGCGAAGAGCTAAAGATAGGCTCCAAAAGCCGCGCCAAAGAGGACTTCCGGACAACAGCGGGACCCCGAAGTGCTTGGTAGTAGTTCAGGCAACAAGGTATTAGGATCCTGTCGATTGACACCCTTAAATTGACGCTCCGCTTAAGCTCACATTCCGCTGTGACGAACGCGCACCTCAAAGAGACCGCGGCTAGAAGGCAGAGTCCTCCTCATCGCCCTGCTCTTCGAGGTCATTGGGTACCCCTAAGCGAGCGCAGGTAGCGTCATACATTTGCCGCGCAGCTTTCTTCGCGTTCTGTAGCTCAGCAAGGCGGTCTTTGACTTTAGCTAGCTCTTCTTCAATCTGCCGGTCGAGGTCATCGATTTGAGATTTCTCGAATGACAGAATCGACTGGTATTGCTGCTTTTGCTCATCGGTGAGGCTCATCGATTCCTCCAGGTTCAAATCTCATTTCCCCAGCCCCTTGCGGGACATTACATCGGGTACGGAATCTTCAAGGTAGTCCACATCTTGACCCGTGTACCCTCTTGGGTCGCAGGCTTGAACGTCGCGGCTCGTGCAGCCCGAATAGCTGCCTCGTTGAGCCCCAGGCTAGGGTCGACTCCTGCCACCTGGCGAACTTCGTCAACGTTGCCACTTTCGTTCACCAGAAGCGAGAGAACGATCTCTCCTTTGACGTTCTCTTTGCGAGCTTCGGCAGGATACTGCGGTTTCTTCATGCTGACAAGCACGGGAGGTTTGATACCCGGCCCCGCCTGTGCTGGCTTCGCAACTGGCGGTTCCGAAATATCAGCTGATGTAGCTTTGACGGTTCCCTGTGATACTGGTTTGTTGGAGGGACTGCCTGGCTCGATTTGCGAAGGGTCTGCAGCGGCCTGTGCTTGGGCCTCGTGGCTTCCTGGAGGCTCCGATGCTTGGGCTGCGAGCCGATCAACCACCCTGTGTTGAGCCTTCTCCCTTTCCTGGTCCGGATTCAAGGGGGTGGAGGCTGTGTCCTCGGAATCCGGAGCAGGTTCTTGAGCTGCAGGGGAGGCCACCTCCTGATCGGGCTCTCCAGCCGGAGTGGTTTCCTCTCGATTCGCGGGCCTTTCCTCGGAGCTTGGTTGGCTTTGGGTAGCAGCTGGTGAAGGGGTTGGTGGTGCTGCCGATGGCTGAGTTCGCCACCAAAGGAGAAATAGGGCTGCTGCCAAGAGGGCGATAGCGACGGCGACCCAAAGCCACCGCTTCGTGCCGGCAGGGGGGCTGGTCGATACATCCTCCACCGGGGCAATTGCCTCCACCAGGGTGCCGAGCTCGGATTCTGGTGTTGGTTCTTGGCTTGTGTCTAGGGGAGCGGAAGCCTCCTCAGTGGACGGCTCAGCCTGTTCTTCCGCGATGTTGTCCTGGGGTGGCTCTGCTGAGGGCAGAGGAAAGCGAGCAACTCGATCTGCCAGATCCGTCGGCTCATCTGGGAAATCGTCGTCTGGCTCCGCGGCGCTCATGAGGCGTCTCAGGTAGGCGGCCAGATCTGCATTGCTGGGCCTAAGAGTTAGGTTTTCCAGGCACGATTCGATCTCATCCCGAAGGCGGTCGGCGGACTGAAACCGGTCCTTCGGGTCCCGGGCCAGGGATTTGGTGACCAGGGCATTGATGCTATCTGGAATCGTGGGGTCCAGCTCCTTGGGCTCTTGGATCTTGCATTCCCGAACCGTTTCCAGGATGGCGAGCTCGTCGTCGCCAGGGAAGAGGCGGGACCCGGTGAGCATCTCGAAGAGCAAAGTTCCCAGCGAGAAGATGTCTGATCGGCCATCAACTTCACGGCCCCAAGCTTGCTCGGGGGCCATGTATTGCAGCTTGCCTTTGAGGGCTCCAGCTTTGGTCTGGCTGGTCTTAGAAACCGCTTTGACGATCCCGAAGTCACAGAGCTTGATATCGCCTTCATAGCTAATGAGTACGTTTTGAGGCGAGACGTCCCGGTGCACTAGACCCAGTTCCTTGTCGTCTCCATCTCGCTTCCGGTGGGCATAGTCCAGAGCGCTCGCCATCCGTGAGGTGATCAACAGAGAAAGGTCCTGGGGGATGGGCATCCCCTTGCGACTGGCTGTGTCGAGGATAGAGCGCAGATTACCGCCCTCGACATATTCCATGGCGATGTAGAACTCGCTCTGGATGACGCCGAGATCGTAGATGTGAGTGATATTCGGGTGGTTTAGCTCTGCGGCCAGCTTCGCCTCATCTACGAACATCCGTTCGAATTCTTTGTTCTCAGTAAGGTGAGAGAGAATCTTCTTGATGGCAACGGTCTTCTGGAATCCTGCGACGCCGTCCATACGAGCCTTCCAGACCTCAGCCATTCCGCCGACGGCGATTTTTTCTAGCAGCGTATAGTGCCCAAATCTGGGGCCTCCTGCTCTTTCTTGGCGGCTGCCAGTGCTCTCGGACGGGCCAACGGGGAGATCTACAGGCTCAGAGGTTGGAGTCGGTTCCTCGGCCGAATTGGCGATGGCCCTTGCCGGTGCAGGCTCTCCCTTGCTGGGCGTATCTTCGCCTGGAGGGATAACCTGCGAGGTGGGAGTTTTGTCGAGAAAGGAAAGATCCAGGTCTGCCAGAAGGGCATCTCGATCCGCCGAGTCCTCCAAGCGGTGCGGAGGAGGTTCCCTAGGGGCCTCCGCAGCTCTGGCATCTCCGGTCTGGGCCTTGTCAGTTTTTAGCTTCTTTCCCAGGTCCAGGCCCGAGAGGGAGTCGCTCAGCAACTTGTCGATATTGCTCAGGTCTCTCTTGAGCGGGGTCTTGGTTGGCGGTGGTTGAGTCTTGGGGCTCAGGAAAGATGGCTCGAGGACCCCGGATAGGGTTTCCTCGAGTTTTCGTTCGACTTCGTTCCGAGGTTTCTTTGAGGCAACTTTTTTTTGGTCGAGGGGTTGGGGAGTCGACGGGGGCGTCGCTGCGGCGGTGGATTCGACAGGTTGCTCTGGGCTGAGGGGGGAGACTGAGTCGAGGTCGGGCTCCGGATCCTCAGGTTCGAAGTCGAGCTCAGCAAGGACATCTCCGAAAATCTCTTCCGAAGTGAGCTTCGGCGCAGGCACTTCCGGGGCGGGCTGCTGGTCGTCGAACCGAGCGCTCAGTAGGGCCCGAACCACCGCCCAAAATTGGGCTTCTTCAAAGGGTAGGGGCAATTGCTCGTCCGCTTCGAGCTCTTGAGGGGACGTGGATTCTTCGGACCTCTCGATTTGCAGCGAAATGCTACAGCTCGAGCTGTTTTTCCTTGAGAACCGACTCAGGACGGTCTCTGCATCATCTAGAGTGGAGTTGACAAGTACCAGGTCGGGGACTGGGTCATAGACCTGGTTTAGAGCGGTTTGAGCATCTTCGGCCACATGCACTGGCCACCCCTCGGAGGCCAAGGCGTTGCGAATCTGGTCGATGGTGGGGCCGTCGTTCTCGACGATTAGACAGGATGGCATTCCGGTCTCTCCTGGCGAAGCAATAGTTTCCCTTTCTAACACCGTGCCGCGGTGCAGTCAAACGAGCACCCGCACAACACTCTGATTTCACGAGTGTTATCCTGTAGAATCCGTCGACCTGGCCAGCTTTCCTAGGCGGGCCAATTTCCACACCAAGATTTCAGGAGTCAACACATGGCAGGGCACAGTAAGTGGGCCAATATTCAGCATCGGAAGTCGAGGGTAGACGCGAAAAGAGGAAAAATATTTACCCGATTGGCAAAAGAAATCACTGTTGCCGCCCGTCTCGGAGGGGGAGATCCCACTGGTAATCCACGCCTTCGTCAGGCAGTCCAGGAGGCCCGTGCCAACAACATGCCCAACGACAACATCGAAAGGGCTGTATTGAAAGGCACCGGCGAGCTCGAGGGAGTTTCCTACGAAGAGTGCCTCTATGAAGGATATGGCCCCGGCGGCACTGCGTTAATGGTAGAAGCTGTTACCGACAACCGCAATCGTACTGTAGCCGAAATCCGCCACCTTTTCTCGCGCCATGGCGGAAATATGGGAGAGAACGGCTGCGTTTCCTGGATGTTTGAGCGCAGAGGCTTTCTCGCGGTAGATCCGGAGACGATCGAGGAGGAGGACTTCATAAACCTCGCCTTGGAGCTAGGAGCTGACGACCTTGAGACCGAAGGGGGAAGTTTCATCCTCTTCACCGCTCCGGAAAACTACCACGGCATCGTTGAGGGCCTATCGGAGCGAAATCTAGAGATTTCTTCCAAGAGCCTGGCGATGATTCCCAGCAATACCGTAGAGCTAGACGATGACACTAAGGCGAAGCTGCAGCGGCTCATCGAAGCGCTCGAGGACCACGATGACGTTCAAGACGTGTGGGCAAATCTCGCCGAGAGCTAGGGAACTGACGAGGCGAGGTAGTCGATGCTGATCTTGGGCCTGGATCCGGGGAGTCGGCACACGGGCTTTGGATTTGTTGAGTCGAGGGGGTCTCGGGTCACCCTATTGGATCAGGGAGCTTTTTCCCCTCCTGCCAAGGCTCCTCTTCCTGAGCGCCTTGCCTTCCTCGGCGAGAAATTAGCTGAAATTCTCGATCGGCACCCCCCCGATGTAGTGGCTCTGGAATCCCCCTTCCATGGCATCAATAGCCGCTCCCTGATCGTGCTGGCGCAGGCCCGTGGAGCGTTGATTGCCGAGCTTGGAAAGCGACAACTAGAAATGTTCGAGTTCAGCCCTTCGGAGGTGAAGGTCGCCGTGACAGGAAATGGACGGGCCGGAAAAGAGCAAGTAGCGCGGATGGTGAGTATCTTGCTGGGTACCTCAGGAAGAAACTGGTCGAGCGATGTTTCAGACGCTCTGGCAATAGCAATCTGTTGCTCACGAAGGTACCGGATGGACCGTGTCGTCGCGTTTCATAAGAGTCGCAAGTAGCTCATTCTAAAGCACTTGCCCTTCAATTCTCTTGTCTTGACCGCATTTTTTGCGCTGTGCTAACATCTGCTGCCTCAGTACCGGGGGAAAAGTTTCGCCGATCGGCGATAGAGACGCATTGGCGGAAGGCTCGAACCTTCGGAGATGTTGGTGGGAACTCGACCACGTTCGCGTGGGTCTGATGGACTAGACAGGAGGAGCATCGTGAACGGCGAAAAGTTTCAATTTATGGAGTTGATGGATCAAGGTGGTGTGGTCATGTGGCTGCTCTTGGCCTTCTCCATCATTGCCCTAGCGTTTATCGTCGAGCGGTTTATTGCTCTCTGGCGCGCAAAGATCAATGTCAACGAGTTTCTTCAGAAGATCAGAAAAGCTCTGATCGTCAATCGGTCGGTGGGGGAAGCTGTCAAGGTTTGTGAGCAGTACAGAGGCCCAGTGGCATCCGTCATGAAGGTCGGTCTGCTCAAGCACGGTCAGCCGAAGGAAGATGTCGAGAAGGCAGTCGAGAACGCAGCTCTCTACGAAATGGGTCGCCTTGAGCGCGGTCTAGTCGTGCTTGCTACCACCGCCAATGTTGCTCCTTTGTTGGGATTCTTCGGAACGGTAACGGGCATGATCCGGTCCTTCGACGCTCTTGCTGCGGCAGGTCTTTCGAATCCCGGTCTAGTAGCTAGTGGAATTAAGGAAGCTCTGATCACCACCGCGGGTGGTCTGGCCGTCGCGATTCCCGTACAGATTGCTTATAACTACTTCATGAGCCGGATCAATAAATTCGTTCGCGAGATCGAAACCGCTGCGAATATGTTGCTGGAAACGTTCGCCGAAATGGACCGGAGCGGTATTGCCGCCGAGGGCATTGGCGCCGAGAAAAGGCAGTAACCCGTTATCCACAGGCTGAACCGGAGAGGTAGGGGCCGATAGCATGCGTTTACAAGCCACACAAACCACACCGGCGGTGATTCCCACTGCCTCCATGGCGGATATCGCCTTCTTGCTCATTATTTTCTTCATGGTGACTTTCACCATCGAAGTGGATCGGACGCAGGTCACTCTGCCGAAGACAGTAATGCGTTTCGAGGTGCCCAAGAAAGCCGCCTATGTCTCTATTACCGAAGGTGGGCAGCTGAAGGTCAGCGATGGCGAGCAAATGAGTGCGCCGGTTCAGTCCTCGGATGAAGTTCTTTCGTTTGCTCTGGAAGTGCTTGGGCAGGATCCATCCAAGGAGTTCGTTCTCAAAGCGGACGATTCCGTTCCTTATCGGTATATAGATGAGACGATCGATGCGCTCAAGCAGGCGCGAGCCAAAGTGATCTATCTGCTTTCCGCACAGGAAACGCAGGACGACGGCAGTGGATCTGGGTCCTGAGCTGAGGAGCGTGAGATGAAGATAAAGAAATCCAGGGTTAGCGACGAGATTCCGACATCTTCGATGGCTGACATCGCTTTTCTGCTGATTATCTACTTTATGGTGACGACTACCTTTGCTGCGACTAGAGGCCTCGATTTCGCCTTGCCGGAAGAAGACGATCAGCCTCCCGTCGTAGAGAAAGAAGAGTCAGTCCTCATTGAGATCGAGCCATCAGGGAATCTGGTGGTGGACCAAAAGCCGATGCAACTAAGCGAAGTGCTCGACTATCTCAAGCCGAAGCTGGAAGTAAACCCGAGAAAGCCGGTCATCATTCGTCCCGATGGCAATGCGCCCTACGGGGCGATGGCGAAGGTCTACGACGAGCTCAGGCAGGGTG
This sequence comes from Deltaproteobacteria bacterium, assembly GCA_022601195.1. Lineage (GTDB taxonomy): Bacteria > Acidobacteriota > Thermoanaerobaculia > Multivoradales > JAHZIX01 > JAHZIX01. The sequence continues at coordinate 202,524 of JAHZIX010000023.1, forward strand.
CAGACAAAGGCGTTGAAGTCAAGAACATCGCGATTCCAACTCAGCGCGAGATCGACCGCTTCTGGTTTTAGGAGTAAGCAGCCATGGCAGCCAACGACAAGACGACATCAAAGAAGGCCCCCGCTCATGACGAGGCAGCGCTGGCAAGTTTGCGCACCTACGCCGAGGAGGATCAGGAGGAAACCCGAAACTTCTGGATAGGTGTCGGGCTGGCTGTGGCGTTTCACGCTCTCTTGCTCTTGATCTACTTTCCCAAGTCTTCAGCAGATGAGGATGTAGAAAGGGAGAAGCCAAAGGTGTACGTGGTTCAACAGGTACGCTTTCAGCCTCCCCCACCTCCTCAGCAGCAGGAGATTCCAAAGCCGAAGGCCAAGAAGGTTCCGATTCCTGATCCGACCCCGGATGAGCCGGAACCGATTCGCCTCGAGGATGAGATCGAGCCGGATATTGAAATGCCCGATACCGACATCATTTTCGATATTCCCGAAGGGCCTCCTCCTTCTGAACCGTCTGGGCCGATCCACGTTGGTGGAGATGTCGCAGCTCCGGTGAAGATCAATACTCCAAACCCGCAGTACACTGAGATTGCCCGAAAGGCAAGAATTCAGGGTGTCGTAATCGTCCAGGCGATTATCGACAAGGAAGGTAGCGTGCAGAACGTGAAAATCCTCAAGGGTCTACCCATGGGGCTAGACAACGCTGCGGTGGATGCGATCAAGAAGTGGAAATTCAAGCCCGCAACTCTGAATGGCAAGCCGGTTACCGTCTACTACAATTTGACGGTCAACTTCACGCTGCAGTAGGGTGCAATGGCCTTTCAGGGGTCGCTAAAAGAACTGCCTCTGCCGGATATCATCCAGCTAGTCTCGGTTTCAGGGAAAACAGGAAATTTTTCTCTAAAAGCCGGGACTAGTGAGGGTGAGATTCACCTTCTCAAAGGAAAAATCGTCCATGCGGAGGTCGGCAAGCTCCAGGGCGAGGAAGCCGTCTATGAGATGGCGGTATGGACGGAAGGTGATTTCGTCTTCGTACCGGGTAAGAGCGCCAGCATTTCGACTATCAAGAAGTCCAATACGAATCTCCTCATGGAGGCGGCTCGCCGTATCGATGAGTGGACGGTACTGTCCAAGAAAATCCCTTCGACCCGGCTCGTACCCGTCTTCACAGACCAAGCGACGACTACCTCCGTCTCGTTGACTCCCCAGGAATGGAGAGTCATTTCGAAGATCGACGAGCGGCGCACAGTGGAAGAGCTGGCTGTCGCAATCGGAGTCAGTCCGTTCGAGGCTTGCAAGCTCCTGTATGGCCTCCTGACCTCGGAGTTGGTCAAGCTAGAAGAGAGCTTTTCAGGGATACCTATCGATCGCATTGGCGACCTGAGTAGCGGGCAATTAGAGCAGCTAGAGGCCAATATCAATAGCTTGTCAGATAGCTATCTCAAGGACGGTGCGAAGCTTCAGGAATTGGCGAGAGCCCGTGCCCTCTCGAAGGCCGAGAGTGAGGCCGGGAGACCGGTCGATGCCGTGTTGGATTTGATCCGCTCAGCAGAAAAGGCGATCTCGTCGTCTTTGGGACCCAATCGCGCGAAGGAGTTCCTAGGTCGAGTGGCAGATTTCTTGCAATAAGTTTTTTATGGTGTCCAAAGGGTTACGGTCGGCGGCTTGCCACCAACCGTGGTCTCAGGCTCTCAGCCGCGAGGTGAAATGACTTGGTTTCTTTCTGGCGGAGGTAGAGGCGAGTAAGGGTTTCGTGTTGAAAGGAGTCGGAGTATGCGCAGAATATGGGCTTTCCCGTTGATGATGGTTTTGGCTATCGGAGTACCTCAGCTGGTTTCTGCGGGCTGGGAAGAGGGTGTTGCAGCTTATAAGGCTGGCAACCTAGCAGAAGCGGCTCGACAGTTTCAGTCGGTCACCGAAGAACATCCCGAATGGCCAGACGGCTATTTCATGCTCGGGCAGGTACTGGGCAAACTGAAGAAAAATCAGGAAGGCCTGGCCGCTTCCCGGAAGGCTTACGATTTGAAGCCAGGAGATGTGCGGTATCAAATGCAGCTGGGAACCGCCTATCTCCAGAGCAACCGATTCCGAGACGCTGCCCAGCTTCTGAGCAAGATAGATGAGTCGAAGCTCAGTGCTCAGCAGAAGAAGATCTACCATCAATCTTTGGCGGTCGCTCTAGACAAGACCGGTCAGTCTGGGGCAGCTCTTGGAGCCCTCAAGAAGGCTGCTCAATCCAGCCCCAACGACGCTGACGCACAGTTCAACTATGGGGCTACAGCCTTCAACGCTGGGAAAATTACCGAAGCCATTGGAGCCCTCGAGAAGGCGGTGCAGTTAGATGGCAAGGACCCCGCGAAACGGAAGGCCTTGGTTGATGCATTGATGCGCCAAGGGCGCCAAACTCGTGGTTCGAGCAAAGCGAGTATCTATGCCAAGGCCGCTACTCAGGCGCAGGCATTGGTAGCCTTGAAAGGAACTTTCGACAACTTCCTCAAGCTAGGGGAGGCCCAACTGGGAGGAGCACGGTACGCCGATGCCATCCAGAGCTTCAACCAAGCCGCTGCAAAAAATAGTGGTGAGTGGATACCCCACTTCTACATCGGCCAGGCGAGCACTGCCAAGGCTGACTATCCTCGAGCCGAGGCCGCACTGAAGAAGGCCCTGGGGATGCAGCTTTCCTCGGAGAATCAGAACCGAGTGCACAAGCAGCTCGGCTTCGTCTACGAGAAGCAGAAGAAGTACGAAGCTGCCGTTGCCTCTTATGAGAGGGCTGGCGACTCTGCTGGCGCTACTCGAGTCCGCGAGAACGCCGACATTGCCAAGTTCAACAAAGAGGCGGACAAAGAGGCCGCGGAGTACGACGACCTGAAGAGGAAAGAGCGGGAACTCCAAGAGGAGCTGAAGAAGTTGGGAAGCCCTCCTCGCTTCTAGCCTTCCAGTTCCGCCTTAGTAGCCAAAGAAGAGGGGGCCGAAAGGCCTCCTTTTCTCTTTCACAAGATCTCAGTACCCGCGAAGTGCTCGAAACCCGAGGCGCTCCCTACGCAGGTCCGTTAAAGAGTGGGGAGGAATTCCGGGGAGAAACTCTAGGCCGGGACGACAGGGTGGAGTGGAAATGCCTTGCTGGCATTTCTTTGGCGTCTTCTTTAAGTCCCTTCAGCTGCCGGGACCAGGGTTTCTCGGCGCAGGGAGAGAATTGCTCCTCCTAGACCCGAAAGCCCTCCAACAACGATCAAGGCAAGCTGGTGCTGGGGAGAGAGGAAGCTCTCCAGCAGAACCCCTCCCCAGATCGAAGCTTCAGTGCGAGCCAGAAGAACGGCGTGACCGAGATGAAGGCCAGCCAGGGCTAGCGATCCCCCTATCAATCCCTGCAAGAAGCCTTCGACGTAGAAAGGGCCCCGAATGAAGAATTCGGTTGCTCCTACCACTCGCATGATCGTGATCTCATCCTGATAGAGGTAGGCGGTAAGCCGAATCACGCTGGCGATGGTGAAGATGGCTGCCCCTAGGAGCACGGCTCCAAGGGTGATTCCGATCCCCTTGATCAGGGCGACGATGGCACTCAGTTGCGACAACCAGTCTCGATCATCATCTACCATCTCCACCTGGGGTTCCTCACGGAGTCGTGAAAGCCACTCTTCCAGTGCTGTGGCTGTGAGCTCGGTGGGGTCTAAGGAGATTTCGAAAGAGGCGGGCAAAGGCTCCTCCTGCCAATCCTCTACCATGCCTGAGAGGCTAGGGAACGATTGACGAAAACGCTCTCTAGCGTCCTCCGGAGCGACATACTGGCATTCGGTGACCCAGGGCTCTGCTTCGATCTGTTTCCGAAGTCCATCAAGAAAGTCCTGAGAGACCTCGGGTGTTAGGTAAACGAGGACTTTCGCTTGAGATCGCCACTGGCCTACTACCGTAGCGAGGTTGGTGGAAAGCAAGAGCAGAACGCCGCCAACAAAAAGGCTGACCGCAATGGTGAGAATAGCCACCGAGCTGACCTTCCAGCTTCTGCCGAGACTGACCAAGGCTTCACGAAAGAAGTAAGCCAATGCCTGCCATAGACTCAAAGGGGCTCTCCTTCAGTGGCTAGATCGGATTCCGTTGAGGTAATGAGGTCTGTGTCTGCTTCCGACCTGAGGTCTCTTGGCGAGGGAAGTAGTTGATCTCCCGATAGGGTTCCAGCTTCTAAGGTCAGAACTCGCCCGCCGATTCGTTGGATTGTCTCTCGGTCATGAGTTGCGATGAGCAAGGTCGTGCCTCGATGGTGAATCTCCTCGAAGATGCGAAGAATCTCCTTCGATAGTTCCGGATCGAGGTTGCCCGTGGGTTCGTCCGCGATAAGAATCTCGGGTTCATTGATGAGTGCTCTGGCGATAGCTACCCGCTGCTGTTCGCCTCCGGAGAGCTCCAGGGGAAAAGCACCCAGGCGATGCCCAAGGCCCACCCGGTCGAGGGCTTCGTGAGCGAGTCTTTTCTGAGTCGCTGTGTCCGCTCCGAGAATTCGAGGCAGGAAGCTCACATTCTCGAAGACAGTTTTTCGTGGGATCAGGCGAAAGTTCTGAAAAACGACCCCAATGGTCCTGCGAAGGAAAGGGATCTTTCCCGGTGGAACCGAGGAGACATTGCGGCCGTTTACGACGATCTGACCTTCAGAGGGAACCTCCTCGCGGAAGATCAGTTTGAGAAGCGTGGTTTTTCCGGCTCCGCTGGGACCGGTAAGGAAAACGAACTGACCTCGGGGAATCTCGAAGGAAAGTTCCCTCAGGGCATGCTGACCTCCCGGATACCGCTTTCCTACATTGAAGAACTGGATCAAGGCTTCGAGTGCTCCAACTGGGAGTGGCAGGAGAATAGGAACCTGGAATCGAAGACCGTCCAGCTCAGACTCGGTTGCCTAGCCGGGTCGTCCGAGGTCCTTGAGCGCTCATCCAGCGAGAAAAGACACCCGTGGGCGTCTGCCCTTGCTAGGAGGGCAGGTATAGATACCATCACTACCTGGTCGTTGGAGAGGTCCATGGCCGGGCCAGTCTACCCCAGGGAAGTCCTCTACCAGGCCTCCGGCAGGCTACAATCATCGCCGTGAACCAAACTAGAGTTTTCCTGTTTCTGGTCTGTTTCGTCCTGTCTTGCGGAGTAGCACCTCCGCACTTGGATTCGCCGGGAAGCACGATTGTGTGTCTAGGAGACTCAATCACTGCGGGAGTCGGCGCTGGTCCAGGAGGAGGTTACCCGGAGCAGCTTGCTGATCTCTTGAAGGTGGAGATTCTGAATGAAGGAGTCTCCGGAGATACATCCTCCCAGGGCCTGGCCAGGCTCGAGAATGTACTCGATCTAGATCCCTGGCTGGTCGTGGTGGAATTGGGAGGAAACGACCTCCTTCAGCGACGCCCCATCGAGGATACGGAACGGGCTCTCCGAGCCATCGTCGAGGGCCTCCTCGAGGAGCAGGTACTCCCGGTATTGGTCGAGATACATGGCCCTTTAGGAGGAGCTTTCGAAGAGCTTTTCGAGGACTTGGAGAGCGACTACAGAATTCCAGTTCTGGAAGATGTACTGCCCAGAATCCTTCGCTCACCACAGCTCAAGAACGACCCAATTCACCCGAATGAAAGGGGGCACGCTCTGCTTGCCAAGGAACTCGCGGGGCTGTTGGAGCCAATATTAGAGGCACGGCAAAAGGCGGTGGAATGATGAAACCGGTGCAGAGAGCAGGCTTCTGGGTCTGGGAGGAGAAGGTTGGTGACCTCGAGATTCGTTTCACCGGCAAGGGGCCTGCTGGTTCTGCTGAAGCGACGTTGGAGGCTTTAGAAGAGGTCCCCCCCAAGGTGGCCTTTGCCAAACAGGTTCATTCGGCAAGAGTATTGGTTGGGCATCCCGGTCTTTGTGGCGAGGGAGATGCCGTGGTGACAGAATCCTCGGCTCTCGCGGCATCCGTTTTGACGGCGGACTGCGTGCCGGTGCTTGTTGCCTCTGACCGTGCTGTCGCTGCAGTACACGCAGGCTGGAGAGGGCTCGTCGCGGATGTGATTGGCGCCGCCATCGACCAACTCCCCGGTTCGGAAGACCGCTTGCAGGCATGGATTGGCCCCTCTATAGGCGTCTGCTGCTACGAAGTTGGCGAGGAGGTCGCCAATCTGGTCACGGCCTCCAGCCAAGCAGAGTTTGCCCAGCCGGGTCCCAGAGGACGCCCCCACCTGAATCTCGTCGCCGCAGCTGCCTTTCAACTCAAAGAGAGTGGGGTGAGGAGGATAGGCAAAGTCTCTGCCTGTACTCGCTGCGACGCAGAGACCCTCTGGAGTTACCGCCGAGATGGGGCAGGAGCTGGCCGCAACCGAGCCTTCATCTGGCGGCACGGACCAGGGACAGATGAGGCACGCAGGCAGGGAGGTCATCATGAAGCCTGAGGGAACCATGGGCTTCCTCTTACGCCTAGCAAGTGTTATCGATCGAGGGAACCAGTGGTTGGGCAAGAAGATCTCGTGGCTAGTTCTGGCCATGGTACTCCTAGGGGCTTTCAACTCGATTGCCCGCTTCCTAGGTCCTTACCTGGGGAGGAATCTCAGCTCCAACGCCTTTATCGAAGCCCAGTGGTACATGTTCAGTCTTCTCTTCCTTCTCGGGGCAGGCTATGTGTTACAGCGAGACACCCACGTGCGAGTGGATGTCTTGTATGCGAATCTCTCGCGCCGCGGGAAGGCCTGGGTAGATCTGTTGGGTGGGGTTTTCCTGCTCATTCCGTTCTGTCTCTTCGGGCTCTGGTCCTCCTGGCCTTCGGTAGCCAATTCATTTGCGGTCCGCGAAGTTTCACCGGACCCTGGGGGCCTGCCTCGGTATCCCATCAAGGCAATGATTCTGGTCTGTTTCGCTCTGCTCTTCCTCCAGGGAATCTCTCAGGTCATCCAGCAGGTCTCGAGCTTGCGAGAATCAGGCTCCACGGCTGGAGATCATTCCGGAGAAACTCTGTCGTGAGCGCTGATTTTCTCGGTCCTTTGATGTTTGTGGTGGCCTTTGGCTTGATCTTCGTGGGCTATCCAGTCGCCTTCTCTCTCGGTGGTACGGCACTGTTTTTCGGAGTCCTAGGAACTCAGTTGGGCTATTTTGAATGGGCCCTTTTGCTCGCCTTTCCCGAGCGCACCTTTGGCGTGATGTCCAACTACATCCTGCTCGCTGTGCCGTTCTTCATCTTCATGGGCCTCGTCCTCGAAAAGTCGAGGCTGGCAGAAGATCTGCTTCGCACTGTGGGGCAACTCTTCGGGCATCTGCGGGGTGGACTTGCCCTTGCTGTAGTGTTCGTTGGTGCCCTTTTGGCCGCTGCCACTGGCGTGGTGGGTGCTTCTGTGGTCGCCATGGGGCTGATCTCGTTGCCGGTGATGTTGCGCTACAAGTACTCCCCTGAGCTGGCCACTGGAGTCATTACTGCTTCCGGTACTCTGGGGCAGATCATCCCTCCTAGCATTGTCCTGGTGGTTTTGGCTGACCAGCTGGCTGTTTCCGTGGGTGATCTTTTTCGAGGTGCCCTTCTTCCCGGGCTGCTTCTCACTCTTCTCTACGCTCTTTACGTGGTGGTCGTAGCCACTCTCGACAAGAATGCGGCGCCAGCACTGCCGGAAGCCGAGCTTACGGGGCTGAGGCGAGACCTGATGAGGCAAGTTGCCATCGTTCTCTTGCCTCCTCTGCTACTGATTGTGCTGGTTCTAGGTAGCATTTTCATTGGCCTTGCCACTCCGTCAGAAGCGGGAGCTCTCGGGGCCGTTGGCGCCATGGCGTTGGCTGGCCTCCGTCGAAGGCTCGGGCTGAAGGCCCTCAAGGCTGCCCTGGATGGAACTCTAGAGCTGACGACTATGGTGATCTTCTTGCTTCTTGGCTCCACGGCCTTTGCTCTGGTGTTTCGTGGTCTCGACGGAGATATTTGGATTGAAGATCTGCTCACCGGCCTGCCGGGCGGCAAGGTCGGCCTCCTGATTGTGGCGAACTTGACCATTTTTGTACTCGGATTCTTTCTCGACTTCTTCGAGATCGCCTTCATCATCATTCCGCTCTTGGCGCCAGCGGCGCGAATACTCGGTATCGATATGGTGTGGTTTGGTGTCATGATCGCTATGAACCTGCAGACTTCGTTCTTGACTCCCCCTTTTGGTTTTGCTCTTTTTTATCTCAGAGGAGTCACCCCCCCCTCCATTCGAACAACGCAGATCTATCGAGGGGTACTACCCTTTATTGGCATTCAGGTAGTCGGCCTATTGTTGGTCATCTTTTTCCCGGACTTGGTAACGGTACTGTTAGAAGGAAACTAGAGCCCATGAAGATTCTCATCGCAGACAAGCTCGACCCGACAGCGGTGGAAGCCCTCACACAATTGGGAACCGAGGTTAGATCCCAACCCGATCTCAAGGCGGAAGACCTTCCCGAGGTCCTCGGCGAAACAGAAGTACTGGTGGTCCGCTCCACCAAGGTAAAGACCCCTGCTCTTGCCGCAGCACCGAAGCTTTCCCTGGTGGTTCGAGCTGGAGCCGGGGTTAACACGATCGATGTCGCCGAAGCCAGTCATCGTGGGATCTATGTGGCCAATTGTCCGGGAAAAAATACCGCAGCTGTCGCGGAGCTGGCTCTGGGTCTCATCATCGCCGCCGACCGGCAGATCGTTGGTGCCAGCAATGCTCTGCGGGCTGGGGAGTGGAAAAAAAAGGAATTCGGGAAGGCCTCGGGACTCAAAGGTAGGACTCTAGGTCTTCTGGGGGTCGGGCAGATCGGAGTAGCAGTGGCCCGGCGAGCCCAGGGCCTAGGAATGGAGGTGATGGCTTGGTCCCGGAGCCTCACTCCAGAACGGGCCAAAGAGTTGGGGCTACAGTTCGCTGCTTCCCCGATAGAAGTCGCTCAGCGAGCGGATGTCATCAGTGTGCATCTCGCATCGACTCCCCAAACACGTCATCTGGTCGATGCTTCCTTCTTCGCTGCGCTGAAGACGGGAGCGATCTTCGTCAACACGTCTCGTGGGGAGCTGGTGGATACGGAGGCATTGCGGGAGGCGATATTGCCCAAGAGCCTTCGGGTTGGCCTGGATGTCTTCGAAAATGAGCCGGCTGGCGGGTTGGCCGAGTTCGAAGATACCGCCTTGGCTGGCGTGTTGACTGCTACTCCTCACATCGGCGCCTCCACCGACCAAGCGGCGGAAGCTATCGCCGCCGAGGTCGTGCGGATCATCAGTCTCTACAAGAAGACAGGGAAGCCACCGAATACGGTCAATATGGGGGAGAGCCTCGCTGCCACCCACAGTCTCTCGATCCGACATTTCAACAGAGTCGGAGTGCTGGCAACGGTTCTCGATGCCCTCAAGAAAGAAGACATCAACATTCAGGAAATGGAGAACACGATCTTTCAGGAAGGGCGGGCAGCGTTTGCCTCTCTTTTGCTGGATCGTGGTCCGTCGGACCTTCTACTCAAAAATCTCAGGGCCCATGAAGATATTTTACAGATTCGGTTGAGCTCTCGAAGCTAGCTGACCGGCGGCTTGGGCTTTGGCTTGGGCCGGGAGGCTGCTGCTCGGATCAGTTCCTGGATGACCTCCTTGAGCTCGATGGTGTACTCAGCGAGCACTCGATGATGCTCCGCCAACTGCTCTAGGCCCGGTCGGCTCAAGGAAGAGGAGCGGGGCCGGACCTTGTAGGTCATACGGTCGTCGAGGGATTCCAAGTGGTCGTAGGCTCTTTTTAGTCGCTTTAGGTCCATAGTGGTCTACCTCGGTTTACTGGCCACCTCGGAGCTCCCGGAGGTAGCCGAGGATAGCTTTGATCTCATCATTGCTCAGGTATTCGAAGGCGGGCATCATGGGAAAGCTACCATCGACGATGGTGTGTCTCAGGCTACTGGGGTCGCCACCGAATTTCCAATAGTCGTCCAGCAGGTTGGCGGCTTCGTAGGAACGGTACTTGGGTACCTTTCCGGCACCGTCCAAGCCGTGGCACTCGGCGCAATAGCGACGGAAGAGTTGTTCTCCCTGGGAGCGTTGTCCCGCCAGATCACTGCAGGCCGACAGGCTGGCCCAAAACGCCAGCAAGGTGACGAAAAACAGGGTGGTTCTAGTGCTCATCTTTCAGTCTTTCTCGGCTCGATGAACTTGGGTAGAAGTGGCCTGAAAGAGAGGGCGGATGACCATCTCGTCGATATTGACGTGGGCAGGTCGATTGGCTGTCCAGGCGATGCATTCAGCGATGTCCTCTGCAGTCAGGGGTTTCAAGCCCTGGTAAACACTCGCTGCCCGATGGGAGTCCCCGCCAAAGCGGACGAGAGAAAATTCGGTTTCAGCCATGCCTGGAGCAATTTCGGTGACTCGAATGGGCTTTCCCAGTAGCTCCAAACGCAACGTCCTGGTAAGCGCCTTCATGCCGTGCTTCGAGGCAGTATAGCCACCGCCGCCCGGGTAGACCTCGAAGCCGGCCGTGGAGCCGACATTAATGATCTGCCCGTCACCGGAGGCCTCTAAGGCCGGTAGGAAGGCACGGGTGACTCGCATCGCTCCCAGGACATTGGTTTCATACATGGTGAGCCAGTCCTGTTCCTTGGCCGTCCCGATGGGATCCAGGCCCAGGGCGAGACCAGCGTTGTTGACCAGCAGGTGAACCTCAGGGGTCGCGGCCGCAAAGTTGTCTACGCTCTCCTGGTCTCGGACATCGAGCGGGATGGCAGAAGCTCCGGCTGCCCGAGTCACTTCTTCCAGGGTTTCGAGACGGCGGGCCCCCGCGATGACTCGAAACCCGGCTTTGGAAAGGGCGTGGACCGTCGCTGCCCCTATACCGGAGCTGGCACCGGTAACCACGGCAATTTTTGCGCTACTCACGCTGCTTCCTTTCTGCTCTTCTCTTTCCCGAACAGGAGCTGAACGCCCCAGTTGAAAAGGCCCATGACGATTCCTCCGAGAATAGCTGGTAGGCAGCCGGCGACGGAAAGCTCAGGGAGGAGGGCTGCAGCCAATTGGAGCATCAACCCATTGATGATCAGGTAGAAAAAGCCCAAGGTGATGATGATCAGAGGGAATGAGAAAAAAACGGCTATGGGTTTGACGACCAAGTTGATCAAACCGATCACCAAGCCGGCCAAAAGGATGTAGATGATTCCTTCCGGCTGGTAGTGAATGCCCGGAACTAGATGAGCCGCAGCGAGAAGAGCGACGCCGTTGAGAGCGATGCGCAGAAATGCTTGCACGATAAAGACCTCCCGACCCGTTTTGGGCCCCGCTGAGATTAGTTAGCGTCTCCGCTTCCGTTCGGTGTCCAAGTCGGTAGGGAGGCGGCCTCGACGCCGACGGATCGCAAGGCGTCTTCCCAAACCTCCTCTGGGCATTCTCCGAAGACGAGCTCTGTCTGAAAAGGAGCGGTCAACCAGTCGTTGCGTAGGATTTCCTCCATCAGCTGTCCCTCTCCCCAGCCGGAATAGCCGAGAAAAAGTCGGAACTGAGAGGGGATCTGGTCAGCAAGGCGCTCCAGATCTCCGATGTGTTGGGTGATGAGGATGCCTGGCGCTAGTTCTGATGCCTCCAAATCCACTGGAGTAGGAGTCTCCGGGTCAGTGGAGCAAAGCACAGATCCGAGCTGGGGCTGAACCGGGCCGCCGAAGTGGGCCATCGCCTCGGAAGGACCCTGCCAATCTATGTCCATACCTTCAAGAATCTCGGAGATTTGAATTCCTGTAGCCCTATTGAGAATGAATCCGTAGCTACCCTCGTCATCGTGGTGAACCAAGAGGATGACGCTCTGATGGAAATAAGGGTCGAGAACCTGTGGCATTGCCAACAGGAGGAGGGGTGGCTCTAGATCGGAGGTAGGAGAAGACATGAGGATCAATAATATCCCGGTTTCTTTGGCAACGGCTACAAGAGGTCTTCTTGCTCTGATTCGGTGAGCCTGCCGACGAGCCTCCAGAGTTCTTGGCAGAGTTCTTGGCAGCTGTTTGTCACCAGCTTCGTTTCGAGACAGTGTCACTGTCTGTGGTGCAAGGACTTCAGCTCCTGGGCTAATGCAGGCCTGCTGTGAGTGCGCCGAAGCAGGTCTAGGGGAAAAGGAGGGTACAGATGCCGGTAGATCTGGCATCACAGTAGAAAGTCGGTGCGAAACTACGGTTAGAGACCATCGGTCTCGGTTCAACCGTGCAAAGGTCACCGCTTTGCGTTATCTTTTGATTCTTGGCTGAGGCTTCTTGCCACGGGCCTGCGATGAGCAGGCGAGCGAGAAACCTAGTCTTAGCTGATCCACGATCTTCGTTTCCTGATGCCTGGCTTGCTGGCCGATAATCGGAGCCCGCCTAGCAGAGGAATTGACCCTTGATAGAGGAGTTCCCCATGAGCAATAGCTTCGGTAGCCACCAAATCCTGGAACTCAATGGCAAGCAATTTCGGATCGCTCGGCTCGATGCTCTAGAAGACAGAGGCTTCAGTCTCGAGCGTCTTCCCTTCGCCTTGAAGATTCTGCTAGAGAATCTTCTCCGGCGTGAGGATGGCGGCGCGGTCACGGTGGATGACATCGAGTCCATAGCTCGGTGGGATTCCCAAGCAAAGCCCTCCCAGGAAATCGCGTTTATGCCAGCTCGGGTCCTCCTTCAGGACTTTACTGGGGTGCCGGCGGTCGTGGATCTGGCTGCGATGAGGGATGCCATGCTCGACTTGGGGGGAGATCCTCAGAAGATCAACCCCGTCCAACCGGCGGAGTTGGTGATCGATCATTCCGTGCAAGTCGACGAATTCGGCAGTGAGGCAGCGTTGCTCCTGAATTCCAAACGGGAATTCGAGCGCAACGAAGAACGATACGCCTTCCTGCGTTGGGGGCAGACGGCCTTCGATAACTTCAAGGTGGTGCCGCCGGAAACGGGAATCGTGCATCAAGTCAACCTGGAGTACTTAGCGCGAGTGGTGATGACCGGATCTGGAAGCGATGAGCCTGCCTTTGCCTACCCCGATACCTTGGTCGAACGGATTCCCACACAACGATGATCAACGGTCTGGGAGTTCTAGGCTGGGGAGTGGGTGGCATCGAAGCAGAAGCCGCGATGCTCGGGCAACCGATTTCGATGCTCGTTCCCCAAGTCGTTGGTTTTCGTGTTCACGGCGCACTGCGCGAAGGAGCTACCGCTACAGATCTCGTGTTACGGGTGACTGAAATGTTGCGCCAGCGGGGAGTCGTCGGTAAATTCGTCGAATTTTTTGGCCCAGGAATGCCGAGCTTGCCCCTCGCGGACCGGGCGACGATCGCCAATATGGCGCCGGAATACGGAGCCACCTGCGGTATTTTCCCGGTGGACGCCAAGACGATCGAGTATTTGGAATTCACGGGTCGCTCGAAAGAGCGCCTTGAGCTGGTAGAGGCCTACTGCCAGGAACAAGGCCTTTACCATTCCGCATCGACCCCGGAAGCTACCTACTCAGACACGATGGACTTGGATCTCGCTTCTGTGGAACCGAGCTTGGCCGGTCCAAAACGCCCTCAGGATCGAGTGGCCTTGAGCGCGGTCAAGGAAAACTTCGCTGGAGTGCTGGCGCAGTTGCCTCCTGCTGCGGCGAAACCGAGTGGCTCTTCGGCGGCCAAGGCGACGGATTCTTCCGCCGGTGGCCTTGCGGTGTTGACCGCTCCGCCGGTGACCGGCGGTCGGACCCAAGAAGAGCTCGCGAAGGCAGGGGAGGAGTTGCAACATGGTGGTGTGGTGTTCGCTGCTATCACCAGCTGTACCAATACCTCTAACCCGTCGGTGATGCTGGCGGCTGGCCTCTTGGCAAAGAAGGCCGTGGAGCGTGGTCTCGAGACGAAGCCCTGGGTCAAGACATCCTTGGCTCCCGGATCGAAGGTGGTGACCGACTACTTGGGAAAAAGTGGTCTCACCAAGTACTTGGATCTCCTCAAGTTCAATCTGGTGGGCTATGGATGCACGACCTGCATTGGCAACAGTGGTCCCCTGCCACGGGAGATCTCTCAGGCTATCGCGGAACGGAATCTGGCCACCGTGTCCGTGTTGAGCGGTAACCGAAACTTCGAAGGTCGGATCAGCTCAGAAGTGCGAGGCAACTACTTGGCTTCCCCTCCTCTGGTGGTCGCTTTTGCCCTCGCTGGCCGGATCGATATTGACCTCTACACGGAGCCGCTGGGGCAGGATAAGGATGGGCAGCCGGTCTTTCTGCGAGATATTTGGCCGTCCCAAGAAGAGATTCGTCAGACTTTGGAGGAAGCCCTCGAGTCCGAAATGTTCGTTCGCCAGTACAGCGAGGTCTACGCGGGAGACGAGCGGTGGCGGGCGCTTCCCATTCCAGAGGGGGCGACCTACGATTGGCAGGAGGCTTCTACTTACGTGAAGCTGCCACCTTTTTTCGTGGGCATGTCACCAGCCCCTGAAGACGTCGAGGATATCCATGGAGCCCGCGCCCTGGCTGTGCTGGGCGACAGCATTACCACGGATCACATATCCCCGGCTGGAGCCATCAAGGCGAATCAACCTGCTGGGAAGTACTTGGTCGAGCGAGGCGTCTCCCCTCGGGACTTCAATTCCTACGGCTCTCGCCGTGGCAACCACGAGGTGATGATGCGGGGTACCTTTGCCAATGTGCGGTTGCGAAATCGCCTGGTACCGGAGATCGAAGGCGGATACACCCTTCACCTTCCGGACGGTGAGCCTCTTTCTATCTTTGATGCTGCCATGAAATACCAGGAAGAGCAGGTTCCCCTGATCATTCTAGCGGGGAAGGAGTATGGCACTGGTTCTTCGAGAGACTGGGCAGCAAAGGGACCGCGCCTACTGGGAGTGCAGGCCGTGATCGCTGGAAGCTACGAACGGATTCATCGCAGCAATTTGGTCGGCATGGGTGTCATGCCTCTGGAATTCAAGGATGGCGATTCGGCGGAGAGTCTAGGCCTGTCCGGGCACGAGGTCTTCGACATCGTTGGATTGACCGATGCCCTCGGTGGGCGACCGGGAGGGCAGACCGTTCGAGTCCGGGCAACGGGCGCTGACGACGGCACCACCGAATTCGAAGTGATAGTGAGGATCGATACCCCTCAGGAGGTGCTCTATTACCAGAACGGGGGCATCTTGCACTATGTTCTCCGACAACTGGCGGCTGACTGAGTCGCTCAATAGAAAAAACCCCAAGCTCAGGAGGGACCCAGCTCGGGGGGGAGGAGAGGGAGTTGGAGAAGATTTGTGACGTAGTCTTTCGACTCTAGGGCAGTGCCAACTCCCAAGCGAGCTGCCTCGTCAGCTGTTCTAACAGTCCTAGACCGGGAGAGATTCCCGGATGGGTTCAAAAAGAATTAGAGATCTTCTATGTATACTGTTTTCAAAGACTTCAGCTTCTCTGCTGCGCATCAGGTCCGAGGGCATACCGGAGGTTGTCAGAACCTCCACGGTCACAACTACCGGGTCCGAGTTCATGTCTCAGCGCAACAGCTAGATCCTCTAGGCATGGTGTTGGACTTTTCTGAGCTAAAGGCTGCGGTGTCAGAGATCGCTGGACCTTTCGACCATAGCGTGATCAACGATCATCCTCCTTTCGACAAGATCAACCCCACCGCGGAGTTATTGAGCGGTTATATCTTCGAACAGCTTGAGCTTCGTCTGGCAGCCGGAGAGCTCGGAGGGGCTAGAGTTCGTCTGCGTCGGGTCGACGTCTGGGAGAGTGATAGCTCCTGCGCTAGTTTCGAAGCAGCCACGCCATGAGCCTCGACCGGGTCGCGAGTGGGGCTCCGTCAGCAAAGAAAACGCCATCAGTGCTCCGCCTGCCGGTCCACCAACGGCTCAAAGTCAACGAGATCTTCTACTCCATCCAGGGCGAGTCGACCTTCGCTGGGTTGCCCTGTGTTTTGGTGAGACTCACCGGGTGCCAAATGCGGTGCTCCTGGTGCGATACGCCTTACTCGTTTTATGAGGGGGAATGGCAGTCTCTCGACCAGATCTTGACGACAGTGGCTGCTTTCAACTGCCCCCTTGTCGAGCTCACCGGTGGTGAGCCTTTGTTGCAACCGGGAGCCGAAACCTTGCTGACCACTTTGTGCGATGCCGGCTACCGAGTCCTTCTGGAAACGGGAGGTGGGCTCGATATTTCCCGAGTTGATCCCAGGGTTCATCGCATCGTTGACGTGAAGTGTCCCGGCAGTGGTGAGATGGAGAATAACCACTGGCCCAATCTCGATCACCTGTCCGACCGAGATGAGCTGAAATTCGTCGTGGCGGATCGTCGAGACTATGAGTGGGCTCGGGATTTGGTGTCAGGAAGGCCATTGGGGTGCAGCGCCATTCACTTCTCTCCGGTGCACGGTAGTGTCGAAGCAACGGAGCTCGCTGAATGGGTGTTAGAAGATCAGTTGCCGGTTCGGGTGCAGCTGCAGCTGCACAAATTCCTGTGGGGAGCGGAAACTCGCGGGGTATGATCGGGCCCTGACTATCTGAAGCCTAGCGACTGCGGAGAGACCACTTCTTGGGATTACGAGAGAAATCTTGCTATCGCGGTGGCTACCGAGGTTGAGTCGGTCTCGAAGCCGACGACTGAGAGGGCTAGGGCGCTGAGCACGAAATTCCAGGAGTCAGGGATCCATTGGTCCTAAGCTGAGAGGGATACCGAGTTCTCGACCGGGGCCGTTGGCTGGGCTGAGTCAGTCAGTTCAGGGGTTTGTAAATGAGTAGAAAAAGGGAATGGGTGAGATGACTACGACTCCTTCTTTAGACGATCTGAGAATAGATCGGGATGAGGCGAATGGAGGAGGTCGGCGTCGTTGGCCGATCGTTGTTGTCTTGTTGCTATTTCTCGTCGGCGGCAGCCTTGTGCTCTGGCGTTGGTTGGCACCGGGAACGGCTTCGGTGGGAGTCGCTCAGGCTCGGCAAGTCGCGACGGGCACCGCCGCAGGAGCGGTGCTCGACGCCTCCGGCTACGTTACGGCCCGAAGGCGAGCTACGGTTTCATCGAAGATTACTGCCCGAGTCGTTGAGGTATTCGTAGAGGAGGGAATGAGGATCGAGAATGGGCAAGTGCTAGCTCGCCTCGATGACTCTTCCGAAGTTCGGCGACTGGCCCTGAGTGAAGCGGAGCTAGGAGCGGCTCGCAAAGCGGTGGTGGAAACGGGCGTGCTTTTGGCAGAGTCAGATCTTCAACTGGGGAGGGTGAGGAGTCTGGCCTCGGCGGGCGTGAGCACGAGCTCGGACCTGGATGCGGCGGTAGCCCGGGTGGATTCCCTGCAGGCCAGGAAGGAGTTCGAAGAGCAGCAAGTCGAGGTGGCTCGGCGACGATTGGCTCTGAGTCGACAGAACTTGGAAGATACCGTGGTCCGGGCCCCCTTTTCCGGTGTCGCGATCTCTAAGGATGCCCAACCTGGCGAGATGATCTCTCCGGTCTCCGCTGGCGGAGGGTTTACCCGCACCGGCATTTGCACGCTGGTCGATATGACTTCTTTGGAGATCGAGGTCGATGTCAACGAGGCGTATATCAATCGCGTCGAGCCGGGGCAGTCGGTTCAGGCGACCTTGGATGCCTATCCGGACTGGAAGATCCCGGCAGCGGTCATCACTACCGTACCGGCTGCAGATCGGCAGAAGGCGACCATGACCGTGAGAATCGGCTTTGAAGAGTTAGATCCCCGGATCCTTCCTGATATGGGAGTCAAGGTTTCTTTTCTAGACGAAGAGATTCGCCAGCAGGCGGCAAGCCGTCCGGCCAGTCGGCCCGTAGTTTTGGCTCCGCAAGCTGCTGTGCGTAGAGATGGCAACCAGGACATCTTGTTGGTGGTTGCCGGCGACTTGGTGGAGCGACGAGCGATTCAGATTGGTGGGCGCCAGGGGAAAGACGTAGAAATCTTGGCGGGTCTGTCAGCGGGGGAACGAGTCGTCGTAGAGGGGCCAGAGAGCCTATCCGATGGCGATCGGGTCAAGGTGGTCGAGCCCTGAAATGGAAGGAGAGAACATGGCGAGTGGAGAGGCTCTGGTTCGCGTACAGAACGTTCATAAGGTTTACCATCGAGGAAACGAGCGCATCGATGTGCTTCGGGATCTCGACGTCAACGTTGGCAAGGGCGAGTTTCTGGCGTTGATGGGGCCCTCCGGGTCCGGGAAATCGACACTCCTGAACATTATTGGAGGGCTCGACCGGCCCACAGAGGGTGGGGTCGAAGTCGGGGAGCGCCGTATCGACCGCCTCAACGATGGCCAGCTTGCGAGTTGGCGAGCCCGTCACGTCGGCTTCGTATTTCAGTTCTATAACCTCATGCCGGTGCTCACGGCGGAGAGAAACGTCGAATTGCCTCTTCTGCTCACCAATCTGTCCCGGGCCAAGCGCAAGAAGCAGGTAGAAACGGCCCTGGCCCTGGTGGGCCTGTCCGACCGGGCGAAACACTATCCCCGGCAACTTTCAGGTGGTCAGGAACAACGGGTAGGAGTAGCCCGAGCCATCGTCACGGATCCGACACTGCTGCTTTGTGATGAGCCCACGGGAGATCTCGACCGCAAAAGTGGGGATGAGATCCTGGATCTGTTGGAGGGCTTGAACCAGCAGCATGGCAAGACCATCATCATGGTCACTCATGATCCTCTCGCGGCAGCTCGAGCCACCCGAGTCCTTCACTTGGACAAAGGACAGCTGAGCTCGGAGGCAGCTGCGTGAAGTACCTCCACTTGGTTTGGGCGAACCTGCGCCGCCGCCGCCTCCGCAGTCTTCTGACTGTGCTGTCGATTCTGGTGGCCTTCATCCTTTACGGCTTGCTGTCAGCGACCAATAAGGGGTTCAATGCCGGTGTCGACTTGGCCGGAAACGATCGTTTGGTGACCATTCACAAAGTCTCCCTGATTCAGCCGTTGCCGGTCTCCTACCAAAGCCGAATCGAGACCCTCGAGGGAGTCGATGCCGTGACCTATTCCAATTGGTTCGGCGGCATCTACCAAGATCCGAAGAATTTCTTCCCGCAGATGGCTGTCGATCCCGCCCCCTTCCTGGATCTCTATCCGGAGTACGTCCTTTCCCCGGAAGAGCTCGAGGCCTGGAAGGCCGACCGGACCGGGGCTGTCGTCGGTCGCGCACTGGCCGAGAAGTTCGGTTGGAAGGTGGGAGACCGGATTCCGATCCAGGGAACCATCTATCGCAACCAAGAAACCGGCGGTCTGTGGGAGTTCAATCTCGTTGGTCTCTATGAGGCGGGGACCAAAGATGCGGACGAGACCCAGTTCCTGTTTCGCTATGACTATTTGAACGAGGGCATGGGAGGCAGTCTCGGCGTTGTCGGTTGGTACATCGTCCGCATCGCCGATCCAGACCAGGCGCCACAGATTGCCGAAGCCATCGACTCGACCTTCGCTAACTCACCTGCGGAGACCAAGACGACGACAGAGAAGGCCTTCGGTCAGGCCTTCGCTCAGCAGGTCGGCAACACTGCTGCGATCATTCGGGCCGTGCTCGCCGCGGTTTTCTTCACCATTTTGTTGGTTGTCGGCAATACCATGGCGCAGTCCGTGCGGGAGCGGACCAACGAGCTCGCTGTGCTCAAGGCCATGGGCTTTTCCAATGGCAGAGTGATGGCTTTGGTGCTCGCCGAGTCTTGCCTTCTCGCTTTGGTCGGTGGTGCCTTGGGGCTCTTGGTGGCGGCCATCCTCATCCAGCCGGTGGGCAAAGCCTTGTCCGGCTTTCTTCCCGTCTTCTATATGCCACCCAAGGATATGGCGATCGGCATTGCCATTGTCTTATTGCTGGGCTTGGTCACTGGTGTCCCGCCAGCGCTGCAGGCGATGCGGTTGCAAGTGGCAGACGCACTGAGGAGGGCCTGAGTCATGTTGGCTTTCCTAGACCAAGTAGTCGCCGTGACCCTGATGAATTTGAGAGCGCTCAAGGAACGGGCTGCTTCTTCCCTGGTGGCAATAGTCGGCATTGCCGGGGTGGTTCTGGTGCTAGTAGCCGTCCTTTCCATTGCGGAGGGCTTCCGAGCTACCCTGACCTCTGCCGGTTCGCCGGATACGGCCTTGGTGCTGCGAGCCGGGAGCGATACAGAGATGACCAGCGGCCTCACTTTGGAAGACACCAAGATCATCGCCGATTCACCGGAGGTGCTGCGCGATGAACAGGGCGCCGTCGCCTCCGCTGAGCTCTTTGTCATCATCGCCTTACCCAAAATTTCTACCGGCACTGACGCCAACGTACCTCTGCGCGGGGTGCAGCCGGCGGCTTTTTCCGTTAGAGAGGATCTTCGGATCGTGGAGGGGCGAAACTTTGAACCAGGGAGAAATGAAGTGATCGTCGGGCAGGGGGCCCAAGGCCAGTTCGCCGGTCTTGGAGTAGGGGATCTCATCGAGCTGGGCCAGGCCCAGTGGACGGTGGTTGGGGTCTTCACTACCGGCGGTACCATCGCTGATTCAGAGTTGTGGTGCGACGCCAAGGTATTGCAGCCAGCCTATCGACGGGGAAATTCCTTTCAGTCGGTCTACAGCAAGCTGAAATCTCCGGAAGCCTTCGAAGCCTTCAAAGACGCCTTGACCTCCGATGCCCGCCTCAACGTAAAAGTGATGCGGGAGACCGACTACTACGCGGGTCAATCGACCATCCTCATCACTCTGATCCGCACCCTGGGAATCCTCATCGCGATTCTGATGGGCCTTGGGGCCGTCTTTGGTGCCTTGATCACCATGTATACGGCGGTAGCGAGTCGTACCAGGGAGATTGCTACCCTAAGAGCCATCGGGTTCGCCTCCATGCCGGTCCTGATCTCAGTGATGGCAGAAGCGCTACTGCTCGCCGTGGTCGGTGGGCTGCTCGGGGCTGGTCTCTCTTTTCTCGTCTTCAACGGCTATCAGGCAGCGACCATGAACTGGCAGACCTTCAGTCAGGTGACCTTCGCCTTCGCGGTGACTCCAAAGCTCATGATCTTGGGCTTTCTCTATAGCCTCGCCTTAGGCTTTGTGGGCGGCTTCTTTCCGGCTCTTGCTGCGGCGAGGTTGCCGGTAGCAACGGCCCTACGAGAAGCGTGAGATCCGTAGCACTGCCTAGACGGCGTTCCTTGCGAACCCCCAGGGCTGGAGATACAATGATTGGAGCCATGTCTACACTCGTTGTGTGGGGATATCTCACATAATTCAGGGCAAGCTAGAGGGGACTCGGAGAGCGAATGAGTACGGCAAAGTTGATCCTCGAGGGAAATGAGTACGAGTTTCCGTTGGTCAGGGGGAGTGAAGGAGAGGTCGGAATCGACACGGTCGCCTTGCGCAAGCATACAAACGCGATTTCTCTCGATCCCGGTTATGGCAGCACCGGTTCCTGCCTGAGCGGAATCACTTTTATCGATGGCGAAAAAGGGATTCTTCGCTACCGCGGCTACGACATCGAGAAGTTGGCGACCGAGTCTAGCTTCGTCGAAGTCTGCTACCTGCTGATCTACGGAGAGCTTCCCACCCAAGAGGAGCTACTGAGTTTCAGCGATCGGCTGACCCGCCACACTTTGATCCATGAGGACATGAAGAAGTTCTTCGAGGGCTTCCCGGCGACAGCTCATCCCATGGCCATGCTCTCGGCGATGGTGTCTTCGTTGTCCGCCTACTATCCCGGGGCCGGAATCGATGAAGATCTGGATCTCAACATCGTTCGCTTGCTGGCAAAAGTGAAGACGGTCGCGGCCTTTTCCTACAAGAAGTCCATCGGCCAGCCCTTCATCTATCCCCGTAATAAGTACTCCTACTGTGCCAACTTTCTGCACATGATGTTTGCGGTTCCTGCCGAAGACTATGTGCCGCCCAAGGTGCTCATCGACGCTCTGAATCTGTTGTTGGTCCTCCATGCAGACCACGAGCAGAATTGCAGCACTTCCACGGTAAGAATGGTCGGTAGTAGTCAAACAAACCTCTACGCCTCGATTTCAGCCGGCATCTCTGCCCTTTGGGGTCCTCTCCATGGGGGAGCGAACCAAAAAGTTATCGAGCAGTTGAAGATGATCCGCGAAGACGGGTCGAATTTCCGTAAGTACGTCGACCTGGCCAAAGACAAGAGCTCGCCGTTTCGCCTAATGGGCTTCGGTCACCGTGTTTACAAGAACTTCGATCCACGGGCCAGAATTCTCAAGAAAACCGCCGACGAGGTACTGGATCAGCTGGGGGTGGACGATCCTCTCTTGGATATCGCCAAACAGCTGGAAGAAGTAGCTCTAGTGGACGACTACTTTGTCAGTCGGAAGCTCTACCCCAACGTTGATTTCTACAGTGGGATTATCTACCGGGCGATGGGAATTCCCACCAATATGTTCACCGTGATGTTCGCTCTTGGCCGCATGCCTGGTTGGATCGCCCATTGGAAGGAAATGCGCGAAGAGCCACGGGGTCGTATCAATCGACCGCGCCAGATCTATACGGGCCCGACTCAACGCGAAATTAAGCCTCTAGAAGAGCGCTAGTCGCACGAGCTCTTTGGACAGGAGTCTTCAGGGTCTGCCTTGGGGTGAAACCAGCGGTGGATCCGCCTGCGGAGCTTAATGACTCGACGCCACCCTCGGGGCCAACGGCGAAACGCCCACCTCAGCAGGTCATAGGCCAGCTCGCTGACCAAGGAGAGCACAGCAGCTCCCACGAAGATGGTCAGAATGCCCTGGATGCCGGGTAGGACGAGTCCGGCGATTCCGATCAAGAGAAGTAACCAGCCGGCGAGAAGAAGAAGGAGACGGCTCCACCAAGGGAGAGGTTCTTCTCGCTTCCGAGGGCGTCGGGCTCGTTTCTGCGGCGCGACGTCTTTGGTCGTATCCTCTGGTGAAGGTTTGGGATTCTGTTTCAAGGCTACTTCTCTGCTATACGGAGCTTGGCGCCAAGCTGGGAGCTCTCGAACCTTTTCTTCCGCCCTTGGGCGATGATTCTATGACCTGTTGTGGGAAGTTCTTTGGCGCGGCCCGTAGGGTGCTGCAGCGGGTAGTAGAATCGAGGTGAGGCTATATGCAGCGAGAAAAAGAACAATTCGTGCGTTTTCTTCGCAACCGGGGCCAGAGGGTTACGGCAGAGCGCTTGGTGCTTTTCGATGAGATCTATGCCCAGCATAGCCATCTGGATGCTGAAGCGTTGCTCGATGCCATGAAGCTGAAGGGTCGAAAGATCTCCCGCGCTACCGTATATCGCAATCTGGACCTACTGGTGGAGTGTGGTTTGGTTCGCAAGCAGCGCCTTGGCCGCGACCGCTTTGTCTATGAGCATGTCCATCCCGGCCAGAGGCATGACCACCTGGTCTGTCGTCAGTGTGGCCGAATCGTGGAGTTCGTTAGCGCTGGCATTGCCGCTCTCCAGGGAGAGATCTGTCGCGCTCACGGATTCGATTCCCAACACCACACTTTGCAAATCTTGGGTCTCTGCAAAGACTGCTCCGACAGCAAAGGTGAGAACGGCTGATTAGACTGCAAGTTGGCGGTCCATCTCGAAGCCGGCGACTTCCAGGTCCCGAGTCAGTGCAAACTTCCAGATGCCGATTTCATCCATGGGTATGCACAAAACTTCGTTGCATTCGGCAGGTAGTTGCAGGTCTTCCTCGTAGATAGAGGTGACTTGGCGCCGTCCCAGACGACCAGCGAGATAGCCGAGTTGAAAAAGGAGGTTTGCTCCAGGAGGAGCCAACTTCCGATCCTTTCCGGCCGCAGTTAGTAGAACGATCACGTAGGCATTGGAGGCGTAGTTCTCAAATCGCTCTACGACCGTTTCCTCGGGATGCTCCTTCGAGGGCAGTAGGATGGGCCGCAGACCGGCATCTTCCAGGAACGCGCGAACTCGCCGTTGCAGGGGGCAACCCTTACGGTGAATCAGAAAAACGTTCTTGTTTCGGCTCATCTTGAGGTCCTACGGCTCCTAGTCGATCCTGACATCTTACCAGTCTCCGAGCAGCCGGTGGGAGAGCTCCTTCTGGTTCCGGGCAAGCCGTGCAATCGACCTCTGGAGGAGATCTGGGAGGGAGCGATTGATCTCTGAGCTTCAGGTTCTTATTCTCCGAGGGTGAGTTTCTGGGGGCCCCGGTAAGACATATCTCCCGGTGGTAGCATGAAGCCTCAACTTTTTAAGATTCGGGAGGAGTTCCCATGAAACGTCGGCAGTTTGTGAAGACGGGTTTGGCTGCAGCAGCAAGCGCTGGCCTTCTCGGTGCCTGTCGGGGGCCTCAGGAGGGTGCGCCGGCGGTTCACACGGACACTCGGGTCACCTGGCGAATCGCCTCTAGCTTTCCTCGAGGCCTGGACACCATTTACGGTGCGGCGGAAGTCCTCGCCGAGCGGGTCGAGGCCCTTTCCGAGGGTCGTTTCCGCATCCGCGTTTACCCGGCTGGAGAGCTTGTTCCCGGTCTTCAAGTACTCGACGCGGTTCAGCAGGGCACGGTCCATGCCGGTCATACGGCAGGCTATTACTTCACGGGAAAGAACCCTGCATTGGCCTTTGATACCTGCGTGCCCTTCGGCCTCACCTCTCGCCAACAGACAGCCTGGTTGACAGAGGGGGGCGGGCTCGAGCTTCTGCGGCCTCTCTTTGCTGACTTCAATGTTCTCAACTTTCCGGCGGGAAATACCGGCTCTCAGATGGGGGGGTGGTTCAAGAAAGAAATCGCCGGAACCGCTGATCTTCAGGGTCTCAAGATGCGCATTCCTGGCTTGGGTGGGCAGGTGATGAGCCGACTTGGCGCCACTGTACAGGTGTTAGCCGGAGGAGATATCTACCCAGCTTTGGAGCGGGGAGCGATCGACGCGACAGAGTGGGTAGGGCCTTACGACGACGAAAAGCTGGGGTTCCATAAGATCGCCAAGCTTTATTACTACCCAGGCTGGTGGGAGCCAGGGCCGAATTTGAGTTTCTATGTAAACTTGGATGCCTGGGCAAAGTTGCCGGCGGCCTACCAGCAGATGTTCGAAGTGGCCGCAGCGGAGTCAGCAACGGTCATGCAGGCCCGATACGATGCCCGGAATCCGGCGGCTCTGAGTCGAATCGTCGCTTCGGGCGTTCAGCTAAGGCCCTTTTCTCGAGATGTGATGGAGGCTGCTGCCCTGGCCACGGAGTCTCTTCTAGAGGAGGAGGCTGCTGGAGATCCTGCCTACCGAAGAGTCTATGCTGCTTGGAAAAAGTCGAAGCAAGAGTACTTTCAATGGTTTGGAACTGCTGAGCTGGCCTACGATAGCTTTGCCTTCCCGCGAGTGGGTGCTTAGCTAATCAGGATGAAAATCCCTTGGCTGCAAGCTGGAGATAGATAGACCCTGAACTCCTGGCCGTGCCGACAAAGGGCTTTCTCCCGGGATACTTGGCCCGGAATTCTGCATCGAGAGACAGCCTCCGGTGTTATCTCTCGGCCTCTACCGGGTACGAAGATCGGCCCAGTGATAGGTGCTCAACAATGGGGCGCCAGTACCAGTACCTAGCAACCAGAGAATAGAGGGTGCGGGCTTGAGGCCACCGAGCCGCATTTGCCCTTCTCGTTGTCCCAGAATCAGGAGAGAGGCAGCGAGGCCTTCCGCGTCGGCAGCCAACTCGGTGACGGCGACCACTCCCGCGACTCCTTCCGAGGGTCGACCGCTACGTTGATCAAGGTAGGTAGAGAAGGTCTCCCCGGCTGCGGTTAGGGGGTGGTCGTCGAAGCGGACAGAAGTCATGCACTGCCCAGAGAGCCAAACATCCTCGAAGTCCTCGGCAATTCCTTCCAGGCTCGGCAGTAGGGCTCGCCAGCCTTGACCCTCAGGGCCGTCTCCGGCACCGCATCGATAGGTACCTAGCTCGACGTAGGCGTTGTTGGAGCCGTGCTCCGCGAGCACTCTCATGGCTTGGTCGAGGGCGAATCCTTTGGTGAAGGCACGGAGCTCCAGAGTGGTTCCTGGAGCTAACGTCGCCCTTCCCGAATCGATGTCGAGCTTCAAGTTATTGCAGGAGGATCGGGCAGCCGCAGCGGTGAGGGAGGTCGCGGTGGGCAAGCTATCCGCAGGCGACGGCACTCCCCACAGCCGGTAGACAGGACCGCCAACGGGACCATGGGCTCCCCGAGACCAGAAACAAAAATTGAGGGCTCGCTCAAGGAGAGCGAAGAGCCGTTGGTCCAGCACGAGTCCTTTTTCCCCCGCTTCGTTGAGCTGAGCAACTCCACCCTTCTCGGAGGGAGTGTTTGCGGTGAGCCGTTCGATCTTTCGTATTTCTTTGACCACGGCCTGTACCGCCTGCTCCGCCTGGTCGGTTGGAAGGTCGCGAATCTCGATCTCCATTGCTTCGCCGAAAGCGGTCGTGGCTACTCTGATGGGTTGGTTGAAGTGAGAGGGGCTGGGATCGGCTGCCGAGATTCCGCCAGGAGTCAGCGACGCAACGAGTAGGTAGACGGCAAGGGTGGCCGGGCGAAGGGGAGGTAGTACTTTCATGTCCTACATCATAACCGCGTCAGAGTCAGATCGAGGCGGATCGGGGACGTCCCGGCCAAGGCCTCTTCTGATTCAGGGCAAGAGGATCGGCCACGTCTCAAGAAAGTGTGGAGACTTGAGCTATTTGACTCATTCGTAAGCGATGCGTTTTCTATACCGTCGGTGGACCTAGGGTTCTTTCGTTCGCAGCAGGCCGTCCTCAGCAAACTGAGGTCCTCAACAGGAAGAGGTTGGGTGAGCCGAGAGGCCCAGAGATAAAACCCGTCAAGGGTTTTGGTGGAAACGGTTCTGGCCAATTTTGTGGTTGAGCTGCTGGCTGCCAAATCCCTCACATCGACTCGAAGGAGTGGTTGAGATGAAGAATCCTAAGACCTTGGCTCTGTTGACCCTATGTTTCTCGGTTACCCTCTCTGCAATGGGGGCGTCTTCAGTAGAAGCGCCGAATTCGCCAGATTCGCAGCTCCTCAAAGTGTCTGAGCAAGACTGCGCCACCACTTCGCCAGGCACGGGGGAGGGGCTCTTCGAAGATCTTGGAACCAAGCTCGATAGAGCTTTTGGCGCTGAGAATCGAGCCGATTGTTACGTCGAGAGTCGCTCCACACGCTACTGTGCCCAGCAGTGTTTCCATCCCCAATACCCCGGAACACTACGCTATACCCTCTATGAGCGAGTCTGCTGTTCCAACGGCAACTGTGGTGGTTGGTCTTGGGCAGGTACCTATTGCTCCAATGAAGGGTGTCACGACGCATCGTGAGGCCCTCCGGCCTACTCTTCGTAGAGGAATTACCCCAATGACCTGGTGGAACAAGGGTGTGCTGGATGCGGTGAAAAATACCGGAGAGGTGATTTCAGGTGAGCTGCGAGCTTTCTTTCAGTCGCACCTGGGGAGCTAGTGAGCTTCGGAAGCTTTCCGAGAGTGGGGCCTCAACTACTCAAGCGTAGGCGGGCGAAACGCCGTTTGCCCACTTTGAGTAGAAGGGGCTCGCTGGAAGGGAGAAGGGAGAAGAAGGGATCGTTCTGCTTTTCTCCATCCAAAGAAACGGCACCTTGCTGAATCAGCCTTCGGGCCTCGTTGCTGCTGCTGGCTAGACCTGCAGCGGCAACAGCTTTGAGTAGCGGGAGTGGACTCTTGAGATCAATCTCCGGCACGTTCTCAGGGACTCCCTGAGCGGCAAAGACACTCGTGAACTCCGCTACGGCCTGGGTGGCAGCTTCTTCTCCGTGGTAAGTCGCGACCAGGTGCCGCCCGAGCTCTTGTTTGAAGTCTCGGGGGTTGACCTCGCCATTCTCCGCTTTGCGTTTTCGCTCCGCGATGTCTTCTTCGGGAAGGTCTGTCAGGAGGAGGAACCAGTCCCACATCAACGAATCCGGAATGGACATCGTCTTGCCGAAAACCTCTTTGGGTGGATCCTCGAGGGCTATGGCGTTCCCGAGGCTCTTAGACATCTTCTCCGTGCCGTCGGTCCCGACCAACAAAGGAACGGTCAGTACGACCTGGGGTTCCAGGTGCTGATCTTTCATGAGCTGCCGCCCAACCAGGAGATTGAAGATCTGGTCGTGGCCGCCAAGTTCGACATCTGCTTCGAGGGCGACGGAGTCGTGCCCTTGCACCAATGGGTAGAGCAGCTCATGGATGTGGATAGGTTGGTTGTTGTGGAAGCGGGTTCGGAAGTCATCTCGCTCCATCATGCGGGCCAAGGTGTAGCTTCCAGCCAGTCGGATCAGCCCCTCTGAACCCAAGTCAGCAAGCCATCGGCTATTGAAATCGACTACCGTCGTCTGCCGATCCAGAATGCGAAAGACCTGCTCTTGGTAGGTCTTGGCATTGGCGAGCACCTGTTCCCGGCTGAGCTGAGGACGCGTTACTTTCTTCCCCGTTGGGTCACCGATCATGGCGGTGAAATCGCCGATCAAGAAGACGACTCGATGTCCCAACTGCTGAAAGTGTCGCATTTTGCGGATCAGCACGGAGTGTCCCAGGTGAAGATCCGGCGACGAAGGATCAAATCCCGTCTTGACGGTGAGAGGTTTGCCAGAACTGCGAGAAGCTTCTAGTTTCTTAGCTAGCTGATCCTCTGCCACGAGATCGACGGAGCCTCGTTTGAGAAGCTGTAGCTGTTCGGCAACAGGGGGAAATGGAGAAGTGCTCATGGGGCGGGGATGTTACCAGGATGTTTGTCTGGTCTCTACTCCTGGGTTCCTGAGCTCCTTGGGCTCCCTAGACTCCACCGGGCAGGAGAAGGGAGTCGGTCGGCCTCGGAGTGCAGGGTGCCCTGAGCAACAATGCGGGCATTTCCGGAAAGAGTGCAGGAGCGAAGCTCACCAGCGATCTTTTCACCTCCCACCTCGAGACGCTCGCCTCCTGCAGTGAGGATCGAAAGAGGGGGCTCGGCGCAGGAAGCGATACCAATCATGACTTGAGCTGCTGCGAGACTGCCGCTGCCACAGGCCAGAGTCTCGGCATTCACACCCCGTTCGTAGGTTCGAATCTCCAAGTGGTGACGGTCGACGACGTGCACGAAGTTGATGTTCGCCCCCTCCTTTCCTACGGCTGGGTGACCGACCAGGGCTGCCCCGAGGGAGTCGACCGGCGCGTTAGAGAGGGAGTCTGCCCAAGGGAGGACCAAATGAGGCACCCCCACACGGGTGAGCCAACCTTCTACAAGAGTCCCACCGAGCCGAGTTTCGAAGGGGGTGACAGGAGAGGTAGGGAAGGGAATGTCCAGTCGGATACCTTGTTCTCCGGCCGGTGTCCCTACTACTTCGCCGGCGCCGGTGTGAATCGTCACTCGTGAATTCGCCCAGCCATGATGAAAGGCCAGCCGTGCGGCACAACGAGTGCCATTGACGCAGAGATCGGCCCTGCCACCGTCTGCGTTGAAGTGTTCCATGCCGACCGCTTCCGGAGCATCCGCCCGGCGGGTCAAGATGAAGACGCCATCAGCGCCTAGGCTGCTTCCTCGCTGACACCAGGCGCGAATTTGCTCTGGCTTGGGAAGGCTCTTTGGCTCGACGAGAGCGATGAAATCGTTGCCACTACCGGAGACTTTGAAGAACTCGGTCATCGGAGAGTGACGGTGACCTCTTCGCCAGGATCTCCTTCGTTGCCCAAGGCGTCGAGACCGGTGATCCGGTAGGTGTAGGTGCCTCCAACCCTGACCCCAGAGTCGAGGAACTCGCGTTTGGTCGTGGGGCTCGAGGTGAGTCTCCGAAAATCCCCGTCGTCCTGGCGGTAGACGTGGTAGGACTGGACGTCTCGGGAGCTGCTGGGGTCCCAGCGCAATCGGACACGGTCGCTTTCCGTGAGGGCGACGAGGCCAGCCGGTGGCTCAGGGGAGAAGCGATCCTGGTACAGAACTTCCGCTTCGCCGGATAGGCGACTTTCCACCAGCGGATCCCGCCGCGCTACCGTGGTCACGGTGTAGATGTACCGTTGTCCGTAGCGAGCGGTGGTGTCCAGGAATTGATTCTTGTCAGCCTCGATAGGGGTTGGCTTGCGATTGTAGGAGCGGCTGCGAGCATCCCGTCGGTACAGGTTGAAGCCTTCCCCCATCGTCCCTTGGGGTTGCCAGTTGACTTCCAAGCCATCCGGGTTGGGGACGACATTGAGACTTGTCGGCGGTTCCGGTGGAGTTGCTGGCACCATGGAGGCAACATTGGATATCCCGGAGATCTCACCATTGGAAGCGAGAGTGCGAACTCCAAAGCTGTAAGCAGACTCCGAGGCTCCTTCCGGTACGGGTAAGCGGACGAAGACTCGATCACCGCTGGTGGAGTTGGCCAGGTCGACCTCATTGAGATTCATGCGGATCTCAGATGCGGCTGCAAACCTCCGGGGTTCGACTTCTACGTTGAATCCTTCTGCCGGCGCCGGCTGGAGCATTTCCATGAGCTCGATGCGGGCGATTCCCGGTAGAGGGCCTCCAGCAATGGTGGTTTTGGGGTAGCCGAATTGCAGAATGAAATCGCTTCCCTGCTGATAGACAGCGAGATCCTTCACCGGGGCCGGAATCGCGCGCACGGGAGGGGTAGGATCCCCCTTCTTTCCGCAGGCGGTAGCCGCCAAGAGGATTGCTATCGCAGCGCTCCAAACAAGGCTGTAGGGCGATCGGAAGCTACCGAAGCTTCGGCGGCGAATTCCGGAAGTCTGTTCTGTGTTCAGCATGTTTGTGCGACCCTTAGCGGTTTCCTACAGCACGTAGCGGCTGAGGTCCTGATCTTCGACGATATCGGCGATGGCGTTTCGCACATACTCGTCGTCGACGACGATTTCCTGCTCTTGCATCTCCGGAGCGTTGAAGGAGATTTCTTCCAGCACCCTCTCGAGCAAAGTCGCCAGACGCCGGGCGCCAATGTTCTCGGTGCGGGTGTTGACCTCTACTGCCAAGCGGGCGAGCTCGCGCACTGCGCTGTCGGTAAATTGAAGCTCGAGACCCTCGGTGGAGAGAAGGGCGTGGTACTGCTTCGTAAGGGCGTTTTCTGGCTCGGTGAGGATTCTCACGAAGTCGTCTTCCGTAAGGGCATCCAGCTCGACGCGGATGGGAAAGCGTCCCTGGAGCTCCGGAATCAGGTCGGACGGGCGACTGACGTGAAAGGCACCGGCAGCAATGAACAGAATGTGGTCTGTCTTGACCATGCCGTACTTGGTCGTCACCGTGGTGCCTTCGACGATGGGGAGCAGGTCGCGCTGGACCCCTTCGCGGGATACGTCTGGGCCTCGCCCTCCTTCTCGTCCAGCGATCTTGTCGATCTCATCAAGGAACAGCATGCCTCCTTGTTCGACCCGACGCCGGGCCTCTCTGGCCACCTGAGCCCGATCGATGAGCTTTTCGGCTTCCTGCTGTAGGAGGATCTCCTTCGCCTCGGAAACCTTGACGCGATCTTTTCGGCGGCGCCCGAAGAGGCCAGGGAGCATCTCTTTGATGTTGATGCCAACCTCTTCGACCCCTTGGGGGGTGATCATTTCGAAGCTGCTGTTGGGGTTGTCATCGACCTCGATCTGGACTTCCCGGTTATCGAGGGCTCCGCTACGAAGCTTGGCGCGAAATTTCTCCCGGGTATCGGTGAGATCTTCGGTTTGTCCTGCCACTGGGCTGATCGGTGCGGAAGGTACTAAGAGTTGCAAGAGACGTTCTTCGGCCTGAGCCTTTGCTGTCTCGTGTATGAAGGTTCGTCGTTCCTCTTTGACCATGGCCACGGCGATTTCAACCAGATCGCGAATCATCGACTCGACATCCCGGCCTACATAGCCGACTTCCGTGAACTTACTGGCTTCTACCTTGATGAAGGGAGCCTTAGCGAGTTTCGAGAGCCTCCGGGCGATCTCGGTCTTACCGATACCCGTGGAGCCGATCATGAGGATGTTCTTGGGATAGATCTCGTCTGCCAGCTCTTCGGGCAGCTGCTGGCGTCTCCAGCGGTTTCGGAGAGCAACTGCGACGGCCCGCTTGGCCTTCTGTTGGCCGACGACGAATTTGTCTAACTCCGCCACAATTTGCCGTGGAGGCATGTTTTCCAGCTCTAGAGTTGGCTGGGGGTCCTCAACCGTACCCTCGGACATAGATCAGAGCTCCTCGATGGTCAACCGGTCGTTGGTATACACGCAGATGCCGGCGGCAATTTTCATGGCTTCTTCGACAATTTCTCGGGCGCTGAGCTCCGTGTGACGGATCAAAGCTCGGGCTGCAGAAAGAGCATAAAGGGAGCCTGAGCCGATGGCCAGAAGGCCGTCGTCGTCCGGTTGCATCAGGTCGCCATTACCGGACACGAAGTAGCTGCTCTTGGCGTCAGCGACGATCATGAGGGCCTGGAGCTGGCGCAGGGCTCGGTCGGTCCGCCAGTCCTTGGCTAGCTCGACAATGGCCCGCTCGAGGTTTGCGGGGAACTCCTCTAACTTGGATTCAAAGCGTGTAAACAAGGCCAGTCCATCTGCTGCACCACCAGCGAAGCCGATCAGCACCTTACCTTTGCCGGTTCGTTTGACCTTGTTGGCGCCTGCCTTGATGACGGTGTCATTGAGGGTGACCTGACCATCGCTGGCCATGCACACCTGTCCATTTCGTCGTACCAGAAGAACGGTAGTTGAGCGTATTTGATTCATGGGGGACGGATTGTAGCAGGGCCGCGAGATTTGTGGAGCGAAAGCTTGCTTTGGGCTGCAAGCTCCTAGCTGGATTCTCCCCTGCCAGAGGTTTTGCGGGCTCGGGGGTGCGACTGTCGATAGACGTTCAGCAGGCGGTCCAATTCCAGGTGAGTGTAGCGCTGAGTAGTGGACAGGGAGCTGTGTCCCAAGAGTTCTTGAATGGTCCGCAAGTCTGCACCGTTCTCCAGTAGGTGGGTCGCAAAGGAGTGCCGAATTGCGTGGGGGTGGACCCCTCTGGCGAGGGCTGCCTGCTCGGCGGCGCGGTCGAGGATTCGGCGCACGGAACGGGAGCTGAGCCGCCCACCTCGATGGTGCAAGAAAATGGGTTCGTCAGTGCCCTTTTGTCGGTCCTTCGAGCGAACTCCTTCCCACTCTTCGAGCCACAAGCGGAGAGCTACCTGCGCCTGGCGTCCGAATGGAACCATGCGCTCTTTCTGTCCCTTGCCGATCACTCGCAAGGAACGCTCCTCCAGGTCCAAATCTCCCCACTCGAGACTGACCAATTCACTGACTCGCAGGCCGGTTGCATAGAGCAGCTCCAGAATGGCGCGATCACGGACCCGTAGCTCGCTCTCTCCAGCAGCTCCCTCCAACAGGTTTTCGATCTCGCCGGGACGAAGTTCCGGGGGAAGTGTCTTGGGTTGTTTGGGCGCTCGAACCTGAGTGGCTGGGTTGGCAGCCAGGTAGCCCTCACGACAGGCGAATCCAAATAGGCTGCGAACTGCGGAGAGGGCTCGTCCTTGGCTGGAAGGGGCCAGCTTTCGTCGCGCCATAGACGCGAGGAAGGCGCGAATAGCGGCGGCATCGATTTCGCTCACCTCGACCTTCTCTTCTGCGAAATAGTCTCGGTAGAGGAACTCTTCGAAGCGAGCGAGGTCGCCGCCATAGGAGCGCACAGTCTGCAGAGAGAAACCTCGCTCGAGGCGGATGTGCTCTAGGAATTGGCGGATCAGTTCACGCATCGCTCTCTATTGGCCTACGGTCGATGCCTCCGAGGCCGGTTCCTTCTCCGGCAGGGAATCCTCCTGCAGGGGAAGACCCTGCCGGCCGGCCCACTCGACAAGTTCCCTGTTGGCTCGGGCGGCGTAGGCACCACGGCGCTCGGCTTTCTTCATGCGTCGTTCTAGGGGGGTGAATAGGCCGTAGTTGATGTTGGCTGGCTGAAACCTCTTTGGCTCGGACTCGATGAGGTGACGGACCATGGCTCCAAAGGCGGTGGTAGCGGGGAAGGGTTCCGGGTCTTTTCCCTGGCGCTCCAGGCTGAGGAAGAGGGCTATCGCTAGGCCCGTCGCAGCGGATTCGAGGTAGCCCTCGACGCCAGTGATCTGGCCAGCTAAGCGTAGGCTAGGCCTTTTCTTGACTCGAAAGAGAGGATCGAGGTGAATGGGGGCGTTAATAAAGGTGTTGCGGTGAATTTGCCCTAGGCGAACAAATTTCACCCCTTCGAGTCCTGGAATCATACGAAGGATTCGTTTCTGCTCCCCCCACTTCAGACGGGACTGAAAACCCACCAAATTGTATTGGCTGCGGGCTAGATTCTCCTGGCGCAGCTGTACTACCGCGTGAGGGCGGCTGCCGTCCGGGGGGTGGAGGCCGACCGGCTTCAGGGGGCCGTAGCAGAGGGTGTCGACGCCCCGCCGCGCCATTTCTTCGATGGGCAGGCATCCTTCGAAGAACTTGGTGTCTTCGAAACTCTTGGCCTCAACTTCCTCGGCGGCCACCAGGGCGGTATGGAATTCGAGATATTGCTCGCGAGTCATCGGTGCGTTTAGGTAGTCGTCTCCATCCCCTTTTCCATAGCGGGAACCGGCGAAGATTTTCTCCATATCGAGGCTTTCCGCTTCGACGATGGGAGCGATCGCGTCATAGAAGTAGAGATGTTCGCTACCCAGCAAATCCAATAGGCACTTCGACAACGCCTCTGAGGTCAGAGGGCCGGTGGCGAGAACCGTATCTTCCTCCGGCAGGTCTGTGACTTCTTCGAGCCTGATCTCGATGAGGGGATGTTCTCGAAGGGTTTGAGTGATGTCGGCGGCGAAGAGATCTCGATCTACAGCGAGGGCACTTCCGGCGGGCACAGCAGCCTTCCGGGCTGCTCCGATTATCAGGGAACCAAAGGCTTCCATTTCCCTCTTGAGCAGGCCCGCAGCGTGCAACGGATCATCACTACGAAGGGAGTTGCTGCAGACCAATTCCGCAAAGTGATCTGTGTGATGAGCCGGAGTGGTCTTGGTGGGACGCATCTCGTGCAAAACGACGGGTATGCCGCGGTGGGCCAGTTGATAGGCGCATTCCGAGCCAGCCAGGCCCGCACCGACTATGTGGACAGGTTTGTTCATCGGCCGAGTATAAGGTGGGAGGAGGCGATGTCATTGAAGAATCCGGCGGTAGGTCGAGCCTGGCATGCGGCGAAGCCAGCCGGCGAGCTCCAGCTCCAGCAGGGCCGCCAGAATTTGGTCGATGGCCATCCCGGTCTCGATAACGAGATCATCGGCGGTTTTCTCACCCCCCGGTGGCAAATGTTGCAGCACCTCTCCGGGCTTGCCTTGCGGGTGAGCGCGTCCCGAAACTTGGCCGATCGGAATCAGGTCGAGGGGCAGTTGCCGGGTGGGTCGGAGGGTCTCCAGTATGTCCCGTGGCTTGGTCGCCAAGCATGCTCCATCTCGGATCAGGTTGTGAGGTCCCCTGGCTCTGTCATCGAAGATAGGTCCCGGGACCGCATAGACCTCTCTGCCGAGCTCCAGAGCGTGATGCGCCGTAATGAGGGACCCCGACCTCGGGGTGGCCTGCACCACTAACGTACCTCTGCCTAGGGCTGCGATCACTCGATTTCGAATCGGGAAGTTCATGGGTCTCGGTGGTCGGTCCATAGGAAACTCACTGACCAGAGCTCCCCGAGCAGCAACTTCTTCCCTCAACTTTCCTTGGCCTTTGGGGTAGAGGATCTCCAGGCCGCACCCGAGGATTGCCAAGGTTTGACCTTGGGGGGCTTTGAGGGCTCCCCGATGTGCTGCGGTGTCGACGCCGAGGGCAAAGCCCGAGACGATACAGATACCTGCTTCAGCGAGAGAGTGGGCGAAGTAGGCTGCTGCATCGAGTCCGTAGGGGGAAGCCTTGCGAGAGCCGACCATGGCGAGGGCGGGCCCCTGACAGAGTCTTCCTCGTACGTAAAGAACCGGTGGAGGGAGCTCCAGCTCAAGAAGCTGGGGAGGATATTCGGTATCTTCTCTGGTCAGGATTGTCGCCTCCACTCGCTCTGCCCTAGCGCTTTCCCGATCAACGATCTGGCGGTAGCGGGTCAGGCTTTTGCGGGCTCTAGCCACCTGTTTCGGGGGAACTCCAAGCATTTGGCCTTCCTCCATGGCGGCGCGCTTGCTGCGGGGTGGCTCTTCGAGAGCCCAGAGCTCCGGTTTGCCACTGAGTCGGCAAATGGCACCTCGCGACATATCTCGAGCAGTATTTAGGGCGATCAGGAATTCTCTCGTTGGGTTCATGGTTCCCTCTAGGGTGTTGCTAAATAGAAACTGTCGAGGACCTAAGAACGCAGTTCGAGGTGAATGTGGCTCGAATGGTTGGGAGAAATGTTGATTCCAGATTCCGGAATAGGGAATCCGTGTGGTGCTGTTGTGCTCGTATATACTCTTCGGACTCTGATGGTCGTCACCACAGGTCGAGTCCCATTGAACGGATAGGCACGTTCCGCTGCTTGAGGTCTAAAGCCCAATGCGAAAGCTGATTTCCCTGCTGATCATTTTCCTGGCCGCTCCGGTGTTTTTTGTCGCGCCCGTGGAAGCGAAGAAAACACGCACTACGTCGGCGAAGGAGCAACTCGAATTCGGTGTGAATATGGCCCGGAGGCAGCTCTGGAGTGAGGCCTTGTTTCGCTTTGAGCAGGCGGCGAAGCTAGAGCCGACCAATGCTCGGGTCTACAACAACTTGGCTGTGGCTTGTGAGGCGACAGGTCGGTTCGATGAGGCTCTCGAATTTTACCGGCAGGCCCTTCGCCTGGCGCCCTCCGACCGCACGGTCAAGGCGAACTACTCTCGCTTCGTCGAGTTCTACCAGACCTTCAAGCCTGAGGACGAAGAGGAATCCTCGGCGACGGACACGGGGGCGGCGGTGGAATCTCAGAAAGCAGGTGCCGAATGAACCAGATGCTGACCGGAACGGCTCCTAGGGTAGTCGGAGGTGTGTCATGACGCGTGGAACTCGCTGGATCTTCTGGGTCGTACCAGCCCTCTTGCTCTTACTGTCCTCTGGCGCTGACGCGTCCACTGTCGATGTTCGGCTCAAATTGCCCCAGAAGGCCCGCCTCGACCTCGATGGGCGGGAGACCATTGCGATTGCACCTTTTCTGGTCTTGAGCCAGGAGGGAGACCGCGGTTCCCGGGGGCGAAGTGTCGATGTGCAAAAAGAGTTCGAGCGCTACCTGAACAAGGTGATGCGCCGCGAGTCCGATCTAAAAGTGGTCGAGGCTGGCTCGGTGGAGTACCCCATCTACGATGCGGATCTGCTCTCCCGGGAACAGGACTTTTGGCGCTTCCTGGGGGAACGTACCCAGGCCGACCTGATCGTCGCCGGTAGCCTCGACTTCGATATTCAAGATCGGACGGGGTACCGGACAGAGCCCTACACGTCTCCTTTCAACGGACAAACCTACTACCGTCAGGTGTTGGTAGAGCAGACGGGCTTTGAATACGACATCTTGATGCAGGTCTACGATGGTAAGAGCGGCGAAATGCTGTTTAGTGACAACTTCAAGGACTTTCAGAGCTATGAAGGAGAGGAAGCGGATCCTCTCCAAGGCATGTTTGAGAACCTCTATTCCCTCGAAGACCGGATTCTGGGTCTCTTCACTCAGAAGGAAGTCGAGGCCAGCCGAACACTTTTTACCGATTAAGCGCCACAGGAGGTCTTCGTTGATTCGTTCCAAGCGCCTGCATCTCTCTGCTTTATTGCTCGGTGCAACCTCGTTGATGCTGCTGTCGGAGTTGCCGGCCGCAGCTCAGTACGCTGATAGTTTCGGCAAGAACAAGGTTCAGTACCGCGATTTCGAGTGGATGATTTACCACTCGCCTCATTTCGATATCTACTACTACGAGTCGGAAACTCACCTCCTGGAGAAGATCGTCTCCTATGCCGAGAGCGCTTACGATGAGCTTTCTCGCGCCTTTGATTTCCAGATTCAGGAAGCGACCCCGCTGATCATCTACGAGACCCACTCTGCCTTCGAACAGAACAACATCATCCTCAATTTCATCCCGGAGGGAGTGGGTGCTTTTGCTACTCCAGTGCGGAATCGCATGGTGTTGCCGGCGGACTTGCCGGATGCAGAGCTATTGGCCCTCGTGACCCATGAGCTGACCCATATTTTCGAATACCACATCCTCTTTCAGGGAAGCCTCGCCAAGGGGCTTGCTAGCAATCCCCCCCAATGGCTCATGGAGGGGTTGGCCAGTTATATGGCAAAGGACGAGAGCACTTCGGATCGGATGTACCTCCGAGACGCAGTGGTCAACGACCTGATCCCTTCCATTACCCAGAGTGGAGTCGGTGGTTTCTTCGCCTATCGTTTTGGCCACGCTGCCTTCGACTACATGGAGGAGCGGTGGGGGAAGGAAGGGCTGCTGGACTTCCTCTATGAGTTCCGGAACACCCTTGGGTCGAGGCCCGACCGGGCAATTCTCAGGGCTCTCAAGATCGAAGGGGAGGACTTCGATCGAGACTTCCGTAAGTGGCTCAGGGAGAAGTACCTTCCGCACCTAGTGGAAACCGGCGAGCCGGCAGATTTCGGCAAGCCCTTTCGGGTGCAGGGAGTCCCGAACGCTCAGGAAACCTCTGCTGTCCCGTCCCCTTCGGGTGATTTGGTCGCTGCTTTCGTGGTCTACAAGGGAGATTTGGACATTGGCCTCTTCAACTCCAAAGATCGGCGTTTGATTCGCAATCTGACGAAGGGGTTGGCGACGGATTATCAGTACTTCAGTAGCCAGTTTCTGACCGCCGGTCGTCGTATGGGGCGAGACATGGCGTTCTCACCGGATGGCAATCAGCTAGCTGTGTTCGCCAAGCGAGAGAGAGGGCGAAGCCTGATTCTGCTCGACGTGCTGCGCGGAGGAGTCAATCGCATCATCGATATGGAGGTTGAGCAGCCTCTTTCGCCGACTTGGAGTTCTGATGGTCGCACGATTGCCTTCTCCGGGAACCAGAAGGGAAACTTCGATATCTTCACTATCGACCTCGAGACATTAGAGGTAACGAACCTCACCAATGACTCCATTTTCGATGGCTCTCCTGCCTATTCGCCGGATGGTCAGTGGCTCATTTACTCGTCGGTGATTGGCGAAAGGGCAAAGCTCTTTCGCCTGAGAGTGGAGGATCCCTCGAAGCGGTATCAGCTCACCACGGGAGATTCCAATGACATCGACGCAACCTTTGATCCGGATGGCCAGCGGATCTTCTTCACTTCGGATCGTACGGGGGTGGACAACATCTTTAGTCTCCACCTAGAGACCGGAGAGGTCGCTCAGTTCACTGATGTGACCACCGGTTGTTTTATGCCGGCGGTACTCTCAGCTGCGGGGGAGAAGAAGCGGCTCGTCTACAACGGTTACTGGAAGGGCTCTTTTCGGCTCTATATTCAGGAGCTTGAGGAGCCGGTCGCTGAGCCGGAGATACAGGAGATTTCCAGTGAGCCCGTAGAGATGGCATCTCTGCCCGTATTCGAGCCGGACATCCAGGTAGCTGTGGATGATGCGAACAAAGAAGAATACGGCGGTTTCCGGTTTTTCCTAGAGGGGGCAGAGACCTTCTTCGGGGTTGATGACCAACAGACCTTGTTGGGTCAGGTCGTTCTCGCCTGGTCGGACTATTTGGGGGACCGGCGAATCGTCGGGATCTTTTCTTCCCAAAGCAGCTTGTCGAACTTCGACATTCGCTATGCCGATCTTCAGGACCGCTGGCAATGGCAGGTGCGAGCCTATGACACCCGTTATTTCTATACCGCTCAGAGTCTCATTGACGGTCAATTGATTCGCCAAGAGGAAGCCTTTCAACAGACCGGCCTTCAAGGTTCGCTGATCTACCCATTCGGACTGAAGACTCGAGTCGAGTTCGGGCTAGGGTACGTCTTTCGCGAATTTGCTCAGCCATTCTTTCTCCCAGATTCGACCGGTGCTCAGGTGCAGGGAGGGCTACGAAATGTCAAGGACGACTTCCCGGTCGCTTCTGTTTCCTTGGTGGGTGATGGCTCCATCTTTGCTTCCTACGGGCCGATTAGCGGCCGGCGCTGGCGGCTGGATGCCAGCTACGCTCCGGACTTCGACGAAAGTGGCACCAAGACTTCCGGCCTGACCTTAGATGCTCGTCAATACATACCAGTGACCCGGCGAAGCAACCTCGCTTTGCGGGTTTTCGGCGGTGTTTTTGAAGGAAACGAAGCTGGCTTCTTCTCTTTTGGTGGGTTGG
Source organism: Deltaproteobacteria bacterium (assembly GCA_022601195.1). Classification (GTDB taxonomy): domain Bacteria; phylum Acidobacteriota; class Thermoanaerobaculia; order Multivoradales; family JAHZIX01; genus JAHZIX01. The sequence continues at coordinate 242,453 of JAHZIX010000023.1, forward strand.
ATACCCTTCGGGGTTTCGACTATCGGAGCCTGGGGGGCGATCGAGTTTTCTTCACGAATATCGAGTACCGGTTCCCTCTGATTGACCTACTGGCATTTCCCATCTACCGATTTCAGGGAGTTCGAGGCCGGATCTTCCTGGATGTTGGCGGCGGTTGGTTCGCCGATAGTCAGGATTTCACTTTCTTCGAGAGCGATGATGGTGTCCTCGGCGATTCGTCGGATGGCGTGGCTGCCTACGGCTTTGGGTTCAGCTTCCGGCTCTTCGGGCTCAACCTAAACTGGGACTTTGCCAAGCAGTACGACTTTGATGCCTCGTCCGACGGTTACCGGACGGATTTCTATATCGGTAGCCGCTTCTAGGCCGGTCGTTCTTAGACCGGCCCTATCTAGAGCAGAAGCAGGACCGAAGGTGCTTCTGCTGGTAGACAAGGGCCTGGGCAGGAGCCGTTCGAACTCTCTCGAGCGGCTCCTTCTTCGTTGGTTCTAGAGCCAAATCCGAGGCTGAAAAGAGAATTCCTTGTCGGCGGCGGCAGGGAAGGATAGAATTTCCAGACATTATGCGAATAAGAGTCTTGGGCGGCGATGGTGGAGAGAGCCTGAATAGCCGCATGACCTGCCTCTTGGTCAACGACGTAGTGGCTCTCGATGCTGGTTCCCTAACGCAGGGGCTCTCTATCGAAGAGCAGGTCGCAGTGCGGTCCATCGTCTTGAGTCACTCGCACATGGACCACACTAACTCTCTCCCTTTCTTTATCGAGAACGTTTTTGGGAAGACTGACCGTCCCATCGACATTCACGCCTCTGCAGCGACTATCTACGCCATTCGAAAGTATCTCTTCAATAACGAAGTTTGGCCAGATTTCTCCCGTCTCCCGAACCATCTATTGCCCTCGGTTCGCTTCGAAGAGCTGGAGACGGAGGTTCCTCGAGTCATCGACGGAGTGAAATTCACTCCAATTCTGGTCAATCACGTCATCCCGACCTTTGGTTTTCGCATCGAGCAAGAAGGGGTGGCGGTGCTCTGGTCCAGTGATACGGGTCCGACCCAGAGGCTCTGGGAAGTGGCGAATGAGACGCCAAACCTCAAGGCTGTGTTCATCGAAACGAGCTTCGACAACTCGATGCAAGATGTCGCTGATATTTCACAGCACCTAACTCCTCGAACGCTGCAAGGGGAGCTGAACAAGCTAAGTCGGCCAGTGCCGATTTTGCTCCACCACTTGAAGCCACCCTGTGTGCAGCGCATCCGTGCTGAGATCAGGGATCTGGGCAACCCCGATATCGAGTTCCTCGAGCAGGGTCGCACCTATGAGTTCCTCTGAATCGCGCTCCCCGGAGTCTGATTCTTTCTCGACGACCTATCGAAAGCAGATTGCCTGCTCTCTTCAGAGAGCTTCCCGGCCCGACTTCGGACTGGGCCGCTAGGTAGCTGGGGAAGCAGGTAGAGGATGAGGATGGCAGTCTTGGGCTCTGGGAGCCGGGGAAATGCGGTGGTCGTGGAGTCAGAGGGGAACCGGGTTCTGATCGATGCCGGGTTCAGCTGTCGCCAGCTGGTCTTGCGGCTAGAGTCGTTAGGTGTGACTCCTGAGAGCATCGATGCCGTGCTGTTAACTCACGAGCATAGTGACCACACGCGAGGAGTTGACGTGTTTTCGCATCGATACGGCACTCCAGTCTTTGGCACTGAGGGTACGTTGGATGGGCTATCCATGAGGGCTCCTGGTGAGGTGTTTCGGTCTGGTCATGCCTTCGAGCTCTGTGGTTTCGAAGTCGAGCCCTTCGCGATTCCCCATGATGCTCGGGAGCCGGTCGGGCTAGTGCTGGAGTCTAAGGCAGGGCGTCGGATGGGACTCGCCGCAGACCTAGGAAGTCGAACTCAGTTGGCATGGGCGAGGCTCCGCGACCTTGACATGTTGATCCTAGAGACCAACCACGACCTAGAGATGCTTCGTAGTGGTCCCTATCCCTGGGTATTGAAGCAGCGGGTAGCCGGTCGCCATGGCCATTTGTCGAATACCGACGCTGCCGAGGGTATTCCAGAGCTACTCAGTGACCGTCTTGAGGAAATCGTCTTGTACCATCTCTCACAAACCAATAACCTTCCTGCACTCGCCGCCTCAACGGTTGGCGAGGCTCTAGATCGAAGTGGCTCAGCGGCAGTCGTTACTGTTTCTAGCCAGGGAGAGCCAACTCGTTGGATCGAAGTAGCTTCGGAAGTTCAGAATCGGGATTTGATGGAGAGATAGCTGCCCTGATGGCTCCGGCGGTTGAGGCCGGCAATCTGAAAGAGGAGAATGATGCGCGCTAGAGTGACCGTTTATCCACGGCCGGAAATTTTGGACCCTCAAGGGAAGGCCATTCACCAGGCTCTTGGCCGAATTGGTATTGAGGGGGTCGAGAAGGTGCGGGCAGGGAAAAGCTTCGAGATAGACCTTTCCCATCAGGATCCCGAGGAAGCAACGAAGGTCCTGGAGCGAATTTGCCAGAAGCTCCTCGCCAACACGGTAGTCGAGGACTACGAAGTCGAGCTTCTACCTGGAGGCGCGGGATGAAAGCTGGCGTGATCGTGTTCCCGGGCAGTAATTGCGACCATGATGTCTACCATGTTTTTCGGCATGTCCTAGGCCAGGAGGTCGAATTCCTTTGGCACCAAGAAGAGGATCTCGCCAGCTGCGATTTGGTGGTTTTGCCGGGTGGGTTCTCCTACGGAGATTACCTGCGAAGCGGTGCCCTCGCTGCTTTGTCGCCAGTGATGGCGGCGGTGCAGCGTCACGCAGAAAGGGGTGGCCTCGTGCTCGGAATCTGCAATGGTTTTCAGATTCTTCTAGAGGCCGGGCTGCTGCCGGGAGCTCTGGTTCCAAATCGTAGCCTACGATTCGAATGTCGAGATGTCTGGCTCCGGGTCGAGCGCACGGACCTTCCTTTTACTAGTGGCTATAAAGATCGTGATGTTGTTCGAATTCCGGTCGCTCACATGGATGGGAACTTTCAGGCCTCTGCCTCCACGCTTGACGATCTCGAAGATTCCAATCAGGTGGTCTTTCGATACGTGGATGAGAGCGGGGCAGTGAGCTCAGCTGCGAACCCCAACGGTTCTGCGAGGAATATTGCAGGCCTGACGAACGCCGAAGGCAACGTTCTCGGGATGATGCCTCACCCGGAGCGGTGTGTTGAGGAGTTGCTCGGTAACACCGATGGATTGGCATTGTTTTCGGGCCTGATTCGCGAAACGGTAGGAATTCTGCAGCAAGAGGTGGCATCTTGAGCCTAGAGAAAACCGGTGCGGTCTCCCTTCCAGGAGAGCCTGAAATGACTCCCGACTTGGTGGCTTCCCACGGCCTGACGGAAGACGAGTACGGAAATCTCTGCGATCTCTTGGGGCGCGAGCCCACCTTCACGGAGTTGGGTGTCACTTCGGCTCTCTGGTCAGAGCATTGTTCCTACAAATCCTCCAAGGTTTACCTGAGAGAGTTTCCAACGGAAGGGCCTAGAGTCTTGCAGGGGCCTGGTGAAAACGCGGGCGTCGTGGATGTCGGTTACGGATGGGTAGCTGTCTTCAAAATGGAGAGCCACAACCATCCGAGCTTCATCGAGCCCTACCAGGGCGCCGCGACCGGTGTTGGGGGGATCTTGAGGGATGTCTTTACGATGGGTGCGCGTCCCGTCGCCTGTATGGATGCTCTGAGGTTTGGAGCGGTGGACGCTCCTCGCATGCGCCATCTGGTAGATGGTGTCGTGAGAGGCATCGGTGGATATGGCAACTGTGTCGGGATTCCTACTGTTGGCGGAGAGACGGGATTTCACCCCAGCTACAACGGCAATATTCTCGTCAATGCCTTTGCTCTGGGCTTGGCCAGGAAAGAGAAGATCTTCCATGCTCGCGCCAGTGGAGCTGGCAACCCTGTTCTCTATGCCGGTAGCCGTACCGGAAGAGATGGAATACATGGAGCCACGATGGCTTCCGAGTCTTTTGACGCGGAAAGCGAAGCGAAGCGTCCGACCGTGCAGGTGGGAGATCCCTTCATGGAGAAGGTGCTTATCGAGGCCTGCTTGGAAGCCATGGGGACCGACGCTATCGTTGCGATCCAGGATATGGGAGCTGCCGGCCTGACGAGTACGTCCTTCGAGATGGCGGGGCGAGGTGGAGTCGGCCTCCACCTTGAGTTAGACCGAATCCCCCTTCGAGAGGAAGGCCTTTCACCCTACGAAATCATGCTGTCCGAGTCGCAGGAGCGCATGCTGCTGGTCGCCAAACGAGGTCGTGAAGAAGCGTTGTTCGAGATCTTCGAGAAGTGGGGTCTGGAAGTGGCCCAGATCGGCTCGCTCACAGAGACCGGTAAGGCGGTAATCCACTCCAAGGGGCAGGTCGTCGCGGAGATTCCCGTTGGCCCACTTACTGACCAGGCTCCTATGTATCGGCGGCCGGTTAGCGTGCCCGCTGACCTCGAGGCTCGCCAGGTAGCACCAGAAGTCCCGCTACCGGAGAATCCATCTCAAGCTCTGAAAGATATGCTCTGTTCACCGGAACTGGCGAGTCGAGAGTGGATCTGGCGCCAATATGATCACACCGTTAGATCCAATACGGTCGTGGGCCCCGGAGGGGATGCTGCACTTCTCCGGATGAAGGGAACTCCTCAGGGCCTGGCATTGACCTGTGACGTCAATCCTATTTACTGCTCCCTGGATCCGCGTAGAGGAGGGGCCCAAGCTGTCGCTGAGGCCGTTCGAAACTTGGCTTGCGTTGGGGCAGAGCCGGTTGGATTGACAGATTGTCTGAATTTCGGAAACCCGGAGAACCCAGAGGTTAGCTGGCAGTTTCGTGAGTGTGTCCGCGGGATTTCGGATGGTTGCCGAGCTTTGGAGGTGCCCGTTATCTCGGGGAATGTCTCTTTCTACAACGAGAACGAAGGGCAGTCCATATACCCTACTCCCACCGTTGCTATGGTCGGTGTGGTGCCGAAGGTGGAGAATCACCCGAGTTCTGGATTTGTAGACCCAGGAGACCGAGTCATCTTGCTCGGCACGGATCACAGAGAATTCGGAGGTGCTGCTTATCTCCGTCTTTTGTACGATCTCGAGCAGGGTAGGCCTCCGGAGGTCGATTTGGAGAGGGAAGGCCATCTGGCTCGCCTTCTTCGTTCAGGAGTCGACCAAGGGATCCTCAAGACGGCCCACGATCTCTCGGAAGGAGGTTTGGCGGTGGCGCTAGCTGAGGCCTGCTTCTCCCGCCTTCGAGGTGCTCGCTTGAAATTCTCAGGAGGTGTTCTGGATCTCTTCTCTGAGAGCCAAGCTCGAGCCGTTGTTGGCGTCGATGGGAGCCAGGTGGATGGGTTTCTAGATCTAGCAGATCGGTTCGGAGTTCCCGCCGAGGATCTGGGAGAGGTCGGCGGGAGTGATTTGCATATCGAGACCGAAGAGGCCTCTTTGATCTTGGATGTCCAGGAGCTGTACAAAGAATGGAGTACGGCGCTACCGAGAGCCCTGGGGATGTAAGGCTACGGCATGGGGTCCTCGAAGGCGGCTAGGCATCAAGACTTGGAAGAGATCAGAGAGTCTAGGGATCACTAGGGAGAATCAGCTTATTCATGTGTGGAATCTTTGGAATCGAAGGCCACGAGGACGCAGCCAATCTGTCCTATCTCGGGCTGCATGCTCTACAGCATAGGGGGCAGGAAAGCTCAGGCATCGTCTCCTGGGATGGCTCGCGCCTTCACCTGGAACGGGGAATGGGGCATGTCGCAGATATCTTCAAGGAGAGCGTCCTAAAGCGTCTCCCTGGATCTCGAGCCATTGGTCACACTCGGTACTCGACTTCTGGGACCAGCATCGTGGCCAACGCTCAGCCCATAGTCGTCAAAACTTCCATGGGGCCGCTGGGCATTATTCACAACGGCAATCTTGTCAATGATCGAGAAATCAGACAGCAGTTGGAAAAAGAAGGTTCGATCTTCCAGACGACGAGCGACACCGAGGTCATCCTCCACCTTATGGCCCGTAATCCGAGAGAAGATATTGTGGAGTCGTTACTGGGCGCACTGGAGAGGGTGAGAGGAGCGTACTCACTTCTGCTAGTGACGGAGAGTTGCCTAGTGGCAGCGAGGGATCCCCACGGATTCAGGCCTTTGATTTTGGGAGAGATCCACGGCAGACCCTGTTTTTCTTCAGAGAGCTGCGCCTTCGACCTCTTGGGCGCGAAGATCCTGCGGGAGCTAAAGCCCGGGGAGGTCGTGGTGGCGCGTGGAAAGAATATTGAGAGTTATCGCCTGCCTCGAGTCCCTGAACCCTCTCGGTGCGCTTTTGAGCTTGTCTACTTTGCGCGACCGGATAGCGAGGTTTTTGGTGATTCGGTATCGGAAGCCCGTCTTGCCATGGGGGCGCGGTTGGCGAGGGAAGGGCCCGCTGATGCCGATATTGTTGTGCCGGTCCCCGATAGCGGTCTCTTTGCCGCGTTGGGTTATAGCCGGGAGTCAGGGCTGCCATTGGAATTCGGTCTGATTCGCAATCACTATGTAGGTCGCACTTTCATAGAGCCGAAGCAATCAATCCGCCACTTTGGTGTGAAGATCAAGTTGAATCCTGTGCGGGGTCTAATCGCAGGCAAGAAAGTCGTTCTTGTTGATGATTCGATCGTGCGGGGGACAACCTCGAAGAAGATCGTTCGGATGGTCCGGGAAGCTGGAGCTGCAGAAGTCCACCTGCGGATCTCCTCTCCGCCAACTGCATTTCCATGCCACTATGGAATAGATACGCCCTCTCGAGACCAACTCATCGCAGCGGATCACGATGTCCCAAAGATCTGTCAGCACGTTGGTGCTGACAGCCTGGCCTATCTTTCTCTGGAGGGGCTTCTTTCCTGTGCCCACGGGGCTCCCGATTCCTATTGCACGGCCTGCTGGACAGGGGGCTACAGAGTACCGATGGGCGAGAACCAATCTCAAACAGAGTTGTTCCCTATCCGAACCGAAGAAGCCTCAGAAGCTTGATGAGTCCGATCCCTGATACCCAAAGAGGCGCCTAATGACCAATCAAGAAGGAAAGCCCAGCGCCTACGCCGCTGCTGGGGTCAATATCGACGCTCAAGATGAGGCCCTGGATGAAGTCAAGCGCCTGGCTCACTCGACGTTCACGCCCGGTGTTCTAACCGAAATCGGGTCTTTTGGCGGCCTGTTTCAGCCCAACTTCGGAGCCATGACAGAGCCGGTTATCGTTGCTTCGGCAGATGGTGTTGGTACCAAATTGATGGTTGCTGGCATGGCGAACGACTATTCGACCGTCGGCCTGGACCTTGTCAATCACTGCGTCAACGACATCCTCGTTCAAGGAGCGACTCCTCTTTTCTTCATGGACTATGTGGGGGCGGGAATCCTCGAGCCCAACCGAGTCGTGGAGTTAGTGCGCGGGGTGGCAGAAGGTTGTAGGGGGAATGGCTGTGCCCTGTTAGGCGGGGAGACCGCAGAGATGCCTGGGTTCTATCAGCCAGGAGATTTCGAGCTCGTCGGCTTTGTGGTTGGCCTTGCCGATAAGTCGAAGATACTGGATGGCAGCCGTATCCGGGAAGGAGACAAGCTGATCGGGCTGGCCTCTTCGGGGCTGCACACCAACGGCTACTCCCTCGCCCGAACGATCCTTTTTGATCAGCTGAAGCTGAAGCCGCAGGATCTGTTGCCACTTGAGGGTAGTCGCCATCGGACCGTGGTCGCCGAGCTTCTCGAGCCGCATCGGTCGTATTTGGCTGCTGTTCGCCCATGGCTCGCTGACCACAGCCTTCATGGCCTCGCTCATATCACTGGGGGCGGCTTGACAGACAATCTGCCTCGAATCCTGCCTCCGGGCTGCGGAGTCGACATCTATCTAGGGTCCTGGGAGATTCCGGAGATCTTCACCTTCTTGGCGACAGAGGGGCAGGTAGAGAAGGAAGAAATGTTCCGCGTCTTCAATATGGGTATAGGCTTGGTTCTGGTCGTGGATCAAGACCACGCAGCGACAACAATTTCCATGCTCCGAAGCGCTGGAGAGAGAGCAGCCGAGATAGGAGTCGTTACCTCCGGGGACCGCGAGGTGAGCTACCGAACTCTCGAGGCTGACGGTCGGTGACCTTCCCGAAAACTCCTGACCAGAATGAGGCTGGAGCTTCCCTTCAGGTCACAGGGGGTGAGCTAGGCGTCCAGCGGATAGCTGTTCTTCTTTCTGGCCGAGGGAGCAATTTCCTGGCTATCCACCAAGCCATTGATCGAGGGGACCTTCCAGCGAAAATCGTTCTGGTAGTAAGCAATGTCTCCAGCGCTCCTGGTTTGGCCAAGGCTCGAGCATTAGGCCTGCAAGTGCTCGCTCTGCCCCATAGGAAGGAACTTTCGAGAGCTAGCCATGAGGGAAAGCTCTTAGAGGCTCTCAGAGCCGTGGAAGCTGAGTGGGTCTGCCTCGCTGGCTATATGCGGCTGCTCTCTGGGGACTTTGTGAGGCACTTTCATCAGAGAGTTCTCAATATCCATCCGAGCCTTCTTCCCGCCTTTCCGGGCCTGAGGGCACAGGAACAGGCCCTTAAACACGGGGTGAGGGTTACCGGTTGCACGGTTCATTTTGTCGATGAAGAGCTGGACAACGGTCCAATCATTGTACAAAAGCCAGTGGCTGTAATGGAGGATGACACCGTCAGTGATCTATCCCGGCGGCTGCTCAGGGAGGAGCATGAGGCCTACCCTGAGGCCCTGAAGCGGTTGTTCCTGGAGCCCTGGGAGGTGAGCGGAAGGCGAGTTCTCTTTGGGTCGAAGGAGACCGGCGAGGACTCCAGAAAGAGATTGAAAAAGAGGGGTTGACAGGTTGGTTCTCGATGCCTATACTCCGCCTTCCGGTTGGGGGAATAACCCAGTCGGCGGCGAGTTTCGCCGACTTGTTTCGTTCCTTGACAGATTAGATTGCACCCATCGAAGTTCCCCTGCTAGTCGTTCGAAGGCAGCATAAAGGGGTTGACAAGTCGAAAGCCTTGAGATAGATTCAGCGGCCTGCCGAAGCGGCAGAGTTCTTTTCTAGCTCAGTTAACGGTCGATCGACAAGTTGAAAAACTTTTCCCTGGGCCTTGACAATCTGTTCTGGATGAGCAAGAATCGACTCTTGCGTCTTCGGGCGCCGGTTCTTTGAAAACTAAATAGAGAGATGTTCAACGTCGATTCGTGAGGCTCTGTTTTTGCAGAGCGTTTGCGACGAAAAAAAAATATCCGACAACAATTCTTGTAATTGTTGTCTGGCTAGGATTTCAACTGGAGAGTTTGATCCTGGCTCAGAATGAACGCTGGCGGCGTGCCTAACACATGCAAGTCGTGCGCGAACGTGGCTTCGGTCACAAGTAGAGCGGCGGACGGGTGAGTAACACGTGGACAACCTACCTTGGAGCGGGGGACAACCTGGGGAAACCTAAGCTAATACCGCATACGACCAAGGCACTTTGGTGTTTTGAGGAAAGATGGCCTCTGCTTGCAAGCTATCGCTCTAAGAGGGGTCCGCGGCCGATTAGCTAGTTGGTGGGGTAATGGCCCACCAAGGCAACGATCGGTAGCCGGCCTGAGAGGGTGATCGGCCACACTGGAACTGAGACACGGTCCAGACTCCTACGGGAGGCAGCAGTGGGGAATATTGCGCAATGGGCGAAAGCCTGACGCAGCAACGCCGCGTGGAGGATGAAGGTTCTCGGATTGTAAACTCCTGTCAGGGGGGACGAAAAAGTGTCGGTGAATAATCGGCACCTTTGACGGTACCCCCGAAGGAAGCCCCGGCTAACTCCGTGCCAGCAGCCGCGGTAATACGGGGGGGGCTAGCGTTATTCGGAATTATTGGGCGTAAAGCGCACGTAGGCGGCTTGACAAGTCAAAGGTGAAATCCCTCGGCTCAACCGAGGAACTGCCTTTGAAACTGTCTCGCTTGAGGCCGGGAGGGGGTAGCGGAATTCCCAGTGTAGCGGTGAAATGCGTAGATATTGGGAGGAACACCGGTAGCGAAGGCGGCTACCTGGACCGGTACTGACGCTGAGGTGCGAAAGCGTGGGGAGCAAACAG
>JAHZIX010000024.1 GCA_022601195.1 Deltaproteobacteria bacterium
CATCCAGAGGAGCCAGCAGATCGGCATCCAGAGGAGCCAGCAGATCGGCATCCAGAGGAGCCAGCAGATCGGCATCCAGAGGAGCCAGTAGATCAGCGTCGGTGACACCTGTGGCCTTGGCGGCAGCACCGCCGGCTGCATCTGCTTCTAAGGGAGCCAGCAGGTCGGCATCCAGAGGGGCTGCTTCCGCTTCCAAGGGAGCCAGCAGATCGGCATCCAGAGGAGCTGCTTCCGCTTCCAAGGGAGCTAGCAGATCGGCATCCAGAGGGGCTTCCGCTTCCAAGGGAGCCAGCAGATCGGCATCCAGAGGAGCTGCTTCCGCTTCCAAGGGAGCTAGCAGGGCCGCCTCTGCATCGATTGGGGGAATCAACGTCGATGATCTCGCCAACATCATCACCCAGGCAATGGTTGACAGCTCGGTACTCGACACGGCAGCCGCGGTGGGTAGCCCCGCAGCTTCCAACGCGGCAGCCTCAGCAACGGCAAGTCATAGCGCCTCTCAAGGGGCCAGCAGGGCCGCCTCCCCGGGAACGGAACTTCCCGTCGAAGACGAGATCCTCGATTTGGAAGAGCAAGCTGTATCAGAAGATGAAAGCGAATCCTGAGACCCGTGGCGAAAAAGGGACCCATGCCCCCGCCCTCTCCCCAGGAGCAGCATGCCTGGCTCCTGGGGGCCGGCCCCAAGCCCCGTCGCAAAGCCTCTGCGGAGAGCCTGGAAGGAGCCTGTGACTTCGTTCTCAAGCATTGGCAGGTCATTGGCACCACCGCACCACGCCTCCTGAACTGGGTTCGGTCGGATTTGATGGATCACCCTCGAGTTCAAGCGGTGCGCGACCGCAAGGTCTCCGTGGAGATCTTGGGCCGAATCCAACTGCTGCTCATGAAGCGGCTGGGCCAAGCCCTCACCGAGCGTCGCATCCCCTATGTTCTGCTCAAGGGCAGCGCCACTCGGCTGATGGCCTTTGACGACCCTCTCGGTCGCTGTGGTTACGATATTGATCTCGGAGTTCCCGGAACAAGGATCCGAGAAGCTGAAGACTTGATCCTAGAGCTGGGCTTCTGGCAGGCCGAGCTCGACTTCGCCAAAAACCAATTCGTGGTGGCGAATCCTCGTCTTAGGGCCTCCGTTGAGTCCCATCACTACGAACTCGGCTTCCTGGCTCGACGCCACAGAGTTACAGATCTGTCTCCGGCTTCGGAAGCGGCGATCCGCCGCGATCTACCTTCACAGGATCCGTGGCACCTCACTGAGGAGGGAGGAGTGGGCTGTTTCGTCTCCATTGACGTCCACCACGGCCTCTGCCTTGACGTGCCCATCGAGCCCGTGGTGCATGCCTCCCGGCAAAAGCTCCTCGATGACATCGCATTGTGGGTTCCGGCTCATCATTGGATGGCCTTCCACCTGATCTACAAACTGTATTGGGAGGGAGTCCACAACTACGCCAAGGGTGGCTTCCAGTACGCTGATCTTTGCCGTTTGCTCCCGAAACTACGTCCCGCAGACGTGCCGCCGCTCCTCGAGCTCCTGCATCGCTATCTTTTCGAGGTCGCCGGCTACTTCGTCTTACGCCGGGTACCCTCACTAGGAGTTCCCCTTCCTCCAGGCCTGGCGAGCTTCGTCCAACGCATGGAACACCCGGAGCAACGCCAGCGACCGATAGATCCCGTACGCATCAATGACCTCGGGGATATGTGGCCCAAACTCTGGGGAGGGCGATGAGGCGACCATGAAAAGAGATTCGACACTGAGAAGAGCGATGAAGGTCGCTGACGTCCCAACCTCCCCCCACCGACGAAGGGTGACCGTGCCGGCCCGTCGGAACGACAGCTGGCCATCGCGGGATTCGTGGAACGATCCCGCGACTCTCTACAAAGTCAGCCACCGGGAGTCTTGGGGCACCCTACCCGTGTGTCGGCCTCTCGATCACACCATGTTCCACGCCCTTGATGAGTACGTCGCCCAGAAGCTCCCAACCGAAGCCCTCTACGAGGCGTTGCTCCAGGGACATCGGATCGAAGTCCACGGCATCCATCCGGCTCATTTACCCACGGTAGCACCCAACCTCGGACTTCACGAACTGCGCAGCCTCAACACCGAGAAGCACCCGAGAAGCAAGGTCTATAACTTTATCCGCCCGGGCTTCTTCACAGCCCGGCGGAGCCACGGCGAAGAAGTACTGGTAGCGGCTGTGGTGCCTGGGCGCGACTATGTGCGGCACTACGCCGGCTTGGTCCGCCACTTCGTCCACATGCACACCTCCTCGGCAGAGGAACGCATCGAGATTCACCGCTACCCGGTGGCGGACGGCACGCTGCCGCGCTGGAGCCGCCTCGATGAAATGCGAATTCCCGCCGGCGGTACCGTGATCGTCGGCTATGTCGACGAGGTCGCACGGACTTTGCGGCAGGCTTGCGGCTTGGAGCTCCTCGAGAGCCATCAGAACGACTCCTATGGAGCGCTCCATTACCGGCTCGCCAACGGGCGACCGCTGACCCTGCTCGGGGTGAAATTCAGCTTCTGGGGCTCGATCTCCGCAGCTCTCACCCGAGCCCTATGCCAACAGGGCGTCGACGAGCTCATCTACATCGGCAAATTGGGGGCTCTCGATCGGCCAGAAGATGTTTACAGCCGCATCTTTTCGCCATCGCAATTCGTCGTCTTGGACCACCGCGAAGTCGTGGAAGCCGTGTCAGGGATCCCTAACCGTCTTCTCGACCGCTTCCCGGAACTCGATACCCATTGCCACATTTCGGTCCCAACCGTCATCGAGGAGGACTACGTCCAACGCAAATTAGTCACCGACCTAGGCGCGCTTTCGATCGACAACGAAATCTCTCAGATGGCCGCGACGGTCCACCAGCACAACGCACTCACTGGCCAACGCACCAGCTTCAGTGCCCTCCATTTCGCCACCGACTACGTCCGCAGCAGCCGCGAGCGCAGCCTTTCCTGCCCCCTCGACCTGAGCAACAATCGCACCCGCGTCGCCCGGAGCAAGAAAGAGGCAGTCCTACGCCGTATCCTTCACCAGTACCTCTGTCCCTATCTTGGCTTGGAAGCAGTCGCGCAGGCCAGCCACCGCTCCGCTTGAAACTCGGTCTCGAGGCCTAGTGCTGAAACCGACTGCGCCGGTGTTCCGCTGCCGTTCCAATTTGCCGGCAAGAAGTCCGAGATCCCCCAGTTGGCAACTCAGCTGGTTGCTCAGTGCTCTCAACGGTAGACCAGTGGACGATCGAGGCCACCCCCTCCCCTGGTACACCTATCCCTGCATCCAAACCCTCGAGTCGCGGCTAAGCCCGACTTCGAGGGTCTTCGAGTGGGGCTCCGGTCATTCGACGCTGTGGTTCGCCCAAAGAGTTCGAGAAATCGTCACTGTAGAGCACGACCTCCGCTGGGTTTCCGAATTGCGCCGCCGAGCGCCGGCCGGGGCGCGTTTCATACACCACACCGCCCCCCAGGCCTACGCTGGAGAAATCCTCCACCACGAGCCCTTCGACCTGATCGTTGTCGACGGTCGCTACCGCCCCTTGTGCGGCCGTGTAGCGGCAGCGGCTCTCACCACCGGCGGCGTCATCCTTTGGGACGATTCCCAGGCTCCCGACTATCCGCCAGGGCGAAAGCTCCTGAGGCGCCAAGGATTCCAGGAATGGACCTTCTCCGGCTATCGCCCGGGGTCCCCCCGGATCACCTCCTCCACCTTGCTGCTGCGGTCTGGAAACTGCCTGAACTGGCCAACGAGAGAGCTCCGCTAGCCTCTAACTTACGAGTAGATCGAGACTGATGCCAAAGCCTGCTGCATGGACGTTGGCGTTCAACCTATGAAACAAGCGGTCGTAACGACCGCCACCACCGACGGACACTGACTTGGTGGCTTCGAAAGCCCGGAACATCAAACCATCGTAGTAGGTGCGAGCTCTGGGCTGCATCTGTAAGGCAGGATCGAGCACTTCCTGGGCGAATTCGGCCAAATCGATCTCGAGGGTGACCGATGGAAAATCCCTCTCGCATTCCTTCTTGAGGGCTTCCAGCGACACAAGCTTTCTGGCTGCCGTCTCGCCGAGAGCAGATGGATCCGAAGGACAGCCATGCTCGACAACTTCCAGCAATTCAGGTCCACATTTCCGTGCCACGGCACGCTCGCGGCGCTGAACTGCCTCGACAACCGATCTTGGCGAATGCTCTGCCGTAGGAATCTGCACCAGCTCGTCCAAAGCGCCTGCGAATCCTAGAACCACCGCTACCGGCCTCCGAGTTTGCTCAACGACCTCGAGAAAGCGACGCAGAGCGAGGCGCCCTGGCTGCCCCTGCCCATCGGTCAGAATCTCGGCACCGAATTGAAAGAACTCGCGGGAATGACCGGCCCAGCCTTCCCGATACCTGAACACATCTCCACGGTAGAAAACCTTCAGCGGAAGAGCAAGAGAATCTAAGCGTGGAGCCATCAAGCGAGCCAGCATGGGAGTGAAATCCGCACGCAAGACCAGTATCTTCCCGAAACGATCCACGAACCGGTAGAGACCACATGGATTCTTCTGCTGGAGCAGCTTCTGGTAGGGCTCGAAGTCGTCGAGAATCGGTAGGATGACTTCAGAGAACCCTCCCGCCTCCATGTGCTGAACGAGAGACTCCTCCAACCGACGACGACAGGTTACGTTCTCGAAAAAGAGCGCATCCACACCGGTAGGCAGGCCTGCTGAGACCCTCATCAATTTTCCTTTCCGAGGCCTCTACTTGGAGATTTGACGCCAGGCACTTGATTCAACGAGTTCTCTCCGCCGCGATCGCCCAGGGCACAGAATTCTTCAAGGTTCCGCCGACAACTGGCCATCTACGGTAGCCCCGGACATCACCCCAGCTGCTATCCCAGGAGCCTCGATCCGTATGCTGGGACCTTGGAACCAAAGTTTCCAACTGCAGACGGGCCGGTGGGAACGTAGAGGAGCTCGTTTCGCCCTCCGTGATCGGTCTAGGGCCGCAATGCCCTTGAGCGCACCATAGGCCGCCTCAAGGTAGCTGCTCCTCCTGAGTCCGACCACAAGTCACCACCGAATGAATGATCTCAATACTTCCATATTATATCTCATCAAAAGCGAAGCGTTAACGATAAATCGACATTTCCGCAAAACAAAACAGGAAGGCGATTCGCAGGCGTCCGATCCAGAATTCTCTCCTCACCCACCCTGTCCCAGCGGGAAACCACCCCAACCACAATCTGCGTGGCCACACCCGACTTGCCCCGGCTCCCCTTGGCAGAGGCCCGAGCACAGGGTCAGACCAGGGAAGACACAAGCAGGTTCCGGTACCCCTCCATTGAACCGCGGCTACAGAATCGCGGCTCGCCACTAAAACCACGCGTGCCGCCAGAGACATCTGTCCCAGGGGTCCAACTCCACCAACTTTGAGCCATAATCTCCCCATGACATTCCCAGTCCGGATCGCTCTTCTCCTGAGCCTCGTCCTCCTCACCGCCTCACCGCAGTCTGCCAATAGCGCCGAACTGCCACTGCTTTTCCATACTCAGGATGCCTCCACAACCACCGAGCCATCCAAGGATGCCTCGAAGGCTTTCAATCCCGCTTCGGTGGTCAAGATCGCCACCACCCTGTGGGCCTTGGAGCGGCTAGGTTCCGACCATCGTTTCGAAACGACTTTTCGAGCCGTAGGCCCAATAGGGCCAGAGACGGGCCATTTGGCTGGGGACTTGTTGGTGACCGGAGGGGGTGACCCGGACTTTCACGCTGAGAATGTCTTCCTGGTGGCCGAGGCTCTGAACCGAGCCGGTATCCGAGAAGTTCTCGGAGAGCTGCGGCTGGAAGGGGACTTTTGGATCGGCTGGGAAGGTGGCTCGGCGAGACGCATCGAAGACCCGCAGGCTCGGCGCGAGCAGATGCGCCAACGCCTGCTTCAAGCTTTCGACTCGAGGCTCTGGACCGGAGCCGAGTGGCGAGCCTGGCAGGAGATGAGCCGACGCCGGGGATTGCCGGAACTCCCAGCTCCCTCTCTGCGTATCCGGGACGAGCCCATGGCTCCCCGAAAGCCCTCCCCAAGCCAGGTCGAATCCATCGTAGTGCATCGATCGAACCCTCTGAGGACGACTCTCCGCCGATTCAACGCCTATTCGAACAACGATATCGAACGCTTCGAAGCCCACTTGGGTTCCCCGGCGAAACTGGAGATATTCCTAGCTGACAAGCTAGAGGTTCCACGGGAAGAGGTCTCGTTTTCGACCCTTTCCGGCCTGGGGAAAAACCGACTGACGGCCCAAATGGTGGTGAGCTTGCTCAACCGATTGCGAGATGTAGGGCAAGAAGCCGGATTCGAACCAGCAGATGTGCTTCCTCGGGCAGGCTGCGACCCGGGCACCCTCAAGAACTACCCCGCGCTCACTGAAGGAGGCCTGGCCGCCAGCGTGGTTGCCAAGACCGGGACCCTCACCACGACAGACGCTGGGGTCTCCGTACTGGCAGGAATCGCCGCTACGGCGGCAGGAGATGTCGTGTTCTGTGTTGCGGCGCCCCGGAGCGGCGGGCGCCTTCGCCATGCGCGGGCCCAGAAGGAGAGTTGGTTGTTGGAGTTGATCGAGAGCAAAGGTGGGCCTGCATCTCAGCCATGCCCACCTCCACTCCCCTACTCGGACTGGGATGCCACGATCCTCTACCCTGTTGAAATTCCGGCTTCCAGGGGATGGGGCGAGGTTTCTACCCTTTTAACAAACCCTTCTTGAAATCCGCCGAGGGAGGCGAAGAACCGAGCCAACACGCGAAGAGGGCATCTGCGAAAGCCTTTCCTTCGAGTTTTCCTTTGGATGATTCCTTCACAGTCACTTCGGTCCCTTCACCGGGGACGTAGGTGAAGACCAGACGATCCCCATCAGAGACATCTTCCATCCAGGTGCAGAGGGTGGCGAATTGCTTCTTGACCTCGGCGGAAGCACCCGCCGTGTTGTTTTCCAATCCATCGTCCCAGCCTCCGCAGATGGAGTCGGCGCCGACGTTGCGGACGAAGTGCATGATCAGGCTTCGCTTTTCGTCTGCGGCGAGGATCGCTGCTGGATCACTCTGCTTCTCTTCCAGATAGAGACCAGCTACATAAACCTTGAAAATGGCCTTCTTGCGCAGCCCCATGCCGTTGAGAATCAGCTTCTCGCTCCCCACCACGACGGTATCGGACATAGAGACCCCGGCGTTCTCCGCAGCCACCAGAGGGAAGGCGAGAACCAAAGTCAGAATGGACGCTAAGACCGTTACAAATCCTCGACGCATAGTGCAAATCCTCCGTGTATTACTCCGCGAGTCTAGCAGCCGTCCTGGGGGGTGACAGGAGGCTGGCACCAATGCCGACGGCGAAGCCCGCCACCAGCCCCCAAAATGGCGGCAGAAAGCCGAAGAGGGGAATCCAACCCATCCAGCCGCAAATGAGGACGATATTCCCAGCCGCCAACGAAGCCAAAGCACCGGTGGCGGTAAAACGGCTCCAACGGACTCCCAAAAGGAGGGTTGGAAAGATCGTCGTATACCCCTCGAAGGCCTTACGGGAGATACCGAAGACAGACTCGTCCCAGGTCATCGCCAGGGTGAAAACCACCGCTGCAACGGCGACCGAGAAAATACGCGCCGTCCAAACCTCCGCCTCTAACTTCTTTTTTCGCAACGGCTCGACCACATCTCGAATCACCATCGAGCTCAAAGTGAGGATTTGCGCATCGAGGGTCGACATGACCGCTGCCAGAACAGCGAGGAAACCCAGGGAGCCGAGGGCCGCTGGCAGGTGAGCATCGGCCATGCGGTGAAAAATCTTGTCTGGATTGTCGAGACCGGGAAAGGCGCCAGCTCCCCAGACTCCGATGAACACCGCCGGGATCCATAACAGCCCCAAGGCCAGAGGATAGAGGCGGCAGACGCGCTTCAGAGCTGCATCGTCCGAGGCCGACATGAGGCGTACCAACATATGAGGGAAGACCACCACCGTGAGGGCGATGACCAACCCCCAAGAAGCCCACGCTCGCGGCGCGAAGAGGCCTTTGGTACCGACCACGAGTAAGTCCGGATTGACCTCCCGCACCCTCTCCATGGCTGCCGCTAGTCCACCCATGGACCGGGACATGAGAAAGAAGGCTGCCAGCATAAAGACCATGAAGATGGCCCCCTGGAATACGTTGGTCCAAGCTGTCGCTCGCATTCCCCCCAAGCTGGTGTAGATCAGGGCGACCAGCACCACTCCCAAACCCGCGCCCCAAACCGGGACCAAGCCCTCGCTGGACTCAGAGAGAACCAGGGCAGCACTCTTCACCGCCTGCACCATGTAGGGAACTGTATAGAGAGTGAACAAACCGAAGAGAGCGAAACCCACCGTTTTCGAATCCAGATGCTTGGCGTAGAGCTCCGCCGGGGTGAGAGCGCCGAGGCGCTTGGCAATACGCCTGGCTGGGGCTCCGATGGCCCAGAAGGTCAATGGAATTCCCAAGGCCACCACCGGGGCGTTGAGGCCAAAGACTCCAATCCCCAAGCCATAGGCCAAACCAGGGATGCCCACCAGCACGAAGGAGGTGTTGTTGGTACCGAATAGGGCCATGAAGAGCACTACGGGACCGAGGGTCCGGCCGGCGAGAAAGTACTCCTCCGGCGAGCTGCTGGCGCGACGCCTGGCCAATAGGCCCAACACCGCCACCACGGAGATATAGATGCCACAAGCCAGGGCCAGCTGCCCGAGAGTGCCGCCCATCACTCCCCTCCCTTCCAGACCCATTTGGTGAAAAACACCAAATAGCCCCAGGCGAGCACCATCCAAAGTAGCCGATAGAGCACATCCTCCGGCAGCCAGCCGAAGTGAAGCACCGCTCTCTGAGATCGCCAAAAATCTACGTGCAACAACATGAGTAGAACAAAGCCCGACCAAGCGGTGATGGTCACCCAGGAGGCTCGACTTCCCTTCATCATCAACCTACCTCCTCCGCTTCCTGCCCCCGTTGGGACAAAGCCACCAAACGACCCACGGTGGTCCCCTGGACCAAAATCGAAAAGACGACGATCAAATAGGTTACCGCGAGGATCGGCTCTCGAGCCTCACTGGGCGGAAGAGCCAAAGCTAGCGCCACGGAAATTCCTCCTCGCAGGCCTCCCCAAGTAAGAATCCGAATCGCGTAGGGAGAGAACCTCTGAAAGGGTCGCAGCAACATGACCGGGAAGAGGACCGCAATGAATCGGGCTAGGAGCACAGCAGGGATCATCACCAAGCCGGCGAGAAGAAATGAGCCGGAGAAAGTGAATGCCAAAACCTCGAGCCCTAGGAGCACGAAGAGGACGACGTTGAGGACCTCGTCCATGAGCTCCCAAAAGGTATCCAGGTGCTCTCGGGTGGTCTCCGACATGGCGAATCTGCGACCGTGGTTGCCGATCATCAACCCCCCGACCACCATGGCGATGGGACCGGAGAGGTGAAGGGCCGAGGCACCGGCGTAGCCTCCCGTGACCAGAGCCAGAGTGATGAGGACCTCCACCTGGTAGTTGTCGACACTCTTGAGCATGCTGTAGGCCAGCCAGCCCAGGAGGAAGCCCCAAATCGCTCCTCCGAAGACCTCTTTCGCAAAGAGAAAGGCGATCTCTCCCCCAGCGACGTCTCCCCCGCCGGTAGCCACCGAGAGAAGCACAAGAAAGATGACCACGCCAACCCCATCGTTGAACAGGGATTCACCGGTAATCTTGGTTTCCAAAGACTTGGTTGCGCCGGCCTTGCGCACGATACCGAGGACGGCGATGGGATCCGTCGGCGAGATGAGCGCCCCAAAGAGGAAGCAAAAAGGCAGGGTGACGGCGAGCCCAAAAGCTCCGAAAATCGCCCAAGAGAACACTCCCACTAGAGCCGTCGACAACAA
This sequence comes from Deltaproteobacteria bacterium, assembly GCA_022601195.1. GTDB lineage: Bacteria > Acidobacteriota > Thermoanaerobaculia > Multivoradales > JAHZIX01 > JAHZIX01. The sequence goes on from JAHZIX010000024.1 coordinate 9,873, forward strand.
CACTCCGAAAGTAGCCAAGGCTCCGATCACCCGACCTTGCTCGCGAAGATCATTGAGGTTGACGTGTAGAGCTCCAGCGAAAAGTAGAAAACTCAGTACACCGTCGAGTACCGCCCTGTTGAAGTCAATGGCCCCCAGCAGGCGGCGAGCATCGTCTTCCAAATGAAACCCGAATTGCCCCAGTAGAAGCACCAGCAGAGATGCCACCAAGGCGATGAGCATCACCCCGATGGTGGTCGGCAAGCGGATGAAACGGTGGTTGATATAGCTGAAGACGGCGGCGAGGGACAGCAGCACTGCGAGGATATCGAACAGACCCATGGTGGCGAGGCTTTCTCCTTCGAGGAAGAGTGAGTGGATTCCTCCCGAGAGTACCACCGCTCCCTCTTTCCTCAAGTACTACCGAGAGGTCGGCTAGCACCCCCTTCGGGGATCTCCGGTAGCTGGAGAAAAGCCGTACCATCGGTCTGAAATGGGTTCGATGTCGCCGAAAAGCTACACATGGAGGGGGTCTTTTTTTGGTATACAGACTCCATGGACCTGGCTCCACACACCCTGCTGGGCAGCTACGAGCTCCTGGAACCCCTCGGATCCGGAGCCATGGGGAATGTCTACAGAGCTCGCGACCAGAAGTTGGACCGCTACGTGGCCGTCAAAGTTCTGCGGCCAGAATTCGCTTCCGACCCGGAGCGCTTGCGGCGCTTCGAAGGAGAAGCCCGTTCCGCCTCCGCCCTCAATCACCCCGGCATCGTCCACATCTACGACGTCGCCGAGTCCGGGCAAACTCCTTTCATCGCCATGGAGCTCGTGGAAGGAGATACCTTCCGAACGAAAATAGCAGTGGGTCCTCTGCCCATCCGCCGCCTATTGGAGTTGGCCTGCCAAACCGCTGACGCCTTGGCCAGCGCTCATCAACAGGGCATCATTCATCGAGATCTCAAGCCCGAGAACCTCATGGAGAGTCTCGACGGCTATGTGAAGATTCTCGACTTCGGTCTCGCCAAACTCACCTCACCGGACTCGGACGGGGCGGGCCCTTCGAGCCTCAGCCCTACGGCCACCCAAACCGGGGCCATCGTCGGAACCGCCGGTTATATGTCTCCGGAGCAGGCTCGGGGCCAGAAGGCCGACCACCGCTCGGACCAATTCAGCTTGGGGCTGATCCTCTACGAGATGGCCACCGGTCAGCGGGCTTTTCAGGGAGACACCTTCGCCGAAACGTTGGTGGCAATTCTCCGCAAGGAGCCGGACCCCCTGGATCGACTCAATCCCCTGATTCCTCAGGGACTTCAGCGGCTCATTGAACGATGCCTGGAAAAGGCCCCGGAGAACCGCTTTGATTCCACCCGCGAGTTGGCACAGCAGCTTCAAATGCTCCGGGAGCAGCAAATGGCACTCTCCGGTTCAGCCAGCCTCTCCGCCAGCGAAGAACCCGTGGTCGGCGCTCTCTCCAGCAAACGGGGAACCTCGATGGGCAGGAAGATGGCTATCACCCTCTGCGCTTTGATCACACTCGTCCTGGCGCTACTCTGGGCTCGTTCTGGGGCTCGACTCGGGACTCCCCAGAGCTCCCCGGCGAGCCCCGCTGAAACCCCTCCTCAATTGAGGCAGTTGATTTCCTCTCAAGGTCCAAGGGACCGGGTACTGGCTCCGGATCTGTCTGGCGATGGAAAAATGATCGTCTACGTAGCCGAAAAGGAGGGAGTCTCCGACCTCTACGTGGGACGAGTCGCGGGAGGTGATCACCTACGACTCACCAAGGATGCTAACCAAGAAACAGGGCCAAGGTTTTCTCCCAATGGAGAACACGTAGCCTTCTCCCGAAGCCTCGCTGAATTTGGGGTACCGGAGATCAGCATCATTCCTACCCTCGGAGGAGCACCTCGCACCGTCGTGCGGGAAGCCTCCATGCCCAGCTGGTCACCGGACGGCACCGAGCTGACCTTCATCTGGATCCGAGAGAACCAACCTCGCGCCCTGGCCGCGGTGGGGACCGATGGCTCAGGATTGCGGATCCTCTTTGAAACCGATAGTCGCTACCCCTTCCTTTACGACCCGGTCTGGTCGCCGGATGGACGATGGCTGGCAGTCTGTATGAGCTCCGGCGGGGTGGCAGGAGAAATCTGGCTGATTCCCGCGGATGGAGGCCAGCCTCGTCCTCTCACTGCATCCTCAGCCGGCGTGTTCGAGCACCATCCAAGATTCTCCGCCGATGGGAAGACCATCGTTTTCTCTTCCAACCGAACGGGGGCCACCAATTTGTGGCGAGTGGCGGTAGCCGGAGGCCCTCCAGAAGCCGTGACCTCCGGACCGGGACCCGACACCGAGCCGAGCTTGGCCGACAACGGCGCCATCGCCTTCCTCAACTCGACCTGGCGCTACAGCTTGCGCCTCTTCGACCTGACTCATCAAGAGAGCCAGTTCCTCGTTCATCACTCCTCTTTTCTATGGGCCCCCACCTTCTCTCCGGACGGCAGGCGGTTGGCCTATAGCCGAACCGAATCGGACGGTTCCTGGTCCATCTGGTCCTTGGAGACTCCGCATTTCGACAACTCGGAACCGACGCGAAGGGCCCAGGAGGTTCTCACCGCCGGTAGGCGGCTCACCTTTCTGCCGGAGGGCGCCCTCTATCCCCAGTTCACCTCGGCCGGAGATGCCGTTACCTTCAATACTTGGTCGACCCCGCGAAGGATCTTCCACCTTCCCCTCGATGGGGCGCCGCCAGTTCCGCTCCTCGCCGAGGACTCTCCCGCCGGCTTCGGCGAGATCTCCCCGGATGGCCGCTGGTTGGCTTTTTGCCGCCAAGTGAACGGAGAAGAGCGAATCTTCATCGCGGATCTGGAGCAAGGTACCGAGTGGCCCCTCCTCGATACCCCCAGCTCTCTCCCCCGTTGGTCTCCCAACGGAGAGCAGATCGCTTTCAGCACGGATCGATCCTGGAAGCGAGGAATATCCGTTGTCGATGCCAACGGACAGAATCAGCGCCGCTTGACGGAAGAAGGGGGATGGCCGGTGTGGTGGCCCGATGGCTCCAAAATCGCGTATCTGGTAGCCGGCAGGAAGGATTCTCAAGCCATCCGCACCGTGCCGGTAATGGGTGGCCCTTGGAGCGCCTTGCCGGGCCCGACCTTCGGCAGCACCAACCACCCTTTCGACATCTCCCCCGATGGCCGCTGGATCGTCGCTTCGGACAGCGTTCCCCTGAGCGACGAGATCTGGCTCCTCGAGCCAGCGACTCCCTGAGCTCACTGCCGAGAGCGACTCGCCAGGGCGATTCCGGCCAGGATCACCAGCCCTGCGACAACCAGTCTGAGAGTCAGGGGCTCGTTGAGAAAGAAGACACCACCGAGGGCAGCAAGAACCGGAACGGCCAGCTGCACCACCCCCGCCACCGTTGCTGAAAGCCCTGCCAAAGCGCCATACCAAACGACATAGCCGAGCCCAGAGGTCACGGCTCCGGAAACGATGGCCAGGATCAGCCCTTGCGAAGAGATGGGGTCCTGGGAGCCCCCTAGGACCATTCCTATTCCGAGAGCTGCAAGGGCGAGGGGCACGGAGCGGAGAAAATTTCCTGCGGTGGCCAGGATCGGCTTCTGCACTCCCCGACCCCGCAAGGAATAGATCCCCCAGGTCACTCCGGAGAGTGTCATCAGCAGGGCTCCAAGGGGGTCGGGAGCCTCGATTCCCGGGGACAGCAAATAGACCAGCCCCGCCAACGCCAACACCAGCCCCAGCCACTGCCCAAGCCCAGGCCTTTCGCCGCTCTTCAAGCCCCACCCGATCATGGAAATCTGCACGGCACCGAAGAGGATCAAAGCCCCGGTCCCCGCCGACAGGCTGAGGTAGGCCCAGGAAAAAGCAAAGGCATAGATGAAAAGAGAGATGGCAGAAAGCCAGGAGCCTGCTCCGGAGGATTCCCGGGAGTGCCGCCTCGAGGGCCAACGAGCCACCAGGTAGAGAACTAAGGCTCCACTCACCAGCCGAAGGGCCGTAAAACTCGCCGGGCCAGCTGCGCCTTGGGCGAGAGCAGCCCGTGCCAATAGGGAGTTGGCAGCGAACGCCACCAGGCTAGCGGCGGTCGCCAGGAGGATCTTGAAGGGCCACATGGGCGGAGACTAGCAGCTCTCTTCTCTCGGGCCCGTCCGTCCACAAAGGTCCACCGATCGCCGGACCGGCCGCCTACCGAATAGCCAGGCTACCGCTGAATCCTCGTCTCAAAACCATCGACTCAAAACCATCGACTCAGTTTCCCCTGTGTCCCTGTCTTAACTACGGAGTCGGCAAACGCCTCGAGAACTTCTTCGGTATTCCCATCCACTCCCCCGCCGTCTTGGGGAGTCATCTCAATCGAACGAGGATCTTGGTGTCGTCATGGCCGATCAAGGCGCTGGGGAGAAGTCGCAATCGGGCTCCCCGGCCCTAGTTCAAAAAAGCCAGAGATCTTCCCCTCTAAAAGGCATAGAAGATCTCCCAGCGAAGTCACGGAGGAGAGCGGTTCCGTTCCCCCATGCTTTTTCGGTGGATTGGTAGCCAGACTTCCAAGGACCGAGAGGGCTAGCGACGAGAGAGCATTTGCATCTAGATGCGGCAGGCAAAGATGAATCAGGCCTCGCGGTAAGCGACAGCTCACCGACAGTGTCCTTCGGCTCAGACACGAAACCTACCTCGATCACCCTCTCCGGAAGACCCAGGAGCCCGCCGAAGCATTCCCTCCAATAACCTCCCTAATTCCCAGGTAGCGTGAATACCTCCAAATTGCTCCGCTCCTGGTCCGATGGCAAACAAGGGCACACTTACGCCACTGTGGTCGCTCGTCGCCCACAATGGCAGGAGCGCCGAGTTGGAGTCATCCTCTACACTTAGAGATAGCCCGCCAGTCTCGTGATCTGAGGTGAAAACAACCAGAGTCTCTCCATTCTCGGCGGAAAACTCGAGCACGATTTCCAGAGCTCGAGCGATAGCTTCCATGCCCCTAAGGAGGCGATTGAAGTCCGCCTTGTGGGAGGCCGAGTCGGGTTCTTCACTCTCTACAAGAAGCACAAAGGGTCGCTGAGGATCCGAGGCGAGATGGTCGAGTCCTGCGGCAACGAGATCCGGAAAGGTCGGGTTCGACCTCAAATCGGTGACCTGATCCTCTTCAAAAATAGCAGCGATGGGGGGTCCCTTACCGACCTCCTTCAAGAAAGTCTCTGTGCTTTGGGGATCAGGCCCGAAGACGCGGAACCGACTCTCCAGAACCTGTAGGGAAGAGGCCCAATCGGGGACCTCCTCCTCACCGACGTCTTCTAGCTCACCGACCAGTAGCTCCAAGGAAGATGAGGCAAGCTGGGCCAGGATTGTTGCTGCGTCTTCACGGCTGTCCACGTGGCCAACGAAAGCTGCCGGAGTTGCATCCCATACGTAGGAGTCGGTCACGATGCCCGTTCTATAGCCCAGCTCGACAGCACGTTCGAATAGGTTGGGTAACTCCGTACCCTCCAAATCCACGCCCACCGCTCCCGGGCGGGTGGGAACGCCCGTCGCCAATGCCGTTGCCGAGGCCGCAGAATCAATGAGGAAACCAGCCGCCGGGTGAGCATAGTGCCAGCCGGTTGTGGGAAAGCGATCCCAGACCACTTCCCCACCCACTCCAGCGAGAACGGCCCTGGCGGCAGATAGATGGGAAAATCCCATTCCATCAGCAACGAAGATGATGATATTGGCGGGGCTCTCGTCCACAGAGGAAATCGGTTCTGACATTTCCCCAACTCCTGCAGATTGGACGCGTTCGAGCTCAGAACCCTCGAGGGGGATAGCGACGTGTGAAATCCTTACCACCTCAAAGCCCAGCTGCCGAGCAACGAAAAGACACACCGTTCCAACGGCAACGAACCCCAAAAGCAGATACAAACAGGGCCAACCTAAGCTCGATCTCACCTTCCTACTTTGATTCAATCTCGCTCTCCTTGAAGACAGTACAGACCTCTTCTGGTTCTTCCTTTCCGAACCACCTCTACTAACTGAACGAGAGTTCTCTCCAAGAAGTTCCCTAGCAGCAGCAAAAGATGGGTGAGAAGGAAAGACTCTGTCGTCCAAGGCGAAGAAGAGGAGGCAGGAGGGATCTGTCTACAATCCCCACTTCCAAGGGGGAGCGTCTCTTTGAAGGTCCGGTCGCTCACGACCCAGAGCTGGATCCCTTCCTCCAAAACCGGCATGGATGAGGAAACACTGCCGAAAACCTGGCTATGAGTAGCTCCTGGAGCTGACCTTTCACCGAAGGCAAGGGCCGGTTCAGATCTCGATCGCTGGATCTTCAACGGACCCGATTTGTAGATGAGGGAGCCCGTGCCAACAGGGAGTTGACGGAGGTGGTCAGAAACTTGTCGCAGAGCCCCGCTAGTGAAAGCCGGCAGCTCTCCTATCGAACCTTCTTCAGCTTCAAGGGTACCCAAAGCCACCGCAGTAGGACCTTCAGAAACCTTTTCCCGAGAGACGAAGACGGTGAATGGTCTCCTCCGAAAAGTCAGAGGAGACCAGGTATTTGGGAGCCTATCTATCAGCCACAGTGTCGATTAATGCACTCTCGCTCACAATTGTCCGGTAGGGTGGGGATATGCACACAGGAGTTCATACATTCTATGACCGCGGGGTCGCAAATTTGTAACTGCGTCTTGATCCCGTCGAGGATAGAAGGAGCAAGAACAGGAAGACTTGAAATCGATCCAGAAGTTTGAAGGGCCATCTTGGTTTGTGACACCGCGACGGCATCTTCCGTCTGTAGCGTCTCAGCGAATAGCACCGTTCCGGAAAACACAAATACCGCGGCGAGGGCGAGAGATAAGATCATAGTACGCATGAAGAGTCTCCTTTTCCTTTTCAGGTCGATTCAACAGCAGGCACCACAGCGGTGAATGTTGTCTTATTAGTTCTACGCGGCAGCCGTACTCGAATGGAATCACTCGAAGGACCTTCGGTGCCGATCGACCAAAAAAAACCGCACCGGGAGTCGCCCCATTGGGCCGGCCAGCGAGCCGACCCCGCCGGTCATCCGAAGGGCAAGGTTCCCGTGCGGTTGATTCGTTCTACACCCCGCGGGTAATCAGCGGCTGCAGCTTGGGATGGTTCTGTAGCACCAGGCGACGCACTGTCTTCGGGTTGGCTGGGGAAAAGACTGGCAGTCACGGATGCATTGAAAGCAGGCGTCAAGGCCGGCTGTGGAAGGGCGCAAGGCTTCTTCCAAAGGGGTGGGAAAGAGCGTGCTGAGATCGAAGGTCGAGACCTCTACCGCGTTAGCGGATGAGACCGTATCCGGTACCGCTTCGACCTGAGCCGCGGTGGTTGCAAGGGTCGTTGCCAGACTGATCAGAAGCACTAGGCCAAGGACGAAGCTCATCTTCTTCGACATTCTCGATTCCTCCACAAAAAGTGAAAAGGGCGCGCGGGAATCATTCCCGCAACATCACCTTCTGAGAGTTACGCGACATGGGGAAGAAAACGTGACCAGAAAATCTGCAGACCCCCGGCGACAGAGAGCAAGAAAAACGCAAGATCTCGGAGACGCATCGCGATTCTGATAGCCCTCGAAGAGGGAGAAGAGGCGAATATCAAAGACCGAGGAGATTGGACAGAGCCTCTCGAGGGCTCGAGCAACCCAGGCCCAGGCGAATACAACCCGACCTATCTCTCGGTATGAATCCGAAACCTGACCGGAGGCACGATCGAATCGTGCCCATACGAACTCTCTTGGAGTAACGGAGTCACCGAGGGCTCCTCCGCCCTCATCGACGACCTCGACTCCGGCGCTCCAGCCATCCTCCATACGGACGACTATCTGATCGATGGCAACACTCGTGAGGTGGTCACTCCCCTCCAGCCCATCTCCCTCTCCGGACCGACAACCTGGTTTCGAGTCGACCTCGTGATCGACAGTACTTCCTACGAACGAAAGCCCAATTGCACAAAACAATGAGGCGCTGAGTTACCACCAGCCTGGGGCGACCCTTCCCCAGGCTTCTTCATGCCTGAGCCAGGAAGCTAGTATCCCGTACGGTCCATTCGCTCAACACAGAAAGGCTCCATGCCCCCGTGTGCGAGCCTGCCAAATGCAGCTTCAAGCACCGCGCCAGCGAGACTGAGAAACGAAGCACAGAGTGATGCAGCAGCTCTGTGGATGGGCCCGAGTGAACCGATCGGGATACCAGCGAGTGGGATCGAGCTAAAGCCTCGCGGAAGAAGCAGTCCCTTGCCGAAGCCCCCCATCACGCTCAATCCACTGTTGAACTTTTGCCTCCAATACCGGCATGGGCAAGGAACCACTGCCGAGAATCTGGCTGTGGAAAGCTCGTACATCGAATTTCTCGCCGAAGGCAGCCTCTGACTCGCTTCTCAAGCGCCGGATGGTCAACTGCCCCAACTTGTAGGCCAGGGCTTGGGCTGGCCAGACGAGGTATCG
>JAHZIX010000025.1 GCA_022601195.1 Deltaproteobacteria bacterium
CCCGGAAGCCCCGAACCTTGACCTGGTAGTCCACCCGACCGAGAAAATCCAACGCCCCGTCCGGGCGGTAGCGCACCAGATCGCCAGTGCAATAGAGCCGGCTTCCCGGTTCCCCACCGGCTCCCCCGAAGGGATTCGGGATGAATACCTCAGCGGTCTTGGCGGGCTGGTTGAGGTAGCCACGCCCCAAGCCCACGCCGCCGATCAGCAGCTCCCCGGGCACCGCCGCCGCCACCGGCTCCAAGCCCCGGCCCACCACATAGAGGGAGGCTTTGGCGATGGGCCGGCCAATGGGCACTCGCCGCTGATCACTCTCCGGACGGCAAGTCCAGGAGGTCACCGCGATGGAAGCTTCCGTGGGTCCATAGCGATTGAACAGCTGGGCAGGAAGCTTGTCGAAAAAGGACTGTTTCAGGTCTACCGACAGAGCGTCTGCGCTGGAAGCCACGCTGTGGAGGCTCTGGCAGCGGTCGACCTCTTCTTCCAGCAGTAACCTCAGCAGGGAAGGAGGGAAAACAGCCTGGGTGACCTGCTGCTCCTCGATCAGGCGAGCCAAGTACCCCGGATCCTGCTGGCCACCGGGGCGCACCATGACGATGCAGCCGCCGGACAACAGTGGTAGGAAGAGCTCCAGCAGGGAGACATCAAAGCTAATGGAGGCCTTCTGGAGAAAGCGATCTCCCTCCCTCACCTGGCCCGAAGCGAGTCCGTAGACCAAGCGATTGACCACTCCCCGATGGGGGATCATCACGCCCTTGGGAAGACCCGTGGAACCGGAGGTGTGAATGACGTAGGCCAGGTTGTCCGGGGTCACACCACTGGCAAAGCCTTCGCGGCTCTCCTCCCCCAAGCCGGCCCCTTCCTGCTCCCAACTCAAGACTGGGCAGCCGAGTAGAGGAAGCCGGGGGAGTAGGGAATCTTGAGTCAGCAGGGCCGCTGGAGCAGCGGCTTCCAGGACCAGAGCGAGGCGATCCTTGGGGTCTGCCGGATCCAGGGGCAAGTAGGCTCCGCCGGCCTTGAGCACCCCCAAGATGGAGACCACCAGCTCGACCCGTCGCTCCATGACGATAGCCACTCGAGCTTCCGGCCCCACTCCCAGGCGGCGGAGACGATGAGCCAACTGGTTGCCTCGGGCATCCAGCTCGCCGTAGCTGAGGGTCTCCCCTTCAAAGGCGACTGCAACGGCGTCCGGGTGGCGACGACTCCGCTGCTCCACCAACTCATGGAGGGGAAGGTCGGTGTCATAGAGCACCCCTTCGTCGTTCCACTCCACCAACATCTGATGCCGTTCCACCGCCCGCAAATGGGATAGCTCCCCGGGAGCCCGGTGAGGATCCGCTGCAAGCTCCTCCAGCAGAGTCGAGAGATGCCCCAGCAGGCGCACCATGGTGGGGTCGGCGAAACGGCGGCGATCGTAGCCCAGCCGCAGATACAACCGCGCTCCGGGCTGAGTCACCAGGGTCAACGGATAGTTGGTGCGCTCCGCCACCTCCACTCGGGAGATCTGCAAGCCCGTACGCTGCCGACCGAGGGTCTCGTCGATAGGATAGTTCTCGAACACCAACAGGCTGTCGAAGAGGGCTTCCCCCTGGGGAATCTCGCTCCATCCCTGGACCTGCGCCAGGGGCGAGTGCTCGAATTGACGGGCTTCCAACTGCTGCCCCTGCAGCTCCTGGAGCCACGGCACCAACTTCTCCGCCGTGCGGAAAGAAACCCGCACCGGCAAGGTATTGATGAACAGACCCACCATGGAGTCGCCGCGGTCGAAGCCCGTCGGCCGGCCAGAGACCGTATTGCCAAACACTACGTCCTGCTGCTGGCTGTAGCGACTCAGCAAAATCGCCCAGGCCCCCTGCACCAACGTGTTCAGGGTCACCCGGTGGGACCGGGCCAAGTTGGTGAGAGCAGCAGTGGCCGGAGCGGCCAAGCGCAGCTCCTCGAGCCCTCGCTCGACGCCATCGAAATTCGCCGCGCCGTAGCCGCCGACGGAAATCGAAGTAGGGGCTTCGATCCCGTCCAAAGCCTTGCGCCAATGCGCCTCCGCCAGGGCTAGATCCTGCTCCGCGAGCCAGACTAGGTAGTCCCGGTAGGGGCGTGGCGGCGCCCAATGCACTTCCGCCCCGGAGGATCGCAAGTGGTAGAGCTCGAAAACCTCGCCGAGGACGATCATCAGCGACCAACCATCCAGCAGGAGATGGTGGTAGGTCCACACGAAATGAGTCTGATCGACGCCCAGCTGGGGAGCCAGGTGCACCAGGTGCAAGCGGATCAGCGGCGCACGGCTCAGGTCGAAGGGCTGGGAGCGCATCTCCCGCTGTAGGGAGAGAAGGGCCTCCTCTTGCTCTCCTGGGGCCAACTCGCGCCAGTCCAACTCGGCGATCTCCACCGGCCGCGCCGGACTGACCACCTGGAGGGGCTGGTCGTAGCCTTCCCAAACAAATCCGGTGCGCAGTACCCGATAGCGCTGCACCACTTCCTGCCAAGCCTGCTGGAAGGCGGCCGTGTCCAGCTCCCCGCCGATACGGCAGCTGAGCTGTTCCACGTAAAGGTCGCTGTCCGGAGAGAACAAGCCGTGAAAGAGAATGCCCTCCTGCAGAGGCGTCAGGGGATAGACCGCCTCCAAGCGGTTTTCGTGGCTCACAAGACGAGTCAGGGATGTCTCGTCCAGTCCGGCCAAAGGAAACTCGGCTGGTGCGTAGCTGGCCACGGCTTCCGGCTGGGTCCAGAGGTGAATCAAGCCGCGCAGGGAATCCAGGAAATCCCCCGTGAGCTGCTCCAGGGTCTCCAGGCGATGCTGGTCGACACTGTAGGTCCAGGCCACCTGGAGGCGTCCCTGCACCACTGTGGCGGTGACCTCCAGGAGGTACCGCCGCTGGCCGCGGCCACTGTGAGTCGGGCCGCCGGATTCCAACGCCGGACGTAGCAAGGGAGAGTCCGCCAGCACCTGGTCGAATTGCCCCAGGTAGTTGAAGCTCATCTCCGCAGACGGCTGGTTGGCCAGGGACTCTTCCCCTCGCAAATAACGCTGCAAGCCATAGCTGATGCCGCGATGAGGCAGCTGGCGAAGGGCCTGCTTGACCGCGGCAACAGTGGCCCGAGCCTCGCCGCCGCCGGGAGCATCCACCACCAATGGATAGAGGCTGGTGAACCAACCGACGCTGCGGGACAGGTCCACCCCGGGCACCAAGGCTTCCCGTCCGTGGCCTTCCAAGTCCACCCGCAGTGCCGCCCGACCGGTCCAGCGGCCCACCGCTTGCACCAAGGCAGCCAGCAATAGCTCTTCCACCTGAGCCCGGGAAGCACCGGGGACCTGCCGTAACAGAGCTTCCGTCTCCCCTTCGTCCAAGGTCACCACCTTGTTGCGAGCCGTCGCCTCCCGGTTGGTCCCCGCCGGGTAGTCCACCGGTAAGGCCGGTAGGTCCCGCCCGGCCTCCTGCCACAGAGGCAGGGTCGAAGCCAGAGCCTGGCTTGAGGACTCTGAGGCGTAAGTCTCGAGAGCCGCACCCCAGGCCTGGTAAGAGGTCGTTTTGGGTGGCAGCGAGATCTCCTGCTCCGCCGCCAACTGGCCATAAGCGGTGTGAAAATCCTCCAGAATCACCCGCCAGGAAACTCCGTCTACCACCAGGTGATGAATCACCATGAGCAAACGTTGAGCCGAGTCTTCCCCCAAGTCGAATCGGCAAACCCGCAGCACTGGCCCATCGCCCAAGTCGAGGCTGCCTTGGATCTCCCCGCAAGCGGCCTCCAGGGCGTCCCGCCGCTCCAAGGGGTCGGCGATGCTACTCAGGTCCACCGAGGTCAGGGGGACCGCGCTTCCAGTGTCACTGTATTCCTGCTTCCAGGAAGCCTTCTCCGGGGTAAAGCTCTGAGTGAACCGAAGCCGTAGGGAGTCATGGTGATCGATCACCGCGGCCAGGGCCTGCTCCAACAAGGTCCCGTCCAGGGGCTGGCGAGCCTCGAACAACACGGCCTGGTTCCAATGGTGAGGGTCCACCGGCTCCCCTTCGAAGAACCAGCGCTGGATCGGCAACAGGGCCGCTTCCCCTTCCGCCGGTCCCTGGGGAAGCTGACTTTCTCCCACTTCCTCCGCTACCGCCGCCAGAGACGCCACCGTAGGCCGGTCGAAGATCTGGCGAGGCGTCAACCCCAGACCCGCTTGGCTGGCCCGGGAGACAATCTGAAGACTGAGGATCGAATCCCCGCCCAGCTCGAAGAAGTTCTCTTCCACCCCCACCCGCTCGACTCCCAGGACCTGAGAAAAAATGGCCGCCAAGGCCTCTTCCCGATCGTTGCGGGGAGGTAGATACCCGGAAACCCCGCCGGCTCCCTCGAAGGTTGGCTCCGGTAGGGCCTTGCGATCCACCTTGCCGTTGGGAGTCAGGGGGATGGAGTCCAAGGCCATGAAGAGAGCGGGCACCATGTAATCCGGCAACAACTCTTCCAGATGCTCCCGCAACTGGGGAATCTCCAGCCGGGCTCCTTCCCAGGGCACCACATAGGCCACCAAGCGATCTTCCCCGCCGCCACTTCCAGCCCGCAAGCTGCGGGCCAAAACCACCGCCTGGCCCACCGAGGGATGAGCCTCCAGAGCCGCTTCGATCTCTCCCAATTCGATGCGGAATCCCCGCACCTTGACCTGGTGGTCGATGCGGCCGAGAAACTCCACCGCTCCGTCCGGACGCCGCCGCACCAGGTCGCCGGTGCGGTAGAGGCGTGATCCCTCCCTACCAAGAAGCCCGGGAAAAGGATCCGGAACGAACTTCTCCGCCGTCAGCCCCGGGCGACCGTGGTAGCCCCGCGCTAAGTTGATGCCGCCGATGAGCAGCTCTCCCGGTACCCCTAGAGGCGCCGGCTCGAGACTGGGGCTCATGACGTGAATGGAGGTGTTGGCAATGGGCCTACCGATGGGCACTGCCGAGGCATCCTTTTCTACCCCGCAAGCCCACCAGGTGACATCGATGGCCGCTTCCGTGGGGCCATAGAGATTGTGGAGCTGACTCCCCGGCAAACGCTCTAGGAAACGGGACTCCAGATCGCTGCTCAAGGCCTCGCCGGAGCAGATGACCCGCTGCAAGCTGGAACAGCTGGCTGCATCTCCTCCCTCTGACACACCGCCCTCTTCGAAGCCATACTCCAGGAAGGCCTGCAACATAGAGGGCACGAAATGCATGGTGGTCACCGACTGTCGGTCGATCAATTCAGCCAAATAACCCGGATCCTTGTGGCCCCCGGGGGCCGCCACCACCAACCGAGCCCCATACATCAGCGGCCAGAAGAACTCCCAAACCGAAACATCGAAACTGAAAGTGGTCTTTTGAAATACAGCATCCTGCGCCGTCAGACCGAAGGCCTGCTGCATCCACTGCAAGCGGTTGAGAATGCCCCGGTGGCTGTTGATCACTCCCTTGGGGCGGCCTGTGGAGCCGGAGGTGTAGATCATGTAGGCGGCCTGGGACAGGCTCGCCGGGGCGGCAGGATTGTGATCAGGGCCCGTCTCGACTCCCACCGGCAGGGCATCCAAGTCCACGACGAGGCGGTCTTTGAGAGAGGGTAAACGGGAATGAAAAACCGATTCCGTCAGTAGAGCCCAAGCGCCACTGTCCTCCAACATGAAGGCGAGGCGATCCTCCGGGTAGTCCGGATCCAGGGGTACATAAGCTCCCCCGGCCTTGACCACTGCTAGCAAGGAGATCACCAGCCACTCGGAGCGCTCCAGGCAAACCGCTACTTTCATCTCCGGCCCCACCCCCAGGCGCTGAAGGTGGTGGGCCAGCTGGTTGGCCCGGGCATTGAGCTCGCCGTAGGTCAGGGTGGTGTCTTGAAACACCACCGCCGGGGCTCCGGGGGTGCGCTCTGCCTGGCCCTCGATGAGCTGATGAATCGCCGCGCTGCTGTCGTAGGGAATGCGCGAGTCATTCCACTCCGCCAGTAGCTGATGTTGCTCCGCCGTGCTCAACAGGGAGAGATCCGCCAATCGAGCTCGAGGCCGAGTGGCGATGGAATCCACCAGATTTGCCAGGTGGCTCAAGGTACGCTGGGCGGTCACGGCATCGAAACGCTTCGAGTCGAAGACCGCCCGGATCGCCGTCTCTTCCTCGGGCCGCTCGACGATCACCGCCAAGGGGTAATTGAGGTTCTCGGTCAACCAGACATCCTGAATCGCCAACTCCCCTACTTTGCGGCCCAAGGCGCTGGTGGGGAAGTTCTCGTAAACGACGATGCTCTCGAAGAGAGGAACGCCGCTCGGCAGGCCGCTCCAACGCTGGATCTCCGGCAGGGGGCTGTACTCGTATTGGCGCACTTCCAAGAGGCGCTGCTGCACCGCTTGAAGCCAAGGCGCCAGGCTGGCCTCCGCTGGTAGGTCGAGACGCACCGGGAGAGTGTTGATGAACAGCCCCACCATGGACTCGGCCTTTTCCAAGGAGGCGGGTCGGCCAGAGACGGTGGTGCCGAAGACCACCTGCTGACGACCGCTGTAGCGGCTCAGCAGCAGAGCCCACGCCCCCTGCATGAGGCTGTTGGGGGTGAGGCGATGGCGCGAGCTGTACTCCGTCAGTAACCGAGTCGCGTCTGCCGGCAACCGGAGATCGACTCGAGCGCCGCCGCCGTGGCCCTCGCCCTGGGGCAGAGGCCGGTCCACTCCCAGAGGGGTCGGTTCTGAAAGACCGGCCAACTGCTGACGCCAGAAGCTCTCGGCAGCAGATAGGTCCTGTTTCTGCAACCAGGAGATGTATTCGCGAAACCGTCGCCCCACCGGCAGGGAGGGCTCTCGCCCCTCGAGAAAGGCTTCATAGAAGGAAAACAGCTCGCGCAATAAGAGGGGTAGAGACCAACCATCCAAGAGCAGATGGTGATAGGTCCAAACGAAGCGATAGGAAGCCTCACCGCAACGAATCAGTGTCAGCCGAATCAGCGGCGGCTTGCCGAGATCGAAACCCCGGTGGCGATCCTCCTCGAGGAACCGCTGCAGCTTCTCCTGGCGAGCTTCCTCTCCTAGCGGCGGCCACTCCACCGTCTCCAGGGGCAAGGGCACCCGCCGGTGCACCGCCTGCACCGGTTTCTCCAATTTCTCCCAGTGGAAGGAGGTGCGCAGCACCGGGTGACGATCCACCACCAGACGCCAGGCCCTCTCAAAGGCTGGAAGATCGAGATCTCCTTCTAGGTCCGAGCCAAACTGAACGATGTACTCGCCCTGGTTCGGCTCATAGAGAGTGTGAAAGAGGATGCCCTGTTGAAGGGGAGAAAGGCGATATAGATCCTCGATGTTCTTTTTCATTCCAACACATCCATACAATGCCACTGATAAATCTCAGCGAACCCAAAAGAAAGAAAACAACCACCAAAAGCAAAGCCGCCACTCCAAACTGAAGTGGCTCAATCCTGTCCAGACTACCCGCGAGAGAGATCAAATTTCGGGGGAGATCGATCGCTCTTCCAAGACCTGTTGAACCTCTCCCACGCTCCTCCTATCGAGAAAACCCGTCGGCTTCCTCCAGGCCAGCAAAAGCCATACGCTATCAATCCTTCGAAGACACAAACATAGATAAAGAGAACTACTGGCCAGCTCTCTCCGAAGGACAGCTCACCTCTACTCGTGCCGGAATCTGGCGAATCGGGACTGAAAATCCCTCTCGGGAAACGATTCAGACATTCCGCTATACGCATCTAAAGAAAAACCCAAGGAAACTGCCATCTTAATTGAACTTTTTATCCTCGACCCCTCGGTGAGAACCGCCCCCTTCGCAGCGCGAAAAAAGGAATTTGAGAGGGCTTTCCAAGCTCCAAGCCACAGAAACGAAGATCTAATTCTCCGCTCCCATAGCTGTTCTACTCGAGGCCTAGAAAAGTCGAAATCATCGAAAAATTCATCTTAAGATAGCCGCCATACAGCATATTAGCCTACCTCATTGATCACAGAAGTGCGCCCCAGCAAAGGCGAGGATTTCCGGTGAGATGAGACTCTTTCCAAACAGACACGGACCCGTGCCTGGCTGGTGCACTGCTGGACTTCTCTGTTCTAGGACTGGTTGTTCACCGGCGAAAGCTCGCCCGCACCCATTACCGCACTCGTCCCGAAACACCGAAGAGGCCCAGCGCGGTTAGCCGATGAGATCGAGAAGAGCATCTAGGTCTTCTCCTCCCAAGTCCGCTTCAGGAAAATCCGAGGCAGTAAAGCCCCCTGCCTCGGCAGAAAGGCAATGTTCGAGGAGACGGCGAAGTTCCGTGAGAACTTCGCCTCCGAGCCGCTGGCCCGGGGCTGTTTCCACGGTCGGGTCAGAAACCACCAACCGGTCGCTCTCCACGGTCACCGACAGCTGCGGAACGCCCTCCATCTGCAACCTCTCGACCGGCGGCTGCTCCCCCGTCGATACCAAACTGCCCGGATCGCCTCCGAGATCCACCTGGAGACCCAGAGGGAGATTCAACTGCAGGCGAATCTCCGGCCATTCCACATCCGTCTCGAAGGGCACCTCTCTTCGCGGCACCTCCCGGATCTTCTCCTTGAAAACCTTGAGGGCTTCGCCGCGGGCGG
Source organism: Deltaproteobacteria bacterium (assembly GCA_022601195.1). Classification (GTDB taxonomy): domain Bacteria; phylum Acidobacteriota; class Thermoanaerobaculia; order Multivoradales; family JAHZIX01; genus JAHZIX01. The sequence continues at coordinate 8,534 of JAHZIX010000025.1, forward strand.
CAGGATCAGCCCAACCCTGGAAAACCGTCGGCTCCAGCACCAGGGGAAACAGGGAGCCCTCCCCCGTCGTCACCGCCACGGCCACGGCCGTTGAGCCGGAATTCCCAACCCAAGCTGCCCCCAGGGCGGTGGCTAATAGGTCGATAGGCTCGGTTCGATAGGCCTCGTTGGCGGCTCCCAAGAAACTCGAGGTTTCTTCTGCGGTCAGAGACAAAGCCGGTGATGGGAAGGGGGCCTCCGTAGGGACCGAGGCTCTAGCTAGGGTCACGGGAGCCCTGCCACCACCGACCGCCTCCCGGCATCCATCCAACCATTGCTGCCGCTGGTCTCTTTCTTCGTCGGAAAGAGCCGAGACACCTCCGCTGTCCCCCGAGGCCGCGGGATCGGCCATGGATACCACTCCGGCTAAATCGGCGATGCTCTGATGCTGGAAGAGTTGAGCCGGGGTCACTTCCATCCCAACCTGTTGGGCACGAGTGATCACCTGAATACTGAGGATGGAATCCACTCCCAGCTCGAAGAAGTTGTCGTGAATACTCACCCGATCGTGCCCCAACACTTCCGCCAGGACCCGAGCCAGGACTTCTTCCACTTCGTTGCGGGGCCCTTCGAAGCTCTCGCCAGAGGCTTGGCGACCCGTTTCCGGTTCCGGCAAAGCTCGCCGATCCACCTTGCCGTTGGCGGTCACCGGCAAGGACTCCAGCAGGACGATAGCCGCCGGCACCATGTATTCCGGCAACTCCTTCGCCAGGTGCTCTCGAAGCCTAGGTACCAACTCTCGATAGGCGGCGGCCCGTTGGGGATCACTCGTCAACGCCGCCGTCTCTGGGAGGCTCGCTTCTCCGCCTTCGAGGCGGTCACCTTCGAAGGAGCTGTCCACCGCCGTTGCCGGTTGGTGGAAGAGAGCGTAGAAGAACCCTGCCTGGCTCCCCTCGCCTATCTCAACGCCATAACCTTGGCTCTTCGCCAACTCGTAGAGGGTTTCTGGCTCTAGGCCGCTCCTGGTCTCTTGGGCGATGTCTCGGTGAGAGTTTCCTGGCTTCGAATCGCCGAACTCGATTCCCTCCCGGAGGATTTCTACGGAGGGGTCGCCCTCCCCCGCCAGCCAACTCAGAGCTGCCCTCTCGCCAGCCAAGCGGGCGTTGGGAATGCCCCGCACCGCGATCAGCTCCGGCTGGCTTCCGAGGCGCTCGGCCAAGCCTTCCGCCGTCAGGCCCTCCTCGGCCCAATCCAGCCACGTCGGCACCTTCGGTTGGGTGTCGCCACCGACGTGGAGCACCGCGTCGAATCGGAATCGGGACAACTCGTTGTGATAGCGACCCCGTTTCAGCTGGATCTCGACTCTCGACAAAGCGGGCAGACGATCCTGGAGACTGCGGAAGAAAGCCGGTGAAATCACCAACTCCTCCTCCATGAGCAGACGCCGGCGAATGCGCGTCTCCACATCGTCCCGGGAAGCCCCGCTCTCCGCCTGAAACACTTGAATCGACGAATGGAAGGCTTCCAGCAGGGGCAGGCTGCGCACGTCACCAACGAACATCACTCCGCCGGGGGCTAGCGCTCCAACCGCGCCCTCGATGACCTTGAAGAGGTAGTCGGCGTCGGGGAAATGCTGGGTTACCGAGTTGAGCAATACCAAGTCGAAGCTGCCCGGTTCGATGCCGCTCCAATCGTGACCGGGGCGCTCCTCCAACTCGACGTGGTCCAGCCGATCGTCCCCCGCTTCGATCTGATCCCGAATGCGCTGCAGGCTGACCGCGGACAGATCCGTACCCTTGTAGGCTTCGCAATGCGGGGCCAAGCGGTAGAGCAGCAAACCTGTTCCACAGCCGACTTCCAGCACCCGCCGTGGTTTGAGCTCCAACACCCTCTCGACGGTGGTTTCGACCCAAGTCCGCATATCCTCGGCAGGGATGGCCTCACCGCTGTAGCTGCTATTCCAGCCACTGATGTCGAAGGTGGCATCGTGACGACCGGCGCCCTGGCTGTAGATGCCGTCGTAGACATCCTTCCACTGCTCCACCTGATCTTCCGCCGGAGCTTCCTCCGGGGGCCGATAGCCCGGCTCGCGAATGGCGTAGGCCACCAGTCGACGGGCTCCGGGAGAGTCCTCTCGCACCATGGCCAGAGACTCCGCCACCGCCTCGTGGCGGCGCAGGGCCGCTTCCACTTCCCCCAGCTCGATGCGGAAGCCGCGCAATTTGATCTGGTGATCGAGGCGACCGAGGAACTCGATATCGCCACTGGGGCGAAAACGAGCTCGATCGCCGGTGCGATACATGCGAGCCCCTACCAAGGCCGAAATCGGATCCGGGAGAAACTGCGCCACGGTGAGGTCCGGCCGCGCCGCATACCCCATGGACAAACACTCTCCACCAATGAAGAGATCCCCCGGCACCCCTAGGGGACAAGGGCGCAGGGAGGAGTCCAGCACGTAATAGCTCGAGTTCTGAATGGGCCGGCCATAGGGAATGCTGCGCCAGTGGCGGTCCACTTCGGTGACCGGGAAGAAATTCGACCACACGGTGGCCTCCGTGGCTCCCCCGAGAGCGATCACCTGGGCCTTGGGGAAACTTCCCCGCACCTGGTCCGGCAATCCCAAGGGCACCCAATCTCCACTCAAGAACACCAACCGAAGGGCCTCCTTCCCCGTCTGCGCAGCGGCTCCCAGGGAGGTCTCCAGCTGTGGCAGTAGGGGCGCTAGTTGCTGCAAGGCGGCCGGTGCCGAATCCCAATAGGTGATGGGCTCGGTAAAGAGGATGCGGGCCAGCGCCTCTGGGTCTCCAGCCTCGTCCCGATTGGCGACCCGCACCGTTCCCCCGGCAGCGAGCAGGCCGAAGACGTCGTACACGGAGAGATCGAAGCACAGAGAGGTGATGAAAAGAACCCGATCTCCCGGCCCCACCTGGTAGGTGCGGTTGACCCACTCGATGAGATTGATCACCGGCTCATGGCGCACCATGACTCCCTTGGGACGTCCCGTGGAGCCTGAGGTGAAGATGATGTAGGCCATGTCTTCACCGCCGGTGAGATGCTCGAGAGACACGCTCGGCTGAGCTTCCAGATGTTGCCGGGTCCAATGGTGGCGCGCCGGCGTCTCCTGGAGATCCGGATCGCCATCGATGCAAACCAGATGATCCAGGTTAGAGGTATCTTCCAGCTCGAAGACCAGGTCCAAAGCGCTTTCCGAGAACAGCAGAGCATTGATGCCGTTGGCCTTGACGATCCAGCTGATGCGCGACGCCGGGTAGCTCGTCTCCAGAGGCACATAGGCCCCTCCCGCCTTGAGCACCCCCAACACCGTCGGCACCATCTCCGCGGAACGCTCCAACAACACCGCCACCAGATCCCCCCGGCGAACACCGATGGAACGCAAATGGTGAGCGATCTGATTGGCCTGCTCCTCTACCTCCCGGTAGCTCCACTGACGACCGCCAAAGGCCACCGCCGGGGCATCGGGAGTTCGAGCCACTTGGGCTTCGAACAAGGAGTGAAGGGTCTCGTGACGATCGAAGGGCCGCGCCGTATCGTTCCATTCCGTGACCAACTGCTGGCACTCCGGAGCACTCAACAGGGACAGCTCCGAGAGACGCCGAGTCGGGTCCTCGGCGGCGGCGGCCAACAAGGTCTGAAAATGATGCGCCATGCGAGAGATGGTGGAACCGTCCAGCAGCTCGGTGCGGTACTCGAACCACCCCTGGAGACCGTCCGCCGTCTCCGACAGCTGCAGGTTGAGGTCGAAGTTGGCGACCTGGCGATCGATATCCACCAGGGAGAGATCGACCCCGGGCAAGCTGGTGCCTCCCATGGGGGCATCCGCCAACACCAAGGTCACTTGGAAGATCGGAGTCCGGCTGGTGTCGCGATCCGGAGCTAGCTCTTCGAGCAACTTCTCGAAGGGAAGATCTTGGTTCGCATAGGCGCCCAGGGCCGTCTCCCGACTCCGGCCCAGAAGCTCCCCAAAGGAGGGGTCTCCCCCGAGATCCGTGCGGAAGGCGAGGAGATTGAAGAACATGCCAATCAAATCCTCTGCCTCTGGCCGGCGACGACCGGCGATGGGGGACCCGACGACGATCTCCCGCTGCTGGCTGTAGCCGTGAAGCAGGGTCTGGTAGGCCGCCAAGAGAGTCATGAACAGCGTGCCACCATGGTCTCGGCTCAAGGCCCGCAAGCTCTCGGTCAACTCCTGAGACCAGGTCACACCGAAGCGTTTTCCTCGCACCGACAGCACCGCCGGACGGGGTCGATCCAAGGGAAGCTCCAACACCTGGGGTGCCGACTCGAGACGCTGCTTCCAATAGTCCAGCTGGGGTTCCAGGATTCCGCTCTCGAACCAGTCCAACTGCCAAGCAGCAAAATCTGCGTATTGGGCCCGTAGCTCCGGGAGCGGTCGATGGGCTGCCGCACTGGTTTTTGAAAAGTCAGTTCCTGAAAGACCGGTTCCTGAAGAGCCGGTTTCGGGCGAACCGTTCACTGCTGCCAGGCCGGTCTCGGCGACGAGAGGCGTGTAGATGGCTGCCAGCTCTCGGGCGAAGACTCCCATGGACCAACCATCCGCAGCGATGTGATGGAAGGTCAGCAGCAGAACATGCTCCCCTTCTGCAAGTTTCAGTAGGTGGACCCGAAATAGGTCATCCTGAGCCAGGTCGAAGGAAGCCCAAGCTTCCCGGGTGGCCAAGGAAACCATCTCGCCTTCCCGATCCTCCCCCCGCAGGCCAGCTAGATCGACTCGCGGTAAGGCCAGCTCGAATCGTTCCTGGACCCGTTGGTAGGGCTGGCCATCTTCGGCGCGAAATACCGTGCGCAGGGATTCCTGCCGTTCGACGATTCTCCCCAGGCTCCGCACCAGGGCTTCGGGGTCCAGATTTCCTTCCAGGCGAATGGCCGCCGGAACATTCAGAGTCGGGCTGCCCGGCACCAGCTGATCCAAGAACCACAGGCGCTGCTGGGCGGCGGAGAGACGCAGGGGTTGGTCCCGAGGCAAGCGTTCGATAGGGCCCATTTCCGGGGCATCGCCCGCCCCACCGGCAGCACCGACCGCAGCGGTGAGGGCGGCCACCGTCGGCGCCTCGAAGAGAACTTGCAGGGGCAGATCCACTTTCAAGACTTCCCGCAATCGGGTGATCACCTGAGTGGCCAACAAGGAGTGGCCGCCGAGGGCGAAGAAGTCCTGATTGCGTCCCACTTGAGGCAAGTCCAAGACCTGGCACCAAATGCCCGCCACCAGCTCCTCCACCGGTCCTATGGGGGCACCGTCATCGCCGCCCACGTCCTCTCCCATCTGCCCCCAATCGGGCTCCGGAAGAGCGCCCCGGTCAACTTTTCCGTTGGCGGAAAGGGGCAGGGCTTCCAGCTCGACAAAGGCCAGGGGCACCATGTATTCGGGCAGTCTCTCCAACAGAAAACGGCGGATCTCATCCCGCTCCGGTAGGGGCTCCTCACCGGTCACCAGGTAGCCCACTAGGCGGCGACTCCCCCAGCGTTCCCCGGCCACCGAGGCCACCGCGGAACGGACTCCGGGGATCTCCAGCAGAGCAGCCTCGATCTCGCCCAGCTCGATGCGGTAACCCTGGACCTTGACCTGAAAGTCCTCCCGGCCCAGGAACTCGATGTTGCCATCCGGCAGATAGCGTCCCAAATCTCCGGTGCGGTAGAGGCGCTCTCCGGTACGAGGGTGAGTCAGGAAGCTCCCGGAGGTCTTCTCCTCATCTCGCCAATAGCCCAATGCGACGCCGATGCCTCCGATGTACAGCTCGCCGGGCACCCAAACGGGCCGAGGGTCCAAGCCTTCGTCCAGGACGTGAAAGGTCTGGTTGACCATCGGCTTGCCATAGGGAACGCTGGCCCAGGAAGGCTCGACGGTATCGATGGGATAGAGGATCGACCAGATGGACGCTTCCGTGGCGCCCCCCAAGCTGATGACCGAAGCCCCTGGGGCTCGTTTTTCGATCCGCTCCGGAAGGGAGAGGGGAATCCAATCACCACTCAGCAACACCAGCCGCAACCGGTCCGCCACCTGGTCCTCGGCGTGCTCTACCAACATCTCCATGAGAGCGGGAACGGTATTCCAGATGGTCACTCCGTGATCCGCTATGAGCTGCCACCAATGGCCCGGTTCGCGACGCCCGGAAGCTTCCGGCATGACGATGGCGCCACCGGCTCCCAGGAGACCGAAGAGGTCGTAGACGGAGAGATCGAAATTGAGCGCCGACAGGGCCAGAGTGCGATCCTCCGGACCGACCTGGAACCGCTGGTTGATGTCCACGCAGGTGTTCAAAGCCCCGCGGTGATCGATCATCACTCCCTTGGGCAAACCGGTAGAGCCAGAGGTGAAGATGACGTAGGCCAAGTCCGACGCTTGCTGCTGACTCGGCGCCAGCTCCGGCAGTGCTGCCCCTTCGGGTACAGAAACCGTGGCGTCATCCACCACCAGTCTCTCGACTCCAGCGGGCCATTCCAGGCTGTCCTCCAACCAGGACTGAGTCAGCACGAAGCGAACCTTGCCAAACTCCAGTAGGAAGGCCTGCCGTTGCGCCGGCAACGCCGGATCCACGGGAAGATAGGCCGCACCGGAAACCAGCACGCCGAAGGCGGCGGCTACCTGCTCCCACCCCTTTTCCATGACGATGGCGACCAGCTCGTTGGGCTGGGCGCCGCGGTCTCGCAACTGCTGCCCCAGACGAGCAGCGCCCGCTGCCAGCTCTCCATAGGAAACGCTGCGCCCGGGAGCCACCACCGCCACCGCCTCCGGATTGCGGCTCGCCTGGGCAAAAAACGGCTCCTGGAGAAGGCCCGCCGGTACAGGGTCTTCGGTGGCATTGACCGCGGACCGCACTTCCAATTGGTCCGCCGGTACCGAGGACAAGCTGGTGCGCTGCCAACTGCTCTCGTCCTTCAGTAGGTCCTGCAACAGAGAGCAATAGGCATCGAACATTTCGTCCAACAAACCGGGGGGCAGAATCTCTTCCACCACATCCCAGTTGAAGACCAGGGCGCCGTCTTCTTCGTAAACCTGATGATCCAAATAAACTTGGGGTGTCTGCGAGACCGAGTAACCGATCTCCGCATCGAGCTCCCGCACCACTTCCAAGAGATCCCCTCGGCCCAGGTCCAAGAGGCTGGTGAAGACCACCGGCGCTGCCGCGCGGATTCCGCCCCCCTGCTTCCGGCCCAGCTCCCGCAGAACCTCCACACCGCTCATGTAGCGATGATCCAAGTCTTCGAACAGCCGCTGCTGGACCCCTTTGGCCCGTTTGCGAAAGGTCTCCTGGGGATCCAGATTGACCTCTAAGAGGTTGGTGGTGGTGAAATCCCCCACCAACTCGCCGACGTCCTGGTGCAGAGGGAGACGATTGAACAGGGTCAGGACGATTAGGAAGTTCGGGTTCTTGCTCCAGGTGGCCAGCACCTGGGAGAAGGCCGTCAGCAGCAACCCCGAGGAGGTCACTCCAGCCCGCGTCGCCAACTCCCGCAAACGCTGCCAGTCCGCTGCCTCCACTCGGCTGGTACGACGCACGAAGCGGGGTTCCTGAAGAGCCGACAGAGCCTTGACCAGAGGTAGCTCCGGAGCTGGCGGCAAGGTGGCGAGACGCTCCTGCCAATAAGCTTCGCTACGGCGGTAGAGCGCCGATTGGCGAATCGCTTTTTCTGCCAACACATAGTCTCGGAAGGACAGTTCCGGGGCCGCTGCGGGCCGCCCCACCCGATAAGCCTCCGCCAGGTCTCGACCGATGACGCCGAAGCTCCACGCGTCGGCGATGAGCAAGTCGAAACTGAAGTGAAGCCGGTAGCGCCCCTCTCCGAGGCGGCTGGCGCGAATCTCGAAGAGTGGGAACCGGTCCGAGGGCATGACATTGTGAGACAGGCGCTGCCGAGTCGCCAAGAGACTCGCTTCCATCTCCTCTACCGGCAGGCCTCGCAAATCTTCCACTTCGATGCGGTAGGCCGGCACCTCTTCGAGGACCTGCTGCTGGCCATCGTCATGGACCACCGCCCGCAGCATGTCGTGACGATCCACCAGGCTCTGCCAAGCGACTTCGAGGCGAGGCAGGTCCAGGTTCTCGCTATCCATTTCCAAATACCGGTGAGAGGCCACATTGCCCAGCTCGATCCCCGCCGAACGGCCGATCCAATAGGCCTGCTGAATCTCGGTCAGAGGAAAGGGCTCGAAGCGACTCTCCGTAGCCGGGGTAATGAGCTCCAAAACCTCGGCCTTCGAGCCCCGCTCTTCCGGGCCGGTCACACCGCCCCGGTCCTCCCCAGCCGTCGAGGTCGGACTCACGTGGGCCGCGAGCTCCGCCACCGTGGGCAGGAGAAAGAGATCCTTGAGGCGAACCTCGGTACCGAATTCCCGTTCCAGCTGTGCCGCCAGACGGGTGGCTAGGAGGGAATGGCCGCCGAGCTCGAAGAAGTTGTCGTGGGCCCCCACCCGCTCCACTTCCAGGAGCTCCCGCCAAATCTCGGCGATGCGCTCCTCCACCGCTCCCGCCGGAGCTGCAAAATCTGCTGCCGGCGCGAGCCCCTGGCTCTCCAGGTAGGAATCGAAATGGGCCTTCAATTTGCGCCGATCCGCCTTGCCGTTGAGGGTCAGAGGCATCTCGTCGATGGCGGCGAAGCGAGACGGTACGAAGGACTCGGGCAGACGATCCTTGAGAAAGGTCTGCAGGTCTCCGGCGCTGGGCATCTCGAATCCGTGGGCTCTCACCAGACAAGCAGCTAGGTAGGCACCCGTGGCGGAATCCGCCGCGAACACAGCCGCCTGTTCAATGGCTGGATGCTCCAGGACCGCCGCCTCCACGTGCGCCGGCTCGATGCGAAAGCCGCGAATCTTCAGCTGGTCGTCGATGCGAGACAAGAAGGCGACCGTGCCGTCCGGTAGGTAGGACCCCAGATCTCCGGTGAAATAGAGTCCGACACCTTCCTTGCCAGCAGGGTCGGCGGTGAAGGCAGGATCGGTTCGGGTCTGGCCGATGGAGGCGGAGGAACCCGCCTCGCTGGAGCCGTCTTCAGCAGTGGCCGCCGCATCCTCGAGATAGCCCAGGGACAGGTAGGGAGTCCGCACGCAGACCTCTCCTACCTCGCCGACTCCCGCCTGCTCTCCCTGGGGGCCTTGCACCACCAATTGAACACCATCGATGCCCCGGCCCAGGGGAACTCCACCACCCAGCCCCGGTTGCCCTTGGATTCGGCCTCGCTGAGCATCCATGGCAAGAAAATAGGACTGCCCCTGGGGGGTTTCCGTGGCGCCATAGAAATTGACCAAAGTCGCTTCCGGAGAGGTCTTCTCCAGCAAGCGCACATCTCTCCAGGTGAGCAGCTCACCCACCGTAAACACATAGCGAACGCTGGGCAAGCCCAAGTCGTCGGTGGGCCGGCCCGCCTCGTCGATGAGGGCTTCACTGGCCACCACCCGGAGCAGGGATGGGGTGCAATTGAGCACCGACAGATTCCCATCGCGGACCCAATCTCCAAGGCGCTTGGCATCCTTGTGAATTTCCGGAGGCGGAACGTGCAGGCTGCCGCCAAACCAAATGGGACCAAAGATGTCTCGCAGCAGAGGATCGTGGGCCAGACCGGACAGCAAGCTGAAGCGGTCCTCAGAGGTCACCTGGAAATTCTCGCCGTACCAGACGAAGAAATGACTCTGCGGCAAAAAGCTCCCGACGATGCCCTTGGACCGACCGGTGGTCCCTGAGGTAAAAGCGATGTAGGCCAAGCCATTGGGATCCGGCGAGATGGCCGGGGGTTCCACGGGGGCTGCGGCCAACCGGGCCTGGGAAGCCGCTTCGCCAATGGCGGGAAGATCCAACTGCAGGCGAAAAGGGTTCTCCGCCGCCCACGCGGCCACTTCCTCCGGCATGGAGCCACATCCCGGTAGGCGCAACCAGCCCTGGGGCCGAGCCATCTCCACCCGCTCCAGGACGGCCCGCGGTGGATAGGCTGGGTCGATCACCATAAAGGCAGCGCCGGCTTTCCAGATCCCCATGACCGCCCAAGGCAGACTGCCGTTGCGCTCCGCATGGATGGCCACCAGATCCCCTTCGCCGATGCCCGCTCCCCTCAGAACGTGGGCCAATCGATTGGTCCAAGCCTCGTACTCCCGGTAGGACCACTGCCCCGACGGATCCGCCAAGGCCAGACTCTCGGGGCTGCGGCGGGCGCTCTCGGTGAGCTTCTCGGTGATGAAACCATGCCACTCCGCTGAAAGAGGCCGGCTCGGGTCTGGCAACACCGCCCGTTCCTCGGGAGTCACCAGACTGAATCGGTCGATGCTCAACTCCGGGGCTTCCGCCACCTGTTCCAGCAGCCGGCCGTACTGGGCCAGGAAGATCTCCATGCGCCGCTCGGAAAACAGGTCCGCGTTGTAGACCAGGTCGAAGTGGAGCCCGTCCTCCAGGTCCTCCACGTAAACGGTCATATCGAATTTGGCCGGAGGCTGAGGCTTGCTGAACAGCTCGATGTCCAACCCTTCCACCTGGGCCTTCTTGAAGGGGAAATTCAGCAGATTGAAGAACACCTGAAACAGCGGCGTGCGAGAGAGATCCCGAGGCACCTGCAGCTCTTCCACCACCTTCTTATAGGGCATCTCCTGGTGCCCGAAGGCTCCCAGGGCGGTGTCTCGGAGGCGGCTCATCAGTTGGCGGAAGGTGGGCTTTTCGGAAAGATCCGCCCGCAGCACCAAGGTGTTGAGAAAGAATCCAAAAGCCTGCTCGAGATCCGCATGGGGACGAACCGAAGCGGGGGTCCCCACCAGGAGATCCTGTTGCCCGGTGTGGCGCCGCAGGATGAGAGCCAAAGCGGCCAGGAGAGTCATGAAAAGGGTTGCACCATCCCGACGCCCGACCTCCTTGAGGCTCGCGGCCAGGGCCTTCGGTAGAGCCAGCTGCTGCCGCCCCCCCCGGAAGGTCTGCACCGCCGGTCGTGGCCCGTCAGTGGGTAGCTCCAGAACCATGGGAGCGCCGCTGAGCTGCTCTTTCCAATAGGAGACTTGCTCCTCCAGAAATTCTCCCTGGAGACGCTGCCGTTGCCAAACGGCGAAGTCCGCCAGTTGCAGCGGCAGAGCTGGAAGCTCCGGCTGCCGCCCCTGCACTAGCTCACCGTAGACCGTGACCAACTCCCGCACCAGGATTCCCATGGACCAACCGTCGGAAATGGCGTGGTGGGTGTTGAGGAGGAGCACGTGTTCCTGGGGTCCCAAATGGGCCAAGGTGGCTCGAAACAGAGGACCGGCCGCCAGGTCGAAGGGAGTCCCCACATCCTCCTCGGAAAGCTTCTCGGCGACAGCGGCTCGTTGCTCCGGCTCCAAGTGGGATAGATCCACCACGGGCAGGGGAAAGGGAGCCGGCGGCAAGATCATCTGGCAGGGGCCGCCGTCGACCTTGGGCAAGGTGGTTCGCAACGCCTCGTGGCGTGCCACCAGAAGGGTCAAGCTCTGTTCCAAGGGTCGGCTCGCCAAGGGGCCGCCGAGGCGCAACGACGCGGAAACCTGAAAAGCTGCGCTGCCCGGGTCCATTTGCTCCAACAACCAGAGCCGCTCCTGGGCGAAGGTCACGGGCATTTGGATGGGCATCTCGCCCTGCCGAGGCACCGGGGTGACCAGAGACGCCGTCCCGGTCAGCCCCTCGATGCGCTCCGCCTGCTGAGCCACCGTGGGCGCTTCGAAGACCAGCTCTACGGGTAAATCAAGCTCCAGGGAAGCTCGCAGCCGAGAGACCAGTTGGGCCGCCAGGATGGAGTCGCCACCGAGAGCGATGAAGTGATCCTCCACTCCCACTGGTCGGCCACCGAGGACCAGGCTCCACTGCTCCGCGATCCGTTCTTCGAGATCGGTGCGAGGCGCCACGAAAGTGGCTGCCTCGGTAGTCGACAGGGCTTCTCCGGCCGTGCTGCGAAGCAGGCTCGGTAAGCTACCTTCCAAGAAAGCTGCCCGACAGGCCCGGCGTTGAATTTTGCCACTGGAAGTCTTGGGAACACCGCCGGGGCGCACCAGCTCCACCGCCCAGATCTCCACTTCGTGCACTTCCGCCACCGCTTTCCGAATGGCTTCCACCAGGGGTGAGCTGTCCGGGTCTCGGTAGTCGCGACGGACCTCCTGGACTACTGCGAGACGCTCTTCCCCTTCCACTTCGACGGCAAAGGCCGCGGTGCAACCAGGGCGAAAGGCAGCATGGCTGGACTCCGCCGTCAGCTCGATGTCCTGGGGATAGTGATTGCGGCCCCGCAGGATGACCAAATCCTTGAGTCGGCCGGTGACGAACAACTCCCCGGAGTCCACAAAACCCAAGTCGCCGGTGCGCAGAAAAGTCTCCGAGGTGCTGTCACCGCTCAAGCGGGCACCAAACGACTCGGTACTCTCCTGGGGCCGATTCCAATAGCCCCGCGCGAGGCTCTCGCCGGCTACCCAGATCTCCCCCACGGTGCCCGGCAGAGCCGGCACGTGGGTTTCCGGGTCGACCACTTCGACCCGAGCCCCGGCGGGAGCCTGGCCGCAGCTCACCAAGGAACGGGTCGCCGAGGAGTCGTCGGAGGCAACTTCGGCCCGGTCCTGCTCCAAGGCTGCGGCATCGAATCGATCGACTCGTGGAGCCTTCTGGCTATCGACACCGGAAACAAAGAGAGTTGCCTCGGCGAGGCCGTAACAAGGCAGGAATGCCTCTCGGCGAAAGCCCTGGGGCGCGAAGGTCTCGGCGAACAAGTCCAAGGTGGTCGCACGAACCGGCTCGGCACCGTTGAAAGCCACTCGCCAGGAGGAGAGGTCCAAAGCCTCTCGCTCCGCCGGTGAAATTCGGTCGACGCAGAGCTGAAACGAGAAGTTGGGGCCGCCGCTGGTGGTCGCGCGAGTCCTGGAGATCAATGAAAGCCAGCGTTTGGGCTCTTGTAGAAAAGTCAGAGGAGCCATCAGATGAGCAGTGGCCCCCACAAAGAGGGGTTGAAGCACCGCTCCGATCAAACCCATGTCGTGGTAGAGAGGCAGCCAGCTCACCACCACTTCCTCGGCAGTTTGGGCAAAGGCCTGGCGAATCAACTCTTCATTTGCCGCCAAACTCTCGAAGGTCACCTGGACGCCCTTGGGCAGGGAGGTCGATCCGGAGGTGTATTGGAGAAAGGCAATGCCGTCACTGGCATTGCCAGGAGGCCGCCAGCTATTGGCATCCTCGCTGCGACTGCCCTCCACCGTCAGCCACTGAACCGCAGCTAGCTCGGCCAGCCCGGAAGCGAGGCGAGAGAACTTTTCTAAATGTTGCTCACTGGTCAAAGCCACCACGGGCTGAGCGTCTTCGGCGATAGCTCCGAGCCGCGGCAGGGCCCGACGAGACTGAGGAGGGTAAGCGGGAACTGCGACCGCTCCTGCCAACAGACAACCGAGGAAACCGACGACAAACTCGAGGCCCGGGGGAAACAACAACAACACCCGTTCCTGGCTGGCCCCAGCCGCCTGCAGTTGGACAGCAACTTGTCGAGCCCGCTCGTAGAGCTCCTCATAGGTCAGCCGACTGTCGCTGTCCCCCTGTAGGTCCGCGGCAGCCAGCCCACCGTCCAACGCCTCCGGCGTCCAGAAGGTATAGGCCACCTTGGCAGGAGACTCTCTTGCTCGCTGTTCCAGGAGATGGAGAAAAGAAATGATAGCGGGAGAGGCCACAACACTCCGACTGGCCATAAAAAACTCCTTCATGGGAGCTAGATCAGGAAAACAAAAAGAATGGCTGCTCGCCCATAAAGGCTTTCATCTGAGCACCTTCAACCACCCAAACACCCTCTAGAAAATATCACACCCCCTTTCACGGTAGCAACTGCATGCACAGGTACGGATGAGTAAATAAAGTGTTTCAAAAAACCTTCTCAAACAGCTCAAGCAAGACATCAATAATTCATAATTTCCACCCATAAAACCATGCTTAGTTCTCGACTTCTGTTGAGCCGAATTCTCCAGCTACGAAGCTTCCCCTTTCGAGGATCCCCCATTAAGGAAAATCGGGTGGGACACGCTGCCCAAGAAGAGGTCCCGGGAATAGATCAAAAGATCTAGATCGAGTTTGGATTCCAGGAAAAAAGAACTATCGAAGGCAATGAGCCAAGGGCAATCTAGCTCGAACTTCTCACCAACCTTTTACTGCGACACTAGATCTCCGGCCTCAGAAGGCGATTCGCTTCTCCGCAGATGGAAACTATGCCTGCGTCACAGAAAACGCCTTCTTCCTGGAACTCCAGGCATCTTCGGTGTCTAGCGACGAAGTCGGTGAGAAGCTCATGCTAGGAGCAAGGTCCTGACGTTGGTCCTCACCTCCGGGAGCCTGATTTCCTAGAAACGGTCGAGAAAAGACCGCGGGAAGAAAAGGCCCGTGAGCTGCGTTATGATCCATTTATGCCACAGCGGCAAAAAGAGAGCCAAAGAGCCAATGATCGACCCCTCACCAAACACGAGCAATACGAGCTCAGCCGGCATCTCTTTTCCTTAAAGCTCAGGGACAAAGAGTCCTACCAAGTCTGGTGCACAGAGCGAGGTTTCGAGCCTGGCCTTCGGAAGACCGAACCCCATCGGCGGAAGGAGTTGCAGCAGCACCGACTGGAGATGTCAAAGATTCAAAGAGCGAGGCTCAGCAAGAACTCTCGTTCCCCGGATCAGCTCTTGTCGAGAGTTCTTTCCGGAGAAGCCGAGGAGGAGCTACTCAGCCCTGAATGGGCCCGTGTTGCTGAGCTATCCAAGACCCTCGGTAAGAAGCAAGGGTCCAGGGACGCCTTCGAAAGTCTTGTCAAACTCGCCCTCAAGAAGACCAAGCTTTTCGATGCGACGCCGGTCATCGGTACCTACTCCCGAGGAATGCACAACTGCATGCTGGGCGCCCTTGCCTCCCTCGCGACCTACCACGAAGTATGGATACGGAGCGCCGATCAATTCAAACCCAAGAGCAAGAGCGCCAGGAAACAGCTAGGAGAGCTCACTCGCTTTCTGCTGGCTAAATATGAAGTACCGTCCTTCATGGACTCAGTGTGGTTCAAGCGGTCCAGAACTCAAGGCTGGTTCATCCATATGGGCCGGGGCCAGAACATCCGCACCGCGAGGCGCCTATTCGTTCCCCTAACTCGAAAGATGGCGCACTGTTTTCTCGGGGCCCCTGGGGATTATACCGTGGAGCAAGCCTTTCGCTGGGCTCAGGTACATGGGCTTGGGGGCAATCGTCGGGTCACCGAAGCAGTCTACGGAACCCGCCTAGGTAGAGAGTTCAAAAACGATGACTTCTGGTCGACAGTGATTCGCTTCTTCATCGCCAATCCCATGCTCGACACCGCCCACTATGGCCCCATCGTGGACTACATTCACCACCAGAAATTCGCCTCGGAGAGGATCTTCATGGGGCCGGGCCGAGTCGAAGAAACGCCGCCTCCCCACCCCGGTTTCTCCATGAGGAAGCGAAACCCAGAACGCCTTCTCAGGCAGGTAGAAGTTTGGCATCGCGGACTGGGCCGGGTGAGGGAGACCGGCGACCATGCTTGGGATTCCAGCGGGATTCCTGAGTTTGTCCAAGTTGAAGGTCGTGACAAGAAGCGGCGGTGGACGATCCAAGAGCTCTTGAGTATCAATGCTCTACGGAATGAGGGCCGGACCATGGGTCACTGCATCGCGAGCTACGCTGGCTCCTGTGCCTCTGGTCGATCGAGCGTCTGGACCCTGAGACTTCGCGAGCCAGAGGGCGACCAGTGGAAGGAAGTCCGACACCTCACCATCGAAGTGAGACCCCAGGATCGTGTCATCGTCGAGGCACGGGGCCGCTTCAACGCCTACCCCACACCTCAACAAATGAGAATCTTGCAGCAGTGGACCCAGCAGGAGAATTTGAGCCTTCCTAGCTACATTGCCGGTTGAGGCAGTGGTTGCCGGCTTCCACATCGGCGGATCGGCTGGCGCCGAACCCCGTGGACTGGGCTCCCGTGGCCGGAATGCCGAGGGTCTCACCGACCGCTTGGCAGCTCAGTCGGTATCTGTCAGAAAGCCGACCCAAGCAAGGTCTGAGTCCTTCCAGAGGACTACGAAGCACCAATCCCATGCGACGCCAAAGAACCAATTCGTGAACAGGTAGTTCTCTCTCTCAGAACAGACCTCACATCCTGGAATGGAACCTGGGAGAAACTCGAACGCGTGGTATTCGCCGACCGACCCAAAGAGAGCGTCTATCCGTCTCCGCTCCTTTGGCGACGCGTCAGAACGTTTTCGGGAGTATGCCCCAAGTCGATCAGCCGCCGCCTTCGCCATGGTGTTCTGAAACTCTTCGTCGCGGCGCTCGAGTCGGCAATGCTCATGGAGTGATTCGATGGAGAAGACCGAGTCGTACATGGAGTCGAAGGTAGAGCGCAAAACCTTCCGACAGCCCGGATCAGCGATGGCCGCGGAGAGAACTCGCCGGGCTTCGGTGGCGGTCGGAGCCGGGGTTGCTGAAGGGGGCGCCGTTGGAGAAGCCCCGGCCTCGCGGTGATACCACTGCCACACGAATCGAAAATTGGACGACTTTCGTATCTTGGCTGCAAGCCTGTCGAGAGATAGAGGTTCTGTGTTGACTGCTGTGAGAATCATCTTTGTTACCTCTTCTAGCCCCCTGCTCCCCACCGAGGGTACAGCAACTTGGTCCGCCAATATCCCCCCACCGAATTGGCCTCGCTCTTAGGCCCAAATGGCGCGAGATCGGCGACGCGAAACACTGATTTGTAAGCCAAATCTAATAATTCTTTCCCGTTCTCGCCGCAATCTAGCACCTGCCTATTGAATTGACGTGGGCGCTGAAAAGTAAACCGAATTCTGTCGAGCCAAGCTTGCCTTCCCCCGGTCGAAATCACAACCGACTCGCGGCATCGGTCTTAGAAGCGATCTCAGATCACGCGCGCCTGAGGAAAAAACAAAAGTTTTCATTAATTGATTCCCCGTCATGCCGTACCGTTAGGACGACTCTGTCATCCTCCGGGTCCGGATTTTCTCCAACTTTGACCTTGTCGAATATGTCATGAGCAGGCTCGCAATCGGCACCCCAGGTACACAGATAGGCGCAGCCAACATCGAGATCGATCTCCGCCAGGTCGGAAATGGCCTTGATGCCTGCCACCTATTCTTTCTTCAGGACCTAAACTCTAGGACCTAAAACTTAATAGGAACTTAATGATTACACCAAGTCCATCTACGCCCTTTGGTATCTCGGAAGCATCTCTTTAGGAAGGTTTCTGCTACGCTCTTGGACCATCAAAACCATGGCCCCCGGGAAGAACAACTCCCAGGACAAACGACCCTAGCCCGTTGAGGGCAATATGACGACTCACGTATCTACTGAAGTCACCGACCTGCTTCTAGCCTGGAGGAACGGCCGGCAAGAAGCCCTAGCGGAATTGATGGAGTTCGTCTACTCACGACTACTCCGAATCGGAGGGGCGTACCTCAAAGACGAACGCGCAGACCATACTCTCGATGCAGCCGCGCTGGTTCACGAGTGCTACCTGCGCTTGGTTCAGCAGGAGCGGGTCCGATGGCAAGACCGGGCTCATTTCTTTGCCGTAGCGGCTCGGTTGATGCGCAGAGTACTGCTGGACCATGCTCGCCGCCGGGAATCTCTGAAACGAGGTTCCGAAATCGCGAAGATTCCACTGGATGAAGCGATGGATTCCTTTCCCATACGTCAGCCGCAGTTGATCGCTCTGGACCAAGCTCTACACGATCTCGAGGCAAAGGACTCCCAGCTCTCCGAGCTCGTGGTACTGCGCTACTTCGGCGGTATGAGGAAGGAGGAAGTCAGCGAAGTCCTCGGCATCTCCAGCGCCACCGTGTCCCGGCGGTGGCGCACAGCCCGGGCCTGGCTCTTCGAATACCTGTCCGAGGACGGTTGAGGGTCCGAAAAGACTTCCAGACGACACCGAGAACTCCTATCCCCCAATGCGACCGGAATGAACATAAAAGACTGGCGACGAGCCAATGAGCTATTCGAGGAGGTCTTGGACCTTCCAGAGGAAGAACAAAAGGCTTGGCTCGACCAGACCTGTTCCGACCAACCGTCCATACGGGAAGAAATCGAGCGACGCCTGAAAGCCGACGCCGCGGCAGAAGCGAGGAATTTTCTAGCGGAGCCGGTGATTCCGTCTCGGACACTTTCCACCGGCGAGCCATCACCGGTCTTGGCAGATTCCGCCAAACCGGACCACTTCGGCCCCTATCGAGTTCTCGGAGAGATCGGCCGGGGCGGCATGGGAGTGGTGTACGCAGCGCAGAGGGTCGATGACACCTTCCATCGAAAGGTCGCGGTCAAGGTCATGGCTGCAGGCTCCGGAGACGACGAGTTAGCCCGGCGACTCCGTACCGAGCGTCGTATCCTGGCCCTCCTCGAACATCCCAATATCGCTCGTATCTACGACGGCGGCACGACGGAGGATGGACGCCCTTACTTCGTCATGGAACATGTCATCGGGGTACCCATCGACGAGTATTGCTCGGCCCATCGCCTGTCGATTCGCCAAAGGGTCACCCTCATCCGTCGAGTCTGTGCTGCCGTGGACTACGCCCACCGCAACCTGGTCATTCATCGAGATCTCAAACCCTCCAACATCCTGATTACGGAAGAAGGAGACGTCAAGCTGCTCGATTTCGGTCTCGCCAAAGTACTCGAGAACGAGGACCAGCGGGAACGAATCTCTGAAGCTACCGTGCCGTGGCGCCAACGTCTCACCCTCAACTACGCGAGCCCCGAGCAGCTACGGGGGCAGGCGGTGTCAACGGCCAGTGACGTCTACTCGTTGGGAGTGATCCTCTTTCTCTTGTTGACCGGTACTCATCCGCGTTCTTTCGAGGGCCTCTCCCCCTGGGAAGCGGAGCAGAAGATCGGCTCCGATCCGCCGCCACGAGCAAGTGTCCGCGCAAAAAGCCGCAACCCCATCGCTCACCCAGTTGCTGAAGAGTCGATCAAGATCGGTCGTCAGCTCGAAGGGGATCTCGATGCCATCGTTCTCAAGGCGCTCCGCTTCGATCCCAACGCCCGCTATCGGTCCGCCGATCAATTCGCCGAAGATCTGAATCGGTATCTGTCGGCCCTCCCCGTCGCGGCCCGCCGGGGCACCTTTCGCTATCGTTTGGGGAAGTTGCTTCAACGCCATAGCCTGGCGGCGGCCACGACGGCAGTGGTGCTGGTCCTCGGGATCGCCCTTACGGTTTCCAGTGTGTTCTCCGCGAACCGCCTTAGCCAAAGTCAAACTCGCCTGCTCGAAGAACAGGCCAAGCTAGAGCGAACCCAGAGCTTCTTGCTCGGCGTGTTTCAACAGGCCGGTCCCTATGTGGCAGAGGGTGTGCCCCTGACACTCCGCGAAGCGGTAGATGCCCAGGCGGAACGACTCAGCGACTCCTTCGGGGCTCCGCCGGAAGTCTATGCCGCCACGCTGACAACTCTCGGATGGGTGTACTTCGAGCTGGGCTCCCTGGATCAAGCTCTCGACCTCCACGAAAGAGCCCTCGCTGTACGACAAGAGTCCAGCCTCAGCGATGGGGCTCTCGCGGGAATCCTCGACGGCATCGCTGCAGCCCTCCGGGAGCAATGGCAGTTCGACCGGGCGGACCAAATGAGTAGCGAGGCCCTCGAGCTTCACCGCCGGTCAGAAGAGAATCCACCCGGGCTGCTGCGAAGCCTCAACCATCGAGTCAAGCTCTTCTGTTTACAGAAGAACTGGGATCTGGCCGATCCTCTGACCGTCGAGGCGATGGAGTTGGTCCGAATCCGCTTCGACGACAACGATCCGGAGAGCGCCATTGCCCTGGTACAGCGGGGCCAAGTGCTGAAACATCTTGGCCGCAGAGATGACGCACGCCAGCTCTACCAGGAAGCCGAAGCTCTCTTCGCTCGAATCTACGGCCCCCGGCACCCGATATTGGCCCCGCTGTACAACAATCTCGGGGTCATCGAAGAAGAAGCCGAGCGTTTCCATAGCGCCGAGAAGTACTGGCGTCGCTCTGATGCCCAATATGCCACTGCCTTCGGGGACGACTTCTACGACCGAGTCATCCCCCTCACTCACCTCGGCCGCCTCCTCCACCACACCGGGGCTGTGGAGCGAGCGGAAACGGCCTTGCGCACCTCCCTCGAGGTCGCGGTCCGGTCACCAGCTCTCGGGCCGCGACACGAGATCGCCTATTGGGGCCGATCCGCCGTGGCTCTCGGCGCCCTCCTCGCCGCCACCGGCCGTTGCTCGGAGGTCGAGGCACTCCTCGGAACCAAAGTAGAAGAGTGGAGAATCCGCTCCAAGAATCCCTTGATCGGCGAAGCTCAGGCCCTTCTCGAAGACTGCAGGGCCATCCTCGAAAATGCAATCCCCGAAAATTTTGAACCGAAGTGATACCAATCCGGCCCGGAATGCGCGTCTCAATCAGCAACGAACATTGCGGAAACTGAACCTCAGCCGGAACTGCAGGGCGCTGTCCGGTTGGAAGAGAAAGGTCATCTGATGAAGAAAATTCTATTCACCACCGTTCTGTTAGCTCTTGCGGGTTCCGCCACCCCACGCCCTCTGCCCACCGAAGTCGGTATTTGGGTCAACCCTTCCTTCGAGAGAATCTGTGGCCCCACAAGAGTGTGCGCAGAATTCATGTCCAATGGCGAACATAACGGACAGTTCTGCTGCATAGATGAGAGAGATCTCAACTCGACCTCCTTCGAAGCCTGCAAGATCAGGGTGCTGAACCCACCGAGAGAAGACGACGACGGGTAGCCCGTTCCCTTCTTGACGACCTGAGCGAGGGAGCCAGAGAAAGGGAAACGCAGCGGACGCCGGTGAATTGGTTCTCGTATCCGGTTGTCCGTAATCTCTCGGGCTAGCTCTCGAAACGTAGCAGCGCTCCTCGAAGCGTCTTGGGTGGAGGTATATGCGATCACCTAATACGACTCACCGGAGTATTCAAAACAACGCAGGAAATAACATTAATAAATCCAATCCCATAGAGCACGGTCTTTCCCGATGACTCATCCACAGGAGAAAACGAACAGATGTCAGGCCCACAGAACCGCGACGAAAGAACTACCTACAGATGTTTTGGTGCTGCGCTAGCGGTGACTTGTCTCATCGCATTTTCCAGCTATGGAGAAGAGCCTCAAATGAGCTCCAAGAAAGACGCTCCGGCAGACCTGCAGGCCGTCTTTGCCCTCCAAGAGGATACCGACAGCAGGAACCCCATCCTTGGCCTAAAGCTCGCCCGCCGAACCCTTCCATCAATTTCAGGGGTAAGCTCTAGTCTTACCAAAAAAAGGATCGATGCGAACCAACCCACCCTTGGCGTGATCAAAATGGATCGATTTCCGTCCTCTGCCGAGTGGTTGTCTTGGGCAGACCAAGGAATTGAATCCGTTAAGTACCTCGGCCAGAAGCATTGGCTGATTCGCCTTACCACGGGAGCGGAGCAAGTTTATGAGAGGACCAAAGCGACGTTCCTGACCGACTACAAACTTTCGGACAAGATTGCGCCCAAGCTGGATAGGCTCGAGGAATCTCCATCGTTTTTCGATGCAGACAAGCACCATGTCGTCCTAGATATCACACTTGTCCCTACGGCTTCCGAGAAAGATGCTCGGCAAATCCGAGAGCAATTCCATCGCGAGGGGGTCGAGTACGTCGACGAGTCCAGCGGTGGGACCCATTTGACCATCGTGACTGAACCCTTCGAGATTCATCGAATCGCGGCGGTGAATGATGTGATCGAGATTCATCCAGGAGCCTGGAAGGCTGAAGCTCTCATGGACGGAGTTAGGGCCGTGGCCCGAGGGGAGAACGTCGTGGGTAGTGACGGAAAAAAACTCAGAGGGAAAGGTATTCGAGCGACAACCAACGAGAGCTTTGGTTACAACTGGAACGGCAGCATCCACGAAGCCTTTTGGAATCACGATTCCGCAGGCCAAATAACGACACCGCGCTGGACAGATCTTGCAGACCAGCTGCATTGTGGCAACAACTACGCTACCCATGGCCTGATGACCAACGGCGTCCTGCTTGGGAACGGCTGGTTTAGTGATCAATACGAGGGCGGAGTCCACGGGTATCGAGGCATCGCCCCGGAAGCCACCTATGAGTGCTACCACAACTCCGGAGCCCGGGCGCACCTGAGTAGTCACTCTTATGTCACTGGTGTACTCCAAAAGAACAAAGCTGTGGTCGGCGACGACACAGAGGAGACTCATCAACCGCACGTCATTGCCCTAGGAAACAACGGCTTGCCGAGCTCACGAGAATGCGGTTCGGATCGCCCTCCCCACGACCCAAATAGGGTTGGATACTATAGCGTCTGCAACCCGCACAAGAACCTCCTGGGAGTCGCCAATGCTCAGGTAAACGGAGAGATTTACGCTGGGAGTAGCGCCGGGCCGACCCGGAATGGGCGAATCAAACCGGACATCTCCGCGCCCACAGGGAACACCAACAATGTGTGGAACGGAGAACCGGGCGGCTTCGCCATCGATATCTACAAGGTAGAGATTCTCAGAGACGGAGAGACTCTGGTAGATTGGAACTTCCTACAATCGACTTCCGAGGGGTGGGGTGAGGCGGACGCCGGCCTCGGAAACCTTAGCGTGCAGCTAGGAGTCGTGCCGCTCCATGGGAGAATTCAGGTCACCTTGAATGAAAAACCCTGGGGCACTCATTGGGCACGCAGCCCCGTCGTCGGCACCGACCGGGATCGCTTCGGAAGCCTACTCAAAGACTTAGACCCCGAGTTTGTTGGCGAAGAAGGTGACGTGCTCAGAGTTACCTACCGCGCTCCCGGTCTCGGATACTTCGAAATGAGGCCCATCTGGTTCCGGGATCACCCCTACTACACAGACGACGATTGCACCGTGCCTCCTTCTTGTGCCTGGCATAGCCAGTCGGCGGCAGGCGGGTTGGGCATCGGCGATGGTGCTCTTCGCACGATGGAAGTTCCGATTGGCCTCTCCCTGCATTCACATATTGAAGGTACTCACCCGCATTGGGGTGACGGACAGACCTGGGCTGGGGAGAGAATCGAGTTCCTGGGCTTCAGGTTCTCGAGCTCTCATATGCAACCAACTCCTACCTATACTCAGTACTACAACGGTTCGAGTGGCGGAACTTCCGGGGCCTCCCCCGTCTTAGGTGGTGCCTATGCCCTAGCCATGGAGAATCTGACTCGACTGCACCCGAGCACCGATCTCGATCAGAAGAATCTTCCCTCGATCTACTTCACACCCATGGCGCCCTCATTTCATTACGGGATGCCACTCAATTCGACCTGGAAAGCTCTTTTCGTCCACACGGCGGACGACATGATCCGCACAGAGCCCACCTCTCCCGATACGCCACCGAATCCCGACACTGGTGCTCCGAATGTCTACCACGCCGGCCCTGACTACACGACGGGCTACGGCTTAGTGGATATCCAGAGCGCCATCGACCTGATGAACATGGATGGCACTCATGAGCCGCTATACAGCGTGACCGAAGCCCGTATTGAAGAAGACGATTGGCACACCTACGACTTGGAAGTCGCTAAGGCCTTTGCAATCGGTGATCAAGGGATCAAGGTTACGTTGGTGTGGGACGACTGTCCGACAAACGAAGACCTGGTCAATAACCTGAGTCTGGTTCTAGAGGCTCCCGACGGAACAATCTACTACCCTTGGTCTCTGAAGGTCCCGTCAGCGCCCGTTACCTCGGGCGACATCGTTCCTGCACAAAGGGATCAACCGAACGATCGAGACAACATCGAACAAGTTCTCGTTGACGATCTGGAGAATGCTCACGAAGGAACGTGGAAGGTCCATGTTACGGAGAGTGGCCTTGGAAACCCAAACTTCATCCAGAAGTACTCCCTCGTGACCAGCCCCTGGGATGTCGAGGAGCAATGTCATTCCTGTGACTGACGGTAGACGATTCACTACTCTGGGTGGGTAGCGGGCGCTCCAAAGCCGGGCGGCTGAATGGAGGTGCCCCTCCCGCCCGGCGATACCGTCGCCACACGACTCGAAGTTCGGCAGAGATTGCGAGCCATTGACCTCAAGAACCCAGACAGCCGCTCCTTGAGAGAAATTCTAATGCCAACCAGCCAGACTTGAGCTACCAAGACCGACCGGCGAGAAATAGCCAAGAATCGGATTTGTAATGATACTTCGACCAAATCTCTTCTGGATCCTCTCCATCGTCTGTTTGGAGTAATGTCAAGAGTGTGTACATTGCAATTCCGCCTCGTAGATCTTCTAGGAATCGATTTCCGTGGGCACGACACTTCAAGATCTCAAAGAATCTGCTTTTATCGCGGTAAATCACATCGAATGCTCTCTGCGGTCGACCGAAACACGAATCCAATTTACGCAACTGCTCCAGCGGCGTCTTCGGTACTGGGTAGGGAATGATCGCCGAATCCGGGACTTTGGCTCTGAGGTCTCGATGCTCGATCTCAGCGTAGCCCCCCTCTATGCGATGCACCCAGACAAGGCTATCGGGCGGCACGGATTTGCCTCCCACGTTCAGGGTCTGCAGCGTCAACGCCGCGGTCGGGTCAGCCATCTAGTCTGCCCAACGCTTCCACGAAGCGTCGCAGCGTCGTTGCTCCAGGTGCCGAAGGGGCGTTGCAAACAGCCCCCAAACCTTCTTGCACATATTTGGACTTCCTCCATAACTCCGCATACACCCCTAGCTCTTCCCTGCTGACTGAAAAATATTCAGACCAATGTTTCTCACATCCGTGCGGATAGCCGAGTAGGTCACCAAAGCAGGCGGTAATCAGCTCAGAAACGTCTGCATCAGAGATATCAACGTCTGGCCACTGGCTCGACACCCGCAGAACTTCTTCCGGGGTAAAACCTAATAAGGTCCGGAATTCCCAATAGGGATCTTCTTTAGAGCCGCTGTCCACAAAAAAGGGACCCACTGCCGAGGCATTGAGACACTCCCCAATGATCCCTTCGAGGGCGTCGGAGATCTCAAACTTCTCCTTTCTCGGAGGAGGAGTCAGCCAGGGCCGATGGGAACGGAAATCACAATTCGAGTTCCAGCAGCAATACTGACCGGCAGCCATACCCAGCTCGCCTGAGCACTTTGGACATCTGGACACTTCGCTCATTTTCCTAACCTATCGACACGCTGTTTCGGATCACTCTATGGACCAACGGCTGTCGAATTTTCTTCGTTGGACAGTGACTAGCTTAGCAGTAGACTAGCGATCAGATGATCGCCACCTTTCCTATCTTCCATACATTTTCAACTCCGGCCTCTTCGACTACGGCGAAGAGCCTTGAGGGAATCACCTTCCTCGCATTACCCAGGACTGTAGAGGTCGACACAGGCAGGAAGCCATCTCTATCATTCTTCACACAAAGTGGCGCACGAGGCACCACCCCACCACCAGAACCAGAGGGGGTGATTGCTCTCCTGCTCCCTGCCGCTTTCAATCGAGTAGTCCCCCTCACCGCGCTGAATATCTTCCACGCCTTTGCGAAGATCTTCAAGAAGGCTGCGGCCAGTGACCAAGTTACAGGTTCTCTCCGCGACGGAAAGCTCCCAATGATCGGGAGACACCCGACTCTTGGGGTACCGAATCGTCCAAACTCTAGATGTTCTCCAACGGGCACTGCCTCCCCTATTATTGGGAACCGACAGCATCCCTTCGGTGGGTGGGATCAATCGGATCGATTGTGCAGACGAATAATCCGCCTCGAGCATCAACCTAAAGAGCTCCAACAATGACTCACACCCGGTCGTATCAGCGGTCATGTGGAAGCCAGAGTAATTCCCCACGTTGTCGCGATACCGCCAAAGGGCCACCTTCCCACGCTGCTTCCACCTCGCTACCTTCGGATCTGGCATCCCATGCTTCCTATCTAAAGTACTCTTCTGGGCCGACCGAGCGAGCTATGAAGTCCTCCCCCAGGAGGGCAGCCAGCGGGTGGAGTGAGGACCGAGTTCCCCCGTACCTCGCTGAGCCACCCCTATCCTATTCCAGGTACGCTCAAATCACTTTTCCATCGAAAAGGTCTCCCGGTCAAAGACCGGTAGTTTCATTCCTCTCATCCCCAATGGCTCACCAAGTTCCTCGCAAGACGCCCGAGGCGACCTCAGAACCAAGAAGGAAAGGCGTATTTGGGCCGGCAGGGACCGGAATCCACAGCCCGAGAAGAAGAGTCGGCTTCTGAAGCTAGAGATTCGGGCGAGTACGGCGTCGAAGCAGAGAGCTGGCCAGAACTTCAGCCGGGCCACAGAGGGGAGCATCGCAAGCCACCCCGGAGAAAGATTCCGGATCCCACTGCCTGGCACCCCTCCACTACGGTCGCACGTCAACTCCTGCAGGATCTCGAAAGCGGCCCGTGACTCCCCAACCTCCAAAGTCTTCCGACACGGCCAGCAACAAGGTGTTCTCCCCCTTGCGCAGATCTAGATACACCGCATCGAAGAGGCCGATAGTGCCGAGATAGCGATAGTCCCTGGATCGCCACTTGTTGTTGCCACGGTAGAGTGGTCGACCGTTGAGGATCACCACTACCCGATCGCTATAGCCAAAGTCGAAGATCTTCGTTTGAGTGGCTTTGGAGTCGATCGTGAGTCGTGCGAACACGGTGTTGCCCAGACGCTTGCCATCGGCAGACCTTCTGGCTGCAACCCAGGAAATGTTGGCTGCATTATTCTCTTCGACCGAGATGGTGTGTTCGAAGCGCTGGCGAGAGATCAACTTCTCGAGGCTGGCCAAAGCCTCCAGCTCCGTCTCGTCGAACTGCCCGGAAATGGACCACTCTTGAATCAGACCTGGAACGGGCTCAGGCTCCTCGACGGCGAAATCGACCAACTCGACCGCCTTCTCATCGATAGTGAAACCGGCATAGTGCATGGGGGCAAAACCTCCGCCAATGCTGACGCCACCAGCACGGGGGGGATGCTTCAGATTCCAGGAGAGATTCGGTTTTTCGGCGTAATCCAGGTAGACCTGAGCCCGCGAACCATTGACCACCACTTTGACGTGAGTCCAATCCTCGTAGTTGTAGTCGTATGGGAAAGAGTAGGTCTCACCAAAGTACAGCTGCCATGGCACCAAACCATTGATGGAAGGGGCAGCCTGGTTGGCGTCGGGCTTGCCCGAGAGGTGGGGCCGAAGGAAGAAGGACTCCTGATTGCCACCCTCTACTTGCCGAAAGTAGACCCCGGGAAAAGCCTGGCGCTCAGTCAGGAAGACATCGAATTCGATGGTCCCATTGGTAAAGGCCACCCCCTTGAGACTCGCAGTCCCCTGGTGAATATAGATAGCATCCCGTCCCCGATAGTGTTCCAGCACATGAGCCTTGGCTCGGATCTCCCACAGTTCGGGATCGAAGGGAATCACCTCACCTGCCTTCACTGAAGTACAAATGGTGACTGCGAGAATGCAAGTAGCTAACGCTCGAACCATGGGTATCGCCCCTTCCCTAGTTGATCAATCGTCTCTCCCCTCTTGCTACGCATCTGAGGGAAGAGAGTTCATCCCCAAAGGCACGAGACAAAGCAGGGACCGCTGACCAAGAGCAAAGGAGATCGAAGCCGAGCTGGACCTCTCATCACCGGTCATCTTGAACAAGAGGGAAACTACCGGACCAAGCCGACACATCGCCGGATTCGAATCCATCAGCGAAAATTGTCAGGTCGGCCAAGGCTCGACCGCTGAGAAGAATCAGATTTCCTACATCTTCCGTTCCCGGCAAGACACCATTGCCTACCATCTCGTTGACAATCAAATCCATGAAACCATCGGAGTCGATATCTCCAGCTGCTGCGCTGTAACCCAAAGTGTCTCCAGCGTCGGTGCCAACGGTCCCGTGCTCCCCTTGAATCTCACCAATACGGATCTCCGCCGTTGGTGGCAAATTCCCTGGACGCAGGTCGATGAGAGCCGGCCAGGCGCCCTCCTGGCCATAGAGAATATGGACCGCGCCGGCATTGTTGCGCCCCTGAGGGTCAGCATGAGGAGAAGCAAAAGCTAGGTCGTCTCGAAAATCGCGATCAAAGTCGCCATGAGCGGCGGTGTCTGCACCGAAGTCACCACTTCCAGAACCAAGAATCCTCGAGATCTGCAGTCCCACGGGCGGTGAGTCCAGATCGAATTCGAGTCCCTTGAGACCTCCCGCAGCAAAGAAGACGTGCCCCAAGCCGGAGCTGGCACGATCCTGAGCCTGGGTGCCGTCCCCTGTTAGATCTCCCACGAAGAGGTCTTGAAGGCCATCTCCGTCGTAATCGAGACCACCGAGAATCTCTTCTCCGAAACTGATGTTTACCGACTCCCCGGTGATGATCGTCCGGCTACCTGGGGAAGCAGAAATGTCGAAGGAAAAGCCGGCTGGCCAAAGACCTTGAGGGAAGTTGTCATCCCAAGCAATATAGAGATTCCCATCCGGGGCACCTCCAAAAGACTCCGCAGAACCAGAAGGGGCTCCTTCCGCTTCCAGACCCGCTCCAGCCCGGTTCAATGCCGCCGCCGCGAGGACCTCTGCCCGACCGTTGCCGTCCAGGTCGGCCACTTGGCAAGTAGCACCGAGGTGGTAACCCTGTGAGTTTTGGGGTGGAGTAATCTCTGCCAAGTGGCCCACCAGAGGCGTTGACCCAAAGTTGAGCAAGTCGATGGTATTTCCAGAGGCGAGATGACTTCCTCCCCGGATGACAAAAACAGCACCACGGTTGCTTTCCCCTGGGCCATCTACCTGATCTGCTCCCACCACGATGTCAGCGGTACCGTCCCCATCGACATCGCCGGTTCGAACCCAGATACAGAGACGGTCCAGGGCTCGGGCACCGATCAGGGTCGTCAAAGTCAACTGGGACGGCGGAGCCAGCAGATCAACGGTGGTCAGGCTAGCCGCCTGGGCGCGTAGCTCCGCACCTCCAGCGACGATTGTCAAAGCCCCGGCGCCGATTCGTCCTTCCGGGAGCGAGTAATTCTGGCGGCAGATGAGCAGATCCCCCAGGCCGTCGCCGGTGACATCATCTATCCAGATCTCGCTGCCCGCCGTTTCCCGCGGGCCGGCACCGACAAATCGAAGGACGTTTGGGTCCGCCGCGGCCGTGTCCACACTGCCGATAATGGAGCCATCGCCGAACATCAGATCCACTTCCCCGGCCCGAACACGGCCGAGAGCCTCGACCGTCATATACCCGATGGCATAGTCGGCATGGCCATCTCCATCGAGATCTGCTCCACCGGCCACCGGCACACCGAGTCTCCCCGAGCCGCCGGAACCATAGATGCGGCGAAGAACTCCGTCGTCTTCGGACACCTCGGCAAGGTCGACGGTGAGGTCCGGTTGAGCTACCCCGTAGGGGGCCAGGAGCACCAGCAAGACGAGCTCGAGAGCCCAGAAAAGGTGGTGAGCGGATTTTCTATTCGTCATCGTTTTTCCTCTCCATCGAAGGTGTTCTGATATCTGGGAGCCAGAGGAAAAAGAACGGGCATTTTCGACCCAAGGGGGTCAGCATTCGTCTTCCGCCACCTCCGGAGAGGATTCCTCCCCGGGAGACCTCTCCTACCTCCTATTGCGAAACCAGGAGGTGGATCAGATCAATCTGCTAGAAAAGGCTGTCAAGAAGCGCCGGAGGGCATTCTCGGCTTTGTCGTCGAGTGGGTAGCCACGGGACCCAAGGACGCGGAGAATCTCGCTGTTCCACCGGGTTTACCTTCCAAGGACTCTCGATCCCCTCGCAGTCCAGAAGACTGGCTCCTTGATTGCCTGGGGGGAGAGAGACTATTCCGAGTTCCCGATCACTTCTTGGTGGCCGCGCGGCGAAGAATCGGCGATTTGCCGGTTGACCCGAAGGGCGTAGCTCCACATCCAAACACCGACTCCAAAGCCTAGGGCGAGAAACGTCGCAGCCCCAAGAAGCAAACCGCCCGTGCGAGCGCCTTCAGCAGACCGAATGGCCAAAACCGAAAGGGCACCTGCCAAGGTAAACGTCACCCCTTGGAACAAAAACGATGGAAGCCAGGAGATGGGCTCCGTCGTCGTGGCGAGGTACTGTAGGAAGTTCTTCTGACCTTCCAGATTCCCCAATGCATAGAGCCGCGGCTGTAGAACTAGGTATTTATAGCGAAGGTACTTGAGCACCTCTACCCAAAGTCCGCAGTTGTAGATCCAAGCCGCCGAGACAGCTCCAGCCAACACGAAACCAGCGATGTCGGCCGGTAGGTAAGTCGATCCCTTCGACGCAGAAAAGGCGGCAACTCCGAAAACAGCGGGTAGGACGATTCCAAAAAGAGTATGAATCGCTGTGGTATTCCTGGAGATCGCGCTCTGCACGTGCTCGTTCTCCTGCAAGAGAACCTTCAGCGCCGTTTCCGCTGCCGGTACCGCCTCGCTCTCAGGCATGGTGAATCCTCCTCAAATTTTTAGGCTCGTCGAACGTACCTAGCAATTAGATGCTGACTTGACACGCGAGATGGTGGGTAACGCCCGACTATTTGCTCTCGTCTTCGTCGTGATCTAACACCTGTCTATTGAACTGATACGGGTGCTCTAGAGCAAACCGAATTCTGTCGAGCCAAGCCTCTTTTCCTCCGATCGAAATCACAATCGCGGCCCTGCAATTTTCGAAATAGTGGTCATCAGGCCAAGTGCAATTGAGGAAGAACCAAAGGCCCTCATCTAGAGATTCTCCATCATGCCACGTTGTCATGACAACACTTTTATCCTCCGGGTCTGGATCTCCGCCGACCTCAACCTCGTCGAATATGTCATGAACACGCTCGCATTCGTCTCCCCAAGCACAGAGATAGGCGCATCCAGCATCGAGAATTATCTCTGCTAGGTCAACGATGGTTTCGACGCTTTCAGAACCAGAGTCCCAAGCGAGGAAGCAAGCGAAGTCGTCAGAGGATATGGGAATATCCCCCGGCAATTCGTCCGCGGTCGCAAGGTCAATGAGGTAGAGATCACGATTGTTGATCTCATCGTATCCCAGTCGTTCAACCGTGGACATTCATTCACCTTAGGCCGACAAGGTCCTGTTTCCTACTCGCAACGAGCGAATTGGGCCGAACACAGGCGCCAAGCAAGCCTAGAAAACCAGAGGAGGAAGAACAGGGAAAACCAATCTCCTCAAGCGGGGTCACTCAAACACATTCGACAGTCGGCGCGATGAGGAAAAGTGAAGGGCAACAGTCATTGGTTCCCAAGATGCACCTCCTGGCGTACCTCCAGCCACTGTTGAGGGTCAAGTAGCACTGGAAATAGAAGTCAGAGGTCGTGCAAGCGTTAGTGTTACCGCCACCTTGCCCGCCCCCAGAGCAGTCGTTCTCGTCCTGGGGCCCGCAGGGTTCGAAGGTCGGGTTCGCAAACGTCGGTTTTGGCAGCCACTCCGGGACGACGACAGAAGAATCCGTTGAAGCCCCTTCGCTGGAGTTCGTCGGTGGTGCCGTCTCGACAGCCGGCAACGGTGATTCGTCTGCGCTTCCGGGAAGCGCAATGGGAATCAAGGTCAACATCAAAACGGCACAGAGGATAAGATTTTTCATGACTTCTCCTACGAAGGTTGATTCTGAAAAAGCGAGAGAGAACAAGGGGTCCCTGAGTGCAGGGCTGTCGGCCAGCGACGCTTCTGGAACGCGTTTGGCACTCGACCCCCTACCGTTACTGACCCGACAGACAGGAGGAGCTCAGTCTCGACCCAAAAGCATTACCCAAAATGGAGGAGTCCATTCGGGGAAACTCTCAAGAACGCCCAACACCTAGAGCAAGTGGCAGATCCCAACCGACCGAATCATCGAATATTCGCCCAGGATTATATCATAAAAACCGAACTAACCGGGAGACATGAGAGCTCGCAGAGCACTCTTTATGTACTCCACTCTGTAGTTCACTCTGTATTCCACAGCCATTCCGACCAATATTGGGCTCCATCTCTTTCTGAAGCAGGCTTCCCCAAGCTCAGCGGAGTCAGGGGTCTATAGATTCACCCCCCTGTCGGCTGGCACCGGCTATTGCTGATTGCACGGCACAGCCGGGCCGTTGGAGCAATCAGACCAGCAGGAGTTGTTCGCTCCACCATCGATAGAGCTAACGGCTGTGGTGAGCGCCGCGGAGAACCAGGCCCTTAGGTTGGAGGCAGACCGGTCGATCTGACCATCGTTGAGACCGAGGCAGATGTCTTCTCCTGTCCAAGTAGCATTGGCACTCGTTGCGAGAGAACCGAGGTACTGATCGACTTGAGCCTGCTGAGCTGCGAATTCAGCCAGAAGCGCTTCGATGGACTGATTCACCTGTTGTAAATAGGTACTGCTCTCAAAGAGACCTTGGGCGACTCGGGCACAGCAGTAGATCTGCCAGCAGCTGTTGCTGTCCATGATCTTGTCGAGGCCCCAGGGCAGAAAAGAGAAATTGATATTCGCCTGGGACAGGCTGGTCGCATCGGTCAGGTCGTTATCGTTGTAAATATAGGCGTTGGTGATATTCCGAGAGTAACCATCCCTATGCTGCACGATGGCCTCCATAGCCCAGTAGCGAATGAACTCTTCGACGTTGACCGAGGAGAGGATGCCGTCCAGGAGATTCTTGTCCATCTCGTCCGTGGCCCAGGCGAAGTCCTGGCGAACGTACTCATCCGAGTAGCCCTTATATTCATCGTAGGTCAGGCCACCTGTATCGAAGTCGTGAGTAGAGATCTCATAGAGATTTCCATTGTCCCCGGCGGTGAATCCATTGGCCTCATGCTTCAAATACTTCTTCTTGATGGGCTCGACATTGACGTAGATCCCCACATATTCAGTCGTACCGGTATCTGGGGTATAGACCGACAGGGATGAAAAATTGCAACGCGACGCCGGTAAGCCAGCCAGGCGAAACAAATAGTAGCCAAAACATTGCTTCAGGACCGTGGAGTCCTGCGCCGAATTGTTCCAAGTGAGGCGGGTGGTACCAATCTCTGCCTCCGCCTTCTCTTCGTTGCCATCGTCATATTTGGCGAGGTCGACGTTGAGGGAGGGCTTCTCAGAGTCAATGGATCCACAATAGGATTTTTTCTTGATGCCGATATCCGGGTATTGGTATTCCGCGACGGCATTCCCCCCCGCATCGCTCACTTCGATAGTCAGAAGATCGGCCTCGAACCAGGAATAGCGATCACCGATGAAATCGTTGTTACACTTTCCTCCCTGCGGTTGCTGGGTCCGGAGCTGCTGCCACTCGCTGGAATCCATTGTAAGGGTTAGCGAGATCACCGTGTCCGGCGAGTAGTAGACGTCCATCCTTTCCTGCTCGGAATCGGGGTCCTCCGCAACCTCGACCGTGGCCGACCCAGGTCCAGAGCGAGCAGGGAAAACGGTAAGAAGACAGATAGAAATCAGAAATGGGATTGATTTTCGCATAACTCTAGATCCTTCTCGAGTCGAGAAATCGACTCCTTGCAAACAGTTCCAATTTAGCTCGACGATCTACGGCCTGACTCCCCCTACCTCTGCCTCATACTTCACGCCCTCCGGGGGCCCGAGCCTGGCGACTCAACCCAAGACTCTCACCGAATCCACCGCGAGGTATCAAAAGAGGAATGCAAAAGAGGGCGGCACCCCCTATCTCAATGGATAGGAATAGGGGGGTACCTAGAGCTCGATTATTTCTCACCCATTACTCGGTTGTTGGATAGACCCAGGAAATCTCCGGAAAATCGACTCCTAGAAAGAGGCTACCGCCAGCCACGCTCGCCGGCGTGGCGGAGGAATAGTACACCTGAGAAGAGCAAGCCGTTGAAGCTCCGGACGCCCCCACTCCGGTGATGACGTATTGGGTCGCGTTCCTCTGCTGAGAATTCGCCACTTTGCAGGCGCAGAGAGGAATCCCATCCGATCCGACCTGACAATCGACGCCAAGGCAGTCTCCCCAATAGTTGGTTGCGCTTTTGCAAATCCCCAGACTCGCCACACCTGGGTAGCGGGACTGTAATTTCTGATGGGTTCCCTCTTGGCAAGTTCCCGTGGTCACCGAGGCGACGTCCTTTCTCGCAATACACTTGCAGACCATCCTGGCCGATGCCCTGTTCCAGCTACACTCAGCTTCAGTGCAGTCAGCAAAATTCCCTCCTATTCCTCCTTCGGCTGGGCAAACTTCAAGGGGATCGTTTTCGGCGGCCCAGCTCAGAGGAGCGAGACTGAGGGCCAGGACTAGAATCGTCGAGAGATATGGAACCTTCATGGTTTTTCTCCTATTTTTCACCGCCGACCCCAACTCCAGACCCACGGCGAAGCGCGATATTGGCAGCAGGGAGTCGTGACTCGATAACAACGATCGGCAGTGATGTTTGTTTAGATAGGCTCGTCTATTTCAAACGTTGACCTCTTCTCATCTCGAGGTACGGGAATGCCTCAGCAAGCGAGTGTCAACAGGTCATATTTCGCCTTATGACCTCCTGATCACACCTCCGCAATGAAGCTCCATCCCGAATCCACGACTCTTCCGTCGAGGTCGCTCACTATCACTCCGAAATACCAATATCCATCACTGCTCTGGCCGATATCACTGACATTGATCAGTTTATGGACTCCGTCTTGGTAGGAGGTCAGGTCATCTGAGTTCACCGACACCACTGGGGCTGGCATCGATCTGGAGCCATCCAGATTGACTCGGTACTTCCCGGTACTCCGCTTGGAGGCCGTCCAGGGGCTCGACGTTGCCGGGTCCCCTTTTCGATTGCCAGTCTCGCCATCGATAACTCCAAAGTAGGTTGCCATGTTTCTCTCTCCCTATCGTCAGTTTCAGGTGATGGCCTAGTTGCGGCTTCGCTTCGGTTTGCTAGCCAATCCTGGGCCGCGCTGATCGACTATTAAGGCAAGGTGCATGCCAACTGAGAAGAGGGGAAGGGAATCAGGAAAGGAAAGGTTTTTCGCCTGCTTGGACACCAGAGAGCGTCCAATCGAGATTCAGTGGACGTTCAATGGACGTTCAATGAACGGTCGGATTTAGGACTGGTGCTCAGCGGCTCGAGATCGGTCAAGCTCTCGCAAACGGCGCTTCAATCCCCGGGGCGAGACCCCAAGCTCGAGGGCGGAGGCTTCGATGTCTCCCTCGACTCGCTGGAGGGTCATTTCGATCTCGGCTCGACTCAGGTCGGCGGGTTTCCGCAAGCGTGGACACCGCTCCACCAAGGCGTAAAGGGAGGTCGGAGAGATCCCCGCCGCCGCAGCGGCAGCGCGCATATTGAAGCGATGGGTGCGCAAGAGCTCGACCAGCTCGTCATCGTCGATTTCCGAAGGTTTCTTGCGAACCTGGGGCTTCTGCGTCGCCCCAGGAGAAACGAAGGAGGGAGAGACGACCGAGGGAGCATCCAAAACCGTGCTCAGGACCGGGCCGGCGAGGAGCATCTCCACCGTCTCCGGCAGCCGGGCAACGTCTTCTCCCCGATTGGTGATGACGATCTGCCGAGTTACATTGATGAGCTGACGCACATTTCCCGGCCAGTCGTAGGCCGCGAGCCTCGCTACGGCTTCCGCTGGCAGCCAAGGCACTGCCGGCGGGTTCTGACACCGACTCCCCTCTCCGACCGCTTTCAACTCCTGGCATAGGAAGTGCACAAAGAGACGTCCAAAGTCGTCGCGCCGCTGACGGAGGGACGGCAGATGAATCTGGAACCCGGCAAGACGATGCAAAAGAGGAGCACGAAACCGTTGAAGAGCGATTCCCCTTTCGAGATCCGCGTCGGTAGCCGAGATCAGACGCACATCGACCCGCCGGGACTCCTCGGAGCCCACGGGGCGGATCTCCCGGGTCTCGAGAGCCCTCAGCAACAGAGCCTGAACCTCCGGTGGGGTCTCTCCGATTTCGTCGAGAAAGAGACTTCCGCCGTCTGCCTTGACGAACAGGCCTGGGCGGCGGGAGGCGCCGGTGTAGGCACCGCGGGTCGTACCGAAAAGCTCCGCTGCCGCCAACTCGGAAGGGAGGGCCCCCATGTTGACGGCCACAAAGGGCTTCTCCCGCCGCCGACTCGCGGAGTGCAGTGCCTTGGCCACCAATTCCTTCCCGGTGCCAGTCTCTCCCCGCAGCAATACCGGAACCTCCAGGTCACAAACCTGGTGAATTTCCCCCCGCAGTCGAGCCATCAGCCAGCTTTCGCCGATCAGCCCAAACGGAGGCAGACCTGGCAGGCTCACCGGATCCACAAGGTGCAGCAACAGGATCACATGGGGGCCGAGACGCAAAACCACCCCTCGTTCGAGCTGGGCAGCGCTCAGGTCGCAGCTGCCCTCGACCAATCGGCCATCGGCCTCGACGCGAGTCCGAGACCCGCTCACGTCGAGACGCAGCGCACTCTGCTGCGATCGGCGACTCAATACGACGGGTCGGCGGCTGAGACCGGCCTGATCCAGGGAACGCCGCGTGCCGTCGCCTCCGGGATGGCTGAAACCGGGCGACCGCCGGGACAGGGG
This sequence comes from Deltaproteobacteria bacterium, assembly GCA_022601195.1. Lineage (GTDB taxonomy): Bacteria > Acidobacteriota > Thermoanaerobaculia > Multivoradales > JAHZIX01 > JAHZIX01. The sequence goes on from JAHZIX010000025.1 coordinate 44,907, forward strand.
CACTTCTCCCGCCCTCACCAGATCGAGAAGAACCGCCCTCTCGCCGATTCGGCTGAGGTCGGGATGGTAGAGCACGGTCAAACCGGGAACCCGGGCATCGCACTCCGCTTGCGACAGATTTCCCAGACCGAGGTCCGTCTCTGTGCTGCGATGAGTCAACGAGCCAGGGGCGCTGGGCGTTGGCATAGCAACAAGGTTAGCATCCCCCCTGATCACCACGTAGGGTCTCGTAGGCTTGCCGGGCATTTCATTCGGCAGCCGCACTACGGGCAACTTTGCAACCCACCGCGGGGGAATGAACACCCGCCATTTCAATGGGGATATACATTGGATATATCCACCGGAAAGGAGTCTCACCATGGCCAACCTAGCCTTCGAGCTTGGCTTCGATTGGAACGTACCGCCCTTGGAGCAGGACCTCAGCGTCATGTTTCCCTTGCAGCTCTGCCTGGTCAACGACGACGAAGGGACGGTGATCTCTTCCTGCAACCCACGAGCTATAGGGTGCGATGACGCCCTGCGTTTCCGCCTCTACGACTTCACCGACCCGAAGCAACAACCGGAGGCGAGATCCCCCAGCCCCCAGACTCTCCAGGCCTTCTTCACCTCTGCCCAGGAAGACGTCCGAAAGCCCCCCTACTCCCCCATCTTGTTGGCGGGAGAACCCCAGAGTCTCTTGACCAGTGTCTCCTTCACGGGAGGTGAGGCGGAAAGTGTTGCCGGCTACCCCGCTTTGGCCGGCTGGGAGGTCGAATGGAACGGCATCCCCAATCGCCTCCCCCTCGCCGCTGGGCGCTTCGAGCTTCGAGTGATGTTGACCGTTCTGATTCCAGGCCTGATGCCACGGTTCTATCGGGTCGATCCGGAGATGGTCATCGGTGATCCCTCGGGAGCCCCCAAAGAGACTTCGCCGCCGGAAAGCGTCCGCCGGTAAGTGGGATCGGCGCGCAACTCGAAGAGCTCGGGGTCGTCCCGCACCTGTTGGACCGGGTAGCCTCCCTGAAGGGCTGAGGCGAGAGCCGTGAGTGCCGCTCGCCGTTCGCCACAAACCTCGTAGGCAACGGCGATACGGTAAAAATCCTCCGCCTGACTAGGGCCGAGGAGGGCAATCTCAGCAAGCTCCGCCAGGGCCTGTTCCCGATCGCCCCGCTTGGCTTTGTAGAGGGCCAGGCGACTCCGCAGGAACATCCTCTCCGGAGAAGCCTCGATCTCTCGCTGTAGCAACTCGATGGCTTCCCGATAGCTCTCCCGGGAAGCCTCTTCGTGACCGGCCATCAGTCGCTGGGTGTCGGCTAGATTCGCCCAGTAGAGATAGAAATTGGCTCCCCCCTGCTGGAGAGCTTTCTCGAAGGCTCGGGCCGCCGGCGGATAGAGACCTTGAGAAAAGAGAATGGTCCCAAGGTTGGAGTAGAGAGAAGGCTCCGGACGAATGGCAAGGGCTTTCTGCAGGGCCTCCGCCGCCTCTCCGAGACGCCCTTGCATGTAGCGCACAGCGGAAAGGTCCCGGTACCCATCGGCCCGGTCCGGCTCCAACTGGAGCCCGGCGAGAATCTGTTCCTCCGCCTCCGAATAGCGGGTCATGCGGTAGTAGAGCTGCCCCAGCTGGGAGCGCAGAGTGTAATCCTGGGGCGCCAGGCGGACCGCCTGCTGGTAGGCGGCGATGGCCTCGTCGAAACGCTCCTCCTGCCGATGGACCTCACCGAGCCCACGAAAAGCTTCAACATTCGAGGGCTCGAGCTGTAGGGCTGTCGAGAGCTGGCTTACGGCCTCCTCAGGACGCCCATCGAGGCTGTTGGTGGTAGCCAGGGCGACCCAGGCCAGCGCTAGATGTTCGTCCAGCTGCACCGCCCGCCGAGCCACGGCGAGAGCTCGCTCCAGGTGGAGGGGATCCCGACTATCGCGGTATTGCCGACGGTAAGCGAGAGCTAGACCGGCATGGGCCGCCGCGGACTCCTCGTCCCGCCCCAAGGCCGCCTCGAAGGACGCGATCGCCTGTTCCAGATGATCCGACTCAGCGGCGCGCCCGAGCCACTCCATGCCAGCTCGAAAAAGAGGATACGCCCCAGCCCCATCTCCGATGCCATCCACCTGTTCAGCCGAAGACTCAGCAACTGACCCAGTAGCCGACCGGTGGTCTTCGGTACCCATCCCTTGTCCCCAGGGCCACCACCCCTTCACCACGAGCACCAACACCACACCAGCCATGAGCAGCGCTGCCAGTGCCGCAGGGCGACGAAATCCCCTCGACTCCCCTTGCCCGGAACCAGCTGGCTCGAGGGCCGCCTGAGCGTCGAGAGTGGTCTCTTCGTTAGCGATTCCTCTTTCCAGCCGCGAGGGTGAAATCCCCGAAGACCCAGAGCCGGAGCCAGAGCCAGAGCCAGAGCCGGAGCCGGAGCCAGAAGTAAGGTCAGCGGTAATCTCCGCTAGCTCAACCGCGACCTGCTGGGCGCTGGATGGTCGATGCTCCGGTGACTTCTCGAGCAGACGGTCGACCAGCTCTGAAAGCTGCGACGGAATCTCTGGAAGAAGAGTCTCCATTGGGTGGTGGGGATGGCCAACGATCCTCTGCAAGGTGTCGAGCCGAGTCGAGCCGCGAAACGGTAGCTCGCCGGTCATCATCTGGTAGAGCAGAATACCGAGGGAAAAGAGGTCCGTTCGTGGGCCCAAAGAGGCACCCTTGGCTTGCTCCGGCGACATGGCGTGGAAGGTGCCGACGATCTGACCGGTCGCCGAGAGGCTTGGCTCGGGAGCTAGCTCTGAAGCCTCGCTCTCGACGATCTTGGCAAGGCCGAAGTCGAGGATCTTGGCATGGCCCGTGCGCTGCAGCATCACGTTCTCGGCCTTCAGATCTCGATGCAAAATGCCCAGCTCATGGGCTTCTCCAAGGCCCTCAGCGATCTGGCGCCCGATCTCCAGAGCTCGAACCAATGGCAGCGGCCCCTCTGCCAATAGCTCGGCGACGGACGGTCCATCGACATGCTCCATGACGATCCAATCACCGTCCTCAGCTTCCACCAGATCAAAGATCTGCACGATGGAGGGGTGGCTAAGTCGGGCTAGAGTCGATGCTTCCCGCCGCAGCCGGTGCCGCCTCCGGGCACTCTCTACCTGCGTCGGAGGCAGGTGCTTGACAGCAACATGACGGTCAAGGCGCTCATCGAGCGCCAAATACACCGCCCCCATACCGCCACGGCCCAGCAGCCTCTCCAATCGGTAAGGCCCGAGATCTGTTGCAGGGAGATCACTCATGGTCTTCAAGATTCACCGAAAGCCCCGACACGCGCCAACCACAGAGCGCCACCGACCCAGCGACTACCATCTAGTGTTGATCGACTTCGTCAAGATGGAAAGCATTGTGAACGACTCCGGTGCTGGTGTCATCTTTGAGGGAGTCTAGGGAGGAGCAAAAGGGTCAAGGGATGTCGGTCCGAGCCATTGGAGCCGCTCTTGCGCAGAGCAAAATGCCACCTCGCCGGCACAGTTCCTGTTCTCCGCCTCCCCTGCGACAAAGTCAGGTAGCTCATAGCAGGTCATGCTCCGCCCCGGGGCTTAGCTGAATCTCTGCGACCAAGGTGCCAGACCTTGGACGTCCGGGCACCCTCAATCACCAATCCAGCAATTGACATCATCACTCATTCCGAATATCCTGATCTAGACATTTAAAGCAAGTCGACTCGAAGAAAAAAAACTGCGTTGAAACATGATCTCCCCATGGGGAGATCGTGAGGTCACAGTTCAGGTTCGGCAGTTGAAATGGTGGCCTATCACCATCCTCTGCTCGCCCTAATTCCCAACATGGAGGCGAGAAAGAAACAGACAATACATCTCAAGAGAAGGAATGTCTTTATCAGAACTCCTCATGGAGAGTTCATTGGGGCTCAAGCTCGCACTTGTGCCTATCTCAAATGCCTACCTCAAATACAGTTCCCTGTGCACTAGAAAGGTCAACCATGAATTCAAGACTCATCATCACCCTCTCCCTTCTCCTAGCTATCGTTGCTGTTCCTGCCATTGCTGACAGTCCAACAACCCTAGACACCACCAGAGACCTCCAATCACGACATAGCAGCGCCGACGCGGTGAAGAGTGCGAATAATCATTCGGATGGAAGTCTTTCTAGGTCAGTCCTTACCAACCAAACGATCACGCCCCAAGGAAAAATCGATGAGCTAACGTCCCTGGGAATCGTTCAAGTCAACCTCATCGAGGCTGCCATCACACCTCAGAGCATCGCCCCGTGTGAAGCCCTGGAAGGCACTGCATGCAGCGCCAGCAATCCATGCCCTAAGTGTATACCTGTCCACGGTGATTGCCCTCTCACTCCTTGCTACTGTCTCAACGGTGGCTGCCATTGCGACATCGAGGCGCCAGACCTTTAGGCCGATGACCTGCCCCCCCATCTGATACCACTGACAACCTAGCACTTCTACTTTTCTCACCCCTGCGGGCGCCACTCCCGCTCAACCGGAATGGTTTGACCTTCAGTCGAGGTAGCTCGCTGAAGGTCAAACTCTGTGGTCTATTCGTGGGGCATGAGATCGCCCTTGGCTTCCTCTGGCCTTCCGGAAACCAGAGAAGAAGAGCACAACAATGCCCCATCGAGAATCCGTGAGCCGGAGACAACACAGGAAGGCCCCGGTAACTTCGTCTCGCAAGAGCCCAGCTAAGTTAACCGTTCCTTAGACGAGGCAAGGCCAACCTCACCAACCAGCAAATACAAGGGAACAAGATCTCTTGTCTGTTACCCGGTTCCCAAGAGCTGTGGCTAGGTGCCATCTCCCAGCGTCCTTTGCACTCCTACCGTCCGCTTATTTTCCATGATGCCTAGCGATCTCCTCTCTGCTGAGCCTGAGGAAGCGCGCTGCATTGAAATAGAGGATGTCGCGCTTTTGGTCATCCTTTAGGAAAGGTGCCTCTTCGATCACAGCAATGGAGCGCTCAATCACTCCTGGCCACACCATTTGGTCCGACCCGAACATCACCCGATTTCCGAAGCCAGCTTCTACAATTCCCCGAAGGTAACGACAGAAAGCAGGTCGTGGCTGAGAAAACACGATGATGCCTACGTCCACATAGACCTGGGGATGGGCATATAGGACGGCGAGCAGGTCGTCGAGTAGAGGAAAACCTGCATGCATGATGTAGACGCGGAGGGCGAACGAGTACTTCTTCGAGGGTCTACGCACTGTGGAGCCTGGCAAGGTAGCCGGTAGCACCGAGATGCACCACACCGGGAGGCCCGGTGCCACTGTGGATACCCACCGGCATATCCAACTCCTCTGCCAGCGCCCAGTAGGACTCCCCTCCCCCAACTGAAATTCGAGCCCGGCGATGAAACGGTCCGGAGCAGCGATCAGGGCGAGAAATAGGGCACTGGGGGTGATCGACTTCAACGTCTACTCACTGTCCTTCATAGGCCACTTCCACTCGAGTTCTGCTCGATACTCAAATCGATCCGCGGCAGAGGACAGGTACCTCAGGAATGCTGATTGCCCCACCGGGAGCCGGCCTGCCAGCTGGTGGATTCAAGTGAGGGAGAACACGGCCATCAGGTGAACCATGTCCCACTACTCACTCTGGACCGCTCGAGCTCGGCTGCTCACACTCGTAGCCTAGTCCTCGATCTTTCTGAGGCTAATGGTGACCACTAAGTATCATCGTATGATACAATAATTTCATGATTCAGATCGACCTCGACTCCTCGACTCCCCTCACCGACCAAATCGTCAGCGAGCTCCGTCTCGCAATCGCCAGCGGAAGTCTTGGAGCTGGGGACGAGTTGCCTCCCGTTCGGCAGCTAGCAGGAGACCTGGGCGTGAACTTCAACACCGTCGCCAGGGCCTACCGCGCTTTGGAAGCTTCCGGCTTGGTGAGCTCACAGCGAGGTCGCGGCAGCCGGGTAGTTGCATTGGTCGAACCTTCCTCACTGCACAACCCTAAAAACATCGTCCATCGTCTACGTGGTGCTTTGGTGGACGCTAGATTGGGCGGTTGGACCCAGGATCAGCTGCTCTCGATGGTCCAAGTTGAGCTGCAAAGTCTTTGGCCCTCGACTTCAAAGGAGATATGACCATGATCGACTCCCTACTCGGCCTCAGCAGTGCATTGGGAGCTCTTCCCTTCCTTGCCTGGCTAATTGCAGTGATCCTATTCCTGCCCTTGCCGCTGAGTTTCTTCCTGCAAACCAACCTCGGGGTTGAAGTCGATGAGCAAAAAATTCGACGCCTTCGATGGACTCTCATCGCTACATCGGTGGCTTACACGGGCATGCACTTGGTTTTTGGTGCCTGGCAATGGCAACTCCTCTCGCCGTCTGGACTGCAGCCCACTGGCTGGCGCTCTGTGGGACCTGTCCTTCTATTCGGTTGGCAACCGTGGTTGTTGTTGGTTCTCCTGGGCCGGGAGCTTCGCGGTAGTAGCCTGGTGGGATTTCCGGGAGGCCGCAAACGAGCCGCATCTCTAACTCCGAGGGCCTCGACCTCCCCTGTTCCCCTCATAGCCTGGATTCCAGGTTGGGTCGCTTGGGCAGGAGTCGCCTTGTGGCTTGTCGCTTCCAGTGGAGAGCACGGACTTCTTCGTTGGGTCCCGTGGCTCACCTTGGCCTGCGCTGCGCTTTTATTCCTAAGTGGGCCTGGCAGGGTCAAGGCTGCCTTGGTAAGCGAAGTGGAGCCCTATCCACCAGGTGGTGAAGAATCCATTGCGAAGGCTTATGACCAACATCGCAAGAGAACGGGTTGGATGATGTTTCGATGCCACACCTTCGCCGGCCTGGGCAATCTACTCTTTGCACTGGACCTGGCTTCAACCTTTGGCGGTCGCGGTTTTTCCTTGCCGCTCGCCGTGCTCCTCGGCGTCTACAGCCTTCTCGAGGGGGCGTTCTACTTCTTTCATCGCCAGCGTATCAAGGCTCTCCAGCAACTGATCTTGGCAGGGCAACTGGATTGAAGTTGCCCTGGGTACAAGAACTCGAGAAGGCCTAGACAGCACAGAATGCGTTGCCAACACCAGAGCTGGACGTCATTCCTGGCGGAAGCCGCCCAACCCGCACTGGCTGGGGTCCCTCGAAAGACTGTCCCTCGAAAGACTGCCCCCCGGGCCACTACCCTTTCGGCGTCTTTGTTTCTACCGAAACACGATGCAATCTTCCCCATTTGTGGCGAGTCAGATCTGGCCACAGCGGTGTAGCGATCCAAAGCATTCTGGAACAAGCTTCTGGAAGAAAATATACCTGCGGCGAGTGGCGAGCACCCTAGGCGATCGTTGAGGAAACGATTGTTCTCGAAAAGGAGAGTGGTCCCGTTCCAGCCAGTTGTGACCTCCCACCGGCTTTCCTTCATGACCTCCTGAACAAGCCGACCGCCCAGCAGCGCGTGATTGGGTTGGCTCCCGAAGAGAGCGATCTCAAGAACCCGCAGCTAAGACCGGGGAACGCAACCGGTCGACCGGCAAACCCCAAATCTGACTAGCCGTATACTCGAACCGTCGAGACAACCAAATGCCCTGTCGAACTCTGGAGGCTGGCTTGAAGAAGTACTCGAAAAGAAGATCGAAGCTGGTCACGGGGCCTTCTCTGCATCTCGATTCATTCTCTGCTCCCCCCGCCGAACCACGAAGTCCCCATTGGCATCGCCTCCAACACCACCTCGGATTCATCCGGCCACGCTGCCCAGTCCTCCCATGATTCCTGGACTCAACGAGTATTCGGCTTCATTTGCCGAAGCCCTGCTAGCCGCCTTTCCATGGATGCAGAAGCACGCCCACCTCGAGAGCCATCCAGATACAGAGGTAGGAACTCTCATCGTGGAGTACTCACCGCCACCAGCCCGCAAAGGCTATAACTTCTGGATCAGCACTGACCAAGGCGAGATCACGGTCGGGTACGGAATGTTTCACTGTCACTTCGATTGGCCAAACAACAGCGGCGACGAGTACTGGCAAGACCCCTTTGAGTTTGTTCACGAGCTAGTAGAAGACAGGGTTCTGATCCAAGATTGGACCAAAAGCGGCAAGTGGACTGGATCGTCGACACTGGAGGCTGGCCAAGCCCCGGACCTCACCGAGCTTGATGAAGATCATGTGCTCTACCTTCGATCCTGGTCCGGCAAGCTCGACCAGGTCTTCTCCGGTCTTCAGAAAGGAGACTAACGGCAAGGGCGTTAGCCTCAGAAAACCATGACAATGAACGTTCTATTCATCGGACTCCTTCTAAACCTTGGAGGTTACGAGGGTCATTTGTCCGGCCGCGTCGTTTCCCAGAGTCTGAATCCGCTACCGAATGTCCGAGTCTGTCTCTCTGCATGGGATTGCAGCTGCACAGATCGTCATGGTCGCTTCACCTTTACCGCCGGGGACTTAGTCAATCCCTCCCAGGCGAAGCAGCTTCATCTTTCTCGAAGAGGCTACGAATCAGTGATCGTCCCGATCGATTCGACGGATCCCATAGAGACCGAACTCGCGGAATCCTCCGATCCTGCCTGGAGTGTTCCGATCTGCCCAGCCTCTCTCGAAGAGGGCTTAGAGCTCGTCGGTGGCAATCTTAAGATAGCTGTCCCTTCCGGCAGAGTCGCCGACCGTTGGCAGGACACTGACTACGCCTGCACATCCATACGCATTCCCTTTCGCCGAGGCCGGCTAGCTGCATGCGGCGGCCCTCATTGGTCCTACGGCCCTCCGGACGTCCGTCAAGCAGTCGTTCAAGGGAGCCGTGACCTTGATCTAGGCCAGGACGGAGAGTGCGGCTCAGCCCAGCCTCCGGAACTCAGCGGCGTAGACATTCGCGGCTTCGATTCCCAGGGCAAATATTGGCGGTTCATCGGTGGTGCCTTGGAGTCTCTCGAGTACCACACTCGATCAAAACGCACGGCAGCCATTTTCGACCGATACCTCGACAGCCTTTGCTTTTCGAAACGGCCATGAGGAAAGAATGAGCTACTCTGACCTTCCCCCGAAAACAGTGGATACTTCCTCTAGGGGCGACTACCCTCTCGGCGCCCTAACTTCTACCGAGACCCGATGCAATGTTCCCCACATGTGGAGAGTCAGGGTTGGCCACTGGGGTGTAGCGAGCCAAAACGTTCTTGAACAAGCTTGTGGACGAAACTCATATCTGCGGCGAGTGGCGAGCACTCCCAGGCGATCGTTGAGGAATCGGCTGCTGTCGAGAAGGAGAGTCGCCCCGTTCCAGCCACCCTTCGCGAATTCCATTCTTCCGGAGTTCATCACGATCGAGGCCTCGAGCTTGCCGTCAGGCGTGGGACGAAAGACGCCGTGCTCTTCATGAAGCACCTGCCCCGAAGGTTCGATAGCGGAAAACTGAAACCACACCCAATCATGCTGTCGGCGAAGAGTCAGGGTCTCGGCGTAGGCGGTCAATTGACCGGACGGGCAAACTCCCTCCCCCTGTTCACCGTGGTAGGTGCCGAGGAGGTCGGTGAATGTATCTACAGGACTCTGAGCCATTGGACCTTCCTATCTTGCTCCCCCACCAACACAGCCCCCAACCAAGGCTCCGGTTCTAACAGCAATTGTGGGTACCAAGTATCTCTTCACCAATCATGTTGGTCGGGATCAGCTACGATACGCCAACGTCGGCCCTGTAGTTTAGCTACTTGCTGGACTCAGTCTGACCAAGCCTTCCCTTCAGATCGCGACTGCTACTTTCATCCAGAAAAATTCGTTTGAGCTCTGTCGCCAAACCGTCATGATCCGGAAACAGGCTGCAATGAGTGATTCCGATCCATCGCAATTCTTGAAGAATTTCCGGGGCGGATTTACGCTTGACCGTGATCTTCAGAAAGAACCCCTTTTTCACCAACTTCCGGGAAATCGGCAACTTTTCAAAACACCGGGAATCCGACCCATGGAGATTAAAACAACCCTTCTGAGACTTCATTCTCGGGTGTACATGGTTCGGTAGAATCGCGATGGGCTCTCCGGCAGCAGCGTCTTTCCCGTAGGCCAGGTCACATCGCTCAATGAAGACAGCCTCGTCGGATTGAGGGAATCTGTGAATGCCAAAAACCAGTTTATTCAGCTCCAACGGGTGGAGGATCCATACGCAAGGATCGGTCTTGTTCTCGTCCTCAGCAGCTTCTAGATCCACACCCTGAACCGCGAAATACAGACCGATCAGTGCACCTTCCGACCAATCGAGAAGTCGCGTTGGCACTCCCACGTGCTCCATCAGGTACAGCCAGCTATCTTTTTCTTCTCGAGGTGGAGTCCCTCCGAACATGGGGGCCAAGCTGCGGAAGCGCTCAACCAACAGATGCTCATCAACCTTGTGACGAAAGAGAGTAGGTGTAGGTGGCCAGGACTCGGTCTGACCTCGAAACCAAGGGGAGCCTGCGGGCAAATTCTCCCAATCCTTAGTACAGTCCTCTACAACTTCCAAAAAAGACCGGACTGACCCAACCGTCGCACATTCAATCATACTTACCATCCCCACCTAGACATCATCTATACCCAGCACCTTGCGCTCTAGCTCATATTGACCCGAGGCGGCTCTACCGTCGCCCTCAGGTTCTGATTCTTCAGACAGAGGGAGGCTCAAGAAGAATGTGGTTCTGGGTACAGCAGTCCGATGAAGGATGCATCGCTCGACGCGGAGGTTGGAAGACATGACATGATACGGAGCTGCCCAATAAAAGGAACTACTTCCTGCCTCGAATACCTTTTCAAATCTGCCCCCCGAAGCACCATCGGACGATTTCTTTGTTTCGATGATTCAAGTATACCTCATACAAGACTTGCAGCCAGCGGGTGACCAATCGAGGCACTCACCCAGTGCAGGCGATCGGCCTGTGAAATACCTCTGAGCTCCTGCCTGGATCTGCATGCTCTTCAGCAAAGATGTTTGTCTGCCTCTCCTCGGCAATTCGCTGAAATCAGCTGGCAGAGAAATTCTGTTCCATCTACCTTGACCTCGTGGCGCGAATTAGGTGCAACCACGATGAAGTCCCCACAGTTCAGTAGATGGTCGTCACCTTCGACCTCGATCTCCATGCGACCTGCCAAGACTAGATATATCTCAGTGGCGAACTCGTGGCGATGTCTCTGCTGGGCCGCTGTCTGGTCAAAGACAGCGATCTCCAGATTCTGGGTCTCCAAGACTTCACAAGCCGCTCCCGGGCCTGGCGCCGTCCAGTCAAGAGACTCAGCCTCTCGCTCCTTACCCGAGCGAACCTGGGTCACGAGGAGCTTTCGGGCCCCTCGTTGACTCGCCTCACCGCTAAGGTCGGTCTGTATCTCCTGGAGTCTGACGACGAGTGCTGGCAGGGAACCCTCCCTCACTCCCCTACCTCCGGCAGAAAGATCTCCTCGATGGCCATGGCAAAGAGCTTCGAGATCCGGAAGGCCAACGGTAAGCTGGGATCGAATTTCCCCGTTTCGATGGCATTGACCGTTTGGCGGGAAACCTCCAGCTCCCGTGCCAGGTGAGCTTGGGTCCAGTCGCGTTCGGCGCGGAGGACCTTGAGGCGGTTCTTCATGAATATCTCCGCTGGCCGAGCACTTTGCCGGCTATGTGGGCCAGCATCATGAGAATGAGAACTATGGGGAGGCCTTGCTCGGTGACCCAGCCGGTGCGCTCGAGAAGAAAGTAGCTGAAAGACCCAACGACGCCGACCCCGAAGCCCAGCGCCAAGGCGTCGAGCTCAATTTTCCGCCGCAGCTCGTCGGCCTCGCTGAGAAAATGTCGGTAGGCCAGGATCGTTTTGACCCCGAGAGCTGTGGACACCAGGGCCAACACCAGGGCCACTCCGGGAGAGTGAAGAAGCTCCCATCTGGAGCCGAAGAAGATGGCCAGGAAGCTTCCCATCCAGGAGAGCCCCCATACCTTGATGCGGCCTTGATTGTGGCGGTCCCGGTCCGTGAGCTCGCATCGATTGCGGGAGAATATTCGTCTCGAGGCCTGTGCTTGGTCTGAGCTCATATGTTTAGTCTCCTTGATAAAAGGTAAAGCTTCATTGACCTTCATCAGAATACCCAGGAGCTCGAATGATGTCAAGCTTCCTTGTCATAAAGAGTTCTAGGCAAATCCAGTTCTAGCCCCCTTGGGGAACGCTCTGCTAGTGCCAGAGAGGTATACAGCCACTCGCTGGGGGCCGAGTCCACAGCTCTCATGCCGTCAATGCCCGACAGCCACTTCGAGTGATAGGGCCCGAACCGTTCCAGGGAGATCATGCAGGGTCTCCAAGGACCGCCGGAAGCCTCGACTTCCCCAACATCAGAGCCCTACCTACCCCACCGCTTGCCTTTGCTGTTGATGGAATTCGGCGCTCGTTTCAGCTTTGAGGAGAGCCCGAGAAGGGGCGAATTTAATGCAAGCGTACTGACTCAGTCTAAGGCGACAGGCAGCACTGTGGGGATCAGTGTGTTTCCGCTAATTGATAGGAGCTAGGTTCCCGGCTTCGGAAAATGAAGACGATATGATCGTCCTGGCTGTGACGAGCTGGTTCTCCGGAGTCGCGCAGGGATCAGAGGCAACCCACTACCAGCAGGTTAGCCTGAAAGGCTATCGCGACCTCCAGAAGGACCAGACTTGGTATGGAAATAGCCTGGCTAGGGACATCGTTCAAGAGGAAGAGTGCCTGAGAAAATCGGTTAGAGAGTGACTGGGACTGAAAACCACAAACGCTGGCACGCTGTCTGTTCGAGCCGCTGGTGCAGCCTGGACCGATTTGGAACCTAAGGACAAACCATGGGCTGCGACATTCACCTTTTCGTCGAGATCATCGAGGGCGATTACGTCTCCGCGTTAGCGGATGGACAGTTTCGAGTCAGTCGAAACTATGAACTCTTCCGAGCGCTTGCAGGCATCCGTGCGGAGCCGGGCTTTGCGCCACTTATCGAGCCTCGAGGATTGCCGGAGATAATGAGTCGCTCGGTTTTCGGTACGTACTACCAACCAATCTTGGATGAAAAAACGGCAGTTGAGTGGCGGGCTGGGGATTGGGTGACTCCCGACGAAGCCAAGAGGTACGAGCATCGTGTCTCTCCATCTCGGGGCCAAGGTTGGATACCCTCAGAGATCGGCTACGTCCCGTATCCTGACTGGCACACGCCGAGCTGGCTCACTCGCAGCGAGGTCCATCGCTGTCTCGAAGCTGGAGGACTCAGACTTCCAACTTATGACTTTGAGCTTGAGGTAGTTCTCGAAGCGATGGCTTTCCTCGAACTCCACAACCCCAAGATCTCAACAAGAGTCGTATTTTGGTTCGACAACTGAAGCCGCTAGCCGATTCCCTCGACCACCGCACCTTCCTGTGGCCTAGCTTCGCCTAACCATGAAGATTCGAGTTCTCAGCGATCTCCATCTTGAGTTCGGTTCCGCCGAACCACCGATTCTTCCGTGTGACGTAGTGGTGGTCGCTGGCGACGCGGGTTCGAAGGATCACGGCGTAAGATGGGCACTCTCCCTGCCGAGGGAGACCCCGGTCATCTATGTTCTTGGGAATCACGAGTACTACGGCTCGAAAATCCCAAACCAGCTGAAGAAACTCCGTTCAGCAGTCCGCGGCAGCCATGTACACATACTCGAGAACGAGAGTTTGTCTATCCAAGGTGTCCGATTCCTAGGCACCACGCTCTGGACTGATTTCCTGCTTGCTGGGGACCGGATGCGTTCTGCGGTGATCGCCATGGAGGAGCTGGCTGACTTCAAGAAGATTCGAGTCGCACCTCGGTACTCTCGGCTTCACCCGAACGATACGATGCGCTTTCACGACCGAGCCATCACTTGGCTCTCTCATGAGCTAGAGAGTGATGAGCCAACGGTTGTTGTCTCACATCATTCGCCAACGCCGCTCTCGCTGAAGCCTGCGGATAGAGAGACTCATCTTTCGTCTGCCTTCGCCTCCGATCTTGGTAGCTTGATTCAAGAGCACGAGCCAGCCCTTTGGGTGCACGGACATACTCATAGAAGCGTCGACTATTTCATCGGGAGGACCCGCATTATCTCAAACGCTGCCGGCTATCCCAACGAAATAGGAACCGGCTACGACCCGGAGAAGATAGTAGACATCCATGTGTAAAATGCCAGCCACCCAACGATGCATGGCAGCAGACGTCGCGCGCACCCACGCCGGTCTCGATCGCTAGGGATCACCTCCGGTTCAGGTAGTAGCTGTGAAAAGTTCCCTGGCTGAGCACGCCGCCATGCTGGAGAACGATGCAGGAGACCAGTTGTGGATTGGATCAACACCAGATCGCGGGTTGCTCGTCTACGAGGAGAACGGACCCATCTATGCCGATGCCCCGCTCGACGGATTCAAGAGATTGCTGTCGCCCCTGGGACTCAGGGAGAGCATTTTCTTCATCCCAGTCCCTCACTCCAACCACTTCCATCCGCAGTAGGATCACCCCGGCTGCCGATTCCCTACTCACTGGGTGTGGCGCCACCCCGGTCTGCCTCCGGAAGATAAGCACTAGCCAACCCCCACACTAGATTTCGGGGGCGTGAACAGGGCACATGGGCCCTGCAGACAACCTAGCCATAAGATGGCCCCACACCCCGGGGGCTTGAGGCAATCCGGAAATGTCTGGATTGAATCAGCCAGCCCCTCCCCACCCAACAAAGCGCTGTGCCCCAGAGCGGGCGAATAGAATTCGCTGCCTATTCGTCAATCGTGACATTGAAGCTAGACATTGTCTAAAATGTCGACCATGACCAGTGCTTACGCTCTCTATCAGGACGTGACCGATCAGGTATACCTCCGCCTGATCAATGATTTGGTCGACAACGAGGACTGGTTCGGGCTCGTCTGGCAGGACTCGCTGGCATTCGATCGATCTGCGCGAGCTGTCTTCCCTCGGCTCAAGCCCTATCGCCTGAGCCATACCCGTACCCATAGGTGGCCAGGCACACAGGGCCAAATGGCAACGGTCACCACTTATCGAGCTACCAGCAGGATCATCGATTTTCTCCTGCAACCAGCTCGCCTTTTCGGTTGGCAGTGCCCCAAGTACCCAGAAGACCTGTTCTTCGGCTCCGACACCGATGGCCTGGCCCTCGCGACCGTGGCCCATGATGATTCTGGATGGCTTTTTCGCAAACGCTATGCTTCGATCATCGGGCCTGCCGCACTGAACAACGAAGAAGCCCTCACTCGTCGGGAATGCAAGTTCTTTGAGTGGCCGGTCTAACCAACCGCTGCCCAGGGCTCAAGCAGTGCTTACCACAGGCCCATTTCACCCCATCTTGTTCATCGGTACTCTGCCCAGCAAACAATCTCGGCATTTCAGGCCCGAGTTCCCCTCACGATTCTCCGAGAAGGCGGTACGCGAGCTAGAAAGTCAACCTCATTGAGTCGGAAGGCGAGCCTTTCGCGAGCCCCATCTCCGAGATTTCTTTTTCTGGATGGCAAGATTTTGCGAACAATCTCGTGATGAGGGTTGTTGAGGCGCAGAACCGGCTTGCGCCAGAGATTATAGTCCCGAAGACGAGCTCAGGAACCAGTGAACGAGAGGTGAGACGATGAAGCTAGAGTCCCCGGGAAGATTCAACGAAGGTACTTTTTCCGCACTAGTGAGAAGCTTGACGGTGTTCGGGAGCCTAAGCCTGGCTGGCTGTCTCGGCCTTTCCGGGGATCGAGAGACCGTCCCGGAATCCAGCTATTACTTCCAGCAGACTCCTCCCCAACAGGTTCCTGAGGTCTTTGCACCGGAGAAAATTTCTTTGCCGGACCGTGGCGAGTTCGCCTCGGTGTTCTCGGCGGACGGTACTGAGTTCATCTTCGGCGTTGGTACCGGCAAGAAGACCGATGTTCGCTCCTCGCGACTGATCGGCGACACCTGGACAGAACCTCGGACGATCGTCTCCCACGAGCGCTACAGCTTCATGGATGCCGCCTTGTCTCCGGACGAAAACCGGCTCTTTTTCATCTCGAACCAGCCCCTGGACGGCAAGGGCGAACCGAAGGATCCTGATCTCTGGTTCTCGGTTCGGACGGAAGACGGCTGGGGACCGCCCCAAAACGCCGGCCCGGTGCTCAACTCCGAAGGAGGTGAGTACTACGTCTCGTTTACCGACGAGGGAACCCTCTACTTCACTTCCAACCGGGCGGCAGCCGAGGGACAAGAAATCAATTTCGATATCCACGCGTCCCATCTGGTGGACGGTGAGTATCAAGAACCGATTCGCCTTGGGGACTCCGTGAACTCGGAGGGATACGATGGGGACGTCTTCGTGGCTCCGGACGAGTCTTATCTCATCTTCTCCTCTGGTCGACCGGACGGCCTGGGCAACGGCGATCTCTATGTGAGTTTCCGGACGGCAGATGGAGGGTGGACGGAGGCGAAGAATATGGGCCCTGGGATCAACACCGAATTTCAGGACTACTGTCCGTTCGTGACTCGAGACGGTCGCTACCTCTTCTACTCCAGAAACCGAGACATCTATTGGGTCGACGCGTCGATCCTCGACACGTATCGCTGAGGCCGTCGAATACGTAGCCTTTCCTTCTCACCAACTCGCTGCTGCGCCGCCGGATCTGTCTGCAGCTAAATCGGCATGCGAAGAATCCTGTGAGAAGGAAAGGTTGGCTGCTCAGACCAAGCACATCCTCATTGGAAACAGCTCTGCTTCTACTCCCCTTGACCTAACACAAGGTGCTTTCGATGATCTGTGTCGAGGAAAGAAGACCGTTGAGCAACTCCGGAACGGGCACTTTCGAACCGCCGGAAGTACGCCGAGGCCAGGGGGTGCTCCCTGAAAGACCAGGCCCTTGAAGAGGCTCCTCAAAAATCGAAACGGCGGTTCTTCAACCATTCGTTTTCTCGGCTCGACAGACGGCCAAAAACAGGATGACTTCCCAGCGAAGCACCCTCCGAGGATCTTCTACCCAAGATGTTAAAATGCTAGACATGATGTCGTTTGCCGAGGCTCAACAAGATATGCGGGAGTCGTACTGTGATGGCGCCTCTGGAGCGATTACTTCGGCCACAGCTTGACTGGCTGCCGCTCTTGCGGCGATTTTTGCTAGCTCAACAACCGAAATTTTGACACTTGTCTTGGGCGGTATGTTGATCTTTCCAGGTTCGGTGGCCCTCGGCAAATCCCTTGGAAGTTCGGGTAAGCACCACAAGGAAAAACCCTTAGCGCCTCTGGCTCTCGAGGGTACCCTCTGGGTGCTACTCTCCATCCCGTTAGCGATCAGTGTCGCACTTTACAAGGTTGAGTGGTTCTTCCCTGGAATACTGCTCCTCATCGGAGGTTGGAACCTTGCTTTCGCTACGTTGTTTGGAATGAGGATCTACTGGGCCTTTGGAGCCTCTTTAGTAGCCGCGGCAGTCGTCCTAGTTGCCATGGACTCCCCCCTTTTCAGTGGTGGACATACCGGGGCAGCCATCGAGTATGCTTTGGGGATAGCCATCTTCAGAAAGGTCAAGCCGGGTGCGACCCAACCGATCCCTGCATCCAAAAATTGAAAGGGCCAAGGCGGTATGTCCACCACTAGCAACACCACATCTCTGATCCGGTGTATTCCGAAACACCTCCACTCCTACGATCTCTGCCCCCAAGGGGACGGGAGCCGAGCCGACCTAAGATTCAACTGGTTCGTTGAGAGAGGAACCATTGAAATCGACCGTAGAGTTCTGGAAATTCAGAAGCATGGCCCACTGAGTGGTCACTGGACTCTGGACTGCGACGGCCAGGAGGAGGCTTCGGCGCATAAATCGAGTGTCCTCACTCGCAGCTTCGAAATTCAAGATTCCACCGCAAATGTGAGTCTTCGAGCCATCTCTCCTTTCGGACGTGGCTTTTGCATCGAGGAGTCCGGTCAGGAAATAGCGACGATCAAACCGGACCACCTATTTACCCGTCGGTCTACGATTCAAATGGCCGCTAAGCCGCTGGCATTCACCACGGTAGCGTTTGCCTTTTGGCTAGTGGTGCTCATGTGGCGTCGAGGCGATGACTACTGAAAAGGTGATCTTGCCCAGTCTCTCTGAGGAGATTCCTGACCACCTGCTCTTCACTGATTCTTTTCCCCATAGTTCCCGGTTGGTCACAAGAGGTTAAAAGAGACCAGACACCGACCGCTCCCCCACCTCGCCCCAGCTCACCGTAACCACCCAAGCCCCTCTTCTTTCGGGTCATCGCGAAGTTTCTCCGCCCCTTCTCCACCAAAGGGATTGATTCCCGCCTCCAAACTTTGAATCCAATCGCTTCGCTTGGCCCTCGTTTCCTCGGGCCATTGACCCCCTGCCAGCTCGATGGCTCGTCGTAGATCAGAAAGGGCACCTTTCTGATCGCCCGCCAGGGCTCGGGAAACGCCTCGACTATCGAGATAAGCATGTCTCTCCGGCAGTAATTCCACTGCACGGTCGCAGGCTGGGAGGACGAATTCCGCCAACCCCCAGAGACTCCCATTCCAGCAGACAGTGTTGTTGTGGGAAGCCGCGCCTTCAGTCAAGACCTTCGACATCACATACTCCATCGTCGCCTTCGCCGCCTCTCCCTTGCCGCTCTCCTGGAGGATCTGAGCTTCCTTCAGCGAATAGATCAGCGACTTCGGTTTGAGGCTGACGGCTCGGCGAATGTTGGTGAGGGCCCGGTCGGGAGTCGCATCGATCCGCCGGTACACTTCGGCGAGACGAGCCAACGCGGGGACGAAGTCAGGAGCCACGGCGAGGGCTTGTTGGAGGTGCTGCTCAATGGCTGCTAGATTCTCTGTCCGCCGGTCCTGGTGAAATCGGAGCACCGCCAGCCCATAGTGGCTCAGGGGGCCAGAGCCTCCTTGCTCCAAAGCCTCCTCGAAGGCAGCTTTCGCTTCCGGGAATTCCCGCCTCCCCACATGCAGAAGACCGGCAGCTTCGTGGGCGATAGCGAGCTTCGGCGTCCCCTTGAGAGCCACAGCAACGAGATCCTCGGCATCCTCCAACCGCCCTCCCTCCAGAAGAAAACGAGCTGCCAGGGCGGCGGCTTCCGCTGGTGGAATCTCACGGATCCGGAAGCCCTCTTGCTCCACCGGTGGAAGAGCCGGCAGCTTGGCGTAGGGGAAGAGGAGCTTTCGAATATGTTTTCGCAGCCCATGCTCCAGCTTGTTCAGGTCTCCAAATGCGTCGGCCAGGGCTTTTGGGCTTTCGACACCCTGGGCAATTAGAAGCATGTAGATCCTCAGCCGCTCCGAACCTTCGCTGGATCCCTCCCCCAAATGAATGTAGTGAGCCAGGACCCAAGATTGGGCGTAGAACAACGTGGTCTTATCCCTCTGGCGGTAGTGGGGAGAAAAGCGGTCGACATTGACCAGAACCTCCAGAGGCAAGAGACGACCTTTCCGGAGAGTGTTGAGATGTGATTGATTGGCAAGCCCTATCTCCGCAGCCTTGGAAGTCAGGCGGGTGCCACTCCAAAACTCCGCTAAGCCTTCATCGAGCCAAACCGGAAACCGAAGCCGGACGCCATAGTGGGCCAGAAAATGGAAGTACTCGTGATACAGGAGTCGGAAATCATCACCACCCATGAGATCGGCGCGAAGGACGACTTGCGGGGAAATCGATGCGGTCCGAAACAACCCCGCTGGACGGCTGCGGCCAGCGGACTCCCAAAACGCTGGAAGAAATCGCTTCATCGTTGGCTCATCACGGAGGGCGAATACCTGAAGGGGAGGGCTGGTCGGAATCGCCGCTCCCGGCAAGGACTGAGCAAAGAGCGAGCGGACCTGTTCGAAATGTATTGCCGTCTTCCGCGCCTGTTTCTGGCCAGCGTTGCTCACGACGACGAAGTTCTCACTGCGCACTTCGAGCCATTTTCCCGGCAAACCGCTCGCCTGGAGCACGGGTCCCCAACAGGTCGTGACCAAAAACCAGGCGACTCCTGCTCCCCACACTCTCCGCCAAAGGCCACATCTGGAGCGTTCCGACCCCCGTAAGCTTGGGATCACAGGATAGACATCTCTCCGACCCAGCGATTTCTTCATCTTGTTGCCTCCTCCTCCACCCCTGTCAATGAAAGAGGCACTTGCGAAATTCGATAGAGCCGGGAGCCATGGTTGGTGAGGTGATCTCGATCTCTGAGCCCTCCCCGTCTCTCAGAGACTCTCCTGACTCCCACTACCTCGCCACCAGCAAAGATCTGCCCCTCGAGGTGACTGGCTACGCTTCCACGACCCAGGCTAGCACCGGTAAATGGAAATCAAATTTTCTCCAATTATACATTCCGTCAACCCTCTCCGGTTTCAGAACCTGAGAGAACCATCTCATCGGATCCGCACGACCTGTCACGAGGCCAAGCCCGGCTGTAGGTCGGCTGATCCCGACAATCCCTTTGAGACACCCTGCAATCGCAGAAAGTCTCCTGACTTTCTATCCATGTCTCGGCGATGGAAGTTTTTCTCGGCAGCCTTTGATCAAGATCGATCCTATTTCCCGCGTGCAGGACAGGAGGAACTAACTCTCTCTTCTTACCGACTTCGTCGCGAGGCAACGTAGGTGCCAATCGACTCGAGGAAAAGGGTCATTTCTGTGACCTAAGGGAGCCACATATTGTTCAGGAGCAGAACCCCCTTCTGACAGTAAAGGTCTCGATGAAATCGAACTCGCGGCAGAAATTTGGCGAGAAGGAAGAGCTAGCTTCCGGCCCGGCCCACCGGGCCTTCAGCTTACGGTGACGGCAGGGTCAATTTTTCTTCACAAAGGGGATATCTATGTGCCTGAAATTCTCTGTTTCATCCTTCCGATCATGGGGTGCGAATCGACAAACTCGCCTATTGTTCTACTCCTACTTGATCTGCTTGCTCTCGGCCTCCACCGCCCACGCCACTATTGACAACATAACCCTCATCAATGCCGATACAGATCAGGCCATTGGCGCCCATGATCCTATCGTCGAAGCAGCGGAGATCGACCTTCAGGCTTTACCGACGGATCAGCTGAATCTGCGAGCGAACATCAATCCCGGAGCCACCTCTTCCGTGAGAAGTGTGAAATTCATCCTACGCTTGGGTGGGGTCGACATTCACACTCAGATTGAAAACGCGGCTCCCTACGCCTCCTATGGGGATGTCTCGGGCGACTACCACGGAACCGTATTGGCTACCGGTTCCTACGAATTGGTAGTCACTTCCCACACGAGTCCTGGAGCCCGAGGTACGCGATTGGATCACGATACTCTCCATTTTGAAATTGCCGAAGGTACAGATACTGGACCCGTCCTGAGCGTCACCGTCGTAGATGCGGTGACCGATCAGGCGATGACCGGCCACAACCCCCTTCTAGCAGGTGCTCTCGTCGACCTAGCCGACCTTCAGCAGGCGGACCAGATTTCTATTCTGGCTAATCTGGACCCCAACGCCACGAACATCGACCGAATCCATTTCGATCTCGATGGCCAAGTCGACTTCAGAATCGAGGGTCAGGCTCCCTACGCACTATTCGGTGATATTGGGATCAACATTGTCGGAGGAAGTCTGCCAGTGGGCCTTCATAGCCTGGTAGTGAGAGCCACGGATAGCAGCGACAACCCGGTTGGAAGTGCCTATGCCGTCGACTTCGAGATCGTGGACACTTCCGACGGAGGCGATGATGATGACGGCGATGACGGGGACGACGGCGATGACGGGGATGACGGCGATGACGGGAATGACGGTGGCAGCACCGAGCTTGGCCCCTTACCTGCCAACACCCAAGACCTCTTCGACGCCATCACCGGCACCGTGGCCTATGTCGACGGCGATGGCGGCTCCGACTCCAACCCCTGCACTGCCAGTTCCCCTTGCGCCTCCCTCGGGGAAGGCATGACCCTAATCAACAACGGCGTCGCTGACACTTTGGTCATTCGGGGTGGCAGTGAAGCGTCACCGGTCGTCTATCGGGAGAGCATCACCCTTAGCCGTAGCGGCGTAACCATTATGGCCTATCCCGGGGAGGTGGTTATCCTTACTGGCCTGATACCCGCTGACTCCGGCTGGAACCTAGAGGGAAGTAACTACTGGCGCACCTACACGACGAGCCTCTGGGAGCACCCCATGACCGCCTACGAAAACCACTATGGTGAGCCTCAACGAGAGAAGGCTCCGGAGATGGTGGTGGTCGATGGCGAGCCTCTTGCCACCGTCTATGCCAAAGGTGACCTGGTCGCCGGCACTTTCTGGCGAGAAGGGACCGCCAACTCCCCAACCAAGCTGTGGGCACGCTTTCCGGAAGATCGAGCACCAGGAAGTTTCGACTCCGTGGAAGTGGGCGACAAGCCTGTCCTCCTGACCACCCGTGATCAGAACGTCAACAACCTGACCGTTGCCGGCCTCAACCTCATGTATGGCCCCAACAGCGCTGACAGCGATACCGTCCAAGGAGGGATATTGGATACAGAATCCTCCTCGAACTCCACTTTTCGCGACCTCACGGTCATGTACGCCAACGGAGTGGGTATTTCCCTCTATGGCGACGACAATACCTACCAAAGGGTACGGGCGATCAAGAACGGCCAAGTCGGATACCACGGCAACGTACGCACTTCGACGATGACGGATTGCAGCGCCATCGCCAACAACTGGAAGGGTTTTCAGGCCCGTTGGGAAGCCGGCGGCGCGAAGTTTACCAAGTCCAGCCTCGACAACGTGATCGAACGTTTCTATTCCGCCGACAACGACGGCCCCGGTCTGTGGTTCGACATTGGCCCCAAGCGCAATGTTGTGCGGAACTCCAAATTCATCAACAATCAATTCGTTGGCTTCTTCTTCGAACGAACCACTGCCTCCTTCAACCGATTGGAGAACAGCGTTATCTTCGGCACGCGCCTCCATGTCAACGTACTCCATCCGAGCAACATCGACGGCAGTGGTATTCACCTGCAAGCGACCGGTTTCAACACGGTCTCTCAGAACACCATCTACTCCAACCAGGGGGATGGCATCTCCATCAACCTGCCGGACGGGAACGGCAATAACGAACAGAATATGTTCTTCGACAATCTTTTGGTGAGAAACGGCATCGGAGGAACCCTCGGTAATCCCTCGGACTACCAGTTCCAGATTCTTTGCGACGCAGCCAGCTCTTCGGTTGTAGGAACCCAAACCCTAGACGGCAATCTCTATTGGGATCAGCCCGCAGCGGGGGACAAGATCTTCCAAATTTCTTGCCAGAGCGGGTCCGGTACCGATTCCCTGGGAACCTGGATCAACCAGACCTCTTCCACCAACGAAGGGCTACTCGATGCCGCTCAACCGGTGCTGGAAGATGCCACCAGCCCTGACGGGTATACCGTGGTGGGTTCTCAGGCCGCCGGCAAAGGAGCTAGCCTGAGCTGGTAGAGATCCGTCTCGCCCTAAACACTTGAAGCAGGCTCTTTCCTTCGAGGCTCGATGACCTCCGTTCCACCCATGATTGGACGGTCACTCGGGGGGAAGAGCCGTTTTGTTGAGGCGGTTGAGAACGTAGGTACCCGTCTTGGTGAAACTCATCGCGTATTGATCCGCGAACTCTTCCATCTGTCTTCGGTTCGCCTTCGACCAGTACCGGCCGTACCAATCGACGTGATGACCCACCTCATGGTAGAGAACATGAACCCAGAACCGACGAAGCTCTGACATCGAGAACTCGACGTACCACCACCCACGCTGCCGAAAAGGAGGGGCTCCAAATCGGGCATATTCCTGGGAAGCTCTCCCTGTCGGCTTGCTGCGGCCGAAACAGATACGCAGATCGCGACGCCACGGATACATCACGATGACTCGCACGCCACTGCCACAAATGAACTCCGCCAGTGGAAGCCCCTGCCGGCGGTCTGTGGCCCCTGGTCGGCGTAGCCACAAGTGTGTGACCCCCGAGTGGTGTCGCTTCGGCAGTGCCTCGAGAACCTCAACACTCTCTCGACCGGTCATTGGGAAAAGGTAGTCCCGCGAGGGGTTGTCCTCGATGAGGATGGGAGTCGTCTGATGATGTCCCGGCGGCGAGAGGGAATGTGCCCGATTGAAGATACGATCGGTGATCTTGGGAGAGGTTCTGCCCCCGTGCACGTCGCTGAACTTCCGGTTCTTTCGCCAGGCGGTGTGCTTCCTGCTACGCATAGGTTTCAGCCTGTGATCTCAGTCCGTCCAATTTTAATACTAACGCTATGACGACTGAAGAGGCAGCGAACTCCTGCCCGCCTTCTTCGCTCTAGGTCGCTGGTCCATAGGTCGCTGGTCCCTAGTCTGAGCCTTCTCAGATTCCAAGATCTGATGCCTTGCCAAGGAGCGAAAATTTCTACGATCTCCAAATTTCTCTCTGATGGTAAGACTCCCCCACCTTCTTTTGCGTTCTTAGAAGGGATGCCCCACCGACTCCGCTTTCTACCGCGAAAAGAAGCCGGCGGAACCCTCCTCGAAACAGAAATCGCCTCCCGACACCGCCTCGAAGGCAGCCGTATCCTCGGTCGCCGCGGAGAGACTCCAGCAAGGGGACCTCACCGTCGAATTCCCCATCGGCAGCTTCTCCCCTCCCCGACCTTTCATCAAAGCCATTCAGGGCTTGAAACCCGGATAGCAGACTCACCCTCCATCTATTAGTCTGACCTTGGTAAACGGTGGTGGTTTCTCAAGGACGAGGTGTGCCAAAAACCGTCTTGTCAGCCCAACTTACCCAGAGATGGATATGAAATCGCCTTCAACGGCCACCGATAGAATTCCCGCATCTCTAGAAAAGGCATGTTCTCCCCCACGCATAGGCTCAAATTGGGCGATTAGAGGACTGGCGCCTCTCCATACACCGAGGTGTCCGGCCGGTACTTCTGCCATGCGAACCATAGGGAGTAGGTCGAGATCAACTCGCGCAGCCGCTGCCCCTCTAGGGGACCGGCAGAAGCTCGACCGCTGATGACGTCCCATTTGGAACCGGACTCGACATCGTGGAGCTCATCTCCCTTCAGCTCGAAGGTGAGCTCCCGTTCTCCCACTCGTCGATCGTAGACACGGCCAGTGGCTTGGTCGTTCGCCAGGACGATCAGAATCGGCGCCTCCTCGAGATGATCGTGAACCAGTCGTCCGCTTTTGACCAAGCGTCGAGCCAGGTAGGCGCGGGCCTCGACATGGCCCTCGACGCCGATAACCAGATCCGTCTTGCGCACCGGCCCCGGCTCGGCTTCTGCCAGTCCGGCCAGGGCATCGCCGGTGAAACGAGCGCCGTAGGGCACCGAGGACTTGATGTAAACCGTGGACTCCGGGTGAAGCGCACGCCAGGCCGACCAGGTGGTCATGGTCGAAGGCAACTTGCGCAGACGCTGGCCCTTCTTTTCGCCCTCCACTGCCTCCCCCATCAGCTGGCTCCAGCGGGAGCGAGTCTCGGCGTCGTAGAGGATGAGCGTGCCGCGATCTAGGCCGGAAACACCAAAATTGAGGATCTCTTTTTCGATCATGCGAGCGTAGACCACGCCGCTATGGTCGATGGGTCACCAGGTGGAGGCGATCGGCTCACCCGCCAGGGTGTCGTTCACTACCTCATTCAAGGGTCCGTTCATGTAATTCACCGGGTACGCCCGCGCCTGCCCTTCGATGACGATGCCTATCACCAGATCGTCATCGCCGAGATCAGCGTCCGCGGCGGAGATGATTTCAGGATCCACGTTGAGCGGAAAACCGGCGTCTCGCTGGCCGCTCATCTCTGATAGATCCTGCGGGCCCGAATACGGACGCGCAGCCCTTTGCTCCTGGTGAGCCCAAAGCTCCCGGTGAACGATCATTCCGTCCCCATCGGTATCCAGAGTCTCGCGCAGCTGGTCGGTTAAACCCGCCTCCTTGGCAGAAACTGCTGCCTTGGCGTCCGCCTCGAAAGTCTCGGTGAGCATCACTATGGACTCCCAATAGCCCAGGGGGTTGCTGTCTCGGTGTGCGCAGCCACTTAGGAGGACACCGGCGGCCAGAAGGATGATCAGGATCGCGCTAGTCGAGGGTCTCATAGAGTCTCCAGCAGGGCTCGGAAGGTGAGCCTTTCCAATCGATAGTTACGTTTTTCC
This sequence comes from Deltaproteobacteria bacterium, assembly GCA_022601195.1. Lineage (GTDB taxonomy): Bacteria > Acidobacteriota > Thermoanaerobaculia > Multivoradales > JAHZIX01 > JAHZIX01. The sequence continues at coordinate 70,837 of JAHZIX010000025.1, forward strand.
GGAACGAATCTCGCTCACCTAGATTATCGGGATGTAGGCCTTGGGCGCTAGTCGCCTTCAGGAGCTCTCCCTCAAGGACTTCGCAAAGCCTTCCTAATCTTGCCTGGCGGCGCCCCGAAGGTCCTCCGAAATGCTTCGGTGAAGTGGCTTTGATGAGAGAACCCAAGGTCCAGGGCCAAGGCTGCCAGGGACGTTTCGGGTCGCTCCAGCTGTACCAAGCCGGCCCGTAGACGCAGAAATTGGCGGTAGGTATTCACGGTGACACCGGTACACCGCTTGAAGCTGCGGCAAAGGTGGAAGACGGACGTCTCGACCTCCGCCGCCAGCTGCGCCAAGGACAACGGCTCGTGCCAGTCGAGGGCCAAGCGGTCCTTGACCGCCTCGACTCTCTCCCGGGAACGGCGGCCAAGGGATGAACGACAGCCCTGGGAGCCGTAACCGGATGCGAGAACCTCCTGCAGAATCTCTAAAGCCTGCTCGAGAACCCAGTCCGGGTCCTCGTCTGGCCGACGCTCCACCGTCGCCAGCAACATCCGTTGCTTGAAGTAGGTACCAGAGGCGACCGGACCAACCCGGATCGACAGTGGCCGGTCCGGATTTGCCCCGGGTTCATGGGGCGTCAAAGCCTGGAGCAGGGTCTGGGTGTCGAAGAGGAAGATATTTCCCGAGTCGCCGACCGGGTGAAGCGGTCGGCGTTGGAAGGGATCACCGTGGTTGTAGTAGAGCGCGACGGTCGGGTTGGCAAGGATCGCCGGCTGACCGGCATGGCGAATCTCCACCGGAACCTCGGAGAAGGCGATGTTGTGGCCGTCTTGAATAAGGTTCTCGCGCCGCCACCTTTCGTGGTCCGTCGGGCAGCGGAATCGACACAGGGTCAATCCGGGGCACGAAAATACCGCGGTCTGAACGTCAGAGTTAGCTTTCACTTTGTAGGAGGTACGATTCATCGACGACGAAGTTGCGGGGCAGAAGGTCAAGATCTCGATAGAACGGCTAGCAAACTCTGCGTAGTGTCCTTGCGACTCTGTACTGACTATGCACGATGGAGGTCTAGCATGAAAAATAGAATGATCGGTCTTCCCCTTCTAGCCGTCGCTGGTTTGGTGTCCGGCTCCCCGGCGGAACCTACCGAAACCAGCCGTGGCAGGGTCAGCACTCTAGCTGAGATCCCGGGCGGCACCGGCGGTCTGGTGGTCGACGAGCAAGGCTTCATCTACTCCGCTGAGTTCGGAGACCTTTTGGGGGATGCCAAGACCGCTGGAAAGCGACTCTTTCGAATCTCCCCGGACGGCGAGGCTACCGTCTTTGCCAAGGGCTTCCAGGGCGCCTCGGGAGTCGCCCTCGGCGCCGACGGCCACCTCTACCAATCCAATATCCGGGGAGGCTTCGTCAGCCGCGTGGCGCCGGACGGCACGGTCACGACTTTCGTGAAAGAAGGTCTTCGAGCCCCTGTGGGCGTGGTAGTCGACGCAGAAGGTACCCTCTGGGTCGCCAACTGTGGCGGTAACTCGATCCAGAAGGTCACTGCCGACGGAGCCTCGTCCCGCTTCGTCCAAAGCCCCCTACTCAAATGCCCCAACGGCATCACCCTAGATCGCCGCGGGAACCTCTACACTGCCAACTTCAACGACGGCAACGTAATCAAGATCACACCCGAGGGTGAAATGACCGTATTCACCACCCTTCCCGGAGGCAACAATGGCCATCTCCTCTTCGCCGACAACGCTCTGTACGTAGTAGCCCGGGAGACCCATCAGATCTACCGAGTGAGCCTCGACGGCGAAGCGACTCTCTACGCGGGCAACGGCGAAAAAGGCGGTGCCGACGGACCCCTGCTAGAGGCCAGCTTCTGCTACCCAAATGACATCGCCGTAAGCCCTGACGGCAGCCGCTTCTACATCAACGAGGTCGCCGACTCCACCTCGGATGGGAAACGACTCGCACCAACCCGGATTCGGGTGATTGAGCGCAAGAACTGACCGGAGAGAGGTGGGTCAGAGGAAACAGGGGGCCAACGGTTTGGGAGGTACCGTGACGGTAACCTGAGGTCCAGCTCCACCAGGTAGGCGCCGCTGCCGAAGTATCTTCTGACAATCAGCGCTTCCTGGGGGCTTTCCTTGGCTCTCTCCTCAGACTCTCGACCGATCGCAGCTACGGCAACCCGCCGACCAAGAGCATTACCTAGTCACTATCACTATCGCTATCGCTATCGCTATCGCTGTCGCTGTCGCTGTCGCTATCGCTGTCGCTGTCGCTGTCGCTACAACTGTCCCCATCGGGAGTGAAAATCACCAGCTCCTGGCGAAATAGAACTCCATCTTCACCCTGGGGGATGGGCGTAGTGATCAGCACGCCGGTCGCACCTAGGAAATCACCGGTTCCACCTACAATAGGTACCTCGGAGGTGCCTACATCGGCCTCGCGCCCAGAGACCGTAATGGAGCCTGAGTACTCGAAATCCTCGAAGAACGTAAGGGTCCATGAGCATTGCCCGAAATTGTTATTCGGGTCATCCGGCAAGGTCGGGTGATCCGTGCTTGTGAAATCCGGCGCACCAGGGTCCGTGCGAATGCAAAATCCGGCGTTTCGCCCAATCACCGTCTCCGCATCAGCCGCGAGCAGTTTCTGATCAAACACGAATACGTCTCCAGGAGAATCGAGCCCATCCTCGACATCGGCACCCTGGCGAATGCCTCCGTCCGTTCGACCGTCAGCAAATGTCAGGAAGGTATCTTCGTCGGCCCAGGTAGGGAACTGAAACAATGCCATCATGAGGGTGAAAGTCGTCAGTAGATTCCCACGTCTCGTCATTCTTGGTCTCCTCGAAATCAAAGGTCTGTCATCAAGTTTCGATGCGAAGGCAGTAGGTGGTCGAGTCGCCCAAGGTAACCTCAACAATTGACAGAGCACACGTTCTCAGATTGGGGCATTCAAGCAATCAACACCTAGCGCTGTCTGCAGCGTTGTCTGCAGACTCGCCCCGCAGCTGATCCAAAGTCGTCATCAACTCTCGAGATGTCGGACACAAATCGGCGGGTCGGACCTAGGCTCTCGCGAAGATGTTGCCGCTAGAGACTCCATCGCTGGACGACGGGTTCAACCGAGATTTCCGAAAACAGAGATTGGCCTGCGTTGGACTCCACTCCCTGCCTCAGGAACCTCGTCAAATCTGCCATCAGCTCCCCGCTGATCAATTCGACTCTTGCAATGATTCGAGCATACAACATATCGAACAACGAAATACTCATCATTCCGCAACAACTTGCCGGCGCTGCTCTCGAGATTGTTCTGACAAGGGCCAATCGGCTCGACTGGATGGTGCTCCTTCTCACGCGAGGCCAAATGCACTTTCAAAGCCAGCGACCTGCCCTGCCATCTTCAAACACCCTTCTACGAAGGGTAGGGCAGATCGGTTGGTGGCGAGTTCTTTGGTGGAGTAACGTGTCAGCTAAGGGCTCGGGCCCGAAACCGCAACAAACGTAACCGTTCCACTTACAGATGAGGCACTCTGCCTTCTCCCGATCGAGGGCCTGGATCTTGTCCAGGGGATCCCCTCGCAGGGACTCCCCCAAACTCCCCCCAATCTAAGAAACGCTACTCGAGGGCGTGCCCCCACGGCGAATGCTTCCCGGTGGAACGCCAAACATCCGCTTGAAGGCTCGGCAAAATGCTGCTTCGCTTTGGTAGCCGAGGCGGTGGGCAAGGGTCGAGAGGGGTTCCGAGGATTCTCGAAGATGGACGCGGGCGAGCTTCATGCGCCATTGGGTCAGGTATCGGACGACAGGCTCACCGACTAGCTTGGTGAAGCGTGCTGAGAACGCCGAGCGGGACATGCCGGCCTCTTGGGCCAAGGTCGCCACGGTCCACTGCCTCTGCGGCGCACGGTGGATCGAGGTGAGAGCGCGGCCCACCTGCTCGTCCCGCAGGGCGGCGAGCCACCCCTGTTTGGGCTCCACCGCTGAATCGATCCAAGAACGAATCATCTGAATCACGAGGATATCGGCCAGCCGCGTGATGACGGTTTCTCCGCCAGGGCGCAACTCCTTCGCTTCTCGGGAAATGAATCGAAGAGTGCTTTGAAGCCAGCCACTCTCATGGTCTTCCCAGGTGTCGATCTGCAGCACCCTGGGTAGAAGCTCGACGAGATGCTCTGCCGCTACGTGATCGAAGCGCACCACGCCACAAATGGTCTGAGTCAAGTCGCCTCCACCCCCGTGACGTAGGACCTCGTAGCGCTCGCTGACCTGCTCGACCGGGATATCGAAGAGGGGATCCGCATCAGCCCCTGGAGCATTGCGGATGATGTGCCCAGCGCCTTGGGGGACGAGGGCGAGGCTGCCTTGTTGAAGCAGGCACGACTCAGCGCCTTCCACCTCGAGCCAACAGCGGCCAGCGGTGACGACGTGGAACATCATGCATCCCTCCATGGGAGGTAGGTCAATGCCCCACGGTGCCGTCAGCTCCGCTCGGCAGTAGAGAGTGCCGGTGAGCCGCAGCAGATGGAGGGTTTCGCCAAGAGGGTCGGCGGAGGGCGGAAGCTCTGGAGTGGTGCGGGTCATGCTCCGGAGCTTCTCACGATAATTGATCTTAAATCCAGAAAATCTGGACGATCAGCAAATCAATAGAGATCAGAAGTCATTGATAGTCCCTTCATTTCACGTCACTCTGGATTCACTTTAAAGGGCCACAAGAGGCCCGAACAACACGAAAGGAAAGTGAAACCATGACCGACTCACCTATTCTCGTTCTCGGGTCCAACGGAAAAACCGGCCGACGGATCGTCCAACGACTCACCGAAAAAGGCCACGCCGTGAGGAACGGGTCTCGACAAACCGAGCCTCCCTTCGACTGGGGCAAACCCAGCACCTGGGACGCCGTGCTCCAGGGCGTCTCTGCCGCGTACATCACCTACGCTCCCGACTTGGCCATCCCAGGAGCCGCAGACGCCATCGGCACTTTCGTTCAGCGAGCCGTGGACGAAGGGGTTCCGCGCCTGGTGCTCCTATCCGGCCGTGGCGAGGAAGAGGCGCAGCGCTGTGAACGAATTATCCAACGAGAAGACATTCAATGGACCGTGGTTCGGGCCAGTTGGTTCAATCAAAATTTCTCCGAAGGGGCGTTTCTCGACATGGTCTTGGACGGCGAGATCGCCCTCCCGGCCGGCGAGGTCGAAGAGCCCTTCATCGATGTGGACGACATCGCCGACGTGGCAGTGGCTGCCCTCACCGAGGAAGGCCATGGCGGCCAGATCTACGAGGTCACCGGGCCTCGCCTCCTGACCTTCGCCGCAGCAGTGGAGGAGATCGCCCGGGCCACCGGACGCCCGATTCGCTATACCCAGGTTCCCTCCGAGGCCTTCGCGGCCGGACTTGGAAAGGCCGGTCTGCCCAGGGACATCGTTTGGCTCATGAACTACCTCTTCTCCACCGTCCTTGACGGAAGGAATGCGCAGCTGAGCGACGGAGTCCGCCGAGCCCTCGGCCGTGAACCGAGGGATTTCTCCGAATACGCCCGCCGCACCGCCGCTACCCATGTCTGGAGGTTGGCCTCATGACATCCAACCCAGATGGCACCATGGCCCAGCTCATCCCGGTGGTCGGGACCTTGGCTCTGCTTGGGTCCGCCCTCGTGGGCGGAATCTTCTTTGCCTTCTCCAGCTTTGTCATGAAAGCTCTGGGGCGTCTGCCCGCCACAGAAGGGATCGCAGCGATGCAGTCCATCAACGTCGTTGTGATCAACCCGTCATTTTTGGGAGCATTCCTAGGAACGGCCCTCCTTTCCATGGGCGCGGGTGGCCTCGCTGTTGCCGGTTGGAGTCGTCCCGGAGCGCCCTACATCCTGGCCGGGGCAGCCCTCTACCTAGTGGGAACCGTTGTCGTCACCGGGCTCGGCAACGTCCCTCTCAACGACCAGTTGGCCACCGTGTCCGCTACGGACCCCTCCTCCCTCGAGGTGTGGGAGATCTACTTGAGCAAATGGACGGCCTGGAATCATCTCCGGACCGCCGCAGCCATGACCGCCGCTCTGCTGTTGGCTTTGGGTTTGCTACAAAGAGCAGGGGCCTGAGTCAGGAGAGCCGAGCCAGTCAGGAATTCTCTGGAACGACAGACGCTGCAGGGACAAGCGCTACAAAGAAAAGGCCCGAGAGAACAAGCACCAAGCCGGCTCGAACCGATAGGTTGACTAGCTGCTCTTCGGTGTAGGGTTGGGACGTTCCTTTCTTTTGAGTGAGCACAGCAAGCTCGCGAGACTTCGCCAATCCAGCCAGAAGGAGGGCTTCTATGGCTTGTAAAACCGAAGGGCAGTCGGGCACAAGACCGGCAGGCACCGTACCGGCAGGTGGTGTCCGCGCAAGAGCTGGTGCTCAGGACAAAGGGACTCGCTTTTGGGTTCGTGGCGCCATTCCACAAGCGGCCTTCGGTATCCTCCTGGGCCTGATGGCCAACGGAGGCGGGTCGGTAGTCGCTGCCTCCGAGGGGGTGGTGGATCCCTTTGCGGTCGTCGCGACTCTGGACCGCTTCGCCGAAAAGCCTATCTGGCCAGGTTTCGAGCCCACGAAATACCCTCTAGCCATCTACGATGGCGAGCGCACGCTGCTGTTTCGCCATCCTAGTCCCCCAAAGGAATTCACCCTTGTGGAGGGACAAGAACAGGTCTGGGCATCCGCCCAGCGACTCGATTCCATGAGCTGGAACGGCGTCATCGATTTGGGTGGAGTCCAAACGGCGGCGCTGGTGCTGACCCTCGAGCCCGGCCGAGAGGTCACCTTCGAGGCCAGCATTCTGTTGCACGAGGTCTTTCATCTCTTCTCCAAGCCACGGCATCCGACCTGGAGGCCCAACGAGATGCACCGCTACAGCTATCCGGTGGCTGACCTAGAGAACCACACGCTCCTACTACTTGAGGGAGAGGCTCTCGCCCGTGCTCTGGAAGCCGAAGAGAATGGGATGGCTGTCCGCTGGGCCGCTACCGCACTGCAATGGCGGCGACAACGGACCCGACCTTTGGCCAAGGAGCACCTTGCCTTCGAAACAGCTCAGGAGATGCAGGAAGGCACCGCTGTGCATGTCGCCCGGCTAGCCCTGGGAACGCCCCGGGATACGACGCGACTACGAGAACCCCGGACTCCCGAGAAGTTCCGCTGGCGCTTCTACGACACTGGCGCAGCCTTGGCGGCGATGCTCGATGCCGTAGACCCGTCCTGGAAACGCCGCCTGGAGGCGGAACCCGCCATATCCATGGCTACCCTTCTCGAAGAAGCGCTCGAAAGAAAAGGTGTAGTTCCGGCAAAGCTTTCTACCTCGGACACAGCTACCATCCGCGCCACCGCGCACCAGGCCGTCACAGAATTGAAGGCCCGCCGGGCAGCCCTGCGCAAGGATTTCCTCTCCCGCAGCCCACGCCTTGTGGTCACTGTGCCCCCTGGAGCCGCGCCCCTGCGCCTCCGAGGCTTCGACCCGCTAGCGTTGGAAATCCTCGACAACGGCGAAGCTCTGCACTCCCATCGTTTTACCTTGAAGGGAGCCACCGGGCAGGTTGAGGTAGAGAATCCCAGCTTTCAGCGTCAGCGCTCACACCGCCACTCCTTCGAAGGAATCGGAGCCTTGACGGTTCCTGCCGGTGCCCACCCCTTCCTGGATGGCGTGCGGGAAGTGACGATCTCGGGCTTCGCCGAAAAGCTCTCGGTAAGCCGTCAGGGGACCGTGCTGACCATTGAGACGGAAGGGTTACGGCTGAGTTTTGAGGATGCTGTGGCTCGTACCGTCGGCGAGGAGCTCCGGGTGTTGTTGAGGCCACAGGAGTCCTCTGGCGATTGACGCCGAAAATGTACGCCAAGACTTGGGCCCAGTTGACCTCCGAGAAGGAGGCGATCGCGACAACGCTGGCTGCCCCCTGCTCTCAGCAGTTTCCTTCCAAAAGTTTCTGCCTATGGACATGAGGTAGCTATTTTTCGTACCCTGAAACTCTCTTAGGGGAAAGGGGTTATTCAGAAGTGACTCTTCTACGTAATCGCTGTCATCTCGAGAACGCTGTAGGGTGGCTCGAGGCGAAGGGGGTTTCGACGGAAGCCATGCTCAAGGATTCAGGCCTCACCGGTACGGAATCCCGAGGTTATGTGCCGATGCTCCCAATGCTGGATTTCTTCGAGCGGGTCTCAGCGGAGCTTCAGGACCCTACCTTTGGCCTCAACCTCGGGCTCAATACCGACCCTCACAAAGCAGGGCTCTTCGGTTACCTGGCAGCCACTTCACCGAGCCTTCGGGCGGCTCTCGAAACGCTGGCTGAGTTCTTCCCCCTTCACCAGAGTTGCTCAGCCATTTCTCTGGTCGAAGAAGGGGATACCACGCGCATTGTCTACGAGCTTGGGGAACCGCAAATAGAGGCCTATCAACAGGACATCGACTTTGCTTTGGGGTTTGGGGCAAACATGATCCGGTTCCTCACCGGTGAGCCAAATCACTGCGAAATCGCTTTGAAATGCGAACAATTCTCCCATCGGAGTCGCTATGAAGACCAGTGCGGATCGCCGGTCAGCTTTCGCGGATCTGAGGCTTCCATCATCGTGCCGACTAGCGTGATGGATGCTCCCCTTCCCCAACACGATCCCGGCCTCTTCAAAACCCTGATGGATTTCGCCCGAGTGCGGGTAGCTCGATCGGAGCCGGACGATTTCATCTCTTCCGTCCGCCACCAGGTGGTCAAAGAGCTCCAAGAAGATGGTGTTACTCCAAGCATCAAGCAGGTAGCGCGAAATCTGCACATGGCCACCCGGTCCCTGCAGAGGAAGCTTCGGCAACGGGGCACGAGCTTTCGCAGCTTGGTCGACGACACTCGTTACCAGTTGGCCATCGAATATCTCAGATCTCGAGATGCCAACCTCTCTCAGGTGGCCATTGCCCTGGGATTCTCGGAGCTCAGTGCCTTCGACAGAGCTTTCAGCCGGTGGACCGGATCGACCCCCCGTTCGTTTCGCCGCAAGAATTTCGGCATCGAGTAGATCTCCAGCCTCTTCCGAGTCCCTATCTGGCGCCTTGCGTCAAGTATTCGGCACCGGCGGTCAAACGCCTTTCCTCTCCTCCATGGCACTCTCATCCGGAGGCTCCCGGGAGCATTCCCGAGGAAGCGAGACTTTTTCACGAGGAGGTTTGAGATGGCGAAGTGGGTTAGTTTGATGTTGTCCTGTTTTTTCGCGGCTTTATGCCTGGTCCCAGCTCTGGCAGACGACGGAGGAGGGTCCGATGGCTCTCCCCGAGACGGCCAGCTCATCCTCCAATCGGCCTTCGAGTCGGTCGCCCTCGGGCATTGGCAAGGAGAGGAAGGAACGGTCTACTTCTCCAGTGACGCCACCATTCCCTGGGTGGTTCGCGTTGAGCTTCTGGTCAATGGCAAGCGCTTCATGGCCGATGTGGACTATCACCAGGGCGCCCTCTATCTCGATGGAGGCAGCCAAATTCTCAATGAAGGGGACATGAAGGCGATCCTCGGTGCCTACCGCAAGATCGGCGTCGCCGAAGTCGCCAAGGAAGATCAATTCGCCCTGATCTTCGTCTATCGGTCCCTCGGTTTCCTGGCGGAGTCACCGCGAGACTTTGTGCATGCTCCCTTCTGGACTACCCTTCCCCGCATCGTCAACGATGGCAACGGCGAAAGCTATTGGGTGGGTATCGGGGGAGATGCCACGGACGGACCGACCCAACCGCCCGGCTCTTCCGATGATGGCTGCTTCAGCGCCCCCGTATGCGGCGGCACCGGAAGCGGCTTGAGCGACTCGAACCCTTCAGTGATCCGCTGCGTCGAGCACGGCTTCTATTACTGCTCCAACTGGGATTACTACCCCAACGGTCTTCTTTCCGGGGAAGAAGACGTCACTTCGAGCGCTCCGGCGGTGCCGCCAAGTTGGTCCGGCGCCGAAGCGGAGCAGATTCCGGTTTGGGGAGGCCCGGAAGAGGGCGCCGACAACTGCGCCGGACTCTGTGGACCAGGCTGCAACCCGGCAGGGGACCTGATCGGCGGCGGCGGAGCCTGGGGCCTCGGATGCCTAATTCACGATCATTGTGTCTGGCAGGCGAACGGTGGTGAGGCCAACGATTGGGAGAACAGCCCCTTCTCCTTTGACTGCGGCGCCGAGTTGCACGACGGAGCAGACGATCACTACATGCCCCCTGGGTTCTGCCCCGGCACGGGTACGGTCGGAGGAGTCGGCTTCTGGCCCCAAGGCTGGTGGGTGCTCCATGAACCGACCTTCAACGTCGTCTCCCCTGCTCGTCTTCCGGACTCCGGAGCCTTGGGTCTGCTCCCCAGGGAGTGTGCCGCCTTTGTTTGCGCCGGAGTGCCACCGGGGGCCCCCTTCACCTGTGCCCAGGCCTACGGCTACATTCTGGATCAATGCGATGGTTGCAATCAGGATTTCTTCTACGATGTGACTCGCGGTGGCACCGTACCCACCGTAGCGACCTTCCACTCCTGCGGTCTGCTCCAATGCCCCGGCCTTCTTCCCGGAGATCCCATCGGCTACCAGAGTTGCGTCAATAGCGATTGGATCAAGGGAGAAAACTCCGCGATTCGCTCCTGCATCCTGGGAGGAGCACCCACCGTCTGCTCTGCCCCCGACTGCGCGGCGGATTTCTGCTCCTATGAATACAACGCCTTCCTGGCTGCAGGGGCTGGAAGCCCCGAGGCAACCCTGTGGAATTACTGCCGAATCCGGTGTCAAGACAATGGCTATTGCGGCTCCACCACTCCCCAATGCAGCTTTCGGAGTTGTCTGGAAACCGTTTGTGAGGACGAGGAAATGGAACCCGACTTGGCTTGCTACGTCAGTGAATATGGAGGTTCCGGCAATCAGAGCGTCTCCTACTTTCATAGGTTGTGTCTGGAAAACGATGGCTGCTAGAGCTTGAGCTCCGGAAAGTAAGTCACCCAGCTAGCACCAGGGCTTCGAAGCTCTGGTGCTAGTTTGCTCTAGGACGGATCACCCTTGGCTCCCCCACGATTGGGTGGAGACCTACTTCGGGACCTATTTCGGCCAACTCTTCGGTTGCCACCTATTTCTCCTACCTGCCGCCAAGCTTTCCGGTCGCCCCCCAGATCTCCGCTACAATCCCTCCGTGCGTTCCACTCTCAGCTCTCTCGACTGGACCATCATTGGTCTCTATGCCGTCTTCGCTCTGGCTCTGGGGTCCTATTTCGCCCGCCGGGCGGGGCGAGGGGTGGAGAGTTTCTTCGTTGGGGATAGGAAGTTGCCGTGGTGGTTGGCGGGAACTTCGATCGTGGCGACGACGTTTGCAGCGGATACGCCCCTGGCGGTGACGGGAATCGTGGCGGCGGATGGGATTAGTGGCAATTGGATCTGGTGGAGTTGGGCTATCGCTCATCTGACGGCGACGTTCTTCTTCGCCAAGATGTGGCGCCGTTCCGGAGTGATCACCGATGCGGAGATCACCGAGCTGCGCTACGGCGGCAGGCCTGCGGCAGTGTTGCGGGGAGTCAAGGCGGTCTATTTCGGCCTGTTCGTCAACTGCCTCACCATGGCCTGGGTGATCGCTGCCATGGTGAAGATTTCCCGAGCCTTTTTCGATGTAGAACCCGGTTGGGTGATCGCCGGTTGCGTGGCGCTCGCGGTGACTTACACCATGCTCGGTGGCTTTCGTTCCGTGGTGATCACCGACCTGGTGCAATTCTGCCTCGGCATGGGAGGCGCCCTGGTGCTGGCCTGGATGGTGGTTCAGGGCATGGGAGGCATTGGCGAGGTGCCTCAAGCCGTGGAGAGCCTGAGGGATGGAGTGCCTGGCCTGTCTCGGAATGGCCCAGCCTCTGCCCATGGGGACGGGCTCATCCCTGCTCTCAACCGAGCGGTGGAAGCCGGGGGGCATCGGACATTGCAGGACGTTCTCGACTTCGTCCCACCCAAGGACCATCCCACCCTATCTCGGTTGTTCTTCCTGGTTCTCCTGATTGCCGGTTGGTGGCGTTACGCGGAGGGAAATGGCTATATCGTGCAGCGCCTCGCCGCCTGCCGAGACGATGCCCAGGCCCAGGGAGCGAGTCTGTGGTTCTCTGTCGCTCACAACGCACTGCGCCCTTGGCCTTGGATCTTGGTGGGTTTGGCAGCTTTGGTGATCTATCCCCAGCTACCCGGCGAGGGAGCTCAAAAGCTCACGGCAGCCTCCAATGGGCCAGAGAATCTCGTGGTCGAGGTCTCCCCCGCTGTTCTCGACGTCGCCACCGGCGGCACCCTTTCCTTTGCAGTGACCGGAGACTCGAGCCATGGCCTCCAGGGCTCGAGTGGTCCTTGCCGTGCTCGCATCGAAGGCTTCGAAGCCCCCCTCGATCTATCCGGAGAGGGCACCGCTACGGCTCGCTTTTCCGGCTTTGCCACTTCGGGAATTTTCGATCTGGAGATTCTCTGCTCCGGCGAAGGTGGTGCTTCTCGCCTCGATGGTTTGAAGTTCTCCGGCCTCCGGGTCGAGCTCACAGACCGGGAGATGGCCTATCCGTTGATCATGGGGAAGACTCTCCCCAGTGGTCTGCTAGGCCTGGTGGTGGCAAGCCTGCTGGCCGCTTTCATGAGCACCATCGACACCCACACCAACTGGGGCGCTTCCTATTTGGTGCAGGATCTCTACCGGCGTTTCATCAAGCCGGATGCTCCAGAAAAGCATTATGTGACCGTCAGCCGCTTAGCCATCCTGCTGATGGGAATCTTGGCTGGGGTCACGGCGCTGTTCATTCAGGACATCGCTTCTGTTTGGCGATTTCTGGTCGCCGTCGGGGCTGGGTTGGGCAGCGTCGCAGCGGCTCGTTGGTACTGGCCCCGAGTCACCGCCCATGCCGAATTCGCCGCTCTCGGCGTCACCACCCTCCTCGCCGTCGGCCTGGAGGTTTTCGCCACCCCCACTCTGTTCGGTGGGCCCAACCCTTGGTTTCTGGTCGCGGTGCCCGGCTGGGCGAAGATCGCCACCATCGCCACCGCCAGCTTGGCATGCTGGATCCCGGTCGCTCTTTGGGGGCCAGCCAATGACCCTGCAGTGCTCCAAGCCTTCGCCCAAAAGGTGCGCCCTGCGGGGCCCGCCTGGAGACTCTATAGAACCGGCCCGACAGAGCGCCTGAGTCCTTTGGCACTGCGTTTCGCGGCTGGCGCAGGAGTGGTTTTCGGCACTCTTTTCGGCCTCGGCGAGATCCTTCTCGGCTCGGTTCTCCAAGGGATAGGAATGATCACCTTGGCCGCCCTGTTACTCGGGTGGATTCTTCGCCCCATCCCCGCCGACTAACTCCTTGGACTATTTACCTCCAGGGTCCCGCACAGCCACGCTCTTTGAGGGATAATTCCCCAATGCTGTGGTTTGACTTCACTCTTTCGATCGGTCCCTTGTGACGGTCCGCCCTCCCGGCCAGGGTTTCTCCGCTGGTAACCGCATCTCCCATTTCGAGATCGTCGAGCTCTTGGGAGCAGGCGGTATGGAGAGGTCTACCGAGCGCGAGACCTCCGCCTGGGTCGAGAGGTGGCAGTCAAAGTGCTCAGCGCCCAGCGCAGCGACGACCCGGAGTACCGCAGCCGTTTCGAGCGAGAGGCGCGGGCCGTAGCGAGTCTTTCTCACCCCAACATCCTTCGACTCTTCGATGTGGGGGATGAGGACGGCGTATTCTTCGCGGTTTCAGAGCTCTTGGAAGGAGAGCCTCTGCGCCAGCGGCTGGACCGCAGCCGCCTTTCGATCACAGAGCAGCTGCAGATCGGAAGAGAGATCGCCATCGGCCTGGAAGCCGCCCATGCTAAGGGTGTGGTTCACCGGGATCTCAAGCCGGAAAACATCTTCCTGACCACCGACGGCAGATTGAAAATTCTCGACTTTGGCTTGGCCGTCTTTCGCGATGGCGCTGCCCCGCCACTTCCGGAAGACTCTGATGCCGCCAAAGAGTTCTCCGCCGCCAAGACTCGCACCGGCGACATCCTGGGGACGGCCGGATACCTATCTCCGGAACAAGCTCGCAGCCAATCGGTCGACTCCCGCAGCGACATCTTCGCCCTCGGGGCGGTGCTCTACGAAATGGCTGCGGACCGGCGAGCCTTCGAGGGAGATACCGCCATAGACACCCTTCTCGCTATCGTCCGGGACCAACCCGCGGCGCTTCCGGAACAGATTCCCGAGGCCTTGAGCCAGATCATCTTCACCTGCTTGGAGAAGAAGGCGGAAGACCGCATTCAGGCCGCCAAAGACGTCGCCATCTGTCTTGGCCTGATCACCGCTCTTCCTTCGCCAGGGTCCTCTCCTCGAGGACCTTCTGATGGGGACTTTTCAGGTGACCATTCTTCCGGGACAGGAGCAGGGGCCCAAAAAAAGAAAAATTCCGTGGGATTGACTGCAGCCGCAGCAGTCTTGGCGGCCCTCACCGCCGGTGGCCTCGCTTGGTGGTGGAGGACTCCGGAGCCCTTGGAGCCCCCTCGGCTCCAGTACCTCACCTATGCCGGTCGCGACTCCTCCCCCGCGGCAGCCCCGGACGGGCGCTGGATCGCCTTTTCCTCGGACCGGGACGGCACGCAGCGGATCTGGCTCAAGCAGCTCGCTAGCGGCAATGAGTCGCCTCTCACGGAAGGACCGGATAGCTCGCCCCGTTTTTCTCCGGACGGCGAACGGATTTTGTTTTCACGCACCGAAGGCCTGACTCGTTCTCTGTACCGCATCCCCACCCTCGGAGGAAAACCACGGCGACTGGTGGAAGACGCCGGTAGCGGCGACTTTTCCCCGGACGGTCAAAGCCTCGCCTTCGTGCGCTGGCTCAAGGCTGGGGATCGAGACAGCTCCATGGTCGGCATCGTCAGCGCCGATGGCGGATCCCAGCGGACCTTGGCGACCCTCCAAGGTCAAACGGTGACGGCTCCTCGGTGGTCTCCCGATGGCAGCGCCATCGCCGTGGTGGAAACCGGGCATTCCAATGACGTGGCCGTGTTTGTCATCCAGGTGGCCGATGGATCGGTACAGCGCCTGCGCAGCTCAGATCCAGTGGGTGGCCTGTCTTCCGCCGTTTGGACCTCGAAGGGAGACGAGATCGTCTACGCTTTTTCCCCGGGTCTCACTTCCCGCCAGGGAGGAGGCTCCCGCATCGTGCGCCAGAGCCTGGACGGAGCCAGTGCGACCCTTCTGTGGCATCCGGAGGTCATTCAGTCCCTCGACCGCATGAGTGATGGCCGCCTGGTGGTCGAATCCCAAACCGCTTCCATGGACCTCGCAGTGGTCGACCTTGATCCGGCCGATCGCAGCCATCATTGGTTCACCCACGGCTCCAGCACCGATCGCCAACCGGTCTACTCCCAAGATGGGCGTTGGGTGGTCTTTTCCTCCAATCGCAGTGGCAACCTGGACCTTTGGCGTGTCTCCACCGAGTCCGGAACTCTGCAGCGCCTCACCGACCATCCGGCCGACGACTGGGATCCGGCCATCCTGCCGGATGGAGGCATCGTCTGGAGCTCCAACCGCAGTGGCAATTTCGAGATCTGGCGAGCCGAAAAGGACGGCACTGTTCCCCGGCAACTGAGCCAAGATGGCGTCATCGCCGAGAATCCGTCGACCTCTTCCGATGGCCAGGTGATCGTCTACAACTCTCGCAACCCTCGAGCCACCGGCATGTGGCGCATGGGGCTTCAGGGGGAGGATCCCCGCCTGCTCATTCCCGGCGTCACCCGTCTGCCGGAAATCTCTCCCGATGGAGAGTATGTGCTCTTTCTTTCTCGCATTCGCCTGGACCGGTTGTCTTTGCGGGTCGCTCGCCTGGCGACGGGGGAGCTACTCCCCTATGAAGTGGTGGTCTCCTCCACCGGTGGTCGTGCCCGCTGGCTGCCCGACGGCTCCGCCATCGCTTTCACCGCTCCGACGGCGGACGGACGCCTGGGAATCTACACCTACCCCTTCGACCCTCAACAGGCACCGGAAGGGCTTCCGACTCTGGTCGTGGAGTTGGGCCCGGGCATCAGTGCGGAATCCTTCGACATCTCTCCCAACGGCACGGGCCTCACCTATGCTGCCCAGAGCCAGGACGTTTCGAGCTTGATGTTGGTAGACCTGGGCAATCAGAAGAGGCCGCAGGATTCGGCTCCCCAACAACCCCTCAGCCCAGCTCCCTGAACCACCAGAAATAGTGAGCCGGGGAAGTGGCTCTCGCGGGGGTGGTTTTTATGGGGTTGGCGGAACGGCTCGATAGCCTCGCCGGGTACGCACCTTGAGGCCTGACTTGCGGACCTTGACCTCCAGTTGATGCCACCCTTCGGTCTGAGCGGTCGGCTGCGGGTAGTAGCCGATGGCGATCTGCTCTCGAAGCTCCTGAATCACCTCTTGGAGAGCTCCCTCTATCTCTTGCGGGTGGAAGACTCTCAGAACTCGGCCACCGGAGTCCTCCACCGCCCGCCTCAATAACTTGAGCTGACGCTGAATTTCTTCGGGAGACCGAAAAGAATGATGTAACCCGAAGAGAGACTCGTCCGGGCGGTCCGAGATCTCCACCCAGTAGAGCATGGTCTGGCTGTCCCGCACCGTAGCGAGAACGTCTTCCATGGACAGCACACTGTGAACATCCGCGCCGTCGGAGAGCAGAATCACCACCCGGCGCCCCAGCCGCCCCTCGGTGAGGGTCACTGCCCAGAACAGGTGATCGTAGAGAGCGGTACCACCGGAAGACTGCCCCGTGGGGAATTTCGCTGTCAGTTCCTCCGCATCGTCGGTGAAAGAGCTCGAATCCAGGAGGCGATCCGCGAAGACCATGAGCTTGATCTCATCGTGGGGCACCATGGAATCGACGAAAATCCGGCCTCCTCTCTTGACGGCGGCCAACTGGGGACCTGCCATGCTGGTACTAGCATCCAACAGGAGGACCGCCGTAAAGGGAATCTCTCCCTTGCCGAGGGTGACGATACTCTGCTTCACTTTGTTGTCGCGGACGGAAATGTCCACCGGGCTCAGATCTGTCACCCGGCGCCCCTTGCGGTCCGTAACCGTCGCAAAGACTTGCTGTAGCTTTAGGGAAACGTCTTCGTCGATGCGAATCGCCGGAGTCACCCTTTCGGCTCGGCCGGTCACCCCGGAAACACCGATCGCTTCGACGGCAAAGAGGTGTTGGCGATTCTCTCCTCCCACGTCCACGGGGAGTTGGTACTCCTGGGCCAAGGCATCTGAAGTGGGGTCCGAGGTAGGGACTGGACTGAGGGGGCCGATCCGGCGACCGTCTACCGACAACACCACCTGCTCCAATGGCTCCTCGGCGGTCACTCGGACCCGAACCTCAACCCGATCGAAGACCGCCTCTCCGGGAGGGGGCTCGAGGATTTCCACGGCGATCTCTGCCCCTAACTCTGCCTCTGCCTCAGGGGCCCAGACACCTAGGGTGAGCACCACCAAGCCAAGGATCACGAGGGACTTCAAGATCCGGTCTCCTGACGAAGTTGGAGTAGAGACAGGCCTCGTTCGAGATCCTGCCAGGCCTTCTCCAGCACCTCTCCCAGGGCCAACTCCAGAGGCACCATCTCTTCTTGGGGCCATTCGTTGTATTCGAGGCGAGAGGAAGGTGGGGAAAGCTCCAAGGTCTCCTCTAGCTCCGCCAGCCTCCCCACTCCAGCCAAAGCAGATCCATCTGCGGCGCCGGCCCTATCTCTTCGCAACAGAAAGGTCTCCAAGAGGAGCAGACTTTGCTCTTCGGGAAAGGCCCTTCTCGCCTGCTCCAGGACCTGTAGAGCTTGCGTCCCGTCTCCTTTCTGGCTCAGCAACCGGGTCAACTCCTGGTGCGCCATCACCCGGATCCATGGGGAAGTCGGTGCCGACAGGAGACTCTGGAAGCGGGCCTCGGCGGCCGAGACTTTTCCCAGTCGAGCTTCCACTAGTGCCAAGCGAAGCCGGGCCTCCTGATCATCGGGAGCTACCTCCATCAATTCGAGCAAGTATGTCCGGGCCTGGGGATAGTTGCCGAGTTTTTCCTCGAGGGACGCCGCCGCGTGGAGCAGGGATGGGTCTGACGGTGCGACTTTCAGAGCCCGGAGAAACGTCGACCTCGCTCCATCCATGAATCCATGATCTCGCTGCAGGAGGGCCATGGAAGTGAGCAGGTGCCCTTTGACCGCGGCCACCTCCGGATCCTTAGATTTCGCGCCGTAGAGCTGCAGTGCTTTGTCAAAGGCGATCAGTTGGTTCTGTGCCAGGGACGGCTCCCGAAGCTCCTGGAGGCGATCGAAGGTATCTCGATGCAGGGCCGCGATCGCCAACCCACAAGCCTGGCTACAAACCGCTTCCAGGCGTTCCCCATAGAGGGTTGGCATGGAGTCCAACAGCCCTACCGTATGCCCCTCCCGTTGGATACAGCGGTAGAGCTCAGCCAGCTGATAAGCCGCCAGCTGAGTCTTTCCCTGGGCACCAATTCGAAGGATTTTCTGATACGCCTGGTTGGCGTTCTCTGGGTGACACCGACCCGCCTGTGCAGTGACCAGAATGGGTGAGAAAAGGCCGCAAAAAAGGGCTCCCAAGAGGACTCCATAGCGGCCAGGTTGCCGGAGAAGAATCGCAATACTTGACTTCATTACCTATTGGCAACTCGAGAGACGAAGCAAGTATTCCGCACCGAATCTCTCGGACACCTAGGAAGAAACTAAATCAAGGGAATGAGGGTTCCGCTCCCACCAGCCGGGAGTCGAAGGCAAAGGCTTCCGGCACCATGGCCTCGATGGCAGCAAACTCCGGATGTCGAGGGTTGAGCAGAAAATTCCACTCCTGGGGGATCACCGCTGAAGGCACGGCGAGGGCGGCGCTCGCTCCACTGCGTGCCCACCGGCTTCCCAGATCTTGAAGGTCTGCCGACGCTGGATAGCGACGCCAAGTATCGGGTAGAGCTTGCGGGTCCAAACGCAAAACTGGAAGGTCGGCCGGCAGGATAGCGGCGATGCTGACCATCTCGTCCGGCAAGGTATCCGGCCCCACTTGGACCAGAGCTTCGAGGCAGGCTAAGGAAAGGGATTGGGATGCGTACACCACGGCGATCCCACGGTGATTCCACCGGCCTCCATAACGCCTGGCCCCCTCCCCTTCAAAGGCGCGATCTCGATACCGGCCTGAGGTCAGACGATAGATCGTCCGCGGCGAGTCTCGCCAGTTGAGCCAAGGGGTTGGGCCGGAGTCCAAGTCAGCTGTAGACGCCATCTTCGAGGCGTCCGAGGACCTCTTCCACCTGGCGGGTGCCGACGCTCGTATCTAGCAATTCCAAGGGCACTTGCCCGCCGAGGGAGCGATTTGAGCGCTGCAACCACCGGGACGCTTTTGCGGAGCTTCCCAGAACTTCGACGGCGCGAGCAGCCACCGAGGCAAGCCTGACCAGCCGGTCGGACTCATCCGGTCGCAGCAGCCGTTCAGCCTTACGCCGAGTCAGTGTCCTGGGAGGTAAATGAAGGGCTTCACTGACTTCTTCCCGTCCCAGGTCGAATTTGACCATGAGGGCTTCCAAAGCGGAGAAAGGTAGGCCATGACGGATCTGCTCCCGGAGCTCCTCGAGACTGCAACTCGAGGTAGGCATGACCGCTGTGCCCCCTAGGGCTTCATAGATGCTGGCTGTTTGGGTCATGTCGCCTCCTCGCCGGCTGTCCTCTGTCCTGCCACCTGATTCCGTCTCCTGATACCGACATCTGCCCCAGGCCTCGACCGCCACCTGGCCTAGATCATACCGCCAAATGGCCCAGGTCGACAAGGTATACCGCCAGACGAAGGGAGCTCGAAGTAGGACACGATCCGCTGGAGGCCGTCCGGAAGGGGATATCGGCCCCTTATTAGGGCTAGCTAGCCTCCTACGCTGGCGGTCCAGGCGGAGACATCACCGCTCTCGAAACCATCGGAGAAGATAGCCTGCCCCGTCACGGGAGGAAGGTCCGGACCGGTGACGACACCGAGAGGCGAGTAGCCAGAGTAGCCCGGGAAGATGGTGGCCAGGTTCGGATTGCACATGCGGCGAATGAGAATCTCGCTGAGCACCTGTCGGTAATCCGTAGAGGCATCCAAGTCGACGCCATCGAACAGTTGACCAGGATCCAAACCCGGCCAGGCTCCATGGATGCCTCCAACGGTATTGCCTCCGAGAACCATCATGACGTTGCCATGGCCGTGGTCGGTGCCGGTATCTGCATTCTCCCCCAGACGGCGACCAAATTCGCTCTGCACAACTACTGTCAACCGACTGGCGTAGTCACTGGCTCCGCTGCCATCGAGGTCCGTGTAGAAAGCTGCCAAACCTCGCGAAAGCTCGTCCACCAGCGTGGCGAAAAAGCCGCCCGATCCAGCTCCTTGGCCATTGTGGGTATCCCATCCGCCAAGGTCCAAAGTGGCGACGCTGAGGCCCAACTCGAGCTTGATCATCTGAGCGATCACCTGGAGGTGCTCCCCGAAGGAGGTCTCCGGATAAACCGCTCCGTTACCGGGTTCGTAGTCATCCGTTACGTTCAGCTCGATGACATCCAGAGAGTTGAGGGACTGAAGTCCGGAATTGTGGAGCCAGCTGCCACCGCCAGAATAGAGCTTGCGCAGCGCCGTGCGCTGGGCCGACCGCCACTGGTAGGGACCAATCTGAAGGTTGTAGTTGTCTGGGCTGTTCATGTTGAGGGTCTCGAAGTTCCCCAGCAGGGAGGTGGTCTGAAGGTCGCCCACGGAAAGGGATGGAACGATGACCTCCTGAGGCAGATTCGATGCCGTGGCCAGATATCGAGCCAACCAGCCGGTAGGAGTGCTCCGTAGCCCCGGGGTTCCTAACTCGATGTATTGCATGGCATCGAAGTGGCTGCGATTGGCTTCCGTCTGCCCCACCGCTTGAACCAGGGAAAGATGCCCGCTCTGATAGAGATCGAACAAAGGCGCTGCCGAAGGGTGAAGACCGAAGTCCGAGGTACCCAATTGAAGAGCCGAGCCAGGACCTGAGGTCGGCACTCGCAGAGTCGGTCGAGCGGCTTCGTAGAAGCCCCGATCGGTCCCTCCCAAGGGAGGCATGAAATTCAGCCCGTCCATGCCACCCCGCAGGAATAAAACGACCAGAATTTCCTCGTTGCCGTTGGGATCGGCAAAAGCGACCGTATTGAACCGTGATCCAGCCATTGCAGCGATACCCGCACAGCAGCCTGCAACAAATCCCCGCCTCGTGATCTCGCCCATAACTAGTGACCTCCCTCTCTGTGCAGCACTCTCGTCGCCTCGCACCTCACCGAATCTTCGAACGGTTCCTTTGCAGCCTGCCCCCCGGAAGCTCGGACCTCCAGAATCATGGCCCTACCGACGAGGGCAGCTCCAAGGAAGCCCGGGGTCGGCCTGGTCTCCCCAACCTTCATCGCCACAGAAACTCTGGCGACATGAAGATCAACCCCACCAAAGCCCTCAATCGAGTTTGAATGGCCTCGTCGGAATCCAACGGCAGATCTAGATCCGGAAGGAATCCCTGAGCCATGAACTCCACCAGCTCCGTTCGATCCGAAGGCTCGAGCGGCCGGCCGAGAACACGGTCCGTCCAGAAGTCCACCAGAGCATTGGCCGATCGAACCCCTGGTGGCGTCTGGCCGAGAATATCCAGCAGATAGACATCGCTGTCGTCTCGATTGTCGACGAACCAATTGCAGATTCGCCAGCTCATGACCCGCGGCGTCGTACTCTGCCAGGCGGTCTTGAAATCCGGATAGCCGTTGGGCGGCTTCCAATCGAATAGCTCATGGCCGGTTTGGGAATAGAGCCACATGAGGGTGCCCGTTTCCGAATCGTCCAGACGAAAGCTGAAATTACCCTCGGCAGCCCGTAGAGCACTGGTCACGACCTCGAAGGGCCGCTTGATCTTGTCTCCCCAGGTCGAGCGGAATTCCGGCGCCAAAAGAATGTGCTCCACCACCTGCTTCAGCTGTTCCGGGTGATCTTTCTGGGCGGTGAACAAGGCCGCTGCGCTGGCCACGAGACCGTCCGGTGGCGAATCCCCCAGCAATCTGCGGCACAGCTTGCGGGCAATGAACCGCCCGGTCCCCGGGTGGGAAGCCAGGGCATCGAGAAGATCGAGGCCGTCCTGCATCGCCGCCTGATTGGCTGGAAGGTCCTGCCCGAGAAAGCTCTTCGCATCGTTGTCGTGCCAGGGTGCGTAGTAGAAGAACTCTCCCGTATTGCCGAAGTCGTCGTCCCAGGGGCGATTGCGAATCGTCCATCCGGTGAGAGCTCTGGTTGCGGCGAAGATGTCCTCATCCACAAAGCCGATGGGCACGCCTCCTTCCGTGGGGACCTCGTCCGCAGGGATGACTCCCAGATAGTTCTCCGCCCCCATGGTGTGCAATTCCATTAGCTCCCGGGCGTAGTTCTCGTTGGGCCCGTCGACGGAGTTTGCGTAGTTATCCAAGTAGAGCAACATCTGCGGGCTAGTGGCATTGGCGACCAACATGTCGCGAAAATTACCCAGCAAGTGAGCTCGAATCACGTCCCGGTCGTAGTGCATCCAAATCGGCGCAATGGAGAACTCGTGTCCGTAGATGCTGAAGTGGTTGTGCCAGAACTCCGCCAGCACTTCGACCAGCTGCTTTCTGCTGAAGATCGCCCGGAGAAAAGTGAGACTCTCCGTTTCGTGAAGGGGCCTGACTCTCTCTTCGTAGGGAGGGTCCGCTACCACGTGATCCTGCCACAGCTGCACCAGAGTCTTGTTGGTGGTGGTGAACCCACCGGCCGCGACCCGAGCGTCGAGAGCACTGTCATCGATGCTGTCCGGATCGAGTTGCTGGGCGACGTAAGCCGCCATGCGCTGGCCATCGCTGCCCCCGAGGGCATTGAAAGCGGCGACATCCCCAGGCCGCGGCCCAAAACCCATGCGATTGAGGGCGACTACGGCTGCCGATGGGGCCGGAGGTGCTCCGTTCTCCGTCCCCCCGCTGCCTGAGCCGTGGTGAAAGGGATTGCGGGGAGACCGCATAGCGGGGACCGGACCGTCTGTGGAAGCTCCAATGTTGGGGCTAAGGCCAGCAGCCGTTCCCACTCCCACCGCCGCTGCACGGCTAGCCCGGCGTAAAAACGCTCGCCGGTCCGCTTCCATTCCTCGTCTATCCAGGGGTTGCGACATGAAACTTCTCCTCCCTCGCCGGATGCTTCGCATGACAAGACTTCCCGAGGCCCCTCCACGGAGGGCTTACGCGAGACTGGATACCCGAACCGGATCTCCGGCGGATCTTATAGCCTTGTCTAAATGTGCGCAACTGTCTTGTTTCAAGGGGGGACTTCATCGTATCATCCCTTCAAGCTCCCCCGATCAAGATTTTGAGGTCCTGTTGGAAGACCTGTTTGAAGCCTCGTTCCGAGGCGACAACTCGAGGCTTCAGTGGAACTCGGAAGAGGCACCGCCTCCGCAACCTCACCGGCCTTCCTGCCGTGGTTCTCTACCACCAAGAAGCCCGGCTGCGAATCTTGAGGATGCAGGATGGATAGGACCACGTTAGAGGAGAGCCAGATGAAGAATGGATCGCGGAGACCCCGGCTCAAGACTTCAGCGCCGATTCATCGAGTCGGGATGGCCATGTTCTGCGCCTTGGCGGTTTTTGCTGCTGAGGCCGGCTCCCCCATCGTCGACTACGACATCGCCTATGTTCGCCAAGCTCGCCTCGGAGACAACGCCAATACCCTCTGGCCGGAGATTTTCCACCCTGCCCGACTGGAGATGGGAGCCGACCTCATGCTGCTCCACCCGGATGGCAGTGAAGAGGTCTTGGTCGATTGCCAGACCTGCTCGGTCACAGATCCCTACGTCTCCTTCGACGGTGCCTGGATCTACTACTCCCTTTTCTACGACCTACGTCCGGAGCGGCTCAACTCCCAACGGGGCGACCTTCCCCTGGATGGCGCCGACATCTTCCGCATCCACGTGCAGAATCGGCAAGTGGAACAGCTGACTTTCGGTGAGTTCACTCCCAACACCGGAGCCGGTCATTGGGACGAAACGAACCCAGTCGATCCGCCCTCGGAGTTCAATCGCTTGGGTTATGGCATTCTGAATCTGGGCCCTTGCCCAGTTCCCGGAGGCAAGATTGCTTTCACCAGCAATCGCAATGGCTTCGACCCTCCCAAGGGCTTCACCAATCCAACCCTCCAGCTCTACGTCATGGACGAAGACGGCTCCAACATCACCCCCATTGCCCCCATGAGCATCAACAGCGCCCTTCATCCCACCATCCTGAAGGACGGCCGGCTGATGTTCTCCAGCTACGAAAGTCAGGGACTGCGGGATCGCCGCCTGTGGGGTATCTGGTCCATCTACCCGGACGGGCGAGAATGGGCGCCGGTGGTCAGCGCCTTCAGAGCTCCCCAGGCCTTTCACTTCATGACCCAACTTTCCGGCGAAGATCTGATTACCGTCGACTACTACAACCTCAACAACAACGGCTTTGGCGCCTTGTACCGCTTTCCTGTACGGCCGCCCTCGGGAACTCCCCCTTTCCATAGCGCTTTCTTGGAAGACAATCCCTTCATCGACCAAACCGTTGGCCAGGGATTTCCCTTCCCCTTCCGCATGCCCTTCACGCCCTGGGGCATGTATTCCATCACCCCTTTCACTCATGGCTCCGACGAGGCCGCCCCCATCGGCACCGACGGCCAAACGCGGGTGGGGAAGTTCACTCACCCCTCCGCTGCTCCTGCGGGAGATCTACTGGCGGTGTGGACTCCCGGGCCCGCCAACGACCTCAATCGGCCGACTCCCCTCCCCTACTACGATGGAGGCCTTTATCTGGTGCCCGGGGGCGACGTGGTGAATGGACCTGGGGACTTGGTGGAGCTGAAAAACGATCCGGCCTACAACGAAGCCTGGCCCCGTGCGGTGGTGCCCTACAACGCCATTCATGGGGTTGTCGAACCGACTGAGATCCCCTGGCTACCCAACGACGGCAGCCTGCATCCGGAGCTCCCACCGGGAACGCCCTTCGGCCTGGTGGGTTCGAGTAGTTTGTACAAGAGGGAGAGCCTGCCGCACAGCGGTTCGCCCGAGTACGACGGTCTGGACGTCTTCAATACCTCTCAAAACGGTCAGAGCTCCAACTGGGGCAGCCAGGGATCCGACGCAGGGAAATACGCTAACAGTGATATCTGGGCAGTCCGCGTCGTCGCCTTGGAGCCCAATACCCACCGAAGCTACGGGCCCAACCTGGGCAGCCACTTCTTCAACCATGCCAACGAACGGCACCGCATCTTGGGGGAGGTTCCGGTACGGAAATTCGATGCCCAAGGCGATCCGATTCTCGATGCCGAAGGCAATCCGGATACCAGCTTCCTGGTCAAACTACCCGCGGACACCCCCTTTACCTTTCAGACCCTGGACCGCAACGGCATGGTGCTCAACATGGCTCAGACTTGGCACCAGGTGCGCCCCGGGGAGGTGAGAACGAACTGCGGTGGCTGCCATGCTCACAGCCAGGAGCCGCTAGAATTCTCCTCCACTGCCGCCGGCCAGTCCGATTTCCCGGTCACTGACCTGAGCACAGTCACCCCACTGATCAGCCATGACTCTTCCGGCCAGCCCATCCTCGATACGCAGCCCGTCGGTGTCGTCGATGTGGAATTTCTGAGCCATATTCGCCCCATCCTGCAAGCCAAATGCATCGCTTGCCATACCTCCTCGGCCCCCACGCCACCGGGGAATTTGGTGCTCGATGATCTGACTCTCTATGGCGGTCTTCCAGGGGACTACAAACGTTTGGCGGACGACCAGGACGCGGATTGGGGCTATCCGCCGGTGATCACCTTTGGCCCGGTGTGGCGACAGACCAACGCCAGCCGATACATCCGCAAATTTCAAAGCCGCCGGAGCATGCTCATCTGGAAGCTCTTCGGGCAACGGCTCGATGGCTGGACCAACGCTGATCACCCCACGGAATCGGTCCCGGGAGACCCCAGCACCTTGCCTGCCGGGGCAAACCGCAACCTGGCAGACCTCGACTACACCGGCAGCGTCATGCCCCCACCCGGAAATAGCGAGGGAATTCCACCCCTGACCACGGAAGAAAAATTCCTCTTTGCTCGTTGGATCGATCTAGGCTGCCCCATCGACACGGGAACGGGTGACAACAGACCTTTCGGTTGGTACTTAGACGACCTTAAGCCCACCCTTTCGGTCAGCGCACCGCGGCCGGGCTTCAATGAGAGTGGTGTGACAGAGATCCTCTTCGGCGCTGCCGACGCCAACTCCGGCCTCGACCTGGAAAGCTTCTCCCTAACCTCCGACTTCTCTGTCGCCGGGCGATCGCCAGGAGCCGAGCTCTTCGACCTCGCCCAGCCTCAAGCCCCAGGAGTGTGGTCTATCCCCTTGGCCCAGCCTCTCCCCGCTCTCACCGCGGCTCGATTGTTCGCACAAGTGGCGGACTCCCAGGGCAACATCACCCGAATCGACCTCTCCTTCAGCACCCTCGATCCGGCCGTCTTCAGCGACGGATTCGAGACCGGCGACCTCTCCCAGTGGACCACCAGCGTAGGGGGTAGCTAACGAACGCCGCCGGCCCACGAGCACCCGGCCGACAGGGCTGGTATTCCGTGATTCCCAAGGGCCCCAGGAAAATATCTCTCCCTAAGCCCCCGGGGCGCGGACGAGATACGGTTCCACCGCCACAAAACTAGCCTGCTTCTCTAGAAAAGTGGCTAGAGGCTTGATATGCGCTTCCGGATTCTTCCACTCGCCAAAGAGATCCTCCAGGAGGTGGAGCTCGCCAACCAACTCCCCTTCCTTGTAGTGGCGAATCACTGGGTGGAGGAAAACGCTTCGATCCGCGAACTTGGGGTCCGGGTAGCGAACGATGGAGAAAGGGTCGCCAGTAACTTTGCCGAATTCCAGAGTGATCTGGTAGAAGTCGTTGCAACCATCCAGGCGCCCTTCACCCAAGTAGTCCACCGGGACTTCCGGGTAGTAGCGATTCTCTTGGCCATCCGGTGTGACCTGAAGAACGTCGGCGAGGAACCCGAACTGCTGCCATAGGGCCGAGCTCAGGTTCAACCGCTGCACAATGGCATCTACCGCTCCATCCAAAGTGGGTTGGACCGGACTGCTAGGCCAAGCCTCTTGGTGATATTTGCACGAGAAGATCCGCTCCATGGCCTGCATGTTGTAGCGGAAGCCGTGAATGAACCCGGAGGTCGTTTTCTTGTAGTCCCGGTATTGCATCAGAACTCCGCCGATGTACATCCCAGGCACGTTGGTGCATTCCCACTCCGCGGTCTGCTTTGGAAACTTATCCTTGATGGCGAGCTCCGGCCGGGCATTGGGAGCGAAAATGGAATCATCGAATCGAAAACCGGTACAGCAGATGACCCGATCGTAGTGAATCTCTTCGGTTTCTGCCTGAGCGTGGTTATAGCTGACCGCGACGGAGTAGGTGCCGTCTTCCAGCTTATTGATC
The DNA here is from genome assembly GCA_022601195.1 of Deltaproteobacteria bacterium. GTDB lineage: Bacteria > Acidobacteriota > Thermoanaerobaculia > Multivoradales > JAHZIX01 > JAHZIX01. Next base: position 98,231 of record JAHZIX010000025.1, read on the forward strand.
TCCCGTACCTCGCAATCCAGTACAGCGTTCTGGGACTTGAGTTGGTAGGTGTCCAGAAAATTGTTATTCACCGCTCGCACATGACCTACGAAGTGAGTCTTCCAGGCAAAATTGAGCGGACTGGGACTGGCGACGTGAATCAACGCAGTGGTGGCAATGAGGTTGTCCGCGGTCTCGAATCCGGAATTCCCTTTCCCTAAGATGAGAACCTTCTGGTTGCGAAAATCCGCCGGATCGACAGAGACGTCGTTATAGGCCTCGGCGTGTTCGATTCCTTTGATCTCCGGGAGAAAAGGCTTGAAAAGCCCCGTAGCAATGACGAGCTGTTGACAAGTAAAAACCTCACCGCTCTCCGACTCGAGAGTGAAGCCCTCCTGCCGATCGATCTTCTTGATGCGAGTCTTGCAGCGAATGGGGAGCTCATAGCGAGCGGCATAGTCGCGAAGGTAGCGCACCATGTGGGACGCGTCGGGGAAATACTCTTCACTGTAGTTCTTGAAGAGCAGCTCCGGGTCGTCACTGATGAGTGAGTTCCAGTCAAAGCGCAGATTGATCTCCGGGTCGTCATAACCCGTATAACATTTATTGCTGGAGATGAGCATGCGGTGCCGAGGGTAAGTCTCCATGAAGGCACCGGCATAGTCTTCCGCCTCGAGAATGCAGAAATCGCGCCCCGACTTTTGCAAAAAATACCCGAGCTGGAGACCTGCTGGTCCAGCACCCAAAATAATGTATTCGAAATGATTGCCATCAACTGACTTCATTGACTTCTTCTCCTAACGTTCCACTTCCTCACCGAGAACGTCTCAGAATCGAGTAAGTTGGAACTAACAAGAAAATTGCAGAGACTCTTTTGGGATTGTTTTGCAGACGGCCACGGGTGACCGCGACTAGACAGGAAGCCATCCTGCAGAAAATATCGCCGACGAGCTAATGGTACGGGAAGGACGATCCGGCACCGGGAGGAGCAGGACGCCTGGGGAAGAAGGTGCGACTTCAGCGAAGAAGGTTCAGCCGTTACCGCGACCGCAAAAGAACATTGAAAATCATGCACAACAAAACAAAAGAAAACATATCAATTAAACAATAGAAGAGTCTCAAGTCGGACTCTCTTATTCCTCTATTATCTTGACAACATAGAGGCGCCTCAGTACTCCTAGAATAACATAAGAATGGCATGTACCCGGCGGCCCGCCGCCCAGGAGCCGGTCTCGGACTGACGATTCGTGGCTGACAGAGCGTCCTGGAAAATCCCTCAAGGCGCTTTTGCCGGCAAACCTGATTGGGCTCATTGAAAGAGCGCGGCCTCAATGAAGGCTGAGCCGCTCGGCCCCATCGAAGCGAACGTCGGGATTCAGCTCGGGCCCCAGGGAGGCATCAAGGGCAGCATTCGAGATTTCCTAAGGGACAGCACCCCGGACCCAAATACCGCCGAGTCATCTAGTCCGGGCCACCGGAATGATCCGGTGTAGACTCCGCTCTCAACCGGGAGCTCAAATGCCTCAGTCCCCCAAACTTCGATCTGTCGGCTACTACGAGCTACTGCGCAGTAACTCGAACTATCGACGTTTGTGGCTGGGAGACATCGCCTCGTTGCTTGGGGATTGGTTCAATACCATTGCCCTCTACACCTTGGTGACCCAGTTAACCGGCTCCCCCTTGGCCTTGGGTTTGGTGATGATCACCAAAATGCTGCCCTTCGCCCTGGCCTCGCCGCTCGCCGGGCTGCTTGCCGATCGATTCAACCGGCGCCGGCTGATGATCGCGTCGGACTTACTCCGCGCCCTGGTGGTGCTGGCGTTCCTGTTGGTCGACAAGCCCTCGGAAGTCCCTCTCCTCTACGCTCTGACGGCCCTTCAGGTGGTGATTGGCTCTGTTTTCGTTCCAGCTCGTAGCGCCTCGATCCCCAACATCACGACACCCCGGGAGCTACTCACCGCCAATGCCCTATCTGCGGCCACCTGGTCGACCTTGTTGGCTGTAGGAGCAGCTCTAGGGGGGTTCGCAGCTGCCTGGCTCGGTCTGAAGGCAGTCTTCCTCATCGACAGCGCGAGCTATCTCGTTTCTGCAGCCTTCATCTACCGCACGACGATTCCCCAAGACACGAAAGCCGCAGCTGAGCCGGCGAGCCTCGGTAGCGCCTATCGCGGCATTCTCGACGGCTGGCGTTACCTAAGGCAACATCCGGGAGTCGGGCGTATCGCCCTGACCAAGGCGGCTTGGTCTCTAGCCGGCGGCGGCTTGGTGTTTCTGCTCACCCTGATCGGAGAGAGCTGGATGGCCGAGGCCCCATCCGTCGGCATCGGCCTACTGTTTGCTGCCCGTGGCCTCGGTACCGGCCTCGGCCCCGTCGTAGCCCGAGCGTGGATCCCCCAACGGCAGCACTGGCCTGCGGCCATCGGCGTAGGTATCGCTGCCAGTGGCGTCGCCTATTTGGGTATCGGCTCTCTGCCTTGGAACCTTCTGATGGTGCTTCTGGTTACCCTGGCCCACTCCTTCAGCGGCGCCAATTGGGTGATGTCTACGGTACTCCTACAGGAGCGTACCGAAGATCAGTACCGCGGCCGAGTGTTCTCGACCGAATGGCTCCTGCTGCTGTTGGGGGATACGGTGGCCATCATCACCGCCAGTCTCCTCCTCGAAAGAGGGGTTTTGAGCCTGCGGAGCGGAGTTCTCGCCTTCGCCACCTTCCAAGTCGCCATGGGCATCGCCTGGCTCATCATCGTGGTACCCCGAGAGCGTTCTCCTACACCGGTCGTCTCCGAGAGGTAGCACAAGGGTTCCCTCGACCCTGTTTAACCAAGGAAGAGAGAAGAGAAGGAATTTCTGAAGGTGGCCCAGCCGTTGGCTATCCTCAGAGTCGATTACCTTTTCTTCCGAGCCTGGAGAACCTCCGTCGGGCTCTCCCTCTCGGGTCGCCGGGGGTTGCATGCTGGCTACTTTCTTTCTCCTGATGGCCGTTCACGGATCGTTTCTTGCCATCGTCCTCTATTTCGGCAGCACCCAGGACCGTACCGCCAACCGGACCCTCGGGCACATGGTTGCGGCTCTCTCTCTCATCCTCTGGCTCCACGGTCTTGGGGTAGCAGGGGTAAGGCAGCACTTCCCTCATCTCAAGGAGGTGGACCTCGCTCTGTGGTTCCTCATTGGCCCTCTAACCTATAGCTACGTACGGCGACTCTGCGGCCAGGGCCGAAGCCGGGGAGAGAGACTCCTATATCTCTCTTTTGTCGGCGTCGTCCTTGCGCTCCTGCCGTTCTTCACCTTGTCCGCTCAAGAGAAAATTCGCCTGGGCAGTCTCTACCGCACCTTTGGCCTCCCCGCCGTCATCGCCGTGACCAGCCTCTTCACCCTCATGATCTTCGTGAGCGTTCTCCTAGCCCGAAGAGCTTTGGCCGAGGCACTCGAGGACCACAGCCCCACGGACTCTGACCTGTGGCGGTTCCGTTGGCTTCGTCGTCTCCTCGCGGCTCTCGCCTTCTATGCCACCCAGGATGCCCTTTCCGGCTGCATCTTCGCCTATTTCGGTTTCTATCCTTCGTGGCTGCTGACGGTAAATTTCACCGGCTACGCCCTACTCCTCTATGGGGTTGCCTATTTGATGGTGGTGCATCGAGAGGGGTTCCTGAAACCCATCAAGAGCGCGGTGCAGCAAAAATACAAGGCCACCTTGCCCTCTAGAACTTCCCAGGAGAGAGATCAGGCGAGGGCCGACGTCGACCGCCTTCATGCCTTGCTGAGAGAGGAGCAGCTATATCGACGAGGCGATCTCTCTCTAGACGCCTTGGCCAACAGGTTGGAGATGTCTCGACATCATCTCTCCCAATTGATCAACCAGGAGATCGGCGTGAGCTTCCATGACTTGGTCAATCGCTATCGCATCGAAGAGGCCAAAGAGCGCCTTCTGGGGAATTCCGACTCCCTCGGGCCCCTGGAGATCGCAGCGGAGGCTGGGTTCGGCAGCCGAGCCTCCTTTTACCGCGCCTTCAAGAAGCACACGGGAATGACTCCACGGCAATTTCTTCTACTCCGTAGCTCTCGACTCACCGGAGGGACGGTAGAGCCGCCTTCAGGCAGTCCTTTTCCCCTCAAAAGTCTAACGGCGAGCAGCAAAAAGAGGGGCCCGAAGGCCCCTGAGAAAGGATGGTAGGCATCAGGCGAAAGGAGAGCTCAGAATCTCAGACGGGCCCCCAAGAAGAACCGTTGCGGCTCCACGAACTCCAGGCCTTCCCCGAAGGAAACCCCGGAACGGCCCCGAACCAAATCCTGAGATTGAGTCACTTCCTGGTCGTCGAGGAGGTTGAAGACATCGAGAAAGAAATCCGCCTCCCACCGACCTCCGAGGCGCCACAGATAGGAAAGGCGAAGGTCGAGAATTCCATAGGAAGGATTCTCGACGCCTCCGACGGCAAAGGGAGACAGCCAGCTCCCCTCCTGACCGGCAAAGTCGATCGGTTCCACCGGCGTGTCGTTGCCGGCGACGGCGACGAGGTTCCCATCGTCATCGAAGCGGGTGTCTTGTACATCCAATAGGGGCAGGTTCCGTCCGGAGGCCCGAAAGGTCCGACTCGCGACCACCCCCGAGTTCCACCGGTATTTGCCCCCGACCGATAGGCCGTTGTCCCACTGGTAGGTGCCAGCAATCTTCAACAGGTGCTCCACCAATCCCGGTTGCACTCCCTCCTGATTCGGTGCCCTAGGATCGAGCCACAGTACATCTCCTTGAAAATCCGCATTGGAGTCCGAATTCGAATTTCCCTTCCCATCTGCAAAATTGTAGGAAGCGAGCATCTGCCAGTGATCGCTCATGCGTTTCCGAAACACCAACTCGACACCCTCCCAATCTCTACTGCCCCCCGCCAGGGTAGCGATGACGAAATTTGAGTTGGGAGCCTCGTCGTAGCCAAAGTAGCTCAGCGGTAGGAAGAGAGAGTTGGGGTCCTCCAGGGGCAGACCGTAGCCTTCCGGATCCGCATAAACAGAAAGGTCATAGTCCTCTAGAAGATCTTCCGTTTGCCGAGAAATCAGATTGGTCTCGAGACTCATGTTGCGTCCCAAGTCCAATTTGTAGCCCAACTGAATTTCGTCCGTGTAGGGAGTCTTGGTGGAAGGGGAAAAGATCGCATTCGGCTGAACCGCCCCACCGCGAATGCGGTAGGTAACCCAGTCGTCGAACCCAGGTACGTTCACACGAACCTGCTCCTCTCGAACCCGACCGGTAATGCTGCCGGCAAAGTTGGTCATATTGTTTCTGATGGGATCGTAGTATCGGCCGTAGTAGGCGGAGAGACGTTGCTTCCCGTTCCCCTGAAGGTCATAGGTCAGGCTCACCCGAGGGGCGTAGTCGGTATCAAAGGTAAAGGTCCTATTCCCCAAGGTGTCGAAATGCTCCCACCGCTCTGCTCGAGCACCGAGATTGGCCGAAAACCTTCCCCATTGCCACAAGTCTTGAAGGTACCAAACACTTCCTTCCGAAAAGGTTTCCTGGGCACCGTTGGTGGACTGAAAGGTGCGGTCGTAAAACACCGTTCCGTCACCGGTTTCGATGTTCGGATCCCCGAAATGCAAATTATCTGAAATCTCACCAAGGGAAAGGACACCGTCGCGATCCGTATCGAGAGCTGAATAGATAGCGTCCCGTTGTCCCTGCGGCAGAAGGTCGATGAAGTCGATGAAGCCAGTCCGGTCGCTGGCGTTGGTGACATCGAAATCGATCGTGCTACCGGTCTCTGCAATATCTCCAGCCCGGACCCCACGATTCGTGTAGATTCCTGCCAAAGAGGTATAAGAAGCGTCCTTGAGGGTCAGGTTGTTGCGGAAGTGGTTATTCTCCTGGAGCTCGACGCCGCCTTCCAGGGTATGGTCTCCCCAGGAGCTGGAGGCCAGGTACTCCACCGATGCCTTGACCCCGTCCACCTCCCGTGTGTCTTCCAGAATCAGCCCAAAGCCGCCAAATTGTTCGTCCGCTTGATTGTGGGCATCACCGTTGACGTAGGAAACCGTATTCCGTGCTGCAGTGGGATTGTCGTTGAAATCGCTCGGCGAGTCGTTGAGATCCCCTTCATGGTGGGTGTAGGCAGCATCGAAGACCAGCTGATTCCACACCCGGGAGTAATTCAATCCGTAGCGCCCTCCGCCCTGTTCACGGGAGAAATCTCGGGCGTTGGTGAGCTCGTTATCAAACCTCCCATTGGCTTCTTGGGGATCGCTCAGGAAGATCCCCGACAACAAATCACTCTGAGACAAGGCCCAGGTGAGCTTGGCGAAACCCTGCTGCCCTTTTCGCTCCGGAGTGCGCAGGAATACATCATCATTGCTGACTACGTCTTCTTGCCGATTGACATCGCGATAGCTTGCAAAGAACCAGGCCTTGTCCTCGAGAATCGGCCCGCCCAGAGTAACCGCCGTGTCGTAGGTAGAAAAAGAGGAGTCCGTCTCGTGCTTGTCGTCCGCGATCAGACTGTCATCTTGAAAGTAGTAATTCAGTGAGCCGGAGAAATCATTGCCCCCGCTCTTCGTGATGACATTGGAGACCAAGCCGCTGGCACCGACGAATTTGGCTGGCAACCCACCGGTCAGCACACTCTGCTCCTGAATGATCTCCGTATTGAGGTTGGCGCCAAAGGTACCCGTCACGTTGTCCGTGACGTTGATGCCCTCGAAGTAATAGAAGTTGTCGCTGGAATTGCCGACCCGGCCAGCAATGTCCGAATAATTGACGCCCGAGCGGGAGGCTGGATTGTTCCCGCTAATGGTCCCTTGAACCCCAGGTACCAGCTGCAAGTAATCCTGATAGGAGCGGGCCGTCGGTAAGGCCTCGGTCAGCTCCAGAGTGATCTCTTGGCCGGTGACCGAGCTGGTCACATCAACCACAGGCGACTCGGCGGTAACGATGACCTCCTCGGTCACCGCCGCGAGACTTAGACGGACCCGAATGGGAGTCGTCTGCCCCGCTTTGACCAAAACCTCCTCGTTGCGAGACCCATTGAAACCGTCGAGGGCCGTCAGAACCACGTAGCCCCGGGACGGATCCAACGCCACCAAGGTAGCAACTCCATCCAAACCAGTGCTAGAGCTTCGACGAGTGAGGGTGTCCGGGGAGCTTGCCTCCACTCGAACACCGGGCAATCGGCTGCCGTCCTCTGCCTCTACGGTAACAGTGATCACTCCTTTCTGGGTCTGCCCAAAGACGGCTGTGGCAGCGGCCAGGTAGGCCATCAAAACAAAACAATAGATCCTTTTCATCGCTTCTCTCCTGGGCGGTTGCCGCCCTTTCTGGTAAGTGTCCCAAGGGATTTAGGGCCCTTGTGTTGCGACTCGGACAGGAGAAAAAGCAAGGTCAGTGCCAACCCAGAAGATCGCCCAGAAGAACTCCTAAGACACTATTTAACAGACACTTACGAGATCCCTCTCAGAACGTCGAACACTCATTCGATCCATTGAGAGGAACCCTTGAGAGTGGATTCAGGAGCTTGAAGAGAGGAATCAAAAACCCGATTCAGAGCCAACCCGGAAGCCATCCATGAGGTGCCCCCTTTCGGATGCCACCGTCTGGATCACACCGTCTGGATGACACGGCCGGATGACAAAGCCGGATGACAAAGCGCATGCGCCCCAGCCAACCAGAGAATTCGGCTGAGGAGTCAGCTGAGAAGCCAACTGAGAAGCCCGCTGAGCTGGATAGCAGGAGCAGGATTCTGGTCTGTCGAGGATTCTTCAACCAAGAGCCGCCGACCAATGCCCCGTCGAAGACTGAGGCCAGGGCACCACAGGCTGTTAGAGGCTGCTAGAAACCGGCGACGGCCCGAGTAGGTTCTCCACTGGCGCCTCCCGGGGGAGAGCCATGGCGAAATGCTTCCGAAGCAGGGCCCGGTACTCTTCGGCGCTCTCCACCCGCTTCGTCCGGCGATCGCTGCCCTCAGTGAGGATCAGTCGGCCGTTGGCTAGAGTCACTCTGCCCCCTACGGTCGCCCGGGAGCAGGTCGCCTTGCGGGTAAAGACGGAACCCGGAGAGGTTTGCTGGTAGTGACACATCTCCTCGAAAGCTTCCAGAGGGTGCGCCTCCTCGGAAAAAAGGTATTGGGACTCCCATGCTGCCCCCGACACCAATCGCTGCAAGGTCCAAATGCCTTGCTCCTCCAGCAATCTGAAGGAATGCCCTTGGCTGACCTGCTCGCCTCGTCTCCAGACCAGGGGTTCGAGGAAGGAATCTCCAAATCCGACATCGGCGATCCACTTCTCCCGCTCCCCTACCACCAGCAACATGTGATCGAAGGGGGGGCCGAGCCCCTCCTCTCCAAACACTCGCCCCGCGAGCCTCACCACTGGGAAACCAAGCTCTTGCAATAGCCAAGCGAAGAGACCGTTCAACTCATAACAGAAGCCCCCCCGCCGGCGACCAACAATCTTGTCGAATAGGACTGGCAAGGAAAGGCCCAGGGGCTGCCCTAGGGGAATATCGAGATTTTCGAAGGGTACCGAATAAAGGTGAGCTAGGTGGAGCTTGCGCAGGGTCTCAAAGCTCGGCTCGAGGTTCGGCTGGGGATTCCCTTGGATCCCGATTCGCCCCAGATAAGCCTCGACCCGCATCGGCCCACTCTACTGGATCCTCGCGCCCGGAAAAAAGAGACGCTCTGGGAGAGCCCGAAAGACTCCCAGAGCGTCCGACACGAGAAACCTTTTCAGCTCAGGGACAGGTGTCCCCGGAACATTTGTTCCCATCGATGCTAACGGACCAGGCGGTCCCATCACCGGATTCAAAACCGTCGGAAAACACCTCCGACCGGTCATCCTGCTGGTGGGCTGCGAGCACCACGATAGGTCCAAGATTGGCTTGAAACTGAACACTGTCGAGCCACCCCGCCGGACCGGTGCTGGGCACCCAACCGGTGGGAGATAGCGGGTCGAAAATGAACTCGGACAAGGACCAGTAGATGCCCTCCAGCCCAGGAATCTGCCCTTGGGCAATGACCAGCCCGAGGTCGTCCAGAGTCTGCCCAATCTCCCAGGCCCCATCGTGGAATCCATCTGGATTGTGGTCTAGGTAGACCTGCAGATTCACTGCCGTGTGAATAGTTAACTTGGAGTCACCGGTGGTGGGAGCCAAATCGGGAATACGGTACCCCCGGCCGAAAAGCTCGGCTAGAGGAAAGAAAGCCCAGGGATCTCCTAAGGAATCTCCTCGGGCACCTCCCAGGTGGAGATTCCCACTGCGACGAATATTGCCGGTATAGACGGTGCTGCTCCCGTCCGCCGTGGTGACCGTTTGCTTCCAATCGGTGATGGTGTCGTCTTCCGGGCGCGAAAACTTTCGTTCCCGGTCCTGGTTAGAATCGTTGACCTCCTCGTGCTTGCGGTAATCGGGATGGGGCTCGCCATCTTTGGTCCATTCGAACTCCAGTTTGCCTCCCGCATAAACCGTGTCGCAAATGGGGGCGTCGTCGGAGACTTCCCCCTCCCAGGTCACCCCACCGGTGCCGTGATCGATCTTGGAGTACTTCTTCGAGGAAATCGGAATCATGCCGCTGACTTTGGTCTGTCCGGCGACGGTCACGCCATCGCACACTAGCTTCGAAGTGAATTGCATCGTCTGCCCGCCCGGGGCAGTCCCACCCAGGTTTCATATGCGGTGGAAGGACTCGTCCGCCGCATGGCTATCCGGAGGGGTCGGTCCGCTGCCCACCTCTTCACCGTCTTCATTGAAGATCTTGTAGGTGGTGATCACTTCACAATCGCCGCAATTTGCCAGATTGGAGGCTTTCTCCCACATGCCGTCCCCAGGGGGGTTGCTGGGAACATTCTCGTCCGGATTTCCATCCTCGTCATACCCTTTTGGATCGGAGCAGCAAGTTAAGCCGGCGGTGCCGTGGATCCACTGGGGAAAGACAATCTCGAGGATACCCTCGCAGTCTCCGCCGGAGGCAGCGAAGGAGGGGAGGAGCAGGATGAGAAAGGCTAATGAGAGGTAGGGCAGGTTCGTTTTCAGCGGCTTCGTCTCGAAGTTCTTCAAAGGTTTCCCTCCAAGCTTGGTTAGCTGGCTTTCTCGGGCCGGCGCCAGAACGTGCAACGACCTAAGGAGACGCTCAGTGTTTATTTCGGCCACCCTACATCCCGACTAGCCATAATTCAATGAATCATTTAGTTCATCTTGTAACATTTCTCAAATAAATACGTCACCCATCTATTGTTCCCTGGCCTAAGGAGCGCTGAACCCCACCTGGAAACGTAAGGAGTCGAAGGAAAAGCTCTGTCTAGGAAAAAGAGACATGGCGAGGAGATGAAACCGAAAACCGATCAGTAAGGCCTGGGAAGCAACCTCTCTGGGCCACCTCAAAAACAGAGAAGCCTCAGGCTCGCCGACAAACCAGAAGCACTTCATCCACCTTGTTTGTATCGATCATCCCTGCACCCAGAGAAAAACTCTTCTGGAATCGCACACTCAGGGGAACGAAAAGGCGGTTGTACCAGCGCATAGCCGTGGCGCGGCGATGGGTGAGAAACCACACTCCAAGGTCGAGAAGTCGGGAGGATTCGGGCTGCATGCCATAAATGGCACTCTGCTCCACCGCAAAACCATACTTCGAGAGCTTGCGGAGGAGATCCGTGGGTTCGTATCGACGCCGATGCCCGACGAACTCATCGAAGGCGGTCCAACTGGAGGCGTGCAGAGGCACCGCTAGAAGGAGGGCAGCCCCAGGGCGGCAAACACGGGCCAGCTCGGAAAGAGCTGCCTCGTCGTCGTCCACGTGCTCAACGATGTCGAAGGCGCAGGCGAGATCGAAGCTCCCGTCGGGAAAGGGCAGCGCAGAGATCAATCCCATGGCCGCGCTGGCACCGCGAGCCTTGAGCTTGGCGATGGCCGGTGCACTGAGATCGACAAATTGCGTGCCTTCGAGGGGAAAGCGGGGGCGAAGCCCTGGAGCGACCTCGAGACGAGATTGCCCGGAAGCCAAAAGGGAGCTGACGAGAGACCAGGTATTGAACCGTTGGGGCTCCACCAGCCGGGCGTCGGTCCACAGGGAATCGTAAAACTGCCGATTGACTTCCAGGAGCTCCTGGTCGCTTCGTTCGGCGTTTGGAGAAGACTTGAGGGATGGACTCATAGGATTGCTCGGCAGCATACCTTCGTTGAGGACTCCTTGCTAGAGTCTCTCGAAGAACCTGGTCGGGACCGATTGGTTTGAGGCGTGCGCCCTCAACACCAGATGCTCACTCTCAGCTCTGAGTGCCCGCCCTCATCGTCGAGCTTCCATCTTCAGGAGCCGCTACCGGCCGGCGGGTCAAGGGCATCGACAATTCTTCCCACTCCCGTGCGGGTTGGATCCACCGCCGGCAGTCCGTGCTCTTCCTCCAACTCCGCCAAGTAGCGATGAGCGGCAGCTTCCGTCAGTCCGGAAGTGTTGACACTGATGCCCACCACTCTCGCCTCCCGATGGGTGAGTCGAGCCGCCCCGAGGACGCCTTCGAGGCATTCCCCCACGGTCGGCAGAGCTTGCCTGGGCCGGCCCCGCATATGACTTCGCGTGGGCTCGTGGCAGAGCACCAGAGCCTCCGGCTGGGCACCGTGGATCAGTCCCAGGGTCACCCCCGCAAAAGAAGGATGATAGAGGGAGCCTTGCCCCTCGATGACATCCCAATGGTCTGGCTCGCCGGCTGGAGATAGGACTTCGGCGGCCCCGGCGATGAAGTCACTCACCACCGCATCGACGCAGATTCCGCTACCACTGATAAAGATCCCCGTTTGGCCGGTTGCACGAAAATCGACCTTCATGCCTCGCGCCCGCATCTCTTTCTCCAAGGCGAGGGAAGTGAACATCTTGCCCACGGAACAATCCGTCCCTACGGTCAGAAGCCTGCGGCCGGAACGGGGCTCTCCGGTGCCGCAGGGCAGAGACTCGCTGGGATGCCGAATATCGAACAGGCGACGCCCGTGGCTTTGGGCGGCGGAATAGATCTCCGGGACATCGGCCAGCCGTTGGTGCATGCCACTGGCAACATCCAAGCCAGCCTCCAGGGCGCCCACGATGGCAGCTGTCCAATGTTCTGGGAGTGCGCCTCCGGGATTCACCGTTCCAACGATCATCGCTCGGGCGCCGCGAGATCGAGCCTCCTCCGCTGATAGGTCTTCCAGGCCCACATCCACCCGGCATCCCTCCAGTCTCAACTGGCCCACGCAACGCTCCGGCCTCCAATAGGCAATGGCGAGAGAAGTCTTGCCACTAATGGCATCCTCCACGTCCCCCAAAAAGAGCAACCATGGAGTTGGAATTTCGATCACGAATCCACCTTTCTGGCCACCTCTTGGACCACCGTCTCGCCCCTTCCGGGAGGAGCGAAAGTGCTCAAGACCATCATCTTCTGCCAAATCTTGCGAGACAGACCGTTGGTTAGGGCCTCGATCTCGTCAATGGCGGCCAGGGCCACAGAATCGTCGAACCGTTCGGCGTAGAGGGCAGCTATCTTGCTCAAGATGGCGAGCAACTCACTGCAATAGTCGAGATAGCGCCCCAATTCAAAGGGAGTCAGCAGTTGCGGAGGGGAGGAAGCCGTATCTTCCCCCAGTCGCAACAAGCGCTCCGGATCCTTGGTCAGTTGATGCATATCGATGACGTGAGCCAGGGAACGCAGCTCATGGAGAGCCTTCAAGGCACGCCGCCGCTTGACCCGCACCTCGACGGTCATCAGGAATGCCAGCGCCGCTCCGATGAGGATGATGTCGTTGAGGCCCGCTTCCATCACTTGAAGGAAAAAGCCCAGATCCGAGAACTCCTCACCGCTGAGACGAAGCTGCACCACTACGGCGGCCAGGAAGACGATGACGGCCAGGGTCAATCCCCAGACGGCGATCCGCAGAGGATAGATAGGCCTGCCGATCTGCTCCACTCTCTCGCGGGACCCTTCGGCTACTTCCAAAACCTCTGTCGCTACTCGCCGTAGGCCCGAGTCGGGAAAGCGCTCGGCGATGCGATCCACCAGCGTAGCGATGGTCTCGACGATGGGGCCAGGTCTGAGATTGCGGTACACGTTGTTAGTTTATAGGCCAGGAGGCCTAACTCAGGAGAAGAAAATCGCTAGGAGCAGAAAGGCACTCTTCTCAGCGCCTCAGGCCAATTTCGCGATAAATCCACAACCACAAAAGTAGAAAAAACAACCCAACGACAATGCCGAAAATCGGTTTGGTGATGCTGACCATTCCTTTTGGGAGTTCCTTCTGCACGGAGAGAGCCTTGAAGCCAAAAAAAATAGCCAAGGCCGCGGTCAGACCACCCAAGGACAATATGCTGCCAAACAGGCTCATTACCGCCCAGCCGACGCTGTATTTGGAAAACTTGGCATAGCGGTCCAACTCTGGGGAGTGGAGGGACTCGAGAGCTTCTTCTTCGAGAGGCACGGCTTCGAAAGACACGGCTTCGACCTTTTCATTCTCCCCATCCCAGGCCCGCCCTTCTCCGGCTCCTAAGTTGGTCGAAGGGTCGTCCGGTAATTCTTCTCCTAGGCGCTGGTCCAATAGCTCGAGAGCCCGATTCTCGTCCTCCCGGCTGACTTGAATCTGAACCCCTCCCGTCGCCAAGTTGAATCCACCTATTTGACCGGCGCCAAAGAGGTTCTGCACCTGTGAGTTCTTGGAGAAAAAGGCGATATCAGCTCCCTCGAGAAGAGCTTCCGCGAGCATTTGCTCCGCCGGGTCCGAGGGTCTGGCTACGGTAATGAGGATTCCTTTGCTCAAACTTCCTCCGTTGTCGGCCTTGGAAAGGCTGTTCCCCAGTCGGTGCCCCGACTGCGATCTTTTGCTAGACAGGGCCCCCTCCTTGGCAAGGATTCCGGAGCCGATTCCTTGGCTGAGCCCAAGCTCCCATTCTACAGGTCGGGACCAGATGGACGGGCCGTGGCCAGATGTCCGACCCAAGGAGTACCCCACCAATGTCAAAATCTCATCTCCTAGAGTCCTCCCTTCCCGGAACTAAAACCACCCTGGCACTCCCCACAGCTCCGAAATCCTGAAAAATCAGCTAAAGGGAACGAAACAACTTCTCCCTAGACGCCTCGAGGCAAGACCCCGTATATGTCAATGAAGCATCAATCTTGACACTCTAATAGGAGACTTTCCATGCTCAAATCTTGGAAGACTTGCCTCGGCCTCTCCCTGCTTCTCACCGCACCGGCCTTTGCCCAGAATGGCAATGAAACGACCATTGCCGCCAATCCCAGCCCCGCCACTTCCGCTGACCAGATCCAGATCACCGTCATGGGCATCGGATCCTGCCCGGTGCTCGCCCCCATCACCGTCGATGAGAATAATGTGATCCGGGCGGAGATCCGTAGCGACTGCCCCTTCATTCCTCCCTCCCCGGAATCCTTCACTTTGCAGGAGACTCTGGATCCTCTGGAGGAGGGTATGTACCAACTACAGGCGGTCCTTCCGGACGATACGTTGCTGGCCACCAATGCCCTGGAGGTCTTGGGAGAAGGGGATTGCATGCCATCCCCTACAGTGCTGTGCCTGAACGGGAACCGATTTCAGGTGGAAGTGGATTTCGAGACCCCCGCCGGCCAAACCGGCGAAGGGCTGGCCACGGAGTTGACCGATGACTCCGGCGTCTTCACGTTCTTCGACGCCGACAATGTCGAGCTGATCGTCAAAGCTTTGGACGGATGTACCTCCAGTTTCAACAGCTTCTGGATCTTCGCCGCCGGCCTGACCAATGTTCGAGTGGAAATGACCGTCACTGACGTGGTTAGTGGAATGACCAAAACCTACCTCAACCCCCTGAGCACCCCCTTTGAGCCAATTCTCGACACCCGTGCCTTCGAAACCTGCCCCTAGGCACCAGCCGAAGGGAGCTCAGCGGAGCGCACTGCTAGAGTTTCCTCCGCGCTCCTAAGACCATCGCACCTGAGGGGACGCCCTGGGGTGCGAATGTCGCAGTCCCCTTCCATTGGAACCGTCTTCGGCTCGTGACGAAATCGGCGGCGGATTCGAGCAAATCCTAGTTTTCCGTTGCCCCCGAGACGCGAGGGCTCTACATTCCCCCAATCTTTCCCCCTCTCCTCTCACCCCATGAGCGATCCGCTGCGATCAACTCCTAGGGCACTGCCAGAGACCAGGCAGCTGTGTCACCAGTTTCAAAGCCGTCGGAGAAAATGACTTCAGCCGGCAAGGAGCAATTGGAGCAAACCAAGGCAAAATCCTGGTCCGTGGCATCGCCGAAGATCGGAATCCCATCGCCGTTGATGGCGGTGGCATCGACGAGGATCATGGCGGAACCCCTAGGAGGATTTTCTACGAAGACGTTCTCCTGGTTGTTGAGGGTATCCGCCGCTCCGCCCGGCTGGGACCAACCATTGAAGAAGGCGTTACCGAGATAAGAGGTGCCATCTACAACTACCGTCAAATCCAGATCATTGACCAGGGCCGGGTTGGCTCCCAAGGCACCCGGAGCATCGGACCACACCAGAGTTACCTTCAGGGGCAATGAGGGGTTCGCTACATCGACTTCCAAGGTCCATTGTTCCCCCGTCGCTCCGAATACCACGGACTGGTCTTCGTAGACCCGCGGCGCTGCAGGCAGGATCGCTTCGGTGATGTCGATCCTCCCCCACCCCACATCGAAATTGGGAATCGCTGGGGTGCTCGCCACGGCAACCGCAGAGTTGATCAGCAGCGCTTTGGCCAAAGCTGGACTGGGGTCCTTTCCCCCGCTTCCGCCGCGCCACCATTGGGTCATCAGAGCGGCAGCTCCGGAGACGTGGGGCGCGGCCATACTCGTGCCGGAACAAAACGAGTAAAGACCGTTCGTATCCTCCACGGTAGAGCTGGTGCACAATCCCCCAAGGTCGTTGCGTGCAGATATGACCGTCTGACCAGGGGCTGCCACGGTGGGGCCGAAGCGCCCATCGAGAGTCGGGCCCCGGCCGCTGGCACTGTACATGGCTTCCATGTTCTGACTGGTGCGATAGTTTTGGGTCGCCGCGGTGACGATCGTATTTTTCGCCTCGTTGGGAGCCGAAAGACTGCCTGGGCTCGGCCCCCCATTGCCAGCGGCAAAAACCACGATATGGGGCTCCGCTACGGCAACGGTCTCAAAGTCAGCATCCCGGACAATGAAATCAAAAGTCCTCTCGACAAAGAGGTACCCGGAGGCGAGACCGCTGGACCAAGAGTTGTTGCTGCCTGAGGCGCCCGCGAGAACGGCCTGGCGACTGTAGTCCTGGAAGGGATCTGTGTCGGTGAAGATGTCCACAGAGACAAAATCCACTTGTGGAGCGACACCGAGGCCATAGAGAAAACCATCGTCGTCGGCAAAGGCACCGGCAGCATCACCGCCGAGAATGCCTGCCACATGGGTTCCATGGCCCCGCAAATTGGCGCAATCACTCCCGGGCTGCCCCGCCGGATCACAGGGATCGCGACTGAAGCCACCGACGATGCGCGGGCCCAAATCCGGGTGGTCGTAGTCCATTCCGGTATCGCCAACCGCCCAGATCACCCCCGTTCCGTCGACGCCTAGGGTAGAGAGATGGGGCCAATACCCCGTCACCGGAACCCCGCCGGGGTGGTTTCCTGCCACGATCTGACTGCCCATCTCGTCGGTCAGCTGAGGACCCGGCCCTTTCTCTCCCATCCACAACACGGTAGGGATCTGCGCCGCCGCCCACAGCACTGGAATCGGTAGGCGAACCACCGCGTTCCACAGAGCTCGATCCGGCTGGGCAGGAGAGGAGGCCTGGATTTCACCTCCCAAGGAAGTAAGAGCATCCAAAGTGCTACGCCGATCACCGTCGTCGTAGTAGACGACATTCAGAACTTCGACCCCTTCCCACCTCTCATGGAGGCTCTCGGTGAGCTTGTAGGCAGGTTGAAACGGACCCTGCCAGCGCACAAAGCCCTGTGCGGACATCGACTCCGCTGCGGCCTCTCTGGCCCAGACCAAGTAGGTGTCGTGAGGGTAGTACTGCAGAGGGCGAGCTCCCACCGAAGCCAGGGCGTCGAGCCAGGCCTGTTTCACGGGACCATGGAATTGAACCAAGTGCAGCCCAGGCCCAGTCCCTTTTGCCTCTCCCGCCGGGGGAAGATTCGGCGAGCCCTCGGAGATCGGATCAAAGCGAAATCCGGGCACGTGCACCCGATGAGGGAGAGGTTCGGCGGCGTGAGTAGCCGACCCCCAACAGAGTAGAAAGCTCATGAATCCAGATCCAAGAAATGTTGCTCGATGTTTACTCATGACAAGTACCTCCCTGAGAAATCCAGGCAGCCTCGCTTTGGCAACACCAAAGCGGGAACTCCATCCGTCTTCTAATCTTCTGGGACTCGAGCTCGTCGATCCCAGATGGTCTGCGACGAGAACTCAGTGAAGAGCGAGAACCTCCTCAACCAAGAGGAGCTCGCAAAAAATCAAGGAAGGTACATCTCGAGACGAAAGATCCTTCGGCACTGGATCTTCAGTAGTTCCATCTCGGGCAATTGCAGGTTCAAAAATCGGATCTTCGAAAACTGTATCCCACAAACCCCGAAGCCGCTGCACCAGATCGAGATGCACAGGCGATCCGGGTGCAGAGGGAGCAACCCGAACCGCCCATCCTCGACCAGCTCTTAGGGCACCACCAAGGACCAGGCAGAGGTGTCTCCACTCTCGAAACCGTCAGCAAAAATGGATTCAGTGGCGAGGACACAATTGGAGCAGACCAGAGCGAAATCCTGATCAGTTGTATCCCCAAAGATGGGCACTCCATCGCCATTGATTGCCGTGGCTGCCACGGTGATCGTCACCATGCCACTTCCAGGAGCTTGCACGAACACGTTCTCATGATTGTTGAGAGCGTCCGCCGCTCCTCCGGCCTGGGACCAGCCACCGGAAAATTCGTTGCCGAGGTAGGAAGTACCGCCCACTTCCACCACCATATCCAGATCGTTGACCAAGGTCGGGTTGGCTCCCAGAGCAGCCGGAGCATCGGACCAAACCAAAGTCACCTTCAAGGGCAGCACAGGGTTCGCCACGTTGACATCGAGAATCCATTGCTGACCACTCCCGTCGAGGACCACGGTTTGATCTTCATATACTCGTGGCGCTGAGGGCTGGACGGCTTCCGTGACGTTGATACGCCCCCAACCGACATCGAAATTCGGAATGGCAGCGGTACTGCCGACGGGCACTGCAGAGTTGATCAGGAGAGCTTTTGCCATGGCGGGGCTCGGGTCGGCTCCGCCACTGAGACCTCGCCACCACTGGGTGATCAAAGCTAGTGCCCCGGAGGCCTGGGGAGCCGCCATACTGGTGCCGGAACAAAAGGAGTAGAGATTGTTGGTACCGCCAACCACCGAAGAGGTGCAGGAGCCTCCCAGGTCGTTGCGGGCCGAGATCACCGTTTGGCCCGGAGCGGCAATGGTGGGGACGTAGCGGCCATCCACCGCCGGGCCGCGGCTGCTCGAGTTATACATGGCTTCGATGTTATTGGTGGTGCGGTAGTTCTGCGTCCCCGCGGTTACGATGACGTTCTTGGCTTCCTTCGGCGCGGTAAGAGTGCTCCCGGAAGGCCCTGAGTTACCCGCGGAAAAGACCACCATATGAGGCTCGGCGACCCCGAGACTGGTGAAGTCTGCATCCCGCACCATGAAGTCGTAGGTCCGCTCGACGGCCAAGTAACCATGGTTGATGCCGCCGCTGGTCCAAGAGTTGTTGGTTCCTGCAGCCCCGGCGAGGAAGGCTTGACGGCTATATTCCTGGTAAGGATCCGAACCGGTAAACACATCTAGGGCGAAGAACTCCACCTCCGGGGCTACTCCGAGGCCATAGAGGAATCCGTCTCCATCCGCGAAGGCTCCACTGGCGTCACCGCCGACGATGCCGGCAACGTGGGTACCGTGCCCCCGGGCGCCACCGCAATCGCTCCCCGGTTGGCCTGCGGGATCACAGGAACCACTACTGAAACCACCGACGATCCGAGGGCCTAGGTCGGGATGATCGTAATCGACACCGGTATCCCCAATGGCCCAAATGACCCCGGTACCATCCACCCCCAGAGAAGCGAGATGAGGCAAATAGCCGGTCACCGGCACCCCACCGGGGTGGTTTCCGGCAACGATCTGACTGGTCATCTCGTCTTCCAATTGGGGCCCTGGCCCGCGGACACCAAACCAAACCACCGTGGAAAGCCGAGCCACCGACGAGATGGCGCTCGTCGGCAGTTGGACAACCGCATTCCAGAAAGCTTTGTCCGGCTGGGCCGGAAAGGAACCCGTAATCACCGCTCCCAGAGCCGCCAGGGCATCCAGAGTGCCTCGGATGTCTCCATCGTTGTAGAAAATGACGTCCACGTCCTCACTAGTTGTCTGACTGGCAGCCTTTCCCTTCAAGCTCTGGCCAATCTTGTAGGCGGGATGAAACAGGCCTTGCCAGCGAACCGCCTCCTGCGACTCCAGGGAAGCCATCGCCGCTTCACTGGACCACACCAAGTAGGTGTCGTGAGGGTAGTACTGGAGGGGCCGCGCTCCGGCTGCCGCCAGGGAATCGAGGCGCGACTGCTCCACTGGGCCTTGGAATTGAACCAAGCGTAGCTGGGGCCCGGAGCTGTCCGCCCTGGCCACCGCAGGCAACTCCGGCTCCCCCTCTTGGATGGGGTCGAATTGGAAACCCGGAACGTGCACCCGAACCTCCGCCGCTTCCGCGACAGGTCCAAGAGCCAGGAGGAGGAAAAGAATAGGAGCCAATAGCCGGAGGGTGGAGCGGAGAACGAGACGAGAGAATCGCATGGTAAGGACCTCCAAAAAAATAGAAATATCAGGACATCTCAGAGTCTTCCAGGGCCGACCTTTTCCCGGGCCGGCTATCGTCAAGGCAGTTTCTCTTGGGAGTCATGAACACCTCTGAGCGAATGCTCCTCCCCGTGTTCTTACTGCCTATCTGGCAACTCAGCTATTTGGTTCCAAAAATTCGATCTCCCGCATCGCCCAAGCCGGGCAGGATGTAGCCGTGATCATTGAGGTGCTCATCCACCGCCGCGGTGAATACCGGAACGTCCGGATGACACTCCTGGAAATGCTCGATCCCTTCCGGTGCTGCTAGCAAGCAGACGAATTTCAGGCTGCCGGGTTGCTCCGCCTTGATCCGGGTCACCGCCGCAACGGCGGAGTGGCCGGTGGCCAGCATGGGGTCGACGACGATGAGCTGGCGATCTCGGAGATTGCCCGGTAACTTGAAAAAGTACTCTACAGCCTGCAGAGTCTCCGGATCCCGATAGAGCCCCACATGGCCGACGCGGGCCGAGGGCAAAACCTCCAACATACCGTCGATGATGCCGATGCCCGCACGGAGGATCGCCACCAAGACCACTTTTTTGCCCTCCAAGACCGGTGCTTCCATAGACTGCAGAGGCGTCTCGATAGTTCGCAGAGTCAGGGGCAAATCCCGGGTCACTTCATAGGCCAGCAGCATGCTGATTTCCTTGAGAAGCGCCCTAAATTTTTGCGTGCTGGTCTTCCGCCGGCGCATCAGCGTCAGCTTGTGTTGAATGACGGGATGGTCGACGATCGTGACTTGGGCGGTCATGAAGCTCCCTTTTTGGAATCCAAAATTCGATTGAGGCCTCTATACTAACGCCCACTGTAGCCGCGAAGAAGGTCACTGCCTATCAAGATCGCGATCCAGCAAGATCCTGGCTATCCAGAACAGTGGCCCTCCAGTTCGCTACTGCCCAAGAATGTCGGTGCCAAGAACCATCCATAACACCGCGAAGCCAAGGCCCGACGAATCGTCCAGCTCTGCTGACAGGAGATCCGCAACCATGAATCGATACACTCTCCCTTCCCTGGTCCTTTCCATGGCCGTTTGCGCTGTACTGGTGGCCACACCTGCTGTCGCCAAGAAACCCGCCAAAGTCGAGATCCGAGCCGTGGACGAGCAGGGCGAGGCCATCGAAGGTGTCCAGCTGACCATCACCTCTCCGGACGACCCGAATTTCCGCCAACAGATTTCCTCCAACGGCAAGGGAGTGATCGCCTTCGAAATGACCAACGCCGCGGCCAACTACCTCTACCAATTCGACAAGGAAGGCTTCGAACGCCAGATCACCACCATGGAGATTCAAGCTGGGAAGAAGGTCGAGGTGCAGGTGGTTCTACCCTCGGCGAACAGTGCGGGAGCCAAACGGCGCCGAGCGTCAGAGCTCTACAACCAGGGAGTAGAGGCCTTTAACGCCGGGGAGAAAACCAAGTCGGCAGGGCTCTTTCAGCAGTCTGCCGAAGCAGATGACACTCTCGCCGAGCCCCGCATTGGTTTGGCGGAAGTCGCCTTTGGTCTGGGCGATTGGGACACCGCCGCTGGAGCTGCACAGCAGGCTCTGGCTATCGATGAAACCAGCCTCGCCGCCCAGCGAGTGCTGTTCGAGGCCTCCCTCGCCCTCCATGACGAGGAAAAATTGGCCGGTGCCCTCGAGAGAATTCGCGGCACAGAGCTCGCCGGTGGCGCCGCGGTGCTGGTTTACAACGACGGAGTTGCCGCCCTCAAGGCTCCGGAGCCGGATCGCGCGGCCCTGCGGTTTCAACAGGCGATTCGTCTCGACCCAGCCTTGGCCGTCGCCCATGCCGCCCTAGCCTCCGCCCACTACAACCGTCAGGATTTCGAGACCTGCCTCACTACCGTGGATCATCTGCTGACCCTGGAACCCCAGAACCCCCGCGGCCTGCGCCTGCGCTACATGGCCGCCGAAGCTCTCGGCAAAGCCGAGCTCGCCGGGCAAGCCCTCTCCGCGTTGGAAGCCGTCGACCCCAAGGCGTCCGGCGAGCTGCTCTACTCGAGAGCCGACGCCGCCTTCAAGAATGGCAACCTGGACTCGGCCAAGCAGCTTCTGACGCGCATCCTCACCGTCGATCCGGAGCACATCGAGGCCAACTACACCCTCGGCCTATGTCACCTCAACGGTGGCAATAACGCCGAAGCTCGCAAGCAGCTGGAACGGGTGATCCAACTGGCACCGGATTCCCAACAGGCCCGGGACGCACAGGAGATGTTGCAATTCGTACAGTGATTCCTATCGTGATTCTTCACGCTAGCTCTTTTTTCGGAGCCACAGCTCCCCCTTCCGGGATCCCAGTAAATCCGGCCACAGGGAGAGTCCTGGAGGGAGGCTCCCTAACTCCATGAAGCTCAAACACCTCGGACCGGGCATTCTGCTGGCGGCTACCTCCGTGGGGGCGAGCCACATTCTCATGGCACCGGAAGCTGGAGCGCGCTTCGAATACCGGCTGGTATGGCTGGTGATCTTGGTTCACGTGCTCAAATACCCGGCTTTCGAGTTCGCCCCTCGCTACGTGGCAGCCCGCGGCGAATCCCTCCTGGAAGCCTACGCCCGGGCTCCCGGTCCGCGCCATTGGGCCTTGTGGCTCGGGTTGGTGGACATGGTCGTACAGGCAGTGGGGGTGCTCGCGGCCCTGATCGGTTTGACCGCTTCGTTTCTCGTCGCCTCCGTGGGGCGGCTCAGCCTGGGAGCTTGGGGATTGCTCCTTGCCATCGGCTTGTTGGCGGCCCTGCGGTGGGGACGTTACAACTCTCTTCGAGCGGTCAATTTGGTCCTCATGGGAATCCTAGGTCTGGGCACTCTGGTGGCCTTTGCTGCAGCACCTCCCCCTTTGGCAACGGCACCCCAATTGCTCACCCCGTCGATCCCGTCGGGATCTCTGATCCTCATCGCCGCTATCTTGGGCTACATGCCCACCTCAGTTGCCGTTTCTATTTGGCAGTCCCTATGGGCTCTGGAACAAGGTCGATTTCGGGCCGGAGCCAAGCTCAGTCTCGAGGAGCGCAAGAAACGGCTGAGCCAGGGATTGCTAGATTTGCGTCTGGGATATCTCCTTTCGGCCCTGCTAGCGGTCGCTTTCGTCTGCCTGGGGGCCACCTTGCTGCATCCCCGAGGCCTCGTACCGGAAGGGCCGGAGGTGGCTCTCACCCTGTCGAGCCTCTATACCCTGGTCTTGGGACCGTGGATGAAACCGGTCTTTCTGGCGATCGCTTTTTGTGCTCTGCTCACCACTTGCTATACCTCCATGGACGGCTTTCCACGAACCTTCGTGGCGACCCTGAGAGCCCTCTCGGGAAAGCCTGGGGGCAGTCAAGGGACCGGCCGGACCTATTGGATCTTCCTGCTCGCCGCTACCGCTGGAGGGATGGCATTGCTCGCCTTGGTGCCGGACCCACCCACGGTGGTCAAAGGGGTAGGGGCCTTCGGTCTGCTGCTGTCACCGTTTTACTTCGGACTCAACCTTTGGGCCGTGACTCGACTGGTAGAGGACCCGGAGCTACGCCCCTCCCGATTCCTCATTTTTCTGTCTTTCTGCGGTATCGCTACCTTGGTCATTGCCGGAGGAATGTTGGTCTTTCAATAGGGGATTCGGATTCACAAGAGGCAGGAACTAGAGACGAGCACTCCTTCAGACTCGGACTGCACTGAGGAGTAGGACACTCTCATAGGAAGATTTTCGGAGGAAATATGGACTATCGCAATTTGGGTTCCGCGGGAGTCAAAGTCTCCCCCTTGTGCCTCGGCACCATGATGTTTGGGGAATGGGGAAACCGAGATCACCAGGATTGTATTCGGATCATCCATCGCGCTTTGGATGCCGGCATCAACTTCATCGACACGGCCAATATGTACTCCGACGGTGAGTCCGAGGAAATCGTCGCCAAAGCCCTCAAGGGCCGGAACGAAGAAACCGTCGTGGCGACCAAGGTCTTTTTCCCCATGGGGCCTGGGCCAAACCAGCGAGGACTCTCCCGAAAAGCCATTCAGGAACAGGTTAACCACAGCCTGAAACGCCTCCAAATGGAAGCCATCGACCTCTACCAAATCCACCGACCGGATCCATCGACTCCCTGGGAGGAAACCCTGAGAGCCCTCGATGATCTGGTTCGCCAGGGCAAGGTGCACTATTTGGGTTGCTCCACCAATCACCAAGAAGCCAATGAGGTACCGCGCCTCGAAGCCTGGCAGATCGCCGAGACCGTCGGCTTGTGCCAGCGTCACGGTTGGGAGTCCTTCAGTAGCCTGCAACCGCCCTACAGCATCTTGAGGCGAAACATGGAAGTAGAGCACTTCCCCATGACCCAGCGCTTCGGCATCGGCAACATGGTTTGGAGCCCCTTGGAGGGAGGCTGGCTGACGGGCAAGTACCGCCGCGGCCAACCCCTTCCCGACACTCCTCGAGCCCACAAATGGGTCAAGGACGTAGAAGATCCCAAATTCGA
The DNA here is from genome assembly GCA_022601195.1 of Deltaproteobacteria bacterium. Lineage (GTDB taxonomy): Bacteria > Acidobacteriota > Thermoanaerobaculia > Multivoradales > JAHZIX01 > JAHZIX01. The sequence continues at coordinate 122,464 of JAHZIX010000025.1, forward strand.
CCGCCGCATTGAGGCCGTCGAAGCCCTAACGGTGATCGCTCGAGACAAGGGTGTCCCCCTTCCGGAGCTGGCTCTGGCGTGGACCTTGGTACAGCCAGCGGTCAGCTCGGTGATTATCGGCCCCAGGACCTTCGAACAATTGGAGAGTTGCCTTCGGGCCCTGGAAATCGATCTGACGGAGGAAGACCTGGCCGCCATTGACCGAATCGTTCCCCCGGGAGAAACGGTGCTCTAGGAAGACTCTTCGGAGCTGAAGCAGCTCCCGGTGGAGCGAGCAAGTTCCGCCTTCCTCGCTTCAGCTCCTCGGTCCCTTCCTCAGCCACCGAGCTTCCTGGAGCAGAGCCCGGCCGAGGGCCCGAGCCGCCAATCGAGCCGGGGACATCTTGCCGAAGACCCCGGCGATGGCCCACAAAGTGCCCAGTCCGACGCGGCGGTCGCTGGTAATGGCGTAAATGGGCTCCCAGGCCTGAGGCAGGAACTTGGCCTTGTAGGCGTCGAGGCCGTCGAAATTGTAGAAGCGACGCCCGTGAGCCCGAAGCCAACCGAGGGCGAGCTCCAACCACCATCGTTGGGATGGCCGATCCAAGGCCGCCCTCTGCGACAGCGGGCAGAGCCCCAGGGTGAGATAGTTGGCTCCCTGGTGGGCGGCATACTCCATGGCTCCATGGAGCAGGCTCTCGGTGGTGCCGTTGGGGGCTCCCGTTCCTCGAATGTTCTGCTCCACCAGATAACCCCGCCGGCAAGGCACAGGGGTCAGTACCAGAAACCCCACCGGTTGATCGTCTAATTCGGCGACGAAGACCCGGCGATCCCACAGGCGGTCCAAAGTCTCCGGCTCGACTAGGAAATGAAGAGGAGGCAGGCCACGAGTCGCCAACCACTCCTTCAGGCAGGGGCGGAGATCTCTCCTCTCCTGGGCCTCCCGGTGGCTCAACCGGGAGATCTTGAGCCCTTTGTTGCGAGCCCGGTTCAGCTGCCCCCGCAAAGAAGCCTTCGTTCGTAGGATCCCCGGCCAACCCTCGGGGTTCCACACCGGCTGGGCCCCCAACAACAGCCGATCCCAGGGGCCCCGGCGTGCCAAGACCTCCGCCAGCCGCTCGTCGGCAGCGAAATAACAGATGCGCTGCCGCTTCTGCCGAGCCTGAGTTTCGAACTCCTCGATGACTGCCGGCAGCCGCTCCAGCGCGCAAACCGGGGAACCCGCGACGACCCGGTGGCCGTGGTAGGAGACGTACCCGATGACAGCATCTTCGCTCTCGGAGAACCAACGCTCGATACCTGGGTTGAGGATTTGGTAGGCGGTGGCGTTCCAGCCGTATCGAAGAATCAACCGCCGGGCCCCCTCGAGGCGAGCAGGAATAGCCGCCGGATTCCCTTTCTCCAGGGATCCCACCGGCGAAGAGAAGAGCTGTTCGTGATCGTCCATCCTGCCGGTTATATCCTGCCGAGATCGAGTTTCTCCAAAGTCCCCCAGGTTTCAACCCTAAAGACCTTTCTCCACAACCTTCGGAAAGTCTACAATCCGCCACATGACTTCCCACATACGCACCGACCTGCACGAAAAAAACCGTCAATCCTGGAATGAAGCGACCCGAGCCCACAACAGCCACAAAGGGGATCAAGGGGCCTTTTTCCGCGGCGGTGGTAGCACTCTTTTTCCCGAAGAGCTCGACCTGCTGGGAGAGGTCAAAGGAACCCATCTGGTCCATCTCCTCTGCAATAGCGGTCAGGATAGCCTGAGCCTCGCTGCCCTGGGAGCCCAGGTCACCGGCGTCGACATCAGTGATGAAGCGATTTCCTTCGCTCGACAGCTATCCTCGGACAGTGGCATCGCTGCCTCCTTTCACCGCTCCGACGTCTTCGACTGGCTGGCCGCCCGAGACGCTGACTCGCCTCGATTCGACCTCGCCTTCAGCTCCTACGGCGCCATTGGCTGGCTCTCGGATCTCCAAGCTTGGATGCGTGGCGTCGCCGCCACTTTGGTTCCGGGAGGACGCCTGGTAATCGTCGAATTTCACCCCTTCGCCTTCCAATTCGATCCCCAATGGAAGCTCAAATACGACTACTTCGGCGGCTCCCCAATGCTTGAGGAGGGGGGGGTCGACGATTACGTGGCGGAATCCGGGGATGGGCTGTGGCCCCAGGGAACCACGGAAGGAGTCCGCGGATTTTCTAACCCCCATCCGACCTACGAGTTCCAGTGGAGTCTGAGTGAGATCTTCGCCTCTCTACTCGCCGCCGACCTCACCCTGGAACGCTTCCAGGAATACCCTTACTCCAATGGATGGAGAGGTTTCGAAGGAATGCGCGAGGGCGCTGACCGGCGTTTCTATGCACCGGAAGAGCTCCCAAAACTACCTCTCATGTTCGGCCTCTCCGCCCGCAAGGGCACCTCTTGAGGGGGCTCTGCCACCTGGTCCAATTTTTGCTTAAGAGATAGTTGCAATGAAGGAAAGGAACATCATGAAAAAAACTTCAAAATTCTCGGCGCTGGCTCTAGGCCTTGGCGCTTTCGGCTTTCTACTCTCCATCGCTCCTCCGAGCTTCGCCCAAGGAGCGAATATCGCCAAGCTGGAAATTTGGGTCCAGGACCTGAAGACCAAAGGGGACTATGCGAACATCGAGCATGGCGATGTCCTCCACCTCAAGGTCGGTGACCGGGTTCGCCTACGTATGCGCGCCATCCCTCGCAACCGACATGGCAAGCCCCACTACCCCAGCGCTTCCTTCGAGCTCCAGAATGGCCGGGGTTCCATCGTCATGACCGGAGAAAATAAAGAGAGAGGCTCCGCTGTTCTCGAAGTGCGGAGAGCCTACTCCGCCCCGGCCGGCGCCGCACATCCCTTCATTCGTTTCCAACTCCTGGAAAAGATGAACATCGAGCCCAAGCTCATCAAGGGTGCCTTCAGCATGCGGGTCGGTGAGAAAGAAGAAGCCCAGTCCAGTACTCCTCCTCCGGTCGTGGTCCAGCCGCCGGCCGCTCCTAAACCACCTCAGCCGCGCCGTGGTGTCACCCTCTACGAGCATCAGGATTTCCGAGGTACCAAAGAGACCTTCTACCAGGACGAGCTGAACCTCAACAACAACACCATCCGAGCCGATAGCGCCAGTTCCATTCGCCTCGACCCCGGGTGCCGGGTTGTGGTCTACGAACATCCGGAGTTTCAAGGCAATTCCTCCACCTTTACCCGCGATGTGAGGGATCTCAACGGCTCCCGAGTCGGCAATGACACCGCCTCGTCTCTACACCTCGAGTGCAACAGCGAGAGTAGCGGTCATAGCAGCACCGACAGACCTCAGGAACGGTACGGAGTGACTCTCTTCGAGCATCAGGAGTATCGCGGTCGATCGGAGACTTTCTTCAGCGACGACCCTTCTCTCAACGACAACCAGATTCGTCACGACGCCGCCAGCTCCGTGCGGGTCGACCCGGGCTGCCAAGTAACTCTCTTCGAGCACCCGAACTACCAAGGGCGATCCTCCGTTCTAACCCAGGACGTCACGGACCTCAACGGCTCTCGAGTCGGCAACGACAGCGTTTCCGCCTTGCGGATCGATTGTCGCAACTCTTCAGACCGCTATGGCGACAATCGCTACCGGGATGAGCGGTCTCAGGATGGCCGCTATGGCGATCCACGCTACCGGGACGAACGTTCCAGCAACGACCAGTATCGCGATGACCGCTACCGAGAGGGAACCTCTCGCAACGAACGGTACCGCGACGACCGCTACGACCGAGGCAACCGACGGGGCGTCACCTTGTTCGAGCACCAAGACTACCGGGGACGCTCCGAAACCTTCTTCGAGGAAGATCGCCGCCTCAATGACAACGAACTGCGCCACGACTCGGCGAGTTCGGTGCGGGTAGATGAAGGCTGCCGGGTGATCCTCTATGAACATCCCGACTTCGACGGCAAAGCCACGGTCCTCACCGAAGACGTTTGGGACCTTCGAGAGACCCGGGTCGGTAACGACAGCGTCTCCTCCTTGGAAGTTCGCTGCGACTCCCGTAGGTCCTATTGACGACCTCGAGACACCAGAGAAAGGTCGGCAGGTCACCAAGAGGTGACAGCTGACCTCGTCCATGGGTCCTGTCTCTCGGTTCTGCCCCAAGAAGGCCGGTGCGACCCAGCCTAGGCTGTATCATTGGGGTCTATGCAGCGCCTAGGCATCATCGACCTTGGATCGAATACAGCCCGCCTCGTGGTCTATGCCTATGAGGCGGGATCCTGGTTCCGCCTGGAAGATGAGATCCGGGAACCCATCCGCCTGGCTTCCGGCTTCGGCGATGGTTCCCGGCTGAGCCCCGGTGCCATCAAGCGGTGCGTCACCGCTCTCAAGTTGTTCCAGGACTATGCCCTCGCCAGTGGATTGAAGAACATCAACATCATCGCCACCAGTGCCGTTCGCGACGCGGACAATAAGAACCGGTTGCTCAAACGGCTCCGTCCCCTCGACCTGCCAGTGCAAATTCTCTCCGGAGAAGAGGAAGCGCAGCGAGGAGTCCTGGCGGTGGCCAATGGCCTTGCCGTGGAGGATGCTTGGGTGACGGATCTGGGGGGAGGAAGCCTGGAGATCTCCCGCATGGGAAGCCGGCGATTTCTTTTCGGTGAGAGCTTTCCCCTGGGCATGGTCCGTCTCACCGAGCGTTTCTTGAAGTCGGACCCGCCCACTCGAGAAGAAGTGAAACACCTCGAGCAGGCCTTGAAACGCAGCCTGTGGCCCTATGTGCAACGCATGAAAAAGGACGATGCGCCCTTGGTAGCCTTGGGTGGCTCGGTACGAAACCTGGCCCGAGCGGTGCAGAAGCGTAACCAATATCCCCTCTCCCTCCTCCATGGCTATCCACTACTCCGCACCGACTTGGCAAAGCTGACCTCGAGGCTGCTGCGCCGCAACCAGGAGAAACGACAAGCTATCCCGGGCATTCGTGCCGACCGGGCAGACGTCATTTTGGCTAGTGCACTGCTGTTTCGCTGGCTGCTGAGTCGCTCCGGACGGGATCGGCTGATCATCTCCGGCCACGGCTTGCGAGAGGGTACTCTCTACCACCACCTTTTGCCGGCGCCCCACCTCAAGAAAAGCGTCAAAGCCTTTGCGGTGGAAGATCTACTGAGCCAGTTTCCCCAGCCGAAAGGCCATATTCTCCACACCCGCCGTCTCGCTCGCACTCTATTCGAGGGACTTCGCCCCCTCCACAAACTCGCCAACCGATACCAAGAGATCCTCGATGCCGCCGCCGCCCTCCACGACGTGGGCCAGGTTCTCTCCTACTACCGCCATGCTCAGCACGGCGTCTACCTCATGGGGTCGCGGCCCCTCACTGGCTTTTGGCACCGAGAGCAGGCCTTGATCATGCAGCTCATTCGGTACCATGAAAAGGGGAACCCCAAGCTGGCTCCTTTTGAGGGCCTTCTGTCGCCCAAATACCTCCCGCGGCTGCTGCGGCTGACCGCCTGCCTCCGCTTGGCAGAGCATCTCGAGCGCTCTCGAGCCGGGCGCGTTCGAGATCTCTCGATCGAAATCGGCAAAAAGAATGTCGAGATTTGTCTGGAAGTTGAGGACAAGCCTACTCTCGAGCTCTGGGAGGCTCAGAAGATGGCGGCCCCTCTATTCGAGAGAGCCTTCCGGCGACGCCTGCTCTTGACCACCAAGAAAACCAAGAAGGCACCCATCAATTTGCTGGAGGCTGTCTCCTAGCTGTGGAGACCTATCTAAAATGACCACCCTCACCGCACGATCACTCGCAGCAGACGACAAGAGGAAAGATTCCAAGCCTAGGAAAGCAGTGTCCAAAGGTGACCTGACTTTGGCTAGCGAAGCTGAAGCGCAGCAGGACCTCGATCGCGAGGAACTCTATTTCAACCGCGAGCTCAGCTGGGTGAAGTTCAACGAGCGGGTGATGGAAGAGGCCTTGGACAACAACAATCCGCTCCTCGAGCGGGTTCGCTTCCTATCCATCTTCGCCGGAAATTTGGACGAGTTCTACATGATTCGGGTCTCGGGCTTGCGCAGCCAGCTGGAGGCCGGGGTGATCGAGGCACCACCGGATGGGATGACGCCCTCGGAGCAACTGGCGAGTATCCGTGCCCAGGTCTCCCCCATGATGAAGCGGGCGATGAGCTGCTGGCTCGAGGATCTCAAACCCAAGCTGGAAGCCGAGGGCATTCGAATCCTGGCCTATTCCGAATTGAAGGGAAAGCAACGCAAACTCCTGCGACGCCACTTTCGCAAGGAGATCTTTCCGGTTCTGACGCCCCTGGCCTTCGACCCGGGCCATCCCTTCCCCCACATTTCCAATCTGAGCCTCAATCTCGCCGTGGTGGTCAAGGACTCGGTAAAAGGGGAGAGATTCGCCCGCCTCAAGGTACCTCAGACTTTTCCCCGACTGTTGAGAATTCCCGACGAAGACAGAGCAGGTTCGGTCGAGCGCCTCGGGTTGGAGGAAGTCAAACAGCCTAATTTCATTTGGCTGGAAGAAGCGGTCAGGGCCAACCTGGACCTTCTCTTCCCCAATTCCGAAGTCGCCGCCGCGTTTCCCTTTCGAGTCACCCGGGACGCGGATGTGGACATCGAAGAAGATGAGGCCTCGGACCTTCTTCAAGCCATGTCCGAAGTGGTTGGGCAGCGCCATTTTGGCTCCGCCGTTCGCCTGGAGCTGGATGAAGAAACGCCACCTCATATTCGGGAGATTCTCCTCAACAACCTTGGTTTGGCGCCCTATCAAGTGTTCACCTCGAAAGGGCCTCTGGGCCTGGCAGATTTGGAGCAACTGCCCAACCTCAATCGTCAGGATCTCAAGTTCCCAGCCTTTGCGCCGGTCACTCACCCGCAGATTCCCCGGGAAGAAAGCCTATTTGCGGTCCTCCGAGGGCAAGATACCCTTCTCTACCACCCCTATGACAGCTTCAGCCCTGTAGCCAGCTTCCTGAGCGAAGCAGCTCGCGACCCCAAGGTGCTGGCCATCAAGCAAACCCTCTACCGGGTCGGCCCCAACTCCCCCATCGTTCGTAGCCTCAAAGAAGCTCGGGAAAACGGCAAACAGGTTTCCGTGCTGGTGGAGCTCAAGGCTCGGTTCGACGAAGAGAACAACATCGTTTGGGCCAAAGAGATGGAACAGGCCGGGGTGCATGTGGTGTACGGAATGCTGGGCCTCAAGACTCATTCCAAAATTTGCTTGGTGGTGCGCCGGGAACGAGAAGGTATTCGCCGCTACGTCCACTTGTCCACTGGCAATTACAACCCCATCACCGCTCGGGTCTACACGGACCTGGGCTATTTCACTTGTGACCCGAAGATCGCCGAAGACGTCTCAGACCTGTTCAACTCCCTGACCGGCTATTCCAACAAGACCCAATACGCTCGCCTTTTGGTGGCTCCGGGCCTGATGCGGCAACAGCTCTTGGAACGCATTGACCGAGAGATTCAGCAGCACCAGATAGACGGCCGAGGCCACCTGGCGTTCAAAATGAACTCCCTCGTCGACAAGGCCTGTATTTGCGCTCTGTATCGAGCCTCTCAAGCTGGTGTGAAGGTGGACCTCCAGGTTCGAGGGATCTGCTGCCTACGCCCTGGCGTTCCCGGAGTCAGCGACAACATCCACGTCACCTCCATCGTCGGTAGGTTCTTGGAACACAGCAGGATCTACTATTTTAGGAACGGTGGAGACGAGGAAATTCTCACTGGTAGCCCCGACCTCATGCCGCGCAATCTCAAGGGCCGGGTCGAGGTGCTGTTCCCCATCGTTGACCCGAAACTCCGCCGCGCCGTTCGAGACGACATCCTCTTTCTCCACCTCCGCGACAACCAAAAAGCCCGACGGCTACTGCCAAGTGGAGACTACGAGCGGTTGATCGCTGAGGATTCTGAAGAAAAGTTGAACTCACAGAATTGGCTGCTCTCTCACGGCGGTTCCTGGCGCCGCGAAGAATGAGCCCAAATCTACAGACCCAATCTACGCCACCAAGAAGAGTCAGATTGAAGAAAGGACCGACCCCATGACCTCGGAGTCTTCCACCGCCGCCGAGTTTCCCATCGAAGACCCTCGGGTACTCCCCTTCCTGCCGCTGATCTATGTGGTCTGGGCGGACGGTGAGCTCAGCCCGGATGAAATCAGCGGCATCTGCCGTCAGGTCCGTGAAAACTCGCAGCTGGACTGTGATTGCCAAGACCTTCTAGGTGGGTGGATGGACCCCCAGAAACCACCCTCTGCCCAAGACTTGCAGAACGTCCTGGCAACCATCCGTCGCCATGGCGCGGACTTGGTGGATGGCCCACCGCGCACTTTGGCGGACCTCGGTATGGAGCTGTTCGCGAAGTTCCTCGAAAGTAGCGAGCACACCCTCGAACCCGTCGAGCGGAAAGCCCTAGAGAAGATCGAAGCCGCCCTCGGAGTGGCCGGTCAGGAGGCAGCTCGGCAGATTCTGGCAGCCCAACGCCCGGAACCCGTGGCAGAAGCCCCTCCGCCGCTGGCCTTTTCTCCCCAGGCCCTCACGGACCTTCTCGACGGACCCTACGGAGAGTTACGGCAGGAGGTCAGGGCGATGCTAGCGGAACCCGCCTTTGCTTACCGCTATGGCCTGCCGAAAGAAGAATTCCGCGAGCATACCTTGTCGCTATGCCGCGAGGTCGCCCGGCGGGGTTACGGCTCCCTGAGCTTCCCCACTTCCGTGGGAGGTGGCGGCGACATGAAGGCTTTTATCGCGGTATTCGAGACCATCGCCTACAGCGACCTGAGCTTGTTGATCAAATTGGGGGTTCAAATCGGTCTTTTTGCCGGCAGCATTCATCAATTGGGCACCGAGAAGCACCATGAAAAGTATCTCGGTAAGGCAGGGACCATGGAGCTTCCTGGATGCTTCGCTATGAGTGAGGCCGGCCATGGCTCCAATGTTCGTGACGCCGAAACCACGGCCACCTACGATGCCGAGCGGCAGGAGTTCGTCATCCACACTCCCCGAGACACCTCCCGCAAAGACTGGATCGGCAACGCAGCAGCCCACGGCCAAATGGCCACGGTATTCGCTCAGCTGGTGCTCGAAGGGGAAGAGTACGGGGTGCACGCCTTCCTGGTTCCCTTGCGCAGTCGATCCGGTGACACCTTGCCGGGAATCCGTATTGCTGACTGTGGTGAGAAGTTGGGGCTCAACGGCGTCGACAACGGCCGTATCTGGTTCGATCAGGTGAGGGTCCCCCGGGAGAACCTCCTCGACCGTTTTGCTCAGGTAGCCGCTGACGGCACCTACTCGAGCCCCATCGCCAGTACCTCCAAACGATTCTTTACCATGCTGGGAACCTTGGTCGGAGGCCGAGTGAGCATTGCCCTCGGTGCCTCCTCCGCAGCCAAATCCGGTCTCACCATCGCGATTCGGTACGGCCAGCGGCGCAGACAGTTCGGCCCGGCGGGGCAACCGGAAACCCGCCTTCTGGACTATCTCACCCACCAGCGGCGCCTCCTGCCTCGCCTCGCCACCACCTACGCCCTCCATTTTGCCCTCCAAGACTTGGTCGACCAACACGCCGCCCAGGACGGCGACGATCGTCGGGAAGTGGAAGCTCTCGCCGCGGGCCTCAAGGCCTATAGCAGTTGGCACACCATCGATACCTTGCAGACCTGCCGAGAATGCTGTGGCGGCCAAGGCTATCTGGCCGTCAATCGTTTCGCCTCCCTCAAGGCGGATACAGATGTCTTCGCCACCTTTGAGGGAGACAACACGGTGCTGCTTCAATTAGTAGCCAAGGGACTCTTGGGCGGTTACCGACAGCAATTCGGTGAAATGAAGGTCCTTGGCCTAGTGCGCTACCTCGCCGCCCAGGCAGCAACCTCCCTGACGGAGCTCAATCCCATCGTCACCCGCCGGACCGATGAGGAGCATCTGCGAGACCGCGACTTTCAACTCTCAGCGATGGCTTGGCGAGAACAACACTTACTTTCGTCGGCAGCGCGCCGCCTCAAGAAACGCATCGAAGGGGGAATGGACTCCCACGAGGCCCTCATCGATTGCCAGGATCACCTGGTCAAGCTGGCCCTCGCTCATGTGGAGCACCGCATCTTGCAGAGTTTTAGTCAGGCCCTGGAGGCCGTGGAAGACGAAGGCTCGAAGCAGGTGCTGGCCCAGCTCTGCGATCTCTTCGCCCTCTCCCGCCTGGAAGCGGACCGGGGCTGGTACCTCTCCCAAGGTTATTTGGAAGCCGGCAAATCGAAGGCGATTCGCAATCTGGTCAACCAACTATGCCGAGAGCTTCGGCCCCAGGCCCTGGCGCTCGTCGACGCCTTCGCCATTCCCGACTCCGTCCTCGGAGCTCCCATCGCTCTGGGGGATCTCAATGAACCCGCTATCGTGAACGCCTAATTCGACAACAAACAATCCCTATGACATCCCCAGCGACTGGTCTATTTTCGCTGGGGAGAGGAGAAAGATTCATGAAACGACTCTCGACGCTATCCATGCGGCCCACTACGGTCATCGCCGGCGGTGGGCTGGCATTGCTTTCCCTTTTTGCAGTCGCCTGCGGCGGTGGATCCGGAGACTCGACAGCTTCGGCCCCTGCTCCCAAGGCCTCTGAGACCCCCAAAGCCTCCGAGGCCCCGAAAACCGCTCCGGCGCCGGCCGCCGTTCTGGGCTCGTCCGCCGTTGCCGGTAAGGTAGCCTTCGAAGGAAAGGCCCCCAACATGAAACCCACCAAGATGGATGCCGACCCGGCCTGTGCTGCAAAGCACAGTGGACCGGTCTTCCCGGAAACCCTCGTCTTGGGTGACGACCAGAGCCTCGCCAACGTCTTCGTGCAGGTCAAGAACCCCCCGGCGGGTACCTTTCCAGTTCCAGCAGAGCCGGTGGTCATCGACCAGAACGGTTGCCGCTACATCCCTCACGTAGCTGGCGTCATGGCGGGACAAGCGATCCAATTCCGCAATTCCGACGGTATCCTGCACAACGTCCACGGCCTACCCAAGGAGAATCGGGAGTTCAACATCGGCATGCCGCCGACCTTGCTCGAGAAGAACACCGTCTTGAACAAGCCTGAGCCCTTCTTCCCGGTCAAATGCGACGTTCATCCGTGGATGCGCTCTTTCGTCGCCGTCATGACCCATCCTTATTTTGCGGTGAGCGGTACCGACGGTACTTTCCAGATTCCCAACCTGCCTGCCGGTACCTACGAGATCGAAGCCTGGCACGAGAAACTAGGCACCCAAACCGCCAGCATCACCGTCGCCGATGGTGAAACCGGCTCCGCGGACTTCAGTTTCTCGGTACCCACTAAGGGGTAAGGTTTGAGGGAATAAGGTTCGAGCCAGAAGCCTCTATTCGGCTTGTTTGGCTGGTTCTGTCGATCTGATCCCAGCGCCGGTCGCCCCCTTGGGTGGCCGGCCTTTCTACTAGCCTCCCCTTCCTGCTCCTCGATGCAGTTCTCCGGCCCTGCTCTAGTCCCGCCCCAGCCCAGCCCAGCTTCAGCGTAGCTCGAAGCACACCGCTTCCCGATCGTTGCGCATCAGCAGGTAGTTTCCGGCCACAGCCATGGTGTTCCAAGCGCGACCGTCGAGGACCTCCAGGCTAGCCAGCTCCGTGAGCTCGTCGGGATTGGGGTCGATGAGGACGAGCTTTCCTTTTTCGCTCTGCAGCAGCAAGAGATCGCCAACCAGGAGGATCTGGCCGTGGCCGTACCGTCCTTTCTTCCACCGCCTCTCTCCGCTCGAGGGATCGACGCAGGTGAGGACTCCGTCGTCCAACCCGTAGAGGAAGCCCTGATGGAATACGGCCTGGGAAAACTTGAGCTTCAGCCGCGGACTCTGCCACAACGGCTCCGCCTCGAGCCCGCCACTCCCATCAGCAGAGAGGTGAAGCAAGGCAGCCCCGATGCCATAGCCGCTGGAGACGAGTAGCTGGTCCGCACTCAGAGGAAGAGGTTGGCTCACGTTGGGCTGACTGTTGGACCAAGGGTAGCGCCACAGCTGGGAGCCGTCCGCCAGGGTATGGCCGGTGACACTCGCCTCGTTGAAGACGACTATCTGCTCGATACCTGCCAGAGTCGCCTGGAGAGGAGAGCTATACCCAGGTCTCTCGTCTCCGGCACTCCACAAGAGATCACCGGAAGCGGCGTCAAAAGCCATCAGAGCCTTGTCGCCGCCTTTTCCTCCCGCCATCTCCCCTTCCACCGACCGTCCCGTCGACGTCACGATCACCTGCTCGGTGCTCCTCTGCTCGATGCTTCCCTGCTCGGTGCTCTCCTGCCCGGTGATCACCAAAGGAGAGGCACTCTTGCCCCACTCGGGAATCTGTGCTCCAAACTCGGCAACGAGGTCGTGGCTCCACAGGAGCTCTCCCGTCGCCAAGTCCAAGGAATGGAGAATTCCGGTGGATCCCATGGTGAAAACTCGCCCTCGAGAAATGGTCGGAGTAGCCCTGGGACCCGAGCCACCGATAGCCGTTTCGAAGGCGGCGTCATAGAGATAGGTCCAGAGAGGCTCACCGGAGAGCAGCTCATAAGCCACCACCGCTTCCTGATCTCCTCGCTGCTCTTGAGTGACGGCCCTTCCCCCAACAACCGCAAACCCCGACCAACCAGCTCCTACGGGACGCCGCCAAAGCTCCTCAGGTGGAAGGGCCCTCCAATCCCTCGAAAGATTCGCCGAAGGTACCGTAGCGTTGCGCTTCGGCCCTAAGAACTGGGGAAAATCATCCCCCTGATTCACCCCGTCTCTAACTTCCTGACCAGAGATCTCACCAAAGCTCGGGCCGCTTCCCCAGCGCCACCCAACGACCGGAACCAAATCTCCCGTGACACCGCGAATTTCCACTAGAAAGGCAGCGGCAGCCGCCAACAGAAGGACCGAGCCACAGATGACGAGACGAGACCTTACGGGTAGCCGAGACAGCAGGAGGAGCCATAACAGCAACAAAATCGCCGCTATCGCAACCACGGCCATCGATCCCATGACGCGGTTCTGACGGGTGGCTTCTTCCCGCAACCACTGCCAGCTCAAAGCGCTGATCGCCACTAGCAAGATCAGGGCCGCGGGCCACCAACGAGTCTGTCGCAGCAAAAGGGTCCCCTCCTAGGTAGGGCGAAAACGTAGCACCAGAAAGGCTCCGGCAGCGGCCAGTACGAGGCCGACATAAAACCAAACTTCCGGGGCAGACTTGGGCCGATGCCAAGCCGTGCTCACCAAGGCGTTGACCACCGGGGCACCAGCAAAAGACCAGAGGAGCGACCACCAGGGGTGTGCCCCCGGTCTTGAGGGCCAGAATGACGCAGAGGGCACCGGCTGCCCCCAGAATTCCAGCCACCAAAGAGAGGGAAACTCCATGTCGATTGAATTCCCAAGGTTCCTGTTTCATTGCCAGGAGAGCCAAAGGAATCAAGACGGCGGTGAGAAAATAGGCTAGCCCGACGCACAGAAACGCCCGCAGAGCTCCTCCCTTGAGAGCTACTTGACCGGCGTGGATCATCGGTACATAGCAACCCCAGGCGAGCAGGGCGCCTAGTACGAACAACATCCAAAGCTTCATGAAAGCCCCCTCATTCTCTATTGGTCTCTCTAAGGTCGTGGACAGGAAAGGAATCTAGAGCTTAGGCGCTCATGGCAGAAGCGCTGTTCTTGGGCCTCTTCGAGCTTCCTAACTCAGGGAGAGTGAAATAGAAGGCCGCACCTTCCTTGTACTCTCGGTCCAGGGCGATGGTACCTCCGTGTTTAACCACGATGGCCCGAGAAATCGCTAGACCAAGCCCTGTCCCCGCGACTTGACGCAGCTCGGAGTCCTCGGAACGACTGAACTTGTCGAACAGCTCCCCTTCGAAGGACTCGGGAACCCCTGGTCCTCGATCCACCACGGTCACCCGCAACTCTTCGTTCATGCGATCGACGAAAATATCTACCACTCCGCCATCCGGCGAAAATTTTGCGGCGTTGGAGAGAAGATTCGACAACACCTGCCCGATGCGATTCGGGTCCGCCCGCACGTAGGCTCCCGGAACCGTGCGGGAAAAACGAAAGCTGATATCGAATCGGTCGGCGAAGAGGCGGTTGTTCTCAATGGCAGACCGTACCAGCTCGCTGAGCTCGATCACTTCCATATGAAAATCTGCCTTGCCCGCTTCGATCTTTTGCATGTCCAGCAAATCGTTGATCAGCAGAGTCAGGCGCTCCGTATTGCGCAGGGCCAAGTCGACCAGCATCCGAGCCCGGTCTCCACCCTGCTCAAAAATTCCTGCGTCGAGCAACCCCAAGGAACCCCGCAGCGACGTCAAGGGAGTTCGTAGCTCGTGATTGACCGTGGAGACAAAATCGTCCTTGGCCCGCTCCACTTGCTTTCTTTCCGTCAGGTCCGTCAGCACCAGCTGCAAGACCTCCTGACCGGCGAAAACCACCGTAATGGCCTGCACCTGAACGTCGATACGGCCTCCCCCATCGAGACGATTCATCGCAAACTCCCGACTGCCACCCTCTTCCCGGCCTTCCTCTCTCAACCAAGATTCGGCAGCCTTGCGGTCCTCGGCCACCACATAGTCTGGGAGCCGCAACCCAGTCAATAGGGATGGCGCCGCCACCCTAAGGAGCCAAGCGGCAGCGCGGTTGGCGTAGAAAATCTTCACCCCTCGTAAGGCGATGATGGGCATCGGCGAGTTCTCCACCAGCCTCCGGTAGCGAATCTCGCTGCGCCGTAGCTCCTGCTCGGCAGCTTTCTGAGCGGTGATCTCCCGGCCGATGACGACGTGCCCGCGGGTCCGCCGGCCATGGGACGCCAGACTGATGGGGCTGACGTCCAGATCCACCCACCGGCTGGCGCCCTCGCGCCCCTGAAGGTTCACTTCCTGGCGAAAAGGAGCCCCTTGAGCCAGAAGACTCTTGAAGGTCTCGAGACGCTCAATTTCTTCTTGAGGAAGCTTATCCGGCTTCTTCGCTCGAAGCGCCTCTGCCCAGCCTCCCAACAGATTCTCGGCACCGTCATTCATCCATTCAGGCTGGCCCTTTTCGCTGAGGAGCAGCACCGCCGACTGGGTCCTGCGGGCCACCATGCTGAGGCGCTCCAGCCGCGAAATATGGCCATCTCGGTACATGGCCATGAAGAACACGAAGATGACGAAGGTGAAGAGGTGGGCAAGAATCAGAAGACCTTGGGATTGTCCCCCTTCCGAGGCGAGGCCCGCAATACAAACCGCGGTCCCCATGGTGATCAGAAAAATCACCTGGGGCCGGGTCCTCAGGAACGAAGTACCACAGGCGAGACACAGCAAGACGACCGCGATCACTCGGTCGATAGCGAAGTTGTTCTGGTAGGCGATCCAAACAGACCATAGGCAGGCGAAGGCCATCAGGCCATACAGAAACGGCAGAAGATTGGGGCGGGCCTTGCGTTTCAGATAGGAAGCAGCAAGCACCGCCAAGCAACCACCTGCAAAGGCGAGGCGTAGCCACAGTGGGTCGTAGGACTGGGGATTGACCGCTCGGGAAGCGATGAAAAAGCCCAAGAAGATCAATGCGCTGGCAACAGCGACGATGCGGACCGAACGCAAATCCCCTATGGAATTGCTGGAGAGGCCCGAGAGCTGGTGCTTTGAAGAGCGGATCATTGCTATCGATTTTAGAGGATTCTGCCGATCATACCCCATACCGCCTGCCTCAGAGAGAAAATCCTCTGGCCCTGGCGATGCCAACGACCCTGCGGCGAAGGGTCACTTCCGGCCATCTCCTCTCTCACCCTCATTACCCCCGGAGAGCGGCCACGAGGGAAGTCTTGAGGGCGGTGGACGTGGCCACAGCACAGGCGATGGCTCCTGTGGCGAAGATCCCTAACAAAGTCCAGCTCAAAGATGCCCAGGGAAGGCCTGAGCCACCAGCGAGTAAGTAAGGGGCCGAGGAAAGCAGAGCTGCGCCGGTGCCCAAACACAAACCAAAGGCCAACAAGAAGAGGTTCTCCACCCATACCAACCGGCCGATCAAGCTGCGTCGGAAACCGAAAGCTCTGAGGGTCGCGAGCTCCCCCCGGCGTTCGAGGACATTGCGTAGCAGAATCACTGCTAAGCCCAAGGTCCCGAGAAGCAAACCGAGCCCCCCCAAGGTTTGAAAGGTCGACAAGAAAGTATTCTGGACCGCCTTGAAACCCGCCAGCCGGTCCGCGGTCGTTTCGACATCGAAGCCAAAGTCGGCCAAATCCTTTTCCAGAGCTACCGCCAGTTCCCCCGAGGTTTCCGTTGGCGCTTCCACCAGGAAGGAGGAGAAGCCTTGGGCGCTGGGAAAGTGGCGCAGCAGGTTCTCCTGACTGACCACGACCTCACTCTGAAAAATGCTGGCATGTAGCAGACCCACTAAGCGAATTTTCAAGGGCTGGCCCGACTCATCGACGTAGTCGAGGTCGTCGGCCAGTTTCTTATGCAGAATCCAGGTCGCCGTTTCAAAATCTGCTACTGCCGGCACGATCCGAGCACCACTTTCGGAATCTCGCCCGAGGTCCCGGTCCAACAGCTCCCAAGGGTTTTCCAGCTCTTCGGTGGCCTGCTGGAAAAGAAAGCCTCCTCGTTCAACAAAGGCCGGCGGGACCCCGAGTACCCTTGGCCGCTCCACTCGAAAGAGGTTGAGGCAACTAGCGTCGTCTCCAGGCAGCACACGGAGAGGAAAGGCTCGCCCCTGGTCCAGCAGGGTCGCCGCTTCGGCGCTCAAGCCCAGCTCGAACTGACCAGCCTCGGTGGCGAGGTCCTGAAATAGAGGCACATCGCTTTCCGCCAACAGCGAGAAACCTCCCGTTCCCGGGTCTGGGGTGCCGCTGTCCTGGTGGGCCGGGCGCCGGTGGGCAGCCGCCACCACGATCACATAGCAGGCACAGGCCACCAACGAGACACTGAGAATGCTCCGCCCGGGGTTGCGAGCACTGTTGCGCAGGGCGACTCGGGTCAGAGCTCCGGTCCCGAGGGAGAGGCGAGAGCGCGCGGTGCTACGGCACCAAAGAGCAAAGAAACCCAAACCGGATGCTAGTAGAGCTGCTCCCGCAGCAATGAAAAGGCCTCCAGCCCCGGCTCCGCCTCGGCTTGCAACCGCCAAGGCGGCCAAAGCGAGGACGCCAGCACCCCAAGCCACCCATCGCGCCCAACGGCCGCTCCTGGAATTCCCAGGCAAAGCCGCTGAGCCAGCGAGGAGAGACGTCGTCGAGATCTGCCCGAGCCGCCGAAGGGAGGCCAAAATGGTGAGCACCGTAACCACAACGGCAACCAGGAAACCGATCAACAAACTGCGCGACTCGACGAAGAGAGTCAGCTCTCGAGACCCCACCGCCGGTAACCACCAGGTTCTCAGTCCAGCCATCATGGCCGCTCCGTAAAGAACAGCTCCAAGGAGGCCCAGGAGAGCCCCCACGACCGCCACCACGACGCCTTCCCCAAGAAAACGGCGACGCACTCGCCGCAGGGAAAAACCGACCGCCCTCAGCAAACCGACTTCCTTGGCTCTCTGCTCGACTCCAAACTTGAACAGCAGAGCTACCAACGACACCGCCGCTACGATCAGAAACCAACTAAACCCCAGGAACAAGCTACTGAACTCCGTGGCTCCACCAGATGCCTCCAGCAAATGACTGCGAACTGGCTGAAAGGTCAATCCAAAGGCGCCCAAGGGTAGCTGGCCTGCCAAGGAGGTCGCCACGGATCGCTCCAGCTCCTCGGCCTCTTGTCCCTCCTGCGGCAGGACACGCAAAGAAGTCGCTCCACCAAAACGGCTGCGCCACAACCTCTGCCCGGCGCTCGCAGCCACAAAAGCCTTCGGAGCAGCCCGGTAGAGGTCCCAATACTCCTCGTCCAAGGCACGAATGGTCGAAAGATCCACCGGGAAAGGCGGATCCCAGGCGGCGATATCTTCGGCGTCGGCCATGCCCGGAAACTCGGGGGTCAGCAGGGGATCTGCCCCCAGACCTTCCATCGAAACGACTCCCCGCACCTGAAAAGTCGCCGTCTCGGTGGAAAGCTGCTCCCCCGCCCCAACCGAGTAGTACTCCAGGTCTACCTGATCCCCAGGGTTAGCTCCCAGGTCCTCCGCCGCCCAACCGTTGAGATAGATCTCTCCATCTCCCAAGGCAGGGGCAGGCTCACCATTGGCCAACCACAGGCCCTGAAAATAGGGCTCTTGGCTCTGCGGTTCCTGGTCCGGTAGCTCCTGGTTTGGCGGCGCCTGATCTGGCGGCTCCAAGGCCACCACGGCCGCATAGGGCATGGAATCACTTCCCTTGCGTACCGAGTTGGCCAGATAAGACAGCAGAGGCCGAGGGTAGGCTCCTCGTTGACGGAAAACCTCTTCAGCGACCCGAACAGTTTCATCCCGCAAGATAAACCGACTGCTCTCGAGGGTGACATGCCCCTGCTGAGACTTCAGGGAGAGACCGAAATCTTCCAGAGTTACGACCTCCCGCAGGGTCCTCTGCAAGGCCTCTAGGGAAGCCGCCGTTTTCTCACTGCTCTGAGCACCTGCAACACCCCTCCGGGGGCCACTCGGTTGGGAGTTCGCCACGAGAAGAATGTTGGCCTTTCCCTCCTGCCCCAAGGCTCCCTGCAAACGGGCTAGGGGTACAAAGGCGTTCTTGGGGGTCCCCTGGTTCGCGGCTAACGAGAATGCACCAGCCCCCCGATCCTCGACGACCGCCGCTACCCGCAGCCGGAGACTCTGCACGACGCTACCGGTATCTCGTCGCCCCAAGAGGCTCGCTCGGGGGATTTCCGACGAACGAGGGATAGAAAAGAGGATCTCAGAGCCTGCCTCGGCACCGAGCTCCCGCGCCAGACTTCGGTTGAGAACCACTGGCGCCGTTACTCCGGAAACGTCTCCGAAGTCCCAAGGAGCGATCTCCGAATCAGCTCTAAAAAGAGCCCCGAAGGTCTCTTCCACACCGATGAGATTGATCCGCGAGGCCCGAGCTCGGCTCTGTACTTGGATAGCACTTCCCCGAAACATCAAGAGTGGTTCTGCGCGGCTATAGCCCGCCTCCCCAAACTTCTCCTGAGCGGCTAGCAATGGAGCGAGGCTGGAACGGAAGAAGCCCTCACTCACCATGGCTACTTCTGTGTCCCCGAGGCGATCCAAAGCCAGACTGCGGAGACTTCCCCGCACGGAGTCTCCGACCAGTAGAGCTCCCGTCAGCACCGCCGAAGCCACCGCAGCTCCGGCGGCGACCAGCAGGTGTTGACGCCAAAAATAGGTTAGGCTTCGGCGCACCGGCCATCCCTCATTTCCAAGCGGCGAGGAAACTTTCCGGCCAGCTCGGCGCTGTGAGTCACCACCACGAGAACCGTTCCTTCCTGGCGATGTAATTCGAAAAGTAAGTCGGTCACTGCACCTGCCGCAGCCTGGTCTAGATTACCGGTAGGCTCGTCACAGAGCAGCAGGCCCGGCTGCGCGATCATCGCCCGGGCAATAGCCCCCCTCTGACGCTCCCCCCCGGAGAGTTGTGCCGGTCGGTGGTCCAATCGATGGCTGAGGCCAACCCTTTCCAGGAGTTGTCGTCCCCTCTCCTGAACTGCCTTCCCATCCCCGCCAGGAAAGGCAAGGGTGGGCAGCAACACGTTTTCCAGTAGAGAGTATTGGGGAAGCAAATAGTGATCCTGGAATACGAAGCCAACGGATCGGTTGCGAAAGCGAGCCAGATCCTTATCTCCCAGGGAAAAGGGATCTCGTCCATGGATCTTCAATTCTCCGGACGAGGGCGAGTCGAGGGTGCCAAGAATATGCAATAGGGTGCTCTTCCCAGAGCCAGATGGTCCTACCACCGCGACCGCATCCCCCTCGCTCAACTCGAAGGAAACCCCTTCCAGCACTGTCACCGGCCCAGCCTCGGTATCGAAGGTCCGGCTCAAGCCCCTCGCCGCTACCGTCACCTTCCCAGCCGCGTGCTGGTTCCCAAGTTCATTTTCTGTGAATTGTTCCATCTCCTGATCGTACCTGACTGGCCCCGCCGCCGCGAACCACCCTCCCCCCCAACCGAATGTCACCAACCGAATATCCAGCACTACAGGAGAGGGCCGAAAAGGCCCCCAACCGAATATCAGGGATCACGGGCGCCCCTCCTTGAGACTCCCACTCCCTTGAAATTCAAGAAATTCTTCTCACGATGCAAGATTCTGCGGTGCTCCTGCGTCCTTAGGTGGTATGCCAAGAAGACTTCGCTACTCTCCCCCGGACCCCAGCGGCTATTCTCTCTTTGAGATCTCTCATCGATGTCTTGCGGGACTCTTCCTGCTGCGACCCTCCAAAAGACTCAACGACATCCTCATCGGAGTACTCGCCCGAGCTCAGAGCAAGTACCACGTACGGGTGCACGCCTGTGCCTACCTCAGCAACCACGGACACCTACTCATCAGTGCCACGAGTCAGAAACAGATCTCTGCATTCATGGAATTCGTGGGATCGAACATGGCCCGA
>JAHZIX010000026.1 GCA_022601195.1 Deltaproteobacteria bacterium
AGGAGAGGGCTCTGAGGTCAAGTGAGGGTTCTCTGGGTGAGGAACATCCAGACACTCTGACGGCACGGCTCAACCTGGCGGGGACGCTGAAAGCCCAAGGAGACTTGGAGGGCGCCCGGGAGTTGCAAGAGAGGGTTCTGAGGTCAAGTGAGGGTTCTCTGGGTGAGGAACATCCATACACTCTGACGGCACGGAACAACCTGGCGGCGACGTTGTATTTCCAGGGAGATTTAGCCGGGGCTCGGGATTTGCAGGATGCCGTGCTAGAGGCCTTCATTCGAGTGCTGGGTCCGCAACACCCAAACACTCTTTCGGCGAAGGGAAACCTAGTTGCTATCGAGCAAGCTCTTCTGGAAACTGGGGAAGCCTGAACCACTTCAGGAAACCGCCTCTCTCAGGCCTCTGAATAGGGGGGCGCCCGGTGGAACGTTCTTTCCATGAGCGAGAGAGGCCCGTTTTTGACCTCTACAACCTCACCCGATGAATCTCCCGAGGGTCCGCTCCCGGGAAGCGCTGGTAGAGCCGAGTGGTCGAGATATCCGAATGGCCAGCAAGTTGCTGAGCGGTAGAGAGGTCCCCCCCGGCATCAAGAAAGAGCGTTATCCCGGTAGCTCTCCACGAGTGGCAGCCGATCTCGCCCTCGAGCGCGGCATCTTTGAGCCGGCGGCGGATCATCTTGAAGGCATCGAAGCGGCTCAGCCGCTTGCCGGTCAGCTTTCGGGATCGCCCCCTCGAGGTCTGGAACAGCGGTTCTTCCGGGCCAAGGTTCGCCTCTGCTAGATACTCATTGAGAGCCTCCGCCAGCTCCTCATGGACCGGAAAGATCGACTCCTTCCCGCCCTTCTCTTTGAGCAGGAGCTCTCCGCATCCCAGACCTCCGCTGCGGCGGAAGTCCTGGACGTTCATTCCCAAGGATCTAGAACTTTCTTATACGGGTGCATCCAAACATTCCAGGCAATGCCGCTGCAACGTTCAACGGCTCATGTTGCAGTGGCTTAAGATTCGAAGTTTTCTGCACCGAGGTCTGAAGAGGCTCTACCATCAGGGCGACGTTAGCCGGCTCCGTGCCGATCAGCGCAATCGCATCACGGATGTACTGTTCCACTTGGACCAAGCCCAAACTTCTGGTGATCTTGATTTGCCGGGCTATCGTCTCCACCGGCTCAAGGGCGATCTGAAGGGTTTTTGGAGCGTGACGATATCCGGAAACTGGCGCATAACCTTCCGCTTTGAGGACGGGGATACTCTTGAAATCGATTTAGTCGACTACCACTAATGAAAGGAGAGCTGGCGATGGCTATGAAGAGCCCGCCGCATCCGGGTCGCTCGATCAAGGATGCGTGTTTGGACCCGTTGGAGCTGAGCGTCACCCAAGGTGCGAAGATTCTAGGAGTGACTCGGCATACGCTTTCCCGCGTGATCAACGGCCGATCTGGAATCTCCCCAGAGATGGCGATCCGTTTGGAGAAGGCTGGGTGGTCGAATTCCGGTCACTGGCTCCGCCTGCAAACCGCTTATGAATTGGCGCAGGCTCGCGCCCGGGAAGATCAGATTCACGTCGAGCGCTACCAGTCCCAGCTGTCCGCTTGACGGGAGAGTCACGAGTAGCGGTCCGGTTGGGCGGGTCGACAGCGATGGGGAAGGGATGGCCACGGCCGTTCAGTATAGGGGAACCCAGCCGTTGTTTCTCATCGAACTCGTTTTGAGCTAGCGGGCTGGAGGTGCAAGAACGTCGCTTCGAGACCGACCTAGGGATACCGTTGGTACGACGAGGAAGGACTCGAAGCGAAGGGTACAGCAGAGGCAGGTGGATCTGCTGTTACCGGAGAAACTCTGCCAGAAGGCCCGGCTAGCAGGCCGGTGGTTCTCCGTCGCAGAGGATGACTCTTCGATTCTCCACTAGGCAGGTCAATGTTCCGGGAGCGCACTGCTGCCACTGGGCTGGGGTACACATTTCGAGTAGCCCAAGGGGGCCGAGGTTCTTCAAGGGATGAGGGGCAAGAAATAACTGAGATTGTGGCTGCAGGTCACTGGCCGGTGTCAGACTCAGGGACAGATCTTGCACTGAATCCAGGACAGTGCTCTGGGTCGACTCACCTGTGGTGAGGTGACTCGCCGTCACGGTAACGGTTGCCACGGCCCCGAAAAGTAAAGCCACGACCAGGGCGGTGAGGAGTCGGTGGGTGCTATTCAAATGGTGTTGTTTCATAGACCTTTTCCTGTGTTTGTCGAGAGTTCATTTTTTCTTTTTCCTGTGCCTGCGACGCAAACCTCTCAAGAGGGTAGGTCTTTCCTGGGGCCTCCTGAGTGAGCGTCCTCTTTCTTTCTAGATCTTCTTTAGCGAAGATCTTCTGAGATCGATTTCTCTAGGTCCCTCCTATCTTTTTGTTGTCGTGAGTGTCGTTTCTTTTCGACCGGTTATTCTGCGGGCGGATGATCCGAGATCCCTTCTGCTCGGTCGTGCCAAGGCGCTCTGAATATTTGTTTCGTCTTGGTGTCGCGTTCAATTGCTCCTGTTGCCTTGACTCATTGTTCCTGGACCTGTCAAGAAAGAACGAATTGCTGAGAAGTTATCGTTGGCTCAGCGTGCGCAGGGCCTTGTCGTGATAGGTCTCGGGCCGTTGCCGATCTTTCGGCTATTGATCGTTTCCAAGGGGGCGTATCGAGAGAAACAGCTGACAGCTTTCGGGGTCGGAGGTGCCGATGTCATCCTCATCAATGCAGCAGGTAATGGCAACGTTTGTGCTTGCCTGCGGCCACTCTGCGCAAAGCGTATCTCCCGGGCAGCTGGCAAAGGGACTCACGTTTCTCCAGGGTCCGCCGGAGCTATCAAATACGGGGATCGATCGTCTAGCGCTGGTTGTGAAGGCTACGCCAAAGCCAAGGGTGATCAGAAGAGCCAAAGCACCCCATCGCCGCTTCCTGATCGTTGTAGGTTCGAGCTTATTCATGAAGGCCTCCTTGTGGAATCTGTACTCCTCCAGGGGGGAGATGCTTGAGTTTGAAACACGAGAGCCTGATGTTCGGGCTCTGTATAGTTACGCGTAAGTTTTCAGTAGAGTGGTTCAGGGAGTTTCCCGTTTTTTCGTTTCTTGACCACAGGCGTAGAAGGCCCGTAACCGTATCCGTAGTCATGGACGGAAGACGGTTTCTTTCTTAAGGGTTGGGGGCTCGACCCAGTACGGACCGTACGGCTGCGTCGGCCTCGAAGCGAGTTCCTTGCATCAACAGGCAGCTACACCGGCTCCCTACGAATCCGGTGAGAAGGAACGGCTAGAAATATGGGTTGCGACCCTGACCCCAAGGAAATTTGAGGTCTTTCAAACTCCTGTTTTCTGAGGGTAGGTCTACGGCTCTTCTGGGAGATCCTTCAGCAGCCGAGCGTAGGGCTCTGCGGCATCCGGCCGGCCCTGGAGGGTCAGAAGCTCGACTATGGCGCTGAGGGTTTTTCGTTTGGAGAACAGGTCGATCTGGGTTTCATCGAGATTGGCGAGGAGGAGACTCTCGGCTTCTTCGTAGCCGCCGAGGTCCCGGAGACAACGGCTGAGGTCCAGGCGAGCCCAGATGACTTCCGGGAGTAGGTAGGGTGGCTCGTGGCGGCCTAGGGCTAGGGCACGCCTCAGCATGGGCTCCGCCGGCTCCGGAGTCCGTAGCGCCAACAGCAAGCGGCCCAGCCGTAGGAGGGGAACGGCGAGGAGAGAGTGTTCCTCACCATAAGCTTGCTCACGGATCTCCAGGGCTCGTCCGAGGGGCGCGACGGCCTCTTCGAGGCGGCCGGCATCCCGTAGCGCCCCCGCCAAATTGATCAATGAGATCGCCACGTCGACGTGATCTGCACCGAGAACTCGCTCCTTCAACTCCAGGCTGCTCTTCAAAAAGCGAATCGCTTCGTCCAGTCGGCTGTTGGTCCAGTAGACCCGGCCGAGGTTGTTCAAGCTCCCGGCCACCAGGGCGCTCTCTTCGCCGTAGGCGGCTCGGCGAATCGCCAAGGCTCTCTCGTGCATGGCCACGGCGCCATCCGGGTCTTTCATGGCGTTGAGAAGGTTCCCCAACTTATTGAGTACCACCGCCACCTCCGGATGTTCCGGGCCGTAGGCGGTTTCTACGACCCCCAGCGCGGCTTCGTACTGCACCTTGGCGCCGGGGTTGTCGCCGGTGAAACGCAGGGTGTCACCTAGCAGGACTCGGGCTTGGGCGATATGCGGGTGGTCCGGTTCGAAGTGGCGCTCGAGGGTGACCAATGCGCGCTTAAGATGGCCCTTGGCCTCCTCGTGTTCACGGACTTCCTTGAGCACTTCTCCCAAGTGCATGAGGGTCAGTCCGACGTCCTGATGGTGGCCGCCTAGCACGGTTTCTTGAATCGCCAGAGCGTGCCGTTGGCTGGCTTCGGCAGCGGCGAATCGCCCTTGCAGTTCCTGAACTCGGCCCAGACCATTGAGGGTAGCTGCTACTTGAGGGGCGATATCGATGCCTTCTTGGAGGGCGTTCTGACGGATCTCCAAAGCTTGACTGTAGGCGGCCAAGGCTTGGTCGACACGGCCATCGGCTTCATCCAATCGAGCGGAGGAGTGAAGAGTCTCGGCGAGCTCCAAGGAGTGCTCCCCCGGTTGGCTGCGGCGAAGCTCCAGAGCCCTGGTGAGCAGCGGCTCAGCTTCGTCGTAGAGGGCCAGCTCCCGGTAGACGTCGCCCATGAGGGTCATCATCTCCGCTTGCAGGGGAGGCTGGCCGGAGAGCTCGGCTTCGACTCGCTGAGCACCGCGATCGAGCATGTCCCGGGCGGTGATTTGTTCCCCCTTGGAGCGGGTCGGGGCCGAGATCCCGAAGAGACCTCGAAGAAAGGTGGCGACCTGATTGGCCTCCGCAGCAGCGGTGGTCGCGCGGTCCCGTTGCTGGGTCAAGCGAGCCGTGTAGAAGACTGCCAGGGCTGCTAGCAGAAGGACTCCGGCGACCGCGGTGGCCACAGCGGCCCGATTGCGCCGGGCGAATTTTCCTGCCCGGTAGAGAAAGGTATCGGGCCTGGCGGTCACGGTGCGACCGACGAGATAGCGTTCCAGGTCGTCGATGAGTTGGGCCACGGAGCGATAACGCCGGTCTGGTTCTTTCCGCAAAGCCTTGAGAACGATGTTGTCCAGGTCACCACTGAGGATTCGCTTGAGGCGTCCGCCGGTGGTGCTGCGGGCGCTGCTGATCTCTTCCGGGGAGAGTCCCCGACCTCCCGCGGGTGCTTGATAGGCCCCCTTGCGGGTGACGGCGGTGCTGGGGCGGGCGGGCTCGTCGTCACAAATGGCCCGTAGCACCTCAACGGGGGTGTGCTCTCCCAATTGGTAGGGCCAGCGGCCGGAGAGGAGTAGGAAGAGGAGCAACCCCAGTTGATAGACATCGGATGAAGTGGTGACGACTTCGCCGCGCACTTGCTCGGGGCTGGCGTAGATGGGGGTCATCACCCGGGCATCGGTGCGAGTGAGGTCGAGGCCGGCGGCTTCGTCTTCCGCCGCCAAGAGTTTGGCGATTCCAAAGTCCAATAGCTTGGCGTAGCCGTCCGTGTTGACCAGGATATTCGAGGGTTTGAGGTCCCGGTGAATGACCAGGTTACGGTGAGCCGCATCGACCCCTCGGGCCACTTGTAGAAAGAGCTCCAGGCGCTGTTTCAGAGGTAGGCATTTGCTGTCGCAATAAGTATCGATGGGTTGGCCATCGACATGCTCCATGACCAGATAGGGCCGGCCCTTGGCATCTACGCCGCCATCTAAGAGTTGAGCGATATTGGGATGCCGCATCCGGGCGAGGATGGCTCTTTCCTGCTCGAAGCGGCGGATTCCATCCGGGCTGGCGATGCCCTGTTGAATTCGTTTGACTGCGACCTGCTGCTCAAACTGACCGTCGGCCCGCTGAGCCAGGAAGACCACCGCCATGCCTCCTCGGCCGATCTCTTTCTCCAGGCGGTACCTACCGACCAGATCGCCAGTGGGGGCGGCGGGCTCGCGAAGCTCATCCATCAACCCGCCCCAGACAGCACCTTGCCGGCTGCCGCCGGGAGTCAAGGTCTTTTCTTCTTCATCGGCGCCCTGGAGCAGTCGGTCGAGGAGTTGACGCAGCTCCGCATCCTCACCGCAGGCTTCGTCCAAGAAGGAGGTTCTCTGCTGCTGCGGCAAGTCCAGGGCGGCGTTGAATAGCCGGTCGGCGTGGTTCCAGCGGTCGTCAGGTTTCACGATCGGCTTACGAGCTTAGCACCCAAGGCTGCGGTATCAGGAAGTGGGCTAGAATGAATCCAACTTGTCCCTGCGGACGGCGTTTTTTGGCTCCTGCCCCTCGATGTTCTCATCGAGAGGCTCCATTCTCCTCGAGGCCCGATGCTACTTGGCAAGGGCCAGCGACTGGCGAGAGAAGGGCAGGCTTTTCATGTCGACGATTTCCATCAGATCTCTTCGGTCGCTTGGAAGCCGGTTGCTGGGCAACCGTTTTCCGGGCTGCCATCCCGTTCTGAAGCGACGAGTGTCCTGGAGCGCGATCGCTCTGAGCTGTCTTATCGCTAGTGGGGTTCTACCTCCCTTGGGGGCTCAGGTGGAGACCCCGGAGGCGGAACGGCCCAATAGCTTCGGCGAGACCGTCGACGTCAATCTGGTCAATATCGAGGTCACCGCCTTCGACAAAGAAGGGAATGCGATCCTCGGGTTGACCCGGGACGACTTTGAGGTGTTCGAGGATGGTGATCCCGTGGAGATCACCCATTTCTTCCCTGTGGCCGACGGAATTCGATTCTTGGAGCCCCTGGATTCGGGCTCTCCTTCAGCGCCGGTGGATCTCGAAGCTCCCTCCGCTCGGGACCGCCGCTTCGTCGTGGTCTACGTAGACAACGGGAATATCCTCCCCATTCATCGCCGACGAGTCTTCGAGCAGTTGAGACGCTCCATGGAGGAGCTCTTGAGCTCAGCGGACGAGATCATGGTGGTTTCTCAGGACTCCGGAGTGGTGGTGGAGCAAACCTTCACCCGGGACCCGGAGCTCATCGAGGCGGCTTTGGCTCGGTCCGAGAAGGTGGCTGGCCGAGGCGCCGCCCGCATCGCCCAGCCGCGGGTGATTCAGCGTCAGATCGAGTCCGGGGAGGCCCCACCGGGGGCAGATGCCTTGGTCACCGGCACAGCACCGGTGACTGGAGAAGCTTTCTCTCGCCCCAACTGGGATGTCGATGCTCGGCGAACCTTTTCGGCGGTGCGCTCCTTTGCGGAAACCACCCGCCATGAGCTGAGTCAATCCATTGGAGCTTTGGTTCGCTGCCTCGACTCCCTGTCGGGCCTTCCGGGCCGCAAGGCGGTTCTCTACGTCAGCGATGGTCTCGAGCTGAACCCTGGAGAGGCTTTGTTTCGGATCTGGGACTACAAATACTCCTCCATTGCTAGCCAGGAGGTCGGGGTGGCGAGCATCGACCTGGAGATCGACCGCTATAACCTCCGGACCGAGTATCGAGATCTGGTGCGGTCCGCCAACGCCAACCGGGTGGCTTTCTACACTATTCAAGGGGGCTCCGGGCGTACCTTTGGGTCGGTCTCCGCAGAGGGCAGGACTCTGGTAGCGGATACTCTGGCCCGTTCCTCGGATGGTGGCAGGGAAGATTCTCTTCGGGACTTGGCCCAGCAGACCGGCGGTAGAGCTCTGGTCAACAGTGTCGGCGTTGGCGGCTTTCTGAAAGATCTCAAGAATGACTTCAGTCAGTACTATTCCCTCGGCTTTCCTTCCCCCAATAAGGGCGATAGGAAGTACCACAAGGTCAAGGTGCGGGTGCGCCGAGAAGGGGTCAAGGTTCGGTATATCAGCGGTTATCGGGACAAGAGCCCTCAGGAGCGCATGGTGGATCGGACCTTGGCGAGCCTATTTCACAACGTCGGCGAAAATCCCCTGGAGATTCAGGTCGAGGTGGGGGAGGAAGTGCCGAGCGCGGGGCGAGTCGGCTTGTTGGTGCCTTTGTCCGTCAAGGTGCCGGTGGCAAAGATCGCCCTCTTGCCTCAGAACGAAGAACACCTAGGGCGGGTCTCGGTGTTCATTGCTGTGCAGGATGAAAAGGGCCGCATGTCTGACCCTCAGACCATCGACTTGCCGATGCGCATCCCCAACGAGCAACTACTCGCTGCCATTTCCCAAACAGCGGAATACCGCGCTCAATTGCAGATGCGCTCCGGCCCGCAAAAGCTAGCTATTGGGGTTTGGGACGAAGTCGGGGCGGTGGGCTCCACGATGAATCTCCAACTTCACGTCGAGGCCCAGTGAAGGAAGCTCAGTGACGAAACGGCGAGCCTCTAAAGCGGCTTCTAAATTCTTCTCAGTGGGCTTTCCGGAGCGTTTTCGCCGGAAGACTGCCGGGCTGTGGCCGTGCAAGACCGGTTGGCAGGTGGCCCTGGTCGTCGGGTGCCTCATTTGCGGCGCTATCGGCCCTCTGAGCGCTCAGGAACGCCAACCCTTCGAGCTCGAGGCTCAACCGAAGAAGGGCTTGAGGGCCCAGGTGGCAACCCTTCTGGTCCAGGGAGGCCGAGCTGGGAGCTTGGCCACAGAGGCTTTGGTGGCATCGATGACCCCGTCGCCCCTTCAGCCAGCACCCAATCACCAAGGGCCTGGGTCCGTAGGGGAAGTGAGGATTGGGCTTTTGGTCGAAGTTAGCGGCTCTTCCCTGCTCGCTGGTTTGCAGGAAGGGGCCGATCATCAGGAAGTCGACTTCTACGCCTATGCATTGACCCCACAAGGAGCTGTGAGTGGTTTCTTGGCCCAAACCCTCCAGCTGGACTTGGAAACCTATGGCGAGCGCCTCTATGAAGGGGGCTTGAAGCTTCATGGGATGTTGTCCCTGCCGCCGGGCACCTATTCTCTTCGAGTGCTCGTGCTGGAACCTGCCAGTGGCCGGTTCGGGCTCCGCACACTCCCTTTGGTCGTGCCCCAGCTGGAGGGAGGGGAAGATGCTGAGCAGGGCGGTGGCAATAGCCAGGGCAGGGGCTCTGGCGGGGTAGAAGGTAACTCGCCGCTGGTGCCCAAGGTCGTGCTGATGGCCCCCCGCATCGCCGAGCCGACCAACGTCTGGCTACTGGTCCAGGCCGGTAACGGAGAGGAAGAGCCGGCGGCTCGCAAGGCCGAAAGGGCAGCTGCGATCACGGCGGCTCCTCACCCGGCAGAGGTCGAACTGCTTTGGCCGGAACAGGGAGCTCTCCCGGCGGCTTTCCCGGTCTTCGAGAGCGAGGCAGAGATCCCATTGGAGATGTGGGCAAGAGGGCTCAGTGCCACGGACTTGGGGGCAGCTTCGTCCTGGCGGGGGCGCTTGGAATCGGAAAACTCGGACGAGGTGGTGGAAGTCGAGGTGCACTTGGACCTCGATCGGAACCTGTCCGCGGCGGTCGCCGGCTTCGAGCGCCTCTCCGGAAGAATCTCCCTTCCCAAGCTCCCGACGGCGACCTTTCGCCTGGTGATCTCTCGCCAACCGACGGGAGAGGACTCGGTGGACGGGGCTTGGGAAACTGCGCCGCTGCGAGTTCTCGTTTTGGAGAGCCAGCCCGTGGAATCCATCGCTTGGAGCCAGTTGGAAAGCCTGGCCGCGTCCTTGGATGGTCGAGCTCGTCCCGTAACTTTCACGACGGAGTTACCTGAAAGGCCTCGGAAGAGGGCCGATGCTCTCGAAGGGAGAGCTCGCAAGTTGCTCATAGAAACCCTGGCCGGTGGCGCCACGAGGGGTGTCTCTGGGATGGGTCGTTCGGCTCTGGTGGCGGATCTTCAAGCCTGTGAGACTCGAGTCGTGGACGGAGAGGACGGTGAGGAGGGAGCGGGCTTGCCGTCCCTGGTGCGCGCCAAGGGGGCTATCTCCCGAGGCCTAGCCAAGATCGATCCCGAGGCTTTGGTGCCTCTGATCCAGCTTCAATTGGAATTGTACGAGGCCTATCAGCAGTCGAGGAATTTCCAACTAGCCTCTCATTCTCGGCGCTGGGCCGTGGAGCTCAGCGAAGCCTATGCCGCGGCGGCGGCTACGCCGGAAGCACGGCGGCTAGCCGGGATAGCCCTGAGCAGCGTGGCTTCCGCCATGGTGGAAGCCGGTCTCTTCGCCTCCGCGATTCAGGTCCTCGAGAAAGCCTTGGCGCAGGATGGAGAGAGCACCTCGGCTCGCTTGCAAGCAGCTCGTTTGCGAGAGCGCTTCGGGGATTACGGCGCCACCGTCGACGAGTTGGAGGAGCTGTTGGTGAGGAATCCCAAGGCCCCGGAGGGAAGGCTTCGGCTGGCGGTCAACCTAAGGCGGCTTCGGGACCAGGAGCGAGCGAAGCAGGTTTTGGTGCAGTTGGTGACCGAGAACAACCCGGCCTGGGTACAAGAGGTTGCCTATGGAGAGCTCGCCAAGGTCTTGCTACGGGAAAAGCGACTGGAGGAAGCCGTGAGCTGGCTGCGGCGCGCCTTGGATGCCTTTCCTGAGCACCGCCGTCTGAGCCTCCTCATGGCCTATTCCCTCGACCGGCAGAGCCAGTTCGCCGCTGCCCGTCAGACCTTGGGCCGGCTGGCGGTAGAACCAGGGGAGGGCCTGAAGGCATCTTCCCGGTATCGCTACACCACCTCTACTCAACCAAAAGGTCTGGAGGCGACGCGGCAGCACCTCCTGGATAGCAGCCTCGCCCGGCAGCCTTTGTTTTCCCTGGCGGTAGCTGCCCTGGCCAAAAAGGCCGGCGAGAGGAGGCCTCGGTGAGCCGGCGAATGTCGTGGATCTCTCGCGGTTGGTTCCTGGGCCTGGCTCTAGGGGCCGTTGTGGTGCTCGCACCTTCCGCCTGGGGGCTCGATCTATTCTTCCTCAATCCTCCCCCCGACAAGCCGGTCTTTGGTGAGATCGAGGTCGTTATGGAGGTGCTGGGGGCAGACCAGGTGAAAGAAGTGGTGCTGCTCGTAGATGGTCGCCCGACAGCTCGATTCACCAAGCCACCCTACCGGTGGGTGGTGGATTTGGGACAGGCCAACCGAGAGCATCGATTCGAGGGGATCGTCCGTACCGTTTCCGGTGAAGAGGTTCGTTCGGTGCGTCAGACTCGGGCAATCGCTGTCAATGAGGCGGTGGACTTGGCCCTACAGCAGCTCTATGTGACGGTGAGCCGGGGCGGCAAGAGGTTGACGAATCTCTCCCGTGGCTATTTCAAGATCAAGGACAACGGGCGTAGTCAATCCATCGTGACCTTCGAGGACGGCAACGCGCCCCTCACCGCTGCTCTGCTGGTGGACGCCAGCTCGAGCATGAAGGGGGACCGTCTCCGCTTGGCGGTGCGGGGAGCCCGGCGGTTCGCCGAGGGGATGGCGGAGCTGGACGAAGCGGCTCTCCTACTATTTTCGGACCGCCTTCTCCACGCCACGGATTTCACCGGCAATGCGGCAGATTTGGTGGCGGGATTAGATGGGGTCAAAGCATCCGGGGGAACGGCGATCCACGACCATCTCTATCTCGCTCTCAAGCACTTAGAGGGCCGCCAAGGCAGGCGAGTAGCCGTCTTGCTCACGGACGGCACCGATGTGGAGAGCGCCCTTTCCATGGAGGACATCCAGTGGACGGCTCGCAGGAGCCAGACGCTGATCTACTGGATCCGCATCCTTCAATCCTCCGGAGGCGCTGGCAGTACGAGCTCCTGGAGAAACGCCGACAACCACCGCCAAGAGCGTCATCTGTTGGAACAGGTGGTCGAAGCCAGTGGTGGCCGCATCGTGCACATTGGCAACCTCGGGGAGGCGGAGACAGCTTTCAGCGAAATCCTGCGGGAGCTGCGGGAGCAGTACGTCCTTGGCTATTACCCCTCCGAGAACCGCGGCGATGGTAGCTGGCATCGGGTCCATGTGGATGCTGGACCGGAGGTCGAGGTGAGGACTCGGGAGGGGTATTTGGACTACTGAGGACCGGTCCACAGGCGTCCTTCCCCCTGTTTTCCTCGCCCCTCGCCCCTCGCCCCTCGCCCCTCGCCCCTCGCCCCTTGCCCCTCGCCCCTTGCCCTCTGTCGCGCAGGCAGAGGAGTCGGCCACCGTCATGCAGATTAGATTCAGGCCCCTTCCCTAGGTCTCTTTGCCAGCAGGCTGGCCCCGTCCTCGCTGGGAGGCCATCTCCAAGTCTTCTTCGGCTACCGAAGCAAACGCCGTTTTCAGAAAGTCAGCTCTCTTAACCACAAGGGGGTCTCGGTATGGAAGCGATTCTTCTCGCCAGAGGGGCCGCTAAGTCGGACAGGAAACCCCAGCAGTGTCTCTCTTCACGACCCGTGATCGATCCTGGATCGAGAACAACTAGCGAAGATATGCGTAATTCTTATTGTGGAAATGGTTCATTTATTTTAAGGGGTACTTACAATGTCTTTGACTGGACGATTGGCTCTCCGTTTGCCTCGGTCGATTTATCTGCAGACTCTCCTCCTTTTTTCTGGAGCTTGCTGGCTGGCCTCCGTTCCGGCGGCAGCGGGTGGTGTGACTTTCTCCGATATTGCCGTGGGCGGCGGTGCCGGTCTGACCTATGAACGTGCACCTTCTGATTCCATCGAGGTGTTCGATTTCTTCACTACCCAACCCGTGCTGACCATTGCTGATTGGGCCTTGACTCCGGAGAAGCCTCACGGCGCTCCCGGAGTCGCCCTCCTGGACTACGATGGCGACGGTGATCTGGATATCTACGTCACCAATGGCCCGGGCGCACCCAATAGCCTGTTCCAACACCAGTTGGCCCAAATCGGCCAAGCGACCTTCGTCGATCAGGCGGTGGCCGCTGGTGTGGCTGCCACCGATCAGGACAGCTCGGGCACTTGCTTCGGGGATCTGGACAACGACGGCGACCCGGAGCTCCTGGTGTTGAGCAACTTCGGTCCGCACCGACTATTCGAGAACCGAGGAGACGGCACGTTTGACGATATTTCTGCCACCGCCGGCATTGATGGCGGTGACAAGAGCTCCGTTAGCTGCTCCTTCGGAGACGTAGACAACGATGGTCTCTTAGACCTGGCGGTCGGTAACAATTCGGTCGATATGTCCAACAGCTTGGGCATTGTGGTGCCCTTCGACTTCAGCCAGCACAACCAGCTGTACCGCAACTTGGGGGGCAACCACTTCGCCGATGTCAGTGCGGCAGCGGGCATTCTGGAGACTCGAGGCTACTCTTCTCCCCTCTTCGATGGGCTGCCACGTATCACTTGGGCCATCGCCCTGGTCGATGTGGATCAGGACGGTGACGCCGACCTGGTGCAGGCCGACGATCAGGCGGGGGTGCCCATCGCCCGAGACGGCGGCATTGATGCGGGCTTGATTCACGTCTTTTTGAACGATGGCAGCGGATTTTTTACGGACGTTACCGGCACCTTGAGTCCGGCCTCTCCGGGAGCTTGGATGGGCCTCTCCTTTGGAGACCTCGACGCGGACGGCGAGTTGGACCTCTTCGGCACCAATACCGGAGATTACACATCGACTCCCATCACCCCTCTGGATCCCCAATGGGGGACCTTCGCCATCTACTTTCTTGGCGATACCGCTTCTCGCTGGTATCTGGGGACGGGCGGTGGCTCCTTCATGGACCCAGGAGTTGGCCCCTTGGTGGCAACTCCCTTCGGTTGGGGTACCAGCATGGCGGACTACGACAACGATGCGGACACGGACATTCTGTTCCACGGAGGCCTCTACTTTGGTCCGGTGGGACAAGGGGCGCCGGGTTCGATTCTGGAGAACGATGGAACCGGAACATTTTCCCGGGACGCGGTGGCCCTGGCGGGATCGACGGATCACGAGGAGAGGACGGTTCAGGGAGTGGCCATGGGAGATTTGGATGGCAACGGCTTCGACGACATCGTCACCGTTTCCAACTTCAACATTCTCGCCACCGAGCAGACGCTCTACAACCACAATTGGGGCTCCCCCTTCGACGGGGGGCGCTACTCGCAGATTTTCGCTCCCACCGGCGCCCTCAACGGGGACGGTACCTTCATGGGTATCGAGATCGACCGCGGGAACCTCTCGGTGGAGTTGAACGGCGGCGAAAACGGCAACCACTCCCTCTCTGTTCGCCCTCTCGGAACCGTGGGTCTCACCTCTGGCGGCGTGGTCAATCGCGATGGAATCGGGGCGGTGGTGCGCTTTACTACCCGCTCCGGGAAGCAGGTCTTGCGCCCGGTGGTGGGCGGCGCTAGCTATGCCTCCCAAGACAGCTTGGAAGGGACTTTCGGTCTCGGCTCCGAGCGTAGGGGGGAGATCGACATTCTCTGGCCCGGTGGGGTCCGTAATCGTCTCAACAACGTCCGCGCTGGCTCGAGAGTCCTCTTTCCCGAGATTCCCTGTAGCTACGATGGGCAGTGGCCGAGCTTTCGTGCCTACCGGACCTGCGTCCGCACCGCCCTTTCGGAGCTGGTCTCCGCCGGAGTGATTCGGCCGCGGGACAAAGGCAGGTTCTTCGCCAGCGCCGTCCAAGCCTTCCACGAGGCACGGTAGCTTTCGAATAACCTTCGTTTTAGCCGCTCCCTGTTGCTAGGGAGCGGTTTTTTCTTGACAAGCCCTTTTAGTCCATAGGCCTTTGGTTTCGAAGCCCGGAGAGAACATGGCAGAGGCTGCCAAAGGTGAGGGAGTAGATGGCCAACGTGCTTACTGGAGATCGCAGGTTGGGTGTTGTGGATTCCACAAAGAAAGCGACGATCAACGCCAATGTGCTCGCCGTGACGAACGCAGACCCGGCGAACTGCAACCAACGAAGATTTATCGCAGGACGAATATAGGCACCGAGGCCTGCATGGAGGAGGGCGGCGAGGAGAATGTAAATGTGGCGAGAGCGGTAAAAGGCCCGTAAGGCAAGATCTAGCTCACGAAGATGATCGAGAACGAAGTGCATGTAGAGGCCGGTGAGGCCGAAGGCGCCGAAGGTGAGTGCAGCCAAGGAGAGATGGAATTTACGCATCTGGTCTCTAGGGCCCATTTCCAAGGCGAGCCGCCGCAGTCTTCAGGTTTCTCTGCCGGAATCTGGAACCGGAATCTGTAGCCGGATTCTATAGTGTTCGTCCGCAGGCTACGCTGAGTCCCAGTCGGCGTCAATCGCTTTTTTGGGAAGGACCCGACGGGTGGAAGTCACTCCCTCGCCCCTCTCAATCGCTGGATAGAGCCACCATCGGATCGATGCGGGTGGCCTTCAGGGCGGGCACCAGGCTGGCGAACACGGAGACCAGCATCAGCACCACCGCTACCGAAGCGAGCACACCCGCATGGGTGGGCTCGATATCGTAGAGCTGACTCTTCAGAAACCTTCCCAAGGCGATAGAAGCCACCAGGCCCAACGCCAGGCCCACGGCCATGAGCCCGGTACCCTCACGCAAGACCAGGCGACGGATTCGTTCTTTGCCACTGCCCAAGGCAAGGCGAATGCCGAATTCTCGGCGGCGTTGGGTGACCAGGTAGGCGAGGGTGCCGTAAACGCCTATGGTGGCCAATAGAAGGGCCACGGCGGCAAAGGTGAGAGCCAAAATCGTTGGAGTTCGGCGGGTTATCAGAGTTTGCTGCATCCGATCCTTCATCGTGCGAACTTCGAAGAGAGGAAGCTCCGGGTCCAGGGCCGCCATGGTTCGTGTCAGGGGAGCTCGGAGGGTTTCCGGAGCGGGTCCTCTGAGGGCGATGGAGAGAGTACGTCCGGTACTCTGAGGGAAGGGAAAGTAGTAGGCCCCGACGGGCTCGCGAGAGTCCACTAAGCGGTGCATCTTGATCTCGCCGACCACACCGACCACCGTGAGCATTTCTTCTTCGGGGGGCAATTTGAGCAGATCACTCGCTTCGCTGGGGAAGAACATGCGGCGGCCGATAGGGTCTTCCCCAGGCCAGAAACGGCGGGCCAATCGTTGGTCGACGATTACCACTCTTTTGGCGTCGGCGGTATCGCGGTGATCAAAGAAGCGGCCTGCGACCAGGGGAATGCCGAGGGTCGCGAAATAGCTATCGCTAACGGCACATCTGGAGGGCGAGACGATGGACTCCCCGGGTGCCATCTCATAGCCCTCGGCGAAGATGACGCTGTTGTTGAATCTGCTGCCAAAGGGGAGCGCGTCGATGACCCCGACCTTGTCGACCCCCGGGAGGTTTCCAATGCGTTCGAGGCTACGATCCACAAAGGCCCGGAGGGCTGCTTCGTCTTCATAGCGGGAGGGGGGGAGATCGAGGGTTGCCGTCAACACTCCTTCGGGCTCGAATCCAGGTTCGATGGCGAGGACTTTCCGAAAGCTGGTGAGCAACAGCCCGGCCCCCACCAGGAGTACGAATGCGAAGGCGACCTGGGTGACGACCAAGGCTCGCCGCAAGCCCCGAGTTTTGCGGTTGGCGGTGCCGGAGCGGCCTTCCTCGCTGAGGGTTTCATGGCTATCTCTCTTGGGGAGTTGGCTCAGCGGCAACAGCCCGAGAGCTAAAGCGGTGAGGGCCGTCAGGCCCAGGGCCACCAGAATGGGCACCAGGCCGATGGTGATCTCGGAGCTGCGAGGAAAGTGATTCATTCCCAGTAGCTGCAAGCCTTTGAGGCCGAGATGCCCCAGCCCAATTCCTAGCAAACCGCCGGCGCCAGCGAGTAGGAAACTCTCGGTGAGCAGCTGCCGAGCGACCCGGCTGCGGCTCGCTCCCAAGGCTTGGCGCAGGGAAAGCTCCTTGGCTCTCGCCGTACTGCGGACCAAAGTCAGGTTGGCTAGATTCACGATACCGATGAGGAGGACGAAAAACACTCCAGCCCACAGCAGATAGAGGGTGCCTCGAATGCCTTCCACCACTTCTTCTTGTAAGGGGGAGACGAGGGTGGTGAAACCGGCGTTGGTGAGGGTCTCGCGAAAATCCGGAAAACGCTCCATATTGGCTGCATTGACGGCCAGGATCTGGCTTCGCGCCTGGTTGATGGTGGCGCCGTCCGCTAGCCGGCCGATCATTTGCCAGCTATTGCTGTGGCGGGCATCGTCGGAGCGCTGCTCCTCCGTGAAGGCAGCCGGAACCCACAGCTCCACCTCCGGGTCGAGGAAGAGGAATTCTCGCTTCATGACGCCGATGACCTCGAAGGGACGGCCGGAGAGCTTGATGTTCTTGCCGATCACGCCGGGGTCAGCACCGAAGGAACGTTGCCACAGCTGGTGACTGAGCAACACCTTGTCTTCGTGGCCGATCTCGCCTTCCTGCTCGGTAAATAGCCGACCCAGAGCTGGTTGGACCTGGAGGAGGGAGAACAAGGATGGAGTCGCCGTCAGGGCAGCGACTCGTTCCGGAACGGAGCCCTCACCGAGACTGTGGCTGGTCGTGCGGTAGATGGCCTGCTCTTCGAAGGCGGTGACATGCTGGCGGCGGTCGAAATAGTCGGGCACGCCATTGCTGGCCACTTCGGCTCCCGCCTTGGGGTAGGAGTTGTTGACGACGAGGATCCGTTCGGCCTCAGGGATGGGCAACGGGCGGAGCAGCACCGAGTTGACGATGCTGAAGACCGCCAAGTTGGCGCCAATACAAAGTCCCAAGGTGAGTAGGCCCGTGGCAGCGAAACCCCGATCCTTGAGCAGCATCTTGAAACCGAAGCGGATGTCTTTGAGCCAACTATCCATGGCGTCTTTCCTCTGGGTCGGTTGTTTTGGGCGCCCAGAGAAACTAACGCTGGAAGAGAGACAAATGTTTCAAATGGCGGGCTTACCCGCTGCTACGGCGTTGGCCGATGGCGAAGAGGAAATCGGCGGTGCGGATGAAGATCTGTCCCTCCGAGATGGCCGGGGAGGCGAGGGTGTAGCCGTCCAGGTCGTTCTCAGAGAGCACCTCGAACTTGGCGCCGGTTCGCAGCACGGTGGTCATACCGAGCTCGCTGGTGATGTAAATGCGCCCGTCGGCGATGACTGGGGAGCCGCTGTAGGTTCCGACGGCGAGGCGCTGAGGCCCGTAGAGGGCTTCGCCGGTTTTCGCATCCAGGCACCAGGCGAGGCCTTTGTCGGTGATGACGTAGAGGTACTTACCGTCACTCACCGGGGTCGGAACGTCCGTTCCTTTTTCTCGGGACCAGGCGAGGGACGGTTGCGGGCTCTTGGCAGCAGGGCTCTCTTTCTTCTGAGCAGCCTTCTTTTTAGGGTCTGCCTTGTTGTCTTCCGGACGCGTTTGCAAAGCGACGATGGGACCTCGTTTTCCGAAGGCGTAGACCAAGTCTCCAACCACCAGGGGCGAAGCGACAACTCTACCCGCTGGGCTATTGGCCGGATTGATGTTGCCAGCTCGCCAGAGCTCGCGGCCGGTAGCAGGATCATGGCCGGTGACCACGTCTCCTCCACTGATGACGATCTGGGCGCTCTCTCCCCGGGAGGGGGGCAGCACGGTCGGAGTGGTGTAGGAGTCCGGAGATTCGCGGATGGCCTTCGTGGGACGCTCGACGCGCCATTGATTCTTGCCGGTGGCCGGGTCGACTCGGAGTAGATAAGACGGGTCGTCGGTGTGACTGCCGTGGAGAACCTGGATGAACAAAGATCCGTCGAAGAGCAAGGGGGAAGAGGCGTAGCCCCAATTGGTGCCGAACTTGCCGTACTCTTTTTGAAGGTCTCGGCTCCATAGCTCCTCGCCGGCGAAGTCGAAGCCTTTGACAATTCCGAGACCGGTGATGACGTAGACGCCCTGGCCATCGGTGACCGGCGAGGGAGAGGCCATATGGTGTTTGTACTTGAGCTCGTTGCCGCCTCCCAGTGGCCGTTCCCAGAGCCGTTTGCCGGTGTTGCGATCGAGGCACCAGAGGGAGAGGCGATCGGTTTTCTCCGGATCCTCGCTGACACTCAGGAAGATGCGATCTCCCCACACAATGGGTGTGGCGGCGCCGCGCGCCGGGAGGGCCAGCTTCCAGGTTACGTTCTTGTCCGCGCTCCATTCGACCGGCAGACCGGTTTCCGAGCTACTGCCATCGAGGCTGGGGCCTCGCCATTGGGGCCAGTCGGCCGCCACTGGGTAGATCGCCATCAGTGAGGCCACCACGAATACGACACTCCATAACCGCTTTTGCATGGCTCGCTTCCTTTCTTTTGGTCTTCTATCCCTGGCTTCGCTGATCTCACGTAACTCCTGAGCAAGCTCCTTGTCGAGTTCCTGGGTAGGAGAGTGGGCTCAGCTCTTCATTCATCCTCGGCCGTTCCCCCGCCCGGGGCTACGGTCATAACTTCTGGCTCTCGAGCCTCGTTTCTCGGTCGACGCCAAGGGATCGCTGCTCGATAACAGAGATCAATACTGTACCGGCCAGAGCGACTCCCAACGCCAAGTCGGCTCTGCCTGAGGGCAGCAAGACAATGGCTGCCGCCGTCAAGAGAGTCAAGATGGTTCGGGGAAGGGGGCACTTCCCGGTGGCTCTCCATAGGGCCATCCCCATGCCGCCAACGAAAAGAATAAATCCGGTCGCTAGCGCCCAAGCCCCGGTGTGGGAGAAATGACCCGGATTGAGGGCTCCTTCCAGGGCCACGGCGAAGGCGACGATGCCGCAGACCATGAGGAAATGAGCCAGGCTGTAGGCGTCCCGGGCCAGACCAGCTCTCGCCAACCCTGGATGTCGAGCTAGCTGTTCTTCCAGCGCTGGCTTGGCCCGAGGGAAATAGGTCCACCACAGCCCACAGGTGGTGGCCACGGCGAGGACGGCCACCGTCACTTGTTCCATGGAATGGCCAACTCCCTGGAAGCCGTTGGCTGCGACGATGAGGGTTTCCCCCAGGGCGATGATGACGAACAGACCGTGACGTTCGCCAAAATGCTCGGATCGGAGGTTCCAGCCATCCACTCGTCCTCCCACCATGGCAGCCAGCACATCTAGGGCAATGGCGAGCGCCCACATGCCGATCTGGGCGCGACCTCCCATCAACCCGCCGGCTAAAACTGCCCCTAGACCGAGTAGAGAGACCACGGTGAAGCTGCGAATCGCAGCCAGCAGGGAGGGATCGTTCCAGCCGACCCAGACGTGGAGACCGAGGCCGATCAAGCGGACCACTACATAAGAGATGGCGAACCAGAGGCCAGAGCCGTGAAAGGCGTTCGGCAGGGCGATGGCCATGAAGAAGACCACAGCAGTGGCGACCAAAGTCCATAGCTCCACCACGGTCTGAGTGGTGTCGGCGGTGTTGAGGGTCCAGGTGAATTGGGTCCAGGCCCACCAAACCAACCAGAACACCAGGGTGGCTTGTCCAATGGTGGCCCAGTCCAGCCCATGGTGCAGGAGGTGCACGACCTGGGTGAGAGAAAAGACGAACACCAGGTCGAAAAAAAGCTCGACGAAAGTGGCGCTTTGGTCTTCCGGGGAGGTGAGAGGGTTGGGCTGAGGTTCGTTCATGTCATTCCTCTGCGGCAGACTGGGTACTTACTCTTTACTCGGGGTTTCTAGTCAAACTGGGGGCTCAAAGCCACTTTGCTTTTCAAAGCCACATTGCTCTCAAAGATACATTGCTTTTCAAACTAGGATTCTATCCAGAACAGTTGCCTTGGTTTCTCTCGGCGAGGGTCTTGGTCACCAATTCTCTCGTCCTCCCACCACCGCATCTTGAAGCCACGGTGCCCGAGCCTGAAGCTGGTGGAGTAGGCGAGGGTCCCGATCCAGTAGCTCCAGGGCTTGCTCCTGAGGGAGGGCGGCGGCGACCAGGGCTTGGCTTCTCGTCAGCAGATTGCGCCAGGTAGCCTCGTCCATCAGCCGAAGATCTCGAGAAGGGTGGTTCTTCGGTGGCTCGATCCCTTGGCCCAACAGCACGACATCGCGACCGAAATCCCGCCACAGGCTGTCGAAGCGGGCTAGGTGATGACGGTCTGACAGTAGGCCTCGTTCCCGATAGAGCTCGAGGGTCTCGGCGGCAGCTCCAAGCTCGACGCTCCGGCGGCAGTCCTGCCAGAAGGGAGTGTCCAGGCGATGGTTGAACTTGAAATGGAGAGCCAGGAAACCCCTCAGCTGATCCCAATGTTCCGCCAAGCGTTGATTGAGGAGGGCACGACTACGACCCTCCTTTGCGGACTCCGGGAAATGCCGAATGACCAGGACGAGAGCCTCGATGATCATGTGGAGGGCCGTGGACTCGAGGGGTTCGACGAAGCCATAGGCATTGCCGAGGGCCACCACGTTGCCTTTCCACAGATGCTGGCGCCGGCCACAACGAAATCGAATCAACCTTGGGTCTTCCAGGTCGGGATAGCGGCGCCTCATTTCGACAACCGCCTCGTCCGGAGAGGTATGGGCGGTGGAGAAGACATAGCCGCAGTGATTGGAGTCTCGTTGAGGCACCGTCCAGAACCAACCGTGATCGAAAGTCTCGGCGGTGGTGTGAGGCTTGAGATGGCCGCCGTGGGGGCGGTTGGCGGCCAAGGCTGCATCTGTGAACAGGCTGTCGGCGAAGCTTTCGAAGGGAGAACCGAGGGCCTTGCCCAGGAGGATGGAGCGAAAGCCGGTGGCATCGACCCACAGATCACTCTCCAGACGATCCCCTTCGGCGGTGGCCAGAGCGGAGACTCGGACCCCGTCCGGGTCGTCACTCTCCTCGAGGAGGACATCCACTACTTGGCGATCCAGGCAGCGAATTCCCCGCTTCGCGGCTTCCTGCCGCAAGTAGCTGACGAAGCGGTGATTGTCTACGTGGTAGGCGAAAGGGGTCGGTAGAAACGTGTGATCACCACCGGCCAAATCCAGCAGGTGAGAGCGATCGGCGTTCATCAAGAGGGAGGGGAGAGAATAGGAATTGATATCCCCTTCGTAGGCACTGGATTCTCCCAGGCGTCCGGCGGTGAAAGGGTAGTTGAAGTAATGGGGGGCCGGTTTTCCCCACAGGAATTGGATACCTAGTTTCCAGGTCGGGCGAACGATGCGGTGAAACTCCCCCATATCGAGTCCAAGGGTGCCGTGGAGGAAGGCCGGTAGCAGCGGCGTCGTCGCTTCGCCGACACCGATGATCGGGATCTTCTTCGACTCGACGACGGTGATTTGGAGACCCGGTAACTTGCGGGCCAAGGCCAGCGCTGCCAGGAAGCCAGCGGAGCCCCCGCCGACTACGGTCACCCGGCGAATGTGGCTCTGTCGGCAGCGGCGGCGGGGTTCTTGGGCGAACAGCCTTGGTAGCTCGCGAAGCTCCGCGGCCAACGGTGGCGGCTGGCCTTGGCAAGCAGCGGCGTGCAAGATGCGGCCGACCAGAGCCCGTAGGACCTGCAAGACATCTTCTTCCTGAAAGCGCTCCGATAGGGCCTGGACGATCTCTCCCACCGAGCGATGTCCATCCACTTGCGCCAAGAGCTGACGAAGATCTTTGGCATCCAAACCCTCGATGCGCCGGGCCTGGCCCAAGTGCAGCACATAGGCTTCGTCGTTGGCTCCTGCCAAGACTTCCACTCCGGGAGCGACTCTGAGAATGGAATCGAGAAAAGGTTCGCGAGAGGGGCGGTCAGGCCCGGGAGAGGAGGTCAATGCCTACGCCGCAGCTGGACGCCGATTCCGAGAATGAAGAGGGCTGCCCACACCGGCCAGGGTCCCTGAGCTGCCGCGAGAATGGCGCCGGCGACCATGCAGAAACCTCCAAACAAGGTGCCGCGCAAACCGGCGAAGGGATTGTCCTGGGGCTCCCGGCTGATCTTCTCCAAGGCCCTCAAACCTTCGGTAATCAGCATGGGAGCCTTGGCTACGGCATCGATCAACTCTGGAGCGTTGCGCAAGCCGTCTCGAGCGACTCGCAAGGGGCTGAATTGGCTGAGGAAGATACGGTTGATCTGGCCTTTGCTGACTTCCGCCACATTGACTCCCGGCAGAAGAATGTTGCCGACGCCTTCGAAAGTCACCAGAGCTTTCACCATGAGAACCATTTCGACGGGAAAGAAGATCCGGTAGCGCCCTCCCAGGTTGACGGACTCCAGGATCAGCTGAGCTAGAGAAAATTCGTTGAAGTCCGAGCGGTGCCGCCAGCGCTCGGACTTCTCTCGCAAGGCCCGCTGGAAGCCCTTGGGGTCCGAGCGGGGGCCGACCTCTGCCACCGCGGTGAGGTAGCGAGCGGCGTTCTCGGCATCCCCCGCGACCAGGCAGTAATAGTAGTAGAGCAGAGTCCGGCGCAAGGCCTCATCGAACCTCCCGACCATTCCCAAGTCGATGAAACCTGCCTTGGGCCCGGGCAGAATGATCAGGTTCGCTGGGTGCAAGTCGGCGTGAAAAAAGCCGTCTTGGTACAACATGCGAATGACGGACGAAGCCCCCAACTCGACGATTCGATCCTTGGTGACGGTAGGGAGGGCGAGGGCTTCCGGAGAATCCGGCTTAATGCCATCGAGAAACTCCATGCACAGCACGTTCTCGCCGGAGAACTGGGGGTAGATCTTAGGAAATACGACGTCTGGCATATCGCGGAAGTTGGCCGAAAAGGTCTCTGCGTTGTCGGCTTCCCGGCGCAGGTCCACTTCTCGGGAGGTGTAGTCGACAAACTCCTGAATCACCTTTCGGGGGCGGAATTTGGACAGGAAGATTTCCAGCACAAAACCCAAAGCTCCCAGTAGCTTGGCGTCTCGAGCCAGAGTTTCCCGAATACCTGGCTTGACCACTTTGAGAATGACCTGGTCGCCGTCCAGAGTTTGGGCACGGTGAATCTGAGCGATGGAGGCGGAGCCAAGGGGAGTCTCGTCGATGGTGAAGAACGCTTCGCCAATGCGGCAGGGAAGGTCCTCCTGGACCAACTCCATGAAGCGGGCGTAGGGCACCACCGGTAGGCGGTCGAGGAGGTTCTTGAGCTCCTCGGTAACCGATTTGGGAAGCAGGTCCTGCCGCAGGCTCAGGACTTGTCCCAACTTGATGTAGGTCGGCCCCAGGAGCTCCAGGCGACGTCGTAGTTGTACCGGGAAAGGCTCTCTCCTGAGCTCCTTGCGAACGAAGGGTTTGGCGAATTGGGCGGCAGTCCAGCGCAGCACAAACCCGACTCGGCGCAACCCACCAGGCTTGGGCTTGGCCCGCGACGATGAGATGAGGGCTCCCAAGGCCAGGCCCAGAAAATGCCTTTGAATGGTCAAGAAGCGGCGGATCAAACCGGGAACGGGTTTCTCTACCATCAGCTCGAAGGGACGCTCGTCTCCTGGTCCAGGCTCCTCGACAGGAGTCGTCACAGGTGGGGCGGCTCCTCCCTGGGGGAGAGCTCCGGCACCGGCTGGTGAAATAGAGGGACTCGATGGGCTCACGGGGCTAGCTTAGCAGCCTGTGGTGAAAGTCGCTCGTCAGCGAGGGGGATGGGGGAACGGTGACCGCAAATCACCTGGATGGGCGGCTGTGTTCTCCGGAGAGGTTCCTTGTTATGAGAAATTCATTATCTGACCTGTCGGAAAAAAATTAGATTCTCCGAGGACCTTAATA
Organism: Deltaproteobacteria bacterium; assembly: GCA_022601195.1. Classification (GTDB taxonomy): domain Bacteria; phylum Acidobacteriota; class Thermoanaerobaculia; order Multivoradales; family JAHZIX01; genus JAHZIX01. Next base: position 24,311 of record JAHZIX010000026.1, read on the forward strand.
GAGAGGGAATCGGCCGGGAAGCTGGCCAATAACCAGGGTCAAGGAGAATGAAAATGGAACGGTTTCAACTATCTGAAGCATCTCAAGTGTCTAGGGTTCGAGGTCAGAGGAGGGAGGCGAATGTCGAGAAAAGGCCAGCACGGTTTCGTGTGTTTCTGTTGAGCCTTTTTATGGTCTTGACGGGGTTTGTTTTCACCTTCGACGGTTCAGCTTATCCACTCAAGTTTCCCGCCCATGGTGAAGATCTTCCTTACGGGCACTATTGGTACTTTTCTCAAATTCATGGCGGATCCGGATTGGCTCATGATCTGGCCGGAGTGCGCTATGACTTCGATAACGAGAGTTGGGAAAATAACAAGCCGACTGGGACAGGTCTAGATGCTTCGATTATTTTCGGCCAACCTCTCTACGCGTCGGCGGATGGGGAAGTCGTCAGTTGTTGGCGAGAATTTCCGGACTGGCCGGGAGCGTCGGAGTACCAGGAAAACGCTCACCGTGCAACCGATATTGGAAACCATCTAGGAATCCGAACCGACGACGGTCATCTCGTGGTGTATGGCCATTTACAGGGTTTTTCTATCCCGGAGAGTCTTTGTCCAAATGGGAGTGCCGATGGCTGGTTGGAAACTGTCGATCCTGATGAGAGACGAGATCGAACCGGCACCCTCTTTACGGAGTATGCGGTTCCCGAGGGGCAACGCGCCTATGTGCGGACTGGTCAATTTCTTGGGCGAGTGGGCCATACCGGCCAGTCCGGAGGGCCTCATGTGCATCTACAGGTTCAAGAGGTCACTGAGAACGCTGCCGGGGAGATCTTTCAGGGTGATTCGGTACCGATCCAATTCACCGGCGCTGTCTATCAGGCGATCAATAATGCTAACCCAACGGATTGGGCCGCTCTGAACGGAGATGAGTTGAACCCATTGATCAGCGCGGTAGGGACCTTGGCGATCTTGCCGGATGAAGGGCCGAAAGTGTCTCTTTCATCCCGGCAATCGAATCGACTGGATGTGTTTGAACAAGCAGACGATCGGCAGCTTCGCATCCTGCGTTGGAATGGTGTTGAATGGGGTGATTGGGACGACCTCGGCGGCATTCTAACTTCCGCTCCCGCCTGTACTTCTTGGTCATCGAGTCGCATCGATTGCGTGGCCCGTGGGCAGGATCTAGAGATCTATCATAAATATTGGTCGAGCCTGGGGGGCTGGAGTCTCTGGTCCTCTTTAGGCGGTCTTCACTCCTCTGCTCCGGCGATCACCTCTCGAAACGTCAATAGGCTGGATGTGTTTTCCCGTGGGTTGAATAACGAGCTTTATATTAAGTCGTGGACAGGCGGGGGTTGGACAGGTTGGTTCAGTCTCGGAGGGGAGCTTTCGTCGAGCCCGGCTTGTACTTCGTCCAACTCGAGCGCCTTGGACTGCTTCGCTCGCGGCCGCAATGGCAGTCTTTGGCATAAGGCGTGGACGGCGGCTAGCGGCTGGCAGGCCTGGGTGGACCGCGGCGGCAATCTGACTTCGGCTCCCAGTGTGTCTTCGCGGCAGAGTGGGCATTTAGATGTGTTCGTCCGGGGTGGAGATTGGCAGCTCTATTTCAAACGCTTGGACGGTGCCGGTTGGAGCAGTTGGTCAGCCCGAGGCGGTACCTTGTCCACCGCTCCTGCCAGCACTTCCTGGGGCCTCAGCCGTGTCGACATCGCGGTGATCGGGCAGAACCAACATGTTTGGCACAAATATTGGATCCCGGCTGGTTGGAGTGGATTCCAGGATCTCGAAGACTAGCCCGAGCTTCTCACTAGCTGAGGCTGCCCAGGAGCGGGGGATGAGGTTCCGCTCCTGGGTGGTTAGGGGAGATCCGCCACCGCCGCAGCAAGCTCAGCATCCCCCGGGTGGAGGGCCTCGGCGGTGGGCGCGATGCCGTGGCGGCGTAGCTCGGCACTGGTAATGGGGCCGATGGAGGCGGTCTTTAGGCCAGGAAGCCGCCTCTTCCAGGCTTCCCCTAGTAATTCTAGAAAGTGGCGCACGATGCGGGGGCTCGTGAAGGTGACCCAGCCGAGGGGATCCTTCTGTAAGAGAGTCCGCGCCAGCCGGCGGCTCTCGGGGGGCAGAGCTTTGTCATAGGCGGTGACCGCATCCACTTCCAGACCCAATTTGACCAATCCCTGGCTCAGGGTCGGGCGGGCGTCGGCAGCCTGGGGTAGGAGCACCCGCTGGCCGGCGCGGACCTCTGAAGCGAGAGCCTGGAGCAGGCCTTCGGCGCTGTGCTGGTCTGGCAGCAAGGGAGGCGGGGCGCCCGGTTGAGAGAGCAACGGGCGAAGAGCTTGCGCCGTGGCGCGGCCCACCGCAGCGATGCGGATCCCCGGTGGCAGATCTTCCTCCCGGAGTCGAAGGAAGGCCTCGACGGCATTTTTCGAAGTGAACATCAGCCACTGGTAGGGCGAGGGGCGGCTCGCCCTGTTCCCAACCGCCCCGGGCCCTATCGCCCCAGGCCCTATCGCCAAGCGCCCCAGGGCCTGGTCGAAGGCGGCGGAGTCTTTCGGCGGACAGATCTCCAGAAGGGGGAGTTGGGCAACGTCCGCTCCGTATTTCTCGAAGGCGGCTCGCAGGCCCGCGGCCTGGTGGGTAGCTCGGGTGACGATGACTCTGACGCCGGAAAGGCGACTCGAGCTAGAGAGGGAGCCTGAGGTCAAGGCCGGAGCCTCGCCAGTACCTCCCTGGCGCCGTCCTGAAAGAGGGCCTCCAAACATTCCTTGGCCACGGCTTCCGGCGTCTCACCCTCAGCTTTTCCGGTAGCTTGCTCTTCGCCATTCGGCATCGCCAAGGTGGCGTCGAGAGTGAGGCGCTGCCCATCTTCCTGGCGACAATAGGCAGCCAGGGGAAGGGTGCAGTCGCCTCCGAGGGCATCCACCACGATCCGCTCGGCTTTGGCGGTGTCTTCCGTAGCCGGGTCGTTGAGACGGCGGCAGAAGGCTTCGGCCCGCCCACCGGCGAGGACTTCGAGAGCGAGAGTTCCCTGGCCCGGAGCCGGGAGCATCTCCTCCTGGGGGTCCAGGGCATGGGCGGGTAGGCCCTCCAGGCCCAAACGGAGCAAGCCGGAAGCGGCCAGAACCACCGCATCCCCGTCACCCCGGCGCCACTTCTCGAGGCGGGTGTCCACGTTGCCTCGCAGAGGTTCCACCCGAAGATCCGGTCGCCGAGTGAGGATTTGCGACCGCCGCCGCAAGGAACCGGTGAGAACGACGCTGCCGGCGGGCAAGTCGGCTAGGGAGGGAGATCCCTCGCTGATCAGCACATCCCGGGGGTCGGCCCGGCGAGGAAAAGCCGCCACGGTGAGCTCCGGGCGCAGATGAACCGGCAAATCCTTGAGGCTATGGACCGCCAAGTCGAGGCTGCCGTTGATCAGGCCGTCCTCTAGCTCCTCCGTAAAGAGGCCCTTGCCTCCACCGGTGGCGAGATCCCCTTTGTGGAGGTCCCCGCGGGTGACGATGGTCACCAACTCGACTCGGAGCCCTTCGTTAACGGCCTCCAATTGCCGCGCTACCTGGGAGCTTTGGGCCAATGCCAAGGCGCTTCCCCGGGTGCCCAGCCGAAGAACGGTTTGTTGGGAGTTCACGACGAATTTATTCCTCTGGGTCTAGTTTGAACAGCTCGCGTACCAAGGCCAGTTGGGATTCTTCCTGTTGTTCCCGGCGCAGGCGGGTAGACGGGTGGTGAAGGAGCTTCCGAACCAAAGCTCGGGTCAGGCGGTGGAGGTGCTCGTGGGTGTCCTCGGGGAAGCGAGCTAGAGCCGCCTCGACCTCTTGGGCACGAATGGCCTCCCCTTGCCGTTGCAGCTGCGCTACCAAGGGCTCAGCCTTGCGGCCCTGGTAAGCCTTCCGGAAATGATTCAACTCCTCTTCGATGATCTCCTCGACCTGAGGGACCGCCTCTCGACGACGCTTGAGATTGCGTTGGATGAGGTGGTCCAGGGAGTCGATGTCGTGCAAGAAGACATTGTCCAGAGTGCCGGCTTGAGGTTCGATGTTGCGCGGCACGCTGAGATCGACCAACAGGAGGGCTCTCGGTTTACGACGGGCCATGCCCCGGCGCATCTGCTCGCGGGTCAGCACCGGCTCCTCGGCAGCGGTGGAGACGACCACCAGGTCGGCCTCCCGCAGCGCCTCGACTCGAGAGTCGAAAGGTAAAACCTGGACGTTGCCCACCTCGGCAGCAAAGGATTCAGCTCGTTCGAGGCTACGGTTGGTCACCGTCAGGTTTTTCGCGCCCCGCTCCAGAAGGTTACGGGCCACCTGACGGGCGATATCTCCAGCACCGACCAAGAGAACCTTGGTCCTCTCCAGATTAGAGAAAATATTGCGGGCCAGCTCCACCGCCGAATAGCCAAACGACACGGCGCCGGTGGTAATCCCGGTCTCCGCCCGGGCTCTTCGACCGGCATTGAAGGCCGCTCTCAGCAGCCGCTTCAAGACATCGCCGGTGGCGCCCACGGATTCCGCGGCAGCGGCGGATTGGTGGATCTGGCCGAGAATCTCCGGCTCTCCCAACACCATCGACTCGAGGCCACTGGCTACGGACAACAAATGGCTGGCGACCTCGCCGTGCCATTTCACATAGAGCCGACCTTGGGACTCCACCTGGGGCGCCCGGGCCTCGAAAATCTCTTCCACCACAGAGCGCAAGGCTTGTTGTTCATCGCAAGGGCGAACGTAGACCTCGGTGCGGTTGCAGGTGGAAAGCAAGCAGGCTTCCCCTATCTCCGGCCGGGCCAGCAGATGCACCAGGGCGTCGCTGGTGTCGTCCTTGCCGAAGGCTACCCTTTCCCGAATCTCCAAAGGGGCGTGACGGTAGTCCGTACCCACGAGGACCAGGCTAGGTCCTTCCGTGAGGCGTTCCGGCAGGTAGGGGGAGTCCGGCATAGGTCGATCAGAAGTTGTGAAGGCCCTGGGCCAGGAAATTAGAAGTGATCATGGACACGAGGATGGCCACCAGGCCCGCTAGGCTCACCCAGGCGGTCTGCCTTCCCTGCCAGTGGCGCAGGCGGCGCAACAGCAAGGCAGCTGCATAGAGTAGCCAGGTAGCGATGGTGAGTAGAATCTTGGTGTCCGTCATCCAGCCCTGATAACCGATTTTCATCGCCCAGCCTAGGCCGCAAGCCACTGCGCCAGTGAGGGCGACGAAGCCCACCATCAGGGCGCCGGAGGTCATGCGGTCGAGGACTTCCAAGGGGGGCAGGCGACCATAGAACAACCGGAAACGACCGGACTTGAGCTCTCGGTAGAGTCGCAGGAACAGAAATCCATAAGCGCCGGCGATGACGAAGGCGGCATAGCCCAACAGCGCCAGGCAAATATGAATCACGAAAAGTGGGCTCTGGAAGAGGTCGAGGACGGGTGGATCCGATCGATCGAGGAGGGAGCTGAGCAGCTGAAACAGAAAGATCAAGGCGACCAACCACACTCCTGTAGAGCGATCTTTTCCGAGGCGTTCCACCAGCGCGTAGACCACAGCGGTAGCGAAGGCGACGACGGTGAGGGCCTGAGGAACAGTCGCGGCGGGCAGTTGGTGCCATTTGAACCCCAGCCCCACCAAGTAGGCCAGGTGGAGGGCCAAGGTACCGAGCAGCAGCGGCGGTGCCCAACGCTCAGCTCGCGGATGGCGAGAAAAAAACAGCGCTCCATAGACCACGACTAGCAATAGGTAGGCTAGCGGCAAGAGGACTGTAGCGGCGGCGAGAAAGCTCTGCACGGGTGGATTCACCTCCTCAGAAAGGAATCTCAATCCTACCATCGTTCCCTCCGTAGGGGAGGCCCAGGGTAACCGACAGGATAGGCGGCGGGACGGTCGGCAGCCGAATGTCGGTGGAATGTCGGCGAGTACTTTCGGTTGCTGAAAGTCCTTGGGGCAGAGAGAATAGGCAAGAAATCAAATTTATTCGAAGATCGTCAGGAGGTTCTTTGGTGGGAGAGAGCTCAGTAGGGGATGAGATTCGGCTGCCACGGCGGCCGGGCTTTGATCCGGAGTTCTCCACGGGTCTCTTCGTGGGGGTGTCGGAGTTCGAGGATGTCCGCTTTCAGGCGGTTCCTTTCGCCGTCGACGACGCCGTGGACCTGGCCCATCTCTTTGCTTTCGAGTTGAAGCTGCTTCGTCCTCAGCGGGCGGTGTTGGCTCTTTCCGGCGAGCCCCGCAAGGAGGAGAGCCAAGAAAGACTGGCGCAGCTTCTGGAGGCGGGGGCACGGCGGGAGACGGCTCGTCACCCGGACATCTACCGGCTGCTGGGGGAGCAGTCTCGGGGGGCGGGCAAGAAGGGGATTTTTCTCTTGTCCCTGGCTACCCATGGCTTGTCGGAGCAGGGAAGGGACTTTCTCATCGCCTCCGACTCCCTGCGAGAAGAGCCCATTCACACCAGCGTCGCGGTGAGCCGGCTGTTCGACAAGGTCTCCGACGCGCCCGCTCCCCGCCGAATGGTGCTGTTGGACGCTTGCCGGGAGCGGCTGAGCCAGGGGATGCGGGGAGAGGCCGGGGAAGGCATGGCCCGCACCTTCGCCGAGGCCATCGCCCAGGCCTCGGGGCAAGTGGTGCTTTCCGGCGCGACTCACGGAGGCTTCGCCTATGACGACCTAGAGCGGGGCAATGGAGTGTTTACCGCCGCCGTGCTCGATGGCCTGCGAGGGGCCGCACCGGCCGACGAGCAGGGACACATCACCGTGGGAGACCTGGCGAGGTACCTACAACAGCGGGTAGTGGAGTGGGTGAAGCGGCACCGCCCGGAGCACGCTGCCAGAAGCTTCGGCATCGCCCAGCAGATCGAGGGCCCCGCGGAGAGCCTTCCCCTAGCCGTGGACCCCCACCGGGCCCGCCAGCTGGAAGCCTACCGCCAGCGCCGCACCGCCGCCCTGGAGAAGTTGGGGGCCAGCCTGGGAGGCCGCCTGGATGGCTCGGTCTACGACCAGGTCAGCTCCCTTCTGCCCGTGGACGGACCTCTGCCGGCGAAGCTGGAGCCGCTATTGGAAGAGGTCGAAGCCCTGGACAAAACCCCCAGGGCGCAGCAGAGCTTGTTGTTTCTTCTCGGGGAGTTGAAGGGAGGGGATTCGGCTGCGCTTGGTTCTGGGAAATCTGGGGAATCGGCTGCGCCTTGGCCCAGTCCTCTAGCCGCACCGGAACCTCCCCGGCCGGTCTTGAGGGGTGTCGAACCTAGGGAGAAGACGAAGGGGCAGCCGAATAGAGAGGGCTTGGTGGTTGGACCGGACACCGATGGCTCTGCCCGAAAGGTGGCCTTGGCTCTTGCCGTTTTCCTTGCATTGTGTCTGGCTGCGGTTGCCTCCTGGCGCTATTTCTCCAAGGCACAGCAGATGGAGCAGCCATCAATGGACATTTCTTCGATCGAGCCCAAGAAGGCCTCACCAGAGGACCCCTTGCCAGGAATCGAGGAAGGCCCTAAGGCACCGGAAGAGGAGCCCAACTCCACGCCACCGGCCAGCAACCCTACTGCCGCGGAGCCAGAACCCCGGGAACGGGAAGTCGTGCAGAATACTAGCCCCACGAAGCTGCCCGCCAAGAAGGTTCCCCTACCGACGCCGGTCGCGAAGCCCCTTCCCGATCCGAAGGCGGGCACTCTACGGACCAGCCCCACGGGCCTTCGCCTACGCTTCATCCCAGCCGGCACCTACACCCTCGGCAGCCCTGCGGACGAACCAGGTCGATTCGGAGATGAGCCTTTGCGGACTGTCACTCTCACCCAAGGTTTTTGGCTCGGGGAGACCGAAGTGACCCAGGCGCTGTGGACGAAGCTGGTCGGTGCGAACCCATCTCACTTCGAGGAGTGCGGTGACGGGTGCCCGGTGGAAAGGGTTAGCTGGTTCGAGGCCATCGCCTTTGCCAATCTCCTGTCGCAGAAAGAAGGGCTGGCCCCTTGCTACCGGTTCGACCAGCCCCAGGGCAAGCTGGGCAGCCAAGGCGCGACCCTCTCGGAAGTCCCCTCTTTGGTGCCCCGTTGCACCGGCTACCGCCTGCCCACGGAGGCCGAGTGGGAGGTCGCGGCCCGGGCGGGGACCAAGACTGCCCTTTACACCGGAAGGCTGACCTTGCTGGGTAGCCGTCATGGGCCAGAGCTGGATGATATCGCTTGGTATGGGGGCAATAGCGGCGTCGATTATCCCGGGGCTGTGGACTGTTCCAGTTGGTCAGAGAGGCAGTACCCCAAGCCGAAGGAATGCGGTCCCCATCCGGTGGGCCTCAAGAAGGCGAATGCATGGGGCCTGGAAGATATGTTGGGCAATGTTTGGGAGTGGACCTGGGATATCTTCGATAAGTCACCTTCGCCCACGGCTACCGATCCCCTTGGTCCCAGTGAAGGCACGAGGCGGGTTATCCGTGGCGGTTCGTGGTACTACTTCGCCCGCAGCGTGCGGGCTGCGTATCGTAACCGCAGGGGGCCGTCGAACCGGGACTACAGCCTGGGCTTCCGCCTTGCCCAAGGTCAGGGTCTGCTCTCAGGAGAGGCGGAGCCCTAGGGGAAGGTGGGGGAGCCGAGGGAGCGAGGGGAGTCTGGCGGGGGACCCGACAGCGACCTCGGGAGCGAGGCGCGGTGAGGAAAAAGGTTGGCCACCGGGATCTTTGTTTTTATGCAGTGATGCATTATGCCGTGATGCATAATCATGATCTTCCTCAGCCGCGCCGAGAAGCTCGAACGCCTCGACAGCCTGGCCCAGGCAGAGTGGGGAGGCGTTGCGGTGGTCTATGGCCGAAGCCGCATCGGCGAGATTCGCCTTCTCTCTTAGTGGAGCAGCCCTCTCGGCGGCCTCTACGCGGCCATTGATCTATCGGCTACCGAGAGGCGGTGCCCTCTACTCGGCTGCCGACCATCCAGACCATCCAGCTGCCGACCACCCAGACCAGCCAACCCAGGAGGTCGGTGCAGGGAGGGTGGGGTATCCGAGCACGGAACGCAGCGCAGCGAGTACCGCGCGCAGGGTGCTCCATCCGACAGCGCGCCCACCGGTCCCAAAGATTTCTCTTTCCACAACACCCTTCGCCGGGTGAATCGCGGTCAGTGGGACCTCTGTAGAGAGTCTAGCTTCCGGCCAGGCCCTCAGCCCTCATCCGCCGTAACTTGCGCCACCGCCGCCGCCTTTGCTACTTTCGCCGCTTGCGGAATCGCCGAACGGTCTGGTGAAGGCAAGCGAACGGAGAGCTCATGGCCAACGTTGTTATCGTGGGAATGCAGTGGGGAGATGAGGGCAAGGGAAAGATCGTCGATCTGATCTGCCCGGCCTTCGATGGGGTGGCCCGGTACCAGGGAGGCCACAATGCTGGGCATACCGTGCGTTTTGGCGACAGCCATTTCTCTCTTCACTTGATCCCTTCGGGAGTGCTCCACGACGGCAAGCTGTGCGTGTTGGGCAATGGCATGGTCATCAACCCCGATGCCTTCTTCAAAGAGCTGAAGAAGCTCCATGGAGAAGGGGTGGACACCGAGGGGCGGCTGTTCGTTTCCAATCGAGCCCACCTAATTCTGCCAGCGGCAGCGGCCTTGGACCAGGCTCGGGAAGCGGCCCGGGGAGATCGCAAGATCGGCACCACGGCGCGGGGTATCGGGCCGGCCTACGAGGGGAAGATCTCTCGGTTTGGGCTGCGCCTTTGCGACCTTTCCTCGCCGGACCTGGAGATTCGGCTGCGGGACTATCTGGCCCGGGCCGATCGGGAGATCACCTCCCTGAGCGGCGATTCGGCAGTGGAACGCCCCAACCGCATCATGGACCTCTGCGAGCGCTGGCGGGAATCCCTAGAACCCTTCCTGAGAGATACAGAGCTTCTTCTCCACGAGCACCTTCGCAGTGGCAAGAGCTTGCTCCTCGAAGGAGCTCAGGGAACTCTTCTGGACGTCGACCACGGCACCTTTCCCTTCGTCACCAGCTCCAATTCCACCACCGGCGGAGCCTGTACCGGTACGGGCATTCCCCCCACGGCTATTTCTGGTGCCATCGGAGTGCTCAAGGCGTACACCACTCGGGTGGGGGAAGGGCCCTTCACCACGGAGCTCGAAGGGGAGGCGGAAGAGTTCTTGCGCACCCGGGGCAACGAGTTTGGTACCACCACGGGTCGTCCTCGTCGATGTGGTTGGTTGGATCTGGTGGCGGTGCGCTATGCCCAGCGGGTCAATGGCATTGAGGCCGTAGCCTTGACCAAGATGGATGTTCTCGACGAGCTCGAGGAGATCCAGGTTTGTGTCGGCTACCGCCAAGGCGGGATCGTCCACAAGGAATACAGTGCCCGTTTCGAAACCGGAGAAGGCTTCGAGCCGGTCTATCGCCGCCTCCCGGGCTGGCGCCAAAGTACCGTGGGGATTCGCGACTTTGCATCGCTTCCCGCTGCCGCTCGTGCCTATGTTGAGATGATCGAAGGGGAGATCGGTGCAGAGATTCCCCTCGTTTCCACGGGACCTCGTCGGGAAGAGACGATCCTGCGAGGCGACGGCATCCTCGGAAAGTGGCTCGGGGCAGGCATCCAGCAAATCCAAGCTCAGTCCTGAGAGGTCTCGGAACGAGCCCCTCCCTAGCCCGTAGATCTACGGCGTCCTTGGCTCCGAGTCCCTTCGCACCGTATGACAGTACCTCTGGGTCCGGCTCGGAGCAAAGTTCTCAAATCTACTAGCAGCAAAGGCATCTCACAGCGATTCCGGAAGGGAATCCGGCGATCGATAACGGCTCCCTCACTTTTCTCACCAAGCTTCAGTTGCGGGGTCGGATCTGTTGAGGCTACGGCATCAGAAAACGGTTTTTCCCCTCGACAGAGCATCCCTCTGCCTGCGTCTTTGAAATCATCTTCTTCCTGAGCGTTCGAAGGGGGGGCACGGGCTGCTTTGTAGCTTCTTCCGGTAGCTTCTTCCGATCGTCTGGAGGCTTTCCACCGCAGATGGAGTTGTCGTGAATCTCTGTGGAATCTCGAGCTCTTTGGAATGTTCTATTATTGCTACAATCGCGTATTTTGATCGACATCAAGGGTGCGGCGATTCGCCCTTCGAGATGAATAGGAGGATAAGAATATCGCGTCTCGTCGAAGCGCTGCGTCAAATACTATGAATCCCTATTGTGCTACTTCTTCCTTCCCAAAAAAACCTTTCTTTTTGCTCTATCTGTCAGCAGATTTCGTTGACCGGTACCAAGAGCCATGCTAGCTTGCTTTCCTCGGAGATAAATTCGACCTCATAGTTCCGCTTCCACAACTTGCCATCGGCGTCTAGGTATCCCAATGCCTGCCGGTGAAGTGCTGCGGCGGGTTCGGGCCTTTGGTCCCTTCCAAAGGAACTCGTGCGTGTCTGGCTCTCGACCTTAGGTTTCTTAGAGCCGGGTCGTGATGAGTTTGGGTGCCAGGAGCTCGAGCACGGTGAGTTTGGGCGCTCTGGATTGAGGTGCCTTGCGAGAGAGAGTCTTCGAGAAACACCACCCGCGGGAACTTCATGTTCGTCGGTTGCGATGCCGGCAAGAACGAAAGGATGCGCGGGCCACCGTTCATTCTATTCTTGAGGAGATTTCCTGTGAAAAGAAACTTAATCTACATGCTGATGGTTCTGATGGCACCGATGTTCGGCGGCGCTGAGCTGTCGGTCGTGAGCGCCGTTGATGGAATACCGACCTTTGTAAAGGGCGATCTCGGCTCTGTGGAGCCGCTGGCGACTACGACGTTAGGGACGATCGGTAATGAGGCAGCTATTCGTTCCTCGGTCACCCGCTTCGCTCATGCTTTGGCATTGAAAGCCTTCGACGCCACGGGCACCGAGGAGCTCGTGACCACTCGGGTCAAGAGCGACGCCTTGGGCACGATGCACGTCCGCCTCGATCAGTACCTGGGCGGAATCAAGGTCGAAGGCGCTGATTTGGTGGTTCATGCGAACGCTTCCTCCGGACGGGTTTATGCGGTCAATGGCAACTTCGTTCCTGCCCACCGCGCCGCAGACGGCCGCCAAGTGGAGAAGCTGGACGTGGCCGCGCGGCTGCAATCCGGAGGCATTCCGGGAGCTGTGATCGAAACTCCAGTTCTGGCCTACCTGCTGTCCCAAGAAAAGGACTACGCTCATCTGACTTGGAAAGTACGGGTAGAGCACACCGCCAAGAATGGCGACTACTCGAACGATTTTCTCTTCTTCGATGCGGCGGACGGAAAACTACTGGATCGCCACGCCACCGTGCACACGGCCAAATCTTGGACGACCTATAGTGCCAATAACGGCACCTCCCTCCCCGGCACCCAGCTGTGCGCCGGTAACCAGAGCTGCGGCGGCGACAATGCGGCTCAGGATGCCCATGACAACTCGAGCATCACCTACGACTACTACCTGGCGAAGTTCGGAAGGGACTCCCTGAACGGTTCCGGTTTTGCTCTTCGCTCCACGGTTCACTACCAGAATAACTACAACAATGCTTTCTGGAACGGTTCCCAGATGGTCTATGGGGACGGCGATGGCACTACCTTCTCGCCCCTCTCCGGCTCCTTGGATGTGGTGGCTCACGAGCTGACCCATGGGGTTACGGAGTTTGAGTCGAACCTGATCTATGCAAGGGAGTCCGGAGGTATCAATGAAGCGCTTTCCGATATCTTCGGAGCTGCTGCGGAAGCTTGGAGCGACGGAGCTATCAGCGCCAGCACGTGGCTGCTAGGGGAGGATATCTACACCCCCAATGGTCCCTCCAACGATGCTTTGCGGTACATCAATAACCCGACCGCCGATGGTTATTCGAAAGATTATTATCCGGAGCGGCTGTATCCAGGTAGCTGCACCCCGAGTAACAGCAATGATCAATGCGGCGTTCATGGGAACTCCGGCATCGCCAATATGGCTTTCTACTTGATGGTTCAGGGTGGAACCCATCCTCGGGGAGTCACCAGCAACAGCGTGCCTGCCCTGGGCATGAGTAAGGCGGAACAGATCTTCTACCGGGCTCAGACTTCCTACCTGACCTCCTCTTCGGACTTCTCTGCTCTTCGCACGGCGACCGCTCAGGCGGCACAGGATCTCTATGGAGCCAGCGATGCAAGTGCCGTTCACGACGCCTGGTGCGCCGTCGGTGTTCCCGGTTGTCCCAGTGGCGGTGGTAGCTCGGCTTTGGAGAATGGGGTCGCTGAGACCGGCCTTTCCGGAGCTACCGGGTCAGAGACTTTCTACACGGTAGAGATTCCTGCCGGAGCCACCAACCTGACCATTGTCACCTCCGGTGGCAGCGGTGATGCGGATCTTCACGTGCGTTTCGGCACCGCACCTACCACTTCAACTTATGACTGTCGTCCCTACGAGAGTGGCAACAACGAGACCTGTACTTTTGCGGCACCGAGCACGGGGACCTATCACGTTATGCTTCGAGGCTACTCGGCCTACTCCGGCGTCAGTCTGGTGGCCAATTGGACCGAGCCCTCCGGCGGTGGAGGAGGAGAGCTGGAAAATGGTGTGGCAGAGACGGGTCTCTCCGGGGCCACCGGTTCGGACACCTTCTACACCATCGAGGTGCCAGCGGGGGCTACTAACCTGACGGTCACCCTGTCCGGTGGCAGCGGTGACGCGGATCTCTATGTGCGTTCCGGCTCCCAACCGACCACCTCGACCTACGACTGTCGCTCTTGGGCCAGTGGCAATGGCGAAAGTTGTAGTTTCGCTACTCCGAGCGCGGGTACTTACCATGTATTGGTTCACGCCTACGCTGCCTATTCCGGCGCCAGTCTGGTGGCGAGCTTTACGCCTCCTGTTGCGGGTTGCAGCAGTAGTGGCTCGGTGAGCAATATCTCCGGTGCCACGGGCAGTGAAGCTCGCTACACCTGGGAAGTCCCAGCCTGCGCTTCGTCGGTCACCGTGGAGATCAGTGGTGGCACGGGGGATGCGGATCTCTATGTTCGTTTCGGCTCTCAGCCGACCACGTCCACCTACGATTGCCGGCCCTACGAGACGGGCAACAACGAGACCTGTACCTTCAACACTCCGGGGACCGGTACCTACCACCTCATGGTGCGAGCCTACGCGGCGATTTCCGGGGTGACGCTGGACGCTAGTTACGAGTAATTCGGGATTCCGGAATCGATAGGCGATTTCGGAAAATCGATATTTCTTGGACAGGGCGGCGGAGCCAATCCGGCGCCCTGTTTCTCTTTTTTTGTGTTCCTACCGACCCTGCCTTGCTCACTAGTTTTCTGCTCTGGTTCCAAATCTGCCCGCGTCGCAGAAGCCGCTTTCTTCCTTGGATTTCCAGGCATCTCCGGTTCCCCGCCGAGAAACCGGTTAGATCTCCGGGCTGGGAGGAGTCTTAGGAGGTGCTTTTCTCGAGGAAACGAACCCCAGGAAGAGGCGCAAAGTCGCTATCACTGGTGATGAGCAAAGCCCTGTGAGCGAGGGCCGTGGCGTAGATGATGGAGTCGGCCATAGCCAGGCGGTGTTCGAGTCCGAGATCAGCTGCGTGGAGAGCCAAGGAGGTGCTGAGAGGGATGACTCGGGTTTTGGAAAACTAACCCACGGCTAAGAGAGCTGCTTCTTCCGAGCGCTCTCTTCGGATCCACTTATAGACCTCGAAGATGACGATGGCAGGCGTGATCAGGTTGGCAGCCTCTTCCAGGTAGGGAGCGTAGTCATTTGCTCTATTTCCACCTGTGTAATATTCCAGCCAGCCTGAGGAATCGACCAGGTTCACAGCCGGTCAGCCTTATCTCGGAAACTCTCTGTGGAGAGACCGGATAGATAACCTTTCAGCTCCTTCAGGGGGCGGTCCGGAATGAGGCTAATGACACCGCCCTTGGCGACAATCTGTACGGTCTGGCCACTTTCGATGGAAATTTCTCGGCGGATCTCCTTTGGAATGACGACCTGATACTTGGGCGAGATCGTTGCTGTAGCCATCGGTTCCTCCTACGAAGTCGGTATCGATGGGATCAGTGTAATACGATTCGCGGAGCTCTCTGGTGGTGGCTTGTTCTCGACCTTCACTCTCCCTCTGCCAGGCTGAGTCGCATCTAGGATTCTCTGGCTAGAATTTGGGCCTTGCGATCCTCGATCGAAAAGGGCGCCGGAGTGGATCCGGCGCCCTGAGTGCATTGAGACTATCGTTTGATGAAGTTGACCTTACGTACGAAGGGCTCGCCATCTACAGTGGTGAGGGTCAGGCGGAACCATCCGATGGACGGAGCCGGTTGCAGGTGAAAGGTGCTCGTGAAATTGCAACGGTTCTGAGAGTCGGTGTTATGGAGATCCGTGTTGAGGATGAACTCGGTGTGCTGATTGAGCAGGGTGATGAGTGGGCCGCTACAGGTATGTTCCATCTGGTCCCAGGAGGCCCGGTAACTACAGGATTGGATGTTGGGACCGCCGTAGTGGATGGTGAGATAGGTGTCGTTGTTTAGATTGGGCAAACAGGCACCGCCCTGGCGCTGATGAAAGGCGCCTTTGGTCTCGTCGTAGGAGAAAGTGAAGGGGGTTGGGTCTTCCGAGGTGGAGTGGAAAAGGAAGCGGATCCCCGGGACAATAGCGTCGCTGTAGGTGCCGGCGAGGAACGGCCCCGCCAGGGGGCACTCCAGGCTATTCGGTGAGAGGTTCAGCTCGATGCGGGTTCCGGTCTCCTGTCCGGCGGAGTCAATATCCCTGGCAAAGGCTCTTACCGTCTCGATATTTCCCGTTCGGAAGGCCGCCGCGGTGGGAGTGCTGAAGGCGTGATCTTGATCCGGGTAGGGGATGTCGGAGCGAAAGTCACTGGCCAGAAGGCTCTCTAGGATCACCCCGTCGTGCTCGATGTCGACCCTGATGGGAGAGGTGGAGTCCGGATCCCGGGCCCAGCCCGAGAGGGTCTCACAGCCAGGAGGGTCCAGGACTCCGACCGGAGAGCCTCCCATTCCGTTGCGATACTGGGCGATCACTGGGCCTATGAGATCGGCAGCCCGTCCGTTGTCTCTTTGGTTGACGATACCCGCCGGGATGCCGTTGACGGTGACATGCGGAGTGGAGAGTAAGGGAACTCGGCATTGGGAATCAGCAGGGACACAGGGCTCGACGGCCATCAGAGTGCGAAAAGAGCCGGAAATGAAATGCCCGTGGGCGAAGGGATAGGCCGGCGGAGACCCCGGGTCGCTGTTGGCCGGATCGTGTTGAAACCCCAAGTTGTGACCATGCTCGTGAGCCAGCGTCATGAGATCCACTAGGAGTCTGCGGTTGTTGACCGAGAACACCTGGCTCTGGTCGCCGGTTGCATCCGGGGGCAGTTGGGCGTAACCGGCGACGCCCTGGCCACCCGGGGTCATGACCGATTCGCTGATCAAGGCAACGAGGTCGGCTCCGACGGTGTCTCGGAGCGCGCCGACATATGGATCTGATCCGAGCCAAGCGAAGTGTTGGTCCGCAGTGCCGCCGTCGTCGCCGTCGTTGCGGTTCGTCAGCTCGGCGTGAACCAGCGAAAAGCGCACCTGACTCTGAGCATCCCGGAAGGCCGTATTGGCGACATCGATAGCACTCTGGAGCAAGACATTCATCTGGATGGTTCCGCCGGCTCCGGAAAACGCCTGGGGGGTGTAGAGGGCCATCGTGTCGATGGTGATGATGCCTTCTTGCCCTTCCCCTAGACCTGCATCGAGGACCGGAGAGATCGACTCCCCTGCCGCTTCTCCCCCCAAGGTCGAGGTGGGCAATCCGCAGGAAGGGGCTAAGGAAGCATCGATGCGCGCCAAGCTGTGGCTGAGGCTATAGCTCGATTTGCCGGATGGGGGCAGAGGGCTGATGGAGTGGAGCCCCTCGGAGGCGAAGATCAAGCCGCTGACGGCGGAGCCTTGCCGAGTCAGGACGACTCGCTCGTAGTCGTTGCCGGTGAGCCAGCCCCGCCAGGTGAAATCGTTCATTCCACGGGATTCGAAGTGGTCCAGCTGAGCGGTGCGAACGGTGCCATCCAGTAGGGGGAGGGTCAGTTGGGTGGTGAGGCCATTGATCTGCTGTGCCTGGATCAGGATCTGAGATTCCTCGACGGAGGCGGCAGAGCGAGCCGCTACGGTCTGCTGAATCTGGTAGAGGGGTTGGGGTTGGGCCTGACCTGGCGTGGAAATCGAGACCATCAAAGTAGTGAGGGCGAGGAGGAGGGCGTTGAATCTCAAGGTGTGGCTCCCAAAAGTTAGAGTGGGAGCTGGCCCTCCCGTGGTTTTCAAGTTGGGAGCTTCCCTGACCAGAACGGCATCGCCTAGTAGAAGAGGGATGCCTTTTGGGGGCTCCTACCCTCTGTTGCGGAACCGGCAGGGGGATCTGGTCAGGGAGAAGCCATGTCGTCAGTGGCCCCAGACCGGTAAAGTAGACTCTCGGCAAATGGAGAGAGATTTTGGTGACGAATGTTGGCGAATGATGTTGGACAGATCGGCTCACTGGTTTGCGAGCCCTACCGGCGAGATGGGCGGGGCATGGATCGCTGGTTGATCCGCTGGCGGTTGACTCCCCTGTTGTTGGCCCCCTGGTGGTTGACTCTCTGCGTTCTCGGCCTCGTCGCTTGCCACGAGCCGGTGCCGGTCGCAGAATCTGAGCCCTCGGCAACGGAGGCGTCAGCAACGGAGGGCCTGGCGCCCAAAGGCTTGGCAACGGAGCCGTTCCTGATCGTCCTGGGCATCGCTCAGGATGCTGGCTATCCCCAAGCTGGATGTTCCAAGGCTTGCTGTCGTCGAGCCGGAGCGTTCTCGGAGCGTCGTCGCCATGCCTCTAGCTTGGCCTTGGTGGACCCGGAGACTTCCCAGCGGTGGTTGTTCGAAGCGACTCCCGACTTTCGCCACCAGCTACAGGGATTGGACGAGCGGTTTCCTCCGGAGAGCTCGCCGGGTCTGGCGGGAATCTTTCTCACCCATGCCCACATGGGCCACTACACGGGTCTCCTTCACCTGGGGAGAGAGGTCATGGGAGCCCAAGGGGTTCCGGTTTTCGCGATGCCCCGCATGGGGGATTTCCTGGAGAGCAACGGGCCCTGGGAGCAATTGGTAGAGCTGGGGAATATCGCCCTTCAGCCTCTCGAGTCAGGTATCGCTGTGCAGCTCAACGAGCGCCTGCGAGTGACTCCCATCTTGGTGCCCCATCGAGATGAGTACAGTGAGACTGTCGGGTTCCTCATCGAAGGGCCGCAGCGCTCCGTGTTCTTCCTGCCGGACATCGATAAGTGGGAGCGTTGGGAAACTCCCATCGAATCTCTTCTGGAGCGGGTCGATATCGCCTATTTGGATGGCACTTTTTACTCCGATGGAGAGATCCCTGGGCGGGATATGGCCGAGATTCCCCATCCCTTCATCGCCGAGAGCCTGAGGCGTTTTTCGGCTCTGGGGGAAGAAGATCGGTCCAAGGTTCGGTTTATCCATTTGAATCACACCAACCCCGCCTTGCAGCCGGACTCAGAGGCGAGGGAGGAGATTGAGGCCTTGGGTTTTTCCTTGGCCGAGGAGTTAGAAGAGATTCGGCTTTAGAATCAGCCTGCCTCCCCCGAGCAACGAGGAAATCCATGAAGTGTCCCAAGTGTGGCTTCGAGCAGCAGCAATCCTACGAATGCGTCTCCTGCGGCATTGTCTTCGACAAGCTGGAACAGCGGGAGTGGGGCATCTCGAAGGTTGCGCCCCCCTCTTCCCAAAGGCGAGAGGCCTACCAGCACGAAGGGGCTTTCCAGCAGGAAGTGCCGTACCAGCAGGAGAGGAAGTCGATTCCCTTGATCGTGCCCTTTCTAGGGCTCGTCGCTTTAGGTTTTGTTGCGCTGTTTTATTTCAGCGGCGGGGAGCCGGAGGTTCAACCTCGAGAGGAATCGTCTCGGCCACCCCGGGCCAGACCCTTGGAAGATCCCTTGCCGGTGGCGAAATTGGTAGCGCCACCGGGAGCCCTGGATCTGAAGACTCAGTTGGCGGAAGAGGCACCGGCGGGCAACGAAGTGGAAGCGGCGCGCAACGCCACGGTATTTCTCGAGACGGCTTGGGGCTCCGGGTCTGGATTCTTCGTCTCCTCCGATTGCCGTATCGTCTCCAATCGTCATGTGGTCGAGATCGATCCTCAGATGCTGTCCATTCTGCTCCAGCAGCTGAGTCAGGCAGAGGCCGCCATGGAACACCAGGAGCGGCAGCTGGCGGCGTTGCGGCGGTATTTCTACGAACAATGCCCCGACTGCGATGAGAGTGCCTACGAGCGGTTTATCGAATCCCGGGAAGAAATGCTGGATCGGGCCCGTGAATTCATGGACACCCAAGGGAGCGACATCCAGGATCTTGAGTACGGGGTTGCCGACATCAAGGTGGTTTTGGCAGACGGTTCCGAGCACACGGCTGTGGTGGAGAGTCTCAGCGATGACCACGACCTCGCTTTCTTGAAGTTGGACGACTCGTTCTGTCCCTACCTGGAAGTGGGCGATGGCACTCGCCTGCGGCAAGGGGAGACCCTCTACACCATCGGCAGCCCCCGTGGGCTTCGCCATACGGTGACCTCGGGAATCTACTCAGGCTTGGTTGAGGGAGATGACCAGGACTGGATTCAAACCGATGCGCCCATCAATCCGGGCAATAGCGGTGGGCCTTTGATCGACCAAGAAGGCAAAGTGGTGGGAGTCAACACGATGATCCTAGACGATAGTGAGGGCCTAGGTTTTGCCATACCGATGGCGGTGGTCCAGGAAGAGTTGGAGAACAGAGGATAGAGGAGAGAGCAGAGGTTGGAGCAGAACCCAGAGCAGAACGCCTAGACCGAGCGCTGGAGGCTAAGGTCCCCTTTCATGGTGGGCCTTTTTTTAACCTTCCCTCGGGCCCGAGACTCTCTGCCTTCCCAGTGCCCAGAAATAGATCACCGGTGTTCACTTTCCCACTCTCTGCCGGACCCGCTCACCTATTCGTGGCGCAGAGATTCGAGGGGGTCCACGTTCGCCGCCCGCTGGGCTGGCAGGTAGCTGGCCAGGAAAGCTGCAGCCAGCAGGACTAGGGGTACCAGGCCGAAAATAAACGGATCCTGGGCACTGACCCCAGCCAACAAACTACCCATCCAACGAGTCAGCACCCAAGCGCCCGCCAGACCGATGGCGAGGCCAGCGGTAGAGAGGGCCAGGCCCTGCCCGACGACGCGGCGAAGAATCTCCTCCGGCTTCGCACCGAGGGCGAGGCGGATACCGATTTCTCGCATTTGCTGAGCCACCTGAAACAGCAGAATCCCCAGGATGCCGATGGAGCTCAGGGCCAGCGCTACGGCGGCGAAAAACGCGAACAACCCCATGGCGAACCGTTGCGGTGCCAATGAGTCGGAGCGAATCGCCTCGTAGGTCTGAATGTTGGCGAGGGGGAGGTCCGGGTCGAGGCTGGCGACGAGCCGGCGCACCGACGAGGTCAGCGCCGTCGGGTCGCTGGTTGTGCGGATGGAGAAGCTCATGGTGGAAATGGCGGAGCGGCTCGAGGCAGCTGGCCATTGACTGTGGGCTAGATAGATCTCTTCCCGAGGCGTCGCCTGGAGGCTCCGGTGGCGGATGTTCCCGGCGACACCGATGATGGTGGAGAAGGGATTGTCATCGTTACCTCCTAGGCGAATGCGCTGGCCGATCGGGCTCGTCCCAGGCCAATACCGCTGCGCCAAAGCCTCGTTGACGATGACGGAAAGAGGAGCAGAGCTGTCGTCCGACGGAGAAAACCAGCGGCCAGAGATCAACCTTACCTTCATGGCCTCGAAATACCCTGGGGTCGCCACTTGCCAATCCCCCTGAGGAACCAGCTCGCCGTCCTCCAGAGGGCGGCCCTCGATATAGAAGTTCCAATCTCCTCGAGAGCTAGCCAAGGGGAGGCCGGTGATCGCGCCCGCATGTTCGACCCCCGGCAGACCTTCGAGGTGCAGACGCAGGCGCTCCATGAAGCCGGTGACGTCCGGATCGGAGGGAAAGTTGGTTCTCGGAAGCGAGAGCTGAAAGGTCAGTAGGTTCTGAGTATCGAAACCGGCGTCGGTGCGTTGCAGCTGCCACAGGTTCTTGACCAGAAGGCCAGCGGAGATCACCAGCACAACGGCCATGGCAACCTGGCTGACCACCAGAAGTCGGCTGGTCCGTCGGCGGTGGTGGTTGGGTCCTTGTTGGGAAGCTCGGAGCGAGCTTTTAAGTCTCTTGGTCTTCCCGCGGCCACGAGTTGAATTCTGTGTCGAGAACCCTGTTGTTTGCCAGGCGGGGATCAAGCCGAAGACAATTGAAGTCGCTGTGGTCAGGGCGAGGGTGAACAAGAGGGTGCGGGAGTCTAGTTGGACCTCTGCCAGGCGAGGTAGGTTGGCGCGATGCAGGCTCTGTACGAGGCTCAAGCCCCAGGCTGCCAGTAAATAGCCTAGGCCGGCCCCCAGGGAGGCCAAAAGGAGGCTCTCGGTGAGGAGTTGCCTCAAGAGCCGCTTCCGACTGGCACCCAGAGCGACGCGCACAGTGAACTCCTGGTGACGAGAGGTGGCTCGCGCCATGAGTAGATTGGCAACATTGGCGCAAGCCAGGAGAAGAATCAGCCCCACGGCTGCCAAAAGGATCAACAGGGCACTGGAAAAATCGCGAACGACCTGCCCATGAAGCGGCAGGAGGTCGACCCCAAAAGTGGCCAGAGAGCGTTCGAAACCTCGCTCTTCCCGCATACGTTTGGTGATCAGATCGATCTCTCCCTGAGCCTTCTCGAGGCTCACACCCCGCTGTAGCCGAGCGACTCCGTCGAGGAAGTGGTTGCCGTTGGGGTAAGAATCGATGGCCGGTTCGAGGCCCAGGGGAAACCAGATGTCGGTACGACTTCCAGCCCGAAGGTCCTCCGGTAGACGGGTTTCGGGCTGCAGAACCCCCACCAGAGTGGCCGTCTTTCCTCCGAGGTTCAAGGTCGAGCCGATGCGGCGGGGATTCGCTCCGAGACTTCGCTCCCAAAGCTCGTGGCTGACCACCACTACATTTTCGGCGTTGGGGAGGTCCTCCTGGGGGGTGAAGGCGCGGCCATGGGCCAGCCCGAGGCCCAAGGCGGGAAAGAGATCGGCAGAAGAAGCAACCGCGGCCAATCTCTGGGGATCCCCTTCGTCTAGGAGGTTGGTCTCGAATTTCACATAGACGGCCAGGTGCTCGAGGGTGGTGGTTTGCTCTCGTAGGGTCAGGAACTCCGGTGCGGATAGGTGGCCATCGACCTTGTCGGTCCAATGGGTCTGTACCTGGACCAGGTTCTGGGGCTCTTGAAACGGCAGGGGTTGGAGTACGACGCCACTGACAAGGCTGAAAATGAGGGTGTTGCAGCCGATGCCTAGAGCAAGGGTGCCCACCATGATCAAGGTAAATCCTGGTCGCTTGCCGAGATGGCGGCGAGCAAAACGAAAATCCTGCAGTAGACCATTCACAGTCGAGCCTCCTGGTTAGAGCTTCCGAGGTCCTCTAGGAGCGAGGGGATCAGCCGAGAGGAACTGCAGGAGCTGTGCCAGGGCGAAACAAGCTCTCAGAGAGAGTTTCCGAGGGGAAATTGTTCGTCTATGGGACGAATCGAAGCCGGAAACGGACAGTTATTGAATGTATCCCAGGGCTCGCAGGGCGTCGATTTGTTCCTGGGAGCGTTCCTGAGCGGCACCGGTGGGAAGGGTCGACGTCCATTGGGAGAGCTGGCGAGAGAGGGCTTGAAGCTCCTTGGGAAAGAGGTGTTTTACGTCTCGACTCTGCTGCGGATCCTCCCGGATATCGTAGAGAGCTCGGCGGTAGCCGCCTCGCCAGAGAGGGTACTCGACCAGCTTGAAACGGGTGGTTCGCAAGGTGCGCTCCCGAACTTGTTCCGCGGGCCAGGCCGCTTGGGCCTTCAAGAGGGCTTCACGGGCCTTTGGAAATTGGTCGCTGAGATCTTGGCGAAGCTGTGGGTCGGTGCTGGGCTCGTAGAGAAAGGGGCCGGACGCATCGTCTTGGCAGAGGGAGAAGCGAGGCGAGTTGTAGCAGTGCAGCGAACGGGCGCGTCCGGAAAAGGGAAAGTTGAAGGTGTTGGGAAGTAAGGAACTGCCGCTTTCTGCCACCGCGGTAGGCTGGGGAGCTAGCCGCGGCCAAGGCCCGCCACCGAGGCGGCGGGATAGGTCCACCCCATCCATCTCGGGCCATTCCTCTCTGGGAACTCTCAATAGGGAGAGCAAGGTCGGCATGATGTCTTCCAATCGGAATACCTGGTCGTCTCGTTGGGGCGGTATGCCGGGGCCGTGGAAGATCAAGGGCACGCGAAGACTGGCATCGTGGACACTTGGGCCGTGTTCGTAGAACAGATTTGCCTCGCCGAGATTCTCCCCATGGTCGGCGGTGAAGACCACGAGGGTGTTCTGTTTGCGACCCGCCTTTTCGAGGCCCGCCAATAGGTTGCCGACCGCTGCATCGGTGTAGGCGATCTCGGCATCGTAGAGGGCGGAACACTCTGCCAGCGCCGAGCTGGCGATGCCGTCTCGGTCTCGCTGCACTTCCCCGATCTTCCAGCGATCGTGGGCCAGTTCGTCCATGAGAGCGCGGCAATTGGGTGCCTCCGGCTGGTCCTTCCATTGGGCCGGGGGGCGGTAGGGGAAGTGAGGGTCGATGTAATGCACCCACAGAAATAACGGCTTGCCATCCCGGGAGTGTTGTAGCAACTCCAGGGTTTTTTCCGTCACCACATCGGCCACGGGTGGCACGAGATGCCGGTAGTCGAGGAAGTGGTCGAATCCCTGGTCGAAGTTCTGGTGGGGACTCGCGGCCCCGTTGGCGCTGGCTCCCAGAGTCGTATAACCCTTGTCTTGGAGCAGCGCCGCGAAAGTGGGTACCTCCTTGTTGACGGGTTGGGCGACCTCTCGCGAGCCATGATGATGGGGCCACAGACCGGTGAGCAGCGATGCCAGGGCAGGAGTGGTTCGGGGCATGGGGGTGGTGGCTTGTTCGAAGAGGGATCCCTCCTGGGCCAGGCGGTCGATATTCGGGGTCCGGGCGGGTTCATAACCATAGACCCCAAGTCGATCCGCCCTCAGGGTGTCGATGGTGATGAAGACGATGTCCGGTCTGTCGGGGGTTTGGGGGCGGCCAATCCACAGCCAGGCGGCGGCCATCGAGGCCACAGCGACCAGGGCTCCAAGGGCCAGGGGTGCCACTCGTGAAGTTTTTCGACGGGAATTCATCACAGGCCTGAGAGGTCGATCGGGTGGCCGGTCAGCGAGACGTTGAGGAGGAGGGCTCGCGAGGCCAACTGGCGGAGGTGCCGTCGTCAGTGCAGGATCGATGAATCTGCTCAGCGGTGAATTTGGGGCCTTGGTTCATGCCCGGGCAATCCATGGCCTCTTCCTGCCAAGACTCCTGTGATTCCACCACCGCGGTCCAAAAGGGCCAAGTGCGGCATTGGCGGGGCCGGTCCGGGTATACCGTGCAGCCCTTCTCGGATTCCCAGAAAACGCAGTCCCCTTGTTTCTTTTCCTTGAGGCTGTTGGCTCCGTCCATCAGCGGGCGGGTATAGAGGCGACGGAACTGGTGGTCTTCGAGGTCGAGGCGACGGGCGAGCGCCTCGATCTCACGGTCCGTCACTCGAACGGTCCCTGGGGCGCCGGTGCAGCAATTCCCACAGCGGGTGCATTGGAAGCGGAGGCCGTTTTGGTACCAGGTTTGGGTCATGGGAGGGCAGAGCCTATCACTGCTGGAAAGCTTCACAGGGTGTTGATTGGGTCGGATAGAACTTCATTTGAACCAGGGTTGGCGGGTTCCCGACCGCGTTTCCGTACCTATTAGAGAAGGTCGGGAGCTCTTGGCGGCATTCCTCACCGGCGTTGGGCCGGCCGCAGACTCCAAAACCTGGCTGACGGTAGCTCGGGACGCTGCATCGAAAACCTCGTTGTCCGTCCGTTCCGTCTGGCCTGATCTTTCCTCTTCGGGACAGGGTCGAGCCAATCGACCTCCATTTCCTTCTGGGAACCTGGGTGACTGGGTTCCCTTTTTTTGTCAGGTGCCCTCTCGCGATGGATTCTGGCGAGCTTGTCTGAGGCGGAAGACCTCGCCCCGAAGGGCTTCCAATTCTTTTTCCTGCTCGCCCTTGCTGGGGGCAAGGAACGCCGCTGCCACGTAGGCGGTAAAGATTCCTAGAATGCCGATGCCGGTAACGATCAACCCTGTGGCCACCAAGCGCCCAGCACCGGTAATCGGGTAGAAATCGCCATAGCCAACCGTCGTGACGGTGACCACAGCCCACCACAGAGCGTCTTCGCCGTTTTTGATATTCCCTCCGGCCGCCCGCTCCAGGTTGAGCACGGCGATGGCAGCAAAGACGGTGGTCAAGATGGAGATGAGGGATGCCGCCCAGAAAGCCGACGCGGCCCGCCGCTGAAGGAGGAAGGCCGACAGGGTATGGGTGGCTCGAAGGCCACGAAGCACCTGGAGGATGCGAAACACTCGCGCCGCTCGCCCCCACCGGAAGATATCCAAGGTCGGGATACTGGAAATGAGGTCTAGCCAGCCCCAGGTGAAAAAGTAGCGAGCTCGGTTGTCAGCCCGGGCTAGATGGATGACAAAGTCTGCGAAGAAGGCCAGGCAGACAAAGGTGTCGGCGAGATCAAGAATCTTGACCACCTCGGAATCCATCGGCGAGAGAGTCTTGACGGCCAAGGTGATCAAGGCAAAGAGAGACAAGCCCAGTATGAAGATCTGAAAAGGAGGCGAGGTGGAACGATGGGGCATAGGCTGCCTTCGGAGTCAGCGGAAGAAACAGGTCCAGGAGCGGTTCGACGTCAAGGGTCCGGGAAGTTGAAGTCTAGCAGGAAGGGCCTCGAAGCTTTTTTTCTTGAGCTTTGAGCCATCGACCGGAACAACTCCGATCGCAGGAACCCCGACTGCTGATGCTCGAGGGGAAAGCCCTTGGGTCCTGGGGGGGCACTCTTGGGCAGGCAGAAGGCCTAGCTTCTTCTCTGGGTAGGCTTGTCGCAGATTCTTAGGGGTCGGGCATGTCGTGCCCTTGCACCGCCCTGGTACATGTGAAGGCCCTTGGCATTCAGTTTTCAGGAAGAAGACACGACATGCCGGACCCCTAAGCGATCGCGATTTTCAAAAGATCTAGTAGTCGAGACGGATTCTACTGCACATTGAGGTGCATTTTGGGTTGTATCCGCGACGAATCCTCGATTAGGTCGCACTTTTCAGCCCAAAGCCATTTTTCCACTGCTTACCTAGGGATGGCAAGGTCTGCATTTCAGTATTTCTGGGTTGCTGTAAGTATTCTGCCGCAAGGAGTCGGAGGGTGAGCGGGCCCTGTCGGTTCTCCTGCTAGGTCTTCTGGGGAGACAGCTCAGATTCCCCAGGTCCCTTTGTTCCCGCAGGAGGGGGCCCAGAGGAGGATCTGCTGGCCATACTCGCTTCTAGGTCTCAGTCCTCTTTCCTGGGACTCTCGACGAGCAGATGAGGTGGCCGAGACCTGAGGCACTGGCAAATTGTTTCCGTTGAGAATGGTAGTACTTGATGCAATGTGATTGACTCGGGGGGATCCTCTCGACGGGAATTTCGCCTGGTTTCGACTTTGATTGGGTCGGAGTTTTAACAGACGTTCTCGGCAGGAAGATCTCCTGCGTCCCAGAACCGGTGTCTTGCAGAAGGAGCGAGCAGAGCAGAAGGCAGGAACAGGCGCATCTCAACTCGCGGGAGCCACAACTGTAGGATGGCTGAGCTCCGTTGTAGGGCCTTTACCTGCTTCCGATAGACCCCCCCCGTGCCCGTGCCCGTGCCCGTGCCCGTGCCCGTGTCAATGCCCGGGCCGCTCTCGATTCAGGAGGAGTACATCCATGAGATTCTTAGCCCTTGCTAGCCTGGTAGCCCTGTTTCAGATGCTGTCTTCGAGCAGCCTACAAGCCGAGATCGTCGAAGTGACGGTTCTCGGAGAGGTGGAATTCAATCAGGTGACCACCCCACCACTGGGGAATGTGAATCCGGGGGATGCTGCTCAACTGACTTTTCTCGTCGACTCCGAGAGCTTTGTGGACAGCGGAAGCTTTCCCACCCGCGGGTACGATATTGACCTCTCTTCCTTTGCTCTGAGCTTGGGAACGGAAACCCTTGGGCTCCAAGATCCTTTTCCGGTGGGCCAGGTTCCATTCCTGGTTCTGCGCGACAACGACCCAGTGGTAGACGGCTTTTTCATCTCCACCAACATCGATGTTCCGATGGTAGTGCCGATCGATCAAGCCGGTGCTCTCGGTCAATTCGCCAACAGCTTTTCAGTCACCTATGAAGGGAGCACTTTGGTCTCCCTGAATCTTCTCGATGCTCTCGGGAGCTATGACTTTACCGGACTCACTGTGTTCAACTGGACTGTGGACGATGGGCCGTTCCAGCCCCTCGGCATCGTCTTCACAGAGCTGGCCATCGCCCTCGGAGGGGTCTTTGAGGACGGCTTCGAGTCTGGAGATACCTCGGCCTGGTCCCTAGCTTTTCCCTGATTTTCCCGTGGCTCTTCCCTGGTTTTTTTCTGACTACTTTGGGGCAGAGTCTCTCGACCGCCTCAGAATCGTTTCCAGGGATTGATGCCGTCGCGGCGGGCGATATACCAATACATCACGATGTAGATGGCGTGCAAAAGTAGGGTGCAGATCATGAAGGTGTGGATCCACAGCAAGGGGGTCGAAGCCCAACCGACCTGATGGGCGTAGAGGGTCGGAATATAGGCGCCCGCGTCGCCGATGAAGATCGCCAGCCCGATGTACAAGGACTGTCCCTTGACGCTGTTCCGTCGCAGCAGCATGGAGATCAATAGGGCGGAGTAGACGGGGGTATTGAGGGCTGCGAAGAGGCCACCGTAGGTGTCGTCGAAGGCCCGGGTGAAGAGGAAGACTCCGGCAAAGGAGATCGCCAAGCTGCCGAGCAGGATGGGCTGAAACCACTTTCTCATCACCGGCCAATCAAAGTCTTCCCGTCCATAGCGGAAACAGGTGTAGAGAACTCCGAAATCGAAAAGGAAGAAAAACCCATTGGTGAGGCGGTAGACGGTCTCGATGTCGGTGAGGAAGGTGAAGCAGAACTCCCAAGAGATGTTCAGGCAAAGAGCGATCATCGGCATGCCGTAGCTCTTGTCCAAGATTCCGCGCCGGATCATCAGGACATAGATCAGCACCCAGGAGACTGCCAAGACCAAACTCGAGGCGTTATGAAGTTCTTCGACCATCTCTTCCTCCGATTCGTTCTCTAGGGGCCGGAAGCCCTACGGGCAGAGAGTATGCCTGTCTTAGTTCCGCCATTCTCCCCGGGCCGGCCTTCTGAGGACGCCGTATTCACCTGAATCCATGGCGTCAGAAGGCGATTTTGCTCCTCGGCATAGTGTCACGATGCCTGCGGCGCAAAATGCGTCTACTCTCTTCGCTCTCCAGGCGTCTCGCGACGAAGTGGGTGAGAAGCTCGGCCTGGAAATACCAATCTCACGAACTGCGGCCCCATGGGAAAGCTCGATGTCGTCTTGCGGACTGGGGCCATGCTCTTCGAGGTGACGGGGGAAGTCAAGGTCGAAGTAGGTGATGAAGGGAGGGGGAGGTGGTCGGGTGAGATGGAAAAGCTAGTCCAGTGCTCCCTTCTCACCCAGCTCCTGCCGCGGCGTCGTACCTACCGGGTTCTCCGACCTCAGAAGGCCTTTACTTCTCTTGGCAGGGAGTGTCCTTCTACCTGCGCCTTCGAAATCACCCCCTCCTTGGAGCTTGAAGGGGTTTTCGGTCTTCCCACTCTCAATGCCAGGCCTTGGTGGAGGAGCCCAGATCAGGATTCGAGCCTGGGAAGCTAGGAGCCCTATCCTTTGGGGTAGTTCCAGCTCCTTGATCCTAGGCTAAAATCTGCTGATGAACCGTTCCAAAGGAGCTAGCTCAACCCCTCTCCAGTCCTCCTCGAAAATCCGCGATGGGGTGTCTCGGGTCCTCGACAGCCTTCCTTCCGACGAACCTCAGGCGGCGGCCCGCTCAGCCCGTCGCCGGCTCAAGAAGAAGGAGACCAAGAGGGTCGTGCAGGGGGCTTTGGAGAAGCATTTTGCCAGCGAAGAGCTCAAGCCTTATCAAGGGGAGCTGATCAAGCTCCAGCAACACATCGAGAAGACGGGAAAGAAGGTCATCATCCTCTTCGATGGCCGTGACGCCTCCGGAAAGGGCGGGACGATTCGCCGAGTCACCCGCTACATGAATGAAAAGCGTTACCGAGTCGTGGCCCTGGGTAAACCCACGGATCAACAAAAGACCGAGCTTCACATGAAGCGCTACATTGAGCAGCTACCCCATGCTGGGGAGATCGTCCTCTTTGACCGTAGCTGGTACAACCGCGCTATGGTCGAACCGGTTATGGGATTCTGCACTCCGAAACAATACCGGAGCTTTATGAAGCGTGTTTCCGGTTACGAGGAACGAATTCTTGCCGATGGCACGACCTACCTGATCAAGCTCTACTTTTCGGTCTCGAAATCCGAACAGAATCGACGGTTCGAGCGCCGTCGCCACGATCCGCTACGGCGATGGAAATTGAGCGAGGTAGATCTGCAGGCGCAGGACCTATGGGACGAGTTTACGTTGAAAAAATTTCAGTTGTTGCAGAAGACGCATACGGAAATTTCTCCCTGGCACATTATCCGCTCCGACAACAAACAACTGGCGCGGCGGGAGACAATCAAGTTGATTCTCAATCTCGTGCCCTACCGGGGGCGTAGCCGGAGAATCGATTTCCAGTTGGACCCTGATGTCGTCATTTCCGGTAAGAGGGAGCTTCAATTGATGAGAAAGCAGCGACGTAAACATGGGAAGTTTCTAACCTAGGGACCTGGGATGACCATGAAAGAAAAGACTTCCAGGGCCCAAAAAGGCGCCGCCAAAAACGAGGAAGAGGGCTCCGGGAAGGTTGCCTTCACCTACAGAAAGAAATTGAGCCGCCTCCAAGTCGAGCTACTCAAGTTTCAAAATCACGTCAAGGATCAGGGCTTGCGAGTTGTCCTTCTGTTCGAAGGTCGCGACGCCGCCGGTAAGGGCGGTACCATCAAGCGCTTTACTGAGCATCTCAATCCCCGGGGAGCTCGAGTTGTGGCACTGGAAAAGCCCAGCAGCCGAGAACGAACCCAGTGGTACTTTCAGCGCTACGTGAGTCATCTTCCGGCAGCGGGAGAGATCGTTTTCTTCGATCGCAGTTGGTATAACCGGGCCATGGTCGAACCGGTCATGGGATTCTGTTCCGACGAGCAGAACAAACGCTTCCTCAAGGACGTGCCCCTGTTTGAAAAACTGTTGGTCAAAGACGGTATTCTCCTCTTTAAATACTATTTCTCCGTCTCGAAGGAAGAGCAACAGCGGCGATTTGAGTCTCGCAAGGTCGATCCTCTCAAGCGGTTCAAGATCTCTCCGGTGGACCAGCAAGCACAAAAGCTGTGGAACCAATACACGATCAAGAAGTTTCAGATGCTCGGCGAGTCCAATCGCACCCTAACTCCTTGGGTGATCATCCGCTCAGACGATAAGAAGCAGGCGCGCATCGGGTGTATACAGCACTTCCTTGGCGAGGTTCTCTACCCAGAAAAGCCGACGGACAATCGCTTCGAGACGAACCCGGAGGTGGTGATTTCCGGAATCGATGAGCTCAAGTACCTAGAAGAGAACTTCTTCGAGATGAGGGAATAGCGCCTCTCCTCCCACTTCTACTCGATGCTCTACAGCGTCAGCAGACGGATCCGCTATTGCTGCATCTCTCCCTTCGGTTCCTCCCTCACTCCTCATCAGCCTTCTGCAACGACCCCATCTTCACCTGCATTTAGAGCTTCAGAATCCGATTCTGTTTCAGGGTGGGGTGTCACTCAAAACGCGCCTTCGGAGTCATCTTCCCTTTTTTGGAATTTCCGGCCTCTAGAGCGCCTTCGGCGACCTCGGTGAGAAGAAGGGATTAGCGTGCCAGCGGGCAAATTTCCTGGAATCTCTATACACCCTCTCGGGGTCTCTGTGAGAGACTCCCCACAGAAATCTGAACTACTTCGAAGCCGGCTCGAGCCGTCGCTAGAAGTGAGGCTAAGGCAGCTTGCGACCTTGCTGGGAAGATGGCAAGGGCCGTGCGGGGTTGCCCTGAAGGTCCTCATTTCCCCTGCTTCTCGCTGCGAGTCCGATGAGCGCCGAAGGCGCCCGTTGCTATTCAGTGAGAGGGAGGAATCGGGCGGTGAGTTCAGGAGAGAGACCGAAGGAAAGAGCCAGACTCGTGGAGCATCTTTCGGTGCCAAAGGCAGGGTATGAAGCCGCCTGGGCTCGTGAGGAAACCCTTCATAGCTCCATGGCTGGCGGCGGAGGTTCTGAATGACCGGGCGACGAAAAACTGCTTGGGCTGGAGTGGTACTGCTTGTGGGGCTAGCTCTCGTGGGGTTTACCTTGTGGTATCACCTGGCCCGTAAGGAAGCGCCGGCCACTTTCGATGACCCAGAAACCCATTTCAAATATGGCGCTATCGGTCAGAAACAGGGTTTTCCCTACTACCTTTGGGCAGTCATGCCCGAGGTCTTTGGCGATCTTCTTCCAGCGCCGGGAGGTTGGGAGTCCCTCGGGTTTATTGAGGAAGGAAGGGGCTATCCGGTAGGTTTTGCCAAGCAAACGGTAGGTTTCCCAGGGCTGAGCCCCAATTGTGCTCTCTGCCACACGGGCCGCTACCGGACTTCCCCGGGAGCGCAACCGGTAGTGGTACCCGGTGCTCCCGCCGGTGCCCTCGACTTCGAGGCCTTCAATGACTTCGTCTTCGCCGCGGCGAACGATCCACGATTCGATCCAGGGATCCTCATGCCGGCCATCGAGGCCCGCTTCTCTCTCACTTGGAGTGAGAGTCTGGTGTACCGTTTCGTGTTGTTACCGACGGTCGCCAAGACATTGCGCAAGCAGCAGCAGGGAGCCAGCTGGATGGCCGGTCGACCTGCGGCAGGTCGGGGTCGCTTCGATGCATTCAATCTCTTCAAGATCAGCATCCTCGGACTCCCGGACGATGGCTCCATCGGCACCTCGGACTATCCTCCCCTGTGGAACCAGGGTGCCCGGGACGGCCAGTATTTGCATTGGAACGGTAGCGGGAACAGCCTTCACGATGACGATTTGATGTCCGTCTACCCGTTGAACCTAGGGCCTTCCGGCTTTCTCCCCGAGAGCTTCGATCGGGTGACTCGCTACTTGCGAGATCTACCTGCTCCCTCTTTTCCCTTCGCCATCGACGCCGAAGCTGCGGCCCGTGGGGAAGCTCTCTACGACCGACACTGCGGCTCCTGTCATTCTTTTGATGGTGATCAAGTCGGGCAGGTGACCCCGCAAGCGGAAGTCGGTACCGATGACGCCTTCCTGGAGATGTGGAGCCAGGCCTTCGTGGATCGGCTGGGGGCTATCGATTCACCTCCTTTCGTCTTCCCCAGCCTGCGCCGCACCGACGGCTATCTCAATGTACCCCTGGATGGCGGCTGGATGAGAGCCCCTTTCCTCCACAATGGCTCCGTACCGTCCTTGCGCGCCTTGCTCGAGCCGGTGGCGTCGAGACCGGTGAGCTTCTACCGGGGGAATGAGATCTACGATCCGGTCGAGTTGGGTTTCGTTTCGACGCAAGGAGGAGAGGGGACGAGCGAGTACGATACGTCGATTCGGGGAAACTCCAATGCCGGGCATTTGTACGGCACCGATCTGGCCGAGGAGGAGAAGTCTGATCTTCTCGCTTTTCTCCGGACCCTCTGAGCCAGGCCCTCAGCCCGGTCAGACGGTGGCCTCAGAAAGGCGTTTCAGAGTGACCTACGGAATAGGGCCTGGAGACAAATCGAAGGTTCGATAGGGAAAGGCCGAAGGAAGAAGCATGAAGAAACTGAGTCTGTTTCTATTGGCGATGGCGATCTGCCTGGTGGCCTTTCGATCTTGGTGGCAGCCAAGGCTGGCGAAAGAGGCCGCCGAGCTATCGGTTCCCAGGGCGACCTCTGACCTTCGGGAAACTCGTCTCGATGTCGGTTTGAGCGAGGCGGAGGCGAAACTCTGGCATCATCACGATGAGGGGAGCGGCTTTCTTCCTCTCAGTTTCTTCTACGCCCTGGAAGACTCCCAGACGGGCAAGCCCTTCATTGAGGCCTTGTCTCGCTTCGGCTTCGTACCCGATCCTAGCAATCAGCACGGTTTGCCCATCGGCCTGTCCGCGGCTCCCCTTTCCACGGCCCCCAACAAGGCCCTAATGGTGGGGGTCAGCTGCGCGGCTTGCCACTCCGGTCAATACACCTACCAGGGGGCGGTGATGACCATCGACGGCGCTCCCAACATGCTCGATTTCGAGGCTCTTCTCGATAGCTTGGAGGGGGATCTGGCCGCCACTCTGGGCTCACCGAGCAAGCTCTTCAAGCTGATCGAATCGGTGATGGCCTGGGAGCAGCGACTTGGGGCCGAGGAAAAGCTCCTCGAAATGCACCCATCGGCCCGACGGTTGGTTGCCGACGCGGCGGAGGCCGACGAGGGCCATCCCCTAAAGGCGACGAGGGCTCATCTGGAGGCGGGCCTCCACGCGGCGTACCATGCTGAAACGCCGGCAGCGGCATCCGCCAGGCTCATTGACGTCGCTGGGGGGCTCCAGGGCCTCGCACCGGAGGCTTCCGACGGTGGAGCCAATGATGACGCTGGAGCTTGGCAGCATTTGAAGGACGGCTTTGCCAAGATGGGAGAGGATCTCGCCTTCCTGCGCCGCCATGGGGAGCGTCTCGTGACTCTGAAGAAATCCTACGTCGGGGAGACGGCGGGGGGGCCCGGCCGGGCCGACTCCTTCGATGCGATCTGGGACCTCCTGGTGCAAACCGAGCAGGTGACTCCGATGACCGCTCCGGTGAGCATTCCCCATCTCTTTGGGTACGCCGACTTTCATTGGGTCCACTGGGATGGGAATTCCTCTGCGGCCATGGGGCGTGACTACGCCCAAGCCATCGCCCTCGGTGCGGACTATTTCCGTGACACTCACGTATCCACCGTCCTGCCTCACAACGTCATCGAGCTCGAGCTGACAGCTCACCGGTTGCAGGCACCCGTTTGGCCAGCTGAGTTTCTCGGTGCCATCGACGCTCAGCTGGTGGTCAAGGGCGAAGCCCTCTACGCCCAACACTGCCTCTCTTGCCACAGCGAGGAAACCCTGACTCCCCTCGAAGAAATTGGCACCGACCCCCAGCGGGCCGAGAACTTCGCCGCTCTTTCCCAGGACGGCAAGAGCTACGCGGATCTACTCATCGAGTTGGGCAATGCTGCTGCGAGCTCCAGCTTCGCCTCCCACGGGGTTACAGAGGAGGACCTGGCTCCGGTGGAGCGCAGTGATCATCCCACTTGGCGAGTGACTGGCGCCTATCACACCCGTCGTTTGGGGGGGATTTGGGCCAGTCCGCCGTACCTCCACAATGGCTCCGTACCCACCCTTTGGGATCTCCTCCAGCCGGTCTCCGCTCGGCCACAGAAATTTGCTGTCGGCAGGGAGCTCGACGCCAAGAAAGTCGGCATCGATGTGGACCGGCAAGGCGCTGGAGCCTGGGTCTTCGATGTTACCCAAAAGGGCAACGCCAACACCGGCCACACTTACGGTAGCAAGCTAGTCGACGCCGATAAATGGGCCCTGGTGGAGTATATGAAGACCTTGTGATGGTCCTGCTTTTGCCGGGCTGAGCCTCGTTTGGGTGGTGGGATCGCCAGGCTCTTTGTTTCTCGACCTAGTGACTCGATCTCTGGGTGAGCCTTTCCATCGCCGAAGAGCAAGGGACAGACTCCAGGCCCAGGAGTTTTTTCGGGGCCTGGAGTCGGGGTTCTTCTAAACCTTAAGTGGGCTTGTCCATACCGGTTATCTAGGCCGGTTATGTAGGCTGGTTATCTAGACTGGGCTGCCATTACAGAATAGTCCGATGCAGAAAGATCCAGAGTAGTTCCAATAATAGCCGGACGGGGGCAGATGTCGAAATCGGCAGGTTTGCTTGATCTCCAAGAGCTTTCCGTTGGAACAGCAGAATTCTGTCTCGACATAGCGGACCTGCCCTTCAACAGAGCAGGAGTAGAGGGAGGAAGTGCCCGGATTGATGCCAGCCGGTCCGCTGCTGCTCGCCTTGGACACCGGGGCCGTCGCTATGCAGGTCGGCGAGGAAACGGCTTCCACTGGGGTAGGGGCTACATCGAGCTGTCGAGAGTCTTGGTGAGACTCTAGCTCGAGGTCGGCTGGCTCGGCTGCCAACAGGGGGCTACCAGCGAGGCAAGTCAACGCCAGAAAAGAGACGATGAGAAGTCGATTCATGAGAAATCCCTCCGAGTTTTCAATAAAAGAATGGAACTGGTTGCGATGAGTGAAAACAGTACGCAATGAAGTGGCGCCCTTCGGTATCTAACCGGATGAGAGCTTCAGGTCAGTGGTTTCCCGGAGCCCTGCGGTCCATCCCGCGACTGGTGAGCACGGAAGCAACACTGGTTGCCCAATGCCCTCCCTGAGTCTTTCAATCGATCCTCCTTTCCTTATCGGTCGCGACTCCCACCACTCTGGCCTCCGGTGGAACCGACCCGGATGGAATCGAGGTGATGAGGAGTCGCTATCTGGAGAATCACGCGAACGAAACGGGAAAAAAGAATCAGAGCCTGGGAAAAAATCTTAGGGAGGGGGGGCTGGGAGAGCCGCTAGCTCTTCCCGGTAGGAGCGGGCGACCCCGGTACGCTCCCGGGCCTCCGCGATCTGGATGAGTCCCTCGAGGGCTCGGTGGAGGTTGTGAAGATGGAGGTCGGGTTGACTCCGGAGGGTGCTGAGCCAGGGCTCGAGCAAGCGCTCCGCTTCCTCGAATCTACCCAGGGCTACGAGGCTGCTTCCCAGCCATATTTCTTGCCGGACGAGCTTCCAATGCCCCTCCGGCAGGAAACCTCGACGCAACCTCAGTGTTTCTCGAAACAGCGGCTCGGCTTCCGCCGGACGGTCGAGAGCCAACAGAGTGACTCCCAAGTTGCTCAGCAGCGCATGGTAATCTGGACGGTCCTCCATCCTCATCTCCCGAGCCAACTCGAGTCCTTCGCGGAAATACTTCTCAGCAGCGACCTCTCTTCCTTGCCGAGAGACGACTGTTCCGAGGTTGTTGAGACGCCCCGGTCTCTGGAAGTTCCTGGGACCCAGCGCTTCGGTCTCTATTCTGTCGTGTTCCAGAAAGATCCTCTCGGCCTCTTCGTACTCTCCAAGATCACTCAGGCTAGCCGCTAGGAGGGCTTTGCTACTCGATAGTGCCAACGGGTGGCTACCATTTTCCTGCCGCATCGCCACCGCCTCCTCGAACAAAGGCCGAGCCTTCTCGAATTTTCCACCTCGGTGATAGCCGATCCCCAGAGCTTCGATGCCTCGGATCAAATCTTCCTCCGAGGCCTTTGGGTGCTCACGAAAGACCTCGAGCGCCAGCTGGAAAAACTCGATGGATCTCTCGGGGTCTCGGTAGAGCAGGCCTAGCTGAGCATGGCACCTGGCTACGTCGAGGGAGTGATCTCCCTCGGCCTGTTGAAAGATGGCCAACGCCTGCTGCTGAGCCGCCTCGGAGGCTGTCGTATCTCCGAGGCGGCGATACATGATTCCCAAGAGCCGGAGATCCTTCGCCACTTCCAGGCTCTTCGGGCCATAGATTTGGCGGCGACTCTCTAGGGCTTGTTCGAGCAAGGGTCGGGCAACCTTTGGCAAGCCCATGCCGAAGTAGGCTCTCGCCAGAGTGGTCCGTAAATCCGCCTGCCGCTCCGACTGGCCGGGTAAGTCTTCTTCGATGCGCGTCGATGCAGTGTCCAGGACCTGCCGCACGGTGATGTCGTGAGAGCCGCCAAGGCCTGGGTTTCCCTGCTCGAAGAGTCGATTCAAAAAGGCGGTAACCTCTTGGGCTCGGTCTCGCTCCAGGCGGGCTCGGTTGCGCTCCACCCTGAGCTTGATCGATTGCACAGCGAACAGAGCCGTGGCCAAGATCACCAGGGCAGCGATAGAAGCGACCAGGCTGGCGGCCAAGCGCTGGCGGCGCAGGAGACGGCCCATGCGATAACGCCAGCCGCCTCGGTGAGCTAAGACCGGCTCTGCACGAAGAAACCGCCCCAGATCCTCCCCCAGCTGTTGCGCTGAGGCATACCGGCTACCCTCCTCCGGTCGTAGTGCCCGCAAGATGATGGCGTCGAGATCTCCGGAAAGCTCCCTGGCCAGGCTCTTCGAAGTGCCGGAGCGTAAGGCGGCTCGGGATTGGGGGTCATCATTTGGGCCATCATCTGAAGGACAGTCATTGGGTGCTCGGCTCCTAGCTCGACGAAACTTCGAGCTGGGTGGCTCGGAGTCCTCCAGGGAAGACTTCCTCTCCAATCCGTGGACGGCGCCGTGGGGTAGTGTTCCGGTGAGCAACTTATAGAGCACTGCGCCCAGGGAGTACACATCGGTGGCGGTGGAAACGGGCCGGCCGGCTCGCTGTTCCGGGCTGGCGTACTGCGGGGTCATCAACCGCTCCCAGCGGCGGGTCAGCTCCGTCTCGCAAGGCAGGAGGTCGGGATTCAGCAGCTTGGCGATGCCGAAATCGAGCAGCTTGGGAGCTCCATCAGCGGTGACCAGAATATTGCTGGGTTTGATGTCTCGGTGCACGACCAGGTTCTGGTGAGCAAAGTGAACCGCGGAACACACTTCTTGGAAGAGCTCTACTCGGGCTCTCAAGGTCAGTTGCCGCTGGTCGCAGAAGCGATCGATGGACTCTCCTTCGAGGAGCTCCATGACGAAATAGGGCCTACCGGAGGCGGTACGTCCGGCATCCAGGAGAGTGGCGATGGACGGGTGTTCCAGGCTTGCCAGGATCTGACGCTCCATTTCGAAGCGCCGAATCATCACTGGGGAGAGAAGCTCCTGGCGAACCAACTTCACGGCCACCTGGCGGGCCAGCTCTCCATCTTCCCGAACTCCCAAGAAGACCTCGCTCATCCCCCCTTCACCGAGCTTGTGCTCCAGGCGGTAGGGTCCCGCATGGCTATCCGTTCGGTCAACAGGAGTTAGCTCGAGACCGTCGAGAAAATCTCCCTGTCGCCCATCCGCTTCGAGCAGAGAGCGTAACTCCTCGAGAACGGCTGGCTCTTCGGTGGTTTTCAGGTCGATCAGGGCAGCGGCTTGATCCTCCAAGGAGAGGTCGACGGTTGCCTCGAAGAGCTCCGAGACCCGTTGCTCCTGGATTGTCTTCATGGACCGTCAGCGGGCTCTAGGAAACGCCGCAGCCAGGCTCGGGCCAATCTCCAGCGGCGCTTCACCGTTGGCAAGGAGAGTCCAAGCCGCTGCGCAATGTCCTGCTCTCGGAATCCCCAGATAAATCGCAACTCCACTACTTCTGCCGCTTGGGGGTGACGCTGAGCGAGAGCCTGAATCGCTTCCTTTAGGCAGAGGTGCCCTGGGAGGGTGAGGTTGGTTCTGGGTAGATCTTTCCCTGGCGGAGGTCCCAGCCGCTGGTGAATCCGCTGAGCGACCTCTCGGCGGCGCGCCCGATCCAAAATGATGCGTCGCATCATGAGAGCTGCCAGACCATAGAAGTGAGATCGCCCCTTCCAGGTAGGAGGCTTCTGCTTCATCAGCCTGAGGAGCGCCTCATGCACCAGGACTCCGGTCTCCAGGGTTCCGCCCCTTTTC
This sequence comes from Deltaproteobacteria bacterium, assembly GCA_022601195.1. GTDB lineage: Bacteria > Acidobacteriota > Thermoanaerobaculia > Multivoradales > JAHZIX01 > JAHZIX01. The sequence continues at coordinate 62,859 of JAHZIX010000026.1, forward strand.
TCTCGCCGCAGATATCCGGATGCTAGTTGACTCAACTCTCCATAGACATGAGGGGCCAAGTCGTCAAAAGCTCCCGTCTGCCCTTCTCCCCAGGAGACGAGCAATCTCGATAAAGTTGCCATGTCGACCTCAATTGAGTGCGTTTTTCACCCTATAATCATATCCAATTCTCAATGCCAGTGTCATCCGGGCCTCATTCCGTTTGCTGAGTGAGGGCCGTGCTGTCGATTTCTATGAGGCTGCTGTCGGGGCGGCTGAGGAAGGAATCGGAGCGAAAGACGCAGTAGGTCCAGGTGGATCTGCGTAGCAGCAGAAATTCGGTGAGAAGTTCGGGTAAGGGTCGGGTCAGAGCCTCAAGAAGACGATGGCTTTTGGGGGTAGGTCTTCGAAGACGGGCAGGTCGCGGCGCATTTGGGGGAGCTGTCCCTCAGGAATTTCGGGCGGCCCCTTGCCATACCTGCGGCTGAGTTCCCCTTCGTGCCGGACTGTTGTGGCTATATCAGTCCGTGAGATTTTTCTCAAAAGAGCTGATTCCTTTTCTCCGTCTCGTTCGCGTGACTCTTCAGATAGCGAGCCCTTGTCCTCGAGGTCCTATTCGGGGACCTGGTTTCGGTGTTCGCAAAGAGTCATGGAAGGAGGATCGTTTGAAGGATGTACTGATGTTTTTTGGATGCCTTGCTGTTGGGTTTCTTACTCTTGCTGAGCCCGCGCTGACTCAGAAGATCGAATTTGAGCCGCTGTCCGAAGGGCTGATGAGGGATGCCCAGTCTTACTCCGAGAGGTTTGGGACATCGGTGGAAGAGGCGCTTCGCCGACTCGAGCTTCAGGAGCAGGTAGGAATTCTCAACGAGCACTTGGAGGTGGCAGAGGAGGCGACCTTCGGTGGGCTTTGGATCGAGCATGAGCCGGAGTACCAGGTGATCGCTCTCTTCACCGAACCGAGGGAGGGGCAGGAATCTATCTCCCAAGCGCCACTTGGTAAGCTGGAATCGCTCATTGTGGTGAGGCCGGCCCGATTCACCTTGGCGGAGCTGAACAGCCAGTTGGAGGAGGTGGGAAGTCAAGTACGCCGGGCTGGAGCCCGGGTAGATCTCTCGCTCAATGTCCGCCAGAACCAAGTGGAGATCTTGACTCCGGATCCCGCTGGGTTCCATTCGATCCTAGTGGCGAAGAACGAGGCCCTTCCTTCCGCTACGGTGGTGGTTGAGGTTGAGTCGCTCTTTCATCCTCAGCAACAAGATCTCCTGGGAGGGCGCCCTGTTGACAAACAAAACTGTGTGTTGCCTTTTTGCTCCCCGCCGGAGTGCACCTCGGGCTTCGCTGTGCGGACTTCCCAGGGCCAGCTGGGGATCTCCACCGCCGCTCATTGCGACGACGCTTTGTTAGACCGAGACTCCACGACGCCGCTGGTGTTTGAGGGTGAGGTCTTTGGTGGAAGTCGCGATGTCCAACTTCATACGGTGGGTTGCCAAGACACCATCCTCAACCGGATCGATGATGGCCCGGGAACCCGGGCGATTCACGGCTCGGTGCGCCGATCAGCCCAAGCCAACGGCACCTTTGTCTGCAAGCACGGGCGTACTACGGGCCGGACCTGCGGGACGATCGATTCGAGGTCCGTGTGTCCGAGTTATATCCCTAGTTGTAGCTCTACGTTTATTTGTGTCCAGAGTAGTGGTGGCGAGATCTCCGACGGCGGAGACAGTGGTGGCCCGTGGTTTGTCGGTGACCGAGCATACGGAAGTCATAGCGGTGGGGATCAAGCTGGTTCGTTTGCCATCTACATGGCGGTGGACTACATGAACGGTCTAGGCTACTCGGTTCTGACCCAGCCGCAAGGGCTCGTGCCTTCGGTACAACTTAGCTGTTCCCCTGGGGGCGAGCGCTTCAGTTGCGTGGCTACCGCTAGCGGTGGAACACCGCCTCATACCTTGTCCAACTGGACCTACTCCGGTCCTGCCAGTGCCTGGAACGTGAATGGTTCCACGATAGCTGGGTTCTATTCCTGGCCCGGCTGCCCGACTGGAGCCTCCAACACGGTGACGGTGCGGGTTACCGATGACTGCGGCCGTACCAGCACGGGGAGTGTCTCCTTCGCTTGTCCGGCGTCGTCTCCATGCAGGGTTCCGCCCTGCTGATCCACTTCTTATTTTTCAGCGCCACCGGCGGGCTAACCTGCCGGTGGCGCTGGGAGATGAATTTCGGGGAAGCGCCTACGCGATCAAAAATCTTCCCAAAGGATCGAGATAATCTGCCATCCCTTCCGAGTCTTGATCAGTTGGATCGACTTCGTTCCACGGCCTGAAAAAACCTTACCTTCGAGAAGACCTTCTTTTCGGTAGGCGCAAATGCGAGTGGCAGTGATTCCGTTGACGAAGGTGCTCGCCTTCGTTTCCCATTCGTGGAAGTCTCGCAGGGAACCGCTCTGGAAGAGCTCCGTCCTCGGCGCTATGAACTCTTCGAGGGTCATCGTCTCCCTCTGACCCTCACAACATTTTGTGATGATGGCCCCGGGAAGAAACATGGACTCGAGTTTTGAAAAGTCCGGGGCTCTCTCGCCGCGGTTGTCGAAGATAGAAAAGAACGACTCGACCCGCTGGTCAATCTCGATAGTGCTGTCTTGACTCATCGTAGACACGATCTGCTCCCGATCTCCGGGCATGAGGAGGCATCGCTCCCCTGAACAGGTTCAACTTGCGATAGATATCTCGAGCCATCAGCTGGGGAACCGTGAGTTCGTGAAGTCAGGTATGCAGTGGACCGGATTCCGGTCCACTGCGGAAACTACCCAAGGGAAGCTGAGGGGGACTACCTCAAACGGGCCGCGATTCCCTGCAGCGTTTCACCCAATCCCGCTCGCTGCTTGTCCGTGGCAGCATTGCCCTCTTCTTTCTCGAGAGCCGTCGCCAAGGATGTCAGCTGGTTCGCCAGATCTTCGTCCCGAGCTCCGGCTTGGAGGCGGGCAGCTGAGTTGTCGAGGGCCATGGTCAGGTCGGAGGCGAGGGACTCCTTCAACGCCTCGGCTCGTTGGAGTTGGCCAAGGTAGGCCTGGGCGACGACCGGTTCCGCGGGCCAACTGACGGGGAATTGCTGCTGCGGGTTGAAAACCCTACCTTGGTCGGCCACGGTTGCTGCGGCGATCTCGCTATCGGATAAGTGCTCGCTAGGAGTTAGGGCGAAGACGTCGAGGCCTCGGGCGATTTCGGTGCCGTAGATGCGGCCGTTGTACCAATAGGTTGACCAGTACCCGGCGAGGACCAAATCCTCTGCATCGATGGGGCCACGGTCGAAGTAGGCGATCTCGGTGGGGTTGGCGGAGTCGGTGAAATCCATCACCGAGACGCCCCCTTGGTACCAGGCCTGGACGAAGATGTCGCGACCCGGAACGGGGACAATGGAGCCATTGTGGGCCACGCAATTTTCCTCTTCGAGCTGCGGCGCTGGCATTTTGAAGTAGCTCTGGAATTCGAGCTTGCCATCGACGATGTCGTAGATGGCGTCGGCGCCCCAAGTTAGAGGATCGAAGGATCGGCAGCGCGGCCGGCTACCACCACCCCATTCGTCGGTGAAGAGGACCTTCGTGCCGTCGTTGTTGAAAGTCGCCGAGTGCCAGTAGGCAAAGCCTTGGTCGACGACCTCATCCATGCGCTGTGGGTGGAGTGGGTCGGAGATGTCGAACAGGATGCCATTGCCCGAGCACGCTCCGGCGGCAATTCCCAGTTCCGGAAAAACGGTGATGTCGTGGCAGTGATCGGTTTGACTGGTCTCCTGGGTTTCGTCGCCGTGGTCGCCGCCCCTCCACAGTCCTCCCAAAACCCCTTCCTTGGAATCGGCAAAGACAGCCGGGCTGCCGACGATGCGTGCCTTGGATGGATCGTCGACGGGGATTTCGATGACGTCGATGCGAAATAGCGCAGTGCGGTCATCGCCGGGAGCCTCGCCAATGCAGCCTTCCAGCTCCTCTTCCTTGCGCACCGAGGCGGTGCCGGAGTTGTAGACGATGATCTTGCCGTCATCGCCGGGGCCGGCTACCACCGAATGAGTGTGGGAGCCGCGGCAAGTCTGCACCGCACCCACTTGGACCGGCCGGGTCAGGTCGCTGATGTCGAAGATGCGGATGCCGCGGAACCGGTCGGTGCTGATGTCCTCGTCGATTCCCTCGAGGCCACAGTCGAGCCGTCCTCGGGTCTGTTCCACCGACATGATCAGCAGGTGACCCACGATGGAGACGTCGCCCTGACCCCCGGGACAGACCACGGAGCTGAGCAGGTTGGGCAATCCATTATCAGCCAAGCGGTAGATGTTGAAGCCGTGATAGCTACCGGCCACCAGCACATCATCCACGAAGGCCATGTCGGTATTGGAGAAACTCAGCAGTGGCGAGCGCTCATCGTCGTCGTCACCGCCGTCCTCGTCGTCATCTTTTTTCTCGTCGGTATCCGGGCGCAGGCGGTCCGACGGTAGCTCGATGGGGTGATCCGGGTCGAAGAAACCGGCTGGTTTTGGCAAGGAGGCAAGGAGCTTCAGGTTGAGAATCGCTTGACCGGCATCCTCGAATCCGGGCGCTAGGCCGGCCCGAGGGTCAGATGAAAGACCGACCAGCAACGCGTTCATGCGCTCGATCTCGGCGGTCTGGCTGTTGGTGATATCTGAAGTGAAATCGAATAGCACCGGGTCATAGGCCGAACCGGACTGTTCCAGCAGATCATCGACCATGGTCACCGCACCCTCGTGGTGAGGAATCATCAGCTCTAGGAACAGCCGATCAAAAGCCGTGTCTTTGGATGCTGCCAGCTCGGCCATTTGCTCCGGGGTGGCCATGCCGGCCATGGAGTGGTCCATGTGCATCGCTTCGTGAGCCGTTGGGTCCGGCACGTCCTCTCCCCGTTCTCTCAGCCACTGCTGCATGAATTCGATCTCGTCACCCTGGGAAGCATTGATGCGCCCGGCCACGTCGATCAGCTCCGGCCGGTTGGTGCGCTCGGCCACCAATTCAGCCATCTGAAGTGCCTGGTTATGATGCGGGATCATGTCCTGCATAAACCGTGCATCGGCGGGCGAGTACCGTGTCTTGGCGATCTCGATCGCCTTGTCTGCGCTCAGCTCCCGGACCGGTTCCCCCGGCGCCCCCGGCTGGATGATAGGCGCTTGAGCCAGGCTGGTGGTCCCGAGGGATAGCAGCATGATTCCTAGGCAGGTTTTCCGAAGCAATCGAATCAAGGGATCAGAAGTTGCGATCATGGGATTCACTCCTCAGGGGAAATCGAGGCCGAATTCGGTCGTCGGGGATTGGCGAACGTCAGTTTCCCTCCAATCTATCAGACCAAGCCCCTTTCCTTTGTCGGCAATTCGCCCCGTCTTTTGCTGGGTTTCCAGCTGTTGAGAGATGGAGAGAAAATCAATCAAAGTAGGTACTGGCCTAAGGGTCGGGAGTCGGTAAGAAACAAGGGCTAGCTGCTTCTAGAACCACTCGGTGCAACCCGAGAAGGGAGATGGAGCCGGCTCGGGAGCTGGAGTGGATCGTTCATGGGGTCATTTGCCTCTATGATTTCGCCTACTCTTAGAGAGGAACCGGCTCAGGGCCCTTAGGAGAAGGAAGACGAATGGAATCCATTGACCTCATTCGTGACAATTTGAACAAGAGTAGGGATCGCGTCCTCGCACGGGTTGAAGAGATGCGTCCCCACGGTGTGATATTCCCGACCCCTGAAGGAGGGGGCCACACTCTGTGGGTGCTCGGGCACCTGGCATTCATCGAAGGGCTCGTGGTGCAGGGGTTCATGCTGGCCCAGCCGAATCCATTGGCCAGTTGGGAGGAGCTCTTCGACGCCGGAGACCCGACCGGGGACGCTGGGCAATACCCTCCCTTCGATCAGGTCTTGGCCAAGTGTCGAGAGGTCCGGGAGTCCACCTTGAAGCTCCTGAGCTCTCTGTCCGAAGAAGATCTCGACAGAGCGAGTGCGAATCCTCCGGAAGGTTTCGAAGAGATCTTCGGAACCTATCGGCTTTGTTTTCAGTTCGTCGCTGACCATTGGTACATGCATCGTGGCCAACTGGCTGACTCGCGGCGAGCTGCTGGGTTGGAGCGAATGTGGTTCTAGACCCTTTCTCTCGCCACACTTCTGCTGTGGCTCCCCATTTGCCAGGACCTGCGGCGTCAGGAGGCGATTCAGCTCTAGGGCAGAGAGTCACTCTGCTTGCGCCATTGAAGGAGGATTGGATCTGGATCTTCAGGAACCTATGCTCGTCAGATCTTTTCGAGGAATGGAATCTGCCGGTGCCCCGGGGGAATTGTGGCCTAGTCAAATATGAAAAGGGGGGAGTCACCTATATGAGCGCCTTGGCATGAGTGAGTTACCGGCACTTGGAAGGGGATTTCGTTTCCTTCGTAAGCTGGGAGAGGGGTGGTCGGCGGAGGTCTTTGAGGCGGAGCTAATGGAGCCGCGCTATGGGCTGGAGCCCGGCACTCGCGTGGCTCTAAAGGCCTACAGGCCGGAGATCTATGACCAGGACGCGAACATTCGCCAGAGGATCGAACGTGAATCTCACTTGATGATGCAGATCGATCATCCCAACGTCTTGTCCGCCTTCGATCTCCTCAATCTCGAATTTCAGGGCGAATCGCGGCTGACACTGGTGTTGGAGTTTTGCGGTGGTGGTGACTTGGAGAGCCTTGTCTCGACGAAGTTTCCTCTAGGTCCGGAAGAAATTCTCGCAGTCGTTACCGGTCTCGTCGCGGGCCTTTCAGAGATCCGAAGGGCTGGGATTTTGCACCGTGACCTCAAACCACAGAACATTTTGGTAGCGGAGAATGATATCTGCAAGGTCGGAGACTTCGGTGTCGCTCGGCATATTCTCGAGTCAACCGTGACCGGCACAGAACAGTTCCTCGGGACTCTTCGGTACGCTCCTCCGGAGGTACTCGATGGTGCAAGGGAAACAGAGAAGTCGGATATCTATTCTTTAGGGACCGTTTTCTACCAGATTCTGTACGGTCGGCCCCCCATAGATGATGTGAGGAAATTTACCGCGATCATAACGGCGATCTCACGAGGTGGACTTGACTGGCCTGAAGGGGAAGAGCGCTTCGCGCAGGTACCGACGCTTGCCCACCTCTTGGTTGAGCTCATGAGCCAAAGAATGTGTCTTCGGAGACCCGAGGAACGACCTACCATTCAGGAAGTCTGTCAGTGGCTTGCCGCCAGGCGGAGAGCGGCCCCTTTGCAGGCTGCATTGATCGAGTTGGTATTGGCCGTTCTCACTGAGAAGGTGGAGGAGTGGAAGAGGGAGAGATCCTCAACCGCTTTCGTCTTCGTCGGCTACAACGCTCGGCGCATCGCAGAAGCTTTGACTGACGAGGAGGCCGTGCGAGTGATAATAGGTTACGGGGCATCGGTGATCGAAGCCCGAGAGGAGCTCCTGGACTGTGCGGTGGCCTTTTTGCCTTTCAACGAGTATGCCCAGCTCAGCAAGGAGAAGAGGCACGAATTCGTCGATGCGTTTCGCAGCGGATACCGGCCTTTCGTTGAGTGGGGGCCCTGGGATGAGCACCTAGAGAGGAAGCGCCGGGAAGGGATCTATCGCCGCAGTAAGCGGGAGCTGATCGACTTGGAGTCGGACCCGGAGATCCTGAAGAAGCTGGGCGTCTCGGAATCTTGAGTAGAGACGGTCCGACTCGAGCGGTGGTACGGGATGGCCTGATGCTTCGCTGGTGACGGCTCAGCTCCGGTCGAGTTGAGAACCTATCAGTCATCCAGGGGAGATGAGAATTCTGGCCTGTCGTGACGCGATGGACGCGGTTTTCTCTCGGTAGGGCCAATTGGAAGCTGGATTGGAGCCAATCCCTTGCCCTTGGAGGTTTGCAAGTTTTAGAGGATCTATTCTGGAAATGCAATGGTGAGAAAAAGCTCATGAAACGTTTGACAATATGGTTTCTCTTCCTTGTTCTGGCCTGCATTGGTCTTCTCCTGCTAGTCGTGAAGGTCTACCAGCCGGAAGAGATTGGCGCAGAGTTGTTCAGGACGATTTTGCAGGTCCTTGCAATCGTCATTTTCGGGCAGGTGGTTTCCCTCGTTGCAACCAGTCTCTCCCGCGAGCGCAAGCGGATGGATTCACTTTTCGAATTCAAACGGGGGATTCTGGGACAGCTAAATTCTACCTATGCAAGTGCAAAAAGAGTACGGCGTCTCCTGCGGGCACGGGGACTCGTATTTCGCACGGATGAGGTCCCCTTGACTCTCGACGAGCATTTTCCGGAAGCGGTCGCCATCGAGAGAGACCCTTACGACCAGTACCTCCAGGAGCTGGTAGATATTCAACTCACCATCGAAACTATCGGGCGGGAGGTGGTAGCTTCCAGGTTTGCTTTCAGAGACCCTCGAGCTATCGAAATGGGTTTGCGCTCAATGGATGATTATCTGAACGGAATCCTCCATGAGTATCAGTTTCTGTTCTCTAGATTTCGAGAGTCTTCTCAGGTCAGTCTCGATGAGCTCGTTCGCCTGCGGGATTTTCTGGGCCGGTATTCAGGCTCTGAATTTGAGAGAGATTTCATTCTGCAATACGCCAAGGTGCTCCGGGAGCTTCGTGAGGATCTACTTTCTGCGAGCAGGAGTGCCGTCCTGGGGAGCCCAGGAGGTGGATGAGGTCCTGTTCTGCAAGGGCTAGCTATTTCGGAGTTCCTCGTTCGGGTCGATGCGGAGGCCACGGCGGGCGGGCCCGACTGCTGCCACAAGGCCGACAAGGATCATCACAGCGGTGGCTGCGGGGATGACTCCCGGGACGCTCCATCCACCCACCTTTTCTGCCGGCAGCAAGTAGTTGAGCACGAGGGCAACGAGGATTCCAATGGTCGTTCCAACGGCTATCTGGCCGACAGCTCGTTTGAAGATGCTGCCAAGAAGGCGGTGCGGTTGCGCTCCCAAGGCGGACCGGATGCCGATCTCCCGACGGCGTTGGTTGATCGTAAAGGACATGAGGGCGTAGATGCCGGCGGCGGAGAGTAAGAGAACGCTGAGGGTGACCGCCCCGAGGGAAAAGGCGCCAATATTGTTCCCCGCTGCCTTTTGGCGATAGATCTCGTCCAAGGTCAGGATGTCCTTTATTCGCAGGTTCGGATCTAAGGTGGTCACGATTTCTCGCAGTCGGCTGGTCATGGCGATCGGGTCGGTGCCGATGCGAAGGGAAAGGCTGGGAGCGGACATTTGGCCTGCTTCTGCAGGGTGATAGACAGTGCCATGAGTCGCGTTCCCAGGGCGGTCGATCACCACTCCGACGATCTCGTACCAGGTTAGCGCCTGTTGCGCCGTCGACTCCTGTCGGCGGTCGCTAGGGAGGTAGCGAAAACGGCGCCCCAAGGGGTTGCCGCTTCCCAAGAGCTGTTTCACAAAGGTCTGGTTGACGATGGCTGAGGTGCTCTCGGCATCGAGGTCACCCACCTCGGAGATGGCTGTCTCGAAATCAGAGGCTTCGAAGTGGCGCCCGGTGAGGAGAGGAATCTCGAAGACGTTGAAGAAGGCCAGGTCCACTTGATTTTTCTGCACTAGGCTGCGGCGAAGGAGTTGGGCATCCTGCCGGCTCTGCTGCACCGGTGGCGCTGGACCCACCTCGATTCGTTCCCAGGGCTCATCACCGGGAAGTACTCCTACGGTGACTCCCAGAACGCCGGGTTCGGCGTTGAGCCGTCGGACCAACTCGATCTGACGTCCGGCGAAGCGGTCGGCAGTGGAGAGTGAAGGAGGGTGCTCTCTGTTGGCCAAGGCAGTGTTGGCCAGTGCGGTGCTGGCTGGCTCTGAGCTGGCTGCCACTGAGCGGGTGCCCTCCGTGGCCTCCAGCAGGTTCCCGTCCATGGCGAGTTTGGCAGTCAGATATTCCTCGGAAGGGAAGCCGGGGCCCAGAACGCCTTTTCGGACCGTACCCCAGCCGATTTCCACCGCTGCCGGTAGAGCAGCTAGGGAGAGAGCTACCTGGGCGACTACCAGAGCGGTCCAGGTCGCGCCGAGCCGCATACCCGTGCGGTTGCCTAAGGCGTGGAGGCCGGTCTGCATCTGACGTCCGGTGGCTTTGATAGCGGGAACGAGGCCCGCGATTGCGGCGGCGACCACCGCCAGTCCGGCAGCAAAGAGGACCGCTCGTAGGGAGAGAGTAAAGTCCATCCAAAAGGGAGCTCCTGCGCTCAAATCGGAAACCAGATTGCGCTCCGCCCAGCGTAGGGCCAGGCCAACCACCAGGAGTGCCAAGCTCGCGGCCCCCCCCGCTAGCACGAGCATCTCGACAAAGAGTTGGCCGACGATTCGGCCTCTGCTCGCGCCCAAGGCGTATCGTGCTGCGAACTCTTCTTGGCGCATGACGATGCGCGCGTAGACAAGAATGGCGATATTGGCGCACGGCGGAATGAGCAGAAGAGTGACGAGGACCAGAATGAGTCGGACCAACCAGCGATCGGTATCGCCGGTAAGAGCCAGGGCATAGGGCTTGAGAATCGGGCGGAGCTGCTCCATGAGCTCCGGAGTCACGGTTGGGGAAGGAAGGAGACCCAGGGCTGCCAATTCCGCTTCGGCGCTCTCTAAGGTGGCACCAGGGGCGAGGCGGGCAAAGACGGCAAGCTCCTGGGGGCCAGCTAAGGTCCCGCGATCCGTTCTCAGGGGGATCCAAAAACGATGATTCACTGGAAACGCGAAGCCCTCCGGCATGACGCCGACAACCGTGTGGGGGGCTCCGCCGAAGTGAATGATCTGCCCGAGGACCTTCGGGTCGGCGGAAAATCGGGATTGCCATACGTCGTAGCCCAACACGACTACCGGGGCTGCGCCGGGGATCTCGTCGGTTGCGGAGAGAGTTCGCCCCAGAAGCGGTGAAGTCCTAGCCAGCCGGAATCCGGAAGCCGTCATTTGGGCGAGGGACACCGGCTCGGCGAGCCTGCTCCTTGAAACGGAGCTGAAAGGACCGTTACCGATGACGAGATTGCGTTCGATCGTGTGGAAGGCACCAATGTCTTGGAGCGATTGCACGGTGGTGCGCCATCGCTCCAGGTCTTGGAGGGCCGTATCGTGGAGCCGTTGGGCCCTTTCGTTCCAGGTCTGAATGGCGACGATTCGGTCACCTTCGTCGAGGGGCAGGCTGCCTCCATAGGCCAACTCGAACACCATGAAGACGACCACCCCAATGGCAATGGCGATGGTCATAGCCAGGCCACCGACAAGAGTCAATCCCCAAGACTGGCGAAGCTTGCGGATCCCTAGTTTGATGTCGAGCCAAAAGGTGTCGAGCCAGGGCAGACCTCGAGCTTCCCGTCCGGCCTCCTGGAGCTGGGTCAGACCTCCAAGATCCAGACGGGCGGATCGGCGGGCTTGCTCCGGGGTCATGCCCTGGCGAACCTTCTCCTCTTCCGCCATGGCTAAATGGGCTTCCAGTTCCAGATGGAACTCGCGGTCCTGTTTCCCGAGGTGCAGGAAGCCTGCGATGCGCGCCAAGATCGTGTGAACCAGTGCTCTCATCGGCTAGCTCCCGGTCTCCGGCTGTAAGACTCGGCCGACCACTCCGGAAATTCTTTGCCAATTCTCGGTTTCGGCCTGCAGTTGGGCTTGGCCAGCCTTCGTCACGGCGTAGAACTTTGCCTTTCGGTTGTTCTCGGATTTGCCCCATTCGGCGCTGACCCATTTTTTCTGGACGAGACGAACCAGGCATAGGTAGATGGTTCCTTGGTTGACGATGAGGGCGCCTTGGCCCACTTGTTCGAGGCGGCGTCCGATACCGTAGCCGTGCAAGGGCCCCATTTGCTCCAAAGTCTTGAGCACCATGAGGTCTAGAGTGCCCTGGAGAATTTGCGATCGTGTTTCCGTCATGGGTTCCCTCCTGTGGGATGTCAAGAGGAGCGTATGTTTGTTCCTGTGGGATGTCAAGAGGAAGGGGTAGACTCTCCTTCCTTTGGTTCCCTGAATGCTCTCTGTTCTGTGGGAATCAAAGATGCAAAAGAGATTGGGCGTTGCTCGAGGTTCTTCTGGTCAAGGGGCTGGCTAAGGGGCAAACGAAAAACAGTTTCTAAAGAATCAAGATGGCGTCAACGGATCTTGGTGTAGCGAATTTGATCTCTTGTTGGTCTCGGCCAGGGCGATCGGGGGCGAGCCTCAATAGGGGCCATTCTGATCGAGCAGGTAGAATAGCGGCATGATCAAACACGCTGCCGCTGTCGCCCTTGCTCTTGTCTTCTCAGTAACTGCCGTCACCCCAGTGATATTCGCCGACGACTCCAAGTACCAAACCAGCTGGCCCCAATGGCGGGGGCCAGGAGTCAATGGGGTGAGTCCCAACGGGGATCCGCCGCTCCATTGGAGCGAAACCCAGAATGTCGCCTTCAAGGTGCCGATTCCCGGTCGTGGCCTGGCCTCTCCCATCGTGTGGGGAGACCGGATCTTCCTGCTGACCGCAGTGTCCGCCGACGATAATGCCTATGCGGCTTCGCAACAGGCTGCTGCCGAGAAGCTGGAGCGGCAGGAATGGCCGCCGAGCGTGGAGCCAGTGAAACAGCGCTTTGTGGTGATGGCCTTGGCACGGGACGATGGGCGCATTCTGTGGCAACGCACCGCGGTTGAACGCAAGCCTCATGAGAGTCACTACATCACCTCGTCGTGGGCTTCGGCATCGCCCCTGACCGATGGCAAGCGGCTGTTTGCTTTCTTTGGATCCAACGGTCTTTTTGCCTACGACCTCGACGGCAACCTGCTGTGGCAGAGAGATCTGGGGGATATGGAAACCCGAAGTGGATTTGGCGAAGGGGCGTCCCCAGCGATTCATGGTGACACGCTGGTGATCAACTGGGACCATGAAGGGGATTCGTTCATCGTCGCTCTGGATGCCAAGACCGGCGATGAGCGCTGGCGGACCGAGCGGCCCGGAGAGGTGACCTCGTGGTCGACACCACTGATCGTCGAGCACGATGGGCAGATGCAAGTGGTGGTGCCCGCCACCGGTTACAGCCGGGGTTACTCCCTGGCCACTGGCGAGGAGCTATGGCGTGCGAGTGGAATGACGGTCAACTCGATTCCGGCACCGGTTCATCGTCAAGGCGTCGTCTACCTGGGCAGCGGCTATCGCGGCAACATGGTCCAGGCCATTGATCTGGCAGCAGCTTCGGAGGAGGTAAATTCTGAGGGCGCGTCCGGCGAGTTGACCCTGGGGAAGGGAATCCGGTGGCAGCACGAACGGCACACGCCTTACGTTCCTTCCTTGCTACTCGACGACCATCGGTTGTACTTCGTCAAACATTTCAAGAATATCGTTACCGGCCTCGATGCCCGCAGTGGTGAGGTGCTGTTTACCGAAAAGCGCTTGCCGGGCATTAGTAATGTCTATTCGTCGCCGGTTGCCGCTGCTGGCCGACTCTATTTCGTAGGGCGCGACGGGAACGCCGTCGTGCTCAAGAGTGGCGATGCTTTCGAGGTATTGGCAGAGAATCGACTAGATGAGAGTTTCGATGCTTCCCCGGCCATCTCCGGCGGAGACCTTTTCCTGCGGGGACACCACCACCTCTACCGCATCAGCCGGAACCCAAGCGCGGTCACAGGGCAGGCAGGGCTCGAGTCCAAAAAGACCCAAGTCGCCGTCCTGGGGATGATTCACAGCGATCACCGCACCAGCCCCACCTGGGGGCTCGATCAGGTGCGCAACACGATCCGCCGATTCGATCCCGACGTAGTTTGTGCCGAGATTCCGCCCAGTCATTGGCCGTCGACCCTAGCGATCTGGAACGAACGTGCGGTGGTCGAGGATTCCCGGGTGAAGCGATTTCCCGAGTACACAGATGCCCTGCTGCCATTGATGACGGAGATGGGATTCTCGGTAGAGCCCTGTGCTGCTTGGACCGAGGAAATGGCCGCCGAGCGGAGGGCACGCCTCGATCTGTTCGAAAAAGATAGAGCACAGGCTGAGCGGCATGCTGAGTACGAGCGCCGGAACGCGGAAGTCGAAGCGCGCCTAGCCGCCGACCCCATCGACGAAGACGATCCTCGAGTCATCCATTCGGCGCTCTACGATGCACGGATAGAAGAGAGCCTCGGACCCTACGATGAGATGCTCAATGATTGGATCGGTGCCGGCGGGTGGACGAATATCAATCGGGCGCACTATGCCTTGATTGACCGGACCATCGAGAAGCATCGGGGAAAGCGAATCTTGATCACCTTTGGTGCGGGCCACAAATATTGGTTTCTGCGCCAGCTTAGCGACCGGGATGACATCGAGATGGTCGACATCACGCCATTTCTCCCCCCGGGCTGAGTTCTCACGGAAAGACCCAGCCGAATGTCAGAGGATGGGTGCTGCTTACCGAAATCGAATAATCTCGAGCTGGTTGCAAGGATTTCCTGCTTCATCACGTCTTTAGTAGGTATGCCCCACCGACTACGCTTTTGTCCGCCCGGCCCTAGAGGTCGCTCTTTACTCGAAATCACGGTCCGCTGTATTCAGGGCCGCTACTTACTGCGACCCTCTCGGAGGCTCAACCGTTTGGTTGTCGGAGTCTTGGCGGTGGCTCAGCGTCGCTACCGGGTAGAGGTCCATGCCTGTGCCTTCATGAGCAACCATGCCCATCTCCTGGTGAGTGTGTCTTCCCAGAAACAGCTCTCTTCTTTCATGAATTTTCTCAACTCCAACGTGGCTCGAGAAGCGAACCGATTGCACGATTGGACCGAGAAATTCTGGTCGAGAAGGTATGCTTCAACTCCCGTTGTCGGAGGAGAGACTGTCCAGGTGGCGCGGCTCAAGTACCTGCTGAGCCAAGGTACCAAAGAGGGACTGGTCGACAGCCCACTTCGGTGGCCAGGAGTGAATTGCGCAAGAGCGCTTTCTTCTGGCCGGGACCTGGAGGGCACCTGGGTGAACCGCACTGGCCTTCACAAGGCTCGCAAGAAGCTTCCAGCAGGCAAGGCTAGAGCTGTTGATTTCGAGGAAAAGGTGATCCTCGAGCTGTCGCCTCTTCCCTGTTGGGTACATTTCTCGAAGGTCAGATACCGGCAGCAGATACTCGCCTTGATTCACGACATCGAAGCCGCAGCAAGCTCTGTTCGGAAAGGGGGCAAGGTAGCGGGGCGTCGGTCTGTGTTGAATACTCATCCACATCACCGTCCGAAAGAGGTCAAGACTTCTCCGGCTCCGTTGGTTCATGCCCCGTCGAAAGAGATCCGCATGGCCTTCCTGGAATCCTACCGCCTATTCACGAAGGCTTTTCGAGCTGCTGCAGACCTTCTCCGCAATGGAGACCTCACGGCCGTTTTTCCAGTAGGTAGCTTTCCACCAGGCCGGCCCTTTGTTGAAGAGTTGGAGGGGGCCAGGCCAGGCTAACGTCGACTCTCAACTTGGCAAGGGAGTTCGCCTCTTCGGTGGAGGTGCTGGGAGAGGTATGTCTTAGGGCAAAAATGGGAGAAGATTTGGGCGATCTCAGCTAATTCTGGCCCCAAGAAATCGATGAACACCGGCCTCCCTGGAGGTCGTTCGGTGTTTTCTTCGGTAGAACCCTTTTCAAATACTATTTCTCTGACAGTCGGCTGAGGTCTTTACCGGTTTGTGGTGATCTTTCATCCAGATTCTAGGAGGTTGCCAACCGATTTTCGAGGTAGTCGAGCATTTCCCCTACAGTGCCGATTTGCAGCATATCTTTGGCTGCGATTTGAAGCTCGAGAGCTTCTTCTAGGTCGAATAGCAAGTCGAGAACGGAAAGGGAGTCGAATCCGAGCTCTTCGATGGTCGTGGTTTCTTTCACCGTCGCCCAATCGAAATCTTCGGTGGAGGATTCCTCGAAGATCTTTCCAAAAAGCTCGAGGAGTTGGTTTCTTTTCATAGTTGGACGATCTCCTAGGCGTCACTAGACTCGGTGTAGCGCTTTAGTATCAGTACGGCGTTGCCGCCGCCGAACCCGAAGCTATTCTTCATTGCAATGGGAGCTTCGAGCTCGAGAGGCTCAGCCCCGACAAAGTGGAGGTTGCACTTCGGATCCGGTCGGTCGAGGTTCAGATTTGGAGGGACCCGCCGATTCTCCAAGCTCAATAGGGTCACGATCGTCTCAATGGCTCCGGAGGCTCCGAGAGTATGGCCGAAGAAACTCTTGTTGGCGCCCACTGGGATCTGGTCGGCGGCAGCTCCCAGAGCTTGGCGGATCGCTGCGCTCTCGCTCTCGTCGTTGGCTCGGGTGGCGGTGCCATGAGCATTGATATAGCCGATATCCGTCGGCTCGACTTTCGCGCAATCAAGAGCTGCACGGATGGCCCGGGCTTGCCCCTGGGGGCTGGGGCTGGTGAGGTGGGTGGCGTCTGAGGAGTCGCCGTAGCCAGTGATCTCGCCCCGAATGAGAGCACCGCGTCTCCTCGCGTGGTCGAGAGATTCGAGGACCAAAATCCCAGCTCCTTCACCGAGGAGACAGCCACCTCGGTCGAGGTCGAAGGGTCGGTAGGCGATAGTTGGATCCGTCTCGGTGGCCAGAACGCCGAGGTTGTTCCAGACTCCATAGTAGAAGGGGTCGAAAAAGGCCTCGGTGCCGCCGCAAACCACGACGCTGGCGTAACCGTGCTGGACCTTCCGGAACGCATCGCCAATAGCGTTGGTGCTCGAGGTACAGGCAGAGGCCAGGACGTAGTTGGGGCCGGTCAGATGGTAGTGAATCGAAATCCCTGAAGAGAAAGAGTTGGCCATGCAGCGGGGCACGGTGGTCGGGCGTAGACCCCGCAAGCTCTTTCGAGTGAAGCCCTGGAATGCTGTGTAGAGACTTTGCGCCGGGCCCACGCCAGAGCCTAGGATGACCGGAATCTCCTGGGGGAGGTAGCCCTCTTGCGGTTTGGGTCCCTCCGGGATCAGCTTCGCTTGCTCTAGAGCTTGGCCGGCAGCCTCGATGGAGATGTCGAGAGCTCGGTCGGTCCTTCGGTGGCTTCGAGCCTTGGCCAGTGCCGGAAGGAGATCGCTGTCGATTTCAGCACCGAGCTTGACGCGGTACTCGTCCGTATCAAAGGCCTGGATGGGAGCGATTCCCGAGCGCCCTGCAAGGAGGTTTTCCCACATGGGACTCTCACCAATGCCAAGGGCACTGACGACTCCCACGCCGGTGACGACTACTCGTTGGGTCTGGCTCATTGGTGATTCATTCCCTAGCCGTTCATCCAGAGGCCACCATCTACGTGAATGGCTTGGCCGGTGAGATAGGAAGCGCCGTCGGAGAGGAGGAAACCCACTACCGCAGCCACTTCCCGAGGCTCGCCCAATCGCCTCAGGGGGATCCCGAGGCTGGATCGTTTTTCCTCTGGAATATCGGCGGTCATATCCGTTGAGACGAAACCTGGGGATACGGCGTTGACACGAATACCGAACCTGGCGGCTTCTTGGGCTAAGGTTTGGGTCAAGCTGATCAGGCCGGCCTTGGATGCCGCATAGTCGGCACCCATCCAGCCGCCGGGCCCGTGGGCTGAAATGGACGCAATATTGACGATACTACCGCTTCGTTGACGACGCATGGCGCCGTAGGCTTCCTGAGAGGCGATCATGGAGGCTTCGAGATTCACCCGCATGGTTTGCTGCCAAGCATCTATTTTGAGTCCCCGGAAGGAGACCGCTCGACCGCCACCTGCATTGTTGACCAATCCGTCGATTCCTCCGGCAGTCTCCATGAAAGTCTTGACCGCTCCCCGGACTTCAGCAGGATCTGCGAAGTCAGCTGCCACGGGGATAGAAGATGCAGCGCCCAAGGCTTGGCAGACTTCGTTCACTTTCTCCGGATCTCGTCCGTGAATACCGACCACGGAGCCTTCAGCCAGCAGTAACTCCGCGATGGCTCGACCGATGCCGCGGGTGGATCCGGTGACCAGCACTCGCCGGCCCTCGAGGCCATATCGACTACCCGGATTGCTCATCGGAGGTTTATACCACCTGCGCTACACTCGCGCTATGCCTAGGTTCTTGAAGCGATTCCTCATGCTGCACGTTGTGCCGCATCTCGCTCTCGTTTTGATTCGGCTGTTGGCCTGGTCCTGGCGTTTTCACGAGACTCGTAGTCACCTGCTGCAAGGCGGCCTGGCTGGCGAGCGCCCTCTCGTGGGAGCCTTCTTCCATGGGCGTCTCTTCATGGTGCTCCATTTTATGTCCCGCCCCCAAAGAGGCCGTTGGATGGCTATGTGCTCCCAAAGCCTAGATGGCGAAGCCATGACTAAGGTAGAGAAGGCTCTCGGCTACGAGGTCGTGCGGGGATCGTCCAACAGCGGGGGTTTCGAAGCCCTCGTCGCCATGATTCGCCGGGTCCGAAAGGATCCAAACCTGGGATCGTGTTTGGCCGTGGACGGCTCGACGGGGCCACGAGGAATTGCCCAGCCGGGAGCGATTTCCTTGGCTCAGCGGACCGGCGGTTCGATTCTGCCGGTGGCAGCCTCTGCGAAACCGTCCCTAGTGCTTCGAAAATCGTGGGATCGCACGGCAATACCGCTTCCCTTTGCTCGGGTACACGTAGTCTATGGCGAGTTGATTGAGGTTCCTCCCAGGTTACGGCCGGAGGAGACAGAAGCTTTTCGAAAACGACTCGAACAAAGCCTCCGGGCGCTGCAACAGGAGGCGGATTCTTTAAGTGGCTTCTCCGACCCCGAAGCTCTGGGGCCAGCGGTCGGAGACAACGGCTCCATTGGTTAGGTCCGGATTGTTGTCTGGGCTTTGACTTGTCTGTACTTTGGCTTGTCTGTACTTAGGCTTGTCTTGGAAGGGTCTTGGAGTGCGCCTCTTCAGCGAGTACCGATTCAAGAATCGAGCAATGGGTTGAACCGGGAGAGACCATGTGCCGAAACATCAAAACGCTGTTCAATTTCGAACCGCCCGCAACGGACCTGGAGATCGAGTCTGCATCGCTCCAATTCGTTCGCAAGCTCAGTGGATTTACCAAGCCTTCTAAAGCCAACGAGGCCGCCTTCGATCAGGCCGTGGAAGAGGTGTCTCGAGTGGCCGGGGAGCTTCTGAATTCCTTGGTCACCAACGCTCCGCCGCGGGACCGGGAGATTGAGCTGGCCAAGGCCCGGGCCCGGACGGCGAAGCGCTTCGGGCGCGTCTGAGTAGCCTGAGAGAGCGCGTCACTCCTTTCTGGTGCAGACTCCTCTGCACTTTCCTCTAGTCTTTGGGTATTCTGGATTTTCGAGTGCCTCTCGTTTCTGGATATTCGGCTCCTCTTGTTCTCGGTGTCCTCTGTGTTGGCTGTTCAGGGCTGACATTCGGGTGAGACTTCGTGGGTGTTCTCCATTTGTGGGTTCCAGCCAAGCGTGGGCAGGTTCTTACCGGGGACATCCATGGAGCGAGGCAGTAGTCGCGGCTTTGCTACAACCTTGGTAGCCTACGACCAGAGCCGACGTGTCATCCGTGTCAGTATGTTTTCTTTGAAGAGGAATCTTTGGGATCCTGGCAGGAGTAGGGCTGAAGGAAAAGCGCTGCATAGGGGAGATCAGGGAGTTACGGCCGGCCTGACAAGAGGATGTACCTAGCAAGCCACGCGCCCGGGAGTTTGGAACTTCGTTCGCCAAAGAGTCGAGATAAATCGTGAAATATTGCCCAATCTGCGGGAAGGAAGTCGCCTCGGGAGATGTCTGCCCGGCGGATGGGGCCGTGTTGATTCAAAAACGGCCGGGAGTGGAGAGCCTGGTGGGGACGGTGCTCAAGGGGACCTACCGGGTCGAGGAGCAGATTGGTGAGGGAGGCATGGGAGCGGTGTTTCGCGCCGTGCAAATGCCCTTGGGTCGAGATGTCGCCATCAAAGTGCTCCTGCCAGCGCTGGAATCGACACCGTCTATGACCCAGCGCTTCTTCCAGGAAGCGAAAGCCCTCAGTCAGTTGAGCCACCCCCACGTGGTGAGCATCATCGATTTCGGCAATACCGAAGACGGCATGATCTACATGGTCATGGAGTTCCTGCAGGGCTCGACCCTCGGGGAAGTCGTGCCCCAGGGAACGGGTCTCTCAGTGGGGACGACGGTGCGTCTGATGCGGCAGATTTGCTCCGGCGTAGGTGCGGCCCACCGGTGCCACCTGGTGCACCGGGACCTCAAGCCAGAGAATATTTTTGTTGCCACGAGCGCCGCCGCTTCTGAGGTGGTCAAGATTCTCGACTTTGGCATTGCCCGAGCCCTCGGGGGCCAAGGGGATACCCGCTTGACGCAGACCGGGTTGATCATGGGCACCCCTGGTTTTCTGGCACCGGAGCAGATCAACTCCGCTGCTGAGGCGGATTCTCGTTCGGATATCTATGCCCTTGGAGCCATTCTCTATTTCATGCTGACGGGCCAGCGGCCCTATCACGGCCAGACTCCTCAATCGATCCTTGCTCAGCAACTGCAGGAACCGCCCAGCGTCGACCTAGGAAAGTTGGGGGATCGCAGGCCTCTGGCGCGGGTGGTGCTCGAGGCCATGAACTTGGATCCGGAGGCGCGGTTCCAGACCACAGAGGAAATCGTCGAGGCTTTGGAGGAGGCCGCTGGAGCGGAGGAACTTGCTGTTGCCAATGCACGCCCAAAAGCAGCGGAAGCAACCAGTGCATCGGTTCTACGATCTAACGGAGGCCGAACGAAAATCTCTGGCAGCTCCCCCATGGAGCCAACGGAACTGGTGGGAGCTGTTCGGTCGCCGCGCTCTCGCCTCCCTTGGAAAAGCTTCGCGATTGTTCTTGGAGTGGTCACTGTATTGGTCGCGGCCTTTTTCCTATGGAAAGCGAAGCGAGACTTTCCCCGGCAGCCCCGATCTGGTTTCACTCCCGTGGCCGCCCAGGCGCGCGGAGTGACCGCTGATCGCATCACGGTGGGGATGAGTGCGGTTTTTTCGGGGCCATCTCGAGAATTGGGCCGAGGAATGCAACTGGGCATCCAGACCTTCTTTTCGGAGGTCAATGAGAAGGGGGGAATCCACGGTCGAGAGTTACATTTAGTGGCTCTCGACGATGGCTACGAACCTAGCCGAGCAGCTACCAACATGGTCGAGCTTTTGATGGATCGAAAGGTCTTCGCGGTGCTCGGCAATGTCGGAACCCCCACGGCGGAAGTCACTCTTCCTTTGGCCTTGGAGCAGGGGACTCCCTTTTTCGGCGCCTTTACCGGAGCGGATTTGCTGCGCCGAGAGCCACCGAATCGCCATGTGTTCAATTTTCGAGCCAGTTATGCCGAGGAGACCAGTGCCATCGTCGAGCATTTCCTGGACGGTCTGGGCTTCGAGCCGTCGGAGATTGCTGTTTTCGCCCAAGAAGATGGCTTTGGGGATGCCGGCTTTCGGGGGGTCGAGGTGACCCTTCGGGAACGAGGCTACACCGATTCGATTCCTCGCTTGGGTTACCGACGCAATACCGTTGAGGTGGAAGATGCTGTGGAGCGGCTGTGGCAGGAACATCGAGAGACTCGCGGAGTCGTCATTGTGGCCACCTATCGAGCCGCCGCAGCGTTTATCCGACAGACCCGAGATAGGGGGAGTGATGCGGTCTTCGCTAGCCTCTCCTTCGTGGGCAGCCGTGCTTTTGCGGAGGAGCTACGGGAGCTGGGCCCCAACTACTTGACGGAAGTCATCGTGACTCAGGTGGTGCCACATTTCGACTCTCCGGAATCTGGAGTTGCGCGGTACCGGCAGCTGCTGGGAAAGCATTTCCCTTCCGAGCAGCCGGGCTTCGTTTCGCTGGAAGGCTACCTCGCAGCTCAGGTCTTTGTGGAAGCCCTGGAGCGCGCTGGCTCGGAGTTGACAGTGGAGGGCTTCGTTGGAGCTGCCGAATCTATCTCCGGCTTCGATCTGGGGATCGGCACGCCCATCGAGTTTGGCCCGGACCGGCATCAGGGATCGAAAAAGGTTTGGGGTACGGTTCTCGACGCTTCTGGGAAGTACCAGAAGCTGGATCTAGGTGCTGGGGACTAGTGTTAAGAATTTTCAGGATGTTCTCAAGAGGATGGGGTAGCTCGCATGAAATTCAAGTCAGCTGTCGGTTGGTGGTACTACCTACTCCTTGTGGGAGTGAGTGTTCTTCTCGTCGTTTCTCTCTTTCCGCTCATGAGGAGCGGTCAGTTGTCCCTGGTCGCTGTTCTCGGAATCTTCCTGTTCTCCCTTGGCTTGCCTGTTTGGCTGCTCTTTTCTACCCACTATCAAGTTTCCGGTGAGATGCTGCAGATCAAATCCGGCCCTTTTTCCTGGAGTGTTCCTCTCGCCGAGATCCGCTCCATGGCACCGAGTCGATCGGCATTTTCTGCTCCAGCCTTGTCTCTGGACCGTATTGAGATCGTCTATGGAGAAGGCAAACGAATCTTGATTTCTCCCGCCAAGAAAGAGGAATTTCTCAGAGCTGTCGAAAAAGTGACGGAGCTTTCGACAAGAAAATAACCCGCCGGTGACCTCGAAAGCCGGCCGGCGGGAAACCCTAGGAATAAGTGTTGGCAGAGGGGCCTAGGAGAACGGTTCGCCAGGGCAGACGGGAATGTCCTGGCGATAGGTGGCATCGAGGGAGCACCGAACCCGCGTGAACCTGGGTGGGTTGGGGGGAGATACGGTGACCTGGGCACAAATCTTACAAGGGGTGGATCCGCTGTTGCCTTGGGGGCTGCAAGACTCACCCTTATAGGTCACTCGGTAGCCTGTTTTCACACCCCAGAAGGCGTAGCCACCGCCGCAGACACGAATAGACCACCCTACCTCGGTGGTGAGAGTGTCATCGGTATACCAAACGGTTTCTACTTCTTGGCCGGGAAGGGCTTGGGCTTCCGGACTAAAACCAAGTTGGGCTGCTGCTCCTGTAACGAGAAGGGCAGCGATCATCAGGATTCGACGCATGGGAGTCTCCTTTTCCGGTAGTGGCGAGGAATCGATACGAAACCTTGGTAAAAGGTTTCGATGCTTCAACCCGTTCGCCCTGTTGTCTCTCTGACCTGAGAGGCGACACGAAACGAGAGATTGGATCACCGGAAAGAAAAGGTTTTTTATCGGGGGAGCAGGGCTTCGAAGTGTGAGATTTCCTCGGCTCTCCCGCAGCGCTCCAGATGGCCCCGGAGGCGAGTCAAGGCATTGAGCTGGCTGCGGCTCTTGGCTCTCTCGAGGGAGGCCTCAAAGCTGTGAACCAGCAGGGGGTCGGCTACTTGGCACCGGCCCTGGAGACTGATGCTCTCGCCGAGAAGACCCTGAGCATCGGCGATGCGCCAATGATCGCCGAGGCGAGGCTGCCACTCTTCGAGGAGCTGGTGAATTCGTTCTTCAGCTCTTTCCGGTGCTCCTTGGAATGCCCAGGTACGAGCCACCTGAAGATCGAAGACGAAGACCAGCCAGTGAGGGGGATCTAGCCCTCGCTGGAGATCCCCCGCTTGTTGAAAGAGGGTCTCGGCCCCTGCAAAGTTGCCTCGGTCAAAGCGCAGGCTGGCCAAATTGCTCAGCAGGTAGGGATCGGCGTTCTGTTGCCCAAAATTGGCCTCTCGAAGGCCGATAGCCTCCGCCAGAGCCCGTTCCGCGGCCTCGAGATCTCCCAGCCGCCTCAAGCTGGTTCCGAGGTTGTTGAGCGGTGTCACCAGGCCAGGATGACTCTTCCCGAAGCGGTTCCGCCTCAATCTCAGAGCGCTGCGGTTGAGTCGGGCTGCCTGTTCATAGTCGCCGGTGGCGCTACGCAGCCGGGCTAGCTGCTCCAGAGCTGCTATCCGTTGGGAGCTTCCCGGGGGTAATTGGTGAGTGAGGGCAAGAGCTTCCGCTGCCGGCCCTTCCGCAGCATCGAATTCATCCCGGTAGCAAAGCACCGACACCAGGTGGTTGAGGGCTTCCACCAATTTCGAGGTTGTCGATGGCTCTAGTGATGAATCGAGCCTGCGGCGCAGCTCCGCCACCGCCAGGCGGGCCTCTTTTTCCGCCTGATCTAGATCACCCAATTCCTTGAGGGCAGAAGCCAGAGCACCGCGTGTCTCCGCCACGTCCGGGTGGCGGTCGCCGAGAGCCTGGCGGCGGAGGCTCAATGCTTCTCCGAGCTGGTGCCGCGCTCGCTCGGGGTGCCCCAATTCCTGAAAGATAGATCCGGAGGTGTGGAGCAGCTCGGCGCGAACCTCCGGGTGGTCGATCAGGCTCGCCTCGAGAATGGGGACGCTTCGTTCCAGAGCTTCGCGGACGGTCAGCTCTTCTCCTGGAAGGGAGTAGGGACTGCTGAACCGGAAAAGCTCGAGGACGAGAGACAGTACCTGAGCCTTCTTGTCTCGTTCCAGGAGGGCCTGGTCCCGTTGGTTGGCGACTCTCTTGGCCTGCACCGTCATGGCCGCCTCGAAACCCACAATGAGCACCGCAACCGCCAGCCCCGCCACTACCGCCCGCCGCCTTCGCCGGACGAACTTACCCAGCCGATACCTCCAGCTCATGGAGTGGGCGGCGACCGGCAAGCGGGCCTGGTATCTCTCGAAGTCGGCAGCGAGGTGTTCCACCGAACCGTAGCGTTGCCGGGGAGAGCTCCCGAGAGCTTTGAGGACGATGGCATCGATGTCTCCCTGGAGCTCTTTGGCGAGATTTCTCGACTCCGGTAGGGAGAGCGAGTTGGCCGCCGTTTTGCTATTGACGGGCCGAGCTACGACGACACTGGGTCGGGGTGGCTCGGTTTCCAGGAGCAACCGCTCGATTTCAAGGGGGGAGAGACCTGCGAAAGAGAACGGCAAGCTTCCGGTTAGCAGCCGATAGGTCAGCACTCCCAAAGAATAGACGTCACTGGCAGTCGAGATGGGGCCGCCACGAAGTTGCTCCGGACTTGCGTAACTGGGGGTGAAGAGTCGCTCCAGAGTCGCGGTGGGCTCCAGGCCAGCGGAGGAAAGGCGCGGTTGCAGAAGTTTGGCGATACCAAAGTCCAGTAGCTTGGGTTCTCCCTGGGCGGTGACCAAGATATTGGAAGGCTTGAGGTCGCTATGGACCACTAGATTGCGGTGTGCATGATCGACCGCAGCACAGACTTTGATGAGCAGAGTGAACAGCTCCTGGACGGTGGGTTGGTGGTGCTGGCACCACTGGTCGATGGGCTCCCCTTCGACGTACTCCATGACGAAGTAGGGCAAGCCGGACTCGGTGCTTCCGCCATCGTAGAGACGGGCGATTCCGGGGTGCTCTAGGCTAGCGAGGATCTGTCGCTCGGTGCGTAGGCGCTCGAGAATTGCTTCCGTTTCCATGTCCGGGCGAACGAATTTGAGCACCACGTTGCGCTCGAAGGCGTCATCGGATCGCACCGCCAAATAGACGATACTCATACCTCCCTGTCCGAGTCGGCGCAGGATGCGGTAAGCGCCGATCTCGACGCCCGGTTCTATGCCTCGCAGGGGTTCTCTAAGTGGTTCTCGTAGGGGGCCTCGGAGGGGCTGTTCGAGGCGTGGGCCTCGGGCCAAGGGTGCCTCGAAGAAGGCTTCTTCCTGGGCGTCTGCGGCGAGTAGCTCTTCCACCCCGCGAAGCAGATTCTGGTCGCCAGCACAAGCGTCCGCAAGAAACTGAGTTCGTTCCTGGGGCGGCCGATCGATCGTGCTTTCGAAGAGATCCCAGATCTCCTGCCAACGAGGGTGGCTCACGCTTTATCAGCCCCTAATTTGCCAGCGCCTGTTTCGTCAGGGAGTGAAGTTGGGGGCCGGTCGGCTCCTAGGTAGTGGATCAACCAAGCTCGGGCAGATCTCCAGCGGCGAGTTACTGTGGCGCTGGAGATACCCAGCACTTCGGCGATCTCTTCCCGGTCGAGGCCACCGAAGTAGCGCAGCTCCACGACCCGAGCCCGTTGTAAATCATGGCGGGAAAGCTCTAAGAGGGCCTGATCGAGAGCGAGTAGGTCAGGTGTCCTTTCGACTGGAATGCAGTCCAATCCGGTGCTTCCCAAGTCGATACGTTGGGCCTCTCCTCCTCGCTTTTCGCGCCCGTGGTAGCGAGCGTGCTCCACCAGAACGCGGCGCATGAGCCGGGCGCACATGGCAAAGAAATGGGCCCGGCTACGCCAGTCGACCCGCTCGAGATCTACCACTCGCAAGTAGGCTTCGTGGACCAGGGCCGTAGCGTGGAGGGTTTGGGCCCGGCTTTCACCCCGCATCAAGTTACCGGCAATCTTCTTGAGCTGCTTGTAGACCTTGGGGAGGAGCTCCGTGAGGGCATCCTTGTTTCCTCCTCGCCAGGCAGCGAGAAGGGCCGTGATGTCACTCGACCCACTCCGGTCCGCTTGCGAGGAAGGAATGACCTTCGAAGGTGCGCATTTCGAAGAGACTCCCTGCGCCGATCTCACAGAACCGCCTATGGGCCGCCAGGGGCCAGAGAAGGTCTCGCCACCTCTGCCCCCTGGCGGAAAAAACTTATGCTGCAGCCGGCTCAAATTCACCTTCCTATTGGGCCCAAGAAATGACGTCTAGGAGTCGCCGGGAAAACAGCTGAAGGTGCCGGTTGGAGACTCCTCGGTTCCCATGAGCACACAGAGTTCTTTGCAGACTTCATTGGGTCCGCAGAACCCCTGGGAATCTCTGGCTTGGGAGTCGGAAGTTCTGAGCCACACCTGTCGATGGATATCTATGGGAGCAGAGGCAGCCTTCGATGCTCCAATCACCAACGGTCCGACAACCAGCATAGTGCCAAGCGCCAGGCCAAGCCTTCGGTGGTCAGCTTTCATGAAAGAACTCCTTTTCGTCTAGGCCCCTACCGGGGCCGTTGCGGTTGAGAACGATTTCCAGCCGTCGGTTGTTCCCGAGGGGGTTGGGCCGGTGTTCGTTCTCAGAGGCGCCATCGAGGGGAGATTTGGATCACGGCTGCTGGAAAAAGGTCAAAGGCCGGGGAGATGGCTGTGGATATCTCTGGATACATGGACATCCGATTTGCTGCACCGATCCTGCTCGCTGCCCCTCATTCCTAGCAGCGGTTTGTTTTTCTATGACCAGTTTTCCAAGACGACCTTTCCAATCGTGCGCCCGGTCTCGATCTGAGCGTGGGCTTTTCGCAGGTTCGCGGCATTGATGGGCCTGACAACCTCGGCGCTCGTCGTGCGCACCGTACCCGCGTCGACGAGGGCCGCCACCGCGTTCAGCAAGTTGTGCTGCTCGATCATGTCCGAGGTACCAAACATTGAGCGGGTGAACATGAATTCCCACGAAAACGAGGCACTCTTGGCTTGCAAGGGCCCAATGTCCACCGGCGCGGAGGTTTCGACGATTGAGCAGATATGCCCCTGGGGGGCGACAACCTTCGACATGGTTTCCCAGTGGCCGTCCGTGTGGTTGAGGCACAACACGTAGTCGACTTGTGCAAAGCCGAGGGCCTCCAGCTGCTTTGGGATGTTTTCTCGGTGGTTGACCACGTGGTCAGCACCAAGCTCGAGGCACCAATTTCGCGACTCCTCTCGCGACGCAGTCGCAATGACAGTGAGTTTGGCAATTTGTTTGGCGATTTGGATGGCGATCGAACCGACCCCACCAGCTCCACCAATGACGAGTAGTGACCGACTTGCAGCGGATCCGTCGCGGGGGATTCTCATTCGATCAAATAGGGACTCCCACGCGGTGATACTCGTGAGAGGGAGAGCGGCAGCCTCTGCGAAGCTCAAGCTCTCCGGCTTGCTGCCAACGATCCGCTCGTCGACGAGGTGGAATTCGCTGTAGGTCCCGGGCCGGGTAATGCTTCCTGCGTAAAAGACTTCGTCGCCGGGGGCAAAAAGGGTGACGCCTGGGCCAATGGCTTCCACGGTTCCTGCAGCATCCCACCCGAGTATCCGCGGCGGGTCCTCCACATCCGCTTTCGGTGCCCGGACCTTGGTGTCTACGGGATTGACCGAGATGGCCTGAACCGAGATGAGGAGGTCGTGCCCTTCCACCTCAGGTTTAGGAAGCTCGAGGTCGACGAGGGAGGCGTCATCCGTGATGGGAAGATACTTCGTGAGTCCAATGGCTTTCATGGTTAGTTTTGTCCTTTGGTAACGGAGGTTGAGGGAACTAGAACGGACTCGCTGCTCGACGAGATCCGCCGGAAGCTTCAGCTGGCGATCCCAGAACATGGCTGGATATGAGGCATGAACTCGCTGCCAAGCCTGCAGGCTCCCGAGGTCTCTGAAAGAAACGAAATGTTTTGTTTCATTGGTTCAGTTCAGCGAGGACCTTCTCTATCGTACTGACGATCTCGTGAGACTTTTCCGGGTCGAGGGCATCGGGATGGGGAGAGGCGAAGCGACCCGAGTCGTTGTCGAAATACTGACCGGAGGCGGCTGCAAACTCCTCGGCAAGGGCGGCGCGACGAAGGATTTCCGCCCCTATGCGAATGTCGCCGCCAGCTACTCCAAAGGCTTGCTTGACCATCTTGGTGCCCAGCAGGGAGCCGGGGTTCACTGCGATGATGGCGGGACCCTGTTCTTTGAGGCTCTGCTCTTGGAAGGACAGCGCCATGTAGCGCGACCACATAGTGAGTGCCAGCTTGCTCTGCGCATAAGCCGCTGAGTCTCGCAATCTAACTTTTCCTGCCAGGGCCTTAGGGTCGACGGCGGCCTGTGCGGCGGAGGAAAGGTTCACGACCCGTCCGGTTCTCCCCAACAACGGCAGGAGCCTTTTCGTCAGCAGAAAGGGAGCTATCGTATTAACGACAAAACGTACATCGAGGCCGTCTGTTGTGATGGGCTCGGGCGACTTGTAGACGCCTGCGTTGTTGATCAGCACATCGAGACTCGCGTTTCGGTTGACCACCATTTTTGCCAAAGCCTCCACCTCGGAGAGGATTGATAGGTCGGCCGCGAAGCTTTCGACTCGACCTTCCCCCGGCAGCTCAGAGAGCGTTGCCCTCGCTCGTTCTAGTTTTGACCGGTTGCGGCCGTGCACCAGAACCTTGTGTCCCAAGGAGACCAGTGTCTTGGCAGTCTCTAGGCCGATTCCATCCGTCGAGCCGGTAATGAGAATGGTTTGTTGCATGGCATTTCCTCTCGCATCTTGAGAAGTCTGGTTCCTTCGCCGTTAAAAATCCGGCAGGATCTCGCCGGCTAGACGTTGCAGAGTTGTTTCGATATTCGCCTGGTTGAAGCGCAGGTTGAGGGCGACGTGGTTGACTCCGATCTCTTGCAGCGATTTGAGATAGGTTCGGAGATGGCGGGCACCTAAGCGAAGGCCCAAGTGGATTGCCTGAGGTGGTGTCTCAGGGTTCTCGGTGAGGTCGACGTAGAGAGGTTGCATGACCGGCTTAGGGAAATCGCCGCTCGCCTCGACCCGTGCTCGCCAATCGCCGATTACTCGCGCTTGGGTGGCGATGCTGCGGGGATAGATCATCCAGCCGTCGCCGTTCCTGGCAAGCCAATCGGGTGACTGCTGACTACCTCCCGTAATGAGTAGAGGGAGCTCTCCGGAAACAGGTTTGGGCAGCATGTCCAAACCGCCCTGAAGATTGCCGAAGCTGTTCTCGAAGGCCGGGCTCGTCTCCGCCATGCGCCGGATGTAGGCGAAGCTCCCACGGATGCGAGAACCCCGGTCATTGAACGGTATATCCATCGCTGGATACTCCTCTGGGCGATCTCCGGAAGCCACCCCCAAGAGCAGGCGCCCACCCGACAGCGCATCGGCGCTGGCAGCGGCCTTGGCGATATGGGCAGGATGGCGTAGCGGTAGAACGAGGCTAGCGACGCCTAGGGCGATCCGCTCCGTCTGCCCGGCCAAAAGGCCCAAATAGACGAAAGGGTCGAAGATCTGGCCCGCGTCCCCAAAGGACGGCACGTTGAAGGGTACGTCTCGCAACCAGATGGCAGAGAATCCGAGTTTTTCGGCCAACTGAACCCGCTCGAGATGGCGAATACCTGTCGGCACCGGGCTCGTCGAGTAGTTCTCGATGGGCACGACGAGCCCGAGACTCAACTGGTTCGGCCTGAACACGGAGTTGTATCCCCGATTCATGGTTTGGAATGCGAGATCTTCGATCTTCTTGGGCATGTTGTCTTTCAGTCGGAGGAGATAGTGAGGCGGATCGCTTGGACAAGCTGTTCTTTCTTCTGCTGTCCTCCTTGTTCAATCGGTAAAGTATGCTCTTGCGGCAAACTTGACAAGTACCCACATTTTTGTAAGTAATGGGACGTTATTGAATGCACTGGAGCACCCATATGACTCGAAAATACAACTGGAAGACGGGCTGCGATGTGGAAGCGACGCTCAGTGTCGTCGGCGGTAAGTGGAAGCCGATACTCGTCTGCCACCTTCTTGACGGGCGAAAGCGCTTCGGTGAGCTTCGGCGCCTCACCCCCAATGCGACGGAGCGCATGATCACTCTTCAACTTCGTGAGTTGGAGGCGGATGGCGTACTCTCCAGGCATGTCTACGCTGAAGTGCCGCCCCGCGTCGAATACGAAGTGACTGAGTTCGGACGATCTCTGGAACCTATCCTCGTTCACATGCAGGAATGGGGTAGAGCCTTCAAGGCCCGTCGACTTGCCGAGGAATCCGAAGCCAAGGAATTGGTAGAGGCAGGATGAGCTCACCTGGCTGGGCTTGTTTTTTTCGGTGGCGGACACTTGGGGCGACGATTGACTCGACTCCATAGAACGGTGTGGAATGAGTTACCTCCGCGCCGCGAGCCCATGCTAGACGAGGTTCCTAGCGAGTCGGGTGTGGCCGTTTGAAGTTGGGTGTTGGGGAATATCCGCTACCTCGGTTACCGCCTCGAAGACTGGGTCCAAGCTGGAGTACCGAGGGGCCACCCTTAAGCCAACCTAGTTCATCAAGGAAGGAGCCGAGCGGTGGCTAGTCAAGGGGAGAGAGCGCTGAGATTCAAGGCTCTCCATGAGCGAGAAAGAGCTTTCGTCATTCCCAACCCCTGGGACGCCGGCTCGGCTCGGCTTTTGGAGTCTTTGGGTTTCGAAGCCTTGGCGACGACCAGCTCCGGCTTTGCCAACACTTTGGGCCGACTGGACGGAGAGGTCAAGCTGGCCGAGAAAGTCGAGCATTGCCGGGCCCTGTGCGCCGTCACGAGCTTACCGGTATCCGCTGATTTGGAGAATGGCTTTGGGAGCGACCCCCGGGAGGTCGCTGGGGCCATTGTCCAGGCGGCGGCAGCTGGAGTGGTGGGCGCTTCGTTGGAGGATTGGGGCGGAGCCGAATCGCCGGTCATCTACGAGATTGCACAGGCCGTGGAGAGAGTGGAGGCTGCTGTAGAAGTGGCCAGATCCTTGCCGTTTCCCTTCACCTTGACGGCCCGTGCAGAGAACCTCTTACATGGGCACAATGACCTTCGGGGTACCATTCGCCGGCTCCAGGCCTTCGAGGCTGCAGGTGCAGATGTCTTGTACGCCCCTGGGCTTCGGACTCTGGAAGAGGTGAGGGCCGTCGTCGGCGAAGTGGGGAAGCCTATCAACGTACTCGCTCCCTTGATTCCCGGAGTGACGGTTGTTGATCTAGAAGAGGCCGGAGCCAGACGCATCAGTCTTGGAGGAGCCTTGGCCAGAGCTTCCCTGGCTCCCCTACTTCAGGCAAGCCGGGAGATGCTGAATCAGGGAGGCTTTTCCTGGGCCGCGAAAGCGGTGCCCGGCGGTGAGCTCGCTGCGTTGTTGACCAGTGGAGACGGGTGAGTTGTACCCTCGAGAGGAGGTTCGAATCCTTGCCCAGGTCCAAATTCCTATCAGTCCGGGGTCTGCGTCTGCCAGGAGTGAGCAAGTTGATAGGTCACTTTTGGTTGATACGGATGTCACGGGTGGCCGGGCGAAGCCTCCATTTGAGGAGCTTGTCTCCGGGAAGATAAATAGAGCATGTTTCTAACGGACGTTATCGCAGCCTTGGAGAGCGAGATTGGAACCGGTACCAAATGGATCTCCGCCATTCTGGTGGTGGTTGAAGGTTCCGGTGAGATTGTGGAATTTCCGATCTTTGAAGTTGAGCTCGAAGAGCTCGATCCTGAGGTTCCGCAGATAACCCTGTCGACGGATCAAGAAGCTGGTGAACCTCGGCCTCTGGCCGATGGGTTGAG
The DNA here is from genome assembly GCA_022601195.1 of Deltaproteobacteria bacterium. Taxonomy (GTDB): domain Bacteria; phylum Acidobacteriota; class Thermoanaerobaculia; order Multivoradales; family JAHZIX01; genus JAHZIX01. The sequence continues at coordinate 94,767 of JAHZIX010000026.1, forward strand.
TTCTGAAGAGTTACTGGAAAAGCTACGAGACCTGCAGCCACGATGCTCGGAGTACCAGGTGTTTTCTAGATCTGCGGTCATTTTCTCTGAAGGTGATACCGAGGTTAGAGCCTGCTCGCCGTTGGTTGGCCACGCCACGAATCCACTAAAAGGAGTTTTTGGTTTGCTCCAGGGGCCCATGGAGAATTGGAACTTCGACCGCTCATCCTAGCCAGCAATTGTCACCAACTTTCTACTGCGAAGCCGGATGTACCTATATCTGCCTCGTCTTTCACCCCGATCCCGACCTCGCGGTACGGACAGTGCGACTGCTTCGGTCTCGGAAGCGCGTTGTGGGACCTTCCGTGGCGCTCCGTCAGCAACGAACCCTCAATTCTCGATTGGCTCCTAGAGCTTTGAGATCAAGAACAGTGATCGATGGTTTGGTAAGTCCGAGGAGTGAGGGTCCAGAGAGGCCCTAGAGGTGGTTGCAGGCTCCTCTTTTCTCTTAGATACTCTTGTCGGAGGGAAGAAAGTACCGCGAGAGGTTCTATGTCAGGGCAAGCCGCCTAACCTTGGATGGCGTCGGCAGACTTGGCGATCCTCCCAGTTCAGAATTCAGCTAGCCTCAGGTCAGGTGTTTGGGTGGGGGCGGCTCGTTTCCTAAGAAGGGAATAGAGAATGTTTCTGAGGGACGTCATAAAAGCGTTGGAGAGTGCTGGAGAAAGTCACTCTGCATGGATTGTCGCTATATTGGTAGCGGAAAAGGGCTCTGAGGAGGTTGCGAAGTTTCCGATCTTTGGGGTTGAGGTGCAGGAGTTCGACCCCGAGGCTCCTCACCTGACCTTGCGAACCGACCAAGAAGCCCCGGAGCCTCGGTCCTTGGAGGAAGGGCTGCCAAGGGAAGCTTTGCTGAGGCAGCTACGGGAGCTCCAGCGTCAGTATCCCGAATATCAAGTACTAGCAGGGTCGGCCTTGATTGCAGTAGATGAGGAGCACGAAATTCAGAGGTGCTCTCCACTGATCGGCCACTACGCCGATCCACAGACCGGAGTCTTAGGCCTCCTGCAGGGGCCGTTGGAAAATTGGGGTTCAGACGACTCCTAGTCCTTCTCTCTCGCCGGCTTTCTGCGACGGCGCAATGTCGACCCTATGCCCCTTTTGGGGTTCTGTCTCTTGGCATCTCTCAGGCGGTAAGATGACAACCCAGCCCGAAGAGCGGAGAAGGAATCGAAGAAAGGGATGCCCCGTGAAGAGTCCATCTGGAAACCGGTTCGCTGTGTCTGCTTGCTTCCTATCGGTCCTGTTGGTCGCTTGTGGGGCGGGAAATTCGGAGACCGGTGAGGAGTCTCCGGCAAGGTCTACGATCGAATCTTCCCCAGCCCCTCCTCGCTCGGACTCCGATCCGCCGCCGGTTGACCAGGCTTGGCTCAAAAGCCTCCACAAGGGGGTCGACGTCTCCGGCCACAGCGGAGAGATCGATTGGAATGCAGTCGTAGCTGCGGGGCAGGATTTCGCCTTTCTCAAGGCCACCGAGGGCATGGACCTGCAGGATCCGGCCTTTGCTGTTCATTGGTTGGCGGCGAAGAAGGCGAGAATGACTCGCGGTGCCTACCATTTTTACGTCACCGAAGACGATCCGGAAAAGCAAGCTCGCTTTTTCATCGAAACCGTCATCTTGGAGGCTGGCGACTTAGCTCCGGTGGTGGATATCGAGTTGATCGGCCATGGCACCGAGCCGGGCCTAGCTGGCCGCTTGCGGACCTGGTTGTCGGTGGTCGAGGCTCACTATGGGGTCAAGCCCATCATTTACACCTCTCCCAACTTTTGGGACCAGCATCTCACTGCGGACTTTGGCGACTACCCCTTGTGGGTGGCGGAATATGGAGTCGAAGCGCCCCGCCTGCCGAAGGGTTGGGATACTTGGCACCTCTGGCAGTGGCAGAACGACGCTACGGTGGCGGGGGTGGAGAAGGGGGCAGATCTGAATCGCCTGCACCGGAATGGGCCGGATCTTTCGGTGCTCTTCGTGCCTGAACAGAAGTGAGGCTTCAGAGGGGGGCCGCGAAAGGCTCAGCTGGTTAGGGAGGTTCGGTGGGGTTTCCGTGTCAGAATCCGCGGCTGCGGAATACCTTGACTGGCCGTCGGTGTTGGCCGTCGGTGTTGGCCGTCGGTGTTGGCCGTCGGTGTTGGCCGTCGGTGTTGGCCGTCGGTGTTGGCCGTCGGTGTTGGCCGTCGGTGTTGGCCGCTCGTCCGTCTGGGAGCCTCTCTGAGATAACGTTCCAGATCCATCATCCGTCCCGATCCACTGACCGAATAGGAGCGACCATGTCCATATCGACTCGACACGATCCTTTTCCCGTGAACGATCCCTACCATGGCATCTATGCCCATGGTGTAGAAACCAGATCAGGCGCCCGAGTGCTCCATATTTCCGGTCAAGTGGGCGCAGCGCCGGGGGGAGACTTACCGGCAGACTTCAAGGGCCAGTGTCGGCAAGCGATCACCAACCTCGAGGCCGTCCTCAAGGCAGCGAACATGGAGCTAACCGACATCGTGAAGATGTCCTTTTTCCTGGTTCGACGGGAAGATATGAGCTCATTGGTGGAAGTCCGCAAAGAACTTCTGGACGGTGTTCGACCCGCCATCACGACGGTGTTTGTCGCTGGACTCGTCGGGCCCGACTGGCTGGTGGAAGTCGAAGCGGTGGCTTGCGCCGAGTAGTGGAGTCTGCTCCACCCAGCCTGATGGAGGCTGACTCGATGCTATCGGGGCTGGGTGGACTAGGCTGGGTTCAGTGGTCTGGGTTCAGTGGTCTGGGTTCTGCGGGTTGAGGCCTTTGGACCAGGTGTTGCGGACGAGTGAAGACTGACTGAGCGCTACAGATTGGCGTCGGCCCATCGGGGACCTCAAACGAACCGCGAGGGAAGCAGTGGAGAGCTCCCGTCACGTCACGGCGTAGCGGAGAAGAACGACACCACAGTCATAGACCTTCGTGGCCTTGAGCTCGAGGGCGGTTTGGTCGACGACGTCATGAAATAACGGGATTCCAGAGCCGAAGAGGACGGGATTGAGTTTCACGACCACGGAGTCCACCAGTCCAGCTCCCATGAGGGCCGAAGCCACCTCCGCACCGCCGCAGAGCCAGATCGGTTTGTCCACTTTGGCTTTCAAGAGCTGCACGAACTCGACGATTTCTCCGCCTACTATTTCTACGGCTTCATCCGGGCTCTTCTGCATCGTCCGGGAGAAGACGACTTGCCGCATTGCCGGGTAGGGGCTCGTTTTTCCCTCTCTCAGACCAACTTCATAGGTCTTTCGTCCCATGAGGACGGTTCCGAAGCTTCCAAGGTCTGCTAAGAAATCAGAGACGACTTCATCATCCCAAGAAAAGCCGCCGAAGGAACCATCGTCGTGGGCGATAAACCCATCGAGGCTAGCGGCGATGTAATAGGTGAGAGTGGTCATGAGCATTCAGGATTCAGAACCGAGTTGTTTCTCCGGAGGTTCCTTCTTCTACCTGCTAGGAAGAAGAGTTGAGAGTAGCTCTCGAGAGGTACCCTTCGGGCTGTCGTCATTGTATTGGAATTCTAGGCCGGTTCGGTAAGGGGGCTCTGGACATTCGGCTGGTACTTCTTGGCTTGTCCGAGATCCGCGCGGGGTGGGTTCAGCGGTCGGGGAAGGTCGCAGCCAGGAGCTCTAGGTCGAGAGGAGGGCCAAGCTTGCCCGCCGTTGGGATGCTCCAACGCCCTCCGTTTGGGCTGGCAACGAGGTGCTGAGCCGCTCTTGCTCCTAGGGACCAGGGTTGTGCTCTGGAGTAAGAGAAACCTCTTTTCTTCCGATCTTCGGTAAGTTTGGGTGAAAAGAGAGTGAGATTTCGTGCTAATCTCGCTCATAGCCATGAATCAAAATTTACTTGGAATCGTTGCTGCCGGAGCAGTTGCTTTGCTGCTTGGGTGTGGAGAGAAACCCCTCGAAGAGCCGGGCGGCTCGCGCCCTGCGGAAGGGAGTGAAGAGGCTCCCATCGCCTCCTACCGCGAGAAGGCTTTGGAGGCGACCGAGATCGTAGAGGCGCCAGCTACTGGCATCGACCTCGGTTGGGGATGGAACACCTTCGACTCCCGTCCGGTACCGGCGTTCTGCATTGTATTCTCGGAGCAGAGGGAACCGGCACAGGCCCGTCGCATGTCGATGCGAGAGGTCGCCGACAGCTATGAGGTGATGGAGAGCATGGATATGTCCGCCGAGGCGTCGGTGAAAGCCATCGGCGTCGAGGTGAGTGGCAAGGCTGCCTTCGCCAAAGAGCTCAACATCTCGAGCTTCGCTTCGAGCTTCGTGCTCAATGCTTCGGTGGACAACGGTGTACGCTACGTGGCGCCTACCACTGGCGCGAGCAAGGTCGCCGAGAGCGAGATCTCGACCCCTTCCGGAGGTTCTGTGCGCCTGACGCCGGAAATGGCGAAGCTCGCTTCGCGAGACCTCGACGAATTCCTTCATCAATGCGGCAATGGTTATGTGAGCGCTGTGTACAGCGGTGCCAAGCTGACCGCCGTTCTGACCATCCAAGAGAAGAGCTTGCAACAACAGGAGACCCTCTCTGCCTCCTTGAGTGGAGAGGGGTGGGGAGCACGGCTGGAGAGCTCCCTGTCCGGAAAAAAACAGAGTGGGAGTGAGTCCAGCCGCCTCGACCTATCGATCTTCCAGGTGGGTGGCCGGGGGGATGCGATCCCGACGAGCAAGCAGGACCTGTTGGACAAGATGAAAGATCTGTCTTCCCTCGCCTTCGATGCTCCGAAGGATTTCCGGGTCGCCATCAGTCCCTACGAGAATCTTCCCAACTGGCCGCGGAAGCCCATCGTTGGCGAAGAGCAAGAGTTTGAAGAGCTGGCCAGCTATTGGGGCGCCTACAACACTCTTTACGACGAGATTCAGACGGTGTTGGACGATCCGATGAGCTTTGAGCGAGTGGGTCTCACCGTTGACGCTGAGGACACTCTTGTCGAAGGCCAGACCTGCCTGGGCCTGGAGAGCCTGGATACCGCGACGACGAATCAGCTGAAGGCGGCTCAGGACGAAATTCTCGCCCGCCTCATCGAGCTCAAGGGGATGGCCCTGTCCTGCACCAAAAAGCCAGGGGCTTGTGAGATCGATACCCGTCGATTCCGTGACCCCTATGCCTATCGGGCGATGCTGCCGGTTCCCAAAGAAGCCGTGACCGATGTCGAGGGGGTGGTGAGCTATCACATTGCCGATACCGCCAAGCGGCGGTGTGCCATCGACGTTCAGAACCCGGGTTGCTTGAGCAACGCCGAGATCGACGCTTGGGGAGAGAAAGTCGGCAAGTTCCAGGTGGCCCTCGGGGAAGATCGGGTTCGAGAGATCCTTGCCAAGGAGCAGGAGGAGATCTGCAAGGGCACTTCACGACCTTCTTTTAGCGGTGAGCCCGGTCGAGGGGTGCTCTGGTATGACGAGTCGCAGCAAGTCTTTATCGGGTCCCTTGCGAAAGAAACCCTCAGTCCGGCCAGCTCTTCGGCCAACCGAGACTAGGTGCTCGGTTCGCTTCGAGTCGGATGTGGGGCCCCTGGCTCTTCCAGAGGCCTATTTTTCGTGGCCTTCCTGGCTGCAACCGGGTACCTTTCCTTCCTTTCTTTTCCTAGCGTTTGGGCACAATCCCCAGGAACCCAGGCCGAGAGCCAGCGCATCGAGGCCTTGTTAGGGGAACACGAACGAGCGCGCCACGCCCACACGGAGGATTTCTTCTTTACCTGGGGGCATCGCGACAAGATCGAGTTCTTGCTGAATCATCCTCCGCTGGAGTCTTGCGAGTACGATCAGCAGCGCTTGCGCACTTTTGCAGAGTGGCGGGTCGCGCAGGTTGGTGGGCCGGTGTTGGCGGCGCAAGACCCCGAAGACCGGGAGATGATCCTCGATGCTGCGGAGGATCTTCTCGCCATGGACCCAGTGCGGCTGACGACGATTCTGGAGGCCGGCTGGCCGGGAGGGGGGGGTGTGGGAGCTCAAGAGTTCGACATCATCGATGACGACGATTCCGTCGGCGAGGACTCCGACGAGATCGCCATCGACGTCAACCCCCATGAGCCCGGGCATCCCCTTCTCGAGTTGGCTCAGGCCACGGCCATGGCGTTCCTGGCCTATCCTGACCTGGATCATCATTGGTTCGATTTCGCCGAGTTCGAGGCGGCTGGAGGTGACGACTTTCTAGCTTTTCTCGACACGCTGCGGGAGGATTACATCGAGGACAATCGCGACGATCTCGAAGAGAGCGCGGAGCATCGGGAGGCTCGACGTCGGCTCGACGACCTCCTCGCCAGCCATCCAGGGGAACTCAGTGCTGCTCTTCAGCAACAGGTAGCGGCTCTGGAAGCGACCCTCGAAGCGACCCACCAGTTGACCCCGGTTCAGGAGGCTCGGCTAGCCGGTGAGCTCGCTGGTTTCCTCATGGCGGATCTGCCAGGAGCCGCCGCTGCCCACCCCTTGGGGCCCGGGATCTACTGGTCCGCAGACCCGCTGCGCTGGCTCGGTAGCTTTCACGACTTTGACCACGCAGGTATGGTCTGCGACTTTCGCGGCAGGGGAGCGCCGGGGCTATTGGTCACAGATTTGGTCGAGCCGGAGGTCCGAGCCGGACTCGAGAACGACATCTTCCTACCTCCCGATGCCGGACCATTCCTCTCCCTCAATGGAACCAACAATGTCATCGCGCCGGAAGCCTACGATCTAGCCACCCGCCGATCATTTCTAGTCACTAGCATCGGCGTCAATGTACAGACCCAGGCCCCGGAGCGGGTCTTCGTCGATCGATGTGCCATCGACTATGGCGGTCATCTGTGCCGCTGGTTCCGTGTCTCTGACTTAACCTGCCAGCAGGCAAATCAATTGGCCAATAGCCCCACCTTGCCGATCATGCAGCCATTCTTCCAGCACACCGACCCTCATGGGGTGGAGCTCAATGAGCTCACGGTGCGCTGCGGAGACATCGATCTCTATGATTTTGATCCTCAACCCAACCCGGCAGCGGAGGGCGAGGCTCCCGACGAGTAGAGGGCGCCGATGGACCGAGTGGCCCGGCGTTGCCGGGGAAAGGCAGAGCCGCCAGGAGGGCGCTGAGCTGGAGGCACTGACGGATTTTCTAATCAACCTTCCTGATCTTCGGGTGGCTCTTGTTTGGTGATGCCTGTTTCATAGTGCTTGTTTCATGATCCATGCTTGGTAGTGCCTACTTAGTCGCCTGCTTGGTAGATTCTTTTTATAGTCGGGTTGATACGTTTCGATGCCTTCCCGTGCGTAGAAGGGTAAGGCTTCTCCAATCCGGAGTAGCTAGTCTTTTACGGAGGTGAACTGATGCATCGATCTAACGTCTTGCCGGCACTCACGGCTCACATCGCGAAAGGTAGAAGAGGCCTGACCAAGCCTCTTGCACTGCTTTGTGGTCTCGTCTGTTTCGCGACTCTTTTCGCGCCCCCGGCTCAGGCAGCGCAGTCGTCCCTACACTACATGGGCTGCTATAGCCACAACTATCCAGGAGAGGCTCGAATTTCCGAGGGCTGGGGGTTCCATGCCCTCTATTGGAAGGCCTGTCTCTCCGGCAAGACTTTCAATGACTTCAATGCGAATCCGCCGACCAGCTTCATCTCTACTTTTTCAGATGAAGACCTGGACGCCCAGGAGGCCAACTCAGCGGTGTTTCCGGTCAATCCCGGTGGGAGCTGGAGTGATAATAGTGTGAACAACAAGGAGGAGCTCCTGCTGATCGCTGCGATGTACATGGATCGGTATGACTCTCCGGTGTACGTCGAAGTGGACATCGACAACGATGGATTCAGCCAGCCCACGGTGATCCGAGCCGTTCAGTACAGTGGTCAGGATCCCAGTTCTAAATGTGATTTCTGGGGGTGGTCCGACGACGAGCAAGATCCCAAAATCGTAGCGGCCAACTGTAGCTTTTTCGAAGGGCCTTTCAGTGTAACTTCCGTCGATGTGGCTTATTGGGATTTTGTCACCTACACCCAAACATCGGTCACGGGGTCCATGTTCCCAACTTTATGTTTCTTCGAAACGTATGTTGCCGACCCACCTGATGGAGCTGCTCAGCTGTTTCGCAAGGACGTCGACCATCTCAAGGAATACCGCGAGACTCACTCCAATGCCTTACCCCCCGCGCCCTGCGGTCCCAGCCCGTTGAAATAGCCAGTTTGGGTAGACGGAGGCTCCATCGAAGTTGAGAGAAGAGAGCTTCGAGGTGTCCCCTAGATGAGTGTGGTGGCTTCATCCGGACCACCACACTCGGTATCTCTCCTGGGTGATGGATGGCTATGAGGCAGGATCGCCTAGTGGAGCTCAGCGCAAGAGGTGGCCCTCTTCTGTACTTGGAAATCGACTGAGTTTGGTGTCCATGGAGTAAATCTTGACGCCGCGGACTAGATCCAACTTAGGCTTAGGGGTAATCGAGCTCCTCAAGAAGCTTTTCGAAGCGCGGCTCACTGCGCAGAAGGTCGAGTCTGGGGTCGGTAGCAAGACCTATGAGGTCCGTCTCTCGTTCGGCAAAGGACCTTTCCAGCCACAGCAAGGCTTCTTTTCGATCGCCTAGAGCACAGTATTCCAACACAATGTCGAAGGGGGATTGGTAGGCTCCCGTTTCCCAGCGTTCAACAAGACTTTGGGAGGAAGCTCGATGCAGGCCCTGGAGGCCAGTTTCTCGATAGGTGGCTTCAATTTCTGCACCATGGTGATTGTCGAGTTGTTCTGCGCGAACCCAAGCTTCCACGGCTTCTGACTCGTTGCCAAGGGTGAGGTGAATCCATTTGAGGTTGTCCCAGGAGTCGAAGTAGCCAGGATCTAACGCAATAGCCCGATGGGATTGCTCGATAGCGTCTGCACCTCGGCCCGCAACGAAGAGCCTCCAGGCCAATGCGGTGTGGAGTAGGGGGGAAGTGGGATCCAAACGAATAGCCCGTTGGGTCGCTTCTAGGGCTTTGTCGTGATGTCCCAAGGAAGAGAGAAGAGCGCCCTGCCAATAGCCGAGTGCTGCTGAGGTGGGGGCGAGCTCCACGGCTCGAGCCATAGAGCCTTGAGCGCTGTTCCAATCCCAATGAGCGATAGCGGCGACCAGTCCAGCGCTCAAATGAGCTTCGGCAGAGAGGGGGTCGAGCTCCAAAGCTCGTTGAGCCAAAGTGTGGGCGGGGCCGAAGGCGTCCCGAGGGCGCCAATAGTCGTAAATACCCAACAAGGCGTAGGTGGAGGCGAGACCACTGTAGGCCTCGGCGTTCTCGGGCTCGACGGCGAGGGCACTCTGATAGGAAGCAATCGCTTTTTCTAGGCCCTCCTTCGAGCGCCGATCAGAGTGATGGCGAGCAATCAGGAGATGCTCCTGAGCCGTTTGTTCCGGGCCGGATGATTCAACTCGATGTTCTTCTCGAGGACTTGGAGGAAGGGATTGGAAGATCCAAAAGCCCACCGCGGGGAGCAGGAGAAGCAGGGTGCCGAGGCCCCATCCCTTGGTGGAGTTGAAGGTCCCGCGGCTTGCACTGTGAAGCTCAGACTCGGTTTGTGTGCCCTCTAGGGGCCCGGTCTGTGAATGGGCTTGTCTTGTTTCGTTGGCAGGCTGTGGGGCCACCAGGGGTTCTACAGGAGCCAGGAAACGATACCCTCGCCGGGGGACGGTGGCGATGAACCGAGGCTTCGAGGCGTCGTCGCCGAGGGCTTCCCTGGCGCGAGCTACCGCGGTGTTGAGGCTAGCTGCGACATCCAAGTGGGTTCCCGGCGGCCAGAGCGCCTCGAAGAGTGCCTTTCGGGTGACTAGCTGGGGTGCCTGCTGCACCAATTCGATGAGCAAACGCATGGGGAGGTCCTGGAGGGAGATCTCTCGTCCCTGGCAGTAGAGAACACGTTCCTCGGTATCCAACTGGAAGGAGCCGAAGGTGACCTGGGTGTTGTTGTCGCTCATGGCTCTTCTAGATGGAATGAGGTGTCGTTTCGGTGCGATTTGGCGAGGGCAGAGGCTGAGTGGAGCAGCGCTGCCTTTTGGGATTCCGGTGCCCGAGTCAGATCCAAGTCAGGGTCGAGTTAGAAACAAGTTAGGGGAAGTCGATGGAATCCGTATGGCCTGACCGCCAAGGTAGGACCACATTAACGCGGAGGCCCCATGCTTGGAAACTCGTCGAAACTAACTCAGGAGAGCGGCTCCAGCCCGATCTATGCTTCTCCCTACTTTCCCCTCGCCTTTCTGGTCGTCGTCAAACTCGCCCTGCATCTCTTCCTCAATGGAACTGGGGGTTATGGTTTGTTTCGAGACGAGCTCTATTATCTCGCCTGCGCCGACCATTTGGCATGGGGCTACGTCGATCACCCCCCTCTCTCGGTATTTTTGCTCGCTGCAGTGCGATGGGTGATCGGAGACTCGCTCTTCGCCATTCGGCTGCTTCCTGCCTTTGCCGGAGCGGCTCTGGTGTTGGTAACGGGGCTGTTGGCTCGCCAACTTGGCGGTGGCCGGTGGGCGATCTTCCTCGCGGGCCTGGCCTCTCTGGTGGCAGGAGCCAATCTAGCCTTGGCGTCTTTTTGGTCCATGAACATCTTCGATCTTCTTTTGACGGCCATCGCGGTACTGCTCTTGGCGCGCCTTCTCGCATCCGGGGAACGGAAGTATTGGGTATGGCTAGGGATCGTTCTGGGACTTGGCTTGCTCAACAAGGTCGGGGTGCTATGGATTGGCCTGGGTTTGGCAGTGAGTCTGATCTGTTCTCGTCAACGTCATTGGTTTGCCGGGCCCTGGCCCTGGGTTTCGGGGCTTCTGGCCGGAGGGCTGTTTCTACCCTACGTCCTATGGAATGCGAGCCACGATTGGGCCCACCTGGAATTCATTGGCGAGGCGACTACGGGAAAATACTCGGGCCTTTCTGCATGGACCTTCCTGCAAGGCTTGGTACTGGGCGAGAACCCCGCCACTCTGGTGATTTGGATGGTGGGCCTTGGATGGCTATTACTTTCCCGAGAGGCGCAGCGCTATCGCCCCTTGGGCATTCTCTGGCTGACCGCCTTCGGAGTCCTGTTGGCCAACGGCCACAGCAAGGCGGGGTATCTCGCTCCCGCCTTCGTCATCGTCTTTGCGGCGGGAGGAGTGGCCTGGGAGGGGATAGCTCGCCGGAGTCGCCCTCGCTTTCAAAGAATCCTGATACCGACCCTAACGGTCCTCGTAGCGAGCGGCGCTATCCTCGCTCCCTTTGCGGTTCCCTTACTACCGGTAGAGACCTTCATTCGATATGCGGCGGCATTGGGGATCGAGCCGGGAACCGACGAAGGGCATGAGCTCGCTGAGCTTCCTCAGTTCTATGCGGATATGTTCGGTTGGGAGGAGAAGGCCGCCGCCGTGGCGGAGGTTTTCCGGGCTTTGCCGGAAGAGGAACGCCAGATGGCAGGCTTTTTCACTTCGAACTATGGCCGCGCCGGAGCCATCGACTATTGGTCAGAGACCTACGGCCTCCCCAAAGCCAGAAGCACCCACAACAACTACTGGCTTTGGGGGCCCGGAGACCTCTCTCCGGAAGTCGTGGTGGTGCTCGGTGGGGAGCGGGAAGATCTAGAAAGACGGTTCGAATCCGTGGAGCTGGCTGGCACCGCGAGCTGCGACTACTGCATACCCTACGAGGACGACCTACCGATCTACGTCTGTCGCCATTTGCGTCTCGAGGTGGAGGAGTTGTGGGCGGTGGCGAAGCATTACGATTGAGCTCTCTGTGAGCGGCGCGCATTCCGGACATTCGGTTGCCGCCTGTTTACGGGAGGATGCTAGCCGTCTCCTATTCGGCCTGTCCTAGAACCAGCTTTTCTGCAGCCCGAGTGGCGCCGTCGAGGTTGAGGGTTGGGATGAGGGCTACTTGGACCGGAAGGGCCTTTAAAAAGGTCGAGTGAATCGGGTGGTGGCAAAAAGCTGAAGTGAAGGATTCTTTGAATAGGGAGTGAGTCGCTATGGCAATGTTTCCGCCGAGAAAGACTTCGTTGGGCAGGAAGCTCAGGGCGAAGGATTGGAGGAAGCGGCCCAAGAAGCGGCCATAGACGGTGAAGGTGTCTCGGGCGTGGTGACCGATGGGATCTTGTCTCGATAGGGCCCAGGACGCGATGGCTTGGGGTTGTTCCCCGGGAGGATAGCTTTCGAGGGCTTTGTGGGCGGTGGCGACGGTGGAGGGGGTACCGCGCTGGCCTAGGAGGGTGCGGAAGGCAATTGGGATGGCCCCTCCGCGGAGGAAGTCTTGGTAAGTGGGTATGGCTCCTGCAAGGTTCTCACCTTTTTCTTCGAGTACGGCGGTCGTGATCAGCAGCTCCAATTCGTCCCGGGAGTCGATGGCGGCGAAGGTGTGCCCTCCTTCGGATGGGATGGTGGTTGCGACACTCGAACCGGAACTCGTTCCGAGGCCTATTCCGAGGCCAGTTCCCGGCATGCCGAGAACCAGCCGTCTCTCTTGACCTTGGGGAGGCTTTTCAAAAAGGGAAGGTTCGCCGCTGAGGAGCTTCAGTCGGGGGTCAGCGCGGTTGGGAAGGCCGGCGATTCCACATTCGAGATCGTTGACGAGGACCCCTTGTCGGATGTTCAACCTCTGGAAAAGATCCCGGAAGCTGACATAGTTATGGGGATCGAAAAAACTAATAGCGCAGGATTGGCAGTCGCTGGAGACTTTGCCCGGTAGGCCCAACACACTGGCTAGAATGGCCGAATCTGTTACGTGCTGGCGAGTGAAGGTAGAGATCACTTCTTTGATTTCGGCGGCTCCGGTGGTCTTGACGGATGTTTCAGCAAGGGTTTCTACTCCAGACTCTGACGACAGGGAGCTCAGTCTTATTCGAGTGTTGGTGGCGCCCACGTCAGCGGCAAGCAAGGTGTTTGTTCTCATGGGGAGCTCAGATTAGCAGCCTGTGGGCTGCCCCATCGAGCTTTCCACTTGAGAAGCTCTGGCTAGCTCCAGTGAGCGAAGAAGCCCACCATGGGGCCCTGTTCTCTGTACTATTTCGTTGGCTGCAAGCAAGGAGATGACTCAATGACCGCCCGAAGAGCTGCCTCAAAGGCATGGCCCATGTGGCCTGGCTATGTTCTCTTGATCGTCGGCGCGCTGTTCTATGGCGCGGGCGACGGGGACTCGATGCCAATAGCCAAGATCGCCCGGGTACTCTTCCCGTTTTTTCTCTACATGACTCTCGGTTGCCTGGTCACCCTACGAACGCCCTATCGGTATGCTCATGTCCGGCGAGGGGAGCATCCCATCTTATTTTGGGTCGTTACCTCGGTCCTCGCGGTGACGACGGGAGTGCTGGCCTTCGCAGCCTTCTTGGAGGTCTGACAAGGCTTCCCCTTATTCACTACTGCCTTTTCCTAGATCCTCTTGAGGGACTTTGCTTTGCCCTGTCTCGCGCCTGGCCGTTTGAAATTTGGCGAAGCGTACCGCCAGTACCGCTCCGGCGATGATGGCGGACATTAGTACCGCTGGCCATGGGCTGACTCCATAGAAGGCCACCACTCCTATCGAGAGCACCAAGCCCACCGCCGCGATGCCCAGGGCGAGACGCTTGCGCTGTTCCCCGAGTTTCCACCAGAGGACGCCGGCTATCCACAGCAGCAAAGCCGCGAACAAGCTGACGAGCACTCCCAAGGTCGAGCCGGCCGAGGAGGAGTAGGGCACTCGAAGCCAAGCTTCTTCGTCTCCTTGGTTGGCGTAGAGCTTGGTGAAGGCGAAGCGTACTCCCGCGGTAGGGACGCTGAGGCGCAGGGGTTCCAGGGCCCGCTCGGTTCCCTCTGCTGCCTCGGTCATCTGGCGCTTCATTTCGTCCCCAGCGACTTGGGTGCCGAGGTCGATGACGTCCAGGTTGCTTTGGGGTTTTTCGTAGCGCATCTCCGCGGGAAGGAAGACGTCCCACCGACTCTCGGTCACGAGGATGTCCGGGCGCGGGAGCTGCCCTTGGACCCTCCCGAGGCCTCGAATACGGTTTTCCCGGGTGGCGTAGATCAGTTGAACGGGGAAGCCGCGGGTGGAGTGAACGATCTTGAGCAGCACGCTCTCGCCGTCTTCAGCGGCCGCCGGCTTTTCCGGGTGACCGTCGACGAAGGCTGACCACACTTCGGCGCCGCGAGGCAGGCGAACCCGCAGGAATTGTTTTCGGCTGTTGCGCACCCAGAAAGTCGCCGTAGTCACCGCTAGGCCGTCGCGGGTGAATAGGGAGCGGTAATCGGCGCGGTCGATCGCTGCCTCTTGTACTGTGAGCAGCCGATGACGGGTCACCGATAGGGCCAAGCGGGGCTCCGGCTTGGAGCGGACATATTTGTAGGCGAGCAGGATCGGGTTGGTGGTGCGAAGCACCAGCTGTTGGGGTAGCTCGGCGATATCGAGGGCCGTGAGCTGCTCCGCGGCGGTGGCTTGCACCTCGACGGCGGACAGGGCTTCCACCGCCACTCGGCCTTGATCTACCTCTGCCCCTTCCACTGTCACCAGGGGCACGGCGAGCTCACCGGAATCGGTGGCGAGGATCCTCTCATAGGTCATTTCCAGTCGAAATTGCCCTTCCATCTCTTGGGTGAATTGCACTCGAATCTCTTGTGCTTCCTGTCCCTTTCCGGAAGGTTCTCCACCGCTGTCCTGGGAGGAGGCTTGGATCTGGAAGTCGCGCACCGAAGGGCCGGTCAGGTTCAATAGCTCTACCCCGGTAGGTAGTTTCATGACGAGATCCATCACGCTGCCCGATTTGACCTCGACGCCGACGCTGGCAGCCCCGGACAGGGTGACTTCGCCCAGGGATATCAAGGTGTCCACTTGGGCGTCGAGTTTCCCTTGGCGTCGCTCCGGGGGCACCGCCTCGACGGTGAGGGTCGGAGCTGCCTCGACGTATTTGAAGGTGTGCAGCACGGGCAGAGTCAGCGCGTCGCGGACGAAGGGGGGCAGTTGGTTCTCGCCAACTCGGGTCGCGGTTCCTTCGTCGATGGGCTTCAAGGCCAGGTCGCGGCTGGCTAAGAGAGCCACCATGCCTCTCTGGCGCTGCGCCTCAGGGGCCCGCAGCAACGGTAGCTCGAGGCTGTTGCTGTCGCCGGAGCCCGTCTCGAGGCTGCCTAGGCTACTGTCGTAGTCGACTTCGAAGAGCAGCGAGTCTCGAATCTTGCGATCCAAAAAGATGGTGGCTTGTCGGGGCTCATCACCGTTCTGAGGGCTCATGCGCCAATCGGCCACAGCTCCAGAGTCCGAGTGGATTCGGTTGATCTGCACTCCGGCCGGTACCTCGAGCTCGAGGCTGCCGCTTTCACCACGGGTTACCTCCCAGAGCACCAGGGCCCGTACCGCCAGCACTCCCTCTTCCGCATAAGCCGCATGGAAGAGACTGGCGTTGGCGCGAGCCACAGTGCGAATTTCCTCCGGCACCGCTTCGGTCCAGGAGAGGGTGAGGGATTCGGTCATGGGAGCGAAAACGGTAGCGATGGTGTTGCCCTTGACACTCTTGGTGGTGACATTGGCGGCCGGTGTCACTGACACTTCTTTTTTCCCGGGGAGGGTGAGCTCGAAGCGCGACACCGGGACGGGAGGAATGGAGACCTGAACCCGAGGTGGCCCCTCGCTGTGGGAGATAGGGACTTCGAAGCCAATGGAGACCTGGTGGCGGCCTTGGCCTTCCAGGAGGGTGGCGAAGTGATTCCCTTCCACCAGGATCGGAGCACTCTTGCCGTTCACCGAAACCGAGGAAAGGGTCGTCGAGCGAGGCAGCAGGGGCAGAGTCACCGCGCTGCCGGAGAACAGCTCGATGTCGAGCTCGCCGAGGAAGGAGACGGCGTCGCCCGCCAGGCGACCGCGGTAGGTGGCTCGGGACAACACGTGGTGTTTACCGCTAGCAATGCGCCAGGAGAGCTGCGCCCCCCGAGTCGAGGGCAAGGTGGCCTGAACGTAAGTGTTGCTACCCGCCTTCGATGTACGCACTCCAGCGGCCGGGATGAGGGCCACGTCGAGGCCTTTACCGGGCAGGGTTGCGGTGAGTTTGATGGAAGCGGCTTCCGGGAGAGGCAGGGGAAGCGAGAAACCATCCTCCGAGCGAGCTGCGTCGACTCGATAGCGAATATCGATTTGATGAGATCCTGCTCCCTTGGTTCCCCAGGAGAGTCCGTCGGGAGAGGCGAGGAGCTGAATTGGCTTGCCGCCGGCGACCGCGCTGTCCACGGCTGCCCCGTTGGGCAACAGAGGAATCAGTACCCAATCGTCCTCCAGAACTTCGACTTGCAGGATCACTTGGACCTCAGCTGAGGCCCGTCCTTCCCTTTCTTGGGCGGTGATCGAGACTCGCGCAGTGCCCAGGGCATATCCTGCCGGCGCAGCTCGAGGTAGGTGCTGGGGGCCCCGGGTGGATTCCATCAACCGGTCGTAGACGTCCCGGGGTATCTGAACGAGCCCTCCGGGGTCACCTTGGGCAGCGATGGGAGCTGTGCTTTCCGCCTCGGCCCGGACTGCCTGAGGGGCGACTAAGGCAGGGAGGAGGAAGCCGGCGAGGGCGAGTCTCAGCAAAGTGCGCATGATGGTTTCTCCATGGGCTCGTCGAGCTAGCGATCTATTCACGGCTCGATCTTTTCGGGTGCTGGGAGGACTTTGAGTCGAGCTGCGTAGCGCAGGGAGTCGGAGAGCCGCTTTAAGGTCTCCGGGGAGATCTCTTCCGAGGAAAGGATCTCCAAGTAGCCCTGGAGCAAGGTTCGATCAGCAGCCATTTCACGGTTGTCCCCCAGGCTTGGGAGAAGCTTCTCGAGGCCTCGGAGGCGAGAGAGGTGCTCTTCGAGCAGCTGCCGTGCAGGATTGATTTGGTTCACGGCGACCGCTTTGCCGGCTCGATCGAAGGTCTCGACCAGACGGAGCACCAGAAGGTTGTGGAGCACGTTGTGCTCGAGGGGCCCCCGTTCATCTGTGCCGGATGGCAGCTCGAGATGGGCGGAGGAGACGCCGTTGCGGGATTGGACGAGGTCCTTGAAACGCAAGCGGACATCCGCGACAGCTCCCGGCCCGGGTACCACGAGGTCTAACAAGATGACATGAGCATCTCCCGCCAAAAAGGCGGGAATGACGATTTGAATCCCCTCTTCATCCTCGCCACGGTCGGCGGCGATTCCCAGGCTTCGGGCGATCTTCTGGTCGACGCTTTGCTCGGCGTCTCGGACTCTCTGAGCTGCTCGATGGTCGAGACTCTGGGAGCCCACCACATCCACCAGGCGGACACCTGGTGCTAGGCGAATCGACAAGCGAACGGCCCGGGCCACGGCCCGAGATGCCGAAGCGAGCTCTCGATCGATCAAGTCCTGGGCGCTGGAGGCCCGGGTCAACCATCGCCTATTTCCCTGGCCGGCGATGGCCAGGCGATCCAACTCGGCGCCGTCGACATAGTCGCCAATGCCGATGGGAGACAGGGGGACGCTGGCCACGGCAGCCCCGTGGGCGATGGTCTCGATTTCCGGGAAGATGTTGCCGAAGGTTCGGGGAGTGGCCAGCAAGATGGCACTGGAACCCAGTTGGGAATCCGGTTGATCTTCGCTCTGTAGCACCTCCAGACCCGCCCGAAGGGCAGAGGGGAGATCGAGGGTCGGTGCCGTGCTGCCACCCACTCCGAATAGCTGGTCGAGGGCGACCTGGAGGGGCCCGAAACGGAAGGATTCGGGGTCCACCAGCACACCTCCCGGCCGACCGGCGACGATGAGCCGGAATCGGTCGCCGGATCGTCGTGCACTGCACAGAGCTTGGGTCAAGGCCCGGATAGCCGTCTCGGCATCCTCCGGGAGTTCCTTCGTTAGGTCCAAAACCAAAGCGATATCCAGGGGAGGTCGGTGCCCGGCTCGTCGGTTCGTGGCTTGAAGACCTACTTGGAGGAGCACGCGGGTTTTGCCGGAAACAGTCCGTTGGTCCGCGGATAAAGCCAGGGCTAGGGCGGCTCCCCGGGGTGGATCGAAGGGTTGCACCGGGCGCTGCACAGCTTCGTGGAGCTGCACCAGGGAAGCCCGTTGCTCGGCATTCACCCCCGACCCAAGCAGACGCGAGGAGAGAAGCCGCAGCATGGGGTCACCGGGAACGTAGGTGTTGCGCCAATAGCCGGTGGCGTCCCGAAAAGGCAGATTCTGGGTCTGCTGCCGCTCGGCCAGGAACAGCTTGCCGGTGGCGATATCTTTCCCTTCGTTGTAGCCGCTCTGGAATGCTTTCTTGTTACCGTCCTTCTTATCTGCTGGAGAGGAAGAGGCATCGAGTTCGGCGGTAGCCTCAGCAGGTTCGATGTTTATCTCGCCAATATCCTGGCCTTCATGACGATTCTCAGCCTGTTCTTCCGGGTAAAAGTTGACGCTTCCGGAGAAGACACTCTCGCTGAGTTTGGCCTGTGCTTCGCTGACGGCGATGACGTCCGATGACCAGGGCCCATCGCCGACTTCTCTTCCCGTTCTGGACGTACTGTCTCCGGACGGAGTGAGGTCTTGGGGGATGTAGTCGAAGTTTCCGTAGTAGAGCTGGCTACCGTCGCTGTCTTGGCGCCCGGCTAGCACGTCCGCTTCCGAGAGAGGGGGCCTCGGAGAAGGGGCCGCCGGCTCGAGTCGTTTGCCTACCGGTGGTGGAGGAGGGGGCGGTGGTGTCGCGGAGGGCCGTTGGCGCGGCTTTGGTAGGGCTTGGGATTTTCCCGGAGTCCCGGCTCTTTCTTCCTGGGTCTCACCGGGACGGACCAAATGCTGGTCTTCGTTTTTCTTGGCATCGACTTCTCGCGGTACCTTGCGGTAGGACGTGTAAAAGTCAGCGATGTCGCTATCCACGCCTGGCGCTGGGTCGAGCTCTGACGGCTCCGGAGCCAGGGAAGCCAGAGGAGCCTGGGATTGGGATTGGGGTTGGGATTGGGCTGCTTCCCTGTCTTCGAGATGGCCAACCAGGTCAGCAAATTCCACTCCGTTTAGCCGAGCGGCTTCTTCGGAGCTGACCGATGAGGACCGACTTTGAGAAGATTCCTTCTGTTGAGCAGCAGGGGACTGAATTTGGCCTTGAATCTGATCTTCGCTGGGGCTGGAGGAGGAGATCTCCCGGCGAGACGTTTGCAGTAGCCCGGGCACGAGCAACGCCGTCGCTAGGCCCACCACGACGACAGCGGCGATGCGTCGACGCACAGCAGGCCTACCGAGAGGCTCGAGTCGGTTTCTGGCGGTTTGCCACCACCTCGAAGGCTTTCCTCCCAAGGTTTCCAAAGGTTCTTGGGAGACCTTTTCTTGGAGCTGGTCGACCCAGCCTCGGGGCGGCTCCAGCAGGGGTAGTGAACCGAGAGCGGTATCGAGCTCATGGAGGCCCTCGAGGATGGCGAAGCATTCTTCGCAGGTCTCGAGGTGCAGCTGGGCGGCTTGGTCGTCAGCCAGCGAGGGTGCCCCTTCGAGAGTCAACCGACGTTGGAGATCTTCGCAGCGGGAAATCATGCTTTGGCCTCCGCTCCGTCGCGTGCGCCAAGTTCTTGAACGAGGGCAAGGCGGGCGCGATGCAGCCGGGTTTTGACGGTGTTGAGGGGAGTCCCGAGGGCCATCGCCGTCTCTTTGAGCGACAGACCTTCGACAGAGACGAGCAGCAGCACCTCTCGCTGGGGTCGGGGTAGTTGGGCGATCCGTCGCTCCAAGAAAGAGACCGTCTGCCGGCCCTCGGCTACCACGGATCCCAAAGGGGCCGTGTCAATGACGTCGAGCGGTGGTTCCCCGGAAATCAGGTCTCGCACCCGTTGGCTGCGCCAGTAGTTGCGAACGGCGTTGGCGGCGATGGTGAAGATCCAAGGGTGGAGAGGACGACTTGGCTGGTATCTGGTTGCACTGCGGTGGATACGCAGGAATATGTCCTGGAAGAGATCCTCTCGCTCTCTCTCGGGGATGCCGCTGCGAATCAGATAGCTGAAAACCGGTGAGCGATAGAGATCCATCAGCTCCGTAAAGGCCGTGGTGTCTCCCTTGCGGTGGCGAGGCAGCAGATGGCACTCCTCGGTTCGGCTCCTATCGCCCCGGCTGGGCTTGCCGCCGGGCCTGTCGGTCGCTGCCCTCGGGGGGCTCATGTACGACTCCGCTGAGTTTGCATCCACCACGATTCCTCCATACCCGCGAGGTGGAGAAAGGTTCCCGACACGCTTCGAAATCGAATTCGGTGAAGGAATGGGACTGGGGAGGGGATCTTCCTGGGCATGGGGATTTTCATGGCTACAATGCGTTAGACACCGCATGAGCGAAAAATGACACCTGCTGGCCTTTCGCTGCCGGGTCGGAGCCTGGCTGGGAGGTCTTTCGGGCAGTTCCCTTGCGCAAAGACAACTTCTGTATCGGTGGGGCTATCGGCCGTTCTCCTCACCTCTACCTACGGTTCAGGAAAGCTCTGCGTCTCGAAGCGGCTCCTCGTGGGCGGGTTAGAGAATTGGCCTCGGCTCGAAGTGCAGGTCAGAGGTGAGAGCCTGACGAGAGAGTCTGGCGTGACATCCCTTTTTCCCTCCGGTAGAGTCTAAGCAGACCCACTCCAAGACCTGAAACGACTCTCGCTGATGGGAGCGGCTCATTTTTCCATCTCTGCCTTGACCATGGGCTCTAGATCTATTCAGCCGGAGATCGATCGCATTCTCGAGGGTGATCGGGAGGCCATCGCTTGGCTCTACGATCGCTTTGCTCCTCGGCTGATGAGGCGCCTGGGGCAACGGTTCGGGGAGAGCCAGGGGCTCGATTCGGGCGACTTGCTTCACGACACCTTCGTCTATCTCTTGAATCACCAGGGGCGGGTGTTGAAGAGGTTTTCCGACACCTCCAAAGAACTCTCCGAAGCTGCTCTGGGCCGATTCCTGTGGAGCTGTGCCTGTGGCATCGCGTCCAATCGCCGGCGCTCGGTCATTCGGCACCCCGCCTCGGATTTCGACGACGAACAAGAGCATCCATCGGTGCCTCAGGTAGAAGGCCCAGCGATTGCTCGCGACTTATTAGAGCGGCTGGCTCGCTGCGTGTGGGGTCGGGGAGAGAGGGCCTACCTGTATTTCCAGCTGCGTTACCGCGGTGGCCTGACCCCCGCGGAAGTGGCTGCTGCTACCGGTTGGTCTCAGCGATCGACTTACAAACAAAAGCAGCGATTGGATCGGGCTCTGGAACTCTGTATCGAAGAGTTGGGGCTCGAAGAATCATGAGAGCGTTTTGGCATCGCCTTCTCGAGAGTGGTCCTCTGCGCTTCTTTGAGCGCACTCTCAGATTATCTTGGTGGCTCGGCTTGCCCCTGCTCACCAGTTGCCTGGAGGCTCCCCTGCCAGGGTTGCCTCCAGGGGTCACCCTAACGGTGCGTGGCCACCAAGAGGTGACGATTCTTGGTGACGGCACCTTGTTGCCGCGGTGGTTGGGGAATCGGCAACCGGCGGGCTTGTGCCTGGACACTCCTCTGTCGCTGGATACCAGTCAGTGGCAAGCTCAGCTTCGTTTCAATGGTCACTCCCAAGATGGAGAGAAGGGGGCTGGACTGGGCTTTCGAGGACCATCGGCTCGGGCGGGAAGTGCGTTGTGTTTCTACCAGCAGCTGCCGAAGGACTTGCCACCAGCGGACTCTCTAGAGATTTGCGCAACGGTGAGAGACGAGTTCGATCAAAGCCGTTACCAGCTACCTTGCATCGAAGCCCACTGGCAACCCGATGATAGTGAGTTCGTGGCCTTTCTGCGCCGCGGTCAGGGTCTGATCGGGCAGGGAGAGGAGCTGACGGAAGCCGAGAATTTGCGCCGCTTGGATGACTTGGCTTCGGAGGCGGAGGATCGTCGTTTTCACTTTCTGGCACTGCGACTCCGATTGGTGATCGTCGAAGCTCTGCGGCAGCGGGGTGACGAAGCCAACCGGGAGGAGATCCATCGCCGCTTGACGAGCCTGCCGGAGTGGTTGGCTGAGCCGGAAGCGGCTGCC
Organism: Deltaproteobacteria bacterium; assembly: GCA_022601195.1. Classification (GTDB taxonomy): domain Bacteria; phylum Acidobacteriota; class Thermoanaerobaculia; order Multivoradales; family JAHZIX01; genus JAHZIX01. Next base: position 116,672 of record JAHZIX010000026.1, read on the forward strand.
CAAGCCAGCCGAGTGCTCTATGAACGAGCGGCGGGAGAAATGACCGCTGGCGATCACCGGAAGGCTTGGGGAAGGCTGCTTCAGGCGGAGAAGACAGCTCGTTCGGTGGCGGCGCGAGTGCGTCTGGCGATCGTGCTGAAACAGGCCGAGATCCTCCATCTCCGGGGGCAAAACCCGCAGGCCGCTGCTTTGTTGAGGCGAGCTCTGGAAGAGTGTGAACACTGGCCCTGCAGCCCTGGACTCGAGACCGGTGCTCATGGAGCGCTAGCCTGGTACCTCCTGGTCGACCCGGGGAGCAGTCGGGAAGACCTCGAGGCGGCGGGAGAGCATTTGGCCGCCCAATTGGAGGGATCAGAGATCAGACCGTCGGAGAAGGCGAATATATTGATCAATCGCGCTTTTCTACATCGGCGTACCGGACGAGCCCCAGGACCGACTTTGGAGAAGGCAAGAGAGCTACTGAGGTCCTCGACTGCAGGGCAACGGGTGGCTTCCTTGGGGGCCTGGGCGGAGATTGTCGAAGGGCTCTGGGCCTTGGACAGGGGAGCTTGGCAGGAGGCAAAGGCTCATTGCCACCGGGCGGTGGGGAGGGTCTCTTCACCTCCGGATGGTGCTGCTGCACCGGTGGGGACTCTCTCCCAAGACCTAGCCTGGGCTTGGAGCTGTCTCGGCCAAGCTCGTCGTGGTGAAGCGGACCCGGAAGGGGCTCTCGAGGCTTTTGAACAGGCCCTGGTGCACCATGCTTTGATCTCACCGGATGTTTCAGAGGGTCTGCCCATGGTTCCTGGTCAGGAGGTGGATGACTACTACCGAGCCGCTCGAGCCGCGGTAGAGATGGGAGAGGCTGAATATGCTTGGCATCTCCTGGAGACTCTCGATCTGCAGGCCGCCGAATTCCGGGAAGGTTGTGGAGACCGGCTGGTCTCAGGAAACCCAGAGCTCGAGTCTCGGCGGCAAGACTTGCTCCAACGCCTTTCTTGGACGGAGCCTCCCTTGGCTCCGGACCGCAGCCAGCAGTTGAAGCCGGTTCGATGGTCGCTGCTACAGGCCCTCGAAGGCCTTCACCGTAGTCTTCTCGTCGCCTGCAGCGAACCTTCCGGCACCGGTACTGGTGGGAGCGGAGAGGGCTCGGCTCAGCCTGGAAGCGAGTTCCGTCGCCCTGCCTATTTCCAGTCGACGGCACCGGCCGACTTCCGCGTCTTCGCGCTGCCGGATGAAGTCTTGTTACTCGGTCGGCAAGATGATGGTCGGATCGATGTCCGGCGCACTCCGTGGTCTCGCCAGGAGCTTCGCAGGCTGCTTCAGGAAGTGGCTCGAGCCCAGAGGGCTGGCAGCGTGATGGGAGGCCAGGTCGATTCTTCCCAGGACAGCCAAGCCTGGCGCGTTCTGGCTCAACCGTTGGCTCGGGCCCTGGCTCCCCTAAATTTTAGCTCTGGTGCACCTCAGCCTTTGGGGCAGGTGACCCGGTACGCTCTCCATGGTCCTCTTCAGACCATTCCTCTGGCGGCCTTGCCGGTCCGGGTCCTTGGCGAAGAACGATGGCTGGGAGAGGTGACGACGGTGGTCCTTCACCCTCCCTGGGTAGTGAGCCGGCGACCCGTCGAGTCAGCTACCCCACTAGGTCGTCCTTTGTTCGTCGTGGACCCGACCCTGACTTTGCCGAGTGGTCGCGGGCAAGGGGACCAGTTTCGCGACCTCTACCCGGGAGCCTCTTTCCTGGAAGGCTCCGCAGCGACACGGTCTGCCGTCGCGGAGGCTCTGGGCGCTGCCTCCTTCGTCCATATCGATTCCCATGGTCACTTCGATGCGGCCTTCCCGACCCTCTCCGGCCTGGATCTTCACGATGGTCGTCTCACTCTGGGAGATTTTCTCACCAGCGGTTTTCCTCGCGGGTTGGTCAATCTCAGTGGATGTTTCACCGGCACGGGGACAGAAACCGGCGGCAGCAGTCTCTACGGACTGGCGGGTATCCTCGCTCAGCGAGGGGTTAGTTGGGTGGTGGCGAGTCACTCTGCGGTCTCGGATCGCCTTCTGGCGGATTTCAATCAAGGCTTCTACCAAAATTTGACTAAGGGGGAAGGGGTGCCGGCCTCTTTTCGTCTGGCCATGGGCGAAATTCGAGGGACCTATCCGGCGGCAGCTTGGTCCAATCTGGTCTTGGTCGGTAGCGGTTTTTCGGACCTGGGGGCAAAAGAGCTCACTCTCGGACTATGAGTTAAGTGTGTGGAGACATGACGATGCAACCGGAAGATCGAGAACGGTGGCTTTGGAAGCTCACGGAAGAGGCGGATCCTGCTTCCCAGGAGGACTCGGGGCGCCGCAAGGACCGTTTCCTAGGCGAGCTCTTGGAAGCCTATCGGCGGGACGAGTTGTCCGAGGTAGATCAACAGCAGGTGGAAGCTCTGCTGTTGCGCGACGAGGAGGCACGGCGGTATCTGGAAAGCCTGGCTGGTTTGGCAGATCCGGTGGTTCCTCAGGACCTTCGCCAGACTCTATTGGACCGTTTTGGAACAGCACCGAAGAAGAGTCCTGGTCAGGGGAGAAGAGCTCAGTGGATCGCGGCGTCAGTGGCTATCGCCGCATTGGTAGGGTTCCTTTCCATATCGAGTCTTTTCAGCCCCCGTCGACCACCTCCGACCTACGACGTGGGGATTTCAGCTTCGACAGAACAGCGCGACGACCCCGTCGTGGCTTCTTCTGCCACCGCTTTCGTCGGTTCCATGGTGACCATCACGGCGGTGGTGCGCGGATCTGCCGAGGAAGATGTCCAGGTGGCTCTTTACCGCCTGGTCGATGGCGGCTTGGAGCGAGTTCCAAGGCGGGACTTCCGATACCGCAGAGATCGGCGGGGAGCCGTCCTGCTGAGATCTCCGGCGGAGGTCCTCGTGGGCATTGAACCGGGCGTCTTTCGTCTGTTCGTGGCTGTTAGCCGGGGGGCGGAGCTGCCTCTGCAGCTGCCATTGCCAACGGTAGCGGAGCTCGAAGAGGCGGAGATCGTCCGCGGCGCCATCCGATTGCATTCATTGACTCTCCACCTCCAAACCTCGACCTCTCCGGTGTCGGACTGAGGTCGACTGACGCGAGAGGAGAACAACGATGAATCAAAGAATCCATCTAGCATTACGAGCTCTTTTCCTGGGGCTGCTATTCCTGGGGCTGTTATTCCTGGGGCAACCGGCTCTTTCGAGTCCTCACGTCTACTGGGCTCTCTATCCCAGTAGCTGTGTACCAGGGGAAGGCGATCCCGGAGACGGTGAAACGGGGGACGGTGATACCGGCAGCGATGAGACAGGAGATGGTGAAACGGGGGATGGTGAGACTGGAGACGGTGAGACGGGCGGCGATGAGGTAAAGGAAGGCGGCAAGGGAGACGTCGTCCTAGGAGTCGAAGGCTCGAAGAGTGGCGCTATGGGTGGCGGACAATTGGGTAGTCCACCGGCGTTCATTGTCCAGGCAGGGGATTACGGTGAGTTCCACTTCGGCTTCGAAGAGTTGCTCGGGTGCTCTGGTGCACTCGCTCAAGGGCACGAGGATGTCGCGGTCTACCCCCATCCCGGACCGGCGCCCTTCGACATTGACTGCATGGTGGGCGATGCCTGTGCGACGGCTCCGGATGACGTCGTGGCCGATTGGGTGGCCATTTTGGATTGGGACAACTGGCACGGTCGAGCCGTGGACCAAGTGGTCCGCTCGACGACCGATCCTTCCATACAGACGGTGCTCATTCCCCTCGAAAGTAGGATCTTGCCGAGTCCGGAGATCACTGACGTGGACTTTCTACTCAGCATAGCTGGATTGGTGGACTTGTTAGATGATGGGCTCAGGCGTCCGCTGATGATGAATATGAGCTTTGGGCGTCTCCACGACACGACCGACCCAGTCAGCACGTCCTGCCAGCCACACCGCCTGAGCTGCCAGATTAGCCGGTTACTCAACCATCTGGCCCAACCTTCTGGATCTTTGGAGCCGAGAACCACTTTGGTGGCTGCGGCCGGAAATCATCGAAATCCTCTCTTTCCTGCTGGCCTCGAAGGTGTGGTTTCGGTGGGAGCCTTGGATCTGACTCAATACACCAAAGACGGAATCGCCCAGGCCTCTTGGGAGACTCCGGTCCTGCCGGGTTTTCCGGAGGCATTGATGCCGGGCTCTGCGTTGTGCATGAGCGTCGTGTCCGGAGGGCATTTGGAAACTACGATGGCTCCTTCTGGTTCCTCCTTCTCCAGCGCTTTCTTCGCGGGATGGTTGGCGGATGCGTTTCTTTGGGAGCCGGCTGAGGTGCGTGCTCATCTCGATCTGGGTGCTGGATGGGGGACGGAAAAGAACTGCACGTCAGATCCCACCTGTCCCTACGCTCTAGCCCATGAGGGAAAGCTATTCGATAGTCCCTCCGGTAAGGGAGGCCAGAGAATGGCGGAGGTGCTGACTCAAGACCCGCGGACGTGCGGTCCCCCTTCTGTACCTATCGTGTCGATAGCGGCCAACTTAGTCTATGCAGGCTCCTCGGATGGATCCGTGGGTACCAGTCCCCTCAATCGTCTGAGCCTCATTGGTCTGGTCGCTGACCAGCTCAAGCCCGCACCGTTGCCGATCACTTGTGTTTCCTGTTCCCTCTGTTGCGAGTCCTCATTTTCTACCGACTTTCGTTCGGGGACAGAGGTCGGAGAGGAAAGCAAACCCAGGGGAGGCTTGGTTTCTGGGAAGAGTGCCATCGTCGGGCAAACGGGGCCAGTCGAGTTGCAGGTTGATTTGCACAATGGCTGGGCGTTGCCGGACAACATGGAACTGGAGACGATGTACGCGAGGATTCCACCTCAACTACTCCGCCTCGACCTAAACGAAGAAGAGCTCGATCAGATCCAGGCTGGAGAAGTCTCCTATCTGGATCTTTCGGGAGATATTCAAACTCCAGATCTGTCCAGTCAGCTAAGTATGATCTCCGTCATTCGCCTTTACGACCCTGATTCCGAAACCCATAGCTACTTTTGGAACGCGACACCTCTATTGTTGCAAGACTAGGTCGTGACCGAATGTTGATTCTTCGAAGAATCACCCCGGCATGAGCTTCAAAGAGGGCGGCGTTAAGCCCCTTGGGCGTGAGAAGTACCCCAACGCGTGGTTCATTGGACTCGATCCAAGCTGTCCGTGGGTGATTTCTTGGCGGCAAATCCCGTTCGGGCGCACCTCTGCCTCGATCACCATCGCTGGTGATCATGATCGTCTTCGGCCGCGAGGAGGTTGGTGGCTATCCGGGCTTCAAACCCTGGATGGCTTCGACGAAGGGCCGTGCCGGTGGAAAACTCCCTTCGGGAAACTTCGCCATCAGGTCACCGGATCGGAGCCGTTCCGCCGCGGTCCGGAAGGCCTCTGTGAAGAGGCGATAGGCTTCGAAAAATTGTTTTCGTAATTCCTTGGTGGCGGCGTGGACTTTGGGGACTGGGGTGGTCTCGAGTTTCTTGGGCCGGTGATGGGGGTCTTGGCGGAGGATGGCTCGGCGACCGATGGGTCGGCTGAAGCTTCGCCGGTGTTCTGCTGCCGCTTCTGTTTCGATCTCTTTGATCAACACGCGAACC
>JAHZIX010000027.1 GCA_022601195.1 Deltaproteobacteria bacterium
CAACAGAATGCAGCCGTTGCTGTGGCTATGGATGTTGCCTTTGTGAATAAGGATGTGACTCCTTCCCGCGACCCCCTGAAGCTCCCAGGAGTCATAGCCTCCCCGGAAGTAGCGGCGCGGGACGCAGCGATAGCGACCCGACGGAATGCAGCTCACCCTCGGCTCGTTGCCGCGCCAAGGTGGTTCGAGTGTGTAGACCGTGGCGCCGGCCACGGTAATTGTTCCGAAGGTGCCCATCTGCTGGGACGAGCAGAAGCGCTCGAGGGTGAGCTCAGTGGCGCTCATGACGCAGCCCTCCGCAGCCGCTCTTCTTCCAGGTTCTCGTCCAGCGCATGCAGGAGGCGATCCTGTAGTTTGGCATTGGCATCCTGGGACTTGGCTAGCGCATTCTCGTACCACTCCATCCGCCGCTTCGTCTCCTCATGGCTCCGTTCCTGCTCGGCTGAGTAGGAGGCCAGGAACCACTTGATGACCGCGCCCGTCATTCCAAGGACGCCAAGAATGATCGAACTCAGAAGCCATTCGGGCTCTTGCGCTTGAGTCCCCGAAGCGACCGAAGCTGTGCCAACCGAAGCTCCCAGCGCGCTGGCCGCAAAAAGTAAAGTTGCCCCCTTCATCAAACCACCTCCTCACATTCATAACTGGCCCCTGCGACGGCTCCGCCGGTTGAGGCCAAGATTCCTTTTTGAAGCCTGATTCCACGGCCCCGAACCCGAGCAAGCATCGCAGCGGCCTCTGTCACCGCTGGGTCATCCGGAACCGGAATCACCACCACCGGCCGGGTCTCCCCACGCGACAGCTCAATCCGCCTGAAAAAGCTGGCCAGGAGCTGTGCCCGGTCATAGGCCCCGAGACTGAAGCTGAAGCTCCGCTGCCTCCTCCGCTGGACTGAGAGCTGGCCGCCACCCTTCATCTCCACGGTCTCGCTGTGGTCCGTAGAGGAGAGGGTCGCGTTCGGCGCAAAGTTCACAGCCGCCTGGAGCGCGGGACCGGCGACCAGGGCTCCAGCTTCGAAATAGCCGTCGGGGTTGGCGACGGTCTCGAGATCGATCCGGAGGTACTGGGCTTCGACTGTTTGGATCGCTCCGGAGGCGTCCGTGAAGACGTGGTGGAGGAGCTGCGTTCCGTTGAACTCCTCTTCGTCCGCAGCCGTCCAGAGATCCCCGGGGAGGTCCGGGAAGGCGGGGAGCTGCTGCGAGTCGTATAGGTGGCCCTGGGTTGCGAGGGCTGCGTACCAGCGAATGGCTGCAACATCGATCTCAGAAAGAGGACTCGACTGCCGGAAGCCCTCGACCCTGATCTCCACCCCGGATCCGGAGTTGTCGGCGAGCTCGGCGGCGTCGAAGTGAAACTTGACCACTGTGTCGAAGTTGCCGGTGGTAGCCGAGGTGCTCAGAGCCTGGAGGTCTCCCTGCCTCACCAGGGCACCGTTCTCCCACAGGGAGATGCGGTACTGGTCATCCCAAGGCACGACAGACTTGGATTCACGAAGGCGGACTAGGACCGTTTGGAGTCCGACACCCTCGCGTACCGGGCCGGGGATCGGCAGGCCGAAGCCGACCCTCAACGAGGTGTCTACGTTCCCGGCTGGAGTTAGCCAGGAAGTGTCCCCTGAGTCCTGAGGGTCCTGGACCAGGTCGCCCAGAGCAGGCGATGAGAACCCCGTAGCTTCAACTAAGGCATTCGGGACGACTTCCACCCGATCCGGAAGTGGAGTAATCCCTGCCCTGATTCGGAAGTGGTCGCCGCGACGCAGGTTGGCACCCACCAAGGCAACGCCAGAGATCGGACGGCGCCGCCCGAAGTCGACTTCAATCTTTGCATCCGAGATCTTGATCGAGGTCGATCGACCGACATCGGAGAGGAGTTCGTGATTGTCCGGCTGGAGCCGGTCCCAAATCCGGTCCCCGGCAGTCGTGGAAGAGGTGATCTTGGACTCCCACTGTGCCTCGACGAAGTTGGGAGCGCCGAGAAAGATTAGGTTGCCGTTTCCTACCCCCATAGGATCACCCTCCTCAGGCCGTTGGGCTCCGGGCCCATGCCGATCACGACATAGGGCTTGGTGCCGTCAACATCTTCGTCTTCGATGAACCAGGACTCGCCTAGCTGAAGGGGGAGGTCGGTCACAAACTCCCATGGCAATCTGGGGACCTTGAGGAGGGAGAGGAGGCGGACGGCCTCGCTCCTCGCGGCTACGATGCTGGCTAGGCCTGTCTTGATCTCCAGGGCCTGGTCCTGGAGCTGGTAGGTGTCCCGAACCGTGAGGTCGCGGTCCTCGCCGATCCGGTACTCCTCTGTGGCCCGGTGGAGAAGATCCGGATCTTCGAGCACCGACAGGAAGAGCTGGGCCTTGTCGACCACTCCCCATGTCTTGGCATGGAGGACCTGCACCCACCAAGCCGGATCTCCGCCGGGGAGTTCCTTGAGGGTGTCGGCCACGATTTGGTCGCAGCCTCGGATCGTGCCGACCGGGACCGTAGTGGCAGGGTCTGGGATCCGAAAGAAGGAAAACTCGCCCGTGGACGGTTCGGAGATGTAGGCGAAGTGAGCCCCGGTGACGTGGTCGAGGGCGGTGATGCCATCTACCTCTTCTGAGGCGTAGAACCCAGACTCTGCGGAGATCTCGACATCCATGGCTGTGACCTGCCCAGCAGCAACGGTGAGGCCGTAGAAGTCGGTGAACAGGCGTTCGGCGATGGCGGCCGGAGTCTTGGCGTAGCCGCCCTCTGCGTCCCCCTCGAAGCCCACCCGGATATCCCCATCAGGGCTAGCAAGGAGCCGGAAGCTCGAGGTAAGCAGGTCGACCTGGTCGTAGTCGGCGGCTCCTGCCTTGGTGGAGACGGTACAGCTGACGGTTTCATCCGATAGCGCTTCAGCTACCGTGATGTTGCTAGGGCCAACGGCTGTCACCGTCAGGTCTTTGTCGTTCTTGGCTGAGCCCGTGACGGTGATCACTTGACCCACGACGACGTGCCGGAGAGTTCCGGCAGTGGCCGCGGTGATCTGCGAGCCAACCGCCGAAAAGGTGAAGCTGTCGGAGAGGCTGAGATCCCTGACCAGGGTCACGCCCCCTTTGCGGACCCAGAGAAGGTCGTTGGAGCGGCGGCAGTGCCAGCGGTAGACCTGGAGCCTCGCGTTTTGAACCACCGGCTCCGCCCATAGGGCAAGTCCAAGCCCTACCGGCATGGCCTTAGAGGCAAGATCCTTATCCCCGCCGCCTGTATCGACCCACTCGACTCCTGCGCCTAGTCCCGTAATGGTGCCGACGTGCCCACCTGGACTTGAGTCGAAGACCACAGAACCCAGAGCCTCGTCCATGTGAAGCAAGATCTCGAGGTCACCTTCCGAGCCGTGGAAGGGCCGGAGCTGGGCGTTGACGACTTCGATGTCGTCACGAGGGGAAGACGCCAGGGAGAACTCAGTCACCCAACCGTCGACGACTCGCGACCCTCCCGGGCCTGCTGCGCCGATGTAGAGAGGGTCGGTAGAGGAGGGGGCGGCGTAAGGGACCGTGTTCGAAAACACCTGTTCGCCATCGAGGTAGATGGCGTGGCCTGAGGCGTCAGCCCTGACCCTGACTCGGTAGGTGGTGCCTGGCTTGATGAGGCCTGCCGTCGTCTCGTAGGCGGTACTGTTCACCGTCATCCGGATCGCGCCCGAGCTCCGAATCTGACAGAGCCACCGGCCTGCCGAGGACTGTCCCTTACCGAAGAGCTGCATGTGCCCCGCGGGGAGGCTGCGGACGTTGCAGACGCAGTCAACGTCAAGCTCTGTAGGGTCTAGAAAGGGGGAGTGGGGAACGCTCAGGAAGACTGAGGAGGTCCCGTCAAAATCGAGGGCAGAGCCTAGCCCGTTGAAGTAGAACTCACCTCTACGCTGGAGGGGCTCGGAGAGGAGAAGGGCCGGGTCCCAGCCCGTGATGTCGATCTCGGTAGTCGAGACCTCCAGCTCCTCGATCAGTCCGGAGGCAGTCTCTACGAAGCTCGAGAACGGGCCTCCCCTGTGACCCTCGAAAACTCGGAAGACCTGGCGACGGAAGACCATCCTTCGAAAGTCGAGGAGTTCCTGATCGTTGATCTTCCGGTCCAATACGTCGACCTTGATTCGAAGCGGGTCGTAGGCCGACGGTCCCGCAATCTGCCCTCGAGAGAAAAGTGACTGGAAGGGGTAGGTCACCGATCCGAGGCGGTGCTCGAAGTATCGGTTTCCGAAAGGTTCCTTATCCAGTTCGGCAGCGGGCTCAGTCGTGTATCCGGAATCAGATACGAGGTATTGCCGCCGAGCCAGGGCGAAGGGATCGGCCGCCTCGAGATCAACTAGGTCCGGGTCGTATCCCTCGAGGAGGACAAGGGTCGTATCAGGGAGGCTCATCCGCGGATGCCTCCGGCGCGAAGCTGCTTACCGGGGATCTTTTCGATCTGGATTGTCTGCGAACGGCGATCCCGGTTACCCCGGTCAGTCAGTCGAGCAATCGAGCTCGCCTCTCCCTGAATAGCGAGAAGTCCAGCCTCCAGTCTTTCTACCGCGACCCGAATTCCCTGCAGCTCGCTGATTTGCTGCTGCTGGGCGAGGCGTTGACCTGTGTCCGATGGCGGAACGAGAGTTGGGAGCGTCAGGACATCGCCGAAGCCCCCCGGGCCTGAAGGGAGACCATTCGGTAGGCCATCCGGGAGTCCGGTCGGGAAGGGCTTGGGGTCAAACCCTCCACCGGTGTCTCCGAATCCACCACCGGGAAGGGAGGGGATGGATGCCTCTGCTTGGGCGAGGAGCAGGTCGCGGTAGTACCTAAACTCAGCAGTGTCGCCAAAATAGGAAAGGTAGTCGTTGAGAAGGTCCTGGAGCGCTTCCTCGATCTGGTCAGCATCTCCGCTAGCCAAAGCCTCTTGAAAGGCGACGTTGCCGGCAGCGATCTGTTGCTGAGGACTCAGGCCCCCGAACTGATCCCCGCCTCTAGCCTCGTCGATGAAGTCGCGGAGACTCTGGTAATTCTCTTCCCAGAGTTGCCGCTGTGCCTCGGCCCTAGCCTCCTCGATTCGGAGCATGTCCCCGCCGTGCTCCTGAGCAAGGCGGAGGTACTCGTCGAACTGCGAGTTGAGCGCTGCGAAGCGATCCTGGAAGGTCTGAGCGGTGTCTTGCTCCCACTGTCCCAGCTCCTGGTCCCAGAACTCCGCAATCTGGGCGCTCTCCAGCTGAGCCAGCTGCTCCATCAGCTCTTCGAAGTCCACTCCCATCCGGCGCAGCGCAGGCCTGAGGCGCGTCAGGCTCGCCCGCATCTCCTCGAAACCGGCAACGATACCGGGGAGGCCGCTCTCGCCGGCCTGCTGCATCTGAAGGATCGCGTCGAGGAGACGCTGAGCCTCTTCGTCGGCGGACTCGGCGGGAGAACCACCTCCGGGGAAGCCACCACCGGGGAGGCCTCCGCGGAAGCCGTCATTGTCATTGGCAGCGCCACCACCGGGACCACGGCTCTCGATCTCGTCGATCATTCCGCGCCATTCGTCAGCGATGTCCGAGGTGATGATTCCCATCTCCTCGAAGAGGGCGACTTGCTGACGGTACCCAGCGACTTCGATATTGAACTTCAGTTGAGCCAGCTCTTCGCTCTCTAGGAGATGCTCGGCGAGCTGAAGGTACAGGCCTTGAGCTTGGTCAGCCCGGAACGCCTCCTCCCACTCGGAGATCACCTGCTCGGTGATCCCGGGGAGTTCGCTCATGTTGTCTCTGGCGTTCCGAATGAACTCCTCGAAGTCCAGCAGGTTCTGCCGGATTGCGAAGCTCTCATCACCGATGAACCCAGCTGCCGTGGCCTTGATGTCGTCGGCGATCTGCCGCATCGCTCGGCGCCTCCAGCGAGCGAGTTGCCGCTCCCCAGCCCCGGCCTCTCTGAGACCAGCAAGAAGCTCATCGATCCCTGCAACGGCGCGGGAGACGTCATCTAGGCCACGCTGTCCAGCCAAGAGTGGCCGGAGTTGATCAACCAGGTCCTCAAAGATCCGGTTCCGCCCCAACTCTTCGGCGAAGAGGATCCGGTCTTCGGCGAGTTGGCGCTCCTCGCCGCGGAGGCGGGCTGCAAGCTCTCGGGCTCGGTCCATTTCCTCGGTGAGGCTCTGGAATGCTCTCTGGGTGTCGGAGAGGTCGGCGTCTTCGATGGAGCGGAGGAGATCTTCGAGTTGCCCTCTTGCCTGCTGTCGATCTTGTTCCCGCGAAGACCTTCCGCCGCCGCCTCGGCGAGGCCTGCGAACTGGTTGACCACTTTGAAGACTGGTGGTGGCCTGGCCCAGGAGGTTGTTAAGGAGATCAACCTGCGCCTGGGTTAGCCGATTCAAGGCCAACAGCTCTTCGGCTCGTAGCTGCAAGGAGGCGATCTCGAGTTGGGCGGTGATTCGCACCAGCTCTTGCCTAGCCTGCTCGGACTGTGTGATTTCGAAAAGGTCAGAGAGGAGGCCTGCGAAGGCACCCTCGACTGCTCGATTGATTTCGGACTCGTCAATCGCCTCGGGAATCTCTCGAAGTCCCCGCTGGAAGTCCTCGAGCGCTCCCTCTGCGATGCCAAGTTCTCCGACCGTAGGCCGGATGCCATCGCGCCCCAAGCTCGCAAGCGCATCCCCGCCCAACCGAAGGTCGTTCACCATGTCGGCGGTCTTGCCTTCGGTATCCCTGGCTGCTTCTCCGAAGACAAAGGCCGTATGGCGGAAACTCTGAGTGGCAGTACCAAAGGCGTCGGACTGCTGAGACGCTGCTTCTACCAGGGCAATCCCGCTGTCTCTAGCGGAGTCGGTGATGTTGTTGGCGGCCAGAGCCAAGTCCCCAAAGGCGACCTGCGTCTGAGTCAGGCGCCGGGCAGCATTCAGCTGCTCTCGGGTGAAGCCTTGCTGGGCGCCAATGCCCTCGCGCAGGGAGTTCACCCTCTGTTGGCCTGTAGCGATGTCTGACAGGTACGCCTGGCGCTGAGACTCGAGGCCCTGGTTGTAGGCTCGGGCCGCCTCGACGGCGTCTCTCAGAGAAGAGCCAAAGGAACTGATCCCGGCAATGCCGTTCAGCTGCCCCCTGGCACTCTCCTCGAGCGCCGAAATCTCTTTGTTCTTGAGATCGACGTAGTCCGAGGTCGACAGGCCCGCCCGGTCAACGACTTCCTTCACCTGCCGCATCAGGTCGTTGAAGCTTGCCCAGGCATCGGCCTGGCCGCTTTGCGCAGGGCTATCGAGAAGCCGCGCTGCGGAAACATCCTCAGGGGTGAAGTCTCGGGTCCCCAGGAGTCGGCGGACGTTGTCACCAATGCCGGTGACGTTGCCCTGCCGGAAGGCCTCGCTGGCTGCGAAGGCAACCGCCTCGTTGATGTCGTCGAAGAAGCGGACAGCCGCTGCTCCGACATGCACTTTGAAGTGCTCTCCATCCTTAGAGACGGCGAGGGCGATGTCTGGCAGAGCCGCCGCGAATCCCCCGGTGGCATTCTCTAGAGAGTCCAGCACTGCTTGAATGCCTGAGGAGATCTCTTGAGCCTGCTGCTGGCTTACCCGGAGGTTGTTGTCGAAGCTGGTCCCCTGATCGGTAACCCGGATTGATCCGGCGAAGGAGTTTGCGGCCCGCTGGGCGCTCATGTTCTGGTTGAATCTGATGAACTCCTGGAGCCAGATCGCAAAGATGCCACCGCCCAAGGAGGCACCCGAGGCGCCAGCAGAACCCGTTCCGCCTCCTCCAAGGCTTGATCCTGGGTCATTGTCGTTGGCTGGAGAGCCGCCTGCGGCCCTCTCGTTGGCTTGCATCTGAACCTGGGCCTGGGCGTGCCGCCGGATCTGCTCCTGGAGCATCTCGGTGAACAGATCGAGGCCGGTGGCGACGGTGCGCCCCCAGAAGGAGTCGGACTCCTCTGCCATCTGAGCTAGAGCGCCCCCGATTTGAGAGGTCAGGCCGGAGGCGACGCTTTCCCAGGTCTGGGCGGCTTGCTCGTCGATTTCTCGGTTGTAGGTCTCCCAGCTTTGCTGACTCTGAGAGAGAGCCTCGTCAACCGCTTCGGTGTTTGGGGCGAAGTCGATCTCGATGGGATCGATTCGGTCTACGGCCCGATTGAACTCCTCGACGATGGCCTGGGATTCCTCGGCTGCCCGCTCGGCGCCGAGGCGTGCGATCTCCTTCTGGGCCTCCAGGAGCTCGTTGATCTTCGACTGGATGAGTTGGACCTGGGGGAGATTTGTCGTCTTGTCTCCAGAGAGGAGGACTTTTACGGCCTGAGCAGCGGCTTCGGCGCTTGCTCCGGTCTCCCGCATGATCTGGTTGACTCGCTCCAGTCGGCCCACCTCCTCGATCAGGCGTTCGAGCTCGCCCGTGAATTCACTCGTCCGCTTACCAGCGCTGCCCGCCGATGTTCCTGCTTTGTCGAGTTCTGAGGAGGTGTCTGCAAGAGTTCGATTGCTCGCCTCTACCGCTCTCCGCCACTGGTCATCTGCGACTCTGTCGAGCGCGATAGCGGCCAGCTCAGATGCCTGCCGAACCTCGTCGGCAGAGTCTGCGAAACCTACGGCCACGGCTCCGCTACGGAGAAAACGCTCTCGGACCTTGTCAACGGCATCCGAGTACCCGGGAAGGGTGGCCTCAAAGAATTGCACCAGGGGCGAGTTGACGAGATCAGTACCAGTCTTAAAGAAGGCCAACTGGACTCGACTCAACGCATCAAGAACGGAAGCAGCGAAAGCTCCGCCGCCTCGAGCCATGACCGCCATGCCGCTGGCTATCAGGGCGCTTGCTCGAGCTGCAGCCCCCTCGAGACCCCCGAAGCCCTCAATGACTTCTGTCGTTCTATTGAGCAGGTCTGACAGTGTTGAAACGACGACCTTCAGGCCATCGTCGAGGCCCGTATTGAAGATCGCCGCGGCCAATCCGTCCCAAGCGTCTTGGAGGTTGGAGAGGGCTCCGGCGCTGGTGCCGGCCATCCGATCCATTCCGCCAGCAAAGGCCTCTAATCCAATATTCTCAAGGTATCCCGTGATCTCCTCAGCGTTGCGGCCGACCTCTGTGGTGACCCCGCGAAAGGAGAGACGTACGGTGTCGCCTTGGGTTCTAGCGACGATGCCGAACGACTTGAGAGCCTCCGTTTCCCCGGACACGGCTCCGACCACTGCCCTGGAAAAGTCTGTGATGTCTCTGCCGAATGCAGATGCGGTGTTGCCAAAGGAGGTGAGGCGCCTTTCTGTCGGAGTGATGCCGACTGAGAGGAGCAGAGTGTAGGCCTCGACGAGGTTTTTGACCTCGAAGGGCGTCTTTGCTGCGAATTCCTTAATCAAGGCAAATGAGGCAGCGGCCCGGGTTGAGCTACCTTCGACAGTCTCAAGGACTGTTTGCAAGCGCTCGAACTCGATCCCCGTTCTTGCAACGTTGCGGGCGACTGCTAGCAGACTAATGCCCGCCAGAGCTCCCTTTAAGAGACCGATCCCTTTACTACTACGACCGATTGACTCTCCTTGACGATCGAAAGCCCGAGCTGTCTCGCGAAGTTCTCTTTGGATCCGCTCCTCTTCAAGAATGAGTTCACCAAGAGCATCTACCTGCTTCTTGGTAATCCGGACCCCGGCAGCGAGGGCCCGCTGCTCAGCAATGATGGCTGTACGGGTCTTGTGGTACTGGGCCTCACCCTTCTTGGCCGCAGCGGTTAAGCGGTTGAGAGTTTCGCGCTGCTTGTGAAGTCCGTCCCCGTAGGACTTGATGATCCGCTCGCCGCCCGACATCTCCTTTTTGAGCTTGTCGGCCTGCTTTCGAACCTCATCGAGTTCCTTGCCGGTTTTGCCCGCATCTTTGGCGGCCTTGACGAGTGCATCCGCCGTGGCCTTTGCCTTGGCTTGGACGCTTTTTGCCGAGGCCGCGAAGGTTTGCGGGTTGATAACCTTCCATTCGATCCCGACAGTTCTTGTGGCTCCGCCGCTCACTTACTCATCGCCTCTCGGTCTTTGCGGAACATTTCGGTATAGAAATCGACAGCAGTCCTATCCAGGATTGCCATCAGTCGATGTCGACGCTGCAGGTCGGCGAGAGAGCAGATAGCGGGGTCTCGATTCGCCTGCATCTCAATCCAGTCCCAGGGCAGATGCTGAAGGGTGCCGTGTCCTGACTGGCGCCGTAGGTGAAGCTCCAAGAAAGCGAAGAAGACTCCACGGTTCCAGATCCAGAGCACCTCGGACCAAGGAAGCTGTGGCTCGGCCTCTGCTGGCTCATCTGCCTTCTCCTGCGCAGTAAACGGGTCAATTTGGGGCGTCTCGGGAAGATCAGACCCCCACGTTGGCTTTGGCCCTGAATCCTCTAGATAGAGGAGCAGGGCCTCTTCTAGTTTTTTCCGTCTTCGGCCTCGCCGATCGACTCATACCGCTTCCGCTCCTGGCTCGCTGACTTGACGAACTGAGTGAAATGTTGCGTCTCGTAATCTGAGAGGTAGGCGAGCGCCTGTTCGTAAGAATGCTCTAGGGGAACAACCGTGCCATCGACTTCATCGCAGAAACCTTCCCACCCCGTAATAATGTGGAGGGCCATACCTTCTGCTTCGATTTCTGGCGTGATCGGAAAGATAAGGTGTGCTTTTTTCTGCAAATGGTCAGCCAGGAGTTCGTCGTAGCTGCGCCCCCTGTTTTTGCTCCTCTTTATCTCCCGAGAAGCCGCCTTGCCTGCCTCCGTCTTCGCCGCCCTTTCGGCTGCCTTCTGGAGGAAAGCATCATGCTGCGGGTTGTCCCAGGGGCGGACAAAGACCGCGGGTGGTGGCTGCTTCTTGGGGATAGGCTTGTCATCCTCTTCGCAGCCGGCGCACAGGTAGTAGGTCTTTGACTCCTCACCCTTTTGAATCAGGTCGCCCTGATCTTTCTCGGTGCGCAAACAGGCAAAACAGACAGGGACAGGGACGCGAGCACCAATTGCAACCTTGTCCTTACTTAGCGACAGCCCAGATTTTCCGAGTACAAACGCTTGAGTCATTTCGATTCCCTTTTTAGAGCTCGAGGTATTCGGTCTGCATCGCATGGCCAAGACTGCTGTCGACGCCGGTGTAGCCCATGGGCAGGGTTAGCAGGTTGTTTCGGCCTCCGGACTGCGGTTCGCCGCTTTCCAGTTCGGCCGCGGGAATGTCGACGATCAGCAGTCTGTTCAGCTTGTCTTGAACGGCAATAGCAAACTCATCCAGGGCATTTGCGCGGACAGCTTCCAGTTGAGCCATGTTTTCGAACAGCACCTCGAAGGTTCCGCTGGGTACGAAGTCGCCCAGGATGAGTTCCGCGGCTCCAAGCCATCCCAGAGCTCCGAACTCTTGAATGTTCTGCGCGACTCCGATGTCGAATCGGGAGCATTTCGCTGTTGCCAAAGCCCCGGATTGAAAGATGGCCCTTACTGAGATCGCTGCTGAGATCATCTCTGGGGGTGGTGCGGGGGTCACCACGTCGAGCGAGGCATTCGAAAGACCTGTCGGTAGAGGGTCGCCGGCCACATGCTTCTGACCCAGACCCATCAAGTCGAGATCTAGGCCGACCGGATTTCCTCCCTGCTGGTAACTCAGGGAAGCTGAATTCACGGCCATTCCCGGGAAATGGTCATGGACGACTGGGGCCTGGTCGGTCCAGGATCTCTGAAAGGTCTGATAGCGGATAACATCGCCGTTTCTCCACATCTTCGTGGTCTTCACGGTGATGGCTGCTCCTGCCGCTTCATCAACAATTGCCTCGGCAAAGGTGAGCTTTTGAGCCGTAGCGGTGACTACCTTCTTGAGTCCGTTGTTCTCGCTTTGTGTGGAGCCGAGGATAAAGACCCGCTGACCCGCGACGGCAGTAAAGGCTCCCGCCGCTGAGTTCACGGAATTATCTGAGGACGAGAAGCTGATATCGGCTGCGGCTACTGTCGCGCTGGGCGTAGGAACCGCCGACATCATGGCTGAGATCAACGGGTGAAAGATTGGGTTGGGGTCCAGGTAGAAGGGGGTTTGCCCCTTCTTGCTCCTTCCTACGATGATGCCCCGCTGCTGGGACCGCCTACCGGTCAGGGAGTCGTTTCGGAAGATCTGCGAAGCCTGCTCGAAGCTCTCCGACCTAACAGGTAGGGCCTGAAGAGGGCCCGGATCAAAAACCCCTGGCGTCACCTCGGGGCGAAACGAAATCTGAGTCTTGCTGGATGAAGAAGGCATATCAGGTTACTCCTTAGGGCCGTTCTCGGGCTCGGTCTTTTGGATTCGGCCAGTGGATTCGTAGAGCTCGATGAGATGAACGGGGCAGTCGAAATCTTGGCCAGCTCGCGCCAGTTGTTGTTTTGGTAGAACGAAAGTGTCGAGGGCTCTTTTCCGGACGGTCTCCGGGTCTCCCGAGGCGACACCTTCTACTTTCTGTTCCTCTTCAAGTTTCGACCGACCTGAAGCTTCGGAGCTCGAACCCTCGTCTGTGTTCGTTCTCGCGCCGACGTTCCGGCTAGCCTCAGAGGAGTCAATCTCTGCAGCGCTTCCAGTTTCTCTTTCCGTAGGCTTTTTCTTTGCCATCTCGTTCTCCCGTTTCCTTGGTCTATGAACACGGCCCAGTGCCCGCGAGTACTTGCCAGGCGGCGCCATCGCACCAGCACAGCGCCGGTCCCGTGGCATCGTGCTGAATGCCCCCTGCTGCCGAGGGTTCGCAAGTGGGCAGGGTTGTGTCTGGAATCAATCGAAAGAGATCAGTGAGGGCCACCCCTCCAACTGTCGCCTGAAGCTTGTTGCCCCCGGAGGCGATGAGGTTGACTTCGCCAGCGAGTACCGACATGCCGCTAGAGAAGTCGTTTCGCCCCGAAAAGACGGGGTTCGTAGCGGACCCGGTTTCGACCATCACCTGGGGGGTGTGGTTGCCGGTTCCGAATTGGATCGACGGGGAGCCGAACGCGTTGTGAGACCCGCGCATCAGTACGGTCGCTCCAGATCCCCAGTAGAGGAAGTCATCCGAGTTCTCGTAGATTCCTGAGTCTCCATCTCCGAACCGAAGGCCGAGCCCCGATCCCATCGGGAGGACGAGCTTCCCTGAGGCCTGCACTAGATCCCCTGCGATCACAGAAAGGATGCTGTCGGCCAAAGAGGTTGAGCCACTCCAGGTGGCGAAAGATCCGGAGGTGCCTGTGCCTGAGACTCCAGAACCACCGCCTCCTCCTCCCGTAGAGGGAACCGGCGTACCGCCTTGCCATACAGTGCCGTCATAGACCCACTCTGCCGATGGAAAAGAAGGGGTAAGTGAGAGCTCGGCCCCGCCCGAATTGATCACTTGCCCGCCGATCTGGGCAATCCGGACGTCATTGGCTCCGGAGTTGATCAGTCGAACCGACTGCCCTTGCCGAGCCGCGGTTTCTCCGATGGAGAGATCGCATCCCTCTGTGTCTTGGCAGTCCAAGAAGCAGACCTCTGACGTCGGGTTGATTTCGGCGACAACCGGGGAGGAGTCCCCGGAATCGGGGAAGCTCATCGACATCCAAGATCGGATTCGTTGGCCCCATGTAACCTTGCCGAGGGCTGAGGAGACAGGCTCCCCGTTGGTCCAGATAGACGCTGCCGGGTCCGCCTGGAGCGCAGCAATCGAGAAATCTCCTCCACCGCCCTCGACACCAACCAAAGTGTCGTAGAGGTGGATCTTGGCGGAGTCCTGAGCGTGGACCCCGCGGCCAGGCGAGAGGCTATTCGACCTGAACCATCCTCCGTCGCCATAGCCGAGGGCTGTCCCCTTGGCGCTCAGAAGGGTTACGAAGTCATTGCCGGAAGAGGTCACTGGATGAAGGTCGAGGTCCCTCCAGGTCAAGTACTGAAAACCACCGACCGTCTCGGCGAGTAGCAGGTTCAGCGGGGTGCCTGCGGTTACGCTCGAGGCCTGCGCTCGGAACTTGGTGTTCAAGAGGGTGCCGTAGGAAGTCGCGCCTCCTCCGACGTACTTGACGAGGTTGAGGGGGCCCGTAAGGGCACCGGCGAAGTAGATCTCGAGGTCCGTCAGTGCGGTATGCCGCCCCATAGAGACGAGGTCCCCAGAGCTTGGTCCCGCGGCGAGCGAGGGGACAAAGAGGATCTTGCAGCCCGCCGTGTTCGATGACTGGAGGGCTACGAGGGATCTGTCATGACAGGTGACGATAGTGCTCTCGGGAAGCACTAAGGGATTGGTCGCCAGAATCTCTCGGTCCTGGATTTCGACAACTCGCACCACGTTGAGCGTGTCAACCTCTATCGGAGTGACAGCCACGTCAGCCAAGGCAGCGCTGACCGACGTGTGCGAGCAACCGCTCGAACAGACCGTCCAGACCTGTCTTCGGTCGACCTGGTCGCCAAGCTGCTGAAGAGCGTCTTCTACCCAATCAACAGCGAAGTAGGCGCCCGGGTCGGCGATGGGGACCTGTTCGGCGGCGTGAGAGTGGGCCAGGGGAGGCCGGGCATCGCCAGCCTGGTCGAGGTTTGCGTTGCAGAGCTCTCGAACCCGAGTGAGGTTGCCGTCGAGCTCGGCATGGCTGAGAGCGGCGCCTTTCTCAGATCGCAATGTCACCGGTGATCCGCAGATCTGGGCTAGAGCAGGAGACGCAAGAAGACCGAGACTGAGCAGGACTTGAAAGATCCTCATGCGCTCCCCTCTACGAAACCTGACGCGATGAATCCTGGCTCCACAAAAGGCGGGGCCGGAGAGGCTGACTGGCTAGGTCGCGCGTAGATCGCCGTCGAAGTAAATCGCGCGAAGACGCTGGTCTTCAGAAAGGTTTTTCCCTTGATCGTCGCCGGGAAGGGTTGGCCTGCTTCAGGGAATCCAAACTCCACGCTCCCGACTCTCCGATTTCGCAAGGTGAGCTTGATGCGGTCTACTTGATCGAAGGCAGGTCCCAGGCCGCCGTGGCTGTAGGATTCGATGGTCAGGAGCCGGACAGCCCGCTCGAACACTCCGCCTGCAACCTCCGGATTGAGGATCGGCGTTCCTACCTTGACGTCCCGAAGGGTGAGAAGGAGAAACTGGTCGGTTCCGGGAGCCACGGCATTTTCTCCGCCCCAAAACTGTTCGAGGTCTGAGAGGTCGGCAGAAAGCACGCCCTTGATGGCTTCGAGGTCGGCACGGGTACTCATGCAGCAACCCTCTCGGCGGCAGCCGCAACAACATGAGCCCCGGGCCGAACAATCTCTCTCTCCTCGTCGTTCACGCCCTCTTCGAGATAGAAGGGGTACCCGGGCTTGTCGCCTTCTCCCTGGATCGCGTTGCTGAGATAGATAATTTCAGGGGCGTGAGGGTCAAAGGTGTTCAGTACATTTCGGATGTCTTCCAGGGTCAGAGAGGGATGCACGTCTTCTCCGCGAGCTGTCGCTGGCAGTTCTGAAAAGGGAACTCCTAGGGCTACCCCAAAGGCAGCCAGCGAGTAACCGGTGTCGATCTCGAAGGCTCCGGACTCATACCAGTGCTTCTTGATGTACTCCCAAGCATCCAGGATGGCGTTTGCGGTCTCCTCCTTGGCGAACTCGATCGCGTCGGTGAACGCCTCATCAAGCGCGGCTCCAAACTGCTTGGCACCAATGACCTCGGCGTCGAACACTAGGCTTCCCCTCGGGCGTGAATCTCGTAGAGGAGGTCCTCCCCCCGTTCGGTGGTTGCTCCTACATTGATGACGCTGTAGAGCTTTCCGTTCGATACCCGAAGGACCTGATCGCTGGGACGATGCTCGGCGGGAAGCAGGTAGGAGGAAACCAAAATCTTTATGTCTCCGGCCTGGATCCGTTGTCCGTCGACGAGATGAGACTCGAAAGAGGTGGGTACGCCGAAGGTTGCGTGGTCCTCATGGGTTTCGATCGGGTCGAGCCCGCCTGGTTCCGAGATCGTGACCCGCCTCAGGACGATGGCCTCGCCGTCCTTCTGGAAGTCCTTATAGATTTGTAGTGCTTCGTCGTTGGCCATCAGCTCACCCTCCTTAGCTGAAGGTTCGAGCTCTCGCTCCGAGTCACCGAAGACATCAGTCGATCCACCTCGACAAACATCCGGCTCTCTTCAATTCGGGAGCCAACGACATATTCCTTTTCGATGGGGCCAATCTTCTTGCGTTTGAGCTCGCCACCGGTGCGGATTGGTTCCCGTAGGTCCGCTTCGAGCATGGCGTCCATGAGGGCGTACTGAGCCCGCTTGACCGCCAGAGGTACGAGGCCAGAAAGATTGCGGCCCTGGCTATCCACCAGCCCTAGACGAGGAAACAGCAGGCGGTCCTCGTCCTGGGTCGAGATCAATCCCCTTGGATTTGGATACCTGAGATCAAGCTCCCTGGTCGCGATCCGGGCAAGAGCCTGGACTACTTCCAACGTGTCAGCGAGCCCCCACTTCACGCGGAACGCTTCCAAAGTGGTTGCATTCCAGCGATCAGTGGGGCTCGCTGCAAAATGGTTGTTGATCTCTTCCTCGCTGGCGTAGGAGTTCGCGCCAATCTGCACGATTCCTAGATCAGTGAGGGCTGTAACCAGGGGAGGCATGAACTACTCCTTGGTAGCCTCGGCCTCGCGGGCCTCTTGGATGCGAAGGATTAGCGTTTCGGCTTTTGGGTTCCCTTTGATGTCGAGGCCTAGCTCCTTGGCCAGGGATTTGAGATCAGGGAGTTCCATGTCGACAAGATCCGAGCCGTCCTTGCCCTGTTTCGAACCCTTTTCATTCGCCCTTTCAACGGCGGTTTTTGGGGCTGCGGGAGCGAGAGGGATAGGTGTGTCCAGGATGGCCTCCAATCCCTCGTCGGCGTCGTCTTCGAAGAGGAGGACGCACGGAAGGCCCGCTTCCTGAAAGTGCTCCTGAATGTTGGTGGCCCAGTCGCATTTGATCTGGACCACTGCGGCTCCGAAATGAGCCCGATCCGAAGTCGACTCGGCCAACTTCGCATCGTCCGAGTTGAACAGCTCGACCCGCTGGAAGACTGGGACATGCCCAGCCTCTCGGAACCGAGTAAACAGGTCCCGGAGATCTTTGGAGGTGGAATCGCCGTATAGGGCTACTCTCATGATCGCCCCCTTACTGCGCCAGGCTCAAGACGGCGACGCCGGCCATGTCTTTAGTGGAGCTGGCAGCGGGAAGCCAGTTGGCGGCTACTCCAAGGGTTGCGTCATCGGGATTGCTACCGCCTGCCCCGGTGTCCCACTTACTTCCCATAACTTTTACTGAGAAGCTGTACTCGCCTTGTAGCCGGAGGCTGATATTTTCGCCTCCAGTCTTCAAGTCGCTGACCACGGTGTCGCCCTCCTGATCCCGGATCGTGACCGCGCCGGCTTGCAACCCTAAGGTCCAGTACTTATTGGGCGTCCCGGCTTCGAAGAGTGCTGGTGCGTCAGTGATGCCGGACGGGATCCCAAGTGTTCCAGGGTGCCCTCCGTAGATGATTGTGTTGGAGACATTGGTAATGCCGCTCTGAATGCCCTCAATATTGAGATCCCCCCAGGGGACCGAGTGCATTACCCAGAAGACTACCGATTCCATGCGGTCGCCGAGTTTTGATTTCCCTCTCCAAAGCGCGGAATGGTTTAGCGTTGGGACCGCATCGCCAGAGCCGTCGTGCTGCAGGTTTGCGACGTTCTTGAGGGCTGCCTGAGCTGCAATCACTGCTGTATTGAACATGTCACGCAGCTTTTGACGCTGATAAACCTGCCCAAGTCGTAGATTGAATTCTTCCTCGGATAGCTCGGCTTCTCTAAGGGACGCGAGAGAGAACCGCCAAGGACCGAACTTTCTGAAGATCTTGACTTCGACGAACTCATCTTGAGAATGAGCGATGTCAGCAACCGGATCGTCCGAATTCGGATCACGATGAGAGACCCCGTTTGCAAACTTGAAGAAGGTTTCCTTCGCGAAATCTCCGGAGGTGAAGCCTCCGTCTAACTGGATCGCGCCATTGGTTCCATCATTGAAACCGAGAATGGCTTGGTCATGGGCCTCGATTCGGCCCGACTTAAAAAATGCATCCTGCGTAAGAATGCTGCCGCGAGTCAGAGTCATATTTTTCTCCTAGCTATTCCGGAGGCCGCGAAGGGAGGTTCTCGAACTCTCCCGGTCGAGCCTTCTCAAATGCGATGAGGTTCTTTGTCCCTTTGACTTCGGAGCGAAATCGGACCGTGCTGGGGTCGAAAGAATTAGAGGTTCCATTCGGCTTGGAGCCCTTTTGCTCTTCGTTGCCGGTATGGCCACCCTCAGCCCGAGATCCCAGGGCGTAGTTCTTGCCGACGTCGCCCTTGAGCCAGGTGTCGACGTAGTCTTCAATCGGGATTTGACCGCTTGTCCCCTCGACAAAGGCTCGCGTCTCGCTCCCCTTGCCTTCGAGCTGAATAACGCCTTCGCCCTTGATGCGGCTGACCGCGTCCTGGGCTCCGTAATCTCCACCACGGACCCGACCCTTGAGCGCTACAGAGAGCTTGCTGTCGATCAGAAGGTGTTGAATGGTTTCGTTGAGCTCAGTGACCTGAGCTTCGAAACCGGTCTCCCGCTCCTTGGCTGCAGACTGAACCCTTCGGAGCTCTTTCTTGGCCTCTTCTCGCTCTCTCTCGAGGACCTCGTCAAGGTTTCCCTCTTTCCGATCTTTCGAGTCTTGGAGCTCGCTGAGCAGGCTTAACTTTTCGGCCAGCTCTTCGGGAGAGCCGTACTCTTGAAACCTCCCAAGAGTGGTCTTGGTCCCGCCGAGCTCTTCTTCGAGCTTCTTGAGTGCTCTGCGGCGCGTTGCACTCTCAGAGTTTGCGGTCTCGAGCATTCGAGAGATGTCGTCTCCCGTAACCTCATCGTCTTTGTCATTGGTGAACACTGGTAATCCATCTCGGACCACCGGCTTTCCGTCTTCGCCTAGCTTGATTTTCCACATACAGGCATCCCGCCCTTTCGTTTGGTCGTCTCGACCCGTTCTTGATGGGGTATTGATAGCAAGGGATCGGACAAAATCTTGCCGTTTTGCTAAGCTGCGCAGCAGAATGGCAAGATTAGAAATTGGTTCTTTAGTCCGGCGATATCGAACTGCTTCCCCGGAAACGGGCAGGCGGGAAGGTATGTCGCAGGGGCAGCTTGCGTTGCTCGCCTCGAACGAGATTTATCGAGCTTCAGAGGTCGGCGAAAGCTGGGTCAACGGGACGAAAGATGTCGAGGTGGGGCGGAGGTACGTTACTTGGCTCGAAAGTAACCCCGGTCAGCCATTTGGAAGCGATCTAGGATCGGGACTGATCAGAATTCGAGCGATTTTCCGGGCACTGGATATCCCAGAGGAGAGAATTGCTAAGCTACTCCTGGAGCACTGAGCGGCTTCCTACGAGGGAAGCGCCGCCACCTGCTCCAATGGCCCGGTTTCCGGTGTAGGGAACTGAACTCCTGAGAGCCCCCCCTCTGACTTAGATCTAAGCTTCTCAGTGCACCGACAAAGGACATGAAACCCAGGCCCTAGGAGCGGCCCTTGAGCGGGATGCACGTAGTGCCTCTGCCCCACTGGAACGACCTGCCCATCCATCGGCGGGCAAGTATTCGAGCTGCACTTCCCATCGGTGATCACCACCAATTCCTTGAAGTACTCAGTCGAGAGAGTCTCGGCATTCGCTTCCCAGATCTGCCTCTGCCCCTCAACGAGAGCCTGATGGGCTTCATTCTCCGCGATTGTCCGATAGCGCTCTTTGAGAAGCTCGTTGTAGCGTCTCTCGGTCAGGTACTGAATCCGGGCCGCAGAATTCTCGGGATCCGCTATGAGTTCTTGAATGTATTTATCGAGGCGTGCGCCGCGAAACTTGTCGAGGCCAACTCGTCCTCTGAGTGCGCGGGCTATCTGCTTTGGCGGTTGCCCCCGTCGGACGCCTCGAGTAATCAGATCTCGAAGACCACTTCTCGTTGTGCGGTCGATTCCAGAGATGAGATCCGCTGAATGGCTGGAAGCCCATTGCGCAGCTGAGGCCCGCAGAGGAGGTCGGCTCAGAGAATCGAGCAGCAGAGCCTGGAAGGGCTCCAGTATGTCCACAGCGCCCAAACGAGCACCGTTCAGCAACAGACCAACCATCGGCCGCTGAAGGCCCGCGAGTTCACTATTAAAAGCTGCCCAGTTGAGGGCGTTGACTGCATCGTCAACTCTTCGCGCCTCGATGAGACTGGCGAGTTCGTCCAGCCTCACGCCTTTACGAAGGGCGAGATGCACCCCTCCCTTGGCCTCAAGAACTTCCGTCAGCGAGATTCCGCCTTCGAGAGCTTCCTCGAGGAGTTTTCTCCAGAAGCGCTCGTCCTCGAAGGCCCTAAGGGGGAGAGGGGGCATGCTGGCTTAGAGATCTCCGTGAAGAACGTTCTTGAGGGTTGAGTAGGAAGCTCCAACGAGCTCCTGATCGTGCCAGTCCTCTGCCTGCCTTAGGCCCCTCGCGAGTCCGGCTCTTCTAGGAGAGATACCAATGCCGGCTAGTCGGGTCACGCTGTCGACGTCGTCGGCAGAGATGGGACCAACCCAACTCATCAAGTCCTCGGTGAACTCTTCAAAGGTTGTCTCGGCGGGGATAGCCTCACCGTCAATCAGGTTTCGATAGTAGGCCCTAGGACCGAGTGCTCGGCCTTGATAGATCGCCGAGATCGCTTTCGCCATTTCCGGAGTCAACCGCCTAGAGTCAAAGTCCCGATTCAATTCGAAGGTGGGCTCGGCTTCCTCGCCGAGGAATCGAGCCATGTCCCGGAGTCCCGACTCAATAGCAGAGGAGCAGGCTCCAGCCAGAGAACCTAGGGTCGAGATGGATCCAGACCTTCTCTCTCGAATCGCATCCGCGGCCTCGACACCTCGCTTGTCAGCTTCAAGAAGTCGGGCCCCCTGAGCGGTCATCATGCGCTCGGAACGATCCATCGACTTTTCGATGACAGCTGCTCCGGAACCGTTCATCTCAACGATGTTGACCGAACCAGACTCGCTGGTTTCGATAGCAGTCGAGCTACCCCAAATAACGCTTCCTTTCGAAGTTCTTCCGCCGACATGGAGGGCAGCGCCTCCGAGCCAGGTAATTAAGTTCTCCAAAGCAGCTGAGAGCCGGAAATGGTGCAGATTCTCACGGACGAGGTCCATGAGAACCGGACGATCGACTTTGTGCGAGTTTCCTAGTGAGCTGACTGGGTAGAACGGGATCTTTTCGATCTTGGACCCATCGTGCCACTTAGGGTAGACCCGCCCCCCGAAGCGGATCCAGTGGTCGCCCAACTTCCGAAACCTTTCCTGGAAGTATCCGGAACCATCGAGGCCCAACACTAGCTTTTCATCGTCGACTTCAGCGGAGAAGACGTCCCCTCCAATTCGCACCTGCTGATCCAGAACCCAGAGGCTCCCGTCACTGGCCCAATTTGGGATGTCTTCTGCCACGAAGAGGCGGAGAAAGGGTCTTCTTTCGGAGATTGGCGCCTCATCTTCACCGTCAGCTGGTCCCGCGGTGTGGTCCGCAAGAATTCCCAGACGGGTCACGCAAAGGGACTCGTCGAGAGCCCTCTTCGAGAACTCCACTAGGCTCTGTCCTGCGCCATTGATATTTCCGATCAAGGCCTCGAGGCGAGTACCGGCGTCGACGAAGGACGGGTCTCTTCGAAACACCATTCCCGCGAGCATCCTCTTCGTCGCTGAAGAGACCTCATAGTAGTGGGCTCTGCCCACGTAGTCGACGTAGGACGTCGAATTGGGCATCGAATCAGGGTCAGGAGGCCACGGACTTGTCTTTGCTGCAGCATCGTGCCCAGGCAGCGGTGGCAGGTAGTCATGCCGCCCGCCTTTGGCGGCTTTCTTGACGGCCTGATCTCCCGCGAAACCATCTCGACAGGTCCGCCAATCTTCCTTCCGCTCTCTGTAGTCAGGATGGATATCTTCAACAGGCATGATGCTCTCCTAGCGGCCCACCACGATCAGCGGATCGCTTGGCGGTGCTTTCGTAATGAGATAGTGAAGTGCCGCCGCAATGGCGTCGATTTGATCTTTGAAGAAACCGTTCGGGAAAGAGGCACCCTCTTCTATGAGGTCGTGGTTCCAGTCACCGCGAAGTAGCTCCACCATACCCCTCTGGCAGAGAGAGGAAACAGCTTCGGCGCGGAGCTCCTTTGCGCTATCGGGACGAAAGCTGTCCGTAATGAATCCGGCAAGCTGCCGGACTAAGGTATCGATTTGAGCGATGCCGCCAGAGCCCGGCTCTTGCTCGAACAGGATGCGAGTCTCGTGGCCATCTTGGGATGCCGTCTCGAGGATGACTTCGTCTCGCGGTCCGGTCGCCCACTGCCCCTTGACGACGGACTTGATCTGAAAAACCTTCCCGTTCCAGCCGCAGAGCGCGCCGGCTGTCCGCTTCCCGCGGTCTTGCGAGCCAGCGAGATCCCAGGAGCGGACCCAGGTAGCCCTCTGGAGGGGCTGGTCAACGACTCGGAAGCCGCCGCGCTTGAACATGGTCCCTTCCTTGGGGACGGGGCGCTGCTGGAACAGGGAGGCGAAGAGCTGGCTGTCCCTGCCGCGGAGCTTGTAGAGATCCTTGAGGCCTCGAATCCTCGGGCAGAGGGGCTCCCCTTCGTCTCTCCAGTCAGGAGCCACGGTGCAGCCCTCGGGGACCGCGATTTGCGTGCGTTCTTTGATTGCCTCGAAGTTGACGATGTGCCAGTCGTCACCGCTCTCAGACTTCGCTAGCTCAAGTTCACGGCCGGCGAGGTCGTCGTGGTGCCATCTCGTCAGTTGGATGATGAGAGCGAAGGCGCCGGGGTTGCCACGGGTTCGGAAGTCATGGTTCCAGCCGTGCCAAACCTTGTCCCGGATGGTTCGGGATTCGGCCTCCTCCTTGCCCTTGAGCGGGTCATCGACCAGGCCGTATCGAAACCCTTTGCCGGTAATGGACCCGCGGAGACCTGCTGCCCAGATTCCGCCGCCGGCGGAGGTCTGCCAGCGCTTCACGGACTGGGAATCTTGGCGGAGGCTTCCATTGGAGTCGCGAAAGAAGGCTCGGGCGTCGCGGCTATGCTCCTCGGCGAGGTCGAAGCTGTAGGAGGTGATCCCGAACCACTCCTCCGGATGCTTAAGGATGGTCCAAGTGGGGAAGATCTTGGCGGTCAGAAGTGACTTGCCGTGGCGGGGCGGCATGAAGACCATGAGCCTCTCGATATCGAGGCTTTCCACGGCTTCGAGATGCTCAGCCAGGGCTTCGGTGTGCCGGTAGACCTGGAAGCGGGGGTAGACCCTCTTCGCAAACTCCAGGAGGGGAGGGACGGCCTCCGGCAGGAAGTGCTCCTCTAGAGGATCTCGGGCCTTGAGGGGTGCCTCACCTGAGCCTCCGGCGAAGGAGGGCAGGTAGAGGTCCGCGAGGTCCGGGACGGCGGCAGAAGAAGTGATCACTGGGACTGGGCCTCTTGAGGGCCTCGGCCAATCTCGGCATCGATGGCGGCCATCTGGTCCGGGGTCACGTGCCTTGCGATGATGGCGCGGAGCCGCTGGAGATGGGAGCGGAAGTCCTGGACCTTGATGCTGCCTTCGTGGTGGCGCCGCTCGATGAAGAGGCCGTGGGTCTTGCCGAGGTACTCGGAGGCCTTGAGGCGGTCCTTCATCGCGATGTCCGGAGGTTCGTCATCCTCCGACTCGGGCTTTGCTCTGGCGACCTTCGTCCAGAACTGTTGGAGCTCCTCACGGTCGGCGATCAGGCCGTCTTCGTCGGCGTCGACGCGCTCTTGGATGGCCTCGCGCAGGTAAGGTTTCGTAAGGTTCTCGGCCCCTACCTGCTTCAGGGTTGAGTAGCTACCTTTATACCCCGCAATCCTCGCCGCTTCCGTAGCGTTTCCTTTGGCCTTCCCCATGTAGGCCTCGACGAACCGCCGCTGTTTCTCCGTGAGCTTCATGACCTACTTCGAACGGGGCTTGAGGCTCCAATGTGCCTTCTTGAGGCGGGCAAGGATTACTTCTCGTGGCACCCCCATCTCGAGAGAGGCCTCGGTCAGTCGAAAGCCGTTAAAGAAGTCCCGGTCTTGTTTCAAGGCAGCCTCGATCACATCGCCTACCACCTGCGTCCGATGGAGCTGCAAGCCGTGACGAGCGTCGACTTCCTGAAGGAGGTACTCTGCTGCGGTTTGTCGATCGAAGGTTTTTGGTTTCTTTTTTTTAGAAGCCTTCCGAGACGTTGTCTTGGCTTGTCGCTTTTCGAGAGAGGCGTTCAGAACTCTAAGTAACCCCTCTAGACCGTCGTCGTGGAGGTACTCGAGGCATTCAAGTTTTGGTTGAGAGAGAAGGGTAAGTCTCCTTGTCTCTGAGAATGACTTACCAGCCATTAGAAACTCGGAAGCTCTCCGAGCATCCTGCTGAGAGATGCTCATAGCGTCTAGTGCCTGAAACGGCGAGATGGTGATGGTCTTGCCGCAGGAATGCCGGAACAGGGAGTCTCCGGTGGTGGTTCCTCCAGCGGGCCGGAGATCGTGGCCGGTCTTCTGCTGGCACTTTGGGCAGGTGACAGAAAAGGTGAGGGGGACGCCATGCGAAGGGGTGGTATCGAGGTTCATTTCAAGCCTCCTTTCGCGACTGTCGAGGAGGGCGGCAGAACCTCTTCTAGGACCCCTGCTTTGGTGAGTTCATAGAGGAAGATCGACCCACCAGAGCCGGTATCCCAGTAGATGGCCTGCTCAAGGGCCACTCGCACCGCTTCCCTTGGCGGGAGGTTGAAGGACAGAGCAGTACTACCGGCCCCGAGAGCGATCTCCCAGCCGGAACCATTCGTACAAAGTTCTTCTGATTGAACCAGGACCGGCGAGAGGCCACTGTCAACGCTCCAGACCCATCCAGCGGCAGCTAGGCAGAAGCTGCAGCCAATCGACTTGGGTCCGGGGCCGTCTGGCTCCATATTCCATTCCTGATTCGCGAGAGCATCTCGGAGGTCGCGGCAGACCTGTAGGGAAAAGCCTCTGGCCTCAGATTCGTTTGTGATCGCAGAGGACAGATTCTCGTATTTCAGGCCGGAGGACTCGAACTCCAGGATGGCTCGGTAGAACCCTGAGGTACCGATCCAGAGTTCACCTAACTGGACCCATTTTCGGCAGGGTGCTCTATTTCGGATTCCGTTCATCTGGGATTGAGAGTCGGATCCAAACCAAGTCGTCGATCCGTCGGTGAGCGCTGCGAGGGTCGTCAAGGTGATGCCTCCTTCTGAGGTTTAGGCGAAGCGTTCTCCCGAATCCACTCAGCGCCACCAAACGCGGCTACTGTCCGAACTGCGGTCATGAGGTAGCCGAGGCGGCACAGAGGAGTGCTCTCCCTAATCCGGATGTCTTCAACTCTCCCGTTCGAGTTGAAGATCATCTTGATTTCCGGCCAGGCCCTGGTAGCAGGTAGCACTACCTGAAATGCATCGGAGGCAACCCGCACCTGAGCGATACAGGGGGAGCCAGGGACTGGTCGACTAATCCACTTTGAGGCAGGGCGGTAGCCGTGACGGGGGCGGCGGGCGGGGGTACTCATAGATAGGCCTCCAGGTACTCCCGAGAGATGATTCCCTTGCGGATCGCTTCCCTCCAGAACCGCTCGGCGGCGGCCCTGAAATCAACCCCAGGAAAGGCGCTCGGGCCCCGGGCGTGGAGAAGGTTGTGGCACCCTCGGCATTGGGGGACCTGGTGCCGGGCTCTACCGCCGGCCCCACGCGATTTAGCCGCGTGGCTTGGATCCTGGGCTGGATGTCCGCAGGTGCAGCAGGCGTGGGCGATGAGCCAGGGTACGTAGGCCGGGGGGCCGAATTGCTTCAGCCTGAGAGCCGCTCGGCGCCTCTTGTTCACCTTCGGGAGGCGCCTACCTCGCTGAAGAGCTTTGCGGCCTTTATTGATGGGGCGACTCCGGCGGAGCGGGCCCTTGGGCCGCAGGGAGGTGCGCTTGAGGCTGGAGCGGCGCACTACCTGGACTCCTCGAGCGCTAGTTCGACGAGGCCTAGGCAAGAGCGGAGCTTGGTTCTCAGGAGTTCCAATTCCGGGTGGGGCCCGGGTCCTATCTTCCCGTCGAGGCCTTCGAAGCCAGAGACGTGCTCTCTTACCAGGTCGATGAGTGGGTAGTGGCGATCAGTCTCCCAATCCTTTCCGCAGAAGCGAACGACGAGGTTTCCCGCGTTCTTGCCGCCGGGCTCAATGTAGAGCTGGTAGCGCTCGGACCTATCGTCTCGGAGGTAGTCTTGAAACGCTTCGATGACCTGGGTGTCGACGAGCTCCTGAATGCCTTCGGTGATCGAGTCCGGCACCTTACAGAGCCAGGATCGCGGGTTGTAGTTGGTTTCGATCTCTTCGGGGTCGGGCTCCTGGTGGCCCGAGGCCTTGAGAGCGAGATCGAACCAGGGACGGGCAGCCTTGGGGTGGACGGTCCAGTAGGCCCGGAGCCCGTTTAGGAGGCATTCGTTAGCGAGGTAGTGGGAGTAGCCGGAACTCATGCCGCACCTCGCTTCCGCCCTGTCGGCTGCTTCTCAGCGGCAGCTCGAGCCTCTTGCCAGGATTTGCGAGCAACCTGGACGAGCTCGCACTTCGCGACGGCCACCAAGCCATTGCGGGCCACCCAGGAACCTCCACGGACTTCGCTGGATTGGGTGAGTACTCCTTCCAGATTGAAGCTTGCAGTAGCGAGGTCTAGCCACTCGTCTCCGTTGGTGGAGTCCTGGCGAATGGCGACATAGATCGTTTCCCTCATCGGAGCTCCTTGGCTCGAGTCATGGCCTTCACTAGAGCCTCGTCGGTTTGACTAGCCTCGACCTCGGGCCGGACAGATTCGTAGATTTCGGTGCTGATTTTTTTCGTTCTGTGCCGCTCCTCGAGATCTTCCAAGGCAGCTAGGTATCGACCCAAGAAGCCTTCCGAGGAGCTGGACTCGTGGGTAGGGGAACTGCCCGCGTGCCGTTTCGAGAAACTTCCCCGGTCGTTGCTGCGGCGCAGCCAGCCTCCAAGGAAACTAACCATGCCTCGATAGGTCTTCAGACGGACTCCGGGCTTTTCGCGGAGCCAGGCGCGGGCCTTGCGGCTTTCCGCCAGGATGTCCATCTCGGGGAAGACTTCCTGCCACTCCTCGACCAGATTTGCGGTGAGGTGCCAAATCGCTTCCGGTTTCCGGCACGGGAACTCCAGGAGGGGCTCGGGGTCGAGGGGTGGGTCTGGCTCTGGCTTTGGGTCCGGATCCGAACCAGGTGGAGGCTTGGAGGCCTGGTGCGGTTCGGCAGTGCCGGGGGCACTTGCCGGACAAGAAGAACCGATAGGTTCTTCTCTTCTCTTAACTGAAGGAGAAGATGAAGATGAAGAAGAAGGGGACCCTATGATGGTATCCATAGGTCCCGTAACCATGGACCCCCCTATGTCGTGTCCTATGGTATCCATATCCACCTTAGGGGAGTTCCGTGATTGCGGAACATTTGGATTGTTTCTACTCTTTTGGCCGTGCTTTCCCTTCTCTGAGCGTAAAAATTCGTCTCTCACCATACGTGAGCAGTACCAGATGGGGCCAGGTTGCTCAGGGATGAGCTCGACTACTTCGCCGGCTCGGGTCTTGTGCTTGCGGGAATGGGTATAGGTAAGGGGGGAGCATAGGACCGGCATGGTGGGTACCCCCATGGACCCTCCTATGTCGTGTCCTATGGATACCATCTCCACCTCTTGAGGATTGGAGGTGGTATCCATATCCAGGTAGTCGCACCCTTTCAGGACACCCTTCCTGACTAGACCGCTAAGATTCTGTTCGTTAGATCCGACTGCTGCGGCGATATCTGCGAGGGTCCAGCGAAGAATTCCGTACTCATCGCTGTCATGAAGGAGGCACATGATGTCGATCCACTCGCCTTTCTCAGCCTTGGTGCAGCGACGGAGGTTCTTGTCCGCAACCCAATCCGCTGGGTAGAACTGGAATGCAGGGCGCTTAGCCATCGCTAGACTCCGCTTCCGGCTCATCGAATTCCTCTTCCAGAGCATCCAAGAGGGTCAAGGCCCAAAGGGCGCCGCTCCCGCCTCGAAGGGTCTGCATGTTTTCGATCGCGGATTCCATGGCCACGTAGAGCCCGCCCTCTTTAGCTAAGCAGCAGACGAGTTGACCTATACGAGAAGCGACCTCGGGCTTCAACTCGGGAATCTCCCAGTTGGGTACATCGAGGGGCTTCATTTCGCCTCCAACGCCAAAACCCCGGGGCCCATCGGCGGCTCCGGGGTTGAGGAAGAGGAGGAGACCCTGATGCCGGTCGCCGCGCTCAGAGATCTGGAATCAGTCGCCCATGGAGCAGCCACGCACCTCGGGTCGGCGGGGTCCAGATCTCTCAACACGGCGCGTGGCATGGGTTGTACGATATTGCCTAAACATGTTTAAGTCAAGAATCTCTGTACAGGAATTCTTAATCTGGATCACCCCAGATCAAATAAGGACTTCGTCTACCGAAAGACGAGCTAGCTGGTACTGCGGGTTTTCAGGAGTGCCTCGGTAAGGCCCTCGAGGCTGCCTGAGACCTTTTCCATGCGGTCGCTGGATTGCTCCAGTTTGTCCAATAGGAGGTCTACCTTAGCCTCGGGTAGCGCGGTCTCGACCGGAGGAGAAAAGAAGTCGGCCAGCCAAGCTTCTGGATCAAGCTCTAGGACCAGAAGCACAGAGATGAGCTTGTGCAACTTCCACTTCTGGCGACCCTTTATGTATCCATGAAAAGAAGTTCCGAGGCCCATTCCTGCCAGATCTCCAATTCCGCCTTCCCTCGTGAGATTGAGGCCTGACCGCTCGATCTCTCTGAGTAGCTTGAGATTGAGTCGTTTCTCGATCTCAAGGCCTTTTTCGATGAAGTCTTCTATTTCTGGATGCTGCATGAAGCGCAGTATAGCAGTGCAAAGAAAGCCAGGTAAAATCACCTAGATTCACACAAAATCTTGAATTGCTTGAAATTTACTGTATAATTGCAGTCATGATTGAGCGAAACGAGAGAGCGTTCCTTACCTGCGGTGACCTGGCCACCATCACGAACTCCTTTCACCACCCCAGATTCCAGGGAGCGGAGAACTCCTGCTCCTGCTGCGATCCTGAGGGCTACGAAGACCCTCAATCCTGCGAGCTGCTGACTCTCATCGTGGTCCACGATCTCCTCCCAGCGGCGCTCCTGTGCTGCGGGTGCTGGGATCAGTTGATGGCAGACGACTGCCAGGGGCTGGTCGAGGAACTCCAGGCGGCAGAGGCCCTGGCCTGGTGCGAGGTGGGGGAGGAGAGGGTGAAGAGGGAGCTGGGTGGGGATTGGAAGTACGTGCAGGTGGAAGACCTGCGGGACCTCTATAGAGAAAGGGTGGCGTCATGACGGATCGCTCGTATCGATTGACTCATGAGGAGCGGGCAGCGGACCGCAGAGAAAGGCTGGCAGCAAGAGCGGAGCGCGCTCGCGGTGAATCCGATTCCGCCTTCCGTCGGGCCAGGTCGGTTGTAGCTGGAATTCCGCCAGGGCAACCGATCCTGGTCGGGCACCATAGCGAGAGCCGGCATCGAGGTGATCTCAGGAGGCACGATAGCGCCATGCGCAGAGGGGTGGATGCGAGCAGGGCAGCGGACTACTACGCGGGAGCCGCGAGCGCTGCCGGGTCTGCTGGAGTCTCGATTCATGACGCCGACGCCATCCAGCTCTTGGAGGCGAAGGTCGCCAAGCTAGAGGCGCTCCGGGAGGAGAAGAAGCGAGTCAATACTGCCTACCGCAAGGCGGGTAAGCCTCGCAAAGTCGAAGATGAGGGTTGGGATCGGTTCGCCAAAATCCTCGACCTCAAGACCAATTCCTCGATCGTGGAGGCAGCTAAGGCTGTCATGAGCGAGAACTACTGGATGAAGTCTCCGCTCGACACTTCCGAACTAAGCCGAAAGATTCGGTACACCAAGAAGCGCCTCGAAGAGGTTCGAGCCGAAAGGGAGCGAGAAGAGGCCGAGGAGGTGTTCGAGTTAGAGGGAGACGGCTGGTCCGTTGAGGAGATTGAGGACAGGCTAGTCCTGTCCCTTCCTGGCCGTATTCCTAAGGAGAAGTTTCGGGAGATCCGCCGGAGTGGTTGGTTGTGGTCGCGCAACTTCCTGGCCTTCGTGCGCAAGAACACGCCCAATGGGCGAGCGTCGGCCCAACACGAGGTGCCTAGGATTCTCAATCCAGGGGCGGCGTCATGAGTATCAAACTTCACTCCTTCGACAACCGGGAGGATTGGGCGCTAGCTCGATCCCTGACCCTCGGTGGATCAGATATCCGGGACCTAGTCGTGTCGCAGTACCCAGAGGAATGCACGAAGACGACACGATCCTGGTTGTCTCTCTGGGTCGAGAAGTGCCCCGAGGCTCGGGAAGAGCTGGAGAAGGCGGGGCGGTGGCCGATCGAGGAGAAGCACACCGTCAACTTCCAGTCCCGGCTGTCCCTGGAGCCGGTGATCGCTGAGATGGTGGCCAAGCGACATGACGTCGCGGTGATCGATCCCGGTGATGCGATCTTGGTCAATTCGGATCTTCCCGGAGTCCACTACTCCCCGGACGGCTTCATCGGGATTCCTGGCGAGGTCGAGCCGGTCGGGGTCGAGCACTCAGGGCTTTCGGGTAGCGATGCACTGGGCTTGGCTGACGGTCTCACGGAATACAAGACGATTCATCCCTTCATGGCCGATACCTGGGCAGATGGCCCACCCCTGGGAGTTGAGGTTCAGGTGCAGTCCGGGCTCTGGATCAGTGGCTACGACCACGCCATCTTGGGCGCCTTTGTGGGTTATGGGGACGACCCGAAGCGGGACCAGCTGAGCTGGGAGATCGAGCCAGACGAGCGGCTGATATCGGAGATCGCGGAGTTGGTGGAGAGGTTCCGGGTGTGCGTGGAGAGGGGTGAGGAGCCGACCCCTTGCGGGCTGGATTCGACCCTGGATGCGATCCGACTACTACGGCCGGCGAGGCCTTCAAAGCCTCGGGTAGAGGTGACGCTGGGGA
Source organism: Deltaproteobacteria bacterium (assembly GCA_022601195.1). Classification (GTDB taxonomy): domain Bacteria; phylum Acidobacteriota; class Thermoanaerobaculia; order Multivoradales; family JAHZIX01; genus JAHZIX01. Next base: position 30,853 of record JAHZIX010000027.1, read on the forward strand.
CTGAGGTCAGAGAAAGGTTCCTTGCCTACAACTCCCTCAAGGATCGCGTGGAATCACTGGATCGGGAGCTGGCGCGCGAGAAGGCGGAGATCGAAGAGGCGATGAGTCAGGCAGGGGCCACCCTCGGGATCGTGCCTGCTCACCCGGATCTACTTCCGGACGGAGGCAAGATCTACCGCTACGCCACTAAGAACGGATCAACAACTTTACGGATAGGGAGGAGGGCTTTATGAGCGAACAGGGAAATGTTGTGGCACTAGCGGAAAGACGGGGTGGGGAAGACGCGTCAACGCAGCTTACAACCCGCGGCCCAGCATCTGGATGGCTTCAGCCGGCGGATTTCAAGGAAGCGGCGGATATGGCCGCGTGGCTTTGCGAGAGTGGCATTGGCAGTCCAAGTACGCGAAAGAACCCGGCTGCAATGCTGATGGTGATGGGGCACGGGAGTAGCTTGGGCTACTCGATCATGGAGTCCGTCCAGGTGTTCCACGTGATCGAAGGAAGAATCACGATGGAGGCAACGGCTCAGAGAGCTCGGGCTCTTGAACATCCGGACTGCCTCCACTTCGATATCGAAGCTACCGATATGAAAGCCACTGCCACGATGGAGTGGAAGGGGTGGAAGAGTCCAAAGACTCTGACCGTCACGATCGAGGAGGCCAGGCGTTCAAAGTGGGGAATGAAAGGCGGAGGAAGTTCCTGGAAGGACAACAGTTCTTGGATCAAGACACCAAGCGACATGTTGGCGGCACGCGTTACCACGCGAGCAATCCGTCGCTGGGTACCGTTTGTGCTTGGATCGTCAGTGATTTATTCGCCGGAGGAGGCCGTAGACGCGGCAGTTATCGAAGTCGAGCCTCAAGACGAGAGTCATTGCGTGGTCCGGCAACCTGGCGAGGCGCCAGAGGAGGCCGCGGATAGAGCTAAGGCTCAGGGGAAGGTGGAGGGAGAGCGCGGGGAAGAGTTGGACTCTGAGGTCGAGGAGGCTCTCGATGGAGAAGGTGAGGCTGTCATTACTCCGGAGCAGATCAGGGAGCTTCAAGATCTCAACTCCAGCGTCGGCGACGAAAAAGGTGTGGTTCTCGTCCGCTGGGGCAGATTCATTAAGTGGCTGACCACAAATGAGGACTTCCTGGTTGAGCGTGTTGAGGATCTCCAGCAGCAGTACTTCGATGAAGTCAAGGAGGCTTTAACCAAGGTCGTCGAGGCCGCAAGGGCTGACAAGGGCTAGGCATGAAGCTTCGCCCTCATCAGCTCGCCGCCGTCAAGGCGACTTGGCGGGAACTGGAGTACCGCCAGAGTACGGCGGTGGTGCACTCCACGGGTAGTGGCAAGACGCATTGCGTCGGAGCCACGGCCCGGGTGCACTACCACCGTGGAGGCGAGAGGGTGCTGTTTGTCGCTCCCCGAGGGGAGCTGCTGGACCAGGCCGAGAAGACGATTCTTGCCTGGAACCCCGGACTCAGGAATGCCGAAATCTGCCGAGAGCAGGGTGAGCTGCGGGCTCACTCCGGGGCGAAGCTGATCCTGGCGAGCTCGGACTCGCTGTCAACAAGTCGACTTCGCTCCCTTCCAGCTCCGGACCTCCTGTTGATTGATGAGGCCCACCTTCAGGCTATGGGCTCCCAGCTCCGGATTATCAAGCGCTTCCCGAAAGTGAAGCGAGTGGGGTACACGGCAACCCCAGATCGGCTTGACGGCGCCTGGCTCTTTCCTCATCTATTCGAGTCCTGCGCCCACACCTACGAGGTCGGGGAAACGATCGCGGATGGGTACCTAGTGCCTCCTGTTTTCCGGGCTCGACCGATTCAGGATCTCGACCTCTCGGCAGTAACGGTCACGACGAAGGGGGACTTCAAGGCGGCGAGCCTCTCGAAGGTGATGCGCCGGCCGGAACATGTGAAGCAGACGGCCGACTTCTCGCTCCAGGAGGTGGAGGAGCGGTCGACGATTGTCTTCGCCTGCGATGTTCCTCATGCAGCGGCGTTAGTGGAGGCTATGAATGCGATCCGCCCGGGTTGTGCTCGGGCCATCGATGGCACGGCAAGTCCTAACGAGCGGAGAGATTTCCGGAGGGACTTCGAGAACGGGGTGTTTCAGCTCGCCGTAACGGTGATGCTGTACACCTACGGCATAGACCTTCCGTTATGCAGCGCCATCGTCCTGGCTCGTCCCACCCTTTCCCGCGCTCTCTACTCGCAGATGATTGGCCGTGGGTTACGGCTCCTGGGTGACAGCTTCGAGGAGAGCGTCTCCAACGGGAAGGCGGATTGCTTGGTCCTGGATCTCGTCGGCAACGCTCACGAACACAGACTGATTACTCCGGATGAGTACCTGGCTCCGCGGCCAGAGGCCTCGCCGACGATTGAGATGCTGGTGGAAGCTGAAGAGCCGGTAGACCTCGAGGGGCTGGAAGGGCTGATCGATGAGGCCCTGGAAGAAGAGGAGCAAGAAGAGCTCCTGGCGGAGATCGTGGCCCCGGCAGCAGCCTATCGAGTCGTGGCCGTGGATAGCCAGCTCTCTGTCGTGGGGATCGATCCGGGGCCGAGGAGAGCTGGGGATGCTCCGGCAACGGCTTTGGATCTCTCGACCTTGCGGGCTCTTGGTCTCGACGAGGGAGCCGAGGAGCTCTCGCATCCTCAGGCAGAGGTGGTGATCCATGGGCTGCGGGAGCGGCTGCAGCAGGGGTTCTGTTCGCTAGGGCAGGCGCGGCTTTTGATGAGGAAAGGGCTCCATCCCAATGCGAATCGGCAGGTAGCGGACACGTTCTTTGAGCTCATGGAGGAGCTGGGATGGCCGCGGAAGATTCCGTGGTCGGAGTTGTCGGGTGAGCTCCGGAGGGAGTTGACCTATACGGGAAAGAGGACGCTGAGGCTGGCGACGGCCTAGGAAAACAAATGCAAAGATGGAAACACCTAGAGGCAATCCCCTGGTACAGACCGCACCAGGAGTGGTTGTATCGTCAGAGAACACACCCAGAATTCCTCGACCCGGAAATCCCGGAGGGTCGTCGCGCCAAATTAGTTAATGCCGATTTGCAATTCGCTGACCTCAGGCTCGCCGAATTGTCCGGATCCATCTTAAGGGGCGCCAACCTACGCTGTGCCGATCTCCGCGGGGCGTACCTAGATTCGGTCGACCTGCAAGGCTCCGACCTTAGTGGTGCCAACCTGAGCGGGGCCCATATGTGCGCCTGCAACCTGCGGGATACCGACTTACGACTCGCCGACCTGAGTCGCGCTCACCTGAATAATGTCGCCGCAGACCGTGCCGACCTGCGCGGAGCCAGTTTGCGGTACGCCGATCTCTACCTATCGAGCCTGGATGGCTCCAGCCTGAGGTACGCCGACCTGAACGGTGTGCGCTTGGACTTACAGCAAATACGGGGCGCCGACTTGCGAGACACCGTCTTCGTTGAAAGCTGGGCTCGAGAGTATGAAAGGTGAAGTGAATGAGGCGCTATCAGAAAGAAAACGGACGCTCAGGCTGGTCACGGGTTGAGCAAGAACAACAACGGGAGGCAAGCGTGAAGCAGGCAGCTGAAAAGAACGAAGAATTGCCAGTAGAAGAAGGGACAGATGGGTGGAGTATCGATCTTCCGGGCGATGTTCGACTGGTCGTCGAGAAGGTTGATGCCAAGGGAAGGCCCTGGGAGTGGGGAATGTTCGAGACCATCAGGACTGGGAGGAGGTGCCTAATGGATGGGCAGTCCAGCTCTAGGCAGCTTGCCATCGACACCGTCCAGGCTTTCTACCGCGCGGAGATGCTGATCCGGGCTACCAAGCCCTTGTCCGAGCAAGAGGCGTGGGTCATTTCGGACACCACGAGAGGGGGAGTATTTCCTGCGCCCCCAGGCGGCTGACGGTTGATCTAGCAAGGCAGGGGCTATCCCTGGCCCTTGCATCCCATCCAAGATCGATCGTCGCAATGTCGCGACGATAGCTAATTCTAATTTGGTGCTTGGGTGGAATGGAGGGGCTAGGGGGTGGGGCTAATAAAGGGGAACAGAGATGGCAGAGATGAAGCAGATCACTTGTGAGTGCGGATGCGGGCGACAGCGCAAGGTTCGAGTCGTGGACCTGGGGCGCGGGTGGGGGAGGTTCTTCGACAAGAGCTGCAAGGCTCGACATCAGGCAAGAGGAAAGGGGTTTCGGCTCCGAAGTCTTCAGTTCGAGAGCGTTGAAGATCAGATGGGTAAGTTTGCTAATGGGCATCTCGAGTCTGGGTACTTCGGCCACGGTCAGGAGTAGATCCAGTGACCAGGAGAGTGGCTTTTTCCGATTCGTACACCTTTAAACCAACGATAGCGGATCGATGCTTTTGGTGCGGGCGCCTTGAGGGTGACCACAGCAGCGAAGGCTACTGCCCGTCAATGAGTCCATTCCCTGACGAGGCAAGGTCAAGGGGCCGAGTCAAGCCGAAGCTCTACGGAGATGAACTCCTAGAGGTTGAGGAGTTTCCGAAAGGAAGAGTCGGAAAGCAGTAACGAATTGGAACGCCATAGCGCCCCGAGGGGCGGGGAAGGCTGCTGGATCCGCAGCTGGCAAATCTTCCCGCTGTTACTGCGGATGATCGCCGAGTGAGAATTGAACTTCAGCTAGCCTGCGGCTCGGCTTCTTGATTCTCGACGTCTGGGCTCGGAGGCGGCGTTTCTGAATATTGCCCAGCTGGGTCCCAGAGAAACATAAGGACGACCAGCGCCATGGCCCCGCCAGCTCTCACTAGTCCACTCTTTAGCTCTAGTACACCTCCAAGGAACAGACCGAATCCTCCGGCTCCGAGGGCTAGTAAAATGCGTATCACCTTGTATTGAGTGTCGCTAAGTGCGCTGACGGTGAAAACCAACGCAACTGCAATAGCTACGAAAATAACACCTATGATGAAGGCTGCCCATCGTTCTAGATGTTTCTGTTTCATTTCTCGCTCCCTTTCGTAGGCGCTGATTCGTTGGGCTTCCTGACGAAGAACTAGGTCTTCCTTACCTTCTCTGCGAGCAGCCAAGAGGGTTATTCGCTCGATTTGGCTAAGTCGATTGCCGTGGCGGTTCATCACTTCTGAGAACTCGACCCCCGCTGTTAGTGCGTCGGCGATCTCAAGTAGGGCCCGGTCTCTCTCATTCAGTTTACTGGACAAGGTAGACGACTCGCGCTGAGTCCTCGTTTACGGAGACTAACTCCCCTTCGGCCCGGAAGTCAGGGACTTCAGTAGGCATGAGGACCTCGTCGTCGATGGTGAGTTCGGCTATGTCGCCGAGACCACTCGGCGACTCAATCCTGACAACAACTTGCAGTGATCCTGAGTCTACGAGGTACTTAAGGGCGGGCAGTAGTCGTCCAAGTTTGTCCTCTGGTACTAGGTCGAGAACTTGTCCAAAGCTGACCTCGGTGGCGTTTAGAGACTTCAACTGCCGAGAAAGTCCCTCGGCTAGTGAGGTAACTTGTTCTTGCTCCCGCCTCTCCGCTCCGATACCGAAGTACTTAGCGAGCGAACTGAAGTATTCCCTTAAGAATGTATTCATATTCTACCTTTTCGCAGCGAGCCTGGACGATGATCACGTTAGTGCCGCGATTTCCGCGATCTGGGATCGTAATGTTTACAGTCCGCCTACGATCCGAATCGGTATAGGGGTGGAAGTCGCAGCTCAATACGAAACGCCGCAGCCTTCCATCGTGGTGGTCAAAGGCCTTTACGGTTTCGGCCACTACCTCCTCATTGACCAATGTTGCGTCGAGAGCGGAAGCGGCTAGTGCCAACTCGATACCATCGAAAGTCCGACCTTTCATGTTACAGATGCGGAATCCATCTGGCAGCGTACTGCGATCTCGCCAGAGATTGGCTCTCAACCTTCCAAGTTTAAGCGGAATGAATTCACAGCCGAGCTTTTCAGAGACTTGCATGGTGAGTAGGTTGCGCTCCCGCTCATATAGACTGTGACTACTAGCCTCAAATCTCGGAGTCCGCTTCTCGATGCGAACTTCGGCGACTCCATCACGACGAACTCTCAGGAGCGACGCACTGCGACGCCTAGTGCGCTCCCAGGTCATCGTCCTCGTATCTCCCTGTTCACGATCGGACGTTCGATGCCACTCCTCTCGCATGAACACCTGCTTAAAGGTGAAGCCATCCTCATTTACTTCTGCCTTCACAAGTGTGGGAGATTCAGGCTCAAGCAGCTCACCAGTGCGTTCAAGGTCTCCTTGAGTCTTAAACTGTAAAGCTGCTTTCTCAAGGAGAGGCCAGTTGAGGCTCGGCTGACCCTCCTGCTTGGGGACGCCTTCTTGTTCAACATTGTACAGGAAAATGTGCTGGCGCCCATGCTCCTCAATCTCGAGAGCATGACCGACGAGCTCATCCGCTGAGAAGGTTGCTGGAGACTCTAGCGAGCTTCGAAGTCGGCCGAGCATCTCGTCCCAGTTTGCTGCGGTCCTGGCGATGCCTTTGCGGGCTAGGATGAGGCCGACTAGCTCCATCGTCGATATTCGACGAATGTGGCGCAAGAGCTTCTCTTGCTGACCTGCGCTCAGGCTGACTGAGGTCGATGCCGTCATTCAGCGTTACCTCTTATGCTGTTTATTTTGATGGTTCTTAATATCGAACTATTGAATCATGGGCCTGGCGCTAGGGTCAAGGCTCTGACTAGGGTCACTCTTTCGATTCTCTGAGGAAAGCCTTGAATTGTCAGCATTAGTGGGCCATAAGGGCGCATCGCCACGTCACCGTCCGACTTCTCCCCGCTTTTCGTTCCCCCGAGGGGGCTCGGGTTACCAGGAGTAGCTTAAGGGGGAACTATTCCTCCTCCCTCCCATCCCCCAACAACCGCCCCTCCGCCTGCTCCTCGAGGATCTCTGCGTCCTCGACACCATTCCCTAACAAGCGCTTCTCTTCCGACGTTGCGAAGGACGTAGCGCTGTCCGCTTCCTGGAGCCGGCGAGCCTCGCTCGACCATCGAAAGCCATTCTGCGCCAAACGGACGAGTTTTTTGACAGGCACTCTGGGTAACTGGCGAAGCTCTCTGCCTGCCAGAAAGTCTTCAAGCCAGGGGGAGGCGGAGCCGAACGCTGGGATTTTCTTGAAGAGCTCTATCAAGATTCTCTTGAAGATTGATTGGTCTGCACCTCTGCGGATGGTAGAAACATCCTTTTCTATGCCCTCTAGCCTTTCCCCTATCGCGGAGATTAGAGGGTACAAGTCTTCATTGGTGACACTCTGGAGATGCTCATCTTCGCCTTGCAATGCTAACAACCCTGCATCTTGACTGCCTTGCAAATGCTTGACAGCAAGTAGAAGTAAAGTTGCATCCAATCCGCGTTGAAGGTCGTCCATCGACTGAAAACGCACGGTAAGTGCGACGTCAGTTTTTTTCGTCTCAAGGTCGGAACCGAACAGCGTGCGAAGGGCTGTCTCGATGATTATCAGGTCAAGCCAGGCGGATTCTTGGAAGGTTAGGTGGATGGAGTTGGGGAGAGATCCTGCAAGCTTCCTGATCACTGCATCAAAGATGGTTTCTTTTCCCTGGCGGGCGAGCCAGTATGAGGAATCCTCGGGGTTATGGCCGGGATCGAAGTCTGCTCGGTCTCCCATGAAGCAAGTCTTCCAGGGGAGATCTAGGCGAAATAGATCGACGGACAGCGCAGCGAGCGGCTCTCCTATGTATGCTCGCTCAAGTATTGCGGGCAGAGCCGATGGCGGGCCGGCTTTGACGAGTTCAAGAACAACAGCTTCTAGTCTTGCGCCCGCGAGGTTCGCGTTTCCGAGGAAGGCGTACGAGAGATTGACGTTCGCGAGATCGGCGTCAGTGAGGTTTGCGTCGCTAAGGTCGGCGCCAAGGAGATTTATGTCTTTGAGACCTGAGCTCGAGAGATCGGCGCCTCTGAAGTCCGCAAATGCAAGATTTGCGCCTGTGAAGTCGGCCCCCGAGAATCGGGCGCGTAAGAGTGAGGCTTTTGATAGATCGGCTTCGAAGAAGTTGGCTTCGGTGAGGTTAGCCTCAGTGAGGTTGGCTTCGGTGAGGTTCGCACGCTTGAGGTCGACGCTCGAGAGGTCGGCCCCTCCTAGGTTTGCGCTCGAGAGGTTGGCATTCGAGAAGTTGACCTCTCGGAGATCCGCGTAGAACAGGGTTGAGTTCGAGAGGTTGACTTCAGTAAGGTCGGCACCCCTGAGGTCGTTATTCCCGAGATAGGAGTAACTGAGGTCAGGCTTGATCTCAACATTCTCCTCCCTCCACCGATTCCAAATCCTCTCCCCGCACCGCAGAATCATCACATGGTCTTCGTCCACCATCTACTCCTCCCCCGGCACAACCAGCCGGTTCTCTTTGACGTACAGCTTCCCCTCTGGGTGCATCACCAAAACTTCCCGACATCCCAAAGCGAGTCAATGAGCCAGGCGAAGGCCGCCAAAAAGGCAAGAGCAACCCAGAACGCCAAGAGCATGGAGATTTCGTCCCATAACTCTTCCAGAAGAAACACAAGAACCGGGCCTAGGCAGGCAAACACGAGCGCTCCGAGGATCGCTCCGCCGACTCCGGCGTGGAAGAATCCTAGGGCAAGACCAGCAAAGGCGCCGAGGGCCGGGCTGGCTTTGGCAGCATAGAGAAGGAGCGTGACTCGCCGCTCATCATCCATTCGGATCCATTGCTGACCCTGCCCATACCGGGCCGCCGTCAGGGTCCGAGCTGCCGCTTCGGGATCGTGAAGTGGTTTCTTGGTTCATGGGTTTAGGGTATCAGGGGGAGGGGGAGGACGAGGGGTGCCCAGAAACCACCAAGGGCTTTCGGGTTGACTCAGAGCTGCCTTGAGGGTCTCAATCATGCAGCAGGGGACCTCTAGAGAAAGTCTCTCAGGTCTACTCGCTTTGACCAATCATACTCAAGGTGCCCAAACTCAGGGTCAGGCAGAGTAAGCCGATGCCTCATTCGCTTCGGAGTAAGGGTCGCTGCCGAAAGGAGTTCATTGATGCACTCTCCGAATTCCTCGGCCATTTTGTAGCGAGACGCTACGCGAAGCAGCGAGCTAATGTCAGCTTTCAGGGCCGCGTAAAAATCGATGGCCTTTTTCCACCAAGCGGTTTTGAGCCTTGACAGGATGAACTCTACCGGATCATTCATTACGAGCCACTCAGCCACCATGTACTCCTGGTAGGTCAAGTGGCCGAAGGAGATACTGCCCGTAGACTCCTTCGTCAAGAGTCCCCTCTTTACGCAGTCTCTGATGAGTCCTTCTGCATTTCGATGAAGATCTCTTAAGAAGTACTCCTCGGCGATCTCTAGCGCCTCCTCGTGTGAGTAGATTCGCAGCCCGTCGGCGTGCATTCTGATTGCTAGAGTCATTAGAAATCGACGATATTGCTCGCTGTTCCTCTTGGGCAGTTGAAGGATTCCCTTTGCTTTCTCCCACTTCCCAAGGAATAGATCGAAGCGCCCCCGATAGAGATCCACCTCGGTTGATGGCATTTCAGCCCGGCCGTCGTACAAAGAGCAAAGAAGTGCGGCAATGAGAGGGGTTCTTGCTGTTTGGAGCATAGATGGATTTTCTTCGAGCCAACCTGATAGGCCTGAAATAGAGGTTGGCTGAGTAGAGAACCATTTTCCTATAAAGGTCCGAAGCTGAGCCTCGGAGAATGGCTGAAGCCGTACTGGGAATGCCTCATCCCAGTACGGCAACTCTAGAGTGTCTCGACTGCTGAGAACAACTCGACAGTTAGGTTCGCGCTCTGCGAACAAGTCGATCGCTTCAAGCATTCCGGTGGCACGGTGGCTGGTCTCGTCTAGTCCATCGAGGCAGAGGAGAATTTGGCGATGCTTGAATAGTTGGGTTAGTTCCGAGGAAGCCTTCTTTCGTGACTCTCGGTATCTGTTCACTGCCAGCACCTCGACGCAGGCATCTCGAATGCCTTTCGGGGTTTCTTTGACCTCAGCGAGGCGGATGAGCATAGGGAACTCTTCACTGCCCGATGACGCCGCGTGTTGTGTCATTCGGCGAAGGAGTGTAGTCTTGCCGGCTCCGGGATCCCCCAGTATGAATATGTGTGTTCGAAGCCGAGAAAGGCTGGATGAGGGGAGCCGAAACCGTGCTTGAGTACTAGTTTTCAAGGTTACTTTGAGATGTTTCTGAGTGATGGGATTCTCACCCAATCGCCGCAGTTGAGGTAGGAGCGATATTCCGGACCGGGCAATATTTGTGTAGTGCAGGCCATCTCTGTGTTCCTCCAGAAGGCCGGGAAGCTCTCTAAGGTACTCGCTAGCGTGTTCTTGTACGGGCCGGAGAGACTCTGCTAGATTGATTCCTACTTTGGACTCACTCAGTATTCGTGCTTTATCTCTCTCTATTGCAGCGGCGTTGAACTTCATAAGTCGCCACCTCTTGGGGGAGTCCTCAAGTCTCTCGGCGAGACGCCTCTCGGTAGCGTTGATCTGCTTTGTGATGTGAGCTCCACCATTCCCTCGCCAGCTTGCGGCTAGCCGTTGAAGCTCTTTCGCTCGCGAAAGAGTGGTCCGGATCTTGTCTGGGAACCTAGTTCCGATCAAGGTTTCAATCGAGATATCCGTTCCCTGCCCCAGGGTAGCATCCACGTAAATGGCATCTAGACCCAGAGGGTTTGGAAGTCCGAATGCTGCCGCAGACTCCAAGATGAGGTTTGTTTCTCGGCTAAGCGAGAGCCTATATTGACTTTCTAGCGAGAAGGCTCGTAGAGCATTCGGGGCCTTCTGGCGGATGAGCTCTAGAAGCTCCGCGCCATGAAGAATATCGAGGTTCCGGAACACCGGGTCTTGCGATCGTTTGTGAAAGTTATCAAAGGCACGGGAGGGGATAGGGTACGGTGTAATGAAGATGCCTTCATCTGGTGATCGAAAGACGTTTGTCGAGGGATCCCTCACCGGTTCCTCTAGCATTTGCCGAAGCTGATTGAAGAGCATGCCGAGGCTCCTACTGGAATCTGACTTCGCCGAGGCCCTGAACTTCTTGATTTGAATGGTGCACAGCTTGGTCTTTCCAAGCCTAGTAGAGCGCAAGGCGGTCAGGTCCTTTCCCTTCTCGTGGGGGCCCGAGGTGTCCACTACTTGGAAGAAGCCAAGCGAGCGGAGTAGGGGCTCTATGACCTGTGATTGAAGTTGAGCTTCGGATAGCGAGGTGAGCTCAAGAAGCTCCGGGGGGTAGTCTTGTTCCTTCATTCGTCTCGAGAGCTGTTCAACCCCTTGGTCGAGTCAAGAATCTGAACCTGGTCGCCATTGGACACTCGGCGTTCAGGGCGATTTATGGATGGTTGATAGTTGATTTCTAAGTGTAGCAGTCGAGGAGGTTGGGATGGAAGCGCTGACAAGCGAAGGGATCGGACCACCGCTTGCCGGCAGTCCGGTAAGTGGGAACGTGCCAGCAATGGCCACCATCGGCGCCACCGCTGTACACGCTCCCGTGCACCTCCTGGAGACATGAAAAGTCCCTCCGTCTCGGTCTAGACGCAGGGATTCCTACTTGCTAGATTGGAGTTCTCCGAACCATTGGGAGAATCCGTCCCTGCGACGGGTGAGTAATCGCCGCTTTGGGATCACTACTCCCGGGGCGGCGTTTTCCATTTCTGGAGAATAGGAGAGCTAAGTCACTCTGTCCAGGACACTTAGGAAAGCCAGAAGATATGTCCCAAAATGTCCGGAAAGCCCCTGAGGACATTCTCGGACATTTGGCGCGCCCGAGTAGAGCTTTCAGAAATCTTCGTACGAGGTATCAAGTCGCCATATGTCGATGCTTTGCTGAAGGCTTCTCGCTTCTTCAGAGAGTTCGTTGAGTGCTGTCACCTCGCGGTCGATTAGGGCCTTAGCATCTAAGACCGGATCCACCTGATCAGCGCCACCAAGCAGGGCTATTGCCTGAGCAAGCGCCTCGTTCGAGTCCAGTTCTTCTAGGTCCTTGCGCCTGCCCTCTACAAGATTTCGGATTGCATCCGCTTTTCGAGCGACCGATTCAAACTGGGCGTGAGAAGAGCACAGGTGCAGTGCCTCGTTTTCCAGGGATTCAATGCGCTTGCTTAGCAACTCATACAGCACGCCTAGACCAACATGCGCGGAACCTCTCTGACCGGTTGAGAGCGCTTCTTTCTTGATCAAGCGGCGTATGTGCCGGGCTACCGATTCGAAATTGTCGGGCGCAATCTCTTTGGCTATGGCTTCGGAGGCGGGCGTCACGCGAAGCCTATCCGAATCCATCAGCGCTCTTGTGCTCTCCACAAGCTTAGGGTATTTGAGTTGTTTTCGGCCTCGGCTCGAATTCTCGTCCAAGCAGCCTCCCACGCGCTGGGCTCCCACCTAAGAAGAAAGGGCGGCGCGGCGAGCCAGGCAGCAGAGTCCCGGCTTTCGGATCGCGACTTCCTGGCCGCGCCTTAGAGATCTTTCGATGATTCTACACGAGGAAAGTATCGTCTTTGATGGCGGGGTCGGCCCAGGCTCCCCGGCGACATGGTCGCTATTCCTCCTCCCTCCCATCCCCCAACAACCGCCCCTCCGCCGGCTCCTCGAGGATCTCGGCATCTTCGGTCCCATCTTCGATCCTCAAGGGGGGCTTCTGGGACCACCGAAAGCCCTCGCGAGCCCTCCGGAAGAGATCTGGAGCTGGGAGCCCGGCAGCACCCTTGCGATCTCTACTCGCTAGCCAGCTCCGAATTCGGTGAGAGAAGAGCTTCACCCCTGGAATGACAAGCTCTGCGGCTCTCACCAAGGTCTCTTGGTTGTCCGATATTTCAGGCTTGTCACCAGGAAGCTTGTGGTTGACCTCGCCTACGTCCTCTCCGAGCGAGTCCATCTTGTCGAGGACTTGAGAGAAGCACCGAAAGAGATCTTCGTTGGTGATTTCGTGGCAGTCATCGCCCTCACCTTGAATCACGAGAGAGTTGACAGGTTGCCTATCCTGGACGTACTTGGCAGCGAGCTGGATCAGGATGGCGTCCAGCCCCCTCTGAAGGTCTTCCGTGGACTGAAAGCTAACCGTTAGCGCCCCGTCCGTCTTCTTGGTCTCGACGCCTTCTCCAAAAAGCTCTCTGAGGCCGGTCTCAATGACGACGAGGTCGCGCCAGACGGATTCCTGGAAGGTGAGGTGGATGGAGTTGGAGGCATATCGACCCAGCTCTCTAAGGGCCGCTTCGTAGATGGTCTCGGCTCCTCGCCTAGAGAGCCACTCCGGGGAGTCTTCCGGGGTCCCGTGGAGATCGAATCCTAGAGTCCTGTCGGGATCGAAAGAGAAAACACTCCCTATCTTGCAAACCTGCCAGCGGAAATCTTCTCGAAAAATGGGCGTTGTAACGACGGAACCCATGGTCCCGATGGCAGCCCGATTGAGTAATGTCTTTTCAATGAAGGCGCCCTCAAACTCGGCCATGTCCAACATAGTTGCGGTTAGATTCGCTCTCGCAAGATTTGCGGCCTTGAAATCGCTCATGCTGAGTTCAGCTCCGGAGAGGTCGGCCTCCTGGAGGTTGGCCCCCGAGAGTTTGGAGTATGAGATGTAGGCTCCTACAAGATTGGCACCGGCGAGATTCGCGTTCTGAAGGTTGGCCTGAGAAAGCCACGAGAGCTTGAGGTCGGCTCTTTCTAAATTGGCGTTCTGAAGGTTGGCTCGTTCAAGATTCGTGAAGCTGAAGTCTACCTCTTTGAGGTCCAAACCAGCGAGATTGGCTTTCCTGAGGCTTGGCTTAGTGTTCGGCCTCTCTTGCCTCCATCGATTCCACTCTTTTGCTCCTTTCCGCAGGACTCTATAGTGCCACCAATTCACGGCTTTCCCTACTCCTCCCCCGGCGCCACTAGCCGGTTCTCTTTGATGTACAACTTCCCCTCTGGGTTGGGCTTGTATTCGTTGATCCAGTCGAGGATGGAGGTCCGGATTCTTCTGATTCGAAGCGGAATTAGTCTTTGAAAATCCACACCGCGACAAGCAGTACGAATCCCGCAGAGGCGCCGAGCATGAGCTCTTGCTGGCAGCCTAGTCCCGCCTGCTAATCAAAAAGAAGAGAACGCAGCCGCCTACTACCCCGAGGAGCAAGAGGGCTCCACCAATCGCGCCGCCCATTAGCCGTTCGGATCCATAGCTGACCCTGCGCAGAGTGGTCCGCCGTTGGGGTCAAAGCCGGTGGCGGTCAGGAAGGGGCCGCCGTCAGGGTCGGAGCTGGGGCCGCGGGGTCGTGAAGTGGTTTCTTGGTTCATGGGTTTAGGGTATCAGGGGGTGGGGGAGTGCTGACCCGAGGAATCTAGCGCCGTTGCTGGGTCAGGTTGCTCCTGCGGTGAGGCAGCAGGGTCCCCGGGGAGTTCCCGTGCCTGCTCGATCACCGCGGCCGGTGACGTAGGCTTCTCGGAGATCTCGCTAGCTTTTGGGCTGAGGGCGAAGTAGATCGAAAGGACTCCGAAGATGGCCGTGAGGGAGAAGCCTGAGTAGGCCCAAAGAAGAGATCTTCTGCTGTCCTTTTCCAATCTTCGAACAACCTCCTCCCGAGCTCGGACGGAATCGGCTATTCGTACTAGTTTATCTTTCACTTCAACGGCTGGCGCCAGCCTTCGCACGTCCTCAAGTAGCTCGCGCTCTATCTCGGGCGTGCCGAAGAATGGAGCCTTCTCTTGAAACACGGCTAGCCCTTTCTTGACCTCAAGGATGTGCCTTCTCGCGGCATCGGCTTTTGAAGCCTTGCCCTCGCTCGCCTCTTCGCTCGCCGAAGTGATCAGCTCGACGAGAGCTGTATCGAGTGCCCCCAGAATTCTAACTAGGCCCTGCTCCTCGATCCTGAGAGTATCGAAGCTAGACCTGTAGATGGCCTCAATGTCATCAAGTGTGGATTCTTGGGTTGAGTCTAGATACTGAGAGACGAGCTCCTTCAGTGTTTTTTGGGCGGATGGCGAAGCCTCTTCTTTGGCTCCTCGGATTGAATCATCCTCTAGGAAAATAGAGGGAAGATAGATAAGAAGGAACGTTGATACTGAAAGTAAAGTAAGTTGAAAAAGAGATAATCCGGGAATGAAGAGGTTAGCTATAAGTGCCATCATCCCCGTTAACATTAGAGAAAGACCCAGCGCTTGCATCCTCTGAACCGCCGATCGGTCCTTGAGAACTTCAATCAAAGACATTTGCATTGGCTCCAGCATGGTCGAGGCATCCGGCTGGCTCGTCCTGAATCTCTTCTGCGCAGTAGGGGCATTTCTTCAAGGAGCGGCCCTCTCAGGGCTTTCCAGCCAGCAGTCATAGACCGGGCTCTGGTCAACAAAGACAGTGAGGCATCCCTCATTCCCCGTCTGGATGTACCCGGCCAGGTTTCGCGCAGCTCGGGAGGGCTCAGGGCTGTTGTTCCGGCCTGATTACTGGACGCGGAACTCAACCCGATCTCCCTTGAGAAGGCGAGTCACCGTGAAGGCGAGAGGCGGGGTGGCGAAGCCGCGGGTATGAAAGTTGCCCACCGAGAGCTGTTTCGTATGGATGACTGAATCTGTCACCGTCTCGACCGGGGCAACGTTTCCGGTTGGATTCTGGGCAAGCCAGATCTGAGCCCTGGTCCATGCTTCGCCGCTTTGTTCGGCGGTTAGCAGGAACCGCATCGGCTGCAGCTCGTACAACTCCTTGGCCGACTTCAGGAGTTGGCGTTCGACCTTCTGTTTTTCGGCGAAGGCCTGACGGGCTTCTTTCTGGGCCGTGCGTTGAGCGGCCTTCTTCTCTTTCTTGGTCATCTCTTGGGCAGAGAGAACAGGGCCCAGGATGAGTATCGACAGCGCAAGCGCTAGTAGCCGCAAGT
This sequence comes from Deltaproteobacteria bacterium, assembly GCA_022601195.1. Taxonomy (GTDB): domain Bacteria; phylum Acidobacteriota; class Thermoanaerobaculia; order Multivoradales; family JAHZIX01; genus JAHZIX01. Next base: position 46,609 of record JAHZIX010000027.1, read on the forward strand.
TGGGACTCCCTCGCAAATTCGTTGTTCCGTGAGCGCGAAGTGTATCAGTGAGTCACGTTTTGCGGGAAGGGCCGGCAAGCGAGGGGATCAGACCACCACTTGCCGGCAGTTCGGTAAGTGGGAACGCGCCAACGGTGGCCACCAACGGCACCGCCGCCTCGAAAGCGCACCAACTGGCGAAGTAGCTACTTAGGGCCCTGGGATCCCTATCGATCTAGCTATCAAGGTCTCTTGAGAACGCCTAGAGTTGGCCTAAGAAGGAGGCTTTACGGAGAAGGACGCGGCGGGAGGTGTCGCGTTGAGATGAGGATCATTGCATCGTGAAATTTACCTCAGCAGTAAAGATGCTCGGTACTGGCCCATCTGATGCCATCGCGGGCTCAAATTTCCATTCCTTTAGTGATTTGATTGCGTTGAGGCCTAGGCCCATTGGTAGGTCTTTGACGACCGTCACCTCTCGAACAGCTCCGGTTTGGTCGATCTCCAGATTGGCTCTGAACACCCCCTGAACTCTCATCTTCTTGGCAAGCTTTGTGTACTTGGGTTGAGGCGAGTAGATCAACTTTGGCGGAGTAGGAGTTTCCTCGGGTGCGGAGATAGATTGAGAGAGTTGAACTGACCCCTGCACCTCGTTGCTACTCTCCGCTGTTCCAGTCTTCTCTAAAGGCTGGTCCTTAGGGGCGCTCTTCTCTTGACGATTCGATTCATCCCTTTCTACCGGTGGCAGGTTTGGCGTTCGATGCCGAGAAGAGGTCTGGCGCTTAGAGGACCAGGGGGCAAGGAAGCTCGTAAGCTCAATGCGAACCGCGTTCGGCAATTCCTCCATCAAGTCGTCCTTGATTTCGCGGCATTCGGCCCCGGCGGCCTCCATTCGATCGGCGGCATCCCTGATAATGAGAGCGCGGTCTCTTTCCTTTCCCTCCTCACTGAGGAGAGCAGCTATCGAGAGAACCATCATGACGAGGTAGGCGACGGCGAGTCTTCTCCCCCACTTTGTCAGTATTCTTTTCCCATCGCTGTGCGGATCATCGGTTGAAAGTTTGACCCCCCAAAAACCAACGGCACCAAAGAGGATTGCAAGAATGGCAGCGATTGTTGGCAGCGACATGTTCTACTCCGGCGACTCTGAACTGCGCCTGGGCCGCTCAAGGGCGACTAGAGAAGCGAGTTGAAAGCGCTCTGAAAAGCGGCCATCAACTCTCTCTGGTACTACTGGCACCTAGTCCTCATTGTGTAGTGGAAAGAAAACGCTAAGGTCAACAGATCCACTCTGCCTCAACCGGGGCTTGATCCCTACTGCGACCTCCTGGGGTCCGAGGTCGCCGGGAAGGGTGGCTGTCTTGTACTCCCACCTGGGATCCTCTCGGGGGTTGATGGAGGCGGGAAGGCGGTCCAGAGTCTCAAGGATTCGTCCCACATTCAGAATCGGGCAAAGTTCGCTTTCCTGGATCTTCCGCTGGAGTTCCTGTCGGATGCGCTCCTTGTCGAAGTGCCAAGCATTTTTCTCGTCAAAATGCCCCATCTCTAGCCAGTCGTCTCTCCAGCGGGACCACGCGAAGACTCTCATTCCCAGCTGCCGACACCCCCAGATGTTGGCATTGAGATCCGAGTCCCCGAAGCAGTACTGTTGCTTGTCGGGCACCTTCCTATATCGCGAGTAACAACCCAACGCTGGAGAAGCCAATTCGTTACCACTGGAAGGTCGACCGTTTACTAGGATCGAGGCGGACTTCCAGCTGCGAACTAGTCGCCGGAGCTTCCAGATAAGCTCGAGTTCCGTCACTTCCAGGGATATCGAGTGCTGAACGTCCCTCCCTTCACCTTCCTGCCTGTAGGAGGGGTTCGGAGTGCAGAGCTTGACAGCCTTCTTGTAGTTCGCAGACGTGCTGTAGCCAAACTTGAACTCGAAAGTAGCAGGCCCCGAGCCCATAACTTCTGGGGCGAGTCGATCCTCCTCAGTGACGGGGTCACCGCATTCGGAGCAGAACTTTGCCTCGTCAGCGATTTTGGCCGAACATTTGTTGCAGATGCGCATAATTCTCTCCAGCGTGCCGCAGAGGATATTCATAATTTTCGCTACATTGAAAATAGGTTATACGGTGAGCGCTAAGTGTAACAGTTGAAGATTTCTTTGGGAGGGGGTTGATTTTCTGAGTAATTTGTCTGTACAATATGCGTATGACTGGCGACGGCAAAGAAGAGCGTTTCAACCTGCGCTTCTCAAGCGAAGAGAAGCGATTCTGGGAGGAAGCTGCTCGCCTGGAGGAGCGAAGCGTCTCAGGATTCATTCGATGGGCCACGACCAGGGCAGCTGAGGCGGTACTTGGTCGAAGGCTGCGCGAAGCACAGAAACCGCCCGAATAGCACACAAACAGAAACGGCCCTCCGGTGCTGGAACACCTCGGGGCCAGGCGACACAAGGAGAATAAGTCCATGCGCCACCACACCACCGATTCTAACAACTCCACCGCCATCCGTGGCCACCAACTAGCCGAGCAGGCTGTCAGAGCCATGAAAATGGCAATCGACCTATCCGCTCAAGCTTCCGAAGTTCTCCTCGAGTCGACCAATCAAGAGACCGCCATGGAGACAGGCGAAGGCGCCTGGGAAGTCTCCTTAGGGAGCGCTTTCGAATCCTGCACCTTCGAGCTGCGCGAGTGCCTTGAGCAGATCCAGGAGCGCCAGGCCGAGAGCCCGCTGGAGTCGCTGCAATTCTGTCTCAGTCTCCGCGAGTGGACGAAGGGGGTCGCATGAGTTCTCAGGTCCCTGCTTCTCGTGGTACTTTTGAAACGCAGAGAGCGCAGGAATGGTTCACTTCGATACATCATCCAAAATGTTGAACATACAGACACTCGCCGAAGCGCTAGACAACGGCGAAGACCAGCTTGAGGTATGGGCCGACCTGGTCTCTCAGATACCTGGGGCACAGGACCTTTACAACGAGCTTCTTTGGTCGAAGGAAGTCACGGGAGTCCGGTCGTTTAGCTCAGCATTGGGCGAGATGGAAATCGCTCGCTCCCACAGAGACGCGGTTCTTGAGGGTGAGTTTCGCCCGGCGACTGTTCGGGTCGGAGTTGCAGCCCTTCTAGTGCGGGAGGCTGGCCTTCTTCGGGCTCGGGACCCCCACAAGGCGCTTGAGCTCTCCGAGGCCGCGACCAGGATCACGGGTACTCTTCCAGATGCCCGAGTGGTTCTGTCCGGTAGGTGGCCAGCGGCAGCAGACGGAGCAACTCTCCTTCCTGAGAGATACCACTCCTCAGTCGAATGGGTTAGCGCTAAAGCTCTGGCTCTTGCTGGGAATTCTTATCGAGTTATCGGCGACCTAAGAGCCGCTGTTTCGTGCTTTCAGAGGATCAGAGAGACAGAGAGGTCCCGTGATCTTCCGGAGGGCGTCCAGGGAGAGTTGGCTTCGCTCGAAGCTAGCTTGCTGATCGACGCTGGAGAGCGGTCGAAGGCTGAGGTGTTACTCGGGAAATCCGAGAAGATGTTTGAGCTGTCGGGAGATCCGAAAGCTCTAGCGAAGACCAGGATAAAGCTGGCCCACGTTCGGTATGAGGGCGGTAGTCCTGGTCAGGCGCTAGAGATTCTCGAGGGTTTTTTTGACGCGATTCCTGCAGACTCCCATCTGGGGCAGATCGCTCTGCTGAATTGCGCCTTGTATAGCCTCGATGCAGGAGATATTGGGCAAGCGAAGCGGCTTGTAACTTCGGTGAGCCGCTTTTCGGAGCCTGCCTTCGAGCTTCGGAGGCAGTGGCTAGAGGCAAGACTTTGCGACTCAGGCTCAGATATCGCTAGTAGTCGATTTGAGGCTGTAACTTTAGGCTTTCAACTTGCAGGCCTACCCTTGAGTTCGGCTCTGGCGGCTATGGATTGGACATTGTTGTTACTGAAGCAAGGAAGGATCCATGAGGCTCGAGTGGTGAGCGAGGCCGTCTACTCCTTGCTGTCCGCAAGCGGCCTTCCGGCAGCAGCCCTTGCTGCGCTACATTTCTTTCTTGATGCATACAAGAGCGATCGATTGGATGAGGCTATCGTTCGTTCTGTAAGTATTCGGCTTTTCAGGTCTCGTTGACTTGGCGGGCCGCGTCGTGGCCCGCCCCTAGGTAGCTCGGCCTCAGGTTAGCCGTCAGGGTCGATACTTCCGGATCCGTCACCGCTTTCATCACTGTCCGCCGTAGGCGCCTCCCCTGTCCCCAGGGCTCCGTCAAGCAGCGCGTCGAGCCACTCAGAGAAACTGAGACCTTCACCGCCTGCCTCCGCCCGTTGATGAGAGAGATTCTGCGCAATCACGCAATTGAGGTCATGTGGGTCGTGATCCGCTTGGACCTGGGGCGGAAATATCACTCCCGCCGTCAGCGCTGTCGAGATAGCCAAGAATTTCTTCATTCTCTTCGCCTCCACCCGAGGGCACACCAATGGCCCCATGCCTTGTTGTCCCTCCAGGGTGACCCAAGAATATCGAAGCGAGCGTATTACTGCGCGTAAGTTATTGCAAACGCTGGGTTTGCTCTTGGCTGCAACTGTTTGCTCTTTAGTGTGACAGTTTGAATTTCCGTCGCATTGCTTGATATTACCTGCACATTTCTGCTATTATTTACGCATGTCAGAGAAGAAATACAGCAAGTGCATCGGCTTTCCGTCAGAGGAAATGCTTACAAAGACTAGATTCTGCTCAAGGAACGGACTGAGTCGCGGAATCTTATTCCGGCTTTTCCAGAAGGGGATGGGGCCAGCAACCAGGAACGTCCAGCTTCCATGGCACAAAATTCCGATACTTCGGATTGATCTAGAGGCAGAGAGGGAGTGGCGTGAGTTTTGGGACTGGCGGTCCCGCGACCCCGCCAGACTCGACACAACCATCGACGAATGGCGTGCCCTCCTGGACTCACTACCGCCCACTCCAGAGGCACCACCAAAAACTCAACAAGGAGAAGACCATGGGTAACCCCCAGCTGGCCGCCGACACGAATCTGGCAAAACGTGACCGCCTCCAGGCTCACCGCGAAAAGATGTTGAGGACGATTGATGGAAGGGGCCTTGATCGCCTGATCAAGATCTCCTTCGCGTCCGCAATGCTCGACGTTGCGGTTTCGACCTACTACGAGTGGGAGAAAGTCGGGAAGGCGCCAAGGATTCGCCGCCGGAATGGAGTGTGCCGCGTGTCACTAAAAGAAGTTCAGGCGTTCATGGCCGGTAACTGGAGTCCCAGAGAAGAAAAGTGATGGTCCAGGACCCTCAGGGCTTCCCTTTTTTGAACATCGAACTGGGAGCGAACGTAGACGGCAGTGACACCAGGAATGCGGTGGTTGAGGAGTCTGTCGATGACAAAAACCTCGACTCCCAGCTCGGCGAGACGAGTCGCGCCTGTCCTCCTCAAGTCATGAGGAGTCCACTTGAACCCGAGCTCTCTGGAGAGCCTCTGAGCTACATGAGAGAGAGTCTTCGGGGCCAGGGGTTTTCGTGGATCCTTCGGACTCGGGAACAGGTACCGAGATCTCGAGAGATGCTGCTGAGCCTGGAGGATCTCCATAGTCATCGGCTCAAGGGGGACCCGGTGGGACTCTCTATTCTTGGAAACGCCAGCCGGCTGGTTCCACCAGGTATCGTCGAGTTGGTCGAGGGTCAACAACCGGACCTCCTGGCTGCGCTGAAGCGTCAGCATCAGCATGCGGAGGCAGCCACCAATAGACGGGTCCTCGGCCTCGACAGCAACCCACAGCTGAGTCAGCTGCTGATCGGTAAGGACGGTCTGGCGAGCCGCTTCCGGGTTTCTGGGCATGCCGGCAGCCGGATTAGCGGAGACAAGATCCCTGGAGATACCAAAGGCGTAGATCTTCGAGAGCAGCGCCCGGATTCGGTTCGCCATAGTTGGCGAGCCCCGGTCGGTGACGCGATCAAAGATCGCGATCAGGTCCCGACGCGAGATCTCAGCAGCGGGCATCTCTCCCAGGGGCGGGAGGAGATCTCCTTTGAGGATCCGCTCATCCTCTTCCCAGCTCGCCTTGTTGGGGCGAGCGTGTCGCTCCAGGTACTCCGTGGCGAGGTCTCTGAATGTAACTTCTCCGCCTCGCTCGGCAAGCGGAGCCCCGGGGTCCTTGCCTCTGGCCACGTCCGCGCGAATCTGGAGGGCGAGCTGCCTGGCCCCCGCCAGAGACATCTCAGGGTAGGTGCCAAGGCTGATTCGCCTAGCCCCACCCCGGTAGTAGCGGGCAGAGAACGACACCAGTCCTGTTTTCCTTACGCGGACGTAAAGGCCGGGCACGGCGGCGTCCCTAAGATCCCTGTCAGCGCCGTCTCCTTGGAGCGCCTTAAGCGCTCGATCAGTAAGGCGAACCTTGGCCATGGTGAGACCTCCCTAAAACAGCTGGGGGCAAATTGGGGGCAAAACATGCACCATCAAGTGCAAATTCCTAGCGGTAGATATACTAGATAAAATCGCCCCTAAATGCTAGTATTACCTATGGTTTACGGGTGTTATCGGAGGGTATCAAAAACATGAAGAACCTTTCTGAAAATCAGGGTGTCCGTGGTTCAAATCCGCGTCTGGGCACCACTTCTAAACGATTCAATCCAAACAATTTAGCGACTCTGGTTAGGCGGGTTTGAGCACCGGTCGGATCTGGATTTGGGTCACCATAGGGTCATCCCGGACTGCAACTTGGGGACCCTGGGTGAACCCGATTGCAACTCCTTTCCCGACCCCGGTCCTGCCTTGACCCAGATCTGGGTCCAATACGCTCCCAGCCTGATCCTCGTTGACATCTCGCCCTGGACTCGCTTAGTGGTGGGGCATCATCAACGAAACGGCCCAGTCGGGTGCACCAACACCTGACCGGACCTAGCTCCATGAATGACCAGAACGAGTGTAGCAACCCCTTTTCTCCCGAGAGCTGGGAACTCTTTGCGGTGTTTCGCGGGAGCTTCCTCTCCGTCCAACTCAGCAATGATGATGCCGCTGCCTTCCGGCGGATCGGCCGCCTCGCCTATTTGCTCACCTTGAGCGGGGACCCACCGGCCTCTGAATCGCAAGGTTCGAAAATTCGCATCGACCTGCGAGAAGCCGCGAGAGATCTCCGCTGGCTCCAGGGTTTTCTTCAGGATGTCGGTCGGCAGCACGAGCAAAGCGAGCTAGACGCCTCTGAAGTCAGACTTTCCCGGAGAGCGGCCGAGGTCGCGGTCGGGATTGGAGCCTTTGCCCTGGAGTTCGAGCAGGAATCGGATGGAAAAGCCTAAACCTCTCTCCTATGGCCGAGGTTTCTGACCCCGAGACCCACTGTCATCCGCAGTCGGTTTCCCCTCAACCTGCAGACCGCCTTCGCGAACGAGGTGCCCGATCCTTGACCGATGCCGAGCTGCTTTCGGTGGCTGGAGGCCTCGACCTTGATCAGGCTCATCTGCTGTTAGAGAAATCGAAGGGCCGAGAGGGGCTCCGGCAGAGCCTTCAGACACCCGGAGTCCTGGTGGGCTGGCAATCGGAAACCGAGTCACGAATCCGCGCCGTTCTGGAACTAGCCACCCGGGCCGCTATATCCAAGATCATCCGGTCTCCGTTGTTGAACCGCCAATCAGCCGTACTGCTTCAGCCTTGTACTCGTCCGTATACTTTCGTCGTTTCCTCTTCGCCATTCGGGACCTCCCTGCGCATTATCGCGCTCCATGGAGTGTCCACGAAATCGGGGCAGGGCCATGTCATAGCTCACCGGGGAGTGGTGCTGGCAGTAGCTCCAGCAGCCTTGAGGTTCTGGTCTCCTACTTCAATAACTGCCTATCGAGGTGAGGGAGCGGCAGCTGGGGCTGGAGCCGGCAGCTTGGCCAAGCGCCGACAGATTGGCCAAGCGCCGACTTTTTCTCGTCCGCGGAACTTTGCCGCGCCCCACTCGGGAGTCTTAGGGAGATGCCTTGGCTGGCCTGAGCTGTAGGCTGAGCTCTGATCCGAGAGCCGTGGAAAATCGGGCCATGGTCACCAAGGTAAAATTTGCGTTTCCACGCAGAATCTTAGTGACGTAGGCGAGAGACGTTCCGAGTCGGCGGGCTAGCTCTGATCGGCTGACACCACCACTCTCCATCAGGTGGACACTTTCCTCGGTAAACTCCTGCACGAGACCTGCGACCCAGTAGTCATCGTGCGTTTCGGCTTCTTGGTAGAGATCGTCGAAGCTCTTTGGTTTCATCACGCTCATCCTTCCACTGTGAGGTCGCCGCGCCCTACTGGCTCAATGGTTTCGGTCAGCTCTCTCTGGCAATCTTGAGGGCAGCTCTCCGGGTGGTGGAGTCCAATCGGAATCGGAGTTCCTCGAGGCGATCGAGAATCGGCCTGAGTTCGACCAGATGTCCCTCTGCCTTTGCCCTGAGCAGAACTCCGAGAGTCCCGGTCTAGGAGATCTTCAAGAGCTGAGCGAAGTGTCTCGCCAGGCGGTCATCGAGGAGGGTGAGGGAGCGAGGTCGTTCAGTCGCTAGCGACTGAACTTCTCGTTCTCCCAGACCCAAATCGGTGGCGAGGGGCAAGACGCTGAGGTGTGGAGCCTTCCGGACTTGGACCCAATCCAGGCCTTCGAGATTGGGTAGGGAAATGCCCCGGTCGTGGCCAGCCGCAAGTTCTGCCACGACCCCTTCAGGGACGATGATCGAGGTATAGAGAGAGAGGAGGAGATCGAGGTGGCCGAGCTGATGGAGATATTGAAGCGGTGAAGTGTCCGAGATCACTTCATCAGGCACGCGCCAAGTCCTCCTGAAGCTCTTGCTTGGTCATGTGGAAGGTTGGGACACCATAGTCCGCCAGCTTGGTCAGGAAGAGCGTGCGAGGAACCCCGGCCAGGGTAGCGGCGGCACCAGAAGAGAGCCTGCCTACCTCATACAGCTTGACCGCCGCAGCCAACCGAAGCTCGGCTGCCAGCTCTTCGGGCGGGAGCTTCAGCGCCAGAGCTGACTCATTAGGGATTGAAAGGGTGATCTCGCTCATCGGCGGCCTCCATCAACGTCAGATCTAAGCAGTCTCGGCTACCTTGGCACTGGATTCTACCTGGTGGCACAACATCTCCTCCATTCTACCAGCCCACCGATCGAGGGCTTCCCGCTTCTCTAGATCGTACGATTGCCGGTCGTGGACCGCCGTGATCCCACTCTCGGTATGGTTGAGAATCTTGGACACCACCAGCCCCGGAATCTCGTCGAAGTCATGTGACTGGCTGCCGTCCTGCGGAGGTCGTGGGCGGTGAAGCTTCTCAAGTCGGCAGCCTGAGCAAGGCGATGAATGGCCAAGACTCCCCTGGTGACACCTCTGCTTCGGGACTACAACGTTGGTTGTAGATGTGGACGGTCCTGCCGTAGGTCGGGCGGCTCCCTTCTTTCTTCGGGTCACTTTTGTAGGGGAAGCTCTCGTGGGCGATCAACCTTGACGTTAGGAAGAACCAGTCACCGAGAGCAGGCTGAAGAGACTGGTGGCAGCCTTCTCAAGGTCTCCCGAAATTGTCTGGAGTCGCAAGTTGACTCGCAGAAACAAATGCCGTGAAGGGGAGGATCGAGGCAGTGACGATGGTTTGCTAGACGGGAACCCGGTTGGGGGTCGAGTTTCTCGCCGCCAGGAGGAAGGCTAGTGCCTACAGGAGTCTCAGCGCTGCTGCGACAATAACAGGAGGCGCCTTCGGGTTAGGCGAGGGAGAATCATGGTGAGAAACGGCTCTGGCGAGGCAGCGTTTCTCTAGTCGGTTGTTCCCTTCCGCCGCGAGTTCAGTCACCCTCGACCCGCCAAAGGTCTCTTTTCATTGGAGTCGGTGGAGCCAGAGGCTGTAGGTGTCTGTGGTTCCAAGGAAGAAGGCGATTCTGCGACGCAGGCAGAACCGCCTTCTGATGCCGGAAGTTTAGGCAGAACCGGCGCTACGGCAGAGGACGGGTGAGAAGAAAAGCCTAAGCTGAGACTTACCGTAGATCCTTCACCATGTGCAGTCGCACTGACAGGTTTGGCCGAGTTGGCCCAGGGGAGCGGTCGAATAGACCTCGCATGTTCCCCAGTTGAGATATTGGCAAGTGCCAACGTGGTGCAGATTGCTTGGGTCCTCGGTGCATGGGGTCAGGGTGACAGGGCAGCTTGCGGACGCTGGCGAAGTCAAAGTTGGTTGTGCAGCCATCGCGGTGAGTCCGAGAAGGCAGATGGCGAAAAGGGCGATTGTAAAACTTGTTTTGAGGGCAACGTTCATGGGTGATTCCTTTCTGGTTCATTGGTTTCTGGTCGAGCAGCAGAGGACGCACTGAAGGCATCGATAGCTCAGCTTTCAGCTGCTAGTGATGCCGTGAGCTGGGCCAAAGAATCGTCGGTCAAGACTCCCAGCCAGGAGCTGTGAACCTCGCCGTTATGATCGATTTGAAGAGTGAGCGGAATCCGGTCGATCTTGTGAGTCGTTGTGAAATCTGGGATGTCTTTGGGGACGACTAATGAGAAGGGAAGGTCATTGGCTTGGCGATACTTGGCGGTAGAGTCGATATCGTCCAGACTGATGCCTAGGATCTCGTAGCGGTCCTTCTCCTGCTCATAGAGCGTTCGCCAGCTCGCTTGATTCTCTCGGCATGCTGGGCAGAGCGTGTTGAGAACAAACACAAGGCTCCCGCGTTTACTTTCTGTGAGATCGACAAGGCGAGATTCGCCTTTCAGATCGAAGGCCGGGAAGGCGGGAAAAACTTCACCCTCTTCGATCGAGGCATTTTCTAATATAGATGGCTTTCGAAGTTCCCGGTTCTCTCGGACCAGTCCGAAGACAGTGACGGCCAGAGCTATCAACAGCCCGTGGATCAAAATCTGATAGCTGTGGAAGGGTTTTCGAGCCGTGTTAAGCTTTCGAACTTTTTGTTCCATCTTGGGAGCCCTCCCTGAACGAGTTTGTACTTTGTACTCTCGTTGTATCCGGTCTGCGGTGAGTGAAGAAATGCCTTCACTGACTCATCGCGTCGGAAATCTGGAAAGAGGATCAAGAAGATCGATATTTTCCGTGAAGTGCTATTGCGAACAAGTTTTACGCTGTTGTTCTATGAGCTCTGAAATCTTCGCGATCTTTGGGTGATCTTCGGGCAGGCTTTTTCGGAGGATTGCTTGAGATTCTCGAAAGCGCACCAAGGCCGAGAGGCAATCGCCGTGCTCTTTTGCTAGGAATCCGAGGTTGAAAAGGCCGATCGCGACGTTGGTGTGATTCGGCCCGAAGGCTTTGCGGTCGATTCTGACGGCGTGCTCGAAGAGGGCTTTGGCGGACTGGAAATCACCCTCCGAATCGCGGACCATGGCCAGATTATTGAGGCTGTAGGAAAGCTGGGGATGGTCGGGGCCAAGCGTTTTTTCATGAAGGCGAAGTGAACGCTCCAAATGGGTGGTAGCTAGTTGATTCTCGCCGAGATCGTGGAGTACCAGCCCGAGATTATTGAGGGTCTTGGCGATGTCTGGGGCGTTTTCGTCGAGGAAGGGTTCGCGCAATTCCAAGGCTTGTTCGAGCACGCTGCGCGCGAGCTCGAGCTCTCCTGTTCTGCGATACACCATGCCCAGGTTGTGGAGCGCCGGCGTCAACCGAACATCGTCTGACCCGAACAGCTCTTCTCGGATCGCCAGCGCTTCCTCGAGATGACTAAGGCAGACATCGTAGTCTTCCAGTTCTAGACGCGCTTCCGCGGAAGCCTCGAGACACCTGGCGGTTGTCAAGCTCTCTTCAGGGTTTCCTCGAACTAGCTTTAGCGCGTCTTCAGCAAACCTCTTGGCCAGCTCGTAGATCCCCAGGCTCTTGTATGTGTAACTCATGGTCAACATCAGCTGCGCCTGAACGAGGGGCTGAGCCGACAGCTCGGTCCGGACCCGTTGCGCACTGTTGTCGAGAAACTGGCGGAAAGTCAGTTCGTTCTGCGGAAGCAGGGTGGGATCGGAAGCATCGAGGGCGCTGATTAGAAAGTCGGTGACTTGCTGGGCCGTATCAGCGGCCTCCTGGGCTCGCAGGCTCTGTGCCTGTGCCTTCCTAGTCTGGGCACGAGCGGTTTCTTCTGCACTACGAGCGCGAAGCATGCCATTGGTAGTTCCGACGATGCCGGCTGTCAAAGACAGCAGGAGGAGCGCTGTGAACGAAGCGGCGAGCCGGTGAAGTCTGACCCAGCGAGCCATCTGCTCGAGCGAGCCTGGCGAGCTTGATAGCAGGAGATCACCACTTAGGTGACGGCGAAGATCTTCAGCTAGGTCTGCCGCGGATTCATAGCGCTCGGCTGGATCTTTGGCCAGCGCTCTCATGACGATCCGATCGATGTCACCACGCAGGCGACGCTCGAGAGCCTGGACACTCAGCTTGCGCTGACCGGCGATTTGAGCAGCCTCGGGGTCGTTGCGCAGGCGCTCGCTCGGGCGAGGTGGTTCCTGGCGATTAATCGCCTCGAGTAGAGCGGAAAGGCCCTTCTGCCGCGGATCGGGCAACTTGAGCGGGAGTCGTCCACAGAGCAACTCATAGAGCAATACTCCGAGAGAATAGACGTCGCTTCGAATGTCCACTTTTCCGGTCGCGCCACCCGCCTGTTCGGGACTCATATACTCGGGTGTGCCAAGCCATTGTCCCGGTTTCGTCAAGAGCAGTGATTCTCGATTGGATTCATTGCTCCAGTCATTCTCAAGCACCTTTGCGATGCCGAAGTCGATGATCTTTGGAGTCGGTTTTTCTTCGACCGCAACCAAAACATTATTTGGTTTTAGGTCACGATGAATGACACCCTTGCGGTGAGCATGACGAACTCCTTCCAGGACCTGGCGGAAAAGCCGTAGGCGGTCTTCGACAGTCAACTGCTCAGCGTTGCAGTAGTCAGTGATTGGTTGCCCTGCTATATGCTCCATCACGACATAAGGGCGACCTCCCGATCCCTGACCAGCATCGTAGATTCGAGCGATGTTGGGATGACTCATTAAAGCGAGAGTCTGACCTTCTGCTTGGAAACGAATCAGCGCCTGTTCACCCGTAAGACCTGGGCGGATCAGTTTAAAGGCAACCGTTCTCCGAATCGGAAACTCTTGAGTGGCCAGGAAGACCTCTCCCATACCGCCCTCACCGAGTTTCTTTGTCAGGCAATAGGCCCCGATTTGAGACCCTTCACCAAGAGCCACTGCATCTGAAGGAGGCTCTAGGACTTCAGTGCTCATGAGGAAATCGCTATCAAGGTGAAAAGCCTTGAGGAATGTTCTCACTTGCCTACGCAGATCGGGATCTGTACAAGTTTCATCCAGATATGCCGTGACCTCCTCGGCAGGCATTTCAAGGGCCGGAGCAAGGAGCGCCTTGACTTGGCCCCAACGGTCTGGATCCAGGCTGGTCGCCATGTTCGACTCTCCTGTTGATTTCAGTTCTCGATACGATGACGTAACCAGGCGCGAGCGGTGCTCCATTCGCGCTTGACAGTCGCTTGCGAGAGGGCTAGAACCTGGGCTGTTTCGTTGTTGGTTAGTCCACCAAAGAAGCGCAGCTCAACAATTTGATGCTGTCGAGCGTCCAACTTTTTTAGGTCTTCCAGGGCCCTGTCGAGATCCATCATGTTGATAGATTTCGAGGAGGTTATTCTGAGCGCTTCGTCGAGGGTAACTCGGACTGAGCCTCCTCCGCGTTTAGCCTTCTGATTTCTACGGTAGTGGTCGACGAGGATACGCCGCATGAGGCGTGAAGCAAAAGCGAAGAACTCAGTTCGATTGCGGAGCTGAATACTGTGCTGCTTGAGGAGACGCAGGTAAAGCTCGTTGATGAGCGCCGTAGGCTGGAGTGTATGGTTCGAAGCCTCCCGACGGAAATGAGAGTTGGCCAGTATGCGAAGCTCATCGAGTACGAGCGGCATGAGCTGATCGATGGCTTCCGGAGATTCTTGACTCCAAGCTTGGAGGACTGCAGTAATCTTGCCCGAATTCTCCACTCTTACCTCCCTTTCCAAGATCCTTCGGTGGAGATTGTTTCTAGCATTTTTCTTCTTCAGGGCGCGCCCGAGGGTCTCGACCCGGATCTCTGCTGACGACTAGAGGCCTGTGGCGAAGTTTCTCGTCGGCGAGAGATAGGAACCCGGGTGCGAAACCAGGATGAGAATCGGCGTTAAATCCGAGGTCTACCAAGGACTTAATAGGGCAAAGGCGCTCCTAGAGAGTTGTCCGGAGTCAGAGTGACTTTCAAGACAAGCTCATCAGAAGGGTGCCGTGAGTCCACGTCGACCAGGAAGCGGCAGGTGCTCGCACCAGGAGGTATTTCCCAAAAATCGCTGAAAGCTCGATGATTATGGCATAAGAAACAGATGAATTTCTTAGTGTCCTGTCAGTGCCTGATGAAAGGGACCCAAATCCTCGAGGAGGACCTCCTGAGCCGAAGGTCTCAAAGGAAGTTTACGCTAGGAGTCTGCGCGGTAGGAATGGGAACTTTGGGTCGGTAAAATCAGGGCAGGTCAGGGGATCTCTATGGGCCAGATCAGGTTTTAGAGGAACTCTTCTTGGCGAAGGTCTCTAAGAAATTGCTCTCGGCTTCGGCGGTGCCGATCAGGACGATGGCGGCGTCCGCTTGCAGGATGACGGATGGGCTGGGGACCACTTCGGTTCCCTGGTCGGTGCAAGTGGCGACGACGCTGCAGCCAGTGAGCTCGCGGATGGAGGATTCGGCGATGGTACGGCCGGCGAGAGCGGAGGGCACGCGCTCTTCGAAGAGGTAGAGACCCTCTGCGACCATGAGAAGCTTGCCGCCATGGAGGGCGTCCATGGCCGCCCCGGCACCCATGGAGGCATAGGAGAGGACACTGTCCGCTCCTGCTCGGTGCAGGTTCGCAACGCTTCGTTCCTGGGTGGCTCGGACGAGAACTTGGAGGTCCGGGCGGAGACGGCGGCAGTAGATCGTCAGGTAGACGTTGAGGTCGTCTTCGTGGGTGGTGATGATGACCGTGGAAGTCTTGCGGATGCCGGCCTCTTCCAGTATTTCCAGCTCTGCGGCGTTGCCCAAGACGTACTTTTCCGGATCCCTCATCCGTTCCGGAAGCAACTCCACGATGCGGTAGTCCACGTCCCTTAGCGCCAGAGCCCGGGCGGTGGCCCGGCCGACTCGGCCACCGCCGAGGATGACCACCGGGGTGTTCGAGCGGTTGTAGATGCAGAAGAACTCGTCGTAGCGTTGCAAGTGCTCTTCGGAGCCCGCCAATAGGAGCACCGTGTTGTCTCGAATGACCGTCGTGGGGCGGGTTGGCTCAAAGCTCCCTCGGTGCCAGATGCCGACCACCGTCACCCCAAGGTGCTGGCGCAGTCCCGCCTCCATCAGCGTCTTGCCGACCAGGGGCGTGCTCTTGGAACTGGCCTCGGCGATCAGCAGGTCACCAAATCGCCCGATGATGTGAGAGACAGCATCTCCCCCCACGGTCCGTCGGGCGAAGGACTGACCGAGCATCTCTTCCAGCCGCAGAACGAGGCTGCTACCGGCTAGGTCCAGGATATCCACCGAAGCCTCGTCCTTGGCCGAGGTCAGAATCGGTAGATCCTGAGCCAAGGCTCGCACGGTGAAAGCGACGTTGGTGTTGGTGACGTCGCTGGCAGTGCTGAACACCATAGCCGCCTGCTCCACCCGGGCTCGGGTCCAGGTTTGGGGATCGTCCAGGGCTCCGGTCAGCACGTTCACCCCTCGGTCGTGAAGGCGCAGCGCTTCCTCCAACTCGGGGACCACCAGGGTGTAGGGCACTTGGTACTTCTGCAGACGACGGGTCAGCGCGTTGGTCACCGCGTCGAGGTGAGTCAGGAGCACGTGACCTCGGGTTTCCTCGGGCAACTGCCGCGGAGCTCGCGCCGTGGCCTGGGCGGCGAGCCACGGACCGTAAAAGAACTCGATAAAGGTGAAGGGCAGAAGAATGAGCAGGAAAATCGTTCCGGAGAGCAGCACGAGAATCGAGAAGATGCGGCCGAGATCGGTGTGGAACGTGATGTCACCGAAGCCGAGGGTGGACATCACGGTCAAGGTCCAGTAAAAACCCGTGATCCAGGTGTGGTCCTGCCCTTCCCGCAGCATCAGAAGGTGAAAGAGGACGGAGTAGACCGTCACCATCGCCGTCAGAACCAGAAAGAACCGGCTCAGTCTACGGAGGTTGCGGTGGCCGCTACGGCTGCGAACGACCGTCGTGAGTTGGGCGACGTAGGATTTGAACATGGTTGTTCGTAGCTCGGGCACCGGCGAGCAGGGGAGTACTGTCAAGGGGACTCCCATGACTTCTCGCACGACCCCGGAGCGTGGGCCCATTATATCAACGGCTGCCTGGGGGGGTACCGCTGTGTCCCCGAGGCAATCCAAGCTGTGGGACGAGGCAGTTGCCGTAGACCCTGACCTCTCAGCCGGTCTTGCCCCGGGCAATAGGCCTCAGGTGAGGCGCTGGAGTCTCATGGGGTCCCAATCCCGGTTGTCTGGTCTTGGTTACCGAGGAGGGGGCGCACAATATTCTCTGGTTGGGACGAGAGACTCGAAGTTCACCGAGGTTCCCTCGGGGCCGACGAATTCACTGAAGCCCTGGGGGTTGGCGGGGCGACCCCAATCGTAGGTGTAGCCGAGGGCCGTCCAGGGGAAAGGGGCCGATGCTTCTGGGGTCGTGCAAGAGCACGGATAGCCCGTGTCGTTGCAGTAGCTGGTGCACCAGTTGTCGCACATCCACTCGAGGCTGCTGGAGGCGACGTCTACGAAGGCCGACGAGACCTGCGGGCTGCTGGGGTCGGAACAGAAAGCCCAGGGAGTGGAGTTGGCTGGCAGGCCGGTCTCCACGGGCACATTGGTCTGGCATTCCCGGTCAGAAATCTCCGGGTCTGGGCATGGGCGGAAGAGAGTAGTTGGGTCCACCCAAACCTGGAGAAAGGCATCATAGCCATTGAATGGCGGCAGGCCGATGAGCTGTTCCAGGCGCAGGTCCACCCAATCCATGCCAAAGGGGAAGATCTTACGGCAAGCCTCCTGAACCTGAGGGACGATAGTGAACCAGGTATCTCCGTAGAGGGGAAAGGCCTGGTCGGGAGAGTACATCGGCTTCGTCGGGTCATCGGGATCTTCGTAGTACTCCCAGCGGGTCCAGGTGGAAAGGAGAATGCGCCCCTGGCCGTCCCAGACGAGGCCCGGAGTCGAGGGCAAGATGGCGACCAGGTCTGTGCGAACATCCTCCGGCTCGGGATACATCGCTGCCGCGGAACCCTCTAGGTAGAGTTCCTGACAAGCCTGTTGGTGATCGGGAGTGCAACCGCCGGGAGCTCGCAAGGCGGAACGCTCGCTTTGAGGAGCCGCTTGAGAAGCCGTCTGAGAAGTCGCGGTTACGGAGGTCTGAATCTGTCCCAAGTCTCCGTGCTGTCGTCCCGTGCAGCCCACGGCGAGCACGAGAACCGCTAGCAGCATGGCGCTTCCGACTCTTCTCGGAGTGGAGGCAGGCTCGTTTTTTACCAGCATATTGAGTTCCTTTCAGACAGCTTATCCGACTGCAGACCGGAAGGCCTGGTGTGCCTCGAGTCGATGGGAACCGGTCTGGCTCTACCGGCCCCCTTCTTTTCTGAAGTGGAGATGGGCCACAATTCGTTTCCAGTGCAAAGAAGAACTCGCTACCCCAGTCCGCTGGCGGCTAAGGCTTGGCTGATTGGCTACGGCAATGAAATTCAACTTCGGCGGCTGAAGAGTCACGGTGGCGTAGCTGGTCGGCTGTCGGCGGTTCGAATCTCGGTCGGCATTTCTCCGGTCGAATTCGACCGCCGGGTCAAGTTCATTCTCGCTTGATTCCTCGACATTCTTGGAGTACTGTTTTTCGATCACACAATACCTTCCTCCCTAGGCGCACGACTACGTGAACTCGGACCGGCTGAATACAGCACTCGCGTCCCTCTCTATGGGCAGCCGATCCGGCGCATCCGGTGCTGAGGTGACCGACCAACTCGTGCCTTTCGTCTATGAAGAGCTGAGGAAAATGGCCCGGCGTCAGCTGGCCGGGGAAAGGCACCAGCAGACCCTCAACACTACAGGTTTGGTTCACGAGGCGTATTTGAAATTGGTAGATCACACTCAGGTCTCTGAGCGCGGTCGCAGTTATTTCTTTGCTGCTGCGGCGTGCGCCATGCGTCAGGTTCTCGTTGACGCAGCGCGCCGTCGAAACCGTCTCAAGCGTGGGGCGGGGCTGCGGCCTGAGCCCCTAGAGGAAGCCCGGTTGGAGCTGGAAGGCTTCACGGCCCGGGTGCTACATCTTGAAGAAGCCTTAGAGGCCTTGGCGGCGGAATTTCCCCGCCAGGCCCAGGTCGTGGAATGTCGTTTCTTCGGTGGTCTCACGGTTGTGGAAACTTCCCAGGCCCTCGACATATCTCCCAGAACTGTCAAGGGAGACTGGGCCCTGGCCCGTGCCTGGCTCTTCCGAGCATTGCAGAGCCCATCTTGAGCTCCGAGAAACTCGCTGAGCTGTTCACTCGGGCGCTGGAGCTTTCGGGGCCCGAGCTGGGCGCTTACTTGCAGGGCGTTGCCATCGACTCCCCGGAGCTACATCGTGAGCTTGAAAGCCTGCTGAGTGCCCATGGAGAAGCGGGAGATTTCTTGCAGGAGCTCGATGCCAGGCAAGCTGCCTCATTGGTGGAATCCGTGTGTCGCGAGACTGTGCCCGATGGAGACTCCGTGGTCGGTCGACGCATCGGTCCCTACTCGATCCTTCGGGAGATCGGTAGAGGAGGTATGGGCATTGTCTACTTTGCGGAAAGGGCGGAAGCTGATTTCGAACAAAGGGTTGCCTTAAAGGTGATCCGAGGAGTTTTTTCCTCGCCGGCCGCCCACCTTCGCTTCGTCCGCGAGCGAAAGATCCTAGCTCGGTTGGAGCATCGCGGTATCACTCGACTCTTGGACGGTGGCGTGACCGCTGACGGAGACCCGTATTTCGCCATGGAATACATCGAGGGGGAGCCGATCACGACCTACAGTCACCGCCGTGGGTTGAGTCTCGAAGATCGCTTGCGGCTATTCATCGAGCTTTGCTGGACGGTGCAATTCGCTCACCGGAATCTGATCGTCCACCGAGACCTCAAACCGTCGAATATCTTGGTCACGGAGGATGGCGAGACCAAGTTGCTGGACTTTGGTATCGCCAAGCTTCTTGCTGAAGGCCAGGAGGCCATGGCGAGCTTGACCCGGGAGTCCGATCGAGCCTTGACCCCGGATTACGCAGCTCCCGAGCAACTGCGAGGCGAACCCGTCACGACCTCCACGGATGTATTTTCTCTGGGCCGGTTGCTCTATGAGCTTTTGACGGATGCTCGGCCCGCGGGAGTGAAACCAGCGGTTACGGGTGGGGGGCGGGAACTGGCGTTTCTCCCGCCGTCGGCCACCGTGGATCCAGGACGGCTGAAACGGCAGCTGGTGGGGGATCTGGACAAGGTGGTGCTCAAGGCCCTGCGCGAGGAGCCGGAGAGGCGTTACCGGTCGGCGGAAGCTCTTGCCGAAGACCTCCAGCGGTATCTAGATGGCATGCCGGTTCGGGCCCGTCCCGATCGTCTGCTTTACCGTGCTTCGAAGTTCGCGCGGCGCAACTGGATCGCCGTTTCGGCTTCCCTGCTCGTAGCCCTATCCCTCGGTCTGGGGATGGCGGGGACCGCGTGGCAGGCAAGGGTGGCGGCTGGCGAGCGAGACCGGGCGAGGCTGGAGTCCGAGAAGTTGCAGGCGACTCAGGAGTATTTGATCGGTCTTTTCTCCGCCGCTGATCCCGTCAAAGCTCTCGGCGAAGATCCTTCTGCTAGGGAGCTCATCGCTCGGGGCATCGAGCGTCTGGAGGGCGAGCTCTTGGATCAGCCCGAGGTCCGTCTCGAGATGCTCGAGACCCTCGGCAGGGTGTCAGTCTCTCTGGGCGACTTCGAGCTTGCGGAACCGGCATTCCAAGAAGCTCTGGACCTCGCCATCGCCTTGCACGACGACCGACACCTCCGGGTTGCCTCGATCCTCGTTCAGATCGGCGGGTTGCACCGCTCCCAAGCGGAATGGCCCGAAGCCGAGGTTGCCTTGCGTCGGGCCCTGGCCATTTGCGGGCCTCCTTCGATCGACAACTTTAGAACTGTGGCAGCTGCCCAAACCTATTTGGGCACCGCTCTGGAGAATCAGGGGGAGCCCGAGGAGGGCATCGCTGCCAAAAGGCGGGCGCTGGAAACGCTCCGCGCGTTCTCACCGCAAGACACCGGTGATCTGGTGGCACTGCTCAGCAACCTAGGAACATCCTTGAGAAAGGTTGGCGACTACTCGGGGGCCGAGAAAGCTCTCCGGGAATCACTGGAGAAGGCCCGTGATTTCTACGGTCCCGAACACCCGGAGGTGGCGACGATCATGGTGGGTTACGCCAGAGTGCTGGTGACGCGGGGCGATTGGCGAGAGGCGGAGGAGCTCTACCGGGAAGGAATTGCTATGGATCGACGACTGCGCGGCGACGATCACCCCCGCTTGGCGGTCAAGCTTCATAACTTTGCCACCTTTCTGCACTCCATGGGCGACTACCAGGAAGCTTCCAACCTCCACCGTCAGGTCCTGGAGTCGATCGCCGAAAAGATGGGCCAATCCAGCCCCTACTACGCCATGACCCTAGATTCTCTGGCCAGCGACCTTGCTCAGAGCGGTCGATTCGCGGACGCCATGCCCCTCTTCGCCCAAGCGGAGCCGCTGCTTCTCAAGGCCCTGGGACCCGATCATTTCTACAGCATCACCCACTTTCGTCGCCATGCTGGGGCGCTCCACCTTCAGGGCAAGAATCAAGTGGCGTTGCCGTTGATCGAACGTTCCGTGCGGCAAGCACGGGCCTCGAATCAAAGAGATCTGGTCAGCAGAGCACGGATCGTTCGGGGCTGGGTCCGGCTGGACATGGGAGCCTTGGAGGAAGCTGAGCAGGACTTCTTGGCAGCCCTCGATCACCTGAAGAACAGTGAGCAGCCGTCGCTGTTCCAAGAGGCCGAGGCGGTAACCGGCCTTGGCTGGACGCTCATCGCCGATGGCAAGTTCCAGCGCGCCGCTGAGTTGCTCGATGAGGCCTTGTTCGGAATCGGCGATCGGCTGCCGAGAGGGCATTGGCTGAGGGCGGAGCTACGGGCTGCGGCGGGGGCCGCCTCGTTGAGCGGCCGGCGAAGGGAAGAGGGACGAGCCCTGCTCCAGGAGGCCCATGCCCGCCTCGAGACTCTTCGCGGTTTTCACCATCCGGCGACGCGGCGAGTTGCCCGATACCTGAAGCCGTGATCGATCTCGGCCTCCCCGTTAGCGCCCATCCCAAAGCAGCTAAATAGAATCCCGAGAGCTTCCTCATAGGTCAAAACAGCGACTCACCATTGGACGCGGGCACAGATGGCATAGGCTTCGTGGGGACCACTGGAGTCGAAAACGCATCTCCAGGTGGTCGACGATTCAGGGATGCTGGAGTTCACAGAATCGGAGCCACCGCCGCAGGACCCGGCCAGGATCGCCTTTCCGGCCGGGCAGCTGACGGTGTAGTTATTGCTATCGGAGTTGACTTGGACGATCTCCAACCCGATATCGAGGTTGCCGCCAACGAGGACCCGACCGCCATCGTTGTTGAGGAAGAGGGTTGAAGTCGCTCCGTCGTTGCGCACCATGATTTCGTTGTTATCGAGGGCCATGTTGAGCCCTGCAGGGTTTCCGACGACCACGGAACCGCCGCTATCCGGCTCCGCGTCCGGGCCAGCCGGTATGTTGAGGGGGGCGGCTGCCGAGGCCACACCGATACCGACGTTGCCACCGTCGGCGTTGATCAAAATCTGCGAAGGGTTGCCCAGGGCCTCCGCCTGGATTTCTCCTCCGTCGAATTTGAGGGCACCCAGGAAGTCGTTGATGAGCAGGCCGCCACCGTTATCCACATCGTTACAGCAGGCGATGGAGATATCCGGCGCGGCGCTTGGGGAGTCCACAAACAGCTGACCATTGATCGTCACGTCCTCGTCCACCGTGCAGCCACCGGCCACCCGTTGTCGCGGCTCCAAACGGGTGTAGGCACCCCGTCCGGCAGCCCGAACCTCGATGGCGACCCAGGCGTCCTGTGACCGAACATCGCTCCCGAAGTCGATCCTCGCGATCAGGCGGCCGTCTCGAACTGGCAAGTCGAAGCGATCGACGCGGCCCTGAAAGGTCCCCCCTTCGCGCTGGTCGTAGAGCTCGAAGGTGACATCGAAAACACCCTCTGCGGGAGCTCCTTCGTAATGCAAGCTGCCCTGATAGGTGAACTCTGTTCCAAGTGAGAACCCTCCCTCGTCAGATCGTGCCGGGCCGGACCAGCCAACGAGGAGGATGGCGAGAATCGCCGCATAGAAAAGGCGTGAGGGGCAAGTCGTTCCAACCGGAATCATGGGACCTCCTTGGCGTCGATAAATAAACCTATGATGCGTGACTCGACCTCAAAACCTGCAGTGGAAGACCATGCTGAGGTATCACCACTCTCGAAGCCGTCGGCGAAGATCTGGCTCGAGTTGCCGCAGAAGCACGACGCTCCAGAAGAGTTCCCCATCGGCCCGAGACCTTGCCGCAGTGCGAATTCGCGACCCCAAGACCCTGCGTTCGAAGGAATGTGCCGAAGTCTGAAGGAGCCCCCATCTGCGCCTTCCGGCTCGACGGTCGAGACCGTCGTCAATCTGAACTGACCGCCCAAAGCCGGACTCGCTGCTGGCCGAGCCTCAAATTCCAACCCAGATTTCTCCAGCGGCTCGAGGACCGTGGCTTCGGAGGCCGCCCAAGCAGAACCAGATGTCCCATGGAAGAACGTCAGGATCCACAAGACGAGACCCATCGTCGCGCTGTTCATCATTCCGGCGTCCTCCTGCCTCGGTTCTCTGGGGAAATTCATGTACTACCTCTACCTGCGACGGACGGAAGGGAAAGGGGCAAGACCAGCTGAAATCCATGGGTCGGCTTGGGGGGAGATAGTGAGACGGGCGAAGACGCTTCTTGCTTCCAGAGACCCGGTGATGAGGGAAATACAAGAAAGGAGAACCCCGCTTCTTTCGACGAGGTCCTCGAGGAACCCAGGGGCCTTTCTCAGGAAGCGACTGGCTAGAGAAATCAGGGAAGCCAGCTCGCCTTGGCTATTCCGAGTTCTCGACACAGCTCGCTGACCTTGGTTTCGCGCTGTCCCATGGCGGCCTGAGCGAGGCGAACCTGTGCCTTCCTCAAGGTCGGTCACCGTCCTCCTTCTCGTCCTCGAGCGCGAGGCGAGGCCTGCCATCGTCCGTTCTCAGATCAGCTCACGCTCGAACTCCGCCAGCGCGGCGAAGATCCCGAAGACGAGCTTTCCGCCAGCGGTGGTTGTGTCGATGCAGGCCCCCGGCCCCGTTAGCACCTTCAAGGCGATCTCGCGATTCCGGAGATCGTCGACAAGGGGGACCAGGTGTCGCAGGCCACGTCCGAGTCGGTCGAGCTTCCAGACCACCAGGGCAGCTCTCTCTCGAACCGCCTTAGGGCATGCATCCAGCCCCGGACACTGCTCACGCTTGCCCGAGATTCGATTTCCGTAGATCCGGTCCGCGGGTATCCCCGATTTGTGTAAGGCGTCTCTCTGAAGGTCGAGTTTCTGGGAGCCGTCTGCCTTGGAAACGGGGGGTCGAGGAACAACCGAACGGAACCGCACCTTAAGACCGCTTGGCGCCCTCTCTTGCGCCAGCTTCGACGGGTCTCTCGCTTCACAGCCCCTCAAGGGGGCTCCGGATCGGCATCGGCAATCCGCAGACTGTAGAGACCCTCGATTCCTCGAAAGCCTTTGCACCGCGGTGCTTCTAACGCCTAGCTGGTTGAGATTTCCGATCCGATCATGACGCTAGGGTGCTTTTTGCTTCGGTTGTTCCTCGACCCCCCTGCTCAGACCCCATTTTTATGCTCACCAAAAATTTCCCCTTGTCTATTGATTTCAAATGAGAATCAGAATATTATTTCGGAGTCCTAACTATTTGTCTGAGCAACACACTCTAGCAATCAGGTCCACCACGAGCGAAAGAGTACGACCACGGAAAGGTTCAACCGACTTTGGGGCAGATCTTGATGTCAATGGCCAAGGGCGCCTCAACAACGAGGTTGGATGGAACCGCCTGCGTCCTGTGGATATTCTTTTTGGTCGATCAATTACTTAGGACTCCTACGCAAGGATTCGTTTCTCACTCCCTGCCAATGGCCGCGGCGGACGAGTGATCTCTAACCCTGGCCCCTGAAAACTCTCTAGGAGACAACTATGTCGAAAGCTATTTTTTACCATGCCGGATGCCCTGTTTGTGTAGAGGCGGAACAGCAGGTCGCCCTCGCCCTCGACCCTGCCAAGTACGATGTCGAGATCGTCCACCTCGGCGAGGTCGGCGGTCGCGTGGATGAAGCGGAGAAGGCCGGTGTCAAATCAGTTCCTGCCTTGCTCCTAGGAGACGCGGTTTTCCACATCAACCACGGCGCTGATCTTTCCGTACTCAAGAACTAGAGGCGGTTCGGCAAGGAACCGGGCTCCACGCTGCCAGCGGCAACTCTGATTTGCAGGCGCCGGAGTCCGGTTCAGAAAAGATGGGTTGGGGCGGTAGGTAGTTAATTAGGGCTAGCCGCCCCTTCTCATCAGTTTCAGACCTAGATGACTGCCGATGGAGGCGCTTGTTGACGGCCGTTTTCACTCAAGGAGGTCTGACCGAGACCTAGAGAGTCCCCAAGTCTAGGAGAACAGTCCCGATCCGTCCCCAACAACGAATCTCAGGTGGCCCCCAAATACATGGACCGGGTCGCTGGGCCAAACTACACTCCCCCTACCGAGAGGTGGTGCGTGACCCCGACAAAGGAGCCTTGATAAATGACTTCGAATACTGCGCCAGAACTGTACACGAGCGAATGGCTCAACACTGATCACCCCTACTCGCTCCGTGATCTGCGCGGCAAGGTGGTAGTGATCGAGGCGTTCCAAATGCTGTGCCCTGGGTGCGTCTCCCACGGCCTGCCCCAGGCCGGCCGAATCGCCGATGTCTTTAGCCCAGACGACGTTGCCGTGATCGGACTGCACTGTGTTTTCGAGCATCACGACGTGCAGGGCCGGCGCGAAGCGCTCCAAGCGTTCCTGCACGAATACAAGATCGATTTTCCGGTCGCTATCGATGAGCCGTCCGACCATCGAGTTCCCAAGACCATGGCTGCCTATCAGCTGCGAGGTACGCCGACACTTCTTCTCATCGACCGCGAAGGCCGGCTCCGGAAAAAGGCGTTCGGCATGACGAGCGATCTCGCGCTGGGGGCGGAGATTATGTCATTGGTGCAGGGAGCCGGCTCGCAGACGGCCTCAAACGACACCTCCGGGGTACCCGAATGTGGGGAAGACGGGTGCGCGGTCGCTGAATCAGGGGTCTAGTAACAACGACAGTCGAGTAGCCCGAGGGGACTATTCAGACACCATAAAACGGTGGGGGCACTTAAGCCATCCCGCGAGTATGGCATCTGAGGAGAGTAAGTCGCTTGCACCGTCTTGGGAGTCAATTCGGTCCCCGCTTCCAATCGAGCGTGACTCCAGAAAGCACCCTCTATCTCGCAGTTGCCCCTATGCTTTTATGCCCCCACTCAATAAGAAGGCATATTCCTCGCCAACCAGCGGTCCAGGATCAGCAGAGACCAGACCTGATCGTTGGTGAAATCAGTGATGTGGGAGAGCCGTATGAAGCCATGAGTCTGCAAGCGGTTCAGGGCTTCTTTCCACAGGTCGGAGTGTTCACTCACCCAACGGCGAATGGCCAGGTTGAAGCCGCGCTTGGGGCGGTTCAGGTACCCGTCAGGAAGCTTGGGTTCGATGATGCTGCGCAGTAGCATTTTACTTTTGTCGGTCGCTGGGTCTCGGTGGAGGTGGGCGTCGAGGCTGGTGGAAAACTCGACCAGGCGATGGTCCAAGAAGGGGGGGCGGACCTCTAGGGACCAGGCCATGCTGGCTCGATCCACTTTGGTCAATAGATCATCGGGAAGGTAGGTGTGGAAATCTGCCCATTGGACTCGTTGCTGCAACGGTAGATCCTCTCGCCAATACTTCCGGAAGTGCCAAAGAAGGTCGTCCTGGGGCTGTGCGGTGGAGCCGAAGACGGGGCCCAATAGGCGATTCAGCTGCGCCAAGGTGAAGGTGCAGGCGAAGGCGGCATAGCGTTCGATTCCTTCCAAGGAGCGCCGTTCGTAGGAGCGGGCCGGCTTGGTGAGGGCTGGCAGAAGTTTCGACAGCACTCCGGCGAGTCGGCTGGAGGGCTCTGTCATGGCTCGCCCGTGCCACCGGTAGCCATAGAAGATCTCGTCTCCCCCTTCTCCGGAAAGGGCTACTTTCACGTGTTCACTGATAGCCCTGGAGAGGAGCCAAACGGAAAGACCGGCCGAGTCCCCAAAGGGTTCGTCGAAGGCGGAGACGATGGCGTCGACGGCGGCGGGTAGATCAATGCTCTTGCCGTTGACCACATGGTGTTTCAGCCCAAGGTGGCCGCACAGCGCCGTCGCCGCATCTGACTCGTCCCGGTGAGTCTCCGGTGGCCTAAGGGTGAAGGCGAGAATCGATTTGGCGCTGTAAGAGGCGATGGCGCCGGAATCTACCCCGCCGCTGAGAAAGAGCCCTAGGGGGACGTCGGAGACGGAGCTTTCCCGGACTGCCTGTTCCACCAGCACATCGAGCTCCTCGACGGCTTGGAGGCGATCTATGCCGTTCTGTCTGGCTTCTAATCTCCAATATCGCTCGATGGTGTGATCGCCGGACTTCCAGCGTAGGAAATGTGCCGCCGGCAGTTTGAAGATGCCTTTCCAGGGTGTCTTCGGGGTGGGGACATAGCCGTAGACCAAGTAGTCCCGCAAGGCGGAGACATCGATCTCAGGCCGACCGAGCTCGAGGAGGGGAGCGGCCTCGGAGGCGAAGGCGATCCCTCCATCGGTGAATCGGTAGTAGAGGGGCTTGATGCCGAAACGGTCCCGAGCCAGGAAGAGCTCTTCGGTCGCTTCGTCCCAGACAGCGAAGGCGAACATCCCGTGCAGCTTGCCGAGGCAATCCGGGCCGAACTCCCGGAAGCACCTGAGGACGACCTCCGAGTCGGTCTGAGATTGAAATTCTCCCGAAAGCTCCTGCCGAAGCTCACCGAAGTTATAGACCTCACCGTTATAAACGAGGACCTGGCCGTTCTGCCTCATGGGCTGGGCACCGGCGGAGGACAGGTCGAGGATGGAAAGTCGCCTATGCCCCAGGTGGGCCTTCTCGGAGCGCCAAATGCCGGAGGAGTCCGGCCCTCGGTGTCGGAGCAACTCGGTCATGCGCTCGATGCTTGCAGGGTCTTTGTCGCCAGGAGTGACGAGCCCGGTAATTCCACACATCCTGAACACGCTCCTCTTGATCAGTCACAGCTACTGGCTCAAACGGGTCTCGGCCTCGGACCTAGCTTCCCGCTCTTAGGGGATTTTTGAGTCTGGAGGTGGCTCGTTGAGTCACACAGCTGTGGTGAGGATACGATTTTTTGTTGCAGTGAGCTACATCTGACCGTTCCCCTCTTCGCTCTGTCTGAGCGGAGAGGGGGAGGGAGGGCGAATATTCACGAAAGGGCCCTACCGGTGACCAACCAAGCAGGGCCCGCCACTTCTAGTCGTGACCTATTCCAGCACCAGAGAACCGATAGGGAAGACCCCCAGCAGATAGACACTGCCGGTGGTGATGGGAGGATCGACCAGGAAGGGAGCGATCGGCACTCCCGGAAGGAGGCCCGAGGTGACCCCGTCGGTGTGGATCAAGACGACGACGGCCACAGGCCGGGCCGGGCTCCGGAGCAGCTCTGGGATGCCGTCTTCATCGACCAGCTGGAAGCCCGTAGCGGGGTCGAATTGACGAAGGTAGGAGCCGCCCACGGGTTCCAGGCGGGGGCCCGCAGGGAAATCCGGGCAGCAGGTGGGCTGTTCCGCTCCGGAGCCGGCAGGAGCTGCGCCTTGCTGGGTGAAGGTCAAGCTGTTGACCAGGGGGACCTGGCCCGTTTTGAGAGGGTTGTAGTCGAGCCAGGTCGTCAACCTGGCTCGACCATTGCGGCGAATGTGGATGCCGTTGGGTTCGGGGCCAAGGCCTTCGCTATACCGAGCGAAGGTGTGGGCCAGGGGGGTATTGATGTTGGCAACGGGGGGCTGGCCCGGACCCGTGGGAGCGAAGATCGGGTGAGGAGGCGGCGTGCCCGGGGCGTAGTGGACGAACCAGGCCGTGGCGGTTTGGTGGGGAGACATTCCAGAAAGCCGAACGGAGACTCTCGCCGTATCGTTTTCCCTCACCTGGATGTGGAGCAAACCGGAAGGGTCCGGCGCCACCAGGTCCGGGTCGATGCCAACCGGAACCGGGCAGGGTGGAGGCTGCATGGCTGCTGGAGGGAAGCAGACCATCTCGATGGTCTCGTTGAGGACGACGGGGGAGTGATTGGCTAGGGCGCTAGAGGCAGCGAAGCAGGTCAACGACAGCAGAACTCCAAGCCCATGTCGTCGAGTGTTTCCGAGCTTTCTAGGGGGTGAATTCCGCATTCCAAATCTCATGGCAGTGCTCCTCTCCTGGTGGCAAAGTGCTCGGAGGGGGCAGCAGCCGGAGTCGTCGCCGAGTCACTTGTTCGCCGGCCTTGACCTACCCGTCTTCCGAACGGATGAAGGTCTCAGCTTAGGGAAAGGGAGATAGGAGATCAGTTACTTTCATCACACAAGGAGAAGAAGGTCGATTTCCTTGGGAACGTCTCCCTGCGGGTGATCTGGCGCGATCTTCTCTCCAGCCTTTCGTTCTCGGCTCCCAATCGACCGAGTCTTCCGGCCCCAGAAGACACATCTCTCCTCGACCCCTCCTCGACCCCTCCTCGACCCCTCCTCGACCCCTCCTCGACCCCTTCTCGACAGAGCGCGACTTTGTCTGTGGCGGAGATTTCGCCCTCTCCCTAGCCTTTCGAGGCCTCTACAGCGCCTCCCCGGGGGAAAAGTTCGGGCTAGCTCAGTGAGGAAGAGAGGGCGCTGTAGCTCCCGCCCGTCGAGCTAGCGCCCCTGCGTCCCGCAGTCGTATCCTCCCTCGCTCGAGGGCGATCAGACCTTCTCGTTCAAAGCTCTTGAGGATGCGGCTTGCCACCTCCCGGCGGGTTCCGACTTCCAGAGCCACCGCCTGGTGAGTGGTCTTGACGATCCGCTGTGCGCTGGGAGACTCCAATAGAAACTGCGCGATGCGGGCATCCAAGTGCCGAAAGGCGAGGTCATTGGTGATCGCGATGAGCTGACCCAGTTGCCGGGAGACGAGGGTGAAGAAATAGTCTCGCCAGAATGCGAAATTGTTGACTAGGAACCGGAGCTCCGAGGAGGGCAGGATGAGGCCATCGCCAGCTTCCTCTACCACGGCAGATCCCGGCAGGGGGGCCTGGCTGATGGCGCAAGTAGCAGCTAGAACACAGCCCTCTCCAGGGCCCAAGCGGTAGAGGGTGATCTCCCTACCGGTGTCGTCCATGGTGAAAATGCGGGCTCTCCCAGAGAGCACCAAGGGGAAAAAATCGCAGGACGAACCCTGGGCTCCGATCTCCGTGTCCGCGGCTAGAGAAAGAACTCGACTCCTTTGCTCCAATTCCTGAGCTTCGTCTTGGGGTAGTGCTGCGAAATCTGGAAAGTCTCGAAGTCGGTGCCGCAAGCTCCTACGGAGGTTGGGTTTCGTTTCTGGTTGGGCAGAAGAGGCTTGAGGTGACGAAATCAATGGAATTAACTCCTGAAAGAGAGAATAAATAATGTCTTTTGTAGTGTAGCAGCTGAGTCAAGGAGTGCAGCCGGGGGCTCCGAAGGGCCGCGAAGAAGGTCGAAATCGCCGGAATATTGCCCGGAGATTTGCGATTAACCGATCAGAAGGCCCGGTAGCTGGGAACCTGTCGGCCGTCTGTTCATGGTGGCCTTCAGCCAGTAGTGGGTCGATTCGATATTGAGCGGCAAGAGTCTCTGTGGGAAAGATGAATACCATCCTCAAAGTCCTCATTTGTTTTGTGCTCTGTTGGTGGCTCCTGGGGTGTGGCGATGGAACTCTCCGAGGCTCTGTTGAGCCCTCCGCTGACGGACTGACGTACCTCGCCGTAGTAGATGACAACGGCGGTGCTTGTGGGCCGATCAAAGTCGACGGTGCCGTTTGGCCCAAGCCGATAGCGCAACCAAGGCAGGTGGCACCCGGGTTACACTCCATCTCCTGCGGTGCAGAGATTTCATTCTCCATCCCGGAGGGCGTTGTCTTCGAGTTCGACTATTGGGGGCCTTGATGGCGAAGGAGCACAGCTAGCGATGAAGGCGGCGATGTTTTCAGGATCTTCCGTGCATGGGCCTTCTATCAGAGAGGGCGCCCATCGAGTCGGGATGGGGACCTGGTATCTGATCCTTTCGGTCCTGCTTCTTCTGCCTCTCTCCGCTGGGGCAGCGACGGCCCCATTCAGTCACGATGTCTGGCAGACGGTTTTGGAGGAATTCGTCGACGACGAGGGTCTAGTGGACTACCAGGGGCTTGCGGGGCAGAGGGAGGTCTTCGATGGCTACATCGAAGCCATCGAAAGCTCTAGCCCGGCCAATCGGCCAGAGCTCTTTCCGACTCCCGAGCACAGCCTGGCTTACTACCTGAATGCCTACAACGCTCAGGTCTTCAATGGAGTCTTGGCCCGTGGCCCGGAGCGCATCAGCGTTTGGCGCGGGGCGGTCTCCGGCCTCAAATTCTTCGTTCGCATGAAGGTCGTCATCGGCGGCGAGAAGATGAGCCTGAAACGGCTTGAAGATGAGCTGATTCGGGAGAAATTTCAGGACCCGCGGATTCATGCCGCCCTCAACTGCGCCTCGATTTCTTGCCCCCGCCTACGAAGGACAGCTTTTCGCGCAGAATCTCTCCAGGAGGAACTGGAGGAGGCCATGAGAGAGTTTGTCGCCGATCCTCGAAACTGTAGAGTGAGCCCCGACGAACGGAAGGTTTACCTCTCTGGGATCTTCGACTTTTTCCCCAAGGACTTTCTGCGCTACGAGCAGAGCCAAGGGAATCCAGACCCCCGACTTTCCGACTACATCAATCGTTTCCGTGGAGCGGATGGGCAGATTCCCCGCGACTACAAGATCGAGTACTTGAAGTACGACAAAGGAATCAATCAGCAATGAAACCGGAGCAGGCTCAGCATGACGGGGGCTAGTATCGATCGCTCATGGAGCTGCCGATTCGGTGCCCTCTCCGTTTGCCTAGTCACATTGATTGGCGCGTTGATCGGTGGTATTCCAGCTCGCCTCGAGGCGGAGGAAAAACCGGCAGAGGTTTCCTGGGAGTCGCTGCGGTTTCGAGCTTCGAAATTCGGCATCTCGGCGACCAGTGCAGTGGATCGGTCTTTGGTCCCTGGAGAGGTTCGAAATCTGCCGAAGGACAGTGGCCAGAAATGGAAGGTGGCCATCGCGACGCGATACGTGGGGAGGAGCTCCAACCAGGAGATATTCTTTGGTGAGGACGGTAAGGTTCTGGTAACGACCTCCTGGCGAGCCTCGGGAACTTCCTCTTATCGCAACGAGAGGGTTTATGGCCTGGATGGGGTGAAGCGCCATCGCCAATCGCCGAAGACCAAGGACGAATCGAAAAAGCCTTGGTCCGCTTGGACGGAGACCAGCAGTTGGACCGAGCCCTATCCCGAGGGTTTTCAAGATTGCCAGGGCATTTCGGACCCGGGAGTCCTGCTCCATTTTCTTTCCTCGCCCAATCTGCAGCTTCTAGAGGGTTTGTGCTTTTTCTCGAAGAAGGCCCTGTGGCGTATCGCAGTGACAGATTTGGGGTCAGAGACGATGCAGGTGGAATACACCGATCGGCGCCAGGGCAAGGCAGTGCCAATACGTAAGGCCGTGGAGGCAAGAAAGATCAGCGTCCAGCCAGCGCTTCTCCACGGTGACCCGGATTCGGAATTTCGTCTTCTTGGGCTGGAAGGAGATCTCACCGTTCAGCTACATCCGGCCGGAGGTTTTCCACTTCGCTTGGCTGGGCGGATGCCGAAGCTCGGCAAGGTGACCGTGTTTTTGGAGACGGTCGAATAGGGTCTCGGGAGAGAATGGACTCTCTGGCTGGAGCAAGCGGCAGCTCCTTGGAGAGCCAGCCGGTGCAATCCAACCGTTGGGTAAAGAAACGACGATTTGAGAATACCGATGTGGCAGCTCCCTAGCAGCACTACGATTTGAAGATGCATAGTTTCCGCAAAGAGATCTCCAGTTCCCCTTTCTCGACAAGTCAACGATCTCTGATGGGCACCCTCGGTTTCGTGGCCAGGGTGGCAGGATGAGGCTGCGGGCCAGGACGGTCTTGGCCCTAGGGGCCTTGGTGATCTTGGCGATTCCACCGGTGGTGTTCTTGGGGGCGGCTCTTCAGGCCGGGCTGTCCTTGACCGGCTCTTTTTCGGCGATGTCCGCTCAGTACACGGCACCGAGACAGAATCTGCTGGTCTGTGGCGCAGTGGGTTTGTTGCCTCTGGCTCTCCTTGCCGTGGTCATCGGGTTGATGAAGCGCTTCGCACCAAGGGGCCCGAATCGGGCGGTCGTTGCCATCGGTGGCCTGCTGCCGGTGCTGGCCGTGCTTCTTTGGGTCAATTGGGACTTCTGGCCGCTATTTCTTCCCGATCGGACCTATCCTGGCTTTCCCCACGGCTTGGGTTTCGTTACCGGACCCTTGATCTTCGCACCGATCGGGATGGCCGTGGGAATGCTGATTTCCTGGTTCGCTGGCCGGAAAGACTCGCAGCGACGCTAAACTCCTTCGTTTCTCTCCAGGGCCGCCCTACCCACTAGTCAATCCGCAGCGCAAAACCCGTCTCGCTGGGTGGCCGCTCTTCCTGCCGTCTCAGGGATCCGGCTCCCTGGGGGATGGCGAGCGCCCTCCGGCTCAATTCGCAGCGTTCCAAACTGCTATGGGAGTGTGAAATCCAGCGGGAGAGTTCTCGGTACGTAGATCGACAAGTTGGGTGGTTGGATTTTTCTTGGCTACGGATGATTTCGGTGTCTCTACGCTAAAGAACAATCCTGAAGGCCGGTATACTCTGAATCAGAAAATTCACAATATTCTCGCGGGAGAGAAGGAGGTGCCAGGTCTGCCCACGAAGCGCACCTGGGGAAAGCCCTGACGACTGGCAGGGAGCCCTGGAAGCCAGCACTGTTTCCGAATCGGAAACCTTGCCGGAGGCGCCCACAATGGTTCCCTGCCTGGCCATCCTGCATCATGGGGATATGGCCCGAGTCGGGGAAGTGGCTCTTCTCACGGCCTTAGCAGCTGATCGGGAGGTCGCCCTCTCGCGCCTGGAACCCGTCTTCGCACCCCTACGAAAAGGAGCTTCCTTGCCGCTGGGAGATCCTCACTTGAGCCGCCAGCCGATTTGGCTGAAACCTCTCGAGGGAGGCGGGGTTCGGGTGGACGGCTGCGATGCAGGGACCCCTTTACGAGTTGGAGGTCTGGCCCTGGAGGGCCCGCTCGACATTTCTTTGGAAGAGCTTGGAAAGGGTGTGGTCTTGTCGTTGGCCCAAAGAGTTCTTTTGTACCTCCATTTCGTCGATCCCCTGCCGCCCCAGGAGGTGCCTCAATTTGATCTGGTGGGCCAAAGCTCGCAGATGGCCGAAGTTCGGGAGGAGATTCAGCGGGTCGCCTGCCGGTCGATCCCGGTGCTGGTTCGGGGGCCCACCGGTAGCGGTAAGGAACTGGTTGCACAGGCTATTCACCGAACCGGACCGCGGAGCTCCGGTCCCTTCGTTAGTGTCAACATGGCTGCGATTCCTCCCAGTTTGGCTGCGGCGGAGCTCTTTGGGGTGGTGCCGGGAGCCTTCACTGGAGCCGACCGTCGGCGCTCGGGTTTCTTTCAGCAAGCCCATGGGGGCACCTTGTTTCTAGATGAAGTTGGTGAAACTCCCCGGGAGATCCAGGCTCTTCTGCTTCGTGCTCTCGACGAGAAGGAGATTCGCCCGGTTGGGGGGGACGTTACTAGGAAAGTCAACGTCCGGGTGCTGGCGGCTACGGATCTCGATCTGGAGGAGGCGATCCTGGGGAAGAACTTTCTAGGTCCGCTCTTTCATCGTTTGGCCGGTTACGAGATATTCCTACCGCCTCTGAAGAACCGAAGGCAGGACATTCCTCTCTTGCTCGGTCACTTCTTGCGCCAGGAGCTGGAGGCCATGGGGTGTGCACATCGCCTCGAAGCCCGGGCTGCCGGAGCTAGTTGTTGGCTCCCGGCGTCGCTCATGGAGCGCTTCCTGGCCTATTCCTGGCCCGGTAATGTGCGCCAGCTTCGCAACTTGGCGCAGCGGCTAGCGGTTGCCTTTGGCGATGCGGAGAAAATTGGTACGGGGTGGCGGCTCAAGCGGCTTCTCGCTTCGACCCTCGGAGAGAAAAGCTCGGGGAGGCCGTTGGCAGCGGCACACAATTCCACCCAGCAGTCGACTCCTCAACCCTCCCAGATCGAGGAGAGTGAGTTGCGGGAGGTTCTTCGAAACCACCGATGGAGCCTGAAGCCGACGGCTGAAGCTCTCGGCATTTCGCGAACTTCTCTCTACGGCCTTCTGGAGAAATTCCCCGGTATTCGACCCGCCGCCAAGCTCGGCGCTCAGGAAATCCATGTAGCTTTAGAGAACCATGACCGAGACGTGACCGCTGCCGCGCTGGAGTTGGAGGTCTCGAAGCAGGGCTTATTGCAGCGCCTGCGAGAGCTCGAGATCAAATGAAGCGAGAGGGCGGTGGTGCGCGTCGGCATTCGATGAGCCCGAGGGGTTGGTAATGGGGCTGGGGAAGAAGCCGCGGGTAGATCCGATGGCGGGTCCGGATTTGACACCCTTGGCAAGCTCCGAGGGTGGGGCTCGAGGATTGGGACAACCTCCCGCCGAACCGAAAGGGTTACAGAGGGCAGAGCCCTACGATGACCTAGGAGTCGTGGGGTCCTTTCGGCTGGTCGAGCGAATTGGCGGAGGAGGGATGGGCGAGGTCTTCCTAGCCTTTGACCAACGCTTGGAAAGGTGGGTTGCGCTCAAGCATGTGACCCCGGAAATAGCCCACAATCCGCGCCACCGCCGCCGACTGAAGCGCGAGGCTCGGGTGGCCGCGATGCTCAACCACCCCTCGATCGTTCAGGTGTACGAGCTCTGGCAGGACGAAGAAGAGGTTTGGATCGTCATGGAGTACGCTCCCGGACCCAATCTCGCTCAGCGATTGGCCTCGGGACCTTTTCCCCTGAATACCGGCCTGGCGTTGGCTCGTTCCATCGCAGAAGGGATCTCCTACGCCCATCGGCACGGCATTCTGCATCGTGATCTGAAGACGGAAAACGTCATCCTGGTGCAGGAGGATCAGGCCAAGATCGTTGATCTAGGCCTGTCGAAACGGCTGCGAACCGGGTCCATCGAGAGCGAGCCGACCTCTACGGAAGCTGGCCAGGTCATCGGTACCTACCGAGTGATGTCACCGGAACAGAGTCGCGGCCTCGCGGTCGACGAACGCTCGGATCTGTTTTCCTTGGGCGTTCTCTTCTACGAGCTCTTCACGGGGAAGTCTCCCTTCCTTGGCGCTGATTCCATCGAAACCATTACCCGTGTCCGGACCTACCGTCAGATCTCCCCTCGCCAGTGGGCAGGCCACCTTCCTGAAAGTCTCTCGCGGCTGATCGATCAGCTGCTGGAAAAGAACCCGGCACGACGTCCGGCGAGCGCCGAGGAAGTTGTAGAGATTCTGTCGAGGATCTCGTCTGTGCCGGTCGTGGTTGCCCCTTTGGAGAACGCAGCCGCCCTCGAGGCGACCCGGATGGCTGGCGATGTCGAGGCCGACCGCAGCCATCCCTTGGCCTGGGCTTGTTTCGCCATATGTCTCGGTTTTGCCCTGATCGTCATACTTACCCAAGGACGGCCCTGGGCGGCGCCTGCGCCGATCCACGTCGCCATCCAGCCACCTAGGGTTGGCGAGGGGACCGCTGCGGAGATGGATGAGGTGGGCGAGGTGGCGGTGGCTGCGGTGCAGGCAGCGATCTTCGAGGGTTTACTGTCTTTGGATGGTGTGATCGCTGTGACTTCGAGCACCCCTCATCTTGGAACCGGGAAGACGGTCTCCTCCAGCGCTTTGGCGGTCGAGGAAGTGATTGCCCAGCGTCTCGACTGTCACCAGCATACCTGCCGGGTGACCTTGGAGAGGGTTCTCGCCCGGGATAACAGCTTGAGGAGCCTGGAATCTTTCCAGGTGCCGGCGGATGACCTCTTTTTGCTGTCAGCAGCGGTCGAAGAGAAAGTCCGAGAGTTGTTTCCGAGATCCCCCCATCGATCCGCTGCTTTCAGCCAGCGGCAGCGGAGCAGAAGGGGCGCCGACTACAGTCGATTGCTGCAGCTGAAGCAGGCCTACCTGGAGCAGAGCCAGTCTCCCCAAGAGGTGCTTGCGGCCCTCGTTGAGGTGCGCCGCCGTTCACCGCGATTGGTGGAAGCCTATGTGACCGAGGGAACCTTGCGACACGACCTTTTCTTCTACTCCCAGGATGCCGAAGAGCTGAAGCGAGCTCTGGAACTCTTCGAAGAGGCCAGCCGGTTGGCCCCGGACAATCCTGCGGTGCTGCTGCGGTACGCCAGCGTAGCTCTGGAATCCGGACGCTTGGAGGAGGCTCGTGGCATCTTGGCGGATCTACAGCGCCTCGAGCCTGGAGATGCCCGAGTCCTGGCTCACCGAGCGCGATTGCGAGAACTCGAGGGAGATGGCGAGGGAGCCTTGGTAGAGATGCGAACGGCAGTTCAGCGATGGCCGGCGTGGTTCCTGAGATTCGACTTGGCTCTCATGGAGTATCGCCAGGGAGAGTTGTCCGCTGCCAGCAACACTTTGGAAAGAGTCCTGGAGATATTTCCGGAGCATTTTCGTAGTCAGTCTTTCCTCGCCCAATTGGAGTTGTTCGAGGGCAGCCCGGTGAGGGCAGAAGAGCTCTACCAAGCCCTGGTGGAACGGTCGGCGGGACCGGCGGAGCTGGCCAACCTCGCCTTGGCTCAAATGCTCCAGGGAAGGCCTGAGAAGGCCGTTGCCAACTTGCGCCGGGCCAGCTTACAAGCCCCTGGCAATACGGTTCTCCTCCTCAATCTGGCCGATGCAGAAGATTTGGCGGGGAATCGCGATGTGGCTCGGGGTTTGTATCTAAAAGTAGCGGAGGCCATCGACTCCTCCAGCGCAGGCTGGCAGGAGCTCTCCGTCCGTGCCCAGGCCCAAGTCCGCCTTGGGCAGCTGCAAAGCGCCGTAGCCGCGATGCAGCAGGCTTTGCGCCTCAGCCCCAACAATCCTCAGCTAGCCTACGAAGCTGCCTTGGTCTACAACTTGGCTGGGGAGCGAACCTCCGCCCTCGTCCACGCCCAACGAGCTTTGTCGGCTCTGGACTCTCGTTGGTTCGAATTCCCCTGGTTCGATTCTCTGCGAGAGTCCGAGTCATTCCAGGCACTGCTCAGCGGCCCTTCTCAATAACCTTTTGCTAGAGCCACGTCTCTCCCTGTGCTGTGGGCTTCAGGAGGCAACTCCAACCCTCGACAGAGTGGGAGCTCTGTGTCAGCACAGCAGAAGTCACTTTTTTCCCTGTATCGACCAGCATCTCAACAGTCTCGCGACGTAGTCGGCGTGAACTCCGAAGGTTAGGGTCCGCCGGTGGGGGGCAGCAGGACGATAGAAGGATCGACGGACGCCAACTGTCCCGCCGCCTTGTACTCGATGTGGATCCGATAGGCCAGGTTGATCTCTTTGTCGCCTTCTGACAGATCGTTGTCGATCGATCCCTTGAAGATGCGGGCAAATCCATCGACGGCCAAGAACTTGAAGGCCGGTTTATTTAGGACTTCGATGGCTGTGAACATTCCCGGTGGGGACTCGCCACAATTGATGGTTTGGATTACGAAGAAGACCTGAGTGATACCGGGCAGGAGGACAACGGGGTTTGGGTCCACTGTGAAGGAGTTTGAGCCAGCATCATATTGAACGATTACCAGTCTTGCTGTCTTTTTCATATCGCCCCCTTTAGAACAATTTCCTTACGTTTCGAGCCCAGTCATTCACCGATGTCCGCCTCGCGAGCTGAGGCGTCTCGGTCAGAGGTGTTCAGTGCCGACAGCTCGACAGCTCGTTGGACACCTTCAACCTGTCAGATCCCGCCTTTTCGGGCACACCCAGAGGCTCTCGAGGTTGGCCCGGCTATTGCTATTACAAGACATCGAGCCTCTTTGAGAATCTTTAATGTCAATAGAAGGGAAGCGTGATCATGACTGAATCAACATCTCCTGTCCACACTCTCTGTGCCCCTTTGGATCCCTCGTTATTGCAGCAAGTCTGCATTGATAAGAGTTGGGGGCCGCTGAAGGTTGAAGCTTGTGTCGACATCTCCCAGTTGCAGGTTTCCATCAATGTGTCTTTATACGGCACTCGAATCGGCGGCTGCACCATCAACTCCTCTCATCCGAGCTGCAGCGTCGGGGGCAGCGTCGGGGTTGCTAGTGCCAAGGTGGAGATCACCTTGGACACGTCTACCAAGGAGTTGACCTACAACATCCAGCTCTGTGTCCTCGGATCCTGCAAGAACCTCTCGGGCGTTCTCTACTCGTGGAATCTGTCGGAAATCTGAGTGATTCGGGAGCCTTTGAGCTTCCGCCCTTGGCTCAGGAGAAAGAAGGATCCAAAGGGGTACCCATCGTGGGGTGCCCGGAAGGATGAATCGAGCCTCTTCGCGGATCCGAGATTCGGCTCCGGAGAAGAAGAGTGGCTCAAAATCAAAGAAGGAGAATTGAATGTTTCCAACTCAACCGTCCCACGCTGTCGGCTCCGGCCTGCAGAACCCCGGGAATGTTTTTGGCGGACAGCTGCCGCAAGGATTCCTCGGTGCGACAGCCCCGACTCCAACCCCGGCTCCAACCCCGGCTCCAAGTCCTGCCCCAGCTCCGGCTCCCGATGGCACTTGTGTCGGCGTCTTCAGTTGTATCACCCACACGGGTGCTTTCACCCTGCCTCAGGGCGGCACCTGCGTGGGCCTATTCAGTTGCATCAGTCACACGGGTTCCTATGCCCAGGCTCAGGGCGGCACTTGCGTGGGCCTGTTTAGCTGCATCAGTCACACGGGTGCGGCTCCTCAGGCAGATGGTGGCACCTGTGTCGGCGTCTTCAGTTGTATCAGTCACACGGGTTCCTATGCCCAGGCCTCAGACGGCACTTGCGTTGGACTGTTCAGCTGCATTAGCCATACGGGTGCTTTCGCTTTGCCTCAGGGAGGCACTTGCGTTGGATTGTTCAGTTGTATCAGTCACACGGGTTCCTATGCCCAGGTTCAGAAGCCCGCCCAGGCCGAGGACGGCACTTGTGTCGGTGTGTTTAGTTGCATCAGCCACACGGGTTCTTATGCCCAGGCTGAGGGTGGCACTTGCGTTGGATTGTTCAGCTGCATTAGCCACACGGGTGCCTTCGCTCTGCCTCAGGGCGGTACCTGCGTTGGCCTGTTCAGCTGTATCAGTCACACGGGCTCCTACGCAAAACGGTAGCCGTTTCTAACAACCCAAAGGGTGGGCTCATCGGATGATTCCTTTGGAATCTTCGGAGGAGTCCGCCCTGCTTTTCTCCTGGAAATGGAACTGTGATGTCAAATCTCGAACGCGACCTCGTTTTCTATCTTCTCCACCGAGGCTTCCTGACCTATGAATCCTTGGTAGACGGCAGTGTCACGGTGGCGGCAGACCGCACTCGTCACCATACCTTCGCAGTGTTACAGCGCTCGGGGTGTGACTATTTTGTCAAGCAATCCGCTGGGCACCCGGATGCCGCCGCAACCCTGATGCGGGAAGCAACCTGCTACCGGCTAGCGCGAGAGGGCGAGGCCCTCCCCGCCCTCGGCGGTCTTCTTCCGGATCTCCTGCTCTACGACGAACAGCGCAATGTCTTGGTGCTGGAGCTTCTCCCCAAGGCTGAGAACGCCGCAGTCTTTCACCGCCGCGTCGGCCGGTGTCCGGAGCTGGTAGGTCGCCTGCTGGGGGAGGCCCTGGGGAGGTATCACAACACGGAAGCTGAAAGTCATGGGGACTCGTTCCCGGAAGAGATTTTTCCTCGGCAACTACCTTGGATCCTCTCTTTCGACCTCGATGGCGATCGCAATCCCTATGGCTTGAGCCCGGCCAACCAACAGCTGCTCCAAAGGGTAAGAGAAGAGCCGGCGATGGTTTCCGGCCTGGAGCGCCTCCGGCAGGAGTGGCAGGTCGAAACACTGATCCACGGGGACATGAAATGGGAAAACTGTGTGGTCCACCTCGATCCGACTGAGCCGGAGAATCTCTGCCTCAAAGTCGTCGATTGGGAGGCCGCCACCCTCGGCGATCCTCGTTGGGATGTAGGTTCTCTGCTGCAATCCTATTTGAGCTCCTTGGTTCTGTCGCCTACCACCGACAAGACCCCTGCGGACCTTCGCGAGGCTTGGGGGCAACGGAGGGGGATCCGCCCCGCTGTGGAGGCCTTGTGGAATCGGTATCGAAAGGTGAGGAAGAGGGAAGAGTCCCCAGGAGATGCCGACCTGGTATTCGCCTTCGCTGCGGCGCGCCTCTTGCTCAGTGCTTTCGAGTTGCAGGTCTTCGCCCAGCAGCCACTGCTGCAGGCGGGTCTCCTGATCAACCTATCGAAAGAGATTTTCAGCGACTTGGAGGGCACTCGCCATGAGCTCTTCGCCGCCTAAGGGGGAAGCCGTGGTCACGGCCGGTGGTGCAGCCTGTAGCTCTCTCGAGGGTACGGATCACCGGTTGGAGAATCTTCTCGGCAGAATAGAGATCCGATCCCCGGAAGACATTCGAGTGGATGGCTTCTCGCTACCCGACACCGAGATCGCAGTGCCCCAGTTGGAAGAGTTATTTCCTGGTTGCGAGGTCCTGGTCTACCACCTTCTCCTGCAGATCTACGGACAGCTCTATTGCCGGAGGTCTCCCGCCTCGGCATGGCCGCTAGAGAGTGAGGCCTCGGCCCAGCTGATCGATTCTTTGAAAGAGATTCACCAAAGCAGAGCTTGCACCGTCAAAGGAAGTTTCCGAGACGACACCGCCGGTTGGTTTGGGGTCTTTGGCTGGATGACTCCCGACTGGGTCGATCATCGGCCCTTGGTGCGTTTGTATTGGAATCTCGCCACCCCGGAAGGGGCTGAGCCTTTGTTGGCCCGCCTGACAGCTGATTGCGATCGGTTTCGGGTTCCGTTTCAGCTCAAGGTACAGGTCGACCCGAGTCAGTTCGACCGGGTCGATACGGCGGTGCTATATGTCGAAAAGCAGTACTTTCAGATCATTGCCGAGTTGGCCTCGAGGGCTCACCAGAGCCTCCGGTACCACTTGCTGAGCCCGACCCCCGTGCTGACCAAGTTTCTCCGGCCAGGGCTGGCTTTGGCCGAAGACCCCGGGGGTGGTCTCAGCTTTGGGCTCAGCCGCTGCCGACTCCTCGCCGAGGCGGTTGCTGCCGCTCACCACAGTGGCTACCACAGCGCCTTGGAGCGTTTTCGTATCTTCCAGGCTCTCTGTCATCGCCGGGGCCTCGATCCGGCCCGTCTCTATCTCAATCCCGGGTCGGTGGATCTCTATCACCTGCCGTCACCCCTCAACTCAGTCCAGGAGGTTGCAGCATGAAACCCACTCAAAACCGAGAACGTTTTCTGGCCGCAGCTAAAGCTATCGGGGCCTCCTTGGTCCGAGACGCCATATGGGATGGTCATCGCTGCAATTGGTTGGGTGCCGCCCACGAGGAGGTCCTAGGTCGGTGGCTGAACGTCAACCGAACCCTCGGTCCGGACCTCTATGGTGGCACCAGTGGCATAGCGCTGTTCCTCAACCAGCTCTATCGAGCGACCGGTGATTCCTCTTTTCTCCTCACTGCCATGGGGGCCATTCGGCAGGCCTACAGCCGTCGGGACGATGTCATTGACGAGCATCGCCTCGGCCTCTACTCCGGCTCCACGGGCATTGCCTGGGCCTGTGTCGAGGTGGCAGCGACAGCCAAGAATGGCCGATGGCTCGAGCGTGGCTTGGACCTGCTCTCGGAGTGCACGGCCGAAGAGCCCGTCGGCGGTCATGGTCTAGATGTGGTGAGTGGGGCGGCAGGAGTGATTCCAGTGCTGCTGAACTGCGGTCTCCGGTTCCAGCGGGAGGATTTGTTGAAGCGCGCTAGTGAGTTGGGAGATCGCTTGCTGGCGGTCGCTCGCCCCCGGGCAGAGGGTTGGTCTTGGAACACCCTCGGCATCTCGGAAGACCTTGGCCAACCGGATCTCACCGGCTTCTCTCACGGCGCCGGCGGTATCGCCTGGGCGCTCCTCGAACTGTGGCGGGAAACCGGCGAGGAGCGTTTCCTGGTTGGCGCCCGGCAGGGCATTCGCTACGAGCAGAGCTGGTTCGATGCCGAACAGGAGAATTGGCCGGATTTCCGAGACAGTCCCCAGGCAGCGGAGAAGGAATCTCACCGGCGCTGCGCCTCGGTCTGGTGCCACGGCGCACCGGGCATCGGTCTAGCCCGGCTGCGAGCCTTCGAGCTGCTCGGAGAAGAGCCGCTGCGGCAGCAGGCAGAGGCAGCTTTGCGGGCCACCTACCGCGCCGCTCTCCAGTTGCCGGCGGAGCAGCTCACCTTCTGCCTATGCCACGGTCTCGGAGGCAATGCGGAGATCTTCCTTCACGGCGCCCGGATTCTCGGCCTCCAAGAGTGCCATGTTGCCGCGGAACAGATCGGCTTGCGAGGCCTCGAGCTCTTCGAAGACCTGGGAAAGCCCTGGACCAGCGGCCTACCGGGAGGCGTGGAGACTCCCAACTTGCTGCTCGGCACGGCTGGGATCGGCTATTTCTATCTCCGTCTCCACGACCCGAAGAACGTTCCTTCCATCTTGATTCCCTGTAGCGATCTATCCACGGAAACCGTTACCCAAGAGCGCTGTCTCGAGGAGGCCGTATGAGAGACGAAGTCGGTAACGATCACCAAAGGCTCCAAGCCATTCTGGAGCGGAGCCTCAGAGAAATCTTGTCTAATCAGGGGGTCACCGCGGCCGCCATCGGTCGCAAGCAGGTAGGTGGAATCGAGACCGAGAAACTCGCCATCGTGGTGTTCGTGAAAAAGAAGCATGACCAGGGTTGCGTCGCGGCTAGCAGCCTGATTCCTAGGGAGATAGAAGGGGCTCTCACCGACGTTGTGGAGAGGGAATTCTCCCCCGAGCTCATCTCGACCAATCCCATGGACCGCTTCGATCCGTTGATTTCCGGAGTCGCTGTGGCTCCCGCGGCAGTTCCATCCATGCCGGGTTCCATCGGCTGTTTTCTTCGCACTCCCGGCAAAGCGAATGCCTATCCCCCTGGGGTGTACTTGCTGACCAACGAACACGTTGTTGGTGCCGCCAACCCCGGGGGCGTCGTCCTACAGCCGGATTGGACAGCTCCCACTCCACCGCCAGCGAATTATCAGATCGGCAATTATTTGGAAGGTTTTCAGAACGCCACGGCCGACTGTGCCATCGTCGACTGCGGTTTTGGAGTTGCGGGGGCGCGAGGCTGGAAAAACGTGGTTCCCAACAAACCTTTGCACCCGGGCAACCGTAGGCTGAGTGGCGTCGGTACCGCGGCGG
This sequence comes from Deltaproteobacteria bacterium, assembly GCA_022601195.1. Classification (GTDB taxonomy): domain Bacteria; phylum Acidobacteriota; class Thermoanaerobaculia; order Multivoradales; family JAHZIX01; genus JAHZIX01. Next base: position 90,167 of record JAHZIX010000027.1, read on the forward strand.
TCGGCGATGCAGTCTACAAATTCGGTGCCAAGACCCGGTTTACCACCGCCCATGTTCTCTACGTAGCCTGGGCTAGCGCCACCGGCAGCATCACCAACGCGATCTATATCGAGAACCGCAGTCGAGAGCTCTGGGTTGATGGCGGGGACTCGGGTTCCGTGGCCATCGGTAACCGGGGAGATCTGGTCCTTGGATTGAATTTTCGGGCAGATACCGCCATGGCTGTGCCCGGAGGCGGCTACTACGCTGGCATGGCATATCCGATCCAATCCCAATTCGATCTCTTTGCGACTCAACCGGGCACCGTGACTCTGGCTTGAAAAGTGGCTAGGCTCGAGAGCCGTTCCCCCGCGGTAGCGGGGATCTTCCCTCTACCCTCGGTCGCTGTTCGCGAATATTGCCTTGGGGTGCATCTCGAGGGCTTCGTCGAGAAAGTTTTTTTCAGATTCCTGATCCTCTTTTTCTCCCTCCGCCGATGGTTGGGTTGAACGGGCCGGAAATCACTTTCCGGCGAACAACCAAAGTCAGAGACGAGGAGAGAATCATGAGTGAGACCTACACGAAGCATCTTTCAGGCAGTAGCACCGAAGTCGTCAACAATCCGGTTCATACGGGAAACGCGGATCTCTCGAGCTCTCATTCGGCGACCCTGAAATTCAAGGAGATCGCTGCTAGTGGCGACGTGGTGATCAATGTAGATCACTCGGCGACGATGATCATCGAAGATCTAAAGTGCAAAAACCTCACCCTGAACGTTTCTTATGCCAGCACCCTCAAGATCAGAAAGTTGACCTGTTCCGGCACCGTCAAGATCAACGTCAGCTATTCCAGCCTTTTCGTGGTCGACGGCGGCGCAGTGGAAGCTACGGTGGGTGTTATCAACTACAGCAGTACCGGAAACTTCTTCGCCAAGATCGCCAAGCCGGATGGGGTGACCGCCAAGAACGCCTCCACCTGGCAGACTTGAGAGCTAGGTTGGTGATTTCGCGGCAGCTCTCCAAGAGTTCTTTTCTTTGGGGGCTGCCGTAGCCTTCTCTCCCCTCAAATGCTCTTTTCCAAGAGGCTGTTTCCCAACTTCGTTGCTCCAAATTTGCCTTCGGCCTCAGATGGTAGCGTTCGGCCCTCGACCCTCCACTGCTGGGAGAGGCCCAACTCACGGAGGGTGCGGCCCGCTTGCCGACCGGCATTGCCCGCCACTGGGCCGCTGTTGTACAGGTAGCGGCAGGCGCCGCGAGCCAGGCGCTGAGCCTCGGATTTACGCCCCTGGCGATGAAGGCAAAGGGCTAGGTGGCAGTGAGCACTGGCGACCCGGGGATCGACATCGACCGTGGTCAATCGACGGAAGATCGCGGTAGCTTCCAGGAGATATCCTTCCGCTTCTTTCAATTTCCCCACGTCCGTGAGCACGCCTCCCAGGATCAATCTGGACCAGCCGTTCATGGGATGAGAAGCAGGCAGACTCCTGCTGAGGCCGTGGAGAACCTGACGAGTCGAGACTTCAGCAGCTTCTAGATCGCCTTGCCTCCAGGCCAATTTGGCAAGTCCTAGCTGGCTGTTGAAGATGGCTGGGTGGTCGGGGTTGAACACCTGCTGGCGAATCTTCAAGGCTCTTCGGTGAAGATTTTCCGCGGTTGCCCAATCTTGTCGTTGCTCGGCGGTGAAAGCCAGAAGTTGAAGGGTCGAGGCCACCGCTGGGTGGTTGTCTCCCAGACGCCGCAGTCGAGCTTTGAGGATCTCTTGGTGGAGTTCTTCTGCCTTCTGGAATTGCCCCAAGTTTTGTAGGCCCACCGCGAAATTGTGCCGCATTCCGAGAGTTTCTGGATGCTCAGTGCCCAGGCTGTGGCGGAATAGAGGGAGAGAACGCTGCATCAAAGAATAGGCGAGGCGCCGGCGCCCTCGCAGCTCTGCCGCAAAGGCTTGGACCTGGAGCAGGCGGCCAGCCAGAACCTCGTAGGGGCCGGTGGCTCCTGGCAGCCGGCTGGCAGCTTGTATGGCTAACTCATTGGCCTCTTCCGGGCGGGCTTGGCTCAGGTAGGCATTGCAGAGAGCGAGCGCGCTCTCAATCACTAGAGGCGCACTCGGCGAGAGATGCTCGCGTGCTATGTCCCAGGCGGTTTGTGCCGAGGCTTGAGCGGCCGGGAGCTGCCGCTTGCTCTGTTGAACGGCGGCTAGGCCGAGGAGACTTCGAGTCAAGAAAGCCGGGTCGCTTCTCGGTTGGGACTCCAAGTCTTTGGCGACGTCTTCAAAGAACATCAAGGCGCGGTCGAAGTCGCCGAGTTTTCGATAGATATCCCCCAAGGTCAGAGCCAGGTCCCAGCGCAACTCCGGCTGATCTGGAAAAGATCTTCTTTGCCGTTCAGAAGCTTGTTCCAGCATCTCGGCGGCGGTGATGCCGTAGGTGGTGGTGTTGGGATCGGCGCTGGAGAACATCTCGGTGAGGAAAGTATTCACTTGAGTGGTTCGCAACCGGTTCAGCTCTGCAATGCGTTGCTGCTCAAGGGCCCCTTGCCCCTGGCGAATTGCCGCGGCGACGGCACTCGAGAGCAGGAGAAGGGTGACCGCCGAGGCCGCCGTGGCGACGCGGTGGCGTCGAAGAAACTTACTGACGCGGTACCGCGTCGAGCCGCTTCGGGCGTTTACGGGTCGCTTTTCGAGAAAAGCCGAGACGTCCTCTGCCAAGGCGTCGACGGAGGGATAGCGGGCGAGTGCATCGAGGCGCAAGGCCTTGAAGCAGATCGCTCTCAGGTCTCCTCGGAGCTCCCCGTGAAGGAGCCTTGGCGAGGTGTTTCGAAGCTTCGCGGCAGCTTCGAGACCATCCTTCGGAGCGAGCTCCCAGGGAACGGCCATGAAGGACTCCCAAGGCTTCCCCGGGAGATGAGGATTGGGTGCTTGGCCGGAGAGGAGATAGGCCAAGACCCTGCCCAAGGAGTAGATATCGGACGCCGTGGTGATGGCTTTCCCACGAAGCTGCTCCGGGCTGGCCCAGGCGGGAGTGAGGAAGGGGAGGGTCAGGCCCGCCGGGCTGTTGGGAGCGAGAGCTTCTTCGGGAGCTGGATCTAGAATCTTGGAAATTCCGAAGTCGATCAGCTTGGGAGCCCCGTCTTCGCCCACGAGAATATTCGCTGGCTTGAGGTCTCGGTGAATCACCAGGCTACGGTGGGCATGGCTGACAGCTTCACAGACTCGCAGGAAGAGCTTCAGTCGGGCAGAGTTGGAAAGCTCTCGCCGGTCACAGAAGACGTCGATGGGCTCACCCTCGACCAACTCCAGGACGAGGAAGGGAGTGCCATCGTAGGCGCTGCCGCCGTCTAGAAGCCGAGCGATGCCTGGGTGGTTCAAGCCCGCAAGAATCTGTCGCTCCCGGCGGAAGCGTCGGATCAGGTCCGTCGGAACCAGGCCCCGGGGAAGGATCTTGATGGCAGCTTGGTGATCGAACTCGCCATCCTCCCGGCGGCATCGGTAAACCGTAGCCATGCCGCCCTCGCCGATCACCTCCTCGAGGAGATAGGGCCCCAAGCGACTGCCAGCTGAAACATTTCCATGGTGGACCGCAGGGTGTTCGAGAAAGCTCTCGGTCTCGCAAGAAGCGCTCAACAACGCCTCGAGCCGTCTGTGCTCCTCCGCATCGATCCCACTCTGTTGTCTCAGGAATTCCTGCCGCCTCTCCACGGGGAGAAGCAGCGCTTGGTGAAAAAGGTCTTCGAGGTCAATGGGCATGAGCCGGATTGGAGAAGGAATCCCGCAAGTAAAGCATGAGCCAAGACTTGGCGAAGTTCCAATGGCGAAAGACGGTCGCCTCAGAAATCTCCAGAACCTCTGCTACCTCTGAAACAGTGAGACCACCAAAGTATCTTAGGTCGACGATGCGAGCCTTTTGAGGATCCTCTCGGGACAAGCCCTCGAGGGCTTGGGCGAGCTCCAACTGAGCATGAAAGAGCTCTTCATGGTTGGCTTCCTGAGTCGCTGTATCGAGGGAGAGCATTTGGATTCCAGCGCCCCGCTTCCTGGTTCCTCGCCCCCGGGCATGGTCCACAAGTACCCGCCTCATCAGGCAGCCGGCGATAGCAAAGAAATGCAGCCTCCCTTTCCAAGCGACCGCCTCCTGGTTCACCAGTCGCAGATAAGTCTCATGAACCAAGGCTGTGGCTTGCAAGGTATGGCTCTGCCGTTCGCTGTTCAAGTGGTGTTGCGCCAGGCGACGAAGCTCTCCGTAGACTTGCGTCAGGAGTGCCTCCTCGGTCTCGGGGCTGCGGTTCTGGCTCCAGGAGTTCAGAAGACCGGTGATGTTCTGGTGGCTCAAGGTTTTCCTCCATTCTCCTTAGAGAATCCTTCATTAGGCTCTCGACCACTTGTAACGATTTTTTGTAGGGGAATATTTCTTCGAGAAAGATTGCCCTAGATGCGAGGTCTCGGATTCCTTTCCCGCGTTCTGATCAGCGAGCCACGATTCGAAAGAGGGAAGCCTGCAGCTTTTTCTCGTGACAGGCTCGCCAAAGGAGATTTAGATGGTTATTAGAGCGTTTGTTCTCTCGGGGAAGGTTTCGGGTCTGGGGTCTACGTTCTTGTTTATGCTGTTCGCTTTTTTCAGCGCTCCTTCGACGGAGGCTCAAACTGTAAACCCTTTAGAGTATTGGTTGATGCCTCACGGGTTGGTGGCGACGACCCAGAATGAGTTGCGATCTGGGTCGATTGTTCAAGGAGAACATTGTTTCTGGCGGGGCACAAAGTGGGGGCGGACAGTGGCCTTGCAGGGAGACTCGAGCGTGACCCAGTACGACATCATGGTGGAGACCGGGTCGCGTCTAGAGTACTGGGGAACCTTTCGAGGCAACAAGATTTCCAGCCGCATTAGTCACTCTTTCGATTCTCCTTTCTTCTGGATGGACAAGGTGATGTCTGTTGGTCAGTCAAAGGAGAACACCTTTGTGGTGCGTACCTTCGACTCCAAGAAACGAGGTCAGATCAGCAGTGGGAACGTAACGATGCGACTTGAGATCAATGCCCTCTACTCGAGCTGGACGGTTCCTCAAACGGGAGTGACCTACTTTGATGTTCTGAAAATTACCTTCTTTTCTGATAAGAATAATGTAAATTCTAAAGAGGTGTACCACCTGGCGAAGGGTAAGGGGACGATTCACTTTCAGAGCTTCAATGTTGGGGAGCCGAGCGGTGTCCGCTTTTCCTGGGTGACCTCTTTTCGAAACAAGACTCTTCCTGCGCCAACCCTGCCTTGGTTCGATCCCTTCTTCACGGCCTCCGGCAAGAAGACGGCTGTTCTAAACGGATTTATCGAAGACATGGCCCTGTCGCCGGTCAATGGAGGTACGGTGAATGCATACTCAAAAGCCTGGTCGGGTATTTCCAATGATGTGGTGATCACCACCGACGGTTCCACGCCGGGAAACTCGGGCAATTGGAAGATTGCTCTCAAAGGCTCCTCCGGCGGCGGCAATACCTCGGCTGATGCCGCATTTTCGGATTGGATTCCCGTGTCCGGGGGAGGTACCTATCGGCTGAGTGGCTGGCTGTGGAGAGTCTCGAGCGTTGACAATGTCTATCTGGATTTCAACGATGGTATCGCTATCGGGACGAATTTCGGTGATGTCCATGCTTCTTCGACGGGGATCCATCAGTGGCAGTACAAATCGGCGACCGTGACGATTCCTGCTGGGACTCAGCAGATCAAGGTTCGCTGCGTCCGGGATGGCGTGAATCTAGGAAATGCCTACTGTGATGGGATCCTGTTAGAGAGGATCAATTAGGAATTTCTAACCGAATTTCCGGGAAATCTTCCAAGGAGTCCGTGGGCGAAAGAGTGACCTTCCCAAAGGGAGGCTCATCTTTGCCCCGGATTCCAATGGGCTAAATAGACCTTCTCCCAGCTTACCCTTCCATCGTCCCGTGCGAGGTTTTTCTCTCCTTTTTCGCGTCCTGATCAGCAGGCCACATTCCTTCCACTAGGGCGGGCCTGAATAGAAGAACAGAAAAAGAGAAAGGACCGTGATGAAAATGAGAACCAGTTGGCATCGAGTATTCCTAGGGATCGGTTGTTACAGCCTTGCCTTGACCGTGGCGGCAGGAGCTCCCCACAGCGCTATTGGTCTTCCTGACGATGAACAGATCCAATCCCCTTCCCCATTGGAGGTTGTGCAAAGAGATCTCCTCGGTAGGCCCCAATGGATTACGGGAGAGCTCGGGGTTCTCGATCGAGGCGATATGGGGAGCGCGGCGATTCTTCGGGTGAAAGCCATGGCGCAAGAGCTGGGCGGGTCGGGATGGGAGGATCTCGAAGTGCTCTGGGTTCAAGAGGATCCCTACGGCAAGACCCATATCCGCCTGGCCCAGCTCTACAACGGTTTACCGGTCTTGGCACCGGATGTGATCGTGCATGCAGATACAGCCAGTGGCCGCGTCTCGAGCGTTCAGGGGCGGTTGATCTCCATTGTCGGAGAGGAGGCTCTACTGGCGCCCAAGATCACCGAGGTTGAGGCGGTGGCCGCCGCTCAAGGCAGGTCTGTGGCCAAGGTTGAGGCTCTCGGTCCAGGGGAGTTGGTCTATTTTCCTAGCGGCGAAGGCAGGATGGATCTCGCCTGGAAGATCGACCTCGGGTCGCCGGGGAGTGAACCGTTTCGGTATCTCATTAGCGCGGCAGATGGCAGCGTGCTCGATGCCCGATCTCTCCTAGCTCACGCCCTAGACCGGACGGTCTTCGATGCCCAACAGAGCATCCCATCCATTCACCCCCCAGATCCCATCCTGATTCAAGAGGGAGGCCAGCCAACGGCGGACCCGGAGGGCCAGGCAGCCTACAACCACATGGAAGCTTGGTTCGACTATTTTCTGAATATTCACGGACACGATTCCATCGATGGCGGTGGTTTCCATCCGGAGTGGAGCTTCGTCCACGTCTTCTACACCAACCCCCCTGTGGGGCCCAATGTTGTCGCTTTTGATACCAATTGCAGCTGGAATAGCCCTGCTGGATCACCTCGGCCCTGCTTTGCCATGTTCGGGGATGGAGATGGCGTGACCTATGGGTCCTTCGCCCTGGACCGCGACGCGGTGGTTCATGAGATGACCCATGGAGTTTCCCACTTCTACCGCATTCGGACCAACGATGGTGAGATCGGTGCCGTCAATGAGGCCCTGTCCGATATCTTTGCCGCTGCTCTCGATGCCCACTACGGGAATGGTGTGACGACTGGGACCTGGAGGATAGCGGAGCAGAGCGCTTTGGTTCCATTTGGTTCTTGCAACGCGATTCGTTGCCTCGACAACCCGACGATAGATGGCCGGTCCAAGGACTACTATCCAGACGCGGATTTCTGCGGCTCCGGTGCAGATCCCCATGACAATGCCGGGATGGCCAGCTTGGCTTTCTATCTCCTTTCCCAGGGGGGAAGTCATCCCCGAGGAGTGACCACCCATCAGGTGCAGGGTATGGGTATCTCCAATGCGGCACAGGTGTTCTTCCAAGCCTACCAATATCTCCCTGGAGGGCAATTTCCGACTTGTAACAACGGAGTCACCCAACCCTTCTACGAACCGCTGCGCCAAGCTACGGCCCAGGCGGCAGTGGATATCTTCGGGGCGGGTACTGCCGAGTGGGAAGCGGTTCATGCCGCTTGGTGTGCGGTCGGGGTTCCGGGCTGTCCTCTGCCGAACCAGCCCCCTGAAGCGAACGACGATTCCTTTTCGGTTCCTGTGGGCTCACCGAGTCACGCCTTGAGCTTTGGTCAGTTGTTGGCCAATGATTCAGATCCCAATGGCGATCCTCTTTTTGTCGTTGCAGGCACCTTCGGTCAGCCTTCTTGCGGTTCCCTGACGGAGCTCTCGAACCAGATCGTCTACACGCCAAGTCAGGCCTTTTGGGATGGCTGTGCTGAGAGCTTCACCTATCAGGTTTCTGATCGTGCCCCTGGCAATGGAGGATTGACCGATACAGCTTCTATCTCCTTCCAGCCGGCCTTCGAGGCATCCCTATTCGCCGATGGATTCGAGTCCAATTCTATTTCCGCCTGGAGCAGCAGCGGGACGACGGGAAGTGGTTCTTTGTTGACCTCGATCGGAGCTTCTCTAGTGGGTACCTACGGGCTGTCGGCCAAGATCAGTGGCACCGGGAAGGCCTACGTGCGGGACGACTCCCCCAACGATGAGACAAGATATCGGGCGCGTTTCCACTTCGATCCCACTTCCCTGACCATGGGGTCCTTCGATGCCCACTCCATCTTCAATGCCTACGACAGTGGCGGAACTTCGGTCCTGGCTTTGAGCGTGCGCTCCGGGCAGCTGGTTCGCGAGGTCTCGGCAAGGGTGCTTCGAGATGATGGCACCTGGGCTGCGACCGGTTGGACACCGGTAATAGGGGCCACCTACTTGGAGATCTCCTGGATCGCTTCTTCGGCAGTCGGGGCTTCGGACGGAGAAATACGTTTGTGGGTCGGAGGAACCGAAACCTCGTTGTCGAGCCTCGACACCGATCAGCGTCGAATCGACTCGGTTCGCCTCGGGTTGGTGGGAGGTGTCGACCCGGGAACGAAGGGCGATCACCACATCGATGC